>CAVWRD010000012.1:0-1632172 GCA_963757315.1 uncultured Bacteroidota bacterium | reverse complement strand
TACGTGATTACCGGTTTCACTATTGAAAATTTCGTTCCAGGAGAAAAGTACTTGATATCCGTCCGTTGCCAGGCATTCGATATAATATTCACTCAGCACTTTCGGGTTTTCGTTATTGAAAGGGATGGCAGAAAGAATTTCTTTCAGTAGTACGCCATCAATATTTTTCATCAGGCTCTTCGTTTGCATGTCGTGTCCATAAATGCGCAGGCTGTCCAGATGCACTGTTGTATAACCGGACAGTTTGGCAATATCTATCGTTTCCGGTTTTACAACTTCCCCGGAGACTATAAAACTTTCGCTGGGATTTTGCGCTCCTGATGTCTGTACAAATAACAATCCAAAACAAAAAAATAAAAAATATTTCATAAAATGATTTAACCTCCGATGGTGATCATGGGGCGGTTATGAATGGATATCGCATCCAGTTTTTCAAATGTTCCTGAGAACTGACCCCCCAATTCTTTCGCTTTGGAACGGATGGATTCATGTATGAGTTTTGTCACATCCTCCCGATTTCTCAGGGGCGTCAACAAATCTGTTTCGTCTATAGAAAAAAGACAATTCTTCAGTTTCCCATCAGCAGTGAGCCGCATGCGATTACATCCACTGCAAAACGGAGCGCTCATGGTACTGATGATGGCGAAGGAACCGGCATGCCCTGGCACCATAAAATGTTTCGCCGTATCATGCTGACTATTTTCCACCGGCAGGAATTCAAACTGCTTTCCAATTTCCGAGAACATATCCTGCATGGAGAAAACTTTGTTGCCCGTCCACCGGTTTCCCTGGAAAGGCATAAATTCAATAAAACGAATCTGGACTGGAATATGCGTGGTCCAGCTGATAAAATCATTGATTTCGTTTTCATTAAAACCTTTCATCACCACCACATTTATTTTTACCCGAAATCCGTGATGTAACAAGAGTTCAATATTGCTTCGCACCAGATGAAATAGATCGCGACGCGTAACCAGTAGAAATTTATCGGGCTGCAAAGTGTCGAGACTGATATTTATAGTTTGGATACTCGACGCTTTAAGCACGCTGATAAATTCATGAATTCTCGTTGCATTGGTGGTCATCACCAGTTCAACCGGCAGCAGACTCAACGACTCGATGATTTTCGCCGCGTCTTTTCTCACCAGTGGTTCACCACCGGTTAATCGGATTTTTGTAACACCTTCCTCTACGAAAATCCTGGACAGCTGCTCCACTTCCGATGTTTGCATCAGACGGGCCGCTGGTGCGAAATCATAATCTTCATCGGGCATACAATAAAAGCAGCGTAGGTTGCAATTATCCGTAAGGGATATGCGGAGATAATTATGTACCCGGCCAAAACTATCCTGGATCATTGGTTTCGTGTTTCTGAAATCAGTTTTTCATAATCTTGTTTCGTGTCGATATCAATACTCCCTTTTTCAAATTCAATAGAGCAGACATCCGACATATTCAGTTTCACTATTTTTTTTGCTCCCTCATTGCCAGTCAGCGATTTCAAATCATTGAAATAATGCTTGCCAAATAATACCGGCGTACCCAATGTGCGTGCATAGGAACAGGCAACAATTCTTTTTCCTGATTCATCATTTAATTTCTCCATATTCCGGAACAGTTCGGACGAAACATGGGGCTGATCACTTACTGCCAGTATAACGGAATCAACATCTGAAAGCAATATTCGTTTGATACCTGCAGCAATTCCTGTTCCCATACCATCAGACCAGTTCTCATTATAAACAATATCGACATCCATAACAGATATACTCTTCGTGATGAGGTCAGACTCATACCCGGTGACACAGATCACCGGTTCCAGGTTCGCGTTTTTTGCCTCACCGATTATATGCTGTAAAAAGGTTTTGTTTTTATACATCATCAACTGCTTGGGTTCTCCCATTCTTGTTGAATTCCCTGCTGCCAGTATGATGATTCCGGTTTTACTCATGTTGAAGTTGAGTAATCGCCCGGTTATGAATGCTTTCTGTTTTAAACTTCAGGGATGACCCGGAACGTCCGGATAAAAACGCTTTCACTTCCGAAATAATCGAAAGCGCAATTTCTGTGGAATGCTCAGCACCGATATCTAATCCCGTCGGACCGTGAATTTTGAAAAGCTGTTCTTCATTCAAATGAATTCCCTGATCTCTCAAATCGGATAACATCCGTTCGCGTTTTTGCGCGGGACCTAACAGTCCGATATACCCGAATTCACGTTCTGCTATTTGTGTTAAAAAATCCAGGTCGTAATTGTAATTATGGCTCATGAGCAAAAAAACGGTACGGTTATCTGTCTTTATCTTGGACAGAATTTCGTTCGGCTTGCTATACAATACTTTTGTCGCTTTAGGAAAACGTTCAGGAACTGCAAAATGGAATCTCCCATCCACCACCGTCACCGACCATCCCAGCATCGCAGCGATCTCAACGAGGGGCTGAACATCATTGCCTGCACCGGATATCACGACAGAAACAGGCCGTTCAATATATTCTACAAATGCTGTGCAGTCCGTTTGTTCTATGTCCAAATCCATGAAGGCAGATTGTTTTTCGGCGAAAGCGAATTGGACAGATTCTGTTAATAGATGTTGTACCGGTTCGGTTACATCGCCAATCATTTTATTTTTCAACGAAAGTAACCGTGTTCCCGGTTGCATTTTTTTCAATGAAAAAATAGTTACCAGAACCGCCTCTTCTCCCCTTTCGGAAATCAGTCGCAACAGTTCTATTGGATTTTGCGGGTCTTCTTTTTTTATGGGTTCAAACAAAATATGTACAACGCCGTTGCATCCCAGATGAAGCCCGAACTGAATATCGTCCTCACCAGTGGAATCGTAGGTAATGAGTTTATTTTCTCCGGTGGCCATGGCGAACAGTGCTTTCTCCAACGCGTCGCCTTCGAGACAACCACCACTGATGGCGCCGGTTATTTTGCTGTCGTCGGTAACCAGCATGCGCGCGCCGGGACGTCGGTAGGAAGATCCATCCACACGGACCACGGTGGCAAGTGCCATTTGTTTGTTTTGCAAAATGGCATTGTCATATGCTCGCACGATATCATTCAGATCTTTCATACTCATCAGACCGTATTCATGTCGAAAGGAAGTTTTCTTATCCTTTTACCTGTTAAATCAAAAATGGCATTCGTAAGCGCCGGGGTGAATGGTGGCAGTCCGGGTTCACCGACGCCTCCGGCTGCTCCGTCGTTTTCCATAATATGCAATTCCACCGGAGGAGCATCGGAAATACGCGGCATTTTATAATCGTAGAAATTTTTCTGCTGAACCAGTCCGTCTTTAAAAGTGATTTCATGAATCGTGGCCGCGCCTAACGCCATAACAATACTACCCTCCACCTGCGCTTTGATGATATCCGGATTTACATACCATCCGCAATCCATCACGGCCCATACCTGATCGATTTTTATTTTGCCCGCGGCATTCCTGGAAACTTTTACGACCTGACCAACCGTTGTACTAAAACATTCCGTAATCGCCACTCCGTATCCTTCATTTTTCTTCCTGTTTTTCCATCCGGAAACTTCTTCCATTTTATCAATCTGCCGTTGTACACGTTCATCCTTCAGGTAAGCCCTTCTGAATTCCAGCGGATCCCTGCCGGCAGCGATGGCCAGCTCATCCATAAAACTCTCATAGGCAAATCCGTTGGTAGAAGCATATACCGAACGCCACCACATGATGGGTATCGGCGTTTCAAATGGCACGTCTGAAATGCTGAGGTTTTTGATACTGTCATAATAAGGTGCCAGAAATCCTTCCACCGTGCTTGAATTGGGCTTGCCTCTTTCTTTGCCCTGCCAGTGACCGATATTTTGTCCGGCCATCCGGAATTTGAACGCGCTGATTTCTCCATTCGCTATAGCACCTTCACAATGGTAGGTAATGCCCGGACGATAAGGACCCTGCGTCATATCGTCTTCGCGTGACCAGACAACCTGTACCGGGAGACCGATTTCCTTTGAGATAACAGTGGCTTCGTGCGGATAATCGAGAAAAGCTTTTCTTCCGAAACCACCACCGAGGAAGGTCATATTCACAACCACATTTTCCATCGGAATATTCATTTCCTTGCTCAGAAATGACTGCACCCAGTCGGGCGCCTGAATAGGTCCCCAGATCTCCAGTTTGTTTTCCTGGTAATGGGCAATGCAATTCAGCGGTTCCATACAGGCGTGGGCCTCATAGGGAGTCTGATACATGATATCAATCTTTTTTTCAGCATTGTGCAAGATGCTGTCGGGATCACCCAGCTTTTTCAAAGAAAGACCCTCCTGGGTTTTCAGTAACTCTTCCTGTTGCCTGTAAATTTCATCCGTATCCATGTGCGTGAATCCGCTATCGTCCCATTCTACTTTCAATGCTTTCCTGCCCTGCATGGCGCTCCAGGTGGAGTCAGCAATGACTGCCACCCCTTCCCTTTGTGTGTCGAACACGGCCATTTTTATTTTCAATACTTTTTTTACGCCGGGAATTTTCAAAGTCTCGGTATCATCAAAAGATTTCAGTGTACCGCGCAAACGAGGATTCCGTTCTACTGCTGCGAATACCAGGCCCGGAATTCTTTTATCCAGTCCGAAGACGGCGCTGCCATTGGTTTTTAGAGGTGTGTCCCGGCGATGCAGCGGTTTGCCGATTAATGTATATTCAGAGCGTGATTTTAATTTTACATTTTTGGGTGCTTCCAGTTTGGATGCATCCAACACCAGTTCGCCATAATGAAAGCTCCTGTCTGTGGGCTTATGATACACGCGACCATTCTTTGCATAACACTCAGAAACAGGAACATTCCATTTGGCAGCTGCAGCCTGGATCAGCAATTCACGGGCCGACGCACCCAGCGTTAACAGGTTCTTATAAGACCCGCGGATAGTTGAGCTGCCACCCGTTATCTGACTGCCGAATTTTTTCTGATTTCCCTGTGCAAAAATCACGTTGATATTACTTAAGTCCACTTCAAGCTCTTCAGAAATAATTTGCGGAACGGACTGAAAAGAACCCTGGCCCATTTCAGCACGATGATCAACAAGTGTTACTTTTCCCGACGTGTCGATCATGATCCATGCATTCATTTCAATTTCCGGCTCTAAATTATTCAGCGCGCTATTCGTTATAATCCTTCCTGCTTTTGCAGAAAACGGAATATAAAAACCCAGGAAAAGTGCCGCGCCGGTGAGGCCGCCGCTTTTCAGGAATTTTCTGCGTGATAAATATTGTGCTTCTGAAATCTGTGCCATCTGAATTCATTTTAGACTGAAAGAATTTTAATTCCTTAATCTCATCTGATTTTATTTTGGAGCATATCCCCCTTTTTTAATCCATGTTTCCCATGCTGAAACAAAAGCAGTGTAACTCATGGGAGGAGCAGTTCTTCCTTCACCCATATTCCATGCCGCTTTCACCAGTGTATCCTTAGAATGTTCCAACAGTTGAGCCCTGTTCCTATGACCATTTTCGTTATAGTTCATGATCTGCAATGCCAGCTGGCGCGCCGTCCTTCCCTGGAATACCATCTTCATATTTTCAGGCGGTAACTGCCATTTCGGATTTCCGGGAGGCGTATGTAAACCGGGAACATTAGTTGGCTGGTGACAATTTGAACATTTCGCAGCGTACATGCCGGTCCCGTCCTTGCCGCGAACTACATTCATTGTGTGTATATGACTGTCATCACCCTGCAAGGGCGCGTCACCCGAAGGATGGCAGTTCATACAACGTGGACTCATCAGTACCGCGTACACTTTCATAAAAGCTTTAATGGATCCTAAACTGTCACCGGCCATTTTATGATCTCTGAAATTTTCTGAAAGATCATTTCTTTTCACAAATGCAGAAGAGATCCACAATACAGAAACGATCATTGACAAAACCAGGATTGATTTTAAGGGAAACAGTTTGGAGTATTTATTTTTTGACTTCTGTTCCATAAAGGATTAAACTTATAGTTGTGCCAGCCAAAATTTATTTAGCCAGAGCTAGTTTTTTTTGTTGTATCTCAGCAGCAATATGAATGGCTTTCCGTATGCGCAGATAAGTTCCGCAGCGGCAGATGTTGCCTGACATTGCCTCATCAATATCTTTATCCGTTGGATTTGGATTTTCACGAAGTAAAACAGCGGCCGACATCAATTGTCCCGAGTGGCAATATCCGCATTGCGGTACGTCTATTTGCTGCCAGGCGAGTTGTGCCGGATGATCATTATTTTCGGAGAGCCCCTCGATCGTTACTATCTTCTTTCCCTCGGCACGGCTCACTTTCGTTACACATGAACGGACCGCTTCCCCATTCAAATGCACCGTGCAGGCCCCGCACTGCGCAACCCCACAGCCATACTTGGTGCCGGTGAGCCCGATGATATCCCGGATCACCCACAAAAGTGGCATATTGGGGTCCACATCCACGGGATATGTCTTTTGATTGACGTTTAAGGAAATCATATGCTGATAATTGAATTAAATGTTACCCTTCCCTACATAAATTTACCCCAATTTGAGTTAATATTTACGAGTTTATTATGGATTCCCCGGTACAGATTTAATACCTTAGTAAATCCGAACGAATTAGAAAAAGTGAAAATAAACGCTTCCATATTCCTTTTACTACTGAGCTTCCTTACAGCTCAGCCGTTGTTCAGTTCCGTGAAACCCATTGAAAAAAAACCATGCTGCAAAAAGATGAATATGAGTTGCAATAAGGATAAGCAGTCGCCCGATAAACCTGTAAAATGTGATCCCAATAAGTGTAATCCATTTATGGCTTGTGCGTCCGGAAACTTTTATACGATTGAGAAAAGTTTTATTAAATCCCATTTAATTATTACAAGAAGCGAAAAAATAATTCCCGAAAACGATAACAGGTTATCTTACTGTTTATCTGACTGCTGGCACCCACCCGAAAACATTTAGCCTGATCATCATAAATAAACAAAATTTCAAGTTCAAAAAATATAATATGAAAAAAGTATTTTTTGCAATCCTGGCTATTTCTATGCTTTCTACTTCTTTCGTTTTTGCCGGTAAGGGCAAACATGCAAAGAAGTCCGGAACTAAGACGGAATGCCCTAAAGATTGCCCGCGTACTATGGGATGCGGTCATTAGGTAAACTGGTTGCTTAGATAGCAACCTACAGCCCACCACAAATATGTGGTGGGTTTTTTTCTGTGATAGTACCAATAACCTATATCTTATTAGTTAAAATGCTGCGAAACTTATGATTGAAGCGATATTTAGTAACTCATTAATTTTTATAGTGCTAAATTTCATGAGAAGTCATTTGCCATTTCTCTGTTAATCTCGATTGCTGCTAACTGTTATGAAAATTAGTTCCCGCATAATTATTTTAATTGCAATATGCTATGTCGTTTGCAGCATTGCATGCAAAAAATCAACGCCCACGGCTTCATTGCCACCGATTACGGAAGAGGGCAAAAATACCTTTGGTTGTAAAATAAACGGGCAGGTATGGGTCCCTTACTTTCGCTGTTCTGCTTTTACACCCGGAGAAACCGAATTAGGTTATATTATCAAACCTATTAACTCCAGCTCTTCATTACCCATATCCATTTGGCTACAGGCGGGAAATTATACGAACGGACAAACATTATTCAGTTTTCAACAAAACTATTCGCTCAGCGATCATATTTATGCAACTGGAAATATTATTGATTCCCTCATCATAAATTTTAGTACGGGCGGTTGGCCCATTTATTCAAACTATCAAATTTACCAGGATCAAACTTCTCCCCGTTTTCTTCAAATTTCAAAATTAGACACGATCAATAAAATTATATCGGGAACTTTTGCTTTTACGCTTTATTCCATGACAGGCGTCCCAAATACCCTGGATTCCGTCGTGATTACAGATGGTCGTTTTGATTTGCAAATAGGCAGTTATTCAAGGTGTTCTCAATAAGTTACTTCCGGCAAATACATGTTGCTGGTTTTGGTAAAGGTTGTATCCTGAAGTTAATCTGTTAAATACGGGAAACTATCAGTTTCCGAATTATTTAACTTTAGTAAGTGGTTTTACTGAGATTACTGAATTAGCATGGATTAATCCATACCATAATAAATCTTAAGCTTCGCCTTCGTCATGAAGCGGGCTGCATCCTGCCACGTTTTTATTGCGGTGAATTCATCTTTCCATTTCTGTTGTTCCACCTCATTTACCTGCCCGAGTATTTTTAACAGCGCAACATAACAAAAACCAATTTGTGTGTGGCTGGCTAACCGGTCGGAAACAGGCTCTGTCATTTCCTGTTTCATGTTGTTGAGGATGGCAAGATCTTTAACAATAATTCCTGCGATTCCTCTGAATCAGTTTCCGCCATCAACGCCAAAGACGAATGAACGGGATCGGGTAAAGTTGGCGGCGTGTCACCGCGTGGATTCTGCAAAGAAAAAAGATGTAACAAATTATTCGCGTTTTTATCTCTCTGTGTCAAAGGATCAAGACCGAACAACATTTCGATGGTCGACAATGCAGAACTATGATCATATAATGTATGGTCAATGATTCCTTTTTTAACGAATGGAGAAATGATGATGGCAGGAACACGAACACCAAGCTGGTCAAATTTAAATTGTGTGGCCACGTCTCCAGAACCGTTGATTAATTTATCACCGGGCGAAATGCAAACGGGTGGTGGCACATGATCAAAAAAACCACCATGTTCATCGAAAAGAATCAGCAGCGCTGATTTTTGCCAGAGTGTTGATCTATGAAGGATCTCATATACATTTTTAACCAGAGTTTCCGCACGTGTAACATCGTCAAGAGGATGCATTGAATTTCCACCACTGAAATCACCGGGACCTGTAATGTCGAAAGATTGCTTCCCGTATTTTGGTTCTATAAAAATGAATTTACTATCGAAGCCGGGGTCATTGATCTGTTTTTCAAATACACCGAAATCTTTAAATCGTCCTTTTAATGCATTATGATTCATCCCTTTTAACGCAAAACTTAAAGGGAATTTATCGCCTTCGAAAATAACCCAGGGAATTTCCTTGCGGTCGAGGGCATCGAATATATTGCCATGTTCGAAATCATATCCTTTAAAAGCCGTTGCAATAATGATCTCTTCCGGAGTGGGACTTTTAGCAAGACCACCGGACGTGGCTGCCATCACGAAAAACCTGTTTGGCCATGTCGGTCCTGGCATGGATGAAAACCAATTATCGCAAACGGCAAATTCTCTTGCCAGGGTATTAAGAACAGGAAGCTGATCTGCACTAAAGCAATGCATGATCCTTTCGGACATTTCAGCTTTGCTTTCCTTGTAACTTTCAATAAATCCGCTATTCGTCATTGAGGGGTAACCATGGGTTACAGGGTCCGGATATTTGGCATCCGGTCCACAAAGCTGCACCAGCACATCAGAAAATTCATGACCCGGATCGACATCTACATTTTTTAAGGAAAGATCAGCAGGAGTTGTTGCTCCTGAGTTCGTGTCGGGGCCTTTGATTTCTGTTGGTTCTCCTGTGACTGCATCGGTACCTTTTATTTTACTAAAACCAAAAACATGATCAAAGGATCTGTTTTCCAGCATTAAGAGGAAGATATGTTCGACAGGCATAATTAAAACTTTTTTGTTCGCTTCGCTGGTTTCGACTATTTCGAAGTTACGCCGGATGTTACAAATCTTTTTACTCAGCATGCGTACCGCGTTACCACTGTAGAAATATTTGGGTAAGTTTGATTCAAAATTTCTGTATGGATCAGCTTCTCTTGGGAATCGGCACACGTCTGCAACACACGCAGCACGGCCAGGGTGTTATTGTCGCTGTTAAATACGCTACCTACCTTGTCTCCTTTATCAATTTCGGAGTCAAAGAAATAGACAAAAACGATTCACATCTGGAAGAAATATTTCCTGAAAATGTCAGCGCTGAAATTGAAACCCAGTCTGATATTGAAAAGTCTCTTCTGAAAATCCTGCAATTATGGGGCGGTTTATCGGAGATCGTACCTCTGGGTGAAAAATGGAACAAAGGGACCATGCTTTTGCAACCCTTCGACAAGAGTCTTAAGCCAAAGGAAATTCCGGTCAGCGATTTCTTTCACAAAATCGTGATGCTGCGCGACAGGCTCCGTGTTCTGGAACAAAGCATTAACAGCAGCAAAAATCTGAGTGACGAAGAAAAAGTGAATATGCAGCAATACATAACCAGGTGTTACGGGTCGCTCACTACGTTTAATGTGTTGTTTAGAAATAAGGAGCAATGGTTTGTTGGTGAGAAAAGCTCATCTGCGGAGAAAGAGTAAGCAATTTCGTCGTTATGGATATCTCCATTAATAGTCTTTCCGAAGTTCAGGATATTATTCTATTTGTTCAGGATCATTTATTTGATCTCAATAAGTTTTTAAATAAGGTTAAAGGTGAATTAAGTACTCAAAAAATGGATGAAAAACATCTTACAACAATAATAAAAAAAGTATCAGACACTATACGGAAAACGATGTTTTGATAAAACAACCTGTTTGAGTGCTGGTTTCTTCAAAACCTCACTTATTTTTTGACAATACCGCACGTGAATTATTTTTCTTCAATATTTCAATATAATTTTTAGCGCTTACATTTCCCGGATCCAGTTCTACCACTTTTTCCAGAAAATCAATCGCTTCGCGGTAATTTTTCTGAATATTTGCTTTATAGGCGGCAATATATCCGTACGCTTCTATGAGCCATTTTTTATTCTGCTTATCGGGAGATTCCTGCAACATCAGTTCAATCACTTTTTCATAATCGGGTATTGCTATCCCGCCTTCCATGGTTGTATCGATAGCAGCATTGCTCCTGGCCGCCCAATAGTAACCATAAGTTTGGTCCGGATATTTTTTTGCGTAACAACTGAATACTGAATCAGCATTTTTGTAATCTTCCGATAAATACAAGGCAATTCCCCAATTAAATAAATCAGTGTTGGTTGCAGATGTATCTGATTTATAATATTTACCAAGCCATTCTGCTTCGTGCCTGTAATCTTTTATTTTCTTATACAAACCTGCTATGGTTTTATAATAGGAAGTTTTTTTAACGCTGTCTTTTTCAAAGCAGGATGCTTTTATATAATATTCGGCGGCAGAATCAGATTTCCCCGGAAACCGCGAATACAAATCTCCCATTGTTTCCATATCTTTTAAAATGAATGATGTATCGGGAGCCTTGTTAAAATACAGCCGCATATATTCAAGGGCATTGGCAGAATCATTTAACCCGTTGTAACTATAGGCTATTAACTTATATAATCTCGCGTCTGACGCTGAATCCTTATTTTTTAACAGGCCCATGGCGTTTCTTAATGCGGCGTCATATTGTTTGGACAGATATAACAAGTCGGTCATCCTGTAATCATCTTCGGAGTTTTTATCTGAACAGGACATATAATGTTGCAGATATTCCATCGCTTTGCCCGGATCCCTGAAGTAGAAATAATAGTATAAAGCATACCACGCCGGACCATAGTGCGGATCTTTGTTGGTTGCCTCGTAAAAATATTTAAGATACTGTTCTGGGTTGTTCTGAGAAACAAATAAAAGACCCAGTTTGTATAAAGCTTCGGCATTTCCGGGATCTATTTCCAATGCCTTATTGAAGGCTTTGTAAGTCCCCTGTCCATCCCTTAATTTGCGATAAGCATCTCCTAAATCAATATAAAGCAATGCATTCGACTTATCCTTCTTTACAGCCTTATTCAGGCAGTCAATTGCATAGTTTATATTTCCCGAATCAGAATTTAAATTAGACTCGGCAACATCCAAAAGAATCAATGGGTCCTTTTCATTAGAATATAACAAGGCAGTTTTAAAAAGTTGGCTGGCTTCTTCCTTATGTCCGGTTTTCAGATCCAATCCGCCTTTCGCGCATTCTATAAGTGCAATGTTATCCACATCATTCGGAATCAGTTTGAAACTGTCTTCAATAGCTTTCATCTTGTTTTCGTGCAGATAACAGGTAGTCAGCAGGAACCAGGCCTCGGCATTCCTTTTATCTTTCTGTATTATTTCATGCAGCATTTGTGACGCGCTCTGAAATTTTTCATAATACATTAATTTTTTAGCGTCCTGAACAGATTGCGCGCGCGTGAATAACGCCGACAATAATAAAATCGGTATTAGCAATAGTCGTTTCATATCTCTCCGATAAATAGCTGCAAATGGTTTAGTGGGTCTGCAGAATTTTAACTGATACCAATATATCACCACCGTATTAGGTGGAAATTATAATGGAATTAAAAAAACATTAGAAATCTTATGAAAATTGCTGCTGGTCACTTCATATTCTAATCAGATTCTAATCCCGCACTAACTCCTTACTAATGCCAGTCGATTAACTTAGCGGTTCATATTTTTCAACTATGCGAAAAGGTTACCTTATTTTATTATTTTTTGCAACAGGCTGGATGGCATGTAACAGCAGTGGAACCAATTCAGGTACTGCAGATACAACAGCTTCATCAAAAGCGACAGACACTGCAAAACAGATGGCGGACACCATGAAGAGTGCAATGGTCTTGCCTGCGGTGCCTGCCGGAGCAAGAGTTTATTTTAAGAATCTGAAGAACAATCAGGTCGTTAAATCACCTTTTAAGGTGGAGATGGGAGTTGAAAATATAAAAGTTGATTCCGCAGGGTCCATAGTGGCCGGAGAAGGACATCATCATATCATAATCGATGCCGGCGATTCCGTTGCAGCCGGAGAAGTTATACCAAAAGACGCACAACACCTGCATTTCGGTAAGGGGCAAACCACTGCAACCATTGAATTACCGCCTGGCAAACACCGGCTTACACTCCAGTTGGCCGACGGTATTCACCGTTCTTATGGAAGTAAGTTGTCAGCCACTATCGAAATAACAGTCAAATAGGCTTTAAAATCTCTGCGATAAAGTCTATTTAAGAAACTCCTTGTTTCTTTGAAAGATTGCCGGCGATCGGCAGGGTAATAGTAAATACAGTGCCTTTCCCTACTACTGAGTGTACGTTAATCCGACCCTTATGTAATTTTATAATCTGATTCGTCAATGATAATCCCAACCCGAATCCTTTTATATTCCGGTTATTGCTTACCCGGTAAAATGGCTGAAATATATTTTGTAATTCTCCTTCGGGAATACCCTTTCCTTCATCTTCAATATAAATCATGATCTGGTTATTTTCAGAAACGAGTCTTACAACCGCGAGATGATTGTCCGAATATTTGCAGGCATTTACAGTAATATTTCTCAGCGCAGTAATCAACAGTTCTTCATTTCCGAATACAAGTAATTGTTCCTCCTCATCCGGTAATTTTTCAAATACCAGCTTCACTATGTGCGACTGGTTTAATTTTGTGATTTCTCCAGGTAATGCCATTAAAACTTCGTCTATCCTTACCAGGTCTATTTCAAGTCCGCCGGGATCGCCGGAGGCTCTCGCAAATTCAAGCAATGTCTGGGTCAGCCTGCTGAGCTGTCGTACGTCCTGATGAATGGATTCCATCGTTTGCCGGTATTCCGAAGCCTCCCTGTCGCGGTTCAGCGATATTTCGAGCTGACTGGAAATGGAGGTGAGCGGAGTGGATAATTCATGCGAGGCGTTGGAAATAAATCTCCTGTGAATCTCAAATCCGTCCTGCAGGCGATACAGGAGTTGATTCAGGGTTTCGGCAAGATAGTTCCATTCATCTTTCCCCTCGCCCGACTTGATTCTGCCGGCCAGGTTCTGAACAGAAATTTCATTTATTTCATCTGCAATTTTTCGCAATGGGGTCAGCAATCTCTTCGAAAACATATAACCTGCAGCAATGGCAATCAAAATTCCACCGGTGAAACTGAAAGCTAATATATAAGAAAGCTGTACCAGCTTTTGCTTCCCGGCTTCATCAAACGCAGCAACGATCATCACAACGCTAAATTCTTTATCATGATAATAATGTGAAATAACGTCACGTTTCCCTAAACTGAAAAATATATCTCCTTCCTCCCTGGTTCTGTTCAGAAGATCTCCTGGAAACTGAATAGTCTCGGCGTCGCTGTCACTATAAATATAAATCCGGTTATTTAAGTGATCATACGCCTGTACCGTTTTGTCTTTCATCGCAAGCATGGTGGATGCATCAATGGTAAGCATCATTTGCTGGTCAAATACTGTTGACTGGCCAAGCAGCCTGCCGGTTGTAATTGCCCAATTGGTAAGTCTTGTTTTAAATGAATTTAACCTGTTGGTATAAGAAAAATAATAGATTGACCCGCATACAAGTATTAATATCACAAGTACAATCGAAGCGAAAAGCATCGTTATCCTGGTCCTTACCGACATACATTTATTTTTCCCTGAGAATATAACCCATACCAACATGGGTTTGAATAAGTTTTTCCGAATATTTTTTATCTATTTTATTGCGGAGGTAGTTCACGTATACGTCGATAACATTTGTATTGGACTGAAAGTCTATTTCCCAAACGTTCACAGCAATATCAGCACGGGAAAGGACCCTGTTCTTATTACGGAGGAAATATTCAAGCAATTGAAATTCTTTGGCGGTCAGGCTTATTTTCTGTCCATCCCGGATCACTTCCTTCGTATCCAGATTCATTTCAAGATCCTTTGCCCTTAACATATTACCCACAGGCAAATGCTCGTTGAGTGTTCTTTTTAGCAAAGCCCTGATTTTCAAAATCAGTTCCCGGAATTCGAAAGGCTTAACAAGGTAATCATCCGCGCCTGCATTATACCCTTCTATTTTATCATTTAGGGTACTCATGGATGTGAGCATAATAACCGGAAGGGCAGGATTGTGAATCCTGATCATTTTACAGAGTTCATAACCATTCACACCCGGCAGGTTAATATCGAGTATTATTAAGTCGTATGTTTTTGTAAGTAAAAGTTTTTTGCCAATAATTCCATCGTAGGCCAGCTCTGTATAATATCCGTATTCTGACAAGCCCATCCGGAGTGTATCGGCTATTTTCTTTTCATCTTCTACAATTAATATTCTTCTTTCCGCCATGTGTTCCTTAATAAAAATATAAAGTTCAGCAAAATAATATAGTTAAATAAATTCTAATCAGATTATAATCCCTCTTTAATCCTTTCCTAACTATTCCACCCCATTTTTGCTTTGATAAGAAGCCACCCATTGTCGCAATCCTTCAATAATATCCTTTTACCGGTTGATCTTTCTGAGAATACAAAAGTTTCAGTGGAAAAAGCCATTGATCTTGCCGGCGTTGGAAAAACCGCTATTCATCTCGTGCACGTCGTAAGTCCTCAAAAAAAAAGCAATTCGATTTCAAAAGGGGAAAAAATCTCAAAACTCACAAAATGGAAGGAAATAATAGAAAAAGCCGTTCCCGGAACGGAAGTTTATACATCTGTGATCGCGGGCAAATCCATAGAAAAAATTATTATTCAAAAATCTGTAGAATTGCATGCGCAATTGATCATACTGGCCCGGCATGCAAAACGCAAATGGCGGATATTTAATAAACCAATTTCTTCATTCAATATTGCAAAAGAAACACATTGTGCTGTTTTAACCATACAACCGGGTGTAGCATTAAATAAAATAAGATCTATTGTGTTGCCCATCCGGTCTTTCATCCCAAACCGAAAAGTAGACGTGCTCGCCCGTTTTGTAAACAGCAGGGGCATCACCATTTACCTTGTATCTGTAATTAATCAGGAAGCGAATGACCTGGAATATTCTTCTACTTCTCACGCACTGGTGGAAACTTACCGGATTCTTAAAGAGTCGGCAAATTGCCAGATCGTACATAAGCTCGTAAATGGAAACAATCTGGCAAAAACAATTCTTCTGTTTGCGGAATCCGTTCAGGCCGATATGTTATTGCTCAACCCGGAAGAATCGCAGGTCCGGTCAATTACGGGAACGCGTGATTTTTCCCATTTACTGAAACGCCAGTCCAGACTTCAGGTGATGGCAATTGATCCTTAATGTAAATCCACCCATGAAAACATCTATCATACTTATCGGATTGTTAACTGTTCAGTTTTCTGTATCCGCGCAGAACAAAGATTCCCTGGGTTCTGAAAAAGAGTTGAGAGAAAAAGTATTGTCAGATATACAGGTGAGCCTGGATAAAAAAACAAGATCAATCGATTCAACGGTTTTACGCCTGGATCAAAAAGTGAATGACCTGGATAAGTCAATTGTGGAAACAAAGAATGTCAGGGAAAAAGCAGATAAATTACTGGAAAGGGTGCAGGCTCTGGAAGACAAACAAAAAGCACTGGAGCAAAACGAACTGATCGTATTCGAAGCAAATTATCAGTCTGCTATCGTCAATCTGTTGTATATGGACAGGGAAATCAAACCAGTTATCCTGTTTGAATCCACAAAGGAATTTTTTGGACTTCTTTCTGACGTAACCAACCCGACGACCTATCCGGATTATAATGACTGGTATTTGAAATTTCACAGTTATATCGAAAAAAATAAGGATAAGGAACCCACATTAGATGTACTGATAAAACTCATGGACGTAACAGGTACGGCTACCGGAAATATTCCGCTGGGCGGCCCTATAACGAGTTTGTTTTTTACCGGTGTCGACGATTATATCAAGTCCATCAGCAAAAAACAACATCAATTGAAAGAGGAAAGCGAAAACATGTTCCTGCTGATCACAAAACTCAGTCAGTTCGATCATGATAAGGGCGCCATTGAGGAGGATTGGGAACTCATTACCAAAGAACTGGATGAACTGCATACCCACTATGAAACCATACTCAATAAGAATCTGAATTCACTGGGAATTTTACCGGCTGATTTTAACGAACACTTTACCAGGGAAAATGATGCAGATAAAAGATATACTTACATTACGCGCATCAGAAAAAAAGCTTCAGAACTAGTCGCTGCGCAAAAGGAAACAAATCCAAAAGATTGGAAAGAAAATATTTATTACTCTCTCATGGATATCCAGTCCATCAAATTAAGGTTTGGCAATATAACATTCCGGCTTCAGGCATATATAGACAGATATGAAGGACTATTGAAAGAATATTCAAAAGATCCGGCGATGGGCGTAAAAATGTCCATCCTGCAAAAGAAACTGAATGAACTCAAAGACATATTTGAAAATGCTTTTAATCCGCTGGACTATATAAATTCCGCTACAAGGATGTATAAAGTGGTTTAAATGTCATTCCGGTTTACTTAAGTCGGCCGGAAAGAAATAAAAAATGGAAAATTTCGATATTTATATTTCGGAAATAAAAACGCTGACAGCAAAATCTATTGGTCGTTTTATAGACTTTAATCATTATAGCAGTATTCAATTCGGTTATCCGGCTGAATTGGAAATTTTGCAAATGAATGCGTTGAGTGATCTCAGAATACTTTCAGATGGAAAAATACAGTGCCGTTTAACCCAGCTTCTTCAATTGGAAGAATTATTCTCCCATTTCGATCAAAGCTATCCTGAATTATTTATGCAGGCCCAGCATGGTACCCTTCTGAGAAACGAATTATTTAACAATCTAAATCTCATTTTTGATGACATCATGTTGGATAACGATGTAACGTCCGTACATTCTGTTATGGGGATTTACTCGATCATCCTGACCAAACAGAACTCGATTATAGGTTTAAAAAACAAAACGGAAGACCTGTTATTAGAAAGGTCACTGAGCCAACAGAAAATGAATGCCCCGCCAACTGAAAAGTAATTAAATATTTATGAAATCGTGCCATAAAAAACTACAATATGACTTGTTTTACATTTACATACCACGGCATAGAATGCAGTGGTATCTTCTGTCCTTCAACCAGGGGACAAGGCTGGATCAAAGTTATTTTCTTCGGTCACTCGGCCGTTATTTATCCAGCGAATTTTCATTTAAAGGACGATAAAAAGACATGGGTCCAGCATATACAACAGGGTGAATCGGTATGGCCGCATGAATTGGTCCAGGCAATGGGAGAAAGTATAGAGCCCGTTTTAGCCAATGAGAAAGTTCATGCGGCTTCGGTGCGATGATTCTCGATGGCAGTCTCCGTTTAATTGAGCGCGCTTCGATATTCTTTAGGTGTATCCCCCACCTGCTGTTTGAAAAGTCGGGTGAAGTGCTGCGGGTATTTGAAGCCTAATTCATAAGCAATCTGACTAACAGACTTTTCCTGCTCGAGTATCTTTTCTTTAGCTACATCAATCACTTTCGACTGAATATATTCCTGTGCTGTTTTCCCTGTTCCTTTTTTAATCAGATCCCCAAAATAACCTGGTGATAAATTTAATTCTCCGGCACAATAAGCCACAGAAGGCAAACCCATATTTTGTGGATTCTCTGACCGGTAGTAATCGTTTAATAAGTTCTCAAACCTTTCCAATATTCCGCTATGTACTTTATCGCGTGTGAGAAACTGGCGATCGTAAAAACGAACACAGTAATCCAAAAACAATTCAATATTGGATACGGTCAGTCTTTTGCTATGTTTGTCAATTGCACGCTCCAATTCATATTTAATTTTTGAAAAACAATCGAGTACTATATTTCTTTCCTGTTCTGAAACATGTAAGGCTTCATTGGATTGGTAGCCAAAAAAATTATAATCCTGAATATGTTTTCCAAGTGATGTGCCGTGAATTAAATCAGGATGAAAAATCAATGCATAACCTTTTGGCTGATAGGTTTCGCCATTGCTGTTCAAACCCGCCACCTGACCCGGTGCAATGAAAACCAACGTACCTTCCTGGTAGTCATAGGTTGCCCGGCCATACACCAGATCACCACACTTAACATCTTTTAAGAAAATCGTATAGAAACCAAAATACATGCGGGAACCCTGCCGCGGCGCCGCTTTCGACAAATCAACCACACTTACCAGCGGATGAAGCGTACTATTGTTGTTAAAAACATTGTAGTCGTTAATAGTTTCAAAGCGCCTCAGCGGATTATCCATAAATAGATGATTTGTCTGCAATAAAATTACCGCATTAATCATCACCGAATCCTTATGAAACAGGAAATCAGCGATATTGGTTGATAAAACCGCAATCTGTATACAAACCAATCCCGAAAATGGGTACACTTTGCAGTCTAAACAAATACTCAAACTTTCGAGGAATACGAAATCACCACATGATAAAAGAATTATCATGAAGAATATCTCTTTCTGCAAAGAAAAACTTTTAATAATATGAAAAAAAGATTTTTAGGAAACTGCGGACTCGAAGTCTCGTCTTTGGGATTAGGATGTATGGGATTAAGTTTCGGTTACGGACCTGCAACAGAAAAACAGGATGCCATTAAACTGATCAGGGCAGCATATGAACAGGGCGTGACTTTCTTCGATACCGCAGAAGCGTACGGGCCTTTCGACAATGAGGAACTTTTAGGAGAAGCTTTGGAACCATTTCGCAGCAAAGTGGTCATTGCTACTAAATTCGGATTCAAAGATGGCAGACCGACACTTGGTGCTGACAGTCGTCCTGCACGTATCCGGGAAGTAGCAGAAGCGGCACTTAAAAGACTACGTACCGACCATATTGATCTGTTCTATCAGCATCGTGTTGATCCGAATGTGCCCATGGAAGATGTGGCAGGAACAGTGAAAGATCTCATCAAAGAAGGCAAGATTAAACATTTCGGGTTATCAGAAGCCGGCGTGTCAATCCATTCGAAGAGCCCATTCAGTACATCCCGTCACTGCCCTTCAAAGTGAGTATTCGCTCTGGTGGCGGGAACCGGAAAACGAGATACTGCCAACGCTCGAAGAACTGAGCATCGGCTTTGTTCCCTTCAGTCCGCTGGGCAAAGGTTTCTTAACAGGCGCCATCAATGAAAATACCTCCTTCGACAAAAGTGATTTCCGGAATACTGTACCGCGTTTTTCGGAAGAGAACAGAAAGGCTAATCAGACGCTCGTTGAGTTACTTGGAAATATTGCGAAAGAAAAAGCAGCAACCTCCTGCACAAATCGCTTTGTCCTGGCTGCTTGCACAAAAACCATGGATCGTTCCTATTCCGGGCACAACGAAGTTGCATCGCCTGAAAGAAAATTTAGGAGCTGCTGAAATTGAATTATCAGATACTGATCTTAAAAAAATAAATGAAGCCCTTTCAAATATTGAAGTGCAGGGTAACCGTTATTCCGAACAGGCTCAAAAAATGGTAAACCGTTAGTCTTAATTAATTCAAAATAAAAAAATAGAAATGAAAAGGTTACTTCTTCTGGCGATAGTAACAAGCATTGTAACTACCCGCGTATCCGGACAGGAAGCAGCAATTTTTCCAAAAGGTGAAATTTCCACTACAGATAATCATACGGGCACGATATGGCTGAATGAACTCAGCAAACCAGACAGCATCCTGAATTACAGTGTGGCTATGGCTACTTATGCACCCGGGTCAAAACTGGACTGGCATATTCACCCCGCCGGACAAATTCTTCTTATTACAGAAGGCGCGGGTTATTATCAGGAGAAGGGTAAGCCCATTCAAATCATACGCAAAGGGGACTTGATAAAATGTGCTCCGGGAGTTGCGCATTGGCATGGTTCAGATCCGGGAAGCGACTTTGCATATATCGCATTTACTCCGGCCCAGAAAGGCAAAACGATATGGTTGCAGAGAGTAACTGAGGAGGAATATCATAGCAAAAAATAAAAATTATTTCTAAGCAACAATTCACAATTTAAAACTTCAAACAATTTTATGAAAACATCGATTCCCGCGTTACTTATAATTCTAATGAGCTCATTCAATTCCCAAGCACAACAAACAACAACATTTACGCCTGAACAACAGGAACTCATCAACCTTTCAAAACAGAAATGGGATTGGATGGCCAACAAAAATGTAGATTCCTTAAATACACTTTTTGCTGACAAATCCATGTTTATTCATATGGGAGGTAGCTGGGGGAAAACCCAGGAACTTGCGACCATTAAAAGCGGAGGCATCTGGTATAAGAAAGCCGAAGTTTACTCTTACACCGTGAACATTTTTGGCAACACAGCCATTCTGTTAAATGATATAGACCTGGTGGCAGTAGTAGGTGGCAATGAAGTCGTCAATCCTTTTATGGTAACCGAAGTATACATTAAAGAAAACGGCAGATGGACGATGGGCTCACTCACATTCTCCCACCTGATGAGACCGGTTAAGATGAGTAAATAGTCGGCTACAGCGGGCTATCATAATATATCTCTTATGCTTGCGTTAAGGCTACTTCATTAGCATATATGATCAGTAGTCAAATCGAAATTATTTATTGCAATTCCATATAACAGTTATTGGAGGACCGGGATTGGTACCACCGAAATCATAACTCACCAACCTGCCTTCTGAATCGAACTTATGATTGGTCAGCGAACCATAATAATCACCGCTACCCTGTATGTAAGTACGGATATTTACAGGACTGGTGACTTCCGGAAAAAATCCGAGATATTGAAGTAAATAAAATGGCCAGTCTCCTCCCATATAGTCCATACAGTAAAATTGCTGCTTTGCTTTTCTGGTATAGTCATACTGATAGGAATTGGATTCGAAAGACAAAACATTCCCGTATTTGTCGTACGTTAAACTATCTATTCTAGTTTCAGGATCTGAACCCGAATAATAGCTTTTTACTGCCAGTACTCTGTTATCTCGATAAATATATTCTTCAGTAACTAACGTGTCCAATGAATTATTTAAGGGTAATCCATCAGGAAACAATTCTGAATTTGCAATACATGATTTAACCCTTCCGTCATTGTTAATAGTTATCCTAACTACAGTGTCAGCTAAGGGTCCTTTATTGGTTTGTATATTGATCATATATAACATCAGGCCACGCTGTTCCACCTGGAAAATGTGGTGGTATTCCGGTTCACTGATTTGTGGAGGACCTATCTCAGGCCAGAAAACGCATTCAATCACTTTTAATGTTTTGCCGGAAGCATCATATGTTTTTTTAAATGGGAAGGTGACCATTACCTCTGGAATATGGTATTCAGCGACCTGGCAGTCCTGATTTATAAAATTCCCGGGTAAATCATGGGACTTATTACATGTTAGAAATAGGAAACAGATGATAGACATCGCAGTGAAGGCAATAATTCTTTTTTTCATACATTAGGTTTAAGGTTTGAACAATAATTGATCCTACAGGGGTGAAACGGCACGAAATACGCTGGATACTGATACCGGAAAGAAGTCGATAATACTTTTAATGAGTGCGGAGGATATTGCAGTCGTTCGGAGGATGAATAAAATCTCTTAATATGGATTATTCAAAGAGATATGGGAGTAAAAAGAAAATAAAATTACCATTAATTTCAAAAATTCAATATTTTATTTTGAGGCTGCGAATGTAACTCTGCAAATTGTCAGGCTGAATAACGGAGTATGATTTTTGCAGTAGAGATACGGATTGATTGGTCTACCTAAATAATTTATTATGAAACCGTTTAACGTTTTATCTGCCCTCCTGCTCATTTCTACTGCAGGCTATGCGCACAACGAAATAAATAATACGGACAGTCTGCCATCGGTAGAAACCAAATCTCAAAACAGCGATTACAAACCTGCGTTCGCCGGACAAACAAGAATTGCCGGCGCAAAAACAACTACGCCGTATAAAGTGGAGAAGATATCAGAAAAACTAGGCCCTCCGTTTGCCATTGTCGCTATGCCCGACGGACGACTGATGGTAACCATCAAATCGGGGCATATGGAAATCCACGATGCAAACGGAGCACTCGTTAAAAAAATTACGGGTTTGCCGGCTGTTGTTTATTCCGGTCAGGGTGGTTTGCTCGACGTGGCTTTCGATCCGGATTTTGCAAGTAATAAAATGATGTACTGGAGTTATTCGGAAAAATATCAGGGAGGTAATATAACCGCTGTTGCGAAAGGCAGACTTAACGAAGCCGGCGGCTTAGTTGAAAATGTGTCGGTCATATTCAGAGCAACTCCGGCTACCAACAGCAATCTTCAGTATGGATCGAGGCTGGTGTTCGATAAAAACGGATTCCTCTTTGTAAGTGTCGGTGAAAAATATATTCCGGAAGCCAGGGTGCAGGCTCAGCAACTGGATTCATACCTGGGAAAAATTGTTCGGATAACCACTGACGGTAAGGCAGCTACCGGAAATCCTTTCATCAAAGACGCGGGTGATAAACCTGAAATCTATTCTTACGGGCATCGTAATCCAGACGGACTTGATATAGATCCCGCAACAGGCGGACTCTGGGAATCGGAATTTGGTCCCCGCGGCGGTGATGAGATCAATCTGATACAGCCTGGCAGGAATTATGGATGGCCCGTGATTACATACGGCATAGATTACAGCGGTGAAAAAATGGGTGCCGGCATTCAGCAAAAAGCGGGCATGGAACAACCGGTTTATTATTGGGATCCCGTGATATCACCCTGTGGTATTTGTTTTTACAAGGGCGATGCGATACCCGAATGGAAAAATAATTTATTTGTTTCTGCACTCAGCGGGCAACATCTGGACAGACTTATCATAAAGAATAACAAAATAGTCGGCGAAGAAAGATTACTCACTGATAAAAATCAACGTATCCGCGATGTCACTTATATGAATAATATGCTCTTCGCAATCACCGACGATGGAGTGATTTATCGGATAAGTAGGAACTAAATTTTTATAGACTTCGCAAATAAATATTATTTATAAGCAACTCGCAAAAAATTAGATTGCGAAGTTAATTTGAACAAGGCATTTTTTGTATCTGGCTAAATCTGTTTGCAGATAAGTAAATACCTTAACACAATATTTAACAATGTGCATTGAATGGTATGCCCGTATTTAAAATAGCTTTACACGTATAATAATTCATAGTTTTAAGCACAGACCCCTTCAACCATTTGATTATGCGAAGGCTTTTGATCAGCATATTTTTTGTTTTGCTGATCATGTCTGATCTTCAAGCCCAAAATATTGAACAACCATTCAGGATAGGGATTTTATTTGGTCCCGCATTCCCGGGGGAAAATTTGCGGGCTCCGGTTTGGATTCCTCAAAAATACAAAGTGCCGCAAAAACAGGTATTAATACAACAATTACAGTTGCATATCATTTTCCAAATTCAATTTTTGGTATTTATGCCATTGGGAGCTGGCGGCAAAATAGTGTAGACAATAAAGCTTTGGCCCGGACTTTGACACCCGATTATCCGGATACAAGTTCTCTTGTTGTAAATTCAAAATCATGGCTTTTGTGGACATTTCTCGTGGGTCCGAAAATAGAATTTCCGCTTGATGTATCTGAAAAATTCAGTATTGAAATTAATATTGGAGGTGGAATTCAGCAGGCCTTCGTACCTGACTACACTATAACTCAATATTATGTGAATGGATCAGAAACGGGTTTTTTTTGGGGCGGATATCTTCATCCTGCTTTTTGCTATCAATTCGGTTCAGTATTCAACTACCACATAAACCTGCATTGGTCGCTTATGATAAATGCCAGTTATACCCACAGCAATGCAATCTATAATAGTAATTATAATTATGGAGGTCCTCCACATCATGAGTATTTAAACTTTCCTATTAGCTCCGTGAACCTATTGGCAGGAATCGCTTATTCTTTTAACTAACCAAAAGGTTACCACTATCCTATAGTATACTACTAACTATTTGTAAGTAAATATATCCAAATTTGCTTGTTGATATTTTACAATAAATCGGATAAAAAATGGAAATAGGAGTTGACAGTTTTGCCGCCATGTTTACTGACAATCGCAGCAAAAACACAGATGATGCGAATGCAATGGCGCAATTGCTTGACAGAATTGAGTATGCTGACCAGGTGGGTCTCGACTTATTTGGAATCGGGGAGCATCACCGCAGGGGTTTTCTTGATTCTGCGCCCACGCTCATTCTGGCGGCAGCCGCTGCCCGTACAAAAAATATTCGCCTTACCAGCGCGGTTACCGTATTAAGCGCGGCTGATCCGGTAAGAGTATTCCAAAACTTTGCAACACTGGATCTGATTTCCCGCGGTAGAGCCGAAATGGTAGTGGGACGTGGTTCATCCATAGAAGCATTTCCGTTGTTCGGATATAACCTAAAAGATTATGACGAGTTATTTGAGGAAAAACTCGATCTCTTACTGAAAATACGCGCAAATGAATTTGTTACATGGTCAGGTAAATACAGACCTGCCCTGAAGAATCTCCCTGTATACCCAAGACCCTTGCAGGATCCCCTGCCCATTTGGATTGGCGTGGGTGGCACACCTGAATCTTTTGTCCGTGCGGGCTCACTGGGATTACCGTTGATGGTTGCAGTGATTGGTGGCGAAACGCACCAGTTTCGTCCGCTGGTAGATCTTTATCGCGAGGCTGGAAAAAGAGCTGGATTTACGGTCGAACAACTCAAAGTAGGTTTGCATTCACTCGGTCATGTAGCAAAGACTTCGCAGGAAGCCATTGATGATTTTTATCCGGGATATGCAGCCTCAATGACCAAAATAGGCAAAGAACGTGGATGGCCACCCATGACAAGGGCCAGGTTTGAAGCGCAGGCAGGACCAACAGGTGCATTGATGGTTGGAAGTGTGGAAGAAGTGGCAGAAAAAATTCTCCGGCATTCCGAATCACTCGGAGGAATATCCAGACTTACTTTTCAGATGGATAGTGCCGAATTGCCGCATGAAAAACTGATGGAGGCCATCGATTTAATTGGCACCCGATTAAAGCCGATGCTTGTTTTAGAGCCACACACTAAATAAAAATTGAGCCGTACAAATTTATTGGCACTACTTCTTTATAATTTTTTGGACGATATGTTCAATGAAACTTCCAGATCATCGGAGATGCTGCTGGTTCCTCCCGCACCAAAATCTCTCCTGTTTATTTTGAATGTTCCATTAAAAAAATATCCTTCATCGGATGGGGTTACTTTAAACGGAAATGAGATTTCTTTCGTTTGATTTTTGATGGTACCTACTCGCTCACAAAATTACCTACTACGCATTCAATAAACTTTTCCCTCGGATGAGGCGCCTTTACCTGAGAACAACAATGTTGAATAGCGTGGAAGATTACCTGCGGAGATTTTAGCGGATAATGCTTTTTAAGTTTGTCTGCCAGATATTCTACCTCCCATCGATCGGTGCAGGAGAATCTGGATGGATCTTTTTCCTCTTTTATTTTGCGGTTATCGTATGAGGTCCAGTCTTCGAGTAATATGGGATGAGGCATATAGTTGTGTATTTCTAATGTCTATAAAGAATCGGTCAAACGGGGATTTAATAAAATTGGAGATAATAAAGGTAGCATATTACGGTAAAAGGCAAACCATTGGTCAACTCCGGTTATCCTGATCAGGCATTTAATGCCTTTGACACAACAGTTTCGACATTCAGCGTATCTGAAAGTTTCTGAGAGAGAGAATATCTTTCTCCCAAATACACTGCTTCGTTAAAAGCATACCAAACTTTATTTTCTTTGTCCTCCCAAGCAATTATTTCAAGAGGAAGATCGAGCGCAGCTAAAGGATTTTCCACCATCACAAGTCCGCCAACTTTCGGATTCCCAAAAAGAATAAATTCCAGAGGCAATAATTCGATCCCGGCCTTTTGAACTTCAGATTGCTGGTCGATTCTCGCATATATTGTAACACCATGTTCTTCCAGAAATTTAATCAGTCGGTCAATGGTTTCCTTAACGGAATATCGGCTTTCGCGAATAGTGACTCCTTTTAGATTAAAAGAAACCACCGGTTTAGTTAAACGATTGTCTGAATTCAAGCGGGGAAAGTTTTGTTTTGTTTTTAAACAACTTGTGACGAAACGGTAACTACTTGTCATAATGAAATCTACACTGGAGAATTTAGAGTCGTTTATCCCGAACAGCATAGACAAGTCTGTGTTCATCATTTATACGCCGGCTCCAGCATCCGGATATGTTGCCTTTTAATGGTTCAGGCTTCCCAATTCCTTTAAAAGGTGAACGCAGCGTATCCCTTATCAATTCGTTGATCCGAAATAATATTTTCTTGTCCGTATTTTGGCAATAAATATAATCCTCCCAGCTTCCGGGATCCCAAACCAGTTCCATCACTTTTCAATTAATGCCTTCCTGATATATTTGTTTGAATTCATATTCTTTACTGCTCTGTCGAGACGTTTACGGTTGGTCGTTGTACTTGTCAGATGAAGAGTTTCCTGTATGGAATTATATTCTTCAAGGGACATGACCACGACATTTTTCCCCTTACTTCTCGAGACGATTACGATATCGCCATCGTCGTTAACGTTATTCAGGTTTTCCGCCAGGTTATTGCGAAACTCCGTATAATTGACCACCCGCATAAGTACTTATTTAAGTACGAATATAAGATGTTAAGCAAACATTTAAAAGTCGGTATTCAATAATCCTTCTAAGTATAAAAATATCCCCTAAAAAGCTTGCACATATTAAAAATATCCATTTACTTTGTATTTCAAAGTACTTTTTTATGGATAATTCTACGCAGCCACTTGAAACCTTACATGATATAAAACGGATGATGGAACGCAGCAGCCGGTTTATCAGCCTGAGCGGCTGGAGCGGCATTTCTGCAGGTATCTGCGCATTGGTTGGCGCCTGGATTGCCCATCTTCGTATTGTTCATTATTATCAGGCGGAATATAAAAAGGTTGGTGGTGCAATAAATGAATTAAAATATGATCTGATTTTAATTGCTTTTCTCACATTTGTAACGGCTTTAATACTGGCCACTTTTTTTACATTCGTCAGAAGTAAAAAAGAAGGCGTCGCCATCTGGGGAAGTGCAGCCAGGAGATTGATGTGGAATACATTCCTGCCACTGGCAACAGGAGCCATATTAATCTGGCATATCATAGAAATCAGCGGATACGAATTAGTTGCCCCCTCCTGTCTTATATTTTACGGTTTGGCATTGGTAAACGGAAGTAAATACACCATCGGCGAAGTACGCTGGTTGGGATATGCAGAAATTATTTTGGGAATCATAAATCTCCGGGTTCCCGATCGCGGGATTTTCTTTTGGACACTCGGATTTGGTGTATTCCATATAATATATGGCTTTGCCATGTGGTGGAAATACGAACGTGTTGCAGGCAGCGCTGTAAATACGCAGCAGATTAAAGTGAATTAAATCATGAAGAATCCGATTGAACAATTAAATAAAGTATTTGACAGCAGGATCCGGCTGGGTATTATGAGTGCACTGATCATGAATAACCACACGAATTTTAATGAGCTCAAGGAACTGATACAGGTTACCGACGGTAATCTCGCCAGTCATATGAAGACACTCGAAGAGGCCGGTTACGTCCAGGTTGAAAAAGGATTTATAGGAAGAAAAACAAATACAACCTATGCCATCACAACAAGCGGGAAAAAAGCATTTAAAACCCATTTGGATGCGTTGGAAAAAATGATTCGGTCAATGGGTTGATTTTTTTTACCTATATACTTTGAAATACAAAGCACTTTCTATATCATGAAGACGATCACACTTAGTGCCAGAATATGGTTTCTCTCCACGGTTGTACTCGCATCCGGCGGAATTATTTTTCTATTGTTTGCAAATCCACGGATGGTGGCTTTGATTTTACCCGGAATTCCGTCTAGTTTGATGGCAAGTCTCCCTGTATTGTTCATCATGATTGTCTTTTTGCCATTCATCAAAAGCAACATCGATTCATACGACAACAAAGTTTACCTGGTTATCCTGATCTGCGGCGTGGTTGCTTTTTTATACGGTGTTTTATTTTTCATTATTTATTCCGGGTTGGCGGGCATGATGGAGTCTTGGACAACTCCACTGGTGGAAGTCGGACTGGCCATATTCGCAATCCTGCTTTGCACTTCGCTGATCACACTCTTTCTGTCAAAAAAACAACTTGAGATCTATTTCGGATATGTTAAACCAACTTTTTTAAACTATAAACAAACAAATATGGAAACTCCAAACAATGCTGAGACAATTTCTTACCAAACGCCCACCAGTCGTTCAAATAAAATACTGATCAAAGGTGCCATTACGGCTGCGTTGATCGGTTTGATGATGTTACCAACTGCATATATCAACGATCTTGTTCAGGAAAGACAGTCCCGAAACGAAGCCGTTGTTAAAGAAGTCGACAGTCGCTGGGCAAGCGCGCAAACAATTTCCGGGCCATACATCTACCTCCCCTATCATATCATTACGAATGATATTTCCGGCAAACCTGCTGTAACAATAAAACACTTGTTGATTATTCCGGAAAATAAAGAGCTGAGCGGAAAAATAAATCATGAAATCAGGGAAAGATCCATCTACAAAGTGCTGTTGTATCGGGCGACCATGAAGGATCAGGGAAATTTTATCTTCAGTCTTCCCAAAGAATTAACGACCGATCAAATTCAATGGAACGATGCGAGAATCTGTTTTGGAATTTCTGATTTTAAAGGGATCGAAGAAAAGATCATCGTCCGTTTCAAGGGAGTTGATAACGAACTTTCCCCGGGACTACCAGTAGAAGATATCGATGAAAAGGGATTGTCTGCGCCCATAGCGCTTAGCGAAACTGACCTGGGCAAACCTTTAAACTATGAAATGAACATAAAAATAAAAGGCAGTGAAATGTTGCATTTTGTTCCGCTGAGTGGGAACAGTCATTTTTCTCTGGTATCAGACTGGCCCAGTCCGAGTTTCGACGGCAGTAATCTTCCTTCAGAAAGAAGTGTTACCAAATCCGGATTTAATGCTTCCTGGAATTTTAATAAAGCGAATCTGCCATTTGGTACCCTGTGGAATAATACAAAATTTGACCCGTCTGCTTTGTCATTTGGTGTTACGATGATTGAGCCCGCAGATCAGTATGCAAAAACAAATCGTTCCATTAAATATGCTTTTCTGATCATCGGACTTACCTTTTCACTTTTCTTCATTATCGAACTCATGCAACACAAACCCATCCATCCCGTTCAGTATGTGCTGATCGGACTGGCATTGGTGATATTTTACAGTCTGTTGCTGGCCATCAGTGAATTTATGAATTTCGACTACGCCTACCTGATTGCAGCTGTTGGTACAATCCTGTTAATCGGACTGTACGCCAAAGCGCATTTTAAAAGCTGGAAATCATCCGGCATTTTTACGGGGGTACTTTCACTTCTATATGGTTTTATTTTCGTGCTGATTCGTCTGGAAGATACCGCGCTGCTGGTCGGAAGTATTGGTTTGTTTATCATCCTTGCTCTTACGATGTATGGCAGCAAAAAAGTGAATTGGTATAGCAACGCAGAAACTCTGTTGCCGGTGAACTGACCGTCACCGCTCATGTCAGGTAAGAACGTGACAAATAATATTCGGTTGTAACTGCATATGTAAATAAAAAAAGGCCGGATATCTATCCGGCCTTTTAAAATCATCTCTGTTATGCTCCAGGCTGGGAGCGCTCCGGTCGTGATCAGTTGTCAATTACTGACCTGTCCCATGGGCAGCCGCTTCAGCCTGTGCCATCCTGGTAGCCATCTCTGCTTTTATTGCATCGAGGTTGAAACTCGCACCTCTCTGCATGGGAGGGTAATCCAGGAAGGTTTGAAGTTCCTTTCCCATTACCTGCTGAACAAACACGAAGCGCCAGAATTGGAATTTGAACCAATCGAAATATTGCTGACCACCGTCTTTGGTCCCGTTGCCTGGCCAGCCCGTACGTTCAAACGGATCAAGCCGTAGATTGATCAGATAAGGAACATCAACATGCGTTTTTTCTCCAAGCCAGCCCTGGGGCTGGTCAATGAAACGATATTTATAATCGTCAATGCGAATTGCGCCAACCGTGCTTTCGCCAAGGTAAAAGATTTCGTGACGTGCAGAGGGACCTTTGCCCGTTATGGCGTCCATCTGATTATAACCATCCAGGTGGTTCTTGTATGTGCGGTCGCCCAGTTTCACACCCTTGAGCAATTGATCGGTTATGTTTGGATTACCGGCGGCTGCCAGAAAAGTGGGAAACCAGTCCAATCCGGAAAAAATGCCATTCTGTACTGAATTGGGAGCCACATGTCCGGGCCAGCGGAGAATGCATGGTACCCGAAAACCTCCTTCCAAAACGGTTCCTTTGCTTTGAGCAAACGGAGTCTGACCTCCATCAGGCCAGGTGAAAACTTCAGTTCCATTATCCGTAGTAAATACCACAATTGTATTGTCATCCATACCCAGGTCTTTAATTTTTTGCATCACAAGACCAATATCGTCATCGAGCTGGGCCATTCCGGCTTCCTCTTCAGACCATCCGTTCTCCGAATTACGCATGGCTTCATACTTTGGAGAGAGATGTGTTACAATATGCATGCGTGTAGGGTTAAGCCAGCAGAAAAATGGCTTCCCGTCTTTTTTGGATTTGTCAATGAAATTCAAAGCCATATCCCGGATCTCATCGTCCACTGTTTCCATGCGTTTGGGATAAAGTTGACCAGCATCTTCAATCTTCTGTTTTCCGATCTTACCCCAACGTGGCATCTCGGTCGCATCATCTTTATCGGTAGCCCATGAATGAACCATGTTGCGCGGACCGACCACATTCAACAGGTTCTGCGGGTAATTGGGATGAGCAGGATCTTCCATCGCATCCAGATGATAGAGATAGCCAAAAAATTCGTCAAATCCGTGTACTGTTGGAAGGAACTCGTTGAGATCCCCGAGGTGGTTCTTACCGAACTGACCAGTAGCATAGCCGAGGGCTTTGAGCGCGGTGGCAATAGTGCATGCCTCAGCGGGAATTCCGGTTTTAGCGCCTGCCTGGCCAACGGTTGTCATACCTGTTCGTATGGGTAATTCTCCCATGATAAAATTTGCACGGCCCGCAGTACAGCTCGCTTCCGCATAGTAGTCTGTGAAAATCATTCCCTCGCTGGCGATTTTGTCGAGATTAGGTGTTCTGCCTGCCATCAGGCCCCGGTGGTAAGCGCCGATATTCCACATACCGATGTCATCACCCATGATGACCAGGATGTTGGGTTTTTTTTCCTGCGCCTTGGTCGAAACTGACAGGCATAAAATTGCAAAAGAGACAACGCATTGCGCGGCTCTTTTAAATCTGAAACGCTGCATTTTCATTTTTTAGTAGGTTTAATGATGATAATGGTATAACAGTGCAATGATGGAACATTCTACGGCCACTACTTTTTTAAAAAAACAGATGGGTATTTGGGAAGTATCCTAGGGAAGGAAGTAATAAAGATATACTACTAATCAGAAACCATCAGTACCAATAGGTACTTAACTGTTAAATGAGACATCACGATTTCTTAGCCGTATCTTTTGCAAGTCCGTAAGTAAGTAAGTAAGCCAAGAACAATTAAGGCAAATATTAAAGCCGGCCGTAACTAAACAGATCAAGTTGTCGCTTTTAGTAGCGTACAAAAAAAGGCGCTTCACAAAGTATATTTTTTAGCCAGCGTGTTTCCAAGTTCCTTTTTGTAATCGGCATTCTTAGGCAATTTGAGCGATCCTCTGAGTTTTAGGATAGTCACTGGGACCTCATTGTAGTTTTTATCTTTTACAGCTTTCGTTGTTATTGATTTCAAATGATTCTCCACAATACCAGAAAGACTGATGCCTTTACCACCTGCGTACTTTTTGGCTGATTCAAGAATCTTACTATTTATACTGAGTCATCGGTCATCGGTCATCGGTCATCGGTCATCGGTCATCGGTCAACCTATTCCGAACGCAAGCTCTTCACCGGACTCGCCATTGCGGATCTCAGTGCCTGGAAGCTGACTGTTACCAGCGCAATAAAAATAACGAGGCCACCCGCGAACGCAAAGATCTTCCAGCTGAGATCAATACGGTACGGATAATTTTGCAGCCATTTGATTAACAGCATACCATCCGAGCGGGATAGAGATGAGTAGCGCCAGCAACACCAGTTTTACAAAATCCTTTGAGAGAATGGTCACCACACTGTTTACCGAAGCGCCCAGCACTTTGCGAATGCCGATTTCTTTTATCCTTCTTTCGGCAGACAGCACCGACAAACCAAACAAACCAATGCATGAAATAAAAATGGTAAGCACTGCACTGAAAAACATAATCTGTTTCCATTTCCTTTCCGCTTCATAGCTCTTATAATTATCGTCTGCTTTGAATGAATAACTATAAGGCTTCATCGGGAAATTCTGTTTGAATTTTGACTGAATATATTTCAGGCTCGCTGTTTCCGTTCCGGGTCTGATTTTTATCAAAGCCATGCCGTACTGATTTCCCGCTTTTATGGTAAAAAGATCGGGGCCGATTTTCTCATTTAAAGAATGGTAATGATAATCTTTCACCACACCGATTACCGTAAATACTTGTTTGTTGTACCAGAAATTAACTTGTTGCCCGATGGGGTTTTTCCATCCTGCCTGTTTCACAAAAGTTTCATTAACGAGTACGGATTGTGAGGAATCCGCCGGAAAATCCTTCGAAAAATTTCTGCCCTTCAGTAATGAAATTTTTAGTATGGGGATATAAGATTCATCGACTATCTCATATTCAAACTCTATGTTGGAGTCCGCATTTATTTTTGCGATCGTTCCCCAGTCGCCCCCATTCTTAAAAGAGACTTGCGAAATCCCGGGATTCTTCAACAGCTCGTCTTTGAAAGTCGCAACTCGCGCAAGTTTCATTCTCTGGATATCTAAGCTGACGAGGTTGCTGTCGTCATATCCCAATTTTTGAGTAGTAAGGAATTGAAATTGCGAATAAATGGTGAATGTGGCAATGATCAGAAAAGAAGCCAGGGAAAACTGAAGTACCACCAGGCTCTTCTGAAGATAATTTTTGCCGCTCAGTTGAAAACGGCTGTATAAAGTTTGCACAGGATTGTATCCCGACAAAACCAGTGCGGGATAAAAGCCCGCCATAAAACCGGTAAGCAGAAAAAGCAGGATATAACCGGCTACCAGTTTTATATCGAACAAATAGGAAAGAGAAAGAGATTTATTCGAGAGATCATTGAAAACGGGAAGCACCAGGAACACCAGAAGAATAGCCAGGGAAAAAGCTAAAAAGCAAAGCAAAAATGATTCACCCAGGAATTGAATGATGAGTTGTCTTTTTTCTCCACCAACTACTTTGCGGATGCCGATTTCCTTTGCACGTTTCACTGACCGCGCAATGGTGAGATTTACAAAATTGATGGAAGCGATCAGTAAAATAAACAATGCAATTCCTGAAAGAATATAAGAGTAGACGGGATTGCTGGAATCTTTGAGACCATTGTCCGCAGGCATGTCTTTGTTCAGATGCATATCCAGGAAGGCCTGGAGCGCGGGTTGTGACACCCAATTCGCCGCCTCATCTCCGAATTTTGTTTTCAGACTACTGATCGCGTCCTTTGTGTCCTCGTCATAAAACTTTTGCATTTTCTTTTCCACTGTATTCGGGCTCGCACCAGGCGTTAAAACAACAAAAGTGTTCAGAAAGGTATTAAACCAGTTCTCACTGTTTTGCGCATCTTCTGAAGATTCTGCAATAGGCACCAGGATATCGAATTTTATGGAAGAATTTTGCGGGCATTTCTTAGCTATTCCCGTTACGGCATAAGGAACAAAAACACTGTCATCCCTCACCATCAGCGTTTTTCCCAAAGCATGAACGGTTCCAAATTGATTTTTTGCCTCATCCTCCGAAAGCACTACACTATGCGGCTGCTTCAGGCAGGTTTTTGGATTCCCCTCCGTGAGCGGGAAACTAAACATGGAAAAAAAATTCGAGTCCACCTGCAGCTCTTCATGCGAACTAACATCAGTGCCTTTCCTGATATCCTGTCTCCCGCTCTGCACACGAACAAAGGAAAGGAGTTCAGGAATATGGGCAGTGAAACGTGGCCCCTGCAAATAACCAGAATTGCCCTGGTAGTTGGTTTTACTTTCTTTTTTGTCAAAACGCTGAGAGGTTACCCGGTAAATCCTGGTTAACTCCTTTAAGAAAGCGATCATAACTCACTTCATCTTTCACGTAGAGGATGATCAGCATGGCGCTGGCAAGACCCAGACTCAATCCCGCGATGTTGATAAAAGAATAAACTTTGTTCCTGGCCAGGTTGCGAAGGGCGATCTTGAAATAATTTTTAAACATGGTAACGGCTTTGAGATACGATATTACCGTTGTTGAATTTGAAAAAGGGTCCAAATGATAAGATGGGCGCTTATTTTTCAGATCGTTTTTATATTCTGCCGCGGTTTTCCCCGTCGTCTGTTTGAAAATGCGGTTAAAAGTAGTTTTGGAGTTGAAGCCGGCATCGAGCGCAATGCCCAGCAGGGTCAGCCGTTCGCTAGCAGGATCCTTCATTTTCCGGGTCACCTGGCGGATGCGGTATTCATTAATGAATTCAGTGAAGTTTTTCTTCAGCGCGAGATTAATAATCCGGGATAGTTCATGCGGATGGACGCCCAGCGATTTCTGCCAGTGACGATAAACTCAACTCAGGATCCTGGTAATAGAGGCCGGTTTCCATGGCTTTCTTCAGCCAGATGCCTTTTTGCCAAAGTTCACCCGAAGGAGACGATTTCGTAATCAGAGGTTCCGGTCTTAAAAAAGCTGCCGCCGCCATCCAGACAGTCAAAACTCCTAAAAGAAGATTCAATGGAGCGTACAATATCCATTCCCGCTATCCAGAGCAGCCATAAAAATCCAAAACCAACCAGCTGGCGATTGAGCCGGCGAAGTTCGCGGCGATTACGTATACCGCCACTGAATTTTTGCTGCCGGTAAAACTGTTTTATAATTATGTAACACCGGTACAGATAGATGGAAACCGAAATGGTCGCCAGCAACTGCATGACGAAGTTGAATGGGTTGCCCTGCTGCAAATTGAAATTGAAATTATAGCCCTGCTGCAACAACAAAGGCGCGAAATGCAGCAGATCCTTTTTGCGAAATGTAAATTCCGGACTTATAGTTTTAAGCGAATAAAAATAAATCAGGGGGCCGAGCGCCAGCGAACATTGAATCGGGAAAGTTTATTCCTAGCACCCGAACCAGCCATAAAATGATGGTAAACAGGGCGAGGGCAAGGTAGCGGTTGACCGATGACCGATGACCGATGACCGCCTGTCCCGCATCTGCGGGAGCTTGCCCCGCTCGTGACGGGAAACCATAACAGCAAAATAAAAGTCAGCCCGATAAATATAGATGCCAGCAGAACCAGGTCATAAGGGGTGATATGAAAGGTATATCCGTGCAAGTGGTTTTATTACTTCAATCCCTGTTCCATATTTCAAAACTACTGATATATAATATATAAGGTTTTGTCCGCACAGATTTTTGTAACGAAAGCGGACATGTGATGATCGGTCTTGTTATAAACCCTTCATATTGTCGCCCCCCTGGCGATCTATTAATTTCGCGTAAGGATCGATACCAACCTGCACCGGTTTACCTTTCACAATAATTTGTAGTGTATGTAAGCCGGCAGTGAATTTATATTTTTGCAGGTACAACGGATTTGTCTGAGTCCTTCCTTCTTTGTTTTTTGTCTCCGGTGCAAATATTCCGATATCGATGAAGTCAGCCATATTTTTTGCGATGATGTCATTTCCTTTGTCATCAATCCATACTTTTCCAACGTCTACTTTAATCGTCACTTTGTATTCGTCTTTTTTGCCGGTTGGTTCTGATTTCGCTTCTACTATTTTATTATCGTATAAAGTGATCTTCTGCCAGGAATCCGATAAATAATATTGCATAGAATCGGGCACATGTTTCAAAAGATATTCATAAAGATTATTTGCACCGGCAAATGGTGGTGTACTTTTATAGGCGTAAGCGTTTTTGAAATCCCTGAGCGCAACGTTCATGCTATCTTCTCCGATAAGATCCTTCAATCCGTACAACACGAGACCCGCTTTCCCGCTCCATTCAAACCGTTCATTGGCCTGTATGAGAGTATGTTCTTTTCTTTCCAAACGTGGTCTTACGGCAAGATAAAGCCAGATCTGATCCTGCAGAATTGATTTGATATTATCCTTCCCGTATCTTTTTTCTGCCATCACGAGTGCATCATAAGCCGCCAAACCTTCCGGTATTACGATGGAGCCAACAGTATTATTGGGAGCAACCTGAAATCGCCACCATTGTTGTGCCAGCAGGCGCGTCGCGTCAAAATATAAATAATCGAACTGATCGGGTCTTGTAAAATCAGCATCCCATGAATTAGGTTCTTTCATAGTAGCCATAGTAGTCAGGGAACCTTCCCAGGGCCCGTATAAAGAAGTTTCGATCAGACTGATATTGTTAGAAGGATAAGTTCCATATGCAGAATAATAATATGGCAGTCCGTCTTTATATGCCTGCATGAACCGGTTAATATTCGCGTGGTGTTCAGGATCAAAATAAATATTGATGTTCACTGTATGATCCAGTTGAACACTGTCTTTTCTCACCGCATAACGGGCTGAAACAATACCATATGGATTATACAGTCCGGGATTATTTTTAGCATAGTGAAAATAGTTACGCCCGTCTTTTTTCCATTCTCCGAGCAGATCACCCGGAGCGATGGCTGTCTGGTCACCATCTGTACTTATAGTAATATCAAAATTCATAAGATCGGCAAATCTCCCTGCCTTCAAAGTACTCATACCGAGGGGATCATTCTGGGCTATCTCCTCGTCCTCTTTTGGCGGCAAACCGTTTTTCTTTCGAACGTAGGGACTATAGATTTCATCATCGTCATCATATCCGAGACCAGGCAATCCGCTTCCGATAAAAGTTCCGTTACGAAGAATATTTGCCATGAATAATCCGTTTGTAAAACCCCTTGGATAAAAGGCGGAGTTTACTTCAAGCACTAATGAATCTCCAGGTGCCAGTGGTTTTTGAAGTTTATATAATCTGAAATCTGATGAATCTGATTTTGGCCTGAACCAGTTGAACATACCGCGCGGAAAAAAAAGAGGACAGGTATAAGGCACAAGCCCGCCATCCAGTTTTATGGAATATTCCGTGATCCCATCGGCATCCAGTAACATCTCGTCTATAGGCTGGTTGGTTTTATTTTTCAGGCTCACAAAAGATTTAAAAAAAGCCTGTTGTTTTTCCGGATACAGATCCACAAACATTTTAATGCCGGTAACTTTTGGCAAAGGAAGTTTGTCAAAATGTTTTAATGATTTTTCATAAAGAACGGCCCGGTGTTCGTCTTCCGATTGAAGCAGGAATTCATTCCGGTAGCTTATATTATAATAAATAAATGAACCGATGATCAGGAATAAAATAAGCAGTCCGCCCGCAAATAAACGGGTCCTTTTATCAAATCTTTCTCTCAATAATTGCAGTCTTTCCTTAAAAGAGGAAGTTATTCCCCTGTAATAAAATAATGCCGCGATAATGATCAGTATGCCGGCCCAGATCAGCCAGTAAACATTAAACCACATCACCGGCGTAAACATATGTCCCATCCCATCCATATCCGAAATGCCAAAGCCGGGTGTATATGAATACAGTAATAAATGATAAGTAAAGTATCCTGTTATTTGCAGAAAAAACATCAGGACCCAGAGGGCAATACCAATACCATGCGCCACAAATTTATTGTTGATCACCACGTGAATGATATAGGAGAAAATAACCATTTCTAAAAAGCGCGGCAGAATGACAATAAAAATATTCAGAAAATAAGCGTAAAAATTAAATTGATAAAATCCTTTAATTATTTGTATCGGTATTGCGATAAACACGGGGGCGAATGTCAGAAATACTCCCAGTAAAAGCAGCGGAAAAAGTTTCGATCCATTGAGTACCCAGTTGGGAGGCGGAAGAGAATCATTGATAAAAGAATAACGGGTAATGCGATCGCGGTGAAGCGTTTCACCCGTATAGAAAATGATGATGAAGAAAATAAAAAAAGTAAATACGTCATTAAAAACATTAAAGAGCCATACTGTACGCGGAAAATTGGGTACATTATATTCCCTGCTGCCCATCCAGAATACGAATGTGAGAAAGGCCAGGCCGCTGGAAATGATAATCCAGAAATAGTTATCTCTCAGAATATTTCTCAGTTCCAGTCTGCTCAGCTGCCATAAAGTTTTTCTATTATAGGCGCCGGTAAAATTTACATGAACGTCTTTAAAAATTACCCGTTTAACCTTAGAGACATCATCGTCGATTGCGGCCTTGTCTCTTCTGCCGCTGAAAAATCTTATCGAAACTAAAACGGAAGTACGTGAACAAAATAACAATCAATCCAACACCGGACCAGATCAGGCGATTCAATAAAAAATTACCAGTGATTGGAAACAATGTCATTGTTTTTCTGGAAGGAATTGGCGGCATTGGACAAATAGCGGATACTGTTCACTCCAAATGGATCTGCCAGTGTAATGACTCTTTCGTTATTTGTATTTCCGAAAAAAAACAGGGATATAAAATATCCAAGGAACAGCAGGATACCGCCGCTGTAAATAACTTTTACGTTTCGCGTTATGGCTACCAGTCCGAAAAACAGGGAAGACGTAAAGAATAAATTAGGCAGGGCAATCGTCAGAAAAGGATGCAGGTAATAAATAAAATGATTCGGGCCATACTGTTTGGGATCTGTCCATCCCATGAGAGGTCCGAGTTTCGTACCAATATAAGCCCCAATAATTATTGAACTGGCAATGGCCATCATACAAAAAAATGATCCGAAGAAGCGGCCCCAGAAATATCCTGCTTTTGTAATCGGATAAGTGAGGTAGTAATCCTTTGTCTGGTATTCGATATCGCGATACAGGGCCTGCCCCATCACTGAAGAACTGATCAGCATCATGAGCATGGTAATAGCGGAACACCACATGGCGATCAGATAAGGAGCATTGATATTTTCTTTTTCGCCTATCGGCAGCGAGCCGGTAGCAAAGGTCCCGATCGTAAAAATAATGGCGGCTAAAAAATAGAGATAGACTGCCGGTCTTCTGAAGCGGTTCTGAATCTCAAACAGAAATATTTTCCAGAACATAATTATATGGTGTTGACATCAACGCGTGTTGCAATATTGCTGAAATAGACATCTTCCAGATTTGGGGTAGTTTGATCAAAACCATCTCCCGGTACATTTTCCTGCAGGGTTCTGATATGCAGTCTGCCGGATTTTAGCTGCGTGGAGATGACATTATATTTTTGCTGGTAGCTGGCCAGCTCAGTCTGACTGATTTCCTTACTGAAGATTTTACCTTCCAGTTCTTTTACAGCCTGATCGGGATTTCCGGAATACAATACTTCTCCCTGACAAATGATCGCAAAGTTTGAACAGAGCGTACTTACGTCTTCCACTATATGTGTTGAAAGAATGACGATGGTTTTTTCACCCAGCTGACTCAGCAGATTATAAAAGCGGTTCCTCTCTGCGGGGTCGAGGCCGGCGGTTGGTTCATCCACTATGATCAGGCGGGGATTACCAATCAATGCCTGGGCAATGCCAAATCTTTGTTTCATTCCTCCTGAATAAGTGCCGAGATGTTTTTTACGATCCCTGGACAGATTTACATTTTCCAGCAGGCTTCCAACCAGTTCCTTTCTCTCTCCTGCATTTTCCACCCCTTTCAAACGGGCGATATGATCGAGCATTCTTTCAGCCGAAATTTTTGGGTAAACACCGAATTCCTGTGGCAGATAACCCAGCAATTGTCTTACACGGGTTTTACTATTCAAAACATCCAGGTCATCCAAAAAAACAGTTCCGTGATCCGCCTCCTGCAGCGTGGCGATCGTTCGCATCAGGGAAGATTTACCCGCGCCATTCGGACCTAAAAGACCGAACATTCCATTCTCCAAAATCAGTGAAACGTCTTTTAAAGCGTGTACACCGTTGGAGTAGGTTTTCGAAAGTGATTTGATCGTTAGTTTCATTTCTGTCCAGATTTTGTATTGTTCAATAAGTTTTTTGCTTTCCCGGTTATTATCAGTTTTGCATTATCGCCAAGCTGGTAATTCAGATTTTGAATCTTTGCATTGTCTAAAAATAATTTGCTGTTGTTTTGAATATCGAGATCGGCATTCATGAATTCATTGGTTTGCTCTATGATCAGGCGGGACCCGCTTCTTGGACTTTCTCCAATGGTTGCGGAAACGGCACGGATATGATTGTTCGCGAGCACTACGGTAGATCCGTAATCCTGCATAATGTGTAGTGAATCCTGTGTAAATCCGTCGATCAATACCTGCCGCATGTTCCAATCATCCCTGACGATGGTGTCGGTCACGTTTGCGTTATTTGCGCGATAGCCTGCATTTGCATTAACTGCTGAAAGTGCGGGACAGGAAATCAAAAGAATATACGGACTCCAGGTGGTTCGATAATTTTCTGTAAAGAAGGCTTTAATTGTAAGTTGTTTGCCTTCCTGGTTTACCTGTACAAATTCTGATGCATCTTTATCCATCCGGACACTGAAGGGTCCCTGTACCAGTTTGACGTTTGCCGCAGAGGAGGAAGGAAGGTTTATGATATCGAAGTCCTTAAACTTCAATGTTACAAAATCTTTGTAGGGATCTGCATAATCCCCGGATTTGTAAGCAGCTTTTAACAGAATATCATAAACGACAAGCGATATCAACGTTAAAACAACTGCAGCAAAAAGAAATTTATTACTTGTTTTCATCAGTCTGTTCTGGTTTTGAAATTTTATGAATGCTGAATTGCTCATAGCGTTGCAGGATCTCTTCCTGGCTGATACCGAGCAGGTAAACATTTGTAAAAAAAACAGGTAAGTCCTGATCAATAAAGCGTTCCCTGCGGTAGGCTTTCGCCTTTTCATATCCATCCGATGCAACAAAATTTCCCAGACCTCTCTTTATATAAATGACTCCCTGGCTTTCCAGAAATTCATAGGCGTGCAACACCGTATTAAGATTAACCTGAAGCTCTACGGCAAGGTCCCTTACGGAAGGAATTTTATCGTCAGCCTTCCATTTGCCCAATAAAATATTCTGGCCAATATAGGCGGCGATTTGAAGATATATGGGCTCGTTGTCTCTAAATTCCATTTTTCAATTTGTTCATTAAACCTGTTTTTCCTTCAGGCGGAAATAAGCACCCACCCACAAAATCAAAGTCAGGGTGACAATCAGGTAAAGCAGATATGGACTATCTGAACTGCTGATTTTTATATCAACCGCCTGACCGGTGTCGCCAAATCGCAGATAACCAAATGGCGGTGATGCTTCGACTGTTCTTCCAAGTAAACCGGTAAGCAAAAATTTATTTAGTATGATCAAAATAGCCAGTATAATAAAAAAGCTAAAGGCTGTTTTGATGAAATGTAATTTTTCAAAATAGACAGCGCCAAAAAACGTGAACGCGTGTAAAAATGCAAAAACCAGGTACATCTGCAGGATCTGATTTTCGAACACATTCAGAATAAAAGTTTGATGGGTATGAACATGATGCATATTCAATGCGGTGAAAACAGCTACGTAAAAAATCAGGGTATAGATGATGATAAACAGAAGGAAAGAATAAATCCAGGCTACGAGGTATTTTTCAAAATGGGATGCAGGCAAAACAAGCCATACCATCGCTTTTTTTCTTTCTCCTAAATCCCCAAAGATCGAACTGGTGAAAATGGTACCTGCCAGCAACATAATTGTAAAGAAGAAAAACGTCTGAATCGTTTTATCCAGTTCGACTTCTATCATATAAACCAGAAAACTTCCGCCCAGTATCATCACACCTACCAATACGACGATTGACATCCCGTAATTCCTGTAGTGCTCTTTCGTGTGCTTTTTAAAAAGCCTCGCAAAACGTTCTATACTAAAGGTTTTATTCATATCAGGAAGCATTTAAGATTCTTAATAGAGACTGGCTGCCACTGATGATACCATTAAACAACAGTTCGATATCTACTTTACTGAATTCACCTGCAGTATTTGGCAGTATCACATTTTTCCCGCGAATATTTTCTTCCTCGTAGAGTGCAGAAACCAGAGCTGTGTTGGGAAAGATTCCGAAACTCAGCTTCTCTCCCACTTCATCGAGTGATTTATTTACTAAAATCTCACCGTTATGAAGCACCAGCATGGTATCAATCAAACTTTCCAGGTCCCTGACCTGGTGCGTGGAAATAACAATACATCGGCTTTCCGTTTGCACGGAAGCTATCAGTTTTCTGAACTGCACTTTGGATGGAATATCCAGCCCGTTGGTGGGTTCATCCATGATCAGGAGCTTGGTATTTGTTGCAAGTCCGAAGGCGATCAGTGCTTTTTTTTGCTGGCCGTAGGACTGTCTGCTCATATTTCCATACTGATCCACTTCCAATAATTTCAGGTAGTGATAAAAATTATCCTCATCGAATTTTGGATAAAAGCCTGCTGTATTTTTGACAAACTCAATAGGTGTGAGAGATGGCAGGAATATTTCTTCGGCTATAAAAAACAGGTCTTCCAGAACAGTTACCGGCCGGTGTGACACATCGATGCCATCCAGCAGACACTGTCCTTTTAACGGGAACGCCAGGCCGGTCATATTCTTTAGTAAGGTTGACTTTCCCGCGCCGTTTTTTCCGAACAAACCGTATACGTGTCCGTCCCTGAGTGTGAGGTTCAGCCCCCTGAATAGAACCGATTTTTTGGAGTATGCAAAGTGTAAGTCATTGATTTCTAACATATATATAGTGTAATAGTATAGTATTACACTACGAATATAGGAAGGTATTCGAAATCAGCAAATTATTTAAAAAGATTCCCAACTCAGTAAAGCACTACCGTAGGAGAAAAACGATGAAATAATTTCTAATTCATCTTATATACCAGCACTTCGAAAGTACCGGGGATAACATTTCTTGTGCCTGGCTGAAAGGCAGCAACACTCAGGTAAATTTTATGGGTATCCTTATCCAGCGCCATCGTTTTAGCACGAACTTTTGTATATAATGTCTGGACGACCGCATATTCTTTTTCAGATTTTTGTTTGATGATCGTCGTAGTGCTGTCTCCGTTTGAACAAAAGATCAGGCTCGTAGCGGGGTCATAAGCTACCGCGTCTACTCCGGCTCCGATAGGTAAGGTTGAAATTACCATACCTGTTTTCACATCAACCACACTCATCCCTTTGTTTTCGCGGCATCCTGTAAATATTAATTGATGTTTTGCATCGTAAGCAAGACCGGTAGGTCCTCCGCAGGGAGCCAGCGGATAGTTGCGGATTACTTTCATGGTAGTCGCGTCGATCACATTAAGACTGTTTTTATCTTCCAGATTATTATAAATTAAACCTTTGCCATCCGGCACAGCAAACTCCGGTCCGCCACCGAGATCCACTGTTCCGATTTCTTTCAAATCATTTACATCAATTACCGACGCTGCGTTTCCGCGACCGCAAAAAGCAAAGACTCTTTTTGAAAATGGATCAAACATGATTCCGTCCGGTCCTTTGGGAGTTACAGGAACCACTTTAATCGTTTTGAACGTCTGAAGGTCAAAAACAACCACTGAATTGTCCCTGCCATCGGTAATAAAACCTCTGTTTACTTCATTGTCTATCGCGATCCCGTGTACACCTTTCATACTATCAATAGAGGCGATGACTTTTTCAGTTTTCAGATCAATTACATTTACTGATCCGCCATGTGAAACATATAAACGTTTGTTGACGTCATCTATTGAAACGTAGTCATAACCACCGTTTCCCGGAACTGAAATGCTTTTATCAAAAGAATACAATGCAGCATTTTGAGCCTTGGAAGTGAGACTCAGGAAAAGGGAGCCAACCAAAAGAATTTTAAGGGAATTAACTCTCATATAGTTTTTTTCTAAAGTTGGGGCTACATTCTGAAGAAATACTGAACTAATCTTTTAAAACAAATCTGCTCCTTCTTTTGAACAGTGCCTGACTATAAATCGAATTGGTTAGGCAGACTGAAGACTGAGAAAAATTAATAGATCAGAAAGTAGCTTTAAACCCCAGGTAAAAACTACGACCTACTGCAGGAATAATTCCGGGCCCCGGATATTCATCCGTGCGCCTGGTAAAGTATGAACGATCCAGCATATTATTGACACCTGCATTAAAAGAATAATTTTTAATCCTGTAAGTCGTGCTGAAATCCAGTACCGAATAGGCGGGGATATATCCAGCGATCGGGTTGGTACTAATTTTTACGTTGGTAGCATCCCCATAAGCATCACTCACATAACTATATTGGAATGTGGCGGAAAAACCGGCGATGGAATAAATCACTCCGGCTCGTTCGATAATTTCTGAGGCCGCTTCCACGCGGTTGCCTTTGAATTCGCCACGGGTATATCTGGCATCCGTATATCCCAGCGAATTAAATATACTTAAGCCGGATCCTGAATGTGGATTTCTGAATTTGAGTATATTAAATTCCAGGTAGGCTTCCACTCCTTTGTGTACACTGTTGTCCGCATTGGTACGGTAGGCATATTCGTTTCCAGCCGAATCCGTTCTCAGCACTTCTGCGACACGGTCCTTGTAAGCCAAATAAAATACACTGATATCAAAGTTTAAATAGTTTTTTACCGTTCCTCTCCAACCCAGATCAGAGTTGTAACCGTAGGCGTCTTTCAGGTTCGGATCAATTTTCGCGGTCGAGCCAAAAGGTTCCAGCATACTATAATCAATCGGGCGATAGACCTGCGTAATATTTGCGTATAAACTGGTGTTGGCTGAAGTCTTGTATTCCAGACCGAGGCCAAATAAAGGGAAGGTGCGGCTGCGGTTTTCGTTTGGAATTTCTTTGTCACTATCGACTATTTTAAATCCTGACGCGGTGGATCTCAAATACTCGAACCGGACACCAGGTGTAACCGAAAGATAATTTCCGAAACGGAAAATATTTTCTGCAAAGGGAGCCAGGTTGGTCGTTGTAAAATGAAGATTGTAACCCCAGTCACCCGTGATGGACAAATCAAAATCTGATCCTGTTGTGCCTTCGCCACCGCCCTGACGCTGGAAAGATGCATAGGATAACCGCATACCGACAGCGAGTGTGGACGCTATTTGTCCGATATGATAATTGGTAAGCAGTCTTGCTTCAGTTGCAATGCTGTGCATGTCCTCATTACCCACTTCTCTCGGCGCATATTCATTCGTAGCCGGATTTATGCTGTCAACAGATTCAGGACCGCCGTCTTCATTTTTCCATACCAGCGAACGACTGGAAAATAAATAGGTAGCTTTAACAGATAACGATGTATTCCTCGTAGGTGTCAGATTGAGATAACCGGTCAGAATATTCCAGGGACTTTTCAACCAGTTACGCGCACGCGTAGAGATTTTTGGGTTGGCTTCAAACAAACTGTCTGTCAGCCCGCCAGGCATCTGAATCCGGTTTCTGAGTAGAGAATATTCCACCCCGTAGTTCAATTTTTCGCTGGCATTGTACTGAACTTTGGCATAGGCAGAAAATTGGGTCTGCTGACTGTTTGGCCGGTAGCCCTGCATAAAACGATACTGAAAGAATCCGTAGTAAACCCATTTTTTATAAGTTCCGCCCGCAGCATTGAAGGAATTGTAAAGACCATAACTGCCCATCGTTTGCGAAGTCGTAAACTGAAAAGGCCTGTCGGATGGTGCGTCTTCTGTTATATAGTTGACCATTCCACCGAATTGGCCACCGAACTGCAGAGCAGCCGCACCGCGGACGAGTTCAATTCTTCGAACGCCTTCCATGGCCGGAATATAATAGGACTCATTGTATCCATACACATCCGCACTGATATTATAGCCGTTCTGCCGCGTATTCATCTCAATACTTTGTATTGGATTCAGGCCACGGGTAGCGATTCCGTTTGCAGTGAAGCCACTGCTCTCCGTTTCCACGATATTCAGTCCTGGAATTCTGCCGAGTATCTGCCGGGAATTATTGATCGCTTTGTTGGCATCGAGACTATCAACGATGATGACTTCCGTTTTCTTACCGGCATAAATGATGGATCCTTTGACGTCGAGCAGGTGACCTACACCATTGACAGTTTTATAACCGGTGATAATCACCGCTTTGAGCATTGAGGCTGAATCTGGTTTTTGGGATTTGGAGTCTAAGGCAATCATCATCAACAAGCAAATCCAAAAACACCGGGATACGCGCATAGTTATTTGTTTGACGCGAATGTGGCGCTCTTCGAATCAATCCGCTTTTATAATCGGGAACAATTTTTACGCGATCGGGAAATTCGCAACTGCAAAATCTTCAGAATTGAAGGGAATTTTTTACACAGATTTCTGAAACCTGAAAATAAAATATCCGATGGCGATCAAAAGCCAGGTAATAAATGGCGTCGCTAAAAACAAAAACGCATTTTTGAAAATATGCAATCGGTAGATACCAGAATAGGAAATAAGTGATCCGGCGGCGACAACCAGCGTAAATACATACAAACGAATTCTTTTCCTAAAAGGCCACGACATGGACAATAAATTGATCCAGATCAGAGCCACAAATGGCGACAAAACCCAAATAATAAATATCGATACCAAGAGCAAAGACTTGTTATTTTCTCCCGCAATTATCGTTAAATACATAGAAGCGAGTGCTACTGCCATAATTACTCCGAGCACAAAACTTCGTAACAGTTTTAATTTGTCTACTTCGGGTTCCACTAATATTGTAAATTATTCAATGAGTATCTTGCTAAAATAAATAAAATTTTATATGAAATGGTTATCAAAAATCCTTGCCATTGTCGTCAGGAATCGTACTGGCCATCATCTCTTATCATTTCATTTCCGGATGGGCTAACTATAATTCCCTGGGCAACTAATTGCTATTCTGGTCGGTTATTTAAGTTTATCGAAAAAAGACGCCATTATAAATGGAATTCTGTTCGGGTATTTTTTATTCTTAACTTATTTCCTCATCGTTTATAAAGGCGAGATACGATATGGCGAATATCCTGAGACGGATCGTTCTTTTTTCAATATCCTTTAGCCTGATTGGTGGCGCGGCAGGTTTTATCGGTTCAGCTATTGGTTATTTGATCAAGAAAAAAATGAAAAAGTGAACCGGAGTGAAATCCGAATTTTTAATCAATCTTTTGCTTCCTTTATAAATTTGCCATTGCTGTCGAATATTACGTCTTTGCCTTCTATTTCAGCTTCATAGGTAACTGTATTTGAGACACTGGTTATTTTTGACGATTCTTTTATTTTTTTCCCCTTGTAGTTGGTCTTAATATAGTCCATAACGCCAGCGGGAAATTCGGATTCCTTTATAGCGATTTCAGTTTCCAGATATGTTCCGTCAGGTTTAAAAGTGGCCGACATATTCTTCCCGTCTTTCTTAAATCCCGCTTCAAAATTTCCATCTTCCTTCTCCCATTTCGCCGTTTGTCCGGAGAAATTTTTATCAAAGCTCGTCTTAACCGCAGCGGGAACTTCAGATTCCTTTATTTTTTGAGCGTTCATTTTTAAAACGCTTATCGTTAAAATAGCTAATATCAGGGTTATCTTTTTCATGTCATTATTTTTGAATTCAAAGATTGTATACGAATCTGAAGGAATCCTGTGGAATGGTATGCCAGTTAACAAACGCACAAAAAAGTGTTTTCTTAGTTGTTATTACGACAATCATTAAATCTACATTAATTCAGGACTAACACTTGTAATAGTGTGCTAACTTTGATTCTATTAATATAAACCTATTATTATGGAAAAGTTTGCATTACTAGCCAGAGTTGAAGCTAAGCCGGGTAAGGAACAAGTAGTAGCTGAATTTTTAAAAAGCGCTTTACCTCTTGCACAGGCCGAAACACAAACAGCAAGATGGTATGGATTAAAAATCAACGAAAATACTTTTGGTGTTTTCGATACTTTCGAAACAGAGGATGGAAGAAGTAAACATTTGCAAGGTGAAATCGCAAAGGCATTAATGGCCAATGCTTCTGAGTTGCTGACGAAAGATCCGGTTATAGAATTTGTAGATTTACTGGCCGTTAAATAATGAAAATGCCGTAATATTTCATTCGACGCTAATTGGAAATACGCAAACTGCGCTTGCCTTTGCCGTGTCAGTCGCTGTTACCCGTATAAGATAGGTTCCCGTCTGCCGTGGTGTGCCCGATAAAGTTTTATTCTTCGCGTCAAATGACAGCCATGCCGGCAGTGCATTCCCATTCCCTGATGTTGCTGAATAGCTTAATGTATAATTTCCATCATCGTCATAAAAAACCTGGTCGCCAACAGTTAACGAAAAAAAATGACTGACTTTCGCTTTTTGCATCGCTATGGAATCTTTCACATAAGGGTCAAAATTGGTATGCCTTAAATTTTCCAGCAGATCACTAAACCTCACCCAGTAAAGCGCGCAGTCCTGCGGTCCATGGCCATAGCTATAAAAGAGATATTTGTTATCAGGTGTAACATACTCACCCCAGCGGTGGGCTAACCCGGTATTTATACGCGGACCGAGGCTTTTGGGGTTTGTCCAGCCGCCATCTTTTTTGTGATAACTGATAAATATTTCACATTCATAATCCGGATGTTCTTTCGCGCTCACAACAATATAGGATTCATCGGGTGCCACAAAGAAGTCACCGTCAAAACCCGGTGTATTCAGTGGTTTACCCAGACTGTGAATGGTAGTATCGCCGCTGTTCAGCGGCGCCATTACAGAAATATCATAACAGGTATAATCATTGATACTGCCGTTGAAATTGCTGGCGGCGTACATGTTACCGCTGAGTGTGGGCATAAAATCATACAGACCATAACTCCTGTTAAGATATACTTCGGGTTCACTCCATCCTTTAGATCTGCGATGTATTTCGGATACACCACCCTTGCCTCCACCGATTAAATAAATAGTATCGCCTCCCGGTGCAAAGGCCGGGCCATAAAATTTTTTCAGCAGGGTTGTTGGACCGGTCCACTTGTCACCTTCCCATCTGAATACCTGTATCGAAGCGTCTTTATTGGAAAACCAGGTATTGTTCCGGCAATAATAAAATTCCTTTCCGTCGGATGAGAACGCACTCCGGTCCATGGAAAAAAAAGGCGAGTCATTGATGAGCAACGGCGCGAATTTTACCGGTATTTCGCCTGGGGGCGTCTGACCGAGACAGGCATTTGGGCTATCCCAAAAATTCGTTTGTGCGTTCAGGTTACTACCAATTGCAGAAAGTATAATTATCAATAATACTGCGATTCTATTCATCTCGAATCCGGATTTTTTCGAAACTATTCTCATGTATGTTATAAATCAAATTTTTTCGACAAACCAGGAAATATGGGCGACGAACTTTTTAGCCGTGATACGATTTCCCTGAATCGAGCCAGGTGATTAATTTGTCTTATGTCCATATTGACTAAGCAGATTTCATTTCAAGCTCGCTAAAACCATAACTCGATCCATAGGCATGCAGTGCAACTTGCAATTCTACCTGGTTTTTTATGTACGTTATATCCAGCCAAAGCCCTTCCTTTCTAATTTTGATTGTAGGTTTCTTATTTAATAATTTTAGCCAGTAGTAAAAAGATATAAATGAAAGACCAGGAATAAAGACGATTGTTGGGATATTGGAATGAGAAATTCTGGTTTTGACATAAGATTGTATTTTCTTCGTCCTTTATCGTGAGCGTAAAGGTCTATTTGGAATATCAAAATGTGAAATATTTTGGAAATAAAAAGTGAAAAAAACTGAAAATGTGCTGGCTCGGAAATTATTCATTTTAAATCCCATCAAACAAAGCAAGCGCTTCTATGGGATTTAAAACGGGCAACTGGCTTTTCCTGAAATCTTTGGTGTTTCTGGTAACGATAGCTTCCAGTCCGGGAACACCAAGCGCACAATAATATTGAATGGCATCTTCAAAATCACGAAAGTTTGCATATAACGACTGACTGATAACCGCCGGACCAACTTCTACAATTTGTGTAGCAGTCATCAGGGATTTCAACAATGTAATCGTCTCGGCATGAGTATAGCTACGCTGAAAAAGGTAATAGATGTTGTTGTAAGATATAGCCGAAATGTAAAGAGTTAGTTCCTTTGCCAATGAAAGCGTAAATAATTTAACGGCGGGCTCAGAAAAGGGCTTTCTGTCTGCCAGAAAATCCACGACAACATTTGTATCCAGGAAAAGATGTCTCACCGGGTATATTTTTTTGCCAGTGCTTTTCCAAGTTCCTTTTTGTAGTCGGCATTTTTAGGCAATTTTAGTGATCCTCTCAGTTTTTGGATCACAGCCGGCATCTCATTTTCGGTTTGATCTTTTGCAGATTTAACAGTTATTGATTTCAGATAATTTTCAACAATACCGGACAGGCTGGTGCCTTTCCCGCTTGCATATTTTTTTGCCGATTCAATCACTTTGTCGTCTATACTGAGTGTGAGTTTAGTTGTCATACGTATGATTATTATATGAAGATACGTATGATAATCTGTTATTCCAAACAGATCCAGACTGTTATCCAAAACATGGAATATTATTTCAGAAATAGCTAACATACCGAAAGACCATTATCAAATCAATTCAACTTTAGTGGTACGGGTGAATATGGGACAAGGGCCATAACCAGGGCGTATAATATTATTATGATTTTGTTTTGAGAATATTTGAAAATAGTCAGGCAAATCCTGTAACATTATCTGAGTCTTTACGATTAGAGATTGAAGAACAGCAAATAATACGAGGCCATCAGGCTTTTGCAAATGATCAGACAGGAAGAATTAATTGCAATGTGCAAGCGGGGTGACCCCACAGGCTATACGGAGCTGTATAATCAGCATGCCAAAGCTGTTTATAATACCATATTGCGCCTGATTGAACATACCGGCGAAGCGGAAGATCTTTTGCAGGAAAGTTTTGTGGCGGCTTTCCAGGGTCTTGATAAATATAAAGATTTGGGTGGGTTCGGGGCCTGGGTTAAGAGAATCGCGATCAATAAATCCATCGACCTTATCCGAAAAAGAAAACGCAGGATCGTGGAGCTGGAGCCCGGGATGATTTTGGAAGAAGAAGAAAAGATCGATGAGGCAGAATTTGAATTTACCATAACTGCAGTAAACGAAGCCATTGCTGCCCTGCCGAAAAGGCACCGCACGATCTTCCATTTATTTGCACTTGAAAATATGCCACAAGCAGAAATTGCTCAAATGCTTGGACTTGAACATACCACGGTAAGGACACAGTATCACCGTGCCAAACAAAAAATATTAAATGCGCTTAAAGTAGGAGGATATCATGCAAAATGATTTAGAAAAATTTATAGATCATAACCGGGATAAATTCGACATGAAAACGCCGCCACCTTTCGTGATAGACCGAATCGTGGCTGAACTTAAAACGGAGGATAAAAAAAAGCCGGCCGGTATTTTGATTTCTTTCCGAACGATCCGTTGGGCAGCAGCCAGTCTGATCCTTGTTGTTTGCAGCATTGCTTTTCTGACCCTGCGAAAACAACCGGCAGACAGAACCATTGTAAAAACGAATGTTCCTGTTGAAACAATTAAAACGCCGGATGACCAATCCGAAAATAAAAGCGCCGTTGCTAAAAGCAAGGATGATCTGTCTGAAAATAAAAGTGCCGTTGACAAAACCGAAACGGTAAAAAAAGCGACTGACGATATTGATGAACCGGCCCAAAATCTTGCATCAAAAAAACTGGTGATGTTTGCGGGATTGCATAATATGGAATCTCCTGCCAGCAGGATTAACGCTGCCAATGCAGCTGAGCATCTCCAAAACCAGGGCAACGATGTGGTGGACGCGCTGGTGAGAACATTAAACAGCGATCCGAACAGCAATGTAAGACTGGCGGCACTGGATGGCCTCGCCCGATTTCATCAGGAAAACTATGTAAGGCGGCAACTGATTGTATGTTTAAGAAAACAGCATGATCCTGTTGTACAGATCGCCATGATTAATTTGCTTACACGCATGAGAGAGTCGGCTATTCTGGAAGTATTGGATAAAATGGTCAGGGACGAAAACACACAGAAAGCCGTGAAGGATTGCGCCTATTCAAGCATTCTCTTACTGCGTTCTTCCTAATGCCCGGCAGCCTCATTAATAAATTCTTCTAACACAAATAACAATAATGAAAAAGTATTTTATCGTAATCCTGTTTAGTCTTTCTGCTATCAACTTCGCTGTGGCGCAGGAATACAAGGTCGACAAAACTATCACAAAAATGACGCTGAACCTTTCTTCGGTTACTGTAGAGGGTTATAATGGCAATCAGATCATCTTCCGTTCTGCAAAAGAGGAATCAGAAATGGATCCCCGCGCAAAGGGCCTTCGGGTTATCAATGGTTCCGGTTATACCGATAACACCGGACTGGGTATAAGTGTCAAGGATAATGGCTCGACCCTGGAAGTGAACCAGGTTGCTTATTCGGATCTGTCCATTAAAATAATGGTTCCTAAAAACGTTATCCTTTCCCTGGTATGCCGCTCCATGGTTAATGCAGGCACGATTCGATTTGTAAACCTGGAAAATGAAATTGAAATTTCTACTGACTATAATAAAATCGAGCTCGAAAACATAACCGGCCCGGCCACGGTCAGGGCGCTTTACGGTTCAGTGGATGCGACTTTCAATGGACACATCAAAGGACCCATTTCCATAGCGTCAGTCTATTCTACGGTGGATGTTGCCATCCCGGTGGATACCAAAGCCAACGTGAAACTCAGCAGTTCCCATGGTGAATTACTGGCCGCGTCGGAACTGAAAATAGAGATTGAAAAAAATTCGGAAGACGATATGGTCAGGTATGGCAGCACCGTAAACGGCAAACTCAACGGCGGTGGAGCAGAATTTAAGCTGGTCTCAGAATACGGTAAAATATATCTGCGTAAAACCAAGTAAACGCGACGAGACCATTCAACATTTATTTATTTAAATCTTTTGATATGAAAAAATACATCATAGGAATTTGCTGTGCCTTATTATCGACCGGCAGTGTTTGCGCAAACCACGATCAGCAAATTATATCCTGCACAGGCGGGCCAGCAGATAAAACTGAAATTCGATTTTCCGGAGGTTAAAGTCAGCACCTGGGAAAAAAATCAGGTGTCCGTCATCGCCCATGTCAGTATCAACGATGGAGAAAATGACAGCGCGTTTGTTCTGGACGAGCAATTGACGAATGACGTAATCGTGATCAGTGACCATATAAAAAATTTCGACAAGCTGCCGCGCCGTTATACCATTGTTCGCAATGGAAAAAAGACGATCTACAAATCCAGAGCGGAGTACCAGGCAGCCAGTAAAGAAGGAGCCATGGAAAAATCCTATGAGGGAGTGGATATGGAAATCGTTTTGGAGATCAAAGTACCGGAGCATTCCATCACTGATATCAAAGCAACATATGGTATCGTAGACCTGACCGCTTTCAATGCACCGGTTACCATCGATGCGACCTATGGCGGGATAGATGCCTCTATTACTCCCGAACGTACCGGAAAACTGCAGGTGACTACCAGTTATGGAGAGATCCTGACGAACCTTGATCTTCACCTTACAGAACACACCGATCGCGACTTTTTTCACTCCATAACCGCCGAGCCGGGGAAAGGTCCCTCCTATCAATTTACATCTGACTACGGGAAAATTTACCTTCGGAAACAATGAAGTACAAATACTTTGATTGTCTTAATGCATGTATGAAAAGCTTAAGGGCTTACCTAGAAAATAGCCCCGGTAGGAATAACAAGGCCTGTACTACTCTGACGAACTAAAGGTCTTTTTCTGCCGAGAGAGAGACTGAAAAAAATATCGAGATTTATTATTCCTAAGAGCCAACCTAAAAACTAATTTCATCATCTTCTATTAATCAAGCCACTCATTCGGGTGGCTTTTTTTATTGGGTATTAATTTAATATTCGATAAATCCATGTATGTTTGGTGTGGTTATCTGCTCGGATTATATACAAGCTCGGATTCCAAACAAAGGTGAGCATTAGGAATAGACCGTCCGTACATCGCTATGAAGACTGATATGTGCTATGTCATCCTAAATTTTTCAGCTCCATGCCCACCAGAGAAATTGATGCCGCAATTAAGGCATTAGAAATTCAATTACGTCATTACGAAGATTTACTGGATCAATCCATTCGCGACAACGAAATACTAGTGAATGTCAAAGTCATATACCGTGAACTGAAAGAGGTTTCTAACGAACTGGAAGAGTTAAAAAAGTTGCGGGAAAGAGATAACTTAAATTGAAAAAGAATTTGCTTAGCCAAATAGTAACATCTCTGTTTGCAAAGAAATTTCGGCATTAACATCCTCGAACAGCCACTTTTTTACGGATAAGGTTTAATTACAGGCCCCGGATGTCTATCTGGGGCTTCAGTTTAAAAAAAGTCCTCCCACCAGAAATAGTGTTTTGTTGCTTTTTAAACAGCCCTGGCATTCGGTCTGTGTTTCACTATTGTGCAAATAATCTATACTTTAGAACCATATATCAAAAAAATTAGTTCCATGTTTTTACTTGCCGCGCTGCTAAATCTTTCGTCCATTCATTATTGTGAAACTAATAAACCGGATTCACTTCCTTCTTTGCATACATTGAATGATGAAGATATTGTCAGTGTATCCGGATCTCGCGAAACCGATATTCTTACTGTGGTATTAAAAAACGATTCTGTTCTGCTTTATCCGTTTACAGCATGGGATTTCGAAGATAGTTATGCTTCCACCCCGCAGCGAATCAGCGACGCCATCAAGAGCATGCAAATAACATTTACAAAATTGGAAGTTCCACCCATGTTTCCAGGAGGCGCAGACTCTTTAGCTGTTTATATGGAAAAATTTTGCAGGGATCACGCTGCGGAAATTAAAGAGGCCGGTTATGGCGACATTGAGGTTTATTTTGTGGTTCATCTCAAAGGTCAGCGGAATGGTTACCTACAACGTTGGATTATCCCGAAGCCAAATTCAATCTCGCAGTGAAATGCATCAGGGAAGGTCCTGACTGGATAAGAGGGAAGCAAAACGGCCGTCCAGTAATCAGCTTATGCCAGCGTAGTCGTTCATCTTTATCCTGCTGATACCACTGATTCAGCGGTTTATTTCAATCCTGAAATTAACGGCGAATTTCCCGGTGGAAGGGAAGCATGGAAGCGTTACCAACAAAAGAATTTAAAATATCCGCCAAAGGCAGTAGATGATAATGTTCAGGGGGCAGTTATTGTTAAATTCATCATTGATAAAAACGGTGACGCACACGATGTGTCTGCTATTGATGGGCCTGATGAATTACGTGCGGAAGCCGTTAGGCTTATAAAAAAAGCTTTATGGGTGCCCGGCATTAACAATGGTAAAAAGGTTGTCTCATGGAGACAAATATCCGTTGATTTTGATTTAAACGGCCCGTGGCACTTTTAATACCAATTCTAACCGGTCTTTGTGTGTACATTCGACCAAAGAAAGAAAAGAAACCAGCTAAGAAGAAATGAAGTTAATAGCCCTACTAATTTTAAATATTCCTATTTGTTTCGGTCTTTTATTTGGCACTGTCTATTTAGCGAATCAAAAAAAGATTGATTATTATTTTCACAATCCATTAATAGTTTATCTCAATGTGTTGGCTGTGATAATTGACGTGCTAATTGCGCTGATTATTATTTATTTTTTAAAACTTAAGAGCCGCAAATCCTCAATCATCTATATGTCAGGAGTTGTATTGACATGGATTTTGTTATACACAATAATGTTTTTAGGTAACGAAACTTTTCCTCAATAAGTAAAATTCCCACTAGTCCCAAATGGTATACAGTTGCCAATAAAACAGCCCCAGCATAGATATGCCGGGGTTTAATTTTCTAATATAAAATAATACTGATTATGATAGACCCAGCGATACTAAGACGAGGGTCGTAAAGACCAAAACAAAAGGAAATGTCTTGCATCTACTCTTATCTTGACCAATTGTAAAACACTACCGATATATCCGCAAGAATATAACTGTCCCCGATGACAAATCCTACCGGTTCATAAAGAGACCCACCATAGATAGCCCCCTGATCGTACCAGTTATCGCCAGAAGGGTTATATTGCCAGAGATGACTGCCATCCGTCATCAGTCCGTAATCAATACCACCAATCGTCGCAGTCACTGGTGCCAACGACACGGATGCGGGACAGTTTTGTTTCTTGGTCCAGCTGTCTGCCGTCGGATTATATTGCCAGACCGTCTTGAAACTGGTATTATTGTTGACCACCCTAATACTACATATCCTTTTCCGTCGATGGAAAAGCCTCCGGCGTCATCCCTCGATTCACCGGCAAAATTATTTTTTTCCATCCAGCTATCGGTAGCGGGATCATACTGCCACCAGTCTTTCATGTCGGTACGACTACCGGTTTCGTCAAAGCCAAGACCGAAATACCCTTTGCCGTTGATGGCCATTGCAGTCCCTCCAGTTCTGGCCAGGGCCGGAAAGGCGTTTTTGAGTGTCCATTGATTCGAAGGTTGATTGTATTGCCAGACTGAATTGTCCTGTATGACATATGCATTATCACCGATCACAAATACCTGAGCTCCTAAAAAATGGACGTAGTCTCCGGGGTACGGCGCCTGCTTAATCCAGGCCTTTGTGGCAGGATCGTACATCCACAGATCCGGAACAGCGAATAGATAACCCATTACCGTTTCCAACAACGCGCCAACTACGAATCCTTTGTTGTTGATCGAAAATCCTAAGGAACGGCCTGCACTTTGCACCGGATCATTAGGTAAACCCGTATACGGGATAGGTGCGACTTTCCCCCACCAGGTGATAACGGGCGGGAGGCCAACGCTCAAATCGGTCTTGGTCAAACCACCTGAGAACGTTGATGGTGATAAGCCTTCTTTTTGACAAGAACAGAGCCCTATCGCTGTCAGTGTCGCAATAACAAGCCCGCGGGAAAAAAATGTAGTGATTTTCATGTTAGAGTTTTTTGAAGACTCCAAATTTCGACACATCACAGACACAAGTCAATACCCTAGTTGGGGTAATAAAATAGCCCCGTTATATTTCAGTCATTTTACCAAAAGAAAAAACCGGTTATTAGTAAATCGCAATTAACGTTTGCCCGTTTTGTTTTTTTTATTCATATTCTTAACAGTTTTGTCCAGGCGTTTGCGATTGGTAACTGAACTATTGAGGTGATCACTATTTTTTCTGTTTTCGTTTCTTAATAATTCCAGGTCCTGTAATTTTCTGCCGAATACATCATCGGTGGCCAGCTTTAGAAAATCATCCTGCAATCCAAATACGCGTAACGTATTAAAATACGCTCCCATTGAAACACTTGGATTTCCCCGCTCGATTTCATAAAGGGTGGAACGATTGATGCCCGCGCGTTCTGAGACCTGAATGGTAGTGAATTTCCTCCGCTTGCGCGCAAGCCGGATATTCTCTCCCAGCTGCTCCAGGATTTTAAGATATTTCGGAAACAGGATCTGTTTCTTAGACTTCATAAATGTTGCTTATTATCCACAAATATAGCCATTTTGTTGGAAATAACCAACATACGCCAGAATGAATGCGACTTTAATCAATACTCCCATTTAAACCCGTATACATCAAACAGGTAAAATGTTAAAGCGGCTGCTCCGGCATAGACTAAGAAGAATGGATGAACCCAGGTCCATGGATGATGAAAATTGCTGGAAATATATTCACCCATTAAAAAACAAACGAATAGGGCGGATTTCACAATGATAGGGGACAAAAAAAACTCTTCTGTCAATAAATAATACAACAAGTCAATACAAATGAAAACGATCGCCGAATATACGAGTTCAGTTAAGAGAATTGCTGAAAAATACACCCATTCTAAATTCAAATGATTCATGACCCACCGAATCGGGATATGTAAGAATATTGGGCCAACAGGCAAATACAAAGGAAGTTAATAAATATGGCTGTGAGCCACGCTTTTAACGGATAAAACTTATTAGCCATCATAAAATGTATGTTTTAAAATTGTTACTTATTCTATTTCCATATCGTGATATTCTTACCCAAATGTGTTATACGAAGACCCTGACTTTTCAGGTTATCCAAAATATCGGTAATCGACGCACTGCGGTTCATCCGGAGATTGATTTTATTCATCAGGATAACCCAAAGGAAAATCGACTTCCATATCATACCATTTAGCGATCGCAGGCATTATATTTTTTGCGGTAGCTTCCCTGTAAAAGAACTGCCCGTTTTTCCAGGCCATATTTCACTGATACTGACGTCGCGGTTATAATGCCGGAGAATCTTTGGTTATTACAGTCTGTTTCCCAGTTGAGAAATGAAAACCCTTTTCTGTTTGTTCGCCATTTGCATCGGCATTCCCGGTTATAAGGGTAACGAGCAACCCATTGTTAACATGGATAACTATTGATGTCAAACCGGGATGACGGCGGAACAGTTATGGTTGGCCATTGAACCTGGCTGGGCTCGTCCGCCGAAGCTTCATCCGTAGGTGGTCTGACGGAGTAATCAGGTATTGATGGGACCTGTCTTTCGATCTTTCAACAAATACTTCTCCTTCCATACCTAATGTAATATTGTGCTGATTGAAATTTGCCGGATATGTGATTGAACTGGCACCGTTTAGCCAAATCAGTGTTCCGTCTGGCAGCTGCACAATAAACAATCCATCCAAAGGTGTATGCAGTGTATAAAATTTACTGTTCTGTGCAGTGCTTTCGTTAGGAACAATGTATATCGGCTCACCCTTGGTAGTATTGTGAATTTTTATCCCGATCCGACCTGCATTAAAACCCCGCAAAAAATCATTGAAGGCCATTGTAATTCCGTCTGAAGAAATCATTTCGGCTTTATAATGTGCGTATTTGGATTTTGGCAGGTAGGGCTGAACCTTTATCAACAAAATAATTACACAGGCAACGCGAAACAACCTGCGAAAAAAACGTCCTTTCTTTTTTGTTTTCGAAGTTTCGAACACTGGAGTCATTTCAATGACCCTGCCCTCGGATGAAATCTTTGTATGCTTTTCTTCTAAGTCTTCATGGTCGGAAATCATCGTTCCCCAGTATTCGACAGGCGACAAACCGGATGATGCATATTCATCTTCTGTAATCCCGGTCTCGTCTTCGTTATCCAGCAGTTGGGTTTCGGAATCATTATAAGGATTATCGTCCATTGATCCGGAAAGCCTGGTTCCCGATAGAAAAGGTAATCGGGTTTTCAGCTTCTCAAAATCCCTGTCACGTTCCGTATAATAATCCTGCATTTCTTTCCGCAAAGAATCAGGATCCGTCATCTGAAAAAAAAGCTTTTCATTTTCAGGATCCTGATTTCTCCAAACAAGCAATTCCTCCTGCTCGGCGGGCGATAATTCACCGCGGGTATATAAAAACAAAAACAAACCTATTTTTTTAGATTCTTTCATAAATTTTCATTTAGAGTGACGTCAGTTGCGCCCAAAGCAGTGGCAAAAAAAGCTTAATGAGATACATGGTACCAGCATTATTTCCAACCTCCATCCTGAGTTTCTTCAGAGCAATGTTGATCTGGTTCTCGACCGTCTTTTCTGCTATATTCAGGCTCTCAGCAATTTCCCTGATTCTCATATCCTTGATATAACGCATCTTAAATATTTTCCCGCAAAGCTCAGGCAGCTTTTGAATCGCCAGATCATGGAGAACTTTTGCCACTTCTTTAGTTTCGGCGCGTTGCTTTGCCCGATCTTCAATGCGCTGATAATATTCCTGCAAATTATCCATATGTATAACCGGCGTCTTCTCCTTCGCTTTATAATCTTTACACTTCGTCTCGGTAACATGCCAGAGATAATTCTCTAAATTCTCAACCTCATCAAATTGTACTTTTTTTTCAATTGCTCTATTAATGATTTCGTAAAAAATATCACTAAGCAGATCCTCATCGCCATAAAACCGGCCTAGCTTGCTACTGATCCGTTTTTTAATCTCCAATCGATAACAATCAAAAAAACGATCATATGCTACCGCTCTTCCATTGTTGAAGTCGCCTATCCAGTTCGGTGAAAATTTTTGTACTTGCATAATTGAAAAATCAAAAATAAAAAAGGGTTTTTTCACCTGCGCATAACCGTGAAAATAAAAGCGGTAAGGGTTGAGAAAGCAAAAACACCCAAGAACCAAAAAATATTTTTTATAAGGGTCAGGAAAGGAAAAGCACCCAAAGACTATAGAAATAAATTCTGATGCCCTAAGGGCAAACCCTTAGTCCCACCCTGAGGATGAAAAAAAAAGCACCCAAGGCATTTAAAAATATTCCGCAAGGGTTGAAAACAGAAAAACACCCATAAAACAACAGGAAATAAATATATTTTTTTCCACCAGATTTTCAATTATTTCACAGCCCGAAAAAAACTTTTAAAATACCGTTTTTTAACCCTGAATTATTCAAAATGAAATCGTATACAGAAAAACTACAAGCCGAATTATTGGCAAAATTGGAACACCTAAACAGAAATAATGATCCTTTGATGCTGACTGATCCGAGACTGAGTGTAATCAGTTCCACCATTGATCAAATCAAAGAAAAATTGAAAACTTATCAATTTAAATCCGATAAAGATGAGATTAACTATTTCAAATTTGTATTACCAAAAACACTTGCGCTCTATATTTATTATTCTGACAAGATAGAATGGGATCGCGTTCGAAAGCAGCGCCGTCCCGAATGCATATATAAATTATCAGACAAGTTATTTTTACAGGCTGAAACTTTTCGGGAAGAACATAAAGTTATTTATGAATATCATCGGGACGAAAGAACGGATATGGATAATTTATATTTTATGCGAAAAAGCCCTCTAAACAGAGAAGTCAGCTACCAGCTTTTACCAATCATTGATCCCTCCTCACCTCCCCTTCATTGTAAATTGCTGGCGATGAATATCGCGTATTCCAGGATGGAAAATGAATTGAAAACCCTTTTAGCTGAAATACAGGGAGAATTGGGAATGAAGAAAAAAAACAGAGTGCCGTGCAAGTGGACCGGTAAAGTAATTGATTTGGTTGAACTCAATTATGGATTGCATGGTACAGGCTCAATAAATAATGGCAATGCAAGTCTGAAAGATATTAAAGAATGCCTGGAAGAAGCATTTGATGTGGATCTGGGTAATACGTCGAGTTATTTTCAGGATATCATCCGGCGTAAAAACGGTAGTACCACATTCCTGGATCTGATGAAGGCAAAACTGTTGCAAAGAATAGACGAATTCCTTAATTGATATTTCTTTTCTATCATCATAAAATATTTACAGCGCCCATATAACGGCTTTGGGAGACCTTTTTACTACTCTTTGAAATGAAACCAATATAGGTCTGTACTGATTTACCTGTAAACGGACTAACATCCAGCAAACAACTGCTTTGATTATCTGATATCGGATATTGACCAATTATCCAGCGGTTGAGCTCTTCGTTGATACGCTGCAATAAAAGCCATCCCATTCGTCAGATGCTCGTCGATACCATCTCCTGTTTTCCAGGTCAAGTAATAATTTCCCCCCTTCAGGCGAAGAAATGGTTGGCGGTTCACCATATGGTAATCTGCCTTTACTCAAAACGATCTTTGAATAATCTATGGATATCGCGGGATAATCTCCTGTGATGGCCTGACTGTTTTCAGAATACGCCTTGTTGTAGCAAGTCATGCCTACTGCAGAATTCTTATATGTCTGATTAAATAATTCAGTCAGCGGCCGGAGAAATCCGGTCATCAATCTAAATTTTGCCCATTGTTGTTTTTGCAAATCGGAGTACTCCGTTTCTTTGCGAACAGGAATTTTTCGTATTACGGGGATTCCGTTCCAGGAACTACCGACAACAGAGCCCACCTTACCCCGAAATTCGCCTAATATACCATTGCTGTAAATTGCCATTTCTCAATTATTGATTATTCCCGCATGTGCGGGATTGATTATTAATTTTTTCTTTTTAGAAAGGGGCCGACTTTCGGCGACCCCTTTTCAAATGCTACTTCAGATTCATATCGGTTATAAAATGTTGACTAAACCAGTGTACCAGCTGGTAGCAACTTTTTTACGATCCGCTGACATAAATCCGATATAGGTCTGTACCAGTTTACCACTGAACGGTGTTACGTCCAATGTAAACGTCGCGGCATTTCTCCCTGCTGCTTTCTGGAAGAAAGTCCAGTGTTGCAGCTCCTCATTGTACGCCGCCACAAAAGCGAGATCCGAACTGAGTGCGCTGTTTATTCCACTGTTATCAATCCATGTGAAAGTCAGCTTACCCGCCGCTGTTGAAGCCGCAGTGGGTGAAGTTGCATTCGGCAGACTTCCCTTACTCAATAGTATTTTGGGATAGTCGACCGTAATTGCAGGATATACATCCGGCAATTGCATCACTGTTAACAGAAAAGGCTTTATTAAAGCCCGACATTCTGGCTGCAGCGGATTTACTGTAAGTCTGATTAAGTAAATCAGTTAACGGCGTCAGAAAGTTTGTTATCAATGAAAACTTCGCCTGACGTTGTAATTGCAAATCCGAAGGCTGACCCCTTCTTTTACTTGGCGGATTGCTGCGCAATACATTGAGGCTTTTCCAGGAAGAACCGACAGCTGTGCCGACTTTCCCGCTAAAACCTCCGAGATACCCTTTTTCAAATGTTCCCATTTAAGTGTTTTTAAAATTTTTAATAATTGGTTTACTAATGTCAACGATTCGTCAGGCGTTGCTTTATCAATCCGAAAAACGATTATAATTTTCGCCATGGCTGTTCTTCGAATGATAGTCGTGACTAATGTTGACAACACAAATATGCATTCACTATTAAAAGGAGATTTCCCAGTGCGATCCCAGCCTGTGATAAATATTTTTTTTGAAGGCGAAAGTGGGATTTCTACCATATTACTACGCACATCCTTCGGGAGTTCTTCGGGAAATCCCGTAGAAATCAGATAGAACTCCCGAAGGATTTCCGAAGAACAGGCGATTAAAACATGGTTTAATATGGAATCAATATGGAAGAAGTGCAAAAAGACCAGAAATCAATGAAAAACCCTGTCTTTCTCCAAAAGACCAACTTTAGTAGCTAACGTCCATCTCCAAACGATTTTTCTTCCCCTTTGGAATTGAACGTTTTGCAAGCGTTCAAAAGATTTAAAAAAATAAATCTTTCCCAGCCTGTGATCGCACTGGGAAATCCCGCTCTCACGGTGATGCATATTTGCTTTGACAAGCTTAAAGCATAAAGCTTAAAGCCCAAAGCTGAAGGCGAAATGCTTTTGGCTTTAAGCTTTCGGCTTTAGGCCCTTAAAAGAGGAAACTTTAAATTTTGAATTATGGAACTGGAGCTTATCAGGAAATATTTTGACGAGGGAACCAATGGAGAGATTCTTTACCAGGATCGTTTATTGTCGTACGCAATAGAACTTCCGTGGAAGAACAACCAGGCGCGGGTTTCGTGCATCCCTGAAGGAAGATATGAACTGATAAAAAGATGGAGCCCGAAATTCGGTCGTCATTTACAGGTAATGAATGTGTCCGGACGAGAATATATTCTCATTCATCCTGCCAATGAGGCATTGCGCGAACTGAAAGGCTGTATTGCTCCTGTATGTTTAATAACCGGTGCCGGAAAAGGAATCCGTTCCAGGATGGCACTGAAAAAGTTGACCACGCTGGTATACGGTGCACTTGACCGGCACGAACAAGTATTCATAACAATTAAAAAAGATCATTATGAATTTAGTTGAAAGGGCCGTATCACCCACGCCCACATTCTTTCAAAAGCTGAGAAATATTGGTTTGTTGCTGGCCGCTATAAGCGCTGCTGTTGTAGCAACTCCGATATCATTACCCGCAATCATCGTAAAGATTGCAGGTTATCTCGCTGTTGCCGGAACCGTGTTGAGTGGAGTGAGTCAGGTTACCACCACTACCGGAGACTAATTATTCCCCTTTGGATTTGATTAGTACAGCCCCTGTCCCGTTTATACGGAACTAGTCCCGTGAATGCGGGATTAATTACATCCTGCCTGAGATGTAATTATAAAAAGCCCCTCGCGAAAGCGGGGGGTTTTTTTATTAAAAAGAGTTGTCATCCATTAAGTGTTTAAAGTGACGAGCGACGTTGTTTAATTTTCTAAACTCATCTTAAGACAAGGATTTGCTGCGTGGACCAAGTCGTATTATCAAAAAATTGCAAAGTATATGTTCCATTAGGTAAACTACTGACATCGATATTTGTCGACGTTATACCAACTGGATATTTATACAGCCCAACTAAATTCCCCGATGGCCCTATGAGCTTCATCTGATAAATTTTCCATGGCATTGATGCAGTTGAAATCGCATCAGTTTGTGCCTGATTAGTAGTACCAGTAGTCATAGTCGAAATGGTAACCATCCCACTTGCCGGATTTGGTGCAATAACAGCTTGTGAGTGACAACTACTATATACTGTAACGCCCTGTTGTTGTGCCACCCCACATAGATCTGTGTAGTTTAAATTTATGATACCACCTCCTACTACATCTGCAAAAGTCTGTTGTGACAAAGGCGAAAGAATATAAATACTGCCGTTTGTTCCGACATAACCGACGGACCAATGCCAGTTAGTTCCAGATGCTGGACTGGCAGCTAGTTGCCAGACTTGCATAGACCCTACGCAAGATCCATTCGGACTATAATTAATTCCCACATATGGGCCTCCAATCTGAACAATCCTAGTAGCATTGTAATTCTGACCAACGCCGCATCCATTTGTAACAAGAGCATTTAATGTAACAAGACTAGAGGATACTTTCGTAAGCGTTGTAGAATTTGCATTTGGCGTATTGATTTGAACCGGACTACTAGGTGTGGCCACCATGACACCGTTGCACCTGAAGGTAGGCTGGATAATGTATAAGGATTAGAAGTCGTACACACCATATTGTCCCCGTTAATTACTGGTGCTGGAATCCCAAGAATTGTATAGGTAAACTTCACATTTTGAGGAGTTCTTGGAAAGTAACCTATAACATGACCCAAGACATCAGTTACATAATATATATAGGTTCTTAACGTAGCATTTGTTGAAGATACACTACCGGGCACCACCTGACAGAAGCCTTCTCCAAAACAATAACCTCCATCATCTCTAAATCCGTTGGTCCCAAGTCCTGTCCCCCAGACGCCCACTATTTTACATTCAGTTGGAAGAGTAATTGTCGTTCTGACTTCGACTCTCTGAACAGTATAAAGTGCGTCCGAAAGTCCAAGTACACCAAGCATGACCATTTTCATATTTCCCGAAGTAGCATAAATACTGCCCCCAGTGATAGCAAGATGTTGAATCTGATAAGGTGATTCAAGAAACTGCAATGCTTTCTGTGCATTTATCCTTCCAAATCCGAATGCCTGATCATATGGTGGCGTTGATCCATAGTAATCTGCGCTCAGATCTATGATTTGTTCTATGTCATCGTTAAATAAACTTGTATTATAACCTTTTAGCAAGGATGCCAAACCGGAAACGAATGGAGCCGAAAGCGAACTCCCCTGTTGGTAAATGTATTGATTATTATGGTCCGTAGAATATATGTTGAAGCCGGGTGCCATGACATCTACAAACGGACCTACAGTTTACCCATATGGCAAATCATTTTGATCACTTTCCCCGACACCTATTAATCCCGTATTGAAACCCGCAGGGAAAGTTGTAGTACCTTGAAGCGCATTGCCAACAGCTGCAACTGATGTTCTATTATTTTTATATGCATAGGCAAAACCGTCACGTACTACGACAGAATACCTTCCATCCTTCTTGTTATTAAACGTAAGACCATAGCTGTGATTTAGTGTCCATACATTAGGACTGAAATTAACGGCGTTATATATTTTGGTATTCGTCTCACGTCCCCATGTTCATTTTTGAAATAGGAAATACAAGTACAATTATTATAGTCTGTCATATCCTGTGGCAGCAGTTGCGCCTGCCAGTCGACTCCTGCCATTCCAACGTTATTATTAGTCGAAGCACCGGCTATTCCTGCAACCAACGTTCCATGGCTAAATGTACCGTCTAAAGAATATGTTCTATCGCCCCCTGCAATTTTTGCCGACAAGTCAGGATGGGTTACGTCAACACCGTAATCTATAATGCCAATAATGCTGCTCGGATTCCCTGTAAATATGTCCCAGGCTGCTTCTGCGTGAATATCATGTCCTGGATTTGATGAATTGTTCAATCCCCATTGATTACCAAATCCTGGATCATGTGGAACAATATAAGGTATTGAAGATCCATTTTGTTCTGCAAACAAAACCTCATTAAGATTTTTCAGATCGGCAGTCAGATTATTCTGCGTCGTTGTATCAGGAACAGTAATCACAAAAACTTTGGCCTTGTCCATTTGTTTTAGTGAATCGCCCAATTTGTCAATTACTTTTAGAGTATCTGTTTCAACAAATGCCGGAAAAGCCGGATAAACGTTGCTGGCAGGCAAGCCGTATTTAGCAAGTACATTTAAAATGTCCTGAGCTGTCACAGATGCAGCCGTGTCTCCTGGGCTTACAATTCGTGTGACCCCTGTTTTAAAATAAAAGAAAACTGATAATAAGTAGTCTGAGCGTGTGAATTTTCAAGATTGAATAAAAGTATCAAAAGAATGATGGAGTTGTGTAAAAAGGATTTCATAAAACATACTTTTAAAGGGTTTAATAATTATTAAATGTGAATTGACTTTTATTACTACCATCCGAATTCATTATCCATATCACTCCATGCGTCTGATCGATCACTGAATTGGGTGAACCATCCGTTAAATCAAGATTAACATATGCAATTGTACCATCCGGTGCGATTGAAAATCCCTGCGTCGAACTTTCCGCAATCTGTTGAAGACTTGATCCATCCATATCCGAACTCCAGATACCGTAATCTTCATAAAATACCTTTGCTCCATAAGCACGTGGATTGTGTATATATATACGTGGGCTTATGTTATTCGTTATTTGTTTTACATCTTCTCCGTTGGTATCCATTGTGAACACATGGGTTGATTCCTTGTCTCCTCTGATATGAAGAATCTGATTTCCCGTTGCACAAAAAGGTTCGCGGGAGTAAATAGAATCAATTCCTTTATTACCGATAAGCGTCTGCCCTGTACCATCAGAAGCCATTTTATAAATCTGAAATGGCATAGTCGTATCCCGCATGTCAGAATCGAAATAAATTGTATCACCTAACGGGCTCCATGACGGAAAGAAATGAGCAGCTGCGTCAGTTGTCAGTTGTACAATGTTTGTTGTGTCAAATTTTAATCCGTCGAAAGGCATTTTATAAATCTCCCCACCGTTGCAATACGCTATCCATTTGCCATCGGGAGACCAGGACGGATCCTGCAATAAAAAATTTGTCACTCGCGTCATGCCAGTACCATCTCTGTTTATCAACCAGAACCCTGCAGAATCTAATGAGAAACTATATGAATATACCGGAGGGCAACTGCCTTGACTGGTTTTGGTTATTGATTGAATTGGAATATGATTAAACCCCAATATGGATCCATCAGGATACCAAAGGGGGTCGGTATAAGGCGAAACAGGTATTAAATTCGCAGTGAGGCAATCTTCATTGTGTTTACAATCCTGAAATAATAAAAAAGCAAAAAATAAAAGGAAAATATTCTTCAATAAATCTCCAGTTGATGAAAAGAAAGTAAGAATATATAATAAGATATTTTTCATTTTAACCAGCATTAAAATACGCACCACTCATCTCTCCATGGGAAATACAATTCATTTCAGTTTCCAATTTTGTAAATGGCTTAAAAGTTGTTTAAATAGGGCGTGACAATAGCCTCCGAAAATGTAGAAAAATAAATCTGATTAGACAGTGCTTGTAGTTAGCCTAAAATTCTTTGGTCCTTGCAACAAATCGAATTTAATTTATATGCGACCCAAATCCAAAATTCTAAATTTTCAAAATTATTATGCCCTAATGGAAAACACTTAGGAGACATACGATTCTAAACAATATGTCTAAGGTGTAACACTTAGTTTGCGAAATCAATAACGATAAACAAAAACGAACTGAGCAAATAAATAAACTTTCTAATCGATTAATGATTAATAGATTCCGTTCAAATTTTCCATTCCTGTTACAAAACTTCTGTTCTGAAATTGTACACGTGAATAAATGTTAAAATGAGCTCTTTTCACTTGCGTTAATACAACGTTAATAAATCTTGAAAGCCCTCTCTAAGCCCTTTTAGATCCAAGGCTAGGGAAATTCAAACTTGCAATAAGCATCAGTAGTATTTCCTTCATGCTAACACTAATTAATTCACCTATCGATTTTCAGGTTCACTCTTCATTGGTAAGCAAAACATTTCCAAACTGTTCGCGAATTGAAGTGGTATGCCTAAAAAGAATTTCTGCCATTTACAGCTTTAGAAGTGATCCCGAAAATGAATAATTGTTCCTTTTCCTAAGTAACCAGTAGATTTATTATTTCTAAGTCGTTATGTAATTATCGTATTTTTTGCATCTATATTGCCTGAAGCACTTAACCCCTTCATCTACAAACTTATGCGGATACTATTTTTTGGTCTGTCACTGGTCTTTTTTTATAACGCCCACGCCCAGGTAAAAAAGCTGAATGCAGAAACGGCGATTCAAAACGTGACTATTTTTTCTTCCGGCGCCCGGATCGAGAGAACCGCCTTGGTAAACATACAGTCCGGTCGTTCGGAAATTTCCTTCACGGGTCTCAGCAATCAGCTGGATCAGCAAACGGTTCGAGTTAAAGGCCGACGCGAATATCCTCCTGCTGTCCGTGCAAACCATGAAAGATTTTGTGACGGAGCGTAAAGTCGCAGAACAGGAACAGGAGTATATCGACCAAATAAATGCATTAAAGGATAAACTCGATCTCGATCAAAAACAGATGGATGTTTATAAAAACGAAGAAGCCATGCTGATCAAGAACCAGGCGATCGGTGGCCAGACCGGTGTGAAGACCGCCGAATTAAAGGAAGCGCTCGAATTTCAAAGACAGCGACTTACGGAAGTATATAACAAAGAACTGGAAATCCAGAAACATCTTGTTACAGGAGAGCAGGATTTGAAAAAGAGTACTATGCAACTACAGGAGTTCAGCAAGAAAAAGGATAGTATCAGTTTTATCGTCACCGCCCTCGTAGAAAGCAAAGAAACACGGACCGTAAATTTTCAGCTTTTCTACAATGTAAAAGATGCGGGCTGGTATCCTTCCTACGATGTGCGGGTTACGGAGATCAATCAGCCCTTAAGTATACTGATGAACGCCAATGTTTTTCAGAGAAGCGGCGAGACCTGGAAAAATATAGCCCTGATGCTCAGTACGGGCAATCCCAATGACAACGCCACTCCATCCGAGCTGCAACCATGGATGCTGGGATTTTATGATCCTTCTGTTTCGTTTCATCCGGGTGCCGTACAAGGAGAAATTTCCGGCAGGATCACCAATGACAAAGGCGAACCCATATCGGGATCATTCGTTACCGCGAAGGGATCAACAACTGGCGTGATTGCAGACGCGAACGGATATTTTAAACTTAGTCATATAACGAGAAACAGCATTTTAGACATATCTGCTTTGGGCTATGAAAAAAAGGAAGTCTCTGCAGCCCCCGGGTATCTGTCTATTTCCCTCTCGCCCTCATCGACATCTTTGAATGATGTGGTGGTAGTTGGATATGCATTGCAGGGCAGTGCTGCCGGAGTCGATGTGGAAACTGAACAACCTAAACGCAAGGTGAAAGAAAGCATCGTTCAAACGGTGTCCGTTTCCACACTGTATCAGCCCACCACCACAACTTACCGGATCGACGAAAAATATACACTGGAGAGTGACGGCAAAAGCACCACCATCGGAATAAAACAATTCGAAGTACCGGCGATCTACAGTTATTATATAGCGCCGAAGATTGATCCCACCGCATTCCTGACCGCGAAGATTGTTTCCTGGCAGGATTATGATATTCAGTCCGGGGAGGCCAGTCTGTATTATGAAGGCAGTTACCTGGGTAAAACCTATATTGATTTGGGTTCGACGACAGATACACTCTCCCTTTCACTTGGTAAAGACAACGGCGTAAAAGTCAGTCGCAAGATGTTAAAGGAATACAGCACGAAAAAATTTATTGGAAGCAACCGAACGGATTCCAGGTTATATGAAATCAGTATTCGCAATTCAAAAAGTCTGCCGGTGGATATTACACTAGTCGATCAGATTCCGGTTTCAACAAATAAAGAAATCAGTGTGGAAGACATCAAAACCACGGAGGCACAACTTGACAAGGACACGGGTATTGCGACCTGGATATTTACATTACCGCCTGCGCAGGAGAAAAAATTCGAAATAAGTTACAGCGTAAAATATCCCAAAGACAGGAAGTTGATTTTGGAGTAGGTTTTCTTCTGTTATATTCAAGTCCACTGACGAGACTTCTAAATTTTGCCGGTATTACTCAAGAACTACTTGACGAAACAATTTAGTTTGTTTATCTATTAATAGGTTTGTTGTCCAACTCTTTTGTTTCAAGGCGCTTCTGGCCATTTTCCTTGATAATATTTGGAGTTGACACGATCACCTGGCTGTTATCAATACCAGGTAACTGAGTCGTCCGACTCGTCGTGGTTGAGCTGGTGGTAGTATTTGACTTATCCTGGGGCAATGTATTTCTTTCCATAAATTTACGTAAAATTTCGCTATTTACAAGTTGAACTTTCTGCACGTTTTCCTCTCTTCTGGAGATATGAAATGACAAACAAACCAGGTACGGGATGATCGATAAAAGGGCAAAACGGATGGCATTATAAAACAACCTGCTCTTGGCCCTGAAAATTCCTTCGTTAATTTCAATAGCCGTTTGCAGTTCTCCGATATATGAACCTTTTAACAGGTCCTTTACTATGGATGTGTTATCATTTGTTTTTTCTAATTCCAATCGAAACTCCTCGTAATAACGTCGGGGAAAACTCAAGTATGCGACTTCCACCGGAATCAAAAGACGAATTGTGTAGTAAACAGAAATGAATAATAACAGCAGGAAAACGACTAAGAAACTAATAAAAACGGGATTCATGATTTTAAAAAGCGCCGTGTCCTGTACCAAGGGGATCAGAAAAATGGTAATAGCTGAATAAATAAGAATGATATGTGTTAGTTTATCCAATACTTTCTGGTATGCTGAAGTATATTGATCAAGTCGTTGTTCATTGACTTCAATGATGTAGTCTAGGTCGTAAAACGATTTCTCACCCATTGTTCATCTATTTAGATGGCCACTCGCCTTCAAATTTACTAATTATTTTAGTTTTTTATATTTTTATTTCTGTTGATTAGTACCCGTAATTTTTTGATGGGTGATGTGAACGAAGTTGTATTAAAAACGAACTGGCTGAAAGGAAAAATAATATGGTTATAAATAAATGCTTCACGTAAATGCAGCAACTATGAATTTTATTGTATACTTAGAATGTCAGTTTTCACAATTTTCTCAAATTCATCGTATTGTTCTATATGAGGTGAATGAGCTGAGTTATTAAACGTGTAGAATTTTTTTACAGGTGCTTTTAAGTGATCAAAATATTCTTTAGCAATTGGGTAGCTCGTTTGGTGATCATGCAGCCCCTGAAATATATAAACTGGTATGTATTGCTCCGTTAAATCATTATTTAAATTAACATTAATCATATACGAATCCAGGTGAATTTGCGAAAATATTGCTCCGGCGGAATAATTCATTTTGTCCCGGATTGTATATTCCCGACAAAATAAAACTGCCTTGCGTATATCATTATAGCTTCTGGACTGCCTATATCTTGCACCACCATATTCAAGAACATATTTTCGTTGTATCATATAATAATCGTACCATTCCTGACCTGATGCTTTTACATCCGGAAACTTTAATTCCGAAATCTCGATTTCTGCATTTTTATCATTTCGATTTTTTGCTTCTTCTGTAACAAACTGGTAGGATTCCTTTTCTGATAAATACGTGTTGGCTATCTGACCAATTCCAATATAGGCAAAGTATAATTCCGGATATTTATGGATGGTAAATGAACTCAGCAATGTACCCCATGAATGACCGAGAATGTATATTTTCTGTTTTTGAAATTTATTCATTAAATACCTGGTGACCCCTGCTGCATCGTCAACCAACTGATTGAGATTCATACTGGCAACAGGGATATTTTTAGAATAAGACATCCCGGCACCACGCTGCTCCCAATAACAGACAGTAAATATCTTTTCTAATTTTTTCAATTCATTTTTGTACATGGGATACGATGGGCCACCCGGACCACCGTGCACATATAAAAGAACCGGATTCATTATATTTTCGCCTCTGATAATTATTCCCTGCGGGACTCCGCCGATAATCGGTTTCTCGATTGTAGCAATACTGTTTGGAATTTAATCATAATGGTTAACAATACAAATAGCTTCATGAGGAATTATTGTTATTTATTCAGCCTTCAAACTCTTCATTGGGTTTTCAGTTGAAGCTTTAATTATTTGGTAACTTATCGTGAGTAACGTGATGAATAACAGACCTACGCCCGTTATTCCGAAATCAAACAGGGAAAGTTCATCATGAAAAGGATAGTTCTGTAGCCATTTATGCATAAGAATATATGCAATTGGAAAGGCAATCAGGAGAGAAATAATGGCAAGATTTACAAAATCTTTTGACAACAAACCCCATAAATTCAATACCGTTGCTCCCAATACTTTTCGAATACCAATTTCCCTGATTCGCTGTTCTGCAATGAATGATGATAAACCGAATAAGCCCAGGCAGGAAATAAAAATAGCGAGGAAAGTAAAAAACCGTGCGAGTTTACCTATCCGCACTTCATCATTAAACTTTTTGGCATATTCATCATCCACAAATTTGTATTCAAATGGAAAGGAAGGGTTTTGTTTTTGGAAAACGGTTGAGATTTCCGACAATGATCTGGCCACACTCATTTCCGGATTTAATCTTATGGAAACGGTAACATAACCCTGGCCCGGATTCATGTAGAAAACTGAAGGCATAACCTGTTTATATGGCGATTCAAAAAAGATATCTTTTATGACCCCGATAACTGTAAAAGTACTTTTCCCTCTGTAAATTTTTTCTCCGATGGAATGCTTAAGCCCCATAACCTTTACCGCAGATTCATTCAAAATAACTGCGAAAGAATCTGAAGGAAATCCAGAAGAAAAATCGCGCCCCTCTTTCATTTCCCAGCGAATCGTCTTGCCATAATCGAGGCTCACATTGTTAAATGCAAAATCAATCGTTGAGTTTGGGTTTTTCCCCTTCCAGCTGATATCAATCACGTCGGCCAACAATTCTGTTGTTGAATTTACAGATGCGCCAATCTCCTTAATCGCCCCTGATTTTTTTAGTTCGTCGTCTATTACCACAAAATGTTTTTGAATATCGTCAGTCATTCCTACTGTAATTAGTCCGTTGCGATTGTAGCCAATAGAACGATTTCTTGCAAATTCGATTTGTCTGAAAACAACGATTGTGCAGATAATCAACACCACGGACACCGTAAATTGAACAACCACCAATACTTTGCGTGGTATAAGAGCCAAACGACCCACTCTGAATGTGCCGGTTAGTACTTTTATCGGTTGAAAGGAAGATAAATAAAGAGCTGGATATATTCCGGCAAACAATCCTACAAAGGCACAAAAACCCAGACACATAAGCCAGAATACCGGACTGCCCCATGCAATCGATATATTTTTATCGGCCAGGTCATTAAAAAAAGGTAGCGAGAAGTAAACCAGCATTAACGAGACTACAAAAGCAAATCCCGCAACCAACAATGATTCACTAAAAAACTGGGTTAGTAATTGCCAGCGGAGCGAACCAATTGTTTTGCGGATTCCTACTTCTTTTGCCCTCTTTTCAGAACGTGCCGTACTCAGGTTCATAAAATTGATGCAGGCTAACAGTAAAACGAAAACGCCTATGATTCCAAACATCCAGACATATGCAATCCTGCCACCCACGTTAAAACCATTTTTAAAATCTGAATACAAGTGCCATTTACTCATGGGCTGCAGAAAAACAATGGGCTTCATGTTGCGGACGCTCTCTTTTGACATTTTTCTGGATCTGACGTCCCGGATTTTTTCCGATGCCTCACTCATATCTGCGTGTTCAGCCAACTGAACAAACGTCTGAAAGTTATTGGCATTCCAGGCAGACGGGTCATTGACCATACCGGGATTCTGAAGTAACATGAGATCCCATGGTATAATAAAATGCACTTCTTTAAAATCCGAATTGAATGGTAAGTCTTTGTATACGCCGGAAACTTTTACATTAATTACATTATCAATTTGCATAATATTCCCAATCGGATCAGTCTTGCCAAAAAATGCATCTGCCACGGATTTGGAAATCATTATCGAATGTGGGTCTTTTAGTCCACTCCGGTTACCCATCAGCAACTCTAAACTCAGCATATCAGGGGCATCAGCATCCATGAAATTTCCCATCTCGCTTATTTTCTTTTCCTTAAAGCTCAATGTATTGGAAGCTGTGTAAGTCGACATCACCACATATTTAAAATCAGCTCCGTAAGTACGCCGGAGTTCATCGCCGATCAGCAATGGGTTGTAAGGATAGGTTAACCTTTCCCCGTCCGAGGTCGTGTGCCACATCACCTGGGCTATCCGGTCGTAATTCCTGTGATACTTATTGAAGGATAATTCGTCATAGATCCATAAACATATCAGTATGGCTACCGCCATTCCTGCAGCTAGTCCTCCAATATTTATCAGGGCAGAGAACCTGTTTTTAACCAAATTGCGCCATGCGATTTTTATGTAGTTCATAAATTTCGGTTTAGAATAAAAGCATCCCTGAATTTAACTATTTGTGCCAGATAAATGATCAAAGCCCGGTGAATATGATGAAAATGATGTGTCAGAGGACCTGAGCTTTTTTCATGATGACTGGGATTGTACTGGTGAGAAGACCAGCTGCATAATCAATTTCAGGATCCATTGAATTCCGGTTTTTTCGTAATGTTGGTGTTAAATAGTAAATTCATACTGTGTAAGATTCTTAGGTATAGATTAAATACAATTCTATATAAGATGCAAAGCACCATCCGATACATTTTAGTCCTATTCGCAATAGGAAGTATATTTTTGGTCAGATCACTCGATCATACCGGAAGATTTTGGGCATACCCATTTATTGTTTTTACAATATTTGCATTACTCCTTTTCTGGGGAGCCATTAAGCAGGCAAAGAAGCTGTGGCATAAGAATGAAAAACTCCCATAATATCAGCTGACTGCCTAATAAAAAGAGTACTCAACTCATTTTTGAAAATATCACGAAGCAAACTTTACTCCTGTTTCCACTGACTATGGTGTCGAAGAATGATAGTTGACACGCTTCAAATAGTTCGCGTTTTGCGAACTGTTCTTTATTTCAATAATTTTTCGATTTCATGGGCGAAGCCGGGGCCGATGGGCAGTTCGGATTTCATTATCCAGACACTGTTTTTGTCCACCCGGGTGATATGTTTTTTCGCTGCGATAAAGGAGCGGTGAATGCGCACAAAATGTGCGGCGGGCAACAGGGCCTCCACTTCGCTCATCGTCAGGCGGCTGATTATTTTTTTATCAGAGAGGACAAACTGCATATAGTTTCCCTGACTCTCCACGTATAAAATCTCGTCCGGTTCCACCCGGATATTATCTGTGCCGCTTTTTATGAAGAAGGGTGTCTCACCATTCTTCAACCGGAATTGTTCGGCGGCCTTGTTGCAGGCTTTAAGAAACCGGGCCTGGGAAAAGGGTTTGAGCAGGTAATCGATCACGTCCAGCTCAAAACTCTCGATCGCGTGTTCACTGTAAGCCGTCGTGAAGATGACCATCGGCGGTCTGAACAAAGACTTGAGCAACTCGATCCCTGAAATATCCGGCATTTTAATATCCAGGAAAATCAGATCGACTTTTTCCCGTTGCAGATAATCAAGTGCTTTAAAGGCATCTGTAAAAACATCCACCAGATCAATAAAGGCGATTTTTGCTGAAAGGTTTTTGACGACTTCCAGCGCCATCGGCTCATCGTCTATCGCAATTGCTCTCAGCGTCATTTTATTTTTTTGCAGATTACTTTCTGTCCGCCCATGTAAAAATAAAGATCCGTGATCTGTCCCGCCGGATTTTTTTCAAACTGTATTTCAATCTGGTGCGTCCCGTCATCGGCAATAAAATCATTGTCACGCTGCGCATAGAGTTCCTGTTTCTGATCGGTGGTCACCATCAGGTGTCCGTTTTCCAGTGTGAGTTCTACCTGATTGTCCCGGCCGGATCTCGTAAGAGCCCGTGTACTGTTTCAGTGTTTCCGGGTCCGGTTTGATTTTATTTTTTGCGGGCAGGTCGTAAGGCTGGTGATAAATAATAGCCAGTATCTTTTTTGAAATGAACACCAAGTTAGGTTCTTCGACATTCGCCAGGAGTACGATGCATACTCCATCTTCCGGCACTCTCTCAATGTCCGATTTGAAACCAAAAATATCGCCACTATGAGAAATGACGCGCTTGTTGAAGGAGGAGTCGATGAAAAGACCGAAGCCGTAATTATTTTTGTGCGGTGTATATGCTTTTTCCATCAACGTTTCAGGAACAATTTTATAGTGCTGCAGTCCCAGGTTCCATTTGTATAAATCACCAACAGTAGAATAGATAGAACCCGCAGAGAAGGAAGCATTTGAATCCACGATACCGGCTATTTGCGCATGCGCATCATGAGGATAGGACCAGTAGCCGGTTGCTTTTTCGTTGCTTTTCAATTGAGAAAAGGCAAAACCGCTGTTGTTCATTTTCAAGGGCGCGAAAATATATTTTCTGACCGCATCAAAATAGGTCATCCCCGTAACCTTCTCAATGATGAACCCCAGTAGCTGGTATCCTTTATTGGAATAATGCCAGTCGCTGCCCGGACTGAAGTCGAGTCCGAATTTTTTAACTGTGGATTGAATGATTTCTTCAGTGACCGGACTGGAGCCTTTCATATCACTGTCATTGAAATGGTCGCTGATACCGGAGGTATGGGTGAGCAGGTTTTCAATCGTGATGCTGTCGCCTTTCGGGAAATCAGGAAAGAATTTGTTTAGCTTATCGGTCAGTGACAGCTTTTTTAATTCAACCAGTTTTAAAATCGTTATGGCCGTGAATTGTTTTGTGACAGAAGCGATTTGGAAAATTGTGTTGGGATCATTAGGCCTGCTGTCACTGAAATTCATATAGCCATATCCTTTTTCGAGAAGTATACCTTCATTTTTAGCAACGAGTACCGTACCATTAAATTTTCCCAGCTGCTGATAGGCACTCAACAGTTCATCTATTTTAATCTTTGAGCTGTCCTGCGCACAGAGACCGCTGCGCGAATAATGATACCAGGACGATTGCAAATAATTTTTTCATGATTGTGTTTTGATTAAAAGTTTTACAAAAAATTCATGGTTGTCCGTGTTTACGGTGATTTCATGTCTGTCCGGATAGATTAGTTTCAGCCGCTCGGTTACATTTTTTAAACCGACGCCGGACTTTTCTTTTTCAGTATCATTCGCATGTAGGGGGTGAATACTGTTCCGTACTTCAAAACGGATTTCTTTTTCGTTGCAGTCCAGCCTGATTTTAATCCAGGATTTTTCTTTCAGGCTGACGCCATGTTTAAATGCATTTTCTACCAGCGGAATGAGCAGCATCGGCGCGATCCGGTGCGGACAGTTCTGTTCTTCAATATTGTCTTCGATGGTGATTGTATTGGAAGACTGTGTACGCAATTTTTGAAAGGCGATATAATTTTTCAGGTATTCTATTTCCCGTTCCATCTGAATAAAATCGCGCGTGTTATCGTGGAGCATGAATCGCATCATATCGCCGAGTTTCTGAATACCAGCGGCAGTGTTGGCGGCCCCTTCCTGAAGTGAAGTCCCATAGAGTGTATTGAGTGTATTAAAGAGGAAATGCGGGTTGATCTGGGAACGCAGGAACTGCAGGTCGGCTTTTGATTTCACCAGCGCCTTTTCAAGGCCGCGCAATGTCAAAATCCTCTCTTTACGTTGTGAGAAAAGCAGCCAGGACGCGGGCGTCACGACAAGCAGTTGCCAGGTAAGCAGGTAGAGAAAAATATGGTCAGTGCCTTCAAAAGAAAATGGCAGTATAAGTACAATGGAAGAAATTAAAAGCCGGGCGATCAAAGGAAGATTAAAAAATGAATTTTTTTTATTTGAGGGAAAAATCCAGTAGGTGTTTATCATGAACAGTACAAACCCAGGCAGGGCAAAGGATAAAAAGTACAGAGCAAAATTTGCATGAGGTTCAACCCAATAAATAATGAGCAGGATTACTGAAAAAACAGTCAGGAATCCCGTGACCTGGTTGGTGATCATGATGCGATAGAGTCTTCTGTCATTCGGCCTGTCGATATAGCGAATCATTAACTGGCGCAGACCGGCATAGAGAAAGTATAGGGCTAGCAGCAGAAAAACACCTGAATAGCCTGCAAAAAGGTTTAACTGCGAACGGGAATTATCCGGATTGAACCAGATGGAAAATCCAGGATAGTGGAATTGCCATTCATGAAGAAAATAAACCGAGAGGTTTTGTGCCGTGCCAAGAACGAGTCCAATGAATAGAAATTGGACCAGGAACGACAGGACATTTTTAAACCGGGGTAAGGTATATCCATTGATAAACACATATGCCAGATAAATGATCCCCATCATTCCGATTTTCGGTCCGAGGACATTTCGCAGCAAATCGAAGGGAACATTATTCTGCGTAAAGGGAGTCTCAAGTCCGGTTTTGGATTGTCCTATATAACCGGCAATGATAACCGCTGTGGCCATGGTGGCCAATAGTAACTCGTGATTTTTCCATTTTGTTTTCATGAGACAAGATTAAAACAGTTATCATCCGTTTTTTAAGAAATGGGATGAAACCCGTCAAAAATGGGACGGAAATAAATATTCCCGGATGATTATTTGAAATGTTGCCGGAGCGCGGTCCGGGCCTCGTCGTTGGAGGCATCGAGCGAGAGGGCGAGTTCCCATTCTTTTTTTGCTTCAGGCTTTTTTCCTTCAGTAAATAATGACTGGCCCAGAAGAAAATGCAGATAGGAAGATGACGGATATAACAGCAGTGCTTTTTTGCAAAGGATGATAGATTGTGAGTCGCGGCCGAGTTCGGTAAGAAAGGAGACGGCGCTGATCCAGTTTTTTTCGGTGAAGGATTTCTCTTCGATCAGGCCCTGCATGCCCGGCTCGTCTTTTAAGAGATAAAAAGCGGGCAGGTACTCTTTCCATTTCGGGTTTTCGGCGATGGCTGCGTGAATGATGGTAATTGCCTTTGCATTTTCACCGAGAAGGATATTAGCCATTGCGACTTTCTCCTGTATGCCGTTCCATCCCATAACCAATTGTTCTGCTTCGGTCAACCGCGTTTTGCCAAGTTTGGTATTGCCCATTTTTATCGCGAAGACGGCCTGGTTCAGCCGGATCCTTCCGTAGTGATAATTTAAGAGACGTTGCAAATCTCCGAACGGGTCTTTGGAATCGTCAACTCTCAGATCGATGTTGTTGAAAAACTCGTTGGCCTCACCCTTCACCACCAGGGCCGCGGATTGTTTGCCCTCCACCTGGCCACCTGCTTTTTCGCCCGCGAAAAGGGCCGCGAGTAAACGCTGAGCAAGCGTTCCACCGGTTTTTTCAAAAGCAGCGGACATATTTTGAAGCACGCTGTCCGCCAGCTGGTTTCCCATGACCACATAATTTTTTTCCACTATGGATCCGGCGAAACCTGCCTGATATTTCCAGGTCGAACCGGTAAACGCGAAACAGTTTCCATTGGCGTCAATGCCCGCAACCTGGCGCGAATAGGATTCGGAATCCTTCAGCATGGTTTCTTCAATGGCTTCCCGGATATTTTTGCCGGCCCTCAGCGCTTCAAAACCGTTGATGGCGTAGGTGGGTTCGGTCTCCGCGATCACGGAAAAAGCGCCCAGGCCGGGCCGGATATAAATCGTGGAGTTGCCGACGTAAATATTGTTGGTGGCGACCGCGATGCCCCATTCCCGCGCGACCGGGTCCCAGGCAACGATGGAGAAGGTGGCAAAACTATTTTCGCATGCACCCATCCATACCATAAAAAAAATAAGAATTGATTTCACTTGCTGGTGATTGTCAGATTAGCGAAATCGCCGTCCGAATTGTTACCGACCCAGAGCCCGATCTTCCCGCTGGCGCGGTCACTGAGTTCCCGGACCGTTAAACAGGCCACCGTATTTCCATTGACATATACTTTCACCTCAGGATAATGAACCTGAATTTTTATATGAAACCACTCGTCCGGCTTGGGTGGCGGATGGACGCCTTTTTCAAACTCTCCGGGATGTTCTTTGCGCAGTCTCTCCCAGGGGAACCCGGGATGCGACACATATTCGACACAGTGAGATTTTTTCGCAGAATCCGTGGACAGGAAATTGAAAGGCCGGAAATAAACGGCTTCGAGCGAGTCTCTGTTGATGCCGTGAAAAGCGATGCCGACAAAACTTTGTTGTGCGACGTCTTTGCCCCGAATGTCGGCTTCAATCGTGCCGTTGGAAAAATCGGAACCCGCGAGCCATGCCACCCCGTCGCCTTCGTGGGCCGATAGTCTCGTACCCTTAAACTTCGCGTCCTGCAAAGGTTTGATCCCGCGGTTCAGCACAACTAATTGCCCTTTCACGGTCAGTTCATACAAATCAAATGATTTCACCTGGCCCCTGACAGAAAGAGCAACAAAAAAAATATAAAATGTTATCAGATAAAAACGTGCTGGCATATAAAACGGAATTGTCCCCGTGAAAAGGGATTTTTGTAAAAAGAAAAATAAACCGGCACCAGCTTTTGAAGTAGTTAAAATTAAGAAATTTTTTTATTTCCGGTTGACACGCTTCAAATAATTCGCTTTTTAATTTTTCCTTATAATCATTATAGCCAGGCAAATCTCCCAGACATCACCAGTGAGGCTTTCTGATTATATTTGGATAGGATGTTTAAAAGTTATTTCACGATTGCCTTTCGGAATCTCGCGAAACAAAGGACGCTAACCTTTATAAATATTATCGGGTTGAGTGTCGGCATCGCTTGTTTCTATCTTTTTGTGTTGTACGGCGTAAATGAATTCAGTTTCGATCGATCGATTGCAAACCACCAGAACATCTATCGTGTTTACCGATGGCAGGAAGCGAACGGTGAAGAAAAAGCTCATGGCAACGCGCTTCAGCCGCATTTAACATACTCGAAGATATCAATAAATGCAACCTTGTCTAAGACGCTGAGTCGTGCGCTCTAAAAATCATTTAAAAGTTCGCATTTTGCGAACTATTTTTTTTGCGATAATTATCTGGCTGCATATTTTATCGTGGTGGTCACTCATTTACCGTATTGGAACTACAATTAGTATCAGCTTTTTGGCGTTTAGAGCAAAAAGAGACATATTAGAGGACCGAAAAATCCTAAATCCAATTAAAGATTCAACATGGATGATTTTACCATCACGACACGCATAACCAGGGCCGATTACTCAAAATTCATGTATGCGGCACTTTATAAAAGGCCTCTGTTTATTCTTGTAACTCTTTTGGCGCTTTATTTGTTTTTCACCGTGATTTTGAATTATTTCGGCGTCATTAAATTCTATACAGAAACCCCATACTTCGAAACCACTGCAGCATTAGTTATTTTGATTGGTCCAACCCTTATTGTGATCGCAACTTCCAAAGGTTATGTTTCACATCCAAGTATGCACCACGGTATAATGTATACTTTCAAAAATGACGGGATCTCCTTACAGGGGCAAACTTTTAAAAGTGAATTATCCTGGGCACATATTGTAAAGATAAAAGAAACAAAAAAATATCTTTTGCTATACAGCAGTAAAAAGATTGGCAACTTTATAGATAAATCAAAATTGACTGCGGAGCAAATACAATTTATTAAATCCAGGATCGGTCAGAAATAGTTTAATAAAACACTTTAGCTGACAATACATCATATTTTTATTCTTGTATGAATTTTAATATCGTTTTTTATTTATATTTTTTTAGTCATTACATTTTGTTTCAAGCAAAATATCCATATTACCTTTTGGTCTTATTATAACATCGGCTGGAAATATTGAAGATAAAACCAATTCGGTACTACTGAATATCCCAGTCTTATTAGTTATATTTATATGGATCCTTTTAGGTAGAAATATACTTTCCTTCAGTATCTTATGGAAGGGACATTTCATTATTCTGTTCGTCCCAGGCAACCTCTCTAAACAATAGTTGAAAAAAATATTCATCATAGCATTTTTCCTGGCGGGTGTCTGTACAATCAATGCACAAAATTTTCATTTTGACTGGGCCGTAGAATTTGGTGGCTCAGCATCCTCATCCTACGGCAGTTCGATAGCAACAGACGCTTCGGGAAATGTTTACAGTTCGGGATATTTTTCGGGCACTGTCGATTTTGACCCGGGACCCGGCAATTATTTTCTTACCAGCGGAAATACTCTCTTCGGGGATATATTCATATCGAAACTGGATGCTGCGGGTAATTTTATCTGGGCAAAGCAAATGAAAACTGTTAGTGGCGGGGGAGGCGTAACGTCCATAGCACTAGACCCCCAGGGGAATGTCTATACATTTGGAAACTTTTCCGGAACCGTCGATTTTGATCCGGGACCCGGAGTTTCCTTACTTTCCTGCCCGGCATGTACGTTTATATCTAAATTAGATCCTGCCGGCAACTATGTCTGGGCAGAACAATTGAGTCCGGGAACACATAATGGAGGGGACCACTCCATGACAGTTGACGCCGCGGGAAATATTTTCATGACGGGGTCTTTTTATGGCAGTGCTGATTTTGATCCCGGACCGGGAATTTTCAATATAACCTCCGGAGCGGGCGGTTCAAACTGGGACGCGTATATTCTCAAATTAAACACGAATGGGGCCTTTGTCTGGGTAAAACGATTTACCAGTAGTTCTTCGAATGTTGTTGGGGAGGGGTCTTCCATAGCATTGGATAATGACGGGAATATTTATTCTACCGGATATTATTCAGGAACCTTTGATTTTGATCCGGGGCCCGGAGTTTATAATCTTACCGATATAGGCGTTGGCCCGGCATCGTATATTTCAAAATTGGATCCTGAAGGTAATTTTTTATGGGGCCAAAGCAATACCGGAGGGATTCCCGGGGGAATTGCCGTTGATAATACCGGAAATGTTTATACAACACAGCAGGTAAATGATAATAAAGGATACAAGGATGTTTTTGTCGCGAAACAGGATGGGGCGGGAAAGCCCATCTGGTCTCAGGTCCTGGGAGGAACCGGGCAAGCGTCAGGCCGCTCTCTGGTTTTGGATGCTGCCGGAAATGTCTATTTGACTGGCACTTTCAAAGGCACATTAGTCCTTGATCCGGGATCCTGTCTGGGTACATATACATCTGCTGGCACTGGTAGTGATATATTTGTTTCTGAATTAAAATCGGACGGCACGATTTTGTGGTTAAAACAATTTGCAGGAACAGTATATCATAATGATGTCAATGTCGGTTTTTCCATCGCAATAGATATTTTTGGCGATATCTGTACCACGGGATACTTTGCGAATACCGTTGATTTTGATCCGGGGATCGGAGTATTCAATCTTCCATCACCCGATAATTTTACAGTCTTTGTCCAAAAGATGATCCCCTGCGTGGCCAGCACTTCATCAGTATTGAACATATTATCCTGCGGCCCTTTTAATTATTACTGCCAAACCTATACCACCAGCGGAGTTTATACCCAGATCATATCAAATGAAACGGGCTGTGATAGTATAGTGACATTGAATCTTACTATTAATCCCGTATCTGTTTCTAATCTGAAACAAACCATTTGTTCCGGTCAGTCTTATGAGGGTTATTCTTCAACCGGTACTTTCACAGATACACTGGCCTCTGTTATTGGCTGTGATAGTATAAGAACGATCCAATTGACAGTTATGAATGCACCTGCCCCGGATTTGGGTACTGATAAAAGTCTTTGCATTGGAGATACAATGACTCTTTTCCCCGGAAATTTCGACAGCTATAAATGGCAGGATGGTTCAACGCAAAGTCATTATATAATTAACAAAGGAGGTGAATATTCCGTAAATGTTTCAAACTTTTGCGGATCTGCCCTGGCACAGATTTCAGTACTTGAAAATAAATGTGGCATGTACTTTCCTACGGCATTTACGCCCAATAAAGATGGAAAGAATGATTTATTTAAAATACTGCACCCTCCTGATTTTACCAGCTATGATCTTTCTGTATTCAACAGGTGGGGTCAAAAAGTATTTGACACAAGGGATTATACAAAGGGCTGGGACGGGACTCTCAATGGACAGTTACTGGATACTGGTGTCTTCGTCTGGTTTTGCAAATATCAAAAAACAAACAGTGCTCTTCACAGCGAAATAAGTGGAACTGTTGTTTTGATAAGGTAATCCTGATATCCTGATTGAATAATTTTCATCATTTTAAACTTCAAGCCTGTTCTTATTAAATATATCGAGTTTATTCAAGTTCTACAATCAAATCCCGTATACAATTTTATAAACCGGTGAATTGCCCGATCAGCGTTACCCTGAAAAGTATTCGATTTGCGACACTTGAACAGCGGCTTGACCGTTTTGTAGTATTCGATCTCATCGCGCTTGGAATCAAATTCCACTTCTTCGATGCCCATCTGGATCGTGGTCCACTATTTCAGGCCGATATTAAAACAGCATTCAATTTCCGCCTTTTTTTCCTGTCTTGATTTTTTGCAGGCTTCGATTTCGCGCTGCAAGGATTCGTATAGTGTGAACCACTTCTCTTTCATAAGAATAATTTATTCGTTCGAAAAGAAAGTAGCTTCTGAAGTACAGCTAAATTAAGAAATTAATTGGGAGATATTTGGTTTTTAACATACACTTCTACCGGATATGGAGGTTATACTAATTATTTAGGAGGAACTACTTTTAAATACGATAGTCTAAGCTATTTAAGGAATGGAAATAATGTCAGAAGTGATTACTATGAAATTTTAAGTAACGATACCCTGATCTTCGGAGCGGGAATAGCAGGAAGGTTTTCATCTTACTCATTGCCCAATAACGGATTCTATGGTTTATAAAAAAATAGAATTTTTGATAGGTTATTTTTGAACCGACGTCTCCGACACACCATTGATATATGTCTTTATTTCACTAACAGTTCCATCTTCATTGTAGAAAGAACATTACCATATAATGAAAGAGTGATGAAGAATATTGAGAAGAAAATAAATTTCATTTTAGAAGTTTCAGGGTTGGCGTTAAAGTTAATAGGTGTGCAACATATTATTTAACCAGGAGATTTTTCCCACACTTCCTTACAACACACAGAACCACCAGCCATAAAATGACCGCATAGACCATATACCAACTGGGTTCATGCTGAACTGATATTGGTGAAGGACTCAGCATGACTAAAAATCCCGTGGAGCTGATATGCATGATCTGCGCGAGTAAGACGCTCCGCGTGTTAGAGTAGACCCAGACTATGATCACCCTCATGGCCGTCATGACGAGGGCAAAGGAAAGGAAATAAGTAAACCACCCGTCCTGATGCGGCGAAGCCGTTCCGAGAAAATCAATGACCGGCAGGTGCCAGAGGCTCCAAATCAGTCCCAGCAAAACTCCGTTCGACAAAGCGGACCGCGCTTTGCTCATATTGGGGAAAGCAAATCCCATCCATCCCAATTCTTCCAAAATGCCCGCGGGAATTCCAAACAGGAACCCCAGCGCGAAAAAATTGGGCGCGTATTCCCCGGACACAGTTTGCGAAAGAATCCCCAAAGAAATTAAAATGCAGACAGGCGCAATTAAAACCGGCAGAAGCCACACGGCCGAAAGTTTTGAAGGTCTGAGCCCGCGTTTCATGTCGGCCAGGGATTTTTTTCCTCCGGTAAGATAACTCAAGATCATTGCGGACAAAAAAGGCCCCAGCAGCATCAGTGGAAACATGAGTATTCCATCCAGTTTGGGAATGCTTTCCCCGCGCAATATTTTGCCGGCAACCAACGCAAGGGCCGCCGACCATGAAATAAAAAAAGTCAGGATGAAATATGTGGTTGCGGGATGTCTTCGAAGTCTCATGATTTGCGGATTTCTTCCAGCGACCTGACCCTGTCGTGCTGCCATCGTCCGGAAAATTTCAAATCGATATTTTTTAACAGCTGGATGCAAAGCCGGATGTCTTCATGATTCAGATCTTTGAATAACAGTTCAGGAATTTTGCTGAATCTTTCGTAGCAGCCCTCCAGTATTTTTTTTCCTTTGGGAGTCAGGCTGAGACGTTTGGAGCGTTTGTCTTCCGGGTCGTCCTTTTCAAGGATATATCCCCGCTTTTTCATTCCGGCCAGCAAATGCAGGCCCGTGGAAAGTTCATTGATGGTATGAAATATAACTTCCGTTTTCCTGGGTGTCTTCAGGTTGGCGATCGCACTGAGCAGGTTGAATTCCTCGAAATGCTGAATCTTCATTCCCTTCATGGCAATCTGTATGTAGATCATATGAATCCTCGAGATACGGTCCATCAGTTTTGCGAGAACGATATCTGCACGCGGCGGCATTTCACCGTCAAACAAATTATCCGGCGTTTCCTTATTGCGTCCGGAAGCGAGATAGTATCTGCAAAAATCCTTTATGCCGGAATCCGGATGACCGGCTTCAAAATCCGCCCAGCTGTTAACCAGTTCCACGGTTTTATTCATTTATATTATTTTTGATATAAAAATTAAATAATTATATCAAATATACTATATTTATATTTCCTGCCATGAAACTGTTATTATTCATCCTGTCATTTTTTCATTCCAACGGAACCCTGACCGTAACGATTTTAAATTTCAAAAACGACCTGGGTCAGGTCATTGTAGCCTTATATAATAAGGAAGAAGGATTTCCGAAATCTCCGGATAAAGCCGTAAAAATTATTCACAGCCCCGATCAGGGATAAGAAATCGGTCATTGTTTTTGAATCCCTGCCACCCGGAGAATATGCCATTTCGGTATTTCACGATGAAAATAAAAACGGTAAAATGGATTCCAATTTTTTTGGAATACCGAAGGAAGGCGTGGGTGTTTCCAACGGGGCCCGGGGACATATGGGACCACCCCGTTATAAAGACGCGAAGTTTAATTTTACCGGAAACTCCCAATCGATTACCATCAATCTCGTCTATCTGTGACGAATAATCTAAAACGACTAAGCGGGTTCAGCGGCATCCTCGGTGTGATCCTGCTGGTTGTTTCTTTCAATATAAATCCAGGTCCACCGCCCGGAGCAACTTATGATCAGCTCCTGGCTTTTGGTCTTAAGTATTACTCTTCGATTTTATGGGGTGCGTGGCTGCAGACGATCGGGCCGTTTCTGATTGTGCTGTTTGCATTCTCACTGGTTTTTATTGCAGGGGCTTCGCAGACGTTAAGCGGCTGGATGGTTTTTTTTGGTGCTAGTATACTGATGACCGTTAGTCTGATTGAGATTACTTTTTATATAACCGTATTATTTAAGGATCCCCCCTTGGGTAGTTTGATCGGGTTGAATATTATATACGCCGTCCAGCATCTTTATTTTATAATCGGCGCTCCGGCGCTTTTTATTCCGTTGGGCGTTGTGTTGCACAAGTCAATCATTTTACCCCGGTGGTTCAGCTGGTCGGCCATACTAATGGGTATTCTTTTTGCAATGCTCGGAATCTTTTTTCTTCTTCGTCTGGTGCTGCCTTTATGGGTCACAGCCATCGCCGGTGTTCAGGCATTCTGGTGGCTTGGTGCTTCCATTATGATCATTGTCCGGACAAAATCTTTACCAGAGCATTCTGAAAAAACGGATGATATCGTTTGCTAACAACACAGGTTGTTCCATCGCCACGAAATGGCCACCCGCCGGCATCTCCGTCCATTGCCGAATATTAAAACCTTTTTCGATATAAGTTCGGGGAGGCGTGGGCAGTTCCTTAGGAAATTTCGCAAATGCAACGGGAGGTTTTACAAAATCATCCTCCCTGGAAACCAGCGGCATTTTTTTGTTTTCATAATATAAATGCATCGAAGAATAGATGGATCCCGTCAGCCAGTACAGCGTGATATTTGACAACAGCTCGTCTTTGGTGAAAACATTTTCGATGTTCCCTTGATTATCCGACCAACTATAAAATTTCTCCAGGATCCAGGCGCAGAGTCCAACCGGCGAATCGTTTAAACCATATCCGACTGTCAGTGGTTTGGTGGACTGTATGTGGCTGTATGCCCCTTCCCTTTCAGACCAGCAACTCAGCTGTTGCCGGAAGGAAAGCCATTCCGTTTCTGATTCTTCTCCTGGTTTTAAAAAAGGTTTATAAGAGCCGGAAATAAAATTCAGGTGTAATCCTGCAACGGCTTTTGGATATTTTAGTGCCAGCCAGGTACCCACGCCGGCCCCGATATCTCCACCCTGCACACCATACTTCTCATATCCAAGTTGGTTCATCAGTTTGTTCCATAGTGAGGCGAAAATGGAACTATTGCAACTCCCTTCCCTGGCAGGAGCTGAATAACCAAATCCGATCAGGGAAGGTATGATCAGATCAAATGAGAAATCCAGATTTTCCGCAAGCAGCGGAATCATTTTCATCATCTCCATAAAAGAGCCCGGCCATCCATGTGTTATAATCAGGGGATAGGATTTTTTTGCTTTGCCTTTGATATGCATATAATGTACGGAAAATCCATCCAGGTCAGCTGTTAAATTGGGATAGGAATTGATTTAGGATTCAGTCATTCCCCAATCAAAAAATTCCCACCAGTATTCAGATAATTCTCTCAGGAATAAAAGATTCGTTCCGTTGCCCCATTGGCAAGCGATATAGGAACTTATAACAAGCAATATTAGCCTGTAATTTGCCGTTTACATTTTACCCGAGAAGCATTTTTAATTTCCCAAAACATCCGCATTTTAATACTAAAACTGAAAAATGAAAAAATGGATTTTGATTTGCTTCATTTTCTATTCATCTCAGATTGTTGCACAGAGCACTATTTCCATCAATCCTTTAATTCAGTATCAAACCATCAAAGGTTGGGGTGGAACTGGTGGACAGAACACTCAGTTTGAAGGCACGCCAACGTATCTTATCAATCAAATCATCAATGAATCTGTAGACGGGCTCGGACTAACCGGTCTCAGGTATGAGTGTTATCAGGGCAGTTACAGCCAGAGTTATGCAATGTGCCGTTCCTGGGAATGGACCAATGATAATGGAAGTCCGGATACTACAATTTGGGGAGCTTTTGATACCACAGCAGTAGACTATTACATGCAAAACCTTTTTGTTCCCTGGAAAAACAAAGTTGTCAGTAATGGAGAACCATTCAGTTTTTATGAAAGCCCTTCCTGGTATCTGAATGGAAGCACCGGGGATATCCCGGCTTTTTTGCGATATAGCCCGGGTGAATATGCTGAATACCTGATATCAAATCTTCATTATCTAAAAAATAAATATGGTTTAACTGCTGACTTTGTTACCATGTGCAATGAGGCCGGAAATAACAATGTATTCACTCCCCAGCTTGTAGATACCATGATGCAGACCGTCGGTGCCAGATTGCTGACATCAGGACTTTCAACCAAAATTCAGTTTCCGGAATGTGTCAGTGCACAAACTACCTGGAATTATATTCAGGCATTACAAAATGATGCAACTGTATGGCCTTATATCAAATGCTTATCCTATCATCTATATGGAACAAATGATCCTTACCGATCACTCATTGAAAACTTTGCGCAAAGCAAAGGCATTCCGACGGCTCAGACAGAATACGTCGGGCTGGGTATCGATCTGCTTTTCCAGGATCTCACTTTAGGAGGAGTTTCTTACTGGGATTTTTATGGCAACGGTGATTATATGCCTTTAAATGCCAACAATACCTGGTTTACACATGGTGCAAAATTTTGGACTACAAGACAGTTAATTCGTCACGTGAGACCAGGTGCTATCCGAATCGATGCAAGCTCCAGTGATCCATCCATAAAATCCATAGCTTTTATTAATGGAGGACAGATAACAACTATTATTCTCAATGACAGTGCTACCAGCATTACACAAAATGTAACGATATCTGGTTTGCCTGCCGGAAATTATGCAGTCGGTCAAACCACGGGTGCAGGTGCATACTCTGAATTAGGTGTTGTAAATGTTGGCGGATCAGGAAACTTAACCGTTTCCGCTAAGGCACAAACAGTGATGGCAATCTACCCACATACTATCAATCTTCCACCCGTAGCAACTTCCTGGGCAGCAAACCCAACTTATGTTGATCTTCCATTGAGCACAGTTGCTCTTTCTTCCAGTGCCGTTGATCCTGAATTAACAGCGGTATCCTACAGCTGGACCGTTGATAGTTTTCCGGTAGGCGCAAATGTCGTTTTGTCCAATTCAAATATTGCAAATCCTTCCGCATCGGGAATGACTGTTCCAGGTGATTATGTATTCGGGATACATTTTAGTGATGGGGTGACCACGACTACTAAGCAGGTTACCGTTCAGGTCTTTCCAAATAATCAGCCGCCCATTATTTCCGAACTGCAGAGCCGGATACCTGTTATTGTAACACTTCCTGTTGATACAACGGTTTTACAGGGATCGGCTTTTGATCTTGAAGCAGATCCGCTGACTATGCAATTTTCTGTGGTCGGTCAGCCACCGGGCGCTTCGGCTCAGGTGGTTTTATTACAAACTGCAGGCAATACCATGAGAAGTGCCGCACGAAATATGACTATTGCGGGGGATTATGTTTTTCGCTTTACGGTTTCTGATGCTTCCCATACAGTTCATCGCGATATCACTGTAACAGTGTATCCTTTAAATAATGCCCCTGTGATATCCTCTGTTTCCGCCAATCCGAAAACTGTTACAGGACCCATGAGTAGTGCCGCATTGGCGGGAGTTACCAGTGACCCTGATGGAGATGTCATTACTCATTGGTGGCTTGTAAAATCGACACCTGCAGGAGCAAGTCCGATTTTTTCCGCGCAGGGCGAAAGGATAACGACCGTGAGTAATTTAACTATCCCCGGAAATTATATTTTCACTCTGCGAGTCATTGACCGTACACTCTTTACTTCCATGGATGATACGGTAATTGTAAAAGCTGCACCACCGGATAGTTTAATTTCGGACACTTTGATTGCAGACACTGTAACTAATTTTACTGCTGTTCTGATAGCGCCGCAAACAGCCTTACTAAAGTGGCAAACCCTTTCCGAATCCAACAGTTCCTACTTCGATGTGCAACGAAGCACAGACGGCCAGACTTTTTCTGATATCGGGCGTGTAAATGCCGCAGTCAACAGTAATAGTTTATTAAATTATTCATATACTGATAATACCCTCAGCTCACTTACCGGCAATCCCAAAATCATTTATTACCGGATTGGCGAAGTGGATAAGGGTGGGAATGAAATATTTAGTCCCGTCGATACGGTTTATCCTTCAGGTAATAATGTGTCGATACTCATCGGTCCAAACCCGGTTCAAAACCAACTTACCGTTCAATTTCTAAATAGTTCAGGAACCGCAGAAATTTTTGTTTACGATATGATCGGTAGAAGGATTTTCGGACAGAACTCACAGATTGGACAAGGAAATACTCTTCAGTTAAATACATCCGTATTGGCAAAAGGCTGCTATTATCTTCAGGTAAAAATTGCAGGTTTAATTTTCCAAAAGAAATTTATAAAAGAATAAGGCAGCGCATGATGCTCACTACAACAGTTATGAATAAAATAATTGCCGGGTTGTTAAAATTACGTCAGTTTGCTGGTCCCTATTTTAAAAGAAAGGAAATTTAAATTTGTTGGAATAGATAAACTATAGAGTCGGTCATCAATTGCCTCAATACCAAGTTGCTTTGCCCGCTCAATTCCTTCCTTCATTGCTTTGAGTTGTTCTGACATCCCCCTTCCCGGGTTATTTTTTTATATTAGCCAATACTATTCTCCGGCTATCAAGGTAAAACTGTTCTCTATTGACGATGAACTGCCGTTCGTTGAATATTTCTAATCATTCCAGCTTCATTAATTAATTTCAATTCGATGAGAGAAAATCTTTTTTCGCGACCATTCATTAAAAAAGTATCAATTGCCGGTTTTGTTGTTGGCAGCCTGGATATCATAGCAGCATTTATTGATGCATGGTTTTCTTCCAGGCTGACCCCGGGTGAAATACTTAATTTGATTGCCGGCGCGGCGATAGGGTATGAAAATGCGAAAGGCGGCTTTCTAATGCTGCTGCTCGGGCTTTTGATCCATTTTTTCATTGCCTACAGTTTTACTTTTCTTTTTTATTTAATTTATCCGGGTTTAAAGTCAGTCTTTAAAAATAATATTGTAATCGGTATTCTTTACGGGTTGTTTATCTGGGCATTCATGCGTTTTATTATTCTTCCTGTTTTTAGCCAGATCCACTTTCATAGTTTTAAAATTACCGCGGCGATTAAGCCAATGCTTATTTTGATTGTAGCGATAGGTATCCCTCTTTCATTTATGATGAACAGGATGCTGAATAAAAAAGATTAGAGTTGAAAAGGTCATACCTGCATATTGCTTTTTGGTTTATTTATTTATCATTGGATATTGCTTTGATCTATCAGGATTAAAAATGAAGACTTTTTTAAAATTCGCATTTCTCTTTTTGGTATTTTGTTTTTTGTTTGCACTGCCGGCAGCAATTTTTCCGGTATCCGTTCAATACACCAATAGTCCCATAAATTCCATTTTTGTCCTGCTCGTCATGATCACGGATTTTATCGCCATCCTCTTTCTCCTGAAACGCCTCAAACTCAGGGGGACGAGACTCTTCCTTTCTGCACTGCTTATTATTTGGGGATTACAAACCTTCATGACCCAGACTGAGACCTGGTACTTCAGAAAAGCTATGCCGGCCCTCAGTAATCAGGAGCTGATAAATTTCTTTATCAGGCCCTTGTTCTCGATGCTTGTTTTTATCCCGATAGCCATGCAGGTTTTTGGTAAATGGAAAAATGATCAGGAGCCTGTTCATTTCAATTTAAAACCTTATCGAAAACGGATCGCTGTATTATCGGTGCTTTACGTGATCATTTATTTTGGCTTTGGCTATTTTATTGCATGGCAATTTGAAGCAGTGCGTATGTTCTATTCGGGAACCCCGGAAAAACTCAGTTTCCTTGAGCAACTTAAAATCACAATTCACAATACTCCGTCCATTTTAATTTTTCAATTATTGCGTGGGGCACTCTGGGTTATTATCGGTTTGCCGTTGCTGTTGAATTTAATGGGTGGCAGGACGGAGAAAATTTTAGCCTGTGTTTTATTCTACTCGATTTTTCCGTCGATTCCATTGATACTTGAAAATCCTTTTATGCCTGAAGGTGTCAGAATAGCTCACTTTCTGGAAGTTTCGTTGTCCAATGGATTGTACGGGTTTTTAATTGGACTGATTTTCGTGCCTGATCCGGTTAAGAAAAATGGTGTGGTTGTATAAGAATATCAGTAATTCAAATTATTAAAGTGCAAAAAAGTTCGCTACTTGATATTGTCATAAATTATATTTTCGAGTATACTGGTGGATTTAAATATCTCTTTAGGGACATAATACATACCATGATCTGACTTGTAATATTCGTCGATTATGCCCACTTTCTCCAACTTCATAGTAATCGCTGTGCTATTATTTTCAAAGGAAAAATAAATATCGACGTCACCTGCATATGTTCTTTCTGGTCTTTTTATCATAGAGCCTTGTTCCGAGTTTCCTCTTTCAACAGCTATGTAACTTTCAGGAAAAAATAAATTCCCGTTATCGTCTTCATAAGAAGCTGTCAATTTAATTCTTTTCAAAACTATCAGGCCTTTAGAACTATCAAGTTTAATATCAATGTAATTAGAGGATGAATATTGTATAACATTGTTCCATATCTCATAGTAAGCTTTTTTATTGTAATGTGTAGGGGCTGTAGGATAATTTCCGATAAGATAGTGAGAGGTAGGTGCAGGAAAGATGTAATAAGTACCTCCACAGGAGGTACACAGTATACAAATAACCAAAAAAAAAGAAAATATTTTCAATGGGTTGAAATTTAAGGGTAATTAAATATATATAAATAGGCGAGTATTTACAATACGAGTAAACATTACTTGAACGAAATCAATTTTTCAAATGGAATAAGGGTTTACCCTTAGTCAGAGTAAAAACCTTAGACGTGATTTTATCTATTTTCTTATATCTTAGTTCATCAATCATCACGCCACATGAAAATTATTTTGGTCATCGCATTTGCTTTTTGCTTTTGTTCCACTCGTGCCCAAACAGATACTATTAAAATTGATGAGTCTTCTATAGTAATATATAAAAACCCGGAAGTTCCAGCCAGTTATCCGGGTGGTGCATTTAATTTGGCGAAACATTTAAGATACTCCGGTTATAATGTCAGACATAATATACAAGGCACCGTTGTTGTAAGATTTATAGTTGATAGTACAGGCCATTCGCATCATTTTGTGTCCAGTAGTGGCCCTGAAACTCTTCGGGATGATGCAATCACGTTTCTGAAGAATGTAAAACTTTGGGTACCTGCAACCATTGGCGGTAAAAACGTTAACTCGTGGTTAGAACAAAAGATGAACTTTAAAATAAACAACGGGTTCAGCGGTAGCAAGGAAGGGTGGATACGTTACGTACACAAGAATTTAAAATACCCTCCAAAAGCAGTTGAGGATAATATTCAGGGTACAGTTATTGTTCAATTCATCGTTGATTCAACTGGACTGGTTCATGATGTGTCCGCCGTTTCCGGGCCTGAGGAATTACGCGCAGAGGCCGTCAGGCTTGTAGAAGACTCCACCAAATATTTTATGTGGGACGTCGACAATGCGGAAAAAGCTAACTCATGGAGACAAATACCTGTTGATTTTGATCTAAACGGCCCGTGGCACTTTTAATACTTCGGCCATATTGTAAAACTATCTGCTACTTTTACATGCATTAGCACCTAAGAAAGAAAAGAAACCAGCAAAGAAGAAATGAGAAAAATAACATTAACTCGAGATAGTGTTTCAATGGGAGATGATGCTGGCGGTACAGTTCTGGAAATTGAAGTAAATGAAGATTGGTCAATCGAAAAAATATTAGACGAAATCTTAATTATTAATTATTTGCCCAAAATTCGAGGCGACAAAGCAACATGGAGTGTTGCATTCGAAAATCCCATCGCAGTAATATCCCAACAATGGGAAAAACCGGAAATTATAGTACATTCAGAATTTTCCCTTCCTCATAGAGAGAAATCTAAAAACTTTAATCGAATGCATTTTTCATATTACCCTGATGAAGAGCCTTGGTTAGTATATAGAATACTGAGTGCATTTAAAACTATTTATCAAAATTATTAAATTCCCTGTCTGACCCAACTGGTATTTCGTTGCCCGCTTATTTATGAAAAAGATATTCCTATCAATAATATTCCTGATACTTTGCCGAAAATTTTCAATATTTTCAAATAGTGGAATATAATATTCACCCGTAAAAACTTAATGATTTCTTCTGAAGTTAAATGAATCAGTCTCAACCCCTGATCCTCCTGCATCCGCATAACGCACCCTGAAAACAAATGCAGTAGGTGACAGTTTTGTAATAAAAAGAGTATCCGAATAATTCGTCCTCCAGGGGGTTGCCGTTACCAACCTATCGAAAGCGATAGTAGCGGTGTCGGAATATTTAACATCGGCGCAGGGAAGTATGGTATCAATATTAGATGAATTATTCGCACCATTAATATAACTGGTTAATTGCGATATTTTAAGATTCGGATTTAAATCATAGCCTACGTTGAGAGAATCAGCGGAGTTTCCCCGATAGTTATGCAATATTCCGGAAGAAAGTGAATCTATGCTAATTGATGACGTCAATCCCCAGGTAATTGCTAAAAGGTATGTAGTCCGAGGTGAAGGCGGCGCGTCATGATTTCCAGTTTCTTTATTGCATGATACAATTACAATAAGATACGCAATGATCCATAAACATTTTATATGGCTGGTTCCTTCGACATTTTTAATATTACGCCGAAAAATAGAAACCATGGGTCAATCTTTGGGCTAACTCAATATACAAATATTATTGTCTTTTAAAATGATGTTAGTCCCAATAAAATGTTATTTATGATGGCCATTCTATGATACTTTTGACGGGGTTGATTTCTGTCACGAATAAGCGTAAATAGTTTATAATTCATATGACTCTTAAAATTGCAATCGGTGTTTTTATTTTCTTGTTTTGTCTATAGACCTGCCCGGTTGAAACGCCTCAAAAAGTTCGCGTTTTGCGAACTTTCTGCACATGATGGATGAAAAGATCCTTTAATCTAATTGCCTACATTTAGGATTCAATAAAAACTTCAATGCGTCTGTTCGACAAACTGTTTGGCAAAAGAGTTCCGGCCGTTGGTTCAGAAAAAGAAATCGTCAGTCATATTAATAAGCATAACTCCATATATGCCGGACGCCTGACAACCAACGGGAATAGAAATTACTATTTTTATATAGATACTCCCCTGCTATACGATAAAACTATTTCAGAAGCTATGGTTGCTTATCCTGATTATTTATTTGAATATGGAATTAAAGAGGATAGAAAATGGAATACATATGTTGAATTACTATACCCCAATTCAAGACAATACCAAAGTATACAAAACCGCAAAGTTGTCGATAATCTTGAAAAAGGTGGTGACCCGTTAACTAAGACAAGGCCCGTTGATCACTGGTTATATTTCGTTACAAAAAATGATAGAAACACATTCTTATCAAAAAAAAGGATTTGAATTTTACCGTCGTGGATCAATCTAAAATAAATTCGCATGGCGAATATCCTTACTCCCTTCATATTTCCAGGATTGATCTTGTCGACTATAATAGTGTAGATACTTATGTTTTATCATTATGGGAGTTGGCAAAAGTGAGCAATGGAGAATACGATGGTTGGGAGACTTCTATAGAAAAGGTATAACATGTTTTATACAAGATATATATTCAAGCTTAAGCGGCCGGAGTTTATTCTTCTTCTGCTGCTGTTTTATTTTCATGTAGCATTTAATCCATTTCCATGCAATTAGTCTTTCTAACGATATTTATTATGGCTCCTTTTTTTAAATCAGATTTTTATCAATATTTAAAGGAGCGAAAGGCGACGTTAGTTTATCATGCCGGCTTAATTATTTATCCTGACAATGACGCAATACCACAAGAAGTGTTAATAATACCATACCAAAGAAACTTTGAATTATCATTCGCAGAAGACGTTCAAAAAGCATTACACGATACGGTTAACAAAGCTTTGACTGTATATTTTCAGGGTATGCGAAGAGTTCAGCCTGAATTGATAAATGTTCTTTTAGGATGTTATTATGAAAAGGCTTTTTTGACCGGCGACAGGGTCATGCCGTTGGACTTCAAAAAAGCAAAGGATAATGTCAGGGTAATTTTTGGGATCATAGTTTGTGATACAACATTGAACAGCATTCGACCAAATTTTGATAACGATAATGTTTTATATCCAGAGTTGTGCTTTGGTGATAAAATATATAAGATTAGCAGTAAAGATGCGCCGCGTTCTCACGGCGTACCTGTTGGTTTTATCAACTATGATCCCGAGAGTTATTTTCATGCGAAAAATGATTCATTGAATAAGACAAATCCATAAGTTTAATAGCCCCAGTATAGACATGCCGGGACTTTTCTGCTCACGGTTATCAATCAGCGGCACGAAGCGTTCGTTAATAATCTGATTCCATGTGGGCCAATTAATTTGTACTTCCGGCATATATATAATTATAGTTATTACCAGTTCTTTTTATTTGTGTTATAGCCTGCTCGAAAAGTCAGGGGCCGCCGTCGAACGCTCACCTATTAACCAGCGCACCGTGGATACTTGAACGCCTGACATCTACAGTCAATGTCCCTGAAGAGGTTGATACAATACGGGTTCTGACTAGTCAATCTTTGTCTTTAGAAATTTTTGGCTGGTATTATGCTTCAATCAGCCAGATGCGTTCATATACGATATTCCATTTTATCCCGGAATACAGGTTGGCCAATCCGTTGTAAATATTCATATTTATTGTTTCCCTTACCGTATATCCTGAAAAGGATTATCTCCAAGTCTCTGATTGATCCGAGACCGGACAACCGACTGCCTGAAAACGAACAATTCATATAAAAAAGATTGCCCAAACCTTTTCGTCATCAATGCGTTAAGAAATTGGCATAGTTTTTTGCGCCATCGTAACCAACTTCCTCCCATCAAAACCATTAAAATTACAGGATGAAAAATAATCTAAAAAAAACGATCAAATTGGCTTACAGCGGTGTTCTTGCACTGATGCTTTTAGCAGGTTTTAGTAATTCAGCGAAATCGCAAAAAGCCAATTTTTCCGGAATTTGGAAGGTCGATTCATTAAAGAGTAATTACGGGGGATTCGTATCGGCGGTCGCGTTAAAAATTGAACAGACGACAGATACCATCAGCATCAAAGCGACAGTCCGCACAGGTCGGGGTGAAATTCGTTCCTCTACAGAAAAATTATCCCTTGATGGCAAAACGATGACGAACACGAGCGGCAGTACGAAGAGCAGTTTGTCGATCAAATGGTCCGGTCAGGCGCTTGTCGAAACGTCCTACTTCCATGAAAATACGCACAACTCAACATACCAGGCGACTGAAACCTGGATGCTTTCGCCCGACAGTAAGACGCTAACTATTGACCGGGTAGTAGCAAACGATGGTAACGGTGGTCATGGTACTTCCAAAACAGTTTATAATCGGGAATAATCGGTAAGCTCATTCCGAATTGTGCCGTTGATTTATTTGCAGCCGGTAGGAGTACTAATTAAAAATCACCCAAAAGCTCGCATTTTGCGAACTATTTTAATAAAACAGTTACAGCAATTCTAGTCGATGGTAGAAAATTGAATGTGAGCATGTTTCGAAATTATTTCAACCAGCCACCCTATATGCTCCTCTCCCATTAATTGTTTACTTCTTTCAAAATTTATCCAAACCAGATTGAACGGTTCTTCATAGTCATAAACCCCAAAGCCACCCCTGAGCAAGTCATTAAAAGCATTCAGGTTGTGCCCTGTTTTACAGGTGATTAAAATAAATAAGTAAAATCCCTTAGTTGGTAGTGAAAAATCTGTTAGAATATATTCCGGAAGTTCGTTGAGATACAAAAAAGGCTAACTTAATAGCATGCGTGGCTTTCTCATCCTTTTAGTAGTTACTAGTCTTCAGTGCAGAAAGAGTGTTCCGCCGCCCAATATTTTACCACCCATGACCCAGGAAGGGAAGAACACTTTCGGGTGCGTGGTTAATGGTGAGGTCTGGACACCTTATTACCAATGTGGTCTCATTAACTTCCTGACGCAATGTGAAGAGTTACACACAGTCGTGACCCCTTTCGATACAGCAAGCAAACTACGCTATGAATTTAATCTTTTTACTTCCAGAAAAATCGGGCAGGGTTCATTTTCCTCTTTCATTATCACAACAGGAATCCTGAAGACAGGTAACATGGACAGCTCTTTTGTCGTCACATTTAATAAAGATTCCATCGTTTATTATCCGCGGTACCCGCTAAACAGGACTTTTAATGCCCTAACCGTCACCAAGCTTGACACCATCAATCAAATCATTTCCGGCACATTCTATTTTACGATGTATAGTAATTACAACCCTACCGGCGATTCCGTAGTTATAACTGACGGAAGATTCGACGTTACGTATAATGCATGTCTTTGTCATTAAAAAGTTCGCGTTTTGCGAACTATTGCGATCGTGAAGGTTTTATTTTTTCATGCAGCCCTGAACCTCAGTCCGATAACGGCCTTCCGGTCTTTGTGTATTTCCCGATTTGCTATTTCGGGTGTAATCGTACTCTGATGGCAGATCATTAGAAATGCATCTGGTTAAATCTTTGTTTTGCAGGCAAGATTAAATTAAAAACAGCTTTACCGATAAGGCTTCCCTCGGCATCTATCGCTCCTCCGTGATTGAGCGCTATTTTTTTACACATCGCCAGGCCTATGCCTGTTCCTTCATATTCCGATTTGCGGTGCAGGCGTTGGAATATGTTGAATATTTTGTCAATGTTTTCAGGCGCGATGCCGATGCCGTTGTCTTCGAAGCGAATGGTATAATATTTTGTATTCCCCGGCAATGCATGACGGGCGAGTTCCACCCCGTTGCTTTCTCTTGCCGTAATATGCAGCACCAGTTTGAGATCTTTACGGCTGAACTTTAGCGCGTTGCTAATCATGTTGCCGAAGAGTTGTGTCATTTGTACGGGATTTGCGTCGATAGTGGGTAAGCCTTTATACAGGATGCGGGCTCCATGTTGTTCTATGGCCAAATCATAATCGGACAGAACATCGCTTAGAACCCGCTGCAAATCCACGGGTATCAACTGGTCATTTTCTTTAGCGAGTTCAGAATAATTCAGGATATCACGAATGAGAATATTCATGCGCGCCGCGGAACCAGAAATTTTTCCCAGGTAACCCAGGGTTTGGTCGTCCGCTGCACCCGTTGCCGATCTTTGCAGGAGTTCAGAATAAATGGAAATCTTACGAAGGGGTTCCTGCAAATCGTGGGAAGCAATATGAGCAAATTGTGCCAGTTCCTCATTTCCTTTTTGTAAAGCATCATTTGCGATCGCCAGGTCACGTGTGCGTTCAAGCACCTGCTCTTCTATGCGTTGTCTGGCTATTACCTGAGTTGTATTTTCCAACACCCACACAATCACTTTCACCACTTTTCCGTGAATGTCTTTAAGTGGCGTGTACACGAATGTGACATATATATCTTCCGGCTTTCCGTGACGAATCAGCATCAGGGCCACTTCTGAGGCGTAAAAAGATTCTCCTTTCTCTACCACTCCCTGTAATGCAGGCGCATAATAAGGCGCAGCTTCCGCGAATGTGTCCCAGTAATACTTACCCATGATCGCGTCGTAAGGCTTACCTGCGATCTCTACAAAACTGCTGTTCACCGACTGAGAGATTAATGAAGGTGCATCCAAAACGCATATTCCGACTGGCGCCGTGAGCACCAGCTGCCGGAGTATTTGTTCGTTAAGCTCCGTAGCTGTCCGGGCTTTCACCTGATCGGTGATATCCACACTTGAACTCACGTACCCGGAAAATTCACCATTTTCAAATAACGCTGTGCCGGATGCGAGGAGCCAGCGATATCCACCTTGTACATCCTTTATTCTGAATTCGCCTTTCCATTTGGAACGGAGTGCAAAAGCATCGAGATATATCTGCACAAATTTCTCCCTGTCTTCTTCGTGTATAAGGTCTGTCCATCCAAAGTTCATCAGCTCACCGCGCGAGCGGCCGGTTAATGTTTCCCAGGCTTTATTGAAATACATGGCGTTGCTTGTTGTGTCGCTAGTCGCGATGAGTGCTTCCAGGTTTTCCGTTAATTGTACAAATTCCATATTCACGCATTGACAAAAGGTTTTAAAATCTGAATAAGTTCGGAATAACTATCGGGCTTGGTAAGGAAATCCCGGGCACCCATACACTTTAAAGTCTTTATGGTAACGGGGTTGCTGGAGGTGGAAAGTACAACAACCGGAATCTTGTCCAGTATGTTTATTTTTCCGGCCTCCTGCAGGAATTGCTGGCCCGTCATCACCGGCATGTTCAAATCAATGAAAATAATATCCGGTTCCCATTCACGGTTCTCCAGTTTTTTCAGGGCTTCACAGGCATCGAGAGAAGAAATGCACTTAATCTGATCGTTCATCTCGCTGACAGCCATCGTGAACAGTTCCTGGTCATCCTCGTCGTCATCAATGTAGAGCAATTCGCGGGCCTTCATTATTTTAATTCCTAGATTTAGAACTCGTCCGGTCGGTTATGACTCAAGGTATTGAAAATTCGACAGGGTATTAATGATTAGAAACGCCATTGACAGACTAGAATATTTAGGCGACAGGATTCCGGCGATTTCAGGAAAACAATCGAATTTCAGTTATTATGATATTTTGAATCGACCTGTTTTCTGTCATAACGATTGAATTCATTTTTATTTCAGGAAGGCAAAGTAAGGAAAACTGTTATTTCTCATAGCGGGCATTTTATTTGAGCTGCAATCATCATGGAGAAGCTTATTACGCATACCGCAATTTATATTCGGGTGGAAATAAAAACAGGGTGTTTTAACCCTTTTGATTTGAGAATTTTATTGTATGTCTGCGCGGGTTGGGTCACGCTAGTGAAAACCACAGCAAAAGTTCACGTTTTGTGAGCTTTTTTTTAGAGCGACGGTTGTAGTATTTTCGAATCACCAAACATCCGCTATCCTAAAACCTTGGTTTTGTTTTGCTACCATTAAATGAATAGTAACCGTTTCGGTTTTTTTTGTAAAAAAATCAGTCCACTTGTAAGAAACGGAATATGTATTCGACGTTTTATTAGTTTCTATTATTACCAGTGATTTTAATGTAGCAGTATCAGCATCCTGTGCTTTTAAAATTGGATCATAATCCCACCAATTTAGTTTATCCGGATTCGAATGTTCAACAATTTTCCTTAACAATCTTGAAGTACAGTATTTTCTAACAAGTGAATCATTACTATTATTACTTTTCCCGATTGCCATATCAGTAATATAAGTTGTGTAGAAATTCGTAAGAAAACTCAAAGGGCTTGAGGCGGAGTCGATAGAAGATTTGGTTTGACTAATGCAAAATGAAGCAGACAGAGAAAAAATAATCGCTAATATTATTTTTGTCATCAGTAACGATTCTTTATAAATAATCTTCTGTGTACTTTTATTCATCCTATTCGTATGTGACCTGAATGATGGTACCTGAAACCGTCGTTGTATCTGACCCATTCTGGATGGTAATATTAGAAAAAGAAGCATGAATTTTCCCATTGGTAATCGTCACGTTCACGACGTCTCCCGGTTTACCGGTCGAAAGGCAGTCCCCTGAACTATTGCTAAAGACATGCAGTGCGCAATTGTTAGCGGGATACCCCGGACCCAGGACACCCGGGGTGACGACGTAGGTTCCATTTACTATCGGATGAGAATTAAATCCGATGGTAATACCATTATTACCCGCAGGGTCCTGAGCATCTAAAAGCCCGTACACGTTTGCGGAATCATAACCCGCGGTGGTCGTTGAATACTCTTTGCCGTTGAAAGTCCATGTGGTTGAATTTGAATTTACATTTTTCTTGCTGCAGGAAACAAAGACCAGGAGCGCCATAGCGATAACTCCGTCAGGGATCGAAGCGGCATCCTCCCGCGTATCGCTGGAGACGGCAGATTTGTTTCGGTTGTGCGGGGGAGTGAGGGTATTTGGATTCCGTGAATTTTTTTGGCATACTTCTGGATGTATTTATCCGGATCATCTTACACCCATTAAAAAGTCATCTACCCTCTAAGACTTTATTTAGGTTTACTTATTTACATTATGGTTTCTTTACTGCCGGTTTCCAACCAGTGAGACCGCCGTATACCCCTACTCTGAACTGATAAGTGTTATACCAACTAAATTTATCAGCCATGCAATCTTCCGAAAAATCCCCTATTGCAATTTTGGGACTCGAAGCCGAAATCGAACACTACTCAAAATTGCTTGACAAATCCATCACGGACAAAGAAGATCTGGAAAAAACCAAAATAATTTTTCACGATCTGAAAAAACTGACAGAGCAATTAGCCGAGATGAAAACTACTGCGCCACACAAAAAAGTTCGCTTTGTTGCGTCCTATTTTCGCATGAAGTCCGGATCGGCTGGGAAGCGGTTGTAAATTATTATTTTTCGTTTAGCGAATAGGATTTAACGGATGAATTGTTGGCCCCAAATATAATTTTCACTTTTTTACCTGCGGAAATAACCTGAGCACTCCGGATATCGTCTCTTAAATTCAAACCACTCTTTGTCTGCGGAACATAGGTGAAGTCGCCTTTTCCATCCCCCAGAAATACTTCTCCATGGTTTGCACGGTAACGGCCGAATTTGATCCGGGACCACGAATTATTTCCTGACAAAATCAAATCCTTTTTACCGTCATGATTTATATCCAGGGCATTGATTGCATAAACCGGAGCATATTGCGCTTCCACGGGAAGCTGTTTCAAAACAAATCCTTTTTTACCCTGATTTTCCAGATAAATTGTCTGCATCATCTCGGCTTTTTTCAAACCTGCATCTTTTAGTTGTTCTTCGGAAAAAATATCGTGAATAGTAGCATCGGCATAAGAAGAATACTCCAGATATTTTTTCTTTAGCGACGGCAACTCGTCCGTTAAATCGTCTCTTGAAGCAGCAGGATATGAAACGCCGTTGATATAGTAACACATTACCGGATCCATCGTGCCTTTATTTTCAAAATCTTTATAATACAGGGTAACGGGTTCTTTTTCAGACGCTTTAAACTGTGTATTTAACCCTGTGTTTCCAATGACCAGGTCCTGATCACCATCACCGTCAAAATCTGCAGCCAGAATACAATTCCACCAGCCGGTCGAAGGGAATTTAATATAGTCAGATGACTTGTCTACCAGCTTACCCTTTTCATTTATAAATATCTTTATCGGCATCCATTCGCCGACTACAATCAGGTCCAATTGATTGTCTCCGTTTAAGTCCATCCACAGGGCGTCAGTAACCATTCCCAGTTGCAGAAGCGAAGGACATATTTCCGATGTAGCGTCCCTGAAATTCCCTTTTCCATCATTGAGTAAAATGCGGCTTCCCGGTGATAGCGGATATTTACCCGGAACCACTCTTCCTCCCAAAAACAAATCCGGAACGCCGTCACCGTTGACGTCCCCATACCGCACGCAACTTTTACTAAATCTCAAAACCGGAAGCGCATTACTCGTCTTTTTGAAGTTTCCTTTACCATCGTTCAAATACAATCTGTCTTGTAAAGCCGCGTCGCCCTCCGGGAATTCGTATCCTCCACTTGCAACGTAGAGATCCGGATAACCGTCCGAGTTCGCGTCAAAAAAAACGGCGGAGACGTCTTCACTTGCTGAATCCTTTTCTATATCCGGCTCCGGTTTAAAAACGAAATCTCCGTTTTTATTCTGCGTAAAGACCTGCGCGGGCTGTCCTTTCGCACCACCAATAAATATACCCGTTGATCCATCATGGTTGATATCTCCAACAGCCATACACGGTCCCTGTCTTGAGAGGAAATTGGGCATCAGGCTTTGCGCAGAGAAATCATTAAACTCATTTTCATGATGTACGAAATCGGGTGAACCAGAGGCGGTAAAATATGGCTTGCTTACGGAAACCGAATCATATTTCCATATAAAATGGGCGTTCCCCCAGTCGAGTGTCAATTGCTGATCTGCTTTTAGTTTTTCAATTTTCTGCATGTGATCATCCGGCCAGATCACCATAACCGAATCGATTTTATTATTCCGGCCAATACCAAAATTAAGCACCTGATCTACGCTGGACTGGAAACCCCGGACAGGAAACTGCTCCTGGAAATATAAATGCTTCCCGCAGAATAATTTCACTTTGGTTCCAATACCAAATGAGTTGCCGGGTTTACCGTTCAATTTTATTTTCAGAAAATGATTTTCGGGATTTGTCGAATGAACATTGTTGCGGTATATGCCGGCGTATCCATTTAGATAATTCACAACCAGATCCATGGCGCCATCATTGTTAAGATCTGCGTAGGATGCACCGGAGGCAACACCTGTTTCGTCAAAACCCCATTCGTTTGTTTTTTTTATGAATGAGTCGTTACCGGTATTCTGATACACAAAATTGGACATTTTCAGAGCCGGCATTTTTTTGAGCATATCCATCGGACCGGAAGTTTTTTCACCCCGCCTGGCTTTCGAGTCTTCGGTAATCTGATATTTTATAAAGTCCATATTGGTGAAGTCCTTCTCATATCCATTAGAGATGAAAAGATCCTTGAACCCGTCATTATCGAAATCCGAGAATAAAGGGGCCCAGCTCCAGCTTGTATTGGAGACTCCGGCAAGCTGTGCGATCTCGCTGAAAGTACCGTCGCCATTATTGACATGTAACATATTCCGGCTGTACTGATAAAAAAATCCCTTGTTAAAAAGCATTTGAAATTTGTTGAAATTTTCTGCGCCGCTATGCATTTTCTGCTGATGATTGTCTTCATCAAGCATATCCATGGTGATTAAATCAGTAAGACCATCATTGTTGTAGTCCGCGCAGTCACAGCCCATGGAATAAAACGAAACCTGGTCCAGACACTCATGAGTCTTATCGGTAAAAGTTCCATCTCTATTGTTGATAAAAAGATGATCCGGTTCGTTAAAGTCATTTGAGATGTAGAAATCGGGCCAACCGTCATTGTTTAAATCAGAAACCGAAACGCCGAGTCCGAAACTCAGGACATTTGAATTGATACCCGCCTGAACACTTACATCCGTAAAATGTCCATTATCATTGCGATATAATTTTGTACTGAAGGAGGGATTTCTTTCATTACGCAGTGAGGAATTTTCGAAAGACCCTGTGGCGTATTGTTTGAGAGAATGGTTGATGAGTATCATATCCAGATCCCCGTCCTTATCGTAATCAAAAAAAGCTGCCTGCGTTGAATATCCTTCATCGGCCAGTCCAAAGCTTTCTGCTTTTTCGGTAAAAGTCAGATCGCCGTTATTGATGAATAACAGGTTTTTTCTTTTTTGCGGATCAATGTCTCCCGACCGGCAAATATAGATGTCCAGTTTTCCGTCTCCATTTACGTCGGCCATAGTTGCTCCGGTGCACCAGCCCTGATATTTAGCGATTCCGCTTTTTTCGGTGATATCTTCAAATACAAAATTTCCTTTATTCAGATAGAGTCTGTTCGGTACCATATTGCCCGTGAAGAGAATATCGGGCAACCCATCGTTATTTATATCCCCTATTGCAACGCCACCACCATTATAGAAATAGGTATATTGAAGAACATTCGCCTGCTCGTTTTCTTTTACGGTATTTCTGAATTGAATATGGGTGTCTCCTGGATCCAGTCTCGTAAAGAGTGTGGGCCTGTTATTTTTACATCCTGTCAGTGAGACTATTGATGTGATTATTATTTGCCATCCGACTTTTATATAAATTTTCATTGAACCACGATCTCATCCATTAATATGTTGTTTTTATTTTGATCCACAGGACTGGGATTAGCATTTTCTATTCTTACCCTGACATAACGCGTATTGACGTGAAGACCTTGCTTTTTATAAGTCTTAATATGCCTGAGCAATTGTTCGGGAACTATCGGACTGACTATCTTGCTGATCGTTCTATAGCTATTTTTTTCCTCCGCAAAACTTATCTCAATCTTTTTCGGAAGATAAATATCACTGACCTGGTCCTCCATAAACCGCATAAAGATAGTATTAACGGGTATGGATCTTCCCAGGTCAATCGTTATTGTCTTTACCGAATCGTGAAATGAAACCCATCTTCCGTCGTAAGGCTCAATGGTTCCGAATATTCCATCACTGAGTCGAGCATATTCTTTTGATATTTCTTCATCAACAGAAACGGGCGAAATGGAAATGGGTGATCCGATTCCTGGGTAAACCATGAATCTTTGCCGACTAATTTTGCCGAGTCGTTGATTGCCTTTAAAAAGAGCAGCGCTCAATATGACTGTTTTCCCAAACGCAAGAGAATTCTGGTAGATTTCGGAATGGCCGTCTGGAATTTTGCCATCCAGGGTGTAACGAATAATGTATTTTCCGGAAACCTGGTTTGAGATTGAAACGATGATTTTTTTGTTCACTGAATCCAGATGCGGGTTTATTGAAACATTATAAATACTTTTCGCATATTGAATATGTCCGGCATCGAGTCTTTTAAATTCCCCTTCTGTTTTATCTACAAATTTCCGGTAGTTTTTATTTTCATTCGGCGACCAGAGAACTTCAGATAGTGCCAGGAGTCGCGGAAGCAACATATATTCAACACGTCCGGTCGTTTCAATGTTTTCTGTCCACAAAGAACCCTCACCGCCGAGGATCTGTTTTTCTTTTTTATGTGTTATATCGCCGGACGAAGGATTAAATGCATATACCGTATCGAGCGTAAGTCCAGCATAAGTGATAAACTCCTCCAGATCCGGATCGGATTGATAGAAATCAAAATAGGTATAATGATAGGGACTCATCACAACATCATGACCAGAATTCAGATCGGAAGCGGTTTCCTCAACTCCATGCCAGGCCATCGCGACCGCACAGGGCGAAACATCGGCCAGCAGTATTTCGTCCCAGCCAATTGTTCTTTTATGATTCTTTGTAATGAATTCGTCAATACGTTTTGTAAAATAAGCCTGGAGTTGTTTTGCATTGATGAATCCATTTTCATCCATCAGTTTTCTACATCGTGGGCAGGATAACCAGGGTCCGCCTCTGACCTCATCACCACCAATATGAATATACTCAGAAGGAAAAAGTTTCATAACCTCGGTGAGAATATTTTCCAGGAAAATATAAGTTGAATCATAACCCACACAGAAATTATGTAACAAATCGCCGGGATAACCACAAGGGATCAACAGGGGAGTTTTGTTATTGAGGCAATTATATTCAGGATATGCAGCCAGCGCAGCTGTACAATGACCGGGCATTTCGATTTCAGGAATGATTTCAATGAATCTCTGCTTTGCATATTTTATGATGTCTCTTATTTCTTCCTGGGTATAATAACCACCATACGTCGCCGGTTCGTTTTTCGCCGTTGGCTCAGCAATCGTCATTGGGATATTTTTTCTGTCAGCACGCCAGGCGCCAATTGAAGTTAATCTTGGATATTGTTTTATTTCGATCCGCCATCCGTGACTGTCGGTTAAGTGCCAATGAAAAACATTGATTTTATAACTCGCGAGAATATCCAGATATTTCTTAATAAAATTAACCGGGAAAAAATGACGGCTGACATCCAGATTCATGCCGCGGAACTTATAACGGGGATAATCCAGAATGTAAGCGCAGGGAATCTGCCAGTTTGGGTTTTTATTGGTTTGCCCGGAACTGTAAAATTCCGATGGCAGAAGCTGTTTGATCGTTTCAAATGCATAAAATATTCCTGCCAGTCCATGTGCAGATATATGAATTTGATTTTTATTTATATCCATGATATATCCCTCGTCGCTTTTTATGGACGAATCGTTTCTTAATTCAACAAAAAGGACATTTATACTGTCAGTCCTGGATTTTTTTTCGGAAACCGTTAACGTGATTCCGGAAGCATGATTAAATCCGATTATAAACGGACGGATGATAGCAGCGAAACCACTGGTATCCCCCGAAATGATGATCCTCGTGTTTTTATTTAATTGAAAAAAGCCTGTTTTTTCTACTATCTGTACGGGTTCTGGTATAATATGAATTTCTGAAGCGTGTATCGTTCGGCCAGCCAGTAATAAAATAAATAAAGTCAAAAAGAATTTCAATGTGTTCTATTTTGATTAATGATGAAATAAAAGGCCGGAGTCGATGCTTATACGACCCGGCCATGTTAAACCACTACCTGAAAAAACGACAGACTATTTTGAATTCCACCAAACTTTTGTGCTGGCTTTGTCGGGTCCGTTTAATAAAGGCAGCGCATTCTGAACTGCCGCACCATTGGTCTGGTATTCATAAGCTACCCATGTTATTCTCCTTATAATATCTGTAGTTCCCACATCAGGATTGTCAGATTGAAGTACCGGGTAAAGTATTGGAAAACCAGTTCTTCTGAGTTCAGCCCATGCTTCAATACCATCGGGAAATAGTGCCAGCCATTTTTGTGTGATGATCTGCTGACGCTGGGTTGCCGGATCCGCAGCAAATTTTACGGGCACACTTGCCACTGCCGGTGAATTTAAGTAGTCGTTTGGTGCAATCGGAGGGGAAGTGTTCTGCAGATAATTTTGAATGGCGGTATTGTCCGTAATTCCCCATTGTTGCATGGAAAGAGTAATACCCTGATTATAAAAGTAGGCCGCTGTGTTTCCCATATTCCATCCATTCAGTGCACCTTCCGCCATCAGAAAATATGCTTCGGCCGAATACATTACATTGAGTGGTGTAGTTGCCTGCGTGGTATCGCTCCACCTTGCCGTATTGATATTTGAAAGATTGGTTCCGTTTGGACTTACAGCGAGCGGAACCACATCGGGTGGCAATCCGTTTCTGACTCCATGGTATTGACCATCATCCGGGGCCGGACTATAGTATTGGAACATTCTGGGATCGCTGTACCCTTTCAGATAACTCTCCATCGAAGCACTCATCCTCATATTTTCCCAGGGTGCTTCTGCTGCCAGACCATTGATTGAATTAGGACCCACATCACAAAATGCGTTGTCGGCGTTTGAAGTCATCACACCACTGGCAACTGCTTTTTCTGCTTCCTGTTGGGCCAGCGTTGGATTAATCGATGAAACACGCAATGCCAGCCGGAGTCTGAGTGTATTCGCAAATTTCAACCACTTGGTAACATCGCCGTGAAAAATCAGATCATCTGTTCCAAACGGGCGTTCAGACGGGTCGGTAGCGCTGAGAACTGTCGTGGCTGAATCCAGTAAACTGAAAAAATTAGTATAAATCGATTCCTGACTATCATAGGGAATGCTCAATAATCCTAGACCGGCCTGGGAGTAGGGAATCGGACCATAAAAATCAGACTCCTGATGGAAAATATAAACTTTCCAGATTTTTGCAATGGCATTCGCTGCGGGTTGTACATTTTCAGTTTGGTCAATGACCAATTTCAGGCTGGGCCAGTTGACGGTGTAAGTCAGGTTCCAGGAAAATATAACTAATCCGGGATCGATCAGGTAACGATCTCCTGCATAACCTCCACCATCTACAAAATACTGGCTCCATAAATCAATGTATAAACTGTGGATCACTTCATAATTACCCGGATCAGCATAAACGCCTTCCCATTCACTTATGGCAAATGCTTTCGGTATTGTTGCAGCCGGTAATGTGCTGAAAGTAGTGGGATCCGTATTGATGCTGTCAAAATTTTTTGTACATCCGGTAGCTAATAACAAAACAAATAACAGACCCGGTATTATTGGAGTAAATGAATTAATTTTTTTTCTCGCGTTCATAACGTAAAATTTTTCAATTAAAAATTCAGTTTAAGATAAAGGCCATAACTGCGGGTACTGGGTACCGAAGTATACTCCAGACCCTGATTGTTGCCAGTACTTAGTGCTGATTCCGGATCAAAGCCATAGGCGTTGTTTTTAAGGAAGAACAGGTTTCTTCCCAAAAGGGTTAAACTGGCTCCTTTAATAAATGATCCATTGATTATTTTAGAAAAATTATAACTGATACTTGCTTCTCTCAATCTGATATTTGTTGCATCGTAGGTAAAGGCCTCTCCGACCAGATTGTCACTTCCCACCCATCGCCAATAGTCTTCAACAGATATCACTTTCGTATTTTTCGAACCGTCCTGCATAACAGAATTGGGCACCACAAATCCCGATTCCCGATTGGCAACCGTCAGTTCTGAAGTTCCTTTGGAAGCCATCAGGGCCTGGGTGCCTGAGACGACAATACCGCCCTTTCTCATGTCAATCAGAAAGGAAACGGTCCAGTTTTTATATTGAAAACTATTGATCACGCCAGCGGTCCATAATGGATTGGAATTGCCGGCAAAATGTTTTGTCTGATCAGTCTGGACCAGTGGTTTGCCGCTTGTATCGACCAGGATCTGACCACTGCTGTTTCGCATAAAACTCGTGGTGTAAATATCACCGTAACTTTTCCCTTCGTCTGCTACGATACTGCCGAGCGTTTCAGGTGAAGAAAGCGGAGGAGATTTTTGCAATGAGTCGAGGTAAATTATTTTGTTACGGTTTAAGCCAAAATTGAAAGTGATTGTCCAGTTAAAATCTTTCGTTTCGACAGGTTTACCGAATAACTGAATTTCCACTCCCTGATTCTGGATATTTCCTGCGTTGATTATTCTGAAAGCATATCCTGAAGGATTGGGAACGCCGATTTGCAGGATCTGATTAATCGTATTGGTCTTATAAAATGTAAATGATCCCCCCAGTCTGTTTTTGAAAAAACCGAAGTCTACGCCCGCTTCAAAGGATTTCGTTTGTTCAGGTTTTAAATCAGCATCATGCAGAACCCGGTCGACATACAAAAAACCTCCGTTACCACCCGGCCCAAATGTTGGTGAGGATTTTAACTGATTAAATCCGGTACCGTTACCCACCAGTGCATAGGAGGTTCTAACTTTTAAAAGTGAAATCGTTTTAGGAAGATTTAATGCTTCGTTCAGAATAGCAGATCCACCGATCGAAGGAAAAAAATAGGAAGCGTTATTTACCGGCAGCGTAGAGTTCCAGTCGTTTCGCCCCGTGACTTCCAGAAAAAGATAATTCTTATAAGAAATGTTTACATCCGCATAGATGGATTGTTTTTCCGTTCTCGAGAGAGAATTGGTTGACAGGGTTGCCAGACCATTACTCAATGTAAAAAAGTTGGCGATGGTAAGTCCCTGATCATTTGAATTGGTGCTCTGAAAATTAAACTGTTCCAGACTTGCACCCGCCAGTACATTCAGATGAAATGCATCCGAGAGATTTTTGGTATAGTTTAATAAGAGGTCATTGTTAAATTGTTGCGTGGAAGCTTTGTTGACTATATAATTTCCCTGACCCGCAAATGTTATCCAGTAGGATCCGCTGTAATCCATTTCCTGCGAATAATCTGAATAATAATCAAGACTTGTTCTGGCCTGAATACTAAACTCCGGTGTGATCTGGTATTTCAGAGAGGCCAGTCCTAAAAAACGATTCCTTGTCCGGTCGTACAGGTTTCTGTAGGCGCTCCAGTAAGGGTTTTGAAAATTGGGCGTCGGTGTGGCCCAGTAATTTTGCGAAAGCGAAAGGTCGGTTGGATTGATCGATTCATAATTTTTTATATCACCCAGCCGGAGACTTCTGGGCATGGAATAAATGGTCGCCAGGGCATAATTTCCGGCTCCGGCCATCGGCCGGTTTTCAATATCCTCCTGAATATAATTTGCCTTCAGATCCATCGACAACTTACTCGTCAACTGGTTTGTCTGACGCAAGTTGAGATTATTTCTTTTATATGTGTTATTCGGCATGATGCCGGTACTGTAATTATTTGTATACGAAAAATAGGTTTGTGATTTTTCATTACCTGCCGAAAGAGAAATGGTATTAATGAGTTCAGTACCGGTCTGGAAAAAATCTTTGATATTATCCGACTGGGGACTCAGTGCCTGAGTTTTGCCGGTCCAGTCCTGAACTTCCTGGCCCTGCATTTTAGGGCCCCAGCTGTCCAGACTATTTGCAATAAAAACACCTCCCTGTCCCTGACCGTACACATTTTGTGAGTTTGGCAGGATCATTGGATTATCAAGAATAACAGAACTCGATAACTGAACGCCGACCCCCGATCCGGATCTGCCTTTTTTTGTAGTAATGAGAATGGCTCCGTTGGATGCATCTGAACCGTATAGTGCTGCAGCGGAAGCGCCCGTGAGTACGGTAACAGATTCTATATCGTCCGGATTAATATTCGAAATTCCGTCACCGTTATCCCGGGTCCCGCCGATATTTGCTGTAACATCCGTAAATGCGTTGGCAGTATTATCGACGCGTACTCCGTCAACAACAATTAAAGGTTGGTTATTGCCGGTGATGGAACGATTGCCACGAAAAATAATTCTGCTCGAACTTCCCGGGCCCGCATTTGTTTTGTTAATCGTCAGACCCGCAACTCTGCCATCAAGCGCGTTTGACAAATTCAAATCTCTCGTATTGCTCAGTTCTGTACCGGGTAAGGTTTGGGTCGCGTAGGTCAGCGACTTTTTTTGTCGTGTGACGCCAAGTGCAGTCACCACAACATTTTGCATTTCCGTGGCTGAAGCTTCCAGTGTAATTTCAACTGTTCCTGCACTAGCTGTTAAAGGGACTTCCTTTGACGAAAAACCTACAGAAGAAATAATCAGGACAGAATTTTCGTCTCGTACCGTCAGCGTGAACCGACCTTTATCATCTGTTATCGTTCCGTTATTAGTGCCCTTTTCAATTACCGAAATACCTCCGCGGATACCAAATGTACCGTCATTGTTATGAAGGTGAATCACACCATGTACGACCAATTGCTCCTTCTTTTTTTCATCCCCTTCAGAAATCACAATCAGGTTGTTGTCCATTACATGGTATCGTAAATTAGTAAACTGAAAAAGAATATTGAGCACTTCTTCGATGGTTGCTTCTTTTGCATCTATACTTACGTTTTTGTTTTGCGAAACCAGGTCGTCATTATAGATGAATCGATATTTTGTGGTTTGCTGGATGTAGGTGATCGCATACTTAAGCTGAACGTCTTTAAGAGTTATATTGATTCTGTCCTGGGAAAATCCCTTAGAGAAGGCCTGGAAGCCGGTGAAAATAAGCAGGAGTGCGGTTAATTTCATTATTATAAAACACTTAAATAAAGCTCTCCCATTAAGGTGAAGTTTGCAGACTTGTCCTTTTTGCATAAATTTGAAATGAAAGGTTATACAAGAGGGAACCGTATATTTCTCAAGAGTAACGATTCCCAATTTTACTTTTCGGGGGGTGTTGATAGCATCTCCCTTTTTTTTGGTTTTATGTCATGGTATTTATTTGAGTTTATTAATTATTTTGTTCCAATCCATAGTTCATTCTCTGTTATTTTATAGTTGAAATGATAGGATAACTGCATCGCTTCCATCGTCTGTTTTAAAGTTTCCTTTTCAACGACTCCTGAAAATCTCTTCGATTTAATTTCACTATCCGTGAAATGAATTTTTATATTAAACCAGTTTTCCATTTTTGGAGCCAGGTCCTCCATTGATTCATTGTCAAACTCGAGCCTGGTTTGAAGCCACACGGTCTCAGCGAGCTTTTTCGCAGGATCATTATGAAGGGATGTTATGGAATAAATGGCGGCTCCCGGACTCCATTTTGCTTCTTTTTGAATCTCAGCGACAGGAATGATGATTTTTTCATTTGGCTTCAGCAGAATTTTCCTGTCCGGGTCTTGTTTTGTTGTGATTTCTATTAATCCGCGAACAAGTGATGTTTCAATCGTTTTTTCATTCGGGTATGCTTTTACATTAAACGCAGTGCCTTTCACGGTTATGGTAATGGTGCCGGTATGAATGATAAAAGGATTTTTTTCATTCTTTGTAACGTCAAAAAAAGCCTCTCCGGAAAAAGTCACTTCTCTACCCTGGCTTCCAAAATTTCCATTTGCATAACTCAGCTGGCTGTTTGCGTTTAACCAGACCTGGGTTCCATCCGGCAAAACGATCTTTGATTTGGAACCAGAAGCCGTTTGTATGTAATTGATTTTTTGTGTGGCATTGGAAATTCTGTCGGATTTGTTTTTAGAACTCCGGTATATGACCCATGGAGCGGCAACCGCTATTAAAATGACCGCGGCCGCAATCCATTTTTTCGCAGAACTGACAAGAGGCATCCATCTGATTAAGCTATTTTTCTCAGCAGACACCCGATCCTGGATTCTCATCCAGACATTTTTGCTGATCTCGGTTTTAGGCACGGTACCCAGGGGGCTGTCCCATAATTTTTCAATCAATTCATTTGTAAATCCCAGTTCAGGAAGTTCCTGCATCATATTTTCCAGTTCCTTCAGCTCTTCGGGTGAAGCTTCCCCGGTTTTTTTCTTACCGATCAGTATCCAGATTTTTTCCGGGACCATAAAATTCCGATTGATTAATTGTGCCGGTAAAATAAACGTATAAACAGGGATGATACCCCCAAGTACGGGCAAAATAAAAAGATGATTTTTAAAATGGGAAAAATTACAAAAAGGGAGATCTGATGGATCTGGGCAGACAGATATTCACGACGCCGTGAATCTTTTTTAAAGCAATACCCACCTGGTTTTCAACTGTTTTTTTGCTTAGGTGCAGCAATTCCGCCACTTCTTTATATTTCAGACCGTCTTCCTTTACCAGTTTGAATATTAGGCGGCATTTTGTAGGAAGCTCGTTAATGGCTTTATTGATCTGACTGATCAGTTCCGCCGTTATCATCAAATCCTCCGGGGTATCCACCCGGTAAAAAGGCAACGCCACATCATCCAGATTAATTTTTTTGATGTCGCCATATTTACGGAGGTAATCCCGGCTGGTGTTTTTGGTCATTACATAGAGATAGAAAGTAAAATTTTCAATTTTACCCATCTGGACTCTTTTTTTCCATACTTTAATGAAAACGTCTTCAACCACTTCTTCAGCCATTTCCTTCGATCGTACGATCGCAAATGCAAGTTGAAATAATTTGGAACTAAACGAGGTATATAATTCCTTGAGGGCAATTTCATCCCCCATGCTCAGTCTTTTCTGGACGTCATATGGATTAACAAGAAACAAGTCGGCAATCGTTTGTTCTATAAATATCCTAAAAAATGATTGAAACCGACAAGTTCAAATTTTAATATCCATAGAATGTTGCAGGGTCATGGTTTTCTTACGGGAATCCACACCTGTATTTTTCTGTCCGTTTGACCAGCGTCTGCAAATGATGAAAACCACTCAAAAAGTTCACGTTTTGAGAGCTTTTTTCTGTTAAAGATTCAGCAGATTCTTTTGCCGGGATTCAAGTATTTCCTTAGCGGGCGTGGTGTTTACGAAGTAAAAACTTATTCTGTCCATTTAAAAAACAGGATAACGTTTGCTTCACCTAACTTACATATAACAATCCAAAAATAATATGGTACGAGATGAATTCTATAAATACATACAGAATAACCGCTACAACAAGGTTCGTAAACTAAGGACCCGGGTTGAGATTTTTGAAGTACTGAAAAACGGATCATTTAAAAATAAAGAGACCGGCCGGATCATGTCGGCAAGAACGTTTGAGATTTATAAACCCGCGGCTGCCAAAGATGGCATTACTACCACTATTGCGGAATAAAATCAGGGCAGCACGCTATGTTCTTTCCAGCACACATCCCTGCAAATATCTGAGTTTTACAAATGATGCTGTTTCTTTAAATCCTGCCTGCAGCCATTGCTGTTTACACTGTGGATTCGCATATAGTACTTTGAGGGGGCGGTTTTTCCGGGAAAGACTTTCAGATACTTTCTCAATGAATTTCTCCATAACCACCGCATCAAACGGGTTGAACAAAAATAAAACGCCTATCGTTTCCGGAATACGGTAATGACGGGCATCCGCACATTCAATGGTGATGGATGTGTCCGGATATTTGGTTTTAATTCCTCTGCAAACACGGGTTGCAGCATCGCACAACTTCTTAGAAAAATCTATGCCGATGATATTTGAAAATCCATAAGCCGCACCCATGGCCAACAAACGACCTTTGCCGCATCCTACATCCAAAAATGTTGTTGTAATATCGTCCGGCTGTAAATAATTAAACAAGCGGCAGGAAGTGTAATAATTGAGAGGCTCATATCTGTTGAGATGCTTGCGATCCTCCATCGAAACAGCTCCTGAAAGATTTTTAATTCCGATTGTGCGGATACTGTATTTCTTTTCCCCGCTAATTTCATGTCGAATAATAAAATTTGCAAGTCGGAAACCCCAATACCATTCCAGATATAGAAAATACAACAGATACCGCATCATTCATTTTTTTAAGTGAGAAGACGGTATGGGCGGGGGTTCTATAAAGTTAAACAATTAAATACCATACAATCCTAATTAAGAAGGAATACACGATTGAAGAAAAAATCGTCATCGGCAAACCGGATCCCCTAGTAATTGACTTTGTAAATAGAAGTTTGGACTTTACCTGGTACAGGTAATATGTATCCAATGATAAATAGTCTCCAGATATCCCGGTGTGTTTTGGGTCCAGAGATCTCCTTCTTTTTTTACCTGGGCAAAATAGTGAATGGCATTTGGAAAAATGATCAGGGTATATTTTTTATTTCCGGCTTTTTTTAGTGCTGATTCAATTTTTTCCACCGAAGGTTTGACAGGTGTAACCTCATCCCTGTCTCCATAAATTAATAGAGTTGGAATCTTAACCTTTTCCCAGTAAGGAACATAATCATAGTTGCCGGCCATCAAATACCAGTTCCAAACCCAGTTGTTTTTGGGAGGTGGTTCAACCCATGCGTACCAGCTTGTATTTTTAACCTGCTCATTTATTTTTTCCATTTCATTCCAGCCATTACCTGTTCTTGCTACTTCAAGCCATATTTTGTAGAAATGAATTGCACTGTCCGTTTGTTGTTTAGAAAAATGCGCCTGATGTTTTAAAATATTTGTAACCCTGAAAATATCCTGTTCCGGCGGTGATACGGCAAACCCTGATGCCGCAACATTAAATGCGATATCCGGACAACTATCAACAATGATCGGCGATATCGTGGCGCCCTGACTATGGCCGAATATTCCGATTTGTTTATCATTTATCTGAGGCGTTGATTTAAGAAAATTAACTCCGGCAATACAATCCCCGGCGAGGTCTTCGAAGCTTGACGTTTTCCAGTCGCCGGTAGACTGACCATTTCCCCTTTTGTCATATATTAATACCGCAATACCTCTTCTTGCAAGGTAGTCAGCCAAAAAAGCACCATCGTAACGCGGCTTGTCTCCGCTGCTGTGGTTGCAAACCAGGGCTGGAAATTTACCGCCGCCTTGTGGCAGATACAGACTTCCCGCCAATACAACATCGCCGTTCTGAAAACTGATTTCCTGTATAGTATAATTAACAGGATCTGCCTTTATCCGTTGTAAATTAAAAAAAGCTGTTTTGTTTTTTGTCGATACAGACCGATCGTTGGTGGTGAGTCTGCCGGTAAGTTTTCCATTTTTTGCAAGTCCATTGAAAATTATGGTGGCATCATCGCCCGCCAGTTCGAAATGTATACTGTCGCCTGTAAATACTACATTTTTTGCATTGACGTCCATCGCATTTAAATCGGCCGCATTAAACAGAACTTTTGTCGCAGGGTTCGTTAAAATGTCCAGCGAGAATTTCAGTTGCTGGTCCGTCGTTCTCGCAAATCCTTCCCAATGTCCCTGATAGTCGCCGCTCATCTTCGCCGTAACAGATAAACTGCCGTTTACTTTTTTTATCAAAGGCATATGACAGACAGGGCAGATTCCCGGATGATCATATCTGATCGTGTCACAGGAGTTGTCACAGGGAGTACAGTAGTAGAAATTTCCGTTCACCAAATCAGATTGCTGACTATATAACCTAAACGAAAAACAGGTAAATACGATCGCGAGGTTGAAAAATTTTTTCACAGTCCATTTTTTTTAATGCGCCTTAGCTGACGCGCGTTCAGATAACCAACCTGCCCCGCAATATATTCAGAACCATATTCAGGATTATTACTGAGTGTTGCTGCTTTTTCAAGCCGCAGGCGTTTCATATATTCATTGATGGTAATGCCGGTCGCATTTTTGAAAGCGCGGGTCAGGTTCCTGGTGCTCATATTGACTAACTCAGCGAGCTCATCAATCGTTATTTTTTTATTCAGGTTTTCAATAAGCCAGTCCTGCGCCTGATGGATGCCCAGATGTAAATGATTCCTGTAGTCCAGATAAATACTTTGTTGCGAATGATTTTGACTACGACGGTGATAAACGAGTAATTCGCGGGCAACTTTATGTGTAAACAGAGGACCGTAATGTTCGTCAATGATTGCCAACGAAAGGTCAATGCCTGAGGTGATACCGGCACTGGTGTAGATATAATCAGTATGGGTAAACAGAATATTAGGCTCAGCCAAAACAGCGGGATAAGATTTCCGAAGCTCTTCGAGCCTCCTCCAGTGTGTGGTACAACGTTTGTTTTCGAGAAGTCCTGCTTCAGCTAAAATAAAAGCGCCCGTACACACCGAACAGACCGAGACTTCACGCTCCGGCATAGATCGAAGCCATTTAAAAAACTCTTTTTGTTTTTTAAATGATTCCGATCTCAAATAATCCATTTCCGCGCCCGGAATGAAAATATAATCGCCCGGTTTTAATACGGCTTTTGAATAATGACTTATTAGGCCAAATGGCAAACCGCCGGCGCTCATCAGGTTGTTTTGTATGGATACAAATTGAAGGTCGTATTCTGCTCCATAAGAATTTGCTTCATAAAATACCTGGACCGGTCCCGTCAGGTCTAAAATCTGCACTTTGGAGGGTATGAAGAAAATGATCTTTCTTTTCCTGGACATTTCAGTGATTAATTTTCACTAAAGGTATAATACGCCAGGTTATAGCAAAGGACAATTGGCGGACATATCCGGCCAGATTAGTTCTGACCAATCCATGAGACGGAAGTGGAAAAGAAAAATATTATTTGATTTACCGGAATAAAATAAATCCCCTGATGATGGAAGCAATACCCACGAGCATAAGGCCCGGAAATATAAAATATATTTTTCCGGGTTCCGCTAAATAATATGTTCCCAGGGTAAGAGTAAGGCCTGTAATAAAAACAAAACTTCCGGTGAGGATATGTTTCCAGAATTGTTTTCTGTCCTCCACGTCTGTTTTCACGTTATCCAAAATGATTTCAGCATAATAGGAATCCACTCCCCTGCTCCTCAGCCTTCCCAGGATAATTTGGTCTGCGACTTTCTCCTTCAGCAATCCCGCAGCGAGTGAATGCAGTTCTTTTTGATTTGAGTTGTGGATGGTCACGAGCGCGTTTATTTTGAAAATATATAAACGGCCATGGTGCCGATAATCATAATTGCCAGCAATATTATTTTTTGAAACGGGATCAGGGATAGGCTTTTCGTCAGATAGAAAACGATGAGTAAAACACAATTAACGATGAATAACATCGTAAAATAAACCAGCGGCAACAGAACCGTTTTATCGTTACTGCCACTTTCCCGGATACTCTGAAACGATACGATATAAATGCCGGTAATCGCGAGCAGATTTGCGAAGACCAGGCAAATTTTAGTCACCCTGGAACTTTTGTCTGTCATTATTCTTGTGTTTTGAATTAAGAACGGCCACCTTTCGGCAGCCGTCCATTAATACTTTTGTCGTACGTCAATTCTCGGTTTTCAGGATTTGGATTCGGGTTTTTCTTCGGATTCTGGATTCTTAGTTTTAACGGTTTTGATCAGTTGTGCGCTTCAACAATGTAAAGAAACGAAGCATTTTTCCCTTCCCATAACCTATTCGCCGGAGGGTCAAAAAGCTTCGATTTTTGGGCATAAATCTTAGATTTAGGCCTATGAAAATGGAAAAGAAATCAAGCAAAACAGAAAGAGCAAACAGGAATCATCCCGGGTTTTCCAAATAAAATCAAAGGCTGTGAAGCATACGGTGGTAATGCTTTCTCTTGAGGGTGATTAGAATAGTTATAAAAGTCACTTAAAAGTTCACGTTTTGAGAACTATTTATCCTGCATAAAAAAAACTTATCGCGAGAAAACACAAACTTCTATAGAACCGGAAATCAAATCCAGCAAAAAAATGATCCTTTGAATGTAAATCAGTGCCTGCTTTTTCATTAAATAATAAATCATCAATAATCCACAGTTGATGACCAGTTCCACATTTCCCCTTTTTCTCTGAAATGTTGTGATATAATTTTTTTCGCGGCCTTCATATTACCGGTCAGACAATTTTTGTGACGGTTCAGATTTTTTTCAATGAAACGTTAATTTGGTCCGGGGTCATCTGCGCGGCTCCTTATTTGCCGTATTATATATATAAACGTGTTTTATGAAAAATAAATTATTATATATATATATTGGAGTGCTTTTGATTTCTGCGTTTGCGATTATCTCCTGTAGTAAAAATAGTGGATATAATTCCACAATGAATACGATGCCCGGTGCCAATACTGCCAATACAGTGAGCATCGTGAATATGAGTTTTTCCCCGGCTTCACTTACTGTTACCGCTGGTACTACGGTTGTATGGACCAATAACGATATGATTACCCACACGGTAACCGCCGATGATGGCAGCTTTGACAGTGGTAATATTACAATGGATGCCAAATACTCGAGACTCTTTTCCACTGCGGGTACCTATGCCTATCATTGTACCATTCATCCGGATATGAAAGGAACCATCGTGGTGAAGTGAGGAATTGCGGGAGCCGGCATGATTCCCACAAGTTGACTTTACGAAAAAAGCTTCCATTGGAATTGCAAGGTTACCCTGATATTATGATCGCTATGATTACAATTAAGATGAACCATTGCGTGCGGTTTTGTATACCATAATGACACTTACAATACGAGAAGCGCAAACTCCGGAATCCGCCATGCTTGAATTAACATTTTTTTTAAAACATCAGATTCTCCATATACGTTTTCATTGATTAAACCGGTTATGAAAATTACCATCCACTTCGCCATTTATCTCCTGTGTGCCTGCGTACTTTTTTCCGTCGGATGTAAGAAGGCAGATCAGATCGTAAAAATGAGCCAGACTGCTTCACCTGTTTGTGAGCCTGTCAAGGTTTTTTCCACTCCCGTTGATGCAACGTATATCGTCATGTTAAGGGACGGCGGAATACAATCCGGGAACACACAAACGCTGGGCACGGAAACAAACGCAGTCACAACCATGCTCAGCCGATATTCAATTGCGGAGAGCGAGCAGGTGGCCAGATTAAATTATATACATTCCGGATTTGTTGCCCGACTCACCAGAGATCAGGCCCTGGCATTAAAACAGGATGCTGCGGTTGAGTTGGTTGAACAGGACCGGATCATTACGATGGATCAGGGGTGTTATGAAATCGTTTCTCCTTCCACGGTACAATGGGGCGTGAGGCGCACAGGCTCTGATGATGGAACCGGGAAACGCGTTTGGATCATTGATACCGGTGTGGATATAGATCATCCCGATCTCGATGTAGATACTGTACTCAGCAAATCTTTTGTCAGCACTGAAACAACTGTTGAAGATAACAATGGTCATGGCACACATGTGGCGGGAATCATCGGCGCCCTGAATAATTCCTTCGGTGTAGTGGGTGTTGCTGCGGGTACAAAAATCATTGCGCTGAAAGCTTTGGACGGCAATGGCTCAGGAAATACCAGCCAGATTATTGCTGCGCTGGACTATGTAGGTCAGCATGCAACAGCCGGAGAAGTCGTTAATATGAGTCTTGGTACTGACACGATCTCTGCTGCGCTTGACAACGCGGTACTTATACTTGCACAAAAAGGAATTCTGTTTGCTATTGCTGCCGGCAATGATTCAACAAAAGCCGATCTTTCTTCGCCAGGGCGGGTTAATCATCCCAATGTTTTTACAGTGTCTGCCATCGACAGCCTCGGAAACTTTGCACGTTTTTCAAACTATGGTACGGATGTGGTACGTCTGGCGGCGCCCGGCGTTAATATTGTTTCAACTTACAGCAAGGGTCGCTATGCAAGGCTCAGTGGTACATCGATGGCTGCACCGTATGTGGCAGGCATACTGCTTATCGAAGGAACAAGTATCCACACCAATGGTGTTGCACTGAACGATCCGGATAGCGGACCATATGGTATTGCCTCTTATTAAGGTCTACATAAATTGCCACGCATGGTGGCGACTAACGTTAATGAATATTCGAACAAAGGAATATTGACAGAGCGAGGTGGGTTAATCCGAAATATTATACTCTGAAATAACTTTCCGTCTAAAAACGAGTACTTCGTCTTAAATCCTGAATTTATTAGTTGCTGATATGGACACAAAATAAATCAAATAGTTTAAGGGCGATAAAACAATTTGTTGATCATAACAGTCATCCATAAGTGAAAGCCTCTTTAGTGACGATGACGCGTGATTCTGGGGAAAAGTACCGTCGGCCCCACGGTCAGGAACGCGCCCAGTGTAACGACTCCCACCACGGTTCCGATCGTGAAGTCCCTTCGGCTGATGAGATGGCGACCCACACCATATCTGATCAGAAGATAAAAGACGATCAGGTAAAGCAGGCTCGTAACCAGGCCCGGTGAGTAGGTTTTGAGCCGTATGGTCCAATACATATGGACGGTAAGGGTATGAGTTGCAAATCCGGCTATAAAAGCAATGGGTATGATAACCCAATGGCCACCAAAATTGTCAAATGCAATATTACTCCACGCAATAGCTCCTATAAAAGCGGCATTGAACCAGAAGAACATCCGAACGTTATATGTTGGCCAGAAATTCTCTGCGATCCATTTTACAAAACCGCCATTGAGTAACGTTTCATCCAGGATGTGAACGATATAGGAAGCAAGGAATGCCCAGAAGAGAATGCTCAGGAACAACATGGGTATAAAGTTACAGCGTGCAGGTTGTACTTATAAAAATCACTAAAAAGTTCGCGTTTTGAGAACTATTTTTCTGTAAAGAATTATTTGTGCACCGTTCTTTTTTTATAATTTCCATATGTTTATTTATGACACCAATCATTTGATCAAATTTATCAATATACCAGGTGGGATTGAAAAAACATTCCTTATTTTGGATTTCCGAAAAAAATATAGGTAACCGAAAGGTCAATTAACATTCATAACATGCGTTCAATAAAAGAATTCTTGAAGAATCATTCCTTAATTATTTGGATAGGTGTACTGACCGCGACAACAATTATTCTTCTGCAGGAAATCAGCCTGCTTGTTATATATCGTTACCTGCAACTTGATTACTATCTGTTTCTTACAGGCGTTTTCTTCCTGGCCATCGGCATCCTTCTTAATTCACGATATGGAAAAACGGCCAAACCAGTCGTTTCACAGGGAAGTTTGCTGGATTTGCTGAGCAACAAAGAGACAGTTGTTCTTCAAATGGTTGCTGAAGGCAAAACGAATAAGGAAATAGCCCGTGCTTTATTCATAGAGCTGAGCACTGTAAAAACGCATGTCAATCATATCTACTCCAAGATTTCCGTCCGCAGCCGGATAGAAGCCAGGAAGAAATATTCTGAACTGACTGAAAAACGACTGGTTTTTTAATTCTCCATCCTTTTTCCACCCGTCTTTTTTTGATTTATGACGAATATGATGGGATATTCGGCGTCATGAAAATAATTACTAAATACGGCCTGTGGACAGGTCTGATTGTAGGGATCTGGGCGATCGTCAGTTTTACGTTCGTCGGCTGGTTGAACGGTGTCTTCTTTCATAAAACCATACCCGCCGCCAATATTCGCAGTGTTTCCGGGCTGTTCAGTATTTTAATTCTTGTTATCGGCATTTATTGGGGAATAAGAGAAGAGAAGCGGAAAATGGGCAACACTTTAACCTTCAGGCATGGAGTCAAAACAGGTATTATGATATCGCTGATCACTGCTGTACTTGTTTCGATCTCTACTTTTCTGTATTGCACAAAGATCAATCCCGGATATGCAGAATTTATGATTCGTGATGCCCAACGGACTTTAACTGAGGCCGGCAAATCACCGGACGAAATAAATCAGCGACTGGTTTCAGTCAGAAAGGAATTTTCGACCGGTGCACAAATAGGAATGGCGCTGATCGGGCAAGCCGTCATGGGTACCATTGCAACCCTGGTCATCGTATTTTTTTTAAGGACAAAAACAAAATAACCTTTCAAAATATAATTTATGAAAAAGGCACTTTTTTTGATTTCTTTTTTGTGTGCAACTTATTGCATTTTCGCACAACAGAACCCCGGCAGGAACACCCGTAAATTTCTACTCATTGTCAGAAATAAAACAGATATGAAAAATCCGAATGCCGACACGCTAAAATCCTACATTCAGCACTGGGGTATCTTTATAAACGAACTGACTCAAAGCGGTAAATTAATTGACGGCATCAGGCCTTCCACTGAAGGCAGAACGATAACGGGGTCGACGAGGACATTAAAGGATTCTGCTTACACTAAAAACGGAGAAGAAATAAGTTCCATTTTCGTAATCAGGGTTACGAATTTGGACGAGGCTTCTTTGATAGCACTGAAATGTCCTATTTATGAAATGAATGGCAGTGTGGAAATCAGAGACGTTATCGATGCAACAAACTAATATGGATGGTCATATGAGGCGGACATATTTTTAAGAATGCGGATTCAGATGGGTTCTTGTGTTTGACCCGTGCATCCTTTGATGGAAATCACTGATGAAAATCACTCAAAAAGTTCACGTTTTGAGAACTATTTTTTTGGTTCACTGAGTTAAATTCAGTTTTTGTTTGAAAGAACATTTGATTTATAATTTAAGCAAATACTTAAATACAAATTTTTGTTTAGCTCCTTTTTCAGCACTTTTACCGGTTATACATATACGGAAGCCCAAAATCATTTTAATGGAATGACTTCATGGTATCCTTTAGCACCACATAATATGTTGGTGAGGGATTCGCGAATGCCTACCCGGATTTTTTAATTTTGCAGCGGCCCGCTGCAAAATCGCCAAAAGAATCCTCAGGGAAAAAAAACTTTGCAGCAAGATGCTGCAATATTGGACGACCCTGAGATACAGCAAGATATCAGATGAACAACTTACTAATGAAGATATCCCGGAAATCTGTGAGAAGATATATTCACAAATTGCTGATCGGTTTAAGGTTCAATTGGAAATGATTGCCTATACAAATAAAAGGCGCAGGTTCTAATCGGTATGCCTAAAATGACGATTCTCACCAGACATAGGTGCACACCGAGGCGGCCGGCACTGTCGAGGTTACCCATTTTCCATTAAACCGGAGATTAAATGCATCGGGAGACTGATCATCATTTTCAACAATCAAGACTTTTTTTCCGCCAGGCGTTAGAAAAGCGGCTGTTTGCAAACCACCCGATACCGTACTAGCTATGCGAACTGATCCGGGCGGCACGAATTTCGAAGCGTGGGCAACTATATAATATCCGACATTCCGGGTAACGGATGAGACGCTGATCGTCAGTGCGCCTTTGCAGGTGGTGCAACCGCCGGGCGTATGAGGTCCGTAAGAGGGATCATTGGCCAGATTCCATTCAAGCGCATTCCGGCTCCAGTTTCGCATGGAGCCAATGATCACATTTTTCACAAGCCACTGTAGATCGCTGGCAAAAACCCCGGTAGAAGCCGTGTACTGTTCAGTAAAATATAGCTGTTTGTCAGGGTACATATTATGTACTCCGCTCATGGCACTGATATCCCCCGCATACAGATGAAAGGCAGAACCATTTACAAAAGCGCCTGCTGCCGGATCCTGTAGAATGGTTTCGGGATAGTCAGGTCTGTCACAATTATGATCGTATACGATAATTTTTGTTGTAATTCCTGAGGACTGAAAGGCAGGTCCAAGGAAATTTTTAATAAAAGTACCTTCATCAGCCGCCTGCATAACCAGGCTCGGATTATTGTCGGGATTCAGCGGTTCATTTTGCGGTGTAATAGCATCTATCTTAATTCCCTTCAGGTTCATCTGCTGAATATATTTTAGAAAGTATTGCGCATATACATGATAGTAAGAAGCCAGCAGACTTCCACCCACCGTGCTGCCGTTATCCTTCATCCAGACCGGCGCACTCCAGGGTGCTGCGATTATTTTTATTGATGGGTTGATGGCGACAATCTGCTGCAGCAGCGGTACTAACTCGCTCGTATCCGCAGCGAGGCTGAAATGAGCAAGACCTGTATCTGTTTGTCCGGAAGGCATATCATCATAACTAAAGACAGATGCATTTAAATCAGAAGCTCCGATGGAAAGGCGCAGGTAGCTGATACCAATGGAGGAGCCACCATTTCCAAATAATTCCTTCAGCAGGGAAGCCCTGGTGTTTGCATCCATCTGGCTAATCACGTGGGCACTTCCTCCCGTCAGCGTAAAACCAAAGCCATCAATGGTTTGAAAAATCTGGCTGCTGTCGACATCGATAAAGGGTGAAAGTATTCGTGTTTGTACCAAAAATGAGCGGCACATTTTGCTCCTGCAATAAAACCGTCTGATCTCCTTTCGTGAGCCAGTAGTGAACGTCGCTGGGCTGACTGGTTCCCGTTGAAGTGCTGTCCTGACTACTGCCCGATCCGTTATCTCTCGAGCAGGAAAACAAAATCAGCATCCCGGCCAATAAAAAAGTATATACCAATCCAGTTCTAATCATATTCGAAAATTTATTTCCAAAGCCTTCATAAAAATTCAGTACCCGGGATTCTGGGTAAGATTTTTATTCAAAAGTAAATCCTGCTGTGGCACAGGGAAAATATATTGGTATTTATCCGGATTCATATTGTAGTTAAGATTATTACCATGAGAATCAACCTGGGCACCCATCAAAGTCACAATGTTTATTACACCGTTTGCATCAGCCCTTTGCAGATCGTTCCAGCGGCTGCATTCAAATACCAGTTCCAGTTGCCTTTCATTTAGTATTGCCAAAGCCAGATCACCCTGAGTAGTTGCGGTTGTATTGGGTAAACCTGCGCGGGTTCTGATTTGATTTAATAACGGAATGGCGGCGGTGGTATTTCCTAATTGATTGTTTGCCTCTGCAGCCAAAAGAATAATATCTGCCAGGCGGATGAGAACGATATCATCCGGGGAAAAATAGCCGTCTGCATCAGGATATTTATTCATAAAGGGAATGGGCTGGCTGGGATCCCATGCATTCGGCGGCATAGTGAAAGCCGCACCAGGGATCTGCCAGGTGATCGTAGTCTTATATCGCGTAAGGGTATCGCCGGCTGCTTTAAAAGCAGCGATCAGATTCGCAGAGGCGATATCGCGTTTGGGATAACCATCCGCTGCGACGAAATCAAAGATTTCAAATCCGAAAAAACCATATGCAATAGCATTTGACTGCAATTCAAAAATGGATTCTGAATTGTTCTTGTTCGCCACTCCCCACAGGTTGGCGTAACTGCTTACCAATGAATAGGTGCCGCTGCTTATTACTTTATTACAATAAGCAAGACAATTCGCGTAATCACCCATTTGTGCATAGGTTTTAGCCAGCATGGATTCTGCAGCTCCCTTGGTTGCTCTACCCAATTGTCCATTATAAGGTGCAACATCCAATACACTATCGGCATATTGCAGGTCACTTATAATCTGCGCATAGACTTCGGGTACCTTATTACGCGCGGGATATAAATTGCCTCCGTTGGTGACAGTCGTAATAATCGGACACTCGCCCCATTCTGTAACAAGCCAATAATAATGCACTGCCCGTAAAAATCTGGCCTCGCCTAAAATCATTATTTTTCTCGCATCGGTTAAAGCAGGATCGGTGATGTTGGGTACATCATCCAGCACTGCGTTCGCCGCCCTGATATCGTTATATAATTCCTGCCAGTCCCTTTGAATATTGGTATTGGAGGAAGTCACAGTAGAAAAATACTCAAGGGGCTGCTCGGCGGTAACGTTATCACTGTTAATATAACAGTTATCCGACTTTCCGTCTGTGTTCATAAAGTTATCATACTGATAGAAATTAGTACCATTTACCATCCAGTCGTAAGCGCCCGTCAGTTCGCTCTCGGCATCAGTAGCCGACGTTGGGAAATTGCCTGTTGTAAGACTGGACTGAGGTGTCTTGTCAATAAAGCTTTTACTGCACGAAAACAGCAATAAAAAAGCTGCCGCGACAGATAGGTATTTGAAAAGAGTTCTCGCAATCATAAAAATATATTTAAGAAATTTACAATTGAACATTCACGCCTACGGTAAAGGTTCTCGCCGCCGGGTAGGATCCGAAATCTACGCCAATCGAATATAATGACGGACTCTGTCCTGCATTAACAGCCTGATTGTTGGTACCCTGGCCAAAACTGTCAAGCTCGGGATAATATCCTTTATACTTCGTTATAATAAACAGGTTTTGTCCCGTTACATAAACGCGAAGACCAGAAATGCCGATCCGTTTTAATACTTTATCACTAAGTTGGTAAGACAGGGTGGCATTACGCACGCGTACAAAAGATCCATCTTCAACATATAGGGAAGATACCTGGCTTTGCAATAAAGCAGCGTTGGCTGCATTTGTTGTACCGTTGGCCAATGCCCTGGGTACATTTGTAACATTACCCTGCGCCTGCCAACGATTTAATACGGCTGCGCTTTCATTTGCATAACCAGTCAGGTTTTCAATCTCCATCCTGGTCTCATCATAAACTTTATTTCCCTGCACGCCATCAATCAGCACTGAAAGAGAAAAGTTTTTATATCTGAATGTATTGGTGATTCCAAAAATATATTTGGGTAATGCGGATCCCAAATTCTCGAGATCGGTCCCGAAATTTTCATTTCCTGTTGTTGGATCAACGCCCAAAGCTTTGTATCCCCAAAATGTTCCCAATGAGTAACCGTTTTTAATTATCTGAGTATAAATAGGAGCACGGCTGCCACCTACGGTTATCGCCCCGGTCTGGTAAGATGTCGTAACACTCGTATCCAGGTTGGTAATCTCGTTTTTGTTGATGGATATATTGAAGTTAATATCCCAGGTGAAGTCCTTCTTTTTTATAACGGTAGCATCTACATTAAATTCAAGACCCTTGTTGATATCATAACCTGGCACATTGATTTGAGTGATCGGGCCGCCAAACACCAGGCTTCCCTGCTGTGAAAATATCATGTTTTTAACCTTCTTATAATAATAGTCCGCAGATAACGTCAATCGCTGATCAAGGAAAGTCGCATCAAAGCCGATATTGGTTTGTTCTCCGGATTCCCATTTCAAATTCGGATTTCCGATTTGTGAAGTGGTGGTTACTCCCGGATCGGCCGTGGCGCTGCTACTGTATGCATAAGGGGCACCAGGGCTTAACAAAGTATAAGACGGATATAAAACGGTATAGGGCGGCAGGTTGCCTGTTTCTCCCCAACCTGCGCGGATTTTGAGATCAGAAACCCAATTCACGTTTTTCATGAAGTCCTCATTGGACACCCTCCATCCGGCAGATAACGCGGGAAAAGCACCCCATTGATTATTGATTCCGACCCTCGAGGTCCCGTCCGCCCTGAAGGTTCCCGTAAATAAGTATTTATCATTGTAGGAATAATTAATCCTGCCAAAATAAGAGTTGGTTGACCATTCGAAGTTTTGTGTGCTTACGGTATAATGACCGCTTGCCGCATTTAAAGTTTGAATGGCACTTGTTGCAAAACCCTGGCCGGATGAAGAAGACAGTGCAATGGATTCTTCCAATGCAGAGGTTCCTACCACCACATTGATGGAGTGCATTCCAAATACCTTGGAATAGGTCAGCGTATTATCCCAGGCCCAGCGATTCGTTTCCGAATAACTATCGGTTCCCTGACCGTTTATAGTGAGTCCGTATAAACTCTTATATGGATCTATAAACTGATCATATTTTGAATTTTCTATAACGGAATTGAATTGTGTGCGAAGTTTAAGATTGTATGGAAGACTGATCTCGGCATAGGCATTTCCCAAAAAATTATTGCCAACGGTGTTATTGGTATTATTATAAATGTCTGACATGGGATTATCTCCGGAATAAAAAGTGCTATAGCCATACACGCCCGGATGGGGAGAGCCATCCGGCATATATATTGGAATATATTCTGGAGTTACCAGCGCACTGATAACGGCCCCGCCAAATTGGCCAGAAGTATTGACGGGAACTGTTCTCTGATTAGTTCTGTTGAAGCTGATATTTGCTCCCATTCTGAGCCAGCTTGTAGCGGCCTGGTCAATGCTTAGTTTTACGGAATAGCGTTTGAAATTTGAACCTACCATGATACCGTCCTGGTTCAGATAACCAAAATCCAGATAGTAGGTTCCTTTTTCCGAACCGCCCGAAATACCGGCGTTTGCGCCTGTCTGCATGGCATTATGATAAATCAGATCCTGCCAGTTATTATTGGTTGTTTGTAAATTATAGTAGGAAGGAATGGTGGCGGCAAAACCTGCCGTCGTTGTGTCAAAAATTTCTGATTCCAGATCAAGCCATTGCTGATTGTTTAAGACAGGTATTTTTTTTGTTATCTGCTGATACCCGGTATAAAAATTGACGTCTACCCGGGGTTTGCCCTTTGTGCCCTGCTTGGTGGTAATCATCACAATACCGTTTGTCGAACCGGCTGCTCCGTATATTCCTGCGGCTGAGGCATCTTTTAATATGCTGATTGTCGCAATGGTATTGGGGTCGATGGATCTGATATCATTTGCCAAAACGCCATCCACTACATATAATGGTTCACCGCCGTTGGGTGAGCCAATGCCCCTTATTTTCACAGAAAGATCACTGCCCGGCATGCCCGAAGGCACTGTAACCTGAACGCCGGGAACCTTTCCTGTAATGGCTTCTACCGGACTTACGATCGGCCGGCTGGAAATATCTTTCGTAGATACAATGGAAATAGCGGAAGTGATATCCTTTTGTTTTTGTGCACCATATCCAACTACGACAACCTGATCGAGTTGTCTGGTAGATGGAGAAAGCTGAATATCTACAACGGATTGCCCGTTTACTTTAATTTCTTTGGTTTCATCACCGATATAGGAAACAACTAAAACGGCATCATCCGGAACAGTCAGTGTATATATACCATTGTTATCAGTAACGGTTCCAAGGGAAGTGCCTTTAACGGTAATGGTTACGCCAGACAGTGCTTCTCCATTCAGACCGGTGACTTTCCCTGTTATGCGGGTACTCTGCGTCACCTGTGTTGAAGACATTACTACAATCAGGTTATTGTCCAGCATTTTGTATGTCAGATCTGTATTGGCGAAAATTTTATTTAAAACGTCTTTGATGGGAGATCCGTTAAAATCAGCATCTACTTTCGTCTTTAATGAATTGAGATCATAGTTATAGAGGAATCTGAATTCTCCTTCTTTCTCAATTTTATTAAGAACTTTTTGAATTTCCACTTGTCGCATGCTCAGTGTTATCGAGCCTTGTCCGAAAACTCCTGCATGGGCTCCTATAACCGCAAGCAGGATTAACATAAGGGAAAGTTTCATGATGATAAGCAATTTAAAGAGCATGTTCTGGTTATTGCTCCTGGCAGGAGTCGGTAATTTTTTCATATGTTTACTTTTAGCGATTAATCGTAAAAAACATTTGTCGCTTCTTAAGTTGAATTGGTATATACCTTAACCTTTTAAAAATTCTTAGCATTTTTAATTCACCTTCAACTGCTGGTGAACCTATTTTTTGTATAAATTAATTTCATTGTTATTGATTTTATATGAAAAATTAGCGGTCAGTTGCAGTGCATTTAAAGCCTCTTTTATTGTTTCATTTGCAAAAGCGCCTTTAAATCGATAATGCAACAAGTCATTATTACTAAATGTGATTTTTACATTGTACCATCGTTCCATTTTTTCAGCAAGCTCCTGAAAACTATCTCCATCGAAAACCAAACGGTTATACACCCAGGAGGTTTCTACCTTATTACTGTCCGGAATGGTTTTCGAAACGGCCGCAACTGATATCTCGCCAACAGCTGTTGTTTTGTAATTGCCCGAAGTATCATTCGCATGATGGTGCACCTCATTTTCCAGTTGTTTATTGAATATGAGTTTTTCATTCGGTTTCAAAATAACCTTTGATCCATCGGGATAATCTTTTCTGCTGATTTCAATGATACCACGTAATAAGGTGGCTTCAACCGTTTCATCCTGAGGGTAGGACTTTACAACAAATGCAGTGCCCACTGCTTTTATATTTAAAGAAGAAGCGTGTACAATAAAAGGATGCCCCAAATCTTTCGCTACATCAAAATAAGCCTCACCTTCCAAATCCACTTCACGCAGGGTTTTGTTATAGTCGTCTGAATATTTCAGGCTACTTCCTGAATTTAACCATACCTGGGACCCATCAGGAAGCAATAATTTTGTTCTTGCCCCTGATTTGGAAATGATTTCATTTGCTTTATTTGTAATATTTTCTATTATCGTTTTTTGCTGGCGAACATAATAAAGGCTTAAACCAGCTAAAGACATGATACACACTATTACGGCAGCATATTTCCACCATTTATTATGAGAGTGAGTTATGCCAGGATTTATTTCGGAGAAGGAACTGAGATCATTGGTATAATCTCCGGACTCAATGATCCTGCGAAATCTCTTTTCATAGTCAACCGATATCTCACTATTTCTTTCATCCGAATTGTCAGGAAGAATAAAATAAGAATGAAGAATATCAAACAGGTGATGTTTATCGGGATGTTTTTGCAGTGTTTCCTGCAATTCATTCGACTCGGTGTCAGTTATCTCTCCTGATAATTGGCGGGCAATCAAAAACCATAAGCGATTATCATCCATGTAGTATGGTTCTGATTGATAGGACAGGAAAATTCGATCTGTCTACTAAAAGAATCATCGATTTATTAAAATAAAGTTGGATCGGGTTACCCGGTCCGTAAAAACAGAAAGAACTCATTTAGGTCACGCGGGGGGATTTTCGTGTACTTCCAGATTTGACTTTGTCCTTAAACGAGCAATCAAATTCTGGTTTTAGTGCAAGAGCAATTTTTTTTATGGCAATCGCAATTTGAACGTCGATGGTATTTACTGAAATATTTAAGATATTAGATACTTCTTTATACTTTAATCCATCCTCACGAATTAATTTAAATATCATTTTACACCTTGGCGGCAAAGCTTCCACCTGTTCCTGGATTTTCCGATACATTTCCGTAGTTATCATGAGCTCCTCAGGTGTAATGGTAGATTTATACAGATCTATATCGATATTATCAAAAGGTTCAATTAAATTCTCTCTTGCTTTTTTTGACAAATAATTGAGCGACGTATTTTTTGTAGCAGTATATAAATAAACACGCAAATTGTTTACAGCCGAAAGATGCGCTTTTTGCTGCCAAATTTTAATAAAAACGTCTTCTGCAATTTCTTCGGCAGCTTCTTTAGTTTTGACTAACGCAAGTGAAAATTGGTATAATTTCTTGTAGAACAGGTAATAGATTTTCCTGAATGCCTCCTCGTCACCATCGGCAGCCCGTTGTTGGATACCCGATAAAAGAGAATCAGAAAAAATGCTGCTTTCTTTCATAATGGGGCGCAACGTCGTTTATTTGTTCCGAAATGATATCAGATTCTGTAAAGAAATATGCCAACGTTTATGCAAAGACAATTTAAATTCAATCGACGCTGCAAAGGACCAATCTCTGGTTTCAACGAAGGCAACTCGGAACTGGGCCCGGCAAACATTCTTCGGACCGGTCGTGGCGGGGTGGTCACGCTTAAAATTAGAAACTAGTCACTCGATCTCATGAACCCGATACTAAATTAAGCAAAGTATAAATCAAAAATGTAACGATGGCGAGACAGTCATCATAAATTACTGGTAACTAGTTAGTTAATATGTGGCATTTTTATTCGTGAATAACTAAGTAAATCAGAAAAGATGCTGATCGTTTTTGCGGGATTATTTTGGTTGTATAAGATTGCCCGGATCTGATCGATGGGCATTTTTAGTTCCGGAGAAAATTTATTTCTGAGGATGATGATGGTTTTGTGATGGTTGAGATGTCTTTCTATATAGGCCATATAACCCGGCCAGCCGCCACTATGGTAAGCTATCCTTCCATAGTCATTAACGGATTTGACATGCCAGCCGAAACCATAATCAGAAACCCCGCTGTCTAATTTTTGCGGTGTGAAAATTTCAGCCATATGATCGTAAGCAATAAGCTTGTTGTGATATAAAGCCTGATCCCAGATAAGAAGATCGCCTACGGTGGAGTTTACTCCGTCCTCTCCCACGACCCCGTCTTCCCACAGCAGGTTTTTGAATTTCGCGCTCTGGTCGGGCAGGACAAAATTGTGCAGGCTGTCATCATACACATAACCCAGGGCATAATCAGTAACCTCGCGTGGTTTGAATCTGCGCGTGTATATGATTGTGCGGTGCATGCCCAGCGGACGGAATATTTTTTCATCCATGAACTGCGCGAAGCTCATGCCCGATACTTTTTCGATGATGGACGCGAGCAGCGCGTATCCCGTATTGCTGTATTCATATTTTGTACCCGGCAGAAACTGTATGGGAGGATGATAACGGACGAGCGTCTGAATCATATCGCTATTAGACGCATATTTTGATTTATCCCAGAGGCTGTTCATGATTCCAATATAGTCCGGCACGCCGGAGGTATGCGTAAGCAATTGCCTGATCGTGATATTTTCGTATGGAAGTTCCGGGAAAAAATACCGGAGCGTATCATTGTAAGAGATTTTTCCCTGCTCTTTCAACAGCACGATCGCAAAGGCAGTGAATTGTTTAGAGACGGATCCCAGCAGGAATAAACTGTTGAGATCAATGGGTCGTTTGCTGGTCTCATCAGCCAAACCAAAACTTTTCTGATAGAGCACTGTTCCGTTTTCCGCAATAAGTACATTGCCACTGAATTTTCCTGTAGCATAAAGTCCAGAAAAAATGATGTCCAGTTTTCGGGCGCGGTCGTCCTGTGCAAAGGCTGGCGACGCATAAATAACAGCTATAAAAAAATATATCCATTTCATGGCTCTCTCTTTAATTCTTTTTCAGTGATAAAAAATCCCTTTCCTGTTAGTTCCACAGGTCCGTAAAAAAATCCCTGATCCAATTTGATATGGAATCTTTCACTGAATGTTTTTTGAATCGTGGCCGGTTGTTTTTCACCGTTGATGATAAAATTATCAGTTGTCAGGGCAAACCATTGAACGCTGTCGGCGAGCCGGCTTTCTTTGATATCCGCTAGAATATTTTTCACGATTTGTTTTTGCAATACCACGTCATCCGTTAAAGAAAGCGGGGATGATTCATTTTGTTTTATTTTCTTCTGCACGGGAACGGGAACAGTTATTATCGGTATTTCTTTTTTTAGTGCCGAATCGGACCTTTGTACCAAAATCATTTCTCCACGCGTGAGCCTGACCGATGCGTTTTTTCCTGAAACTTCAATGGTGCCGCTCTGAACGGTAATAGAAGTCTTTGCTGAATCACTCCGAATTTCAAAGCAAGTTCCGATATCCCGGATCTGCAGATCATTTACTTCCAGCGTGAAGGGTCTGACACTATCATGGGCCACCGAAAAAAATCCTCCTCCGGATAATTTCACCAGTCGTCCGGAACTGTCGAATGGAATCGTGTAAGAAAGTGTGCTGTTTACATCGAGCATGATCCATGTCCCGTCAGGCAGCGTGTCCGCGCGAAAACCGTCGCCGTAAATTTTATGTACGCCCAATAAATATTTTTTTGCCGGCTTATTATTTTTTTCCAGGATAAAAAAACTGACAGCGACGAGCAAAACAGCAGCTGCAGCAGTCATCCATTTATTCAGTGGATTAATGATTCCCTGATTGTTGCCGGGATGCATTATTTTTTTGGAAAAACTTTGCCAGGCAGTCTCTTCATCAGTTCCTGCAACGTCCGCGGGATGGCTGAGTTCAACGATACGGAGCAGTCCCTCCATATAGTTGCGGTTAGCTTCGCCAAGGTCCAACCAACTTTTTACCATTTGGTTTTCTTCTGCAGAGGTTTCCCCCACCGCGTATTTGGCCAGCAGCGCATCCGTGATCCCATGGGTGTATTGTATTTTTAATACCGACATAGTAAAAAAATTATTAGTGGCAGAAATTCAGCGAGCGCGTGACGCAGGCGCTTCAGGGCCTTTCCCATCTGGTTCTCGATGGTCTTTACGGAGAGGTTCAGTTCTGCGGCCACCTCCTGGTAGGACAGTCCTTCAAACCGGTTCAGCTGGAAAATGATTCGGCACTGCGCGGGCAGTCGATTCATGGCTTTATACAGGAGCATTTCCAGTTCCTTGTGCTCAGTTTTTCCGAAGGCCCACTCCTCTGCTTCGGATTTCGCTTTACTGGTCATATGGTTCCTGTACTCGTCCATATAGTTTTTTCTTTTGAGCTGGAGCAAACACTGATTGTGCACCGCTTTATAGAGGTAGGCTTTGACGGAGCTGTGAACGATAAGGTTTTTCTTTTTTTCCCAGATCCTGTAGAAAACCTGTTGCACGGCTTCACCGGCTTCCGTTTCGTCTCTGAGTAACAGGAAGGCATAGTCACGGAGGCTCTTAAAATAGATTTTAAAAACCTGTTCAAACAAGTCCTGATCCTTTGAAAAATCTCCCATCCGTTATATGATCATCAAAGTTCCGTTTACCCCTATTGGTAAAAAAAATAAAGTGGATGGGGCGGTGCGGGACCGGAAGAATTTTAGTGGGGATGGGGACAGATAGTTGAAAGACCTCGAAAAGTTCACGTTTTGTGAACTATTTGCATTTGGTGTATGAACCAGGTTGATATATGGAAATTATCGTTGGGTGCATGTAATAGAATAATCAGGTCCGGTTTTATGAAATATTTGAATGTATGTATGTGTGTCGTATTTCTTGATTGGGTAAATCCAATTGATACACGCCGGGTCATGCAGGATTTTGACAAGCCATTCGACAAAACGAGATTTAGTAAGAAAGTCGTGCTGGTAAAAAGAGATTATGAAAATGCCATTTTTGATTCCTTAGTCAGCAGTACATGAAAATTGTTGCTTTAAACTCTTTAGTTTAGTCCAGAGGATATCATCATAAGGTTTTGGGGAGATCTCGAAAAAGACCGGGACATGCGATTTGTCTTCGCAGGATTTTACATGTACGAGGACATTTTGCCTGAGCGGTTTCAGCGCCATATAATCCAGGATATCGATCGTGCCCGCGTAGGTTTCCAAATCGTCCGACTCCGGTTTTATTTTTTTAATCTGAACCTTCGTCGGAATTATTTTGTCACGCGCGTTTTTTGCGGTGTTGTTTGAGATCAACCCGTCGAAATAACGCCGGTACATTTCCTCCAGGACGGATTCGTTGATGGTCTGGCCGCCGTCCAGCCAAAGCAGAAAGGACACAGAAAAATATTCATTGCTGCCGGCCACGCCCCAGCCCGGCGGGAACCGCATTTCCTCGATTCCCTTTAGTTGGACATTCGGAGCGAAGGGCGGGGGAAATGTAGCGCGCTCAATGCGCCAACCATCCGGCAATCCAAAACGGTAGGGCGCCTGGAATGCAAGTGGATTGGAAGGGAGGAAAACATGGAGCGTTTTTAATATCCATTGAATGCAGTCCACTTCATCCACAATATTAAACGCGTTAGGGCGTCGCATGCCGTTGCTGCGCATGCCGGGTTCTTTGGAAGAGACGAATTCCGCCCGATTGTTTCCTTCCAGCATCAGGCGTGCGACCATCTCCGCCGCATCGGGAAGATAGGTGTCGTAGTAACCGTTGCGTCTTTCCCTGAGCTGAAATTCTATGTCCGTGTCGAAATAGAGGCGCAGGGCCGCGTGCCGAAGCGCCTGTTCATGGCCGGGCTCCGGGTCGGCGCTGTTAAATGGCGAAAGTGTTGCGAATCCTCCGGCCGGCTCTTTGCCGATCAAACCCAGGATCCCTTTCGCGTCACCCACGGCCGGTGGTGAATAATTTTTTTTGATCTGTCGCTCTGACTGGTGTACGAACGATCCCAGGTCTACGGGTCCCGCGATATCGAAAACCAGTTTTGGCCGGACGGCCCAGCGCTCGGGATTTGTCCAGGCCTCTTCGGCATAACGTAAGACCGCCATACCCGCCAAATCATATCCGCCCACCGCGAAAGTCGCGGTATCGGGTTTGAACTGAGTGACCACATGGCTAAACACGCGATTGATCTGCTCCATCGCTTCCGGGTCCGGTAAGATCTTCCTTCCGACAGAGGCATAAATGGTCAGTATATCATTTGCCGCTGCGACATTATGGAGTTTTGTCTCAGGGAGAATGGTCTCTGGTCCCCTGAACGCGCAGAATACGACGAGCACAGCCCTGATGTTTCCGGAATTCGGCGGGATCGCCAGGTAATAGCCGGTGGCGCTGTCGGCGGGGTTGAAAGTAAACTTTTGGATTTGCTGAGCCCTGGCGATCAGAAAAGAGACAATCGTTGTCACCAGCAGGAGAAAACGTTTCATATTATCGAAACTATGTTCATCGCATTAGTCGTATAAATTTTTTCGACAAACGGGGAAATACTGACGACGAATTAATCGGGGCGGCTGCGTGTCGACACGTGCGCAGTGGCTGTAGTTAAAACGCTTCAAAAAGTTCCGGTTTAAATCACAAGGTCATTTCTCTCCCAACCAGCTTATAAGTTGAATGGGTGATGCTGATTTTACTAAAGCAACCTAACCGTGAATTCACATGTCATCTTTATAAATCTCATGAAAAGGTTTATCATCACAGGCGCCCTATTCATACTTGTTTCATGCAGTAAGACCAGGACTTTCATGAATTCCGGAGTTATAAACGGGCCGGATCCCAGGACCTGCGCCTGCTGTGGGGGTTTATATTTTCATTTCACGAATGTTCCGGATACACTCAATAAAGAACTTGTCAATCCCGGAATATTTCAATTCTCCGATAGTGTAAAGTATCCGGTATATGTACAGGTTGACTGGCAGGCGACCAGTTTCTGTGGCGGCTCTGCTATCAAAATAATAAGCTTCAAATTATTGTAATAAAAATATTGTTTGCAGTTATTCTTCAGGCCGTCCGGCCAAACAAGGAAATAGTTATTTCTTCAAATACAATCTTGTCGTAAGATGCGTACCTGCTTACCAATCAGTTTATCCTGTACATTTATTATTCCTCTCCGGAGAGGATTTTAGCTAAATGTACAATAGTGGACACCATTTCTTATCTCGATAAATTTAAAAATGCAGCCGATAAATTAGATAATAGGCTACTGACCGCAAAACAACTGGAAGTTTCAACCGGATTATATAAAACTTCTGTTTTTTTGAAACTATATAAAAAGTCCTGGGCCAGCCCTTTGCAGGACCCATTAACCGCTGAATCAAGAATTTTTTTTTCGGTCTGGATAAATGATTCAGCAATAAAAGCAGAAAAATTATTATACAATATACATGCTTTGAAATTAAGGCGGCTAAAGGGTTATTCTATAGAAAGCAGAAAATTTGCAGAGATCTTCAGAGGCAGCTTTAAAGATTTTGAACATATATGGAAAAATGTAAGTGTGCAGTTCGGGCCATTAACACTCATGGAAGGCTGGTTAAAGATAAACCCGGATAATCTTCAAAATGAGATTTTGAAACTTGCAAACAACTTCTTTGAAATAGAACATCTGGTTGACGACACCCTCGCATGGTTCAAATGACTTTAGTATTATACGTTCATATAATACTGTGGAGCTTCGTGGCTAAATTCCATGTCCCTAATTGGTTATAGTTGCCCATTTAATTGAATGCAGTTGCGAAGTCTGATACAAACTAGTGAAAGGTTTTTTGTCTCACACTAAAACACCTCTGTAATAAAATTTACGCTTCCTCTGTTACTTTAAAGATTCTCCTGATTGTCTTCTTCATGCTTCTATTAGTCAAAACAGTCCAAAAAAAAATTGCAAACTGAAAATCAGTATTTTAACTACAAATATCCCTGTTTCTTCAAATAATCCGCCCAGATCGGATAAGCAGGTGGTTTTAAATGAAGTCCTTCATAAGTATACTGGCTGAAAAGGTTTCCTTTATCGTCAGCAAACAAATGAAAAATGTCAACATAAGTATAATTCCCTTCTTTAGCCTGAGCTGCGAGTAATTTATTCAACGCCAGTATATGCTCCGGCTTGTCATAGTGCTGAGGAAAATGTGGATGTCCCGGATCAATAGGAAGAACACTCTGAACATAAATAATGGTCTTCGGACATTTATCATGGATCTCGTTTACAATTTTCAGATAGTTATTTGCTATCACTGCATCAGGAATGTCTTTTCCTATGTCATTTATACCAAGCAGGATAAAAATCTTCGATGGATAACGGTCAGTAATATCTTTCAGGCGATGTAATACACTATAAGTAATATCTCCTCCAATACCCCTGGCAATTATTGGTACCCTGCTTTTTGTGAACTCTTGCCGCAACCACGCAGACTCTTAAACGAAAGAACAGTTCTCTATCGTAAAAGATAGTGTCCGGCAAATGTTTGCGTCCATTGCCACAGCTGTTTCACATGAAGGACCTCTTGCATGGCTCCGGTACTTTGAAAATTCACCCGACTTTTATATGGCTGCCGACGGTCAACTGGTATTTCCTGACAATCGTGCAGCAACCAATTTCCTAAAAAATATCTATTCAAAAAGTGTAAGCAGTATTGAATTAAGATGGAAAGATATTCGCATTGATCCCTTGACCTGCAGGACAGCAGGCGTTGCAGCCATTTTTCACAAGGACATAACAGATACAGCCGGAAAAATGTCACCATCAGACGGATATTTTACCGGGATCGCTGAGCAGACTGCTCAGGGTTGGCAGTTATTAAATGCGCATTGGTCAATGATTACTCCCAAATGATTACGAAAGTTCGTTTGTATAGAGATGCAGTTTATTAGTTTCTATCTATTCTGGGCAAACAAAGGATGTTATTGCCCAACACGTTCCCGAATTTTGTTATTAATGACAGCCAGCAGGGCTGGTATTTCAAATGGTTTTTTCAAAAATCCGTCCGCTCCTATTCTATTATTTATTTTTTCAATTTCAGCATTTGCTGAAAAAAGAATGATGGGTATATGTTGTGTACCCATATTGGTTTTTATTAGGGTTACTGCCTTCTCCCCTCCGATTTCCGGTATCCATAGATCCATTAAAATCAAATCAGGATTTGTTTGTTCTATATCACTCAAAATAGCCGTACACCGAGTCCTTGTCTCAACCCGGTAATTATGCTGGTTCAAAATTATTTTACACACCGTTAAAATATCCGGGTCATCATCATAAATTAAAATGCTGTTCTTCATGGCTATATTGGAATTGTAAATGAAAATGTGCTTCCTTTATCCACTTCGCTTTCGACCCATATTCTACCTTTATGGCGATGAATGATTTCCTGGGATATTGACAATCCAATTCCCAATCCCTGGAAATGCACTGCACGCCCTTCTTCCCGGTAATATAGCGTAAATATTTTGGGGATGTTCTCCTTTCGGATACCAATCCCACTATCAGTAACGGAAACTTTTATTTCACCGTTTTCTTTAAGGATGTTTACAAATACTTTATCCGTGCTCGGTGAATACTTAATGGCATTGGTCAATAAATTTAAAAAAACCTGCCGCAATCTTTCCCTATCTGCAGTTACTGGCTCATCAATATCACCAGTCCGCATTATTATATGCTGAGGCGATATTAGTTGAACACCTTCGATGGTGGAGGTGATCATTTCATTAAAATCAAATGTTGAAATATTTAGGTCAAGTTTTCCATTTTTGATTTTACTAACGTCGAGTAATTCTCCGATCAGGTCATTGAGTCTGTTGATCGATTCACCTGCTTTTTGCACAAAGAGAAGATTTTCATTGTTTGTTTTTCCCATATTGAACTGCGCCAGGTCTATATAAGCCTTGGCGGTAGTGAGTGGCGTTTTTAGTTCGTGACTGGCAATATTTATAAATTCATCCTTTACCTGCTCTTTGGTTTTCTGGTCGTGGATATCTATTGCAGCACCTACCCATGAGGTAATTATGCCTTCTTCATTTCTTATTACTGATGCACGACATAAATGCCACCGGTAGTTACCATCTTGTTGTCGTTTGATCTGGAATTCCATATTAAAATCCTGTTCTGTCGCCACTGCGTCGTGCCAGGTTGTTATAACCATGGTAAGGGTTTCAGGTAATATAACAGTTTCCCAACTGCAACTGAGAGCCTGTGCAAGGGACATCCCTAAATAATCAAGGGAAAACTGGTTAAAGTAAGTTATGGCTCCTTTCGGTGATACGGTTAAAGTCATTTGTGGTAAGGTTTCCAGTATCTTCTTTATATCATCCGCATTCTTTTTTTCTGTCCTTTCTTTATCCTTCCACAGTGTAATATCATTAAAGGCGAGTAGTATCCAATCCTCCCCATTTTCCCTTTTTATGGGTGTGCATTTAAACAAATGGTGCGTTTTCCTACCGAAGGAAATGCAAAAGTAATTTCCCATTCCAAAAACTCCTCTTTGGTTGTATGAATATTCATGAGCTGACTGCGGAACCCGGGTATTTCCCATCCCTTATTTTGCAGGTCAAACAATATTTTTCCGGTTGACTCATCCTCTGTTAAAGAAAAAGTTTTGTAAAATGATTTGTTGGCACTCACTATCCTGAAATCCTGGTTAAGAATTAACAAGGGCTCGTGTATGGTTGTAACAATGGCTTCGGCATACAATCTGGCCTGATTCAATTGTTCATTGCGGTCAAAGAGCTCCTGATTTACCGTAATCAGTTCTTCATTCGTGCTTTGTAATTCTTCCTTACTCGTTTCCAGTTCCTCGTTCAGACTTTGCAATTCTTCACTGCCGCTGAGCAATTCTTCGTTAGCACTCTGCAGTTCCTCATTGGCGGCTTCCTGGTCCTCGCTGATCGTTCTCATGTCCTCTCTGACCCGGGTAAGTTCACTTTCCAATTCCCCGTTGAGAATTTCCATTTCGGTTTGGATATTCTTAATAGAATTAACTTTGGAATCCGTCTGTTTCTGCGTGTTTTCCGAATGGCTGAAAAGAATAAGAAAGTAGAGCTCAATATTATGGAGCAATGGTATGACGTCAATCGTGACCAGTCTTTTTCCATTACTTATTGGTATATCTGCCTTGTGTTGAACTTCTTTGGTAATTTTTGATTTATGCAGTGCACTGCGTAGTTCAAAAGACAAACCTTCACGGGCCATTTTCAGCACGTTTAAACTTGCCTTTCCAGAAGAAGCTTCCAAGAATTCTCCGGTCGATCCCCTGAACTGGAGAATATCCAGCTGGTCATTAACGATTACGCCTGAGGGTGTATATTTTGAAAGTAAAATCTCATCTGCTTTTTTTTGATAATCATCTTTTTTTCTTTCGTTGCTTCGCAGTCCATAATCTTTATCTTTAAACGCCTCTTCGCGCCGGTCAGTGGTAACATGCATCATTCTGCCGGGAATCGTCTTTTTAGTGTATAATTTTTCCTTCTTTTCGCAAAGAAGAAAGAGATCAGAAGCACTGCCAATCGTTTCGGAATTTCCAAGCAATAAATACCCATCATCATTCAGGGCGTAATGAAAGGTATTAAAAGCTTTTTTTTGCAAAAAAGGTTCCAAGTAAATCAGTACGTTCCTGCAGCTGAGAAGATCCATTTTTGCAAAGGGCGGGTCTTTCAAGAAATTATGACAGGCAAACACGCACATATCCCTGATTGTTTTCTTTACCTGGTAACCTCCGGCTGTTTTGACAAAGTATTGTTGACGCCGCTGTTCGGAAACACCTTCTAAATCCCGGGAACTATACATTCCGACTCTTGCCTTCGTTATTGATTTATCTGATACATCAGTCGCGAATATTTGTATTTTAATGGTAGAAACTTTATCACTTAAATATTCATACAGACATATACCTACAGAATATGCTTCTTCGCCTGTTGAACAACCTGCTATCCAAATGCGCAATGGCCTGCCTAAGGATTTATTCTTAATAAGTTCCGGAAAAACGGTGATTCTCAAATGCTCAAAAGTCTTAGGGTCCCGAAAAAAAGAAGTAACCGGAATCAAAAGATCGTTGAATAGAATATCCCGCTCAGGTTTATCTTTTTTTAAATACTCAAAATAATCCTCCACTTTATCCATATTGAGAATCGCCAGACGACGAAGAATACGTCTGCGAATGGTGGTTTGCTTATAATATGTGAAATCAATACCATTCCGGGTTCTAAGAAGGGTAATAATATTACTAAAGCTTTCATTTTCGTTTGGCTTAGAATCGGTTTCTATTTCTACCGGAGACAGCAGTGTAAATTTGCGGTTTAATTCAAGCAACTGAAGCGGCATCTTTTCAGGAGGTAAAATAAAGTCCACCACTTCTGCATTGATAGCGCTTGATGGCATTGCATCGTAAGCAGCACTGTCAAGATCCTGGGCAAAGGTGATACCCCCATGCGCCTTAATATTTTTTAAACCAATCGTACCATCTATTCCGGAACCAGAAAGTACGATTCCTATTGCATGACTCTGGTGTACATCCGCAAGGGATGAAAAGAAAACATCAATAGGCATATTTTTTTGATCCTTTGACGGCCGGGGCGAGATTTGAAGAATGCCATCATTGGCCACCAGCATCTTATTGGCGGGAATAATATATACATTATCGGGCATTACCTCCATATTGTTCCTGATCTCCTGAACCGGAATAGAGGATTCTCTTTGTAGTATTTCAGGTAAGGCACTGTTATGATCCGGGTGTAAATGCTGAACTAATATAAATGCCATTCCGGATTTCTCCGGAATAGCTTTTACAAATTTCTTAAATGATTCCAATCCACCAGCAGATGCGCCTATCCCCACGACTGGAAAAAGGTTTTTAGAGAGATTTAGAATCTGAACTGTTGGGATTATATTCCCTGCGTTAGGTTCACCTGAATTCACGACCGAGAAATTTTAAATAATTAAAAACCTGTCAGTCTTAAATAATGAGGAGGATCGATTACTACTTGATAAGTAATATTTTTTCAGAAGAAGGTTCGGTCTATAAGCACCTTGAAAGATACCACAAATTGATGAAAGACTGATAATTAATATATCAACATTTTGAAAAGCGGGAATGCTGTAAATACAGGAAGAAAATCTTCGATTCTTCTTGTTTCAATAAAGAGAGACATTATTTTTGATTAAACACACTCTTTTACTCCTATACTCTTATAGTTTCCTCACATATTTATCCTATACTGCCCTTCCACTGCTGCAGTACTTTAATAATGATGCCAGCTAGCAACATGTTATGTTAAATTCTTAGAAAGCAGCATCCAGGGTTTTCCTTATTGAGCCGCTTTCTTTAGTAGAGCGGTCCACAAATTCAGAAGTGAAAGCCTTTGCCAACCGAATGATCGCTAATCACGGTAATGCACAAGCGCAGTTAATGCAGTTAATCAGGTCTAGAGATTTTCAGATACCCCCGGAAGCCACCTTTTTGAAGGTTATGCATTAACCGGCAAGGATCCTAACGTGAATGTATTTGCAAAGCAAAACCTGCCCATATTAAAGGAGCATCTTGCGTCTATCGTTGCTATTGACAATAGTATGAATAGTGCGACCACTGCTAAAAGTCACTAAAAAGTTCACGTTTTGTGAACTTCTGTTTCGGATTGCAATTGCCATTAATATTCGCTCTGAGTGAAATCCGGGAGATCAACATTTGCGTAAGTAAGCAGGATGACCGGGAAGAAGCTGCTTTCACTGATTGCAGGATTTTTTTATTGGATTTGCGTCAGCGGCCAGGCGATGGATAATACCCTTGCCTATAGAAATATTCCCACCAACAAATATTTCAGGATCAATTATGAAAACGATTTTTTTGCCGCATTTGACCGGGACTACACGCAGGGTATTTTGATCGAAAAGGTTCATCCCGGCCTCAGGCATTTTGTACTCATGAGCTTACTCTGGCATCCGGCTCACAGTTCCATAAAATACGGCCTGGCCATTGAACATAATGCCTATACACCCAATGATATTGCTGCCTATGACATCCAATACGGCGACCGGCCTTATGCGGGAGTTTTGCTGTTGAAATCCTTTTTGATCGCGGATAATTTTGATCGAAAAAGAAGAATCAGCGTTTCCTTCAGCGCCGGGGTGATCGGACCGGCGGCCGGAGGGGAACAAATGCAACGAACAATCCATCACTGGATAAAATATACTCAGCCGGAGGGCTGGCATAACCAGATTCAAAACGACCTGGCATTGAATTACCAGGTCAATATTGAAAAGCAAATCTACCAGTCCGGAAATCATTTTCTTCTCTCCCTTTACGGGTCTGCCAGAGTCGGAACCCTGAATGATAAAGCATCTGCAGGTTTTACCGCCAACCTGGGAAATTTCAAATCTCCTTTCCTGCGTTCCGATAATTCAAAGCGCGCGTTTCAATGGTATGTCTATTTCAACCTGACTGGGAATGCGGTAGCTTATGACGCCACCCTTCAAGGAGGCCTATTTAACCACTCCAGTGTCTATACGATTCCTAAGGCGGAAATAAGCCGGCTCACTCTCCAGAATAAATTTGGGCTGGTGCTTCTGTTTCGGTCGTTATACCTGGAATACTACCGGACTGGGTTAACCGAAGAATTTTATACGAGCATCTACCACCGTACAGGTGGACTCCAGATAGGATTCGGATTTTAACGGCCAGTATTTAGTTCAGAATTATTCTAAATCACCATGAGTTGTATCATCTTTCCCCGTGAGATATATACGTATTCTTCTCGCAATATGAAATGTAACAATAAGGATTACCAATGCAACTTCCATTGTTGACAGATAATATCTCGATCCCAGGCTTTTATATAAATAAGCGGCCAGGAAATAAACAGCCGTAAATGGAATTATACTTTTGAGCGTCATGTCAAATATTTTTAAGCAAACGTTATAAATAATCACCAGTGTACTTTTATTCATCCTATTCGTATGTGACCTGAATGATGGTACCTGAAACCGTCGTTGTATCTGACCCATTCTCGATGGTAATATTAGAAAAAGACGCGTGAATTTTCCCATTGGTAATCGTTACGTTCACGACGTCGCCCGGTTTACCGATCGAAAGGTAGTCTCCTGAATTATTGCCAAAGACATGTAGCGCACAATTGTTAGCGGGATACCCCGGACCCAGGACACCCTTGGTGACGATGTAGGCTCCATTTACTATTGGATGAGAATTAAATCCGATAGTAATGGCATTATTAGCCCCAGGGTCCTGAGCATCTAAAAGGCCGTACTCGTTTGCGGAATCATAACCAACGGTGATTGCCGTATAGGTATTGCCGTTGAAGGTCCATGTAGTTGAATTTGAATTTACATTTTTCTTACTACAGGAAACAAAAACCAGGAGCGCCATAGCGAAAGATAAAAGGATGGGTTTGGGCATATATAATCGTTATTTTTTACTTTGAATGAAAAACCAGGGGATGAGATTCATTTAACATCCGGCTTCACCATGTACTTTGAACGTCGTGTTTATATTTTTACCAATTATCTGCAGGGTTCCGGAATAAAAGCCGCCTTCATCGTAAGTTTTTGTCTGTTTAATTTTCAATACAGCTTTGTATTCATGCCCCGTATATACTGCTATATAACTCTTGCCGTTAATTTCTTTGCTTTCCAGGGAGTCTCTTTTTAAATAAATATCCCGGCCATTTATTTTAATGATGGCAAATTCTGTCAAATTAGACAAGAATATATATCTGTCCTTTGCAACTTTGCTGGTGTCATATGTAAAATATTCGCCGCATCCGTCAATGGTATCCGGAATTTTATGGAAGAAGTCAAGTTTAAACGTAGTGTCTCTCTTTGACTCAAAATTTATTTGTTTTGTGACGGTTGTTTTGCTGCGATCAACATTTTTATGACCAGAGAAAATAAAGAAACTAAGTAAAATACATATTTGTCTAGTCATGAGGTATTAGTATAGATGGCTGATATACCAGCTCACTCATAACGTTTTGAACCGACTGTGCATTGTCTAAGTGTTTCTACTTAGTTGTTTTTTATTTTAATTGAAAATCAATAAAAAAAACAAATGTCAAAATAAATAAAACGTTATGCATTGCGTTATAGCACATTATTGTAATCAATGCGAAAATTGATTGATCGAAAATACCCCATATGAAATTTCTGATACTTCCTTTTGCCTTGCTGTCCATTACATGTTCATTTAGTCAAAGTAAAAAATTCTCTTTTAAGCTCGGTGAAGAATATGAACTTCCACGCAAAACAGAAGACCTTGCTTATTTTGGAAACGAAAAAGACGGAATTGTTAATCTCAGTATTAAGAAGGAGGAACTGAATATTGTTCGTTTCGATCCAAAATCACTGTCCAAAACAATGGAACAGAAAATTGATCTGGATGTAAGTAAATATTTTGAAAGCGAAATGGTTGCGGACTTTAATAACAGCGAGTATTACTGGCTACACAGCGATTATGATAAAGGGGCTAAACAGGAAACACTTTATTATGATAAAATCGACGTGAAAGGCGGTAAAATAGCAAAATCTAATAATCCCCTGTTTACAACTACCAAAGTGGCCATGGACGCTTTTACGGCATTGATTCCGTTTAATTTTCATAGCTATGTAGCTCCCAGCTCTTTTAAATCCAGTTTTAAATATCAATATAATTACGATGCGGACAGGAAAAAGTTACTGGTCACCTACAGGTTAGAACCAGAATTCCGGAACGACAAAATAAATTACGACCGCATCGGATTCCAGGTATTTGACGAACATCTGAATAAAGTATGGGGAGCCGAATTTAAAATGCCTTACACAGAAGCCATTATGGACAATATGGGATTTTCTGTGGATGTGAAAGGCAATGCCTTTATGCTGGTAAAAGTATATGATTCAGATTCCAGGAAGGAAAAAGAGAACGGTTTGGCAGCCTATCACTACGAAGTGTTTAAATTCACTAAAGAAAATAAAGATATTGCCATCTCGAAAATTCCTGTTGGAAATAATTTTATCAAAGAGGCAGACCTTATTGAAAACTCCAATCATGAAATGATCGTTGCCTGCACCTATAGTAAAAAAGTCAAAGGGCAGCGGTACAGATGGAATTTTTCTTGCCATTGAAAATAGTGATGGCAAAATAACTAACTATAAGAATGGCTTTTATGAATTTCCAAAGGCTGAAATGGAAAAGTTTGAAAAGGCAAGAATTCAAAGGAAGATAGAAAAAGACGAGAACTTTGAAATTAAGAATCTGAAAGTCCGTGATCTCTTGGAAGATCCGGATGGCAGTGTTTTTATTTCCTGTGAAGAATATTGGTATGAGACAACAACTTATATGGACGGATATGGCAGGACCAGTACCCGAACCACTTATTATTATGGTGATATTTATGGCTCAAAAATCAATGCAGGCGGCCAGTTTGAGTGGTTGCGTAAGATCCCTAAGAGACAGAGAGGATCTATGGGAAGAGGCACCATGGGATTTAAACTGATCAATGATGCCAGCGGATTTTATTTTCTTTATCTGGATAATATACACAACCTGAATCTGGGAGAATCCGAGCAACCTAAATATCATGAAGATGGTAAGGGGGGCCAGGTAATGGTATCCAAAATCGATTACCAGGGAAATGTATCCAAGGAATTACTATTTGATACGAGAGAGGAAGATATTATGATCTATCCTTCTCAATTCGAAAAGATATTTGCCAATCAGTTTATAGGCAGGGCAAAAATCAAATCCAAATTATTTCAGCCTGTGATGATAATTCCGAAATAAAATTCCAGTCTGACTAACATAAATAGGTTTTAAACTTTAGAAAGTCGGGATTGGGAATTGAGTCATCGTTGATTTGTTTTGCCGATTGGGTCTAATATTCAAACAGCGATATTTTTATTGCAGTAGTAAAAATTTACTATTGATGAGCTGCAGGTTGTACTGCTTTGTTTTGAATCTTGAAATTTTTTATCTGCGTGCTGTCAATGTATTTGTTTATTATTTGTTGCTTCATTAGTTCTCTTTTATCCCTTTCCGGGTCATCAGCGTGCATAGTTTTGTCAGCTGGGGTCAGACTCATTTTTGTATAGGTTTTAAAATGCGCCGATTTTGATGGAATGCTGACCTGATTTGTTCCGGCATCCACTTTTTTTATGATGCCACGCTGAACCAGTTGTTGTATTTGCTTTGTTAAACTATCCTGTTTGGCTTTTGAAAGGGCAACCAGCTTATTATGTAATTGTTCCTGATCCGGAGTTTCGACTTCATTCGTTTCCATTTTTGTAATCTTGCTCCATTCCATTTGTTGTACGCCATGTGACTGCCCATAATTTGGTAGTCTGTCAAAAGCCAGATCTCCCACAAACCAGCTTTTATCTGCCGGGCTGTTTAAATGAAAAGTCAGCAATGCCCCGTCTGGTAAATATTCTACCCCCCATCCCATTTGATTAAACTTTGCATCACCGGGTTTATACACATTCGCAGCAGTCATTTTGCCTGCACCCGGAATTTTTACTTTTACATAGTCGTAGAATAAATATTCCTGCCCGCTGCTGCAAAATCCTTCATCACCAAAATTGCGAACAAAAAAATGGTATACCAGATTCTTGCTGGTCGCAGCTACCGGCAAAAAATTATCGAAATTAACCACCTGTTGTTGTAAGAACATAGCATAGACAGGGTGCAATTCGCAGGGATTATCATGTTGTCCGTCGATATTTAAAAGACCGATAACGATCCCTGAGTCATTATCCATATGTGCTTTCGCTTCATTGTCACTTACATCTACTTCATTGTGATGAAACATATTCCACCAGGTGCCGGTTTCATCCCAGTTGTCAACTGTTTCTTCACTATTAAATTCCCAGTGAATATAATCTCTGGCTGTTGTATAGATGGCCCTGTCCGACCGGGTGATCATTCCATAATAGTCATCATCGTCATATACCGAGTTGCTGTGACCTTCCCATCCCACCTGCCCCTGGTAGGTGATGGGCATAAAATTATAATGTGTGCCACACCAAAAACCGGAGTTTCTCCAAACGGGATAATCGTCTGTCAGGTTTTTAAAATCAGGACTTTGATTATAGTTTACCTGTCTTCCCCATTTCGGATTTAAAGGAAATCCATTGTCATCCAATTCCGTTGCCACCACATCAAAGTCTCTGAAGGTTGTTGGAGGGGCGACTATTGTGTTGTGAGTAATGGCAATCGTGACCCATGCATTGCCGACTCCTTTACATTGATTTTCGGTTCCGTCGTCATGTCCCCAATATCCGTTATCACTATAGTTGTCATCTGCATACCCGAGTATTAAATAAGAACTGGCATCCGGGGTTAATGTAAAATTGAGATTTTTGTTCAGGAATTGTTCCATCCTGACCAAACCAAATGTAACCCCGGGAATTTGAAGTTTTGCAAAGTAGTAGTATGCATTCCCGTCCCCCGAAGGATTTACATATCGCTTCCATGTTTTGCCGGATCCTCCTGTTTGCGCACATCCGCCTGCAGTAACGTGTATCTCATCATTTTTTTGAAACCTTATCTGAGTAAAAGGCTCCGAAGGTCTTTTAACATCCGGCTCATTTATTGTCCATGTAATTGTATTACCATTGTTTGATACAACGCTGCTCACTTTTTCCTGTGAGAATAAAGATTGAGTTGCCAGCAAGCTGGCAATGAAAAAAAAAGATGATTTCATACAATTTTCATTTAGATGTGCGTTTCATATTTTTTTTATCTTCATCATAGGGTCGTTCGACAGCAACAAAATAGGTAATCTGAACAGGGTGATCGTGTGCCTTCTGAATAACTTTTATCTGAACACCGGCGCCGTAATGCGCATCAACGTCGATAGGCGTCAGAAAAATTCCGTTGCTGTCCACGGGAACTTTTGCTTTCAATTGTCCGCCCAGAAATATTTGTACCAGGGAGGATGTATCCTTTGTTGAAGGTGTGAAATGGTCACCTTTTAAATAATATGATTCCTCCTGCTTTAAAGACATAACCGCGTTCAGCGAATCATCGAGAACGTGCACATATGGGTTCGTATTTTCTTTTACAACGAGTTCATCCGGCGCGTAAATACGATAAGGCAGTTCACTCACTACGAAAGCCGTGACCTGGTTGTTATTATCATATAAGACAGCGCGAACGGGCAGGGTGGCGATCGGATCTTTGGATAAAAGGTGATAAAAAGAACTCAAAGTTTTCGGATCAGGAAGTTTCAATTCAAGCGGAATCCTTTCCCGATGTAATGTATCCTTCCCCAACACTTTAATATTTAAGATAGTTGACTGTTGCTGGATAACTCTTGAAATTGTCAGACCGGTATCGGCACTCGCAACAATTTGCAAACCATTTGCACCAATGCCTGCTTTCCCGGGAGATCCCATCGGGTGAATCGTTTTTTTACCAAGGTCTACCAGCTGTGGACCTATATATTTTTGTCCGGGAAAAAGAAAAGTTGTGAACGTAGAAGATTTTTGTGGCTTGAATTTCCAAAGGCCACGACCGTAAGCACTCACGAGTATTGTTCCATCAAAGTAAAATGTTATGCTGGACACGTTTGTGATTTGGTCGGTGTTGTCAAGTTTATACCAGACGCTTCCTTTATCCCAGGTGAAGAAAATGCCGTTTACTGTTGTGCCGATCGCGATCTGATCCGGGTTGTCAGGATTATAACTGATACAGGAGACAAGAATTCTCGGACAACATCCGATGGTCTGATAAAAATTAATCTGACCGTTGTTGGTGATCAGATCGGTAAGCCGGTAGTTCGGATACCAGTTCTGACCGCCATCCATGGTGAACTTGACTGTGCTGTCTTCTATGTCCGCAATAACAACACCATCGGGATCTGTGGGATTGACGGCAAACGGATTGTACCATTTAAATTCTGTTGGATATGTTCCAAGACTGCCGAACCCGTTACCACCAGCGTCGATCACAGTTCCTTCGGTCACGCGGTTGGTGTTGATGAGTTTCATGAGGCCTACTTTCGGAAATCCGTTTTTTGTTGTAGCAGAAGTAGAAACGGGCTGATAGACTACCGGTTCTCCTGAATTGGAAATTTTGGGGTACTGCGCCGTAGGTGCGTAAGACATGCTGCCAATGGTATTCCATTTCGCACCGCCATTGAGTGTATTATTAAAATTGTAATGGTCAAAACTAATTCTGGTTCTTGCGATAAAACCTTTGACAAAACTGGTCTGGATAAAACGATTACGCGGAGCAGGATCCAGCAGGTCTCCTTCAAAAACGAGCACAGGATCTCCTGCCCTCACGGGAACTTCAGGCCAATCGCTAACCGAGTCATAGAGTTGTTTACAGCTTCGCTGACTTACCGAGTCGTCCAGCGTGAACACCATCAGGTTGCCCAGATCCTGTACGGATCGTCTTCTCGTTTGTATACTATGTCCTTCATTACCCGTGGAAGTCCATGAATGTCCGCCGTCGGGGGATGCCCACAAATAATTATCCTGGGTACCGAAATATATAAAATCTCTTTTTCCCTGTACATAATTTTCCTGAGCGGTCGCTTCGTTCACCTGCAGTGCATTCAGACCATGATGTCCCCCACCGGTATAATGCCAGCTGTTACCATTTGTCGTTGTATTCTGCACACCACCATCTCCGGAAAGCAGTATTGGATTTCCATTGCTGTTGAAAACAATATCAGAAGGATCTGTGTGATCAACGTCCATCTTCACCCAGTCATTTCCAAAAAATATATTGCTGTTGTTTACTTCTGCATTGGGCAATATTTTATAGAAGCAATCAACGCCACCCCCAAAATAGAGGTAGGTGACTTTCGCCTGCGCGCCAAAGATCACGGCGTTTTCCGTCGTGCACCGAACAAAGGGTTCCCGGTTTTTTCCACCGGGGGAATTGATGGCTTTCCAGGATCCGCCGAAGTCGCCAGAGTAAAAAATATTATAACCATCGTCTGTAACAAAAACATTATTAAAGTTTAATGGCGAGTAACATAATGCACGGGTGGAATGCGTTGAGATAATAGAAGACGTAATCAACGTCCAGTTTACGCCACCGTTCGTAGTTTTATAAATACCAAAGGACGTAGCAGCAAGAGCGGTACCCCCGGGTTTGGCTAAAACGGCTGCAGTCTGAACCGTGAAAAAAGTAAAGATGGGATCGTATGTCCATGTTGCACCATAGTCGTTACTTACCGCAATCCCATTTTCTGTTCCCACATAAACGCGGGACGAAGGGGCCGGTTCAAAACAGATTCCAAATCCATGGCCGGGAACAGGTGTTCCAAAACGGCTATAGACTGAGGTCGGCGGTTTTGACCAGGTCGCTCCCCCATCCGTACTTCGCCAGATCCCGCCACCATTATTTACCCTGAGGTCCCGGCTGCAGGTGGCCAGGACTATATTAGAATTTGAAGGACAAATTTTCACGTCATTCATTTCAAAAACCGATAACGTACTTACATGCGACCAGTCGTTCCCTGCATCTGAAGAAATAAAAAGACCACCGGTAGCACTGGCAGCTATAATTTTATTATCATTCGCCTGATCTTTTGAAAGGGCAATGATGTGTCCGCCATTTGGAATATCGGGTTGGTATTCAAATAAATTCTGCGTGCAGCTGCTGAACAAAATTGCAATCAAAATAAAAGGCAATGTTTTAATAATCATAACGGTTGAAATGATTTTCTAAAATTTCAATGCTTTGGGGTCAGCAAAATTTTTTTCTCGTGGGAAATCGTAAAGCAGAAGTTATATCTGACGGCTTATTCCAGGCTTATATAAAGAGGGCACCGGATGAATACACTGAAGTTACTATTTTTTCAATTGTCCTAAATAAATAAGTCTCTATAAATCACAGATCGTAACTCTACTAAGGGTAAACCCTAATGTGGGTAATAATTTCTTTAGCCTGTCAAAATTGATTTAACTTTAAGAGCAGCATCAAGATTCAAATCACAACTCACGCTAGTCTCCCTGTTCGCCTCTGTTAATGCCTATCTCAAAGGCAGACGGGATAAATAATAAAGATTGGGCAGAAATTAAACCACTATTTCTGTGAAAAATAAAAAATTTACATGGGTATACCTGATCGTCTTTTTGATGATGTTAACTCAGTGTCAGGCGCCGGTTAATAATTCTGAATTGAATAATTTAGTCCAGGGTAGCTCCCTGATATTTAAAGCCAAAATACTTCTGCTACATACTGTAACTACGAATGAAGATGATGTATCCAATGCCGGAGTTGTAATGGTTACCGATGTGGTCGAAGCACCTGAGTCATTTCAGCATATCACTGGCAAACAGATCACAGTCCGTTTTTCCGACATTGATAAAATGAAAGTGGGAGAAGAAAGAATGTTTTTTACGGAACCTTACTGGATCGGCGAATCACTCGGCGTTCTGGAAAAGGGATCTTTGATGAAAGACAATTCTCTCTATGAAAACAAAGATATTTTGTCTCTCATAAAGCAGGCAAGGGATAATCAGGATAATGAACAACTAAAAAAATTACTGGACAGCTCCAAATTAGTTGTAACCGGCAAAGTGACCAGAATTATCAAGCCGGACATTAAAAATTTTATAGGAACCGAACACGATCCGGAATGGCGGGTCGCCGAAATACAGGTCGATGAAGTTTTAAAAGGAAAACCGGAGACAAAAAATTTACAGGTATTATATGCTTCCAGTAAGGATGTCATGTTTTTTCAATCACCCAAATTCGCTGAAGGGGATGAAGGAATATTTTTCCCGCGTCAAACGGATACAGTGAGCGCCAGAATATTCCATATTGAAAATATGGTGATTGAACCGAATGGTTTTATAAAAGGTAAAACTAAAACAGAACTTATAAAATCTATGATCAAATGAAAACAAGATTCTTTTTATACGGGTCGGTTTCATTCATAACAAATTTGTTCGTTCTAACTGTATTTTCACAACCACTGACCGGTTACAGTTTCAAGATTGTGAATATGCAGCCCAAATCGCAGAGTAATGAAACTTTTTTTGATTCTGAAACCAATATTGCCGTCGATCCTTCCCATCCAACCGTTATTGCAGGTTCGGCGTTCACGCCCAATCCCACGGGTTCACTGACGTCCGGGCCCATATATATTTCAACGGATGGTGGAAATACCTGGTCGCTCAATAATATTCTTCCCAGTGCTAATGGTTTTACCTCCGACATTTCACTTGGATTCGGGTTAACATCGGGAACGCTGTATTCAGGTATACTCAAGGGAGGCAGTAGTTTTAGAAATATGATGCTTCGCACAACGACTCCTTCAGCAGCTACCACCATGACAACACTTTTAGACAGGAGTACGGTCTCCATCGATCAACCCTTTATCTCAACAACAACCGCCAATGACGCTTCTTCCAATCCAAAAGACAGGATTTTTTCAGGAGATAATTATTATGGAAATAGAATTAGTAACGGAGGAACCGGTAAAACAGCAGAGGTAATGGTATCCAATGATGGGGGCTCCACGCCTTTTTCCGGGATGGCCGCAGATGAAATAGAAGACAGGACCACCAGTGCGCAGGACATGCCCGCTATCAGAACAGCGATTCATAATTCAGGAGTTGTGTATGCAGTTTTTTATCGCTGGACAAGTGGAGCCAGTTCTCCATTTACCTGTGATGTTGTCGTTACCCGGGATGATAATTTTGCTACCGGTACCACAACTTTCGGTGCTTTGGTTGATGCGGGTGACGCAATTGCTGGTCAGCGTGTAGTAACGAGCGTAAAGGTTCCGGCTTTTGGAGTATCTCTTGGAAACAACCGTCTTGTGGGTTCCAATCTTGCCATTGCAGTTGACCCGGATAATTCTGCAAATGTTGTGATAGCCTGGTGTGACCGGGTGAGTACGACAGACTATACCCTTCATTACAGGCGGAGTACAAATAGTGGAAAGACCTGGGACAGCAGTGACTGGCTGACCATAACAAATGCTACTAATCCGGGAATTGCCATAGGAAATTCAGGAAAGGTCGGGCTCGTATACCAACAACTGACGGGAACCGGCAGCACAACAAAATGGGAAACGCATTTCCGGCTGACGGGTATTACGTCTTCGACATTTTCTGATGATATTCTTTCGGTGTTTCTTGACAGCGACCTCGGCGCATCCACCATCAGTCCTTCTCTCGGCGATTACCTGCGCATTCAGGCCGTGGGAAATAATTTTTATGGCGTTTTCCCCGCAAGCAACCGGCCTGTCTCCACTAATTTTCCTCATTCCGTTACTTATCAGCGCAACGCCGATTTTACGACGAATAATCTTCGCGACATCACCAACACATCCAACGTTGCAGTATCCGTAGACCCGTTTTTTTTCAGAATAACACCTTCATTTATCGTAAGCATTTGTGTTTTGTATCCCCAGGTTTGCAGATTAAAATTTGTGATCCCCAATAATATTCTTCATATCGGTCCATATCCTTGTCTCAGATGTCCATGGCCATGCCTGCAATGTCCTCCTTTTGAAATACCGCTTGGGGATATCTATGAACAGGCTTACGCAAATAAAGCACCGGAGACTGTTCTTACCTCACCATATTTCCATCTCTCTCTTGACGGACTGGATACAAAAGATTTTAATATTAGCATAGTTACCAGTGATGGTGAACCGATCGCCCAGCAAATGAATAAAACCGACAGAGGATATGCTATCAGTTTTCGCTCGTCTGAAAATAATTTTAATACCCGGGAAGGCCTCCACGGATTAAAAATGCTGGTGACTCCTAAAAATGCAACTGCCGCAAAAAAAGGCGTTGATATAAAATACCGACTCCAGGCCAGTGATTATCGTTTTAAGGAATTTACGGCCATGGGTAAATAAATTTAACTACATCAACTATTGTATAAAGCTGTTATATTCTCTTAACGGGACTGTCAGGTCACATCCTTGGACAATAATATGTAATGTCGCAATCAAATTTTGTTGTATTGGATTGCTAATCGCGATTCTAAGTGCGGCGCTTCCATGAGCTGGAATAGTTGTATTACTAATGTCTTCCGGCGGCTGCTGTCCGCCATTGTGAACAAGAAATATCGTTTTGTTTTGTAATAAAAATCTACTTCCATCTTGCCCGTCAACAAATAGCTTTCCAATCGGAATAGGTTTGTCACTGATATTATTAATTGTGACAAGCTGACTTTTGGTGAAGCTGTTCGGCATAAAATCAACTTTCTCCGGACTGCTGTTAATAATAAACGGCAAGCCAGAACATAAGTTGTTGATAGGACTTGGAACAATATCATCCCATTCCACTTTTATACTTCCGCGAATTGGATATACCTGGTTATTATTCTCGGTTATGCCTGCGAGCGTTATACCGCTGGCGCCATTGGCCCGCAGCTCGTTCATACTAACCTTTAAATCGTTTTGTTCTGAATAAATTGGAATATCGTAGTGGTTAGTTTTAACACCTTTTTCCAGCGCATCCAGTGCAAATGGATTTGTGTTTATTATACCAGCCTCACCAGCCGAAAGAACATTCCATAGTGAAGAATTCCAATTTTTAATAGTTGTAACAGATATAGTTTCCTCGGTTGGAGGAGGAAGTTGAGGATATATATATTTTGTTTCGTCAAATAGGATTGTGACAGTTATCGTTCCCTGCCCGTCAGCTAAATCCTGCAACTGGACTGATACTCCTGTTCTCGTTGTGAAATGATAAGAGGCAAATAAGTGCTGGTTCGGTAACGCTGGCTGTGGAGGCCGAATATTGAAGGACATCGAATGTGAACCAGTAAATGATTTAGCTAATATATTGGGTTTTGCTTCATATTGGAACGCCGCAACAAAAAAAACTCCAAATGGAATTGCTTCCCACCCTGTAATTTCCCCGCTTTGAAACAATATATAGTCTCTCAAGGAATGTCCATCTGAAAAAGACTGCTCAACCATAAAAGGTCTGCTTATGACTTTTGCCTGGGTATAAGAACTTCCCTTTAATATAGGCAACGCTCTGGCACTTACTACCATAAGGGGTGGGTGGATTTCGGACTGATAATTCGGGTGGCCGCAATCTACAATCCACCGGCCAAACACGGCTGCCACATCCCCGGCCCTCGCCCGATAGGCTGGGGGGACAAACTGGCTATCCATTTCAATATGTATGTCCCCGTTATAGCCTTTAAGTTGTGCATCTAACCTGGCACCATCTTCATCTTCATCTGCCCCAACCCGGGGACTGACCAAAAAATCGAAGTTTGGGTTAGACTTCCATTGAATGTCAAAATTGTAGTCAAATCCAAATGGATGGTCAAACCAAACGTCGCGATCGGAAACATGAGGATTATAAATATTGCCGGATACTCCAACAATTGAATTGTTATCAGGACCATCGCCATCAAGTATTGATTGCCACTCTCTCGGGGCCGATCCAACCAACCAGGTATCGCCTCCGCATACGTTTTTTGGCCATTGACCATTGGGAAAACCGTTAAGATGTATTGTGGAAGGCGGCGGATTTGAAGTGGCAACTTCCAAAATGGTTTGTTGAGCGAAAGTAAAATTAGTAGAAAGGAAAAAGAAGCATAGAAATACAAAAAAGTAGTTAATAATATATACACATAGTGTACGTAAAAAAAAAATTTTCATGATGGAGGTGTTTTTCGAATGAAAGGAATAAAGGGTATATAGAAAAACAGATCAGAAGGGAATACGTCGCATGGAAGATTTCCTGACTGAGGAGTTAGATGCATCCTAAGTTAATGCTATTCACATACACTAATGTGAATTGAAATAAATTAAATATCGTATATCGGTAACTTCAAATTTACTTTCCTATCTGGAAGCAAAATTTAGTGGAATCAATAATTTCAGGGAAAGGTTTCTTCCCATATTATATACGCCCACTCTCACGGGATCTGTCGAAAAATTGGCGGGATAATATTTAAAGCGGCTCATATAGTCCACATAGGCAACATCAAACAGATTATTCACTACCAGGTAAAGCGAACAGGATGTGTATCCGTCACGTCGAAGAAAATCCGTTCCTGCCCCGATATTGATCAGCGTATATGCCTTTGTAGGTGCCTGACTTGCTGCCAGCTCATAGGCCGATAGTCCCATATAAATCGAGCTGGCATCGTATATATGTGTCTGTTTGAAATCGTATTCAAAACCAATCTTAAAATAAGTATGAGCAATCGCCTTTGATTGTTTAGTGATGTTGATTTTGATTTCGGACTGGAAACGTGGTGGCGGAATGAATGGCGGATATTTACTGGAGTCCGGTTCGTTTTTCAAAACGGCATTTACGAGTGAAAAACTATTATACCAATCCCACCATGGCAGGGATTGCGGATGTATGTCGAGTACAACTTCTCCTCCCATCAGCATCGCATTTCCCTGCGTATATTTAAAGACGGGTGCGTCACCGAATCCCGGTGTGGAATTGTTGATGGAGTCTCCGCCATTCACACTCCGCAAAGGTTTCGGATAAATATAATTGTCGATCCAGTTACTGAAAAGATCGATTTCAGCTGAAAGGTTTGGATTGGTTAGAGTCCCCGAAATATCAAGTTCCCAATTGGTCTCCGGTTTCAGATTCGGGTCTCCGATTTCATAAACGACGGTGCCATCATGTATTCCGTTAGAACCAGTCTCGGCAACATTAGCTGCTCTGAAACCCCTGGAAATATTTGCTTTCAGGTCAAATGTATTCGTCACGTGATACACCAGGCCCAAACTACCGGAGGGACCGTTGAAGTCAGAATTATAAGCCGTGAACCGGTGTATCGCGCTGGGATCATTTGGAGACAACTCATTTCCGTTTGAGTCAATATAGTTATCATGTCCCTTAAAGGTTCTCAGATCATAACGCAATCCTCCATTCAGGACCCATTTTCCAAAAGTCTTGTTGGCGATAAAAAAACCTCCCAAAGAAAATAAATCATATTCGGGAATCAATAAAAGGGTGCCTTTATTTTTTGAATTCTGATAAAGTCCATTGACACCGGCAGAATAAGTGAAATTATTTTTAGTACCGGAAATATACCGAAGGTCATAATTTACAGTATTCAGCAGGTAATCGATATTGGATGTATTGGGAATGGTGGGGTCGTTATTTTCCTGGCGACGATTTTGCTGCCAGGCAAAAATGGCTGTTATTCGGCCATCACCAACTTTTATACTGTTATCCCATACCAGTTTTTGATGTCGCACGAGTTGGTTAATAACCAAAGGCGTATATGACTTAAATTCCTGGTTGGTTGGTATCACGAAAAAGGCAGAATCACCAAGCGCAATTTGTCTTTCGAGAATTCCGGTAGCAGAATCACGCGTCCCGTCTACGATTCCAGTCGCCAGTTGAAAGTAACTGTAGTGCAACTTGGAATAACCCCATGACCTGTTTATGCCGATCGTTGCGTCCGAATTGAAATTGCTGAACTGTGAGTTGAGGACATAACCATCGTAAGGGTTTTTGTAAGCATGTGCCATCGTATTATCTACCCGAACGCTCCAGAAGATATTCTTTTCATGTCCGGCCAGATGAGCCATGGTTCCAATGAGACCGTTGTTAAATTGATAATTGAAAAGAAGATCACCTTTTATCTGTCCTTCGGGAACAATAGCTTCCGGAAGAAAATTAATTACACCACTGATGGCGTCTGATCCATATACCAGTGAACCGGGGCCCTTTAGAATTTCCACGTGATTCACTGCATCGGGATCCACTTCAATTCCGAATTCGTCGCCCCATTGCTGACCCTGCTGACTAACGCCGTCTGCAACCGTAACTACGCGGTTGTAACCCATGCCGCGAATGACCGGTTTTGAAATACTCTGGCCGTCGGTAATGGCTGACACTCCGGGTATTTTACTGATGGCATCGATCACATTCGTATAAGATTCCTGCAATAAATCCTGGTGACTGAATGTGCTAACCGGAAACGGCACATTATTATTATCCTGCGCAGATATTACACCGGTGACGATCACGGCTTTCAATTCCGCCATGGAATGTTTGAGCGAAAAATCTTTAATGGTAAACCCGCTAACGGCAACCGAAAATATTTCACTTGAATATCCAATAGCACTGGCAATTACAGCATACCGTCCTGAAGGCAGGTTGGAAATCCTGAATGAACCAGTGGAGTCTGATATATCTCCCCTGTTAAGATCCGGAATAAATACAGATATTCTGTTTAATGCAAGACCTGTAACTGCATCTGTAACTTTTCCCCGGACTTCGTTTTGCGCTGAAACAAAAAAAGGCAGGAGAAAGAATGTCAACAGGAATTGACAAAAATATTTTTTTTTCATAAAAATATTATGAAGGTGAAAAAGTACTGATCAGGTGAACGCGGTTAAGCCCGGAGGAGTTCCGGAGGAGGTGTGGGAGTTGGTTCATACCTGTCTGGTATGTGATGAGTGTTTCGCAAAACGGAAGGCGAAGATATATTAGGGGGGATTCGAATTGTATGGCATGAAAACCGCTGCGAAATCTGATCCTGACTGCCGTTCAGCATTTTGATCCGGAAAATTTTTTCGCCCGTGCGAACGAATGAACTTTCATCCGCACTGAAATAATTCACCAGTTCATTTAAAATATTTTGTTCGTCATTATCGGCATACAGATATAAAACAACGGAATCAGAATCTGCGACCCTTTTCGCTACATCAAATAATTTTCCATGATAAGTTATCTCATCTTCGTCGCAGAGTTTTGCTTCTTTATTGGACAAACGAAGAATCTGTAAACGCTCCGGATGATTGCCGTTCCGGATAAGTATGGATGCATTCCATTTGGCACGGAAAATCATGATCTGGTAAACGCCGTAAAAACCGGTGTTTATTAAAAAAATAATCAGACAAATGAAAGCGTTTCTTTTCATAATTTTTTTCACCTAAAATTTCGGATCTCCAGGACGCCGCGACCCTCGGTCCCCACTTCGATACCGGCATCTGTAATCCTCACTGCAGAAACCGGGCTGACGGGTGTTGGCAGGGACGCACTCAGGCTTTTCCAGTTCACGCCGTCTTTTGAAAAAAAGACGCCCGTGTATGGGGATGAAGCGACAACTTCACTGGGATTCTCGCGGTTCCAGCCCATATCCGAAAGTGTCGGGAGAATAACCGAAGAATAGCTGTTCGCGATGTCGACGTTTGCGCCATTTCCTCCGAAGAATGTTCCATTCATCGGGAATTGTCCCGAGCCGTTGATAAAATTTGTTAAAGACGCGTCCGTTTGAAAAGAAAATCCTCCACTGGTAGAAACTTTTACTCCGGCAGCAGTCAATACAAAAACCTGTTCAAGATTGTAAGGATTCGGGTAAACGGGTCCGTGAAGGCCGCCGGTAATAATCTTGCTATCCGGCCAGGGTGTTTTGTCGGTAACATTTCCCTGGACATTCAGCTCCTGCCAGTAAGTAGGCAGCCGGCGAATTGTTGTAGCACGCCATAATCTTGAAACTCCGTTCACAAGAGTAAGCAGGTAGATAGTCGGGTTGGCATGTCCGCCAGAGAGCCAAAAACCCAATGCTCCCGCGGGAAGGTTATCAGCCACCACGGTCCAATCCTTGCCTTGAGAATTATTGATGTCGGGTGACCGGATAAAATATGGGTTGCGCAGGATGACAGTCTGAAATGCGGGATCGTTATTGGGATTTGCGAGCTCTCCCGGACAATTATGCAGGCCTCCGCCTGCGTCCGCCCATTGCAGAGGCAGCTTCGCGATCATGAAGGCATCGAGTGGAGAAGGGGCCTGCCCTTCGTGAGTACCGGTTTGAATAAATTTTAACAGCGCAGTTTTATTGCTATCATAAGTTCTGTCATTACACAGGGTAATTTGCTGAAATGGTGTACCCGAAGGCAGGTTGTTGCCGAATCCAGTTAGCAAAGAGCACTTCCCACAAACGCCCACCTGGCGAACGAGAATGGCGGCTGTAGAATTTCCCGCATCACCCCCAACCCAGGTAGCATCTCCCAAAATATTCTCACTTGTAAATACTCCCGGAGTGGATCTGTACCACGCGTCGTTATCATGTGTCGGATAAGCCATATGCAAATTTGAATCCGGCGCATAGAGGTCATGGACATGCTGTGTGTGCAATCCGCTGGAACGCATAAGAAGTCCTTTTTTGTAATCCCCGTCTCCTTCAAAGACACCGCCGTCCGTAGCAACCCAAATTTTTGTGCGATCGCTGGTTGGTAAAAAATCCCATATCTCCGAATGAGTTGTATTTTGATATTGCAGGCTGTTAGGATCTCCGGCATTCGTTGAAAGCAGGTTCTCCCAGTTCAGTGTTCCGTCCGGGTTCTGTCCCGTTGCACGGAAAACATTTTGACCGGCATTAAAATAAAGTTCACGTCCACTGCCCACCTGTCCATCGGTTCCGGTAATGTAAGATTTAACCTGGCGGCGGGCACCAATGCCCGTTCCATTGAGTGTATTGTTTATTCGTTTCTGCACGATCCATTTATCATTGTTCACGTCAAGTATCAGGAGCTGGCAAAAGTTGTTTTTAGTGACGGGGTCGATATCTCCAAACGTCGACATAAAAACCCAGTTGTCAAAAGCAGCCACAGTGGTCAGGTCGCCATTACCACCATAAAGTAAAACACCGGCTGGTATTGGTTGAGTGGTTGCCTGTTTCCAGGTTGTTCCGTCGTCCGGTGAAAAAATGATAAAGCCCGCTTTGTTCCTTGCCCACACTTTGGTTTCGCTGACGGCAATAGCGGTAATAGGTGTGCTGCCCGCAGGAAGATTTGGAAAACTGGGTGTGTTATCTCCCGGGTGTTTCACACCAATGCCGCAGGTCGTGGCAAAAAAAAGTGTGGATGATTTGCTGAAAGCCACGGCTGGAACGGCCTGGGACGTGCACCCTTCGGAAGCGATCGGGTCAAAGTATAAACTCAATGGCCATGAATTGCCCACACCATCGCTAAATGATTCCCAAAGTCCGCTGTGGTTTGCTGACAGGGTATTCCTATCTCCATCTCTTTCTCCGACAGCAATATGACTGTGATTGTTTGGGTCCACAGCAATACAATACGCTTTGGCTGGTGAATTTTGCAGCTGGATCCAGGGATATCCAAGCGGATAATCCTGTGAGGGTGTGGAACGCCATACTCCTGCATTACAGCTGACGGCAAAAAGACTGTTTGCGTCTCCGGCCAGTGCAACTGTAATACCTGAAGAAGAAGGACCATTGTTCATCGTCCCATTGGGCATATCCGTAGTCAGGTCGAACACTTCGACCCCGCAACCCGTGCAACTTCGCAGAGCCATCAGCAAAAACGAGCATAATAAAATTTGTAACAGCTTCGCGTGAGTTGAATGTCGCATGAGGCAGGTTGAATGTGAAGAAGGGATGACACTTATTAGACGGAATTTTTCTAAGGGGGGAAACAAGAGAAGTTACAAAAAAAATAACATGTCATATCGGAAAAAACTAAAAACCGTGAAAAAAAGAAATTTCACTCCGTTAAAAGACGGTCCCTGAACGCCAAGGATTATATTCATCAAGAAATAATAAGCGTATATCCAAGGACGTTATGACGGTGGGGATTGCAGTTGAAAAAAAATAAAATGCCGGTGATTAATCAATTACCAGGGAAATGTATCTAAGGAATTACTATTTGATACGAGAGAGGAAGACATTATGATCTATACTTCTGAATTCGAAAAAATATTTGGCAATCAGTTTATTGGCAGGGCAAAAATCAAATCCAAATTATTTCAGCTTGTGATGATAATTCCGAAATAAAATTCACTCGGGAATTCCCGAGTCATGCACCTGGGTCAGTTTCCATTCACCGTTTAATTTCGCCCACAGCTGGGTTTCTTTCCCTTTTAACTGAAGGGCGCTGTTATTCTTTTTCTGTGTAACATCCATTTTCCATTCTATTCCTACCGAGGCCGCACACTCAAACAACCAGATGCGTTCATATACGATATTCCATTTTCTCTTGGAATACAGGTTACCCAATACGCTGTAAATATTCGTATTTATTCGCGGCCACCCGCGTTCAAATCCTCCCGGATGAATGAAGGATTCTGCCCCGACGTGTCCGAACAACTCGTAAGCGAGTCCCGAATCGGCGTTATTTATGGATTCCGCATATTTATCGACGAGTTCCTTTATATCCGCAGAATCCGGTCTTACATTTAGTCGATGCATTTCCTGCGCGCGGGAGGTCGTAATGCCAAAAGAAGTGAAACCACAGATTAACGAGTAAAATAAGACCAGTTTTTTTCTCATTGGCCAGGTTGTTTTAGTTGAGAGTCATTACTGATTGATTTCCACAACTGGGGGGAATTCCATTTATCGTAAATGAGACGAAATATTTTTTTCTTTCTGAGGACGGCAATAATTTTATAAAATGCGTCAAAAGACTATATGGTCACTTACCGTAATATTTATCACATTACTTTATGTGATAAGGATATTATTACCGAATTTATCAGTGTTTGAACATGATCGAATTTTTGCGACAGTTATAAGTGCATGCATTTTGGAATGGGTCCTTTTTTTCTTCCTTTACCAGATAACCGGCAAGATGAGACTGTTTATTCCTATTTTCCTGCCGTTATTGATAACATTTGTATCTATTGTCGTTTCTGTACTTGCAGCTTTCGCTTTATATTCTCCAAAAATAGATACGATTGTTTATGACACTTATTTTGTTGCAAGTGGAATAGTTACTGTCGCTGCCGTTTTTATATTGTCCTTAAGCACAAATTATAAATAAAGTTATTCCGGCAGAAGAAGATCTGACCTTTGTATTTCGCTGCTTTTTTTCGTTTGCGGTCTTGTAGATGGAGCGGCCATTCAGGATATTAAAGGATTGTTCGGCGGATATCTAAAAATGAAAGATAAAATCTCAGGACAGAAGCAAAACATTAAGCGGGTTAAATACTGTTATTTCTCAAAAATGATAAATATATAATCGGCCCTATTAATGGAAAAAAGAGAATAATAATAACCCAAATCAGTTTTGAGTACCTATCCTTAAAATTTTCCTTCAAAATATCAACAATACACCAAATTGGAAGGAATAAAATAATAAGGACGAAAATAAAATAAAGATATTCAAATCCGCGAGGGGCAGAAATTAAAAACATAACAACAGTTTAATACAGACCGCAGTTATTAAAGTTATTACTTTCAAAAATCGTATTCAAATATAATATTTCGCAGATAGCAAATTTGTAGTGAAATTCGTCAATATCATCCCTCAATCAACAATCTTAATATCCCACTCGCGAAATATCTATCCATCGTTTCTAACATCATAATAGACTTTTAAAGTTTCATAAGTAATAAGGTTTGGACTATTTTTTTGATAATTATTATAATGCTCCCCGAATTTGAGAACAGAGAGTTAGTTCTACCTGTGGATTTCACTCCCTTTTTAGCCTGGCAATTAAATTGTAGTAACTAAATATTACGAAATAAGAAAGGATGTAAACTCTTTATTTAAGCTAAGGGATAAATTCCTCATTATGAATTCGATTTTGCCGGACCATTTTAAATGTGATCTAAAAGATGGATCTTTTCCGCTCCCCCATTTTTGGGAACATACAATTGGCAGTGGCCACGCAGCGTTGGCATTGAGGTCAGATTGGCAATCGCAGCTTCTTCGCAGTCACAATGAACTTGGCTTCAAACATGTTCGGTTTCATGGAATTTTATCGGACAATATGGGTACACTGGTCGATGAAAATAACGAGCTGATTTATTCATTTTTTAATGCGGATCAGGTTTTCGATTTTTTATTATCCATCGGAATGGCTCCCTTTGTTGAATGTTCCTTTATGCCTTTAGCATTATCCTCGGGACCCAAAACGGTTTTTAGTTATAGGGATAATGTTACGCCTCCTAAAGATTTTTCTGCATGGCAGACGTTAATATCAAAAACAGTTCAGCACTGGCTCGACAGGTATAGTATTGAAAAACTGCGCGATTGGTTTTTTGAGATCTGGAATGAGCCTAACCTTCCGTCATTTTGGACGGGAAGCCAGCAGGATTATTTCCTGTTATACCAACATGCAGCAATGGCTGTCAAAGCAATTGATCCTGAATTAAAGGTAGGCGGACCTGCTACCGCTTCGAATTCCTGGATAACCGAATTTATCGACTACTGTAATAAGCACAAGATTCCTTTCGACTTTATAAGTACCCACCATTATCCTACGGATGCATTTGGAAAACCGGGAGATGACACCATCACACAACTGGCAAAAAGCAAAAGAAGTATATTAAGGGAGCAAGTTATCGAAACAAGAAAAAAATCTGGCACTAAACCGGTTTATTATACCGAATGGAGCACTTCTTCAAATCCCTTTGATGATTTGCACGATCTCCCCTATGCCGCTGCATTTATCATCAAAACAATTATGGAAGCCCGTGACCAGGTTCAGGGATATAGTTATTGGACGTTTTCGGATATTTTTGATGAAAATTACTTTTCCTCCGTGCCCTTTCACGGTGGTTTTGGCTTGCTAACGATTCACGGTTTAGCAAAACCTGCTTACCGGGCTTATCAACTACTGCACCAACTGGGTGATATTATACAAAAAGTTGAAGGAGAACATCCAACCATTGACGTATGGGTAATTACGAAACAGGCCCTTATCCAGGTCCTTATCACCAATTCCGCGCTACCCCGTCATGCTGTAATGAGTGAGCTTGTCCGAATAAAGTTGGAAAATATAGAATACCTGAAAAGAGGATATATTGAAAGAATAGATGATACACACGCCAATACCAGACCTGCATGGGTTAGTATGGGTAAACCGGTAAGCCTGAAACCGGATCAGTTAAAAACTTTGGAGGAAACATCTTTATTAGTCAAGGAACCTTTTATGTTTTCATTTGCAAACAAGGCTGTTTCTTTAGAAATCGAAGTACCTCCACAGGGTTCTGCCCTTGTTACACTGGAAACAATATGAAGCAGCAACAACCGACAGCAACTCAGAATTCAAACCGGCAAGGTAGTGACAAGCAAATGCTGGATAGTTTACTTAAAGAAACCTTTGAATATTTTCTTAAGCAATCAGATCCGGTAACCGGTTTAATTGCAGATAAAACACAAAACGGATCTCCATCCAGTATTAGCGTGGTAGGCATGGCCATGAGTGCATATATTGTTGGAGTGGAAAATAAATTTATTTCCAGAGGCGAAGCTATAGACAGGGTGTTGACGGTTTTACGATTTATCTATTCCAGTCATCAGGGACAGGAATGGGATGCTACCGGTTATAAGGGCTTTTACTACCATTTCCTGGATATGAAATCCGGTAAAAGAGTTTGGAATTGTGAGCTTTCCACCATAGATACCGCTTTTTTTATTGCAGGGGCGTTATCAGTGGCCTGTTATTTTTCCGGGAGTACAAAAAAGGAAAAAGAGATCCGAAAGCTAAGCGACGATCTGTACCACCGCATTGACTGGCAGTGGGCTTTGGATGAAGGTGAAACCATATCGCATGGCTGGTTCCCCGAATCAGGTTTTATTCCTTACAGATGGGATAATAATTATAACGAGGCTATGATACTGTATATGCTGGCCCTGGGTTCGCCAACTTTTCCTATTTCTCCAAATGGATATAAAAAATGGACTTCTACTTTTGATGTGAAAAGCAAATTTGATATAAAATATATTTATGCCGGTCCATTGTTTATCCATCAATTTTCTCATTTATGGATAGATTTTAAGGGAATCCAGGATTATTTAAATAAAAAAATAGGTTTTGATTATTTTGAAAACAGCAAACGCGCAACTCATATTCACCGGAAATACGCCATCGAAAATCCAGGTAAGTTTAGCTATTACGGCGAATATTTTTGGGGTCTTTCAGCCAGTAACGGACCAGGTGAGAAAACTCTCGAAATCGGTGGTAAAAAAAGAACCTTTTACGGTTATCTGTCTCGGGGTGCACCCTTCGGACCTGATGATGGCACCATTTCACCCTGGTCAGTTGTTGCCTCACTGCCCTTTGCGCCGGAAATTGTATTAGACACCATTCGTTACTACATCGAAAAATTTGATTTGAAGCATTCCAGGTTATTTGGTTTTGAGGCTAGCTTTAATCCGACCTTTCCTGAGAAAACCCATAACCCAAATGGTTGGGTTTCTCCCTGGAGATTTGGATTAAATCAGGGAGCAATTGTGCTCATGATTGAAAATTATCAGTCCGCATGCATCTGGAAAATTATGCGCAAATGTATTTATTTAAAAAAAGGATTAGAGCTGGCCGGATTTTCCGGCGGCTGGATGGACCAAAAAAATAACTAATTATTCAGTATAGGCAATCGTTGTTATCAATGCATTGTCACTTTGCCTGGAATCAAGACGTGTGTATTGCACCACCACCGGGACATCAGATATAATAACGCTTGAATAATCAGTTTGCAAAGGAATTGTTTCCGGGTCATTTAAATCATTGAATCGAATTTGTTTGGTGCGGCAGCCCGGCACCGTAATTTTAAAAGGGCCAACGGGGTCTTTGTCAGAAAAATAAATCGTTATTTCAATATGTGCATCCTCTTCAGAACAGTTAGGGATACAGGCCGCCTCATGGCTTATGAAATCCGGCGCAGGCCCATTGCTCCACCCCGGAATATATCCTTCAGCGATTGCCCATATTTTTTTTCCAATTCTCATATGTACTTTTTTAATTTATAGACCTGGCATTTATTACTTTTTTTAAGATCCATATACTTGCAATAATGGCTGAGATAATAGAAATTTCGACCAGCGTATTCCTCTTTTTGCCAGAACGGTCCAGTTTCATTTCATCCACATATTTCTTTTCAGGAAAAGATTCTGTATTATCATCCGTTTGTTCACGCATGCCCATTTGAATAACCTGCGCCAGGTGCATTCCTTTGCGATCTGTTTCCTGCTCTATTTGTTCCCGGCAGCTAAATCCATCGGCGATAATAATTGTGCGCTTATCAGCATCGCGGACTGCAGGTAATAATTTGAGTTCTTCTGCTTTTATTGATACATCATAATGTTCGCCTTTTTCATAGCCAAAGTATCCCGCCATAACCGGCGTTTCTATTCGTTGTAGTTACGTGAGATGCATATCTTTCAAGACTTTTGCTCAAAGGCTCTGAAAAACCAGATTCCAGTTATTCTAAAATATCCTTGGTTATTTTTAACTCTCCTTTAAGTTCATCTCTTTTTCTGATCGAATGGATAAACTTCTTTGCAATTACATCAATTTGCTCCTTATATATTTTTTCCACTTTCTTATAATACGGCAATAGCTCTTGGACGGCTTTAAATGTTTTTATGTGCCAGTAAATCTCTTAAATTGAGAAATCATAGACAGTGCTTTTTGAGTTATACATACGAGCAATAAGAATATAACCACGATTCAAAACTTGTCAACTACGGACAAATCAAACTAAGATTCTAACAACTTTATTCGATTCACTTAGATCTTATATTTAATCAAAATAAATAGGATAAACTTCCCCATTACTACAAGATAAATTTGAGTATAATATTACCCATACCATGTTTTTATCCTATTTCTATGTGATATTAGCTCATAAAATATAGTTTAAACAATATTTTAGCAAATTTATGTCGATGTATCAAAGCCGAATAAGGCGGTTACAATATTGGCGGTTACATTCTCGCATGCGTATGGATGAACCACGCAACCACAAAAAAACTTCTTTTTCCAGTTCCGTGTCTTGTCAACAGGGCATAAGTATTGCAGACTAGTTAAATAATATTTACACGATGCAGTTGGAATTTATCTCTACGGAATACGCGGAAGAACAACTTTTGGAAAAACACATAATTAATAATCTGAATGGCCAATTATTTATAATTCACCATGGAAATTCCATTTTATTGGCAAGCCCTTTATTCTGAATAAGGAATTATTATTTCGACTGACGGCGTAATGACGATGTCAAACGGTAAGATCAGGATTCGAAAATACATGTGAAAAAAATCGGAAATGTTTAAAAGACCTTTTTTAAAAATTAGGTTGTTTTTTGGCGTACTGGCGGCTATTGCCTACTCTATTACAGGGTATATTTTCATTCAAAAGGCCATCTATACGGAAAGCTGGGTGCTTTATGTAGGAAATTTCTTGTTTATGTTTGTTATAGGATGCTTTCTTTTTTATCTAAGTGGAAAAAAGGATAATAATTTAAGTACTTTATCCCTAATCGCCGCCGGTGAAAAGACCGTAATTATAGGTATTATTGTTGCAGGTTTATTGTCATTTATTTTGCTTTTAATAATGGTGCATGGGTTATTTGGTACCGGTATTCCAGGAAAAGTAATGACTGATAAACCTGCAAATACTATAACAGACAGAACCAATGGATTGGATTTCATGCTTATCACAAATTCACTCATTGGAAATTTTGTCACTGGTTCCTTTGTAAGTCTTATACTTTCGGCATCGTTGAAAAGAAATCAAAAGACAGAAAAAGGATCATCCGAAAAAAAAATAGAAGTACAGTCAACCAGTCAGAACTCAAATTAAATGGAAAACTAATAAAACAACAAACGTACTCGTAGCTGAGCTATTAGATTTTTTAGTAGAATTATCAATATCACAGATACAAGAAGTAACGAGGCCGGATTCCAGTGGGTTTGCTGAGAATTGGTGACGACTAGGATAATATCATCGCCTCAATCAACGATCTTAACCGACCAATTTCGCCTGGCATAAGTTTCCACCATAACAGGGATACCTGACACCGTAATATTTCTATAGCTCCATCCTTCGATAACAATTGCATTGACGGAAGGAGAATAGAAAGTTTGAAAAGTTGAAAGTTGAGCTGGCGAAAAGCTTACTGTAGAAATATTACCGACCAGAACCGGAGTTTGGGCAATACTGTTTACCTGATAAATTCCCACCTGAACAGAGTCACAGGGGCTGAACGAATCCCAACTTATTGTAAAAGTCTGACTTTTATGAACCACGGGAAGAGAATCGAAATCGGCTATAAGGAATGAGGGAAATTGAGCCGCTGTGGCAGAAAAATCCGGGATATTGTTTTTTGCATTACCTGACACAAGCCAACTCTGCTCTCCATCCCAGGCCGGATTAAAACCAACTACGGATGAATCCGGATTATATGAATAATAAAAATAAGTCTGGGTCTGGAAATGCAAAGTGGAATCGCCATAGACGATAGTACCTGCATCTTTATTATAAGTGCCATCGTCGATACTCGCTTTGGCCGATTCGTATCTTGAGTCGACCCGCGCCGCATCAGGATATGATGTGAACCACTCTCTTGATAAAATCAAATGGCCATAAAGCTTCATCCCATTTTGAATATTATCTCTTTTACAACCGGGCAAAATAAGAAGAAGAAATATTGCAAAATGCCCCCGTTTCATTAAATATAATTGTCTTTTAAGATGAATAATTCAATCGAAATCCTCTTTATTCAGCTACTTCAGTATCATTCGAGCGTTCATCTTCGAAATCCCTATTAAAATTAAAATCATAGATTTTTATGTCTAGATTTTTGTATTTCTCCAAAAAGCCCATCAGTTCTTCCACGCGGCTATAATCTATTAGCCGAATATCGACAGATCTTTCCCATTTGTCCATTATGTCAAGTCTAAATTTTCCTTTTGGAACCCCTCCCATAGACCTTGGATCAATGACTTCGATCAGTTTGATTTCAGTTAAGGGTATGGATATCTCCAATTTATCACCGGTCACCAGAATCCCATCAGTACTAAAACTCAGAAAGGCAATTTTATGTCTTCTCGCGAGGGCCTGCAAAATTCCAGTTACGATTGTTCCCACCGCACCCAGCATAAATAAATTCTTTACAAAGGTCGGAATTACTAAAATAAACCAGGTGGTCCTCATTTCCAGTGATGCGCCACGGACGGGTAAAAAGAATATATGGGTGATAGCCAACATTAGAATGAAGACACCCATAAGTCCAAGGACATTGTCAGTGACATAAGGAATTTTTCTCCTGACGACGACATCGAATGGGTTACTGTCAGATAACGAATTTTTGACCATATATCTCCAGGATTTTATATCTAATTAGGGATTAGCGAGAATTTTTGTTCAGATTGGGTAGTCATTAAGCCGGAGGAGCCCACTGTCATAATACCATTATATGAAATCCACCTGCCTTTTTCTATGGAAAATTCTGAAGAACCTATATATGATGCTTTCATCATCGTCTTTTGCGTTTTGTTACCATGGAAAGGATTATAAAATTCCCCTTCAACATATTCTTCGATATCATAGTTCAAAACTACAATCGTTTGATCTCCTAGTTTATGAACGTCCGTGAGAGTCACTTTATTAATCCTGAATGAAGAATCACATTTAAAATTCTGATCCATGGAAATCAGGTGTAAATCAAGTGGCCAGCTCTCGCCTACCTTAACTTCTTTGTTCGGAAGCTCATACCACAATGCCAGAAGATTCCTTTGATCGTTCTTGACATAAAAACTTTCTATAGCGCCTCCTTCGGTAATCGTACCCCGTAGTGTTACGCCGCCGGATAGTAAACTCTTTAATTTTGCGATTTCTATTACACCAAATGAATCGCTTTTGTTTAGAACGCTATCGGTCCTGGGTTTCAACTTCATTTCGATGTCTATATCTCCGCGTTTGTTTTTCGTCAGCAAAGTCAGATAAATATCATTTTCTGTACCCTTTTTAATACGGGACAAAATCTGTTTCATAACATCCATATTTTTCTTTGCTGAGCTATCGCCAAACATTTTTGAAAACCCATCCATATTGATTGACGGGCTTTGCGATTCCGCAGTATCCATTTCAATCATGTAAGTGTTATAACTTATAGCATTATCCGGCCGAATCTTCCATTTTAAATTGTAAGCACTGTCTTTCTGACAAAAACCTGAAATTGATAGTAACAACGCACTAAATGTAGGAAGCACTTTCATAACGCGCACCGTGGAAATATAGCCTTCAACTTCAACAGTACTAAAATATTTTTGAAACATTTTTTTTATTTTATCAACAACCCTTTTGAACAAAGCATGATGTTGGGTGTCTGAACGATAAAATTATTTAGTTATTTTATCAGGCCTAAAATACATTACTAAGTAAATACCCGTAGATGTGATTTTAGAATATTTCCTTATATCTTAGGTCATCAATCAACACGCCACATGAAAATTATTTTAACCTTTGCTTTTGCATTTTGTTTTTGTTTTGCCCGTGCCCAAACTGATACAATAAAAATTCAAGCTGATACAATAAAAATTATAAAAACAACCGATTCGGCGGTTTATTTCAATCCGGAGATTCATGCCGAGTTCCTCGGTGGAATCCAACCATGGAAACGTTTCCTGCAAAAGAATTTAAGATACCCTCCAAAGGCAGTCGATGATAATATTCAGGGTACAGTTATTGTTCAATTCATTGTTGATAAAAACGGCGAAGTACATGACGCGTCTGCTATCAGCGGGCCTGAGGAATTACGCGCAGAAGCTGTCAGGCTCATAAAAAGCTCTACTAAATATTGGATGATGGGCATCAATAACGGTAAAAAAGTTAACTCGTGGAGACAAATGCCTATTGATTTTGATTTAAACGGCCCTTGGCATTTTTAATATTTTGCCAGCACAAAATGGGCATTAAAAGCCACACTCAGCCCGCACTACTGCAAAAACATTTATGCGGGTGACTGGCATAGTTGTTGAACTTCTTAGAGATAGACCGCTGGCTAAACGCTTAAGCAGTCAAGTTAATTCACCCACTTTAAAAAAATTTTATGAAAACGAAAAAAATAATAGTCCTTGTAGCATGCTTAGTAATGGCATTTGCTGTATTTGCTTTTACTAATTTTAAGAATGGCTCCATCAAAGGAACAGTGAGCCCGTCAGCTTCCGCAACTTCAGCTTACGTTGTTTCGGGAATGGACACCATGAGAACAAATATTCAAAACGGTGCTTTTCAAATTGGTGAAGTAAAACCTGGCACTTACAAACTGGTGATAGAAGCCATAGCTCCTTATAAAAATTTTGAAAAGGCAGGAGTAGTTGTTAACGAAAAGAAGGATACTGATGTAGGAGAAATCACCTTGCAGAAATAACCTATATATTCATGAGGCGAAAAATAGCAGACTGCAGCGACGTACCATTTTCAGTGACTGCGTCCAGAATGGAGTAATGATTTTTGCCTTCGACATTTAAAAGCGTTAAACAGTTGTGTTTATTTTTCCAGCTTTCGTACATGTCTGTACTTTGATTTTTAAATTCATCCGTTTCATCGGTTCCGGTGGCCAGCAAAAAAGGACAAATATAACGCGGCTCCAATAAAACCGGGCTGTTACGCATTACGATTCCCTTATCCATACCAAGTACCTGATTCAGATTGGAAAGCATCAGAGGTTCCAGACTGAACATACCGCTTAACGAAATGATGGATCTTAAATAATTTTTATCTTCATCAACAGCCAGCATACTGGCCAGATGCGCGCCAGCACTATGTCCCATCACGTGCATCTGCGCCGGGCTGCCGTTAAATTGTTTAATATTTTCGTGTAACCACCTTATTGCATGGCCACATGATAAAACGATCTCGCTGATGGAATTTTCAGGAGCGATCGGGTAATTCAAAAAAACAGTTGTAACACCACGCTGTAAAAACACAGCTGCTATAAAATGAAACAATGTCTTGTCTAATAAATGCCAGTAGCCGCCATGAATAAAGATCATTGTTTTTGAGTCGGGCTTTTCCGAGGGGAAAATGTCGAGGCTTTCTTTGGGATGAATTCCAAATAAAATGTCTTTTAAAACATAATGCTCTTTTTCTGTTTTCCTGCTTAAGCGCTCCCAACGCTCGAAATAACCGGCATAATCCGGAACATGTAATCTGTTGTTATATTGGTCATTTAGTTGCTCCTGACTATAATGCTTATAGACCATCATGCTAAAGCGACGGTGGGTGCTGCATTTTGGAATTTATTGTCAGGTGTTTGCAGACAACTAAAAACGATCCTGTAAAATTCAGGATGCGACTGCCAGGTCTTGCCTGTAACAATCCTGCCATCTTTTACTGCCTGGTCGGGGGTAACATAAATTCCTCCGCCTGATTCCACTTCAAACCGCACGTGTTCATAACAGGAAATTTTTTTCTGATTGACAAGTCCGGCAGTCACCAATATTTGTACACCGTGACAGATTGCAAAAATGAATTTATCCAATTCCGAAAACTTCTGCACAATTTTTATAACCGTTGAATCATTTCGCAAATATTCCGGTGCCCGCCCACCAGGGATCAGTGCGGCCACATAATCTTTGGGGTTCACGTCTTCAAATGAAATTTCCGACTCAAGAAGGTATCCTTTTCGTTCTATATAAGTATCCCATCCCGGTTCAAAGTCGTGCATCACCAGGTTTAATTTTCTTACAGAAGGAGCCGCCAGCACAGGCGTATATCCTGCCTCGCGCAGGCGGTGCATTGCATAAAGAACTTCGAAACTTTCACCGGCATCGCCGGTTATTATCAATATTTTATCGGATGTGTTCATAAACTGTTTTGTTTTTATTGTTTTTGGATAAGGTGCTGTTATGCATGAAAAATCAGATACCAACCGGAACAAATGTATGACTGTAACTTATTTTCCATAAAAATAATTGATCATTGTATAAGGAGTATTCTGTGATAAAAAACTTACTGACGACATTAAGCCGTCCGTATTGTATGTTCTTTCGATGTCTATCGTGGTAGTGCCGGTAAAAATAACAGAGCCGTTCAGATCCTTGTCCACTGTGCTTCTTGTCACCTGGTCAGGCATGTTCTTATTGCTTATATTCAGTAATGGCTCATAGTAAAGCGCGTACTCGTTCAGCACAGCAGCATTTTTAAAATCTGTTTTATTTGGAAATGACTTCGTAAATCTGAATTCATTGTGGTATTCAGAACTTCCCCCTGAAGCAGTTATAATCCCTCCCTGATTTGAAGATCGGGGATAAACCGCGTATTCATCGGATGATGTAATGTTGCCCGCATCCGTAGTATAGTCAGTTGTAGCCGTCAGTGTGCCTGTCGTATAAAATGTCGTGTCTACCCTGGTGGAATCATATCTGCTTTCCGTAGTTTTATTCAGGAGTCCCGTAACATCATACGCACATTGCAAAGTATCATCACTGAATTTTTCAGCCGGTTGAACAGCAGGTGTTTTGGCCACCGCATGGGTGTACTCCACACGTTTCAGCATTTTTCCGTTGGCATCGAGTGTTAAATGGACTTCCGTCGTCTGATTATAGACGGGGTCAGCATCAGGATGACTCAACAGTACGACGTCACCTGTACTATAAGTGATCGTGACAGCCACCACATGCTCATCATTATTTTCATGTTCGGTAATTGATATAATACGACCATCGTTATCGTAGCCATATTCCGTATATAACACATTGCCATTATAGTCGGTGGATTCAGTTCGAAGTATTCTTGCGGAGGCAGAATCGTCTGATTTACTGCAGGAGACAAAAATGACCAGAAAAGCTATACATGTTGGTATTCTCATAATCGTTGAGCAATCATTAAACTGGTTACGAATTGATTCAAAATCGTCCCCCGGGACCACAAACCAATAAAATATTATAGGTAACAAAACATACCGGATTTTCAACTAAAAAGTCGTTCAAAGGACGCCACAAAAATAAACTTTTTAAAAATAATGTAATCGGTTTCATTTTTCAAAAATATCCTTATATTTGTTTGAGTAGCAAGTCCGTAAGCGGAATTTGGTCCAAGATGGGCCAGGGATGCTATTTTCAACTTTTATCGTTTAAAAAAAGTAGTTTTTTTTGGTATTAAGCAACAGTCAAGGGAGGGTATATACCCTTCCTTCTTTAATTCAGTAAAATCAGACCGGAGGACGTTAGACGATAACGTCTGGATTTACAGCCTGCATAAAAGAAAATACAATACAATGTCAGTTTTAACAGGAGAAAAAGAATTTTTTAAGGGTATTCCGCAAATTAAATACGAAGGTACAGGCAGTAAAAATCCACTCGCCTACAAGTGGTATGACGAAAACAGGGTTATTTCCGGAAAAAAGATGAAGGACCATTTAAGATTTGCCGTCGCATATTGGCATTCGTTCTGCGGAAATGGCTCGGACCCATTTGGTGAGCCGACACATATTTTTTCCTGGAACGATCATCATGATCCCATCCTGCGAGCCAGGGATAAAGCAGATGCAGCCTTTGAGTTTATTACCAAACTTGGCCTGCCTTATTATTGCTTTCACGACGCAGACGTAGTTGACTATACCAGCGACATCAAAGAAAATGAGCGGCGGTTACAGGAGTTAACTCAATATTTGAAGAAAAAACAGCAGGCCAGTGGTGTTAAATTATTGTGGGGAACCGCAAATCTGTTTTCCAACAAAAGATATATGAACGGGGCGATAACCAATCCGGATTTTCATGTATTGACATATGGTGCGGCACAGGTAAAAGCTGCTTTGGATGCTACCATTGCACTGAACGGGGAGAACTATGTTTTTTGGGGGGGGCGTGAGGGTTATATGACGCTTCTGAATACCAACATGAAACGTGAACAGGAACATCTCGCCAATTTTTTACATATCGCGAAGGACTATGCCAGAAGGAATGGTTTTAAGGGGACATTTTTTATAGAACCCAAACCTTGTGAACCAACCAAACATCAATATGATTATGACAGTGCAACGGTGATTGGTTTTTTGAGACAGTACGATTTATTAAATGATTTTAAACTGAATATCGAAGTGAACCACGCAACGCTCGCAGGCCACACTTTTCAGCATGAGCTGCAGGTTGCAGCAGATGCCAATATGCTTGGCAGTATAGATGCCAATCGCGGTGACTATCAAAATGGGTGGGATACTGATCAATACCCAAATAATGTTGCGGAACTTACTGAAGCAATGCTGGTTATTCTCGAGGCGGGTGGATTTCAGGGAGGTGGAATAAATTTCGACGCAAAGCGGAGGAGAAATTCTACAGACACTGCAGATTTGTTCTATGGCCATATTGGCGGAATAGATGTGTTCGCGCGGGCATTGATTGTTGCAGACACCATACTTGGCAATTCGGAATATAAAAAACTAAGAACGGACCGATACGCTTCTTTTGATCAGGGCAAAGGCAAAGAGTTTGAAGAAAAAAAATTGTCGCTGGAAGAATTGAGAAATTATGCCGTCGAAAAGGGTGAGCCTGATAATACCAGTGGAAAGCAGGAGTTGTACGAATTAATTATTAATAATCATATCTGATTAGTTTGCATTTTCAAAACTAACATCCGGAAATAATTCGAAAATATTATTTCGGTGAACAACTTATCAGACCCGGTCCTCTGGTATTAAAATCCAGACGGGAAAGTTTATAAGGGGTATAGGTGTTTGATTCCTCCGTTATTTTAATACGCTGGTCAACCTGCAGGTTTGTAAAAACCTGAACCTTACCTGTAACGGGCCAGGTTATTTCGATTTTGTCAATAGCTACAGCCTGACCGACTCCTATATGCTGATTGAGTGGATTCGAACCAAAACTTCCGCCGGAGTTAACATCTCGGTATACGGAACGCACCGAGTCGCTATCTTTAAAAGTTACTTTAATTCTTGCACCGATGGCTGCCCGATTCGAAACCTTACCCTGCAGAAGGATATCTATCCAGTGATTATTATTCTGACCAGGGTTTAGATAAAAGGAATTTTCGTATGCGTCTCCGGTATATGCTCCGCCCATCTTTATATAAATATCTTCATTACCATCGTTATCAAGATCAACAAACGATACCCCGTGTCCTTTTTGCAAATTACCGACCCGTGCGGCGGTAGTGACATCCAAAAAGCGCTTACCATTCAAATTTTTAAAAAGTTTGTTTGGTATTACAGATTTTATCTGGGGATTTCCGGTGCCGAGATAAAAATCCAGAAAGCCATCATTATCTATGTCCCCAAAATTTGCGCCCATCGCAAAAGCAACTTTATTCAATCCCACTTTTGCTGAAACGTCTTCGAACGTGCCGTCATGTTTATTCCTGAACAAAAAAACCTTACCGGCGTTACCGGTTGGCAACTGCACAGCTTCTGCGCCTGCATAATAAGAAAGTGATTGGGTGAACTCGTAACCACATACAAGAATATCCAGCCAGCCGTCGTTGTCGTAGTCCCAAAACCAAGTGGGGAAACTGCGGGTCAGATTATTCGACAGGCCGGCCTGTTTGCTGACGTCCTCGAATTGAATATTACCATCTTTACCCGTCACATTTTTCAATAATATTTTATTGCCGTTTAATGTTGAAATAAAAATATCGGTCAAGCCATCATTATTATAGTCACCTGAAGTAACTCCCTTTACAAATGCGGTAATCGCGCAATGTGCATTTTTTGCAATGTCGGTGAAGGTTCCATTTTTATTATTAAGAAACAACTGGCATGGATGCGCTTCTTCATTTGGAGAAGTTTCATTACCGATGAACAGGTCCAACCAGCCGTCGTTGTTAAAATCTGCCCATGTCGCAGTCTGTGAGGGGTGAAAAGAAAGAAGACCACTTTCTTTTGTGACATCGGTAAAGGTTCCGTTACCGTTATTTCTTAGCAGGGAGTTTGGATTTTTCCCAAATTTTCCTTTCCATCCTCCTCTGAGCACGAAAATATCCTTGAATCCATCATTGTTATAATCAGTCTGGATTATATTCAGGCCGCCGGTTAAATATCCCAGCCCGGATGAATCGGAAAGATCTGTAAATGTTCCATTGCCATTGTTCCTGTAATAGCGCATCGGTTCTGAGAGTGACCAACTGCTCAGTACGATATCCGGATAACCATCGTTATCAAAATCATCAACGATGCTTCCGCCGGCAATACATTTATAATTCAGTCCCACATTAGCAGCAACATCGCGGAAGGGTTTGATGGTGTGCAGGCTGTCGTCGTTTTCAACTTTTAACAGAAACTGCGGTGGCACCTGTTGCGGATACCCGCCTGTAGTCATGTAGGCAATATTAAGCAGCCATCTGGATTCCAGATCGCCCGGATTATCAAACAGTATCTGTTTATAGATTTCTATGGCTTTTTCCGATCCGGTTTTATCCTGGTGTATACCACCGTTCGCTATTGGAAATATACAAGACTCATTGTTGTGATTGTGGAAACAATTGATCCTCTCTCCAAGTCGCATATAAGATATGGCCAGATTCTTTAAAAGAGGTTCACGCTGTTCAATATCGCCCAATGAAATTTTATTCAGCAGGGACTGAAGAATGTCGATGGACTTTTGCTCCTCGCCTAATTTCAAGAGCTCGTCCGCTTTCCTGGTCAATGCACTCATCTTTGCTGCTTCACCCGGAGAACTGTCCAATATAGAATCGCAAGATTTTATAATGGCTTCCGGACTAAAAACGTTATTCGGATTAAAATCATTTTTTTCTGAAATTTTTAAAAGGTTCACCATTTCCTGATTGGGAACATGCTTATGAGTGCAGGCTGCAAAAAAAAGAGAAACAATTAATAACAGGTATAAACGGCAATTAGTCATTCTTTTTCAAATTTGAATACTCTGAATGAATGTGGTTTTAATTTGACAGTAAATACATTGGTCCCATTATCTTTCGGCTTAAACCACATTTTTTGCGGGGTGCGTGCTGTACTCGCAGGCACTTCACCGGATTGTAAATCGGTAAGCTTCTGATATTCCCGGTCTGTAACAATTTTAATTTCTGTCGTTTCGGAAAGAAATGATTCAACGACACAAGTATTGTTGTCATATACAAATAAACTGATATTAGCGGGTCCTTCAATCGTTAATTTCATTTGTCCTCCTAATACTTTTCTGATGGTATTCAACGCATCATCAGGAAGCTGATACAGATCAGCAAAATTTTCAGGTATAGTTAATACGTAAAATTTCCCCTTTGAATAGTCAGCTTCGTGTAAGATCGGCCATCCATCGGGACCATCTACGGCAGAAATCATTTCCCATGAGTCGTTGGTCATGTACATAATCTGGGGAATAAGTATGGACTTTTCTCCATGAACAATATTATCTGATCCGGTAAAATAATCCCGGACCAGGGCTTTCCTGTCGGTATAACGTATCTCTGCAATATCTTCAATTCCCCTTTCCTGCAAAGCTTTCAACAGGCCGGATGTGATAACAACCGATTTCCCCTGTACGAGACTTCGTTTTATTTTATTTACAATATCGCTGTCAAAAGCCGCTTCCGCTGTAAGAAAAATCAAGCTGTCGTTCTCAGGATAGACGGGTTGCTGATCCATCGGAAGCCCGGCCATTCCCAGATAGTTTTGCAAAAAATCTTCGCCCACCGCGTTATAGGGCCGGTAACTTTTAATGCCTACCGGATTGCCAAGTTTACCAAGAAAATGGTCCACAGATTCAAAGGTATATCCTGCTGCCCGCGCAATGGTGGTGGGTTTTAAGGGAGTGCCGCCATCCAGATTTACCGGTTGCATCATTTCTTCGAAGTTGAAACTCGTATTTTGACCCTGCCAGGACGCGCGATCGGTTGTAAGAATACCACGTTGCAGTTGCCTAAAATCAAATAGAGTAATTTCGGGCGCTTTAGCAAATAATGTGATCCATAATTGTTCGGCATAACGATCCATAGTGCCCATCCCTCCGGGATCCACCCATCCTCCACCATTGCCTCCCGGCTTAATATTAGAATAATAACGAAAGATATTATAACCTAAATAGGGTTGCAGATGCTGGGCAGACCTTAATGCATCTCTTGTTTCCGTGCCTGTATAAATGCCATCAAAAATGGCCGGCTCCTGATCCAGATTAAAACCAAGACCCTGAAAATGTTCATACCAATTCGGAAATTTAATAACCATTTTAACTTTAGGGTTCACCATTTTTGCAGGGCCGACAACTAATTGTTTTGCGGCTTCTGTCATGAGCTCCAGTCGATACTGGGTCCAGCTTCTACTCCCCTTCTCCCGGATTGCACCATCATCTTTACAATCGGTAAAAAAAAAATCATCCAGTATAACTTCATTAAAGTTTTTAGCGGTGAATTCAGCAATCTCCTTAACCTTTTTACGATCGTCCGGATTACTATAACAAAATGTCTGGAACCGGTTGGGTTCACTTATGGTAAAAGTAATTCCACCTGCTACTTCGATGTTCCTGTCTTTAAAAAATTTTTTAGCAATGTCAAGCGTGCTCTGGTCAACCAGCAGAAGATCGCGATGAGTTTCCAGATATATTTTATCAACTTTTAATTGTCTGGATATTTCGTTCCAGATTGGTTTCAGATAACCACTGGTATCTTTCATTTTCGCCACTTCGTAGGCTCTGCAATAAACAGACACTTTGAAGTTTTTATATTGCTGAGAGAAGCCCAAAATACTGATGCTTATCAGCGAAGTCGTGCACAGAAACTTAAAGAGTAGATGCATAATGCAAAAGAATTATTATTTTAAAATATTAACCCTGAAGGCCCGAAGCGAATCATTATTTGCTGCCGCCAGAATTATTTTTTCACCGTTACCCATGGGGATAAGTGCCAGGTTTTTTATATCGCCCCTTAAAATAAATCCGCTCTTTACGGGCGGCACTGAAACAAAAGTTTTTTTACTGCTGCCACGCAAAAAACAACCGTAAGAGGCATCATACCTTCCGGTGATCACGTCTGTCTGGTAGTCATTTCCTGCCAGCAGAAGATCCTTAAATCCGTCATTATCCAGGTCGTCGCAAATAATTGCATTTACAGGTGAAAATTGCGCTTCAACAGGTAGTGGGTGCTTGACAAACTTTCCATTTCCCATATTTTCGAACCAGCAGCTCCTGGTCTCATCACAATAAAGACTCAACATTGCAGATTTTGCATTACCCTGTATGAGATCATCAAATTCTGCCCGTGCATAATCCTCGTAGTGAATAAATTTTTTCTTGATAAGCGGCACCTGGTCGGCGAGCTGGTTTCGGCTGAAAGCGGGATATGAATGTTTTTTCCCGTCTTTACCCTTAATATAATAAAATAACAGAGGATCAATTTTTCCGTTCTCATCAATATCCGTTGCAAATAATTGCATGGGTTCAGTGGGGCTGACACGATAATCGCAGTTGAGCCCGAGGTTGCCAGCCACGAAATCAATATCCCCGTCATTGTCAATATCCGTGGCGATCAGACTTCTCCACATGCCATGCATATTGGTTAAGCCCGTTGAGTCTGTCACTTCTTTTAAAACTCCATGATTATTTTTAAAAAATCGCAAGGCCATCCATTCGCCGGTAACTACTAAATCCATTTGTTTATCGTTATCGAAATCGGTCCAGACAGCTGCCGTTATCATGCCGGGCTTCAGTAAAGCCGGACATACCTTTGCAGTTACATCGGTAAAAACTCCATGGTTATTTTGCAAAATAAAACTACGTGCGGGCAACGGGTATTCTTTGGAAACCCTTCCTCCTATGAACAAATCCAAATCCCCATCGCCATCAAAATCCGCTGCGGTGACCGGACCTGCAATTGTTTTAACGCTATTGGGAATGGCATTAGGGCTTAGACTGAAATTACCTTTGCCGTCGTTGAGATACAAACGTGGTTTATAAAAAACAGAACTGTCTTCATACTGTATGTCGCCACCGGTAACCAGCAAATCCAGGTCTCCGTCCTGATCTGCATCGAAGAGGATGCAGCCCATATCTTCTTCCATCTTTATACTGTCAGTGAGATTTTTTGACGTAAAGGATTGATCTTTCTGCTGGGTAAAAATCTTTCCTGAAAAATTAAAAGCTCCGCCTATAAAAAAATCCATCAGTCCATCGTTATTTATATCACCGGATGTTATAAAAGGACCCAACTGCGAATATTTATGAGGCAGTAACCTTTGAACAGAAAAATCATTAAAAACATTTTCATAGTGATGATATAACAGACCCGAAGAGGAACTGATATCTGAAAAAAGAGTCCGGGTATTTTGTTGTGGGGCAGGTTTCGGAAGAACTGCATTTTTCCAGAAAAGCGTAAGTAAAGTATCCGCCTGAATATTTTGTAATTGCTGCATCTTACCATCGGGCCAGTAAACGACAAGAGAGTCGATGCGATTATTTTTTCCCAAACCAAAAAGCAATTGCTGATCTACCGAAGAAAAATAACCACGTACGGGATTTTCTTCCTGCATCTGCTCATGGCCATTATTGTATATGAATACTTTTGACCCGAATCCTCTTCCGTTTAAGCTGTCCCCCACCAGTTGAACACGTAAAAAATGGTTATCAACAGGTTTGTTTTTTTGTATTGTATTGTTGATAAATACGAATGCCTCTTTATCAATATTGTTTACGACAAGGTCAAGGTCGCCGTCATTGTCAAGATCCGCATATACGGCACCGTTAGACATGGAAGGTTCATTAATTCCCGCCGCTTCGGAAGCGTCCGTAAAAGTATAATCGTGGTTGTTCAGATATAAATAATTAGAAAGATTAACATGATCAAGTTCTGCCAGTCTTTTCCTGATCATCTTTTCCTGTTCTGCCCTGCCTTTATTGCTGGTGAATATCTTACTGCTGTACTCCAGGAAATCGCCATTGATGAAATCGCGCCCGATGCCATTTGTAATATGAATGTCCTTCCATCCGTCATTATTAAAATCCGCCATCAGCACACTCCAGCTCCAGTCTGTCGCCTGGATGCCTGCCAGTTGCCCGATCTCGCTAAAAAAAGGCATCAACGTGTCGCCTTTGTGCACAGAACCGTTATTTATCTGTAGCATGTTGCGCATGAATTCCGGCTCATAGCCCATGGCGCGTTCGGCCTGGTACCGTTCATAATTCATGAAGAAAAAAGATTCTTTTTTTCTTTTATTATCTTCCGGCAGCATGTCGAGTGTCATGATATCAGGCAGGCCGTCGTTATTGATATCTGCCACATCGGCGCCCATACTTGAGTAGCTCTGATGCTGGAGTGCAGTGCTTATGCAGTTGGTAAAAGTGCCGTTTCGATTGTTGATCCACAATGCATCGTTTGAAAGAAAATCATTGGCAACATATATATCCGGCCATCCATCATTGTTCACGTCGCTCACCGTGACCCCAAGTCCATAACCATCATCCCGGATTCCTGCTTGCAGCGTTACATCCGAGAATACTGGGTGCCCTTTTGTTTTTGAGTATCCGTCGTTCCTGAATAATCTGTCATTAGCGGGAAATCTTCCACTTCGATCGCGGGGCGTTATGAAGTTAGTATGCGTTCCCAATAAATAATTTACGAGATACATATCGAGGTCGCCATCTCTGTCATAATCCAGAAAAACCGCCTGCGTGGAATAACCTGTATAAGCAAGACCGTATTCTTCCGCTTCTTCTTTGAATGTCAGGTTGTGTTGATTAATGAATAATAAATTTTTCGCAGGATGTGTCAGGTCCTTACCCAATACACAAACATATATATCGTCGTAACCATCATTATTAATATCGACAATACTGACTCCCGTTGCCCAGACATTGGTAGTTAAACCCGCCTTCTCAGTAATATCCTCGAAATGGTTATTCCCTTTGTTAATATACAATCGACAACTTACCTGATTGCCTGAGAAGAAAATATCTTTCAGTCCATCGTTATTAAAATCTCCGATGCCGACACCACCACCCATGTAACCAAATTCATTGATGAAGGACCTGGAAGAATCGCCGTCATTGACATCATTTCGAAAATGGATCCCCGATTCATCTGATTGCAACTGAGTGAAGAGTGTGTCTTTCTTTTTATTATCACATGACGACAGGAAGGCAAAAGCTATAACAAGTAAAAAGAAAATCCCATCCCATAATCTAATTTTCATCTATTTCAAGTTACAGTCTATAGCGGACCAAATAAAAATAGTTGTCGAAAAAAAATAGAGGCCACCTGGTGGCCTCTATATATATAAACATACACTCCTACTTGATTAAAGGATTAGTTGATGTTTCACTTGCAGGAATAGGAAATAAAGCAACCTGTCCTGGTTTTGGATCAGGCCTGATGGAAGGATAATAACCTTTTGCTCTCCATCTTAACATGTCGATATTGCTGAGTTCCTCGCCCGCAAGCTCAACTGCTCTTTCGTGCATTACCGCTGCGATAGCATTGTCATGATTGGTCAAAACGACTGGTGGCATATTAACGCTTGGTCTAGCACGCACCTGGTTGATATAGATGGCTGCCTGAGTCGCAGTTCCAACTTCAGCTTCACACTCAGCGAGCATAAGTAAAACATCTGCGTAACGAATTACACGCTGGTTTATGCCATCGGGGTGAAAACCATCGTCGGTCCAGTCCAGCACCGAATACTTGCGGTAAACTCTTTTTTGAGCTACGCCATTGTGCTTGCTCTGGGCCACATTCATACCATTTTCCGTTAGTGCCGTACCAGGGGCGGTTCCACCCATAGTCAAAATGTTGTCGCCGGATTCATAGAAAGTAAATTTATATCTCGGATCATTGGGTTCAAATTCGTTGAGTATCTGATCTGAAGGGATAACGTTACCCCAAACGATACCATATTCCTGACTACGCATGATGCTTTCGTCTGCGGTGGCACCTTCACCGGTATATCCCCAGTTAAAATTATCATCCCCTTTATCAACAAAGGAAACTTCAAAAACAGATTCGGGATTGTATTCATGGCCACTGGTGAGCAGTGTCGAACCCAGTTTCACATCGCCGTCAAAATTGTCCGAGAAATTCGGTACCAGCGAATATTTTCCATATATATTAAGTAGCGCTGTCTTGGCAGATGTATAGTCGCCATTTTGTATTTGAACTCTGCCGAGCAAGGCATAAGCTGCGCCTTGCGTAGCCCGGCCCTGTTGAGACGGAGTAGCCGGAAGTTTGGAAACCGCATCCGTCAGATCTGTGATAATTTGTTTATATACGTCAGCAGCAGGGGATTTGGCAAGGTAGCCGGTTGCAGAAGTTACAGGTTCTGTGTACATAGGTACATCGCCCCACATCGTGACCAGTTCGAAATAAGCCCAGGCCCTTAAAAACTCAGCTTCACCGACGGTCACATCTCTCGAGGCAGGATCATCTGTAATTCCGGGTGCTTTTGAGATCACAAGATTTGCCCTGTTGATCATCTGGTATGTACCGTTCCAGACGCTGGTCATAACGGCATTGGACGGAGAAGGTGAAGGTTGCGTCAATAATTCGGCCCTTGGTGCCTCCAGCTGAGCGCCACCGGAATTTGTTTCTGCCCCCCTCATATCGTGTGTAAAAAACCATTCGCGGCCGACGAGGTTCCCGGAATGCAAACTGGAATATACCGCATTCACCCCGTTTTGCAGCTCCTGGGCCGTTTTAAAATAACTTTCAATTGTCGGATTATTCTGGTCTAATTGATCCAGTTTCTTGGTACAGGCGATCATTAACACGATGCCTGTAAAGATTATAAAAATGAGTACACCTATTTTCCTCTTCATAATATTATGTTTTATAATTTTTCTTGTTTTGGTTTAAAAATTTGCCTGAACACCTACCTGATAGCCCTTTGGTTGTGGATATTCTGCATAATCAATTCCATTGGTCAGCGAGGATGAACCAGGGGCTCTGTTGCCGACTTCCGGATCATATCCTGTATATTTTGTAAACGTCAGGAGATTCTGAGCAGCAATATAAATCCTGATATTACTAACAACACCTTTCGTAAAAGATTGTAAGGTTTTACCCGGGATATTATAACTCAGTGAAATATTTTTCAGGCGCAGATAAGAACCATCTTCAAGAAATCTTGTGGAAGGGCGTGCATTTTGATTCGGATCTGAGGAAATGGCCCGTGGAACATCTGTGTTTGTGTTGCTCGGCGTCCAGGCATCCAATACACGTGTACCAGCGTTGAAGAAACGCACCATGCCTTCGGTGGTTGTACGCAATGCATTGTAAATCTTATTGCCGTCAACACCCTGGAAAAAAACAACCAGTCCAAAGTTTTTGTAATTCGCACCCAGGTTCAATGAATAGGTGAACTTGGGAATAAAACTGCCCAGATATGTGCGATCGTTATTATCGATTACGCCGTCTCCGTTCAGATCTTTAAACATAAGGTCGCCTGCTGCGGTTCCTGCAGTCTGAAACGCGTGTTTTGAAACGGAAGCAGCATCCTTAAATATACCTTCCACTACCCAGCCATAATAAGACTGGATTGAATGTCCGGGGGCAGTATTCGTGACATTATATCCTTCTGTGAGATCCACATCAGATCCTGCCTCGATATTATTGACACCAGGGGCTAACTTGTAGACTTCATTGGAGATAATGGTCAAATTGCCGGTGGCACTCCATGTAAATGCACCCTTTCTCTGATTATAACCCAATTGCAATTCAAAACCATTGTTTTTCATACCGCCCACATTGGTATTGACAGTGCTCTGTAAATATCCCACGGAAGGCGGGAGGGGAACTGCGAGAATAAGATTGTCGGTTTTACGCTGATAATAATCAGCTGAAAGGCTAAGCGCATTGTTAAACATACTCAGATCAAGACCAAAATTCAACTGTTTGGTTGTTTCCCACGCCAAATCACTATTTCCAAGACCCTGGATTGAAGAACCCGGGCCGCTGCTAAGCGTGTTATCAAACGGATAGTATGCGCTGTTTGCGCTTACACTGACCAACCACGGGTAGTAACCCAGATTCAGTCCGTTTAATCCGGTGATACCATAACCGGCACGCAGTTTCAATTCAGTGATTTTAGTCTGGTTCTGCATGAATTTCTCCTGATCCACTCTCCAGCCTACGGAACCCGAAGGGAATGTAGCCCATTTGTGGCCTGGCGCCCATACTGAAAGACCGTCTCTGCGCACCGCGGCACTCAATATATATTTTCCTTGGTAGTCATACTGTAAACGGCCGATATAAGATATGATGTTGGCATTATAGATCAGTGTTTGTACAAAGGTGTTGCTCGCATTATTTAACGTTTGAAGATCATTCGACGACTGGTTACCGTTTGCATTTTCATTGCGTACAACCTGACCCTGATACTCGTAAATAGCGGTTGCGTTTACGTGGTGTTCTCCATAATTTTTATCAAAAACAAGTTGCTCGGTATATGTTTGTACGGTAGAAACGGACCGGTTATTGGTTATTGTTGCCAGAATTGCACTTGATCCTGCGACCGTTCCGCTATCATTAAAAATGGGTGAAAAACGGTAGTCCAGCGCGTTCGCATAGTCTATACCGAAAGCTGAGTGGAATTTCAGGTATTTTGTAAAATTGACATCCACATATGCCATACCTAAAATCTTTGTCGTAGTCCTTTGGCCGGGATTTTTTACGGTTGCATCTTCGATCGGATTGGTGGGGTCACCTCCGTCTAACACCGAGTTAACGCCCCGGAATCCGTCAGACGTGGTCGGATCATGCACAGGCATGTAAGGCATCATTTTTATTACGTTCACCAGGTTTGACCTTGTGCCCGTTTCATTGTTATCATAAGCCTGGTCGCCATATGCGAGGTAAAGATTTTCTCCGAATGTAAATACTTTGCTGATATTGTAATCTGAGTTGATTCGGAAATTGTAGCGTTTGTAACCCACGCCCGGCGCTGTACCCTGCTGGTTCAGATAACCGGCAGAAGCGTAAAACCTGGACAAATCGTTGCCTCCGCTGAGAGACACATTATGCTGGGTCATCGGACCCGGCTTAAAATATGAGTCCTGCCAGTCGGTTACATTATTACCATAAGTATTGGTTGCACCCTGATAGAGAGGAGTTGTTACCCACGGAGCCATGCGTCTTGCCACTTCGCTTCCTCTATAAGCAGCCGCGTATTGATCAAACTGTGTCGGATTCAGCAGGCTGAGTCTTTTTGTAATAGTCTGGGTACCTACGTATCCGTCATAGCTCACCTGAATCTTTGAATTCCTCCTGCCTTTTTTTGTAGTTAGCAGGATAACCCCATTGGTCGCTCTTGATCCATAAATAGCGGCAGCGGAGGCATCTTTCAGCACGTCCACGGATTCTATATCTCTTGTATCAAATGTGGTTATATCCCCTGTCGGAATTCCGTCGACCACATATAAGGGGTTCGAAGCGTAACTGATTGAACTGATTCCGCGGATGGTTACCAGCGGGGCGGTTCCGGGACTTCCATTATTAATGACCTGAAGGCCAGGTACGCGTCCCTGCAGGGATTGTTCAACACTGATGACGGGAAGCTCAGTAATTGTCTTGGCATTGACGGTAGAGATTGCACCGGTAACTGATCTGCGTTTTTCTGTACCATAACCGATCACGACCACTTCATCGATCGCACCAATCTTTGGCTGAAGTTGTATTTGAATGGCAGCTCCGTCATTCGTTATTTTAGCCGAGTGTTTCTCATAACCGACCATTGTAAATTCCAGCTCTTCGCCTGGATTAGCGGAAATTGAGAACTCCCCGGCTTCATTGGTGGTCGTTCCCCGCGCCTGTCCTTTAACAATAACAGAGACGCCTCTTAAAGGAGCTCCGGTATTGTCCAAAACTTTTCCTTTGACAGGACTCTGGGCAAATAAACCAAATGAAAAAAGGAGAAAGAAAATGAGCGAATAGCATTTCTTGGCAATCTGGCCGGGGCCAGTTTGGGAATTTCTCATATTGCAATCGATTAGTTAGGTGAGGTAATTTGCAATGAAATTAAAATTATTTGTTAATCCACCAAAAAAAAAATCAACCGATTTCATTTATTTACCGCATTTCACAAAATATTCAACTGAACTTACCTAACATATTTCATATTGTGTATAATATAAATTGATATAAATCAATTTAATACGAGCTATTACTGAAAAATGTTTAATTTATCGGCGGGCTAAAAATAATATGTAACGGATTGACATAAATCGGCCATTCCGGAGACCGAAACTGTGAGAATTGTATCAAAGTGGATAAAATGCAACCGATTTTTTGCTGCCATGGGTTCCTGAAAAGACAGAATTCAGTACACCCTGCTTCGCATGAGCATGCCAGCTATATTTTTGGAGAAGTCTTATTTTTCAGAGAAGAATTTCTAATGATGAGTTCAGACCGCACAATAATACAGTTCGTTTGACTGATATTACTCAATCCCTTCAAATGGTTGATGAGATTTCTGGCGGCAATTTCACCCACATCAATACCAGGATAATTAATCGTAGTCAGCGAAGGTTCGATCAGTTTCGCAATGGCGTCATTGTTGAATCCAACGATTGCTATATCGTCGGGTATAATGATGCCGTGCTCTTTTAATGTACGCATACAAACTGCCGCTACAAAATCATTCGTCAGAAAAATACCGTCTGGCAATTCCTTCATTTTAAGAATCTGATTAGCCGCATCTGTACCCGCCTTTTCACTCAAATCATTTATGATTAAATAATCTTCATTAAATGTTATACCCCTGTCGGTAAGTGCATCTTTGTAACCGCGAAAACGGTCCATATAAACATTCCGTTTTAGACTTGAAGTTACATGCGCTATCCGCGTACAACCCTGATCCAGTAAGTGTTTTGTGGCCTGATAACCGCATTTGTAATTATCGATAATTACAACACTATTTCCTTCCTGCTCCACGCGGTCAAAAAATATAACTGGTATTCCTTTTTTTACAAAAGAATCGAAATGATCGAGATTTTCAGTATCAAATGACAGTGACGCAATCAGTCCGTCTACTCTTTTATGAAAAAGATTTTTAGCATTGGCTGCTTCCTTTGTAGCGCTTTCAGATGAATGCGTAATAATAATATCGTACCCGGTTTCGGCGGTTACTTTTTCAATGCCTCTTAAAACAGAAGTGATAAAATTGCTGTTCAATTCATGTACAATAACACCGATGGTATGTGTTTGCTGCTGGCGCAGGTTCCGGGCAAAATGATTGCTTCGGTAACCCATTTTTTCAGCAATTTCAAAAATCTTTTTTCGGGTATGTTTATTTACGGCTTCATTGTCTTTTAAACCCCGGCTTACGGTCGCTACTGAAATATTAAGCTTTTGAGCAATATCGTAAATGGTAATCTCTTTGGTTTTATTCATACAAACGGTTACATACTGTATTTAAAAACGAAATGTATATAATTTTTCAGAAATTAATGTAATCGGTTTCACCGGATTCCTTTATTTTAGATAGCAATTCACAAAAACAAAGTTAGCGGTTGATTTCACGGAAATGCCTAAAACCATATTATTCCCCTGCAAAAAACGCTGAAACATCCCTAATATATTAAAAATCTTGCCGCCATGTTGAAAAAATCAGGTTTTTCATTTCTGCTTTTTGCACCATTTGCCTTGTTCGCCCAAACAGCAACCATAAAAATAGATATTAGCCGATCAATCGGTGAAATCGATTCCAGGATTTATGGTGTATTTATGGAACCCATTCACCTGAATGGGAAAAGACTGGGCCTGCCGGACAGTACTGATTTCAACACCCTCTATGGGAATTTATATGACCCGTCTTCACCTCTTGCAGATGAAAATGGTTTTCGCAAAGATTATGTCGATGCAATGAGGGAACTGAAAATAACCAATATACGCTGGCCCGGCGGAAACTATCTGATGGCGTATAACTGGCAGGATGGTATCGGACCAAAAGCCCAGCGCCCGGTTCGTATCAATATGGCATGGGGCGGACTGGATAATAACCATGTCGGTACCGATGAGTGGCTGGTGTTGAATAAATCTATTGGCAGCGAAAATGTTATTTGCGTGAATCTTGGCCTTGGAAATATTATGGATGCAGCCTACTGGGTTGAATACTGCAACTACAAAGGGGGAACCTATTACTCTGACCTGCGTGCTAAAAATGGTCACCCGTCTCCTTACGGTGTAAAATTATGGGGACTGGGAAATGAAGTGGACGGCTTACCCTGGGAACTCGGGCATAAAAATGCTGACGATTATGTTGAAGTGGCCAGAGAAGCGGCAAAAGCGATGAAGTCGGTAGATAACAATATTCAGCTGGTTGGGTCCGGCTCTTCATATTATGAACCCTCAGGAAAATGGGTGGAATGGAACAACCGGGTTTTGCAGGGGATTGGCGACAAGATCTCCTTTTTTTCCATACATCGATACTGGGAAAATTCTCCCGACTATTACACACATATGGGGGCGGGCGCTATGGATTTTGAAGAAAAAATAAAATTGACTGCAGGACAAATTGCTTCTGCCAGAGCCATGAAGGGATTTAAAAACCCGATTTATATAGCTGTGGATGAGTGGGGATCTTTTGGCAGAAATTTTTTAAATGTATTACCCATTGCACAATGTCTGAATTCTTTTGTAAGACATGCTGATGTAGTGAAGATGGCGAATTTTACGATGCTGACCTCATTGCTCAGCAGTGATCCAAAACGAGGAACTTTTAAATCCCCTCTCTTCTATTCATTCAAACTCTTCTCAAATAACTGTATCGGAAATTCAGTTGATATCTATACCGATTGCGATACTTTCTCAACATCGCAATATCAGGGAATCCCTTATCTGGATGTTACTGCCGTTTATTCAAAAGAAAAAAAAGTTCTTTTTATTAATGTTGTGAACCGCCACCGCGAGAAATCAATTGCGGCCAACATTTTAAGTATGGAAGGAAATTTTTCCGGTAAAGCGGAAGCCACTATTGTTAACAGCGATGACCTGCAGGCAACATTCAGTTTTGACCATCGTGAAGATTACAAGCCTGTGGTAAAATCAGTAACTGCATCCGGAAATAAATTTTCCTATTCATTTCCCCCCCATTCTTATACGCAAATCAGTATAAATATGACCGGCAATTAATCCGGGATTGAGCTGGCCATTAAAAATATTTACGATGAATCATTGTATAAAAAAACTCTTTGGATGTTTTCTGTGTGTATGTATTATCTCCGATGATATTTATGCGCAGGATCACGACGTATTTGTAAGATTTCCTTCGGGAAATCACCACAATCTATTTATCAAAAACATTCGATTTGTGTCGGTAACTAACTAAAAACCAAATAAGCATGAGAAGGAAAATATTTTATCTGGCGTTTGTATTATTTTTTGGAGGAACTGTCCACGCCCAAAACATCATCCAGCACGCACTTCCGGGTTATGATACCCTGAGGGCGGGAATCCAGCATGGAAAAATAGATACCATCACTTACCATTCGGTAACGGTGGGGACTAACCGAAGGGCAATCATCTATACGCCCCCCGGTTTTTCCAAAAAGAAAAAATATCCGGTTTTATACCTGTTGCATGGTATTGGCGGAGATGAAAAAGAATGGCTCAATGGAGGATCGCCGCAAATCATTCTGGACAACCTCTATGCTGAAAACAAAATCGAACCCATGATCGTGGTAATGCCCAACGGGAGGGCCATGCCGGACGATCGCGCCACAGGCAATATTATGGCGGCCGACAAAATACAGGCTTTTGCCAATTTTGAAAAAGACCTTTTGAATGACCTGATTCCTTATATCGAAAAAAAATATCCTGTTTTAACGAACAGGGAAAACCGTGCAATCGCGGGTTTGTCCATGGGTGGTGGACAATCACTTAATTTTGGTCTTGGCAATCTCGATAAATTTGCGTGGATCGGCGGTTTCTCATCGGCACCCAATACAAAAAGACCTGAAGAATTAGTACCCGATCCCGAAAAAGCAAAACAAAAAATTGAACTTCTCTTTATATCCTGCGGAGCCAGTGACGGATTAATCATTTTCAGCAAACGAACGCATGATTATCTGAAGGAAAATCATGTACCGCATATCTATTATATCGAGCCTGGTGTGCATGATTTCAAAGTTTGGAAAAACGGTTTGTATATGTTTTCCCAATTGATTTTTAAACCTGTAGATACATCAACATTCTCTAAATATCCTGTGGTTGGTGCGCCCGCTTCTACAAATGTCCGTAATGCGAATTACCCGCAGATACTTGCGGACAATCGGGTGATCTTCAGTATTAAAGCACCAGATGCAAAAAAAGTGCAGATTGATCTGGTTAGAAAATACGATCTCCTAAAAGATTCGGGCGGCACCTGGACCGTGACGACAGATTCAATCAGTGAAGGCTTTCATTACTATTCATTATTGATAGACGGATTACCCCTTGCCGATCCATCCAGCAAAACATTTTACGGAATGGGCAGGATGGCAAGCGGCATTGAAATTCCCTTTGCAGGCGGCGCTTACTATGCGTTGCGCGATGTACCGCATGGAGATATCAGGATCAAAAAATATTTTTCGAAAGTGACCAATTCCTGGCGCGAACTATATGTGTACACACCGCCCGGATATGATGTCAATACCAGTGAAAAATATCCTGTGCTTTACATATTACATGGTGGCGGTGAAGACGAGACCGGCTGGGCAACACAAGGAAAAACAGATTTGATCCTCGACAATCTGATTGCAGCAAAAAAAGCAACTCCCATGCTGGTTGTGATGCCAGACGCAAATATCGGGATGGGCGGGTTTAATGCACAAGGCATCGAAAATTCCCTGAAGACATTCGAAAGGGAAATGAAAGAAATGATCCTGCCTTTCGTGGAAAATAATTACAGGGTAAAATCCGATGCGGCGGACAGGGCGCTTGCTGGTTTGTCACTTGGAGGCATTCATACATTGTACACGGGGATACGTAATACGAATATGTTTTCCTATCTCGGGGTTTTTAGTTCCGGCTGGATTATTCCTATGATGAACAACACTGCCGATGCGCAATATGATCTGCTGCAAAAAGACAGTGCGTCTGTCAATAAGAATTTGAAACAATTCTGGATTGCTATGGGTGGCAAAGATGACATCGCTTATAAAAACGGGCAGCTCATGATGGAAAAACTAAAACAGCTGAATATCAGATACAGCTACAACGAATACCCGGGAGGTCATACATGGCCCGTGTGGAGAAATAATCTGTACAATTTTGCGCCGTTGCTGTTCAAAAACTAACACTGAGATGAAATTAATTTTCATTTTAGGACTTTACGATATAAAATTAAAAATATGCAATTAAAGGGACAGGTAAAAAGACTTGTGGCGGTTTTCAGCCCCGTCATTTGTTTGACATTTATTATTCAGTCTTCTTTTGGTCAAAAATTAGCAATTGAATGATTCAGCTTATTTCGAAACGCGTGGTGTGAATATTATGGTATTCAGCAACGAATACAACGGTATGTTTTTCGATGAGAAAACTTCAGCTATAGAATTCATACATCACGGCGTGAGAACAGTTACCGGCGGCGCAGTCCGGTTGCAAAATACGCCGGAACAGTGGGATCTGATTCCGAAAATGATAAGTCGTGTAGTTGACAAAAAAAATAATAGTGTAGAAGTAGGATTGCGATATGAACAGTTTGATTTCAATTCCAGGATCGTTGTTTCGGCCAGGGATAAAGGAATTGAAATCAGTGTCTATCTCGACAAACCTTTACCTGAAAAGCTGAAAGGCAATGCGGGATTCAATCTGGAATTTCTTCCTTCTACTTACTTTGAAAAGAACTATCTGGCCGATGGAAATCCGGCAGAATTCCCATTGTATCCGAGCAGTACAACACGGATCGAAGCCATTAGTAAAAAGATTCCGCAATTTGCAGGACATACTACATTTGATGACAGAGGCAGAGGAGAATTTATCATACCCTCGCCTATCGCCGTCGGGAAAACTCTTGTACTGGCTCCTGAAGATCCCGAGCGTTGTATTCGGATTGTTTCTGAAACCGCAGATGAAAACCTCATGTTATTTGACGGCAGAAACCTTGCACAGAACGGCTGGTTTATCGTTCGCAGTTTATTGCCTTCAGACAAAACTGGAAAGGTCTTAACATGGTATGTAGAACCGAATGCTATTCCGGACTGGAAACGCAATCCGGTAATCGGATTTTCTCAGGTGGGATATCTTCCCATACAGCAAAAAACTGCGGTAATAGAATTGGATAAAAATGATACCCCACTGACGACGGCTACCCTTTTCCAGATTACCCCGGATGGGAAATACGTGGAGAAGTTGAAAGCGGAAGTGAAAGTCTGGGGGAGATATCTGCGTTACAACTATGCAAAATTTGATTTTAGTGAAGTGAAAGACGAGGGCCTGTATTTTATTCAATACGGTAATCAGAAAACCAATGCCTTCCCGATCAGCAGTACAGTATACAATGATATCTGGCATCCGACATTAGATGTTTGGTTCCCCGTTCAGATGGATCACATGGAAGTGAACGAAGCATACCGTGTGTGGCATGGTGCACCATTTCTGGATGATGCATTGCAGGCACCTGTTAATCATCAGCACTTTGACGGGTACAGCATGGGAGCATCAACGCAAACGAAATACAAATCTTTTGAACACATCCCTGGTTTAGCTACCGGTGGCTGGTTCGATGCCGGTGATTTTGATATTCAAACCGGTTCTCATTGTAATGCAGTTCTCAGTCTTGTGGATACATGGGAAAAATTCAGGCCTATGCGTGACGAAACTTTTGTAGACTATCCTACGCGTTACGTAGATATACACCGGCCCGATGGCAAACCTGATATTTTACAACAAATAGAACACGGCACCTTAAACATGGTGGCGCAGGTAAAAAACATAGGGCATCCTGTGAGAGGTATTGTTGTGCCCAATTTGCATCAGTATCATCACTTGGGAGATGCCATCAACGAAACGGATAATCTTTTATATAATCCAAATCTGAAAGCCTACGAAACGGATGGCAAATCCAGCGGTACGATGGACGACCGTTGGGCATTTACTGAACGTACCACTTTTCTTGACTATTACACTGCTGCGGCATTGGCGGCAGCCAGTCGCGCTTTGAAGGGTTTTGACGATACACTCTCAGAGCAGAGCTTATACTATGCAAAAAAATTATGGAGCGAAGATGACAGTCTGAGCAAAAAAGATACGTCTCGTTTTGGTATTATGTTCAGGCGAAATCTGAAGATGGCAGCCGCGATGCAGTTATATATCACGACAAAGGATGAAATGTTCGCAAAGGAATTCCAGGAGACGGTATGGCAAACCCTTGACCGGTCAGTAATGTTTGGCATGATGACCGCGTTACAGGCGATTCCTTATATGAACGAAGATTATAAAACGAAACTGAAAAGCTATGTGGTGAAATATAAAACGCTGTGCGATGCCTATGACCAGCAAAATCCTTACGGAGTACCCATTGCTACGGGAGGCTGGGGCGGCAGTGGCGGAGTCGTAAACTTCGCATCTACGAACTACTATGTCAACAAATTTTATCCAGATATCTTGGATGCGGATTATGTATATAAAGGGCTCAATTATATATTCGGGTGTCATCCATATTCAAACATTTCATTTGTATCATCGGTAGGAGCAAAATCAAAAAAAGTCACTTACGGAAATAACCGTGCAAATTTCAGTTTTATTGCGGGAGGAATTGTTCCCGGCATTCTTATATTGAAACCGGATTTTCCGGAGAATAAGGAAGACTGGCCGTTCTTTTGGGGAGAAAATGAAGTTACCGTCGGAGGATGTGCTGACTATATTTTTCTTGCTACAGCGGCGGGGCAGTTGAGAGAAAAAAAATAGATTTAGAAAAATGATAAAATCTCTTTTTATTTTTTTACTGTTTATGGTGTGTCAGGATGAAAGCTATTCCCAATTACACAACAGCATGGAGCTTTGGTATGATCATCCATCCGGACAAATCTGGACGAATGCGCTGCCCGTCGGAAATGGCCGACTGGGCGCAATGGTTTATGGAAATGTAGACACTGAGACAGTACAGTTAAATGAAAACACAATCTGGAGCGGTAGTCCTAACCGAAATGACAATCCCCTGGCACTGGATTCAATTAGTGAAATTCGAAGACTGATATTTGACGGCAGGCAAAAAGAAGCCGAGCAACTGGCCAACAGAATTATTGTAAGCAAAAAATCGCAGGGACAGATGTTTGAACCTGCAGGAGAAATTCACCTGGCATTTACAGATCATGCCCAATACACCAACTATTCGCGTGTATTAAATATTGAAAAAGCAATCGCAAAAACATTCTATACGTTAAACGATATCAATTATACCCGGGAAATTTTTGCTTCGTTTACTGATCCCGTCATATTAATACATCTCACGGCTAACAAACCGAAAAGCATTTCATTCACGGCTTTCTACACCACTCCTGAGCCGAATATTTCCGTTAAAACAACATCCGTCGGACAGCTCATATTTTCCGGAACGACGATTGATCATGAGGGAGTGAAAGGAATGGTTAGATACAAAGGTATCGCCCAATTTAAACTGACCGGCGGAACCCTTGACGCTACTGATACAACAGTGTCTGTAAAAAATGCTGACGACGTAATAATATTTATTACGATAGCAACAAATTTTAAGAACTTTCATGATATCAGTGGCGATGAGAATGCAAAAGCCCAATCTGATCTTCGAAAAGTGCTGCCCAAATCTTTTGCTACTATTTTAAAAACGCATATTTCCGCCTACCAAAAATATTTCAATCGGGTAAAACTCGATCTGGGCGCCACTGACTCTGCAAACCTCTCGACGGATATCAGGCTAAGAAACTTCCACTCGACGAACGATCCGGCTTTGGTTACACTCTACTATCAATTTGGAAGATATTTATTGATATCCTCATCGCAACCGGGCGGACAGCCGGCTACTCTTCAGGGGATTTGGAATCATGAACTGTATCCGCCATGGGACAGCAAGTACACGATCAACATAAACGCAGAAATGAATTATTGGCCGGTGGAAAAAACAAATCTTTCAGAATTGCATGAGCCTTTCTTAAGGATGGTAGAGGAAATGGCTGCAAGCGGCCGGCAGACAGCACATGATATGTATGGTACAAGAGGCTGGATGGCGCATCACAATACCGATATCTGGCGTGCTACAGGCGCCGTTGACGGCGCATTCTGGGGCGTCTGGAATAATGGCGGAGGATGGACGAGCCAGCACCTTTGGGAACACTATTTATACACGGGTGATAAAAATTTTCTCGCGTCTGTTTATATGATCCTGAGAGATGCTGCTATATTTTATGCCGATTTTTTAGTTGAACATCCCAAATATCACTGGTTAGTGGTCTGCCCGGATATGTCGCCTGAAAATTCGCCCAGTGCACATGAAGGATCATCACTGGATGCCGGTGTAACAATGACCAATCAGATTGTAATGGACGTTTTTAACAACGCTATAAAAGCCGCACAAATTCTAAACAGGGATAAAAATTTTTCTGATACTTTAAAATACCTAAGAAGCCGTCTCGCACCCATGCATATCGGCCAATACGGACAATTGCAGGAATGGCTCGATGATATAGACGATCCAAATGACCACCATCGTCACATTTCCCATTTGTATGGTTTGTTCCCGTCCAATCAAATATCACCCTATCGAACACCACAACTCTATAGCGCAGCAAAACAAACTCTTTTACAACGGGGCGATGTTTCAACAGGCTGGAGTATGGGATGGAAAGTGAACTGGTGGGCAAAAATGTTGGATGGCAATCACGCTTATCAATTAATTCAGAATCAGCTTACACCTGTTGGCACCGGAGAAGCCGGTGGTGGCACATATGATAACTTATTCGATGCGCACCCGCCATTCCAGATTGATGGGAATTTTGGATGTACTTCAGGTATTACAGAAATGCTTATGCAGTGTGAGGATGGTGAGCTCAATCTACTTCCGGCAATTCCCGATATATGGCTTCCGCAAGGAAGTGTTAGCGGTCTGCGCGCAAGAGGCGGGTTTGAAATTTTAAACTTAAAATGGAAAAACGGCAACGTTATCCAAGCGGTTATCAAATCGACGCTGGGCGGGAATCTTCGACTGAGAGCGCCAAACGAATTAATAATGACAGAAGGTGGTAATTTGAAAAAAGCCGCCGGCGAAAATAAAAATCTATTTTATCAGGTTGAAACAACACCCACACCTATAATCGCGCGAAATGCAAATGTTTTATTACCAGAATTGAAAACAACATATATGTATGATGTTGATACATATCCCGGGAAAACATACCGTATACGCGCAAGGAAATAAAAAAATTCATATGCAAAACTGCTCGTGAATGCCCTGAGTGGTAGGTTTGCCAGGAATTAGTGACTTTTTAGTGATCACCGGTTTACCATTTGGATTGCATAAAATATAACGGAGTGCCGTCGGGGTCATGAAAATTGGCATAAAAACCTCCCTCATCCTCAGCATTTTTATATTTTATCCCCAGTTCTTTTAAACGTTCCTCAGCTTCTGAAAGTTTTTCTATGCCAAACCCAATTGAGATTGCATCCTGTCTGTCAATGGTTTTGTTGGAGGGATGAAGTCCTATCACAATCCCCGGCGCCGTTACTTGTGCATAATAATCACCCCACCGTTGTTTTAGAGATAACCCTATCCCTTCAACATAAAAGTTCACAGCCTCGTTCATGTCCTTTACCATTACCGTAACGTTAGAAGTATTAATTGTAAACATATAATAATATTTTAAAGTTGCTTTTAGATACCTGACATTTCTACAAAGTTACCCAACACTGAGTTTCCAAAAAATAATTTAACCAGGAGTGTCCGGAATTCAGCGATGAGGTTGTCTATACTAACGGGCGGTCGCCCGCATTTAATTAAGAACCACATTTAACACGAAAAACATGAAAATCACTAAAATCTTTGCCAGTCTCCTCATCGTTTGGACAATCTTCTGCCCCCATGCCGGATTCGCTCAGAAATCACAAGACAATATGAGTAATGAAAAACTGATCAGACAGTATTATGCCGCTTATGAGCAAAAGGATTGGCATATGCTGGAACTGATTCTCGATAACGGGTTTAGTTTCTCCAGCCCGGCTGGCGATGATCATATTAATTTAAAAGTATACAAGGAAAGGTGCTGGCCAAATGCCGTTCATACCAAAAAGTTTGATTTGGAAAAGGTGGTTATTGACGGAGATGATGCTTATGTAACCTATAATGGCTGGACTACAGACGGTAAATTATTTCGGAACACGGAGCGTTTTAAATTTAAAGATGGAAAAATAACGGAGAACGAATGTTTCTTTGGACCCGGAGTAAGTTTCCCTAATAATGCAAAAAAATGAAAATATTAGCGCCTCAATGGCGCAGCATGCGGCCGGATATAGAATTTTCTGAGAGTATGTTTTCTGCACTCATAGGAGATGATATTCTTTTTTTAAAGCAGCTATTGCTATAATTGACTGAAATCTTGCATCGTTAAATATTTGAATTTCTACCCGGTAATTTCTGGAAGAACTATAAGCCCAATTTCTTAGCTGTTGCCACAAATCTTTATCATACTTAAGTAAAGAATAATTATTATTCATGAACCGCATTGCTCTTTCATCATTCACTTTTAAATTAATTGCAATATCACTTAAAGAATCTAATGAATTGAAATAGGACTGATCAAAGACCTTTTGAACCAAGCTCCAATTTTCTATTTTTTGCGGTTCATACCTGTTTTGAGCTAAATAAATAATTTGTACTGATTCTTCATAGTTCATAATTTTTCGAATCAGTGCTGTATCACCAAGATACCTTAATGCTCCTGAACTTTTTAACTGCTGAAGTGTGGCATCATGAGAAATAAAATTCCAGCGAACACTTGATAAATATTCATAATAATAAAGTTTGCCTCCAACAATTAATTTAGGATCGCTACTTAGTAAATTTCCCAAACTGTCTCCTGCTGTGATAATTAAATTCAGTACATGCGCAGCCCTGTTTAATTCCACCGTATCTGTAGCAAGGTCTTCAATCAGCAGGCTTGCATATTCTCTCGCACTTTTATGTTCAACGTAATTTTCGCGAATATTCTCTGCAAAAAACCCCATTGTTACAGCAAGAAATATCATTAAAAATTCAAGAAAATATTCTTTCCATTTTTTTGGTTTATTATGCAGGTCGGGATGATGATGTACTTCCATGTCTAGTGTATTGGTTTCTGATTGGGGAAATAGATGAATCCAGCACAATTGCAATCTGCAGGGAGCTCTTCGTTGAGGGGTTGTTTCGGGATGTCTTGTTCATCAGGCATACAAAATAAAGATAAGAGTATTACCGGCTCATATTTTGTTAGCCTTATTACCGTTTGGCTCCACTTTGCCCGTTAAGCCTTTATAAGCCTGTGAAGCAGGTTACATGGAGCACAATGCTTCGGCTTAAGCTTTTTTTCGATAGCAATCAATTCATCGATTGAATAAAATTCCTGCTTCCTCCTCTATGTTAAGTAAAAATTGCGAACCCGCCGGTTTATAATTGCATTAAGAGCAAATGAATGAGAAAAAAGCCTGATTCTTTGCATATAACAATCCGCGCGTATGGGTTTTTAATCTTTTTGGTCAAATTCTGCCAGTCAAGACAAAGTGAAAGGAGGAATCCATTATGAGCTGGCCGGATGCCGGAATATATTTACTTAAGAAAAAAGCATTATCCCTTAAATCAAAAACATATCAAAATGAAAAATTTTATCATTCTAATGATGTCACTTGCTTTTACAACCGTTTCTTTTGCCCAGCAGGCTACACCAAATACAAATTGGAGGGACTCCGATTTGTATAAAAAAAGTAAAACACAAAACATAGTGGGCTGGTCACTTGCCGGGGCAGGCACGATAGGCTTTATTGTAACCCTGGCAGAGGATGCAACCCAATCGGTAGCCGGGGGCTTTACAGCAGTACTTTCAAACGGCACGGTTCAACCAGAACACAAATCATACACGGCTGCTTATGTGATAAGTGGTGCAGCTGTAGCCGGAGGGGTTTATTTATTATTTGCTTCTTCCAAAAACAGGAATAATGCAAAAGCGGCTTCTGTTTTTATTGATATGGAAAAGGCCCGCGTGTTGCAGGGAACCAAGTTTAGTTACCAGTCCTTTCCTGTTGTAGGAGTCAGAATACCTTTATAAAAGTTTACAGTTAGTTCACAACAGGTTTAGATTTGTAAGATGCGTATTGTAATATATATCGAGTTGGAAGATATTAAATTTATAATCACTTCGTGCTCCACTTAAACCACCTGATGCCCAATGTAGCAAACACGATAGTATAACCAATGGTGAGCAGTAGTGCCAGCGTAGTGTGATTATCCCATCTGGCCGGTTCAAGACTTGCTGCCAATATATTCTTCACAGTTCCATAGGGTGACCAATTCACGGCATACTTAAACTTATCGCCCAATACACCCATTTCCCCGAATAAGCCCACGATAATAAAAACGAAATAGGTGAGTCTGACCATCGCGTTAACAGTTTCCGGGTTTTGGATACGACCCACTATCGCCTGCCCCAAACTAAGGTAAACTGCTCCCCCGACTATGGAAACCAGGAAAGTAAACAGGTACCCGGTTATTGAAATCGCGATATGGTCTAAGAGATATCCTGCAATAAAAACGACTAAAGTAAGCATCAATATCAGCGAAAGCTGTACCAAAAGCCTGCTTGCCATGATGGTCCACAATGGCAGCGGTGATACACGTAGTCGTTGAAAAACACCTTTATCCCTGTCGCGTGCAATGGAATTGGAATAACCCATTAAGCCGATGGCTACCAAACCTAAAGTGATGCTGGTCGACAGCACAAAGGCCCCGCCTGCTGTCGCTACAAGACTTTTCCACGAATAAATAATGATGATGGGTATGATCAGCACTGCAACGGTTGCACGGCGGTTGCGCCACAGGGTTGTATAATCGGCCTTCAGCAGGGCGGTCATCACATCGGAAGTTTTAGGTATGGTGATTTCCATTTTCTTATTTTATAAGTTTATGAGCGTATAGCCTCGCCCGTTAGCGCTATAAATACATCTTCGAGGGTGATCTTGCCGTGGCGCGATACGGCTATTACTTCCGGGTCATTGCGGTGCATATCTATCAGTGACTGCGGCGTGTCGGTAGCTATGATGCGCCCATGATCGATGATGCTGATACGGTCGCATACGGCTTCAGCTTCTTCCATCGAATGGGTGGTAAGCACAATTGCATTCCCTTTCCCGCGTATGGCTTCAAAGTGCGACCACAGTTTCCTGCGTGATTGCGGGTCGAGTCCGGAAGTGGGCTCATCGAGCAGTGCCAGTTTAGGGTCATGTATAGTAGTTATAGCCAGCGAAACCCTTTGCTGCTGGCCGCCTGATAACTGCCCGAATTTCTTTTTTTCGGCATCAGCCAGGTTAATTTCCTTCAGCAGTGAATGCAGCTTTTCCTTAGTAAGCTTAATCGCCGTAAATGCTGGCATACAATTGTAATATCTCAGATACGTTCAGTTCCGGCTGAAAGCTGGTGGACTGCAACTGCACGCCCATCGCCGCGCGGGCGTGCAAAGGATGTTTCAGCGTATCATACCCTGCCACCATAACAGTTCCCGACTTTTGTTTTATCAACCCCTCGATAGCGCTGAGCACACTGGTTTTACCTGCACCGTTAGGACCCAGCAATCCGAATATTTCCCCCTGCTTTACATAAAACGAAACATTGCTCACAGCCTGGAAATCGCCATAGAATACATTCAGGTTATCAACCTGTAGAATATTATTTTCTTGTATTGGATCCATTTGGGGCAATCGTTTGAATTGAAGCCATGGCACTAATTTTATTGCGGCCCATTACTAATTGGACTGTTTTATAAAGTTAGTTCAATGCAATCTGGAAAAGGTGAAGTTTTATCCGCAAAAACGCCTTCACATATTAGGCTAAATATTTCTGCTATGCAACGGGCAATTATTTGCGACCAAGAATGGCGCGCAACTTTAGGTAAGTATTTCACGTATGCATTGCCAAAAGGATAAAATCATTAATTCTACAACTGCATCACCGCTTCTTAAGGCAAGGTTAGCCGGGGTATGTCAACTCCTGGAAGCCATAACAGCTACATTCGGCCAAGTGATAGTGTTAAATAAGCTTGTTTCACCAGGTAGTGCAGCAGTAACAGCAACCAACATAATCGGCCATGAGGGATTATTTTGGGCAGGTTTTGTAAGTTCACTTATTGGGATTTTATTTCATCTCATTTGGGTATTTTTAATGTATGATCTACTCAAAATTGTCAATAGAAACCTCTCTTTACTTGCCTTAATTATTATTATTGTTGGTTGCGCCGTACAGGCAATCATGAGCTTACTGTACATCGCTCCGTTGTATATTTTGCAAAACGGAAATTCCTTTGATGCCATTGCCACACTACAGTTGCAGGCTGTGTCTCTTCTCTTCATCAAATTGAATTCTTATGCTTTCAACATCTATCTTGTTTTCTTCGGATGCTGGTGTTTTATATCCGGTTATCTTATCTTCCGGTCCACGTTCTTACCCCGTATTCTCGGGATCTTGCTTATGGTAAGCGGACTGGGCTGGATGATTTACTTATATCCACCGCTCGCAGCCAGCTTGTTCTTTCCTTTTATTGTTTTAGCTTCAGCCATAGGGGAAATACCTCTTGAGTTTTGGCTAATTGTTAAAGGAGTAAATGTTCAACGATGGAAGGAAAAAGTGCAGGACAAATTATGACTGATCACTGCAATTCGTGTTGACGATTTCAACAGATTCGATATCAAATTTATCAGAAACAAGGTAGTGGTCTATATGATACGGCTTGGAACGTTGAAGCCATGGCACTAATTTTATTACGGCCCATTACTAATTGGACAGTTTTATAAAGTTAGCTCAGAGCAATCTGTCAGCGGTAGTTTTTCTTCTCGTAAATTTCATTTTTAATTCTATCTCTTATATCGATTTTTGCGCCTGTAAAGGAAAAGATGGTGGTTCCGAATTCTCTTGCGTACCTGTTTTTTATGGAGTCCGCAAGTACCGAATTTTGAAAATATGGGGCTGTTTTCTGTAGTTCTGAATTCGCACCGTCGCCCGGGTCCTTCACTCTGATTAAGTTTTTGTATTTTCTTGTGAGGTCAAACCAATTTATGTAGTCTGCATTGAATGAAACTGCTCTTATTTTTTGGTTCGTATAATAATTTATTGCACCAGCCTGCCCATAATTGTCACAAAGAACCAATGTGCTGTTTTTATCTGGCAATCCTGCATAAACACTGTCTACTTTAAGGGCTAATTCTTTCCAGCCAAGCATATCTGCAAAATCCTGTGGCAACAAATGGTCTTTGCCATCTTCCCAGCGTAGTAATCCGAATTTTTTATAGTTTTCTGCATGATGAATAATGTATTCCGGGCTTTTATCCGGAAAAGCGACATTGAGAACAGGAATAAATAATAGTAATGGAATTGCTACCAAAACAGGTTGCAAATATTTTTTCCAGCCATTTTTAAATTTCTCTTCCAGATAAACAGAACCAAAAGCTATATAAATCGGGTATATGCCAATGGCATAATAGTCTTTCGCTCTGAAGTACATAAATACAGCCAATGTGAAAAACATTGACCAGAAGAAAAAACGATATGACTTAAATGGATTATATATCAGTAATGCATACAATGAAGATATGATTACCAATATGGCACCCATGAAAAATAGTAATTGAGCTTTAAGGAAATCCACTCTTTTCACATTTACCAACTGTGTTTCGGCCAATTGTTTTAAATGATGAACTACAGGAAAATTATTATTGAATTGCCAGAAGAGATTTGGTAAAATAATCACAAGTGCTAAAACTGCTGCCAGGTATAATTTTGGCCGAGTAAATATCTTTCTTTGTCTGGTAAGCAGCAGGGCAGGTATAAGACCTATCAACAGAAATACAATATTATACTTATTCAAAAATCCGATGGCAAATACAACCGCGCCAATAAAAAGCCATTTTGTATTCTCCGTTTTAAAATACCTGAGTATTACAAAATAAAAAATCGTCCAGCTTAATACATCAAAAGAATTAGGCTGGTATAAGTCATTCAGCCTTAACAGTACCGAGAATAATACACAAGTAGATCCTAGAATCAAAGCAAACAGGTTCCCATTCAATTCTTCAATCGATTTCCAAACTATATAAATTGTCAGTGCACCATAAACTGCGGGGAAAAACTTAACCCAAAATATTGAATTTCCAAGTAGTTGAATAATGTATGAAGTCCAGGAAGTAAATGGTGGAACAGAGATATAACCCCAGGCCAGATGATTGGCCTGGTCCAGATGCAAATATTCATCCCGTTGTAAGTCATATTCAGGACTCAGCAGTAAAAATTGTAACAAAAACTTTAGAGCAAAGAAACTTAATAATATAATTGTCTTTTTTGTCATTCGTGGTATCAGTCAAAAATATCTCTAACACTCAAATTTAGAAGAAAGGCTATAAAGGCTATGCCGGCGCCAGAGAAAGTTTCGTGGTTTTAAACATTTAAACCCATAAGATCAAAGGGATGGGTCTTCCTCGTCTTTGATTCTATAGAATGGCGTAAATTTCCGACGTGATTAGAACTATGAGGAATATCCTGTTTCTATTTTTCACTATATGTTTCTTCCGTTTATCCGGGCAAGATAAGCAGGGAATTGTATATGGCTTCAGGCATTTGCAAACAATCTATAATGGGGAAACAGTAGATATTTTAATTAAATCTAAAAAGGGCGATGAAGGAAAAAAGAAGCCTTTATTTCTTTTCTGTCAGGGCAGTTTACCAATTCCTCTAATCATTACTTATGATGAAAATAATAAAAAAGGAATATATAATGTATTTGTGTTTAATCCGGATAGTTTATCGAATGAATATCATTTGGCGATTATAGGAAAACCAGGTATACCATTAATCGCGAGTCAAAAAGATCTTGAATCCGACTTATCTTATAAAGATAGTGCCAAAATATTTCCACGAAAATATACAGATCATAACATACTTGACTATTATGTAAACAGAGATATTGCAGTCATTCAATTTCTGCAACTACAATCCTGGGTATCGACATCCAGGTTGGTCGTTGCAGGGCATTCCGAAGGAAGCACTATAGCGGCCAAGCTAGCATCAATTTATCCGAAAGTGACAGATTTAATTTATTCCGGCGGAAATCCGATGGGTAGAATAATGACTGTGATAGAACGTAGCCGGGCTCTTGAAACGGATTCTTCCACTGATTCAGAACGAATATTGAGCAACTGGAAGAGTACTGTGGCGGATCAAAATAATCTGGATGCATCACAAGGTGATTCTCGGGCCACCTCCTATGGATTTTCAGTCCCGGCACCAATAGATTACCTTGAAAATTTGCATATTCCTGTACTCGTTTCCTATGGAACGAAAGACTCAGGCTGTCCATTTGACGATTATTTAAGAGTAAAAACGATTCGTGAGAAAAAAGTAAATTTTACTTTTAAAGCCTATATAGGTACTGAACATAACTACTTTCCTTTAAAAGCGAATGGCGAAGTTAATTATGACATTTTTAATTGGGATAAAGTAGCCAATGACTGGCGGAAATGGCTAAAAGAACATTAATCCATTTCATTATTTCACTGCTCCCAGGTATTTATCAAACCAGTTCAGGGTTTCACGCATAAAATCAGTTCGCGGTACAAGGTGCCCCGATTCGTAGATGATGTTCTTTTTATCTTCAGGTGCTGTACCGATGTATGCAAACATGAATTTCTCAGAAGTTTCAACCGGAAAGAACATGTCGTATTTACCGTTGAGCATCAGGATGGGTTGTTTTACGCGGGGCAGATAATTAAGCTGATCCACCTCCGGCAGCGCTTTTTCCATTTCCATTCCTCCCACATTTAATACAATGGCTTTGAATCTTTTCTCTACTGCGGGCATGATCCCTCCATTGAACCCACCCCAACTCCAGCCGAGGTAACCTGCTTTATCTGCCTCCATATCTTTTCGCGTTTCGAGATAATCGAGCGTACGTCCCAAATCCTTGGCCCACATGATCACGTGTTCCTTGTAAGCGATTGTTTCTTCCTGCAGATCAGATTTCAATCCATCATCGTGACGGTTCCAGGTGCCTTTGTAGATCGGATAGATCAGCGCCCTTCCGTTTTTCACAATGAATTCTACAGGGAATACCGCTCTCACCGGATCATAGTTACGTGCATAGATATCTCCCGAGCCCGGAAAGAAAACAATGGGCTGATAAGGTGGCTTACTATTTTTGGGAAGAAATATCCAGGCCTCCATGTGTTCATGATTGTATGCAGCATCGAATGAAACTTTCTCTGCTGTCCACGTCTCGTATTCCATGGTGGAATCAACTTTCGCATTAAGCGGCGTTTTGTCGTAATTGAATTGTCGCAGGAAAATGGAGAAGGTAGCATCATCCACCGGTTTTTCTTTTTTGTAATCACGGAAAGCCATGACCAATGGCTTTGTAAGTGAAGTCGTGGTGGTATCTCCCGGCAATTCTTTATAACAACGGAATCCATTTGTTATACTGCGATCCATGGCATACTGGTTGTATCCATCATTGTAAGAATAGTTTGGATCATTCCAGCCACCTCCCAGAATATAATGTTTACCAGGATCACTGCTTTCGTTGGAACACCACTCCCGCGCGTTGCCCGCAAGATCGTACACTCCAAAGCTGCTGAAACCCCGAAGGCTGCCCACGGGTACAGTAGCCTTTCCATTGTAGTTGCTCATCGGCACGATGAACTCAGTGCGTGAGGGTTCAGTCAATACGGTCCAGTGAAAGACCGTGGGTAATTTTTTCTTTGCATAATTCGCAAAGGCAGAAGCCTCATACCAGGAAACGCCAGTAACGGGATGCTGATCCTGTCCATCCGGAAAATTACCCGCTTCCCAAGTGGAAGGTCCGGTTCGGCCCGTGCGGTCAACAAATAATTTCATTGCATCGGATAAGGAAATTGTTTTTCCATTGGAGTAAATGGGAAAATTCCAAAAAACCGGATTGGTATAACCACCGGCATCCATAAACGCTTTATATTCTGCGTTTGTTACTTCGTATTTATCAACCAGGAATTCACCAACATTCTTTGGACCATAACTCTCCAGGCCAACGAGATACATGCCGGTTGTTTTTGCGGGAATCCGGACCATATTTTTGGGCAGGGTTCCAACTGCATCCATCTTCAGATGGGCAATATCAGGTCCTATTCTTGAGTATGCTCCGGGACCTGCGAACTCTATGGTCTGATATCCTGGTTTGCGAAATTCCATTCGAATATAACTTCTCGGAAATCGTTGATCTTTCAACGGCGAAGTTCCTGCTTTACGCCAGGGATCATTCAGTTTGTTATAATCTTTCCAAACTACTTCGACTCCTTCGGGTTCCGTTTCTACGGAAATGGTAGAAGTTATGATGGGCCACAATTTTATCAGTGCAGAATCTCCGGGGATCCATAAGGCCGCTTCGAGACCCAGATCGTAAGCCGCGGTTGGTGGTCTTGCGTTGTTGTTAACCAATTCTTTTATCCGGGGAATGAGTTCATAACGCGCATAAGATTTTTTCATCATCGGGCGCACTATCAAAAATCCCGCGGCTGTTATTGCGATCAGTGCGATCATCGCGAACGAAATCGTTTTTTTAATTCCGGCGGAGGATCTGCGCGGATTATATTTTTCGCCCTTGCCTTCCAGTTTTATTTTTTTCGGAACTACAAGGCCGGCATTGCTGACGGCAAAGATTTCCACCGGTTCTTTTATATTCTTCAGGGTATATTTTCCGAGTGATTCGGTGAGAATATCTTTTTGGTTCTTGATATCGTCCTGCACTTTGGTAGAGATGAAAATGCTGCCGGGAACTGCAAAGGATTCCAGGCGGGAAGCGATATTGACCCCGTCACCATGCACATCACCTTCATCAAAAACTACATCTGCCTGATGGATTCCAATTCGCAGGGGAATCTTAGGATCAATCTGCATGGCGTGTTGAATACCCATGGCCGCACGCACTGATTCTCCGGCGCTGCCAAAACTGCAAAGGGCACCATCGCCGCTGAATTTGATGATACGTCCACTATGAAGAGCAGTTTCGGATTCCAGTGTTTTTTTAAACTTGTCCCGCAGAGTAAAAGCATGGGCTTCATCAGCTTCCATCATGGCTGTATATCCGGCAATATCTGCAAATAAGATAGCGGCTAATTGCCGGGTTTGTGACATGTTAGGGGTTGATTGTAGTATGCACAAGATATAAAAAGAACAGGATGAAAGGACTGTTTCTTTTTCCAAATTTTTTTCGACTAATCGATTGATGCTGTATTCAAAGTCATGCACTTTTTCTGATAACTAATTTTTTAATATATCCCTAAACTAATAATCATGAAAGCATTTTCATTGCTGACATTAGCACTCATCATTTCGGTTGCTTTTTATGGTTGTAAGAAAAGCAATGCGGGTCCTACTGCGACTCCTACTCTTATTACACCTCCAGCCACCAGATGGACTTTAAATGGCTTTTCTTATATAGGAGATTCCTCCTATTCTGTTACCGGAGATGCGGGAACATTTGTTTCAGGTGAAGGAGATGTGGGATCACTTGATTCACGTGAAGTTGACCAAATCGATCTTTACTTTGCCAATCCGCATCCTGCAAACGGTACATATACAGTGATAAATGGAGATGAAGCAACAGATGGATTTATACATCCAGACAGCACACAGGTAGGCATCATTGTAACAACTGCAAACGGAAATTTTCAAAGACCCTGGGGCGGTTATTTTTATTCTACAGGCGCACCAGGCGATATAGTAAACGTAAGTGTTTCGGAAAACACAATCACAGCCACCTTCGCTAATATTTCAGTAACGGATAATACATCAATAGTTAAGGTTTCAGGAGCAATAGTGGCTAAGACAAAATAATGTTGGCAACTGTTTCCAGACTTTTAATTCTGTAAACTACCAGCCAGGAGCGGCAACTGCTAAATACCTCTTGAATAAAACCGTGAATTCAAATACTTTATAAAAAATAATTCCGGAATCACCGGCAAAATAAAAACTACTTTCGTTTTAACAAACACCAATATGACCTTCATCAGTCATTTTGAACCGTTTACTTACAATAAAAGGACCCCATTCCTTTTGAGGAGCTTTTGTATTATTTTTTTTGGACTTACCCTGATTTCCCGGCCGTCTTTCGCACAACATCCAAATCACAAAGCGATTGAGGCGCTGTTAGCTGAATTGCCGCACACCGCTGGCAATCTCAGGATCGATTGTTTGAACTCTCTCAGTGAACAATACTGGTGGTCCCCGCTTCCGAATCCCGATTCCATTTTTTTCTATGCCAATCAGTCATTCCTGTTATCTAAAAATACCTCCGATGGCTATGGACTTGCGATGGCAAAACTGAATCTGGGCATCAGCGAATATTGCCGAAGAAATTTCCCCCAGGCTGAAAAGGATATTCTTGAATCCATCAGCATGGCTTATAAAAACCATAACGCAAAAATCCTTGGGTATGGCTACCTCTACCTGGGGTCCATTCATTATCTGAAAAATGAAAATACAAATGCCGAAAGCGACTATAACAAAGTAACCGTTTATTTTGATGAAACAGGTGATGAAGAAGGCAAAGGAAAGTTATGTGCATTTCAGTGTGTACTCTATACAGCCATGGGCAATTATATAAAAGGGTTTGAATATTGCCAGAAGAGTCTGATGATCAGAACCAAACTGAATGATAATCTTTGTGTCCTCTCTTCGTACAACAATTTCGGAAATCTGTTTAAAGCAGCCGGAGATTATGAAGGTGCGCTCGGCTGTTATCAAAAAAGTCTGCAATATGCAAGGGCAAACAATATACCATGGGATCAGAATGAATCTTTGGGATCCATATATTGTCGCCTGAACAAATACGATTCATCCTATTATTATCTTTTCCAGTCATTGAAAAAAACGCCCAATGATCCGCTCATTTTGCAGAGCCTGAGCGAAACCTATCTGGCGGGAAAAGAGTATGATTCTTCCTTAAAAATTTCCTCTGCCCTCACAAAAATTTTCAAAAACAGCGACGACAGGATTCATTTAACGACAGCCCTTATGAATGTGGGAAAAAGTTATGTAGGCAAGCATAATTATAAAGATGCTTTAAAATTCACCACAGAAGGTCTCGCCATTGCAAAAGACGGCCACGCGCAACAATCCATGATTGAAGGATACCAGCTGTTGTCTACGATATATTCTCAAACCGGGCATTACGACAGCGCCTTCTTCTATTCGAATAAGTATACCGTTTTGAAGGATTCTGTGCTGACGCACAAGTTCCTCTCGAGGTTAAACTATTACGCAACATTGTCGGAGGACGATAAGAAACAGGCCACCCTGAACTTGTTGGACAAGGATAATAAAATCAAAGAAGTACAGCTTAAACAGCAGTCTCTCGTGAACAAAATACTTACTGGAAGCATTTTTGTTTTTGCGTTTTTAGGGCTTATTATATTCAGAAATTCTTCCCTGAAGAGGAACAACGACCTGTTGCAAAATAAGCGGAAACAGGCAGAGCTGCATCAACAGGCCGCCGAATTAAAAATGCAAACCCTGCGAACCCAAATGAATCCTCATTTCATTTTCAATTCCCTGAATTCCATCAATCGTTTTATTTTGGAGAATAATAAACCGGATTCTTCAAGGTACCTTACAAAATTTTCAAGATTAATCCGGATGATTTTACAAAATTCACAGAGTTCATTCATATCCCTGAAAAGTGAAATGGAGTCTCTCGAACTATATCTGGATATGGAAGCCATGCGGTTTGATAATCATTTCACACATAAAATTATTGTTTCACAGGACCTGAACACGTTGCGCATTAAGGTTCCCCCGCTCATCATTCAGCCTTATGTGGAAAATGCCGTCTGGCATGGATTGATGCATAAGGAAGAAAAGGGTGAATTGGAAATTGCAGTGGTGCAGGAAGGAAATTCTCTGCTTATAAAAATTACGGACAACGGCATCGGTCGTGAACGGGCCGCAAAAATTGCCAGCAAGTCGGCTACCAAACATAAATCCATGGGCTTGTTGATTACTGCAGACCGGATCGCGATGATCCAAAGCGACCATGGAAATGAATCAACCGTGATCATAAACGATCTTGTACACGCGGATGGCAGCGCTGCGGGAACGGAGGTCCAGATTAAAATTCCTGTAAAATATGATTAGATCCATTCTCATCGACGACGAGGTGCACTGCCTGAATTCGCTCAGCATTCAGTTAGAGGAACATTGCCCGAACGTAGAAATCATAGCCAAATGCATGTCAGGGACAAAGGCACTTGAGGCGGTTGAAAAAATGAATCCGGAACTGGTATTCCTGGATATTGAAATGCCAACCATGAACGGGTTTGAATTTCTTGAACAGTGTAAACAGATCTCCTTCTCGGTGATCTTTACGACTAGTTATGATCAATATGCCGTGAAAGCATTCCGGATAAGTGCACTGGACTACCTTTTAAAACCCATCGATCCAGAAGAACTGGTTTCAGCCGTGCATAAAATAGAGGAACAAAAACCCAGACCACTCGCGGAGCAATTTCGTTCCCTGATTGAGCAGATACAAAACAGGAACAAAGGCATTACGAAAATCGGGATCCCTACTGTAGAAGGATTTGAACTGATTCCTGCCGACCAGATCGTTTACTGTGAGGCCAAAAATAATTACACCCATCTTTTCCTCCGGGATAAATCCAGGATAGTAGCCTGCAAATGTTTGAAAGAAATGGAAGAGCAATTGCTGGATTTCAAATCCTTTCTCCGGGTACATCATTCCTACCTGGTGAATCTGAATGAAGTAAACAAGTACATCCGGGGAGACGGGGGTTACCTAGTGATGGCAGACGGCGCTACCGTAAGTGTATCGCGGGGTCGTAAAGATTCGTTGATGAAGATTTTGGAAATCGAAGGCTAACGCCTTCAGTTGACGGTTGACGGTTGGCGGTTGGCGGTTGGCGGTTGATAATAAATAGAAACCCGGATAAAATTTTGTCCGGGTTTCTTTATTGGAAGGGTTAGGTATTATTTTTCTTCCGGATTAAATCGTGACAAACTGTTCACGACATTATCTCCGACAATGGTTCCGGATTTAAGGCCTGCGTCGATGGAGGGCTGGTAATGTATTCCTGCATAAAATCTGGAATTGCCTGCGTCCAATGCGAATTCACGAAATGTATTGAACGTACGGGCCGGAAATCCCAGATAATCCCAGGTATGATCCGTCAGGGGTCCGATATTCCCGAAAGCGGCGGTCAGTCCTTCGGCAGCAGCTGCTGAAATGTAGGCATGAGCAGCCGGATATTCCGGATGATTGGGCGTTGTAAATTGAGCAGCCCAGGTGAGATCGCCAATGACATTGTGGATATACGTAATCGGCCTCACATTCAGGTATATGTATTTATAATGGAACACGCTGATCACCGCGTCGTTCAGGCATATTCCCGTGAGCGCATAAGCGCCGGCGGCTTGATCGAGCCGGCTGTGCGATTGTCTGATCGCCTGTTGAGTGATGCTCATCCAGTGACCAGGTGTAGAAACCCCAGGCACATCTCTCCAGAAGAATGCCTGATTCTTCTGATCGGTGGTGAGCACTTTGGATGCCTGGTAAAGGTCATTCACCTGCTTATAAAAATCAGAACCCGGGACTTCAGCATATGGAATCGGAGCACCCGGCGCGTCGTTGTCTCCGCTATTTGCAATGATGCGCCGGTCATTCCCCCAAAAAGGAGCGACTGGCGGCGTAGGCGAAGTCGGAACCCAGAAACCAAAACCCACAGGAGGCGTATAGGGCATTGCGTTATTTTGGGTAAACCCATCCGTCTGAGCCCAGGCAAAAACGGCATCGGCAATGGATTTGCCAAAAGCCACCGAGCGGCTGAGTACTTCGGCTTTCTCTCCGCTGAAACCAAGGTACAGGGCGTTTTCGAGTGAATCAATCGCGGCCAGGTCGGTTGCATCCAGATTGGCCGTTGTAAAAAAACCTCTGTTGATTTCAGCCAGGGACGCGTTGACGCTGGCAGGCCAGTTATATTTCTTAAACTGATCTGTTTCCGGCAGTCCAGAAAGACCATTGTATTTATGCTTCCAGGAAAGAATTCCGGGATCAATGGATTCATAAGCGCTGATGCCTGAATAGGCAAATGGCCGTGCAAATCCTCCATTGCCAAAGCCTGTTGCATTCTTATAAATTCTTATTTCAAGTGTCATCCATTTGTCAATCACGTCAGCCGAATACAAAGAGGGAAGAAAATCCTGATGGAAGCCCGGCTCTTTTTTGCAGCCTGTAAAACAAACAACCGCCATGATCAGGTACATCAGATTGTAAACTACCCGGTCGCCTTTCGGCCAAAATAAAAATTGTCTCATAAAATAATTGTTAGAGTTAATGAATAATAAAACTCGGCTTCCAATTTAATGGCTAACCGGAAAAGCTCAATAGAATAAAGCTATCTTCTGTTTCAATCTCCGGGATTGGGAAATGAGTATCTAACGGTTTTAACTGCCAGATCACTGTTGTGAGATGGTGGTTCGCGGAGCGATGGCGATTGGTGGTTGAGAATTGCGAAGGTGATTATTTTATATTTACATTATCCATTTCCAGCAACATCCACTGTTCTTTTTCCTTAATAACCAGCCACGTAAAAATTCCATGTCTTGGTTTCCGGTTAGAGCCATCAGGATCAACTTCTCCACTTAGGCCCCAGCCAATATGCAGAATAGCCAAATCTGGTTTTATGTACCGTATCTTAACGCTATCGGTAGTCCAAACACTGCTTTTAAAAGTCGTTTGATGAACCAGCCTGAGTAATTCGATGGAGGCTGTTTTACCTTTTAACCATACACCAGCTAAATTTACAAAATCTACATCGTCTGTTAGCATAGTACTCAAAGAATCCATGTTGTGTTTATTCCAATATTTTTCCCATTTGTCAGGAAGTGACTTCAAATCGTTTAAATCTTTCGTATTATATATTATATCCTCCTGGCCAAAACTTCTTGTTGAAATAATAACAAGCACCATTAATGAACAGATAAGACGCATAACATAATTTTAAAAATATTTTTCACTAATCGATTGAATAAGCCGCAGCGCGAGCGCTCTTTGTATAACAGCGGTTCGACAGTAAAACTTTACTGTACTAGAATAGTAATGGTAATTCAATGAAACTGCGTTCACCTTGTTGAATTCTGTAGAAAGCAAAACAGGGTGACCCTCAGGTTTATTGATGATGAGGTGTGTGCCATTGAAATTACCGAGGTTTACATTCATCATCTTATAGAAAACATAACTATCGAACAGTTCATTATTCCCTTTGTGAATTTCATCCAGCTTCATACGCATCAGATCGCTTTGGTTAGTTAGCCATTCGAAAGAAACGTAATAAGTGCTGATGCTGTCAAGCAAGCTCCTTGGTCTTATCAGTTTCAACAAACCAGCTGTCTTCATCTGATCAAATGTTTTTGAATTGGAATAGAAATAACCAATATTCGACGTTACCGATCTTGCGCAGTAGTAAATTTCCCCGGTGTTTGACAGATCTGAATGCAACAATCTTATGAGTGAATCCGCCATCGTATATCCAAATTGATTTCGGTCGAGCACGGAATCAAAATGTTTTACATCTGCTCTCAGGTCAGATAATATGGTGCGCATATTTAAATTTATCTCTTCTCTGTTTTTTATCCCTTCACGCAAATTTTCTGCGTAAAATCCCAGCGTGATTGCAAGGAACAACATAAAAAATTCAAAGAAATAATGTTTCCATCCGTGGCCGGGCGCCTTGTGCAGATCATGTGCGTGGGTCTCCATATTTTTAGTTTCTTGGTTAGGGTTAATAGTCTCACTGTAAGTTTGTTATCCTGAATCTTCTTTTTCATGAAGTTCAGATAATTTTTTTAGAACATTTGATTGGTAAATTCCGGTTATTCTGATAACCATTTTTCAGTGAGCCTGCCTGAACGGCTTTAGTTATATCCAACCATACCGGATGGCTTTACCCACCAATTCGCAGGTATTATTGAGTTTTTTCTTGCAAAGCATATTTTTACGGTGGGTGTCCACGGTTTGCTTGCTGATTTTTAATATCTGGCTGATTTCTTTACTTAGTCTTCCATCCATTAAAAGTCTGAGTACTTGTTTTTCACGCCTTGTCAGGTCTTCCCTGCTTTCGATATATATATTGCTTAAATCAACATCATGATATGATGGTTCACCATCCGTACCTATGAATGATAGCGCGGGTATGCCTTCCTGTTTCAGGTATGTAATATCCGTATGAGCTCCCAGCGATCTAAGGAATCTGCCATTTTCATCATGTTCAAGCAACATACCCTGATAAAGTATTCTTGCATATTCGCCATTCATTTTTCTGTAACGAATATCATATCTGATTTTATATTTCATGATTTTTTCTATAGACAATTTTGAGTAAAAATCCGCAATGCTTTTCCCGAAAGACAGATACCAGGATCGGTCATCGGGATGAAGTTTCTCGTTCATAAAATGAATATTGAACTCATGCGGATGATAACCAAGTATATCTTCCACTTCTTTACCTACAAATTCAGTAGCAAGGCTTTGGTGGTTTAAGATGAAATAATAAGAATCTCCAATCAGGAAAAAGTTTAAGAGCTTATTAAAAAAGTCCGGCTCCAGTTTCAACATGCCGGGAGCTGATTCATTGCTTAGTCTTTTCATTACTTTATTGAACTCGAGTGTGAACGATTCATTCTTCATAAACATGTTGTTTGTATATGTCAACTGAGTTTGTCAACATTATTTGGCATATTGTCCTCTACCTATAAATAGGTATTTTTTTTAAACTAAATCAAGTTTAATTTCGAATTTAATTATTCGTACCCGTGTACACGCAAGAGATCTCGTGTCGTTTATCCGATTGTCTCCACTCTTTTTGACTTTTATAGTCCCGGCATAATTCCAGGATATCGTGATAATTTATTTTGTCAGCGAACCGGCTTTAGTTTTCGCAGTTACATCGTCACGCTATTAAAATTACCTTTTTCCCCATCACCTTATTAAATAATCAACTTTATGAAAAGAAAAAACTACTTACGTTTCGCATCAGTCATTATTAATTAATCAGTTTTAACAAAGAAAAAACTACTCACGTTTCGCATCAGTCATTTGATTCCGTTTAGTTGAATTCGTACGCACAATTTTCTTCCTGATCACCTGAATTATTTTCTTAAAACCAATCAAACTTTTTTTATGAAAAAACATTTTTATGCAAAGCTTGCGGGAGTTGTCGCAGTCATTTTATTTTTTGCCACATGTAAAAAGGACCATGTCCCTCCCGATTGCATAAGTGGTGGAATGCCTACCGTCAAAGTCTTCGCAACTGGTTTTAATAGTCCGCGCGGTTTGAAATTCGGTCCCGACGGAAATCTATATGTTGCCGAGGCGGGAACGGGCGGATCAAATTCTACTGCAGGCCAGTGTGCCCAGGTTACTTTCCCTGTTGGTCCTTATCTGGGGAGCCTAACGGGTGGGCGCGTTTCAAAAGTCAATGCTGATGGCGTTCGGACTACCGTTACAGATCAGCTGCCGTCCAGTGTAGATCAGGAAATAGTGGGAGGTGATTTTCAAGGTGTGGCAGATGTTGCATTTATCGGTAATGATCTTTATGCACTGCTTGCAGGAGCGGGCTGTTCACACGGTATCCCATCCTCTCCAACCGGTGTACCTGTAGTTCCAAATGGTGTTGTTAAAATACGCCATGACGGAACCTGGTCTCTCATAGCAAATTTGAGTGTCTACACAATGACCCATCCCACATTGCATCCTGAACCACATGGAGGAGCGGAACCGGATGGAACTCCGTATGCCATGATCAACGTAGACGGAAATCTTTATGTAACAGAACCAAATCAGGGAGATTTTGTAAAAATCACGCCGGGAGGTGAGATTACAAGAGTAGTAGACATATCAGTCAGTCAGGGACATATCGTTCCTACAGCCGTAACTTTTCTTGACGATAATTTTCTCGTAGGCAATCTGGACACTTTCCCCGTGGTCGCCGGAAGATCTGAAATTTACAGAATATCAGCCGATAAAAACGTCCAGCCAATCATCTCCGGTTTTACAACCATCCTGGGAGTCGTTCACGACGAATTTGGCAGACTATATATTCTTGAAAATTCAACAGTAAGCGGTATGGGCCCGACTCCGGGCACAGGAGATGTAGTTCGGGTAGACTATACCGGTAAAAAAGAAGTGATCGTGTCCGGTCTTTCTCTTCCAACGGGATTGACTTTCGGCCCGGATGGTAAACTGTATATTTCCAATAAAGGATTTGGACCCGGAACCACGGGTGGCGGAGAAATACTGCAGGTTGATTTGAAACATTGTACCGTAGCGAGCCCCGGATTGAATTTAAAGAACTAGAAACACTAACCATAAACAGCATTTATCTTACTTCTTAATTTTCGAATGAACGGTTTGCCCGGCAGCCTGTCAAATCCAATTGTAACAAACCTTTTGAATTCTACGATTCTGTCTTGCACAAATCAATCAGTGTTATGATCAATGAAATTTGTAAACTATTCGCCCCATACCTCTTTCATTACAACATCTAATTCTATTAATGCTTTATAGCAATCACCGAAAAAAGATGAACCATGCATAGTTGCTAATGTTTTAGGCTGTAGAGCTGCCAGTTCCAGAAGCATTGCTTTTGTTTTATAATTATAAGGAGTATAATCCATCAATGGTCCTTTTTCATATATAAGCATAGAGGATTTATGTGCGCCAAGAATATCTTTGTCTGTCAAAGCGATTAAATCGCCGTTCTGATGAAACAGGTCAGAACAAAGCAGCGTTTTGTCTGATTCTTCAAACATGACCCCGGCATCCCATCCATGAGGAAGATGCGGTGTACTAATAAAACGATACTTACATCTCCCTGTTTGAAGTATGTCATTGCTTTTCATTGCGAGCGCCGGTCGGATTGCAAAGTCAGACATATTCACTAAAGCACCCACTTCACTACATACAGGTTTTGCATTTGGAGCAACCTGCAACCATTCATTTAATGCTCCGCACTCATCTACTTCAAAATGACTGAAACCTATCCACCTGATCAGGCCAGGGTCGATTAAAGTTTTAACAGCTTCCTGCAAAACCGGAAACATATGCTTTAAACCTGCATGATAGAGTAAAGGTTCATCGTCCTTAATAAGAAAGTGATTAAACTGCAATTGAATCTCAGGTACAAATACTGAAATGCGGTAAAGATCTGGAGCGATTTCATCAATTTTATACATAGTCATGTTTTTATAATAACGAGCTGAAATAAAATATTGGAATACTAAAAGGTATGTATGTATTTCTGAAATTCACATTATATATGCAATAAACTGAATTACACAATTTATCCAGTGTTTTTTTGTTATACCGTATGGTACCTGTTAACCCGATACCACTCCGAACTAAACCCAGGCCATGTTGAAAGTAATATTAGCATCTATTTTAATTCTTATTGTTACCCATACAGAAGCACAATTGGGCTTGATGAAGATGGTTGGACCCAATACGGGTAATTATTCTTTGGGGTTCGGCGCATATGTGAAGGGAATATTTCCTGTTTCCCAGGCGGCTGATCTCACATTAGAACTTGGAGCAAATCTTTTCTTTTTAAATGATGGAGGAAGCGGGGACGGGACAGCCGTCATTCCGATCAAAGCAGGCTATCGATATTCACTGAATGGAACAGGACTTGGCCTCTATGTTGAGCCCCAGATCGGTTATAATATTTACGGCGTTACATCTGTCGCTAATGCCGATGGCACTACGGCAAACCTGACTTTTCACGGAGTAGTATTTGCAGCTGGTACAGGCTATTTGTTTTTAGTAGGCAATACACCGCTGGATTTAAATTTTCGCTATGAAACCATTATGGCTCATGGAGGGTCTGATAATTACGTTAGTCTGGGTTTGACTTTTTATTTACGTTTTGGAAAAAGACCTGCTGACTATTAGTAAAAATATTGAATGATGAAAGAATTATTAATAGCCTTTCTGATGATCCTGTTTCTGTCATCCTGTTTAAAGCAGTCGATTGCAGATGCGATGATGGATAAGCAAAATTCCGGAGGCTCTTCGGGTGTTGCGACCATGACTTATGTGATTAATGGAAACACGGTTACCACTTCTGTTAATAATCCCGACAGTCAGTCGCCTACCTATTATCAATTGGGATGCAGTAAAACACTTTATCCTGGCACAAATAGTACCGTTTACATCTTTGACTGTGTAGGTACAACAGGAGAAACGACGTTTACTTTTGCTACAGATAGCTTAATGATTGGAAACTATTCTTATACCGGCATCTATGGAGATATATTTGTTTTAAGTTATAACGGCGCTGATGAATTTATACACGATCTGTCAGACAGTATCAGCTTCAATATAACATCGTACAATAAAGGACATATTAACGGAAATTTTTCCGGAAGACTTACGCCGATGATCACAGCCGGCAATCCAAACAATATCTATGGTCCTTCCGGATCCGTTTTAATAACAGCAGGATCATTTAAAAACGTTCCGGTATTTTACTAGGCATCCGTCCATAGTTACAAAGTTTCTTATCTGGCCATCGCTTTGGCTTGTTGAATATTTTCAGATCCTGCAATCATCGTGAGTTTAGCCAGTGTAAATGCACCGATCGCCATAACCAGATCACGAACAGCGACGTCGAAGAAATGTCCCCCGATAATTAGTTGCAGCGCGATGCAGATTAACCACACCATCACGATATATGCACCGATCAAAGGACGCAAAAGAACAATGATGCCGGCAACAATCTCGATTACACCAACAATTTTCATAAAGACCATTGCATTTACGGGCAGCATTCCGCTGACATTTGCACCGAGATATCCTGGCCAGTTAGCCAGCAAATTGGTAAATTTATCCAGGCCGGCAACGATCGGTACGATTCCAAAAGTCACTCGTAAAACGTTTTGTACTTGTCTTATTGTTGTCATAAAATAATTTTATTTATCAATATAGATCCGAATAGGAGAAAAAGGTTACAAAAATATTTTAGCAGAATTCTGTAACCAAATCCTCATATCCTGATCTAAACATGTATAGTAATATGAACCATTTCGTTTTGCAGACAGAAGACGTTCCTGACACCGTCCTCATTCAAAATATACTTGACGGGGAGCCACGGCTTTTTGAAAATATCATACGCAGGTACAACAAAAGACTTTACCGCCTCGGTATGTCCATTTTAAATGATGAAATGGAAGTAGAAGATGCCATGCAGGTTTCCCATATCAAGGCCTATGAACATTTAGCAGGTTTTGAAAACCGTTCATCTTTTGGCACCTGGCTCACCAAAATCATGATGAATGAATGCCTTGCACAAAAAAACAAAAAACTGCGCTTAAAGAATATGGAGGAAAAACATCATCAAAATTCACTTAGCATGACGACTCCGGCCCACCTGCTCATGAATAAAGAACTCAATGGTGTTTTAGAAACCGCTATTGCCGGGTTGCCTGAAAAATACAGGATGGTATTTGTATTGAGAGAAGTGGAAGATCTTTCTGTAAAAGAAACTGCCGAAGTCCTCATGTTGGAAGAATCGAATATCAAGGTCAGACTTAACCGGGCCAAGACCATGTTGCGCGGGCATCTCACGAACTATATGAGGGAAAATGTATATAGTTTTCATCTCATTCGTTGTGACCGGATCGTAAAGCAGGTTTTTAAAGCTTTGCAGATTGAGGATTCTTCAGATCAAGCATCGCCAGCGGAAAAATAAAATCCTGAAAAATACTGTAGGTCGCGCGTTTCACATGAATGGTATACCGTTCCAGGCTTTTCGACAAGGCCTTACCATAGGAAGGGTTGAGTTTCGCAATGATTTTCTCTATATTTTTTATTTCCGATTTGAGCAAATTCCGGTGGATGTCATCAAAGGGATAATATTTCTTTGCAATCTGCTCAAAATGTTCTTTAAAATTTTTTTCCACCTCTTTAAAATAGGGCTGCAGTTCAGCTACTGCCGTGAAGGTTTTAATATGTGCCAGTTTGATGGCATCTGATTTTTGTGTTTTATTGATGGCATTTTCCGAACAGGAAGCAAGCACCGAAAGCAGTACGGGTGCCTTAATCAAAAGATCCTGTTCCTGCGGAGTTAATTTTTCGAACTGGGCAATCATTTTATTTCATTTTTAAAAGCTGCTGAAGTTTTGTTTCATTTTTGATTTTGATAAATTTCCCTGATGTGCTGATGATTTTTTCTTTTTTCATCTCATTAAACAATTTAAAAAGCGTTTCATAAGTTGTGCCTGCGTAAGAGGCGACATCCTGCCGGCTCACCGGCATGGAAATAAACCCGTCGCGGTTTGTTCCAAATTTTCCATTCATCTCAATCAGAGCTCCGGCAATTCTTCCCTTTGTTTCCATATGAACCAGGTCGCGCATCCTTCTTTCTGCCTTCTGCAGTTCCGCGGCATAAAACTGCATCAGCCGATACGTCAGCGCGGGGTTTGCTCTCAAACTGGTTTCTAAAAAATCTTCAGAAACAAAACACACCACGCAGTCTTCCAACGCTGTTGCAGAAACGGGATAAATTTTTTTATCCCCGAGTCCCCTGTGACCAATGATCTCTCCGGCCCGCGCAAATCGCAGGATTAATTCTTTAGGGTGTATCCATTCTTTATGAATTTTAACCCAACCCTGATACATAAAATAAATCCCCTCAACCGGATCACCTTCTTTAAAAATGGTTTTTCCTTTTCTAATCATCCTGGTTTTCTTGTTCAGCCCGACCAGCGGTCTCCATTCCGTCATGCAATGCTGACATAGAAAACATTCAGACAGGTTGCAGGTTGTTTTGAGCATTTACAAAATTATAGTATATCTTATATAATTGCCCTGTTTAACAGTAAATTATTTGATAAAATATGATTTGAGCAATAGTTTTGCAGAATGAATTCTCCCATCCCCTTGTCGGTATCCCTGAGTGGTTTGCATCATAGAAACAGAGACTTAAAAGAATCACCCGTCAACAGACGCATTTTTTACCTGAGCCTGCAGTCTATTTTTAATGCTATTTTAATTGGGTTTATTGCAAAGGGTCTGGTGTACCTGATAGACGGGATCACCAATCTTTGTTTTCATGGAAAATTATCTTTTGCACCGGCCTCACCTTCCGGTAATCATCTCGGGTGGTTTGTTGTTTTTATTCCGATAGCGGGCAGCTTACTGGTTGGACTCATGGCGCGGTTTGGATCAAGATCCATTACAGGTCACGGAATTCCCGAAGCCATGGAAAAAATCATTGTGGATGACAGCCGGATTCCACCGGCTATTACTTTTCTAAAACCACTTTCTGCTGCGATCTCGATTGGGACCGGAGGTCCTTTCGGTGCAGAAGGACCCATTATTGCCACAGGCGGTGCATTTGGTTCTTTCACCGGTCAGCTCATGCATATTTCATCTGGCGAACGAAAAATTATTTTGGCAGCGGGCGCCTGTTCGGGCATGGCAGCGATATTCGGAACGCCATTGGCCGCCATCATGCTGGCTATTGAATTGTTATTATTCGAATTTTCGCCACGTTCGATTATTCCGGTTGCCACGGGATGTATAACCGGGGCGGGTATGCATATTTTTTTATTTGGCAGTAATCCGGTTTTTGCAATGCCTGCCATAATACCCGTTACGGGTGGTGCTTTACTAATCTATGTAGGAATTGGAATGGTGACAGGAATTGCTGCTTCGGCAATTTCCAGATCGGTATATGCCATTGAAGATCTATTCGAAAAACTGCCGGTTCACTGGATGTGGTTCCCGGCCATAGGTGCCATTGCGATTGGCGTAACCGGATATTTTGCGCCGGAAACCATGGGCGTTGGCTACGACAATATTCGACTTTTGCTAAACAGCACCCTCCCACTCACGATGTTATTCTCCCTATGCCTGTTGAAATATATATCCTGGGCCGTTTCGTTGGGAAGCGGAACATCCGGTGGAACACTCGCGCCACTTTTCACGATCGGTGGCGCGCTGGGGGCGTTGTTGGGAATGTGTTTACTTTATTTTTTTCCCACCGCACCTGTTATCATCCCGCTGGCAGCTCTTATTGGAATGGCGTCCATGTTTGCCGGTGCGTCCCGCGCCCTCCTGACTTCTATTTTGTTTGCACTGGAAACCACCGGACAATCCGGCGTATTACTGCCATTACTTGGAGCCTGCATAGCCGCCTATTTTATCTCGTTTTTTCTGATGGAAGGAAGTATCATGACTGAAAAAATAAAACGCAGAGGGGTACACGCACCGGATGCCTTTCAACCTGATGTGTTACAATCTATTCCTGTTGCGGGTTTTTTATCAAAAGCTAAAAATACTGATTCTCATTTGCCGCATATCTATGACTCTGACGATCTCGGATTTGCGGCGGAAATGATGGGCAAATATAATCTGCATAAACTCCTTGTTCTCAAAGATGATGGCCATGAAATTGCAGGTGTTATTCAGTCTGCATCTATTTTGAATTATTATAGCGAACAAAAGGAAAAAGATCATACCTATGAGTCACCCGGTAAAACAAAACGAATCATGGTCAGAGGCCGGCAGATTTTCAAAAAAAATAAAAATTAATATTTATGAACAATAATCTAATTCCACTGCCATTTAGTAAAGCTTTTCTCTCCGCACTTTTCTTAGGCATTCTCGCGACAATGGTTTGCTTTGTATTTGAAATCTGGTACCGTTTGGGTACTTATTATGGTCCGTCAGATTACATCAATGTATCCAGCATCATTTTCATTGTAAATATTTTACTCCTGATCGCCGGTGCTTGTTTTTATGCATTTAAAACTCTATTTAAAAAAGGAGATCTGATGTATTTCGTCTTTTTTTTACTAATCATGGCTTTTTGCATCTGGAAAATAGATGGGATTCATCGTTTTACAGATTTAAAACTTAACAGGGAATTTATTCAATTGTTGGGTGGCATAACAATCATCGTCGGAATATCTGCATTGTGCATTCCTTATTTCTATAACAATAAGAATATTAATTCCATTTTCTACGAGGAAGGAATTTAGTCTTGCGAAATCCAAAACCCTGATATGATATTATAAGCGGATGAAGTGCGGCAGGTAAACATTTATTCATGTTGTTCGATGGAATATTTGTGCAATTAAAAGACAGCTTTTTGAGAAAAAGCCAGCTGGTTGCCGATATACAAGGAAACAATCCCAACAGAAAACTTCGGTAAACTGTTTTTGGGTATTTCTATTTTATTGGTCCCTTCGCTTAACTGCACATATTTCTGATTAACAATTTGTCCCACTTCGTTGTAGATCACGAGTACGCCCTGGCTGTTTGGGTTATTTTTTGTCAATGTGCCGATTAACGCTTGCGGAGTTCCGTCGGGATTCACGCCGATATAGAATTTCGGTTGTCCATCAGCGTTATAGTTCGCCAGATAAACATTGGAATATGTAAAATCTCCGTTTATACTGACCGATTTGATCCGGTAATAATTGTTTCCCATTATCGGGTGAACATCCGTAAAGTAAAAAGGACTCATGGAAATGATGGACTTTCCCGAAGAATTAACTGATTTTCCGATGGACACAAAATCCTGGGAGCTGGTCGCCCTTTCAATTTCGTAAAAATCGGTATTGGGCTGATTGCCGTCCAGCCATTTCAATTCAACTCCGTCTGCTTTAATTGTGCCATCCAATTTCAGTGTGGCGCCAAACAGTACGACAAATTGAAAATAATCCAGTGTCATCACTGCGGTGTCTTTGCACCCATTCCTTTTCTCTGTTACAATTAACTGATACGGACCCCAGGCTGTGTCTGTTAATGGATTTTGTATGTTGGAAGTGAAACTATTCGGTCCGTTCCAATCCCATAGCAGCCCCTGAGATCCTCCAAAAGGAGTAATATAATTACTGGCATTCACGTCCCCGCCGTACAATTGCAAGTAAGAAAAGTTAGATCCGACTCCGGCTGCTATGGATGCGACGGGTGGAAATGTGTCCAGGGGAATCACCACTGTATCCATTCTGGTTGCCGGACAACCCAATGCCGGACTCGCAGAAACAATATAGGTCCCTGCCTTATTGAGATTGATATTCGAACTATCGCTGTTTGCACTGATGATATTACCGTTTGTGGTTGCCCAGCTATAAATACCGGCTGTTGAATTATTGGTAATCTGAATATCGCCAGTTAGTCTGTTGCATCGTAGTGTATCCGGGGTCAATGAAAAATCCATAACAGGCTCCCGAAGGAATGTTAAGGGTTCAACAAAATCCTGCATGTTAGAAACAAAGGAATTGGATGACCTGGATTTAAAGAAAATATCTGAGAACATGGAAACACATGGATTTAATCCATTAGCAGTATATAACGCCGGATCCAGACCGATGCGCGTCAGGTTCAATCCAATTTCTACAAGTTGTAAAGATTGATATTGTGTTCCCCAGTTTTTTGTTGTCTGCTCGGTTCCCCAGGGTGTCGAATAAGTAGTATCCTGAGCAGGTGTTGCTGAAAAATTGGATATACCGGACCCAAAATTCGTTCCTCCTGATTTGGAAAGAATGGAAGCATAACCATAAGCCGGGGTTGCGCCGTCGAAATTGGGACCGAAATTAAAATAAGTAGGGGTAACTGTTGAATAAGTTGTAGCGCTGACCCATATGCGCAGATCCACGACCGGGGCAGAGCCCGGAGTAAAATTTACCGCAATGATCATATCGCCTGTTTGGGTAACGTTTCCACTTGCATCAAATAACCATGCAGTATGACCTGCTTCGGTTCCTGCAGTGGAAAAAGTGCCACCCGGTTTGTTATAACTAAAATCTTTCTTGTATAACTCAATATCAAAATATCTTGATCCAGAGGTACCGACTGTGGAAACACCGGTAAGAAGCCATAATGAATCATGTATGTTGAGCCCTTCTCTGCGCACATGAGCATAAACGTCCAACAAGTCAGTTTTATCAGGAATATTCCCTGAACCCCCAAACCAGTTTACCGGATTATCTCCGTTTTTGGCTGCAATAGTAAAAATGGTCGAATCAAAAAGCGGACTGGTGGCAACATAGTCTCTCCCATATACAGCATCCAGCCAAAGTCTTCCATTTATTTTGGAAAAAAGAGGCACGGACATTCTTTTATTGAAACCCAGGTTGGCACCGGCTTGCAGGAGGCTTAAATAGGTGGCTGCATTAGAAGTATCGATAACACTATAGACCAAAGAAGAGGAAGAAAACCAGTCATCACTCGCAATGTTTCCGGAAGCGGTACCGTATTTTACATAGTTGTTGCGGGTGTCACCGTCAATTCCAAAATAGGCATTTGTACCTCCATTGGTGAGCTGCGCGTTGGAAAGGAATGGTGATAAAACCACCAGCAATAAGATGGCAGAGTAAAAGTTTTTCAAGGGTACTTTCGGATTTTAATGTGCTTCCACAAAATATAAAATATCCATTATGACCGCAATAGGGAAAATACGTGAGAATGACCTATAACGCATTGGTACTCAATAAAAAATCCCGCTTTAAGCCGGGATCTTTTTAAGTTCTCCAATAATAGTGTACGGACTATATTTAATGTTGAAGCCGGATGGTATCCACATTGGTGATCTGTCCCAGGGCGACGACCGCATTTATGGATGTTTGTTTTAATGTAATATCGGAAGGAAGAAAAGAAAGTGAATAATTACCGGCAGGGATGTCTTTAAATAAAAATTTTCCGCTGGTAGTATCCGTTGATGTGGAGGCGATCGTATCCATTCCCTGTAAAGCAAATACAAAAGTTTTTGCAGAATCCGGGATTACAACTCCGAAAATATCTCCGCCTGAGGGTATGAGAGATATAATTCTAAGCACAGGCTTCAGCAAATAATTTCCACTATTCCCGGCTTTTACGATCGATCTACCTGCGTCAAAATCTAGTGTCAGTCTGTATAAAATACCACCGCTTACTTCCTGATGTATCTGTACTTTTAAACCGGATTCCTGTGCGCTGGGTGTTTTTAATGGAATCCTGACACCATTCGTCGTGATGATATAGTTATTGTCTCCCAGTATCAGTCGGATCTGGCTAATCGTGCCGGGAGGAATGGTTGCGTCTGCCAGCAGCGTATCTTTCCCGTCAGAAAAATCAAGCAGGTTATATACTCCCGGATGGCTTCCGTTTAATATCAACGGATGGCTTGTGTCGCTCATCAGAATTTCTATCTGCTGAATATCCACCCATACTTCTTTTACGGAAGGATCAGGACCATCGGTAAGAACGACCTGAAGCCTGCTGCTGGTGCCTGAACTTTTATCATTTTTCGAGCAGGATCCAAAAAACAAGATCGCTCCGATAGAACATAAAATAAAAAATAACCTGCGCTTTTTCATCTCTGGTTTTTTTAAAATAATTTATCTCAAAATCTAAAACAGTATTGTTGCGTGATAGAAAAATCCAATGCTGTATTAATCATCGTGGCCATGATCTTTTTTATCATGCTTATCCTCTTTATCATGTTTATCCTCTTTATCATGTTTGTAATGTCCGTAAGCATGACCATTCCCGTGTTCGTCATCTCTGTGATCGCGCAGAACGGGCTGGCGGTCATAATATTCGCGATAATGAGCGTAACGTGGCATGTATATATCATGATGCAGGTAGGGCTTTGGATCATTGATCACCACTTTATATCCCCGGTACAGGTCATAAGAATGATACCTTGCAGGAAGCGAAGAAGCAAAAACCCATTTGCCTCTCTCTAAATAAATAAACTGATGTTGGGGCACATAGTAGTAGGTCTCAATATCAGGCATATAATAGTAATTCACATTATCGTACCCGGAAGGACCCCAGTTGGGTTGGCTAGCCATATTTACGTTGACACTAACACTTACCTGAGCCGGAGTCTGATTAATTAAAAATATTGTAGCAAATAAACATAAAGCCGGAAGATACTTTTTCATTTTCAAGGGTTTGTTATTGTTATGCCAAAGGAATGCCAGATTCTCAAAAAAACTGTTATAAAATGAAAAGATTTCTTTCCCAATTTTGGAAATCAGCGCATAGTATTTTCAATCGATAGTATAAATACTATCCCGATGTTTTTACGTTTCGAAATTTTGTTACTGGTTATTTCATTTAATTGCCACTCGACAGAATTCTCGTAAAAATGACAGAACATTCAGCGTTTTCTCTGACTGGCATTCCTGATAAAAACTTTATTTTTGGCACGGTTTTTTGCTTCTGATTATTTGAACTGTTGAAGGATGAAAAGCTGAGCACTAAGATTGCGCATCCGTACGATATTACGTAGTCTGATAAATGTTATATCACTCTAAATTTATCAGTCATGCCCACACAAGAAATTGATGACTGCGATTGAGGCATTAGAAATTCAGGTACATCATTACGAAAATTTACTGGATCAGTCCATCAGCAAAAATGAAATTTTAGCTCAGGTAAAAATCATTTACCATGACCTGAAAGCTGTTTCAGATAAATTAAATGAATTAAGAGAAATGAAAAAAAAGGAATACCCCGTGGATTGAAAATAATCTTTTTTCCATGCACACACAATCTTTCCAATTAAAAGTTTCACCTACGGCAGGTTTCGTTTCAGCCAAATATATATTGCCTGAAAACCAACCGTGCATCTTCACGCTGGCGCATGGAGCAGGAGCCGGAATGGATCATTCATTTATGGAAACGCTGGCGGAGGCTCTTGCAAAAGTGGACATTGCTACCCTGCGGTTTAATTTTCCATTTGCAGAAAACAAAAAGGGCAGGCCTGATTCTCCGGCAATCGCTCATCTCGCAATAGCAGCCGCAATAGAGAAGGCGCGGGCATTAAATCCCAAACTCCCGCTCTTCGTTTCCGGCAAATCTTTCGGCGGTAGAATGAGTTCACAATTTCTGGCGGCTCATCCGGATAGTTCTGTCAGCGGCATTATTTTCTATGGCTTTCCGCTTCATTCTGCAGGTAAGCCCTCCACCGAACGCGCCGAACATTTGAAAGCAGTGAAGATACCCATGCTTTTTTTGCAGGGCACTAAGGATGCGCTGGCGGACTCAGCACTCATTAAAAAGGTTTGCAAATCTTTGCGGAAAGCGACTCTGGTAGAACTCGAAGGCGCGGATCATTCTTTTAAAGCCGGCAAAAAAGATATTATGTCTTTATTGGTAAATGAAACAAAGAAATGGGTGGAGAAGATCCTTAAGTAACCACCAAAAATGAGAAATAAAAAAAGAAAGTCGACGCTTTTTCAGAGTCTATTGGATGTTTAAATACACGTTGTCTAAATTCTACTCAGTTTTTTTAGGATACGCCGACTTTAGTTTTTCAGTGAATTGGATTTTTGTTTTTCAATACCGGAATTGGATTTTCGTTTTCAGAAGGGATAGGGTTTTTTAGTTCATTTGGGTTTTTCGGGGATATGGTTTTTTCGCTGGTTATTGGATTTCTTATGGTTTTTTCATTATAATCTTTTCAAGGAACGCTTCTTTTATTAGTAACCGCCCCGTTTCAAAATGTAACCTTATTTGGTTTTATTTTTTAACTCTATGATTTTCATATCAATACCCGATAATTTATTGGCCATCGGATAATAAGTATGGTTCGTGTCTGATTTAATTTTATCCATTAACCGCAGTCCCTTTAATTCCTGGTGATCCATCAGGTAAGCCAGCGATAAATAATACTCGGTTTCTTCCTGAAAAACCTGATCACTTGATTTAGTATTCAATATTTCTTCAAATAAAGAAATGGCTTGTGGAAAATGGTTTAACTGCATTTCAGACATGGCAGCAAGAAAGGTATTTTTCGCCGATTTATTGTTTTCTGAATGATAAATGTGAACTACTTCATTCCAGTTCCCGTTTTTGTAGGCCTCTGTTTCATTCTCGTGGGCCTGTTCTCCGCGTGTATTTGCCAGTTCATAGTTTACGAACAGTTTGTTATAAACCGACTGATCATTTGTAGATATATATTTATATATAGAAGCAGAACCAACAAGAAGGACAAAAACAGCAGCTACACGCAATGAGGTTCTATACATACTGCGAACGACCGCCCTTTCCGGCTTGGTTTCAAGGGAAGACCTGACAGCAGCAACCTTTTGATTAATCACGTTCAGACGAATCGTATCAATAGCCAGTTTCTCGTAGTCAGCGTCGTTATTTGTTTGTTTATTGTCCATCTGAAATATAGTTCTTTCTTATTAGTAACCGCAGAGAGTGGGAAGGTAACTGCTTTTGTAAAATGAAAATCCAATTATTATAGAGCAGTGTATATGCCATTTCACTTAGTCTTAGAATCAGCTATTTAAAGGTTTAAGTTTTCCCGGAATTGGACGAATATTCCCAATTTAATAATCGCCAAATTAATTTCAGCGGAATAACTCATTCCGGCGAAGACTGTTCACCGGACTTCCCGCAAACATCGCATGAATTATATTGTCGTTCGTCGCATTATATTTGCTTACCTCCATAACTATCATGATCAAATCTGCGGCCGCTAAAATGCTATTCGAGCATTTTATTGCCGAACTGCAAAAGATCGGCGAAGTTGATATTCATCCTCATAAAACCATGATCAGCATTTATCATGGGAAGCATGGAGTGGCTTATATTACCCAGGCAGGTAAGGAATTTATCCACGTGGTGTTTGCTTTTAAACAGCGTTATGACGACAACCTCTGCTTTATTCGCATACAAGAAGTACCCGGCAGGCACACGATCTATCACCATTTAAGAATATTGCACAAAGAGGACATCAATGATGAGGTGCGAAAATTTATGCGGATAGCTTATAACAGGACCGATGGGAAAAGAAAAAACGGTTTGACCTAAAATGGGGACAGCTGCCCTGCCGCAGCCGTCCAAAATTCTGTAGGTGTACATCAAACCTGGTTTCTCTTATTTTTTAGGATTTGGTTCGGACGGTTTTTCGAGGATCAGGATTTAGGGGTTCAAACTATTTTGGTTCTCTTCGGTTTGGATTTTCGGTTTTATTCAGGATTCGGATTTTCGGTTTTATTCAGGATTCGGATTCGTTGGTGCGCTTCAACAATACAAAGATGCATCACCTTTTGAAGGGCACGTAACCTATTCGTTTAAGCATCTAAAACCTTCGATTTTTGGTCATTTTCGGTGGTAAAATGAGTCCGGTGGAAGAAAGCTTAATAAGAGATACCTACAACATTGCAACTGTGGTACTGATATAGATTATGGCAGGGAACAAATTTCGAAACTAACTGTTTAAAGGCTTATGAAGAAAATAGGATTCTTGTCGTTTGGGCATTGGGCAGACCATCCGGCATATAAAACCCGCAGTGCATCTGATACTTTGCTTCAGTCTATTGATTTGGCGGTTGCTGCGGAACAAATTGGTATAGACGGTGCTTATTTCAGGGTGCATCATTTTGCCTCGCAGTTAGCGTCACCCTTTCCTTTGCTTGCGGCAGTTGCTGCCAAAACAAGTAAAATAGAAATGGGGACAGGGGTTATCGATATGCGTTACGAAAATCCGATGTATATGGTGGAAGAGGCGGGCGCTACTGATTTAATTTCAGAAGGACGCCTGCAACTTGGGATCAGCAGGGGATCACCGGAACAGGTTATAGACGGGTGGCGCTATTTTGGATATGAGCCCGTGAAAGGAGAAACGGCCGAGGAGATGGGAAGACGAAAAGCTTTGGAATTTCTGGATAAGTTAAAAGGAACAGGTTTCGCCCGGCCCAATCCAAACCCGATGTTCCCCAACCCTCCGGGCTTGTTGCGTCTGGAACCACATTCCCAGAGATTGCGGGAGCGAATCTGGTGGGGTGCTGCCTCCAACGCTACGGCAGTCTGGGCCGCTGAAAAAGGTATGAATCTGCAAAGCTCTACTTTGAAATTTGATGAGAGTGGTAAGCCTTTCCATATACAGCAAGCCGAACAAATAAGATTGTATAAGGAAGCATGGAAAAAAGCAGGGCATCAGCGTGAACCGAGGGTTTCTGTAAGCAGGTCTATTTTTGCATTCGTAACAGAACAGGACCAGCTTTATTTTGGCAGGGAAAAAAATCAGACCGATCAATTCGGAATGATAGAGCCGACGAAACGCGCTGTCTTCGGAAGAAGTTATGCAGCAGCACCTGATCAGCTCATCAAAGAACTTGCGGAGGACGAAGCAATCAAAGAAGCGGATACACTGCTGCTGACGATTCCCAATACATTAGGAGTTGAATACAACGTACATGTATTGTCTTCTATCCTTAAACATGTTGCACCCGGATTGGGTTGGCGTTAGTTTAGTAAACGTCTTTCAAATAATTTTTCAATGCCAGATAAACTCCGTTTGTCCAGCCAAATCCTTCCTGACTTTGATATTCACCACCACCGGCCAGCTTTGTTGTATCCACCACGTCGTATTTTTCCATCATTTTTCCGGTCGCGGTAAACACTTTCTCATTGAGATACACCCAGTTCAATGCGATGGCTTTAGAAACATTTCCTTTACCAAATTTTTCCAGGCCCTGAACCGCCATCCACTGCAACGGTGCCCATCCGTTAGGCCAGTCCCATTGCTGCCCGCTGGGAACGGTCGTGGTGACCAAACCACCCGGTTGCAATAAATATTTTGTAACGGTGTTGGCTATCTGATCCGCTTTGCTTTTAATAAAATGATTATCCTTTTCAGCAACAAATAATGGGGTTAATCCGGATGCGGAAATATGGTCAACAACAGTTCCCTTTGCCCAATTATAGTCGGTAAAGAAAAATTGTTTTTTATTCCAGCAATATTTTATAATGGCTTCAAATCTTTTCTCCGCATTTTTTTCAAACGTTTTCGATTCATTCATTCTGCCATCAAGCGAATACCCTTTCGCCAATACTTTTTCCAGTTTATATATCAAACAATTCAGGTCAACAGGAATAATGTGGGTGGTTTCAATGGTGGAAAGGTTTCGATGGTCCGCAAACCAGCGACTGCTGAAATCCCATCCGGATTCACAGGCAGCCCTGATATTGGTAAAAAATTGTTCTGCAGGCTGACCACTCGTTTCACGGACATGTATATCCGCTGCATAACTCTCCGGCCTTGGGGTCGGACTTTCATCAAAATAACGGTTTATTGACTCCCCGCCTTTTAGCTTCACGGTGCGGAAGCTCGCTTCCAAATTATCTTTGGCGCCCAACTGCCAATAATCATATTCCTTCTGCAGATCCGGCAAATATTTTACATAAATGTTCCCGTCGTTTTTAGCGTCGGCCAACAATTCCACCATCAAAGCAAAAAATGGTGGCTGACTACGGCTTAAATAATAAGTGCGGTTGCCATTGGGAATATGCCCGACGTGCTGAATGAGGTAAGCAAAATTATCGACCATATTTTCTATCATCTTCACCTCGCCATGAAGATGCAATCCCAACATGGTGAAATAGCTATCCCAGTAATATATTTCACGAAACCGTCCGCCAGGCACTATAAAAGGAAAAGGTAATTCAATGAGCGAGCCTTTTTGTTTTTCCGGAAACCTGGTGAGTACTGACCATAATTGTCTGATATGCTGATCGAGCGATTGGTGAACATCCGTTTTAAAATGGCTGGCTATTTCCTGCGGCAAATCAAAATGACTTAGTACAAATTCTTTTAAATTAAAAAGAGGAAGGTCTTTTTCTTTCTGATATTGCTGAAGTATAACGGGTATATCACTCTTTGGAAGACAGTCAGGAAAAGTCTTCCCGTCTTCAAAAACATGGTTCATTTGCACATCTTCAAACAGAGGATGAGAATCGAATATGTTGATCCCGTTTAACATTTTAAAAATTAAATTTTTTTCTCAATGACCGCCACCTGCAAATTCAATTTTTGCATTGGTCTTCTTTTGAATCTGATAAAAGAAAAACAAACAGATCATCAATACGCTCATGGGTATGAGAGAAAAATAAAAAGCTTTTTGTCCTCCGATATTTTTAAACAGGTATCCTACCAGTCTCGAACCCAGCGTTCCGCCGACGGCGGAGAAAAAAACCAGCAAAGACGCCATCGGGCTATGAAACATTTTCTCCGTAGCGCTTAATACAAATGAATTTACCAAAGGATAAATGGGTGCCAGAAAAAAACCGATCAAAGGAAAAACATACGCGATCACGGGAACATCTTTCAACGACGAAATCTCTCTTGGTGGAAGGTTTTGTGTTTGGGGTAATACCAGCAATACCATCAACGCTGCGCCGATTAAACAGGCAGCCAATATCACCAGCCAGTCTATTCTTTTAACTAACCGGGATGATATATATCTTCCCAATGCAATGGATAGCATCAGAATGATCGCCATATAGACACTTGTTTTTTCGGGGAGATGAAGCACTTTCTGATTAAAAGTAGGCAGCCAGCTCATAATTCCCTGTTCGGTCATCACGTACATAAAAGCAGCCACTGCAAATAATAGCACTAAAGGTCTTTTCAATAATTTGATCATCTCCACAAAATCGTCACTGATGCTGGTGCCTGGTATTTCATATTTTATATTAAAATCAGAAAAAAATAAAATGGCAAATGAAATGGCGATGATGCCTGCCAACAATAAGTAAATCCGCAACCATGCATCGGGGTTAATATCACTGTAAAAAAGCGGAAATATCACAAAACCGGCAGCGATTCCAATCATAAAAAAACTCTCTATGGAAGTCAATACACTCTTGTGTTCCTTAGGGCTTTCGGTAACGAGACCAATCATCGAATAAACGGAAACCTTAATAACGGCAAATGAAATACCCACGCAGGCAAAAAGAATTCTTACGGATGTGAACGAGTTGCCAAAATACATGCCGATACAACCAAAGAAAACAAGCGCAAGCGCGATCAGCATTCCTCTTTTATATCCGAGTCTTGGCAGAAAAGATCCGACCAGGAAGGAAACAAATGCAATGGAAAGGTCTTTGAAAGCTTCGAGTGAACTTGCCTTCAATTCATCTACGTGATATGTGTTAATGGACTTTTGAATAAGAATGCCAACGCTATTCAAAAGGATGGCAAAAACAAAATAATTAAGATAAAGTGAAACTTTAATCGTTGAATTAGATGGCATAGCGATCGTTATATGGTTATTCAAATATAACCTAGAACTGTTTAAACAAAATATCTCCCGGATTTAAGTAAATTACATACAGGTTCTTCATTTATTCAAAGCTTCATGCCCAAAGGGTACACGATTATGAAGCGTATAAGTTTATACATTCTCACTTTTTTCCCTTTGCTTCTTTCGGCGCAAACGGTTATATCGATAAAGATAGACGGCGCCATTAATCCGGTAGTTGCATCATATATTCATCGCAGTATTGAAAAAGCAACCAGCGAGCATGCAGCTTGTTTGCTCATCCATATGAACACGCCCGGCGGCCTCCTGAAATCTACCCGGATTATCGTTGGCGATATCCTTGAATCTCCCGTTCCTGTTATCGTATATGTTTCCCCCGCCGGAGCACATGCGGGATCAGCGGGTTTGTTCATTACAATGGCTGGTGATATAGCAGCCATGACGCCGGGTACAAATATCGGTGCGGCTCATCCTGTCACCATTCAAGGGGAAAGCGATTCGATTATGAACAGTAAGTCCACCAATGATGCGGCTGCCTTTATCCGGACCATTGCCGAATTCAGAAAACGCAACCTTCTCTGGGCCGAAGATGCCGTGCGGCAAAGTGTTGCCATCACTGCCAGTGAAGCTCTCGAGAAAAAAATAATTGATCTGATCGCATCGAACGACCGTGATTTATTAAATCAGATTGATGGTAAAATGATCAAACGGGATTCCACCACTACCCTTCTGCATACCCGGGGAGCAGTTATTCAAACTCTGGAAATGGGGTTTACGGAGAAACTGCTGAATATCATCAGTGACCCTGATATAGCGTATATCCTTTTGATGCTGGGATTATTGGGCTTGCTCTTTGAACTATTCAATCCGGGAAGCATATTCCCGGGTATTATAGGTGTTATTTCGCTTGTGCTCGCCTTTTATGCGTTGAACACGCTACCGGTGAATTATGCGGGACTGGCATTAATTGTATTTGGGGTAGTCCTGTTGTTACTTGAGATCAAGGTTGTGAGTCATGGAATGCTAGCCATTGGAGGCATTGTGGCGCTCCTGATTGGGTCTGTGATGCTGATCCGGCCTGACTCGGGCCTGGACGTAATGAAGATATCCCGCATCCTGATTATATCTACGGTAGCAATCACTTCTGCTTTTTTTCTTTTTGTGATCGGAATGGGAATTAAAGCACAACGCAGCAAACCGGTTACAGGAATTGGAGCTATGCAAGGTGAAACGGCCGTAGCGTTTGATGAGCTCAATCCTTCAGGGAAGGTCAGGATACGCGGGGAGATTTGGAATGCTGTATCCCTCTCCGGAAAAATGCATCCCGGAGAAAAACTGCGTGTGAAGGAAGTAAAGAACATGACACTTTATGTTGAACGACTTGATACTTAAAATTAAAAATGAATCCATGCAAACAATTCCCGTATTTTCTTTTGTAGTAGTTCTATTCGCACTCTTTATCCTTGGCAATTCCATCCGTGTACTTCGTGAATATGAACGGGGTGTTATTTTCAGGTTGGGTAGACTTATATCGGGAGGAGAAAAGGGACCCGGCCTGATCTTACTGATTCCCATTGTAGACAGGATGGTGAAAGTGAGTTTGCGTACAGTGGTGATGGATGTTCCTCCGCAGGACGTGATCACACAGGACAATGTATCTATCAAAGTAAATGCGGTGATTTATTTCCGTGTACTGCAACCGTATAAAGCCATCGTTGAAGTGGAGAACTACCTGGTAGCCACTTCACAGTTTTCACAAACAACCTTACGGAGTGTATTGGGACAATCTGAGCTGGACGACCTGCTTTCGCAAAGAGAAAAAATCAATCTGCGTTTACAGCAGATTATCGATTCGCATACTGAACCCTGGGGGATCAAAGTATCCAATGTAGAAGTAAAACAAATCGATCTGCCACAGGAAATGCAAAGAGCGATGGCCAAACAGGCAGAAGCCGAAAGAGAGCGCCGTTCAAAAGTAATTGCAGCAGAAGGAGAATTTCAGGCTTCACAACGTTTGTCTGATGCAGCAAAGGTTTTGGCCGAACAACCCAGTGCGATTACGTTGCGATATCTGCAAACCCTCAGGGAGATCGCCACCGAGAAAAATTCAACGACCATTTTCCCGATTCCAATCGATTTATTAAAACCATTTCTGAACCAGGAGCAAAAAAAAATACCGACGTAGATTAAGCGCCGTGCGTTCAAGTCATTCTTTCACTTTAACCCATATATCCTTGTTGAATATAAGTGCCTGGATGACATTCCCGTCTTTGTCTTTGCTGAATTGGACAGGATAATAGGCCTTTCGCCCGAAGAAGACCGTTTCGGATTGCGGTACAATGTTATAAATTTTTCCGCTCCAGAGTTCTTTCGCTTCGAGTGAATTGCCGTTAACGGTGAACTGAATGAATGCGTCATTGCCGTCATGCGACCGTTTGTATTTACCGGCAAATGCCTGCATTTTTTCAGATGTAAGTTTTATCTCTTTTTTCTCTGCGGGTTTGCCTTTTAACTTAATCCAGGTATCCCGTTCAAAGGCGAGTAACTGAGTAATTTCACCGTTTGCGTTTTTGGAGAATGTGAGCGGGAACGATTCCTGATCGTTGTAAAATTTTAAATCTGATTTTTGTTCAAAAGGGATTTCACGGTCGTCCCAAAGTTGTTTCAATACAAGCTTATTGTTTTTCACCATGATCTGCAGGTAGAAATCTTTATCATTATCTAATTGATAATAGCCTTCAAATCCAGCCAATGGTTGAGACGCGAATGCAGTAAAACACGCCACTATCATGAGGGGAAGCGCGACAAAAAAATGGTATCGTTTTTTGCTTGAAGATATTTTTGGGTTTATCATTTTCATTTTATTTATAAGTTATTAAATAAATTATCAATTGATTGGGAGTATCTGAAGGATTAAATTTATCGTAGCTCAGTTTATCTGCATGATCGGAAAAGGATGCCAACTTTTGGCAAAATTGATTCTCAAGCAGTTAAGAAAGTAACCGTGATTCAGTCGTACGTTTTTAATACAACACCGACCGTAAACGACACATAGGCAATATCTGAATTGAAACTCAATTAAAGAGTGTCAGGCATCGTATTTGAACTAGAATCATCATGCAGAAGCTTATAACGCATACCGGGGATCCTTTTACGTTTACCTACGCCGGGCAAACCTATGAGGCATTTGCCGAATGTTTACCCGACTCCAACGGTTTCCGGAGGTATAAGATCAACTTTCCCAACGTTCAAAGTATTGTGGAGGGATGTGTATACCTGAATGAAACTCCGGAGGGCGAATGGGCAATTGATAAAATCATGAGTGCCGACCCGGTCCATGTAGAATTCCTTCACGATATTTCCCAGGGATTCGTTGAGTTCATTGATAACCAGAAGAACATTTAAGAAACATGAGGCTGATATCCGTTTGTCTGTTGTTAATTCTGGCGGGATGCCGGGATAAAAAAGGACATTCGATGTCGAAGGATCAGAATGCCATTGAAAATATGGCGGATAGTTTCGCCGCGGAATACCGGTCCGTACCTGCTGAATCAGAGAAAGATGCTGTTGTGAAAACATATCATACTAAAATCGGAAACTATTTGCTGGACCACTATCTGAATCATATCCGGGTCAGTATTGATTCGATCCGGGCAGATAGTTCGGGCATATACATGAGATTTCATAGTTCGAAAAACGTAGCATACAGTGGCTTCCTGACCCTTTCGAAACATATGCCTCATAAGGAAAATTCACTATTACATTTCATGGAAGGGTTAAAGCCGGGAACGGATACTTCACTTGATTTTGTGTATATGGGAGAAATTGAATTAAATCCGAACGATTCTTCCAAACCCGTTTTATTAATCCATGCGCTGCCCATATCATTTCAGAAACACGGATTGTAAAATAGAATGCCGGAAGTGCCATTGGCTTCCTTCCGCGAAGCGCGGGAGATATAACAAGATTATTTTAACCAGCGGTTTAATTTTGCTTAACCAATGCTTTAATTCGTTTAACTCGATTTTAACTCACGGTCATATACCTTACTTATAATTGCTCTTACACATAAAAAAAAGACATTTATGAGAAATGTATTTACACACATCACTTTACTTATTTTATTTCTTTTTACAATTTCGTCTTGTAAAACAATCTATCCCGGAGAAGTTGGTTTCGTCATCCATAAGGGAACGATTAAACCAGGTATATTGACCCAGGGCCGGTATCATTATAATCTTTTCACATCAAAAATTTGCAAGTTTAATACCCGTATTGAGGAATTTTCCACCATGATGAGTCCACCTACCAAAGAGGGACTCGAGGTAAAAGTGGATCTGACAGTTTTATATCATATCAAACCCGAAGCCGCTCCAAATATTTACACCAATGTCGGAATGGACTACGGAAAAAAAATTGTTATCAATAATTTTATGGCTATCGTAAGGGAATATACGATGCAGTACACGGCCATCGAACTACTGAATGAAAGAGAAACGATCGAAAAGAATATTGAAGATAAACTGCGATCGGATATTGCAACTTATGGCATCGTTCTGGACGATGTGCTTGTTAAGGATATTGATATGCCGGAAGAAGTTCTGCATGCCATAGAAAATAAAGCGAAGGCGGAACAAATCGCCAAACAGACTAAACTGGAACTACAGACTAAACGCGACCAGGAGGATTTTGACATTGAATCGAAAGAAAAGGAACTAAAGTTTGCACTTGAAAAACAAAAAAACGATTCGTTGATGATGCAGATTGACGCCAATGCCATCAAGAATTATCAAAATACGATCAACACATCCCTGACCGACAAAATATTGAAATTTAAAAGCATTGAGATAACCAAGGAACTTGTAAAATCTTCCAATGCCAAAATCATTATCACAGATGGAAAGACAATGATGTTGAATAATATAGCCGACAAGTAGAAACGATCCTTAAGTTTCAGTTTAGTTGTTAGTATGCTGTCGTGACGCGGGCCGCCTCGTTTTGAGAACTTTTGGCAGTATCATTTTATGATCGAGTGCTTTTTATTCCAAAGAAATAATGGAAGAAAAAAAACGTTTTATACATGGATTTGAAAGTTCCTGCATTCCCAATTTTAGACAAATTGCTGAGAACTGGTACCAATCCATAAACGAGAAAAACGCTAGTATTTTAGTCATCCAAATAAAAATCCAGATTTATGAAAAGAATGATGCTCGTTTTGATTTTAGCAGGAAGCGCGAAGTTTGCCAGCGCACAGATTCGTTTTGGTGTCAAGGCCGCTTACAACCTCACCACTCTTACAATTTCGCCATCTCAGCCTGGTGCCAGTTCGAAATCGGATTTCAGCGGAGGTATACTCGCTTCAATTCCCCTTTTGAGCGGTTGTTCATTGCAGCCTGAAATACTGTATTCTGGTCAGGGTACCAGTTTCTCGGATTCCATTTCCAGCGGAAAGCTTAATTACGGCTACCTGAACGTACCTGTTCTTGTTAAATTCCAAACCTCTTCCGGTCTTTTTGCAGAGACTGGTCCGCAGTTTGGATATTTACTGAGCGCCAAGGAAACAAGCGGAGGACAGTCAATCGATTTTAAGAACAGTACGCAGTCCACAGATTTTTCCTGGGTATTCGGTTTAGGATTTAAACTTCCACTCGGTCTGGGTATTGATGCCCGGTATAATCTCGGTCTGACAAATATCAGCAAGGCCAGTGACTTCAATAATACAACTGTTAAAAACAGCGTATTTCAGTTCGGAGTTTTCTTTTTGCTTCCGAAAAAATAAATTTGTATTTAACTTAATAAACAATCGTGATAAAAGCCGCCTCTTAATGGGGGCGGCTTTTTATTAAGTCCTTTTTGTTATGGTTTATTTTCACTTTTTATAAGGCCCTCGGCAAATAATTTCGCTGCATCCTGACCGGCGATCTTTTGTTCCAGCGTGTTTTCCACCGGGTAGTCCGGCGATATTCCCTTAAATCTTGGAATTCCTGACACAGCAACACTAAAACTGTTTCTTGCAATTTTTAATGTAATACCGGTATTATTCAGGGATACATACGTGCTATTGTCATTACATGTATAAGTGCCATCTGTTTCAGATCCTATAAATTTCCCGAGATGATGATATTTCATAAGCGCACATAGATGTCCTGTAGAGGAAAAGCAGTTTCCGTTAATCAATGTGTAAACATTTCCTTCAAAATGACCTGCCGCCAGTGGTATTGGTTTAGCAAGTTCGGCATACACTCCATAAGATTCACTATAATAAACTACAGGTGCCTTAGCCAGGTAAGCCAGTAAGTATGAGCTGCAAAATGGATCTCCTCCACTATTGTCACGCAGATCAAGGATCACGGAATGAATATGCAGTTGTTTCACTTTCGTAAAAAAGCTGTCGATGAAGTGTCGAAAACCGGCAACACTGTCATAAAAAGAAAAAGAACGTAACGTAAGAATGGCCGTGTTATCTGCAGAATCAATCTGATACTTCGGAGTTGTAGGAGGCCAGGCTTCAACCCTGTTGTAGGATTCAAGGTTTAGTGCATGAAATTTTATCTGATTAACTGCATCACCCGGGGTTAGCCTCGTTTCTACAAGATATTCTTTCGGAAAATCAAGGGCGATTGCAAGCAGTCCATTGAACCAACTGGTATTTAAATAATCCCTTTTAGCAGATATATTATTACCATCCGTTGAAACAAATGAGTTCATAGTATCCAGCAGATCAGAAATATTTTTACCATTTATTGCTATGACTTCTGTCGAAAGTTTCACAAGGGTGTCAGAACTTAAATTGCGTACGACGTAAACCTTCCCCTTTTCAATAAATAATCTGAGTGGTAAAAAACCCACCGCCGAATCCTTCCATAACCATTGCGGCAACCACAGCTGAGAATGTCCGCAACCTATTTTTACAACCAGCGGTAACAATATTTTATAAAAATCAGTGACTGTTGCCGGGTCACGGATTTTTTCCAACTGTTGTTTAACAACTTTTTGATAATCGTCTTTGCTTGTAAAATCATAAAGAGCCGGATGATTTTTTTCTATCTGAGCCAGGAGTTGATTGAAGTCCGCCTTCATTGCAGTCGTGGAGTACCGTGTATCCAACGAAGGCTGATCCTTTTTTTTTGATTTATAACCGGGCAGGAAAACCAGACAAAGAAGCAATCCTAAAACTTGTATTGTTGAATTCTTCATCTTCTCAGTTTTGTTCTCCTCCGGCTAAAGTCAGAGTTATCAGTCAGATTCACAATTCTAATTTATTATGCACACCCCGTGCATAATAAAAATGAAAATTAACACTTCATTTAACGTAGTTTAAACAAACCCACCGAAATGAAAAAACCACTTAAAATTCCAAAACCCCGAACTGATGAAATTTTTAAAGGTCTTGACATAACAGAGCGAACGCAAAAGCCTCCTAACGAAGAGCTGATTTCTAAACTTAATCTACTCGCTTCAAAACCTCCCTTCAGCTATAGGCATAAGGTCAGGGCGAATGATCCGCATTAGCATTCATTAATTATTCTGTTCGGAGACTTTTAACTGCATTAGCGCTGGCAGACGTCACGGTACGTTGCCCTGAGTCAGTGTTGGGACTCCAAATCAGTTAAAAAAAATATTTCAGGCGTCCCTGTGTGGTTTAGCGAATTTCTTTAACGAATATTTTGATTTAGTGGTATAACCTTTGACCTATATGACTGTTATGATTCCAAAACCTACCAAAATAAAAAAGCCGGAAATTTCCAGATCAAATACAGATGCTGTTGTTGTCTCCGGCATACATGCTGATGCAATTTTTAAAGAACTTGAAATTGCAGAGCGTACGCAATTGCCTCCTTCAGAAGAACTCATTTCAAAGCTTAATCAAATCGCTTCAAAACCTCCGTTCAGCTATACCCAAAAGGTTAAGAAAAATTATCTCCTATAATGACAGTTATTTCTTCTTTTTAGAAGCCCTGGCAAAAGCATTATAATCAAGTGCCAGCCCGATCCAGTAAGCCAATTTTTTTTGTGTATTGAGTACGGCGGCATCTACAAAAACGTAGCCCTTCATGGGCTTGCCCGTGAAATCCATCGGATGACATCCCGCCATCTCCATCACTTCATCATAAACAGCAGGACCGAGTCGGACCATCATCCGATCCTGTTCCACCCCTACGCACATTTTGTGATTGACCATAAAGCAGAGACCGCCGAACATTTTCTTTTCCTCCGTTATTTTATGAGTATTGCTAATGATCTCACGTGTCCGTGCTGCGAGTTTTTCGTTATATGCCATGGGACAATATAGATTCGTTAAGTTAGTGAATTTCGGATTCCAAACGGATGAAAAAAATAAGTTGCTGACTCATCGGAAGAAAATACAAACTCCTACAGAACCGGAAATCAAAACCAGTAATACTATGATCCGTTGAAAATTAATCAGTGCCTGTTTTTTCATTAAATAATAAACCATTAATAATCCACAATTGAAAACCAGTTCCAGGAAAAAGAAAACAAATGTTAACAGAACAGTATTTTCTGTACTGCCATTTCTCTCTATTCTTTGAAATGTTATGATATAGATTTCTGTAATCAGAAAGACGTTGAAAATCCCCAGTAAAATGTTCACTGCTTTCATGTGACCGGTCAGACAATTTTTGTGCCGGTTAAAGCATTAGCGGGGATCTATGCTAAAACAAACGATAATAAAAATTCCCTTAAGTTTCTTAATTTAATAGTTGCGAGATTTTGTCTACAAAAACAAAATATGAGTCACAGAGAGACCACTACAAAAAATTCCAGGGGCCGCCTGATCGCCGCTTATTAGTTTCCCAGTGGGTTAATACTGCTCGTCTCAATCATCAGCATGACTGTTTTTTCGAGGGCCCTGGTTTTATGCATGACTCCCTTGGGAACAGTAGTTCCTGTCATCGGCAGCAGTTCAATGGTTCTTCCTTCCAGGTCAATAAATAATTTGCCAGATAACACGAAGAAAAATTCATCATCCTCATCATGTTTGTGCCAGTGATATTCGCCCTGGACAATTCCCAATCTGACTGCACTGTCATTGACATTGGTGAGTGTCTGATTGAACCATTGTTCCCTATTCTCAGCGATGATTGCCGGCACGTCAATTATTTCCAGGTTGTCATATTTGACATCCATATTTTGCTTGTACTGAACCTGATTGGTCATGAGATATAAATTTATTTGTAAAAATACCCGATTCGAAGCCTTTTCCATGGCACAGAAACGTCCTATTTATGAGATGGATGTCAGAGTAGAAATAAGACCCGTTATCAACGCTACAAATCAGGGTGCAATACCCAATCGAATTAAAACAGCATTTCATTGGGCGGTGTCACACCTTTTAAACGCAGGTAAATGGTTGTCTGACCACGATGATGTGTCTGGTGTTCAAATCCTTTTCCGAAAATGTTGGCCCTTGATAATTCCTGTCCGTTACGTCTTTTCACCATCTCATTCATTTGATCGGCCGTCATGCTTTGCAATGTACTGATCATAAAATCATAGCTGTCCATGACCGCTTTTGTAGTGGCTTCCTTCGTGGGCTGAACTGTTTTTTCAAGTGCTGTGTCAGCACTTGGAGCTTGTTTTCCGCTTGCGAAAGCCGCAAAACCATAATTGTCAGTGGCCAGATGAAGCATTTGTTCAGCAAAAGAACGGATTTCGGGCGTCGGTTTAAAACCATAGCCATCTGCCGGCATTGCATCCAGGTAGGCCCTGGTATAGGTTTTTGCCCTTTGCCATTCAGTTACCATCTGCGGCTGGGTAAATTGCGCGAATGCTGATCCGGTAACGAGTGTTAGTATGAGGAATGAAAATAATAATGTCAGAAGTTTCATTTTTTTACTATTTGGATGAATAAACGAATGGTAAACCTTGTTTATATTATTTATATGGTCAAATCATTTCAACGGATTGTGCTGTTTTTATAATGATTTGGCCAAAAAAATCAATGGCAGGGCAGCAATTGATTGAATATAAATGCCGGATTATTGAAAACAATCGGTCATCACTAAAAAGCCCTGTAATTTTGAGTATGAAGTTTTTTAGCGGACAGGCGACTATTAAACAGCTGCAGTGGCTGGTTTGGGTTGCCGTGTTTTTTATTGTCTTTTTCTCTATGCTGCCTCAGGATGGTTTTCTCTGGTCGAGTAGTTTCGCCCTGGTCAATGTTTCCTTCTATGCACTGATTATTTACGGGAATATTAAATTCCTTTTCCCGGTTTATTATCAACGGGGAAAAAAGGTACAATACGTATTGTGTGTCATCATCCTGCTGATAGGAGCAGGTTTGACCAGGGGTTATCTGATCATGTCACTTTACAATATATTTAATCCTGATAAGCCTGAGGTCTGGTCCTTCGGAACAGCAGTGAATTTTGTTTTGGCCGGGTTCTTAACTTATATGCTCAGCTTTATATTCAGGATAGCCATTGCTTATTTTGCTTTGAAGCAGCAATCGGAAAAAATTCTGGCTCAAAAAAGCCAGGCCGAATTGAATTTGCTGAAATCACAGGTGCAGCCGCATTTTTTGTTTAATACGTTGAACAATATTTATTACGAAGCGTATCGCGAGGCCCCCAGAACGGCCAGTCTGATCGAACGACTTTCGGACATTATGCGGTATTTTGTAGATGAGAGCACTAAAGACGAAGTATTATTACAAACCGAGATCCTCTTTATAGAAAATTATATTGCGTTGGAAAAAATCCGCATCCGGCACGAAACAGAGATTCATTTTACAAAGGAATGTAATGGAGAAGCGAGCATCCCTCCTATGTTGCTGATGACATTTATAGAAAATATCTTTAAACACGGGATTGATAAGTCAAGCAGCCATAATATTGTGGACATCTCCCTGATTCACAGAGATGGATACCTGTTATTTCAAACCCGCAACCACATTCACGATAAACAAACACAGAAAGCCTCTCATGGTTTCGGGATCCAGAATTTGCGCAAACGCCTTACTCTTTTATTCGGAACAAAATTTGAATTGAATATTGACCGTACGGATCACTATTTCACTGCCTTTTTAAAAGTTCCGTTATCATGAATTTGAACTGTATCATTATTGATGACGAACCCAATGCGGTTAACCTGCTGGAAATACTGATCCATCAGACCACCCAATGGCAACTGTTGGCGAAATGTTACGATGCGCTGGAAGCTATTGCGTTTTTAAAAAAGAACAAAGTTGATTTTATTTTTCTGGACATCAATATGCCCCGGTTATCAGGTATGGAACTCGCTGTTTTATTGCCAAAAGAAACAAAAATTGTATTTACCACAGCCTACTCCGAGCACGCGGCAGAAAGTTATACTTTCCAAACCATCGATTACCTGTTAAAGCCCATCACGCTGAATCGTTTCCTGACATCGACGCAAAAGATTGAGGCCCATTTTAATAACCGCCAGACCGCAGATACTCCTATTTCCACACCCGAAAAAGAGTGGTTTTTTGTGAAGTCGGGAAAGACATTGAGTAAAATCCGAATGGAAGACATTCTATATTTCGAAGGCGAGAAAGAATATGTACGACTGGTGACCATTACAGAACGTATACTTATCTACAGGCGTTTAAAAGACATACAGGAGCAACTTCCTTTACCTTTTATACGCGTACACAATTCCTATATTGTAAATACCAGACAGATCAGTAAAATTCAGGATAACCATATTTATATAGCCGGAAAACAAATCCCATTGAGTGAAAAATTCAAGACTGATTTTATGACCCTGATACAGCAACGGTTATTTTAATGTCCGGCAAGGGTTGAAAAAATCTACCAACCCGTTGAATATATTTTCTCCATAGCAACATCTTTAATTTATTTGTTAAACGTTGCGCATTTTTTTTAGCAGGAATCGGGTTGAATTCGGAGATTTTCGAACGTTATTTTACCACATAAAAGCAAATCGAATGAATTCGCGTTCAAAATTATTATTAGTGATCGGAATATTTGTAATAACCGGCTCTTGTTTCGGACAGCGACCATTATGGAAAAAACCCTGGACGCATTTTGCTGTTGAAATCATCAAAGTAGATAGCATAATATCGAGATCTTCTCATTGCAACTTACAAAGAACTTCAAATGTTCCGTCGCGAAGCTCACAATACGAAAAAGGCAAGATCCGCTTTGAATTGGACCGACCAAAAAAAATATGATAGACTAAAATGAATGAATACAGAGTTGAAAGAATAAATGATAATCATAGGAATCGTTTTGCTGATTTATTTAGTCAATGCAATTTTTCCCGTGATGAAAAAACCGAGCCCGTACTTTTTATGGCCCTGAGAAATCAGACCGAAACTATGCCGGTAGGATTTATCCAATTGTATTCGAATTGTTCGTCAACAAATGCCGCAAAGACTACGACTGTCTATGATCTCTATGTTCTGCCGGATTACCGCGAAAAGGGAATAGCCCTTAATCTCATTGAAGTGGCTGTCAAATTTGCCATTAATAACAAATCAGCATTAATCCAGCTTGAAACTGAAAAAGACAACCTGATCGCTCAAAAATTATTTGAATCGGTGGGATTCAAAAGCCAAAGCTCAGCATCTGAATTGAATGTCTATTCCATTCAATTTGAATTTGACTGAACGATGGTATTTCATCGCACACGGGCGAGAGGGTTAAAAACCTTCATTTTGGGCGATATCCACGGGGGGATCGTTGGCACTCGATCAGTGTATGGAGCGGTCCGGGTTTTGTTTACTCGTGATGCGAATAAGTCCAGCTAGAGCCGCTGCCCGCATTGGGCTCATATTTTTCTTTATACTTTCGGAAGACCTCGGAGGTTTGTTTTTTTCCGTTGATGGTAAGATCTTTATCGGTGAGCGTGAAGGTTATACTTTTCGGATCGGTGATCAAACCATCCTGCAGTAAATCAGCGGTAAGTCTTTTATCCCTTTCAGCCTCCATTTGCTGATGCTCCGCAGCTGATTGCCGGCTATAAGCATCCCAGTCGCGGGACCTGTATGAGTCTGTTGGATAATTTCCAGGATTATGATTATAGTTCCAGCTCCAGTCATCCCCGGAGTGGGCGGGCACAAATGCCTGGTGGTATCTTTGAAAAACTTCGTTGTTTTGTACCAGTCCATTGACCACAAAGGTTTTATCGGTAAGCGTAAATGAAACATCATTCCGCTCGTTTATCAGGCCTTCACGCGCCATTTGGTCTATGATCCGTCTTTGCTGACCTGCCCAATAACTTTTCTGTTCTTCGCTCTGACGCTGATATTCTGCGGAAGACTGATTATAACTGCTGTTTTCATAAGGGTCATTATAACTGCCTTCATAACTGGTCCCGTTGCCAAACTGTTTGTATATTCTTTCGTGCACATCTTCCGGCATCCTCACTCCATTAACGATCAGCTCGTGTTCATTCAGAATTATGTTCACATGACTGGTGTCTGCCAAAAGATTTTCGCGGTAAAGCTCCCGTGCGATTTCGTGTACAATATCGTGTGATCCATTGCTCATTGACCTTAAAGTGTTTAGTAATGTGTCTGGCATTTCGTGCAGAATTATCCCCGGACTGAACGTGACGTGTAACTTCAAACTATCAAGACTATGAATCAATTCATCCAATGCAGGATTGCCGGAAGTTATGATCGTATCCTTGTGAAGTTGTTGCTCCTTGTTCAGAGATTCATTTGTTTTATCCGTCAGTGTTTCTTTCTTATGTGTGGTATCGCTAACAACCGTTTTCGCTGTATGTTCTGCTTTCACATCATGATGTAAAACAGCAACAGCCGACTTCAGCGCTTTTTGAATATGTTCTCTTGCTGTAAATGCCGACACGCCCAAACCCAGCAAGACCAGGCAAACAGCCAGTATCGTTTTTTCGAAAAGGTTGAGCGAATAGTTGCGATTACTGACGATGCGTTTCACCCTGTTGAGCAAAGTATTTTTGTCGCCGGGAAATCCCATGGCATAAGCCGGAACAGCGGCCTGGTACTCTTCGCAGGACACCAGTGCGCGGATATAATTTATCCTGTTATTGTTGTGAGCCACTGCCAGGTCGTCGCAACAATTCTCGCGTTCGGTTTTAATCAGTTTTGAAACCCAGAGCACCGCAGGGTTAAAGAAAAATACAATCTCCATGAGGCTTTGCAGCATATTCACGAGATAGTCGCGCCGCCGGATATGGGCAAGCTCGTGGATCAGGATCGCATCCACTTCTTCAGCTGAAAGTGCGGTGAGCAACCCTATCGGAACCAGTATCACCGGTTTCAGGTGACCGATCACCATGGGCACTTTTGCCAATCCGGATTCCAGTAAAGTAACTGCCTTCCTTAAACGCAGTTCGTCAGCCAGCAAACGGAGACGCTGCTGCCAATGGCCGTTTACTTGTGAAACGTGTGTGCGGCGCAAACGGTAAATGCCATAGAGGCCGAATGCCAGTTGCAGACAACGCCCACAAACGATCAGAAACCAAATGAACACAATGCTATTATGATGTTCCGAAAGGAAATTGTTTACACTGACTGTAAGAGGCGGTTGCGACGGTTCCTGATTATTCAAATAGGTTTTAACATGCTGTACCACGTTGCCAGTAAATTTTGTTATCGGTTTCTCCCCTATCGCACTCGTCGGCTTGTTTCTGTTGTATTGCCAGACAAATGTGGCCGACACAGCAACAGCAAAAAACACCATAGCTGAGATCAGCAAATTATATCGCAGCGCTGAACTCGATTTCCGGGTGAACAGGATTATCAGTCCTGCGATGGCGGTCAGTAAAATTCCCTGCCATAAAGAATGCATCAGTGTATCACACAATGCCGCGGCCAGCCGGTCGAAAGCTTTATTATTTATGAGTTGTAATAACATGATTTTATTTTTTATCCAGTTTGTCAAGAATCTCTTTTATACTGGCTAAGTCTTTTTTCGAAGCTTTTTTATTACCCAGCAGCTGCATCACGAGTTTCCCGGCCGAGCCCTGGTAAACCGAATCCACAAACTTATCCAGCAACTGGCTCTTTGTTTTTTGTTCCTCTTCGGCGACGTGGTAGATATGCTTCATCTGACGCTCGTCGCGTTTCACAATACCCTTGTCGGCCATAATTTGCATGAGCTTCAGCGTGGAGGTATAATTCACATCGCGTAACTCATTCAGCTTGTCATTCACAAAACGAACGGTTGAAGGGCCATGTTCCCATAGCACGTTCAATATTTCCAGTTCTGCTTTAGTAGGCTCCTGTTTGCGGTTTTGATTATCCTGTTCCGGTTTCATGAATCAAATATAGGTATATATTCGTACGAAACAATAGGTAGGTTAAATTTCGTAGGAATAAATTCGTAAGATTATGATAATCAGGGAGAAATAATTTCAAATCGCGGCTATCGGTTCCGACTGACTAATTTTTTGATAATTAGTAACGAGAAAAAAAATCCCAGCATTTAATTTCATTTAGAAGAGATGGCGGCGGGCAAGAGCGAATTCATTAATACCCGAATTTCATTTTCCCTTTGTCTCCATCCACAGTCATTTCTATCTTCCCAAATGAATATTTTTCTTTTGGAATTTTTTTCAATAATGAAAATCCTATTTCTTTCAATAAAAAATGATCTGATTCAGTCAACGAATAAGTTATTATAAAATCATCTTTTGAAAATGAATTATTTTTTTCCGTGAAACCAATATCGGCTAAGAATTTTTTTAGATAAGATAATTCTTTATCAGTCAAATTTATGACCAGAGAAGTTATCTTGTTAAATATTCCGACATTTTTGACTGAATCAACGGGAATGTTTCGGAGTTTTGCTCTCACATGTTTGGAGTATTCTGAAAATTCAATTTCACCCAACAAATCCTTTCCGGCAAAACCTGCAAAATTCATTTCTTCCCTTGAGTATTCCATTACCCATGCGCTAATTTTTAATGAATCAACATCTGGAACGGAAACCGATTTAAACCAGGGATGGGTCTTTCCATTATCAGTGATCACCATGTTTTCTAAATGAATACTGTCCAATGTTTTCTTCCAATACTTTTGTAATGAATCGATCGTACCAAATTTGTTGGTAATAAAACCCAAACCTAAGTCTCCCATTTTAGTTCCTTCAGCACCGCCTTGTTTAAATATTTCCAGATAGTTGTTTATTCCATAAATATACTTTCCCGTCCAGGAGGTATTTCCTGCATTTATGGTATCTTCTTTAGTCTTCGCAAAATTTTCAGGAAATTTCAAACTATCAAATAAATATTTGTATGTTGAATCGTCAATCACTATAAATAAATGATTGAACTTAATATTTTTTCTGAATCCAATATTACTTACGTCACCGTTTTTTTTATTACAAGCCCAAAACATAACTATCAGAATTATTGATATGTTTACGAATACAATTCTCATACCTTTTGATTGTAATTTTATGAAAGTTCGATTATGATTCTCCAATGCTGTAAACGATAACGAACAAATATTTCGGCTGGCGGGAATGTCGAAAGCTTTCGCGTAATAACTTAAGTTCTATTTAAAACTATTAATGAAGATAAAAATAAAAGCCAAGGCCTGATCTAATTCAGAATCAACGATTCAAAATGTGACTATTTTTTCTTCTGGAGCCGGGGTTCCAATCCGTATAATCGGGTTTCACATCTACATTCATGACCATGTGCAGATCCGGGGATAAGTCGCGTCCGAAATTGCTGATTACCTTTACTTTGAATGGTAAAATAGATGGAGGATTAAAAGCTTGTCTGTATTCGCATGCAACATTATTGTGGTTCACCCGACCTTATCAAGGATCCCAGTCTTTAACCGGTAAAACTTACATCGATGTTTAAAAACTATTTCACAACTGCCTGGAGAAATATCCGGCGGCATAAGGCCTATTCATCCATCCATATTCTCGGTTTGGCGATTGGCATCGCGGCGTGTATGCTGATCCTGCAATACGTAGCTTTTGAATTGAGCTTCGAAGATTTCCAACAGCATAAGGATCGAATTTACCGTGTACAACAGGACCGCTTCGACAATGGCAAAATCAGCACACAATGGGCAGCCGGCGCATTCGGAGTAGGCAACGCTTTTAAGGCGGCGATACCTGAAATAGAAGATTATGTAAAAGTGATTCAGAACGACCGGGTTACCGCCGAAGTCAGGAACCAGCCGGTAAAAATCGAAAAGGTATATTTCACCAACGCTTCTTTCTTCAACATATTTACTTATCCGCTGATAGCTGGCGACAAAACCACCGCACTGAAGGATCCATTCACTGCGGCGCTGTCAGCTTCCACCGCAATGAAATTATTCGGCACTACAAATGTCGTTGGAAAACCGCTGGAATTGAATCGCAAAGACAACTACCGTATCACGGCAGTATATCGCGATGCTCCTGTGAATACACAACTAAAACCCGACATCCTTCTCTCCTATGCCACTTTCCAAAAATGGACAACCGACTCTACGGGACATGGTCCGGAAACCGCCTGGCAATGGGATGGATGCCTTACTTATTTGCTGTTGAATAAGGGCGTAAATCCTGCCGTGGTGGAAAAGAAAATGATTCCGGTGGTAGAGAAGTTCACCGAGGATGACATGAAAAAATACAATGCAGGAGTGATTTATCATTTACAACCTTTGAATGATATCCATCTGTATTCTCATTATATGATGGAACCAGGTGAAAATGGCGACGGAAAAACGGTTTATCTTTTATTGGGCATTGCATTTTTCATCGTTGTGATTGCCTGGGTGAATTATATCAACCTCGCAACGGCACGTGCCATCACGAGAGCAAAGGAAGTAGGTGTGCGAAAAGCGGTGGGCTCGCAACGCGCCCAGCTCATCATTCAGTTTTTGTCTGAGTCTGCTGTATTAAATTTTATTGCTTTGTTACTCGCAATCGGAATTGTAGTGCTTGCTATTCCTGGCTTCAACGCGGTTTCTGGTCAACACTTAAGTTTTTCATTATTTGCAAAACCCGGATTCTGGTTAGGACTGGGCTCCTTGTTTCTGATCGGCGTTTTCTTATCCGGATTGTATCCCGCTTTTGTTTTGTCTGGTTTTAATCCGGTGGATGTACTGAAGGGAAAATCTGCCAACTCTGGTCAGGGAAGTGGGTTAAGAAAATCTCTCGTCGTTTTTCAATTTGTGGCGTCTTTATTTTTATTGATTGGTACCGTTGTTGTTTACCAACAGATTCAATTCATGCGCAAGCAATCCCTGGGAATCAATATCGATCAGACGCTGGTGTTGCCACGCCCGCTGGTGGGCATTGATTCCACATTTCTGAAAAGAATCACGGCGTTCAAACAGGAATTAGCAACAGATACCTTCCATTCAACACATCACCGTGTCAACGAGTATTGCAGGAGAACCCGTGGGTTGGAATGCCGGAGGGATTAAACTGGTGGGACAGGATGAATTCCAAACAGAAGCAATACCGCGTGATTGGTGTAGACTATGACTATCTGAAAACTTATGAACTAAAAATAATTGCCGGGCGGCCATTCGACCGGTCTTTTGGGTCCGACAAACATTCCGTTATTTTCAACCGCATGGGCATTGAGCATCTCGGATTTAATAATCCAGCAGATGCGATCGGAAAGAAAATCGATTTTTGGGGTGACCAGTATACGATAGAGGGCGTTACTGAAAACTTCCATCAGCAATCTCTTCGCGAAGCTTATGAGCCTTTGATTTTAAGATTGATTCCAGATGTGAATGGTTCCATCTCACTGAAGATATCTTCATCCCATGTTCCTCAAACGATCAGCAGTGTGAAAAAAGAATGGGATAAATTATTTCCGGGAAACACTTTCGAATATTTTTTCCTGGATGATCATTTCAATGATCAGTATAAAGCAGATCAGCAGTTTGGAAAAGTATTCGGGATTTTCACCAGTCTTGCCATCCTCGTTGCCTGTCTGGGTTTGTTCGGTCTCGCGTCCTTCACCACCCTGCAAAAAACAAAAGAAATAGGCATTCGCAAAGTATTAGGTGCATCTGTTTTCAATATCCTCAACTTATTATACCGTGAATTTGCGGGGTTGCTGGCCATTGCTTTTTTTATTACCATTCCTCTTGCCTGGTTAAGCTCGAACAGCTGGCTTCAGAACTACAATTTCAGAATTGGCATGCACTGGTACTATTTCCTCCTCCCCTTTCTGCTGATTGTGCTGATCGCTTTGCTGACGGTTAGTTTTCAGTCGATAAAAGCTGCGCTGGCGAATCCGGTGAGAAGCCTACGCTCGGAATAGCGTGATCGATGACCGTTGACCGATGACCGTTGACCGATGACCGTTATATTATGGGCAATTTCCAGGGGGTCCGGTAGGCAGGCGTAATTAGTTTGTTGGCTGTACTGTTATCGCCGAAATTTTTATCTTCATCATTCCATACCAGCTTGCTTTGCGTACGCATCGCAATATTGCCCATATGGGCATACATGGCCACCAGCCTTCCGTTCTCAATATTACATTCGGGATCTTTGCGAGTTTTTATGCACTCCAAAAAGTTCTGCATATGCAGTTCGTGACTATCATCGCCTGTTTCTTTGGGCCGGGCAGCAACTTTGGGTTTGCCATTCTGCGTTCCAGGAAAAAACTCCATGTTCTCGCGGTTAAGCATCAACGTGGCATCGTTACCGATAAATGACAGGCCGTAGGGAACGCCATAAGGACCGATCTCCGTGCCGGCAGTATTCTCCCAACTCAGGGTATAATCCGGTAACTGATAAATAACATTAAGCGTATCAAAAGTTTCATGCGCGTGATCCGGATAAGCGAAATTGCCCCCAGCCGCTGTTACCGAAAGCGGCAACTGTAAAATGTTTTTAGCCCATAGGCCAATATCAAGCAAGTGCACACCCCAGTCGGTAACAAGGCCGCCTCCGTAATCCCAAAACATTCTCCAGTTACCGTGAAACCGGGTTTTATTAAAGGCTTTTGAGGGAGCGGGTCCCAACCACATATCATAATCAACTCCCACAGGCACGGCGCTATCAGGCACTTTAATTTCGCCAATGCCATAATTAAAATTGCCCCATATATCTACCTTTCTTAATTGTCCTATGGCACCGTTTTGAATGAGTTCCATTGCCTTTTTAAACAGCGGGCCGCTTCGTTGCTGCATGCCGACCTGCACAACCCGGTTGTATTTCCTGGTTGCCCGCATCATGATATCGCACTCGGCAATGCTATTGGCTAAAGGTTTTTCTACATAAACGTCTTTACCGGCTTCACAGGCGGCCACAAAAGGCAGGCAATGCCAATGGTCCGGGGTACCGATAATCACCGCATCCACATCCTTATCTTCCAGAAGTTTCCGGTAATCAGAATAGTTTTTCGGCGCTTTTCCCTGTTTTTTTACAACATCCGCAGTGCGTTCTTCAAGAATGTTACGATCAACATCACACAACGCCGTACAGGTAACTCCGGGCTGTCTAATAGCATTTAGCAGATCGCCAAAGCCCATGCTACGACAGCCAATCAACCCAATGTTGATCGTGTCGGCAGCAGAAACATTTTTTTTCTTTGAGGCAGCCCATAGGGACTCAGGAACAATGCTGGCTAAACCTGCAGCTGCAGCTAGTTTGGTAGTGCTGGTTAAAAACCTCCGACGAGCAGTATCCATATGGCTTTTTTTATACAGTCTTAAAATTTGCAAAATCGATTGAGCAAAATTAAAAGAAATGGCAGCTACAGTGTTATGAAAAGATTTCGCCGAATAGATTTTGCTGATAAAATTTGCCCCTTTGTCGCAAACTTTTGACCGTTAGCAGTATAGAAAAGTTTAATAGGAAACCCTTTTATATGTTTACACATTCATTCAACAGCAATAATCAATAAATATGCGGATAGAATTGTCGAGGAGAAAATTTATCAGAAATGTGAGTGGCGCGGGTGCGGCAACCATATTACATCCACTGTTATTTCTTCCCAAGAATCAGGATGATCCGCGAATAGATAAAATTGTAGCAAAATCCATTGGCACTGATACGCACAACCACATTGATGTTCCCCTGAATGTTGCGGAGTTGCCAGGACCGTCAATTGATCTGGCGGGTGAAATACGTAAGTCTGGTTTATCGGCTATCTGCATGACTTTTGCGCTCGACTATCAAAAGCTGACCAAACCGGGTGAAGCCTATGAAAGGTTTATCACCGGATTGAATGCGATGGATCAGGTTCTGAAAAGTAACCAAATGAAACGCAGTTTGAATCTTGACGATTTGGAAACTGCACACAAAAACCATCAGCCTACCGTCATTCAGTCGGTGGAAGGCGGCCATTTCATGGAAGGAAAACTGGACCGGCTCGGAATAGCCTATGGCAGAGGCCTGCGGCAACTTGGATTATTACATGACAGCGATGCTTCTGTTCCATTGGGTGATGTTTATACAAACCCAGCTAAATGGGGAGGATTAACAGCGTTTGGAGCTGATGTAATTAAAGAATGTAATAATCTGGGCATTCTTGCGGACTTAACACATTGCAGCAATGATACGATCAACGCAGCATTAAAATTGACAAAAAAGCCGATGATTATTTCGCATACAGGTCTGGATTCCCAATTGGGTCAAAACGAGTTCATGGCGAAAATGATGCGGCCCAGACTTATTAGTAAAGGACAGGCAAAAATTGTTGCAGACGCGGGAGGCGTTATTGGTGTGTGGACGCATCTTTCAGATACTCCGTTAGAATACGCCCAAAATATTCGAGCAATGACAGATGTTGCAGGAATTGAACATGTGTGTATAGGTACTGACACCAAAATGACGCCATCTTACAGGCCTCCGGGCGATGGAAGAAATACAACCCGAATCGGTGAGCGCACAAATGAAGCCTGGCAGGATCAGCAGGTCGGTTTTTATTATGCGGTAGTAGGTGCGTTGTTTAAGACTGGTTTTACGGAAGATGAGATTGTGAAAATAGGAGGCGGAAACTTTTGCAGAATATTTAATGAAGCGACTTCAGGCCATTAAAACGAATGACAAACAAAATCAACAGTGACAAGCCGGGTAAAAAAAACTGGATAACCATCTCCCTGCATATTCTTATTTGGTTAATGATTTTTATTACTCCTTATATCTTTAACCGTAACCCGGAAAATGGTTCGCCCGTTCACGAAGACAGAGATCAGAATAATTTTTTATTTCTCAATACCGTACTCAATTTTATCTGGGTAGGAATCTTTTACTTTAATTCAGGTATTTTGATTCCCAGGCTGGTCTACAAAAGGAAGATATTTCTGTATGTCAGCATTTTAGTGGCTGCCTATTGTCTGGCGATACTGGCTGATGGATTGTTATTTCATGTATTGAATATTCCTCACCGCTTTAGTATTTACAATTCTGTCAAACACAATTTTATTCCTTTTGTGTTTACTGTTGCGGTGAGTTCTGCGTACAAAGCCATCTCTGATAAGACAAAAACCGATCTTTGGATAAGCGACATAAAAAGTCAAAACCTAAAATCGGAATTATCCTTTTTGCGTTCACAGATGAGCCCGCATTTTCTATTCAACGTAATGAACAATATTACCGCGATGATCAGATTAAAAAGCGAGGACCTTGAGCCCACTGTGATGAAATTATCATCCCTCATGCAATACATGTTGTATGAAACGGATGAAGATAAAGTGATATTAAAAAGTGAAGTTGAATATTTAAGAGCCTATATAGACCTTCAGCGACAACGATTTGGTGATGAACTTATATTGATCATATTATTTGATATAAAGGAAGATTGGCATGCTATAGAGCCCATGTTGTTAATACCATTTGTAGAAAACGCATTCAAGCATGGCGGTCAATTGCAGCAACCTGAAATTCACATCTCTTTATCCGTGGAAAATAATGAACTATATTTTACGGTGAAAAATAAATTTGAAGACAACCAGAACATAAAAGATAAAACCTCTGGTATCGGTTTGGCCAATGTGAGGAGGCGACTGGAACTACTGTACCCTGGTAAACATATATTGAATATTGGAAATCAACACGGCCATTTCACCATTAAATTACAAATAACATTATCGTAATGATGAAATGTATCGCGATAGATGACGAGCCGCTGGCCTTAAAACTACTGGAAGACAATATTCGCCAGGTTCCAAATCTCGAGCTCGTTGCTTCCTGCAGAAATGTATTCGATGCCATGAAGGTATTACACGAACATACGATTGATCTGATGTTTGTTGACATACAAATGCCGAGTCTTACGGGTATGCAATTTGTAGGGAGCCTTCAAAATAAGCCAATGGTAATTTTTATAACGGCGTATAAACAATATGCGCTGGAGGGATTTGACCTGGCTGTGGTGGATTACCTGGTGAAACCAGTGGCCCTGGACCGTTTTGTGAAAGCATGCAATCGTGCTGCAGAATTATTCGAATTGAAGTCCAATAAAAGCCAAACGAATAACCGGGAAGCCGAATATTTCTTTCTGACTGCCGACTACAGTCAGATCAAGATCATGTTTGATGATATTATTTGGATAGAAGGTGTTCGCGATTATGTTAAAATTCACCTTAAAAGCACAGGTAAACCGTTGCTATTTCGAATCAGTTTAAAATCGCTTGAGTCGCAACTGCCATCATCCAAATTTATTCGTATTCACAAATCCTATATTATTGCGATTGTGGGAATTACATCCATCAGAAAATCAAGTGTGTTTATAGGTGATATGGAGTTGCCTATAGGAGAATCATTTCGTGAAATAGTCGATAAGCTTACCAATAAAGAACTTTAAAGACGCTTGGTTGACGGTTGATTAGATCACTTTACATAAAAAGGTATATTGGCTGTAGCTACTTTGTTATGTCCATCACTTATATACAAGAATAAACGATAGGGACCTTCCGTTGCAGGTGTTTTCAAAACTGCTTCGTTTAAGTTTTTTTCAGCAATTGATGCAGGAATGGCTACCGGACGGGACTCACGATCACCACCATTTTTAAGGTCGGTACTTTCAGGCAGCAGCTCCCAGCGTGCGGTGAGTTTATCCTGATCCGGGTCAGATGTAAATAATTTTATTATATAGTCTTTACCCGGTTGCAGATAAATAAAATCACTTGCTTTTTTATTGTCCAACAACAATGAATCTATATGAGGTGCCCTGTTTTGGGGCCAGCTGCCCGTCCATAAATATTGCATTACATCGACAACTTCCGATTCTTCTCCCTGTTCTGTAAAAAGGCCATACCATGTAGGTGTTCTTTCCTGTTTTTGTCCCCATAAAAACACGTATGAACCAACACAATGTTTATCCTGTTTTATCGATGCTTCGTATCGGCTTTTATATACGGCAGCTTTTTGACTGCTGGTTTCTTCTATCGCTGCCTTCCATGGCGTTTGTAAACTTTCCCAATGCCCGGTGGGTCCCCACTCTGTTACCATGTACGGTCCTTCCCATCCGACAGCACGCAATGCTTGCGGTACTTTCGCCAATCCGCCATATACCTGCACGGAAAGTAAATCGAGGTTCGGGCAAAGGGCTTTTATATAATCAATCTCTCTCTTGTTTACACCTGCCAGCATGGTGGTAGCCGGGTGGTAGGGGTCTTCCTCATGAATCATTTTGGCAATATCGTTTACTGCATCCCAGACTTTGGGATTTTTATATTCCAGGTTAAGCTCATTACCGATACCCCATGCCAACAAAGCCGGATAGTTTTTGTATTTGCGTACCTCCCTTCGCAGATTTTCTAATTGTTGCTTTACAGCTGCTGTATCATTGTAATCAAATCCGTGACGTTCGCGCGCCACATTTAAACCCATGGTTACCGTTAATCCTAAACTATCTGCTTTATTTAATACTGCTTCACCATTTTTAGTATCCCAGGTACGAATGGAGTTACCACCATATTTTGCCAAACGGTCCATATAATTAGTACCGCCAGCACCTTTAATAAAATAAGGTTTTCCAGCCCTTTGTAATATAAAACCAGTGTCACTGGCAACGACGGTTGTTTTTACAGGATTATAAATATTTTGTGAATAAGCAGTATTTATAACAACAAAAAATAAAATGATAAGAGCAATCTTGATATGACAAATCATACTGTTTAATTTTTGGAAAAGTTAACTGCTACCGGCGATACTAAAAGTAAAATAAATCCATCTGTGTTTTTGTAATTTGGTACCCAGAACCTAGTCATCCATTAGAAAATCTAATTTTTTAACGGGCTACAAATAATCTTCATGAAAAAATATCTCATTCTTTTTTTTATTATCCTGGTTTGTTCCTGCCGTCCGACCGAAAGCGGTAAGTCCATAACAACCGATCCCATCGATTTATCTGCCAGGGATACCAGCGTGCGTCCGCAGGATAATTTTTTCCTCTATGCCAATGGAAGCTGGATAAAAAAAGCGGTGATCCCTGCTTCCCAGTCCGGCTGGGGTTTAGCATATATACTATATGACACCACATTGGGCAGGATGCATTTTCTTTTGGATTCACTTTCAGCATTGACCAATACGGTAAAAAACAGCCCCTCACAGCAGGTTGCTGATTTATATTATAGTGCCATGGATTCAGCCGGTATTGAAAAGAAAGGATGGCTGCCTGTAAAAGCAGAGCTGGACAGCATCGATGCTATTCATGATCTCGCGGGAGTGATTCATGAAACAATAAAAGAAAATGCCATCAACCATGGACCCTTCTATAGTTTTTCCGTAAGTCCGGATGAAAAAAACAGTGCCCTCTATGCCGCTCATTTTTCCCAGGGAGGTCTGGGGTTGCCGGAAAAAGACTACTACTTTAACAAAGATTCATCGATCCGTAAAATCAGGGAGGCGTACGTGAAATTGGCAACGGAATTATTCCAGCTTACCGGGGAAGACAATATGAAAGCCGCGCGTGATGCCAGTTCCGTTCTCAAGGTAGAAACAACGCTGGCCGGATTTTCCAAATCAGATGTTGAGCTGAGGGACCCCGTTGCCAATTATCATAAAGTTGCTGCTAAGTCTTTCGGCACCATCATGCCCGGTTGGGGTGAGCTTCCGGAAAAAATGTTGATCCACAGCGATACACTGATTGTAGGACAGCCGGCATTCTTAAAGGGTCTGGCTACCACCATCAGCAAATCTTCGATGACGGATATTAAAAATTATTTACGCTTCCATGTGCTTTTTGACGATGCGCCGTACCTGAGCAGCAATTTTGTGAATGCCAGATTTAATTATTCAAAACTGTTGAACGGGCAAAAACAAATGAGGGAAAGATGGAAAACAATGACGACCATGGTTGACCAGCAACTGGGAGATGCACTCGGACAACTTTATGTAGAGAAATATTTTCCGCCGGCGGCCAAAGAAAGGATGAATGAACTGGTAAGTAATCTCCTCGATACCTATGCCGAGAGGATTCAGCAACTGGACTGGATGAGTGATTCCACCAAGCAAAAGGCGCTGGTTAAATTACACGCTATCGTACGGAAAATCGGATACCCTGATAAATGGAAAGATTATTCCACCATTAATATTGTAAGGGACGATATCGTTTCAAATCTGCGCAATACATCTGCTTACAATTACAATCGCGATATCAATAAGATTGGCAAGCCGGTGGATCGCACTGAATGGTTCGAAACTCCGCCTACCATTGACGCGTATTATGATCCGACTCAGAATAATATCAATTTCCCCGCAGGCATATTACAGCCTCCTTTCTTTTACCTCGACGGGGACGACGCGATAAATTATGGAGGAATCGGCCTGGTGATCGGTCACGAGATTACTCATGGATTTGACGACCAGGGCAGGCAGTTCGATGCCAATGGAAATCTGAAAGACTGGTGGACGTTTGATGATGCTAAAAAATTCAAAGAAAGAGCCTCCAATATTATCCGTCAATATAATAGTTATGTTGTTGTCGACACATTCCATATCAATGGCGCACTAACGGAAGGAGAAAATCTGGCTGATAACGGCGGTCTCGCCATCACCTATGCAGCTTTCAAAAAAACGCCCCAGGGAAAATCCGACAGTCTGATCAACGGGTTAACTCCTGATCAGCGTTTCTTCCTAAGCGCGGCGCAGATATGGCGGTCAAAAACCCGTGAAGAAAGTTTACGCACACAGGTACTGACAGATCCGCATTCCACTCCGATGTATCGTGTGAATGGACCGGTCTCCAATATGCCTGCTTTTTACAAAGCCTTTAATGTACAGCCCGGAGATCCGATGTACAGGGCGGACAGTGTGAGGGTGAAAGTATGGTAGACGGTTGACGGTTGGCGGTTGACGGTAGTTATAAACCGGGATTTTCGTTTTTATTAATTTCTTTGTTTGCCTTATCGAATGGATCCCAGGACACATCCAGTTTGCCATCGGCACCCCTTCGTAAACGCAATCGCACACTGATGCCCTGATTGCGTTGGGTACCTTTATTCACTATCACTGAATCTTTATTCGCTTTCAGGTTGCTGAGTGGCACCTGAACACTTATGTCTGGTCCGGTTTTCATATTGTAGATCCCATTTACAAACATGGTTAAAACAGACGAACGGATTTCCATCCGGTTAATGGTGATGTTCTCTCCATTCACTTCTATCGAATCGTGCAGATCTGCAAAACGGACATCCGACAAATTTCTTTTTCTCAGAAATTTCTGATGAATCTGTTCAAACGGAGGGAAATTTAAAAGCTGGCCATTTTTTAAGTTGAACCGGATCGAGCTTTTAAAACCTTGCTTTATCAGTTGTGCACCGGGTGTAATGCTTCCTTCCATACTGATATTTGCGGATAAATTGCCATGAATGTTTTTATATGTCATCGATTGAAATCCAAAATTGTCAAAACCATAAAACAGGCTGCTAATATTAATATCGTTCATTTCAGTTTCCAGAGCGAAAGAGTTGGAGCCCGTATCGTTTTGCATAAAACCATTCAGGGACATGCCGCCTTTGCCATGTTTTAATACTACATTTTTAAATTGTACAACTTTTTCATTCAGCATGATATCAGCCCGCACACTATCCGCGACAAATTTTTTGTAGATCACCTGATTTGCTTTCAAATTGATATTGAAATCAGACCCCGTAAGCTGACTGATAAACGAAGATACTTTTACATCCGGGGCGGATTTCTTTTTTTCTTCTTCAGCAGTTATTGTTTGTGGCCGTAGAAAATTGTTGAAATCGTCCAGATTAAGCATGTTGGAACTGATCCTCCAGTCAAACGAATATTTTTCTTTGAGATGATCAAAAAAATAAAAGATGCTTTTCAGTTTCCCGTTCATGGTAAGGTCTGAACTGCCTGAATGAAGTTCCAGGTTTTCGATGATCATGTCTTTGCCTGTAAAGCGGATCACCCCACTGACCGGAGTAAATCGAAATTGTCGCGGAGCATAAAGTAAATCCGCATCAGTCAGGGCGAAACTTCCTTTCAAAAGCCTTGAACTGTCATAGTCTTTGTCGAGCGATCCGCTGTAGGCGAGTTCTATTTTTCCGATGCCCCCTTTAAAAGTCAGCTCGTTTTCTTTGAGAAAGTTGTTAACCAGTTCCAGTTTAAATTCGGACCGCACATTCATTTTTGCCCTGGGATGTATGAGATTGCCGAGCACCAAAGAATCGGCAAGGAAATGCAGATTTTCCCAGTCGCCCTGAAAGGCAGTAAAATGTATCACGGTGTTGGAATCTTCGTGTCCAAGAAATCTTTCTGCTTCATTATTAAAAGTTGCAGTAAAGGATGCATGATCGACGGAGATAAACGGGCTTTTTAAATTCCTGTTTTCCACTTTCAGCCACAGATGGATCAACGGTGTGGAGTATTGGGTTTCGGAATTATCCATACTACCGGTGAGACTGGTTATGGGGTCTTCGATATCGTAGGGCCCGAGTGTTTTTTGAAGATTTGCAGAAAGAAAAGAAGCAGCTTTTCTAAAGGATAAATTTTTTGTTTCCCAGGAAAGTAAAAACGGCGTTCCTTCTTTTGCGAAAAAAAATTTCCCTGTAAAAACAAATGGCTGCTTGTCTACTGCCATTGAGATTTTGTCAAAATCCAGTTCCTTTGAATCTTTATTATACAATATCCGGAAAACGCCCTGCAGGGATTTGTTTTCCAGAAATGGTCCCTTAACCTGGTTAAATGTCATCGCCTTAACCAAACAATCCAGGTTCAAATCGAAGGTCAGAACAGGGCTTCCTGGTTTTTGCTGAATACTGCAATCCATGTCATGTATCCGGAAACCAAAAAATTTATGTGTATGGCCTTCATCAATCGAAAGACCGACATGCTGCATGCTTACATTGCTGAATTGTAAAGTTTCGTTTTTGATCGACACATTGGCCTGTAAACTATCTGCAACAATTTTTTTATAGATCAGTTTATTCACCTTCAGGCTGACATTAAAATCGGCAGACGTGATCTTATTGACAAACGCTGATACGGATTCGTCAGGCGCGGATTTCTTATTGGCCCTTATCACGGGCTTTGTCTTCCGCCTTATAAAACTGTTGAAATCATCGAGGTTCAGCCTGTTGGATGTGACGTTCCAGTCAAATGAATATTTATTGTTGAGATGATTAAAAAAATAAAAAATGCTTTTCACTTTACCGTTAATCTTCAGGTCCGAACTGCCTGAATGAAACATCAGGTTTTCGACGGACATGTCCCTGCCTGTAAAACGTATGGTACCGCTGACGGGACTAAACAGAAGGTTTGTCGGTATATCATGAAGTGCTGCATCGTCCAGCGTGATCGTGCCGTGTAACAATCTTGAACTATCATGAAATTTCTCCAGCGATCCGCTGTAAGCGATGTTAATTTTCCCCGTTCCGCGGGTAAAAGCCAGCTCATTTTCTTTCAGAAAGTTGTTGATCATGTCCAGTTTAAAATCGGACATCACATTCGCTTTTATTCTGGGGTGAATGAGATTGCTGAGCTCCACGGAATCAGCATGGAAATTCAGATTTTCCCAGCTGCCCTGAAGTGCAGAAAAATGTATCACCGTATTGGAATCTTCATGTCCACGGAATCTGACGGATTCATTATTAAAAGTCGCCATAAAGGATGCATGACCGACGGAGATAAAAGGGCTTTTTAAATTTCTGTTTTCCACTTTCACCCACAAATGGATCAGCGGCGTGGTGTATTTAGTTTCGGAATTATCGAGACTGCCGGTGAGACTGTCAATAGGGTCTTCAATATCGTAGGGCTCCAGTTTCTTTTGAATATTTGCAGAAAGTAAAGACACCGCTTTCCGGAATGATAAATGATTAGTCTGCCAGGAGAGGTTAAAAGGCGTCCCTTCCTCCGCAAAAAAGAATTTCCCCGAAAGAACAAAAGGCTGTTGATCTATCGCCAGTTGGATTTTGTCAAAATCCAGTTCCCGGGAATCTCTGTTATACAATATGCTGAAATTCCCCTGTACGGATTTGCTCTCCAGGAACGGACCCTTAGACTGGTTAAATGTTAACGCATGAACGAGGCAATCCATGTTGAGATCAATAGCCAGGACGGGACTATTTGTTTTTCGGTGGATATTGCCAGTCAGTTCATGAATATGGAAACTAAAAAATTTATGTTTAACGCCCTCGTCTATTGTAAACCGGGCATCAGTGATTGCGAGTATGGGATAAGGTTGATTGGACACACTGTCCCTGCGTGACCGGATCTTTTTTTTAAAAATAGAAGTATTGGAATAACCCAGACTGTCGGTATAGAAATAAATATCCGGTTTATCCAGGTCGAGACGCTGGATATCTATTTGACCATTGAAGAGTTTCCAGAAGTTTATCGTGGCGTATACCTGGTTTGCCGAAAGCAGATTGTGATGATGCCGGGTCCAGAGGCTGTCGCGCAGAGATATACTATCAATGGTGAGTGCAACCAGCGGAAAGCTGCTTCTAAAACCAATACTGATATCCCCGATATGAAGCTTTGCTCCGCTCAGACCTTTTTCGGTTTCCGATTCCAAAAAAGAAATAAACTGCTGTTGATGTCGCTTTACATAAAAAGAAATAACGAGCAATGCGAGTGTTAGCAAAGCAATCAGAACAGCCAATACACGCAAACTGATTTTGATCATTTTTTTCATGACTGTCCCGACGTTATATAACAATTTAGCTTAAATATATTATCTATCGTTAACAGGAAAAACAAATTCAATCTGCAGGCCATGACGACAGGATAAAACATTTAGTCCAAATTGATGAAGGACCAAAATCATAAGAGAATGTTAGGAATTTCTATTTATTGAAGTATTTCAATAAATAAATACTATATTTGGGTTGTAATTCCTGTATATGGATGCGAAAAAAGCAGAAAAGATTTCTAAGGCCCTGGCCGACCCCAACCGGCTGACAATACTGAAAGAAATAAAGAAAAGCAAGCGATGCCTTTATTGTTCGGACATCAATGAAAAGATCGACCTTGCCCAGCCCTCCATTGCCCATCACCTGAAGTTATTGCTTGAAAGTGAATTAGTTACCTCTGATAAAGACGGCCGAAACGTGCGTTATTACCTGAACAACAAACTGATGGATGAATATATCCAGTTCATCAAAGAATTAAAGAATTAAATTTTTTTAGTTTCATTTATCGAAATACTTAAATAAATCTATAATTTTGTTTCTGATTATTTGTTATCCTATATAAATCTTTGCTTAATTATATCGAATTACTTAAATAAATCTAATAATACAAACCAATGTCAGCACGAATACTCATCAAAAATCTCTTCAACATCTTCTTAAATTAATTTTATATGTCACAGAAAAAAGCATTCATATATACAACGATCGTTTTTGGCCTCATCACCTTATTTTCTTACCTGGCCAATGCACAACCTACCGGAAAAATAGTCGGCGTCTGGTTAAGGGACGACAAAAGTTTAATGATAGAAATTTATAAGTCCGGCCCCCAATACTTCGGCAAACAGATTTGGGGAAATTCCCTGTTCGAAGATGATGGAATCACGCCTAAAAAAGACGAAAATAATAGTATCGAAAGACTGCGGAGAAGGGAGCTCAAAAACCTTACCGTACTGACAAACTTCGATTATGAAGGTCGTGTTTATGACGGCGGAACATTTTACGACTATAAAAGTGGGAAAAAGTACAAATCCATTTTAAAGCTAAAAGGTGAAAATGTGCTGAAAATCCGGGATTATACCGTTCTATCGCCACTCGGAAAAACTACGACATGGACCAGGATTCAATAAATACAGTATACCAAACTAAAGTTCCGCCTACGCTATCAATGGTTGACGGTTGACGGTTGATCTGCCGGCATACGCGGGCTTTCCCGCACGTGCGGGAACGGTTGGTCGCCGCATACACGGGACTTTCCCGCACGTGCGGGAACGGTTGGCGCCGCAGACACGGGATTATTCAGCACGCAGACTACCTTCGCCAGCCGAAGATCGGATTTATTCCGAGCGAAGGCTGGTCACCGGATTCGCTGTTGCTGCTTTGATGGATTGAAAACCGATCGTGCATAGTGTGATCACTATGATGGATGAACCGGCAATCAAAAATACAAACGGTGTGACAGAGATGCGATAAGCAAAGCCCTGCAGCCAGTTATTCATCAGCCACCAGGATACCGGAAACGCAATCAGCAGTGATAACAATATCAGCTTTAAAAAGTCTGTTGATAGCATGGTGGTAATACTGCTTACGGAGGCACCTATCACTTTTCTGATACCGATTTCTTTTCTTCTTTTTTGAGCCGTGAAAGCAGCCAGCCCGAATAAACCAAGACAGGAAATGATGATAGCCAGTCCCGCGAAATATTTTGACAATACCGAAACTCTTGTTTCACTCACGTATTGCTTCTGATACGCTTCATCCAAAAAATTAAATGTAAACGGAAATCCGGGATTATAGCTCTCATATAAGCGCTGCACTAAGGCAATGGTTTCTCTCTGATGCACTGAACTAATTCTTGCCACAATCTTTCCACCGTGGGGCTGCAGAAGAATATAAGAGGGCTTTATCGTTTCGTGCATGGATTCAAAATGAAAATCTTTTACCACTCCGATTACCTGCATCGGGTGGGTATACAGATGCACTGTTTTCCCAACCGGGTTTTTAAGATTCATTACCCTCACTGCTGCTTCATTCAAAATAATGTTGGCGGTATCAGCGCCAAATGCTTTTGAGAATCCCCTGCCGCTGAGAATATGCATATCCATTGTCTTAATAAAATCATATCCGCCGCCAAATACTTCAAAATATACACTCTCATTGGGGTTTTTGCCCTCCCAGCTCAACCCAAAGTCACCGTAGGTATGACCGACAACATTGTTAAAAGTGTAGCTCGCCGATGTTACACCAGGAATACGCTGCAATTCATTTACAAATTCCCGTTCTGTGCCCTGGATCTTTCCCTCTGCGTCTATTCGTACAATGTTATCTTTATTATAACCCGGATCAGTGTTTTGAATAAATTGAATTTGCTGGTAAATGATAATGACCGCTATGATCAGAATGGACGATAGTGTAAACTGAAACACCACCAAACCTTTTCTTGAAATCATTTCAGCAAAAGAGGAATGCAATTTACCTTTTAGTATGGCGAGGGGATTGAATTTGGACAGGTACAAAGCAGGATAACTGCCTGCGAGCAAGCCGGTGAATAATACAATACCAATAAATATGAATACTGTTTCCGCGTCAAAATGCAAACTGATTTCCTTGCCTGTGATTCCGTTGAATACCGGCATGAACAGCGATGCCATTAAAATAGCAAACAACATTGCCACCAGGGTAAGTAAAACGGATTCAGACAGAAATTGAAAGATGAGTTGTTTGCGGCCGGCGCCTACCACTTTTTTTATTCCCACTTCTTTCATCCTTTTGGAAGCCTTTGCTGTGGAGAGGTTCATGAAGTTTATGCAGGCAATCACCAGAATAAACAGGGCGATCAGTGAAAACATTTTTACATATTGGATCCGGCCACTGCTGCCCGAATTAACGCCCACATTATTATGCAGGTAAACATCCGAAAACCTTGTCGCAAATGCCACACGAGATTTGTTGCCACCATGGGCGGCAATGATGCCGGCTATTTTTTTGTTGAAAACATTGATATCCGTCCCTTTTTTGAGCATTACAAAATTAAGCGGACCAACATTATCCCAGACGGTTACCCAGTCCTGTACGGATTTAAAATAATCCCAGGGTAATACGAAATCAAATTGCTGAGAGGAATGATCAGGTGTTTTTTCAAATACACCGGATACATAAAAAACGTCACTCTGTTGAAAGCGTATAGGCTTGCCCGTGATGTTTTCGGCAGTACCAAATAATTTTTTCGCGAGTTCGTCGGATACAACAATAGAATTTTTATTTGTCAGCACATTGTCTTTATTGCCATCCAGCAGTTTAAAAGAAAAAACGTTGAAATAGTCTTTACTGGCATATTGTCCTGATGCCTTTAGAATTTTGTCGTTCGCAGAAAGCGTGAATTTCGGAAACCATCCTGGTGGAGCAAGTGGCGTGGCATATTCCACTTCCGGCATTTGCTGTGCGACTGCTTCACTCAGCGGACCAGACGAGCCATCAGATATTCCAACAACCCCATTGGTAGTTTGTTTTTCCATCAACTGGTATAAGCGCTCATTGCCTGAAAAGAAATGATCGAATTTCAGTTCATCGTTCACCCATAAAAAAATAAGTAGGCTGCAGGCGAGTCCGGCAGACAAACCCAATACATTTAAAAATGTAAACTGTTTGTCTTTAATAAGATTACGCCAGGCAATTTTGAGATTTGTTTTGAACATAGTTCTATGTTTACTACACCCGTTTTACGGGTATCCATATATTGCATAAATAAAATGCCATCTTTCGATATAATTGGTAGTCAGTATTTTACAAATCGATATGAATTGAAAATGTTCGTATGTGATACAGATCGTTGTCCGGTTCCCGCATACGCGGGACTTTCCCGCATACGCGGGACTTTCCAGCACGAGCGGGACATTTCCCGCAATTGCGGGACAGGCCCGTACTTACGGGACCACACTTCGGTTGACGGTTGAACCCGCACGTGCTGGACTATCCCGTATGTTACGGGACTATCCCGTATGTACGGGACTATCCAGTATGTACGGGACTATTTAACCTGAACAAATTCTCCAGGTTGCCACGTTTTATTGAACCAGGGTTCCAGAGGTCCGTATAAACGAAGCAAAGTATTCCATCCTTTTCCCGGAATCGTTTGCACCCAGTTATTTTCCAGACCCGGCGGGGCTTTGGGTCCAAAATAGATATCGACTGAACCATCTTTGTTGACGATGAGTCCTTTGTTTTCACTACTTACGGCGGGAAACTGTTGGTCAGTCTGCAACATGGAGCGTGTCTGATTATCGTAAGCGGTAAAAGACCAAAAATCTTTAGCAGGAATGTTAGGAGGCATATGGACTTTGTAGGTTTTTCCGCCATCCAGCGCTTCGCTCTTCGAATCAACAAAACATCCGGCATATGCTGAACCTTGTCCAATCATCTTCATTGCCATCGCGGGTGTGATTCCCGTCGCATAAAAGAACATCATGGTTTGTGCATCCAGCATCCTTACTCCTGAACTATCCTGGAAAGTATAACTGCCGCCGATAAAAGGAGTCAGCCATCCGCTGTTCGGGTAGAAAAAAGCTTCTTTCATTTTAGACTGATAAGTAAGTGTACGGGCAGTAGCATCACCAACCGCAGCCGCACCTACCAGAATTTTTTTCATCCTTGCATCGGGAGAAAAGACTTTCCCTTTTTCAATGCCTATGGAGGCATACAAACCAAGCATATCCGGTTGCATTACATCTGCGGGTTCTGATTGAATCATATGATCGATAAATTCAAACGCAGAATAGTCTGATGGTCCTATCGTGTTAAACGATTTGCCAGAGATATTAAAGAATTGCATAACCGGTGGATTGGCGGCCTGACCGAGTAAATATATTTTCAGATTCTTTTTTACATTCGCCACACCCGGGGACGGGCTGCCATCTTTGAGAAAAAAACGGAAAAACATCAGTTGTCCAAAGGTTCGGCATTTAACCACAAAGTAACCGTTGGGAATATCTCCTTTATAACCGGGGGGTACTAACAAATACTTTCCGCCTTTACCCTTATCCGGGCCGGTTATTCCGATATCACTATCCCACTTGAACAAAACGTCGTCGATGGTCCCAAGAACCATGGAAGGAATTTCCAGTACCAATGGGCCATCAGACAGATCCAGCCATGCAATCGTATATGGGGTGGTTGTATTAGCAGTTAAGAACAGCGATCTGGAATCGAGCAACTGTTCAGAAATAATAACGGTTTGGTTAGGTGGACCAAAACCAAGACAGGCCCTTCGTTGAGCTTCTACGGAAACAATCGGAAGTCCGGTAAGGTAGGCTTGTGTTCCACGTTGAAAATCCAAGTTATCGTACACTTTGGCGACCGTTTCTTTGTCCGGAAAGCCATCCACAAATTTGAGAGTGCCAATGGGTGTTTCAACTTTTTCGGGAGTAATGATAGTCGACGGAATATCTGTAGTCATTTTGTATTTAGCCTGTGCAGAAACCTGACCGGTGGCATACAAAGCAATAAAAATAAATAAAGCGCGTCTTTTTAGTTTGTCTCTTAGTTTCATATACTGATAAGGTTTATTTTGATCAAATTGCAGTTTCCGACCACACAACAATTTAATTTAAATATCTTATCTATTTAGTAAGAAAAACAATTCAATAATTGAGCATTACCATTGTTCTTTTCCTGCCAGGTTACAATAAAAAAAAATTCAATCAACCTTCAAACTTTTCACGGGATTTGCCAATGCTGCCTTTATTGATTGAAAACTTACTGTTAACCAGGCGATCAATAAGATCACTACACCTGCCAGTATGAATAGCATCCAGTTTATTTCTATCCGGTATGCAAAATCCTGTAGCCATCTGTGCATCGCATACCATGATATCGGAAAAGCAATCAGGCTGGCGATAGCGACCAGTTTCAGAAAGTCAACCGACAATAAAGTGGTTATATTCAGAATGGAAGCGCCCAATACCTTTCGTATTCCGATTTCTTTGGTTCTTTGTGCAGTTGTATAAACGGTAAGCGCAAAAAGGCCCAGACATCCCAGCAGAATAGCAATCAGGGAAAAAAGGCTGAATAAGCGACCGAGCTGGCTTTCCGTTTTATACAATGTATTGTATTCATCATCGAGAAAATGATATGTAAATGGATGGTCCGGGGCATAAGTTTTCCAGGTTTTTTCTAAAAAACCCAACACACCAGGTATATCATTGCCGCTGATTTTCACCATCATTTGCTGAACCTGACTGGTATCTAAAAAAATAAAAAGCGGACCGATGGGTTGATGAAGTGAAGTGAAGTGGAAATCTTTGACAACCGCTTTAACGATACCCGGACTGTCTTCATAAATAATTTTCCCGATAGCGGATGTATTCGTCCATCCAAACGCTTTCACCAGTGATTCATTGAGTATATAAATACGATTATATTTATTTTTCATTTGAACGTCGTTCAGGGCTTTCAAGTCTGACTCCATAAAATCTGTGCCCGCAACCAGTTTAAGTCCAAGGGTATTGATAAAATTCAGGTCGACGGGTATTGCGTTAACTGAAAACTGATGACCGTTTGATCCACTCTGATCACCGACTCTTTTCTTCTCTGCGTTATTATCTGCAGTTATTCCGTCTCCCCACTGAATAAATTTTGGCGTTTCGTAAGCGCCTGATACGTTCTGAACTCTTGAATCGAGTTGTATAGATTTTTTAAGTGCATTATAAACGGAATGCATCTGGCGATCCACGGGCAGAAGAATGATATGTTCTTTATCATAACCCAGGTCTTTCTGCTGAATATATTTTAACTGCTGAAAAATAACCATCGTTGATATGAGCAGGAATACGGTAATTACAAATTGAGAAACCGTGAGCGCTTTACGAACGTTTGCGCCGCCAGACGAAAACCGGAAACCCGTTTTCAACAGTTTTATTATTTTCAGATTAGAAAGAATAAACGCCGGATAAAAACCGGCTAAAAAACTGCATAGTATGGCAAATACAAATAATAATAAAATGGACATGGGTTGATAAATCGCTGAAGCATGGAAAGATTTCCCGGAGAGATTGTTAAGAGCAGGCAAACAGGCTATGCTGATAAAAACGGTCATCAACATGGCGATAAAAGTTAAAAAAACTGATTCACCTAAATAACCCATAAATAATTGCAGTCTGTCAGCGCCCAGGAGTTTTCGAATACTGATCTCACCACTTCTGTTGGCTGCCTGTGCAATAGAGAGATTAGTATAATTAAAACAGGCAATAATCAGAATAAGCAAACCTACTGCGCCTAAAATATATATTTGAAGAATATTCCCATTTGGTTCCAGTCCTTCCAGGGATGAATACAAATGCACTTTTCTCAGAGGCTCCAGGTGAAATGTAAGATAATCTGTTCCCTGCGAGTGCGTGTCGAGGCGGGCTAGTTTTGAATTCATGTACTGATCAATCTGATGCCCCAGCGGATTTATATCTGCTTCGTTATGTAAAAGAAGATAAGTGACATAGTTGGTAATCCACCAATGTTCCGATCTGGCTTCGTCCAGGCTGGCGAATGAAGCAACGAGGTCAAATTGTATTTGTGAATTTGCCTTTGAAGATTCCGATACTCCGGTTATCAAATAATTTTTCCCATCATTGATGACCAGCATCTTTCCAACCGGATTTTCAAATCCAAAATATTTGACAGCCAGCTTTTCTGTGATCACGACTTTATCTGGTCCGGAGAGTACTTGTGCCGGATCGCCTTTTTTCAGGCCAAAAGAAAATATTTTAAAGAAGTCAGGGTCGGCATATAATAAATTTCTTTCAGAAAAATGTTCTGTGCCGAGCGTTATGATTCCGGGCTTTTTTATTATCCGCGTGTAACTTTCGATTTGAGGAAAAGTTCTTTTGAGTTCAGGTCCGACTTTGGTTCCGGTCAGCGCTGATTTTACAATTGTTCCAACGTCGCTGTATTCCATTGTTACCCGTACGATGCGGTTACCCTGCGTATTGAATTTGTCATAACTCAGTTCTTCAAAAATGTACAGGCAGATAAGAATACAACTACTGAGACCGATGGCAAGACCGGTTAAATTCACAAAACTGTTTAATTTATTTTTCTTAATCTTCCGCCATGATATTTTAAAAAATATTTTGAACATTGTCTGAATCTGATTATTGCCTCGTTACCAGGTTTAACGGTTTTAATTTATGTTGTTCCCATTCTTTTTTTACATTTTGAAAATCAGCAAGAAATTTTTGGTTTTTCAATAACATATCTACGAGTTGTCTTGCAAAGATTCTCGATACTTCGCAGTCACTTGGGTAGTGAACGCCTATAATTTGTCGGGCCCGGGACATGTCATATGCCTGACTTATGAAATAGTCTGTAAATTCCGGCGCTAATTCTTCATAAATAAATGCATAAATATATCCGTAAGTTACATGGCCACTGGGGTAAGAAGCCGCACTAGATTCTTCCAAATCATGGATTTTTGAGTCCAACATAAAGGGTCGCGGCCTGTTGTATTTGAATTTTATGGACCATAGAAAAAAATTTCCGTCCCTCGCTATATTCGCCATCAGACTATCTGTCAATGGTAGTTTTTGTGTTTCGGTCCAATAACCGATAATGCGTCCAATATCACTCGGTGTAAGAAAATTGCTGGATATATACAAGCTCGACCGTATGTCTTCAGCGGTTCTGTCGTTTTGTAAGGATAATAGGTAGTTCAATTCCTGCCTGGTTTGTACGGAACTATTGGCAGGCGGATCGGATAATGTAAAATCGTTCAATGTGACCGTTTCGAGATAGTACGGCTTCTCACTCAATATTTTTTTTGCCTTAGCCTCGTCATAAGGGAATTTGATATTATCTAAATCCGCATATTCGCTTACTGGCAATGGACTAAAAGAAGAAAGATATTTGTAATAGCCCCGAACAGGGTTTGGTTTTCTCAGCAATACAATATTGTCGTACTGACAATAAGAGTATCCAGAACTGATGGCAAATAATAATGAAAGGAGGATTCGGCTTATTTTAGTTTTCATATTTATTTATTTAAACTAAAATTATCGGAATGTTCATGTTAAAAGTTGTAAATAATGACTAACTTATTTTCATGGCTAAAATATGAAACACGGGAAACGACCATATACCACCGTTACTTATGTGTGGAACAACGCGTCTGCTGTCTTTTATTCAGCTGATCTTACTCCCCTACACAGCCACAATACCATTCAGCTGATTCTGGATACCCAAAAGAATTTCAGGTTCAGGGCCATTAACGGGTCATGGAATACTTATAAAACGTTAATCATTAAAGAGAATGTGATTCATCAGCTGGATACTAACCATAGTGTTCAGCTGATGATTTATCTGGACGCGGAATCAGAGCTGGCCAGGATGATCAAAGACCGGTTTTTGAAAGAGAATGATTTCCATGCACCTGACATGAATATATTTCATTTAGTGAATTCAATGGAACTCGAAAAAGCACTACTTCAACCAGGTCCCTTTTTGTTTCATAACCTCATCTACAGAATACTTGAAAGGCTGGCACTTCAACATGTTCGCGCCCCCGTCGATGAGCGCATATTACATGTAGAACAGATCATTTCCACCAGTGAGCCGAATGAGTTCACGATCAAGTCACTGGCAGAAACAGTCTTTCTTTCTGAAAGCCGCCTGAGGTCATTATTTAAGAGAGATACCGAAGTATCCCTTTATCATTATATACTCTGGAACAAACTCCGTTATGCTATCAATCAAATCATGAGCGGCGATACTGTCGCCGGTGCAGCAATCGAAGGAGGATTTAATGACAGCAGTCATTTTCACAAGATGATGGTTAAGATGTTTGGCATAAGTCCTTCCGGATTTCTTAAGACAAATAAAACCGATGATCTGGTCATACGAGGTAAAACTCCTATGTATTTTAAAACCAGGGTTTACGGCTCGGGGTAGAGCGGGTTTAGAAGTTAAAAAGGAAAACTTATCTGTTATTCAGAAATGATGATGAAGTAGTGTTATTGAACGTGTCTCAGACCAGGCCTTCGTTGAATGCCTTGGATACGGCTTCGGTCTGTGTATGTACCTGCAGTTTTTCGTAGATATTTTTGATGTGGACCCTCACGGTATCAATGCTGATCGTGAGATTCGCCGCTATCAGTTTAAAACTTTTCCCCTGAGAAAGCAATGTGAGAATTTCTTTTTCCCGGTTAGTTAATTTATAACCATTACTGGCTGTTTGATGAGATGTTTGTTGGATCCCGCTGATAATTATCCTTGCGATTCCCGGCGACATGGGTGGCTCACCCAGCATAACCTGCTGAATTGCATCCTGCAAGTGATTGGAAATATGTTTCTTGAGTAAATACCCCGATGCGCCTGCACAAATAGCATTGAACACATGCTTGTTGTCCTCAAAAACCGTAAGCATAATGATCTGCACTTTGTTGTCAAATGCCCGAACCTTTTTCACGGCTTCAATGCCATTGATGCCTGGCATTTCAATATCCATGAGTATTACGTCTGGCCGCAGATCGGTAACATGTTTTACTACATCATCGGCTCTTGGGTAAATACCCAATAAAAATAAATCACCTGAAAATGTTACCAGGCTACCCAGGCTTTCCCTCAGGTCATCGTTATCCTCATAAATTAATACACCAAACATTCAGGGATAATTTTATAAAGATTTCAGTAGCAAATTGAACAAATTTTTATCAGATCCATATACCTCAATCATGTGATGGCCATATCGAGGCTGATTCGTGTGCCGCTGGCGATCGTCGAAACGATCAGGATCTTCGCTCCCATTGACGCGGCTCTTTCCCTCATATTACTCAATCCATTGCCATTTTTTATCTGCTGTTCATCAAATCCCTTTCCATCATCGGTAATTTCCATTTGCAGTGATTGTTGCTTTTCCTGGAGGCGAATGAGTATGTCCCTGCACCGGCTGTATTTAGCCGCATTGTTGATGGCCTCTTTAAAGATCAGGTATAAATCTTTCCTTTTCTTAATATCGAATTTAGTGGATGAAAAATTTCCTTTTTCTTCAAACGAATAGTTGATATTCAGGGGTTCCAATATTTCGGAAGCAAATTCTTTCATACGAAAAAGAACCTGCTCCATCGTATCGTTCTGCGGATTAATGGCCCAGACAATATCGTCCATAGTTTCCATAATAGCCGTTGACCGCTCTTTTATTTTTTTAAGATTGGTCCGCATCAGTGATTCCTCTTTTTCAGGAGGTAGCAGGCCAAGGTTGCTGAGCACCGTGATGCTTGTAAGGGTGGAACCGATGTCATCGTGTAAATCCTGCGCAATACGGTTTCGCATCTTTTCCATTTCTATCTGGCGACGGGTGTTATGTACGATTCGATATCTGTTGATCATCAAAAACCCGATCAATAACAATAACGACAAAAATAATATAGCTCCGAATTGAAAAACTTTTTGTTTCGCCAGGCTTAAGTGGGTCAGCTGCTGATCTTTTTTTAGCAGGGCGATTTCCTGTTCTTTCTTCTCTATATTATACTGCTCTTCCATTTTTTTCATCTGCACCTGCACATCCATGGTTTGCAGGCTGTCATTCATCAGATGAAATTTATTGGAATATTCGAGCGCCTTTTCAAATTGCCTGGTACTGGCATAGTGATCGGCGAGGTATTGGTAGTTCGACAACTCAGACCGTTTGTCGCCTGCCTCAATCGAAGTATTCAGGCTGCTCTTTAATTTTTTTTCATCTGACTCCTGTTTGCTGATCGTTGTTTGCAATGCTATTAATGCCGCATCAGCAGCGGCGACCCGGGCGCTGTCTCCTGTCTGTTGAGCCAATAACCTGCTATTGTTATAATAAAGCGTTGCATTTGCCGGATCTTTTCTTAAAACGTACAGCTTCCCTATATCGGAGTTCAGGTTTGCCTCCTCTGTAATCAGTTTCATTTTCTGCAGGATCTTCAGCGATTCGAAATAATAATAGAGTGCCGAATCATAGTGCTTAAGATCGACGTAAATACTGCCCATTTGCTGTAAGGAAGTAGCCACCCCTCTCGTATCGCCGAGCTCGTTTTTTATGACCCTTGCGTTTGTTGTATAGAACAAGGCCTGCTTAAACTGTCCGAGTTCGAGAAAATCGTTTCCAATGCCCTGGTAACAGTATGAGATTCCTTTTTTATTATTCAATTCCTCAAACAACTGCAGAGCTTTTAAATGATATTGCAATGCATTCCTGTATTCGCCCAGGTTGGTATAAGTATTTCCTATATTCAGGTATTGCCCTGCCAGGGTAACCCGATTGTTAATAACAGGATTATTCTTTACGAGAAGAATATCTTCTTCCAGGGATTCTAACATATAGGGCAATGCTGCTTTAAAATTGCCCTGGGTCTTATAGAAAAGCCCTGCTGTAGCGTGGTAATTCGCGATGATGGGCTTGGATCCGCTGGTTTCACTTAATCTCTTTAATAAAGAAAGAAAATATTGGGAACTATCAACATGGGCGGTATTCAACTGGGTGATCACCATGAGTGAATAGTCGTGGCTGAGTAATATCGGATGGTTCAGATGGATCGCTAATTCAATGGACTTGTAGAGATAATTTTTTGCTTTTGTCAAATCGGTGCGGACATAGCTGACGGCCAGTTCATGTAAAGCTTTTACTTCCGCGGTATCCATTTTATTTTCCAGTACAACTTTCTCGAGGCTATCATTAACAGTTGATTGGCCACGGGCAAATAAAAAAATCAGTTGCAGTCCTACCAGCAGTAAATAGTATAGGTGCTTCATACCATTCGGGTTGAGGTTGCGGACGGGATTTCATTGGATGAAGTGGCTTTATCTCAAGGACTGTCTTATTGAAAATATTTCGTCATCGCATCCCAGTAGTGTTGCTGCCATCCTTCCGACAGATGCTCTTTCAGGCCTTCAGGAAATCCGACATGTTCAAATTTTACACGTGTGCCAGTTCCCTCGGCGCTCAGATCAAAACGTGCGATGGAATACACTCCGGGCGGCCAGTCAACCACGCGCCACGCTTCCACAATCCGCTGATCGGGCACCAGCTCTAGGATGCGACCGATTATATGTCCGTCGAATAAAGAAAAAGTTCCGCCTACAACAGGATCTATTTTTGCTGAAGATGCGGTGAACATGTCAAAAGACTTTTTTGTACATGCACTAAAGGCGGTTGAACTGAGCAGGAAATTATAAATCTGCGTCGGTGCCACTTTGAACCAGGCGGATTGATGGATGGTTATGCCCTTTACGGAATCAGCGTTGTTTACCTTTTCCGTCATCGTATTATTTGTTTGTGCACGGGAAGGAGCTAAAGAAAAAACAAGCGTCGTAAAAAAAACGAGAATGATTGATAATTTTTTATACATCGGTTCACAATTTAATTACCGCCGGCAGATTTCATGGGGAAACACGCATATTAGTACCTTAAGTTAGTTAAAATCGGCAAATTCGAAGGGCGAAAGACAAAATCTTAATTCTCCTGTTATTCAGTACTGTGTTCTAGTGAATTTCTTGCGAAGAAAAAAGCTGTTTCTCATTTGTCGCGGTTTGCTGTTGCGCCTCTGATGCGTATTCAAACATCCTTTCTTCATAATTGTCAATGGCTGCTTGTATGTTGTCAAAATTTCCGTTGGTTAAATTTTCGGCCAGATACAAAGCATCTAACAAGCCCGTGTTTACACCTACTCCTGCATAAGGTGGCATTCCGTGGGCAGCATCTCCGATTAAAGTGACGTTTTTGTGGGGTTGCCAGTTTTCCAGAGGGACCTGGTATAATGGCAACAAAGTAAATTCGTCTGTTGCTGCAAAAAGTTCTTTGTAAGCATTATGCCAATCAACGCATAAATCATTCAGAAAGTTGACTATTTGTTTATTGTCGCTGAAATTTAAATCGTTATCCCTAACCCAATTTTCAGATTGCCGAAAACAGGCGTAATAATATAAATCCCCGTTTGATTTAGGTTGAGAAAGAAAAAAGATGCGTCCATCCCTTGTTATTATTTTATCTTCTTCGCATATTTTTTTAAAATTCGGGCAACGGGTTTCATAGTTGAATACTTCTCCCGTAAGGGCAACTGTTCCGGTATATCGGGCAGGCACGGATGTTATTATTTTTCTCAGCATACTCATGATACCATTTGCACCGATTACTAAATCTGCAGTTTCTATACTGCCATTTTCAAAATGAATCAGGAATGTTCCGTTCTGCTCTTCAAGAGAAACAAATTTTCTATTCCAGACTACTGACTCAGGCTGCAAACTTTTCAGGAGTATTCTTCTCAAATCGTTTCGGTCAATTTCGGGATTGTTTAAAGGGGGCAGTGTTTGAATAATATTTCCGTGAATATCAGCGATTCTCCTGGAAGTTGGTCTTGCGTTGTCGAAATATGCAGATAGTAAACCTGCTTTTTCAAAAACAATCTGTCCCATATCTTTAAGCAGGTCAAGCGTTCCGCCTTTAATGCGGCAATGCTCATTTACATCCCGTTCATAAACTTTCACGTTCACTCCTTCCTGTTGCAATAGTCTGGCGAACGCCAAACTAACAGGACCTGCACCGACTATGGCAATTTTTTTATTATGTAGCAAGTCCATACTTGTATAAATATATTCTATTTTGAGAAATTAGGTGCTGGCAGTTTTGTTTACGATCTTTAAAAGGCGCAAAAAACTTAAAGATGTTATTAACCAAAGGGCCGAGTCTTTTTTATATTCTTAAAAAAACTAAGTTAGAATTCTTTTATACACTGGTCATTGCAATAGCAGTTTCCCTTATAACCTATAAGTTTGATTTCGCTATTCCCAATATGCCCATTAATGTTCCGGCATTTCTTGGAACAGCCATTGCCGTTCTTTTGTCGTTCAAGCTAAGTCAGTCTTACGACCGGTGGTGGGAAGCGCGAAAAATATGGGGAACGATCGTAAATGAAAGCAGAACTTTTACACTGCAATTGCAAACTTTTATTGCTCGGGGAAATGACCAGTCTATAAAACAAATGGCCTTTCGACAAATTGCCTGGTGTTTCTGTCTGGGACAATCATTAAGAGGGCTGGACACATTAGAAAATTTAGGAAGGTACATTTCAGAAGATGACATTAAAAAAATCAGCGGGTTTACAAATAAACCCATGGCGATTCTGCAATTAAACAGCCAGCAAATAGCAGAACTGAAAAATAATGGGCAAATGGATATTTTCAGTCAGGTACATATTAATTCGACTTTGATAAATTTAACAACTGCCATGGGAATGGCTGAAAGAATAAAAAGCACCGTTTTTCCCATCACGTATCGTGTGTTTCTTCATTTAATGATCTATCTGTTTGTGATTACCCTTTCCATTTCATTAGGCGTTATCAATCCTTTATATGAAATACCGCTTTTATTGATCATTTCTTCCGGATTTTTCGTGTTGGAAAAGACAGCCAGGCTTTTACAGGATCCATTTGAAAACGAACCGACGGATACCGCCATGACAACGATCGCGACCAACATTGAAATTAATTTAAAACAATTGTTGAAAGAAGCGGAGATACCCAAACCATTTAAACCCGATGGTTTTTATTCACTGTAATTGTTTTATTTATGACGATTCGTTCAAGAAATCTTTGTGCAGTTTGCGGGATCGCAGGTGTGCTCATGCTGATTATTTCCTTTAATATAAATCCTGGTCCGCCACAAGGCGCCAGCTATGAACAGTTAGTTTCCTTTGGTCGTCGGTATTACGCTTCCATATTATGGGGTGCCTGGTTGCAGACGCTCGGCCCCTTTCTGATTATCCTGTTTGCTTTGTCACTTGTTTTTCTTTCCGGTGCGGTCCAGACCCTTGGCGGCTGGATGGTTTTTTTTGGAGCAGGTATTTTGATGACGATCAGTCTGATCGAAATCACTTTCTATATTGCCGTACTATTTAAAGATCCCCCGCAGGGAAGCCTTTTTGGATTGAATATTATTTATGCTGTTCAACATCTTTATTTCATCATTGGTGCTCCGGCACTATTTATTCCTCTGGGAGTTGTATTACAAATCACAAACGTCCTGCCCAAATGGTTCTGCTGGCTGGCCATCGTGATCGGTATCTTCTTTGGAATCCTCGGTATTGTTTTTCTTCTTCGTTTGATCCTGCCCGTTTGGGTTACGGCCATTGCCGGAGTTCAGGCGTTATGGTGGCTGGCTTCTGCGATCATGATTATTACACGTACCGGAAAAAACTTCACCAGAGATTTTCGAAAAAACGAATGATATCTGCTGGCAATCATTCAGGCTCGTATTTCTTTAGTCGATAAATATGTAGCACCCGTTAAAAGGGCAGCGATCAAAGTCATACTTGCTGCAAGGGGGAAAAAATAGATAAATTCGAGTATTGACTGTGCAAAGAGTGCGACAAAAAGAGCAACAGAAATTTTTCTGATGATGACAGGATAACTGTCAGCTGCCGAACCGCAGATCCATAATAAATAAGCAGCCAGCAAAAGCGAAATCTCTGCGATATATCCAAATCCGTTAAATGAATCACCAAAACTGTGGACAGCACCCATGAAAGGGAAACGGTGATCAGTCATTGCATGCACAACCATTTTTTGTTCGTCAGTTTCTGCGCCGGTCCAACTGGCCATTCCAAAGAGATGACCGACAGCATGCAAGACGATGATTGCCGAAGCTATTCTCAATAATATTTTAGGTTTCATATCGTTTTTTAATTTTTTGATTCAATATGAGTCTTATACAGATCCAAAATCAATCCCCAGCCTTCGTCCATGCTATCTACCACTTTAATTCCAACCAGCCGGTCCAGGTTCCTGTGTTCAAATTTGACTCTGGTGGTTTTAGCACTTTCCGGGATGAACTGCACTTCCACTTCAGTAAATAGTCCGGGGTCGTATTGGTAATCACCATTAATCTGCCAGATCAGAATGAGTAATTCATAAGGATCCCATTTCTGCACGTGGCCCACATTATTTTCACTGCCGTCTTCATGCTGGGTGAACCATCGACCTTTTATATGAGGTTCCAATACTGTCCGTACCAACGGCGATTTGCCGATATGATGCGTGGAAGGCCACCAAAGATCCATTTGTTCAGTAAAAACTTTAAAAGCCGTCATCTGCGAGGCCTCAACAAGTACTTCCTTTTTTATCGATTCCACAAAGAAATTATTTATATTTTTTTTCAACCTGTTCGGCAGCTTTTTTGAAAGCATTCAGAGCCTTGTCCCAGAACACATCAAGATAATTTCGCATCGCCATAACGCCATCCTGGTCGATCTGACAAATATTCCGGTTGCCATGATGGGTGATACTTATCAGTTTGGCTTCCTTTAACACCCTAAGATGCTGCGATACAGCCGGACGACTGACTGATAAACCATATGCGATATCCACAACCGCCAAAGGCTTATTACGGAGTTTTTCGAAAATCAATCTCCTTGTAGGATCTCCCAATGCATTAAATGCCCTTGCGCTTTTTGTCATTATAATGAGTAAGTATATACTTACGGTAAGTACAAACTTACCATTAATTTTAAAAACACCAAATTAAAATTTAATCACTGCCGTGGTTTACCGTATCTTCATTTCACCGGTTGTTGCCATTTTTTAGTCTTACATTACCTTTATTTTATGGCAGCAATAAAATCTGAATTTTCGCCTCAACTATATGCGCGTGCTGGTGGTGCCGCATATCTGATTATTATCGTGGCGGGTTTTCTAGCTGAAATGTTCATTCGCAACAGGCTGATTGTTTCGGGCGATCCTTCGGGGACTGCTCAGAATATCATCGCACATCCGATGCTTTGGCGGACGGGTATTGCCTTTGATCTTTTAATGCATATCTGCGACGCGGTTGTATCGATTGTATATTATGTATTGCTGAAACCCGTAAACAAGACCCTGGCCCTGATGTCTTTATTTTTGGGATTGGTGCAAACAGCGGTATTAGTCGCCAGCAAAATAAACCTCGTAATGCCTCTTTTATTCCTGAGTAATAATGACTATCTCAAATCTTTGGATCCTCATACGTTGCAGATCTTCGCTTATCTGTCCATCGTCGCGCACGATTACGGTTATGGAATTGGTCTTATCTTTTTCGGATGTGCATGCCTGATAGACGGTTGGCTCATTATTAAATCTGGCTATTTCCCCCGTATTCTTGGTTTTATGATTCAGATCGCGGGAACCTGTTATCTGGTAAACAGTTTCGCGCTGATACTTTCACCGGCTCTCGCTCATGCATTATTCCCGGCCATTCTGCTGCCGTCACTGGTAGGTGAATTATCCATGTGTCTCTGGCTGCTTTTCAGGGGTGTCAACCTTGCCAAATGGAAAGAATACCAGATCCAATAAAGTCTTGATTTATTCAGCTCTCAGACTTTTTACCGGATTTACCTTCGCTGCCCTGAATGCCCGGTAGCCGACCGTTATCCAGGCAATGGAAACAGAAGAGACGATGGTGATGATGAAAATGCCGGCGCCGATAGTAATACGGAAAGTAAAATTTTCAAGCCATCCATGCATAAAATAATAAGCAAGTGGTGCGGCGATCAAAAAGGAAATACAGATCAGCAGCGTAAATTCTTTGGAGAACAGGTAGACAATATTCGCTACGCTGGCACCCAATACTTTTCGAACGCCAATTTCTTTCGTCCGCTGAATGGCCATAAAAGAAACAAGGCCGTAGAGTCCAAGGCAGGAAATAAAAATGGCGATGCCCGCAAATATCTTGTAGAGTTGGGAGAGCTGATTTTCCTGTTTGTAGAAGTTGTCTATTTTTTCGTCCAGGAACTGATACTCGTAAACATAGTCAGGGTAAGTCTGGTTCCATAATTTTTCTATAACAGCAATCGTCCGGTTTGCCTGTTGCGAATTCAATTTAATCGCCATCATCTGATAGGATTCTTTCCAGGTTGACATCAATATCGGAGCTATCGGTTTTGCCATGGAGGCACCATTAAAATCTTTCACCACACCCACTACTTCCCCTTGCATATCACCGCCCGGGAATTTTATTTTTTTTCCAAGGATCTGTTCCGGATTTTGAATTCCGAGTTCCTTCACCATCGTTTCATTAGCAACATATTCCCTAATCGTGTCAGATGGCCGGTACGGCCTGCCAGCCACCATTTTCAAATCATAGGTTTTAAAAACATCTGCATCGGCCCATTTCAGGTCGGCATTAAAATTGGTGACTTTGGGAGCGTTGTCGAACATAAAATCGCTGCCCCAGTGTGAATTATCAGAGATGGAGAATGTACCGAAACTTACGCTTTTGATATCGGGTTGTTCGAGCAATTCTGCTTTTAACCCATTCATTTTCTTCTGACTGACACTGTCACTCGGTATCGGAATAGTAACGATGGCCTCTTTATCAAAACCCATCTGCGCTGTCTTAAAATACTTCATCTGGCTTACGACAATCAAGGTCCCAATGATCAGTGCCTGTGCGAGTGTAAATTGTAATACCACCAATCCCCTTCGCAATGAAATGCTACCTGTTGTCCTGTTTGTAAACCTGCTTTTTAAAACGCTTATGGGATTGAAACCGGATAACACGATTGCTGGATAAAGACCTGATAATAAAGTGACGGTAACGGTTGTAACTACTAAAAAAATCAGGATTTCTGCATTCAGATGAGTTGTAATTTTCGTTCCCAGCAACTGGTTTAAAAAAGGTAAAACCATAAATGCAATCGCGAAAGCGAATAAAACGGCGGCCAGTGTGATGATCAGACTTTCACTCAGAAACTGCGCGATGAGTTGTCTCTTTCGGCTGCCCAACACTTTTCGTACGCCCACTTCCTTTGCACGATCTGCCGCCTGTGCCGTGGAGAGGTTCACGAAGTTGATGCATGCGATTAAAACTAAAAAAAGACTGATAAGGCTCAAAGCCGTAATCAATTCCTTACTGAATGTGGCATGACTGTAATTGCCAAACCTTTTGTCAAAATGTACTGTATTGAAAGGCTGCAGATTGAATCCCTGCCTTTTCGCATAGTCAGCAGGGATATGTTTATCTCCGAACGAAATAAGAGAAGTTTCGAATTTCTCTACCGACATCCCCGGTGGAATTTTGACAAAAGTATTGAGGTCACCAAAACAGCTTACCCAGTCTGTGGACGTGTCGTTTTCCAGAGATTTGAAAGACATCGCCGCCTTTAGTGGAAAGTCTGTATTGACGGGCGGATCTTTCAATATGCCTGTAACTTTGAAAATCTTACCATCCTCATATTTGATCAAACGGCCAATGGCTTTTCGCCAGTCACCAAAATATTTCATTGCAACTTCCTCCGTCAGGACGATGGCATTTGGGGCTGATAATGCAGTCTTCGGATCGCCTGCTATAAATGGGAAATTAAAAACCTCAAAAAACTGGGGCTCTGTGTAGAAGAGGCCTGTTTCTTTAAATTTATTCAGTGTATGATTGCTCTGATCCAGGATGGTCAGTTGTTTTCCGTCCGCAGCATAGATGGATGCTACGCGTTCTAGTTGAGGATAGTCCAGTCGCAATTGTTTGTCTGCCGGAAAACATATTCCCCTGTTCCACCTGATACCTTCAGGTGTATTAAAATGCACGGATACCCTGTAAATACGGTCTTTGTCAGGATGAAAATTATCAAAACTGTTTTCATACTGAATCACCTGAAAAATCAGTAAGAATGCGGCGATGCCAACTGCCAGGCCGGCCACATTGATGAATGTATAAATTTTATGGCGCTGTAAACTTCTGAAAGCGGTTTTCAAGTAGTTCCTGAACATGCTGTAAAGGCCTCTATATTTATGCCATTTTTTACTTAGTTAATATTCATTCATTTGCTAAAAAGCAGTTTTTATTTATGTGCGATTTCGATACAGGACTGTGCGGATAAGTCATTCATAAACGGAAAGGCTATTTTGGTTTGAACTCTTCATACAGAAAATTTTCTCGGCGTCTTCTTTCGTTTCAGTTTTACTTTCAGATTAACCCTTGTTCCTTTATTTATTTGGGAGTCGATCACCAGCTCGCCGCGGATTTTCGAAGCCCTGCTATTCATGCTGAGGATTCCGTTTCCGGTAAATTGATCCGGTTTGACAAATCCCCGTCCGTTGTCGTTTATTTCCACATTGAGAATATCGTCCTGATAATTCACATTGATGGACGCTTCGGTGCAGGCTGAATATTTTACGAGGTTGTTGATGGCCTCTTTCATGATAAGGTAAATATGCTGACGGTATTCCATGGGCAACCGTATATTTTGAATATCGTTCCGTATATCGATCGTATAATTGATATCTTTTGCTTCGAATACGGTGGATGCAAAATGTTTTAAACGCAGGAAAAGATTTTCAAGGCTGTCATTCTTCGGATTGATGCTCCATACAATATCGTCCATCTTTTCCATCAACAATATGGAACTATCCTTTATTTCTTTGATCAAAGCAGGGAATCCTGTACCTGTTTCCTTCATCGCAATTTCACTAATGATCGAAATGGAACTGAGGGTTGATCCGATATCGTCATGAAGATCGCCGGAGATGCGGCTTCTCAGCCTTTCCATTTTAAGCATCTGGTTCAGTCTGACACGGTATATGAAATATAATAAGACGCCTGCCACCAGGATAATGGAACAAATAAACCACCAGCGTTTGGTAAACGGAGGAGAAATGGTTATGATTATTTTGTCTTCCTGCGGACTCAAAACTCCGTTTCCTGCAGCAGCACGCGCCTTAAAAATATACGTGCCGGGACCCAGACTGGCATATTGCATTTCGCCTTTATTGCCGACGTATTTCCAATCCCTGTCAACACCATCGAGCCTGCAGTAATACTGATTTTGCAAAGGATTTCTAAAATCAGGGAGGGCCCAGCTGAAAGTAAAATTATCATAGGTATAATCCAGGTCGATCATTTTTTCTCCGTTGTTTTTTCTTTTAACCTTTACAGATTTGTTTTGGGAAGAAATGCCCGTAATCTCAACGCCGGTGGTTAAAGAAGTCTTCAGGAGATCATCCGGATTAAATACGGTGAGGTAGTTGTCGGCCGCATAGATTATTTTATGGTTATCGCCGGAAAGGATCAATCCCTGCATTTGATTATTGAGCAAACCGTCGTTAACAGTAAAACGCTTGAAACTATGTGTTGTTCTGTCGAAACAAAGCAATCCGTTGATTGTCGTGATCCAGATATGATTGAATGGATCGCCGCAGAAACCGGTAATAGATTTGTTGAACACCGGGGGGATTGGCCACTGTTCTAATTTTCCGGAAGCTTCATGGATGCGGCATACCCTGCCATTCGTAACAAACCATATATAAGGTTCCTCAAAAAAGATATTCTGCAATCCGAACTTTGGCCCAATCTCTTTTTCTGCCGGTTTGCCGAATTTGCCGGATGCGTAATCATAATGGATCAATCCTTCGTCCAAATCTGCAAACCAGATATTGCCTAGATGATCTTCCGCTGCGGCGGACACCAGCAGTGGTTTTGTGGTTTCAAACTCATTTAGAAAACCGGTAAATATTTTCCGGTATTTTTTTGAAGACGGATCTATTTCCCATATGCCATTGCGCCATGGAAATACCCAATGTCTTCCTTTGGAATCAATAAACATATTACTAATGAAATGAGAGGCCGGCGAATTGTTATCGCCTTTGGCGGGCAGACATATTTTCCCGGAGCCTGTTCGTTCGTTGTATAAAACAAGGCCCTCCTCGGTACAAAGCCAGAGATGGAAACTGTCTTCCCGAACGATGCTCAATAAACAGGGATGAATATTTTTCCCTGATCGTGTAACCGTAAAATCGGGAAGCGGATTTTTTGTCAGCTGAAATGAAGAGTCGTAATATTTCAGAAAATTATGATGCCATCCTCCCACATACATATTTTTTCCGGACTTTAAAAGGGATATGCCTTGTCCGGAAATATTTGCTGAAGAAAGAAAATAATGGTGGAATACCTGTTTTTCAGGATCCATGATTCTTATACCTCTGTCGGTGGCAAGCCAGAGCAGATTTTGTTTTGAAACATAGAGAAAACTTACATTCAATTTTTTGTTCGTTGGATCGGAACCGGGAAAATAATTGAATGTGCCGTTTTCGGGGTTAAATTCATTGAGATTTGGTGCAGTGTACAAGTTGTAATTGCCTTTCCCGTCCTGCAGTTCCGCAACATCCATTATTTTTCCATCCTTGTCATTAAAAGGATGAAAATTTTTTACCGATTTTTTATCAGAATCGAAGCGTTTCAGTCCGTTGCTCCAAAATCCCAACCAGAGTTGCCCTGCATGATCCTGATAAATTTTTGTGATTAAGCCCTGAGCCGGAGTTACGTCATTGTTTAAGATATACTGTTCGAAATGACCATCTCCGGGAAAAAATCTCCAAAGGCCATTAAAAGTTGCAATCCAGAAACGGTTTTGATGATCGATCAATATATCAACCAAAATGTTGTTGGTCCGGCTAAAATCATTCTTCTGAATGCTGCCCACACGAAATGTTTTAAAACGGCCTGTCTCCGGATCAAAACGGCATAGCCCGCTGGCAGTGGCCAACCAGATTTTTTCATTGCTATCAATGGTTATTCTGCGAATATTATTTTTACTCTCCGGGTTTTCTGTTGAATCTATTCTCCAGGTATGGATGTCGCCCGACAATATATCATACATGCTCAGGCCATTGGATGTGCCTATCCATATATGCTGATGCGCGTCTTCTGCAACTGTATTTATTAAATTATCAGCCAGTTCATCGCGGGATTTGTTGTATGAAGCCCGATATATTTTAAATGCAGATCCGTCATATACATTCAACCCATCCTGTGTACCGATCCACATAAAATTTCTGCTGTCCTGGAAAAAACAGGTAACGACATCATCGCTCAATCCATTTTGTTCCGTAATCGGGTAAAATATAGGCTCGGCATTATTTGTTTGTGCAACGGCCTGCATTATAAAAAAATAAACCGCCAGCGATGCCGTCATGGCCTTAACTATCCGGGGAACAGTGAACTTTGTCTTTTTCATAATTACTCATTCCATTAGCATAATGGCTGCAACGGTGTTGATGCCATCCAATAAATATTGAACTTTTACATTTTCGTTTTCAGCATGCTGATTGTTATCGTAATTAACCAATGGTACTGTAACGACTTTTGCATCCAGGTATTTCTCAAACAAAAATAATGGCAGGCTGCCACCTGAAGAAGGTATTAAAACCAAGGGATAATTGATGGTGGACTGCACTGCCCTGATAACGTTTTGTGCAATCGGCAAATTCATCGGTGTACGCTGAGCGTTATAACCTTTGTCTGTAGTAATCTTTATAAGGTATCCGTATTGCGCTCTTTCATCATCCGTTGGATCATGATCTATGATATGGTAACCTTTCAATCGGATATAGTCTTTTACTTTTTGCACCTGCAGTTCAACATCATTTCTGGGCACGAGTCTGAGATCCAGTGTGGCTTCCGCTGTTGCAGGAATGATATTAGCAGCAAGCTTACCTGCATTTGCACTTTGTATGCCGTTGATGTTTAATGAGGGCAAGCTTAGCAACTCGAGAAATGAAACTCCATCACCATCCGGTTCGGCAATACCCAATTCTTTCTTAAGTGTGGATGTAACATCGGGAAGGGCGGCAATTGCCTTTTTTTCTTCAGGTGTAAGAGGGATTACATCATCATAAAAACCCCTGATCAATACATGGCCCTTTTCATCCTTCATACCAGCTAATAACTGAACAAGCCGCATGGCAGGATTCGGAGCCCAGTTACCAAAACCGCCACTGTGCAAAGGACGTTTGGCGCCATATACCATAAGGTTCATATTCACGTCACCGCGCACGCCAAATACTACCTGGTTTTCACCCGTTACCCGCCTTGATCCATCAATAATGACCCATATATCTGCCTGCAGTTTTTCCTTATTGTTTTGAAATATTTCATCGAGGTGTGTTGAACCAACTTCTTCTTCGCCTTCAAAAAGAAATCGGATATTGTCCTTCGGTCTTACACCTGATTTTACCAGCGCATCATAAGCATTTAGGATCATCATGACTCCGGCTTTATCGTCTGCACTCGCCCTGCCTGTAATGCGCCATTCGTTATCAATCGGCTGACCAGGATTACGAGTTACTATGGTTCCACCGTGTTCGAGAGAATTAGTAATAAATACGGGTTTAAAGGGCTCCATGCCGTTTGCCCATTGTTTTGGATTTACCGGTTGTCCGTCATAATGTGCGTAAAGACCGATCGTTCTTTTTGCACCCGGAACTTTTATTTCTCCATACACTACAGGATTTACACCGGCTGTTTGTCCGTGCAACTGTTCGCCGGGGATGCCTCTTTGTTGCATCATCTTTTGTATATATGCCACATTAAAAGGAATATTAGCGGTATCGCTTGAAACGTCGGGTATGGAAAGAAAACGGATGTATTCGTTTATGATACTGTCTTCATTCGTCCGCACAAATTGTTTTACCTTATCCTGTACTGATTGTGCATTTGATTCAAATGACCTGCAACATAAAATCAGAAATAAAAGGGAGCAAAAACTTTTCATGGTGGTTAGTTATTTATCGGGTTGTAAAAAGGTCTTTGCCGGCAACTTCACACAAAGCTTGAGGAATGGCTAAAAACTGCCAAATAAATTAATTAACTTTAGAAAGAATTATTTTCTATGATATTATCACTAAAAGATTTTAGAAGAAAATTCTGGCTGATGATCAGGCGTTATGTCAATATGCATTAAGATGAAGTTCCTTTTCACTGGAAAAATGACTTACAATATTATATAGGATGAAAAACACCTTCCGGTATATTTTGGTTCTTTTAGCACTTGGAAGCATATTTTTAGTTAGATCACTCGATCACGGTGGAAGATTTTGGGCCTACCCCTTTATTGTAGTAACCATATTTGCATTGTTCATTTTCTGGGGCGCTTTGAAACAGGCAAAAAAACTTTGGTAAAAAAAAGAAAAAGCAACTGTAACCTCCCACTCGAAAGCTAATAGTGTTTCAAGCAGACTATTTAAAGTATTAACTATGTCGTTTCAGGCATATATTGATAATATCAAAACTAAAACCGGTAAAACTCCAGAAGACTTTAAAAAGATTGCGGAGGAAAAGGGCTTTCTGTTAAAAGGTAAATTAAAAAATGGGGTAAAGGCCGGACAAATTGTAGCTTGGCTGAAAAAAGATTTCGATCTGGGGCATGGACATGCCATGGCTATTTTTGCTTTGTTTAAAGGAATAAAAAAATGAATCTTATTATACGATCAGGAAAACCGGAAGATGCCGGTGTATGCGGAACTATTTGCTACAACGCATTTAAGGCCATTGCAGATGCACACCATTTTCCACCGGATTTTCAGAATATTGAAATGGCCGCTGGTTTAATGAACTACGCTTTATCGGCTGCCGGCATATATTCTGTTGTGGCTGAAGAGAACGGGCAAATTGTTGGCAGTAATATTCTGTGGGAGAATGGATTTATAGGAGGTGTAGGTCCTATCACGGTGGACCCTGCCTGCCAGAATGCTGAAGTAGGCAGAAAACTGATGGAGAAGGTTCTTCATCGTGCAGAAGAAATCAAACTTGCAGGCGTGCGATTGGTACAGGCAGCTTATCACAACAGGTCATTGGCCCTCTACACAAAACTAGGATTCGATGTGCGGGAACCTCTTTCTGTGATTCAGGGCACTACACTGGGCATCCGTTTTTCCGGCTATCATGTTCGTGCTGCAAATGAAGCTGATTTGAATTCCTGCAATCAGTTATGTTATAAGATACATGGTCATGACCGAAGTAATGAACTGCCCGGCGCTATCAAAACAGGGACATTTTTTGTTGTTGAGTACGATGGAATGATTATCGGTTATACGACCCAGGTTGGTTTTTTGGGGCACACGATATCGCTCACGAATACCGGACTGAAAGCATTGATTGGTGCGTCTGCAAATTTTTCAGGTCCGGGCTTTCTGCTTCCTTCGCGTAATGCTGAAGTATTGAGATGGTGCCTGCAAATCGGGCTGCGTATTATTGAGCCGATGACATTAATGAGTAAGGGACTGTATAACGAACCCGCCGGTGCTTTTCTGCCTTCTGTTCTTTATTAACGTATATTATTTTTTCATGCATCCCTGAACCGCTTTTAAAATAAGCAGGATGATGAGGGCAATCCAGAAAAGGCCCTTAAGTCCGATTTTCAGTTTTTGGCTTTTATATAAATCCCTGTTGATTATTTCCGGTGTGATCGCGATTTCTTTATCAATAATCTTAAACAGATTCTTTAAAAAACTTTCTTCATGAGCAGCGAGGTCTTCCCTTGAAACCGGCTTTGACGTCATCGCTTCAATTGTCAGTTGCGAACCACCAGGCGTTTCCGTGACGAAATAGTTAAACTTTCCCCTCCAGTTCCTGTCGACGATCAATTGTCTTCCCTGGTTATCCGTTTTCCTCTTTAATCTGTATTGATCAAATACACGAATTGTATTATCAACTGCAAAACTCAGTTGATCCGGCGTCAAAGTATATTCAATTGTAGTCATGAATGGATTTTTGGTTTTAACCGGGCAGTTTTGGCAGATCCATTTTTACTTCAGAATGTATACCATTCCTGATCCTGATTGACAATCAGCTTCTTACTATTCGCAAATGTATATAGACCGTCCGGTTTTGAAACAATATTCGTACAGTATTATAATCCGGGGATCTGTTATTTCAGGAGTTGAAGAGAATAGCCCTCATTATTTTCATTATCGGCATCCACTTTATCCGGAATAAATCGAAATTGAAATTTCGCGAGCATTTTCTTAGACGGCATATTCTCTTTATGCGTGTACGCTTCAATGGTAGTTAATTCGGGATGATTAAACGCATAATCTAAAACGGCTTTTACAGCTTCAGACATCAGCCCCCTGCCCTGAAAAACGGGTAACAATTCGTATCCAAGCTCAGCGAGTTTTCGGTCTCCCGAAAAATTCCAAAGACAGACCGAACCAATAAGATCAGGATGGGTGTTCAGGCAAATGCCCCAAAAAACATCAGGACCCCGGTCACCATTGCTCCATATCTTTTCAATAAAAGTTAGCGCTTCAGTTTCACTGTTCATGAAATTGCGCCTGATGAACCTGTTCACCTGTTTATCATTTCGCAGCGTAAATATGACTTTCTGGTCCTGCAGAACTAAGCGGCGCAGAATCAGATTTCTTGTCTTTATTTCCGGGAAAACACCAGGTAAGTTCATTAGAAAAAACCCTCTTTTTGTTTCTTTTTATGGCAAAACTTTGTATTTTGTAAGATAACCCAATGCCCATGAAATTGCTGCCTTTAAACCTGTTTGGTTTTTGTAGCTTTTTGACTGTTCTTATTTTGGCATTTTCCTGCAAGAAGAATGTACAACCTTCAATCATCACCAATACCACAGTTTTAGTTGTGCCGGCATCGCCCTTGCAGTCCCCTCCAGATCTATCTGACTATCAGCCATTTCCTGAAAATTATTCAATAAACTGTCCAGGAGGCCCTAATTATGGGGACAGTGTTATTTATGCTGTGGGAACCGGATCGTCGGACTATTTATTATCGCCAAAAAACAATCCTGCACCCGGATTCTATCACTCCTGGCCTATTGGTCTTGTTATAAACGATTCAACCGGAACGATAGATATCACAAAAAGTGAAACGGGTATGCGTTATTATATCGAATATGTTACTAAAGGATCCACCGACACTTGCTTAACCAGTTTGATCCTCACCGGTGCAGCATACCAGGACAGCATATACACGCAGACGCCTAATATAGTAAGTACTGCTGAGCCTTATTTCGAAGGCAACATTAATATGAATAATATTTGCAATACAGATAGCAACTGCCACTGGGTGCTCGGCAACGATCCTAGCTGAGAAGCACATCCATATGGATGCCCACAATGGTTTTATCAACCTGGATCAAAGTCTCCAGGATGGTGTTTTTGGAAATCCTGCTGTGAACGGAGTCAGTGTTACTGCACAAATTTTTTATACTCTGGATAACAACAACAATGCACTTCAGTCCATGCAGGTTCAACTGATGTACTATGATTCCGCTTCTTCAATTCCGGCATCAATAAAGGCTGAGATCTCAAACCGAAGATTGCAAGCAGACAACAATCAAATTTTAAGTAAAGGCCCTACTCCACCCAGGCCGCCACTGATCATTATCACAAGATTCAACTAATGGGTAAGAGTCATGATCATGACTAGAAAAAAATGTCTGGTATCCCCGATGGTATGATATTTTACCCTGATAGGAAAAGCTTATGCAATGGCCGACTGGTACGGAGCCCAGACCCGGTGATTTAAGTTGAATTCCACAATAAATTGTAGAGAATATATCCCTTAATTATTACCATTATGCCACTTGAAAAATATAAAGAAAAACGAACCTTCGATAAGACGCCGGAACCTGTTGGCGGAAAAGGAAAGGGATCTGATCTAATTTTCGTTATCCAAAAACATGCGGCATCCCGTCTTCATTACGATTTCAGGTTGGAAATGGGTGGTGTGCTTAAAAGCTGGGCTGTACCAAAGGGTCCGTCCATGGACCCTGCAATCAGACATCTGGCCATGATGGTTGAAGATCATCCCTACGACTACAAAGATTTTGAGGGGATCATTCCAGAAGGTAATTATGGTGCCGGTACTGTTATTATCTGGGATCAGGGAACCTATGAGCCACTGGAGAAAACGAAGTCCAAAAAAGAAGCGGAGAAAATTCTTCTTAAACAACTTCAAACCGGGTCACTCAAGTTTTCACTTCATGGAAAAAAATTAAAAGGGGAATTTGCCCTTGTGAAAACGAAAGGCTTCGGCGAAAACAGCTGGCTGCTGATTAAACATCGTGACAAATACGCGAGTGAATCTGATATTACCCTGAAAAATAAATCCGTCGTCTCGGGGAAAACACTTGAAAAAATAGCTGCCGATCCAAAAGCTGAAGAATGGATCAGTAACCGTAAGATTAAAAAATGAAAACCAGATTACACAGATTTATAGTAGCGCAGGAAACCACGTACGAAAAAGCGTTTTCTGAGATCCATCATGGAAAAAAGGAGAGTCACTGGATGTGGTTTATTTTTCCACAAATACGGGGCCTAGGTTATAGTGAAACCTCAAAGAATTATGCAATCGAAGATATTAATGAAGCATACGAGTTTTTAAAAGATCCGATTCTCGGGGTTCGGTTAATAAATATTTGCCATGAATTACTTAAACTCGAAACCAATGATGCCCATAAAATATTTGGAACTCCCGATGATTTGAAATTAAAATCGTGCATGACATTATTTCTATCTCTGAAAGAGACTAATCCGGTTTTCAAATTGGTTCTTGATAAGTTTTTTAATGGACAGCCTGACTCCAGAACTTTAGAACTGATTTTTAAATATTCCTAGGCACAACGAGTGCCTGGTTGACGTCACCATGATGTTAACTGGCAACCCGCTTTTAAATAGATCGCCTAAACACCCAGATCGATCCGGCGACCATAGCTGCGATCAGCAAAACGATCAGAATCATTGCCCACGCGATTTTTTTCTGCTGACGACCGGCTTTGATTATACTTTCTTCACGTACGGAAGCAGGCAACAAACGGACGGCCATATTAATCAACAAAGGTACAATCACGAGATCATCCAGATAGCCTACAACCGGAATGAAATCTGGTATGATATCGATCGGGCTAATTAAATAAAGAAACGCTGCCAGTGTGATAAATTTTGGAAGAAACCCTGTTCTTTTATCTTTGAGCGCAAAAAATAAAATGAGGAATTCTTTTTTGAGCATCCAGGGGCGGATAGACTTAGATTTTTTTATCATGTAAGCATATGAAATTAAGAGATTTATTTTCTACAATATCCGGGGATTTTTATCTCACAAATAGCCTGAAATTGTTTTTAGCAGGAGCGCCCGCATACTGATTCATTCAAAAACAGCCGTTTATACCCCTGGTATTTGATTTGAAGCATAAATCGTGATACTCTTTAGTCTGTATGAGGAGCGTTGAAAAGAATAATATTTCTTCCCAACCCTCAGGAACTGTTATCAGGAAAACCAAAGAAATTTACCTGCGCTACAGTTGCAGTTCGCAAAAAGAATCGCCAATTTGACAGGCCATCTAAAGAAGATGGCTTTTTTTTACTTCGGCGAGGATTTTCGGTGATTTATTCGGAAGCAGTATTGTCCAGTTCTTTGAGGATTTTGCTGACGTCTTCTTCGGTAGTCGTCAGTTTGTCCTTGCATATTTTGATCAGCAGGGCCGCTCGTTTAACCTTGGCAGACAATTCATCTACAGAAATTTCACCCTGTTCTATTTCTGATACTATTTCCTGGAGTTCCTCGAAGGCTTCGGTGTAGTTTGGCTTTTCATTCATTTTCCACGACACTTTTTATGTTTCCCTGGTAGAGTGTTGTATGCAATATATCTCCCGTCTTTATTTCTTCAGCGTTTTTGACAGATCTTCCGTTCAGCAAGGTAATGCTGTAACCCCGCTTCAGCACATTTTCCGGGCTCATGTTATGAATATTTTTTTTCGCATTTTCAAGATCATTGCTTTTATTTTTCAAGAAGACCAAAGTTCCTGAATTTAGTTTTTGATTCATTTGCTGGCGTTTCTGCCTTTCATTACGAAAACAAAAAATGGATTGCTGCAGTAAGGATTGTATCTGTATTTTGAGGTTATTCTTATTTTTTTGAAGCATATTTCTTGTCACCGATTGGAACAATTTTGTTTCTGATTTGAACTGTTTGGAATGTTCGGTGATTAGCCGGCGCGATTTATCGATGATGAACTCCCTTGCTCTCTTTACCGGATCATAATAATTATTGAATAACTGAATTAAATATTCAGCCAGCTTGGTCGGTGTAATCGCGTTATGAAACGAAATCATCTCGGACACTGTTTCGTTGGTCGAGTGTCCGATACCCGTAAACACGGGGATCGGAAAGTCAGCTATTTCTTTTGCGAGCTGGTAGTTGTTGTAGAAAGAAAGTCCGATATCATCGCCACCTCCCCTGATGATGGCCACCGCATCGAAATGGCCTCGAACTTTCTGAATTCTTTTAAGCTGATTGATCATTGCAGGAATTGCTTTCTCGCCCTGTAGCAGTGAGGGAAACAGCATGTGAAAAAACCGGTATCCGCGCGAGTTGGTTTCGATTACTTTCAGGAAGTCCGCGTAACCTTTGCTGGTTACATCAGAGATGACGGCAAGTCGTTGCGGCAGCAGCGACAGTTTCAGCGTTTTATTTTTATAGAAAAGATTTTCTCTCTGTAATCTCAGGATGGTTTCCTGTTTCTCCATTTCCAGATCGCCAAGGGTAAAGGACGGATCGATATCCATAATATGAAGTGAGAGGGCGAACGTGGGTTCGAAGTTGATGGTTGCCTGGAAGAGGATTTTAATACCGTCCTTCAGCGGCTCGTTTAAAATGTTCAGAAATTTTTTATTAATGCGGATATAATCGTCGTTCCAGATCGTGGACCTCATTTGCGCGACGACCCTCCCCTCCTGTTTTTCCACCAGTTCCGGGAAGCAGTGGCCCGACTGTTTATAAAAATTCAATTTATTCAGCTCCGCCCTGATCCAATACGCATCTTTATATCTCTCCGTAAGAGTTTTCTTAATGCTTCTCGTTACTTCCAACAGTGTGAAGACAGATTTATCATTTACGGTTTCGGGCATCGCTTGTTGGTTTAAGAAAAGTAAGCGTTTTTATTTTTTTGCAATTTTGCCGTCGTCTTGTATGGAATAGTTCAAAATCGAAATTATACGATCATTATCATCACTATATTCTGATCCAGTAACTTTATATTTAAACAGCTTTATTCTTCTGTCACTGCTTATTTTATATTGAGTATAGAAATACGGATTATCAGGATTTAAATCACTGTCACCGTTGTCGCCTATTATAATCGCACTTACAATAACCTGTTTATTTTTTATTGACAATAGATATTCCAAATCATAAGTGCCTCCTGTGATCTTCAATATGATAACTGAAATTGTATCGCTGATTTTCCAGTCACGAACCACAGATAAATGACCCGTTGAGTCCGGGAGCAGATATAATTCCCGGAGACTTTCCAGTTTTTTTGTCCAATAATAATTCAATGGCTGTTCACCGTTGACCAGATGAATTAAATAATCTGATGAAGTAGTATCAAGACCGGCAATCGGAATTGCAGTTTGTTTAGTTTTTAAATCTGAGGCAGCAGTAGATTTTACAGCTTCCTTTTTTGATTCCTTAGAATTACAGGAAAAAAACAATATCGCTACGAAAATTAGTATTCTCCGGGGCATAAAATGAATCCTAAGTTACTGTACAATCGTTAACAGGCGAGTCGAATTTGCACAATCGACAATATTTTAAATACATTACCTTGAATTTATAAAGACTGATCTGTGTGGTTTCATCCAAATTATTTCAGTATGAAACAGTTCTCTCTGTTCATTTTGATGCTCATATCTCTGAACGCATGTTATATTAAAGATAAAAGAGAACGAATCGGTTCATTAATGACCGAATTATATGAGGACGGAGATTTTAATGGAACAATTTTAGTGACAGAAAAAGGACAGATTTATTATGATACGGCTTTTGGCTTTGGTAATTTTATTACCAAAGAACCTCTGACTGTTTCATCCTCTTTTTACGTCGCTTCAGTTTCGAAACAATTCACTGCAATGGCAATTATGATCCTAAAAGAACAGAATAAATTATCTTATAACGATACACTTACCAAATACTTTCCCGAATTTCCGTCCTATGCAAATAAAATAACTATAAAACATTTATTGACACACACTTCCGGGCTGATTAACTATTTTAAAATTGATTTGTATAAACCCGGTTTAACCAATGAGGACGTGCTCAATGCCTTAATCAAACAAAAGGCTCTTGATTTTTATCCCGGCAATGAATTTTCATACAGCAACAGCGGATATATAATGCTCGCGATGATTGTTGAAAAAGTCAGCGGCAAGCCATTTCATGTTTTTATGAAGGAATCCATTTTCGATCCCCTTGGAATGAAGAATACCTTAGTCTTTGATAAATCCAGGCCCGTAATTAAAAACAGAGCTGTCGGTTTTAATAAAAAAGGGGATCTGGACGATTACGAAATATTAACAGCAGGCGATGGGGGGATATATTCCACCACGCATGATTTGTTTCTTTGGGATCAATCACTCTATCATAATGTATTAGTTGATAGCGCAACGTTGAGCGAGGCATTCCGTGAAACAAAATTAAATGATGGAAGCCTTTCAAATTATGGATTCGGATGGGTAATAGCCGAAAATAAAAAAAACAATATAGTCTATCACAATGGCGGATTGAATGGCTATAGAACGAGTATATACAGGGACATGAATAATCAAAGTTGCATAATTCTTCTTACCAACAAAGGAGATGCCTCAAAGGTAGAATCTGTAACCAGGAAGATTTTGGAAATTCTCCGGGATCCATCAGATATTCCGGAAGCCCTGGGAAAGTAAGGCAAATAAGCCATAAGGATATTAAAACAGCGGTGTAAAACCTCACTTCCCTATTGAAAAAACAATTACATCAGAGCGTCTTATCTAATTCATAACTTTATGTCAGTGAGCTTAACCAATATGTAAATCGTCATGACTCATTTTGAATACAGATTAGAATTTGATACCGTTGTTTTTTATAATACTACCAAGATAGCGAGTTCAAATTCGCAGAGCTGGAATAACAAAAACCCATTTTTAATAAGGCAACTATTAATGAAAAGATTGCTGGAAATTTTGTCGCCGGGCGAAGGACACGATTTTCTCTATGATCAGGGACATATCATGGTCAGAATCACATTGGGGAATCGTGCTAAGGAAGATTTTTTAATATTAAGCCGACCCGGAATGACTCCCGATGGTTTGTTTACTGCAGCAATAGAAGAGGTAAAGTTTCTGGAAAAATATAAAGTAGAAATACCAGACAAACATATTATCTTAAAAAATGATCTAAAAATATTAGCGCCGGTTCTGTCTGATATTATTCCTCCCAAAATAACGACGGCACTGGCATACTAAGTAACAGGTTTTGTTCTAAATCTTTTTTTCCAACTCTTCAATAAATGGAATCTGGGAAGCAAGAATTTTTTCTTTTGCCTTTTCTATAGTAAACCATACTGCTTTATCCATTTCCGGAAAACTTTGCGTTTTGCCAGAGGCGGGAGGCCATTCTATGTTAAACAAGTTACTCTTCAGATCCAACGGTTCAAAATCCTGTTCCAAAGCCCAGGCATACACAATTTTGTTGTTTTTTGGTTTTGTAGATCCCAGTTCAATCAGCTCTCCCATTATATCTATTCCTGTTTCTTCCTTCAATTCTCTTTCTGCTGCCTGAATGGGTGTTTCATCTTTATTCAATTCTCCTTTGGGAATTGACCATGATCCGATGTCTTTATTTTTCCAATATGGACCACCCGGATGAAAGAGTAATATCTCCGGATAAGGGCTTATGAACCGAAATATCAATATACCTGCACTGATTTTTGGCATGCAAAATAGTTCGTTCAATTTTCGGACCATACCCTTAGCCATTTGAGGAGGTCATATGAGCTTGAGGTAGCGGGTTTTTCCTGCCAGGCACATAAGCGCAGCATTCAATTCATAATTACACCCAGAAACAACTCTACTTTATCAGAAAATGGATTGCCAGATGAACGCCGGAGCGATACCACCTGCCCTGTGTGCCAGAGGCAATCCGAAATGGGTCCATTGATCATATTCCAAAAAGGAAGCTGTTGTCCATTGAAAGCTGTCTTCAGTTTTTCCATATCACTGTCACTGTATCCGGCAACTATGGTACTTGCTTTTCTAAAATTATCGAGCGTAGCTTTCCGCAGTTCATCAAACGTTTTATATTGATCTGCTGGGATTTGAGTTCCCCCAAATACAGAAGTGATCATGTTAGACAAATAGTAGATGTGTTCCAGGGTTTCCTTACTTGTGCGTGCAGCCGGACTGGGTCTGAAAGCCAGATCTATCGGTCGCAGCCCTTCCGTAGCCCAATAATAACGGAAGCCCAGTCCATCCAGAAGCCTTGAGACAGCGGTGCCTGCGCTATAGTGGTTCGGTGCGGGAGGAAATGTTTTATAAGGCAAAGAATCACGCTGAGCCATTGCAGTTAGCGAAACGAACATAATTAAACAAAAGAGTACTGTTTTCATATGTGATCTATTGTTTCCGAATATATCACCATCTCCGAAGTCGTATAAATCTTTTCGATAAACAACAGAATGCTATCGACAAACAATCCCGCATTCACGGGACTTTCCCGCATCCGCGGGACTTTCCCGCATGTGTAGGACGTCTGACAAGTCACTCTGAGCGAAGATTTTTAGACGGTTTTGAAAGCGCGGCTTTTGCAGAATGAAAAGTTGCGGTAAGTACGGCTGTTATAATGATCAGCAGTGCTGACAAAATAAACGGCATGGCCGATATGCCCGGACTGTACGAAAATACTTTCATCCAGTTACTCATGAAATACCAGGCAACCGGGAATGCAATAGCCGCGGCAATCAATGCGAGCCAGAAATAATTCCTGGTAATTAATGTAATGATTTCTCCGACACTCGCACCCAGCACCCTGCGTACGCTGATTTCTTTTTGTCGCTGTTGAGTGGTGTAAGCCGTCAGGCCCAGCAAACCCAGACAAGTAATAATGATCGTAAGTACAGCCAGCGAAGCGAAAATTTTTCCGCGTTTCTGATCAGCCACGTATTGCGAATTCAATCCTTCATCCAAAAATTTAAATTCAAAAGGCAGTGCGGGGAAATATTTCTTCCAGACACCCTCCACCTGTGCGATCGTTCTGGACGAATTTCCCGGCTTCAACTTCATGATATATGTGTTATTCAACGGGCCATAAAAAAACAACAGCGGCTGTATTGGATTATACAGAGAATTTTGATTAAAATCCTTTACAACGCCAACCACTTCGAGATAATCTTTCACAGCGGTATCTCCAGGGAAAGTAATGCGCTGACCAATCGGCTGATCCCATCCAAAATGTTTCACAAAACTCGCGTTTACCATGATACCGTGTGAAGTATCTGCCGGCTCAAAATTTCGTCCTGCAACAACCTTGATTGCGAGCGCTGAAAAATAGTGGGCATCAACCCCATAACATTCGATTGCTTTGTCCAGATGCCCGGTTTTGGTTTGCATCCTGAAAAGATTCAAATTAGTATTACCTGATCCGGGATAAGAACCACCAACACCTACATCAGCCACTGACGATAATCTGCGAAAATCATTGCCCATTGCAATTATTTTTTCCGGTTCGAATTTACCTGTATTAACTACCACCGTCATAATCTGGTTTTTGTCAAATCCCAGATCTTTGTTTCTCATATATTCGAGCTGCTCATAAACGATCCAGGTACAAATCAGCATAACCATAGAAATGGAAAATTGCAGAACAACCAGCGTCCTGCGAAGATTGATATTTCCGGATGCTTTTGACAGCGCACCTTTTAATATGCTGATAGGTTGAAATCCAGACAAATAAAAAGCGGGATAACTTCCACCAACGAGGCCGGTGAATAAACCAATGCCGAGCATCAATAAAATATTGAAAGGCTGCAAGAGGGTTGTAACTGAAAATGATTTTCCGGAGATTGAATTAAATACGGGAAATAATAAGACAATCAGTATAAAACTGAAAATCACAGCGGCCATCGCAGTAAGTACGGATTCTCCCAAAAACTGTGCGATCAGTTGTCCGCGTCCCGATCCCGTAACTTTCCTGATGCCAATTTCTTTTGCCCTTCGTGCTGATCTGGCTGTAGTCAAATTCATATAATTGATACAGGCGATGAGCAGCATAAAAAACGCTACCGCTGAAAAAGTATATATATAGGACATACTTCCCAATTCTTCGGGCTCTCTTTCCAGATCTGAAAGCAGGTGAATGTCGACAATGGGCTGGGCATAAAAACGCATCTTCACGCCAAACGGATCAAAGACGGGCTTTACATATTTCTCAACGGTCTGATCTACTTTTTTCTGAAAAGCCTGCCGACTCGCTCCTGGCTTTAATAACGCGTAGGTGAAATAATTAAAACTTCCCCAGTTCTGATTATAATTGTTTGAATCCGAAGACATGGAGATGAGCATATTGTAACGAATATGCGTGTTTTCAGGAATGTCTTCAAATACACCCGTTACTTTATACAGGTCATATACTGTGTGCAGCGTTTTGCCAACGGCCGGTGCGTTCTTTCCGAAATATTTATCGGCAGTTGTTCTGTTAATGACAATGCTATTCGGTTCTATCAATGCTGTATTTGGATTACCCTCCAGAAACCTTGCAGTAAATATTTTAAAAATATTGCTGTCGGCGTAATATATTTTTGTTTCGAAGAAACTTTTATCATCTACTTTAAAAAGAGTCCTTTCCCTGCCGTTCATACGGGCAGCCTGCTCTACTTCAGGATAGTCTTTTTTCATTTGAAAAGCCAGAGGCGCTTCCGTGATAGTGAAATTTGTATTCTTATCTTTTTCCGTAACGTAGGTAACGATACGGTAAATGCGATCCGCATTTGTATTAAACCGGTCGTAACTGAGTTCGTCTCTTACATAAAAAATTAAAAACAGACTAAATGTGATTCCGATGGTAAGGCCCAGAATATTTAACAGACTGAACCATTTGTCCTTTCTAAAATTGCGCAGGGCAATCCGCAATACATTTTTGATCATATAGAGGTATTAGACAGGGAAAAAATATTTTGACGCTCAAACTGACCAATTGTTTCAATAAAAGCTCCAATATTCCAAATATTTGATATTCAATGAAATATTGATTTACGCGGCTTAGAAAACTGTTCGATTTCAGAACAATAAACCGGTCACTGGTTGTATCGCAGGCGGACAGATATTTTTTTTACCCGGTAGTTAACTAACTGATATTCACCCGACGAGCGGAATGGCACGACATTTAATGCAGGTATCTCAAAAAACGACTCATGAGAAGAATTTTCTTTCTGGCTATTCTTTCAACAGTATGCTCAGTTTCTTTTGCGCAAGCTCAATCATCAAAAGATTTATATCTCACAAAATCTTTCAGTGATGCAGCTTTCAAAAAAATAAATGCTGAAACCACCCATGGGGATATTGCTGTTTCGGTTGTTCCCGCAGCGAATGCAAGGGTAGAAGTATATATACGTTCCAGTGACAGCCATGAGGATCTGAGCAAAGACGAAATAAAAAAGAGACTGGATGAATACTATACGCTGGATGTATCGCTTGATGCTGATGTGGTTAGAGCCGTCGCCCACCGAAAGGTGGATTTCACAAACCTGAGGCCTTCTCTACGTATTTCTTTTATAATATATGCGACAAAGAGTAAGTCCACTGTATTAAAAACCGATCATGGTAATCTTGAAATTTCAGGAATGGAAGGCAGCCAGAAACTAACGACTGACCATGGAGATATAAGCGCTGAGAATATAAACGGCAAACTGCTCGCGGTTACTGATCACGGTAATATAAATGTTAAAGAATCAAATGATGATATTGATATTCGCACAGATCACGGCGACCTGGTGTTAAACAATGTGAAAGGCAAAGTGCATGCGACCACTGACCATGGCAATGTTGACGGTCATGTTATCGACGGCACATTGTATGCTTCGACAGACCATGGTGATGTAAACTTTGGAAACCTGACCTGTAGTGTAGAGACTTCGACCGATCACGGTAATATCACTTTAAGTTTTGAAAAAGTATCGGGCGACATAAAAGCCGATAATTCCGACGGCGATATATCCATGCAGGTTCCGAAAGGCAATGGTTTAAATCTAGATCTGCGTGGTAAAAGTGTTGATGTGAATTCCGCGGAGGCTTTCAGCGGATCCATGAATAAGGATGAAGTAAATGGCACGCTGAACGGTGGTGGCGCGAAAGTGTATGCGCGGACTAACAGAGGTCAGGTCAGTCTGAAAGTCAGATGATGAGTAAGCAGGGTGCTTATTATTCTATCTTTTCCATCAACGCGATAAAACGCGAATTTTCGCGAAGCGCATCATAGTCGGGATCCTGTAATATCCAGGTCTTATTACCCGACCCTATTTTTATTGCGATTTCCAAGAGGTTCAGAGCCTTATCTATTTCTCCCGTTTTTGCATAAAGGCAGGCACAGTTCCGTATCACTTCGTAAATCTTCGCGGGATGCTGAACATTCTTCAGTATTTCTTCTTTTACGAAACGGCTGACTAACTCCGGCTTATTGGAGATATTCCTCCGCACAGATTCGGAAATATAAATGCAGCCTGGTTCGGCAATTGATTGAATGCGCGAAGCTATATTCACTCCGTCGCCGAAAATATCTTCCTGATCTACGATCACTTCTCCAAGGTGAATGCCGATTCGTAGTTTGTATTCATTCGCTTCCTGCACATTTTCCTGGATTCGAAGGGCGGCTGTGACAGCTTCGGAGGCCGTCTCGAAAACAGCCATCATACCATCTCCCATTTCTTTTAAAATCTTTCCATTCAGTTCTTCGATTATGGGCTTTTGGATGGATCTGTTTTTCTGGAGGATTCCGAATGCGTGCTTTTCATTACTGCCCATCAGGGATGTATAACCGACGATATCAGTGAATACAATACATGCGAGTTTGCGCGACGCTGTCATAAGGATAAAATTAACGCAGTGCGGAGGATTAAAGTTAATACCCCAATTCAATCGAGTAAGTTTTTTTGAATTATTTACATAAATATGTAAGTTTGATTTGGTTATTGGCCTGGATTATTTATAAGCCTGGATTCGATTAAAGTTGAGCATTGAGATTCAACCATCCGTACGTCACTATGCAGACTGATAAGTGTTATATCACTCTAAATTTATCAGACAAATGCCCACGAAAGAAATTGATGCCGCTATCAAGGCATTAGAAATCCAGGTACGTCACTACGAAAATTTACTGGAACAGTCCATTCGCAACAATGAAATTTTGTCTCAGGTAAAGGTCATCTATCATGACCTGAAAAAAGTATCAGAAAAACTAAGGGAGTTAAAAAAGCTACAGCAAGGGGAAGACTCAAAAAATTGAGTTTAGAAATTCTTTTAAAAGAGCCTTATACAAGGTTACTCAAAGGAAGTCACTTATGTGACAGGGTGATTTTTGCTTCAACGAGTTTCCGTCAGACTTTTTTCCTGAGGATCATAATACTGACTACCAGAATCCAGATAAGTAAAAAGGTTCCGGATATCGGAATACCCAGTCCATTGATGCTATAGAAATAAGAAGGGTCAGTACCTGAAAAAATAGAGGGAATCAGAACAAAATGAAATACGGCAATAATTTGTGCCATACGGGCGGTCCATTTCGGCAACATATGAGTGCCCAGAATGGCCGACGCCGCTGTGAATAAAAACAGGGAGGTAAGCAATCTCGCGATTGGGCCAAATAACAATATGGCACCCTCGGCACCTGATCCAACAGTGGTGGGATCCACGCCCCCACTTTTTCCCAACACACTGCCTACCTGAATCGCATCAGATACAAACGTAATGATTGAAAACACCAGGCCGAATGTGAAAGACAATGAAGCAATCCATTCGAAATTGCGACCTGTTTCCAGGATCAATTGACGGAAACCGACCAGAAAAAAAATCAAAGCGGTGCAAACAAACATATTGATTAATGCTCTTGTCAATATGTTTGCCACGGGTGGAGGTCCATTATAAACAAAATATAAGGGAAGGACTACCATACTTAAAAGAAATATGACTATCCCCGAGATACCGGTAAACTGACGCAGTTTAATACTATTCATAATTTCATTGACTAGCAACTAATAAATCTTCAGCTATATGCAATTCCTTCACTATTTACTCTTTTATTCTGGAATATTTACCTTCGGCTTGCGATGCCTGGGTAAGTATTCCAATAAAGTTAGGTTCCCAGGTTTTACCGCCATCATCTGAAAACGACTGTTCAACGTGGTGAGAGGTCGGCGTGATCTCCGACCAGATCATCCTAACCATTATCGATCTACCATTGTACACATCCTGCTGAAAAAATTCACCGCACCCATCCCTGAACTCCCCTATCGAGGGTTGCTCTATGATCCCCTCATTACTATTGGCAAAGCTCATGCTCCATTGCCGGGATTTAGGGTTGTATAGAAATAATGTTAAGCCTTCAAAAGGACCAGACGGGCCATCGGCTTCGATTTCCTCTATTTGGGAACGCCCACCCCAGATTTTCCGGACGGTAACAAAACCGTTCAGTTCTTTCCATGTTTTTGAACCCGTAAGTGGTTTATCGAGAATGGAGATATGCGTTTTCCAAACCCCGATATTGAAATCAAAATCATGTTGGCCGTCGCGTACTTCCGCAGTATTTTGCTGTGCCGGACAATTGATTGTCGGCATAATAAACAGAACACTGAAAGTGAGGAAAAAATTTATAAAATATTTTGCTGCGATGCGCCTTCTATCGTTAACCTGAGATGTCTGTAATTTTTTCATTTTAATTAAAATTTCATACTGTTTTAATTTACGGCTGCAAGGTATTTTTAAAACAATTTGAAAAATTGTACAAAATCGTCATCAGAAAAATGGTCTGCATTGAATGCGTTTTTCAGGACTTGAAAACGAAGATTGGATCCAATACCTTCGTATCAAAGATGTAAAGGTTTTAATTCAGAAGATTTTTTTTATTGAATTCTGTCATACAAACCAACCGCAGGGCAGGTAACCGTCAAAACGGCCCTGGTCTGCCTGCTTAAAATATTGACGTGGTTGTACACCCGAAAATTCTTTGAACTCGCGGTTAAAGTGCGACTGATCATAATAATCGCCGGAGTATGCAAGGCTGGTCATTGATGCAAACCGGCCCAAAACGTAACTGTCTTTTATTGCCTGAAAACGGGTGAGCCGCGCAAAGTATTTTGGTGGGAATCCAGTAATGGATTTAAACCGTCTTTCAAATTGTTTAACGGATAAGCCTGATTCAGAATGCATCACCGAAATATCAACAGACCCTTTTCGCTGAATGACCTGGTCAACAAAATATTTGAGCGGATCCGTATTATGGCCGGATGTATTTTTTGAAAGATAATCAGAAACACGTGTTATACGTTCGGGTGTCCCAACAGCGCTGTATACCTGGTCGGCCAGGTCGGTCCCTTCCCGTTTAAATAAATCTGCGAAATCAAAAACATGGTTCACTACTTCATTTGCGGGTTTGTTTTTTAGTAACCGGCTTACAGCATACGGGTAAAATCTCACGCCAAAAAAACCAACTTTCTTTCCGACCATAAATTTATCCGTAACAGAGTGCTGGAAACGTATCCGAGCACTTTGTGCCGAATAAGCCTGAAAGCCCTCATTGTACTGAAAAATAATTTCCGGGAAACTGTCCGCCATCAGAAAATACTCTTTCGGAGTAGTTCCATATGGATCGCTTTCCAGCGTCCAAAAGCATTGCACTAAATCCTTCAAATGCAACGGTGGCGGAAATATGTTGTAATCCATAATCACCCCGAAATTAAATAAGTTGATCCTCATTTAAGACAGAATCTACCTGTCAATTGACAAGAAATGATTTGACGAACATTAACGCATCTGATATTTTTTCAATGTGTATGCGCAACCCTGATTTACAATGACTCGTTCCCACTAAATACCTTTCCCAAATCCTGGTCTTAGAAAGCCCGGCCAATTACTCATCCAAGGCTGGCACTCCATTTTTTTTCCGTATCCTGAACTTGTTCTCAAGCGGGTTAGCCGCTTATTCACTAACATGTCTAACTAAACTTCCATTTATGAACAAGCATTCAGATTCCAAATCAGGATTAAATCCTGCAAGATTTCTTTTATTATTTGTTCTAATGATCAGCTTAACAATAAGCTGCAAAAAAATGAACGTCGACAAAAACGATCTGCGGAACTTTCAACAGGTAAATCTGGTCTCGAGTGATGGCGCCGGATCGCCGGTACTAACGGACCCTACCATGCTCAATGCCTGGGGACTGGCATGGGCTCCGTCTGGAATTGCGTGGGTAAACGCCGAGGCCGGTCACGTGAGCGAATTATATTCTGGTGACGGAGCCCAACTCAGGGCAGGGATAAATATACCATCACCCACCGGCGCTACCGGCGGAGCTCCCACAGGTATTGTTTTCGCCGGAGGAGCCGGATTTACACTTTCAAACAGTCAACCGGCTTCATTTCTTTTTGTGGGAGACGACGGCGTTGTATCCGGCTGGAATGGCGCTGCGGGAAATAATGCAATCCGGATTGCCGACAACTCCGCCAGCTCTTCTTATTTCGGACTGGCATTAGCCACCTGGAATGGACATCATTTGCTGTATGCCGCTGATTTCAAGACCGGCAAAATCGATGTCTGGGATACAACCTTCACAAAAGTGATCATGAGTTTTAAAGACCCGTTCCTGCCTCCCAGTTATTCACCTTTTAATATTCAGTCAGTAGGATCCTGGCTTTTTGTAATGTATGCAAAAGTTGGCGCGGATGGAAATGAAATACATCAGGTAGGATTGGGACTGGTAGATGTTTTCAATCCCGACGGCTCTTTCGTAAAAAGATTTACGTCGTTTGGTACACTGAATTCACCCTGGGGTGTTACATTAACTCCCGCTAATTTTCTGGAAGAAAATGACATGAGTGTCGGTGGCGGGAATGATTCCAAAGAGAATGTTCAGGCAAGCAAAAACAATGACGGCGATGACAAAGATCAGAATCAACCGGTAGTGCTGGTAGGAAATTTTGGTGACGGAAAGATCAATGTGTACACTGTTGACGGGCGGTTTCAGGGACAATTACAAAGCAAACACCAGACTATCGTAATCGACGGATTGTGGGCTTTGGGCTTCGCTCCTACTACAGCAACTACCATTGATCCGATGCGGCTTTATTTTACTTCTGGTCCGAAAGATGAAACCCAGGGTTTGTTCGGATACCTGGTCAAAAAATAAAAGAGATATCACAATCAGGGCCATCCTTTGTAAGAAAAGGGTGGTCCTGATTTCTTATTTTGAATCGTCATGATAGCCCATCAATAAAATCCTTAAAACTGTTTTCTACTGGCGTTAAATATTCTAATTCTTTGTTTTGTATATTGTAATGTTCATTCTCCAAAAAATAGATTCTCCCAAAATCTATTTTCCTTGCTGATATACAAAAAAAATTACCCCCGTCATCGACAGCAAATGGAACAATCCCCAGTGGAAAATAATTTTCAAGCAGAGCAAGATTTTTATAGGTGTTTTCAAGATTGACAAATCCGTCATACTTCAATGAAAAAAACGTATTTACCGTAGTGGTACCGCCGGTTTTCCAACTATATGTATCGCCTTCCGGATAGCCACCGTTATATTTTAAATAATGCGCTATAAATTCGTCGGGAAAAACTATACTTAAATCTTTCCCGATTTCAGATATATCGGCTCTGGTTAATGCCGGACATGTTTCCAAAAAATTCATATGCCCTACAGATTTCTGACATACAAGGTTTATATTTTTACTTTAATAATCTCCCCCTATTCCAAAGCGGGTTAAACCAGAAAATCGACCTGACCGTGTCAATGCCTTTAATATCAAAGCTCTGCATTTGGTGACAATTTTTTTTTAAGGCATGATATTTATGGATTAGATTTAGCAGGAAAGGGGTAAATATCTGCGTACTTCTTAAAGTATCTTATTATATTTTTTAATGAACATTTGGACGACATTGAACAATACACATCTGAAATTTCTTTTTGACAGGATAAAAACTTGTGATGAGATTGAAAGTAAATTATGTTGGCAAAAGAAATATTCATTTATTACTGGCTTTCAGTCTTTTATTTCACTTTGATAAAAATTTTGAAACCCAACGATATCAGAACACCAGAGCTGATTTTTTTTCCATCGCTTATCATCCTGGTTATTTAAATAAAATTGAAGATCGGAGTTCTGAACAAAAGTTTCCCTTGCATAACGAACCAGTAAGTTCTGCTTCTTCCCCAACATCCGGTCCCCCATATGTTATTCCGGTTGTATTTCACATCATCAGTTCCAATCCATACGCCGTTACGGATCAAACCATCATAAATGCAGTTAAGGATCTTAATGATGCGTTTGCACATACAGGAGTTTATGCATCGGGGCCTCCTGGCGCGAATACTCAAATTACTTTCTGTCTCGCAAAAACAGACCCATACGGTGGTAACACAACCGGGATTACCAGGACGCAATCAGTTTTAGGAAATTTTGACAGTGATATTGAAGATGATAAGATGAAAAATCTGATTTCCTGGGATCCCCGAACATACTGTAATATATGGCTGGTAGATACGGTTCTTAACGAATTTCTTACGAGTTTTTCATGCGGACTCTGGACGAGGCATTTTAATACAGGGTACGCCACGTTTACCCCGGGAAACTATGGAGACGGCATTGTAACGACCGGATTTGGTCCCACTCTGGCTGCCTATATGGGAACATATCTTGGCTTAAAGTTTACATTTTCACTGGGCAGCTGCACCAATAATAATTGTGCTGTTGACGGTGATGGAATATGTGATACTCCACCATCTTCAGTGGCTGGAGGATCCTGTACAAGTCCTCAAAATTCCTGCAATACAGATACATTATCGGGTTTTACCAGGGACGTTCCGGACCTTACGTCGAATTTCATGAGTTCCACCGGTCTATGTGCCAATGAATTTACAGTCGGCCAGACTGCTAGAATGCAATCCAACTTAACAACAATAAGAAGCAGCCTTCTTGCCCAAAGCAAGTGCAGTCCCCCTTGTAGTGAAAACATCATTGCATCTTTTACCAGGGATAACTGGTTCCCTAAAATAGGAGATCAAATAAATTTTACCAGTACTTCGACAGGCGGAACAAACTATCAATGGTCAGTTAACGGAGTCAGTGCAGGAAGCAATTCCCCAAGCTATTCTCAAATATTTACCACAACCGGAAAATTTGAAGTTACTCTTAAAGTCTACAACGGTGATCAAAACTGTTACGCAACTTATTCCGATTTTATCATTGTGACATGTGGCGTTATGGCAAGATTTACTCCCAACATTCGGCAGATCGCTTCGAAGGCAAATATTTTGTTAGACAGCATCCTTTTTACAAACAGATCTGTCAACGCGACCACTTATCAGTGGTGGATGAGCAATAATTCAGGAATGTCTCCACAAATTGTAAGTACCCAGTTTACTTTGAATTATACCTTTAATTCACCCGGACAATATTCAGTATGGCTTGTATCTGCAAATGGTTCCTGCGCCGATACTACTGAGAAATTTAATTTCCCGGTTTACGATCCAACTGTAGACGGAGTGGTGGGTTTTAATGGGGCTGAATGTTATGCCAATGACAGTATCAGGATAAGCCTGTCTGTTTGTAATAATGGATATGCTTCTGTGCCGCCAGGAACACCTGTTTCTTTCTATGACGATGATCCCAGTTTAACGAGTGCAAATAAATTATCTCCCACATTTTTTCTCACTTCTCCGGTCACGGGTCATTGTTGCAACAATTTTACATTTATTGTGGGCACAAAAACACTCCGCCTAAATAAGTTATATGGTGTTTTTAATGACAGTGGGACTACCAAACCCTTAAAATTGCCTAATACACAAATGCCGGAAATAAGTTATAATAATAATGTGGGCAGCATTTCAAATTTCCAATTCCTGTTATCAGTTTCTCCTCCATCGGCTACACTTCAACCCGCAGATACTGTTCAACTTATTTCCAGGGCGGGTCCGGACAGTGTTGCTTCGGTTCTTTGGAGTACAGCAGAGAATCTGAATTGCACTGCCTGCTATAATCCCTACTTTATCGCAGGATATGAAGTCGACACAATTACAAAGATGGTTATTGCAACCAGTGTTTATGGATGTGCCGACAGTTCTTTTGTAACAATAAAAATTCCTCCATTCAACGATTTTGTAATTACAATTGACAGCGTTCATTGTGCCGGGGAAGATAGTATGGCAGTTAACTTCACACTGTGTAATAATTTCAAGCGGGGAAATATTCCGGAGGGTATAAACGTCGCGCTTTACGATGGAAATCCATCCCTTTTTTCTTCAAATTTATTAGGTCCGATATTTTCCACTCCAGCAACGGGAGGGCTCTGCAATAGTTATGTTCAGTTTTTTAAGAGAACTGAGACAAATATTGTGTATGCTGTTGTTAACGACAGTACAAATACACATCACAATACCGGAGACAGTGTATTCTCCGAATCAAACTATCAAAATAATATCGATAGTTTTCATTACCGACCTTCTTCGATTATTTTGTCTCCTTCAGATACGACAATATTCAGAAAGCAATCCGTCCCGGTCACCATCATCTCGCCCATTTACAATGCTCAATCAACTAACTGGCTTCCCGGCGATGGTTATACATTGAGTTGTACCTCCTGTATTTCGCCTATAGTCACAGTTACACAAAATTCCATTGTGCGAATGCAAACGGCGAATGAATATGGTTGTTTCATTAAGGGGGCAGACACTATAAATGTATTTCCTCCCGATATGACTATCGAAATACTGGGTACAAATTGTTACTCTAATAACACTACCAGAGTCTCGTTTCGGATTTGCATGAATAATGAGTACGATAGTATCTACGCGAATCTGCCGGTTTCATTTTATGATGGCAATCCTTTTACGGGTAATCCAAGATTACTAACTCCAACATTCTATACACAAAACGCTGTAGCATTATCATGTGATTCGTTTACGCATGTGGTTAATTCTCCGTCCACGGGAATATTGTTTGCTGTAGTCAACGACAAAGGAGAAAATTCAAATGAAATTCCAAATAAAGCAATTGATGAAACAAACTACTTAAATGATACTTCAGAGAAAACCATCATTCCTTTTGTAGCATATGTTACTCCCACTGATACATCTGTTATGCGTTTATCCGATATTCAGTTGGCGGGTTCTGTTACCGGAGGACAATTAACCAACTACACCTGGATTCCGGATGAATACATATCGTGCGTAAATTGCCTGACTCCGGTTGTTTCTCCACCGCATTCAATGTCATATGGATTTATTGCCCAGAATGAATACACATGTATTGATACGGTTTATGCAAATATTAAAACATTTGCGGGAGGGAAAGTAGACATCCCGAATGCCTTTACACCCAATGGGGATGGGCTGAATGATATTTTTTATATTTTAGGAAGTAAAGACATCAGGTTAATTAAAGAGTTTGCCGTGTATAATCGATGGGGTGGAAAAATATTTGCAAACTCAAATTTTCCGGCAAATGATCCCGCTTATGGATGGAATGGCAATATTAATGGAACACACGCAGAAATGGGAACGTACGTTTATTTTGCAATCATATTATTCAACGATGGCAGCCAGCAGGAATATAAGGGAACGGTGGTGCTAATAAGATAAGCGAGAATTGTAACTACCGTATAAATACCCCCCACCCCCGTCTAAACACGGTATTTTTGGGGTGATGATCTCGGGGCTGTAAAAATAATTTACTTTCATAGTTCGCCACCTTATCCCCACCATGAATTCAAATATTTCAAAACGAATTCGGGAACTGGCCAGCACTTTCATCATCCTGATCCTGCTGTCAATCATTCTTTGCTTTTACTATTTCAAGTTTGTACCCGAACGCAGAAGCGAGTTTCACCGGAATGCATTCCTGGAACTGAGTCAGATGGAAAGCGCTCTACAGTCCAGAGATGCGGCTTACCGGGATGCTATTCAGAATATTCTGAAACAAACCAAGCTGGATAAAACCAGTTTGATGAGGTTTAATTACCCGGCCGGAAACGTGAATATTCCAAAAAGTAATAGGATAGGCCCTACAGAATTTGGAGAAGATGAGTCGGGTAAAGGCTGGCAGATTCGGTACCCCGTCTATTCTGATACTTCCAAAAATAAAAAACCTGCTTTCACGCTGTCAAAAAATGTCGATACCCTGATGGGTTCGATGGTCTCCACTTATAAAGATATTTTTGATGAGGTCCTTTTAATTACCGACTCAGAAAGCCAAAAACAAAAAGGAGAAATTATTTATAAGTCCGGCGATTTATCCATGGACTACCAGGTGAATTCCGACAGCCTTCTGAAAAAAACAGATGGGTTCAGTTTGCTGAACCTCCACGATGTAACGATCGAAGGCAACCCGTTCAAATTATTTATTTACCCTTTTAAACTCGGTAATCAGCGTCTCATCCTCGCCGGTCTGATCAGTCAGTCCAACTATACCCAATCCTTCGCTAAGATTCCTTTTAACTTTTTTTCGTTTTTCGCCGTACTCGTACTCCTGCTCGTTATTCATTTACCGATCCTAAAAATATTTCTGCTTGGCAAAGATGAGCGTATCAAAGATGGCGACATACGCCTGATCATCGGTTCTTATTTTATTGCCGCGTTCTTTGGCTTTTTCCTGCTGTCTAAAATTTTCCTGGATAAGGAACAGAATACGCAGAACCGGCGGCATCTTGAAATCCTGGCTTCGAAGATTAAAAACAATTTCAATCAGGAGCTCGATACCATTCACAGACAGTTGCGTGTTTTCGACGAACAACTCAATTCGCTAACAGGTTCCGGGCAGGCTGACAATATCAACGGCCTGATAAATATTCCCAACAGCAATCAAATACCTTTCCTGGATAGCCAGTTCAAAGCAGGCATTTATCCTTATCTAACCAATGTATTCTGGATTGACAGCGAAGGCAGCTGGGTTGCTCGCTGGGCCTATAAAAAAAACATCATCAATTCTCCGCTTATCGATATTCATGACAGGTTATATTATTCGGATTTTGTTTCGCATGAAGCACTTCGAATTCCCGGCACGCCTGACTCGATGACCATTCAGCCAACCTTATCGAAGCTGGAAGGAGAATATATTGTTACAGTTGTAATCAAGAGTGAAGCTCGGGCCGGGCCGATCTTAAAAAAAACTCCCTGGCTGGTGGGTCTTTCTTCAGAGATGCATTCTGTCGCCAACACCGTATTACCACCAGGTTACGGGTTTAGTATCATCAACGAAGATGGAGATATCATGTTTGATTCAAAGCCGGGCCGCCCTCTTCTTTCCAACCTGCTGAAGGAAACGAACGATCCGACGGGTATTCAACAGACGGCTTTTTACCGCAGCAAACGATTCTTTGATCAGGTCATGCTGCGAAGCAAAACGATGACGCTTTTATCACAACCCATTGAAGGCACTCCTTATCAACTGCTGGTGTATTATAATCTGTTTCGTTCTGACGGATTTGAAGAACACCTTGTAGGTCTGTCAGCATTATTAGTTGGTACCGTGATCTTGTTTTTAATTGTTTCCGCCTTTGGGAATCAGATATCGAAAACAAAAGGGAAAAGTTTAGAGAACCGCTCCCATCATTTTGAATGGCTCTTCCCGTCAACACGTCCGCTGAAACAAGAATATTACCAGCACCTTAAATCATGGATGCTGGTATTGCTCACGGTTTTTGTATCGGTTTGGGCTTTTGTTGAAACAATAGTACCGCGTTCCGAATTTTCGCTCATCTTCATCTCTCTTTTATTTCCATTTTATATTGCGCTATTTTATTATGAACTCAGAGACCAGTACTACGAGGCGCCACCCGCGGTCCTGCTTCGCGGAATCCTTTTACTGATCATTTTATCAATCAACTGTTTTACGGCAATGGGAGATGTAAACAAAAATATTTCCTGGTCTGTACTGATTGCCCAACTTCTCTGGGCAGTCGTGATCTATATTTCAGTCGTCCGTTTCAAAAAATATCAGAAAGACAATCCCAAGAATGATGTCTCTTCATTTGAAATGAAATTTCTAAAGCCCTATATATGGGCCATCCTGACGGGAGTAATCCTGATTACCATTGTTCCCGCGTCTACGATTTTCTGGTTGTTATACCGGCAGGAAACGAGTCTTGATTTTAACAGCGATCAGCTGACGTTTGCCAGACAGATTAATGAAAGAAGGGAGGATATCAATCTGCGTCTCAGGGATTATACTTTTAATCCGCTGGAGCCTGGCGTAAATTCATTTGTGTACGATCTGAAATTCAATCACGGTATTTATAATGTTGCAGGGTTCGTGAGGGGCGACGATTCAGGTGCGCTACCCGAAAACCTTCCGATACCCAGCCCTGAATACACTTCCTTACATCGTCATTTTTTTCCGGAAGATAGTCTTATCCTCGCGTGGACCGGTCCCGAGACAAATGCTGCTGATGGCAGCTGGTATTTCGCCAAAGACAGTTCAGGCAATCCCTTCGATCCCGAACTCATTTATCTTAATAGCCAGGATGCCATCAATAAGAATCCTTTCCGGTTGACGGCTGACTCCGCCGGTGCATGGAACACCACTCATTTGATGAGTCATTCTTTTTCCGGCACGGGCAGTCTTTTTCAGATTCTGTTCTTACTCATTTGTGCATTCGGAATTACGACTGCATATTTTTTAACGCATTCCCTCGTGAGACGTATTTTTCTGGTCGACATGAAGATTGCCATGGTTGACAAAAAAGATCCCGGAACCGATTATGCAGCCATTTGGAAAGATTTATCCGGAAGACAGAAATATCTTTTGTTGAATTTCATCGAAGACGGATTTTCCAATTATAAAGCAGAAAATGATTTGCGTATACTGCTCGATAAAGGCCTTTTATATTTTGAAGACCTGCATCTAAAAATCTGTACGCCAGCCTTACAGCAATATATCCTGCAAATAAAAGACGATCCGGATATTACCTTATTCCAAACGACAACATTAAAAGATGACGGGTTGAAAAAATTCAAAGTTCCCCTGCTTCTTGTTCTGGCAGGCATAGGACTATTTATATTTTTCACACAGGATGCGATTTATCAAAAAATCACAGGTCTTCTGGCTTCACTCAGTTCCATATTACCTTTACTCACCAATATGTTTAGTAAGGGAAATGGAAATTCGGGAAGTTAAGTTCCCCGGATTTCCCAATTGGCCTATGGATAATTCAGCCAAGGATAAACAGAATGTTTAAGTCGGAATCCAATTTATAATATATTGTATCTCGTGCAGTTAGAATGGAGGATGGAATATTCGATCCCCAGCTATTTGCATCTACCAGCAGGTTGTAAATTGTTATCATCACAAGTCCTGACGCAGAAATGATGGATAAAAACAATATTAGTTTTTTCATAAACTCTTAATGTCACGATAAAAAACGAGTAGCAGATGTCTCCATTTTTTTCTTGAGTGTAATTTTTGTGATTTCCGGCCATATTCCAAGCCGCCCTGAAAAAGCCAGAAAACCAAATCCACGATTCACATACAGAAAGCGGTCTTTTTCGTTTGTCAGTCCGGCCCAGTCAAGATACCGGTACTGCACCGGACTCCATCGCAATTTGTCTGTCTCAATTCCAAACTGCGCGCCATGTGTATGCCCCGATAAGGTGAGATGAACGGTGGTAGGGTGATAGCGAATCTTTTCTTCCCAATGTGTGGGGTCGTGTGACAACAATATCTTAAATGCATTTTTATCCACGCCTTCCAACGCCTTATCGATATCTCCCAGCTGAATAAATCCACGGCCCCAATTTTCAACACCAATCAGCGTTAGTTGATCTGAGCCCTTTCTGATGACTGTATTTTCGTTTAACATTAACCGGTAGCCCAGGGCCTCATGATGATCTTTGAGTTTTTGCAGGTTCGCAGCCTTCTGTTCCGGATTGTCCCAGCGGGCATAGTCACCATAATCATGATTACCGAGTATGGAAAATTGTCCGTAAGGAGCTTTCAGCTGACTGAATAAGGAAAGATAAGGTTCTACTTCCCATGCCATATTATTTACCATATCCCCTGTAAAAACAAACAAATCACTTTGCAGTGCCTTTGCCATATTGATGCCACGTGTTACAGCTGACATATTATCAAAACTGCCCGAATGAAAATCCGACAACTGTGTGATGGTAAATCCGTCAAAGGAAATCGGAAGATCATCAAAATACAAAGTGATTTCGTGCAAACGATAATCATACTTGCCTTTGAACATGGCATAAAAAAAACCGGTAAAAGGCAGAGCAGCCAGCAATATCCCTGCCTCAACGATGAACCGGCGACGCGACGGAAAAAACGGTTCGTTTTGTACTGCTTTCCTCTTTAACAATCTGCGGATTAAACCCCAAAAAAAGCGAACGCCGTCGCCCAGCAACAAGACGACAATGAAAATGATTTTGGTAATTAAAAAAGTCAGAAACAGCGTCAGCACCCATTCCTGAAACCGAGTAAGATAATTATGGGTCGTGACCGTGATACCTATGAGGAATAGCAGCGTTACACCGACGAATGCCACCAGGTAAGTACGTAGTGCAATCTTCCGGCGCCGCGCGGAATTCCATCCCCTGACCCATGTTTTTACACCATTATATGCGTATATATCGAGCAATAAACTTACTGCGCCTATCAATAAAAGCACCCGCATAAAACCACCATAGTGCATATGCATGTTTTCCTATGTAATTTAATGAAGCTTTATAAACACAGCGAACGTAATCAGGTTTTTAACTATCCGGCTATCGTCAGGACCGCTATTTGTTACCTTGTGAGGCAGATAAAATAAATTTGCAACATTTAAAGAAGCTGCCGGTCAGATTATTCTATACAATCTACAAACAATGAACGTTTCAGCAAAAATCGGTGTATTAGCCTGTTTTTTAGTAGTTGTTGCCGCCAGCTATGGCCAGACTCCGGTTAACATATTCACTAAAATACCCGCAGCAGAGCTGCGCAAAGACTTTGCATACATGACAGACACTTTAAAAAAAATACATGCTGGATTGTACAGGTATCAGCAGAAACAAACATTGGACCGGATATTTGACAGCTGCCAGAGTTCTATAAAAGACAGTCTGACTCTTGCAGATTTTTATGTGCTGACACGGTTTGCGGTTTCTGCTATCAAGGATGGACATACTAATTGCCGGTTGCCTGAAGCAGCAATGAAAGGCTACTTCGATTCCGTAAAAGTTTTTCCGGCGATGGTCCTGTTCATACATAGCAAATCATACATTTTATGTTGCAAACAAAACGACAGTTTGTCGGAATCAGAACTAATTTCTATAGACGGACACGATATGGAAACTGTCATAGACCGTTTATTTAAATATATCCCTTCAGACGGAAATATTGAATCCCGGAAAAATTGGGAAATGCCTGAGCAGTTTCATCTTTTATACGGCTCACGATATGGTTTTCGAGATCACTTTACGGTTCGCTATAAAACCAGGCAAGGTGAAATACGCAGCGCAGTTCTTTCCGCTGAACATATCAGAGACATTATATGTGCTGAGCCGTTTTCGCGCCCGACCCGATATTTAGAATTATCACTCCCTTCAAATGGGATCGCGTTGTTAACTATTAAATCTTTCTTCGACGAATTTCTGCGAAGCGCCGGGGAGAATTTCGCAAGTTTTTTAGACTCGGCTTTTCAGGTTGTGAAGGGAAAGAATATTTCCAAACTTGTTATTGATATACGCAGCAATCAAGGTGGTAATGATGGAAACGGCTGGCTTCTTTATAGCTATTTAACAGCAAAACCTTTTATGTACTATGCATCGAAAGAAAATGTCAACGAAAAATTTTCTCCGGCTGATCATTCGGAACTGACAATACATCAACCCCAAATAAACAACTACCCGGGTAAGGTTTTCATTATGGAAAATGGCAGAAGCTTTTCAGGATCTGCTGAGTTCGCATCGATAGTCAAGACGAATCATCGTGGTATTTTCATTGGAGAAGAATGTGGCGGGGCTTATGGCGGCAATACATCCGGATCTGAAAATATGGTTGTACTCCCTTATTCTCAGATCGCCGTTCGTATTCCGCTGGTTAAATATACAATGGCAGTAAGTCCTATAACACCCGGAGACCGGGGAGTGATACCGGATTTTATATTTTATCAAAGCATAACTGATTTTGCTGAACACAAAGATGCCCAACTTACTTATGGCCTGACCGTGGCAGATAAAAACGACCCATAGAAATTCATACGGTATCAAGACTTTTAATCTCAGCTTTATATTCAGACGGTAAAATGAGGTTTTTCATAAATCCGTTCAACCCCATCGCGCGTGAAAATTTATAAATAATCAAAACCGGCTTCATAAAATATATTCTTTTAAAGCGCAACAATTTTGAGATCTGCGATGGCACCACTAATTTCTGTGCTTCCGTCAATAAAACATATCTAATCCTTCCCAAATGTTTGAAGTACTGTTTATACAAATCAGCGGTATAAAAGCTATAAGTCATATCATTATTTAAATGTAGTTCACGTGAGAGGAGCCAGTCTTCGTATGTTAGCGGTAAATCTTTAAGTTTCATTCTATCCCCCACACGTTCAAATACGTTGAACACTTCTCCCCTTTCAACATTCGTTAATTTTCTTTCCATCACTTCAAAAGACCGTATAGAGTAATCGATTAACATAAAAAGTACATCGCGATATGCCCAGTCAGGAATTTTCGACGCCCGTTTCTCTTCAACAGACGCATGAATATCATACATTTTATCTATGATTTGATTAGCTTTATCCAGATCAGAAAACACAATTAAACGCGCATAGGCAACGGTTGAAAACAATCTTTTCAAAGGGTTTGCGGGAAGACGTCCTGTAAAATATAACCAGTCTACCGCTTTATTCAGTGCAAATTCTGCGGCAGCACCCGCAAAAATGAACATAATCGTATCACTGTTGCCCCATATTTTTCTTACAATCGAATTTTTATTTACGAACTGTTCCATTTGTCGTTGTATGATCGAGACAGTTTTCACAGGTTATACCATTGTCAATCTTCTATCAAATTGCCTGTATTACATTTTCACTGCTATGATAGGGAGATCCGAGAGGAATCCATAAACCGTTATATGTGAAAAATCGATAACCTATTAAATAACTATCAATTTCTCAAAGTCACCAAAAATAAACCAAAATGTAAAATATAAAGTATTAAAATCCATGCTCGTTAACACAGTGAAGACAAATAAGTTTTAAAAGCTGCAGTTCATAAACAAGTCCTTTTGATATCTTTGGAAACAACTAAATGATTTCATGAAAACAGCATTTGCATCGATTATTTCATTATTTGTATCAATAAGTATTTACGCCCAGCCGTATCCAGATAGTCAGAAGGATGGGAAATTTGTTCTGGTAAACGGCGCGAAACTATGGGTTTTAGAAGTTGGAACGGGAGATCCATTGTTTATCATTCCCGGTGGCCCGGGCGGAGCTCATATTACGTACCGCGCTTTTGATGGGATATCTTCAACAAATAAAATTGTCTATTTCGATGCATTCGGCAGGGGAAAATCAGATACGGCAAAAAATGTAAAGGAATATTCACTGAACCGCGATATCGAAGATCTCGAAGGATTACGTCTTGCCCTGCATTATGATAAGATAAACGTACTCGGTCATTCCTATGGAGGTTTGGTAGCCCAGGGTTATGCTTTGAAATATCCTCAGCATATAAAACATCTGGTTCTTGCAAATACTTTTCACAGTTATATCATGTGGCAGGAAAACGACGATAACAGCAATCATGAAATCAAAACCAATTATCCGGAAGTCTGGGACACGCTGATGCGTATTCGTGAAAAAGGAGCCATTTCAAGTGATCCCGTACACCAGGAAATTTATGGCCGCGTTCCATATGGTTTTTTATATGCTTATAACCCGGATAATTTCAGAAGAAAGAAAGGTATCACCGATACGGCAAAGAATACTCCTGTAAGAGCTCCCTATCCGAATCCAAATAATACAAAATTATATTATCAGATGGTGGGTAAGGACGGGGATTTCATCGTTGGCAGTGATATCGGAAATTTCGATTACCGCACTCAACTTAAAAACCTTAGTATGCCGGTGCTGATCTACGGCGGCCGTTTTGACCGTGTTGCCGTCCCGGAAATGATGATAAAATTTAAAGAATATTGTCCGCAGGCAAAATTTGTGATGTTTGAATATTCGGGACATAACCCCCAAGTGGAAGAACCGGATGTTCTGTTTCCGTTGTTAAATGATTTTCTTCATAGTTAAAAAAGTGCCTGTTTAATATTTGATATTTTGGTGGCCCGCCAGTCTTTTATGGATTGTTCAATTTTTTCATCAATTCGGCCGATGTCTGTAGCATCAATGGTTTTTGATCCGGATTTTTGAAAAGTAAGTCTTTTTCATATGGCTTGTGCAGCCGGATATACTCATCGAGAAAATCCAGTATAACGGGAAGCTTGTCCTTCATCGGAAGAACCGCAATTTCGTGACCCATTCCCTCTTCGCTGTAGAGATAATAGGGAATTGTATGCTCTTTCATATATTTCGCGATCCAGGAGGAGCCATAAAAACCTTTATTGAAAAATTTTATTTTCTTATAAGGAACGATTTTATCTTCCGTTCCATGGAACATCAGTCTGGGTGCGGGAGGTTTTTTAAAACTTAGTTTACCTTTTAAACTCAGAATGGCTCCGGAAAAAGTTATCAGTCCCGCATATTGAAATCCCGCAGGCAATATGGCCGCTTGTGCATAATCATTTTTTCGTTCGAACTCGGCCGTAAGCGTTGTGATGGCTCCAGAGCTTGATCCGGAAAGAATGATTTGTGAAGTATCGACGGCCAGACTATCTGCGTGTGTGATGACCCAGTTCGTCGCGTCGTACAAATCTGCCACTGCCATATCCAGGGCGTTTTTGAGTGGCTTGATATTAAATTTTGAAACATGCCGAACACCCCTCAGTCCAAGCCTGTAAGAAATGGAAACGACCACATTATTATTTTCTGTCAGGGTTTTAAAATAGGCATTATAAATCGTGTCATCTCTGTGGCCGGTGACAAATGCACCGCCAAACATGAAGAGAACAGCAGGTTTTTTTACAGTCTTATCACGGTCTTTCAAACTGTAAACGTCCAGTGCCAGTGAGCTGTCATTTTTAACTGCATAGACGATGGTTTGTTTCAGAATATCAGGGTTAACAGGGATATCCTGGGATAACCCAATGTGAACTATCAGGACGGGAAAAATGGCCAGGTATTTTTTCATGAGTGGTTTTGAATGTCAGCGTTTTATCATTCTGTCTTTCACAATATCGTTAATAACTTTTTCCCTGAGGTTCTGACTGATTGCAATTTTTGCATTACCAATATTTAAAATATTTCCTTCTATACTTTTTATTTTACTGAGGTTTACAATAAATGATTTGTGTACTTTGATAAATATTTCGGCTGGCAATTGTTCTTCCAGGCCTTTGATTGTAATATACACCATCATTTTTTTTGAATTCGTGTAGAGCATCACATAATTCATCATAGCTTCGGCATATAACAGGTCGTCGTAAAATACTTTCTCTATCTGGTTTTCAGATTTAATAAAAAAATGGTTGCTGGCATTATTAACAGGTGAAGGCATCGATTTTTTTTGTAGATCCAATTCTTTCACTTTATTACATGCTTTCAAAAAGCGTTCCAGGGAAATTGGTTTTACCAGGTAATCCACCACGTCCAACCCGAATGCATCAACGGCATACATCGGATCGGCGGTAGTTATGATGATGTGCGCGTCTAAATTTGAATTTTTCAGGAAATCGATCCCATTTATTTTAGGCATATTAATGTCAAGAAATATAATGTCAATATCATACATATTCAGCAAAGCCACGGCTCTCAGGGAATTTTCCGCCTGACCCTTCAATTCCAGAAAATCTATCTCTTCAATAAATTCCTGTAACACTTTACGCGCGATTGGCTCGTCATCAACGATGATACATGTCAGTTTCATGTCAGGTTTATATTTAAATCTGTTTCGTAGTAATCACCATCCATTTTAGTGGTTAGTTCATAATTGCCGGCATATAATAACTCCAGTCTTCGTTTTAAATTACTGATGCCGATGCCCTTTGAATTTTTTGCATTACCAGGCTGCGACAAATCTTTTGTATTTTTAAAGGAGCTGTATAAATAATTTCCTTCTGTACTTAATTTAATACATATCTTATTCTCTTTCTCAGAATAACTGCTGACGAACTTAAAGGCATTTTCAATCAAAACGACTAACAAAAGAGGAGCAATTTTCAGATCCTTATTTATATCTCCAATTTGAATATTCACGATTAATTTTTCATCTTTTCGTAGTCTTTGAAAAGCGATATAATTTTTTATATACTCCATTTCTTCACCCAGGTTTACCTTCTCTGTGCCACAGTCATACAACTGATACCTGAGCAGTTCAGAAAACTGTAAAAGAATGTTTCGGGCCACCTGATTGCTTTTGTCGATAAGACCATAAATGGTGTTCAGCGAGTTGAAAAGTGCATGGGGATTGATCTGTGCTTTCAAATAATCTAATTCGCTTTTTACTCTTTCCTTTTCTAACAATTCCAACTGCCGCTGGGTCTGTATCCTGTCTGTCAGCATTTTACCGATGGTAATCAGCAATACCCAGAGTGAAATATTGATTATGGAATTCAGGTATACTGTTTTGAAGTCTGCGATCGGGGTTGCATGAAAATAAAACCTGTTCATTTGTACTGCAATCAGCGCCCGAAGCCAGGCTGAAAGCGCGATGACCAGAACGGTCATTAAATTAAAAAGGGCATATTTTCTCCTAATCAATAACTTTGGTACGATCAGATTATTGACTACATAATAATCGGCCGTAATAAAAATCAGGTAGCAAAACTCTACGGTCATCGTCCTGGTGAGTGTAAACGAATAAGTCCGGAAAACAGCCACCCATAACCCGTAAATGAATGCCCAAAAAAGAGAATGATAAAGGAAGGTCCTGCCTTTCAACTATAATATTTTAATAAAGGTAGCAACATCAAAGAGCTTGTCAGATTTATTACACCAGTGCCGTAAAATCCTTGATGATCGTACTTAATCAAGAAAATTGGCTGTATCCTGTAATTTCTTTCACCTGAAAAAATGAAGAACGGAAGTTTGCGTCCTCATCAATAAAATAAAAAATGAAAAAAATTAATCATTGGTTCCTACATCCGCCGGTAACGGGTCAATCATCTATTATAATCATCCGCCTGACGGCCGGCATGGTCTTTTTCTGGGAAGGCTTTTTGAAATTTGTATATCCGAATCAGGGAGTCGGAAGATTCACGAAACTGGGGTTTCCTTTTCCGGAGATGACGGCGCACTTCGTAGCAACGGGTGAGATCGTCGGTGGCTTGCTCTTGATCTTTGGATTGCTCACAAGGATTACAGCTTTTTATTTTATCGTGCAAATGATAGTCGCCGTACTGAGTACGAAAATCGATTTGTATTTTGGAAGAAGTCCACTGCCCATGCCACCCGCTCCGCCGAAGACGGGCTTCTGGGCTGTATTACATGAGATACGTTCTGACTATGCACAGATCCTCTGTTGTCTTTTTCTATTGATCGAAGGTCCTGGTAGAAGATCACTGGATTTTATCGTTTCCACCTCAAAAAAATTATATCGGATAAGCGAGAAATCGTAACCTTCATTTTGAATTTGAAACGATGCACCCTATATCTTACATTAGTGTCTTGTTCTAATTTTAAATCAACAAGATGGACGTTCATAAGATTATTGAATATATAAGCCGGGGACGTACGGACTTTATTTTTGAACTGTTGAAAATTTCAAATTGGAAAGAGTTACTTCACCAAGGACAAATTAAACCATTGCAATGGCTGGTTTATTATAACGACACGACCGGTTTAAAAGCAATTCTTGAAAAAGGTGGCGATCTCCATAGCATAAACTTAAATGAAGAATTGGGGCATGCTGCTTTTTTTGGACATTGGAAAGTATGCGACTTTCTCATTAATTCGGGAGCAAATGTGAATGCATTTGTGGACAAAACAAATGAAACACCATTACACAACGCTCTGTCCAAATCAGGAAGGCCTTATTATTTTTATGTTGTAAAACTTCTTGTTGAAAAAGGTGCAGATGTCAATGTCAAAACGATCCCCGGAATTGAAACGGCTGCGTTCATGCGCGATGTGAGAACTAAAGGCGAAACGCCATTACACAGAGCCGCTGCTTATGCAGACGAAAAGACCATACAATATTTAATTGATAGTGGCGCCAGGCTCGATGCTAAGGACGCAAACGGAGATTCTCCTCTTAGTTGGGCGAGCGAACATTTAAGGCCGGGTTCTATTTTGTCGTTACTGTGCTACGATCATTTCAAGATTGGGGAAATAAATAAAACCAGGAATATTAGTGATCATGGACAGGGCTGGGGAAATGGCATGGACTGGAAATTATTCGGTGAATATTTACCGGAATAGTGCAACAGCTAAACCAAATCAACCTCACTCTGTTAGAGCTACTTGGAGCACCTTACTTATAAATTATGAAATTAGAAGAGGCGGTGTCCCTGATCAATTCTGAAGAAATTCCCAGATCAAATGTGCAAACCTGGGCAGATCTTGGTTGTGGTGCGGGATTGTTTACCACAGCACTCAGTAAAATTCTTCCGGAAGAAAGCTGTGTATATGCAGTTGATAAAAATACAAGTGAACTTCAAATAAAGCCTTATCAGAATAAGACGACGATTACCGTTGTAAATGCAAATTTTGAAAAAGACGATTTAAACATGCGTCCTCTGGATGGCCTGTTAATGGCGAATTCCCTTCATTTTGTAAAAGATAAAAGTTCGTTTCTATTTAAAAGTAAAAGATGGTTTCGGGATAAACCTTTGTTCCTGATCGTCGATTATGATTCGGATAAGTCCAATTTCTGGGTTCCATATCCCATCTCCTTTTCAGGATTACAAAGACTTTTCAATGGCCTTGGGTTTTCTTCAGTTGTCAAAATAAATGAAAAGCCTTCCAGCTATCGCCGCGCAAATATTTATTCGGCACTGGTTCGTTAATTATTTTTTGGGTAACTCATAAGTTACTTATATATTTGGGTAACTTTATATTTACCTATTATGAAGAATACCATAAAACTTACAACCACTATTTATTCGGTGGCCATTGAACTGGCAGAATCCCCGAATGAGGTTTTTAATCATCTTATTAATCTCAAAAGGTGGTGGCCGGAAGATTTTGAAGGAGAAAACATCAAACTTAACAGTGAGTTTAGATTTGGCACAGGTGATTCGCATTATTCAAATAACAAGGTGGTCGAATTTGTCCCCGATAAAAAGCTGGTCTGGCTTACCACTGAAAGCTTACGCAAAACTGACAACTTTGACTGGACGGGAACAAAAATGATTTTTGAAATAACTCCTGAACACGGTAAGACCATACTAAAATTAACTTATGATGGCGTTATTCCTGAGAATGAATATGAAAGACTGGTTCAGATATGTGATATGACTATTAAAGAACTCTTTTACAAGTTTATAGAAAGTTACGCTGCAACAATAGAAGTCGCAAAATCGTCTCAGGAAGTTTTCAATTGCATTACTGATGTATCAAAATGGTGGGGAGGCAAAGATTTTGAGGGCAAAAGCGCAAATCTTAATGACGAATTTATCATTCAACATCCCGGTGCCCATTATTCCAAACAAAAATTGGTTGAAGTGATCCCAGGCAAAAAAATCGTATGGCTGGTTACTGAGAGCACATTGAATTGGCTGGAAAAAGATAAACATGAATGGGAAAACACAAAGATGATATTTGAAATTACCGCCCATGGCAATAAGACCGTTCTTCACTTTACACACGAGGGCCTTGTTCCTGAAAAGGAAAGCTATACAAAGTGCGAGCAGGGTTGGAATATGGTTATTAAAGACTGGTTATTCAACTTCATCACTGTCGGCGAGTTAAAAATACTCGCATATCAAAATAAAACGAAAAATTTTAATCGCAATATCTCCGTAAATATTGGTGCAAGTGAAGCGATAAAAAAAATCAGTAAAGTGCCTGAATGGTGGGGAGTAACCTTTAGTGGAGACTCGGAAAAACAGAATGACAGGTTTGTAGTAAAGATGGGAGGTGATTCATTTTTCAACTTTACCGTAGCTGAATTAATCCCTGACAAAAAAGTGGTTTGGATAGTTACCGATTGCTACATGCCATGGTATGCTGACAAAAAAGAATGGCTAAACACAAAACTGATTTTTGAGATCACTGAAAACAACGATGTAACGACTTTAAGTTTTACGCACGAAGGTCTGACACCTGATATCGACTGTTACAAAGCCTGCGAGTCGGGTTGGACACATTGGATCACAAGAAGTTTGTACTCGTACTTTATGATAGGCAAGGGAGATTTTAAGCAGCGTTAATTCATACATTTCGTTGTACAAATTGGTATATTGGCTGGAAAGGAAAATGCAGGTGCCGATATTATATTCATTAGTGAACACTGATGTAATGAAACCGAACAGTTTTAGACTGCAGCGGGAAGCATAAGTACCTGATTGATACCCATATGTAATTTGGTACTTTATTAGAAGAATGATGGAAATTATATATTCATCCCATGTTTAAGAACTACATCAAAACGGCGCTGCGCGACCTGAGGAACAACAAAACTTATTCGTTTATAAACATTATCGGACTGGCAGTAAGTCTGGCAGTGAGTATGCTACTTATACTTTGGGTCAAAGATGAGCTGAGTTATGATCGATTTCATGTAAATGCCGCCAACCTTTATAAGCTGGCACCTAAATTCAGCGACCAAAATGTTTGGTACAGTGCACCGGCACCCATTGCAGTTTACGCAAAAAAAGAAGTACCTGAAGTGCAGGACGCCTGCCGTATTCGAGAATGGGGAAATGTCTCCATTTTTGAATACAAGGATAAAAAATTTACGGAACAACATATCTGCCTGGCCGATGCTTCTTTGTTCAGCATGTTTAGTTTCCCGCTGATCAAAGGCAATCCCACACAACCTTTCACAGACGCTCATTCAATCGTGTTGTCAGAAACAACAGCGAAAACATTTTTTGGCAACGAGGATCCGATAGGAAAAGTGTTAAAGGGTGACGATAAAAAAATATACCGTGTAACTGGCGTGATGAAGGATATGCCCGACAATTCATCCTTACATTATAATATCGTTTTTAATTTTCAACAGCTGGAACAGGAATATGATACCAGCAACTATTTTAAGTCACTCAATACGAATTGGGACCAGTATAGTTACAGCAGTTATGTATTGCTGAAGCCCAATGCCAGTCCTGCTTTGGCGGCACAAAAAATGAGTGCGATACACCGTCACAATTACAATATACCTGCCAACGCACATCTTGTTTACCTGCTAGACCCCATTAGCAAATTACACCTGTATTCCCTGGACGGAAAAGAACAGGGTATGATGGTCGTGAAGATATTTTTTTTAGTAGCCATCATTGTTTTGATGATAGCCTGTATCAACTATGTAAATCTGATTACTGCCAGGGCCACGAAACGAGGAAAGGAAATCAGTCTGCGTAAAATTGTAGGCGCGGGTAAGCCTGAATTATTTATGCAGTTTTTAAGTGAATCACTGCTGACCTTTTTAATTGCGCTTATGCTGGCAACCTGTTTAATTTACTTTGTGATGCCGCTGTACAATGAGATTTCAGGAAAAAATATTGTTTTCAAACCCTGGTCGCCTAATGTACTGGCGGTATACGGACTCACCATGCTGGTTATATTACTGCTGGCAGGTATTTATCCGGCCATCACTTTATCTTCATTCAAACCACTGGAAGCGATGAAGGGTAAACTCAGTGGTATTGGAAGCAAAGGCGGTTTTCGAAAAGTATTGGTCGTTGTACAATTTAGTTTTTCCATTTTGCTTATTACGAGCACGATCTTCATTGGTAAACAATTAAAATTTATACGGGAGAAAAACCTGGGTTACGACAAAGAAAATATATTTCGTTTTTCGATGCATAATATGAATGACCACTATGAAGCAGCAGTGTCGGAACTATTAAAAGAACCAGGAAAGCTATATAAAACAGATATTCATGTGGGTCAGCTGTTCACATGTTTTGCCATTGTAACGATATTGATATCCTGTCTTGGATTGTTTGGTCTCGTAACATTCACCGCTGAAAGTAAAGTGAAGGAAATCGGCGTGCGAAAAGTGCTTGGAGCAAGTGCTCCGAATCTGGTTGTTTTGATGTCAAAGGACTTTTTATTGTTGGTCCTTGTTGCAGCGGCCATTGCCTTTCCGGTTGCATGGTATAGTTTAAATAATTTCTTGCAGGGCTATGCTTATCGGACCAATCTGAGCTGGTGGGTATTCGCACTGTCAGGTTTGGCGACATTGCTGATCGCCATGTTTACAGTAGGCTTCAAATGTGTGCAGGCTTCTCTTGCCAATCCTATTAAGGCATTGAAAAATGAATAAGCTGATTCATGCCTTATTTTTCTTACCCAGTTTTGCGATGTGAACGGGAGCGGAATTCCGCGTACCCGCGTGAGCCGGTACTGAATGATGACACTGTCCCAGAGCGAAATAGACCAGCACAAAGATCAGTATGGTGCTAAAGCAACCACCACCCAATTTTTTAGCTGTATATCCTGCAATAATTGCTTTTAACCAATCGGGCATAGTTTGTTTTTTTTAAATGAATCGTGGAATATTTTGCTCAGGATACATATCATCTATTTTTGTTTTGTATTGTAGTGAGATTATCTCAATCAACGGCCACCCTGTTTTAATATTCAGGGAAATATTTATGAAGTATGAATTCCAGTTTTTGCCGCAGCGCGTCCGGACAATTCGAGTTAAAGAGAAAATGTGGCGGATTGGTCTCCAGATGATAACACTGTACTGCACTTAGATTGCTTCCTTCGATGTTCATCCATTCGCGGTTTAGCTCATCCAGGTCTTCACGCAATTGGTCAATAGGCAGTTTAAGGTAGTCCATATGTTTTATCATACTTAATCAAAGCTTATACCATCGGAATTAAAAAAATGTCTCCCGGCGGGTTATTGCAAACTTTTCTAACCGCATAAATATCCTATATCAATTCATTTCATTCAGCAAAAGGATATAAATTGACTCCATCAGACATGTCCAGAAATAAGCGTGATATTTACCTTGCGGTTCCAGTGCTGGTTCCAGGACGACATATCCATTTTTTTTGACTTCTTTGAAGTTATGAACCATACCAAATTTATTCTGCAGAGTCGGATCTGTAATATTTACCTTGTAATAAGGCATCACACCCGGAGGTTCGAAATATTCCACTTCTGCGTCATAGGTTTTGTCCATAAAATTAAATGGGACTTGTGTTGTGGTCATAATACAGCATTTTTATATGACAGTGCAATTCTCCTGCCTGAAAAAAATTATATCAAAGATCCAATCGCCGGCGTACAGATACTGTATCGGTTTCGAACATAATTTTACTTTCCTATATTCTGTTAGATCTGAAAATCAATTTAGTGGATAAATGGCATGTTTATTAGGCGAAGAAAACTGATCCAATCGTATTTGCAACAACCTCAAATTCCATCAAAAATGTTCAAGAACTTCTTCAAAACAGCCTGGCGGAATATGACCAGAAATAAACTCACCGGATTTATCAATGTTTTTGGTCTGGCGATTGGTTTATCATGCAGTTTGCTGATCTGGCTTTGGGTAAGAGATGAACTGAGTTATAACCGTGTTTTTCCTGAGGCAAAAAACATTTATGAAGTGCATGTAAATGCACCTTTTAATGGTGATACGGTAACAATAACTGTCAGTCCAGGGCCGCTGGCTGAAGCCATTCAAAATAATATTCCCCAGATTGAGGCAGCTACAAAAATGACATATAGTCGCAATATTTTGTTTACTGTCGGCAGCAAGTCGTTGAAAGAAAAGGGCAGTTACGCAACGCCAGGATTTTTTAACGTGTTTAGGTTTAAAATACTTGATGGTAATGCGGAAAAAGCGATTGCTTCTGTGAATCAGGTTGTGATCACAAGAGAAATTGCCCAAAAGTATTTTAATACAACGGAAGCTGTTGGCAAAACAATCAGAATTGATAATAAGAAAGATTACAAAGTTGGAGCGGTGATAGAAGATATTCCTCATAACAGCACCATACAATTCAGTTGGCTGATAAACTTCAAAGAACAGGAGGAGGACTGGATGAAAACCTGGGGTAATACTTCTTTTTTTACTTATGTCAGATTAAAACCACATACAGATTTATCGAATACTTTACGAGGTCTTCATGCGATCTATCCAAGGTTTGCACCTGAAGATTTCAAAGCGAACTACCCAACATTGCAAGCTATCACCGATGTGTATTTGTATGCTGACTACAAGAATGGCAAGCCTACCGGGAGCGGCCGCATAGAATATATTAAAATATTTGTCGCAGTCGCTGTTTTCATTTTACTGATCGCCTGTATGAATTTTATGAATCTGGCTACAGCGAGAGCTTCCCTGCGGGCCAAAGAAATTGGCATACGCAAGGTTGTGGGTGCTGGAAAAGTATCCCTGGTGGGGCAGTTTATGACTGAATCTCTTTTAACCTGCTTAACGGCAACCCTGGTTGCCATCGTTATTGTATTTCTCATATTACCCGTATTCAACCATTTATTCAACAAACAAATTCAATTGAATTTTTTACAGTCCGGACTGTGGTATTATATAGTTATCCTTGTTATTATTACTTCAATTATTGCCGGCAGCTATCCATCGTTATTTTTAGCTTCTTTTAAGCCCCTGCGAATATTTAAAGGGAATATTATAACACAAAGTGGCAATGTTGCATCGGTACGCAAAGGATTGGTTATAGTGCAATTTGGCTTATCCGCATTTTTAATAGTCGGGATGCTGGCAATATCGAAACAGGTAAATTATATTCAGAATAAAAATCTCGGCTTTGACAAAGAACATATCATTTACATTCCACTGGAAGGAGATTTATTTAATAAAATAGATGTTTATCAAAATGAGTTAAATAAATTGCCATACGTGATAGCTTCGGATCCGATCGCTCAACTGCCGATGGATTTGAATTCCACATCCGGCGATCTTTCATGGAATGGCAAGCCGACTGATTTGCAAACAGAGATTGTTGCCTCCTGGACGGGTTATGGCTTTACTAAAACACTTGGCGTAACCATGGCAGCAGGACGCGATTTTTCAAAAGATTTTAGAGGTGATTCATTAAGTTATCTGATCAATGAATCAGCTGCTAAAATGATGGGTATGCAAAACGATGCGGTGGGCAAACAGGTAAAATTCTGGAACGGCAACGGAAATATCATCGGGGTAATGAAAGATTTTCATATAGCCTCGCTACACTCACCTATTAAACCGTTGATATTGTGTCTGGCACCATCCAATACGGGTTACATGCTGGTTCGGTTGCATCCGGGTCATACAAGAGAAGCGCTTACTGCAATCAGCAATATAACAGGGACTTTAAACTCTTCATACCCGTTTGAATATCATTTTGCGGATGAAACCTACGATCAAATGTATAAAAACGAATCGCAGATGAATGCTCTTGTGAAATATTTTGGATTGCTGGCAGTAGTTATTTCCTGTTTAGGTTTGTTTGGAATGGTCGCTTTCAGTGCTGAAAGGCGGACTAAGGAAATTGGTATCCGCAAAGTGCTTGGAGCATCTGTTGTTGGTATTGTAAGATTACTTTCCGTTGAGTCTTTGAAGATCGTGATTATTTCAATGGCAATTGCTTTTCCGCTTGCAAATTGGGTGGTGAATAAATGGCTAGAATCTTTTGCTTATAAATCGCCCAGTGGTGTTGGGATATTTATTATAACAGCTTTGGCATTGTTAGTTGTATCTTTTTCTACAATTAGTTTCCAGGCAATAAAAGCAGCGGTGGCAAATCCTGTAAAATCACTTCGTACAGAATAACAAAGTGTTGGCGGGGATAGTGGAAATGCGGACTAATAAGAGTGGTTAAGGCTATATTTGCCACTAAATTCAATTGATATGAATTGGATACCCGTTATTGGATTACTTGCAGCAATTTTAACTTCGTCATCTTTTCTACCACAGGCATTAAAAACTATTCGCACTAAAGACACATCTTCCATCTCACTATCAATGTACATTCTGTTTACTTTAGGTACACTCCTGTGGTTCATTTATGGACTGGCTACCAACAACTTTCCCGTTTGGGTAGCGAATGGATTTACCCTGATACTAGCTTCTATTATATTATTTTTTAAAATACAAAACACGTCTAAATTTTCAGAATAATTCTGGAACGAAAGATGTATTGACGAGTATAGAAAAGTTTATTTCAAAAACTGGAGCAAAGGCTGAATGAATCTGTCAAACGCTTCGATATGTGGTACATGGCCAATGCCGTCTAACTCGATGAGCTGCGATCCTTTTATTTTTTCGTGAGTCAATTTCCCGAGTATCGGATAATTACCCATTGTTTTTCTAACATCCTCACTCACAAGATTTTTTCCCAAAGCTGTTCTTCTAACTGACCAATGATCAACAGGGTTGGCGCTTTTATATTTTCAAATTCATAAAAGACCGGCTGCGTATAGATCATGTCATAAGTAAGCGCCGAGTTCCAGGCAACACGCGGATAATCCTTACTCAAAGTCCAGCCCGTTTCTACATCCAGCCATTCATCATATACTGGTTTCCATTCGCCATGATAATAGCTTTCACGTTCATATTTTTTAAAAGAATTGTAATCCTGCTTTAATTCTGTTTGATACCAACTATCAACAGATAAATATGGTACTTTCACCTTCCAATCTTCCAGACCAATCGGATTTTCCAAAATAAATTTTTCGATTAACTCCGGGTACATCAAAGCAAATCGTGTTGCAACCATGCCACCCATAGAATGACCGAGGATGCAGATTTTTTGTATGCCCAGGGTGTCCAATATGTCTTTTGTGTTTTGGCAGAGTAAACTGAAATGAATATTGTATGTGTTTTGCCTTTGATGATTTCCAAAACCTATCTGGTCAGGTATGATAACGCGATATCCGTTTCAGCCAGTACTTTGGCGGTCTGTCCCCAATAAGCACCATTGAAATTCTTTCCATGTAGTAATATTACAACATGTCCATTGGGATTTGAAGGCTTCACATCCATGTAAGCCATTTTTAAAATTTCACCCTGGATATTTAATGTTATAAACTGAACGGAATATGGATATTGATAATTTTTGTAAGATCCATATTATAAGGCATAATAGATGGTTGCTGTGCGTTAGCAACTGAAGCAAGTAATATAAAGCTTATGAAAATTAGTTTGACTGTTAACTTCATCGATTTTTTTCTGTCATTATTAAGGTAATGAAATACTTGTCTGCTCATACGATTAATGACATAAACGGAGTAATCGGCAAAATTTTCCCCAACTTATTTTTTGAAAAATTTTCAAAAAAATATGCGATAAAATAGAATGATACGAGTATACATACGCTTCGCGTTGATCTGGATCAAATTAATTTGATGGCAATATGAATATATCATAAAATAAAAATTTATGCCAAAGTTTGGCACCATTTTGGACGATTGATTTTCGCATTAACCCCCCCTCTATCCGTAATTATTTACCTTATCCGTTTTATCTGTAATAAGATATTTGCTTGTGTGTATGTAATGTTTTTTAATTGTTAAAGTAATATTTAATTACAATCATTTTATAAACAGCTTATGAAAACCAATTCATTGCGCATGTCGCATCTGCTGCGATTTAAAGGATTCACAGAACCCTTCCTCCAGACATCAAACAGTAAAATTTCGTTGTTCCATTTGTTTCCGTTTACGGGAATTCACAAATCTGTTTGACAGAATATTTTTTGAAACATAATTTTTAACTCATTTACTAAAATAATTGAGCGCCTGATTGTCATAGATGGCCTCATAGTGATTTTTATAATTTCCAATATTTCTATTTATGAAAACATCTGTACTTAAGTGTCTAAAGTGTGTACTCTTTATTTTTTTGTTTCTTTATTCTTCTTCCAGTTTTTCGCAGCTTACACTTACTAAGGTCAACGGTTGGAACGCTTATGTGCATTTACCGGATGATTATAATACAACAGGTACTCAGACTTATCCTGCGATTATTTTTTTTCCTGGCACCGGTGAAGTTGGTACAGATCCAAGTAAGTTATTAATTAACGGACCGGGATATTTTTTAAATAGTGGCTGGAATGGAAATGTTGTCTTAAACGGAGTTACGATAAAGCCAATTTATATTCTTTTACAACCGCCTACTGTTTGGCCACCAACTTCCATTGTTGCGCCGGAAATAGATCAGGTAAGGACGATGTACCGTATCGATCCGACCCGGGTGAGTTTAACTGGGTTAAGTATGGGTGGTCAGGTTTCAGAAGAATATGTAGAGTCCTATCCTTCAAAAATAGCTTCTGTCGTAGCTGTACAGGCCGTAAAGCCGGATGATAATCCGGCCTACCCTACTCCCTTTACCACTTTTGCACAGGATTGTGGTCACTGGCTGGGTTATGAGCAGGTCAATGACGGTCGCGATATGATTACCATCAATAACACCATGAACGCTGCCGTATCCGGCAGCGCTCAGTATTTTCAGACCAATGTGGGCGGTGGTGGTCATTGTTGCTGGAATACCTGGTATGATCCCACTCACACGGATAGCTATTCCCTCAACGGTGTTACGGGCAACTGGTCAATATATCAGTTTATGATGACCTGGTCAGGATGTACGACTGGTCTTCCGAAAATAGCTCCTACAGTAGGTGCCGGATCAGCACAAACCATAACGTTGCCCGTAAGTACGGTGACCCTAACGGGAACGGCTACCGGAAATAACGGTGCAACGATCAGTAGCGTGACCTGGACCAAAGTAAGTGGTGGTGCAGCAACGATTACCACTGCAACAAATCTGTCTACAACCGTTACGGGTCTTGTAGCCGGAGCTTATGTATTCAAACTCACCGCAACCGATAAAAACGGACTGACAAATTCAGCCAGTGTAAATATTACTGTGAATGTTGCAGTCGTTAAAACTGCACCCACTGTGATTGCGGGACCTTCACAGACCGTCGTTTTAGGAAGCACTCCAAGTTCGCCGCCGCCTACTAAAACTCCAACTTCAGCTTATTTTAATTTCAGTAGTGGCTCTTCAGCTGTAAGTGGCTGGACCAATATACATGGATCTCCTGGCACGACAGTCGTTTCGGCCAGTTCAAATGGCATAACATTAAGCTCTGTTGCAACGGGTAACTGGGCTCCATACAATGGCATGACCAGTTATGACGGCAATGGTGTGAACACCGCCGGGTTCTTTAATAATGCGGCCGTGAGTGTAAACAACTGGTTTCAATACGGAGATCCCGCAGCCAATTACAATGTGTCAAAACCACAGTTGCAGGCAACGGGACTGGTTGCTGGTACGACTTACACGGTTAAATTATCCGGATCAGATAATCTGGGATTTCAAACCAATCCCGTCCGGTTTACGATACAGGGTTCTGCTGCCTATACGCCGGTCGACGTCAATATGAACGGTACAGCAAATAATGGAGCTACATTCTCCAGTGTATCTCCTGATGCTACTGGTAAAATAAATATTTATATCAATACTGTACCGGGTGTTTCTTCTGCTGCCGAGATAGATGGGTTACAGATTATTCCAAATGCCAGCAGCTCACAAACAGCGCAGGTTGCTCAGGTATCTCAAACTTCTACACCTACAACAACGACAGTTACACTCAACGGTCAGGCAACGGGCAACAACGGTGCTACCATTGTTTCGACAACCTGGTCAGAAACGAGTGGAACTGCTGCTACGATTACTTCACCTTCTGCGCTGTCAACAACCGTTGCAGGACTGGCAGCCGGTGTTTACGTGTTTCAGTTGAAAGCAACAGACAACAATGGAATGTCCAGCAGTTCAACGGTTACCATAACGGTCAGCAGTTCTACTACTTCAACTACCAAATCCATTCAGGTAAATATTTATGGTGGTGTAAATCCATATAATAATGCTGCATGGAATAACTGGAATGTAACCTCAGCTACAGCGGGTCCTGCCACTTCTCCTGCATTTACTTTTACAGATGGTACAACATCCCCGGTAACTGCAACTTTAAGTGTGGATCAGGGTGTTGCCGATAACGGCACCAGTTATGGTGGAACCATTACCGATCCCCAGGTGCTTCGGTATGCCAGTTATAATTCTTACCGCAGAACGCTAACCTTGAACAACATACCAGCCGGCAGTCTGGCGAGTCTTGAAATTTATGGAAGCCGTGCCACTACCGGTAATACCAGTATATATACCATCAACGGGGTGAGCCAAAGTCTGGTAACGGACTATAACCTGACCCAGTCTGTTATATTTTCCAATGTAACGGTAACAAACGGACAGGTGCAGGTGACCATAGATAAGGTGAGCAGCTTTAACTATATCAATGGCTTCAGACTCAGTTACGCTCCATCAGGTACTTCCGTAACAGGCGGAGTAGCACAGACCATGTCAACTGCTGAAGCCACTCCTGAACTGCTCACGGCTATGACAGACAAACTGGAAGTGTTCCCCAATCCATTTGAAACAGCAATAAACGTAAGATGGGTCAATGAATATACCGGTAATGCATCCGTTCTGATTTATTCACTGGATGGCAGATTGATAAGCAGTAAACAAATAGTCAAAAACCAACCCGAATATGATGACCAGATCAACATTCCGGCGAAGAGCAGTGGTATGTATCTGCTGAAGATAATCCTTCCCAATGGCAAGTCTTATACAGAAAAGGTTGTAAAAAAATAGATCTCTTCCAGGGAATAAAAAAAGCCGCCGGAGTAAAAATTCCGGCGGCTTTTTTATTTTAATATCATTATCTCCTGAGGTTATTTAGTTTTTATACACGTTTCCCGGCTTCTACCAACCAAAAAATTAAAAATATTGATTTCTTAATACATCGGTTTTTTCCCATTGCGGGACCGTATTTCCTGCAAACAAGAAAAAAATTGCAAGGAATTAAAATGAAAACCGCCTGAAGGTCCGCTTTTTGCATGACAGTGGTTTCCTATATAAACCCAAGGAATTAAAACATATCAATCATGAGTAGCTGTAACATAATTCGTTCCGGATGAAATTTCTCTTATTTTCTTTGCTATAAAGAAAATAAAATATATCTTAGAGTCCTGCGATTGAAACAACCTGCCTTAAAAAAATTCTGCTTAGTACCCAATATTCTTTAGAAGACTCAATTGAAACAATAACCTGAGTTTCATTTTTAGCGATCGTTTGCCCCTTTGTAACGATTTAAACTATTCGAAATCCTAACTATCGTAATACTACGTGAAATAATATTTTCATTGAAGTTGTTACTATACGTTCAAAGAGTAGTTTGAATTAAATGGCATAAGGTTTTTAGTTTGGAAATAAAGCTACTGATGGGAGTGGCAAAAGCGAAGCGTGCTTTAAAAGAAAATCAAACATGAACTTAATACCGGTGAATTCAGATTCGGAAATTCAATCAGAAAGGAAATGGTATGCTGTGTTTACCAAGGCACTTTGGGAAAAGAAAGTCGCCAGACTGCTGGACAAGAAAAAAGTTCATAACTATTGTCCATTAACAAAAGCACACCGTCAGTGGAGCGATCGAAAAAAAGTGATCGAAGTCCCGCTTTTTACCTCTTACGTTTTCGTATATATAACCGAAAAAGAAAAACTCGCTATCAGACAAACTGAGGGAGTAATTAATTTTGTTTACTGGCTGAGCAAACCAGCTGTGATTCAAAGTGAAGAAATTAATCTCATTAAAAGATTTTTGAGTGAACATTCGCATGTAACACTTGAAAAAACGACTGTTCAGGTGAATGACAGAATCCGAATCCTGAGCGGGCCCTTAATGGAGCGCGAGGGAAATATTTTAGAAGTCAGGCACAAATCCATTAAAGTTCAATTACCGTCTCTTGGATATGCCCTCGTTGTTGAGATTGAAAAATCCAATATTGAAAATCTTTCCATTTTTTCAAGAGAACAACTGGCTATTGCCCAATAAGCCGGTGAATAAAATTCAATTTTAAAATTCTGGAAGTTTAACCCGTTCGTGAATAAATACCTTCTTTACTTATTGTTCTTATTCCCGTTTTCAGTTGTGAAAGGCCAGGATAATAAAATATATGGCGGCCAACTGGGAATAGGTGGGAATTTTATTTCCCAGGATCATATTCCTTTCTGGCTTCGTTCAAATCAGTTTGGAAATATTCCTCCCCCGGGTAATTCGGCTTCGTTATATGGGTCCTTTTATAAATCTTACGATTCAGTGGACAGGCCGGTATTCGATTGGGGTGCAGGATTTGAAGGCCGCGTAAACGTTGGCAGCCAAACGAACGGGATTCAGGGCATCCTCGTTCAAGGATATCTGAAAATGGCCGTTTCTGTTTTTGAAATTAAGGCTGGCCGCGATAAAGATGTTATTGGTTTAATGGACACCACTCTTTCCTGTGGATCATTTGCTATGTCGGGCAATGCTTTGGGCATTCCAAAGGTGGAGATTTCTATACCTCAATATTTCGAGATACCCATTCTGGATAAAATACTTGCATTCAAAGGCAATTTTGCTTTAGGATGGCCTGGAAGCGTTCCTATTCAAACGGGTGCGGTTGGATATTATAATGAATTATTTCATCAGAGCTCTTTTTATGGTCGGCTGGGTAAACCATCCTGGAAATTTCATTTTTACGGCGGATTTAATCACCAGGTATTTTTTGGAAGTGAAAAGGAAATTTTCGGAAAAGGCTATCAGTTGAATGAATGGCAAACATTCGTTCATGTAGCTACCGGTAAAACATATCAGGGTTCCAAAGTGGGCAATCACATCGGAAGTATTGACCTCGGTGCACAGTATGATTTCAAAAACGTTACCATTTTTGTTTATCGTCAGAACTTTTATGATGAAGGCGCCCTGGTTCACCTGGCAAATATTGCTGACGGACTGAATGGCCTGAGCATCATTAATACTGGTAAAAAATCCAGTCTTATCAATTGGAACAAAATAATATTTGAATTTTTCTATTCTGCAAATCAGGCCGGATATCCATGGTCTAAACCGACCGCTTCTGGGGATGAAAATTATTACAATAATTATGAGTTTGCTGATGGATATTCATATAATGCTTATGCCATCGGTAATCCACTGATAAGTGCAGCACACGATACCAGACCATTCCCGAATTATGATAAGGATTATTTCAATAATAACCGGGTCTCCGCTGTCCATCTGGGAATCGATGCATCTGTTTCAGATATTGATATAATCCTTAAAGCCACTTATTCAAAAAACTACGGAACATTTGCAACAAGTGAATGGGGCATGTCCACCGGGCATGACCGAGCTCCTCCTGTTGGCATTTTCCCCGAGTCAAATCAGTTCTCTTTTTTTCTGCAACTGGCTAAACCATTGGCAAACAATTATGCCTGCAAGGTTCTCATAGCAATTGACAACGGACAACTCCTTTATAATTCCGGCGGTTTTAGTTTTCAGGTTACCAAATCATTTTAATTCCATTTCTCCCAATTCCGGGATATGAATAACAGGTATACAAACCAGTTCAGGTTTTTCTTTGCTTTCGTTGACCTGTTGGCTATGAATTGCATCTATACAGGCATGATGGTATTCCTGAAAAGAATCCCTGTTGCAAGCCAGCAGAATTATCTGTATCTTTTTGCTGCTGCGAACATGATTTGGCTTGTGGCTGCATTTTCAGCTTCGTTATATATTGACAATGCAAGTCCTAACGGTGAAAGATTTGCCAAAAGAACCTTTAAGACTTTTATGCTGTTCACCGTGTTGTTGCTTGCATTCATCTTTTTTTATCATTTCCAATATTCCAGACTGTATATGATTGTCAGCTTTGCTGCTTTTTTGGGATTCCTGGTTATCACACGCCTGGTCCTGATAGGCCTGACATTTTATATGCAGAAAGCCGATATCGTAACACGTCGTGTAATCATATTGGGATACAACGATATTGCGAAGACACTGGTAGAAAGATTTGCTTTACTCAGAATGAACTTTCAGGTAGCGGGTTATTTTGAAGACGAAGATAAAATCAAGGAATTATCTACCCTTCCAATTATTGGAGATATTGATGAATGCATTGAATACGCAAAGAAACACGATATCCATGAAATTTATTCCACCATTTCTCCTGAAAAAAATTCGAGCATTTATGAAATGGTAAAAATTGCAGAAAAATCTTTTATCCGATTCAAATTTGTTCCGGATTTCCATCTCTATGTAAATCGTGAAACCCATTTGGAATATCTGGCTGAAATTCCGGTTTTGTCTTTGAGGCCGGAACCATTGGAAGATATCGGCAATGCCATTAAAAAAAGGGTATTCGATATAGTATTCAGCCTTTTGGTGATCGTTTTCATCTTATCATGGCTGGTTCCGTTGTTGGCAATTTTGATCAAACTAAGTTCGAGGGGGCCGGTGTTTTTTTCCCAGATGCGCTCTGGAAAAAACAATAATAAATTCAAATGTTATAAATTCCGGACACTTCGGGTGAATGAAGAGGCCAACCTAAAACAGGTTTCAAAAGATGATGTGCGGATTACGCGGTTGGGCAGGTTTTTAAGAAAATCAAACCTTGACGAAATGCCGCAATTTATCAATGTCTTAATCGGCAATATGTCGGTTATTGGTCCAAGACCCCATATGCTCAATCATACACAGATGTTTTCAAAAATTCTCAGCGAATATATGATACGTCATTTTGTAAAGCCCGGTGTTACCGGTTGGGCACAGGTGAATGGGTTTCGCGGGGAAATTAAAGAAAACGAACAGCTCCGGAAGCGTATTGAATATGATATATGGTATATGGAAAAATGGAGTTTGTGGCTGGATTTGAAAATAATCATGCTTACTGTTATTACTACGTTCAAAGGAGACAAAAATGCCTATTAATCTTTAACCCCTTTATATACCCGAATTTAATAAGTCTCATATGTTAAGATTTCAGTCAAAGCTTTTGCTGCCAGTTTTTATTATGATTTCACTTTCCGGTTGTTTATCCGGTAAGGATCTCCCTTATTTTAAGGATCTATCGGAAACATCTGAAATTTCAAGTATTGCCAGCAAGTCGTATCAGCCACTCAAACTTCAAACGGACGATGAAGTGCAAATCACTATTTCCAACTCCTCTCCGGAAGCCAGTCAGTTTTTTAATATGAATACACCGACGCCTCAAAATATGATTCCAAGCGGGCTTTCTCCCGGTAGCTCGGCTAGTGCTATTGGTGGAAGTTCATCCGGAGCTTCTGCCCAACCCCTTCTCAATATATATCGTGTTTCATCTGCAGGTTATGTAACACTTCCTACTTTAAAAGATGTTAAGGCCGCAGGTCTTACAACTGAAGAATTGAAAAATGAAATACTTGAATTATTGAAGCCTTATCTGAAAGACCCTGTTGTTATTATAAAGCTTACCAATTTCAAAGTCACGGTAATCGGCGAGGTAGGAAGGCCCGTGATCGTACCGGTTAATGGACAGAACATTAATGTACTGGAAGCTATCGGAGCCGCCGGAGACATGACAGTCTTTGGAATCCGGAAAAATGTAAGGGTTTTCCGCAAAAAACCAAACGGGGATGAAGATGTGGCCATTCTTGATTTTAATAAGTCCAGCACATTTGATTCTCCTTTTTTTCAATTAAAACAGAATGACATTGTATATGTGCAGCCAAATACGAACAAAAGTCTTGCAACCCCGCAAACAGCTATATGGGTGTCTGTCATTTCTACGATTGCCACAATCACAACCATTATTCTTACCAGGAATTAAAGGATAAAATATTTTAAAGCTTCTTTATTAAAAATGATATGAATCAACAATACGAAAGCAATACTGAACCGAACCAAGATAATGAAGTTGATGTAAAAAAATGGATTTCCAGGTTATTAAAATCCTGGCCCTGGTTTCTCGCCAGCTTACTCCTCTGTTTTGCTTTGGCTGTTATTTACATGTTGTACACGCAACCATCTTATGACGCTACGGCCGCTATTCTGGTAAAAGACGATAAGAAAGGATCGCAGATGATGGACAATTCCGTACTTAAGGAAATGGGGCTGGGCGGAGATAATAAACTCGTCGAAAATGAAGTTGAAGTACTGAAAAGCCCTGATCTTTTGGAAGCTATTTCAAAGAAGCTGAAGCTATATATGGATGTAAGCAGAGTTAGGAGATTCAGAAATATACCCGTTTTCGATAATGAATTGCCATTCACTATCGAAATCCTAAATCCGGATGAAATCCAGTTTCACATGTACTGGCAATTCAGACAGTCTAAAAACGGATACTTCTTTAAAAACGAGGCTGATATCAATTTCCTTTATTTCCAGGCACAACAATTTGGAAAAATATATAGATCTGGTAATATTTCTTACCGCGTTACGCCAAATCAGAAGTTCACAGGCGACGAGGAATTGAAAAATAGCGAGGATACCAGTTTACAAACATATAATACTAAGCTAATCCCTATAGATGAAGTCATTCTCGCTTATACTAAACATTTAAAAATAGAACAAGCAACCAAACTGGCCACAGTTATCGATCTGAGCATTACAGATATAAATGAAAAACGCGCTTTGGCCATTCTTCAGACCCTAATTAATGAATACAATGAATCCGGACTGGAAGACAAAAACCGGGCGACCGACAACACCATTAATTTTTTGAACGATCGACTAGTCGCTGTGAACAGTGAATTAAAACAAGTAGAAGAAACCGTTCAAAAATTTAAATCAAAAAATAAAATCACTGATATAACTGCGGATCAGGAGCAATATATGTTACTGGCGCAACAAGTGGATGTCCAGAAAGCCCAAAGCGAAACCCAGTTGAATATTATCAATGCGCTGGAAGACAACCTTGAAAAAAATCAAAATAATCCACAGTTGGTTCCTTCTACGTTGGGGATCGCAGAACCTACACTCGGTTTACTAGTAGAAGAGCATAACCAGCTGGTACTTCAAAAAGAAAGGGTGTTGCAAAGATCCGGTCCTAAAAATCCGCTGCTGATCGACTTGCAGGCACAAATTGATGAAATACGTATTCGTTTGCTGGACAATGTAAAAAATCTGAAACAGGCTTATACAATTGCATTAAGCGATGTATCAAAAAAAGACGAAAATCTGAACGGGCTGATGAGCAACGTTCCTGTATTGGAAAGAAACCTGATTGAAATCACCAGGGATAAAGATGTGCAACAGCAGATTTATGCTTTCCTGCTTCAGAAAAGGGAAGAATCCGCAATCACACGTTCTTCCAACGTCGAGGATTCCCGCACCATTTCATCGCCCAGGAGTTTCGGAAAAAAATGGCCGAAGAAAAATGTGATTCTGGGACTCGCATTTATCATGGGACTTATCTTACCGGTTGGAGTGATATATGTTTTCGACTTCCTGAACAACAGTGTGGGCGACATGACTCAGATAACACAGGCTGTTAATTTGCCAATCCTGGGTTCCATCACTCATGTAAAAACATTGAAATCTTCAATCGTAGTAAATTCCAGATCGCGTTCCGTAGTATCAGAACAAATCAGACATATCCGAACTTCTATCGGATTTACCGGGAAAGGCAAACCCGTTAAAAGCATCCTTGCAACATCATTCCAACCTGGTGACGGTAAAAGCTTCGTAAGTCTTAATCTCGCGGCTAGTTATGCCCTGTTGAATAAAAGAACATGTATTCTTGAATTTGACCTGCGAAAACCACATATAGCGAAGTACCTCAACATCGATCCCAAAGAAGGGATCAGCAGTTACCTCAGTGATAAACCCTGTCTCAAAAATTTATTAATAGAAGTGCCTGGTTTTAATAAAAACCTTTTTTTGCTTCCTTCCGGATACCTTCCGCCTAATCCGGCTGAACTCATCGAAGGTCCTAATATGGCAAAAATGATGACTGAACTCGAAGATCAGTTTGACTACATAATCATCGACACACCTCCATTCAGTCTGGTTACCGACGCATCCCTCTTACAGAAATATAGTAATATCAGCCTTGTGATCCTGAGACAGGGTCATACTTCAAGGGAAGTTTACAAGGAGCTGAAACGGTTTGCAAATAATCATTCAGGCAATCCGGTATATCTCTTATTAAATGATGTTGGTAAAAGCAAGAGATATCAAAACGGCTACGGATACGGAAACGGATATTATACTGACGAAGAATAATACTGAATCTAAATCAATCCGCACCGAAATTTCAACCTTAATACTGTGATATGAAATTAACGGAATCGATGCTGGTCCGGTATGTGATTCTTCTTTTTTGCATTGCTTCTTCCTATTTCTTCAGGCCAGTATTTGTTGATATACAGATATTGAAAGCAGGATATTACCTCATGCTGCTCCTGGTGATATTCCTGTATTTCAACAAATCGGTAAAAGATCATGTCAGCCTGAAAAACATGAAGTTCAGGATAGGAATAAGATTTACCATTATCGCGATTTTTTTCTCCATTATTCCTGCGCTGTTATCGTGGGATCAGCCGGTAATTACCACTTTAATCGCATCGTTGCCCTATCTGGGTTATTTTTTTTATTATTTTCTTGTTACTTACAAACCAGACATCAATAAGCTCGAAAAATTAATTGTCAATCTAGGATTATTCTGCGTTTTTCTTTCTGTAATTGCCGTGCTTATTTATCCAACCATTTTATACGGCGCAAATAAAGAAGATGAAAATATTACCGAACGTGGGTTTGCCAGGATTACGATCGGCTGTTCGGGTTTTATCTTCCTTGCATTCTTTTTATGTATTAATAAATTTAAAACGTATAGGAAAAGTAAATGGATTCTTATCATTCTTACTTTGCTGATCGGCATATTCTTAAATCTGTCGCGACAAGCAATTATTGGATCCCTGTTAATTGTTACTATATATGGTCTGATCCAGATAAAAAACAATTTCAAAAGAATCCTGCTGATCGCGGGAGTTTTTGCAGGTACTTTCCTGTTTCTGAATCTTTCCTTTGTAAAAAAACTAATTGAAATATCTCAGGATCAGTCACAAAATTATAAGGACAATATTCGTGTTCTATCGGGAAAATATTTTCTGACTAACTTTTCTCCGGATCTATTAACCACCGTATTCGGTAATGGTGAGGCTGCCCTCAACAAGAGCAGTTATGGAAATAAAATGGCCGACTTAAAAGATGGTGGTTTTTATCAGAGTGATGTCGGTTTTATAGGTCTTTATTCGAAGTTTGGAATCGTCGCCATCTTGGCCTGGGTATTTATTTTTATACGGATGATAACACTGAAATTAAAACCGGAATACTTTTATGTAAAACTATATCTATTTCTGAATCTGGTAACGGGTTTTACCAGTTCTCAGATATTTAATATTGATTATATGCCTTCTATTTGCATCGCTTTATATATTGCTGAATTTACGCAAAAAAGTAGCAGGCCGCGAAACGTCGAAACGGCGGTGTCCGGTAAATACATTCGGCCCATTCCTTCATTTATTTAAAGGCGCTATCTATATTAAGGACATTTGATTAATTGAATAAAGTGAGCATCAAAAAGAATCTTTTCTACAATATTATTTTATCGGTTTCCAATATCCTGTTTCCCATCATCAGCTTTCCATATGCTGCCAAGATATTGGGACCCGAAGGAACGGGCGTGACTAATTTCGTTCTGTCGTTCAGCCAATATTTCACTTTTTTTGCTGCGTTGGGAATACCTATATACGGCGGGAGGGAAATTGCAAAAGTCAGGGACGATCTGAAGGCCCGGTCTAATTTATTCTGGGAACTCAATATCATCCGGATGGTCACTTCGTTCATCGTGATGATTCCCTATATGATCCTGATTTTTACAATAGGAAAGCTGGAGACAAACCTCGTCATGTTTCTCTGGGGCGGAATTTACATTCTTATAAATGTCACTTCTATAGAATGGTTTTTCTCCGGACTGGAAGATTTCAAATATATTACGGTCCGTTCAGTATTAGTAAAACTCCTTTCCCTGATTGTATTGTTTGTTTTTGTAAGAAAACCATCCGATGTATTGATTTATTTTCTGATAAACTTATTCGCTTTACTCTTAAACGGATTTTTCAATATTAAATATGCATCAAAATATATCAAGTGGAGATCTTTTGATTTTTCAAGTTTTACATTCCGCCATCATTTCAAGCCACTGATTTACATTTTCTGGGGAAGCTTTGCCATCAATGTTTATGTTTATCTGGACACGATTATACTTGGTTTCATGTCAACCAATAAAGCTGTGGGATTGTACAGCGCTTCTACCAAAATCAGTAAAATAAGTTTAACCATTATTACGGCACTTGGTGCCGTATTGGTACCCAGACTCTCCTACGCCGTTGCCAAAAACAATAAAAAGGAAATTGACCGTTTGCTGAGTCATTCATTCAACTTCGTGTTCACGATCGGTGTACCTATTGCCCTGGGAACTTTTATAATGGCTTCTGAAATTATAACTTTGTTTTCCGGTAAGCAATTTGCGGAGGCGGTAACCTCCCTTCAGATCATGTCACCGATTGTATTGATCATCGGACTGGCAAACATTTTTTCCGTGCAGATTCTTACACCTCTTGCCAAAGATAAATATGTGATGTATGGAGCAATTGTCGGCGCCATTCTTAGTATCCTGCTAAATTTTATATTGATTCCGTTTTATAATCAAAATGGCGCGGCCATAACTTATGTGGCAGCCGAATTAATCGTTACCCTTGTGGTTTACAAGTATTCCTCGGCCTTCCTGGAATTTCATATAGACCTTTCCCTTTTTGTATATCCGCTCCTGATTTCATTAGGGTTTGTCCCGATATTGTGGTTTGCCAGAATACTTTTTCCCGGTAATTCCCTTTATATTATTGTTTTCACCGTATTGATATCCTGCATTTTTTATGTGTCATTGCAGCTGTGGGTTTTTAAAAACCGTATCATTTCAGAACTTGTCAGCTCAATCACCAATTTATTTTATAAAAAACCAAGCCTGGAAAGATAATCAGGATAAATTTGTGCCCTTCTAATAAACTATGTTTTCCGTAAATAAGATCATATATTTCAGCCCTCAGCCCTCTCCTTTAATCAGCAATGAATATATTTCATCATTCAATGATGCACTCAGAAAATATTTTACCATTGTCAACGACGGGGATAGATTCAGACCGGCAGTGATTAAAGAATTTTTTGCAAGTTTCAAAGTAGATTATTTTATTCTGAACTGGCCCGAAGATATTGTCACAAAAAAGGGAGGTATCATTCAGTTATGGCTGGGTTTTTTAAGTGTTTACTTCTTAAAATTAACTGGTGGAAAACTGGTCTGGATTTGCCATAATAAAACACCTCGTGGCGACCGGTATAAAGGGGTCCGGGTTCGTGCACTAAACTGGTATGTCAAACACGCAGACCTGATACTTACTCATGCAAAAGAAGCTGTTGTTCATTTAAGAGACATGCAACAATATAAAGGTGAACTGATTTATTTTCCGCATCCGCCTTATCCCGGAGAGATCAACGGCTCAGGGCGGGCACCAGATATTGATTCAGATATTTTAATCTGGGGTAATATTCATCCCTATAAAGGCATACTTGAATTTATTCAGGAGTATAAAAAGAGAAACTGTACATACACTGTTTGCATTATAGGCAAATGCAATAACCTGGTTTACTTTCAACAGTTGACAGACGCAGTTGTTGGATTACCAATCAGGCTGCAAAATATTTTCCCTTCGGATGAACAATTGAAAATGTGCTTTGAAAAAACAAGGATGATTCTATTGCCTTATAATGAAGAAAAGATGTATGCTTCTGGTTCACTGATCCATTCCTTGCTATCAGAAAAAATCATTATTGGTCCGGAAACCGGCAATTTTAAGGACCTCCAAGAGTTGGGGATATGTTTTACTTATTCGGATTATGATGATATGTTTCAACTCCTTGATAAATATCTGAAGGATTGTAACCTGTATAAGACTACCGTCAGCCAGGTAAAAAAATCGATCTGTCTTTACAGGCAGGAATACTCCTGGAACAGATTAGCAGAAACCATACATGCACATTTATAGAACCTCTTTCTACATATCTTAAAGAATGTCCTTAGCTCCAGTTGTACTATTTACTTACAATCGCGTCGAAACGTTAAAGAAAACAGTAGAATTTTTGCAAAAATGCGATCTGAGTGCAGAAAGCGAGTTATTCATTTTCTCGGATGCGGCAAAAAATACTAATGATGAGAATGCTGTAAAACAAGTACGGGATTTTATTTCTACCGTCGACGGTTTTAAAATGATACATATCATTAAATCTCTTAATAATAAAGGTTTGGCTAATTCTATTATTTCAGGTGTTTCAGAGATCATTAACCGGTTTGGTAAAGTGATTGTCCTTGAAGATGATCTCCTGGTTTCCTCAAATTTCCTCAATTATATGAACAGGGCACTTGATTTTTATGAATGTCAGCCGGATGTGTTTTCAATTTCGGCGTTTATATTTGAAATGAAAATTCCAGATGATTATACATTTGATGTTTTTTTTACAAAAAGAAATTGTTCCTGGGGCTGGGCTATGTGGAGGGATCGCTGGAATGAAATTGATTGGGAAATAAAAGATTATGATTCGTTTGTAAATTCATCCGAACAACGCAGGGCCTTTGACCGGATCGGGACTGACCTTACCCAGTCCTTAATTCGTCAAATGAAGGGCGAAATAAATTCATGGGCTATCAGATGTTGTTACCATCAATTTAAAAAAAATATTTTTACTGTATACCCTACAAAGAGTAAAGTGTACAATATCGGTTTCGGTGCTGAAGCCACTCATACTAAGCAATACTTCAACAGATATTTCACCACTCTGGAAAATCCGGTTAAGAATCAGTTTTCATTCCCAGCTGAGGTATCAGAAAACAAAATACTTTTGAAACGGTTCACACAAAAATACTCAGTTCTAATAAGGAGTTATCACTTCATTCTTAATAAAGCATCCAGACTGATTTATGGCCGATAATCCAATATTCCACTTCAAAGAGTATATTCGGAAAACCAAAGGACTTTGAAAATACTACTCCTGCATACCTATTACCAGCTAAAGGGCGGCGAAGACAAAGTGTTTGAACTGGAACGTGATCTTCTGACTGAAAATAACGAGGTAAAAACGCTAGTGATGCAAAATTTACGGGGATTGAGAGGATTGATCCAGTTTATATTTTCTATCTGGAATATTTCCACTGCAACAACATTGAAAAAAATAATTCGTGATTTTAAACCCGAAGTAATTCATGTACATAACTTGCATTTCGCAATGGGTCCGCTTGTGATTCGCGTTTGCCGGAATCATAACATTCCTGTTGTAATGACTCTGCATAATTATCGTTTGCTTTGTCCATCCGCCACATTTCAATACAAAGGTCATTTATTTACGGACAGTTTAAAAACACCCTTTCCATGGAAGGCAATTCGCTTAAGGGTCTTTCGAAAATCTTTATTACAAACTTTCTGGTTGGCCTTTGTAGTCTGGCTAAATAAAAAAACGGGTACATGGAAAAAGGTCACCCTCTATATAACGCTTACAGATTTTGCAAAAAAGCTTTTTTTGAATCCCTTCCTCGGTCTCAGGGAATCACAGATCGTAGTTAAACCAAATTTCTGCGAGAAAATTAGCTACGACATTCATGCCCGCGGAGAGCATTTTTTATTTGTCGGCAGGTTTTCAGAAGAAAAGGGATTACCGGTATTACTGAATGCAATTCGTGAATCAGGAATTAAAGTGCATTTCGCCGGTACCGGACCATTTGCTGAAGAGATAATTAAAATCGCCGACACAAATAAAAATATTACGTTGTTAGGAAATTTGGAAAAACAGGAAGTATTAAACGCCATGCTGAATTGTTCGGCGCTCATCCTTCCGTCAATTTGTTATGAAGGCATGCCACTGACCATCATTGAAGCTTTTTCGACATCCACGCCGGTTATTGCCAGCAATATTGGTGCTATGTCTGCGATGATCCTGGATGGGTATAACGGAATGCATTTTGAATCCGAAAACAGTAAAGACCTTGCTGACGTGTTAAACAGATGGACGTCGGTAGTCAGTGCCGAAGAAAAACAGCAGTTTTATAAAAATGCATTGACAACCTATCTTAAGCATTACACTATTGAAAGAAATAGATTATTGCTGGAGAAAATATATGAAAATGCCATTGAGATTAATGAACGCTCTCAATCCCGATTGCTGAAAAATCAACCGGTGTCCAGTTCTTCCACCCTGCAATAGCCTTGGGAGGATTGACCAATAGAAAATCTTTACTCTCAGGATTTTTAAAACCAGGATTTTCCTGGGTTATGTAACTATCGCCAACCTGGTAACCTGATCCAGTACTAAGAACCGGAACCTGATAACAAATTGTATTGCGTACATAATTTATCCTGGGTCTGATATTTGTGCTGTCGTAAAAATCTTTTAACCACGGATAGGATTTCTGATATACTTCGGACCGGATATCAACGTCGACAGTCAGCTGCTTCATATACAAAGGATCCCTGAAGTATAAATCCATCCATTTCTTATCAGGCCAGGGTGAATTCGAAAATGCCTTACCACATTTGACAAAAATATTATTATTAAACTGGTTATCGGAGCCGCCGTTTACATGTACACCTCCAAAGCCGGTTTGATTACCACAGGCATAAAAAAGGTTATTGTTCACGGTTATACCCCCGCTGCCATCATCAATATATATAGCTGCAACCATGCCATTTATTGGGTTCCTGATATCATCGAAAAAGTTATTACTGATAAGGGTTCCCGTTGAGGAAGGATCGCGGCCTGTGCCCACAGCAGCTACGTCACTGAATCCATAACACACATGCTGAATATGATTATATGAAAAGTTGTGATTATTCCCACGATACATAATGGCCTGGTCCGGCGCATCATGAATATAACAATGCAGCACACTGATACCAACACCATTGACGTTGATTGCCGGAGAAAAGGATTGATATAAACGGGAGTAATTTGAGAATTCGCAGTTCTTCACCATATTATTGGAAGGCAGTAGTTTTTTCCTGTCTCCGCCGTTTAATACAAGTCCACCCGCACCCAGGTTTATAAACTTACAGTCGGAAATATTTACTTCATTGGATGCAATCACATTACAAGCCTGCAATCCTAAATTTGAAAATGTACAGTGCGAAATAACAATATTTCGTGAATGGTCGATAGACAAGGCGCTGCTTCTTGAACATGAAAAATTCAGGTTTTTGAATTGAATGTTATTGACGTTAGAAAAAATAAAAAATGGTTCTTCAAGCAGGGATACCTGAATTTTTGCACTTTGAATAGAACCGGTTGGCCACAGATATAAATATTTTGAAACCGGATCCAACCACCATTCACCTGGCATATCAAGTTCCTCCAGTATATTATAAAAGAAAAAACCACGAATTGAATTTGCGGCACTTATATTGCCATCCGTCTGATCATTGTTTGGGAAAATGCCATAATGAGTTCCGGATTTCAAGTATACGGTTTGCTTATCAGGATCAATTTTTTCGACAGGTAAATTATTGTATGCCCAGCCAACTGAAAACTGACCTGCAACCCAGATGTCCGGTGATTCCCATTGGCTGCGGTGGTCGGAAGAATAGGTAAAGACAGGAAAGACATTATGATCGTCGCCTTTTTGAACAACCGTTTTAATGCTAAGCAAACCTGTATTCGGCCATCTTGCCAGTGTTAAAGGTTGATCATTATAAAAAAGTTCCAATGAAGAAGGGACCAGCGGATCACCAAAACCATTTTTCTTCATCGTCCCGACATCCGTAATGCCCTGCGCTTTCAAATCAATAAAATAAACATGGCCACGTGCTGCGGGAGATAGCCTTTTTAAAATAGCATTATCCGATACAAGTTGGAATTTACTGTTATCAAGCTCGGCTGCTCCGGTAATATTAACGGTCTCGTTCCCATAAGCGGTGTAAATAATATGATGACTGCTGTCGTTCCCCTTCATGTGAATTCCGGTACTTATAAAATATGTTCCGGCACGGAAATATATAGTCACGTCAGTTTTAATCCCCTGGCTGTTGATAAACTTCTCAGCGGCATTAATGGTCCGGAATGGCTTACCAATTGTCCCATTGTTCCCATCATCACCGGATGGGGAAATATAATAAGCAACTGAACCATTTGAATTTTGTGCATAGACGGCAATACCGGTAAACAAAAAAATCACTGCAGGAATCACAAGCTTCCCGACTAATTCATTCTTAAAATTACATATGCAGAAAATAACTGATTTCAAAGTTTTCATTTTCGAGATTATTATGGTGGAATATACTATGCTACAAGCATGTTTAGTGCCAATACGTCGCCGTTAACAATTCATCTATGAAAAAGAAATTATATAGCCTGTTTATTACAACGGGTCCGTACCAAAGTTTTATTGATGGAATTTGCAAACTTGCCAATGACAAAACCTCTTCTTATGTATGTGTGGCTAATGTACACATGGTAATGGAAGCACATCGATCGGAGAGTTTTTCACGAATCGTTAATGACGCCGATATGGTAACGCCAGACGGTATGCCACTTGTTAAATCACTTAAACAGTTATATGGCGTTCAACAAGATCGGGTGGCGGGCATGGATCTTCTTCCTGACCTTATGAGTGAAGCTGAAAAGCTATCCATTCCAGTTTACTTTTATGGCGGCACCAAAGAAATTTTAAAGAGGACAAAAGAATATATCAGTGAAAAATTCCCGGGTATTATTTTCGCGGGATCTTATAGTCCTCCTTTTCGCCCGCTTACCAGCGAAGAATCGCAGGCGGTTATAGAACAAATTGGCGGAAGCGGGGCACAGTTGGTTTTTGTTGTGCTGGGATGTCCCAAACAGGAAATATGGATGGGCTCAATGAGGGGCAAGATAAACGCCTGTATGGTGGGAATCGGAGGTGCATTGCCCGTGTTGATTGGCATGCAGAAACGAGCTCCGCTATGGATGCAGCGCAGGAGTCTTGAATGGTTATACAGACTTGGACAGGAACCCAAAAGGCTTTTCAAACGATATGCTGTTACCAATATGGCTTATACCTGGCTAACGTTTAAAACTTTGCTGAAGAAAAAAAACGCGTGATCCTGAAAATCTGGTTAAATAACGGAATTATATGACAATTGCATTTCTGACTGCCAGAGACCCGGGGGATAAAAAATCATGGTCAGGTGCCTACTATTATATGATGAAGGCTTTAAAAGATACGGGTCATATAATAGAACAATTGGGACCATATAAATCCCGCATTCAGACTTTTTTAAAAATATACAATAAAATATCTTTTAAGATTACTGGTAAAATAATTAACATCTCGCACCATCCCCTGGTGGCTAAAGAATATGCCCGTCATTTTGAACGAAAATTGAAAAATTCGAAAGCAGATTTTATTTTTGCGCCTGCCGCATCCCCGGAGATTGCCTATCTGAAGACAAATATTCCCATCATCTATTCCAGTGATATCACATTTGCATTGATATTGGATTATTATCAGAATTATTCGAATTTTAGTATCAGTTCAAAGAAAAATGGAGAGCGCATAGAAAGTCTTGCCATCAAAAAAGCTGCCTGGATTATTTACCCATCACAGTGGGCAGCAGATTCAGCAAAACGGGACTATAATAAAAATCCTGACCGGGTAATTGTACATCCGATGGGTGCCAATATTGAATCCTTTCCCGAATCGTCAAACCTGCTAAATAAATTTAAAACCTTGAATCATCCGCGACTGCTATTTCTCGGTGTAGACTGGGAAAGAAAGGGCGGTGCAATTGCATATGCGACCTATCAGCAATTAAGGAAGATGGGGATAGATGCCAAACTCTGTATCTGCGGTTGTGTACCTCCGATAAATGCGGAAGATGAAAATCTCACGATTATCCCTTTTCTTAATAAAAACAAAACAGCCGACTATACCCGGTTTAATAATTTGCTGCTGGAGTCTCATTTTTTATTATTACCAACTTTAAAGGAAGCCTTTGGTATCGTTTTCTGTGAGGCAAGTGCTTATGGACTTCCGTCCCTCAGTTATGATACCGGTGGTGTGAAAGGTGCCATACGTGAAGGTATAAATGGTTTTTGTTTTTCACTTCATTCAACTGCTCATGATTTCGCCGCGAAAATTGCAGAATACATCGCCGATGAAAATAAATATCAACAACTGAGTATTTCGGCTAGAAATCTTTTCGAAAAAGAACTCAATTGGAATTCGTTTGTTGAAAATCTGTTTTCTACCATTCATCAGCGGCAATAAATCAATTGCCAGCTAGCCTATTCATATATGACGTATAAAAAAGAATTTAATTTTGCAACGATATTTATCAACTATAACAGCACTGAAGACATTCTGGCGCTTATCAGAAAAATGAAATTGTACAACCTGAAAATGCTCTTTCTTGTGTACGATAACAGTCCGACCAATGCCTTCAAGGAACAAATTCTTGCTTTAAATAACGATGATATCCATTATTATTCTAATGATACCAATCCCGGATACTGCCACGCGGTGAATCATTGTTTTTCGGAATTGAAAACTAATTACAGTAAAATCTCCTATATAGGTTTGCTGAATAGTGATATTGAATTTGACGAATCTGTATTTACAATCAGTATAAGAGAATTGAAGCAGGACGAAAAACTAATTGCTGTTAATCCTATGATCTATGATGGAGACAATCAGATCTGGTACAGTGGCGGTTATTTCAACCGGAAAAAACTCTATATATCGAGCAATCTGCCGCAGGGCATAAAAGCAGATGATTGCGATTTTTACAATGGAAGTTTCGTGATTTTCTCAAATAAGGTACTGGATTTTAAGATGGATGAAGATTTATTCATGTATTATGATGAGTTTGATATTAGCCAGGATTTTAAGCTAAATAATTATAAAATCAAACTGATTGAAGATGCGAAAATCATACATCATGTTTCGAAGAGCCTTGAAAATTTAAACCACGTTAAAGTATACTATAAAACCAGAAACTACCTGTATGTACTTAGAAAGCGACACTATAAGGGTAAGTTTTTTGTGTATAAATTATTTACCAGATATATTATTTCCTTTTTGAGAAGGGGTCAGTTTAGATCTGCAAAATTCCTGTTGTTAGGAATCAGTGACTGTCATCGTGGAAAAATGGGTAAACTTCAGCATTCTTAGATCATTAAAATTTAACATGCATCCTGCTACACTTCAGATCAATGTTTCACCTGGTGATTTGAATATTTGTTCTAAATTACTGGAACGCCAAATCTTGTTCTGGTATAATGAATTGGATGAAATTCTTATTTCTGTGGAATCTAAAAAAAGTGCCGGTCGGTTTGGTTTGGACTTCGATGAAAACCAACTGGCATTAGTAAATCTGATTGAATCACTGGAAAAAAAATTTCCGAAAGTTCGTCATCATTTCATTGACTATTCTGAAAGCAGAAGTAAAAGGCTTTCCAACAAATACCTGGGGGGGTCGCACATGCCAGAGAAAGATTATCGGGGAGGACCTTTTTATTGTTATTTCGATGGGCTGGAGGAATGCAGAAACCGTTATGTAATGCACCTGGATTCGGACATGATACTTGGCGGGACTCCAAATACCTGGATACAAGATGCGATAGATTCCCTTCATGCCGGGGAGAATATTTTCTTTGTAAATCCTTTCCCAGGACCACCGGCCAAAGATTTCAGTATTATGCAAAACTATTTTAAAAGGATAGGCAACGATTATTTCTTTCAAAAAATGTCGACCAGAGTATTTCTGGTAGACAGGAACAGGCTTAATGCCTACCCTCTCAGACCCAGAAAGATTAGAAAAACGCTGAAATCACTAAAGTGGTTTTTAAAAAACAAACTGACCTGGGGATATGAACTTCCAGAAATATTTATTTCAGAGATGATGGAAAAAAACAAATTATTACGTCTGGATACAGCCGGCAAACAAATTTGCTATACACTACATCCCCTGCTAAAACCGAAAACATTCATTGATGCGCTGCCCGGTTTACTTGGAAAATTAGACCGGAATGAAATTCCAGAATCCCAATATGGACAATACAATATCCAGAATGAATTTTTCGATTTTAGAAAATAATCTTTCTCTATGCTACTACTGATCTATACTTCTTAGATTGATATCCATTCCGACAGATTCAAAACTTCTGCCTGTCTTGGAAATACTTTTGTAGTAAGCACGCGATGCACTTCTTCATCTGCATCTGCGCAACAATCTGCCAGAACAGTTAGCTTGTAATCTTTATCGGCTGCTTCACGCAACGTCGACAGAACCACGCCACTTGTGGCAATTCCGGTCAGGATCATATGTTGTATACCAAATGACCTTAACACCACATCCAGATCACTACCGGCAAAGGCACTTACACGACGTTTAACAACGGTTATCTCTTCTGCTTTTGGCGATATATCATTGTGCACTTTCATAAATGCTGTCATATCCAGATTTTCGAATCGGGCTTTAGCGGCATTAAATCCCTTATTGTTCAAATTGATTTCGGGCGCTCCCTGCCTGAACCCTATAGTTACATAGATGACCGGGATGTTTTTAGTGCGGGCATGATTTATTGCACCGGATACTTTTTGGATAAAGTTGGCAGCGTCGGGAAAATTGCCCAAAATACCTTCCTGCATGTCCATTACTAATAATGCAGTTCCCTGTGTCTTATGTTCCATTTTTTTGTTTTTTTATAATAAATATTAATGGCTGACTGATTTCATCTTCAAATTTGTTTCTTGTGCTTGACCTGTAAGTAATCTGGAAAATATTATGGCGATCACGAAGGCGGCTAAACCCTGAATCAGCATCGTTGAGGGCGCAGATATTTTCTGAGAAATGAAACCAACGAGCAAGCTGCCCAATGGTAACATTCCGAAAAAACCCATAGCTATAAAACTCATTACGCGGCCACGCATATTGGGCGCAGCTTCCATTTGTATAATCGTGATGGCAGCGGTCATGGGTGTGAGTGAACCGAGACCAATCAATATGGCGAAGGGCAATGCAAAATAAAATTGGGAGATTCGTGAAAACAGGATTAAACCAGCCCCCAATACAATAATACTTATTATCAGCATGGATTTAAGTTTATCGATTCCCTTCACTGACGCCATAAATAAACTGCCGGCAATAGCACCCAAACCCACAAAACTGCTGATATAACCGAAGGTAGCTGCGTCTCCTTTAAAAATCACTTTGGCAAATACCGGTATCATCGTGTCGTAGGTTAAAATCAGAAAACTCATCGTAGTCAGCAGGATCAATACAATACGGATCTCCCTGGTATGCTTCAGATAAACTAAACCTTCAGCCAATTCATGTTGGATTTTTTTCTTCACCAGCGTCTTTTCGAATGTTGCAAACTTCATCAAACGCAATGAAGTGATCACGGCCAAAAAACTGAAGGCATTTATAGAAAAACATATTCCCGCTCCGAATTTCTGAAGTACTATTCCAGATAAAGCGGGACCAACGAGACGGGCAATATTTACCATGCCGGAATTAAGGGCCAGCGCATTAGGTAAATCTTCCTTGTTGTTCACCATATCATGTACCATCGGTTGCCGGGCGGGCACATCGAAAGCATTAACAATGCCCAGGATCACACTAAGAGTGAGGATTTCCCAAATCACGTAGTGATTCGTCAGGATCAGTGCTGCAAGTAATATCGCCTGTATCATGGAAGCGGTCTGTGTAATCAGTAATATTTTTTGACGACTATATCTGTCAGCTATCACCCCACCCGCCAATGAAAGAATGAAAGAAGGAAATTGTTGTGCAAATATGGCTAGCCCCAGCATAAAAGCCGAATGAGTCAATGAATAAACAACCCAACTAACCGCCGTCCTTTGCATCCATGTACCAATCTGAGAGATCGACTGCCCGGTAAAGAACAAAGTATAATTTCTGTTTCTGAATGCGCGAAAAGTACCCATTTTTTTCATTTCTTTCATCTCCTGTTCTTTTCGACATTATTCGACATTATGTCGAAAACATATTAAATTTTTTTATTCCCCGAGTCCGTGTATCACCATATGGCTAAACGTCTGAACAATGGGTTTTATCTGATCAAAATTGTTCTCCACCGATACTTCGCGTTTCAAACCATGTAAACTACTCAGCAGTACAAATACTAATGTCTCCTTTTCTTTTTTTGACAATGGTTTTAACTCACCCCTTTTTATGCCGCCGATCAAAATCTCATTCAGCAACTCTCCTTCCAGTTTCATGATCAGTTTATGATGTATGATTTTGGTTTTGTTGAATTGCGATATTGCGTCTGCATCCATACCCATATCAAGTGTATTGTAAAAAGACCGCCTTTCCCGGAGTACTTCCAGTTTGGAAAAAAAGAAAGCATGAATCTGCTGCTCCGCTGTTTTTGCTTTTTTAACAGCAATGGTAATCGCAGAGAGCATTTCCCGGATGTCAATATTTATCACCGCATCAAATATTTCGTCCCTGCTTTTGTAATAATAATAAAGGGAACTTCTTCCCATACCGATCGCTTTTGCAACATCATCCATGGTCACTTTGTGTAGACCATGAACCTGGAAAAGCCTTTTGGCGGCTCCCAAAATCTGTTGTTGTATGACATCTTCTTTCATGGGATTGTTTGATGACATGAACATTCGCGTTGGAATGCAAAATTAGTATTTTTAGACAAATAAACATATTTTGTCGAAAAGACGAATATGGCGAATAATCTAGGGCCTTTTATTCCTTCTCCTGAAAGCACGAAGTGTGTACAATAGGGCGATTGCTATGGGTATAATAAGGAATATCATAAATAATAACCGCGGAATATTAAAAGCAAGATACAATTGAATCTTAACATCCTGCTTTAAAAATAAATTTGTGCAGTCAAATAACTGCGTTATATTTGCAGTCAAATGACAGCATAAATGAAAACAAGAAGAGACATTTTCCAGGCGATCGCAGATCCGACACGAAGGGCTATTTTATCGCTGGTTGCTTTGCAGGCCATGACTGCAGGAGCGATAGCAGACAGCTTTAATTCATCCAGGCAAACCATTTCAAAACACGTTCAAATCCTTACGGAATGCCAGCTTCTGAAACAGGAACAATCCGGCAGGGAAATTTATTATCACTTTAATCCTAATAAAATGAAAGAAATCGCCGAATGGTTACTGCCTTTTGCAAAAATGTGGGATGACCGATTCAATAAGCTTGAATTAATCATGAAAAAATTTAAAAGCAAATAATATGGAACTCAAAACAAAAATTACTGCTGAAGACGGCAGCCAGGAACTGGTAATATCCAGGGAGTTTGATTTGCCATTGGAATTACTATTCAGAGCATACGCGGAGTCCGACATCATTGAGCAGGTAATGGGAACGAAAGTGTTGAAACTGGAAAGTAAAAAACATGGCAGTTATCAATTTGAGACAAGCGATGCAAAGGGAAACGTCGTATTCCGGGCAAACGGCGTGATACACGAGTTTGACCCGAACCATAAAATCACAAAGACATTTGAAATGGAGAATACGCCTTTTGGCGTCCAGCTCGAACTTTATGAATTCGAAAAACTCACGGACAATACCAGTAAATTAAACATGCGAGTAATTTATGAGTCGGTTGCACAAAGGGATCAGGTATTGAAACTGCCTTTTGCCCAGGGTCTGAATATGGCTCATAATAGGTTACAGGAAATCGTAAGTAAACTAAAATAATTTACCATGGAAAAGAGAAAACTAATTATCTATTGGGTTACAACTATTTTAATGTCTGTTGGCATGCTTTCGAGCGGTATAGCACAAATTGTTCACGCAAAACAGATGATAGATTTAGTTGTACCGCTGGGCTATCCGATATATTTCCTGAGTATCATCGGAATTTGGAAAATACTTGGCGTAATTACTGTTTTAAGTCCCGGACTTAAACTTTTGAAAGAATGGGCTTATGCAGGTTTCTTTTTTTTAATGACTGGAGCCGTTATATCGCACCTTGCAAGCGGGGACTTGGGAGTAAAGGCAATTCTGGGACCGTCTATGCAGACGATTTTCATTATTTTGTCCTGGTATTTCAGGCCCGCAAACAGGAAAATTATTTCAGTCCGACAATAAAAAATCAATAATAATACCATGAATGAAATGAATCCAAGGGTTGATTTTTATTTTAATAGAGCCAGTAAATGGAAGACCGAAGTCAGGCAACTCAGACTGATCACGCTTGGTTGCGGCCTGACCGAAGAACTGAAATGGGGTTGTCCCTGTTATACGTATCAGAAGAGTAATATCGTGTTAATTCATGTATTTAAAGAATACTGTGCTCTATTGTTTTTTAAAGGCTCCTTGCTAAATGATCCTGAAAACATTCTCATCCAACAAACAAAAAATGTACAGGCTGCCCGTCAGATCAGGTTCACCAATCTTCAGGAGATCGTACAGAAAAAAAAGATTCTGAAAACTTATGTGTATGAAGCCATTGAAGTGGAAAAAGCGGGACTGAAAGTGAATTTAAAAAAGACCAGAGAATTCGAAATGCCGGAGGAATTTCAAATTAAATTGAATAAAACCCCCGCTTTGAAAAAGGCATTTAATGCGTTGACACCGGGGCGACAAAGAGCATATCTTCTTTATTTTTCAGCACCCAAACAATCCAAAACGAGGGAGTCCAGGATTGAAAAATCCGCACCCCAGATTCTCAAAGGAATTGGACTAAATGATTAGTATGAATCGGAAGGTTGATGTTTACCTGAGTAAAGTGGAAAAATGGCAGCAAGAATTAGAGAAATTACGAATGACCCTTCTTGACTGTATGCTCAACGAAGAATTGAAATGGGGCTGCCCCTGTTACTCATTTCAGAGTACCAACATCGCGATCATCGGAGGATTAAAAGAGTGCTGTGTTCTAAGTTTTTTCAAGGGATCTTTATTAAGTGATAACGAAGGAATTTTAGTAAAACCCGGTGAGAATACGCAAACTGTCCGACTGATCCGATTCACGGATGTTAAGCAAATAATGGAAATGGAGCCCGTCCTGAAAGCATATATCTATGAAGCAATTGAAATTGAAGAAGCCGGACTAAAACCAATCTTAAAAAAAAATCCCGAATCCATTCCTTTGGAATTTCAAAAAAGATTAGATAAAAACCGCATTTTAAAAACTGCTTTTGATGCGTTAACGCCCGGACGCCAGAGAGCATATATTCTCTATTTTTCTGCACCCAAACAATCTAAAACTCGGGAGGCGAGGATTGAAAAATATATTCCGCAGATTTTAGATGGAAAAGGCTTAAATGAGTAAAACATTTTCAACATTGCGAAATGGTCTTAGTTTTGTATCCTAATTAATATTTTTTCTAAAATAAATTTGAAACTATCATAAAAAATTAAATAACATGGCAAAAGTATCTATCTACCTTAATTTCAATGGTAATGCTGAAGAAGCATTTAATTTTTACAAAAATGTATTCAAAACGGAATTTGCAACACCTTTCATTAGAATGGGAGACAGCCCTGCGCAACCCGGAATGCCTCCGTTATCAGAAGAAGATAAAAAGAAAGTGGCCCATGTAGCGCTACCAATTCTCGGCGGAACATTAATTATGGGCACTGATGCACTGGAAAGCATGGGACATAAACTTGTTGTGGGCAATAACTTTACCATCAATCTGGAACCTGATTCAAAAGAAGAAGCAGACAGGATTTATGGAGTCCTTTCTCAGGGAGGAACCGATTGCGTTGCACCGCACGACGAGTTCTGGGGTTACTGGGGTGTTTGTCTTGATAAGTTTGGCGTTCGCTGGATGTTCAATATTGTCAAACAGTCCTGGTAGAAAATAAACTCAACAGCCACAAACCGGTTCCGGTCAAGATAATGCCAATGGGTACCAGATCGGCCAAGGTATCGTGAGAGCCGAAAGAGTTTGATGATATATTCATAGAACCATGAATGATATTGGCAATATTAATGAGAAAAGAGAGTCCGGAAAAAATCGTAAGTCCGCGAATTGACCAATGCTTTTCCCATTTTTTTTCGTCAGGCAATTTCAAATATCCGGTAGCTAAAATAAAAAGTATCAAAAGAATAATGATCTGAAACAGGTATGCTATTGGTGATGAATTTGGAGGAATAAAATGTCCGCCCGCCCAACCATAACCTGCCGCCATAATCGCGATAGAAATAATCCTGCATATCAAAATATTCCTGCTCATGGCCAATAGTTGTTACAGTAAGTTAATTGTTTAAAAAACCAGGCACAATCGGTTTTCGGTAAGCAACATTCAAATACCGGTCAACAAGGGAATTCAGTTGACGAATACTGGAGAATATTAGCGGGACTAATAATTTTCTTAAGACGACTTATTGCGATTTATCCGGTAAGCCTTCTCCTATCCAACTATTTATATATGCCGGATTCCAGCCGTGTTTCCATCTCCGGTGACTCCATAACCACATTTCAGGATTCTTACGTATTACTTTTTCCATGTATCGGGCATATAACAAAGTCAGTTCTCCTTCCTTCAATGTATTTGGATTTTCACAGGCAATTTCGAAATGACCATGATAATAACCACGCTTCGGTTTTACGATGTGGGTAAATAACACGGGTAAATTACCTGCCCTTGCTCCTTTTTCAGGACCAGATACGAACCCTGTGGGTCTGCCAAAAAAATTCATCCAGTAAGCATTCGGGAGATTACCCGGACTCTGGTCAGCCACAAGACCCAGAAGATACTGGCTGTCTTTAAGTGTCTCTTTTTCCCGGCTCATATTGCCTGCAGCAATAAATTTATTTCCGTGACGGACGCGCAAATGATACATCAGTTTTTCCATCGCTGCATTCGATAGTGGCATATAAACCACAACCACCTGATATTTTGTGCGGCTGCCCAAAACATGATGACCCCATTCCCAGTTAAATGTATGTCCCAGGTGCAGCTGGCAACTTCTACCGGTTTTAAATAAAGGATCGAGTATCTCCCAGTTCGCGGTTACTCTTTTTTCCAGAAAACGTTGGGAAGCACTCACCAGTTTAATAGTTTCTATAAAAGAATCCAGAAGATTATGATAAAACGCTTTGGCTATTTTAATCCGCTCTTCATTTGATTTTTCAGGGAAAGCTATTTCCAGGTTCTGCACCACTACTTTCTTACGGTAGCCAATTACATAATAAACGATCAGGTATATTCCATCCGAAATGAAATACAATACAAACATCGGCAGGAGGGAAAGCAGGTAAAAAAAGCCGAATAAAATATAATACATAACGATTCGAATATACCAAAATGACTAAAGGTATGGACTCGGGAAATATTAAATGCGGGTTATTTAAAACTATTAAATAAATTACTGTTTCTAACTGGACTGAAAAGAATAAAACGATTGTATGAAAAGAATTCTGAAAAGAATCCTGTTAACTATTGTCTCTCTGATTGTATTGTTATTCATCTTCGGATTGGTTCTTGCCTTTCTTCCCACTACATCAAAAACAAATCATGCCGGTATTACTCCTGAACAGGCAGCTACTATAAGAAAAAATTATGCGGGGCCACACGAACAGTTCACCACGACTGACGGCGTCACACTCTTCCTGAGGAGATGGAATCCGGACAGTCTTACTCTCGTTAAAAAAGGCGTAGCCGTATTGATATTTCATGGTTTCACCGCACATAGCGGCGCCTATAATATGGCCGGGTTGCCGATATCTGCGGCCGGATATACAACTTTTGGATTGGATTATAGGGGACATGGTTTATCAGACGGTAACAGAGGCGATTCGCCGGGTAAAGAGAGATGGATTGCGGATTTAGCAGAGTCGGTAAAATATGTTAGGAGTCTCGGATTTTCAAAGGTTATTGTTCTGGGACATAGTCTCGGTGTGGCTTTTGCCATTTGTGCTGCAGATGCTGTTCCTGACGAAATCGCCGGACTCGTGTTAATGTCCGGAGCCTATGAGGGAAGAAAAGGTTTATCTGAGCCGCCGAGTTTATTTGAAAAAACCAGAATTCTGGCAAGTGCCATTTTCCGGCCTTCCTATCCGGCGGTTGAATATTATAGAAAGGGTATGACGGTTTCAAAAGATTCTTTGTTCAATTTCAGTTATACGCTTCGCTACCTGACCATGATGGACGTGAAAAAACTGAGGCTGCCGAAAGATCTGAATGTTCCGGTGCTGGTAGCAGTTGGAGACCAGGATGAATTATTTGAAGTAGATAAAGTAAGAGATTTTTACGATTCAATACCAGGTAATAAAAAAGATTTTTTAGTCATGAAAAATACTACGCATGCTAAAATTCCTCCTGAAAGCTGGCAGCAGGTGGTTGACTGGCTGAATAAGAACTTTTGAAAATTTCCTGTATTAACTCAGGCTTTTTTCCTTTTGCTCACTCACTTTCCATTCGGGTCTTATATAGTGGCAAGTATAACCGTATGGATGTTTCTGCAGATAGTTCTGATGTTCCTCTTCGGCACTCCAAAAATCAGATGCGGGTACAACTTCAGTAACAATGGAGCCCGGCCATTTATGGGAGGCAGTCATCTCTTCGATTAGTTTTTCTGAGGTTTCTTTCTGCTTGTCGCTCAGATAAAATATGGCTGACCGATACGATGTACCCCTATCGTTACCCTGCCTGTTTTTGGTGGTCGGATCATGAATCTGAAAGAAAAATTCCAGCAACTTCCGGAAGGATAATTGCTCAGGATCGAAAACAATTTCAATGGCTTCGGCATGAGTCCCATGGTTTCGGTAAGTGGCATTCGGGACATCGCCGCCCGTATATCCGACGATGGTTGAAGTAACACCCGGGAGTTCCCGGATAAGTTCTTCCACACCCCAAAAACAACCTCCTGCCAAAATTGCTTTTTCCTGTTCCATAAGTATAATTTTATCCAATTTAAGCAATTTCTTAAAAATCAACCCTACCCCATTTAACACGGGTCATCACCTGGTTCCCTCAAAATCCATTCAAATCCCTGTTCACTAAATAACAGGCAAAAATTTATTCTGTCTTGTATACTTTACAAATTATCATTAGATGATACCTCAGATCTGATTTTGGTTACAAGTTTAAGAGTGCTATATTTACCACCTAAATGATTTTAGGTGGTAAAAACAATATTAATACTTTTAAGTGGAATTTTGCTGACCACTGCAACAAAAAGGCGACCCGGCAATCCCATCATAAAAGAAAAATTTACAACCGACCCTGCTGCTATCGTATATAAAGACTCTGTTTACTTATATACCGGACATGATGAAGCACCGGTAGGTGTGAACAAATTCGTAATGCATGAATGGCTTTGTTATTCTTCTTCTGACGTGGTGCATTGGACTGAACACCCTATTCCGTTAAGAGCAAAGGAGTTCTCCTGGGCCGATGATAACGCGTGGGCTTCGCAGGTTGTAGAACGGAATCATAAATTTTACTGGTACGTGGCTTTAAAACATAAGACGATTACCGGTTGCGCAATTGGTGTAGCAGTATCTGATAGCCCCGCTGGCCCATTTCGGGATGCTCGTGGATCTGCATTGATTACCAACAATATGACCAGTCTTATAAAAAGTAATAAAGATGACATAGATCCTACGGTATTAATTGATGACGATGGACAGGCATATATCTTTTGGGGAAATACATTATGCTATTACGCCAAATTGAAAGAAAACATGATTGAATTAGACGGGCCAATTAAAAATGTTCCATTGCCTGATTTTAAGGAAGGCTCCTGGATAAGCAAACGTAATGGATGGTACTATCTCAGTTATGCTTACCAATACCCTGAAAAGATCGCTTATGCAATGAGCAGGAATATAAATGGTCCATGGGAATTTAAAGGTATATTAAATGAAGTTGCCCAAAACTCGGTTACCAATTCGCCGGCAATCCTGGATTTTAAGGGCAGATCCTATTTCATTTATCATAATGGTGCATTGCCAACCGGTGGCAGTTACCGGCGTTCCGTTTGCATTGATTATCTGTATTACAACAGCGATGGTACAATTAAACCCGTAATAATGACAGCAGAAGGCGTGTTGCCATGAAGAAAATAAGAACTATTGAAGAACTTCCAATTGACAGTACAGAGCTCTGTTGCAATTTCGTCAATACAGTATATTCCTGGAAAGGTGAAGACCATTTCGATTTTCTGACAGACTATAAGATATTTATAGACTGGTGTGTAAAATTATCTGTACTTGAAAAAAGTTTTTTAATTAAACTGCGTAAACATGCAATCAGCAAGCCTGTTCTAGCCAGGCGTGCGATGAGAAAAATTATTAAACTCCGGCAAATAATGCATGATTTCATTTCGGCTATTGCAAACAATAAAAAAAATAAATTAATTTTTTTACTGGCAGAAATGAATCCATTCATTGGAGATGCCTTTGCGAATATTGAAATTGAATTTTCGGAAGGAATTTTGGTTTCGAATTATAAAAAAACACAACCGGTTGATTTAATGAGGCCGGTTTGGGTCATAGTAAAGTCCCTGTACGATATGCTGACCAGGCGGGAACAAGTCAGAATTAAAGAATGTTCATCTTGTGGATGGGTATTTTATGATGAAACCAGGAATGGGAAGAGACGTTGGTGTAATCCATTAAACTGTGGAACAAAAGATAAAATGGACCGGTATACAAATAAACTTTCATTATTGAACAACAGGCAAACTGATACTTGAATTATGATATACATGTATCGTTGCTTTTTGAAAGTCTTCCTTGCCCGCACTTGGTATGTCAGTAAATTTCTGCGGATTTAAATCTACCAAAGGAAACCAGGTACTCTGCACCTGCACCATTATACGATGCCCCTTCTTAAAATTGTGTGCAATATCGTTCATATCGAATTTTACCTCAGTTGGCTGTCCCGGAATTAGTGGTTCGGGTTTCTCATAACTGTTTCTGAATTTGCTTCTGAACACTTCAGACCTTTCTAATCTTTGCACACCTGCCAGATGATGAGTATCAGTATGGGCAACATTATTGAGGGTGTAAGTTGTTTGATAATCCGGTTCATTGTCGGGTAAAACATCAATAAGCTTAACTATGAAATCGGCGTCAGTTCCTGTGCTGGAGATAAACAAATCCACTTTCAATCTTCCCGCTACGTTAATATCACTGGTTAAGATATCTGTCTGATAGGTTAGAACGTCTTTTCTTTCTGATGCAAACCGCTGGTCCTCCATCACATAATTGTTATTCCTGTCAGCATAAACGCCCTTTGTGTAAGGAACCGGATTCGCCAGATCACTGACATATTCATCATATCCTGTGGCCAAAGAAGATGAAATATGTCCGCCTGACTGCAGATAAAATATCTGGAGATTATTTTCAGCCGGCGGCCATGAATTATATTTTTTCCACAGATTCGTTCCTGTTTCAAACACAGTAGCCTGAGGTTGTTTAAAATCACCCTTATCCTTTAAAAAATAATTGAAAAATTTCGATTCAATTTCTTCATGATAAAATTCATTCTGGCTCTCGATATTGTGTGTAGGAAACCCGATTTGTTTAATTCCACCCCACTCGCCGTGTTTCCAGGGGCCCATCACCAGCCAGATATTCTTATTTGCAGGTGATTGTTGTTTGATAGCCTCGAAAGTATGCAGCGAGCCGAATAAATCCTCCGCATCAAACCATCCTCCAACAACCAACACTGCGGGTTTTATATTATTCAGATGGGTTCTTATATTTCTTGCCTTCCAATAGTCATCGTAAGTATCATGCCGGAGATATTCATTCCAGATTTTTGCCTTATTGTTAAAATAATTGCCGTCGTTGGTATTTTTCAATGGCCCCAAGTTCAAATAAAATGAATATGCGTCTTTGGGATCATATTTAAAAGCAGGTTTATAGCTGGCTCCCGAATCTGTCCTTTCCCCCAGAAAATAAACCGAAAAATTAAAATTGTCCAAAAGATAAAAAGCGCCATTATGATTCACATCATCACCAATAAATTCATCGGTTACAGGTGCCTGTGGTGATACTGCTTTGATAGCCGGATGTGCGTCTGGTAATGAAGCAGAGGCGTAAAATCCTGGATAAGAAATTCCGCAAAGACCAACCTTCCCATTATTATTTTTTATGTTAGCAAGCAGCCAGTCGATTGTATCATATGTATCGCTGCTTTCGTCGACATCGGTTTTTGATTTCTTATTGTCTATGGCAGGTGTCATTTCTTCAAATGAACCTTCGCTTTTATAACGTCCACGAACATCCTGGTAAACGAAAATATATTTTTCGTGCATCAGCAGCCTGTCTGGCCCGAGCCAGCGTTTTGGAAGATGAGTTTCGCCATAAGGCCTGCAGGAATAGGGCGTCCGCGTCATAAGAAAAGGATATTTTTCCTTATCATCTTTGGGAATATAGATAGCCGTAAACAGTTTGACACCGTCCCGCATGGGAATCATTCTTTCTATTTTAGTGTAATTGTCCGCTATAAAAACAGAATCCTGGTTAACGGTCTGAGCGGATAAAGAAAAATTGAGAAAAACAAACAGTGTGGTCGTTGTGATAGAAATAAATCGCATATTATTTTCTTGTGTGAGTTTTCGGTCTTCGGGTAAATATACTGCAGTTACGCGAAATATATCCTTCATCCCGCAGCGAGGCACACAAGAAAAAATGGTTTAAAAATTATTCCGATCTCAAACTACGCACTTGATTAGTTAGTGCTGCTTTTATACTCTGATAACTAACTGTCAACAGCGTTATCCCGATCGCACCCAATCCGGCTACAGCAAATATCCACCAGGAGATTTCTGTTCTGTAAGCATATGCCTGAAGCCATTGGTGAAGCATCAAACCAGCAATTGGTATAGCGATCAGACAAGATAAACCAACTAAAAGAACAAAATCTTTTGATAACATTCTCCAGAGATTGAATACAGTTGCTCCCAGAATTTTCCGCACACCAATTTCTTTGTTGCGTTGCTCCGCCACAAATGAAGCGAGGCCAAATAACCCTAGGCAGGAAATAAAGATAGCCAGTATAGTGAAGAAGCCTGCCAATTGACCGATACGAGATTCCGCACGAAATCTGGAATCATATTCTTCGTCCACAAATTTGTAATCAAAAGGTTCTGCAGGACTGTATTTTGCAAATACCGGACTGATCCTTTTGAATGCCTCCTGCGGGTTAAGTGCAGGATTGATCCGCACCGTGATGTTCGACATTCTATAAAGTGATAAATAGTACATGGCGGCAACCGGTGGTTCATAGGGAGATTCCATGACCATATTTTTTACAACACCAATAACAGTAAAATGGTGTTTCATCCAGGTCACTGTTTTCCCAATCGGATTTTTCAGTCCCATATGTTTTACTGAAGATTCGCTTAAGATCATCGTACCTGAATCAGATCCGGTGGGTCCGGACCGAAAATCCCTGCCCTCCGTAATTTTCAATCCAAGTGTTTTAGCATATTCAGTAGTTACCCCTTTCATTGTAAAATCGGGATCAGACGCCATGCTGCTGTTGTGATCGGTCCAGCTAAGACCTCCATTTTGTGGCCAGGATGCAGTGACCGGGCTAACAGATTCAGCCACTTCGGTAACGGCACCCGTGTTCAGGAGGTCGTTGCGGAAAGCGGAGAAATGATCATATATATTGTTAGTATTCATCTCCATCATGAACAGTCCCTGCTGATTATATCCCACCGGTCTGTCTTTGGCATATTGAACCTGTCTGAAAACGATGATTGTTCCAATGATCATAGCGATGGACACAGTAAACTGCACCACTACCAAAACCTTCCGTGGCAGGGCAGACCATCGACCAACACGGAAAATTCCCTTTAGCACTTTTACCGGTTGAAAAGAAGATAAATACAGAGCCGGGTAACTGCCTGCGATCAGGCCCGTAAAAATTGCGAAACATATTCCCGCGACCCACCAAACGGGATTCGACCAGGGAACCCTTACCTCCGTTTCAGCCAGTCCATTGAAGAAGGGAAGCGAAATGATAAAGAGCCCTACAGCTAAAATAAACGCCATAAGGGCTACGAGTAAGGATTCAATAAAAAATTGGCCGATGAGTTGCCAGCGAAGTGAACCGATCGTTTTTCGAATGCCTACTTCTTTAGCTCTCTTCTCTGAACGGGCGGTGCTGAGGTTCATGAAATTGATGCAGGCCAGCAGTAGAACAAAAACACCGATAAGTCCGAATAACCGAACGTACATAATCCTGCCGCTGTCGGGATTTCCTTCCTTGAATTCTGAATATAAATGCCAACGGCTCATCGGATGCAGGAATAATTCCGAAGTATTCATATTATGTCCCGTCGACTCATACCAGGGATCATTATTCGATTTGATGGATCTGATTTTTGCGGACACTTTTTCTATGTCTGCATGATCTGCGAGCTCTACAAAAACCTGCCAGTTATTATCTCCCCACGGAGACCCTTGTCTGTTTATTCATGGTGGTCCGGGAAATACCAGTAATTACTTCGAAGCTTTGCCCGTCGCAAAACTATTGGAGAAACGCCTTCAGATGATTTACTACGACCAGCGTGGTGGTGGACGATCGGCTTCTGCTGCCGACAGTAACTACAGCATGAAAAGAATGGAGATGGACATTGAAGAAATCAGAAGTTTTCTGAAAATAAAAAAATGGTCCATTATCGCACATTCGTTCGGCGGCCTGGTGTTGACTGCCTATGCAAAAGATTATCCGCAATATATTCACTCTCTTGTATATGCGCATTGTTCAATGAATATGAATGCGGTTCTTCATAGTCATAATGATAGTGGGATCCGTTTATTAAAAGAAATTGGAGTTAGATATACAACGGATACTCTCCTGCCCCTTTTTAATCAAATGATGAATGTGCATGCGGAGATGGCAAAATACGGTATAGAATATAAAATCATGTTCCGTTCACAAGATCAAAAGAATTTAGAGGACTCATTAATTGGAGCAGCTACTCCCCATTTTAATCAGGACTTTCAGCATCATGTATGGACCATGAAAGACTATCTACAAGACTATTCCGAATATACCCGGTATATCAATGCGCCCGTGTTGATCATCACCGGAAAAAAAGACTATTCAGTTGGTCCCGATACTTACAAAACCTGGCATTTTAAAAATAGCCGCGTGATATTTTATGATGCCGCCCACGTTTCTTTTCAGGAAGAACCCAATTGGTTCGCCGATCATGTGTTGTCCTTTCTCCGCGATCAACGACGCTGATATCCGGTCTTTAAAGATTACCTTACCATGTTGGCGGTTTTCTGGCATCAGAAAATAAATAAGCCAGATAGAAAAAATATGTTTAAGATTTCAACTGCCAGGATCGCCGGTTTCGGCTTTTGCCTTTTTTGTATGTCGCCAAACAATCATCTTTCTCAAAAAAATATTCATCAGGAAATTGTTGCCGATTCCCGTCCTGTTTCAAATATAAAAACGCAGGAAGTATTTTATAATTCAAACGGCAAACGATCGAAGGGATATATCGCTTATGATGAAACCCTTAAAGGAAAACTCCCTGTAGTAATCATTGTTCATGAATGGTGGGGATTAAATGACTATGCAAAATCCCGCGCGAAGAAAATTGCAGTGCTTGGATATTTTGCCTTTGTTGCTGATTTATTTGGAGAAGGTCAGCTCGCTAATAACCCCGACGAAGCAAAAGCAGATACAAAACCATATTACTCAAATCCGGAGAAGACTTTCCAGCCCATTATGGATGCGATCAACAAATCTGCAGATTTCCCAAAGGCTGATACGACGAGAATGGCGGCCATGGGATATTGTTTCGGAGGTTTTGTGGTAGTGAATGCGGCGAAACAAGGCGCTCCGTTAAAAGGTGTGGTGAGCTTTCACGGAAGATTAAAAGGCGTTCCATTCAAAAAAAATCTTCTAAAGGCCAGGGTGTTGATTTGTCAGGGTGGTGATGATGAGTATGCACCCATTTCTGATCAGATGGCATTTAGAAAAAGTATGGACTCCATCGATGCGATATATAGCTTCATTACTTATCCCGGTGCCAAACATGCCTACACAAATCCGGATGCAACTGCACTGGGAATAAAATTCAGTATGCCCATGGCATATAATGCCAGCGCTGATTCCGCTTCGTGGAAGGACATGCAGGCATTTTTTATTTCGATATTTAACGAGGTCAAATGACCGGCAATATTATGGGCATATTTTAAATTTTTAATAAAAAAGGGGCAATAAAAATTGCCCCCGGATTGCTTACGCCATTCGACTCAACGCGAAGGCTTTTCTCACTTTCTCATTGATTAAAACACTTCATATACCAAAAAAAAGTGCTAAAGTGTTTATAATATGTAAGTTCGTATTTTTAAATGTATAAATGACATTTAAATATATTGAATAGCCCACCCGTTAATTCACTGATTTTATTAAGTTATATGCAGATTTTATCCAAAGCGGTCCAAATTATAGTGGGAGCCTCAAAAAGATCATGGCGAATATTATTCGACAATCCATTCATGCATGCCGCTGGAGTTATCTGGTGGCAAACGCACTTCTAATTTTAAACCAGTAGTAGTTACCGGCTCAAACCGTACCCGATTATACCTGTCTTTCGATATTTCATACGGAGTAATATTTTTTACAGGTGCCCAGACACCGTCCTTTTTATAATAAACTTTCCATTCAGCCGGTATCCGGCAACCGCCATCAGGACCATCGTCATACCAGTATACTTTGCAGGACGATACAGAATGAGTACCGTCAAACTCGTAAGCCACCCATTCAGTTTTATTTTTTTCGGGCCACCAGTGGAAATAAGGAATGGAATTATCTTTTGAATCAACCGGTTCAAACTGGTCATTGATCGCTATCAAAGTTTTGGAACTCACGGAACTGCTGATCTTACTTTTACTTGCAATTGTTGGAGCAGGCTGCGGTCGGGAAACAGATTGTATAAAGGGAATCCAAACTTCCATTTCACCTGGCCCCCGGTTGTCCCAGGAATAGTAGGGAATTGCTGTAATTGTTTGGGAAACTGTAATTAATTCATCGGTGTTTAGTTGATGCTTGGTCCCTGTTCCCAAACCAGTGATCACATTTACACCATTTAACATTTGATCGTTATAACGCACTTGCAGAACCGCACTTGTATCCAGAACAATATTCTGAACCAGCTTATCCTTATTATCAAACCCTTCCAAACAATAGACTATCGGACCGTTTTGTATTGTAAATCGGCCAACGTCAGCCTTTACATTTGAATTGGCCAATATGCGTTGTGGCTCCATCGGAAGATTCAATGAAATAAGATCACCTTTTTCCCAACTGCGTTTAATAATGGCGTATCCCTTTTCAATTTCAAGCGGAATTGATTTTCCATTTACCTGTAAAGTCACCGGCAATTTGCCGGCTTTATTATAATACAGATTTCCGGGAACCGGACGCTGTTGAGCCCAACCAGGTATACGGATTCGAATTGTGAAGGTCAATGTTTTCTCCGGATCGATTTGCATTTCTATTTTTCCATTCCAGGGATAACGGGTGGTTTCTTCAATATGCACTTTACCGGATTCCAGTCTTATATTACTGAGATTACTCATAAAAAGATTTACATACAGATCGTTCCCGTTTTGCGCATATACATAACCGGGAACAGAAGGAAGAAATCTGGTCATATTCGAAATACAACAAGCACAGGAAAACCATCCGCTCCGGTCATGCTGACCCATAGAAGCCAAAGGATTTGGATAAAAGAAATGATCCCCGCTGAGCGAGATGCCAGATAATAATCCATTGTACAATGTTCGCTCAAGAATATCAATATATTTCGAATCACCGTGCAACAGGAACATCCTGTTGTTCCAATATACATTTGCAATGGCGGCGCAGGTTTCTGCATAGGCACTCATATTTGGTAAATCATAAGTTTCCCCGAATGCTTCCCCATTATTGGTAGCGCCAATACCACCGGTAATATATATTTTGCCTTTAACAACATCTTCCCAGATGGCATCAATCGCATGTAAATAATTCGTGTCGCCTGTCAAGGCGGCAACATCCGCCATACCACTATACATGTAGGCTGCTCTCACAGCATGACCTTCCGCTTCCCGCTGATCTACTACTTTTTCATTCGCCTGATTATAAATATCTCCTTTAGGTCCGCGCACATCGAGGAAAAATTTGGCAAGATCCAGGTATTTTTTATTTCCGGTTACCCGATAAAGTTTTACCAATCCGATTTCTACGATCTGGTGGCCAGGATAAATTTCCAGTTTCCCGTATCCAAAATCCTTCACCAGGAGGTCTGCATTTTTCAGAGCTATATTCAGCAGCGATTTTTTACCGGTTGCGTTATAATAAGCATAAGCAGCTTCATATAAATGACCCGCATCGTATAATTCATGACTTAGCACGGAGTCCTGGATCCAGCGTTTGGTTCCTACCCATTCATGCGGTACGACGGGTTTGATTGTCCGAAAAGTATAGAGATACCCATCCGGCTCCTGCGCATCAGCAATGATGGAAATCAACGTATCGAGATATCTGGCCAGTGAGGGATTGGGTTGATTTTGCAATGAGTAAGAAGCACCTTCAATCCATTTGTAAACATCCGTATCATCGAATGGGTATATCGAACAGAGTTTATTTTCCTTTTTTCCAGCAGCCGCCAGGAAATTATCGATCCGGCCATGCTTTCTGCACATTTCTAAAATATAGGGTATCGTTATATCTGCATTGATCTGCATTCTGGGTTGCCAGAAGGAATCACTCACGTGTACCTGCGTGAATATGACTGGTTGAATGGGATAGTCCCTATGTTGGGATCTTACTATTACCGGAAGGACAATGAAAAAGGCAAGAATGATATTTCGCATAAATTTATATTATGGCAGTACGTAAAATCGCCAGTTTGTCTGATAGTCTTTGGCAATCGGCTTATTCAATAGTATATTCCGCAGCATTTCGATCGGCATCGAATTTTGTGAATAATAGGAATCATGAAACTGTTTCAGCGTCATTTTCTTTTCAGAAACAATTTCATTTTTGAGTGCCATTATTTCAAGTCCGCCGATAAGATACCCGACCTGGTATAGTGGATCGTATCCGCCAACAAACGAACGGCGCACTTCGCCTTCGGCATTGGCCCTTTCATGTCCTACACGGTCTACCAGAAAATCAATACACTGCTGGGGCGACCATTTACCGAGGTGATAATTCAGTGAAAAAATAATACGTGCGCAGCGATGCATACGCCAGAACAACATGCCGATACGGTCTTCGGGTGATTGCGGAAATCCTTCGTTCCACAATTCCATTTCCCAGTAAAGCGCACCACCTTCGGTCCAGAAAGCGGTCGGATATCTGCGGTAAGTATCTACATGTTCTTCCATGAATTGCTGCAGATAATGACCTGCAATCAATTCATGATGCACAGTGGCGCGGGAAAAATGCGGATTGTTTCCACGCATGCTCATCATCCTCGAATCAAAATCCATCGTATTCGTCGGGTAGGAAATAGACAGCTCCTCGCCTCCTAAAAAAAACGGATTGTACAATTGTTGTTGCGGACTCAACATGCCGATACGCCAGGTTTCTTCCGCCAGACTGGGAATAGTGACCAGATCTCTTTCTTTAAGAAAAGCAATTGATTCATTATATAATTTCACCATGGCCTGTGGTTGCTCACCTGCCGGAACATACGATTGTTTCACTTTCTCTTCTGCCTTTTTCCAATCCGTACCATAACCCATTTCAGATGTAGCTTTCAACAATTCTTTATCGCACCATTCAAATTCCTTATTGGCTATCGCAATCAATTCCTCTGGCGAGTAGTTAATCAGTTCGAAATTCAAAAGTCTGATCAACTCATCTCTTCCGATAGGAAACCCGATAATACCACTGGAGTCTTTATTGGTTGCATTTTTTTCGGCAGCAGCTTTGAAGGCAGCAGCATAGGCCGTAAGACCGCTGTCCAGGATTTTGTAAGTGTCGGGAACCCACCAGGTAAACAGGGGATCGTAGCCGTTATAAAATGTAAATACATTTTTAGCCGCTATCTGCATTCCATGTATAATAAGAGAAGCGCCGCGTCCATCCTTTACAGTAATCGCTTTATCTGACGACAGTCTTGCAGACAACAGTTTTAATTCTTTGCTGATTGAATTGAAATTAGAAGCAACATTCTGCGCATCTATCTTCCCTCCGCGTCTGCGTATTTTTTCAAATCCATATAGCGAGTCCGCAAAAGGAAACCATTCCTTTAACAGATTGAATTGTTTTATTTCATCGTCAGACCGGTAAATGGCATCGTTTAAATTTCTCCTGAATAATATATAGTCTGCTTTACAACCCTGCGGCAGCTGATTGAATTCAATCATCTCCAGTTTGCCCAGATAATCTTCTGCCTGTTTTTTATAGCGATTGCTCATTTCCGGAGATCCAACTACAAAGTATACTCTGTTCAATGCGTCTACGTCGGCATAATAACTCTGCATGATATTTGGCATCGCATTGCAGGGAACATAAGTTGGAGTAAGTTGTGCGGAGGAATTCAGAACAAAACATATAAGCACAACTACGAAAGCCGGGAGTTTACGCATAATTCGATTTTAATGAATACAATAAAGTTATATTGACGGATGCTGATAGCTTAAGAAAATCTTTCCGGATTAAATGCATCTATTTTCAATGGGAGCGGCACGTCATTTGCAAGATCCGCTACCAGCCTGCCCGTCGCAGGACCTAAGCCCAGTCCCATCATCGAATGACCTCCTGCTATAACCATATTCTTTATTTTTTTACTGAACCCGATGTAGGGCATTCCATCAGGAGAACATGGCCGGTAGCCAAACCAGATATCTTTGTCATCCGGCAACTCTGGCCTCATCCCTGGAAAATACGCAGGTATGGAATCCAAAATACCCTTCACCCGATTCATATTGATCTTCTTATTTACAGACGCAATTTCCATGGTTCCACCAAACCTCATATAACCATTCATGGGTGTAATGGCAACCCTCGCTTCTGTCAGAATTGCAGGTATATTTAATTTTACTGCCGGAATCTTTTGTGTGAACGAATATCCTTTACCTGGCATGAGTGGAACAGTCACTCCCACCATTTTACTAAGTTCCGGTAACCAGCAACCGCCTGTTACAACATAAATATCTCCTTCTATTTTTTCAGTGGATGAACGAATCGATTTTATTTTTCCATGAACAGTCTCCATTTCCACAATCTTCGTATTAGCCCGAACTTCTCCACCGTTTTCCCGTATAGAATGAATTAATTGTTTCATGAGATTGTTCGGATACAGATGTCCGTCACAGTGATAGTGTACCGCACCCAGTATATCCAGTTCGGTATCAGGCTCTAACAACTGAATCTGTTCTTTTGAAAGCGCCTCCGCATTCAATCCCAGTGATCTTGCCTTTTCTACAAGAAGTAGTTCTTCTTCACCGGATTTCTCAGTTTTAAAATACATCAGGATACCCTTCTGTTCCAGGGCAAAATCGAATCCAGGCTGTTGGGATAGTTCCTGATAAAGACCAGAACTTAATAAACTCAGATCGCGGAGGTAAGGCGCCGCATGTTCTACATTTTTTTTATTGGCGTGCCTGATAAATGTTACAGCCCATTTTATAAGATCCCGGCTAAGGGAAGGTTTTATATAGAATGGACTCTTACTGTCAAACATCCATTTAATACCCTGTGTTATAATTCCGGGAGAAGCCAGTGGTGTGAAATGACTGGGTACAATCATACCTGCATTTCCATAGGAGCAATTGTTGGTGAGATCATTTTCGTCAATAACCGTAACCTGCCATCCACTCTTCTGCAAATAGTAAGCTGAACACAATCCAATAATTCCACCCCCTATTACTATTGCTTTCATGTTTGTAAAAACTTTTATAAAATCTGGAAGCCAAAAGCAAATGGATCGTCTTCATCATCAATACTGATTGTATTATATCCGTAAATCCTCGCCCATCCTTCAATACCGGGTCTTATTGCCGGTGTACCGGCGATGGTTGTTTCTTCTTCAATAGTGCCTGTGAATTTTGATCCTATGATGCTTTCATGAATAAATACATCTCCCTTTTTTAATTTTCCTTTTGAATACCATTGCGCCATCCGGGCGGAAGTGCCCGTGCCACAAGGACTGCGGTCAATTGCTTTTTCTCCGTAAAATACCGCATTGCGGGCCGTAGATGTTTTGTCCAATATCGCCCCTGTCCACAATATATGGGAACATCCATTGATGCTCGGATTTTCGGGATGTACAAACTCATATTTTTCATTGATGCGTTTTCGCAATTCCCTCGCCCAGACAATTAATTTATCCACTCCGTAGTGTTCAATTCCTTTGAAGTTTTTCTGAACATCCACGATCGCATAATAATTTCCGCCATAGGAGACATCAATAACAAGTTCGCCCAACTCAGGACATTCAACCAATAGTTCAGTAGCAGCCAGATATGACGGAACGTTGGTAAGTTTTACGGTTTTTACTTTATTGGCTTTTTCAGTATACTCTATCAGAACAAGGCCTGCCGGCGTTTCCATACGTACGATACCCGATGTTTTCGGTTTGATAAGTCCTTCCTCAATAGCGATCGTGATCGTACCAATGGTGCCGTGACCACACATGGGTAAACATCCGCTGGTTTCGATGAACAGGACTGCAACATCATTGTCCGGATCGTGCGGAGGATATAAAATACTTCCACTCATCATGTCGTGCCCTCGCGGTTCGAACATGAGTCCTTTACGGATCCAGTCATAATCGCGCATAAAATGCAGGCGCTTTTCGCTCATCGAATTTCCGTCAAGAAACGGTCCGCCTGCTGCAACCAATCGCACAGGGTTCCCGCAGGTATGAGCATCAATACAAAAGAATTTTTTTGAAGACATAATTAAATTGGATCCTTTGTATACATTCCGTTTATTTTGCGCATGATATGCAAGGGGTTTTCATTTTTTAAAGCATCCGGTAAATAAGCGGGTGGAAAATCCTGAAAACAAAACGGACGCACAAATCTTTTGATCGCATCTGCCCCGACTGAAGTAGATCTTGCATCTGTTGTTGCAGGGAATGGACCGCCATGAACCATCGCGTGACTCACTTCCACCCCAGTAGGCACTCCGTTTAATATCAATCGGCCTACTTTTTCCTGCATCGAATCGATAGCACACGAGAATTGTTTCAGATCGTTTTCATCTCCCAGAATTGTGCCAGTTAGCTGGCCATACAGGGATTCTACGGCAGTTAATAAAGTGGATTCATCCTTGCATTTTACTACCAATGATGCCGGGCCGAAAATTTCTTTTTGTAAAACAGGATTGGAAATAAATTGTTCTGCATTTATCTCTAATAAGGCAGTAGATCCTTTAAATGATTCACTATCATTATCGCCCATGTGCAAAATGTTGACACCATTTTGCGATGCAACAATCTGCCTGTTGAGATAATAGTTTTTACAAATCTCGGAATTCAGCATAACACCCGAAGGCGTAGTGGCCAGTGATTCCTTTAATTTCTTAACAAACTCTTCGAAAGATTCATCTTTTATCACAAATAGCAATCCCGGGTTCGTGCAAAACTGACCAACACCTAGAGTAATTGAAGCGGTCACCATATTTACAACCCCAGTCAGATCCTTTTTTAATTTTGATGGCAGAATCAACACTGGATTGATACTGCTCATTTCAGCATATACCGGAATAGGCGATTCCCGTTCATTAACAGCTGCTTTAAAAATGGCCATCCCTGCGTGGTAGGAACCAGTAAATCCTATAGCTTTTACTCCGGGATTTTTAACAAGCTGCATCCCGGTGACAGTACCTCTTCCAACAATAAATGAAAATACACCGTCCGGCATTTTCGTATTCACTACTGCTTTTTTGACAGCTGATGCGATCAGTTCATTGGTCCCCAGATGTGATTCATGGGCTTTTACGATCACCGGATTTCCAGCAGCCAGTGCGGACACCGTATCTCCCCCTGCCGTTGAAAAAGCAAATGGAAAATTGCTTGCCCCAAATACAGCTACCGGACCAATGGCTACATTCATTTTACGCAAATCACTTCTTGGCAATGGTTTCCTGTTGGGAATCGCTTGATCTATTACAGCTTCAACCCAAGACCCCTCACGCAACAATGCTGCAAATAATTTCAACTGACTCGTTGTCCTGCCTCGCTCTCCAATTAGTCTTTGTTCTGTCAGTCCCGTTTCCAGTTTTGCTCTTTCGATTAATTCCTCCCCGATATTTTCAATTTCTGCGGCGATGCTTTCCAAAAACAGGGCTTTATTTTCGGATGAAATATCTTTATAAATCTCAAAAGCTTCCATCGCTTTTGCGATAGCTTGTTCCACTTCTGTTTCAGTGGCCGTTGTAAATTTTTCCGGCAGGTCCATTTGTTGGATTGTACTGAACGCATGCAGAAAGATGTCGCCTTTTGCCGACTCCGTATTTCCAATGAGATTATATCCTTTCAGCATAGAATGAAGTTAAGCAGATATACCATGTTTTTTGTTGTTGTTTATAGTGGCGAAATAAATCGGTATTCCAATCAGTGTAATCAACAATCCCGGCCAGGTAAATTTCGGTTTATATACGATCAGTAACATGCAAAAACTGACTCCCATTAAAATATACAACAGCGGCAAAACAGGGTAGCCAAACGCTTTATAGGGTCTTTCCATGTCGGGTTTTTTTCGACGAAGTATAAAAATTCCGTAGATAGTAAGAACATAAAAACACACAACTACAAATGAAATCATGTCCAACAGATCCCCGTATTTTCCACTTAAACTCCAGATACAGGCAAATAGACATTGCATCCACAAAGCATAGGACGGTACCGCAAATTTGTTCAGGGTTCCCGCCTTATGAAAAAACAAGTTGTCCTTCGCCATGGTATAGTATACTCTGGCTCCCGATAATATAATTCCATTGTTACAACCGAAAGTGGATATCATGATCATGATTGCCATGATAATCGTACCCGCGTTTCCAAAAATAACTTCAGAAGCAGCCACCCCTACTCTGTCCCTGGGCGAAGTGGCTATTTCATGTAATGGTAACACGGCCGTATAAGCCAGGTTCGTAGCGAGATAAATCAGAGTAACGATCAGTGTGCCGAGAAAAAGACTGAGTCCGATATTACGTCTGGGGTTTTTTATTTCACCTGCAATAAAAGTTACGTTGTTCCAGGAATCACTGCTGAATATAGATCCCACCATAGCTGACGCAACAGCTCCCGCGGCGGCAATTGAAGTATATTCCATAAAACTTCCATCCGAATTGAGTCTGTGAATATTCCATGCATTTTTCCAATTCGCATGCAAGACCACTGGATTTACCATGATCAAACCTGCAACGATCAACCCAAATAAACTGAGCAATTTAGCCAGGGTGAAGGTCGTTTGAATAATCTTCCCGTTTTTGATCCCTCTGGAATTGATATAAGTCAGCAGAATGATCACCAGAATCGACAATAATTGCGCCGGGGATACTTTATAGAATCCCAGGTCTATGGCCACGTGTTCTTCACTGAATAGAGGGAAAATATAAGCTGTAAATTTTGCAAAAGCTACACCCACCGCCGCAATTGTTGCCGTTTGTATAACAGAGAAAAAACTCCATCCATATAAAAATCCAATCAGCGGAGTATAAGCTTCTTTCAAATACAGATATTGTCCGCCCGCCCTGGGATACATGGCACTAAGTTCACCATAACTCAAGGCTGCGGTTACAGTCATAAAACCAGTTAACAGCCACACAATCATTAGCCAGCCTGCACTCCCTGTATTTCTTGTGATATCTGCGCTTACGATAAAGATTCCCGACCCGATCATACTCCCGGATACGATCATCGTTGCGTCTAATAGTCCCAATGAAGGTTTAAATGAAACCGTACTCATGTTATTTCAAAAATACTTCTTCAATTTTCATATACACATCATTTCTTCTCCTATATTTTGCATATTTTATCCCGGTTCGATTAATTTGGACTATTATGTGCTAATATCGGTAAAATGAAGGTTTTACAGTTTACAATTCCTGTTTTAAAAGATAATTCAATTCATGTACAGGAGGATATACTGCCAAATTTCTACGAGCATTTACATCGCCACAATGAAACACAAATAACCTGGATTTTGAAAGGCGAAGGCACTTTGATTACCCGTAATTCAATGCAGCGGTTCAACGAAGGAGATGTGTTTATCATCGGTGCGAATCAGCCGCATTTGTTTAAAAGTGATCCGGCCTTTTTTAGAAAGAATAAAAAACTCAGAATCCATTCTTTGAATATTTTTTTTAATCCCAATGGTTTTATATCCCGTCTGCTGGCTTTTCCGGAAATCCGCAGTATAAGGAAATTTATAGACGCCAGTAGTTACGGCATGCAGGCTTATGAAAAGGACCAAAAGAAATTATATCACCAAATTCTCAAATTAAAAAACAGTTCTTCCGGATACAGGTTTGCTGCTTTCATTGAATTGTTGCAGGAAATGGCAGATATCAAAAAATGGAAAAATTTGTCACGTGATTCATTTAAAACTTCCATCACGGATTCGGAAGGCCTGCGCATGAATGACGTTTATCAGTACACTATGGCGAATTATACTGAAAATATTACCCTTGAACAGATTGCAAAAGTGGCGTTCCTCACCACCCAGTCTTTTTGCCGGTATTTTAAAAAACATACTTCCAAAACCTATATTACTTTCCTGAATGAAGTACGGATAAACGAAGCCTGCAAACGCTTAATGGATAATCGTTTCGGCAGTATTTCTGAAATTGCTTACCAGTCCGGATTTAACAATGTCGTTAGCTTTAACCGTGTCTTTAAATCTATGATGAAAAGATCACCGCGAGCGTATATGAAGGAGTATCAAAAGGAAACGGAATCTGTTTAGTATATTTAATCCAACCTGGTTTTATCATTCCTGAGTATCCGGCAACCGAAAACCCTCCCGGCAGTGGAATGATCGTTGGCCTGAATTCTTACCGTGACGGTTGTTTTCCCTTTTATAAATTCCTTAGGAATGGGATATTCCTTTTCAAAAAATTTACCAGTCTCTCCACCCGTTAATTTTTCTTCAGCAATTTTCTGACCATCGATCAGTATATCAAAAGTTCGGTTTTTATCATCCCCCAAATACTCGCAAAATAAAATATTCGAAACTCCCTGCTGTACTTTCATATCAAAGGCGAAAAATCCGTTTTTCCTGGCTTCTCTTCCCATCTTGCCAAGCGCCCCGTCGGCGTAGGAATTTTCTGATGCTGTTAAGTGATGATCTCTTTCAGGTTGCATTTCTCCCAGTCTCATGATATCAATGGTTCGTTCTTCTACCTCCTGCTCATGCTTTTTCTGTGCTTCGTATTCGACCTGCCGGTTCACCCATTCTGCATTGTTGAAATAGTCCCAGTAGACATTGTAGTATTGATTATATGTTTTATAGAAGGGAATAAGTTTTACATCTAATGGTTTTCCAACTTTTTCCAGCTGAAAAACCAGCGGCTCATTCGGTATGGGTCTTGCCCAGTCTGCCACTGTGTGATTGTCAGTTAACAACACGGGCGTACCATACACCGGGTCTGGCATCTTCTCCCCAAGTTGACCGGCCAGCACAACCGGTCCGTACAATAGTGCTACCCTTTTTTTGTTATCGGGCATCCCTTCAGCATACAAACTCATCGGAAATCTTATTTCAACCGAATCATTATTTTTCCAGGTATGTTTGACTACAATATATCCCGTTGAGTCGGTTTTTACCGCCAGGTTTTCCCCGTTTATTTTTACCGTAAATTCCTTACTTGCCCACCATGGATGTCGAATTCTCAAAGCAAATATCGTTGGCGTTTTTGTTTGAATAATAATTTCAGTCTGATCGGATTCCGGATAAGAAGTTACCTGCGTCAGCGTAACATTTTTTCGCTTCCAGTTCAACCGGGATCCGATGAAGAGATTCACATAAAGACTTCCGTCCTTTCCCTGGTAATAAATATTTTCTGTGTATTTGCTGTGATTTTCCATACCGCTTCCCACGCAACACGTGAATGTATTGAACTCATCACTGAATTCTTTTTTCGTTCCCATACGTAGGGGAACAAAATAACACATCATGCCGTCTGTCGGATTTTGCGAGGCAAGAATATGATTGTATAACGCACGTTCGTAGTAGTCCGCGAGTTTGCTGTCAGGTGCCCAGCAGAATAAATGTCGAGTCAGCTTCAGCATATTATAGGTACAACAGGTTTCACAAGTATTGTCGCTGAGTGCGTCATTTAATTTATCAGGCTCACCGCAATATTCATAATTGCTGTTACCACCGATAACATAGGTATGATCATGCACCATAATATCCCAGAAAAAAGAGGCTATGATCTTATCTTCTTTATTGGCTGTCAGTTCATATTGTCTCGCACTGCCGATGGCCTTAGGCACATTGGTATTGGAATGTTTGCCAGCCATTGGATCTATTTTTTCCGACAACGGTTTCATCACAAAATCATCGTAGAACTTATAAGAGAGGTCCAGATATTTTTTATTCCCCGTCACGCTGTAAATATTCGCCAGCACATCATTCATTCCACCATATTCACAGGTAAGCATTTTTTGTAATTGCACCGGGCTCAGATTCTGAATAGTGTAACCGGTCCAGTCTGCAATTTTAATAACGATGTCCAGCGCCTGCTGATTGTCACAATACAAATAAGCATCCACCAGTCCTGCCATTAATTTATGTACAGTATACCACGGCGACCAGCCACCGTTCATATCGAATCCGCCGGACTTAATTTCACCTCTTTGCAATTTGCTGAATATTGAGTCCTCGTTGGGAATGGCGCCTACATATCCTGTTTTCCTGGCCTGCTGACAAATATCCAGCTCGCTTACAATAAAATCTACGTTGTTTTTAAATCTCGCATCACCAGTGGAAGCGTACATCATAGAACAGGCAGACAAATAATGACCCAGGGTATGACCCGACAAACCTTCGCTTTCCCAGCCGCCATAAACATCTCCCTTGGTCGGCAAACCGGCATTTTTGTAAAAGCGGTGTAACAATCTTTTTGGATCCAATCGTAACATATACGCAGCATCACGGTCCATGGCATTTTTGAAAGGACCATCACCCAGCAGTCTTACATCGCGCAGATTGAATGCGTATGCATTTACGGGAGCAACTGGCTGAACTTTTATTTTAGAATTGTCCAGTTCCGGAACATAACTCTGTGCATATCCGTTAGAAGCAATCAAAAATATGAGTAAAGCGAATATGATCCTTTTTTTCATGGGTAATATGTAGTCAAAGGCTACCCGCATTTTCCTTTTTTGCAAGATTTAGATAATCCGGTAAAACAGGTCTTGTAGATATAGTATGATCAATAACTGCCAATATTCTTTTTCTTTCTTCGCCTTCCAGTTGTAATCGTGGCGCCCTTACATATTCCGTTCCGAGGCCCGTTTGCAAAGAAGCCAGTTTAATATACTGAACCAGTTTGGGATGAATATCGAGTTCAAGTACTGGCAGGAACCATCTGTAAATTTGAAGGGCTTCTGTATATTTTCCTGCTTTCATCAATTTGTATACCGCAACGGATTCGGCAGGAAAAGCATCTACCAGCCCGCCGATCCAGCCATCAGCTCCCAACGCCAGTTCCTCCAGCGCCAGAGTATCTACTCCGCATAGAATTTTATATCTGTCCCCAAAATAATTCTTCATCCTTGTAACATTGGAAACATCTCTGGTAGATTCTTTTACTGCCTGAATACTTGATATTTTGGAGAGTTCTTCAAACATTTCCAGGGTTACTTCTATTTTATAATCATGAGGATTATTATAGATCATAATGGGAAGAGAAGTGTTGCTGGTAATGCTCTTTAGGTATTCCAATGTCTCCCGGTCATCGGCTTTGTACCGAAGAGGCGGAAGAAGCATCAAACCGTCGGCACCGCTTTTTTCAGCTGCCTGTGCCGATTTGATTCCGATGCTGGTGGACTGCTCCGCTATATTTACAATTACCGGAATTTTCCTTGGAAGGTGCTCTCTGGAAAATTTCAACAATTCCATCAATTCATTTTTTTCTAACGTACTTGCTTCCCCCAGCGACCCGCCAATAACCACTCCTTCGACGCCTGCATTTACCTGCGCATCCAGATTTAGTTTGAAAATTTCAAAATCTATGGCCTCATCTTTTTTAAAAGGTGTGAGTAACGCAGGGTATACTCCCTGCCATCTGATTTGCGACATACAATTAATTCAAAGTGATTGAAAAAAAATAAAATTAGAGAAAACAGTTCATCGGAAATGTTATTTTAACACCGTTTATCATTTAATTGCCGTCCCACCATACATTCGTTGTCAGTGTCGCCGATTGCTGAGTCTGCGGGTTGGAAACAATTTCCACCAATGGATATAAAAATCTGGTTGGTATGGCTGGAATTGTCGCATTCGGCACCACTTGTAATGTTGGAAATCCAGTTCTTCTCCAATCGACATAATTCTCCAGCGAAAAGTAGTTCGCGATACTTTTCTCCGTCATCATATACTGCATCACATTGGAAGCGGTCAGGGTGCCCCTAGCACCAAGGTATGCCTGGGCTGCAGCAGAATTTGAATCAATGCCAAGTTTCGCAAAGTTAGACGTGATCCCATTTCTGTAAATCGGATTGGCAGCTGCGAGACCCGAGATATAATAGGTCGCTTCCGCCTGAAGAAACTGGGCTTCATTATAGTTTACAATGTAACAGGTCGCATTCGGGCCGCCGTAGAAACTTCCCGGTACGGAATAAACTTCCAGCACTCCAACATCCGGATCTCCATTCTGCCTGCCACTGTCTACGCCGGAAGAAGCAGAACCGGGTGTAAGAAGTTGGGATACTCTTGGGTCATTTCGCGACAAAAGCGAATCCACCAGATTGGATGCCATCACCAACGTTGAGGAAGATTGTGTATTGAGAAATAATGGATTTTGCGTGTTGGGATCAGAAAAAGGTAATTTTAAATCATCGTCATTGGATTTCATTCCATTTGCCAATGCCTGTAAAGCCAGCGTAGCCTGAGTAACCTTATCGTATCCCGGCGCACTGGTAAGATGCATATAGTAACGCGCCTTCAGTGTATATGCAACCTTCGTCCAGTTATCCATGGAACCATTGTAAAAAAAATCATCTGTACCTGGGGCCATACCCGTTTGATTACCGATATCTATTATCGCACTATCGAGCAAGTCCTGAATTGATTTATAAATATCTTCCTGTTTTTCATAGGCCGGTTTCAAAATTTCGTCCCCTTTAAAAGCTTCTTCGTAAGGGATATCTCCCCATAAATCGGTGGCATTGCCCAAACAATAGGCCATCAGTATTTTCGCGATCCCTGCGTAGGAAGAATTTTTATTGGCTTCCGCTTTTAGTTTGAGGAGATATAGATTATTGAGATTAACCACATAGAAATCGCTCCAGTAAGGATCAAAATTCGCGTTGTATATCTGGTAGGTTTCAATACTTGGAACCGGCTGATTCAAACATAAATTCTGCATCCATTCATTTACAAGAACAGAAGCATTTCCCGCCGCTACGTTTTCTGCAACGGCTGCTTCAATTGGCGATAATAAAATGGGCTCTGCCACGTTGCTCGGGTTGTTGGGATTCTGATTTACGTCTATAAATTTTTTACAACCGGAATAAAATAGGCAGCTGATAAGCAAAAGAAAAAATGATATATTTTTCATGCTGAATGATTTATTATTAGGGTATTTCATATTTAAAATACTACTTGTAATGTGAAGTTTACAGACCGCGAAGTCGGTGCTGAAAATGAATTTACTCCTATAGCGCTGTTAGAGGAACCGAACGAATTAACCTCTGGATCTGACCCCGTAAAATGAGGTTTATAAATCCACAGATTTTTCCCCGTTACGACCAGCGACAAATCCTTTAAAAAAGAATTCCTTTGAATCAGTTTTCTGAAGGAGTAAGATAGATTCACATAACGAAGCTTGATATAAGTTCCATCCTGTACAGTTGATTGTAAAATGCCGCTCAATTGCCGGTAGTAACTTTCACCGCTTACGACAACCGTATTAGGCTTATTATCTACATCACTGATTCCCTGTACAACTCTTGCCTGCCGGTTTTCCGTTACTTTAGGCGTTCCATAGAAATATCCGTATGAATCATCCGAGTTAAATACATCACCTCCCTCCTTCATATCAAAGAAAAAGCTCAGACCAAAATTTGAATAATTAAAAGTGTTGATGATACCGGCCAGCCATTTTGCAGTGATATTCCCCATGATACCGTTTTCTGTCGTGTACGGCAGTCCGTCACTATTGATCCGTAATTGACCATTAGCAGTTTTGGCATAAATGGTTCCATATAAAACGCCATATGGCTGGTTTACAAAAATATATGTCTGGCCATTCCCGATCTGTGTAATACCTGGATAAATGGCATTTACATTATTGTTTAGTTTAGAGAAATTGAACGTGATATCCCAATTGAATTTGGATGTCCTGATAGGTGTCGTTGTTAACAGAAGTTCAAATCCCTTCGTCTGCATTTCAGCAGAATTGACCGTGGTACCGGTATAGCCAGTCGCGGGTGATATCGTAACACCAGGAATAATTCCATCGGAAGTTTTCCGGTCAAAATAAGAGGCCTCCAAGCCTAACCTGTTATTCAGGAATTTAGCCTCGAGTCCAACTTCAAATTCCTTCAATAACTCGTTTTTCAAATTCGCATTACCCAGCGTATTTGAAATCATAAATCCGTTCTGACCACCATACGGGAAATTAATATTGGTCGAATTTCCGCCGTAGATAATCGCCGGACTAAAAGGCGTCGTAAGCTGATAAGGCTGCACATTGTCATTTCCGACTGTAGCATAAGAAATCCTTAATTTTCCAAAGTTTATTTTCTTCTTTAATTCAGGAGAAAATAATTCTGAAAAAATATAAGCAACGGCCGCCGATCCATAAGGGTAAAAACTGTTCGTGGTTGATAATACAGAACTACCATCGTATCTGCCGGTCAATGAAAGAATTAGCATATTATTATAGGCAACTTCTGCCTGTGAATAAAATCCCACTTTCCGGGTCAGGTAATGATTTTCAGTATACGTCTGCTTCTGCGCATTCGACATATTATAAAATCCGGCATTGGATAGTCCGGTTCCCGTTTCATTCACTGTTTGCAGATAGTTGGAGAAAACATTGTTTCCCAAAAGGAGTGCCACGGAGAATTTTCCAAATTGTTTTCTGCCCTGTACGATCAGATCATTGTTGAATTGTCTGAAATTATTGTACACATCTACGATGCGACCGGTAGCATAAGTAATGTCGCCGATATTGACATGATAGTTTTGCACTTCCCCATACATATCCGCTCCCATGCGATCCATAATACTCAGCCACGGTGTAGGTGTATAGTTTAATGTGATGAGCGGAATCACCCGGTTAACCGTCGATGTATTTAATATATTATTCAAAACCCAATAAGGATTATTTCTGGAATACCGATATAATCGCTGTGAACCATCAGGATTCAGATAAGGCAAAGGGTTGTAGGAAACAGGTGCCGCATAAACGGTCCAGATTGGACTTTCCAAACCATATCCCTCCGGCATCTTATTATTGAGCGTATAGGAATAATTCATTTGAAAGTTCAAGGAGAGATTATCTACAATTTTTGTATTGTATTTTGTAAACAAAGTGTGCCGTTTGAAATCTGTATTCGGAACGGTTCCTTTTTGGTCGAAGAAGGTATAGGACAGAACATAGTCCGAACTATTATTTCCCCCGGTCACAGTAAAATTGGTGTTGGTTGTAACACCTGTCTGAAAAAATAATTTTAATGGATCGTAGGTAGGTGCGGGACTACCATTTACGACCAGGGTATCCATTGCGGGGCCCCAGGAACTGCTGGTTTTCAAAGTCTCTCCGTCATAATACTGATAGGGTATTCCATTATACGTATCCCCTTGCGCGTATTTGTATTGCTTTTCAATATAAATAGGCTTATCATAACTTAATCCGGTTGAAAAACTAAAAACAGGTTTTCCTGCCGCTCCCCGTTTGGTAGTAATGATAACTACACCTCGCGCACCCGCAGAACCATACAAAGCAGTGGCCGCCGCTCCTTTTAATACATTTACATTTTCAATGATGGAAGGATCCAGATCTGCAAGACGATTTGTACCCGGACCTCCATCAGGTGTACCGGAAGTCTCCGCATTATTAATTGGAATTCCATCCAATACAATTAGCGCCTGATTATCGCCGTAAAAAGAAGTAACCCCCCTGATAACAATGCGTGACGAACTGCCGGGCATTCCGGATGCACTTGTAATCTGCACACCTGAAATTTTCCCCGTAAGACCATTAAGGATGTTAGGTTCTTTAGATTTCAATACCTCGTCGCCCTGTACCTGTTGGGTACTATACGTGAGCATTCGTTTCTCTCTCTTAACGCCCAGAGCTGTTACCACTACTTCATCCAGAGTGGTGGTGTTCTGAAGCAGACTGATAGTTATATTATCTTCTGCACCCACTACATATTCTCTAGACTGGTAACCAACGGCACTTAAAACCAGAGTGGTAGTTCCATTGGTGGAAATAGAAAAATTACCATTGGAATTTGATGTGGTCGCTGTATTGGTGTTTTTGACCTTTATGGTGACTCCGGATAGTGCGACACCGACAATATCGGTTACATGTCCGGTAATTTTCCTGACCTGACCCCAGGCACAGACGGACAAGATTAATCCCAGAAGTACGGTTAACGTAGGTTTAATTCTCATGGCAGTTGTTTTATTTATTGAAACTCTTTTTTTGACAATAACATAGCACCTGGCTCTTTGGAGTCATTTTTTCGTGGAGTATTTCACTGAAAAAAAGTAAAAACACTTCCTGACTGTGATAAATAAAGCCTTACAGTAAAACGTAAAAACTCCTACACCCGGATTTGATCGGCACTAACATCAAAAAAACCTGTCAGCCTGAGTCTGCAGTATTCGAATAAGTGGACCCTTAGGTCCTGTAAGCAATGAAACAAATTTAATAGATACTATATGGCACGCATTTGTATTATTTACCCTGTACTTATCAAATTTTAACCAACAAATAATATCAACACATCATTTTTTGAAAACTTTTCTTTTCCAATTTTCTCATATTCTTTGCAAAATTTACCCCAAATCAATAATTAAATATTTATTAGTTTATATTGAATACATGAAAATTATTCAGTTTACCATTCCAGTACTAAAGGATAATTCCATACATGTACAGGAAGATAAATTGCCTCATTTTTATGAACACCTTCACCGCCATAATGAAATCCAGATTACCTGGGTTATCGCCGGAGAAGGCACATTGATAGCGGGGAACACGATGCAGCAATTCAAACCGGGCAATGTTTTCCTGCTCGGCGCCAATCAGCCGCACCTTTTTAAAAGTGATCCGGCATATTTTAAAGGAAATAAAAACAAACACATTCATTCGCTGAACGTTTTCTTTTCACCCTGTGGGTTTTTATCACCCCTGCTCATGTATCCGGAATTGAGGAATATTAAAAGGTTCACGGAAACATCCACTAATGGAATGCAGGCACTTAAAAAAGATGAGCAAAACCTATGTACCCGGCTATTGACTGTGAAAAACAGTTCTTCTGGTTACAGGTTTGCACTATTTATTGAGCTCCTTCAAACCATGGCGGATATCAAACAATGGAAACCACTCTCTATTGAACCTCCACTGGTTTCCATCTCCGACACGGAAGGCCTGCGCATGAATGACGTATATCAATATATTATCGCCAACCATATGGAGAATATCACGCTGGAACAAATTTCGCAGGTTGCCTGCATGACGCCCCAGTCATTTTGCCGCTATTTTAAAAAACATACCTCTAAAACGTTTATTTCATTTCTGACGGAAATCAGAATTAATGAAGCCTGCAGAAAATTAATGGATAATAATTTTAAAAGTATTTCTGCTGTCGCTTATCAATCCGGCTTCAGTAATATCGTTAACTTCAACCGGATATTCAAATCCATGCTTAATAAATCACCCAGAGAATTTGTCAGAGAATATAAGACTCAGGTGGATGCGTTCTACTAAATTTACATAAGAATAAACACCTCGATGATACCGTGCCGTCAGAATTTAAACTCTATCTGGGGATGTGAATTTAACAGACTGGCCATCTTGATTACCATCGTCAGGGTTCACAATAATATTCCTTGGTTTGAAAAACACCAGCTCATTTGCAAATAAGGGTTTCCCCTTAGCCCTTTTTATTTCGCAGGATTTCTTACCTATTTGTTAGCTTAGTATAGAGCAATCATGAAAACAGGAACCCGTGTAAAATGGAAAAATTATGTAGGCAATCAGCTCGCTGATCCGCTTCAGTTACGTGCACCAGAGACACTCACCGAACTCATCGAAATTATTCTTGAAGCGAAAAAGAAAACGCTGAAGATAAAAGCAGTCGGTGCCGGCCATTCCACATCAGACATAATGTTGAGCGATGATTTTATGGTCGACATCAGGAATCTGAATAATATTCTTCCCAGCAGTCAATTCGATTTAAAACCGGGACTTAAAGATAACACAAGCCTGATTTTCGTAGAAGCGGGCATTCATCTTTTCCAGCTCAATAAGCTACTCGACGATATGGGAAAGGCCCTTATAAATATGGGCGCGTATACCGGACAAACCCTTGCCGGTGTAATTTCTACTTCCACCCATGGTTCGGGTATCAATCTCGGCGCCTTTCCCTCTTATGTGCGGGTCATCATTATGGTAGACGAAAATGGTAAACTCATCCAGATTGAAAGAGCGGGTGAAAATTCTATTTCAAAAGGGCCAGTAAATATCAGCGGTGGTTTACAAGTAAGACTGGTACAGGACGATGATCATTTTAAAGCGATCGTAGTTAGTATGGGATGTATGGGTTTAATCTACGCTGTGGGCCTAGAAGTCACGAATCATTACAAACTCAAAGAGACAAGGCAGTTCAGCACCTGGAGTAAAGTAAAACACCAGATTGATTTTGAAAATCTTCTTCAGGATAACCGACATGTTGAGGTACTTGTAAGTCCTTATGCATTTACAGCAAATGAACATAAATGTCTTGTTACGTGCCGCAATAATCCGGGAGAAAGTGAAAAAAAATCTTTAATACCCCGCGGTCACCGAAAATGGTTTTTCGAAGTATTACTTTTTGTGATCCCAAGTACCGTGATTGATTTTGTGATGCGTCTCATCATCAATCATTTTCCAAAAATGATTCCGGGCCTTGTACAGGGAATGTTCGCTTCACTGACAGACCGTAATTATGTGGACAAAAGTTTTAAAGTGCTGGATCTCGGTCGTGCCAATAATCTTTCCGCTTATGCCATGGAACTAACATTCCCTTCAGATCAGTTCACAAAGGCCGTGGATGCAATCCTGGAATTGTCGAACAATAGTGTGCAGGAAGGACGACAATATCTAACGGGACCGGTTTCACTGCGGTTCATTAAAACAAATTCGTTTTTTTTATCCATGCAGTATGCTGAATCCGAAAATCAATATGTCTGCATGATCGAATTTCCGACGGTTCGTAAAGCTTACGGGGGATATGAATTGCTGAGCCGCATTGAATCTGCCATGCGTATTTTCAATTCAAGGCCGCACTGGGGTCAGGTGAATCATGTAGGAGGTGAAGGCAAGGAAGCACTGTATAAGCTCTATCCGAAATTCGACGAATGGCTTAAAGTATATCGTCATTACAGCAAGGCTGGAAGGTTTCAGAATAATTTCACCCGACGCTGCGGTATTGAGGTTGAAGTAAATCCCATGCAGATTCCATTTACTTAGTGAAAGGGAGCCAGCCCCAGATTGTGCAGAATACATCCGTCGAGCCAAATATTTAATAACCAGTGAGCCATCAGTACCGGCCATATGGATCTTGTTAAATAAATCCCCGCTCCCGCCAGCAATCCCCAGATTGGTGTACCCCACAATTCTGTTGCTGGTTTTCCAATATGCCATACGCAGTAAGGTATCATGGCAATGGCGATTGCCAACACTCCACTGAATTTATCTGTATATAACGTTTCGATCGCCCGGACTACGGAAAATAAAATCACTCCCCGAAAAACAAATTCTATGATTACAAAAAAGGGGAAATAAGAAAACTCGTAGATCAGAAACTGGGATAGTCCAGTAAACGTTTTATAAAACGGATACACCGCCTGCATGCCGGTGTCTTTTGCACCATAATAAAAGGGAATGGCCGAACCAAGAGCCAGCGTAAGAAATAATACAAGTGCTGCTTTTCGATTTTCTTTGACCGGCCATCCAAGACCGTAGCCTGAAAGTTTTTCATGAAATCCGAATCGAATGATCAGACAGGGAATTATCACCAACAGAAGAAAACCACCGAAGAAGGATATAAATTCCCTGTCCCAGGGTATCCATGAAATAATGGGCGTTCTTGTACCTGTATCCACTCCGGGATAAGACCAGTCTGGTAAAATGAGTTTAAGTAATTCCAGATTGCCATGATATCCGTAGAGCATTAGCAGAACGGTAATCGAAATCAGCAACACCGCAATTTGTTTTTTGAATAATGCGGAGAGAGTTTCTTTTATTTCCCGATATATGTTCATGACGATAGTAAGGTAAAATTAAAATGATGTTTTTCCCGAAATAATTTACGTAGTTCAGCTAAGGTCTCATGTATGAGTAAACGCCGCACCGAGAGGTGAAAAGGTAAGTTCCTGATTATAAGTAAATTTAATTACCACAACTAAATGACACTTAAAAACCAGGAACTATGCCTAAAATTAAACAACTCGATTTTGCGGGACAAACTATTTTCTGCGGTATTGATGTACATAAAAAGAATTGGAGAGTGAACATTCGCAATGATCAATTTGAATTGGAAGATTATACGCAGGATCCGAGTGAGGATCTGTTTATGAAGCATTTGCATAAAAAGTATCCAGGCGCCCATTATCAGATTGCCTATGAAGCAGGCTTTAGTGGCTTTGGACTGCAGCGTTCTTTAACATCGTCAGGGCTGCACTGCATGGTCGTTAATCCGGCAGATATTCCATCTACAGACCGGGATAAAAAGAGAAAAACCGACCAGATCGATGCGCGTAAAATAAGCCGTCATTTATCTAAATCGACGTTGCGACCGATCCATGTGCCTGACCTTGAAATGGAACATGCCAGATCACTTGTTCGTCAGAGAGGGCGACTAGTAAAAGATCAGACCCGATGTAAAAACAGAGTTTTGCATTTACTTATGTTCAGCGGCTTAAAGTTAAGCATGGACAAACCCAATGACCACTGGAATCGAAGGTTTGTGGAAACAATCAGGCTATTGCCTTGCCAAACAGAATACTTGCGACAGGCGCTGGATACGGCACTAGAAGAGTATTTGTTAATCAGAAAACTCGTTACAGTAACAACCAAACAGATACGTGCTCTGTCGCAGCAGAAAGCACTTATAAAGACGCAGAAGTTAATACAGAGTATTCCTGGTATTGGCTTGCTAAACTCTATGATTATCATCACCGAACTACAGGACATGAAACGATTTAAAACCCTCGACAAACTCTGTTCCTACGCTGGTATCGTTCCAGACACGGGTAGTTCCGGAGAAAACAACATAACAAAAGGGATTACTCATCGTAGCAATCATCACCTTAGAACGGCGATCGTCGAAAGCAGCTGGGTCATTATCCGAAAGGATCCGGCTATGCTTCATCTATACAAAAAATACTGCGCTGCTATGGTTCCCAATAAAGCGATTATTAAAATCGCACGGCACTTGCTGAGCAGAATCAGATATGTTTGGACAAATCAAATAGAATATGAAATCGGACTTGTTGGCTAATGTTCCGGATAAAATATAAAGGCTCTAGTGGAGAAGCCTTTATATTTTATCCTGGTAACAAAAATTAATAACTATCAGTATTACACTTTTCAAAGTTCTTCTTTAGGCACCCACCGTTCAGTTTTCACTGCAGCTTCCAATAAAAGACTGCTCCCTAAGAATACAGGTGCCTTTTATAAGTTGAAAAAGACCTTGCAGCTTTTTGTCGCTCAAATCGCGAATACACAAAGAAGACTGCTGATTGAAGTGTACTTGAATCGATGTAAACTGATAAAAGTAAAATACTTATGTAACCAATCTAAGAGTAAACCCTTAGTCGGGAAATTGTTTTTATACCCGATGCAGCGAAAACTCATCATTGAGGTGAAAACACTTAGATCAAAAAAAATAATCGGACTATTAAAACAAAAATTATTTAACTTCAGAGTACTACTCCCCGACTTTATTTCCTTCCGCTAAACCTGTCCTACATGAATATTGCGGAAATATTATCTGATAGCGAGCCGGATTTTTACGGCGATTCCATTGTCTCTCTGGATAGTGAAAACAAGGAAATTTTTGTTATCAGTGATCTTCATATGGCCGCCGGAATAAATTCCAATGGTAATTATGACGGTACGGAGAATTTTTTTGCAGACAAATCAATGTCAAGGTTTTTAAGTTATCTGAGAAAATCAAAACGATTCGACAAAAAAGGACTCCTGATCATCAACGGTGATTTTATAGATTTTCTCCGTATTCGCAACATGCCGGTAACTTCAAATGATTTTGAAAACTGGAGCGAAATATTAAAGACTTTGGGTGTAGATAAAAATGCGGATGCACTTCGGGCTTCCATCACGAATAAGGAAATTACTTACGGGTTACGTACGGATGACTTCAAATCCATTTATAAACTTTCAATCTGTTCTCGGGGACATCCGGCAGTATTCAGGTGCCTTACCAGTTGGCTTGAAGAAGGAAATGATCTTTTAATAGTAAAAGGTAATCACGACCTCGAATGGTATTGGAAATTAGTAAGGGATTATTTAAGACTGCTTCTCGCAAAAAACATTTCGATCACTCCGCAACAAATACGTTTTGTGGATGACAAACTGATCATCGACAAAAAAATATATATCGAGCATGGACATCATTATGAAAATTTTACGAATGTAGATGGTGATCCATTACTTCCAGGCGGAAAAGAACTCAATCTTCCATTTGGATCTTTCTTCAATCGGTACTTGATAAACCGTATCGAACTCGCCTATCCTTTTATTGATGATGTACGACCAAGGGAACAAATACTGCCCCTGTTGATAAGAGAAAGGTTTCCACTGGCTATCCGGTTGTTATTCCGATATATCCCATTTCTGTTGTTGGTGATTCCAAAAAAACAATACCGATTTGCACTTCGGTTTTTTCTTCAGTTTGTCTGGATCATTGTGCTTCCCATTCTGATCACCGCGGTCGCAGTGTATTTAAGTATACCGCATCCCATTCATCTGATTCCGTCTAAATTATCGTCGGCAGGTTCATCTTCCATCTGGACAACGATATTATCTCCTCTGAAGAATCTGCTTTTACTTTCACTCAGTTATTTTCTTGGAAGGTTATTTTCGATCCTTGAACTATCGGCGCCCACAAGTTTTTATCCGAATGCACAAGCGGTTTTTAAAATATATCCAGAAATCGAATTGGTGACGTTTGGCCACACCCACGATCCGGAACAGAAAAGATCCAACGGCAAAAGTTATTATAATACCGGCACGTGGATACCGGTGTTTGAGCTCGATGCAGCCGATGTGCGTCTCGACAAAACTTATACATTCCTTCAAATCTCCAGGGATTCTTCAAGCAGAATCCATACAGACGGACTGATGCGATGGAACGATGATGCGGGGCGGAGCGATGGAATGCAATTGCGCGACAGTATCTAAAGACTCCGGATGCTTAATCATTACAAGAATTATAATATTACCCCGTTGTGATTTTCTGATCCGCGCGATTGACCCAGTCGTCGAGAAAGATTGCTTCAAAATAAGCTGCGATATCCGGATGTTCAATAATAATCCCGGCATCCCGGTTGCGAAGTGTTCCATCAGCCGACCAGTTCTGGCTGCTTACCATCACGATTTTCGAATCAACCACGATACCCTTATTATGAACACGGTCTTGTATCCGTAGTACCTTATCCAGTTCAAATGGTTTTAATTTTTCTACCCATTGCCCGGTATTTTCAAACTGGCTGGTGATCAGGCGAACGTCCAAACCCTTCTTAAAGGCAAGGCTGAGTGCAGAAATCAACGATTCAAAATCTTCATCTGCTTTCTTATCTGAGGCATGTATATACTGGGTCTGCATATAGATGGTTTTGGTGGCTGACTGAATAAGTGCCAGCACCTGATCAACATACATGGATGTATGTTTCCCTTTGTCGGGAGTCAGCAAAGGCTGAAGGGTGACTTTTACATTTTTAAAGATTTTATTTTTACCTAATGTGGAAGCCGGAATCTTTTTTGCAACAACCGGCTTCATGTTGCTTTTTTTGCTCTCAGCCTGGAAAGCCTTTACAGCTTTATGAATTTGCTGGTGAACTGCCTCGTTACCAGTTCCCTGCCCGTCCTGAGCTGCAGCAAAATCATTATCTATGTATGCTTTGTAAAGTTGAGCCAGTTTTTCATTCATAATAATCAGGTGCCAGTCACGGTCGGCATTTGCCAGACTGCCTCTTGATTTATCGTTCGCTTTCAGATTGGGCTGATTGCTCACGTTAAAATTTCCACTAGAAAGCCAGAAAGCACTGGCATCCCTTACAGCTACTTTAATATGATAGGCTGTCGGAAAAATCCATTCATTTACAACCGGATCATTTCTTGTAAGTGCCCAGTTTATTGTCGCATTCGAATCTGCATTCAGGATATCCGTCCTCGTAACTTCATCTGTCTGATTAGCGGTCGCATTTCGCGGAGGATGATCAAGTACCATCCGGAAGTTTAATTTCTTTGCTTTAATTGCCTGAATAACTGTTTGCAGGATATCGTTGGATGTAAAATCATACATACCGATCGTGAGATCATTTTTCGTTTGGTTTAAAAAATCCGCTAGTACCGTAAATCCATCGTCGGGTGTTGCATACGCTATGATCGTAGTCGTAGTGGTGAGTTTTGTGAGCGGCTTAGTAGCCGGAGTATAGTTTATTTCTTTTTTTGCTGGTTTGACAGATGCAATATTCGCGGAAACAGCAGGTGGTTTTAAATCCTTACCTGTCTGGACTGATTTCTCTCCCTTCCATTGTGGTTCCTTAAATTCATTTCTTCCGTGAGCCTGTACCAGGGAAAATTGTTCCGGCGATATGGATCGCAGACGCTGCATCGCTGTTGCCTGTCTCACATCTACCGGAACGCCTTCTACTTCAGCGGGAAGTTTCTCATTACCTCGCAGACCGTTTATCTTTTCCGCTACTGTTACGACGATAGCTGGTTTATTGGTGATCCAGTTTCCACTGATTTTATAACCGGCACGAACCGTAAGTACACCTTTTTTACGAAAAAGTTTCAAATGTTTACTTATGATTCCATCAATCTTCTCGTAAGGAATAGGGGCATTCATGGACAGGATTTTATTTTTCAGAAAGCATCGCCTGTTTGATCAATTCAACAATTCCAAAATTGCCTCCGGGCTTACTTACAAAATCCTTGTAAGGTTTCCAGGTTGGATGTCCAAAAATGGATGTTGGATCGCCATGCATAATCCCGACAAATGTTTCACCAACAATTCTTCCGCCGACGGGGCCTAAGTGAATCGGCGTGGCATTGGTTTTAAAATGTTGTGCGGCTTCAGATAAAATATAAAACCAAAGTGGGGCATTGCCTGCAAAATTTGGTGAGATGTCCGTAATACTTATTTTTCTTCCTTTCGCACCCATTCCATCCAGGTTTGCTTTTTCAACCAGCAGTTTGTCGTCCGGTATCGGAATATGGCCCATGGCTTTGGCAACGGCTTGTCCGGAAGGTAATTCCAGTTTGAGACCCCGTCGCAGATTTAGTTCTGCGAGTGAAGGGGGTGTTTCTCCTGTGATGGGTGGGGGAAGTTTAGCTAATGGATTTACAAGTGATGGATCAATTTTATACGCAGGCTGTATACGTGCTTTGGAAAATGGATTCGGATTGTTACCAAAGTTGAAGAAGAGCCGCCAGTCAATCGCGAAATTGTCGCTGAATTCACCAAATGCCATGAGGTCTGGAAAAATCGGCAGTCTGGGATCGTCCCCTTTTGGTTTGTCTGCTCCTGTCTTAGCGTTTAGCCGATATTCTGGTCTTACCATTGAATGCCCAAAACGGTAAGCCGCAACAGAAAACTCTACCGGAATAAACGGATCATTTTTAAAAATATAAAATTTGAGATCGGGCTTACTATCGAGTACCGTTGTCTTTTTGGGAATATGCGGACAAATCATATTCAGCATATCTTTCCCAATAATCGTTGGAAGAAAATCATGTATAACTGCCCATTGATAATGAAACTGTACTGCCTGCCGAATGGAATCAAAATCTGTTTTCAGACCCTTGGTTTTATGATAATTTACCATCCGGTTATGGAATCTCAGGAACATACCCTGGAGCTGTGAAACGATTACATTTTCATCATTTCTTTTGTCACCGATAAGAGCGAACCTACGGCCAGTTTCCGCAGCAGTGCGAGGCAGGTCGCGTGTATCCGGATCATTATCGTTGCCCGTGAGTTTTTTTCCCAGCAACATTTTTATGGTTCCATCCTTTTGAAAATCGTAGAGATAGGGCTGATCATTAGGTCCGCGACCATACAAATTGTCGAGATCAAATCTGGGAGTCCGAAAATCCACAATGGCATCCGGATCGCTTTTTTCCTGTGCAAGTGTAGAAGGATCAAATGTGAGATCGTGATCGATGAACTGACCAAAATACGTATATCCAGCACTGATACCGCTGTTCTCTTCATCATCTCCTGGTTTTTTTGTTTCAGGATCCGGTTTATCGCTGTCAGCCGTCATTCCCCCCTGACCTTTGTCGACACGGGCCAGCAATTTCAAATCAGATTCAAGATGTATCGCGGGCCTCAGGTGACTGAACATTCTTCCAAAACGACCTTCGAACGAGGGGCTGATTGGCACATGACCTAATCCCCGTACGATGCCATGTTTTCCAAAGGGCAAATTCTCGTGTTTCATGAATTTATTTATTTAGGATGGTTTACAATTTTTGAAAAGAACAACAGGGTAACGATTATCGTGAAAAATGAACACGACAGTTACCTGCGTTGAAACACAGCATTTTTTCTCAGTGGAATAGTTAGCGATTGAATCAGGATTCGGCAGGGACGGAAAAAAAGAAGTAGTTAAACGAGTGCTTTAAAAACCGGAGCCGAGATAAAGCTACAATTTTCCTGATTAAAAAATCAAGTTGATAAAAAATTAATGCGTCAAAAAATACTAAGTAAAAACACTTAGCACGAAATCTATCATTGAATATCTTAATTTTATTATTCAGCCCCCATTTACAGTGAAAAATACAAAGACACCAAATTCCAGGTTTACCGACCGGATGCAGTGGGTGCTTCCCACCAAAGGCGCTAAGAAAAAAGATGTTTTCGCTTATAAAACCAGCAGAAGCTGGAAAGAGAGATCACATAAGTGGAAACCACTCCACAATCCTCCGCTTAGTCCGCATGACTCTGCTATTTTTTTTCTGCATATCGCATCAGAAGTTGAACATGCTCTCATGGTGCAATACCTCTACGCAGCATTTTCTCTCGGAGGAAAACAAGTTCCCGAGGACAAAAAAGAATTGGTGAATGAATGGAGAGTAAAAATTCTGGGTATTGCACGCGAAGAAATGGGTCATCTGATTACCGTGCAAAATATTCTTCATGCCATTGGAGGTCCGCTAACTTTCCAGCGTGAGGATTTTCCGTTCGATTCTCAGTTATATCCTTTTCATTTTGCATTGGAACCACTCACACTACAATCGCTTGCAAAATATGTGGTAGCAGAAATGCCTTCCGAAGAATTTCTTCGTAAACACCGCAAAGACCTTTTGAAAGAAATCCAGCCAATCAAAAGACTGGCAGCAAAAGGAAACAAAAGTGATAATATTAACCGGGTCGGGATGATCTATGAAAAAGTGCAGCAATTGCTGGATGCTGTTGATCCTTCCGATTTTTTAGCGGATTCCCTCGGCTTTCAATCACCACATAGTGCCTGGGGAACCAATGACACCAATATTGTAATTGAAACCGCAAACGACGTGAAAGCTGCCAAGAAAGCACTCGCCAAAGTTGCTGAACAGGGTGAAGGTGAAGAAATCAGCGAAAGTAAAACACACCGACATCCTTCTCATTTTGAAAGGTTCATAGAAATCTACAGAGCGTTTCCTAAAACCGATAAATGGAAACCCGCCAAAAATGTTCCGGTGAATCCTTCTACAAATGTTTCCGCCGATAAACCCGGAGTTTCTGATATTACGCACGAGGTTTCACTGCTCTGGGCCCAATTGTCCAACCAACGTTACCGGATGATTTTATTGTACCTGAGTCATAGTTTACAAATGGATATCAGGCCAGCCTCTTTCTACGGGCATCTCGTAAGCTGGTCATTTGGTGAAATGTACAATCTGCGGTCCATTTCAGATATACTAACGACCTTGCCTCAGCGCAATAATGGACCGAAAGATCATTATGCTGCTTCACCTTTCGAACTTCCCTACAACCTGAATCTTCCTTCGAGAGAAGTAAATAAATGGCGCGCACACCGGGACCAGATTCAGAACAGCCGCATCATCATCAACGAATTACTGGAATATAAAAACAAAGCGCATGAAATTTATTTGCACGCACTGAGAAATTCCGATGAACAGGCACTCATTATCATCAATTCTGTTATCAATGCCTAAATAATTCTTCTTATGCCCGTAAAAGATATTATTGAAATAAGGATACTCCCGGCGCTGGCCATTTCAAGACTGGGTTCGTCTCCACAGCCGATGGATAACTTCGAGTGGGAAATTCCAGACAGAGTCGGCTACCGGAAAATTATTCCTGCAGAAACCTTTCATATTGATACGAATACCGGAAGGATTATTGAATTTAAAAAACCGGAGAAAGTTCAGTTTCGCGACAGCAGAAACAGGATACGTCCCATCGCACCTTTTCTGGAACTCTGGGGCCGCTTCTCTGTTAACGATCCATTGGTTCCCGTTACGATGCATCATCTGAAAAAGCTGGGGCTCAAACTTTCTGATGTCCACTGGCGTGTATTGGTAGGAAATAACAAAGCATTTCGCAGAACAAAAGATCCCAACGATAAAATTCTATCAGACACCAGTGGTTTCGAAGATTTCAAACGCAAAAGCCTGAAGGGAAAATGCAAGAACTTTCTTCCCGGCAAATCCATTCCATTTGGATTTGGTCAATTCATCAAACCCAATCTTCAATTTCCGGAAATACGTTTTCGGTTTACACCAGCTGGTGGTTTTGTATACGGGCCGCCATCTCCTCCCAGCTCTCCGATAAAAGAAGCAGTATATAATCCAAAACATAAATGGAAGGGTTACAGGGATCTCGATTCGGATCCGACTACCACGGCACCCGCTCAAATATTTGCAAATGATCTTTCGGCACAAGTGAGAAGTCTTGGATACCTCGATGATGAATGCGACGGCATGATCGAAGTTGAATTGAACTGTAAAAATAAAAAACTGACAACCTTTGCGCGAGTTGTTGCAGGTCCCCCTGCATTTGCACCTGACGGCGCGCCTGTAAGGACAGTACATGATGATCTTGAACAGGCTCTTCTTGGTCATACAATTACTGAAAAAATAAATCCGGATGATATCAGCAATATTATCCGGAGAGCGATGGAAACTGTGCGCCTCATTAATACATCCGTGATGAACGATAAAGCACAAGGTATGGGATGGATGGACAGAAGCAGCTACGGTAGAGCAGCTGAACCGATTATGAATCCAAATGTTGTGGACAATCTCGCTATTCTGGCAAGGCATGAACTCATTCTTCTATCACTGGAGTCCGGTTCGCTTGCCTGGTTTGCACGAGTGGTAAGGCATTTTAATCAGGTGGGCGACTTATCGGATGAAGGAAGACGAAGAATGCCAGCATTGATGAGGGGAGCAGACGGAGGACATCTGGCTCTTACAAGAAGAATGGTAAATAAAATTCTTCAGGCTGCCGATCTTTTTAATCAGCATAAACCCGTGCATAAGATCAAAAAAATTATAAAATAATATTTCATTTGCCCGTCATGAAAAAACAGGAACCGATAGAACCGAAAAATCTGACCGCACAACTGGCCTACAGGGGCCTTGGAAATCCGCCCACCAGCCATCCATCAACGGCGGTTTCAAATTCCTATCCCGGACTGGAAATGGATTTCAGAAATGTATGGAAACATATTTTCAAAGGAATCGAATTGCTGGAATACACTAATCTCGTTATAGGCGTAGATAAAAACGCCGATGAAAAAATAAAAAGACTTACTCCTGAAGGAAAGGGCCTGCATTACGAGCTGATCTATGTAGATGGAATACCCATGACGGCTCCGGTAACGGGACCCTCAAGTCGACAAGGCCAGCAGATTAACTTTACTATGTCTCTCGAGTGGTCGAATGCACTTGCTGAAATTTTACCGAAAGCGGGGCAGTTCGTACGATGTCGTTTTCAGCATAATCAGAATCAGAAAGTAATTGTATTGGATTTGCAGGTGCAGCATTTTTTTGACGTCGATATGGATCGTAATGGAAAAGTAATTCGAAAGCGTGTTGTTATTTCGAAAGATCTGGTACAGCCTGGTGATCTTACCCAAAGCCTCTGTTCTCCATGGCAAAATGATTATCGTGAGTGTGGCTGTTTTTACTGGGCGGCAAGCAGACCTGATTTTGTAAATGTAAAACCTGGTTCAAATGGTAAAAGTTCCGGCAATAACTGGATGGAAAAAAACAGGGAACCACAACCCAATCCTCAATATATCATTGACGATTTTATTGACACGAGGCTTGTTTCCTATGATGAATTGTTTACCAGTTGGGAAAAAGCGCTTCGTTTCATCTTTGCCGGAAAAGATGAAACGCCTTTGAAAAAAAACTCCCGCAAAAAGAAAAAATAATGTATCAGTCCCCTGATTTTCATTTATTCGAATCCAATGGACAAAATCTGTTTGTGCCCGACGGATCAAGGATTTATGGAATTAGTGACGATATTGCCGCAGAGTTGGAACTACTAGTCGAATCAAAGGATAATAAATTGCTGGAAAAATTTTTGGAAGATCACGGTTTTCATTCCGTTGGACTCATAAATGATGAAGCTCCCGTTGATCCACCCCTAACTGCTATTTCACTGGCTATTGCACAAAAATGTAATCTCGGATGCACTTATTGCTACGCGCAGCAGGGAGATTTCGGAGTCAGGGCAAAAAACATGTCGGTAGAAACCGGAATTGCGGCGGTTGATATGATGTTCGCAAAAAATAGCGAATCGAACAAAATGAATCTCGCTTTTCTAGGTGGAGAACCACTTGCGAACAGGTCTGCATTACAGATCATCACGACCTATGCAAGCGAAAAAGCAAATCTGCTGGAAAAGGAAATTCATTTTTCAATCACAACAAACGGCACACTTCTCAACAAAGAAGACGCTGAATTTTTTGAAGCCTATGGATTTGCTGTAACTATCAGTGTCGACGGTATTGGTGAAGTGCATGATCGTTTACGACCTATGAAAAATGGTAAGGGCAGTTATGATCGCCTTATCCAACAAGTAAAACCTTTGCTGGAAATTCAGAAAAATATGCAAGTCTCGGCACGGGTTACGGTTACGCCGTCCAACCTTAACCTCAAACAAACACTAAATGAATTAATAACTCTTGGTTTTCATAGTGTAGGATTTTCCCCAATGCTTAGCTCACCAAACGGGAAAGGAGAAATGGATAATGAATCTTTGGAAACCATGCTTGAAAATATGATAGACTGCGGCAGTGAATTTGAAAAGAACCTGATCGCCGGAAAGAGATATCCATTTTCCAACATGACCAATGCAATTCGCGAAATTCATCGGGGAACACACCGCCCCTACTCCTGTGGGGCTGGGGCAGGTTATCTGGGTGTGTCTGCTGATGGTGAACTGGCTGCCTGTCATCGTTTCGTGGAAGATGAAAAGGGAAAATTCGGAAACCTCAGACAGGGCATTAATAAAGATATCCAACGATCATGGTTAAACGAAAGGCACGTCCATCGGCAGGAACCCTGTAAATCATGCTGGGCCAGGTATTTATGTGGCGGGGGTTGTCACCATGAAGTCATTCACCGCGGTCGCCCGGCCTGCGATTATATCAGGGGATGGTTACACTATGCGCTACAGGCCTATACAAATCTGCTGAAATATCGCCCGGACTATTTCTCATATCATAACCAGGCTTAAATAAAATCTCTGACACTAAATTCCCATGATATTGTTGTTGCTGGCGCCGGTCCTGCCGGCATATCCGCTGCTGTTAAATTACACCGTCTCGGATTTCAAGTAATACTCATAGGAGGAAGTTCGTCTACATGCATTTCCGAATTACAATCCCTAAGCCCTGCCTTTTTTACGCTGGCTGAAACTATTGGGTTGGATCCTGAAAGAATCTCTAAACTATTAACACCCGTTTTAAAATCGCAGCGTCGATGGTCGGGAATTATTGAAGAGAAAGAATCAGGCGCCGGCTTTTTAACAGAACGGTTATATTTCGATCGGAAACTATTGATGATGGCAGAAGAACTTGGCGTAAAAGTTTTAAAACCGGCAAAAATTGTTAACAGCGTGTTCCTGAATAATCTCTGGGAGCTGGAAGTTAATCAGGAAGGCATATACAGTACCATCAAAACAAAATTCCTGGTAGATGCTACCGGTAAAAAGTCAATAATACGCGGAAAGAAAAATCGCGTAGGACCGCAAACCGTCGCAATCACAGCATCCTGGAAAAATACTTCTTATCCACATGCATCCACTTTGCTTGAATCAACTCCGAATTGCTGGATGTGGGGTGGAAGATCTCTCGACGAAATTTTTCACGCTACTGTATTTACCGATCCCGGTGAGCTTTCGGGCAGAAGCAAATTAATGGAACTGTATTCTCAGGCGCTTGGAAAATCAAAACTATTCAAAGACTGCCTTAAGGGTTCGGTGTTATCAAAAATAACGGCAGTAGAAACGACTCCATACTACTATGAAAATCCTGTGGGATTGAACTTTATCAAAACAGGAGAATCGAATCTTGGCTTCGATCCCATTTCTTCCCAGGGTGTACAAAATGCCATATCTAATGCAATTCAAGCAGCAATTGTTGTAAATACTTTATTTCAGGATCCTTCAAACGCGGAAGTCGCCCTCGAATTCTACAGGTCGCGGCAACGCGAAACTTTGAGAAGACATTTGAAACTGACGACAGAAACTTATTTATCAGCACTGCCACGTCAGGATCAGTCTTTTTGGAAAAACAGAATCAGAAAATCATTAACTCCTTCGCATGTCATATTATCCCAATCAGATAAATGGGATTCAAACACTGAGGTCCGGGTTTCTTCTGAAACTTCCTACAAATCAGTAACATGTATTTTTGGAGATCAGATTGTGAGTAAAAAAGGAATTTTTCATCCTTTTCTGGATGAACCGATCGTTTACTGTGGTAATCTGGACGCGGTAAAAATTGTTGATTCAATTTCCGGTAAAGTTACCGTATCAGGCCTTGTCAATAGCTGGACAGATCTAATGTCCAATGAAAGAGCCATTCAACTCGTTCATGCGTTCAGGCAGTTTGGAATTTTGGAAGCTGTATGTTAAGAATATTTTTAGATTCACGCAGAAAGTCTAATGTCATCATCGCAAATCGCAAGCATTTTTTTTGCTGCGTTCAGAATTCCTTTCATGGATGTCGCCTTGGTTATAAATTCGTGAGCCCCCATCGACATAAATTCATCTTTACTAGTAAATAAATCCGAAGTTGTATGAATTACTTTTGGAATCTCCCGGTAACGTGTGGAGGCCTGAAGATATTTAAGGACCTGCTTTCCATTTAACCCCGGCATATTATAGTCTAAAACGATCAGGCATGGAAGCTCGTGATCGTCCAAACGTGATAACATTTCCAATAACTCCCTTCCACCCGTAACCACTTTCAAATGGTGATTGTCAGTTAGTTTCCGGAAAGCTTCCACTAATAACTCCAAGTCTTCCGGATCGTCGTCCGCCAGATAAATTGTGGGTTTCGATGGAGGGGTATTCGTCATAATTCCAGTCTGATATTTTGTATAGGCAATTGCTGTGCCGAACTTTACCGGCTTATTTCTAACCCTTTTCCTGGAGCTAATTTTTTTATCTTCACTGTAAGTTTAAGCTTCGGTAACAAGAGCTAATAAGACTTCGAAAAATAAAAATTGAAGAAAGACCGTTTTCAAAATATCAGATTCAATTATCGTATCCAGGTTTTAATTTTGCTCCTGGGTTTCGGATTTCAGGGACATTCGCAGGAACTCCCTTCCAGTCTGTCACAGCAAACAAATGTTAACCCGGTTGATCTCATTGGCGTTATCAGCGAGATTTTCAATAAGAAGGGTCCGGAAAGAAATGATATTATTATTCCGGGAGTTAGTAATGTATCACTGCTTCCCATCGTGGGTTACGGTCCTGCCAATGGATTTGTTATTGGAACAGCTATCAGTGCAACAAATTTGTTGGGTAACCAAATAAATACACAACTTTCTTCGGCCCTGCTTTCTATCTCTCTGACAACGAAAAAACAGATTTTATTATGTGCGAGATCAGATATCTATCTGCCTGGCAATACCTGGTATATTCCGGGAGATGTAAGGTTGCTGTTTTTTGCACAACCCACTTATGGCCTGGGTATTTACGGACTGAATTCAACTTTGAATTTTAATATTGACGGCACAGATCTCAGCACTCCGGTACTTGAGCAACCCATGCGGTTCAACTATATCCGGTTTTATGAAACCGCTCTCAAAGAGATCTCTCCACACTGGTATGCGGGAGTGGGCATCAATATCGATGATCATTTCGATATTCAGGATCAGTCACTAAAACTCGATACGCCTAACCAGGTTATTACTGCCAACTATTTTTATTCCACCAGGTATGGATTCAATCCGGGTCATTATTCTACCAATGGTTTAATATTTAGGGTAATACAGGATAGCCGAGACAATCCCATTAATTCTCATAAGGGGATCTATGCGAGCCTGGGTTTCCGCGTGAATGAGAAAATATTCGGAGGCACCAAGAATAGTACAATGCTCTACGCTGAATGGCGGAATTATATACCGCTTCAAAAAAACAAACCCGGTATGGTACTCGCTTTCTGGACATGGGGGCAATTTGTCACAAGTGGAAATGTTCCCTACCTGGCTTTGCCATCTATTGGCTGGGATACTTATGGTCGCTCGGGCAGAGGATATGTTCAGGGGCGTTTTCGCGGGACAAATATGGTATACGGAGAATCGGAATTCCGAATGCCCATATCCCGAAACGGTTTGTTTGGGGCTGTCGCGTTTATTAATGCGACAACTGCCAGCAATCCAACCACTGGTCAGACTTTATTTAATTCACTGGCTCCGGGATATGGTCTGGGTCTGCGAATAAAAATGAATATGAAAGACAGAACCAATATTTGTATCGATTATGGAAGAGGTAAGGGATCACATGGCGTCTATTTCAATATTCAGGAAACATTCTAATATATATACGCTAGATAACATGAAAAATATATTGATGGTAATTTGTTTTTTTGCCAGCGTTGTCAACGCTCAGCCCCCCAATAAAGAAATACGACCCCGAATTATTATTACCGCCGATCCTGAACTCGACGATAATAATTCACTTATACGCTTTTTACTCTATAGCTGCGACGTAGACGTAGAAGGGCTTATTTATGCGAGCAGCGGTTACCACTGGAAAGGAGATGGGAAAGGAACCAAATGGTATGTTCCGGGACGGGAATATGCACGATTCGGATTAGATACTTGCCCTTGTACCAGCTGGCGCTGGGCAAAGCAAGAACAATTTATTGATGACGCTGTTGATGCTTATGGGAAAGTATATCCGAATCTGAAAATACATAATACGAATTATCCTTCGCCCGATTTACTGAAATCAAAAATCCGGTATGGCAATATTGAATTCGATGGAGATATTTCAAAAAATTCGCCCGGCTCGGAATTAATCAGATCACTGATATTGGATGACAGACCTGGCAAATTATTTATTACTGCCTGGGGAGGTCAAAGCACCATTGCCCGGGCACTCAAATCAATTCAGGAAGAATTCGAGAATACAATACAATGGGAAGCGATTAAAAAGAAGATATCAAGAAAAGTAGTTTTGCTTCCATCCGGCGACCAGGATGATACTTATGCTAAATATATCAAACCCAACTGGCCGGATATTGATTACCGGCAGTTCAGTGGCGGTCCCAATTATGGTTATGGTGCCCAGTTACGAGCGAAACCGGAAGACTCAATTTATTTGACTTCTTCCTGGATGAAGGAAAATGTATCGGATCGCGGACCATTGGGAGCACAATACAGAGTATGGGGCGATGGAAAACAAATGGTAAAAGGCGATATCCTTGATTATTTTGGTTTTTCGGGTTATAGCAATGAACAGTTGAGGAGTATGGGATATATCGTATGGATGCCTGTACAGCCGAAAGGTTCGTGGATTGGCGAGGGTGATGATTTTACATTTATGAATATGCCGGGGAATGGATTACGTGCTTATGAAGCAGGGTTTTATGGTGGATGGGGAGGTCGTGAGATTGGTAAAAAACAACCGGATATTTTTCGTACCGGCGACAACTGATACCTCTCAGCAAGCGATGATTTCCACGCTGAGTACAATGAGTGATCCGTTAAATAAAAACGCAAATGCATATCCGGATTTTTTCCCTGCAGCACAGCGGGATTTTGCAGCGAGGCTTAAATGGTCTGTAACGTCGAAGTATTCAGATGCCAATCATGCGCCTGTTGTTGAAGTTGAAGGGCCTTTAAATATTTTAGCGTCGCCGGGAGAAACAATAAAATTAAACAGTACTGTTTCAGATCCGGATGGTGATAAAGTCTCTCTAAAATGGTGGCAGTTCCATGTTGGAACTTATCCTGATAAAATTAATATTACGAATGGGAATACTACTCAGGCAAAACTTCTTATTCCGAAGAATGCAGTTTCGGGGCAAACTATTCACCTGATTTTTGAAGCAACAGACAATGGTTCTCCATCTCTTACTGCATACCAGAGAGTCATTATCATTGTGAAATAAATATCCAAGCGTTACCCAGCACAATTTCAAAGTTTAGTTGATCGTTAAAAAAATGATAGTCGGTGCAAATTACGATATGCGGGTTTCTCTTCATGCAATATCGCATGCGTGCAAAGTATCTACAACGTAAGGGCTTCAATTGTTCGCAGGAATGGATGCTATGATTTAAAAAATAAATAGAAGGAGTGGCTTCCCCCCGTGATCATTTGCCCGTACATTTGCTTATCATGAAGCAGGAAAAATTAGCTGCCATTCCCTTTACAGGATATCAGAAATTTGTCATTTTCATATTGGCCATTACGCTATTTACTGTCGTGCTCGATTTTATGGTAATGTCTCCCATGGGAGATATTCTTATGAAATCGCTGAGTATGAAACCATCGCAATTCGGATTGGCAGTTTCTTCCTATGCATTCAGCGCCGGTATCTCCGGATTACTCACAGCTGGTTTCGCCGATAAATTCGATCGCAAGAAATTATTACTCTTCTTTTATTTCGGATTTATTCTCGGTACTTTTTTGTGCGGCTTTGCAAATACTTATCCATTTTTAATCGCAGCGAGAATCATTACCGGCCTCTTCGGTGGTGTGATCGGTTCGATTGCCATGGCAATCATTGCCGATATCTTCGATATCCAGCACCGCGGTCGTGTGATGGGTTTCCTCCAAATGGGATTCAGTGCAAGTCAGGTATTGGGAATTCCTATCGGTCTTTATCTTGCTAATTTCTGGGGATGGCACGCTCCATTTCTGTGGATTGCAGCTATGGCCACGGTAATTGCATTTTTGATCGCATCACGTATGCATCCACTCACAAAACACCTAATGGTACAAAAGGGCGGATCGGCATTAAAACATTTATTACATACTGTTTCAAAAAAAGATTACCGTGTTGGATTTACAGCAACTACACTGCTGTCAATCGGAGGTTATATGATGATGCCCTTCGGAAGTGCATTTGCCATAAATAACTTAAAAGTCACCCAGCATCAGTTGCCCCTGATGTTTATGATAACCGGGCTGAGCACACTTGTTATCATGCCCCTAGTTGGGAAATTCAGTGATAAAATAGACAAGTTCAAAATATTTGCAATTGCATCTGTCTGGACGATCGTCATGGTTTTGATTTACACGCATCTCACAATAACTCCATTTGTGATTGTAGTGTTATTGAATATCCTTCTAATGGCTGGTGTAATGAGTCGCATGATTCCTTCCCAGGCTCTTGTAACCGGTATTCCCGCTATGCAGGATCGTGGTGCATACATGAGTGTCAATGCTTCCATTCAGCAAATAGCAGGTGGTGTGGCAGCTGCGGTTGCCGGGATGATCGTGGTACAGAAAACCAAATACAGTCCGATTGAGCATTACGATACACTGGGATATATAATCGTTTGCATTTCCTGCATCAGTATATTCCTTATTTATCGCGTGAGCGCGATGGTGAAAAAGAGGTCCAGGGAAAAAGAAACCAGCCAGGTAATGGAACAAAAAATTCCCGCCGGAAAAGAAGAAATCGCTGTTTAGATTTTCTGAATACGTTTTGGTCGCCAAATAATTCAGTGTGAGTTATTTCAAACTTCAAAGTAAAAACCCTGAATTACTTATTTTTTTTCTTTGATTTTTTAAAATACATTTAGTCATCAATTTGTCTTCACTCTAGACTAAAAAACCTGAGGACAGAAAAAGGCCTGAAACAACTTACATTAACTATTCTCATTATATCTGGATTAGCCGGGAAAACCCTCGGTCAGAATTCAATTCTTCAAAACACCCATATCCGCGGTTTCATGGAAGTCGACGCTTCCTACATGGACAAAAAAATGTCTTTTGGTTTTGGAGAACAGGACCTATTTATCACTTCGCAACTTACCGACCGCTTTTCATTTTTGGGTGAAGCCGTTTTTAAATATGAACCTACTTCTCCAACAGAGTTTGGCGTAAGCATCGAAAGAGTCATTGTCAAATACAATTATTTTGGTAACAATAATATGCTGTTAGGTAAACAGCATACTCCGATCAATTTTTGGAATGATACCTATCACCATGGACGGGTGTTTTTCCCAACTATTGACCGTCCTTTACTTTTTCCGGCAAATTTCATCCCATTACATACTACCGGTTTCGCTGCTGAAGGACACGACCTTGGAGATATTCGCTTTGGATACAATGTACTTATTGGAAATGGTCTTGGATCTAGTGATGTGGCAAACAATGATACGAGGGTCTCTGTTACTGCTGGTGTACACATCAAGCCAATAGAAAACCTGAAACTGGGTGTTTCTTATTATAATGACGCTATTTCCAAGGGCGCAGAAGTGAATGAAAAGATAATTCCCGTTGCAGTTCATCAACAGATGTTCACAGGTTCGATTTCCTATTTCGGAAGAAAATTCGAATTGCTTGCCGAAAGCAGTTGTGCTCTTGACAAAACTGATTCCACCGGTGTTCAGCAGAACTGGGCATCTTATCTGTATGCAGGAATAAGAGTAACCACTAAATGGGTGCCTTATATCCGTTTGGACGACCTGCAATATGGTTCCGGAGAATTATACTATACAAAAAATAATACCACATCCGTCATTGTGGGCATGCGGTATTATGTGGATCCGTTGTTGGTACTAAAATTGGAATATCAACACCTCGATCAACAGTTGCAAGGGAAAAATGAAGCAGTTACATTTCAAATTGCCGTGGGTTTTTAAAGGAAAAAGAATAATGCGCATTCACGCTCATAGATATATTCAGTTGGCAAAATATTTCTTCATAGGAATTTTATTGATCTGCACTGCACTTAATTCTGCAGCACAAGAGAATCTGGTGGTTGTCGGCAACCAGACTGGTGTGCCTGCTGATTTAAAAATGACTGATTTGAAAGCTGTTTTTCGTGGGGAAAGACAGAGATGGAGTAATGGCACCAAAGTGGTTATTGCCATGATTAAATCCACTACCCCTTTGGGAAATGAGATCAGTGAGAAAATTTATTCTATGAACGGTGATGAAGTCAGGGGCTTCTGGGCCGGCCTCTCCTTTGCGGGTAAATCTGATCCACCGAATGTATTTAATACCGCTGCTGAAGTGGAAGTATTTGTCTCCCAGAATCCGGGAGCAATCGCTATACTCGATAGAACAAACAATATTCCGGACACAAAAACAATACTGGTTGGAGGTAAGAAAACCTTCTGAAGATATATAAGCATCACCGATTCAGTTTTGCCATATGCGAATCACGTTACAAACTAAAATCTGGCTGACGATCCTAACGATTGTTCTGATGTTTTCCTTTTTTACATTTTTATATTTCCCCGCACGTCAAGAAGAATACCTGCTCAAGAATTATAACAACGAAGTACAGAATCTGGCGAAAACCGTTGCTGTAGGCGTTGAAATAGCCATCAACGAACAGAATTTTAAAGGAATCAAAAAAGAAATTGAAATCGTAAAAAACGACCCGAGACTCAGTTTTGTAAGTCTGCTGGAAGAGGATACAACATGGACCGGAAAATCCGGACAATACCGAATACACGACACGGTAATCACTTCCTTCCCTGAAAATGTTTCTGTCCCCTTGGAAACATCGATAAATGATACGCTGATTATTAAAAGGGCTTCGTTAAATACAAAACTGATGAACGGGAACGGGGCTATCATGCTTGCATTTAAAACGAATGAAATTTCTCAAATTAAGAAGCGGCTGGCAAGAGTTTCTTTTATAGCCAGTACGGTGGTTTTATTGATAGCCATATTGGTCGGGTTCTGGCTGTCAAGAAATATTTCAAAGCCTATTCTCGCCCTTCGTGAAGCGGCAATCCTCGTAGGCGAAGGAGATCTGGATCAGCATGTCAAAAAAACAACGGGCGATGAAATAGGCGAACTGACCGAGTCTTTCAATAAAATGGTTGAAGATCTTGGAAAGGTACGGTCTGAAATAAAACAAGCGAATATCAATTTGGCTTCAACGAATGAAGCACTGAGTGCATCCATGGAAGATTTGAAAGAAGCACAGGACCAGTTACTCCAATCTGAAAAAATGGCATCGCTTGGGCAGCTGACTGCAGGCATCGCTCATGAAATAAACAATCCGATCAATTTTGTTTCGGCAAATATTACGCCTCTTAAAGAAGACTTGGAAGATATTATAAAATTATTAAACTGTTATGATAAAATTATCCGGGAAAAAAACCTGGATGTGAATTTCACGGAGGCAAAAATTCTAAAAGAACGCCTACATTTTGATGCAACTGTTGCAGAAGTAAGTAAATTGCTTACCGGTATAGAAGATGGCGCCAGAAGAACATCCGAAATTGTTAAAGGATTAAGGAATTTTTCAAGAGCAGACCAGAATATCTTCAAACCAACAAATCTCAACGATTGTCTTGAATCGACGCTAACATTGTTGCACAGTTCATATAAGAACAAGATTGAAATAGTAACAAATTACGGAAACCTGCCGGAAGTGGATTGTTTTCCCGGACAAATCAATCAGGTTTTCATGAATATTCTGTCGAATGCAGTTCAATCCATTCCGGAATCTGGTAAAATATTCATTAACACCCGGGTGATAGGTGATCTAGTGCGGATATCTATAAAAGACACAGGTAGTGGTATGAGCGAAGAAGTCCGGAAAAAAATATATGACCCCTTTTTTACGACTAAGGAAGTTGGCAAGGGTACAGGACTGGGCATGTATATTTCTTATGGTATCATTGAAAAGCACAATGGAAAAATAGAAGTGTTCAGCACAGTGGAAGAAGGAACCGAGTTTGTTGTAACCATACCTATTCATCAACAATTATCAGCCTGATATGGAATCGAAGAATGAGTTTAATATATTATACGTGGATGACGAAGAAAACAACCTGAATTCGTTCCGGGCGGCACTCCGCAGGAATTACAACGTGTTTACCGCTGAAAGTGGCGAAGAAGGAATAGATATCATTTCAAAAAATGATATCCATGTAGTGGTTACGGATCAGCGTATGCCAAATATGACGGGAGTACAATTCCTGCAGCATATTCCGGGTGATCAGGACAATATCCGGATAATTCTTACCGGGTTTAGTGATGTGGAATCAATTATTGAAGCAATCAATACCGGAAAAGTATATCGCTATATCACTAAACCATGGGATAAGGATGAATTAAAGATCACAATAGATAATGCCGTTGAAACGGTCATGCTCAGACGAAATAATAAAAAACTGATTTCGGAATTACAGGCAAATAATGAACACCTGGAAGAAAAAGTGAGGACACGGACGCTGGAAGTGGAAAGGCAGAAGGAAATCATTGAAACAGCCAAATTGCAATCTGATAATCTTCTCCTGAATATTCTACCGGATGAAATTGCAGAGGAACTGAAACGATTCGGTCGATCCTATGCCCGTAAACATACCCAGGTAAGTGTTTTATTTGCCGACATCAAAGGATTCACTGCCATCGCTGAAACTTTGTCGCCTGAAAAACTGGTGAATTCTCTGGATGAAATATTCCGTGCGTTTGACAATATCGTGGAAAAGTACGACATGGAGAAGATAAAAACCATCGGTGACGCGTATATGTGTGCCTGTGGGTTACCAAGATCAGATAATGAAAATGCCCTTAAAGCCGTTAAGGCAGCTATCGACATGCAGGAGTTCATGCATGGATTTGGACTGGCCCGTAGGATCCAGAACTTGCCTGAAATGGAAGTCCGCATCGGAATACATACAGGTCCTGTGATTGCCGGCGTCGTTGGAAGCAGGAAATTCGCTTACGATATCTGGGGAGATACGGTAAACCTGGCTTCCCAGATGGAACAGCATGGTGAAGTGAAAAAGATAAATATTTCAGCAAGCACATACACTTTAGTGAAAGACTCTTTTACCGTATTCGAACGCGGAAAAATAGAAGTGAAAATAAAGGGCGGAGTGGACATGTATTTTGTAAGCTCCAAATGAAACATCACAATTATTTCAATGCAATTTAGTAAACCCATCTGCACTCCAGGATTCTGTCCCAACACCATGATGAACAAAAAAGAGTCCATCCGGGTCGTAGGTTTTTTTTATGCTGAGTAATTTTTTATAGTTCGATCCCCAAAAACTTTCCTGCCAGTTTTGTTCGAAATAATCTGTTTCATTTAAATAGGATCCTTTCACAGGCACCATTTTTTTAAAATGTTCCATAGCCGCACGCATATTTGCTGCAGCCTCTCTCGCTTCTGTGATATTGGGTTCGTATCCTTTTACTCCCACCATCGCAGGACCTTCCTCTCCCGCAAGAATGAGGAGTGCAAATGCATCGAGCACAGAGGGATTGATTGATGTATTGGATGCCGCTTCTTTTTCTTCGGGTCTTGTTCCTGCGAGTCCCTTGTTGAAGTGAAGTGCGAACGACCACAAAAGACTTGTTTCAAATATCGCATTTGTCAACCGCGGTATATTTTCGTCTTTCAATAAATCCTGCGAGAGCCAGCAGGAATGATAACCGTGAATGAATTGTCCGGCTTGTTCACCATCTCCCTTCCAGAATATATTTTCCTGCGGCGCGCCTGGCTGATCGTCGGTGCCAACGAAGCCACTTGCAAATTTTCGTAGAAAAGAGGGATCCCACATATGACGTGCTGGCATGGGTACTATATTAAATGGTTCCACCCAGCTATAAACCGCAGTATTTTCTTTCGCCCAGTTTATAAAATCCTGCCAGGCTTCCTGCGCCTGATTTTTCGTGAGTCCGTGAAATAACATACTAATCGAAACTGACCTGTCCGAATGAAATCTGATCTGTTCGCCCCAGACGGGATTGAAAAGTTTATCACGGTATTGAAACATGATCTTTTCAATCAGTTTTTTATAATCAGCATCAGTTTTTGCTTTTATTCGACCGAATGTAGCTCCAAAAAATTCAGGCAGCTCACGGGTTCTCAATACAAATTTGGTAACCACACCAAAACTTCCACCGCCCCCACCCTTTAAAGCCCAGAATAAATCCGGATGTTTACACGCGCTTACAATTTGAACTGAACCATCAGCAAGAACGATCTCAGCTTCCAAAAGCGCGGCTGCTGCAAGGCCATAATATTTGGAAAAACTTCCGAATCCACCTCCCTGTATCAGTCCACCAACTCCCACTGTTAAACATCCGCCTCCCTGCACATATCTTCCGTTTTTTGTCGTCACTTCGTTATATACCTGGGCCCAGATAGTTCCCGCTTCAACGATTACTGCTGGTTGACCCACCTCTGTGGTTTCACAACCGGCCGGTATAAATTTTTCCTGTACCTGAATTGCATGCATGTTTTTTGTCCATATCAGTAATGAATCCGGTGCAGATGAATTTCCCAGATAACTATGACCGCCGCCCTTAACTACCAGCCTCAAGCGGTTTTCTCTTGCAAAATTCACCGCGGCTACCACGTCACTGGTTGTTTTCGCCAACACTGCATAACTGCTGGTTTGACATTGCCAGGCATCCACCCATCCGAGCGTTTGTGTTAGCGCAGGATTACCATTTATAAAATAGGGATTCCGGATATTTTTGAAAAGCGATGTATTTTCTTCTGTGAATGGATTTTTTAAAGAGATCAGATTCCCATTCACCGCTTTATTCAAACCTTCCCAGGATCCCGTTGAGGGCCACGCCGCATCACCAGGCCGTACACGTTTGAAAGGTGCAGCATCGTTTATTTCTGTTGAATTAAAAAATGAAAGCGGTTTCCGAAGAACCGCTGAAAGCAGTAGTAATGATCTTACAAATTTTTTTCTATTGATACTCATTTCGTAAAATATTCTCTAAGTTATTTAATTTATTTTGCGCTGACTTTACAGATTTATGTTAATATCCACCTTCCCATTTAACCGTTAACTCAACGGATTAAGCAAAATGCTTTAAGAACTATTCTATCTTAGTTCCGTCATTTCCAATTTATAAAATCAGACAATTAAAAATTCTTCTGTCTGAATCCCGAATTAAGTCTCACTATTTATCCCGATACTCCGAAAATTATTTAGTGCTCCTTATGGATGCATGAAGCTCTCTTACATTTCATTAAACCATCCTTTTAAATAAAAATCAAATGACATGACTAATCAAAGAAGAACTTTAAAACACCTACTGGAACACAGTTTAATCCTGTTGTCCATTTTCCTGGCGGGCTCATTAAGTGCGCAAACCAAAAAGCCCAACATTGTTGTAATTATGGGGGACGACGTGGGCTGGTTCAACCTGAGTTGCTATCATCAGGGAATCATGTCGGGAAGAACACCAAACCTGGATAAGCTGGCTGCCGGTGGTATGCGATTTACTGATTACTACGCGGAAGCCAGTTGCACCGCCGGCAGGGCAAATTTTATCACAGGTGAATTACCTTTAAGAACCGGAATGACAACGGTCGGGCAAGCTGGTGCCGATGTGGGTTTGCCTGATCAGGCTTGTACCATGGCTACGGCGCTGAAAGCTCTGGGTTATGAAACAGGGCAGTTTGGGAAAAACCATTTGGGTGATCTGAACAAATACCTGCCAACCGTTCACGGTTTTGATGAATTCTTCGGATATCTCTATCACCTGGACGCAATGTCCGATCCTTATTGGTATTCTTTTCCGACAGACGAAGCGTTTTATAATGCACACGGACCAAGAAGCCTGGTGCATTGTTATGCCTCTGCTACCGATGATCCAACCGTTCAGCCACGTTGGGGTAAAGTAGGCAAACAAAAAATTGTGGACGAAGGACCGCTGGCTCCATATCCGGATATGGCAAACGTGGCCAATATGCATGACCTGCCCTTTGCGAAAGCAAAATATGATATGACCACTTTCGATGAAGTTTTAGTGAAGAGTTCCACTGATTTTATGGATAAAGCCAAAAAAGATGGTAAACCATTTTTTGTATGGCACAATACTACACGTATGCATGTTTGGACCTTTCTGTCCCAGAAATATGGTTCTCACATGAATTCCAAAACTAACTATGGTTTGGAAGAAGCAGGCGTTGAACAAATGGACGATGCGATCGGTGCACTGCTGAAACATATTGAAGATATCGGTGAAGCAGACAATACCATCATTATATTCACTACCGACAATGGTGCAGAAGTATTCACGTGGCCGGACGGTGGTATGACGCCATTTCGCGGAACTAAGGGAACCGTATTTGAAGGAGGTTTCCGCGTGCCTGCTATCATACGCTGGCCAGGTCACGTTCCAGCCGGCACAGTAGAAAATGGTATTATTTCAGGATTGGATTGGTTTCCGACTCTGTTGGCTGCGGCAGGAAATCCAGATATTACCGATCAATTGCTGAAAGGAGTTAATCTGGGCGGGTATACTTATAAAAATCACCTCGATGGTTATAATCAGATGGACATGATCACTGGCAAAGGTCCATCAAAAAGAAATGAAATCTTTTATTTTGGGGGACCGGCTCTCGGAGCAGTTCGTCTGGGTGATTTCAAATATCAGTTTTATCAACAACCCTGGGGATGGCCGGGAGAAAAAGTCACAACGGATATGCCTACGATGGTAAATCTTCGTCAGGATCCATTTGAAAGAACACCTTCCATTCGGGGAGAAAGTCTGAACGATCTTGGTGGTGGTTATATGAATGATTTTTTTGCAAGGGAATTCTGGCGTTTCGTGGATGTTCAGAATGCTGTTGCAAAACTGGCGATGACGGCAGTCGATTATCCTCCTATGCAGGATCCAGCATCATTCAATCTTGACGCAGTGAAGCGGAAAATTCAGGAGATGGTGAAGAGTCATGAAGGTCAATAGTGATTGACTAGAAAATGTTGAAGAACCGCTAACAGCCGAGTGGACTAGTCCATTCGGTTTTTTTTATAATTTTTTTGCATATTCTCAAGGCAACTTAAAAAAATTATACCATAGCTATATCACCTGACAGATGTTGTCAGGTAATAGCTGGTAATCTCGTCAAATTATTAGAGGATATTCATTTTTTAACCCTGCCAACTGACAAAGGCAACTACCATCACAAGTGTAAAAAGTAAGGCGGCAATTAAATAAACAACCACAGATTCATTGACATGTAAGGAAGAATGCTTTTTCATAAAAACGGATTTGAATATAATAGGTCAACTATAGTGCCAAAAACCAGTTTTCAACCCATTCATTTATAGGGAGTTATCTAGTATAAAAACGGCTTTTTTTTAACCGTTAATCTCCTATGGCAAGCAGTATATTTACTCCCTCTTTTCTATCATTTAAATTCCAACACTTTATCTTTAGCGTAACTTAAAAGTTACCTATATTTGAGTAACTTATAACTTACCCATTATGCAAAAAGAAATTACACATACCTGGTATTTTAAGCAATCCCCAGAAGTGGTATGGGAATACCTAACAAAGCCCGAACTTATGAAGCAGTGGATGATGAAAACGGATTTTCAGCCGGTGGTGGGACAAAAATTTCATTTATATAGTCCCTGGAAAAATGATGTAGCTGATTGCGAGGTGTTGGAAGTGAAACCATTTACCATGCTTTCTTATATCTGGATGGCGCATTCGGCTGATTATACCAGGAATTTCAAATCCGTCGTTATGTGGACACTCACTCCTATTGATAATGGAACAGAACTGCAGCTCGTGCACAATGGATTTACAATGCTGGAAGATATTATGGGATTCAATACCGGCTGGAATATGTTAGTGACTCAATTAGTTGATTTATTAAAATAGGTACTTATAGGAACCTTACAGGAACCTTATAGAGATAATATTCTTGTTTGACATAAGAATGCAGCGGGCCCGCCATAACCTGGCGAAAATCTATTGGCGGAAGACATTAACTTACATGGCTATGGACAAAGATCCCGACGAAATAACCAAAAAGGAACTATCCTTTACCGTTAAAGTGTGGCAGACAACGGCCATTGTTTGCCTTTCACTTACCATCATCCTGATTCTGCGGGTAGCGTTCAATATTTTACTCATGGCCCTTGCAGGCGTTTTGATTGCGGTATACTTTCACGGTTTGGCCGGACTGATAGCATTGAAGGCAAAAATGAACCGGAAACTGGCTTTGTTTATTTCCATCACCGGCTCGATTGTGCTAGTTGGTCTTTTGAGTTGGTTTGTCGGCTCCAAGGTTCAGAGACAGGTAGCAGAGTTGAGTAACACGTTACCACAGACTATTAAAGTGGACCGGGTTAAAATAGCTAATACGCCCTTGGGTGCAAAGGTTATTGAATATACTTCGGGAACTAATTCGCAAAAGCTGGTTGATACTGTCACCACTTTTTTTAGTACGAGCTTCGGTGTTTTAGGAGACTTATACATTATCCTGTTTCTGGGAATTTTTTTCACTTCGGATCCTTCGCTTTATAAAAACGGAATTCTTTTTCTTTTCCCTTCCCGAATGAAAACTACGGGAACCAATATATTGAAACGGGTAGAAACTGCGCTGAAAGGCTGGCTCAAAAGTATTCTGATATCTGTTGTGCTGATTACGATTCTGGTTGCGGGTGGTTTGTCGCTGTTCGGATTACCCGGCACGACTGTGCTCGGTCTTATAACCGGATTACTGGAAATCATTCCGAATTTCGGTCCGGTGATCGCCATGATCCCCGGTGTACTGCTGGGACTTACGATCAGTACAAAGACTGCTTTGATAGTAGCGGTAATATATATCGCGTGTCAAACGATTGTAGGAAATATTGCCCTGCCTTTGCTGCAAAAAAGAATTATCCATATCCCTCCTGCTCTCACGCTGCTAAGCCAGTTGATTATGGGTATACTGTCAGGGTTGCTGGGAATTATTCTCGCTGTTCCGTTACTGGCTATCCTCATCATTGTGATAGATGAACTATATATAAAAACCCGGCGCAAACTTGAACATGCGTGATAACTGTAAACTTCTGCTTATTTTCTTCTTCAAACGACTGTTATCATTGCATAAGATAATTTAAAATTTCCCACCCAAAGTATCAGGGCGCTTCCTGCTCAAATCACTATAAAGGCCATTTTTGAAACCGGATTTCGTAGTCGCGTCGGAGGCTTCGAAAGATTTTCTCTGAGTCTCCGTTTCACCAGAAAAATATATTTGAAGCATATTTTTATCGGAGTTCTTTCAGGTTTCTTTCGGAATTCCGCAACAAACCTGAGAGAAACCTGAAAGAAACCTGAAAGGATTCTGACATAAATGCATTTCAAAAATGAGTTCAGGTCAGATCGTTTGTTCAAAAAGTCTAAAAAATAAATCTTTCGTAACTACGGAATGACTACGAAAGATTTAAGAATCCTGACAGCATATTTACACTGTCATCAAGTGATCACAAAAATTGATCTGGATCATTTTATTGAAGTATAGGCGCCTTAAACCTATTTCAAAATTCAAATATTAAGGTAAAAAGTTTGAAAAATGGGAAAAGAAATTAAATTTGAACGAATGCGAACAGGCAGTATTTATTCGATGAATAAAAAAGAAATTGTTAAAGAAAAGATCGGGCAGGTTGCCATGAAGTGTTTTTCCAAATATGGTTTGGATAAAACAACTCTGGATGATATAGCAAAAGAGGTCGGACTAAATAAAGCTTCCCTGTATTACTATTATAAAAATAAAGAAGATATTTTTCTGGAAGTCGCCATAAGAGAAGGACAGGATTTTCTCGCAAGTCTGCAGGCGAAAACACTTGTAAAAAAGAATACAGAAGATCGTGTTACTTTTTATTTGATGGAGCGCATCAACTATTATAAGAACATTTTGAACATGAACCGAGTGTCGGTGGAAACAGTTTATAAAATGCTTCCCAGATTTTTTGAATTGTTCGATTCTGTTGTAAAGGCGGAAGTGAAGTTTTTGTCAAAGATCATCCGGGAAGGAGTGAAAAGAAAAGAGCTGGCCAATGTGAATCCGGACAAACTTGCCTCTTCCCTGATTGCCATGAACGACGCGTTGAAACACCACGCTGAACATAAAGCTATTTTGAAAAACCAGGACGAGATCGATTACAGCCAGATTCTAAAAGAATCTAAATTTTTGCTTGCGCTGATTTTTGAAGGCCTGAACCGAAAATCAGTCAATAAATAACGAATGAGAGAGAGCTTGACGGCTGTAGAAACACTGACGGAAATGCGCGCCTATTTCAATAGTGGCGTCACCCGCGGTTATGCTTTCAGAAGGTATCAGTTACTACTACTGAGAGATGCCATCCGGAAATATGAAAAGGAAATATATGAAGCGCTTTATCAGGATTTAAAAAAAGCGCCCGAGGAAGCTTACGTTACAGAAATTGGAATCGTGCAGATGGAGATCAGTACCGCTTTAAAAAATCTCCGTAAATGGACTAGTCCCGAACGCACTGCAACCAATCTTTTGAATCTACCGTCTTCTTCAAAAATCATTCACGACCCGCTGGGTGTAGTTTTAATTGTTGCACCCTGGAACTATCCCATCCAGCTTTTGCTCCTGCCGTTGGTAGGAGCGATCGCCGGCGGTAATGCGGTCATGCTCAAACCTTCGGAACTGGCACCAGCCAGCGCACTCCTTGTTAAAAAAATAATCGACGAAATCTTTCTGCCACAGTATATATCCATCATTCTTGGTGATGGCGCTGAATTGATCGGGCCGATGATCCGTAATTTCCGCTTCGATCATATTTTCTATACTGGAAGCACTGCTGTCGGAAAAATCATTTACCAGCAGGCAGCTGAACAACTTGTACCTGTTACTCTTGAACTAGGCGGTAAAAATCCCGCCGTTATTGAAAAGGATGCGGATCTCGGCCTCGCTGCGAGAAAAATCGCCATGGGTAAATTCCTGAACGTTGGACAAACCTGCATAGCGCCGGATTATCTGCTCGTTCATGCCTCAGTTAAGCACGCGTTTCTGAAGGCACTGATAGCGACCATCACGGAATTCTATGGAAACAATCCAGCCATAAGCAACAGTTATGGGAGAATTATTAGTGAAAGTCGGTTTGATGTGCTGGTGGAATATCTCTCTGAAGGAAGTATCGTATTTGGTGGACAGTACGATCGCGAAAACCTGTATATCGCACCGACCATTCTGGAAGATATTTTTGTTGATGACGGAGTGATGAAACAAGAAATATTTGGTCCACTGTTACCGGTTTTCAGTTACGAGACTATGCATGAAGCGCTGGAGTTGATCGCTGCTAATCCTTCACCCCTGGCTTTTTATCTCTTCACCAAAAATTCGAAAGCAGAAAAGAACTGGCTGGAGGCTTTTGCATTCGGTAGTGGCTGTGTAAACAATACTCTATGGCAATTTACCAATCATCATCTTCCATTCGGTGGCATAGGAAACAGCGGTATCGGTGCTTATCATGGCAAACATTCCTTTTACAGGTTCACCCATGCGAAACCCGTCATGAAAACACCGGGATGGTTCGACCCTGCTATTAAATATCCGCCATATGAAGGAAAAATGAAATGGTTCAAAAGGCTGATCAGGTAGCAGCTAATTAATATTGGAAAAACTTAGATAACGATAAAACGACAATTGCCGATGAGAAAAATTACAAAATTGCTTGTATTTGCTGTCTTCTTTTTACACGGAGTGAGTGGGGCACAAACCGTTATCCGTGGCGTAGTGCATGATCAGAATACCAAAGAATCTATTCCAGCCGTATCGATTACTGTAGAGGGCAAAAAAGATGGAGACTATACGGACGACAGAGGAAGATTTCATTTTTCTGTTTCTTATCCCCTTCCGCTGTCTTTACAAATATCCAGTATTGGATTCGAGACAAAACATGTTCAAGTAACGAGTGCTGCCCAGAAACTGGAAATAGAACTTACACCGGCGGCATCTATGGGGCAGGAAGTGGTTGTTTCCGCCAGTCGTAGCGAACAAAAAAAATTGACTTCTCCTATAACGATTGAACAGATCAGTCACAAAGAAATCATCCATTCCCCGCAACTGAATTACTATGACATGATTCAGGGTCTGAAGGGAGTAGATGTAACAGTATCCAGTATCGGATTCACATCTGTGACCACGCGTGGATTTAATACGAGTGGAAATACCAATTTCACTCAGATCGTTGACGGAATGGATAACCAGATGCCGGGACTGAATTTCGCACTCGGTTCAGCTATCGGTCTTACACAATTGGATGTAGACAATATTGAAATTCTTTCAGGTGCTTCTTCAGCCTTATATGGTTCCAGAGGTTTGAACGGGACGATGGTGATGACGGGCAAGGATCCATTTAAATATCAGGGTCTTAGTGTGCAAATCTCGCAAGGAGTGAATCACGTGAAAAATTCGGGCAGTGGCGATCCGGTAAGTCCTTCTCCTTATTATGACTGGACGATTCGCTATGCGAAAAAAATAAATGACAAACTCGCTTTCAAAATAAATGCTCAGTACACGCAGGCGAAGGACTGGGTGGCAACAGATACCACAAATAAAAATGGGCCCGGCTCAAAATATACCGATCCGAATTACAATGGAGTAAATATTTATGGCGGAGCCACTTCCACCGATATCAATCCTTTTCTGCAGGGAGCTCTGGCAGAGGATGCATCGCTTGCACCTGTTATTAATCCATTGCTTGCCAACGGACCCAACTATGTTGCCCGCACAGGATATCCAGGAGTATGGATACCTCGATAACAATGCGACAATTTTTAAAGCGAATGCAGAAATAAGATATAAAATTCAGCCGCGACTGGAAGCTATCTTTTCGGGCACGTATGGTACGGGAAGTGTTGTTTATACAAACGATACACGCTACCAGCTAAAAAATTTCCAGGTAGGTCAGTATCGGGTTGAATTGAAATCAGACGACTGGTTTTTCAGAGCATATACCACACAGGAAAATTCGGGCCATACATTGGTTGCGGGACCAACTGCGCAGCTGATCAATGAAGCATGGAAACCAAGTTATGACGCCAATACCGGCGATGGATGGTATCCACAATTTACCGGTGCGCTGATTGGAGCTTTGGCAGGCGGAGCAAGCCAACAAGCTGCGTTCCAGCAAGCCAGACAATTTGCCGATGTTGGAATGCCTTCTCTTGGTAGCAATCAATTCAACCATTTAAAAGATAGTATTTCCTCTACTCCTATTACCAGCGGTGGCACGGAGTTTCTGGACAGAAGTAAAATGTACAATGCGGAGTTTCAATATAATTTTTCCAAACTCATACCTTTTATAAATGTTATTGCCGGCGCGAATTACCGCCTCTATCATTTGAATTCCAAGGGAACTCTGTTTCGCAGATGGTGACGGACCCATCAACGTAAATGAATACAGCGCCTATGTGCAACTTGTAAAAAAGGTGCTTGACAATAAACTTACACTGAGTGCTTCAGGGCGATATGACAAGAACACATTATTCGTCGATCCAAGATTCACTACCCGTTTTTCTGCTGTATACGAAGTGTTGAAAGATAACTATATCCGTTTTTCTTATCAGAATGCATATAGTTTCCCTTCGAATATTCAATCCTTACAGAGTACACTGAACGGATATAACAGTTACTCATCCGGTGGTTCGACCCGTTTACTGGATGGCACATATCAGTTTAACCAGTATGCTCCATATACACTTGCAAGTGTTCAGGCTTATCAGCAATCGAATGATCCCACTCGTACTTCAAAAATTTATTTATAGTGATATTAAACCACAGTCAGTGAATGCTTTTGAACTCGGTTATTCATCTCTTATCGCATAAAAGAGTAATGATCGATGTACTTGGATATTACGCTACCTGGCAGGATTTTATCGGTTACACCGATGTTGCCAATACACCGGGAACTCAGGATCCAAACGCCTTTCTGGATCACAGCACTTATGTTCAATACAATATTGCTTTCAATGGCGGACAAACAGTTACGACCTACGGTTATGCTGCCAGCGTAAGTGTTGACCTATCAAAAAATTTCCTGGTAAAGGCAAATTATTTTTCTGACTACATGCAAAACAAGAATAACAGTCAGGTGAATAATTTTAATACGCCGAGTTACCATATCAATTTTGAATTTTCCAATACTGGTTTTGGAAATGGAAAAAGATGGTCTTTTACTACGGCGATGCGATATAAACCTTCTTTTTATTATGTGGTATCAGGTAATTTTGCCAATGGAACCGTACCGGCTTCGTTTGTATTGGATGCACAGATCAGTTATAAAATGCCTTCGATTCATTCCATATTCAAACTGGGTTCTACCAATCTTACGAACAAATATTATTCAACAGCTGTGGGTAATCCGAATATTGGAGGGGTTTACTATGTAACCTATGCGTACAATGTATTTTAATCCGGAATCATTAGAATATAAAAACAATAAAATGAAATTCACCACAAAATATAAATCAAGTTTTAGGAATAGTACCGCCAAAGTTGTATCCTGTATACTTTTTTCCGGTATCTTTTTTTTGACCGGATGTAAACAGTCTGAGACGACAGCAGCAAAGGAATTTACCACTACCCTTGAATTTTCTCCGGGTGATGAGGCTAAAATAGTTGAGGCTTTTCTTTCATTGAAAGACAGTTCGGAAATTCACCTCAAAGAGGGGATATATAAATTCGATAACCTGAGTCTCGCGTTACTGAAACATATTCAGATACGCGGTGATGGTCCGGACAAAACCATTTTGGATTTCTCCCTTCAAAGCCAGGGTGGCGAAGGAATACGGGTAACTGATACCAAGTTTTTTACCATCAGGGATATGACGATCCGCGATTCGAAGGGTGATTTGTTGAAGATCAGCAAAAGTGATCATGTTGACATTCTTGATCTGCATGCAACCTGGAAGAATTCAGATTCTACCAGCGGCGGGTATGCGATTTATCCGGTTATGTGCCACCAGGTTTTAATTGACAGCTGTTACGCCGAAGGTTCTTCCGATGCTGGAATTTACGTTGGACAGACCGACAGTGCAGTAGTTAGAAATTGTAAAGCGTTTCGGAATGTTGCTGGTTGCGAAATAGAGAATACCAGTCACGCGAATATCTACGATAATGAATTTTATGGCAACACTGCCGGCTTTCTCGCTTTTGATCTTCCCGGTCTCTCAAAAAAAGGCGGATTTGTGAAAGCTTATCATAACAACATTCACGACAACAACCTCAAAAACTTTGCTAAGTCAGGAAGTTTTGGCACGTACTGGGGCGTAGGCAACGCATCACCCGGAAGCGGTGTGATAGTTCTTTCCGCATCCAACATCGAGATCTTCGAAAATCAAATTAATAATAATAACTCCTCTGCGATCGCACTGGCATCTGGCTTATCGGTAGACGACAAAGCGCTGGAAAAAATAAATGAAAATTATAATCCGATCTCCAGCAATATTTCCATCCACGACAATACGATGACGATGGGCAGTAGTTTCCCTGAAGCTGCTTACGCACATCATATCGGGAAATTACTGGTTGCGATTGAACAGAAACTCGATACGGACACATCGAGAAAAAACAAACGCATTCCTCTGATTATGTACGATGGCATCAGTACAAATATTTTATCGCACGGAACAAAGCCAAATCCTGATTCTCTCTGCATTAAACAAACGGGAGACAATGTTTTTGTGAATGCTGATTTTCTGAATATGTCAAATCCTTCCAAATGGAAGCCGAGCACTGATTGGACGATGTACAAGTGTAACTAAGTTTAACCATGAGAAAGAGTTATTTATATTTTGGTGGAATCGCGATGGCGATAGTGTTGTGCTGGGTAATTGGCTGCAAAAGCGGATCTGCGCCTGACAAGGAGAATAACTGCTGAAACGAAAGGATTTGTTTTCCGTGACCACCTCTCCGACTATGGTTTTTTCAAAGGGAACCTGAAAAATCTCAACCCGGCACCTGGTGTAATAAGGTATGAACTGATCACTCCACTATTTACTGATTATGCAGTGAAGGATCGTTTTATTGTTATTCCATCAGGTAAAACTGTACGATACGCAGCTACCGGGGTACTGGACTTTCCGGATTCAACAATCATCGTAAAGAATTTTGCTTACCGCAATCTTAATAATCAGAAAATAATGATTGAGACCAGACTGCTGGTAAAAGATCCAGCCGAAAAAACCTGGAGGGTCATGGACTACCTCTGGGACAGTACGCAAACAGATGCAGTGAAACATATCATTGGCGCCAAAGTTCCCATCACATTGTTGGACGATCAGGGTCAAAAAATTTCCACGCTCTATCAGGTACCCAACACAAACGATTGCAAACGTTGTCATATGAACAGCAGCGTTATTTCACCCATTGGTCCCAAGGCCAAAAATTTAAATTTCATATTGAATGGCCATTCGCAAAATCAGTTGAGTGAATGGGTAAGTCAGGGTAAATTATCAGGGCTTCCCAATTTGAATGAAGTTGCAAAACTTCCCGATTGGAAGGATAGCGTTCATTACAGTGTTAGCGAAAGAGCAAGGGCATACCTGGATGTGAACTGTGCACATTGTCATACCAAGGGCGGTGATGCCATGAATACAGGGCTGTTTCTGGAATATCAACAAAAAGATCCGTTTCATCTGGGTCAATTAAAAACTCCCGTATCGGCAGGTGGCGGAGCAGGTGGAATGAATTATGATATTATTCCCGGTGATCCCTCCCATTCCATACTTGCTTACCGCATGAATAGTACAGAACCTGGCACAGCTATGCCCGAGCTGGCGAGAACAATTGTGCATAAGGAAGCAGTCAGCCTCATTGTAAAGTGGATTCGTGAAATGAAAACTTCGAAATAACCAGTACTAAACTGCATGACTCAGGAAACCAACACATTAATTGTAGGAGCAAGTATTGCCGGACTGGCATCTGCCGCTTGTCTGGGTACGGCAGGCATTGATTATATTATCATTGAAAAATATACGGCAGTCGTGACACCATGGCGTAATCACTATGAACGCTTACATCTTCATACCAATAAAAAGTTATCACACTTACCCTACAGAAAATTCAAATCCAATATTCCGGTTTATCCAAGTCGCTTGCAGGTAGTGGAATATATGGATGGTTATCAGAAGGAATTCGACATTCAACCCATTTTTAACACGGAAGCCAAAATGATTTACCAAGAGGGTGATTTTTGGATAACGGAAACAGACAACCGAAAATTTAAGTCTAAGAATGTGATCATGGCAACGGGTGCTTACGGATTGCCGAAAAATATTGAATTCAATGGAATGGAAAGTTTTCCGGGTAAAATTCTACATAGCAGCAGGTTTAAAAATGGTCAGGAGTTTAAGGATCAGAAAGTCCTGGTTGTAGGATTCGGTAATTCTGCCTGTGAAATTGCCATTAATTTATTTGAACAGGGAGCTTTCCCGTCATTATCAGTCAGGTCTGCCGTTAATGTCTTGCCGCGTGATATTTTGGGGATCCCCGTTTTGCAATTGGGATTGCTTATGTCTGCGCTTCCTCCAAGGGTGGCAGATAAATTAAATGCGCCGCTGATCAGACTTCTTACAGGAGATATTACAAAACTGGGTTTACGGAAATTACCTTATGGCCCGCTCGAACAAATGCAAAAAGATCAAAGCGTTCCTCTGTTGGATATCGGAACTCTAAAGTTAATTCGCGAAAAGCATTGTGTGGTTTATGATGATATAAATCATATAGAAAATAAAACAGTATTTTTTAAAAGCGGAAGAAAAGACGAATTCGATGCAATCGTAGCTGCGATTGGATATCATAAAGGATACGAACAGGATTTGCTTCAGGTTGACAAAAACCGCTTTGAAGATTTAAATGTCAGCGTGGATAAGCAAAAATATTTTGGTAAAGACGGGCTTTATTTTTGCGGCTTCTATGTTTCACCGACAGGTCAGATACGGGAAATAAGTATGGACGCGCAAAAAATTGCAAAAAGCATTTCGAAAAAAACCTAGCGGACGTTGATTATTATTTTTGATGAATGAATAGTTGTCATCGCACTCTGTATTTCTAAAGCTTTGGCGTATTCCAAACAGGCAGATTTAATTTATAACGCACTACAATCATACGGATAATAAAAATAAAAATGATCGTCACGGACGCACTAATAAATACCGGCGTTTGAAATGAGGCCAGCAAAAAATAGATACTGCCTCCCGCAATGGAAGCCGAAGCATAAATTTCTTTATGAAAAATCAATGGTACTTTATTTAAGAACACATCCCTGATCACTCCCCCAAAACAACCAGTGATGGTACCCAGCGCAATACAAACCGAGGGAGAAAGATCATGAGAAAGCCCTTTCTGAATTCCGATAACAGTGAAAAGTCCAAGGCCAAGAGAATCGAATATGGTAAGTAGCTTTTCCATTTGTTGCAATCTGCCTCCGAAAAAAAGTGAGGCAGCTGCACCTGCAGCAATCACCCAGCCAATCTCCGGATCGTGCATCCAGCTCACCGGCAGATCTCCGATCAGCAGGTCGCGTATCGTACCGCCGCCAATTGCCGTGACAAATGCCAGGATGAAAACACCAAAAAGATCCAGTTTTTTCTCCTTGGCAGCAAAAGCGCCAGAAACCGCAAAACTAAATGTACCCAGGATATCTATATAATCTGCCAGATGGATGGCCATAAGAAGATTTTAGCGGCAAGATAAAGACGATAAAATGAAAGCCGTTCATAGCTCATCGTGAATCTGGTATCTTTGTATCAGGATGAAAAAAACAGAGTGGTTTGAAAGGAAATTCCATCGTATCGAGGACAATGGAATCCTGCCATCTATTTTTGAACGACTCATCGGAACACCCGCAAGGCTGGAAGAAATAACCCGTCATCTCGACGAGTCCGCACTCATTATCAAGAAGGGAGGAAAATGGTCTATTAAGGAAGAAGTTGGACATCTATCAGATCTGGAACCTTTATGGCTCGGGAGACTGCAAGAACTTATGGAAGGAATGAGTAAACTGAGGGTTGCTGACCTGACCAATCAACAAACGCATACTGCCAATCACAACGCAACAACGCTGGACATATTATTACAAAAATTCAGAGAGCAAAGAATGTTTTTCGTCACTAAACTGAAAACTTCAAACGTTGAACAATTAACACATACCTCTTTGCACCCCCGCTTACGAACGCCGATGCGAATCATCGACCTCGCTTATTTTGTAGCCGAGCATGATGATCATCACCTGGCAAGTATTAGGGAGATATTAAGTTTAGACTAAGTACTGACTTCAAAATAATTTGGATCTATTATTTTTGATTCAGCTACTTTAAATATTGTTCGGATGGTTTTCATTTCTTTAAATTCGGTACCGGGTTTATCGAACCTGGCATAGAAAGCGGTGTATTCATGACTTTGTTCTTTATCCATTTTAAGCGAACTCCCGAATCGCGAACAGCTGCTAATACAACAGGATATAACCTTTCACTCATAAGGTGAAATTAGATAGTTAATGCATTCCAAAATAGGGTGAAATAACCCTTTTTTATTTGGTTTTCAGTTCGATCCAGACAGGTGCGTGGTCGCTGGTTTTTTCCCATCCCCTCACTTCGCGATCAACACCTGCACTTATCAAACGTTTACCCAGCGACGGGCTCAACAGCAGATGATCGATTCGTAACCCTGCATCCCGTCCATACGCATTTCTAAAATAATCCCAGAATGTATAGATTTTTTCACCTGGATGTTTTACCCGAAGTGCGTCTATCCATCCCTGTGATATGAGTTTGCTGAATGCTTCTCTTACTTCAATACGGAAAAGTGCATCGTTTGTCCATTTTTCAGGTTTGTATACATCCAACTCGGTGGGCATCACATTATAATCGCCGGCTAGTAACACCGGTACATCCATCACCATGAGTTTTTTTGCATGTGCGATCAGTCTTTTAAACCAATCCAGTTTAAAATCAAACTTAGGGCCGGGATATGGATTTCCGTTTGGTAAATAAATACACCCGATGATCACGTCTCCTATTTTTGCTTCAATATATCGACTATGCAGGTCTTCCGGATCACCGGGTAATACTCTTCTTATTTCCTCCGGCTTTTCTTTCTTTGACAGAATCGCAACGCCATTCCAGCTCTTTTGACCGTGCCAGATCGCCTGATATCCTGCGTCCAGTATGGCTTGCTCTGGAAATTTCTCCTGCGGCGCTTTTAATTCCTGAAGACAAACAATATCCGGCGCAGATTCTTTTAGCCAGCGCAATAAAACGGGTAGACGGCCATTTACACCATTCACATTATAGGTTGCGATTTTCATTTGTTGAATAATTATTTAAAAAATATCACGAGGTTTTAATTTTCATCAAATCTTTGAGGTGGTCAGAAAGTCTTAAAGTGAGCGCTACCAGCGTGAGAGTTGGATTGGGAGCTCCCGCAGTTGTGAAACAGGATGCACCGGCTATAAATAAATTGGAAATGCCATGCACCTTGCAGTTTGCATCCACCACGCCCTGTTTAGGATCATTACTCATACGTGTGGTACCCATATGATGCCAGCCACCTCCTGTAAAATTGGGCCACGAATAATCAGTTTCATCTGCGAGATAATTCATCATTTTAACACGCCCCACTCCGGCTTTGCCAACTTCCTGCCCCAGCAGTTCATAAATTTTCCGGATGCTTCTTTTTTCAAAAGGCGTAAGTTCCCAATGCAGAATAACACGGGGAACACCGAGCCTGTCCTTTTCTTTATCGAGTGTTATTCTTGAAGAAGGATTGGGAGCCTGTTCTATACGGGTAAAACACTGATATCGCTTACTCCCCGAAACCGGTATCGACGATTCTTTGCCAGCCTTCCGGTAACTCTCAAAAAATTGCTCCCCGCTTTTCCTTGGATCTTCCTGATTCCATTTTTCAATAGCCGGTTTCATTTTATCGGCCATTTCCATCGGCGTCAGGGAGACTGTACCATTTAATATCCTGAACTCTTCCTGTTTTTTGGAATGAATAGCCAACTCCGCCCTCGCTTTCGTGACGCCAAAACTAAATGCATATAAATTCAGGTGAGATGGTTTGAAAAGCAGGAGTTCTGCCGATTTAATTTCCAGGTGTTCCATAAAATAACGCCCTACCAGATCATTTCCGTTACCCAGACCACTTTGAACCTGGTGATTCGAAGCCAGTAACAACCGGGCATTCTGAATGGAACAGCAGGCAAGAATAAATTTTTTAGCCTTCACCCGCTGTTCTTTGCCTTCGAAATTCTTCAAAATCATTTCAGTAACCACAGAACCGTTTTCGTTCGTAACAATATTTACCACATTGCCATACAGGTACAGATGAATATTCCGGGAGTCCACAATACTTTTTTTGTATTTCTCCCCGAATCTGGTTGGCGGACTGAATTGCCAAATTTTATTCCAGATAACTGAATCGTCGTTGACGAGTGGCTTTAGAGTTGGATTTTCTTTTTGCCAAAAATTTAAATCATAATTATAAGGGCCGAGTTCTAATTTTTTATGCGCCCGCTCATAATAGGAGTCCATGTCTTTTCTTGTGATCGGCCATCCACTGTGATCCACCCAGTTTCTTTTTTCAAAATCAACAGGATCCATCGGCGAGCAAAATCCTGCCCAATGACCTGTGGTACCTCCAAAATAATGAAGGCGACTCGACATGAGCGGGTAATAAGGCTGGCCTGTAGTTTTTCCCGCATATAATTCCTGTATTTTCGGATCGTATTCAAAGCCGCCTCCCTCCAGCAAAATCACTTTATATTTTGTCTTGTCCCAGTCAAGGGCCATACTAATCCCTGCAGCACCTGCCCCGACAATACAGATATCGCCTTCAATCAATGTTTTATTGTCCAGTTTTCTTGCGTCAACAAACATGCGAAGTTTTTTATGGGTAGTTGACAAATAGCAACGCACACTGACGGGCTTCAGTTAAGCTTAGTACCCACCCTTTCACAACAACAGTATTATTTTTTTCAAAATCCCAATTCACTTTATCAAACATCAGATTTTGAATCGTGGATTTATCTGTGTCAAACGAAACAATTTTTCCCGTCGTGTCGGTCAATAATAAGGACATCAGTTGATCAGCATAGCTTTCGGATGCTGTCTGCAAACGATAGGTCTTGCCGATTTCTTTGAGTGTTTTCAGGTCGCAGATCTGCATTAAAGATGATGGTTCAGTCAGTATGTTATAAACTGCGGGACGATGATGCAGACAACCAATTCCGGTAATTCCGATAGTTACACCGCCCAACGCTGTAAATTGCAGGAATTGTCGCCGACGCATTTTGTAACTTAATAATTTGGATTCCGTCAGGATGAAAAATCTTTTCCTATACACTCTTAAATTACTAAAATCATCAGATAAATAAATTTCTGGATAAAAAGTAGGTAATAATTTTCTACTCGCTTAACATTTAACTCTGGGGAAAATAATTCCCATCCTTCTAAAAACTTTTCAATAAATACACAGAAAGGCAATTAGTATTAGTATTGCATAATGGTCAGTCAAAAGTCTTCTATGAAGTCATCATTAGCCGAAGTTTTTCCAAAAACCAATTCCGGAATAGAAGGTCTAGATGAAATCACAGGCGGTGGTTTACCAAAAGGACGTCCAACCTTAGTTTGCGGAAGTGCTGGATGTGGCAAAACCCTGATGGGCGTACAGTTTCTTGTAAAAGGAATAACGGATTATGATGAGCCGGGTGTTTTCATTTCGTTTGAAGAAACCAGTAAGGATCTGACAACCAATGTACAATCACTGGGATTTGATTTGAACAAATTGATAGCAGATAAAAAATTACGCATCGATAATATACATATCGAAAAGACTGAAATCGAAGAAACGGGTGAGTATGATCTGGAAGGATTGTTTATCAGATTGGGATATGCAATCGATCAAATTGGAGCCAAGAGGGTTGTTTTAGATACCATTGAGTCTCTTTTTGGAGGAATGGATAATGCCACCCTGCTGAGGTCCGAACTAAAACGGCTTTTTCAATGGCTTAAAGACAGGGGCGTAACTGCGATTATTACCGGCGAACGGGGCGAAAACTCGCTGACGCGTCAGGGATTGGAAGAATATGTTTCAGACTGTGTGATCCTGTTGGATTTTCGGGTAATAGATCAGATCGCCACGCGCAGGTTACGCATTGTAAAATACAGGGGTTCGACGCATGGAACCAATGAATATCCATTTCTCATTGATGAATCCGGGATTTCTGTTCTGCCCATCACTTCTTTGAAACTGGAACACCGGACTTCTTCCGAGGTTCTGTCTTATGGACATGCAGGTTTCGATAAATTATTTAAGGGTAAAGGGTTTTTCAGAGGAAACAGCACGCTGGTTACAGGAACAGCGGGTACTTCGAAAACCATACTGGCCTCCTATTTTGCCCTGGGAAGTTGCCAACGTAAAGAAAAAGTTTTATTTTTTTCTTTTGAAGAATCGCCGGATCAGCTTATCAGAAATATGGATTCGGTAGGCATCCATTTCAAACCATTTATCAAATCGGGCCTGCTGCAAATTCATTCTTCCAGGCCATCTCTCAGCGGACTTGAAATGCATTTGCTGGTTATCCATAAACTGATCAGCCAGCATAAACCAAAGACCGTTATTATTGACCCCATCAGCAGTTTAGTAACAGTCGGAAACAATAGTGAAGTGAGAGCTATGCTGGTCCGGTTAATGGATTTACTAAAGGTCAATCAGATCAACGCCTTTTTTACTGCCCTCACGCATCCTTATCTTGATGAGCACTATGATTTTACCGTAGACGCGGTTTCATCTCTGGCTGACACCTGGATCCAATTATCCAATGATACGAGCGATAGCAACAGATCGAGAAAACTGTTGATTGTTAAATCCAGGGGCATGGGTCATTCAAATGAAATAAATGAATTTTCCATCAGTGAAAAGGGGATCAAATTAAAACAATAGAAAAATGTCGAAAGAAATGTGGGAGTTGAGACTTTATATTGCAGGTCAAACGCCCAAGTCCGTACTTGCTTTGAAAAATATTACAAAATATTGCGAAGAACACCTGGCAGGAAAATACAGCATTGAAATTATTGACTTATTAAAAAATCCACAACTTGCTGAAGGAGATCAGATTTTTGCGATACCAACACTGGTGCGCAAATTTCCTGAACCTTTGAGAAAAATAATTGGCGATCTTTCCAATGAGGAAAAAGTACTTGTCGGCCTGAATATCCGACCCATCAGGGTTTAATAAAAGTAATTATGGGGAAGAAAAATAAAGCGGTGGTCGTGACTGAAGGGAAGTTGATTCTTCAACTCTATGTTTCGGGAATGTCTCCAAAATCCATGGAAGCCATAGAAAATATTAACCGGTTATGTGCTGAATATCTCGAAGATTCCTTTGATCTCGAAATTATCGATCTGTATAAGCATCCTGAGTTAGCTTCAGAACAACAGATTGTATTTAGTCCTTCTCTAATTAAACAACTTCCGCTGCCTAAAAAAACGCTGGTTGGAACTTTTTCAGATCAGGACAAAGTCATTAAAGGGTTGGGTATATCTTTTAAAGATTAAAATAATGCAGCCTGAATCCAGGGAAGAGCTTTTATTGAAAATAGAAAATCTTGAAAACCGATTGGCCGAATCTGAACAGCTGATCGAAGCCATTAAAGCAGGTGAAGTGGATGCTTTTGCAGTCAACACTGATGCGGTGCCGGAGATTTATACGCTGCAAAGTGGTGATTATGCCTATCGGCTGCTGATTGAAGAATTCGGAGAAGGAGCGGTAAATTTATCAGAAGAAGGACTTATTGTATATACAAATACATATTTTTTTGAATTACTGCAATTAAAATATGAAAACGTAATCGGAAAATTTATTGCCGATTTTATTCATCCCGATTCAGTACAATATTTTAAATCTTTATTTGAAAAAGCGCTTGCTGGGAAAAAGTAAAGGTGAAATTAATTTACAGGCAGGTGAAATAAAAATCCCGGTTTATGTATCACTAACTTCCTTACAACCCAAGCTGGCAACCGTCGGACTGATTATCACCGACCAAACATCTATAAAGGAACATGAAGCCATTGTAAACCGTTACCAAAAAGACCTGGAGTATAAAAATGCGGAACTCGCCCAGAGCAATCTTGAACTGGATTCATTTACTTATATCGCTTCGCATGATCTGCAGGAACCCTTACGTAAAATTCGAACTTTCTGCGAACGTATTATGGAAACTTCTGCAGATGAATTTTCAGCAACTACCAGTGATTATTTCGAACGGGTTGTCAAAGCTTCCAGTCGCATGCAACATATGATTAATTCTTTACTGGATTACTCGAGGATGAATACGATTCATAAAAAAAGATTTGTAACAGATTTGAACAATATTTTAAAGGAAGTGATTTCGGATCAGATCGATGAAGACGGGCATCAAAATATTCATATCAAAATGGATACTCTGCCAAGTGTAATGGCTGTTCCTGACCAGATGGAGCAGCTATTTACTAATTTATTCTCAAACGCCATCAAGTACCGGAAACCGGATATCCCTCTTGAAATTCGTATTAAGTCGGAAGTGGATGGAAATTTCTGGAAGATAAGTCTGGAGGATAACGGGATCGGATTCGAGCCTCAGTATAAGGACAAAATATTCGAACTCTTTCAGCGCCTGCATAGCCGCTTTGAATATGAAGGAACTGGCATAGGGCTATCCATCTGTAAAAAAATAGTTCAAAATCACTATGGTTGGATTAAGGCGACTGGCAATCCCGGTCAGGGCGCGAGGTTCGAAATATTTTTACCGGCAAGCCTTTCTGAATGATTACAGGAAAAATTCTTTTGATTGACGATGATGACGATGACCAGCTGATCTTCAAAGATGCGCTGAAAGAAATCCATTTTACCTCTGATTGCCTGATTGCGAACAATGGCCTGGAAGCATTGGCCATCCTTGCAAACGAACATGAAAATCCCGCGATCATATTTCTGGATTTAAATATGCCGTTGATGAACGGAGTTGAATTCCTTATTCATATTAAAAAAGAAAAGACGTTTGCAGACATTCCTGTTGTGATATTTTCAACGTCCAATAACCCCGCAGACAAGGAACAAATGTTGAGTTTGGATGCCGAACTTTTTATTACGAAAACATCCAATTTTAAACTGCTGAAAGATAAACTTGCCGAAATATTAATCAGCTGAATTCCTTCCGAAGTGCGGCATATTCGATATATCCTAAAAATTTATTTGTTCATCCTGTTTTTAGCGTAGTCGAAACAAAGTCCACCGCTAAATCCAAACTGGTAAACCGAAGAATAAGAAGTAATCGCCGTTACATTTCTGCCCGGGCCTTGTAAAAAGCTTCACCTCCGGCCTGCACGATTGAAAAATGAATGAGCCTGAACTTTTATGCCCACTACCGGTGAAATTTTTAAAATTCAAGCCAAGTTTTGCGTCTCACGCATACCTGGTCTCGCTGTTGCAACATTAAAATCATTATCTTTGAGTTTAATAAACAAAATCAAAAGCAACATGAAAAAGAATATTCTACTAGTAGCTGGCGTTTTGCTCAGCCTGGGAACCTTCGCACAAACTACCTGGACCAATGATAAGATGCATTCCAAAGTCGGATTTACCATTACGCATTTGATGGTATCAGATGTTGATGGCATTTTCAAAGATTTTACCTGCACCATTACAGCCAGTAAACCTGACTTCAGCGACGCCAAATTTCAGTTGACGGTTAATACAGCATCTGTGAATACAGATATCGACTACCGCGATAATGATCTGAAGAGCGCGAATTATTTCGACGTGACCAAATTTCCGACCATGACGTTTACCAGTACCGGCATTACTACGGTTTCGCCAAGTCATTATAAATTAACCGGCGACCTTACATTACACGGAGTTACTAAACCAGTTACCATGGACCTTTGGTATCGCGGTACTGTAACCAATCCTATGAGTAAAAAGGACGATGCAGGTTTCAAACTTACCGGTGTGATCAAAAGGTCTGATTTTGCTTTTGCGCCTCAGGCTGGGTCAACCATGTTGAGTGATGAAGTTACCATTACTGCTAACGGAGAATTTGCCAAGGCAAATTAATTACAGCGAATAATATGAAAAGGACGGCAGCCTGGCTAGCCGTCTTTTTTTATTAGATCTGTTCCGCTTTAAAGATCATGCAGGTACTTGTTGCATGGGCATACAATTTACCATTTTCATCTGTTAGCCGACCTTCCAATAATGCAGTCCGGTTACCCTGGTTGATGATAGTTCCAACCGCTTTCAGCGAGCCAGTTTTTATATTAATTGGTTTCAGAAAATTTACTTTGATATCTACAGATGTATAACCGGTACCCGGTGGAAGAACAGAATGAAGTGCACATCCCATGGCTGAATCCAGTATGGCTGTAATAACCCCTCCATGAACAGAACCCAGCGGATTGTAGTGGAATTCCTGTGGTTGAAAACTAAACTCAGCCCTGCCAGCCTGAATAGAGGAGACTTTAAAATCGAGCGTATGAATCAATGGTGGCAATGGAAATTCGGCGTTTATCATTTTTTCCAAAAAATCCAGCCCTGCTAATTGTTTAGCCTGTGAAGCAAGAGGAGCCGGATCTTCCCAACCATAAGTTCTGTTTCTTGTACTCATTTAAATCATTTTAATTTTTATGTTATCTTAAATTACTTTTTTCAAACAAGCAAATATACCAGGCGCTAAAATAAGATTAATAGCTCTTGCGTTGGCGGCTACTCAATATATTTACTAAACGAATACAAAATTTAATCATTTGATTAAATAAAGAAAGATTACTAATTTTCTGGCCAATTACAACGTCATGCGGGCAAAAAACGCCAGGAAAAAGGCAGATTCAAATACAGAAACGAAGATACTGGCGGCTGCCCGTACGGTCTTTCACAAAAAAGGATTTGCCGCCACACGGACCAGAGATATCGCAAAAGAAGCAGATATGAATCTCGCCTTACTTAATTATTATTTCAGAAGCAAGAGAAGACTTTATGAGTTGATCATGTTTGAAACGTTGACATCTTTTTTTCAAACTATGGGAATGGTATTCAATGATGAAACTTTTACTTTAGAAAAGAAGATTCAATTGGTAGCCGCCAAATATATCGATCTCATTATCGCAGAACCGGAAATACCGCATTTTATCGTGAGTGAAGTAAGAAGCCACGGAGCGGTCATATTGGAAAAGATGCAGGGTGCCGGAATGATACTGCAATCAAATTTTATTAAGCAATACGGACAGGCAGTTAAGAGTGGAAAAATTTCGGAGCCGAATCCGTTGCACTTTTTAATGAATATACTGGGTCTGATTGTCTTTCCATTCATAAGCAGCCCGATGATAAAAAAGATTGGTAAACTCAGTGACAGACAATTTGCAAAACTGATGCAGGACAGGAAATTGCTGATACCCGTCTGGATCAAAGCCATGTTCAAAGACAAATAATATGATAAAGTCATACCTTATTTCTGCTATAATTTTATTTGCCGCTGCTGGTCAGGTAGCTGCGCAAACTCTCCCGATCGACAGCTGCTATGCATTCGCACTTAGAAACTATCCTTTAATTAAACAATATGAGCTGATAGAAAAAACAAAAGAATACACATTGAGCAATGCTGGCAAAGCAAACCTCCCCCAGGTCAGTGTGACTGCCATTGAAGGATATATTTTTGGGGAATTGCCCAAATTTGGTTCAACCGAAAAAACTAGCAGCAATCTTCAGTTCATCGGCATCGGACAGATAAATCAAACTATTTGGGATGGCGGTGCCACCAAAGCACAAAAGAAAATTATAGAGGCGCAATCCCAAACCGATAAGGCGAATGTCGAAGTGGCCCTGAACGAACTGAAATCAAGAGTGAACCAGCTTTATTTCGGGATTTTGCTGATAGACGAACAATTGAAGCAATTAGAAATACAGGACACGATTCTGAACAACAATGTCGACCGCATAAAACAATTGAACGACAATGGTCTCGCTTATAAAACCGATCTAGATGAAGTAAGAGTAGAGCAAATAAAATTGAGTCAGCAAAGAACCGAATTTAAATATACCCGCAATGGATATATTATGATGCTCTCGCTCCTGATTGGTGCAAAGATCAGTGAACAAACCGTACTGCAGAAACCGCTGTCTGGTACTCATCTCGCCGACATGCAGATCATTCGCCCTGAACTCTCGCTATATAACAGCCAGCGCAACCTGGTAAATGCACAATCGGACATGCAGCACGTGAACCTCATGCCGAAAGTTGGTCTGATAGGCGCTGCTGTATTGATTGAACCAGGGTTAAATTTAGGAAACAGCAAACTGTCAGCTCTTGGCGTAGCAGGATTAAGCGCATCCTGGAATATAAGTGGATTGTATAAAAACTCAAACGAAAAAGAATTGACGAAGCTTTCACTCAATAAAATTAATGTACAGGAGGAAACATTTTTATTCAATACGAGGTTGCAGATGACGCAGACTTCTGCCAATATCGAAAAACAGGAAGCAGTTCTTTCGGAAGATGAAGAAATCGTAAACCTGAGAAAAAACATACGGGAAGGTTATCAGCTAAAATATGACACCGGCACGAGTCCGCTGTTTGATTTCCTGGATGCAGCAGATAAGGAAACAGAAGCACGTGCACAAAAAGCCTTGCATGAAATGCAACTATTGATGACATTATATGACTACAAAACAATTTCAGGAAACTAAAAGCATTGAAATGAAAATTGCAAATATTATTTTTCTGTTCCTTCTTTTATCGGGCATGGTATCCTGCAAAGAGAAGACCAGCAACTATGATGCTTCCGGTTCGTTCGAAGCTACGGAAACAATCATTTCTGCCGAAACCAGCGGGAAGATATTACAATTGAATATTGAAGAAGGTGAGCAGTTGGATTCAGGGCAATTAATTGGATTTATCGATAGTACGCAATTGCATTTAAGCAAACTGCAACTTGAGCAAAGCAGAAAAACCATACTCAGCGGCAGGCCCGACGCCAATGTTCAGGTAGAAGCACTGAAAACAGAATTGGCAAATGCAATACGGGATCATAAACGGACTGAAAAACTTGTACAGGGTGGCGTCGCTTCCCAAAAACAGCTGGATGATGAGAACGCAAAAATCGCAACGCTTCAAGCAAATATAAATGCACAGGAAAGTTCCTTACACACCACCACGTCCTCATTGAATGAACAGAGTAATACTGTGGAAGTACAAATGAGGGAAATTAATGACCAGATAAAAAAATCTGTTATCATCAACCCGATTAAAGGAACGGTATTAACCAAATACGCTGAACAATACGAAATGGCGGTTCTGGGTAAGCCTTTGTATAAAATCGCAGATCTCTCAACAATTATATTGCGTGCTTACATTACCGGCGACCAGCTGCATCAGGTTACCATCGGCCAAAAAGTAAAAGTATTTACGGACGATGGCAAGGGTGGCTATAAGGAAACGGAGGGAACAATTACCTGGATAAATGATAAATCTGAATTTACGCCCAAAACCATTCAGACAAAAAATGAAAGAGCCAACCTAGTTTATGCTGTCAAAATAAGCGTTAAAAATGACGGATATCTGAAACTTGGTATGTATGGCGAAATAATCTGGAATAAATAATAGGATATGGCTGCTGTATCATTGAAAAATATTTTCAAGACCTATGACAAGGGGAAAGTGAAAGCTGTTAACGACGTTTCATTTGATGTAGAGCAGGGCGAATTATTTGGGCTCATCGGGCCTGACGGAGCAGGTAAGACTTCTATTTTCAGAATCCTGACAACTGTTCTCCTGCCAGACAAAGGTCAGGCAACGGTTGGAGGACTGGACACGGTAAAAGACTACCAGGCAATTCGTAACAAAGTGGGTTATATGCCGGGAAAGTTCTCACTTTACCAGGATCTTACGGTTGCCGAGAACCTGACATTCTTTGCCACCATCTTCAAAACCAGCATTGAAGAAAATTACGATTTGATCAAAGAAATATATGAACAGATCAAACCATTCAATAACCGGCCGGCCGGCAAACTATCCGGGGGCATGAAACAGAAATTAGCACTTTGTTGCGCTCTCATTCATAAACCCGAAGTTCTTTTTTTGGATGAACCAACGACCGGTGTGGATGTCGTTTCAAGAAAAGAATTCTGGGAAATGCTTAAACGCCTGAAAGAGCAACACATAAGTATTCTGGTCTCTACGCCTTATATGGACGAAGCTTCTTTATGTGACAGGATTGCCCTGATTCAAAATGGAAATATTATGTCGATGGATACCCCGCAAAATATTATCAATAGTTTTCCGACCAAACTTTATGGGGTTAAGTCAAAAGACATTTACAGATTATTGAAAGACTTCCGTACAAATCCGGCTGTTGAAACCTGTTATGCTTTCGGGGAGTTCCTTCATCTGACACTCAAAGACGATCAGGACGGAATCAAAACTATCGACAAGCTGGCAAAGCAATATCACGCTGAAGATTTTGAAGTCCGGCCTATCACACCGCTGATTGAAGATAGTTTCATTCGCTTAATGCAGGAAAAGGAAAAAATCACTGTTGAAAATTAACATGAATAACAAAGCCATTACCTGTAATAAACTGACCAAAAAGTTCGGCGCCTTTAAGGCGGTTGATCAGATAACATTTGATGTAAATCAGGGGGAAATTTTTGGTTTTCTGGGTGCAAATGGGGCAGGAAAGACAACTGCCATGCGTATGCTTTGTGGTCTATCATACCCGAGTTCCGGCAAAGCCACAGTGGCAGGTTTCGATGTTTACAGACAGCAGGGAAAAATTAAAGCCTGCATTGGATACATGAGCCAGAAGTTTTCCCTGTATGAAAATTTAACCGTGTTTGAGAATATTGAATTTTATGGCGGGGTGTACGGACTATCGAGATCAGAGATCAGGACGCGGGGTGAAGAAATGGTTTCCAGGCTTGGATTAATGAATGAAGCTAAAAAACTGGTTGGTGAATTACCGCTGGGATGGAAACAGAAACTGGCTTTTTCCGTGGCCATCTTTCACAAACCAAAAATAGTTTTCCTGGATGAACCCACTGGTGGAGTTGATCCGCTTACCAGGCGTCAGTTCTGGGATCTCATTTATGAGGCCGCTGCCAATGGGATTACGGTGTTTGTTACCACGCATTATATGGATGAAGCCGAGTATTGTAATCGAATTACTGTAATGGTGGACGGTAAAGTAGAAGCACTGGATACACCTGCTAACCTCAAGAAAAATTTTAATACTCATTCGATGGACGATGTATTTTATAAACTGGCACGCCGGGCACAAAGGACCGCAGATTAAATATGAAGCAATTATTCGCTTTTATCCGAAAAGAATTTTATCACGTTTTCAGGGATAAGAAAACGCTTCTTATTTTATTCGGCCTTCCTGTTGTCCAAATCGTACTTTTTGGTTTTGCGTTGAGCAGTGAAGTAAAAAATATTGGCATTACTATATTGGACAATGCGCAAGACAACAATTCAGAGCAAATCATTAACAGGATAAAAACAAGTTCTTATTTTCTGCTCAAAGACCCCGTTTTACATTATAGCGAAATAGAAGAAAAATTTAAAGAAGGCAGCATTAAATGTGCCGTCATTTTCCCAAATGATTTTGGCGGCGACCTGAGCCATTTTGGAAAGGCACAGATCCAGATCATCACGGACGGATCTGATCCCAATACCGCGACTATTTTAGTCAATTATCTTACCTCTATTATTTCCAGTTACCAACAGCAAATAAGACCTGTTCAACAGTTATCTTACCAAATTATTCCTCAGGTAAGGCTGTTATATAACGTTGAACAAAATGGTTCACTCAATTTTATTCCAGGCGTGATCGCGCTAATATTTATGATTGTGTGCACAGCGCTCACTTCCGTGTCCATCGTGAGAGAAAAAGAATTGGGGACCATGGAAGTACTCCTGGTATCTCCATTGAAACCCATCAGGGTGCTTATTGCAAAGGCTATTCCATATTTAGTTCTTTCTATAATAAATTTTATTATCATTCTGGCTCTGTCCGTTTACCTGCTCAATGTGCATATCAAGGGTAGCCTGATACTGATTTTTTTCGAAAGCATTATTTTTATTATTACCTGTTTATCCCTGGGGCTGCTTATCTCAAACCTGACCAATTCCCAGCAAACTGCCATGATGATTTCCATGATGGGAATGATGTTGCCCACCATCCTTTTCACAGGTTTCATGTTTCCTATTGAAAATATGCCGTGGATTTTTCAGGCCATATCTCACATCATTCCCTCCAGCTACTATTATATCATCATCAAAGCCGTTATGCTGAAAGGACTTGGATTCAGTTTTGTTTGGAAAGAAACCCTGATTTTAACAGGAATGGCAGTTTTGCTTTTAACTGTTGCCCTGAAAAATTTTAAAATCAGACTGTCATGAAAGTCCTGGGTTTCATCTTGCAAAAGGAGTTCCGGCAAATATTCAGGGATAAGACGATTCTCGCCCTGATGTTTGCCTTACCAATTATCCAGCTTATTATTTTACCGTTCGCTGCAAATTTTGAAGTAAAAAATATCAATGTTACTATTGTCGATTATGATCATAGCAGTTACTCACAAAAACTGATCAACAAAATTGCATCCTCCGGTTATTTCCGGATTGTTGGAAATACCATTTCCTATAACGATGCATTGAAACTGATTGAAAAAAACGACGCGGATATTATGCTGGAAATACCGCAGGGATTTGAACGCAACCTGGTACGAGAGGGCAATCAGCAATTGAATATGTCAGTAGATGCGATTAACGGAACAAAATCAGCTATTGGCGGTGGTTACCTGATGGCCGTTTTAGCGGATTTCAATAGCTCGCTGGACATAAATATCAAATCACCCAACATTGGAACGCTTGTTCAATCTCATCTTATAAACATTACATATAGCGACTGGTTCAATCCCCGCAGAGAATACAAATATTATATGGTACCAGGTATACTGGTATTGCTCCTTACACTGATAGGCGGGTTTATAACGGCACTGAATATTGTGAGGGAAAAAGAAATCGGTACTATTGAACAGATCAATGTTACTCCTATAAAGAAATGGGAATTTATTCTCGGAAAGCTGATACCATTCTGGATTGTGGGAATCATTGTCTTCACTTTCGGTCTCGTCGTTATGTATGTTGTTTACGGCATTTTTCCCGTAGGAAGCATTCCCTTGCTTTATCTTTTTGCTGCAGTTTACCTGGTGGCACTTTTGGGATTTGGTTTGCTGATCTCTACTTTCTGCAATAGCCAGCTTCAGGCCATGTTCGTCGCCTTTTTCTTTATGATGATCTTTATACTTATGGGTGGCTTTTTCACAAGTGTCGATAGTATGCCCGATTGGGCCAGAAAAATTTCTTACTGCACACCGGTTAATCATTTTATAGCAGTCGTCAGGCTGATCGTTCTGAAAGGAAGCGGATTTACGCAGGTTAAGACAGAATTTCTTTACCTGATTGGTTTCGCTGTGCTGCTCAATAGTTGTGCGATTTTAAATTATAGGAAGACCAATTAATAAAAAATTATCATATTGTCATTTAAACTGCCGGGATCTGAACTATAAATTCTGTAAACTCTCCTTCTTTTGTACCTACTTTTATTTCGCCTCCATGGGCTTTTACTATATCATAACTCAGCGATAATCCCAATCCGGTGCCTTCACCGGCAGGTTTAGTTGTGAAAAAAGGCTGAAAGATTTTGTCCAATACTTTTTGAGGAACGCCATTCCCATTGTCTTTTACAGAAATCAAAATCTTATTACCGGTTCTTTTTGTAGTAACTGAAACTGATGGCTCGTATTCTTTAGTCTGCCGTTTCTTTTTCTCCTTTACAGCATAGAATGCGTTATTGTAAAGGTTCAATAGCACACGTCCTATATCCTGTGATATTATATTTATTTTTCCGATTGAGGGATCGAAATCTGTATAAATATTTGCACTAAGGGAATTATCCTTAGCCCGCAGACCATGATAAGCCAGGCGTAAATATTCTTCTGCCAAAGCATTGATGTCAATGGCTTCTTTTTTCCCTGCGCTTGTCCGGGAATGTAATAACATGCCTTTTACAATGGCATCTGCCCGTTTCCCATGATGATTTATTTTCTCCTCATTACTTATTAAATTATTCAATAAGTCTTCTTCCAATTGTTCATTCCTTTCTGCGATTGGCTTTAAGCTTTCAGCTCTTAGCTCTTCAACCAATTCCTTATTCACTTCTGAGAAATTATTTATAAAGTTCAGTGGATTCTGTATTTCGTGCGCAATCCCAGCAGTGAGTTCCCCGAGCGACGCCATTTTTTCTGACTGGATCAGCTGAGCCTGAGTGGATTCGAGATTTACCAATGTGTTTTGTAAGGCTTCTTTCTGATGTGATAATTCTATGGTCCTGTCCGCAACCATGATTTCCAGTTTTTCATTTTGCTGAGTAAGCATCTCCTGCTTTTCCTGTTCCTGTCTTAAAGTTGTTTCAGAAAGTGTTTTCACTTGTGCTAGTTGTAGGCGGAGGTCACGATTTGCTGTACCAAATTCCCAGGCAAATTGTAACGCATAAGTTAACGGAACACCCAGCTGCGGGAAAATCACTTGCATAACAAGCGCTCTTGCTGTCAGGACCGGAAACCAATGAAAAATATCCTGAACAATAATAAAAAAACCAGCTTGCTGTAAAGTAGATCCCACCAATAAAATCCAAAACCCCGATTTCTTATTCCTGATTCCGAGGATGAGCAACCGGTACATATCAAAATAGGCAAGCAGTAAAATGGGATTCAATAGTATTCCGAACTTCGGGTAGAACGCTGCAATAACACCTATAACCATCGCTATGATTACTAAATAAAACCGGCGCGGCATTTTATCATTATAGTATAATGCATACAACACAAGTAGTTGTAGTAAAATGCTCCATACAGATTCTATTTGTACAAAAACAGCTATTTTTCGCAATGTCTCCCATTCGCTTTCCGTAATGCTATAATAAACCCCAACGAAAAGTGCAGAAAAATTCAATAGTAATATTGTGGTAATCAAACTCGCCAGTCGCTTAGGATAAAAAAAGTATACAAATAAAAAAAAGACACCGAAAAGAAACATGATCGAAGCAGAAATAGGCAGCGTTGATATCTTTGAAGCTTCATCCTGGGGAAAGACATCTGTAGGCGCGATCAACAACCTAAATCCAATATGATTATTGTTATAATTCGGAAGACCCGCATGCGCGTTCGAATAGTGAACCAACAAGGTATGGGTCGACTGGCTGTCCAAAATAAAACTCACGGGAACACGTGGCACAAAGATTTTTTCATCCTGTACAGAACTGGCAACTACACCATATCGCTGAATCAGTTTTCCATCGAGATATATTTCCGACGCTCCAAAATGTCCCATCCGAAACTCAGCGGGTTTGTTTCTAAATGCTGGCGGAACTTCGAAGATTTTCTGATACCATCCAAAACCCAGTTCCTGGTAGTGGCTGCCCTTTTTCATTGGTTAATAGTTTAGTATTAACAAGTTCCCAGTTACTATTATTCGCGGATACCGGCTTATCTTTACCCGGATGAAACAACCAAAGAGAATCCACCGGCAGAATATTATACCGCATCAACTCGGACCAATATCCCTTGTCTTCAAATATCTGGGCGCTGGCAAACAGACTGCTGAACAACAGGCAGACGACAATAAAAAAAAGGTATACTCTTTTGAAGTGCCTGTTGACGAGAATATTCATCGAGGAAATTTTAGGATGAACCACCCGTTATTAAAGATAAAGAAGTTCAGGAGGGATCACCTAAATTAGTCGGAAAGATGTTTACTGACGAAGTTTTCTCTTTTAATAAATGGTTTGGAGACAATGGACTGATCGCCTTTCCTAATTTTTTACAACCGGATCGAAGATTTGATTTAATACTCCGGCGAGACGAATACCAGCCTGGTCTATGCGTTGACGGACAAGCTCAATATGTGCATCATAATAAGCCTGACCCAGGTTTTTTCCCTCTGGATGTTCATCGTAGATATGATTGCAGATATGATTTGACTCGTAGAGCCAGCCTATCAGCGGATCGGCCTGCCATGTTTTGATATCTTCCGGTGTTGCGAAATCCCACTCTTTTGCGAGATCCTGTGACGAAAGCGTTTTATGTTCAATCATTTTTGAATCCCATACCCAATGTAGATTCGTAGAATCTCCTTCATACAAAACCTTTATAAGATTACCACCTTTATCCTCATCTCTTGCCACATGCAGAGGCTGATGCAGATCTCCCACAAAATGTACGATCATCTTCAACGCAAATATTTTGACAGCCTTACTTGATTTCGGATTAGCCAGTGACCGCTCCCAATGGGTCAGCGCGATATATACATTAGGTGTTGTTTGTTCGTATACAGATGCCTGAAACTGTGCGAAGTTTTCATTTGGAGGTACGTCGATATAATGCCAGGGAGCGGTATACTGGAAAAATGAATCCGGCCTGATCTCATCCGGATAAGTACTCACGTCTGCGAGGGTTTCATTCCCGAGCAGGTCCTTGATTGCCTCTGCGGTTTTGGGCGTTAGATGTGCAGCCGCAATATATCCAATGGCCTGGTGTCCCACTTTTCCCCAGGAAATGAGTAATATGGAGGTAAATAGTAAAAACCACTTTGAAGTCCGGAATTTTTTTAGCATTGGTTTTGTTTTCCCAAAACTAACGAGGAAAAATGAACTTAATATTATCAAACAGTGTCGTCTGAAATGATTATTTGTTCAGCTCCTGCAAAACTTCCATTTCGTCTCCATTGTTTACTTCCACTATCTTGATATTGAATTTGTCTTCCAGGTAAACGATATATTCAACACCCTCCCTGATATGCAATTCTTCAACTAAAATAATATCAAAATCATAATAAGTAGATTTTACCAGGTACCTGATATTCCGGGGAAGTTTTTCTTCATGGCCGGTGATCAACGACATTAACCAGTTTCCGTATTTATCATACATGACCCTGTCTCCAAAACCATCCTTAATAAAATAGGCCTCGAAACCTTCATTGGGACCAGCAAACCACTGGGCGTCATCCACTTTATCAAATCTGTTCAGAAAATCTCTGACCGCGTGAATATTAATTTCATTTCTTCTCAGAGTATTAGAATCACCTAAATCGGGGACATCGAGGCTCGCTAAATTACGAATGGATGATAAAAAATTTTTTTTGATATTAGGATCTATCAGTATTTGAGAACTCTGCGCACATGTGCATTTAATGAATACCGCAATGAAAGTGAATCCTACGGATAGCACAAAAAGGATTTTTTTCATTTCAGATGGGTTTAACGGATGAACATTTTTAATTTCAGTTAGAAACGGTATGACTTTCTGGGTAGCCTGTCTAACTCCAATAATTAATCGTATTTCGTCGGGAGAAGGGAAACAAATATCAGTCGTCATGCTATTCGATCAAATGCTAAACGGCCAAACGGAAGAAGGAGATGCTGAAAAGGTCATTTATTTTCCTGATTATTCTTTTTGAAAATATTCGGTAACAATAACTTAGGCCAAACTATATACAGCCCAGAACGAGGAGACAGCAATAAAGACCCACAATATAATTCCCTGAATAAGCGGTTTTACTCCGACCGCTTTCAAAACTTTGGAAGAAAGTCCGGCCCCTATTAAAAAAAGTGTGAGTGTTAAACCTGTTTTGGCAATTGCTACAATTACAGGAGCGATTTTCTGAACGGCCGTCACATACGTGTTTATGATCATGGATAAAATGAAGAAACCGATGAACCAGGGTATTTTAATCCTTGTGGATTTGTTTCTGTAAATGATAGCGGCGCCGATGGAAAGTGGAATTATCCATAGTGCTCTGGCCAGTTTTACAGTTGTTGCAACTTCCAGTGCATGTGACCCATATTTACTGGCAGCTCCTACTACTGAACTTGTATCATGAATGGCGATGGCACACCACAGCCCGAACTGTGTTTCACTTAAATGAAAAAAGTGACCGATCACGGGGAAAATAAAAAGTGCTATAGAATTCAGAATAAATATGGTTCCCAGCGCAACGGATATTTGCTTTTCTTCTGCATCGATCACAGGAGAGATCGCGGCGATGGCGCTTCCTCCGCAAATGGCAGTACCACTGGAAACGAGTAAAGAAGTTTTTTTATCTATCTCAAATAATTTTCCCAAAAGCCAGCCCAGAATCAATGTCCCGAATATAGAAATGATCGTAAAAATGATGCCCTGTTTACCGGCTTTCAACGCGCTGTGAACATTCATACCGAACCCTAGCCCTACAACACTCACCTGAAGTAAGAGGTGTATTGCTTTTTGATTAAGGTGAAGAAAAGGGTGACCAATGAACTGAGCCACTATAAGTCCCATCAGCAGGGCGATGGGTGGCGAGATCCAGGGAGTGAGACATAGAAAAACAAGAATGATAAAAATGAGTTGCCTCGTCGTTATATTTCTGTCCAGAAATTTATTTCGCTCTTCTGTAGACTGAGCTGTTTTCATTTTGGATCATTTCACCTTTATCTCTTTAAATCTTCAAATTACTAAAAGCTTCTTTAAATGGTGTAATGAGCATAATATTTTGAACATATTTTTTCTTACTGAAATATGTAAACTATTGTTATATCGACAGATCAAGCCAATAGTCAGAATTATTTTTCCAATCCGGCTTGTTAAAGGTGCTTTATCATTTATTATTCATAAATTTTCATAAGGGGACTACGAGTCACCGACTAGAAGGTGTCCGGAAAATTGTTTAATCACTTTTGTATTGTACACTAAAAATATTTAAATGCAAACACTACAACAACGAGTCACGGGAATAACCGGTCCTTCTAATGGCATCGGCTCTGTTACTCCCGGCAAATCAAGCTTCCTGGTTTTCAAGCATAACAAGTATTTTATTGTGCCAACAGAAAATATTGCTTATTTCTACGTTAAGCATAAAACATCCATTATGGTTTGTTTTGACAGGCAGGAATATTTTCTCGACTACTCGCTGGATAATATTCAGACTCTTTTGAATGACAAACTGTTTTTCAGAGTGAACAGGCAATACCTGGTTAGTTTCAATGCTGTTAAAGAAGTAGAACATTACTTTGCGCGCAAACTTCTGGTAAATCTGGTTGTGCCTGTAATTGAAAAACTACTCGTATCAAGAGAAAAGCTCAGCTGTTTTTTGCAATGGCTTGACAATAGATAAACTTCGTTCTGATTAATAGTTCCCGGCTTCTACTATCGCATCCGCAAAAGCTTTTGGCGCTTCCTGTGGAAGATTATGCCCGATGCCCCCGGTAACGATCCGGTATGCATATTTGCCCGTGTACTTCTTGCGATAGGGCGTGTCGTCCGGATAATGCGGAGCGCCATTGGCATCACCTTCAAGGGAGATCGTCGGCACAGTGATAACCGGAAGCTCAGCGATCCGCCTTTCCAGATCGTCATACTTCCGCTCGCCGTCGACGAGGCTCAGTCGCCAGCGGTAATTGTGGATCACGATGGCGACATAGTCCGGGTTGTTGAACGACGCCGCGGTTCGATCGAACGTGGCTTCGTCGAAGGTCCATTTAGGGGAAGCAAGCCGCCAAATGAGCTTCCCGAAATCGTTCCGATATTTGTCGTAGCCAAGCACACCGCGCTCAGTGGCGAAGTAATACTGGTACCACCACTGATGCTCACCCTCCGGCGGTAACGGCAGTTTCTGAGCGGCAACGTTGGGGACCGCATAGCCGCTTACGGTGACCAGCGCCTTGCAGCGCTCCGGCCAGAGCGCAGCGATGATGTTCGCCGACCGTGCGCCCCAGTCAAAACCGCCAATGATCGCCTTCTCGATCTTGAGAGCATCCATCAAGTCGGTGACATCGACAGCAACCGCCGACTGCTGACCGTTCCTGAACGTTTCGCTTGAAAGGAAGTGTGTCGTGCCACAGCCCCGCACATAGGGAACGATCACCCGGTAGCCCTTCGATGCTAAAATTGGGGCAACATCTGCAAAGCTATAAATATCGTAAGGCCAACCGTGTAGTAAAATAACAGCAGGACCGCTGGCAGGACCATCTTCAGCATATCCAACATTGAGAAGACCAGCGTCTATCTGTTTCAGTGGCCCAAATGAATGGTTCGTTACCGACTTTCCCGAATCAGATTTGTTTCCTATATATTTTTCATCTTTTACTTTCACAGATTCTGCATTTGAAAAACCAGTTGCGAGAAGACTGCCTGCAGCCATCGTTTTTGCGGCAGTACCCAAAAATTTACGGCGATCATAGAAATTATTCTTTGACATTTTTCTATATATTAAAATGGGTTGGAAATAAGTTCTTATACAAATAAAAAGGGGAAGACTGCATAAATCATGAATAGTCTTCCACCATTATTTATTGACGAAAAGATTTAAACGCTGCGCGCATTTCTAAGCTGAATAATTCCGGTTGCTCCCATGCGGCGAAATGACCACCCTTGGGAAGTTTATTAAAATAGATGAGTTTAGGATATGCTTTCACTGCCCATGTTTGTGGGGCTGCATATATTTCATCAGGGAAAACGCTGACTGCAACAGGGATGGTCACATTTCGAGGATCGAAGAAACCACCCTTCGAAACCTGCGCAGTTTCCCAATAAAGACGAGCCGAAGAGACGGCTGTTTTTGTAAGCCAGTACAAAGTAATATTATCGAGAATATCATCTTTGCTGAGACCTTCTTTCTGTCCGTCGAAGACACGTGCTATGAGCTCATAACTACGGGCATCGTGATCCAGCATCCAGGCGGCTAATCCGATGGGTGAATCTTCAATACCATAAAGCGTCTGCGGACGAAGACTCATTTCATTTGCATAACCCACGCCTTTTTTAAAGAAAAAGTCCAATTGTTGATACGCATTCTTTTCATCGGCTGAGAGACCGTCAGGCATCGTACCTGATGCTAACGCTTTCGAAATATCAGCAGGCTCTGTAGCGGGCATGTTGGTATGAATTGCAAGCAATTCCGGCGGCGCTATCAACGCCATTGTTTCAGAAATAGCATTTCCCCAGTCCCCACCCTGTGCCACATATCTTTTATATCCAAGTCGTCTCATGAGTTCTATCCATGCCTTTGCAACATGAACAGGTTCCCATCCGGTTGTTGTTGGCTTGCCTGAAAAACCATGTCCGGGAATTGAGGGTATAACGACGTCGAAACGCATCTTCAGCCTTTCCCCCATATGCAACAGGATCGGTAAGAGGTCCGATGATCTTCATTTGTTCGATGATGGATCCTGGCCAACCATGAGTAATGATGATAGGCAATGCATTTTTATTTTTTGAACGAACATGAATAAAATAAATATCCACGCCATCTATCGTCGTCATGAATTGAGGCAGGGCGTTTAGTTTTACTTCTACTTTACGCCAATCATAATCGACTCCCCAATAATGAGCGAGTTTTTGCATCGTTGCCAACTGAACGCCTTGGGATTCGTCATTAACGGTTTCTTTATCGGGCCATCTTGTTGACTTAATACGTTGTCTCAAATCATTGAGGGCCGCTTCTGAAACTTTAATATGGAATGGGCGGACTTCTTCGGAGGATCTCAAATCAGTTGTTTTATTGGTCTGTGCCTGACCTGCAGAACCTGAGAGTACAATGGCCCCGGTAACAATTGTACTTGCCAGGTTGTTTTTCGTTTTTTTCATTGAATTCATCTTAAAGGTTTTGATAAAAGGATAAAATTATTTCCGGACTGAGCCCCAGGCAAATACTAAAGCGCTGAAACGGACAAAGGAGATCCCGACGCGGTCATTTTCTTCCTCGAAAATATTCTCAACTGATCATCGAAAGTGCGGATGATTCACCTTCCCGCTTTAACAATTCCAATGCAGCATAGACAGTGCGTACCGATGTCTCGTTATAAGCCAGACTTCAATATGAGAACATTTTGCGTGTATCTGTTTACCTGTGTATTATTTTCGAAAAATGCAAATGGGCAATATGGAACCATCTACAAACCTCTTTCACTCGAAATGGATATGGGTCTAGGTGTAGAACAATTTGGCGAAACGGGTGTCATTTTTCAGGTTAATCCACAATACACAATAGGGAATAAATACCGTTTAGGTGTTCAATTTGGGTGGGCAGGATTTAATGAACATGAAATGGCGTCGTACACAATCACGATGGATTATTATATCATCCGTCATTCCCAATTTCAGCTTTCTGCTGGAGGTGACTATGGATTTTATACGAATTCGTTTTGGCTCAGTCAATCGTCAATGCCTCCAGAGGAACAGATAAGTTCCCAGAATACAGGTCAAATGGGAGGTAGTCTAAGAGTTGGTATGGAATGGCGTCATCTGTGTTTCGGGATCGCATATCATTTCGCACCTACTTTATATAAATACACTACGTACAATAACAGTCTTCCTCTAACTGAGATTTTTAAAGGAGATTATTTGGGTCTTACTGTCGGAATCCGGATTGGAGGCGGAAACAAATAACGTTCCGGTTTAAAATTCCTTTATTGTCTTTTTATCTGAAGCGGTGAAATTATTATACCGGAAGTATAGTTCCAGGTAAACGTATATTCAGTGTCCGTAACTGTTACGGATCCATAATAATCAATCTGGTTAAACCGGGCCGAAAAATTATAAGTCCCATTAGCTGCAGGATTGAAAAATATATATGCGATAGCCGGGTTTTTCGCTCCACTGCAATCCCCAGTTCCTTCGACTACTTCAACAGACCTGAAATCAAAAAGTAAAGATGATGAGAAAGATCCTCCTGCACCATAGGCAGTAAGATAGGGCGTACAATTGTATAAATTTTTGGTTTGTGCCAACATTACAAATACGGAATCTGAAGCCTTCACCGGGCTGAGAATAATTTCATCCCCCGCCATTGATGAAGCGGTATCCACATTCATACCATTGGAAGTCGGTGTGTAAAAAGAATCTGTTACTGTAACCGGTAAGGAACTGCTATCATAAGCAACTGCGGTATCAGAAAGAGAAAAATAACTCGCAGTAATATGATAAATGCCGGCAGAAGCAAACATAGCAGAAGCTTCCTTATTAGCAGCTGAGACATACGAACTTCCGGAAGGATAAACGGTCCATTTTATTTTTGAATTGGGATCCGACAGATCTGTTGAAACCAATAATTGCTCTCCTCTTTTAATCGTTGTCTTTGACAATGTTAAAACGAAGTTTCCGCTGCTTGTCTTACTGGTGTTACTATTTTTACTGCAGGATGCACAAAAACAAATGAACAGGAATAATATGAATAAATTTTTGATTTCAATTTTCATAAAATGAGGTTTAGGTGATTGTATTCTCAGGCAAATTTGGGTTTACAGCAATGATAAAGTTACTAAGAATGCGGATTATTTTGTGCTGACCACTAATTCATTTTTGTCTTCGGCTTTGAAAAGGGAGTGGTTATTTTGCTTTCTTCTTTTTGAAAAGAATAAAACTATCATTGATGTATACTAATATGTCCAGCGTTGATGCCCGCAGACAATAGTCGTAACTGGGTTTATATAGATTTATAAACTTAATTAGCGAATCTCCCCTGAGGCCGGTAAGTTTAGGCACATGTCGCGAAAACTTGTAGTATATAAACTCTTCTTTGTCGTCTCTTTCCAATCTCTCTTTCAATTCTCTTTTTTGTTTTTCATTGGTGGACCAATGACCAATCGGACTGAAGTTTACCCCTCGCCCGTCGCCCGATAATTTATTGTCAAATAAGGCTTTATTGCCTTTATTCTTAAATATATAATCATAATCCTCTTTCCTGCTCAGCGAATCTAAGGAGTAACCTGACATTTCGTTTACATCTACGCTTTTCAAATAAGTTATTCTTATTTTCAGTTCAACAGGCAAACGGTCGCCTAACATAAAACTGTCAACCACAACAGTATCGGAAATGAAGCCCTCATGACTGAATATTATGGTGTCTCCAGGCTCAGCCGGAATCCTGTAGTTGCCGCCCAGATCGGAAATATTCTCCTGGTTCCGGCTGATATTCTCAATTGTTGCTGAAACCAAAATTTCAGAATTGCCTTTTATGTTACCCGTCAATTTCTTCTGCGCTATGGCTCCGGAAAATAATAACTGGAGAATCGCACAGATAAAGCATCCGATCCTTAGCTTAGCAGATTTATACATTTTCAACAGTCTCAGAAATCAATAATCTTTTAGTTCAGTTTGCTAATTGTTTTAAAAGGAAACCTCAAGATAATGTGAGAAATTTTAAACCGGCAGAAATTTTAAAACCCTTGCATGTCCCCAAATATCAGATAAAATTTTCCAGTCTAAGTTAATCACTAAGCTTTGCGGACATGGAATAAGCCCGGCAATGTCACTGAATTATGAGATCATTAACACGCAGGGACTGGTTACTGCAAACTTGAACCCGCATCACCCATCCCCTGCTGGTGCATGTCTTTGCGTTTGAACAAATTCAGATCCATTTTTCCAAAATGGTAAGCGAATACGAGTCTTACGAGTTGTGGATCTTTTAAGCGATTATATTCCTGTTGGAAATAACTGCTCTCACTATACTGATCTGACCAACGTGTGTGAAAGATATCCGTTACGCTCAATGTTATGGAAGCCGCATTGTTTTTCAGGAATGATTTTTTGACTGCTGCATCCATACCCCAGAAGGGTTTTATATACCCCTGAGAAGCACTTTGCGTAGTTGAACCGGGCGGACCGAACTGATTGGAGTTTTGGTTCACTGGTAAGTTGGTTTTGGATTGATAGATAGCCGTCAACTGCATCGTAAGTCCGCCAGGCAATTTGAAATTGCTGTTCAGTTTACTAAACACACTCCACAATGCCGGCTGCGAAGGCTGATTAAGATTGTTTGTATTGATTTTAGAATTGTAAACATTCATATTAAATGAAATATCCCACCATTTTGTGATATTGTCGGTAGTCGTTAATTCGGCGCCTACTGTGTATGCGTCATTGGCATTTTCGTATGTATTAATTAGAATGGGTTTGCCATTTGGATTTACCCCACTATCCTGGTAACGTGTAATCAGGTCGTCGGTATACTTATAATAGGCTGAAATCAACAAAGTATTATTGTGCGAAAATGTCTTGATATAAGACAACTCAAAAGATTCTGTGAATTCAGGCAGCAGGTCGGGATTACCACGCGTGATATTGAGTGTATCGGAATAATCTGTATAAGGAATGAGCTGGAAGAATCCAGGTCGGTTTACTTTACGGGTAGCACTCAATTGAAGTTCCTGATCATGCGCCAATTTCTGACTCAGGAATATGGAAGGGAATAAACTCAATGGATAGTTATTACTGAAATGCTGCCCGGTATTGTTAATATCACCGGTATATCCGGAGCTTTCCGCGCGAAGTCCCAGTGCATAACTGAATTTACCAATAGAACTTGTGACATTCACATAGGCCGCATATACACGGCTCGTACTTGAGTAGTCAGTGGTACCGAGAGAATCCAGTATCGCTTCACCATTTTTATCTATCGTATAAGTGTTATTGCTGTTACTTAGTTTTTGAATACTAGCACGCAGTCCTGCTTCCAGCTTGATGTTTTTAGTTAGCGGATCGGTATAGTCGGTTTGTGCAGTAAAAAATTCAGGTGCAGCGGTGGCAAGTGTTTGTTGTTGCGTGATGAAATCAATGGGTGAGCCAGGCTGCTCCGTGTAATAATCTGTTGTATACAACGCCGATGTATGTGCCTTCACCCCAAAATAAGAACCATCGACAGTAAGCTGACGTCCTTCTTTTGCAAATAAATGTTTCATTCCGATCTGTGCGCCATTCACGTCGAAAACACGATTGTTGTTAGAATACCGGGTTGAATAACTCGGTTGATTTGGAAAATCGGTTAGACTGTCTGTTTGTATTTGCGAAATGTCTGTTGGCTTAAAATCGCCATGCACTTTTATATAGGAAGCAGATATCGTCGTTTTATTGCTTGCAAAATAATCGAGCCCGATTTGGCCAAACATAAAATGGCCCTTATTCTGACTCTGATCCTGTTGTTGTAAACGCGTAGTATCTGTAAGAAAAGTATATCGGTCCGTGGTTCCTGTAGTTTTGCTGTTTATTCCGTTATACATACCGTTTGCACTGAGATTCAGTTTTCCCTGGCGGATATTAAATCCCGCGAGTGCATTCGGCGCACCGTGAGAATCGACACCTGCAGAGATATTGCCATTATATCCTTTCTTGCGATTTTTTTTCAGGACAATATTGAGGATGCCCGCGCCACCACCAGAAGCATCGTATTTAGCAGATGGATTCGTCATCACTTCGACGCTTTCAATAGCATCTGCAGGGATCTGATCCAGTGATAATGTAGTTGGCCTGCCGTCCACAAATATAGTTGGCGTGGCGCCACGTAGTGTGACATTTCCATCGATGTCGACATTCACAGACGGAACATTTCGCATCACATCGAGACCGGTCCCGCCGGCACTTACAATATTTTTCTCCACATTAAAAACTTTTTTATCCAGCTCGAGTTTCATGGTCGGAGTGCTGGCAGTAACTACTACCGTTCCCAGCGTTTTTACATCGGGCGAAAGTTTAATGGTTCCCAGATCCTTGTCGAAAGTAGGCATGGTTCCGTATGGCGAACTATTGTTTGTTGGTATAATCCTGAAAGACAGATCCTGGGATTTGTAACCGGTAGAAGACACACGAAGCACCAGCGGTAAACCTACTGGCAGGTCCTCAAAATTAAACTCACCGTTGGTTTTCGTATCCATCCCTTTTAATAAGACCAGTTTCTTTTTCTTCGAAACCGTATCGGCGACAATGGATTTTAAAACGATCGCAGAGACCTGACTCATAGGTTGACCTAGTGAATCCGTTATCTTCCCGTAAGCCCGGCCTAAAGATGGTGATTGTGCATTTGTTGAGTTTGCGATTGCAAAACTTAACAACAGTAATAAGTAAATCTTTCTCACAGCGTTTTATTTTAGACTGCTAAAATACCCGCGTTATTATTTTTTGACTAGCGAAAACCGGCCAATGGAGGTATAGAACCGGTTAGTGGAGGTTTTTTTCCGTGAAATAAAAATCCCGGCATAGATATACCAGGATTAAACTCACTTATAAACAAACAAACTTATTATTTCCTCCCTTCTATCATCCTGCGTATTATTTTTTATTTCACCTAAGTCGTTCCAAAAAAAATCTCATCATTCCACGTAAACAGGTTGCATATAGGCCAAGAACACTTGTTTTAAACTTGCTGCATACTACAAATATTAGCAATTTACACTAATATTTGTAGTATATCCAAAAAGATCAAAATAAAACTGTTAACAACTAAAATGAGAAGAAGTACTTTAGATGACTTTTTCATTCTACAGAGATACAATCCTGATAAAGGGAAAAAAACGGGAAAATCCCCCTATTTTAAGGGGTGAGAAACCGCGTGGTCAATCAATTATATAAAAGCCACCTTATTTCCAGCAGTCACATTTAGTTCATGAATATTGAAAACACCTGGTTTTGTAAATTGGAAAAAAACCTCCCAGGTTTTCACTCCGGTATCCGGATTATGAATGGTAGTCACCTACAACTGTAAAAGAAAAAACCGCCAGGTTTAATCAGCGGTTTTTCAAAGTAGGATCTTAAAAGTCTTTCGTTAGGATTGGATGGTTTCTTTTCGGATTGGATCGGTTATTTCTTTCGGATTGGATATATCAAATGTAGTAGGGTTCAATCATTTCTTATAGCGCAGGATCACTCGATTTTTATCGTAAGTTTACGAAGCTTTAGTGTAATCAGAGCTTATAAGCTCCTATAAATCATCAATTTTGGTGATTTACAGTTTGCATTTTACGGGCAGTTTTACTAAATATAGGTTGTCTGCCAATAGTTTAACTGTTTCAGGTATATGGTGAAACACCGACGAATAATCCCGTTAAAAATATCCCAAGTTTCCAATAACATTATCCTCTTTAAAAAATTGATTTACCTTTCCGACTTCTAAAAATCCAGTGAATATTCCTGTGTACCGTAACGTACTCAGGTTTTAAAATGAATCCGAATGAGAATATCCGCGAAAAGGAAAGTCAATCTATACTTTTCTTTGCTTAACTTTTCTATACTGCTTATTTGCTCAATTCCAATACTGAGCATGCATCCAATGCCAATTTCTCCGGTTAAGCGGAATTTTATTTCATCGAAGATCGCATTGAGAAAACCTGAAAACGGAGATGATATCTATGACAGCCTCCATCTAGGAGTATTCGGTTTATCGAAAGCCGCTTTTAAGGAAGGTCTCACGGGACTCCGCCAGTTGGTATCTTCAGGGGGCATTCGCAATGCGGGTATTCTTTCCATTGTAGATCTAAGCCTTCCATCTTCCAAAAAGAGGTTATTTATTATTGATCTGAATGCGTATAAACTGATGTTCAATACGTATGTTTCTCATGGGAGAAATTCCGGCAGGGAAATGGCCACTCAGTTTTCGAACAGACCCCGTAGTCGCGAAAGCAGTCTGGGCTTCTATGTTACAGGAGATACTTATATCGGACATCATGGTTATTCGCTAAGGCTTAATGGGAAAGAAGAAGGTATCAATGATAATGCCTGTTCGAGGGGCATTGTAATTCACGGCGCTCCTTATGTTGATGAGCGTATCGCAAAAAACCAGGGGTTTATTGGAAGAAGCGAAGGATGTCCGGCTATTCCTAAATCTTTACACAGAACCATCATAGAAAAAATAAAAAATGGCACTTGCCTTTTTTTATACAGTCCGGATAAGTTTTATGAAACGCATTCCAAAATGCTAACATCATCGACGGGTTAATATCTCGTAAATAATCCATATTGTTTTTTTAAACTACACACCTTACTTCTGTCCTATTTTTATATCCGATCGGCGCTTATATTTTGGTAGAGACCGCGATAGTTTTTATGATCCGGGAAGGAGGAGCCATTACAGCGGTAGTCTCCATTGTGTTGCCGCTTATAGTATAAGTTGCTGTCGTCGTCATTTTTTGCGGGTTATACTGAGCTTCCGGTGTTAGCATCAGTTTATTCTGTGTTACGGCCCAAACACCCTTCATGGTCATCACTTTCGTACTATTGGGAGCTGACATATTCATGATGAAAGTATGATCAGCATTAAAAGTAATTTCTGAATTTCCAGCTTCATTCGCTGTTTTCTCTTCCATGGATTTACCTAACTTTTTTGAGTAGTCAGCACTGTAATAATTCTTTACAGATACGCCTTTCCATTTTCCCACAATGGATTGGGCTGCGCAGGTAGTCAGAAGGGTAAAACCAAAGAAAATACCAATGGTAAGAAAGAAATTCTTTGAAATAGAGGTTTTGTTTGAAATCAGACCCTTCATTTTAACGAAATTTATAAAAAATGATAAAAGAATGTAAAGCTGCAGGAATTGAGGTTCTTCAAGGTATGCTAAAGAAATGCAAGCGGCTCATAAATTATCAGAGATTAGTAATTTGAAATGAAAAATAAACTGATTGTCGTAAATTGGAACTCCCTGGACAGTATTAAGATAACTTATTCATCAATTCAAATAATAATAAATCATTTGATCATGAAAACAAAAATGCAGTTCCTCCGTCTTTCTATGGTTTTGATCCTTTTTGTTTTGTCCCATACGGGTTATACACAAAGACAAAGACAAAGTCCTCATGATACGGTTACCGCTGTTATCAATGGTGCCAATCTCAAAGTTACATTCGGCAGTCCGGCTGTGAAAGGCCGCACGATCTGGGGAGACCTTGTTCCTTACGATAAAGCCTGGCGCGGCGGAGCCGATGAGGCTACTTTGTTTAGCACCGACAAAGAGATTAAGATTAACGGGAAGAAATTAGCTGCTGGCACCTATAGTGTTTTTGTTATTCCTTCAAAAGATAAATGGACATATATCTTCAATTCACAAATCGGACAATGGGGTATTAAAATGGGCGGTGTGGCGAACTTTGATGAGGCAAAAAATGTGCTCACAGTTACTGCTGATCCCAAAACTGTACCTATGGAAGAACACTTGAAATATGTGTTTAACGGAAACATGTTCGGTTTAACCTGGGAAAAACTTCAGGCGCTTGTTAAGATTGAATAGTCTGGTGATTTTAACTTATAGTTCATTCGCATCGTAGGTTTCCAAGTTGCAACCAGTCAATCTATTGCTCAGTTTTTTTGGGCATTTTTTCTTTTTCCTGAATGGACATTTTGCCCTTTTCTTCCTCTATCTGACGAACCGTAACGGCGTAGTCAGTCGGTTTGATTTCGTCTCCATAAGTAATTGCATAGAATTTGGTGAATTCAGCACCAAAATAAACGATCATCGCGGAATAGTAAATCCAGAGAAGTAAAATGATCAGTGAACCAGCCGCACCATAAGTTGAACCCACATTGCTCTTTGAAATGTAGAAAGAGATGGCAAATTTTCCGAACAGAAATAAAACCATCGTTGCAACCGATCCGATTGTTACATCTTTCCATTTGATTTCTGCGTCGGGTAGGACTTTGAAGACCACAGCAAATATAAATGTAGTGATGCCGACCGTTATGCAAAAATTGATAACATAAACCAAAATAACGGATATACCCGGAATGATGAGTTTTAAATGATTGCCAAATGCTTCGACAAGAGCTGAAAAAGACAGTGACACCAGCAACAAAAAACCAAGGCTCACAATAATAGAAAATGAAAGCAGCCGATTTTTCAGGAAAGCAATCCAGCCCGATTTAGGCTTCGGTTTAAGTCCCCAGATCATGTTGATAGAGTCCTGCATTTCTGCAAAAACACTGGATGCACCAATTAGCAAAAAAACAACTCCGATTATTGTTGCCAATGTGCTTTTACCACTTATTGCTGCATGTTGTATAATAGACTGCAGTTGTGCTGCGGTGTCGTGACCGACAAATCTCTCCAGTTGCGTATATACTTTTCCCTCCACAGCCGCACGACCAAAAAAAATACTACACATGGTTATAATGATCAGCAATAGTGGACCCATGGAGAAAATCATGTAGAATGAAAGAGCGCCACTAAGTTTCATCACCTTGTCGTCTATAAAACCATTTGAAGCATTTTTTATAATACGCCAAAGTCTGTGTTTTGATTTTTTTTGTTTCAACAGAGGTGGTTGTTTATCAGATAAATCAAAAAACTATGCCACTCGAACTGTTAAAATCCACAAGGAAAAATTTTGCCGGACTTTGTAGACCTTAATCAGCACAAAAATTAAAATCTAATTTGAAAAATCCGGACACGATTTATGTGGATATCTTTAAAAAAATAAAATAGAATAGTACTGTTCGCCCAGCCACACGTTTAACCAGGAATTTATTGACATATAACGCTGTGTCGATGCATAGAATTCTGCAAACCGGTTTCAAATGACACATGGTAAAAAATAAGATCTGAATCTGATTATCACGGCTCGGATATTTCAGTAGAATATACAAATACAAATATATGCCACAGAAAAATCACGAACAGGCCGCTTCTCATCATGAGGAAGCAGCAAAACATCACAGATCAGCTGCAAAACATGCTTCTGAAGGAAATTACGAAAAAGCAGCCCACCATGCGCAAGCTGCACACGGACATAGCCAGAAAGCAAAGGATCAGGCAAACAAAGCTTCTGAGAAATACGCCGAAAAAGCGGGTTCTATGAAGAGTGAGGGAAATCAGAAAGAAATGGCAGGAACTGCTAACGGAAGAAACTAGTAGTTATTAACTGAACAGGGAGGGCCAACTGGTTCTCCCTGTTTTTTTTAGCGGGTTATAAGGATTGTGCCGGAAGTTAAAATTTTATCGCTGTCCAATACCTCCAAAAAATAAATACCTGATGGATATCCACTTACATCGATAGAACTGTATGCAGTTCCTTTTTCGATTACACGCGATTGCAATAATACACCTGATACAGCCATGAACTTTAAGCATAAGGGATTGTCATTTGCAAAAGCAGAAATATAAATTGTATTTCGGGCTGGATTGGGAGAAAAAGAAACTTTTGCTTTCGAAACCAAATTCACCTGTCTGATCATCGATAAGGAATTGTCTCCATTTTTATTTTGAACAATAAGACGATAGTAATTTGCGCCTGTTGCAGGATCGGGATCTAACAACGAATAATGTGTGACATCTGAAATATCATTACTTGACTGAACCGTTCCGATGGTGTTCCAACTATTTCCGTTGTTGCTTTTTTGCACTAGAAAATCCAGTATTCCCGCACCGTCTCCATATTCCCAGGTCAGGATTACCGAATTATCGGTTTTCAGTATGGCATTAAAATCAGAGAGTAAAATGGGTAATATAACACCACTGCCTACTACACTAAACTGAGAAAAACTATTAAATGTAGACGTCGCAGTTTGTGTTACAACGCTGCCAGTACCCGTGGCGATCTGCCATGCACCTGCCGTATACTGGGATATACCGATATTCAGCCCGTATGACTGAAAGGCTGATCCTTCAAAGGCAATTCCGGAACTGGCCCAGTTAAGTGTAAGCGAAGCATTACCTGACCCTGTTGTCTGAGTGAGATTCCATTCTGCCGCAAGAGATTTTGATAAAACACCCGCACTGAAAGATGGTCCATTTTCGAGCGCATTTGTCGTTAAACCCTGGAATACAAAAGCACTATAACTGTTGCCAGCATTTGCTCCTGTATTTACCGTCGCAGGTAGATAATAACTGGCAGTTCCAATCGGAAAAAGAGTAGAGGTGTTCGTTAAAAGATTATTGATGGTTAGCTGGCCAGTTGATGTAACACCATTACCTGTGATTACATAACTCGAAGGGGTCGCTCCGGTTACGGGTATATTCCCTGCTGAAAGCGTAAGCGAATTATTTGATGCATCCAGCAAACCGCTGGTGAAACTGAGTTGGTTTGAAACTGAAACAGGTACACCCAATATCACATTTCCCGATGTGTTCGAAATAGTCAGGTTGTAAAAAATTTCATTGGTTAAAGATGTAGAACTGATTAATTGAGGTACAGACCCGGAAAAAGTCACAGTATTGTTTGCCTGAATAAATCCTCCTTCATCATCAAATGCGAAGGTTCCGTTGTTGCTTGTAATATTCACTACCGGAAATCCGGTGGCATCAAATGTCATATTTGCATTTACATGAAGACTAAGCATATTGATATTACCTGTTTTAAAAGCCTGGGCATTTTTGACCACACCTGCTTCAAAGTCGATATTTGGGTAATTAGTAGCCGGCTCTGCATTGATTCCGAAATAAGCAGAACTGTTTTGTGTACTGGTATATCCAAGCTGAATAGTTCCACCTGTTACTGAATATAACGTCGCGGCAACATTAGCACCGCCCATATCGAGGTCTTCAATATTTGCATTGCAGGCGTCCTGCAGTATGATCGTACCTCCCGACATGACTGTTTTTCCTCCCACAACATCAGCAAGCTGAAATGTAATCCAGTCAGAATACCCGTTTAAGGCAAGGATTACCGTACCGCCTGACATATTAAAATCGATATAGTCTGTGGAGATACTTGCATTGAATCCTGCTCCGATATTCAAAGTTCCGGCTGAAACATGAAGTTTTGGTGCACCTCCGTTGACGTGATACTGGAAATCCTGACCCGAATTAAAACTCTGACCAGTTTGGACATTTACGGTGCCGCCGTTTAAAAACAATTCTCCGGATAATATCATATTTCCCGTAAGTGCATTGCGACCAAGATTCATGGTGCCTGCATCAGCTTCTAAAACCACACCAAACGGAACAGTAAGTGCGTTCGAAGAACCGGCATTATAGCAGTCATTTAATGAAGCTGTGTTATTCATTTTCCAGGTGCCTCTTAAAAAATTAAAATAGTAACTCGCACCTGAATTAATTCCTGCAATAAAACTAGCATCCTGAACATCAAGAATAGTAGAAGTTGAACCCAAATTCAAAACGATAGTTCCAGAAATCAGGTAAGATCCGCTACCTGCAATTACAGCATTGGTTGCGCTATTAAATGTTATCGTTGAGCCGGTATTTCCGGTAAATGAACCGGCATTGGTGAAATCCCCTCCTATATTCAGACTCGCTCCCGTATTGATGACAAGAGTTCCGTTTGTGGAAATAGATAATTTTGCACACAAGTCTCCGGAAACCTTTACAGTTATAATAATGCCTGCTGGTATGATCACATTGTCTGAAGCGGTTGGCACCGTTCCAAGCGACCAGTTTGATCCCGTTTCCCATGCGCCCGTAGTAAGGGCCGTATTATTTGCCTTCGCGATGTTCGAACTTAAAAGGACGAACATTAAAAAGATCCAGGAGGTATGCGATCTGAAATTCATTGTGCTTAATTAAGCGTACGCTTCAACTCCATGTTAATATTTCCAAATTCGTCTGTTGATTCCTTAATGGGGTTTTTTAATTATTTCTTACGATTAAAATCAGCGGTGGTCTCGGTGACGGTCCTTTGCTCAGCAATTGATTATTAAGTGTGCTGTTTATTTTGCTGGTAATGGCTGATAGCAGTGCTGGCGGAACATCAGCCTTGCGGTTATAATACATAAGCTTCAGTTGAATGTGCTGCGGTGCGTTGTTCGTTGCGTCGTTCACTTTATAATAGATCGTTGAATAAACGGTTTCACCATTGTATGGAAACTTACCGAATGCTTTTTCAGCCGTATTATGTAAATCGATAGATCCGGTCTTGGTGTTTACTATAACGCCCTGCACTTTGGCAAAACTGTTATAGTCGAACTGGCAGGCTCCCGGACCTGTCCTGTTCAGACAGGGGTTAGGCGCATATGGGTTACCGTTAAAATATGGCGCGGCTGAAACATTACTTTGCGCCAGTGAGTATGCACTATCCATATAGGAAGTACCGGCGACAATCAAGGGTGATATACAGGTATCTGTTGTACCATATTGAACAAAAGCCAAATCGTAACGCTGCCCGGTTTGAGACAGGGACAAGTTAATAGCTCCTGTATTTGCATTTAAAACCAAACCAGCCGGCCAGGATAAAAAGGTCCCCTTCAGGCCGTTGGTACTTTGTGGATATACATAATAGTTATTAGAGGCGGGTTGCGGGTATACAATAGAATCTCCATAGTACGGTGTATATACACATTCCTCCACCGGTGTAATCGGATAAGGGTTTTGTGTAGTGTTTACTGCTGTGAAAGTCGAATCGCGTAATATGGCACTCGCAGTTGAAGTAGGTGTTGTTTCTGCCGGGCTAATTGTTTTCTTACATCCGGTTGTAAAAGAAATACTGAACAGAAGGATATACAATCCATTTTGTAGATTTCGTTTCATGGGTATTAGGTGTAAGGATTATAAACTATTAACAAGATAGTTTAAAAAGCCACCAGATGCAAGCTTTTAGTACACAAATTCAGTGGGGAAATTACGCCACGTGATAAAATGTCATTTCTCTTTTTTGGAATTGACTTTTATCAAGTTTATCACAGGCATGGATAAACGATATGATGGATTGGGGGAAATAATAAAAGAAAGTCGACGCTTTTTCACAGTTTATTGGATGTTTAAATACACGTTGTCTAAATTCTACTCAGTTTTTTTTAGGATACGCCGACTTTAGTTTTTCAGTGAATTGGATTTTTGTTTTTCAATACCGGAATTGGATTTTCGTTTTCAGAAGGGATAGGGTTTTTTAGTTCATTTGGGTTTTTCGGGGATATGGTTTTTTCGCTGGTTATTGGATTTCTTATGGTTTTTTCATTATAATCTTTTCAAGGAACGCTTCTTTTATTAGTAACCGCCCCGTTTCAAAATGTAACCTTATTTGGTTTTATTTTTTAACTCTATGATTTTCATATCAATACCCGATAATTTATTGGCCATCGGATAATAAGTATGGTTCGTATCTGATTTAATTTTATTCATCAAACGCAGTCCCTTTAATTCCTGGTGATCCATCAGGTAAGCAAGCGATAAATAATACTCGGTTTCTTCCTGAAAAACCTGATCACTTGATTTAGTATTCAATATTTCTTCAAGTAGAGAAATGGCTTGTGGAAAATGGTTTAACTGCATTTCAGACATGGCAGCCAGAAAGGTATTTTTCGCCGATTTATTGTTTTCTGAATGATAAATGTGAACTACTTCGTTCCAGTTCCCGTTTTTGTAGGCCTCTGTTTCATTCTCGTGGGCCTGTTCTCCGCGTGTATTTGCCAGTTCATAGTTTACGAACAGTTTGTTATATACCGACTGGTCACTTGTGGACGCATATTTATATATACTAGCAGACCCTACAAGAAGGACAAAAACAGCAGCTACACGCAATGCGGTTCTATACATACTGCGAACGACCGCCCTTTCCGGCTTGGTTTCAAGGGAAGACCTGACAGCAGCAACCTTTTGATTAATCACGTTCAGACGAATCGTATCAATAGCCAGTTTCTCGTAGTCAGCGTCGTTATTTGTTTGTTTATTGTCCATCTGAAATATAGTTCTTTCTTATTAGTAACCGCAGAGAGTGGGAAGGTAACCATCCATTTAAAATAAAAAAAAGGCCGGATAGAAATCCAGCCCGTTTAAAATCCAATATCCTATGAAAAACCATTTATACACATTCAAATTAAGTGCCAGCCGTATATAGCCTTTAAGGTTTAGTTATGGCACTTTTATTTAATATACTTAGCGGAAATTTTTTCCCAGAAAGGGAAAATTTTGCAAAATTCTATCAAAAAACCTGGTAAATGATATTTAAACGATTTTCAGAAATCCAAATCTGTACACATAATTCATGAGATATTCCCATTTACAGGAAAACGAAAAATCAGACAGACCCAAGTGTCACTGTATCGAATTGATAAATGGGAATACGGATGTCGAAACTCGCTCCCTCTCCTTTTTTCCCTCTGGCAGTTATTGTTCCCCGATGATTTTCGACAATTTTCTTTACGATGGACAAGCCGATACCCGTTCCTTCGTAATCAGTTTTACTATGCAGGCGCTGAAAGACTTCAAATATTTTTTCGTTGTATTGTTCTTCGAATCCTATGCCATTATCTGAAATATGAATATGACATTGATTTTCCTCAAGAGAAGAGCTGATATGAATACAGGGTGTAACATTCTCCCGTGTAAATTTTAGAGCGTTTGTCACCAGATTTATCATAAGTTGATGAAACTGATACGGAATTACGTCCAGAGAACAGAGCGGACCAATTTCCAGTACGGCTTTTTTTTGCCGGATTTCTTCTTTTAACTCAGAAATAGTTTCTGCAACTACATTCGTCAGATCAATTCTGGTAAAAGGTGGAAGTGTTGAGCCCAGTCTTGAATAAGTAAGAAGGTCTTCAATGAGGGTCTGCATTCTGTTGGCCGACGCTCTTATCCGCTCAAAATAATATTTTGCATCTTTGGAAAGAAGATTTTTTTCGGTGTCGTTGATAATTGAAGCAAACATTTGAATTTTTCGCAGTGGTTCCTGCAAGTCGTGACTGGAAACGTAGGCGAATGACTCCAATTCTGCATTCATTTTTTGTAGTTCAATATTTTTTGTTTCTAATTGACGCGTTCTTTCCAAAACCTGCTGTTCCATTGAATCGGCCAATAACCGAAATCTTTGTTCACTTGTAATGAGTTCCTGTTGCCGTACTTTTTCCCTGGTAATATCTCTCAGTGTACCAATTGCTTTATAAGGTAACTGTTCAGTATTCAGATATACATTTCCCTTTGCTTCGATCCAGTGCAGAGATCCATCTTTCCAGCGGATTCGAAGTTCAGCATAGAGACTGCCGGTAACAAGCGCTGTTTTCATAGCGTTCTCCCTTTTTTTTACATCATCCGGATGAATCAGCTCCACGATATCTTCGGTACGCATCGGCATTTTAGGATCCAATCCAAAAATTTCCAGATATCGGTCTGAATAAATAATTTTATTTGTATCCAGCTGCCACTCCCAAATGCCAAGCTCACTTGCGTCGATAACCAGATTTAATCTCTCTTCTTTTTTTTGCAATTCTTCAAAAGTTCTTTTTTCTACACTCAGGTCCTGTATGGTACCACTAAACCGGATGGGGTTTCTTTCTTCATCAAAAAGCGCCTTCCCTCTCGCCAGTACTTTTTTTTCGATGCCTGTTTTTGGATTTACAATGCCATATTCTATTTCATACTGACCTCCGAAAACAGGATTCATCGCCTTTTGAATGGCGTCTGTTACGCGCTGCCTGTCTTTTTCAGAAATACTGTCAATCGCCATTGACAATTCTATATCTTCATGCTGCATAAGCCCAAACCATTCTTTTAACCTGTCGTTCCCTTTAAATTTGTTGGTAACTGGATTAAGATCCCAGGTTCCCAGGTCAGCCGCTTCAATAGTAAACAATAACTGTTCTTCCCTTTCCTGAAGTGCTTTTAAAGTCTTTACTTTTTCTGTTGTTTCCTGACAGGTTACCAGTACACCTGCGGGTTTTTTTTCTTCACCTACGACAGGGCTGTAACTAAAGGTCCAGTAAACATCTTCCAATTGATTATTACGATATATCGGTATCAATTGATCTTCACTGAACGTAGACCCACCTTTCAAAACCTGATCAATTAATGGTTTGATTACATCCCAAATTTCAACCCACGCTTCCTTTGCCGGCATGCCTAAAATACTGGGGTGTTTACCATGATTTCCGAGACTTGGCCGGTAGGCATCATTATAAAAACAGATAAGTTCTTTACCCCACCAGAGAAACATAGGGAATTTAGCATTTAGTATTACATATACTATGGTACGCAGACTCTGCGGCCAACCAGAAGGTGGTCCCACGGGCGTGGCGCTCCAGTCTTTTTCTCTGGTCAACCTTCCCATCTCACCACCTCCGGACAAAAAGGGGAATACATCCGAGCCGGTTTGCGTCATTACAATACTGATAAGGTTTTTAAAATAACTTTTTTTAGTTCAGGAAAGCTCGATGGTTTTCGAATACATTCCCTGGCACCTATATCAATCAGTTTTCTTGCCAGAGTTTCGTGAACAGAAGTAGAAAATATAACTACCGGAATATTTTTCAGTTCTTCAGATCTTTTAATGATATGAAGACATTCCACTCCGTTTATTCTGGGCATATTCAGGTCGAGAAAGATCAGATCCGGTAATCCATTCTTTTGCAGTGAAAGTTCTTTGATCAAATTATCGCCATCGTGTACTATCAGCAGATTCGTTTTTATGGGTAATTCTTTCAACGCCTTTTCGAACATGATACAATCATCCAGGTCGTCGTCAGCCAATAAAACTTTCAGGGGTTTTGTCATCCGGCGACTAAAATAGCAAGAAAACGCATAACTCAAGGCACGGTTATTTAAGAAGAATAAGAAATCGTTTCATAGTACTGAAAATCGGAAGTAACTGGACTTAGGTCCCGGCAATTATGAATTACGTCCCAAAATGACTTTTGGAATCAAAACCCATCGATATGAAAAAAAATCTGGCAAATGAGAACAGAAATTAAAAACCAACAAGATCTTGATCAGGCCATTGCTTCTCTGGAAAAGAAGTCAGAGATTCAGAAAAATATCATCGCCAATAATTTTAGCCGCCTGCAGGAAAATCTAAAGCCTGTAAATCTGATAAAAAAACATAAAGAGATAATCCTGATTGGAGTACTTGGTTTGGGAACCGGTTATGTTATTCGCAAATTGCTTATGAAAAAGTCTGCAGGTTTAGTGGCAAGTATAGCTGGCAGCCTCATTCAATGGGGATTACCTGCTCTATTATCCAAAAACTCAGATAAGATCCGGTCGAATGTGGGTCCGGTGGCACGTCGGGTACTTAAGAGACACAAACCCGTCATGCAAATTATAAAAGTGGAAGCGAGAGACTAACGTCTTACAGGCTCCATTTCCTGTCCATCATATTCATTCAGAATGGCATTCTTCAGCGCGATGGTCAAATCACCGGGTAAATGTTCTATCGAAGACGTGATAAGTGTTGGGTTTTTGTCGCGGGTATCAAGGATTACGGGGTTTAATTTTTGATTGGTAAAAGAAAGTTTGTTTATCTCCGTATCAACTATCGTTATAAGATCATAAACGATTTTCCCTGATTCATACATTTTTACTGTGTTCAATGCGTATCTTTTATTCAGGTACGTAAAAAACAGTCTCTTCATTTCCTTTTTCATCGGGTACTATTTTTTTGACTCAGTCAAAATAATAAATTTTATTAAAAAAAAGGCATTTAATTGTACCCACTATTATGCATTGATAATGAATGACTAAAAGAGCAATCAGATAACCCCCGCAAAAAAAGAGTCTAAAACTTCCTATAAGTTGAGAATTCCAGTACGAAGATTGATGGGGATTGTAATCCCCACATCTGCTTCAAGAAAGTGATCAGGGCCTATAAGATTTAGCGGCTTGGTAATTGCGCTTGATCTCTGGTGAAACCCAAAAATAACCCAACCAGGTCAATCTCTATTGGATTAAAAATTCTCCTCATTCTGGGCGTGTCTGGTATTCTTCTATTTATATGCTACTGTGGATTCAAAGTGCGTGTTCTCTCGAATAGGCAGGAAAACATGAAAAAAGACTATATGACCATGAATAGTATTTCATTTGGTCTGCTTTCTGTTGATGAGTGGCGTGACAATATTGTTGCTGCCGCCAAGGCACGTGTACAAAATTATCAACTTACTCCAGAGCAAAATGATCAATTAAAAAAACAAATCGAACAGATATTAAATAATGTTGTCAATAAAGCAATAACTAATATTCAAAAACCAAGTAAAAACCTGGGTAAAAAACTTGAAAAACTCGCCTTTAATATCACTGTCAATCCGGACAATATACGGGCGGAAATTCCAGGATATTCAGCATTGATTATTAAAGAACTCAACAAACCCGCAAGTTATAGCAGACTTAAAGAAATTGCACAAGTTGAACTGGACTCTCTTGGCAGTCAGACCTATGATTTGTCAAAAAATTCAGAAAAAATAATAATGGACTCACTATTCCAAAAATATCAGGTAACGGACAAATCATCTTTTGAAACACAATTAATTGCCAGACTCGGACAGATCAGAATGCATACCTACTATTGGGCTCTTGGAATGCTGACCGGGGTTGTTTTGATTTTACTGACCTGGTGGATCGTAAGGAATGTACCCGGTATTCATACACCGTTATATGTGATGTCCGTTTTCTCGGCGCTTATGCTATTGGCGGTGGGGATCACAAGCGCTGTCATTCAGGTTGACGCACGGATTTCATCTATGAATTTTCACATGATGGAACAAGTAGTGGGTTTTAAAAATCAGGTTATATTTTATCAGAGTAAAAGTCTTGTAGAGGTGCTGACTGTTCTAATCCGGGCCGGGAAGTTAGATACAGTAATTGTTGGTTTGACAATTTTGATTTTCTGCATACTCTTCCCCCTATCCAAACTATTTAGTACTGGTGTATATATGGTGGAAAAACGGAGATGGGCTAAAAACAAAATAATGCATTTTTTTGCCTTTGAATCCGGAAAATGGAATATGGCGGATGTTCTGGTTCTTGCCATTCTGATGACTTATATAGGATTTAACGGAATCGTTAACAGCACGCTTACAGATTTAAATATTAATAACGACACAATATCAAGTATGACTACGAACAATACTTCTATACAACCTGGCTTTATAATATTCACCGGATTTGTAATATATAGTTTTACACTTTCCTTTATTCTCAAAAACATTTCACATATGAAGCAGATCATCGTAGTTGACAAGGATAAATCAAATTAAACGAGACTTATAAATAGTATATGCAATCTAACTTAAGAATTTTCAGGTGAGTGCCTGATAAGAAATCAAAGTTTTATGGTGCTGATTAACAATAAAAGGCCAAAAAATTTTAGTTACTGGGCTTTTATCATATCGTCTCTGTTTTTGCTTTCCCTTGCTATTTTTTCTCTTATTTGGTTTCAGAAACAAAAGGAAGCCGAGAACTGGATCGTACACACTTATGACGTTAAACTTAAAATAGAAAAATGTTTCGGACTGTTATTGGAAGCTGAATCCAATCAAAGAGCTTACCTGTTGAGCAGCGACAGTTTATACTTCAGAAATATTACCCATGCAGAAACGCTTCTTCTTTCCAATCTGAAAGAATTGGATTCGCTAACCGCTGACAATGAAAATCAGGTTAAGAATGTCTTGATTTTACGGGCACTCATTTATTCCCGTATTTCAAGACTGAATATGGTAATAGACTCATCCCGTGTTTCAAACAACTTTACTGTTTCCCGTTTTACTGCACCCAGCAGAATGATAACGGACTCCATCCATAACCAGGTAATGGTTATGCAGGCTGAGGAAGACAGATTACTCATTCAGAGAATAATTTTGAAAAAAACCGTGAATGGCAGAATAACCATTTTCACACTTTTATTCTCGGTTTTCGCTTTTGTAATATTGATGTGGTCTTTCTTTAAAATTAAAAATGAAAACACACTTCGATTAAAAGCGCAGTTGGAAATAGAAAGTCAAAATGAAAAACTTGAAAGGAGAAATCACGATCTGACTACTTTCACCAATATCGCCAGTCACGACCTCAAAGAACCACTTCGGAAGATACAAATGTTTACAAATCTGATTAGGGAACTGAACCCGTCTTTCATAACAGACAAATCGGCTGAATATTTCCATAAAATTTCCCAACAGAGCAGCCGCATGCAAAACTTAATTGAATCAGTATTAAAATATGCACAAACAGACGAAGGAAATTTTGGATTCCAGAACACAGATTTGAATGAAATAGTCAGTTTGGCGATCGATAGTTTAAGCGAAATCATAAAAGAGAGAAATGTTATAGTCAAAGTTCGATTTCTACCAACTGTTTACTGTAGTCCGACTCAAATGGAGCAGTTATTTATAAATCTTATCGAAAACGGAATCAAGTACACACGACCAGATCTGATCCCCTCCATTGATATAAATGCAACCCGTCATAAAGAATTCTGGAAGATAGATGTTAGTGACAATGGAATTGGTTTTGACGAAGCATACCTAAAGAAAATATTTGAAGTTTTCCAAAGACTTCACTCGAGTGACGAGTATTCAGGAACCGGGATAGGCCTGGCTATCTGTAAAAGAATCGTGGAAAACCACCGGGGAGCAATAACTGCCAAATCGACTTTGGGCAAAGGATCGGTTTTTTCTATTAACTTACCCGTAAATTGACTCCAATTGTGATCAGACTTCATAAAGTTTAGTGAATGTCAAAACCAATTATTATTCTTATAGTAGATGATGATCCTGAAGATCAGCACATATTAGAAGAATATCTGCTCAAACAAAATGAAAATATTATATTTTATCGGGCGTTGGATGGAAAAGAGGCGATCAATTTGATTTTAAGAAACGAGATCCCCACCCCTGATTTAATGGTACTTGATTATAAAATGCCCTTAATGGGCGCGATAGATGTTTTGAAATATCTAAAAGAAAAACAAATATTGAAAATGACTCCAAAAGTCGTCTGGAGTACTTCAGGCCAAAGTAGCCATCAGCAAATTTGTATTGAAAATGGGGCCGTTGCCTATTACGTAAAGCCTGATGGTCCGGGTGGTATGACAATCTTAGCGCAAAATTTACTTAAATTAATCGCCTGATAATCATTTGAAAGGCAAAAAAACATGAAAAACCGATCCCTGACCAGGATTACTACTCACTTCAATTAACCCACGATGATTTTGAATTATTCGTTTACAAATTGAAAGTCCTACCCCATTGCCTGGATAGTTCTGACGACCCTGAAGGCGTACAAATAACTCAAATATTTTCCCGGCAAATTCAGATTCAAATCCAATTCCGTTGTCTTCGATGGATATTTTATGAAAATAGGAATCCGTTTCTTCATTGGAACCGGGCTTATTTAAAATTACTTTTGAGTACCAAATTTTAATTGTCAATTTTCTCTCCCTGCTTTGATATTTAATAGCATTATTAATCAGGTTTTCAAATAACTGTCGTATCTGAAACGCGATACCTGTAACAATTATATTTTCGTTCAATGATGAAACGATTTGTCCCTGATCCGGCAAATCCTTATAAAATTCGACGATTTCTGAAATAACTTTCGTGACATTGACCTGTTCAAATTTTCCCGAAGTCAATGCGGTTTCAGAATATTTTAACAGGTCATCAATTAAACCACTCAGCCGGTTTGCAGCATTGATAGAACTTTGCAAATAACCCCGTTCCTTTTCCAGTAAAATATCGTTGGCATTGGTAAGAATCGAAGCATTGTAAAACTGAATTTTTCGTAAAGGTTCTTTCAAATCATGCGCAGCGGCATATGAAAATTGCTGAAGTTCTTTATTTTGAAATTCAAGTTCTCTGGTATATTCGATAATCCGGTCATTGGCAACTTTTAATTCTGTCAAGTCGCGCGTAACTTTCGAGAACCCCACAATTTTTTCACCTTCATGAAGTGCAGTTATCACGATGCTTCCCCAAAACTGGCTACCATCTTTTCGCAGGCGCCATCCTTCATGAATTGCTTTACCATTTACGGTTGCCTCATGAATTAACTTTTCAGGCAGTTGCTTTTCCCGATCCTGTGAAAGATAAAATATGCGGAAATTCTGCCCTACAATTTCTTCTTCTTTATAACCTTTGATTTTTTCAGCACCCTTATTCCAATTTTGGATAAATCCCTCCTTATCAAGCAGGAGTATCGCATAATCTTCCACTTCTTCGATCATCTTATGATACCTGTCTTCGCTCAGTCTCAATTCAACGTCTCTCTTTCGCAACATTTCAGAATTTTCCGAAAAGTCCCGTTCATCGCGTTTAGAAGTCGGATCCGTGCTCATAAGATAAATATACGATTATGCCGGGTTTATAGAACAGTAATACTTTTGCTTTCCAGGTATTGATATACTCCCGCTTTTATATTTTCCACTGCTGCATCACTTTTATTAAAATCTTTGGTCCAGAAGAAAATCTTCAGTTCCATATTTTTTGAATTCAGGTTTGTAAGAATTACTTCCGGAGTTCTTTCCTTTAGAGCATTTTCATTTTTCAAGACAATTTCTTTGATTGCATCTGTGGAAAGATTTTTTACCTGATCAGATTTGTCGATTGTAAAAGTCATTGATTGTCTGATGTGGTTACTACTAAGTGTCCAATTGATAATATTTCGGGAGAGTACGTCCCCATTTGGTATGATCACTTCGGCACCTTCTTCTGTAAGAAGCGTACTGGTACGAATTCCGATTTCTTTAACACGACCTTTTTTGTCTCCCAGTTCAACCGTATCGCCAATTCTAAGCGGCCGGTCAAATATTAAAATAATACCGGATACAAAATTGTTTACGATACTCTGAAGACCAAGACCAATGCCCACACTTAATGCTCCGAGAATAACGGTGATCCGGTCAACAGGCAATCCCGAAGCAGCTACCGCTAATAAAAAGCCCGTTATCAATAAAATTAAACGGGTGATCATAAGTTTTGAACGTTGTCCCCTGTCGTCAAATGCTGAGTCATCTCCAATGTCTCCGAAAAAATAGGCAATATATTTCTGCAAAAAGTTTGCAAGCCAGATGATACCAACAAAAAGAACCATGCCGCCTATCGTAAAAACAAAATTGCCGATCTGGCGAGTGGATGTAAAAAAGTCTAAAATAAAATCATTCAATGTATCAAAAAGGTTCATATTGGTTGCGAACACGATAAGCCATAGAGGCACCGCCACGATCATCGAAAATTGCCTGATAGATTTTGTAATCTTGATATAGTCGAAAGCTTGTGGGTAGTTTTTCCGGGTGCGACTCGTTTGGATCTGCAATAGAAAAGCCTCTTCCATAATTTTTACAAAAACAGCAAGGCTGACAGTCTGCGCAAAAGTAAATGCGGCAGTGTACCCGAAAATTTGAGATAGTGTGACTCTTCCAAGCAGGTTTGATAGGATGGACAGAAAATTAAGCATGATATACAGTCCGATCACCACAGAAATCCATTTCTCAATTCTTTTTCTGTAGCGCAAAAGAAATATCAAGCTAAACACAAAGGCGGCAATACCGATAAAAAAGTTAAACCAGCGCTGCCCGTCTAAAGGCAATATTATCAAGCGGGATAAAAACAAAAGAAAAAATAGGAAAATAAAAATACACCAGCCATAGAATAAATGACGGCTCGTGTGTTTCCACAAAATGACACTGAGTACAATCATCTGTAAGAACTCAATGGTTTCGATGTAAAGGCTTGGTGCGTGTAAGTCAAAGAACGGAGCCAGGCAGAGCACAAATATCAGCGCTGCTGTAAAAGGAAGTGGGTTTATAAAAGAAAGTTGAAAGGGCTCTACGACCTGCAATTTATTATTCCGTGACAGGTAACGATAATTCCACCAAACCCAAAAAAAGAAAAGAAGTCCTGAAACAGGCAGCCATAACCATCTGTTTCCCGTGAAAGAAAAATAAATCGCGGCAAGCTGCATTTCATTGCTAAAGGACTCATTAAAATCATTTTTAGAATAATCATCTGTTTGTGAGTCGGATTCCCATAAAAAATGCCGCTCTTTATCGAATGCGGCTGATGCACCGGTTTTTAATTCCAGATCTACCTTATTAATTAACTCCCCTATTGTAATCGCATGTGCGGATGTCTGGGACTTTAGTGTATTTATCTCCCGGCTGTTTTCAGCAACGAGACTATCCACCTGTCTCCATTTATTTTTCAACTGCTGTAATTGCGATGCAAAAATATTTTTCAAAGAAGAATCCCTGAATATCTGAAGCATCAGGGTATCTTTCTGCAACGCGGCAATTTCCTTTTTAATACCGGTCATCGCCGTATCGTATTCCCGCAGATAGCGCGTATAATGTGCAGTGTTTTTATCCAACTCGTCCAGAAGGGTGTTAAACATCTGCAGATCGCGGATATTAAACGTCCGGTCACTTTGATACATTCGATCTTTTAGTAAATCAAGAGTGGAATCGCCCTGATCCATAAACTCGTGGATGGACTGAAGTTTTACAAAGGAACCAGTGACGCCAGGAATCTTATTTAACAGCTGATATACCCTACCCAGATCTTCAGCATAGTCACTCGTTGAAACCGTGTTTTCCCTTTTAAAAAGCGTCGAATCAAATTTTCTTCGTTCTCGTCTGATTGTGTCATGAAAATATTCGATTCGCTTCCGGTCAGGAGCGGCCATATTACCCACTCCCTTACGTGTACGATGTCCCGTTCTGATGGTATCGGCAGAAATTTTTTGTTTTGGGGTTTTTTGACGCAGACTATCCTGCGCTTTTAAAGTGCAAGGCGCCAGAAAAATAATCAAAAGGGAAATAATATATTTCATAGTCGCTGAAGTGTATATAAAACCTGAGCAATATCCTCCTCATTATTTTTTTATTGCGGGTTGAAGTATCATGCAATTTGAGTCGTTAGAAATTAAATGATTTCTATGGCTGTCCCTTGCCTCCTGATGAACCATAAATTTGACCGGTAGCATAACTTCCGCTATTATCTGCCAGTTGAAACGGGGAAGCAAAAGCCGGTGTTACCGCCACTGCTGCGAATGTCGCTCCTAATCCTCCCAAAATCTGCCTGCGATGTATTTTATTTTCGTGATTCATGGATTAAGCTTTTATTAAAACATGAATTTCAAGACTTGTGCCAGCCCCTGAATATTTCATCTGATAGTAGTAGTGAACATAGAAATATCCTTTCGACTTTATTTATTGTCTTCTTTTTTCTGTTTTTCTTTTTCAGCTTTCCTTTTTTCTTTTTCAGCTTTCTTTTTTGCACGTTTTTCCTGGCGCAGTTGTTTCTTGGTTTTTTTTGGTTCAGTTTTATTTTTTATAATACCCCCAGAATTTGAAATTTCCTTTTGCAAAGGCGAGTCCTTTGCATTTCCTCCGCCGACAGAGTTTATGTTTACTGAATTTTCCAAAGATGGATAAAGAGCCTGTATAAAGGCATTTTTCAGTATCTGACCAATGAGATACCAGATGTCTATATTCGGATTTTTGATATTTCCTTCAAACTCCACTTTTGTGGCCAGTTGCTCTTTATTATGATTCTTAAAGATCCAGGCGATTGCTTCTGCAACTGCCTCATAAGCGATTTTCAAAGGCTTTTCTTTATCCTTTTCCCAATTCAAAACCTTCAGATTTTTGATGATTGGTTTGGTGTATCCGGTTATCAGGCCATTTTTCGCTGCTGCTTCCGTGTAAATACTTATCTCTCCCGATTTGATATCGAATTTTGCAAAAGCATCGATAAAATTATTCAGATTGACCAGATTTAAACCTTCCAGTTTTGCTTTTCCATCAAACGTTGGTGTTTTTGCAAGCGCGTCCATTTTCATGCTGGCAGTTGCTTTGCCACCATAGACTTCTGCTGATGCAGTAATGGTAGATGGCAGAAGCTCTTTATTTTTTTCCGCATTACTAAGATTCTCTGCGAGTATGTGTACCTGCCTGGTATAGATATCGAAAGTCGGCTTGCTGTGGAAGTCCCGGTAATGAATCTGACCTTCTACAATTTCAAACTTATTCAGTTTTAAGGGCATGAGTTTTTTAACTACATCTGTCCAGCTGGAGTCAATTTTAGTCTGGCTTGTTTCTTCAGTCGGCCCTTTAACAAAATTCAGTATGGGCTGGTCAACTTCAATTTTACCAACGATCCGGCCATGAAAAAGAGAGGCCCATTGTAAACTAAGGTCAATTAGTGGCGCAGAGAAAAACGGCACGGGTATCTTACCGCCCGTCTTTTCAAGTTTAATAGATTTTATTTTATAAGCACCCCGAATTAATGCGACGTCAATATCGTCCACATGACCTGTGTAACCAGGGATATTTTGAAGTTCTTTATTTACCAGCTTTAATAAAATATAGGGCAAAGCGATGCGAATCGCTATGAGCAAGAGTAATACAGAACCCAAAATAATGGCTAATGTCTTTCGCTTTTTCGTAACCATACCGCAGACAGGCAATAAGCATGCCCACGGTCTTGGTTATGTCGCTTTAGCGATCTTCTTCCTTATCCTCTTCCAAATCATTATGATCATCACCTCCCAAACTATAATAATTATTTTCTTCGTCTTCTTCGCCTATAGCTTCATCCGCGTCGTCCAATTCGGATCCGGGGACATCAAGGCCTTCGGAGAGTTTGGCATTTAATTTTGCTTCCTCATCTTCTTCATCTAAAGAGACTTCTTTCTCTTTGGCATAAATATCCTCATCAGCAGAATAAATGGGAAGAGGAAATTTTTTTTCTTCTGAAGTTAATTTTTCAGTTTTTGCGGATTTCTTATCCATATAAAGTGTTTATTTATGATTAGATGTTTGCAATTCGAGGGCCATCGCACTCCCCGAATTTCCGATTATTTTATCATTCTTTTATTTTTCATTTAACTTTAATATTATAACAAGACAATAGCATAAAAGTCAGGCTGGAATAAATCCTCCTTAACGAGGGTTTACTTTTTGGACACTTTATTGAGGGCTTCCGTGCGGTTATGTACATGCAGCTTTTCATAGATATTATGAATATGCTGCCGGACGGTTCCCACAGCCAGTGAAAGACGGTCGGCTATTTCCTTGTATAATAATCCCTGAGACAAAAGTTCAAGCACATCATTTTCCCTTTTTCCCAACAATGCAGAACTTACTGTGGATTCGTTTTTCTCCCTGAATAAATTCACCAGTTTGCGGGCAATATTCGGACTCATTGGAGAGCCTCCATGGTGTAACTCCTTTATCGCTTCCAGAATCTGCGAAGGTTCGGTATTTTTAAGCAGGTACCCGGAAGCACCTGCCTGAAGTGCCTGAAAAATCTTCTCGTCATTTTCATATATAGTGAACATCATAAATTGTGTTGCGGGGCAATCGTCTTTGATTGTTCGGATACATCTGATTCCATTCATGTCGGGAAGGTTAATATCCATGATGGCGATATCGGGCTGGAGTTTGGGCAACATAATCATGGCTTCCTCTGCACTGGAAACTGCACTTACAACAACCAGTTCTTTATCGGAATCAATATAAATTCTCAACCCTTCCCTTATTTCTTCCAGATCTTCAATAATGGCAACCGAAATAGGCATATGCAAAAGTAAAGGCATTCAGGTCGCAGACCAATAGAACGAAGGTTAGTAAAATTCATTCGGTCAGGTTTTTGCAATCGGAATGCTGATTTTAATAACTGTTCCGTTTTCATTTTGAAATTCGACCTTTCCTTTGATGGATTGTATTCTTTTTTTGATATTGGACAGACCGTTACCATGTGGCCGCAGGTTTTCCAAATCAATACCTTTTCCATTGTCGCGGATTTCAATATCAAGTGATTGGTTCAGTTGAAAACGAATAATTACATGGGTAGCGTGAGCATGCTTTATGATATTAAATAGACTTTCCTTCACCGCAAGAAAGATAGTCCTTCTTGCTTCGCCGTTCAAAGAGAGAACACCCGCGTTCGGAGGTATTTCCACTGTGTAGTCTATGCCATGATTTTGCAGGTAATCAGCAGAGTAGGAACGCGTAAAAGCAAACAGGTCGGCCATCGTATCATTTTTTTCATTCATAGCCCAAACAATCTCACCCATTTTTTCGATCATCTCGTCGCTGAATGATGATATCTTGCTTACTTCCGGAAGAAAAGAAGGATCATCTGGTTTTTTCCTACGCAAACTTTCACTTAGGAACCGGATTCTAGCAAGTCCCGCACCCAGATCATCATGCATGTCGGTGGCTATACGCGTACGTTCCTGTTTAATCACTTCTTTTTTTTCGAATTCAAATTGTTGTTTTTTTAATTTTCCATGATAATAAGAGCGAATGAGATAAATTAAAATGCCGAAGAATGAAATTAAAACAAGGCCCCTGAACCACCAGGTCTGCCACCATGGTGGCAGGATGTTAAATGAAAAAGATGTTTCAGAATCCGGATAACGTCCATCTATAAAATTAGCTTTTACCTTCAGAGTATAACGAGCCGGAGGGAGACCCACGAAATTTATAATTGTTTGGGATGAGGGCTCGGACCATTTTTTTTCTCCGGTTCCCTGGAGTATATAGCTATACCGAATAAGACCTTCATTAATGAAACTGGGTACGGCCATGGAAAAACGCAGATTATTTTCTTTGTACGAAAGGACAACCGGCCCGCCCCTTTCATCGATACGTCCACTGCCCTCATCAATCGCTCTCAGAATGATAAAGGGAAGGAAATGACTTTGCACGAATGAATCGGGTGCAATTTTAATGACACCTCCCGCAGTAAGTACCCAGTGATTATTTCCCTTGCTGGTTTGTACCTTGGAAACGTACTGATATATATTATTACTGCGCGTGACATTTTCAATTAGAAAACTACCGCCTCTAATCCTGATTTGATCCAATCCGCCCTGCGAACTTGCCCAGATGCAACTATCCGAATCGGCATGGAGATAGTTGGTAAAATTATCAGACAACCCATCTTTGACCGTAATTTGTTTCCAGGATTTAAGGCGACGAAGGCTGTCGAAAAAAAAACAGAATAATCCGTTATCGCGCGATCCCACCCAGATATTTCCGATCTGATCAACTGCAATTGAGCGTGGACTCATATTGGGCAACTCCGTACTATATGTATGTAGTAGCCGTAGATATTGTGGTGAACTATCAGACTGAATACCGAATTCAAACATTTTTTTTCCCCGGGTTACAACCCACAGATGATTGTCGGGAGCAATACTAAACGCATCCGCAAGATATCCTAAAGGATAAGAAAGTTTTTTTTTGTTTTGTTGAAGCACCGTGATTTTTTCCGAAGAAAGAAATAAGTTCCCCCGTTCGTCCGAATGAACACAAGTGTAAGCAATATTGACATTTTGGCCGGGATCACTATGAACGAGACTAATATCCACTCTGTTTTCTCTTGTAAACCGGCATTCATACACATTAAAAAGATCAACGAGGTATTTTTTATGTCCGCCCACAAAAAAAAACCGATAAGGAGGAAAAGAAGGTTTATCCAGATTGAATTCTTTTGATTGACTTTTATTTTGAAGGAGTAATTTGTTATTCACTGCATCCAAAAACCAAACACTATCAGAATTATTTTCTGCAAAGATGTCGGTGACCTGAATTCCCCGTTTTATTTCATGATAAAATTCAAACTGGGAATTTACTAGTTTGCTGATACCTGTTTGTTCATTCATGAACCACATTGTATTTTCCTTATCCTGAAAAACGGAAGTCTGATTGTCGGTAGTCAGGCCGTTACCAGTAGTGAATTTTTTGAGGTTTCCCTGCATGTCAATTTTTATGACTCCGCTACTGGTGCACAGCCAGAGGTTTTGCTGGCTGTCAAAATACATAAAGCTGGCAACCTTATTGGATACCGTTTTATAAGGACCGGATAATGGCATATATTGAATCTTGTTTTCCTGCAGCGCTTTCTGATCCAGCATTTTAATTCCACCCCGGGTAGACACGAGGATTTTTCCATCAGGAGATATCAATGCTGAGTAAGCCGCGGGATCCCCGCTGATGGCAACATTGTTATTTTTTAAATCATAAATTATCAAACGACCGGGACCAGCTGATTTTTGTGTGTTTGGATCTGTGAGCAGAAAAAGCTTTTTGTTTTGTTCAATCGCAAATTTGAAAAACCCACCTGCGTCTTTGCCATCCTTATCTATTAATGGAATACGTGTAAACTGGTTATTTTCAAATTTGAAAAGACCCTCATCGGCCAGTGCATAATAAGATCCAGTGCTTGCCTTGAATATTTTGTTGATCACAGGATAAAATCCATTACTTGTTTGCAACTTACTTAGCCTGCCATTTACCAGGGTATATAAACCCATTGAGTTGGGGACTACCCATAGAGAATCTTCGCCCATTTCAATAATATCATTTAAATTATTTGTGGACAGACCATTTTCAGTTGTGTAATTGGTAAACCGTGATCCGTCGTAAACGCTCAGTCCCCCGTAGGTTGCGATATACAATAAACCGCGACTGTCTTGATACATCATTCGTGTGCGGTTATTGACCAGACCGTCTTTGGGAGAATAATGAATAAAAGGATACTGCTGCGAAATGCAGACGTTGCAAATGAGTAAAGCCAGGAGAAATAAAACGGCTTTGGCTTGCATAAATATACTGTCCTTCCAAATCTACGGAAATTTAATACTATTGCTGAGGGAATTGAACTCCAGATCGGTTTGATAAATTCAAAGAGCGAAAGTTTTAGATAACCGTTCCAACCTGATAAGAATAATCTGCTAATGGAGGAGTTAAATTATTTTCTGATATACTTCCCTGTTGTGCACTTCCATCCATCTTTCTGGATAGGCTACCGGTGTCCAGCCAAATTTTTTGTACAGTTCGTGTGCATCCGCGGTAGACAGGATCCATCGACGCAGGCCCTGAAGTTCAGGGTATTCCATAATAATTTGAATAAGCCACTTAGACAGTCCGCGTCCTCTGAATTCTGGCAACACATATACATCGCCCAGGTAAGCGATTGTAGAGAAATCGGTTATGGCTCTCGAAAAGCCAATTTGAGTTTCTCCGGCATAGAGTCCGAAATTCAGAGAATTCTCTATAGAATTTTTAACCGTATTAATTGGAATATTGGCACACCAGTACGACTGGGTGGATAAAAAATGATGTATGGCATGGATATCCAGTCTCGCCTTTTCTGTTGAAATGCAGAAGCCATCTTTGAAGTATGTGCGATAGTTCAAAATCTATAAATTATACGTTTTGCATTTAATTCAACTAATCAAATGCAACAAAATTTCCTTCAAACATTATAACTGCTTTGCTGGTGAGCAGGACGTGCTCATTCTGCATCGTCAGATTCATATAGCCCGTTCTACCAGACGACTGGAAGGCCCTGAGATTTTTTTTATTTAGTTTATCGCTCCAGTATTTTGCCAAAAATGTTTGAACACCGCCGGTAACCGGGTCTTCATTTGTGCCAGCCCAGGGCCAGAAAAACCGATAATGATAATCATATCCATCCTCCACTGCAGGAGCTGTTACTATAACTCCATGAATACCTTTATGAGAAGGAATCAACGCCTCAAAATCAGGCCGCAAATCTGATAACATCTTAGTACTATCGATTTCAAGAACGATCACCTTGTTATGTGGACAATAAACAGTATTAATGACGGTTTTTAGTCCGAGGGCACTGATCATAGCAGGCGGGGCGATCGCAGCTTCAGTATCATATACAGGAAATTTCATGGTTATCTCCTCTCCTTCTTTCGTAACAACCAGATTCAAGTTTTCAATCGTTGTAAAATGAATTTCATCAGCGTTGGTATTATTAAAAAGCACTTTGGCCGATGCCAATGTTGCGTGTCCACATAGGGGAATTTCCATTTTTGGTGAAAAATACCGGATGGAATAAGAGTCCTTTTTTATATTATTTACCAAAAAAGCTGTTTCGGAAAGGCCAAGTTCCTGTGCTATCTGCAGCATTTCGTCATCGGCTAGCTCATTTTCAGGAAAACAAACGCCTGCGGGGTTGCCTTTAAAAAATTCATGTGTAAATGAATCGACGATACATGTTTTCATAAATCTGTTTTAATAATTATCAACAAATCTCCGTCAAATTATTATATCAGTACAGATACATTTTTGGTATTTTTGACCAGTACAGTTTATAATTATGAAAAAATCACGAAAAAGAGAATTACTCTATTTAAAGATTGCAGACAGTCTGGAAAATCAGATCAATAACAATACATTGAAAGTCGGCGACAAACTTCCCTCTATAAGAATGATATGTCGCCAGCACGGAGTAAGTATGACAACGGCCCAGTTTGCTTATTATGAATTGGAAGCAAAATCGTTGATAGAACCCAGGCCTCAGTCGGGATATTATGTCAGTAATTCATTTAGAAAAAAGCTGGCAATACCACTGGTGAGCAAACCAGAAAATAAACCCGTCGCAAAAACTGTAACAGATATTATTGAAAATTCCTTCCATCCTGCAAGTGAAAACAATTTTACGGTGTTTTCACGGGGAGTTCCGGCTGTGAAATTATTACCAGTTGCGAAATTGAATAAAGGAGCTTTACAGGCAATCAGGACTCTTCCTGGCGGAGGTACAACTTATGAACCTTTACAGGGAAATGAAAAATTGCGTACACAGATAGCTAAATGGTCGTTCAGCTGGAAAGGAAATCTTTCTGAAAAAGACATCCTGACAACTGCCGGATGCATGTCTGCCATTTCTTATTGTCTTATGGCATTGACAAAACGCGGTGATACGATTGCAGTAGAGAGCCCTTGTTTTTATGGCATCTTGCAATTGGCTCAAAGTCTTGGATTAAATATTTTGGAAATTTCCACCGATCCGCAGACGGGGGTTGATATGGATTCACTAAAAAAAATAGTGCAGAAAACAAAACTGGCTGCCTGCATATTCGTAAGCAATTTTAATAACCCATTTGGCAGTCTGATGCCGGAAGAGAACAAAAAAGAAGCTGTGAAACTTTTACTTAAATATAATATACCGCTGATCGAAGATGATATTTATGGTGATGTTTATTTTGGAGAGAAGAGACCAGTCTGTTGTAAATCATTTGACGAATCCGGTATGGTATTATTGTGCAGTTCATTTTCAAAAACGATCGCTCCGGCTTATCGTGTAGGATGGGTTGCCGCAGGAAAATTTATGAACGAGGTGAAGAAAATAAAATTATTTCACAGCTTAAGCAGCACAGCCATTACTCATGAAGCTCTGGGTAGTTTTCTGGAAACAGGAAGATATGAAGCTCACCTAAGAAAACTGAGAAAAACTTTGTATACTAATTTGCTTCAGTATGTAAGGGTGATCGGGGAATGTTTTCCGGAGAATACTAGATTAAGCAGACCGCAGGGCGGTTTATCACTCTGGGTGGAACTACCCAAAACCATCAATACGATTGAATTGTATAATTCAGCTGTAAGTAGAAAAATTACTTTTTCCCCAGGAAGTATGTTTACCCTACAAAAACAATTCGGCCATTGCATGCGTCTGACTTATGGTTTGGAATGGAACGATAAAACAGAAAATGGATTGAAGATTCTGGGAAGTCTGGCAAAGTCTATGAACGTTCAGTGATTGTCTCAATTTTCAATACTACTTTATCCGGCCGCAACGTAATCAGCGGTTTCATTTCAGGTATTTGTTCTGTAGGCGAAATACTGAACCTGGAAAAGAAGCAATGCACGACGATGCTGATTTCAGCCATCGCAAAATTATTTCCTATACACATCCTGGGGCCTGCGCCGAATGGGAAAAAGGCCGGATGTTTTTTTATTTTTCCCATCTCATCAATAAACCGTTCTGGAATAAAAGAGGCGCTTTCTCTCCAATAATCTTTATGACGGTGCAGTCCGTAAAAGAAGGGTATCACAATAGTTCCCTTTGGAAATGAATATTCACCGAACATGTCATCCGTTAGTGCAACCCTGTCAGTGATCCAGGCAGCCGGTTTCAGACGCATGGATTCATTTATCACAGCCTGGAGATAGTCATTCTTCAAGCAATCATATACAAAAGTTTGTTGAACGATTCCGGTAATTTTTTCTATTACTTCGTTTTGGGATGCAACATGGTACAGTAACCAGGAAAGTGTGTTAGCCGTCGTCTCGTGGCCTGCGAATAGAAGAATGAGCACTTCATCGATGATCTGATCCTCCGACATTGCCTCGTCCGTATCTTCGTAACGCGCATTCAGGAGCAGATCCAGCAGATCATTATACTGCTTAGTATCCGACTGACGTTGATGGATAATTTCAAGAATAACCGTCCTCAGTTTTTTGGATTTTTTAAAATTGACCTTGTCTTCTTTGGTGAATGGATATAATATTCTTCGAATTGGAAGATTAATATCATTCATAAAAAAATCCTGCAACTCATTAAAGATGCTGTTCAAATCGCCACTCTGTTTTTCTGTGAGTTCGATATCAAACAGAGATCTTACTGCGATATTGAAAGCAAGCTGATGCATTAAAGGATATATGTCTATTTGTTCTCCAGTTGGGAAACTGTTTAAGTATTCTTCCGTCGTTTTGACTACGATTTCGTAGAGACCCTGTATTTTTTTCTGATGAAAACTAGGCTGTATCATCCGCCTTTGCCGCAACCAGTAGGCACCGTTGGAAAAAAGCAATCCATTTCCAAAAAGCCTTCCACCTCTTTTGGACGTTAATTCGGATTTATGATAGTTTGTATGATTTTCCCGTAAAACATAATTGATCAGGCCCGGATCCTGAGTGAGAATAAAATGCTGACCCCCCGGCAATACAGCAGAATAAGTTCCTGCATATATGGCCATGTTTTCGGAAATCGTTTTAATAGGATGTCTGGCTGAACGAAAGGATCTTGCTACTGTCTGGAATTTTGTAAGTCCCCCTGGCCATTGATATGTCTTTTTTTCTGATCGCATCCCGATACCACGAAGTTAGAAGGCAATGCGGACAAATTACCGCGTGTTCAGTAATATCTTATTACCAATTCGATCGACTTTGTAAAACTTACCCGATTCTATCAGTAATCCCTGGGTGTTGCCAAGATGTTCATTTACATCGATGCCGTAAACTTTGTCCTCATAAAATGCTCCGACATTATCAATGATATCATGACCGACGATGATCTGACGACACTGATAAAAAGCCAGGGTACTGTCAACAAGCCCCTGAGATGCTTTAGGCTCTGTAAAATATCCACGATACCAGAAAGGAGAAATATTGTCTTCATCAAAAAAAGCTAAAACTGTTGTATCTGTGAATTTTTCCGGATGCTCGCTCAGATCATAAAAGGGACGACAATTGTAATTGATCTTGGCAATAGTCCATCCGATTTTTAAAATTTTGGGAGAAATGCCGCCATGCAAACAAAGATTATCCCCGATTTTTTCTATAATATTTTTACTACGGAGCCATCTTCCCAGTTCTGAGTTTTTATTGTAAAGATCCATGTAATCCTTACCAATAATTTTTGCGTTCTCAATGTAACGCGGTTGAACAAAACGAATGTCACCACTGAGATTCATGATATCATGATTTCCCAGAATCGTATGAACATAACCTCCGCTGGCTTTTGCTTCTTCTTCCAGTTTATATAATAACCAGAGTTCAGCTGCCACATCATGGCCTCGGTCGAAAAGATCTCCGCAGATCACAAGCAATCCGTTACCAAATGTCCAGTTATATAAACTATCCATCACATGGGCCGCGATAAGCATATACCGGAAATTATCAAACTCACCTTCGATATCGGAAAGCGCCAGAATCTTATCCGCTGCCGGCCATACGGAGGGCTCGTCTGTTATTTTGGTTTTAAACGGTACAGTGAAATCCCAACCTGTATGATTTGAAAAATGAACTGATAGTAAATGATTGCTTTTATCTGAAGCCGGAAAATCAATTACAACTGCGGATCTATTACTGTCAATCGACCTTACAATGATCTGGCTCTTTTTGTATTCCACGTAAGGTCCATCGCAATCATTGATATTCTGCGCTTTGGAGAAAAAAGAAATTGAAATAATGAGTAGACAGAAAATTATTCGCATTTCCCTCCTAAGTTACGATATACTATTTAAGCTAAGTCACTGGATTGAGGTATCCGGTAGAATGACAGCCTAAGTATTTTTTTTGTCTTCCAGTTTTTCAATGATTTCATCCTCTCTACCCTTTTTAATTTCGCTCTGATGGGAAACTTCATCTATAGAATGAGACTGCTGAAGACTTTCTTCTTTTTTTGTCAGATTGCTCAAACCCGCATAATATTTCTGAATTACTTTAAGCTCTTCTTCTGACAAATTCTCAACATTTACCAACCGGTTGCTGGCAAATTCATGTGCTGCAACCAGTTCATTGAGTTTCAATTGAATCGCCAGGGAATCTTTATTTTGTCCTTTCTGAATAAGAAACACCATTAAAAAGGTTATGATCGTTGTTCCTGTGTTTATAATCAGTTGCCAGTTTTCAGAATAATGAAAGAAAGGCCCGGAAACGGCCCATACAATCACGACTATAAAAGCTGTTATAAAGGCAGCCGTACTCCCCGTGGCTTTAGTAACACCGATTGCAAATCTTTCAAAGATACCCGCGGGCTGGGTTTTCGTTATTGGTTTCATAATTTGTATTTAAAACTAATAGTTCAATAAAAATTAAAACTCGCCTATTTGCCTGCACGTTTTGAGAAACACATTTCATGAATGAACAGAAGTTTTTTTACAACAGGCTCTGGAATAATAAAGGGATAAAAATCAGAATATCCCATACTTCGGCTTAAGCTGTTTAGGGCAAAAGTAAGCGGTAGCCAGGTTTTAAAAATCTTTTTAAAGTCTTTCACTTCATAAGGATCCTGATTAATATTGGCCTGAACATCTTTCGCTCCTTTATCTGCTTCCGGTCGAATATTGATTCCAAAGAAATAAGCCGTTTCCATCGTGTCCATCAGATGCAGGTAATGGGCCCAGGTTTCAGCCCAGTCTTCCCATGAATGTGAAGTGGCATATGAGCTTATGTAATTTTCAGTCCAATTTGCCGGCGATCCATTTTTATAATGATTTTCCAGCGCTTTACTATAATCTTCACGCTCATCTCCAAACAAGTCGCGATAGTTGGGGAGAACCGATGAATCTTTGACCAGCAGATCCCAATAATAATGACCAATTTCGTGTCTGAAATGGCCAAGCAGGGTTCGGTATCGTTCTCCCAAATCAGTTTTATGTTTTACGCGTTCGGCTTCGTCCGCTTCATCAATATTCAATGTTATTACGCCGTGATCATGTCCCGTTAGTACTTTTTCTGAAGAAGATTCTGCCAAAAAATCAAATGCGATTCCTTTCTCCTCGTCGTCATTTTTTTTCTCCACGGGTAATTTCAGCCTCAGCAGGGAATATACCAGTCTGTGTTTTGCAGCTTCTATATTTTTCCAGAGTTTCAGGTTTTTACTGTCTGATATATCTGGAATAATTCTGTTTAAATCACAGGCTATGCAAAATGCAGTTTCATGGTCGGGCGGAATAAGCCAGTTACATGTTGAATATTCAGCATTTTTGCAATAACGAAATTTTTCTTCTTTATTCTTAATGCTCGAAAAAAGGTTATTCTCCTTTGAAACCAAAGTGATCAGGTTTAAAGTATTTGCCTCAAATCCAAGGGGAGAATTACATTTCAGACATACATTATTTTCAAAATAAATCAGATTCTGACAATTGCTGCAGGTAAAGACTTTCATTTTTTATATAAACACTATTTTTTATCGACCACGATGATATGCCGGAGATGAGTAATGTTCTTCAGTATATTGGATAAAGCAAAACTGTAAAAAACAAATCCTATAAAAATTATGTAACCGGGTTGTATAGCCGTATTGTTGGTTGTAAGACTTGTGATCGTTCCATTGTCCATGTTCAAATCGGAGAGTGTGCTATTGACTATACCATTAAATCCAATAAAAGTCATCAATATGGCAATGACCAGTACATCCGCCATACTCCATTTGCCGGATTCAAAAGCAAAATAGTGAATCACTTTATTTTTCGCCCATTTCCGTTTATCCAACATGTATACACCGGTTGATAATAATTTCGTTATTGGAAAAAGAATACTGAATACGAGAATCAATACACCCACGATCATCGAATCAATTTTGCCCGTCTGAATTAGAATATGAACAACATCCACGATACTTTTGCTTTGAAAAAAAAGCACCTGATCTTTAAACGAAACATCCTGTCCCAGCAAATGAAAATCCATTGATTTAATACGCGCGTCTATTTGTATCATAGTAGTTGTGAGACCAACAGCCAAAAGAATAAGTGCTGACAGAATAGAAAGAGCATATAAAGGTGCATGCAATTCAGGGCGGTGACGCACCAGCCACCAGATCAAAAGTATCAGCACAATCCCACCCAGCATTCCGAATGCCCAGCTATAGGTTTGTTTTCTGACCTGCAGAAGATCTGAATCCGTTTGTTTTTCAAAAGAGGCTTTATCCGCCGCATTGTATTTTTTGAAAATGGAATCCATCAATGTGTTCTCGGCATTCTTGGAACTATCGTAGGTTTTGGTTCCAAGCGAATCAATTTCTGTTTGAGCGATTCTTTTTAGTCTGTTATAACTTGACGGCTTGTTGATTTCATCGATTATTTTCTGTGCATATCCCGGAACCTCTTCATGTAACTTTTGTTTATTGACGAATGTATTGAATGCAGCTTTCTCCAGTTTTTTACCAATATTTTTATTGGGTTTTTCGATAGAAGCCAGCGCTTTGTCTAGTAAGGCATTTAAAATAACCTCAATTTCTTTTTTCAGGTCAGCATTCTGCTGGGGTGTAAGTTGAAATTTCTGTATCTGGCTCTTTGCGGCAGCGACAATATTATCTCTCCATTCATCCACTGAAAGAAGCCCGAAAGAGACACTGTTTACCACCATGTAGTCTCTCTTAATGCTCTCCTGATGTTTTGATAAAGTATGGACTTGAAAACCGCAATAAGCAATAGCTCCGAGAATCAAAGAAACCAAGAGCACCAACCCTATTTTTAATCCAATCGAACCTCGATGAACCCCGCTGTTTGATGTTGTATCCACGTCTTATCCGTAACTCTTATTTTATAATATAATCGAAACTCCTGAGCAAATCTCAAGCCTTCGTAATACCAGCCAAATCTTCCAATATCCTTTTGCAGTTCACAAAATACGGGGATTAATTGCCCCATCGGAATGATATTTCTCCAATAAATAAACTTTTTACCCGCCAAGTATGCGTCCGGTATTGTCGAAAGGCCTAAAAGCAATTCAATCAGGTTGAATTATTTTTTTTATGAGAATGATTTGACCAAGGTGATAATGTGTGTGCTCGATGACCCCCTGAATATTCCTGTAATAATTCCCGTATTTACCGTCTGCAAAGTTTTCCCAAAGTTTGCTTTCCGGCAATAGTTCCACCATTCGGACAAACTCTCCTGCCTCTATCCCTGTTTTATCCAATAATTTTTTCCAGTCATCGGGAGAAAGAATAGCGGGATGATCAAAACTATATTTGTCGCTGGCGTTAAGCGGTTCCCCTTGTAAAACTGTAACCACTGCGTTCACATAAAAATTCATATGATGTACAAGTGCTGCAATGGTATTGAAAGAATGAACTTTTGTTGTAGCCTGTTGCCAATCTACATCTGCTAAATTTTCCATCAAACTAACGCCCGTCCAGTTTCCCCCCCAGTACAATTCTCTGAATTGCTTTGCCATTTGTTCTGTGAGATTCATGGTTAATAAGTTATTTTAGTAGTATAAATTTAAGCCTTGAACTTCCATGAAAACAATCTATGATTCGGAATCTGATTTAAAGTTTTGCCTTTTCGAATAGTTATAGAATCTGAAAAATATCGGACACAAAAATGCCCTCCGGCTCCGGAGGGCATTACAATTATAATGGGTTAGTTATAAAAGTTAAATATTATTAATGGGTGTCCTGATATAAGCGAAAGTACAAAGCTTTTCTCAATGAAATCCACGCTTGTTTTAAATCAGCTTCTGCCTGTGCCTTATGTCCGCCGAAATCATCGGGTGCATTATGTAGAGACTTCATTGATTTTTCGATATCATGCATTGCATTGGTAACATTCGGATGATTCGCTTCTTCGGCTCTCATAAGATTGGCTTCGTTGGGAGCCGGAGGTCGGTTGCCGATAATTACTTCAATATTAATTTTTGGTGGAGGTTGCGCCAATAAAAATGTAGTTGATACCATTAATACGGATAAAATAATAACTGCTTTTTTCATACTGTTGATTTTAAGATCATTTTTGAATAATCAAACGAAAGAATCAATAGGATTATTTCAGCAGTTTAATAACCCCGATCCCATTAACCAATCGTTAACTATTTGAAAATCCGCGCGTCATAGTTCGTTTGCGGGAGCAGCATCTCCATTATCAGGTTTGGGCTTTTTAAATTCCAGTTTTCCAAACTTCCATGTAAAATTGATGCCGATTGAACGGAATGGAATTTTTCGGGTGCTGTTAATAACAAAACCCTGGCCATATAACGTAGTGGTTTGATCCAGATACTCACTAAATATATTCGTGGCTGTTAGTGCAAGACTTCCTTTTTTGTTCCAGATTTGCTTTCGGAATGCAAATGTATAACTTGAAAAAGATGGATATTTCCCCTGGAGCTCGTTGCGGGGAGAATTGAAATTGGCAAAAAATTCACTGGCAAAAGTTGGTGTAAGATTATAGGTCAGATTCATATTAATCCGGTAGTTCCAGCTATGCGCGTCCTGTCCGGGATCAAGAGCATTGACAATTTCTCTGTGGAAAAAAAAGATATTTGTACGCGTGCTAAATTTGGTTCCAAAATGCAGATCGGAAAATAAGTTCATGCCCAGGTTTTTCTCCAGCCCGATATTTTCTTTTGTACTGACGGCTACATTGGTGTAAACGGTATCCCCTACAGGCAAACTTGCGTAGTAAACGATATAAGGTTGAATATCATCCTGAGAAGTTCTGTAAAAAGCTGATATCATAAATGATCCGCCTCCGTTCAGGTCATAGTTCCAGCCAACCTCGAAACGATTGCCGATCTCCGGTTTTAAATAAGGATTACCAGCCACGAAATTGTTGGGATCTGTTGTATTGACAAAAGGATTCAGGTCCCTGTAATCAGGTCTGCTTATTCTTTTTGAATAACTGACGCGAATTGTTTGCTGATCATTTAATTTCCTCGATAGAAAGACGGACGGCACAAAAGTATTATACCCCGGCTCGGGAACCTGTTGTGATACGTTTGAAAAATAGGTGTTTATTTCTGTCCGTTCATAGCGAAGGCCCATTTTTGCATCAAACAATTTGGCAACGGGAAAGCTTAGTTCCGAATATAGCGCGTAAACAGCCTGCTGATAATGTAGAATATTGGAAAGCGTTGAATCATAGAGATATATTCCTGAATCTGGCTGAAGACTTAACACATTTGAAGTGCTGTGAATATCACGAAAATTCATTTTTCCACCGCTGCCCCATATCATCTTTTTTCCTAATGGTTGTGTATAGTCTACAATAAATTCCGTTTCGACTTCTTTCCCTGGATTGTCATTGTTCGTGCCATAAAAAAGGGAATCGCCCGGTACAGTTGACTGATTGTTCACAGAACTATAATGATTGTTTCCGAATGACGTATGAATACCAATATCTAATTCCTGATCTTCCCGGTCAAATGTCTTTTTATAGTCCAGACTTGCATTATTCTCACGAATTCTAAAAGAATTCTGGGTTTCACTTAAAGTGAGTAATTCATTGATGGGATTTCCATTATAGTCAGAAGTAATCTGGTTTTGATTTAAATATCCGTCACTATTGGATCCAAATGAATTCGTACTGAAGGAAAAATTAAAGTTGTTCTTTTTCCAGGGAGTATAGTCAACACTGAATCCGCTTTCAATGCCAAAACGCTTAAACTTACTACTTCCGTCCTGTTCAAAATTTACATTTGATTTTGATACGGTGTCCTGAGACAGACGATCAGATACTGTTTGTGTTGTAACAGGAACCCGAAAGTTGCCATTTACGTACAAGTTCACACCAATATTTCCATTTCTCGCATTGAGGTTCAAAGAAGCATTTTCATTCCTACTGGCAGCAGTCAGGGAAAGGTTTCCGTTTATACCTTTCACCATGCTGTGCTTGAGTATAATATTAATTATTCCACCCAGGCCCTCCGCATCATATTTGGCTCCTGGATTTGTAATTACTTCCACAGATTTGATCTGACTGGCAGGAATAGATTGTAATACATCTGTAATATTACTGCCAAATGCCGTCGAGGGTTTGCCGTCGATCAGGAACCGGATACTCGTGCTACCGGCGAGCTCCACATTTCCATCTACATCCACTGCTACTTGCGGTATCTTTTTCAAAATATCGGTTGCTACACCTCCCTGAGAAGTAAGGTCTTTTTCAGCATTGAAAACCATTTTGTCAATTTTGTTCTCAATGAGCTTTTGAGACTGAGTCACCGTCACGGCCTGTAGACTGGTAATTTTTTTAACAAGAAGAATTTTACCCAGATTTTTAATACTTCCTTTATCAATATCGATATGATGTATAGGATATGAAATAAATCCAATTGATTCGACCAGGATATTATAATAGCCTGACTTACTTACATTCAATTTGAATTTACCCTGCGCATTGCTGATTGACCCGCTTACAGGTTTTTCACTCCCCTCTTCGAAAAGACTGATCGTTGAATATTCAACTGGCAATTTTGAAACTGAATCTGTTATTACGCCCGTAATTTCTATAGATTTTGGTTCATTGTCTGAAGATTGCGATAATGCATTTAGAGTAAAAAATAGAAAAAAAACAGTTAAAATTCGTTTAAAGAACATGGTTGATTAATTCAATTCGGGGCGCAAATATACCATTGATATTCTTTCAAAATTCAACGAATATTCTGAAGAAATGTTGAAGTTCAAATCCAGATATCAGAAATCAACTATCTTCGGCGCGTGGCATGAATATTGTCTTAATTCACGTAATAAATTCTAACATGAAAAAAATACTAATCGTAGAAGACGAGGCTGATATGTGTCTTCTTCTGAATATTTTGCTTACGGGAAAGGATATTCAATTGGATCATGTAAAAAGTATTTCTTCTGCAACCACCTATTTGGAATCCGAAAATCCATCCGTTATCATATTGGATAATAAGTTGCCTGATGGGTTTGGACTTGATTTCATCCCTCAAATGAAAAAAAAATACCCGAATATCAAAATCATTATGATATCAGGTTTTGCAGGAGCCGTTAAAGACCTGGCCATAGAAAATGGAGCGGATATTTTTCTAAACAAACCTTTTACAAAAGACCAACTATATAAATCCGTCAAAGAGTTGCTTAATTAAGATGGGGCATGAAATACCCAATTTAGCAGTCTATTTGTAATCCTTGATTATTTCCGGGTAATCTTTTAAGAAATTCATATAGTCCGTTCGAACAGTGTGGGAGTAACCAATGGCATACTGAAGTAATTTTTCCTGCCACTCCAAATTTAAACCAAGTTTCATCAACTCATCTGCATTGGCAGATCCCTGTCTGCCCGAGCTTCGGATCTGGGAAGAAGCAGTCAGCATTGCCATATCATCAATTACCTGGTAAATATTACGGTATTCTTTCTTGATCATTTTGAAATTGATACTGTCTTTGGTTGGCTGCATTTCCTGAATAACATAATGATCACTTTTAAACTTTGAAGTGCTCAGGAGCGCCGGTGCGCGGTTTTGCATTCTTTGCTGAATCGTAACTATCCTGTCCGCCTCGCTTTTCCAATCGGGCTGCTTGAAAGCTACATATGGCAGCAGAGAAGAAGGGACCGATTGTTTCATATCCACCAAAAGATATTTTTCGCCGGTTTCATTGGAAGATTTTAACAAAACCGCATACCTTTTTACACCAATACTACCTGTTCCGGCCAAACGAAATACTGCATCCAACACTTTGTAATTATACGGACTGTCCTCATCGATTTTCAGCCATTGTTTAATATGTTCGCATAACTCTTTTTTTAATTTTTTATCCAGTTTGAGATGTTTCGGGTCATCCAGCAGTATTTGAAGTTTATTTTTCTTGACAGTGGTTTTTCTTGATAATATATCTTTTTGTTTTCTCTTATTAACCGCTGTCAAAAACTCGCAAACTATTCCTTTGGCCGTATTCCTTTCAATGTAGCTCGCTTTATCTTCAGCAAATTTCTCACCTATTGTTTTCAGGTATAGCCGGGCCATACGAAGAGCTTTCTTTTCTTCAATCTTAAGGATATCAAAAGCAATGAATATACTGGTAGTCATCCGGACGATTTCCCACAGCGATGGTGCAAGTATTGCTTCATCAAAATCATTCAGGTCAAAATAAACCTGGCGGTTATCGCTTTTATAAGTTCCGAAATTTTCCAGGTGCAAATCGCCACATATCCATGAAGCGGGAGAATCCGGGAAATCAACTGCCTGCGACAAATCTTCATAAAATATATGATTGGTTCCCCTGTAAAACCGAAACAGGTTCTCCTTCATAAACTCATATTTGAGTTTCACCATTTCAGGCAAACGGGTGCGATTAAATGCAATAATCCTTTCAGATATTTTTTCCATTATAGCATTAAAAATGAAAAGACGTTCAATATACTGCTAAATGGTCATCTTGAGTGGGAAATCGACTATTCTATCCGGTTGTTTCAGCAGTATCAGAATAATAAGTAATATCAAAAGCCAGTCTTACTACTTCATCAGGCTTTGAGTGACCGATCCTGGCTGCGTCAATGGGAATTTGCAAACGATTACTGTTAGGCCGGATATAATTCCAATTGATATTGTAAATGAGTTCCGGAAAGGAAAAGCTATACACCCTCAGGTGTATTTCAACAATTTGCGCATCCTGTGGAAGCCAAATATCCACATGCCAGTCTTTTCCTGTTGAGAAAAGCATGCCGATATCGTCGTTATATTCCAGTTTTTTCATGGGAAGGAATTTATTGAAGCTGTTCATATTGAACAGCAAGTGTGGATGGCAACACTGAATAATGCCCCATAATCACTCTGCAGGCTTTAGTCAATTCTTCTACAGTACGGAAAAAACTTCTTTTATTTTCGAGTGATGTTTTCGGAATAATAATGGTTGGAATATTTTTTTCCAATCTCTCCAGGTTATAAGATTCGTTGATTTCAATGTATAGTTTGCCCGGCAAAGCCAGGTCCACCTGTTTGTAACCGTCAAAATATTCCAGTACAAACGGAAAATTTCTTTGTTTCAGCGCTAGATATAAATCAATTATATGGGCAGAAGCACCGGATTCTTCAAGCAGAAACTGATCCCTCATACAGAGGGAATGCCCGTAAATCCTTTGCGAGAATTCATGTACACCCCATGATATGGGCAACCGGCATTCAAGGCATCGCATAATCGTTTTCATGGTCTGGAATTGACTCTTCAAATTGCAAAAAAGAGCCTGTTATTAGAAAACTCTTCGTTGAATGAACAGTTTTGAGCGATAAACGGGAGGAAAAAGGCGCCGGAAATTTCGCCTTTTCAGTGTATCTCTGAAGAAAGTGGCGAACGCAGATTCTGGAATTCCATCATATCAGCTTTTACTGAACCAACTACAATTGCACTTTCTACTCTGAGTGGAAGGTGATCAGAATCGTCACTTACCCAAACAGTCATTTTCTCACCTTCTGCAAAAAGAGTCCCTTTAATAAGAAGTGGTTTGAATTTGATGGTGTGAAACCTGCCATATTTTGTTTTGACGATTTCTTTGCCCAGATAACGGATATAAGATGGATAAACCTGATTGTCCAGAAACATGGTAAAGGGAATCTTATCTCCGATTTTAATATTGGTAAAATCTATGTTTCGCAAATAATACATGGCACTGAGTACATCCTGTATACAGGAACTTACTTTATAGACCCCTTTATCTGTTATGGCTGAATGGGCCGACTGATTAAAACGGATATTCTCATATTTGGCAGTTCCGCCTTCTTTTACATCCCGCATGAACTGATAAGGTCTTAAAGATTCTGTATCGGTGAATGATTCATACCTGTCACGTACTTTATAAAAATGATCGTAAAAAGGAAGTGTTCGACCGGTTGCCACGAAATGGTAAACCGGTATGTTGTTCAGTTTTTCGAGAGTACATGAAAAAATAACTTCGCCCGCTTCCACATACATGCCTGCCAAAGTATAAAATATTTTATAAGTCACCTTCTCCCCTCCCATAAATGCGAAATTTTTCAGGTTGCAATAATCTTCTTCAGGTTTTAACGGAAGACAGAAAATAAAAACCGCAGGTATTAAAAACAATCGTAGCAATTGATATTTTTTTCAACGTGAATGTATAACTTGACAAGGGATATCTGTCACTAATTTGCGTAAAATATTATGGAAGAAAGAATTTTGGGACTGCATCATATTACGGCTATTGCCGGAAATGCGCAACGCAATTATGATTTCTATACGAAGACCCTCGGGTTAAGACTTGTAAAGAAAACAGTAAATTTTGATGACCCTGAGACTTACCATTTTTATTATGGAAATGAAAAAGGCGATCCGGGAACCATCCTTACCTTTTTCCCCTGGGGAAATGTGAAACCGGGAAAACCCGGAACAGGCATGGCAACAGAAATCGGACTCTCCATTCCACCCGGAAGTTTTGATTTCTGGGTTGACCGTTTTCACAAAATGAATATCAAACATGAACTGCCCGATGAGAAATTTGACGAAACATCATTGATCTTCTGGGATCCGGATGGATTGAAAATAAAATTGACGGCGCCTTCTCATCCGGATACAAGGCGGTCATGGCGATCAAAAGAAGTAAATGAGGAAAATGCGATCAAAGGTTTTCACAGTGTTAGTCTTTTACTAAAAGATATTAGACCCCACTGCACTTGTTCTGACAGATTTATTGGGATACCGCTTTGTGAAACAGGATGGAAATTCTTACCGGTATATATCAGATTCGGTTGAATCCGCAGCCTTTGTAGATCTGATCGAATCCCCGGATGAAAAACCCGGATTTGTTGCCGGAGGAACCAATCATCATGTTGCGTTCAGGGTAAAAAACCGGGAAACGCAAATGCATTTCCATAATAAGATACAAAAACATGGATTGAGAATCACGGAACAAATTGACAGAAATTATTTCTACTCAGTTTATTTTCGGGAACCGGGAGGTGTATTGTTTGAAATTGCGACAGACAATCCGGGCTTCACTGTTGATGAGCCGTTAAACGAATTGGGCACACACCTGAAACTTCCGGAACAATATGAAGCAGAAAGGAATTTTCTGGAAAAGAAGCTTCCAGTGTTGGATCAATCCTGAATTAGATGCATAAAAAAGAATTCGTCGCTGCGGGAGTAAGCCTCGATATCGCACAGAAAGTGTTGATCATGGTGCATGGTCGTGGTGCGGATGCAGACGATATTCTCGGACTTGCCGAAGAATTGAATTTATCCGGATTTGCGCTGATTGCACCCGAAGCGAATGCCAACAGCTGGTATCCATATTCATTCCTCTCACCTCCTTCTTTAAATGAACCATGGCTTTCCTCTTCGCTGAATCTTCTCAAAGAAATCACGGAGGATCTGAATTCAAAAGCCATTGAAAACGAACATATTTATTTCCTTGGATTTTCACAGGGTGCCTGTCTCACACTTGAATTTACTAGCAGGTATGCCAATAAATATGGAGGTATTGTTGCTTTTACAGGAGGCTTAATCGGCGATCGTTTATATCCCGAAAATTATAAAGGAGATTTTTCCGGCACCCGAATATTGCTCGCGAGCAGCGATCCTGATCCTCATGTGCCGGCAGAAAGAGTCAGAAGTTCTTCCAAGTTACTGACCGGTATGAACGCCGATGTAAAGGTAATTTTCTATGAAGGAATGGGTCACACGATTTCAAATCAGGAAATCAGCGTTGCAAACGAATTTATATTCAACAGCAATCTTTCCATTTAATAACGACACAATTAAATCTTAAAAACTGAATATATCTTTTTAAGCCTACAAGGTTTATCAAAATTGCATGGGCTTTTTTTCATATTTCATTAATCTGCTTGCCCAGGGAATAAAATATTTGAAATTCGGAGCGTCGGTATGTCCACCGTCATGCTGTCGCCAGGCAAGTTCCCCATCCAGCAAACCCGTATTAACAGCCGGCATTTTTTCAATTAAATAATTATTTGAAACGCCAATATCTTTTGCGCCCAACAACTTGTAAACCGGGCCTGCTGCGACAACAGCCATATAACTTCCCTGGTGATCAAGCCATTTCGCGTCTCCTTTTTCAGGAATTCCATAACTCACAAATGCAAAACGCGGCGCACAGAGGGCAATCAGATCATGGGAATCTACAGGCAGGTCACATCCTGATTTGGATCCAAAGGCAGATTCCGAAGCACCATACTTCATATAATTACCTGCCATCCAGTAATATTCTCCTCCTGTTAAACTTTCTACTGCTTCTCCAAATACACGCCGGTGTAGAGTTGCACCACCTTTGCCGGAGGATCCTATCAGTCCAACGACAAATCTTTTTTCAAAAGCAAGCGTCACCAATGCAGCCTTACCATAACGGGATACTCCTTCAATGCCAACACGCTTTGAGTCCACTGACGAATCTTTTTCGAGATAATCAAGTCCCCGGGCGGCGCCCCATGCCCAGGCACGCAGTGCTCCCCAATCATCCGGTTTTCGGGGCTGACCTTTATTCACCAAACCAATAATACCCCGGGTTAGTCCTGCTCCGTTATCTGCCTGAATAGTTGTGGGATCTATGGTCGCATATCCCCATCCTGCGTCTAATAATTGTTGAGTTGGTGAAGGATCTCCGGGAGGCGGAGGCCCAAATGGTGATGGATAATTGGCTCTGGTAAGCGGATCGTAAGCTGGATATTGATCAAAAATAATTTTTAATTCAGGATGTTCTCTGATGAGCAATTCCTTCAATGCAGAATTGATTTTTTCCATATCGTCTGGCGATGGTTGCGCGGGCGCGGGAAAAGAGGGACGTCCAAACATCATCAGCACAGGAACCGGGCCTTTTACATTTGCCGGCAGTACCAGTATCATATTGATGTCGACATGGATGAGTGGATATTCGCTATTGTCGACGTGCCCAACAATTTGTTTGGCAATCACAAATGTGCGGCCCACAAATTCATGATCTATAATCTTGACAGTCCAGGTTACTCCGGGAACATTTTTTGGAATCCTTCCATATATTTCTCTTTCCAAATCTTCTGCGATCTCAGAACGCCTTTTATTCCACCACATATCAGGAGTGGTTATTTTCTGGCCGTCTTTTGCGATCAGCGGGTCCGGCAACAATGGACAGGGATTAGCTGCAGACTCATCATAGTTCGCATGATTAGGGGCAGATTCGCTCCCACTTGGTCCGGGCCGAAGCTTTTTTATTCCCAATTGATTCATCATATTTTCCTGATCCTGCTGGGCTGTGAATGTGATAAGCTTTGGATATTTGGCACTGTCAATCGTTGATGATTGGGAAAAGGTACACTTGACTATACAGGTTATCAGTAAAAACGAAATAAGTTCTTTCATGGAAATTTTTTGTCTCTTTCTCCAAGTTACAATATTCGGTGTTGTCTGCTATTTAATAAACATTTCGATAAGCCAATGATGTCCCAGAGGATCCATGATGGTTCCCTGTCTGTAGCCATAATCATAACTTATAGCAGGTGAGATTAGTTTTGCCCCGGCGGCGAGCGCTCGATCCATCACAAAATCTACATCGTCAACCATCAGACCAACGATTGCGGTTACGCCGTTATGTTTTTCCGGGCTGAATGTTTTTCCGGTGTATGACTCCTCATGAAAATGAAACATAGCTCCTTCAATAAACATCTCCGAGACGTGAATGCTGCCGTCCTCGTTAGTAAGGTGTTTTGTCTCTGTTGCACCAAATGCTCTTTTATAAAAATCCAGATCCATAGTGCCATGGCTGATTATTAATTGTGGCACAAAAGCCACTTTTGGTTTCACATCCATCGGGAAATATGTTTTACGGTGCTGATAAAATTAAGAACTAATTCCAAATCAAAACCTGCCTTATAAATCAGGATTAAGAGGCTAACTTTAGAACATGTTAAAATGGATTCTGGGAAAAGATTATAACGGTCTGAGAAATGCGTTAAGAGAAAAACCACATCTTGTGCACGAGGGGCTTCCCTGCGATGAAAAAAATATCACGCCGGGTCATCCGTTACACCGTATATGTGATTATGTTTTTTCCGGTAAATTAACAGATGAGGAAGCAGTCAGGATCGGAGAGATATTATTGGAATTTGGCGCAAATGTCAATGGCTATGAATTGATCCTCAAGAAGGACACTCCGCTTATCGCGGCATCCAGCTTGCATGCCGACAGGGTCGCCATTTTGTATATCGATCACCACGCAGACATCCATCATCAGGGGACCCATGGCGGAACAGCTTTGCATTGGGCGGCCTGGTGCGGCAGGGACCGATTAGTCAGGCGCCTTATTGAGGAAGGTGCGGACGTCAATAAAAAATGTATCGATTTTTTATCAACTCCCTTATTTTGGGCCGTAAAATCATTCAGGGACAAAAATGATCCCTATCACCAACCTGAATGTATCAGAATGTTACTCGAAGCCGGCGCAGATAAAAATATACCAAACAGGAATGGGGACACAGTTTACAACCTGACGGATAAGAGTGATTTTTACATGCTGGATCGCTGAGAAATATATTTCTTATTGGTTACGCAGTCAATAAAACTTCCCACCGTAGTTAGCGTTTCAGTCTCTTCGTCTGTAATAGTAATGCCAAATACCTTTTCAATTTCCATCCGGAGTTCAATGAGGTCCAAAGAATCCACACCGAGATCATCCTGAAAATGGGTGTTTTCCTGAAGTTTATCCACATCAAGACCTAGTTTATAATGCATAATCTCCCTCAGCTTTTCTGCGACAGTTCCAGGGTCATTTTTGCCTGGGAGCCGAATAATAGTTTTCATGGCTTTAGAACGAAAAAAACGAACAAATGTTTGCGCTTAACAATTATTTAAATTTTGAAACGAGAATAAAAAAATGAACTCTTTACTATAATGGCTAAATAATTTAAACTAAATTTTTTAGTTTAATAAATACTATATATTTTAGCATCCCGATTTATTAGCCAGGTGCCTTTAACCATTAAACTTATTTTATGACCACTGAACAAATTGCAATCAGACTGAAAGAATTATGCGAACAAGGACAATTCGAACATGCTCTCAAAGAATTGTTTTCCGACAATGCAGTTAGCCTTGAACCCGGAGAATCTCCCCAATTTGCTAAAGAAACGAAGGGAATCGATGCAATACTTAAAAAGGGTAAGGTTTGGAATGAAATGGTAATGGAGCAACATTCATTTGAAATTTCTGAGCCGGTGATCGCCGATGAGTCTTTTGCTTTGACAATGTTTATAGATGTATCCATGAAAGGTCGGGGAAGAATGACCCACAAGGAACTTTGTGTTTACAAAGTAAGCGGTGGAAAGATCGTGTCGGAGGAATTTTTCCTTTAGAATATCATAAGGCATTTGCATTTGCTTCGAAAATACCGAAAGTGTTATAGTTGGGATCCATCTGAGGGAACTGGGCCATTATTGATTGGAAACAAATATACCGGTCCCGAAATTCGAATAAGTGCTGTCGCTTAGTAAGATTGGCAGATCATTTTTCCAGTATTTCGCTACTGCGCGACCATTACTGGCGGATTCTGATCCTCCTATATAAATGTCATTTCCTGAAATTGCGATACAATTCGCATAAGCCAGGGTTGAACCATTGGAAAGAAAGATCTGCTGGCCGTTTTTCCAGTATTCAGCATAATAGCTCGTGGCAAAATTTTTTGAATAACCGGTAACATACACGTCATTATTAATGATGGCTATACCGGTTGTCCCGGTGGAATAAGCCCCGTCTGACAAAACATGAATAACTCCGTTTTTCCAATAAACACCAATAGCCAATGCACCAGGAATTGTTTCCGGCAGGTAATACCCGGAAATATAAACATCATTTCCGGAAACGGTAATACCACTGGTTATGGTGTATGTACTGTTTGCAGAAAGGTCTATTTCCTTATCATTTTTCCAATAGACAGGTTTAGACAAATTCGAACTTGAGCTTTCAGTCCCTGAAACATAAATATCAGATCCGTTAACGCAAATCGCTGTAGCATTGGCATTCGATTTTCCATTTGATAAATTAACACCTAAGCCATTTTTCCAATATTTTGCGATACTGAAACCTCCAACAGGAGTTTCTACACCTGCAATAAATATATCCGACCCGTTGCCGGTGATCGCATTGGCGACAGAATAATTGCCAGTATCAGTTAAAAAAAAAGACTGTCCGTTTTTCCAGAATTTGGCCAAACTTCCCGCTTGAAATGCTTCGAATCCACATACCCACACATCAGACCCTGAGACATATATTCCCGTAGTTCTGTTTTGTTTTATCGTATCTGCACCAATAGTCTGTCGGACATTATTCTTAAAATAAGTAGCAATATAAGTGTCTCCATATGCTGAAGAATAATATCCATTCGAAGTAAAAGAGGACAGGTAAACCGTAGAAGGCATTTGAGTATTATTACCCGCATTATTATCCTTTTTGCAAGAATAAAATACGCAAATCACAAATATTGACAGACAGTATTTCTTCATCTTATTAAATATACTAATCGTAGAAGACAACAGGAAATTCTAAGTGTTATGCTTTTGATACAATATTAATGGTCTACTGATTTCCAGGTATCTTCTTCGAGAATGATTCGATCATTCCTTAATGTTAGTCCGGGGTAAGTCCGGCAAATACCGGACTTACTCCTGATTACTATAGTCTAAATTAAAAAGCAAACTCGAACGAATTATGAGACGTAATCTCCGGGAATGCGTGAACTGCTTCCATTATGTAAACAAAACCAGACTGTTATTTCTATCCGTATAAAGTATTCAAATCATAATTCCATTTTTTTCCTTATATTTAGTAATCATTTTCAGTTGCTAGTCCCGTTTTTAAAATCCAGCTGAGTTCGTCGGATTAAATTAACCCTTCATTTATCTTCCAGTCCTGGTTGTCCGGACGTCACAAACTGGCGCGCGTAATATTTTCATCGCTGGTTATCGGGTTATTTCCCATAAAAAAATATACTCCAGGGAAAGATTAGGAAATTTTGAATTCTGCCATTTTATTTAGATATTTGTCTAAATATATAATAGATCCGGTGCATGAATCAACTGTTTAAAGCATTGAATGATCCCACCCGTCGTGAAATACTTGAATTACTCCGAAAAGGAGATTTAAGTGCAGGCGATATCGCCGACCAGTTCGACATGTCCAAACCAAGTATATCTCACCACCTGGACCTGCTCAGGCAGGCAGGCTTGGTGGAATCAGTCAAAAAAGGCCAGTTCATTTATTATTCTATTAATACGACGGTTTTTGACGAAATGGTTAAATGGATGATGAAATTCCGGCAAACAAAAAAGAAATGATATGAAAAAATGGACATCAGATTTATTGGTTATTATTCTATTGCTCATTCCCTTTCTTTATCTTTTTGAAGTTTATTCTTCACTGCCGGCTATTGTTCCGACACATTTTGGTATAGATGGAAAGGCCAACGGTTATGGCAGCAAATCCAGCCTGATTTGGATTCTTGGTTTAGTTGCTCTGATTTCGGGAGGCTGTTACCTTCTTATAAAATATCTTCCCAAAATAGATCCAAAAAAAACGGCGGCCATGGCATCCGGAAAACTTCGCAACATAGCGTTGGCAGTTGTTGCACTGATGGCTGCCATTATGATTTCGATTGTTTATTCTGGCATACACGGGATTTTTTCATTCAGCCGAATATTAAATCCCCTGTTGGGCATATTTTTTACAATTGTCGGGAACCTGATGTACAATATCAAACCCAATTATTTTGTTGGTGTTCGTGTTCCGTGGACGCTGGAAAATGAAGATAATTGGCGCGCCACTCATCGCTTAGCCGGAGTTTTATGGGTTATTGGAGGATTGCTGATAACTATTTTTACACTTTTTCTGCCCGCACAAACTGGAGAATATTTTCTAATAATTGGAACCGCAATGATGGCGCTGGTGCCCATTATATATTCATTCTACTATTTCAGAACACATAAGACGAATATATAATTCATCATATAACATTCACCCCGGTATAATCTTCCTTTGTAATTCTGAAAGTAGATTGTGTTTTTCCTGGTTCATCAACTATCATAAAAACAACGTTCATTTCCGTTAATAACCTAATTTTGTAACTGGGATAAACAATGTAAAATGAAGTTCCGTCCTTTGCAGAAAATGCCTTCCCTATCTTATGAACGAAGTCAACTGCTTCATTTTTACTTCTAAAAACAATGGTGCTCGTATCGTTCGACTTGCCCATCCCGTTACGATATGAAAAAAGATATTTGCCTTCACTGGTCGCTCTGAGAGTAAATTCAGAGCCTTCGGCGGTTAAAGTCCCTGTTTTTTTTGACGATACTGTTTTTGTCTGGGCATGACTGGTTAAACCAACCAAAATTGTGGCAACCATTAAAAAAATTGATCTCATATGTACGAAACTGCTTAAATCGTGCCGTCTTAGGAACATCTTATTCCGTTTTAAACAGTTGATATTGAATATGGTATTTTCAGGTAATGACTATTAAATGAGAAAGTGTGGAAATTCTTGCCTGTTCAACGCGGTGGGCATTCAGGCTTTTATGATTTTTTAAGATAACGATATAGAAACGCAACAGTAAATCCAACGATTACATAGATTATCAACCTGAGAGTTCGACTCCTCATAAACTATTTATTTTTTCCGGATGTATCCGGGCAGAAAGATAAGGAAGATCAGCGTATGATTTTAAACGAAGAAAGTTGAAATGACCTATCTGCCTTTTATCATAAAGGTAATATGCAAAAAACCGCCGGTAAATCCGATAGTTGTAATTTTAGAACAAAGGATTTTCATGAAATTAGTTTGCAACTGCTGCATTTTTATTTGTTTTATTACCGGGGTCTTTGCTCAGTCCGACACACCTGCCAGGCGGATATTATTGCCGAATGGATGGAGTCTCACACCTCTCGGAAATTCAATCCCCCTCGGAGATCTTCCCTTGAATGTCATCGTATCACCACATAAAAAATATATTGCAGTAACAAATAATGGCCAGAGCACCCAATCCATCCAGCTCATTGATCCCGTCAACGATCGTGTTCTGTCGGAAGTAATAATACCTAAGAGCTGGCTGGGCCTTGCTTTCAGCTCTGATGAGAAATATTTATATGCTTCCGGGGGAAATGATAACCTGATTGTAAAATATCGGATTTCTGAAGGGAGACTGATAGATGAGGAAAAAATAAAACTTGGTGAGCCATGGCCTGTAGCAATTTCCCCCGCTGGATTACAGGTCGACGACATTTCACATACTTTATATGTAGTTACTAAAGAAAACAATAGTCTTTATCTCGTCGATTTAAATACAAAACAGATAAAAATCTTTCCGCTGAGCGCAGAAGCCTATACCTGTCAGCTTTCAAAAAACAATAAAGAATTATACATATCCTTATGGGGAGGTGGCCGGATACTCGTGTTCGATACACAAAAGAAGAAAATGTCCGATAGTATATCAGTTGGCGATCATCCAAATGATATGTGCATTTCCAAAAACGGACAAATACTATTTGTCGCGAATGCCAATGATAATTCTGTGTCGGTAGTAGATTTGAAAAATAGAAAGGTTTTAGAGACGCTTGATGCAGCCCTCTATCCGGGTTCGTCAGTTGGGTCAACCACGAATGGTGTTGCCCTGTCCGAAAATCAAAAAACACTCTTTATTGCTAACGCTGATAATAATTGTCTGGCAGTTTTCGATGTAACCAAACCAGGATCTTCGAAATCTTTGGGTTTCATTCCTGTAGGATGGTATCCAACCTGCGTTAAAGTGATTGGTGAAAAAGTTTTCGTTTCCAATGGTAAGGGATTCTCTTCCCTTCCAAATCCAGGTTACCGGCCATTTGATACCACTAAAGAAAATATTTCTTATCATAAATCGGCAGTCAGGTCGGAATACATTGGTGGATTGTTTACAGGTACGTTAAGCATTTTCAAAATTCCCAGTCCCGAACAACTTGCCAGATACTCAAAGTTGGTATACGAGAATACTCCATATAAAAGGCAAAAAGAATTAGCGGCAGATGGCGAGAAGGGCAATCCAGTACCTATGAGAATAGGAGATTCTTCTCCCGTAAAATATGTTTTTTATATTATCAAAGAAAACAGAACCTATGACCAGGTACTGGGCGATATGAAAGAAGGAAATGGTGATACCAGTTTATGTTTGTTCGGAGAAAAAATTACTCCAAACCTGCACGCTCTGGCCAGTGAATTTGTCTTGCTTGATAATTTTTATGTGGATGCTGAAGTCAGTGCCGACGGACATAACTGGAGCATGGGTGCTTATGCAACGGATTATTTGGAGAAAACCTGGCCGACCGGTTATGGTGATCGTGGCGGCACCTATGACGCTGAAGGAAACCGGGCGATTGCAAATAATAAAAATGGGTTTATTTGGGATTATTGTGCCCGGGCGGGCATCAGTTATCGAACCTATGGTGAATTTGCTGACGATTATAAACCTAATATTCCTGTTCTGAAAAATCACTATTGTACCTATTACACCAGTTGGGATCAGCACGTCCGGGATACAACCCGTGTTGGCCAATGGAAACGTGACTTTGACTCTCTCGTAGCACACCATGCGTTGCCTCACCTGAATACCCTGCGCATCATTAATGATCATACCGAAGGGTTGAGCAAAGGAAGACCTACACCATTTGCCCATTGCGCAGACAATGATCTTGCGGTAGGGATGTTTGTAGATTATTTAAGTAAGAGTTCTGTATGGAAAGAATCCGTCGTTTTTGTATTGGAAGATGATGCACAAGATGGGCCCGATCATGTAGATGCGCACCGTAGTCCGGCGTATATAGCAGGTGGTTATATTAAGCGTCATTATGTTGATCACACGATGTATTCAACTACCTCCATGCTTCATACTATTGAACTCCTGCTCGGTTTTTCACCTATGAGTCAATATGACGCTGCGGCTGAACCCATGTGGAGATGCTTTTCAGATAAGGCTGATCTAACAGGATTTGATGCAAAACCACTTCAGACGGATATTACTGCTGTAAATACAGTAGAGAATGTGTGGCAGCGTAAAAGCGAAAATTTTAATTTTTCAAAAGAAGATCTTGTGCCGGACCATGAGTTTACCGAAGTAATATGGAAAGCAGTCAAAGGAGAAAACTCCATGCCGCCGCCTCCAAGGCGTGCCGCGTTTGTAAAAGATGCTGACAAGAAAAAAGATGACGACTAGCGGATAATGTCATTCGGAGCGAAGGCTGGTGACAGGATTGGCAAGTGCAGCACGAATGGACTGAAAACTAATCGTAATTATAGTAACAAGAATCGTTAAAATACCCCCCAGTACAAAAATCCACCAGTCGATATTTATCCTGTATGCAAAATTATTGAGCCAGCTATGCATTACCCATGCAGTAAGTGGTACCGATATGATGAATGATATCGAAACGAGCATTAAAAATTCCTTCGACAATAGTACCAGCACCTGATTCACCGAAGCTCCCAGTACTTTGCGAATACCAATTTCTTTGGTGCGTTGCGTGGTGATGTAGGAAACAAGTCCCAGTAAACCCAGACTTGCAATAAGTATGGCAACGATGGCAAAACTTGTAAATATCTGGCCTGTTTTCTCTTCGGCGGTATATACAGCAGCAAATTTATCATCGAGAAAATAATAAGTAAAAGGAGTGGTTGCATTGAGTGCCTTCCAATCTTTTTTCGCTTCTGCCAAAAAACCCGTGACGTCGCTGGTATTAATTTTCACCATCAGGGTTCCGTTATTGTGTCGAAGCATCATAAGTACCGGAATGATCCTCTGTTTTACAGAGGAGTAGTTGAAATCTTTTACCACGCCTATTACATGATAGGAATGTTGCCCGGAGGAAATAATCGTTTTGTCAACAGCTGACTGATTATCTTTCCAGCCCAGATCGCGAACCGCTGCTTCATTGATTACAACACCTGAAGAATCACTTCCAAAATCCTTTGAAAAATACCTGCCTGAAACCATTTGCATTCCAAGTGTAGACAAATAATCGTAATCCACATGAAAAAAGTTTGCATGAATTTCGCTCTCTGTTTCATGCGATTTGTTTTCACTGGCATAAACCTGTGATCCGTCCATTTCTCCATCAGAACGGCCAACCGGCACATCTCTGGAAATAGTGGCATTGAGGACACGACTGTCTTTCAGAATGTCTTGTTTAAAAGTATATTGGTTGCTGTCAAGCCCATATGTGTCGGGGATCACCAATACCTGATTTTTATCATACCCCAATTTCTTATTCTGCATAAAATGCAATTGATTATAAACAACGAGTGTTGCGATGATCAAAGACGTGGAAATCATAAATTGGAATACGACAAGACCGCTGCGAAGAAAACTTCTTTTTGCCGGAGTTTGTGAAACAGCACCTTTTAATACACTGATGGTGTGAAATGAAGAAAGAAAAAAAGCAGGATAGATACCGGCAACGATTCCAACAAGTAATACGAAGACAATTGCAATTGAAATAACCTGGTAATGCAGAAAAAACGAAAATTCAATTTGTTTTCCGGAGAGATGATTGAAAGAAGGAAGAAGCAGATAAACAAATAATAGAGCAACTAACAGGGCACAGACCGCTAACAACACTGATTCAATCAGAAACTGACCAATCAATTGTGCTTTCAAAGAACCCAGCACTTTTCTTATTCCTACTTCACGGGAACGACGGGATGATGCAGCGGTTGATAGATTCGTAAAATTTATACAGGCTAGCAATAATGTAAAAATGGCAAGCGATCCAAAAATATATACATACTGGATATCCCCGTTGGGCTCGAGTTCATATTTTGTATTGGAGTAAAGATGTATATCCGTTACCGGCATTAGATAAAAATGCCAGGTATTCATTTCCTTTTTTGCTTCTGCCAAAGAAATTCCCATGTCGTGCATGGCTTCCGGGGCCACATATTTCTGGATCAGGTCCGGTAATTTTGCTTCCAGTTTTTTCGGATCCGTTCCTTTGTGAAGAACCAGATAAGTATAAAAGCCCAGATTGCTCCAGGTGGTTCCATGAATTGCATAATTGTTGCTGGTCATACTTATGAATGCATCAAAATGGAAATGACTATTATCCGGTATCTTTTCGATGATACCAGTTATTTTAAAAGGTCTGTCTCCAATCAAGAGGGATTTCCCAAGTACAGATTCATTACCAAAGTATTTAACCGCCAATTCGGGGGTTACAACAATTGAATTGGGAGAAACCAACGCTGTATTCTGATCCCCTTCTTTAAGAGTAATGGAAAAAATCTGAAGAAAGTTTGAATCGCAAAATGTTATATGGGGTTCTTTGAATATTTTGTCGCCGTTTTTAAAGAATGCGGTTCTGTTTCCGGTTATTCTCGTGGAAGCGATTACTTCAGGGAATGTATTCTTAATTCCTGCTCCTACTGCTACGTCCACATCGGGATAATCTGCGGTACCACCATTTTGCGTGATCTGTAGTCCCAGACGATATGTCTGGGATGCCAATACCGGATTCCTGTCATAATTCAATTCATTAAAAACAAATGCACCAATCAGGATACATCCTGTAATGCCTATGGCTAATCCGAATATGTTGATAAAAGAGAAGCTCTTGTGTTGAGCCAGGTTTCTAAGGGCAATCCTGAAATAATTTTTGAACATAAGGGGGCATTTAATTGGAAATCAATCGGCCGATTCACCACCAATTGTGTACCGGAATAAAAGGGGTTGATATACAAGAATTTGAATGTTTAAATACTTTCATCGAGTACGATTTTAGCACAAACTGTCCGGTTTTGATGCATATGACAATGATTTAATTGATCAATAAAACCACCCGGCAGACGAAACCAGAGCTGTGGCTCGGCGTTCGATTCACTTTCTTCGGCTGAAAGAAAATGATTGCGGCAACCCGGCGGGAATTAACCATCTGTTAAAAAAACTTAGTTCTAATTTTAACGGATGAGCAAATGGCGCTTTATATTGATTCTGGTTTTCGCGCCAGTCACCTTGTTGGCGCAGTCATTAAAAGATAGTTCAGCCATTCCCTCCTATTCACTCATGTTTAACGTTAGTACTACTTTTTATACGGCCATGGATACCAGAATAAATAGTTTCCTAACAAAGTATAATTACAGCAAGCCCCAGAATGTACCTGTAGGCCTGCGTTTTGAAATAGCATTAATGCCTTCAGGTGGAAAAATGGTTTATGGTATTAATGCAGGTACGGTTATTTCCAATCAGGATATTGTTACTGCCGATATGTCCCTGGGTGCTTATTACAGATTTTTTGAAACCAAAAACTTTTGGATTCTTGCAGGCCTAAGTGTTGGAGAACACTTCGACCGCATCGTATTAAATGGAGAACTGCCGCCTTCGTTCGACAGTCTGGCAAAAAAATATAATACTACTCTTTCACTACACCGTGACGGCATAATCATCGAGCCCGCAACGAAATTCTTCTGGTATCCCTTTAAAACAAAAAAAACCCAGTTAGGCTTATTTACAGGTATATATTATGACTTTGATTTTAACAGCCGCTGGCGGGTAGGATATTATCCTGAAAATAGCAAGACTTTCAAAAATCTGCGAAAGCCCACGAATGTTGCAACAGTGCATGAGTTCGGATGGGTATTCAGTTCAGGACTGAGTATTTGTTTTTAATTAGTCGACGGCGAGTTTCTTGCATTCAAATTTTTTCCGGCATAAAAACCCATATCCATATTCTTAAACAATTTCGTAAGCAAAATGATCTGGCCTGTGTGATACGAGTAGTGTTCTGTTATATGAATTATAATTCCGATCCCTGAATAAGAAGTTTTCTGAACAATTTGCTGACGTAGCAGATTCTCTTCGGTGGCAGATGTGATAACAGACTTGGCTTCTTCAAGTGTTTCAGAAAGTTTTAATACAAGTTCAGCATTTGTAAATCCTCCTCTGGTGGAAAATTCCAGGTCCCTTTCACGTATATCAATCTTACCACCCATGGAGGATATAACATACTGCCTGATGTTACCACACAAATGAAGAATCGTATTACCTACAGAATTTACATGTGCGTTGGGTTGAAACCAGATTTCATTTTCATCCAGCGCCTTCATACACGACTTAACCTTCACGGTATTTTCATCGATACGAATAATCGACTGGCTGATAAACTCCTTGTAAAAATTATTTTCCATTGGCTTTCAGTTTTTACAAATTTCTGAAATTTCAACAGAGGATAAGTCAATATGTTTTACTGAATACTTCTTCGGATACTTTGAATCTCTGTGAAAGTTTAGCAATCAAATCATTTGAAAGTTCCTGCCTGTAGTTAAGGATGTCGGATATGCCGCTTTGGCTAATACCCAGTGCAGAGGCAAGGTCGCTGGAGTTAATCTTGTTTTCCTTCATAAGGTTATCCAGGGCCAATATGGGATCACGCGGTGGGGCTTTGGGAAGAATGAGAGATTTTGTATTATGTTCAGCATCCCACTTTCCAATCAGGGAAATTAAAACATCGATCGATTCCTTTTCGGCATCAGATTTGTCTTTAATCCATAAAAGCTTCTCGAGGTAGCTCTCATACGATTTGTATTGAGCCAGAGACTTAACCGGTTTATATTGCAAGGGCTGGGTTTGTAATTTGACGCGTAGCAAAAATAAGGCGCTTTTTCTTATTTTGCAATATCCATGCCATTAGTCTTTATCCAATTTACCTATAAAAATATGCTGGCCTGGAGAATATAAATATCGCAACAATCTTGAAATCAAATGTATGGCGAAAAAAGGATTGAACGAAAATTCAGTTTATCATAAAATAGCCAATATTTTGCATAATGACTGGAATCCAATGGGCAGCCACGAATTGCCGGAAAATGAATATGAAAATTATGTTCCGGAAATTCTTGAATTAAAAAAGTCTGGCGCTTCAGCGGAAAAGATTGCCGACGCATTACATGATATTGAAACAAAGAACATGGGTTTTTCAGGATCCATGAAGCATTGCAAACAGGCAGCCGAAAAAATAATGGACCTGCCGGATTTCTTCGCTTAGCAAATAGGCAAAACTGCGCTTTATGTATGAACACCAACAGATGTAAAGATGCATTTCTGACGGCTTCCACGTTAAGCGTTTTGCGTTAAGCCTTCAGCTTTAAGCCTTCCAAAAAGATTTTCCTTCTGCCACATACTTGAAACCCGGGATTTGCGTTCCTCCCGACAGTCCCTATGGCTAAAAGGAAAACACATAATATAATAACCGGCAATGATCCTGAACTCAGGATGTATTTCTATTATTCACCCCATTATGGTCTAAATATATGGCGTCGGGGGTCTTCGCTCACTGGTGAGCGAACCAAAACGGACCCTGCCTTTAAAGGGTTCCGCCAGAGCAGCGATCGTTTGAAGCAGGCTTCCCCTATCGCGGCTTCGCTGTATAAGCTGGTGCCAGAACATTTAAAACAATACGCTCTTTACAGGACATTAACGGGTGAAGCGATCAAATTGCTAAAAGAAGGAATGGAGACAGCCATTATTACAGAAACCCTGAAGAAAAAATATATAAATCCGCTGTTGGAAACACCAAAAAAGAATTCCGAAAATAGAATGATTGAAAACCCTGTTAGAAGAGATCGTGTAAAAGGCATGACAGATTTCTCTTCATATCCTCAAACGCCGTCAGGAAACAGAAAAATTACAAGAACCCGCCGCACTTATTTACTTCAGAAAATCACAGAAGGAAAGTCAGTATCCGAATATTTTTCATCCACCGGTTCAGATCCTCTGCCACAATCAAACAGAAATATTTCAGCATCTCCGTTCAGTGAACCGCAACCACCCAAGCCACGAACCAAAACCACCAGTGGCCTGATATATCTTGGCCGTCTTCCCGAATGTAAGGAACTCAAAATGTGGTTGCGTCCTTTTGATTATTCAACCTAAATCTTAATAATCGGGTGAGTCTGCACTAACGTATAATAGTTTCATGACAATTAGCATAGATTTTATATTGCACTCCTATCGAAATTGGTTAGATTAGTATAAAATATTTTATTTATAAAAAACCAATTTTATGATAGTCGTTCATGAAATATTTGTTGCAAAACCCGGCAACGCATCAAAGCTGGCCAAAATGTTCAAGGAAGCCACCAAGGAAAGTCGGGATGTAAAACATATACTAACAGATGTAACGGGCGCATATAACCGCGTTATTATGGTCAGCGAATACGAAAACCTGGCAGGCTATGAGCAATCCTGGGAAAAGATGAAAGCACAACCCGAAGCCATGAAGAAAATGGAGGAGGCAATGAAAGGATATCAGGACATGTATCTAACGGGTTCCCGTGAAATTTTCCAGATTTGGTAGATAAAATTTATCAACAATTTACGTAGTTCGCACTCAAATATGCAAATGAATGGTCATCCGTCCCTGCGAATCAGGGATGCAGATTTTTTTGATCTCCCTCAAATACTCGATATATATAATGAAGTTATAGAGCGCACTACAGCCGTTTTTTCTTATGCAAAACATTCGCTTGCAATGAGAGAAGATTGGTTTCAATCAAGGCAGGAAGGAAAGTTTCCAATTTACGTTGCCGAAGACAAAAACGAGATCCTCGGATTCAGCTCCTATGGCCCCTTTCGTATATGGCCCGCTTATAAATATACCGTTGAGAATTCCATTTATGTTGCAGCTGCTCACCGGCGAAAAGGATTGTCAAAATTGTTGATGCAGCCATTGATTGATCAGGCAATACGTCAGCAGTATCACGTTATAATTGCAGGCATCGAAGCTTCAAATCTGGTGAGCATTCGCTTACACGAATCATTTGGATTTACTGAAGTTGCTAATTTTAAAGAAGTAGGTTTTAAATTCGGGAAATGGCTGGATTTGAAATTTCTTGAACTGATACTTCCCACACCTGAGTTTCCGGTTGAAACTGCCTAAATCAATTTACGGTACTGAACAAATCCGGAGCGATCTGCAATCTGATCGTATAATTTCATTGCAGTTGCATTTGTTTCGTGTGTTAACCAATAGACCCGGGATGAACCGGCTCTTTCCGCTTGCTCATATACATTTTCAATCAACGCCCTGCCAATGCCCTTTCCGCGAATATCAGGATCTGTAAAAAGATCCTGTAAATAGCATACAGGTTTCAACGCGCTTGTACTGCGATGATATAGAAAATGGGTCATACCCACCAGTTTTCCATTTAATTCTGCAACCAAAGCAAATACGGGTTCAGATTCGTCAAAAAACCGGTTCCATGTTATTCTGGTAATTTCCGGTTCCAGAGCAGTCTTTCCAAAGCGCCCATAAAAAGCGTTGTAACCTAACCATAGAGGAATCCATTGGACATAATCGCGCAATTCTACCGGACGGATAATAAGGTTTGTTATCATTTCTCTAAGTTACAAATGGAGATTTGATCTGTTGGCATATCAATTTAGGACGTATGTGTAGCGATTCCGTACGGTTTATGAAATATGTCGGATTTCAAATAGTTGATTTGCAACGTCGTAGTTACTGGCATTTTCTTGGAGCGTAATAACCGTATTTCATTCCCTGTTCATTTGACATAATCTAAACCAAGTTTATGCTGAAAAATTATTTCAAAATCGCATTCCGAAATGTTGCAAGGAATAAAGTTTTTGCAATTATTAATGCCCTGGGACTCGCAATCGGCATCAGTGCCTGCCTGTTAATCTATATCGTAACAAGCTTCGAACTCAGTTACGATACCTTTCATCCGGATAAGAACAGGATCTACAGGATCGTTACCAATCTGCAAAATGGAGCTTCCAAAAATAATCCGATGTCGACCATTCCGGATCCTGCTGCCAAAATCATCCGTGAATCTGTTTCAGGATTGGAAACAGTTGCCATGTTCCATAATTACTTCCCAAAAGTGTCTATTCCTGAAAAAGATAAAATCATCAAAAGATTCTTCCCATCAAATGAACCGGGCGTTGCATCTCCCGTCATACTGACCGAACCACAGTATTTTGAGATTTTTAAGTATGATTGGCTGGCCGGAAACCCGGTAACTGCGCTGAGTGAACCTTTCCGCGTTGTGATCAGTGAAAACGAAGCAGCCAAATATTTTGGGAATACGCCCCTGGACCAGGTTATGGGAAAGACCATTATCTATGACGATTCTCTCGGCCTGACTGTAACGGGTATTGTAAAAGACTGGAACAGGAATACTGATTTTAGTTTCAAAGATTTTATTTCTTACAGCACCATTCAAAACAGCTTTTTGAAAGATCAGGGAAACTGGAATAGCTGGGGAGGCTGGAACAGCCATACTCAGGTATTCGCGAAACTGAATGGTCAGTCAACTCCCGGACAAATAAATGCCCAACTTACAAGTCTTGTGAAAGAGCATATGAAATTGCAGCCCGACGAAAAGGCCAAAATTCTGCTTCAGCCATTAAGCGATATTCATTTTAATGGAGATTTCAAGGATGCTTACTCCCGACAGGCCCATTTACCCACTTTATATGGATTGATGGCCATTGCAGCTTTCATTTTGATTATTGCCGCCATCAATTTCATTAATCTTTCCACCGCACAATCCGTCGAGAGAGCTAAGGAAATCGGCATCAGAAAAGTGTTGGGCAGCAGCAGGATAAATATTGTGATTCAGTTTCTGGTTGAAATTTTCGTGCTCACGCTATTTGCGGGGTTGCTTTCCGTGCTTGTGATGAAACCATTGATCTATCTTTTTCACGATTTACTTCCTCCGGGAATAGATTTAGGTTTTTATAATCCGGTTACAATTCTTTTCCTTTTACTTCTTATCATTTTAACTTCTTTGCTGGCGGGATTTTACCCAGCCAGAGTTTTATCTGGCTTTTTACCTGTCATTAGTCTCAAAGGCGAAGGATCCCGCCAGGTAAGTAAAGGCGGTTACCTGCGAAAGTCACTGATCGTTTTTCAGTTCACCGTTTCGCTGGTATTTATCATTGCAACCCTGATCATCGGTAACCAGATACGCTACATGCTGAATCAGGACATGGGTTTTACAAAAAATGCCATCATCAACGTTTATGCCTATGGGAATTACCCGAAAAGCCAGGTGAAACTATTTGCTGACAGATTGAAAACCATAACAGATGTTCAAATGGTGAGTCTGAATGACGGACCTCCTGCAGGCGCGGGGCATGGTGGTACAAGTATCACATATAATAATGTTCAAATGAACACGGAAGCTTTTGGCACAGATGAAAATTATGTTCCGTTATATAATCTGAAACTCGTTGCAGGGAGAAATATTTTTCAGAGTGATACCATCAGGGAACTGGTGATTAACGAAACCTGCGCGAGAGGCCTTGGCTTTAAAAACCCTCAGGACGCGTTGGGCAAGTTAGTGGACTTCGGCTTCAGCAACGGGCCGGTGGATGTTAAACGCCCCATCGTGGGTGTACTTGCTGACTTTCATTCTGAATCGTTACACGATCCGATAAAGGCCGTCACTATCGCAAATGATCAGAGCAGAACAATCGCCGTCAGGTTAAACAGCCAAAACGAACACCCCAAAGAGCTTCAATCTACGATGGAACAAATTACAAAAATTTGGAAATCGGCATTTCCGAATGATATGTTTGAATATAAGATTCTGGATGACCAGATTGCCAGATTTTATGACAGTTACCAAAAAACAAATCAGATAATGAAAACTGCCATGGTGATTGCTATTTTCATTTCCTGTATGGGTTTATTCGGCCTGGCTGCATTTACTTCTGTTCAGCGTAGAAAGGAAATAGGCGTTCGCAAAGTATTAGGCGCCTCCGTTTCCGAAATAGTTGGGTTGCTGTCAAAAGACTTTCTGAAACTTGTAATACTTTCCATGGTGATTGCTTCACCTATAGCCTGGTACTTCATGAGCAACTGGCTGAATGATTTTGCCTATCGTATCAACCTGAATGTTTGGATTTTTCTATTGGCAGGATCAATGGCATTGTTGATTGCATTCATAACCATAAGTTTCCAGTCTGTCAGGGCTGCCGTTGCAAATCCTGTAGATAGTTTGCGAACGGAATAAGTTTTCATATGGGTTGGCATGAATATTACAGGTATAATATGAAATCATTTTTCATATTAAAAAAAGTTTTATGAAAACAGTTAAAGAAAATCCGAATGATCGCCAAATAAAGGAGGCAAAGACTACCAGACCAGGCAGTATCGAAAAATCGAAAGACAAGGAATACAGGGAAATTCAGCAAAAGAAAGAGAAAAAAGTAAAAGGTGATCCGGATGAAGGCGCGGCAGATGAAAAACCTTTTGATGCCAGGTCGAACAACATGCATCAAAAACGATAAGTTCACTGTACATGGAAAATAGTAGTAGGAACTTAGACTATTTAAAGCTCAGTGATCTTGCAAAAGACTGGATCAATGCATGGAATAACGGAGATGTCAATTCTCTGATAAATCACTATTCGGATGACGTCGTTTTTTACAGCTCTGCTGCAAAGCGCAGATGGGGCGTTGACGATGGCAAATTATCAGGGAAGGAGGCGCTGGGAAACCATTTTCGAAAAGCGTTCGAAGAATTTCCATCCATGGCAATAACATTTAAAAAACTTATGCAGGGACCTGATGGTGTATTGCTCGTTTACGAAAGAGAGACTGGCAAAATGATGGCTGACTTTGTCCGCTTTAATGATCAGGGAAAAGTTAGTGAAGTAAGAGTGTTTAATGAATTGTAAAATTCAATATTGAAAACTTCTGACCTCATATATCAATTCACGCCTAATAACTCCACTTCGAAGATCAACGTGCTGTTGGGTCCAATATCTGAGCCTGTTTGTCTGTCTCCATATGCAAGCTGCGGGGGAATGAAGAAACGCCATTTGCTGCCAACCGACATCAACTGCAGTCCTTCAGTCCAGCCTTTTATAACCATGTTTAAAGGAAAAGTTGCCGGCTGACCACGTTTTACAGAACTGTCAAATACTGTTCCGTCAATCAATGTGCCGTGATAGTGACAGGTAACTTTATTTTTAGCAAGTGGCTTTATGCCGGTACCTTCTGTAATTACCTCGTATTGCAAACCGCTTGGTAATGAGACTACTCCTGCTTTTTGTTTATTTACTTCAAGGAATTTGTTACCCGCTTCTAAATTCGCAGCCGCTTTTTCATTTTTCATACGAAACAGTTTATCTGTAATTCCCATAAATTTTGTGCGAATGTAGTAAAGAATTGCTTTGAAAGATCTTTTGCCTGCAAATCAAAACATCGGCACCAGTTACCCTGCCGTGGCTGCGGCTTCCACATGCTTTAATGAATCAGAATTGATACAATATCTGAGACAGCTGGGTGCAGGGCCGTCAGGAAATACATGTCCAAGATGAGCATCACACACATTACACATTACTTCGACGCGGGTGGATCCGTAAGAATTATCCAGCGCATAACTGATGGCGTTTTCTTTAATAGGTTGTGTAAAACTCGGCCAGCCTGTTTTAGAATCATATTTTATCCCCGAGTCGAACAGTTCGCTGTCGCAACAAATGCAATTGTATTTTCCAGGCTCATACAAACTGCACAACTCGCCACTAAACTTTGCTTCGGTTCCTTTCTTACGCGTAATTCTGAATTGTGCGGGGCTTAATATTTTTTTCCATTCATCATCCGTTTTTTCCACTCTTTTATCCGGCACGGGATTTCCATTCTTAGCAAAATTTACTACGTCGTTCCAGTTTAACATATTTCAGAGTTTATGATGAAGAAATGAACCACTCTCAAAAAGACCAAGCATTGTCGCTGTCAAAAACAGGTAAATTCAAAATTATCGAATTTCAATAACTTTAAATAGCGCTAGTTGAACGTTTTCCTAATCAACAATTTTAGTATGCAGGGTGTATCTCAACATTTGATTTCGGAGAGAGACCAACGTCCTACTTACTGGCTCACCCGATTTCTCATTCTTCGATTGTTGGGAGCGATTTATGCGGTCGCCTTTATCGTTGCGATCAATCAGATAATTCCCTTGATCGGTGCAAATGGACTACTCCCTGTTGGCTTGTATCTTGAACGCGTAAATAATTCTCTGGGTTCAGGGACAGCTGGTTTCCTTCGTCTTCCTTCTCTATTCTGGTTTAATCATTCCGATAGCTTCCTTCTTGGATGTGCATGGGTTGGATTCCTGCTTTCCTGTTTAGTGCTGGCAGGTTATGCAAATGCCATCATACTTGGTATTCTATGGTTTCTTTATATGTCTTTTGTTCATCTGGGGCAGGACTGGTATGGGTATGGGTGGGAAATTCAGTTGCTCGAAACCGGATTTCTTTCCATATTTCTTTGTCCATTATTGGATATGCGGCCATTTCCAAAACTTCCGCCACCCATGCCCATCATTGTACTTTTTCGTTGTCTGACTTTTAGAATCATGATGGGTGCCGGTATGATCAAGATCCGCGGCGACGATGTGTGGAGAAATGGAACTGCTTTGTATTATCATTTTGAGACGCAACCGATACCCGGACCGCTTAGCCGATGGTTCCATTTTCTTCCAAGATTATTTTTGAAGATTGGTGTGTGGTATAATTTTCTCGCCGAGCTTGTTGCGCCGTGGTTTATTTTCTGGCCGAGAATGGCCCGTCTGATTGCAGGATCTGTAATTATTATACTCCAGATAATTCTCATTCTCAGTGGAAACCTTTCAATATTAAATTGGCTCACCATCGTACCGGCCTTGGCTTGTTTCGATGATGCCTTTTGGTCAAAACTTCTTCCGAAATCTTTTGTAAGCCGTGCAGAAACTGCAAGAAATCAGGAAGACTCGTCACCGCCTATGATTGTTACAACATGGATTGTAACTGCACTTATAGCAGTTCTCAGCATTCAGCCCATTTTTAATATTTTGTCTCCGCGCCAGATTATGAACACTTCTTTTAATCCACTCGATCTCGTAAACACATACGGCGCTTTCGGTTCAGTCGGTCAGGATCGGATGAATGTTGTTTTTGAAGGAACCATGGATGAAGTTCCTGATGAAAATGCAAATTGGAAATCGTATGAATATAAAGGATTACCAGTTGACCTTAATAAACGACCTCCTCAGGTAGCACCCTATCAGCTGCGCCTTGACTGGCAAATGTGGTTTGCCGCGATGTCTTCGCCGGAAGAATATCCGTGGACTTATCATCTGGTCTGGAAACTTCTCCATAACGATCCCGGCACTCTGAGCCTTTTCGCAAACAATCCTTTTCCAGACAAACCTCCGAGATTTGTCAGAGCAGTGCTTTATCATTATAGTTTTGCAAGGCCTGGCGAACGTGATGGTCGTTGGTGGAATCGCGAACGGCTCGGAGATACATGGCTGCCTCCTTTTTCTTCAAATGATCAAAGGCTGATCGAAATACTGAAGGCTGGTGAATGGATACCCTAGGAGTCAGCTTTTTGCATTTTTTCAATAAACTGTAATGCTTCCTTTTCGTGTGCGGAGCCATTTGTAAAAGAGTCATAAGTGAATACTACTTTTCCCGTTTTGTCAATCACAAATGTTTCCCTTCCACTAATAAAAAATTTCGATTTTACACCAAACAGTTTCAATATTTTATTACCGGGATCGCTGAGCAGAGTAAAAGGAAGCTGATGATTTTGAATGAATTTTTTGTGACTTTCAACCGTACCCGAATTTATGCCGATAACCATCGCACCTGCCTTGTTGAACATATCGTAGTTATCTCTGAAAGAACAAGCTTCTTTGGTGCAACCACTGCTTTCATCTTTTGGATAAAAATAAATGACAAGAATTTTTTTGCCGATGTGGTCTGAAATGTTGAATAAGCTGTCATTCTGATCACGCAAAGAAAATACCGGGATTGAATCGCCAACAGTAATATGCTTGTTTTGTCCTTTCGACACCAGAAAAAGTGAAGAGGCTATTGTAGATAAGATAAACATTCTGTTCATTCACAAAATTAAGCCTGTTTTAAGTAAGACTTTGTTAATAGAAGTTATTGAGTTGCATTATTTATATACTGTATTTGAAAACAAAATACTTTATTACCAGCTTTGTCGTTGGAAAATGAGTCGTGACAAGAGTAAAAATGCCGGTTTGAAATACTTCAGATTAAAGAATATCTTTTCCGTAGTTACTTTTTTATTGATATCTGCCACTGATGCCAGAGGACAGGATGTTTATTATGCTGCTGTACAGGATATGAATATCTGGTATAATCCTGCCCTAAAAACCAACAAGATTTCTCTTCTTCATGCAAATTTCCGGAGTGTTAGTTATCAGGGCATAACCTCTTATTCAAGTAAGGCAGCCACGATTGAACTGCCATTGATCAGCAGGGATAAAAAAGACGATGAAAATGCCGGTTTCTTTAATTTGGCTGCCGGCATCAACGCGGATGATGCAGGGAATGAGATCTTCAATGTATCCACCGGGATGTTATCTCTTTCCTACGCCTTGCCCCTTAATTACAATCAAACCTTTCTGGCTCTGGGATTCCAGGGTGCTTATACTTTCAGTAAAATATCTTATTCGGGAACATTTCCTGAACAATTTGACAGATACGGCGCAATCGGTGCTGCAGTGTCCGCGGATCCTGTTCAGTCTGGATATGAATACATATACTTCAATGCAGCCGCGGGAATAGCCCTGTTCCATAATGGCGCAGATAAACAATGGTATATAGGAGCGTCATTACGTCATTTGAACCAGCCTTATACTGATTGGACCTATTCAACGCGTTTACCAATGAACCGGGGAATACAATTGGGTTATACAAGCGCCATCACCAGTGATGACGTAGTCAGTGGCTACGCAATATTTGACTGGCAGGGACCCCTGCATGAACAGTTGGTTGGAGCAGTTTATACCCGAAACCTGGACGACAGTGTCCGCTATAATTTTTCGCTCGGAATAGGATATCGTGTTGGGGATGCATTAATACCCAATCTTGGATTTAAAATTGGTGAAAATCATTTTGCATTTTATTATGAGTTTATTCTTTCAAACAGTTCATTAAACACCTACAACAGGACAGCTTTTGAGTTTTCATATACGCTGAACTTATAACGAAGAATGAAATTTATTGATTTTCCCATCCTCAGACATATTTCATCGAATTACATTTTCGGGCGTTTGATTTTTTTACCCGCAAGATGTTGCTTCCAGGGTTTCCAGTAATGATCATTCCAACCCTTTTCAATACTCTCGGCTTTTGTATCAGGTAAACCTGTGTGAATCGCATGTAAGATCGTGTCCTTCCCATTTGACTCGAGTACGATTGTGAATATGGAATCCGGATCTTCCGCAGTCCAGTCCATTGCACGCCAGGTTTGCACAATTATGTAGTCTTTTACAGTGTGAATAGTTTTGCCGGTTATATAACCTCCATGTGAACTATAGGGTGAGCCTGCTTTCGAAGAAATAGTTACGGGTGATCCTGAGATCAGCCCATGTTTTTTCGGGTTCATATATAGTTCATACAGGTCTTTCGGTTTGGTCTTTTTGTATGTTACCTTTTGCTTAACGTGTTTTGCCATAAAATAAGTTTATTTAAAGTTAGTTCGTTTTTTTGTTCAATAAATGCCCTCAGATTACTTCTCAGTTATATTATGGAAAAGTTAGTTTGCGGGGAAATGAAAAATCTTTAAATTGGTAAGCTCATCTTATGTACGAATGAAACATTTATTAATATGTGCAACGATATGTTTTGGGCTGACAGCTTTTGGCTATTCTCAGAAAATCGATTCTGTTAAGCACTACTTCATTATTACGGCTGGCACCACTATAAATGCCTATTATAATGATAAACCTCTCGAGATTGAAACCATTGCAGATTTCAATGACTATATTCAGAAAAATGCAAAAAGTATGAAAGAGTCCTGGGTTGTCGTAACGGGAAAACCAAAGGAAGGGACATTTGACGACGTAATAAAAACATTGAGTCACTACCGCTTCAAGCATGTTTCAAAAAATATAACTCCGAACTAACACAGCCTCTCAGCAACTTTTTTTTGATTGTAGTGTAATTGTATTTATAAATAATAGTAAAATGAAATATAATCTTCTGGGGAATACCGGACTTAAAGTCTCTGAATTATGTATGGGCACTATGACATTTGGTGGAAAGGGCAGATTTCAGGTGATAGGGAATCTTGCACAGGCTCCGGTCGACGAATTAATGAAAAGAGCCATAGATGGGGGGATAAATTTTATAGATACCGCCAATGTATATTCTGAAGGACTGAGTGAAGAACTAACGGGGCAGTCTATCCGTAATCTGGGTCTTCATCGGGATGATCTTGTACTGGCGACAAAAGTACGTGGCAAAATGGGCGAGAAACAAAACGACAGCGGCCTGACAAGAAAACATATTATTCAGCAGGCCGAAGCAAGTCTTCGCAGGCTTCAGGTTGATTATATCGATCTTTATCAGATCCACAGCTATGATCCTTTGACTCCTTTTGAAGAGACGATTTCGGCATTGGACAATCTGGTTCAGAGTGGGAAAGTGCGATATATAGGTGCGAGCAATTTGGCGGCCTGGCAGCTGATGAAGGCGTTAGACTATAGTCATTACAACAAGACTTCGAAATTCGTATCTCTTCAGGCTTATTATACCATCGCCGGTCGCGACCTCGAGAGAGAATTGGTTCCACTTATTCTGGATCAGAAAATAGGACTGATGGTGTGGTCACCATTGGCAGGCGGATTGCTTAGTGGAAAATATAATCGCGATAAAATGAAGGACGCTGAAGGAAGACGGGTCAATTTCGACTTTCCACCTGTAAACAAGGATCGCGCTTTTGATATTGTTGATATACTTCAGTCAATGGCAAAAGCAAAAAACACGTCTGTAGCCGGTCTCGCTATCGCCTGGCTTCTTCAACAGCCTGCCGTAACAACCGTAATTATCGGTGCCAATAAAATGGAACAGCTGGAAGATAATCTGAAATCGGTTGAATTAAAATTCACTGTGGAGGAAATGGAGCAAATCAATAAAGTTAGTATGCTGCCTCCCGAATACCCCGGCTGGATGCTTGAATTTACAGGCGCCGACCGAAAAATGTAAACAAAACGGAGGGATGTTGAATACAGAGCATTCAATTTATCAGCAAATCATTTTCTTTAAAATTTTTGATTTCATTCCTCATCCACCAAATTCTTATTGTTTCAATGAACAAACCGAACCAGCCCACATTTGATTTTGGATATTCTAAAACATATTCCATAAAATATTTTTGTAGAATTCAAAAATAGGTTCATCAAATGTTAAGCGGAAGCACTATTCGGTAAACATATGTTATGAAACGGTGAGCGGCGGTAATTCGTAAACCGGTTGTTAAAATGGTTAATGAATGATTTCGTCTGCACTCAATTGTGAACGACTCGCTTTACTAACATCTTCGAATAGTGGCACAGTTGCACATCGTCTTGTCGTCTGGTATTTGCAGGATAAATCAGGGTGTTTGTATTGAGTTAATACACGTTTACCTGAACAAACCAGGTATGGGCATAAAAAGAAAAAACCGCTAGTTGACAATAGCGGTTATTCAAAAATAGGATTCTAAATGTTTTTCGTTAGGATTGGACGGTTTCTTTTCGGATTGGACTGGTTTTTTTTCGGATTGGACTGGTTTCTTTTCGGATTGGACTGGTTTCTTTTCGGATCGGATTTCGGTTATTTCATCGGATTGGATATATCAAAAGTAAGCCCTCCCCTAACAATTATGAAGAGAAGGAACACTCGATTTTATCGTAAGATTACGATTCGTATATTAACTTATTTCTGGTAAAGCTTTAAGTAGATTTGCATATAGTTTTGAAATTCAATAATATACACTAACTATATAAATTAGAACTAATGACAGTTAAAGGACTTTTGCTAAACTATGCTCTCTATAACCAATGGGCGCATGAGAGGCTTCTGGACCTGATAAACAGACTAACTCCCGAGCAACATCACATAACAATTCCAAGCAGCTTTAATAGCCTGTATAAGACGGTTTCTCATAAATGGGGGGCGGAGAGCATTTGGTTTGCAAGACTAAGTAACGGGACTGCGAAAGCACCGGGTGATCCTTTTAATGGTTCTATGGAAAAAATAAGCAATTCTTTAAAGGAGGTTGATGGGCAATGGGTGGAGTGGATCGGGAAGAAATCCGACAGTCAACTTTCTGATAAAATGCATTACGCCAATAGCGCCGGACAGGAATTTTATCAATCCTATGATATTTTACTGACCCATATATTTAATCACAATACTTATCATAACGGCCAACTGGTAACTATGCTGAGAGCTCTGGGTGTGGAAAAAATTCCCGCAACGGATTTCGTAGCCTGGTCCAGACTGCAACTTCAATAGCATAAATAAAGAACAGCCACCTTTCGGCAGCTGTCCAATAATTCTTTGGTGTACATCAAACTTTAGTTTCCGGGTTTTCTCAGGATATAGGATTGGTTTTTCTGATTCGGATTCTTTTCGTTTTCATCGGTATGGATCAGTTGTGCGCTTCAACAATACAAAGATGCAAATACTCATTCTGCTCTCATAACCTATTCGGTGTAAGCTCAAAAATCTTCGATTTTTGGGCTATTTTGGGGGTCGGTTGATCAGAACAATGAAAAATAAATTCATATGAAGGATTTGGAACCAATTTTGAATGTGCTATGTAATTATTATGCAGGATATGTGCTGGGTGAAGATGAAATCCTGTTGTTAAGGGAGTGGCTGGGGGAATCTGCAGAACACGAGGATTTGTTTAAAAGCCTTAATACCCACAATGGGATGCAATTTATCATGGGATCGACAGTGGGAAATATTCGGGAGAAAATTCAGATGAAACTTATAGAGATGGAGGAAGGAAATTATAAATAACGGATTCCTGAAATAAAATCTGTTAAGTCCCGTTTACCATTCATCCAATTTCTCATATATAAAAGTAAAAATTAAATTAAATTACGAATTGATTCGTAATCAAGCTTAGTAATAAATCATTATAAAATTCTCATGTGGCTGTTTAAAATAAATAGCCCACGGGCCTTGTTTCTACGAGGCCCTCTTCATTTTGGGGAATTGATTTTGTTTGAGCGTGACAATTCACAATTAATCTGTTTGCCCCCGGACTTTAAGTTTCACGTTGTTGGCGAGATATGCCGCAAGAAGTATGATGCACATACCAACAACTTGAGTTGCAGAAATTTCTTCATTGGCTATCAGATAGCCCAACAGGACAGCTATGACCGGGTTGACATATGCATAAGTACCTACAAGCGCAGCTGGTCTTCTGGCCAGCAGCCAATAAAGTGAAATAAGCGCAACAATAGACCCTGCGATAGCCAGGTACAAAACAGCCATCCATGCACGTAATGGGACCAAACTAAAATTGAAATTTCGAAATTCACCAGCAAACAGACTTATTAAAAAACAGCAAATCACTCCTCCCATTAATTGCCAGCCCACATTTTCGTACAATGATCCACTTTTATTGTGATATTTAAAATATAGTGAACCAGCTGCCCAGCAAAAACAGGCAGCAACTGTTGCCACTGAAGCGACAATTGTAATCCATCCGGTCTCTTGTTGTTCTGATGCACGGGAGGGATTGATAAATAAAACGATGATACCGACAATACCCAGGGCAATGCTGAAGAGTGTAAGTTTACTTCCTTTATAAGTATGCCAGTTTCTCCGATCTGTAATAATATAACAGATGGGCAGCAGTGATCCGAATACCGCTGTGAGTCCTGAGGAAATATATTTCTCTGACCAAAATGCAATTGCCTGTCCGAACGTCATGATGAATGCACCGATTATCATATTCCGGATGGCATTCACAGAAAAAATTTCTTCTTTTTTAATCAATGCAAAACCAAGCAGCAAAATACCTGCAATTAGATAACGAATCGCAGCCATCATAAATGGAGGAAAGTCTTCTATCCCTATTTTAATCGCCAGATATGTTGTGCCCCATATAATATAAATGGCTGCGAAAGCCAGCCACAAACGTATATCAGTTTTTAAAGTCTTTTCAACTTCCAAGTTCATGGATGGAAAATACCAATATTTTATTACCTTCTGTTTCAAACAGTTTAAGATTTAGAAATAATCATGGAATTTCAGATTTTAAAAACAAACCTGTCGGGGATTGAGGTCTTGCGTAGCTTGTTTCTCAGCGAATGCACATTTCAGTTCGTGTATAACAAATGTCATGGTGCGGGCTGGGCAGATGTATATATCATCAGTTTGGATGAATTAAAGATTGGCTATGGATCCGTGTGGGGGAAAGACAAACGTGAAAAGAGGGATACTATATTTGAATTTTATCTCAAAGAACCATTTAGAAAATATGCCGGACATATCTTTGCGGAGTTAATAAAAGTTTCCGGAGTAATTTTTATTGAATGCCAGACCAACGACCAGCTGCTGTCACGTATGTTATTTGAATTCTCTGAGCAAATTTACGCTGAAGCGATCTTATTTGAAGATTTATGTGAAACACATTTAATTATCCCCGGCACTTTGTTCATTCCTGACAAGTCCGACAAAGATAACAGTCAATATCTTCTGGAACAAAACGGTGAAACCGTTGCAACAGGCGGTTATGTTTGGAATTATAATTTTCCATTTATAGATATTTATTACGAGGTAAAAGAAAAATACAAAAGAAAGGGGTTTGGAAGCCTGATTACACAGGAACTCAAAAAACAGGCTTATAAACTTGATAGAGTTCCTGCTGCAAGGTGCAATGTAAAAAACATTGCTTCCCAGCGAACACTTTTAAAAGCCGGAATGCAGGTATGTGGCTATATCCTGATCGGGGAAATTATCGATGGCAGGTAACGCCTCGCTATTCATTACGCAATGTTTTGACCGGGTTCACCCAGGCTGCAAGGACGGCCTGATAACCAACAGTCACAATCGTAAGGATCAGCGCCAGCGCGGGCCCCGCGACAAAGAGTAATATTTGCATTGAAATATGATAAGCAAATTGTTGCAACCACTGGTGCATGAGCCACCAGGCTATAGGACTTGCGATGGCAGAAGCAATTAAAATGATTTTTATAAAATCTGTTGATAGAAGGACTACAATTCGCGTTACTCCTGCACCAAGAACCTTACGAATTCCGATTTCACGTGCACGTTTCAATGCTATAAAAAGTGCTAAACCAAACAAACCGGAACAGGAAAGAAGTATCGCGATGCCTGCGAACCATTCAGTCATTTTGCTAAAATTTTCCTTGTCTTTATAAATCGCATTGATATCATTTTCCAGAAAACTATATTCGAATACACGTTCCGGAAAAATCTTCTCCCAGGTTTTCTTTATTACTAAAATTGTCCCGGGCACATTGTCTGGATGAATACTGATTGCAAATTCTGTAAACCTTGGGGGATTTACGTCCATTACTAATGGTTCCATCGGATTATTGAGTGCATTAAAATCAAAATCCTTTATCACACCAATGATCCGCCCTTTCTTACCGTCTGACAATTTACCCCTTACAAAGGTTTTACCTATGGCATTTTCCGGCTTTTGCCATCCAAATGATCTTACCGCGGATTCGTTAATTATGAAGGCATTCAAAAAATCGGTACCCTGGGTTTTTGAAAAATCGCGGCCTGCAACGATATTCATTTTCAGTGTCCTGACAAAATTATAGTCGACAGAAAGCCATGGAGCAAAAATATTGTCCTGATCACTTTTCCCCTCCGGCACAATCAGTCCTCTCAAAAATCCCTGGCCGGGCATTTCCGAAGATGCAGTTACAGAATTTATTTTATTGTAGCTGCTCAGTGCATCATAAAAATTATTCATCCGCCTTCGAACAGAAGAATCCACTTTCTGTCCATAGCTGAATGCCCCTGATCCGAATATAGGAACTATAAGCATTTGTTGTTTCTGAAAGCCAAGTGGTTTGTTTCGCAGGAATTGCAATTGCTGGTAAACAACACCGGTTGCAGTAATTAATAAAATGGAAACAGTAAATTGAGTGACCAGTAATATTTTCTGGATGCGATTCTTTTTTCGGGAATCACCGGATCTTCCTTTGAGTGCGAGTAAGGTATTAGACCGCGTAATGTAAAATGCAGGGTACAGCCCTGCAAGCATACAGCTAATAAAAAAAATGCCTGCGAAAAAGATAAGGATTCCCGGATTCAACCATGAATGCCAGTCCATTTGTTTGCCAGTCAGCAGATTTAACATTGGCATTGCCAATCCGGTTAGGGCAATTGACAAAAGGAATGCAATAATTCCTGTAAATAGTGTTGAACTTAGAAAATTGGTTATAATCTGTTTTTTTTCAGCACCCAGAACTTTACGAACCCCCACTTCTTTAATCCTGGAAATAGATTGTGCTATGGAAAGGTTTATAAAATTGATATTCGCAATCACGAGTATCAGGAGGGCTATACCCGCAAAAATATAAATGTAGCCGATATCACTGGCACTCTCATTGCCTACGACGTCGGAGGCATGCAGGTGAATAAGTTTGAGCGGTTGCAAACGAACCGTATTCATTTTATGGTTACGATCTGTGCCATTGTCAAAGAGATGTTTATTGAACGCACGCTCTATTTTCTCTGCACTGGCTGTGGGCCGCAAGCGAACCCATGTTTCGCAGGGCGTAAATGTCCAGTCGTTCCTTACAAAATCGGCAAAAGCAGGTGATTCCACGGAAAAGACTGTTTCAAATGATACCAGAAAATCGAATTTGATATCGGAGTTGAGTGGCATTTTTCCAACCACTCCAGTGATCTTTAGCGGCCATTTGTTTTCATATAACAGTGTTTTGCCCAGTGGATTTTCTGTTCCAAAATATTTACCGGCGATTTCATCTGTTATTACAATGGTGTTAGGAGAAGTAAGCGCGGTATTCGGATCGCCGTTACGGAACCGGATAGTAAAGATTGAAAACACATCCTTATCTGCAAAATAGATCCCCTGCTCCTGAAATCGCCTTCTTGCCCTAGCCCCTATTCCCTCCGACTCCATTTCTCCGCTCCGCTGATAAAGTCTGGCAAGTTTATCTAACTCGGGAATTTTTTCAGCGAGGTTCTGAGAAAAAGGAACCGGCGTTGATGCCCCGGTACTTACTCCATTATTGTCCCGGGAAATCCAGTTTACTCTGTAGATATCATTTCTATTAATATTGAACTGATTGAATGAAAGTTCGTCTTTTATATAAATCCCAATCAGCAAACAGCATGTCATACCGACTGTCAGTCCCACGATGTTGATCAGCGAGTTTGTCTTATCGCGCAGTAGTTGTCTAACCGCTGACTTAAAATAGTTCAAAAACAACTTGAGTAGTTAATATTCGTATTATACGAATATAATCGTGAACAGCTTTTAATCTGTGGAAATTAGGATGAATGGTGACCCACCACCGCCGTATATGATTGCATTTTTATTTTGAAGCAGCATCGCTATGAGTTTAAATGATGTGAGTTTCGCGGGTCTTTCGTTTAGCCCGAACGATGGAAATGATTTTAGCTATAGGAAAAATAAGAAAGGCAACCCAGAACCAGGAGCGGTTAAAAATGATAAGAATGAGCACAATCAGAAAGACCAGACTACCCCAATAGGAATTGTCTTTTACTTCTTCCAGTTTTTTCGGATCGGTTAGATTTGAAAGTCTTTTTTTCGGATTGAATATGACAAATACCAACAGGCTATATGTGGCACTACTAAAGAACAGATTGGCAAAATAAAAAAGCATTTTAAAATAAGAGGGCTCATTTCTGCTGAACAAAAATGAAATCGAGATAGGTAACATCATTACGCTGAATAAAAAGATCAGATTAACGCGTATCATTCTTTCACTATAATCCACAATATTTTCAAATAGCTGGTGATGACGCATCCATAAATTTCCAATCGTCCAGAATGCAACAAACAACCCCAAACCATGCAGTATCATAGATCCTCCGTATCGTTTGAAGACATATACTGGCGTTGCGTCCGTGCCCATCGCCGGTATTCTAATTTCCAGTATAGTCAACGTAAGAGCAATGGCAATGACGGCATCGCTGAAGAACGCCAGCCGGTCTATCTGGAACTGCGTTCTGGAATGCGGATTGTGTGGAAGATTTTGCATAAACCGCTTTGATTCCGAAGATAAGAATTGTGAGGGAACTACAGGAGTCCTCGAAGTTTTTTCAAGTATCCTTGAATGAACTATTGAGCTACGGCATTTGACTCAATCAAAATAATATCCTATACGTAATTTTGCAGAATGGAAATCAAATCATTGGACAACTTTAAAAAGTCCTTTCAGGATGATTCACCTTCCGCTACATTGTCAGTTTATGCAAAAGCTCTGTGGTGGGCGGGAAAAGGAAATTGGGATAGGGCTCATGATCTGATTCAGGATGTGAACGACAGAAAAGCTTCACAAATACACGCATACCTGCATCATGTGGAGGGTGATATATCCAATGCGAATTACTGGTATATGAAAGCGGGCACCTCCATGCCTGACCAAAGTCTGGAAGAAGAATGGGCGGATTTAGTAAGGATGCATTTGTAGTAACTCGCACCCTCACATTCCCATACTCCCATACTCCCATACTTTCCTAAAGCGGTCTGATCCAGATATTCCGGTAACTCAGTGGTTCGCTTTTATCGCCGTGGGCTTGTAATTTAATGGCTTCGGCTCCGTGTTTTCTATAAGCCGGTAAACCAATATAGGGTGTATCTCCAAGTAGTGTTGTATTATTTTGTACAAGTATCCCGTTGTGAAAAACGGTAACGCGGGCCAATGATTTTAACAATCCCGTTTCAGTAAACCTGGGCGCGGTCCAAACAACGTCGTATGTCTGCCATACACCGGGTTTTAAACACGCATTTACAAGTGGTATGGATTGTTTATAAATACTTCCCGCTTGTCCGTTCACATATGTTGGGTTATCATAATTATCGAGCACCTGAAGTTCATAACCACCCGCTCCGAATGGAAGCGCTGCTAAAAATATTCCACTATTACCACGTGCCTGACCCGATCCCGTTACATTGGCAGGAATCCTGTATTCGATATGCAACTGATAATCCGTAAACGCCTGTTTGGTTTGTATATCACCAGTGGATTTATTCACTGTCATCGCATTGTCTGAAACAATCCAGGATGCGGCCGTTGAGTCTTTCGAGTTGACCCACTGATCCAGATTTTTTCCGTCAAATAAAACAATAGCATCGGAAGGAGCATCTCTGAAACTCGCGCCAGGTGTAACTTTAGGTGGGACAGGAGTATAAAACTCAGTGTCTTCAGGTTTCATTTTTCCCTGCGCCTTCGCAAGAAAAACACTTAAAATGCAGGCAGCAGCAATCGTCAGAATTCGCTTCATGTTTTAAATTTTAAAGTTTTTTCTATTAGAATTAAAAGATACGACATGAAATTAAGGTAGCCTTATCAATAACATCTTATTAAAAACGTCTATTCGTTATTTATATGAATGTTCGTAAAAACTGCCTCTATATCTGGCTTTTGTTTTGGCCCATCTCCTGCAAATCTGGCCATGATTGAAAATCCCACTTGCAAATTTGTATTCAGCCAATCGAATTCATAAGTGCCCACTTTAGTCCATTCCCCCTTTTCATCCTCTTTTTTGTAAACGTTGAGGATCTTATCTTTTTTTTCTATCCTTAGCCAGCCATCAAATTCGTCTGTTCTTTCAACCGTAGTTTTGGTCTTGCCATTTATAGTTTTTCTCAGAAAAATTTTTGAGACATCCGAACCACCCGTACCTATAGAAAATATCAGAGAGTTCCCGGCATTTCCTTCGCTGCTGCGAACAATAATTCCGCCCTGCTGATATCCATTATCCGGTTTCAATAATGGACTATTCCTTTTTCTGATAGCCAATTTAGTTTCCATGGTAAAATTGCCGGTGATCGCCTTATATAGCATGCCTCCTGTTTGCTTATCCTCCCAATTACATTTAGATATCGGAACCAGTATAATACTGTCATCATGTTTATAGAAGACAAAAAATGTCTTATTAAAAAACTCCCAGCCTTCCGTTTCCTGTGTAGGCATTTCAGTATTTATTTGGGCAATTGAGCCAATAATATTTTTCACTTCAGCTGTCGGATCCAGAATATTTTCATTCCCCCAAAATGACGGATCGAAATCAGTGGGTAGGTTGGCCACCAGATTTTTTCTTTTCCACTCTTCATCTTTATTAATCACTTTTAAAATTGGTCGCTGGAAATCAGTGACAACAAATTCGGTATTGATAACCAAATGCAGGTCAAGCCCTTTTGCCGGTTGTTTGTAGTCTATATAGTAGTTCATCCCGGCATAACTCAAATAAAGATGTGCACCTATTCTGGCATAAGTTACAGATCTCGACCATCCTTTGACCGCTAAATCGATATGCAGAAGTTCTGCGAATATCTTATCGGTTCCCCTGAGACTTTTTATGTAAGGGGTACCCGCCGGACTATTTACTGCTTCAAATTTTAAAACCGAATAATCATTCTCGTCTATATACAGGTAACCTTTTTCAAGCGCTTCTTTTACTCCGGGTTTTTGATCAAAACTTACGACATAAAAAAGATTGCCACCATAGACAACAGTTGAATCTAATTTGTAGTTATAATATTTTAATCGGTTTTCAATGAGAAAATCCGGCTGTTTTATAACGAAACTCTGATCAACTGCGTCTTCTGGTCCCCCGCCAGGATGGAAATCTTCAAACAGCTTGGAATAGGCCACATCCTCTTTACTTCTACCTTTTTCCATTTTTAACGTGCACGATTTTTTTCTGACGTAAAATTGTGCGTTAAAAATCGCTTCTGCTACAGAATAGTAATAGTTGTTGTCATGAATAATCTCCCGATAAAAGGATTTGCTTTCAAAATCATTCACAGGATTAAATGAATTCAATTTTCTCGCCGCCTGACGTACTATATCTATGGCTAAAATCGGACTAACTGTTATTTCCGACAGTTCCGATGAATACATATTCAGGCCCACAGGAAAAAGTTCTCCGTAGATTATTTCAGTTTGACGTAAACGTTTATTGTGATATCCGACCATTGAGAATACGATTGAATCAGGCCTGGAATCGCAATTAATCGAAAACTTTCCCTCCTGGTTAGTTATACCACCCGAGACATTCCCGGATTCATAAATCAAAATACTGGCTCCGGGCAACAGTTCCAGTGTTTTGGAATCCCTCACTATTCCTTCAACTTTGAAATTTTGAGCTGTGGAATTGAAGAAAATAAAAATGGCAACAATTGAAAAAAAAGATTTCATAGTTCTGACCAGGATAACTACTAAGATCATTAAGTCAGTAAAAAGTTACAATCGGTCTGATGAAATGGACCTATTGTCCTTTGTCACCGTATCGAATACCCTACAATATGTCGTTTTTGTGCGGAAGTTTATTTACATACATAACAGATTATAGGTTGATATTCAGGCAAATAGAGTATGGCATGTATTTTTAAGCTGATGGTTAATCATCATAATAACAAACACGCCCATGAAAACTCTAAACAGGTATTTTTCTGAAATCAGAAGCCTGAAAGTTTCTTCGGATGACAACACCATTAATACTTCAAAGTTTTACAATCTGCAACCCGAATTTTCCACGTCGCTTGAAAGGCTGCAACAGAGTGCGTTAAATGAATTGGCGCAAATGACGTATCCGGAAATTGAAAGGAGATTGAACACAGTGAGAAGACTTGAACATTCGTTCTCAAAATTCGACACACATTACTCCGATATGGTATTGAGATCAGAAAATGGCCAATTAACAGCCATTGAAATTGAATTAAGAACCGCCAATATGTTTAATGATTTTCAGATAAGCAAAGAGCAAATTTCCCAGCAGTCCCTGATCGCCATTTATTCATCCATATTAAGCAAACATCATTCACTGATCCGCTTTATAAACAAGATTGAAGATTTACTTGTTCTGAAAAGTAAAAGTAAAATGCAGCGGGTCTGAATATTCTTAGTCTTCGGGTAAAGCTACCCGATCAATGAGGCAGACCACATTAGGATGTAGCCAGAGAAATGAAGCTGGTAATTCAGTGGTAATATTTTTTTTCAGAAATGCCGTAGTTATATTTTTCTTTTTAATTCCGCTTATTAAAAGAAGGATGAAGGAGGATTGTAAAATATCTTTCATACCCAGTGTAAGGCCATAGGATGGTAAATCACCCATCTGATGCACCATCGAATGTGTAAGTGTTATTTCGGAAAGTTTTGCAACATGTATGGCGCTTTCAAGAAAGTTCCCGGGTTCATTCAGCGCAAGATGTCCATTCATTCCCAAGCCTAAAATACAGATATCAATAGGTCCGTTTTTTTCCAATTCGTCTTCTATCTTTGCGCACTCTTTATCCGGATCTTTTGGATCACTTTGAAAGGAAATATATTTCCTGCTGTCAATTTCCAAAGGTCCTATCAGATGTTTTTGCAGAAAACTTTCGCAAGTACCGGGATTGTTCATCGGTATGCCGCCCCATTCATCCAGTTTTATAATTCTGAGAAACGAAAATAAACCGGGCTCCTTCTTATACCTTTCACTTAATAGTTTATAGGTTCCTTCGGGACTATTTCCGGTGGCAGCGCAGAGAAGGGCGTTTTTTTTTCTTTGTAATTCCTTTATGATCAGAGAAGCGGCTTCTCTGCTAAGGGAATCGTATGAATCCGTCCTGACGATATTCATAAAGAAAATTTAGATTACAATTTTAATTCACCCCAACCTTCTCGGTATGTTCTTTTGATAAATTGATTAGCGGGTTCAAAATTTGTAATGCGCATATTCGTTCCGTCCCACTGATAGTCGATATATCTTCCTGGGAACTGTAATGATTCAAGTTCTCCATATACAGGATCTTTGCGTTTTACTTTTTTCTGAATATTAAAACTGCGAAGCATAAGATTGCCAAGCAACACTGTTTCGGTCAATGGACCGGCGTATCCGACAAAGGGCGAATCCACTTCCATATTTCCGTAACCAGCGATACATGCATCAACCCACTGCCACCAGTGACCATCCATATCGCCTTCAACACGTGGATACTTTTTAGGAACATTTACGTCCTTATTCAAAGTCAAAGGAAGTAACCGCGGATAACTTCCGCCCCAGCCACAGGAAACTTTTCCTTTTGAACCGATAAATAAAGTTCCCCCTTCATTGTCATTATCTTTCGGCCAGTCGAAAAGTGCCTCATACATATTCACTGAAGGATCTAATTCGTTTATTCGCTGCGGTACGATACCTCCGTCCATCCAGAAGAGATCGAGTGTTTTCCCATTTTTCAACGGAAAATTAAATTTTATGGAACTCGATACCGGACCACTTTGTGGGTACACACCTTCTTTGAATATTCCCTTGTAAACTGTACTTGCACTGCCTGATATTTCTGTCGGATAGCCAAGCTCCAGTAATTTAAAAGGAGGTCCAATGATATGGCATCCCATATCACCAAGTGCGCCGGTTCCGAATTCCCACCATCCTCTCCAGTTAAAAGGAACCAGGTTATCAATATAATCTGTTTTTTGCGCGGTACCCAGCCAGAGATCCCATTTCAACTCTTTTGGAACCGGCGGCTTTTCTGTCGGCCAGGCAATACCCTGCGGCCAAACCGGGCGGTCCGTCCAACAATATACTTTTTCAATATCGCCGATCAGTCCAGCTTCAAACCATTCGCGCATGGTACGCATTCCGTCACAGGATGCACCCTGATCACCCATCTGCGTTACTACTTTAAATTTTTTTGCAGCTTCCGTTAATACACGTGCTTCATAAATATCATGACTCAGCGGCTTCTGAAGATAAAGGTGTTTTTTCATCGCCATGGCGCTGTAACCAACGATGGCATGGTTGTGATCCGGTATAGCCACCGATACTGCATCAAAGTTTTTATTCTCTTTATCGAATAATTCCCGCCAGTCATAATAAAATTTAGCTTTAGGAAATTCTGTTCTTCTTTTAGAAGCCGGACGATCATCTACATCACAGAGAAAAGCAATCTCCGCATTTTTCTTCGGCGCAGTTGCGTAATGATGAATATCATTTTCAGCCTCACCTCCGGTACCTATCGCCGCTATATACAATTTATCACTGGGCGCTGTAAAACCCCGGCCTCCTAGTACATGACGCGGAACAATATAAAATCCAGCGGTTGCCAAAGCAGCTTTCCTGATAAAATCATTCCTGCTTATAGATCGTTTGCCTTCGGCGTTTTTCTTTATTTCCATTTTGAGGAGATTAAGGTGATGTAAAGTATCAGACTAGTTTGGCAGTTCATGCCCAGGCAATGCCTGCACCGCGATTTCTTTAAAGAACACTACACTGTGATCACTTTCATTTTGTAGTCCAATATATCCTTCATTGGGTCGTATGCCCCGATATGGTTCGAAGTCAAGTTTTCGTGGAGTCGTAGGTTGACCTTCAGTATAGTCTGTCACCGTTTCACCATTCACAACAACTATCGTACGCGGGCCATCCAATGTGATCTCCATGGTATTCCACTGAGGTCCGGGTTTACCAGGTTTCGACATGGGTTTTGTGAGAGAATAGAGTGTTCCGGTAATATGGTATTCATCTTCGTTTGAAGTTTCCGGATGATTGTCGATCTGCACTTCATATCCATAAAAAACAGGCATCCAGGGTTCATAGGGTTCAATGGGAATCCGGATAAATACGCCCGAATTATCGTTGAATGTTTTCATTTTATAAACCACACGTATTTTACAATTGCCAAACTTACTTCCGGCGTAATAGGTAAGTCCCATCCCACTCTGAGTTTGCATAAGTCCGTCGGTAATAATCATACTTCCGGGACCAACGTGTTTCCATCCATCCAGATTTTTCCCGTTAAATAATTGTTTCCATTGCAGGGTATCGGCTAACTGAAAACTACTGGAATTAAAAGTTGAAGATTTCGGAGGAACAGCCCAGGCCGTCACAATCATTCCAATTAGACAGGCCCGGAAAAATATATTTCCCATATTTGTTTATTTTATAAGTTATAAACAATCCGGCTTTATAGATTTACCGGAAACAAACAATCGTTGAACCCACCCAAGGTATTATATTTTTTATTCAAAACCAGCCGAAGTCGTCTAATCTGGAATCTATCTTTCTTCAATCTATTAGGCACTTATAATTGCATCGTCTTTTATAATTATCGCAATTATATTGGGTTTGAACAATTGAATATTTCAAAATTTAAACAGATGGCACGCTGGAAAGTTATGTACCGAATCCGGACAATAAAGCAAAAACGAACAGTAGTTTCTGTTTTTCATTTACATAAATAAGTCACTAACAATATTTTGGAAACTGGCATATCTTTCGTAGCCAGATGTCAAACGAATAATACATGCATCTGAAAGTTTCACTTTTAACCATGCCTTTTATATTTACCGTTTTTAATCTGAATGCCCAGGCTGTTAGTTATAATCTGCAACAAATGTTGCGCGACAATCAAATTGTAACAGTTCCCGCATATGAAACATCATCGCTCGTGGGTAATAAACCCGGGGCCATTACTACCAGGGGCATCGTATGGTTAAAGGGCATTGATTTTACGGATGGCGTAGTAGATATTGATCTTAGAGGTAAGGATGTATTCCTTCAAAGTTTTCTGGGTATAGCTTTCCATGGAACCGATACCAATCACTGTAATATCATTTATTTCAGACCGTTCAATTTCCGGAATACTGACAGCGCCAGGTGGAAATGGTCTCTTGCTTATATGCAGGTACCAGATTACAACTATGCCCGTTTAAGAAAAGAACATCCGGGAGTTTACGAAAACAGAATTGTTCCGCCACCAAAAGCTGATGATTGGTTTCATGCTACTATTGTAATAAATGGCCGCATAGCGAAAGTATACGTGAATCACAATGAGACTCCTTCTCTCAAGGTAACAATGCTCGAAGGAAGATCAGATGGTCTGTTTGGTCTCTATTCCGACGGTCTGACAAATGACTTCGCAAATCTGACGATCACGAAGAATATTCCTGGAGCGGTTAAAAATTTAAACATTCATTCATTTGATCTTACAAAACTTCTGGCAGCGGGAAGACTGGAAACAGATATGAACAATCGGGCGGCTATATCTGAAGGCACAGACAAAGCTGCCGTTACAATTAAAGGCATTGCATGGCTGAAAGATACCAGTTTTTCAAAAGGCATAATTGACATTGATTTGCGGGGGAAAAATGAAACAGGAAAAAGTTTTATTGGAGTCGCTTTCAGTGGCAAAGATTCAAATGATTATGAGTCCGTTTATTTCAGACCTTTTAATTTTAAAAGCACCGACTCGCTTCGTTCTAAACATATGGTACAGTATATGAGTCTTCCGGATCATGATTGGCAGAAATTAAGAACGACCCATCCGTTGGTTTTTGAACACGGCATCAATCCGTCACCAAACCCGGACGATTGGTTTCATGCAACCATCAATGTCGCGGAAGACAGCGTCCGGGTCTATGTAAATTACTCTCCACAGTCCTGTTTAACCGTTAAAAGATTCAGGAATCACAAGGGAGAAAAATTCGGCCTATGGTCCGACGGGTTGCCTGGCAATTTTGCCAATCTTTTTATTAGCCCGTAAATCATTCGCGAATCGCTATTATTAAAATAGAATCAAAATTCTTTTTTACCAAGTCTCTCCACGTCAGCTTCCATTTTTCTCACAGAATCCTTTACTCTTTCTATATTTTCCTTTATTTCATTTTTCAATGCAGAATTATCCTCCACCTTTTCAATACGTGGCCTGTAAAATTTTTCTTCATTAAAATGCTCGTGGTTATAGAATTTGTCCTGATTGTGAAAGTCTTCATCCAGATAACTTACCCCGGTATTTGGTGCAAATACTGAACGTATGGCATATTCTGTTTCAATTGTTATTTTACCTTTTTCATAAGTTGGAAGTGAAGCCAGGTGAGCAACTGTTAATTCTGGAAAGTAAACAACTTTTTCACCCCTGTGCAATTCAGCCAGGCCAATGGGTATAAGTATATTTCGGGAAAGAAGATTCAGCGATTTACCATCCAGGTCGACTACCAGATATCTCACACGTTTTGAAACATCATCGAATAACAAATCGACTATTTTCCCAATTTCCTGATTTTGAATGGTAATTACCTTCCATCCTCGGATATCAGGTTCGCCTTTAACCATTTCATAGTCGCTCGCGTGTAATTCTTTCAAACGACTATTGTAGACATATTCTTTAGCTGACATATTGCAAATTTTTAGTTGTAAATAAATCCGGATTATCCGCCCTGTTTGTTACCAATGCTGTACCTGCTTTAGCGGTTCCTGTTTGATTTTTCTTTTGATAATAGTTAATATAATAATACAAAGCACCTGCGATTATAATAACGGCGATCACAAACCAAAGCCACAGATTGTGATTTCGTTTGCGTTGAACGTGTAACTCTGCCATGAGATTAATATTTAATAGTGAAATAAATATTCATGATTTATTAAATTCTACCAACCCAAATCATGCCTCTCCCAAATAGTGTTTGCTTTTTTTCAAACACCTGATTACTAACTAAATAGAATTAACTGTTTTTTAGACAAAAAATTATTATGTAGAATTTTTTGCCGGATTATTCAGAACGGAGACTGTTAACAGGATTACTTACAGCCGATTTGATCGCCTGAAAACTCACCGTGAATAACGCGATTAAAATACCCAATGCGCCACCAGCTACAAAAATCCACAAACTGATATGGATACGATAGGCGAAGTCACTCAGCCATTGGTTCATAAAATACCAGGCAATTGGAGATGCAATGAGAAAAGAAATCATTACAAGTTTCACAAAGTCCCTGCTGAGCAAAGAAACTATATTAGCTGCTGTTGCCCCTAATATCTTCCTGATACTTATTTCCTTTGTTCGCTGTTCTGCAGTAAACATGGCAAGTCCAAATAAACCCATGCAGGATATAAAAATTGTTATAATCATAACTGCATTCATCAGCCAGGCTGTTTTTGTTTCCTGGTCATAAAGCCATCTGATCGACTCATCTAAAAAATAACATTCGAAATTATCTTCAGGATAGATTATTTTCCATTTTTTTTCAACCTTATCCAGAATAATTTTTGCATCTGCCGCCTGCAAGCCCTGTGTTGCCAACTTTATTGCAATTCCCTTTTCCTGCTCTGGCATATGAGCTATGATCACGGGTCGTATCGGTTCACGAAATGAGTTTTCATGGAAATCAGCCACGACACCTACAACAGGATAAACATTTCCATTCCCCCAGGTAATGGATTTTCCAACTGCCAGCTCAGGCTTCGCAAAACCAAGGGCCTTTGAGCAGGTTTGATTAATTACCAGTTCCTGCAGGCTGTCGCTGCGATATAAATTTCTGCCCGCCAGTAATTTCATCTGATAAAAAGGAATAAAATCTTCGTTTCCCGGCTGCAGGGAAACGTCCAGTTTAATGTCGTTCGTGCCTTTAAATTCGATGGTCTGTGTCATATGGGGGAAACCCATTGGTGCAAAAGCCTCAAGAATAACCTCATTAACTCCGGGTATGCTTTTAATATCTTCTGCGAGACCATTGACTTTGTTACTATGATCGCGCCATATATGTGGGATCGTAACAATGGCGTCGGTTCTAAATCCTTTGTCACTATCCCGCATGTATTTTATTTGTTTACCAATTGTCAGTGTTCCTATTATAAAGATGAGCGAAATGCTGAATTGGAAAACAATAAGTCCCTTTCTCAAATATGCTTTTTCCTTAATTGGTTTTACACCGGTTCCTTTTAGACTTTGAACGGGAGTATAAGCAGATAAGACAATTGCCGGATAAAATCCTGCAAGTAAAGTCGTAATCATTAAAACTACAAGAAGAAAAAGTATGGTTTGCATATTTAGATTAAATCCCACAGCTCCTGGAATATAATCTCTGAAAACTGTGAGCATGGGCCTTACCAGAAGAACTGATATCATAACAGCTATCAGTGTAATAACGAAAGTTTCAGAAAGAAACTGGAATATCAGACTGCTGCGCTTGCCACCCAACACTTTCCTGATCCCTGTTTCTTTTGCACGCCTGATAGACTGGGCGGTAGATAAGTTAATAAAATTTATAGCGGCCAGCACTAAAATAAAAAGAGCAACTCCCATCAACGCGTAGATAGTTGGTCGATAGGCTTTCCTGAATTGGTTGTCACCATCGTCGCCCCTGTGAAAATCAGATGTGAAGTGAATATCCGTTATAGGCTGCAACCACATGCTCAATTTCACACTCTGATTTTTGAGTTTTACGTTTTTTTTAATGAATGCAGAAAAAGCTGCATTAACCTGCGCTGGCTTTGTACCATCAGAGAGTTTTACAAATGCCTGAGATTGATGCGGACTAAGGCTTGTCCAGTCTTCTGAAGGAATGCGATTCTTTAAGAAACTATGGGTTGCTGTGCTGAGCGAAATAAAATCTGTGTAAGCAAAATCCGATTTTTCTTTCCAGTCTTTGATGATTCCCGAAACTGCGACTTTTAAAGAGTCATCATAGATAACAGTCTTTCCTATCATTTTATTCAAAGGCAAATCACCGAAATATTGACGTGCTCTGCTTTCGGTAAGTATTACCCGGTTTGGCTCGTTTAATGTTTTGGCATTTCCGGCAATCCAATCGTATTTAAATATTTCAAAATAGGAAGAGCCTGTTATAATACTGGCGATCCCACCGTTTTCCAGGTCACCACTAAATTTTTTATCGGGCTGACCTGGAATTGGTATTGTTGTATTCGCCCCATACTGATAATAGCCTGACTCCGATTCAAATCCCGGAATCTGATTTTGAAATCCGGCTACATCGGGTATGGGTGCGTTTAAAAAAATCTTTTGACCGTCATTTCGTTGAAACTCTCCCACGATTCGAAAAATTCGATTCCCATCAGGATGAAACCGGTCGAAACTCAGGTCATACGTATTTATAAGATAAATAACCAGACAGGCACAAATACCGAATGCCAGTCCCGTTACATTGATCAGGGTGTATATTTTATGCCTAATTATATTCCTCCAGGCGATTTTGAGATAATTTTTTAGCATGACAATATATTTTCTGGTTTTTTGGGCTAATTCGATGCCATTGAGATAAAGTACTATGAATCAATCCAATGTTTTTCTTATTTTCTTTACACCGTCCGCTTTCATACAGTTTATGTTCATTTTTGATTGTAATCAACTGTACATGGGGAAAAATATTATTCTCCTTCTTCCAATTTCTTAATTGCTGTTTTTTCTTTTTTCAGATCTGTGCGCAGCAAACCGAAAAGACTCATATAAAAATTAGCCACCCATACCAATGAAAAACCTGCGATAAGGTATCCACGCCATCCCTCCATTAACAGATGGAATCGGGTGATGAAAAGAAAAATAATCGCGATATAATGGCTAAAACAATATTCACATGTAAACAAATAGAAGAATTTTCTTTCAGCAAAGGACCTTCCCTGTTGACACCGTCGTTCACAATATTTCCTGGGCTCTTCAAATATCTTTTCATGAGTAACTGTCCATGCTATGCAGGCAACTGGAATCGCGAGTATGAACAACCAGCAGATTTGTTCCCGAAAGGATGTAGCCAGAATCATATATAATTTTATAAGTTGTACTTTTTGGGCATTCACAGGATCGGACCGACCTAAAACTTATCTTCAAACGAAATGTTTTCGTTTGCGAGTTTTACATAATTAACCGATCCTGTTCCCTGAAAAACATAATCTATCCCGATAATCTTTGTATGGCTTATATTCCCGGGGACTTCATAGGCTAGTTTACCATTTAAAAATACAAGTGCCTTTCCCGCCGCAGACTCAACGCGGACTTTCACATACCTGTCAAATTCAACACCGAACGCAGACAGGTCTTTTTGTTTTCCGGAAATAGAATATCCTGCAAAAAAGAAATTAATCGAAGATTGACAGCCCTTTGCACAGAGTGGAATACCAATCGCAGTGCCTTCACAGAGCAGATAGATATTCGTTAACTGGCAAACTGAAGAGCCTTCACTGAAACAATTTCGCAATGATGTTTCGAAATGGAAATGATCGGCATATATAGGGCCAAAATCCTGAACATTACAATATGAAACCAGAGGCGCCTCAGGTGATAAAGGAATATTTTTTTCTTTTAACTGCTCGATGGCCAATTCCATTTTGCCATGCGCCATTACATCTTCTTTTTTGAAATAAATGGGCACAGGTGTATGGCTGACCGCCGTCATCCATCCGTTTGAAGAAATCAAAAGTTTTTGTTCATTTACAATCTGACCGTCAATAATCAGCTTGGGATTAAAAAACCCGGGATAATAATAGATTAATGTATGCTGGTGTTGATTTTTGGAAACGGTCGTTCGAAGCCTGTCATCCCATGATTGTTGTATAACTACAGAATCTGAAACAGCTTCTCCGGCATCAAAATCAAAAACTACCGAGTTGGGTAATCCGGTAGAAAGTATCTTATGAATACTAAGTGAATAATTCTTCGCATTGAATTTCTTTTTTGAAGAATATACCAAAACCAGAACGATCGCAATAAATATCGTCAAAGCCGTGCCTATTCCGATTATTTTACGGAGATGAATTTTAGAAAAACGGGTAGTTGCCGAAGTTTCCGCTTCCATCCTGACTTTAAAATTTCTCCAGTTTTCGAAACCTGCAAATTCTGCCAGGGCATTCAATGTATAAATCTGAGGCATACCGGCATACTTCACTTTTCCCCAGATTCTTTTGAGTGTGATGTGACTGATAGATAAACCAAACTCTTCGCTGAATTTACTGCTTAAATTCACAAAGTCCTGGTTAGTCCAGTCTGCACTATTCCCCCAACCCAATCTGGCTTCAATTTTCTGTTTGACCTTTGATAATAGATGTTCGTCAGTTAACATTTTCCCTTTTTATCACCTTGTTTCAGAATGTTCACATTTGAACAACCATTAAAAGCATTATTCTTTTATTCATTCCCGAAATTTGACAGAACGTCAAAGCAATCTATGGAAAAACTTATCAAAACCGGACGTATATTTTATGGAATCGCTATTGCAGGAACCGGTCTGGGACAATTTTACTATAAGGACTTTCATCCGATGATCTTCCCTCCCGATCATAGCTGGATTCCAGGGCTTGGTTTCTGGGTGCTGTTAACCGGCGCAGCCCTTATTATCGCAGGACTCGCTATCGTATTTGAAAAAAATGGCCGGAGAATATCATTGATTTTAGGCGGCATATTCCTACTCGTATGCCTTTACTACATTCCCTACATGCTTATCCAACATCCTTTTATGTACTATAAACATCTTGGCTTGTGGGGAGATGCGGAAAAGGAACTTGCACTGGCAGGCGGAGCTTTTGTGACTGCGGGCTCATTTCCAATAACAGATAGTTTGGACGATCAACGATCCCGACTATTCGTTTTTCTTGAAAAATTTATTCCTTGTGGACGCATTTTCTTTTCGATCACCATGATCAGTTTTGGTATTGACCATTTACTTTATACAGAAGCCATTTCAGTTCTTGTTCCTTCCTGGATACCGCCTCGTATTTTCTGGACCTATTTTGCTGCTGCTGCACTCATTGCGTCAGGAGTTTCCATTATTTCAAAGATCTGGATAAAACCTGCTGCTACCCTGTTGGGTATCATGATATTTATATGGCTGATCATTATTCATATCCCGGATGCCATTCAAAATCCTTTGATGCAAAATGGAAATGAAGTGATCAGTGCATTTTCAGCCCTGGCTTTCAGCGGAATAGCGTTTGTGATTGCCGGAGTTTATAGCGAACAGTACTTAACAAAAAAATAAGGTCTTGAAACGTATTTTCAGTATTGATTTCACAAGAGGTCTGGTTATGGTGATCATGGCGCTGGACCATGTTCGCGACATATTACACATCGATTCAATTAGTCAGAGTCCTACGGATCTTTCAACCACCACTCCCATTTTATTTTTCACCAGATGGGTCACTCATATGTGCGCGCCCATTTTTGTTTTTCTGGCCGGCAGCTCTGCTTATCTTTCTTTTAAAAGAAAAAGCAACTTAAAGGAAAGCAAAAAATTCCTTTTAAAAAGAGGGTTCTGGCTGATTCTACTGGAATTCACCATTGTGAATCTTGGTTTATTTTTCGACGCGGGATTTCATACGTTTATTTTTGAGGTAATCGCCACAATAGGTTTTGGATTTGTCATCATTTCTTTTTGCCTTTCCTGGTCCACGAAAGCAATCGGTATAATCGGAATTACAATATTATTTCTTCACAACCTCGTTCCTGTTATTCCACTGAATTCAATTTCCATTGCGAAAATAATTTTATCATCTTTATTCGATGTCGGCAGCGTTCAGATATTTTCGAACCGGGTTTTTATCATGGGTTACCCGCCTGTACCGTGGTTAGGTATCATGATGGTTGGATTTGCTTCTGGTCGGTTTTTTGAATTGACATCTGAAATAAGAAGGAGCTTGTTCCTGAAACTCGGATTCGCCACGATTTTGCTTTTTCTCATTGTCCGTGGCATTAATATCTATGGTGATCCTTCTCCCTGGGAGCATGAGAAAACAGGCATATTTACAGTCCTTTCTTTTATGAACATCACAAAATATCCGCCATCACTTTCCTTTACGTTGATTACGTTGGGAATTATGTTTTTAATGCTGTCATTTTCAGAACGGGAATATCGCTTCACATTTTTCTTCTCAGTTTATGGAAAGGTCCCGTTGTTTTATTTTGTAATTCATTTTTATATCATTCATTGCTTGCTAATAATCATTTTATTATTTCAGGGTATCCACTGGCCGGATATGACTTTTATATCCGGAACTTTTGGACGACCGAAGGGAATAAAAACCGGAATAAGCCTTTCAGCAGTTTATATGGTGTGGATTATTCTGGTTTTATTTCTTTATTTCCCGTGCAGGAATTTTGGAAGATATAAATTAACACATCGTTCGTGGTGGTTGAAATATATATAATTACTGTGCAATCAGTTTGTAAACCTTACCGGTATTACCCTGCGGTCCCAGCTGGGCCGAAGTCATCAAATACAATTCGCCACTTTGATCCTCTCCAAAACTTTTCAAATATTGCCCGAGGTTAGGTGTAAATCCACTTAATGTTAAGGGACTGAATGACCACATTCCGCTGGATGCGGGATTTGCCATGTATACCGATCCAGTCGCGTTTCCATCTGCAGATAACATTCCATAAATATATTTCCCCTGAAGTGCAGGAAGAGCAGCACCACGATACATGTATCCACCTATAATTGCAATACCAAGGCCGCCACCTATTGGATTTGCAGAATTAACCATTTCAATAACAGGATCAATTAATGCATTGCCCGCAGAATCCACCATAGGACAGGAAGGACGTACCAGCAGATCACTGTCCGTATCGAAACAATGGGTGCCTTCTTTTACATTCCATCCGTAATTGCCGCCCTTTGTTACAACGTCTACTTCTTCATATAAGGATTGTCCTTCATCGCCTAACAGTAGCTGATGAGATCCTCCTTTATCAAAAGAAAAACGGAAAGGATTTCTGAATCCAAAAGCATAGATTTCCGGGCGGGCAGCTGTACCAACGAAAGGATTATCTCCTGGTATTCCATACGGCGATCCGTTTACATCTATTCTCAGAACGTCTCCCATCAGGTTAGCATAATTATCCTGACCGTTACCGCCTGCATTTACTGTATACCAATCAGGAACATGCCCATTACCGACATCATCAGCGTTTCCACCATCTCCAATGGATATGTAAAGAAATCCATCCGGACCAAACGCTAATGTGCCTCCATTGTGATTTAAATAGGGATGATCATCTTCAACAAGTATCCTTTCAGAACTCATGTCAGCCAGATTGGGATTGGTAGCTGATACTTTAAATTCAGAAATTCTTGTAAGATTATTCCACGTTGATCCTGGTGGTCCGGGAACTGGCATTCCTGATCTTGGCGGCGCGGTATAAAAAATGTAGAATTTCCCATTCGATTTAAAATCAGGTGAGAATGCTAATCCCAGTAATCCTCTTTCATCGTAAGAAGGACTCAGAGTAACCATTTTACTCGATACATCCATGAATGGTGTGGCGAGTTTCTTTCCATCCGTGCCGATGATCCAAATTTGTCCCAGTTCATCCACAACAAATAGTCTCTTGCTGCTATCGGGTGGTTCAGCAACAGCAACCGGAGAAATTAAGCTATCAACAACAAGTTGTAAACCCGGAGTCTTCATGGTCATAGTCGGGCTATTGTTGTCCTTTTTACTGCATGCGGAAAATAGAACAATGAGAAATGCAAAAAATAACATCCTCTCAAGAGCACAATGAGATTTCATTTTTAATTAATTATGTGATTCTTAGAATTGATTTTGCAGGAGATCTGCAAGGATTTTTTTTGGACGAGGATGAAACTATAAGGAATAAGAACGGCGAAGAATTGGTAACGGTTGCGTTATATGTATTGGGAAAGGAATGATTCAGCTAATATCCGGGCATTCCTTTTGCACTAATTCTTTTGGTATTTTTTAGGACATAGGATTAAAGACGGGCAGGATTTCTATCCAGCCCTTTTTATTTGTCCAGCCACCCTCCTGTAAATCCTGCAGTCCTAAGGCCATTTTTAATATAAATACATTTCTTACATATATTCCAGACCAACTGCGTCAGGAAATTCTCGATCATTATAACCATCGGACCTTCGTTTAGTCCAAATTTCCATGGAGACACCCAGCCTTTTTTGCCATCGCTCATTTTAAAAACATTATTAAAACTTGCATCAAAACCATCATCTCCGGCATTCCTTTCTTTAAGTCTTTCTAAGGCATGTCGGATCGTAACCACTACGATATCAGGTGCAAAAGGAAGAGATGCGACTACTGCCCAAGGAGAAATAGTTCCATCATCAGGACCAAAAGGAACTCCTCTTGCTATATAGTCATAGAATATTTTATCCTCACCATCGATAGTAATAATCGCCGGGCCCGGGCCATCACTGGCCGTAAAACCCCAATTATTTTTATTATAGTGCTCGAATTTTAATGGATTCTTAATCGCATATTCTTGTTGAATACAAGTGGCTCTACGACTGTTTTCGAAATAGTCAATTTCATACTTCCTGTTCAGATCATCCTGTATACCCCGGAAATCCAACCATAAATGTGACATCTGGTGAATGAAAAGTGGTCCGGCGTGAATATATTGAATGCCATTTATATCACTCCATTTGAAAGTTGAAGTCCAGTTATTATATCCGATCGAATCAATCGCATATGTTGGGGAACCCAAAGCGAGTACATATAAAATAATCGCCTCACTATATCCCTGATCCCAATAATGATTCAAAAAACCGGTTTCCGGTTTCCATCCATGACATATTTCAGTTCTGCCGTTAAGAGCCCACCGCCAATCGACCCGTCGATATAGAATTTCAGCCAGGTGCCGGATTTCATTTTCCTCTTTATTGTCGGAATCGAGATAAGTGGCTGCCGTTAGCACTCCCGCTATAAAAATAGCAGTATCAATGGTGGAAAGTTCACTTTCCCAGGCACGCTTACCTGTATTCATATACAGGAAATGATAGTAAAATCCTTTATATCCCATAGCATCCGGTTCCGGACCCTGATGCCCTTCATAAAATAAACGCAGGATGGTAAGAATTTTATCAACAGCCTCCTTACGGGTAATCAGTTTTCTTTCTATTGCTACAATATAGCTTGTAAGTCCTAGCCCAACCACAGCTATACTTGAATGTGACGACGGATCAGATTTATCGGCAATTAGTCCATTTCCCGGATTTACATATTTTAGGAAATAAGAGAAAGTCTGTGATTGCAATTTTTCCAGCATTCGCATATCCCCTTCCGGTAAATTTGAGTTTTCTTGTCGGATGTTCACTCCCATTCCTTACATATTTTTTGAGATATTGTGAATATATGAATTATTAAAAACAATGTTTAATCCACATAGTTGCAATGTGCCTACCAAGACCGGTTGGTCTACAGAATTAAATCAGATTTGAGTCTGATCTTGGTGTCAAAAAAAGGGCTGATGGGTAGGTTTTGGTCTTCTCTTTTAATTATTTTGATATCCGGAGGTACAGCCTTTGCACAAAAAAACACACTCGATTTTTATCTACAGGAGGCGGTTCATAATAGTCCCCTTTTAAAGGATTATCAGGCACAAATAGAATTAAATTCCATAGATAGTCAGCGGATCAAAGCACAATACAGACCTCAGGTAACCGGTTCCAGTGTGAATTCATTTTCACCCGTCATCCAGGGCTTTGGCTATGATAGAGCCATTACTAATGGTGGTCAGCTCAGTGGTATCGTAAGTGTAGATCAGGCGCTGGTCAGTCGGGGTAATTTGTCAGCACAATATAAAAATCTTCAGTTGCAGAATGAAGGTATTAAGAACAATGCAAGAATTTCTGAACAGGATTTAAAAAGAACAATAACCAATCAGTATCTCACGGCTTTTGGAACATTACAGGAACTTAATCTGGCCAGGGAAATAAAAACACTGCTTCAAAAGGAGGTTTCAATCTTGAAATCTCTGACTGAAAAAAATGTTTACCGTCAAACTGATTACCTGACTTTACTCGTTACGGTTCAGCAACAAGACCTTTCTCTACGACAACTGGATATTCAATTTCACAATGATTTTGCCACTTTGAATTACTTGGCAGGGATAGTAGACACTTCCGCAATCAATCTCGACGAACCTTCCCTGGAGGTTGTTAGTTTGCCTAATCCGGATCAATCAGTATTCTTTCAAAAATATGCAATTGACAGTCTGATATTGGTTCATAATCGTATACTCATAGACTATAGTTACAAACCCAAACTTAATGTATATGCAAATGGCGGGTATATGTCATCGTTTGAATATCAGGGATATAAAAACTTCGGAACCAGTGTTGGTCTGAATTTAAATATTCCAATCTACGACGGTAAACAAAAGAAGATGCAATACCGAAAACTTGATGTTTCCGAAAGAACCAGATCATATTATAAATCATTTTATACCAGTCAATATTATCAGCAGGTCTATCAATTGAAACAACAATTACGACAAACGGAGTCTTTAATTGAAGATATAGACAATCAAATCAAGTATTCGCAGGGACTGATAGAAGTAAATACTAAACTTCTGGAAACCGGAGATGCAAAGATTTCAGATCTGATCATTGCATTCAACAATTATCTTACTGCAAAGAATTTACTGACACAAAATAAAGTGAATCGTTTCCAGATAATCAATCAAATAAATTATTGGAACCGGTAAAACATTAAACTATGATGAAAAGTTTTTCATTTCTTCTTTTTTTTCTTCTGATTTTGGAAGCCTGCTCTCCTAAACGTGACGAGAAAGAAGAAGCTGCAACGGTTGTTCAGACACCCGTAACCGTTACAAGTATTGAAAAGCAGCCAATGGCAGAATTCGTAGAATTGAACGCCACTTCTTCTTTTCTCCTTAAAAATTATGTAAAGGCAAATGCCAATGGATATATTGAGACTGCGCATGTGACTCCTGGCGAATATGTAAACTCCGGACAGGTTTTGTTTACCATGAAAACAAAAGAAGCACAAAGTATTGGAAATGCAATCAATCAACTGGATACTTCCTTTAAATTCTCGGGAACCAATAACATCCGGGCGGGATCAAAAGGGTTTATAAGCCAATTAAATCATCAGCCCGGAGATTACGTACAGGACGGAGAACAATTGGCCGTAATCAGCGATGAAAGCAGCTTCGTTTTCCTGCTTGAATTACCATACGAATTAAAACCTTTTGTAAAGCTGAATACACACATAGACGTTGAACTTCCGGACGGGGAAAAACTACCGGGGACTATAAGTTCTTATATGCCATCTGTTGAAACAACTTCTCAAACGATACCGCTGGTAATCAAAGTGGATCCGGGAAAAAAGATTCCTGAAAACCTTATCGCAAAAGTAAAAATTCAAAAAATTATCAGAGATCAGGCGGTTAGTCTGCCAAAAGCATCTGTTCTCGCCGACGAAACCCAGTCTTCATTTTGGGTCATGAAAATCATCGACAGCACTACCGCAGTTAAAGTACCTGTTACGAAGGGAATTGAAACAAAAGATCTGGTCGAAATTTTATCTCCTCATTTTACAACTCAAGACAGGTTTGTTTTAACAGGCAATTACGGATTAGGAGATACTGCAAAAATTAAAATTGTTCAGCCACAATAAATGATGAAATCATTTTTCCAGACATATAAAAATCCGATCAGCGTACTCATATTCATGGTGATCGTGGGAGGTTTGTTTGCATACAGCAGAATGCAGACTGCACTTTTCCCTGAAATTAGTTTCCCAAAGATCAAAGTGATTGCTGATGCAGGATTACAACCTGTCAGCAAAATGATGATTACGGTTACTAAACCATTGGAAAACGCCATCAAACAGGTTCCTGATTTAAATACCATCAGGTCTATTACCAGCAGGGGAAGTTGTGAAATTTCCGCATTCATGGAATGGAATGCAAACGTGGATCTGAGTCAGCAAAGAATTGAATCAAAAATTGCGCAGATTAGGAATAATCTTCCGCCGGAGACGCAGATTACGGTCGAGAAAATGAATCCTTCAATTCTGCCGGTTATAGGATATATGCTGGAAAGTCCGGTGAAGTCCCCCATCGAATTAAAGCTGATTGCCAACTATACGATCAAACCTTTTCTATCGCAGGTACCTGGTGTTTCAGAAGTACGGATAATCGGAGGAAAGATTAAAGAATATCGCATTGAGTTAGATCCGCATAAAATGAGCGCCTTGTCCATTACACCAGACCTCGTTGATACGGCTCTTTCACAAACCAATTTCATCCGTTCAAACGGATATTTGTCAGACTATAGGTTTCTTTATTTGACCACAACTGACGCTACAGTACATACGATCGATGATCTTAATAATATTGTGATCCGTAACGATGGTAAGCGTATTATTAAGATTCGTGATTTTGCAACAGTAGACATAGGGGAAGCTGCCACTTACACTAAAATAAATGCAAACGGTAAGGAAGGTGTTTTGATTGCGATTATCAAACAACCAAATGCAAACCTGATCGAATTGTCCGATCAAATGCAGGCTAAACTCACGGAGTTAAAAACCATTCTTCCGAAAAACGTGCATGTTGAGCCCTATTATATCCAGGCTGATTTTGTAAGAACTTCCATCCGGAGTGTTTCAGATAGTCTATGGATTGGTCTTGCACTATCCATCATTGTAGCCATTTTATTTCTACGTTCACTGAAAGCCAGTATAACAATTCTTTTTACAATTCCCATTACGATTTGTTTGACTCTGATTGTTTTGTATTCAGTTGGGTTTACTTTAAATATCATGACGCTGGGTGCAATCGCCGCAGCAATCGGATTGATCATCGATGACGCGATAGTAGTTGTTGAACAAATACACCGGACTCACGAGGAACATCCGGAAGAACCGACGGTTCCGTTATTGCAGAAAGCTATTCGGTATCTGTTACCTGCAATGGTAGGTTCTTCCTTAACTACCATTGTCATTTTTCTCCCGTTTATTCTAATGACAGGAGTTGCCGGCGCTTATTTCAAGATTCTGACAAATACCATGATTATAACGCTGGTATGTTCTTTTTTTGTAACCTGGATTGGCCTGCCGGTTGTGTACTTAATACTTTCAAAAAACTCTTCTGCAAAAAAAATTAAACCGCATACTCTTAAGAATCAGAAATGGGTTTCTTTTTTTATTTTTCGTCCCTGGATCAGTTTCCTTTTAATAGTCGCGCTTATATGCTCTATAATTCTTATTCTCCCCAGATTAGAAACCGGATTTCTTCCGGAGATGAACGAAGGTAGCATCGTGTTAGACTATGCATCGCCTCCCGGAACTTCTCTGGAAGAAACGGATCGTCTGCTAAAAGAAGTCGAGAAAATCCTGAAAACAGTTCCTGAAGTATCTGCTTATTCGAGAAGGACGGGCACACAAATGGGATTCTTTATTACAGAACCCAATACCGGCGACTACCTGATTCAGTTAAAAAATGAAAGAGAAAGAAGTACAGAGGAAGTGATTTCTGAAATACGTTCTAAAATAGAATCATCACAACCAGCACTCAGGGTCGATTTTGGGCAGGTGATTACCGATATGCTGGGTGATCTGATGAGTTCGGTGCAACCGGTGGAAATAAAAATCTTCGGTGACAACCAGGAACAGCTGCACGATCTGTCCAAACAGGTTGCAGGAATAGTATCGAGTGTAAAAGGTACCGCGGACGTTTTCGACGGTATTGTAATTGCGGGCCCATCTGTCACGGTTAGCCCCAACTATAACAAGCTAGCCCAATTTGGTATAACGCCTGCAGCATTACAATTTCAATTGCAGAATTACCTGGAAGGAAACGTAGTTGGAGAAATGTTGGAAAAAGAACAATCGACATCAATTCGTATGTTATATCCAAGTAATCTAAAACAAACAGTATCCGACATATCACAATGGCAGATTTTTCTGCCGGATGGCAAATTAAATCCAATAGGATCGTTGGCAAATGTGCAAATCAATCCTGGAGATGCAGAAATTCAACGCCAGGATTTGCAGTCGATGGGTGTGGTAACAGCAAGACTTGAAAACAGCGATTTGGGGACCGTTATCAGAAATATTCAATCAGAGGTCAAAGCTAAAGTGATTTTGCCACAAGGATATCATATTACTTATGGAGGATCTTATGCTGAACAACAGCAATCGTTTCAGGAACTACTACTTATATTAATCGCAGCGAGCCTGTTGGTTTTTTGTGTTATTCTATTTTTATTTAAAGAATTTAAACTGGCATTCATTATTTTAATCATTTCTGTTTTAGGAATTTCAGGGAGTTATCTGGCACTTTATATTACTGGCACTCCACTCAATGTTGGCAGTTATACCGGCCTCATTATGATTGTTGGAATTATTGCGGAGAATGCAATCTTCACGATTTTGCAATTCAGAGAGGCAAGACAAACTAAATCCGTTGATCAGTCAGTAATTTATTCTATATCAACTCGCTTGCGTCCAAAACTCATGACAGCATTTGGAGCGATCATTGCTCTTTTGCCGCTAGGACTTGGTATTGGTGCTGGTGCACAGGTTCACCAGCCATTAGCCATCGCAGTTATCGGAGGTTTTATCATTGCCATTCCTCTTTTGCTTATAGTTCTGCCATCGTTGTTAAGACTAGTATACAATAGAAATCAAATTTCAGTTGTTCTTTAAATTTTAAAAACTCAGTTATGAAAAAGTCAATCCTTAAAATCTGTTTTGCCTTTGTATTCATTTATTTTAGCAGTTTAAGTCTGTCTGCACAAAGTCAGTATAAAGTAGCCACAGTTTTTCATATTGCAAGTTCGGGCGGATGGGATTATATCGCATCCGGACCTGATAATAATCGTTTATATGTTTCTCACGGAACGCAGGTTAATATTTTGGACGAAACCACAGGTGATTCCATAGGGGTGATTCCCAATACTACAGGAGTACATGGAATAGCTTTTGTGCCATCACTCGGAAAGGGGTATACAAGTAACGGAAGATTAAATACGGTGACGGTATTCGACCTGAAAACAAATCAGGTATTGAGTCAGATAACTGCCGGTACGAATCCGGATGCCATTATGTATGATGAATTCTCAAAAATGATTATCACTTGTAATGGGCGCAGTAACGATCTGAGTCTGATAGATCCTGTTTCGGAAAAAATAGTTGCCACCATTCCCGTAGGCGGCAAACCTGAAACAGCTGTTTCCGACAAAAAAGGAAAAATTTTTGTAAATATCGAAGACAAAAACGAAATCATAGCGGTAGACGTAACGGCTCATACCATATTGAACCGATGGAGTCTTTCACCATCAGAAGGTCCAACAGGCCTCGCCATTGATTTAAAAAACAATCGTTTATTTTCAGGTTGCGACAAAACACTGGTGGTGATGGATGCTACTTCCGGCAAAATAATTCAGCGTGTTACTATAGGGAACGGATGCGACGGTGTTGAATTTGATCCTGAACTGGGTTACGCTTTTGCAAGCTGTGGTGAGGGTGTACTTAGCATAGTAAATGAAAATAATGGTGTGTATAGTCTCCTGGAAAACGTGCCGACCAAGGCCAGTGCAAGAACCATTGCATTGAACAAAAAGACACATACTATTTATTTGCCTGCAGGAGAATTTGGAAAAGCAACCACGCAGGGTTCAAGACCTCCATTGGTGCCGGGCACATTCCAGGTACTGGTCGTAAAACGCTGACAAATTTTTCGTAGCGAAGAGGGGTTGCCGGATTTTCAATAATTAAACTGGCTCATAATTCGGGTCTGGCAAACTCCGGATTAAGTAATCTTATATTCCCGTCCAAATCGATAAAATCATCTTCTTTCAAAATAGGCGTATTTCCATTCGTCATCTGGATAATACCATCAGGCATGACGATTGATCCATTTTTTAATGTTATCGGATTTAAAAGCGGATATAAATTTCCCCGTCTTATAAGTTTAACTTGCCCGCCCTGCATTACAAGACCGTCTTTCACAAATCTATATTCCTCATTCGAATCAAGGGGATATGATATGTACTGAGTCGAAAAGGCTTTTTTATTCTCGTTCATATTCTTTACCAGAGTATCCTGAAAATTAGGGTAGCGTACCTGAGAGAAAGCACATGATACTATTAACGTCATTAATAGTATGGCAAATAGTGTTTTCATAACCTGTCATTTCTTACATCTTGGCAATACCGGTGCCATCCGGCAAAACCCTAAGCATCGGCGTTTATAACACACAGGTTCTTAATCAGATGAAAACTCTGTTAAAACGTAATCGGAAAAAGTGGGATCGAATATTAAGACAGGATGTCTTAAAAAAGAAAAAACCGCCAGTTTTATTCAGCGGCTTTTCAAAAATAGGATCTTAACGGTCTTTACATTAGGATTGGATAAATGGTTTTTTCGGATTGGATCGGTTATTTCTTTCGGATTGGATATATCAAAAGTATGTCCATTTGGGTTATCCGGAAAGCGCGGGAACACTCTATTTTCACGTAGGTTTACGATCGTAAAAAAACGATTATTTCAGGAAAACCAATTGATGGCATGGTTTTTTAAGTTACATGTCGTAACAAATACGCTTGAACTACAACATGAAAAAATCTATAGTCATATTTCTTTGTCTTTTAACGGGAATTTTTGCAATCGCTCAGGAACCACCCCATCCGCCGTTACCCCCTCATCCTCATCCTCATTATGTGCACCATAGTTACAGCTATTATCATCCTGCGCACCACCATCATTATTATCATCATTACCACCACCCTTATCATCATTATTCTTATCACACCAGCGCACACTTGCCGCCGAGGCCGCCTGCTCCGCCAAGGCCGCCCGCACCGCCCCATCCTTAGCAGAGTACCTAAATAATGACTCTTAAATTTTGCTGCAAAAAAGATTTACCTGGGTATTGGTCCGGATAATTTCATCAAAATCAGGTTCCGATAATCCCTGCTCATCAATTATTCGGGGAAGAAATCCGAAGCTCTTGATTAAATCGATATAATCCATTGGATTATGATTTATTTCCTTCATCATGCCTGGTGAAAACTCGGTCATCAGGTATTCTGTCTGTGCCAAAGAATGTGTAGCACCCGATAAAGCAGCAAATTCGAATCCTTCAATATCAATCTTTATCAATTTAATTTTATTGTTTGCCAATCCCTTTTCTTTTAGAAACGCATCGAGTTGTACTGTTTCAACTTCAGCTGTTCCTACAGAATTTCGCTGGCGAATAAACGAATGCCTGCCCTGATTATATTTTTTATAAAGATGAAGTGTCATCTTGCCGGGAGTATCACTTACACCAACGTTAAAGACCTGAATATTGTCTTTTTTGTTTAATGCTACGTTAGATTTTAATAAAGAATAATTAAAACTGTCCGGTTCAAATGTCAGCACTTTGGGTTTGCTCTTGTAGGAAAGTACGATGGAATACCAGCCTATATTCCCGCCAATATCGATTATCAGATCATCGTCATTTATTCCGATTTTCTCCAACAAAAAACTTGTAATATGGTCTTCTGAATACACACCTTTTTTGTAATAAATGTCCCTTCCGCCGCCATCTTTAATATGAAACCTAAATTTCATATCGTATTTCTTGGTGTATGCTACGAGCGTCTTCTCATTTGTAAAAACACTGAAAAATATATGTTTAATATAGTTACCAAATAATTTTAAGCTGGACATGGGTTAAAATTTATCCTACGACCGGGGAAGGTAGTCAGGATATTAATAATCGCAAAATGAATTGGGTGCCTGGATAGTCCCTAAACACTAAAATCATGAACGCTGTAATTTGTTGAACTTAACGAAAAGCGCGATTTACTTTAGTTGATTCCTGCAGGTAACAAGTTTGGAATCATATAAGTTATGCCAACCTGGAAAACATTGTTTTTAATACTCGCATCGTTATAGGCGTTGCTGCCATCTTTAGGTGTCTCAGTTAGCGCGAGATTATACCTGATATCAAGGCCGAAATTTTTGGGAAGGTTGCAACCAACACCAAAAGTCCAGGAATATCCACTGGAGTTTGTTTGTGATTTAATATTAGCGGTAGGGAAACCTTCTTCTGAAAGTCTGCTGCCCAATAAAAATCCTATTTGGAGTCCCGCTTCTGCGTACAGATGAATAGGGGAAACATATTTCAGCATAATCGGAAAATTAAGGTATTGCGAAGAATACTCACCGGTTACACCCGAGAGATCTACGTGGGCACCCTGACCCGAATAAACAGATTCTATTTGAACGAATAAAGCGGTAGAAAGTGGAATGGCCACTACGATGCCCGCATTAAAATTTGACAGGGACGAATAAGAATAGAAATTCGAAGCAATAGGAGTATAAAAAGAAGACAGGTTATATCCCGCTTTGGCGCCAACCTGAATTTGCGAATTCGAAACAAAAAAGCTTGAAATGAAAAAAAACACGAATGAAAATCTTTTCATAATGGTATCCGGGTTGGTTACTTGAAGGGATGAAGATATAAGACTCGTAAAAATGTAATTGTTAATTATTTACAAAAGGTTGGATATGGGGAAATCCGGTCAATGTTCAGCCAAAATATATTATCATGCCTTTTTGTATCCCAGACTGAACTGATACCAGTTCTCTTCGGGCTTAGATGACCCACTGCTGTTCGAATTATAACTCCTTCCACCTCCCATTCCGTGCATTCCTCTCATGCCAGTTCCACCATACGAAGAATGTGGCCGATATCCATTGGTGTTATTGCCTGAATTATGGTGCAATGTGTTTACGACGATTCCAACACTTAAATTCCGGGCTGCCTGGCTGGATTGTAAATCTGAACCGAAAATATTCCTGATGGGGACAGAAGCTTCGTACACAAGACTGCTGTCTTCACTTATCCTGATAGCAACATGTATATCATTTTGTTTATAGGAAACATCAAACTGGCCATTTTCCAGATTGAGAAAACCAACAGTATTGTAATAATCGGACTGGGAAATCAATTGTTCCTCGTTCGTTTTGTTTTCTGAATATCTTATGGGATTACCCGTTCTGTTTTCTGCAGGGTCGTCTGGTTTTCTTTCAGGATACACCAGACTCATCTTTTTGTCTTTTTCTCCTTTTGGATCAAAACAGATACTCATTCCGGCTTTCAAAATCCGTTTTTTAAAAGACTCATCTTTTGAATAAACACAGATATAAATATTCCGATTGTCATTTGTTACGGAATACTGCATACTGTATTCGGCATTACTGAAACGTAACGGCAACCCCCAATCACTAATGTTGCCATCAACGATAATTGGCTTGGTTTGAAAATGTCCTTCCGGCATAAGTTTAGCAGAACAGCTAACCAACAAAAAAAATCCACAAACTATTAGTAGAAGAAATGAATAGTTTTTCATACAACCTTTAACGAGCAAATTAATCAGGGGAAAGCTATTGAAAAGCCAAAAGAAGTTAAGGGTTGGTTAGAAAATCGTGGTTTTAATATCTGGTTATCTGATTAACACCATTGTTCCCTTTTTTGTAACAATTGTTCCCTGATAATCGGTCCCCTGTACCATCCAGACATATCCGCCAATGGGTTGGGGAACTCCGTTTAAAAGGCCGTCCCATCCACTGCCGAGCGCATTTGTATTATAGACCAGTTGACCCAGTCTGTTATATATTCTGAAATAGGAAAGCGATGCAATGCCCACCGCAATAGGTTTGAAAATTGAATTTAGAGAAGTGCCGGGAGTAAATGCATTTGGAACAAATATATCTGGTTTCGTTTTAAAAACTTTAACGGTAATATATCCTACACCGGTACATCCGTTAGGTGTGGTAGCTTTAACCTCATACTTAATAATATTATCGTTAGTTGTATAAGTAGCAACAGGATCAGATATTAGAAAATTACTGAGTTCAGTGGCCGGTGTCCATAAAAAATCATCAGGGCCGGCATCGCTGGAATAAGCGTTGAATTGCATCAATTGTCCTGCTACGACCGATGTGTCTCTTCCCGCATCTACAACAACAGGTTCCAATACCTTCACCTTGAATGTATCCAAAAGTGGATTGGGGCAACCACTATTTACAATTCGCAAAATATAATTTTCAGAACTATCCGGAGAAACCTGAGCAGAAAAGACAAAAGGCGTACCTGTAAAACTGCCTGCACCCAATGCATTCGGACTCCAGGTATAATTTGTTCCGACGTTGATATTTGCCTGTAGTAAAGCCATGGCACCATAACATATAGTGGTATCTGAGGGTGCGATATTGGCCTGTGGAAATGCTACCGGATTTAATGTGATAGTGGCTATTGAACTGGTATCGGGGGGACAAACACCATTCTTATCAAATAGCCTGTATTGAGTCGTGGATGTAATATTACTTACAATATTGGAGGGCGTTGAATTGGCCGGTGTGTAGTCTGACCAGTTTATTCCATCTGATGAAAATTGCCAGTTTTGAACATCTCCCACATTTCCCGACAGCAAAAGCGTCTCGCCTATATTCTGTCCCGCACATAAAACGGCATCCGGCGGACTAATTTGTCCGCCAATTGTTTTTTGATCAACAGCAATCGTAGCGACACTACTTGTATCAGGGGGGCAAACCGTACCTTTCCCTACAACTACCTCATACATCGTTTTCGAATTTAGGTTTGCAGCAATGTATTGAGCAGAAAGGTCAGGGATCACAGACCAGGTAACGCTGTCGGTCGATGAAAGCCAGTTATAAATTGTTCCTGAGTACTTTGAAAGATTTAATGTACTGCTGTTTTCCCCGATACAAACGGTATTTGATCCATCCAGAAAACCGCCTATTGGTCCTGGTAGTGTTTTAATTTGAATTGTATCAGAAAGATCAGCACAGCTGTTTTTTTCCCTGACGCTAAGCACACCACCGGCGGCCACTGGCTTTACCTGAATGATATTACTGGTATCGCTGGAAGCGAGAGTCCAGGTATTTGGAACAATCCAGTCATAAGTAGCACCTGCCAATGCAGGCACCGAATATGTAACGAGCGTATTAAAACACACAAGAGAATCCCCGCTGATCTCCAGTCCCGCACAGCTATTTCTTATGGCGATATAAGCGTAAGCAAAGTGCCCGCCTGGTACACAATTATCCGCTTCAAATGTCAGGCTTACACTTTGGCCACGATATGGTGAAAGATCGAAAGTGACTTCAGTCCAGTTTTTCGTCCAGACATCCTGAGGATTATCGACACCTCCGCCTGGATTAGGACTGACATTGGGCGTCCGGGTGTTACTCACTATAAATCCATTCTTTTTCGCCTGGGCACTGTCAAGTGTCGCCCCCCGCCCCCCTTCAGATACATTGTTAAAAGTTGGAAGATAATAACTCGGGGAAGCACATGTTATCAAACCGGCCGATGTTTGAAGTCTCGCAGATATGACAGGCTGATAATTAGATACATGTGTTCCGTTTTCCAATACCATTGCGTATGCATAAGTCATGGTATAGGGTTCAGTTGCAGGGCCAGGTGGCACTTTTATATTATAACTTACTCCCCTGACATAACCACCACCGGATCCGGCAAAACCGTTACCCTCGGTAATTGCTGTGGAACCAAGCATAATTGAATATTTATAATTATACCCGTTGATGATTGGAATAGTAGGAAAAAGACCGAAAGGATCAGTACGGCTTGTTGTCAAAACCTGTATCCCCTGATAAGATGGTAATAGATATTCTATGATCGACTTCGTGCCGATCGTACCTCTTGGACCTACGATAGTTGAATCGTAGTCCTGAATAAGAGCATCCGGACCGGTATATCCGTTCCTGTTGTTACCTGTGTATGCGAACCAATGCGTAAGATCTCCCGTGACAAAATTGATATTCACAGGACATGTTTGTGCCTGTGGAAAAGATTTGAAACAAATAATCAGAAACAAAACACTCAACCTGCACTTCATCAGACGTGATTATGATAATTAGATACAGAAAATCGTCTTCCAGAGGAAAGAATCCAGTTGAGCTTAACAGGCTAGTATTACGTAAATTATGAAAAAAAGGTTGCGGAGAAAAGTGCTATTAAAAACACCTGAAGTCCACATGCACGAAACTTAGAATTAAACGGACGTGAATATTCAAACTTAATAACTTATTTGAAAATAACCTAATGGGGTTAATTGGCTTCGGTGTAGCGTTTAAAATTATCTAAAATATTTTGCCATCCCTGTTTTTGTATTTCTACTGAGTTTGTATTCTCCGGATCAAAAGTTTCAGTTATAACTGTTGAATTTCCGGCTGGCGAAAAAGTGATTCCAACCTTCCTGCCGTCTTCAAGTGTATATTTTATAATTTTATTTTGCTTTACTTCGTCATACACTCCGCCAAAATCGAAACCAAAACTTTTGTCCTTGGCTTCCATCCTGGAAAGAAATTTTCCTCCGGGTTGCAGATCATTTTCAGCATATACGGTGTGCCAGTCTTCCGAAGTATTGTTCCATTTGCAAATATGATCCGTTCCTGTCCAATATCCCCAAACTTTGTCTGCCGGAGCAAAAACAGTTGCTTCAATAGTGATAGCCGGTTTCAATTTCCTTTACTATTTATATAAGTGAATGAGTCAATGAAATGAATATAAATGGCAAAAAACATTCCAAAATAAACGTCTTTTATATCGGTAAAAATAAGTTTTACAGGGATTCCGAAATGTTGAATATTAACTTCCCCTACTGGCAATTATAAGTGCAGCGCCTGCAAGTCCGGTATCTTTTACAAGATTGGTAAGCGCTATACTTACAAGCGGTGCTCCATCTGTATGTAACAAAGCCGGAATGTGAATGGTTAGCACAACCACTAGTAAATAAATAGCCAGGAATAATCCGGCAGCTTTAACCTGCTTGCCTGACAGAAAAGATATCGATGCTGCTATTAATGCTATTCCCGTTATGTAGACCCAGAAAATTCCGCCGGGAATAAATGACGGAACTGTTTTTTGAAAACCAGTACCGTTTAAAAAATGATTTACTCCAAAAAAGCCAATTACCAGGGCATATAATACTATGCCAACTTTGTAGATGGATTGAGTATTCATAGCAATCGTTTTTGTTGTACCTAAATTTAACTAAATATTCCTACTAATCTGCGGTAATTCACTGACACAGGAAGTTTACATTAAAACTTATTTTAAAAGTAAATTAGTGCAGCGGGAGCTCATCGAGACTGGAAGAAATCATTTTATTGAATTCAACAACTGATGTTTAGTCATCGATTCAGCGGGTGTTTTAGGTCTCACCCAGGAATTATTGTAAGGAGTAAAACAGCTATTTCTATTAAGTGATTCCAAGGTTATAGTATTATTCATGTAACCTGCCAGTGACCGAAAGGCAACGGGTTTCTCTTTTTGCAATATCAGTAGACTTGCGTTGGCACCTGCTTTTGCTGCTATAGGAACTCCTCCGCCAAGTTCGGCCCAATGACCACCAAGTATAAGATTTTTTACTGGCGTTCGATAGTGAGAAATTTTATTTTTCATATTCTTTCTCCCCGGGCGGGCGCCCATCATAGTTCCATTTTTATTCCCGGTATAACGCCAATGTGTAATCGGAGTTGCCACTTCATAAAAGAGAATATGTGTTCTCAATCCGGGAACAAGTTTCTCCTCTACTCTGCTGATCAAAACATCGGCTATTTCTTTCTTCAAATGTTGATAAGCCTCTCCTCTTACGCGCTTTCCGAAAATGTCGACTTTAGTTTCCCACTCATTTTTATAATCCATGCTGGCAGGCATGTAAAGTGTAAGTGTTCCTTGGTTTTCGGGTGCCAGCGATTTATCGCGCCATGAAGGTGCGATGATGCTAATCTCAGATCTGTGTGGGTCACCTCCGCTCTGTTCATTAAAAGGCTGATTTTCATCGACAAGATGTACCAGCTCCTCGTTGAAACCCAGGGATTCGGCTGTGCAATCCAACGCAATGGAAACGGTAATTGATGAGCTATATAATTCGGCTACTTTCAGTTTTCTTTTCAAACTGGCAGGAACGGCATTGGGCGGCAACATTTTTTCATACAATGTCTCTATATCGCAGGCCGCAATTATATATTTGCTGTTCAGTGTATGAGACTTACCGCGCTGTTCAAATAGAAGACCCTTACAATGACCTTTTTCCACCAATATTTCTTTCACTTGACATTGCAGACGGACTGGATTTTGATAATATTCTATTACATGCTCAAGCCATTGTGGTATCACCTGGCTTCCGCCTAAGGGAGGACTCTGAAAATCATGAAAATAGGACCATCCTATGGGTATAAGGCAACCCAGAACTTCCTGTTCACCAGAGAATATTCTCTGCAGCTTGGGGTTTTTTATAAATCTGCCTAGACCTTTTTTTAATCCCTTTTCGCCCGTAAAAGAAAGATAAGGAATGAAAGGGATTGCAAATTCCAGGAGGCGGATTTTATTTTTGAGTCTTTGAAAAAATGACATCGTTTCTTCTGAACGGAAGATCCTATTATAATTTTTAAAAGATTGCCCAATTTGCCTTGCTTTCAGAAACATTCTTTCAATACCTTTTTTCTCATCTGGAAAATCCCTTATCAGCTGATCCCGAAAGTCATCCGGTTTGCTGGTAAGCAGATAATCGAAGTCTTCTCCTTTGTAACGACGTATTCGATATTGTTCGATAGCTTTAGGATGATCGCTGCCTATGGCCTTGAACAATTTATCGAGTATACCCCCCGGTCCAAATTGGTTCAACCAGTGTATAGCCGTATCGAAAATGAATTGTTTCCGCCTGAATCCGGCCAAATAACCTCCCACGTGAGGCTCTTTTTCCAATACGCAAACAGACAGGCCTGCCTTACTTAATAACGCCGCCGCAGTTAATCCTCCAATTCCCGCCCCGATCACAATTACGTCGTAATAATCATTGAATTTATTCTGCAGCATTTCAGTAATTTACCAAATCCTCCCGAATGAGATAAAAAAAACATTCGAAAGGAAAATGGTAATTTTAGCAATGCAGAATGAGAACGATAATATGCTTACAAAAGAAAAAGTTATAGAAATCATTAATAACTTCCTTCATGAGGAGTTTGAAGTAGAATTATCTAAAATAACTCCTATATCAGACCTCAAATCCACGTTGGAATTAGATAGCCTTGATTACATAGATCTTGTAGTAGTCATGGAGAAAAATTTGCACATTAAAGTAGATCCTGCCGACCTGATAGACATTCACAGTATGCAGGATCTTTATACTTATGTAATCGCAAAAATGGATATCCATATTCAGGCGTAATTCAGATATGAATATTTATTTAATTTCCTTTTCTTCAAACATTAAAAGGTAATGAAGAAAAAACTGGTAGTCCTTACTGGCGCCGGCATTAGCGCCGAAAGCGGCTTAAAGACATTCAGAGACAGCGACGGGCTATGGGAAGGTTACGATATAAATGAAGTTGCCACTCCCGGAGCCTGGAGAAAAAATCCGCAACTGGTCCTCGAATTTTATAATATGCGTCGCCGTGATGTGCGAGCTGCCATTCCAAATAGTGCGCATATTGGACTGGCTCGAATGGAGAAGTTTTTCGAAATTCAAATCATAACTCAAAATATTGACGACCTGCATGAAAGAGCGGGTTCTACAAAAGTTCTACACCTGCATGGCGAAATTTTTAAAATGCGAAGTGAAAAAGACGAATCACTCATAAATCCTGTATTAGATGATATTCAAATAGGAGATATGGCATCAGATGGTATGCAATTCCGACCGCATATCGTTTGGTTTGAGGAACCGGTGCCATTAATCGTTGATGCAGGTATGCTCGTAAATAAAGCCGATTTTTTTGCAATTATCGGAACCTCGCTGGCCGTTTATCCGGCTGCCGGTCTGATTGACTTTGCTCCTGCCAATATTCCCAAATTCATAGTTGATAAAAGTATTCCGTTTACACGTGGCATAAAAAACCTTAATCACATTCAAAAACCAGCTACTATAGGCATTCAGGAATTGGAAGACCAGTTACTAAAATATATTTAGACGAATTTACAATCGTCCTAACCGGTATAAGATCCGTTATCAGAAGGATTTTGGCGTCAGCGCAAATTTCGTAAGGCTTCTTAATTCATAACCTTATATTTGCCTTTTCTCGAAATCAATAAAAACATTTTCCATGAACAAAGCAGAACTGATTGCAAAATTATCTGATGACGCGGGCATCACTAAAACACAGGCAGGTGCAGCCCTCGATTCATTTACAGAAGCCATTGCGAAAACCCTTAAGAAAGGAGACAAAGTAACACTTGTAGGTTTCGGAACTTTTTCAGTATCTAAACGCGCCGCGCGAAACGGGCGTAATCCTCAGACCGGCGCTACAATCAAAATAAAAGCGAAAAAAGTCGCTAAATTCAAGGCGGGTAAAGAACTCGCCAGCCGCGTATAAATTCTTCAACGTAAGTTTATTCAGGGTCGGTCTTGCCGGCCCTTTTTAATTCCAATCATGGAAATTATCTGCTTCGGAATCGCTCCTCTTTGTAACGTCTTAATCCGATAATGTTTCCTTCGGATTAATAAATTCAATCCGGTAAATCCGCATAAGCAAAATAAATATAGATATTAGTAAAGGACCAAAAATGAGTCCGATAAAACCGAACAATGGCACACCAACAAAAACTCCAAAAAGCGTGATCAGTGGATGAACATTGCCAATCCTCCTTTGCAGCCAAATACGAAATACGTTATCCATTGTAACAATTACCCCCAATCCGTATACAAGTATAATGATACCCTTTGCGGTTTCACCGTTGGCAATTTGAATAATCGCCAGTGGCACATAAGTTAAAGCCGATCCGACGAGAGGAAGAATGGAAGTAAATGCAGTTAGAGCAAACCATAACAGCGGTTCTTTGATTCCCAATATCAGATACAATATCAATCCCGCAACGCCCTGGAGCAAAGAAATAAGCGGGATACCCACTGCATTTGATATTACCATCTGATTCATTTGATGCTTAACACGGGTGAGATTATCTTTACGCAGAGGCAGCACATCTTCCATCCATTCCTCCATTTTATTACAGTTGGTTAGCATAAAATATAATAGAAAATACATCACTATCAGTGCCACCAGGGAATTTACCGTGGCTCCCAGAATCAGTGGAAGTTCCTGCAACGCTATACCACTTAAATTACGTATCGTTTCTTCGTTCAGAAAATGATAACCGATACGTGTGTCTATACTTTTAAGGAATATCAGCAAAGCGCCTGTTATTTCCGTTGCGTGATTGATAACATATCCAATTTTTGAACTGACAGTATTGACGAAAATGAAAATCGGCAGTAGTATAATTAAGAATGAAAACAACATCAGTATTAGAGAAGCGGCAGCCGGTGTCCATTTGTTTTGTATCATCCTTTTCACATATTTTCTCATCAACACATAAAAAGTGATAGCACCAAGAAAAGAAGGCAGGAATACCCTCAGATATGCAAACAATATAATTCCGAGAATCATCAGCACGACTAGAAAAAAGAACTGTCTGACTTTTTCCGGTTCGAAGGTTTTCATTGTTCCTGTTTACAGCAAGATACTAAGACTAGATGTTTGATGTCTCTTTCCAATTTTATAGTACATTTATCGATATCTGAAAAATATGCAAAAGTCTTTTTTCATTTTGTTGCTTATATATCACGGATCAGTATTGTCTGCACAACAGACCCGTATATTGGGATTCAATGACAGCAGTACAAAAGTCGAGCTGAATCGGGAAAAAATATTCGATGATTTGATCAGCAGGGAAAATATTGGGCAAACTATTCGGGATTTGTCGTCTGAGCCACATAATCTGGGATCTCCGGGTAGTAAAGCGGTGGCAGAAAAAATCCAACGGAAATACCGGGAGTATGGATTCGATGTACGCATGGATGTATATGAAGTGCTCTTCCCAGAGCCTAAATTGAGGAAATTGGAGATGACTGGTTCGGGAACCTACCAGGCACTTCTAAAAGAGCCCGCTTTAAAGGAAGATGCAACCAGCGGACAGGAAAACCAACTTCCAACATATAATGCCTGGAGTGCTGACGGAGACGTCACAGCAGCATTAATATATGTGAACTACGGTTTAAATTCAGATTATGACGAGTTGTCAAGAATGGGCATTAATGTAAAGGGTAAAATTGTAATAGCAAGATATGGCCAAAGCTGGCGGGGTATCAAACCTAAAATAGCTCAGGAACATGGTGCCATCGGATGTATTATTTATTCCGATCCAAAAGATGATGGTTATTATCAGGGGGATGTATATCCCAAAGGGCCATTCAAAAATGAGTATGGTGTTCAAAGAGGAAGCGTTATGGATATGGTGGTTTATCCCGGAGATCCCCTTACACCTGGAATCGGCGCAACGAAAACCGCAAAAAGATATTCATCTCATCTGGAAGCTCCCAACCTGCTTAAAATTCCCGTATTACCCATCAGTTATCATGACGCGAAGCCTTTGCTGGAATCCTTAGGAGGTCCCGTAGCACCTGAAAATTGGCGCGGGGCACTGCCAATAACCTATCATGTCGGCCCTGGAATATCTACCGTTCATTTGCAATTGGAGTTCGATTGGAAAATGGTCCCCTGTTATGACGTGATTGCAATGATAAAAGGTGCAGAATTTCCAGATGAGTGGGTGATCAGGGGAAATCATCATGATGCATGGGTAAACGGCGCCATGGATCCCATCAGCGGACAAGCCTCGATGCTGGAAGAAGCAAAATCGCTTGGCGTAATGATTAAATCTGGGTGGAGACCAAAAAGGACCATTGTGTATTGTTCGTGGGACGGAGAGGAACCCGCTCTGGTAGGATCTACCGAATGGGCGGAAGATCACGCGGATTTATTGCAGAAAAATACTGTCGTATATATTAATTCAGATGAAAATGGCCGGGGATTCCTGAATGCCGGTGGCTCTCATGCTTTGGAAAATCTGGTGGATGAAGTTGCCAAGAACATCGTTGACCCCCAAACAGGAGTAAGTATTTACGACAGATTGAAAGCACACGAGATTGTTACTGCCGCAAATCCGGCACGGGCTAAAGAGATCATGCATAAAACAAATCTGCATTTGGAAGCCCTTGGTACTGGTTCAGATTTTTCCCCCTTTCTGCAGCATTTGGGAATACCTTCTGTTAATCTTGGTTTTTCGGGTGAGGATAACGGAGGCTCTTATCATTCCATATATGATTCTTACGACAATTTTATCAGGTTTATAGATCCCGGGTTTTATTACTGCGCTTCACTTTCAAAAATGGCTGGGCACGTTTCATTGCGTATGCTCGATGCTGATATGCTGCCATTTGATTTCAGAACGCTTTATAAAGAAATAAAATCTTACGCAACCGAGCTTCAAACATTAATCTCTAATCTTCGGGAAACGACTTCGATCAATAACGAAATCATACTGAAAAAATATTTAGTCATCGCAGCTGATACCGCAAAACCAAATTTTCCTATGGATGCAAAACCCGAAGTTCCTTATATAAATTTCTCGCCGTTGGAAAATGCTGTAGCCGGTCTCGGTATGGCTTGCGACCATGCCGCTGCAATTTTAGGCAATGAAGCTTTGAACGGGAATCAAAAAGAGATCCTGAACCGCCGGCTATACCAGGCCGAACAACAATTGTTGTTGAGCAATGGACTTCCACTGAGGCCCTGGTACAAACATGTATTGTATGCACCAGGTTATTATACTGGTTATTCAGTTAAAACCTTACCCGGCATCCGTGAATCTATCGAACAAAGAAACTTTAAAGAAGCCGAGACCGGAATTAATCAGGCTGCCGATGCGATCAACAAACTTTCACAATATTTGGAATCATTTTGAATGCTTCTCCCGGCCATAGCGATCTTGTTTGCAAAAAATATTTCGCCGTCCGAGAAAATAAAATTGTTTTACAATCCTAAACGCAGGATTGATTCCTGGAAAGAAAACACCTCCATTCAAGGACAGACCGCCATCGCTTCTCAGATCAACTGTTTTTGTTTTTTTTATTCATAAACGGGAATAACATCCAATTGATATATGCAAGGAAGATGAAGACACGCGATGGTTGATTGTGCTTCATCAATCATAATAAACATCACATTAAAACGATCCTGAAAGTGCATCCACCTTGATTTTGATCAATTTGGAATGAACGCAACCAGTAATGCAAAAAATCGTACTCACTACTAAGCGCTTATATTCATTCCTATCAGGACTCTAAAAATTAAAAAATGAGATTAAAATATATAATATTCACCATCGCACCCTTTTTACTCGTCTTGCTGATTAATTCCTGTTCAAAAAGCAGCGGGTATGGGAGTACAACACCGCCGCCACCGGCAATGTCATTTCAGTTGGTAAACGATTCCCATTTTGGGTCTATTATCGTTGACAGCAAAGGAAACACAGTTTATTTCTTTTCTCTCGATGCAGATGGAAATTCGGCGTGTACAGGAAATTGCCTGGCGGTATGGCCCCTTTCATATGTGGCAAATCCAACATTTGGGACCGGACTCACTGACACGGACTTTTCATTTATCACCCGGTCAGACGGATCCAAACAGACTACTTACAAAGGATGGCCTTTATATACATATTCCGGAGATGCCGCACCCGGACAAACATCCGGAGACGGGATTGAAAATACCTGGTTTGTTGCAAAACCTGATTATACTGTAATGCTCGCTAATAATCAACTGGTAGGCAATGACGGAATAAAATACGACAGCACATACAAACCAGGAACAGGTTTAACGCAATACCTCACTGATGATCGTGGGCTCACATTATATTCATTTTCGTTGGACAAGGCAGATTCCAATAAATTTACAAAATCTGATTTTAGCAATGATGGTTTCTTCCCGATCGTTCAGGTGACGAGCACGCAAAATGTTCCTTCCTTGTTGAGCAAATCCATGCTGGGCACAATTACAGTTTTTGGTAAAACTCAGCTTACCTTTAAGGGTTGGCCAGTTTACCGGTTTGGAGCAGATTCTCTTAAACGTGGTAACACAAGGGGTATGAGTGTTCCAACTCCCGGCTTTTGGCCGTTACTGGGTGCAAACAGTCCGGCAGCACCACAATAAAACCAGTTGAAAGCAATTATACATCAGAAGACTTTGGATAATATAGTTCACATCATTGAGGGGTGCAAAAAACAGGAGCCGCGGAGCCAAAAAATGCTCTACGAGAAATTCTACGGTTATGTACTAAAAATTGCATTCAGATATGTATACAGATATGATGTGGCGGTGAATATTGCAAACGATGGATTTGTGAAAATATTCCGCCATATGGAGAGATTCAGGTACGAAGAAGAGGACTATCCTGAAAGACTTCTGATGGCGTGGATGAAAAGAATAGTAATCAATACATCTATTGACGAGCTGCGAAAGAACAATATGACTCCGGAAATTGGTGGTATTCCCGAATATGTGTGGGAAGAGCCGGACAACAGTCAGAAGGCTGACCATCTTCTTCTTTATAAGGAACTGATCAGTTATGTTAAAGGACTACCGCCAATGTACCGGATAGTCTTTAACATGTTTGTGATAGATGGCTGTACGCATTTTGAAATTGCGGATACTCTTGGCATATCCGTTGGAACTTCGAAATCAAATTTATCCCGTGCCAGGGGCATTTTGCAAAAAATTATTAAAGAAAAGGAGGAATCAAAATCATGGAGCATTTAGAGAATGATATGGACGACCTGTTCCAAAAAGCAGGCGAACTTTATCCGCTCAAAACCTCCGAGTCGGACTGGGATACTATGCTTGGCAAATTGAATGAGGAAGGCTTTGGAAACCAAAAGGGTACGATTAAAATGAATTCCGGAGTATTAAAGAATAAGCGCATTTGGCTTTCACTTTTGCTGCTTATCCCGGTTAGTATTGGATCAATGTTCTATTTTTCAAATTCCAAATCTAAAACCCTATCTGCCATTAAGAAACTTCAAAATCAGAAAAGTGCTAGTTCAGTATCAACTATAAATGAAGTAAGAAAGTCCAACGAAAAGAATGCTTCCGTGAATGCCAAATTAAAAAATGAAACAATCGAAAATAAAATTAATCCTGAAGCTTTTAAGGAAAAGATTAAAGGGCGTTCAGAAACTGCTACAACAGGAAATAACCAGTCAAATATTACAAGGCAGTTCAACAATAAGAATACTGAGGTTCACCCATCGTACGGGAAATTACAAAATGATTATTCACGCTCTTCAAAAACAAAAACTTCCCTTCTAGAAAGCGAAATAATTAATGACAACCTTGCCATGGGAGAAACCAGCGGAAATGATCAGAAACTGTCTCAGGAAAAACTGGCAGAAAAACCCCTTACCCTTTCTGTTGCAAGTCGGAACGAAATGATTTCGGTAGATGGATCGAAACTCCTGGCTACTGATCCCAAACCATTGGATGATTTGCATGCCGCCGGAAATTCGAAAAAGCCGAATAGTGCAATATCAAATAAAGGTTTTTATACCAGCCTCTTTGGTGGTCCGGATCTCAGTTCAGTAAAACTGCAATCTGTAAGTCAACTGGGATTCAGTCTGGGTATTACTGTAGGTTACCATTTTAATAAACGGTTTGCAGTTGAAACGGGCCTGATGTGGGATAAGAAATATTATTATTCAAGCGGCGAATATTTTGATAAAAGCGGAACGCGTATTCCATCTAATGTTAATATCCTCAATGTCAATGGCAGCTGTAATATGTTTGAAATACCCGTGAATCTCCGGTATGATTTTGCAACCACCAGCAATCATGGATTTTACGTGAAGGGGGGATTTTCTTCCTATATAATGAAAAAAGAAAATTATAATATGGTTCTTGGACATCCGGGATATGAACATGATTCAGCCTACAGTTACAATAACTCGTCCAGGGATATTTTTTCAGTTCTTCAACTAAGCGGAGGTTATGAGCGCAGTATTGGAACTAATACCAACATCTGGATAGAACCTTATTTAAAAATTCCTTTGCAGGGCATCGGTATAGGTAGTATGCCTATTTCGAGTGCAGGCTTTTACATCGGTATAAGCTATTCATTCCGCTAATGTTAAACTGTATATAATCTGTTATGCGAAAAAGAATTTTTTTTGGCATTGGCATTGTTGTGATTTTCCTGGTTGCGTGGGGAATTTACAAGGTGTCACTTCCGCATCGGAATGCCGCTGGTGAGCAGTCGATAGCGACGATATCTGCGATAGATCTATACGGCGAATTCCAGCATTCTGAAAATACTGCCGATAAAAAATGGGTAGGAAAAGTAATTAACGTGTCGGGAATTATTTCTTCGGTAACTGAATCGGGAAATTACGTTTCAATAAATCTCCAGGCAGCGTCCGATGGCGGAGTAAATTGCAGCATACTGAAAAAGGATCTGGACACCGACGATAAATTTAAGAAAGGAGATTCTGTGAATATTAAAGGGAAATGCACAGGTTTTTTAATGGATGTAAATCTGGTTGATTGCGTAATCAATAAATAAATACACGATATTATTTCAAAAAAACAGGCGAATGAAACTTCCGATTTCCTTAATAGTAATTGTTGTGTTCCTGATTATATTTTCATCTCCCTCATGTACTTCAGTCAGTAAAGAGGAACTGATACCACCCGGCTGCGATACGGTTGGAATGACATATCAGGCTGATGTGGTTCCTATTCTCCAGGCCCATTGTTATACTTGTCATAGTGCCATAAATCCTGCTAGTGGCATTCCCTTGGAGGGCTATGTCAATCTGCATCCATATACCATTGACACCACCGGGGGACGGGTCTGCACATTAGTTGGAAATATATCACATCTTCCAGGATATGACCCCATGCCAAGACCGCCCGGCACACCAATGATTGATACCTGTCTGATCCATCAGATAGTCGACTGGGTAAACAGGGGCGCCAAAAACGATTAATTTAAATTCTATGAATACAAGATGCCTGCTCTTTTTTTTAATGGTATTCAGTATTTCACAAATAAGTTTTTGTCAGAAATACAGCACGAAGACCGGCTTTATAGGATTTTATTCAAAAACATCTCTGGAAGACATAAAAGCGGAAAATAATCAGGTTTTTTCTGTGTTGGATGCGGCAACCCATCATATGGCATTTGCGGTTCTGCTTAAAGGATTTATTTTTCCAAAGGAACTTATGCAGGAACATTTCAACGAAAATTATGTGGAGAGCGATAAATATCCGAAAGCAACTTTCTCAGGTGTATGTTCCGGAGATATGGATTTAAGTAAAGATGGAACTTATCAGGTGGTTATTAAAGGTGAATTAAGTCTGCATGGTGTAACGAAGCCCATTGAAACAACGGCCCAGCTCGATGTCAAAAAAGATCATATAAATGGCACCTCGGTATTCAAAGTAAAACCGGAAGATTTCAACATCTCAATTCCAAGTATCGTCAGAGACAAGATTGCCAGTGATATCAATGTAAAAGTCCAAATTGACTGGGTGACTACAAACTAAGAAATATGCAAATCAGAAAAACGATCCTCATAATTTTGACAATTGTATCAGGAACACGAATAGCTGCACAGGACAGCCTGTTATTAGCTTTAAACGATTCTATTTCTCTTAACCACAAGAGTGAATATGTAACGGGGACTTTTAAAGCTTTGTACATTGTAAACATGAAGACAATAGAAGCTCCGGCGGCGGGTTCATTAAATTTTGAAATCCAACATCGGTTTGGCACTGTAAATAGCGGAGCATATAATTTATTTGGATTGGATTTCGCAACTTTCCGCCTGGGTTTTGATTATGGAATCAGCGACCGCGTCTCGGTTGGAATCGGTAGAAGTACGAATCTCAAAACTTTTGATGGATATTTAAAATATAAATTATTGCGTCAAACAGATCATTCCGGACATATGCCTGTATCAGTGAGTTTGCTGGGAACGTCGGACTATTTTACACAGCACTTTGATACGCAAAAAGAAGATTCCATTTTAAAAAATGAATATAGGTTCAGTTATACCGCACAAATATTAATAGCCAGAAAATTCAATAGTCAGTTTTCCATGGAGCTCACGCCCACATTCATTCACTATAATATGGTCGATTCTAATAACGATAAGAACAATGTGTTTGCTCTGTGTGCGGGAGCCAGAATGAAAATCACGAAGCGCATGGCGATTACAGCCGAATATAATTATCTATTTCCAAATCAGTTGAATTCGAATTTAAATATTAACAATGAACCTCCAAGAGCAAATTCATTTTCACTTGGATGGGATATCGAAACGGGAGGGCATGTTTTTCAACTTGTTTTTACCAATTCTGAAAGCATGGTTGAATCACAGTATATTGGTCAAACCTCTGGAACCTGGGGAAAAGGATATATTTATTTTGGATTCAATATCTCCCGAAATTTTAATCTCAAAGCGCACGATAAGCCCAAAACAGCCGGCTGACAACGGACAATTGGCAATTGATAAACACAATTTAATTTAATCATAAATTTCGGGATTCACAACAAACGGCAACCTTTCACCTTTTAATCCTGCAACAATATTTTTTGCCGCAATCAATGACATAGCAGCCCTGGTTTCTTCCGTTGCTGAGCCAATATGCGGCAATACACATACATTAGGCATTAATAACAATGAGTTGTTCGGCTGCATAGGTTCAGGGTTAGTGACATCAAGACCGGCTCCCCATATGATCTCTTTTTCCAACGCCTCTTTCAAATCTGTTTCATTATGAATCGCTCCGCGCGCCGCATTTATGAAAATGGATGTCTTTTTCATACGCGAGAAGGCTAGCTGGTTAAATATTCCTTTCGTTTCCGCTGTAAGACCGGTATTAACCGACAGAACATCACTTTTCTCCAGCAATTCATCAAAGTTAACCCGGATGGCTTTTAATTCTCTTTCAGCCTCCACATGATGGCTCCTGTTGTGATAAATAATTTTCATCCCAAATGCATAGAAGCAACGTCTCGCAAGCTCAAATCCTATTTTGCCCAGTCCAAATATACCCAGGGTTTTCCCCCGTATCTCAATACCCAGATTGACAGTAGGTTCGAAAAATCCCCAATCCCCATTTTGTATGGTCTTATGCATATAAAAAGCTTTTCGGGAAGTTGCCAGAATTAATAAAAATGCAGTATCAGCAGTTGCATTACTAAGTACGCCAGGCGTATTTCCTATTGGAATTTTTAGTGCTGTTGCAGCTGGTATGTCTACATTATCATAACCGACACTGTGCAGGCTAATTACTTTTAAATGTTTTGCGGACCGTAAAAAAGATTCGTCAATCCGATTACCACCTGCGCTTAGCAATGCATCGGCCCTACTACTAAATTCAACGAGTTCCCCGCTCGTCAAATCCCTTTTGATTGTCCATTCCGATATTTCTACTCCCGCATCCCGTAGATATTGCAAACCGCAATCCATAATTCTTCTGGTTATAAATACTTTCATACTATGTGCCTCCTAAAAACCAATTTAATAATCGATTATCTTAACTCTGTAAAAAAATAAACTGCAAATTGTCTGCCTGTTTATTGTCGTTCCAGTTTTATAGTAAATCCTCCCCCCGACGCAATAGGAATTTCCAATACAGAAGAGTTATTTATGTCGGACGATTGAATTAGAATACCGTTCGGGTTGAAAGGAGCTTTTAAATCGTCCTGATAAATGTCTGCATGCCAGTTTCCGTTCGATAAAAAAGAAAATGGAATTTGTATTATCCTGGATTCGGATCCGGTAATGCCGCCCAGCCACCAAATCTTATTTTTCATTCTGGCTATAACAATGTACTTGTCAGGAACCGCATCAAGTACTAATGTTTTATCCCACGTAGTAGGGACATTTTGTATAAAATCAAATCCCTTTTGATTTTCATAGGCTTCAGGATAGTCGCAAACCATCGCATTTGCATTTTCCAGTACAACATACATGGCCAACATATGGCTTCGGGTTCCGAGCACAAGTGGCCTTGTATATTGAGCCCGGAACTTATCGGAGGTTACAGCCCTGAAGCCTCCCAGATGATAATCGGTGCTACCCGCGATTAGTCTGGTAAAAACAATATCGAGATCATGATCCGGGGAAACACCAGCGGGATTCCATTTATCGTGTTCATAGTTAAGAGTACCTTCTCTTGTAAATTCGTTGGGATAAGTCCTGCTTAACCCGGTAGGTTTATAGGCTCCATGAAATTGAATATGCAGGTGGTGCAGAGCAGCTTTTTGAAGTATCTCGGTTTGAATATTGACCATTTCCTGATCATCCCTGTCCATAAAATCAACCATCAGTCCTGAAAGACCCCAATGTTCAAAAATAGCAAACGCACTATCTAATTTCGGATACAGAGCCCACCAGTGTACCCAGACCCTTACACCGACGCCCCTGCTATGTGCATAGTCGCAAACCTGTTTCATATCAAGACCAGGCACCGGTTTAAGTACATTGCTATTTGGACCGGGCATAAAACTAATTCCATCATCCTGATACCACTGATGAAGACCGTATTCAACAACTGAATGATATTCAATTTTATTTCTTGCGCAAAAATCAATGTAATACTGCTGAGTCACAAAATTGTTGCCCGGAGCATTCAAGGTATCAGCAGTTACATTTCCATTCCACCATGGAAATGTAGTTTTTCCCGGTTTTATCCAACTGTGATCAGCTATTCTGTTGGGAGGTGCGAGATCGGTTATTATATTTGTCTCCAGGAAACGACCCGCCCTATCGCTTATCATTATGACTCTCCAGGGACTCTCATGAGGAAGCGAACTAATTACTGAAAATGCAGATCCGGAAGGTAGTGGTGACAGGTTAGATATTAGTCCCTCTTTTGTTTTAATAAGGTACATACCCGCGTAGTCTATCAGCGCTGCTTCCGTGATGGACATAAACAAACTATCAGAATATTGTAGAAACATGGGCATATCCATGAGGCTGTCCTGTGGAAGATCCTTATAGTTCCTGTGCAAGTACAAACCTTCGTGGGAACTATGATAGTCAGGAAGAACCAATGCGTGAACCATCGGGTCCCCTAGAATATGAAAGGCCGATAATTCTTTTGAGATGTAGAGTGAGTCGTTTTTGAATTTCGGAAATCTATACCGAAATGCAACACCGTCATCAAAAATGCGGACCTCAATAATGAGTTCTCTTTGCGGCGCCTTCGTTTCCTGTAAATAAATTGTTAACTGGCGGAAATGATCGTTCACTATATTAGTCCTGCCAGTTATTAACGAATAGCTTTCAACTGAATCTATCCGGCTTGTTTTTTCCAATCGTACTCCGCTTAAGGCTAAGTCGTTTTTGAAAATCAGATTCACCGTTGAAAAGTCAATTAATTTCCTACCCTGATATGTTACACTGTAACCAGGTTCTCCATGACGAATCTCAAATTCGTAGAGAATTTTGTTATCCGGACTTTCCAAACGAACCGGTGAGTTTCCGAATGCAAAAATGTTGAGCGCCAGATTGCACAACAACAGTGACAGGCAATTTTTATAAATAATTTTCATATTATATGACCGGCAAATCAGATCAGTACTCGTCACATAAGTGTCATGACTACTACGGAAGCAGGAGGCAAAGCAACCTGTAATTCATTTCCCTTCATCGATGCACCCTGAAATAATTGAGGTCGTATTTTTTCAGGTTCTTCAAAACTATTATGATCTTGTATCTTCGACGACTGAAGAATTCTTCCGGTTTTTATTTTCAAATTTCCGCCTTGAATTTGTATGTGAACCTGGTTGGTTTTCGCCGGATCAATATTAACAATAGAAATATGCGTGAGTCCTTCCTTATCCATGGACGCGGATGCAGAAATTGAGGGCAGACTGTCATTACCTTCTGTGTAATATATATTTTCAACACTAACAGGAATCAAAACAGCATCCTGATGAACATTATACATTTCCATTACATGGTAAGTAGGTGTAAGAATAATTTTCTCTTGGTTGGTAAGAATTACCGATTGCAGTACGTTTACCATTTGTGCAAGGTTTGCCATTCTCACCCGATCGCAGTGATTATTAAAAATATTGAGCGTAATGCCGGCTATCATGGCGTCCCTCATCGTATTCTGCTGATATAAAAAAGAGGGGTTGGTCCCAGGTTCTACTTCATACCACCCTCCCCATTCATCTACAACAAGAGCTAGTTTTTTTTGTGGATCATACTTATCCATCACCGCTTCATGCTTTGAAACCAGTTCCTCCATACGGAGAGCCCGCTTCATGGTTGTAAAATATTGATGCAAATTAAATTCGACGGCCGGACCCTTCGCGTTCCAATCGATAACTGAATAATAATGAAGTGAAACACCTTCCAACATTCCTTTGGGAACATCACGCATCATTACTTCAGTCCAATGATAATCATCTGCATTAGCTCCGGATGCCACTCTGAAAAGGTGCTCACTGTTACTCCAATCTGTCATAAACGTCGCGTATTGACGGTATAAATTGCTATAATATTCAGCCGTCATGTTTCCTCCACAACCCCAGGCTTCATTTCCTACCCCAAAAATTTTTACATGCCAGGGCTTATCGCGACCGTTCAATTTTCTCCAGTTGGACATAGGGTTACCTCCCTCACTATTTACATATTGAACCCACTGTGAAAATTCCTGAACTGTTCCGCTGCCAACATTACCGGCCAGATACGGATCTGCTCCGATGCGTTCACACATATTTAAAAAATCATGGGTCCCAAAACTATTGTCCTCGGTTACTCCACCCCACCATTTGTTAATCATTTCGGGCCTTTCTTTTTTTGGGCCAACTCCATCCTTCCAGTGGTATGTATCAGCAAAACATCCACCCGGCCATCGCAGCACAGGCACTTTAAGTTTTTTCAATGCCATGATAACATCATTTCTGACCCCATCCGAATTAGGAATTACCCGGTTAGTGTCTCCGATATAAAGTCCATCATAAATACAGTGTCCAAGGTGTTCAGCAAAATGACCGTAAATGTTTTTATTGATTATGGTTTTTGCTTCGGGTATATGCATGATAACCGTGGCAGTCTGCCCATTCATCTGGCATAAAAGAAAAGAAAAAGCCGAAACTAAAATTATTTTTTTCATGAATGTTTGATTTTATTCGACGGGATTAATGAGAGCAGTTTACCATCCACCGAATACCAAATCGATCCATAAAGTTACCGTGCCAGTCACCCCAGAATTGCTTTTTAAATGGTACGTTGATTTTACCTCCCTCACTCAATTTATTGAAGATTTCCAAAGCGAATTTCTCATCATGAAGGCCAAGCGACATGGCGATATTAGAATGAACTGAGTCACCCAGTTTTTTAGGCATCATGTCGCTCGCAAACATCATGTATTTACCAAAATAAAAACTTGCATGCAGGATCTTGTTTTTAAAATCTTCCGGCGCTTTCATGGCAGGATTGTCGTATCTCGATGTAATCTCAATTCGTCCTTCCAAAATTTCCTTATAAAAATTTAAAGCCTCTTCGCAATTTCCGTGAAATTGAAGATAAGGAACCAGGTCAATTTCTGTATTTACCATATCTTGATTTTTAATCTTAAATATACTTATTAAAGTTTAAGGCTTAAAGCTAAAGGTCTAAAGCTTATTTATGTACGTTACAGGAATAGACCGTTAGTCAATCAATTTCCCAAATCAGCCTTAAGCTTTATCTTCGTTTGATGAACGTTCAGATAGAATCCGGATGGAAAAAAGTGCTGGAATCAGAATTTACCAAACCCTATTTTTTACAAATCGTTCATTTTCTTAAAACAGAAAAAAACATTGGCAAAATAATATACCCGCCGGGCAGTCTGATATTTAATGCTTTTGATCAAAGTTCTTTTGATTCCACGAAACTAGTCTTGCTTGGACAGGATCCATATCATGGTCCGGGTCAGGCGCATGGCCTTAGTTTTTCTGTGCCTGATGGTATCAGGCCTCCGCCTTCTCTCCAGAATATTTTTAAGGAATTGTCGACAGATGTAGGAATGTCTATTCCAAATACAGGAAATCTTACACCCTGGGCAAAACAGGGCGTGCTACTTCTTAACGCCTATCTGACCGTTGAAGCGAAGACACCCATGAGTCATTCGCAGATCGGATGGGGAGAATTCACCGATAATGTCATTCAAAAACTTTCCGACTTGAAACAGCATCTGGTTTTCTTATTGTGGGGCAAGTTTGCGCAGGAAAAACAGGTACTGATAGATGAAACAAAACATCTTGTGCTGAAGGCTGCGCACCCATCACCATTTTCAGCAGATAAAGGTTTTTTTAATTGCAGGCATTTTTCAAAAGCTAACGAATATATTATGAAAAATGGAATCGATCCGATTGACTGGAAACTTTAATAAAAAATAAAATTGTGCAAACCTTCAAAAATATATTCGGAAGAATCTGGGCAGTCTGGGGGGCATTCGTTTTTGTTTTCACAATGCTCATCTTTCTTATTCCATTTTTCCTGTTCATATATTTCAAGGACGAACCTTTGAAAACAAAAAGGTTCATACGATTTTCGAGAGTTTGGATGGATATTTTTTTAGGTCTTGTAGGCTGTCCACTGAAAATACAGGGTCGTGAATATTTTAAGGAAGGGAAAACATATATCGTTGTTTGCAATCATAATTCGTTGATAGATGTTCCCGTATCTTCTCCTGGAATACCGGGCGGCAATAAAACAATTGCCAAAGCAGAAATGGCAAAGATTCCCATATTCGGTCTCATTTATAAAACAGGAAGTATTCTGGTTGATAGAAAAAACGAAAAAAGCAGGCGGGATAGCTTCATTAAAATGAAGGAAGTATTGGATTTGGGACTTCACATGTGTATTTATCCGGAAGGAACAAGAAATATTTCAGACGAGCCGATCAAACCTTTTCATGACGGAGCATTTCGTCTTGCAGTATCCAACGGAAACTCCATTATTCCAATGATCATTTTTAACAGCCGTAAAGCGAACCCACCCGATAAAGGATTTTATTTGATGCCAACCAGGCTATTCATGGATTTTTTGCCGGAAGTGAACCTGCTGCCCGATGAATCAGTTGAAAAATTAAAGTCAAGGGTATTTGACACTATGAAAAATTATATCCTTCAGCATCAATAGAAAGTTCTGGTTCGATTTATATGCAGATCTCGCAGTATACTGGATTTTGGATTTATAGTGATGTTGAATGAACGCCATGGTCCAACAGGCGTTACATTAATTGCCAATTGCCAGCAGTGCATATCCCGGGAGAGAAAGGTTGTCAGACTCTGCATTTTCAGATTCTTCACATCGTAGTAACAATTAAATCCCATTTTCCATTTTTCCGTAAGATTGAAATCACCGTTTAAAATCAAAGCGGAATTGATCGTGGTTACAAATTTATTAATGTAGAAAGCGTTACTGAAACTAAAAGAGTAGGAAATATTCACAGACCAGGAGATATTGAAGTCGACAAATTCTCCGGGATTTTGTCTTATATAGTCTAAAGATGCCTGTTGCTCCTCCTGCGTCATGGGCATTTGATCCTGGTCCAGACTTTTTTGCTGGTCTTCCGCCTTCTTTGCGTCTATAGGTTTGCTTTTAAAAGACGATGATATCGCAATATTGCCTCCAATAATCCTCCCCAGGTTAAAACCCCCTCCTTCCCAGGCGTATTTGTTTATCTGGATACCAAGAGAATCATGTTGATAAGGGTTCAAAGTGGTCGAAGCAGAAATATTAATCTTCTTAGCAAGTGTACTTCTTAAATAAAAATAAATAGGACTTAGTTTAAATGAATCCGCCAGATAATTATAACTGCCATTAAATCCAAAACCGTCTATTAGTTTAACTTTTTCATTCGCGCCTGAAGCCGTATCGGTCTTTGACTTCACTTTCGCCTCGATATTATTGTCTATGCCAAATGATACTCCGCCGAATGTTCCCGGTGTAAATGCGCTGTAGACATTCCCGTCAAAAAGATTAATATTCTGATAATTCCCTTCAGGAGTATACTGAACGTTTTTGTAATAACTTTTTGACAAATCAGGAGAATACGAAAAACTAATGGTCGGTCTGACCGTATGTCTGATGCCTATGATATTACTATTTTTTCCGAAATGCTGGAATGTTCCAAAAAGAGCTGTGGTTAATGACATCGAAAACGAAACTGAATTTGCAAAGTAGACGCCTTTTTGACTTGAAGTATCAAGTTTTTGTAAATTGGGATTCCAATTATAATCATACTTATTACTAAATATTCTGTTTTGAAAACTTACTCCTGGTGTGAGTTGCAGAACACCCAGCGGCGGCAAAGCAAGGGTTATCGGTATATTATTTTGCGCTCCGTATTTAAACGTATCCAGAATATGGTGAAAGCTAGCCAGTGAATCATAAAAACTGGTATTCCCTGTTATATTAGAAGCCAGACCAATTCCCAACTTATAATACCATTTGGGAGTTCCGACAAAATCTTTGGGCGCAAATGGATAAATCGTTATCGCAGTAAATCCAATAGAAGGTGCGTTGATGTTTACAAGTCCGGAAAGGTTATTTTGACTGTGATTACCGTTCACCGTCAGATTATATTTTCCATCTGAAAATGTTTTCGAATATGCAATAGACGAGTTAATCGAATTATTGTATTGTGCAGTTGGATTCGTAAGATTATAATTGTTAAACTTTGCTGACATCAGGTTCACATTGGCTGAAAAACTCTGCCCGGGATGGGCCTTACTATCAACAGTATGCGCCCATTGAAAATTGTATGTCTTATTTTCATCGTAAGCCTGGTCACCCGAATTGCTGAGTGTTCTTGTTTTTTGGTAAACAAAGTATACGTGACCACTATAGTGATATCTGACCCTGTACTCCGGTTTTATATAAATATTATAGCCCCCGTATGAATATATGTTTGCCGTGACAGCCACATCAAAATTATCATTCAGTACTTTGTAATAACCGATTCCATCAAGGCCTAATCCATATTGAGAGCTTACATCAAATGTGGGAGCAAGAAACCCTGAATGTCTGCCAGAAGAAATCGGGAAATATCCAAACGGTATATAAATCGGAATCGGCACACCTTCAAATTCGGGATGTACTGGTCCGGTTATAGCCATTTCCTTATTGATCAGTTTCATTTTGTTGGTACGAAAAGCGAAATGCGGTGTGTCCAGATTACAGGTTGTGAAGCGGCCATGAAAGGCATAGTAGTCGTTTTTGGAAATCTTTTTCATCTTCTCTCCCATTACATACATTTCGCCACTCTGCGTGAACGTATTAATGGTTATACCTTTCTGGGTCTTCATGTTAAATACCATGGAATCAGACTCCATTTTTGTTTCTGCCTGGGTCATTTTTGGTTGACCGATCATCGCCCCCAACGAATCCCTGGAATAAGTAGCCAGCAGCAAATTATTCGGTTGGTCCATCCGAATATTGTAAGCCTCCAGATTCATAGTCTTATACTTTGTGACTGCATTATTATATAATGTGATGTTCTTGGTCGGAACATCCAGCACTACTGAATCCTGAGCACTGTAGGCAATTGGCGCGTCCAGTGTGTCTTTTGAAACAGGAATATGTAAAGTATCAATTTGCTGACTGACACTATCAGAATGAAAAGGAAGTGTATCCAGTAAAGCCGAGTCAGAAACTACGGTATCCCTTATTACTGAAATGTTTTTTTTTGGAATCGTATCTAATAGATTGGGGATAGGGCGGGAATGATTGAGATAATAACGTGCCGAACTGTTAATAGTTATACAAAAGAATAGCAAGGTTAAAATCAGCGTGGAAAGGTATTTTAAACTAATTTTGCACCCGTTATTCATACATTACAATGGTACAAAAATAGGGGTATCCTATCTAAGAAATTGTGAAGATTAACATCTTGACAGTCAAAATGAAAAGTATGCTGAGAGCGTTATCTGGTCTGATCATTTCCTCTTTCATTTTTTTTACTTTTTCATCTTTTAATTCGGAAAAAAGTCCGGCAGCCATAAAACTAAGAACAATTGTAATTGATCCCGGCCACAGTCCTTGCGATCAGGGTACAAGGGGATTGATCTCCGCTGAAAAAGATGTAACACTGGAAATTGCGCTTAAATTGGGTGAGGCCATTAAAACAAATATGCCGAATACCAAGGTGGTTTTCACCAGAACGACCGATGCCTGTGTCAACAACGCTACCAATCTGTATGATGATTTACATGGGCGGGCACAAATTGCGAATCAGGCAAAAGGAGATTTATTTATCAGCGTTCATTGTAATGCAACACGGCAACCTGCCGGCGGTTACTATGAAAAACGGGTGATCGGTCATAAGAAAAAGCTTGTCTATGTGGGAAAAGGCACCAAGAAACACAAAAAGTGGGTGAACGCCCCGATTTATGAATCTTATTGGGTTAAAAATACCCGTGTGGGAACAGAAACTTATGTTTGGAAAGCGGGCAAACAGGAGAATAAGAATGACGCAATCAACGCACGTGAAGAAAGTGGCGAAGATGTCACCGACAGCACTGCAGTCGCGGAAGAAGCTTTTGACCTGACTTCACCCGAAGCACGGATGCGTGCGGTACTATACGAAAAAAAATATTTCGACAACAGCGCGTTGTTTGCCACCATGGTAGAGGAATCATTTGCCGCAGCAGGAAGGCAAAGTTATGGTGTTAAACAAAGGGACAAAGGAATACAGGTACTACAAGCCACAGGCATGCCTAGTGTACTGATAGAAGTAGGTTTCCTTTCGAATAAAGAAGAAGAAGAATATCTGAATAGTGATAAAGGTCAGGACGAAGTAGTTCAGAATATCTTGGATGCATTAGAACGTTATAAAAAGCAGGTCGAGACCGGACCTTCCACTCCGACAGCCCAGCAACCAGATTCAACGGGCAAATAAGATGGCTGCGATGCGGGACATGAAACAATCTTTTTCCTTAGGTTTGTAAGACTTAAAAAGGCATTGGCAACAACGAATTCAAAATAAAACTGAGAATGAAAATAACAAACGAAACGAAAATAGGCGCGCTGGCGTCGGTTGCTATTGTCTTTCTCATTCTTGGTTTCAATTTTTTGAAAGGAAAAGATTTATTTGAACATCGCAAAAAAATATATGCCGTTTTCAACAATGTAGACGGGCTTGAACTTTCAAATTCTGTTTTTATTAAAGGACTTGAAGTGGGGAATGTATATGCCATTCGTGCAACCGACAAGGGAATCAATGGAATACTGGTAACTATCAGCATGAAAAAAGATGTAAACATCCCAAAAAATTCCATCGCTTCTATAAAAACAGGTCTTATCAATTCTTCTACTATAGTCATTAATAAAGGAGATGCGGAGCAATTTGTAGCTGATGGCGACACGGTTGCGACAATTGACAAGGGAGGTCTACTTTCAGAGGTTCAACGAAATCTGAGCCCCGTAATGACAAATCTCAACCTTACGCTGGGATCGTTGGATTCTCTTATACGTGTAGTTGGCAGCTTATTCGATCCTACTCTTAAAAACAATTTCTCTTCTATCATTGCTAACCTGGCTCGTTCGTCTGCTTCACTTCAGGTTATGCTGAATGACCGTACCGGATCTCTGGCACGTTCGATGGTTCACTTAGACAGCTTTACCAATAATCTTGCAAACAATAATCAGCGGATTACCGGAACGCTCGATAATCTGGAGAAAACAACCAGCAAACTTGCAAACGCAAAAATTGATGAAACACTTCAAAGTGTCCAGGGTGCCACGAATTCATTAAAAGACGCGATAAATAAAGTAAACAGTACAAATGGTACAATTGGCCTCTTACTGAACGATAAGAGATTGTACCTGAATCTTGAAAACACTGCCCGCAGTCTCAATATATTATTGGATGACCTGCGTATGCATCCCAAACGTTATGTAAACATTTCAGTTTTCGGAAGCAAGGACAAAAAGGGTCCCTTGACGGCGCCATTGAATGATACCACTGCCAATCCGCCAACCAATAAGTAATGAAGAAACCGGTCCTTTTATTGGCAGTCCTGATATTCACCATGTCGGGATTTCGATCTCTCGCGCAGATCTCTGTGCCATTCAAATCAAAAACAAGTGATAGTATTCACAATGTTTATATCTGGCATTCAGATACCCTGCGTGATTTCCATAAAGATTCAGTCGCCATCCAGTCACTTTTTGGTCACGTAAAACTCCAGAGTGAAAAAACCTTTTTTTATACAGACAGCCTTGCAATGAATCATAAGGATAATTTCATTGAAGCCTTTGGACACGTACACATAAACGACAAGGATTCAACTGATATTTATTCTGATTACATGAAATATTTTGTTGATAGCAAAAACATAATCTTCCAGAAAAACGTCGTATTAAAAGACGGCAGCGGTACTCTCACTACCGACGAATTGCATTACGATATGAATTTGCATATAGGTGATTACTACAATGGCGGTAAAGTAGTAAACCAGAATACAACTGTGACCAGTAAGGAAGGGACGTATTATGCGGACACCAGGCAAATGTTTTTCAAGAAAAATGTCGTATTGGTGGATCCGGCATATACTCTCAAGACAGATTCTCTTCCTTACAATTCAGAAACCCAGATAGCGACATTTATAACCGGTACCTATATTAAAGACAGTAGCGGTCGTACCATCAATACAAGTGAAGGATTTTATGATCTTAAAAATCATAAGGCGCACTTTACAAAAAGAACTACCATCAAGGACAATTCAGAGACCATTATCGCAGACAGTATTCAATTTGACGACAGTACAGGAATCAGTACGGCCAAGGGAAATGCAGTTTTCTCAGATACCGTTCAAAATCTGACTTTGATTTCAAATCTGATGGTCGCCAACAAAAAAAATAATACATTTTTTGCGACCCAAAAGCCGATTATCATTTTGAAACAGGATGAGGATTCAATTTATATCACAGGAGATACCGTGTATTCCGCCCCCATTCCCGATTCTGTATTGAAAACACAGGACTCTGTTCAGGGGATGCCGATATTACGAACTGCAAAAAATCCGAATGACAGCAGTCTGCGTTTTTTGCAAGTCTATCATCATGTAAAAATATTTTCCGATTCGCTTCAGGCTGTGGCAGACAGTGTTTACTATTCAGGTCTTGATTCGATTTTCAGGATGTTCAATAATCCCGTTTCATGGGCTGGCGGATATCAGGTTACAGGCGATACTATGTTTTTGTATACAAAAAATAAAAAACCTGACCGTCTTTATGTGTTTGAAAACAGCCTTGTAGTCGGCAAAAGTTATACAAATATGTATAATCAGGTTAAAGGGAATACGCTCAATGGCTACTTTAAAAATGGTGTAATTGATTATATGCGGTCTCGCGGCAGTGCAGAGGCGGTATATTTCATTAAAGATGATAGTATGAAATTGGTTGGTGTAAACCGTGTAAATAAAGCCGATATCATTGATTTGATCTTTTTGAATAAACAACTCAACAAAGTGGTGCTTCGTCAGGATGCAGACGGGGTTATGTATCCAATTAAAAAAGCGAATCTGGATGAAATGAAACTCAGAAACTTTAAATGGCTGGAAGATCGAAGACCGAAGACGAAGTTTGACTTATTCAAAAACTGATCTCGAAGTTTCTAATGTATAAAAAATATATAAGACACAAGTATAGCAGTGACAATTGCTGCCAGATCGGCGATCAACGCGGCTGGAATTGCATAACGTATCTTATTGATTCCAACAGAGCCGAAATATAATGCAGCAATATAAAAAGTTGAGTCTGCTGTTCCCTGAAATACACAAGATAATTTTCCGACAAATGAATCAGGTCCATATTGCGTCATCGTTGATATCATCATACCTCTGCCGGCAGCACCACTCAATGGTCTCATTAATGCAGTTGGAAGTGCAGGAACAAAATCTGTATTTACATGAAGAGTTTTGAAAAATGTATCAATTCCCCGAACTATAAAATCCAGAACGCCGCAACTTCTCAATACACTAATTGCTACCAGCATCGCCACCAGGTATGGAATAATAGTTACAGCAACCTGAAAACCCTGTTTCGCTCCTTCTATAAAAGCTTCGTATACATTAATTCGACGAACCATTCCTCCAACAATAAATACAACAAACAGTAATAAAATCAATCCATTGCTAAACACCTTTGAAAATGGGTCAATAATACTACTGTGTATTCTGAGAAAATAAACCAAAACACTGATCAATATGGAAATACCTCCGACCCATAAAAGAATTACAGGCTGAAAAAGATTTATTTTTTGTTTTATTGCAACGACTATAAGGGCCACAACCGTGGCGGCAAAAGTGGCAATCATGCAGGGAATAAAAATACTGGTAGGATCATTTGATTTAAGAATGGCCCTCTGTGCAATAATACTCACGGGTATAATGGTCAATCCCGAAGCATGTAGTACCATGAACATGATCTGAGCATTGGAGGCTGTATCCTTTTTAGGATTGATTTCCTGAAGACTTTGCATGGCTTTTAATCCAAAAGGCGTCGCAGCATTGTCTAACCCTAATAAGTTTGCGGAAAAATTCATCACCATATGTCCCATGGATGGATGGTTCTTAGGCACTTCAGGAAATAGTTTACTGAAAAAGGGGCCTATAATACGGGAAAGGAAATTTACCGCACCTGCTTTCTCTCCGATATTCATGAATCCCAGGAAGAGAGCCATTACGCCAATCAGTCCGATAGCAATTTGCACACTGGTACCTGACGAATCAAAAACACCATCTACTATCGTTTTAAATATTTCAGTATCTCCAAAAAAGATCAATCTGATGAGTGCCGTAATAAAAGCAAGTAGAAAAAAAATGATCCAAAGCAGGTTGAGTGCCATATCCCTTATTATGAGTTGAATATAAGTAAATAAATAACGATCTCTCAAATACTTCTATCTTTGCGGGCGCAAAAACAAACAGATTTAAAGATTTAAAAATTGAATCCCCATGGCATTGAAAGCAGGCATCGTAGGATTACCGAATGTAGGAAAATCCACGCTGTTTAATGCAGTAAGCACCAGTGCGAAAGCTCAGGCGAGCAATTACCGGTTTTGTACAATAGAGCCCAATGTCGGCCTGGTGGACGTTCCGGACGGGCGACTTAGTAGGCTGGCAGAACTCGTTCATCCGGACAGAATCGTTCCAACACAAATTGAAATCGTAGATATTGCGGGCCTGGTAAAAGGCGCGAGTAAAGGAGAAGGTCTCGGAAATAAATTCCTGGCGAATATTCGTGAGGTTGACGCCATTGTACATGTTATTCGCTGTTTTGAAGACGAAAATATTCTTCGTGATGAAGGCGCTATCAATCCGGTAAGCGATAAGGAAATTATTGATACAGAATTACAACTTAAGGATTTGGATGGTGTGGAAAGAAAATACCAGAAGTCGGAAAAATTATTGAGGACCGCAGATCCAAAACAGAAAGCTGAATTTGAAGTACTGAAAAAGTGCAAAGAACATCTTGAAAAAGGAAAAAATATCCGTGAGTTGAATCTGGATAAAAACGAAAAGACGGCCATTGCAGATCTTTTTCTGTTAACTGATAAGCCTGTCTTATATGTTGCTAATGTAGATGAAGCTTCTATGCATACAGGAAATCGTTTTTCTGACGCGCTGAAAAAAGCCGCCGATGCGGAACATGCGCAAATCATAGTAATGAACAATTCCATTGAGCAGCAGATTGCGGAATTGGATAATGCGGATGATAAGGCTATGTTTATGGAAGAATACCATATGAAGGAACCGGCATTGAATAAACTGATACGTTCCACCTATACCCTTCTTGAATTGCTAACTTATTTCACCGCCGGTGTTCAGGAAGTAAGAGCGTGGACTATTCATGCAGGATGGAAAGCACCGCAGGCAGCATCCGTTATACATACTGATTTTGAAAAGGGTTTTATAAAAGCAGAAGTGATCGCTTACGATGATTTTATAAAATATAAATCTGAAGCGGCCTGCCGCGAAGCCGGCAAACTACGGATCGAAGGAAAAGATTATTTGGTTAAAGACGGAGATGTGATGCATTTTCGGTTTAATGTCTGACGCAAGTGTGAGAATGTGAGAGTATGAGAACCTAAAAAAGTACCATACTCTCACATTCTCACACTCTCACACTCTCACACTATTAAAATACATTATACCCCAGGCTCACATAGTAAAGCCCTCCGACCTGCGGATTTCCCACCGCGTCTGTATAATAATGATTTAAGATATTGCTTGCTCCGATCTTGATCATACTGTTATTCATTTTCGGGAGTTTCATACTGATCTGTGCATCGAGCACGCCGAACGCGGCTGTATTTCCAGAAACAAAGGAAGATGAGTAATAATAGCCTTCCTGCCAGCGATAAGTAAGATTAAATCCAAAGACTTGCTTAATAGTGTAATTACCAAAAGAGATATTGTATTTAACCTTGGGCGTATTAAACTGTGTAAGTACATTGGCATCCGCATTGGATAGGTTATTATATGCAACATTGCCGCCTACGAAAAATCCTTTTTGTAAAGTATATTGAAGCCCGAGTCCCGCACCAACTGTATTGACTTTATTGGTGCTGTTCGAATAAATCGCAAAAGTATTGGTTGGATGTACGCCCTCTACGTCCGGATTCTTTAGCAACACTGTCAATCCTATGAAATTATTATATTGAGCATAAAATCCATAAATATCAATAAACAACCTTTCATCAATTATTCCCTTGTACCCCAGTTCCCAGGAGGACACAGTTTCAGGTTTAAATTCATTAAACACATATTGAGTAGCGGGTGGTCCACCATGTAACCTCCAGGCAAAATATGATGCAGTATCGTAAGTAGGACCTGTGCTAGGGTCGTTTAAATGATAATAAGAAATGAACTGCGGAAGTCCTCCTATTAGATGTGCTTCGCCCGTCTGCAGATCTATATACTGATTTTGATTTGAAGGAAATCGGTAAGCTGTTTGATAAGAGGCGCGAATATAATTGTCCTTGGCAACCTGGAAAACGGCGGTAACTCTTGGCGTAAACCTGCCTGTGAAATTAGTGCTCTTGTCATAACGACCTGCCACCGTTATTTTTAGTATATCATCTTTTAAAAATCCCTTTTGCAATTGCGCAAACGCGCCACTTTCATTGATACTAATGGTTCCGGACGTATCTGCGAATATAGTACCATGGGAATTTAAAACATATTCCTTGGTAGAAGCTCCAACAGTCAAGTCGGCCCACTTGATCAAATCAGCGAAATTGTACATTCCTTCCCCGACATATAGGTTAGTTTGATCTTCAAATTTTCCACCGTTAGGAATAGGTGTTTGTTTTATGGTATTAAATGCAGTATTAAAAGCAGCAGTTCCTGGCAAATACCGGTTTTGATCTGCGGTAGTTCTCGCAAACGCACTTGCAGTTACGTAAGCTTGTGAAGGGTTTTGCCCGGCCAAAAGTGCAGCACCAAATGACTGCGCGTACGCTCCTATATAAGTAGGCGCCCAAACAGTTGCCGTAGGAGCATAAGCTTCATTCATATAATCGCCTACAACAACCATATCATAGGAGTTGCCTGCATTTTCCTGGGTCGTATAAGCCCTGACATAAAAATTCTTACCTGTTACTTCCGCCTTGTACTGGCCGATGGTTACATTTTGGAGATTATATCGGTCAGTACCCGTATAAACGGTGTTTGTTTCGCCAAAGTTTCCAGTCAGACTTGCTGTGGTATTGTCGGAAATTTTATAATACAATCCTCCGGAAGCTTTAAAATTATATGCTTTATAATTGGTTAAGGTATTTTCCGCGTACCCCGTACGAGTAACACCCGCATTTTGTGGTGAGGCTTTCGCAATTTGTTGCAAGCCGCCGGCAATAAGAGAATCCTGATGTGTTTGCATATCAAGATATTGTTGCGCAGCCGAATTCAGGCCACCTGTTATAGTAAAAAACTCATTCTCGTCACCATAAGTATTTACCCCGTTATAATTTGGCAAACTCCTGTCGCCTGTGATGGGTGAACCCTGTAAAGGAGAGTAATTGCTATAATTTGTAGCCGTCCAGTCTTTCCCTTCAATATAATCTGCTGAAATACGGAACGCGAATTTGTTGAACGATTTTGCATAACGGGCCATGATATCATAATAAGGCGCAGCACTCATACTGGGATCACTGATATGATTCACGCCCTGTTTGAATTCCGCACTTAATCCCTGATACTTATAAGGATCCTTACTGGTCATCAGGATCGTGCCCGTCATACCTCCTGATCCATAAAGTGCGGAAGAAGCGCCTGGCAATAACTCCACATTATCTACATCGAGTTCATTCAGACCGGCAATATTTCCTACGGAAAAATTGAGCCCTGGTGCCTGATTATCCATTCCATCCACCAATTGATTCATACGCAGATTGCCACTGCCGTTAAATCCACGGGTACCCATCGTTTTGAATAACATGGAAGAAGTTACTACGTCAACGCCTTTCAAATTTCCGATAGCGTCATAAAATGAAGGTCCCGCAACTTCCCGAATTGCGGCCGTGCCCATACGTTCGATTGAAACGGGTGACTCCAGGCTCCTGATCTGTGAACGGGTAGCCGAAACAACCACTTCAGTACCCATAACGGACGCCGGCTTTAAGTCTATCTCAATACCTGTCGATGCAGATTCAACCACAAATTCTCTCGTTTCATACCCGATAGAAGAAATTACCAGTGTGATGGGAAATGGGTGGCTGAACGTTATTTTAAAATTCCCCTGACCATCTGTATACGTTCCGCTGGTACTACCTTTTACCAAAACCGAAGCAGCGGGAACAGGGTCTTTGTTATCTCCATTTAAAATTTTACCAGGAATAGTTTGAGTCTGGGCGAAATTCCGATTCAGGAATAATAGACTCAGCAGGAGCATAAAAATACTGCGTATGGCTGTTTTCATGGCATTTGTTTTAATTTATTTACTTTTCACGCAATCATCAAAAAAGTAAAAAGGATTGGCTATATAAATGTAATACTTTAGGGTTTTGGCCTTTTACTTTTATTTCTGATTTTTTACTTTTTAATATTTAACCTTTGTATTTAAAATGATCATATGATCCCATTCCATTTCACGGATCAAACGGCTTTTTATAAGGGAAAGGTCCGCGATGTGTATACTATAGATGATCGTATTTTGGTGATGGTAGCTTCCGATCGCATCTCTGCTTTCGACGTTATTCTGCCCCGCACAATACCGTTCAAAGGTCAGGTTCTGAACCAGATCGCTGCCTACATGCTGAATGCAACGATTGATATCTGTCCGAACTGGCTGTTGGCTTCACCCTGTCCAAATGTGAGTATAGGCAGACGTTGTGATCCCTACCGTGTCGAAATGGTGATCAGGGGAAATTTAACGGGTCACGCCTGGAGGACCTACCAGTCGGGTAAACGAATATTGTGTGGAGTTTCCATGCCTGACGGGTTAAAGGAAAATGATTATTTCCCACACCCCATAATTACGCCTTCGACTAAGGCCGAGGCAGGTCACGATGAGGATATTTCGAAAGAAGAAATCATTGCTAAAGGCATCGTGAAGGAAAAAGATTTTGCCCGGATGGAAGATTACACTCACCGGTTATTTGAATTTGGGAAACAACTGGCCACAAAACGGGGACTCATACTGGTAGATACCAAATATGAATTTGGAAAAATAGGCGACACCATTTACCTCATGGATGAGATACACACCCCGGATTCTTCCAGGTATTTTTACGCGGACGGATTTGAAGAAAGACAGAAAAAAGGAGAAAAACAAAAACAGCTGAGTAAAGAGTTCGTGCGCGAATGGCTGATTGCAAATGGCTTTATGGGAAAATCCGGTCAACAAGTTCCGGCCATGACCGACGAGTGGATACAAACCATATCAAACCGATATATAGAATTGTACGAAAAAGTAATCGGTGAAGAATTTGTTCCCGAGTCCTTTAGCCCTGACGAAACTTTTCTCCTGATTAATGAAAGCCTGAATAAAATCAAACAGCTTGACTTCGTTAAGAGTTAAGCTTTCAGCGCTCAGCCTTACGCCTTTAGCTTTCAGCTTTCGGCATTAAACGTCTTCTCGACTTATTGAAAATTTTCTGGTCGTTAATTCTACCTTTTCTCAGTGCCTTCTGTTCTTCTATCGGGAGATGATAAGTTTCCATACATGCCTTACTGCAACAGCCGTCATACTTTTCGGCGCATGATGTGCATTGTATAAAAAGAAGATGACATCCGCTGTTTTTACAATTCGTATGGGTATCGGCTGGTTTGCCGCACTGGTGACAATGAGCGATGATTTCTCCCGAAACAGACTCACCCAGCCTTTCATCAAACACAAAATTCTTTCCACGGAATTTATTCTCAAGACCCTTCTCTTTAACTGTATTAGCGTAGTGAATAATGCCGCCTTCCAGATGAAATACTTGTTTAAATCCGCGGTGTAATAAATAAGCACTGGCTTTTTCACAACGAATACCACCTGTGCAATACATAATGACCGGCTTGTCTTTTTTATCTTTCAGCAGCTCCACTGCCATGGGAAGCTGATCACGAAAAGTATCACTGGGTATTTCAATGGCACCTTCAAAATGCCCTACTTCATATTCGTAGTGATTTCGCATATCTACTATCAGCGTGTCCGGACTATCTGCAATCCGATTAAAAGTTTCAGCATCTACATACCTGCCTTTTTTTTCCATGCTGAACTCAGGGTCTTTAATACCATCAGCCACAATCTTCGTTCTCACTTTAATTTTTAGAACCCAGAAAGATTTTCCGTCATCATCCAACGCTATATTCAAACGAATGCCCTTAAGCGCCACAATGGTATCCAGATATAATCTGAATTCGTCTATCCTTGATAGTGGCACACTAACCTGGGCATTAATGCCTTCATGTGCCAGGTAAATTCTTCCGAATACCTGCATTTCCGCCAGTCGCTTGTATAATTCATCGCGGAAAATATCCGGATGAATGATAGGAAAATAATGGTAAAAAGAAAGAGTTTTACGTTCAATTTTTTCTTCCAGAAGCTTTTGCCTGAGCTCTTTCTGTGATATCCTGTTGTGTAATGCTCCCACGTTGCAAATTTACAAAAGGATTTACGTTTTACGAAACCTCCACCTATTTCATCAAACAGGGTGGAATTGGCTAAAAATTTTTTACTTTTAAATGAATTTAATTTGAAACCCGCTCCATGAAATTTGTCCCATTACTCATTTCTTCAGCTGTTACTATTCTTTTAATCATTGTTTTCAATACCAGGTGGGGTCCTGCACCTCCTCTGGGTGAATTCTTAAGTCCTCAACACGGATTCTGGCAAAATGCTGAACCAATAGACAAAGACTTCGGACAGGATCTTCAATTACCCGGTTTAAAAGATCCTGCAGAAATCTATCTGGACGATCGTCTGGTGCCCCATATTTTTGCCGGCAACGAAAACGATGTTTACTATTTACAGGGATATTTGCATGCGAAATTCCGGTTGTGGCAAATGGAGTTCCAAACCTATGCTGCCGCTGGCAGGATAAGTGAATTGATTGGACCTAAGGGGTTGAACTTCGACAGGGAAAAAAGAAGGCTTGGAATGGGTTATGCAGCAGAAAAAGCAGTTGCGGAAATGGAAAAAGACTCCGCTTCCAAAGCTGAGGCCGATGCTTATACAGCAGGTGTAAACGCATATATTACCAATCTGAAGGAAAGTGATCTACCAATAGAATATAAGATACTTGGATATAAACCCGAATTATGGACCAACCTGAAAACGGCGCTGTTTCTAAAATTTATGTCGTTCGACCTCGCGGGCTACGAGACTGATTTTGAATACACCAATCTGCTATCCAGACTCGGTTATTCGACCTTCAATAAAATGTTTCCCATTACACAGGATTCGCTGGATCCGATTGTACCAGTAGATTCTTTTGCTCGCATTCCCGGTATTACATTGAAAACGCCTTTGGGTTATGATTCTTCCTACCTGCACAATAAGGACACATCAAATCTTATTTCAAGTAAACCGGATAAGGACAATGGCAGCAATAACTGGGCTGTAAGTGGCATTAAAACAAAAAGTGGTTCACCTATCCTTTGTAATGACCCGCACTTAGGACTAAACCTTCCCTCTCTGTGGTATGAAATGCAGATTTCCTGCCCGTCCTTTAACGCTTACGGAGCTACATTCCCCGGTGCACCCGGAGTAATTATAGGATTTAACGACAGCTGTGCATTTGGATTTACCAATGCCATGCGCGATGTCCGGGATTATTATGAAATCAGTTTTAAAGACGATAGCAGAAAAGAGTATTGGTATAACGGCCAATGGGTGCCAACCGATTTTCGGTTTGAACATATCATTCTAAAAGACACAACAGAATATATTGATACCGTTGCTTATACCGTATTTGGCCCGGTAATGTTCGATAAAAGTTTCACTGGTAATAAAAAAACGAATAACAAATATTATGCAGTGAGGTGGAAAGCACATGACCCAAGTAATGAACTCCTGATTTTTAACGGTCTCGATCATGCGAAGAATTATGCTGACTACCAACAGTCGCTTAAATGGCTGAACACGCCAGGACAAAATGTGATTTTTGCTTGTAAAAACGGGGATATTGCCATCACAGCCCAAGGCGAATTTCCCGCTAAATGGAAAAGGCAGGGCGACTTCGTAATGCCCGGTACCGATAGCAGTTATCAATGGCAGGGAATGATCCCACAATCAGAAAATCCTTTCATGTATAATCCTGAACGGGGTTTCGTGAGCAGCGCGAATCAATATCCCGTTAATCCACTTACTTATCCATACTATTTGGGAGGTGAATATCACAATTATCGCGCCCTTACAATTAACCACTACCTGAATCAGACGAATGAAATCGGCATAGAGGACATGATGAAATTACAATTGGATACCTATAACCCGTTTGGAGCCATGGCCAAGCCGGTTTTAATGAAGAATATTGATACAACCGATATGAGCCCCGTTGAATCTAAATATTACGAGCTGTTAAAGGATTGGGATCTTCATTACGATGCCGATAGTAAAGGATGTTCTATATTTAAAATCATTTGGGATAGCCTGAAAACGGTTGTTTGGAAGGATGAACTGGAAAGCACAGGGATGCCGGATTTTTATCCGGCCAACAGCACCTTACTGGAAGGCATACTGCGGGACAGTGCATACGAATTCCTGGATGATATTAATACACCTGAAAAAGAGACCCTGAAACATGATGTGAATCTCGCTTTCAAAAAAGCTGTACTGACCTGCAAAAAACTTGACATGGAAGGAAGGCTTACGTGGAGTAAACTAAGAGACACACGTGTGGAACATCTTGCAAAAATAGATGCTTTCAGCAGACATGATTTCGATAATGGTGGGGGTGAATATGCCATTAACGCAGTAAAAAAAGATCATGGACCAAGCTGGCGAATGATTGTTCAACTTACTAAAAATACAGAAGCGTATGGGATATATCCCGGTGGACAAAGTGGAAACCCCGGAAGCCAGTATTATGATAATTTTGTAGATAATTGGACAAATGGGAAGTATTATCCATTATGGATGATGACAAAAGAAGAAGAAACAGATAAACGTGTAAAAGCAATATTGCGTGTTACCAAACTATAAAACCAGCATATGTTGAAATACATTTTATCAATACTTGTTACAGCTTTGCTGGCTTTCGTATCGGGACTTTATATGCCCTGGTGGGGAATCGCCATTGCCGCATTCCTGGTGAGCGCAGCTATTCCGCAAAAACCGGCATTTTCCTTTCTATCAGGGTTTCTGGGCGTTTTTCTTTTATGGGAAGTCCTGGCATGGTGGATAGACAATAAAAACAATGGTATCCTTTCTCAGAAGGTCGCCAATTTGTTCGGAATGGGCAACTCCTCCGTTTTATTAATCGTAATTACATCCATTCTGGGTGCCCTGGTGGCGGGATTTGCTGCACTGGCAGGTTCTTATCTCCGAAGGCTTATTTATCCGGTTCCCCCTCCCGAAACACTTTAAGTTATTCGGCTATCATCGAATTTTTTATTTTCCTTTCATGAGGACATTTATTTTATTTATATCACTGGTCCTGTTTTTTTGTGAAGCGATGGCTGTCAGAATCAGCGGCACGATCTCTGACGATAAAGGAAATATACTTCCCTTTGCTTCTGTTTTTATTAAAGGAAGTTCACAAGGAACCACCAGCAACAATCGGGGGAAATATTTTTTGGATCTCCCGGCCGGCAACTATACGATCGTGTGTCAGTATGTGGGTTATGCCAGACAGGAAAAAACGGTGACTTTATCTGCTGACGCTATCACGCTCGATTTTCATTTATCGATTCAGCAAACAAACCTGAATGAAGTAACAGTAAAAGCAGGGGCGGAAGACCCGGCTTATGAAATTATAAGGCACGCCATAAAGAAAAGAAAATCTTACGAAAACCCGCTTGATTCATTTACTTGTGAAGCATATATCAAAACGCTGATACGAAGTCGCAGTCTTCCATCAAAAATTCTCGGCAAGACTTTTTCGGATGAAGACAGAAAGGACCTTGGTGTAGATTCTGAAGGCCGCGGTATAATATACCTGTCGGAATCACTTACAAAAATTGCATTCAAAAAACCTGACAATATAAAACTGGAAGTTATTTCCGGTAGAGAAAGCGGATCTAATGGATACGGATTTAATTTCCCGACTTTTATAAACTTTTATAATAACAACGTAAACATTTTTATTACCCAACTGAGTCCCCGTGGATATGTATCTCCGATTGCTGATGGAGCGCTCAATTATTATAAGTACAAATTTCTTGGTTCCTTTATGGAAGATGGCAAAGAAGTTAACCAAATCAGAGTTATCCCTAAAAGAAGATTTGAGCCACTTTTCTCCGGAACCATTAATATAACTGAAGGCGACTGGCGTATTCATAGTCTGGACTTGATGCTAACCAAAGACTACCAGCTTGAAATCGTAGATACGCTTACGATCAAACAAATCCATGTGCCCATAACTCCCGCTTGTTTGGCGCACGCAAAACCAGGTGGTAAATTTTTCGTTCAATAAGTTTGGCATCGACGTAAATGGAAATTTTCTCAATGTTTATAGTAATTATAATCTCGAGCCCCGATTTAGAAAAAAGTACTTTAACAACGTAGTGGTCAAATACGATACAGGAGTAACCAAGAAAAGCTTCCTGTACTGGGATTCTCTGAGACCTGTACCGCTGGCTCCTGAAGAACTGGAAGACTTCCGGACAAAAGACAGCAGTTTTAACAGCCGCAATGACTCGGCATATTTGCGTAGAACGGCTGATTCTCTCCGTAAAAAGCAAGGTCGTATTACGATCGTGAACATCCTGTTTAATGGCATCAAAAGATCAGACTATGATCCCGTTAAACCAATAAGCATAAACGTTCAACCGCTGTTGCCACTTATAGAATACAATACGGTGGAGGGTCTCGTAGTGAACGGAGAGTTCAGTTTTCTGAAAGAAAATAAAACTACAGGAAACAGCATCGAATTCATTCCTCATATCAGATATGGTTTCAGCAATACTCATTTAAATGCCTGGGCATCTCTTAATCTTTCCAAAAGAAAATTTGCAACAGACCTGAACGGTGAACAATTAAGCCGATCTGCATGGACTATAAGCGGGGGCAAAAGAGTTAGCCAGTTCAATCCCGATAATCCCATCGGGCCAGTAATGAACGAACTCTATACGCTCTTCTTCCGCGATAACTATATGAAAATTTATGAAAATTATTTTGGTAACCTTCAATACAGAAAACGTTTCGATAATGGATTCAGGATCACAGCCTCTCTGCTGTATGAAGACCGGCTGCCGTTGAACAATACTTCGGATTTTTCTTTTTTTGGCAATAAAGACAAAGCGTTTACGCCTAATTATCCGTATGAAATTATCAATCAAAACTTTACTCAAAACCAGGCTTTGATCGGTGGTGTAGACCTGCAATTCAAACCAGGACAGCGATATATAGAATTCCCGGACAATAAATTATCCATCGGATCGAAATATCCTACGTTAGCCCTTTCGTTTCGAATGGGCATACCCAACGTATTTGGATCGGATGTGAATTATGAAAAATGGCAGTTTTCTCTTTGGGATAATGTGAATTTCAAATTAAAAGGAGTATTTAAATACCGTTTTGGAATTGGAGGATTTCTAAATGACAAATCTGTTTATGTAATGGACTATCAGCAGTTCAATGGAAATCAGACTTTTTACGCCAGTCCGTATTTAAATAGTTTCCAGCTCGCACCCTATTATCAAAACGCAACAACTGCTTCCCTGTATGGAGTAGGACATATTGAACATCATTTCAATGGAATGCTCACTAACAAAGTCCCTCTTCTCAGAAACCTGCAATGGAATCTGGTTGTCGGTTCAAATGCTTTTTATGTGAATCAGGATAATAACTATGTTGAAATATTTGCCGGCCTGGAAAATATTTTTAAACTTTTCCGGGTTGACGTGATCGGGTCCTATCTCAATGGAAAATCAGGACAGGTAGGTGTTCGGGTCGGATTTGATGGATTATTTGGAACAGCGATTGGTGATGCATTGAAAAATCCTGGCGGAAGACCAAGAGGAAGATGAAAGGCAAGTATGGGAGTATGGGAGTGTGGAATTAAAATGCAAATGTTGATTATTCTTTATTGGCAGATTTCAAAAGAATGTCGACCAGCATTTTCGTTTCTTCGAAAGAATTAAAACTATGCAACGTAATACGTAATCTTTCCTTACCTAATGGAACGGTTGGATATAAAATCGGCCTAACATCCAGGTTATTGTTAAAAAGCAATTCAGATATTTTTTTCACCTTTTCATTACCCGGCACTATAAAACACTGTATGGGAGTGTCTGATTTATTAAAACAGGGATAGTCAAAAAGTGAAATGAGACTTTTCAAAATTGCTCTTTCCTGATTCATCCCGGGAAAAATCTTGTAAGAGGCCCCGATGGCAGCAACGGATGCGGGAGGAATGGCTGTACTGTAAATAAATGGCCTGCAAAAATTGATCAGATAATTCCTTAATTGATTTGATCCCAGGACTACCGCACCATGACATCCGAGCGCTTTTCCAAATGTGTGAATACGTGCAAAACAACGATCCGCCAATCCGAAAGACTGAACGAGCCCTTCTCCCTGTTCCCCTGCAAAACCGGTTGCATGGGCTTCATCCACGATGAAATATGCATCATACCGGGCGCATAAATCCGCTATTTCTGAAAGCGGCGCCCTGTCCCCATCCATGGAAAAAACAGATTCTGTGATTACAAAGCAATTTCCTGATTCACTTACGGGACGGCTTTTTAACTTTTGTTCAAGCTCGTTCAGGTCATTGTGTGCAAATGAGGAAGAATTTGCAAAAGACTGCCGGACTCCATCGCGAATGGATGCATGGCTGAGTTTGTCGTATACAATCAGGTCACCACGCTGGGCAATACAGGCCAATAGACCAAAATTTGCGTCATATCCGGAATTGAAAATAAGTGCCGCAGGTGCCTCGTGAAATTTGGCAATTTCAAATTCGGTTTCCTCAATAATCGAATTATTACCTGCGAGTAACCTCGATCCAGTTGATCCATGTGGATAGTTATGGTTTCCAAGATGTTTCTCGATCAGGCCGTTTTTTACGATTCCAAGATAATCATTGGAAAAATAATCCGATTGCTCTCCTTGCAATCGAAGCCCGCGTAATGCATCTGAATCTGATTTTTCCTTAAGTCTCTTAAACAGAAAATCTTCTCTCATAAAATTATGAACCAAATATCCCTTTAATTCAGACATTTGCAAAACACATGAAAACAACCAAAAATATTCTCGGACTTCAACTCGCAACAGACCCCCGTTGGGTCGATCTGGCAAGTCTTTCGATCGAAGATATTCTAACTGATCACGCCTTTTGTGAACAAAAGGCGGCCACGACATGCATTACATTGATAACAAAATATCCGGATCGAACCAGGTTAGTATCCGAACTTGCTCCCATTGTTACAGAAGAATGGGGGCATTTCAGAATGGTACTGGCTGAACTCGATAAAAGGGGACTTAAACTCGGAAGGCAAAGAAAAGACGAATATGTTAACCATTTGATTTCCTTTCAAAGAAAGGGTGGTGATTTCGATGAAAGATTTCTTGATCAGTTACTCACCATGGCGATGATCGAAGCACGTAGCTGCGAAAGGTTTAAAAGATTGAGTGATAGCCTTCCGGACGAATATCTCCGCAATTTCTACAGAAAGTTTATGGAAAGTGAAGCTGGACACTACCATCTTTTTATAAATCTGGCAGAAACTTACCTCGGCAAAGAGAAAGTGAAAAAACGATGGGCCGAATGGCTGATATTTGAAGCCGGTCTGATGAAGAATATGGATGTGAGGGGAGATCGGATACACTAAGAAAGTTTGGGAGTGTGGGAGTGTGAGAATTTGGAAATTTACTTATAAATAAAACTAACAAATCACACTCCCAAACTCCCATACTCCCATACTCTCACACTTTCCCAAAGTGCTTCAGTTCTTTCTCGAAGTTCAGATATGGGTATTTCTGTTGCAATTCAGTTGTTTTCTCAAATTGTTCATTTAGAAATCGTCGATGAGCTTCTGTCGCAGGGTGCAGAGGCCGGTGTTTGAAAGATATTTGTATTTTTTTTATCTCTTCTGCAATTAACCTTGTTTCAGGTTGCACATAATTTTCCATAAAATTCTCAACCACATAATTCGTCGCCATATAATTTGGATGAACGAGATCCTTATCATAAAAACGGTAGTCCCTTAAAACATCAATAACCAGCTCATATGCAGGAAAATAATATGTGCGGTTAAATTTGGCGACCAGTTGATGAGCAACTTCAATTAATCTCGCCTTACTACGATTATTTTCTATAACGCCATCCCGTACGTGACGGACAGGGCTAATAGTATACACAATTTGTAAATTTGGATTTATTTCAAATAACCTGTGCATTGCTCCATCCAAACCCGCGAGCATTTCCTCTACGGGTAGAAGTTTTTTTCTAAACCAATCACCGGGCGCACGATGGCAATTCGCAACCGGCTTATTATTTTCTTTTAATAAATAAACAAATGCGGATCCAAGTGTGATGATCAGCCAGTCTGCCTGTTTCAAAAATGTGTAAGCGGCTTGCTGTGAGCTATTTATCTTGTTCAGCGCTTCAGACTGATTGGTATCAGAAAATATTCCATGGTGTTTCCAGCTTTGCCAGAGTTCATTGTAGAAAAAAAGATTATCACTTTGATATAGTTCGGGCTGCAAATATGAGATCAGGCTATTGGCTACACTTATTGGATCAAAAAGAATCCCATTCGGATTTTGCAATATATCGAATTTCATATCCGCGAGATGCTGGCCAATGTGTTCCGTAAAACAGGAACCCGTTAAAAGAATTTTCTGCGGATATCTGATTTTTTCTACAGGTGCATTTATCTGAATGGGAAGAAAAAAAGGATCCACTTTAATGATTTAAAAATATTTCATTGGCCATCATTACACTTTTCTTTAGAGCTGGTTGATTCAGGACGGGTAAAACATTTTTTTTCTGAAAATAATCGATCATAATCAGACTATCCATATTGCCAACCAGTTCATCCCCAGCCATTGGGCATCCGCCTATTCCATTGAGGGCACCATCAAAACGTCGACAACCGGCGTTATAAGCTGCTTCCAGCTTTTCAATACTATTCTCCCTGCGACTGTGCAGATGGACGCCCGTCTCTATGGCAGGAAATTCAGTTATTACTGACTTGGTCAGTTCATTTACCTGAGAAGGGCTTGCCAGACCCACCGTATCGGCTAACGAAATAACCTTCACACCTGCTTTAACCAACTTTTGTGTCCACTGTATTGCGATTTCAGAAGACCAGGGATCTCCGTATGGATTTCCGAATGCCATCGAAATATAAACCACCAATCGTTTTTTCTTCTGACGGCAAATTTCAAGGATATCCAAAACACTCATTAGCGACGTGTTAATCGATGAGTTGGTATTACGTTTCTGAAAAGTTTCTGAAATAGAAAAGGGGAAGCCTATGTCTTGTATAAGAGAATATGTCGCCGCTTCGGCAGCTCCCCGCGTATTTGCAACGATGGCCAGTAATCTTGTTTTTGAATTTGTCGGATCTATCCCTGCTATTACCTGTTTGGTGTCAGCCATCTGGGGAATGGCTTTGTGAGATACAAAACTTCCAAAATCCAGGCTATCGAATCCAACCTGAAGCAGTGAATTCAGGTAGGTGATTTTTTTCTCCGTAGGAATATCATGAGTCCACCCCTGCATGGCGTCCCTGGGACATTCTATGATTTTTATCAGTTTCTTATTAGTATTCTTCACTGTCATTCAACGAAACTAATTTAAATCAGTCTTTAAAAATTAAAATGTCCGTATTCGGCTTTCCACTCTTTCGCGCAAATTATTAAAAAATCTTCTTCTGTCTTTTTCACCCACCTGACTCATCAATGTTGATTTTCTCATAATATTTTGGAAATGCTGATAAATATACTCAGTAAATACGGGATCCTTAGTCATGATAATATTTAGTACAGAATGATTTAAATAAACTACTTTGGTATTATTTAAAACCGCAAGATTACAATTGTCTCCCAGGATAAATTCATTCAAATAAAACTTGTAGCTAGGACTCGCTGCATTGGGTTTCCCACCAATGGGGAATTTACAACCGGCTTCAGCTTGTTTTTCAATGTGATCAATCATTTCCAAAATATTCCTGTAAATAGCAAGTGCATAATCGTCGGAAGGAAATATTTTACTTTGCCTGTAATAGTCTACCTGTCTTAAAGTAGCATTTATACTGTCGTCCTGCCAAATTTCAAGTAGCGGAACTTTATTAAATGCTTCGCTCAATTTGGAAGTAATTTTCATTACACTTTCACGGATGGTATCCATCAAAAGAATTTCTTTGCCTTCTATGGGATATTGAAGAATAGTCTTCATCCAGAAAAAAATCTTAAATACACTCAGTTCATGAAAACCTATCCAATGAAAAATAAAGTCTTTTGCATTGAAGTATACCTCTCTATGTTCAAATGAATTAAAATAGTTCAATTGAGCTAATAGATACTCCAGATATGACTCTATTCCAAAATTAGAGTTATTAGAAAGAGGCCCAGTAAATAAAAATGAATCATTCTTTAAATGGAACAGCTGATCCATCGAAATATGAAACTTGGAACAAAGCACATTAATCTCTTCAAAAGACAGGGGTTTTTCACCGCGGATCCTTCTGTAAGCGCTGTCGTTACTGATATTTAAAAGTTCGGCTACTTCATCCACCATGGACAGGTGGTCTGCAAGGTTGGACTTAATGTGCTGGAAAAATACTTGTTGTACGCTCGGTTGATCCATTGATTCGTCGTTTAGTGGTTTAAATCAATTCCTGCAGCACTGTATAATCGGGGTATAAATTAAATATAATTCATTTTTATGCAAAAAAACAGCGGATGCATAGAATTCATCTACTAACAGATATTCTTGAGATAGAACAACTCCACTCCTTATTTAAACGGAATTTTTATCCTGTAGGAAACAGTAAATTGAATATTTCTCTAAACAACCATTCTCTTTTTCATGGCTTCATATAAAATGATGCCCGCTGCTACGGAAACATTAAAGGAGTCGAATTCGCCAGCCATGGGTATAGTGAACAGTTCGTCGGCGGCCTTGTTCAGATAGGGTTGTAGGCCCCTGTCCTCGCTACCCATCATGAAGCAGCAGGGTAGTTCCGACTGGAGATCATATAATTTTTTATTGCTATTCATGGAACTGGCAAAAACAAGGATACCATTCAAATGCAGGCTGTCAACGGCTTTTAGCAAACTGCTTACCCTGCATACGTGGATTTTTTCTAAGGCACCGGCAGAAGACTTTAGAGCTTCTTCATTTAGTGCGGCAATACCCTTATCAGGAATGATCATAGCCTGGGCGCCGCAACAGACGGCACTTCGGGCAATAGCCCCCATATTTCTGACGTCCGTAATTCCATCCAAAAGAATAAATAAAGGTGACTTCCCTTCAGATACCACCAGGTCGATGACTGCCTGGAGATCCATGTAAGTGACCAAAGCAGCAAGAGCCACAACACCCTGATGATTGGCTCTCGTAAGTGACATCAACTTCTCTACCGGTACCTGTTGGATTGGGATGCCGTGTTTTTCAGCAAGTTTTCGGATTTCACCTATGGATTCCCCGCTAACATTACGCTGAAATAAAATTTTGTCAATAGCTCTGCCTGCCTGAATAGCTTCAATAAGCGGTTGCCTGCCAATTATAATTTCAGAAGATTTCAAAATCTATCTTTTAATTTTATTAGTTAAAATCATAATCTGAATTTGCTGTATCGCAGCTATCGAGATGGCGTCTGTGATTTTTCCTGATTCCGCCATTTCGACTACTTCGTCGAATGGTAATTTCTTAACCACGAGGTCCTCCGTTTCTTCAGGAGATGATTTTTCTTGATCAAGAATACGGGCCAGGTAAACCATCGAAAGCTCGTCACTTACAGAATTGGACAAATGCATCGTCAGGATTTTTGTCCATTCTTTTGCAATCAGCCCTGTTTCTTCAAGCAGTTCCCTTTTGGCCGCTTCCATTGGATCTTCGTTCATACTTCCTCCGCCTTCCGGAATTTCCCAACTGTAAATATCAAGCGGAAAACGAAACTGGCCCACCAACCAGGTATTCCAGTTTTCGTCAATTGGAATTACACCAACCGCAATATTTTTGTAATGTATCTTCCCGTAAATTCCATTCCCTCCATTTGGGTTGATGACCTGAAACTCTGTAATCTGTATCCAGGGATTTTCATAAATCTCTTTACTGGTTAGTACAGTCCACGGATTATCTTGATTATCCATGAGCCGAATTTAACGGTTTATAGTTAATGGTAAATGGTTTATGGCATCCGTTGTCACAATCTTCCATCAACCATATACCATAAACAAAAAAGGCCAGCCTTGCAGCTGACCTTTTTATATTTTCCGTCCTTATTATTTTAGGTTAAACGCCTGCTTTACCTTGTTTACGTAGTCCAGCTTCTCCCAGGTAAAAAGTTCTACTTTCTTCTTAATTGTTTTTCCATCGGGTGAAACAAATGTCTTTACAACCGTTTTAGGTTTACGTCCCATATGCCCGTAAGCGGCAGTTTCACTGTAAATCGGATTACGCAATTTCAAACGTTTTTCAATAAAATAAGGACGCATATCGAATATCTCGCTTACGATTTTACCAATAGCGCCATCTTTCATTTTAACTTTTGCTGTACCGAATGTATTTACATAGATCGACGTAGGCTGCGCAACTCCAATAGCATAAGAAACCTGCACCAGTACTTCCGTTGCTACACCGGCAGCCACAAGATTTTTGGCGATGTGCCGGGTTGCATAAGCTGCACTCCGATCCACCTTTGAAGGATCTTTACCACTGAAAGCTCCGCCTCCATGTGCTCCTTTTCCGCCATAAGTATCCACGATAATCTTACGACCAGTAAGTCCCGTATCACCATGCGGACCTCCGATTACAAACTTACCAGTTGGATTAATATGATACTTGATCCGCTTATTAAAAAGATGATCGTATTTTTTATACTTCGATTTTACGCGGGGAATCAGGATATTTTTAATGTCCCGGCTGATTTTTGCAAGCATTTTTTCTTCCGTGTCGAAATCGTCGTGTTGCGTCGAAATCACGATCGCATCAATTCTGACCGGATTATTTTTGTCGTCATATTCAAGTGTAACCTGGCTTTTTGCATCCGGCCGCAAATATTTTATTTCATCATTTTCTCTTCTGAGAGCTGCCAGTTCAATTAGTAGCTTATGAGCCAGGTCCAAAGCCAGTGGCATATAATCTGCCGTTTCATGACTGGCATAGCCGAACATCATTCCCTGATCGCCTGCACCCTGATCCTCTTTCTTTCTTCTGTCCACTCCCTGGTTGATGTCTGCAGATTGTTCATGTATTGCCGAAAAGATACCACATGAATTTGCCTCGAACATATATTCACTTTTCGTATAACCTATCTTACGAATTACTGAACGGGCAATTTCCTGAACATCCAAATAGGCACTCGATTTAACTTCACCGGCAAGCACTACCTGTCCGGTTGTAACCAACGTTTCACAGGCCACCTTGGACTGGGGATCAAAAGCCAGGAAGTGATCAATCAAGGCGTCAGAAATCTGGTCGGCCACTTTATCGGGATGGCCTTCAGAAACGCTTTCAGAAGTGAATAGGTAAGGCATTTTTATTATTTAATTAGAACCATGAAAATAAAAAACCACTAACTACAAATTGTAATTAATGGATGGCGGAGCAAAGATAATAGTTGAAGCATTATCACTTATAAATCGCGGGAAAAAATTATTGTGAGAGGTCAGTATATAGCTGCAAATAATCACTTAAGTCAGATTCGGTATTATAGGGAAGCACTTTTTTGCCTCTCACCTTACTGAATTCTTCGATTAGCTTTTTATCGGTTTTCTCTGCACCAAATGTGATGGCATCCGCATATCCTGCACCGATTCTGAAAAGATCAGAATTACTGGCCTCGCTGTATGGTTCCAGATCCTTGTCTTTGATGCTCGCATGTATGTTGGCGACTTTGGTAAAGTTGGCGCCTAATTTTTCTTTGAAAGTGTTCTGCCCTATCGTGTACACCACTTTGCTATGCGCAAATACCGGCTCCTTCTTGTAAACGGTTTTTAGATAAAAAGGAATCAACCCCGTCATCCAGCCGCTGCAATGAATAATATCGGGAGGCCATCCGAATTTTTTAACCGTTTCTAATGCACCCTTACAAAAGAATACAGTTCGCAATCCATTGTCGTCAAACCATTTTTCCTTCTCATCGTGGAAAATATATTTTCTTTTAAAAAGATCCTCATTTTCCAGAAAATAAACCTGAAGACGCGCATTGGGAAGGGAGGCGACCTTTATTTGTAATGGATAGTCGTCGTTGTCAACTGACACATTGATACCTGAAAGACGAACTACTTCGTGTAGCCGGTGTCTTCTTTCATTTATAACTCCAAACCTTGGCATAATACAACGAACTTCAAAACCACCATCGTTGGATTTTATCGCTAACTTATTAACTGTTTCCGCAAATTCTGTAAGTTCCAGATAGGGAGACATTTCATTGGAGATAAATAAAATTCTTTTCTTTGCTACCATTAGGACTGGGAATTGATGATCAGGAGAATACCTGAAATTCAGTTTGCAAAGGTACGGTTTATTCCCTAAATAGGCACTCTCTAGGGCCTCCGATTATAAAACGCTGAAAATGATTCTAATTAAGAGGTCTGAAGATCTCCGGAAGAATTTGGAAAATTTAAGAACCAGCGGCGTGAAAACCGGTTTTGTACCAACTATGGGTGCGTTACACCAGGGCCATATCGAATTAATTGACGTTTGTCGCAGAAGATCAGACTGTTGTATTTGCAGCATTTTCGTAAACCCAGCACAATTTAATGACCCTGAAGACTTTAAGAAATACCCTAAGAGTCTCGAGAATGATATTAAGATGCTTGAAAAGGCAGGAACTGACCTGGTTTTCATTCCATCTGTTGATGAAATCTATCCGAATGGAGATAAAAACCTGGAAATCTATGATCTCGGAACCCTTGAAACCATCCTTGAAGGCCGTTACAGGCCGGGGCATTTCCAGGGAGTTTGTCAGGTAATGAGTCGCCTGTTGCAACTTGTAAAACCTGATTATTTATTCATGGGGCAAAAGGACTATCAACAATGTCTCGTTGTGAAAAGGCTGATCCATTTGACGGAGTTAATGGTTGAATTCCAAATAGTACCTACAATAAGGGAACCAGGAGGGCTTGCACTTAGCAGCAGAAACAGAAGATTAACCGGGGACCAAAAACTAATTGCTGAGACCATTTTTGCAGTTTTAAACTCAATTAAAAAAAATCTCAAACCGGGAGAAACCAAATTTCTGACAGAAACGGCCATAAAAAAGCTTAATGACACCGGTTTTAGAACCGACTATGTATCCATTGCACGACAAAATGACCTTCAGCCAGTCGAAAACTGGGATGGCAGGGAATTAGTAGTTACGCTGATAGCAGCTTTTCTGGGAGAGGTTAGACTGATAGACAATTTGCTGCTTAATTAGCATAATTTTGCGGCTCAAATTGAAAAAAGCCGATGGAAGTCGAAATATTGAAATCGAAGGTACACAGGGTTGTAATAACAGAAGCCAATCTTAATTATATAGGAAGCCTTACCCTTGATCAAGACCTGATGGATGCAGCCAACTTAATTGAAAACGAAAAGGTTCAGGTAGTTAATGTAAATAATGGCGCAAGAATTGAAACTTACCTTATCTCCGGAAAAAGGAAGTCTGGTATTTGCTGCCTGAACGGGCCTGCTGCACGCTATGGAGCTGTGGGTGATATTGTAATTGTAATCTCTTACGCCCGAATGGATATTGAAGAAGCCAGGAAATTCAAACCATCGGTGGTTTTCCCAAAGGAGGGTAACATGATGTAGATTAAATTGTACCTTACCCGCTTCTATGAAAAAGCATTTTTTGTCGGTCCTGCAGTACGCATTTTTCGCTGGCCTTGCAGTTTTTTTCGTTTGGTTGAGCGTTCGCGGAATGGATCATGAAAAATGGGAGCAGCTCAAAAAGGCACTGGACCGCGCACATTATTGGTTACTGATTCCGGTTTTTAGTCTCTTACTTGCCGCCCACTGGCTTCGTGCATTGCGGTGGAGACAGCTGATGGAACCTATGGGTTATCATCCTTCTAAACTGAATGCCTTTTTAGCAGTAATGATCGGATATTTTGTAAATCTCGGCGCACCTCGTCTTGGGGAAGTGATCAAATGCACGATTCTTGCCAAGTATGAAAAAGTTCCCGCTCAAAAGCTTGTAGGCACCATCGTGGCAGAAAGAGCTTTTGATGTGATATGTCTAATGTTGGTATTCGGACTCACTTTTGTTTTTCAGTTCGATATCGTTTCCTCGCTCGTACACGACTACGTATTTCCTCTTTTTCAAAATAAAAACGGGCACACGGCTTATGGAAAGATATTTTTTGTGATGGCCACATTGATCATCCTTCTGATATTTTTAAAAATCATTTTTAGTCGTTTCGGACACATTAATCTTGTCCAAAAAATAAAGAATATTATGATCGGCGTTTGGCACGGTTTAATCAGTGTACGTGCCCTGAAAAATAAACCCCTATTTTTCGTTTACACTATTTCTATTTGGTTTTTGTACCTGCTTAGCACATGGTGCGGGTTTTTTGCTATCGATGAAACCAGTCATCTAAGTCTTGCAGATGCGCTTACCGTACTTGCAATGGGCAGTGTTGGAATGATTGTTTCACCTGGTGGAATTGGTGCATACGCCTTACTTGTTATGGAAACTGTAGCACTATATAATATACCCAAGGAACCTTACGGCCAGGCACTGGGTTGGCTACTTTGGTTTGGCCAGTTTCTTAGTTTTGTAGTGTTCGGCGTATTTAGTTTTATTTTATTACCTCGAGTTAATCGTCATAAACTTAAAATGGATGAAACAAATCCAGGTTATACAGCATAAAATTTATACCTCGAAGGAGATTGTTTTCCAGGTGAACCGATGGAAATTACTTAACAAAACCGTTTCCTTTACTAACGGATGTTTCGATATTCTTCACCCGGGCCACATAGCATCACTTTCAGATGCAGCACGTGAAGCGGATTTCCTTATTGTTGGTTTGAATTCTGACGGATCAGCACACAGGTTGAAAGGTGAGGGGCGGCCTGTATTGGATGAAAAATCAAGATCTCTGATGCTGGCTTCGATAGTGATCGTAGATGCAGTTGTTATTTTTGATGAAGACACACCATTGGATCTTATAGAAACAATAAGACCTGATGTTCTCGTGAAAGGAGGTGACTATACTATCGAACAAATTGTCGGAGCCAAAGAAGTTATTTCCGCAGGAGGGAGAGTTGTAATTAATCCGATTCTGGAGGGATTTTCTACTACTGGTTTAATTGGGAAAATCAATAAACTGTGAACCAATTGTTATACTCCGTTTTTCACAATGATGGATTGTGAAACTATCCTCGATACATCCGCTCAACCTCCTGCACTATAATCTCAACATCATGATCCTCACCCTGCGCATCGTAAGGTTGTTTTAGACTACTGCCAAAAAAGAAAGCAACAGTTTGCCAGAGACGGGCTGAGAACCCACCCCTGTATTCTTTTATTATATCGTAACAATTATTTCCCGTCTGCCGGTTTATTAACTTCATCAATACCATTCCCTGATATACTGAGAGTTTTTCCATCGGATCTGTGAATTCTTTTTTCAATTGTTTTTCCATCGATTTCACATAGTCCTTTTTCTCCGATTCTGAATTCATTTTTGCCAGGTGAACATTCATGTCATTCAAAATCATGCCTGCTTTCCTGGCATAAGGATAGGTAACATACACAGCATTTCTCAGTCTCGTCATCGCCTCGTTTCTCTTACGCATTGCGTAAGTCATGACGTGAAAAACATTTACAACCGTATATGTCTTTGCCGGAATTGTATCTCCATTATAAATGATTACCTCACTCCAGATGGTGTCATTCTTTCCAAAGCGACTATTGAATTGTTGGAGGTCCATTCGCTTTTTTTCCTGTGAAACCTGAATTGAATCTGAAGCCGATTTAGATGCCTGTTGTGCAAATCCAGATTGAGCCGTGATCAGCAGTATGAACGGAATTAAAATAGCGGAATATCGTGCACGACAGTGGGGCATTGAATGAATAAAGTTAATACAAATTCCGGGATCGCCCAAGCGACGTGGAAGCTGCTAAGACAGTGATTGTGACTGCTTTTTATTCAGTTGTTTACGACGGTTTGTTATGCTCATTACGAAGCCCGTCATCATGATAATAATACCTATCCAGACTAGGTTAATTTGTGGCATCATGTACACTTTCAGCGCTACAAATGGTACCATATCCGCGGATTCCTTAGTGAGCAGCTGGATTTTCTTATTATTCATTACCGATCCAAGTTCTACTGCCAGGTTTTGAGCAAACAGGGTATCAGCGATACGATGAATCATATTGTCTTTCACAAATAACAGCGGGTACATGAAATACTGATTGCTGTCCCGGCTGATTACCCTGACTTTGGCCATCAGCGCTGTATCGGATGAAGTGAAATGATATTTATCCGTCACAGGATTTACGATGACCGAATCAAGAATCATCAGACCTTTAGAAAAATAAATCGTGTCATGTAATGACACAGGAAAAGTTTTAAACCCTGAAGTATCCCTCTGTTTATCCTGAATATTCGCATAACTGATATACGTGAAAATATCGCCATTCAGATAATGACGCTTGTCGGGGTTGTTGGAATAATTTTCCATACCCTTTGTATTTTTAATAAGATTCGGCCAGAGATCGAAGGACTCCCCCGTCTTTTTGTCCTGAAAGTTTATTTTAAAATAAATGATATTCCCTGCTTTGTTAACAGAATCATTAGCCAGATAGGTAACATCATACTTACCCATGTCAGTTTTGACATTTTTGATTAACGTCAGATTCTCAAGCGGGTTTTGATTTGATTTTGGATCAAAAGGCAAATTGATACCCGTCGTATTGATAGAAAGCACTTCTTTTTTTGATGAAGAAATCAGGATGCCCACTAAAAGAATACCGAATCCGGCATGAGCAACTGATGCGCCGGCCATTTTTATTTTTCCTTTCAGGGTATTAAAAATAAAGGCAGCATTTGCAATAACGGAATAAACGCCGGCAAATAAAGCAATGTGAATAGCACCCTGATATCCGGTACCGTAAGCTGTGTATTGAATATTCCCGAAAACGCTTGCGCAAACTGAAACGATCAGCGCGATAGCAGCCGGGGGCCATAGTTTTTTCAATACCTGTGTTGGTGAACTGTTTTTATATTTTAAATATTGAACCGTTGCCGTCAATAAACCGAGTATAACAGCAATGAATATTTCAATCCTGTTGTAGGCAAATTTCGGATCATCCCCCGTAGACCACTTCGTACCAAAAATCGTATTGATTACCGGAAGAGATGTGGCCACCATAATGAATATGGCTGAGAGAAAAATAACGAGTGCACCTATAAACATCCAGAATTCCCTGGACCATGTATTTTCTTCTTTTGCCACATGTGGGATGCGGTTATAGCGCTGAACAAATAAAATAACGGCTGGCAGAAAAAAAACAAGGATTAAAATTACCAGTTGCAGGTCGAGACCAGATCCCACAAAAGCATGAACAGATGTATCTCCCAATATTCCACTTCGCGTAAGAAAAGTAGCGTAAAGTATCAGCGTAAAACCCAATATCAAAAAAAGAATAGTTGCCCGGAGAGAATGCCCGGTAGAATTAAATACAACCTGGGTATGTAAACCAGCTACCAACACCAACCAGGGCACCAGCGAGGCATTTTCCACCGGATCCCAGGCCCAGTATCCTCCAAAAGTTAGAGATTCATAGGCCCATGCTGCACCCATCATGATGCCCGTTCCAAGAATACAACAGGAAAAGAGTGTCCATGGTAGCGCGGTTTTAGTCCATGTTCCATATTCCTTTTTCCACAATCCTGAAAAAGCAAAAGCAAAAGGTATTAAAGTGGAGGAAAATCCCAGAAACAATACAGGTGGATGGATCACCATCCAGTAATTCTGTAATAGGGCATTGAGACTTTGACCATCCTGCATTTGCGGAATGGATAAATAATCTGCTCTCTGAAAAATAGGAGCTTCCTGAAATAGTTGTCTCACGAGCATAAATGGACTGTGACCAACCTGAAACGAAAAAACATACACTCCGAGAATCATGGTAAGCAGACAAAACTGCGCGAAGCTCACAATGGTCAGTATCGGCGCCTCCCATTGTTTAGCCCGGGACATCAAAATAGTTCCCAAAACACCGTTCCACATCATCCATAATAAAAAACTGCCTTCCTGCGCTTCCCAAATACAGCTAAGCATATATTTAGGATCAAGATTTCTGCTGGAATGTTCCCAGGCAAAATTATATTCGAAATAGTGCTGGCGAACGATGTAATAAATAGTAGCAAATACAATGAAAATGGAAATCGTACTCAAAAGAAAGGCAATCCTGGCCATCTTTTTCCACGACCTGGCCTCGTCCAGAGATTTGGCATTCGAAGATTTAAAAAAAGATAGCGTAGCAACAAAAGAAGCCGCAAAAGAAAGTATCACAAAGAACTGACCCAGTTTTCCCGGCATCAGATGTTCACCGACATAATCCATATCTGCTATTGGGTTTTATTGAGATCCTTTTTTTCGGCTTCAGGATCATCTTTGTATTTGGATGGACATTTGATCAGGATCCCATCTTTTTGCGAGATCTCAAAAATATCACCATTCATTTTCCCTTTCAAAACAATACGTTCCGCTTTTTCCATATCGTAAGGCTTGCCATAATGGTATATGACTTTTGCTCTTCCGCCCAGCGTATCTAGAATATGAAAACTAAGAAAATTCGGATCTTTTGCCGGATCATATTCCATTGGAAAGCTATTATCAAGCTTTGCAATAATGGTTACACTTTTGCCCTCTTTTTGTCTGGCAGAAGCAATCGTTTCATAGGTAGATAAATTACCCATAAAACTTACAAGCAGCCCGATACAAAGAGCTATAAAAATCAACAGTATAATTTGAGTGCGCTTCATGAGTCGCAAAGTTATCCTCTAAAAGCCATTCGCGGAATAATTTTATGTATGCCTAAAGCTCAAAGCCCAAAGCCTTAAACTTTTGCAAAAGCCTATAAATGTCCAGAACTGCAATTCATAATACATAGATAAACTTTATAATAAAGTGAAATAACATTTTGAATTCAGTTTTCGGCTTTACACGTTGGGCTTTATGCTCATAAATCTTTTGATTTTCCCTCCCACTGAAGTAACTTTGCCAGCCGTTCCAAGGCTACATAGCAAAACATGACAGATTTATCCCACTTCGATTCGAACATCGCAAGTAATCCAAAAAATACAATTTTTGGCCTACCATTTACAGAAACAGACGCAAGACTAATTATTCTTCCTATTCCATGGGAGGTGACGGTAAGTGCAGGTTCCGGTACTTCCCGGGCGAGTGAGCATATTTTTAATGCCAGCATGCAGGTAGATGTTTACGATGGGGAATCAGGCAATGCCTGGAATCAGGGAATTTTTATGCGACACCCCGATAGGAAAGTGCTCATGAAGAGTGATTACCTCCGAAAGGAAGCGGAGCTCTACATAAACTATATTTCAAAGGGCGAAGAAATAGAAAAGAACAGTTTCATGTGTAAGTCCCTGAAAGAAATTAATGAAGGAAGTGTCATTCTGAACAAATGGGTTTACGAACAAACCATTGGTTTATTGAATGATGAAAAACTGGTTGTCCTATTGGGTGGCGATCACAGCGTTTCTTTGGGTTATTTGAAGGCGATCGCTGAAAAATTCGGGGATTTCGGAATTCTGCAGATTGACGCACATTGCGACTTGCGGAATTCCTATGAAAATTTTGTACATAGTCATGCAAGTGTAATGTTTAATGCACTTCATGAAGTTCCTCAAATCACAAAACTTGTTCAACTTGGAATTCGGGATTTCAGCGAAGAAGAATTCAACTACATCAATAACAGCAATCAAAGAGTAGTCGCCTATTTTGATAAGGATATAAAAGAAAAATTGTTTGAAGGTCATACCTGGCATTCGATAGTGGATGAGATCGTTCAACAACTTCCGGCATTTGTATATCTTAGTTTCGATATCGATGGTCTGGATCCGAAATTATGTCCGCATACGGGAGCACCTGTGAATGGTGGTTTCGAAGTTGAACAGATTATTTACCTGGTTAAAAAAATTATCGAAAGCGGCCGTAGATTTATCGGTTTCGATCTGGTTGAAATTGCAGTGGGCGAAAGTAATTTCGATGCGAATGTGGGCGCCAGAATTTTATGGAAACTCTGCAATATGCTGGTAGCAGCCAACCCGCAGCCTCTGACCCACAAAGAACCGGAATGCACTACGACTATGTAGTAACCCTGAAAAGGGATAACGCAAGAAAAACTGATTTGGTCAGCGTGCTGCTACTCGTTTTTTCCATCCTCAGTTTCTGCTATGTACAAATCAAATCCGGTATTTCGGGTTTTCTCAGCATTTCGGTTGTTATTTTGTTTACAGGTTTAATGTTTAATATTTATTTGTCCAGAACCGGACGCGAAATGCGATTCCGGAACGGGTTATTTGCAGCCGGAATTTTCTGGTTAGGCATGCCTTATCTGCAGTGGTTGTTTATCCTCTTCATTTTTTTTGCGCTGCTGGAAGCTCAGGCAAAATATCCACTTGAATTCGGCTTCTCTTCCGAAGGCGTGGTGATCAATTCAATGTTCAAAAAAAAATTCCCATGGACGTCATTCCAATCTGTTCTTTTGAAAGACGGCTTGCTAACTCTCGATTTCAAAAACAACCGGTTAATTCAAAAAGAAGTTCTCGACAATGATGAACCCGATGCTCCTGAAGATGAATTTAACGACTACTGCCGGAGCAAACTCGTAAATTTGCAATGATGTCTCCTTTCATTTTATATTCAGACGGAGAGGGAAATATTTTTGAAGATGTTTCTCTTTATGCCTGTGGGCGTAGCGGATGGGATGCTTTGCCTATTGATGAATCGGATTGGATTATACTGCCTGAAGGTGGTTCACTGTACGAGTTGCCCGGACGACGTGGCATCGGTATAGATGTGGAAACCGGGGAGATGAGACTTTGTGAAAAAGGTTGGGCAGTAGCCGCTTTCATTCCGCCCGCGCATACGGGTTTATATCTCGCGGCTTATGAAACGGAACCAGACGCACCTACCCTGCCTCTTTTCTGTTATACTGCCGCGGGATGGTTCAATGAAAAATTTTACGTTCCTGCAATCCGGATCGAACAGGATATTAGACAGGAATCTAAAGGATATAATAGTTTGAAAATAGAGACCGGGTCGGCAAAAATGCTGAATGCCTATCCTCATAACCGCCTCGTAAAACACCTGATGGAGAATTGCTGCAACACCTATCATTGTCCTGCAGCAAGGAATCTCTCATTAGGCAGATGGGAATGTCCCGTTCCCGTTTCTCCGGCCTGCAATGCAAATTGTATCGGTTGCATTTCTTTCCAGCCGCAGGAGGAAACCATTCATTCTACACAGGATCGCCTCACATTTCGCCCGATGCCGGAAGAGATTGTTGAATTTACCGTTCCTCATTTACAAACAGCTCCTTATCCGATCGTCAGTTTCGGACAGGGTTGTGAAGGTGAACCCCTGTTAATGTGGGAAACTATTCGCGACGCCATTGTTGAAATCAGAAAACATACAGTCCGTGGAAGTATCAATATTAATACGAACGGATCCAAACCGGATGCTGTAAAAATTCTTTGTGATGCTGGGCTGAATTCGATTCGTGTTAGTATGAATTCCGCCCGTAAACATATTTATGAATCCTACTACCGGCCGAATAATTATCAATTTGAAGACATTGTAGATAGTTTGCGCGTAGTTAAAGATGCAGGTGGATGGACTTCCATAAATTATTTTGTTTTCCCTGGAATGACTGACAGCGAAGATGAATATGAGTCCTTGCGGAAATTAATCGGAGAAACAGGACTCGACATGATTCAATGGCGAAATTTCAATATTGATCCAGACTGGTACCTTGGAAAAATCGGTATCGTCGAAACAGGAGACGCAATGGGGGTCGCGCATCTTATGGAACTTTTGCGTGAGGAATTTCCCCTGTTAAAATTTGGTTATTTTAATCCGCCCATGGAACGCATACGTGGAGAATTTGAAAAAGATTTTGCATCTTAAGCTTAAAGCCCAAAGCCTAAAACTTTTTTTGATAATACAGCCGAAATTGAGAACTATTTTCATTCCTAAAATAGATTTTTCAAGACAACGTTTATGTTTGAAGAATAAACATTTGAAATTACAAGATTCAGTTTTAGGCTATACGCTTTCGGCTTTAAGCTTTTTTGATTTAACTTCATAACGTGGACAAAAAAAACCAGGAATTCGAGGTAAGTAAAAACAGGAAAGCCTTTTTATATACCCTGCTGATTTGCGGAGTTCTTCTATTCCTTCTTTTGATCATTTCATGGGATCTTCCTTTCAATCCGCCAGTACCGGTGGAAGAAGGGTTGGAAGTAAATCTCGGTAATAGTGATCAGGGATTAGGTAACAATCAGCCCTACCTTCCCAATGATCCTTCCAAGCAGGATCAGGAAAAATATACACCACCTAAAACGACTGCTGCAACTAAAGAGGCATTAAAGGATGTAGAGACAGACGATAAGAATCCAGACGAAGCACCTGCTGTTAAAGAACCTCCGGTAACAAAGCCCAATGCAACTAAAATTCCGGACAAAGATCTCACTGTAAAAACACCCCATAAAACTGTTCAACCCGCAATTAATCCGACGCCTGCACCACCAAAGCCAAAAGCGGTTTTTCATGGCGTTAATGGTGATGGAACAGGAGGAAATGACGCTGATCATTTCAAACCTGGCGGTAACCAGGGTATTGCAGGGGGAAATGGAGATCAGGGTGCACCGGGTGGTGATCCCAATTCAACAAATTATAAAGGTGGTGGCCATGGAAATGGCATAGCAATAGCGGGAGGTTTACAGGGAAGAAAAATAAGATCCACTCCTTCATTCACAGATGAATTTAATGAAAACGCAAAAGTGGCCGTAGACATTCATGTGGATGCTGCTGGAAATGTAATAAGTGCTGAGTATCAGGCCAGGGGTTCAACTACCGCAGATGCAAACCTGAAAGCCATTGCAATCCAAAAAGCACACCAGGTAAAATTCAACAATGGATCTGATGAGTCTACAGGAACGCTCATTTTCAATTTCAAATTGAGAAACTGACAGATCACCAAAAACAAGTCGGATAAACATGAAAAAAACGCTGCTCCTCCTAATTGTTTCATTCACCTCATTGGCAGCACACGCACAAAGGTTTTTTTATCTGGACTCAGATAATACTACTTCAAGTCTCCTGAGATACGATCTTATAAAATGTTCTCAATTTGTTGCTAATACACCTCTTGCTTCTGACTATATCGTAAAAATGAAAGCGAGTTTGCAAACCGCATCAAATAAAATGAGCCTGGATATACGTTTGCAGGATTCCATTACGCTTGAAACAATTTATCAGACCAACGAAGAGTATACGTATGGAGAAACAAATAAATATTCAAAGATATTTCTGAAGGCAACCATTAAGTCTTTTATTGACCGGAACATCGACCAGATAATCATCTATGCAAAAGATGATCACGATGATGCCCGCATGAAGCTCCTCAAACCTAAGAAAGACAAAACCTAGTTTTGAAAAATTATCTATCCTCATGGATAATCATTTGCATCAGTATTGCATTGTTGTTCATTGTTGCCTGCGGTAATAATGCAGAGTACAAACAGGTGCCTGTGAATCAACAGGACGATACCCCTCATAATATAGATTTTAAAGTCGTCGATTCTTTTCCTCACGATACCACTTCTTATACAGAAGGATTTCTTTTTCACAACGGTTTATTATTTGAAAGTACAGGACATACTAATTCTTATCCTTCTACAAGATCATTGTTCGGGCCCGTAGATCTGAAAACAGGAAGAATTGACGCAAAAGTCGAAATAGATAAAAAGAAATATTTCGGAGAAGGGATCGTCTTTTTAAAAGAACGCGTATACCAACTCACAGATACAACCCGTATTGGTTTTGTTTATGATGCAAACACTTATAAAAAATTATCCTCTTTCAACTATGCCGGCGAAGGCTGGGGACTTACAACAAACGGAACCGATCTGATCATGAGTAATGGCAGCAGTAATATATACTATCGGAATCCTCAAACATTTAATATTGTTAAAACACTTTCGGTTAATGACAACAACGGCCCCGTGCAGAATATTAATGAAATGGAGCTTATCAAAGGTTATATATATGCGAACCAGTGGCAGACTGACTACATCCTAAAAATCGATACAACCAGTGGTAAAGTTGTTGGACGACTCGATCTCTCATCTTTAAAAACAGAATCCAAAGTCAGATACCCTTATGCGGAAGAGACCAACGGCATTGCCTATGATTCTATAAATAATAAAATCTACGTAACGGGAAAATTGTGGCCTCACATTTACGAAATACAATTTGATAACTGATTATTTATTTCAATCAGTTACGCATAAATAATTTAGTGTTGACCGTACACCAACTGATTTGATGCACTCCTCCATCACACAATAAAGATTTGTGAAATAACAGTTTTTAACTTTTGTAAAAATCAAATTGGTTTGGAGCCATATTAAATTTGGTTACACCAAAACCAACTTTTATGAAATCCCTCCACTATATTTTTTTATCAATTGTAGCTTCATCGGGTGTTTTGCTGTTTATTGTAACTCATTTCATATTCTTTACCATCAACAACACTGGTTCTCAACAGGTATAGTTTCTCTTTCCAGGTTCTTCCATCGTCTTTGCTTTCCTGTTCCAGGCGAAAAAAGCCTTTGTCAATCCTGTTTTTGTCGTTGTCGTGAGTGAGTATAATATGATTCCCTTCCAGGGAATATGAGCCGTCTCCAAAATAAGCATCGGTTACCGTCAATAGGCTGCCGCTTGACATCGCATAATATTGTTGTGATACGGAGGCACCGGCATATCGGCCGTTTATCGCAAATACAATCCTATCACCTGCAGTGGCAGTGACACCCATCCAAATGCCGGACATTCTTCTCATCATGTCCTTTCCATTTGTTTGCGAATTCCAGTTTTTGAATTGAAGGCTATAGAAAAAATTTGGCCACAAATTCGACTGCAGTTCACCAAAGCATGCACTGACCAAGGGGTCTTTGGAAGAACCAACAATTGCCGCCAATATGTTGCCAAGTTTTGCTACGAAAGCAAAAGCGTAAATCTTTGAATAATTTCCGGGAGGTTTAATAGTTTTTTTTACAATAAAATATTCCCATCCCTGAGGAGAGATGCCCCTTATCATAGAGGGCAAAGTTGCATAGTCACTATTCTCCACCTGAAATCCTCTGTAAGTTCCAAATAGTAATTGCGTTGCATCGTTTTGAAGATTGCCACTGGAAATTCTCATCGGTAAAATGGTCATAGAACATTTCTCACCGTTGTTCGAAAAAGGAGCACTTAATACAATTCCATCAGGATATTGTTTTTCCGACCATCCGGGAGGAATTGAGTATATATAATTCACAATAGAAGCATTACCCGATTCTGATAAATTATTTTCGGATTTCCCCGTTTGTGCCTGAGTAGAAACAATATACAGCAACGAGATCAGTATGGTAAATCTTTTCATTTTATTGTTTGAATATTTTAACATTTTTGTTCTCTTGTTTTTCAGGTTTTACTTCCAGAATTTTATCCAGCTGCTCATAAACTGAACCGGATGATGTAAAACCATTGTGAAGGCTTAATACTGTTCTCGCAGAAATATCGACACTATTTGTTTTGACTTCATCTATTTTTTTAATGCCGCTCTTCAGTTCTGTATTAAATTTTTGTTCGTATTGTATCGCCCCATCCCAAATAAAACCCTGATCAGATGCATGCTCATTGTCTAGCGTGACAAAGTATTGCATAGATCCTCTTGCAGTAAAGCCTCCCTGTATAGGGCCTGCTTTAAGTTTTTCTCCACCAAATTCTGCCTGCAGACCGGCTCCTATAGCAATAGTGGTGCTATGCGTTTTGTATGTATGTACAACATCGGCAATAATAAATTCCCCAAAATGAAATTCCATTTTTTCACAGTCAATGCGTACAGAACCGACTCCAAATTTAAACCCGATATCTAGTCCGCAGTCGGGCTCGGGAATCTTGTAATCATCCTCGTTCTTTTTAATATCAGTTTCAGGATCGCATAAATTAAGGAAATGGGTTTCAGCAAGGCGGAGCAATTCTCCGAGATAACCACTGGCTGCCGCTGCGTAAGCCGCTCTTTGAAGATGTTTGTCTGAAAATTGAATACGACCCCAATATGCATAGTCATCAAAGAATTCCCTGTAAACGGGAAGCCAGATTTTCTGATATTCGGTTGTTACCGCTGCCATTTTTTCCATGTATGTATTGCCCAATGCGAGTTGTTCGGCGCAACTTGCTGCATGGCTATATGCATAATTATAAGCGTCGTATAAATCCTGGATTTCTTTTTTATAAATTATCTGGGCGCGGGACAGCCGATCCTGCTCATCTCCGAGTCTCAGAATGATTTCTTTCACCATCATAGCTCCAAGTTCTGTGAAAGGAGATGTGCGGAGACTGGAATTTTGATAGTTATGGGTACTTTCCATCATTGCTTTAACTCCGGCTTCGTTCTCCGATTTCCTGATATCATCAAACTGTTTTTTTACTCTTTCTACCATCTCGCGATAACCCTTGTATTCTGCTCTGAGAACGGTAACTTCAGAAATATTTTCGCACTGTTTCGGAAGGTGATATTTATCTTCATTAAAATAATCTGTGGCTTTGTAATGTCCTTTTAGAATATTCCATAGTCTAGCGTCGGGATTTAATTTATAGAGCAAATGCATTGCCCCATCAGTATAAGAACCCCGCAGAGATTTTTGTACATAGTTTAAAGCGCCGGAATTATTTCCTTTTGCATATTCAATGCAGGCCAGCGAAAAATTTGCATGTGGGTGATAGGGAGAACTGGTAAGAACATTTTGCAGATAGGTTTTAGCTTTGGTCACGTCACCCAGCATGATGTACGACTGACCAATATTATTTTCAAGTGTACTGTTGTTGGGCAATTTGTCTAAAGCGTTTTGCAAAATAGGAATAGCCACCGGTTGAAAACCGCAGGCATTAAGCACAGCGCCTGCATTATTAAGTAGTAGGACATCATCCGGATCTTTTTCCACGGATTTAAATGCACACCATGCGGCCTGGTCATTTGCACCGCTTAAAAGGTATAAAGTAGCCGCATCGGAAATATCAGCCGCACTCAGTGTTGTTACTTCAGGAAGCTTACGACCCTCACTGATCAGTAACGATGTATATTTTTTTTCAATATTCTCCAGGTAGCCCTGCAATTCAACAGACGTCATTTTCTTTGAAGGAATAGCGCCCAGCATTCCTTCGTTCCGCGGTGGAATTTTAAAACTTGTACCTGTGTCAATCGGTTTAGCGATGGCAAAAGGAGCAGTGAACATTACCGGTTTCTTTTTGAGAACGGAATCAGCATATAATTCCGCTTTCTTTCTGATGGCTTCCATGTCTGGTCCTTTTACAAGAGGTTCATTTGAAAGATCCTTATCCTTTCCTGAAGAATTGACCATGACTGCCAGTTTGCTCACTGGAAAATCTGCTTCTAATATTTTCCCGAATGCCGTCTTGGGAGCATCCTTTCCAATCGTCCACTGCATCACAATGAATTGGGGTGTATTGTGTGGCAAAGTGCTGTCAAAATAAGAGGGATCAATTCGGACGGGCGTATAAGCCCGTTGGTTTTTTTCTGCCCCAAAATATCCCGGAAAGTCCCAAAGCCGGGAAGTGACTACGGGCTGCTGTAATTCCAAATCTGAATGTGAAGAAAGATAATTATCAATGGTTAATATTTTCTGATCGTATGCAGAATTCATCTTGTTCATACTTTCGCTACTGTTTGCCATTTGCCCGGCATGTATCTGCTGCATGTCTGTAATCATTTTCTCCTTGGTCTCGACAGACAAGGCCTTATTGTTTCTGACAGCTGCGATGGTTAACTGGAAGTCTTTTTCAGCTTTATCAGGTGTATATATATTAGCTCTTTCAGTATTCCTCCGATTTTTCAAGGCCAGTAAATATTGTTTTTGAGTTAGTGGTATAAATGGAAGCCTGCCGTTGCGGGTTATCAAAATCGCCTTATCATCACCCCTTATCCTGTCTTCATTTTTATACAAAGGAAATCCTTTCCATTCTCCATCCTTTGGCCAGGTGGTGTATGCAGTTGTAGGTTTGCCATCAATTATCCAAATTCCATCCTCATGCAGGAGATTACCAAAATTATTAATGTTAATATCTATCCATGTTTCCGTTTCACCACCCAGCATTATTTTTTTCAGGTTGGTATTAAAATAGTAGGATTTGTATAATGAATTAAGGCCATAGGATGCAGGTGCACCATTAAAAAGAGGACTGTGATTGATGGTTGAATAATAAATAGCTTCTATCCCGGTTGGTTCGGGGTAACACGTTTTCAGTAGAGCAGCCAGTGTGTCTGTCCTTTTTAATAAGGCAGGAAACTGACTGCTAAAGAGCGCCGGATCGTTATGTCCGTTAACTGTTTCTTCTTTCGTCCACTTTCCCCTGATAAGCATAATCTCCCCATCGTGAACAGATGTCTGTGTCCGTCCAGGCAGATGCATAAAAACGAATACGATTGAAAAGTAGATTTTTCGCATTCCGGTTATAAATACAGTAGCTTTTAAAGATAAACCGAACTGCGACCAGCTTCAATAGTACATAAGTTATAAAAATTGGATTCTGCAGGGAATCATTTTGATCCTGAACGGGCAAAAAAACCGATTTGAAGAAAATAAATGCGCGTTCAATAATAATATAATCATGTATATATAATCACTAAAGGAGAGACGAAAGAAAGACGAAAGAAGAAAATTAGTCAATGGAATTCTGGGTTCCGATAGAAATAAATGACAGGAGCTGGCAGGAAATTCTTTTATTAAACAGCACGAAGCAACACATAATTAGTTAGAAATCAAAAAATTAGTCTTAATTAAACCAAAATGCTTCCTCCTATTTAAAATCCAAAAATCGGACCATTTAAATGTATAAATCAGTTTCGATCAAATAATAGGCTCATGAATAAATAATGGGCTCACAAAAAAACCGCTATTTGATCTTTATTCTGAACACCCAGTCGTCGGCTGTTACATAAAGTACATCCTTCGATTCGTTGAAAGCACAGTTGGACGTCTGTTTATTGTAAATCCTTATGAGGCCGAGTAATTTGCCTTCGTGTGAAATGATATTGATTCCATCTGGACCCGAGCTAAAGATATTACCATAATGGTCCGTCTTAAAACCATCGGCACCTGTTTTCATATTCGTTGCCTTTTCTTTCATTTCATATCCGTCCAACAATATTTTACCGGATTTGATATTGCCGTTACTATCCAATTGATACGCATACCATTTGGTATGGTTATCACTGCTGCCGACGTACAAAGTCTTTTCATCTGGTGACAGCGCAATACCATTGGGCCGCGAAATACTATCAATTAATAAACTGACTTTGCCAGAGCTGCTGATTTTAAAAACACCTTCAAAATTCAATTCTCTTGTAGGATCTGATTCATGTTTTGGCAAACCATAAATAGGATCCGTAAAATAAATATTATTTCTGCTGTCTGCCACAAGATCATTCGGGCTGTTAAATTTCTTGCCGTTAAAATCTTTCGCCAAGACTATAAAAGCAGGTTTTGGAGAATCCAGAGGTGCATTCATTCTTACGACCTGTCGGTTACCTGACTGACATAATAATAATTTCCCATCCTTATCCAGCGCAAGTCCATTCGATCCATTTTCTCCATTTCGATAAGCAGTATCAGTATAACCGGAAGGCGTGAGGTAGAGTGAAGGTGTGTCCGTTCCGTTCCATTTGTATATTTTATTTTCTCTGACGGCAGAAAAAAGTAACATTTTCTGAGAGGGTACCCATACCGGCCCCTCACTCCATTTGTAATTTTTTCCGATACGCTCTACTACTGCATGAATATTGACGATTGCGGAATCAGCGCCCTCATATAATTCTACTTTGCCCAGCGTGTTGTCAACAGCAACTGAATTTGATTTTTCATTCGGAGTACTGCAACTACTGCAAACAGAAATACAAAAAAGAAAAAATATTCGTGATTTATTTACCATCGACTAATCATTTAACATTATTTATCTGCCATTCAGATTTACCAGCCTATTCCATAATCTTCTCCATAATTACTGCTGCCTCCCCAGAAACTGCCATGTTTTGTATCGTAGTAAATGGCATTTATGGGACCACTGGTATGATCAGCGAATCGCATCGTGTATCCCATTTTTTTCAAATCGGTGCGAACCGAGGAATCGGTTTTGTTATTTAATAAAATATATCCGGGTCTTGGCTGACGGTCCACTTTTTTATCTCCCCCTAATGATAGCCAGAGCTGATCAGTATTGATATTTGCGGCCTCTGTAGCTTGTTGAACGGTCATATTAAACTCAACAATATTCAAAAAAAACTGAAGCAGATTTTGATCCTGCGTATCGCCACCCTGAACTGCGAAAGAAAGAAATGGTTTTCCTTCTTTCATAGCGAGTGTGGGCGTTAATGTGACTCTTGGTTTTTTGTATGGTTCCAAAACATTAAATGGATCGAGTGTAGAATCCAGAACAAAACTTTGCATACGCTGACTCATTCCTACTCCTGTATTTCCCGCTATGCAGGCTGGAAGCCATCCTCCACTCGGAGTTACAGAAACCACCCATCCCTCTTCATCACATGCTTCGATCGAAGTGGTACCACGCCAAAGTCTGTCCTGATAAATGGCTTCCTCTTCGGGGCTTAAAACAGAAGGTCTAAAGCTTAAAGCTGAATGCGTAACGCTTAAGGCCTGTTCATCATTTTCAGTTTGTTGAACGCCTGCTGTCTGTCCATTCACTGCAGGCCATGAATTTCCAAATCTTGATTTCAAAATACTTATATAAGGATTTGTTTTCCCTTCAAATGGATAAGGATCGCCAGGTGCGCATAGGCTGTCATTATACTTATACTGAATCTGTGCTGCTCTTTGTTTTGCGTATTCCTTACTGAGCAGACCCTTGATGGGTTCTTCCGGCTGAAAATACGGATCGCCATAATAAAAATCACGATCCGCAAAAGTCATATTCATAGTCTGATAGAGTGTATGAATATATTTTGTACTGTTATATCCCATTGACCGCAGATCGATGTTTTCCAAAATATTCAGACTTTGAAGTAACGCAGCCCCCTGTGACCATTGTTGCAATTTATATACTTCAATGCCCTTGTAATTCACATGAAGTGGTTCTTCTACTACCGGTTTCCACCGTGCGAGATCTTCCATACTGATGAGTCCGCCCTGTTCCTGACAACCACGAACGAATTCCTGCGCAATATCACCCTTATAAAATCTATCGTACGCCGCATAGATCGCTTCCTTTCTGGATTTATTTTGTTTAAGCGCTTGTTCTTCGGCTTCCACCATTTTTGTAAGAGTTGCCAGTAAATCTTTCTGAACAAAAATTTCTCCTGGTTCCGGGGCTTCTCTTTTTTCTCCCGGATGTGAAATAAAAACTTTACTGCTGTAGGGCCATTGTTTTATCGTTGACATATTTCGCTGCATATTATTCGCAGCCGCTGCTTCAATCGGATAACCAGCTGCCAATTGCATGGCCGGAGCCAGCACCTGTTTCAAACTCATGGTGCCATATTCGGCAAGCATATAACAAAGGCCTCCGGGTGTACCCGGAGTAACAGCTGCCAGTGGTCCGTATTCAGGAGGAAAATAATAGCCTTTAGATTTATAATAAGCCGTTGTTGCTTTTCCTGGTGCAAATCCCAGTGCATCGATTGAAAATACTTTTTTGGTTTTTGGATTATAAATAATCGCCTGTGTTTCACCGCCCCAGCTTAAAACTGCCCATTGTGTGCACATGGAAGCGAGCATGGCACATGCCGCGTCAACAGCATTACCACCCTGTTGAAAAATCTGAGCACCAGATTCCGCACCCAAAGGTTTTCCTGTAACGGCCATCCAGTGTTTGCCATGCAGTGGCGGCTTTTCTGTTTTCTGCGACCAAACCGATTCGCAACAGATTAAAAGGAGAATAATAGAAAAGTATTTCATGTTAAGTATTGTCATTTAAAGTTAAGCATTGAATTCGAATTTGTTCCGGAGTTGAAAACCACACTCCCATACTCCCATACTCCCATACTTTCTTTATTTATCTTTACAAAAAAAACTGAATGCCTACGACCATCAAATGTCCGAATTGTCGTCACGAGTTTGCGATGGAAGAAGCGGTTTCTGAACAATATAAAAAGGATCTGCGGGAGAAGATGTTTGAGTTCACCCGTAAAAAAGAAGAAGAATTTCAAAAAAAGGATCTGGATCTTACCAAAAGACTCCGGGATCAGGAAGAAGATTTTCAGAAGAAACTGAGTGAAGAAAAAAAACTCCTTCAGCAAAAACTTGAAGAAGACTTACGTAAATCCATCCACGGTGATTTTGAGAACCAGCTTTTGATCCTGAGACAGTCAAATGACGAGCAGCAGGAAAAATTAAAGCTCGCCAGGCAAAAAGAACTGGAGTTCCTGCAGAAAGAACAGGCTTTGAAAATAAAAGAAGAGGAGATGGAAATCTCCCGGCAGCGCACTCTGCAGGAAGACAGGGTAAGAATTGCTGATGAAATTCGCAGATTAGAAGAACAAAAGAGTCAATCTAAGGAAACTGATTTTCAACTACAGCTGAAGGAAAAAGAAAAACAACTCGAAGATCAGCGTAAGCTGATTGAGGAAATGAAACGCAGAGCAGATCAAGGCTCCATGCAATTGCAGGGTGAAGTACAGGAGCTCGCACTTGAAAAACTTCTGCAGCTTGCATTCCCGTTTGATCTTGTTGAACCCATCGCCAAAGGCGTTCGCGGCGCTGATTGTACATTGACGGTAAGAAATTCATCCGGACAGCAATGCGGTAAAATTATTTATGAAAGCAAACGCACTAAGAATTTTGAAGCAGACTGGATAGATAAACTCAAAGCAGACATGCGCCAGCAGGGTGCACAGGTTGCGATACTGGTTACACGTGTCATGCCAAAAGAAATGAATATTTTTGGTGAGAAAAACGGAATATGGATTTGTAATTTTTCAGAAGTGAAGGCTCTTACAGAAGTATTACGGGATGGTATATCCAAAATTTTTCAGGCTTCCCGGAATCAGCAGAATAAGGGCGATAAAATGCAGCTACTGTATGATTACCTTACCAGCAGTGAATTCAGTGAACAATGGAAAGCTATCCGCGAAGGATTCTCCTCTATGAGAATGTCCATTCAGCGGGAAAGAGATATGATGGAAAAATTATGGAAGACCCGCGAGAAACAATTGGAAAAAGTACTGTTGAATGCAGCGCATATCAAAGGATCCATGGACGGCATTTCGGGTCATGATGATTTCAACATGAACCTTATAGATGAAACGGATGAGATTTTGGGAATCGAATGACCGATGACCGTTGATCGTGAATCGATATACGATCCACGATTTACGATATGCGAAAAGGACTAATAATCACTTTAGGTAAATACAAAAGTCAGCACGAGATCATCGAAGATTTTATAAAAAACAGAAAGAGGTAAAGATTTATTTTTCCTGAACTCAAAACATAATTCGGCGAAATCTTCAGAACGGATAAAATACGGTTCTTTCCAGAGGATATGCTCTCTGAAGTTAACTCCACCCAGACTATACCATTTGAAAATGGATTCCTTGGCGCTCCATAGTAAAGTGAGCTGCCTTAGTCGATGACCTGATTTTTCAATGCCCTCAAATGCTATTGCAGATTCCGCCGGAGAAAGGAATTTATCCCTGATTTTTTCAACAACGGGACTGGTTTTTTCTATATCTACTCCTACCCTGTTTTTACTGCTTACCATTGCAGCCGCATAATTTCCGAAATGCGATATGGAAAAATGATACTTTTCGTCTTCCAAATAAGGCTTACGTGTGTCGGCTATCAATATTTCCTCCAGGGGAAAATCAGGAAATAATTCGGTGAGAAGATATCGGCCTGCCAGGTGTTGAAGTCTTTTCTGCGCATGAGATACGTCCCGTTTCAATGGAACCCTCATTAAAAAAAAATCTTCTCCCTCCGTGATGTGCCAGATCGCGAGTTTGGTAAATTCGTTGATATTATGTTGATAAAATAAGGGCATCAGAAAAAAGCTTAATGCGAAATTCGCTGCGTTTCGGTGCTGAGAGTAAACAAATAAACAAATAAACAACGAAAAGGATGATTTTATCTGATAAGCGCATTATGGAAGAGATGGAAAAAGGAACAATCAAAATTCAACCTTATGATCGTTCCGACCTTGGAAGTAATTCTTACGACGTACATCTTGGCCCCTGGTTAGCAACCTATCGTGAACATATTCTGGATGCCAAAAAACACAATGAAATTGAATCATTTGAGATTCCCGATGATGGATTTGTTCTCTATCCGCATATTTTTTATCTCGGTGTAACGGCCGAATATACCGAAACGCATGAGCATGTTCCTTTTTTAGAAGGCAAGTCATCCACCGGCAGACTTGGCATCGATATTCACGCCACAGCAGGAAAGGGCGATGTTGGTTTTTGCGGAAACTGGACACTCGAAATTTCAGTAAAACAACCGGTACGCATTTACAGGGGCATGCCCATCGGTCAGCTTATTTATTTCCCCGTCGATGGTGAAATTGAAGTGAAGTATAATCAAAAAAAAGGCGCCAAGTACAGCGGGCAAACCAATAAACCCGTGGAAAGCATGATGTGGAAAAATAAATTCTAGAATGCCGCAGCTCCGTATTTGTGGTAATATGCAATGGCAAGGCCAACCACTTCATCATAAGAATTTATTCCCTGAGGCTGACGGTTTGCTTTGAGATAGTTCCCATACAATGCATGAATAACCGGCTCAAACGGATTCTCATATTTCTTGTAGAATTTTCGTAGATCGCGAAGATCCTGACGAACATCCGGATGCAGTGATTCACGGTATGGTACAAATGCTGTTGAATCCAATGAATACAGCGCGTTGGCAGAATATAAATACAGATCCACGTAAACCGAATATCTGAATGCAGGATCCAAAGATGATTTTGTTGCAAGGAAACCGCAAAAATTTGCTTCTTCTTCTTTTGCGTAACCCAGCTGATGTCCTATTTCATGACAAGTTGTAAATGGCTGCACAAAACGCGGTATGGTTGTATTCACCTGCGCTTCTCCACTAAACGGATTATAGTATCCACTGAATCCCATATAATTCGCGAGATATCCATAAAATGAAAATTTGACGGAAGGATTTGGATAATAGTCTGCTCGGTTTGTTTCACCTAAACGATGATAAGATTCTATGGAGTGCCTGAATAAACTGTCATTTTTCTCGAGATTAGTTCTGGCAACTCTGGAAGCTGAATCAATTGTGTTCATTCTGGATACGAGAAGGCTTACCAGGGATTGAAGATCCTCCTTTGAATATTGACGGGTTTCCAAGTGCATTTGATCAGCGATCGGCATACGGTCATAGTTCAGTCCCCATAAAATATTGAAAGCAAGATAAATCCACAGAACAATGGAAATGCATCTTTTCAAACAAAGCTTCAGGTATTGCCTGTGTAGTGTTCGCCTGAATGCTCTTGTAAAAAAACGAACCAATGATACAATGATGTATACAAGGCATGCAGCATATAACAAATCACCAATGCTAAATGAAATCCAACCAAACAGAATTCTGAGAAAACGTGAGATCACCGGGTAAACCCCACCAGAATAATATTTTTCCACCGCATTCGGGAAAAAGGAAAATATTTTGATTACAATGGCAATTGCCATAGGTATAAGCCAGGACCTGTAACGTTTCCAATGCATAGCCTTAAAAATACATATTATTAGATCATCCATACTATATTGCAGCATATACAATGATCATGGATCTTGATTTTAACAAGAATGAAGATTATATGAAACAGGCCCTCGGCCAGCTTCGCCACCGCTTTGAAAAAATTTCGACAGGTGGTGGACCTAAATCAATTGAAAAACAACATGAAAAAAATAAGCTGACCGCCAGGGAAAGAATCAAATACCTCGTTGATGACGATTCACTATTTTATGAGATTGGTACTTTTGCTGGTTTTGAAATGTATGAAGAATATGGAGGCTGCCCTTCCGCAGGAACGGTTGCAGGCATTGGATATGTGAGTGGCCGTCAATGTATCATTCTTGCAAACGACCAAACCGTAAAAGCTGGTGCCTGGTTTCCGATTACAGGAAAGAAAAACCTCCGCATGCAGGAAATTGCCATGGAAAATCACCTTCCCGTTATTTACATAGTGGATAGCGCAGGCGTTTTTCTGCCATTACAGGATGAGATATTTCCCGACAAGGAACACTTTGGCCGGATATTCAGAAACAATGCCAGAATGAGTGCGATGGGTATTTCTCAGTTGTCGGTTGTTATGGGGCCATGTGTTGCGGGAGGAGCCTATCTCCCTATCATGAGTGATGAAACGATTATGGCTGAAGGAAATGGTTCAATTTTTTTAGCAGGCCCTTATCTTGTAAAAGCCGCGATTGGCGAGACGACAGATACCGAATCTCTGGGCGGTGCAGTAACTCATACTTCTATTTCCGGTATTGCGGATTATAAATTTAATACTGAACAGGAATGTCTCGACCTGGTAAAGAAAATCATGTCGGGACTTGGGAATGTTCAGTCTGCAGGATTCGACCGAATAAATTCTGTTGAGCCATTAAAAAATCCAAATGATATATACGGAATAATTCCTTCCGATTCAACCCGGCCCTATGATATGCTGGAAATAATTAATCGATTGGTTGACGCCCCGGGTATTCAACAGTTTAAGGAAGAGTATGGAAAGACAATTATCTGCGGATATGCCCGTATTGACGGATGGTCGGTTGGAATTGTAGCCAATCAGCGAACGATTGTAAAAACAAAAAAAGGAGAAGTACAATTGGGCGGTGTGATATATAACGACAGTGCCGATAAATCCGCCCGGTTCATTATGAATTGCAACCAGAAAAAAATTCCTCTGCTTTTTCTCCAGGATGTTACAGGTTTTATGGTAGGTACACGCAGCGAACAGTCCGGAATTATAAAAGACGGAGCAAAAATGGTAAACGCCGTTGCAAATTCCGTTGTTCCAAAATTCACAATTATTATTGGAAACTCGTATGGCGCAGGCAACTATGCCATGTGTGGAAAAGCATACGACCCACGATTAATACTGGCATGGCCCTCTGCAAAAATTGCTGTAATGGGTGGCGACCAGGCAGCAAAAACATTATTGCAAATCCAGGTTGCCTCTCTCCAATCAAAGGGTCAGATAATTGATCCTGTTGAAGAAAAAAAATTACTGGACCAAATCCGCAACAGATACGAGAAGCAAACCAGTCCTTATTATGCAGCTGCACGTTTATGGGTAGACGGAATAATTGATCCTTTGGAATCCAGGAAATTTATTTCGGAAGGAATCAAAGCAGCCAATCATAATCCTGAAATTTCGGTGTTTAAGACTGGTGTGTTTCAGGTTTAATCAATAATGAGGGACGGTGGAGTTGTGAATATGTAATAATGTATAAATGAAATTTTGAATTTAATTTCTAATTTCATTTTCTCTTTTCCATACATTCACAACTCCACAATTCCAAATTGTTAAGAAAGGAAAATTAAAACCCAGTCTTGCAAGACCACGTAATCATGTACACAGACGGTGCCTCCCGGGGCAATCCGGGTCCGGGTGGATTCGGAACGATTCTAATATGGAATGGGATTGAAAAACAATTGTCAGGTGGCTTTAAAAGAACCACTAACAACAGAATGGAACTGATGGCTGTGATAGTGGGTCTTCAGGCACTCAAAAAAACGGGGCTGAGGTTAAAGATTTACTCTGATAGCCAGTATGTGGTTCATTCAATTGAAAAAGGCTGGCTTAAAACCTGGATCGCAACGGATTTCAAAGGTGGCAAAAAAAATAAGGACCTCTGGTTACGGTACTCCGCTCTGGCTGTTAAACATCACATTCAATTTAACTGGGTTAAAGGACATGCTTCCAATCCCTTCAACAACAGATGTGATGAACTCGCTACAGCCGCAGCCGATGGTACTAATTTAGAAGAAGACGAAGGATATGATGGGTAATGGATGGATTATGAATTGTGGATGAAAGTTAAAAATTAAATCCATACTCCCATACTCCCACACTCCCACACTTTCTTAGTTTGCCTTAATCTCTTTTCCCGCAGTCTGATAATTTCGGATGAAAATAAAAGTTCCAAATAGAATAGCCGAGAAAACTAACGTAGCTAATATACTGGTTTTATAAAATGGAATTCCGTCGGAATAACATAACATCAGTCCATTAAAAGTTTTCGGTCTGTCCAAACCCCGTGTGATGCCATTACTTTCCCAAACAAGAAAATTGGATATGATAAAATAGAGTGTGGGTGCAGCAAGTGAAGCAATTGCAATTTGTAAAACATTTAATTTCTTAATAGCAAATCCGACAAACACCAACAACGTAAAGAGAATGTAATTTTGCCACTGCCCTTCATAAAAACCCTGCATATTTGTTACTCCTCCAATGTATAATACCTGATACAAAAGATCCGAGATAAACATTGACAGCACCGGAATAATAAGGGCCCATTTTTTATCTTTTATAACAGCTCCCGCGAAAACAGCCATTGCCCACTGAGGCGCAAATCCGTAGGGGCGACCGGGGATGATCCGGTAAAGAGCGGCTATCAAAACCAGCAGTAAAAAGGACCAGACAATTTTATTATTAGATTTCATTACGGTGATTTAGAATTGCGAAATTAACGGTTTTTAAAAAAATGAAAAAGATTGTAAACGAAGATACAAACAAAGGTCTGCTCCATTAATTCATTCCGGGTATTGATGCTTTGTATATGACGGTTTCATCCAAAGCCGTGACATCACTAGCGGCTTTATCAAAACTTACCCATGCTTCCCCTTTGTTCCTCTTAAACGGAACTCCCCCATTCTCCGAAACCTCCACAGACCCGGTAAATACTAGAAATATTTCTATAGAGCGTGAAAGCAGCTTGACAGATTCTCCTTTGGTTATTTGCAAACGACCCAATTCAAAATCTGATGCGGGAGATGGATATACAAGATTCCTTTCTGATGTTCCAACGCCTGAAATGATGTTAGGAATAGTTGCTTCAAATTTTATATGTTTCATTAACTCTGGTACGTCTACATGTTTGGAGGTCAATCCACCGCGTAACACATTATCGGAATTTGACATGATTTCTACATTCTGACCTTCCAGGTATGCGTGTGGAAGGCCGGCTGCCTGATAAACCGCCTGCCCAGGTTGAAGATGAACCAGGTTTAGTAAATAAATGGAAAAAATTCCCCGGTCGATATGATCGTCCTGAGAGTAAGTCATGGCCGCCTTTGCCGCCCAAAAATCCTCTTTGTCTTTACTTAGTTTCCCCGATTGGAAATGTGACTGGATCCTGGCAACAAGAGTTTTCAAATGCCTGTCTACCTGCACTTGTGGTAGCTCCATTACGTACTTATAAAGCTTTCGATAATTATCACCGCCGAATATCGGAACCAGGAAATGGAGTTCGGGTATATCGCGAAGTATTGCCTGTAACACTTTAGGAGATTTGAAACCATGCAGAAGCCAGAACTCACTCAGTGCAAGCATTAATTCGGGCTTATGATTGTCATCCTTGAAATTTCTTTCTGGTGCAGTCATTTCAATGCCTTTGAGATTCTCTTCCTCAAATGCAGTCTTTGCATCTTCTTTTGTAGGATGCACCTGAATAGACAACATATCTTTCACGTCAAGTACCTTTAGAAGAAAGGGTAGATGTCCAAAAACTTCATTAGCTTTTTCTCCGAGGGTTTGACTGGGATATGCTTCCACATAATCTTTCAACGATATGTTTGATCCCGTTCCGTTTTCTAATTCAGAACTGCCCCTGTCGTGAGCGCCCAACCAGAATTCAGCATAGGTTTCACCTTTTTTTACCTGTATATTAAGCAGTTTTGGTAAGTAATAAAACCCTCCCCAGGCATAATGTTGCACTTTCCCTGTTATCGGCAACACCCGATATTTACTCAGTTCCATATTTTCCATTAGAGGCTCAAAGTAAAGCAAAAATGGCTGCACATAACGAATTTGGAAAAGCAGGAGAACAAATGGCTGCGGAATGGCTGGAGTATCGGGGCTTTCAACTGATTTTTCGAAATTGGAAGTACACCCGATACGAAGTGGATATCATTGCGAGCCGGGAAGGAGTTTTACATTTTATTGAAGTTAAATCAAGGCACGATGATCTTTTCGGTAAACCTGAAGACTGGGTTAACAGGAAAAAAGGTCGGCATCTGTTAACGGCCGGAGAAGCTTTTCAGGAAAAATATCCGGTATGGAAACAAATTCAATATGATATTCTTTCTATAATGTTAACCACCGATGGCAAACCTGATTTCTTTTTTATAGAAGATGTATATTGGTGGTAATAATGCAAAAATTAAGACCAAAAGAAAAAATAATACAGGAGTACCAACAGAACATAGATCACAACAGATTGGTGATTCAAAAAATAAGGAAAGAAAGAAAAATTATTTCAATTGCAAGATTACTGGCGGTGGTCATTTGTTTTATATTCAGCTGGTATGTATGGCCCTCACTGGCACTGGTGTTTCTGATCATCACAATCGCCGGAATAATTTTTGTAGTACTTGTTTTTCGCGACGTAGATAAATTATCAGTGATAAAAAACCACGAGCGGCTGATTATTATTAACCAGCATGAATTGGATGTCATCGGGTTAAATCTGGCTGGATATGATGAAGGCAAATCTTTTTCAGACCCAACACACGCATATTCATCCGACCTGGATCTTTTTGGTCCATCCTCCGTGTACCAATGGCTAAGCCGTTGCCATGCAGATCAATCCAAAAAATTACTGGCAGATCTGTTGAAAGCCCCACTCTTGAACGGTCAGGTTAAAAACAACCAGCAGGCGGCGAAAGAACTTTCAGAAAAGCAGGGATCCTGCCAGCAATTTCAATCGTATGCCATTGAAAACCCACTTAGTTTCAGCACCGAAAAAAAGTTACGAGACTGGTCAGATTCCGCAGCCGCCGGATTTGAAAAACCATATTGGACATGGGTTCAAAATATATACCCTGTAATTCCCATTACCATTTTTACACTTTATTTGTTGAATGATATCCCGAACAGGGCGTTTTTATTTTGCCTTGTAGTTTTCTACTTAGTCTACCTGTTTCTGAGCAGAAAAATAAATCCTGAATTTGCGAAATTATCCAACATCGAATCTGAAGTAGGAGGAATTTATCTTCAATTGTTGCATATTGAAAATGAAAAATTTGATTCTGAATTACTGCGGTCTTTACAATTCCGGTTAAATCCTTCCAGTCACCATCCTGCATCTGCGGTTATCAAAGATTTTCATGGCATTCTCAAAAGAATTGAATTCAGGTCAAATCTGGTGGTATCCCCCATCCTTCAATTTTTTCTTATCTGGGACGTCCGACAAATTCTGTCACTAAACAAATGGAAAAGAAAAAATAAGATTCAGTTAAATGAATGGTTCGGCGTTATTGCGGAAATGGAAGTTGCAATAACGCTGGCTTCTCTGGTCCATAATGAAACAGACTGGTGTTTTCCGGAAGTCGACGAAAACTATTTTCATTTTAAGGCCGAAAAAATAGGTCATCCTCTGATTCCTGGTGAAGTCAGAATAACAAATGATTTTGAATTGCAGGGAACCGGGAAAATTGCCCTGATAACAGGTTCCAATATGGCCGGGAAAAGTACTTTTCTAAGATCGCTTGGAGTGAATACTGTTCTTGCCCTGATGGGGGCTCCTGTATGTGCAGACAAAATGAAAATTTGTAATATGACTCTTATCAGCAGCATGCGGGTAGCTGACAACTTAGCGGAAAATACATCTACTTTTTATGCTGAACTCAAGAAAATACAATTTATTATCGAATCAATCAATCGGCGGGAACACGCATTCATATTGCTGGACGAGGTTTTGAGAGGCACCAATTCAACAGACCGTCACAAAGGATCACAGGCCCTTGTCAAGCAGCTTTTGAAGGAACAGGCAGTTGCAGTTATGGCAACACATGATACCGATCTTGCCCATTCAGAGTCTTCGGACAATTCTGTTTACAATTATCATTTTGAAGGAAAAGTCGAGGCAGATGAACTGTATTTTGACTATAAAATCAAAAAGGGCATCTGTGAGAGTCTCAATGCTACCACACTTATGAAAAAAATAGGTATTCATTTTCAGGATTAATATATTTACCGAAATGGTAAACTCAACTGTCAATATAAGATCATTCAAAAATCTTGTTTCCAGAAATAAAAAACGTTTGAGGAATTTTCTAACACGAGTAGAAAAAAAAGGTTCTGGCAATCTTCATCTCATTACTTTGGAGGCCAACGAACTTTCCTGGGCTAAAACGGATTGCCTGGATTGCGCAAACTGTTGCAAGACCATGTCTCCCACATATACCTTGAAGGATATGACCCGCATATCCAGATTCCTTGGTATGTCAGTAAAAGATTTTAAAAAAAAATGGTTATTTAAAGACAGAATAGGTGACTGGTTGAACAAAAGCCAGCCATGCCAGTTCCTCGATTTAAAAACCAACCATTGCGGTATTTATGATGTGAGACCTGCTGATTGTGCCGGGTTCCCGCATCATGGCACAAAAAAAATTAAGGACTACGGACATGTATATAAACAAAATGTGGAATTTTGTCCTGCCACTTACCGACTGGTCGAATTTATGGAAGAAGGTATTTCAGACGGCAGGTGGGCGCTAAAATAAGCATCATGTGGGCTGCGGAGAAAAAAGGATTTAAAGCCTGGCTGCAATTAGAGAAATCTCTTTCCGATCATTCCGTCGAGGCATACCTGCGAGATATCGAAAAACTTACTCAGTATCTGGAAACACAGAAACCAGATTTATCTATCGACGCTGTTAATTTAAATACACTTCAGTTATTCCTGAAATGGATTGCAAATCTGGGAATGACACCGGGTTCACAATCGAGAATAGTTTCAGGCGTCCGTTCATTTTTTAAATACTGTGCACAGGAAAACCTGATAAAACAGGATCCCACGATACTGCTGGAAGCACCCAAACTCCGCAGGACTTTACCGGATTTCTTAAGTGTGGAAGAAATAAACCTGATTGTGGGCGCTATTGATCTGAGCAAAGCAGAAGGAGAAAGAAACCGTGCTATCCTTGAAACTTTGTACAGCTGCGGCCTGCGCGTATCCGAACTGGTGAACATGCGCCTGTCATCAATCTATCCTGAACTGGGTTTCGTAAAAGTTATTGGCAAAGGCGACAAGGAGAGACTTGTACCCATTGGCAATACTGCTTTAAAATTTATCGCCATTTACCGAAATCAGATTCGCTCGCATATAAAAATAAAAAAAGGCAACGAAGACATACTTTTTCTTAATCGGCGGGGAGCAGCTCTTACCAGACAAATGATATTTTTTTTATTACGTGCACTCGTTCGGGAGGCGGGGATTAAAAAGAAAGTCTCTCCACACACATTCCGTCATTCATTTGCCACGCATTTGGTAGAAGGAGGTGCAGATCTCCGGGCGGTTCAGGAAATGCTTGGACATGAAAGCATTACAACAACCGAAATTTACACTCACCTGGATCGTTCCTACCTTCGTGAAACGTTGCAGAAATATCATCCGGCTTTTCAGGTTTAAAGGATAAGCGAAGCCTGCGCTGTTTGATCGATAATACCTGAATTTAAGAACGGTTGCTTACTGCCATTTCCATTCTGGCAAGGTTGTTGAATTCTTATTGATATACCATCAAGATAAAATTGTATTATATGAGTTTACAAAGACTTTTCACCGCAACTCTTTCCGGAATTGTGATCGGAATTTTAATTGCACCTGCCAAAGGGGCAGATACGAGAAAAAAATTAAATGATTCAGTAGAGACTCTCAAAGATAAAATCAGACGTTTACGAGGAACTACCAACGAAGAACTGGACGAGCTCCACCGGGTATTTGAACAGGAAATAACCGGACTACGCGAAGACGTCAGGGAAAAAGTGCTACGATTGATTGATGCGAGTAAGAAAAGCTACAATAACCTTAGGTCAGAAGCACTTTCTTAGGCTTTAGGCTTTGTAAAATCAAACTTAAAAGAATAACGCCAATTGCACCAACGGCATTGAGCCAGAGAAAGCTAAGGTGAACGATTCCTTTTTGATAAAGCACGAAAATAAAAAGGACGAAAACTTCAATTGTCACGGCGCTGATAAAAACAGGAGTGGCAGTAACCTTTTTAAAATAAAAGGCTACCAGGAAAATTCCAAGAGTTACACCGTAGAATAGGGATCCCAGGAGATTTACCGCCTCTATTAAACTATTTCCAATATTGTAAAAGAATTGCGCTACTCCAACACAAAAAATACCCCAAAGCAGTGTATATAGTTGTGAGTATTGATATTCTTTTCTCTGACTCAAGGGTTTTATAACCCACCTTTTATGCAGGTCATTAATGGTCGCGGAAGACAGTGCATTCAGAGAAGCTGCTATCGAGCCCCAGGCCGATAAAAAAATAACCGCGATCAGCAAACCGATCATGCCCCTCGGCAAATGGTCTACTACAAATCGCAGGAAAATATAATTCGTATCGTTGGAATCTCCTTTTACATCTTTGTCGTTTAACCAGCGTTTTATAGTTATCCTCAGGTTCGCTTGTTTTCTTTGAACGTATTCCATCGTAAGCCCCTGCTTCATTCTGTTTTCAGGTGTGAATACTGACGAAGGAGACATTTGAACAATTTTTTCCTTTTGTAAAATTTCATACTCACCCAATACAATTTTTAGCGAATCGGCATATTTGGTTTTAGCGAGAAGATTCAACTGGGTCTGATTAAAGAACAGGGGTTCTTTTGCAAATTGATAGTAAGAAAAAACAAGCACGCCCAACAGGAGTATACCAAACTGCATGGGTATTTTAACCAATCCATTCATTAAAAGACCCAGACGGCTTTCGCGTGTGGACTTTGCTGTTAGATACCTGCCAACCTGTGACTGGTCGGTACCAAAATATGAGAGTGCTAAAAAAAATCCACCAATCAAACCGCTCCAGATATTATAGCGGTCATTCCATTGAAAACTTCCTTCAGTTTTGCCACTTGTTATAACGTTTAATTTACCTGCCTTACCGGCAATATGAAGAGCATCCGAAAGTCCTAAATTTCCCGGTAACAGATGCACGACCATAAAACCTATGGTGAACATGCAGGCAAAAATGATGACAATCTGAATTCGTTGCGTGTAAGCAACCGCTTTAACACCTCCGGTAAAAGTGTATATAATAAGTATTCCGCCCATTAGAATATTTGTCCAAAGAATATTCCATCCGAGTAAAGAAGATAAAATTATGGATGGTGCTGAAATACTTATGCCCGTGGAGATACCGCGTTGAAATAAAAACAATAACGAAGTGAATGACCTCGTTTTACCGTCAAATCTTTTTTCAAGAAACTCATATGCGGTGAATAATTTTAATTTATAAAATACGGGGACAAATGTGATACAAAGTACTACCATGGCAAGTGGCAATCCAAAATAATATTGTATGAACCGCATTCCATCTGTGTAAGCCTGTCCTGGCGCAGAAAGAAAAGTTACTGCGCTAGCCTGGGTTCCAATAATTCCGAATAAGATCAAATACCAGGAGGAACTACGGTTCAGCAGAAAATAACTTTCCAGGTTTTTTTCAGATCTGCCCTTATATAATCCATAGAGGATGATACCGACCAGTGTCAAGACGAGAACGATCCAGTCGATTAAGCTCATGAAAAATGTTTGGTAAAGAGGTAGAATAATACAATCAGCAGTCCTAAGAAGCCAATTACCAGAACGTACCAGTAATTCCAGGAACTAAAAAAAGGCGGCTTTTCGTCCTGCTCTTTCATATCATTTTTTTGAGTCACTCCTGCGATTTGCCATCAGCATCGCAGCTATTAATCCCAGCATTAAGCCGATCAGCATGCCAATAGTCACTTTCTTAATAAGTCGTCCTATTACAATTCCCGTTACGATTGCCACTATAAAAGCGATATCCTTGCGATTCAACATGCTCTATTTATCCTTTGAATGATTGAGTGCAATGATATTAGCTAACAGACGATACGCTCCCGGAACGCCGGCAGGCAGTTCACGAAAAAATACCAGTCCTGTATAAGTGAAACATCCTTTCCCATATGACCCTGTAATCAGACTTCCATTCTGATCCGCTTCCCCGGTATCGTGCATTGATAAAACAGCCTGGTATCTCGGATCGATATGTTGAGCAAAATAAATTCCCCTTTCCTGAATCCATCCATCAAAATCTTTGATGCTAATCTGATTCGGAAAATTCAGCACCCGGTGAGCTGGCAGAAGGAAATTCACAGCAGCATCTTCTTCCGTTACCCGGCCGTTGGAAATACCAAAAGGGAATGGGCCGATATTTGTTGAGTCGACGCCCTGATTGCGGTTATATTGAACTATGAGGTTGCCGCCTTTTTTTATATACTCCATTAAAATGTTGTATTTACCGGCCAGCCAGTCGTGCACGTCATAAGCCCGCACGCCTGCAATCACAGCATCCAGATTTTGCAAAACGGAAGTAGTCAGTGAATTTTCATCCAGTCGTATAACAGTATATCCCATGGCCGTTAATGCATCCGAAACTTTGTCTCCGGCCCCATCAATATATCCGATTCTGTTGCCAACGGTTTTTAAGTTGACGGCAACTACGGTGGATTTGGCCGGTTTGAAATAGTCTATCCTTGGAATATGTTCATACGAAATGGTTCGACATTGCAATAGTGTATCCAATATGCCCTGATTCAAACCTGTAACCCAGGCTAACTGATTCAGGTCACCTGAACCTTCTGATTTCAATATAAAATTTTGAGACTTCATAGTCATGTCCTGTTTTCTGGTCTCAAAACCCGACAAAGACGTCAGAGAAATAGATGTAGATGGCTGAATAGGTGCGCCCATAACCGCCGTTGACACAATCCCGGATTTTCCTTCATCCGGATTTTTAATCGCTTTTTGCTGAATCATTACAGCAAGATCCTGTTCTTTGCCTTTTGTGAAAACGAGTAGTGAGGGGTTACAGTAAGCCATCAGCGCAGGTACGATGGTAAGAGGTTGATAAGTTTCTCCTCTAACCGGATCCGTAAATTTATAATTCACCCTTTGTTTCAGTATGAATGATTCTCCCGAAAAAGTTATTGTACAATATGCTTCGAGGGCCGGCCGATTTTCCGGATCTCCGATCAGCGTTTGATCATGAACGTTATATGAACCCGGAGACATTGGGTCAACCAGCCAGTAAGGTTGCGATACCGGAAGGTCTCGGAGAGAAATACGGCGAACAATTGAATAGTTGATACCTGACTGCAACTGCATGTTGCAATTTGTATCCTGCGTATTCAATTTTACTGAATTCAGGATGATAGAAACGGGAGCCCGGTTAACTATACGCAGTGTAACCGGAATCGTCTGATTCACCAGGGCATAAGCCTGTGGAACCGTAGCTTCAAGATATAGTCCGCTACAGGCCTGGATAAGTGAAACTGTTTCTTTCAGTTTTTCGTTACGCCAGTAACCTTCAGGTAGCGCACTGATCGCTTTGTAAATATTTACAAGAGATGGTAGTGACAAAAAGGGCGCAGTTGGAGAATATTCAGCAATCAGTTTTTCAACCATTTTTGTGATAGGCGCACCGTTTGGAATCCGGTTCCAGCTACAATCTATATTTTCAAGGAGTGAAGAATCGGCTTTTTCTCCTCCCGTCAATGTAAAATATTCGACAGCATTACCCCTGGAATGAGGGATTCCAAATCCCTGAGACCGGTGCTGGCTTCTGCTATCTGCTGCGATTTCTCCATAACTTTTACCGAGAAGTGGATTAAACTCTCCCACTTGTATTTTCAATTGGTCTTCACTTGTTGTGTTGACTGAACCAAATCTATAATTGTTCCAGAATAACCGATTTGTTTTCCATGGACTAACTCCATATTTAAATTGATCGCGAAATTCATTTGGATTTGCTGCAGCAATAAATCCTTCTCGGGCAAGAACAGAAGATGCTGAATGTTGTCCGTGACCTGCCCGTTTATCTTCCGGAAAACGTGTAATTATGATATCTGGTTGGAATTTCCGGATGATCCAAACCACATCGCTTAATATTTTTTGTTCGTCCCATAAACGAAGCGATTCAGCAGTAGATTTGGAAAATCCAAAATCATAGGCCCTTGAAAAAAACTGCTCTGCGCCATCCTGCCTTCTGGCCGCCAAAAGCTCTTGTGTTCTGATTAATCCGAGTTCAATGCCTTGTTCGTCACCAATCAGGTTTTGCCCTCCATCGCCCCGGGTGAGTGAAAGATATCCGGTGCGATATAATTTATCTTTTGAAAGCCATGTTAAAAGTAAAGTATTTTCATCATCGGGATGTGCCGCTATATATAGAACAGACCCCAATACTTCCAGCTTTTTCATATGAAGCAGAATCTCCGAAGCATCCATAGTTTCGGGTATTTGCGCCTGTGAATATTCTGAAAACAGAAAAATTGCAAATATGAAAGCTGGTAAAATTTTCATTTTTAATACACATCTTTGGCCTTCAAATTAATGAATCCCTGATAAACAAGGTGTGATATTATATTGACGGCAATACAAATGGTTCGCTTCGTTTATTTTTGTATAATTTTCAAATCATGAACATAATTCTGAAATTCCTGATTTTAGGGTTTATTTTGAATGTCCCTTTTTCAATAATGGTAAAATGCCAGCAGATTCAAAATTCTGATCACAGATCCAAAAAACTTGTCAATTGCAGGAATGGTGCAGTTGTTTCTGCCAATCCGTTGGCCAGTCAGGCAGGAATCAGGGTTTTAAAAGAAGGAGGTAATGCAGTTGATGCAGCCATCACCACGCAACTTGTGCTTGCTGTAGTATATCCAGGTGCCGGAAACATAGGAGGCGGAGGATTTATGGTAGCCCATTTATCAAACGGTAAAAATATTACGATTGATTTTCGTGAGAAAGCTCCGTCGGCAGGTTCCAGGAATATGTACCTGGATGATAAAGAAAACGTAATAGAAGGCAGGAGTGAAAACGGTCATCTCGCTTCCGGTGTACCGGGTTCTGTGGCAGGGATTTTTGCCTGTTACAAATATGCAAAACTGTCCTTTAATAAACTGATACAACCAGCAATAGACCTGGCAGAATACGGTTTTCCCATAACAGCAGCTGAGGCGGCAGACCTGAACGAAAACCAGGAAGATTTCAAAAAATATAATACGGTACTGCCGGTTTTTGTAAAGCCTTCCGGATGGAAAACAGGAGACATACTTATACAGAAAGATCTTGCAAAAACATTAAAACGCATCAGGGATTTTGGTGCGAAAGGATTTTATGAAGGAGAAACAGCCCGGCTTATTGTAGAGGAAATGAAACGCGGAAAAGGTTTGATTAGTTATCAGGACCTTCAGAATTATACCGCAAAAGAAAGACAACCGGTCGTTTTTACTTACAAAAAAGATTATACTCTAATTACCATGCCTCTACCCAGTAGCGGTGGAATTCTTTTGCCCCAGATGATGCGTATGGTGGAGGATCAGAATCTGAAAGAGTATGGTTTTGAATCCGTTGCTTCCGTTCACTTAATGGCAGAAGTCGAAAGACTGTCATATGCTGACCGCGCAAAATATCTTGGCGATGTCGATTTTTACAATGTACCGACCAAAACGTTGATAAGTTATCCTTACGTGAAAGAACGTATGAAAAATTTTAAGAAAGACTCTGCAGGAAATAGTGATTTAATAAAGGCGGGTGTAATTCATGAAAGTGAGGAGACCACACATTTTGACACTTATGACCGGGACGGGAATTGCGTTTCTGTTACCACTACCCTCAATGGCGGATACGGAAGTCGTACCGTTGTGGGGGGAGCTGGATTTTTACTTAATAACGAGATGGATGATTTCAGTGTTAAACCCGGTGTTCCAAATATGTATGGCGCGGTTGGCGGTGAAGCAAACGCAATAGCTCCAGGGAAAAGAATGCTTAGTTCGATGACACCTACCATTGTCTTATTCGAAAACAAACCTTTTTTAATTCTGGGAACCCCGGGAGGAACGACCATTACAACTTCAGTTTTCCAGACGCTTATTGATATCATTGATTTTGGAATGTCGATTCCCGATGCGGTCAACAAGCCCAAATTTCACCACCAATGGTTGCCTGACATCCTATATGTTGAAAAAGAATTTCCAACAGCGGTGTCTTTGGAATTGCAAAAAATGGGATATAAAGTAGAAGTGCGGGAACCAATTGGCAGGACGGAAGTTATAAGCATTTCAAAGTCCGGAGAAATAGAAGCGGTAGCAGACTGGCGGGGGGATGATGATGCTGAGGGGTATTAAACCACGTACCACGCGCGTTAAGCTTTAAGCCTTAGGCTTTAAGCTTGTATATCCAGCATGCTTTTTGTACTTTAGCCCTACTAATCTTCGTATCTGAAAAATGCCGGCAAAATAGTTCGCAGGACACTGCTCACCCTACTCCTTCTCCTGGTTTTTCTGTGGGCAATTGTCCATACCCATACCGTCCAAAACTGGCTGCTGACAAGGGTTACAACAACACTTTCGAAAAACCTGCATGCACAAGTCTCCATTCAGGATATAGATTTTTCTTTTTTCAATAAAATGAGGTTGAATGGTGTGTTGGTTAAAGATCAGAAGGGAGACACTTTGCTATCATCAGGGCAGGTTCGCGTAAATATTACTGACTGGTTCTTTATCAAGGATAAAATTGAGTTAAAGTATATCGGTCTCACAGATACCTATATCCATCTTTACAGAACTGATTCCGTTTGGAATTATCAGTTCCTGACAGATTATTTTGGATCAGGCCCAAGTTCTGAGAAAAAAACAATAGAATTATTAGTCCGCGACATTGATATTTCGAAACTCCATTTGATTAAAGAGGATGCCTGGCAGGGTGAGGATATGGAGCTCAGCCTTGGTGCACTTTCAATGGATGCGGAACAAATGGATTTACATAACAAAGTAGCTGTTGTCCATTTTTTGAAATTAAACAAACCGGATTTTTCGATACGCAGTTATATTGGTAATGGTCCGGCATCTGTGAATAATAGCACTAAAGGCCCAATAGATTCCCTTCACCCACGTTGGAATCCTGGCAAATGGGACATAGTCGTGAGACGTGTGGTTATCGAAAATGGATCTTTTCGGGATGATAATATCACAGATAAAACTTCTTCTGATGTATTCGATAGTCATCATATTTATTTCTCCAAAATTCAGGGTGATTTTAAAGACATTTCCCTTGTAAAAGACAGTATCAAAGCTAAAATACGGCTGTCAACCAAAGAAAAATCAGGATTTAATGTGCAGGAATTAAATGCGGCTATTAAGTTCTATCCTGAAGGAATGGAATTTCGTGATTTTTCTCTCAGTACAGGGAAAAGTCATTTAAAGAATTTTCTTGCAATGCATTTTAAAAGTTTTGACGACCTTTCTGATTTCACCAAAAAAGTAAAAATCCAGGCTGACTTCACAGACGCAACGATTGACAGTGACGATATTGCATTTTTCTCGTCAGATTTAAAATCATGGAAGAAAAAAATTTTAATATCCGGAGTGATAAAAGGATCTGTATCTGACATCGCCGGAAAAAATATCCGGATTAAAGCGGGTCTCCACACGGAACTAAATGGAGACATTCATTTGGTAGGTTTACCCGACATAAATAAAACATTTATTGATTTCAGATCTAACGATTTTCGAACAACCTATCGCGACATCATAACATTCATTCCCTCACTTAGGAAAATTGACAATCCAAGAATTGACAGAATAGAAAATCTTCGGTTTACCGGAAATTTCCAGGGAACTATACAACATTTTCTTACCTCGGGCACGATTGAAACCAATCTCGGGACTATCGTAACAAATGTAAATATGCAATTGCCCGAAAATAAACCGGCAACTTATTCGGGAAGCATGCTTACCAATGATTTTCAACTTGGAAAATTTTTGGACGACAGTACATTGGGTAAAATTTCTTTCAATGGAAAAGTGCAGGGCACCGGCCTTGCACTAAATACAATAAACGCAAGCCTGGACGGAAATATAAGGGAGTTCAATTTCCAGGGTTACAGATATGAAGACATTTTTGTAAACGGCCAGGTAACAAAAAAGAGATTTAACGGTAAGATTATTTCTAAAGATTCCAATTTACACGCAACTTTAATCGGTCTGATCGATTATAGTCAGTCTGTTCCGAAGTTTGATTTCAATGCTGTTATCGATACAGCCAATCTGAAGCAACTTCATTTCACCAAGGATAGTATAGCCTTTATTGGTAAACTCCGATTCAATTTTACGGGAAATGATGTGGATCATTTCCTTGGCAAAGCAAGAATTTTCGACGCATCCATTTTTAACAGGGGCCAGCGCATGTCTTTCGACTCTTTAGTGCTTGAATCAAATATCATTGACAGCAGTAAGACTATTACAGTAATCAGTAATGAATTTGAAGGTGCGATTGTTGGAGAATTCACCATAAAAAAATTACCTGCGGCCTTTCAGGAATTTCTCCACCGATATTATCCGAGTTATATAAAGCCAAATACAATAAATCTCAGCAAGGAAAAGTTCAGTTTTGTAATTACTACCCGTCAGGTAGATCCCTATATAGCCCTTTTTACAAACAATATCAGGGGTTTCAACAATACGAATATTAACGGGCGAATTAACAGCGATCAAAACCTCCTAAACATAAACGCTGAAGTGCCTCAGTTCAATTACAAAAACATTTCTTTCTATAAGGTTGAGTTAAAAGGTAACGGTAACTACGACAGTCTCTCCCTCGAAACTAATATCGGAGAAGTTTATGTAAATGATAGTCTACACTTTCCGTTGACCCATATTCAACTGCGTTCTTTTAATGACATTTCAGATGTGAAAATAAACACCAGTGCAAATCAAACACTTAATGCGGCAAATATCTCGGCCAGGGTTCAGACCTTGACAGACGGAGTTAAAATAAAATTCAACCCATCCACTTTTGACATCAACAGTAAAACCTGGACTATAGACAAAAACGGAGAATTATACTTTAGTAAGAATATTATTGGAGTTGAATCCCTCAGGATATTCAATGGTGATCAGCAATTTCTGGTGAGTACTACGCCTTCCGGCGAAGGAAACTGGAACGACGTGCATTTGGAACTGCATAAAATAAATATTGGCGATTTCGCACCGTTTTTCATAAAAGATGAACGGGTTGAAGGTGTATTAACCGGCAACATTGATATTACCGATCCATTCAACCATGCCTACGCAAAATTTAACGGCACGGCAGAATATTTTCGATTTTCAAATGACTCTGTAGGTAAAATTTATCTGACGGCCGACTATAGTAAACAATCGGGCATTGTAAACGGGACCGTTAACTCAGACAATAAAGATTATCATTTTGATTTAAAAGGGATATTCAATACGAGCGATAGCGCTAAACAGCCAATCAACATCATGATCCCAAACATGGTAAACACCAAAATAGATTTACTTGAAAAATATATTGGAACCATCTTCAGTAATGTAACGGGCTATGCAACTGGTTCATTGCAAATTGTAGGACCAGGAGACAGTTTGAATTATATTGGTGACATCCAGTTGACAGACGCCCGGTTACATGTGAAATATACCAGGTGCACCTATCACATACCCTCGGCCCTGGTTCACATGCGGGCTGACCAGATTGACTTTGGATCATTTCAGATCCTTGATTCTCTTGGAAACACCGCGGAAGTTACAAAGGGTAAATTATTCCATCGTTCTTTCAGGAATCTCAGCTACGATTTTGCCATTAATACTAATAAATTAATGCTGCTCAATACAAAAATCACCGACAACAATCAGTTTTTCGGAACAATGATCGGCAGGGCAAATCTAAGTCTTACCGGTCCGCAGGAGGATCTGCAAATGTATATCAAGGGAGAGCCTACGGACAGCTCGAATATATATTTGCCTACAAATACAAGCCGCGAAAGTGCTGACGCAGATTTCATTGTCTGGAAAGTTTATGGCAAGGAAATGAAACCACAGTACACATCATCCTCATCAAATAATTTTACAGTAAACCTGGATGTTACTGCCAATAATTATGCTAATGTTTATCTGATCATTGACCCGCTTACTAAAGATATTATAAAGGCCAACGGTCACGGAAATCTGCAAATGCGTGTGGGAACGAATGAAGACATGAGTATTCGGGGCCTCTATGTAATAGACCGAGGTAATTATAATTTCTCATTTCAGTCCTTTATTAAAAAACCTTTCGAATTCATGCAGGGCACTGAAAATTTTATTCGTTGGTCAGGCGATCCATATGATGCGGATATCAACATTCACGCACTGTATGAAGCGGAAAACATCCAGTTCAACGATTTGAAGGAAGAAACAAAAGGATCTACTGCGTTGACCGGCAATACCAAAAATTATATTGGACCGATTTGGGTTGTCGCGACGTTAAAAGATAAATTAATGCACCCTTCGATCAGTTTCGAATTGCAACTCCCACCTAAAAGTGAACTGCGTAACGACATTAATGCACAATGGACGCTCGACAGAATCAACAGCGATCCGGGCGAGCTGAATAAACAGGTTGCATTTCTTCTGGTATTTAATAGTTTTGGTCCTACCAGTACAAGTTCATCAGCATTTTCAGCCAACGATGCCGTGGGTGGCATATTCGTTTCAAGTATATCAAGTTATATTTCAGGTGCATTAAGTTCCTCTTTCTCAAATTATTTCCAACGGGTATTCAAGGATAAAAGTATACGTGTAAATTTCAATACGGCATTTTACAATGGAACGGCGTTGGAGACAAATGAACAAACCAGTGCTTCTGCTTATGATCGGACTAACCTCAACCTTTCAGTTATTAAAAGTTACTTTAATGAGAGACTTACTTTCACGGTAGGAAGTGCATTGGATTTTGGACTTACCACGCAACAAGCCACTTACGCAGCAGTACAATTTCTTCCCACCGTTACCGCAGAATGGAAACTTACTGAAAATGGACGTGTTGTATTGACTTTTTTCTACCGGGATTCATATAACTATTTGTCCCTTGGCAACCATACTATGAATAGCTCGGGGACAAGTATCTCTTACCGGCGAGATTTTGACAGACTGGACGAACTGTTAAAGAAAAAGAAGAAAACCACTACAGTAACTACGGAAGCTAAGAACTGAGGAAAGTTTGGGAGTATGGGAGTGTGGATATGAAATACAAATAACAAAATACGACTCTATAATTTTATCTGTTTAATTAAAAAAGATATTAAACACGATTTCCACACACTCATACTCCCATACTCCCATACCTTCTTCATTCCTGTTCCTGTAACTCGTGACCTAGTTTGTCACGCTTGGTATTCAGATAACGTTCGTTGTGTGGATTGGATGCAATCTGAATGGGTATCGTTTCGACTATTTCGAGACCATAACCGGAAAGACCTGACCTTTTCTTGGGATTATTACTGATCAGTTTAAGCCGGCTTACGCCCATATAACGCAAGATCTGTGCTCCGACGCCATAATCTCTTTTATCCATGGGAAATCCAAGATGTAGATTCGCTTCAACCGTATCCATTCCCTGTTCCTGAAGTTTGTATGCTTTTAATTTATTTAGCAGGCCGATTCCACGACCTTCCTGATTCATGTAAAGTATAATGCCTTTTTTATTCGCCTCTACCATTTGCATGGCTTTCTGAAGTTGTTCTCCGCAATCACATCGAAGTGAACCAAGAATATCTCCCGTGAAACAGGAAGAATGTACTCTAACAAGTACCGGCTCGTTTTCTTTCCATTCACCTTTATACAAAGCAAGATGTTCGTTGGATGTATTTTTTTCCCTGAACGCAATTAATTTAAAATGACCAAATTTAGTAGGCATGTCCACCCTGACAATTTCCTCAATGAGTGAATCGGTTTTCATACGGTATTCAATCAGATCACGAATGGAGATCAGCCTGAAGTCAAATTTTTTGGCGATTTCCTTAAGCTCGGGTAATCTGGCCATAGATCCGTCTTCATTCATGATTTCAACAAGTATACCCGCAGCTTCAAATCCCGCCAGCCTGGCTAAATCAATCGTCGCTTCGGTGTGTCCGGCTCTCCTAAGTACACCGCCTTTTTTTGCCCGCAACGGAAAAATATGGCCCGGCCTGCCCAAATCTCGTGGTTTTGTATGAGGATTAATCAGCGCCTGAATAGTCAAGGCCCGATCGTGAGCTGAAATACCAGTTGTACAACCATGACCCAATAAGTCAACCGATACCGTAAAAGCGGTCTCATGTAGGGCGGTATTATTATTAACCATGAGCTCAAGCCCAAGTTCGTCACACCGCTCTTCAACAAGTGGTGCACAAATAAGGCCTCTCCCATATTTACTCATGAAATTGATTACCTCCGGTGTTGCATTATGAGCCGCCGTAATAAAATCACCTTCGTTTTCGCGATCCTCGTCATCGACAACAATCACCAGCCTGCCCTGCCTTATGGATTCGATCGCATCTTCAATTCTGTCTAACATGAAAATAATTTAATGATCAAAGTTACAATTTATCAATGCCTTTACATAGTTCAGCTAATTCATTGATTTGCAATTCTTGATGTAATGGCATTGGAAATATTAGTAATTCTACAAAAAATGTTAATAAAAATATATGTTATAAAATTTTTAACATTTGATTTTTCCTTTTCTTTATTCCTGTATTCCTACCGATTGCTTCCTAAGCCAGTTCGATTGCTGCAGTATTGTTAATGGTTATTTAATCATAAATACGGATATTTTTTTTTCAAGTGGCTTTATTTTACAACTTAAATGAATTGCGTTATGAGAAAACAACTTTTGTTGACAGTATTATGCGTACTGGGCTGTTATTCATTATTCGCGCAGGAAACAACCTCACAAATCCTGGGAACCGTAACAGACGGCAAAACGGGCTTAGCCGGAGCTACCGTTGTTGCCCTTCATACCCCATCAGGCACCCGCTATTCAACAACAACTCGTAAAGACGGCCGCTTTAATCTGGCGGGTCTTCGAATCGGGGGTCCATATACTGTAACAATTTCCTATGTTGGTTACAAAACCGATAAACAGGATAATATCAATCTTGTTCTCGGACAGGATTTTACAAGTGATTTCTCCCTTACTGCTGAAACCACTCAATTAACGGAAGTGGTGGTTTCGGCAAATCGTCAAAATAAAATATTTAATAATAGTCATACGGGAAGTCAGGAGTTTATTACCCGTGCACAACTTGAGCAGCTACCTACAATCAATCGTTCGATTTCTGATTTTACGAAACTTGAACCTTCAGCGAATACCACTTCCTTTGGAACGAGCTTCGGAGGACGGAGTGCGCAGTACAATAATATCACCGTTGATGGCGCGAACTTTAACAACGGATTTGGACTTTCCAGTACGCTGGGAGGACAAACAGGTGCACAACCTATCAGTCTCGAAGCGATTGATCAGATTCAGGTAAACGTATCTCCTTATGATGTAAGACAGGGGGGCTTTACAGGCGCCGGTGTAAACACTATTACGAAAAGTGGAACAAACCAGTTTAGAGGCGGTGTTTATACTTATATAAAAGGACCAAATTTACAGGGATATAATGTAGAAGATGTTGTAGTTCCAAAATCACCTTTTAGTTTTAATACCTGGGGTGTTTCATTAGGCGGCCCCATTATAAAAAACAAATTGTTTTTCTTTATAAATTATGAAGATGTAAAACAGACTGCTCCTGCTTATACGGTTGTTGCCAGCGGCGGACCCGGGGGACTTTCGCCAAGCGCAGGAGTTGTTTCACAGGCAAATTATGATTCCCTGACTGCTTTGGCTAGTTTTCTAAAGACGAAATATAATTATGATCCCGGAACTTTTCAGGGCTATTCCTTCGCATCGAGCAGCAAAAAAATCACTGCCCGCATTGACTTCAACATAAACAGTAAGAACACGCTGACTTTAAAATACAATTACTTAAGATCTTATTCTGAACAACCGCAAAGTACCAGCCGTTCAGGCGCGGGCTTTGTGAGAGGACCCGCATCGCAAAACTATACTTTTGGTCTTCCCTACAGCGGTAGCAAATATGTAATCAATAATAATTTCGATATTTACCTTATTGAATTAAACACCAGGTTCAGCAATACTCTTTCAAATAAATTCCAGATAGGATACACAAAAGAAAGAGATCCCCGTGCACCTGGTGTTCCCGGCACCACTATGCCGATGGTCGATATCCTCAACGGTAGCAATATTTATGCTTCTTTTGGATATGAAACCTTTACTTACAATAACCTCATCAATACAGATGTCTATCAGTTTTCAGATATCCTGACTATGTACAAAGGTGCCCATGAAATTACTTTTGGAACACAAAATTATTCGAGGAAATATACGGATGCATTCGTGCCTAATTTTGCCGGCGGTTATCAATTCCCCTCTCTGACTGCATTTTACAATGCCGCAAACGGAATCAGCAATGTTGACAATTATTATCAACAATGGTCAAATATTCCCGGAGGTGCATTTCCATTTTATTCGGCAGGATCTACGGAAATCGGACTTTTTGTTCAGGACAAGTGGAGAATGTCAAATACGTTTACCCTCACCTATGGTCTTCGGTACGATATGACTATTTATAAAAATTTGTTTCTCGACAACCCATATTTTGATGCTTTGAAGTTTAAAAACGGCGCTTCCTATAATATTGGACAGGCTCCTGGCAACGCCGTTTTACTTTCTCCAAGAATTGGATTTAACTGGGATGCGCTTGGTGACAGAACTTTGCAGGTGAGAGGTGGTTTTGGAATATTCAATGGTCCGCCGCCGTTTGTGTGGCTGGCAAATCAGGGAGGTAATAATGGAGTATTAATTGCAGGTGGCAATTATTCGAATGTTCCCTTTACATCGAATGCAATCGCGAGTCCTCCACCACCTGTCAATACAGCTCCTCCGGTAAAAACCCAAAGTGCAGCCAGTTATGGAGCAGCCGTTACAGATCATAACTTCAAATACCCCACTATAATTAAAACAGGACTCGCGGTTGACAAAAAATTAGCAGGCGACTGGATTATTACAGCTGAAGCTTCTTATTCAAAAGATATAAATGCGGTGTATTTTTCTAATCTCAATTTAAATGAAGCCAACGGATACGCTTTGTCGGGTGCCGACAATAGAATCAGGTATCTGACTGGTTCTTCTACCAGCAATAAATACTGGTATGGTCAGGGCGTTGGAGGAGCTACTCCGGATACTCCAAATTTAAGTAGCGCTATTTTAATGAAGAATGCTTCACAGGGTTATGCGTACACGCTGACTGCACGGATTCAGAAATCAATTCGCAATTTGGCTGTAAGTGTCGCTTATACTTATAGCGTAGCCAAGAATATCGCAACAGGAGGTAGTACTGCTTCGACTTTATGGAGCGGCAGACCGGTAGGGAATGCAGATCCGAATGGAGCAAATCTGTCATATGCAGATTATTATCAGCCACACAGGGTGATCGCAACCGCAAATTACCGGGTCCTCTATGGTGAGCATTATGCCACTTCAGTTGGTTTAATATTTCAGGCTGCTCCGGCAGGCGTGGGGTCGTATACTTACGGAAATGATCTGAATGGCGACGGCAATTCAGGAAATGACCTGATTTATATTCCAAGAAACGCTGGTGAGATTAATCTGATCGATGTGGGTTCTTATAGTAGCGCAACCATGTCGGGAACAACAACAGGAACTGCAAAGGATCCGAGAACCGCCGCACAGATCTGGTCGCAATTGAATAGTTTTATTAATCAGGATCATTACCTGTCAAGACATCGCGGACAATATGCACAAGCCAATGCAGTTGTATTTCCATTTTTTAAAGACCTGGATATGAATATTACCCAGGATATATTTTTCAATACGAAGATTAAAGGTGAAACTGACAGGCACACTTTAAGGTTATCATTAGACCTGATAAACGTCGGAAACTTTCTGAACAGAAATTGGGGACTGGTAAAGTTGCAAAATACTACTACCCCATTAACATTTGAAGGTATGGCTGCAGATGGAAAGACTCCGTTATTTTCATTTCCATATGCCGATGCAACGAACTTTGTTCCACTTGTTAACAGTTTTTCGAACAATACTTCTATTGTTTCACGCTGGCAATTACAGTTTGGAATCAAGTATCTATTTAATTAAAACAGCTAATTCAAAGAGATATGAAAAAAATATTTTTGTTTTTATTGATAAGTTCCGGCATTCTGGTGTTCAGTTGCACCAAGGATACGGCAGTGCCTCCGTATACTCCACCCGTAACAAATAATTTTACTGTTACCAGCATGAATCACACAAAAGATACTGTTAATGTAGGTGATACGATTTACTTAACGGTAGCAGGAACTATGTACGACACTTTAAGTGTTTATACCTATTTGACGATTAAATCTTCGGCCAGTGGATCACCAGTTTATAGTTATGGAAGTTCATCAGCACCCATCAAATTAACAAGGGTACTTGGATCATCTAATGTGAATGATGTAAATCCCTGGACTTCTACAATAAAAGTTACAGGAGTTACTTCTATTCCAAATTCCAAACTGACTATTTCAGGAAACTTTATTTACCAACTGAGTTTGAGTAGTCAGGGCGGTGGTCTGGCTACTGCTACTGACGGCGGAGTGGTAAATAAAACGGTTTTTATTCATCCCTAATCTATGACACTCGACGCTGAAAGCTTAATAGTAAAACATTTTACGTTCAGCTTCAGCGTTAAGCATCCGCTTTAAACCGCCATTGCAGAAAGTTGGGAAATGCAAGAGCCCATGTATCTGTGTCGTGCTTACCATCTGCGATTTCATGATAGTAAATATCCGAATGCTGATCGTAACCTTTTTCTATAAGTGTACTGATCAGATCTTTGGTATCATCGATCGAATCAATTACGCCATTCTGATTACGATCGGCTGATTCATCAGCAGTCCCACATTCGAAGTAGAATTTCATGCCGGGGTTAAAATGACCGTCGCGGATCTGGTTATGCATGATCCGATGCAGTTCATCTTTATAAGCGGGGTCGTCTTTATCTAGTGTACGCCACCAGAGAGATCCTGAAAAAACTCCGGCAGTGTTGAAGAGATTTCCATACCTCCATGTTATATCGAGTGCACTTAGTCCGCCCAATGAAAATCCGGCAAAGGCCCAGAGATCATTTAACTTACCAGGGAAGAGCAGGTGGATTGCCGGTACCAATTCATCCACGATAAAGCTCAAATAACGGTTGGCGAGATTGCCACGTCCTTTATAATCAGGTGTGACAGCTGTACCATATTCAAATTTTCGGAGCGGGCCGGCATGAATACCAATACAAAGAACCGGCCGGATCAGATTAAAACGGTATAGCCTGCTTAATATTGATCCGAAATCCATGGTTTGAAGATCCTGACCATCATTGATGAGCAATACTTCAAATCGGTCGCTTACCCCTACCGGTGGCAAATAAAAATCGATGCGAAGGCTTCTTCCCAGTTTTTCGGATGGAAAGGATAATGTTTCTAAAGTTCTCAATTCCGGGTCTGCGGATTGCATATTTTCAAAAATAGGGAAGAATAGGGAGTTCATTTGTTTTTATAGCATTTTAAAAATAAATTTGGATGCCCACCAACATTTTTCATCATGAATATTAAGGAACAATACTACAAATGGCATTCACCATCCCTGGATCGTGACATAGAAATGCTGGTTTTCGGGCATTCAGGCCAGCCCGTCATTTTGTTTCCAACTTCCAAGGGTGCATACTATCAGAATAAGGATCAGGGAATGATTGAAGCCGCCCACTGGTTTATAGAAAACGGAAAAGTGAAAATTTATTGTCCAGACAGTATTGACGCAGAAAGCTGGTACAACAAATCCATTCCACCTAATGAACGGGCATATAATCAGGACAGGTATGATCGAATGATTTCAACAGAACTGGTTCCCTGGGCTCAACACGAAACTGGTTTTGAAAGAATGGCTTTTGCCGGTTGCAGTTTTGGAGGATATCATGCCGTAAATACGGCATTCAGACATCCAAATCTCGCCAGTTACTGCTTTTCAATGAGTGGTGCTTTCGATATTAAACAATTCACAGAAGGTTATTATGACGACATGATTTATTTCAATAATCCGGTAGATTTTATTCCGAATGATAACAATCCGAATCTCTGGAAAATGGGTATTGTGCTGGGCACCAGCGAGTATGACATTTGCAAACCTGATAATGAACGCATGGACCTAATCCTGCAACAAAAAAATATTCGTCATTGGCTGGATTTGAGGCCAAATGCTACACATGACTGGCCGGTCTGGCGGGAAATGTTTCCGCAATATTTATCCTTAATCAATTAACTTCCTTTAATAAATACACTGCATGAAAAAGATCGGCGTTCTTTACGGTAAAGAAAGAAGTTTCCCTATGGCTTTCATTGAAGCCGTAAACGAAAAAAATGTTAGAGGCATTCATGCAGAATCGGTTTTGATTGATAAAGTTGTTCAGGGACAATCCAGCGGATATAGTGTGATCATCGACCGCATTTCACAGGACGTTCCTTTTTACAGAGCATTTCTGAAAAATGCAGCTATTAGCGGAACAGCTGTAATCAACAATCCGTTTTGGTGGAGTGCCGACGAAAAATTTTTCAACAATGCGCTGGCAGTAAAAATCGGAGTTCCTGTTCCCAAAACTGTGATCCTGCCATCGAGAGACTTACCAGAAGACACATCCGATTCTTCTTTTTCGAACCTGGCTTATCCGCTCGACTGGGAGTCGATCTTTAAATATGTTGGATTTCCTGCTTACATGAAACCATTCGCCGGAGGAGGCTGGAAGAATGTTTACAAAATTCAGAATGCGGAAGATTTTTATCAGAAACACAGCGAAACAGGACGGCTGGTAATGCTGCTTCAGGAAGAAATTGTTTTTGAAGAATATTACAGATGTTATTGTATTGGCGGAAAATATGTTCGGATCATGCCTTATGAACCACGCAATCCGCATCATCTTCGATATGTTGCCGATTTCAAACCTTCTGAAGAAAGACTTCGTCAAATGGAACAAATCGTTCTACGTATAAATAAATATCTGGGATATGATTTTAATACGGTAGAACTTGCTCTAAAAGATGGCATCCCATATGCAATTGACTTTTGTAATCCTGCCCCCGATGCCGAACGAGTAAGCGTAGGTGAAGAAAACTTCAACTGGGTAGTAGAAACCGCGGCTATATATGCAATTGAAAGAGCGCTGGAAGCAAAAGAAGGTTTGGATAATCTTACCTGGGGAGAATACATTAAAAAGAGCACTGTTCAAAAACCATTAATGAGCTAACCTTCGAGTAAGAGTGTAAAATTGATTCTCACACTCCCACAATCTCACACCCTCACACTTGTTCTATGGCAAATATCAATTATCAAAATTTCACACTCGGCATTGAAGAAGAATATATGGTCATTGATCCCGAAAGCAGGGAATTAAAAAGCCATGAACAGAAGATAGTAATCGAAGGTCAAAAGATGATCAGAGATAAGGTAAAAGCTGAAATGCATCAGGCAGTGGTTGAAGTGGGTACTGATATTTGCAGGGACATAACGGAAGCTTACCAGGACGTTTCTACACTTCGTAAAACAATATCACAAATTGCTGGTGATCTTGGACTTTGGGTTGGCGCGTCGGGTACACATCCTTTCAGTCACTGGGAAAGTCAGCTTATTACGGATCACGCGCGATATAATGAAATTGTAAATGAGCTCCAGGAAGCAGCACGCAGTAACCTGATCTTCGGACTTCATGTTCATGTTGGAATGGAGAGCAGGGAGATGGCCAATCATATTGCGAACTCAACACGTTATTTTCTTCCGCATATTTATGCCCTCAGTACAAATTCTCCTTTTTGGGAAGGGCGAAGTACAGGATACAAATCTTTTCGCACTAAAGTATTTGATAAGTTCCCGCGCACAGGGATTCCTGAATACTTTGAAAGTATAGAAGCGTATGAAAATTTTATCAAACTATTGGTGAAAACAAATTGCATTGACAATGCAAAAAAAATCTGGTGGGATCTCCGTGTACATCCTTTTTTCAACACGGTCGAATTTCGGATTTGTGATGTCCCAATGACCGTTGAGGAAACAATTTGTATCGCAGCTTTGTTTCAGGCGATATGTGCAAAAATTTATAAACTTAGAACCCAGAATCTGAACTTTATTATTTATCAACGGGCACTTATAAATGAAAATAAATGGCGTGCCAGTCGTTACGGTATTGACGGTCATTTGATTGACTTCGGAAAGGAAGAAGAAGTCAATACCCGTGTACTGATATATGAGTTGCTGGATTTTATTGAGGACGTGGTTGACCCTCTTGGTATACGCGATGCAATCAGCATTATTCCTAAAATGTTTGAAAAAGGAACTGGGGCCGACAGACAGTTAAAAGTATTCGAAGAATCCAAAAGCCTGGTGAAAGTCGTTGACTATATACATGAACAGTTTCTGTTTGGCTTATAAGAGATTCTCAATAACCATTGCGCTTGCACCTCCCCCGCCATTACAAATTCCTGCTGCTCCATATCTTGCTTTCTCTTGTTTTAAAATATTAAGAAGAGTTACAAGAATTCTTGCACCACTACATCCAAGAGGATGACCTAAAGATACTGCTCCCCCATGCAGATTTACTTTGGAAGGATCAAGATTCATCCTTTTACTATTTTCAATTCCCACTACGGCGAACGCTTCGTTGAGTTCCCAATACTCAATGTCCTTCATTTGCAATCCAGCTTTCTCAACTGCTCTTGGAACTGCAATAGATGGTGAAGTTGTAAACCACTCCGGGGACTGTTCTGCATCGGCGTACGAAAGAATTTTCGCCAGAGGCTTTAATCCAAGTGATTTTAACTTTTCTTCGCTTACCAGCATCACCGCAGCGGCACCATCATTCATAGAACTGGCATTGGCGGCTGTTACAGTACCGTCTTTCTGAAAAGCCGGTTTTAGCGTTGGTATCTTTTCAAATTTTACATTAAACGGTTCTTCATCCTGCACTATTCGGATGGTTTCTCCTTTCTTTTGTATCTCCACCGGAATAACTTCGTCGGCGAATTTTCCGGTTTTCCAGGTTAACTGGGAGCGCGTGTAACTTTCAATGGCAAATTTGTCCTGGTCTTCTCTACTAATTCCACATGTGGAAGCACAAAGTTCTGCAGCGTTACCCATGGCTTTACCATCATACACATCAGTAAGGCCATCCTTTGCAAGACCGTCAATCAGTATACTATTTCCATATTTATTCCCCCATCTCATCTGATCGGCGTAGAATGGAACATTACTCATACTTTCCATACCTCCTGCAACAACAACTTGCGCGTCACCCAATAATATATGCTGTGCACCCATTGCTATAGATTTCATACCACTGGCACATACTTTATTGACGGTGGTGCAGTTTACAACGTCGGGCAAACCGGCAAATCGGGCCGCCTGTCTGGCCGGAGCCTGTCCCAAATTCGCCTGTAAAACGGCACCCATAAAAACATCCTGTACCTCGTCTTTTGAAAGGCTTGTTCTGGAAATCAATTCACGAATCACCAGAGAACCCAATTTGGTTGCTGAAATATCTTTTAAAACTCCCCCAAAACTTCCGATCGGTGTACGTAGAGCTGATACGATATATACGACTGATGATTTCATCACAAAATTTAATGCAAGTTAAATCAATTGATTGACCTGACTGAGTGCACGTTAACACTTCCATAATCCGATATCACATCAGCGATCGTGAATTTCTATGCTGAACGGCCAGATTAGCACCAAACAAACGGGCAGATGTACTGCAGATATATTCAAGATGAACACCAGATTTATTGCTGCGTTGTTGCAGGATTTCCTGATTTGTTGCTGAATTTTTGCTGAATTGTTCTAGAATTCTTTTTGAACTCTTTTAGAATGTGGCCGGAAACCAAAAGAATCACAAAAGAAACCAGCATGAAAACCTGGTTACAGGTAGACTGCTCGTAGATACGTAATAAAAAATTCTAGCTTTATGTTATAACCACTAAATTTATTCTTTCATTATATAAACAACAGATTACGGTACAATGGGAGATCTTCAGATTCACAAAGAGGCTAAAAAATATGATGCAGTTATTGTTGGGTCAGGTGCAGGGGGTGGTATGGCAGCCTATGTTCTGGCACATGCGGGTTTAAAAGTTTGCCTGCTCGAAGCAGGTCCTATGTTTGATCCCAAGAAGGATTCAAACCAGTTGAAAAATCCATGGGAATCTCCAAGACGGGGTGCAAGCACTAAATTCAGACCTTTCGGTGATTTTGACGGTTGTTATTGGGGATGGGAAATAGACGGAGAGCCTTATACGCATGTAGGTGATACAAAGTGGGAATGGTGGCGTGCGAGAATGCTGGGAGGAAGAACAAACCACTGGGGCAGGATTTCTTTAAGATTCGGACCTTTGGACTTCAAAAGAAGAAGCATTGATGGTCTTGGAGATGACTGGCCAATTGGCTATGATGATGTAAAACCTTACTATGACAAAATAGATCAGATGTTAGGTGTTTTCGGCACCAATGAGGGATTATATAACGACCCTGATGGTATTTTTTTACCCCCGCCGAAACCCAGGCTTCATGAACTTTTTATAAAAAATGCCGGTAAAAAAGTTGGAGTGCCTGTTATTCCCTCCCGTCTGTCAATTTTGACTAAGCAAATCAACAAAGAAAGAGGGGCTTGTTTTTTCTGTGCCCAATGCGGCAGGAGTTGTAAAGTCTACGGTGATTTCTCTGCTTCATCCTGCCTTGTTATCCCCGCTCTAAAGACAGGTAATGTTGATTTAGTTACCAATGCAATGGCGCGGGAGGTTTTAACGGACAAAGACGGGCTTGCCACTGGAATTTCTTATATCAACAAGGAAGACATGCAGGAGTATCAGGTAAGCGGTCGCACGGTAGTTCTCGCCGCCAGTGCCTGTGAAAGCGCAAGACTGCTTTTAAATTCTAAATCTTCTAGACATCCAAACGGTCTCGCAAACAGTAGTGATGCAGTCGGCAGATACCTTCATGATTCTACCGGAGCGGATATGGGCGGAATTATTCCGGAACTCTTCAATAGAAAAAGATATAATGAAGATGGCGTAGGTGGCATGCATGTGTATAGTCCCTGGTGGCTGGACAATAAAAAACTGGATTTCCCGCGAGGGTATCATATCGAATACGGGGGAGGTTTTGGAATGCCGCTATATGGTTTTAACTGGGGCATTGAAAATCTTAACGGCGCATATAAAATCAATGGCAAGCAGAAGGAAGCCGGAGGTTACGGAGCCTCATTGAAAGAAGATTACCGTTATTTTTTTGGTGCCCATGTAGGTATGGCTGGTCGTGGAGAGGCCATAGCAAGAAAAGACAGTTACTGCGAGATAGATCCTGAAGTTGTGGACAAATACGGAATTCCAGTTTTGCGATTTAATACTTCTTATACTGATTATGAAATCAACCAGGCAAAACACATGAAACAAACTTTTGCTGAAATATTAGACAGCATGGGCGCAAAAATTACCTGGGGAGGCGACGATGGTAAGCACAATAATTACGGATTACATGCACCGGGTAATATTATCCATGAGGCCGGCACCGTAAGAATGGGAAGTGACCCCAAACTGGCACCCCTCAATAAATACAGCCAGGCAAATGAATGTAAAAACCTATTCTGTGTGGACGGTGGTCCCTTTGTATCACAGGCAGATAAAAATATTACCTGGACAATTCTTGCTCTATCTATGCGTACAAGCGAGTACATCGTAGATCAGATGAAAAAACAAAATATTTAAAATAACGATTATGGACAGACGAAAATCGATCAAGACACTCGTTATAGGTGGAATTTCAATTGGCGCAATTGCTGAAGCGTGCAAACAGCATGACAATAGTCCGGTTGCCACCGCTGTTACGGAGAAAGAAGCTATTGTTTCAGGAATAAACCGGATGAAGGAGGAACTGGCAAATGAGAAAATGATTAATGCTCAACCTGCTTTTTTTACGCCCGAGGAAATGGCTTCCATTACAATACTTTCGGACATTATTATTCCAAAAGATAATATTAGTGGCAGCGCATCCGACGCAAAGGTTCCCGATTTCATAGAATTTATTGTAAAGGATATGCCGGAACATCAAACACCGTTGCGTGGTGGATTGAGATGGCTGGATATGCAATGCTTAAACCGCTATTCAAAATCATTCAAAGATTGCAACGGAACACAACAGATGGAAATAGTCGATGAAATAGCATGGCCCAAAAAAGCGAAAAAAGAAATGATGCAGGGCGTGGCTTTTTTTAATCTAATGAGAAATCTTACTGCCACCGGATTTTATACTTCAGAGATCGGCGTGAAAGATGTAGGCTATATCGGTAACGTACCGAATCAGTGGAATGGGGTACCCGAAGAAGTATTAAAACAATACAATCTTTCCTATACAGAAAAAGAGTTGAAAGAATGCGTCAGTTTTTCCTGACCATTAATTTTCAAGCGGATTGACGTAGAACCCTTCTTCACTAAGTACAAAACTGTTTGGAACAAAAGAAAGCAGGGACTGCGTAATCATGGAAGCCGCTTCGCGCAGGTATGTAGCACCGATTTCAGGAGTACGTACAGCAAACTGCCAGCTTTGAATTTTAAGAAATGCAACTTTACTTTCCTGGGTAATCTGGTTATCCAGTTGCCGGAAGATCTCTGCTAGACGATCCTGCTGGTTGTCGATGTTAGGGGACATAGGGAATCAGATTTTGGGTTTTCAAAGGTTGATGAATTATTAACGACATCAATCTTCAAAAATTGTCTGATTTTCCGAATATCAATTCTTTATTGTTCCCTGAATCCTGTTCTTTTTTTCAATTTTATGTTCACCTTTCATGGTAGCAGCTAGTTGAAGCGCGTTATAAGCATTTACAATTCCTCCGCTAACAGATAATTGATTGAAATCAACCCATTGGTTGTTTCCAGGCCATCTGACTTCCTTTTCTGGCAATTTCATCACTGAATGCATTATTATATATTTTAACTGTCGTGCACTTAATTTCGGATAATATTCGAGTAACAACGCAGCTATACCGGCAACCATTGGGGCTGCCATACTCGTGCCGCTGTAAGAAGCATACTGATTTCGGGGAAGGGTTGAATAAACTTTGACTCCCGGCGCAAATAAGTCAACTTCATTTTTCCCATAATTGGAAAACCGCGCGAAAACCGTGCTGTCAGGACCACCACTATTTGCACCAACTGTAATCCAGCAACAGGAGTTTTTGCCCGATGACTGATAATTCGGATTTGGATAGTGAGTAACCGAATCGAGATTTTGAAATTCATTTCCAGCGGCATCAACGAGTAATACATCATGCGTCTCCGCATACCTGACTGCCTCATCCACCATGAATTTACCTGGAGATAAATACTTTCCGAAACTCATGTTTATAATTCGCGCACCGTTATCCACAGCATACCGAATGGCGAGTGCTATGTCTTTATCCCTTTCATCCCCTTCAGGAACAGCTCTTAAAGACATAATATATACCTGAGCGGTGATGCCATCGATTCCTTTTCCATTTCCACGGGATGCTGCAATTATTCCTGATACATGCGTGCCATGAGACGGTGTTCCTGCCGACACATTGTTATTACCGTAGTTTCTGTCGTTAATATTATTGTAGTCGTCTCCTACTAACTCTCTGCGTTGAGCATTTGGATCTCCTGTAAAATATTTAAGCTTCTGTTTTGAAATTTGCAGGTATGATTCAGCCTCCCTGGTAAAACTGCCCAATGACATTTCAGATGTCATTCCGTACCGCTTAAAGTATATAAGCGTATTTTTTTTTAACGAAGCAGAAGCGGAATCTGTTGGTTGAAATTCCGCGACGTCTTTATAGTAAACGGAGTCTTTTTTAAGATTGCTTTTAAAGATACTGTCTGATGCCCGCATTTCAGGTATTAATTGCCCGAGAAAAAAAACTGAATGTGCTACCTGAGTAGAATCATTCAACATATACTTCCTGACTTTCAAAAGATAAAGACTATCTGAATAATTATTTACAGGAGGTTCATTTCCTAATCTGAAATATTCGCGATAAGATTCATAACTCTCTATAGTTATATTACGACCATCGGTGCCTCCCAGAAAATTCCATCCATGAATATCATCCACATAACCGTTATGGTCGTCATCAATTCCATTTCCCGGAATTTCTTTCGAATTCGTCCATATATGTCCGACCAAATCTTCATGTGCCGTATCTACTCCAACATCTATTACAGCCACAACAACAGGATTTGCAGTTTTCTCTTTAAGTAAGTTTTTATATGCGTAATTAATGCCAGCTCCGTACACACTGTCGGTTCGAAAGTCTTCTAATTGCCATCCGTGATCGCTATATTTGTTTGTTTGTGCTGTTGCGTTCTGTAAATTTGAAATTAAACAGAGGAATAGCAGAATAGGGATAAAAAAAATTCCAATTCTCCTTTTCATCAAATATTTTTTAAGCTTTCTTATTTTTGAATTAAAGCAATTTATACAAAAATAAAGTTAACCCCTGGTTACCTGCGGTTCAGAATTTAAAATGAATTTACTAAAACCATTAAACGCCACACGCTCTCTATATATTAATGCTTACAGCGGCTTGTCGCGCTCCACCTGGTTATTATCGCTCGTGATGCTCGTAAATCGAAGCGGCACTATGGTTTTGCCATTTATGACCATTTATCTTACCGGTATTGGATTTTCCCTGATCAAAGCAGGTTTTGTTGTGGGCTTATTCGGTGCTGGTGCCGTGTGTGGTGCAGTAATCGGAGGCAAGTTGACCGATAAGATAGGCTTTCGCCAAATCCAGTTGATTACTCTAGCCGGCGGTGGTGTTTTGTTTATATTATTGGGCTTTATGAAAAGTTATGCGCTGATATGCGTTTTTACTTTTGTCCTTAGCCTCGTCAATGACGCATTCCGACCGGCAAACAATGCTGCGATTGCACAGTACAGCAAACCTGAAAACCGAACGCGCTCTTATTCTTTAAATCGGCTTGCCATCAATCTTGGATGGGCAGTTGGAGGGACACTGGGCGGATTCATAGCTTCATTTAATTATCATCTGCTATTCTGGATTGATGGATTTACCAATATTTTCGCAGCTGTTATGTTGTATTATTTATTGAAACCGGCAGAGTTAGTTGAAAAAGAAAAGATATACATAAACCGGTTAAATGAAAAAGACTCCCCTCTGAAAGACAGGAAATTTGCGCTATTTCTTATCCTTGTTTTGTTATATGGCCTTTGTTTTTATCAACTCTATTCTACCATACCAGTTTATTACAAGAATGTATATCAAATGTCGGAATTGCAGATCGGTATACTAATGGGGTTAAACGGGCTCATCATCGTTATTATCGAGATGGTTCTTATTTTTTATCTTGAATCAAAAAATAAGACCCTAACTTTTATTTCCAATGGACTTCTACTTACCTCAATATCTTTCCTGGTGTATGTTTTAATGCCAAGATATGCGCTCACTGCATTGATTTCTGTTTTCTTGGTCACGTTTGGTGAAATTCTTGCCATGCCCTTTATGAATAATTACTGGGCCGGAAGAGCTTCATCACAAAACCGGGGACAGTACGCTGGATATTATGCTATGGCATGGTCTCTGTCGCAGGTGCTTGGACCTACAAGTGGCACCTGGTTGGCATCACATTTCGGATTTAACAGTTTGTGGTGGATCGCCGCCGATGTTTGCCTGGTTACGGGAGTTTTATTTCGGTTTCTGAAATTACAATAAACACTATTTTCCTCCGAAAACCTGTTTTAATAAATCTGTAACCTGCGCTGCCGGATCCTTTCGGATTTTTATCTCCTCCTGGGCAACGTAATAAAAAATGCCGTTAATCGCTTTTTGGGTTACGTAGGCAGACAAATTAGGGTTTACTTTGCTAAAAGTCGTAGGCAATTTATTATACGTCTCGAAAACATCTTTCCAATATTTTGTTGCACCTGTTTTTTCCAAAGCTGAATCTATCACTGGTGTATAAGCCTTTGTTAACCCCGGAGTTGCGCTTTTTCGAAGATATGCAGTTGCAGCAGTGTCTGAACCTTTCAATATGTTCACACCATCTGTAACATTCATATTTTTTATTGCAGTTAGAAATATAGGTGCAGCTGATTTCGATGCTTCTTCAGCAGCATGATTCATACTCGTTATCGCATCGTCAACCAATTTGCCCATACCTAAACCACGGAGTGTTTTTTCTGCTTTTTGCGCCTGGTCGGGAAGAAGAATTTTAACGGCCTTATCATTTAAAAACCCATTTACCGCTGAAAGTTGGTCTGCACTTTTTTGTGCGCCCAGTGAAAGAGCTTGTTTAAGGCCCGCGACAATATCATCTGAACTGAGTGATGAACTGCTGCCACCACCAATTTTCTTTTCAATACTATTGAGAACACTACTGGATTGAGCCATGACTGCGATACCTGCAAAAAGAAATATAACTGTAACTAGTCTTTTCATTTAAATTGAATTTTATCGGGCAATGTGCCCCTTTTTAGTAAAACGTTCTATAACCGACAATATTACAAATGTGGGCCTTAAAAGTATTGACTAATAAACAAAGAAAATGTTAACAACATCCGGCGATAAATAAGCTTTCCAATAAGGGATAAAGACTTTCCTTATTTTTGCGGCTGCAAAAAAAATTCATGAAAAAATATTTAGTTCTTTTTACGATATCCAGCTTAAGCTGCCAATTGTTCGCTCAGACAACGAAAAAACCAGTTTCTCATAAAACTGCGACGCCTGCAGCTGTTAAATTAAGTGATCAGACAGATTCACTGAGTTATAGCATCGGATTACTTGTAGCTACTTTCTATAAACAACAGGGAATAACCCATATTAATCAGGTTTTAGTTAATAAAGCGATTTCCGACAAAATGAATGGTGGTAACACATTGCTTACAGAGCAACAATGTAATCAGGTACTAATGGCTTATGTTGAGAAAGTTAAAGAGGAAAAAGCTTCGGTAGCCAAGAAAGAAGGAACTGCTTTTCTTGCAGAAAATAAAACCAAGCCGGGTGTAATTACTACTTCCAGCGGACTTCAATATATTGTACTGAAAGATGGGTCGGGTCCAAAACCGCTTGCGACAGACAAGGTAAGATGTAATTATGAAGGTAAGTTGCTGGATGGCACTGTGTTTGACAGTTCAATAAAGCAGGGACATCCAATTGAATTTAATGTAAATGGAGTCATTCCCGGCTGGACAGAAGCACTTCAACTCATGAATACCGGAAGTAAATATCGCTTGTTTATTCCTTCATCTCTCGCATACGGGGATCAGCAAATGGGACAGGATATAAAACCCGGATCTACGTTAATATTTGATGTAGAGCTGCTGGAGATTGTTAAATAGTTTATGGTAGATGGTTAAATATAAAGTTTCTCGTAATATTCAGTAACCATTCTTCCAGAATCAAATTGGAAACGGACATCACTCATGCCGTTTTTAACAACCTCTCGCCAGGTTTCTTTTTGATTATAATAAAGCGGGAGTATCTGATTTTGCAGAACGTCGTATAGCGAATTCAAATCGAGTTCATCCTGTTCTGGAACAGTCATATTGCTATAATCAGACTTACCTATCAGAAAGCCATTATTGCCATGATTGATAAACTCGGGTATCCATCCGTCGTCTGTAGAAAAATTTAGCGCCCCATTCATAGCAGCTGTCATACCGCTTGTTCCGGACGCTTCTCTGGGAACTCTCGGATTATTCAACCAGCAATCCGCAGCCTGTTTCAATCTTTTAGACAAACTAAGTTCATAGCCAGTTAGTACAGCCACCTGTGGATATTCCTTGCTCAACTGAACCAGATAATTGAAATCGTTGATCGCAGGGTAATCCATAGGATAAGGTTTACCCGCCCAGATAATCTGAACCGGATATTTCTTATTGTTGAGCAAGTCGGTAAATTTTTTCTTATCCCTTGCAATCAGATCAGCTCTTTTATAACCTGCAAATCTGCGAGCCCATACAATCGTAAATGTATCAGGGTTAAATAATCTGCCTGTTTGATCCGCGACCAGCTCAAAAGATCTCTTCTTCAAAAAGCGTTTTCGATCGTCCCACCAGAAATTATCTCCTTCATCCAATTTTTTATATAGTTGCTTATCGGCCCAATAAGTCCAATTCTGAGCATTGGTTATATAGATTATCGGACAAATGCCCTGATATTTACTCCACATTATTTGGGCAACTTTCCCATGTAATCTCGATACTGCATTGGCAAGATGAGAAAATCGGAGTGCTGCGAGAGAATGATTGAAAAGATGATCTTCCATGCCCGTTAAACGGGCTGCTTCTTCAATGGACAAACCACAGAAATAACTCATGTCAAAACATAACTGCATGTCGTGTTTTTCATTGCCGGCTTCTTCCGGAGTATGTGTGGTAAATACCAATTTCTTTTTGACTTCTTCCAGATTCTTATTGAATTTCTGGTATAGATAAAAAGCAGCACTGATACCGTGTGCTTCATTTAAATGATAGAGATCGGGCTGGAAATTAAGCTGGTCAACTAATTTAGCTCCTCCAACTCCCAGCAATATAAATTGTGCGACTTTGGTGGCCAGATTTGCGTCATACAAACGGTGACATATAGTTTGAGAAACATAGTCGTTTTCTGTCAGATCGGTACTCAATAAAAAAAGGGGAGCTCCATTGAAAGTTTCCGGGGCCAGATACCAGGCTTTCACCCAAACCGGATGATCATGGATGTTAATCTGGAATTTGATACCCGTGTCCTGTAAAAAAGGATATTGCTTTTCAACCCAGGTCACTTGCAGACTCTGGTCCTGGTTTCGGGCCTGGTCATAATAACCATACTTCCAGAGTATCCCGATAAAGATTGTATTCTGACGAAGTTCAAATGCACTTCTTACATGGGAGCCCGCAAGAAAACCCAGTCCACCGCTATATATTTTTAACGGCTGATGAACCGCAAATTCCATGGAGAAATAGGCTACTTTTTTCGCAAAACGATTGTCTACCGGATAAGGAACTGAAAAGTTTGTAAAATTCATATAGATTGAGTAAACGGACAGGTATTTATTTTATTTTATCGCCGCTTTGCCTTCGGCGACTTCGTATTTACTTCTTTTTGCTTGGTATAAGCCCCTTCAAAAAAGCAACGAATGTCCCGGTGGTTGCCACACCCTTCCAATTCTTTCATTCGGACGTTTTTCTCATTGAAATTAAATTCTATTGAACAGGGGTCTCCGTTTGCAATATACCGGGCAACGTTGGAAGAAACAAAACGGGCTTCCCCCTTGAGCTCACCATTGCAATTCCCATTGTCTTTTTCAAAATGGACAAAAAAGCGGAGTACAGAATTGTTCTTTCCATCACGAAATGAGATAAAATTTCTTTTGTCCTGAACATAGTCTCCGGTGAATTTATGCTTATGACTCAGGGTATCAATGGGATTATAAATTCGTGTAACCTTTGGTTTCCCTTCATTCGATTCACGCATAATGAGCGTAAAAACTCCCTCTTCATTATAAACATATACGGTACGCACAAAAAAACTTCGGCCCTCATTATCCTTGCGAATACGACTTACTGAAACAGTATATTTATTGTCTATTCCAGCTATATATCTCAATTCCGATTCAGGATCATGGATTATCAATGGCATACCTGTTCGGAACTTCAAATCTTTATCAAGGCATGCGACATACAATACTTTTTTTTGCGGAGTAATCGCTTTCATAAAGAGGTAAGTTTCGGCATTCCTTACAACCAGCTTACCAGAAGCAAAAAGCCTAGGCTTAATAGATTTCCCAAAAATTTTCTGTACCAGTGAGTCCGGCAAGAATTGGCTGTAAACCATCCAACTCAGCGCTGAGTCACCCTGTTTTCTGGCCAGCGAGCTATCTGCGAAACTCAACGGAAGATTTAATGACCGAAACATTGCCTGAAAGTCATCAGGATCGATTTTTTTGGATCCTGCGTCCCCCTCAGCAGTTTTATGCCGGCACGATATGAGAATAGTCAGACTTACAAAAACAAGCATCAGTTTCATTAATCGCATGCCGACCATTTAAAATCCAAAAGTAAAGATTCAGGAATTACCCACCCGACTATAATTTTCCCGCGGTTATTCGGAACAAATTTTAGATTTGTTTAAACCGGCATTCCTTTAAAATCCGAAAACTACCGTTTATACCAATGATGCAATCGAAGTACAGTGACTTGTCTTTAAGTGAGGTACATGGATCTGTGGAGGTGAAGAATACGGATCCTCGCTGGAGGCAGATTTTCTCCTTTTTTGGACCTGCTTACCTCGTCAGCGTTGGGTACATGGATCCGGGCAACTGGGCGACTGATATCGCTGGCGGCAGCCAGTTTGGCTATCGGTTACTTTGGGTTTTGTTGATGAGTAACATAATGGCTTTAGTCCTTCAGGGTTTTTCAGCCAGACTTGGAATTGTTCGAGGCAGGGATTTAGCTCAGGCCAATCGGGAAGCGTATCCAAAATTTGCGAATTTCTGTCTATATATTTTGGCAGAAATTGCAATCACCGCATGTGATCTGGCTGAAGTGCTAGGAATGGCAATCGGGATTCAACTCCTGACGGGTCTTCCGCTTATCTACGGAGTGGCGGTTACGGCATTGGACACTTTTCTATTACTTTTTCTTCAGCGTCTGGGAATGAGAAAACTGGAGGTCTTTATTTTAAGCCTGATCGCCATCGTAGGAGTCTCATTTTTTATTGAAATATTTCTGGCAAAACCAGATTTACAAGAGATCGGTCGCGGATTAATTCCTTCTTTACAAAGTTCTGCGGCTCTTTACGTTGCAATAGGGATCATTGGGGCAACTGTTATGCCGCACAATTTGTATCTACACTCCGCTTTGGTTCAAACACGAAAAATTCAAAGAGATGAAGATCATATCAGGAAAGCTGTAAAATTGAATTTATGGGATTCTGCAATTGCACTAAATCTAGCTTTTTTGGTGAATGCAGCAATACTTATTCTGGCCGGGGCTGTTTTTTTTAAATCAGGTCGAACTGATATAGCATCGATTACAGAGGCCCATAAACTGCTTTCCCCTCTTCTGGGATCAAAAATGGCCTCCATCCTTTTTGCAATAGCGTTGATAGCCGCCGGACAAAGTTCCACCATCACTGGTACGATCGCCGGACAAATTGTAATGGAGGGTTATCTGCACCTTCGTATAAATCCTCTGTTGCGAAGGCTAATTACACGAATGCTGGCTATCATCCCAGCAGTCTTGGTAATCGGATTATCAGGCGAGCATCGTGTGGATCAACTACTGGTGTTGAGTCAGGTGGTTCTAAGTCTGCAACTTGGATTTGCTGTAATTCCACTTATTCATTTTGTAAGTGATAAAAAAAGGATGGGTGTATTCAGAATCAAGAAAATTACAATGCTGATTGGCTGGAGTATTGCTGCACTGCTACTTTTTCTAAATTTCAAACTTGTATTGGAAGAAGGACAACAATTTTTTAGTCTTCCAGGTTTTACAATCTTGAAAATACTTTCTGTTCTAATATTAGTCGGAGCGTTGATACTTCTGATATTTATTTTAGTGCATCCGCTGTTAAGTAAAACGACTGTAAAAGATGTGCCTTTACACGGGGAAAGCAAGTCTATCATAAAACTTGAGATTCCAAAATTCAGGAATATTGCTATAGCATTGGATTTCAGCAGACAGGATGAAAAACTACTTGCATTTGCCATAGGACAGGGTGGAACTGAAAGCAACTATATATTAATTCATGTAGTGGAAAGCGCTTCTGCAAGAATGCTCGGAAGGCAAAGCGACGATTTGGAAACAAGAACGGACCAGGAACGCCTGAATATTTACCAGGCTTCTTTGGAAATTAACAATTATAAAGCCGTTACGAGACTGGGATATATTCACAGGGCGAAAGAAATTGTTCGTATTGTGAGAGAAGAAGGTGCTGAAATCCTCGTTATAGGCGCACACGGACATACTGGACTGAAAGATTTCATTTATGGAGAAACAGTAAATTCAGTTCGACATGAACTCAAGATCCCTGTTCTCATTGTGAATTTGTAAAGCTATTTTATGAGATGTTTAAGTCGACTGAACGTTTCTGGTTTCATATTCAGATAGGAAGCCAGATATTTCTGTGGTACACGTTGCAATAGATAACCGTTGTTTCTTATAAAATTGATAAACCTTTCCTGTGAAGTCAGCCGCACACGATTATATTCCAGGCTTTCCTTTTTAAGATATTCCTGAGTTGCGATCAACCTGCCAAGCCTCTCCATTTTTGGACTGAACTCGTACAGTTTTTCCACGTTTTCCATAGTTATAGAGACTACCATCATCGATTCTAAAGCTTCGACGGAAAAATTTGACGGTTCGCCAGACATAAAAGAATCGTAACAACAAATAATTTCATTTTCCCGGGAAAACTGCATAACCATTTCTTCATTTTTCCGGATAAAATATTTCCTTGCGAGACCTTGTAAAATAAAATTCAAATACTTTTCCACCTGGCCTTCTTCAACTAGCTTTTGCTTTTTTTCAAAATTGCGCAGCTCGAACAAACTCGCCAGGAAAGTGAACTCCTGATCACTTAAATAAACATAATTTGATAAGTAAGATTTTACGATATCAATTAAGTCCATGAAAAAGTGTTTGGCTTTGTAAGGTAGCAAGATGTTGGAGAGGTGACAAATTTTTATGTCCCAAGTGATCAATCTTTGTACAGAAAGATGAAAGGTGACAACTATGAAACAGCTAATTTATTTGCGAGATATAAATTCGCAAATGCTTCAAGCCTTAAACATTAAGCTTTAAGCGTGAACAGCTTTGAGAATTGCTTCAATTCATGTAGGTTTGCTGACTTTTCTTTAAAAATTATATTCATGTCCAAAAAAATTAAAGTTACAAATCCCGTTGTAGAATTGGATGGGGATGAAATGACCCGGATAATCTGGAAGTTTATAAAAGAAAAATTGATTCTGCCTTATCTCGAACTGGATATTAAATATTTTGATCTGGGAATTGAATCAAGAGATCAGACAAATGATCAGATAACTATTGATGCCGCTAATGCCATCAAACAAATAGGAGTTGGAATTAAATGTGCAACCATTACACCAGATGAGGCACGAGTGGAAGAATTTCATTTAAAGCAGATGTGGAAAAGTCCCAATGGAACTATCCGAAATATATTAGACGGTACTGTATTTCGTGAACCCATCGTAATAAAAAATATCCCGCGGCTCGTTGTAAACTGGACGGCGCCTATTATCGTAGGAAGACATGCTTTTGGTGATCAGTACAGAGCTACAGATACAGTTATCAAAGGAAAAGGGAAGCTGACCATGACCTTCACTCCGGCTGATGGAAGCCAGCCCCAGACATTTGAAGTTTATGATTTCAAAAGCAGTGGTGTTGCTCTATCCATGTATAATACAGATGAAAGTATAATTGGCTTTGCCAGAAGTTGTTTTAACATGGCTCTCAGCAAAAAATGGCCTTTGTATCTTTCCACCAAGAATACTATCCTAAAAAAATACGATGGCCGGTTCAAAGATATTTTTGAGGAAATATATCAGCAGGAGTTCAAACAAAAATACAAGGAGGCTAATATTACTTATGAACACAGACTTATTGACGACATGGTGGCAAGCGCATTAAAGTGGAACGGAAACTTTGTGTGGGCCTGCAAAAATTATGATGGTGACGTACAAAGTGATACTGTTGCGCAGGGTTTTGGTTCTTTGGGTCTGATGACTTCTGTTCTTATTACACCTGACGGAAAAATCATGGAGGCAGAAGCGGCCCACGGAACGGTTACCCGTCATTACCGTGACCACCAGGCAGGAAAGCCGACTTCAACGAATCCAATTGCTTCCATCTTCGCCTGGACTCGGGGGCTTGGATTCAGGGGTAAATTGGATGGTAACCGTGATTTAATAAGGTTTTGCGAGACTCTTGAACAGGTATGTGTCGAAACCGTAGAAAGCGGTAAAATGACCAAGGATCTGGCTGTATGCATTCATGGAAATAAAGTAACGGCAGGTAAAGATTATCTGAATACTGAGGATTTTCTGGACGCGATAGATTCTAACCTGAAAAAGAAAATTGGTTAAAGGAAAAAGCCACCTCTTCCCGACTGTCCTGAATTAATCATGAACAGGCTGGAAGAGATGGCCTTTCTCTAACAATTGTTTACTTGAGAAGATAATTATTTCTTCGCTGCTGAATCTACCTTAGTTTTTATGCTGTCTTTTGCGGCAGTTGCAGTAGAGTCAATTTTTGCTTTCGCTGAATCTGCTATAGCAGTAACAGTGTCCTTTGCAGCTCCTGCAGTAGAATCTACTTTAGCATCAGTACTGGAAGAACCGTTACAAGCTGCAAATGAGCCGATTGCCAAAATCAAGAAAAGTTTTTTCATTGTTATTTGTTTGATTATGAATGATTTCATGTTAATACAGAGAATAACAAAAAGTAACCTCCCGTTAATACTAAAATCTTCAATAATTTTTTTTTACTTTCGTAATCAAATGATTATTAGATGTTTATATTAACGAGCGTACTCATTAATCCAATTGAAAAAGGTAAAAAAGGCGCGGAATCCTTTTTTTTCATCTTTTCCCTTATCTATTGGGTTACGATTCTTTACTTTCAGTATTAAATAAAGCCTGGGGTGACTATTGACAGCAATGAGCAAGCCTTATTGAAGGGTTTGGCAGGAAATGACCGAAAAGCGATTGAATCTATATATAGGGCTCACTATAGCATGATTCAAACCCTGATTATCAACAATAGTGGTACATCGGATGATGCCAGGGATATATTTCAGGAGGCAATCATCGTTTTATACGAAAAAGCCAAATCGGGAAGTTTTGAGTTGCATGCGCAATTAAAAACATATCTGTATGCAGTTAGCAGGCGATTGTGGCTAAAAAAACTGGCCTTCAACAAGCGTTATTCGGGAGATCTTGCCAATGCACCTGAATCGATAGCAACGGATGACGACATCGAAATATATGAACATCGTTCACAGGATTTTGAATTGATGGAACGAGCACTTCAACATCTTGGCGAGCCATGCAAGGAACTTCTGGAGAATTATTATATCCGAAAGAAAAACATGTCAGAAATCGCAAAAGAATTTGGTTATACAAATGCAGAAAATGCGAAGAATCAGAAGTACAAGTGTTTGATGCGTTTGAAAAAGATATTCTTTGGCAATTACAATAATAACTCATAAACTCGGGATATGGAAGAGAGAGTGCTGTTAGAATCAATTGAAAGATATATCCGCGGCGAGATGCTTCCGGAAGAACGGAAATTTTTTGATGACCTCCGGAAGTCAAATCCCGGTATTGATCAGCTGGTTGTTGAACATACAGTTTTTCTTCACCTGATGGAAAAATATGGTGACAGGAAAAATATAAAATCCAGTCTTCAGGAAGTCCACAACCAACTTTTTGAAGCAGGTCAAATCAGGCAAACACAACAAACAAAGGTTGTTCGTCTCTGGAAAAAATATCGGAAAGTAGTTGCAGTGGCTGCTTCTATCGCGGGAATCACAGCTTTAGCCATCAGTAGTATTACATCCTATTATGCTCACAAAACACCAGACTCGCAATTGCAGGATCTGAATAGGAGAATTTCAATTATTGCGCGTGGGCAAAAATCGTTGACTGACAAAATCAACAAACAGCCGCCAAAAGAGATCCCCGTCGAAGCAGATTTCAAATCAGGCGGAACTGGTTTTATGATTGATCCCAAAGGTTATATCGTGACAAATGCCCATGTAATCGGTAATTCAACAATAGTCATAGTTCAAAATAATAAGGGGCAGGAATTCAAGACAAGGATTGTATATATAAGCCCGAATGAAGATCTGGCATTTTTAAAAATCGTTGACAGTGATTATAAAGCTATTAACGTATTGCCTTATTCAATCACCAAGGGTAATATAGAATTAGGTGAAGCCATTTTTACACTGGGTTATCCAAGAGATGAAATTGTATATGGTGAGGGTTATCTGAGTGCAAAGACCGGATTTCGGGGAGATACTTTGGCTTGCCAGATTGCCGTAGCGGCAAACCCGGGAAACAGTGGTGGTCCGGTTCTGGACAAAAACGGTGAAGTTATCGGAGTATTAAGTAATCGTCAGTTACAGACACAGGGAGCGGTATTTGCGATACGTACAAAAAGTATCTATCTGGCGCTGGATGAGATCAGGAGAGATACGACACTGGTTAATACATCCGATTCCAGTCTTGCCATGATTCGCTTACCGCAGAATTCAACCGTAAAGAATCTGGACCGTGTTCAGCAAATCAAAAAAATTCAGGAATTTGTTTACCTGGTAAAAAGCTACTAAGCTAGTGTGAGAGTAATAGTTGAATTGACAACTTTTGATACTTTCACACTAATATTAATATAGCTTTCCCGGATAATCACCGGATGCAACTAATTTGTTTATGCTATCCTGTACAGATGGCGCGTCTTCTTTGTAAGTCACGCCAAACCAACTGGAATCTGTGGGAATAATCTTAATTTGACCCTTCCCCTCATGTATAAACCGGTCTCCAATAATCGGAATAAAAAATTCTGATTTCGAATCCTGTCCGCTTTTTGCCAGAAATTCGTGAAATATCTTTTCGATAAATGAAAAAACCGCAGGATCAAAACACCAGAAATTCATAGATACTTTTGAAGCATCGGAAACCTGAAAAGTTTTTCCTCCTTCTTCATAAGTGATTTTTCCCTCATCATTACGATATATTTTGGTTCTTTCGTGTATGGAGATCAGGTTATTTGCATCATCCACTTCACAAACTCCTCTGCTGACTGAACCATTTTCAGATAAGGTTTTGGCCAGGTCATAGCCAATAATACTGTAAGTAGACTTATTACAAACCGTTGTGAGAAATTGATACGCTTTTTCAAAGGCATCACGCCCGTAGAAGTCGTCTGCATTTATAACGGCAAAGGGATCCTGGATCGCAGGTTTTGCGCATAAAACAGCATGTGCCGTTCCCCAGGGTTTGGTCCTGTCGGATGGGGGTGTAAAACCGTCTAAAAAGGACGTCATCTCCTGATAAACATATGCAGTTTCGATCCTTCTACCCCACTTAGGTTCAAAAATATCTTTAAAATCTGTTGCGAAATCTTTTCTTATTATGAAAACGATTTTTTTGAAGCCGCTCTCTATTGCATCATAAATTGAATAATCCATAATGGTTTCTCCCGATGGACCGAAGGATTGAATTTGTTTCATGCTTCCATACCGAGACGCCATTCCAGCCGCTAGTATTAATAAGGTTGGTTTCATTCACGTAATTTTAATGCGTGGCGAAATTAAATAATAAACATAAACCAAGCTAAGATTTAAAGTGAACCTCACTGTACCTGATTTGAATTATATAAGCCTGCAATCCTGGAATCATAAAGAATTCCGTGCAAAAAAAATTAGGGTTGATGTTTTACGGCTGGATAAAATTCATCCCGATATCTCGGGTAATAAATGGTTCAAATTAAAATATTACCTGGAAAAGGCTATGAAAACTAATGTACATACGTTGGTGAGTTTCGGTGGGGCATATTCTAATCATATTCTGGCTTTAGCTGCCGCGGCAAGAATGAATGGACTTAATTCAGTGGGATATATAAGAGGGGAAAAGCCGTTAAAACCTTCAACCACTTTGCTTTCAGCAATCCAGCACGGAATGGAGCTTCACTTTCTCACGAGAAACGAATACCAAAAAAAAAAATTAAAATTCTCAGATCCTGCCAATATTATTGATCCGGATTCCCTGGTCATACCCGAGGGAGGAGCGTCTGAGGAGGGAATTAAAGGCGCTGAAGAGATCTTATCTTTATTGCCTGTAGAACTTTATTCACATATTTGTTGCGCAGTAGGAACAGGCACTACGCTAGCTGGTTTAATTAACAGTTCCCTACCTCATCAGATAAAAGTAGGAGTATCTGTTTTAAAAGGAACAAACAATCTGGAGCCATTGAATATTTCATGGATAAAGAATCAATCAGCTATCAGCAATATTAAAATGATACATGAACATCATTTTGGAGGATACGGAAAGAAAACTAAAGTCCTGGTAGATTTTATGAATCAGATATACACTGAAACTGGAATTCCCACTGATTTTGTTTATACCGCCAAGCTTTTTTTCGCCATATACAAACTAACTACAGAGAATATATTTCCACCTGGTAGTTGCCTTCTGGTATTGCATACTGGAGGACTTCAGGGCAACCTATCACTCACCTCCGGCCAGCTTCAGTTTTAACTGGCAGAAAAGGGTGCATCCCTTATCTTTGCCGGGTTCTAAGATTAAAGATAAGTTCGTGTCATGCGCCTTTTTTGTGCACTGTTTTTATATTCCGTTTTAGTGCTTCCCTATGCAAAAGCACAGGACACTTTACCAAGCTTCACTGCCTCTCTGAAATCAAGCGGCAAAGTGCTGATCAGCTGGCGAAATACTTATCCTGCAATCAATCAGATAAGTATTCAAAGGTCAAGTGATAGTCTTCGCAATTTTACCACTTTGATAACTGTTCCGGATCCCCATATCCCCGAAAACGGTTTTGTTGACAGTAAAGTCAATGGAGCAAAAATGTACTACCGGATATTTATTTTATTTCCAAACAGCAAATACTTGTTTACCAAATCCAGAAAGGCGGTCTCGGAAAAGATTGAGCAACCATCGGTGGCTGTTAAGTCCGTTCAAAAGGAAAAACCAAAAAATGAAACTCAGCCAGTACCAATATCACAAAAGGAAGTTTTGAGTTTGAAGGACTCGGGAACAGCCCCCGTTAATAAGGCTCCCGTGGAAGAAGAATATCTGATACTTCCTAAAATTGATAATTCGAGGATTTACTATCTCCTGGAAAGTTCCAATTTCAAAAAACCATCAGTAGTTACTCCGGGGAAAGCAAAAGGTCCGACTATCGAAGTGCAAAAAATATTAGTTGTAAAAAAACGAGATTCAGTTATCATGATGTTGGCTGGCAATCAGGTTAGCCGATTCAGCGATTCACTTGTGAAGCAAACGAAAGATACATTGCTATTTGTTAATGCCGACACTCTGCAGATTAGACCGTACATAGAAATATATAAAGAGCCAAAAGAAGTTTATAAAATTTCGCCTCATGTATTTACGGCTAAAGACGGTAATGTGACAATTTCACTTCCTGATTATAACCATAAAAATTATTTCGTTTCATTTTTTGAAACAGATAGTACTTCCGTGCTGGAAGTTAGAGATATCAAATATCAGGTGCTCACGATAGATAAAACAAATTTCGGGCATTCCGGTTGGTTCCGATTCGAATTGTATGAGGATGGGAAATTGAAAGAGAAGAATAAACTGTTCATTCCAAGGGACTAAATGGAATTTAAAACTCCGGCACTATTTATTTATCGAATTAAATTTCATCTAAGACTTCCCGCATATCCAAAAGTTCGGCTTCAAAAACATCTTCGAAATGAGTTTTTAATTTTTTCTTTACTTCTGCCAAATCTATATTTCGACCTAATTCACGGGCTAAAGAAGTTACTTGTTTATTTTTAATACCACAGGGAATGATATCTTCAAAATACATGAGATCAGTATTAATATTGAAGGCAAACCCATGCATTGTGATCCATCGGCTGCACCGGACGCCGAATGCTGCAATTTTTCTCTCTCTGCCCTGACTTCCGGGTTCCAGCCAAACGCCTGTTTCTCCACTCGATCTCTCACCGGCAATATCATACTCAGCAAGTGTTCGTATAATAATTTCTTCCAGATTACGTAGGTATTTTCCGATATCTGTTCCAAACTTTTCCAGGTCAAGGATTGGATATCCTACAATTTGCTCAGGTCCATGAAAAGTTATATCGCCACCCCGATTAGTTTTTACGAACAAAATTCCCTTCTCATTCAACTCTTTTTCTCCTAACAATATATTTTCCTCGTGGCCAGTTTTACCCAATGTGTAAACCGGTGGATGTTCCACAAAAAGAAGATAATTGGTGGTTGAATTTTTTTGTTGTTTTTGCCGTGCTGAATGATACTTTAATTTGATTTCCACGTTTTTCTTTAACAGTGTTTCCTGGTAATCCCATGCTTGAGTATAAGACATAAGCCCCAGGTCTTTAAAGTAAACGGGTTGAATTTGCATTTCACAAATTTACGTTTTAAAGATGAAGTTGGAAATGTTATAACTGGCACAACAAATATTAGAAATTGGCAACTTCCGTTAAACTTGAAGTTAGGATCTAAGCATGTAAATTTGTCTAATGCCCATCAAATCAGGAAAGTCAGATAATTCAAACAGAGATAACCTTTTATCATCAGAGAAGCATATGCATACGTCTGGTACTGATTCCCTTTCATCCGAAGACCTTTCAGACGTTTCGGAAGTATTATATGAAAGGATGAATCTTGTTGTGGATAAAGGTCAGGAACTTATCCGCCTGGACAAATTTCTGACTGCACGAATTGAAAATATTTCCAGAAATAAAGTCCAGCAGGCAATCGAAGGCGGAAGAGTATTGGTAAATAACAATACGGCGTCCGCAAATTACAAAATACGACCCGGCGATAATATCGTGTGTTTTTCGGACAGGCAAGCAATTGGAGAAAAAATTATACCGGAAAAAATGCCTCTCAATATATTTTATGAGGACGAAGAAATTCTAATTGTCAATAAGCCGCCCGGACTTGTTGTACACCCTGCGTCCGGCAACTATTCAGGTACGCTCATCAATGGAGTTGCCTGGTATTTACACGAGGAAAATAAGACAATAACAGAAGAAACACTCCCGAGATTCGGGCTGGTACACAGGATTGATAAAAACACTAGCGGGTTGTTGGTATTGGCAAAAACGAATCGCGCGGTCGCGAGCCTTGCAAAACAATTTTTTAACCATACCGTAAAGCGTGAATACATTGCTTTAGTTTGGGGAGATTTGAAGGAGGATGATGGAACCATTGTTGCTCACGTTGGACGCCATCAGCGTTTTAGAAAATTATTTGAAGCCTATCCCGAAGGTGAATATGGTAAGGAAGCCATCACACATTATAAAGTACTGGAACGTTTTGGATATGTTACGCTCGTAAAATGCGTACTGGAAACAGGAAGGACACATCAGATCCGGGTACACATGAAATTTATCGGTCACCCGCTTTTCAATGATGAGACTTACGGTGGTGATAAGATATTAAAGGGTACTGTCTTTAATAAATATAAGCAATTCGTTGATAACTGTTTCGCTATTTGCAAACGGCAGGCCCTACATGCGAAGACGATTGGGTTTATTCATCCAGCGACTATGCAAGAAATGTTTTTTACCAGTGAATTACCTGAAGATATGGCCCAAGTAATCGAAAAATGGAGGAATTACGTTTCAAGATCGGCTACCTGAAAAACTCATCTTGTAATCAACATTGATTTTCCCCTTGGAAATATCATCGAGTTTGCCTTTTAGTAACTTTCGTTTTAAAGGTTTTAGGTAATCGATAAATAATTTCCCCTCAATATGATCATATTCATGTAATATGACTCTTGCAGTTAGCCCGTTAAAAGTTTTCGTGTGATGTTGAAAAGACTGGTCATCATATTCAATAGTCACTTCTTCGTTACGCATTATTTCTTCCCTAATTTTCGGAATGCTCAAACAACCTTCCGTGTAAGGCCATAACTCGCCGTTTAACTTTACAATTTTTGGATTGATAAAAACTTCTTTTAATCCGGGTCCATCCGGATATTTTCCCTGCTCGTCATCGTCCAGGTTATTAAAAATCTGTGTGCTATCAATAATAAACAACCGAATTGCCTTGTTAATTTGAGGCGCGGCCAGACCAACTCCACTACTCTCATACATTGTTTCCCACATATCTTCGACAAGTCTGGTGAGATCGGGATAATCAGGCTGTATGTTTTTTCCCGGATTCCTCAGGACCTTTGCACCATATGCTACGATCGGTAAAATCATGTTGCAAAATTAAGAGCTAAAGGTTAAAGCTTAAAGCCGAAGACCTAAATCTTTTTGAAAGGTTATGTCCACGTAAATCATAGCGAGAGTCAATCAGATTTTAATCCTGGGATTTTGAAAGATACTCCTGTAGCATCATAGTAGCGGCAACCTGGTCTACAACCCCCTTTTCCCTTCTATTCTTCTTCTTCATACCCATTTCCACCATTGCACGTGATGCCATTACGGAACTGTATCGCTCATCAATAGTTTTAACGGGTATATGGGGAAACTTTTTTGCAAGAATTCCAATTATCCGGCGCACATCATGTGTGAGTTCGGTCGGGCTGCCATCGAGATTGTGTGGATCACCAATCAGTATTAGTTCAACCGGCTCCTTTTTCAAATACTCTTCGAGGAAAGTAAAAATCCTGGCAGAATCTATTGTAGTTAAAGCAGAAGCAATAATCTGCAGGGGGTCTGTAACCGCAATACCTGTTCTTTTCATTCCATAATCTATTGATATGATTCTCGACATAACAAATCAATGATTATGAGTAATGAACATATCCGCAATCACAAAAACTGCAAATACTACACTTGCAATTCCGTTAGTAGTCATAAAAGTGATATTTACGCGGCTCAGATCATTAGGTTTCACAATTGCATGTTGATAAACGAGCATTCCGGCAAAAAAAATAAATCCTATCCAGTACCAGATTCCAAATCCTCCTATCAAGCCTGCAATTAAAACAAAAACAGCACAGAGAATATGTAATATCCCGGAAATACGAAGTGCACGTATTTTCCCAAATGAAGAAGGCACAGAGAACAGTTTTTCAGATTTGTCAAAATCCGTATCCTGCATCGCATAAATAATGTCAAAGCCGCTCACCCAACAGATTACAGCTCCTGAAAATAAAAGAGGGACTAATTCAAAATGGCCGGTTACCGCCAGATAAGCGCCAATGGGGGCCAATGATAATCCTACTCCCAGAACTACATGGCAAAAAACTGTAAATCTTTTAGTATAACTGTAAAACAAGATAACGAATAAAGCCACCGGAGAAAGATAAAAACAAACAGGATTTATAAATGCACATGAAATTATAAAAAGTATACAAGAAAAAATTACAAATCGAAGTGCGCTGTTGGGAGTAATAATTCCACGCGGTATTTCACGAATAGCTGTTCTTGGATTGCGCGCATCAAAATGCCGGTCGAGGTATCGATTAAATGCCATGGCGGCACTTCTGGCTGTAATCATACATATTAGAACAAGTATAAACCGAATTACCAAATCAGGCACTCCATGGAATCCTAAATTATACAAACTATTTTTCCAGGTTATTTCATGGAGATCTTTCCATCCGAACAGGCCAAGAAAAAATCCAATCAAAGCAAAAGGTAACGCAAATAATGTATGAGAAAATTTCACGAGACTCAGATAATTTTTAAAACTGGGCATGTGCGATTTATATTTTAAATACTAAATTACCGATCTGACCAACTCCCATAACACCATCCCGGCAGCTACAGAAACATTCAACGAATGTTTCATGCCGAATTGGGGAATTTCTATACAAGAATCGCAAATTTCCAAAACTGATTCGCTGACCCCTTCTACTTCATTCCCGAAAATCAATACTATTTTACCAAAATCCAATAACTTAAAATCCTGCAACGGCAAACTTTTTGTTGTCTGCTCCACACAAAAAACCTTATATCCTTTTGATTTTAAATACTGCACTGCTTCTGTCGCCTGACTCATGTATTTCCAGCTCACCGTATCAGTTGCACCTAAGGCTGTTTTGTGGATATCCCTATGCGGCGGACAGGGAGTATAACCGCACAAGTAAATTTCCTCAGCAAGAAATGCGTCAGCCGTTCGGAATACACTGCCGACATTATGCATACTTCTGATATTTTCTAGCAGTAAAATGACCGGCGTCTTCGACGCTGTTTGAAATTCGATTTTGCTCTTGCGCGGAAGTTCATCCATCCGAAGTTTACGCATACCGCAAAGATACAGTTAACCCTCAATTCTTCGTATCAACACCTCTTATGCATTCATATTTCACTAAAAAAACTGGCGTTTCAAATTTTCAGGATTTTGCATAACCGTACTGATAGAACCGCGCACTATGAATTTCAAACTTGTTCACAACGTATAAAACCCTGTAATTTTTGAGGCTCTCTTCCTTACATTTGCCAGATCTGGCATTTAATTTCAATATATAAATTGCCCAATTCCCACATGTCGAAAATTTCAGAAGAGACTCCCTTGATGCAGCAGCACCGGGCGATTAAACAAAAATATCCGGACGCCATTCTGTTGTTTCGGGTGGGAGATTTTTATGAAACATTTGGAGAAGATGCAATCCACGCTTCAAAAATTCTTGGTATAACGCTCACAAAAAGGAATAATAGTAATGCAAATTCGCTGGAATTGGCAGGATTTCCGCACCATGCCCTTGATAGTTATCTTCATAAATTGGTAAAAGGCGGATTCAGGGTGGCTATCTGTGATCAGCTGGAAGATCCGAAACACGCTAAAGGAATTGTTAAACGTGGTGTTACAGAAATGGTAACACCTGGAACAGCCACACAGGACAAGTTGCTGGAAAACCGAAGTAATAATTTCCTCGCCAGTATACATTTCCAAGAAAATATAAATGGAATTGCCTTTCTTGATATTTCTACAGGTGAGTTTTTTGCCACCGAAGGATCGCCCGAATATATAGATCAATTATTACAGACTCTAAAGCCGGCAGAAGTCATTTTCCAGCGAAACCATCAGAAAATATTCAAGCAATCATATGGAGATCGTTATTATACATATTCATTGGAAAGCTGGGTTTTTGATGAGAGTTATGCGAAAGAATTACTAACGAAGCATTTTCAAACACACAATTTAAAAGGTTTTGGGATTGAAAATCTGCCGAATGGTATCGTCGCAGCCGGAGCAATCATACATTATTTAAAAGATACTGAACATCCAAACCTTCAGCATATTACTTCAATCCAAAGGCTTGACAGGGAAAACTATCTGTGGATGGATCAGTTTACGGTACGTAATTTAGAGCTTCTCCCCGGTGTTGAAAATCGTTTTTCACTTTTACAAACTCTTGACAATACCGTTTCTCCAATGGGCGCCCGACTCATGAAAAGATGGATGCTAATGCCACTTAAAGAAATAGCGCCGATAAAGGAAAGGCTTGACTTGGTTGAATTTTTTATACGAGAACCTGTTTTACGTTCGCAGCTGATTCATCATATTAAACTCTGTGGTGATTTGGAAAGAATGCTTTCCCGAATTCCTTCGAAAAAAATAAATCCACGCGAAGTGCTTCAACTTGGCCGTGGTTTATATGAAATATTGAATATTTTAAACTTATGCAAAGAAAGTTCAGAACCGTATTTGACGAGACTGTCAGCATTATTGAATCCCTGTTTATTGATAGCGGAACAGATTTTAGCAGAACTCGTAGAAAACCCTCCTGCATTTGCACATAAAGGAAATTTAATACGTACGGGTGTAAATGAGGAACTTGATATACTTAAAAAAATTGCATCAGGTGGCAAGCAGTACCTCGCAGATTTACAACAGAAAGAATCTGTCGCTACAGGTATTTCATCTCTTAAGATAAGTTTTAACAACGTATTCGGATACTATTTGGAAGTTACAAACTCTCATAAAAGCAAAGTACCAGAAAATTGGATCCGAAAACAAACATTGACTAATGCTGAACGTTATATTACTCCCGAATTGAAGGAGTATGAGGAGAAAATAACGGGAGCAGAAGAAAAAATACAACAGATAGAAGCTGAAATCTATGACCGGCTTCTTCTTACTCTCAGAGATTTTATTGCTTCAATTCAGGTAAACTGTTCTGTGATAGCAACCCTGGATTGCCTACTTTGTTTTGCTGTAAATGCAATCCATCAGAACTATAAAAAACCGGTCATTCAGGAAGAACCTTTACTTGAACTCCTGGAAAGTCGACATCCCGTTATTGAAAGAAATCTTCAACCAGGTGAATCTTACATCGCAAACGACTTGACTTTAGATTCATCCAGCCAACAAATAATTATACTTACGGGTCCAAATATGAGTGGCAAATCTGCGTTATTGCGACAGGTGGCACTAATAACACTAATGGCTCACATGGGAAGTTTTGTTTCGGCTACGAGAGCAAAAATTCCATTGACCGATAAGATTTTTACACGTGTTGGAGCATCTGATAATGTGAGTAGTGGAGAATCCACATTTCTGGTTGAGATGAACGAAACCGCCAGTATTCTTAACAGCCTTACTCCGCGAAGTCTGATCATTCTGGATGAAATTGGAAGAGGCACTTCTACTTACGACGGTATCTCAATCGCATGGAGCATTGCTGAATATTTACACGATTCGATTTGCAAACCGAAAACTCTATTCGCGACACATTATCACGAGTTAAATGAACTTGAAAACAAATTCAGAGGTGTTAAAAGTTACCACATAACAAGCAGAGAACTTGGGAATAAAATTATATTCCTTCGAAAACTTGCTCCTGGTGGTTCTACCCATAGCTTTGGAATTCATGTGGCAAAGATGGCCGGTATGCCAGCAATTTTAATCGATCGGGCAAATCAGATCTTAAAACAACTCGAAGAAAGCCGTGGCGGTGAAAACAGTGCCCTGAAAGAAATTATAAAGAAAATATCCGCTCCCAAAGTTCAATTATCAATTTTCGATGCGCACTCACAAACCTTCGAACAAATCAGAAAGATGTTGCAAGAGCTGGACATTAACCGTCTGACGCCTGTGGAGGCACTTCTCAAACTAAATGAAATTAAGGGGTTGCTAAAATAAGACGTGCGATCGCAAAATATCCCCAACTTCTCACCCCGAGAAATATTTCCGGATTTAAACTATTAACGGCCGACTCATTTTTGTAAATCCTTCCCGTAACGGGAAAAAACGGCACCCAATTTATGAACTCAACAATCTGATATTCAACATATTATGAGAATGGCACACCGGTTGGCTATATAGTGTAGCAACCAATTTTATGAAAACAATTTTATCATTTGTCATCCTGATTGCAACAACAGTTTCCAGCTATGCAGTTGGTATCACTGGAGGTGATCAAAATACGAATCAGGCCAGTACTCCATTGGGCGGAAATATTGTTCTCACAAATTTTCAGGGCATTTTCTCCGAAAATCAGCTCGTTAATCTGAGTTGGACAACGATGATGGAATCGAACGTGGACTATTTTGAAATCCAAAGAAGCGGAGATGGTATGAATTTCGAAAGTATTGACAGTGTGCAATCAAAAATGAATATTTCAACAAATGCGTATCAGCTTCAGTATAACTATACAGACGCACATCCTCTTATTGGAATATCTTACTACAAGATAAAAGTTGTAGGGAAAAACGGATATACTAATCAGTCTCCAGTTGTTCAGATCAACAATAATCCTGGTGAGGGGACAAGGATATATCCAACCATAGTAAGAAACAATATCATTTTTATTGAATCCAATAAGAACCTTCGAGGTGCTAAGATGGAATTTTTTGAACTTTCCGGGAATAAAATCAGCGAAACAAATTGGGAAACTTTAAACGTACGTCAATCCGTACAGGTATCTAAATCGGGAATATTGCCAGCGGGTACATATGTTGCGAGACTCACTGCAAACGGCCAGAATGTTAAAAATCAACTGATAATTGTCCAAAGTCATTAGTGAGTTCTGAAAATAATGTTAACATTATTCAAAACTCGGCGTTGTAAAAAAATACTGAAAATGAATTTAAAAAACGTGTCAGAATTGATGTAAATTTGCAATCGAAGAGCCCGTTTTTGGTCCAAGATCCATCTGATCCCTTCGAAGATAATTACTGAAACACACATAAAAAGATCCAGCGTAGTGACTGGATTTTTTTATTTCATTTTTAAACGAGTGTTTTCAATTTATTAACAACTTCATCCACTTCCACTCTTGTATTGTGCCGGCTAAAAGAAAAACGTACGGTTGTTCTATCAGAGCCAGGATAGATTGCTCTGATGACATGTGAACCCTGTTGTGCACCACTCGTACAGGCACTTCCTCCTGAAGCGCAAATATTATTAATGTCGAGATTAAATAAAATCATTTCGGATTTCTCTGAATTTGGAAAACTAACACTTAAAATTGTGTACAGTGTTTTACCAAAAACATCGCCGTTAAATGATACTTCAGGTATTTCCTTTTTCAGCCTTTCTGCCATATATATCCTGAGTTTGTTAATATAACTACCATCTTCCTTCATGCGTTGAGAAGCCAACTCCAAAGCTTTTGAAAACCCTACGATTCCATATACATTTTCTGTGCCTGCCCGCATGTTTCTCTCCTGTGATCCACCATGTATGTTCGGCTTTACTTTTACAGTTTCATTGATGTACAGGAGTCCCGCACCTTTAGGTCCATGAAATTTATGGGCGGCTCCGGTCATAAAATGCAGTGGTAATTTTCTTAAATCGAATGGATAATGACCCAATGTTTGCACGGTATCTGAATGGAAAACAGCATTATATTTTTTACATATCTCAGCAGTTTTTTGTATGTCTAGCAGGTTTCCGGTTTCATTGTTAGCGTGCATGAGTGAGACTAACACTTTGTCGTCGAGATTGGCAAGCAGAGTGGCAAGGTGATCAAGATCTACATGTCCGTCTGGAAAAATATTCAAAAGATGAACGATCGCTTCGCCTTTATCCTGATAATATGAAACCGTGTGAAGTGTAGCGTGATGTTCAAGAGGTGAAGTGATAATATGACGGCAGCCCAAATCCTGCACTGCAGCCCGTATAGCGGCATTGCTACTTTCCGTTCCTCCACTTGTAAAAAAAATTTCGGACGGATGCGCCTGAATTAAATTGGCAACTGTTTTTCTAGCTTGTTCGATGGCCATCCTGCTTTCTCGCCCATAAGAATATATGGAAGACGGGTTTCCAAATTTTTCCGTCATAAATGGTAGCATGGATTCAAGCACCATGGGGTCAAGTGGCGTCGTTGCAGCATTATCAAAATAAATTCTTTGCATCAGGGTAAAAATTTTACGGGAGCTTAGATAAACTCCTGGATATCTTTCATCAGACGTCTGGCAATATTATTTGCTGTGGTCTCGAAATTACTCTCTGCATAAATTCTAATGATGGGTTCCGTATTGGAAGTACGTAAATGCACCCAGTCATCATCAAACTCAATTTTAAGCCCATCTTCGGTATTTGCGGGATGGTTTTTATATTTTGTTTTTATTTTATCAAATAGTTTCTCAACATCTACGCTCTTTTCAAGCTCAATTTTATTCTTGGAAATAAAATAGTCAGGATATTTTGATCTGAAGGAACGCATTCCATTCTTGTGTCTTGCCAGTGCACTCAGGAACAATCCAATTCCTATCAAAGCATCCCGTCCATAATGCAAGTCCGGAACAATTATTCCTCCATTCCCCTCCCCTCCTATAACTGCATTCACTTCTTTCATTTTATTTACGACATTAACTTCACCCACAGCAGAAGGAAAATATTTGCCACCATTTTTCAAGGTTATTTCTTTTAGGGCCTTGGTGCTACTCATATTACTGACAGTATTTCCCGGTTTTTGAGTTAGAATATAATCTGCAACAGCTACCAGGGTAAATTCTTCTCCAAACATGGTTCCGTCTTCACAAACAAAACAAAGTCGGTCTACATCGGGATCAACTGCTATTCCAAGATCAGCCCCTGATTTTTTTACTTCAGCACTTAGCCCCACCAGATTTTCCGGGAGCGGTTCGGGATTATGAGCAAATTTTCCACTTATTTCTTCATTTAAAATTCTAACGTTCTCGACACCCAGGGCTTTCAGCAACGGTGGTATAAACAATGACCCTGTTGAATTAATTGTATCGAGTACTATCTTAAAATGTTTCGAACGAATTGCCGGTAGATCAATAAGCGGATAGTCCAGTACCGCCTGGATATGTTTATTAAGGTAGCTGTTGTCAATCACATAAGATCCGAGCCTGTCAACATTAGCAAAGACAAATGCTTCCTTAGCGGCCCTTTCAAGAATCCATAGTCCGTTTTCTGAACTAATAAATTCACCTTCGCTATTGAGCAACTTGAGTGCATTCCATTCTTTTGCATTATGACTGGCAGTAATAATAATGCCTCCGGCTGCTTTTTCCCCGATTACCGCCAATTCTACTGTGGGCGTAGTAGATAATCCAAGATCATGTACATCCAGCCCAAGGCCTGTCAAAGTACTTACAACGAGATTTCGAACCATTTCTCCACTTATCCTGCCATCTCTTCCAATAACAATTTTTTTGGAATTGGAAATCGTTTCTTTTATCCAGGTTCCAAATGCTGCTGAAAACTTTACAATATCCACTGGGGTCAGGTTTTCATTGGGTCTCCCTCCAATCGTTCCACGAATACCAGAAATACTCTTTATCAATGCCACAGAAGATAGGTTTAATAGTGTGCAAAAATACGGTTTTACGTTAAACGCCTGATGTTCGCCGTTTATCCATTTCCGCTTCGTTGATTCTTACAAACAATCAATAACTGATTTAACGGCTTTATCCAAGGAATATCGACAGCCTTTTACTCCTGTTCTCCTCAGCAGTTCACAATTGAATCAGGATTTTCGTCTGATGAGATCTAAAAACTGGTCGAAAAGATATCGGCTGTCATGCGGGCCTGGAGTAGCTTCCGGATGATATTGAACTGAAAATGCCTGATTATTCTTAAGTCGGATGCCTTCAATTGAATCATCATTGAGGTTAAGATGCGTAATCTCAACGTCTTCGTTATTCCTTACAGCTTTAGGATCAACACCAAATCCATGGTTTTGAGTAGTTATCTCGCATTTACCTGTTATTAGGTTTTTTACAGGATGATTAAGACCCCGATGACCATGATGCATCTTAAAAGTGGGAATCCCATTGGCAAGAGCCAATAACTGATGCCCCAGGCAGATCCCAAATAACGGCTTTTCTTCTTTAAGAATGCGTTTTACCGTTTCAACTGCATAATCCATCGCAGCGGGGTCGCCAGGACCGTTAGATAGGAAATAACCAGAGGGTCTGAATTCTTTAAGAACGTCAATACCAGTTTTTGCAGGAAAAACTTTCACAAATGCACCTCTGTCAACCATACATTTGATGATATTCTTTTTTACGCCATAATCGAGAACTGCAATTCTGACTTCAGAATCTCGATTCCCCGCCTCATAGGTTTTTTCAGTTGAAACTGAGGAAGCAAGCTCCAGACCGTCCATATCTGGCACCGCATTTAGAAGGTGTTTTAATTCATCAACATCGTTTATTTCTGAAGAAATTATGCAGTTCATCGCACCTTTGAGGCGAACATGTGTTACAAGTGCTCTCGTGTCTACCCCTTCGATACAAACAATGTCGTTTTCCTTTAAATACTCATCCAGTGAACCTTTCGCCTGAATACGAGAAAATTGTTCTTCCAGATTTCGGCCAATCAGTCCCCTGATTTTAACGCTATCAGATTCCACGTCTCCGTCCTTTACGCCATAATTTCCGATATGAACACTGTTCATAATCAAGACCTGTCCGTAATAACTCGGATCTGTAAAAACTTCCTGATATCCAGTCATTCCGGTATTAAAGCAGATTTCACCTGAGGTAGTTCCGATTTTACCAAATGCTTGACCGTGATGGACGGTACCGTCTGCCAGAATTAAAACCGCTGGACGCGTGGACGAAGAATTGGGCATAGTTCATGAAAAGTTTTGCAAAGTAAATGAATTCCTGTGTGAAAAATAAAAAAGCAGAACCCTCTGGGTTCTGCTTTCTGAAAATGGTAAGGTCCTATATTATTCAGGTGTTTTCTCCTCTTTTGAATCCGTTTTTTCCGGAGTTATAGTAGCTGTGGTTTCAGATTTTTTTCTTCCACCTGCACGGCGGGTCTTTTTCCCGCTTTCCTTAATTTCTCCTTTTCCTTTACCGTATATTTCGTTAAAATCAACCAGTTCAATCATGGCTGTTTCTGCAGCGTCACCGGTTCTTTTTCCAAGTTTTATAACTCTTGTATAACCACCCGGGCGACCGGCTACTTTCTCTGCTATGGTTCCAAAAAGTTCTGCAATCGCTTCCTTATCCTGCAGGTAACTGAACACAACTCTTCTTTGGTGAGTAGTATTTACTTTTGATTTTGTTATCAAAGGTTCAATATATGTCCTTAAGACTTTTGCTTTGGCAAGTGTAGTTACAATTCTCTTATGAGCAATTAACTGACTTGCAAGGTTGCTGAGCAGTGCGCTTCGATGGGAAGCAGTTCTGCCTAAATTATTGATTTTATCTCCGTGACGCATGACGTTGTTCTTTTAAGCTTTGCACCGTGTCAGGAATTGCAAAGCGGATTTAATAAATGTGCAGTTTGAAAGTGTGAGAGTATGAGCACTTATCAAACTCTCACACCCTCACAATTATATTATTCGTCGTCCAGTTTCAGTTTAGACAGATCCATACCAAAATGAAGCCCTCTTTCATGTAATACCTGTTCGATTTCAGCCAAAGATTTTTGGCCGAAATTTCGGAATTTCATCAGGTCTTCCTGCTCGTAAGTTACCAATTCGCTTAGGCTGTTTATTTTTGCAGCTTTCAGGCAATTAAATGCTCTTACGGAAAGATCCAGATCTTCCAGAGGCGTTTTAAGTACTTTCCGCAACTGAAGTGTTTGTTCATCTACAAGGTCTTCCTTCTTTTCTTCTTTGTTGTCGAAAGTTATATTTTCATCGGTAATGATCATGAGATGCTGAATCAGGATTCGGGAAGCCTGTTTGACCGCTTCTTCCGGATGGATTGTACCATCAGTTGACACTTCCATTAACAGTTTTTCGAAATCCGTCCTTTGTTCAACGCGCGTATTCTCTATCGAATAACGAACATTTTTGATAGGCGTAAAAATAGCATCTGTAGGTATATAGCCAAACAATGCATCTTTAGGCTTGTTATCTTCCGCTGGCACATAACCTCGGCCCTTACCGATTGTAATTTCAATGTCAACTCTTGCCGAAGCATCCATCGTGCATATCAGCAAATTTGGATTCATAACTTCAAAGCTTGGTAACGCATCACCAATGGTTGCAGCTGTGAATTCAGTTTTATTTTTTAGGCTTAGAGTTATTTTTTCCTGAGCCACTTCATGATCCACTTTCTTTTTGAAACGCACCTGTTTCAGGTTCAGTATGATTTCTACCACGTCTTCAGTAACCCCTTTCAAGGTTGCGAATTCGTGATCGGCGCCTTCTATTTTCACTCCGATGATTGCATATCCTTCAAGTGAGTTGAGTAATACCCGACGCAGAGCATTACCTATGGTTACACCATAACCCGGTTCCAAAGGCTTGAATTCGAATTGAGCTTCGAAATCAGTCGCTTTCTGTAGAATGATTTTGTCTGGTTTCTGGAAATTTAAAATGGCCATATTTAAAATTTCGATTTAACGAATGATGAATGCTTGCGATTATTTACTGTACAATTCCACGATCAATTGCTCTTTGATATTTTCGGGTATACTTTCTCTTTCGGGATATGCAATGAAAGTACCTTTCATTTCAGTTTCATTCCAGTCGAGCCAGTTGATCTTATTATTTTTACCTTTCGTAGCACTGGTAATACCAGTATTGCTCTGTGAAGTCGATTTAAGGCCGATACTGTCTCCTGGTTTAAGTTGGAAAGAAGGCACATTTACAACTTCTCCGTTTACTGTAATGTGCTTATGCGAAACAAGTTGTCGGGCACCGGGCCGCGAGTTAGCAATACCCAACCTATATACAGTATTGTCTAACCTCGATTCCAAAAGACGAATCAGGTTTTCGCCAGTAACACCTTTTTTCCGGGAAGCCTCGTCGAAAGTCTTCCGGAACTGCCGCTCGAGCACACCGTAAGTGTACTTCGCTTTTTGCTTTTCCTTTAACTGAATTGCATATTCGCCAAGGGTTTTACGCTTTTTAGTGGCACCATGCTGACCGGGAGGATTGCTGGTTTTTGTAAGCCATTTCCCATTTCCTAATATAGGTTCACCGAATTTTCGTGAGATTTTGGTCTTTGGACCGGTATATCTTGCCATAAAATGTTTTAGATTTTTGAGTTCCCGATCAGGATTATAAAAATCTTAAAATGAAATCCTGATCAGCTTGTTATTAATAATTTAAACCCTTCTCTTTTTCGGTGGTCGGCAACCATTGTGAGGCAAAGGGGTTACGTCTTTAATCATTACGACTTCTATGCCATTATTGGCCAAAGACCTGATGGCACTTTCCCTGCCTGATCCCGGTCCTTTCACAAAAACATCGACTCTTTTCAGACCTGCGTCTAAAGCTGTTTTAGCTGCATCGGCAGAAGCCATCTGAGCAGCATAAGGCGTATTCTTTTTAGATCCTTTGAAACCCATTTTTCCGGCGCTGCTCCATGAAATGAGCTGACCATTTTTATTGGTAATGCTAATGATAATGTTGTTAAAACTTGCAGAAATATGCGCGTCTCCGTACGCTTCTACTTTAACCACTCTTTTTTTTGCAGCAGCTTTTACACTGGTAGCTTGTTGTGCTTTAGCCATTTTCGAATTAGGTAATCTGGTTATTAATATTTTCCGTTAACCGGAATTGAATCAATCCTCCTCGCGCACCCCGTATCTGGTATTGATTCTATAAATGGTGCTTTCTATTTATCTTTTATCTGATAGAATAGTTACTACTTTTTAGGCGCCTTCTTTTTGCCGGCAACTGTTCTTCTTTTTCCTTTTCTCGTTCTGCTGTTGGTTCGAGTGCGCTGTCCGCGAACCGGCAAACCCTTTCTATGACGGACACCGCGATAACACGCAATATCCAAAAGACGTTTGATACTCATCTGCACTTCAGAACGTAGTGCACCCTCTACCTTTAGTTCATTTGTTATGATATTACGAATCGCATTAAGTTCATCATCATTCCACTGGGAAACTTTCTTATCAAAACTTATACCCGCTTTGTTCAGAATATATTTCGCAGTTGATGGACCTATTCCGAAAATATAGGTCAATCCTATTTCACCTCTTTTGTTCTTTGGTAAGTCTACACCGGCGATACGAGCCATCTTAAATTTTTTACTTAATACTTATTAAACAATTATCCCTGCCTCTGTTTGAAACGGGGATTTTTCTTATTAATGATATATAATTTCCCTTTCCGGCGTACGATCTTACAATCAACGCTTCGTTTTTTTATAGATGCCCGAACTTTCATACAAGTATTTTTAACTTTAATTTTCTAACATTCTTAGCTGATCACCAATGAGCCATGAACTCATTTATAATTATTTGTATCTGAAGATGATCCTTCCTCTCGTTAAATCATAAGGGCTCATTTCAACTCCCACTTTGTCTCCTGGCAATATTCTTATATAGTGCATTCTCATTTTCCCTGAAATAGTGGCCAGAATTTCATGACCATTTTCCAGTTTCACTTTAAACATGGCATTGGAAAGTGCTTCGACAATTGATCCATCCTGTTTAATAAGCGCTTGTTTAGCCATAGATTTTGGGAGCGCAAAGATAATATTACTCAGTGAAAGAATAAAATTTCATCGAATAAATATCCTTTACCAGGCAACTTAGGCGGCTGAAAGCCCTAAAAATTGTTAAAATGGCCGATTTAAACCCTGGTGAGGTCGACTTTTGTCATTTGATGATAAAAATTCTGAAGTTCATGAACACCTATTGACCGATGAATATGTCTATGATCTTCGCGGTACCAGATCTCAAACTCATCAAATTGCCCTGTTTTCGGAATGAGAATCCGGAACGGTCCTCTTAAATACTTAACAGACTGATCGCCGTTTACCTGTTTTTCAAAGCCCAGTTTTTGGAGTTGCGAATCATCTACCGGAATTGGATAAAGATGGTCAGGCTCAAACCAATCTTCCTGATCGCCATTATGTACGCAAACCTGCTTGTCTTCATGATTTACAGCGGAAACCTGACCTTCAAAACGATTTCCGCTAAAATCAGCTTGTAGAATGTCTCCCTCTTTAATTTCCTGAAATTTGATCATAGACCTTTTTTTAAGGGTATGAATATAAAAAAATAATGCGAATCCAGTATTAACAGCGAGAAGGCAAGTTTTAAAGGCCTCTGCCAATTATATCCCTCCATGGCCACGGAATAGTTGCAAGTATAATGATAAGCGCCAGCAGAAAATACCAAAAAGCTTTTTTGTATTTGAGCGGATCAACAATTTGCTTTTTTACCACTCCACGTCCTATAGTTATAAGTATTGTTGCTATTAACATGCCTGTTGGATGTTCAACCCAGTAAAACCTATAAAATTTATCCTGCATTAAAGTAACACCTCCAGGTAGACCGCTGCTTAATATTCCATAACGGCCAAAGAGTAAAAGAATGAGACCAATGAGAAGCGTTGTATGTGCACTAATCATGGTGAATAACCAGAGTTTGGCGTCCACTTCTCTAAGCTCGCGTTTTCGGGTCCAGCCTAAAAAACTTTGTATTATCGAAATCACCAATAAAATCAAAATAACCCAGCGCAAAATACTATGAACCTGAAGTAAAACGGAAGACATAGTTGGTAGTTTAATATGAAATTAAAGTATTTAGATATCCGAAAGCGGTTGAGGAATGATTTAAATTTGCGAATGCTTAAATGGGTTAGTCAATTCTTCTTTATTTTGACGACATTGACTATAATATTAACAGAAGTTGCCTGCAATAATAAAGTAAGTCATTCCGAAAAGCAGGATTCGGTACTGATCGATAATCCTGCTTTTAAAAATCTGAATGATAGTATTCATCTTTCTCCAAATGATGCCTCACTTTTTCTGCGACGTGCTATTCGTCTGACCCAGGAAAATGCACATGAACTCGCATATAGTGACTTTCAAAAAGCCTGGTCAATGAGACCTTCATTGGAAATTGGACTACCATATGCGGCCAATCTCGAAATTTTAGGAAAACACAATGAGAAACTCATTTTACTACAGTCATTATACAACCATTTTTCTTCAAATGCACAAGTAGGCAGATTATTAGCGGATACTTATGCAACTTCAGGAAGATCTGACAAAGCGATATCGGTTTATAATCAAATGATATCCAGAGATCCTCTTGATCCTGAAACCTACTATGAAAAAGCCTTAATCCTGGAGCAATTAAAAGATACAATTGGAGCTTTAAAAATGCTTCAAAAGGCTTATTCATTACAGGGGATTGATACCTATGGGCTGGAACTTGCTCACCTATATGCTGAACAGAAAAATCCGCGCGCATTGGAGATCTGTGACTACATTTTGAAACATGATTCATCCAATTTGCTGATTGATCCATTCTTTATTAAAGGGATATTCTACGCCAACATAAAACAATATCAAAAAGCGATCTTACTATTTGATTCCTGTATTCTCAGAGATTGGAAAACGACTGATGCATATCTCGAGAAAGGCCAGGCTTATTTTCACATGCAAAATTATAATGCGGCCATAAAGACTTTTAATATGGCTATCACCGTTACAGCTACAGATCCCGATGCTTATTTCTGGTTGGGTCGTTGTTATGAGTCCCTGAAAAAGAAGACAGATGCCATTTTTTTTTACAGGAAAGCAATTTCCCTCGATAAAGATTTTACAGAAGCTAAGCAAAGGATTGATATGCTCGATAGCGGATTTGCTCATCCTTGACACTAGCATTACATTTGTTTATATAGTCTGAAAAAATAAACTTCAATGAGTCTTATTGCACCTTCCCTTCTAGCATCCGATTTCCTTCATCTGGAAGATGTCTGCAAAATGTTGAATGAAAGTGAGGCTGACTGGTTCCATTTGGATGTTATGGACGGAAGATTTGTACCGAATATCAGTTACGGTGTCCCTGTAATTGAACATATCCGTAAAGCGACGAAAAAGATACTCGACGTACATCTTATGATTGAAGAACCGGAAAAATTGACACCTGCATTTAAAAAGGCAGGTGCGGATATACTTATCGTCCATCTGGAAACCTGCAAAAATCTGCATAGCAATATTCAGCAAATCCGGTCTCTGGGAATGAAACCTGCGGTGGCAATTAATCCACACACACCAGTCGAATTTTTGAAAGATATATTGGAAGATCTGTATCATGTACTTGTAATGTCTGTGAATCCGGGTTTTGGGGGGCAGTCATTTATTCCCCATTCCCTGGAAAAAGTACGTGAAATGAAAAAAATGATTATTAAAACCGGGAAGGAAATCCTAATAGAAGTTGATGGTGGAATTACGTCTGAAAACGCACCTGCTCTTATCCAGGCGGGGGCAGATATCCTGGTAGCCGGGAGTAGTATTTTCCAATCAAAGAATCCAAAAGATACCATCCGGTTTTTGAAGGGGATCTCATGAGAATTTCAATTCTTATATTTCTTTACCTATTTCTTACAGTACATCTGCTTGCCCAGAAATCCGGTGCGATCGTATCTGGGAGAATTCTGGATGAAAATGAATCTCCCCTTGCAAAAGTATCTGTGGTTCTACTTGGACGGGAATCCGGTGTAATGAGCTCCGATTCAGGTACATTTCGCATACACGTTCCTGTTGATAAAGCTTTCGCGCTTGTCTTCTCTTACGCCGGCTATAAGACTTTGCAACAGAATTTCATTCTTAACGATAAAGAGGAAGAAAGGGTTGTTCTAAGAATGGAGAGGTCTGTTTCAAATTTACAAAATGTGACTATTACAGATGAACGCGATCGCAAAGAAGCAGGACTTTTACGGATTAATCCAAAAGATGCAATTAATATTCCAACACCGGTCGGTGGAATAGAAAGTCTTATTAAAGTATATGTTGGTTCGAACAACGAACTAACCTCTCAATATTCAGTTAGGGGTGGGAACTATGATGAAAATCTGATTTACATAAACGATTATGAAGTTTTCCGGCCTTATTTAGTTAGTAATGCTCAGCAGGAAGGCCTGAGTTTTATAAATCCGGAAATGACTCACAATGTGAATTTTTATAATGGTGGTTTTCAGGCTAAATATGGCGATAAAATTTCTTCTGTACTGGACATTCAATATAAAAACCCCACTGAGTTTGGCGGCTCAGCATATATCAGTTTATTAGAGCAGGGCATTGAATTGGAAGGAGCTTCTGCAAATCATAAATTTAATTATATAGTAGGTGCCAGAAACAGAAGTTTCACAAACCTGTTGAGTTCGCAGGAAACAAAGGGCAATTATATTCCCTCATCGTCAGATATCCAGGGATTATTCACCTATCAACTAAATCAAAATAATGCCTTAGAACTTTTTACGGTTTATTCACAAACTTCATTCAGCCTGATCCCCATGTCAGCCCAGCTAAGTACCGCCGTATTCTCTCCGTATTTTACTGCCAATTTGGGACTGGATATTTTTTTCGCCGGACAGGAAAAGGACAGGTATAAAACGGGATTGGTAGGGCTTACATGGAACCAACAATTGAATAAGAAACTAAAGCTAAAATGGATGCTTTCCAGTTTCAGTGATGTAGAAAGTCAAAATTATGACATCACAGGGGACTACTTATTCGGTGAAAGAGACTTTGATATAACAAGTCCTGATTTCGGTAAGATAGTTAACCCGCTGGGAGTTGGCAGTAATCAGAATTTCGCCCGCGATAATTTGAATATTCACTTATACAATTTCACACATAAAGGATATCTCAATACGGAAAATCATTTTCTGCAATGGGGTTTCAGTGCTGAGCTACAGACAGTCAATGATCAGCTTCATGAATGGATTTATGAGGATTCCGTAGGATATTCTTTACCATATCAACCTGGTTCACTCAATCTCAACTATGTTGTCAATGGTAATAATACATTGAATATCGGTCGATTTACGGGGTTTTTTCAGGATAATATCAGTTTCAAAAAAAACCATGATTTTACGATGCAATCGGGTGTACGTCTGAACTATAACACTTTTACGCACCAGCTTTTGTTTTCCCCCAGGATTGGCGTATCCTGGAAACCTGCAAACAGTAAACAAGATATAATTTATAAGGCGGCAATTGGAATATACGATCAACCACCTTTTTACAGGGAACTTCGCGCTCCGGACGGAACTATTAATCCGGATGTAAAAGCTCAGCAAAGTTTTCAGGCTACTGCGGGTTTTGATATCAATTTCAAGTCAAATGAAAAACCCTTCCGGGTTTCGGTAGAAGGATACTATAAAAATCTATGGAATGTAAATCCTTACAATATCAACAATGTAAGCATCCAGTATTACGCCACAAATAACGCAAAAGCATATGCAGTTGGTGTCGAAGGACGACTGTTTGCTAATCTTGTAAAAGATGCAGAAAGTTGGATAAGTATTGGAATTATGCAAACAAAAGAAAAAATTAGTGGTGCCAGTTACTACGATTATACACTTGATTCATTGAACAAACCTTTGGATAGTACCCTGGTGCAACAAGGATGGATCAGAAGGCCGACAGATCGTCTTTTCACACTTGGCATGTTTATTCAAGATTATCTTTCAACAAATAAAAACTTCAAGGTTTATTTAAACCTCATATACGGCAGTAATCTACCGTATAGTGTACCGGGAAGTGTCAAATACCGCGATGCCTTAATTATAGATCCTTATATACGCGCTGATATCGGATTTAGTGCTTTGTTATTAGATAATGATAAATCAAATCGACGCAGCCATAATCCCTTTCGTAAACTTGAAAATATCTGGGCAACTTTGGAAATATTCAACGTCATTGACCGGGAGAACACGATTTCCTACTTATTCGTAAAAGATTTCTCAAATACCACTTACGCCATGCCTCAAAGACTCACTCCCAGATTAGTAAATCTAAAACTGGTTACAAGGTTTTAGGAAACAGTCCAAAAAAGAACGCGCGATTCCAAAATCGGGATAATTCCACCTGGCGATGACCTCTTAAGTTGCTGGATTTTAACTATTTAGCTTCTGGCAGACTAATAGATATACTAATACAAATCAACCTTATGAAATCCATTCAAATCTTCCTAGATACTTTAAAAGAACTGATTTCGGAAGCAACTCAAAACCGATCAGGTTATGAAAACATGCGACTGATTCCCATTCCCGTTAAAACACAGGAAAGAAAATTGCCAAACAACAACAATAACCAGTAACATTTTGAAGGCTGAGATTATAAAAGCAAATCCGATAGAGCTATGGAAATTGCAGCATACCCTGAAAAATTTACCGACGAAATTACCGTTGAAATAAATGCAGATTCAGAAGATCATTGCATCATTGTTCTTGCAAATAGTGTGGGTCGAATTCTTCGGATGATGGGTGTAAATATTAATGAGGGGATAAATCAGATTCATTTTGATAATGTGAATACTCTTGAGTCTGGTGTCTACCAATTAAGTGTAAAAAATACCAATTCAAATATTTTATACAATTCAATAATTACTAAGTTCTAAACGCAGTTACCAAGTTTTTAAATTCAACTTTTCTTGAGAAAAATGAAATGGACCTTTCGAGGTCCTTTTTATTTTTGGAATCAATATCTCATATATCATACAACTACAATTATTATTCAAACTTGATCATCGACTATTCATAGTCATTTAGGCTTTATGTATTTAACTTTAGGGTATGATCAGATTATCTGTTAACATTAATAAAATTGCTACGCTTCGCAATAGCCGCGGTGGTGATAATCCAAATGTCGTTAAAGCCGCAGTGGACGTACAAAGATTCGGAGCTGACGGTGTAACTGTTCACCCTCGTCCCGATGAACGACATATTCGTTATCAGGATGTTTTCGAAATAAAAAAAATTATTCGAACGGAGTTTAATATAGAAGGTAATTGTCAGGAGCAGAAATTTATTGACCTGGTTCTGGCAACGAAACCTGATCAAGTGACTCTCGTCCCGGATGCACAGGAACAAATTACTTCCAATCACGGATGGGATACAATTCGTTACTCGGACTATTTAAAATCTATGATTCCAATTTTCAAAAAAGCAGGAATACGGGTTTCTATTTTTGTTGACCCGATCATTGCAATGGTTGAAGCGGCACACTTAACAGGAACTGACAGGATTGAATTATACACTGAAGCATATGCAAAGGGATATAAAAATAATAAGAAAGAAGCTGTCCTTCCTTACCTGGAAGCCGCCAAAAAAGCCAAAGACATTGGTTTGGGTGTAAACGCAGGTCACGATCTAGACCTGGACAATCTCAAATATTTTGCTGAACAAATTCCATGGCTGGATGAAGTATCAATTGGCCATGCATTGATTTCCGATGCTATATACCTGGGATTTGAAAATGCTGTCCAGTTGTACAAACGACAGCTATCATAAACAAATAAGAAGTCACAATGAGGTTATAAAGTTGGGATAAAAGTCGGCTTGTTAATTTTTCGATTTAATTGCAACCAAGTAAAGCACAAAGTCTGGAATCCAAATCCGGACCACGAAGATTTTTACCCACAATTTTTCCATTTGGATCTATCAGGAAATTCTGGGGGATTTGCTGTATCCGATATTGTAAGGCTACAGCATTGTTCCAAAATTTCAAGTCACTGACTTGTGACCATTCAAGTTTGTCGTCCAGAATCGCTTTAATCCATGCATCACGGCTTCGATCAAGCGAAACGCCGAGCACTGTAAAGTTTTTAGCTTTAAATCTTTCATAAGCAGCCAATAAATTGGGATTTTCCATTCTGCAAGGTTTGCACCAGCTCGCCCAGAAATCCACTAATACGTATTTACCTTTAAACGACGAAAGTGTAACAGGCTTTCCCGAAGTATCTGACTGTACAAAATCCATAGCCTCCGTTCCAACTGCGCCGACTTTCCCATTATCAATCTGTTCCTTTAAATACTTCCCGTACATGCTTTGTTGCACTTCAGGTGACAAACTTTCAAATCGTTTTTCCAATAGAAAAACATTATCAGATAATTGATTGATTACAACCAATAGAAATGGACTGACGTATGAGGATTTTCTGAGTTGGATAAAACTGTCCACTTTTAATTGTATCGCCAATACGGCTTTTTGATAGGCAGTACTGATTGAATCTTTATTTAACAATGGCGCGGAAGAATTCGCGAGCTGACTAAGCTGATTAATTTGTGCGAAATATGGATTAAATTCTTGTTCGAATGCGCGAAAATCCGTTTCACTGGAAGAGCCTTTTACCTGAATATCGTTAAGGGATTCTATATCACCATTTATTGTAATTGACTCATTGCCCATAAAAATCGGAGCCTTCTTTTTCCCTGATTCAAAATTCAACACAAAGAGATTAGGTTCGGTCACTTGTCCGCGTAAAACGAATAAACCGTCTTTCACTGTGGTTCTCGCCAGTGTATCAGTAGTTTTATTGGCATCACTTAAAGTAACGACTGTTTTATCACCAATACCCTTTATATGACCTTCAATACGAAATCCCACATCTTTTTTCTGCTGTGCCTGCGCAGAATTAATGATCAAAATTGCCAGAATAAGATATTTTTTCATACAGTTTTTTTGACATGCCTGGATTTAAGAACGCCAGTCACCTCTTTCAAATTATGTCCTTTAGCTTCTAATAATATTAAATAGTGAAAAAGCAAATCTGCAGCTTCATTTAGAAAAAGTCTAACATCCTGGTCTTTAGACTCTATAACCAGTTCTATGGCTTCTTCACCTACTTTCTGTGCTATTTTATTAATCCCTTTTCTTAACAATCCAGAAACATAAGAGTTCTCTTCCGGTTGTTCTTTCCTGTCGTGAATGATATTCCCGAGTTCGCTTAAAAAATCATCCTCCTCATTTTTTTCGTTCCAGCAGGTATCAGCACCGGTATGACAAACCGGGCCCGTCGGCATAGCTTTTATCAGCAGACTATCTTTATCACAATCCAGTTTAATATCTTTAATTAAAAGAAAATGACCGCTCTCCTCACCTTTTGTCCAGAGCCTTTTTCTTGTCCTGCTATAAAAAGTAACTTTACCAAGTTCTCTGCTTTTATCCAGAGCTTCTTTGTTCATAAAGCCCAACATCAGCACTTTACCTGACCGGTCGTCCTGAATGATTGCCGGAACCAGACCATCACTGTATTTTGAAAAATTGATTTCCATGTACCAAAATTAAAATCTTACGCTGACTCCTTCGCTTTTTAAATATTTTTTCAAATCAGGAATCTGGATTTCTTTAAAATGAAAGATGCTGGCGGCCAGCGCAGCATCTGCTTTTCCCTTTATAAATATCTCCGAAAAATGTGCCATACTTCCACCTCCTCCGGAGGCAATTATTGGTACATGCACTAATCCGGCCAAAGATTCAATTAATTCGACTGCGAAACCGGTCTTAGTTCCGTCATGATCCATCGAAGTTATCAATAGTTCTCCTGCCCCCATATCCACGCCTTTTTTTACCCAATCAACACATTTACTTTCTGTAGCGATACGACCCCCGTTTAAGTAAACATAATATTCACCATTTGTTGCCTTCTTGACATCAATCGCAAGAACAATACATTGACTACCGAACTCACTTGCCAGTTCGTCAATCAGAGAAGGATTTTTATAAGCCGCAGAATTTATAGAAATCTTATCCGCTCCATTTTCCAGCAAAACTGTCACGTCTTCCACTGAGGAAATTCCACCTCCAACCGTAAACGGTATATTAATGTGATGCGCAATTCGACGTGCCAGATCCCGCAAAGTTTTTCTTTTCTCATGAGTGGCAGTAATGTCCAAAAATACCAGTTCATCCGCACCTTCATCTGCGTAACGTGCACCCAATTCCACCGGATCACCAGCATCTCTGAGATTCAGAAAATTGGTTCCCTTAACAGTCCGCCCGTTTTTAATGTCCAGGCAGGGGATAATCCTCTTAGTTAACATGTGCGAGATCCTTAAGTGTAATCAATCCCTCATAAATGGCTTTTCCCAGAATTGCGCCTTTACATCCGCTGTGCTCGAGTTGGTAAATATCCTCCAACGACCGAATACCTCCGCTGGCAATAAAATATAAGTCAGGAAAAGAAACCAGAATTTTTTTATATAGCTCAGTAGAAGGACCCAATAAAGCTCCATCTAATTTAATATCTGTGCAGAAAACCTGACGAATACCTGCTTCTTTATATTTCCTAATGAAATCAAAAATGGATATTTCTGTGTCCACCTGCCATCCACTTATGGAAATCTTCTCATCCCGAACATCGGCACCCAACAAAAATTTTTCGGCGCCGAAGTCAAAAAACCATTCCCTCAGAAGACTTTCATTCTTCACAGCAACACTGCCAATAGCAGCTAACAATGCACCGGAATCAAATACGATTTGGAGATCCTTTAAAGTACCTATACCTCCACCAAAATCAATTTCCAGATTTGTTTTTCCTGCAATGGACTCCAACACTTTCCAATTTATTACCCGCCCTTCCTTTGCACCGTCGAGGTCCACAAGATGCAAACGTTTTAATCCTGCGTCTTCAAATTGTCTTGCTACCTCCAACGGGTTTTCATTGTAAATTTTCTCGCTTCCATATTTCCCCTGAGTAAGCCGAACGCACTGACCCCGTAATATATCAATTGCCGGAATGATCTCTATAGACATAAATATTAAAACTTAAGCTGAATAAAATTTGTCAGAATACTTTCTCCCACCCCCGCACTTTTTTCCGGATGAAACTGAACTCCATAAAAGTTTTTTTTATTCAGGGCTGAACTAAAGGGTTGAATATAGTCGGTTTTAGCAATCGTAGATTCTCCGATGCCGGCATAATATCCATGGACAAAATAACAATAACTGTTTTCAGCAATTCCTGCAAAAAAAGCCGTTTTTAGATCGTAAATATTGTTCCATCCAATCTCCGGCACTTTGAGTGATTTATCGGCAATAGGATCAAATTTTTTAACCTTTTCATTGAATATCCCCAAACAGGGCGTATCGTTTTCTTCTGAATATGAACATAACAACTGCATACCCAGACAAATTCCCAACACAGGCTGTTTCAAATTTTGAATTAGAATATCCATTTTTCTCGAAGTAAGGTAATTCATTGCAGAACGGGCCTCTCCGACTCCAGGGAAAATAATCCTATCTGCAGTGGCGATAAGTTCAGGTTCATCGGTCACCATAGCTTCAGCACCAATTCTTTCCAAAGCAAATAATACAGATCGTATATTACCCGCATTATATTTTATGATGACTATTTTCATCGAAGCGATTTAATAAATTCTTTTGTTTTCCCTGAAATTTCGCCCGGAAAAGAATTTTCCAAAATCCTGATATATGCTGTCCCGATTATTGCTCCGTTTGCAAATGAACAGGCTTTTGAAAAACTTTCCTTGTCTTTTATTCCGAAACCAATAAGTATCGGATTTCTGAGGTTCAGGGATTGTAGAGTCTCAAAATATATTCCCTGATCACTGAGCATAACATTTTTGCCCGTTGTAGATGACGAAGAAACAGCATAAAGAAAACCGCTGCTTTTCGCATCAAGTTGCCGAACACGAAACTCAGTTGTTTCAGGAGTTACAAGAAAGATGAAATCCAGATTATATTTTTTTATCAGGGCTCCGAATTCCCTTTCAAATTCGAACACTGGTAGATCTGGCAAAATGAGTCCGTCCACTCCTACCGCAGCAGCATCCCTGCAAAAATTTTCAAATCCGTATTGAAGAATGGGATTCATATAGCCCATTAATAAAACAGGCAAATGAATTTCGCTGCGGAAACCGTTTAATTGTTCAAAAAGTTTTTGAATCGACATACCATTACTCAATGCGCGCGCACTACTCGATTGAATCACGGGTCCGTCTGCTAACGGGTCACTGTAAGGCATTCCCAGCTCGATCATATCCACTCCTGCTTCCTGCAGAGCTTTCATTATAGTGATCGTATCATCCAAACGGGGAAAGCCAGCTGTGAAATATACATTTAATATACCTCGCTTTTTTTCGAAAAACAGTTCTTTAATTCGACTCATATTCCGGGATTGACAGTATCAATTTGGAGATAATTAATAGGGTTCGAATGCATTCAAAATTCATTTCATTCTTCCATTTTCTTCATATAAGTATCCAAATCTTTATCTCCCCTTCCACTCAAACAGATTACCACATTATCATCTTTTTGGAATTTGCAATTTTCCAATATAGCCAGCGCATGAGCAGATTCCAATGCTGGTATAATGCCCTCGAGCCTGGCAAGAAGAAATGCGGCATCGAGTGCTTCATTGTCAGTAACGTTATAAAAGGAAGCTCTTCCCGATGTAAAAAGAAATGCATGAAGTGGGCCAATACCTGGATAATCCAGTCCGGCGGATATACTATGCGGTTCTATTACCTGGCCATCCCGAGACTGCATTACCAGACTGCGACTACCATGAAGAATACCTTTGGTGCCGAGAACAGTTGTCGCTGCAGACTTGCCACTATTAATTCCTTCGCCAGCAGCTTCAACGGCCAGGAGACGAACTTCTTCGTTTTCGAGAAAATGAAAAAAAGCGCCTGCAGCATTACTACCTCCTCCAACGCAGGCAATAACTGCATTCGGATTTTCGACACCTTTTTTTTCCTTTAGCTGCCATTTGATTTCTCTGCTTATTATGCTTTGAAACCGGGCGACCATGTCCGGATAAGGATGGGGACCTACAACACTTCCAATGATGTAATGAGTATTCAGGGGATGATTTATCCAGTCGCGAATTGCTTCATTTGTGGCGTCCTTCAAAGTTTTACTTCCACTGGTTGCCGGTACTACAGTTGCGCCCAGCATTTTCATCCTCGCTACATTGGGAGCCTGTCGATGGATGTCTTTTTCACCCATGTAAACAACACATTCCAAACCTTTCAGTGCACAAACCGTTGCCGTTGCAACACCGTGCTGACCAGCACCAGTTTCTGCAATTATTCGTTTTTTTCCCAGTCTTTCAGCAAGCAGGATCTGACCAATTGTATTATTAATTTTATGTGCACCGGTATGACATAAATCTTCCCGCTTAAGAAAAATGGAAGTGCCATATTTTTCACTCAGTCTACCGGCGAAGTATAAGGGTGTGGGTCTGCCCGCATAATCTTTCAGAAGTAATTCAAATTCCTGCTTAAATCCGGATTCATTCATTATTTCCAAATAACGGGATCTAAGCTCCTCTACATTGGCGTACAACATTTCCGGTATGAAAGCGCCGCCGAATTCACCATAGTAGCCCTTGTCCGAAGGTGTCTGAAATTTCTCTGCATAGATCATATTGACAGCTATTTAATGTTCAACGATTTATAAAATTTTTCTATCTTGTCGAGATCCTTCAACCCACTTTGAATTTCAAACCTACTGTTGATATCAATAGAAAAAAGTTTTTTTGATACGTCTTCATAGAAAAAGGATTTTAGTTTTTCGGTATCTTCAGGTTCAATGCCGCCGCTCAAAAAAAATAATTTATCAATTTCCACGGGTTTCAAAAGATCCCAATTAAATTTCTTTCCGGTACCGCCATATCCTACGCCCAAAGTGTCAAATAAAAACATATCGCAGGATTCTTCGTAGGGTTTTGTGATCCAGGATATCGGATCATTTTCGCCAAGCCTGAACACTTTAATTACTGTGACGTAATTGGCTATCTGCTCACATGCACGGGGTGTTTCATCACCGTGAAGTTGTACCATATCAAGACCGTATTCGTCCACAATCTGCATCATCTGTTCATAAGGCATATTGACAAATACTCCCACTTTACCAATTCGGAGTTTTGCCTTTCGCATCTGTTCACCGGTAATATGTTTGCCTGCATAACGTGGCGATTTAGGGTAAAAAATAAAACCGGCAAAATCAATTCCCAATTCTTCAAGCTTCCTGACCTGATCGATTTGTGTCATGCCGCAGACTTTTACTCTCATAACATCGTTTTTTTCAATTGTTCTACAAAAGAGGAAAACGCAAACGCAGGATCATTTGTTTTCATGAATTGCTCCCCAATTAAAAACCCATTGAAGCCAGCCGCTTTCAAAACAAGAATCGTTTCAATATCTCGAATACCACTTTCAGCTATGCGAAGTTTATTATGTGGCAAAAGATTAGAAAGCCGGATGGAATTGTCCAGGTCAACCGTAAATGTTTTTAGATCACGATTATTAATTCCAACCACATCAACAAATTCATTCAGGTGATCCAATTCATTTTCATCGTGTATTTCCAGCAACACTTCTAGTCCCAGTTCATGTGCCTTCGAAGCGAGCGATCTGGTTTCAGCAGGTTGAAGACATGCTGCAATTAATAAAATTACATCTGCCCCCATTGCCCTCGATTCTACGAGTTGATATGGATCCAGGATAAAATCTTTCCTGAGTATCGGTAATTTATTGAACCGTGAACGTCTCAGATCATCCGTTGAGCCGCCAAAATAAAATGTGTCTGTCAGGACAGATATTGCTGATGCACCAAGGCGTGCATATGCACTTGTTACTTCTTCAACGACTGCAGATTCATTTATTATTCCTTTTGAAGGGGACTTTTTTTTAAATTCTGCGATGATTCCATTTCTTTCCCGGTCAGTAATAAATTTTTTCATGGAAAAAACTTCTCTGTCAAAGCCATATTGTTTTTCCAACAAATGCATCGGCGATTTCTTTTTTCGCTTTTTTATTTCCTCCTTTTTATAGGAAACAATACTTTCTAAGATGTTTATTTCGGGCATTTGTCTTTTTATTGCAGTGAGATAAGTGTATTCAAACCCGAGAACGCCTTGCCACTTTCGAGACTTTCAATAGCGGCCGTAAAAGCATGATCATAATCCGCATAAATGCCCGTGCCATACAATGCCATCGCTGCATTCGCCAAAACAACAGCATTTTGCGCCCAGGATCCTTTTCCCTTTAGAATGTTCAGAAATATTCCCGCCGACTCTTGTAAATTGTTTCCACCATACAGATCTGAAGGCGAAACCATTCGTTTACCAAGTTGTTCGGGAGTCATCACACGATCTCCATCATAAGTAATTACTCGGGCGTCCCCTGTTAGAGAAAGTTCGTCATATCCGTCGAGCGTATGAATGATAGTAAATGAAGAGCCGCTTTTCTGAAGCATGTAGGTGTAAATGCGGGCCATTTCAAGATTATAAACACCTATGAGCTGAAATTTAGGAGAGGCCGGATTCACGAGTGGTCCGAGCATGTTAAAAAATGTGCGTACACCCAAATTTTTGCGAATCACTCCAACAGTCTTTAGCGCCGGATGAAAAAGCGGTGCGTGAAGGAAACAAATATTCGCTTTTTCTGCTTCGTTTTGTAGTTTGTTCGAATCGTTACTGAATTTATAGCCGAGTTGCTCCATTACATTTGATGCACCACTTATGCTGGTAGCTCCATAGTTTCCGTGTTTGGCCACTTTTTGACCAGTTCCTGCTACTATAAAACAGGCAAGAGTTGATATATTAAAAGTATTCTTTCCGTCACCACCTGTACCCACAATATCAATGAACTCGTATCCCTCAAGGTTGGCTTTGACTGCCAATTCCATAAGTGCATCCCGGAAACCCTGCAGCTCTTCTATCGTAATGCTGCGCATAAGAAAAACAGTAATAAATGAAGTAATCTCAGAATCACTGTATTTCCCGTTCGACACATTCGATAAAACCTCCTTTGCCTGTTCTCGCGTCAGGGTTTTATATTCAAATAATAGTTGCAGTATCTTTTTCATTGGTTGCTGTTACAGGAAGATTTTTGAATTCTTAAATGTCATATAAATCTAGTTTTGATCTTTCTTTAACCAGTTTCTCATAATATTCTCTCCATCCGGAGTAAGTACACTTTCCGGATGAAATTGCACTCCGAGTACATCCAATGTTTTATGTCGGATGGCCATTATATATCCATTTTCATCCGTAGCAGTTACCTCAAGGCAATTTGGAAAAAAGTTCGGATCTATTACCCAGCTATGATAACGACCGGCCATAAATCCATTTGAAATTCCCCTGAAAAGATCTTCATTGATGGATATATTCTGCGAAAGCCGGGTTTGGATTTTGACCGGAGTAGCCACACCATGATATACTTTAGTTAAGTTTATCAGTCTGCCACCGAAAACTTCTCCGATAGCCTGGTGACCCAGGCAAACGCCTAATATAGATTTTGAAGGCGCATATTGTTTTATCAGTGGCATAAGCATCCCCGCTTCTGAAGGTAAACCAGGTCCAGGTGAAAGTATAATCTTATCGTAGTCCTGCACCTTTTCCAGAGGGATTTGATCATTGCGATAAACGTCAACCTTTTCATCAATAATCTTTTCCACGAGGTGAACGAGATTATAAGTGAAGGAGTCGTAATTATCAAAAACGAGAATTTTCATATTCTGAATTAAATTGTTTCTGCCAATACAATGGCGCGTTTTAAAGCGCCCAATTTATGGTTTACTTCTTCAAGTTCGGATTGCGGCTGACTTGCAGCAACAATTCCTGCCCCCGCCTGGTAAGTCAATGTATTCCGGCGACTAAGAAGACTGCGAATCATAATTGCCTGAGTACAATTGCCATCAAATCCTACAAATCCGATACAGCCCCCGTAGTAACTTCTTGCGGTAGGTTCATAACTACTTATTAGTTCCATCGCACGAATTTTCGGGGCTCCGCTCAAAGTACCGGCAGGGAACGTTACTGCAAGCAATTCAAAAGGATTACTGTCTTTTTTTAGTCTGCCTTTCACTTCGCTTACCAGATGTATCACGTGAGAATAATATTGCACTTCACGGAAATAAACAACCGAGACCTCTGAACATTGTCTGCTTAAATCGTTACGTGCGAGATCTACCAGCATAACATGTTCTGCATTTTCTTTTGCATCCTCCAGCAATGCATCAGCTTTTTCCTTGTCAATTTCATCATTTCCAGTTCTTCCGCAGGTACCTGCTATAGGATGCATGATCGCTTTACCATCCTTGATCAGCACCTGCGATTCGGGAGAAGACCCCATTAGTCTGTAATCCCCGTAATCAAAATAAAATAAGTACGGGCTTGGATTTACGTTACGCAGCGCCCTGTAAACGTTGAATTCGTCCCCTGTAAAAGATTGTTTAAAGCGCCGGCTTAGTACAATCTGGAAAACATCACCCCGCAAACAACTTTTAATTCCCTTCTCAACCATTTTCTTGTAGTCGTCATCGCCCATATTACTGGTCTCTCCGCCATTAATTTGAAAAGGAAATACCGGAACATCTTTTGACCGAATTAAAGATTCTACCAGTGATAACTCACTATGTATCCCTTCCACATTGTTTTCACATATATATAATTCATCCTTGAAATGATTGATGGCAATCACATACTGATACAATCTATATCTCATAAGCGGAATCAGAGGCGCATCTGATTTTTCTTCAAGTCGGATGCGATCAAAAAAACCTACTGCGTCATATGTAGTATATCCAAAAAGGCTTTGAGCTGTTTTAACCGGCTTCTCTTCTGCCTTCAGGACCTCGAAATGTTCCATAAAATTCCAAAGAAGATCAGGTACATGTGCAGATTTTAATGGATATTTTTCTGTCTGTCGACCAGGTAATTTGAATTCCATTTGTTCATGATCTGAAATCTCAACTCCTCCAATCGCGTGGATACAGATAAAAGAATAACTGTTTTCAGCGGCGTGATAATCCGTGCTTTCCAATAATATGGTGTCTCTGAATCTGTCTCTCAAGCGCAAATAAATCCCAACAGGCGTATATATATCAGAAAGTAATTTTTTGAACGTTGTATTTATTTTTATTTTTTTCATATATGTTCACTGATTTTCTGAAATCACCTTTTTTTTACAAAAAAAAAGCCCCGGAAATAACCGGGGCCTGATATGTTTTTAACATAACGATCGCATTACGCGCCCCAGCCGGAGTTTGTATGCCACCACCATGTATTATTTTGAATCTTATTTGTCATGCTCTGCAAATATGAGTGCAAATCCGGAAATTACCAAATTGATCCTTAAATAATTCCTTTGGTTGTCGGAAGACTATCATTTGATGGATCTCTTTTTACGGCCATACGTATGGCTTTGGCAAATGCCTTAAATATGGCTTCAATCTTATGGTGTTCATTCTCTCCACTGCACGTGATATTCAGATTACATTGGGCAGCGTCGGAAAATGATTTGAAAAAATGAAAAAACATTTCGGTGGGCATATCTCCTATTTTCTCCCTTTGAAAAAAGGCATTCCAAACAATCCAGTTTCTTCCCCCGAAATCTATCAATACGCGGGCATCCGCGTCGTCCATGGGTAGTGTAAATCCATATCTTTCCATACCTCTTTTATCTGCCAGGGCCAAAGACATGGCTTCTCCCAAAGCTATTCCGGTATCTTCTATTGTATGATGTTCATCAACCTCTAGATCACCCTTAACAATAATTTTTAAATCCATTTTCCCGTGCCTGGCGATCTGGTCCAACATATGATCAAAAAAAGTAAGCCCTGTATGAATATCCGCTTTGCCGCTCCCATCTGCGTTTAACTCTATCCTGATTTTTGTTTCACGGGTATTGCGCTCATGACTAACACACCGAAGTCCCGATTTCAAAAACGAATAAATTTCGGACCAGAATATAGTTTCTAATACGACTGACTTCTCCAGCTCGCTATCAGTATCCGTTACTTCCTTATGGCCCAGCTGAGCGTCGTGCTTTAACCATATCGCCCTGCATCCAAGATTCTTCGCTAATTGTACGTCCGTTATACGATCTCCTATCACAAATGATTCTTTAATATCATACAGTACATTATTCAGATAACCCGTTAACATTCCTGTACCGGGCTTACGAGATGGAGAATTGTCAGAAGGTAAAGATTTATCAATGTGAACTGCACTAAAATGGATGCCTTCATTTGAAAGACTTTTCATAACAAAATCCTGCACAGGCCAGAATTTGTTTTCGGGAAAACCAGATCCGCCAAGGCCATCCTGGTTGGTTACCATTACAAGTTCATATTCCATTTCTCTTGCGATTTTACCCATAAATTCAAAAACACCCGGGTAAAATTCCAATTTGCTGAAATCATCAATCTGGTAAGTTGGTGGTGATTCTTTAATAAGTGTGCCATCCCGATCTATAAAAAGGATTCTTTTCATCAAAAATATTTCAGCAGTCTTTGGTTTAATTAAATATCTGACATTTAAACGGATGTGCTTAATTCTCAGCCTTCTTTTTATTTATAGGTAATCCTCCAGATGGTTCCCTGCACATCATCTGTGACATAAAGGGCACCATCTGGACCTTCAGCAAGACCGCAAGGGCGATGTAAGGCACCCCCGGAAGCGGTATTCTTCGGTCCACCAGAAAAACCATTTGCAAATATTTCCCACTTACCGGACGGTTTCCCATTGGTGAAAGGTAAAAAAACTACATAAAATCCTTCCTGTGGTTCGGGGGCGCGATTCCAGGAACCATGAAAGGCAATGAATGCTCCGTTTCTATATTTTGTAGGAAATTGATTACCCGTATAAAATAAAAGCCCGTTTGGTGCAAGGTGTCCGGGAAATGCATATACCGGATTGATTGCATCTTCACCAGCCGTTTTCTTTCCATCTCCACCATATTCCGGAGCCAGAATTTTTTTGCCCTGTATTTGATCGTAATAGATATAAGGCCAACCGGCGTTAGATCCCTTGTGCAATTCATACATACATTCTGCAGGGAGTTCTGCATTTTGTTTTTCTGTAAACATGGCAGGAAAAATAGTATGTAGCTGATCACGGCCATGTTGCATAACAAAAAGAGTATTGGTAGCAGTATTCCAATCCAATCCGACCACGTTTCGCAAACCGGTAGCATAACGTGTTCCTTCTGCATATGTCTGATTCAATTTATCAGCCTTGAATTGCCAGATTCCTCCCGCAGAATCTAATATCGGACAGGGTTTTCTCCCCATTGAACCTGCTTTCCTGTCTTCTATCTGGCAGGAATTGGAATAGGCGCCGATATTCACAAAAATATTTCCATTGTTATCCAGCGTAAAAGCCTTCGCCTCATGTTCGCCCCTGGAAATCAAACCCGTAATTATTTTCTCAGGCTGATCAGGATTCGCAACAGTGCCATCACTGTTTAATTTGAATCGGTAAACTTCCTCATCAGAAGATGCATAAAGCCAACCACTTTTCACCTTAATGCCCGTCCCCTTAAAAGATCCGAAGTCCATTTCTTCGTCTGCAATGCCATCGCTATTTTGATCTTTTAACCGAACGATGGTATTTCCATTTTTGCTACTGGCAAGTTTAACATAAATATATCCCGAAGGAGTCACCGTGATATGACGGGCCTTCCCCAGACCTGAGGCAAAAACGTTTGCAGTAAAACCATTCGGAATAGTAAGACTTACATCAGACTTTGGTGTCCCAAGTTTGAAGATTCTGTTCGTATCTCCAATTACCGGATTGGAAATAACTGCTCCCCGGCAAACCGTTGCAAGCAGCGTTAAGACGATTAAGATGGTATTCCTAATTTTTTTCATTCTTTTGAAATTTGTTTGTATTAGAAAATATGAATTTATGAATTTCCAAATAGCGTCAGTACATCTATCAGTTTATCATTTTGTTTTTGTGTCCCAACTGTAATTCTCAAACAGTTTGAACATCCGGGCGCGGAACTTCGGTCGCGCACTACAATTCCTTCACCCAATAGTTTTTCGTAAATCTGCTTCGCTTCCTTTATTTGAACCAATAGAAAATTTGCTTCGCTTGGATAAACATTCATCACAGTTGGTAATCTGTTGAGTCGACCGGCCAAATCATTTCGCATTTCTACAATCTTTTTGATCATTTCATTTACTTCAGATGTACATTTTAATGCTTCCGACACCAATTCCTGGGTAGCCTGACCAATATTGTATGGTGGTTTTATTTTATTTAATATTTCGATAAGCACTTCACTTGCAAAAGCCATACCCACACGCAAACCAGCCAGTCCCCACGCTTTGCTTAACGTCTGCATAATCACAAGGTTTGGATATTCCGTTAATTCCTGAATAAAACTCTGTTGACGACTAAAATTGATATACGCTTCATCAATTACAACAAGGCCATCAAAATTATTCAGGATTAGTTCAATGTCCTTCCGGTTAAATGCATTCCCCGTTGGATTATTGGGAGAACAAATCCATATGATTTTCGTGGAATCGTCTATTAACGCTTCGATGGTTCCCAGATTAAGTTGAAAATCTTCTGTAAGCGGTGCCCTGCGCACCTCTATATCGTGGATATGTGCACTTACTTCATACATCCCATAAGTAGGTGGATGAATGATAATATTATCCTTTGCCGGGTTACAAAATGCTCGGTAAAGAAGTTCTATGCATTCGTCACTACCGTTTCCCAAAAAAATATTATCAGGTGGAAGACCTTTGATTTGAGAAAGCTTTTCTTTTATTTTTACCTGGTGAGGATCGGGATATCTGTTATATGATGGAGAAATGGGAGAACCCAAACTATTTTCATTAGCGTCGAGGAAAATGTGTGCTGAACCGCTGAATTCATCCCTGGCTGATGCATAGGGAATCAGTTTTTTAATATTATCCCGCAATAATAAATTTATGTCGGCCATTTTAATTCTTATTATGAATTATTTACGCTTTAGACTGCGATTTAAAGTCTTATTAAAATTGCTTCTGCATGAGCCTGCAAACCTTCAGCCCGGGCCATCACAACTACCGTGCTTCCGATTGACTGAAGACCTTCCTTAGTAAGTTTCTGAAAACTGATTTTTTTCACAAAGCTGTCAATGCTTACTCCGCTATAAGATTTTGCAAATCCGTTTGTCGGAAGAATATGATTTGTACCGGTTGCATAATCCCCGGCACTTTCCGATGCATAATTTCCAAGGAATACAGAACCGGCATTTTGCACTTCTTCAGCTCTTTTTTCAGCATCCCGACAGGCTAAAATTAAGTGCTCGGGTGCATACATGTTGAGGAGGTCCATTGATTCGGTATGATCGCTTATAAGAATAATTTTACTGTTGTCTAATGATTTCTCGGCTATTGATTTACGTGGAAGTTTTTTCATCTGCGTGTCTATCGAGAGGTTTACTTTTTCCGCGAAAGCCCGACTTTCAGTTACAAGAATTACTTGACTGTCAGTGCCGTGCTCACATTGTGACAGGAGGTCAGCTGCTACATAATCGGGAATTGCCGTGTCGTCAGCATATATAGCCAATTCGCTGGGTCCTGCTGGCATATCAATGGGAATGCCTTCCTGTTGAATCAATTTTTTTGCCTGTGTTACCCATTGATTTCCTGGTCCAAAAATTTTATAAACCCGGGGTATGGTTTTCGTTCCATATGCCATGGAAGCTATCGCCTGAACACCTCCTACACGAAAAACATTCGATATACCCAGCAATTTTGATACATATAAGATAGCTGGATGAATTGATCCGTCTTTTTGAGGTGGGGTGCAAACTATGATTTCTTTACACCCTGCAAGTCTTGCTGGAACTCCCAGCATGAGGAGGGTGGAAAACAATGGCGCCGTACCACCAGGTATATACAATCCGATTTTTTCTATAGCTACTGATTTCCGCCAACAATGAATACCCGGCTTAATATCCACTCCTGGTTCATGTATTTGCTGATTTTCATGAAATTTTGATATATTTTTTTTTGCCTGAAGAATAGCAGTTTTTAGTTCTGCATCGAGCATTTCTTCAGCTCGGACAAATTCTTCGTCACGTACGATCAGATCAATATTTAATGCCTGATCAAATAAAACTGAATATTCCAGTACGGCTTTATCGCCCCTGTTTTTTACCTCGTCCAGAATTTTCCGTACACTCGTTTCCAGGTTTTCAAATTGCATACCCGGTCTGTTGAGTAATGTTGGCCAGAGTTCCTTTCGCGGATATTCTATGATTTGTATTGCAGACATTTATAAAATCATTTTTTCAATGGGTACCACAAGAATACCCTGGGCACCTGCATTTTTTAATTTTTCGATGATTTCCCAAAATTCATTTTCATTCACAACGCTATGCACACTACTCCAGCCTGGCTCTGCCAAAGGCAGCACGGTAGGACTTTTCATTCCAGGCAATAGCGAAATAATTTCCTTCAGTTTAATATTAGGCGCATTAAGAAGAATATATTTTGTATGATTCGCTTTGCGTACAGATCTGATACGGAATAATAATTTTTCAAGAATTTTCTGCTGATCATCGCTAAGTTTTGGATGACGAATCAAAACTGCTTCTGAGTGTAATATCGTTTCGACTTCCCTGAGACCGTTCATAAATAAAGTAGAGCCGCTGCTCACAAGGTCCACAATTGCATCTGCTAGGCCTATCCCTGGCGCTATTTCCACCGACCCGCTGATTTCATGGATCTCTGCACTGATATTTCGTTCATTCAAAAAACGTTTCACAAGTACCGGATAAGTAGTGGCTATTTTTTTGTTTTGGAGAAAATTGAAATCATTGTAAATTTCATTTCTTCCAACAGCAACAGATAATCTGCATTTTCCAAATCCAAGTTTTTCAGTAATTGTGATTTTTTTATTTTTTTCATAAATCACGTTTTCACCTACGATCCCGACATCAGCGACCGCATCTTCCACATACTGCGGGATATCGTCGTCCCGAAGGAAGAAGATTTCCATAGGGAAATTATCGGCCTCAGTTTTCAATTTATTGATTCCATTTTTTAAATCGATCCCGCAGTCTTTCAACAGTTTCAAAGAATCATCATAAAGTCTCCCTGATTTCTGAATTGCTATTCTCAGTCTTTGGGGCATATAGTTAGTTATTTATTGTTTAAAAAAGAAAGGGCTTACCTTTCGATAAGCCCTGCAATTATATTGTTTATACAAAACATCAGCAGCCTACCGGCAGGGTAAGAAATGATGATGATATATTGTAAAAAGTTTTTTCATACCAAAACGTAAAATTAAACTGAGCCAGGCACAGATCCAAAATAATCTTATTTGTTACCTTTAGCATCAGCCAGAAATTTGGCCAGTCCAATATCTGTCAGGGGATGCTTTAAAAGTCCCAGTATAGGCTCTAACGGACTGGTAATTACATTCGCTCCGGCTTCAGCGCAACGCACGATATGAAGGGAACTCCTGATAGACGCTGCTAAAATTTCGGTCTCATATCCTTGTATCGCATAAATATTTGCAATCTGCGCGATCAATTCAATTCCATCCCAATTGGAATCATCAATTCGGCCTATAAAGGGTGAAACGTATTTGGCGCCTGCCTTTGCTGCGAGTATTGCCTGACCTGCCGAAAAAACAAGTGTGCAATTTGTTCTGATATTATTGTCGGTGAACCACTTCATTGCTTTGATTCCCTCTTTGATCATCGGTACTTTCACAATGATATTCGGGTTTATTTTTACGAGTTTTTTTCCCTCCGCAATAATCCCGTCGAAATCTGTTGAGATCACCTCGGCACTCACATCACCTTTTACCAAATCAGAAATAGTCTTGTAGTGTTTTGTAATATTTTCTTCCCCACGAATTCCTTCTTTGGCCATCAGGGATGGGTTGGTTGTAACACCATCAAGTATTCCAAGGTCATTGGCCTCACGAATCTGATCGAGATTCGCAGTATCAATAAAAAATTTCATATAATCGATTTAAAATATAAAAAAAATGGCAAGTTACTTATATCGCACCGCTCAACCACTTACCCTTGCTGCCTTCCGGCCCTGGGGGATTCAGCAGGAGCTGGCCGTATAAGACTTGCCGGTGCAAAGGTAAGCGTTTTGATGGCCAAAGCCTACATCCAAAATCCATAAATTCTATCTTAAGTTATTCATGGTATTCATAGAATAAATGCCAACTAACTGATCGGAACGTCCTCCTAAGGGGCGATAATATACCAAAATGTCGTAATTATTCTCAGTTTCATTATGGTTCCCTTCTGTCAGTTCAAAAGAAGGTATCACGTGCTGCTCGCCACTGTTAATTGTTACATAAGAATAATTGTAATACCCCATTTTCAATAATGCAGAACCTTCATAAGCACCGCTTGCCGGATTAAATGTCATGCGGCTCGTCTCATTCAACTTATACCCTGTGAACTCACCTAAAATATAAAGATCCCTACCTTCAATAGGGGCATTATCCGGCGGAATGTAAATGAACCGTACACGCGCATAGTCGCCCTGCCAGTTCGGATCTTCCCCATCCGTGTTTTGTATATAATACAGGCCGTTGTTGTCCGTATAAAAATAGTAGGCTAATCCGGAACGGTCTTTGTCGGGTTTTAAAGTGATAACCGTTCCATTCTTTAAATAGTCTACATGGGCTATCCTGTCACTTTGAAAACGAAAGCTCTGCAGATCAATCCATCGCCACTGATTTCCGCCTGGAAACAATGGTATATCGTCACTATTGTAAACGAAATTATTCCCGGAATAAAAAGAAGGATTGCCCATATAAACTGCATTATCCCATCGATTATTTTGCATTACAACAACATGCAATTGTTGGAAAGGATTTGAAATACTTAAAGCTTTAGTATTAATCGTAAACTGTAGTTTTTGATGAGTTGGCGAAAACTGGGGATTCAGCGGTATAAGACTCTGTGCAGAAATGGTAATAGCAGTTTGAACTACCAGAAATCTTTTTGTAAATGCGATCTTCGACTCATCATTGTTCAAATACACTTTAAGTAAATAATTTCCTGATAAGGTAGGGAGCGAGTTATTTTCAGGCAGTGAAATTTCGTAGTGCGTATATCGTATCAGTGCTACAGAGGAATAACGATAATTTGTAATCTGGTTTTGCGCAAAACCTCTGATATAATCAAAGGTACTCACCTGCACCGGCGTCCAGTCAGCATTACATAGCTGATAAGTATAGTAGTAATTTTTCACATCTGCATCCAGGTCGTCAAACATCAATTCCATCCGATCGTTTCCTCCAAGGTTTAAAATGGGATAACCCATCTGATTTCCTTTCATAAATAATTTGGCACTACTGATGTTTTGGGTATACACAGAATCCGCTACCTGCGCCGTCAGATTCGTTTCAATGTGGATCAAAATCAATAAAAAAAGGTACTTCATATATACTTTCCGATACAATGATAGTTCAATTCCTTAAAAAACTTTTCAGACAACGATGGGAAGTCTATTTTTGAGTGTAAAAAAATCCGATTGAATCTTTCCCGCTTTATTGCCAGACGAATCGCTTTTAATAGTCAGCATTCATTTTCAAGGTTTATTATCCGACTTGCTATTGCTGCAACGGCCATCGGTATAACCGCCATGATTCTAACAATTTCATTTGCAAAAGGTTTTCAGCATGCCATAGCAGACAAAATGTATGGTTTTTCCGGGCACATACGCATCCAGCATCTTGAGGGAGAAAAAACTGAAAACGACACTGTTTTGCCGGCAACAATGAATGATACAGTTTTTTCGGTAATAAAAAATGATCCCGAGGTTATACACGTCTTTGCGTTCGCAACCAAAGACGCGATCCTTAAGGGACCTGAGAGTTTCGAAGGATTAAAATTGAAAGGAATAGAACCGCAATTTTCATTTAAACATCTGCAGGAATTCCTAAAATCTGGCAGATGGATTCATTTTCCCGATAGTGTTTATAGCAGCGAAATAGTTATATCCACCTATACTGCAAATCAATTGAAATTAAAGCCGGGCGATAGAGTTTATGCATATTTTATACAGGCCGATGGTACGAAACGTGTGCGACCCCTGGTAGTCGTCGGTACTTTTAAAACCGGTATCGAATATTACGACAGAGTCAGTGCACTGGTCGATATAAGATTAATTCAACGCCTCAATGGCTGGAATGCCGGGCAAATTAACGGATATGAAGTATTTATCAGGAATTATACCATGGCTGATTCCGTTAGTAATCGCATTTTTGAAAAGCTTCCGCCGAAATGGAACAGTCAGTCCATTAACGAAATTTATGGTAATATATTCGACTGGCTGAACCTTCAGGATACCACGATCCTCATCGTTATAATAATAATGATACTTGTAGCAATTCTGAATCTGGTAACTTGTCTGATTATCTTGTTACTCGAAAGAACACATATGATCGGATTATTAAAATCAATGGGCTCAGGAGATCGCAGCATTCAAATGATCTTTTTTTACCATGGAATACTAATTACGCTAAGCGGAATCGTCATAGGTAACATTACGGGACTACTATTGTATTGGCTACAAAATAAATTTGGTATTATTACTTTGCCGGAAGACTCTTATTATATTTCAACAGCAGTGGCTTATATTACCTGGCAACAGGTGGCATTTGTTAATCTGGGCACATTCGTGATTTGTTTAGCAGTACTGCTTTTGCCCAGTTTTTTTATCATACGGAGGCTGAACCCGGTTAAAGCCATTGCCTTTAATTAACGATTTCGATTCTCGATAAAATAATCCCGGTGGCAACAGCCACATTTAGTGATTCCGCATTTCCCCTACCCGGAATTCGGATAAGTTTGTTAGCCATTAACTCCAATTCATGACTAATTCCTTTAGATTCATTCCCCATTAGCAACATCGCCCCCGACACTTTAATTTTTTCTCCGAGATTCTGACCTTTAATCGAACCGGCAAATACGGGAATTCCCGGATTCGATTTGATGTATTCATGCAGATTTGTGTATACCAATTCAACACGTGCAATACTTCCCATTGCTGATTGAACCACTTTTGGATTAAAAATGTCTACCGTATCCTCCGTACACACAATTCTCTTCACATTAAACCAATCTGCTGTACGAATGATCGTTCCAAGGTTTCCCGGATCCTGAATAGTGTCGAGAAGCAAGGTGATATTGCTCGATTTATACTGACCATTAAATACTGGTTTTGAGAAAATTGCCAGAACCTGATTCGGTGTGCTGTGAAAAGAAATTCTCTCAAGTTCTTTTTCATTAATACTGGTAAAGAGTTTTTCCCGTCCCTTTTCTATTCCACGGTTACTCTGTAACCAACTTTCATCTGCAAAACACTGAATCAGTTGAAGATTTTCGGAATGAAGCAGTTCTGATACGATCTTGGGACCTTCTGCAATAAAGACTCCATCTGCATCGCGGAATTTTTTATGGCCTAAACTTTGGATATATTTGACCTGCGATTTTACAAGCATGGATTCCCCGTTTTAATAATATGTCATATTGCCGGCAAGTTACGTTATCACTGGTCAGACCTGCAATCGTCCCTTCGATTCTGATTTTTGCCCTCTTTTCCTGCCGTCTTCCTGCCAACTTTCAATATCCACAAGGCAAGCCGTTTATCTATAAAACGACTGTCAAGGTGGAAGGAAATATCAAAGGTGATCAAAAACAGGATCTGACCCAAAGACTCGAAAACCAACTGGACGACAGTCTCCAAGCGAAAACGGTTACATCCTTCTACAAACCTCCTTATTTCGTTGCAAAAAAACTTTCGTACACTCCGGTTTACGATCCAATGAGCGTAACGCGATCCACTGCATTTATCAGCGCTTTGTTAAATGCAAACGGTTATTATCTGCCGAAGGTGACAGATACAGTGATTTACGAAACTGTCCACGCGGATAAAATAAAAAAACATGGTAAGTATAAGGGTCTTAGCAAGGAGCAAAAAAGAGTAACTGTCCATTTTACTGTCGAACTTGGCAAACAGCTGATTTTTGACTCAGTAGGCTTCAGTTTGGAGACCCCCGAACTTCAGCAAATTGCATTACATTCAAAAAACCAATCTCTAATCAAAGTTGGAAGTCCTTACTCTCAATCCGTACTTACCAACGAACTCAATCGTCTGGTAGACAGTTTTCGCAATAACGGATATTTTCGTTTTTCAAAAGAAGACCTTTATGTAGAACATGATACAGTGTTGTCTGCACTCATTGATCCCTCCCTCGATCCCATCGAACAGGCAGAATTACTTGAAAAACTAAAACTAAAAAAAGAAAACCCAACAATTAGCGTTGTAGTCAAACAACGCCCCACGCGCGATACAACTCATGTTACCAAATATTTCATAGGCAGCGTTACGATATATCCTGATATGCCTGTGGCAGAAGACACAACTGTCGTACACGTCGATACTACGACTATAAATCAGATTAAATTTATAAACAGAACCAATAAATTCAAATTGCCTTTTCTTGCAAACAACATATACCTATACCCCGGTGGAATGTACAAGCAACAAAACTATTTTCGTACGTCTAACCGTATTAGTCAGCTTCCTGCCTGGGACTATAATACAATTGAATTTCAACGATCAATAAATTATGACAGCATTTTAGACGTGATTCTGAAAATGTATCCGGCAAAAAAACAGAAAATCTCATTGTCGTTGGAAACAAGTTATATCACGAATGGAATTGTTACTACCGGAAATCTTTTAGGAACCAGCGTGATTTTGGGCTTGCAGAACAGGAACGCATACCGGCAATCTATTTTGACAAATACGAGTTTGCAGGCAGGGATTGAATTGGGATCAGGGTCCACTATTCAAACCGTCTTAACGAGCCTCTCACATACCATTGTAATTCCGCACATCATACATATTATCCCATTTCTCAACTTCCCCGCAAACCTGGATGCAAAAGGATATAGCACCCAGACACTTATTAATGTGAATGCTGGGTATACCAAGCGTTTGGATTTTTTTACTCAGGAAAGCGTAAATGGATCTTTCGGTTATCAGTGGTCGAAAACACAAATTCACAAGAAAAATGACTTAGTTTTTACTGTTACCAAAAGCTATTTCTGGAAACCGATAAATATTGAAAACACAACGTACCCGAAAATTACCGATAGTTTCAAGCATATTCTTCAGGAAAATCCTCCGCTTCAAATTACTTTTCGGCCGGGCCTTGTGATAGGGCAGCAGTTTGCTTATAATATTGTAAGAGTAAAACAAAATAAAATAAATTACTTCCTGGTAGATTTTGAAGAGAGCGGCGCATTATTAGGCTTATTTACAAATCTCGATAGAGGGTCATTACTTCGATACATTCGCGGTCAAATAGAATTTCGACATACTATTGACTACGGAAAAAATCAACTTGCGTTTCGCGCATACGGTGGTGCGGGCTATGCTTATGGACTAACTGATACCGGCTATGAACACACCCTTCCTTCCTTTAAGGCATTTTATGCAGGAGGCCCCAATAGCATGCGTGCATGGCAGGTTAGAAATTTAGGGCTTGGGTCATCAAAGTATTACACGGATGTTTTGAATTCTTATGATCTCCGCTATGGCGATATTAAGCTGGAATTTAATGCCGAATACCGGTTCCTTCTGGGTACTCTTTTTAGTATCAAATTCAAAAGTGCATTTTTTACAGATGTAGGAAATATATGGAACTGGTCGCCTATCGATACATCGGCGTTGGGTGCGGGAAGTGATTTTCAATTAAACCGTTTTTACAAGGAATTCGCTGTCGGGGCAGGCACAGGTTTGCGATTGGATTTTAATTACTTTTTGATACGACTCGACTGGTCGTATAGAATTCGTGACCCACAAGCCATTTATGGATCCGACACTTGGTTTTACAAACTCGAACTAGGCAGTGGTCAACTCCAGTTGGGAATCAACTACCCGTTTTAATTTTTGAAATAGCTTCCTCCGGACTAAGTGCATCATCCAGTTTATAAATGCCAATTCTTGTGCGGCAGAGAGAACTGAGGTGGGCTCCGCATCCCAATGTTTGACCAATATCATTTGCAAGACTTCTAATATAGGTGCCCGTGGAACAAACCACCCTAAAATGGACTACGGGCAACTGCAGAATTTGCATTTCGAATTCTTTGATGAATACCTTTCTTCCTTCAAGAGTAACAGCCCTCCCCTGTCTCGCGAGATCGTAGGAACGTTCCCCGTTTTTTTTTATCGCGGAATAAATTGGAGGAATCTGAATAATTTCTCCCGTAAATTTTTTTGAAGCCTCATTCAATAAAGTAGCATCCACAAAACTAAATTCTCTATAATCTTCGGAAGGTGTTTCCAAATCAAAAGAGGCGGTTGTTGATCCCAACGTAATCGTACCTGTATATTCTTTCTCCTGCAACATATACTCATTTATTCTCTTTGTGAATTTCCCTGTACATAGTATCAACAATCCGGTGGCAAGAGGATCCAGTGTGCCGGCATGGCCAACCTTCGCATGAACTTGATTTCTTATTTTTTTGACCACATCCGCTGAAGTCCAATGCAACGGTTTATCAATGAGTATCACTCGTCCTTCTTCATTTGCATTCATAACTTTTCTAAATTTCGAAGATCAGATTTCTCTTCTTGCTTTTATCTGAAGATATTTGTTCACTACATCCACACTCAATTTTTCAGGTGCTGTTAATAAAGCAGGAATTCCATATTTCTGAAGTTCCTTTACTATCAACTTCTTTTCAAGAATAAATTTTTCAGCAATCACTTTCTCATAAAGCCGTTCTATATTTTTAGCTTCTCCGGAAGACAAACTATAAAGAGAAGTGTTCTCAAAAAAAACTACCAACAACAAATGTTTTTCAGAAATATTTCGCAAATAGGGCAATTGCCTCTGTAGCGCCGTAATTGATTCAAAATTTGTAAAAAGTATTAACAGACTTCTTTGAGTTATTCGCGTCTTGATAAGTTTGTGCAAAAATGCGTAATCTGATTCCAAAAACCGGGTGTCAATATTGTATAACGCATTTACAATTCCCGACATTTGGACTGCACGATGGTTTGCCGGTATAAAATCACCTCCTGAATCGCCAAAACTGATAAATCCGGCTCTGTCCTGCTTGGAGATAGCAACTGCACATAAAGCTAATGTGGCATTCACGGCATGGTCGAGCAACGTAAGTCCTTCAAACGACATCTTCATAGCTCTGCCCTTATCAACAATACAATACACCTGCTGGCTTTTCTCGTCCGAATACATATTGATCATCAAATGGCCACCTGTTCTTCCAGTTGCTTTCCAGTTAATACTGCGTATATCATCCCCCGCAACATACCCACGTATTTGTTCAAATTCAAGACTATGGCCCGTTTTCCTCACCTGTTTAAATCCAATATTTCCCGGATCAGTTGTATGAGCTTTAAATTCAAATTGCCTGAGCAGTTGAAAGGCAGGAAAGACTTTTATGGATTCCTTTGCAGGAAAAGTTTTTCTTCGAACTATCAATTGAAATGCGGTTTTGATCAAAACATGCATGTCTCCAAAATAAAATTCTCCTCTTTCTCGGGGTCGCACGATATGTTGAACGACCGTTTCATTTTCTGACTTCAGTTTAAACTTCCAGTTAACATCCCGAATCTGCCAGCTTTCAGGAAACTCGTCCAACAATTTCAGGATTACGGTAAAAGAATAATTATTCCCGATTTTCCAGCTTAATATATTCTCCTCCCCGTTACTTAATCTCTCCGGTAAAATCCGTTGTGCATGAATCGGAGAAAGTTTTGAAAATAAAATGATAAAATCCAAAACAAGAAGGGCTGAAAACAGAATTAATATTAGTAGGGAAATATCAAACAAAAAGGGTACAAAATATGACATTATGAATAGAAATATAACAACGGTTATCAAATGATAAAATCGTTTCGCGATAAAAACAGAAAGCCAAAGCCGTTTCAGTTTATGCATGTCATCTGGGTATCTCTGAAGACTGAATTATTTGTTTGACAACATCGTCCGTTGTTCCTCCCTCCATTTCCTTTTCCGGCGAGAGCACAAGGCGATGTCGTAAAACGGAAGGCATCGTATATAAAATATCTTCCGGAACTACGAAGTCCCTGCCATTCATGGCCGCAATAGCCTTTGAAGATTGCAGAATTCCAATAGACGCACGCGGTGAAGCGCCAAGATATATCGATTTGTTTTGGCGCGTAGATGCTACCAGAGTTACTATATAGCGGATCAGCTTTTCCTCTACATGAACCCTGCCAACTATTCCACGCATGCTCTCAATTTCCAACGCATTCAAAACCGGATTAACCATATGGTTGATTTCTATTCCCTGATTTGAATGATGCTTCATAACTATATTAACCTCGTCCAGTTCGCTTGGGTAGTCCACTTTTATTTTGAATAGAAAACGATCAAGCTGAGCTTCCGGCAAATGATATGTTCCTTCCTGTTCAATAGGATTTTGCGTAGCTATGACTAAAAATGGCTTTTGCATTGCCATAGTCTGTCCGTCGATAGTAATCTGCCGCTCTTCCATTACCTCAAACAACGCTGCCTGTGTTTTCGCAGGTGCCCGATTTATTTCATCGATTAAAATAATATTGCTGAAAATGGGACCTGGCCGGAATTGGAATACCATTTCTCTAGGATTAAAAATGGAAGCACCGATTACATCTCCCGGCATCAGATCTGGCGTAAATTGAATCCTGGAAAATCCAACATTTATGGAACGACTGAGTAATTTCGCCGTAAGCGTTTTGGCTACTCCGGGCACCCCTTCAATGAGAACATGACCATCTGCAAGTATCCCGGCAATTAGTAATTCGATCATCTGTTCCTGACCCACTATCACTTTCCCTATTTCTGCTTTTAATTTCGCAAGTGTCTCCTTGAAATCCCGAAGTGGAGTTCTCTCATTAAACATATTTTCTTCCATTTTTTAAGCTTGTTTATTGAACTGACTGATTTGATGATGAAGATCCAATAATTCCTGATCAGGTAAAACGGAATTTAATCTTACAACATGAATAAGTTGAACCATCTTTTCTATTTCCTCCGCAGGCATCCCGGAACGAATTGTAAGTTTGCGAACAAAGTCTCCGTCTAATATTGATGTTGAAAGGTTGTATGTAGATCTCACGTTTTCAAGAAAAACAGAAACCATTTTATTCGCAAGATTTTGATTATTTTTCTGTTGAAAATATAGTTGTCCGATAGTTTTTACAAAATCCTCTGACGCATTCCGCGCAACTGGTAATTCAATTATTGGTCGTTGCTTTCTTTTTGTCTCGAATAAAAACATTAAAAGGAACACTATAATTGTTAGCCAAAAGGCCCAGCGTAAGGACCGTTGACTTAGAATAAACCGAAAAATAGAAAACCGTTGATTCCTATTGTTATACCGGAAATAATCGGACCATTCCACAATATCTGTTTGCTTAGGCAGATAGGAAAGAGCCATGTCGTAATAACTCTTGTTGCGGTTATGCAATAAAAAAAAATTACTAAACATAAATGGAGACAGATGGATAAAGATTGCTCCTCCTTTTTCATATGTAATTCGGATAAAATCGGGCCTCCCCTTTTTGTCCGTACCTAGTATCCTGGCATAACCTGTATCAACAGATTCAACAAAGGAATTGCTGGTGTAGCCAGGATATGCGTACTTAATCCACTCCTTATCACCCGGATTTAAAATACTTACTTCTGCGCTATCATCTTCGTCCATCAAATTTCGTGTCAATGTAAGATGAAGCATATTCAACACCGTGTCTCCAAAATACAATGCCGAAATGAAAACCTGATTTTTGCCTTTCGCGGCAAATCGAATTAATGATCTCATCTCGTCAGCCTCCGGTTTGAATTCAGGACCAATTATCAAAATTGTCTTTGATATATCACTATCACTTTCTGTTTGAAATAAAATAGGAAACCGGTTTGACGTCTGTATTTCAGATTTCGGAAAAATAGAAGGCAAATTTTCAAACGCATACTTTGTACCATAGGGTATCTTATCCATCCTCCAAAGGCTGACTCGTTTGTCAAGTCTTTTACTACGGGCACATGACAGACACAACAAACAAATAAAAAGAACAATCGTATTTAAAATATATTTCACCCCGGAAGTTTTAATTGAAAATCATCGAATTTTTCTTTAAGCTTAATAAAGAAGGGCTCCTGAGGAACAAAATCACCATAAAATATATATTCGTAGGCAGTAGCCAAATACCTAAATTCATTGGCATTCGGTTGTCCTTTTAAAGCAAGTACAATCTCTGCGTTGGTCGACGAATCACGAATTGCAATTGATCCATTTTCCCGGATATCGCGAATCAATTTGAGATACATGTAACGAACTGCAAGGCGGTAATTGCCTTCCTCCTGATATGTATGAATCGCCTCGTTAAAATCTATTGTCTTCTCTTCTTTTAATTCGCTATCATCGGTGTTACCGAAATCCTTTTTCCGAACAAGCCATTTGAAATTATTTTCCCTTGCCAGTTGGACTATGCCGTAAAATAAAACTCCTGATATCAGGATGAAAAGCAGCCATTGAAATGATCGGCTGCCGAAAAGTTTTGAAAATCCCCGTTTGCTGTTTGTTGTTTCAACACGCCAGTATTCAGGATCGTTGGCATAAGCATAGTCGGGGTTTTTCAAATAGGAATTGACAGTCCGCTGATCTACTTTTCGCACTGGATATACTGGTAAAAAGCCGGTATCCAATATAGGTAATGAATATTTGGCAGAATCCTCATATCTCATATCCTCTGTGTTATTCGTCCCGGCGATAGCAGAGTCATTCACCGATGAATTTAACGAGGAATCGCCGCTCGTTTGCGAAAAAGCATCTTCTGTACCCCGAAGAAAAAAAACAAATAGAAATAAGATTAAAAATTTTATCATGAAAGTTTTTCAGGATATTTAATACGCATCATTTTTTTTCTGTTCAGTCGAATCGGATAGACAATAAAATACCAGATTATAAAACAAAGTGATGTAATCAATATGAACAGACTTAACCATATGGGCATATGCGAATAGCGGGTAACAAATCCTTCTAAAAAAGCAGCAATAATAAAAATCGGAACGAGACCAATCATCAGTTTTATTCCATCTTTTGCACCCCGCTTCAATGAAAAAAGTCTTTTGTAAGTTCCCGGAAACAATAGGCTTTTGGCAAGCACAAGACCAGCAGCTCCGGAGACAATAATAGAGGAAATCTCCAGGGTTCCATGAATCCATATTACGAGTACGGATTGCCATCCAAGGCCTTTCGAAAAAAAATAATACTGAAAAGCGCCCAGCATTACACCATTGTTGAATAACAACCATATTGTTCCCAAGCCAGCAAAAATTCCTGAAATGAAAATCAAAAAAGAAATCTTAATATTATTGACCGCAATCTCTAAAAACATGGTCAGTGAATCCTGTCCCTTGTAAACGCCGAAAGGATCTCCCTTTGAGATATTCTGTTCAGTCATTTCAACATATCCATTACCCAATACTCCCCTGACAAAAGTCTGGTCATTAGAAGCAGAAAAAACTGAAATAAATGCAAAAAATATAAATATCAAAAAAGAATATAGTAACTCGCGATGATATTTCCGGACAACAACCGGTAACTCTGTTTTCCAAAATCTAAGAATCCTCGATGATTCTTCTTTTTTGTTTTTGTAAATACCCAGATATATTCCTGAAGCGAGTTTATTCAGATAAAGGGTCACTTTACTCTGCGGATAAAAAGTCTTAGAATAGCCAAGATCGTTAACAAGTTCAGTAAACCTATTGGCCAACTCATCAGGGTCCGTTGTGGGGTCGTACTGATAATTTTTCCACTTCTCGATATTTTGTTGGATGAATTGACCTTCACGCACAAAAAATGTACTTTTATGGATAAATATAAAAAATAAAAAATCATTGTTAACTGAAGTTTCATCAAACCTGCACTGAGAAGTGATTTTTATGTTAACCGTAAAGCTTGACACAGGATTTAATATTGAGGTTGATTTCCCAATCAGTCCATTTCATCGTCGAATGTTTGCATATATTTTGGACACAATGACAATGATCATTTACGGTCTTTTATGCAATAAAATAGCGGGGTATCTACCCCAAAAGAATATATCTGGAAATACCTGGTTGATTATTTTGATCGGATTCCCCGTGGTTTTTTATTATCCAATTTTAGAAATCCTCACTAATGGACAAACAATTGGAAAAAAGATCATGGGAATACGGGTTATCACACTAGATGGGGGTCACGCGTCAATCAGTCAATACATTTTACGTTGGGTATTCAGACTTGCAGATTTTCCATTTTGGATTTTTGGTGCAATAGCTTTGGGTAGTTTACCCTGGTGGCTTAGTTTTTTACTTTTTTCAGGAATCGCATGTGTAGTTATTTCTGATAAATCCCAGAGAATCGGGGATATCGTTGCTGGCACAATTGTAATTTTTACACGGTCAAATACTTCCTGGCAGGATACGGTTTTTATCGAAGTCGAATCGAACTATGAAGCCCGGTATCCTCAGGTAATGCAAATGAGTGACAAAGACCTTAACTCTCTCAAAACGATTATAAGTACAGTTAAGAAAAGCAGAAATCACGACCTCGCTTTTCGAATCGCCGAGCGTATTAAGTGGAAATTGCAAATACAAGGCGATCAGGACGCACTGGATTTTCTCGAAACCCTTCTAAAGGATTATAACTATTATTCAAATCACTGATCAGGATCTGTGGCCTACAAGTCCGCCCACAACGGCTGCGAGAATGGCTATTCCGTATAAAGAAAGGACTATAATTGCCAGGATACCATAAAATTTAAAAAACGATTTAAGGTTTTTGAGCGCATCCGCTAGAACCATCTGGTCATTGTTTCGAAGTGCCCTGCGCATTTTGGAAGAAAAGTTAAATAAATAAAGAACGGGAACAAGTAAAACAGCTGCTACCAAAATTAAAAGAAAGCAAATAAATACGCCACTTAGTTTAGGCAACTCGGATTCGCTTCCGGTACCCTGCATCAAACTGTTTCCAATTGATCCAAATATAATAGCAAATAACAGAAGAAGACCAATATAAATAAAACCCAGGATCGCAAGAAAGCGGCTCCACCGGGAAGCTTCATTTAGATAATTTATGGATGGTTGATCCAATTGTAATTCAAAAAGATTGAGCTTTTCTGATTGTTCCATGAAGATTATTTTGCTAAAAATTAATTAAAAATGCTCAACCTGCAAATAAAATCACATTTTAGTAAGCTCTCGCAAATAATACTCTTTCCAAACTCGGTTTACCGCTGTAAATGCAAAAACCATTTTCAGAAGGATTATTCAATGGGATGCATCGAATGGTGGCTTTTGTTTTTTCCTTTATTATTTCTTCAGTCTCCGAGGTTCCATCCCAATGTGCAGAAATAAACCCTCCTTTATCATCGAGCAGTTGAACGAACTCATCCCAGCTATTTGCGCTCGTTATATGCGATTCACGGTATTGAAGAGCTTTATTGTACATATTTTCCTGAATCTCGGATAAAAGTCTTTCTATTCTATGAACGACATTCGCATCCGGAAAACTAATCTTCTCTTTTGTATCTCTCCGTGCTACTTCTATCGTTTTATTATCCAGATCACGCAAGCCCAAAGCAATTCGAACAGGCACTCCCTTCTTTTCATATTCAGCGAACTTCCAACCAGGTCTGTTATTATCGTTATTGTCAAATTTGACTCTGATTCCGGTTTTCTTCAACTCTGAAGCAATCTCTTTTCCCTTTTGATCCAGAATTTCTTTTCTTTCCTCACCCTTATAAATCGGAATAATTACGACCTGTATGGGGGCGATTCTGGGTGGCAGAATCAATCCTTCATCGTCCCCATGCGCCATTACAAGTGCTCCTACCAATCGCGTACTCACACCCCAACTGGTAGCCCACACATAATCCAGTTTGTTCTGCCTGTCTGAGAATTTCACGTCAAATGCCTTCGCAAAATTTTGACCAAGAAAATGCGAAGTGCCAGCCTGGAGAGCTTTTCCGTCCTGCATAAGTGCTTCAATACAGTATGTGTCCACCGCACCGGCGAATCTTTCGCCAGCTGTTTTAACACCACGAATTACAGGCAGAGCCATATAATTCTCTACAAAATCCGCATATACATTCAGCATAAGTTTTGTTTCCTCAATCGCCTCCTCCGAAGTAGCATGTGCTGTATGCCCTTCCTGCCATAAAAATTCGGTGGTACGAAGGAAAAGTCTGGTTCGCATTTCCCAGCGAACAACATTCGCCCATTGATTGATTAACAATGGAAGGTCGCGATAAGACTGGATCCATGTTTTATAGGTATTCCAGATAATGGTTTCACTGGTGGGCCTTACAATCAGCTCCTCTTCCAGTTTTGCATCCGGATCCACAATAATACCGCCACCATTAGGATCATTTTTAAGGCGATAATGAGTTACAACAGCGCATTCCTTGGCAAATCCTTCTATATGAGCCGCTTCCTTGCTTAAAAAGCTTTTTGGTATAAATAGAGGAAAATATGCGTTTTCGTGGCCGGTATCCTTAAACATCTGATCGAGAGTATCTCTCATTTTCTCCCAAAGTGCAAATCCAAAGGGTTTTATGACCATGCAGCCCCTTACAGCGGAATAATCAGCCAGTCCACCCTTTATTACCAGGTCGTTATACCATTGAGAATAGTCTTCCTTACGGCTTGTAATTTCTTTACTCATACATGTGTAGTTGGATTCAAACTTGATCTAGCTCATTTTAACAGTTTGGCACCGTATTTTTCTCAAGGGGTTTAATATATTTAGTAACTTTGATAAACCGCTCAAAAGTAGTAACTTAAGATCGAATCGACTAAAAGCTTTCACTATGAAACGTCTTTACAAATTAATAATACCTGCTGTTTTATTTTTATCAATTGCAAGTTGTTCAACTTACAAAAACAGCACCACTACGCCTGATGACGTTTATTATTCACCGGGTACTCCTTCGAATCAGTCGGGCGCTCAGTCCACTAATTCGGATTATTACAGTACCCCGAATGAAAATTATATAAAAATGAGGGTGCAGGATCCTGATCGCTGGTCATATTTCGATGATTACAGTTACGACTACTATGGGGGTTATTCTCCATACAGCGCTTATTCACCCTATGGCTTCGGATTAAGTATGAGTTTTGGTTCCGGATTTTATAGCCCCTGGTATGGTGGATTTGGCTACTACAGCCCTTTGAGTTATTATAATAGCTATTACGCATGGAATAACTTTTATAATCCTTACTATGGCGGCGTAGTGGTAATAAACGGTAAGAATACAACCACACCGAGTTATACGCGGATGAGTACTTTTAATCCTTCAGCTTATCAGGGCAGATTTTATAATTCAAGACCAACCACGAATCCAAATCTGAATTATACCCGCAATTCTCAGAACTACAATCCAAGAAATAATTTCAACCAATCAACTGATAGCCGTCCATACTATAATAATAATACTTCGCCTAATTCAATCGGAGGCGGAAGGAGTAGTGGAGGTTTTAGCGGAGGTGGCGCTTCTCATGGAGGAGGGTTTTCTCGTCCGGGCAGGTAATCCCTGAGTGATCATGAAACGTTTTTTAATTCTGTGCTTCTTCCTTCCGTTTCGCTTTTATCTTCAGGCACAGATTCCGGAAGATGCATTGCGTATGTCGTATACCCATCCTTCAGGAACAGCACGTGAACAAGCTATCGGAGGTGCCATGGGTTCCCTGGGTGGCGATATTACTGCCAATTATGTAAATCCGGCCGGGCTAGGTTTTTATAAAACCAGTGAGGTGCTGATCAGTCCCGGATGGTCTTTCAACGTTGCTAACACAGGGTATCTTTCGAACAATATCAAATCGCCTTCCACAAATAATTTTCTTCTGTCTACTTCTGGTTTTGTATGGGGAAGTACTAACAGTCCCGACAAGAGTAATGCACTGAGTCTGACTGTGAATCGTACCGCCGATTTTAATAGTCAAATTTCTTATCAGGGAAAGAATGATTTTTCATCCGCATCTGAAGCATACGCAGATGAGTTTACCAATTCCGGAATCAGTTACAATGACGCATTCACAACTCCGGGACTCTCCTATGGTACCCGCATGGCACTTTACACTTACCTGATCGATACTTCTGGAGGAGGATTTGGGCCAACTATTTTTCAACCCGGTAAAGTGCTGGCAGCAAGTGGACAACTTGGTCAGAATACGGACATCCGAAGCACAGGTGGAATTACAGAAATTGCTATTGGAATAGCCGGTTCGTCTAAAGATAAATGGTATTGGGGATTTTCCATTGGCGTACCCATAGTGAACTATCAACGTAATACTGTATACACCGAAACAGATCTCAGTGGTAATCCAAATAACGATTTTGCTTCTTATACTTATTCGGAACTCTATTCAGCAAAAGGAGTTGGAGTGAACGGAAGGTTAGGCGCTATTTTCCGGCCCAATCTCAATTGGAGATTCGGCCTGGCCGTTCACACTCCCACTTTTTATTCAATTACCGACCATCTTTCAGCAGCAATGGTAACTAATACAGAAGGTTATGCAGGTACAATTTCCATTCAATCGGATACGCTGGATAAGGTTATGATGACGGGCAACAGCCTGGAATATGACCTGCAGACACCCTGGCATTTTATTGCAAGCGGATCTTATATTTTTCCTGGTGCTTTGACAGAGGGAAAAATGGGATTTATTACAGCTGACGTAGAATATGTAGCAAATAAAGAAACATCATTTAGTTTCCCTCTCGACGCAAATGGAAACCAGCCAGACAATAGCTATTTCGATCCAATAAACAATACGATTAAATCTTATTATAAGAACACTTTTAATTTCAGATTAGGTGGAGAATTTAAAGTAAACGAGATGGCCTACCGAGTTGGTACATCCTATTCAATGAATCCTTATTCTTCTTCAGATTTAAAAGCCAACCGTACCACTTTTAGTGCAGGTGTAGGATATCGGAAAAAGGGAATATTTATTGATCTCACTTACGTGGAAGCAATCATGAACGACGTGAATTTTCCTTATCGATTAGCGGGAAAAGATAATTTTTATTCAACTGTGAAACAATATACAGGAAATGTCATAGTTACTTTCGGTATCAAACTTTAACCGACTGATAGGTTGCCAGGATTTTATTTATAAAATCATGGTCCAGCCAAACAAGGTTTTCATTTTTCTTGAGCCAGGTCGTCTGACGTTTGGCATAATTTCTGGTATTTTGCTTTATCCTGGAAATACTTTCTTCGAGCAGATTTTTACCTTTAAGATATTCAAATAATTCTGAGTAGCCAACCGTTTGAAGTGCATTCAGATTTTGGTAAGGAAGTAGGGAAATTACTTCGTCGAGCAAACCCGCATTCATCATATCGTCTACCCTTCCATTAATTCGCTGATAAAGTTCTTTTCTCGGCACACTTAGTCCGAATTCAAGAATACGAAAAGTTCTTATTTTTTTTTGTCGATTTCTGAATGAAAGAATAGATCGCCCTGTACTTTGAATGACTTCCAGTGCCCTCATCATTCTCTGTGGATTAAATCTTTCTCCCGATTCATAAAAATCCGGATCTGTGGTTCTGATAGTATCCTGTAGCCATGCCAGCCCCAGGTTTTCGTAGCTTTCAAGAATTCTTTTTCTTATTCCGTCGTCAATAACAGGTATTTCGTCCAAACCCTCGCGGAATGCTTTAATATATAAGCCAGTGCCGCCGCAAATGATAACCGCGTCATGAACCACAAATAATTCATCACACCATTGTATCGCCAGCGTTTCAAAAATCGAGGCGTTCACATCATCGTGTATCGAATGCGAATTAATAAAAAAATGCTTCACCTCTTCAAGTTGCGAATAACTCGGTTTAGCTACACCTATATTCAATTCCCGAAAACACTGACGACTGTCGGCGGAAATTATACAGGTATTGAGATGTTTTGCAAGTTCGAGTGCCAGTTCCGTTTTTCCGGAAGCCGTAGGACCCGAAATTATGATTACTGTTTTGGGAGACATTATTCGAGTGAAGTTCCCTCTTCCGGGCCAAATTCTTCTTCAATATCCAGATCCCCTGTTTCTTCTCCAACTTCACTGAATCCTTCAGCACTTTTGTTGAGGTCATACTTCTCTTCAACTTCAGCCAGTTTGTCCCCTACAAGTCCGCGCGTACCATACTGCGAAGGTCCTATACTTTCAGATTTCACAACTGCCGGATAGTCCAGTTTACTGTTTTCCTCTTTTGAAACGTTTATTAATTCTACCAAAAAATACCAGTTTTTTACAAAATCATATTGGTAAACAAACTTTTGGTTGGGATCTTTTATTTCTGATCCGATGGTTGTTTCAGACATCAGAAGTGGAGCTACCTTGTATTCCTTGTCATATTTCTCCAGAGAAATTTCTCTTCCTCGCTGCCAGTGGTCGTTGCTGCGAAAAAATGTAGCCTGATGTTTATTGTCAAATTCATAGGCTTTCAAAATAGTCTGATGTAATTCAAAAAAATGTTGATTATGCTTCACCACAATATCCCGGTAAACACTATCATCCTCCTCAAAATAAACTCTGAATTTTAATACAGCCATAATACTAGATTATAAAGACCAAAAATAAACGAAACCATCAAATTATCAACCTGCTTATTTTGCGGGAGAATTCCCGCCATAAATTTGTCCAACTGCTTTTAAATCCAGAGCAGCTGCCTTTGTCATCATAAATTTGTAAGCTTCCTCAAAAGAATTCTCAATCTCCCCTTCCAGAATTGCTTCCCTGATCATGCTTTTCAGATCACCTACTTTTTTAGACGGACCGATATTAAAAATTTCCATGATCATTTCACCGGTAACCGGTGGTTGCCAGTTTCGAAGCCGGTCTTTTTCTTCGACTTCAAAAAGCCGTTTTCTGACTAACTCGAAATTTTCTAGATATCGCTTTACTTTCTGTTTGTTTTTGGAAGTAATATCTGCCTCACAAAGTACCATAAGTGAATCAATATCATCTCCAGCGTCAAATAATAATCTGCGGATGGCAGAATCAGTGATATTTTCTTTTGTCAGGCTAATCGGACGCAAATGCAATTCGACCATTTTACGTACAAATCGCATTTTCTCATTCATCGGCAACTTTAGTTTTTCGAAAATTTTTGGCACCATTCTTCCTCCAATCACCTCATGTCCATGAAATGTCCAACCGTGACCCTGTTCAAATTTTTTAGTGGCGGGTTTGCCGATATCATGTAAGATCGCTGCCCAGCGAAGCCATAAGTCAGTAGTATTTGCGGAAATATTGTCAAGAACCTGCAGCGTATGGTAAAAATTATCTTTGTGACCAAGACCATCGATATATTCTGCTCCAGCCAGGTCCGTCATCTTTGGAAATATAATTTGCAGCAAACCGGATCTGAAAAGAAGATCAAAACCCAAAGACGGTTTTTTTGTACTGATGATTTTGTTTATCTCCTCTGTTATTCTTTCCTGGGAAATAATAGAGATTCTTTCCGCATTTTTAATAATTGCGTTAAAAGTTTCCGGATCTATTTCGAATTCAAGTTGAGTTGCGAAACGTATTGCCCGTAACATTCGCAGGGGATCATCGCTAAATGTAGCATTTGGGTCCATTGGCGTAACAATTCTCTTTATTTCAAGATCATGCAACCCGCTAAATGGATCAATAAGCTGACCGAAGTCTCTTTCATTTAAGCTAATGGCCAGCGCGTTAATAGTGAAATCTCTTCGATTTAAATCTTCTTCGAGGGTTCCCGGAAGAATGTCGGGTTTGCGGGAAGCTGACCGGTAACTTTCTTTTCTCGCTCCCACAAATTCAATATCAATCATATGATCATCCTCATCCTGAATTTTGAAATGTGCCGTTCCGAAATTCCTGAAAACCGACACTATTGGTCGGGGAACATATTTGACAGCCACTTCATCAGCAAGTTCAATTGCGTTTCCAGTACAAACGAAATCAATGTCGCTGGTAGAACGTCCTATTATTTTATCGCGAACAAATCCACCAATAACATATACTTCCATCTGCATTTGTGCAGCGGCCGCAGATATCCTCTGAAATAATAACAATTCCATGGCAGAAAAGGAAATTTCCATCAGCTCAAAGATAAATCAAGAAAATCTATCCGGTAAAGTCACCATCAGCTGATCGTTTTCAATCTCAAGTGCGCACCTGAAGTGCTTTTCAGGGCAGGATGAATATCCATGGAGACCGCAGGGGCGGCAATACAATGGCTTATCTATTTCAACTACATGACTGATATCTGACAAAGGTCCGAATCCAAATTCCGGGATAGTTGAACAATAAACAGCTGTAATCGGTGCATTTACCGCAGATGCAAAATGCATCGGTGCCGAATCATTTACATAGTTCATAACCGCCTTAATCATCAGTGCTGCGGATTCGAGAAATGATAATGAACCCGCAAGTACTTCTACGCTGGGCCGGTTGCACGATTCCTTAATGCCATTACAGAAGGAAATATCCCCGGTACCACCTAACAAATATATTTTATATGGTGAAGGAACATGACTAATAAAAGATTCCCATTTATCTGCTGGGAACTGTTTTGTGAACCAAACAGATGCAGGACTCACGGTAATAAATTTACCGGCAGTCCACTTGCTTATAAAATCAAAATCTTTCTGGGATGGATATAGTTTGGGTTTGTAAACGGAAACATCCGTAAAACCAAGAATGAGCTTTAGATTTCTTTCTGTTTCATGAACAGCAGCAGTTCCTCCGACCACATGTTTAACTGCTTTCGAAAATAAAAAACTCAATGGATTTTTATCAAATCCTATCGTTTCTTTCGCCCGGGAAAAAGCAGTCAATACACCCGTCGCAAAAAACCTTTGTACATTAATGACTTTGTCATATTTGTTTTTGCGAATAATAGACAAAATCCTAAAGAGATTTCTTTTTTTATTTTTCTTCTTATCCCAGATCAACACTCTGTTAATAAAAGGATGATCATTAAATAATTTTTCATTTCCCTTTCGAAGAAGGAAATCAATTTGTGCATTCGGGAAAAAATCATGTAGTTTTTCGATAATGGGTGTAGCCAAAACCACATCTCCTATAAACGCCGTTTGTATGATAAGAAATTTTTGCAACTATATTTTTAAAATTTGGAAGAACACCTGAATATGCAATTTAAAAATACAAACCGTTCCCATACTCCCATACTCCCATACTTGTTTATACTCCCTCTACTATTATCATTTTTGTTTTTGCCGCTCTTTGCCTGATTTCTTTAGCCTTATTGTATAACTCCGAATTCCACCATTCATTTGCTCTTAGAGTAGAAGGGAATTCCAATATAACGATTCGTTGTGGGTTCCAGTCACCTTCCAATGTTGTCGATTCGCCACCCCGAACTACAAACTTTCCATCAAAAGCAGCAACCGCTGCTGGTGTTAGCTTTTTATACTCTTCATATTCGCTGTGATTCTGAATGGAAACTTCTACAATTACGTAAGCAGACATACTGTTTATGATTTATTGGATAAAATAAATATAACCGCTTTCATCAGGATCTAAGTATAATGGGTTTGCCAGCATCTGTAAATCTAATTACCTGTGAAGGTTTTGCCGGAATGTCATCCTGTTGTCGGAACTCGACAATATAATCAACACCTGATTTTATCTTTTCCGAGATGCCCGCGAAATTTTCAGGAGATGGTGTTCCGGAAATATTTGCAGAGGTAGAAACCAGCGGTCTTTTTAACCTTTTTATCAAGTGCCTGCAAAAATCCTCTTTTACAATTCGTATCGCGATTGACCCATCCTGCCCCAAAAGGTTTTCAGCAAGACCCAGAGCACCATCATATATTACAGTAGTTGGACGGTTAACCTTTTCAAGATATTCCGCAATATATGGATGAGGACGGCTTACATATCTATTAATATCCCTTGCATCAGCAATTAAAACGATCATAGATTTGCCATCTGTTCTTTGTTTCAATTCAAAAATTTTTTTTACTGCTGCAGGATTTGTAGCATCCGCACCAATTCCCCAGATACTGTCGGTAGGGTACAGAATGATACCTCCTCTTTTTAGAGTTGCAATGCAGGACAAAATATCTTTCTCAAATTCCAAGGCAACTGTTTCGGTAAAAATACCGAACAATTCAAAATTCCTGAAGTTCATTCGGGACTGTTTAGCTCCTTACTGTATTTTTGCGAAAATTAAATCAGATGGATCTTAAAGTACGGATCGAAGAAGTTTGGAATAACAGGGAATTATTAAAGGATCCTAAATATCCGGAGGCAATAAGAGCTGTCATTGAAGAGACGGACAAAGGAAGGCTACGTGTTGCGGAGCCTGTTGGCAATGAGTGGAAAGTAAATGAGTGGATAAAACAGGCCATCCTCATGTATTTCGGAATACAGCAAATGCATACCTGGACAGCAGGGCCAATGGAATTTTATGATAAAATGGCTTTGAAAAATAATTATGCTACTCTTGGTGTTCGGGCAGTTCCTCACGCTATCGCTCGTTATGGTGCTTATTTGGCAAAGTCTGTAGTTCTGATGCCCAGTTATGTAAATATTGGCGCATATATTGATGAGGGAACGATGGTTGATACCTGGGCTACCGTAGGCAGTTGTGCTCAGATAGGAAAGGGAGTTCATTTAAGTGGCGGTGTTGGCATTGGTGGTGTGCTGGAGCCTCTCCAGGCCGCTCCTGTGATCATTGAAGACGGTTGTTTTATCGGCTCGAGGTGTATAGTGGTTGAAGGTGTCCGTGTTGAAAAAGAAGCAGTTCTTGGAGCAAATGTGGTACTAACACAGAGCACCAAAATAATTGATGTTAGCTTGGATGAACCTGTAGAATACAAAGGTAGAGTCCCGGCACGCAGTGTTGTTATACCTGGTTCTTATTCGAAGAAATTTCCGGCTGGTGATTACCAGGTCGGCTGTGCATTAATCATTGGTAAACGCAAAACATCAACCGATTTGAAAACAAGCCTAAATGAAGCACTGAGGGATTTCGCCATAAGCGGATAAACCAGTTTGCCCGTCGGCTATTGTCAATTTCTTTTATCTAATTGCTGCTAAACAGGTGGGGATTATTTCTCTCTGCGGCTTCGATTTCAGTATAGTCTGAAAGTATGTCGGCCTTATTTCTTTCCACACAAACGTCATGTTCAAAATGAACAGACACACTGTGGTCAACGGTTCTAACTGTCCATCCGTCTGATTCAGTATATACTTCGCGTTTCCCAAGGTTTATCATGGGTTCGATAGCCAGGATTAAACCTTCCTTCATTTTTATTCCTGATCCCCGTTTCCCATAATTGGCTACCTGTGGATCTTCGTGCATATTTCTTCCCAAACCATGTCCCACCAGTTCACGTACAACACCATAACCATATTTTTTCTCCGTGTGTTCCTGTATTGCAAATGAAATATCGCCAATTCGATTTCCTGCAATTGCCTTTTCAATTCCCTTATAAAGAGATTCTTTTGTTACCCTTATAAGTTGTGCAATTGCAGCACCAGGGTTACCAATTGCAAATGTATAAGCATGATCACCATGAAATCCGCTTTTAAATACTCCAATATCGATAGAGATTATATCGCCTTCCTTCAATAAATATTCACTTGGAAATCCGTGTACAACAACGTCGTTTACCGATATACAGGAATTAAATGGATAACCATGATAATTTAAAAAAGAAGGTACCGCTCCATGGTCATTGATAAAGTCTCCAATAAACTTGTCGAGTGATAAAGTTGTAATACCGGGCTTAAGAAGTTTTGCCGTTTCAGTAAGTGTTTTACTTACCAGCAAAGCGCTTTCTCTTGCGAGTTCTATTTCTGTTTTCGTTTTGTGGTAGATCATCCTAGATCACCGCATTGGTAACCGACTGACGACCTTGAATACGACCGGACTTCATCAGCCCGTCGTACTGACGCATCAGCAGCTGGGTTTCGATTTGCTGCAGAGTATCCAGAATTACAGCAACCATAATCAGAAGAGATGTTCCTCCATAAAAAGCAGCGAAGCCCTGGGTAACACCTGCACGCTGAGCAAAACCCGGGAGTATGCCCACGATTGCAAGTAATACAGCGCCTGGCAAAGTAATTTTATCCATTACTGAACCAATAAAGTCTGCTGTCGGCTGTCCGGGTTTAACACCAGGTACAAAACCGTTATTGCGCTTCAAGTCATCTGCTACCTGCTTGGGATTAAAAATCAGAGAAGTGTAAAGAAAAGTAAATCCAATTACAATGATTCCATAAAAAATCATATGTACATAATCGCGTGGGTCTGAAAATATTCTTGAAATACCTTCTTTATTTTCAAAACTTGTATAAGAAATAAGTGTTGGCAGAAACATAATTGCCTGGGCAAAAATGATGGGCATAACACCCGCACTGTTTACTTTAAGAGGAAGGAACTGTCGTGCACCGCCAAACTGACGATTACCAACGATTTGTTTGGCATAGTTTACCGGAACTTTTCGCACTCCCTGGATCAACACAATCAAACCCATTATAACTGCAACGAGAATGGCCACTTCTATTACAAAGAGAAGAATGCCTCCGCTTCCATTTACAGCTTTTGACTGGAATTCGCGGGAGATTGCCCCGGGAAAACGAGCAAGTATACCGATCATAATGATGATAGATGTGCCGTTACCCAGTCCTTTGTCAGTAATTTTTTCGCCAATCCACATTACGAACAATGTACCGGCGGTAAGAAGTATAGGCGTTGTGAACCAGAAAAAAGAACTGAAGCTGTCTATGATAGCATCACGACCCATAGTCTTTAAATAACCTACATAAGCATAAGCTTGCGCAAAAGTCACTATAACGGTCAGATACCTTGTCCACTGATTTATTTTCTTTCTTCCACTTTCGCCGTCTTTCTGCACTTTCTGCATTTGTGGAACAAGTATACTCATCAGCTGCATGAAAATGGAAGCCGAGATATAGGGCATGATCCCCAATGCAAGAATCGACGCTTGCGAAAATGCGCCGCCGGAAAATGCATCGATCAGGCCAAGGGCGCCGGATTTTGCACCACTGAGGCTGCTTAATTTATTAGGATCGATTCCCGGTAAAACAATATATGTACAAAAACGATATACCAGAAGCAGTGTAAGAGTTACAAGAATCTTACTCTTCAATTCCGGAATACTCCATATATTTTTTAAGGTATCAAAAAATTTCTTCACGTTTTTCGTAATTATTTAGAAAACACTGCAAACAAAAAAGACGATCGGAATCGTCCATGCAAGTTAACGACTATTTTAGGATTTAGCACCCATAACCACTTTCTTCACTTCCTGGATTTCCAGAGATCCACCGGCATTTTTTATAGCTAGTTTGGCTTTTTCGCTGGCAGCATTTACTTTGAAATTCAACTTGGTTTTTAATTCCCCATTCCCAAGTATTTTAACCATATCTGTACGGGCAATTAATCCGTTTGCATACAGGTTAGCTGCGGAAATTTCTTTAATATCATATTTTTCAGCGAGTTGTTCAATCTGGGACAAATTGAAAACAACGTAAGACACCCGATGTGGATTTTTGAATCCCCTTTTTGGTAATCTGCGTTGAATGGGCATTTGACCACCTTCATGAGCCATTTTGCGTTGATAACCAGCACGGCTTTGTCCTCCTTTATTACCCTTGGTTGAAGTACCTCCTTTACCGGAAGCTTCCCCGCGACCGAGTCTTTTTTCCTTATGTGTTGCGCCCTTCGCCGGTTTGATTGAATGTAAGTTCATGTCGAAAATTTGAATATTTGAAAAACTCGGGATGGTGATTTCTCGCAATCTCACACTCCCACACTCTCACACTTGTCTTTATATTTCTTCTACTTTTAAAAGATGTTCTACCGCACGGATCATTCCAAGTACCTGTGGAGTAGCTTCGATATCTCTTGCATTGTGTAGCTTTTTCAAGCCCAATGCCTGGAGAGTCAATTTCTGTCTTTCAGATCTGTCTATTCCGCTTTTTATCTGCGTAATTCGTAACTTTTTCATATCCTTTTGATATTATTCCGTTTACCCGTTAAATACTTTCTTCAATGAAATGTTCCTGGTTCTTGAAACATGAATAGGTTCCCTTAATAAGCCAAGTGCCTTGAATGTCGCTTTAACTACATTATGCGGGTTCGCAGATCCCAGAGATTTTGCAAGCACATCTGTAATACCAGCGCTTTCCAATACAGCACGCATACTGCCTCCTGCAATTACACCCGTACCGTGTGCAGCAGGTTTTATAAGCACCTTAGCAGCGCCTTCTTTGGCCAGCTGGTCGTGTGGAATAGTTCCATGCATAACAGGCACCTTAATTAAATTTTTCTTCGCGTCTTCGATTCCCTTGGTAATTGCTTCCTGTACTTCCTTGGCCTTGCCCAAACCATGTCCAACTACGCCATTTTCATTTCCTACCACCACAAGCGCAGAAAAACTAAAGGCACGTCCACCTTTGGTGGTCTTAACCACACGATTGATGGACACTACTTTTTCTTTCAGCTCAAGGTCGCCGGCTTTGATCTTAGATATACTTGATGTTGCCATGATAAATATTTACGAATACTGTTTTATGAATTATAACTGGAGGCCGCCTTCACGGGCTGCTTCTGCGATGGCCTTTACCCTGCCGTGATACAGATTCCCACCCCTGTCAAAAACTACTTTACTGATTCCCAACTCGGTTGCCTTTCTTGCAATTGCAAGCCCTACCAGTTTGCTCTTTTCAGTCTTTGTTACCTTCTGGGCAGCTATGTCTTTGTCCCGTGATGACGCTGCCGCAATCGTTTTACCATTATCGTCGTCAATCAGTTGCGCATAGATCTCACTATTGCTCCTAAAGACAGACAAACGGGGTTTGTCTGAACTTCCGGCAACCTTTTTACGGATGCGGTATCTGATTTTCTGTCTTTTAATAAGCTTATCCATCTCTTTGAATTTGAAAAATTTGATCTCTTAAATTTCAACCACACTCTCACACTCTCACACTTCCACGCTATTTCCCCGCTGCCTTACCTGCCTTCTTGCGAACTATTTCGCCTGTGTAACGAACACCTTTACCCTTGTAAGGTTCTGGTTTACGTAATCCCCGTATTTTAGCGGCAACCTGTCCGATCAGTTGTTTGTCGGTTCCTTCCAACATAATCTTTGGATTTTCCCCTTTTTCCTGTGCCGTAGCAAGTTTTAATTCTTTCGGAATTTCGAATATAATATTATGAGAAAACCCCAAAGCGAGATCAAGAAGATTTCCCTGATTTGAAGCTTTAAAACCCACGCCAATCAACTCGAGTTGTCTTTTATATCCTTCGGTTACACCTCTAACCATATTTGATAACAATGACCGGTATAATCCATGCAAAGCACGATGACGTATCTGATCAGTAGGTCTTGAGATATGAATGTGGTTGTCCTTTACTTCCACTTTGATATCACGGTCGATTGACTGCTTCAGTTCCCCTTTGGGACCTTTCACCGTAATCACATTGTCTGCGCCCACAGAAACTGTTATTCCGTTGGGAACGACTACCGGCTTTTTTCCTATCCTGGACATATTTAGAAATTTGATAATTAATAATTCAAAAAATCAATTCACTACCACACTATCACGCTCAATTAATATACATGACACAGCACCTCTCCACCCACATTCTGTGCTTTCGCGTCTTTATCTGTCATTACACCCTTGGATGTCGATACGATGGCAATCCCAAGACCGTTTTTCACGCGCTTGAATTCTACTGGACTCGCATATTGACGCAGGCCCGGGCGGCTTACTCTTTCAAGGCTGCGTATAGCAGGCTCTTTTGTACTAGGATCGTATTTTAATGCGATCTTAATCACGCCTTGTTTACTGTCGTCTTCAAATTTGTATTTAAGAATATAACCCTTATCATACAAAATTTCTGTCATCCTTTTCTTCAGGTTCGAAGCAGGTATTTCCACAATCCGGTGATTTGCCATCTGCGCATTACGGATTCTTGTGAGAAAATCTGCTATAGGATCTGTTACCATTTTTTATCTATTAAAAACTTTATAAATGTTTCGTTTATCGTATATCGTTTGTCGTGTATCGTCTTTTGCAATAAATCTCTTCGATCCACGATCAACGATTCACGATATACGTCTTACCAGCTCGCTTTCCTTACACCCGGAATCTTACCCTGCAGCGCCATATCCCTGAATATATTTCTGGACACACCGAAATAGCGGATATAACCACGGGGCCTGCCAGTTAACTGACAACGATTTTTCAGGCGCACCGGAGATGCATTCTTTGGAAGCAAATCAAGTGCTTTATAGTCGCCCGCAGCTTTTAGTGCAGCGCGTCTGTCAGCAAACTTTGCGACCATTCTCTCCCGTTTCCTTTGTCTGGCTTTGACTGATTCTTTGGCCATGAATTTCTATTAATTGATTAACTGTATTAATTTAGTTGGAATCTTCTTTTTTAGCATTCCTGAATGGCATTCCCAACGCTTTCAACAACTCATACGCTTCTTCATTGCTTTTAGCAGATGTAACAAACGTAATATCCATTCCTGTAATCTTATTCACTTTATCAATATCTACTTCCGGAAAAATGATTTGTTCCGTAATGCCCATGGTATAATTACCACGACCATCAAATGCTTTTTCACTCACACCTTTAAAATCACGTACACGTGGCAGCGCCGAAGCTACCAGACGATCAAGGAACTCATACATCTTTATACCACGCAGTGTTACACGCGCACCAATCGGTATTCCTTTACGCAGTTTGAAGTTGGAGATATCTTTTCTGGAAATTGTAGATACCGCTTTCTGACCTGTTATAGTTGTAAGCTCTTCAATAGTTATGTCAACAAGTTTTTTATCTGACACAGATCCGTTGATACCGCGATTCAGACAAATTTTTTCCAGCTTAGGCGCCTGCATGACGGATGTGTAACCGAATTTTTTTACCAATGCGGGAACAACTTCCTTTTTGTATTTATCTGCCAGGCGGGCAGTATATTTCGTTGTGCTCATTATTTAATTACCTCCCCTGATTTTTTAGCTATGCGTATAAGTTTCCCATTTTCTCTGGTGCGTTTTGCTTTTGAAGGACCACCTGTTTTGGAATCCCACAACAGCACATTCGAAATGTGAATAGGCGCTTCGAGTTTTACAATTCCACCCTTGGTATTCTGAGCAGACGGTTTTGTATGTTTGGTAACGATATTAACTCCTTCAACAAGCACTTTCGAAGTATCAGGAAATACTTCCAGTACTTTTCTTGACTTTTTGAGGTCCTTATCATCTCCCGTAATGACAACCACTTTGTCGCCCTTTTTAATATTGAATTTGGGTCTGAATCTGCTGTCCATGTTTCCTTTTTTACGCTGAACGCTTAACGCTGAACGTTAAACGCTTCTTTATTTTTAAAAATCTCTTAATTCATTTATGTATACTTCACTTTTCCCTGAATGCGTTAAGCGTTGAGCGTTCCGCGTTAAGCTTAAAGCACTTCCGGTGCCAATGATATAATTTTCATATATCCCTTATCACGCAATTCACGTGCAACTGGTCCGAAAATACGCGTACCTCTCGGCTCATCACTCGGATTCAACAGCACTACTGCATTATCATCGAACCGAATATAAGATCCATCCTTACGACGTAATTTATTTTTGGTACGAACGATTACCGCTTTGGTAACAGTCCCTTTCTTAATCCCACCAGCAGGCAATGCATCTTTTACTGTAACTACAATCTTATCTCCAATTTTAGCATAGTCCTGGCCGCTGTTTCCCAATACACGGATACATAAAACTTCTTTAGCTCCGCTATTATCTGCAACGTTAAGTCTGCTTTCCTGCTGTATCATTGAATCCTTTTTTTAAATGAATTTATTTCGCCTTCTCCACGATTTCAATCAGGCGCCAACGCTTTGTCTTACTTAATGGACGACTTTCCATAATTCGCACAACATCACCAATGCTGCATTCATTCTTTTCATCGTGTGCATGAAATTTCGTCGTCTTTTTCAGGAACTTTCCATAAATCGGATGTTGCACTTTTCTTTCAACAGCAACCACTACTGTCTTGTCCATTTTGTTGCTACTGACAACCCCGATTCTTGTTTTCCGTAAATTTCTATCTAACATATTACTAATTTGATATTTTGTAAATCAGATCTTACTGCCAGTAAACCTCATTAAGCTTTTGCCAGGGCAGTTTTTCCGATTTTTCTCTTTGTCAATTCTGTTTTAAGCCTGGCGACATCCTTTCTAAGCAGGCGAATATTTACCGGACTTTCCAAAGGGGATATCGCATGAGCAAACTCAAGTTTTTTTAAACGCTGTTCATCTTCGTGAATTCTCGCGTTGAGATCTGTTTCACTCATGTCCTTCAGACTGTTTACAAAGTCATTTCTCTTTGACATCTTAATAATTTTGAATTATAACGCAATCACATCATGGCGAACCACGAATTTGGTTTTAATAGGCAGTTTTTGCGCAGCCAGCAATAAGGCTTCTTTTGCAACCGCTTCGGTTACTCCATCGGCTTCAAATAGCATACGTCCTGGTTCTACAACCGCCGCCCAATATTCAGGATTACCCTTTCCTTTACCCATTCTCACTTCCTGTGGCTTTTTAGTAATCGGTTTATCAGGAAATATCCGGATCCATACATTCCCCTCTCTCTTCATCGAACGGGTAAGTGCCTGACGCGCAGCTTCCAGCTGGCGGTTTGTTAACCAGATTCCTTCCAATGCTTTCAAGCCATAAGATCCGAAAGAAATATCAGTTCCTCTTTTGGCTACTTCACGGATTCTTCCTTTTTGCGCTTTCCTATGTTTGCTCCTTTTGGGCTGTAACATGATAGATCAATTTGAAATTTGATAATTACTGTCTTCTTCCTCCTCCACCGCCTCTGCGTTCTCCGCCTCCGGCGCCACCGCTTCTTCTTTCTCCACCACGTCCGCGATCTTCACGATCCTTTATTTCATCTCTTCTTTCTCTTCTATCACTTACGTCTGTCTTACCGCCCACAAAATTTGGATTCAGGTCGCGCTTCGTTAATACTTCACCCTTACTGATCCATACTTTTACTCCTATCTTTCCGTACACTGTCAGTGCAAAAACATTTGCGTAGTCAATATCCATACGCAGTGTATGCAACGGTGTGCGTCCGGACTTAATTTCTTCCGTACGGGCTATTTCAGAACCACCTAAACGGCCTCCCACTTTTACTTTGATCCCTTCCGCGCCCATACGAAGTGCTGATGCAATCGCCATCTTGATGGCCCTTTTATAATTAATTCTGTTTTCAATTTGACGCGCAATAGTGTCAGCAACAATATTTGCATCCAATTCCGGACGTCTGATTTCCAGAATATTTATCTGAACATCTTCCTTTCCAGTCAGTTTTTTCAACTCTTCCTTGATACGGTCAACTTCTCCGCCACCTTTACCGATTATAATACCAGGCTTTGACGTATGAATCGTAACAATGAGCTTGTTAAGAGTGCGCTCAATTACAATCTTGGCAATCCCGCCTTTGTTGATACGTGCGTTTAGATAGGTTCTGATTTTATTATCTTCAATCAGTTTGACAGAATAATCTCTTTTATTACCGAACCAGTTTGATTCCCAGCCACGGATAATTCCCAGTCTAGCGCCTATAGGATTTGTTTTCTGACCCATGTATCTTAATTAATTTGAAAATTTACTTTTAATTATACCTATTACTTTTTTTCATCTACTATCAAAGTCACATGATTACTCCGTTTGCGAACACGATAACCACGACCCTGTGGGGCAGGACGCATCCGCTTCAATACCCTCGCACCATCAACAAAAATTGTTTTTACTAACAACCCGGCATCTGCTGCACTTTTCCCTTCATTCTTCAACTCCCAGTTTTTTACAGCTGACCATAACAATTTATACAATGGAGTAGATGAATGTTGTGGATGATGTTCCAGCAACGCAAGCGCTTTTTCAACCTGCAGCCCCCTTATTTCATCTGCTAGTAACCGCATCTTCCTGGGAGATGTCGGGTAATTTTTCAATTTTGCTAATGCTTCCATTTTATCTGTTTTGAGCCGAAAGCCTAAAGCTTAAAGCTTAAAGCTGCCGGGAACTATTTTTAATTATTCAGCAATCTTCTTGCTTGAGTGTCCTTTGAAATTTCTGGTTGGTGCAAATTCTCCTAATTTATGCCCTACCATAAATTCAGTTACATATACCGGGATAAACTTGTTACCATTGTGAACAGCAAAAGTATGCCCGACGAAATCAGGAGTTACCGTGGAACGACGGCTCCATGTTTTTATAACACCTTTTTTCCCCTTTCCCTCGTTAATACTCAGGACTTTTGTTTCCAGGTTCGCATCTACGTAAGGACCTTTTTTTATTGAACGACCCATAATATATTTTTTACTTTCCTATTTTCTTTCCTTTTTTTGTCTGAATAATTAATTTATCGCTGCCCTTGCCCTTGGTTCTTGTTTTCAACCCTCTTGAATATTGGCCATTTCTTGAGCGTGGCTGACCTCCAGATGCTTTTCCTTCGCCTCCACCCATGGGATGATCCACCGGATTCATCGCAACACCACGAACACGCGGACGAATACCTCTCCAACGATTCCTACCCGCCTTACCCATACTCTGCAAGCTGTGGTCACTATTTGAAACCACACCAACTGTGGCATAACAGTTAATCAGGATCTTTCTAAGCTCGCCAGATGCCATTTTCAATACAGCATATTTTTCTTCTTTATTTGTAAGTTGGGCCGTTGTGCCTGCACTACGGATCAACTTACCACCCTGTCCGGGCTGCATTTCAATATTATGCACATTCGTTCCCAAAGGAATGTTTTTCATCTGCAATGCATTACCTATTTCGGGAGCAACTGCATCACCAGCCTGAACTGTTCCACCAACCTGTAATCCCTGAGGCGCGAGAATATATCTTTTTTCACCATCACTGTATTGAATCAAAGCAATGAAAGATGTTCTGTTCGGATCATATTCAATAGAAACAACTTTTCCCAGTATATCTTTCTTGTCTCTTTTAAAATCAATGACACGGTATTTTTTCTTATGACCGCCACCGATATACCGCATGGCTCTTCTTCCCTGCGAATTACGTCCGCCTGTACGGGTGATTTTTTCCAGTAAAGTCTTTTCAGGTTGGTCAGTTGTGATTTCTGCGTATGCATTACCAATTCTCCAACGGGTTCCTGCAGTAACTGGTTTATATTTTCTGAGTGCCATATTTTATAAGCTTTAGCGGCAGCTTCGCCATTCTTTTATTTCTTAAATGTTAGAATACAAATCGATAGTTTCTCCTTCAGCAATCGTAATCAGCGCCTTCTTGTAACCGGGTTTCCGGCCAACAATCAGACCTGCCTTTGTAGACCTGGACCTTGCTTTGCCTGGAACGATCACAGTATTTACGTCTACTACGGTTATACCGTAAAAACCTTCAATCGCTTTCTTTATTTCTAATTTGTTCGCACGGGTATTCACTTTAAAAGCATAACGACGAAGTTTTTCCTGCTGCGCATTAGCTTTTTCTGTTAATATCGGACGTATAAGAACTTCACCTGATTTCATCTTGACGAATTTGAAATTATTTTATGCTTCCTCTTCTTCTGTAAACATTTTTGCTGCTGACTCAGTGAGTACCAATATTTCCGCATTTACAATATCATAAGTATTCACGTCGGCCAACAGACTGCTCTCCTGTCCGGGAATATTTCTTAAACTGAGATGCAGATTATTATTGTATTCCGGAGTCACAAACAGTGTTTTTTTACCAGTCAGTTTCAAACCATCAATAAGATTAGCCACTTCGCTGGTTTTCGGAACTTTCAATTCTATATCTTCCACCACTATAATTGAACTCGCTTTTGCCTTATATGAAAGAGCAGAGATTTTAGCAAGATCTTTTACTTTACGATTTAATTTGAAATCATAACTTCTTGGCTTGGGTCCGAATATAGTACCACCGCCTTTATACAAAGGATTCCGGATATTACCTTTTCGTGAACCGCCGGTGCCTTTTTGTTTGTGAAGCTTCTTTGAAGATCCCTTCACTTCCATTCTGGTCTTTACTTTGTGCGTACCCTGACGCTGCGCAGCCAGGTACTGTTTTACTGCCAGATAAATCACGTGATCATTCGGCTCAGTTTCAAAAATATCCGCCGGTAAATCCAGTTTACGACCCGTTTTAGCTCCCTTTATATTTAAAACATCTACTTGCATGTGAATCTGATTAATTGGTTACTTCTGAATGTATACAATGGCACCATTGTGACCCGGAACTGATCCGGCAATCAGCAGATAATTTTTTTCAGGAAATATTTTTACAACTTTCAATCCTTTCAGCTTTACTCGATCACCGCCCATCCGGCCAGCCATTTTCATTCCTTTCATTACCCTGGCTGCATCTGAAGAGTTACCCAATGATCCGGGAGCACGGCTGCGGTCATGCTGACCATGGCTTTGTCCGCCCACACCATGAAAATTATGCCGCTTAACAACACCCTGGAATCCTTTTCCCTTTGATGTGCCGACTACGTCAACAATTTCGCCTTCCGCGAAAATGTCAACAGTAAGTGCTTCGCCCAGATTTTTCTCCAATGAAAAATTGCGGAATTCTCTGATAAATTGTTTGGTGGTGGTATTCGCTTTGGAGTGATGACCTTTTTCAGAAGACAAAACCTTTTTTTCTTTCTTGTCACCAAAGGCGATCTGAAGTGCATTGTAACCGTCGGATCCGGTAGTCTTAACTTGTGTAACTACACAGGGACCCGCCTCAATAATGGTGCAGGCTACCTGCTTGCCATCGGGGGTGAAGACACTGGTCATTCCAATTTTCTTTCCAATTAAACCTTTCATTTTATTCTTGGTTTGTGCCTGGGTCTAAGGACAATCAGCGATCCGTATAGCTTTTAAAAGCTGGCACTGATTTCAATCCCCCGTTTGCAACCGACCTTTTCTTTGTTTCGTCTTCTCCCGGTTAATCCGAGACAAAAGACAATTGAAGTACCGGTTGTAAACAAACCCCGAACGGCTTGTTCATATTTCTTTTCAAATCATCCAGCGCTGTTTCACTGCTTACGCAGCCTGACAGATGGAATAGTTTACTCAGGCTTTAATTTCAACATCAACTCCAGATGGCAGATCCAGTTTGGAAAGCGCATCCACTGTTCTTGATGTTGATGTATAGATGTCCAACAATCTCTTATGCGTATGCAACTGAAATTGTTCACGTGCTTTCTTATTGACATGAGGTGAACGCAAAACAGTAAACACTTTTTTCCGCGTTGGTAAAGGTATCGGACCGGTCACAACGGCTCCTGTACTGCGCACTGTTTTAACGATTTTCTCAGCGGATTTATCCACGAGATTGTGATCGTAAGACTGTAGTTTGATTCTGATTCGCTGAGACATATGTCAATTCCCGTTTTTTGAACGGGATGCAAAGGTATGGGTTAAGTGATAAACCGTCAAAGAATTGTAGGGGTTTTTTGAGAATTATCTGGCTCCTCCGGGACAATGTGTGTTCAGATAGTTTTTAAACAAATTGTTAAGGTGCTCCCGCGTGCCTGCGCCCTCTGAAATACTATGGGTGCGATTCGGGTATTCCATAAACTGAAATGTCTTGTTGTATTTTATTAGCTCATTCAGAAGCATTTCAGCATTGTCAAAGTGTACATTATCATCTCCACTGCCATGGATATACAAAAGATTTCCTCTTAAGCCAGAGGCATAAGTTATGGGCGAACCTTTAATGTAATCCTCTTTGGTTTCCAGAGGATTACCCATGTATCTTTCCTGATATATATTGTCATATGTTTCCATATTTCCAACGGCAGCCACCGAAATTCCTGTTTTATAAATCCCCGGGTATTGAAACATCAAATTTAGTGTCGCTGAACCTCCACCACTCCAGCCCCAAACGGCAATCCTGGACGTATCAACAAACGGCCATTTGCAAATCTCTGCGGCGGCCTGCGCCTGATCACCAATGTTTACCCGGCCAATCTTCCTGTAAACCGCTTTTCGCCAGACAGAACCCTTGGGTGCCGGTGTGCCACGATTGTCAATAGAAATATAGATATACCCGTCTTTGGAAAGATCACCGGGATATACCGGACAATGTGTTACGCCGAAATAATCTTTTACTGTTTGATCTGCAGGTTCAGTGTATACGTAAAATAAAACAGGGTATTTTTTTGTATTGTCAAATGGGACAGGCTTTTGCATCCAGCCATCCATAGTTACACCATCAGCCGTAACAATCTTGAAGAAAGAAATATTAGATCTGGTACTATCGGCGGGATTGACAGCTTTTGCGGGTTCGGTTCCTTCTAGTATTTGATGATCGGGTAGACTTACCCAATCACCTGTCGCCGGTGTATAATAATTTGAAAACTGATGTTCAGCGAACTTTCCATTAGTTGAAATTTCATATCTGTGTGTGCCGGGCTCATTTGCAGGTGTAACCCGTTCCGCTTTTCCGGTTCCATCCAGGCTACATCTGTATAAATAACCCTGTGTTGCATTTTCGGGAGACGCAATAAAATAAACCTGGTTATTTTTCTCATCAATAAGAGATATTTCCATTACGTCATAATCACCGGTTGTAATAAGTGTCTCTTTTTTCCCGTCACGACTAATACGGTATAGATGCCTCCATCCATCTTTCTCACTCGCCCATAAAAATTCAGATCCATTTTTTAGCCAGTCCCATCCTCCCATTTTATACGAATCATCCCATGACGATATAATGTTAATCCAGGCCGCGTCCTTCTCATTATGGATTGTTTTGCAGTCTCCGCTCCTGGTGTCACATAACATGATATCTGAAATATTTTGACTTCGGTTTAGTCTTTGAATAATCAGTTCCTGGCTTCCGGGTGCCCACTCCATCCTGGGGAGGTAAGTTCCGTTTTTCGGATCAGTTGGAATTTTCATCCATCGGGTTTTATTGTCACTGACGCCAACAACCCCAATTCTAAATGGCGACGGCATCTGACCCGCAACAGGATATTCAACCGGAACAACTCTGGAATAAACAGAGTCGGTCGTATTTAACATATAGTAATCACGTGTGCTGCTATCGTTGATCTGCCAATATGCAATCGAATGACTATCCGGGCTCCAGCGGAAACCATCCCGGCAATCAAATTCTTCTTCATATACCCAGTCGAATGTTCCATTAATCATTTTACGTGAACCATTTCTGGTTAATGGTTTCACCACATGCGTTGAAAGATCCTCTGCATATAAATTATGTTCACTTACATATGCGACTTTGTTTCCATCCGGAGAGAATTTTGCGAACATAAGCGAAGAAGCTGGTCGTCCCAGGCCGACTTGTTTTAAAGAAGCGTCTGCTATATTGTATACCCAATAGTCTCCTCTCGTCTCATAACGCCAGACTTTTTTTGAGTTCGTAAATATCAAAACTTTTCTAAAGTCTGCTGAAAAGAAAAAATTTTTGATAGACAGGGATTTTGTTTGCCCGGATGGAGTGAGTTGTTGCGGACTTAACAAAATGTTCCGGCTATGATCGGTTACTGAATATTTTACTATGGCACCATCTTCATTTTGGTAAAAACTATTTCCGTCTTTATTCCATACAATTCGGTCATAAAGCTGAGCAGAGACGGAAAAAGTAGTGAAAATGAGAAGTAAACAAAATGTGAATCTGAATTGAAGGGCGGCCGCCATCTTGAAAGATTTTATCCGGAAAAATAAACAAATGACCTGAAGCTATCTTGCCGTTTAAAAAAAATCCCCCGGGTACAGACCGGAGGATTCCTTTGATTAAATACAAATGTATTATGCAGTTACTTTCCCTTTGCCTTTAACCTTCGCGATTACTTCTTCAGCGATATTATTTGGAGCAGGCGCATAGTGAGAAAATTCCATAGTCGATGTAGCGCGGCCGGAACTCAGAGAACGAAGCTGGGTTACATAGCCGAACATTTCGCTCAGTGGTACTTTCGCTTTGATAACCTGAAGATTTGCCCTGCTGTCCATACCTTCCAAAATTCCACGGCGGCGATTCAGGTCACCTGTTACATCTCCCATATATTGATCCGGAGTAAGAACTTCTACTTTCATGATTGGTTCAAGAAGAATAGGTTTTGCTTTGCGTCCTGCTTCACGAAATGCAGACCGTGCACAAATTTCAAAACTCATCGCATCAGAATCCACATCATGATAGCTACCGTCAAAAACCCGCACTTTCATATTGGTCATTGGATAACCGGCCAAAACACCGTTCACCATAGAAACTTCAAATCCCTTTGAAATAGCAGGAATAAATTCCTTCGGAATGGATCCTCCGAATATATCATTGACAAATTGGAAATGTTTCCCTTCATTCTCTTTAATCCATTCTTCATCAGCTGGTCCGATGGCAAATTGTATGTCGGCGAATTTACCACGACCGCCGGTTTGTTTCTTTAAAACTTCACGGTGTTCTATTGTAGTGTTGAATGCTTCTTTATAAGCTACCTGGGGAGCGCCCTGGTTCACGTCTACTTTGAATTCCCGACGCATGCGTTCAATGATGATTTCCAAATGGAGTTCTCCCATCCCACGTAGTATCGTCTGTCCTGTTTCTTCATCTGTATTCACACGAAGCGTTGGATCTTCTTCCACGAGTTTGGAAATAGCCAAACCCATTTTATCAACATCGGCCTGAGTTTTTGGTTCTACCGCCACAGCAATTACAGGTTCAGGAATAAACATATTTTCCAGTGTGATTGGAAAATCTTCGTCACACAATGTATCCCCGGTTTTTATTTCTTTAAAACCAACCGCAGCTCCGATATCACCCGCTTCAATAAAGTCAATTGGGTTTTGTTTGTTGGCGAACATTTTCATAATACGACTGATCCTCTCTTTTTTGCCACTTCTGACATTCAGAACATAAGAACCTGATTCCAGACGACCACTGTAACAGCGGAAAAATGCAAGACGTCCCACGAATGGATCGGTCATGATTTTAAATGCCAGGGCTGCAAAGGGTTCTTTTGGATCGGTCTTACGGGTAATGATTTCACCTGTATTCGGATCCGTTCCCTGGGTATCTTCCAGATCAAGAGGAGAAGGCAGGTAACGACAAACCGCATCGAGTGCAGTTTGTACGCCTTTATTTTTGAATGAAGAACCACACATCATCGGAACAATGCTCAAATCAATCGTTGCTTTACGGATGGCCTCGTGCATTTCGTCTTCGGAAATGCTGTTGGGATCCACAAAGAATTTTTCCAAAAGTGTATCATCATATTCAGCAACTGCTTCCACCAGTTTCGCTCTCCATTCCTGGGATTCTTCCAGCATATCTGCTGGAATTTCAATTTCGTCGAAGGTCATGCCTTCTGTTTCCATATGCCAGATAACACCTTTCATACGGATCAGATCAACCACACCTTTGAAATCATCTTCCGCACCAATCGGTAACTGCAGGGGAACGGCATTGGCACCCAGCATTTCCTTCACCTGGTTAACCACCATCAGAAAATCAGCACCGGAACGGTCCATTTTGTTTACAAACCCGATCCGTGGTACTTTATACCGGTTAGCCTGGCGCCAAACTGTTTCAGATTGTGGTTCAACACCATCAACGGCCGAAAACAGGGCGATCAATCCGTCCAGAACACGCAGGGACCTTTCTACTTCAATGGTAAAATCCACGTGTCCCGGTGTGTCAATGATATTGAAATTGAATTTCTTTGAATTGGCATTCACTTTCCCTTTATCTGTCGGGAAATTCCACTGGCAACTTACAGCGGCAGAGGTGATGGTGATCCCTCTTTCTTTTTCCTGGTCCATCCAGTCCGTAGTTGCCGCACCGTCATGCACTTCTCCGATCTTATGAATCATGCCGGTATATCGCAGGATGCGTTCGGTAGTTGTGGTTTTGCCCGCATCAATATGAGCCGCAATACCGAAATTTCTTTGGAATTTTAAGTCTGCCATTATTTGTAATTAAAGTATTTTCTTTTTGGTGCGCAAAGGTACCAAATATTCTTCGAATAATTGGCAAAACTGCCGTTAGACCTATGTGAAAAAAAACTCCCCCTGGAACTATCCGAGGGGGAGTAAAATAAAAAAAAAGTATCGTGTTTATATTCTGAAATGTGCAAAAGCCTTGTTCGCTTCAGCCATTCTGTGCGTATCTTCTTTCTTCTTAAAGGCTCCGCCTTCTCCCTTACTAGCCGCCAGTATTTCACCCGCGAGCTTATCTGCCATACTCTTTCCGTTTCTTTCACGGCTGTAGCGTATAAGCCATTTGATGCTCAATGAAATCTTGCGGTCTGCCCTAACTTCTGCAGGAATTTGAAATGTAGCACCACCAATACGACGGCTTCTTACTTCCACAGCCGGAGTAACATTATTAAGCGCCCTTCTCCAAATTTCGTATCCGTTATCATTCGACTGTTTTGAAACACGATCTATGGCATCATAGAACAATCCGAAAGCAGTATTCTTTTTACCCTGCCACATCAGGTTGTTTACAAAACGCGTAACCAGGATATCATTATATTTTGCATCCGGAGCGAGTGGTAATTTTTTTGCCTGTGTTTTCCTCATGAGTTATTTCTAATTAAAATTTTATTATTTCTTAGCAGCTGGCTTAGCTCCTGCTTTTTCTTTCTTGGTTCCATATTTAGAACGGCTCTTCTTACGATCCTTAACTCCGGCCGTATCCAGAGATCCTCGAACGATATGATAACGAACGCCAGGAAGGTCTTTCACACGACCACCACGGATAAGAACAATGGAGTGTTCCTGTAGATTGTGCCCTTCACCGGGGATATAAGCAATCACTTCAATTTTGTTAGTCAAGCGCACTTTGGCCACTTTACGAAGAGCAGAATTCGGTTTTTTAGGCGTGGTAGTATATACGCGGGTACATACACCCCGTCTTTGCGGACAGCTATCCAGGGCTCTGGACTTGCTTTTCGCACGGATGATTTCTCTTCCTTTTCTAACTAATTGCTGTATAGTAGGCATTCGGAACCTGTTTGAATTTTGGGACGGCAAAGGTAACAGGCGGTGCGTGAATCTCCAAATTAATGTTATCCCTAAACTTTTACCAGCCAGCTGTGAACATCCGGCCTTTTGCCCTCCCTGATTTCTGTAAGTATTTTTTTGGCTTCCGGTGCCACCTTGTAAGAATCAACATCCAGATGTATGCTATATTCCTTGTATCGCAGTTCTTTTAGAGGTGAAATTGTGGCAGCCGTGCCGGAGCCGAATATTTCGGTTAGTTTACCCTTGCGATGGCCGTCTACTACTTCATCGATATTGATTTTTCTCTCTTCAACGGTAAGTCCTTGTTCCCGAAGTACTTGAATAACGCTGTCTCTGGTTACTCCTTCAAGGATTGTTCCCTCCTCCAGGGAGGGTGTAACAACCGTTTTCCCAAAAACAAAGAAAACATTCATAGTACCTACTTCCTGGAGCCACTTATGTTCAAATGCGTCGGTCCACAATACCTGATCATAGCCTTGGGCTCTTGCTTCTGAGGTTGCTTTAAGGGCGCCTCCATAATTTCCGGCATTTTTTGCGAAGCCTACCCCGCCAGGGGCAGCCCTTGTATATTTCTCTTCCACATAAATCTTCATGGGAGTTGCATAATAGGGGCCGGTTGGACTCAAAAGAATCATGAATTTATACGTTTCCGATGCTTTTACACCCAATGCTGCATCGGTGGCAAACATAAATGGACGTATATAAAGTGAGTATTCGTCTTTGGCAGGTATCCATTCTTTGTCGATCGCTATCAGTTGTCGCATACCTTCTATAAAAATATCTTCCGGAACCGTGGGCATATCCATTCTTTCCGCGGAAATATTGAATCGTTTGAGATTGTCATATGGACGGAATATAAACGCTTCTCCGTTTTTACTTCTATAGGCTTTAATTCCCTCAAAAATGGACTGACCATAATGCAGTGCCATCAGAGAAGGTTCAAATGAAATTGGTTGATATGGTTTAATGGAAACAAGCTGCCATTCTCCGCCAGAATAATCTGCTTCGAGCATGTGGTCACTAAAGTATTTCCCAAATGGCAGGTGGTTGAAATCCATTTCGTGCAGCCTGCTTTTTTTAATACGCGTAACTTGTATGTCCACCGTCTCCATCATAAATACTAATTTTGATATACAAAGAAACAAAACATTCCCGGAGCATACAAAACCCCCAGTCATATTTCATCTTATTTTATGGGAATCGATCAGATCCGGCTTTCAGCAGAATTAATCAAATATCTCTATCCTGAAACACTTGTTGGCGAAACAGCTTTTTTTTTGGGAAAAAATCTTAAACGAATCAGTTTTCTGGTACACTGTCCTGAATTTGACTTTCTCCCGGAGGATCAGATTGTTTTCCTGTTTAAAATGCTCTCCGCCTGTAGGCTTTCTCTGGACGACATTGCCGTAATAAACAATGCCCGTATGCCACTAACTCTCCACGATTTGAGGCAACGATGGCAGCCAGCGACCATTTTTCTTTGGGGAGTCCGGCCAGATTCACTGAGTCTGGACATTGATCTGCCCGATTTCGCCATTTCAACCGTCGATGGGATTTCCGTAATTAAGGTGCCTACTCCGGATATATTGATTGGAAATGATGCAGCCGGCCAGGATTTAAAACAAAGGTTATGGACCTGCCTCAAAAAATTGTTTACTCTTTGAAACTCATTTTTGCCAGCAATAACGCTCACAAATTAGAAGAATTCCAATCAGCTTTGGGATCCGGACTTGAAATTATTTCACTCACTCAAGCCGGTATTCAAAAAGAAATTCCGGAACCATTCGAGACGTTGAAAGAAAATGCGCAGGTTAAAGCACAAACCATACACCAACTGAGCGGCGGAATGGATTGTTTTAGTGAAGACACCGGACTTGAAGTGGACGCTCTAGGTGGTGAACCCGGTGTTCACAGCGCACGATATGCCGGTGAGCCCGTTTCCGCCGAAAAAAATGTCCGGAAACTTCTGAGAGCCATGTCAGATTCCCCAAATCGCCGCGCCCGTTTTATTACAATAATCTGTTTGATTCTTAAAGGACAGGAATATTTTTTCGAGGGCCGTTGCGAAGGACAGATTCTTCATTCAATTTCCGGAGACGGCGGCTTTGGTTATGATCCTGTATTTAAGCCCGATGGTTCTCTCAAAAGTTTCGCGGAAATGAATCTGGAAGAAAAAAACATTTTCAGTCATCGACGTAAAGCGGGCGACCTGCTTATTGCATTTCTGAAAAAAAGCTGATTTAACATTTATATCATGGCTAGAATTAAAATTATTTTACCTGGTTCTTTTGTGTACAGCACTTCTTTCCCCGTACGGATAACAGACTTGAATTATGGTGCCCATGTCGGCAACGATAACGTTCTCTCTTTTTTACATGAAGCTCGTGTTCGTTATCTGCAATCGATAGGATATACGGAGTTTAATCTCGAAGGGAAAGGGTTAATAATGGCGGATGCAGCACTTATTTTCAAAGATGAAATGTATTATGGCGATGAGCTGAAGATTAGCATACAACCGGTTGAATGCAATAGGGTGGGGTTCGACCTTATTTATAAAATCGAGAAAATTTGGGAAGGAAAAACTGTAATTGTTGCAATTGCAAAAACAGCAATGGTATGTTATGACTATAGTTTAAAAAAAATTGTCTCCTTACCCGAATCGGCAAAAAACAAACTGACGATTTAATCTCCGTTCCATATATTCCAACTCGCTTCCGCCTGAACGGCAAGCATATCGGAGCCATTCTTAATTCGGGCTCCGGCGTTTTCCCCTTTATAAAGAAAAAGGGTTTTCGATGGATTATAAACAAGATCAAAGAGGTAGTGATCCGAACCAACGAACTCATAAGGGATTGGAGGAAAGTTTCCGGTTTCAGGTTCCATTCCCAATGGAGTACAATTTATGATTAGGGTAAATTTTTCGATCAATTCAGGAGTCAGATCACTATATAAAATGTGATTTGCATGATCAGATTTTTTTCTTGATACGAATAAAAATCGAATAGCTCTTTTATTCAGTACCCACGCAACAGCTTTGGAGGAACCACCAGTACCAAGTATAAGGGCAAACTTATCCGAGTCTTTTAATTTTTCTATCAGCGATTCTTCAAACCCTTTTACATCAGTATTGAATCCAAACAGCTGCCCCCCAATTATATGAATACAATTGCAGGCGCCCGTTTCCTGAACAACAATATCTTTTGAATGCAAAAATGGAATAACCGATTCTTTGTAAGGGATCGTCACATTAAGGCCTTCAAGTTCCGGATCCTTTAAAATTTCGGGAAGGAGTGAAATGTTCGCAATTTCAAAATTGGAATATGTGCAATCTTTTATACCGGTAATTTTGAATTTATTACCGAAATATTTTCCAGAGAAAGAATGACCCAGCGGATAACCGATCAGGCCAAATTTTCTCATTTGGCATTCTTTTTATTCTTATCAAGGAAAAGTTCAAAGGTATCACCACGTAATCCTATGCGCATGGCTTCGAGAGCAATCATCTCATTAGGAGCAATATTTCCAAGATTTACATTAGCCCCGATAAGTTCAATAAAATATAATTGTTGGGACTTCTGTGGTGCTTCCCATAATATTTTTTCAGAAGGAATTTTTGTCAGGATTTCCTGCACCAGACCTTCACGCACTTCACCGGTTCCTCTGTATATACCAACGTTGCCCGCTTCTCTTGCTTCTGCGATCACATACCGGGCTCCGGCATTTAATTCAGCCTGCATAAGTTCAATCCACTTATAAGGCGGAATTATATGCGCAGCATCTTTACTGCCAACTTCACTTAGCACGGTGCCAAATTTGGTGAGTCGCTCAATTATTTTGCATTTTTCCAGATGATCAATATCTACAGAACCATCACTCACTTCTATGTAACCCACACCGTATTCCTTGCAAATCCGGATATAATCTTCCAACTGGCCCCGTATCAAAAAAGCTTCAAAAAGTGTTCCTCCAAAATAAATCGGAATATTCGCCGACCTGTATACTTCAAGCTTCTTATCCAGATTTGGTGTTACATAGGATGTTCCAAATCCCAACTTAACAACATCTACGTATGGTTCAGCAATACTTAAAAAGTTTCTTGTTTCTTCAATGCTCAAACCCTTGTCCATCACCATAGTGATTCCATGATTCCGGGGTTTTTTGATTCTATCCGGCAACTGACCAAGTGAAAAATTCATCGACAATTATTTCGTTTAAAAATTAGAGCGGCGCAAAAATAAGGAAGATTTATCTTTTTCGATATCGGGCAATGACATCTACGATGGATTGCGATTGAAGAAGAGAAGGATTAAGTGCAATCATTTTCTTTAACAATTTCGGCGAGTGCGCCAATGCCTTATCCAGATGAATTAAACCTTCTTTGGATTTTCCCATTGCAAAATAAATGGCACTCATATAAAAAGTTAGCAAGGGCTTTTCGCCAATTACGCGGATAGCCTGTTGCACCTGTTCAAGAGCTTCTTTATACATTTCCGCCAAATATAAACAGCGTACGAGTGCTTCCCATCCGGAAATATTTTTTTGTCTAAGCCGCACTACGGTTCCAAATGCCTGAATTGCATCTCTGAATTCAAGGAGTTGAATCTGGCATTCTCCCAATGCCAGGTAATATTCCGGATGTTTACCCTGAATACGAATGGCTGATTCCAATTGTTTGACCGCATTTGTCCACTGACCTTCGTTGAGATAGGTACACGCGATTTTGTAAATTAATTTGCTATCATCCTGATTAAGATGAGATGCTTTCCTATAGTAAAAACGAGCCTGTGCAAATTGTCTTTGTTTGTCATGACAGTGCCCAATGGCTTCATATATTACATCTTCTGGTTTTGAAAGTTCCAAGACTCTCTCCAGGCTCTCGATAGCTTCCCGGTATTTCCGCAACCTGATAAAAGCATCACCCATGTTCCGATACGCATAGTCAAATTTTTCATCAATAGCAACCGCATACTTGTATGCATCAACAGCTTTTTCGTATAATTTCAAGCCCTGATAGGCAGCTGCCAGATTGAACCATGCGAGCTCGGAGTAAGGATTTTCTTCGATAATATTTTGATGAAGCCGGATACTTTCTTCATTTCTTCCGGTAAAATCAGTCCAGAAACAAATTTTATATAGAGCCTCTTCGTTCTCGCAGTCCTGTTCCAGGATCCAGCGTAAGCAGTCGAATATTTTGTCAAACTCCTCATAGTCATCATAGACGTCAGCCAGTTCAAATAGAAGTTCGATCCTCTCCCGACCTTCAAAATGTTGCAGGGCTTCCTGCAGTAAAACCACCGCCTTTTCCTGTTGATCCAACGCCAGATAAACGTCCGTCTTTAATATATATAGGTTGATATCATTAGAATCCAGCAATTCCGCTTTTTCAAGCACCTGGAGGGCTTCTTTGTATTTTCTTGTCGCTATAAGCAGATCCGCTTTGCGAATATGGAGAATGGATGAAAACGGGTACTGTTCAACCCCAATTTCAACAGCTTCGAGGGCATGCGTCAATTCTTCCTTCCCGTCGTAGTAGTCAATGATCTTCTCGAAACAATCTTCATCGAGAAAACTGTGTTTACGACCATTTTTTAGCGCACTGTACTGTTTCAAAAGCTCTTTAATCTCTTCCTGTTCGGGTTGGTATGGATTTTCTTTCATTTATGGTGGTTATACTAAATTAGTCCATAATCCATTAGCCACAAATTAATTATGAAAGGCAACGCGGGCCATAAATTCTACGTATCGACCGAAATATAAGGGGGTTTTCCACAAAACCGGCATAGAATGTGTTAAAATAACGGCAAATGGCTCAGAATTAGGTTAAAAAATACTCAAAATTTATCATATCTTTGACCCGATGTCTATTCTTAATTACAAACCATCTCTGACAGCTTCACTCCGTTTAACTGCGGTATGCCTGATGCTATTGGCTGCAACGGCATTAGCATTTGCAAGTAAAGGTGGCGGAGACAAGAAAAAACATCCCGAATTCGAAAATAGTTTTACTCCCATTAACGCGGCTTCGTCATTTACCCTGAAGAGAGCTCCACTGTATAGTGGCACTAATATTTCGTTTCGTCCACAGACTGATAATCACATATCATTAAATGCAATGATTACTTATCAGCGGGGAAATACTACGTTTATTCTTCCTTACCAATACAAAGTGAACGTAAGCCCTGATCAAACTGGTAATTCCAGATCCAATCTTCAATTTCTCGGAGTTCGAATTCAAATGCCTAAATAAGCTCAAGGTTTTACTGCCCCTTCATTTTCAAACTTTCGTCGTAGGTTAACTCTCTGTATCCACTGGTGGGAATATCAAATTTAGATGCGGCAACGGGATTAAGATTTATGGACGCGAGAGAATATTTGATATGGAAGTTCCCTTTCTTCAGTTCGTACTCAAGCGGCAGGCCATCGAGATTTTTAAAAGATGGATCATACGATTTATTTTCAGGTATCAAATCTCGTGTATAGTAGACCGTTATTTCGAATCCTTCAGAAGTAGACGCGGAAGCCTTAGTGCATGAATATCCTGCAATTATTTTGGATTCATTCGATTTTGTAAAATTCAAATTCAGAAATCTTCGGTTTTTCTGGTTCCAGTTTTCCTCGTTCATTCTGATCAGCAACTTCTGACCATTCACTTCTTTTAGTATCACACCGGATCCCGATTTCGAATCATAAATGGTAACAGATGAAAACAAATTGCTACTCACTTCAGCCCGACTTAGATTCCCTTTTAAAAAATATGCAGTAGTTGAACTTATTTTTTTGCTGGAATCATCTGCACTAGTAATCGTAGAATTATATACTAAGGTAAGGTCACCAACCCGCTTCTGAGAGTAACCGGAAATGGAAATTAACACCAATCCAGCCAACAGCCATTTACTATTCATGAAATTAGTTTCCATTAGAGAATAATGTCATAACCACTCCCACACTTCCACACTCCCATACTCCCATACTTTCTTCAGCTTTTCCCTTTTGACTGCTGAATCTTTTTCTGTGCCTCCTGCATTTGCTCAAATCGCTCCTGCCACTTGGGTTTTGTCTTGGGTTTGTTCCTGTTTGCCTGTAATTTGGCTAGAATTTTATCGTGATCAATGATATAGTTCTGAATAACAAATTGCAATATCAACGTAATAAGATTAGATACCGTGTAATACCAGGTTAATGCTGCAGGGAGTCGATTGAAAAATAATAACAACATTACCGGCATGATATACGGCATGTACTTCATTGCCGGATTACTCTGGTCCGGTGTCATGCTCATTCCATATAGCGAAATCAGAAAACTGGTAATTACGGCAAGTGTCGCAAACAGACTGATATGATCTCCGTAAGCCGGGATTGTAAAGCCAAGTTTTACAACCACATCATAAATCGATAAATCGTGTGCCCATAAAAATGGTTGTCCCCGAAGTGCAACATTGGAATTAAAAAAGCTAAACAGGGCAAAAAATATAGGAATTTGTAACAGCGCCGGTATACATCCACCAAGTGGATTTACCCCTGCCTCTCGAAACAATTTCATCTGTTCAACGCCCATTTGCTGCTGATCCCCATTTGTCTTTTTCTTGAGAATTTCTATCTCCGGTCTCAGAGCTTTCATTTTTGCACCACTCAGATAACTACTGTATACCAGTGGAGATGTTAGTAAACGAATAAATAATGTAAGAAGCAGAATGACGATTCCATAACTGGAAACGAACTTATTAAAAAAGTTAAATACCGGCATGATGATATATGTGTTGATCGGACGTACAAAAGAGTACATATCACGACCCAGATCAACAATACGATCCATATTAGGACCTGCCTTCTTCAATATATAGTAATCGTTGGGACCAAAATACCATTGAAAATTCAAAGTGGAAGCGTTGCCCGGTAATTTAGCCTGAAGTTGAACGTCGGCAGTTCCCAGCATGGTCGAAGTATCAGAAACCTCACGAACCCAGTGGATGCTACCACCGGTAAAATTATTTTTTGCAATAAGTGTTCTATTGAAAAACTGCTGCACAACCGAAACCCATTGCACGGGTTTTTCAAATGACTTTTCAGGTTTGCTGGAAATATAGTCAAACTCATTGTCTGTCGAAAAACACACATTGGTCAGTCTCTTTTCGTAGTAAACATATACCTGTGTTTTCTTCATTTCTGAATGCCACTCGAGATTAAGATTATTTTGGGAAAATAGTTGATTTACCCCCGTCGAAGTCAGGTTCCAATCCACCAGGTAACTGTCTGGGTGAAGTACATACTGATGCTCTACGGAAAGTCCCCCGGGTGTGGGAAGCGTGTAAGTAATAGTTTGCGTACCGTCGGCTGCTTTTTCAATCTTCGCATCATTGAAATATAAATCGGAAATCTGTTGGGTCTGATTAGTGCCCGTATTGATCGGATAATTCAGCCGGTTAGCAAGACTGGAATCAACCACCTTCACCAGGCTGCTGTCGTATAATTTATAATGTTTAAGTACGACTTCTTTCGGCTGGCCGCCTTTATTACTGAAAACGATCTTCAATAGGTCATTCTCAACAACTACTAATTTTTCGGTGCCGCCAATTGCTTTATTAAATCCTTTGAGAGAATCTCCTGAAGCCACTTTTACTTTTACAGAATCCTGAACCACATGCAAAGCTTCCTGAACCCTTTTTACTGCTGCTAATGAATCTGCCTCCCGAAGTCTTTGCCTTTCAAGCAGTTGATTATTTTTAGTGGCTGTAAATAAGTAAACAAATAATAACAAGCCCAAAAGAACAAAGCCAATGATCGTATTCCGGTCCATGCCCATTTTACACTCTATTTAAGGAGTGCAAAGATAGGGGGATCTTAGTCTTTATGGGAAACGCTGCCACCTCCGCTTGAATTAACGGAACGTACAACGCCCCGTCCTTTATAACGTACATCACTACCACCGCTGGATACCACACTCAGTTCTTTATTTACTGTCAGTTCCACATCGCTGCCACCGCTTGAATGAATAGTAGCAACATCAGTGATCAGGTCATATCCTTTTAAATTACCCCCGCCACTGGATTCCAGATTCAGGTTCATCACTTTTCCGGTAAGTTCCACGCTGGATCCACCGGATTGCTCGATATTCAAACGGTTGGCATTTAACTTTCCCTCCATATTTCCACCACCAGACAAGTCGACACGTAGGTCGTCCGCTGTTATTAATCCTTTCAGGAAAATGTCTCCGCCTCCGGAAGCTTCCAGGGATTTTATTTTGTCGATTGAAACATATGCTTTCATTTTAGAGTTGCCCCAACCCGGATTCCAATCTTCCTGCAGATGAATTCTCAATACACCGTGCACTACTTCTGTAACAATATGATCCCGGATTTCAGTGGTTGATGCGCTAATGGAAACAGATGCAGGTCCGCTGCTCAGATAAAGATCTATACCACCCGACACGTCCACACCCGTAAACTCGGGTACTTTTCGGGTTTGCGCATTCGATTTGTCACCCTGACCGAAACAGGTCGCCAGAAAAAATATCGCTGTGATACTAAAAAAGATTTTTTTCATACTTAGTTTGTTTAACCAATGAAAAAGACATTCAAATTCAAAAGATGTTGCACGGTATTAAAGTTAACTTTTACAGGGTATAAATCTGACTCTTACTTATATTTGCATTGCCGGCGGAAAACCGGTTTTTTTAAGTTCCCGGGGTGCTGAACCCTTTCCCGCAGAGGCGGGATCGGATAAGGCTGAGATAATACCCGTAGAACCTGAACAGGATAATGCCTGCGCAGGGAAGGTGGCTTCTTTTCCTCTTCTTTCGTCTGCATTTTCCAACTTTCCGCCATCTCATTTAAAAAAAGTTGGATTATGAAATATCTGCTTCTTTCTGTCGGATTCCTGTTATTTATCATATCAGCCTCCATCAGCCAGGTGGTGAGCCGTAAAGACAGCTCCACGAATAATCTTAATCCCGACACGCTTAAAATAAAGAATCCGGGGCTTTTTTTAAGTCCCGTTGAAATAACTGCAATTCGCGCGGGAGACAAATCACCTTTTACAAAAGTTACATTGGGATCAAGTCAGATTGCAAAATTAAATAATGGCCAGGATTTACCTTATATATTAGAGCAGACACCTTCAGTAGTTGTAAATTCCGATGCCGGTAACGGTATAGGTTATACCGGCATTTCTATCCGGGGTACAGACGCTTCCCGAATTAATATGACCCTTAATGGCATACCATACAATGATGCTGAGTCGCAGTCTATTTATTTTGTCGACCTTCCCGATTTTGCTTCTTCAACAAATAGTATTCAGATTCAACGCGGAGTTGGTACGTCCTCAAACGGCGCTGGCGCTTTCGGAGCCAGTATGAATTTTTCAACAAATGTTTTTCTGCCTTCTCCTTATGCAGAATTCAACAATAGTTTCGGATCCTTCAATTCCTGGAAGAACACACTGAAGGCGGGGACGGGATTAATAGATGGTCATTTTACGGTGGACATGCGCCTATCCCGTATCAGCAGCGATGGTTACATTGATCGGGCAACAAGTGATTTAAAATCAGTTTATTTCTCGACTGCATATATTTCTAAAAAAACCTCCCTGCGTTTTAATATTATAATGGGATCTGAAAAAACATACCAGGCCTGGAATGGTGTGCCTGAGGCAAAACTTTTTGGCGATAGTGCCGCTTTGCAACAGGAATATCTGAACAATACCGGTTATCCCGGAGCACTGTATAATACAACCGCTGATTCACTGAACCTGTTTGATGCAAAACGAAGAACGTATAACTATTTCCTGTACTCAAATCAAACGGACAACTACACTCAAAACCATTATCAGTTATTTTTTAATCAGGAAATTTCAGAATCACTGACCGCAAATGTAGCCGCATTCCTTACCCGTGGGAAAGGATACTATGAAGAATATATAAACGAAGGATCATATAGCGACTATGGATTATCCGGGCCTGTATACGGCACGGACACCATCGGTAGTACCGATCTGATCAGACAAAGATGGCTCAGCAATTATTTTTACGGAGGAATTTATTCCCTTCAGTATAAGAAAAATAATTCAGATATAACTCTGGGGGGTGGTTGGACCGAATACGACGGGCAACACTATGGTAATATCGTATGGGCTGCGCAGGGCGGAGTTCAGCCGGATTACGAATACTATAACAACCCGGCGAAAAAAACAGATTTTAATATCTATACGAAGTGGCAGCAGCAGCTGGGAAAATGGTTCACCAGTTTTATTGATTTGCAATACAGAAACGTATACTATCGTATAAACGGATTCGACAATACCGATGTTGATACAATTGTTAACCATTACAATTTCTTCAACCCAAAAGCAGGACTATCATATAATCATGGTCCTCTGCAGGCTTATTTTTCCTTCGCCCGCGCAACTCATGAACCCAACCATGACGACTATCAAACTGGTCTTAGTCAGCAACCGGTACCTGAAACCGTAAATGATTTTGAAATCGGTCTGAATAATAAAACAGCCACATCAAATTGGGGCTTCACAGGTTATTACATGTTATATCATGATCAGCTTGTGCTTACAGGAAAAATCAACGATGTTGGAGAATATACAAGAACAAATACGCCAAGAAGCTGGAGGCTGGGACTGGAATTGCAGGGAGGTATCAAACCTACGAACTGGTTTCAGGTTACAGGTAATATGACTATCAGCGAAAATAAAATTTCCAACTACACGTCTTATGTCGATGATTACGATAATGGGGGTCAGGTAAGCACCACCTATAAAAAGACAGATATCGCCTTATCTCCAAACTTTATCGCAGCCGCAACGGTTAGTTTTTTTCCAAGTTCGTCATTGGAAATAAGCCTTCCGGCAAAGTTTGTAGGAGATGAATATCTGGACAATTCAGAAAGCGATCAAAAGAAAATTGCCAATTACTATTTACAACAATTAAGGATTATTTATTCGCCAAAAATTAAATCTACAGGAGAAGTAAATTTTGTTTTTTACCTGAATAATGTTTTCAATAAAAAATATGAAGCTACGGGATATACCTATGGATATTATTCTGGCGGCGTACTTGTTAACGAAAACTTTTTGTTTCCTCAGGCCGGAACGAACTTTATTTTCTCAGTGAATATCAAAATCTGAGGAAAGTATAAGTGTTTTTTATACACTCCCATACTCCCATACTCCCATACTTGCCTAAGCCTTTTGCCAGGCCAGCATCCCTCCCTGCAAATTTTTTGTATTCTTGAACCCCAGCATATCCAGAATCTGGCAGGCCTGACCACTCCGGTTTCCACTCCTGCAATAACATACCACTTCCTGATCTCTCAGCGATTCCAGCTGACTTATATCCATCGCCTGAATATTGCCGAGCGGTATAAGTTCACCACCGATATTGAATTCATTGTGTTCCGATACTTCGCGTACGTCCACGAGATTAATTATTTCACCCCGGCCAAGACGATCTTTAAGTTCACTGACAGTAATTATTTGCATACAATAAGATTTAATCAGTAGTTATTGGCTTTCTGAACCGAACTGCTGTCTATAATTCGTTCTTTCTTTTGTACTGAAATCCAGATATCAATGATCTGTCCCTGTCGGATATGATTAACCTGTTTCTCATAATCATACCTGTCCGGGTTTTGACGATACACAAAAGCACTCATGGTATCAGTCACATCGGCATCAGGCACTACTGAACCAACAATCAAACCAGATTCACTGATGGTAGCGCGGGCATCACGGTAAGTCATTCCAAAAAGGTCGGGGACTATAAATTCAATTCCCACCCCATTTCCCAGAACAAGTGTTATCTCACTCCCCTGCTGAATTTTTGTGCCTGGTTTGATACTTTGTCCCTTATACTGCTGGTCAAGTACGGAGTTCCTGGCAAAATCAGGTTTGAAGACAGTATCTCCAAGTTTCAGTCCATAACGGCGCAGGACCATTTCTGCGTTTCGAAATGTCATACTAAGAAGATTTGGCATGTCAATTTCGGGCGCGACTGAACGATTTATAGTAAGATATACTGTACGATTGACTTTGACCAGATTGTCAGCATCTGGAAATTGTTTGATTACCTGAAGTGGTGGAATCGTGTCGTTGTATATAGAATCCTGGATAATAATTTCAAAACCCTGTGATTCCAACGTCTTTCTTGCCTGATCAATCGACTGGCCAACCACGGTGGGAATTTTCATTGTTTTCCCGTGATGGGTAATAATATCGAGAGATCCCAAAAAGAGCAGGAGCAATAAAATCAGAACTGCAAATCCGGCAAGAATATTCAACCAAAGTGGTTTGCTGGTCAGAAATCGAAACACTGATCTGTATTTAAGTGGAAAGATAATATATCCGGCTCAGGATTTTTTTGCACGGGTTAAAGCGTCTTCAATCAACGCTGAATAGAATTGTTTTAGTGTCCAGCCCTTTGCCCTCACTTGCTGGGGAACCACCGACGCTGCAGTTTGTCCGGGTACCGTATTGATTTCCAGAAGAAAGGGTTCATTCTTAATTTCGTCATAAATCATATCAATCCGTATCACCCCACTACAGTTAAAAAGCTGGTAAATTTTTTTTGCCGTATGCCTTACCTTCTCGGCTTTAGTTTCCTCTAGTTCAGCCGGAGTAATTTCTTCTGAAAATCCCGGAGAATATTTGGCTTCAAAATCAAAAAATTCCTTAGAGGTTTTTACTTCTGTAATCGGAAGAACGACAATTTCATTCTGAGAACGAAAAACACCAACTGTAAATTCCCTCCCGGTTATAAATTCTTCTACAAGTACCTGATCATCTTCCCGAAATGCTTTGACTAGGGCATCTTTAAGATCTTCTTTTCTATTTACTTTGGACATCCCAATACTTGAACCACCGTTGTTTGGTTTTACAAATACAGGCATTTTTACCATTTTCCCCAGCTCTGCTGCGTCAGGATTGTCCTGCTTAAACAGGTGTACCGAATGCGATACGTTTATTCCTGCGAAGGCCGCTACTGCAACTGTATATCGTTTATTAAAGGTAATGGCAGACGTTGCGGCATTACAGGTTGTGTAAGGAAGATTCATCAGATCGAAATAACCCTGCAGTTTTCCATCTTCGCCTGGTGTTCCGTGAATACCTATCAGTACCGCATCAAATTTGATCTTCTTACCATCTATAATAAGCGTAAAATCATTCCTGTCAACCTGGACTTTCTTACCGTCTTTTCCGGAATGAAACCATTCGGTGGGAGTGATATCAATGCGGTACAAATCGTAAGCATTCTTATCAACCTCGGCTTCCATGGTGATCGCACTCTTGTATGAAACTTCCGCTTCGCCGGAATAACCTCCGGTTACAAATGCAATAGTCTTCTTCATGTATTGGGTTTAAATATTTGGCGGAAAAATCAGAGGTGCAGTTTTTCTTTCTTTGCCAGCAACTCCTCCACTGTTTCACGGTACATTTCATCGGGGATACAAACGTCTACCGGACAAACAGACGCGCATTGAGGTTCCTCATGGAAACCCTGGCATTCAGTACATTTATTGGGTACGATGTAATAGACATCCACAGCAACCGGACTGTTTCTCTGATTTGCATCGATGACCGTACCATCCATCAGGGTAAAGGGACCTTTTACTGAAGATCCATCAGATATGGCCCATTCCACACCACCTTCATAAATAGCATTATTTGGACACTCCGGTTCGCAGGCGCCACAATTGATACATTCATCTGTTATCTTAATCGCCATAATATTGTTGTTGTTAGGATTTGAATAGATTTAATTTCGCGGCACAAAGATAATCTGAAATATGGATTTGGAGAACCGTATCAGCTTACTGGTAGAACTGGGAGATTACATGCTTTCGGATGATGCCCAATGGACGATGGCAAAAACACGTGCTTTCCAGCATAACTCCTGGTTTATACCCGATTTTATTGAAATGGCAGTAAGAAATATTACTTCCAGGTACCTGCAACGGAATTTACTGGAAGAATGGGCTTTGCACTACCATTTTCCATCGACAAACGAAAATCCAAAAAATGTCGGGATCGTAATGGCCGGAAATATTCCGCTGGTAGGATTTCATGATTTTCTGTCCTGTTTCATTAGTGGGAATCGTCAGTTTATTAAACTTTCATCAAAAGACTCTGTCCTGTTTACCTCGCTTCTGAATTTCCTGGTAAAAAGATGTCCCGAATTTGCCCAATATGCCCAGTTCACCGACATGCTTAAAGGTATGGACGCATACATCGCTACGGGCAGTAATAACTCTGCGCGATACTTTGAATATTATTTTGGGAAATATCCCAGTTTGATACGTCGCAACAGAACTTCCATCGCTTTATTGCAGGGAGATGAAACACCTGAAGAACTTGAAAAACTCGCTGATGACGTTTTCATGTACTTTGGTTTGGGTTGTCGTAATGTTACACAGATTCACGTGCCTGAAAATTATGACTTCATACCCCTGCTGCAGTATTTTCGAAAATACCAATGGGTGGCAGATCACAATAAATACAAGAACAACTATGACTATCGTTTATCACTGGCTATCTTAAATAAGCTATACTATATGACAAACGACTGCCTTCTTTTATTGGAAGACAAATCACCTTTTTCGCCAATATCCGTGTTAAACTATAGCTTTTATCGTGATCTGAAAACAGATCTCCCATTTTCGGAAAACCAGGAACTTCAATGTGTAGTCGGCCGGGAGTACGTTCCTTTTGGTAAAAGCCAGCAACCAGACCTTACTGACTATGCTGACGGAAGAGATACCATGAAATTTTTAAGAGCACTCTGAATGAATGTCAGTTATTGTATGCTAAAATTTCTTTTGTAAATTTGGAGAACTGCCATCTACGAAGGTCTTAGTAAATTATTTGTTAAACTGAACAGGTGGTAATAACCTAAATTCTTTCCGGGCGTTACTTTGGTACTCGTTGGGCATGTCGTTTGACAAGAAGTAATGTCCGATCATTGAAAAAAAAAATTTATAATAATGAAATTCAAACAAGTTGCCGGCATTGCATTTATAAGTGCAGCTACTACCCTCGGCAGTTTATGGGGGTATAATCATTTTAAACCCATTGGAACTTATTCCTATTCTCCTAACGGTACTATCTCCTATGTGCAGGATTCAGGCAGAGTACCTTCGAACTACGCCAAGTTTTTTGAGGGTGGAAAGTCAGCCGGACCAGCGGATTTTGTAAGTGCTGCAAGTGCAGCCATTCCAGCTACCGTACACATAAAAACAAAAACCGTACGTACCGTAAGCAATAACCTGCCAAGAAAAAATCCCTTTTCTGATTTGTTCGGAATTGATCCCAATGATTTTTTTGGAGATCGTTCCCGCTCAATGCCTGAAATGGGTTCTGGTTCAGGAGTAATTATTAGTGAAGACGGTTATATCGTCACAAACAACCACGTTGTGGATGGCGCTGATGAAGTAACAGTTACCCTCAGCAATAAAAAGTCTTTCAAAGCAAAAGTGGTTGCTACTGATCCCAGTACTGATCTTGCAGTCGTAAAAGTCGACGCGAAAGGTCTGCCTTTCCTACTTTACGGAAATTCAGACGAAATTAAAGTGGGTCAGTGGGTACTTGCAGTTGGATATCCTCTTTCACTGGAAACTACGGTTACAGCAGGAATCGTAAGTGCTAAAGGCAGATCCATTGATATCAATAGTCGCCAAAGCGTCGCTCCGGTTGAATCTTTTATACAGACAGATGCAGCAGTGAATCCGGGGAACAGCGGCGGCCCATTAATTAATCCTGAAGGACAATTGATAGGTATTAATTCAGCCATCGCATCGCCCACCGGATCTTATGCGGGATATTCTTTTACTATCCCGGTAAATATTGTGAAGAAAGTAGTTACAGATCTTATCAAATATGGTACGACGCAGAGAGCTTACCTCGGTATCGAATATGCACGCGAAAACCTTACTGATGATCAGAAAAAAGAAAAAGGTATCAAAGACGATGTGGAAGGAGTTTATATTTTGAATGTTAAATCGAATGGCGCCGCATATGCAGCCGGCCTGAAAGAAGGTGACCTGATTACCAAACTAAACGGCATACAGATTAATACCGGATCAGAGCTGGTTGGACAAATAGCCATTTACCGTCCCGGCGATAAAGTCAAAATTACCTACGAAAGAGGTGGTAAGGAAAATGAGGTAATGGTCACCCTGATGAATAACGTTGGAAATATTGATGTCGTTAAGAATTCTGCGTTCGATAAATTAGGTGCTGAACTCCAACCATTACAAAAAGCAGATGCCACCAAACTGAATGTGAAGGGTGGAATCGTTGTCACTTCTATCAGCGACAAAGGATTATTTGCTAAAACAAGAATGGAAGAAGGTTTTGTGATTCTAAAAGTAAACGGACAACAGGTAGCTTCCGTGGACGATTTCCGGAAAATCGTAGAACAGGCTGGAAACGGTTCTTTGAAACTGGAAGGCGTATATCCCGGATATGATGGTTCTTTTACATATCCTCTGAAGTTAAATGATGAATAAGCTTAAAGCCTAAAGCTCAAAGCCTAAAGCAATTTATAAGTTTTAAATGCGCTTCCTAAACAGAAGCGCATTTTTATTTAATAAATTACAACACCGACTTAAGCTTTTTGCTTTGGGCTTTGAGCCTTAAGCCTTAGGCTTATTTAACATAAACCCTGTACTCCCAGGCATTCAGCCGCAATGGCTGACCAGAAATAAAATCGGGACCCGCAGTATCAAAAATATCTTTAAATGCACCAGCAAGTGTGTGACCGGTAATGATCACCGACTGTGGTTCAGAGGAGAGATTCAAAATCACCAATACTTCATCCCGCTCATGGCGGCGAATAAAACTCAACACACGATCCGCTGCAGTATTTGAAAGGAGCATCGCCGCCCTTTTTGGGTCGCCCCCTTTTAGTGCAGGATTAGTTTTGCGCAGTGTCAGCAGGATCTTATAAAAATCCGAAAGTTCGCAGGGCGATTTCCAGTCAATCTCGTCCTTGTCAAAAAACAAAAGTCGTTTCAAATTCGGCAATTCCTGACCGCTGTAAATCAATGGGAGCCCGTCATACATACAGGCAAAAACAGCAAATGGCAACGATGCTTCGCCTAATCTTACATACTCAGATCCGCTGTGTGAATTTTCATCGTGATTGGAAGTAAAATTTGCTCTTAGTGCCCCTGAAGGAAACTGATGGTTGTAATAATATAAAACCTGAATCAGTCCCTGCATATCACTGGATTTTTTCCAGAAGGCTTCCATGATATGTAACATCTTCCAGGTGTAAGAGATATCAAATACTTCGTGATACATGATCTCCTCACATTCTGCCAGCCAGAAAAGAGGTTTGATGCCATCCAAATCGGTTCTTGCTTCCCTCCAGAAACTTAGAGGTACAAGCATGGCCATATCACAACGAAAACCGTCAATGTTGCAAGTCTCAACCCAGAACTGCATCGCCCTGATCATTGCCAAACGAAGTTCAGCAGAATCATAGTTGAGATCAATTACATCTGCCCAACCATGCGGGTCATAAAAATTTCCATCTATATTTTTTCTATAGAATTCCGGATGTTCGGTTGTCCATTTATGATCCCACCCGGTGTGATTTGCAACCCAATCAATCAATACTTTGAAACCCATTTCATGCGCCAGATGTACAAGCCATTTAAATTCGTCAACCGAACCAAACTCCGGATTTGTGTTCATATAATCTGCACAGGCATAATAACTCCCAAGAGTGCCCAAACGCCCCAGTTTGCTAATCGGAGTTATTGGCATAAACCAGAGAATTTCGACTCCCATTTCCCTTAATCGTGGCAGATGGTTGGCAAACGCGAGGAAATTTCCCTCCTTTGTATATTGGCGCAGATTTACTTCATAAATATTCGAGTCCAGCGCCCAGCTAAGGGTTTTAAATTCACCTACCATTCATAACACATTGAATCTGAAAGATACGAATCAGGGCTCATCGCAGAAAGCGCAAGGCTTAGGTATATGGTGTATGGTTTATGGAAAATGGATATAAAAAAAATGCAGCTTATAAAACATTGACCATAAACCACACACCATAAACCACAAACCATGTATATTATTAACTTTGCCGGGCAATGAAAAATTTCCAGGTTCCTCACGTCTATCGAAGTCCTCTGATCACTGCGATTAAGAACAAACGACGTGCGGAAGATAAAATGAAAAAGGATTTTACACCTACATTGCTTGACTTCGGCGTTCTCAAGATCTACCTCGCTCGGCATTTCGGGTTTTGTTACGGAGTAGAAAATGCCATTGATATAGCCTTTCGAACTATTGAAGAAAATCCGGGCAGGAATATTTTTCTGTTGAGTGAGATGATTCATAACCCTCAGGTGAATAATGATCTTAAAAAAAAAGGAGTCCGTTTTCTTCAGGATACCGGCGGCAAAGAACTGATTCCATTTGAAAATCTGTCATCTTCGGACATCGTCATTACGCCGGCATTTGGAACCAGTCTGGAAGTAAATGCCATTTTACATTCAAAAGGAATTCATACCGAAAGTTATAATACAACCTGTCCTTTTGTTGAGAAAGTCTGGAATCGCAGCGAGCAAATTGCAGGGAAAAAATTTACGGTTGTCATTCATGGTAAACCGGGACATGAAGAAACCCGGGCTACTTTTTCTCATGCAGCAGCAGGCGGTCCTGCACTGATCATTAAAGATATGGAAGAAGCCATTTTACTGGCTGCGTTTATTAAAAAAGAAAAAACACCGGAGGAATTCATACAAATATTTAAGGGACACTATAGCAATGGATTTGATCCGGTTTTCGATCTGCAAAGAATAGGTGTAGTAAATCAAACGACGATGCTCGCATCGGATACACAGCAGATCGCTGACTATCTCAAAAAGGAAACACGTGAAGCGGCTGAAATAAATAATGAAAACCCGGAGGAAGTGTTTGCTGATACCCGTGATACTTTATGTTATGCAACGAACGATAATCAGTCGGCAGTGGCAGGAATGTTGGAAATCGCCGCAGATCTGGCTTTCGTCGTCGGAGGATATAATTCATCTAATACGACCCATTTGGTGGAACTGTGCGAACAAAAACTTCCTACCTATTTTGTTGCGGGACCGGAGACGCTGGTTTCCGCTGAAAAGATTTCACACTTTGACATTCACGAACACCTGGAAAAATTATCATTTGATTATCTGCCAGATACCAGGCCGTTGCGAGTTCTTATCACTAGTGGAGCATCCTGCCCCGACGCCATTGTCGAATCTTTGATTGACAGGCTATGCGGATTTATTCCGGGCAGTAAAAAACCCGAAGAACTGATTGAACAATTTGCGTTAAGCGTTCCGCTTTAAGCGTTAGACTTTAGGCTTTAAGCTTTAGGCTTAAGAATTATTTCATCTTAAACCCTTCGAGAAATTTGGTATTGAAGTTTCCACTTCGGAAATTTTCATCTTTCATCAGCTGAAGGTGGAATGGGATAGTTGTCTTTATTCCTTCTATCACGTATTCCATAAGAGCACGATGCATGGTATCTATGGCTTCACTGCGGGTTCTCGCTACCGCTATGATTTTCCCGATCATTGAATCGTAATAGGGAGGGATAGTATAACCGTCATATACATGCGAATCAACACGTATACCATGACCGCCAGGCTGATGAAGCGTAGTTATTTTTCCCGGCGAAGGACGAAAATCATTATATGGATCTTCTGCATTAATGCGACACTCGATTGCATGACCCTGTGGTTCGTAATTAACACCACTGATGGTTTCTCCGGCAGCAATTTTTATTTGTTCTTTGATCAGGTCGAAATTGACTACTTCTTCAGTTACACAATGCTCAACCTGTATCCTTGTGTTCATTTCCATGAAGTAGAAATTCCGGTGTTTATCGACGAGGAATTCGATTGTTCCAACACTTTCATAATGTATGGCAGAAGCCGCTTTAATCGCTGCTTCACCCATCTTGTACCTAAGTTCCCGGGTCATAAAAGGAGAAGGTGATTCTTCAACCAATTTCTGATGCCTGCGCTGAATAGAACAATCCCGTTCACTCAGATGACAAACGGTGCCATACTGATCTCCGGCCACCTGAATTTCAATATGTCGTGGCTCTTCTACAAATTTCTCCATATAAATGCCATCATTCTTAAATGAGGCACCGGCTTCTGCCTTTGCGAAGTCATAAGCTTTCTCCAGTTCCGCTTCATTCCAAACGACTCTCATCCCCTTTCCCCCACCACCTGCCGTCGCTTTGAGAATTACCGGATAACCCGTTTCATAAGCTATTGTTTTTGCGTGTCCGATATTTTCAAGCAGACCCCCGCCTCCCGGTACAACAGGGACTCCCGCTTTAATCATGGTTTCTTTAGCGGTAATTTTATCACCCATGGCATTGATCATAGCCGGTGTGGGACCGATAAATTTTATGCCGTGCTCGCCACAGATTTCAGCAAATCTTGCGTTCTCAGCCAAAAAGCCATAGCCCGGATGAATTCCATCGGCGTTGGTAATTTCCGCGGCCGCCATGATATGCGGAATATTCAGATAGGAATCAGCACTGGCGGGTTTGCCAATGCATACTGCTTCGTCAGCAAATTTTACATGCAGACTTTCTTTATCAGCAGTGGAATAAACAGCTACGGTTTTAATGCCCATCTCACGACAGGTCCTGATGACCCGTAAAGCGATCTCTCCCCTGTTGGCTATTAATATTTTTTTGAACATTGAATTTTTTGGAATTTGGAATTTTATCCTGCGTCAGGTGAAATGAAAAATTTGAAACATTCCGGAAAAATGATGTGTGAATCATTTTCAAACTTCAAATCTCCAATTAGCTTGGATCTACCAGAAAGAGAGGCTGGTCAAACTCGACCGGTGATGCATCTTCAACAAGAACTTTTACAATTTTCCCTTTCACCTCACTCTCAATCTCATTAAATAATTTCATGGCCTCAATAATGCAAACCACTTTCCCGGGTTCCGTTTCATCTCCGACATTTACAAATGACGGTTTATCAGGTGCTGAGCTGCGGTAAAAAGTCCCTATCATTGGACTCTTTATGGTGATCAGATTGTCTACAACAGGTTCTGTGGATTTCGATTTTCCGTTCGATGCAGGAGTACTAACGTTACCCGGTGCTGAAACAGCAGGCGGAGTTGCATACGTTTGAGATGACTGCTGGGGATTGTAAGGAGCAGAAATCACCTGATGAATATGTTCCTCTTTTTGTTTTACTGTAATTTTAAATCCCTTTTCTTCAACCGTCACTTCACCGATATTAGACTTGTTGATCAGTTTGATCAACTCCTGAATCTGTTTAAAATCCATCAGTTATGGTGTTTTACATTTTAAAAAGGAAGACTAAGATAAGCGTTATTCTTTCACTCTCTCCACATATTCACCTGATTTTGTATTAATTCGGATTAATTCTCCTTCGTTTACGAAGAGCGGAACATTAACAGTAGCGCCGGTTTCAACCTTGGCAGGTTTAAGTGTACGCGTAGCAGTATCTCCTTTCATACCGGGTTCTGAATATGTAACTTTCAAAACAATTTTATCAGGAAGTTCAACTCCCATCGGAGTGTCTGTTTCTGTATTCATGAGTACGGTTACTTCCTGACCGTCTTTAAGAAATTGTGGTGCATCCACCAGATTTTCCTGCAATGCGATTTGTTCAAAAGTTTCAGTGTCCATAAAATTATAACCCGAATCATCTTTGTAAATGAATTGATAATCCTTTCTTTCAACACGCACCGGAAAAATATTATCACCACTATTCCAGGTTTTCTCGATACTCCTGTTATTGTCCACACCTTTTAATTTGGCCCACACTTTTGCGGCCGCTCTCGCCGTTTTATTTTCTCCAAAATCCACTACTGAATAAAGACTGCCATCTAGTTTGATGATGAGTCCGCGGCTTATGTCTGCTGTATTTGCCATGAATTATAATTAATTGTTCAACCCCAAAAGGGCGACAAAACTAATGGTTTTTATGCTACTTCGCAAAGAGTCCCTTTTTGAAATTATGAGCGTCCCTTATTTTCCGTTATTTTTATGAAAATATCCACTATGAAGGTTGTGCTGATAGCTATACTCGGTCTTTTTTCTTTGTTTTCAGTTCAGGCACAATCCACTGCGGCCCTTCCTGAAGCACCATATTTGAAAAACCCCGGTTTCCCGCCTGTTCATTTACTGGAGGTAGATAGTGTACACTACATTACTAAGGAAAATATTAAAAAGAATCGCAAGATCCTGCTTATATTTTTCAGCCCGGAATGTGAACATTGCAAACATCAGACCCGTGATATTTTGGCGGATTTCAGCAGGTTTAAAGACATTCAAATTGTAATGGCAACCTTTCAGCCTTTTGACGAAATGAAAACATTTTACAATTATTTCAGAATCGGCGATCATGCAAATATTTTGCTGGGAAGGGATGAAAAATATATGCTACCGCCATTTTACAGAATGACGAGCCTTCCTTATCTGGCACTTTATGACAAAAAGGGTGAGTATATCACTCATTTTGAAGGCAATCAACAGGTGGATACAATAATGAAAGCGTTTGATGCGAGTGATAAATAAACGCTCTAATTGTGAATTGATAATTGTTAATTGTCAATTATTTTTAATCGTCACTACCAAATTTGCATTAACATTTAACAATTGACAATTAACAATTAAGTTTGATCCCTAACTTTGCCTCGCTTTAAAAAAATCCTCCATCATTTTAAATAAATTCAGATGAAAGTAACTGTAGTGGGAGCAGGTGCCGTGGGTGCTACCTGTGCTGACAATATTGCCCGTAAAGAACTCGCGGAAGAACTTGTATTACTCGATATCAGAGAAGGCTTTGCAGAAGGAAAGGCACAGGATATTATGCAGTCAGCAACCTTACTCGGATTCGATACCCGTGTCAGCGGTAGTACGAATGATTATGCTAAAACAGCCGGAAGCAAGGTAGTAGTGATTACTTCCGGACTTCCGCGTAAACCCGGCATGACAAGGGAAGAGCTGATCGGCACAAATGCAGGAATTGTAAAATCAGTTGCAGAAAATATTCTGAAATATTCTCCTGACGCAATTCTGATCATCATTAGTAACCCGATGGATACCATGACTTATCTCACGCTGAAAGAAACAGGACTTCCAAGAGAAAGGATCATTGGCATGGGTGGCACGCTGGACAGTGCCAGATTTAAATACCAGCTGAGCCAGCACCTTGGATGCAGTCCTGCTGACCTTAATGCGATTGTGATCGGAGGTCACGGAGATACCACGATGATCCCACTCATTCGTTTTGCAACCTGGAACAGCGTGCCGGTTATTAAATTACTTTCAGAAGAAAAACAAAAGCAAATCATAGCGGATACAATGGTAGGTGGCGCAACACTCACAAAACTTATTGGCACTTCAGCATGGTATGCACCCGGAGCTGCAGGAGCCGCTCTTGTCGAATCCATCGTAAGAGATGAAAAGAAATTATTCACCTGCTGCGTATCCCTTGAAGGTGAATACGATCATAAAGATATTTGTCTTGGCGTGCCCGTTACCATCGGAAAAAATGGATGGGAGAAAATCATTCCAATGGAACTTAACGGCGATGAAAAAGCTTTATTTGCCAAAAGCGCTCAAGCTGTAAAAAGCATGAACGACGTTCTTGCTACACTAAAATCATAATTAAAGGCATCCAATCCTTCTTCATAATGTGGGAGGGTGGAATTGTGGGGATGTGAAAAATGTAGGAATGAAATTTAAAATTCAATTATAAATTTCATTTACACGCTTCCACATTTGCATAGTTCCACATTCCCACATTGTGAAAATAGGGATTTAGCTATTTGTTCAGGTATTGACAATGTCATACCCCTATATTATCTTTAGCCTTTCTTTCATTTTCCCTTAATTTTATCCTCGTATCCGGCGAAAGGTCGCGTTGAATCCAACGTTATAACAATATGTTATTCGTATGCGAGGAATTGTGATTTTGGCAGTTTTCCTGTATTCGGGTTCTTTCACATGGGCCCAGAATGATATGGCATTTAAAGGTCATGATCCAAAAAAAGATCCCAACCTGAATCCTTTTCTTAACAGAGAGATTAACCCGGATAGCAATCAGTCCATCAATCCTTCCTCGAACTGGAACATGAATCCTCTAAAGGAAAATTCTGTGAACCCAACGCAGAATTCAGCCATAAACCCAATGATAAACATGCAACTGAATCCTCAGTCAAATGATGTTCTTAACCCCGTTATCATGAAGGGTCTGCGGCCTTCCACAGAAACATGGAAGGGAATGTTTCTTTTTAATGATTCCAATCAACTGTTCGGATATATTTCTGTAGCAACCCAAAATGTGATGCTTTCATTTGACAATAGCGGTACATGGAATGGTTATTATGTAAAAGCCGGTCGAATGATGTATAATTATTTTACCCTTTTTGGCGTTTGGACAGGTATGTTCCTTTGTTACGATAATCAATCCGGCTTTAATCTGTTCGATAAGAATGGAAAATGGACTCATATTCATGTAAAATGAATAACAGTATTTAATTTGTATTTTGAACTCCGATATTCCGACCCGACTGTGAACCATAGAAAAAAAGACTCATGAAAAGAAATTTACTCGTATCCGCCCTGATTGCATTTGTGTTTCAAATCCATGTTAACGCCCAATCTCTGCAAAATACACACGATCCGAAAGTGGATATCAATCTCAGTCCCACTTTTAATAGTACAATAAACCCTGAAAAGAATTCAAATATTAACCCAAAATATAACTGGAACATCAATCCTGCACATAACAATGATATCAATCCTGAATTCAACAGTTCCATCAATCCATTAAATCATTATGAACTGAATCCGGATGTAAATAAGACCCTGAATCCGATGTATCACAATGAATATCATCCTAAGAATCCATCCTGGAAAGGGTTGTATATATTCAATAATACCGATGATCTTATTGGATATGTCTCAATAGCTACCCAGCAACTCATGCTTACTTTCGATTCTACCGGAGAATGGACGGGATGTTATGTGAAGGCCGCACCCGGAATTTATAATCACTTCGACGTGAAGGGAATTTGGGATGGCAAATATTTATGTTTCGACTCAATTGTTGGCTACAACATCTTTAATAAGGACGGAACATGGACAGGTCAGCATATTAAATAGTTGAAAGCCTCTCCCGTATTTGAGCAACCACTTTTTCAGGCGCTATATTTTCCATGCATTTAAAATGTCCACGAGGACATAAGTCATAACCGATCTTTGAACAGGGCCGGCAACGAAGATTATTTATTTCAAAAATATCGTAAGGGAGTTTTTGGGTTGAAAACCCACTACGTTCCAGGTAGTTGCTGCCGTAATAGGGATACATACCAAATTCCGGAACTGTGTTACCCCATAGAGAAATGACAGGTTTTTTGTATGCGGCTGCAATATGCATGAGTCCCGTATCATTGGTTACCACCAATTTTGCACGGCGTACAAGGTCTGCAGATTCATTCAGGCCAAATTTCCCGCATGCATTGTAAATCTTGATCTTGTCCGAAGCAGCTATTCGATCTCCCTCGTCTGCATCCTCCAATCCGCCCAGGAGGATAATTGGATGATCCAGTAACTCACATAGTTTTTTAACGTGATGGAAAGGATATTTTTTGGTATTGAGTGCCGCTCCGATCACGACTCCTATATAACCTGCCGAATGTGATGTGGGCAAATCAGACTCATTGATGATATCTTCTTTTCCGATAAAATAATCCAGACCTCCTCCATCGTTCTTCACTCCAAATTCTTTGACCGTATCCATATATCGATCTACAATATGAATATCAGGAAGAAGGTTCCATTTGAAATTTGTGTAAATCCACTTCTTCACATTTAGCTTGTCATAAGAATAAGATTTTACTTTTAGTGCATCTTTCACCTTCATCGAACGGAGATTATGGTGCAGGTCGATGATAAAATCGAAATTCTCTTTCTTCAATTCTGCAATAACATTCAGCAGGCTTTGTTCCAGTAAATGAATTTTATGAACATACGGGTTTGTTGAGAGGATTTGATGGTATGTCGATTTGGTTAAAAAATGTATTTCTGCATCAGGAATCTGTTTCTTTAAGCACCTGATAACAGGAGTCGTAAGTACGATGTCGCCGATAGAGGAAAAGCGGATGATCAAAAATTTCATCAATGGTTGGTTTGCAATAAAAGTCAGTCGCGAAGATAGGGATTCAGTATTCGAGGACGGTACGGGATCAATTTTCAAGATAATCAAGGTCTTTTTGAAATGTTTCCTCTGTAAAATAGAGTGCCGTAAAACTGATGAGCATAACAACAATGCCCGTAACGATGCCACTACTGATCAGGGTCCATCCCCAGCTTTTCTGGAAGAGATTTAAAAATAGCAGGTTCATTAAAGGAAGCGCACCACGAACCATATTCGGAGCCGTTGTAGCTGCAGTGCCTCGCAAATTTGTTCCAAATTGCTCGGCAGCCAGGGTTACAAAAATGGCCCAGAACCCCGTAGAAAAACCCATAAGTGCACAAAACAAGTACATGGAACCATCATGATTATTAAACTGGCTGAAAAATAACCATCCGGAAAATACACAAAGAATATAAAATACCAGAAGTCCCTTCTTACGGCTTTGCAGCCACTGACAAAGAAATCCCGAAAGAAAATCCGAGAGCGATATAGCAGCATATGCGAACATAATAGACCTGCCCGAGTCCAGCGTTGTACTTCCAAACATCGCTTTGGCGAAACGGTCGCTCTGGTTCACCATTATGCCGATCACAAACCAGGTAGGCAGCCCGACAAATATGGTCATCATGTACTTTTTGAATCTCCGGGCATTAGTAAAAAACATCAAGAAATTACCTTTCTGAACGGACTGATGCCTGAGACCTAAAAACATTCCTGATTCAGCCACACTTATACGCAGAATCAATAGTACAATGCCCAATCCTCCGCCTATCCTGTAACAAAGCCGCCAGTCTTTGGTAATCTGATAAGTAAAATAAGACGCAACGGCACCCATAATCCCAATTCCCGCCACAACAGAAGTTCCGATCCCCCGTTTTGATTTAGGAAGAAGTTCACTCACCAATGTAATACCCGCACCCAACTCCCCGGCTAGGCCTAGACCCGCAACGAATCGCCAAAGCGCATATTGATCTACAGTATGAACGTACGAGGTGAAAATATTGGCGATGGAATACAGAATGATTGACCCGAACAACACGGAAAGACGACCTTTTTTATCTGCAAGCATTCCCCAGAAAATTCCGCCTAATAACAAGCCGATCATCTGCCAGTTTATAACACGGCTGCTGTCTGTCAGCAGGGTTGCTTCTGAGGAACCCACCTGAAGCATGGATTCTTTCTTAACGACCGTAAATAATAATAGATCATAGATATCTACAAAATATCCCAGAGCGGCAACTATTACCGCAATACTCAAAATTCCAGAAGGACGCTTAGTGGCGGGCAAGTTCATAGTTAGATTTCCTCAGGATGTGAACTGGGCTTTTTCCCAAAAAACATCTTATATAAAACGGGCAGTGTCGTTATAAGTACTATGCCGATTACGATCACTTCCAGGTGTTTTTTTAAATCGAAATCAAATTTCTTCATGAAAAACTTGTCCAGGTAGTGACCCGCAAACAGCATCAGGAAAACCCAGGAAACACATCCAATCACGTTGTAGTACATAAACTTCTTCTTTTCCATCTGTACGATGCCCGCTACGATAGGTGCAAACGTCCTTATTATTGGTAGAAAACGGGCAAATACGATAGCCTGGCCACCATGTTTATCATAAAATGTCTTTGCATCAAACAGATGTTTCTTTTTAAAAAAGAAACTGTCTTTTCGCTGAAAAAGATAATGACCGCTTTTTTTGCCAAACCAGAATCCCACCATATTTCCAACAATACCGCAAACTGAAACAAGTATCCATAGAATAATGAGATTGAATAAATCGCTGCCGGTGCCGCCGGGTATCAGTTTGTCAATCAGCTTCTGGCTGTAAATGCCCGCAACAAACAACAGACTGTCGCCGGGGAGAAAAAAGCCCACCATCAGCCCTGTTTCTGCAAAAACAATAAAGAGCATTACCCAGAGACCACCGTTATTTATATAAAACTCCGGATTTACCAGATCCCTGAATGTAATAGCCAGAAGTGTTACCATAAGGAAAGGTTGAGCCGCGATCATAATCTTTACATATGACCGGTCGCCAAATTAAGATATAATAGTAAATAATAAAATGAATTAGTTTTTCATTCTACCAGGACCCCTTCCATTTTGCATATTACAGCGGTAGCCAGGCTATTGCCGACCACATTAGTTGCACTCCTGGCCATATCGAGAATCTGATCTATTCCAAGCAGCAGTAATAAACCCTGCTGTGGTATATGAAACATCGATAATGTGCCAGCTACTACCACCAACGCTGCACGTGGCACGCCGGCGACCCCCTTACTCGTTAACATAAGTACGATCAGCATGGTGAGCTGGGTTCCGAGCGATAAATTCATACCATAAGCCTGAGCAATAAAGAGTGAAGAAAAACCCATATATAACATACTTCCGTCCAGGTTGAACGAGTATCCCAGAGGCAAAACAAAACTGACGATCTTTTCCGGGCAGCCAGATTTCTTCAATTCTTCAATAAGACGTGGAAATGCCGCTTCTGAACTGGCAGTTGTAAAAGCCAGTAATACCTGATCCTTCACATTTCCTAAAATCACGAAAACTTTCTTACCAATCCAAAAATAGCTGACACAGGCGAGTATCAACCAGAGAATCAGGATGCTGATGTAAAAAACAATAATAAATTTTCCATAGGTGATCAACAATTCAGGGCCCTTTAATGCGAGTATCGCAGATACTGCAGCAAACGCGGCAACGGGAGCGAATTTCATAATATAAGCCGTTATCTTCAGAATGATTTCAGTAAGTGAATCCAGTGCACGGATAAATATCTTCCCTTTTTCACCGACAGCGGCAGTTGCGATTCCAAAAAATAGCGCGAATACAACGATCTGCAGAATTTCATTATTGGCCATTGCTTCCACAAAACTTCTTGGAAACAGATGTGCGATAAAAGTTTTAAATGAGAGTGGACCAGTATCCAGCTTTTCTGATGCTGAAACTTCAGGTATTGGAAAATGAAGACTTCCACCGAGATTCAACAAATTCATAATCAGTAAACCTAGGAGCAGTGATATCAGCGATGCACCCAGGAACCAGGCTAATGTTTTTGCTCCTATCCTGCCCACAGCGCGGGTATCTCCTAATTTGGCAATACCCGTTACCAGCGTTGAGAATACCAGCGGTGCAATAATCATTTTTATAAGACGGAGGAAAATTTCCGTCAGAATGGACATGCCATCTGTATATTTTCCGGCCCAGTAATACCCGGCCGAAAAATGAATAACCAAGCCGGCGATTATGCCTGCCACCATGGCAATGACGATCCATACAGTTAATCCTGGTCTTATCATTTTATAATATGACGTGAATCGAATATACTCCGGATCGCAAAAAGATTGGAATATTTGTTTACTTTACAACCTTCAAACTCTAAATCAAATTAAGCTTATGAGCCTCTTCAGAAGAAAGTCGTTAAGTGCTCTTTTGGCTCAGGCCGCAGATTCTGAAAAAAGCCTGAAAAGAACTCTTGGTCCCTGGAACCTAGTTGCACTCGGCATCGGCGCCATCATTGGTGCTGGTTTGTTTGTCAGGACAGCTGCTGCTGCCGGTGGTCACGCGGGAGCGGCAGTTACCATATCTTTTATTGTAGCTGCAGTTGGATGTGCGTTTGCAGGACTTTGTTATGCTGAATTCGCGTCTATGATCCCCATTGCGGGAAGCGCTTATACATATGCATATACGACCATGGGAGAATTAATAGCCTGGATTATTGGCTGGGCCCTGGTTCTTGAATATGCACTTGGTGCAGCAACGGTTTCCATTGCCTGGAGTGAATTTTTGAATAAGCTTTTTGATAATCGAATACCTTATGAGTGGTGTCATTCACCTCTTGACAAAATGCTCGATACTACAACTGGCTTAATGCATCATGGTATTTTAAATGTCCCAGCATTATTCATACTTCTGGCACTTTCCCTTTTACTGATTAAAGGCACAGAGGAATCTGCTGTAGTTAATTCGATTATAGTGATCATCAAGGTGTCGATTGTTTTACTTTTCATCGCACTCGGCTGGCAATATATCAATCCCTCCAATCATCACCCCTATATGATACCGGCGGATGCCAAAGCTGCAACCCTCCCGGATGGAACAGAATATACATATACCAACTTTTTCAGGCATGGATGGGGCGGAGTACTCAGGGGTGCTGCTATCGTATTTTTTGCCTTCATTGGTTTCGACGCTGTATCCACGGCAGCGCAGGAAGCAAAAAATCCAAAAAAAGATATGCCTATCGGCATATTAGGTTCCCTGGTAGTATGTACCATTTTATATGTTCTTTTTTCCTGGGTGCTAACAGGAGTTGCTCCTTACACAGATTTTGTACGCGCAGGTAAAGAAGCTTCCGTTGCTTATGCGATAGAAACTTATATGACGAATTATCATTGGCTCGCCAAATGGGTAACCGTTGGCATATTAGCAGGATTTTCTTCTGTTATCCTGGTGATGTTACTTGGTCAAAGCAGGGTATTTTATTCTATGTCAAATGATGGATTATTGCCGAAAGTATTTTCGGTTCTGCATCCAAAATTCAGAACACCTTATAAGTCAAATATTCTTCTTTTTATTTTTGTAGGTTTAATCGCTACACTTCTGCCTGGTGATATTACCGGTGATCTTACCAGCATAGGAACCCTGCTTGCATTCACACTCGTTTGTGTGGGGATCATTATTATGCGCAAAAGGGATCCCGATCACCCGCGTCCTTTCCGTACTCCTCTCGTACCGTTGGTGCCAATACTGGGTGCGGCACTTTGTTTAGCCATGATTGTTTCCCTGGATAACAGAACGATACTGGTTGCATTGGCGTGGATGGTAATCGGACTGATGATTTATTTCAGTTACAGTAAAAGCAATAGTAAGCTGAATACTTAAGCCCAAAGCCTAAAGCTGAAAGCCTAAAACATTTTTTTTATATTACTAAAATTGAAAGTCCCTCGCATTTGCAAGGGACTTTTTTTTAATTCATTAGTAATAAGAATTAAGTCAAATGTATTTGGCTTTAGGCTTTCAGCTTTAGGCTTTAGGCTTAAACAAGATTGTGAAATACCTTCTGCACATCTTCGTCCTGTTCGAGTTTGTCGACCAGTTTCAATACTTCCTGTGCATGTTCTTCTGAAAGGGAAACAGTTGTTGTAGGAATCCATTCTACTTCAGCACTTACAGGTGTGATATTTTTTGATTCCAGGATCCTTTGCATATTTCCGAAATCATTGAAGGCAACATGTAATACGATCAATGGTTCGCCATGTTCTCCTTCCCCGTCACCGAGATCTTCCAGACCATGGTCGATGAGTTCGAGTTCCAGATCGTCAATATTTAATCCTTCGGGTTTCAATTTGAAAACACCCATTTTCTTAAATTGAAAACTAACGCTACCACTGGTGCCGAGGTTTCCGTTTCCTTTGTTGAAAAAAGAACGAACGTTTGCGACGGTTCTTGTTGGATTATCGGTGGCGGTTTCTACCAGTACTGCAACACCGTGCGGCGCATATCCCTCATAGAGTATTTCCTCCAGATTATCCATCTCTTTACCCATCGCTCTTTTGATCGCGGCTTCCACCCGATCCTTGGGCATGTTCACATTCTTTGCATTCTGAAAACACCGGCGTAACGCAGCATTTGTATTCTGATCAGGACCACCTGATTTAACCGCCAGCGCAATTTCTTTTCCAATCCGGGTAAACTGTTTTGCCATTTTATCCCACCTGGCAAACATGGTGGCTTTACGCACTTCGAAAATCCGACCCATAGTGAAATGTAAAATTTTAGGAATGCAAATTTAAGCAATAAGCTCAAAGCAGAAAGCGCCAGGTTTTTTGAATTATGATTTGTGGGCTATGAGTTATGAAACGCTCCCATACTCCTATACTCTTATACTACTTCCACACTCTCACACTCTCACACTCTCACACTTTCCTATTCTCTCATCATCTCCTGCACTGCATCAATGATCTCTTCCACATTCGGTTTACTGAAATAATCTCCATCGCTGGCATATGCAGGTCTGTGTGCCTTGGCAGTAAGAGTTCTTGGAGCAACATCGAGCCAACGATAACCACCCTGTTCTTCCATCACTTTATTAAACATATATCCTGCAGCTCCTCCCGGAACATCTTCATCAATAAAAATAATGCGGTTGGTTTTTTTGAGAGAGTCTAGAATGATTTGATGTATGTCGAACGGAAGCAGTGTTTGTACGTCCACAATTTCACAATCAATTCCCAATTTGTTCAGATCTTCAGCAGCTTCGGCAATAATACGAAGCGTGGACCCATAAGAAACAATGGTAACATCCGATCCTTCGCGAATAATTTCAGGTACGCCCAACGGCACACGGAAATCAGTAAGATTGGAAGGCAGTTTTTCTTTCAGGCGGTAACCATTCAGGCATTCTACTACAATCGCCGGATCCATTCCTTCCAGTAAAGTATTATACATGCCAACAGCCTGCACCATATTTCGGGGAACACATACATGTATCCCACGAATGGCATTTATGATCATCCCCATTGGTGAGCCGCTATGCCATATACCTTCCAGACGGTGACCCCTCGTGCGCACAATCAAAGGAGCAGACTGTCTGCCTGCTGTTCTGTAATGCAAACTCGCCAGATCGTCACTCAGCGTTTGTATGGCGTACAACATATAATCCAGGTACTGTATCTCGGCTATCGGACGAAGTCCCCGCATTGCAAGACCGATTCCCTGTCCAATGATGGCAACTTCCCGTATACCTGAATCTGAGATCCGGCCTTTCCCATATTTTAATTGAAGTCCCGCAAATCCCTGGTTCACATCGCCAATCTGCCCCAGATCCTCACCAAAAGCTAATACCTTGGGATTGTGCGAAAACAATTCATCAAAATATTTATTAAGAATTTCATAACCGTTCATCATCGGAGAGTCATCCGAAAAACGCACGGGAACGGCTTCAATGTTTTCAATTTTTTTTCTTCCCTCCTGATAAAGATGGGTATTGTAAAGCCTGTTATTTTCTCTTTTAAGTTCCTGATAATATGATTTTAAGGATGCTGATTCTGCATTTTCACCTGACAACAGCAGCGCCTGATGTATACTTTGCACTACATCCCGCCGGTTTGGTTCTCTCAGATGTGAAAGATGTTTTACAATGTTGTCGAATTTTTCATGTTTTTCCGGAAATGCGGACGCCAGTTTTTGAATCAGAAAAAGGGCCTGACTAACCTGTTCAAGTATGGGCCCCATACATCTTTCCCACGCACTGTTTTTACTGGTCCGAACCAGGTCTTTAGCTTTGGTATGGATCTCCTCCAGTTCGTCTGAACTGGCCAGTGCATTTTCCAGGATCCATTCTTTCATTTTCTTCATAGCATCCCAACTGCGTTCCCATTCCAGTCTCTCGGGTGATTTATAACGTTCATGGCTACCCGATGTGGAATGGCCCTGGGGTTGTGTGAGTTCCTGAACATGAAAAAGGGCGGGTGTATGTGTTTCGCGAATCTTATTCAATCCCGCTTCAAATGTTTCACACATGCCGGCATAATCCCAGGCTTTTACTTTATAAATATCAATACCGTTTGTGCCTTCTTCTTTCTGAAATCCCCGGAGAACATCTGAAATAGAACCCTTTGTAGTTTGATATTTCACGGGTACTGAAATGCCATAACCATCATCCCATACAAAAATGGCAAGAGGTACCTGTAACACACCTGCCGCATTTACGATCTCCCAAAAATGTCCTTCACTCGTGGAAGCATCCCCGATCGTACAAAAACAAATTTCATTTCCATTGGATGACAAATTCTTCAGATCACTCAATTCCCGGATTTGCCGGAATGCTTTCGAAGCGTAAGCGAGGCCGAGAGAACGCGGAATATGTGCAGCTGTCGGCGCCAGACCCGCAGTAAAATTTTTTCTTTGAACCAGATCAAGAAATTCACCATCTTCTCCTACTATCTGGGAAGAAAAATGCGAATTCATATTCCTGCCTGCACTATGAGGATCATGATTGATATCAGGATCTGCATATAACTGGGAAAAGAATTCTTCTATGGTTGAAATGCCAAGTGCGAAACCAAGTGTCTGATCCCGGTAATATCCTGCATAAAAATCGCCCGGTCTGAAAAACTTTGCCGCCGCTACCTGTGGCACTTCCTTACCATCCCCGAAAATGCCAAATTTGGCTTTACCGGTAAGAACTTCTTTGCGGCCCAGCAAGCTGGCTTCACGGCTTTCGCATACAAGTTGGTAGTCCTTCAATACCTCCTCACGGAAATGGTCGAAAGAAAGATTATCCAAAGCTATTTGATCACTGGTAAGGAGATTTTCCATAATTCACCGTTTAACTGATGGATGGCTTTGGAAGGGGTTAAAATTTATTGGCAAAGGTGACGTTTACTATGTAATTTTATGAAGATTTCTGTATAAACTATGAAAAAGAAACTATTGTTGATAATTTATAGCCTGTTGATCATACTGGCTGTAAACGCCCAGTCGGAAATTTTAAAAACACCGGCTACTGTAACCACACAGAAAGAGGACGTTCTCCAGTTAAAGGAAAAAGAATATTCCTTCGGAAAAATTCCTCAGGGTCGTCCCGTTATCCATGTTTTTGAAATCTCAAACACAGGCAGTCAACCCCTGATGCTGGAAAATGTGCAGGCCTCCTGCGGTTGTACAACTCCCGAATGGAGCCGCGAGGCCATCGCTCCGGGTGCTACTGCATCTATTAAAGTGGGCTACAACGCCTATTCTGACGGAAAATTTAACAAAACAGTTACGATATTCTACAACAATGGGCAAACGAAAGCGTTAATCATCACCGGTGAGGTATATAAATTACCAGCCACCGCTGCCCCTGAAAACGCCTCTGTTCAATTTTTAAAACAAACAAATCAGTAAAATGAAAAAAGCAGTATTGTTTTTAAGTGCTTTTATTTTGACACTGTCTTTATTTGCACAGACTACGCAAACTAAAGACGCAGCAGCTCCCGCTCCGGATTTAATTAAATTTTCATCTTTAACGTACGACTTCGGAAAAATCAAACAAAGTGTTCCGGTCAACCACGACTTTACATTTACCAATGTAAGTAATGGACCGATCGTAATTGAAACTGCGGTTGCTTCCTGTGGTTGCACAACGCCGGTGAAACCTGAAGGTGCGGTTCCAAAAGGAAAAGACGATAAGATCAACGCAGGCTTCAATGCCATGAACCCTGGTCCTTTCAATAAAACCATCACAGTAACCGTTCTTGGATCAACTACACCAATAGTGTTGAGAATAACGGGTGAAGTACTTACTGAAGACGCTTACGCTAAGTATCAGGCTGAGAAGACCAAGGCGAAATCATAAATCATTATCTGTACCGGCCGTTGGCCGTTCGCTGAAGACCCATAAAGTTTCTTTCCCTATTTTCATGTAGTGAAGAAAGGGAGTTCCGGAAACGGGTTTTCAGCAACGCCCAATGGCTTTTTCGTTGGTTGACGTTTGACGTTTGACGGTTGACAGTTGACCGATGACCATTAAAAGTTGCCCCACACTCTCACACTCTCACACTCTCACACTCTCACACTTTCTTTTATCTTTGATAAAAGAAAATGTATGCCGTCCATCTCTCAAAGAGGTAAGGAAATGCCAGCTTCACCAATCCGCAAACTCGTTCCTTTTGCTGAAGCTGCTAAAAAAAGAGGGATTAAAGTTTATCATCTGAATATCGGTCAGCCTGATATTGAAACACCACCATCCACACTCGACGCCGTTCGTAATTCTCATTTTAAAGTACTTGAATATAGTCACAGTGCGGGCAACGAAAGTTATCGTCGCAAGCTTGTTAAATATTATGCTGCCAATGGCATTGATATAAACTACGATCAGATCATCATTACTACAGGCGGATCAGAAGCCATTCTATTTGGATTTTTGGGTTGTCTCGATGCCGGTGATGAGGTGATCATTCCCGAACCTTTTTATGCCAACTACAATGGATTTGCTGTTGAAGCAGATGTTCGTGTAGTGCCTGTTACATCTTACATCGAAAACAGATTTGCGTTACCTCCGCCCGAAGCATTTGAAAAAGCCATCACAAAAAAAACCAGGGCCATTGTGATTTGCAATCCGAATAACCCTACAGGATATTTATACAGTCGTGAAGAATGGAATACCCTGAAACAGCTTGCAGTTAAATACAATCTCTACCTTTTCAGCGATGAAGCTTATCGTGAATTTTGCTATGAAGGAACTCATTTTAGTGCGATGAAATTGGAGGGAATGGATGAAAATGTCGTGCTAATGGACACCATATCCAAACGATACAGTGCCTGTGGTGGCCGTATCGGAGCCTTTATTACCAGGAATAAAGAACTGCTGGAAACCGTGATGAAATTCGCGCAAGCCAGGCTTAGCCCTCCATCGTTTTCCCAGATTCTTGGTGAAGCCGCAGTTGATCTGCCTGCTAATTATTTTGATACCACAAAAGAGGAATACCGCAAAAGAAGAGACCTGCTGGTAAAAAGATTAAACGAAATGCCTGGGGTTGTTTGTCCTAATCCAGGGGGAGCGTTTTACGCGATGGCAAAATTACCGGTGCCTGACGCAGACGTTTTTTGCCAATGGCTGCTGGAATCTTTTTCTTTTAAAGGGGAAACCGTTATGCTGGCTCCAGCTTCTGGCTTTTATGGTACTCCGGGGCTCGGATTGAATGAAGTTCGGCTAGCCTATGTATTGAACCAGGAATCGATCCAGGCAGCCATGGACTGTCTACAGGCAGCACTATCAGCCTATCCCGACAGAATTCAGGTGAAAACAAAACCTGAACTTACAACACATTAGAAAAATAAATATATTATTATTTGACTAAAATGTGAATAACATTTTGCATTCTTTTGTTATTTGTTATATATTTTCGTCAACACAAACCAAATAAATATATATGTAATATTTTTATATAGCAAGCAATCGTAAGACACCCCCTGTTTCTACAGGGGGTTTCGCTTTTATAGAGTGATTTTGTAAAAATAGATCGTTGAAATGATCATATGTAATACAATTTAATATATGATTATTTACCTGAATTATTCTGCAGCAATGGAGATATAAGGTCATTCTTCGGATAGAAACGAACACTGAGTATTGATTTGAATAAAAAACACAAAGGCAAAACTTAGAAAAGTTTTGCCTTTATTTTAACCCAAACTGCTACAAAAAATCTTAAGTCGGAATATATTACTTAAGTAACCACATCACCTGATTCAAATCATCCTGTGTAAATCCTTGCGCTGTGAGTGCTGCATTCCAATTCTTTGTATTCTGTTGTTGTTCAGTGACCGGGTAGGCCCAACGAATGGGAACCACACCGTTATTTCCAACACCACTTCCACCTTCAAATGCAGGAACTCCGGTCCTTCGCCAGTTATAGTAAGGCTCATACCCGGAGTTTTGAAAACTGGCTATATATTTTTGTAAAACGATCTGGTCAATCGCTGTTGCCGGTGTTGCGGAAAGTGCTACCGAAGGCTGCGCATAATAAGTAGCAAAATCAAAAGTAAAGGGATAGGGTGCAACCTGCGTTACTGAGTTAGCTCCTTTTGGAAGAAACATGGCATTGAAACTGATTTTCGTTACATCAATACCGTAAAAAGCCATGGATTCCGTGATTCCCAGTTTATACCATGTTTCTGCATTTCCTGTAGACCATCCCCTGGTGATTCCTTCAGCAATATTGAAACACATTTCCTTATAACCCACTAACACGTCAGGTTCGCCCGTAAAATTGGAATAGTACCTTGCTCTGTTGATAAAGGAGAAGGAATCCACACCTGCAGCAGAGTACATGAGAGCAAGTGGTAGCCCGGTACTCGCCCCGACGAAATAATTATACTTGCAGGGATTCGGATCTGCTGCCACATAGGCCCAGGCAGGTTCACAGGTTACAAAAACACGGGCGTCGTTTAATGTCGTCAGTGCTTTCACATAAGTGTCAGCCATATTGAATCTTTGTGCAATGGATCCGAAATTACTGGGGTTGAAAGGATAAGTACTGTAGGTATTTGCATTACCCGGATTGTAAACAAATTTGTAATCATCCGCCTGACCAGTGAAGAGCGGATAAGTTGAAGGACTGCCGAGAATGGTTGCAAATCGTGCAGGTACATTTAATAAAGGATCTGACGCTTTTTTACTTAAAGCAACCAACACCCTAAGTTGAAATGCATTCACCATTTTTTGCCATAGCACCAGATTGCCTCCATACATAATATCCTGTGATGGAGATAGAGAATTATCGTTACTCGCAATAAGAGAAGCAAAATCTGTATTTGCTGTATCCAACTGTGCCAGAACGTATTGAAAAACCTGCTCCTGTGGGGTATAGGCAGGACTCTGAGTTACTGCAGCATCCAGGGCTTCGCTCTGCGGAACATCGCCGAACATGGAAGTTAGATTGTAATAATAGTAGGCACGTACAAATCTGCCAACAGCTTCATAAGCATTTACCGGAGCCGCTCCCCTCGTAGCATTTTCCTTTTCCATTTGGACTGCATTCTTCATTACCAGGTATGGATCAAATGATCCGTTGGTCCAGCTATAAATATTATTATCGTAATAATCATAATTACTGCAATGATATTGGTTCCATCGATGTGCTCCGTCCCAGGAATTTACACCCTCCGATGACCCGGTCGCACTCAAAGCGCCGGCGGCTCCAGTCCCGGATATATCCGTTAATAAAGTTCCCAAAATCAAACCGGGTGGCACCGTTGTTGGGTTATTTGGGTCAGCCTGTTTTTCCTGAATTTGTTTATTACAGGAAGCCATCAAAAAGCTACCCAATAAAACTAATAGAAAATATTTCACTTGTTTCATATACTATTTTTATGGGTTTTAAAAGGTTAGATTAAAATTAAAACCATAACTCCGTGTGGTTGGTGTCTGTAAACCTGATGCAGTACCAGCACTTCCATATGCACCATTCGCGCCTGGACTATAAGTGCCCTGAGAATATTGATCTATGTCGATGTCTTTATACTTTTCCGGGAAGAAGTATAATAGATTCCTTCCTACCAGAGAAAAACTTGCGGCAGTAAAGAAACTTTGCTTGCCAACAAATTTTGCCGGCAGATTGTAAGTAATCGTTACTTCCCTCAATTTGGCATATGTCTTCGAAATAACATCCAGATCGGGAATAGAAGCTTCACGGGTAACAAATGCCTGTACCTGACTTTTGGTGGTATTTGGATTTTCGGTTAACTCTTTACTGTTTATAATAACACCTGAGATTGGATCCAACTTGATTCCGTTTGGTCCGGTTAGTACCACACCCTGACCGGTATATGCCGCGATATTATCTGCGTCCATGGGTCTTGCTACACCCAATGCACCTGTGGCGCTTTCAATATGACGACCTCCCTGTAGTGTCTTTTTTCTTACATAGTCTTCAATTACACCTCCGACCATTCCATCAAACTGGAATCGCATTGACAGGCTTTTATAACTAACTGTATTTACAACTCCCCATTGCCAGTCGGGATCTGAATGACCATATATTTTTTTTGCAGAATATCCAAGATCAGAAATTCTTAAATAATCCCCGGAAGCCGGATCAATAACAATTTTACCTTCTGCGGTTCTTACGAAAGCATCTCCATAAACCAAGTCTGTACGCTGACCACTTTTTGTTTCGTAATTATCCGGGTTCGAATTATCAACCCATTTCTTTACATAACTCCCGATATTGACTGCAACGAGCCAGCTGAATCCGTTTGGATTTAAAAAAGGTTTTCCTGTTATTGTGAATTCCCATCCGTCGTTCGTATATACATTACCGTTAGTCAGATAGGTAGAATAACCGGAAGAGGAGGATGTTCCCAGACCTACTATCCCTGTATTTTTATAATGATAACGGGTTGCGTCAATTCCTAACCTGTTATCGAAAAATCGTAAATCAGCTCCAAATTCAGTAGCCTGCCTGCTTTCTGTGATGATGTTTGGATTAACCGTCTGGTCCGTGAATGTGGCACTGCTCTGATTGGAATAGGTAGGGGCTAATGTGTATGGTTGTGAAAATTGATAAGACGGAGCTGTCGGCCCTCCATAGGGAGAAGCCCAATAATATCCATATTGTGAAGCCGGAGTTGAACTCACGTTAGCAGAGAATGTAGGACTCGTACCACCACTTTTACTTTCTGCATAGGATGCGCGAAGTTTCAAATACGAAATTACTTTGGGCAGATTCACATAATCCGATACAACCGTAGCCAGATTATAAGAAGGGTAAAAATAGCTGCCGGCATTGGTTGGCAGTGAGGATGATTTATCCCAGCGGCCGGTAACATTTGCGGTAATAAAAGATTTATATCCAAGATCTACAGAATAATAACCACTTAAAACAAGCATACTGGAATTAAAGCTACTACCCGTGATAGGTCCCTGAGAATTTGCAAAAGAATAAGTACCCGGGGTATTCAGATAATTGGTAGATTCAAAAGCTGATGTAAAATTCAAACTTCTGGCACTTGCACCTCCAAGTACTGCCAGATCCAAAAATCCGGCAATCTCACTTTTATGATACCTCGCCTGGAAATCTGTATTGGATTCAAATAAATTTCTTGAATCTGTTCTGTAGTCACCCTGTCTTAATTCCCTTCCGTAAACGTCTGCTGAATAAGGGAGTTTCTCCGAATTAAACATGTCATAAGTGGTAAGACTGGGTCTGAATTGCAAATCAAAATTTTCATTTATTTTATAATTCAAAGAAACATATCCGTACACATTATTCTGATCGTGACCCCTCAGCCATTCGTAAGACATGAAATAGGGATTATTATATCTGTAGTATTCCGCATATTTCTGTTGAACGCCAGTATGCCCCGTTTGCCAGTAGTTTTTCATGTCACTCATTGCCCAGTCTGCACCACCCCAGATAATGATATTATATATTATACTATTAGGACCGTATGTAACGTCAGGAACATTCGGTGAAGATTGCCTGCTATAATTCATATAGGCCGTCATACTCAAATTGGGATTGAATCTCTGAACGACGCTTGCGGTAAAATTTGCATTATTTAATTCTGTATTGGGAACTATTCCCTGCTGGTATGTATTTCCAATGGAAAACCGGACATCTGTTTTATCCGTGGATGAGCTAACAGAAATACTGTTAGATTGAAGTAAACCCGTTTGTATAAATTTTTTCAAATTATCCTTACCTCTGGCAACCCAGGGAGTAGGCGCAACATGTCCGGTATAAGTTGTTCCATCACCAAAAGTAGTAGTATATGTTTGCGTCGGATCATAAGCGCCATCGTATTGTGGCAACAATTGACCGCTGAACTGAGGTCCCCAAACATCATAATCATAATCGTTGACTCCAACTCCAACTGCTCCGTTACCAAAGTAAGAAGCGGGACTGGATCCGCCTCCACCATAAGCGTATTTACCGTTATCGCCAGGTCCGTAGGTGTCCTGGTATTTGGGTAACGCAATAAAACCATTATTAAACTGTGTGCTGTTATTAAAGGTAACTATCAAACCTTTTGGTCCTCTCTTTCCTTTCTTAGTTGTTATGATAATAGCTCCGTTCTTTCCCTGAAAACCATATAGCGCTGCAGCGTTGGGTCCTTTTAATATGGTATAGGTTTCGATATCATCTGAGTTAAGATTATATGTGTCGGAAGTAATGGGAACCCCGTCTACCACGAACATTGGCCTGTCTGCCGGATTATTTTCCCCACGAATGATCACGTCAGACGGGTGACCGATTTCCTGGTTGATATTTATTTCCAGACCCGCAGCATTTCCTTTTAAAGAATTGATGGGATCTGCTTCTCTCGCCTGTGTTAGCTTTGAGGCGTCAATGGTTTGAAGAGAATAACCGATTCTTTTGGACTCTTTTTTTATCCCTGTAGCGGTGACGACTACCTCGTTTAAATTCCTGCTGCTGGTGACTACTTTAATAGGATAATCATCTTCTGCACCAACAGTAATTTCCTGCCGGGTAATTCCTACTCCGGTAATTACCAGTACGTCTCCCTGATTTGCATGAATTGTAAATTTTCCATCGAGGCCGGTTGAAGTACCAACTTTTGAACCCTTAATAATAACTGTAGCCCCGGCTACCGGTGTCTGATCAATTGATGCCAACACCTGACCCGTAATAGGTCGATCTGCAAAAGCGAGTACCGGGAGAAGCAGCACGATTAACAATACTCTTAAAAGAATAGGAGTAATTCTTTTGCTCATAGTAAATTAGTTTTTAAGTTTATTTTAACAGACTTCGGAGGCGAATGTAGAATCCTGGTGTGTCGGCAGGATTAAGGAAAAAAAAAGGAATTGTTACGATTTATCAAAGCATTGTTAATGCTTGAATCATATATGTAGAAGAAAATAAAACCGGTATATAATTAAGAATAAATATGGGAAAAACTTTGCATTATGATATTACAATTTATTAATGTAAAGTTTACAGCAGGATAACAATGAGATATTACCTAATAAAATACTTTATCTTTTGAAAAAAAACGAGCGTATTAAAAGACTGCGCTTTTAAATTTCCTAAACGATTTAAATTGTAATTACAGTTGCAGACTACCAGTATACAAACTGTCTGTTGCGGCTTTTCCATCATTTGAGATGAAACCGATATAAGTTTGGACTTTCTTTCCTAAATATTTGGTTACATCTATCGTACAGCTACCTGCTTTTCTTGAAGCAGGATTTAACTCATAATCCCACATTTTTTTTTCTTCACAGTAAATGGCTACAAAAGCCTGATCTGTGGGCCTTGTCAACGCGACTGTTTTGTCATAGGTCCAGCTAAATGTGATATGTCCTTCGGATGAAACGATCACTGTGGGCGACTGTGCGTTTGGCAGTTCCCCACTTCCCACCTGCACCCGGCTGTAGTCGATCTTAAGATCCGGATAGGTTCCGGAAATAGCGTTTTTTACATTATAAGAGAAGGCTTTATTAAATCCTGTCATCTGCACAGCCACACTATCATAAGTGATATTTAAAAATGAAATAAGGGTTCTTAGAAAATCGTGCATTAAGGCAAATTTGGCCTGTTGTTGCTTTTGAGCCGCTGAAGACTTCCAATTATTTTTTCCGGGAAGCCCACGTATTATCGCCTGTCCATTCAAAACATAACCCACTACAGCTCCAACCTTACCCGAAAAAGGACCATTAATACCATTTAAAAGTTTCGCCATACAGAAGTTTTGATTTAACCATTTCTATAAGAACCATAAAACAAATTTTAGGGTGCCTTACCAAATTACGTATATATTCATATTTTATTGTGATTTTATTGGGATATTATTTTAGGTTTAATGGACTTAGTCCCTATTATACCCCAATTATCTCCCAATAAAATTACAATAAAATATGAATACTACCCGATTTCCCAGTCTTCCCTTGAAGTTTGGACCAATACAGAAGCGAACGGTTCCGGGGGCTCCCTATCTTTAGAATAGAATTTGAGTTTTAACCGCTGTTCAAAACTGATAAATTGCCCTTTTTGAATTGGATGCGCCTGCATAAACTGACGGACAAACGCTTCATTCTTGCGCTGATCCTTGTACTTTATTTAATAAATGGAATATTCTACTTACGCGCCCAATCATTGACTTTCGATGAAACATCTCATCTGTCATACGCAACCCGCCTTCTCAAAGGGCATCCGGAACGGGTGGATCAAATGGACAATAGTAAGATGCCGATTTCAGTAATCAATTTAGTCCCTAGGATTGTAAGTCAATTACTTAATCCCGGATTAAAAAAAACAGATTACGGCGCAAGTGATGTATTTGTCGGACGATATATTACGCTGCTGGTTTCTGTTTTTACCATACTGTTGGTTTATTACTGGGCAAAAGAAATCTATGGTTATAGGGCAGGTTTATTTTCTGCTTTTCTTATCAGCGTCTGCCCAAATATGATTGCTAATTCCGGACTGGTCACCACGGATAGTTATTCCATGTTATTCCTGACACTCACCTTTTATAGTTTATGGAAATTCTGCAACTACCCCGGAATAAAACATTTTGTATTTTTTTCATTAATTGTAGCGGTTTCCCAACTCGTAAAGCAGTCGCTGTTTCATTTATATGTGCTCTTGCCCATTGTTTTAGCCACTTACTTTTTAATTTATAAACCCAGGATTAATTTCAGCAGCCTTGTTTCCTATCTTATTTTGTTCTTTTTTATTAATTGGGTTGTCATAAACCTGGGTTATGGTTTTCGTGATACAAACACCGAACTCGGTCATTTTCATTTCTACAGCAATTCATTTCAACATTTACAAGAAATATTTCCGTCCCGAATCCCTATTCCGCTACCAAAAGCTTTTATTACCGGTTTGGATCTTTCCAAATATTACGATCAGATCGGAGGCGGAGACTATGTTAAAAGCACGTTTAGCAATATTACCATACTGGGCAGATCTTCCAAGGGAGGCAGTTTCTGGTATTATTACTTTGTATCACTGCTATTTAAAACTCCTCTCGCCAGTCTTGTATTTATGTTTTCGGGAATAATATTAATAGCTGAAAAACAGAACAGACGGCAGTTTTTTTCAGGAACGAATTTTTTCTATTTGCTCCTGTCATCTATTTCATTGTATTTATGAGTTTCTTTTATAAGACACAAATAGGAATCCGGCAGATGATATTTATATATCCTTTTTTATATATCGTATGTGGTGCGTTGTTTTACTGGCTCAACCTTAAGCAAATAAAAATATTTGTGATTTCCGGTTGTGTCTTTCTGGTGATCAGCATCCTTCCCTATTGGCGTAATTATTATCCTTATACCAATGAATTGATTCCAGATAAAAAAATGGCGTATAAATATGTTGGTTGTGGAAATCTTGAATTTAACCAGAGCAAATTCTTTTATTCAGAATTTTTGGCCGCACATCCCGAAGTTCAAATGGCTCCGTTAAAACCTGCGGCAGGAATCTTCCTGATTGGTTTAAATGATTATATGGATGTATGGAACCTTCATCATTATGCGTGGCTGAGCAGTTTCCGGCCTGTTGGAGAAGTTGCTTACAACGGACTTTTAATCAGAGTTACTGAGGAGGATTTGAAGACAGTTTCCAATCCTAATCCTAAGTGATTTCGTAAAACTACCATCAACAATTCATGATTCAAATCAGAAATTTTTTAGCACTCCGACAGATTGGATTCGTGTGCACGGTTCTCGCAATAGTTGCTATTAATGGCATTCAACTAAGCGTACCGAACCTGGGATGGGATAATTCATTTTCGATTGCGGCCGCGAAAAATATTTCTGAAGGCCATGGATTTAGCATCAAACTTGCTTCTGCCCAGGATATTTCTAAAGTTTATTATGAACCACTAATCAAGTGGCCGCCAGGGTATTCCCTTTTACTGGTACTGGTTCACGCAACAGGTTTATTTGACTGGATCTGGTCTGCTTATTTCTTAAACGCAGCAGGTTTAACATTGCTGGTGATGCTATTAAAAAAAATCCTGGTGCAACTGGAGTTTCCACTATGGATCATTCACCCTGCCGTTTTATATTTTGGTTTTTTATTTCATTTTTACACGGGCATCTATTTCTCTGACATTTTCGCATTACTATTTTTTATGATGGGTTGCAGTCTGTTGTTGCAATATGTGAAAGGGGAACAAAAGACTATTTCTCTCATATTCATTTCCGCATTTTTATTTGCATTTTCAGCCTGGCTGAAATATTTATATTTTGGTTTGGCCTTTATTCCATTCATTTCATTTTTATTCTTCGGATGGAGAAAAAATCTAAAGAAAATACGGTTGGCCTCAACAATTGGAATATTGGTAACTGGTTTTTTGATTTCATTACTTATTTATTTCCAATTTCGAAACGCAGGGCAGATACTATATATAAAGCCATCTTCCCGAACTGGATTTTTTCCAATGCAGGTATTGCAAATGGCACCTGTAGTACCGGGCAGTTTCCTGAATCTTGATTTCATAAATATGCAGATTTCCCTTCATTTTCCCATCAGCTATCAAAATACATATACACTGTGGTCGTTTATCAATTTTATCATTCTTTGTATTCTGCTTTATTTAACCTGGCCGGTTATTAAAGAACCCAACTTTTTCAAAAAGGATTCTTGGAACTTTTATAAAAGGATGAGTTTATGGGTAAGTATATACATTTTCGTTTTTCTGACCGCGTTGACCATTCACTATGACAGTCACTATGAGGACATGAAGTATCCCTGGGTCTTTGTGGGCATCCCGCGTTATTTTGCCCCTTTCTGTTTTTTGCTTTTTCCATTTTTCGCTTTCCTGTTCCTGAAACCGAAATTATTCCCCAATAAATTTTCATTCCATTTATTCCGCATATTGATGGTCTGCATCATGGTTGAAGAAATTAGTCATGGAACCTATTTTATTATCAAACAGATTTTTGTACACAAGGAAATCGGCATTCGGCGCCGCGCAGATCAAATCGAATTGCACTCTTACAATCTGGTAAAAGCCGAACAGGCAAAAAACGAAATCGTTGTTTGTGCAGGTATCCCTGAAATATCCAATTTCAGCAGTCTTTCGGGAGTATCTTCTATCATGGATCCTATGGTTTTCCAAAAACCAATTTACAGTTCAAAAGACGTTCTGATCATAACAACCCTGGATTCTTTTTCTGCGAAGAGAATGCCGGTCGCGTTTTTTAAAATGAATACCCGGTTGGTTGATCAGGAAAGTGGATACTTTTATTACTTTACAAGATTCCCTGCCAACATCACTACGGCACGGGTAGTTGTATCAAACCGCTGATAAACAGAGTGCTGCAAGAAAAAAAGATCCCTTACAGGATCTCTTTAGTATCGAGGAGCAGACTTGAACTGCCGACCTTCGGGTTATGAATCCGATGCTCTAACCAGCTGAGCTACCTCGACGGGGCTGCAAAAGTAATTGTTTTTTGTTTTCAGTCCGAATTAAGCACTTTACGAAGATCGTTAATTGTTTATCGCGAATCGAATCCAAGTCTGCGATAATCGATTTACGAAAAACGATAAACGTCTAAAAATCATCTCTTCGTAGAAACTGCGAGTCCCGGACTAATATGTTTTATCATTTCCTCCGTCATGTTTTTCAGACTGAAAGCGGGCTTCCATCCCCAGTCTTTCCTGGCGACTTTGTCGTCGATGGATTCGGGCCAGGAGTCGGCTATGGCCTGGCGAAAATCAGGTTCGTACTCAATATGAAAGTCAGGTATCAACTGTTTTATCTCATGAGCAATTTCCGCAGGCGTGAAACTGATGCCTGCCAGATTATAAGCAGTTCGAATAGAAATTTTCTCGGCCGGCGCTTCCATCAATTCAATGGTAGCCCTGACCGCATCATCCATATACATCATCGGCAAACGTTTATCGGAGCGTAAGAAACTCGTATAAATTTCACCGCGAATAGCAGAATGAAAAATTTCAATTGCATAGTCCGTTGTACCCCCGCCGGGAAGAGTTTTGTAACTTATCAGTCCCGGATAACGAATGCTGCGGACGTCCAGTCCATACCGGAAAAAATAATAATGGCACCATTGCTCGCCGGTAAGTTTACTGATTCCGTAAACTGTTGATGGTGCGGAATACGCATCCTGAGGACAATTTTCCTTAGGAGCATCAGCTCCAAAAACTGCAATACTACTAGGCCAAAAAACTTTTTTAACTCCCTCTTCCCTGGCAACTTCCAATGTATTTATTAGGCTTTGCATATTAAGTTGCCAGGCCAGCAGTGGATTCTTTTCGCCTGCTGCCGATAACATTGCCACGAGTAAATAAATGGTTTTTATTTCATTTCTGCGAACCTGAACCCTCAAGATTTCCTTATCCATAATATCCAGGGGAAGAAAGGGTCCAGTACCTTTCAATAAATCCGCTTCTCTTTTCAGATCGGCAGCTATTACCGCGTCGCCTCCATATTTCTGCCGGAGGGCCAGGGTAAGCTCAGTACCTATTTGACCGGATGCTCCAATTACCAGTATTTTATTCAAAACAAGATATTTTTTGCGATCGTTATCCAGTCGTCGAAAATGATTATCCGAATTTACGTCAGTTCAGGGCAATGGAAAATTTCTGAGTTGCGGGAGGAAGGCATTGCTGGTCATTACATACCATGAATTCTACAGATCCGGAAAAGTTTGTCTTTGCTTTGGTTTTGAGTTTTACCACCTGCACAAAATCAACCTTTCCATTAAAATATTTTACATCTACTCCAAAAACGGCCTCATGTTTTTGAATCAGAGTGCCGTTTTCTTTCACTTTGCCGTCCAATGTATAAAGCGGATTTTTTGCAAAACTGAATTTGGTTGGTACCGGCCCGCCATCAGGGGTAAACTGAGAATAAGTGTGCCAGGGACTGTTTAAATCAACATGAAAATGCAGTTCGTATACATTGTCAGATACCTTATTGGCAGAGTAAGTCCAGCTATAGGGCGTGCTCTGAATCGGCGACTGGCCATGAGTAAGACCGGCATACAGAACTACGGCTGCAAGAATGAGAAATCTTTTCATATTCAAATGTACAGTATAGGTTTCTTGATGCAGAAAACGGGGCCAAAATAAATTCCTAAATATCTTGAAAGTGTGGATCAGTAATAGTATCATGCCTGAAAAAAACGAGTATCGATTCAGGACCTTCATTTGGCGCTAAATCGAAAGTGGGATTTTTAAATAGAAGATGAAGTCGTAAAGTTTGTTCCTGAGCAGTTTACAGGGATTATCAGGAGTTTCGAAGTTGATTAATCTGTTTTTTGATGCAGATAAATACATATGGCCATAGCGATCATGAATCCCAACGTAACCAGGAAATTAACCAGTCTGGAATGTTTTTTTGCTCGTAGATCCCGATCGTGGCAAATCATTTCTTCTCTGATGGCACGGGAATAACCTCCTTTGTCCATAAAACTGATTCCCTTAGCAGTAATTTCCATTTCAAGGCCATCAGGACCGACAAAATACCTCACGTACCCGTCTTCAAACAGGATTTCCTGAAGATTGTGGAGCTCCTTACCAAAAAATTCACCATAACGGTCATAGAAATCCCGGAGGGGAATTGCAGGTACATCTTCGAAATCGTGCATTAAAAGTGAAAGTAGTCCGTCTAATTTTTCATCCAGGCCAGGGGTCTTGCGTGTTAACTCCATCGGTTGATCTGTTTAATACTTATGTAAATCGATTCATAGGTATGGATCACAGATCGCAGGACCGTAAAACATTAGCCGAATAATGCTCGTAAGGAAAAGCGGGGAATCAGCTTTCGCTGAATATAAAAGTAGAAATTATTTCAGGAAAACAAAATATTTTCAACTGAATTCAAAAACAAAAATAAAAACTAATCAGGATCGTCGGGATCCGGACCGGGTCTTACAATAAAACGGAGCGACTGATCCTTGTAGAGATAGGCAATTGTCCAGTTAAAAAGGGTTTTAAGCCGGTTGCGGTAATTGATCAAAGAAAACAAATGAATAAACAACCACAGGAACCAAGCAATAAACCCCTTGAAATGAACATGGTGCGGAAGATCTGCCACAGCTTTATTTCTACCTATAATGGCCATGGTTCCCAGGTCCTTGTATCGAAATGGTACCAGCGGTTTTCCTACCTGCATAGCTTTAAAATTGGCTCCAAGCAGTTTTGCCTGCTGAATTGAAGGTTGGGCAAGTTGCGGATGACCATTCGGGTACTCTGGTTCATGCGTCTGCATGGCCGTATCACCTATCGCATATACGTCTTCAAGGCCGATTACCTTATTGTAAGGATCCGCTATGAGCCGCTTACTTCTGCCGTAACAGGAAGCTGGAATACCATCAAAAACCATGGCTGATACGCCGGCAGTCCATATAAGATTCTTGGTTTCAATTATATCCCCCGTGGACAAAGTGACTTTATCGTTCGAAAAGTCTTTTACCTGTGTTTGTAATTTGATAACCACACCCATTTTTGTAAGTGCATCAAACGTGTCGTTTTGTGAAGCCTCGCTCATTGGACCGAGCAGATGTGCCCCACCGTCGACCAGGTAAATTTTAGCACCGCTTCCCATCATTTCGGGATATTCCCTGGAGAAGCTATGCACCCGAAGATCGGAAAGCATTCCAGAAACCTCCACACCTGTTGGACCTCCTCCGGCAACAACGATGGTGAGTAGTTTTTTCCTTTCTTCCAGATCATTGGTGATTGTTGCCTGTTCGAATCTTTTTAATAGTGTATTGCGCATTTCCAGCGCATCATTTACATTCTTCATGGGAATCGAATGCTTGCGAATATTCTCCAATCCAAAAAAATTCGATTCCGCACCCGTTGCAAGTACCAGATAATCGTATGAAAGTCCGCCATTGTTCAATTGAATTGTATGAGCCGCGGGATCAACTTTGATGAGTTCGCCCATCCTGAAATGAATATTGGAATATTTCCGGAATAATTTTCTGAATGGGTAACTAATATTGGAGTTTTCCAAAAAACCGGTGGCTACCTGGTAAATGAGCGGGGGAAAGAAATTGTAATTATTTTTATCAACGAACGTAATATTGAAATCGGGATCGTCTTTTAATTTGAGTGCGAGATTAATGCCACCAAAACCTCCTCCAACTATTATCAAATTTTTCGGTTTCTTCCCTGCATCCTGCGTATTACCCATAGTGCAAAATTAACTCATCAACACAAATTGCTGAAGAGTTAAATAAAACTGTTACGAGGCAGTATTATTTGCGCACAGGACCCAGTGGTAAAACAGTATAACCGTACACTTCGTTGAGCAGATTGGCGATACCCGTATAGATAGCAGACCCGCCACAGATAATACCTTCAAATCCTGCAAGTCTGGTTATTGATTCATTTTTAGTAGCGTCACCAATTGCCAGGAGGAAAAATAAAATTGTTAAAGAGCCGAACACAAATTGCAGGGCTTTATTTATTCTCAGCGTCCCAAAAAAAAGTAATAAAGTGAAAATGCCCCACATGATGAGATAAGCCACCAGCGCGGGTCCAGGAGTTGCCGTTATCCAACCCCATTTGGCCATGAATATAAGCGCCACCAGGGAAATCCAGAAAAAACCATAAGAGATAAAAGCGGTCATCCCAAACGTGTTATTCTTCTTGTATTCCAGAATTCCTGCGATAACCTGTGCCAGACCTCCATAAAAAAGGCCCATGGCAAGAATCATAGAATTCATTTCATAAAATCCGGCATTGTGGAGATTCAGAAGAACCGTTGTCATTCCAAATCCAAATAGTCCGAGAGGTGCAGGGTTAGCTAGGCTGTCTTTAAAAACAACCGGATTGAGTTCGGCAGGCATATCGTTGGTTTAGAAAGCTAATGTAGAACAAGTATGGGAGTATGCAAAGTATGGGAGTATGGGAGTATGGGAGTATGGGAGTACTGAAATCGGCCCACACTCCCATACTCCCATACTCCCATACTCCCATACTTTCCTCTATTCAGTTCTCAGACTCTTAATGGGATTCACCATTCCGGCTTTTATTCCCTGCAAACAAAGTGTGATAAGTGCGAGAAAGGCAGAAAAAAATCCGGCTCCTATAAAGACGCTAATTTGCAGAGGAATACGGTAAGCGAAATCAGAGAGCCATCGATCCATGACAAACCAGGATACAGGTAGGGCGATGCAGCCAGCTATAGCGATCAATTGCAAATAATTTCCCGACAACAGACTTACAATATTGAAAAGACTCGCTCCCAGTACCTTGCGTATGCCTATTTCCTTAGTCAGTTGTTGTGCCGTAAAACTCACAAGTCCAAACAAGCCAACCAGCGACAGCACCATAGCGAGTACAGTAAATAACAGTGCAAGATTACCCTGTTTTTGTTCTGACTGATACTGATGTTCAAAATTCTGATCAAGGAAATGATAATCGGCCTGATTTCCCGGGTCGAAACTCTTATAGGTCTCATTTAGATAAGCCATGGCTTCTGCAGTTTTTCCTTTAGCCAGGCGAACGCAGAGATTGTCCTGTTCTTTTGTGTTGGGCGGAAGAATGAGTACAAGAGGTTCTACTTTATGCTGAAAAGAATAGGTATGAAAGTCATGTATCACACCGATTACTGTCTTGGGCTGTCCATCCCTGTTAGCTCCTGACAACATTTTTTTACCGATTGGCTGTTTCCATCCCATTTCATTTACCAGGGTTTGATTTACCAGCACGGAGTTGGCCTGGTCTGTAATTATCTTGTCATTGAAATTTCTTCCGGCTTCCAGTTTGATCTGCATGGTGGCGAGATAGTCCTGATCAATGATCAGTTCCTGCATGGCTTTTGTTTGAGATGAAAGTGCATGCCGGTTATCTTCATAATAATATCCATAAGTGCCAAGGTCATTATTTCCTATGGGATTACCAGCTACCGCCACGCCTTCGATCAGAGGACTCTGCAATAATTTATTTTTAATGACTGAAATCTGCGAACGCAGGCTGCGATTATCAATATGAAAAGTAACCACCTGTTCTTTGTTGAATCCCAGATCGGCATGATTCACAAATTGCAACTGCCGATAGATAACGAAAGAGGCAGAGATCATAAAAACAGTAATTACAAATTGGAGCACCAACAACGACTTTCTAAAAAATACGGTGTTACCCATTTTACCCATATTCCCTTTCAGTGAAGGAATGGTTTTAAACCTTGCCAGAATCAGAGAGGGATAAATACCACTTATGAGTCCCACGATAATCGAAAAAATAATTATAAACGCAAGAGTTGACCCGAAACCAAAATGCCAAATGGAAAGATTTTTTCCCGTAAGCTGATTAAACATGGGCATTGAAAACCTGACGAGAACCAAAGCCGTCAAACCAGCTAAAAGGGTAACGAGTGCTGCTTCCGTTATGAAAAGTATAACCAGCTGAAATTTTCCTGACCCCAGTGTTTTTCGTATTCCAATTTCTTTAACCCTTGACGAAGCTCTTGCGGTGGCCAGGTTTACATAGTTAATGATTGCAATAAACAAAATGAGTAAAGCAATCGCACTGAAAATATAAATCCTGGACAAACTGCTATTGGGACTTGCTTCATAGTCAAGATTTGATTGAAGATGAATTGAAGTAAGTGGCTGTAGCTCCAGATGATATTCCCTTGCCTGCATTTCTTTCTGAATAGTAGACGCCACAAAGGCAGGCAACTGACTGCGAAGTGTTTGAAGGGAAGAAGTATTTCTCAACAATAAGTAAGTGTACAGATTAGCATTCTGCCAGTGGGGCGATGTTTCAGCATGAAGCGGACGAACTGCTGAGAATTGCAGATGACTATTCTGCGGAACGTCTCTAATCACAGCAGATACTCTTGCCGGATTATTGCCCGGGAAAATAACCATTTGATCTATAGCTGACTCGGGCGAACCAAATAATATACGAGACAGCCTTTCTGTAAGAACAATAGAACCTGGATCAGTCAAAGCTGTACCCGCATTGCCCTGGAGAAAATCATAACTGAAAATATTGAAGAAGCTGGAGTCGGCGGAGATAATGTCATTTACTTTAATGATGCTATTACCATGAGCTATCAGATCGCCGCCTTCCGGATCTACGCGGACCGCATCTTCGATCTGTGGAAATTTTTGTTTCAAAGTCTCCGCAAAAGGAGCCGAAGTGAGTGCGATATTCATATTCCCTCCGTCCCAGGACGCATGTTGTGCAACGCGAACGATACGATCTGCTTTTAAATTGAAACGATCGTAACTCAATTCTTCTTTTACATAAAGGAAAATCAGCCAGCAGGCGGCCAGACTTACCGCCAGGCCGAATACATTAATAAACGTATAGATTTTATGACGTTTTAAATTACGATATGCGGAACGAAGGTTATTGTGCAGCATCATTGATGATATTAAAGTTCATACCTGTGCTTTGCGAAACGGGTGCCAGAATAATAGGTAGTGAAAGTCAACTAGTTAACTATGACAAAAAAAACAAGTGTGCATTTTTGATACAGTGTTTGTATTGTTTTGAACGCCCTTGAATCGATGACCGATGACCGATGACCGTTGGCGGTTGGTGGTTCTGCCTTTAGCTTTAGGTATTAGGCTTTAAGCTTTAAGCTTTCTTCCATTTCACTCAATTCCAGCCAGCGGAATTCTTTTGTCTGAAGCATTTCACTGACCTTGGTAAAACGAATTGAAAGTTGCTGTATGGTATCGAAATTACTGGAGGCGTCGTGCAGTTTTTCGGTTATCTGATCCTTCTCTTTATTCAGATCGCTGATTTCTTTTTCCAAGGATTCCAGTTCCTTTTTCTCTTTATAGGAAAGTTTGGGTTTGACTTCTGTGGAAGTTGGTGGGTTTTTTACACTAGCCTGCGTATTCGATTTCACTTCCACTACTTCTTCGTTGTCTTTGTTTTTCAGCCATTGCTGGTAAAGTCCATAATTACCCGGGAAATCCCTGATTACGCCATTTCCTTCAAATACAAAAAGGTGTTCCACCATTCTGTCCATAAAATATCGATCGTGAGACACCATTACCAGACATCCCTGGAAGTCGAGGAGGAAATTTTCCAACACAGCCAGTGTGGGTAGGTCCAGATCGTTTGTTGGTTCATCCAATATCAGAAAATTGGGATTGCGAAAAAGTATGGACAATAAAAAAAGTCTTCTCTTTTCACCACCACTTAATGAAGATATATAGGTGTATTGTTTATCGGGCGGGAACAAAAACAGATTCAGAAATTGCGCCGCACTTAAAGAACTCCCGTCGGCCAGTGGAAAATGTTCGGCAATATTTTTTACGAACTCAATTACCCGCACGTCTTCTTTGATCACCAACCCCGTTTGCGAATAATTTCCAAACACAACCGTTTCGCCAATATTAACCTTGCCACTATCGGGTGGTTCCAGTCCCTGTAACATATTCAGGAATGTAGTCTTGCCTGCCCCGTTTTTGCCGACCACACCAATCCGGTCTCCCCTTTTGAAAGTGTAATCAAATCCTTTAAGAATAACCTTATCGCTAAAACTTTTATATACTTTTTTCAATTCAGCGACTTTGCCACCCAGTCGGCTCATTTTCATCTCCAGTGTAAGTCGTTGTTCGTCGAGATTTTGTTTTGCTTTGGATTCTACTATATAAAAAGCATCCTGGCGGCTTTTTGATTTGGTAGTTCTTGCCTTGGGCTGCTTCCGCATCCACTCGAGTTCTTTCCGATAGAGATTTTTGGCTTTGTCAATACTTGCCAATTCTGATTCTATCCTTGCTGATTTTTTCTCCAGGTAATTTTCATAGTCGCCTTTATATGTGAATAAATCACTACGATCCATTTCCCATATTTCATTGCATACATTATCCAGAAAATAGCGATCGTGCGATACTACCAGCAAAGTAATATTCTGCTGATTAAGATAATTTTCCAGCCACTCTACCATTTCAATGTCCAGGTGATTGGTTGGTTCGTCCATAATCAGGAATGCTTCACTGCTTCCAAAAGTTATGTCAACCAATGTGCGGGCCAGTGCCACTCTTTTACGTTGTCCGCCACTGAGTGACTTAACGGGCTGGATTAAGTGATCAATATTGAGACGACTGAAAATCTGTTTCACTTTGGCATCAAAATCCCAGGCACTCAAATGATCCATTTGCTCAATACTTTCCATCAAAGCGTCTGTATCTTCTGTTTCACTGGCGGCTTCAAAAGATTTAATCGCAGTGGTAACAGGATTTGGGTGATGAAAAATATTATCCAAAATGGAAAGTTCTTCCTGGAATTGCGGGTCCTGTTCAAAAAAAACAACGTTTATATCTTTTGAAATCCAGAGTTTTCCGGCCTCCGCTTTTTCTTTGCCCGCCAGAATTTTAAGTAAAGTAGTTTTACCTGTGCCGTTTTTAGCAATCAGGGCGATTTTGTCCCCAGATTCAATATGAAAGGAAATATTGTCAAATAAAGGCTTAATTCCATATGATTTCCCAAGTCCCTCAGCAGATACATAATGCATGCGGCAAAGATAATCGAAATAGCGGCAACAGTACTCCGTCTCAAACGTTATACCTTCATGCGTAAAAATTTACTTGCCATTTTCATATTTACCTTTCTGGTAAATAAATGTTTCCCTCAATTGGCAAATTATTCTTTCCCACACCATTGTGTTTATTTCCAGGGGACCATCAAGCCTAATCATATCTCGCAGAAAAAAATTGATCAACAGGTATTGGATTTTTATAAGGGTTGGAAAAAACAATACGTGCACACTACGAAAGACAGCAATCAGGCATATGTATTTTTTGACGAAGAGGGCACAAAATTTCAGAGTGTATCCGAGGGACAAGGTTATGGAATGATGATAGAAGTATTATTGGGCGGTGCAGATCCGGATGCGAAAAAAACATTCGATCAGCTATTTGGCTATGTATTGGCGCATCCCAGTAATCCGGGAACAACCCTGATGGCCTGGTCCCAATTAAGAGATAATAAAGGTAAAAATATAAAAGAGGCAACCTCAGCCACTGATGGTGACATGGATATTGCATATGCTCTTTTACTGGCAGACGCACAATGGGCATCAGAGGGAAAATATAACTATAAAGATTCCGCCAAAAAGATGCTCGGTTATATCATGAAAGATGAAATAAACCGGGAAACCTACAGCATATTGTTAAGTGATGCAGTAGAATCAGACAGCGAAGATTTTTACGATACGAGGGCCTCGGATTTTATGCCCCTGCATTTTAAAGTATTTGAAAAGGCTACAGGAGATCTGCACTGGGGAAAAGTAGTCGACCAGAATTATGAGCTTTTTATGAAGATGCAAAACAAGTATAGTCCGGATGCAGGACTTGTTCCTGATTTTATTACTCATATAAATCACATCGCGAAACCAGCTAAGCCAAACTATCTGGAATCGAAATTCGACGGGTACTACAATTACAACGCGTGCCGCGTTCCGATGCGAGTGGCGATGGACTATCTGCTCACAGGAGATAAAAGGTCCTACAAAATGATGGGAATTATAAACAGATGGATAAAAGAAACCACATCGGGTAACCCGGATAATATATCGGCGGGTTATACACTGGGTGGTGATGATATTAAAGGAAGAAAATTTGAGGCACTGAGTTTTATTTGCCCATTTGCCGTAGCCGCGATGATTGATTCTTCCAATCAGCTATGGCTAAATAACATCTGGGATTATTTAACCGGATTTAAACTGGCGGAATTTGATTATTACGATAATACCATAAAAATGCTTTGTATGCTTATCATTTCGGGGAACTACTGGATCCCTCCGACATATGCTTTATCTCTTCGGCCATAAGTTTTGCAACAAATATATTTCCTGCCGGGTTGAGATGAACTCCATCAGCCGTTAATATACCACGATCAACATTATTGGGATTATTGGTCTTTTCATAAGATAAAAATGCTGCATGCAGATCGATCAGCGCGAGGTTTTGATCTTTGGCAATTTTCCGAATGATACCTGAATATTTATTCAAATCTCCATCCTGTTCGTTTGTATAGTCGTTTTTCTCTCCGATGGTTGCAGGTGTACATACAATTATTTTAGCGTTGATCGCTTTCAATTTTTTTATGATTGCCAGGTAGAATTTTTCAAATTTATCTGCATCTGTTCCCGTGCCCATCTTTTTATGCCACACATCGTTGACGCCAATCCATATTACAACTATGTCGGGGGATTTGCTGATCACATCATCTTCCAGACGTAGATAAAGATCATACACTTTATTACCACTGATGCCAGCGCCGATCAGATCGTAATTTGCAGACCCGTTTGCATTCAGCAAACTATCGTCGATGCGGATAAATCCATTAGGAAAAGCACCCAATTGAGTGATCGAGTCTCCAAAAAAAACAACTTTTATTTTTTTATCGGGCATAAAAGAAAAACTGATAATAATTAAAAAACATGTAATGACAATCTTTGATTTTTTCATATGAATCTTTTCAATACTTTAAAATTTCTGTTTGCTTATTACGGTTATTTCATATCTGTCCGGTTTCGAACTTAAAGATAAAGCAGGCGGAGATAAATGAACTCAAATGACTAATTTCGGCCCTAAATCTTAAAAAGAGATGGCCACTACAAAAATTACGGTAAAGGATAATGGTTCCCTTAAAATTGAAGGTGATTTTGAAATTGTTGATAAAACAGGCGCACGATATGATTTGGGGGGCAGGGAAATCATCTCCATTTGCCGTTGCGGTCTTTCTAAAAACAAGCCATTTTGTGATGGTTCACATAAAAATCATTTCGAGCACGATGCGGTAGCGTTCGCACTTCCACCAAAGAATGTGGTGTAATAGTTATAAATAAAGATTTTCGTATCAATCAATCCTTTACTCCGTCAATGCATTGAGTTTGTTAATTAGATAAGGAGATAAGGCCTTGCTGTAAATACGTATCTCATCAATAGCTCCATCAAAATTATATGGGTAGGTTGTATTTTCTGTTTTGCCGATATACAAATCCGATGCGTTTACATTATAGCCAAAGGGTGCCATTGCTGTATTTTTCAATGTGCCATTGATATATAATTTAGTCATAAATCCGTCATAGGTAAAGACTACCGTATTCCAATCGCCTCCATGAATCAAAAAACTTGGGTCCGAAATACCGGCATTTGCGCCATCCCCATAAAAACCCGTAAACATTTCTTTTGATGTATCTAAAGGTTGAGTAAGATCATAAGAAAGTGGATGAACCCTGAGACCATATACGCCATTAGCCTGATCCGCCGGACCCTTCATTAGTATTTCATTTCCCCAGGCTGTGCCGGTATAATATCCATCTAACCGGACAATCGCCATCAATGAAATTTGTGAAGGATTCAATGTGACGCTATTTGGCACTCGCATGTATGCTCCGCCCGAAAACTTATATGCATTGCCTGCATGACCAAAACGATCACTTGTTGCTACAGCATTATTAAACGTGATATTGTTACCGTTACCGCTGCTGTCATTCAGATTTCCATTATTAAAATTATAATAGGCTACCAGTTCGTATTGAAGGTTGGCTAATGTATCGTGTTCGGTAACAGTCTTAGTACAAGATATTTGAGATATACTTACAGATATCAGAACAAATAAAACTGCAAATGAGCTAAACAGGGCTCTGGAAATTCGCATATTAGAAATGTTAGATTGTAAAAGGGTATTCTAAATCACTAGGATCCAAGTTTGATTAAACCCCGCTTTTAGATATTTATTGTTTTTGAACATAAATAAATTCCGCAAATCCCAACAAGTCCCAGAAGATATTTCCGATTAATTTTTTTCCTCTTAACCAATGGCTAAGTATTCTAAACGGAGAAACAAGCATAAAATATAAGTTCCTTCTTGTACCTCCTTCTAATACTTTACAGCCATTCCTCTCAAACAAAACAGATAACTCTTTAACAGAGTAGACTCTTACGTGTGACAAGTCATCTTTGAAATTTAATGTGCCATACATCGAGGGAAGTTTGGTGCTTTTTATTCCAGGATATTCAATATACATATAACCTCCGGCCTTCAGTTTTTCTACGAGATTTTCTATCACCCTGTCCCCATTGTGCAGGTGCTCAATAACATGAACAATCCAAATACCATCAAAATAATTATTTGGGATCAGGTGGAAATCCAACTTTGTCAGGTCCATCTCATAAAAGGATTTCATCACTTTAAAATCTTCGTCGCTATTGTTGTAATCTTTGTTTAAATCAACACCATAGTACTCACAGGCCGGAAATAGAGAAACCGTTTTTGAAGCAGAGTGATTTCCCACGCCGACATCCAACAACTTAAATGCCTTGTTGCCAAAAGATTTTTTTAAAAAAATAAATTTTGAATTTCGCCCTTTCAAAAATCTATTTGTCGCAATTCGAATATTTCCCATCAATGGTATTGTAATGAATGAATGTAACTAAAGGATATCAAAAATATTTTATTCCGCCCATCTTTTTTGAAATCCATAAGGGCAATGCCTGCAGCCGCTTCGGCAACAATATCCGCGCGACAGTAAATACAATTCAGTAAATACCCGGTATTCCCCTTCTTTGTAATAGTGTATGCCTTCTATTAAATCGCCTCCCCTGCCTGGAAAAGGATATTCTTTTTCCTGTGCCATCAACTGATTCAATTGTGTCAGGCAATCATTACAAAGGCAGTTGAAGAAGGTTTTTGTGAGATAAGATTTCGTTTCATTACTCAATTTTATCTGTGAACAAGCACAAGCTGAAATGTTTTCAGCATTGCAGTTGAATTGCTGTTTACACCGCGGACACGATTTGAGTTTACCATCCATATTACTGATATCCTTTTGCCTGTAATGCAAATAATTCCGAATATTTTCCTTTCAGGTCTATTAATTCCTGATGGGTTCCGCTTTCGATCAGCTCGCCCAGTTGTAAAACAAGGATGCGGTCAGCCATCCTGACGGTCGAGAATCTATGAGAAATCAATACAGCTGTTTTTCCTATTGTCAGCGCCGCGAATCGCTGAAACACTTCGTATTCTGCGCGTGCATCCAGCGCCGAAGTAGGTTCATCGAGAATCAATACCTGGGCCTGTCGCATATATGCCCTTGCCAGCGCCACTTTCTGCCATTCACCACCGGAGAGTTCGACTCCTTCCTCAAATCTCTTCCCTAGCATCTGTTCATATCCTGCCGGCAAGCGGCTTACCAATCCTGCAGCCAGACTTTGTTCTGCTGCAGATACAATCAGCGGAACATTTTCCTTTTGCGAAATATTTCCGACGGCAATATTATCTGAAACCCGCATTTGATACCGAAGATAATCCTGAAAAATAATACCGATATTCTGTCTGAGGCTAACGATATTGTACAAGCGCAAATCCACTCCATCCAGTAAAATTTTCCCTTCTGTTGGCTCGTAAAGCCTCGCCAGTAGTTTTACAAGCGTAGTTTTGCCAGCCCCATTCTCACCAACCAGGGCAATTTTCTCGCCTGCTTTCAGTGTAAAATTCAAATGTCGTGTTGCCCATTTTTCTGCACGCTGATAGCGGAATCCAACGTCCTGAAATTCAAAACCTATGCGAATCGGGTTGGGAAAAGGAAGAGAATTTTGAGATGTTTTGATAGAGGGCTGGATATCGAAGAATTCGAAAAAATCGCTGAGATAAATTGCGCCCTGGGATACTGCTGTAAACCGGGTGAGTACTGATTCCATTAAAGACTTCAGTTGCCGGAAAGTACCTGCCAAAAAAGTGAGCTGGCCAATACTGATTTTACCTGAAATGGTTTCAAGAATAATATATACGTATGCCCCGTAATAACCGAGACTCCCGAGTAAAGTAAAACCCGAACCCCAGAGTGACCTGTTAATAGAGATGCGGCGGTTACTGAAATAAAATTTATTGGCAAGTGCTTCAAACTTTCCAATGATAAAACCTGAGAGGTCAAAAATTTTAACTTCTTTAGCTGTTTCATCGCTGGCACCAAGATATCGCAGATAATCCAACTCGCGTCGTTCAGGAGTTTGCCGGCGGTTAAGTGCGTAAGTCTGATCGTTAAAATATGATTCACCAATAAAAGAAGGAATAATTGTAATGAATAATAAAGCGATAAGCCATGGATTAAAAAGAATAAGTCCGGCTGCCAGAAATCCCATCGTTATAAGATCCTGCACCTGGCTCAAAACCTGCGACAGCAAAATGGTGCGTCCGGTGGTTTGTTGTCTTGCACGCTCGAGTTTGTCGTAAAAAACAGGATCTTCAAATTGCTCCAAATCCAGTATGGCCGCATGTTTCATGATCCGAATGGAACTCAGTTTACCAAACAGATCTCCCAGCAAACTATCAAGCAATGAAATGCTCCGACCCAGACCGTCATTAACCAGAGCAAGCAAAAATTCAGCACCGATTAATATCCACAAATGATGTGTCGAAGTGTTTCCATGCTGACGGTTTAACATGATCACTTCATCGATGATCAGTTTACCTATGTAGAGAAATGAAACCGGAATCGCTGAGCGAACTAGACGTAATGCGGCATTTAATCCGGTCATCCAGGGACTGGCGGCCCAGACGAGTTTAAAAAATGCGGGGAGATTTCGGAGTGCAGTTAGTCGTTCCTTCCAGCCTGGTTTTTCTGTTACAGCCATTTTGGTAGTGTGAGAGTGTGAGAGTGTGAGGAGTGTGAGAATGAGATTTAAACCATATTCTCACACTCTCACACTCTCACACTTGCTTTATTGTTTTTTCAGTGTTGTAGTAAAAAGTTTCTCTCCCGTGTAACTTATAACATTCACGAGCATTGAATTGTTGGAAATGCTGAAGGTCATGAATCCATTTTCAGCTTTAGCAAATACACCTCCTTCAGGGTGAACAATGGTTTTAGAAAGTTCGGATCCCGCGCCGGAAACAAAGTAATAAGTGTATCCCTGTGGTTTAATATATTGAAGATTATGATCATGACCACATATGTAAGCATTCACCTTATATTTCTCAAATATGGGTTTGAATAACTTTTTCATCTCACCGGTTTCCACCGCATTCATTCTTCCGCCTCCTGTATAAACCGGATGATGGCCGAATACAAATTTCCATTTTATATTCGAGGGAGTATCTCTCAAAGTATTTTCTAGCCATTCTCTTTGTGTCGCGGTATCCTGTCCTTTTACATGTGTCTTATCACCACTATAATATTCAGTCAAAAAAGGGGTGGTGTCCAGGAATACAAACATTAATCCCAAAGTAGTGTCTCCATTTATGTAAAATATTTTGGAATAATAACGTGCAGGCATATTCCATTTTCGATCTACCAGACTATAGTCGATTTCAGCCTGCGGATCTCCACCATAGTCATGATTTCCGAGCACCACATACCAATCAGTTTGCAATGAATGTGCGGTATAAATATCTTCGTAGGAGGCGAGCCAACTATGATCACGCGTACTGCGAACGCCATCCGGATAAAAATTGTCACCGGTAGAAATAATAAATTCGGGTTTGAATTTTTTTGCCACAACGCCCATTTCCTTTGCAACTTTTTTCTGATTGTCTTCTCCATTCCTTCCCCAGTCGCCAAAAACTATAAACTTAAAAGGTTTTTTTACTACAACGTCGTCATTGTCGTAATAAGGCTTTGTTTCGTCCTGACAGAAGCCTGAAAATACAACCATGGTTAAACTGAAAATCAAAATCATGGAACGCATGGGAGTCTATTTAACCAGGTTCTCTGGTATGGCTAAAATAAAAAATGATGGATGGAAATAGCAAATAGATTCTGATTAAAATGAATAACCATTTTCTATTAACTAAAACCATCCACCACAAAGGCGTTAAGTGTTACGTTACGCGAGAACCGTATTAAGCGACATAAGCTTAATAACGATTGCGATCGCGATTATATCCACCACCACCGCCACGGTTTCCACCACCGCCACCGCGGGATCCACCGCCACCGGGGTTTTTATCTTCAGCAACTTTTACAGTAAGCGTTCTTCCTTCCAGGCTTGTGCCGTCGAGGGCCTTAATGGCTTTCTCCGCTTCTTCATTACTTGAAAATTCTACAAAACCGAAACCACGACTCTTATGGGTTTCTCTGTCTAAAATAACTTTTGCTGAACCAACGGTACCGTATGGTTCAAACAATTCTTGCAATTCTGAATCACTAACGGCGAAAGGCAGACCGGCTACAAAGATTTTCATTCCAAAACATTTTAATAGGCGACAAGATACCACAATAGTTTAGTACGGTGGTTGATTGGGTCATTTTTTTTGGAATTATGGCCTGATTTCTCGAAAATAGGGCACTTAACCTTGTTTCCGGCTAAGTTTATACAAAGAAACCCTTAGTCGCCGACGTCCAAATCCCTTAAATTCCTGGCAATCCCCGATTAGGCAGTGTAGATTGGAATTCTAAGATCGTAGCTTGAACCCTCTCCCGGTTTGCTGTTTATGGTAAATATGGATCGTATTCTGTTTGCCCGCTTAAGCATATTCTGAAACCCGTGACCTTTTTTTATAAATAATTGGTTAAATCCCCGGCCGTCGTCATTTAATTCAATTTGAATTTCCTCTGATTCTGATTTTTGGATTATTAATTTTACGTGACGGGCCTGTGCATGTTTCAAACAATTGCTCATGGCTTCTTTAAAAATCATCATGATATTCCGGTTGTAATTTCCGGGGAGTTTAGCATTCTCTGAAGGTCCGAGCAAATTCTCATAAGAAAAACAAATACCAGTATCCTGAAAAATATCGATCCCGAGACTTTCGAGTCTTTGTCCGATTTCTTTGATGATGTCACTTTCAGGATTCAGAGCCCACAAAATGTCGCGCGTACCCTGATATAATCCGCTTACGTTTTCTTTAATCAGACTGATGATTCTTTTTTCCTCGTCATGACCAGGGCCCAGTTTGGTATTCAACACATCTGTCAACACCTGAATCCGGGTGAGACTATTTCCAACTTCATCATGAAAATCCTCAGACGCTGTTTGTCTCACTTTAATATTCTCCTCCCGTTTAACTTCTTCTATCTGATTCAATTGCTTTACACGAATTCTCATGCGGATCCATTGAATCCAAAGTATCATTCCCACTACGAATAACATAATTAAAAATTTGAAATAGGCCGTCTGATAAAAGGCAGCTTTTATTTCAAATGGGAATTCAATATTTTCTTTAGAGAACCCGACTCCTTCTAAAAATGCCCTTGCCCTGAAAGTATAGTGACCCGGAGGCAGGGCCGGATAAACAACAAAATGATTTGATGAAAGGGCTGAATAAGTTTTTTCCATCCCTTCCAGCTGATATTGATATTGTATGGCTTCACTATGCAGATAACTCGGACACCGGAAATAAAACGAAAGATGATTTTCATCATGGTGAAGTGAAAGATTTTTCGGTATATCATACCAACTATTTATTAAACCATCAGAACGATTCGATGGAACATTTTTTGAAAACACTTCCACTTCCTGCAGCAAAACCGGCGGCAAATAGTTTCGTTTATAATCCAAATCTGGAATAAATTTAAAAAGTCCTGAAACAGTACCGAACCATAAATTATTTTTACTGTCGTACAATGCAGCACCCTGATTACACTCTGCTGAAGAGATATCACCCGGAGTCGAAAGACTGGAAATCTGTACAGATTGTTTCGAAGTATCAAAAACAATTTTATTAACTCCTCTCCCGGTTCCAAGCCAAATCTGATTTTTGTTATCTGTAACAACGCTGTAAATAAAGTCTGCATTTAATCCATCCTTTGTGGTGAACTGCCGATATTTTCCGGTTGCGCTGTTGTATAATATGAATCCTTTATTGGAAGTGGCAAGCAAATAAAATTTACCCAAAGTGGCAATTGCCATATAGTTTGCCTTGTTAAGCAGGGAATCGTTTATTTTCCTGTATTTAAAATCATTTCCGATCAGGAATAAACCTTTATCTGTCGATACGAGAATTGTATCTTTTGAAATCGGTAAACTTCTGGGTGAATAGGAATCGAGGACCTGTGTTGTAATTCCAAGAGAAGAGACGTTAAAAAATCCCCAACAGGAATTCACCCAAAATCCACCTCTTCCATCTGGCAAAGCAGAGTAAACGCAGCCTTTCAGTGCACCTAAATTAACTTTTGAAATCCTGCCATCATTACTCTGTAAAAACAGACCACCGCCGGTAAGAATATAGATACCCTCTTTTCCTGCGCCATAAAGCTCCAGAATATTTTGGTCGGCTGAATTACCTGGCAGTCCTTTTACAAGCATCATCTCTTTGCCATCGTATGTAAATAAGCCATCCCCTGTTCCAACATAAATCCGGCTATTTTTTTCCAGCATCGGCATTACGTTGAAGTTTTTTTCAGCCGTGAATTGATCAAAAATCAGAAACTGCTGAGTTGAATATCTGAACGCGCCAGTACCACTTGTACCGAACCATATATTATCTTCCCGATCCTGAAAAATGGATGATGTTCTACTGCCAGCGTATCCGTTTGCCTGATTAAAAGCAATCAATCCGGAATCAGCATATTGAAATAGTCCCCGGGTAGAAGTGAGCCAAAGATTATTTGATTTATCCTGGAATAAATTTGTATACTTTTCCATGTCTGCCGCGTGAAACATCGAACGGATCACACCCTGGTTCACTGAAAAAACTTCACCAGGCGATAAAAGAAACATTCTGTTTGAGTCAGAAACATCGAAAACTATTTTTTGAAATACACCGTTTTCATCAAATTCACTTAGGGGAACCATCTTTTTCCATCCTTCGCTGACGAGTCTGTAAATACCTTTATTTAAAACAATAGCCCATAACAAACCCTGTTTATCTGTTTGGATAGCCGTAAGTTTTTCATTTTCTGCAGCAACAGGAAACCTAATGGTTTTATTATTCTTGTCAACCAGGTATAGTTTACTTCCCGACAAAATCCAGATTCTATGAAGGGCATCTTCCTGAATAGAGCGAACCATATTTCCGCCCATTGATTCTGATATCAGGAAGTTTTGAAAGACTTTGCCATTAAATTTTGAAACGCCGTTTTCAGTCCCTACCCAGATATTGGATTCGTGATCGGCCAGGATTGTATTTGCGTAATTACTAATCAAGCCATCTGTTTCGCTGTAATTTGTAAAGACCTTTCCGTCAAAACGGGAAATTCCTCCAAGCGTGCAAAACCACATATTATCAAAATGATCTTGCGTGATGGCACTTACCTGAGATTGTATCAGACCCTGCTGTACATTGTAATTTTGGAAATGAAATTTTTGAGCTTTTAAAATCGCCGGAAAAAGAAAACAGATAAATAATGTTCTGTTCCATTTTCGATTAAGTCCATATCGTAATAAAATTTCAGCCATTCGCGTGTCAAATAATTCGCAAGCTCCTTAATCTGGCAGATAAATTAACTTTGAGGTGCCTGTTGTTCACTATAAATCCCCCATCAGGGGGGAGTATCTTCTCCGAAAAATCGTGGAAATTTATAAAATATAAAATTATAATGGAGGAAACAAGTGTCAGAATTATCATAGTCGAGGACGATAAAGTTATCCGGGAAGGTTACCGCTTTCTGATTGGTGAAAAACAGGGATATCAGGTAATTAATACCTATTCAACGGCGGAACAGGCTATTAAGAAACTTCCGGAAGACAATCCCGACCTTGTGCTGCTGGATGTGGGGCTGCCTGGAATGTCCGGAATCGAGGCGATTCCAAAGATAAAAAGCATATTACCCCAGGTACTGATATTGATCTGCACAGTTCATGATTCGGAAGAAATTATTTTCAAGGCGCTGACAAATGGTGCTTCCGGATATCTGACAAAAAATAGCTCTGCGGTAAAAATTATGGAATCCATCCGGGAAATCATGCAGGGAGGAGCGTCGATGAGTGCCAATGTGGCCCAGCTGGTCATCAAATCATTTCAGAGAAATTCTCATTCTCCCCTCTCGAGGCGGGAAACACAGATTCTTGAGGAAATTGCAAAGGGAAAAAACAGAAGAGTAATTGCAGACGAGTTATTTATTGACAACGAAACAGTCAAAAGTCATATCAAAAATATATATGCTAAATTAAATGTTCATTCCAAGGCTGATGCCATTCGAACTGCCAAGGAAAATAAATTAATTTAAAAAAAAGCAGGTGGTGGAAACCACCCGCGGTCACATGAGAAAATAAAACTAGTAATCGGAATACCCGTTTTGGGAATCCAAAATATCTTCAAACAAGGGACTTTCCTGTTCATTGCTACCCTTTGTCACCCATCTTTTAAAATCCTGCATTCTTACCTGGTTAATAAAAACTTTTTCTTTCGGAGCGGGGAAGAGTTCCACTTCTATCCTTCCAGCCACACATAATTTGAATTTCCTGAGCGATTCAATATGAACTAAATATTTCTTATTTATCCTGTAAAAATCTGCGGGATCCAAAGCCATGGTAAGATCCCTCAATGTTTTGGGAATTAAATATTTTATACCCTGAACACGATCCACCATGAAGCAGGTCTTATTCTCCAGGTAGAAATAAGCTATTTCATCTGTTTTAAATAACACGTATTCATTGGCCCGACGGATAATAATTCTTCGGTACAAGCTGTTATTTGGATTCATACTCATCAAAATGCGAATTGATGCGTACTAAAATTAAAAACTTAGCAGTACGAAAAAAGAAAACTGCTTAAAATGACGCCCGGCGGGGGATAAAAACGAAACTTTTCGTGGATCGAACCGCTTAGTCTATTAAAATGGGGGATTGCTTTAATACAAGTATAGGAGTATGAGTGTATGGGGGTATGGGAGTATGGGCCAACAAAAAAATTCCTAAAGTCAAGATTTAAACTTGCTTTAGGCTTTGAGCTTTATGCTTGAGGTCTATTTCAAATGTGCGCGAAGCATCCAGGCTGTCTTTTCATGTTTCTCCATCAGACCAGTAACGAAATCAGCCGTACCGGCATCTTTGTGTGCCTCATCGAACTCTTTGATATTTCCACGAATGAATTCAATAATACTCTCGTGGTCGGCCAGCAGGTTTTTGATAAGATTTTGGCTGCTGGTTCCTCCTGTTATTTCTTCGGTGAGATGGGTAAGCGCCAGATATTTTTTAAGTGAAGCAGGAGCATAGTGTCCGAGTTGCCGAATCCGTTCTGCTACGGAATCAATATATTCCTGAGATTCTTCATATAACTCTTCAAAATACAAATGAACTGAATGAAAATCGGGTCCCTCAAGATTCCAATGTGCGTTTAAAGTTTTTGCATACAATACAAATTCATCCGCCAGTATTTTACTCAACTGTTCCGTAATCGTTTTTCTATTTGCTTCTGTAATACCTATGCCTGTTTTCATTATTTCCAATTAATTAACCAAATATAAATAAAACATATAATTCTATCTAAAGTTCAGCTTATAATGTATTGTATACAGATCATTTTGCTTTTAATATCAGGTACAGAAAAAAAGTCGATTTCAGATATTCATTTCTAAGGAGCCTTAAACCAAATAGCTACCTTTGCTGAATGTCTGATAGTTTTACCCTGCACTATTCATATAAAGGCGTTCCGGAAGAGATTGTTTGTAGTTTACGGATCAGCAAATTTACCTATCAGTTTCTGTGTACATTGGATGGTACCGATATTATTATCGAAAAAGACGACGAAGGTAATTTACGAGTCATGGAAGCAGAACCTTTTTCAGGTAAGGGTAAAAAGCCGGATGTTTTACAAATAAAAGCGATCATGGATGAACTGGAAAGAATTCTGAGTGAAAAGGTATGAGACGAAACTTAGAATATTTTTTCTAATTAATTGATTTAAAAATCCGATACTTTTTTGAAAAACATTAAATAAGATTACATGGAAGAAAATCCTGATTTTCCGGTTTATACAGATATACAAGCAATTTTCAGACAGCGAAAAACAACTGATGAAAAGGTTCAGATGATTGCCACTTGTACGTTAAACGGTAAACCCAACCGAAGCGTCTGGATAGAAGTACCTACTGTATTGTACAACGGTTACCAGGGCAAAGTGAAGATTATAGAATTCAATATCAAAAACGGATTACTTGAAGTGCTTAAAGTAACAAAGGCCTAAGGCCTCAGGCTTTTATAGAATCAATTTTCTTTGCAAGTTTCCTGTCTTTTTCTGTAACAGTATCTCCTGCATCGTGGGTAGATAACCAGATTTCAACTTCATTATATGTATTTGTCCATTTTGGATGATGGTCCATTTTCTCTGCCTCGAATGCAACTCTTGTCATAAAAGCAAAAGCCTCCGTGAAATTCTCAAATTTGAATTTCTTATGCAGATGTATTATTTTTTTCTTCCCACATATATTTCTAAATAAAACGCCAGTAACTGTGCACATCGTCAAAATGCAAATTCGTATCAGGCCAGTGATCCATATCGAAACCAGGCGCTTTTGCAAGAACGTCGCGATCTTGTTCGAAAAGAAATCTTTTATTAGCAGCATCGAGCTTCAGCAGACGAAAAGGAATTGCAAAATATTTAACCCCCAGTCCCAGAAATCCTCCAAATTCAATAACGAAATAATCAATTTTCCCATTCTCAAGATCCAGCATTACTTCTTTTATTTCTCCAAGATGCTCACCAGTTGAATTTACAACCTTATCTCCCGACAAAGAAGAGGCTGTCAAATACCTTCCTTTTTGATTGGGAAGAAGACCTCCCTGATTCCCGCCAGATAAATTATCTTTTTCGAATAGTTGTTCTTTCTCATTTAATTTTGCATCCATTGGTGAAAATTTAAGTAGACCCTCAAGTTAGATCAAAAAAATCGTGCCATTCGCTTTTGTCTGATACCATAAATGGGACAAAAATTCCACATTTAGGAAGAAAAGGCCCTAGTTTTTTGATTTCTTTGACAATTAGGTTCGAATAATGTTTTTATTTTGCACCATAAGTTACTGATCCTTACCGCTTAAACTAGAATCGGGCCTGTGAAGGCCACTTGAACATAAAATTGGTATATCCCTTGCAAATATTATTATGGTTTTTCATAGGATATTGGATTTTAAAATGGGCTGGATTTCTATCCTGGCCCTTTTTTATTTTAAGTAGTCTCACACATAGTGTTCTTTCAACCACACAATAATCATCAATATGAAAAAAGTCATCGTCCCCTTAGTTGTTTTGGTTAGTGTTCTTTTTACTCAGCGTACATTTTCTCAAACCTCCCACCATACAGGAGCAAATGGCGTGGTAACTCCAATGGAAGTAGGAAGTATATTTTTAAATCTGGGAGTTGGAGTTGGAGCAGATTATAAGGGTGAAAGTTATGGCACTCCGTTTGGTTTTAAAGCCAGTGCCGAATATGGTCTTTGGGATGCAGGCCCTGGCGTAATCACTCTTGGCCCCGAGATCGGAGGGTCTTTTTCATCCAGCACTAACAGCGGTTTTACTACCAAATCAAACACTTTTGTGACAGCAGGCCGTGCTGCGTGGCATTATGGCTGGGAAGTTCCCAATCTGGATACGTATGCAGGGTTTTCTGCGGGTCTTGGCTTTCATAGTTATACTTATAATGATGGCAACAACGAGATCTCCAACAATACCGTAATTCCTGCTTTTGGAGCCTTCGCCGGTGCTTCTTACTTTATCACACCAACATTTGGATTTAATGCGGAATTCGGTTTTGATATCACGAATTTCCAGGTTGGTGTTGTTTTTAAACTTCAATAGTAGAAATATAAAAGGCTTATAAAAATCCCGGGGGAAATTCTTCTCCCGGATTAATTCTTTCATATCGTTAAATTTATTAAGGCTTATCAGAGTTGCTTACAAAAGCAATTCGCTTGCTATCTGGTGACCAGGATGGAGCATTTATTGTACCCTGTCCACCAAATAAATATGCAATCGTTCTGGGAGCACCGCCATCAACTGGCATCAGTCGTAACATAACTCTCTGATAAGAAGGATGGGAATTTGGATCAATATCAGGCAGAAAAGATATAAACGCAATCCATTTGCCATCAGGAGAAATATGGGGAAACCAATTATTGTATTGATCGAATGTGATTTGTTCCCTGGATGATCCATCGGGTTTCATACGCCACAACTGCATCGTACCGGTAGGGTTTGCATTGTAGTAAATATATTTCCCATCGGGAGAATATTCCGGACCATCCACATGCCCTTTTGTATTGAAAGTAAGCTGAACTTCCTTTCCACTGTTTATGTCTTGTTTGTACAAATTGAAAATCCTGCTCCCTCTTTGTGCTACGAAACATACTTCCTTGTTGTTCGGATTCCAACCATGCCAGTACGACGGCGTTTGCTCCGTCAGCAATTTCGGTTCACCTCCGCTGAGGGGCAGAATATAGACAGAAGAGCCGCCTCCGGGCATTCCTTCTCTGGAATTACTGATGGCCAGTGTTTTTCCGTCGAAAGAAATCCCATGATCGTTATTTAATCTTGTTGCTGAGCCTGTATTTAATTTCTCGGGAACACCGCCGTCAATGGGAATTGTATAAAGAGAACCGTGGTCATTGTACAATAATTTTTTTCCATCGGGCATCCAGTTGGGTGCTTCAAAACGGCCCTTTGATTCATAAATAACTTTTCTGTTTCCGTTAAATACATCCACTATTTCAAGACGGCAACCCATAACAGTTTGGGGTTCGGGTTTAGCAAGAACGGGATTTGGCTGATAGGGGTTTTCAACAGGATGATCAATGCGTAAATTCCAAACACGGGCTGAAGCCATACTGTTTGAATCGTGAGCGCATATATATATTCCGGCCAATACTGTGTCTGTCAATTCATTCAGATCATGTTTTCCCACTTCCTGAAGAGGTTCACCCGGATTGGCTATCCTCATTATCAATGTCTTTCCTTTTCTTTCAAGCTGAATAGTCTGTAATATCCTTTTCGGGAAGAAGATCTCACCTTGTGGATCCTGCATATATGCGCCTCTCATTTCTCTCCATTGCAATGCGATCAGGCCATTCAAATGAAAACAAGCACTCATGTTCACCGCGTCCGCTTCTTCCGATTCCCTGACCATCCAACCCATTTTACGATGTTCATTTGCTCCCGCTGTATCCCCTGTAAATGCGAAATCCGCTGTAAGAATAAAATCTCCGGAAATTTTCTTAAATGTATAATGAAACTGATCGTTATTAAACCAGATATTAGATCCTGAGCCTTTTATGGAATAATTCTGAGAAACTTCATCATATACAGCAGATCCTGCATATTTCACGTGTCCGATATCCTGTTGTTTTTCGAAAGCACCCAGTGGCATATTTTGTGAGGATGCAGAAAAAATGCAAATTGAAAGAATTACAAGAAGCAGACTATACTTCATATAGAGAATGATTGAGTGGATACCGATAGTAATCCGTTTTTAAACGAGGTTAGCTTTTATGAATTTTATACTCTGGGAGATGCTATCGAACGGAGAGCCGGGGCATTTATCCTGTTCCACGAAGAAATATTTCATTCCTGCTTCATCTTTATGCTTAAAGATAGTTTTGAAATCAATTATTCCATTTCCAACTTCTGCAAAACTTTGATCCGCTTCTTTCGACATATCTTTTACATGCCAAAGTGGAAATCTGCCGGGATGTTTTTGAAACATGGCGAGCGGATCCTGTCCTGCTTTCTTAATCCAGTACAGGTCCATTTCCATTTTTACCAAATCCTTATCGGTTCTGTCCAGTAATATATCGTACGGGAATACACCATTCTGAGCCTCGAATTCAAAATTGTGGTTATGATAGCAAAACTGAATGCCTGATTTATTACAGGCTTCCGCTGCCTTGTTGAAAATATCAGCAAGTTGTTTATAGTGATCAAGTGTACCTCTTTCCTGATCTGATAAATATGCACAGACCATATATTTCAGACCTACCGCAGAAGCATCATCTATTGCTTTTTGCCAGTCATGTAAAATAGTTCCGTTAACGACGGCACCTTTATTCATTTCTTCTCCGAGCCTGTAATGTCCGCTGAGAGATACCAATCCATTATTAATCAAAACTTTTTTATAAGTAACAGCATCCATGCCGTAAAACTTTTCCGATCCTGTATAAGTAGCATTTTCGACGGAATTATACCCTATTTGGGCCACCTTAGCAAGGGTTCCCAACGGATCTTTTTCCATAAAATCACGTACGGTGTAAAGCTGAAGTCCAATCAGAGGATCTGAAGCAAATGCATGGATGGGTCCTTTTACAAATACGGCAGCTGACAATGCGGATGCAGATTTAATGAATACTCTCCTGGATGACATAAAATAAATTTAAGCTGAGCAATCGGTTTTCTGTTTATAAATGTATGCTGTTTATAACAAATTTCATTTTTTAACCATCTCCATTGAGAGTTTGTTCAGGAATTTAAAAGTGCAGTTTTCAGTGTTTTTTTGGAAATAACAAGTTCTGCAGACCCCGCCTACCTAAAAATTTGTAAATTAATGGAATGAAAGCATTCCTGATACTCATATTTAGTACGATCCTGTTTTCTTTTATTCCAAAAGAAATGGAATATCCACGCACGCAAACAAGACTAATGAGTGACCATCCAAGTCTGCCGATCGGATCCCAGGCACCACCATTTTCTCTACCGGGCACCGATGGCAAAATCTACTCACTTTCATCTTTTAGTAAATCTGATGTTCTTGTAATCATTTTTACCTGCAATCATTGTCCCACGGCACAGGCTTATGAGGACCGGATCATACAGCTCACCAGGGATTATGCTTCAAGGAATGTTTCTGTTATTGCCATCATGCCCAATGATCCAAGTTCCATTAATCTGGATGAGTTAGGATATACGGATATGGGTGATTCGTTTGAAGAGATGAAACTGCGGGCTAAAGAAAAAAAATTCAATTATCCATATCTCTATGACGGAGAAAATGAGAAAGTGTCTCTCGCATACGGGCCGATTGCAACACCTCATGTTTTTATTTTTGACAAGAACAGAATCCTGCGCTACAGTGGTCGAATTGATGATATGGAAAAACCAACAAACACACCCACGAAGATGGATACCCGAAATGCCATTGATGAATTGCTTGCAGGTAAACCTGTGACGGTATCAACTACAAAAGTTTTTGGATGCAGTATCAAATGGGCTGAAAAAAGCAACTGGATAGACAAAGCCAAATTGTCCTGGGCAAGTGAACCCGTTTCGATAGATACGATTAGCGAGACAGGCGTAAAAGACCTGGTTAAAAATCATTCTGACAAACTCAGGCTGATCAATGTATGGGCGACGTGGTGCGGCCCTTGTGTTTCAGAATTCTCAGACTTCATGACGATCAACAGGATGTATCGCAAAAGGGACTTTGAATTTATCTCCATAAGTGCAGATGAAATGTCCAAGCAGCATAAAGCGCTGCAGTTTTTACAAAAACAGGAAGCGTCTTCAACAAATTATATTTTTTCCGGCGACAATAAATATAAACTCATTGAAGCCATAGATCCAAAATGGCAGGGAGCTCTCCCCTATACTTTACTGGTGGAGCCCGGTGGTAAAATTGTATTCTCAAAGGAAGGTGCGATCGATGCTGCCGAGCTAAAAAAAGCAATTGTTGAGGATAGTTATATCGGGAGATACTATTAAATGACCGTTGACCGATGACCGTTATTCGATAATCGTGGATCGAAAAACAATCCTTGTCTAACGATCCACGATATACGATTTAAAGCTTTTACACCTATGATGTCGGTGTCCCCAATAATTTAAACAATTCATCAAGTTTGGGTGAAAGGATGATATCTGTTCTGCGGTTTTGGGTTCTGCCTTCTGGTGTACTATTGGTTTCAACCGGATCATACTGACTCCTACCGGAAGCAACAAGCCGGACCGGATCTACCTTATAATTTTTTACCAGAACCCGAACTATGGAAACCGCACGGGCAGTACTCAGGGCCCAATTGTCAGGATACATATTACTGCGAATGGGAATAGAATCCGTATGTCCTTCTATATCCACATTGATATCCGTATTTACGTTCAATACCTCCGCCAGTTTCCCCAGGGCCTGAATACCCTTGGAATTTACCGTTGCGCTGCCGGAAGGAAATAATAAACTTTCCTGAAGGCTTACATATACTTTGCCATTTTTAACTGAAACTGTTAACTCATTTGATGTAAAACCTACCAGGGCATCGGCCATTTTTTTGCGGATATCTTCAATCGCTTTTTTCTGCTGATCCATTAAAGCCTGCAGACGAATAAGTTGTTCCTGTTGCGCAGCCAGCTGGGAGGACTTATTTGCTGATTCGGATGAATATTGTCCTGCTTTAAAAGACAGGGCACTCACCTGAGCATTAAGACTGTCGATTTGGGTTTTCAATGTGGCAACAGAAGATTCCAGTGAACTTACTTTATTTGCCAACCTGGCGCTGTCTGCCCTTACCGATTCAAGCGACTGTTGGGAAGCCTTATACTTTCCATTGGAGACACATCCTCCAAGAAGCATTATACCGCTTAAAAACAAAATGAGATTTATTTTTTTGACCTTCATAATGACTTTTTATATGAAATAAGAAATGAAATGCTTTACCTGTGCCTGCAATAGCGATGCCACATAACATGTTTTACCAGAAAACTGTGTATAATCCTGCGAGAATTCCCATAATTATCACGGATCCCAGAATAAACGCAGGTTTGACCTGAAAGTCTTTATTATTAATTTCGATCGGGTGTGTTTCATCCATCAAAGGCTGCCTGGACAAACTGATGCCTATCATAATAAGAACAATTATTCCAAATGTAATGGTCATGCGATCGAGGAATGGGAAATCAGGGAAAATGCCATGTGTCCAAGACGGAAGAAATTTCAGAATAGTGGATATTGGGATGGTAAGCAGACTTCCGATTAAGGCAGCCCGAGCCGTCGTGCGTTTCCAAAAAAATCCAAGTAAAAATATAGCAAGTACTCCCGGCGAAATAAAACCCACGTATTCCTGTATGAACTGATAAGCCTGATCCAGATTTTTTAACGCAGGTGCTATAAGAGCAGCAATACCCATGGCAACAACTACTATCCATTTGCCTATGCCGACCATTTGTTTTTCAGTAGCTTCCTTATTGAAATATTTTTTATAGATGTCGAGAGAAAATATGGTCGATATGCTATTTGCTTTCCCGGCAAGTGACGCAACAACAGCAGCGGTTAACGCAGCAAAAGCCACACCTTTCAGTCCCGGCGGCAATAAATTCATCAGTGTAGGATAAGCGTGATCAGGTTTCACAATTCCGTCAGGCATCATTTCATGCTGAAACATTCCATTCTTGTGCAAAACGAACATAGTGATGCCAGGCAGCACAACAATTACGGGTACGAGCAGTTTTAAAAAAGCTGCAAATAGTAAACCGGCTCTCGCTGTTTTTAAATTGGCACCCAACGCACGCTGAATAATATATTGATTACACCCCCAGTAGGCCAGATTATTGATCCACATACCGCCTATGATTACTGAGAGACCCGGAAGATCCTGATAATATGGGTCTCCTTTATGAAAGATCATATGAAAATGTTCCGGTGCTTCTTTGCGAAGAATTGACAAGCCTTTTATCAGGTTGTTGCCATATCCGAAATGGGTGGAAAGCAATGTAAGTGCGAGATAGGTGGTGACCAATCCACCCACAATTAAAACGAGCACCTGTATCACATCAGTGTACCCAATTACTTTCATTCCGCCAAGGGTTACAATACTGGAGAACAGGGCGAGTCCGGCAATACTCCATCCAAATGAAATATCTGAAATCGAGGTAATGGCGAGTGCTCCCAAATAAATAATGGAAGTGAGATTTACAAAAACATAAACGAGCAGCCAGAAAATCGCCATCAAAGTGCTTACGTGTTGATTATACCGCCGGGCGAGAAACTGCGGCATCGTGAAAATTTTATTCCTTAAGTATATCGGCAGAATAAACACAGCAACGACTATGAGTGTGGCCGCTGCCATCCATTCGTAAGTGGAAATTGCAAGACCCAATGCATATCCTGAGCCTGACATACCTATAAAATGTTCCGCTGATATGTTAGAAGCGATCAGTGAAGCTCCTATTGCCCACCAGGTAAGAGATCCTTCCGCGAGGAAAAAGTCTTTGGAGTCAGTTGTTGAATATTTTTTCTTCCGGTATATATAATAGCCATATGTGCTTACAACAATGAAATAGACAAAAAATACAAAGTAGTCCGCTTTCTGTAATGTATGCACAGGAATGATTCTCCGGTTTTGCTTCCGTAAGCAATTTAGAATTTAAGTATGGTGGGCAGATACCTGCTGACAAGATCCTCGTAATATGGTTTAAGTTTTGACCAATCCGGTGGCGTTGGATTTTTTGAATAAAGATCGTAAGGATTGAAAAGTTGCACCCATTTAAGCATTTCCCGGTCGTGGTCATCCAAAAGATAATCATAAGCTCCTTCCCTGTGCCAGGCATAAAATGAATGATACCTTAACATATAGAGAGCAGGTTCAGGCAGTGAATTTTTCAGCATCTGATAAACATACTCATCATGACCCCATGACATAGTAACATTTCTCAGTCCGCAGTTCTGTTTATATACTCCGAGAGTTGAATTAAGTGCAGGATCATTTGTATCGGGATTGTAGGTAAAAAATTCCGGGTAGACTATTTTCTCAGAATGTGCGCAGCCAACAGGAAATGTATCGCCCACGACAGCCCATTGAGGCTCTCCAAATAAACAAAGAACCTTTCCCATATCGTGCATTAATCCCACTGCTACCATCCAGTCGGGATGACCGTCTGCTCGAATTGCTTCAGAAGTCTGAAGTAAATGCTGGAACTGATCAAGATCAGTATCAGGATCTGAATCGTCTACCAATTGATTTAAAAACTGGAAGGCATCCCAAACGGGCATCTCTTTTTTGCAGAACTTAAGAAATTCGCTGCGTTTCGTTTGAACAAAATCGTAAGTCTGGTAAGTATGATTCAGACGATAAAACTCGCGTACAGTATCCCGCACCGGAGATTCATAGTTTCGATATTCGTCTTTTGTTTTTGCAGGTATTGCTTTTTCGGGGTATCTTTTTAAAACATCGTCTTCCCATTCATCCAGGCTGCTGAGGGGTGTTATTTCAGTTTGAGAAAATGTTTTCTGATTTGGCATGGCAGGCAATTTATTGAATTTACGAAATGTTCTGCTGACGTCAAATAAAATTCCACGTATTCTCAAAGTGCAATAATTTTATCATTCATTTAAAACCAACATTATGAAAAAGGTTCTAACCTGTCTGTTGTTTTTGATTCCGGCTTTTCTCGTTTCACGTGCACAGAAACATACACTTACAAAAATCTGGTCGACCGATGCAATTGTTAACACTCCGGAGTCTGTACTGCCGGATTTAAAAAACCATCTCCTGTATGTATCTCTTATCGAAGGAGGTCCATGGGACGCAGACGGAATAGGGGGAATTGGCCATATGACAACCAATGGCACGGCCTACGATTCAATGTGGATTACCGGATTAAATGCCCCCAAAGGCCTCGGTATGTATAAAGATAAAATGTATGCTGCGGATATTTCGGAAGTAGTAGTTGTTGATATTCCGCAAGGAAAACTGCTCAGGAAAATTCCTATTGAAGGTGCCAGCGGTCTCAATGATATTACTGTTAGCGACAAAGGAATTGTATTCGTTTCTGATTCAAAAACCGGACGGGTATGGCAACTGGAAAATTATAAGCCAACCCTTTATCTTGAAAATGTTACAGGCGCGAATGGACTTAAGGCGGTGAAGGAAGGCCTGGTATATGCTAAGGGTCCCGCACTCATGATTGTTGACGATAAAAAACAAACCAGACAAATCGCCAATGTTGGCCAGGATATCGACGGAATCGAGCCCGTTGGAAATGGTGACTATATAGCGACTTCCTGGCCTGGTTATATTTTTTATGTTCATGCCAACGGACAAACAGAACTAATGCTGGAAACACATGATCAAAAAATAAACAGCGCGGATATCGGATATGATCAGGAAAAAAAAATATTGTACGTGCCGACTTTCTTTGACAAGAGAATCGTTGCATACCAGTTGAACTAGCAGAGTGAAGTGTGTGCGAGTGTGGTAGTGTGGTAGTGTGGTAGTGAAGTGAACAGTTAAATTAAAACTACCACTCTACCACACTATTTTAGGTTTTTTTCTTTGCCGTCTTTTTCGGTGTCACTTTTGGGGATTCCTGGTTTAATACATTTTGCGGAAACTCGCTGATGTAAACAACTCCGTGTTTGAGCCTGCCCTTTCCGTTCTTTTTTGTCCATATTTGTGTAACGATATAGTGAGGATCAGAAGCCTGGTTCAGTTTACCATTTTCTTCCTGGTAAAAATAAACGCTAAAACGAAGATCGGATCCGCGGCCGAATGCGTCGCCTCCTACCAGTCCTATTGGCTGTCCGGCTTTTATGGGCTGTCCGGGTTTTACAAATGAGCTGTTTTTTTTCAGAATCCCATATCTTGCAAATGAGCAATCTGTATGGACAATTTCGATAAAATTCTCCGTTCCTATGCTCACCTGTCCCGCATCATTGGCACCATTCTGATCACTGACGATATTAATTATACCTTTTCTGGCCGCATAAATGGTATCTCCTGATTTCATTTTAAATCGTAAAACATACCAGTATGCTGAATCACTCGTACGTACTGAAGAATCCTTTATTTTATCAGGCGACATTTCATATACCTGTGCTTCTTTGCCAGGAGATATAGGAAAGAGATAAGTAAAATCTTTGTTTACCACCGGATGCATACATCCTTTCTGAAAAGCGCTGCTGTATTTAAAGAGAATTGAAGCCTGTGGATCGATCGCAGAAATCGTAAATAGTTTATTATAACCGGGTTTAACTTCTCCATGAAACGGAAGCGGCGAATCAGATTTTACATTATTAAAAGTTGTAAACCCCAGCTCAAGGATGTAATTGCAATAAGCATAATTGACACAGGAAAATACGTAAGCGCCCTTTTGATCCTGCTCATATTTCACCTCCACTATTCTTTGTGAAAACGAATTAAAGCCGGTTATTACAAGGAAAATAAAAATCTGAATCGTTTTCCTGTATTTTAAATTATATGTCATTACCGTTGAATTCTTTTGCATAATTTAAGAATAATTCATCAACTGAAATTCGCGGGCCTTTTTTTATCCGATATCTGCCGGATGAGCCCCGAGGGGACGTTTAATTCATAATTCCCTAACAATGGCTTCATGTTGGCATCATATTCGTTTTGTTGCTTTGTATAGTAATATACAACCGATCAATCAACCCGTATGAAGCAGCTTCACTATATTATCAAACGTATCGGAATCCGGCTATTTTTAGCCAGGCTTTCTGCTTTTTATCCGGCATTTAAATATTATAAGATCCATTAATGGATCTTATGAATCATTTTACCGGATGAAAATATTGTACGCTATACAAGGCACAGGCAATGGCCATCTAAGCAGGGCCCGTGAAATCATCCCCATTCTTCAAAAAAAAGGTGAACTTGATCTGCTGATCAGCGGAACGCAGGCAGATGTAGACCTGCCATATACCGTAAAATACCGTTTGCATGGTTTATGTTTCATATTTGGAAAGAAAGGAGGCATAGACGTAATGGCGACTTATAAAAAAAGCAATCTGAAACGGCTGTTCAAAGAAATAAAGAGTCTGCCGGTTGAAGAATATGATATTGTGATTAGCGATTTTGAACCAGTAAGTGCCTGGGCTTGTCGTAGAAAACACAAGCACTGTGTAGGTCTCAGTCACCAGGCTGCTGTGAGTAGTAAGGATGCGCCAAAACCCGACAAAAAAGACCTGATCGGGAAGTCTATCTTACTCAATTACGCACCCGTATCAAAGGCATATGGGTTCCATTTTTCGAATTATAATGACGAAATATTCACGCCGGTTATAAGGAGCGAAATAAGAAATCCTGAACCTAAAACAAACCCACATTATACTGTATATCTTCCTGCTTATTCCGACAAAAGAATCATTAAAGTATTATCCGAAATAAAAAATATAGAATGGCAGGTATTCAGCAAACACAACAAGCAAACGTACCGGGATCGGAATCTGTATTTCCGCCCAATAGAAAACGATGCATTTATTGAAAGTCTCATCAGCTGCACCGGCATTCTTTGTGGTGCAGGGTTTGAAACTCCGGCTGAAGCCTTGTACTTGAAAAAAAAGCTTTTGGTTATACCCATGAAGGGTCAGTACGAACAACAATGCAACGCGGCGGCTCTCGCGGGCATGCGGGTACCCGTATTAAAATCATTAAAATATAAGCACGTTGACAAATTAAAGACCTGGATTAAAAATCCCCAGTCTATTCCTGTATTGTATCCTGATATCACCGAAAAAATAATTGATACGGTGATCCGGGAAAATATAATGGAAGAAAACAGAATCATGATCTCTTTAGGCAACGGTATACATTCTGTAAAAAAACTCAAGGAGAAGAGTCTGGAGAGAATATTAAATCAATCCGGAGACTAGTATGCATATTAACCGTGCAGCATTCGGCGACGATTTCAACTGGGGAGTTTCTACGGCCGCTTATCAGATTGAAGGTGCACACGATGCAGATGGAAAAGGTGCTTCGATATGGGATGAATTCACCAAAAAAAGAAAAAAAATTCTAGGCAGTCACCATGGAGACGAAGCCTGTGATTTTTATAACCGATATCCTGAGGATATCAGATTGTTGGATGATTTGCATATCCCCAACTACCGCTTTTCTATATCCTGGAGCAGGATTTTTCCTGAAGGTACCGGACGGGTGAATCATGCGGGTGTAGATTATTATAATCGACTGATTGACGCTTGTCTGTCCCATGGAATTCAACCCTGGATTACTTTATATCACTGGGATCTTCCCGTTGCTCTTGAAAAAAAAGGTGGATGGACAAACCGTGAAATCCTGGGCTGGTTTGGTTCTTATGTTGCGTTTTGCATAAATGAATTTGGGGACCGTGTAAAGCGGTGGATGATATTGAATGAGCCTATCGTTTTCACGGGGGCCGGATATTTTCTGGGTGTACATGCACCCGGTAAAAAAGGTTTAACAAACTTTCTTTCTGCAACTCATCATGCCGCTCTTTGCCAGGCAGAAGGAGGAAGAATTTCAAAAAGTCTGCGGCCGGATTTACTGATAGGAACTACTTTTTCATATTCACACCTGGAGCCCTTCAGGCAAAATGAAAGAGATTTTTTAGCAGTCAGGAAAACAGATGCTTTATTAAATCGCCTTTTTATAGAACCTCTGCTTGGATTGGGTTATCCCATACAGGACCTAAAAATATTACAGAGTCTGGAAAGATTTTATAAAGATGGCGACACGTCCAAACTTGCGTTTAACATGGATTTTGTGGGTCTTCAGAATTATACGCGTGAATTTGTAAAACACGCACCATTTATGCCGTTTATAAAGGCAAAGATTATCAAGGCAGAAAAAAGAGGAGTAGAAACGACACAAATGGGTTGGGAAATATATCCCCGGGCAATGTACCATGCGCTCACGCGATGGAGTTTATACAAAAATCTGAAAGAAATTATTGTAACTGAAAGCGGTGCCGCTTTTGAAGATCAATCTATCGAGGGAAATATACAGGATGAAAAAAGGCTTAGTTACATTAAAGATCATATATCACAGGTTCTTGCTGCCAAACAAGCCGGCGTTCCCGTAAACGGATACTTTGTATGGACCTTAATGGACAACTTTGAATGGGCAGAAGGTTTTTTTCCCAAATTTGGCCTGGTACATGTAAATTTTGAAACTCAGGAAAGAATAATCAAAGCCTCCGGAAAATGGTATGCCTCTTTTCTGGAGAGTAAAGCATTAGCGAATATCCTTTAATCCTACCATTTTACTTTTCTCCGGATCCCATATTTTTAACCGCAGGCAGGCAATCACTTCTTTTATTTTAAGTGAAGTTCGTTTGCAATTCTGCAACTCCTTCAAACTTGCCATGACTTCAGGAAGACGATAAAAAGGTATTTTAGAATTGAGATGATGTATATGATGGTATCCAATATTTCCGGTGAGCCACGACATTACGGGATTCATCACCATATAACTGGACGATTCCAAAGCCGCTTTTTCATAAGCCCATTCATTATTTTCCGCAAATGTAACTCCCGGGAAATTGTGCTGTGCATAAAAAAGATAAGCCCCCATAGCAAAGGCAACTATAAAGGGGAGAAAAAAAAGAAAAAACCATATCTGCCATCCCATATAAATAAAAATGAGGACTGAGAGCGCCAGGTGAACAGTGAGAGCGATCAGTGAGTCGTAATGTTTCCGCGGATTACTCACAAAAGACGCTATACACATTCCAAATATAAACATCGAAAAATAACCCAGCGCTATCGTCACAGGGTGCCTGATAGCCAGGTATTCAAATTTCTGACGCGCGGTCATTTCTTCGAATTTCTTTTTGGTGGCAATCGGATAGGATCCGATGCTTGCACTGAACAATTTGGAATTATTATTGTGATGATGATCATGCGATCTTTTCCAAATACTTGTTGGTGAAAGAACAAAAAATCCAAATGCGGTCATTATGAAATTTGCAACTTTCGAATGTGTCAGAATGGAATGATGCTGATGATCATGGTATATGATGAACATTCGAACCAATAAAAGACCGGATAAAAGACTGAAGAATAACTTGGCAATAAAATACGGTATAACGATTGTCGCACTGAGTGAGAGAATGATAAAAAGAAGAGTTGTCAGCGTGTAAATCCAGCTTTTACTTCTAATTTCCTTTGCAAAAGGTTTAGTAGCCAATATAAGTTCTTTACCACTAAGCATCACCTTACAATTTATTTCCGGGTCTTTCGTGTTTCCATCTTCTATGAGTCCAAAGCCAATTTTCCGGCTGACTTCGGATATCTGCTTCCAATCTACCTGTATGAATCTCAGTAATCTCACCAAGTTTCCCGCGGCCCGAAGGTAGTTCTATTCTTTCAGCAAATATTTTATAGTACCCTCTTTTAACTCTTCTTATTGTTGCATATACTATTGGATAACGAATCTTTAACGCAATTTTTTCAATTCCCAGAAAGACCGGCGTATCCTGATTCAAAAAGTTCATCCAGTATGCGCGATCCGGCAAGGGTGCCTGATCGGCGATGAAAGCGGTTGCAGTTAACTGATCCTTGTTCTTTATCATATCCTTTAGCGTGTCTTTCATTGCAATCAGACGGGTTCCAAATCTTGTTCGCATTCTGTATATCAATCCGTTAAAATATTTATTTGTCAGAGGATGATAAATTACAAATAACTGATGCCTGCAACAAATGCTAAAAGTATTCCCGGCCCATTCCCAGTTTCCAAAATGTCCCATTACAATCATAAAACTCTGATTTTCTTCTGCGAGCTGAGTAATGATTACCAGGGTTTCCGGAGTAAACTCACAATGCCTGATCATTTCTTCTTTTGAAATAGTAAGTGTTTTAAAGGTTTCCAGAAAAAGATCACAGAAATAGCGATAAAACTTTTTCTCTATTTTTTTTATTTCGAATAGTGATTTTTCCGGAAATGAATTGGTAAGATTCTGACGGACAATTGCACGGCGATAATGTAATATATAATACAGGATTATATATACCCCGTCTGAAAAGAAATATAACAGCGGAAAAGGCAAAAGGGAAAGCAGATAAATAAAAGGCAGGCAGGAATAATAAAAAAGTGCAGGTAAAAGATTTTTCACTGGGAAAAAGTCAAAGATATGGCAATAATTCGTAGTAGATTGCGTTATCATTTGTTATAGATCCCCCATGAGACCCAGATTCTGCGGATATATTTTACTCTCTTTTCTTGTTGTAACCATTTGCAGCTGTAATAAAGACAACCCTCTTGTAACGGATACACCTGCCGACTACTATCCCATTCATGTTGGCAGTTATATTATCTACAGAATGGACTCTTTAAAATTTGTAAATGTCGGATCTCAGGATTCAATTATCAGTTATCATGCAAAAGAAGTAGTGGATGATTCTATTACTGATAACCTTGGAAGACTCAGCTACCGCGTAATTCGTTACCTGAGCGACACCAACGAAATTGCGCCCTGGACACCGTCCATAGCATATATGGTAACACCACTTGCGGGCTCTGTTGAAGTTGTTGAAAACAATCTTCGTTATATAAAAATGATAACTCCCGTTCAGGACGGTATGACCTGGCTGGGTAATGCGTATATTGATACTAAGTCGGATACTTCCCAAGTACCTTATATGGATGGATGGAATTATACTTACTCTAACACAGGAATGCCGTTCACTGTATTTGCAGGCACGATTCCTGTTTCGGTTATTGTCAATGAAGCCAACTCAGTTACGGGTCTTGGCGACGGCTCATATACACAAACGGTATTCAGCCAGGAAGTCTACGGAAAAAATATTGGACTAATCTATAAAAATTTCCTGTACTCAGTTTACCAGTCACCGAATGTAGAATATCCATCCGGAGCAACGATTGGATATGGTCTTACTTTTAATATGGTCTCCCATAATTAATATCATTGCGCCCCCTTTTAATTATTATCCTTTTTTTTGTACAGCAGCTACAAGCGCAGGAATACAAATATCTTATTCATTTTTCAGATAAAAATAATAACGGATTCAGTCTAACGAACCCTCAAGCTTTTCTGTCGAATAAATCCATTGACCGACGTGCAAAACAAAATATCAAAATCGATTCAACAGATTTACCCCTGACTATTTCATACGTTGACAGCCTTTCCAAACTGCCTACTATTCGAATCCTGAACCATTCAAAATGGTTTAACCAGGTAGTTATTTCTTTAACTGATACAACACAACTTCATCAAGTTGATCAATTTTCTTTTGTACGATCATTCGAACCGGTAAACAATAATCTGCGAAAAAAAATTCCGGGTAGGGTGTCCGGTATTCAGACTAATGTTTGTAAAAACACTTTAGCGCCTTTAAATACTTTCGGCCCCGACACTCTTAATTATGGTGCGTCTCAGGGGCAGATATACATACACAACGGAGAGTACCTGCATAAACAGGGTTTTCACGGGGAGGGAATGACGATCGCAATGTTGGATGATGGATTCAATAATTATCTTACAAATCCGGCATTCGACAGCATTCGAAATGAAAACCGGATATTAGGCACTTATGACTTTGTAAATCTGAAAATCAGTGTAAATGAAGAAGATCAACACGGTGCAAATTGTTTTTCTATTATAGCTGCTGATTTACCAGGCACGTTTATTGGAACTGCACCCGCTGCCAGTTACTGGTTATTTAAAACAGAGGATATTACTTCGGAAACACCAGTTGAAGAAGAGAATTGGGTTGCTGCTGCCGAATTTGCCGATAGTGCAGGAGTAGATCTGATCAGCACATCACTTGGATATGGCTATTTTGATGATTCTGTTTATAATCTTGATTACGCAACAAGGAATGGACATACTTCTTTAGTAAGCAGGGCGGCAAATTTTGCTGTTTCAAAAGGGATGATCGTAACTGCCAGCGCGGGAAATTCCGGCGGATTAACGGGTGAACAAAAATATATTCTTTGTCCTGCAGATGGAGACAGTGTTTATGCAGTTGGCTCCGTAGATGCGAGTGGACAGATTGCTGGTTCTTCAAGTTGGGGGCCCAACTCTTCGGGACAGGTGAAACCTGACGGAGTTTCTGTAGGTGAAGGCGCTTTTTTTGTGGCACCAGATGGAAATGTAAATTCGGGATCAGGTACTTCTTATTCAAATCCGAATCTCGCCGGACTTATAACCTGCCTTTGGCAGGCTTTTCCGGGATTTGCATCGTATGAAATTCTCAATGCCGTACGCTTTTCAAGCAATTTATATAACACGCCGGATAACCGTTATGGTTATGGCTTACCTGATTTTGAAAAAGCTTTTACAATCCTTCAGGATAAAAAAATGGCTGCTTACAATCAGTTGCTTGGCAGTGATTGGATTCGTGTTTTCCCGGTTCCTTTTCAACAATCGTTCAACCTTCTTATTAAACCGACTATTTCCGGAACAGCCAGTCTTCAATTGCTTGACGTATCTGGAAAGACTATTATGAAACGTTCCATTTCTATCAGTGCTGATCAACTACAACTGACAGAATTCGAAATCACGCAGTCTTTGTCAACAGGTGTTTATTTTATCAGATATGTTGACCAGAAAGAAAAAAGGACATTAAAGCTTCTCAAAAACTAACAATAATTTCTCTCGAAAGAATTTCCTACCTTAAACTTAAAACCCGGTTTTCTAAGTTTAGGTTACATACCTGCAACGGATTACTTTATTTAAATTAACAGGACTTTTCCATGGAAGAAAATATTCACAAAACCTCTAAAATAGATGAACGCCCTGAAGTTATCGTTGTAAGGAATTGGAAAGAATACCTGGGCGAATCATTGTTGATTGTATTCAGCGTAGCACTGGCAATCATACTAACTGAGATATTTACTAAGATTCATGAAGACAGGCAAACCCGTGAAATACTGCGGCAGCTTCGTCAGGAACTCACTAGTAATAACGACGCTGAGAAAATTCAATATCAATATCATCTTCAGGTATTGCACAATATCGATTCGGCATTGGAGGACGAAAAATACCGTAAAACTTTTATCGACAGTGGAAATGTTCATCTTGCAATCATCGCTCCATATGGAGTAATGAGAAATGACTTGAATGATGTTGCTTGGCAGGTTGCCAAAGAAAATAATATCGTTTCCAAGCTGGATTTGAAAACGTACAGTCTGCTTACTGACATATATGATAATCAGCAACGGATCATTAAAGCGGAAGATGAAATTGGCAAAATATTACTGTCATATGAATCCCGTAAACCCGAAAACGCCAAGATCACGATTATATTAGTGCGTGATAACTATCATGCATGGGCGGTTGATCGGGCCCCTGCTTTATTGGAAAAATATAAAAAAGCGATCAATGAACTGAGTGATTACTGATTTTAAAAATCAGGTCGTTCACAGCGTCTGTGGTAAACACTGTGATACCCAGGTTATTTGGTTTTTTTTATTGAATATTATTAAATTGTCAAACAGGTATAGTTGTATCTGCAGGTTGTTTTCTGAGAACAGGCGCTGGATTTCTTCTCAATTTATTCTGTCGTAAAAAATGTACGTGTAAAACGCCAATACCAACTGCAATGAAACCTTCAGCCATCACCGTGTTTTCCACGCCAACATGCTGGGATATAAAACCGATGAGTAAACCTCCTAATGGCTGCATTCCAAAAAAAGCCATTGCGTAAATACTGATCACCCTGCCACGCATAGAAGGATCAACCGCTGTTTGAATGAGTGTATTTGTTATTGTAATCTGAGACATCATGCCAAATGCGCTGATCATGGCAAACACAAGAGCCAGTGGATAAATCGTGGTGTGTGAAAAAAGAACCAGGCCCGTACCAAAAACAAATGTATTAATCGCCAGTATTTTCTGAAGATTGTTTCCGGGTTTCAGTGAAGCCAGAAAAATAGCTCCGGTAAACGCACCTAACCCGATCACGCTGTCAATAACACCAAAAGTGGAAGCCGTTCCATGAAATATATCTTTAGCATATACAGGAATCAAAGTGCTAAACGGCAGTACGAACAGACTAATGAGGGCCAGCATTCCGATAACAAAAGAGATTTGCGGCGTTTTGCGAACATAATTCAAACCTTCCCGAAGGTCACCCAATATATTCTTTGTATGTGGTTTTGATATAAAAACTGGCAGCCTCATCAGTAAAAGTGAAATTATAACCGCTACAAAACTCAGTGCGTTTAATCCAAAACAAACATCATCTCCCAGTTTTTCTATTATCAAACCTGCGATTCCGGGACCTATTAATCTTGATAAGTTCACCATGGACGAATTCAAAGCAAGCGCATTAGGCAGGTTTTTTTTATCATCCACCATATCATAAACCAGCGACTGACGGGCGGGCACGTCAAAAGCATTAACTATTCCCAGCAAAACGCCGAGGGCTATAATTTCCCAAACCGAATAATGTTTGAAGAATACCAAAACGGTAAGAAGAACCGCCTGGATCATCGAAATGATCTGAGTAATTAATAGAACCTTATAACGGTTGAATCGGTCCGAGACTACGCCACCTATAAAACTCAATAAAAAAGAGGGAAACATGGTGGAAAACAAAGTTACTCCCAGCATAAACTTCGAATGCGTAAGCGAATATATCACCCAGCTTACTGCCGTTTTCTGCATCCAGGTGCCAATCAGAGAAACGGATTGTCCAATAAAATATAGTCTGTAATTACGGCTTTTGAAAGCGCTGAAGGTACTTATTGCCATATTGAAGACTAACTACTTCCGCCATTAAAATCCATGGCCAAGTACATCAAATTTACGAAACCTGAACGAAATAAAGATCTGATAGAAATGACTAGCTCTTCTTTACAGATTTATATAAATTCCATTTCTGACTTCCGTCACTTTTAAGCATAATTTTCTGGTCGCCATTTTCAATCGTAACACAATATCCCGGCTGATCATTTACCAAATATCTGAACAGATCAGAAATCCAATAGTTGCTATACTTTGTTTTCAATTCAGCAGATAATGATTCAGGTAAATTACCGGTTGGGATATAATTTGCAATTCCCATGAAGTCGGCATTCTCAGAGTAAAAAGCAAACAAAGTTGTTCCAAACTGACTGAATGTAACTTCATAATAACTATCCATTTTCTCCCATTTCACATTTTGCGCATGATAGAAATGACTACTAAAATCTGAAACGATAGTTTGAGGAACATCACTTCCCGGGTAGTCCGCAAATGTGAATGAAAAGGATAAGAGGCAGGCTACCATTAATATTATAAATCTCTTTTTCATAGCTTTAACATTTAGGATGATTTGATTGTAAGACAAATGCGGCACAAAAATATAAACCTGTCTATAACAATTTCTGACTATGAGACGTAACGGGGAAAATCTGCGACTAATGGATGAATAATGCCAGAAAATATAATTTTAAGATTGGAAAATCTCAAAGCAATAAATTTACGATCGTTCGATTGCCAATTTTGTACAATCAATAAAAAACGTCTCTCATGAAAAGAACCATTGTTTTAACTGTGTGTTTTTTTAAGCTGCTAAGCAATTTTGCCCAGGAAACAATTTCTATTATTCCCCAGCCGGTAAAAATGATTGTAAATGAGGGACATTTCATTCTGCCTGGCAATATCAGCATCGATTGCGATAAAAATCCAGAACTTAGTCAGACACTCACAGACTTAAGAGAACATCTCACTATTCCAACCGGGTATCATGTAGCGATGACCAATTCAGGTTCGTCCACTATCCGGATCAGTCTGAATAAAACAGAGAACAAGGAACTAGGTAATGAAGGTTACAGATTATCTGTGACACAAAAAAAAATTACGATTGAGGCCAATCAACCGGCAGGAGTTTTTTATGGTATACAAAGTCTACTACAACTTTTGCCTCCGGATATTGAAAGCAGTATCCAGGTGAAGAATATAAATTGGACTGTGCCCTGTATCAGTATTACTGATTACCCGAGGTTTGGCTGGCGCGGGTTAATGCTGGACGTTAGTCGCCACTTTTTTACAAAAGAAGAAGTAAAAAAATATATGGTACAGATGGCCAGATATAAATTTAATGTTTTGCATCTTCATCTGAGTGACGATCAGGGCTGGCGCATTGAAATCAAATCATTACCACAATTGACCAGCGTTGGGGCATGGCGTGTAAAACGCTCCGGATTGTGGGGTGAATTTCTGCCGGCTCTTGCTTATGAACAGAATTCAGATGGTGGTTTTTACACACAGGATGACATGCGTGAGATGATCAGTTTTGGAAAAGATAGAAATATTACCATTCTTCCGGAGATTGATGTGCCGGCACACAGTCTCGCCCTCATAGCATCTTTTCCGGGTCTCTCCTGTACACAACTGCCTTATAGTGTAAATGCAGGTTTCAGGAGTCCCGTAAGAGATGATAATGCACTTTGTATCGGAAACGATTCCGTATTTGCGATGCTGGATAAAATTTTTACTGAGCTGGCAGTCCTTTTTCCCTGTGAATATATTCATGTGGGCGGGGATGAAGCTTATAAAGGTTTCTGGACTGATTGCTCAAAATGTCAAAAACGTATGACGGATGAACACCTGAAGAACGTGGATGAGTTGCAAAGTTATTTTGTCCGAAGAGTAGAGGGAATATTAAAAACCAAGGGTAAAAAGCTAATTGGCTGGGATGAAATACTGGAAGGGGGCCTCGCACCCGACGCAACTGTAATGAGCTGGCGTGGCATGAAAGGAGGAATAGAAGCTGCTAAAATGAACCATCATGTGGTGATGTCACCCTGGGATTATTGTTACCTCGACCTCTATCAGGGCGAGCCGAGCGTTGAACCACCCACATATGGTATGTGCAGATTAACCGACTCTTATACCTATGATCCGGTACCTGACAGCGTAGATGAAAAATTTATTTTAGGAGGACAAGGAAATTTATGGACTGAACGGGTAGCTAACTTCAGGCAGGTCGAGTATATGACCTGGCCGCGTGGCCTTGCATTGTCCGAAGTATATTGGAGTCCAAAATCCCTGCGCAACTGGGATAACTTTATTGGGAGAATGGAGTTGCAATTTCCAAGGCTTGATGCAGGCGGAATAAAATATGCATTAAGTTCCTACAATGTCATTTATACTCCTGTACGTAACAAAGATGGCAGGGCATTTTCGGTGAAATTATCTTCAGAGATAAAAGGCCTTGAAATTTACTATACTTTCGACGGTACTAATCCCGATCCTTATTACCCAAAATATACTGGTGAGCCCATTAATTTTCCAGTAGGCGCCACCCAGATCACAGCCAATACTTTTCGCAACGGCAAGCAGGTCGGGAAACAGGTTACTATAAAAAAAGATGAATTGACAGCCAGATTAAATCAGGGGAGGCATCAATACTAGTTATTCGGAATTTTCCAATGGAAATTTAAGATTATCGGAGTTTAATGAATCTAGAAACAAACATAGAATCAGCATATTGGCCGTACCCTGTTATCATCTCCTGCCGATCCAGTTTCATATTATTCAAATTGGAAATAAGCGACGATATCCGTTCATTTTCGTCCGCAAATACGGAGCAGGTTATATAAACCAGTATGCCGTCTGGTTTCAAACGATTTATCACATTTGAAAGGATTTTTTCCTGACGCTGTCTGTAACCGGTAATCAATTCCTGGTTGAAAAAAAACAATGCATCCGGATTTCGGCTCCAGGTACCGCTGCCTGTACAAGGCAGGTCTGCTACAATAAAATTAAAAGATTGGCGCGGGATATCATTCAGATCGGTTAAGTCCGCCCTGAAAAGCTGGGCCGGATGTATTTCTGCTTCTTTAAAACGTAGAATACAGTTTTTCAAAATTGATTCCCGGATATCTGACACCGTTAGTCTGCATTCCGGATACAGATCGCTAAGTAAGATCGATTTGCCTCCGCCACCTGCACAGCAGTCCCAGGCTTCGTGTTCTTTTTTTTCAACGGGTTTTAGACAAAGAGCCGTTTCCTGGGAACTCAGGTCCTGCACAACTGCGTCTTTATTTAAAGCAAGAATTTCATCCAGTCTTGTTCCATTGGCAAAAGAATATGCTTTGAATGGAAGACGATTTTTGGGGTCAGCATCGTAGAAGTCAATATTGTGCTCCAACAATTTTGAGGTAACAACGGAATCCTTGCCGGGCCTGGCCCGAATAAATAACCTTGGCTTTTCCAGAAACGATAAACAAAATTTATAGTGGTTAACACCCTTACTCAATAAATTTCCCCAGGGAAAAATATCTAACGGGTCAAAATCAGGAAAAGTTAAACGTATGAGGTCCAACTTTTCTTCCAGTGGTCTTTCAATCTGATCATGCCATTCAGGGCGCAAGAATTCAAGACTTTGCTCTCTCGTTACATTGGAGAGAAATAGACCGGTAAGTATTCGTTCTTCCACAGAAATATTTTTCAGCGAATGCCCCAGTCGAAAATAACAGAATGCCATTTCGCTGAGTTGTTTTCTATCGCGCGATCCCATCTGTGGATTTTGACGGAAAAAATTCTTCAACCAACTGTGCAATGGAATATCTCCAGCATAATTTGCGAGCAACCTGATGGCGTGCCGGAGTTGATTATCGAATTTCATTTATAAGGTTCATGTCAAAATAAAGGCGCGAAATACGCGCCTGAAGAAATAGGAAATTCAATTTCAGAGTTCGAGTAAAGCTTTGACCGGATCTTTACCGAAAAGGAGCTGATCAGGATTTTCAAGCAACTCTTTTACCCGTACCAGAAAACTCACTGACTCACGGCCATCGATTATCCGATGGTCATAACTTACTGCGAGGTACATCATTGAGCGAATAGCGATTTGACCATTCACGACAACTGCCCTTTCCTCAATTTTGTGCATGCCCAGTATAGCTGATTGTGGAATATTGATAATAGGTGTAGACATCAAAGAACCAAATACACCGCCGTTGGTAATTGTAAATGTTCCCCCTTGCATTTCTTCCATGCTCAATTTGTTGTCTCTTGCTTTACCCGCGAGTTCAACAACTTTTTTTTCAATTTCTGCCATACTCAGGCTTTCTGCATTTCTAATCACCGGCACAACCAATCCTTTCGGAGCCGATACCGCAATTGAAATATCGCAGTAATCATGATATACAATTTCTTCTCCATCAATATAGGCATTCACAGCGGGCCATTCCTGGAGTGCATAACAGCAGGCTTTTGTGAAAAAACTCATGAATCCCAGATTCACCCCATGTTTCTCCTTGAATTTATCTTTATACTTTGAACGTAGTGCCATTACCTGCGTCATATCCACTTCATTAAAAGTGGTCAACATTGCAGTTGTATTTTTAGCCTCTACCAATCTGCGTGATACGGTCTTGCGCAGATTACTCATCTTTTCTTTACGAACATCCCTCCCAAATAAGGATTTACCTGGTAAACGACCCGGATTTGTTAGTGCTTCAAGCACATCATGCTTCACAATTTTACCATTTGCACCGGATGGAACAATCGTTCCTTTATCAACTTTTTTATCTGTTATTATTGCTGCTGCAACAGGTGTTGCTTTCAAATCGGCAAGTGAAGCATTTGATTTTGCGGGGGCCGGAATATCAGCGGTTTTTTCTGCAACTACTTTCTCTGCCGAAGGCACTCCATTAGCTGTAGATTTTTTTTCCTCCGGTTTAGCAACGGGTTTGGCTGCAGATTCATCGATATTTGCCAGAACTTCTCCGATCTTCAGTGTGTCACCTTCTTTTCCAAGTGTTTTTAAAACACCCGCTTTTTCTGCATTCACTTCAAAGGTTGCTTTTTCACTTTCAAGTTCGGCAATCACTTCATCCCTGTCTACATAATCGCCATCATGCTTAAGCCATTTTATAAGGGTTACTTCACTAATGGATTCACCTATGGCCGGCACTTTAATATCGATCATCTGCTTTAAAATTTTACGTGCGCTAAGTTAAATTATTTAAGATGTAAGCTGATTGTTTTTTGATCAGATACTAAATGCAGTTTCAATAATTTCCATTTGCTCCTGGGCATGCACTTTCGCATAACCGGTCGCGGGTGACGCACCTGGCTGACGACTAATAAATCCATAATTAATGGTTTTCAGATTCATCTGAAGAAAGGATGCCGCACCCATATTCAGGGGTTCTTCCTGGATCCAAAACCAGGTAGCATTGCTATATTTTTTGTACAAAGCATCCAGCTGGTTAGTTGGCAACGGATAAAGTTGTTCGAGTCTTAAGATAGCTACGTCTTTCCGATTATCTTTTACTTGTCGTTCTGCCAGTTCAAAGTATATCTTACCTGAACAGAATAATACCTTTTTGACTTGGGAAGGTTCACCGGCAAAATTATCGTCAATTACCTCCTGAAAACCTCCATTGGTAAACTCTGATATCTTTGAATAGGTACCAGGATAACGCAAATATGCTTTGGGAGAAAAATTGATCAGGGGTTTTCGGAACGGCCAGGCAAGTTGTCGTCGCATCGCGTGAAAATAATTTGCAGAGGTTGTTATGTTTGTAACTACCAGATTCAGTTCAGCACACATTTGTAAAAATCGCTCCATTCTTCCACTACTATGTTCAGGACCCTGGCCCTCGTATCCATGTGGCAGCAACAAAACGAGCCCGCACATTCTTTGCCATTTTTGCTCTCCGGCTGCTATAAACTGATCTATCATGATTTGCGCTCCATTTCCAAAATCACCAAACTGAGCTTCCCAAATTACCAGTGTAGTCGGGTTAGCTAAAGCATAGCCATATTCAAATCCAAGAACGCCGTATTCACTCAGCAGTGAATTATATATTCTGAAATTCCCCTTCGCGTCTGGAATGCGACTCAGCCTGTTATAGGCGTCGTCGGTATTTTCATCTCTCAATACTGCATGCCGGTGAGAAAACGTTCCACGACGCACATCCTGCCCGCTCATACGAACATCTTTACCATCCAGGACAATACTTCCGTACGATAGCAACTCTCCTGAAGACCAGTCGAGTTTTTGCTCATCGTTAAAAAGTTTCTGTTTGTCCTGAAGAAGTTTTTCAATTTTCTTAATTGGAGTAAATGTTTCAGGCCAGGTCATCATGGCGTTGAATATTTTCCTTAAGTCTGCTTCGGAAATTGCTGTTACGGGTGACTTATCGAAATCGGCCTGTGTAGCCCGGCGCAGGCTTCTCCATGCGATTTCCGGCTGTTGATAATTATATGGGAGAGGTTTCTGTTTTAATTCGTCCAATCTTTCCTGCAAATCGTTCCAGAATTTTTTCTCCATATCTTTTGCGAGATCTTTCGCATCGCTTTCTCCATTTTCTATCAGGAACTGTGTGTAAACTTCCCTGGGATTCGGATGTTTTTCAATCATAGCATACAGGGTAGGTTGCGTAAATTTCGGATCGTCTCCTTCATTGTGACCGTGGCGACGATAGCATACCATATCGATAAATATATCCGCATTAAAATCCTGCCTGTAACGGGCTGCAATTTCAGCGCATTTTACAACGGCTTCCGGATCATCTCCATTGACGTGCAATACGGGCGCATGTAAAGCAGATGCAAGAGAAGTGCAGTAGTCGGAGCTTCTTGCCTCATCAAAATCAGTTGTAAATCCGATCTGATTATTGATTACAAAGTGAATAGTTCCACCGGTGTAAAAACCCTCCAGATTGCACATTTGAAGTACCTCGTAAACAATACCCTGACCTGCCGCGGAAGCATCACCATGTATAAGTATAGGAAGAATTTTATCATAATCACTTTTATACAGAACATCCGCCTTAGCGCGAGCAAATCCAACAACCACCGGATCTACAGCCTCCAGGTGTGATGGATTGGGCATGAGTTTTACGTGAACGGTTTTATCCGTGGGTGTAGTCAATTCACTTCCATATCCCATATGATACTTTACATCACCGCTTCCCATAGTCTGGTCGAGTGTGGCTGTCCCTTCAAACTCGCTGAATATTTGTTCGTAAGTTTTACCCAGAATGTTTGCAAGTATGTTCAGGCGGCCGCGATGAGCCATTCCCATTACCACTTCCTGAACTTCGTGTTCCGCCGCCATATTAATCATTGCGTCCAATGCGGGTATCGTAGTTTCGCCACCCTCCAGTGAGAATCTCTTTTGACCAATATATTTTGTGTGCAGGAATTTTTCAAACATTACCCCTTCATTCAGTTTTTCAAGAATCCGCTGTCTTTTTTGCAGCGGCAGGGGTTCGATAAATTTCTTCTCCATTTCAGTGGTAAGCCAGTCTATCTTTTTTTGGTCACTAATGTATTTAAACTCAATGCCCACGTGATGTGCATAACACTTTTGGAGATGGTCCAGAATATTACGAAGTGTGGTAGTTCCCAACCCGATCAGATTACCGGCAAAAAAAGATTTATCGAGGTCTTCTTCCGTAAACCCAAAAAAACCCAGATCCAGGTTGGCTCCCCTATCTTTACGTGGGCGAATTGGGTTAGTCTTAGCAATCAGGTGACCTTTATTTCGGTAGCCCAGAATCAGACGATAGGCGCCTAATTCCTTTTTCCAGTCGACACCATCGCTGGTTTTAAGGGTTGTTTCCTTAGAAACGGTCATCTGGCCATTGCCGTTTTTACCCTGTGAAAGGGCAAAATCAAAACCTTCAAAAAACTTTTTGAACTCAGGGTCAACGCTTTGCGGGTCTTTTACAAAATCCCGGTATAAACTTTCTATGAACGAAGGGGATGAATTCGTTATATACTGTAAGTCTTTCATTTTTTGACATTAATCGCTCCACAAATATCGGCAAAAGAAACTTCCGGATTATTTTTCAATATTTGCCTGATTTTCCTACCTTTGCCGTCCAAATTTCTGAATGCATGGCTAATCACAGGGCAACGAAAAAAGATGTACGTAAGGCTACCAAACGTCGCGATAGCAACCGTTATTATGGTAAGACAACCAGAAATGCGATCAGGGACCTGAAAGCCATTAAAGAACCAAAAACGGCCGGCGAAAAAATGCCCGAAATCGCCTCACTTATTGATCGTTTGGCCAAAAAAGGTGTAATTCATAAGAATAAGGCAGCCAACCTAAAAAGTAAGCTAACCCGGAGCGTGAATAAACTGGCGGTTAAAGCTTAATACAAAACGCTTAGCTTAGCGCTATTCAAATCTTTAAAAGAGCATCTGTGATAAACAGGTGCTTTTTTAGTTTATACCTCTCTCCCATGGCATTGTTTGTATTTCTTACCACTTCCACAGGGACATGGATCATTCCGACCGACTTTAGGACCAACCTTAATCGGTTCCTGCTTTACCGGTTCCGATGGTTCGTAATAGTCCTTTCCATCTTCCATGATAGGTCCGGGTCCGGAGCCAGCACCCACCAATTCATCTTTTCTTACTTTCATTCTGCTCATATCAGTCCTTTTCTCATGACCTTCACGAATGGGAGTCTGTTGTTCTACCGGTATTGAACAATGACATAGAAAACTGACTATTTCTTTATTCATATTGCTGTCCATTGTTCTGAACAACTCAAATGCTTCCATTTTATAAATAACGAGTGGGTCTTTTTGTTCGAGATAAGCAGTTTGCACACTTTGTTTAAGATCATCCATTGCTCTGAGATGCTCTTTCCAGGTTTCGTCGATAATGGAAAGTGTTATTTGTCTTTCCACTGCATTCATAAGTTCTCTCCCCTGTGTGTCCAGCGTTTTCTGAAGATTTGCAAGAACATTAATTATTTTCTTACCGTCCGAAAATGGTACAACCACATTTTCAATATGCCTGCCCTGATTTAAAAGAATATTTTTAAAAACCGGTACGGCGTCTCGTTGCACTTCAGTCATCCTTCGTTCATAGTTGAGCGTACCTTCTGCGTATAATTTTTCCACCAGTTCTGAAGCACTGTCTCTCAAAAATTCTTCTTCTTGAATTTGTGTATCTACGCCAAAGTTTAGAATAACTGCAACTTTGAATCCTTCAAAATCTTCCACATCACGATAACTATTCAATATGCCTTCTGCCACCGAATAAAAAGCGTTGTCAAGATCGAGGGCCAAACGATCACCAAATAGTGCGTGATTTCTTTTTTTATAAACAACATTACGCTGTTTATTCATTACGTCGTCATATTCAAGTAATCGTTTACGTATTCCAAAATTATTCTCTTCCACTTTCTTTTGTGCCCTTTCAATACTTTTTGTAACCATACTGTGCTGGATCACTTCGCCCTCTTTATAACCCATTTTATCCATAAGGGATGCAATACGTTCGCTGCCGAACATACGCATGAGATCGTCTTCCAGTGCAGAATAAAACTGCGTAGTACCAGGGTCACCCTGACGTCCTGCGCGACCACGTAACTGACGGTCAACCCGGCGACTTTCGTGTCTTTCCGTACCAATGATTGCCAAACCTCCGGCTTCTTTCACTCCGGGACCAAGTTTAATATCTGTACCGCGGCCGGCCATATTAGTTGCTATTGTTACAGCTCCTGTTAATCCTGCCTCTGCAACCACCTGCGCTTCGCGGGCATGCTGTTTTGCATTCAGCACATTATGAGGAATTTTTTTTCCATGAAGCATTTTACTCAACAGTTCGCTCACTTCAACTGAAGTAGTACCGACAAGGGACGGGCGTCCTTCAGTTCTAAGTCTTTCTATATCGTCAATAACCGCTTTATATTTTTCTCTTTTAGTTTTATAAACCAGGTCCTGCGAATCTTTTCGGATCATCTGTACATTAGTGGGTATTGTAACAACGTCGAGTTTGTATATATCCCACAATTCCGCCGCTTCTGTTTCAGCGGTACCCGTCATACCCGCAAGCTTGTGGTACATTCGGAAATAATTCTGTAGAGTTACGGTCGCATATGTTTGGGTTGCTGCTTCGATTTTCACATTTTCCTTTGCCTCAATGGCCTGATGTAAACCGTCGCTGTAACGACGACCCTCCAGAATACGGCCGGTTTGTTCATCCACGATTTTCACCTGGCCGTCCAACACTACATATTCCACATCTTTGTCGAATAAAGTATATGCTTTTAAGAGCTGTTGAACGGTATGAATGCGGTCAGCTTTGATCGCATACTCATTTAAGAGAGCTTCTTTCTGTTGGAATTTTTCTTCAGCAGTTATCTCGCTTTTTTCTATATCAGCGAGTTTAATTCCAATGTCAGGCAGAATGAAAAATTCCGGATCTTCCCCTTCTCTTGTTATAGTATGAATTCCTTTATCCGTCAGATCAACGGAATTATTTTTTTCGTCAATGCTGAAATAGAGTTCGCTATCGACCTTGGGCATTTCCTTCTGCTGATCCGCCAAATAGTAATTTTCTGATTTCTGTAATTTTACGCGAATGCCCGCCTCGCTCAGAAATTTTATAAGCGGCCCGGATTTTGGCAAGCCACGATGCGCGCGCATAAGGGCGAGGCCGCCGTCTTTTGGATCGTCATTATTTTCAGCAAATTTTTTCCGGGCTTCATTTAAATACTGATTTGCTACCTTTTTTTGTGCTTCCACAAGTCTTTCAACACGGCTCTTCAAGAGATGAAACTGCTGATCGTCGCCCTTTGCAACAGGACCTGAAATGATAAGAGGGGTTCTGGCGTCGTCAATTAAAACACTATCTACTTCATCCACCATAGCAAAATGGTGTTTTCTTTGAACCATTTCATCAGGTGTATGCACCATGTTATCCCTCAGGTAGTCGAAGCCGAATTCATTGTTAGTACCATAAGTGATATCGGCCATATAAGCTTTGCGACGGGCTTCACTATTTGGTTCATGTTTATCGATACAATCTACAGAAATACCCAACCATTCGAATATAGGACCGTTCCATTCGGAGTCGCGACGCGCCAGGTAATCATTTACAGTAACCAGGTGAACACCTTCACCAGCCAGTGCATTCAGGTACGCGGGCAGCGTTGAAACCAGGGTCTTTCCTTCTCCGGTAGCCATTTCCGCGATTTTACCGCTATGCAGAACCGCACCCCCGATGAGCTGTACATCATAATGAATCATGTTCCAGGTGATCGCTCCGCCGGCAGCTATCCAGCTATTACTGTATATCGCCTTTTCCCCATCTATTTTTACATAATCTTTTATAACACTCAGCTCCCTGTCGCGGTCATTAGCGGTTGCAATAATTTGCAAATTTTCTTTGAATCTGCGAGCAGTTTCCTTCACAACAGCGAATGCTTCGGGAAGAATAGCGTCCAGAACTTCCTCGATCTGGTCGTCCCGCTTATTCTTCATTGTGTCCATTTCAATATATAAGTTGTCTTTGCCAGAAATATCACTGAAAGGAAGCTCTTCTGCTTTTTTGCCGAGTTCTCCAATGGATTTATCTATTTCCTGAAGGTGGTCGCTGATTCTTTGTTTGAATTCGATTGTTTTTGCTCTTAGTTCATCATTTGAAAGGGACGTAAAAGCGATTACAAACTGATTGATCTGGTCAACCCGGGGCATAATGCTTTTTATATCTTTTTCCGATTTATTACCTCCAAAAAGCTTCGAAATGAAACCGATCATAAAACTAGGGTTGAATATGAATTGATTCTATCTTCAAATTTGATGCTATCACTGTTTCAGGGTCAAATTGACAGTTTGCAAAGTTACGGATTCAGGAAGCAACTGGGGCATATCCCAATCAGTCGTAAACAGACTTTGCGTCCATTTCGGTGGGTGTTAATCAGATTTTCCCTCATTGACACTGTATGATGAGGAATTCGGACAAAAGGGCACGCAAAATTCTGAACTTCAAATCCGCAACAAATCACAATAAATTTAGGTGTACTTGTTTTTTTGTTAAATAATTTAGTATTTTCGCTAAAACTATTAGCGATGTCAATTGCCGCACAAAATCTAAAGTATCTCCGGAAGTTACGAGGATGGACACAGGAAGAATTCGCCAATAAACTAAAAATTAAGCGTTCCCTTCTTGGAGCCTACGAAGAAGAACGTGCAGAACCCAGGCTTGAGGTGTTGGAAGTCGTAAGTGATATGTTCCGACTTTCACTTGACGAGCTGCTGCGTAAAAAAATGCAGGATGCTAAAGGAAGTAATTATCTCGCCAAACGAAGGGCGCAAAAGATGGCAGCCTTACCAAATTCTATCCAGTTGGTTCCGGTCAAAGCTGCTGCTGGCTACCTCGCCGGTTATGCCGATCCGGAATTTCTGGATGAATTGAACACATTCACGCTTCCCATGCTTGCTCCGGGGAACTACAGGGCATTTGAAATCGTAGGAGATTCTATGTTACCCACGACCAGCGGATCGGTGATCGTCGCTGAGAAAATTGATAATCTTGAAAACGTCAAGAGCAATCTCACCTATATAGTAGTTTCCCGCAACGAAGGAATTGTTTACAAAAGGGTGATGAAGAATAACAAATTGAAAAATAAAATCACCTTGATAAGCGACAATTCTGTTTTCCAACCTTATACGGTGAATGCCGAAGATATTCTCGAAATCTGGAAAGCCGAAATGGTGGTTAGCAAAGCCAATACCGAACAACGCTGGGATGTAAACCAGCTGGCCAGTCTTGTAAGCAATTTACAGGATCAGGTAACAACACTTAAAAGGAAGATGAACTGATGGCGTGACGAAAAGTGTCAGATATATCAAACGAAAATTGTTACAGTCTGATTAAATCCTGATTCACAATTGCAAAAACCTCTTCCTCAAGATCGGGATAGATCAGAGCCAATCCCGTAAATCGGCTGAAAGCGGGCAATACAGCATATTTTTTGCTGAAATAAAAACAAGGGAAACACAAAGATTGTTTACCTGCACCTTGTATACGAATACCCGGATGCAGATGACCTGAGAAAAAATAAGAAGAATGGTCACTTATATTTTCTATAAAACCTTCTTTCTTATCGATCTGATCGCTGATATCATGCACAAAATGAAACTGATGCCTGGAAAAGTTTCGAGAGCTTAACTGGATCCCCGCTTTTTCATACCATTCTTCATCAAGTATATCATGATTTCCCCTGATCAATTTGATGTTAATACCAGAAAGATCAGATCTCCATTTTAAAAATAATTCAAGCTCTTTGTTTGCCCGACTATGAAACATATCTCCCACAATAATAAGTTCCGCGGGTTGAAAATATTGAATCTGGTCAACTAGCCTTTGAAGATCTTCCCTGTAAACGCCTGCTGGAACCGGGATACCTGATTTTCTGAAATGACCCGTTTTTCCAAAATGCAGATCCGAAACGATCAAAGCCTTTTCTTCTTCCCAAAACATCGTTCTTTCTGATGTGAGCCAGAATTGTTTGCCAAGAATTTTATGGGATTTGGGCATCTGCACAATAACAAAGATATTTTATTTGATCCGTTTTTTTTCCGTAACGCGAACTAATTGTTGTTGCATTTTTTTTACTCTGTCTTCGAGTTTTTCTGATGAAAGGTCTTCGCGCATACTATCCACTTTAATTGGGAAACAAAATGGAGTCAGTTTTTCAGGAAACCGAATTATAATTTTGCTATTTGCAATTCTCTCCAGCATATTTCGGAGTCTTACTTCTTCCATTTGTTGTTCCATGACTTCGTGGTACGCCTGGCGCAAAAGCAAATTATGAGGATCATATTCACTGAATACATTAAATAACAATCCTGCAGATGATTGCAGATGCCTTGTTTTTTTGTAGTCGCCTGGATATCCCTGAAAAATCAATCCGCCAATAACCGCTACATCTCTAAATTTCCGGCGCGCCATTTCAGCGCTGTTTACACTACGTTGAATGTCTTTGGTAAGATTTTGATCTGAAAAAATCTCATAAACATTGCTGTCATCCAACGGAATCGGCTGATCGCTCAATAATTCAAATCCGTAATCATTCATAGCAAATGAAAAACTGATTGGCAGTATTCGACTGATACGAAATGCAAGCAAAGCAGCCATGGCCTCGTGAACTAATCTCCCTTCAAATGGATAAACAAATAAATGAAATCCATCGCCAGTTTCTATTTGCTCAATCAGCAGTTCATTTTCTTTTGGAACATGTGACAATGTTGCCTGAAGCTCAAACAAAGGTTTCAAAACCTTTAATTCAATATCAGTATTATGGGATCCGTCACCTAGCAGCAACTGATGAACTTCATTGAATTTTTTGCGGAGCATAAGGCCCAGGTTGGCAGACAGAGGCATACGACCACCATTCCAGCTTGGTACTATAGATTTCTTTGCATTCGATTTTTTTACGATAGCAGTCATATCCTTAATCATCATAAACTCAAGATTTCTTCCGGCTAGCGTGAAAACATCGCCCGGATTTAATCGTGATATGAAGTATTCTTCGATAACTCCGACAAAACCGCCACTCAGAAATTTTACTTTCATCATCGCTTCACTTACTATGGTTCCTATATGCAGCCGATGACGCATGGCGATACGCCGTCCGTTTATTTTAAATAATCCACTGATAACTTCCACTTTTTTATATTCATCATATTGTTGAAGCGCTTGTCCACCTTCTGTTATGAAATGAAGTATTTGTTGCCACTCCTCCATTTTTATTTCACGAAAGCAATAAGTAGATGAAATTTCACCAAAAATCATATGGGGATAAAAACCTTCCCCGATTGCAAGGGTTCCCAGGTATTGAATCAACACATCGAAGCAAAGCAGCATAGGTTCCCTATTCTCAATAAAATTTTGTTTCATGGCGGATTTGAGTGCGGCGGCTTCCACCAGTTCCAAAGAATGAGTGGGAAGAAAATAAATTTTACTTAATTCACCGGGCTGATGACCGCTTCTGCCTGCACGTTGTAAAAAACGTGCTACTCCTTTGGGTGAGCCTACCTGAATAACAGTTTCCACGGGACGGAAGTCAACTCCAAGATCCAGACTTGATGTACATACTACAGCTTTCAGTTTACCCGTGTGCAATGATTCCTCAACCCATAATCGCAGCTCCATATCAATTGAGCCGTGATGTAAAGCGACTGCCCCAGCCAGTTCAGGTGCTGCGTTCAGTATTTCCTGATACCAACGTTCACTCATACCCCGGGTATTTATGAATATCAGAGTAGTCCGGCTTTTTTCAATAATTGGAATTATTTTATGTACCAGTTTAATTCCCAAATGGCCAGCCCATGGGTATTTCTCGATTTCATCCGGGATGATAGATTCAACTTCTATACGTTTATTAAGCTTCGCAGTTACGATAACTGGTGGCTCTTTTATTTTATCCCTTATAGGGGACACCAAAACCTCCATCCCCTGCTCGAGATTGCCAATGGTAGCTGAAATACCCCACAATGAAAAGACATATGGTTCAGTAGTCAAACGCAGATGTGCAATTCTTGAAATAGCCAGTTCAACCTGGACTCCGCGTTTTGATCCTAGTAATTCATGCCATTCGTCAACTGCAAGGATCTTTACGTACTTAAAAATTTCCGGATAATTTTTTTGCGCCAGGAGCAGATGCAGACTTTCCGGGGTAATAATCAGGATCTCGGGCATTTGCCTCAGTTGCTTCTGCCTCTCACCCATCTCCGTATCCCCATTACGGATCCCGACTTTCCATTGAATTCCTAATGCATCAATCACTTCTACCATTGCACGTCCGATATCTTTCGCCAATGCACGAAGTGGCGTTATCCATATCAAACGAAGATGGTTTCGTGATTTGACCAAATAAGTATCCGGGTGTTCATTTATAAAATCTATTATTACACCCAAAAAAACAGAAAAAGTTTTGCCGCAGCCAGTGGGTGCATTCACAAGACCCGAATGCGACTGCATAATATGATCCCAGGTTTCTTCCTGGAATTCAAAAGGACGTATTCCATTCATCGTAAACCAGGAAAGTATCACCTGGTATCCTTTGCTTTCTCTTAACAGCATGAAATCGGATTAACATTCTCGTGGATCGTAGATCGTGAATTGATGTACGACAAATACTTTCATAATGTTTTCAGATATTCAATAATAGCTTTCCTTTCTCGGTTGCTCAGTTTATCGCCATAATTATGTCCATAATTTCCATATCCCGGCAAATATGTATTGTAAGTTGTTGCTCCTTCTGCAGAATCCATCCTGTTGTATTTCCATCCCAGATTATCGTAATCGTATTCCGGATTATCAAAATTGCGTGACCAATACGCAGGACGATCTTTACTATTCAACAGAGATTCAAGGTCCGGAACAGATCCGTTATGAAGATAGGGTGCTGTAATCCAAATACCATCGAGAGGAGGTGCAATATATCCGTTAAAAGGTTCTAGTCTTGCCGGATGATCCCCCTGTGCAAACCATGAATTATTGAACCATTCAATAAATTGATAACTCTGGTAATTACTTTTATATAAAAATGAATCTGTCCTGATTTCAGATTCGGGGATCAAAAGATTTGGATATTTTCCGCCATCGCCATAACTGCCATGACACTTTGAACAATTTTGCACAAATAATATACCTCCTTCTTTAACCAGCACTTTATTAATCGGTTTTGGATAAGCGGGGGGCTGAATGGAATAAATATATGCCAATACATCATTGAAATGAGAATCGACCTCACGTGATTCAGATGTATCATTAACCGTTAATAAATTAGAAGCCATTAGAAATCGACCGAAGTCTCCTCGTCCAAATCCGTTGTAGAACATGGCGTTTTTCTTTTTCAACATCCACCACGCAGGAACATCCGTTGGAATTACTTCTTTTGACACCTCTAAGAGAGGCTGTTCGCTCCACCGAAATGTTTTGGGATCCCGATGACTTGCTAATAGTGCTGCAAGCCTGTCCGCCGCATTTACACCACGTACCTGAGTATGCAGTTGTCCTCCAATTGCCTTTACAACCTGAAGAAATGGTTCGGCAGCTTCGTATTTTTTTAAGTCAAGTTTTTTTAAGAGTTTTTCTGCGGCAACAGCATTCCTGGGATCCATTTTTTCACCACGTGAAAAATCAATGGTAGAATTTCCCAGACCCATGACGAGTTTTCCCTCAAAAAGCTGTGCATGACATTGCATACAATTCGGCGCTACTACGCGTTCTCCGTTTGGTGCCGAAACCACTGTGTAATCATAAGGTATATCTTTGTTATCACCTTCTCTATTCAAATAATTAAGGGATGTTTTTCCAAAACCCATTTTAAAAAACGACAAAGGGATACCACTTCTAAGATAATCGCCTGTAGTCAGATATGTCAGACCAGCTTTTGCGTCGCCTGTCCTTTGTTTACTTTCAGGAATGCTGACGGGATCGTCCCCATTATTAAATAAAACAAATGAACTGAAAGAAAATAAAATGATCCACAAAAGAACACAAAGCTTTTTCATTTCTTTAAAATTAAACTAATAAGACTCAAAGCCTGAATCTAAATATCAATACAAATAAAAACGGATTCGGTTGCTCCCGATCTTCAAAAAATAACTGAAAAAAAAATGTAACAGTAATACTTTAATGTTTGCCGTATTTCTTTAACATCATCTGAAGGTCATCAAGTGTATTGATTTCTTCCGGCTTTTTATCTTTTCGCCATCGACTTATACGAGGGAATCGAAGTGCAACTCCGGATTTATGTCGTTTAGATTCCGCAATTCCTTCAAAAGCAATTTCAAACACAAGTTCAGGTTTTACAGTTCGAACGGGACCAAATTTTTCGAGAGAATTTTTTTTAACAAAATGGTCCACTTCATTGAATTCTTTATCCGTCAATCCCGAATATGCCTTTGTAAACGTTACCAGCTGATTCCCTTTACGAACTGCGAAAGTAAAATCAGTGTATAAATTGCTTCTCCTGCCATGCCCTTTTTGAGCATACACCATCACAGCATCGATTACGAGAGGATCAATTTTCCATTTCCACCAGTCACCCCTTTTTCGTCCTGTTTGATAAGACGCATTTTTTCTTTTTAACATCAGGCCCTCGCTGCCCAATTCTCTTGACTTTTGCCTGATAGTTACTAACTCGTCCCAGTTTTGAAAGGGAATAAGTGGCGAAATTCTTAACACCGGCGAGCGTATTTCTGCAATTATTTTTTCCAACTGAATTCTCCTCTCCAAATGTGGTTTTTCCCGAAAATCCTGGCCCAGATATTCAAGCAGATCGTAAGCAATAAATCCAACGGGAGCTTCGGCAAGGTTCTTACGTGTAATAGTTTTTCTGCCGATCCTCGTTTGAAGTACTGCAAACGGCAATGGTAAAAAGTCAATTGAATCTGATCCGGATGATGAGAGACAGATGATTTCGCCGTCAAGTACAGTGCCCTCAGGCAACAAACTCTGAAGTGGACTATATTCCGGAAATTTTTCAGTCATCAACTCCTCACCTCTGCTCCAGACAAACAGATTAGAATTCCTGTGAATGATTTCTCCGCGTATCCCGTCCCATTTCCATTCTGCAAACCATTCATCCGGACTACCCAGTGACTTTAAATCTTCATCCAATGCATACGCTAGATAAAATGGATACGGTTTGGAATAATCCAACAATCCCGATTTTTTGCTGGTCAGTTCACTAAATGGAAATGTCATTGGGTCCCAGTTACCAGTAATTCTGTGTGCAATTACTGAAGGATCATTTTTAGTTGATCTGGCTAAAGCATTCACGATCATCTTTTGCGAAACTCCGATTCTAAAATTTCCAGTAATAAGTTTATTGAAAACAAACATTTCATTCTTCGTCAGTTCTTTCCATGATTCCAGAATAAAATTTTTTTTCTCAAGTTCTTCTGACTTTTGTAATAAAATCAATTTATTCAAATAATAATTCAGCTGTAACCCTGCTTTAGTGCCTTTACCTTCCGGAATCAGAAGCGACAGTGTTTCTGCCAAATCACCCACCGTATGATAACATTCCTCGAATAACCAAAGTGGCAGTTCGGTTATTTCTAAACAATAAGAAATAAGATTCGCCGAGGATGTCATTCGTTTAGGTTTTCTGCCACTGAAAATGGCGATAACCCAGACTCTATCTCTTTCGTCCGCCTGCTCAAAATATTCTACAAGCGCTTCCAGTTTGATATTTGTTTTGGTAGCAGCACCCAGTGTTTGTACTAAGTTGGCAAAACGGTTCATGTTATATCCTGTTCACGCTGCGTTAGTTGTTTTTCCGTTTCCAATTCTGCATCGTCTCCAAATTCGGTTTTCACTTCTTCTGATTGAATCCCGATCTCATTCAGATACCTGCTAAACGACGCTTGAAAACCATGGGTTACAAATACTTTTCTTGCACCTGTTGCGCGCACAACTGAAAGTAGCCCTTTCCAATCAGCGTGGTCACTCATAGAGAAGGCTCCATCGACATTTCGCCGGCGAACGTTACCACGAACCTGCATCCATCCACTACATACTCCTAGTGAAAGCGGATAAAACCGATTCATCCAAGGAGAATTTTCCGATGAGGGTGGTGCGATAATAATATCAGCCTGAAATTTCGCTTTGGTCATTTCCGGTAAAACCCTCACTACATTCTGAAATTGGAATCCCGACTGTACGAGTGATTCCTGCACATTCCATATTGCACCATGTACATAAGTCGACGAAGAAATTTCCGCAATACACTTCAATACTCTTTGTGCTTTACCCAGGCTATAAGCAATCAACACAGAATTTAAACCTTTATCTCTGTTAGATAAAATCCAATTTTGAATATCATACGATAATTCCCGTTGATCTTTCCATTCATATATTGGCAGGCCGAATGTCGATTCTGTGATGAAAACATCGCAGGGTACAATTTCCAGTTCACCACTGATACCATCATTCTCTGTTTTATAATCTCCACTCACTACCCAAACTGAACCCTGATACTCGACCCGAATTTGGGATGAACCGATTATATGGCCTGCCGGATGTAGAGATACTTTGACCCCGTTTATAAAAACCGGTTCATTCCAGGCAACCGATTGTATAGATATTTCTCCAAGTCGAAGTCGCAATAAAGGTTTGGTAAAATGATGACATAAATAAGATGCGTTCCCCGGTCTTGCATGATCACTATGCGCATGCGTAATAACTGCCCTGTCTACCGGTTTCCAGGGATCGATATAAAAATCTCCCTGTTGGCAATAAATGCCTTTATCACTAAAAATCAACAGATTCATTAGAAGTTGTACTAAAAACAATATCTAATACACTGCAACAACGTTGCCATTCACTTTCTTAACGTAATAGAGTTTTTTGTTTTCGAGATATTCAAGGGTAATTGCTCCCGAAGTTTGATTTCCGTTTTCTCTATTTGTAAATACGGGTTGGATATCAAAGTCGTTGAATATTTTAAATTTTCTCATGCCAATACTTCCGTCAATATGCCCTCTGTTCGATTCCAAAATCTGACCAAAATGAAGAAGAGTTTCATATCCCCGGTATACCATATCGGAGGGACGAGAATAAAAACGTGTTTTAAAATACTGCTGAATGGAAATCACAAGACTATCTACAGGATTGACATAAAACGGAGTTGTGTAATAAATCTCAAGATCCGCATATGCAGGAGCGTTGAAATCAGTAACTGCGTCCCAAGTCGGCATTCCAAGGACCTTCATGGGATATGTTTTGTTCAGGGGTGCCAGCTTAGCACAAACGGCTTTTCCAAAATTTTCGTCCAAGCTTCCTATCAGAACAATGGTTTTCAAATTACTGTCCATGAACGGTATCAGGATATGCGGATCCACATTATTGTCCACATTGATATATTTCATTTTCAGAGGAACGGAAGACGTATTTTTTTCTATTTCTACGAAATCATTGTGAAGCCGATCCTCCTGAGCACCTGCCTTTCTGAGGTAAAGAATATTTGAGGTAGCCCAGTTGCGTTGAATAAATTTGTAAATAGCCTCACAATGGGTATGCAATGTGGTATTTAAGATTACAAATTCAGGATTATTTGTAACGCCACCATCGTTGGGGAAATTTACATTGATGAAGGGAATATTCATTTTCCTGGCCGCATTGGCGAGTAAACGCAGTTCAGTTGCATTCACGTGACCTAATATCAACTGTATTTTAGAAAAAGCCGAGTCCTCCAAAATCTGTTGTAATGATTTAGATGAACTTCGGGTATCGTAAACAGTTAGATCCAGAGAAGATCCCGTCTTTCTAAGAGAATCCATTGCTAACTCAAGACCCTCATAAAATTCGAGTCCCGTATTGAAATATTTTGGGAAATTCTGATCAAAACGATAATTACCAGCAGCGTCAAAAGCAGAGTCAAGAAATAAGGGAAGAAATACAGCGATATGATATTTGGTGCTATCGCCTGACTGTGCAAATGTCCTATTCACATTTGTATTAAAAACAAGAAATATTAAAATAATCGCCGAGATGATTTTCATAAGAAATTTATTCCCATTCTATGGTAGCTGGTGGTTTACTGCTGATGTCATATACAACCCGATTTATCCCTTTTACCTGATTTATTATATCATTAGATACCTGGGACAGGAAATCATGTGGGAGATGTGCCCAATCAGCCGTCATGCCATCTACCGAGGTTACCGCACGTAAGGCTGCGGTAAATTCGTATGTACGTTCGTCTCCCATTACACCCACACTTTTTACAGGTAATAGTATAACGCCTGCCTGCCATATAGAACCGTAAAGATTATGATCTTTAAGGGCCTGAATAAATATCTGATCTGCTTTCTGGAGCAGCGAAACTTTTTTCTGATTTACCTCACCCAATATTCTGATAGCGAGTCCCGGTCCGGGAAAAGGATGTCTTTGCAAGAGATCGTCAGGTATGCCCAGTTCTTTGCCGACTCGTCTTACTTCATCCTTGAATAAAAAACGAAGTGGTTCTATCAAACTCAGTTTCATTTTCTTTGGCAGACCGCCGACATTATGATGAGATTTAATAGTCTGAGAAGGTCCGTGTACCGAAATGCTTTCTATCACATCCGGATAAATAGTTCCCTGACCCAACAAGTCAATTCCTTTTTTCTTTTTTGCCTCCTCCGAAAATATTTTAATAAACTGTTTGCCGATCGTTTTGCGTTTTTGCTCCGGATCTGTTATTCCTTTCAACTTTTTGTAAAACTGTTTTTTTGCATCCACACCTTTTACGTTCAGTCCGATTTTTTTATATGTATTTAGTACCTGCTGGTATTCATCTTTCCTCAAAACGCCGTTGTCGATAAAAAAACCAAAAAGTTTTTTCCCAATAGCCCTATTGATCAAAGTTGCAGCTACGGTGGAATCCACTCCGCCACTCAGCGCCATAATCACTTTCTTGTTACCAATGTTTTTTTTAAGGGCGCTGACCGTGTCACTGACGAAATGAGCTGCAGTCCAATCCTGGCTACATCCACATATATCGACCAGAAAATTTCTGAGAATCTTCTTTCCTTCCGTTGAATGATATACTTCAGGATGAAACTGCAAACAATACAAGGGAAAACCTTCTCCATTATTCCTGAATGCTGCATAAGGAATGGAATCGGTTTTTGCGATTACATCAAAACCGGCAGGCAATTCGAGAATTGTATCAGCATGACTCATCCAAACCTGCGATAAATCGTTAACACCATTCATCAGAGCGTCTTCTTTCACGACACTCATGAGTGCCCTCCCGTATTCGCGTTTGTTGCTATTTGCAACCCTGCCTCCGAATTGTTTCGCCGTAAGCTGAGCGCCATAACAGATTCCCAGAATAGGGAGAGATCTATGTAAGGCTTTCACGTCCACTTCGGGAGCTTTTGGGTCATTTACTGAAAAAGGTGAACCCGATAAAATAATACCCTTCAGGGTAGAGTCGGGTACGAATCTCTGATGAAAGGGTATAATTTCGCAATATACATTTGCTTCGCGTACAGAACGGGCTATCAATTGGGTATACTGGGAACCAAAATCGAGGATTAGAATCTTTTCATTCATGGAGTTGCAAATATAACATTTGTAACCTTTTTCTGAGAAAGAGCGTCATATGCGAAATATTTTTTTCTTACCATCAGAAAAAACCGAACTTTTCGTATTAAAAACCGCTCATGAATAAGTTATTTCTCCTTACGCTGATTGCACTTGTAGGTTTGGCTTCATGTCGTTTTATGGGTAAACGTATTCACGGAAATGGAAACATTAAAACTGTGGAGAAATCCATATCTCCGTTTACAGAGGTAGAAGCGGACGGAGATGTTAAATTAATAGTGACTCAGGGTGATACCAGGCCAGTAAAAATCGAAGGTGATGAGAATCTTCTTTCCTATATAGAAGTGACTCAGGATGGGGACAGAGTCAGGATAAGAACGAGAGACGGTGTTCACCTCTTACCCACAGGCGATCTTAATGTTTATGTCAGCTCGCCTACTTATAAAAGCATAGAAGTTTCAGGATCAAGCGATATTATAGGGCAGAACAAAATTACGAGTTCTGGAGAGCTAAACCTGCAGGCCAGCGGAGCCGGCGACATACAAATGGAAGTAGATGCACCAAAAATTACTACGGGGATTTCCGGAAGTGGTTCTATAAAACTCAGGGGACAAACAAAGGATCTGGATATAGATCTCAGTGGTGCAGGTCACGCATATTGCTATGATCTCCTTACAGAAAACACTACAGTTCAAATTTCAGGCGTGGGTAGCGCGCAGGTGTATGCAAGTGTAAAACTAAAGGCAGATGTAAGTGGGGCTGGAAATATTAGTTATAAGGGAAATGCCAGTGTTTCGCAGGATATTTCCGGTGCAGGCAGCGTAAATAAAGTAGACTAGTTATAGAAGCTGCGAATCTAATTTCCAATTAATTTACCAGTTCGCGTGCGTTTTCAATAGCAGCAGCGGTTGGCTTTTCGCCGGATATCATTTTAGCAATGCTTATTATCCGTTCTTCATTATTCAGAACACGAATTTTTGTATTTATTGTTTCGCCTTTCAGTTCTTTGTACACAAAAAAATGCGTATCACCTTTGGCCGCTATCTGAGGCTGATGGGTAATGCAGATCACCTGTCTATTGTGGGAAAGATCTTTTAATATTATTCCGACCTGCCTGGCGGCTTCGCCTGAAATTCCCGAATCAATCTCATCAAATAATAAAGTCGGCATATCCATCGACTGTGCTACCAGCGACTTTATACATAACATCAAGCGGCTCAGTTCACCACCAGATGCCACTTTTTTCAGAGACTCAAACCGGTCGTTTTTGTTTGCATCAAATAGAAATTCAATGTTATCTATACCTGTATCTTTTAAATCCGTGATACTACTTGATACGCGGATTCTGGCATTGGGCATTCCAACTTTTTTCAATAGCGCGTTTACTTTTGTTTCCAATCCACTAATCTGAGCATTTCTATTTAAGGACAACTTATGAGCTATTACAGATATCTCTTTTATTTGCAAGCCAACCAATTTTTCCTTGCTATTAATTTCTTCAGCAATATTTAACGATTCATGGATCTTGTTTCTTAACTGTTCTCTTATTCGAATCAGATCAGTTGTTGACTTAACACCGTGTTTTTTAAAGAGTTTATATCCCAGATGAATTCTTTCATTCAGTTTTTCAATCTGTTCATCGTCGAATTGAATTTCCTCATTTATGGATTCCACTTCATCTGCAATATCCTGCAATTCGATTTGTACTGATGCAAGACGTCGCAAAATCTCAGGAAAGTCTTTATGATAGGCTTTAAATGGCTCCAATAACTGGCTTGACAATTTGATTTCCTGTACTAAAGGATGTTCGGAAAGCGAAAAATTAAAATATATTCCTGTTAATGCTTTTTTGATGGCTTCGGCATGGTTTAACCTTTTCAAAAAAATTTCTGTTTCTTCAAATTCATTTTCTTTTAGTTCTGCTTCATCCAATTCTGCGAACAAGAATGAATGATAATCATTTTCCTTATCCGCTGTAGCTTGTCTTAATTTTAATTCCTCCAATAGACGCTTCGAATTTTGCAGTTGCTGAAAAAGAGAACGATACTGCGTAAGTAAATTTGAATTTGAAGCAAGAACATCCACAACCGCAAGCTGGAAATCCGATTGACCGAGTGATAAGATATCAAATTGCTGATGTAAATCCACCAAAAGAAAACAAATACGCCGGAGTTGCTCGAGATTAACTGGCGAATCGTTAACAAAAGCTCTTGACTTGCCATTAATATTTATCTCGCGGCGTAATATGAGATCCTGTTGGACCCCGAGTTCTTCATCTGCAATGATTTTTTCAATATCTTTCAAATGCGATACCTGGAAAATCGCTTCTATAATTGATTTCCGATCTCTGAATTTAAGAATGGAACTGTCCGCTCTTTCTCCAAGTACCAGTGACAGTGCACCCGCGATTATAGATTTCCCAGCGCCTGTTTCTCCGGTAATCACCTGCAAGCCTTCCCTAAAATCAATAATAATTTCATCGATGATTGCATAATTCTTTATACTTAATTGGAGCAGCATATATAGTTCTGATTTGAAATATACTGAAAATTTTAAACGGGCGTACAGCGTTCAACCCCCGCTTTAGCTTTTTGATCCAGGGCATTTTTGTAATCATGCGATTTCATCTCCAGTACTTTTTTAAAATATTCAAGTGCTTTTTTTTTGTCACCTCTGCCTTCATAAATATATCCAATTTGTAAAGCGGCCCTGGCTCCATAATATTCACTTCGGTTCTCACCAAGTCGGAGTGCCTCTCTATATGCAATCAAGGCCTCATCCGTACGACTTAGAGCATCGTAAATTCTGCCTGTTCTGTAAAAGTATTCTAATTGGTCGGCAGGATCAGGAAAAGATGACGCACGTTTATCCTCAAACAATTGAAGTGCCTGTGTATAATACCCACCATCATCCAAGAGGCGTGCCCTGAGCAATAGTTCATTGGGCCACCGCCCCATTTCAGCTTCTTTTTGTGCTTGTTTATCCGCATCCGTTTCTGTACTTCCTAAAACAAAGATCCTTGCCCTGGCCGCTTCAGCCTTTTCATTTTCTCCCTGCAAATAGTAAATCCAACTAATTTTCTGGAGAGCATCCTTAACATAAAATTTCCCTTTAAACCGAGATAGAAAACGTTCCAGATAAAGAATGGATTCTTTGTCCAGTCGATCAGCTTTTGCATATCCCATTTGCATATCCCATGTAGACATATCCAGATACCCGGGTTCACGATTCAACCTGCTGATTATTCCTTCAGTAACCGATGCATTCTGGTTATTCAAGGAAAGATTTGCAACCAGATAAGCAAGGAGATGATTGTTCTTTGTATCCCAATTTTGTTGATTAATATATTGGAATACCTGCTGACGCTGATTGAGTATATAAAACTTGAGATAAAGAAAATAGAATGCCGCCTCTTCGTGAAAAATAATTGCATCCGGGTCATTACTTCCAAGCATCGATTCAAGGTTGTTCATACCAGATCCGAGAGATCCCTTTATTCCCAATAAACTGCTCACCAGCTGATACCCGGGAGGGATGGTACTCGCCGCCACCTGCATTGCACCTTGTAACATTCGGGAGGGTTGGAAATCCGGAAATTTCTGAAGATTTTCATTACCTGTCAGAAAGGACTTTCGAAAAGACCAGGCAGCATCCCACCTTTCTCCAAATTTTATTTCAACCGCTGCCCATTGAAAATAAATGACAGAGCGAGTAAAGAGAAAAAAAGGAGACGACGGATCTCCTTTTTTCAACAACGCCAGTCGCTGGTCCAGAAGTGGCTTCCTTTTTTGATACTCGACCGGATCTTCATTAAAATAAAGAGTAAAAAAATCTATATAGTTATCCAGAAAGTAAGGTACAAGATTGTTAGGATGTATTTTTTTCTCTTCATCCAGTATGAGACGACCGGTGTTGAGCTTTAACTTGATGATTTCGGAATAAGCTTTGCGACAATCTGTATTAAAATCAAATGCATAGGGACCTGGCGCCCCGGAAATAGAAAGGGATGGAAGCAAAAAAAACAGAAATACCAAAAAAAATAAGGAATGAACCGGACGGATCATGATGCAAGATAATCGACCCATGCATCCGAAGAATAGTTATTTCACGTCTACTCCGTCGTTTAACTCCCCATCCACGAGAATTCTTCCGCAATTTTCACAAACAATAATTTTTTTGTGTTGACGGATTTCACTCTGGCGTTGTGGTGGAATGGCGTTGAAGCATCCTCCACAGGCGTCGCGCACTATGGGGACCACTGCCAGTCCATTGCGGTAATTGGTTCTTATTCGATCGTAAGAATTTAGTAAACGGGGTTCTATTTTTTCGCGTGCATCTGTGGAAAGCTTTGAAAAATGGCGTTCTTCTTTTTCAGTAGTCGCTATTATTTTATCCAGCTCTTCTTTTTTATTTTTCAGAACTGATTCTTTGGTAGACAGAGCTTTTTTCGCTTTATCCAGTAGAAGTACCTTTTCAGCTACTTCTTCCTGAGCATCTTTAATGTGTTTTTCTGAAAGTTTTACTTCCAGCTGCTGCATTTCAATTTCTTTATTAATTGCCTCAAATTCACGGCTGTTTTTTACGTTTTCGCTTTGTTTTTCGTATTTTTTAATTAACTCTTCAGACTCTTTCATAGACAGTTTTTTCTGGCTAATGAACTCCTGTATACCGTTAATTTCTTCTTCTATGCGTGTCTGCCTCGAATTCAAACCCTGAATTTCATCTTCCAGGTCACTTACTTCCATTGGAAGTTCACCCTTGAGCACTTTATATTCGTCTAATTTGGACTCTATCTTCTGAAGACTGATCAGAGAGGCTAATTTTTCTTCTACTGAAAATTCTTTGACGTTGGCCATAGTTTAGATATAATAATTGACCGGGTTTGTTATGATACCCGATTTAAGGACGGCAAAGTTACGAAATTTATTGACTATAACCTCATGAAGTAAATCAACAGTAAACTGTTCACTTTCAAAGTGTCCAATATCTGCGATGACCATTTCACCTTCAGCTCCAAAAAAATCATGATAGCGAATATCAGCGGTTATAAAAAAATCTGCCTTGGTCTGTAATGCGTTGGAAATCAAAAAACTACCAGCTCCTCCACACAATGCAATCCGGGATATAGATTTTGCTATTAATGGGCTATGTCTTATTACCGGGACATTAAAAGTGTGTTTAAGGTGTTTTAATAAGCCTTCTGCAGTCAACGGTATTTTCAGCTCACCGACAAGTCCTGATCCAAGGGACGGATTATTACTTTTAGCTAACAATACGTCGCGATTAATGAGGCCTAACTTATCAGCAATTCTGGCATTTACTCCTTCAAAAATATTATCGAGATTGGTATGAATGGCATAAACGGTAATGCCTGCACGAATTGCCGCAATGATGGTTCTGCCCGTCATATTTTCAAGTGTTATACGCCGGAGAGGATGAAAAATCAAAGGGTGATGTGACACAATCAGATTACAGTTTTTTTCAACTGCTTCAATTATAAGACCTTCCGTACAATCAAGACTCACCAAAACACCCGTACACTCCATTTCGGGATCGCCCGTTATTAACCCACTGTTGTCGTATTCTTCCTGATAATCCAGCGCAGCGAAGGATTCCAGATGATTGATAACATTCTTAATTTTCATGACTTCAAATTAAGCTTTTTCATTTTTTACTTCCCCAAAGAACTTAACTTTCGTAAAACTTTCCAGATGAAAAATAGCCTGCTTTTTATCTCAGTCATATTAATGTTTAGCTTAAAGCCCAGGGACAAAACCCTTACGCAACAGGAAAGGGACTTTGCTACCCAGTTTATGGCACAAACAAGGGATACTCTTCTGTTAGACGTAAAAGGATTGACACCAACTCAGCTCAACTTTAAAGCTGATTCAACACGATGGAGTGTGGCACAATGCGTAGAACATATTGCTTTGGCAGAAGCCGCGCTCACCATGGCTTATCAGCAAACACTTCAATCACCGGCTGACCCATCCAAACGTGACTCTATAAAGTATACAGATCAGCAGATTATTCAATTCCTGACTGACAGAAGCAGAAAATTCCAGGCACCAGAAATGCTTAAACCAATTGGAACATTTGGTTCATTTCAGGCTTCCCTGGATTCATTTGTAGCCAGAAGAAACCGAAATATAGCATTTATAAAAACCACGCAAATTGATCTTAGGGACCATTGCAGCCCATTTCCCGGGGTCGGAATGGTTGATGATTACCAGATAATTCTATTTATGGTTTCTCATAGCAAGAGGCACACTCTTCAGCTTGAAGAAGTAAAGGCGAATCCAAATTTCCCGAAGAACTAATAACAATAATAATTATAGAGTTTTTTTGGTCTATTCTATGATTTTCTCAAGATGTATTAGTTTTCCGTCGTCATTAAATCCTTCAAGTATGATGCGAATTTTATGAGTAAGATCACTATTGTAAAATGGAATACTGATTGTTCTCTTTACTTTGTTGGTCTGCAAATTGGGATTCCAATATAAGGTTGTCCTTATATCGTTTGTTTCAGGTTCCGGATTAATTAAATAGTCAGGTGAATAGAATTCTCGTTTCAAATTATAACCGGGCATTCTAATCATGTCCAATCCCTTAATGGTTGGATCAGGTTTTCTTGCGGAACCTTTTTTCATGTAGATTGCAATTATACCTCCTGTACTGTTGCCTATAACTCCGGCTGACCCGGGTGAAAACACCTTAACCATCGCAATATTAGAAACAGGAATATCTTTAATCGAACCTGCGTCGGTTTCAAATTCATTCAGGTAAAGGCCTGGAGTAGATCCCCTCCATGTTAACGTCGGTGTGGGGCTTTGTGTATTACTTATTTGTAAACCAGCCACACGACCCTGCAGAAATGTAAATATGTCCATTCCTGCATAGCTGGATTGCTCATCCTGGAGGTCAAAAATGGTTGCATTTCCTCCGCTAAATAGTCCCGAACTATATTCTTCATCCAACTTTTCTTTGTCGGATTTTATCCGCCGTCTAACTGTCACAGCCTCCAGATTCTGAATTTTTTTATCCTGATCCTGCAGTCGGGCAATTTCTGCAAAAACCAAGCGGCTTTTTCTCACCAGCAGACTATCATCCGGCGACCAGAAAGGTAATGACATCGTAAAAGGTTTAATTTTTCTAGGTCCGACATATAATCCGTTTTTGATGATGACTGCAGCTTCATTTGAAAGATTTCTGTTTGTATTAAAAGAGTAAAAAACCAATGCGGTATCATAAAATACTAGTCCCGGTAGTTTGAATTTTGAATTATTTATGTATGGGACGCTTAACATTTTAGTTGAAGAATCTTTGTATTGGAATATCACATTAAGGCTTTCATCTTTCGCAATATGGGAAGCAGGAACTCCCAATACTTCTGCATTCAGAGAAAGATAATCTTCAATTGGAAATTTTATAACAGGTGTTTTTCCTTTTATTACATCATCCCATTTAAATCTCCTCCAACCGTGAGTGAGCATCACGAGATCAAGTTGCCGGGCAAGTGAATCGGAATTGTTTTGAAAATAGTAATAAGGATCTTTCACAAAACCACGCAGATCGCCTGTTAGCAGGAGGCTGGAAATAATATTGTCATCCAATGGTCTGTTTCCATCGACTTCGGCATCCGTTATGGCAATCGTCAATTTAGATTTTGTTGTGTCTGTAATTTGTACATCTACTACATTACGTCCTCTTTTTTGCAGGCTTTTGGCAGTTACCGTCAATTTTCCTTCGAAATTGAAGTTGTTATTATTTATAAAACAAACTCTTTCGGCCAGGGGCATTTGATTTATATCAAAAACGGTCACCTGCAAAATGCCCGTCGGCAGTTGCTGGGTTGGAATATTTCCACCATTCATTGATATATCTTTCAGGTTTACAGTCGCTTTATAAACCATCTGTTGATTCATATGCGCTACTACGATGAGTTGTTGGTATGCCAGATTTTCGGCAGGCCTGGATACAGAGAAAACAACCTTCGAATTTGAGTTTAAAATTCTCAATACAATTCCCGAAGTTTTAACAGATGGAAGATCAGTACGATGTTCACTGCCTTTTTCATCTTTCCAGACTGCATAAAACACATCGTTTTTATCAGGAACCAACAGAAAACTTCCCATTCCATCGTGGGCTGAATTAAAATTATACAATGCTTTTCCCGACTGATCATACAATATGCCGGACACTTTCCGTGGCTGGCCAAATGAATCGTTTGCTTTGAATGCAATATTATTTTCAATTCCGGCAACCAGGTCACCTCCCTCCGGGAAAAAATTAAGTATAGTGGGGGATGAATCCGAATGGAGAATTGAATCCTGGGAACTTCCAATAATGCGCAGGTCTTTTATGTAGACAAAACTCGTATCGAAATTAAGCATCCATGTTGTATATGCACGGATACGAATGCGCGTACCCTCAAAAGAAGCCGGGAGATCAAAACTGCCCGTCGCAGTAGATTCATTTATCGGAGCGCTATTACGCAAAATTAAATTTCCATAAGCATCATATAATTCTGCATAAAAATTTTTACTATATGGTGAAGGGTCAAAACCGGTAAACAAATATGCTTTGTACCAAATCCGCTCGCCCGGATTGTAAGCTTTTTTGTCAAACTGCAAATAAAGTTTTTCCTGCGGAAATTTTTCGGCGTAAATATTCATCATGGAGTCAATCTTCTGAGCCCGACTAAATAAACACCCGGAACAAAAAGCGATGAGCAGGAGAAATCGAAGTTTCCAATTCATATGGTAAAAATTAGGGCAAATCTCTGCTATCTTGTCTTAGAAATAAAACTGATTTTTGTTATATATTTTTTAATATGAAAAAAGATGAGAGCGGTAGAGAACTTTATGAATCATACAGGCAGCATATGCGTAAACTTGCTGATGTTAGAGCTGCACTGGCACTGATGCAATGGGACCAGGAAACATATCTTCCATCCAAGGGAGCAGACTTTCGGGCGCAGCAGATAGCCACTTTATCTGAAATGGCTCATGAACTGGCAAGTTCTGATAAATTCGGTTTCATATTGGATTCACTTCAAAACAATGCAGAACTCAGCGAAATGGAGACCAAAAACATTTCACTAAGCCAGGAAGACTATGTCAAACAAAAGAAATATAAGCCTGCATTTGTTCGAAAAATGAGTGAAGCAGTTTCAAAGAGTTTCAATGCGTGGAATATCGCAAAAAAAGAGAATCGTTTTTCTCTTTTTAAAAACGAACTGGCAGAACTTGTCGAATTAAAAAAAGAGGAAACGCAGATACTTGGTTACATCGAGCATCCGTACGACGCTTTGATGAATGAATTCGAGAAAGGTTGCACAGTAAAACTTATGGATAAGATCTTCGGAAATATGCTGCCCAACCTGGGAAATATTCTTGATAAAATACAACATGCAAATCCAACCGAAGATTCGTTTTTATTCCAAAAGTTTGATAAAAAAAAGCAGTGGGAATTTGGGCTTCAGATAATCGCCGAACTGGGATTTGATTTTGAAGCAGGGAGGCAGGATCTTTCAAGTCATCCGTTCAGTACCAGTTTTAATAAGTATGACGTTAGAATAACTACCCGGATCGATGAAAATGATTTTAGCAGTATGTTGTTTAGCTGTATCCATGAAACAGGTCATGCTTTGTACGAACAGGGATTACCCGAGTCCGAATACGGACTTCCATCGGGGGAATTTGCTTCTTTAGGCATACATGAATCCCAGTCTCGTTTATGGGAAAATCATGTGGGACGAAGTCGTTCTTTCTGGAAATTTCATTTTCCGTTAGTGAGAGAAAAATTTCCCGAAGTTTTCAATGGGATAAAAGAAGAACTTTTTTATAAAGCGGTCAATAAAGTCAAACCGTCTCTCATACGAACAGAAGCTGATGAGGTTACCTATCATTTCCATGTAATGATTCGTTATGAAATTGAAAAAATGCTGATTGCGGGAGAATTAAAAACAGAAGATATTCCAGCTTGCTGGAATGAAAAATACAAACATTGGCTCAACGTGGATGTACCAGATGATCAAAGGGGGTGTCTGCAAGATGTTCATTGGAGCCATGGCAGTTTTGGATATTTTCCTACTTATAGTTTGGGCAGTTTTTATGCGGCTCAATTTTTTGCAAATGCGAAAAAAACGGACGAGCGACTCGAAGAAAAAATGTCGAAAGGAGAAACATCTGAACTATTACAATGGCTCAGGCAACGTATACATTCCTACGGTCGTAGTTATACAAGTGAAGAAATCTGTAAAATGGCTACAGGAGAAACTTTGGACGTTCGATATTTCATGGCTTATTTACTTGACAAATACGGAAAAATTTACGAATTTTAGGTATATATCCTTTAGAAACCTATGAAGCTACCTTCTATTTATACCGTTTTTTTATTTATCCTCCTGGTAGTCCCCTATTCTTGTAAAAAATACATCCAGCAACAGGAACAAAATGCATTGGTTAATCTTGTTACTCAGGGCACCTGGCGTGTGACCGGATATTATGATCACAAAATCAATAATATTACAGACAGTTTTTCGGGATATAGTTTTCAGTTTTATGAAAACGGAACTGTATTCGGAACGAAAAATGGTCAGCAAACAAATGGCACCTGGACCGCGAGTGTATCAGAAAAGACCATAACTTCGAATTTTCCTACTGCACCCTATCCTCTGAGTATGTTAAATCATACATGGTTAATAACAGATAGTTATACAGATTCGGTTGCCGCAACAACGGCCGTTGACACATCTTTTAATATCCTGAATCTCCACAAAAATTGAAAGGGCCTGGTGCATAAAACCACCTACACTAAGTAGAAACCCTTATTCAATTGTTCTGTAATCCTATAATTTCATTACAGTTTGGCTCGCAAAACAATTTTGGGCATGCGTAAGCGTTATGCAATTTGTAGAAAAGATATTAACCGCATCTATAGTATATTCTACCAATCCGTATACCCAGTAAGATTTTTTTTCAGAGAAATGCTGAAAAAAAATTCCTGTCCCCTTGTCAACTATGATGTAACTGAACCTTAAATCGCTATCCGTTGTTTAGAAAACTACTTCTATTTCCATTGTTATTTTTGGCGGCTATGTATACCGGATATGCTCAGGTGCCCGTTGCATCCATATCCACGACGCCTGCTTCGCCGATATCCGGATGTGCTCCACTGGCAGTATCTTTCAATGGCTCAGGCACACCCGCTGCAGGTCTCACTTACAGCTGGACTTTCCCAGGCGGTACACCGGCAACCAGCAACACACAAAATCAGGTCGTCATTTACAATACGTCCGGAACTTGGACTGCAACACTAGTGGTAACTGACATCAATGGAAAGAAAAGCAATCCTGCAACAGTACAAGTAACGATAGACCCTGTACCGGTGGCTAGTTTTACTGAAGATAAAACTTCTGGCTGTTTCCCAACGTTGATCAACTTTACCAATACGACGGTACCCGGACCAGGAGAATCGATTATCAGATATCTATGGGATTTCGGAGATGGAAAGCAAGATACAGCTCAAAGCCCAAGCCATCGTTATCTGACTGGTGGGAATATACAGGTTATCCTCTATGAGCAGAATAATTTTGGCTGTAACGGTCAATCCCAGGTTTCCATGGGTCAGATCAAATTGACCGGAGGCATAATTGCAAGTTTTTTCAATAATCTGGCCCCCACTTGTAACCTGCCGGTAACCGATAGTTTTATAAATACCAGTGTTACTTCGGGGCTTCCGAACATTTCCTGGAATTGGGATTTTGGTGACGGCGGTGGATTTTCGGATAATCGCATGTTTCCGACACATTCTTACACTACAGCGGCGAAATATACTGCAAGGTTGGCGGTTACGAGCACCTCAGGTTGTTCAGATACTGCGAGTCAGACAGTCAATATCACCACCAATGGTAACCTGACGGATTTTACATACCCGGATACAGTCTGTGTAAATTCCAATGTCATATTTAAAAATATTTCATCTCCACATCCGGTCTCTTCCATGTGGGATTATGGATCTGGCCCGGTCGGACCGAGCCAGGACGGTAGCTATACCTATTCTGCACCTGGCACCTATTCAGTTACTCTGACCAATAATTTTGGGGGATGCAACGGCTCCATTAGCCATACTATTGTAGTTGTCAACGCGCCCACCGCTTCCTTTACAGGAACGAACCTTGTCGGTTGTAAGGCCCCTCTGACTGCAACATTTACTAATACTTCGACTGGGGCGAGCAGCTGGTCGTGGAGTTTTGGAGATGGAACAACATCCCCTTTGCAAACCCCACCTCCGCACGCTTACAACGCATTAGGGACTTACCCTGTTACTTTAACGACCAATTCCGCGCCAGGTTGCTCTGCGACATCTGCAGTAGTAACAGTCACCATTCAGCAACCCACAGTAACCCTAAATAACCCTCTGTCTTTTTTTGGATGCGCCCCCTATCTTTTTACCCCCAGCGCAACAGTATCAGCGGTTGATGGGGTGGCCAGCTATGCCTGGAGTTTTGGAAATGGAAATACTTCCAACTTGCCAACCCCTCCAGCCCAGAATTATCTGGCGGGTAAATGGCCCGTCAATCTGACAATTATTACGAACGGTGGCTGCACAGCCGTAGCCGCACCGGACACGGTATATGTTGGAAGCAGTAAACCGACTCCTGTAAATTTCAGTTTTGTTCCACCTTCTGCCTGCGTGGCCTCCAATGTTCAGTTTACTGCTGTCAGCCCAAGCACCGCCGATAAGTGGTACTGGGACTTTGGTGACGGGAGTACAGATAATACAAATAATCCAAATCCCATATATGCTTATGTTAAACCGGGCACGTATAATGTTCAATTAACTGAATACAATCAGGGATGCTGGGATACCCTTTCCCATACCATCGTGGTCAATCCCCCCCTCGCAGATTTTAAAATATCAACAGTATGTGGCTCAACAAACAGTTTCACTTTTACGGATGCTTCCCTGGGTCCTGTAACAAGTTATCTATGGGATTTTCATGACGGAACACCTCCTTTAAATTCACCAGGTCCGATCACTCATACTTTTCCCGCAGGAGCTCCGAAAAATTACAATGTCACCCTCACAGTTTCCAATTCCCTTACCGGCTGTACCAATACTTCGCCCGCACAGACAGTAAACGCCAATCAGGGCACGGTAGTTACTGTTTCTCCCAATCCTGTTTGTGTAAATTCAGTAGTAACTATTTCGGCTTCAGCTCAGGGAAACATCACCAATTATCAGTATGAATTTGGAGATGGTACTTCTATTTTTGGAGGCAACTCTGCTACTTCTTATTTATATACAAAACCCGGTACTTATATTGTTAAAGTCGTTACCTACGACATAAGCGGATGTGTAGATTCATCGGGCGTTGATACCCTGGTAGTACGCGGTCCCATTGCGAATTTCACCCCACCTCCTGCCCTGTCCTGTACTGCGCTGACCTTTAATTTTAAGGATTTATCCACTGCAATACCGGCGGGTAATAAAGTAGTGGGCTGGGCCTGGACTTTTGGCGACGGGGGATCTTCCTCTGCCCAAGATACTACCTATACTTATACCGTTCCCGGAACCTTTACTCCCAGCCTAACCGTAACAGATATGTTTGGGTGTACGAATACCTTAGTTAGCCCCCAGACACTCTCCGTTTCCCTGCCGATGGCCAGTTTTACGGCCTCCGACGATACTTCCTGCCCGAATGCGCCAACCCCGATCCAGTTTACCAATACCTCTACAGGAGGTTTTAACCCGGTCTATACATGGACCTTTGGGGATGGAAATACATCGACTGCCTTTCAGCCACCGCCCTATGCCTATTCGATGGTAGGAAAATACCCGGTTACACTCAGTATTAAAGATTTTTACGGATGTACTTCTACCTCCCCGATAACGATAATAATGGTGGACACGCCACATGCTGACTTCACAATGACTGCAAATTATTCGGCCTGTCCGCCCTTCAATGACGTTTTCACTTACACAGGTCAAAACGCCATCACCTGGGCCTGGAATTTTGGGAATAGTTTTGGTTCCACATTCCAAAATGCCTCCTACCTCTATGTCAACGCCGGAGATTACTATCCGAATTTAACTATAACCAGTCACGGGGGTTGTATATCAAAAGAAACTCAGCATCTCCATATTGATGGCCCAATCGGAGTTTTATCTTATTCACCTTTCGCCGGTTGTGATACGTTGACGGTCAACTTCAGTATAGCCTCCAGCAATGTGCTTACCTATACATGGAATTTTGATGAACCTGGGAGTTCGCAAATTGTAAACAATTCTCCCACTATGTCCTTTGTTTATACTGTACCTGGTCAGTATTTTCCTTTCGTTACTTTGACAGATTCGGCAGGCTGTAAAGTCAATCAACTCGGACAAACCCCGATCAATATAGATAGCATAGGCAATACACTTTTTAAGGTAGATAAATCGATCTTATGTGATAGCGGGACAGTCAATTTCACCAATACTTCCGTGCTGGGTCTCTCCACCTCGATTACCAGTTATTCCTGGAATTTTGGGGACGGATCGCCGACACAGACTGGTATGTTCCCTACCATTGCTCATAATTATACGTCAGTCGGCAATTATTCAGCTACGATGAGTATTACCACTCTTGGTGGGTGTACCGGAATATACAATATGTCAATAACCGTTGCAGCTTCTCCAAAAGTTGCTATCAACGGCCTTTTGAATCAGTGCGAACCAGCAGTATTGACTTTCTCCGGAAACGAACTAGTACCTGATCCAAATGGACCCCTGACCTGGTCATGGATCTTTGGGAACGGACAATCGGCCACCGGCCAATTCCCGGCTGCTGTGAATTATCCGAAAGCCGGTGAGTATATTGTTTCATTAACCGCAACCAATACAGCAGGCTGCAGCATGATGACGGATACGACAAAACCGAATCATTTATTCATCTATCCAATTCCATCCGTAGATGCCGGTCAGGATGTTACGATCTGCGATACCTCCAAGCTTCAGCTAAATGCGACCGGAACGGCAACCAGCTATAACTGGCTTCCGCCGTCAATTGGGAATCTGAGTTGCCTGGCATGTTCAAACCCATTGGCAACATCTCCCACAAGCACCTATTTTGTTGTGCAGGGAACGACGCTGTTTGGTTGTAAAGCGCAGGATACCATTAATGTTACCGTGAACACCCAAGTGACCGTCAATGCGACCGGAACGGATTCCGTATGTCTCGGTCAAAGTGCATCACTAAATGCCACGGGCGCAGCCATCTATAACTGGACACCTGCCGAAGGATTGAATAATCCAAATATTGCCAACCCGTTTGCCACACCTGATGCTTCACAAATCGGCAATGCGCCGAGCGCTGTTATCATGTATACGGTAACGGGCTATGATGATTTAAAATGTTATTCTGATACCAAATCCATCAATATTACCGCATTTAACTATCCGGTCATAACACTTGTTCCGAACGCAACTATTAACGTAGGTAGTTCCTATCAGATCAATTCATCAGTAACGACGAATATTGTTTCGCTGAACTGGACACCTTCCAATAACTTAAGTTGCTCTAATTGTCTTACACCACTTGCCACACCCATCAAAACAACCAAATACGACCTCACCGCAATCAATGACGGAGGATGTGCAACAACCGACAGTATTCGTGTTCAGGTAATTTGCGATGGAGCTAATTTCTTTGTGCCCAATAGTTTCTCACCAAATGGCGATGGAATAAACGATCGCTTCGTTGTAAACGGAGTCGGATTAAATGTAATTCCGTCAATCACCATTTATAACCGCTGGGGTCAGATCGTTTTCCAAAAGAACAATTTCGCACCGAATACGCCGGCAGATGCATGGGACGGAACTTTTAATGGACAGCCCGCACCTTCTGACGTGTATATTTACACGATTCAAATACTTTGTAATAATGCAACACTTATTCCTTATCACGGAAACGTAACCCTGATCAGATAGAAATACCAGAAAATGAGAAACCCGAACCCAATAAAAAAGATTTGTTTAACCCTGGTGGTTTTTGCGACCAGTCTGGCAACTGCCTATTCACAGGATTTACATTTTTCACAATTCTTCGAGGCCCCATTGTTGAGAAATCCGGCACTTGCTGGAATTTTTACAGGTGATTATCGAATTCAGGGAGTATACAGAGATCAATGGAATAGTTTTACAAATGCATATAAAACAGGATCTTTTAACGGAGAATACAAACTTCCTGTTGGCAGAACAGATGATTATCTGACATTGGGCATGCAAATATTATATGATAAGGCCGGAGATGCGGGTCTTACATCGACTACCGTTTTTCCTGCAATCAATTATAGCAAATCACTTTCGAATACGCATACCAGTTATCTTTCGCTGGGTTTTATGGGAGGCTACGTGGATAAGAGAATAGATCTTTCCAAAATTACCACGAACAGCCAGTTTGATGGTACCGCATTTAATCCATCGCTTCCATCAGGGGAAACGTTTCCCACACCGGATATTCATTATTGGGACGCAAGTGTTGGAATGAGCTTTAACAGCAGCTTCGGACAGAATCAACAAAATAGTATGTTTTTTGGTGTGGCTTACCATCATTTAAACCGGCCAATGAATTCGTTTTATCAAAACACAGCTGTTGAACTTCAGCCTAAATATGTGGTATCGGGTGGTGCAAAATTTCTGTTGGATGAGAAGTCGACCATTACTCTACAAGCAGACTACTCAAGTCAGGGCCCTTCCCGCGAAACTATTGGTGGCTTGATGTATGGTTATAATCTTGGAGAATTTACGGATGACCCAAAATACGTATTGGGTATCGGTGCTTATATGAGACTTGGAGATGCGTTTATTCCGGTTATCAAATTGGACATGCTCCCTTTATCGATGGCCATTAGTTATGATATCAACATTTCCACATTAAATACGGTAAGCCAGGGCCAGGGTGGGTTTGAACTGTCTATATCATATATCGGTTTTCTCGACCGTGAAAGTTCAGCGAAGAACAGAATACTTTGCCCAAGGTTTTAACTGAACATTTCCTTTACTTTTTCGAAAAAGCTTTTTTCATTCTTATCAGGCTTTGGTTGAAAATTAGGAGACGCGCCCAGTTTTTCAAGCATCGCTTTTTCTTCCGATGAGACCTGTTGAGGTGTCCATACGTTTACATGAATAAGCTGGTCCCCTTTTTCGTAGGAATTGACAGATGGAAAACCCTTCCCTTTTAAACGAAAAATCTTTCCGCTCTGTGTGCCAGGGGGAATGCGGATCTTGGCTTTCCCATCTATGGTTGGTACTTCAACCTGGGTACCAAAAACGGCATCGGTAAAAGGTATATGCAGATCGAATGCAACATTTAATCCATCGCGTTGTAAATCCGGATGTGTTTCTTCTTCGATTAAAATTATCAGATCACCATTCGACCCCCCTCTTTCACCAGCGTTTCCCTTACCCGAAGCACTTAGTTGCATACCTTCCTGGACGCCTGCAGGGATATCAATATTAACCAGTTCTTCGCCGAAGACCCTTCCCTCTCCCTTACATACCGCGCATTTGGCAGTTATACTAGTTCCTTCGCCGTTACAGGTTGGACAGGTAGTAACAGTCTGCATCTGACCAAGAAAAGTGTTGCTTACCCGTCTGACCTGGCCGCTCCCTCCGCAAGTACTGCAAGTTTGTATACTCGCTTTATCCTTGGCACCACTACCATGGCAGGTGGAACAGGAAACGTGTTTTTTTACTTTTATGTTTTTTGTAACTCCCTTTGCGATTTCTTCGTAACTGAGTTTAATCTTTATTCTGAGATTTGAGCCACGTACTCCATGCGACCGTGAATTACCACCTCCTCCTCTACGACCACCAAAAAAGCTACCAAATAAATCATCACCAAATACATCTCCGAACTGGCTGAAGATATCATCCATGTTCATGCCACCCCCATTGAACCCAGTTCTACCATTGTTAACAGCAGCATGACCAAAACGATCATATTGAGCCCGTTTGTCCGAATCACTCAAAACTTCGTAAGCTTCAGCCGCCTCCTTAAATTTCTCTTCTGCGGCTTTGTCACCCGTATTTCGATCAGGATGGTATTGCATTGCTACCTTGCGGTAGGACTTTTTTATTTCATCAGATGTAGATGACTTTGTAACGCCAAGAATTTCGTAATAATCTCGTTTCATTCAGATTTAATTCATTTTCCAACGATCACTTTCGCGAAGCGGATAATTTTATCATTTAAGTAATATCCTTTGACTACTTCAGCAACTACTTTCCCCTTCAGGTCTGGTGAAGGAGCAGGTACTTCACTAACAGCTTCATGTTTTTCCACATCGAACTCCAAACCCAAACTATCCATAGGCTTCAGTCCGCGATTTTGGAGAATATTCCTGAGTTTGTTAAAAACAAGCTGAACACCGCTTAAATCGCCGGTGTTTTTCTCCTGCTGCAACTGTTTTTCAGCTCTTTCGCAATCATCCAGCACATCCAGTAAAGAAACAATGATTTCTTTACCGGCAGTTTGGCTAAGTTCAATTCTTTCCCTTGAACTCCTACGTTTATAATTTTCGAATTCAGCCAAAAGCCTCAGATATTTATCCTTTTGGTCCTGTAATTCGACTTTCAGTTTGTCAATTACCTCGTCTTCGTCGAGATCATGATCCAAATTTATCGTGCCAGCTACGTTTTCATCAGTATTGATATCAACCGTTGATTCTCTGTTATTTACAGCTTCTACACTGTTTTCATCGATTTGATTGTCTGTCTTATTCTTCATATTCTGGAAATTCTGGCAAAGTTAAGCTTGTCAATTATTTTGCCAAGTGCTGTTTTCGAGACAAATTGTCTCCCATTAATGGTACCCGTCCATTAATTTTGCCCGATGATCCCTGTCATATTGAAGAAAAGAATTGGGTTACGCATCGAGCAGGGGCATCCCTGGATTTTTGGAAATGAAATTGCCGAAACTGAGGAAACAGTTAAACCTGGTGATATAGTTACGGTTTTTAATAGCGAAAAAAGATTTATTGGTAAAGGATTTATCAATCCGAAGTCGCAAATTGCTATCCGTTTGCTTACGAGAAATGAAGACGAAATTATTGATGATCGGTTTTTCCGCCAACGGATTGGAGCAGCCTGGGAATATCGTAAGAAACTTGGATACATTGAAAACTGTCGACTTGTTTTTGGAGAAGCAGATGGTTTACCCGCCCTTATCATTGACAAATTTGGAGATCATTTTGTAATTCAAACGCTCGCACTGGGCATAGATATTTGGAAATCAGCTATCGTAAATTCAATTCGGGAGATCTTTCGGACCGAAAAAATTTATGAACGTAATGACGTTCCTGTAAGAGAATTGGAAGGAATGATACAGCAAAAGGGATTTTTATCAAAATCTTTTGAAACCAAGATTGTCATTAAAGAAAACGGGCTATTTTTTGAAGCTGATTTGGAAAACGGACAGAAGACCGGATACTTTCTGGATCAACACGATAATCGACGCGCAATAAGGGATATTGTGAAAGATGCCGACGTTCTGGGTGCATTCTGTTATACTGGCAGCTTTGAAGTACATGCTGGACATTATGGTGCAAAGTCAGTGTTAGGACTCGATATTTCTGAAAATGCTGTTGCTCTGGCGTCGCGAAACGCCAGATTAAATGGCCTTGAGGAAAAAGTCAGATTTGAAGCACTAAACGCCTTTGATATATTAAAAAAATGGAGCAAGGAGCCAAAGAAATTCGATGTTGTAATGTTAGATCCGCCTGCATTTACCAAAAGCAGAGACAATATATCAAAAGCCTTAAGTGGCTATAAAGAAATTAATCTCAGAGGGATGAAACTTCTAAAATCCGGCGGATTCCTGGTAACCTCATCATGTACAAATCTCATTTCTCCACAAGCATTTTTGGACACCATCCGATCTGCTGCAAAAGACGCGGGGAAAAAAATAAGGCAGGTGTTATTTCAGACACAATCTCCTGACCATCCAATTATTTGGGGTCTTGAAAACACACATTATCTCAAATTTCTTATCGTTGAAGTGAGCGAGTAAGCTATTTTGTGACCTGGAATTTACCGCTTTCTACAATTTTACCAGTTGGATCCCTAAGTTGGAAGATATAAATGCCCCTAAAGAAATCCGAGACATTCACGACATTTTTTTGATCACTCAGGTTAAATTCAAATACTTTTTTTCCCAGGAAATTAAACAGCTGAATAGTATAGTTTTTGTCGTATTTCTTGAGGGCGTCTTCAAAAGTGATATACGAAACTGCTGGATTTGGATAAAACTTTATCGTAGCCGTTGATCCATTGTCCGGAAACGGAGTGAGTCTGCCTTGCGCTTTCGCGTTAGTAGCAGAAAAAACCACTATAAGTAGAACTAGGTAAAAAAGCCTCATAGTCTACTGGATAAGAGTTTATATAGTTACGTAACCCTACAATATAACAAAAAAAGCCAAATATACAAAACCATTTTAACTAGAACCGAAAACCTTATAAAGCATTTTTTGGGCTTTTAAAGGCTTATTATTCAATACAATACAAACTTCGCTCCAAAAAGCCCAACGAAAGGAACTTAATATGAGATTCAACAATAAGAAAGTAAAACAGATTAAACGCTCGTTTTTTGTATAAGTGCTGAAGGAGTATTAGCCATAATCCATAAATCATACATAAAATTGTATTTTTTTGCATAATCTATATCCAGGCTTATCCTTTCTTCTACCGTCATATCCTGCCGCCCTCTTTTTTTGATCTGCCAGAGCCCCGTCATTCCAGCTGGCGCTAAAAAACGTTGCGCGCATTCGTCTGTAGTAAGAGTTGCGGCTTCATATAAAGGCAAAGGACGGTTTCCAACCAGGGACATGTCGCCGATCAAAACATTCAGCAACTGCGGTAGTTCATCCAAACTTGTTTTTCTAAGAAATGCTCCAATTTTTGTAACTCGTGGGTCATTGCTAATCTTGAAAAAAAATGGCTTTTTAATATCAGAGTCTGCATATTGGTTTAGGTGAGAAAGTTCATCTATTCGTCGGTCAGCACCGCAAAACATTGTTCTGAATTTATAGAAATCAAAAATATTATATCCACGACCTGCTCTTTTACTAATATAAAAAATAGGACCTCTGGATTCTATACGTATAAGTAATGAAATCAAAAGAAATAAAGGAGACAAAAAAAGAAGTGCTGTAATTGAAACTAATATGTCGAAACTACGTTTTAATATTCCATCGATATTATCAGTAGAAATCCATTTTTCTTTTTCTTCCCTTAAATTAGTTTTCAATTCCATGCTCTTTGATTTTACTTTATTCAAAAAGCGCACTTTGCCTATTATTGAGTCATGGTTTGTTTCCTCTATGAGCATAATATCATCTGCAAGCATATGTTTTTTATATAGTCCTATTTCCATATCACAAAGATGAGTAGAATCAATAATGAAAGGAATGGATGCAAATGAAGGATTATCGTTGAGGTAGTTTACAAAGCTTTTTATTTCAAGAAAATCAAATGTAGATTCACAAATAATGACTTCGGGAAGTGTATTATTTTCTTGTTGGACGGATCGATTTAATTCGGAACAAGCATTAACTATACTGTCAGACGCATATCCTCTTTTAAAAAACTTTACAAGTTTCTCAATATTGGCAGAATTTTTGCCGATATAGTAAAATCCTGAATGAATTGGTGAAGATGTGGAAATATTTGCTTTTGCTCTAATGCTAAATCTCACAAAAGATTTACCCCGGTAAGTTGTTTTGGGTAGAAGTGTAAAATCCATATACAGGTTAAGGTTTAATTCTCTTAAATACGGTACGATTCGGTTAAACTGCTTTCATAGGATAGTAAGTTTCGAAGGACTTATTTTCAATCAATTGATATACTGAATTAACCAGGTCGACGGGGTTAAACGGTTTTAAAAAAAAATTTCGCACATGGTATTCTCCGCATTTTCTTTCAGTTTCTTCAACTCCCAAGCCTGATAACACCATAAGTGGAATATTTTTATAGATGCCACTGGATTCAAGCTGTTGTATTAACTCCCAGTTCTCAAGGTCGGGTAATTGTGGATCGACAATAATCAAATGCGGGAAGTTACTTTTTGAAAGCCAATGCATAGCCGAACACCCATCAGGCATTGTAATTACATGATATTTTTTTCCAAGAACTGTTTGAAGTAAAAACCGAATCGCCTTACTATCATCTACTGCTAAAATCTGTTTTTTCATGGGCAGAAGTCATTAATTTAAACTAGACTCTGTTCCTCAGTAGGTTGGAATTTTCGGGAAAAGGTCGAACATGAAGTATTGGAATCAAAGGAATTACCTGCGATATAGGCTTGCAATCATTATTAAATAGTAAAAAATCCGCTTCGGGATTTCAAGGATAGATGTTCGAATATAGCCGAACTGTAGGGATTAGAAGGCTTCAGAGGTATTGAACCGGATAAATAGAAATTCTACGATAAAAATAGGTATTTTTTCCTAAGATCCAAATATTGTAAAACCTTTTTTTCGAATATTCGGATTATCAAATTGCTAATTAGGCGCATTTTACGGTCGGGAAGACCTGGCAGCTTTTTCCCAAATTACTGTTTGTTTTTTTCGGATAAACCTGTAAAAACCCATAAATACCGACATATTCATGAAGAGGAAATAATAGGGGATGTAAAATGCCTTGATTTTAAGATTTTTTGCTGCAAAAATCCAGCCTATACAGGCAACTGTGTAAAATATGATCTGCAATAGTAAAATTACCTGGTAATACCACTCGGGTTTAGCAAAAAACAGAGCAAAATTAGAAATGAGTAAAATCACCAAGCAAAGTGGACATAAGGTCCACCGAAGCACCCTGTGGGAAATAAATTGAAAGGATAATGCAGGATAACGGAATATATTAAATAACCCTTTTAAAATTCCCATAGCCTGAAATGCACCAGCAGCAATACGCACTTTTCGCTTTTGTTCCTCTTTTATAGAGAGAGAGGCTGTTTCCATTGCAAAAGCATTCGGTTCGTAACGGATCACATATCCATCCTTACATATCTGTAATGACTGGACAAAATCTTCTATAACAGTATCTGTCGCGGCTTCATGAAAAAGAGAGGTTTTTACTGAAAACAATTCGCCCGCAGCTCCTACAACTGAGTAGAATTCGGAATCGAGTTTTTTCAATAGCGATTCATATTTCCAATAAATCCCTTCACCAGCACCGGCTGCCTTATCTTTCTCCTTCGAAATTATTTTTTTCTCGCCAGCTACTCCGCCTACGCGGGGATCTTCATAATGTTTCAGAATTTCGCGAATTGAAAGGGTGTTAAGTAGCGTATTTGCGTCGTTGAAAACGACATATGGCGTCTTTACATAAGTAATACCGCGATTCATGGCAGCTACTTTTCCTTTTCTTTCAGCCTCATGTAGTAAAAGAATCTTATCATATTTTCTGACTATATCTGGTGTTCCATCTGTTGAGCCGTCAGTAATGAATATCCACTTTAATTTGCCGACCGGATAATCGAGATCGAGACTATTAATAATTTTTTCCTCAATAAAATCCGCCTCATTAAAAGCTGAAACCAACAAGGTTACCTCAGGTAAAAAATCTGAATGTTGTGGAGTCCGTTTTGGGCCATAAAAGATTAATCTCATCTTAGTCAGCAAGAAAATAATTATCCCATAACCGATATAGCTATAAAACACGATAAATAAACTAAAAAAAAATAAAAATTTCAGCATTGTGAGCTCTCGATTTGTGTTGAAGTAAGGGATTCCGGGTAAGAGTTTGCTATTAGCGGTCTCATTTAATTTTAATTGAAAATCGATTCGAAGTAAGATGTAAACAAGAATAAACTAAACTTAATTATTGAAAATATATAATGATTTAATAAATGTGGTAAAATCATGGCTTAATTAGAAATTAATAACGACTAAACTTGAATTATTGTAAAATAATCCTACATTTAATTTTATAATTATTTAGATATCCCTCAATACTTTGGTTATTCCACCAGGGTATATCAAAGTGCCCTAGGTATCCGTTGAAATCCCTATTTTCTTTTGGAATATAGTCCAATCCACAGTGAAATATCATTCGATTGCCTGCAACAGTCAAAAAACTTTAGTTTGCCACTGCTTTAAATTTCAATCCAGAGAAACCTCACAAAAAAAGTAGTCGTTTAATTGACTACTAATCTCTTTTTAAAAAACCTTAACCTTAACCTATACTATGGATTTTACTTTTATTCCCAAATCAGGGCGAAGCAATCTATTTCGACGCTTTTACTCAGACAATAATAACAGAATAACAAAAGATGCAAAAATTGAATACAGTGGATTTTATTTTATTGGAAAAAATAGTTCCAGTATTGAAAAGCTGGTGAATGTATTTAAACAAGGCGATACTGCAGAAAGTATTGAAATAGCCAAAATTGAACTGATCCATTCTTTCAAAACAAGCACGAATAGAATTCCCCTTGTCATTTTCTGCGAACCTCATTTTCCCTTCCGGGAAATTGAAGAGTTTTATTATTTTCTGAATACACAACCTTTATTCTCCAATACATTATTTATCCTCGATGGCACACAACTCTCAGAAAGAGAGTGGGGAATGATTAATAGAATAAAGTTGGTTGATGAAATCATTTCACTGAGGGAAACATCGGACATACAATTATGGTCTAAATGTCAGTTCCTCAGGAAAGTCAAACTACGACAATCTGAAAAACAGATAGATCACATAGTAAATGAAGAAGTAACCAGAAAATTTCATCTTTCCCGTTTGATCAAAAGAACATTTGACATCTGCGTTTCTATCCTGCTTTTAGTCACGTTCAGCCCCATTTTTCTATTAATTTCAATAGCCATTAAACTGGATTCGAGAGGTTCTATATTTTATATTTCAAAAAGAGCCGGAAAAGGATATCGCATATTCAATTTTATCAAATTCCGCACCATGAACTCAGGTGCAGATATGAACATAAACGAATATTCACATTTAAATCAATATGGATTTGAGGCTAATTCAGGTCCTTTATTTTTTAAGATAAAAAATGATCCGCGGATAACAAAAGTCGGAGCATTTCTTCGCAAATTCAGTCTGGATGAACTGCCACAATTATTCAATGTATTTAAAGGAGATATGTCTCTTGTTGGAAACAGGCCCTTACCGCTCTATGAAGCTGCCACCCTCACTACTGATGATTGTGCGAGGCGCTTTATGGCCCCAGCAGGAATTACTGGACTTTGGCAAATAAAAAAAAGAGGAAATGAAAATATGTCGGCAGAGGAACGTATTAATCTTGATATTGTCTATGCCGATAAATCAAATTTTATATATGATTTGTGGATTATTGCCAATACCCCTTCAGCAATGTTACAAAAATCAAATGTCTGATATTTTCTGAATTCTCTTTTTGGCATACACAGAATCTAAAACCGGATAAGCTCCCATTAGCTTCAAATCCATACCGCAGGTATTTATTAAGTGTCGAGTTATTAACTTAATTTGGTCCATAGTTACAGTTACATTGAAATGAAAAACAAAACGATTCTTAGTCTAATTTGTTTTTGTGTTTCCTTAGCCGGCTCTTGCCAGTTAAATGAAGGAATTAACCATTCCACAATAAATATACTTACCGGTAATGAAAAATACGATGTAAACGCGCTGATTTGGCTGCCACCCAATTATAGTTCATCTAAAAGGTACCCATTGGTCATCTATGGACACGGGTCTGGCCAAGCTGGCAAAGACCTATCTCAATTGTATCTGGATGGTCTTCCAATGGTATTAAAAGCCGGATTTAGGCCGCCTTTTGATTGCATTATAATATGCCCGCAGAGAATATCGTATGGTGTTTTACCTGATTGGCTCCCTGGCATAATTGAGGATGCTGAAAAAAGATTCGCAATCGATACCACAAGAATTTATCTTACTGGCACCTCTGCAGGCGGATATATGTGCTATGGGAGTCAATTGAATATTTCTATGTCTCTTTCTAAGAAGATTGCCGCTATCTGTGTTATATCTGGCGCAACTCAAGACATAAAAAAAGAAAACATAGAATGGTGGATCAGAAGCAAAACTCCCTGTTGGGCAATCGTCGGATCTGAAGACCAGGCTTATGTTCGTCAGAATATTTTTTTAATCAATTCTGTAAACCAACATTCACCGGGATTGGCTAAAATCACGATTCGCCATGGAATAGGTCATGGTAATTGGGATGAAGTTTATGATGGAAGCTTTACTGACAACGGACTTAATATATGGCAATGGTTGTACAAATTTAAATTGGAGCAATCATCAAAACCCCTCCTGGAAAAAAAATCAGGGAAAAGAATCACTATTACTCCTGTGGGCAATCAGATTTATTGTTTAGATGTTGCGCGGCGTTATAATATATTACCAGGCGATACAATTGTTATTCCGACAGGCATTAAATCCTTTTTGCTAAGAAATTTTAAGGGTGACAGATACCACCCGGTCTATATTATTCCTGAGGATAGTGGATGGATTGGAGGATATGCGAACTATAGTGCAAACATTTCTTTTGCCACTTACTTTAAATTATCTGGGTTTCATATTGATGGAGAAAACATTACTCATTTTGGACTTGTTGTAGGAGATCAAACTGGTGAATATGAACTATCAAATTGTAAAATTCGCAATATCGGGTCAATTGGCTTGTGTGCAAAACAAGATCCGGATACCACTCAGGAAAAAGGATATTGGCCCGGATTTACAATAAAGAATGTTTCTATTCACGATATCTCGGTTAAGAATACCGGTACAGAAGGATTTTATCTGGGATATACATTTTCATTGATTAAACCATTAGCCTCTCCAATCCTGAATCTGAATGTTTATAATGTTATTATTGATTCTACCGGATGGGACGGATTACAATTAAGTAATTGTCAAAATGCTTACTTACACAACATCAGCATCAGTCACTATGGAATATTGAATCAACGGGGTCAACAGGCGGGATTACTTATCGGCGGTATGGTAACATTACAAGAAATCAGAAATGTGAGCATATCAGATGGCACGGGTACTGGTCTGCTTATTTTTGGGAGGGGAAGAATGAAATTCGAGGGAATAAACTTAAAAAATGTTGGTATGACTAAAGGCGAAAACGCGATTTACGTTAATGACTATCCTGACTATGGCTATGGTTTACCCCCTTTAAGTTTAGATGTAAATAGAATTAAAGTGGATGGCAGTTCCGGCTATGCCCTGTTAGTAACAAACTTTAATAAATCAATGTTGCCCGGAACTATCCGAAATTTCTCTTATAAAAATACTACCGGTGGAATAGTGGATAAATTAGATCAAATTAAGAGTGAATAGTATAGAAGAGACTTATCTTGATTCTTGCTCCTAATCAAAAAAGGGCGTATTTTGTTTATTAAAAATGCTTTTATTAAAGCTTTTAAGAATAAAGGATTGGGCAAAAAATTTGTTTTTATTTATCCCTTTATTTTTTTCGGGAGAACTTTTTAGTAACACCAAAATAACTTCCCTTATTATAGGCTTTTTCGCTTTCAGTTTTGTTGCAAGTAGCATTTATATTATTAACGATTATAGGGATGTAGAGGAGGATAGAAAACACCCAGCTAAATTAAACAGGCCTTTAGCCAGCGGCAAGATCAGCAAAAAAAATGCACTCATCGTTTGCATTGTTTTACTGATTTTAGGATTTTTTCTTTCGTATCTGGCAAATCTCAGACTCAAGTTTACTTTCGTTTTAAGCATTTATTTTTTCTTGAATCTCGCTTATTCCTTTGTTTTAAAAACGATACCAATTCTAGATATTTTTATAGTCGCAGCGGGATTCGTATTGCGTATTAAGGCCGGTAGCGTAATTGCATTTATTCAGGTATCCGAATGGTTAATTATAATGGTATTCCTGCTTGCACTTTTCATGGCAACCGCAAAAAGAAGAGATGATTTACTTTTAAAAATGTCATCTGGCATCGACATGAGGAAATCTGTTAAAGGCTATAATCTGGAATATTTAAGTACAATTATTACGCTGATTTGCGCGGTGATTATTATTGCTTATTTTATGTATACAATGTCTCCCGAGGTAATAATGAGACTAGGAACTTACCGGCTATATTATACTTCCATATTTGTAATCGCAGGTGTTATGCGTTATTTGCAAATCATATTTGTTGATGGCGAATCGGGGTCTCCTACTAACATATTGTTTAAAGACAGGTTTATTCAAATAACCATACTACTTTGGATTGGCAGTTTTTATGTCATATTGTATCTTAAGAATTTGACTATCTTTAAATGATGCTTAAAAAAATCGCTAACTGGGGCAATTACCCGGCTTTGGATAGCAAGGTTATAAGCTTCAGTCATGAATCCGCGATTCGATCTGTTATTTCGAATGAGGATACATTGATTGCCCGCGGTAATGGTCGTTGTTATGGAGATGCTTCACTGGCTCCTATCACTTTATTGACCCTTTCATTTGATAAATTCTTATTTTTTGACAAACAAAATGGAATCGTTGAATGTGAATCAGGGATAACACTCGATCAAATTCTGAAATTAATCGTGCCACACGGATGGTTCTTGCCTGTATCTCCCGGCACCAAATTTATCACCCTGGGAGGCGCAGTCGCTTCTAATGTTCATGGGAAGAATCATCATATTGAGGGACCTTTCTCCAAACATATTTTGGAATTAACTCTGCAATTAGCTTCTGGCGAAAAAGAAATATGTTCAGAATCATTAAATACGGATCTTTTTGAAGCCACTTGTGGAGGCATGGGTCTAACCGGCATTATAACCCGCATAAAATTCAAGTTAAAAAAAATTGAAACAAGTTACATTGTTCAAAAACAAATTAAGGCAAAAAATCTTGAAGAAATAATTTCTCTTTTTGAAAAATACAAAGACTATACATATTCGATGGCCTGGATCGACTGCCTCAAGAAAGGAAAAGATTTTGGAAGGAGTATCCTTATAGTAGGTGAACATGCCAAGATTGTGGACCTGGATAAAAATAAGAAAAAGAGCCCATTGGCAATTCCCTCAGAAAAGAAAATATCATTTCCCATAAATTTACCATCTTGGATGCTTAATAAATTTTCAATTAAGACATTCAATTTCTTTTTTTACAACAAGAACTTACAAAAAGAAATTAACAATGTTATAAGCTATGAGCCATTCTTTTACCCACTCGACGCTATTCTTAACTGGAATAGAATGTACGGCAAAAAAGGATTCATCCAATATCAGTTTGTGGTTCCATTGAATAAGAAAAAAGGACTAGTTGAAATTCTAAATAGGATTAATAAGAAAGGAATGGGATCATTTCTTACAGTACTTAAACAATTTGGAACGCATCCTAGCATCATATCTTTTCCAATCGAAGGTTACACATTGGCACTTGATTTTCCGATTCGTAAAGGTCTGTTTGAATTCCTGGATGAGCTGGATAAAATCGTTTTACAAAATGGTGGAAGGATTTATCTCACCAAGGATGCCCGCATGCGGCCAGAAATATTTTGGAAAACTTATTCTGGCGCAGAGAGATTTAAAGAGATTGTGAAAAAATATAACCCAGATTTTAAGTTCAGATCCTTATTATCAGACCGTTTATTAATTACAAAAGAAACTTAACTATGCCTACTGCATTAGTTATTGGGGGAAGCTCAGATATTGGACTGGCGATCGCCAGGAAATTTGCGGAGGAGGGTTACAATATTCAGTTGACTTCCAGAAAGGAAGGTTCCCTGGATACTACAGTATCAGATATTATTATAAGATTTAATGTGTCCTGTGCAGCCTATACTTTTCAAGCAGAAAATATAGTCAGTCATGAATATTTTTTCGCAAGTCTAAATCCAAAACCGGATATTGTAATTTACGTAATAGGATATATGGGAAGTGGAAATGAAACTATCAAATCCAGCGCAGAATCCGCTAAAATTATAAATGCTAATTATACAGGAGCAGTTTCGATTTTGAATATTGTTTCTTCTCATTTTGCTGTGGAAAAAAAAGGAGTCATAATTGGAATAAGCTCGGTTGCGGGGGAAAGAGGTAGAAAGAATAATTTGATTTATGGAAGTGCAAAAGCAGGCCTAACCACATATTTGTCTGGTCTTCGGAATCATCTTTACCCGTTTAACGTGCATGTAATAACTATAAAGCCTGGATTTGTTTATACGAAAATGACTGAGCACTTACAATTAACAAAGATACTGACTACGACACCTAAAAATGTTGCTCACACCGTTCATAAAGCGTTAGTAAAAAACCAAAACATAGTCTATGTCAAAGGAATATGGAGATTTATCATGATTGTTATAAGATCTATTCCAGAAAAAATATTTAAACGACTAAACCTTTAAATCCAGACCTAACGGAAATTATTTAATATTTTCAAGCTTTTCAATAATATCAGAAATTTCATTCGCTCTTTGTTCCCAGGAATTGACCTTTGCTATTTGTAGTCTTTTATTTTTCTTGTCGATGGTATCGGTGTCCAACTCCTCCATGATCATCTCGAAAAATTGTTTTTTTGACTCAGAAATTCTTATTACTGATTTAAATTCCGTAAGATCAGCAAAATTGGTACTGACGATTGGAAGGCCAGCTGCGAGATATTCATTGATTTTTAACGGGTAAATTCCTTTATTGAATTCATTCTTCAAAAATGGAATTATGCCCACAGCAAATTTTCTAAGGTAGTTTGGCAACGTGGTTACTTTCTGATTGCCTTCTAGCAGAACATTATTATATTTTCTCAAAATTCTTTCCCCGCTTCTATCCACTATTCTGCCAACAAATATAAATGTGACATTTTGCATTTTTTGAATAAGGTATTCTATTAATTCATAGTCCAGTCTATCATCAATACTTCCAATATAACCTACCATTCTCTCCTTATGGATTTCCAGATTAAAGCCTTTACTAAACAACTTGATATTGACTGCATTTTTTACCAAAAAACATTTCTTTGCCAGTAGCTTTTTTTTTCATAGAGACCCTGAGAAGTGACAATAACCCCATCGGCCATTTTCATCATTTGCCTTTCAAGTTGTTCGCCATGTTTTTTTATCCAATCGGCGGCTTCAATAGTATCGTAACAATGATACAGCAAGAGTTCTTCACCCAATTTTCGACCTGCTTTTACGCCAACCGCAGGATTGAAGGAAACTATATTAATGAGATTATCAAGCATCCGCATTTTCTTTAGTGCTTTAATAATGGCAGATGTTACGATTTTTCCATTCAGCTTTAATAAACTATTATATATTGGCCCAGGAGGAAGAAAATTGATGGGAAGAACCATGGGTGGCGTTAAAACGAAAACACGTACTCCGTCATCCAGAACTATTTCTCTTAGACGGTTTCGGTTACTCCATATCCGGTGAAATGGAAATTCGATCTTACCGAAAAGGCCAAATATCATATCCTTAATTGTAAACGCATTTTCAACGTAAAGGATCTTGTTTTCCCTTGCAAAAACACTCATTAATTCAACAATTGTTTTTGCATAGTCTCCTTCCCATAATGGGTTTGCAATACATACAATATTTCTTTTTTGCAGCATGTAGCAATTCTTTTATGATTGGAAGTTCTTCATAGCATAATAACTCTTACATGCTTGCGGATCGTTTAATTAAAATTAAATATAGGAAAATTCATTATCTTAATTGCAGGTAGGGATTCTTTACAAATTTTAATTAATACTTCAATTATCGTTTAGTAAACACTATGCATTGAAAAAATCCATAGCCTTTTTTGATTTTGATGGAACTGTTACACGGAATGACAGCCTATTGGAAATTATACGATTTGCAAAAGGAAGAATATCATTCCTGTTTGGATTTGGTTTACTTTCCCCTTGGATTATTGGAATGAAATTGGGTTTAGTAACTAATAGCTATGCAAAACAGAAAGTATTAATTTATTTCTTTGGGAACAGCAAATTGGCAGAATTTAATGAAATGTGTAAGAAATTTGTTCATGAAAAAATGCCTGTATTAATAAGGCCAAAAGCATTGCAGGAAATTAACCATCTATTAAAGAATCAATTTGAAGTAGTTATAGTAACCGCCTCACCTGAAAATTATGTAAGATTGTGGTGCGAAAAAAACGGCCTTTCTTGTATAGGCACAAGATTAGAAACGAAAGGCGGCTTCCTTACTGGCAAATTAAATGGTAAAAACTGTTATGGTATAGAAAAAGTAGAAAGGATTCTGGAATATTATAATTTGTCCGATTATCAGGAAATTTTAGCATATGGTGATAGCTCGGGTGATTTGCCAATGCTAAATTTAGCTGTAAGGGCGTTTTACAAACCTTTTCGCGTTTAAATTGAAAATATAGTATATTAATGACAGACCAATTTTGCAATTAGTTTATCAATGATAAAACAAAAGACCCCTTTAACAGGGGTCTTTTGTTTTTATAAAAATCTGCAAACTTAATTTTTTACGAATTTCGTAACCATCGTTTTTCTGTTAGCAATATTTATCTCTATTGCATACGTGCCCGATGCAAGGGTACTGACGTTCATAGTTTTGACTATTACATTATCAGATTTTTCGACTTCTGTGGCAAGCACCATTCTACCATTCATATCATATACGTAGATCTTGACCGACCCTGTAATTGAGCTTACAATTTTACCGTTAAGTACGTCATGAGCAGGATTCGGATAAACAATGAACTGATCATTTAGAGATGATTCGGAGACAACCGTGATTTTAATGGTGGCCGTAGATGTTGCACCTTCGTTATCTGTGACAGTAAGCTGGAATTCATAGTCTCCCGCTTGTAAATTACTGATTGTAACCTCAGAATTACTCATTGAAGAACTGGTAACAGTATTTGGCCCGCTAATTTGTTGCCACTGATAGGATGCGATTGTACCATCAGGATCAAAAGATTGACTGGCATTTAGTGTGAATGTACTATTAGGCAAGTAAACTGTATCACTATTACCAGCATCAGCCACAGGCGACATATTTACTTTGGTAACAGGAGGATTAACTGTTATAGTTACCTGATCTGAACCTGTGGCGCCATTGTTATCAGTTACTGTGAGCTTGAACACATATTGACCGACAACCAACTGGGAAGCTGTTGGCGTGCTTGTATTACCACCGGAAATTACTGAAGTAGATGGACCAGAAACCTGACTCCAGCTAAATGTCGTAATTGTACCGTCTGGATCAAATGAACTTGTGCCATTCAGTGAAACGCTGTTAACAGGGGCGGTAATAGTTTGATTATTGCCTGCATTGGCTACAGGCGCCTGATTTGGAAGCACCACAGGAGGCAATACAGTTATTGTTACCTGATCCTTGGAGGTTGCTCCGCTATTATCAGTTACAGTAAGTTCGAATACATAAACGCCAGTTTGTAATCCAATGACGGATGGTGTAGCTGTATTAGAATTATTAATTGTCACTGAACCAGGTCCGGAAATAGTCGTCCAACTATATGCCGTAATGGTGCCATCCGGATCATAAGAAGCCGAACCATTCAAAATAGCCGAGCTCGCAGGGGACGTTATGGTTTGATTTACTCCTGCATTAGCGACCGGTGCCTGATTCGGAAGTACCACCGGAGGTAATACAGTTATAGTTACCTGATCCTTGGCTGTTGCTCCATTATTATCAGTTACAGTAAGTTCGAACACATAAACACCAGTTTGCAATCCAATAACAGAAGGTGTAGCTGTATTAGAATTGTTAATTGTCACTGATCCAGGTCCAGAAATATTTGTCCAACTATATGCTGTGATAGTGCCGTCAGGATCATAAGATGCCGAACCGTTCAGATTAACCGAATTTGCGGGAGACGTTATACTTTGATTTGCCCCGGCATTTGCTACTGGTGCAATATTTAAAGCGGAATTAACTGTAATGATTACTGAATCAGTTCCGGTAGCAGAATTATTGTCAGTTACAGTCAAATAGAAGATATAAATTCCTGCCTGCAGGCTAGTTAGTGTATTCTTGGCTGTGTTTGACAGACTAACTGTTGAAGGTCCGGATTTTTCCGTCCACACAAAGCTAACAATGGACCCAGAAGAAGCACTTGAACCGCTACCGTCGATAACAACCGTGTTTACAGGTAAGGTAATCGATTGATTTGCGCCTGCATTTGCAACTGGAGGTTGAGCACCCGAAGGGGAGACTGTAACTTTCACTAGCGAGTTTGAAGATGCACCACTATTATCTGTTACAGTAAGTTCGAATGTATAAACTCCGGCCACTAAATTACTAATGGCGGCAACAGGTGAAGAAACACCAGTAATGGTTGCGGTCGATGGTCCAGACGATTGAACCCAATTATACGACACAATACTACCATCAGGATCATAAGAAAGAGACCCATCCAATGTCGTATTATTAAGAGGTAACGTAATCGATTTACTGGCGCCAGCATTTGCAACAGGTGGCAGATTTATAGGTGCGGTTACAATCACCGTATCAAATGCACTGGCGGTTGCTCCGCTATTATCAGTTACAATTAATTTAAATATATAAGTTCCCTGAATTAATCCGCTAACAGATGCTGTAGATGAAGTTGCATTCGTCAGGGCGTCACCTGCAGGACCGGAAGTTTGTGTCCAATTGTAAGTTACAATGCTGCCATCAGGATCATAAGATTTTGTTCCATCCAGGGACGCAGAATTATTTGGCAACATAATGGTTTGTGCCGGACCAGTTTTAGCTACGGGAAGTTGATTTGCTGGTATAGTCACAATTACCGTGTCTAAAGCAGTACCAGTTGCTCCTTTATCATCAGTAACAACTAATTGAAATATATAAGTACCCTGTATCAATCCACTTACAGATGCAGTAGATGAAGTTGCATTAGTTAGTGCATCACCTCCAGGACCAGAAGTTTGGGTCCAATTATAAGCGGTAATGCTGCCATCAGGATCGTAAGATTTTGTTCCATCAAGGGATACGGAATTATTTGGTAAAAGAATGGTTTGTGCCGCACCGGTTTTAGCGACTGGCGGCTGATTTCCGGAATTAAATTCATATGCACCTATATCATATGCCGATCCGTACGGCCGTGGCGTACCTTCAATATCATTCACCACCCCATATGGACTCGTATTCATGCCAGAATCTACGGCCGGTGAATTTGACAGTAAATGAAAATTATTATTGGTCGGATCCGCAAATTTTACCACTGCCACCGTTGGTACAAATAGATTATTATATAATGTCGCATGAGGGTTGGACTGCAAGTCTGCATATGAATACGTCGGATACGTCGCAAACAATCCGGGTGCTGAGATGATATTGTTTGCAATAATATTTCCCACATCTACCGTCCCATAATCATTGTAGAATGATATCCCGTTTCTCTTCGGTGTTACTATCGTATTGTTGATGAAATAAAGTTTGAGCCCTGGGAATCCCGGTGGCTTTGGTCGGTCATCTACCAATACCGCCGCTAATCCCTGAACGGATCCATCATATCCGTTGTTTACAAAAAGATTATTATAAACCTGCGTGAGACCTGCTCCAAAACATTGAAATGCTGCCCCTGTTCCGTTGGAGATCCTGTTATTGTACACCCTTCCCCTGGAAATGCCACCTACGATAATGCCCGCCTGATGCTCCTGGGTATTTGAATATCCATAGTTCGTTACCACATTATCGTGTATGTCCACGCCACCTGTTACCTGCGATATCTGCGCACTGGTGTAATCCACTCTTATCAATTACATTATTGTAGAACTTAACGCTGTCTATTTGTTGGGGCTGTACGGTAACTGTTGTTCCTGAACAGTTGAATGTATAATACGCCACTGTATTACCAATATAGAATCCTTCTCCCACTGTTTCATGAACATAATTATCATGAAATGACATATTGTACATCTTCCAACTGGTTGACCATGTTGTCGAATCACAGGTCGGTGTCGGCGCGCAACCGATCCCTACTCCTGTTTTAAATACTTCAAAATGATCAACTTCAATGTCGCTCACATGTCCATCCTGACCAAAACCGTATGCTGTATTTGCAACACTGCCGTCAATGATAATACCCCGTTGAGTGGCAGGATCTCCTGTTCCGGTAATATGGACATACTGACTGCTATGAATTGTAAACCCATAACTGGAATATCCGGAAATAGTAACCGGTCCTCCACAATTGACTATCGTAATCGGCTGTGCCTTCGTCCCATAAAAATTGTATAAATAAACGCTTATATAGTGCCCTGATTTCAAACAGACTTTGTTCCCTGGCTGCACTCCCAGCGTTTGACCATTTAAATATACCTGTCCGCTCACAGGATCAGGACTAAGGGTAATATCGCAGCCACATGCATTTCCCAACGCATTCACTATGATCGTATCATTAGAAGAACTACTTAATCCATTGTTATCGGTCGCAGTGAGTTTAAATACATAAGTTCCTGCTGCAAGACCTGTTATGATTGTAGAGAGATTTGTGGCACTTGTAATTGTTGCTGCGCCGCCACTTACTTCAGTCCAGGTTACACTATTGATCGTTGCACCGTTATTGCCGATCGCCGTTCCTGTAAGGGTTACCGTACTGATAGGTAACGTAATAGTTTGTGCAGACCCCGATGTAACAGTTGGGGGAACATTAGGTGCCGCATTTACAGTTATTGTAACGGTTGATGAACTACTTAACCCATTGTTATCGGTCGCAGTGAGTTTAAATACATATGTTCCTGCTGCAAGACCTGTTATGGTTGTAGAGAGATTTGTGGCACTTGTAATTGTTGCTGCGCCGCCACTTACTTCACTCCAGTCCATGCTGCTGATCGTTGCGCCGTTATTGCCGGTAGCCGTTCCCGTAAGAGTGACGGTACTGATAGGTAACGTAATAGTTTGCGCAGACCCCGATGTAACAGTTGGGGGAACATTAGGCGCCGCATTTACAGTTATTGTAACGGTTGATGAACTACTCAACCCATTGTTGTCGGTAGCTGTTAATTTATAAACATAAGTTCCTGCTGTAAGTCCCGTAATTGTTGTGGTTAAAGATGACGGGGAGGTAATAGCGTCAGGATTACCACTTACTTCAGTCCAGGTTACACTGCTGATCGTTGCACCGTTATTGCCGGTAGCCGTTCCCGTAAGAGTGACGGTACTGACGGGCAACGTAATGGTTTGCGCTGATCCTGATGTGACCGTTGGTGGTGTATTTACTACGGCCGGATTGACCGTTATATTAACAGTAGAGGAGTTTGTTAGTCCGTTATTATCGGTTGCTGTAAGTTTAAATACATAAGCTCCGGCTACAAGACCCGTTACGGTTGTAGACAGATTTGTTGCAGTGGTAATCGTTGCTGCGCCACCACTTACTTCAGTCCATGCCACGCTGCTGATCGTTGCACCGTTATTGCCGGTAGCCGTTCCCGTAAGAGTGACGGTACTGACGGGCAACGTAATGGTTTGTGCTGATCCTGATGTGACCGTTGGTGGTGTATTTACTACGGCCGGATTGACCGTTATATTAACAGTAGAGGAGTTTGTCAGTCCGTTATTATCGGTTGCTGTAAGTTTGAATACATAAGCTCCGGCTACAAGACCCGTAACGGTTGTAGACAGATTTGTTGCAGTGGTAATCGTTGCTGCGCCACCACTTACTTCAGTCCATGCCACACTGCTGATCGTTGCACCGTTATTTCCGGTAGCCGTTCCCGTAAGAGTGACGGTACTGACGGGCAACGTAATGGTTTGTGCTGATCCTGATGTGACCGTTGGTGGTGTATTTACTACGGCCGGATTGACCGTTATATTAACAGTAGAGGAGTTTGTCAATCCGTTATTATCGGTTGCTGTAAGTTTGAATACATAAGCTCCGGCTACAAGACCCGTAACGGTTGTAGACAGATTTGTTGCAGTGGTAATCGTTGCTGCACCACCACTTACTTCAGTCCATGCCACACTGCTGATCGTTGCACCGTTATTTCCGGTAGCCGTTCCCGTAAGAGTAACGGTACTTACGGGCAACGTAATGGTTTGTGCTGATCCGGCACCTACTGTAGGAGCTATTTTCGGAAGACCGGTCGTACATCCTGACCAGGTCATCATAAACTGATATATTGACCAGTTGCCGGTAACACCGTTCAGGGAATAGCTATCCGTATGGGTGGGATCATACCAGGTATTCCAGCAACAATGACCACCACCACCCACATTGGTCTGAAAATACTGAGCGCTGCCGGATACGGCAGCGTTCATGGTATTATTGATGGTAATCATATCGCGACCGTCATTGACCTGCTCATAACCCAGCCAGTGACCACAATCCTGTGCAAAAGTAGCAAAGGGTGTAGGATAGGCCGGATTATCATCCGGCTTTACGGCTTGTACAGCTACGACAGAAGCTATTTTTGAAGGATAGGATTCTACATATAATTCCGAAACCCATCCGCCCATACTCAATCCCGTAAGACTCACCCGGGTCGGATCAATGCGGTACATCGTCTTCACCAGATCTATTTCTGGTGCCACAATCGACGTCGGTGGCCACAGGGAAGGTGGTTGTAATAAAATATAAATTGGCTTTATCGTAACTCCATTTAAGACGACATTTCCATTCCAGCCACTACTTAAAAAATGCCCGGGTCCGTTAGTTAACAATTTACTTGGATCTGTACCAACTTCACCGGTGCCAGGAAAAAAAATAATCGCAGGATAAGTCTGAGTACCTGTAGTATTATAATCATCCGGTAAATGCACGTATGCATTCCAACCATTGACAGTTGTAAGTGTAAGTTGTGAAAATCCGGAAAAAGAAGAAAAGACTGCGAAAAATGCACTAAGCAGTAGTACCCTTAATTTATTAGGTAAAAAGATTTTCATAGAGAAATTGGATATTAAAGGATCATTCTATCGCACCGGTTTATTTGTTAAAAATTGGGAAAACTTTTCACCATTAACGGCAAAACTTAACTCAAAATGTAACACAGGGCGAAAAACTATGAATCGCAAAACATATGCCAAAATGCGGTTATCTTTTTATATAATCTAAACAATTTTTAAACAAGTTTATAAACAGCTTCTACTTAAGTGAATACGTTAAATTCAGAGATTATTTATAACCGGACATATTCAACAGCAACGAATAATTAGCCAACTTATTATTTGTCTTTCGCTATGAATTTCTTAGTTAAATAACTATAGTAATTGATGTTATTTCAACGAATTGCGGGAACAGAATAACTAAGACAAATCATAAAAAAAAATTATCTTAGCGATCATTCTCAGTTAAATTATTTTCATGGCAACTTACCTGAAACGGGTAACGAAAAAAAACATCCTTCCAGTATATTTACGAATACGCGGGTTGTATTACAAAGGAGACAAAGTGGAATGCCCTTGTTGTGGTGGGCGATTTTCGAGGTTCCTAAAAATAGGCGTCAATAAACGACCCGTTCAGTGTCCCAGATGTCGATCAAATGAAAGGGACAGGACCTTTTGGTTGTATTTGCAACGAAATCCCGATTTCATTAAAGCAAACATGAAAATCCTTCATGTATCTCCGGAACAAATTTTCTATAGGCGATTCAAAAACGATAAAAATATCAGTTATACCGCTTGCGATAAATTTACCGACAACTATAAGAACACATATCCAAAGGACACAATCTATATGGATATTACAGATATGTCTACTATAAAAGACGATACTTATGACATCATTCTTTGTGTTCATGTATTGGAATGTGTTGAAGAGGATAAGAAGGCGATCAAAGAATTGTATAGGGTATTAAAACCTGGAGGGAAAGCTTTACTTCAGGTTCCTATAGATAAAAATTTAGAAAAGACTTATGAAGATTTTTCAATTAATACCCCAGAACAAAGGGCGATAATATTTGGAGATCCCTGGAATCTACGTTTTTATGGCTTGGATTATGAAAATTTATTAAAGGAAACAGCGGGATTTAAAACTGATTTCATAGCCGTGACAACGATTTTTACAGAAAAGGAAATAGACAAATATGTACTGGGCAAAATGGACGATATACAGTTGTGTTATAAATAAAATCTTACCATTTCACTACCGGGCGGTGCTACGTCTTACAATATTCTTTCCTCTTACATCATTTAAAAAATGGTAGATCGTTATACCTTTTATTAGCTGGCTAATAGGGAGGCCTGGTCTTTCCGCGTTAAACCTATGCATTACCAAATTCTGCTTTTCTGTTTTCTGGTTCTGCGTACCGAAAAGGAGGTCAATTTTTATTTCCTTCTGAATGAATAACTGGTCAAAAAAATCCTGTGGCAGTCCTACATCTTTGTGCGGAAAAGAAAAAAGATGGTAGGTAAGATTAAAATGTTCTTTGAGATAAATACAGGAATCAAGAGTTTGTCGTATTTGTTCTCCCCTGGTAAGCAATTGATATTGTGGATGATCCATACTATGTGCTCCAATGCCAAATCCAGCGTTCATTAATTCTCTGATCTGCTTGGTTTCAAGAAAAGGCTTTTGCTTAGAAAGATATTCATTAAATGAAATTTGCAAACGGTCACCTATCGTATCAGCAAGAGATTTGTTCAGATAGTTAATTTCCAAAATTTTCATCTTGATTACATCATTGGCGGCGCCGTCAATGTCAAGCAATTTTCCTATTTCATTCCACTTTATTTTGTTTTGACTTTGCGAAAGGTGTTCAACAATGAGGCTGAGTTTAAACCTGTAGAATAACTGTTGATTGTCTATAAACGTTGGGTTTAAAAAAAAAACGGCCGGAACACCTTTTTGCAATAATATTGGCGCTACGACATCATAGATTTCACGCAAACCATCATCAAAACTCAATAGAAAGCTTTTCGGGGGAAAAGGTTTTCCCGTCCTTATACAATTAACAAGATCTTCCGGATTCAGCGGATTAAACTTAGATAGTAAATAATCCAGATCCTTGATAAATTCCTCTCTGTTTTTATATGGATACAAATGTGAAAGATGCTTTAACTTCTCATCAGAAACCAGGTGTTCATAGGGGAGCAACATTTCCCTGATCTGTATTTTTTGAAGCAGGTTATTGGGAATAAAAGATGTTGCCTTAAAAAATATTTTCTTATATGTGCTCATCTTTAAGAAGTTCGTCAATATAAACTACTTTGGAATGTTCAGTTTTTAAAAATGACTTACTTGCCATTTTAATTTTGAATATTGCTTTTATTTGCCGAATAATCATAACCGGAACATAGATTAAAGTTTGGATCATACCTTTTTGCATACTTTGTGTGGCTATGATAAGTACAAAACTGCACACAAATAATATTAATAACGCAACCCATACCAGGGCTAAATGAAGGCTTATAAAATAATTCACAAGGGCAAAAAGTAATCCGAGTGACATTAATATGAACAAAGGCGGTCTCAACATTATGAAACCGAAATATGCAAGTCGAAAATCAAATCTTTTTATGGCAGTTTTGATAATATCTAAATGAATCCTGAAATAATGAAAGTAGGTAAACAACCAACGTGTACGTTGTTTTTCCAAAACAGCACCATTATCAACTTTTTCATCATATACGATTGCTTCCTTCGAAAATGCAAGCTGAGGAATACTTTTAACAATGTCAGCTTGCAGCTTTTTATCAAACCCGCCCAGTTTATTTCTGTATTGTATTTTGCGGTATAAATCAATATCAATAGCTATACCTAATCCTAAAATACAAGCAGATAGACCAAGTTCCATGCGCATTTGGCGTTCCAAGAAAGTATAATAAATATGGCCAATGGAATCTAGTTTTGCATATTTGGTTTCTATATTTTTGCTCAACATATGGGTTTGAACTGCAAGGTAACCCTGCTGAAAATATTTGTTCAGATATTCAAAATACTTAGGATGTACTAGATTATCCGAATCAAAAATTACGACCACCTCATCAGCAGAGTCAAAATGCTCCATTGCCAGACCGATGGATTTTATTTTGGAGTGCAAAGGTTGTTCTGGTTTAAGCAAAAGCAGTTTCGGATGATTAAAAAAAAGAGTATCATCACTACAATCATCGATAACTACATAAATCCGAACATTGGGAAAACTTTGTTTGAGAAGGGAATCTACCAATGGAGGTATTAAGCTGGTATCTTGATAACCGGTTACAACTGCAGCAAAATGAAAATCTTTTTGAATCAGTGCCTTTTTTTCAACTGGCGAAACATACCTGAAAAAAAACTTCCTCAGATAATGAATAGCCAACATTAACAAAGGTAACAATAGGTAAAATGCAAATATGCTTTCCAGTATTACAAATATGAAGTAAAGCCATTTCATAGAAATTCATTTCATTTAAGTGGCAATTTCTCCCAAACAGTAACAAAACCACCTGTAAAACGATACGGCAAAATTTCAGCAATTTTACAATCCCATACTTGTAAAAATCTAAATCGTTTAGTTACCAGGGAAAATGGAAACACATCTTCAATAAAATTAGTTTTGCCAAATTGTGTTACCTTGAAATGAGCATTTTTTGCCAAAAGCTCAAGCGAACGTTTGGTAAAAAATTGAATGTGTGTTAAATCATCCGCATCCGTTTGTTGCGTGGTCCCTTTATAACCTAATATAGGCTTCATTTTACTCACGGTTTTCCACAACCAGTTATTTTTTTTCTTCATCGTTATTATCGGCTTTGTAACAAAAGTTTCCCTGGCACCTTTGCCATTAGGTACTGTTACTATCAATCGTCCTGAATCACTCAAAGAACGATATAAAACCTTTAATAAATCCGCTGGTTCGTTAAGATGTTCCAATACCTCACTGCATATTACCACGTCGTAAGTTTTACCATCCGCGATCAATTGTTCCGCGCTGATCACATCAAATTTTACGTTTGGAAATTTATTTAAAGATCTCGCTTTCTGAATCGTTTTTTCACTTACATCAATCCCGTAAACATTAAAACCCTTCGCTCCGAGACTCCTTGATATCACACCGTTGCCACATCCTACATCCAATATCTGTCCTCCGGAAGGTATATGTTCATTGAGCACCTGTATGATAAACTCCAATCGCTTGATATCTGATATTCTATCAAATTCCATTATATTAATTTGAGCTTTTTGTCCGATTTATTTTTTGTCTCAATCAATTGAAAATATATTGATTCGGTCGCTAAGGTCATTTTTGCAGCGTCATATTCAGACTTTACCGTTTCTCTGGCGCAGTTACCAAGTTTTTGACGAAGAGATTCGTCTCTGCTTAAAGTAATAAATGCGTCTGCGAGATTTTTCTCAATTTTGTGAGTGTCAACCAGCCATCCATTTTCCAAATGAGTTATTACTTCGGCGTTCCCATCTACTTTGGATGCTACAATTGCTTTCCTCATAGCCATGGCTTCCAGAATACTCATGGGCAATCCCTCCCATAACGAAGCTAAAACGAAAATATCGGCGGCGTGCAATAAAGAAGAAACATCAGATCGGAAAGGCTGGAAATACACTTTATGTTGAATATTCAGTTTTGCAACCAGTTCTATCGTCTCTTTTTTTGCATCCCCTTCTCCCACCATTAACAACACCATGTCAGATTGAATTTTTAACGCCTGGTAAAACCCTTCAACCACTTTCTGAGGTTGCTTATGTCGAGTAAACCTTGCCAAAAAAATGATAAGCTTAACATCGTAAGGGATGCCTAGTTCTTTTCTAATATCCGGATAAGTTTTTTCAGGATCAAACCGATCCAATTCAATCCCATTTAAGATTACTTTCGAATTAAATTTACCGAGGTTTGTTTTTCCAGTTTCTCTGTTGGATGAAGACACAGAGATATTTGCGTCTGCCTTAGCAGTGAGAAATTTTTCCGACCAGATCCGCATTCTTCTTTTCCAAAATGGCTGGTCATCGTGAAAGCTCCATCCGTGGATGGTGTAAACCAGTGGAACATTGAGAGACTTAGCAGCCTGAAAAGTGTTAGAAGCTGCCCTGGTTCCATGGGCATGAACCAGATCTATTTCTTGATTTTTCGCAAAAGAAAGTACTTTAGGCCAAACCCGAAGGTCGAATGGATGCAGGGTAGGAATAACGTGTGTTGTGATATTCATTTCCCTGAACCGATCTACCATGGGTCCTTCTGTAAATGAAAGGACAACTGGTTCAAATAGGCTCTTATCCAGATTTTCAACAAGACTTAGCAAGTGGGTTTCTCCTCCACCAATCAAGCCCTGCCTGATACTTTCTAGTATTCTTATTTTCATAGAGGAGGTATTACGATGCAATGCAGGCTTTATTTTTTGCCAATCACAACTTTGTTGCTATCACCATCATCTCTTTGATATTTGTAAGTCTCGATAAAAAATTAGTGCAAAAACTATATAATCGAAAATTGAATTTTGCTATAGGTAATAACCTGAAATATCCTGCGCCATGTATGTACCTATTTTCATTAATCTCAAATCCGGTGGTAAGCAATAAGTTGTTTATTGATCTAAAATTCCAGGCGAAAAGGTGTTGATTAAGATCCAATTTGAAATTAGATTTACCATGTGTTTCAAATGGGATTACCAGGATCAGTTTCGACCCTTTTTTTAATTTACCAGCCATATCTTCCACCATAACTTTTGGACTCGGATGATGCTCCAGCACATGAGCTGTAAATACAATGTCAAAACTTTCACTGGGCAAATCGTCCAGATGGTTGGTCGCTTTTATACCTTTTTGTTTGCAAAAATTTATACCATACTCGGAGATATCATAGCCTACTGCATTTGGCATGTGATAAATATTCTGACCTAAGCCACAGCCATAGTCCAGTATTTTAGCATTTTTACTTACCCCGTTAAAAAATTTCTTTACTGCAATCCTCGCCCTTGCATCATAATATGCATCATTAAAATGGTTGCTATGACGAGTTGAATGATACCATTCTTCATAGTCCACCTGATGATCTTCCTGTTTCCTTAAAGTGATATCTTCCATAAAATAGTTTTATTATTTTGTTTTGATACCCCACCCTTCGGGTAGTTTTTCGCTTATTTCAATATTTCCGAAATCTTTACTTTTTCTCGCACCCACTTTCTTTGCCCATTCAGCCATGCGGCGAATCCCCTCGTCAAGACCAAATCCAGATGAAAATCGAAACACATTTTTAGCCTTGGTGTGATCAGCATATGCGTGCAGTACCTCATTTCTTGCTGTAAGATGTCTTATTTGCGGTGAAACTCCAAAGCAGTCAGCCACCACGTTCACCAATTCATTGATTGTGTAAGGTCTGTCTGCTCCTATATTGAAGACCTGGTTATAAGCCTCGGGTATATCAACCGACTTGGAGATCGGAATAGCGACATCATCAATATAGCTGAACGCCCTGGTCTGATTTCCGTCACCAAAAATAGTAAGAGGTAAATCCTGCATTATCTGATTCATAAAAATCCCAATAACATTTCGGTATTTGTCACCAATATTCTGATTTTCGCCGTAAACATTGTGTGGTCGGAAAATCACATAATTCAGTCCAAACATCTCATGTGCCGCACGCAAATCTAATTCTACTGCATATTTAGAAATACCATAGGGATCCTCAGGCACCGGAGTTAAGGTCTCAGTCATGGGAAGTTGACCATGCCCATATACCGCAATGGAAGACGTAAATACAAAACATTTGACTTTATGTTTAACGGATTCATTTATGAGGTGGATACTTCCGATAAGATTAGTTTCATAATTGTAACTTCTGATGAAATGTGATAGACCTTCCGCTGCATATGCAGCCAGATGATATACATAGTCAAAATTGTTTTCTTTAAACAATTGCGCTACAAGAGCTGAATCAGTAACGGAACCTTCTACGAAAACTGCACCGGCCGGAATATGATCTGTAAAACCACCGCTCAGGTCATCCAAGACGAATACCTCATGCCCCATTTTCAGGCAATGCAATACAACATGTGATCCAATAAATCCCGCGCCTCCCGTTACTAGTGAACGAATCATATTGATTAATTTAATTATACAGGTGAATAACTGGAAGTCTTCAGGTTCCAAAAAGCCCCTTTCAAAAACGATTTTAAATGATCAAATTGTTTGTGATAAAGAAACAAGGCAATTGATTTCGGGGCGGCTATGAATACAAAATATGATATAAAAACTGTGAATTGGATAAAATTCGTATTTCGTCTCATATATAAGATGCGGTTCCGAGTATGATAATAGACCTTGATGGCACTCTTCTTGCCCATCGAAATCGATTCTTTATGATAAATGAGGGCATCTCCAACATACCAGATTTTAAAACCCGCCCTCAATATTCGAGCGGACCAGTCCCATTCTTCGTAATAAATAAAAAATTTTTCAGGGAACATTCCAACCAGGTCTATTATTTTCCTGCTTACCAACATGGCGCATCCATGTGCTCCAAATGTATATCCCGACTGATCAAATTGACCCTTATCTATTTGCAGGCTGCCAACCGCCGTTGTCCTGCCAGTAAATACATTTATTGGATTAAACCCTGCATATTGTATAATGTCTTTCTTTTGAAAGAATCTTATTTTCGGACTGGTAACACCAATCTTCGGATCGTCCAAAAACGGTTGAATAAGTTTAGATAGCAAATCAGGCGTAACTTCTGTATCATTATTTACGACAAAAATAAATTCACCTTTTGCAAAACGCATACCCCAGTTATTGCCACCAGTGAAACCTAAATTGGTTTCACTTCTCATCACTTTAGTATTTGGATAGCGGGCATTTAATATTCTTTCCGTGGGATCCAGGCTTGAACCCATGTCGCAGACTAATATTTCAAAATTAGGATAAGTGAGAGATCTGCAAGATTCAAGGAACTCGCAAGTTACATCGGTCTGATTCCAATTCAATGTTACTATGGAAATGAGAGGGTACTGTTCGGTCAACATAAAATCTGCAAAGGATTGGGGTTTAATCGAAACTGGTTTCTTCAGTATCTAAAGGTTATTGCAGAGGAAATCGGAAAACGATTTGAAAAATAATCAGATTTTAAAGAAAGTGTCCGGAATTGACCTGTATGAAATACAGCCGGAATTTATAACATACGCCGTCAATAGAATGACTGCTATCGAGCTATAAAAATAACAATTTAAATCAAAATGTCAAATTTTTAACCGGGATTTGGTCAAAAAAAGCAAGTTTCATAAGCAGACTTATTATGAAATTCCTAAGTAAAAAACTATCCCTTTCAATTAATGCCTACTTAAATATTTAACCGGAGTTAAAGCATTGTTCATGTCTGTGACCAAAGGAATGTTAGCTGAAATCAATGAGTCAATATAAGTCCTGTTGTTACTACTATTCAGACTGACTCCCTCCAAAAACAAGTAAACTTTGCCGCCATCGCTAAGGGTTCGATTTACAACCTGGTTTAGATCACCGATCTTTTTTTCTTCAGTCGGAACTTTAATAACCGGGGCCTTTGTATAATATTCCAGGAAATCACCTATAATCCAGGGATCTTGTAATATTATGATATCTCTGGCAGTAGCAGCTTCATCTACTTTTTTTGTCTTTACATAGGCAATATCATTATTGATGTCTTTCATCCAATATATACTTCCTACATAATTTACTGTTATGATAAGAGACAGCAAGAGCAGATAAAATTTGTAATTCAATCTAAAGCCAGGTGTATTAAGCCTACTATTCAGGCCGATAAGAAGCGTCCATAGAATTGCCGTTTGAGGAATCCAAAATTCCAGATTTTCAGGAATCCAGAAACAGAAAAAAACAGAATAAATTACCAGAAAACTCAACAAAGGCCAAATGAAATATTGATAGCCCGAATATAACTTCTTCCAGTTTAAAATGATTCGTATCAGCAATACCAGCATGATCATTCCAGCTACCAAAGTAAATACCAAAAGAGTCAAAGCTAAGGTGTGGGAAAGACCCCGAACAAGGTAGATTTCATCGTCAAGAGAATGATAGTAGAAAATGCGGTTCATGAACTTATGAATAAATTCTACATTGAATATAAAGTGGCCGCCAAAAAATGCGTGCCCCCATCCTACAAAAGCTTTAAGGAATGTAGTTGTACCTAACGGGGACCAGTAATAATCATTTAAGGTATAACCCCGTATCCATTTGCTAAATTTTTCAATATTGTTTTGACTCTCTACATACCAACCCAAAATAAAATAAAGCCCCCCAACGACCGCGATGGAACTTGCTGCGTAAAGAAAGACGGTTTTTAAAAATGGAATGTTATCTTTCGAAATCCAATATTTCCAAATTACAATCGGGGTGAACAAAACATTGACCTGATGAAATAATACAGCCATAATATGAACAATTGCAAGCAGGATGGCGTTTTTTGAATTTAACTTTGGTCCAGTGCATATATACAAAGCCCATAAAAGGAAAAAAAGTGGAGGCATGTAAACTTCAATATTGCTGCAATAAAACCACATGCCAAATGAAAATGCGCAAATGCAGGTTGCCAGGAACGCCTCTGTTTTCTTTATAAGTATCCTGTTCACAAAAATCCTATAAATCATCGTCAAACCCAAACAGCCCCAAAAAGCGTCTATGGCTTCCACCAAGTAAAAATCGGTTGTACGAGGAAATAAAAATTGTAAAATATGAAGAACCAGGTAGACCGTGTAATGATACAATAGATGGGGTGCAGGAAAAAGATTTCTTCCTCTTATGATATCATTCAAATATCCCATTGAATCATGGGGCCCTGAAAAATTGGCTGTAAGGTTGAGCAGGAAGAAAATAAAAAAAAACAGGAAAACATACACTTTGTCCGAAACTCTACTTACAAGCGGCTTCATCAATTGAAATTTTCCTGGGCTGATCAATTCTTATGATATTGCGCTAAAACATCCTCGAGATTTACTCCGATGTATTTTTCAAGTTCAAGCTGGTTTTTTTTCAGGTCTCTTTCTAAGACCCTTTGTTTTGCAAGTTCAGTGTTGTAGCTTTTATATGCGTTGGTATAGTCTACACTCTGAATTTTTGCGTCTGCAAAATCCTTTTCTACCTTTTGAAAATCAGTATATACATCTTCAACTAATTGTTTTTGCAAATTGAGCAGATCGAGAGTTGCCAGATAATCCTCATATTTAGATAATACTGCTTCCCGCAAAATCCTATAATGGTCATTTTTGTGATCAAGATTTATTCCGATATTTTCCTTCGCTATATCGATATCTCTGGACCTGGTTGTGAAGAGTCCCAACGGCAGTGTAGCACCGATGTTGTATCTCGGGTATTGACCATAATAAATTGACCCCGTCTGAGTAGTACTGCCGTTGATTGAATATTCATTGAGATTCCCTTGTAAAACGATTTGATTGAGAATAGAAGACTTGGTATTTTTTAAAACATAATTTGAGATTGCAATATTTTTGTCATCAATTTCAGCCGAAGGACTTTGCAATGCAAGTTGAACTAGTTTATCTCTAATATCAATAGGACTATCGGCCATGTTTCTCTTATTAGAAGAATTGACCTGAGATTGAAGGTTATGTTGGCAAATACCTGCCAAACCGTTGAACATAACTGCTAAAAACAACAGTTGTTTTTTCATCGTTTTATTTAATTTTTACTGTTTTCTGTAAAAGGGCTTCCTGGTCCAAATCGAAAATCCGAATGCATAAAGAAATTAAGGGATAGAAAAAAAACATGATAGGAAACTGGCCGATTGAAACCTGGGTATATTGAGCAATGATAAAAGTAATTACTGTAACATGAAACGCAAGTAGATAAATACGCCTATGCTTGTCGCGGGTTTTGAAATAGTAATGAACTCCCTGAAAAGCAATAATAAAATAGTTTATCAGAGCAATAATGTATCCGATCCAACCGGTTTCTATAGCCGCCTTAAGAAAACCGCTGTCGGGTGGGAACCCCGCCAGTCGGTGCTTTCGTTGAAATCGCCAGCCTTCCAAGCCGCTTGTACCCATACCACCGCCCATCGGATGTTCATAAATATAGGGCTGAATACTCTTCCTATTATTGTCCCGAACCACCAGCGAAGCTTCCTGTGATCCGCGGAATGCTGATCTGAATCTATTGAGGGTAGAATTGTCGACAGGCACAAACAATATCAGCGCAAAAACGAAAATTCCAATAATGACAAATTGTAGTGTTGCCCTGGTATTAATCGTCATTAACGCATAGAAAACGAATCCGCCGATTAAAACGACACTTGCCGTACGAGTTCCAGTATATGCCATGGCAAGTAACATCGACAATACAGTCAAAGACAAAATGATTTTGTATTTTATCCGTTTTTCCCCAAAAATAACGATGGTAGTAAAAAGCGCCATGCATGCCATCCAGATTCCATTTATGGCAGGGTCTGAAAGAAATGAAAATCTTCTAATGGTGTCTCCCTGATAATACAATGCAATCAATAGTGGATCACTATGCAAATACCGATCTTCAAAACTGAAAAAACCAAACCATTGCTGTTTACAAGTATAAAGAGCATTTACCAAGCCCATAAAGATCCAGAAGAAAGTAAAAAACCGGATTCTTCCCATGCTGTTGATCAATTTATACGCAGAATAGTAAAGCATGAGGAATTCAGTATATCTACGTACATAAAAAATCCATCCGGTAAGTACAAGCATATTGGAGTTAAACCCCTCGATCAATACAAAAACCAGGAAGGAAATCATTCCCAAGGACGTTGGCGACTTGAAAAAACTTATGTCGCTAACAACTGATTTTCTGTTATTTAAAAGAACTCCCAAATAAACAGCCAGAATCAAAAACTCGAGAGCAACACTTATCGGCAGATAAAATCCCAACAATCGTTCAGGATAAAATGCAAAACATGCCGTAACCGATGAAATGTAAAATCCCTGCAGGGGGAATATAACGCAAGTCATAAAAATAGTGAACGCTACGAGCACAACTACGTAAATAGGACCTAACCAGGTACTGACAAGCACAACAGAAAATGCAATGAAAAGAGCAAATAGACTAAGCACTACTATACCTGTAACGGAATTCATTTTCCGAACGAATAGGTTGTAATGAAGATATTTATATAATGCAGTCAACATCTATGTGAAACAAACTTTAAAAAAAGAGAATCTTAACGAAAAAAAACACAAATAGTAATATTAAAACAATCAGAATTGCAAATTCCATAACGTTTTCAACCCTCCGCTCTTCTGCTTGATTTTCCGGTTTTATTCTATTCACATCTCTGATATAATACTTCATACACAAAACATTTTAAAATAGGTACAGCACCTCTATGACGTTAGAAATATTTTTTCAGTTTCCAGCATGGTATTTCGATTTTCTTATGTACAAAATACACAAACGGTAAAGTAATCCCGAAGGCGATGAGTAAGCAGAGTATTTTACCCATATTCTCACTTCCTGTAAACAACCGCAGATAGCCAAGATAATTATTTTCTATCATATTTTGAATCGGATAATGGAATATGTAAAGACCGTACGACATGATCCCCAGTTGCTTAAACAACTTTTTATTTAACAATCGCTTCAACAGAACTAACTGGTTTTCACAGATAGTCAGCGTAATCATCCCCGCAAAGAAAAGGTCAACAAATGTGTAATTGAATGTGTAATGAACCTGTGCCTGGAACATCATGGACTTTGCAAATACGAAACCCAAAATTGCAATTAGCCCAGACACAATTGTCACCGGATACACATATTTCTCCAAAATGGACTTATCGGTGCGGACCAGAATAGCAATCATTGCTCCCAGTGTGATTCCTTCCATCCTGCTGAATGTCGCCACATAAGGAAAGGGCATAACAAATCCAATATGCAAACCAATGTTCCGGAATAGTATGCTGAAAAAAAACAGGAATATACAGAACCTGATGAGTCCTTTGGAAGAGAAGATAAAAACAAAGAACGGCCAACTCAAATAAAATTGCTCTTCAATTGCAAGAGACCAGAAATGATGAAGTGCTTTTACTTTTGGCCAGCCATCCAATGCGTAGAGCCAGTTCTCAATATATAACCAAAACCAGGTTTGATGCTCCCGATAATAACTCAGATCTATCCACTTGACAGGCACGAGAAAGAATAATATTACTAGGCATAGATAATACAAGGGAAAAACACGAACCACCCTTCGTCCAATAAAATTACGATAGTAACGCTCAGAAGATTTTGAATCCATCAGGATACCTGTAATTAAAAAACCACTCATAACAAAAAACATCTCCATAAAAACCCAGGAACCAATAAAATAACCCGGGAAATAGTGGGCAAGTACAACGAAAGAAATGCCAAGCCCCCTCCAGCCGTCGAACTCCTTTACGTAGGTTCCCGGTTGATAATTGATCCTGACCAATGTTGATTTCTTTCCGAAAATAGTAAGGTTCATCTTTTAACTCGCATTAACTCATTTGCTGATTAATTTGCTTCTTATGTCCAGCCGATGTTTTACCAATTTGAACATCTCTGGATAAAATTCAACTGCAAATCCAAAAGTCTTCCAGAATTGAATTTTATAGTGTTTATATAGGTAATATTGACTTAAACAAAATCCCACAAGATGGGTAGCAATAATTCCTAATACAGCTCCCGACAAGCCCAACCACTTCGTAAAGAAATAGCAGAGAAGAATACTTAGAAAGGCCATTAAAGTTATGATCGACAGGTTGATCTTCGCTTTGCCACTGGAGTCCATGATAGTAGCAAATTGTTTAATAAATGCCATAAATATGCTATTAACTAACATCAACCTGATGATAAAAGCGGCACTTAGGTATTTCTTTCCAGCCAAAATCAACAGAAAGAGTTTTGGAAAAATGAAAATAAAAATCCCACATGGTATAATGACCGCCAATACTGCACCAACCGATCTCTCATACATCATTTTTAAGCGCGCCGGGTTGGCTTCTGCATCAACCTGAGCACTCTTTGGAAACATTATATCACCGATGATTTGCGAAGGAAGATCAAGTAAGTTTATAATTCTTAGGGATACATTATAAAGCGCGACGGCAGTTAGAGAAATTAAATTCGATACCATCATTTGATCAATGTTTCTAAAAACCATCGTGCTGAGTGATGATCCGAATATGATTTTTCCGAAATTCCAAAGTCTTGAAAACCACGACTTTATAAACAGAAACTCTCTGCTTAAAAATTTACGTGCATATAAGAAAGATACTATTCCACCGCATAAAATTCCCAGGTCATAATAAAATGCCATTATAGGAAGCGTCACTGTTCCTTTAAATAAAAGATGAATGACCATCATCATAAACCAACTTCCCTGACGAACTAGATAGCCCATGAATATCCCCTTGAATTCACCTTTAGAAATTTGAATCCATTCAAAATGAGAAAAGGGAATCAGAAATAAAAGACCGAACAGGAAAATATACATTTCCCGAGTCAATTCAGGGGCTTTAAGAAAACCACTTAAAACAGGCATGAAAAGAAAAATAATAATTGCAACGATTGTCGTTACAACAATATTTAATACTAGAGCTGCCGTTATAATTTCTGTACCCGATTCTAAATGGTGTTTACTTAAATATTTGACAAAAGCATTCTTTACAATGGAGTGACGAATCAACTCAATATTTGCTGTCAAAGCAAGAAAATGTGCCCAGACACCCATATGATCAGTCGTAAGTACACGAGTAAGCACAAAAAAACTGGCGATGCCAAAAAGCATAACCGACAACTTTTGCAGCATGCTAAAGATTCCAGAATGAAGCCAATACTCGTATTTTCGTCCAATCATATCATCACTATATTTTAGTTTTATTTTTTTGCATTTTTTCGAGACTAAACAGCCACCATGCACCTACTTTTAATGAAACCCTGTAAATCAGGATCGGTATAATCAGGCCACTGAAAATTCCCAAAACCATCAATAGGGGTACATTCCTAATTCCAAACTCGCGCATAAGAATAATACGCATGGCTGAAGAAGCCAAAACATGCATTAAATAAATGTAGAGTGAATAATAACCTATGACCCGAAAGAAAGACAAAGCTTTATACCTCTGAAGTATAAAGGCCAGGTTCGTCATAAATATACAGCCAGACAATGCAATGATGATAAAAAACCAGGGTTGAACATCTTCAACATAGTGATACTCACTGTGAGAAAGATTGGTTTGCAAAAAGTACCATTGACAACAAAAAAAAAGCGGCAGCGTTACAATAAATAATTTCCACGAGGAAAAATATTTGATATTGTGCGGATTTAGAATAAATGAAGGAAGCAAACCTCCAATTGCAATAAAGATATAATAGTGCAATATGTCATAAATAAATCCCAGATCAATATTATGTCTTGCCAGATAACCAGAAACATAAAATGCCAAAAACCCGATCGCCAATTGAATATATTTTGAAGTATTTAATTTCGCACTTGTAAAAGCATAAATAACCGAGGTATTGAAGAGCGCATATAAATACCAGAATTGGTCAATTTCGCGGGGTGCATACAGTATATACAAATAGTCTTTCAAGCTCCTGTCAGCGTTCACCAAATTGGAAAATAACAGCTGAAGACTTACCTGAATCGTAGCCCAAAGAAAATAGGGATATAAAAGAATCTTCCATTTATTTACAATAAAATTGGAAATTCCTCTTTTACGGATACTGGCGCCAATGAAGATGCCCGAAATAATAAAAAATAAAGGCATCCGGAAACTGAAAAAAATGATATTGGCGTGTTCCAGATAAGTGTAACGCTCAATGGACAATCCGGATCGTTTGATGCCCTCAAATATATGCCGATAGAGTACGAGAAAAATCGCAATGCCCCGTGAATAGTCAATCCAGGGAAAACGGTTCTCTTGTGTTGTCGATAATTTGAAGAGATTAAGATTCATTTATTGTTTCATCATATATCAATGCTTTCAAGCTCCACCTTATTCAATACACATCCAATAAATTGATCACTTTTAGATGTCAAAAATTGAATCGACTCTTTGTCCATTTCATTGATACCCGAATCAGCGGCAAATACGGCTATAATGCCATCAACATATTTAGATAATTCCCTGCTATCCGAATAATTGTTTAATGCGGCCCCTTCAAGAAATATATAATCATAAAATATGGTCAACGTTTTGAGATGTTGCAACAAATTGTTTTTAAAAAGAATTTCTTCCGGAGTGTAGTTTCCACCTCTACAGCAAACAACTTCCAGATTTTCATCACTGGTTTTATAAATAATCTGTTTAAAAGCAAGTAAGTCTGTCCTATCAGGTGCCAGCTTGAAACCTTCGAGATGGTTTTCCACATCATATTTTGCCGATATGGAGTTATGGGAAAAGTTCGTGTCAATGATGAGCACTTTCTTATTCATCATGTTGAAACTTCTGGCTAAAGCTTCCATTAAAATCGTCTTTCCCTCGCCTATTCTGGTGCTTGTTATTAATATAATTTTCTTTTCGCTATTTTCAATTGTAAAACGGAGTTTTCTGAGGCTACTGATAAATACAAAATTCCTTGAAGAGCGTTTATCAGTAACATTAGGTTGATGGTTGAATACGTCTTCTATGTTTTCTTTTTTCAAATTAACACGACTAACCGGGCTGAGTAAATAAAGTCCAACCATGGATACAAAACGGGAGGGAGACTTTACAGATGAATCAAGCAATTCGAGTAGTATAATCAGAAGGGATACAAAAGTGAACATACAGGGCCCTACAATACCCAGGATGAGAAAGAGATGACTAGGCTCTGGTTCTATTGCGGGTTGACCAAGTAGAGTCTGTCTGAAATTAATAGTGGGCGTTTCTTTGAAGCCCTCAGCCTGCATGAACTTTGATTTAATGTCAGAATATTCCTTAGTAGCAATATCCACTTCACTCTTGAGAGCATTAATCTTTACCTCATTTCCAACTCCCGCATTACTGTATGCTGAATATTTGGAAATTTCTGAATTTAAATAACTGATCGTTTGGTCTGTTGCTTTCAATTGTTCTTCCAGATCGGATTTTGATGCAAGCAAACTATTGCGTGTGAGTAAATTATTATTCGTACCGCCAGTTGGCGTATTTAATACAGATTCTCTGTTTTTCAAGTCATCCTGTAATTTTTTAATTTGATCTGCCACTTTTGGATCATCCTTATACGGTGCCAATTCTCTAAGTTTATTTCTAATCCTGACAATCTCCTGATTATTTCCCTCCACTAAAGTCGGTGATATACTATTGTTTTTCGACAGATTGGCAAGCTGATTATTTACCGACTGCAACTGATAGAAATTATTATTGTAGGATGATTTTTCATCCGCCAGTTTGGAATTGAGCTGAGTTACAGTTTGCATGGCGCTTTTACTCAACTCTACAGGGTCAAGTGCACCCTGTGTTGATCTTTCCTTCCTCAAATTCTCCGTTATTGAATCAACCTGTTTTTTCTTTTGATCTACGATATTGGCGATTTTTTCAACTGATTGAGTAGTTAATGTTGAATTCAGTGAATTATAAAACCTTAAAAAATCTTCACCTATCTTGTTTACTATATATGCAGACAGATATGGATTTTCAGATTTAAAAGAAATGACCAGATAGTCCGTTCGTGGTATACGTTCGATATCCAATATTTCTTTCAATGTCTTGTAATCATATCCATAAACTTCAAGTAATTCCAGGATCTTTTTCTCTTCGGGGTTAAAAGAAGTTAGTAATTCCAGCGAATCAATTTTACTTGTAAGAATATCGATGGCTTTGCCTTGATCTACTGCTTTATATTTTTTTGAATTCAGCTGTCGTTCACTAAGTACTTTAAAATGATTTTCTCCGTTCCGGAGATCGTGCAGCATTAGCTGATAGGACAACATCCCAATTACTTTGGGTGAATAAAAAGTCTCCAGAACATTACTAAACTTATTATCTGCTTCGTATGGATTAAATTCTTCGTTAACCAATGAAACCTGCTGGATAGTAAACCCGGTTGAATATTGAGCTGATGAAGAATATTCCTTCTTTTTCAATAGCAAGAATGCAGCGGTGGCACACAATGCAAGTAGTGTTGTCCCAATAATAATCCATTTTCTTTTTAAAAGGGAACGAAGCAAATAGAGAAGATCCATTTTTTTTGGGTTTTCGGCAATGAACCAGAAAATTAGTAAAAATCCTGCAGTCTTCTAAGACTGCAGGATTTTATCTGGAAATAGCCTGAATTTACTGGACCTTGATTACTTTAAACAGCTTTATAACTTTATTGTCAGTTTTAATAGCAGCAAAGTACACTCCGGTTGGCAAACTTTCTGGCAAATTCAACGCAAAACTATTCGCGCCAGATTGTATAAGTCCTTCATCTTTCCTATAAACAAGTTGGCCGTTAATATTATAAACTTCAATCGCTACGTTCCTGGAGCCATCGAGGTTATTGAAGCCAAGTGTAAGTTCTCTTCGGAAAGGATTCGGATAAGCCAGGAAATGCTGTTCTTCCTGTGTAGTTTGCAATTCCGCAGTTGGAGTGACACGGTTTGTTGCAGAAGTAACAACTGGTGCCTGAGTAGTACCCATATTGGCGTTGCCATAATCGGTATAACCCATTAATACAAGAGCTCCTAATACACCATATTGTCCTTGAGCGGCAAAAGTCATATAGATCTGGCCGTTTTGATCAGGTGATACTCCATCAAAATAGACAACTTTGGATGTATTATCATAGGCATTCAGGTATTTAGTTACACCATTGATAGTCATCGTACCTGTCATATCGAGGTTTACATTAGTACTGCCTTCAAAACCTATGCGGTACTTTTTCGTTTGATCCAAATTGGAATATTTCAGAACTGCAGTTTGACTTCCCAATTGAACATAGAACGCACCCAACATAACTGTGTCAGGGAAAACATAGGAATTATTTCCACTAACTAGGCCCGTATTTGTCTCTCCTTCAAATGGACCTGCAATAAGCCCAAGAGAAATACCGGTATTATTCCATTGACCATCCCTAAGATTTCCATAAATATCTCCGATTTGTGGATTGGATCCTGTGTTGTTCCAAGGTCTCAGGCCTTCAGGATAATGCCATGTCAGATGTTCGAGAACTATGAGATAAGGTGTAGTTGCATAAGCAACATTGCTATAGTCTGATTGAACACTGGCATTTACTGCTCTGACTTTGTAAAAATATTGAGTATTTCGATTAAGCCCCTTATCAATATAAGAAGTTGATCCCGTTGCCAAAGTAGTTACAAGATTATAAGAACCATTCAGAGAGGTTGATCTCCAAACTTCCATCCCCGTTTCGTTATTCGATCTGTCTGCCCACCCGATTTTCAGTGATGTATTGACAGTATCAAGTGGTTCGACGTGAACAAAATTCGGACTTACGATCGGTACCACTGTTGGGTCGTACGATTGAATAATGATGGCATTCAGGAAGCCGTATTGAGAAGCTGCGTCTTTCGTAAATGACATCGTGATTGCACCTGTAGCGTCAGGTTGAAGCGCATTAAATTGAATCGTCTTATTTGTATTATAAGCAGCATCCAAATTCAATGTCTGTGATCCGATTGTGTAAGTGGCACTGGCTTTTTGACCATTGTTTACACTGCTAAAGATTACAATGTTGTATAATTTACTTGAACTCAATCCGGAGAATTTAAGTCTGCGACTTGTTGTAGTTGTTTCGATAAGTGACGTCTTCAATATAACATCTGGGAAGATGCCAGTGTTATCTCCTGTATTCATTCCCATTACAACTGGTGGACTAGACCACTGGTCAACAAGCGTGAATGTGATTCCTGAGTTTGTTCCATCGGCGCTTTTCAGGTTTGAAACAGTAATACCGGCAAATGGATAGCCCAGAAGGTTATTCCAAGGTTGAGGAGCAAATGAAGTATCTGTTCCAAAATGAATAAATACTGAGTTCACATTACTTTCAATTACAAAAATCTGGAATGAATCCGTGATGGTAGCCCCATAATTGTCTGTAGCTGTCACGGTTGCATTATAGACCCCTATATTATTGCCGGTTGGAATAGCAGAGATACTATAATTTCCACTGCCTAGATTTTGCAATGTCGCAAAGGCTGGAAGGGAAGCCGTTACAGAAAGCGTAGTACCTACATCTCCTAAAGCAGTAAAGGCAATAGTACCGCTTGTACCAGCTTTGACAGTAGTGTTAGCAATTCCAGTTATTGTAGGATTTTTTGCTGCGGTAGTAATACTTACCCAGTTTGTGAAACCCAGATCCCCATATCCATTCACCACCTTTAATTTATAATAGTAGGTAGTATGACCTGCTGCGGTGCTATCCACAAAACTTGAAGCATTCGGATCACTGGCTGTTGGATTCAATAGTGTAAATGCAACAGTCGTATCTGTACTTCTGTACACGTTATAAGCCTGCGCATTATAAGCTATATCATTCCAGGTGAGTTTTACTCCACCTCCGGTTACCAATGTTGCTGCCAGATTGGTCGGCTGAGCCGGTGCTGTGCTGTCATCGTAATTATAGTCGATCTCCATCGCATTCAGGAAACCTGCCGGAGTGCCATCATTTGCCATACTCATTACGACCGCTACATTGCCATTCACATCTGGTACTACATTAGTAATCTTCGCAATATTCTGAGTGTTATTTTGAACATATAATGAAGCAGACTGGGCGCCAATCGTGTACACGGTCGTACCTGCATTGGCTACATACTGTGATGCACTACCAGCATAGAATTTGAATGTATATTTCAGACCAGGCTTCAGACCGGAAACTGTATTCGTAACAGTTTGCGGACCACCATTAAATCCAAAATAGAAATATTCTTTTTCCACATTATCAGGATAGACACCGGAGTTATTTCCAGTTTGAGGACCCTGGTTATAAGTATTCCACCAATTAGATGGTGAAAAGTTGACGGATACAGCTGTAGTCTGATTGCTAATTGCATTGATCAAATTACTGATAGAAGTACCGGTCATGTTATTCCAAGGTGCGGGAACAGCTGTCGCATATTGGGTGCGCAGCAGATACTGCTCATTTGGATTCTTCTTAATGATCGTCAGCTGGAATGATTTCGTTGAAGTACCTCCCTGCGGATCTGTAATGGTAACTGTAATTGTGTACGTTCCATGCGAAATGTAATTCGGCGCCAGCGCCAGTTTTCCCAAACCGCTTCCGTTATCAATAAGCGTTACAAAAGATGGTGGGTTCACAAGGCTGTAGATCAGGCCAGTATTACCATCAGGATCTGTCGCGGTGAGGTTTACCGTATCTTTCGTACCCTCGTTAAATGTCTGATTTGATATAGAACTTAATACAGGAGGATTGTTATTATTAACTACAAAATTGAAAGTGTCTTTTGCAATACCTCCATTGGAAGCTGACGCAATAATAACCATTGTATTGTAAGTTCCCTGATCTGTGATAGCCGGACTGAATACGATCCTTCCTGTGCCATTTCCGAAATCATTCAATGCGCCAAATGGAGGCAAATTAGCAGATGAGAGAGCGATTGTTGATGAACCGGTATGAGATACGTTGATAGCTACCGTATCCAGTGTTCCGTATCGCATTGTAAAATTAGCGACGGGCGTAATAACAGGATTATTAATCAGGGTCTGTACACTGACCTCATTGCTGACAGGACTAGTTCCGCCGACAGCCACTGCATAAACTTTATAATAGTAAAGTACATTGTCAAATAATCCGGTATCACTGTAATTGAAAACAGTACCGCCGGGATTTTGAATAGTTGCAATAACCCGATAGCTTGTATTGTTTACTGATGATCTGTAGATCTGAAAACTGGTCGCATCATTGGAAGTGTCATTCCAGTTAATCTTCACAGAACTGCTGCTTGGTGAAGTACCATTCAATCCGTAAGGCGCTTTTGGAGGAGGCGGTAATGCCAGGCTCGTCGCAGACGTGAACGGTTTACCCAAAACGGTTGTCGGGATTTGCTGGTTTGTTACGCCCGGACCACTATAAGAAGCAGTTAAGGACGCACCGCCGGTACCCTGATAATATGTAACTGTAATCGGGTACACGCCTACGGCAAGGACTATAGTTCCTGATCTGTTTTGTGCGCCATGTGCACCATCGTTATTTACGACCAGATTACCGTTAATATAAAGGTCTGACCCATCGTCTGAATTTGTTGTGAATGTGTAAGTACCTGCTGTATTAATAGTAATGTAAGAGTCAAACTTCACAGCAAAGTTCGTGGTCGTGGATCCCTGCATACCAAGTGTAAAATTGGGCCAGATTCCGGTACTTGCAGGAATTAATGTACTAAAATTCGGTAAAACTGTAAGTGTAGTTCCCGTATTGTAGTAAGCATATTGAGTTCCGATTCCTATGGCGTCAAAAGCTGACTGACCATAGGTTCCGATAGCTCTGACTTTATAAAAGTAAGTTGTGCCGGGAGCAACTGTTGTATCCGCAAAAGAAACAGCACCTGGGGAAGTTGTAACTATGGTAGTAAACGGACCGGAACCCGAAGTTGACCTGTACAATTCAAAACCCGTTTCGTTAGTACTATTATCGGTCCAAGCCAAATTAATCTGCCTGTATGAAATAGCGGTGGCAGTTAAATTACTTGGTGCTGCGGGAGCGGTTCCGGGCGATGTATACGATTCTACAAATGCGCTGTCAGGTATTGCCGATCTGGAAATACCGTTTGAAGTTGAGGTCCAGTATATATTCATATTGGAACCACCTGTTCCTTGAAAATAAGCGATGGTTATTGGATAGTAGCCAACGGAAAGAGTGATATTTCCAGTCTTAGACTGAGACCCATGAGCACCGTCATTATTAACTAATGGAGTTGCATTAGGATTATAAATTGCACTGCCAATCCAAAGCTTACTGCCATCATCAGAATTTGTTTCAAATGTGTACGTACCCGCTTTTCGTATATTGATATACCCCTGCCATAAAAATGCAAAATTAGTCGTGGCAGTAGCAGGACTCAAAGTTACATTGGTGGTCGAACCGGTTAGCATTGGTGTAAGCGTATTGAAGTTGGGCAACGTGGTCCACGTTCCCTGATAGTACTGGTAAGTTAACCCGGAGTAAATGGCAGGTGCTGTCACCACATTACTAAATGGTGATGCATTACCAGCTGCATCATTCGCTTTTACCTGAAAATTATAACTCTGATCATGAGTAAGATTGTAAACTGTATAGCTTGTTAATACAGAAGGAACGTTATAAGCCTTCTGGCCGTTGATGAAAATATCATAGGTAACTACCCCAACGTTATCGCTGGAAGCAGTCCAGCTCAAAGAAACTGAATTACCTGAACTGCCCGTCTTTATAAGATTCAAAGGAGCAGTCGGCGGAACATTATCGACAAGGGTTTTTGCAAAAGCCTCATTGGTATTTGCTGATGCTGCCGTATTGTCGATAGCCCGAACTATATAATAGTATGCAGTATTGGCAACCAGTCCCTGATCCAGATAATTCAAAGAGTCCTTTGGTCGAATTACAATTAACGTATATGGTCCACCGCTTTTTGTAGAGCGGTATACTTCAAAGGCTGTCTCACTCATGGTTGGATGAGGATTTTTACTCCAATTCAACAATAAGGCAGTCTGAGAACTTGCAGTAGCCGTAAGGTTGCTGGCAGGGTCGGGCTTATTTGGGCCATTGGCACTTATTACTGTAAATGGAAGTGAAGGAGATGAAGAGCATGAATTCAATGCAGTGATAGTTGCAGTATAGGTTCCTGGCGGTGCATTGAAAAGGTTTTGTGTACCTACGGTAACATTGTCAGAAACTCTTGTCCATTTGTAACTCACGTAACCGGCGGGTTCTATTAATGGTACAGTCGTGCTGGTATCCGGAGCAGGTAAAACGTCGCTTCTCAAACCATTAATTTGAATATTCGGAGTCGCCGATACCGCGTTACTGGTAAGAACGGCTGGTGTATGAGACCAGTCAGACCATCCGGACGTGGCGCTTCGCTGAATTCTGGCAGAATAGGTACCCAACTGCGAAACCACAATCTCATTAGATGTGGCACCTGGGATAATTGTTCCGTCTTTCATCCACTGATAAGCGTAAAAACCAGCAGTAACCCCTAAACGGGCACTCACTGGAACACCTGTACAAAAGTTAGTTTTCTGGAAATAAACGAGAGGATTTGATTTATAAGCAGCCTGCATCCATGGGATAAATCCCGGATCTGCCCAGGCATTCGTCCACACGCCATGCCCCAAAGTTGGATAAAAAGTTTGTTTAATATATCCTCCCCTGTTTTGAATACTATCAATTAACATGGTGGCTGTAGCAGGGTAAGGATTGTTATCAAGACCTCCATTAAACAGCCAAATAGGAATATGAATGTAATTGGGTATTTTAGGAACGTATTCAGCTTCAGCAGCGGAGATCGGCATTGCAGTAGCAACATATTTTGGGTAAGCACCTATGAAATTCCAAACGCTTTGACCACCTGAAGACAGTCCATCAACGATAACTTTGTTTGGATCTACTTTGCAATACTTTACAAGAGAATCAATCATGCTGGCAATCATCGGAAAATAATTGTCCTGGTATCCTCCTACAGTTTGATCATAGAATAGAAATCCATCAAAATTCCCGTTATCCACATTGTCGCGCCAAGTTTGGCCACCCCAGAACATCTGATATTCATTGTCGTAGACATTCCCTGCCTCCCCTTCTCCATGAAAGAAGATATAAATAGGATAAGTTTTGCCATCAGAAACACCTTGCTGATACGATTTAGGGTATTTCAATCGAAAAGGCATCTGATTGAAATAATAAGATTTGAATGTTGTAGTACCTGTGCCTCCCCAATTGGTTAAACGTACGGCATGACCCCATTTCACAATACTTCCCCACGCCGGCTGCGCAGGCAGCGTTGCGCCGAAAATTGAATCCTTGTCATTTTGATTGAAAACATTTTGTCCTGACGCAGCAGAAAAAATCAGGAGGAGCACAAAAAGGTTGGTTACAATACGGTAAGGGTAAAGCTTTTTCATTGTAAGATTTAATTAATCGGTTAGGGTATACGCTGGTAAGGATTGAATAATAAAACTATTAAAACACGCGGTCTTAAAGAGGAAAGTGGAGGTTATCAGGGATGCTTGGAAATATGAATTCCAGATATTTTATAAAGCAAAAATCAAAAACAAGAGAGGGATTTCAAAGGTGAATCAGGGGGTAATCATACAGGATTATGGCAGATCAAACTAATTCTAAAACAGAGCGCAAAATAATCATTTTTTTGTAACCTACTATACCCGGCGCATTTATTTATTGTCTCTTAGAAAATATTATCAACAAAAGGTTCCGGGATAACTTGTTAATATCGTTCAATTAAGTTGAAAACCAGATCATTGTGTCGGTTCAACTTAAAAATTTGAACACATATTAAATTTTACGTAAGTCTGAAGAACCTGGTTGCGTCTTACAAAACCCATCTTCTGACAAAACCAATCATTTGTAACATCTTTTCATAAAACCGGTGACAATCTAGTTTTTGAATGGAGCAATTTTGTTTGAGTAAATAATCTGCTAAAGGTTCTCATTTTTTAATTTGATTTCCTGATAATTTTCATAAAACGAAAATTCGTATAAGCAGCATTCAGTTACGATTTATTGGAAATGAAGCTAATCATGCCTTTTGAAAACTTATTATATATTTATGGATTATACCTTATACAACCTAAAAATTATTCATGCCCTCGGAACTGACGAACAGAGATCTGCTTAGATTTTTAAAGAACAAACAAATTCAAACAGGTTTTCTAGATGGTCTGAAGCTGCATTATAGGCCATTAATCTGTCCTTATATCAGTCTGATCAATATGATCAAGCCGGGTAGCCGGGTTGGCGACATCGGTTGTGGCTCAGGACAGTTTTTTTTACTGCTGTCAGAATTTACGAATCCATCATTTTTGTTTGGAATCGAAATCAACGATAAATTAATTGTCAATGCTACAAAATTATTAGATGGGTTCAGTCGCGAAAAATTTAAATTGGAAGTTTACGACGGTATTCACTTTCCAGCGGAGATGGGTGAAATGGACATAATTTTTCTGATAGATGTGTTGCATCATATAGAGCAGAAAAATCAAACGCCTTTTCTCCAGCGCATCGCAGAATTGATGAAACCAGGTTCTACATTAGTGATCAAAGACATTGATGCGGCAAATCCATTAGTAATTTTTAACAAACTTCACGATCTGGTTATTTCAAAGGAAATCGGGCATGAGTTGAAATGCGACGAAACGATTAGACTATTGAAACAGAACCATCTCGAAATCGTAGACTGTCAAAAAACAACCACATATGTTTACCCGCATTACACAGTTGTTGCAAAAAAGCAGTAGATTTAAAATCTTTTTCTTTTTCATCTGTTTTTCGTTTCTGTCTCTCTACCCGATCTTCAGAAATTTCTATTATGGAAACGGCATACTTACATACAAACGCCATATAGAATTCCTTGAAAAAAAATCTGAATTTTATAATCCATGGCAATACCGCGTTTTATGTCCAGTTATTATTGAGGGTATGGTTTGGGTGTATGAACATACCGTCGATAAAATTTATCCGATCGAAGAAAAACTGAATTTCAAAATTGAATCCAGTACTGGAACCACGGCGGTTACTGATAGTTTGAGTGAATTGGTTCAGCAAAAGGGTGCAATCAGGTATATGATCATTTTTATATTGTTCCGTTACATGGAGCATATGGCAATTTTCCTTTTTACATTTTCTTTGTGGAGTTTTTTTATAAAAAGTAATTGGCTGATTTTTTTCGGATTGCTATTTATTACACTATCCATGGGCAATGCAGTAGCAGTTGCAGATCTTACTTTCAATACATATGTCGATATTATTTTGTATTTACTAACCGCATGTATTATTGTATACAGAAAAAATCCATGGTGGCTCATACCCATTATTTTCCTGGGAGCTTTCAACAGAGAAACTTCTATCATGATCCCTTTTTTATATTTTATTTCGTTGACAAATTTTGAGAATGTTAATTGGAAACATTTCCACTCATCAGCTATCAGATTTCCTAAATTTAAAATATGGGTTCTGACGGCTATTGCTTACATTATTTTCGGGACTATTTTTGTGGGATTAAGAATATACTATGGTTTTGTACCACAACAGGTTTGGAAGGCCGCTTCAGGATTTCCAATGTTGAAATTGAATTTATTCAGCACTTTCGCTTTGAAAACCTATTTTGAGATGATAGGCACCTTTTCAGTTATTCCTTTTATAATTTTATTTTATTTCAAGCGCTGCCCTTATATTTTGAAGTTATGGTTTATTAGCATTGTTCCTATCTGGTTTTTGGTCCACCTCATTACCGTGGTAACTTATCAAACCAGGCTTTTCCTGGTTCCCGAGATTTTAATTTTTTTACCAATGATGCTTTGGCTTATTGAAGACAGTTACCGAAGAGGATACAACCCTGAAGTATTATAATTTCTCACCATTATTTGAACAATATCAGGTATAACTCAGTTCAGTCAATTTTACCGTCTGACATAAACTTCAAGCTGTTATTTTTGTTAGTATTTATTAATTGAATCACATCCCTTCTAACATATTATCCAGCCCAATAGAATACCTGAAAGGTGTGGGTCCGCAACGGGCGATGATTTTACGTAAAGAACTGGGCATTGATAGTTTCCGTGATTTGCTTGAATTATATCCTTACAGGCATCTGGATAAGTCACGAGTTTCCCTGATTTCAGATATATCTGCATCAACAGAATTTATACTGATCTCAGGCTCTCTGGGCACGTTTCAAATTCTTGGAGAAGGTAAATCAAGAAGGCTTATCACAACCCTGAAAGACAACAGCGGAATTCTTCAGTTGATATGGTTTCAGGGTATTTCCTGGATCGAAAAAAATCTGCGACCCGGATTCAGATACAGGGCATTTGGTAAGATCGGATTCTTTAACGGCGAGGCCCAGATGACACATCCGGAATTAGAGGGCTTTGATGAAATAAAGGATAACGCTTCTCTCCTTCAACCCATCTATCCGAGTACGGAAAAATTGAAATCCAGATTTCTCGGAGGCAGACAAATCGCCAAATTAACACAGCAGCTTTTATCCCAATTAAAGGAACAAGACATTACGGAATTTATCCCCATCGACATTCGCCAAAAGAATGGATTAATGTCCAGATTCAGAGCATTTCAACTGATTCATTTTCCCGACACTCCAAGTTCTTACAATAAGGCATTGATTCGCTTGAAATTTGAAGAGTTATTTTTAAACCAGGTCAGAACTGGTATGATAAAAACTCAGAGACAAAAACAATCCAGAGGGGCAATATTTAATCATGTCGGACCTCTTTTCAATGATTTTTATTCAAATATTCTACCCTTTGAACTTACCTCAGCTCAAAAACGTGTTCTAAAAGAAATACGCCAGGATACTGCAACTGGTCATCAGATGAACCGGCTGCTTCAGGGTGATGTTGGTAGCGGCAAAACGATGGTTGCCTTACTTGCTATGCTTCTTGCAGCTGACAATGGATATCAAAGCTGTTTGGTTGCGCCAACCGAAATTCTGAGTAACCAGCACACCAATAATATTTCAGAACTTCTGGAAAGCTTACCAATCAATGTCCGGATGTTAACAGGTTCGGTAAAATCTGCACACAGAAGAGAAGTTCTTAAACAGCTTGATCAGGGAGACATCCAAATCCTGATAGGCACCCACGCCATTTTGGAAGACCCGGTTGTATTCAAGAATTTGGGTCTGGCAATAATTGATGAGCAACATCGGTTTGGAGTTGCTCAGCGGGCCAGAATCTGGACTAAAAGCGTTATCCCACCGCACATTCTTGTAATGACTGCAACTCCTATTCCAAGGACCCTCGCTATGACAGCTTATAACGATTTGGATTACAGTGTAATTGATGAGTTACCTCCGGGAAGGCAACCAGTCAGAACGGTGCAGCGTTATGAATATAACAGGCCTAAAGTGATGGATTTCATTAAAACCGAGATAAAAAAAGGAAGGCAGGCCTATATTATATTCCCGTTAATAGAGGAGTCAGAAAAGCTTGACTATGAGAACTTGATGAGGGGATATGAAAATCTGAAAGCTTACTTTCCCGAACAGGCATACTACATTAGTATGGTTCATGGCAGGCAAAAACCTGAAATACGTGAAATCAACATGAAACGTTTCGTCTCAGGAGATACGCAGATAATGGTTGCAACCACCGTTATTGAAGTTGGCGTTCATATTTCAAATGCCACCGTAATGGTAATTGAAAGCGCTGAAAAATTCGGACTCTCTCAACTTCATCAATTAAGAGGCAGAGTGGGAAGAGGGTCTGAACAAAGCTATTGTATACTGGTTACCAGCAATAAGATTGGAATAGAAGCGAAAGAAAGGCTTCGGATCATGTGTGAAACCAACGACGGATTCAGGATTGCGGAAAAAGATATGGAGCTTCGTGGTCCAGGTGACATCGCTGGCACCAGACAAAGCGGACTACTGGATTTTAAACTAGCAGATATTGTCCGGGATCGGGATATACTACAAAATGCCGTGCAATCTGCTCGTGAGTTACTGGAAAAAGACCCTGAACTTAACTTGCCGGAACATATTGAATTGAGACAACAGCTGAAATATGAAAAGGGTAAAACTCCCTGGAGCCGTATTTCTTAATGACGGGAACAAAAACACAATATTGAGACAAAGATTTTTCGTTTTTATTGCAGTATTCACCGGTTTCCTTTCCGGAACTTTTGGACAGACGACAATTGGAAACCTGGAGTTTATTCAGAATAAGGGTCAATGGGATAGTACTATTGTTTACAGGGCAGAGATGCCGAATTCGCTTTTATTTCTCCGAAAACATGGCTTCTCTGTGATATTGCAAAGCCCTTCAGATATGCAATCATTAAGAGAATCCTTGCATGGAATACCTTCTTCCAACACTGCACTACCCGCAAACAAAACATCAACTTCACAAAAATCTACATCAAATTTAAAACAGACAGAATCCGCTACAGCTCCCGAATACTCATACGATCCCAAAAAAGGTATTGGTGCAGGTTCTCAAAATACCGTCAATCCTGGTCTGCTGATGCATTCACACTATTACCAGGTAGAATTCCTGAACAGTTCTGAGCAGGTTCAGATTAATGGAGATAAAGCGCTGAATACCTACAGCAATTATTTCATTGGAAATGACCGTTCGAAATGGCAGTCCAATTGCAAGATTTACCAGGCGGTAGTTTACAGAAATATTTATCCGAATATCGATATGCGATACTATACGGATAATGGACAACTGAAATACGATCTGGTTGTACATCCGGGCGGCGATCTCAATAATGTGGTCATGAAATACAAGGGGGTTGGAAAACCAATCGTTAAAAAAGGACAGATAAACATTCATACATCCGTGGGTGATGTGCAGGAAATGATTCCCCATTCTTATCAGTTTTCAAAAGACGGAAATAAGAATCTTGAATGCACGTATGTGGCAGGTTCGGATTCCACAATCAGATTTCATGTTAGCAATTATTCACCCACAGCCACGCTTATCATTGATCCCACATTAATATTTTCGACTTTCACCGGATCCGGCTCTGATAATTGGGGATACACGGCAACTTATGATGAGAACGGTAATTTCTATTCCGGAAGTATTACGCTTAACACGGTCGGTAATAGTGGTGATCATTTTCCCGTAAGCACCGGTGCATATCAGTCAGTCTGGCATGGTGGCGATAATACTGATGGTCCCTACCAGTACGATATTACCATCATGAAGTTTAGCAGTAACGGGGTAAATCGTCTATATGCTACTTATTTGGGAGGATCAGGAAACGAACAGCCACATAGCCTTGTCGTGGATCAGTCGGGCAATCTCGTAGTTGCGGGCAGAACGAGTTCATCTGATTTTCCAAATGTTAACAGCCTGGGCAGAAAAGACACTTTGAAGGGTGGGTACGATATAATTCTGACTAAAATAAACGCCAATGGAACGAATCTGATTGGCTCGAGAATAATTGGAGGAAGTGCAAACGACGGAGTAAATATTGCGCCCAAATATTCAAATAATATAGTACCGATGGGTCAGAATTCACTGAGGCTGAATTATGGTGACGATGGAAGAAGTGAAGTGATATTGGATAATGCAGGAAATGTTTATCTGGCGTCCTGTACATCTTCAACTGATTTTCCCACTGTAAACGCATTTCAAACGAGCAACGGTGGGATGCAGGATGGCGTATTTATCAAAGCTACTCCCGACCTCAGTGTTATTCTCGCTAGCTCTTACCTGGGAGGAAAAAGTGACGACGCTGCATTTGCATTGGCATTGAACCCAATTACAAATAATGTGTACATCGCTGGTGGAACGTCCAGTACAAATTTCCCCGGTACCGGCAACGGGAAAGTCGTTTCGGCAACAAATAACGGAGGCATTGATGGTTTTTTGGCCATGGTTAGTAACGATGGAAAAACCCTTATCAAAACATCTTATTTCGGCACCTCCAGTACAGAAGTTTTATATGGTGTACAATTTGACAAATTTGGTTACCCATATATAATGGGGACTACATATGGAGTTTGGCCAGTAATTAATGCAACATTTAGTCAGACGAATGGCAAACAGTTTATTGCCAAATTACAACCAGATCTTTCAGCCTATGTGTATTCAACGGTATTTGGAAAAGGATCTACATATCCGGACATTTCTCCGACTGCATTTTTGGTTGACCGATGTGAAAATGTATACGTAGCTGGTTGGGGAGGCGGGATTGAAATAGAAGGCAATGGTGCAGCTGTTTACAATAATTCCAAGACGACGGGGCTGACAGTTACTCCGGATGCAATAAAGAAGAATACCGACGGTGATGATTTCTATTTTTTTGTGATGAAAAAAGATGCTGTCAGTCAGTTATATGGAAGTTTTTTTGGCCAACAGGGTGGTCTGGGTGATCATGTAGACGGAGGGACAAGCCGTTACGACAAGCAAGGTGTCATTTATGAAGCCATTTGTGCAAATTGTTATGACGACGGTACTTTTCAAACGACGCCGGGTGTATGGGGACCGAGGAATGGAACGGGTGTGAATGGATGTAATCTGGCTGCTGTAAAAATTGCATTTAATTTTGCAGGAGTAGGTGCCGATCCAAAATCGCTTATAGATGGCCGTTATGACAGCATGGGCTGTGTACCATTGCAGGTTTTATTACGGGATACATTGCACAACGCAAAACTTTATATCTGGAGTTTTGGTGACGGTACTCCTGATACAGCAACAGTTGCATTCCAGGTACTGCATACTTTTACAATGATAGGCACCTATAAGGTCCGCCTGGTTACAGTCGATTCCACCACTTGCAATATCACTGACACAGCTTACCTTGATATCAATGTAAGAACCGATAAAGCCATACTGGGATTTGACATTCTAAAACAACCACCCTGCCAGTCGCTCAATTACATATTTACAAATATATCAACACCACCGGCGGGCAAACCATTTTCACCCGGGTCTTTTACCTGGTATTTTGGGGACGGAGATTCGGCAACGGGTTCAAGCCCGGTATCCCATACCTATGCGGCATCAGGGACTTATCAGGTACAACTTGTTTTGGTTGACACGAACTATTGTAATTATCCGGACACTTCAACCCAAACACTAAGAGTCTCTCCGGTAGTCAAAGCGCAATTTAATGCAGTGAATGGCTGTGCTCCAGACAACGCATTATTTGACAATACTTCACTGGCCGGTCAGAATTTCTCCTGGAATTTCGGAGATGCGGGAAGCCCGTCAAACATATCCAATGCAATTAATCCAAGTCATTTATATCTGGACACCGGAACTTATGTAGTAACCCTGATAGCGGTTGATTCGAATACGTGTAACATTACTGATTCGACATCACGAACAGTAGTTGTAAATCTAAAACCCACTGCTGGTTTTAATTTTCAACCTGTACCAGCGAAGTACAATACTCCGACCGTATTCAGTAATTTCTCGACAGGAGCAACGAGTTTCGTCTGGTTGTTTGGTGACGGAGATTCAACAGTTAAGAATTCTTTGGATACTGTGGTTCATCAATATCAGCTGACTAACACCTTTAATGCATGTTTGATTGCTACCAATCAGTTTGGGTGTTCTGACACCGTATGCCATTCAGTAGAAAGCCTTATCAATCCATTATTGGACGTACCCAATGCATTCACACCGGGTAGATTTGGAGAAAATGGAATTGTTATGGTGAGAGGATTCGGGATTTCTTCAATGGATTGGAAGATTTACAATCGCTGGGGACAAATAGTATTTGAATCCAACGATCCAAATTTGGGTTGGAACGGAACATACAGGGGTACTCTTCAGCCGATGGACGTATACGCCTACACGCTGGAAGCCACTTTTTCCGACGGAACGAAGGCACATAGAAAGGGGGATATTACATTGATACGGTAATGAAATAATTCCGACCAGTGATATCTCGGCCCTTTAAGCTTTTATTTAACAGTTTTCTTTTCAACGAACAGATCATCTTTGCAAACTATAAAAAAACCGGGTTGACTAAAAAACGGATATATATTTTCGTCTTAGTTGCATTTATATCAATGAATGTTTCTGCACAAACAGAAACTCCAAATTTAGAATTCATTGAGAATAAAGGTCAGTGGGATTCTCATGTATTGTTAAGAGCAGATATTGGCAATGGCACTTTGTTTTTCCATAAGAAAGGAATAGAAGTCGTTTTGCATGATCAGGATGAAATGAGCCGATTGGTTGCCGGCCATACCCCCTTATCCAAAAACGACACAACGAATCGAATTGCCCCTCAAACGATCAAAAACGGCCGGCCCAGTGCACTTCGCTCCCATGCGTATGCCGTAAATTTCCTAAACATGAATGCGGGAACCGAAATTATTCCGGACAAACCGCTTGACAGTTATAATAATTACTTAATCGGAAATGATTCCAGTAAATGGGGACGTAACTGCAGAATTTTTCAGGGAGTAACTTACAAAAATATTTACCCCGGTATCGATCTGCGATATTATACAGACAATGGAAATCTGAAGTATGACCTTATTATTCATCCCGGTGCTGATCCGCGAAATATTGCGATGCAATATGAAGGGCTGAACGAACTAACGGTTACCAGTAATCGCTTATTGTTGAAAACAACTGTTGGAAACGTGAAGGAGCTGGAACCCAATTCTTACCAGGCGGGTGATAAAGGAAGAGAATCCATTCCCGTAAAATATCATTTATCGAAGGACCATGTCGTAAGATTCGATGTGGGCCATTATAAAAGCAATCAGGTTTTGATTATTGATCCCACCCTTGTGTTTTCTACCTTCACCGGGAGCATTGCGTCAAACTGGGGTTTTACAGCAACGCCGGGTCCGGATGGAACTTTTTTTGCTGGGGGGATTGTATTTGCCGATGGCTTTCCTGTTTCACCGGGTGCATATCAGTCTGGTTTTCAGGGAGGATCATTTGATGTGGGCATAATGAAATTTAGCAGTAACGGGCGAAACAGAATATACGCAACGTATATCGGCGGAGGCTCTAATGAATGTCCGCATAGTATGTATTCTGATCCACAAGGCAACCTGGTTGTAATGGGCCGAACATATTCAGAGAATTTTCCGCATGATGTCTTTATTGGTAACCCCGGTTATTGTGAACTTTTTGTGGTAAAACTGAACGCCGCAGGAACAGGACTCATAGGATCCTCGTTGATTGGCGGTAGTAATTATGACGCCGTAAATATTGAAGATCAGCTGAATCAGGAAAATGGCAACCATGAAGTCGCAAATTCACTCATAAAAAATTATGGCGATGATTCGCGTAGTGAAGTTATCCTGGATGGAGCCAATAATATTTATGTCGCAACATGCACAAGGTCGGCAAACGATTTCCCGGTAACACCTGGGGCATTTCAAACCACATTTGGCGGAGGAAAACAGGATGGCGTGATACTAAAACTTACACCAGACTGCAAAAACCTGATCTTCGCAAGTTTTTTGGGAGGCTCCGGTGAAGACGCCTGTTTTGTGCTAAAAATAAATCCGATAACCAACGATATTTATGTTGCTGGTGCTACTAATAGTACGAATATTAACGGAGATAAAACAGGCGTTATTCAACCTGCTTATGGTGGTGGAATAAGTGATGGGTTTATATCTATTATTAGTAATGATGGCAGCACTCTGAAAAAAACCACTTATCTGGGGACACAGGGTTTTGATGCGATTTATGGAATTGAATTTGACAAGGCAGGCTTCCCTTATGTAATGGGTTCCACTACCGGGACCTGGTTAACCACACCAAACGTTGGATTTATTAATCCTGGAGCCAAACAATTTATAGGCAAATTAAAACCAGATCTTTCAGGATATGTTTATTCCACTACGTTTGGTTCTGCATCGCCCAATCCAAATATCTCACCAGTTGCATTTCTTGTAGACCGTTGCGAAAATGTATATGTATCCGGTTGGGGTGGCTGGTTGTATGCCAATGCAGACCCTTATGGACTGGCAGGCACCGGTGGAATGCCTGTTTCTGCTAATGCAATAAAAAAAGTTACGGACAACAGGGATTTTTATTTTATAGTAATTCAAAAAAACGCATCTGCCCTGCTGTATGGAACATTCTTCGGGCAAAATGACGGACCCATGAGTATAAGTGAACATGTGGATGGCGGGACCAGCCGGTATGATCGCAATGGTGCCATTTACCAGGCAATTTGTGCGAATTGTGCAGGTCATAGTGTAACGCCTTTTCCAACATCACCCGGTGTTTGGTCACCCCGCAATGGAACCGGTGGTGAAGGATGTAATCTGGCAGCTGTAAAAATTGCATTTAATTTTGCAGGAGTAGCCGCTGACCCCCGTTCACTCATCAATGGTAAATATGATAGTTCAGGGTGTGTGCCACTACCGGTTCTTTTTGTAGATACGGCTCATAACGGGAAATCATATATATGGAGTTTCGGAGACGGATCAGCAGATACCACTATCAACGGGTTTCAAGTTTGGCATACTTATACGAAAACCGGATATTTTCAAGTCCGTGAAATTGCCATTGATTCAAATAGTTGCAACACGGCTGATACCGCTTATCTCAATATCCGTGTTAGGACCGATCGTGCTGTGTTAAGTTTCGACATCGGCAAAATAGGTGTTTGTACCTCCCTGAATTATAGTTTCACCAATACATCCACATCTCCACCCGCGAAACCGTTTCTGCCGGGAGATTTTACTTGGGATTTTGGAGATGGCACACGCCAGCCTGCACCTAATCCAATCGGCAGCACAAATCATGCATTCGCAAATACCGGTACTTATATTGTCCGACTAATTTTAAATGACACAAGCTATTGTAATTATCCAGACAGTCTCGCGGATACACTGCGGGTGTCGCCAATTGTAAAAGCCCAATTTGTAATTAGTGATGGATGCGCGCCATATTATGCTGTTTTCGACAACACTTCGCTGGCAGGCCAACAATTTACCTGGGATTTTGGAGATATGACACCCGTTTCAAATTTGACAAATCCCACTCATCTGTATACTGATACCGGCACTTACACAATTCATTTGGAAGCAATAGACAGTATCACCTGCAATATAAAATCCGATACCGCAATTACTATAAGTGTACATGGCAAACCTACAGCTCTTTTTAATGTGACTCCCCAACCCCCTGCGACCAACGCTCCCGCTGTCTTTCATAATAATTCGTTAAGTGCAACTCATTATACCTGGTTTTTTGGCGACAACGATTCACTCAATACGCAGTCTACAGATACAGTCATTCATCAATACCAATTCACGGGATCAGCAAATGTCTGTCTGGTTGCCTATAACCAGTATGAATGCGCCGACACCATTTGCCAGGAAATACAGACGCTGGTAAATCCTGCCCTGGATGTTCCAAATGCATTTACTCCTGGAAGATTTGGTGAGAACAGTATCATTATGGTGAAAGGATTTGGAATTGTCTCTATGAACTGGAAAATCTATAACCGTTTTGGTCAGTTAGTTTTTCAATCGAACACGCCTTCGCAAGGATGGGATGGAACTTATAATGGCACTCCTCAACCTCTGGGAGTATATGCTTATACCCTGGAAGCGATTTTTGAAGATGGCACAAAAACAACCAAGAGCGGCGATATAACGTTAATTAGGTAAAATGTATCTTTACAAGACCTTTTCAGAAACTCTGTACCGATGACGCGGATTAGAAATGTTTTAATGTGTATTCTGTTCCAGGTAATATGCGGGTTAACTATAGAAGCTCAGGATCTCCATTTTTCGCAATGGTTCAATGAACCTCTCCTAACAAATCCGGCCAATACCGGATTTATTCCGGACGCAGACTACCGTTTGGGCGCAAATTATCGAAATCAGTGGTCAACTGTGATGTCAGAGCCTTACCGGACAATGAGTATCTGGGGCGATGCCCAGGTTTTTCGTAACAGGATACAATCGGGCTGGTTAGGACTTGGGGGTGCAATTCTGCATGATGTAGCAGGAGCAAGCAGTCTTAGTACCACACAGGTTTATGCATCTGTCGCATATCATCAAATGATTGGTTATTCCAGTTTGTTATCTATAGGATTTAATACAGGCTGGGTAAATAAAAGGATCAATACAACTAACCTTAAATTCCCCGATCAATTTGACGGGAAGTTTTTTGATACCAATGTTCCTACGATGGTATCCATTGATCAGCCTAATATTAATTACTTCGATATGCAGGTTGGGATGAATTATGCTTATTTTCCGAACGCCAGAACTTACCTGAATGCCGGTTTTTCAATACAACATATCAATAGTCCCCAGGAGTCTTTTTTCTCTTCAGACCCCGTAGGTTACAATGACCATATTGCTCCGCGTTTCATCGGTTTTATAAATGGCAGTTTCAAAACCAGCGATCAGGTAATCATCAATCCGATGGCTTATTACACTATCCAGGCCGACGCCAGTGAATTGGTTGCCGGATTAAACATTGCATATAATCTTTCGGGTGATGGTGAACAGCAGGTTATTGCGGGTTTGTACGACAGGCCAGGCGATGCAATCATTCCGATGATTGGATTCGTTTATAAAAATATCAGAATGATGTTTTCATATGATGTGACTACTTCATCTCTCAAGCAATACAATAATGGCAATGGGGCATGGGAATTTGCGATTATACGTCCGGGTTATTATCCGGAATATAATGGCGACCAGCATCAGTCTCTATGTCCATCATTTAAAAATTAAAAATTATATCAGCCAGGATTATGAAAAAAATATTTGGTCTGCTGATTGTCGGCATAGGTTTAATGCAAGTTTCAATCGCCCAGGATTCTGAAACGAAGGGATTTGACAAATCGAAATTATTTGTTGGCGGAAATCTCGGACTTGCGTTCGGGACGTATACAATTGTGAATGTTTCACCGCTGGTCGGATATCGGTTCTCGGAACTTTTTGCAGCTGGTGTCGGCATCAATTATAACTACTATGGTTATAACGACGGGTATTGGAACTACAAACAAAGTTATGCTGGCATGAGTCTTTTCGGAAGGGTATTTCCTGTGAAACAGTTTTTTATCCAGGTTCAGCCTGAAGAAAATTATATGTGGTATTCTCAATACGGTATCGGACCCAACCAGGAACAGCCTACATTAAAAATTAGTCAGTTTGTTCCCTCGCTGCTGGTGGGTGGTGGAGCGGCCATCCCGACTGGCGGGAATGGTGCAATCACAATCAGTGTGATGTATGATGTACTTCAGAATATATATTCACCCTATTATCATCAGGCTGTTTACGGTTTTGGGTATAGTGTGGGGTTTTAGGACAAGTATGGGAGTATGGGAGTATGGGAGTGTGAAAAAGATTAGAGCACATCCACACTTCCATACTCCCATACTCCCATACTCCCATACTTTCTTCAGCTTAATTTATTAAAAACCTCCACCGGTGTAGAACAGAAATAAATCGATTCCGGCATTTCAAGATAAAGAAACCCCTCTTTTTGCATACCGGCGATCTGTTTCTGTAGATGGTCATAAAAACCATCTGAATTCAGAACAAATATTTTTTTGTTGTGAATTTTTAGCTGATTCCAGGTAAGAATTTCAAACATCTCATCCATCGTTCCAAAACCTCCCGGAAGTACGATCACCGCGTCACAACGATCATAAATCATTTTTTTTCGTGTATGCATATCCGGAACTACCGCGAGTTCGGTAAGGCCTTTGTGCTGAGCTTCCCACTCAATCAGCAATTCAGGAATAATGCCCATAATTCTTCCTCCATGTTCTAATACCGAATCGGCCAGAGTTCCCATTAGACCCTTTTGACCTCCTCCGTATACGAGTTTTACCTTAAGCATGGCCAGCAACTTGCCAAGCTCTTTAACGTGTTGAGTAAATAATGGATTTTTTCCACTGTGCGAGCCACAAAAAACAGCGACGGATTCAATATTCATAGAATGTTTCTTCCAAGGGACGTCAAAATTGAATGTTTAAAACTGTATTTCCTAATAAATGAGAATACTCTTTTTACCTTTCACATGGTAACCTGCGTACCAAAAGTAAATATCCATAATTTCGCAACATTCATGTCTCCTCTTTTACTTTTTTCCTTTGTCGTTGCCTATTTCGTATTGCTGCTGGTAGTGGCCTACCGTACTTCCAGAGGATCCAATAATGAATCTTTTTTTATCGGCAACCGCAATTCCAACTGGATGCTGGTTGCATTTGGCATGATCGGCACTTCACTTTCAGGGGTCACTTTTGTAAGCGTTCCCGGTTCAGTAGCACGAGATTCATTTTCATATTTTCAGATTACTCTGGGTTACTTTCTTGGTTACCTTCTGATTGCATATGTTTTGCTCCCCCTTTACTATAGAATACATCTTACTTCCATTTACAATTATCTCAATGAAAGACTAGGCTTCAGTTCTTATAAAACAGGTGCCGCATTTTTTATTCTTTCCAGAGTATTAGGTGCAACCGCACGTCTTTATCTGGTCGTTAATATATTGCAGGATGCCATTCTTTCCGGATTTCATATCCCATTCTGGCTGACGACGTTGATCATTCTGATCATGATATTGTTATATACTTATGAAGGGGGTGTCAAAACCATTGTATGGACCGACACATTACAGACTACCTGTATGCTGGGCGGAATGGTAATATGCGTACTTTATATTTTACATCATCTGAACCTGAATCTTTCGGGCGCCCTGCAGGCGATGCACGTGAAAGGTTATTCAAAAATTTTCTTTACAGATCCCAATAGTAAATTGTATTTCCTGAAACAGATTATCGCCGGCATGTTCATTACAGTTACTATGACGGGAATGGATCAGGAGATGATGCAAAAAAGTATATCTGTTAAAACATTAAAAGATTCCAGGAAAAATATGGTTGTACTTGGATTCATAATGCTGGTGGTGATTTTTCTTTTCCTCTTTCTGGGTGGCTTGTTACACTTGTTTGCATCTTCTGAAAATCTTTCAGTGACGGGTGATCATTTATTTCCTGAGCTTGCCCTACACCATATGCCAAATGTTATTTCCATTATTTTTATTATCGCCCTGATCTCTGCCCTGTTTCCGAGTTCCGATGGCGCAATTACTGCGCTAACCGCCTCTTTCTGTATTGATATCCTGGGCATCAACCGAAATGAAAATCTGGATGAAGCGAGAAGAAAAAAAATACGTCAGCGTGTACATCTCGTTTTCATTTTTGTCTTTCTTCTATTCGTTCTGATATATAAATGGATTTCCAGCGACAGTATGATTGGTATTATCTTAAAAGTTGCTACATATACATATGGACCACTGCTCGGGCTTTTTTCATTCTCCATTCTTACCCGCCGAAGTTTACGCAATAAATGGGTACCACTTGTTTGTATTCTTTCACCCATGTTTTGTTTTTTCCTGGATAAATATCAGGAAACCTTATTTGGAAATTTTCATATCGGGCTGGAACTATTACTGATCAACGGTATTTTTACTTTTATTGGTCTTTGGATTATCAGCAAGAAAACGCTGAACGCTGAACGCATAACCTAATTGCATTATCGTTTCTCATTAGGCATCAGGCATTAAGCGTTCAGCGTTAAGCATTAAGCGTTAAGCATTAAATTTGTGCAATGGATTTAATTAATCAGAAAGCACAATTGTACGCTGAGAAATATTCTCCCCAGGAAGATAAAACGCTGAATGAGGTAGAGAAGGCGTCAATGACCCACCCGGAATTCCACATGTTGAGTGGTGCCCTGCAGGGCAAATTTCTCGAAATGATCAGTAAACTTCTTCATCCAATGTATATTCTTGAGATCGGCAGCTTCCTGGGTTACAGTGCCTTATGCCTGGCCAAAGGCCTCAAGACGGGTGGTGAACTACATACCATCGAGATCGACGAAACAACAGCCGCCATAGCCCGTGCAAACTTTAAGAATTCTAAAACAGAGAATAAAATAATTTTGCACACCGGAAAAGCGTTAGAGATACTCGAGAGGCTTAATAAACCCTGGGATCTCGTATTCATTGATGCTGATAAAACAGGTTATACAGATTATTATAAGGCTCTCGTTCCTAAACTAAAATCCGGCTGTTTGATGATGGCAGATAATGTTTTGTTTCATGGTCAGATTCTTGACAAAGAAGTAAAAGGAAAAAACGCAAAAGCTATTCAGGCATTTAATGAGATGGTACTATCAGACGATCGCGTTGAGAAGATGATGCTCACCTTAAGGGACGGCGTTTATCTAATCAGGAAAAAATAACTAAGGCTGATGATTGTAAAACTTCGGTTACTGGTGATTGTAATGATGTTTACACCGCTTCTGTACGCACAGAACCCGGATCAGATTTCCAATTATATCAAAACTTATAAATCACTGGCGATTGAAGAAATGCAGAGAACGGGTATTCCCGCATCAATAATACTTGCTCAGGGTATTCATGAAACCCAGGCAGGAACCAGCGATTTGGTGATCGCTTCAAATAATCATTTCGGTATTAAGTGTAAAGACAACTGGAATGGTAAGGTTGTATATCACGATGACGACGCAAGAGGGGAATGCTTTCGCAGTTACGCGGCGGCCGCAGATTCATACAGGGATCATTCCGATTTTCTGATTAACAGTCCCAGGTATGCATTTCTGTTTAAACTGAATCCGGAAGATTATGAATCCTGGGCATACGGATTAAAGAAAGCTGGTTATGCTACTAATATTAAATATTCTGAAATACTTATCAGACTCATTCATGACTATGACTTACAAAAATATAGTTTCATAGCATTGGGAAAACTTCCCGCGGAACAATCCGACTCGGCATATATTGCAAATGAAACTAAACGCGAAACAGTCCAGGGATTTTTTGATACCACCCAGATTAAAACCAATACCGATGTTTCTTATCCGGATGGGCAATTTTCGATAAATTTTGCAAAAGTTATTTATGCCAGATCGGGAACCTCATTGTTGGTTTTGTCAAACCAATATAACATACCGCTTGCCCGCCTGCTGGAGTTTAACGACCTGAAAGAAGAAGACGTTTTGGTTAATGACCAGTTAATATTTCTTCAACGTAAACGCAAAATCGGCTCTGCCGAATACCACATAACACAAAACGGTGAATCCATGTATATCATTTGCCAGGCAGAAGGCATCCGATATGAAAGTATCCTGGAATTGAATCACCTTGTTCCCGGTGAAGAGCCTGCGGCCGGAGAAAAGATATACCTTCAATCCGTGGCAGGCACTAAACCGGTTCTTAGGAATAAGGGGAGTATGAAGACGGGGATCTCTGCCCGCTAAATAAATTCTTCTTTCTAAACCTCCATATGGATACCCTTCAAATTCACGACAAGAAATTCAAACCTTATATTTCTGAAGAAGCAATAAAGCAGAAAGTAGGCGAGCTCGCTGCTTCATTAAACGTTGATTATAAGGACAAAAAGCCAATATTCATCGCCATACTCAACGGTGCATTCATCTTCGCCGCCGACCTTTTTAAATCCCTTCGTTTCGATGCGGAAATCTCCTTTATAAAATTGGCGTCTTACAAAGGAATGAAGTCTACTGGCCATGTGATAACCGCAATTGGTCTCGATATTGAAATATTTGACAGGCACGTAGTAATCCTGGAAGACATTGTCGATACGGGTAAAACTTTGAATGAGTTCCTGCCCCAGCTTTGGCACCAACAACCGGCTTCACTTAAAATAGTTGCTTTGCTTCACAAGCCCGAGGCTACCGTCTTTCCGCTCAAAGTCGATTATACAGGTTTTGAAATTCCAGATAAATTTGTGGTGGGTTACGGTCTGGACTATAATGGGCTGGGAAGAAATACTGCAGGCATTTATCAGCTTTTCGAATAATAAACGTTTTTAACCGAAAGAAGGCTCTGTTTACCAAATTGCTCTAATTGAAAATCCTGCTTATCATATGGATTGCCTTGTGCTCCTGCCTGCAAGCCAGCAGTCAATACTACTTAAGAGGTGAAATAGTGGACGAACAAAAAAACCCACTAAGCAATGTTCGAATCAAGCTTGCTTCCAGCGATTACCAACTTTATTCAGGTACCAGTGGCGGATTTGGCTTTACAGTTCCCAGGTCACTGGATACAATGACAATCGTAGCAGATGGCTTCTATACTTCTATTGTTCCGGTAAATGCTGACAAGTATCAAACCATTGTATTGAAAGCCCGTTTTGCACCACCCCCAAAACCAACAAACCGGCTACTGTCACTTACTAAAAATCTTTCTCCGGAAATGCGGGATAGGTGGACGGTTGGAGCAGAAACTTACAGCTCCCTGTTAGAAAATCCATTTGTACCTGCAGACAAGTTTCCCGAGACAGGATTCGCTGTGAATATCAATAAAGCATCTTATAGTAATATTCGACGATTTATTAATATGGATAATGTGGTCCCACCGGATGCTATCCGTTTGGAAGAAATGATGAACTACTTCAATATTCATTACACAGAACCAGGAGGGGACAGTACATTCAACTATCAATCCACCCTTTCATCCTGTCCATGGAATGCAGAACATGAATTATTATATATAAATGTTTGCGCAAGAAAAGCATCTCTTGAAAATATTCCTCCCGCTAATCTGGTGTTTCTGATAGATGTATCAGGATCCATGGATCTTCCCAATCGTCTACCGTTGTTAAAATCAGCTTTTAGTCTGATGATAAATAATCTCCGACAAATAGACACAGTTTCTATTGTGGTTTATGGAGGAGTGAACGCAGTATGGCTCCCCCCCACCTGTGGTTCTGAAAAAAAGAAAATCCTGGAATCTATCGCGCAACTTGAAGCCGGTGGTGCAACGCCTGGTGAAAGCGGCATCAGGGCAGCTTACCGTCTCGCTAAAAGTACATTTATCAAAGGTGGCACGAATCGCGTGATTCTTGCTACCGACGGCGATTTTAATGTAGGTGAACAATCAGAAGACGAACTCAATCAGCTTATAAATGGTTATCGTGGGTCGGGTATATATCTCACCTGTCTGGGTGTGGGAATGGGCAACTATAAGGATTCAAAACTCGAAGTACTTGCCAACAGAGGCAAGGGAAATTTTGCTTATCTGGACAATGAAAAAGAAGCCGAGAAAGTGCTCATGGAGGAATTTGCTCAAACAGTATACGCTGTCGCCAAGGAAGCATATATTGAAATACGTTTTGATCCTGCGCAGGTAAAAAGCTATCGTCTCATCGGATTTGACAATAAGCTCATCGCGATGCAGGATAGCACCAATGAAATTCAGGGAGGTGAAATAGGATCGGGACATTCACTTATGGCACTGGTAGAAATTGATCCGGTAATACTGGAAACGTCATCTGTAAATCATAACAACTCTTTCGCCAGATTATGGATGCATTATCAAATTCCGGAAAACAATATAAACAAACTGGAAGAATACGATGTACCGTATGGTTTCAGGCCTTTCAATGACCTTCCCAATTACTACCGCTTCTCTGCATCTGTTGCGCTATTCGGCGGATTGCTGAAGAAATCCACATTCACTGAAAAAGCTACCTGGGACGAACTGGCCCTTCTTGCAAAAACGAGTTATGATCCGAATGACGTTTCCCAAACCGAATATCTGCAGTTGATTGATAAGGCGAAGAAAATTTATCACAAGGAAAAAAAGAAAAAGAAAACAACTAAGGACCAGTAACTACATTAAACTCTTTTTCGACTTCACTTTTTTTGTATCTGTTTTTAACTCTTTTAGAAAATGTGAATAAGACTTATTTATCAACTGACTATAAGAACTATTTTCGAAGTTGGCAAGAGCGCCGGTACTTTTATCAACCAAAGTGAGTTTAAGAAGGCTGTCCTCATCCATTGAAAGATCCAGATCGTATTTCAATAAAATCTGTTTTAATTTAGTTGTGTTTCGCATAGGCAGACAAATATACGCGGAAAGATGTGGGCCCGATGGGAATTTGAAACACCCGCTTTTCACAGTCGGCCTAAGAAAATATTAAATACTGTGTATCAAATCAGGCAGCTCCTGCATCAAAACCGTACAGCCGGTTTGTTTATATTCAATATAAAACACTGATTCATAAATTTATAATTCATGGCATCTTATTGGCCACTAAAAAGATAATTTAAGGAACAAAACGATTTCATATGCTCAAAAATTATATCCGGATAGCATGGCGGCAACTCAGTCGTCACAAAATGTTTTCGGCGCTCAATGTATTTTGCCTGGCCATCGGAATTAGTTTTTGCCTGCTGATCGGTCAATATATTCTGCATGAAACTTCCGTGAATTCAGATTTGAAAAATTTTCACCAGCAATATTTTCTGAACAGCGATTGGAAAATTAAAAATACGGGTTACGAAATTACCACGGTTGGTCCCCTAAGTAAAGAACTCAGGATAAAATACCCGAGCCTGGTTGCCAACTACTACCGTTCTAATCCTGTCACCAATGTGGTTTCTGCAGGCGACAAACATTTCAGGGAAGATGTTTCAATCGGAGATACAACATTCGTAAGTATGTTTGGATTTCCTTTATTATATGGCGAACCGCAGCATGCATTCATCAATAACAGTTCCGCTGTTATCACGGAAGATTTTGCATTGAAATTATTCGGGGATCGCAACGCGATAGGCAAAACCCTCACATTCACCAATACCACGGGTACAATTCAGAACTACAAAGTATCCGCAGTCCTGAAAACGGAATCTTATAACACGGTCAATAATATGATCGTTCCAAAGGGATATTCAGTGTACATACCATTTGAGGGAAATGATTATTATCCCAGAGCCGGGGCTAACGCTGGTACCGGTGAAGAAAACTGGAACCAGGCCTCTACCGTTAGTTACCTGGAACTGCAACCTGGTGTAAGCCCTGATCGGCTCGCGCCCGTGATCAAAGAAATGCTTAAACTGAATTCCCAGGAATCTATCAGCAAAAACCTCGTGGTTAAACTGAAACCCCTGGATAACTATTATCTCAGTTCCAACAATGGTGCAGTCGAAAAAACTTTGTCTATACTCAGCCTGGTCGCACTAAGTATTTTATTACTGGCCGTTATCAATTTCGTCAACATCATGACGGGCACGTCTTCATACCGGATCAGGGAGATTGGTTTAAGAAAAGTTTTTGGTGGCAGAAGAAAACAGCTCATTTTTCAATACCTCACCGAATCTATTGTGCTCACGATGTTCGCCGGAATACTATCAATGATGCTTTATGGAATCTTTCGCCCCGTTTTCAATGAAGTGCTGAATACAAACCTTGCTGCCATTAATGGATTTCATTTAAATGGATATTTATTTCTTATTGCTCTCGTTTTCTTCACGGGTTCCATTGCAGGGATTTATCCTGCATTAATTCTGAGTGGTTCTGAAATGATAAATTCTGTAAAAGGTAAACTGAGTTCAGTGGACAAAGGGGTATGGATGCGCAAGTCCCTGCTCGTATTACAATTTACCGTGGCGATCGGCGTATTTATTTTCTCGATGACCATCTCGAAACAGCTGAAATTCTTTTTTGATACTAACCTCGGTTACAATAAGGAACAATTAATGGTGATCACAGCCTTTCCCAAGCAATGGGATTCAGTAGGCGTTTTAAAAATGGAATCTATTCGCAATAACCTCATGGAATTAAGTGCTGTTAAAGATGCGACGGTTTCTTTTGAGATTCCGGAGAAAACGTCGCCAAATCAGCTCGGCGTAATTCCCCAGGGTAGTAAGAATAATCAGCCGGTCAGCGTGCAATCGATTTCTGTTGATGAAAAATTTGCTTCCACTTTCGGAATGGAATTGAAAGAGGGCCGGTTCTTCAGAGATAAAATCGGTGGTTTTGTAACAGGCGAAGCCGTCATCAACGAATCTGCTATGAAGAGCTTTGGATGGAAAACCGCGGAAGGAAAAAAATTTACGATACCGAATTTGGGAGATGTGAATGTGGTGGGAGTCGTAAAAGATTTCCACCTCGCTTCTTTACATGAAATGATCGAGCCGCTTGTATTTTTTCATGTGAAAGACGGAAGGGCCTACAGATTCCTGACGGTAAAATTACGCCCGGGCATATTATCCAATTCGATCGAAGAGGTGAAAGCAGCATGGAAAAAAGCCTCACCTGCAGCACCTTTCGAGTATTTCTTTATGGATGAGAAGTTGCAGTCCATGTACCAATCTGAATTGCAACTGAAAAAAGCTGCAGAAATAGCCACCGGACTGATGTTACTCATTGTACTGCTGGGCATATTTGGTGTATTGACTTTGGCGCTTACCAAGCGTATAAAAGAAATTGCTGTTAGAAAAGTATTGGGAGCTGAATTTCATCATATTATCTCTTTATTTTTAAAACAATATGCGGGACTGCTGCTGATTGCCAATCTCATCGCGTGGCCACTGGCGTATTATTATAGTAATCAATGGCTGGAGCAGTTTGCGTATCGCATAATCCAGCCCGTGAGTATTTACTTTATCGCCGGCATTTTCGTGACGACCGTTGCGTTTATATTGATTTTATGTCAATGTCTTAAAGTAGCTGTCGCAAATCCGGTGATCAGTCTGCGGTCTGAATGATTTTCAGAAGACGAATCCGGCTTAGTGATTATACGTTTTTTTCAGTAGTGAATTTGAATATCACAAGTCGTTTAAATCACTTGGAAGACAGTTTTTCCAGAGTCTCCAGAATGCCATCTGCACCCGGGTTAACGCCCGATGGAGATAAGTGGTTCCAGCGGATAATGCCCTTGTCGTCCAGTACGAACAGTGCTCTCTCGCTTCGGCCTGCTTTTGCATCATAAACTCCATATCTTCTTGCAACCTCACCCTTAGGCTCAAAATCTGCCAGCAATTTGAAATGCAGATTCCGTGATGCGCAGAATGCCGCATGGCACCACTTCCCATCAACGGAGATACCCAATAATTCAGCATTGTATTTCTTAAAATAACCAAGCATTTCATTGTAAAGAGCCATCTGATCGCTGCATACCGGACTCCAGTCTGCCGGATAAAAAGCGAGTATCACATTTTTGCCTATCAATTCATGTAGGGCGAATTTCTTATTGGGTTCAGAATCCAATTCGAAGTCAGGGGCGGGTGTATTTATATTGATCATATTAATTTGTATCGCTTTCATAAAATTCTATTTATTAAAGTTATCGATATAGGCAGTAATTTATTACAAGCGCGGACTCCCAATTGTTGGGGATATTGGCATCTATACAATTTAAACAAACGAAAGTATCCTCAAATAAAAAAGGCCAGATGTAAAAACAGACGGCCTCATTTAAAACGATTATTTCTGATTCTAATGCAAAAAATTTAGATGCCGGTATAATCATTTCCGCCGATGCACCAGCCAGTGGAACTCTAGACTCACAAAATCTCCGTATTCTCTTTTTGAGAATAGCAAGTTTTTTCGATGAATGGAATATTTATTCGGTGTACACTCGTAATACTACGATGAATGAAGAAAAAATACTGTAAAAAGCTTGCATCTATAAAAACTAATTCAAATCTTTGTTGAGTCGTTCAGTGATACACAAACTAGCGACTTCGATACGCCTCTCTCCAATATCAAGCTTTCTGATCTTCATCCTCTGAATTACGCGATATCTCCAACATCCCGATCTACCACACCGATCCGTAATTTATTATTCAACATACCCAAATCGTACAATTATGAAAGCAGTTTCTACCTTCGTTTCTCTGTTACTGATCATTACCACTTGTGCTACCAGTGCTGTTCTATACCTCAACGAGAATTATAACATTTCTGCCGCACTTACGATCGTTTGGATCATTGCGCTGACTGTTTGGATTGGAAAAGCAACAGGTTTACTTAATATTTTTATCCCTTCCAGACGTGCAACGCAGAATGCGTAAGAATTGAATTCCGCAAATAAAAAGTCTATCCCTTTTTGTTTTTGGTATAGTATGATTCACAACAAAGTTGTATCATTCCAGTCATCAATATAGAGACCTTACAGAGAGTTTATAGGAACATTATAGAGATCATTACGGTCAATTCCTCCCCAATACCACCTCAATGCTCTCTCAGAACCACAACAAATAATAGCAGTTTTAGTCGCCTCTGCTTATCGAGCTTCGAGAACGAATTGACCGTTCATTTCGAAAGCAATGAGGCAGAACCGGGCCCCGGAATACTGAAACCATCCTGACGCAAATTGAATCCATCGCCTATAATAATTTATTTTAATGGATGAACGAGAGAGCGGTTCAAAAGAAAAAGCCCGCTAACACTATGTTGACGGGCTTTCTGCCTTGTCTTTGACGACATTTCGTCGGGGCGGCAAGATTCGAACTTGCGACCTCCTGGTCCCAAACCAGGCGCGATAACCGGGCTACGCTACGCCCCGAACTTCGGTCACCGGGTTGCAAAAGTAAGGGTTCAGAGGTCAATTTAAGAAACAGGTTATTTAATTTCAGAACAGATTCATTTTCAGTACCATCGGCTTAATTTTCCATCCACGATACCTTCTGTTCGGCCTTATGTGTTTTTCCGATAATTTCTTTATAGAGTTCCGGCCTCCTGGCTTTCATATATCTATACCCACCCGCCAGCTTAAGTTTATCCGGAGTGCAATCGGCCATTACATATTCATCTGAAAAACTTCTGCATTCGGCGAGAATATCTCCATACGGATCGAGGATCATCGAACACCCGTTTTTAAGCTGGTCGTCATCCATACCGATAGGGTTAGAAAATATGCAATACAATGCATTGTCATAAGCTCGTGCCGGCAGCCACTTCATCAACCAGCTTCTTCCTTTGAGTCCGTCAAATTCTATTCTTAATGAATCCGGATCAGAGTCTCTGTTTCTCCAGAGTAAAGGGTCTACAAATCCAGCACCGGGTCTTGTTGACGGTGTGCACATGGTAACATGTGGCATAAATAAAATATCAGCGCCCAGCAATTTGGTTGCTCTTACGTTTTCAATAATATTATTATCGTAGCAAATAAGAATTCCGCATTTCCAACCTAAAAGATCGAAAACTGTATATTCATTTCCCGGTTTTATATTTTTGTTTACGAACGGATGCAGTTTACGATGTTTAGCTACCAGGCCCGTTTTACCAACACAAACATATGCCTTGTAGATATCGTCCTGATCATCTTTTTCAAATAGTCCCGCTAAAAGGGTTATCTTATTCTTCTCAGCGATCTGCTGCAATCTGTATATACTATCCCCTTCAGGAATATGTTCGGCAATTTCCAGCATCTGATCCCGAGAAAGTTTTCTCGCATAGGTGTAACCGGTAATAGAACATTCATGAAAGGAAATAACATCGGCCCCTTCTCTGGCTGCTTTTTCCGATAACCGGTCTATGACAGACAAATTGTATTCTTTGTCGCCTGACTTATTTTCGAACTGCGCAGTGGCAATTTTAATATTTCGCATAAAAGTTATTTTCTGTTTATAAAACTCCCTTCAACGCCTAATGTTCCCTATCCGGGAAGCAAATAGGGTTTCATTTCGATATCGGTCAACCCCAAATATAGTTTTTAAAACTATGGTGGTTGCTTTCGTAAATTTGGGTAAGTTTAGGAACTCCGAATTTCATAAAAATGAGAAGTTATATCCTGAAAATACATCCTGCAGATTCCATAATGGTTGCTTTAAAAAATCTGCATTCGGGAGAAACGGTCGAGTATAACGGCCTTACTTATACGTTAAAGGAAAATATCCCGGCTAAGCATAAGTTTTATATGAATGACTCACCTGCGGGAGCAGAGGTTATCATGTATGGGGTATTGGTAGGTAAAACTAAAATGACAGTCGAAGCAGGATCACGTGTGTCGACTGAAAATCTGGAACATGCATCAGGCAGCTACGATTTCAGGAACGCTCAATATCGGTGGACACCTCCGGACAATACCAAATTCAGAGACGCTTTTTTTAAGGGATATCACCGTAAAGACGGGAGAGTTGGAACTGCCAATTACTGGTTATTCATTCCGACGGTTTTTTGCGAAAATCGCAACCTTGATGTAATCAAGGAAGTATTACAGGATGAACTGGGTTATTCTGTTACAGAAAAATATAAGGCTTTTACGAGAGAACTTATACGGGCCAGACAAAAAGCAAATCGATCCCTGGATTCAGGAATTCGTTTTGAAACGACCTCAACACGATCACGGGTTTTTAAAAACGTGGATGGTATCCGTTTCCTTAATCATGATGGTGGCTGCGGCGGTATACGTCAGGATTCGACAGTACTTGGTAAATTGCTCGCATCTTACGCCAATCACCCCAATGTGGGTGGTATCACGATTTTAAGTCTTGGCTGTCAACACCTACAATCTGATGAATTATTGAATGAAATAAAAAAATTAGATGACGGGTTCGATAAACCCATTTATATTTTTGAGCAACAGCAGTCACAGAGCGAAGAGCAACTAATTCAGGAAGCCATTCGAAAAACCTTCGAAGGATTGACGATAATCGACCAGTTGCAACGAAAGCCAGCTTCTCTTGACAAACTTTGCATTGGAGTAAAATGCGGTGGCAGCGATGGTTTCAGTGGAATCACAGCTAATCCCGCCGTTGGATATTGTGCGGATCTGCTCGTATCTCTCGGTGGCAAAGTGTTACTTGCCGAATTTCCGGAATTATGTGGTGTTGAACAGGAACTTGTAGATCGTTCGGTGAATGAAACCGTCGCGAGAAAATTCATCGGTCTGATGCGAGATTATGAATCATCGGCACAGCGGGCAGGTTCTGGTTTTCATATGAACCCATCTCCGGGAAACATTAAAGACGGGCTGATTACAGATGCAATGAAATCTGCAGGTGCCGCAAAAAAAGGAGGTAACGCACCCGTAGTGGATGTACTTGATTATACAGAACCTGCAACTAAAGCTGGATTAAATCTGGTGTGCACACCCGGTAATGATGTTGAAGCGACGACTGGCCAGGCTGCTTCAGGTGCTACACTCATTTTATTTACAACAGGACTTGGAACACCAACCGGAAATCCGGTTTGTCCAACGATAAAGATCTCATCCAATACGGCGCTTGCCCGTCGTATGCCAGACATCATCGACATTGATACAGGTGTTATAATTGAGGGAGAAAAAACTTTGGAAGAAATGGGCGAAGAAATTTTATCTTATTGTATTCAAGCTGCCAGCGGAGAAATTATACCGAAGGCAGTGGTGTTGAATCAGGACGATTTCATACCCTGGAAAAGAGGCGTGTCTTTATAAATATTTTTAGTTCATGAAGAAATTTCTTGATCAGGATTTTTTATTGAATACAGATTCCGCTAAGCAACTGTACCATGATTATGCTGCTGCACTTCCCATTATCGATTATCATTGCCACCTGCCACCAAAACAAATTGCCAAAAATCATGGATTTGAAAACCTGACAGAAATATGGCTTCGGGGTGATCATTATAAATGGCGGGCCATGCGTATGAACGGAATTCATGAATCCTTTATCACGGGTGACAAAAGCGATTGGGAAAAATTCCTGAAATGGTCTGAGACTGTTCCCTATACTTTGCGCAATCCCCTGTATCATTGGACGCATCTTGAATTGCAAAGATATTTCGGCATAGATAAAATTTTACAAGCTTCTACTGCAAAGGAAATTTACGAGCACTGTAATCAAAAATTACAGACGTCCGAATTCAGAGTTCATGGACTTCTAAAAAAAATGAATCTTGAATACATCTGTACAACGGATGACCCTACAGATTCTTTAGAACATCATCAGGAAATTCAGAAAACGGGACTAAATATAAAAGTAAGTCCGGCTTTCCGTCCTGACCAGGCGATGGCCATTGGAGATCCGGCAGTTTTTAAAAGTTGGTTGGAAAAACTTGGGAAGTCGACCAATATATCCATTACCCGGTTTCAATTATTGTTGGATGCGTTGAAAAATCGTCATGATTATTTCCACTCCAACGGATGCAGGATCTCAGATCATGGACTGGAGAGATTTTATAATGTTGAATGGGCTGAATTGGAATTGGAAAATATTTTTCAAAAAGTTATCAGCAACAAAAAGCCGGAAGCCAGTGAAGTAGAGAAATTTCAATCTGCATTGCTTTTACAATTCGCTGAATGGGATTTTGAAAAAGGCTGGGTTCAGCAGTATCATATAGGAGCGTTACGGAACAACAACAGCCGTATGCTGAATACCCTTGGTCCGGATACAGGTTGGGATTCTATCGGCGATTTTCCACAGGCAACGGCGCTTTCCACCTTCCTGAATTCGCTTGACAAAAATAACCACCTTGCAAGGACAGTATTGTACAACAATAATCCAACTGACAATGAACTGATGGCAACAATGATCGGTAATTTTAACGATGGATCGTTCCCCGGCAAAGTTCAATGGGGTTCAGCATGGTGGTTTCTTGATCAGAAAGATGGAATGACAAAACAATTGAACGCATTATCGAATATGGGTCTTATCAGTCGATTTGTTGGCATGATAACAGACTCAAGAAGTTTTCTTTCTTATCCAAGACATGAATATTTTCGACGGATACTCTGCGGTTTGTTTGGCCAGGAAATCGAAAAAGGGGAATTACCCAACGACATGGAATGGACGGGCAAAATCATAAAGGACATATGTTATTATAATGCACTCCATTTTTTTAACCTGAACGAAAAGTAAACGCATTTTTAAAAAAGACTTCATGGGGAAGATTCTGTGTTTCGGAGAACTCCTGTTAAGGTTTTCACCTTCCGGCGATGGCCAGTGGTTGAAAAAAAATGAACTCCCGGTTTTTTTGGGAGGTGCAGAATTGAATGTAGCTACAGCTTTATCGGGATGGGGGCTTCCTGTTTCATATTGTACTGCTCTTCCTGAGAATTACCTTTCGAGAGATATTCTGAAAATTGTGAAGGAAAGACAAATTAACACCGATACCGTCCTATTCTCAGGCGATCGCATAGGAACCTACTATCTCAAACAGGGTACTGATCTGAAAAATCAGTCTGTCATTTATGACCGGGCTCATTCATCATTTGGAGAATTAAAAAAGGGAATGATCGACTGGGATCAGGTTCTGCACGACGTATCCTGGTTTCATTTCAGTGCGATTAGTCCTGCATTAAATGAGTCCGTAGCGGCTGTTTGTCTCGAAGCCCTACAAGCCGCTTCCAAAAAAAATATAACGATTTCCATCGACCTGAATCACCGCCCGAAATTATGGGGCCAAAGAAATCCGCATGATGTAATGGCGGCTCTCCTACCCTGGTGCGATGTGGTGATGGGGAATATATGGTCAGCTCATGACCTGCTGGGCATTCCTCTGGATATTCATTTACTGAAACCAAATGATAAAACTACCTATCTTGAACATGCGCACCAGTCTTCTAATCGTATTTTGAAACGATTTGCGCGTGTGAAAACGGTAGCGTGTACTTTTCGGTTCGAAGAGGGAGAAAAAGGGATCGTATATTATGCTTCCCTTTATTCGGCACATCAAAGTGTGGACTCATCTGTATACCGGAGCAAGGAGATTATTGACAAAGTGGGTACCGGTGATTGTTTTATGGCAGGACTGATTTATGGACTTCATTCTAAACAAACACCATTTGAAATTATTCAGTTTGCAACATCTGCGGGATTTGGTAAATTTTTTGAGAAAGGAGATGCGACCGGACAGACACTTGAAACAATCCGCACCAGAATAGAAGAATATGTTTAAGCCAGAAAAGATTATTCAGGCCATTATTGAACAGGGAGTACTTCCCCTATATTTTCATCCGGATGAAACCATCAGTGCAGACGTATTGGAGGTTTTGTATTCTGCGGGTATAAGGGTAGTGGAATATACCAATAGAGGAAAACAGGCGCTAAAAAATTTCAAATCACTGCAAAAAACATTCAGCAGGAAATTCCCCGATTTAATTCTTGGGCTCGGAACTGTGCTGGATACCAAGACCGCATTAAAGGCAATTGAATATGGAGCTGACTTCCTGGTAAGTCCGGGATATTCAAAAGAACTCGCTAAGCTGGCTAATGAAAAAAATATGTTGTGGATACCCGGTTGTATAACTCCAACAGAACTGATGGCAGCACAGGAATCAGGACAGGGTTTTGTAAAAATATTTCCTGCAAACACTGTAGGTCCCGTGTTTATAAATTCGGTTAAAGAAGTGTTTCCGGATTTACTATTTATGCCAACGGGTGGTGTAGAGAGCGGGAATATCGAATCCTGGTTCCGTGCGGGTATTTCTGCTGTAGGAATGGGAAGCAGCCTGATTGGCAGGAACCAGATGGAACATAAAGAATTTGATAAAATAAGGTCCAACGTTGAAGCGATTTTAATACAAATTGCCGCAATAAGATCCTCTTTAGTTTAAATTTCCTCTACGATGCGGCAGCCAATGGGAAAATTCCGGTGGGTAGTTGTTTCACTACTTTTTTTTGCCACTACGATCAATTATCTGGATCGTCAGGTAATCGGGTTGTTGAAAGACAGTCTTGCAAAAGATTTCAACTGGTCGGAAAAGGATTACAGTCATATTGTTATAGCGTTTTCCACTGCTTATGCAATGGCGCTCCTGATATTTGGAGGATTGATCGACCGCATCGGTACCCGGTTGGGGTATGCGGTATCGATTATTGTCTGGAGCGTTGCTGCCATGTTTCATGCGCTAGCCTCATCCACTTTTGGATTTGGCGTTGCGCGAACTGCATTGGGATTGGGTGAAGGAGGAAATTTTCCGGCTGCAATAAAAGCCGTGGCTGAATGGTTTCCAAAAAGGGACCGTGCACTTGCCACCGGAATTTTCAACAGCGGATCGAATGTGGCAGCTATTATAGGACCTCCCTTTATTGCCTGGATTTATTCATCTTTTGGGTGGCGACAAGCCTTTCTATGGACGGGTGCGTTAGGATTTATCTGGCTGATATTCTGGTGGTGGTTATATCATATTCCATCGCAAAAGAAAAACATCTCGCCCGAAGAGCTTGCATATATTAAAAGCGATTCTGATTCTCTGAAAGACCAGAGTAGTGACAAGAAAAAAAAGATAAGTTGGCCTGAATTATTCAGTTACCGTCAAACATGGACAATAGTTCTGGGGAAATTTTTAACCGACCCGGTATGGTGGTTTTATCTGTTCTGGATTCCGACATATTTTAATACTACTTATCATTTAAATCTGACGAGCTCCGCTATTCACGTATCAACCGTATATGTAGTAGCCAGTTTTGGAAGTATACTTGGAGGTTATTTATCAGGATGGTTAATAAAACGCGGAATGCAGGTTTATAAAGCCAGGAAGATTTCCATGTTCATTTTTGCATGTTGTGTTGTTCCGATATTTTTCGTGAGATACACCAATGGTATCTGGCCGGCTGTATGTTTGATTAGCCTGGCTGCTGCTGCACACCAGGCATGGAGTGCAAATATCTATACAATTGGTTCAGATATTTTCCCAAAAAGTATTTTAAGTTCTGTGATTGGAATTGCGGGTATGGCCGGATCCGTCGGTGGAATTCTTTTTCCATTTGCCATTGGAATTATACTGGATCATTTCAAGCTTATTGGGTCCCTGGGAACAGGATACAATATTATTTTTGGCATCTGCGCGATTGCTTATTTGCTGGCGTGGACAGTCATGCATTTATTGTCTCCGAAGATGCAAGAGGTAAGAGGATAGTTATGAGATATGGGTTATGGGTTATGGGTTGTGGGCTGTGATCAGTTGGGGAAAAGGCTACCCTTTTTTACTGATGCAATCATATAACTAATCATAAAAATGAATGGCAAAAAAATTGAAGTCTGTTTATAATTAAAATAAATAACTATGGCCAGATATTCAAAAGCCAGTCAGGGCAAAGTGAAAAAGGTGATGGATGAAATGAAAGAAGGAAAACTTAAAAGCGGACGCAGCGGAAAAAAAGTGACAAATCGAAAACAGGCAATTGCGATCGGTTTATCAGAAGCACGTAAGAAAGGATATAAAGTTCCTTCTCAGGGAAAGAAAAAAGCATCAGCTAATTAGTGTGCTGTTTGTTTCATGGGCTGATGCATAATCAACTGATTTATGATTTCGCTTACCACCAACGGTGATTGTTCTTCCACAAGGTGGGCTCTTGTGTTACCGTTGCTTTTCCATTCGTTTGTCCCATCGGAGTTGATTATGCAGGACCCTTTCTGAAGCGTATAGTATTTCTGCCATCCCTTGATTGCCACAAGAACAGCAGTTTCATCCCAGCTCATTCTTCCCGAGCTGTCTTCAGCAGATAAAGGAATACAAATAGAAAACACGTCCTTCACCGGGCTGTTCTGTATTCTGTTATTATGTATGAGGTCAAGTCCGGTCTTTATTTTCTGTCCGATTTCGAATCCGCTAAATAAAATAGTTGTTGGCCAGTCGGTCAAAACTTTTTTGGATGAACTCACATCCTGATCCAGATTAAATTCCCTTCCGGTAGGGAATCTTCCCGCCATACTGACAAGATTGCGAACCTTTAGTTTAACTAATTCTAATCCGTTCAGCGGAGAATATGAATCTCCTTTGGAATTTAATAAATTGGCCAGGTTGGTAAGAAATCCAACCGTTATGATAGTAACCGAATGATCTGGTTGTGACGCCAGAATTTTTCTGTATAAGATCAGAGCATCTTGCGCATCTTGGTTACTTTTTATTTTATGAGGATAACGACTTATAATAGAATCGGTCCAATGTTGTTTATCACCTAATTCTACGGCATTGCCAGTCACCATGCCAATTGGGATATCTGGTCTGCCGAAATAAGTATTAAATACATTAATTGCGGCGGCCGCATTATTATATTTCGAACTTCCCATCGTCGCAAGAATGCGAACCCATCCACTGTCTGCGAAACAATGAAGCAAAGTAATGGCGCCTACATCATCATAATCTGGTCCGAAATCGGTATCAAAAATTACATGTAAGGGATAGGAATATTGCCGGAATTCAGGCTGACAATTCCCAATATTATGGAAGCAAATGAAAAACACCGGGAACAGGAAGAGTCTTTTTAACATAAAGTCCATTAAGCGAATCATTTTTACGCTTAGATAAATTCATTCGGGTTTCACAAATCCTGATAACTGCAAAAATTGAAGAGTGTCTGAATTGGGTGACTAAATTACAAAACGTAAAGTCTGCATGCGCCGGTTTTACGAAAAAGACGGATATGATAAACTATTCAATTAAGAATCCCTGCTGTGCAACGGGTTAGCAGAATAGTATTTTGTCAAGAATTCTTTTTTGGAGTCTTTATAGCTTGAAACCATTCCCAATTTGAAAAGGCTATAAATATATATCCATGCGAGGTCGAGTTGATAAGGAAGAAATCCCGCCCTGGCACTTCCGGGAAAAAGATGATGATTATTGTGCCATTCGCCCGAAAGCATTCCTGGCCTTGTTTGATTGATTGAAAGATTTGACCGGTCAAAGTCAATACCGTCCACGTGTTTATCATGCCCTTTACCGTGACCCGTATAATTAAAAGCTCTTACAAGAACAAACCAGAAAAAAGCGCCGCTGAAGCATGCAAGTGCAAGTCCGTTTCCACCTAGTAGAAAAAGAACACCATACCAGAAAGCCCAGTTCAAGATCCAAAGTGTAATTACGTATAATGGTTTAGAAACAGAACCCCAGGATTGGTATTGCTCAAATGAATTGAGCCCTACGCCCGTGTGCCCAAGAAAATTTCGAACACGTGTATATTTCTCGCGGGAGAGGTCTTTAGAAATGCTTTGATGATTTACGTCTGAAAGCATGCAATACATAAATCCACCCATCGGATTATAGGGATCTCCCGGTTCATCGGATTTTACGTGATGGACGTGATGAGAGATTACATAAATTTCCTCCGGAAAAGTTTTAATTACCAGATTTTGGGTGATCAATCTGAAAATCGGGTGGCTGAAACGATAGGATTTATGAGTACAATATCGATGAAACCAAATGGTACCATGGGTGCTCATAATGACCATGGCGTATACCACCAGCACGATGGCCGTTTTCCAGCTTAAAAAATAGATGAGAAATATCACCAACAAAGGCAACATACAGGCTGCCATGAACCAGCTTATGAGAGCGATCCAGTTCTTCCTTGATTTGAATACGTTGATTCGGGAAAAAGCTTCTCTAAATAATTGTCTCGTTGTGGGCTTAAGAAATACTCCCTTTTCATCTATCCACCCATACGAAGGCGTCTGGAGGATTTCGTCGATAAAGGCCATAAAAAAAGAACGGTTAGTTGAATAATCAGATTTCCATGGTCTTCTCAAGCACCAGACTGGTGACAATGTACGTGAAATAAACGGGTATAGTTTCTTAATTGATGAAATAATCCTGTTAATTTTATTGTGTATGTTTCAACATTTATTATCGAACACAGGCTGGGCTTGCGTTTACACATGAATTTAAATAATACTTCATGATTCTCGAAGTTGCTGTTTTGAATGTAATTCCTGAAAAAAGAGAGGAATTTGAAGCAGCTTTCGAAACTGCCCGGGAAATAATTTCTTCTGCAGTAGGACATATCGGAAATCAGTTGCATCGATGCCTGGAGGTTCCGAATCGTTATATATTACTTGTAAAATGGCAAAAAATAGAAGATCATGTCGTTGCATTCAGAGAATCACCGGCATACCAGGATTGGAAGAAATTACTGCATCATTTCTATTCGCCATTTCCCGAAGTCGAACATTATTCGATGATAAGTGAGGTCAAATCTGAATAATTCCGAAAGACCACTATTCGCCTAGGGTTTTCAGCAAAAGCTTAACATGTAAAATTTGAAAAACAGGTTATCTTTAGAATATCAAATTGTTATTATATCATTATGGCAAAGAAAACTAAACAGCCTTCACAGAAGGACATAAAGAAGACGCTGTTAAAAGAAGTCGAAAATAAACTTACAGAAACACTGAAAGGTTATTACAAAAAAATTAGCGACAAGAAATTCGAAAAGGAAATCCACAAAGCAGGAAAAATTCTCAGCAAACATCTGACGAAGGAACAAATAACAGTTGTGCACAAAGAAAAAACCAAAGCACCCAAGAAGGAAAAGAAGGTTGCCGAAAAGGAAGTAGCTTCCTGATCCGCGTTACCCGCCCCTCCGCTATTCAGTCTACTAGCATTAATACTCGGTATTGTTCTTTACATGAAGTAAAGCAGGCTAAAAGTATAAATGCCAGCAGGATATCAGATATAATTCACATTGGTACTCAATTTTTAAGGGGAATATTTCCCACAGAAGTCAGCGATTTTATAAAGATGTTAAACCGGGTAAATACAAAAGCCTAGTATAGTTTTTGCAGTGAATTTACTATTGTTTCATCACTAAAATTAAAGCTATGTCAACAACAGCAACGAAGGTTATGACTACAAAGGAAATAGCCAAAAAACTGAAGAAATACTGCGAACATGGTGAATTTGAAACCGCTCAAAAAGAGCTATTTGCAAAAGATGCGATTAGCATAGAGCCAATGGCCGGTGGAGGATTTGAAAAAGAAACAAAAGGACTGGATGCAATTATCAAGAAAGGAGAAAAATGGAATGATATGGTGACTGCCACTCATTCGATGGAGATTTCGGAACCCATGATTGCCGGAAATACATTCTCTCTGACCATGCGCATGGACGTAACTACAAAGGACCGTGGGCGCATGGACATGACAGAACTTTGTGTATATCAGGTAAAAGATGGTAAGATTATCTCTGAACAATTCTACATGTAGTTCACAGTTCAGGTATTTAAAAAAGTTCGTCTGTTTGTCAATACAATGACAAATGAACGGACTTTTTTAATTTAATTTTATATTCAGAATCCTCAGTTGTCGATGTCTTTAAAAAATTATAACCTCCGTCTTATAATTTGTCTGCTGGTTTTACCATGTATTTTTTCTTCATTCAATATTTCTAATAGACAAAGAAGTAAATCTGTCTCTGCCAGAGGTTTTGCGGTTGTTGAATTATTTACCTCGGAAGGTTGTTCAAGCTGTCCTCCTGCCGACGATGCAGTTGGACGTTTGGATGGTCAGGCAAAAAATATATACGTTTTAAGTTTTCATGTCGACTATTGGAATTATCTCGGATGGAAGGACAAATATTCAAATCCAGCTTATTCCAACAGACAGCAGCAATATGGAGCCATCTTTCATGTCGAAAATATCTATACTCCGCAGATTATTGTAAATGGAAAAACGCAATTTGTCGGCAGCAATGAAACACAGTTAAAAGAATCAATAACCGCATCAGTTGCAGAATTGCCCGATAATACTATTGAAATAAAAGTTTCGCAGGCAGACAAACATAAAATTCCCGTTTCAATAACTTCCAATGGAGATGTAAAATTGAAATTGAATTTAGCACTGGTACAAAATTTTGCAAAGGACTTCATTCAACGGGGAGAAAACAAAGGCAAAACCTTATCTCATTTTTTTATCGTCAGGGATTTTAAAGTTTCTCCGAACCAGAACGACGCAAAAATATATTATCTCAATCTTCCCGATGATCTGAAATCCGCCGATTGTACTGTTGTAGCGTTTTTGCAAAATCCTGTTGACGGCCATATTACTGCGGCGACTGGCTCTTCTATACCTTAACAGGAAATAATAAAAGCCGAAAGACATTTCTTATCTCGGGGACAAATAAGCAAAATTCTTAGCGTACATTGAATAAAATATCATTCCAATGCGCGGCTTATTGTATTCTTTCCTGTTTATATTATTATTTTCCGCGGCACTGCAGGCACAAAATAAAATTGTAGTATTTCAATCTGATTTCGGTCTCAAAGACGGAGCAGTATCTGCCATGAAAGGTGTTGCAATGGGCGTTTCACCAGACCTTAAATTATTTGATCTTACTCATGAAATTCCCGCTTACAACATATGGGAGGCGGCTTACCGACTCGAACAAACGGTGCCTTACTGGCCCGCGGGAACTGTTTTTGTGTCTGTAGTAGATCCTGGCGTAGGTACAATCAGAAAGTCTGTGGTGATGAAAACAAAAACAGGACAGTTTATTGTGACACCTGACAATGGAACACTCACACTCATTGCGTCTTCACTGGGCATTGAGGAAGTAAGGCAAATAGATGAGGTACTAAACCGGCGTAAGAATTCGCAGGAATCCTATACTTTCCACGGTCGTGATGTGTATGCTTATACAGGCGCAAGACTCGCCGCCGGTGTTATTAGCTATGAGCAGGTTGGCATGAAGCTTCCCAGCGAAGTAGTAATGATTCCTTATCAATCTGCAGCGAAAGATGGGGACAAAATAAAAGGCACTATTTCGATACTTGATGTTCAATACGGAAATATCTGGACAAACATCGGTGGAGCGCTTTTCAATCAGCTCGGTATATCCTTCGGCAGTATTTTGCACGTGGAGGTTTTTCATGATCAGAAGAAAATTTATTCAGGAGATATGCCATACGAACAGACCTTCGGAGCAGTGGAAAAAAATAAACCCCTTGCCTATCTGAACAGTCTTCTGCAACTATCGTTTGCACTTAACCAGGGCGATTTTGCAAAGACGTTTTCTGTAGGTAGTGGTAATGACTGGCATGTGGAAGTCTGGAAGAAGTAATTGCAATGTAAAAATCCATCTCATGCAAAGAAAAAAATTCATTAAATTATCTTCTGCACTTATGGCCGCCCCATTTATTCCTTCAGTTCCGGAAATACTTCAGCAGGATAAATTAAAAAACTGGTCCGGTAATCTTACTTATAGCACCAGTAATGTGTTTTATCCAAAAACAGTATCAGAAGTTCAGTCCCTTGTTAAAAAAACTGATCGTCTTCGCGGGTTGGGCACCCGTCATTGTTTTAATACGATAGCTGACAGTAAATACAATTTAATCTCCTCCAACAAATTAAATAATATCCTTTCACTGGACGCCGCAAATAAAACTTTAACCGTTGAAGCGGGAATAAAATACGGAGAATTAAGTCCCTGGTTGGACAAAAAAGGATTTGCTCTTCAAAATCTGGCGTCTCTTCCTCATATTTCTGTTGCCGGGAGTATCAGTACAGCTACCCATGGTTCGGGAGTAAAAAATGGTAACCTCTCAACAGCGGTAAGAGCGTTGGAAATTGTCATAGCTGATGGATCGGTGATAACACTAAGCAAAGACAAAGACCCGGAAATTTTCAATGGTGCAGTAGTAGGACTGGGAGCATTCGGCATCATCACAAAAGTTACGCTGGATGTAGTTCCAACTTATCAGATGCGTCAACAAGTTTTTACAAATCTGCCCTTAGCTCAACTGAAAGATCATTTTATTGAAATTGTTTCCGCGGGATACAGCGTTAGCCTGTTTACTGACTGGCAATCGGATTCGATCAATGAAGTCTGGATAAAAGACAAAGTAAATCCAGACATAGAATATCACGGAATGGAGGAATTTTTTGGTGCTAAGGCAGCCACCAAAGATCTTCATCCGATTATTGAACTCTCTGCGGAGAATTGTACGCCTCAAATGGGTAAGCCAGGTCCATGGTATGAACGCCTTCCCCACTTTAAAATGGGATTCACGCCAAGCAGCGGCAAAGAATTGCAAACGGAATATTTTATTCCAAAACAAAATGCAGTAGAAGCAATCCTTGCCATCCAAAGTCTGGGGAAACAGATTGGACCCCATTTATTCATTTCGGAAATCAGAACCATTGCTGCCGATGAACTCTGGCTAAGTCCCTGCAGAAACCAGCATTCCGTAACCATACATTTCACCTGGAAACAGGAATGGGACGAAGTAAGTAAATTATTACCGTTGATTGAAAAAGAACTGGCTCCTTTCAACGCAAGACCTCATTGGGGGAAGCTATTTACGATTCCACCGCAGGTATTGGAATCACGTTACGAAAAACTCGCAGATTTTAAGAAGCTCGCAGCCCATTATGATCCTAAAGGAAAATTCAGAAATGATTTTCTGAGCCAAAATATTTATTAGACTAAGGTTTAACAGCTTAAACTAAAGCTCAGCATTAAGCTCACACCCTTACACTTTGGCAGAAAGCTGAATCCCTGTTTTCGTGAAAATTATCCTATGCTGTTTATAAAGATTCCCCGTTGTCATCTTAAAAGTCTTTTTACTAATATTGAAGAACGCATAAATTTCCTCAGGTGTTGATTTGTCGTGATAAGGAAGATATCCGTTGTTCTCATTTAAGAGACGAAGGATTTTTTCCGCTTCATCTTCCACTCGTTGATAACCCGGTTTACCTGCAGCAACATCGATTTTATTTCCCGGAAGAATATTTTTGATAAACCCTGAAAAGCGGTCCCCGATTTCAATAGGTCGGTATATTTCGTTCTCGTGCAATATACCCTTATGAATATTGTTGATAATTACTTCATATCCTATTTCAGTTTTACGGTATATCAAAAGGCTGACTTCCTCTTTTTCCTTAACATTTAATACATCGTTGGACAAAAATCTTTCCAGTTTTTCCGTTGCTGCAACACGACCGGTTTGCTCGTCCATCACAATCTTTACCAGGTATTCGCCCATGGGCTGAATAAAACTGATCATTCCTGATTTCGGGATAAAGAGATCCTTCATTAAACCCCAATCGAGAAAGGCGCCCTGTGGAGTAACGCTAACAGCTTTTAGTTTCACAATATCTCCCAACACTCCGAATGGTTTTTGCGTGGTTGCGATCGGTCTGCCTTCACCGTCATGGTATAAAAAAACATTTATTTCATCTCCTGTTCTGGCACCAGGTGGGACAAAACGTTTTGGCATAAGTATTCCTTCTTCACCATTGTCCATGAACACACCCATATCCTTTACTTTTATAACTTTAAGCAGATTATATTCACCCATCCTTACCATAACATCTCTTTAAATATGCAACAAAGATACAGATACCTTATTGCCGTTCTGTTTTTGTCTGCCTGCACATCGAAGCCAACCGTTTACGATCAATTATCATCTTTTAGTAAACCTGTTACGTTTCCGGTTTTGAGTCGCGATACAACTGCTATGTTTTTTGACTCTCTCAAAAATGATATAGTGCATTGGAAAAAAGCTGATGTATTCAATCCGGCTGCCATGGTTCGAAACGATACGCTGTATGTGTTGTCAAGATGTGAAGACAATCCCGCAGCTTCATTGGGAGGACGAACTTCCCGTATTGGAATTTCGAGTAGTCTTGACGGTATCCATTTTACCTCTTTTCCTGAACCTGTACTTTATCCGGCAAAAGATTCATTTCAGATATTTGACTATCCGGGCGGATGCGAAGATCCACGAATTGCACAAACAGAAGACGGACTATATGTACTTGCATATACTTCCTGGAATTACAAAATTCCGCGATTGAGTATAGCATTTTCAAAAGATCTTTTTCACTGGGAGAAAAAGGGGCCGGCATTTGCAAAAGCATACAATCATCGCTTTCTGGATACGGCCAGTAAGTCAGCATCCATGATAACTGTAATGCAAAATAATAAACCAGTTCTTGCCAAAGTAAAAGGTAAATATTGGATGTATTGGGGAGAACGATTTGTAAACCTGGCCTGGTCTGAAAATCTGTATGATTGGTATCCGTTGGTTGATTCGACAGGTTTTCTAAGAAAAATTATGCAAACAAGACCATATTATTTCGACAGCGATCTGGATGAGTGTGGCCCCCCCGCATTGATGACTGACCGGGGAGTCATGTTAATATATAATGGAAAGAACAGCGATGGAAATGACAGCGATCATTCTTTACCTAAGGGAACTTATTCCGTTGGAAGGGTTTTCTTTAGTCCTAAAGATCTTGAAACGATTCTTTCCAGATCAGACAGGCCCTTTCTCAGACCGACACTTCCGCATGAGATCAGCGGACAGTATGCTGCGGGGACTACTTTTGCTGAAGGTCTTGTTTACTATAAAGAAAAATGGTTTTTATATTACGGTACTGCAGATTCATTTGTGGGTGTGGCTGTCTCGAAATAATATTTCAAATCTGATAATTAATTGAAGATGTCATCCACGCTAATTGATCTAAGTCACACCATAGAAAATGGGTTGATAACCTATAAAGGTCTGCCCGCACCTATTATTTGCGATTACCTGAGTCGCGAGGATTCTAAAAAAATATATGCAGAAGGAACAAGTTTTCAAATCGGAAAGATTGAAATGGTTAGTAATACCGGAACTTATATTGATTGTCCATTTCACAGGTTTGAGAATGGTCAGGATCTGAATGACACGCCGCTGGAACATTTTGCAGAATTAAAAGGAATCATTTTACGCGTTCCTTTTTCAGAAAGAATGGCAATCGATGTCGATTGTTTTAAAGGTCTTGACCTTGCGGGAAAGGCCGTGCTGGTTAATACGGGTTGGGATGTTCACTGGTCCACAGAAAAATACTTTAAAGATCATCCCTTTCTTACTGAACAAGCGGCCGATTATTTAAAAGAATGTAAAGTTTGTCTGGTAGGAATCGATTCGCACAACATTGATGACACGGCAACAAATACAAGGCCTGTTCACACTATTTTACTTGGAAATGGGATTCTCATCGTTGAACATCTTTGCAATCTTTCTGCCATACCGGATGAAAATTTTATTTTTAGTGCAATACCTCCTAAATTTAAGGGTGTTGGAACGTTTCCTGTTCGGGCAATAGCAAGGTTACACTAGAATGTTTAATGAATTTAAGTATGGTGCGTTCTGTTATTACAGGTTCGGGTTCTTATATACCTCCATTTGTGCAAACCAACCAGGATTTTGCGCAACATGAATTCTTTACGTCGGAAGGTCTCCCGCTGGCTGTAGAGCCAACTGAAGTTGTAAATAAATTCAAAAAGATCACAGGTATCGAAGAGCGGCGTTATACAACCGATAATCTGAACGCTTCTAATATAGGGTATGAAGCCGCAAAAAAAGCAATTGAAGAAAGTGGTGTAGATCCTGAAACACTGGACCAGTTAATTGTTGCCCACAATTTCGGGAATGTTATTAAAGATACCATTCAGACAGCAGCAGTACCGTCATTGGCAAGTCAGTTAAAGCATATGCTGGGAATCAGAAATCCAAATTGCATAGCATATGATATTTTATTTGGATGCCCGGGCTGGCTACAGGGGATGATTCAGGCCGATGCATTTTTCAAAGCCGGAATGGCAAAGAAAGCACTGATTATCGGGACCGAAACGTTAAGCCGGGTCATCGACATGTTTGACCGGGACAGTATGCTCTTTAGCGATGGAGCCGGCGCCGTAGTTCTCGAGAAAAAAGAAGGGGATGAAAACTCTTCCGGTTTACTGAGTTATACCGCACAAACCCATAGCCTGGATGAGGTGGACTATATCAATATGGGCGTTTCATTTTATCCCAATAGTAACCCCCGAATTCGCTATTTGAAAATGAAAGGCAGAAAGGTTTATGAATATGCATTAAAACATGTTCCCGAAGCCATGAAAGCATGCATTGATAAATCGGGTCAAGATATTCGGTCCGTTAAAAAAATATTTATTCACCAGGCAAACGAAAAAATGGATGAAGCAATCATCAAAAAACTATACCTGTTGTACAAAATTGAAACTCCTCCGGAAAATATAATGCCTATGAGTATAGGATGGTTAGGAAACAGCTCGGTAGCAACTATACCCACACTTCTTGATTTGGTTCGCAAACATCAGTTTCCCGAACACAATTTACGCCAGGGAGACATTCTCGTGTTCGCTTCCGTTGGTGCCGGAATGAATATCAATGCGGTTTGTTACAGGTATTGAAGCTGAAAGCCAAAGCTCAAAGCTTAAAGCCTAAAGCGCATATCGTAAGACATTAATTAATTTGCGAATTTTAAATTAATAACGATCAACGGTCATAAGCAGAAGTGAAATGATAAATTCCCGAACCAACTTGCAAAACAAAATAATTTCCTTCCTTACCTGATAGTTTAATTTCTTTTACTTGCGACAATGGTTTTCCATTTTCCGTTATTCCGTCCTGCGTAGATGTTGGGATGTAGATTACACCCGTGGTATTTGCAGGAATTTCAACATCCATTATAAATTTCTTCTCCGCAATTTTCCAATGAACGCTAATTTTTCCATACACCGTTTCCAAATCTGCGTCGGCATAGGTTAGATTTCCGCCGGGATGTGGTCGTATGCTTATTTTTTTGTATCCGGCTGCATCTCCGTAGTTATCAATGCCAGTAATGTTTCGATACATCCAGTCTCCTATTGCCCCATAGGCATAGTGATTAAATGAATTCATGCCGGGAGTTTGAAAACTACTATCAGGCTTTTCTCCATCCCATCTTTCCCAAATGGTAGTTGCTCCCATTTTTACCGGATACAGCCAGGAAGGATATGTTTCCTGTAACAAAAGTTTGTAAGCTACAGTATCATAACCATAGCGGGTAAGTACATGACATAAATATGGTGTTCCAAGAAATCCTGTAGTAAGGTGATTGTCATAAGCTTCAATATTATCGACCAGCCTTTTTGCTGCCTGTGCTCTCAGATTTTCCGGGAGCATATCAAATTGTAGCGCCAGTACGTAGGCTGTCTGAGTGCTGGAGACTAATCTTCCCGAAGGAGTTACATATTCTTTCAGATAAGCATCTTTAATATGTTGAAGCAAGTCGGAATACTTTTGTATGTCTTCCGTTTTGTTTAAAACTTTTGCGGCATTCAAAACTAATTGTGTTGAATAAGAAAAAAAACATTGCGCAATCATATACTTGTCTGTGACAGCCGACCTTCCATCGTTATCATCTGCTGGCCTGTAAAATAGCCAATCGCCAAAATGAAAACCGGTATTCCACAAATAGTTGTTACTATGACTTTGCATAAATCCAACCCAGGCTTTCATACTTGGATACTGATCTTCCAGAATTTTTGGATCGCCATAGGCAAGCCACATATTCCATGGAATAATGGTAGACGCATCGGCCCATCCTGCTGACCCTCCGGCCATCGCACCCAATACATTGGGAACAACAAAAGGAACTCTTCCGTCGTCAGACTGATCTGCAGCCAGATCCTTCAGCCATTTTGAAAAGAAATTATGAACGTCCATATTATAACTCGCTGTTCTTGAAAATGCCTGCGCATCTCCCGTCCAGCCCAGTCTTTCATCGCGTTGCGGACAATCAGTAGGCACATCCAGAAAATTTCCTTTCTGTCCCCATTGAATATTATGCTGAAGTTGATTAAGCATTGGATTGGAACATTCAAATTGGCCGGTTTTGTTCATATCGGAGTACAATGTTGCAGCATAAATTTCCATATTGCGATGATTTGGAGCGGTACTCGTATCATGATCATGCATATATTTATCGTGTTCACGAGGTTTGAAATGAATTTCGCCCTGAAATCCCCTAACACGTATATATCTGAACCCATGAAAAGTAAAATGTGGCTCCAGGAATTCATCATCACTGTCTCCTTTTAGAATATAAATATTTTCTGATTTTGCAGCTCTCAAATTATCCGTATAAAAATTACCTTCCTTATCTAACACTTCCGCATGGTCTATAATAATCGAATCACCAGCTTGCCCTATCGACCATAATTTCTTCATGTCCAACGAGGTTCTGTCCAAAATCTACAACCTGTTCCCCTTTGGGAGTTTTAAAAATACGAACTGGCCGAAATATCTCATGCTCCCTCACAGGTTCATTATAAGTGGCAACTAAATTATTTTCTGGATAATCATGTTTTGTTACTTGCCGCCAATCTTTATCATTGATATCCGGGTCATCCGCCATCCATATATTTCTTTCCGAGCGTCATAGATTTCTCCGTTGTAAATTTCAGAACTACGGATAGGTCCCTGATCCGAAGTTTTCCAGGTTCCATCAGAAACAATTGTTTCGACGCTGCCATCGGAATAACGAATTTCCAATTGGGCTAAAAGGCCGATTTTTTTGCCGTAAATATTTCTGTTATTGTTCCAGGCAAGGTTTGTCCTGTACCAGCCACTTCCGATATTCACGCCTATTACATTTGCACCGCTATGAATAAATTTTGCAACATCATACACCTGATATTGAAGACGTTTATTATAACTCGTCCATCCCGGTGTCAGAAATCCATCACCCATTTTACTGCCATTTATAAATGCATTGTACATGCCGTGAACTGCAATAAAAACGGTAGCTGAACTTATCTTCTTTGCTGATGAAAATTCTTTTCTGAAAAGTAGTGCAGGACCATTTACAGTATCCGCTTCACTTGTAGATTCGATCCATTTTGCTTTCCAGTCAGTCGGCTGCAATAATCCCATTTGCCAGTAAGCTTTTTCACTCCAGTCGGATGTTTCGTCTTTATTGTCTGATATTTTTACCTGCCAGTAATAAGTTTCCCCGGGTTGCAATGCATTGCCCGAGTAGGGCACAAAAACAGATTGGCCACTCGTGACTTTTCCACTATTCCAAACATCATTTTTCCCGGATTTATAACCCACTCTGATTTCATAAGCAGTTTGTTCCACACCGCGTTGATTCGAGACTAATTGCCAGCTGAATCGTGGTTTCTGAATATCTATTCCGATTGGATTTATTCTGTTTTCACAACGAAGATTCTTCAAAACAACCTGAGAATAACCGCTACTCATCAACAGCAAACCTGCAATTAAAAGACAGAATTTATATTTCATATGTAAATATTAAAATATTTTAGTGATGAATGGAAGCTAAATAATTTCCCAGTCCGACTACCACGGTGGAAAGTATAACAGTAAAAATTCCAAGTCCGATCACTCGCATGGTGGTGTTTCCTGAACCCTTCCATTCTTTAAAATAAATTCCCCACGCATTGCTGACAATTATGATAAACGCCATGTGAAAAGTCCAGCTGCTGAAATCGTATTTCCCCATTTTACTGCTTCCCATTCCATAAAAGAAAAATTGCAGATACCAAGTGATTCCCGCGATGATACAAAATATATAATTCCATTTTAGTGGAGTCTTTGAATTTGTATAGTCACCGTACGATTTATTTTTGATATTCAATATTACACACCAGATAAAGTTAGTAGTAAGGCCGCCTAGTAGAACCACCACCAATGACGGAAGATTCTGAAAAATTGGATTGACCCCGCTTTTTTCTGTCAGAACAGAAATGGGTTTAGCGAACGCAAGTCCGAATGAAAAACAGGAACTGAGTATGCCCGAAATAGTTGCAACCATTACGCCTTTGCGTAAATTAAATTCTACAATCGTTCCTTCAGATTTTGAACCGCTTAAATCTTTTTCCTTCATTACCCCCGCCTTTCCACAAATTCCAATGCCTGTCAGACAGAGAAGAACACCGCCCAAAATAATTTTACCAGATCCTGAATTCCAAAGAGAAGAAAGGGTTGTTTGGCCGTCGGGATTTCCAACAACATCATAATATAAAGGAGGAATAAGTGTACCAAATGCGGCACAATAACCAAGCGCAATGGCCATACCGAGACTCATTCCCAGATACCGCATACTTAAGCCGAATGTAAGGCCGCCTATTCCCCAAAGCACTCCCATAAAATAGGTCCAGAATATAGTCGTTTTGGACACGGCACCTATGATATCCCAAAATCCCGGAACAATAAGCCAGGCTGCAAAAATCGGAGCAATGAGCCAGGAGAATAGTCCGCCAATCAGCCAGTAACTTTCCCAATGCCATGACTTTACCTTTTTGTACGGAATATAAAAACTGCCTGATGCAAAGCCACCAATAAAATGTAAAAAAACTCCAATTAATACTCCCATCCAGAGAACGATTTAAAATAAGAAAATCTTTCAAATCTTAAGGCTTAAAGCATAATGCTTAATGCCTTTCTCACTCTCACATTCTCACACTCTCACACTTTCACACTTTCCTTCCATAATATTTCAACTCAACTATATCTGTAGGAAATTCTTTTTCATTCCAATGATCATGAACGATCATAGCAGCGCCAATAGCACTGGCCTGAGCTATTGTAGCCGCGAATACTTCGTGTAATGGAAAAGCTTCAGACAGCAAATGCATATATATGGAATTTCTGCTGAAACCGCCATCAACAAATATTCGTTTTACTTCGTTCGTCAATATGAAACTAGTAGAAATGACCTGCTGATCTATAATGTCCAGTACAAGTTTGTGATACGCTTCTTCATAATTTCCAAAATAGGAAAGATCCATTTCCGAAAATTTCATGATCCGCCGATCGGGATTCCGTTTTAATTCAGCCGCAATGTCTGGATCATATACTACTCCGTGATAAAAGTCTTTGCCTTTCTGAAAAAATTCATCCAGCCGTTCTTTCTGAGAATCATGCTCAAAGCCGGCAAACAGTCTCGAAGCTTTAACAGGTTTCCCTTTAAAATTCAAATAACATAAACAATCACTCTGCAATTCATTAGCTGTAAGCGGATTGAGATTGAAAGGGTTCATACTAATACTCCAGGTTCCACTTGAAATTAGCACAAAGGGTTCCTGAAAACTTTCGATATATGGGATCATAGCCGCTGAACTATCATGCAGTCCGGTCCCTATCAGACATTCAGATTTTTCATTATCGAATATCTGAGAATTCATTTCAGGATGAATCACGTGCGTCGTACCCGATGACATTATCGGAGGAAGTTTATCTATAACCGATTCACGATGCACCCATTCATGATAATAATTTTGAGAAAAATTCCAAAGGTTAGTATGGCATCCGATACTGGTAATATCTGAACATTCTTTGCCCGACAAAAACCAACTCAGGTATTGGGGAAGGTGCAGCGAATATTTGATTTCTACGAATCTGTCTGGATCTTCTTTTTTTATCCGGTAAATCTGCATTCCTGAATTCAGGCTTCCCAGAACCGGTGAAGCTGTGAGCATTGAAAAAATCATTTCGCCTCCATACTGATCATAAAATTGTCTTTTTAGTTCTTCGGGATAAGGTTTTAAATAATTATATAAAGGAGTTACGGGCACCCCATTTTTCCCGATATGAACAAAACTGGCACCATAGGCAGAAAAATTGATCGCACTTATTTCCGCATTGGAAACCCTGCTACATTTCTTTAAGGTCTCTTTTATCCACGAATTCAAAAGTGTCAAATCTTCACAAGGATATCCGTCTTCGTCTTTCGTTTCAGCAAGCACAGAACTATCTTCCCAAATTATTTGATATGACTCATCGAAGAGAAATAACTTCTTATTTGTTTTCCCGATATCCAATATGGCAATTGCAGGTGTTGATGGCATTAAAGTCCGGAGCTAATCGTTTTCGAACCTCGTGTTTTAATTAATTGTTCTCTTATTTTTAAATGACGATAAAGTCCAAGTGGATTCAAAGCCGCCCCTGCGCGCAATCTTGCTTCGGCAATCAAAGGACGAAGGTCCATGCGAAAACTATCCTGCAAAATTTCCTGTGCGGCTACAGTGTCATTAATTTGTTGCGCTTCCCCGAGTTTGAAACGATCAATGGATAGTGCCTGCGCATAAGCCAGTAATATGGCTTCAACCGATTGTAACAAATCTTCCAAAGGATCTTTTACATTATGCGATGCATCGATCATCCAACCCAGATCTTTTGCATGATTCATATGATTGGCATCCATTCCGTCGACTAGCTCATTGAAAATCAGAAATAACTGATATGGTTTGATACTTCCGACTGTCAAATCATCGTCGCCATATTTGGAGTCGTTAAAATGAAATCCGCCAAGTTTGCCCTCCATCAGTAGCAAAGCAACAATCTGCTCAATATTTGCATTGGGCAGGTGGTGACCAAGATCTACCAGTGTAAATGCTTTCTCCCCTAATTTAGAAACATATAGTAAAGATTGACCCCAGTCGCCCACCGTGGTAGAATAAAAATTAGGCTCGAACGCTTTATACTCAACAAATAGTTTCCAGTCTTCCGGCAAAGCCGCATAAATTTCTTTCAGACTTTCCAGTGTATTCCTAAATGCTTCGCGAAAGTTTAATTGTCCCGGAAAACAGGAGCCATCTGCCAGCCAAACCGTAAGAGATTTTGATCCGAGTGCAACACCATATTTAATTACATCCATATTATGCCGGATCGCCTGCTGTCTGACTTCTTTTTTCACATGCTGCAGGGAACCAAATTTATAACTTTGTTGTTGCAACGGCTGGTCCTGAAATGTATTCGAATTCATGGCATCAAAATGCAGTCCGTATTGCGATGCGAGTAATTTTATAGCCGTTGGATTTTCTGGAATATCCCAGGGAATATGAAGTGAAATCGCGCCACTGGAACGGTTGAGAGCATGTAGCAATCCCACGTCTTCAATTTTCTCTTCCAGATTGCGTGGTTCGCCGCCTCCGGAGAATCTTGCGAATCTCGTACCGCCGGTACCAAGTGCCCAACTGGGTATAGCAATTTGAAATTCTGACAACTTCTGAAGAATCGATTCAACGCCCGGAATACTGTCGATTAATATTTCAAGTTTCTGCCTGTGTGATTTCAGGAATGGCTGATTATACTCTTGAATCTTAGATTGATCCGGTACCATGGAATAGTAACTTTTATTAACGTACAAAGGCCATCGCTACCCCTCCGTCCACATTCAATACATTTCCTGTTGATTTATTTAACAGCCCTCCAACAAATGCCAAACAAGCTTTCGCAATATCCTCTGGTAAAATTATTTCATTAAGAAGTGTACGTTTTGCATAATATGCAGGAAGTTCACTCACATTAACTCCATAAGCTTTGGCGCGCCCTTCTGCCCATGCACCTTCCCAAATCTTACTGTCTGAAATGACAGCGTCAGGGTTTACTACATTTACCCGGATTTTATCAGCGCCAAGTTCTGCTGCATTTAACCGGCTCAGATGTAACTGAGCCGCTTTTGCAGATCCATATCCGGCATTGTTTGGACCGGAAACGAGGGCATTTTTGCTTACTATATTCAGAATCTCTCCACCCATTTGCTGTTTACGCATGATCTCTATTCCTGCTTTGGTTACAAGAAATTGTCCTTTTACCAGCACATCATATAAAAGATCCCAATCCTTTTCCGAATGTTCTTCAATCGGTTTGGATATTGAAAGCCCCGCGCAATTCACGACAATATCAATGCCGCCAAATGCCAGGCAGGCTGATAAAAAAATATCACGAATCGTTTGCCCATCCGTAACATCTAATTTTTCGGCAATAAATTTATCCTTTCCGAAATACTGTTGGAACTCTTTGTTGGCTTTTTCTAATCTTTCATTGTCATTATCATTGATAATTATGCAGGCACCTTCTTCTGCAAATAATTTTGCAATGGCCTTTCCGATACCGCCGGCACTACCCGTAACCAATGCAACTTTTCCCGACAGGGATTTTGGTTTGGGCATCCTCTGCAGCTTTGCTTCTTCAAGCAGCCAGTATTCAATATTAAATGCCTCCTGTCGGGGCAAAGAAGTATAAGATGAAATGGCTTCAGCTCCTTTCATCACATTGACGGCATTGATATAAAATTCCGATGCTACTCTGGCCGTTTGTTTGTCTTTGGCAAATGTGAACATACCTACACCCGGGTAAAGAATCACTACAGGATTGGGGTCCCGCATTGGCGGACTATCATCATGTTTGCAGGAATGATAATATTCCGAATACATTTTACGATAGGCTTCAAACTGGGGTCTGAGTTTGTCACGAATTTTTGCGGTATCTGACAAATCTTCGTCTGCGCTTAGATTCAGCACGAGCGGACTTATCTTCGTTCTCAGGAAATGATCAGGACAACTCGTACCCATGGGAGCAAGTCTTTCCAGGTCATTAGAATTTATAAATTCAAGTACACGTTCATCGTCGGTAAAATGTCCAATCATTCTTTTCTCGGAAGAACAAAATCCTCTTAACAGAGGCGCCAACTCAGCGGCTTTTTGCAGGCGTTCTTTTTTTGGTAAGGTTATTATTTTTGCACCACCAAATGATTTTTTATTTTTCCCAATATGTTTGTCTAAATAATCGGCGCAGGTCTCAATAACTTCAAGGGTGTTGATGTAGCTGGCGTATGCAGTTTCGCCCCATGTAAACAAACCGTGTGACCCTAACATAATGCCACGAATACCGGGATTTGCATCCAGGCATTCCTTTAGTTTCAATCCCAGATCAAATCCAGGTCGTTGCCATTCAACCCATCCAATTTTACCATTAAACAACTCATTCGTTATTTTTTTTCCGTCTTTCGATGCAGCGATGGCGATTGCAGCGTCCGGATGTAAGTGATCGATATGGGTGAATGGAAGAAAAGCATGCAGCGCCGTATCAATGGATGGTGCTTTTGAATCCAGATCGTAAAGGCAATAATTAAACAGGCCAACCATCCTGTCTTCATCGCTGATTCCTCTATAAATATTCTTCAAACCTAACATCCGGTCAATATACAATGCCGCGAGGTCTTGTCTCTTAAGTGTTCCCAGGTCACCACCAGACCCTTTCACCCACATCACTTCTTTTTTTTCGCCGGTTATAGGATCAGATGCAATTGTTTTACAGGAAGTATTACCTCCGCCGTAATTGGTAAGGCGGAGATCTTCTCCGAGAAGATTTGAACGGTATATTAATAAGGCGACTTCGTCGCCAGCAAACTGGGCTGCTTTTTTTTCATCCCACAAATAACTGACATGTTTGAATTTCGGACTAATGCTGGTCATATTCACTGGCATTGCTAAAATAATGTGTCTTCCAGAGATCGTATCGTTTTAACTGATATGGCAGTTTTCTTTTAAAATCTTCCCAGTTTCTGGCAGATTTCGGACTCCATACTACTTCGCTAAGCGCGTCCATTCTGGGAAATATCATGTATTCAATTTTGGACGGATAGGGCATATATTCAGTCCAGACATTTGCCTGGGCACCGAGAATATAACGACCATCGTCAGCTGATAATTCTGCAGGGATCGGTTCATATTTGTATACCTTTTCCAGAGGAAGATATCCTCCGATAACCAACGAATCATCATGTTTGGATTGTGAGTAATCGAAATAGACATAGGTTGTCGGTGTCATGATTACCGTATGCTTTTGCTTCGCTGCCTCTATACCGCCTTTTTCTCCCCGCCAGCTCATAACCACTGCGTTTGGCGCAAGTCCTCCTTCAAGAATCTCATCCCAACCAATTAGAGTTTTTCCTTTGCTGTTCACATATTTTTCCATGCGCTGAATGAAGTAACTCTGAAGTTCATGTTCATCTTTCAATCCGAGATCTTGAATACGTTTTTGACAGAGGGGGCATCTTTTCCAGTTTGTTTTGGGACACTCATCACCACCGATATGGATATACTTGGAAGGAAATAATGGAGAAACTTCATCTATCACATCCTGCAGAAATTGAAAAACACTGTCTTTACCCGCACAGAAAACGTCCTCTGCTACACCCCATCTCTCATACACCAGTTTGCCTTTGGCTTTTTTCCCCTCATCGGAAAGCATGCTGTCGGGGATATTCGTTTTTTCATCCGGAAAACAACTTAACCAGGGATAAGCTGCTATGGCCGCACTTCCATGTCCCGGCATTTCAATCTCCGGAATAATATTAATATATCGTTTGGATGCATAAGCTACTACATCTTTGATATCCTCCTGTGTATAAAAACCGCCATATCGTATATTGTCATTTGTTCGCCATGGTCTTTTACCGATCACGGTTCCATCACGCCAAGCGCCCACTTCTGTAAGTCGTGGATATTTTTTAATCTCAATACGCCAGCCCTGATCTTCTGTCAGATGCCAGTGAAACTCATTCATTTTGTGCAAAGCGAGGTAGTCAATAAATTTTTTTACAAAAGGCACAGGCATAAAATGACGACCTACATCCAGCATCATACCACGGTAAGCAAAACGTGGCCGATCGCTGATCTGAATATAAGGGATAGTAAGTGTCCGCGCGCCTACTGGCAATGGCAGTAATTGGATGAGTGTTTGTATACCGTAGAAAACACCTGTTTCATTGTCACCAGCAATATAAATTCCTTTCTGGTCGATGGACAAATTGTAAGCCCCCGGAATAGAATCATCCAGTCTTTCAAAATTCAAAATAAGGTTGTTATTCCCCTTTTGCTTTGCTGCCGTCTCCAAACTAAATCCGTAAAATTCCTTTAGGTACGCATTAAGAAACTGAACGGAATTTTCAAGTCCGCTTCCCTCCAAAACAATTTTTGTGTCCGGATTAATATTGAAACTTCCAGTTACATTGGGCATTTTTACAGAAACCGGTTGAGGGATAATGTTTACCTGGGCAGTGGCAGAAAAACAAAATAGTAAAATAATAACAGGCAAGAATTTCATTACAATCGTATTTAAGTAATGCAAACTTATTGTTTTCTATTTGGTCGAATACAATATCCGTAATTTAGTATAATCTAAATCTTTTCTGTGGATCTGCATCTTTTGGATAAAGTAATAGTCATTACAGGTGCTGCCAGCGGAATTGGCAAAAGCATCGCAAGAAGTTTAACATCCGAAAAGGCCGTTGTATGCATTATTGATCGAAATGGCGCAGCACTTGCAGATTTTGCAAAGGAATTAGAAGAGACAGAGGCTACTGTTTTTCCATTGCAGGTGGAATTAACCAACCAGAACGAATGTGCCTTAGCTATAGAAAAGATTTTAAAGGAATTTGGACAAATATATGGCCTTGTTAACAATGCCGGTCTCAATGATGGCGTAAGTCTTGAGTATGGAGATCTTAAGAGTTTTAATGACTCGCTTGATAAAAATGTCGCGCATTATCATACGATGGCTGAGTTATGTTTCCCGTCACTGAAAAAAGCGAATGGAGCAATTGTAAATATCTGTTCCAAAACAGGAGAAACCGGACAGGGAGGCACATCCGGATATGCAGCGGCTAATGGAGCTCGTCTGCACCTTATTAATAAATGGTCTAATCTGTTTCCCACTACCGGTGTGCGCGCAAATGCAGTTGTTGTCGCCGAATGCTGGACACCACAGTACGAATGGTGGATAAGTCAGCAATCGAATCCAAAAGAAAAACTAAAGGAGATTAGTAACAAAATACCGCTGGGAAACAGGATGACAACAACCGAAGAAATTGCAAACACTGTATTGTTTCTACTATCACCAAATTCGAAGAATATAAGTGGACAGTGGATACATGTGGATGGCGGATATGTTCATTTGGACAGGGCGGTCATGAAATAACTCTTGTGTAAAAAATTAAATCGCTGCCATGGCTAAACACGTTTTATACAATGCACTTTTCATTTTTTTACTGTTCCCCTGTAAGATTCTTGTCGCGAATACCACCAATCCGCCAAAACCTGTTATAAAAAATGTGGTAAACGATGTCTTTGTTCCGGCACCATTCGAAAACCAGGAGATTGGAGGGATAATAGGTTTACGGTTGAATGCGAATTTAAATAAAAGACTATTGCAGGTTGACCGTGAAACCATACTGTCAGGTTTTGTATCCAGGCCTGGAAAGCAGGATTGGATAGGGGAACATGTTGGCAAATATCTTGAGACCGCTTGTAATACCTGGTTATACTCTCATGATCCCGAGTTGAAAAAGGAAATGGATAGTATTTTATTTGTTTTCATGAGCAAACAATTGCCTGATGGTTATTTGGGAACATATACCCCTGACAAATATTGGACCAGCTGGGACGTATGGGTTCACAAATATGATCTTGTAGGATTAATCGCCTATTATAAAACTTTTGCGTACCAGCCTGCATTGGAAACTGCAAAAAAAATTGGATACTTAATAGTCAAAACATTTGGTGATCGTCCTGGTCAGTTAGATATTATTTCGGCGGGTGAACATGTTGGTATGGCAGCAACCAGCATTTTAGATCCTATGGTAGATCTCTATCGCTATACGGGCGAAACCAAATTTCTTGATTTTACCAGATATATTCTTCGTGCTTATAATCAGCAAAACGGACCAAAAATCATCAGTGAATTATTTCTTTCAGGGCAGGTCAATAAAATCGCCGACAGTAAGGCTTATGAGATGTTGTCAAATTTGGTGGGAATTATGAAACTATATAAAATTACCGGAGAAGAAGAACTCCTGAAAGCAGTCAACATAGCCTGGAGTGATATTGTGAATAACAGACTTTATATAACGGGAACCGCAAGCTCATTTGAAAACTTTCAGGCTAAAGATGATTTACCTGGATCTGCCCGCGACAACATAGGCGAAGGTTGTGTAACGACTACCTGGATACAATTAAATTACCAGTTGTTTACTCTTACCGGAGATGCTAAGTATATGGATCAGATAGAAAAATCAGTTTATAATCATTTACTGGCCGCAGAAAATCCACAGTCCGGATGCGTGAGCTATTATACTTCCTTGATGGATAAAAAGCCTTATTCCTGCGATGTTACATGCTGCTTATCGAGTGTACCAAGAGGTATATCCATGATTCCACTTTTTAATTTCGGCCTGCGTTCTGGTGTTCCAACTTTTCTGTTTTTGGAATCTACTAAAGTCTCCGATTCCATTTTGACAATTAACAAAAAACGGATTGGCCTGACTATAAAAGCTGTCAGCGATTTTCCCGAAAAAGGACATATTGTTTATACAGTCGATCCATCTCAGGCTTCTTTATTCTCCATTTCCTTTCGTGTACCCGAATGGGCCGGAACATATACAGCGACGGTTGCAGGTAAAAAATATACCTCATTGAAAGAGCACTATCTTACTATAACAAGAAACTGGAAGGCTGGAGAAAAAATTGTGCTTGACATTGAATTGCCGGTCAGAATTTTTTACGGCGGGCAGAATTACAAAAACTACGTCGCTTTTCAGAGAGGACCACAAATTCTTTCGGCAGATAGTTCATTAAACCTGACTAATTCCATTTTTGTATCCCCAAAATGGACAGTTTCTTCTAAGATTATTTTAGATGAAGCTTCTGCAACACTTCCGGAGCAATGGATAGGGCGTCAGGCCTATAGTTTTATGCAGGACGATGGCAAAAAACTTGTGCTCGTTCCTTTTGCTGACGCTGGTCAAACGGGGGCCAAAATGCAGGTGTGGTTACCCGTAAATTGAATCCGTGTCCCACTCTCCATTCACTGGAAAAAATATCAATAGATTTGCAGAGCAAAACCTTAATATGGCAATAAGGATTTTCGTAACAGGAGGAACTTTCGATAAAGAATATAATGAGATAACAGGTCAGCTTTTCTTCAAAGAGACCCATCTCCCGGAAATGATCGCACGCAGCAGGGTTACGCCAGAAGTAAACGTGAGCACACTCATGATGATCGATAGTTTGGATATGACGTCTGCCGAAAGGATAATGATTGCCAGTCAATGCAACTCGATACCCGAAGATAAAATTATCATCACACATGGGACAGATACGATGGCTGTAACCGCTGCGGTTCTGGCTGAAAATGTAAAGGGCAAAACCATTGTTCTGACAGGTGCTATGATACCTTATAAATTCGGAAGCTCGGACGGTTTTTTTAATCTTGGTTGCGCTCTTGCCTTTGTGCAGTCGTTGTCACCCGGTGTATATGTCGCCATGAACGGACGCTACTTTAATTGGAATAATGTAAGAAAAAACCGCCAGTCCGGACAGTTTGAGGAGCTTTCCTGAACTATCATTCAGGCCTCGTCCAAAGTCGATTAATGTGAGAGAATAATCAGGATTAGGCCAGCCACATAACAGCACAACATCGCATTTAACAATTTTCCGACACCTCTCGCATCTTTGAATTCTTTCCAAACATATATCCCCCATATTGCGGCAACCACCGTAGCCCCCTGACCGAGTCCGTAAGAAATTGCTGGCCCCGCTTTGCCCGAAGCTATAATACTAAACGACATTCCGACACACCATATAATTCCCCCCAAAATTCCTGTTACATGATTTTTAATACTTCCGCTGAAATAATCTTTATAACCGACTGGAGCGCCGGCAAAAGGCCTTCGCATCAAAACAGTATTGAATAATAAATTGCTCACAAGAATTCCTGCAGAAAACAATATGACTGCGGTATAAGGACTCAGTTTGCCAGTCTCAGGCACATTGAAGTCTGAAAACATGGAAGCTGCGACATACTTGTAAAACAATCCCATCAATACGCCGCTAATCACAGAAAGAAGGAGGCCTTTTGATGATGTATTTTTGTTCCCGGACTGCATTTTACGATAAGCAAACGCATTCATTAGAATAGCCACAACTACCAATAGAACTCCGAAAGAAAGGATAAACAGATTCCCCACCGGATGATCAATATAATTAACTATAACTCCTATAACCAGCGCAAGACCGATTCCAACCGGGAAAGCAACAGACATTCCTGCAATCGCAATGGCAGCGCATAACAGAATATTCGCCGCATTAAAAATTATTCCGCCTAAACCCGCTGATAAAATATTGGATTCACTTGCCTGTTTTAGATCTTCTAAAAACCCCCTTCCTGCTGAGCCGAAACTTCCCAAAGTAATAGCGAAAAAAAATGCCAACAAAGCAATACCTATCACATAGTCCCAATAAAATAATTCAAATCGCCATGTAGATGCCGCAAGTTTTTGTGTATTGGCCCAGGATCCCCAACACAACATTGTAACTATACAGAAAAATACAGCCAGGGGATAATTTTCAATGATAAACATACATCTGCTTTATTAATTATACCGTTTTTCAGTTCACTTCAAAAGCATCTACTTCCCATTTAAAGGGAATGGATGCCTGTGCGCCAATTCTCGTTACTGAAATCGCAGAAGCTTTGCACGCATACTTAGTTGCTTCTATTATATTCTTCCCTTCCGAAAGAGCGACGACCAGCGAACCATTGAATGTGTCGCCGGCCGCAGTAGTATCTACAGCAGTGACAGATAAGGCGGGTATCTCAGTAAAAACATTTTTATCGAACACGAGAGCTCCTTTACTACCCAAAGTAATAATAACCGTTTTCACACCTCTGTCTTTTATTTTTTGGGCTGCTTGTTTCGCAGAAGGAATGTCGTCTATCAGAATTCCAGTCAACATTTCCGCTTCCGTTTTGTTTGGAGTGAGAATACTGATATTCTTAAGTAGGATATCCGGCAAAGCACAAGCTGGAGCCGGATTTAGTATTACAGGTATATTTTTTTTAAATGCAAAAGCAGCAACATAACTAACCGTCTCTAATGGAATTTCCAACTGCAGCAATACCATGGAAGATTCAGTCAGTATCTTCAGGGTTGGCAGAAGATCAGAAGGATGCAAATTTGCATTGGCTCCGGAAGCCACCACTATGCAGTTTTCTCCATTTCTATCTACTGTTATCAAAGCAACACCTGAAGGCATGACCGGGTCTGAAATCAAAAAAGAAGTGTTGATCCCTTCTTCCTGAAACAGCCGAACAGATTGCTTTCCAAAAACATCCTCACCGGTTTTGCAAATGAAACTAATATTTCCTCCCATCCTCGCAGCAGCAACCGCCTGGTTGGCACCTTTTCCTCCGGGATTCATAAGAAAAGTTCCCCCAAGAATAGTTTCACCTGGACCTGGGAGATGGTCGGTTTTAATTACCATGTCTGTATTGGAACTACCGATTACGACAATACTTGGTTTCGGCATACGGGTCAATCGTTTAATTAAAACTATATTACTATTTCAATACTAATTTATAATTACTGATTTCTGGCATTGTCTACGAATGTGAGTTTTAAAGATCCCGGATCATTAATAATTGTGTAAAATTCATCGAGGTATTGCGTCATTTCGTTTTTACTTGCGCGGGTCAAGAGATCAAAATTATTAATCAGGGCATAAATTTTGTCCTTTTGCATACGAAAATTAGCTACAGCTTCTTCTATTTCTGTCAATGATCTGGGAAATCCCCGGTAAAGGCGCTGTCTCACATTTTCGATATTAAGTCTTTCGTCAGGGACAGCATAACTAGTATTCACAAATCCCGAATAGTCGAAATCGTAGGGAACCACAAATGGTCTGGCTAAGGAATCATCTATCGATTTGACAAGTTTTGTATTATGATTCACGGAAACTGCCCAGTCAGTATTGCCAATCATGTATTCAAATATGGCAACAATAGTCATTTGCCGGCGGTCTGTAGCCTCAGTTTGAAGTTTTACATTTTTCAAATCCTTGCAATTGTTTCGCTTCGCCACCGCTTTGATATCTTCCAGAAGAAATGCGTACTCAGTTATCGTTTTTTTCTTACCCGCACTATCCTGTAAGTTTAATTTGAGTAATCTTACCTGAAAACTCAGGTTAGTTATTAAATTGTAGATCTTGTATATCATATATTCTTTCAAGAGATATTGTTCATACTCATTCGAAATTTTACACTCATTTACAAGTTTGAGGTCCTTCAATGAATACATTTTTGAATTTTCCTGATAATTAAATATGAGCTTGATAGGCGGCACGTAGCAAAATCCTAACCGGAAATGTCCCCTGATATTGAGAACAATTTTGTCGTCAACTTCTGTACTGTCGGGAAGTGTAGTCTTAAATGTTGCGTGAAAATTGATATCTTTCTTGCCTTGATAATTGTAAATCTTCCCCATATTAGCAATGAGCGTCGCATTTAATACCGATGTGTCTTTAAAAAATTTATTGCTGTTTAATGAGGAATTTTGTCCATAATCAGGTTGTGTTGCAGCTAAGCAAAACAGACTAAGTACGAATAATATGGATTTCATACTGGTTGTTTTTATACGCGGTAAATAATAGTCAATGTTTAAATTACACCAATTATCCATGGAATTGGTAAAGAATAGGAAATAGCATAATTTTCAAAAGGTGAAAAACCGGTCAGTATTTGAACTGGTATTTTAAAATAAACAGCCACCATTTTTTCGAACCCCCGATATGAACTACCAGGAATCTTTAAAATTAGTTTCAGATCACGTCATTCTTTTTCATAAAAACAACGCTGACGAACGTCGTTACTATCATAACCTGCCCCATACCATCAGGGTTATCGAAGCGATAAATCAAATAAGCAATCACTTTCGACTCGATGAGAGAAGTTATTTTATAGTATGCTCGGCTGGGTGGATGTATGACATGGAAATCATCTCGGAAGCTTCTGCAATTCGTGAATTAAAATCCATTCAGCATTCAGAAGAATTCCTGCAAAATTTGGGGATCAATGGTGAAGAGGCGGTAGAAATAAAAAAATGTATTTCTGCAGGCCATTCGGTCAAAACAGCTGAAACATTGATAGAGAAAATATTGAGTGATGCATTGACATTTTATTTTGGGTCAACCGCTTTTAAAGAATACAATAATTTATTGCGGAGAGAAATTGAAGCATTTACAAACAAAAAGATCAAAGGTGGTGAATGGAGAGAAAACACAATTGGCATATTGGAAAATCATACGTTTCAAACAGAATACTGCCAGTCTTTATTAAATAAGGTCAAGGAAGAAAATTTACACGCAATTATTCAAAAACAGGAAGAAAAACACTGGGTAAGGCACCCGGCCAATTCAAGCCACAAACAAAAGAAATCTTTGCATGATTTGCGGAGTCATTTACATCAGTCATTGAAAAATGATCAGACAACTGTCGTAAATTCTCCGAATGCCTTAAATACAGGTGACAAATTTGAAAATAAGGAAACGAGAACTACCAGAATTAAACATCATCTGAGAGGGGTCGAAACCATGTTTAAAAGCTCATCTTCAAATCATCTTCGCCTGAGTGTTATGGCAGACAATAAGGCATTCATTATGATCTCCGTGAATTCTATCCTGATCTCAGTAGGTATCGGATTGATCATTGGTAAATTTGTTCTGGTTCCCAAACTTTTCATACCCACGGTAATCCTTCTTTCAGTAAATGTAATTACCGTAATATATTCTGTGCTTGCTACCAGGCCTGGTGTTATGAAAGGAAAATTTACCAAACAGGAAGTAGAGAATAAAACAGTTGATCTCTTATTCTTTGGAAGCTATTACAAAATGCCTTTGGAAGATTTTGAATTCGGAATAAGGCATTTAATGGACGATATTGAATTTTTATATGGTAATCTTATCAGAGACATTTATCAACAGGGAAAAAACCTGGGACGTAAATACCACCTCCTGCGCATCTCCTACAATATATTTATGTACGGTATGGTTCTTTCTGTAATAACTTATATCATTTCTTTCTTTTTCTGACTTTCAATTAACTTCGGTCGGTCCTTGTATCGAACTGGTCACCTTATGGTGTGGATGTGATGACCAGTCCCTTACTTTACACAGGTCTGCATAAATTTCTCCTTTTGCAGTAAGTTCTTCATGAGTCCCCTCTTCCACTACCAATCCATTATGTAATACAATAATTTTATCGGCATCCTGAATCGTACTTAATCGATGTGCAATAGTAACGACCGTGCGGCCTTCCATAAGTTTCTCCAGTGCTTCCATTACTATTTTTTCCGACTCGGTATCCAAAGAAGCTGTTGGTTCATCCAGAATTAATATGGGGGAATTCCGAACGACCGCTCTTGCGATTCCAATGCGCTGCCTTTGACCTCCTGAAAGAGTGACCCCGCGTTCCCCCACCAGGGTCTCATATCCATTTGGCATTTTTGAAATAAATTCGTGTGCATTTGAAAGTTTAGCAGCTTCTATTATTTCATCAATGGTAGCTTCCGGTCTTCCATAAGCAATATTTTCACGAACCGAGCCATAAAAAAGCACAGTATCCTGTAATACAAATCCTATCTGGCCGCGCAGATTATCGAGCCGGAATTCTTTTATATCACTTCCATCTATTAAAACACGCCCGCTCGTCGGATCATAAAAACGTGCAATCAAACTTGCAATTGTCGTTTTACCGCCACCCGTGGGACCGCAAATACCAACGCGCTGACCGCAAAGAATTTTGATATTTACTTTGTTAAGAATTAATGATTCCGGATTGTAGGAAAATGAAACATCTTCAAATACAATATCTCCTTTCAATTTACCCGGATCGCGTCCTTCTGTGAAAGTGATAATGGGTTCGGTTTCTAAAATGCCCTGAATACGCTCCAGGGCAACTGTTGCCTGAGCAATAGCACTTGTCATTTTGGCCAGATCCTGTACGGGACTGAAAAATTTATTCATGTACCAAATGAATACAGTAAGGGAACCTACTGTCATCAGATGTAAAAATATCAGGTCTGTTCCCCTCCAAAGTACCAATCCGATACAAAGTGATACGGTTATTGTAACAACTGGTGACAGCAGCGACTTAACTCGTCTGGCTTTAAGTGCCGCACTCATAGTCTCCTGGCTCAGTTGTTTTAATTTATCTTCTTCAAAATCCTGTCTTCCAAAAGCATTCACAGAACGAATGGATTCCAGGCCCTGCTGCATGGCGATAAACATATTACTTTGATCTTTTCGAACCTCGCGGGTGGCTTTCTTCATTGTCTTCTTAAATCGAAAAACGAATAACAGAAGAAAAGGCATTATAGCCAGCGCTGCGAGCGTGAAACCTGTATCCAGATAAAACATAAGAATCAGCATCCCGCAAATTGTCATCGCATCAACAAGTATGGTTAAAATTGTGGAGGAAGCGAAGTCCTGAATGGTCGATACATCAGAAGTTATAGTACTAAGCAATTTCCCCGTCTGATGAGTATCATAATAGGAAAGAGACAGATGCTGAAGATGATGGTAAATTTTTCTTCGGAGATCATTCGCTACATGCTGCGCCACGTTTTCATTATAATAGCTATTGATATATCCGGCCAATGAGCCGATTGCGTTGATGATTACAAACCCAAACGCCACCAGTGCAGCCATTATAAATTTGCTATTCGAAGAATTGAGGAAATCAGTCCAGTGAAGCCAGCGCGGAAGAACCCCGTGTGCCACTACATCGTCAATAATTATCTTGAGCGGCCAGGGCGTTGCTACACTCATGATCGCTTCAATTAACATTGCAACCAGGATAATAAAAACCCATTTGCGATAAGGTCGGGACAAACCAACAGCCCAAATCATCAGGCTGATGAAAGAATGTTGCCTTTCGGAAACCTGTGCATTACCCCGCAAAATAGTTTCTGGCATGAAAACCCAATTTATTGTGCCGATTTAAGTTTAAACCTGCTCCTGATGTCTCTGTGAAAGATAAACAATTAGCCAATACATATTTCATCCATCGATGGCAGGAAAAACTGAATTCATCGTATTATCAGGGTGGCTTGTAATACAGACGGTGTGGCGCCAAAGCGGGGACCTCCCCAGTCTGTTTCATCGCCATTTAGAATTCGGAGAGTCTTAAATTGTCCGTTGTCGAAACTTCCCTCTTCTACTTTCAGAAATTGCCAGGCTTTGCCAGAATTTTTACCGCTCGGATGGAATGTGATGCGGCATAAAGTCCCTATGAGAATGAATTTATTTTCGCCCAGTTGTACAATCATTATTTTACCGTTCGACTGAACATTTGGAATAGCAGAGACATTTCTATCACCGGCGCCAAATGATACATTAGCCTGCCATGAGCCAAGTTCGATGGATTGATCAGCATGATCTTCATGTTCAACTACCGCTTTTATTTTTCCTTCAAATGCCCATTTTGCCAGTTCTCTCATCATTGTACCAACTACGATGTATTCCTGAGCGAAAGGTGCCAGACGTTTTGTGATTTCTGTTTCTGGTACGCTCATACCATTCGCATCAATTCCAAATGGCGAAAATCCTATGCCACCATGAGCGATAATTTCATACAGGTATTTCGCATATTCCGCACCTGAACTTATTTCAGGTACAAACAGTACATTATCCGTTCGATTATATAGTTCAATAACCTTCAAAATCTTTTCACTCCCCGAAAGATATATGTCGGGGGCAACAAGATCGAGTGCTGGTGCAGCAATCTTCCAGATAGGGATCACATTATCGGTAGGGCCTCCACTTTCGTATGTTGTTGCCATCGGATTCGAAAACGGATCCCGCAACGCTGCATTGGCGTACATCGGCAACGAATATTCAGCTTTACCGACAGCTGCAACCTGCCCTACGAAACGGGCCACAGACCACGCCTGAAAATATTCATCAGCTCTTTCTCCGAAAACTTTTTGCCAGGAACCCCCGGCGATGACAGGAACATTTAATGACTTTAGCAATTCAGGTTTTAGCAGATCCGGGGGTACCGGTCCTTCGAATAATTTTTGACTTGTTTGGGAATAATCGCGTACGCTTCCCCAAGAGCCCGATTCATTTTCGACCTGCATCATAATTACAGTATGCTGAGCATCTACTTTTTTTAAATACCTCATCACTGAAGCAAAAGCCGACTTATCTGCGTCCATCGTTGCAATGATATTGGGAGAAGGCGAATCAACGGGTTTCCCATTTTTGTCAACAATATTTGGATATATCCCGGCATCCCGTTTCATCCATTCGGGCATATAGTGATTACTTCCATTTTTCCAAGTCGCAAACCATAATAAGATTAAATGTATTTTGTGGACACGCGATTGATTGAGCAGTGTGTCAATTATAGAAAAATCAAATTTATCTTTTTGTGATTCTATCTGTTCCCAATAGATAGGCACTTCAAGGGTATTGAGATGCAACTGCTCAACCGCCGACCAAATTTGCGGCATCAATTCTGGCCATGCACTTGAGTTGTGAACCTGTCCGCCAAGAATAAAGTATGGGTTTCCTTCCACCAGAAAACTATATCGGCCATCTTTTGCTATAATTCTAGGGATCTCATTCTCCCGCTGCCCAAAGCAGCTTCCAATAGAAACGAAAACTATTGCGGAACACAGGACAAAAATTTTCATACTCATTTGTTCGGAATGAATTGTAAAATCAGATATTACCTTTCTTCATTTCGCTGACAGCGTAATCCGCAGCTCGTGCAGTAAAAGCCATATAACTCAATGATGGATTCTGACATGCACTCGATACCATGCATGCACCATCAGTTACAAATACATTTGGAGCGTCCCAGACCTGATTATGACCATTCAATACAGATGTTTTCGGATCTCTTCCCATTCTGGCAGATCCCATTTCATGTATGCCCTGACCGATCGCATAGTTTTTGTCCCACGTGGTTATATTTTTTATTCCGGATGCTTCAAACATGGCCACCAGTTCTTTAATAATATCTTTTCGCATTTTCATTTCGTTATCCTTCAATCCCGCATCCATGGTTAAAACGGGCAGCCCCCATTTATCTTTCACTTCCTTGTTGAGGCTGATCTGATTATCATGATAAGGCAGTATTTCTCCAAATCCCGTAGCTCCAATCGACCATCCTCCTGGTTCCGTAAGCGCTTCTTTGAAGTCCGCTCCGATATTTAATTCAGCAACATCACGGCTCCATCCCTGTCGACTTGCACTTCCCTGATAGCCATAACCACGCAAAAAATCACGCTTGTCGCCGTGAATATTCGTAAAGCGTGGAATATAAAAACCATTGGCCCTTCGCCCAAAATAATATTTGTCTTCGTAACCATCTACCGTACCCTGCGCCCCCAGCATGTAATGATGGTCCATGATATTGTGACCAAGTTCACCACTACTGCTGCCCAATCCTTCGGGCCAGATATCTGTGGCGGAATTCATGAGCACCCATGCGCTGTTTAATGTTGAAGCGTTTAGAAAAACAATTTTGGAATTAAATTCGAAGGTTTTATTTGTTTCTGAATCGACCACTTCTACTCCAGTGGCCTTCCCTTTATTTTTATCGAATATTATTTTAGTAACGATTGAATAAGGACGAACTGTCAACCTGCCTGTCGCCATAGCCGCAGGAAGTGTAGAAGATTGCGTACTAAAGTAACCGCCAAAAGGGCATCCTTCCCAGCATCTGTTTCGGAACTGGCATTTCGTTCTTCCCGGAATGGCTTCTGTAAGATTCGCAACCCGACCAACAAATAAATGTCGCTGGCCTTTATAAAATTCTTTTATTCTTCCCGCTACATCTTTTTCAACACAGTTTAAGTCCATAGGCTTTAGAAACATACCATCTGGTAAGTGATCCAGCCCTTCTTTGGATCCACTGATACCAGCAAAAGTTTCCACATAGTCATACCATTTTTCCATATCTCTATACCTGATCGGCCAGTCAATCGCGATGCCATCTTTTAAATTCGCCTCATAATCCAAATCACTCCATCTGTAACATTGCCTTCCCCAAAGTATGGATCGGCCTCCCATCTGATAACTTCGCCACCAGGTAAATGGTCTTTTCTCCACATAAGGGCAATCCTTTTCGTTCACCCAGTAATCCATAATAGCTTCCTGTGCTGCGGTTCCGTACATAGCCCAATCCCGCGATATCACCGGGTTGTCCGTTTTTTGTTTCAAGGTAGCTTCACCTCTGTGCGGAAAATCCCAGGGATTGTATCCTGCTGTTTTATAACCTGTAATATGGTCAAGTTTGGGACCTCGTTCCAACATGAGCACACGAAGACCTTTTTCAGTTAATTCTTTGGCCGCCCATCCCCCGCTGATACCAGAACCAATAACAATTGCATCGTAGGTATTTTGGGATACCGCTTTATTGTTTACAAAAACTGAATCGCCGGGCATAGTTTTAATTATTGGTTTTGAATTGAACGATCATGAATTTTAGTTCTCATTATTTTAGCGGATACCTCTGGATAGATCGCTATACGGTGATTCACGACCATATTAGGAATAGCCAATGCGTTATTCGCTGATTGTACCACTATGGCCCTGGATGCCTGCGCAGGCATGTGGCAATTGGTGCAATTATCTTTTAAAAACGAAATATTTGTATCATTTGCCAGCCCGCAAAAATGCTGTCCTGGCGTATGGCAGTTTTGACAAGTATGGTTAAAACTTTGTAATAACCCCCTTTCATTTACATGAATGTTATGGCAGGTAGAACAATCTATATTGCTCATCCGGAAGCATTTACTTTGAGAAAGCAATTGGCTTTGATTACCGTGAACATCTAACTGGTCACCAGTAGACAGGGGTATCATGTAAGAAGCCAGACTGTCGCCCATTTTAAAACCAAAAGTAGATCTAAGTAGTATATGTTTGGTTCCGGAATGACAAACTGCGCAAAGATCAATTTTTTGCGACCTGGTCAAAGTCTTAAAGGATACCAGAAATGCGGATTGTTTTTCTTCAGGATGTGAATCATGAAACCGAACATGTGCAGCGGCCGGACCGTGACACCGTTCGCAATCAATACTTAATATCCAATTCTTTTTTATGTTTAATTCGTTCATTGTACTTTTTCCGACATCGGCAAAAGAACTATGACATTCAAAACATTCTTTAACAACAGGTCGCATGAAGGTAAGGTGTGCAAAGTCATAACCCGGACTGCTGGTCCAACGATTTAATGCGGCAAAATAAGAGACCGGCAATTCAAAAAAACTATCATTTTGTCGGTAGAGATAAGTCTGACCCTTCACAGCTCCCATTACCAGGTCAAATCGGTGGGCAGATATTGGTTTATTGTTTTTATACAGTACCTGGAAAAGTCCCGAATCCTTTTTTTCCATTACAATTTTTGTTGAATCATTTATGACTATTTCATTTGAATCTTTTGAAAAATTACCTTCCACGGAAAACTCATCCGCTACTCGGGTTGAAAGAAAATGAGCAGTATGTTCATAAGAGCCGGAAACCGAACCATGGCATCTTATGCATTCTCCAGACCCCGCATATGCCTGGCCCCTTGGATCTGCTGAGATCTGACCATGAAAACATCTGGTGAACAAAAAGACGGCTGACGCAATCCCAGTCAATAAAAATATTTTTCTGAAATCCATGATGGCAAAGTTTGGTTAGGTCATAACCTGTTTTTACTTCGGCTTCTCAAAAGATACAGATCTCACTAGTCCATGGATATCTGTTATACTTATTGCTGTGACGTTTTTTCCTACTGTTAAAAAACTGGCTGATTGAGATAAAAACGATGATCCCTGATTAAGTTCCTGTTTTTGAATTTTACCGTTTGCAAAGGTCATCATGGCAAAACGGTCTCCCGGATTTACCCTTACGATCCGCTGTTTTTTATTCATTTCAAATAAGATCAGATTACCGCGATTCTGGCTGGCTGCGATGAGGTATTTATCTTTTCCGTCAGTTAATTTTACCAGAGCTTTACCATCACCTGGTATGGTAACGCCACTTTGCAACATGGACAGTGGCACGAAACCACCTGCTCCATCGCCTTTCAATAATAATCCGTTAAATGCGTCATAACGGCCGATGCCGATCGCTGTAGCATAGTCATTTCCATTAATAAGCACGTCCAGGTTTCCATCACCGTCAAAATCATCCAACACCATTCCATTAATGGGTGAAAATTGGGCTTCTGCAGGCAGGGGAATCATTGTAAATTTTCCGTCTCCGTCATTTCGCAGAAAACAGGATTGCAGGGTAGTGGCTGTCAAACGTAAAGCACCTTTGCGTTGTTCTGGCGTTAGCACTTCATCCATTGTGGCATTTGCATAAGATTTGTAATTGGCAAATCTTTTTTTCATACTACTCAATTGTCTGGTAATATCATCCCTGCCCTGAGCAGGAAATTCTTTTTTAATACCATTTTTATCCGGCAGGAATAAGGAGGGTATACCAACATATTTTCCATTGCTGTCAAAATCCTTGGCTGTTATATATATCGGCCACTGAGTGGTTGGCTGATACAATGAGTTGCTTCCAGTGTTGCCGACGATATAATCCATTCTGCCCGTGTGCCTGAAATCACCAGCTGCGATAGAATTCCACCAGCCGGTCTGCTGGCTTATTCCAGAAGACGCAGTCACGTTTTTAAACTTTCCATTTATGTTCCTGAAAAAAGTAACAGGCATCCATTCGCCTACGACTATGAGATCCGTTTGTCCGTCACCATCGAAATCTGTGAATAAGGCATCACAAATCATTCCGATGTTTTTTAATTCAGGAGCCACTTCACCCGTTACATCAGTAAATTTAACATGACCGTTTTCAGAATCATTCCGGAAAATAAAACTACTTACGGGTTTGGGATAGTTCCATGGATCCATACGGCCTGAAATAAAAAGATCAGGTTTCCCGTCATTATTGTAATCCATAGTCCGAACGCAGAATTTACTGATATGATTTACAGGCAACGCTGACGTGTCCATTGTAAAATTTCCCTTACCGTTATTGATATACAACCTGTCCTGGTAACCGATATTGGCTGGCGATAATTCATATCCCCCGCTGGTAATATAGATATCAGGTTTGCCATCGCCGTTCGCATCGAAAATCAGGATTCCTTCATCCTTTGAAACTTTTGAATGACTCTTAATACCCGGTATGGAATCTTTTTGGAGAAACTTCCCGTCTGCTTGTTGAAATAATATATGTGTGGGATAAACTGCATTCCCGCCGATGACAATATCATCCAGTCCATCTCCATTTAAATCACCGGAAGCCAATGCAGGCGCATATTCCGAAAGTTTGTGAGGCAATAAATGTTGAATATCGAAATCGATAAAATCATAATCATGATGACGATACGAAATACCTGCGTCACGTGTAACGGCTTTAAATATGGCGTCAGTTGCAATAGCCGGCTTAAACAGAGTATATGGGATTTTAGCATTTTTAATATCGACTGTAAGTACCTGGTTTGCCTTTACATTTTCAATGATTTGTTGTTTGCCATTGTTCCATTTTATAACTACGGAGTCGACTATGGATATAGAATTCAATCCGAAATGAACTAGTCCCTGCATGCTTGATAAATAACCGCGATATGGATTGTTTTCATATACCTGTTGTTTGCCATGATCATAATAAATACTGACCGTAGCGCCAAGTCCGTTTATATTTCTTTTATCCCCCAGGAATTTGATTTGCAGGAAGTGTGTAGTTGCGGTATCTGTATCACGAGAAGTATTTCTGTATAATAATGCTTCATCGTTCGTATTGTTAATGACCATATCCATAGCGCCGTCGTTGTCAAAGTCCGCATAAGCGATCGCTGTCGAAAAGGTTGGCTGTTCCAGTCCCCATTCGGAACTCACATCATAAAACGTAAGACCGCCTTGGTTTCTGAATGCGTAATTGTGAAGTTTTACTTTCGGGATCTGGTTTAATAATGTCTTTTTAGAAGTTAATGCTTTATTATTCTCTCGATAGGCCATAAAGTCATGGTCAGATACATCGCGCGGAAAACCGTTTGTAATGACCAGATCACGATAGCCATCATTGTTGAAATCGGTTACCAGTGGCGACCAGCTCCAGTCTGTTTGCGATATACCACTCATAAAACCGATTTCACTGAAAGCTGGAATGCCAATGGAATCATTTTCTCCGACACGTGGGCCCTGATTCAACTGGAGGGTGTTTCGCACATATTGATATTCGTATCCGTAACCATCAAAATTCTGGTAGGTGAGAAAAGATTCGGAAGCCAGCATCATTTTTTTTCGGTAGTTGTCTTCGGGATTCATGTCAAGCTCGACTACGTCCGGCAGGCCATCATTATTCATGTCCACAACATCCTGTCCCATTGAATTGTAAGAAGTATGTTTAAAATAGTCTTTTACACGGTTGGTGAATGTTCCATCATGATTGTTGATATAGAGAATATTACTGGATAAAAAATCGTCGGAAACATAAATGTCCTTCCACCCGTCGTTGTTAATATCACAAATTGAGGCCGCATGGCCATATCCTTCGTAAGTCATTCCCGCTTCTTTGGAAACATCATGAAATACTGGATGTTGCAAACTGCTATCCCAATCGTTCCGGTATAATCTTCCTATGCTGGCAGCAGTACTCCGTGTGTTCCGCTGAAGAAATGTAGAAGGATTATCACCATTAAAAGCTTCGTTGACTGTAAGGTACATATCAAGGTCACCATCATTGTCATAATCAAAAAAACTAGCCATGGTGGACTGGACATGAATATCTAATCCATACTCCGCAGCCATATCTTTAAAATGCGGAATTCCGTTCTTATCAATTCCCTGGTTTACGTATAAAATATTCCGTTTCCTTAGGGAATCTTTGTAAATCGTATTGCAGACATAAATATCCATCAGACCGTCGTTATTAATATCGATAACGGAGATTCCCCGCGCCCAACGGCCAAGACCCGCTACGCCCGCCTCATCCGTGATATCTTCGAATGTAAAATGGCCTTTATTCAGATACAGCCTGCTGGCGACCATGTTTCCGCCAAAATATATATCAGGTAATCCATCGTTGTTAAAATCTCCGATCCCCACGCCACCGCCATTGTAGATATTCACTACATCCAGCGGGTTGATCGTATCATTTTCGACGATTTCATTGTTGAATGCAATGCCAGAATGGGTGGACGAAATCTTTTCAAATAAAGTATGTCTTTGGTGACAGGCGAATAACGTGGAAAGTATCAAACCAACGGATAAGAAACAAAATCCTTTCATGTTGAAAAAAATATCTAAGAAATGCCGCATGTTCACTATCGTCGCAAAAAATGAAGGCCCTGTAAAAATACAAAGCCTTCTCTCTTGATTAATGACTGCTTATGTTAATAGTTCGGATTCTGTGTCAAATTGGGATTCGTTGCAATGGCGTTCTGAGGAATCGGTAAGAGATCATGACCAGGAGGAATTGTAACTCCAAATGTATTTTTAATGTAGTCAATTTGTAATCCGGTTCGTCTCAGATTATACCATAATGACACGTCGCCCGCCAATTCATGTCTGTACTCGTTAATAACAATCTGCATGAAATCGGGCCCAAAAGGAGACGCAGGGGCAGTACCATTCCATGCACGGTTTCTTATGGTAGCTATAGATGCATTTGCTCCTGCTACATCGCCGCTTTGGAACTGAGCTTCTGCCAGATCAATATAAATTTCGCCCAGTCGCAGCATTGTTATATTCTGATCTCCGAAAATGGCTGTCGCTTTACTGGAAGCGTATTTTCCGGAATTTGCGGGCGTATTGCCGCTGACATTCGGATCGCGCCATTGTTTCATTCCATAATATCCCGAGCGTAACTGGCCGGGTTGATCGCCTGTCCATAAATCACCTACTTTTCCGCAGGTATTTATGATCTTACCGTCGGTTCCGGTAAAATGCGATGCTGGAAGTGAAAGCGTACCACTGAATCCCGCGATAACCTGCGGGTAATTTCTGATGCCTCCGATTGCTACGATGCCCGGACTCGCGATACTGTCGCCGGGGCCAATAACAGTTGCTGCCTTACGCGTATCTCCGGCTTCAAATGAAGTCAACAAAAGTTTATTGGCATAGGTATAACCAAAGTTGGAAGTTTCCCATGGCCACATAAAAGATGAGTTCCAGGTTACTTCGTTATTATTATAACTCCAGTCGGGTGTAGATCCGCCCGGTGTCAGAAACTGCAATTCAAAAATGGATTCGGCATTATTTTGATTGTTGTATTCATGAATACTCATATAGTTTGGAATCAACGTATAATGAGGTATCAATTGTTGAAATGATGTTACTGCATCTGAATATTTTTTAAGCCACATTTGAGCACTGCCCAGATAACCCAGCGCTGCTCCCTTTGTTGCTCTCCCCAAATCGGAAGGGGCCAGTTCCTGAGGCCAGGGAAGCAGAGCAGCAGCAGCAGTCATATCAGAAACTACCTGTGCAAATACGGAATCCTGAGATGAACGGGGCTTGAGTCCATTTGTAGATACATTTAATTCCAGAGGTACCCCGCCAAATGTACATGCCAGATAATAATAATACACTCCGCGCAAAAAATAGGTCTGACCGGTAAGGAAGTTGGCCAGCGAATCAGTTATGACACCATTGGTATGCATATTTGCGATAATGGGTATAGCGGAATTGGCTCTTGATATTCCCTGATAGGAAAGGTTCCAATATGCCGACAGCGATCCAAAATCAGTCGGGAAGAGATAAGTATTATAAGAAACATCTGCTCCCCAGTTGAAAAAATCCTGAGAGGTATAGTTGGCATTATACCAGAGCGCCTTCAGCACAAAACTCTGGTTATCGTGCTGGAACCCGTCATAAATCGCGTTCACGAGGCTGATCCCATCCTGAGGTGTATGAAACAAAGTAGAAGAACTAATACCCTGAGTATTCGTTGTGTCAAGAAAGTTTTTTGAACAGGATAAGGGTATCGAAAGAACCCCGAGCACTGCAAAAACTAAAATTATTTTATTTTTCATTTATATGTATTTGATAGTTCACTAAAATGTCACGTTCAATCCAAGAGCATAGAATTGAGATATGGGATAAGTACCAACATCTACTCCCGAAGCAGTTACACTCCGGATGGTGTTGTTGGGATTATTCACATCTGTGCCGGAAGGCTGCCCGATTTCCGGATTAAGACCAGTATATTTTGTAATGGTGAACAAATTCTGCCCGGTAAAGAATATCCTTATTTTTAATGGCATGTTCCCAGTGGTTATTTTGGCGGGTAAAGTATATCCAATAGTCAGATTACGTAAACGCAGATAACTGCCATCTTCCACATACACATCAGAAGGGCGGGTATTGGCGTTGAATTCGTTCGCATCTAACTGAGCATACCGGTTAGACCCGTTTGCCGGAGTCCAGGCATTCTGATAATATTTCAGACCAATGTTTTCAATGCCAACAGATCCGGTAGAACTTCCGAAACTTTCCAGCGTCCTTTCCTGATAATTATAGATTTTGTTTCCATAAGAACCATAGAAAAATAAATTGAAATCAAAATTCTTATAGCTTCCTCCAAATGTCAAACCACCATAAAATTTAGGAATAGGACTTCCCAGTTGGGTTTGATCAGCAGCTGTTATCCTGCCATCTCCGTTCACATCCACAAATTTACGATCACCTGGAACTGCGCTTTTCAAAGGTCCTGTTGTTGCTTCATAAGGAGTTCCGTACTTCGCCATGGACACAGCGTTTAACGCATCGATTTCTTTTTGGTCCTGGAAAATCCCTGCCGATTTATATCCGTAAAATTCACCAACAGGCCCTCCAATCACACTATTACTAAAAGTTCCCCAATTATTACTGCCTGTAGTTGGAAAACCAAGGCTTGCCAGATTGGTCACATTATTCAATCCGTTCGTCAGACTTAATAACTTATTTGCAACCGTGGTTATATTAACTCCAATGTTCCAATGGAAGTCCCCGGATTGTTTTGCATAATTAACCGCAAACTCCAGGCCTGCATTGCTGATACTTCCGACATTTTGATATCCGCTTGCAAATCCTGATTGAGGAGGTAGAGGAACATTCAACAGGAAATCCCTGGATTTTTTATAGTAATAATCAAAAGTGAAAGTTAATTGTCCGTTTATGAAGGCTGCATCCAATCCAATATCAGCCTGATCAGAAGTTTCCCATCTAAGACTTGAATCAGGCAACTGGCTTAACACAAGGCCTGGCTGATAGACCTTATTGAAAGGATAGCCATTATTGCCCGCATTGGTTTCACCAGGTCCCGAAGTATACTGCGACAAATAAGCAAAATTTCCGGCATTAATCTGACTCCCAACTTCACCATAACTGGCACGTATCTTTAGGTCTGACAGGAAATCTACGTTTTTCATAAAGTTTTCTTCTTTCATTTTCCAGGCGATGGCTCCGGACGGAAATACGCCATATTGCTTACCAGGAGGAAAACGTGAAGAGCCATCCCGTCTCACTGAACCGGTGATCAGGTATTTATCTTTAAATGTATAGTTTAGCCTTGCAAACTGTGAGTATAGGTTAATGGTAGATTGGTTGCCGTAAATATTAGTGATATTCGCAACAGCTGATAAATCCCTCAACTGGTTACTCACTAAATTATTGCCCTGACCTCCAATCTGACGGTATGTATTCGATTGTGCCGAAACACCACCTACGAAGTCTATAATACTTTCCCCAAAAGTTTTGGTGTATGCTATGGTATTTTCCCAGAGCCACTCATATGTGTTGTTTGCGTTTTGCGAATAGAAATTGCTGCTCGTCTGCGTTCCTGTACCGTATTGGTCGAAAGCACGGGTATCTGTTGGAGTAAAATAATAACCCGAGTAATCATTTGTATTGATGCCGAAGTTTGTTTTTATTCTGAGTCCGGGAAGTAATGTAACTTCCAATGAGGTAGTCCCCAGGAAATTGTTGGTTAAATTGAGCTGATCCTGCGTTTCAACAAGATATTCAGGTCCGGCGCCCCAGTTTCTTACTGCCTGGTTATTTGGATTGAAGAATCCGAAATTATCACCGCTTTTAATTGCAGACGTGAGTTTATTCCCTCCGTCCAGTGTGGGTGGTAATTTACTTAAATATCCCACTCCTGATCCTGCTCCTTGTCCACCTGTACCAAAGGCAATTTTTGTATTTACTCTTGAAAATTTAAGACTTGTGGAAGATTTCAGCCAGGATAATGGCGTATAATCCAGGTTGGCACTTACATTAAACCTTTTATAATCTGACCCTTGTACGATCCCACTTTGATCAAAATAACCGAGGGAAACGGCTGTTGATACTTTATCATCTCCCCCGCGAAGAGCAACATCATACTGCTGCCTTACACCCGTTTGGTAAAGAGCATTCTGCCAGTCGGCTTCGTGTAATGTGTCTGCGTTTGCCCAGTTTGGCAGAGCAGTATAGCCATCTGTCGTCGCGTGTTGGAAAGCGAGAGCTCCCCATTGTTGCGCATTTAGTACCTGGTAGGTTTTGGGCTTTGCCTGGACAGCAACCTGCGCACCGGCTGAAATTTGAATTCCATTTCTCCTGCCTCTTTTGGTTGTTATTATAACAACTCCGTTTGCGGCCCGGTTTCCATAAATAGCCGTTGCGGAAGCATCTTTCAATATATCCATAGTAGCGACATCGTCGGGATTGATATTACTGATCCCTCCCGCAAGCGGATAACCGTCTACCACATACAAAGGATCCGTAAGTCCTAAACTACCCACTCCCCGGATTTGTACCTGAGTTCCTCCGCCAGGCGCCCCGTCATTATTTGTTACGTCAACACCCGCAGCTCTTCCCTGAAGTGATTGTTCCAAAACGGTAACCGGTACCCTTTCGATTTGCTCTGCAGTGACGGAACTGACAGCACCGGTTAAGTCCTTCCGCTTTACGGTGCCATATCCAACGACCACTACCTCATTAAGAGATCTGTCATTTCTGTTTGTTATCATTCTGAATTGAGTGGTACTGCCTACTTTAGCTTCAAACGAAGTAAATCCGATGGCGCTGAATTCCAGTGTAGCGCCAGGGGCTGCATTGACGGTAAAGGATCCATCGTCGGAAGTTACAGTACCTATAGAAGTACCCTTGACACGCACCGACACGCCACTCACCGCCAGGCCGGAATCTGAAATAACCTTACCTGAAAATTTTGTGGTCTGGGCAAAACCAGAAATAAATGTCAGAAACACGAGTAATCCGGTAATCGGAAAAACCCTTCCTAAAATCATTTTGAATAACTGAAAATTTTTCATCGTTAGTTAGTGATTATTTACGTTTAATTAAATGACCAAATACTGTCATACCAAGCGCCCTGACTGCTTAGTATTCTTTGTATTTTAAATGGACGTAATAAATAAGAGACAGAAATCTTGCTGGTGGGAAGAAATTTCTTTTTGGCATAAGCAATTATTTAGAAAAACTTATTTTGCTAAAACCTATTGATGAATTAAAGTTTTAGCAATTCACTTTATGAAGAAAAGCATATTCCGTTTCTTCATATGATCTGTCCGTATCAAATTGTTTTCAATTTGTCTCATTTTTAATTTCCTGAAAGATTTATACCAAAAAAAAACGTAACAAGCATTTCTTTTTATCTGCTTCAATACTTTTTTATCTAACACGATTTTCCGTTACGAGCAAAAAAAAATATAACAAGCATTTTTTTTTATCTGCTTCAATACTTTTTTATCCGAAATGATTTTCCGACTCTGCAGACAAGATGAGTTTTTTGGGTTAATTTGTGTTACTAACGATTGGCTGCTTGAAAAAAATCACTTCTATTCTAATTTCCGTCATTGGAATTCTTCCGGCACTTTATGCCCAGCCTTATTATTTCAAACATTACCTGGTTGAAAACGGATTATCCAACAATAGTGTGTCATGCAGCCTGCAGGATAAGAACGGCTTTTTGTGGTTTGGAACGATCAATGGACTTAATCGATTCGATGGATATAGTTTTAAAGTGTTTCGCCATAACGGTGAAGATTCTACCAGCATCGGCAGCAACTTTATACGCTGCCTGTTCGAAGATCAAAAAGGATGTTTGTGGATAGGCACGAATAAGGGTATTTATTTATATCACTCGCACTTCGAAAAATTCAGTTTGTTTCAGAAAGGTAATTTGGGAGATATAACAGATTTGAAACAGGATAAGGAAGGGATATTATGGCTGATTTCAAATTTAAATTTGTTCAGCTATAATCAGCAGACGGGAAATTTGAAATCTTATACACTGGATTCCCTTCCGGGTACAGTTACCTCTCTTGCGATTGCAGCGGATAACACCATATGGGTTTCCACTACTTCCGGCCTTTTAAAAAAATATATACCGAAGGATGATATATTCAAAACCTGCAGCATATTAAAACAAGCGAATACCAACAAATCACTTAATATAGAGAAAATTTATCCGTTAAAAAATGGAAACCTTCTGGTTGGAACACTTACACGTGGCGTTAAATTATATAATGTTGTCAATAGACAATTTCAGGATATTGTAAGTGAAAACCCTGACAAAACCGGAATTTTTGCAAGAGAGTTTATAGAACTCACCGAAAATGAATATTGGATTGGAACGGAGACAGGCATTTATATCTATGATGCAATTAGTCGCACTATACTTCGTCTGGATAAAGAATACGACAACCATTACTCCATCTCCGACAATGTAATTTTTACCTTTTGCAAAGACAGGGAGGGCGGATTATGGGTGGGCACCTTTTTTGGGGGCCTGAATTATTATCCGAAACCTTTTACAACATTTCAGAAATATTTTCCTGAATACAGAAACCCTTCAATAAGTGGAAATGCCATACATGAGATATGTAAGGATCGCTACGGAAATTTATGGGTGGGAACTGAAGATGGCGGATTGAATAAAATGGATCTTTCGCTAAATACATTTGTCACCTACAAACCGACTGGCGCAAATACAAGTATAGCTTATCATAATATTCATGGTTTACTGGCAGACGGGGACAGTCTTTGGGTGGGCACTTTTATGCATGGTCTTGATATCATGAATATAAAAACGGGTAAGGTAGTCCGACATTTTAGCGCGGGGCCTGGTATACATGATCTCAAAAACGATTTTATTGTAACCATATACAAAACGAGTTCGGGTGATATTCTGATTGGCACATGGAAGGGGCTTTTTAGATATAATCGCGAATCCGATAATTTTTCGCCTCTGCCTTTTTTCCAGGCTCCGATACAATCACTGTGGGAGGATGAACAGGGGACTTTATGGGTTTGCACCCAGGGCAGAGGTGTGCTCTATTACAATCCGATCAAAAAAACATCAGGTTCATTACAATATGATGCAAACGATTCCAACAGTCTTTGTGATAATCACGTAAACGGCATAATGGAAGACAGCAAAAATAATTTATGGTTCGCTACTGAAGGAGGGTTATGTAAATTTGAAAAAGATAAAAAATTATTCACACGATACACAACGAAAAACGGAATGCCCGACAATCTCATCTTCCGAATACTTGAAGATGACAAAAATAATTTATTCGTCAGCACCTCCCGTGGTCTTGTAAGTTTAAATCCAACGACCGGCGACATTAGGACATATACCAGATCCAACGGTCTACTGAGCGACCAGTTTAATTATAACTCTGCATACAAAGACAAAGACGGAAGAATGTTTTTCGGTAGTGTAAAAGGATTGATAAGTTTTAAACCCGATGAATTTATAAAAAATGCGCAAGTGCCTCCCGTTTACATAACGGGCTTTCAGGTAAACAATAATGAACTCGCTGTGAATTCAAAGGGGTCACCATTAATAGAGTCCATCATTTACACAAAACATATTTCATTGCCATATGATCAATCTACTTTCAGTATAGATTTTGCCGCTTTAAGTTATACTGTTCCTGAGATGAATGAATACTCGTATAAAATGGAAAGTTTGGATAAGGATTGGACTTTTTTGAAAAATAATAGAAAAGTCTATTACACTAAATTGCCGCCGGGTGATTATAAATTCAAAGTGAAAGGTTCTAATGGTAGCGGGATCTGGAATAATGATGTAGCAAGTCTCGATATTACTATTTACCCTCCTTATTGGCAAAGTATCTGGGCCTATCTTCTGTATACGACCATAATATTGGCCATTTCATACATAATAATCAAAAGTTATCTCAACAGGCTTGTTGAAAAAAACCGGCGTAGATTTGAGATGCTCGAAATTGAAAAAGAAAGGGAAATCTATCATTCAAAAATTGAATTCTTTACAAATATTGCTCATGAAATCAGGACTCCTCTTACCCTAATCAAAATGCCTTTGGACAAATTGATGAAAAAACTAAATAACAATGTTGAAATTAAGTACAATTTGAAAACCATGGAAAAGAATACCAACAGGTTAATTGACCTGACGAACCAGTTACTTGACTTCAGAAAAACTGAAATGGATAAGTTCAGTTTGAACTTTGTGAAAACGGATATTACGGAATTACTGGAGGAAACCTATGGCGTATTTAAAGTAGCTGCCGAACAAAAGGAAATCATTTTCAAATTGGATGTACCCGGGATTGCTCTTCAGGCGTACGTTGACCCCGAAGCACTGAAAAAAATTCTAAGTAACCTTTTCAACAATGCAATAAAATATGCCGCCAGCAGAGTGCATGTAAGACTTCAAAACTTCAATAGTGAAGACACGTTTTTTAAAATCACTTTTAAAAACGACGGATATGTTATTCCTTATGATTTGAAGGAAAAAATATTTAAGCCCTTCTATAGAATTAACGAAACTGAAAAGCAATCAGGGACAGGAATAGGACTGCCACTGTCCCGTTCCTTGACAGAATTACACAAGGGCGTACTGGATCTCATGAAATCGGAAGATGGAATGAATATTTTCGTTCTTTCCTTACCTATTCATCAGGAAAAGGAATTCCGGTTGCACGCGGATGAAACCGAATTGAAATCGGAAACGGAATTAGTTCAGGATTTTGAAGAGTCCAGAAATTCGTCGAAGAAAGAGATTCTGCTTGTCGAAGACAATAAAGAGATACTTGAATTCATTTGCAATGAATTGTCTTCCGAATATCATGTTCGCAAATCACTCAATGGAATAGAAGCGCTTAAAATATTGAAAGAAGGAAGTGTTCAATTAGTAATCAGCGATATTATGATGCCTGCAATGGACGGATTGGAATTATGTAAACGGATAAAAACAAATCTTGAATACAGTCATATTCCAATCATTTTACTTACTGCAAAAAACTCTCTTCATGCCAAAATAGAAGGTCTGGAGGTTGGTGCTGATGCGTATATCGAAAAACCGTTTGCTTTTGAACACCTGTACGCGCAGATTTCAAATCTTCTGTTAAACAGGAACAAAATCAAAGAATACTTTGTAAGCTCCCCGCTCACACACTTAAAAACGATAGGTTATACCAAGACTGACCGAAATTTTCTGGAAAAACTAAAACAAGTGATTGATGAGAATCTCACCAATATTGATATTGATGTTGAGCAATTGTCAAAAATTATGAATATGAGCAGGCCTACTTTCTATCGTAAAATTAAGGCCTTGTCAAACCTGACACCCAATGAATTAATACATATTGCCAGATTAAAAAAAGCAGCAGAGTTACTTTCGGAAGGTAATTATAAAGTGTATGAAGTTGCCAATATGGTGGGTTACAGTCTTCAAACCAATTTTGCCAGGGATTTTCATAAACAATTCGGCATGTCTCCTTCAGAATATATCAACAATAAACAAATTGAAAAAAACCTGGTTAAATAGCTATAATCTCATTTGTTCTACTCGCTTTTAAAAGCAAGCTTTCAACGCTCGTGAAATAAAAATGCCCCTTTGGGGGCATTCTTTTATTTGCGGAGAGGGAGGGATTCGAACCCTCGATACAAGTTTAAGCTCGTATAACGGTTTAGCAAACCGGCCCTTTCGGCCACTCAGGCACCTCTCCAATACAGGCTTAAAGCTAAACGCTTAAAGCTTAACGCCCACAGTCATCGGTCAACGGTTATCCGTCAACTCTTTGAAGGGGGATGCAAAAATAAAGATTAATTGAACAGATTCCTCATTTTCTACTGACTAAACAAAAAGCCCTGGTCCGAAACAATAAAAAGGCGGTCACGCAGTTATACGAATTATCCATTATCTGTTAAAAATCCTTCATGAAAAACTTCCTGACGGCTGTATTTGAAAATGCAGGTCCAATTTCGATAAAACTTCTTTTTTCATGTTTTATGACCGGCTACCTCCTGGCAACCCTGCTCTTCTTTTTCTTCAGGCCACAGGTTCATCATTTTATTAATTCATTTATTCAGGGACTATGAATTTGTTTATCGCTATACTCAATATTATTCAAAGAGACAGGAAAAGATCCACCGCTCTTTTTGAACTTAAAAGAAAGCTATATCATTCAAGACTTAAGGCCTAATACGAAACGATTAAGCTTTAGGCAAAACAAAAAAAGACCCACATGCTGCAGGTCTTTTTTACTTTTAAAATTTCTTATCAAAATTTATTGATCACATGGCGGCCAGTTGCACTTTCTGTTGTAATTCAGTCACGTTTTCGCGAAATAAACTATCTGTGTCCATCAGGTCTTTTACAGTCTGGCAGGAATGTATAACCGTGGTATGATCCCTGCCCCCAAAATGTTCACCTATCGTCTTCAATGAATTCTTTGTGAATGCCTTTGCCAGGTACATAGTGATCTGACGGGCCTGAACGATTTCCCGCTTCCTGGTCTTTTGAAGCAATTTATCGTAAGGAAGATCAAAATATTCGCAAACCATTCGTTGAATGGTTTCTATAGTTATTTCCTTACTGCTAGTTTTTACAAAATTCCTCAGTACTTTCTTCGACAATTCCAGGTCTATTTCTCTCTTGTTAAGCGAAGACTGTGCCAGAAGGGATATTAAAGCGCCTTCCAGTTCACGTACATTACTGTTGATATTGTAAGCCAGGTATTTTACCACTTCTTTAGGCATTTCCAGGCCATCATTTTTCATTTTACGCTCTAATATCTCGATCCTCGTTTCATAATCCGGAACCTGAAGGTCTGCGCTCAGCCCCCAACGAAATCTGCTTAACAGCCTTTCCTGTACGCCTTCCAGATCCTTTGGCGGTTTATCCGACGTAAGAATAAGCTGCTTGCCACTTTGATGGAGATGATTGAAGATGGCAAAAAACGCATCCTGTGATTTTTCTGCCCGGTTGAAAAATTGTACGTCGTCGATGATCAGCACATCTACCAGCTGGTAAAAATGGATGAAGTCGTTTATGGCATTGTTGCGGCTATGATCGATGAATTGATTTATGAATTTTTCGGAACTCACATATAAAACCACTTTATTGTGGTGAGTTCTCCGCACTTCATTGCCAATCGCCTGGGCAAGATGGGTTTTACCCAGTCCTACACCACCATAAATAACGAGTGGGTTAAAGGAATTTGCTCCTGGCTTTTCGGCAACAGTTTTACCCGCCCTGCGCGCTACCCGGTTACAGTCTCCTTCAATAAAGACATCAAAAGTGTATACCGGATTCAGCTGGGAATCGATTTGCATTTTCTTCAAACCCGGAATTACGAACGGGTTCTTAACCGGATTATTAATAATCAGGGGGAAATCCATCTCATTATTCGAAATCGTTTTATAACTATGTGCAGGTACATCCATCGTTAAAGGTTTGTTTTGCTGATTGCCACTGTCTACCATGATCCGGTATTCCAGCCTTGCATCTTTTCCCAATATCCTACGCAAAGTTTTTGCCAATAAATTCACATAGTGTTCTTCCAGGTACTCATAAAAAAACTGACTGGGAACCTGAATAACTAAAACGTTCACTTTCAACTCAACCGGACGAATGGGTTCAAACCAAGTTTTATAATGCTGCCACTCAACGATGTCTTTTATAATCTCCAGACAATTGGCCCAGACTTTTTCAAAGGTTTTCGGCATTACAAAAAAAAGTAGTTTAAGGCTGGTTAAAAATCTGTTTTAATAATAATTTTTCGTAGGGTTATATTGGATAAAATTTTTGCAGGGGGACGAATATCAAGATTAATTTCTGAATAAAAAATTATTTATTACTTGGTAATTTCAGGGAGCTTTCAATAGCACAGGAAACATAAAAAAAATTTCTCCGGTAAATAAATTTGAATTAATTGACTGTTAAAAAAAGAAGTCTGATTATCCCGTACTTCGCCCGTCAATGCTCCGTTGCCGACAACGAATAGCAGCCTTCACCTGGTTATGGGTAATAAGAGAAGGATCAACAAAACACAATAAGGATGCAGGTTTAGAGAGAACACAAATGGAGAGGCGAATATTTGAAGCTGATGATTTAAAATAATTCTCCATATGATTTTATTGTGACGCGATTGAAGATACAGATATTTTAACATGAATTTGTTTTAACCAAAGTTTTTTTCAAAAAAATTTTTAGTGCTCCGGGATAACCGGAATAAGCCTTAGAGTAAATCGCGGTGAACCAGTTAGTTCAGAGAAATTACCTGATTAAAAACTACACTGAAAATTTTTTTTGAAATATACTTACACTAGTTTTATGATCTACAAAAAAATCAGTACTTTCTGCAAGACCCGATCAGGATGCAAAAAAAAATTCAGATAAAGATACCTGCGGGTGAATCGACAAATGAACAACTGATCAAGAGACTGTTTGCAGCAGAATCGGGTTGTGATGAAAACAACTTGACGGGTTATATACTTCTAAAAAGATCCCTGGATGCCCGTTCAAAATTCCCTCAGGTACTCCTGACTGCTACTGTATTTATCGGTGAACCTTTGCAACAACGTGTTCCATTTCAGGAAACTTTTCAGGATGTTTCACGAGCGCCTAAATCAGTACTAATAATAGGTGCCGGCCCTGCCGGATTATTTGCCGCATTGAGTCTGATTCGGTCAGGTATACGTCCTGTAATTCTGGAAAGAGGAAAGGATGTCCGTGCACGACGTCGCGACCTTGCGCGGTTGAATAAAGTAGGCATTATCAATCCAGAAAGCAACTATTGTTTCGGAGAAGGTGGAGCAGGCACTTACAGCGACGGTAAACTCTACACCAGGTCGACGAAAAGAGGTAATATAAACCGCATACTTGAACTTTTTGTTCTTTTTGGAGCTGACGAAAGCATTCTCTATGATGCCCATCCGCACATCGGTACAAATAAACTACCGGGAATAATTACTGCCATACGCGATTTCATAATAGAACGAGGAGGTGAAATTCATTTCAATAAAAAAATGACTGGCTGGTCAGAAGATAGGGAGAAAATTACCGGAGTGCAAACTGCCGACGGGGATTTTCTTAAAGCGGATGCAGTTATCCTTGCAACGGGTCATTCTGCCCGTGACATATTTATGCTGATGGCCCAAAAGAACAGGGAAATCCACGCTAAACCTTTCGCCCTTGGAGTTCGCGTGGAACATCCCCAGGAAATGATCAATTCCATTCAATATCATTATACCCGTGGGAAAGGACCAAACACAAACGGATTGCCGCCGGCCGCATACCAATTGGTTCATACTGAAAACGACCGATCGGTTTTTTCATTTTGCATGTGTCCCGGTGGTATCATTGCACCAGCCGCAACAAATGAAGGAGAGATAGTTGTAAATGGATGGTCACCGTCTAAAAGAAATAATCCTTTTGCAAATTCAGGAATCGTCGTAAACATTGAGGAAAAGGATTGGCAACCCTGGTCAAAATATGGCGCCCTTGCTGCGATGCATTTTCAGTCATCAATTGAACAAAAGGCCTTTGAAATGGGTGGTGGGTCTTTCAAGGCACCAGCGCAGAGGATGACTGATTTCGTTAACGGAAAAATTACTTCTCAGCTTCCTGACTGTTCCTACATACCTGGTTTAAAATCCGCAGATCTGCCATCTTTATTTCCAAAATCCATTAGCCAAAAACTCCAGCACGCGTTCCCGGCATTCGGCAAAAAAATGAATGGCTATTTTACTGAGGAAGCCGTAATTGTTGCAACAGAATCCAGAACTTCGTCCCCCGTACGAATTCCAAGAGACAACGAAACCCTTAACCATCCACAAATTAAAAACTTATTTCCCTGTGGCGAGGGAGCAGGTTACGCGGGCGGCATTGTGAGCGCAGCGATGGACGGAGAAAGAGTTGCCGAGAAAATAACCGAAATTTTTTCACTCAAACCGACGGCCCATGTCAATGCTTGAACTATCTCATTTGAAAAAATATTTCGACACCCAAAAAGCGGTAGACGACGTCAGTTTTAATGTACAAAGAGGAACCATATTCGGATTACTCGGACCTAACGGAGCCGGCAAGACCACACTGATCCGTATGATTACGGGAATATTTTATCCTGATGAAGGGAGCATTCTTCTTCAGGGAAAAAAATTCAATGCAGACGAAGATTCTTCCAGAATAGGATATATGCCTGAAGAAAGGGGCCTTTATAAAAAAATGAAAATAGGCGAACAGGCATTATATTTCGCAAGGCTGAAAGGACTTTCCGCTTCTGACGCAAATAAGCAGGTAAAAGAATGGTTTGTACGATTTGAAATGCAATCCTGGTGGAACAAAAAAATTGAAGATCTCAGCAAGGGGATGGCCCAGAAACTCCAGTTTGTAATAACAGTTCTTCATCGGCCCGAACTCATCATTCTGGACGAACCTTTTAGCGGGCTCGATCCCGTCAATGCCAACCTGATCAAGGATGAGATATTTCGGCTGGCTTCCTCGGGCTCCTCTATTATATTTAGCACACACCGAATGGAACAGGTGGAGGAAATATGCAATCAGATCGTTTTGCTCAATAAAGGCAGAAAAATTCTCGATGGCAGTGTGGCTGATGTAAAACAGGAATTCAAAGAAAATCTTTTTCGGATATCTGCATCGCCATTACCTGATCATTTTCCTGAAAGTCTTTTTGAAGTACTTTCCAACAACGGACAGACACTCACGTTGCGCATCAAAGAAGGTTATAAACCGAATGACTTGCTCAGGTACTTCATTGATCAGCATTCAAACGTATCATCCTTTACCGAATTACTTCCTTCACTCAATGAAATTTTTATCAAACTGGTAGAAGGGACTTCTTTGTCACGTCAGTTTCAACCTGCTCAATCTTAATCTATGAATAAGATCGGTTTAATCATTCGCCGGGAATATTTAACCCGTATACGGAATAAAACTTTTTTGATTTCTACTTTTCTTTTGCCATTTATGTTTGTGCTTTTTATTGCGGGTACAGTTTTCCTGGCAATTAAAGGAAGAACCAATCACCGAATTGCCGTTTTTGATCAGAATGGTTACTTCAAAGATTATCTGAGGAGTGATTCCTCGATTTTCTTTGATTTTTCGGCCGGTATTGATACCATTAATTATGCTGAAAAAAACTGTAGCGCAGTGTTGATAATACCTGTGCTGGAAGAAGGACACAAAACTATCTACCGGCTGAAATATAAAAAGCAATTAGGGCTTACCAATATGGAAGAACTCGAGAAGCGTATAAATTCTGCGATTACAGACCATCTGATTTTCACGAAAACAAATATTACCCGTGCACGACTGGATTCAATCCGTGCTTCATCTGATATCGCGGAAATGCAGACTTTTTCCGATGAAGGAAAAAAATCAGAGGCTTCCAGCCAGGGACTTGCCTATGGCATCGGCTGGGTTTGCGGATTTTTAATTTATTTGCTCACTTTCATTTATGGCGCCATGGTGATGCGCGGTGTGATGGAAGAAAAAACAAGCCGTGTGGCTGAAGTTATCGTGAGTTCCGTTAAGCCTTTTCCTCTTATGCTGGGAAAGATCATTGGAATAGGGGCGGTTGGCTTAACCCAGTTTCTTTTATGGATTGGATTGATTGCTTCTCTCTTTCTCGTAGCCCAGTCTTTATTGCCGCACGATTTGATGATGGAAGTAAGTAATATGCAGAAGGCCCAGTCGATGGGTAACGCCCAAATGGCTGCACAGGGTAGTGAAGCCGCGAAACAAATTTTCGATCTCAAACAATCAGTGGCTCACACCAATTGGTTTGTTATAATTGGATGTTTTATTTACTATTTTATTGCAGGGTATTTATTTTATGCCTCACTGTTTGCGGCCGTAGGTTCGGTGGTAAACGAAGATCCTCAGGAAGCACAATCACTGATGCTGCCAATTACAATGCCGATCATATTTTCCTGGATTATCATGACCATTGTTATTCAGGATCCGGGAAGTCCGTTAGCCGTGTGGTCGAGCATGATTCCCTTCAGTTCACCCATTGTGATGATGGCAAGAATTCCATATGGCATACCAACTTCTGTACCTTACTGGCAACTACTGTTAAGTATGGCAGTTCTCGCAGCCGGATTTTTGTTTACAACCTGGCTGGCAGGCAGGATATACAGAACCGGAATTCTTATGTATGGCAAAAAGCCAAACTGGAAAACGATGTGGAAGTGGGCTTTTAAAGCTTAATGCGGAACGCATAACGCTTAACGCGTGACGCATAACGCTTAACGCGGAACGAATTGAGTGGAAAGCGGAACGCCTTTAAGTTTTTTTCCTAAACAAGAAGGGTCAGAAGTTCAAGGATACGAGAGTCCTTTGGGTTTTTTTTGCTGAAAATTTATTGTGAGAAACTATAAAAGATTTAGTGTCTGGGTACTATCACATGAATTAACACTGAAAATATATAAAGAAATTATACCGGGTTTCCCTGAATCAGAGAAATATGGTTTAACCAGTCAGGTTAGACGTGCTGCCTACTCAATACCATGTAATATTGCTGAAGGATGCAGCAGAAGCTCAGAAAAGGAATTTGCTCATTTTCTTGAAATATCCCTTGGATCCGCACAGGAACTTGAATATTGTCTTTTATTAACTAAAGATTTAGCATTCATAAATGAAAGAGAATATCTGATTTTTTACGAAAAAGTTAATAAGATAAAAGCGATGATCATTAACTTAATCAAAAAAATCCGCACTTAAAATTTCCATACGCTAAGCATCACGCGTTGAGCGTTAAGCGTTGAGCGTTAATTTGTAAGCTTAACCGGCGACGTGCTCACAGAAGCACTGGAAAAAAAATAAACTTTTTTGCGGGAAACGGGGAGGATGGCTTCATTTTGCGTTCCGCGCGCAATGGTAATGCTTATGTACGCATTACTTGGAAAACTAAGCAAATCACTTTTCGTTAAATTATAGGTACCAATATCTGGTACTGTGATATTGGCGGTTTGAATCTCTGTCGGCAATGACGAATCGAATTTTCGACTCAGCGTACTGTAGTAATATATTTGGATCACTACATTACCCCAGGTATTGGCATTGTCCGGTTCCCAGTTTAATTGCAAACCCTTATTAATTGAAAGAGTATCGGGATAGTTTGAAATAGTTTGTGAAAGTTCCTTTGGAACGTACAATGAGCTACTGACTGTATCCGCATCTTCCGTACCACGAATAGTAACTAGCACCTGCGTACCAAAAAGCTGGGAACCCTTGCCGGCCTGGCCGGATGCAAAATTGTAACTGTACGTAGAATCGTTACCAGGCTGGATTACCTGATCATTGACGGACAAAGTACGCACCACTGTCACCTGGCGGTTGTTGCTGTCAATAAAGGCAGCACTAACACCAACGTGCAATTCTTCACTGTCGCTGTTATTCAGCACCTGGTTGGCATTTATCAAAACATAGTTATATACAGTACTGTTCTGCGTACCAAACCAGGTCCAGTTACTATCTGGATTTGAAGCTTCTTTGTTGCAGGAAACCAAATAACCTGCACCGATAAGAAGCAGCAAAGGTTTATTCATCCCGTGGGCTTAAGTTGATACATAAATATAGTTTTTTGTGAAGAATAAACAAAAACAAACTACCCCCAGTTATTACCTTTAAAGACTATGGAGTTTTCCAATTCGATCACGGACTTATTTGGTATACGATATCCGATTATACAGGCAGGGATGGTCTGGAATAGCGGATGGCAACTGGCATCGGCGGTAAGTAATGCAGGTGCACTGGGTTTGATTGGCAGTGGCAGTATGCAACCTGATGTTCTCCGTGAACATATCCAAAAATGCAAAGCGGCAACATCCAAACCATTTGGAGTGAATATCCCCCTGATATATCCCGCAGTGCAAAAACACATGGAAACTGTAATGGAAGAAAATATCCCTATTGTTTTTACTTCAGCCGGAAATCCCGGCATATGGACCCGGATTTTAAAAGAAAGGGGAATCAAGGTAATACATGTCATCAGTAGCAGTCGTTTTGCCCTCAAGGCCGAAGAGGCTGGCTGTGATGCAGTTGTTGCAGAAGGTTTTGAAGCCGGAGGTCATAACGGTCGTGAAGAAACAACTACGATGGTACTCATTCCTGCCGTTGTTTCCTCTGTAAGAATACCGGTAATCGCAGCCGGCGGTATAGCAACAGGTCGACAGATGTTTGCCGCCATGGCACTGGGTGCCTCGGCCGTTCAGATCGGAACAAGGTTTGTTTTAAGTAATGAGGCATCTTCCCACCCGGACTTTAAAAATCGTATCCTGAAATCGGGAGAAGGGGATACCATATTGGCTATGAAATCACTGATGCCTGTAAGAATGCTCAAGAACAATTTTTACCAAAAAGTTGCAGCAGCTGAACAATCCGGAGCGACTGCAGAAATCCTGAAATCTTTACTGGGTAAAGGAAGAGCCAAAAAAGGAATGTTCGAAGGTGATCTGGATGAAGGAGAATTGGAAATCGGTCAGGTAAGTTCCATTATCAGTGACATCCTCCCTGCGGGGGGAATTATAGAAAATTTATGGAAGGAATTTAGGAAAACCTGGTCCGATCCAGTACCTTGTAAATCGCAAATCACATGAAAATCTCATTTTATCTCATATTTTTCCTTTTCACCTGCCTGATTTCATGCGGACTTTACGCCAACAGCGGTAATCCTGACCCCTGTCTGATTAAAGGTCAGGTCCTTGACGCTGTAACCAAAAAACCAGTATCCGGAGTGGTCGTATCTGCGGTTGTTCCCGGGGATCCTGAATCCAAAGAAGCGGTTACCGATGTGGATGGTTATTATTTTTTCAAGGAACTCCCTTCCTGTCATATTAACCTGCGATTTGAAAAAAAGGGATATCAGAAATACAAATACCAGGATGTAATAGAGATACAGGAAAAAAAGACCGTTAAAGTAAATGTCGAAGTGTCTCCTGACAGTGATTCAGAAATCCAGCCGGATGATTCAGAATATCCTTTGTTGAGGATTTTAGGAATGAAATAAGCCTAAAGCTGAAGGCTTAAAGCCTAAAGCAATTATAAGTTTGCAAGTTGTATTTTCATTTTCAAACTCCCATACTCCATACTCCCATACTCCCATACTTTCCTCAGCTTTCTCCAAGATCAATCTCTGTGTTATCACCGATATTCAGGCTTCTGCTTTCTCCCTTTACTTCTGTATCACTTCCAATAAGAGAATGAGTTAAGACAATATCAGTCAGATTAGCAAATGATCCGATAATAGAATCCTTTAAAATGGAATAGTTGATTTTTGTTTTTTCACCGATAGCTACATTCGGACCTATAATCGAATTTTTAATCGTACATCCAGCAGCAATATTTACGGGATGAACTATGATCGTGTTCTCCATGATGTGATCAGGAGCAATATTACTTCCAAATTTCTTAAGCAATTTAGCATTCGAATCAAGCAGTGTTTCTTTTTTTCCGGCATCAAACCAGTTTTGCACTTTGAAGGATTCAAATTTTACTCCGTTGCGGATCATACATTCAATGGCATCCGTCAAATTGTATTCACCATAACTGGTTAACTGGTTGCGAATATTATTTTCAAGACAGGAAAACAATGCTTCCGTTTCCCGAATCTTGTAAATGCCAACCAGCGCCATATTCGACTTAGGTATTTGCGGCTTTTCAACTACGCGACTTATTATTCCGTCTTCCTCGATTTCAGCAACGCCAAAATCGCGGGGATCGTCGACCCTTTTTACGCCCAGCATAGACACGGGCTTTTCAAGAATAGGCCTGATATCATATTCACAAATCGTGTCACCCAATACTATGAAAATCTCATCCTTCGCTACAAGATCCCTTGTTTGTGAAATCGCATGACCAATTCCATGTCGTTCTGTTTGAAATACAAAACTTGATTCCAGATGCGGATATTTATCCAGAACATAGTCCTGGATTTTCGTACCCAGATATCCAACGATAAAAATGAATTCGGTTATACCTCCTTCCAATAACTGATCAACGATAATACTTAAAATCGTTTTTCCCGCCAGTGGAATGAGTGCCTTGGGTTGTGTGTAGGTATGTGGCCTTAATTTAGTTCCTGCTCCTGCTACGGGAATAATTGCTTTCATATTCAGTATTTGCCAATCCCGCCGACACAAAACTTTTTCGATTTGTGCCGCTTTGATGGCTGATCCTGTTGCGGTAAAGTTCAAGAAAAACAATCAAACTAACGAAAATTCTATTTTCTATCATAAATTAAATGTTCCAAGTCAATTATTATATTATGAAACTCAGTCTTCCAATATTCATATTCAATTTTATTTTCATGGCCGCATACGGACAAACTGCAGAAGTCCGTATTGACTCTTTGATGAAATCCAAATATAAGCCCGACGCCCCGGGTGCAGTGCTGACAATACAACAACATCACATGACTATATTTGAAAGGGCATATGGGCTAAGCGATATGGATTCGAAGAAACAGATTACACCCGATGAAAATTTCAATATCGGGTCTCTTACCAAACAGTTTACAGCCTATGCTCTTCTCACACTCCTCAATGAGGGAAAATTTTCCTTGAATGATTCCATTGGTAAATTTTTTAATTTGCCCAACGGCCTTTCAGGCATTCGAATCAGTCAGATGCTTAATCATTCTTCCGGGATGCCTGATCATTACCGTTTCACAGACACGAACAAAATAAAACACGCAACTGATAAAGACGTGCTTGCCGCTCTTCAACATGCGGATTCCCTGTATTTTCCTTCGGGTACCCATTATCGTTATAGTAACACTGCCTACTGTATTCTCGGCCTGTTAATAGAAAAGCTTAGTGGTATTTCCTATCACGCCTTTATTCAGTCCAGAATTTTTTCCCCTCTTGGGATAAAGGACGCGAGTGTATTTCAGATAAACATGCCTATAAAAAATCGGGTGATTGGTTATGATCTGGATAGCACCGGAAAATTTAAAAAATCAGATTCAGATGAATCTATTTTCTTTTCAACAGAGGCAGACGGAGGAATTTATATCTCCATGAATAATTATTTAAAATGGTGTACCGCAGTGGAATCGGGGATTTTTTCGGAAACACCCCCCATTCGCGCTGCCTGGACAGGTCAAACCTGTGTTGATACACTTGGAAAACTTTGGTATGGATATGGATGGTTTGTTCATCAACCTTCCGGCAGTTTGAAGTCCATTTATCATACCGGTTTCAATGGCGGTTTTCGGACAGTCGTGTTTATGATTCCCTCACTGGATTACTGTATAAGTATTTTTTCCAACCGTTCAGATATTGACCTGGAAGATCTTGTTTCCAGAATAAATAATATTCTTTCCATCCCGGATAATTCTTTTATCAAATCCGGACCACTTGAATCTTTTATTCATACTTGGCCTATTTTTGCGCCATGCAAAGAGACCAAATCGTTTTCGACCTTATTCAAAAAGAACTTGAACGCCAAAGACATGGTATTGAACTAATTGCCTCCGAGAACTTTACATCGGCCCAGGTAATGCAGGCAATGGGAAACGTAATGACTAACAAATATGCAGAAGGTTACCCCGGCCGTCGTTATTATGGAGGATGTGAAATAGTAGACCAGACAGAACAATTGGCTATTGACCGGTTAAAAAAAATATTTAACTGCGAATACGCAAATGTTCAGCCACATAGTGGCGCACAGGCAAATGCGGCTGTTTGTCTTGCCGTTCTCCAGCCCGGAGATAAAATACTTGGACTTGACCTGAGCATGGGTGGTCATCTCACTCATGGATCTGCCGTGAATTTTTCCGGCAAATTATATCAGCCACATTTTTATGGCGTGAAAAAGGAAGACGGCCGCGTGGATTATGAAAGCATGGAAAAAGTTGCGTTGGCAGAAAAACCAAAGATGATTATTTGCGGCGCTTCCGCTTATAGTCGGGATTGGGATTATCCACGTATTCGTCAGATCGCCGATAAGATCGGTGCGCTTGTGATGTGCGATATGGCGCATCCTGCAGGCCTCATCGCAAAACAACTCCTGAGCTCGCCATTTGAACATTGTCATTTTGTAACATCAACAACACATAAAACCCTGAGAGGTCCTCGTGGCGGCATCATCGTGATGAAAAAGGATTTTGACAACCCGTTTGGCCTGAAGGATAATAAAGGAAATATAAGACCTATGAGTAATCTCATGGATATGGCTGTTTTTCCGGGAATTCAGGGAGGACCACTTGAACATGTGATTGCGGCCAAGGCCATTGCCTTCGGGGAGATCCTCACAGATGAGTTTACAGATTATGCAAAACAAATAATAGTAAATGCCCAGGCCATGAGCGCGTGCTTAACGAAAAAAGGATATGATATCGTGTCAGGCGGTACGGATAATCATTTGCTCTTAATAGATCTGAGGAATAAAAATATCAGTGGGAAAAAAGCAGAGATCGCGCTGGGTAAGGCAGATATTACTGTGAACAAAAACATGGTTCCCTTCGACGATAAAAGTGCATTTATTACATCTGGAATCCGCGTTGGCGTACCGGCTATTACGACCCGGGGTATGAAAGATGCGGATATGAGTTTAGTGGTGGATTTTATAGACGAAGCGATTCTACACGCGGAAGATGAAAACGTACTCGGAGAAATCAGGAAAAAAATAAATACCCAAATGAAGAAATTCCCACTATATCCGGAATGGGACAAAGTTTAGTTCCCACTACTTTTCCTCTTTTGCATAAATAAAAAACACAATCCGAGTAAGCTGAAAACTATTGTTACATCCTCCCAGGGGAAAGTTTTTTTTCGCTTTATCGAATCCGATTTACCGACTAGAATCGCGGATGCCCAATAGTAAGGCAATTTGTTACGTCTGGGTCCCTTTCCTATAAAATCAAGCTTTGCTTTTTGCAGTGCAACATCGACAGGTAAACCATCGGAGAGATATTTGTAAAAAAGTTCTGTTATTTCGTAGGTGGCCTTATTATCAACCGACCATAAATTACTGATAGAAGAAGGTATGCCGAGGGAGGCAAATCCTCTGTTGAAACTAAAAACGCCTTCTCCGCGATATAAAATTCCATTACCAGTTTCACAAGCCGACAATACGATTAAACGGGTCTTCGGTTTATTTTCCGGAATAAGATCTGAAAGGTAAAGTGCTGAATCCGCAAAATAAATAACGGGTTCATTTTGAGCGCTCGTATCTGAAGCATGCGTGTAAAGTTGAATAATTGAATAGTCCGAATACTGCGACTGAAAATTCATTTTGGAAGCTTCAGTTCTTATCAGATTACTTGCCTCACCGTAATAGGATTCTATTCTGGTCAATGAATTATCGCTCCCCTGCAAACTGAGCAACGTCTTATAGGCATTGTATTGAACCGGAGCAACGCCCAGAAAGTTAATTGACCTGTTGGACGAATCTGACGCAAACCGGGTTAGTAAATAGCGGGCTGAGTATGTATAACTCACTGAATGGTTTGTAAGAAAAAACGAGGGATTGATTCTGTCTGAATTCGTAACGAGCGCTTCAAATGGAAAAATTTTTCCGTCCGGTGAAATAATAATTCGTCCATCAGGAACAGGCGCCTGCTGAAATATAATCTGATACAAATGTTCAGCCGTTGTAGAATAATTATCAAATTGGCTGTTCAGCAACGACGAATTTGAAAGATAGGAAATGTACCGGGTAGCCGAACTGTCAAAATCCGATTTTCTGATTTTCTTAAAATGAACGTTTTGCGCGCTGATTAATAAAGCATACACTGCGCTGTCCCCTGAAAATATTTCCAATAATGCGCTATAATTTTTCAAAACTTGTTTTCTCAAATCCCGTATCGTAATAAATGCGGTGTCTATGGAGTTTTGATAATACAGAGGATTGTTCTGCCTGGTTATTTGTTGCAGGCGATCCAATGCCTGCCTGTTAAAAATAAGATCTTTTTGAATTTCAATAAACTGATCAGTATTAACTTCTGCCAATTTTCGCGCCCGCTCCAGCATTAAAATCTTCTTTTTTATTTGAGATTCTTTTAAAATGTCTGAATTGTTTATTCTGTCCTGTTGATTCAACTGGTCATTTAGAATAACGGCCCGGCTTTTTTCAAAAAAATAAAAAGCATCATCAATATTATTTTGCAAATAAGCAGCCTCAACAGCATGCTCGTACAAGCTATGGACATCCATCTGCCAAAATAACCTCGACTGTAATTCAGATTGTTCATCTCTGATTCTGGTCAACAACCGGTCTTCTGTTTTATAAATCGAGAGTGCCATTTTCAAGGCGGCAGTGTCGTGGTTAAAATAAAATTGTTGTAAAAAAGCGTTCGCCTTATCCAATACTAATTTTATTACAACTTCCACAGTATTTGCAACCACATAGTTATCGATATCAAGTATCAAATCCGATTCCGTCAAACCGGTCTTGATTTTGTCAAAAGCCCTTTGGAAAAAATAGTAAGCAGAATCGAACTGTTTTAAACGGGTATACACATTCGCAATGTTTCCCAAAATATAGAAGGATTCAGAAACCGAAGCATTTGCAATTGTTTCAGTTTTAGAATGGGAAAGGGCCTCGTAATAATATCGAAGGGCTAATCTTTGCTGATTAAGTTTATCTGAATATATACTTCCAATTTCATTTAAAACGGATGCACTTATCTGTTTTGATTTGGTAAGCATATCAAAATAAAATGCTTTCTGAAAATATTCTATAGCTTTTTTGTATTGCCCCTTTGACTCATAGAGGTAACCAAACAAACTGTAAATAATGCCGGTATAATCCCTGTTTTTTGATTTGTTAAATTCCGCCTGTTTGCTATTCAAAAAAATTTCTGTCTCCTGATATTTCAATAAAGCACGTAACGCATTCGCTTTATAATAAACATAAAAAATAACATAATTCATACTGTCTTCATATCTGTAAAATTTATGGATAAGCGTTTCACCCAAAGTAGACCGCTCCACGCATAAATAGTAATCACCTCTGTTATAAAGGTCACGAACATTTGATTGTAGAACAAGGGAAGCAAAATGATAATTATTGTTCACCTTCAATTCATTAGAAATACAACTGTCTATTGCCTCATTTTTCCGGGACGACATTTTCAGAGAGTCATAATAAATCGACAGATAATAATAATATTTGTTTAATATCGATTTATTTATTGCCGGATTCCGCGTATTTGTTTCAATAACGTCTAAAGCCTGCTTCGTGTAAGTAATCGCGTGTACAAAATCAGATATTCTGTAATAGGTTACGCCAATATTTAAAAGCAGGGATGTATAAAAAGAGTCAATATATGCGGGGCAGTTTTTCATTCGGCTTTCCAAAACCAACAACTCCTTCAGCTGATCACTGTAACTAATGGTAGTAGAATTATGCAAATATTCAATCCTGTATTTAACGGAGTCCCTGTTCGGACATTGGCCGAACAGGGATTCAGCAGAGACTGCGGTAACGTAAAATAAAACAAGTATGCAGCCCGGATTCATTATTCCGGATCTATTATCGCTGAGACATTTTGAAATGGCGAAGGTTTAGATGAAGCCGTGTCCGGAGGTGAAGTTATCAGAGAACGTGTAAGCATTGCGCATACTCCACAACCATGCGCGCAGGTGCACGTAGTGTCCTTTATTGGTGCGGCAGTATTGGCAGTGGCAACAACCTTAAACCCATATGTAAGAGAATCCGAGATCTCACTATTTGAAACAATAAAAGTTGGAACAAAACCAGAGAAACTGCCCTTTCTCATTGTATTCACAGAATCCATCACCAATTTTTTTATGGCACGTATCGAAAAATCCCGCATTTCAGCGGTCGTATTAGGTTTAAATTTAATTAGAACATCTACCCAGTTCATTTTTGCAGAAGAATCTGTTTTAACGAGCGATCTTGTTTCTATTTCGGATGCGCTATTTTTATTATCGGTACAACCGCTTTGAATCAGAACGGATATCAGGAAAATTGAAATCCATCGCAGGTTAAGGTTGGAACGGAACCTGGAAATTTGCTTCTCATTCATAAAAAATATTTGAGGGTGATAAATAGCTTTTTTTAGTATAGCAGGTTGGTGCGGATTCATTAAAGCCGTCTGTCGTTTAGTCGTATTCCGTCAGGCACAGGGAAACATTGCGGGCAAATAATTTCAATATAAGAATTTAACAGCGAGATCCGATCTCGTTATTGCCATTTGCAGTCCTATTAAAGATAAACAAACGCCTGTTAATTCCTTCAAAATGACCATCTTCATTTGTTTATCTGTCGCAATGGGAGTTATCTGTTCCCGTAGCTTTTCTTCGGCCCTTTGAATTAAGCAATTTTAAATAACTTGTACCGGAATTAAATTCAATTTTATGTTACAAAGAATGCAATCTGTCTGGCTACTGCTGGCTTCCGTTTGCGCCATCCTTACGATCAAATACTCATTCTATAGCGGAAACATCGTAGAACCTGGTGAGTTGCCCAGATTCGAGTATCTGACCGCAACCCACAATTTGCGGATACTTATTATCACAATTGCTCTGGTCAGCATAGCCGCTATAGATATCTTTCTTTATAAAAACAGGAAACTTCAGGGCAGGCTAGCAATACTGGGTATTGTACTGTCTTTTCTTAATATTTTTCTGTACCTGAAAGAAATACATCTTTTCGCCGAAAATCAGGGAAGCCACACTATTACTGCAGTATTTGTTTTTGCAATTCCCATCTTATTTTATCTCGCCGCCCGCGGTATTTACAGAGATCAGAAACTCATAAAGAGTTTGGACAGGCTGAGATAATTATTTTTTAAAGCCATGGTCCAATTGTAAATAAGTTAAACCTTACCGCTCGTAGCAGATAACTTTACTCCGGAATATATTGAACTGAATGAAACTGCCTTCTGCCAATAAACTGACTGTATGAGATTAGCTACTATTCTTATTGCTGTTTGTTTATTGTCGACAAAAAGTTATTCTCAAAATTTTACAGGCCCGCAGCTGGATCAGCTGGATTCTGCTATCACGCTGGTTCCCCATTACGATCAGGAAAAAATAAAAAAAATAACGGTCCTGCGTAGTGGAGTCTTTAAAACCGCCAGGCAACCGATGTACAATTATTACCTGGCACTATACAAGGAATTTTACATTTTTAATTATGATTCGGCCTATGTTTATGCACGGCGTATGCAGCAACTTGCCGAGCAGCAAAAAAATCCGGTTCTGATTACGGACGCAAAAATTAAGCTGGGGTTCATTTTACTGTCATCAGGTATGTTCAAAGAAGTCTTTGATACCCTGAGAACCATAGATATGAATGTATTGGCAACCGACCAGAAAGCAGAATATTATACGCTTATGGCCCGTAGCTATTATGACCTCGCAGATTATGATCACGATGATTTTTATGCTCCCTGGGACAATGAAAAAGGAAATCAATACCTGGATTCAGCACTGCTGCTCTACGATCAATCGTCTTTTGAATACATATATTATAATGGACTTAAAAGTATACGCTCGGGCAAGATGGCAGACGCACAAAAATATTTCCAAACACTTTTACAACAGAAAAGTCTTTCATTACATGAACTGGCGCTTACTGCTTCCACGCTCAGCGATATTTACATCCGGAAAGGGCAAACCGATACCGCCATCAATCTGTTGATCCGGGCAGCCCTGGCTGATATCCAGTCATCGACCAAAGAAACTTCTGCGATTTTCAACCTGGCCTCCCTGCTTTTTAAAAGCGGAGAGCTTCAGCGGGCTTCTGTATATATTCAAAAAGCCGTCGACGACGCAGTTTTTTATGGCGCCAGACAGCGTAAAGTGCAGTTGAGTGCAATCCTGCCTCTGATTGAAGCAGAGAAGATAAGCAGAGTGGAAAATCAGAAAAAAAACCTGATAACCTATTCCGCAGGCGCCACGTTTACGCTTTTGGTGGTTATTATTCTGGCTATTATCATCTTTCGCCAGGTAAAGAAATTACAACTTGCGAAAAAAATCATCACAGACGCCAAAGATCAGCAGCAGCTAATCAATAACAAATTGACAGAAGCCAATAAGATCAAAGAAGAATATATCGGTTACTTTTTCAATGTTAACTCCGACTTCTTTGCCAAGATCGAAAGATTTAAGAAACTGGTAGATAAGAAAATAACCGACAGGAAGTTCGAGGAAATTAAATTCCTGGTTAATAATATCAATCTGAAACAGGAGAAGGATGAGATACTTAAAAATTTTGATAAGGTGTTTCTGAAATTGTTTCCTGATTTTGTGGCAGATTTTAATTCTCTTTTTAAACCAGAGGATCAGATAAAACTTAAGGACAACGAACTACTCACTACCGATCTTCGCATCTTCGCGCTTATCAGGATGGGCATCCATGATAATGAAAAAATTGCCCAGATTTTGGAATATTCGGTAAACACCGTCTATACCTATAAAACAAAGATTAAGAATAAGTCTATCGTTCCCAACGAAGAGTTTGAACACCGCATCATGGAAATAAAGACCATGTAACTCCTTTCATACGGTTCATATATGCATTTTATTAATACGTGTATAACAAATTGTTATAGAATATCTTACTTAGTTTCTTAAATCCCATTCGGGCTGATATTATTCATATTCTGTCCATATAAATTGTCGGCGGTTTCGAATCTTGCTTTTTTTGGTTCTTTAATAACGATTCACCAAAAACTGCTTGTGTATATGGAAACCATCCCCATTAGAATTTGGTTACTGCACCAGGTTCCCCCACTGAGGTTTTCTCTCGTTTCGTTTTCACCACCCTGTTTACACTTTTTATCAAAACTAAAATTACTGCTTTTATGAAAAAATTCCGACTGCTTAAAAGGCTATTCACCAGCCTTTGTCTTCTCCTGATCATCCAGGCGTCATTCGCTCAAAAGAGCGAAATCGCAGGAACGGTTACCGACGATAAGGGGAAACCACTGGAAGGTGTAAGCATAATTCTCAAAGGCACTACACTGGGAGTATTTACTTCCGCTGAAGGCTATTTTCACCTTAGTACCACTTCTCAGGTAAAGACATTAACAGTTTCACACGTAGGTTATGAAACAAAAGAAGTTCCCTATAAAGGTGAAGCTACGCTCACCATTTCATTAACACCCACGCATTCCAATCTGGATGAAGTCGTAGTTGTAGGTTACGGCACCCAGAAAAGAAGAGATCTTACTGGTTCCGTTTCTTCAGTGGGCGGAGCTTCCATAAAGGATCTCCCGGTAACTGATGCAGCCAGCGCCATTCAGGGCAGAGCCGCAGGAGTAGAAGTGATCAGAAATTCAGGTGCACCCGATGCGCAGCCAACCATTATTATCCGCGGCCTGTCTTCTCTTCACCAGCCAAATCCTTTATACGTTGTGGATGGCGTTCAGGTACCCAGTGATAATATTAATGTACAGGATATTGCCACGATCGACATATTAAAAGACGCAAGCGCAGCGGCCATTTATGGATCGGCTGCTGCCGGTGGAGTAGTTCTGATTACAACAAAAAAAGGTATCGGAATCAAACCTACGGTAAACTTTAGTATGCGCTACGGGGTAACTAAACCGAAATTGATCCACATGCTGGACAAGGACGGATACATCAAAATGGAAAATGTATTGAATCCCGCTTTTTTCCAGAATGCTACCCAAACAGATACACTCGCAAATACGGACTGGACAAACGCAATTTATCAGAATGGTACTGAGCAGAATTACAATCTCTCTGTATCCGGATCCACGCCAACTACCAATTATCTGCTTTCAGGTTTCTACAATGACCAGAAAGGAATTTTCATTAAGAACTATTCCAATATCGGCGGCGTACGTGTGAATACGGATTTCAAACTGGGAGACTACATTCATATTGGAGAAAACCTGGCAGTCTCATTGCGAACAACGTCTCCGGTAGGTTCAACGGTACCAATGCTTAAAAACGCTCCATTCCGCTCGCTTCCCATAATTCCTTTATTTAACGAAGATGGGACTTACGGTTCAGTTCCTCCAGGTTATCCCATTCCTTTCGGAGGTCCGAATCCATTGGGTGTAGTTCAATCCGCGGATATCTCCAATACAAAAGATAACCTTCAGGGAAATGTGTACGCTGAAGTTAAATTGCCGCTGCACCTTTCATTCAAAACCAATGTAGGTTATACTTATTACAACGAGAACCAGAATTATTTTCAGAATAATGAAAACTTTGGGCCGAGTACACCACCAACCAATTCGCTCACCAAATATTCTATCCTGAGCACACAGGTACTGACCAATTACGTGCTTACCTATGACCAAAGTTTCGGAAAGAGTCACATCAACGCGATCATCGGATACGAACAGATAACTTCTGACTTTAATAATATCAACACAACTATGACTGCGATCGGTTTGCCAGGAAATTCATTTCTGCAAACTTCCAATTCCACCATTTCCACTTCCGGACAGGATGATCCAAATGGATTGATCAAGTCTTATTTCGGAAGACTGAATTATAATTTCGATAATCGTTATTTAATTTCCGGTTCACTCAGGCAGGATGCAAACTATACCGTCTTCGGGCCCAATAAACAGAAAGCAGTTTTTGGAGCTGTCTCTGCCGGATGGAATATCAGTAACGAGGATTTTTTTAAAAATGTTGAGTTCCTGAACATGCTGAAACTGCGTGGCAGTTACGGAAGTCTGGGTAACAGCAATATACCTCCTTATTCATATCTCGCCACATACAGCCAGTTCATGGGTACACAGGGAGGTTTTGCAAATGGCGGTCAGAATTTTGCACCAGATGCTCCGCTGCTGATTGCAAATTCAATCAACTCTGTTCCGAATCCTAACCTTCATTGGGAAACTGTTTATGAAACAGATTTGGGTATAGATGGAGAAGCACTGAAAGGCAAACTTTATTTCACGTTTGAGTGGTACGACAGAACAACAAAAAACATGTTGTATGCACTGCCGTTACCGCAGAGTTCAGGTTTTACTGCACCATATTTTGTGAACATAGGCGATGTCAGCAGCAAGGGTGAAGACATCACATTGGGATATCGTGATCATGCAGGAAAACTAGGATTCGATGTAAGTGTTACTATGGGTTTCAATCAAAACAAAGTAACCAACCTGGATAACATCACAAACGACGCTTTATACGATGGTCGGAATTATTTTAACAACCTTGACGCAAGTGGATATAACCTGATGGGTACTTCCAGCATAACAATCACGAAAGCAGGATTACCGTTTGGTTCATTTTATGGATATAAAGTACTGGGCATTTTCAAAACAGATAAAGATGCATCAGTCCAGTCTGTAAACGGGAATGTCGCGAAAGCTGGTGACCTGCATTATCAGGATTTGAACGGCGATGGAGCAATCGATGCGAATGATCGTCAGGTAATAGGCAACCCGAATCCAAAACTGGTTTATGGAATTCATCTCGTTGCAAACTATGAAGGATTTGATGTGTCAGCATTATTTAACGGTGTTGCAGGTGTAGATCTTTTTAACGGAGTGAAAGCATACGAACAATTTCCTTTTTCCGATGGAAATACAACAAGCCAGGTTTTCAACGATTCATATTTTGGAACCACCGGTCTCACCAATCAACCCAGAGCATTAACAGCTGATCCAAATCAGAATTATAATTCTGTGAATAGTTACTTCGTAGAAAACGGAAGTTATCTGAAATTGAAAAACCTGCAGATAGGATATACATTTTCGAACAGCTTTCTTTCGAAGATTAGTGTAAAAAGCGCAAGACTTTATGTGATGGGTAATAACCTGTTCACGATCACCAAATATTCAGGTCTGGACCCGGAACTCGGTAGTTCCTATTCCGCCGCCGCAGCATCTGGTTTTGTTGGCAATTCAGTAGGAGTAACAACCCGCGGTGTCGACGTTGTACCTCAGTATCCACAAACCAAATTGTATTCAGTCGGACTGGATGTTAATTTTTAATCCACTTAAATCTAATAAAATGTATAAGAAGATATTTTCATTCATTCTGGTCCTGAGTATCATGAATGGTTGTACCAAAGCACCTACGTCGGAAGTGAGCCCTACGAATCAATATGCAACCGGAAATTACCCGGCTTCTCTGGATGATGTAAACAGTGTACTGGCTGCGGGTTATTCAAACCTCAGGGATCAATACCTTTTTGGTTTTGACTATCTCACAAAAATGATGGCCAATCTTACGCATACATCTGATGGTGAATATCCATTTGGCGGATTTGTTGACGTCAATAACCTCGATCCGAACAACGGTATGGCTGGTGGCGTGTGGCAGTCCTTATATGCCGGTGTTAAAAACTGCAATGTATCTCTCGCAGCGGATGATTCTTACACTAAAAATTTTGCGAAACCGGAAGATCAGCATGCGGTGGATCTCGCAAGAGGTCAGGCTCTGTTCCTGCGTGCTTATTATTATTTTCAACTGGAAACATTATATGGTGAGGACAACATTGTCAATCCAACCAGTACAGATACTCTCGGCGTTCCGTTATTTATCGGATTGCCTACCAGTCTTGCTTCCACGCAACAGCCGCGTAGTTCAATAAAAGCGGTTTGGGCCCAAATCGAAAGTGATCTTCAGCAGGCAGCGACGCTTCTAAAGGGTCAGGTGTGGACAGGAAATGACATTGCAAGAGCAACTGAATGGTCAGCTAAATCTTTGTTGGGAAAAGCATATGTCTTCACAAAAGACTGGGCCAATGCAAAATCCACATTGTTGGATGTGATTCAGCATAGCGGTAAGAATTTAATGACTTATAGCGACTACCGCGCTTCATTTATCGGCGATTCCAAATATGAATTCAACAGCGAATCGATTTTTGAATTAAATATCGACCCGAATAACAATGGTGACTATGGTGTGTATGGTGGACCGGCGAACGCGACATCTATAAACGGATTAATCTGGTCTCCATATGCATTAGGAAATGATGGAACTGAAGCAGGCTCAAATCCTATGGGATATGGAGCGAATATCGGTGTACATGAAGTGAATGTATTAAGATTCGGTTATAAATTGGGAGCATATACACTGGTGACCAATCCGAATTACAATAGCGCCATCGGGCCGAAGTTTAACAATCCTCAGAAAATTATGGATCCCGTTTACAAAGCGAAAGCCCTGGCTGCGCGTACTGACGGTTCAGTGGATCCGAGACTCTATGTGAATTGTGTGCAACCCTGGCTCGATTCATTAAACTGGGACAATAGTAACCCCGGAAACTGGTATCCTGTTTCCCGTCCAAACTATATCCTGGGCGATGCAAATGCAGCAAGTCTGTTTGGCTTTGGAATGCGCAAGTATGCCAGTCTTTTCAATAATATCGGTAATAATCCTTTGGAAGGAAATAACAAATACATTCTTCGTCTTGCGGATGTCTATCTGCTCTATGCGGAAGCATCTGCAAACAGTGGCGACGGTGCAACGGCTCTGGAATACATCAACAAAGTAAAACGCAGAGCTTACAACCTGCCCGTGGATGTTCCATCTGCCGTTGACTATGCAAGCCTTACCAGTACCACATCTGCCGCTAATGCCGGAGATCCGGTACTTGGAAACAACCCTTTGTATTATGAAAGATGGGCAGAATTATTTAACGAAGGAACCTGGTGGTTCGACGTTTGCCGCTGGCATCTGGGAGCTTCCGAAGATGCTTTATATGTAACAGCCAGATCGCTGAATGGTGCACCTTTCGTTTGGACGGATAAATCTTACGCATGGCCTATACCAATTGGTGAAATAAACTCAAATCCCCTGGTAGCCAATCAACAGAATCCGAACTATTAACAATAAAAAACAAACCGTGTAAAGTTTCAGACTTACACGGTTTGCTTTTTAACCGGTGTTTATGCATATTTTCAGCCTGATACATAAGGGTGGGTGGAAGTTTTTGCTATTAGGATTCAACTTCCTGTGCACAGATATCGTCGCACAGAGCCTTCAAATAAATGGAGCCGACCTAAGCCTTCCCATCAGCGGAAAGAAAATGGTGATTGCTCATTGCATGACCAATATCATTCGGTTCAAGGGACATAGGTTTGAAGATAGTTGTGATCCCGCTTATTATTCATCTACAGGAAATATTACTGCTTCTATTGGAGGATTAACCCAGGTTTGGCCCATGGAAGATTCTCTGTTAAAAGATGCGTCACTCGACAGTGCGGTCGCTTTTGAAATGCGTGCCGCTATCGCCAGCGGTATTGATGGTTTTCAGTTTTACTATCCGCTCTATACCGAAAGCTGGGACAATATTATTGAAGCATATTTTCGGGTAGCCGACAAAGAACATATCAATTTTTCATTCACCTTTTGCATTTCCCACCCATCGGGCGGTACTGAAGATTCAAGAATCGCATCTTATGCTAAAAGGATAAACGAAATTTTTAATGAAGTCGGCAGGAATAACTCACATTGGCTTCGTACTCCTGACGGTCGTCTTATAATTTATCAATGGGAAGGGGATGGTCTGGCTGATATTCCAACCGATCTCAACGGATTTTCAAAAGCTGCATATGTGGCTGGCGCATACAACAAATTAGCAAATGCGGTGAACGAAAAATTCGCCTCCATTTTTCTGATCAACGAACAAATAACCAGTGACAAGCTAAATGAATACCTCAATTATTTTCCTGCCTGCTGGATATGGACTCTTCCCTATGTAAAAGATTATATCGGTGAAATGGTAGCTGCGACCTGTAAAAAAAGAAACAGAACATTTACCGGTTCGGCCTTTTGCGATTTCTACACCTCCAAACTACTGGCCCGGGGTACCTGGAATATTTATAGTGCTGAAGATGCTGCTCATGCCGGACTTGAGAAATCCGAACGAAAATACATAACCACGGGCCTTTCCTATAATTTTCGAAAGCTGCTGGAATTTGGCATCCGCCAAAATGTGCCAATCATGAATATCATTACCTGGAATGATTATCCCGAAGGACATCACCTGGCACCCGAAATAAATCACAATGAAGGATTCTCCATTTTGCTGAATTATTATAAAAGTGTATGGAAAAACCTGCCTTCTCCTTATACTTCCAAGGATGTGGCCATAGTCTTTTTTAAAAAATATAAACACAAGGAAGTGCCCCAACCTTATGATTTTAAAGTGGTCGAAATAGAAAAAGGTGCGGACGCGTCGATTGAAGATTCCATAGAAGTTATTACATTACTTAAAAATTCATCCACACTAACAGTAAATGGTATATCAACCCTGGTAACTGCTGGGTTTGCGGACACGAAATTTAAATCAACACCAGGACCGGTTGAGGTGAGCGTTAATAGCGAACATTCCAGGATTTTACATTTTATTACGCCTGAAAAAATTACTGACCATCCGTATCGTACTGATCTTCTCACTTATTCCTATAGCAGCGAGTTTTCAAATTTCTATGAGCCGATAATGGGCGATCCATCAAATCCTACTAATAAGTACACCAAATGACTATTCAAAAAATCCGTATTTGCCTGTTGTTTTGCTTTTTTACTGTTTCAGCATTTTCACAATCTCCCGAAAAAATGGAAGTTTCCATGGGCAGAATAGATTTACAATTTATGCTGAATGAAAACGGCCAGCCGTTCTATTCCGTTTACTTCAGCAAAAAACCTGTTATACTCCCTTCTGCTATGGGATTTTCTTTGAATGACGACTCCCTGTTTTTCCGGGATTTTATCTTTACAGGAAAGGAAGAAAAAACATCTGATGAAACCTGGCAGCCAGTATGGGGCGAAGTAAAAGACATACGTAATTACTACAAAGAGCTTATAGTACATCTCAAACAGAAAAAAGCGCCTTATCGTTTGCTGAATATAATATTCAGGGTTTTTGAAGACGGCGTTGGATTCCGTTATGAATTTCCAAAACAATCTGATCTCCAGTATTTCGTGGTCGAAGACGAGTTTACCCATTTCAATCTCGCAGGAAATCATAAAACTTTCTGGATACCCGGAGACTATGACACCAACGAATATCCATACACAACCTCATCACTAAACTCGGTAGACAATGAGCAATTAGTAGAAACCAGCACGGCTATCGCGGTTAGGGTGGCACCTGACCGCTATGCTGTGCAAACACCGCTGATGATGAAGACTGCTGACGGACTCTACATTAACATTCACGAAGCGGCACTTGTAAACTATCCGGCGATGCAATTGCACGTTGACAGATCAAACTTTCAACTATCTGTTCGACTGGTTCCGGATGCAGTTGGAAACAAAGCCTATCTGCATGCCCCCTGTCATACACCATGGAGAACGATTATAGTGAGTGATAAGGCCACAGAGATTCTTTCTTCTAAAATGATATTGAACCTGAATGATCCTTCTGCAATAACAAATACCAGCTGGATAAAACCGATGAAGTTCGTCGGCGTCTGGTGGGAAATGCAAACCGGTAAAAGCAGCTGGAGTTATTCTGACTATCCCGACAGTGTAGATGCGACCGGAAAATTAATTCCCAATAAAACTCACGGCGCGAATAATGCCAATGTGAAACGATATATCGATTTTGCCGCAGCTAATGGAATTCAGGGTGTACTGGTTGAAGGATGGAATACAGGATGGGAAGACTGGTTCGGTAAATGGAAAGAAAACGTTTTTGATTTTATCACCCCTTATCCTGATTTTGATGTAAATGGAATCCGGGAATACGCTAATAGTAAAGGTGTGCAGATTATCATGCACAACGAGACATCCGGATCAGCAACGAATTACGAAAGACAGATGGATACTGCTTTCAGGTTTATGAATGAGCACGGTTATCATTCTGTGAAGACAGGTTACGTCGGAAAAATAATTCCACGCGGAGAACATCACGATGGTCAGTGGATGATAAACCACTATTTGCGTGCGATTCAAAAAGCCGCCTACTATCATGTGATGATCGACGAACATGAACCCGTTCGCCCCACAGGCTTACAGAGAACCTATCCGAACTTCATGGCCAGCGAGGCTGCAAGAGGCAATGAATACAACGCATTTGCTGACGGTAATCAGCCGGAACATGAAACGATTCTGCCATTCACGCGATTGATGGGTGGACCGATGGACTATACGCCGGGTATTTTTAAACTTAATCATTATTCAAATGATACAAGCAAACGCGTACATACAACATTAACCAAACAACTGGCTCTCTATGTAACCATGTACAGCCCTCTGCAAATGGCAGCAGACTTTCCGGAAAACTATGCAGCACATATGGATGCTTTCCAATTCATCAAAGACGTGCCAACAGACTGGGATGACACGCGTATACTCGCAGCGGAACCGGGAGATTTTCTGCTTATAGCAAGAAAAGAAAAAAAAGGACCTGAATGGTTTATAGGTGCAATAACGGATGAGCATGCCCGTGAGATGACCGCCGATCTTTCATTCCTTGATAATGGGAAGTCTTATGAAGCTACAATTTATGAAGATGCAGACAATGCCGACTGGCTAAAAAATCCTGAGGCATACAGAATCAGAAGAATAAAAGTCGACCAAACAACGAAATTAACTTTGAAACTCGCCCCCGGCGGTGGCACTGCAATTTCAATTAAACCAATATAGAGAACACACTTCCATACTCCCATACTCCCATACTCCCATACTCCCATACTCCCATACTCCCATACTCCCATACTTTCCTCAAAGGTATTTCCCCGTGAAACTCTCTTTCACTTTCTTCAACTCCAGAGGAACACCTTCGTATACAAGGTTTCCTCCGGCGTCGCCGGCTCCTGGTCCCAAATCAATTACCCAGTCAGCCGAGTGAATCACGTCTGTATTATGTTCTACCACGAGCACAGAATGCCCCTGCTCAATTAATGCATTGAACGAGCTCAACAATTTTTTGATGTCATGAAAATGAAGACCGGTTGTGGGTTCATCAAATATAAAAAGGATATGTCCGAGGCTCTTGCCCTTGCCCAGAAAAGAGGCAAGTTTTACGCGTTGCGCTTCACCGCCGGATAAAGTGTCGGAAGATTGACCGAGTTTGATATATCCGAGTCCCACACTGTTCAAAGGCTTTAATTTTTGCAGGATGTCTTTTTCGTCTTTAAAAAATTCAAGGGCATCATCAACACTCATTTCCAAAACGTCGTGAATATTTTTATTACGATATACCACATCGAGCACTTCTTCTTTAAATCGTTTACCACCGCAGACTTCACAGACCAGGTGAATGTCGGCCAGAAACTGCATCTCTACTACCTGTTCACCCTCTCCTTTGCATGTATCACAACGTCCGCCATCCACATTGAACGAAAAATGTTTCGGTTGAAAACCACGCAATTTACTGAGTGGCTGTTTTGAAAATAATTCACGTATCTCATCATACGCTTTCACATATGTTACGGGATTGCTGCGCGAAGATTTACCAATCGGATTCTGATCCACCAATTCAATCTGGCTGACGGAATCCACTTCGCCTGTTATAGACTTGTGCATCCCCACTTTATCAGCGAACTCACCCTTCATTTTTTGGAGGGCTGGGTAGAGAATTTGTTTTACCAAAGTGGTCTTTCCACTTCCACTTACACCGCTTACCACACAGAGCACATTCAATGGAAAAGCCACAGTAATATCTTTCAGATTATGTTGTCTCGCACCGTTAACTGTAATAAATTTTCGTGGTTTCCTGATATTTACCGGTGGTTCGATTTTCAAATCTCCCCGCAGATATTTTCCGGTAAGGCTGTTTTCACTTTTAATAATGGCATCATAGTTTCCTTCAGCCACAACTTCACCTCCGAGGTGACTGGCCAGAGGTCCCATATCGATGATATAATCTGCTTCGCGCATCATCATTTCATCGTGTTCAACCACTACAACTGTGTTTCCAAGATCACGAAGATCTTTTAATACACCGATCAATCGGTGGGTATCCCGGGAATGAAGACCTATCGAGGGTTCATCCAGGATATACAATGAGTTTGTGAGATTACTTCCCAACGATCGGGTTAACTGGATACGCTGACTCTCGCCTCCGCTAAGAGTATTTGCAAGTCTGTTAAGAGTCAGATAGCCAAGACCTACGTCCAGCAAGGTTTTCAGACGATTATTAATTTCTATCAGAATACGTTTGGCTATTTGCTGCTGAAATACAGAGAATGTTAGTGCATTAAACCAGTCATTCAATTTGCCCACCGGCATTTCGCAGAGTTCACCGATATGTTTACCTCCAACTTTCACATATAATGCCTCGGGGCGTAAGCGATATCCTTTACATTCAGGGCAGATGGTCCGTCCGCGATAGCGCGACAATAAAACGCGGTACTGTACTTTGTATAAATTTTTTTCTACTTCTTTAAAAAAATCATCTATGCCACTCACTTCTTTATTACCCTCCCAAAGCAATTGATACTGTGATTTACTGAGGTCGATTATTGGCTTATGAATCGGGAAATCATATTTTTTGGAAGTCCGGATAAATTGGTCCTTCCACGCGCTTAATTTTTCTCCCTTCCAGGGTGCTACTGCACCTTCAAACAGGCTCAATCTTTTGTCAGGGAGAACCAGATCTGCGTCAATCCCCAATACCTGACCAAAGCCTTCACAAGTAGGGCATGCTCCATATGGATTATTAAATGAAAAAAGATTGGGCACAGGTTCCTCGAAACGTATTCCATCCATTTCAAATTTGTTGGTGAACGGAATTTTTTTCTCTTCGTTTACCTCCAGCAGCATTTGTCCCTCCCCCTCATAAAAGGCCGTCCCAATTGAATCTGCAAGCCTATGCTGATCGTCTTCATCAAAATCCTTTACGAGGATTCTGTCAATCAGCAGGAAGCTTTCATTTTTTGGTAGTTTTGGTTCCGCTTTTTTGGTTTTACTATTATTGGATTCTCCAACGAGCAAATCTTCAATCCTGACAACATCTTTATTAATATAGAGGCGGCTAAATCCCTTCTGCAGCAGGATATTTAGTTCTTCAGTAGTATCGCGATTCGGATGTTGTTTAAATGGCACCAGTATAAGTACTTTGTCGCCGCTATTCAAAGATTGCATTGCTTTTATCACATCCTGTACGTCGTGTTTCTTAACCTCTCTTCCCGAAACAGGTGAGTAGGTAATACCCACCCTGGCAAAAAGCAAACGCAGGTAGTCATACAGTTCGGTCATACTGCCAACAGTTGACCGTGGCGTTCGGGTTGTAACTTTCTGTTCGATGGCGATAGCCGGGCAGAGTCCTTTAATATAGTCTACATCCGGTTTATCCATTCTGGCCATAAACTGGCGGGCGTAAGCGCTCAGACTTTCTGCATACCGGCGCTGACCCTCCGCAAAAAGTGTGTCGATTGTCAACGAAGATTTTCCAGATCCTGATACACCAGTAACTACAATAAATTTATTGCGTGGAAAGTCAACTGAAATATTCTTCAGATTATGTACCCTCGCCCCTTTTATTTGGATCGAATCCCGGGGTAAAAGGAGGGCAGGCTTGGAAGAAGTCTTTTTGACTTTCGTTGAAGTTGGCATAAATTGGAATGGCAAATATATTGGAACTGAAAGAATTAGAAGGCTGATTCCCGAACCGGGAAAGGCCGTCTGGAACATCTAGAACAAATTATTTTCCCAAAATGTTGTTTTTTCCAAAAATTGTATATCTTTAAATGCTGATTAACATTTAGTAACACAATAAAATAGTTTTATAGAGTAAGTACTTCTACACAGAAAAGCCAGGCGTTCAAAAATCCAACATATATATCCTATCACCTTTAAAAACCGTAGAAGTTTATGAATTCGCTACGTACGAAAACCGACCATGAATTAATCCATTCATTTCGCGACGGCGACTTACAGGCTCTTGAAGCTCTCGTAATCCGCCACAAGGACAAGCTGTACACTTCCATTCTCTTCCTCGTCAAAGACAAGTATCTGGCTGAGGACATTTTCCAGGATGTTCTGATTAAAATTATCGACACCATTCGAGGTGGACGGTATACAGAAGAAGGTAAATTCCTTCCCTGGGCAATGCGCATTGCACACAACCTTTGCGTGGATCATTTCCGCAAGGTGAAAAGAACTCCGGCTATCAAGACCAGTGATGACCGGGACATTTTCGAAGTCATCAATTTTACTGAAGACGGTGCTGATGTCAAGATCATGAAAAGGCAAAGCCACGACCGTGTACGACGGATGCTTGACCTTCTTCCTGAAGATCAGCGTGAAGTTATTATCCTGAGGCACTATGCCGACCTGAGTTTCAAGGAAATAGCTTCCCTAACCAACTGCAGCATCAATACGGCTCTTGGCCGGATGCGTTATGGTTTGATCAATCTTCGCAAAATGATGGTTGAAAAAAGGATCGCCCTCTAAGCGAATTTTACACCACATTACAAAAAACAGGCTGCCCAAAAGCGAGGCAGCCTGTTTTTTTGCTTTAAAGTCACCCTAATACCTAGTCCATGACCCTATGAGGGGAGAAAAAGCTAAGGCAAAATATATTGTGACAATTCCTTTGATCTCTCTTTATCTTCCGTTCATCCTCCGTTTATTCTTCGTTAAAGCAGGGTATGAATCGATAGATAAACGGAGCATGTACGGAAAATGAAGGCTGAATGAACGCTTATTTAGACGTTGAGACAGCAAGGCCGAGCCCGGCCATTGCATAAATTTCAAGTGGTTTGGGTGTTACTTGTTTCTCGACGCGGCGAGACCACAGTCCAGCCATTGTGTGAATTCAAGTGGTTTGGGAGTATACCCCTTTGTATAAGTAAGAATCCTTTCATCAGGGCTTATAATGGCATATTGGGGTTGGGACACTGCGTTGAAGTTTTCAGACTGAAAAGTGGCCCATTTATCACCTACTGTAATTATGTTCTTTTGGGCACCATTTTTTGTTTGGTAAACCATTTGAGAAGCCGCCGGCAATAACCGACGTTCATCGACATATAGGGACACGACCACAAAAGAATCAAGCATTCTTTTTCTGACTTCGGGGTCAGTCCAAATATTTTCTTCCATACGACGACAATTCACGCATGCCCACCCGGTAAAATCAATAAGTATCGGCTTATTGGTTTTCCTGGCTTCAACAAGTGCTTCTTCGTAATCCCTCAATGGTTCCACTCCTTTCATACAGTTTACAGGACTCTTGTAAACCGAATAACAAAGAGGTGGTGGAAAACCGCTTATCAGTGTGAGGTTCGCCGCTGAACTATTTGTCAATCCGGGAATCAGATAAATGGTAGCCAGTCCGAAAAATACAAGGAATGCGATTCTGGCTTTTGAAAATCTTTGAACTGGACTGTCGTGGGGAAATCTGATTTTACCGAAGAGATAAAGAGTGATTAAAATTCCTATAAGCACCCAGAATCCAATAAATATTTCCCGTTTTACGAGTCCCCATTGCTCTACAAGGTCGGCATTGGAAAGAAATTTTATGGCCATTGCCAGCTCCAGGAATCCAAGTACAACTTTTACTGAACCGAGCCATCCACCGGATTTCGGCAGAGAACCAAGCCATCCCGGAAACAATGCAAAAATGGCAAAAGGAAGTGCCAACCCGAGGCCAAAACCACCCATTCCTACAGTTAGTTGAATGGCACCACCGTTATTAGAAAGAGCACCTACCAGCAACGATCCGAGAATAGGTCCTGTACAGGAAAATGAAACAATGGCAAGGGTGAGAGCCATGAAAAATATCCCCACTAAAGTAGTGCCTCCTGATTTGCTGTCAACAGAATTGGCAACACTTCCGGGCAATGTAATTTCAAAATAACCAAAAAATGAAATGGCAAAAACTACAAAAATCGCAAAGAAGAAAAGGTTGAGCCAGATACTCGTAGAAATGGTATTTAATATTTCCGGGTTCAGATGGTCGACCAAATAAAAAGGCAGGCTCAATAATAAATATATCAGGAAAATGAAAAATCCATATAGAAATGCATGACCCTTTCCTTTACCACCATTTTTTGTAAAAAAGGAAACGGTAAGCGGAATAAGCGGAAAAACACAGGGTGTTAGTAGCGCTATGAAACCTCCTAACAATCCGAGTAAGAAAATACTGAGCATCCCTTTTCCAGCCGTGCCACTATCGCCACAAGGACTTACAGGATGTTTGAGATCAAAACTCTTTATCAGGATTCGTGAGGCGGTGGTAATTCCCCCTTCGAGAGCAGCATTGAAAGAATAATTGCCCGAATAAAATGAATCAGCCTTACCATAATAATATGTCAAAGACCCGAACACATGAGCAGGGACCGTTCCCTTAATTGATAATGGTACATTAAATTTAACGTCACCCTGATATAGACTATATGCGACGTTGTTGAAAAGTGCGACTGCACGTTTTTCCGATTTTCCATCTGCCATAATCATGGACTTAGACGAAAAGGCACTATCGGCGAAATTAATTTCCATGGACGGTGTTCCGCTCAGATCCTGATTTGGCGCATATAATACCCAACCTGGCTTTACTTGAACGCTAAATGATAAAATGTAAATTCCGTTAGCAGATTTTGATGAACCCGATTTCCAGGAGATGGCAGTACTATCCTGACTTTTACCCTGAAAGAATGTGAAAAGAAAAAGAAAAAATACACCTGATCTCTTATACATGGCCCGTGAAGGTACTAATGAATTACGAACGCAGATTGTCGCGAAGGTGACTGTTGGTTCACTGTTTTCAATATCTGCTGAAACAATTTACGGCCGTCTGTATTTCCAAGATTTTGTGAAACCGCTCTTTCGGGATGTGGCATCAAACCAAAAACATTGCGGTCTTTATTGCAGATTCCTGCTATGCTGCGTGTACTTCCATTTGGATTTGATTCATCGGTAATATTTCCCTTCGCATCACAATATTTCCAAATAACCTGACCTTCAGATTCCATTTCATCCAGCAACTTATCATCTGCAAAATATCTTCCTTCACCGTGAGCAATGGGTAATTTCAGTGATTCTCCATTTTCCGTTTTTATGAAAATATTTTTCCCTATAAACTGCTGATTGGCATTTCTCAATAAAACTCCTGGCAGCAACTGGGATTCGCATAATATCTGGAATCCATTACAAACACCGAGCACCATTCCACCCTTTTCAGCAAATCTTACCAGCGGTTGCATGAGCGGACTAAACCTTGCGATGGCGCCACAGCGAAGATAATCTCCATAAGAAAACCCTCCGGGAAGTACAATACAGTCTTCAGTAGAAAACATAGAGAGGTCTGTATCCTTATGCCATAACATAATCACTTCATAGCCCAGTTCGTTTTGAAGGGCGTACTGCATGTCCCTGTCACAATTCGAACCTGGAAAAACAATTACGCCAAATTTCATTAGGGAATATTTTGTTCCACAAAGATAAAAACTAATTGTCAATGGTTAATTGTCAAATGTTAATGAAGAAGGTTAATTGACAATTAATCATTGACAATTATCAATTAGACAAAATAATTAATAATAATCGCCATGCTAAAACAAAGCCAGTGAAGCACTCCGGCTAAAAGCTTATTCTGGGGATAATAATATGCGGCTGAATGAAATACGGCAAAAGGCATAGCTGTTACAATCCAGTTTTCGTAAGAGCCGGCTTTATTTATAATAATTACGATTATACCTGTAACCAGAAAAGCCAGCAAAAGACTCCAGCTTTTCCTCACATGAATCAACATTTTATTCAGATTGTTCTGAACGAAAATTCCACCTATTATAAATGGAAATACAAGCAGGGTTACAGCTACAACAATCCAGACAGAGGTTGGAAACGCCGGAAAAGTAAAACTTATATGTGGAACCAGATTCTTCCACTGAAGCTGGTGCGTAAAATACAGTATCAGAACGAGAAAATAGTAAGGCGAAGTAAACCCTATAAACCCTACAAACCATTCCTGAATTCTAAAAGGGCGCATAATGAGCAAGGCAAAAAATAACAATAATAAAAATGCAATGGCGGGAATATAAAGTAAGGTGGCAAAACCTAAAAAAACACCAATATTAAATATTGAACTGATGGGCGAAGGACTGTTATAAAGTGCAACCATCCGGTACCAGCACCAGATCAGGATTGAATTTACCAGGAGGGGAGCTGAAAAATGGCCCCAATCAGGCAACAGAGACGTTAACAATACATAACACATGCCCGGAAGATAATTTGCCTTGGGCAACATCTTATGGTAATTGCAAATGCTATTCAGCAGCGTAGCCTGTGCAAACAATATGATAAAACTCAATATTGAATAAGGCAGTGCAGCGTGACCAAACAAAGAGTTGAGTACGTTTAGTATAAGCCGGTAGAGGTAATTATCCTCCGAATGGAGTACTGGCGGAAATGGGTGCAGGAAAAGAGAAAACTTTAACACCAAAGCGTAAACGAAAAGAATTAAAGCATTGGTTGATGCCTTTTGTTTGAAAATGCCAATCACCTGGGGGTTTTTAAAAATCTATTTTTGCAAAGCAAAGATAATTCCGGAACTGGCAAGGTATTAAAATTTGATTACTGGCAATCTGTTTTCCGTCCCTCGGCATAAATGTAAATCCCTTATCCAGATTATGAAAAGTTGGAAGTCTGGTTAGTTTGCCGTCCGGGGAAATACTTTGATCCATCAACAGGAGGGCTCTTTTATCAAATTGATTATACAAAAAATGTAATTCTCCGCCGGTATTCATAGTTTGATAAGAGATCAGGGATGATCCTTCGTCGTCAAACTGGCTTTTCGGAACAATATTACTCCATTCTAAATTACTGTTCTTGTCAAAGGAGAGGACCATAATATTTTCCGCGTTGTACCTGTTGGCTGCACCCATTCCGTAATAGCGGTTATAAGGTGAATATGGATTGTAATAAGGAGAATAATAGTCAACTGGATTCATGGGTCCGTACAAATAATCCGAGCGGTTAAAAGCAGATCCGCGGGATGTTGTAAACTCTGACTCGCTTATGAGAAGGTACCCCCCGTCTTTTTTTGTCACGATCGTTTTGACAAAAAAATCGTTGAACGCAGACTTCATATTCGATTCGGAACTTTTTGCCAGATTCCGTAAGTCTTCATTGAAAATAGTTACGGATTCCTTCAACTTTAGATCTGATGCCTTGTCCCAGATTACGGTATAAACACCCTCAATATTTCCTTTCCTTTGAGTATAATAGAAAGCGGAAAGCACATATCGTTGATTATAATTGTCAACCTTCAGTTTTAATTCATCCAAAATATGGTCGTTGGCCCCAACATCCCTAATGGCAAAAGTATCTGATTGAGGGCCCTTCATCACGAAAGACACATGAGTCAGATATTCACCACTCCCACTTCTGGCAAATCGGGTAAATACCAATTGCCCCTGATTGTCCAATTCGAAGTTTGTGAATAAGTCTGCATGATCCTGAATGGTCATTGTGATTCTATGACGATCCTGAAGGTGGAGATTTACATCAAAGAGGAATGACGTAAATGTAAAAGATTTTGGGTTTTTGGTATTGATCTTCAATGCCATAAGCCACTGTCTGTCTTCGCTGGTAATATTGGTATAAATTTTACCACTGTTATTCGAACCATTTACCTGAGTGGTATCCAGTTCCATCTGTTCCCCAAGCATTTTAGCGTCTCCATCCATTTTATAGGCTGTGAGATGTACAATATTCTTCTTCTGATATTCGCAAATCATATAGAAAAAGTCAGGATAATGCACAAATTCAATATTCGTATACCTATCCGGCAGGAAGGTAAGATTGACCCTTTGAATCAGTTTCATATCAGGACTATAGATCGAGACGGCGTTTGAGCTGCGATTGTTCTTGAAAACCAAAATATTCCCGGAAACCCGGCCAATAATTTCAAATGCCGTTTTGTGAATGTCGTCGTCTTCCGGTTCGGAATAAACGATATGTTGGGCCTGCATAACGAATGGTATGAATAACAGCAGACCAAGGATTCTTAAATTCATAAAATACAACTTATAGGGATTGGTACAAAAGACAAGTTACTCAAAACTCCTGTTCGAATCTGTTAATTTCATCCTATTCCCTATATCTTTGTGCGGATTGCTTATTCGAAAATACCGTTGTTTGCCATATAAAAATTCCGGACCGTTTCGAAACCAATTTAACATGCACAGTAGTGAGCAAACAAATTGACAAGGTTACTGTTGGCAACCTGGTTATTGCTTTAGGTATTATTTACGGAGATATCGGAACCTCTCCGCTCTATGTACTCAATGCCATCATCAACGGTCGCATAATCAGTGAAATATTAATTATCGGAAGTCTATCCTGTATTATCTGGACCCTTACTCTTCAGACGACTATAAAATATGTTTGGCTTACTTTAAATGCAGATAATAAGGGTGAAGGCGGAATTTTCTCACTTTACGCTCTGGTAAGGCGGCAGCGTCGCTGGCTCGTACTACCCGCTATGATTGGAGGTGCTGCCCTGCTTGCGGATGGCATGATTACACCCCCCATCTCTGTCACTTCAGCAATTGAAGGTCTTAGACAACTGCCCAGTCTCAATTATATTCCCCAGGACACAATAGTTTATATTGTATTAGGGTTGATGGTCGTTTTGTTTTTTCTCCAACAATTTGGAACAGATTCAATTGGAAAACTTTTCGGACCTATTATGCTTTTATGGTTTGGAATGATGGCAGTATTGGGAGCGGGGCATCTTCTGGATGATCTGCATGTATTTAAAGCGCTCAGCCCCGTTTACGCAATTGAGCTGCTCACCATGTATCCAAAGGGCTTTTGGATTCTTGGCGCTGTTTTCCTATGTACTACCGGCGCAGAAGCACTTTATTCCGATCTCGGGCATTGTGGGAAAAGCAATATCCGCATATCCTGGATATATGTGAAAACCTGTCTGATACTGAATTACCTCGGACAAGGTGCATGGCTGCTTCACAACCAGATGGGAAAAGTTTTTGATACCGCCCACAATAATGTGTTTTATAGTATTATGCCAGACTGGTTTCTGATTCCGGGCATCATGATAGCAACTGCGGCAGCGATTATTGCAAGCCAGGCTTTAATAAGCGGATCATTTACACTGATCAGTGAAAGTATGCGCCTGAATCTCTGGCCTAAATTCAGAATCAGCTATCCCACGGAGCAAAAAGGTCAGTTATATATACCTGCCATAAATTTTCTCCTGTTTATCGGATGTTGCAGCATTACCATATATTTCAGATCTTCTTCCCATATGGAAGCCGCATATGGATTGGCCATTACTTTATGCATGCTGGCAACCTCTATTCTTTTTGCCAATTACCTGATTTCGCGCAGGGCGCCGACGGCTTTGATTTATTTATACCTCTGCGTATATCTGATCATAGAATTCAGTTTCCTCTTTGCCAATCTGGATAAGTTCCCACATGGAGGTTTTGTGACGCTTATTGTAGGCGGCATTTTATTTTCGATCATGTATGTCTGGTACCGTTCCAGAAAAATTAAAAACAGGTATGTTGAATTTGTACGACTGGAAAACTACATTCCTCAAATTCAGGAACTTAGTACCGACCGAACGGTTCCCAAATTTGCGACGCACCTGATGTATATGACGAGTGCGAATAATCCTAAAGAAATTGAACATAAAATTATTTATTCTATCCTGAATAAAAAGCCCAAACGCGCCGACATATATTGGTTCGTGCATATTGACACGCTGGATGATCCCTATACTTCTGAATATTCTGTTGAACACATCATTCCCAATGATATCATCCGCGTTGAATTCAGGTTAGGTTTCCGAATTGAACCGAGAATAAATCTGATGATCCGGAAAGTAGTGGAAGATCTGGTAAAAAACAGGGAAGTAAATATCACAAGCCGGTATGAATCGCTGGAGAGGAATAATGTGGTCGGCGACTTCCAGATCGTTGTGATGGAAAAATACCTGAGTCAGGACAATGAACTTTCTTTCTTTGAGCGGGTAATTATGAAATTATATTTCTGGCTGAAAGAAGCCAGTCTTTCTGAAGAAAGGGGATTCGGATTGGATCCTTCCAATGTTCTCATCGAGAAATTCCCTCTTATTGTTTCGCCTTTGCCTGATCTGAGCCTTAAACGTATTGGCTGACGCCAAGACAAGTGTGAGAGTGTGAGAGTGTGAGGGTGTGAGAATTTTCACACGCACCCTCACACCCTCACACTCTCACACTCTCACATTAATCAAGTAGTTTTTTTAGTGTAGAAGTTCGGCTGTTCGGAATAAAATAATGATTGTGCGAGACCGGCGCGATAGTGCTTTCGGTGTCGAGCCTTTTTAGCTTCTTATTTTCCAAATAATAGAGACTATAAGATAACGGAGAAAGTAGTTCCATCAGTCCTTTTCTTTCCCTCGGATCTCCCAACTCGCACAAAATGACCGGCTGGCATTTTTCGATCGTTTTGCGAAACGATTGAATAACGGATAATTCCAGGCCTTCCACATCACATTTAATAAAATCTACTTTGGACAAACCACTGAACAAGTCGTCTCCAAAAACATTCCTGACTTTTTCTGATTCTACATATTGAAGAAATGTGCTGGTACGCATGATTCTCGCGTACGCAAACTTCTTGACATTATTTACTTTGGGAATTCCCATTTCAACAAATTCCGTGTCGCCACCCATTGCGTATTGATAGAGTGTGACATTTTTTAGTTTTCTTTTTTTAACTATATTTTTTAGTGTGTTATGGAACTTTGACATGGGTTCTATTGCGTAGACATGACCGCCATCACCCGCCAGGCGGCTCAATTCAATTGTAAAATACCCCAGATGTGCACCGATATCTATACAATTATAACCTTCATGAACCAGGTTCTTTAAAAAATATATGTCTTGGTAATCCACTCCAAGACGGCCGGTATTATATAACTTTTGAAATGAACCCGCAAGCAATCGTAGATAACGCTTCTCACCCAGCGAAAAAAGCAGAAATTTTCTGATCAGACTCATCTTCGTTTAATAGGCCGCAAAGATAAAGCAACTACAGGATTATGATATGAATTATGATATGGATTATTGATTATAAATTATAAACTGTGAACTGTGAACTGTGAATCAATAATTCATAATCAATAATTCATAATTTCATTCCGATCGTAAGCTCTTTACCTGATTACCAATTGCAGCTCTGATTGCCTGAAAACTTACTGTAAAAAGCGCAATGAATATCGCAAGAATACCAGTTAAAGCAAATATCCACCAGCTTACCGGGACCCTGTAAGCAAAACCTTCCAGCCACTTGTTCATAAAATACCATCCTATCGGCGTGGCGATGATGATAGCCACGAAAACTATTCTCATAAAATCTTTGGACAATAATCCAACGATGCTGAATACAGATGCGCCCAGAACTTTTCTTACGCCTATTTCTTTAAACCGTTGCTCAGCTGCAAAAGCAGACAAACCAAATAAACCGAGGCAGGCAATCAGAATCGCAATCACAGTAAAGCCCCAGACAATTCCAGATGCTCTTTGGTCTTTTTCATAGTTTTTCTGAAAATCCTTGTCAAGGAACGAATAAGTAAACGGTGTTCCCGGGTTGATTTTGTTCCAGGATGATTCTATTTCCGGCAAAATCCCAGCATAATTCTTAGTCGAAATATTTGCAATCACATAACTGTGTTTATTTCCCATCAGCGTATTGAATGCAAAGGGTTTTATGGAATTGTACAAACTTTCAAAATTAAAATTCCTGACTATTCCAATGATCTGCATCGTAACATGGGTTCCCTGAAAATCAAAATAAATTTTTCTGCCGATGGCAGTTTTTAATGGATACCCCAATTGACTCAGCGCAGTTTCATTCAGTACTATATTATTGGAATCGGCTTTAAATTCTTTTGAAAATCCTCTTCCTGAGACTAGCTTTAGACCTAATGTTTCGAAGTATTCATTGTCCACATTGGCAAGGTGAATATCTATAGCGTCTTTAACAGTTTTACCTTCCGCATAAAAAATCATATCGTCTACGGTGGAAATACCCGGGTAAGTAGATCCGCTTGTAACTCTCTTTACGCCCGGATTTTTCAATAATTCCGTTTTTAATACTTCATAATTTTTTACAACGCCAGGGCTCTGTAAAGGCAATATAATTTGTTGGTTTTTATTAAAGCCAAGCTGTTGGTCGTTCATGAATTGCAATTGCCTCTGTATAACTATAACTCCGAGAATAAGACAAATGGATATCACAAACTGGAACACAACCAATCCCTTCCTTATCGCTGCGCCAGAAAAGTTATTCAACAATTTTCCTTTGAGCACGGTGATGGGCCTGAAAGAAGAAAGATAAAATGCCGGATAAATACCTGATAATAATCCAGTCCCTAATGTGAGCACGACAATCCAAAGCCACATGGCCGGATGTTCGAACAATGCAATATTCTTTTGCGTGAGACTGATTAAATAAGGGCAATAGTAAGTATGAGAATATCGACGCCAGCGACAATGCAAGACAACTCATGAGAGTAGATTCACCAAGAAATTGATATATCAGTGATTTTTTTTCCGCTCCAAGAACTTTTCTCACGCCAACTTCTTTTGCCCGTTTTAGAGAACGGGCAGTGGAAAGATTCATAAAATTGATACAAGCTATCAGTAAAACAAATAATGCGATGCTCCCTAGAATATACAGATAAGTAATATTGCCATTCGGAGCAATTTCATTGTCCAAATCGGAATGCAGATAGATATCTGTTACCGGTTGAATAAACAACTGCCGCAGAATTCCCATTTCTTTCTGATCTTTCCCACCTCTGCGATCGATAAATGCCTGCAGTTTTTTTTCAAAATTCACTGCGTTAGTGCCCTCTTTTAATTTCACGTAAGTGTGAAAAATATTATTAGTTGCCCAGTTCGTTTGATTTTCAACCCAGGTACCGACATCCCCGTTTCTCATAGAAAGAAAAAAATGGGCTGGTATGTGTGATTTTATTTTTGAATCATCAAAAACTCCTTTGACCGTGTAGCTGAAATCACCGTATGGCAATCCAACAGTGATTGATTTGTTTATTGGATTTTCGCTTCCAAATATTTTGCGGGATATCTGCTCTGAAATTACAATGCTGTTCGGATCGTTCAAGGCTGTCTGCGCATTTCCAAAGATAAAATCGTACGAGAAAATCTGGAAAAACGTGGAATCAACATAGTACCCATTGGATTCATAAAATAATTTTCGATCGCTGCCATGCTCATACTTCAGCAACATTTTATCCAGCGAAGGAAATTTGAGCAACCTGGTTGATTGTTCAACTTCAGGCATATCGGTTTTAAGTCCCCAGGCAATCGGTGCGGAAGTAGATGCCCATGATTTATCTTCAGGATTAACTTTTTTCACCGCTTTGTAGGCAATTCTGAATATGCGTTCCGCATTTTTGTTTTGTAGATCATATCCCAGCTCACTGTATATGTATGAAATCATCAATATGCAGGTTGTTAACCCCACAGCTAATCCAAGGATATTAATGAAGGAAAATGCTTTATTCCTGGTAAGATTTCTATAAGCAATTTTAAAATAGTTCTGCAGCATGGCTTGTTTTTATGAATCTCTATCTAACGGCCAACAGAATGCCAGTTATCTAAATTGTTATATGTCAACAATTTAAAAAGGTGTTTTTGAGAAAAGATGTACGATATTGATACGGTTTGTGTACGATTGATCAGATTTCTTCCAGTACGACTTTTTCCTTTCCTATTTTCAATCTGTATTCTACACCGCATTTCAGGGCAACGTTTTCTTTGACGTGTCCTACCGGAAATCCATAACAAACCGGAAAATCGGTGTCAGAAAGTATGTGGCGAATAATCTCATAGGGTTCCTGACCGAATGGTCTTTCTGTATCTTTTGAGTCAGTAAAACTTCCAATAATCAGTGCTGCCGGTTTATTAAATTTACCAGCTCTTTTGAGTTGGTAAAGCATTCTGTCTATATTGTACAGATACTCACCGATATCTTCTGTGAATAAAATAAGTCCCTTGGTTTTAAAATCGGAGGGACTACCAACGGCATGTGCCAATAATGTAAGATTCCCACCCATCAGCAATCCTTCTACTTCGCCTTTTCTATTGAATGGATGAGGATCGCAGGAATACTCCAGTTTTTTGCCTGTCAATAAATCCCGTATCGTTTGGATGTAATAATCATCTGGAGCCACGTCCTGAAAAGCACCCGCCATGGGTGTGTGGCCAGTTGCAACTTCATAGTTGGTAAAAATATGTGCATGCAGCAGACTTATATCACTATAACCGAGAATCCACTTTGGGGATTTACGGAATCTTTTAAAACTTATCTGGTCTATTATTCTGCTTAGTCCATATCCCCCTCTGGCAAACAGTACTGCTGAAATATTATCATCGTCAAACATTTCCTGAAGGTCATCCAGTCTTTCCTCATCCGAGCCTGAAAAATAATTGGAAGAAACACCGCCAACTGTTTTCCCAATTTTAACGTTGAAGCCCCAGGATTTCAAAGTATTTACGCAGGAAAGTATTCTGTCGGCGGCCATAAATCCGGCCGGGCATACAATACCGATTGAGTCACCGGTTTTTAGATAAGGGGGTATTTGCAATTATGGATTATTAATTATGGATTATTAATTCTGACAAATGAATTCAGACTCCCACACTCCCATACTCCCATACTCCCATACTCCCATACTTTCCTCAGCTTTCCTTAAAACTAACGCTTTTTGAATCAATATTTAATTCATGTCTCACACCGCATTTCAAAGCATAATTAGTTTTTACATGACCGACAGGGAAATTAAAACAAACAGGATATTTATATTCCGAGACATGATCCAGCACAATATTATAAACACTCTTGCCGAACTCGTCACCGGGGTCGTCAGGCTTAACATGAAAAGAACCAATCAGGAGTCCGCTGAGGTTTTTCAATTTACCCGTTCGCTTCAGATTGTAGAACATCCGGTCAACACTATACAGATATTCACCGGTATCTTCCAGAAAAAGAATCGTTCCGTCGGTAATTAAATCGGAAGCGGAACCTGCAAGCGATTCAATAGTTTTTAGATTACCTCCCGCAAGAATTCCAGTTCCTGAACCGGCTCTATTGGAGGCATCAAAGACAATCGGATAATCGATCGGTTTCCCGATTAATGCAGACCTGATCGATAAAATACTATTCCATTGCCCTTCCTCTGCATGTGCCGCATCTTCGGGAAAACTGTTGCACATTTTAGAATGAATAGACGCTACATGTAATTGATGGTTCAGTTGAGCATGAATCACAGTGATATCACTAAATCCGATAATCCATTTGGGATTTTCCATGAATTTTTTCCAGTTCAGCATATCGATGATACGCACAGATCCATATCCTCCCCTGGCACACATAATGGCCCGGATAGAATCATCGTCGAGCATTTCCTGAAGATCCGCGAGTCTTTCAGCGTCGGTACCTCCAAAGATAAAATCCCTTTCCCCTACGGTACTGCCTATGCGCAGTTTAAATCCCCAGCTTTTCATTATCTCCACAGCGGGTTGAATTTCTTCCAGGGTCATATACCCAGCGGGACAGGTAATACCGATGGTGTCTCCCGGCTTGAGATAAGGAGGAATCCTCCAAGGCAAATCACTTAAAAGGCTTTTTTTAGTGGTATTGTTTGTATAAAATGCTTCTGAGAGTAGGGGACTGCCAAGAAGAGATCCTAAAAAATGCTTTCGCTTCATCAAATAAAGTTAGGCAACTAAGAGAGTATGGGAGTATGGGAGTATGGGAGGGAAAGTATTTAATTCATAATTGATAATTAATAATTGCTTTAGGCTTTAGGCCTTAAGCTTTAGGCTTTAAGCCCGTTTAACGTATTTTTGCAATCCTTGCGGAACTGCTCCGCGAACAATTATGAAAGAATATAACCGCATTCTTGTTACTGCCGCTTTACCTTATGCCAATGGACCTGTCCATATTGGCCATCTCGCGGGATGTTATATCCCTGCAGATATATATGTACGTTTCCAAAGATCCCGAAAGAAAGATATACTATTTATCGGGGGAAGTGATGAACATGGAGTTCCAATAACTATCCGGGCTATGAAGGAAGGTATAACACCGCAACAGGTAGTGGACAAATACCATGCGCTGATCAAAAAAAGTTTTGAACAGATGTTTATTTCATTTGACATCTATTCACGTACAACAAATCCCATACATCATGAAACAGCATCTGCTTTTTTTAAGAACTTGTATGACCAACATATTTTCGAAGAGAAAATAACTGAACAGTTTTATGATGAAGAAGCAAAAATATTTCTTGCAGACCGTTATATTACGGGCACCTGCCCTATCTGCGGAAATCCCAATGCTTTCGGGGACCAGTGTGAACGTTGCGGCTCATCCCTGAGTCCTGACCAACTGATCAATCCACGGAGCACACTGAGCGATGCGATTCCGGTTAAAAAAGAAACCAAACACTGGTACTTTCCTCTTCAGCATTATGAGAAATTTCTCAAGGAGTGGATTTTGAATGGCCATACGGAATGGAAGAACAATGTATATGGTCAATGCAAGAGCTGGCTCGATAACGGATTGCAGTCCCGTGCGATGACCCGCGATGGCAGCTGGGGAATTAAAGTACCGCTGCCGGATGCCGAAGGAAAAATCCTCTATGTATGGTTCGATGCGCCGATTGGTTATATATCTGCCACTAAAGAATTAACGCCGAAATGGGCCGATTACTGGCAGCAGAATGATACCAAGCTGGTTCACTTTATCGGCAAGGATAATATTGTTTTCCACTGCATTATTTTTCCGGCGATGTTAGAGGCACATGGACATTTTGTTTTGCCGGATAATGTACCGGCAAACGAATTTCTGAATATTGAAGGAGAAAAAGTTTCCACCAGCCGCAATTGGGCTGTCTGGGTGCACGAATACCTGGAAGATTTTCCCGGATGTGAAGATGTTTTGCGATATGTACTCTGCGCAAATGCACCGGAAACGAAGGACAATGATTTTACATGGAAAGATTTTCAGGATAGAAATAATAGTGAGCTGGTAGCCATCTTCGGAAACTTCGTTAACCGGACTTTCGTTATGATGCATAAACTATGCAAAGGAAAAGTTCCGGTTTGGCATGAGCAAATCAAGGACGCTTCCGATACAGAACTTATTACACAAATTGCACTGGCGAAAACAACAGTTGAAAATCTACTGGAGCAATATAAATTCAGGGATGCTTTATATACTGTTATAGACCTCGCGCGAAAAGGGAATAAATATCTACAGGAGAAAGAGCCCTGGAAAAAAGCCGGAAAAGAAACTACTTCACCCGAAGACCAGGAAAAAATAGACAATTGTCTATACCTCTGTCTCCAACTTACTGCTAATCTCTCGATACTGATAAGTCCCTTTCTTCCTGCAACGGCCAAAAAACTGTTGCATATGATGAAAGTAGTAGAGAGAATGCTTGACTGGGAAAACGCGGGCAGGACAGATCTTTTGAAAACAGGATATAGTTTGCGCGCTCCTGAGTTGTTGTTCCGAAAGATTGAAGATGAAGAAATACAAAAACAAATGGAAAAATTACATAGCAATGCTGTAAAACCAAATGCTGCTGAAGAAGTAGCACCGGTTACGACGGTGAAGAAGGCTGAAATTCAATATCCCGATTTTGAAAAACTCGAATTACGAACGGGTTCCATTCTTTCAGCAGAAAAAGTAGCCAAAGCGGACAAGCTGCTAAAGCTGGAAGTGGATATGGGAAGCGAAAAAAGAACCATCGTTTCAGGCATAGCACTTCATTTTAAACCGGAAGATATTATCGGCAGGCAGGTAGTGGTTGTAGCTAATCTGGCACCCCGGAAAATGAAGGGTATTGAAAGCAATGGTATGATCCTGATGGCAGAAGATGCATCAGGAAGATTAATATTTGTAGCACCTGATGAGAAAATTTCATCCGGCTCTGAAGTAAGATAAGAGAACGTTTCCCGATTAGGTCACCGAGAAATTATATAATAAATTGTCTCCATTATGAAAAGGATTATTCGTAAAGTGGCTGTACTGGGAAGTGGTGTGATGGGATCGAGGATCGCATGTCATTTCGCCGGCACAGGCGTCCAGGTTTTGTTGCTTGACAGGGCTCCATCTGAACTAAACGTAACTGAACAGGCAAAAAAACTTTCACTGGACCATCCGGCAGTTAAAAACAGAATTGTAAATGAAGCGCTTGCTGCTGCTATTAAATCAAATCCTTCTCCCGTTTATGACGCTGATGTCGTGAAACGTATCCGCACTGGAAATTTCACCGACAATTTAAAAGACATTTCGGATTGTGACTGGATCATTGAAGTTGTAGTTGAAAGATTGGATATTAAAGTCGGGATATTTACTGAAGTCGAAAAATACAGGAAACCCGGAACGATCATCAGCTCGAACACGTCTGGAATTCCCATACACATGATGAGTGAAGGACGGTCGGAAGATTTCAAAAAACATTTTTGCGGAACACATTTTTTCAATCCGCCCAGATACCTGCGGCTGCTTGAAATCATTCCAACACCTTTTACTGATCCGGAAGTGATACAGTTCCTGCTGGAATATGGTGATCTGCATCTTGGCAAGACAACTGTTTTATGCAAAGACAGTCCCGCATTTATTGCTAACCGGGTAGGTGTATTCAGCATCATGACGATATTTAAACTCATGGACAAACTGGGATTAAATATTGATCAGATAGAACTGTTAACAGGACCTATTATCGGCCGACCCAAGTCAGCTACATTCAGAACTGCGGATGTAGTTGGTCTGGATACATTGGTCAAAGTTGCACGTGGCGTTTATGAAAACTGTCCTTCTGATGAATCGAAGGAGACATTTATTATACCCGCATGGCTGGATAAACTGATAAGCAATAACTGGCTTGGTGATAAAACCGGTCAGGGTTTCTTCTCAAAAAAGAAAAATGAAAAAGGCGAGCGGGAAATATTAACACTCGATCTAAAAACATTCGAATATAAACCGAGGGAGAAAGTCAGTTTTCCGGGAATTGAGGCAGCCAAACCGCTGGATGATCTGAAAGAAAGATTAAAAATACTTATACAGGCCAAGGATAAATCCGGTGAATTCTACAGGCAATTTCATTACGAGATTTTTTCCTATGTATCACACCGCATTCCGGAAATCAGTGATGAAATTTACCGTGTTGACGACGCTATGAAAGCGGGGTTTGGCTGGGAGATTGGAGCCTTTGAAAGTTGGGATCTTTTTGGTTTGGAAAAAACCATTCAACAAATGGAGGCAGCCGGATACAAACCTGCTGACTGGGTAAAAGAAATGATAACGAAAGGTATTACCAGTTTTTACAAAGTTGACAAAGGAGAGAAACTAGCCTATTCCCCAGGGCAAAAGAAATATATACCAACGGTAACCGGTGATCCCGGAGCGTTTATCGTGATGCGGAATTTTGAAAACCAGACCATCTGGAAAAATTCAGCTGCGAGGCTTTATCATCTGGGAGACGATGTACTTGGTCTGGAATGGTACACAAAACTAGGAACAATCGGCGGCGAAGTATTGGAAGGCATTCAGCGGTCCATCAGTTTTGCAGAAGAAAAATATAAAGGCCTGGTTATAGCGAATGAAGCGCAGGATTTCTCAGCGGGAGCAAATGTGGGTATGATATTTATGCTGGCTGTTGATCAGGAATTTGAAGAACTGGATATGGCTGTGCGGTTATTTCAGAATACGATGATGAGAGTCAGATATTCGGCTATTCCGGTTGTTATTGCACCGCGGGGATTAACCCTTGGCGGCGCGTGCGAAATGAGTCTACATGCAGATAAAGTCGTGCCGGCCGCTGAATCTTATATAGGCTTGGTGGAGTTAGGTGTTGGTTTGATTCCCGGCGGAGGTGGTACAAAAGAATTTGCTCTTCGTGCAGCTGATGAAGTGCACGACGGTGAGCCGGAAACAATACCACTAAAAGATCGATTCTTTACTATCGCTACAGCGAAAGTATCTACTTCAGCTTCCGAAGCATTCGGTTTGGGAATTTTGAAGAGGGAAAGAGATATCATATCTATTAATCCTGACCGCAGGATTGCAGATGCGAAAAATGCGGTCCTGGAGTTATATCAGGATGGATACACTGCACCCATTCAAAGAACAGATATAAAAGTATTAGGTCGTTCTGCATTGGGTGGACTATATGCGGGTATCAATGGTATGTGGCGGGGGAACTATGCCACTGATCACGACGTACTCGTTGCAAAAAAACTGGCTTATGTAATGTGCGGTGGAGATCTTAGTGAACCAACATTGGTTTCAGAACAATACCTGTTGGATCTTGAAAGACAGGCTTTCCTTTCATTGTGCGGAGAAAAGAAAACATTAGAAAGGTTACAGAGCGTAATAAAATCGGGCAAACCAGTCAGAAATTAATTTATAGTATGAAAGGAAATTTAACGGCAATTATAAGCGCAATCTCATTCTTAATTATCTCATGCCATGGAAGCGACTCCAGAGAAAAACTGGAAGAAATCAAGACTGATTCATCTTATGCGATTATTGGTAAAGTAACGGGACTGGATACCGGCATGGTCGTTTTATCCCATAGGCAGTTCGATAGAAATGATACGACTTTACTCGATCACGGTTTTTTTACTTTCAAGGGTAAGGCAGATACACCTGAATTGTGCACCATCACGATTAATAATCAGGCAAAACGATTTTTTCTGCGGAATGGAAAAATCTCCATGCTCATTAAAAAAGATTCTTTGCAATATGCTCAGATCACTGGCATTCTGGTTCAGGAACAATATAATTATTTTACCAATCAGATGATAAAAACTGTAACCGACCGAATGTCACAGATCGACAAAGCATACGATTCAGCGAATAATAGAAAAGATAAAAAGGCTATGGACAGCCTGGACAAAATTTATACGGCACTTGACCTGGAACAAAAACAATTTGTAATGGATTTTACAGCATCCCATCCCAATTCAGTTGTTGCTGCTTATGAAATTTATGCAAACTTTTCTTACAATCCACGGGCAGGTCAGATAGATAGCTTATTTCGGGAGCTCGATACGACAGTACGCGTAACATATTTCGGAAGGCTGATTGAAAACATAGTGGAAAAAGCAAAACTAACTGCGATAGGTATGCCGGCACCCGATTTCACAAACAATGATGTCAATGATAAACCTATATCCCTTTCATCGTTCAAAGGAAAATATGTGTTAGTGGATTTCTGGGCAAGTTGGTGTGGTCCCTGTCGTTTAGAAAATCCAAATGTGGTAAAAGCTTTTCATAAATATCATGACAAAGGATTTGACATATTGGGTGTATCGTTGGATGATACGAAGACAGACTGGCTTCAGGCGATAAAAAAAGACGAATTAGACTGGACACAGGTTTCCGATTTGAAAGGATGGCAGGCTTCAGCTGCCTCTCTGTATGGAGTAAAAGGAATTCCTATGAACTATCTGCTTGATAAAAACGGAATGATCATTGCAAAAGGATTACGCGGTGAGGATCTGGATGGAAAATTAGCTGAATTGTTACATTAATTCAGCGTAAATTTTTTTATGGGTGAAGTCGAATTGATAAAATCAGAATCCGGAATCCGCATCCGGTCTGACTTTTATTTTTATGGAGAAGCCGCCTCGAAAATGCTGGCAGAAGCCATTGCTTCTGACATCTCAAATCACTGGAACGAGCCTCAGGCCATCCTGGTGATAAAAAATATTTCTTATTCAGTCGACTTTATTATACAGGGATTTTATGAAAAAGATTTGCCACCTGAAAACATATGGTTTAACACGAATCCAAGGAATAATTATTTCAGGATAGAGGAGGTTTCACCTGTACATGTTTCTTTTGTGGATGGCATCAAATGCAATACAGGTTACTTTAAACTTGACAATCTTTTAAATAATTCCACCACCGCAGCTCATGAATACGGGCATACCCTGGGTCTTGAACATCCCGAAAAACTAGACATTCGCGGTATGGGTCAGCCAGGAATTATGTATCCGAGAGGTACGATTTGTGACCCTGTATTTCAATATGACCCCGAGGCTGAACCGCTGAAACCAGGAGGAACGATAAATCCTTACACACGAAAAGTTTTACAATCTGATATTGACCAGCTACGACTCCACCATTTAAGCTGGGATAGTAAAGGATTTGCCGTTCTTGGAGATTTTTCCAGTATCTATCACGAGAAAGAACATCCTCCACTTTAGGCGGGGGGTGCGCGGTTTTTATTCACTAATTTAGCCGTCAACCCATGACACCAGTACTTTCATTGAGAAATATTACCAAATCCTATGGCAGGATAAAGGCATTGCAAGGGGTGTCGTTTGACGTCCCGTCAGGATCAGTTTTTGGAATTCTGGGACCAAATGGAAGCGGTAAAACGACCTTGCTCGGAATTGTTATGGACGTATTGGCTTCCAACAGTGGTATTTATAAATGGTTTGGAAATGTTCCGACAGAAAAACAAAGAAGAGAAATTGGAACACTATTAGAAACACCAAACTTTTACCATTATTTATCTGCACAACATAATCTTGAAATAACGGCAGCTATTAAACACAAACCGGCAGACGATATTGAGCGTGTGTTGAAGCTTGTTAGATTATATGAAAGAAAGGATTCGAAATTTCAGTCCTACTCGTTAGGAATGAAACAGAGGCTGGCCATTGCCGCCTGTCTGCTTGGCAATCCATCGGTATTGGTTTTTGATGAACCAACAAATGGACTTGATCCATCTGGTATTGCTGAAATCAGACAATTAATAATTGAACTGGCTTCGGAAGGCAAGACGATTATTTTAGCAAGTCATTTGCTTGCTGAAGTTGAAAAAGTGTGTACCCATGTCGCTATCCTGCAACAAGGTATATTGATAAAATCGGGAGATGTAAAATCGGCTCTCAGTCAGGAAGAATGGATGGAACTTGGATCTGCTGAAATGGAAAAATTAAATACTGTTTTGGAGCAACTACCCGGCATCAGCAAAATAATAACTACCGGGGATCATTTCCAGGTTTATTTTAATCCGCCTTCGCCAGATCCCGCATGGCTTAATACATATTGTTTTGAACGCGGAGTTGTGTTGAATTTTTTGCAACCGGGAAAGAAAAGCCTGGAATCAGCATTTATTGAGCTCACTAATAATGTAAGCAACTGAATATGGGTGATTTTTTTCATACACTGCGTATTGAGTGGTTAAAGGTAAAATACTACCGTACGTTCTGGATATTGTTGTCAGTTATCGTTGTATGCATTCCGGCTTTTAACTATGTGATTTACGACCTTACCGACAATTCCTTTCCTAAAGTAAATGGCCAGAACCTGCTTGGAAATCCATTTTCATTTCCATATGTATGGAAGACGGTTCCGTACGTTGCAGGAATTTTGATTTTCATGCCTGCTATTTTAATTATTACACTATTTACAAATGAATATTCTTTCAGGACGCACCGCCAGAATATAATAGACGGCTGGAGTCGTTCCCGTTTCATTAATATTAAACTTTTTGAAATTTTTCTATTAAATCTATTTGTAACCTTTATTGTTATTCTCACTTGTATTTACTTTGGTTTTATTACACACATTCCAGGACAACCCAAGGCAGGCTGGCAGGAGTATAGGTTCATTTTATTTTTTTTCGTGGAAATGCTGGATTATTCATTGATCGCCCTTTTCTTCGCCATGGTGATCAGCAGAGCAGGTCTTGCGATGGGAATTTTTTTTCTTTATATGATTATTGAACAATTCGTAGTTTCCCTGGGCAGGAATAAGTACAAGGTAAAATGGGTGGATTATTTGCCGGAAGAAGTATCGGACCGATTGATTCCCCAACCCTTTACCAGACGGCTGGTATCGCCCGCTGATTCTAATCTTTGGGAAAAGCATGTTCCTTTGTATCTTTCAATTGCAGTTATATATATTATAATTTATATAGTTATGATAAGTTGGAGATTCCGTAAGGCAGATCTCTGACAAACCGTTTTCAAACAGGATTCGATAAACTAAAAATTCGATTAATGAAAAAATTTATTTGTGCAATCACATTGGGACTATTATCAACAGCCAGTTTCGCCCAACCGAGGCTTCCCGAACATTACTACTGGGAAAAGCTTCCCAATGGTTTGGAAATTGTTGTCATTGAAAATGACAAAGTGCCTTTGGCTACAATTGAAATAGCGGTTAAAAATGGCGCTTTTACAGAAGATTCCAATTATAATGGTCTTTCCCATTTATTTGAACACATGTTCTTTAAAGCGAATCAGGATTATCCTGATCAGGAGAAATTTCTAAAACGTACGCAGGAGTTAGGCGCAATCTGGAATGGCACAACGGGTGATGAACGCGTAAATTATTTTTTCACGTTCGATAAAGACAGTCTGAATGCCGGTTTGAAGTTTATGAATGCGGCCATAAGATTTCCAATTTATCGCTCAGAGGATATGAAAAAAGAAAGGCCGGTTGTTGATGGCGAGTTTCAGAGACTGGAAAGTGATCCGGGCTCACAGTTATACCTGGCTTGCCAGAGAAAATTATGGGGAGATCTCACAACTCGTAAAAATGCCATCGGCATTCACGAAGTGATCAACACGGCTACTCCGGAAAAAATGATGATCATTAAAAACAAATACTATTTCCCAAATAACTCTATTCTGGTTATATGTGGTGCCGTTAAACACGAAGACGCTTTTGCTAAAGCAAAAACTATATTCGGCGACTGGCAGTCAAGCGGTTTTGATCCATTGACCAAATATCCTATACCGGAGTTTTTACCTTTAAAGTCTACTGAATTCTTTGTAAAGGAATCAAGCCTTGCTCAAACGCCCATCGAAATATTTTTGTGGCAGGGCCCTGATACCCGCAATGATTCGGCTTCAACGGTTGCTGCGGATGTATTTTTTACCATTCTGGGTATGAATTCCTCCAAGTGGCAGCAGGCCCTTGTGGACAAAGGGCTTACTACATTTGCTGCCGCACAATATCAAACGGAAAGATATGTGGGGCCGGTAACTGCATTCTTTCAGCCAAACCCCAATAAATTAAAAGAATGTAATGATGAAATTCTTAATCAGATCAAACAATGGGGAAGCGATGACTATTATTCAGATGACCAATTAAAAAATGCTAAAGAAATATTACGTCGTAACGCTATTCGTGAAAGAGAAAAACCGTCAGCTCAGGCGAGTTACGTTACTTATTCCTGGTGCAGTACAAGTTTGGATTATATGACCGACTATGAAAAAAATTGTGCTAAGATATCCAGGGAGGATATTAAAAGATTTGTCACTACATATATTTCGGGCAAGCCGTTTGTAGCTGGAATGGTAATAAGTCCGACTATGAATAAAAAACTAAATGCATCTGATAATTTCAAGCCGAGTTTCTAATTCTAAAAAAACTAAATTATTTGTATGAAATATTCAATTAAGAAACTTACAGGAGTCGTGATGCTGGGAACACTGTTCTTGTCTGCAAAATCACAGAATAAACCAGCATACGACATGACGGTAAACGGTGTAAAGGTTATTGTTCAGCCAAGCGGAAATGAAATCGTTGAAATCATCACGGTGTTCAAAGGAGGTGTACAGAATTATCCGGCAGATAAAGCAGGCATTGAGAGCCTCGCTATTACTGCACTCACAGAATGTGGAACCAAAAATGATAGCAAAAATAGTTTTAAAGACAAACTTGACTTAGTAAGCGCGGAGATCGGTGGGTCTGCAGGTATGGATTATTCATCTGTAACACTCAATTGTATCAAGAGTGATCTTGATCAGGTTTGGCCTTTATATGTTGACGCCATCACTGTTCCTGTTTTTGACACAACTGAATTCAGCCGGATCAAACAGGATGCGATAAGCGGACTAAAATCGCAGGCTTCCCGTCCGGATTTTGCAATTTCAAAAATGGCGAAGGAAACTGCATTTAAAGGAAAAGATTATGCCAAATCTCCAACCGGTGAAGAAGAAACCGTGAGTCAATTGACAGCCGCAGAAACCAAAGCCTACTATTCATCGATACTTAGCAGATCACGCATGCTGATCGTAGTTGTGGGTGAGCTCGATAAATCTGCAATAGAACAAAAAGTAAAACAGCTTACTGAAAATATACCTGCGGGAAAGGAAATAAAGTTGAACCGTTACAGCTATGTGCCGTCAAAAAATACTTTTGCTGCGCAAAAAAGAGATGTTGCAACAAACTACATTCAGGGCGTTACGAGTGGTGCACAACCGGGAACTTCAGATTTTAATGCCTTTGTACTCGGCATGCGTATTTTTTATAACAGGCAATTCCTGGAAGTCAGAACAAACAATGGTTTGTCATACGCTCCGCAAACGCGATTCAATCCGGGCCTATCGCCTTATACAACTATTCAGGTTACCACAACGAATCCTGATAAATATATCGGCGTTATGGACAATTTGCTAAACAAAACACATACCGGTGGTTTTACTCCTGATGAAGTAAAGGATACCAAAACCGTCTATGTCACAGGATTTTATTATCAGATGGAAACCAATTCGGCGCAGGCCGCTTCCCTGGTTGCCAATGAAGTACTTTTCAATGACTGGCGTAGATCACTTCGAATCAATGAAGACATGAAGAAAGTAACTGTGGATGAGGTGAATAAGGCGTTCAATAAATATGTAAAAGATGTTACGTGGGTTTATCAGGGAGATACAAGTAAAGTAACCCCTGCTTTATATACTGCTGCACCTTCGGATACAAAAGTACCCGAGACCAAAGTAAAGAATGATACTAAAAACTAGCTAGCGCTGAACGAGGTCCCTGAAAGCAGTATCGATCGTAGGATAGATAAACTGAAAACCCTGTTGTTTTAGTTTGTTTGAGCTGACGTTGCTGCTTTTCAGGACTTCTTCACTTCGATTACCCAGCTTTAACCTTAGTAAAAAGTCTGGAATTGGTATAGGTATAAAAAAATTCCCCTTCATTTTTTTTGCCAGTTCGAGCGTAAATGTTCTGTTATTTACAGGATTGGGAGCAACTGCATTATAAATTCCAGACCATGATGTATTTGTCATGGCTTCCATATAAATCCGGCAGATATCATCGATATGAATCCAACTTATAAACTGTTTTCCACTCCCCAAAATACCAGCAATTCCATATTTAATGGGTTTCGCAAATTCTGGAAATGCACCTCCGCTATTACTAAGAACAATACCTGTGCGGAGAATAACGAGCCTTTTCCCCAATTCGGTGACCGGTTCAATAGAGTTTTCCCAGACTCTGCAAGTTTCGCCCAAAAAACCTGGATCAGGTAAGTCGGTTTCTACTGATGCAACTGGAGGGTTCTGTTTATACCATCCTATCGCAGATGCACTTACTACTGCCTGAACTTCATTGGAAATATTTTTCAGCCCTTTAATTAGAAGCGCGCTGCTTTTAGTACGGCTTTCGACGATTTCTTTTTTTCTTTTTTCAGTCCATGGTTTATCTGCAACACCGGCACCAGCCAGATTAATTATATATTTCGCTTTATGGAAAGCATCTTCATTTACGGATTGGTCATTCAAATTCCAGGCGGCATAGGTAATGCCCCGGGCAGGTTTACTATACAATCTGGGATTTCTTGATAAAATAATGACTTCAAATCCACGGGCTACCAGAAATGCCGAAAGGGCAGTTCCAATAAGTCCTGAACCTCCGGTAATGATCACATTATCCATTTGAAGTTTTTGAAATAAAAAAATCCCTCCCGCCGAAGGCGGGAAAGGGATTAAACAACTAAAAAACAAACTATATGCAAATTCCTAGTCAGGTTTTTTACCATCGAGAAAGCTGTTGATGGTACTGATTTCTCCCTGATTATTCTTTTCTGCTTTGACTTCATACTGACTATAAAAACTCTCCACACTGGTAACCGTATTGTAAAGTTCCAGATTTCGGCGGATGTAGGCCGGCACAGTTTCAAACTCATTATTCGGATCCGCAGCATTTAAGTTGAATGACAAATTGCGCAATTTGTTTATTCTTTCTGCTGCTCGGCGTCTCAAGCCTTCTGCTTCGTCCTGCACTGCAGGCTCCTCTGCAGGTTGATCTGCTATAGATACCGATTGTGTTTGATGGGCCCCAGGCACATCCGCCGCTGGAATTTCATCTTTAAAAACGAGTTGCATGTCCCCAACAGGATGTTCATCCTGCGCTGGATTTTTTGCAGTCGCTGTAAAGAGCGTATGGTCCTTCAGAGGAACTTCTTCGGGCAGGGATTCCGATCCTGACGGTTCATTCTCATAAATATTGGCAGGCCTGTTAAGATAACCGCCCGATGTCGGAGTAGGAGTTATCTCTGGCGAAAATATCCATTCTATTGGTTCAATGGCGATCTTTTTATCCACGGGTTGTTCAGTAATTATCCGCTCTTCTTTTTTCGCAGGCATTACGATGTATGGATTTGTTTTTCTTTGTTGTTCCGGTGTTTCGGAAACTTCGATCAATTTCGGTTCCAATTCATTTTGCAGTACTGCTGGTCCTTTCGTTTTAATAATTATCGCTTCATCTAAGGGTTTTCCATTAGTTGGTTGTTCTGCAAAAACTTCTTCCTTCGGTTTAACTGATGCCTGCACCGGCATTTGAAGAGGCATTACGATTTTCTCTTCTTTCTTAGGTGTCGCAGGTTTTTCTTCCTTTTTGAAAGGGTCTTTATATTCAAACCCTGTTGCAATAATCGTTATTCCAATCTTATCTCCCAGCGCAGCATCATATCCTAAACCCAAAATGACATCCGTATCTTCGCCAGCCTGACTAATCAAATGGTGCTGAATAATCTCTACTTCATCCATAGTGAATTCATGGTCTCCTTCTGAAGAATTAATATTAATCAATATCCATTTTGCTCCGCGAATGTCATTGTCATTTAGTAACGGAGAATTCAAAGCTTCTTCAATCGCCTGCTGAGCACGGTTATTTCCTGCGGCCGCAGCACTTCCGAGAATTGCAACACCTCCTTTTTGCATAACGGTACAAACGTCTGCAAAATCCACATTGATTTGCCCCGTGCTGTTAATTACATCCGTTATACATTTTGCGGCTGTTGCTAAAACATTATCAGCTCTTGAAAAGGCTTCTTTCATTTTTAAATTTCCAAATTGATGACGAAGCTTATCGTTGCTGATAACCAGAAGTGTATCTACGTAATCCTTCAACAACTGAATTCCTTCTTCGGCTTGTAACTGTCTTTTTTTCCCTTCGTACGAAAACGGTGTAGTAACTATGCCTACCGTAAGTATTCCAAGATCTTTGCAAATTTTTGCAAGAATAGGTGCGCCACCTGTTCCTGTTCCGCCACCCATTCCTGCAGTAATGAATGCCATTTTGGTATTCACTTCCAGAATGGACTTAATCTCTTCGAGGCTTTCTTCTGTCGCCTGCCTGCCGATATTGGGATTCGCTCCCGCTCCCAATCCCTGAGTCAGGTGGGGGCCGAGTTGTATTTTATTTGCAACACGACTTTGCGCAAGGGCCTGCGCATCGGTATTACAGATAATAAAATTAACTCCTTCAATATGTTGACCGAACATATGGTTAACTGCGTTGCTTCCTCCTCCACCCACGCCGATCACTTTAATAATGGACGATCTCTCTTTGGGTAAATCAAACTGAATCATAAAATAGAATTAATGGTTAGTATAAAAATGTTACAGTGCATGATCTTCTTCTTCTTTAAACAGGTCAATAATTCCGTCTTTAAACTTGCCCCAAAAATCCTTTATGCCTTTCCGGTTCGATATTCTTTTCACCTGTTTTTCTTCCTCTGTTACAAAAACTTCTTCTTTTACCTCTTCCTGCGTTTTTAATGCTGTTGGAATCTCTACCTGAACATGCGTCAGTTCAAATTGCTTGCGATTGTGTTCATAATCACTATATCCTTTTAATATCAAACCGATACAGGTAGAATAAGTTGGTCTTGCAAGTTCTTCAATTTGACCAGAGGCCAAATGTTCGTTTGGATAGCCGATACGTGCATTTAATCCCGTCACATATTCAGTTAATTGAATCAGGTGCTTTAATTGTGCACCGCCACCTGTGAGTACAATTCCTCCGTTCAACATTTTGTTATCAAGACCAACCTGCTTTAAATGATAAGAAACAAAATCCATAATCTCGCTCATGCGTGCCTGGATAATATTCGCCAGGTTTTTCACACTGATTTCCTTCGCCGGCATACCCCTTAAACCTGGAATAGTTATGAAAGCATTTCCTTTAGCTTCATTTGATAAAGCAGATCCGAATTGAACTTTCATCTGTTCCGCCTGCGTTTTTAGAACTCCTAGACCAGTTTTTATATCGTTCGTAATATTTTCTCCGCCGAATGGAATAACAGCCGTATGTTTTAGTATACCCTCATAAAATACAGCCAGATCAGTTGTGCCACCTCCAATATCGACAATGGCAACTCCCGCTTCCAGATCTTCCTGGCCCATGACCGCGGCTGCCGATGCCAATGGTTGTAATACAAGATCTTTTGTCTGAAGTCCGCTTTTCTCTACCGCGCGACTGATATTCTTTATCGCATTTTTGTCGCCTGTGATGATGTGAAAGTTAGCGCCCACTTTCACTCCTCCATATCCAATCGGACTTATGATATTTTGAAAGTTATCAACAGCAAATTCCTGAGGAATGACATCGATAATCTGATCACCTGCAGGAATATATGTTTTATACTGATCCGCTACCAGTTGATCAATTTCCTTCTGGGTAATTTCATCCTCCGTGCTTTGTCTCACAATATCACCACGTGTTTGCAGACTTTTGATATGGTGACCTGCTATGCCAACATAAACTTCTGAGATAATCAGATTTGGATTGGATGCATAACAATTGTCGAGCGCCATGCGTATAGCTTTGATGGTTTCATCTATATTCAGCACCTGGCCGTGTTTCACACCGTTGGAATTTGCACGGCCGAACCCGAGAATTTCGAGTTTGCCAAATTCATTTTTTCTTCCGGCAATCGCGGCAATTTTTGTAGTGCCAATATCGAGTCCTACAATAATGGGTTGTTCCTGGCTCATGGTTTGGTTTATTTATTGTTGTTTTTGAAGTTTATTTTCTTTATCAGTTTTAACATCGTTTTCTTCCGGAAGGTCATAACTCCGCAGATTTTGTTCGGTCAATGTGTTTTTTTCCAATGGTTTTATTTCTCTGACCGATTCTGTATCTGTTTCCATTTTTTCTGCCAGTCGTATCATCTCCATTACGTTCTTTCTCGCCTGGATAGAATCAGCTTTGGAGATCATGTCTTGTCTGCGTATTGCAATTACCTGATCATTATAAGTGAGATTGAATCCGGTATATTTATCAAATCCGGTTTGTGCTAACACCTGCTTATAAAAAACAAACAAACGATGAAATTTATTTTCATAATTGTTTCCGTCTCCGAAGATTATGGTTTGGTTACCTATGAGCGGTGTCATAGTAAATGTTTTCCCTGAACTGATATTAACTTCTTCGATCTGATTCGACCAGAATGGGTCTTTGCTCAGAAATAAAGCCAGATTCCTGATTTGGTGATCCATGGCGCTGTCGCGATGCATTCCAAATTTTTCTTCTGGATAACCGGTAAAAACTGGTAAGTTGAAAACAGTTCTTTCGGGAACAGCCATCTGAATACCGCCGCTGTCTATCATAAAACTGTTTCCACTCAATGTGAATATCCTGGCAAATGGTTGTCGTTCCCGGATGCGTATTTTCAATTTCTGATTATTGTCAAAATACAATTGTGCATCCTTGATCCAGCTGTTTTTTCTGAGTAACCCTTCCATCCTTAAAAGGTCGATAGATGTAATTTTCTTATTTCGCAAATCTTTGAGTCCTTCGTTTTCGAGAAGAAGCACCAAATCTTTTTTGTTCAGAAAATATGCTTTATCACCTCCATTTATTTCCAGTTCCAATCCCTGGCACAAGCTGCCGTTTTTAGAATTTATGGCGGCAATTAATATGGCAAGCCCGGAAGCGCCCAAAAGGCACCAAACCATGATTGTAAAAAACCTTTTTATCGGAGCTTTGATATTCATTTTGTTTTTAGCAAATCTGTAAGCGGGTCTATCAGTTCATCGATATCGCCCGCGCCGGCAGTGATTAATAAGATATTCTCATTTGCATTCATTGTTTTGACCATCTCCAGAATTTCCTGCTTGTTTGAGATCTGCCTCTTAGCTTTTCTCATTTTATTTAAAATAATAGCACTTGTAATATTTTGAATTGGTAACTCTCTGGCAGGATACACAGGCAGCAGAATTACTTCATCCGCTTCATCGAGAGCTTTTGCAAAACCTTCAGCAAAATCCCGGGTCCTGCTAAACAGGTGTGGTTGGAACACTACTATCATCTTTTTATCGGGAAAAAGTTCTCTTGCACTTCCAATCAGGGATTCCAGTTCCCGTGGATGATGAGCGTAGTCGTCTAAATAAACCAATCCCTCATTCTGAATGTGATATTCAAATCTTCTGCGTACACCTTTATAGTTTTGCAAAGCAGGTATAATCTTTTCGCCATCAAGACCCAGTTTTCTGCATGCGGCTATTGCGGCGAGGGCATTTTCAACATTGTGGCGTCCTCCAACATTTAATTGTACGTTTTTTAGATGGCCGCCTGTTCCCTGCACATCAAAAATGTAGTTGCCTGAATGAACACGTAAATTCTCTGTATACAAATCTGCATTTTGATCAGTAAGATGATAGCTAAGCTGACTGACATTACCGGAAGATTTTGGAATTGGCAAACCATGTTTCTTAACAAGGGTTCCTCCAGATTTAATTTTTTCGGCGAATGCGACAAACGCTTCTTTAACGGCCTCAGCTGTTCCATAGATATCCAAATGGTCGGCATCCATCGAACTAATCACAGCGATGTCCGGATGAAGTTTCAAAAAACTCCGGTCGTATTCATCCGCTTCAACAACACAGATATTATTTTCATTACCCCAGAAGTTAGTGTTGTAATTGACAGATATCCCTCCCAGAAATGCATTCGAACCCATACCGCTGTCTCGAAGAATATGCGCTATCATCGTACTTATTGTAGTCTTTCCATGAGTCCCGGCAACACAAACGTTTAAAGAACCTGCAGTAATTAGCCCGAGCACTTCGCTTCTCTTCATCAGGTTGTAACCATGCTCAAGGTAATAGTTCAGTCCTCTGTGATTTTTTGGAATAGCCGGCGTATAAATTACGAGTTGCGCATCCTTAGGAATAAAATCCGGATTGTCGGTGTATGTAACCGGAATTCCCTCCGAAACAAGTGTTTTTGTGAGATTGGTTTCTGTTTTATCATACCCACTTACTTTTTTTCCCTGAAGCAAAAAATAACGCGCCAGGGCGCTCATACCGATGCCACCGATACCGATGAAGTAAATATTTTCTATTTTATTTAGGTCAGCCATTTAGTATTTTCAGAATTTCTGTTGCTATTCTTTCATCAGCATCAGTAATCGCCAGTTTCCCAATATTATTTTTTAAAATTTCCTGTTCTGTTTTATTATTGGACAGGCTTAATATTTCAGGAATAAGTTTGTCACGTGCGTCCTTATCGGGAATCATAACAGCCGCATTTTTCATAACCAGGTTTTTTGCATTCATGGTTTGGTGGTCTTCTGCGGCGTGAGGGTATGGTATGAAAATTACCGGCTTTTTTACCGCACACAACTCATATAATACACTTCCTGATCGCGACACAACAATGTCAGCTGCTGCGTATGCGTATTCCATTTTTGAAATAAATTGTCCGCTCCAAATTAGTTTCGATTCAACAGCATGCACTGCTGCCTGCGATGAAAATGATTTTCCTGTTTGCCAGATAAGTTGAATATGGTTTTTCAAAAGTGCGGGTATGCCAGAATCTATTGCTTCATTTATCGATTTGGCACCCAGGCTACCTCCCGTGATAAGTACGGTGGTATATCTTGGATCAAGGCCAAAAAAATCGAGTCCCGCTTCTCTTGAGATTTTGTTTTCAATAACATTTTTCCGAACGGGGTTACCTGTATGAATAAGGCGGTCGGACGGGAAAAACTTTTCCATTCCATCACTGGCTGCAAAAATTCTGGTTGCTTTCCTGCCGAGCAGAATATTTGATTTACCAGCAAATGAATTGGATTCATGAATAAATGTGGGAATTCCCTGAGACTGCGCATATCTCAGTACCGGGAATGTACTATATCCGCCCACGCCAATAGCCGCCTGCGGTTTAAACGATCTAAAAATTTTTCTAACCTGCATAAAACTTTCGATGAGTTTAAATGGTAAAGCGAAATTTTTAATCAGAGAACTCCTATTATATCCCGCGATATTAATTCCCTCAATTAAATAACCTGCCTCCGGAACTTTTTCCATTTCCATCTTTCCCTTTGCACCTACAAAAAGTATTTCCATATCCGGTTCCTTTTTTCTCAATGCATTTGCAATCGCTAACGCCGGAAAAATATGCCCACCGGTTCCACCTCCAGCTATGATTATCCGTTTAACCAATTTTCATATTTTTCAAACTGCCAAATTCTCATCCTGTTTCTCTTGTGCCTCACCTTCGATTCGCTCGGCATTTCTCGCAACACTCAAAATGATTCCAATGGCAAGACAGGTAAATAAAAAAGAGCTGCCCCCCATGCTAATTAACGGTAGTGTAACACCCGTTACAGGAAACAGATTTACATTCACGGCCATGTTCGCAATCGCCTGAATCATCAAAGTAAAACTCAGACCCAATGCTAAAAAAGCGCCAAAAGCAAAAGGACATTTCTTAAATATGCGTATGCTGCGAAAAAGAAAAACGAGATATATAAACATAATAATCGCACCTCCAATCAGGCCGTATTCCTCAATGATTATCGCATAAATAAAATCGGAATAAGGATGAGGTAGAAAATTACGCTGACGGCTATTACCAGGACCCAGTCCTATCCAACCTCCGTTAGCTACCGCAATTTTTGCCTGATTCACCTGATAATTGTCATCTTCCTTATCTTCTTTTGTGCCATACATAAAATTGCCGACACGATTTATCCAGGTATCTACTCGAATCAAAAGCCGCGAATGAGTTGATGATTGATCCCGCACGTGTGAGACGGCTGACGGCTCTGAAATTTTATGCCGGATAACTGCAGCCATGATCAAAATCAGCACAGGTATCATCGTAATTCCTATTGTCAGCAACAGATGCTTTCCGCTGACTCTTCCAATAAACATCAACATCATACAGGTTGCACCAATGAGCAGCGCAGTTGAAAGATTAGCAGGAGCAATTAATAAACAAACCAAAGCGACTGGGAGTATTACCGGTAAAAATCCGGTTTTGAAGTCTTTTATCTGATCCTGTTTCCTGCTAAGCAGACGACTGATATACATAATCAGAGCAAGCTTGGCCAGGTCGGAAGTCTGAAATGTCATATTTATAATTGGTAACCTGATCCATCGACTGCCTTCATTAAGTTTGACTCCGAAAAATAAAGTGTAGAATAACAACGGAATGGAAATCAGAAAAAGAATCTTCGCCACCTTGGCATATATTATATAATTAACCTGATGTGCAAAATAAATGATCATCACTCCGGCTATGATAAATGCAAATTGTTTGAACAAATAAATTTCAGTATTGCCTTTATACATTTTATAAGCCAGCAAGCCTGTCGAACTGTATACCGCCAATAATGATACCAGTGCGAGTATCACAACAACCGCCCAAATCACTTTATCTCCCTTGGTTCTCGTACCAAGGTGTTTAAAAGCTCTCATTTCTATCGTACTGTTATCCTGCATTTTTATATATCCTTCCGATTTTGTGTACTCTCACACTCTCACACTCTCACACTCTCACACTCTCACACTCTCACACTCTCACACTGTTATAGGTCTCTCACGGCTTCTTTAAACTGACTACCCCGATCTTCATAATTTTTGAATAAATCAAAACTGGCACAAGCGGGACTCAACAAAACAACATCGCCTTTATTTGCCAAATGAAAACTACTTTTTACCGCTTCACTCGCTGAACCGGTGTTAATTATTACTGGTACATCATTTTTAAAAGCTTCATGAATCTTCCGGTTGTCAGTGCCCATACAAACAATTGCTTTCACTTTTTCCTTTACTAAATCCCGCATCAGCGAATAATCATTCCCTTTGTCTATCCCTCCAAGGATAAGAATAACCGGTTTCTGCATACTTTCCAATGCAAACCAGGTGGAGTTTACATTTGTCGCTTTGCTGTCATTAATAAATTCCACACCCCGAACCGTACTTACGTATTCCATCCTGTGTTCCAATGATTCAAAACTTTGAACCGCCTCCCGTATCTTGTCTTTGCGAATACCAATCGTGACAGCAGCGAGACCTGCGGCCAGGGTATTGTATTGATTGTGGATACCTTTCAGAGCGAAATCATAGATACTCATCTTTAAGGTTTCATTCCCTGCCTGCAAATTCATTTGCCCGTTTTTGATATAACCTCCCTGATTTGGTTCCTGTTGCATAGTATATGGTAATGGGTTAGATTGAAAACTATATTCCTTCAAATTTTTTCGAATCACTGGATCGTCTGCACAAAAAATAAAAAAGTCTTTATTCGTCTGGTTTTTTACAATGCTGAATTTGCTTCTGATATAATTTTCAAATTTGTATTCATATCGGTCCAGATGATCTTCTGTGATATTGGTAAGAATTGCGATGTCCGGCCTGAACTGCATGATATCATCAAGCTGAAAGCTGCTGATCTCCGCGATATACCATTCTTTCGGATCCTCCGCTACCTGCCTTGCAATAGATACTCCGATGTTACCAACCAATGCACAATTCAAACCTCCGTGTTTGCAAATATGGTAGGTAAGTGAAGTGGTAGTGGTTTTGCCATTACTTCCTGTAACGGCTACAATACGGCTTTCACCCTTGTGACGATATGCCAATTCTATTTCACTGATCACACGAATTCCTTTTTTTCTAATCTTAATTATCAAAGAACTTTTATCCGGAATGCCCGGACTCTTCATTACTTCATCTGCATCGAGGATTTTTTCTTCGCTATGTTTACCTTCTTCGAAATCAATTCCCTTTTCTGCCAGGCTTGATCTATATTTTTCCGCAATTTTTCCAGCATCAGAAACAAACACCACATATCCTTCTTTAGCAGCCAGAATTGCCGCACCCACACCACTTTCACCGGCACCCAGAATGATTAGTTTTGACATACCTTTTGTACTTAAAACTTCTTTGATTCGTGGTAGATGGTTGATGATCTATAAATTTTCCATCTGCCACTAACCATACGCCATACTTCAGATAGGGCGGATCAGGGTTTTTCAAAAGCATAGATAAATACTGCACCACAATTCGTTTATCGTAAATCGTTCGACGTGGATCGATCTGCGAAACACATTACACAATTCTCGTTTACCTTATCTTCAAAGTCACAATCGCAAACACCACACATAGTATTGTTACAATCCAAAATCTGGTAACTATTTTACTTTCGTTATATCCGAGTTTCTGATAGTGATGATGTAACGGGCTCATCAAAAAAATTCGACGTCCTTCGCGGTATTTACGCTTCGTGTATTTGAAGTAACTTACCTGTATCACGACACTGATGTTTTCTACCAGGAAGACTCCGCAGAATATCGGGATCAGTAATTCTTTTCTTACAATTACAGCCAGTGCAGCAATGATACCTCCAAGCGTAAGACTGCCGGTATCTCCCATAAAAACTGTAGCCGGATAAGCATTGTACCATAGAAATCCAAGACAGGCTCCAATTAACGCTCCAATGAAAATAGATAACTCGCCCAGGTTGGGTATATACATTATATTCAGGTATTCTGCAAATCGAAGGTTGCCGCTGGCATAAGCGAAAACTCCCAGACATACACCTATGATGGCAGATACGCCCGTTGCGAGTCCGTCAATACCGTCTGTGATATTGGCGCCGTTTGAAACAGACGTTATAATGAAAATCACGATTACGATATATAATATCCAGGTGGCTCCGCGAAGTACCGGTGGCAGGAGTTTTGAATAGTTGAATTCGTGATTCTTTACAAATGGAATAGTAGTAATGGGTTCTCTTGCTTCAACGAAAAGTTTTTCCTTACCATCCAAAATAACTCTTTTCAATCCAATTGTGTCGGTAGGTTTATTATCTCCGACAAATTCTCGCCAAACTTTTGTATTACTGTTGAAATATAGCGTTGCAGCTACTACAAATCCAAGTACCACCTGACCGAGTATTTTAAACCAACCAGCCAAACCGTCCTTGTCACCTTTTTTATAATTTATTCCCTGACTTTGCGCAATTCGTTTTGCTCTTAACTTCAAATAATCATCGATAAATCCGATCATGCCCATCCAGAGCGTGCTGAAAATCATGAGACGGATATAAGCTTTATTCAAATTGGCGAGCAATAGCGTAGGGATCAGTATGGCTAATATTATAATGATACCACCCATAGTTGGAGTGCCTTTTTTCTGCTGCTCACCTTCCAGACCAAGTTCCCTCACACTTTCTCCAACCTGAAGTTGACTAAGACGATTTATCAATCTTCTTCCGAACAACATCGAAATTACCAGAGACATAATAACTGCCAGCAATACCCGAAATGTGATGAATTGGAATAATGCACCGCCGGGCACTTTAATTTGTATTTGCTTAAGCCAATCGAATAGTTGATACAACATGTTGTTGATCCGGTGGTTTTTATTTGCGCGATTTTAACCCAATGCTATTTGTCCATCAATTCAAATACCTCCCTCAGCATTGCTTTGTCATCAAATGGATACTTAACCCCTTTTATTTCCTGATATTTTTCATGTCCTTTCCCCGCTACCAACACAATGTCTGCAGGATGAGAAAGACCCAATGCAGTTTTGATCGCCTCTCTGCGATCGCTGATTGAAATGAATTTTTTCCTCGCAGCAGTGTTGAGTGTTGCTTCCATATCCTTTAAAATTTGTCCGGCATCTTCAGATCTTGGATTGTCGGAAGTGAATACAACCTGATCACTAAGCTTACAGGCTACTTCGCCCATTACAGGTCTCTTGGTTTTATCCCGATCTCCACCGCATCCGACTACGGTGATAATTCGCTCATCATTTTTGCGAAGCTTCCTCAGAGTGGTTAATACATTCTCCAATGCATCCGGAGTATGGGCATAGTCTACAATTCCAACAATTTTCTCTTTGGGTGAAATCAGATAATCAAATCTTCCTTCCGCGCCGGTTAGCACACTCAGATTACGAAGTATCTCAGATTTTTCCTCTCCCAAACAAATTGCTGCACCATATACCGCCAACAGGTTATAAGCATTGAATTCGCCTATAAGCCGGAAATGAACTTCCTGATCGTTCACCAACATGACCAGGCCAGTTAGATTATTTTCAAGGATCTTCCCTTTATAATCCGCAGCTGTTTTCAAACTATATGAAAATTTGGCTGCCGCGGTATTTTGTAACATGATAAGCCCATTCTTATCATCGGCATTTGTCAAAGCAAAGGAAGCTGAAGAAAGACCATCGAAGAACAATTTCTTAACGCGCAAATACTCTTCGAATGTTTTGTGATAGTCGAGGTGATCATGTGTGATATTACTGAATATGCCTCCGAGATAATTCAATCCCTCCGTTCTATGCTGATGAATCGCATGAGAGCTTGTCTCCATAAAAACATGGCTACAATTCTCTTTTACCATTTCATGCAACAGACTGTTTAAAGAAACAGCATCCGGTGTGGTATGTGTTGCAGGAACTGTTCTATTTCCGATATGATTTTCGACGGTACTTAACATACCACATGTGTAGCCCAGCGATGAAAACAATTTGTACAAAAGAGTTACAATAGTTGTTTTTCCATTGGTACCCGTTACGCCTATCAATTTTAATTTTTCGGACGGATGACCAAAAAAATTATGAGAAATTAAACCGGAGGCGATAGTCGTGTCTTCAACCTGAACATAAGTAATATCATTCTTAAAATCAGTGGGCATTTGATTACAGATAATGGCTGCAGGATGGAGGGCAGAAACGGTTTCTATAAATTGGTGACCATCTGTAACAGTACCTTTTATCGCTATGAAAGCAGAACCCTTTCCTACTTTACGGGAATCCAATTGCAGGTCCTTTACATCCACATCCATTCTTCCGTGAACGGATCGTATGGCTACCTTATATAAAATTTCCTGTAGAATCATTAATTCAGATCGAGGGTGAGTTTTTGATTTTTTGATACGAGTGTTCCGGGAGAAATACTTTGCTGTTTTACTTTTCCTGTTCCTTTTGCTATTACCCTTATATTTTTCGACTCAAGTAAAAACAAAGCATCTTTTAATCCCATGCCTTTCACATCAGGTATTTGTTTTTGGTCCTCATTTTTTGTCTTTACAACCGGCAGGTTTTTTTCGCGATACACTGCCGCCCATTTTTTATTCAGAGAAGAATCCATATAAGGAATATGCAACGAATAGAATACGTTTTTGATTGATTCCGTAGATCCTGTATAGTAGTACCGGGTACTGTCTTTTCTCATCAGGTTTGTATAGAAAGAAAGCTGGTTACTATCAGGAACCAGTTCATTCATGCTCATTAGCTTATCGGCTACTTCGCGAAAGACCGGCGCAGCTACTTTTGCTCCCAGGTAATTTTTCGAAAACGGTTTATTTTTTATTACAACAATACAGGTATACCGCGGGTGATCGGCAGGGAAATAACCTGCAAACGAAGACTGATAAATATGATCTGCGTAACCCCGGTTGCCATTTGCTATCAGTGCGGTTCCGGTTTTGCCTGCAATCGGATAAAAAGTATTTTTAAATGCTGATTTTGCAGTGCCCTTGACACAGACCCCTTCCAGGCATGTCTTCAATTCACCCAGCGTTTCATCAGTACATATTTTATCCATTACGACCGCGGGTTGGGTCTGCATTTCAATGCCACCTGCGTATTGAATAGAATTCACGAGATACGGCTTCATCATTTTGCCATTGTTCGCTACAGCATTATAAAGTGTAAGCGTCTGCAGGGGACTAATTAAAACTTCATATCCAAATGCCATCCAGGGCAGTGTACTTGCGCTCCAGGTTTTTGATGATGGTGATTTAATAATCGGTGAAGTTTCACCTGCCAGGTCTATGCCCGTGATCTGGTTGAGACGTAGTTTTTTAATATGGTCAACAAATTGTTGCGGATGCTGTGCATAGTGAGCCACAACCAGTTTAGCCATTCCCACGTTAGAACTGTGTTCGAAAGCTTGTTCTACCGTGACGTCGCTGACTTCCTGTTTTTCAGAGTCATGTACGGTTCTTGTGCCAATTTTCCAGGTTCCCCCTTCAATATTCAGGTGATCTGACAAATGAACTTTATGGTCTTCCAATAAGGATAATAATGTAGCAAGTTTAAAAGTGGAACCGGGCTCAGACGCCCGGATAGCATAGTTCAAATCTTCCCAGTAGCTGCCATCTGGTTGTTTACCCAGATTGGCCATCGCCTTGATTTTCCCGGTAGACGTTTCCATTACAATGCAGGTTCCATGTTCGCAATCATTTTCTACAAGCATGGAAAGCAAAGCATTTTCCGCAATATCCTGTGTGTTAACATCGATTGTTGTCAGTATGTCCTTGCCATTTTCCGGATCAATTTCATATCCTTCTACAGGTATATATGTTCCTGCATTGAGATAACGAACCAACTTCCTGCCATTTTCGCCACGCAGCAGACTGTCGTATGTTCTTTCCAAGCCCACATTCTGGGCATTGTTTCGCGATAAACCAATTGTACGGTTTGCAAGCAAACCAAAGGGATTTAGCCTTTTGCTTGAAGTCTCAATAATAAATCCACTCTTGTTTCTGCCTTCCCGGACCAGCGGAAAAGTCCGAAGTTGTTTGTATTGATCAAAACTCAAATTTCGCTGAAGAAGGTAATAACGGTCGTCTTCGCGATAACCCTGATTCAGTTGTTTTTTATAAGCGATTGATGATTGATCCCTGAAAAGGCTGGAAAGGCAGTATGAAAGAGAATCCAGATTTTCCTTAAATCGTTTACCATTCTTTTCGCGGAGTCCGTCTGCTCCGAAATCGATATAGATATTAAAGTATGGGACCGAAGTACTTAACATATTTCCATCTTCACTATAAATTGATCCTCTTTCCGCACTGAGGTCAACATATTTCTGATGCAGACTATCGCTCAATGCCCTCCAATATTTCCCTTGCATATGTTGAATAAAAAATACTCTTCCCAGTACCGCCATACATATCAGTACCATTCCCAGGAAACACAGGTAAACCCTCCAAAGTATATCTCTTCTTAATTCCACCGGGTATCGGGGATATGGGTGATAAAAATTATTTCAATTTTTTAGACTATCACTAAGGACCAATGGAGGTGAAGACAGGGGTTTTAATCCAAATGGTTCAACCGCTTTGGCCAATTCACTTTGTTTGCTGCGAAACATAACTTCACTTTTCAGGTTCTTAAATTCGTATTGCAGTTCCTGAAGTTCCTTCGACGTCTTTCCGATGTCTCGCACTACCCGGTCGGCGTAATGACCATTGTATATGTAAATCACAGCAAGGAATGAAAGGAAAAGAAAAAACGGAAGGTTGTGAATCATCCACTGATAGCGGTTAAGATTTTTTGCCTTGTTTTTTTTATTTCCGAATACTTTCATAATTCCAGTGTGATGAATAAAAAAAATTAGGGTACGATTATCATACTGAGATTTCTTAGTTCGGGATTAACTCTTTCAAATTCGCAGGACTAAATAATTTGAATTTCACGGGTTGGGATTTTATAATGCTTATATTCTGATTTCATATTTTCTCGGCAATTCTCATTCTGGCACTTCTTGCTCTTGGATTAGTTCTCAGTTCATTTTCGGAAGGGACGATCGGCTTTTTTGTTACTATTCGGAATGGCGAACTAACCTTTGAATTCCCAAAAGGGTCTTTTTCTTCTTTTTCTTCAATTTGACCGGTTTTGAAAAATTGTTTGACTATCCTGTCTTCCAATGAATGGAAACATATAATTACAATTCGCCCCCCCGGCCTTAATAACACAGGAACCTGTTCCAACATTTCACGCAGTGCGCCTGCTTCGTCATTTACTTCGATACGCAATGCTTGAAATACCTGAGCATAATACTTGTTGGGATTGCCTCTTACCAGATCAGCAGTAGCCTGTTTAAAACTATTTACTGTCCGAAATGGTGTTTTGCTTCGAAGATTTACAATGGTTCTGGACAAGGTTTTCGCGTTTGTTACTTCTCCATACAAGCTGAACATCTCTTGTAATTTTTGTTCAGAATAAGTATTGAGAATAATTTCTGCAGTCAGTGTTTGCCTTCTGTCCATCCTCATATCCAGATTGGCATCCAAGCGGGTAGAAAACCCCCTGGTCGCTTCATCAAACTGGTGACTGCTCACACCCAAATCGGCCAGGATACCATCTACAGCTGCAATTCCATTCAAACGAAGAAATCTGGAAAGGTGACGAAAGTTGTGTGGTACAAAAACAAATCTCTCATCAGGCAGACTATTTCTTTTTGCGTCCCCATCCTGGTCAAAAGCAAAAAGTCGTCCGTCGTTGTTCAGGTGATACAGGATCTGTGCTGAATGTCCACCTCCGCCAAAAGTGCAATCAACATAGACCCCGTTCGCCCTGATATTCAAACCGTCCATCGCTTCCGAAAGCAATACGGGTATATGATATGCGGGATTTGAGTCCCTCATATAGTTCATTTGTCAGGTTTGCCATTCATCACCTCGTTTGCCAAGCCACTGAAATCATCCGGTGAAAAGGTTTCAAAGAACTGTTGGTACTTAACTTTATCCCAGATCTCTATTTTATTTACCGCTGTTACCAGGATCATATCTTTTTCGAGACCCGCATACTCTTTTAGATTTTGCGGGATCAACAACCTCCCCGCACCATCCAGTTCCATCATGGTGGCACCGTTCAGGAAATATCTTCGGAATGACCTTACCTTCGGGTCAAAATCATTCAACTTGCTTATCTGTTCAAAAATGGGCTCCCAACTTTTCATGGGATACAAGCCTAAACACTTTTCAAAACCCCGGTTTATAACAAAAGACCCCGCGTCCTCTCCGGTCTGCTTTTTTAGCGAAGCCGGCAGGAGGAACCGCCCTTTTGCGTCGAGCGTCACCTCGTATTCTCCAAGAAAACCATTCATTTATAAGGACTTGAAACAATGTTTATAATAATTGACACAAAATAACACTTTTTCCCACTTTACAAACTAAATTATGGAATTTTAATTTTTCCACAAAAAATTGCAGGGTTGCAATTAGCTACAGGCATGGATTTGAACTAATTATATAGTCTAAAAAACATTAACCGCTGTGCATATCATGTTAATCACTGTGCATATCTGTGCATAAACAGTACTGATGATCAAAAAAACTCAATTTCCCATCGGCATCGTACTTTCTGATTTTGGTTATGAACTGCCGGATGAGAAAATCGCTCGTTATCCTTTAGATCAAAGGGAAAAATCCAAGCTTTTGATTTGGAGAGATGGACATATTAAAGGAGATCTATTTGAGGAACTACCAGAAATACTTCCAAGCAATTCATTGCTGGTTTTCAATAACAGCCGGGTCATAGAAGCACGTATTAAATTTCAAAAACCAACCGGTAGTCAAATTGAAATTTTTTGCCTTAGACCCCATGATGGCAATTATGGCATTCGTAATGCAATGGAACAAACTGGAAAAGTTCTTTGGAACTGTTTAATTGGAGGGTCTTCAAAATGGAAACATAATCAGATTCTGAAAAAGCAAAATGGTGAAATAATATTAGAAGCCCGTTTTGTTAGAAAAAATACCGACAACTTTATAATTGAATTTTCATGGAATCCTGCATTTCTCTCCTTTGAGATTGTATTGCATCAAATGGGATCTGTACCACTTCCCCCCTATCTTAACAGAACTGCCGAGATTTCAGATATCGAAAGATATCAAACAATTTATGCGAACGAATCAGGCTCAGTCGCAGCTCCTACGGCGGGACTGCATTTCACCAAGACACTACTCAGTAATTTATCAGAAAAGGGAGTGGATTCGATATATCTCACGTTACATGTGGGAGCCGGCACATTTTTACCTGTTAAAAATGAAAATGTTTCAGAACATCGAATGCATGAAGAATTTATAGAATTAAGTTTAGAATCAGTCGAAGGTTTGATATCGAAATTGAAGAAAACGGTTATTGCTGTAGGAACGACTTCACTGAGAACACTTGAAACACTTTACTGGTTGGGTTTGATGGTCAGCAAAAATGAGAAGATTTCTTCTGCGGAGTTATATCTGGATCAATGGTTTGCATATGAATCAGCCACGGATCTCACTGTGGAGGAATCATTGAAGTTGTTACTTTCCTGGATTGGTAAACAACCTGATAAAAAACTGATCACAAAAACTCAATTGTTCATTTTACCGGGATATCAATTTAAAATAGTTGACGGTCTTATTACTAATTTTCATCAGCCCTATTCCACTTTGCTAATGCTGGTCTCAGCTCTGATCGGTCCTGACTGGAAAACCGTCTATTCATTCGCGTTAAAAAACGACTATCGGTTTCTTAGTTATGGAGATGGATGTTTATTTCTACCAAATGAGAAACTCAAAAAATGAGCCTATAACTTACCCTAAAGAATTAACAGCCATGTAAACTTTTTCCTGCCTTATAAGGGGTATTTCAAGTGTGAAAACAGTTCCTTTACCAACTGTGCTCTCCACTCTTATACGACCGTTGTGAGCATCGACCACCGACTTCACATAACTGAGCCCCAATCCAAACCCTTTTACATTGTGCACATTGCCGGTATGTGCACGAAAGAATTTTTCAAATATGCGTCGCTGCGTTTCTTTCGACATGCCGATGCCGTTATCTTCTATTTTGATAAGCATATTTTTTCCGCTGCGATGTGTTTGTATTCGTATGGTTAGTTTATCACGTGAATATTTTATGGCGTTGTCAATCAGATTGGAAATCAAATTGGTAAAGTGCACTTCATCAGCCTGCGCCAAATCATAATTGTCTTCCAATTGTAAAAATACCTGCGCATGGATTTCGTCCAATTGCAGTTTAAAGTTTTCCATAACCCGTCGAATCACTTCGTTAATATGCAGGGGTTGTAGTTTTAATTGCAATTCTTGTCTGTCAATCAGGGCTGCTTGTAAAATAGTTTCAACCTGTTTGTTCATTCTTCGATTTTCCTCCTTAATAATACTGCTGAAATACGCTGATTTTTCGCGATCATGAACAACCTTTTCATTTCGCATTGCATCCACCGCCAGAGAAATTGTTGCCAACGGAGTTTTAAATTCATGCGTCATATTGTTGATGAAATCATTTTTAATCTCACTCAGTTTTTTCTGCATTAATAAAGTCCTAACAGTTACATAAAATGCACTTACTATAATCAGCGTGAAAAAAATTACACCAAATATCATCCAACGCATTTGTTTCATTACAACCGCTTTATAGTCAGGCACTACGATGGAAAGCGTTTCAATTGGTTCAGCACCATTAAGTTCCATCGTGTTAGCTATGATCGGTAAAAGCGTTCGGAGGTTGTGAACAGTATCAGTGAATGCAGAAAAGTAGTTGGGTGATTTTAGCTCGTTGTTACTTGAAAATATAGTAGAACTAAAACCACCGCCAGAGAAAATACAAAACTCAAATTTAGTGTCCTTTAGTCCCCGATAATTGAAAGCTTTTCGCAGAATATCCGACATCTCCTGATAACTAAACCTTTGTGAAATCAACAATGGCCTCATAAGTTCCCTTCTGAATTGTTCTGAAGGTATAAATCCGAAACTTTGTGGAGAACGAAGCAACTGACTGCCGGATAGTGCCGTTTGTTTATATTCAATTAGTTCACGGAAAACATCTGACGTTACATCATTCAGTTTATGATTCAGCTCTTCCTCTTTGTTTTCTACCATAGTAGATATCCAGTTCCACTGGATATAAATAATTCCAACCAGGGAGATACTAATCAGGAAAAAAATAATAGTAAAATTTTTCTTCAAGAAATATGCATTTAAACTGAAATGAAAAACATGTCAGTTACTTATTGCGAGCAAATTTATTAAACAATTACCTTCAGATTAGTTAATTTACAATATGGACAGTCCTGCGGCTGGTATCTTACTGATCGCTGACCCGTTTTTGAAAGATCCCAATTTTAAAAGATCGGTCATTTTTCTTTGCGAACACCAAAGTGAAGGAAGTTTTGGTTTTCTTCTTAATAAAACCTACGAATACGGTTTAAAGGATCTGGTAAACAACGCCGACGATCTGGAGATACCGGTATATTTTGGAGGCCCTGTTCAGACGGACACGATTCATTTCCTTCATCAGTATCCCGATCTCATAAAAGGTGGTTATCAGGTGATTGAAGGCATTTACTGGGGCGGAAATTTCGAAAAAGCACTGGAATTAATTCGATCCGGAAAAATTAAGACCTCAAAGATTCGGTTTTATATTGGCTATTCAGGCTGGGCGGGTGGACAACTGGAGGGAGAACTAAAAGAAAAATCCTGGCTGCCTGCGAAAGCAAACCAGAAGCTCATTTTTCATAAGAAAACCGAAGAAATCTGGAAAGAGGCAATAAGGCATCTGGGGGGCAACTACCTGATGATGATTAATTTTCCTATTGACCCGCAACTCAATTGATCTCTAAAAATAGTCTTGAAATTTTAGTGCGCTCTTAACAAATCATACCTGGACCGGATCAACAGGTTTTGCGCCTTCAACCAACACAGTGACTCTATTTGCCAATACTTCGACAAATCCACTACGTATTTCAAAAAAAGAGGAATGTTTTTTATCGTTTAATACTTTGATCCGGCCGGCTTTCAATGCACTCACCAGAGCAGCATGTTTTTCAAGTACTTCAAAGGATCCTGTTACGCCAGGAAGCTGCACTCCGTATACTTCGTCGCTGAATAATTTGCGTTCGGGTGTGAGTATTTCTAAATTCATAAAAACAAGTATTATCCCTGAGCCTGCGCCATCAATTTTTTTCCTTTTTCAATTGCATCATCTATTGTACCTACAAGGTTGAACGCAGCTTCCGGATAATCATCTACCTCCCCATCCATAATCATGTTAAACCCGCGTATGGTTTCTTCGATTGGAACCAATACACCTTTTAATCCTGTAAAAGCTTCGGCAACGTGAAAAGGTTGAGAAAGGAACCTTTGAACCTTTCTTGCACGGGAGACTGTTAATTTATCTTCATCACTTAATTCATCCAAACCCAGAATGGCTATAATATCCTGCAATTCTTTATATCGTTGTAAAACAAGCTTAACACGATTGGCGCAGTCGTAATGTGCGTCTCCCACAATTTTTGGTGTCAAAATTCTTGAAGTAGAATCCAGCGGGTTTACTGCCGGATAAATTCCCAGGTCAGCAATTTTACGATCGAGAACTGTTGTAGCGTCAAGATGGGCAAATGTAGTAGCAGGAGCCGGGTCTGTCAGATCATCCGCCGGAACATATACCGCTTGCACAGAAGTAATAGAACCGTTTTTCGTCGAAGTAATTCTTTCCTGCATGAGTCCCATTTCAGTCGCCAGCGTTGGCTGGTATCCCACGGCAGAAGGCATTCGACCTAAAAGTGCCGAAACCTCGGATCCGGCTTGAGTGAAACGGAAGATATTATCAACGAAAAATAAGATATCTCGTCCCTGACCTTTTCCATCTCCATCCCGATAATATTCTGCGATCGTTAATCCACTCAGAGCAACACGAGCGCGGGCACCCGGCGGTTCGTTCATTTGTCCGAATACAAATGTCGCTTTGGATTCAGATAATTCGTTCATATTAACCTTTGATAGATCCCATCCCCCATTTTCCATGCTGTGTTTGAAATTGTCGCCGTATTTCATAATACCGGCTTCAATCATTTCACGCATAAGGTCGTTCCCTTCACGTGTACGTTCTCCCACACCCGCAAAAACGGAGACACCCGCGTATGCTTTTGCTATATTATTTATTAGTTCCTGAATTAAAACTGTTTTTCCAACTCCAGCACCTCCAAAAAGACCAATTTTACCACCCTTTGCATAAGGCTCAATCAGATCGATTACTTTAATTCCTGTAAACAAAACCTCCGTACTGACGCTAAGATTTTCAAAGGCGGGAGGTTTGTTATGAATAGGTCGTCCATTAACTTTTGATACTGGGGGTAATCCATCGATAGGATCGCCTGTAACATTAAAAAGCCTGCCCTTTATACTATCGCCAACGGGCATCGAAATTGCGATGCCTGTATCAACTACTTCAAGACCCCGAATTAATCCTTCTGTACCATCCATGGCTATACAACGAACACTGTCTTCTCCCAGATGCTGCTGAACCTCAAGAACAAGTGTGTCACCTCCGGGTTTCTTCAATTCGAGGGCGTTGTATATTTCAGGAAGTTTTCCTTTGAATTGCACGTCAACTACCGCACCGATAATTTGTTTAATCTTGCCTGCATTTGGCATATAAAGTATTTAATAAATGTTACGTTAAAATCGGCTGCAAAGGTAAGAGTCCGGACGCAGAATTCCGAAATGAAAAACCAAGTATTTTTGCGGCCGTCAACTCCCCCATTACATGCAATTAATACAGGTTCAGGATCAGGCAGCAGCCAGAGAATTTCTTCAGGTAAATGTTGATATTCTGAGTGATATGGCCGGTTATATTCGACCATTGGACAATGATGTAAGTGAGGTTTTCGATCCAAAAAAAAATAAAGCTTTCCGTCATGGTGAAGCCGCCCGGTGGATCCTGAAAGACGAAAACGGGCATCTTCTGGGTAGAATCGCCGCTTTCACAAACAAAAGATATAAAACAATCGGGGATGAATTTGCTGTGGGGGGCATCGGATTCTTTGACTGCATAAATAATCAGAAGGCCGCCGATCATTTATTTGATGTGGCCAAACATTGGCTCATGCAGCGGGGAATGTCGGCAATGGATGGTCCAATAAATTTTGGAGAAAGAGACACCTGGTGGGGCCTGGTTACAGAAGGATTTCATGAACCGCTGTGGAAAATGAATTTCAACGCGCCTTACTATCAGGACCTCTTTGAGAATTATGGTTTCAAAGAATTTTTTGAACAGATATGTTTCGGCATGGATCCAAAAAAACCATTCAGCAAGAAGCTAATGGACCGGCATGCAGTTATAGCCGCAGATCCAAGTTTTAGAGCAGCTCACATCAGTAAAAAAAATCTGAATACCTATGCAGGTTATTTTACGGAAGTGTATAATAAAGCCTGGGCTGGCCATGGTGGTATGAAACAAATGAAGCTCGATCAGGTAAAACACCTGTTTAAACAGATGAAACCATTTATGGAAGAAAGATTAATCTGGTTTACTTACCATAATGAAAAGCCGGTAGCTATGTTTGCCAATATCCCAGATTTAAATCAATGGTTTAAATATCTCAACGGTAAATTTGGTTTTTTGCAGAAATTAAAATTTCTGTGGTTGGTAAAAACTAAAAGAAATAAAAAATTCACCGGACTTGTTTTCGGCGTTATCCCTGAATACCAGGGGAAAGGAATTGATTCCTATATGATTGCTGAAACCGGAAAAATGGTTTTAACTCTCCCATATACTGAATACGAAATGCAATGGGTGGGTGATTTTAATCCAAAGATGGTTAATATGATTCGAAACATGGCAGATACATATCCCAGCAGAAAGCTTAAAACTTATCGCTATATTTTCGATCGAACCAGGGAATTTAAAAGACATCCTATCTTCTAAAACTTTGTTATTATTGCAATCAAGAAAGATACCGGAGGCGCCGGCTTATGAACAAATTCATCGTTTCTGCAAGAAAATACAGGCCACAACTCTTTTCCACTGTTGTGGGGCAATCACATATCACGACGACATTAAAAAATGCTATCAGGAATAAACAACTTGCCCATGCCTTTCTATTCTGTGGACCACGGGGAGTCGGTAAAACAACCTGCGCCCGCATCCTGGCAAAAACCATCAATTGCGAAAACCCAACAGCCGATGGAGAAGCCTGTAACATTTGTCATTCGTGCATTTCGTTTAATGAAGGCAGTTCGCTTAATATCCATGAACTCGACGCTGCAAGTAACAATTCAGTGGACGATATAAGATCACTGGTTGATCAGGTTAGATTTGCGCCTCAGCCCGGCAAATACAAAGTATATATCATCGATGAAGTTCACATGCTCAGTTCATCAGCGTTTAATGCATTTCTGAAAACACTGGAAGAACCACCGCCTTATGCCATTTTTATTCTCGCAACTACTGAAAAACACAAAATTCTTCCAACCATACTCAGCCGTTGCCAGGTTTTTGATTTCAAAAGAATAACAAATCAGGACATCATAGAACACCTGGAGGAAATATGTGAAAAAGAAAATATCCCTGCAGAAAAATCTTCTCTTGAATTGATTGCGCAAAAAAGTGAAGGATGTATGCGCGATGCGTTGAGTATTATGGATAAGATGGTAAGCTTCTCCGATGGAAAGCTAAATTATCAGGACACACTTGAACACCTGAATATACTAGACGCCGTATATTATTTTAAGTTGCTTACTGCAATACGTGAACAAAAATTATCAGACGCATTGTTAATTTTCGATGAAATCAATCGCAAAGGTTTTGAAGGCGACTTATTGCTGAACGGTTTTGCAGAATTTATCCGGAATCTCCTGATCTGCAAAGATGAAAAAGCGGCGGTTCTGCTGGATGTTGTAGAGGACTTCAGGCAAAAATATATCGATGCTGCGAAAAATCTTGAAGCATCTTACCTGATTAGTGCTTTAAATTTATTGAGCGAATCCGAGTTGAATTATAAAGCTGCCAGAAATAAAAGATTACACGTCGAGCTTGTCCTCATCAAGCTTGCTTATCTCAATCAGGCACTTCACTTATCACAGGATCTTTCAGACAAAAAAAAAGGTACTGAGCAGGTAAAACCAGTGGCTTACCGAATCATACAACCGATTGAGATCAAAGAAAGGAAACAAACTGAAAGTGAGCAGGTGACAATTTCCAAAATACCTCAGTCGGAGGCCAGACCTGAATCGGGTCCTAAATTGATTATTGAGAAACCAAAGCAGTCTGTTCCCACAACTACAAGTTTAGGCGCACTTTCCAAAATCCGTCAGGAAGTAGTAAATCGGAAAATAACCGATAAGTCTGATGAATTAAAACACCTGGAGTCCGGACTTTTGCTCGAAATATGGAATCAGTTTACCGCAGAGCTTAAAAGAAATAAAAACTCAGCGGCACTGAGTTTTGAAGGAGCAGAACTACGTATAATTGATGAACAGCGGTTTGAAATAATGACAAATAATAATCTGGAACAGAAATTTGTCGAGCAGGAAAAAAGAAAACTTACTGATTTGGTGCAGGAACGGTTCCGCAATAAAAACATCACTTTTACATTGGCTATACGCGAAAAATCCACAGAACACATTCATTTCGAAAAAACATTGAATAAAAGAGAGCAGTTCATTCAAATCGCTGAGATGTATCCACTTGTGAAGGAATTAAAAGACAGACTGAAACTTGAGCTCGACTATTGACAGTCCAAAGCAGAAGGCGAATCCATTTCAATATCAATAACCTCTTCCTACTTCTTTGATCCTCTTAAATTTATTCACATTCAAATGCTAAAAATCCTCTAATTTGAATTCCCCGATTTTGCACAGACTTCGAATAACGGGATCTTTACAATAATTTATGGCAAGAAATTCTACGAATCAGATCTTCCAGACAAGTTCTTCTTCCAGGTGGTCACGATTTGTTTGGAGCAGTCGCCTGATAGCACTTTTTGTCGTTCTCGCAGTTGTTACCATTCTTATTACGCTGACCCGCGTCTATACGCCCTCACTTCCGAATTTCGGAGCTCAGGAAAAAGAGGCATTACTCGACAGTTCGAGCTGGCTTTTCAATAAAAGTAAAATTGGAAAACAATATGGCGGTTTCAGAAAATACATCAATGAAAAAGTAGCTTATAAAGCCGGGGGTTATCCAATAGGTAAACATTTCAAAAAGAAAAACGGTATTATAGTGCAGGCTGATTCCAGTTTCTATTCCTTTAAGAAATTCACTACCGGTGTCAGGGCTGCCTTTTACGTAAATTGGTCCGCTTCATCTCTTATTTCTCTTGACCAGAATATCTCGCGACTGAATATGGTGTTACCGGAATGGTTTTTCCTGGATCCCAACACCGATACACTTTGGACAAAAATAGATACGGCAGCATTCAATGTAATGGATAAGTCGGGCGTAAAAGTACTTCCGCTTCTTACCAACAATATTGGAGGTATTTTTCGGGGAGACGTGGTTCACAGGATTCTTAATAATCCGGAAAAAAGGGACAAACTGATAGACGACATCATTAAGTATTTAGAACTCTATAAGCTGGACGGTATCAATATCGACTTTGAGGATCTTCTGGAAAAGAGAAATGAAGTTCTGGTACAGTTTCAGAAATCATTATATGAAAAAATGCACGCGAAAGGTCTGCTCGTTTCACAGGATGTACAACCCTTCAATGAAGATTACAATTTTAAAGAACTATCCGCATATAACGACTATGTTATTCTTATGGCTTACGATCAGTTTTCAGATGGTACTGGTCCGGGTCCTATTTGCCATCAGAAATGGATAGAGGGAGCAGTAGATGATGCAATTAAAAAAATTCCTACAGGCAAATTAATTCTCGCAGTTGCGGGTTTTGGTTATGACTGGAAGATGGATGAAAATGACAAAGTAGTTTCTGCAGCACCGATTGGATATCAGGATGCACTAACTCTGGCCCATAGTTACGACGGTAAAATAATATTCGACAATGACTCTTACAATCTTCACTTTACCTATGATGGGGACGACGGTGCGCCCCACAAAGTACAATTTACGGATGCGGCCACTACGTTCAATACAATGCGTTTTGCAGAAGAATCAGGCCTTGCCGGTGTTGCCCTCTGGCGACTGGGAAATGAGGATTCCCGAATGTGGGATTTTTATGATCACGATATGAGTAAGGATAGTCTCAGGAATTTTGACTTTCATTTATTCTCCACAGTAAAAACGATGATCACAGATGAAACTCCGGCTTACTCCGGTGAAGGAGAAGTGTTGGACGTAATTGGCGGTCCTTCGAGTGGAAAAATAACACCGGAACTGGACACTGCTGAACTGTTAATCTCCGAGGAATCATATGACCAACTCCCCTCCAAATGGCTGGCGAGAAAATATGGAACAAAAGATAAGAAAAAACTGGTTCTAACTTTTGACGATGGGCCTGACCCGATCTACACACCACAAATTTTGGACATCCTTAGTAAAGAGAATGTACCGGCGGCTTTTTTTCTCATTGGAATTAATGCTGAAAACAATATACCCATCGTAAAAAGAATTTACCGGGAAGGTCATGAAATCGGCAATCATACATTTACCCATCCGAATATTGCTAAAGTGAGCCGAAAACGTGCCATTATTGAAATGGACGCCACCCGCTTGCTTATTGAAGCTATCACGGGTCATTCCACCGTTTTATTCAGAGCGCCATTCAATGCCGATTTTGAGCCGGTGAAGGCAGAAGAATTAATTCCCGTAGCCATCGCGAGGGAAAAAAACTACCTGGATATCGGAGAATCGATAGATCCACTCGACTGGGAACCCGGCACTTCGGCAGATTCAATTGTTGCCAGGGTTATCGCTCGAAAACAAAATATGACTGATCAAAATTTGAGTGGTAATATTATTCTTTTACACGATGCCGGCGGTGACAGCCGGGAAGCCACGGTAGAAGCGCTTCCCCGTATTATACATTATTTTAAGGAAAGAGGTTATCAGTTCACAACCATCGCTGATTTGCTTGGAAAAAAGAAAGAGGAATTAATGCCGGCCGTTCCAAGAGGAAGCGGTTATTACCTTCTTCAGCTAAATTATTTACTTGCAATGACGGGTTATATCGGAAGTCATTTATTGACTTCTGTATTTATCGTCTTTATTATTCTTTCCCTGTCACGCATAATTTTCATGGCTGTTATGGCAAGTAAACAGCGTCATTGGGAAAAGAAATTTAATTTAAAATATTTCTGGAAACCAGATGGAACCGGAGCCCCTAAAGTAAGTATCATCGTTCCCGCTTACAATGAAGAAGTAAATGCAGTAAGTTCCATGCAGAATTTACTAAGGACCGACTATCCGAATTTCGAAATCATTTTTGTGGATGACGGAAGTAAGGATGGCACATTTCATAAAGTTGAAAATGCATTTGAACGAAATTCAAGAGTACGTGTATTCACAAAAGTGAACGGCGGAAAAGCTTCAGCTCTGAATTTTGGCATTTTACAATCAGATGCGGAATTCGTGATATGTATAGATGCAGATACGAAACTACTTTCTGATGCCGTATCAAAATTAATGATGCACTTCGGCAACATTCAATATCACAATGGAAAAAAAGTAGGAGCGGTAGCAGGCAACGTGAAGGTTGGAAATACAGTAAATCTCCTCACCCGTTGGCAATCCATTGAATATATCAGCAGTCAGAATTTTGATCGCATGGCATTCGCATATCTAAACGCCATAACGGTCGTCCCGGGAGCTATTGGCGCTTTCCGCAAAAAAGCGATAGAAGAAGCAGGAGGTTTTACGACCGATACCCTGGCCGAAGACTGTGACCTTACAATCCGATTATTGCGATGCAATTATATTATTGAAAATGAAAACGGCGCAATTGCCATGACGGAAGCTCCCGAAACTGTCAAAATGTTTATAAAACAAAGATTTCGCTGGAGTTTCGGTGTAATGCAGACTTTTTGGAAAAACAGGGACATGTTGTTTAGTTCCCGTAATAAGGCACTTGGCTGGATTGCTTTACCCAATATCCTTACATTTCAATATATCATACCCTCCATCATTCCATTGGCGGACGTTATCATGATTATCGGAATCAAATTTGGCAATGGCGCCAGAATCGGGAAATATTATTTGATTTTCCTGTTGGTAGATCTGGGTGTTGCCATCTTGGCTTTCACCTTCGAAAAAGAAAAATTAAGCAAATTGGTGTGGCTGATACCCCAACGACTAATTTGGCGCTGGCTTTTATGGTATGTGCTGTTCAAATCCTTTAGAAGAGCTATTAAAGGTGAATTGCAATACTGGGGTGTGATAAAACGCACAGGAAATGTAAAAGATGTCCCTGTACTGCAGCGAGGTTAATACTGGGCAAGTCCCGTTCATTTCACGATTTTGCCTTAATTTCGAAGTCCAAATTCAAAATTTTCCAGTTTTATGGCGGAAGTTATTTTAATGCCGAGACTTAGTGATACGATGACGGAAGGAGTGATCGCTGCCTGGCATAAAAAAGTAGGTGATAGTGTAAAAAAAGGAGACCTGCTCGCAGAAGTCGAAACCGATAAAGCCACCATGGATCTTGAAAGTTATAAGGATGGCACACTCTTATTTACGGGCACCGACAAGGGAGGCAAAATACAGGTGAATGATTTACTCGCAATTATCGGCAAACCAGGGGAAGATATTAGTACTCTCGTGAAAGGAGGCGCTTCAAAAGCTCCCGAACCAGCTACAAAACCGAAGGCCGCGCCGGCTCCTGCTCCTGCTACAAAGAAAGAAAATCCACCAAACGTCCCGCAACCGTCAACCACCCTGGATTTATCCTCCATGCAGGAGGTAATTTTAATGCCCCGTTTAAGCGATACAATGACGGAAGGTGTGATTGCTGACTGGCACAAAAAGGTAGGCGATATTGTAAAAAAGGGCGATATATTGGCAGATATTGAGACGGATAAGGCAACTATGGAACTTGAAAGCTATAAGGAGGGGAAATTATTGTTTACGGGTGCCGAAAAAGGACAGAAGATCGCGGTAAATGACCTACTGGCTATTATTGGAGAGGAAGGTAAAGTCAATGTGCAACAAATCGTTGATGCGGCAAAAAATAAGGGGTCAGTTCAGGATACTGCAAAAGCACCTAATCCTGAACCCGCCGTATCTAAGACTGTCTCCGAACCTGGAGCAATTGCACAACAGTCTCTTAATGGGGATAGTCGTATAAAGGCTTCGCCCCTGGCAAAAAAGCTGGCCTCTGAGAAAGGAATAGATCTGTCACAGCTCCATGGAAGTGGTGACTATGGACGCATAGTTAAAAAAGATGTGACTGAATTCAAGCCCTCTGCTCCAACCCCATCTGTCCAGAAAACTACAACCGTATCTTCTGCACCTTCAGGTGAAATAAATTTTGAAGATGTACCGGTTTCTCAGATGCGAAAAACGATTGCAAAACGTCTTACAGAAGCCAAATTTACAGCACCCGAATTTTATCTGACTATTCAGGTTGATATGGATCAGGCTGTCAGCAGCCGTGCAAAAATTAATGAGACCGCTCCGGTAAAAATTTCATTCAATGATTTTGTTTTAAAAGCTACTGCGCTCGCTTTGAAAAAACATCCTGCTGTAAACAGTAGCTGGATGGGAGAAAAAATTCGTGTGAATCACCACGTAAACATTGGTGTCGCTGTAGCGGTTGAAGATGGTTTATTAGTTCCCGTAGTACGCTTTGCAGATACCAAATCACTTTCACAGATTTCTGCTGAAGTAAAAGATTTCGCTACCAGAGCAAAAAATAAAAAATTACAGCCTTCTGATTGGGAGGGAAGTACATTCACTATATCAAACCTGGGTATGTTTGGAATGGATGAATTCACAGCGATCATCAATCCACCCGATTCCTGCATACTTGCGATAAGTTCGATTCAGCAGATGCCCGTTGTAAAAAATGGAGCCATCGTTCCGGGAAATGTGATGAAACTTACAATGACCTGTGATCATCGTGTAGTTGATGGCGCAACAGGAGCCGCATTTCTTCAAACGTTAAAAGGACTCCTGGAAGAGCCCCTGCGTATGCTTGTTTGATAACCGTCCATGGTCAATTAGTTTATAGGATCATTACTTTGGTACTGATTTTCTGGTTTCCGTTCTCGCCAAGTAAAATATAGATCCCTTTTTTGAGATAAATATTTTCCAATTGCATTACCTGGCTTCCAGCATTCAGCGAAGTCATTTTCCCGGCCAATTTATTTCCGTTCAGGTTGTATAAACTGAAAGTATAACTTCCCGATTTCTCTGCATTTACACGGAAACTTATTGAATTCGTATTTCCGGTGTTGATAGCTTGTAACCGGAATCCGTTTTCGGAATCAAACGAAACTGTCTGGACAGATGAGTAAGAGATTATCCCTTCGTTTGATATCATCTGAATTCTGTAAGCATAAGTACCGGAAAAGTCATTTAACTGATCGGTATATTCGAAAGCGTTCGAACTATTTATTTGATCCCCATTGTAATTCATAATTTTTTCAAAACTAGATTCCATTGGAAGCACGTTCGATATTCATGGAAGAAAGGTTTCCATCACCGCTTAATTTCCATGAAATTTTTGCAGACTGATTTTCACCACTTACTTTAAAATAATCAAATACCAGTGGTAAAATAATTGAACCATTCGCCTGAATATCATCATATACAAAACGATCGAGTCCGCCAGAAGAAACAGTTGCATTAAAACCATATAAACGAAAGATCACTTTAGAAGACAAATTCATAAATGAAATACCCAGTGTCACAACCGTAGCCGGGATACTGTTAGGTGTTAATACACCGCTCGAAATATCGGTTGTAAAACCATCCAGGTTACTTCGCAGTGACCAGGAATTAGGACCTGCACCCGAAGTTCCTGTTGTACTTCTTCGGATCTGCATAGCTAAACTCGAAACAGTTAGTGTATGGCTTGCTGTTGGTGTAATTGAAAATTCGAGATATGCATTTGGATCTATACTTCCGCCCGTTGGCCAGGGCCCCTCTCCGTAATAAACAGTTCCACCATTAAAAGCACCTCCTGAAGCTATCGTGCTTCCGAGAGATGCGTTTCCTGCTGTACTATTCGCAGATCCTGTCCCGGTGAGTACATTATTAAAAGACCAATCGGCAACCTGTGCTTGCAGGAATAATGAAGACAAAATAGCTGGAAAAATGATCGAAAAAACTTTTTGCAGAAAACTGGTTTTCATAAATAAGGATTAAAAACATTATTGAAAAACGAAATTCATACCGTTGCATAAAATTGTGTAAATCAACCATTTCCATTTAGATAAAATTCCCTCTGCGGGAACCAGTTCCAGATGCAGGAGAACTTCTTCAGAAAACGGTTTTCTAAAAAAGATAAAATCCGGTTAACTTCCTTGTCGATTTCTGCCTTCGATTAATTTTTCGAAAAATGATTCAGCGTTCTACCATTCAGTTGCTTCGTTTTCATTTTTCGTTTTTCCTGATGCCGGTCTACTGGTTTGCATTAAGTCAGGTGGTTAATCCTAACCCTGTAAGATCCCTGCTCATTTTTTTTATTCTCCACTTATTAATATATCCCTCCAGTAATGGTTTTAACAGCTATATGGATCGCGATGAAGGAAGTATCGGCGGACTGGAATCACCACTTTTACCTACGCGTCAGCTTTTTTATGCAAGCGGCCTGATGGATATTCTGGCAGTCTTATTGGGCTTTTTAGTAAGCATATATTTCACAATAGCGGCAGCGCTATACATATTAGCATCCAGAGCTTACAGCGCCAGATCGATCCGGTTGAAAAAGTATCCATTTACAGGTTACGCGGTTGTAGTTATTTGCCAGGGAGCGCTTGTATTTTTTATGGTATATCATGGAACTCATCCACTTTTAAATACCCATGTGCCTAACTTGGGAATGATTTGTGCATCACTTTTAATTGGCGGATTTTACCCACTCACTCAGATATATCAGCATATGGCAGACGCGAAAGATGGAGTTAAGACTATCAGTGCGGTACTTGGGATACGTGGGACCTTTAAATTCTGTGCTTCTTTATATGTAATCACAATTGCCTTATTGGGTTATTTCTTAATGATTTCGTTGGAAGTAAAAGAATTCCTGATTTTATCAACCTGTATGCTCCCAATTCTCGTATACTTTATCAGCTGGGCCGTGCAAGTTTGGCGAAATCCTTCCTTAGCCGATTTCAGACATACGATGCGAATGAATATAATCGCCTCCTGCTGTACCAGTCTTGGCTTTATACTTATTTTTCTGATGCATCGATTAAACCATTCTTAAATAAACTGATTGAGCCAGATTAAATCCATAGGGACCGCCGTTCCAAAGTTTAAACATAAGCAGGACGATATCCTACGTTTTATGAGTCGCATTTACGCATTCAATGAAAGGGAAAGGCGAACACTTAAATATTTATATCATCACAGCGGAATTTCCAGTCGCTATTCTGTCCTGTCAGACTATAGTAATGAGCCAGCTGACTGGACGTTCTATCCGGCAGGTGAAAATCTTGAACCTTTCCCTTCCATTGAACAAAGGATGAAAGTCTTTAATCGGTATGCCGTTGATTTGTCAGCAAGCGCTATTATTAACTGTTTGGAAAACAAACTGGAATGCAATCAGGTTACCCATTTAATCACTGTAACATGTACAGGTCTAAGCGCCCCGGGACTGGATTTACATTTGATGGAATTACTCAATCTTCCGCGAAATATTTTCAGAACCTCCGTTAATTTTATGGGTTGTTATGCGGCCATTCACGCCCTCAAGCTTGCAGACGTTTTATGTCAGTGTGACCCCGCGGCAAAAGTGCTGATCGTATGCACTGAACTCTGTACATTACACTTTCAACAACTGGCTACAACCGATAATATTACCTCCAGTTTATTATTTGGAGATGGTTCTGCCGCTGTACTTGTTACAAGCGATCAGGATCAATCTGATGCCTATCACATATCCGGTTTCTATGGAGAAGTAATGCCAAAAGGTAAAAGTGATATGTCCTGGGAATTATCTTCCACAGGATTTAACATGACTTTAAGCGGGTACGTACCTGAATTGATAGAGGAAGATTTTGAAAAACTGGTGGATCAGGCCTTAACAAAACAGGGTATTTCTCGTGATGAGATTACTCATTGGGCCATTCATCCCGGAGGAAGAAGAATATTGGAAGCTATCGCAAAAAGCCTTTCCCTTCAAAAAGAAAAACTTGATTCGTCTTATCAGATTTTAAGGGATTATGGAAACATGTCTTCTCCAACTATCTTGTTTGTGTTAAAAGAAATATTATCCTGCCTTGACAAATCAAAAAAACAACGCGTATTTGGAGCAGCATTTGGGCCGGGCCTGACAATGGAAACGTTTACCGTTTGCACCGGTTCCTGATTCAGTATTTTTAAAGCCATAACTCACAAAGCCGAACTCATATAGTTTAAAGACTAGAATAACTGATATGAATTTTATTATTCGGTCATATAAGCTTGAACTGCTTGATCAGCCTGATATTCCGCCTGATGATATTCGTCGAAATCTCCATGAACTCTCCATCATAAATAAAAAACTGGGCGGCCATGCCTGTACGTTGGCAGGGTTTCACAAACTGGCAAAAAAGGAAAAGAACCTGCATGTTTGCGAGATTGGCTGTGGCGGTGGCGATAATCTTAAGGCCATTGAAAATTCAATGAGACCCGATAATAAAAACATTCGATTTACGGGAATCGATGTTAATCCAGATTGCATCCTTGTAGCAAAAAATATCAGCTGGAATGCCAGCACTGAATTTATAACAAGTGATTACAAAAAAATACATTTCCAATCCAGGCCCCATATCATTTTCTGCTCTTTATTTTGTCATCACTTCAATGAAACCGAACTAATACAAATGTTTCGGTGGATGAAAGAAAATAGTCTGTTATGGGTTTTTTATAAATGACCTGCATCGCCATCCCTTTGCTTATCATTCTATCCGCCTATTAACTTCTCTTTTTTCCAAATCCTATCTTGTAAGGCACGATGCTCCGCTATCCGTTTTGCGTGGATTTAAGAAAAAGGAATTAGAGATACTATTAAAGGAAGCCGGTATATTTAAATATACTATTCAGTGGAAATGGGCTTTTCGCTGGTTGGTGACAGTAAACTCGTGATCAAAAATAATAAATACGATATCGCAATTGTAGGTGGAGGCCTTGCAGGGTTATCTCTTTCAATACAACTTGCGCAAAAAAATTATCAGGTTTGTTTGTTTGAAAAAGAAATTTTTCCGTTTCATAAAGTTTGTGGAGAATATATCAGCATGGAAAGCTGGGATTTCCTGATAGGTCTTGGCCTGCCGTTGGAAGAATGGAATTTGCCCAGGATTCATCAACTCTATATTTCTTCTCCAAATGGTGAATCTATCCTGGAAAAACTTCCGTTAGGTGGATTTGGAATCAGCAGGCACAAACTGGATTCTTCCCTTGCTGAAATTGCAAAATTTGTGGGGGTTCATCTCTATGAAAATACAAAGGTTTATGATATTGATTTTGAAAACGATGGTCATCACATTCATACGAGTGCAGGCGTGTTTAATGCGAAACTTGCCTGTGCCTGCTACGGCAAAAGGAGCAACCTTGACGTAAAATGGAAACGCAAATTTCTGATTGCAGGCGAATCACTTAATCACGTTGGCGTCAAGTATCATGTAAAGACTGATTTGCCAGAGCATCAGATAGCCCTGCACAATTTTCGGGGAGGTTATTGTGGGATTTCAAAAATTGAAAATGATAAATATTGTCTCTGTTATATTACCAGATCTGATAACCTGAAAATCAATAACAATTCCATTCCCGAGATGGAAGAAAAAATATTGAAACAAAATCCCCGACTACGTGAACTTTTAGAAAATCTGAATATCATGTATAAAGAACCGTTGACCATTGCCCAAATCAGTTTTGCTAAAAAAACGCAGGTTGAAAATCATGTACTTTTCATAGGTGACGCCGCAGGCATGATTACACCTCTCTGTGGGAATGGAATGAGTATGGCGCTTCACGCATCCAAGATCGCCAGCGAAATAATAGTTGCGTTCCTGGAAACTCAAATAACGGGAGTGAAATGGAAATGTCCTATCAAAAAAAATGGGGCCAGGAATTTGCAGGAAGGTTGCAAACAGGCAGACTATTGCAACGCTTACTTGGAAATCCTTTCTGGTCAGTCTGGACGATTCGGATTCTCAAACCATTTCCTTTTATTGTGCGTGCATTGATAAGAAAAACACACGGTGAAAAGTTCTGATATTCACAAACTCAAATTCTACCACACTACCACACTACCACACTTTCCAAATTAATTTCTATATTGTCGAATGAAATTATTTTTACTCCTTGTTTTAACCGTATGTTTTTTATTCAGCTCCGCCCAGGATAAAAATCAGTTTTATTCCCTGGATAAAAACATGAATCAAACCGTACTGGATTCTTCCAAATATATTTTATGGATTCACGAAAAGGAAGACAGTAACTGGCAATGGGACTATTATTATACCTGGGGATCTTTAGTTAAGTCGAATTCTTATGCCGATCATGACGGCACAATACCTAACGGACGTTTTTGCATTTACAATAATTATGGGAATCTTGATTCAACCGGTATGTATGATCATGGAAAAAAGAATGGGAGTTTTTATAAATACAGGAGTTATACTAAAGACAGCATTAAAGCCATTCGTGAATACGATTATAAAGAAGACAGTCTCGAGAAATTTATTAATGTTTCGGAAAACAAAGAAAAAGATAAAGATACTGCAGATGAGAAGAAACCCGAGTATCCAGGCGGAACTGCAGGCTGGTACAGTTATTTGGCCAAGAATCTGGTATATCCCGAAAGAGCGGTTTCAAAAGAAGTTCAGGGTCAGGTTCAGATAAATTTTATTGTTGATACAAACGGTGTTGTTAAGGATCTGTTTCTTCAAAAGTCTGTCGAATACTCCATTGATCAGGTATCATTGGACCTCATTAAAAAATCGGGTGAATGGACGCCTGCAACATTTAAGGGCCTCGCTGTAAAATCATATAAAATGCAACCTATCAACTTTAAATTGGAAACTCGATAGGTTTAAACCTTTATCTGATCCTATTGTTAATGATCTATGCCTGCTGATTCAAGATTAATGTCTGCCGATTCAAAAAAAACGCTTGTACTGGGAGCTTCTGCAAACCCCGCACGTTATAGTTTTCTTGCCATTAACAAACTGCGGGAACATAATCATCCGGTAATAGCCGTTGGAAAGCGGGCAGCACTGGTAGCTGATGTTCCCGTCCAGGATAAAACCCAACAGATAGAAGACCTTGACACGGTTTCTATATATTTAAATAAAAATAATCAGAAAAACTACTACGACTACATTCTCTCCCAACACCCCAAACGGGTAATTTTTAATCCCGGTGCTGAAAATCCCGAATTTGAACTGGCGCTTTCAAATAAAGGAATTAAAGCCTTGGAAGCGTGCACTTTGGTTTTATTAGCAACGGGACAATACTAACAAGTATGGGAGTGTGAGGGTGTGAGAATATATTTTATCTACACCCTCACACCCTCACACTCTCACACTCTCACACTCTCACATATGTTTTTTCCCAAACTGGGATTGAATTACCCGCAATTATTCGTCTACAGATTCGTTTTTAATCAGGCGGCTACCTAAGCTTCCCCCCAATCCGATGAACACCCTGAAAACAACATTAAGCGGGTTTTGCCTGCTTTGTAGTCTGATGCTTTCTGCACAAAAAAAAGATGCAACGGAGGATCTTCCATATTCAAATAAAATTGAAGTAAGCAGTCAGGCTTTGGAATCGCTGTTCCGGTCTCAACAGAATATTGGCATCGATCTCGCTCCCGGTTTTAGAATCGAAGGAAAAATTGAAAACCATTCCGATCACGGCAACAACATTTCTTCTCTACTAATAAAGCTGGAAAATAATACAGGTGGTGTTCTGAACATTTCACGATATGTCGATGCGAAAGGAATTGTTTATTATGCTGGTCGTTTGCTCAAGTTACACGAACCTGATGGTATGGTCTTGGTAGAAAAAGAAAAGCGTTATTATTTTATAGAAACTCAACAAAGATTTCTGGTGACGGAATGAAAAAATATATAAATTATATCGCCGCTTCCTTATTACTGCTTATGCATTTAAAACTGCAGGCCCAAGTGACTGTTCTAAATAGTTATTCGCCCGCTTCGGCAACTGTATATCTGGAATTTGGCGGCGCAGAAGTAGATGGAACTATCTGGAATGAACAAGGTAAAATATTCGCCGCTCCTTCGGGACTCACCACCGCTAACATAACATGGATCCATCAACAGATTGCCGAACATTTTTCCTTATTCAATCTTAATATCACCACGGATCCTTCCGTTTACGAAAGAGCTCCTGTTCGTCAGCGAATTCGAATTATCATTACTCCGGAAGGCAGCTGGTACGGTCAAGTCTCTGGTATTTCTGCGGTAGGTTCTTTTGTTTGGGGTGACGATACACCTGCATGGGTGTTCACCAATGCATTAGGAAATAACCCGGTTTTTATTGCCGCGGCTGCTACACATCAAATAGGTCATACACTTGGACTTCAGCACCAGAGTCTTTATGATGCTTACGGAGTCATGATTTCAGAGCTCAGTGGTGGAGAAAACAATATTCTTTCCAATGATGCTCCTCTAATGGGAGTTCCTTTTTATAAGGAGGCTGACTGGAAAAATGGCCATCCGTCGACAAATGCCGACGCCATACAAAGTGACACGGCTGTGATTGCAGGAGCACCTAACTATATAGGATACCGGAAATCTATTGCATCGATTGCAGCAACAGATGGTGCTGTAAAAGTCGAAAGGCAGGAACCTGGATCTCTTGAACTTAATAGCGCGGGAAACTACAGTTATCGCCTTTTCGATATCAGCGGGCGCTTACTCACGCAGGGTAATCTGAGAACGGGATACAACGAAATCCGCACCAATCCTACATCTACCGGTGTTTTAGTTCTTCAATGGTCGGGAGAATCAGTCTCAGGTGCACAAAAGATAATCAACTAGTAATATATATTTTTTTTGCTGACATGTTTTTTCGGTACATTCGAAAAACCTATTAATATATGCTTTGGCGAAAATTTAATGGCGACCTTATTGAATTACCAATTGCCCGCGAAGTAGAAAACGCCATCCGGCGTGAAACAAAAAATGGATTTCACCTCAAAGTCTGCATCGGAACCGACTCTCAGGTAAAGGGAGTTGAAACTGAATTTGCTACAGTCATTGTTTTTTTAAGGGAAGGCCACGGCGGCTTCATGTTCATCCACAATGAAAAAACAAAAACACGTTACAGCATTAAAGAACGAATGCTGGTCGAAGTGGCAAAAAGTATTGAAATCGCTTATGAACTTTGCCCTTTGTTCACACAATACAATGTGGACATGGAAGTTCATGCAGACATCAATACCAATCCGCATTTCAAGAGTAACGACGCATTGAAAGAAGCCATGGGTTATATTCTCGGAATGGGATTTGCCTTTAAGGCCAAACCAGAAGCTTTTGCCAGCAGTAGTTGCGCGAATAAAGTGGTGAACTAAGCTTTTTTCCAGTCCTCATTCATCTCTCCGATCAGTCGGAGTATGTCACTCCTACCGGTTTTTTTTTCAGCACTCGTTATGAAATGACGGGGAAGAAATTGCCAGCTCTCACGCATCTTCATAAGAAAGTCTTTAACGTTTGCAGCTACAGTACGCTGATTTTCCTTATCCGATTTTGTAAATATTAGAGTAAATGGAATCTCCCATTTTCCCATACTGTTCACAAAATCCAGATCCAGTTTCTGAGGTTTATGCCGACTGTCGATCAATAAAAATACATGTGCCAGTGTTTGGCGGTTTTTGAGAAAATCTTCAATCATGTTTTCCCATTTCTTACGCTGGGTCATAGAGACCTTCGCAAATCCATATCCCGGTAAATCGACCAGCCACCATTTTGACACAACTCTTTTTTCATCAATCGTTTCTATAGTAAAATGATTAATAAGTTGTGTTTTACCCGGTGCTGCTGAAGTTTTCGCCAGTTTGTCAATATCGGTAATCATATTAATAAGGGAAGATTTTCCCACATTACTTCTTCCAATAAAAGCATATTCGGGCAGGTCTGTTGCCGGACAATCTTTGTAAGAAGGACTGCTGATTACATATTTTGCTGAACGGATTTCCATACCGCAAGTTATGATTCCCGACTGAACAGGTTAATTTTGCATCCCATGCCGGAATTTCAACACGATACCATCGTCCCATACAAAGATTCTGTTGTCCCGAAAAAACAACAGGTAGCAGATATGTTCAATAAAATTGCCTTTCGTTATGATTTCCTGAACCGCGTCCTCAGCGGGGGCATCGATAGAAGCTGGCGAAAAAAAGCGATCCGTGAACTCAGTGATTTGGATCCAAAAAATATACTCGACGTAGCCACAGGAACGGCCGACATGCCCCTGATGTTGAGAAAATTCCTGAATCCTGAAAAAATTACAGGAATTGATATTTCTGAAAGCATGTTGGAAATTGGCAGGCAAAAAATTATAAAATCGGGGCTTGAGAATGTTATAACTCTGCAAGAAGGCGATGCTGAATCGATCGATTTTCCGGATAATTCATTCGATGCGGTGACTGTCGCCTTCGGGGTACGAAATTTCCAAAATCTCGGGAATGGACTCTCAGAAATGCTGAGAGTTATGAAACCCGGTGGCAAACTGGTTATATTGGAATTCTCTAAACCAGGTAAGGGATTTTTTCTACCATTTTACAAAATATATCTGCGAATAATCGCTCCCCGCATTGGTAAGGTTGTTTCTGGTAATGCTGCTGCTTATCAATACCTGAATGATTCCGTAAATGCCTTCCCCGAGGGTGAAGCATTTATGAAAATTCTTAAGATTTCAGGATATAGCGACATATCTCACAGGAAACTCAGTCTGGGTATTTGCACGGTGTACTGCGGAATCAAATAAGTCTTAATTCTCAAAAAACTGTTATTAACCGATTTACCGGCAATTATTCTGTTTTTTGGTCGTTATTTTGATTCAAACCCAGGTCATAAATAAGCTTTTGTTCTTCCTATGTATCTTGCAAACCATATAAAACTATAAGTTATTGACTGACTGCTACTTATGACTATGTTACTTTTGTGGCTGAACAAAAAAGGGCCTTCCCGGATCTTTTCATCTATCATCGTTTTCTGTCTTTCGACGCAGGTACATGCGCAGATAAGGGATAATATTAACCTGCCCGATCACGATGACAAGTTCTATCATCTTGGCATAGCGCTGATTTATAATAATTCACATTTTCAGGTAACACCCCACCCCAATCTTTTACAGAGTGATAGCATTCTTTATGTCAGTCCCGAAAATACAGGTGGTTTTGGACTAGCCGGTATGCATACTTTCAAAATCAATCCACACCTGGAATTCAGGATAGTATTTCCTGAACTCATGTTTTCATACAAAAACCTTACTTATAGTACCACTTTTCCGAATGGCCAGCAAACGACAGCCACAAAGCAAATTGAATCCATTCTTTTAGGCTTCCCCCTTCAGGTTAAAGTTTTGTCGGATCGCATGAATAATTTTAGGTTTTATGTATTGGGAGGAGCAAATTATCAATATGATCTGGCGTCTAATGCTACAGCCCGAAAAGCAGAAGATCTGGTTAAATTAAATCCCATAGATTTTAGTATAGAAGCCGGTGTTGGATTTCAATTCTTTTTTCCGGTATTTATTCTTTCTCCGGAAATTAAATTCAGCGACGGTATTATCAACACACATCACAGGGATCCAAGCCTCATATATTCCAATACAATTGACAAATTGAAATCAAGGATGATTGTATTCTCATTAATTTTTGAAGGATAGGGAAGAAAGTGTGAGAGTATGGGAGAATGGAAGTATGGGAGTGTGATTCTACTTATTACGATTTCTAAAAGATATTTGATCAGGCCAAAAACACTTCCACACTCCCATACTTCCATTCTCCCATACTTGCTTTAGTAATCGTATTGTCTGCGGAACATATTCACACGAATACCAAAAGTAAACATCTTGGAACTGGTTTTTGTGGTCCCGCTAACAGGATTGTCGACAGAATAGGTTCTGTACATAATCGTCCCTTCCAGAAACAAATTTTCTTTCCATTGATATGAAAGATAGGCGGTGGAATTTACCACTGTCGCAGGAATACCTGAACCGACATAAAATCCGTACTCCCGGGGTCTTGTTTCATAATTCGACAGCACGTTACTTCCAAAATTCTCACCCGCCGAATCCAAACCCTGCATGTTGTAAATACATTTGAGTTCTATAGTCCATCTGTATGCCGGCTGATATCGGAGTATACCTATAAGTTCGAAAAAATTAGCCCCAAAAGGATGAGCGAGCGGTTGATTGTAATTTGACCAGTTTGCTACGGTATCGCTGTGAGTATATGTGTAAGGCCGCATCACATTCATCTCGGCTTGCAGGTCGAGGTTCTTAATTTTGAAAGCGTCAACATATTTTACACCGAGCTGTGCACCCTGTTTATTACCCCACCAGCCGTTTGAATAGTGAGTAATCTCACTCCAGACAAACTCATTGAATAACAGTTGCCCGTATATCTGGACCGAATGACCGATATTGGCTTTTGCATCAAATCCAACAGTGGTTTTATCCGGACTTCCCGTTTCCTGTTGCGCAGCGGGGAGGAAAATCACCGGGTTCAGGTAGGAGAATTCAAAATGGTTTACATTCCCGAACGCTATATTGCCGTATAAACCCACATTCAACCACTTGGTTGCATTCACACTAAGATGGTGTACCACCGCATATTTCTGCGGATAGAGATAGTCACCAGGCAGGTGCTGACTGGTAAGCTGCATCAGAATATTCTGGTAATTTAATTTCCAGATTCGAAGATTCAGTTTAAGAAACAGATAAGGTGCCGCATAATCACTCAAAAAAAGAGTACGGTACCCGTTGCCGATAAAATTTTTATCATATCCGAACTGAAGTGTAAAATATTTCCAGAAGTCGAAATCGATCGAACCACGCGCGTCCCAATAATCAAAAGCTGACAGTGATCCCTTGAAATATTTAAAATAACCAACCCCGGGTACGGCGGGGTAACCGGACGCTGTGACACGTTGTGTAAAAAAATCAGGACCCCGTTCCTGGTTATCCGTGATGTAACTCGAAAATCCCAGATGATCGGCAATACGTCCGCGAAAAGTAAGACCCTTGGTATTAACATAAACCTGTTCGGAATTTCCTGTTTGTTTGGAAAGCTGAAACTGAAGCACCGGGTCTATAACAAGGAAAAAATCTTTTTCATTTACTGCCAGAAAATTCGCCTGCGTTTTATAAAAAGTATTCCAGATAGGATGCTTACTTAGAAATGATTCCTGGCCTTCTTTCACCCATTCACTATTATTCTTGAGCAGGCTTTGATATACTGCCTGGTCAGTTTTTGTCAAATGATATGCATCTCCGGAAGTCGAAAGACTGCTGAGTGAATCCGCATATTCGGATGTTTCGACCGCCACCTGACGACTGATGGGTTTGCAGGTAAAAATATTCAGATCCGGATTTGATTGCATCTTAATTCCAATCCTGTCTAAAAAATGTTCATACTGGGATCCCTGAGGAAGATATGTAGACTGGGAAAAGCCGATGCCGGGTATAATTAGAATTATAACAAGCCTTGCAACGGTTTTAATAAATTGCATCATCAAGTATTCGGATTCTGATCCAAGATATGCAAAATTACCTGATTAAGAATATTTCAATCGTTAACGAAGGACGCATATTCAATAGTGATCTGCTGATCAGAAATGACCGCATAGAAAAAATTGCCAGTAATATTTCAACCGATAGTTCGGTTACTGAAATCAATGGTGAAGGGCTTCATTTGTTGCCTGGCTGCATTGATGACCAGGTTCATTTTCGCGAACCCGGATTAACACACAAAGCTACCATCTACACAGAGTCCCGTGCCGCGGTAGCAGGTGGCGTTACCTCTTTTATGGAAATGCCCAATACCATTCCGCCGGCCTTCACGCAGGATTTGCTGGAAGAAAAATATGCCATTGCAGAAAAAACTTCACTGGCAAATTATTCTTTTTATATGGGCACGTCCAACGATAATACAGAAGAGGTGTTCAGGACCAATGAAAAGAAAAAGGATATCTGTGGAATTAAAATCTTTATGGGTTCTTCTACTGGAAATTTGTTGGTCGACAATTATCTTACACTGGATAAATTGTTTGCCGGAACTGAAGTGCTGATCGCCACCCATTGCGAATCAGAAAAGATCATCAGGGAAAATCTACAGTTTTTTCAATCGGAAAACAGGGTGCTGACGGCAGCTGATCATCCCCTGATAAGAAGTGTTGATGCCTGTTTTGAGTCATCGCTGACTGCCGTACAATTCGCAAAGAAACACGGATCCCGTCTGCATATATTTCATCTTTCCACCGAAAAAGAATTGAGTCTTTTTACCAATATGATTCCGCTTTCAGAGAAAAGGATCACGGCTGAAGTTTGTGTGCACCATTTGCATTTCAGTTCTGACGATTATGCCCGCTTGGGAAATCAGATTAAATGTAATCCTGCTATAAAATCTCCCAACAATCGTGAAGCTCTGTGGACAGCCCTTCTGGATGACAGGCTGGATCTGATTGCTACCGACCACGCACCCCACACATTGACAGAGAAAGGATTTTTCCGGAACGAAGATGGTAGCCTTCAGCCAATGAAAGGAGACGCGGGAACATATCTTAAGGCTCATGCAGGCCTGCCCCTGGTACAACACTCACTGCAAATGATGTTGTCTTACGTGAAACAGGGAAAAATATCCCTCGAAAAATTAGTGGAAAAAATGTCGCATGCAGTGGCCGTTTGTTTTCAAATCCCGGACAGAGGATATATCCGGGAAGGATATTTTGCCGACCTGGTGATGATAGACCTTAATAAGAGTTCGGATGTGCATCCTCGTAATATCTTGTATAAATGCGGCTGGAGTCCGCTGGAAGGCCTGGAATTTCCAGCTTCTGTCATAAATACTTTCGTAAATGGCCGCCTGGTTTATGGAAACGGACTGTTTGATGAATCTCAGATGGGCAGGCGTTTGCGATTTGAACGGTAAGCTGCTATAATTCAATTATGCAAATTGATACCACGACTTATTCAGATCTTTCGGTATTCCAGACTACGGATGAGTATTCAATTTTTACCAAACTGGACAGGACGCGCACGGTTGGTGGCAGAATGCAGCTTTTGGAATTATTTAATACCCCCTTTAGTAATCTCGATAAAATCAGGCAAACACAGGAAATTATCCGAATCATCAGAAATCATGAAAATGATTGGGGGCCTTCAATATCAAACGGGACCATTATGGTGATGGAGCGGTTTTACGAAACGCCGCTCGATAATATTTCAACCTCTCATGATCCCGTAAGTGCCCGCATGTATAAGTTACTGCATGCACCGGATTATTCACTTACCCGTTATTCCATCGGCCATTTTGCAGATTTTATACGTGGAATGTTGATGATAACCGCTATTCAAAAAAAAGTGGAGTGTCCACCCCTGTTGAATAGTCTTTTTGATCGCGCAAATAAGTTACTCAGCCCTGACATTATCAGGCAAATTGCAGAAAAAAAATCGGGAGACAAATTCAGTGCTTCACAGGTAGTTGAATATGGGAACTTCATACGTAATCATTTTAAGCAGGCAGCGCTTGTACTGATTGACATTTATGGAAAGCTGGACGCATGGTATTCGATGGCCATTTCATCCAGAGAATTTAAGCTTGTTGAGCCGGAATTCATAGAAGCTGAATTCCCATATATCGAAATAAAGGACCTGCATCATTTATTGCTTCCGGAGGCTGTTGCATATGACGTAACTATGAATCCTGAAAATAATTTCTTCTTTCTCACGGGAGCAAATATGGCAGGAAAAAGCACTTTCATAAAAGCCGTAGGTGTGGCACTTTTCCTGGCGCATATAGGTATGGGTGTGCCCGCGACCCGTATGAAAACCAGTCTTTTTGATGGCATACTCAGCAATATCAATGTAGTTGACAATTTAGTGAAAGGAGAAAGTTATTTTTTTAATGAAGTGCAGCGAATCCGGAACACGATCCTTCAGATAAGTGATAAAAAGAAATGGCTGGTATTAATTGATGAATTGTTTAAGGGTACCAATGTACAAGATGCGATGAAATGCTCGTCAACGGTTATTAAAGGACTGATCAAAATAAAATCCTCTCTTTTTATTTTATCCACCCATTTATATGAAATCGGGGAAGAACTAAAACAATATCCAAATATTTCTTTTAAATATTTTGAGACCAGGATAAATGACGGCCAACTAGAATTTCCCTATTTATTAAAAGAAGGTATCAGTAACGACCGTCTCGGATATCTGATTCTGGAAAGAGAGAAAGTGGTTGAACTGCTGGAGAAACTTTGAAGCAAGTATGGGAGTATGGGAGTATGGGAGTGTGAGAGTATGAGAATGTGCTGGTGTGATTTTTGAAGCCTGAACAATGATTTCGAATTATTAACTTTATACCTGCAGTTTCGAATTGACAAACCATAATCCATAATCCATAATTAATATGACTCGATCTTATATATTAGCTTCTTTCACTGTTTGTCTTTGCATAATATTTACTTCCTGCGGCAATCAGGCTTCTGATAATACTTCACAAACAAAAACCATGGAAAGCACACAATCTGCACCTTCTATTAAAACTTCAGACGTTGTCTACACAACTAACGGCAAACAATCGAATGGTTTTATTGCTTACGATGAAAACCTTAAAGGCAAATTGCCAATTGTTGTTATAATTCCAGAATGGTGGGGTGTAACCGATTATGTTAAGTCCCGTGCAAAACAGCTCGCAGCACTCGGTTATTTTGCAATAGATGCCGATTTATTTGGAGAGGGCAAAACTGCCGCTGATCCAAATGAAGCGATGGCGTTAACTAAACCTTACTATACCAATCCGGATCTTACGCTGCCGGCTGTTAATGCTGCCATTGCAAAAGCTGCATCATTTCCCCAGGCTGATACAACCCGTGTAGCTGCCATTGGATATTGTTTTGGAGGCTTTGTTGTACTGAACGCCGCCAAGCTAGGTGCACCATTAAAAGCCGTAGTGAGTTTTCATGGGGGATTGGGAGGAGTACAGCCCAAAAAAGGATTAATACAGGGCGATATTCTCGTTTGTCAGGGTGGCGCAGATCAGTTTGTACAGGAACCTGAACAAATGGCTTTCAAGAAAAGTATGGATTCAGTTGGTGCCCGCTATACTTTCGTATCCTATCCAGGCGCATCTCACGCTTTTTCTAATCCGGGAGCAACCGCTTTAGGAGAAAAATTCAAATTGCCGATCGCTTATAACGCAGCCGCAGACACGGCATCCTGGAAAGCTATGCAGAGCCTTTTCCTGACTGCCTTGAAATGATAAAATCGTTCATAATTACTTAACCAATCCGGACTCTCACATTCTCACACTCTCACACTCTCACACTTTTTTTTGTCATTATCAATTACTCTATTACATTTGTAGATTATATGAAATATTCAACCACGCCCATATCTCTTACGTACTCTCTTCCACGGCGATGTTGTAGTATATTATAACCGGTCGTTCCCTTCTGCCCATTATCTTCTAATCTGATTAATTAAACTTTTAAACTTATTTTATGAGTGCACCTCTTCGTTTCGAAACACTTCAGTTACATGCAGGCCAGCAGGCAGACCCCACTACCAAAGCCAGGGCAGTTCCCATTTATCAGACTACATCTTATGTATTCGACAATGCGGAACACGCTGCAAATCTTTTTGGATTAAAACAATTTGGAAATATTTATACGCGGATCATGAATCCGACGACGGACGTATTCGAACAACGCATCGCTGCTCTGGAAGGAGGTGTTGCTGCAGTAGCCACCAGTTCAGGACAGGCTGCACAGTTTCTGGCACTTTCTAACATTTTGGAATCTGGTGATAATTTTGTTTCTACATCCTACCTCTATGGCGGAACATACAACCAGTTCAAAGTAACACTTAAGAAATTAGGCATTGAAGCACGATTTGCAGATGGGGATGACGCCGAAAGTTTTGAACAGCATATTGATAAGAAGACAAAAGCCATTTACCTGGAAACAATCGGCAACCCACGTCTCAATATTCCGGATTTTGAAAAGATCGCCGCCGTTGCCCGCAAATATGACCTGCCACTGATAGTGGACAATACATTTGGAACCGGTGGTTATCTGTTCCGTCCTCTCGAATATGGCGCTAATGTGGTGGTGGAATCAGCTACAAAATGGATCGGTGGACATGGAACCAGTATCGGAGGTGTGATTGTGGATGGCGGCAATTACAACTGGGGTAATGGTAAATTTCCGGGCTTTACTGAACCTTCCGAAGGATATCACGGATTAAAATTCTGGGATATTTTTGGTGAAGGAAATCCACTGGGCCTTCCCAATGTTGCGTTTGCCATTCGCGCACGCGTCGAAGGCCTTCGTGATTACGGATCTTCATTGAGTCCGTTCAATGCATTCCTGCTTACTCAGGGACTGGAAACACTTTCTCTCCGTGTTCAAAGACATGTAGATAATGCATTGGCGCTGGCTCAATGGCTGGAGAAACATCCACAGGTTGAGTTTGTGGAATATCCGGGACTTGAATCCAGTCCTTACCATGAGCTGGCAAAAAAATATCTGCGCAACGGTTTCGGTGGAATACTGAATTTTGGTGTGGTGGGTGAAAAAGAAAATGCAAGTAAGCTGATCGACAATCTCAAACTGGCAAGTCATCTTGCCAATGTAGGAGATGCTAAAACACTTGTTATTCATCCCGCTTCAACTACACATGAACAGCTGAGCATTGATGAACAACTCGCTGCAGGTGTAAAACCGAACCAGGTTCGTATCAGTGTGGGCATCGAACATATTGAAGATATCAAAGCAGATTTGCAACAGGCATTCGATAAAATTTCTTCGAAGAAGGCAGTTGCGGTTTCATAAATAACAAATACTGTTTGACACATAAAACCTTTTCCTCCCGGGCTCCTTTTAAACTGGAGTCCGGTTTTGTATTACCAGGATATCATCTCGGTTATCATGCATTCGGTAATCTGAATGCCGATCGCTCAAATGTGGTTTGGATATTTCACGCACTTACTGCCAACAGTAACCCGGTTGACTGGTGGCCGGGTCTGGTGGGAAGCGGACACTTAATCAATCCGGAAAATTATTTTATAGTTTGTGTAAATATGCCGGGCAGTTGTTATGGCAGTATCGGTCCTCTATCCGTAAATCCGGTTTCAGGAACTCCATACTATCACGACTTTCCTTTTTTCACACCACGTGATATGATCCGGGCATACCAGTCACTGAAAGATTTTTTAGGAATTAATAAAATAAAAATCGGAATAGGTGGATCGATGGGAGGCCAGCAACTGCTTGAATGGGCCATCGAAGAACCCGATCTTTTTGAATATATAGTCCCTATTGCAACGAATGCATTTCACTCGCCCTGGGCGAAAGCTTTCAATGCATCACAAAGACAGTGCATAATACTGGATTCAGGTTGGAAAGAAAATAATCCGGAAGCTGGTATGGAAGGAATGAAAGTGGCCAGAGGTATCGCTTTGCTTTCATATCGAAATCAGGAAACTTATAATACAAATCAGGACGATCGGGACTTAAATTCACTAGGGCCCTATAAAAGCGAGTCATATCAATATTATCAGGGAGAAAAACTTGCTGCACGCTTTAACGCATTTAGTTATTTTTCTTTATCGCAGAGTATGGATTCACATCAGGTGGGTCGTGGCAGAGGAAGCGTAATATCAGCATTGAAAAAAATAAAAGCAAAGACTCATGTTATCGGTATAAAATCCGATTTATTGTTCACCGAAAAAGAACAGATTTTCCTTGCAGAGAATATTCCCGGTGCCTCTCTGTATTTAATTCCCTCTGTTTTTGGCCACGATGGATTCCTTCTGGAATACAATGACATTTCAACTATCGTCCTTGGCTTCCTGCAGGCACGCATTCTTTCAACAAAAGAAACAACATACTCGGTTAAGTAAAGAATCTGTATCTTAAAGTTGACGGTACGTTTATCGTCAGACTGATTACCAAGTATGAAAGGGAAAAGTAAGTTTCTGCGATACCTGAAAATTTTAGGACCGGGATTGATAACGGGTGCAAGCGATGATGACCCGTCTGGTATTGTAACTTATTCTCAGGCAGGCGCCATATTCGGACTCCGCTTATTATGGATGGCGCCATTTACATTTCCGCTAATGGCTGCCTTGCAGGGCATGTGCGCAAGGATCGGCCTTGTTACTTCACAGGGATTAACAAATACACTAAAAAATTATTACAATCCGATTATTCTATGGGTGATGTTGATCTTCAGCATACCCGCGATCATTTTAAATATCGGGGCTGATATCGCAGGAATGGGTGCGGTTACTAATCTTCTGTTTCCAAAAATTCCGTCATTTGCATTCAGCTTAATATTCACTGTAATTATGATGGTAACTATTGTGATATTCCCCTATCAGAAAATAGCAGGCATTTTGAAATGGCTCTGCCTGTCTATGTTTCTTTATCTCGTTGTTCCATTCATAGTACATGTGGATTGGAAACAGGTACTTATTTCCACTTTGATACCACATATTGAATTAAATAAAGATTTTATTGAAATGGTTGTTGCCATCCTGGGAACAACCATTTCCCCTTATCTTTTTTTCTGGCAGGCGACCATGGAGGCTGAAGATTCGGAACATCAAAAAAAACAAGTGATCGTTGACAAACAGATTCTGAAAAATATGACAGCCGACGTAAATACAGGAATGTTTGCATCTAACCTCGTAATGCTTTTTATCATTCTCACCAGTGGTACCGTATTGTACAATTCCGGAATTCACCAGATCGACACGGTCGATCAGGCAGCAAGTGCGCTGGCTCCCCTTGCGGGAAAGCTTTCATATATATGTTTTGCACTCGGCGTAATTGGCACAGGTTTCCTTGCGATCCCCGTACTTACGGGTTCTCTTTCTTACATTCTCGCTGAATCATTTGGATGGAAAGAAGGTTTGGATAAAAAGTTTAATGAGGCAAAGGCATTTTATATCGTTATTATATTGTCTTTGATCATTGGCCTGTTGATAAACGTATTGGGAATCAGTCCGATGAAAGCCCTGATTTTTACCGCCATTCTGTATGGTGTTACTTCTCCGGTAATGATTGCGGTTATATTGCACATTGCTAACAATAAAAAAATAATGAAAGACTATACAAATAACCGGCTCTCCAATTCGCTCGGCGGAATTACCTTTATCCTGATGACGGTAGCAGCCATTCTCCTGTTATATTTTCAATTTAAATAGTTACTATATTTAACAGAAACATCCTTATCCTTTCATCAAATCCACTCTGTGCAAAGAAGAAAGTTTTTACAGGTCTCCGGTTTATCAGCAGCTTCGTTTTTATTCGCACGAATAGATCCTGTTACCGGAAATCCAATTAAAACAATGCGGTTCCCCGATGCCGTTTCGGTTCGTTGCGGCGGCGAATGGTTCTCACTGGCAGGCACAAACGAAAACTGGAAATTTGAAGAACTGCAGGTAGGTTTCCAGCTGAACGGCGAAATGGTTTCCGTTTCAGTCAGCTCACCACGTCGTGCCCTGGAGTTTATAAAATGTTCCTGGAAACAGGTTTTTCCTGCTTCATCAAAATTTCTCTCCGATCAATGGGAAAGATCATACGGTGATCTTGGCTGGGAAACCGCTGCCCAGCCGGTTTCTGCGCCATCTTCACAGTTGCCTGCACCGCCGCAGCCCATAGCAGCCACTCCAACAATTCCACTGCTACAAAAAAATCACCCTGGTATCTCCTGATTTCAGATGGTATTTTAACCCAGGCCTATGGCGTAAAAACGGGTGCCAATAGCTTTTGCTACTGGCAGGTTTCTCCGGATAGTCTGGATCTGTTCCTGGATACTAATTCGGGCGGTGAAGGAGTCCTCCTGGGAGAACGCACCTTGCATGCGGCAGATATTATCACCACTGAAAGTCTTAATGGAGAAAATCCATGGCATACCGATATCCGTTTTTGCAAATTGATGTGTCCTAATTCCAGATTGCCGGCAAAGCCGGTTTATGGAATCAACGACTGGTATTTTGCCTACGGAAATAATTCTCGCGATTTAATACTTGAGCACACCAAAACGATGTCGGCTCTGGCGCCTGACCTTTCCAACCCACCATTTTCTGTAATTGATATGGGTTGGTCGTTAAAGCCCGAAAAAACTGAAGCAGAGTATTGCTGGGGGGACGATTTCACCCAGAGTAATGACAAATTCGGCGACATGTCGATACTCGCATCCGAAATAAAAGCGCTGGGCATGCGACCGGGAATTTGGACTCGTCCTCTCCTTGCAAATGCAAAAGACAAACCTTCTTCACTTATACCTATTCGTCAGGATCAAAAAGATCTGAAAGAAAGATATATCGATCCGACTATCCCGGAAAACCTGCAGCGCATCGGAAATACCATCCGTTTATACGAAGCATGGGGATTCCATTTGGTAAAACATGATTACACCAGTTATGATTTCTTTGGAAGATGGGGATTTGAAATGAATGAATCTATGACAGTTCCCGGATGGCATTTTAACGACAGGTCCATCACAAATGCAGAGATTATTTTATTTCTGTACCACACTTTGCGGGCCGCTTCCCTGGATATGTACCTGATTGGATGTAATACCTTCAGTCATTTATCTGCAGGGATATTTGAACTTAACCGTATTGGAGATGATACAAGCGGAAAAGAATGGGCCCGCACCTTGAAAATGGGCGTAAATACACTGGGATTCAGACTACCGCAACACAATGTTTTTTATGCGGTGGACGGCGATTGCGTCGGACTTACCACCAATATACCCTGGGAAAAAAACAGGCAATGGCTGCGTCTGCTCGCTGAAAGCAGCTCGCCGTTATTCATTTCCGCAGCGCCAGACGCTTTGGGAGCAGAACAAAAAGATTATATTCGTAAGGCATTTACAGCCGCTGCCAAAGTTCAGCCGCTTGCCCAGCCGCTCGACTGGATGACCAATCCCAGGCCGGAACAATGGATATTAAACGGCGAACGCGTCACTTTTTACTGGGAATGAAAGTTTCATGAATTCCTGTCAGGGTTTAACCCATATTCCTTCCGATTTCATTCGATTCAACAGGCTACCCGCTCAGGACCCGCTCAGGGGTTGCTCAGGGGTTGCCGGGGGGTAGGCCCCAGAAATCTGCCAGCGACTCCTTACGACATACTGGCAGCATAGCCTGTTGGTAATAACCAGACCACCATCATAACCGAAGAAATATTTACTTCCATCCTCCGCCAAGTGCCCGATATAATTCCACTCTCGCACTGAGAGCCGAATTTTGAATGGAGGCGAGACTCAGCTGTGCGTTTAAAGCAGTCTGCTGAGCGGTGATTACTTCCAGATAATCAGCCATATCGTTCTTAAATAAAAGCTGTGCATTTCCAACCGCAGCGGAAAGTGTATCCGTTCTTTGTTGTGCAATTACCTCCTGCTCGCCTAGTTTATTGATATCTATTAAAGCATCAGACACTTCAATTGCTGCCGTAAGTACCGATTGCCTGAATCGGATTACCGCCTGCTCTCTTTGCTGTTGGGCAACTTCATATTGGGTTTTTAATTGCCGGCCTTGTAGAATGGGTTGTATTAACGTCGCACCCGCCAAGCCGAATAAAGACCCGGGTATATTAAACCAGTTACTCGTTTTCAAAGATTCGAAACCCGTACCGGCTGTAATAGTTAATGCCGGATACATATTTGCCTGACTAATTCCCACCTGTGCATTGGCCTGCACCAGCGCCATTTCATCGGCCCGAACATCCGGTCTCCGGTTCAATATCGCCACAGGTATTCCTGTTGAGAGTGTATCATTAAAATGAACATCTGTGAGACTGGTAGTCCGATGAATACTTCCGGGCAAATTACCGGTAAGCAGTTGTAGACTGTTTTCCTGAATCTGAATGCTTTGTTCAATTAACGGAACCGCTTGTGCAGTAACCTGCATCTGGGATTCCGCCTGTTGAATAGCCAGATACGTGACTTCTCCCGCATTATAAAGAAGACGGGTAAGCTTTACAAAATCTACCGTTAGTGCCAGCGTTTTTTTCGTTTCTGATAACTGTTGGTCAAGCATGAGCAAATTGAAATATCCCTGCGCGATATCAGCTACCAGTCTTGTTTGCACGGCTTTAGCAGCTTCATAAGTCTGGAGATAGTTTGCAAGCGCAGCTTCTTTCTGCCGGCTTATTTTTCCCCAGATATCTATTTCCCAACTCATGTTTGCCGAAGCCAGGTAATCAGACGAGCTATTGCTCAATGCGCCATTTTTTACTCCGAGCGGACCGTTATCAGCATTACGGTTGTATTGTACTCCAAGTCCTGCCGTTAGCTGTGGATACCATAACCAGCTGGCCTGTTTTACCTGTGACTGTGCAATGGTAATATTTCTGAGTGCGAACTGAAGATCATAATTTCTGACAATCCCGCTGTCGATCAATTGTTGTAATACGATATCTGTAAAAAAATTTCTCCAGGGAATATCTGCAATGCTGTTAGTGTCTATTCCAACAGTTCCCTGATCAAAACTTTGAGGAAGTGGCACGGAGGGACGCTGATAATTTTTTCCTGTTTTACAGGAAGAAATCGCGTATGCGATAATTATGAGAAATGTATAACCCGATAAAAAAGACTTCTTCATTTTCATTAGTTAAAATCAGAATTTTTATTCTGACCTGAGCTCATATTTTTCACGTATTGGTTTAGGCTTTCCCGAAACTTTTTCCTGCCATGCCTGGAAAATAACAAAGAGAACAGGAATGATAAAAACACCCAGCAAAACACCGGTAAGCATTCCGCCTACAGCGCCTGTTCCTATGGAACGGTTGCCCAGTGCGGATCCGCCAGTAGCCCATGTTAAGGGTAGCAGACCTACAATAAAAGCAAACGACGTCATCAAAATCGGTCGCAGGCGTAAACGACTTGCTTCCATTGCGGCAGCCACGAGATCCATACCGGAACGCCTTCGCTGTACTGCGTATTGAACAATCAATATGGCATTTTTTGCCAGCAATCCGATCAACATAATAATTCCTACCTGTACGTAAATATTATTTTCTATTCCGGCAATATTGATGAAAAGAAAAACTCCGAGTAATCCCGTCGGGATAGATAACAAAACAGCCAACGGTAAAATATAACTTTCGTATTGAGCAGATAATAAAAAATACACAAATACCACACTGAGTATAAATATGAGTTTGGTTTGTGTATTGGCTCCGCTTTCCTCACGGGTAATACCCGACCACTCATAAGAATATCCGCGTGGCAGATAACTATCAGCCACTTCTTTAATGGCGGTGATGGCGTCGCCTGAACTAAAACCTGGTTTTACCGTTCCATCAATGGATACAGAATTGAACAGGTTAGTACGGTTCACTGATTCCGGTCCATACACCCTTTGCAATTCTACCAATGCATTCACGGGAACCATTTGACCCGCCGAATTTTTTACATAAATCCCATCCAATGAGGAAGGATCCTGGCGATATGGAACATCCGCCTGCACTATAACCCGATAATATTTTCCGAATCGGTTGAAGTCGGATGCAAAGCTGCTTCCATAGTAAACCTGCAGCGTTTCGAGAATATCAGATACGGATACGTTAAGTTGTTTGGCTCTTGCGTTGTCAACCTGTACGAGATATTGGGGATTATTTGTATTGAATGAAGTAAAGGCAAAGGCAATCTGAGGCTTCTTCATTAATTCATGAATAAATCCATTTGTTACGTCGCTTAATTTATTTAATGGACCACCGTTCCTATCCTGGATGATCACTTCAAATCCACTGGTATTCCCAAATCCCTGAACAGTTGGTGGTTGAAATATAAAAATCTTTGCATCTTTAACTGCTGATAATTTTTGTGTTATTTCTGCTACTACCTGGTCAATACTTTTTCTGGGTAAGCGTTCAGTTTGTTTTTTCAATTTTATAAACCCTACACCGTAAGCAGAACTATTTGTACCCGACAGGATATTCAGCCCGCTGATTGCACCACGTTTGTCGACTGCCTGAATTCCTGCCAGTATACTGTCAATTTTTTTTATGACTACATCGGTTCTGTCCAGTGAAGCAGAGGGTGGAAGATTGAAAGAAACAATGACAAAATTCTGATCTTCCGCCGGAATAAATCCTGTCGGTGTTCTTTTCACTTCCCAGATTGTTAATCCAACTACAATTGCAAGACCGAGCATTCCGACCCACTTGTGACGGATGAGAAATCTGACTGCGTTCGCATAACGATCGGTAGTTGCTTTAAATCCAACATTGAAAGCGTTGCCGAATCTTCGGGCGAAGCTTATTTTCTGGTGTTCTTCTCCTGAAATCACGTGTGGATTCTTCAGAAATAACGCGCAAAGTGCGGGGCTCAGAGTTAATGCATTTAGTGCAGAAATTAAAATGGCAATAGCAAGTGTAAATGCAAACTGCCGGTAAAATATACCGGCGGGACCCTGCATGAAACCTACAGGGACAAATACTGCGGCCATCACCAGTGTAATGGAAATGATGGCTCCCGATATTTCACTCATGGATTGCACAGTGGCGTCATGAGCGTTGAGTCCCGTTCGTTCCATTTTTGAATGCGCTGCTTCAACTACCACAATCGCGTCATCCACAACTATTCCAATGGCGAGCACCAGTGCAAAAAGCGTAAGCAGGTTAATGGTAAACCCAAACAATTGCATGAAGAAAAATGTACCGATGATTGCAACGGGAACAGCAATAGCAGGTATGAGCGTGGATCTGAAATCCTGAAGAAAGATAAATACCACCAGAAATACGAGAATAAAAGCTTCGAGCAATGTTTCTTTTACCTGGCTGATGGACGCATCCAGAAAATCCTTTGCACTGAAAATAGTAAAGGCATGTATACCTTTCGGAAATTTAGCCGATGCATTTTTCATCACCTCATCAATGGCAATAAGAATATCGTTAGCATTGGATCCGGCAGTTTGAAAAATACCCAGCCCTGTTCCCGGCCTGCCCTGGACCATCGCATTGGAACTATAAGTAAATGCTCCGAATTCCACACGGGCAATGTCTTTTAACTTAATTATTGATCCATCTGCGCCTGCTTTGATGATGATGTCTTCGTAGTCTTTGTTCTGGGAAAGCTTCCCTTTATATTTAATAATGTACTCAAATGATGCACTGCTTCCTTCACCCAACCTGCCCGGAGCTGCTTCGACGTTTTGATCATGTATGGCAGACAGTACTTCCTGAACTGATATATTATTGGAAGCAAGCCGGTCAGGCTGAAGCCAGATGCGCATGGAATAATCTTTTGCGCCAAATACCTGTGCCTGTCCTACACCGGGTACTCGCTGGATTTCCGGAATAACATTTATTTTGGCATAGTTCTGCAGAAATTTTTCATCGTAAGCACTGTCAGTACTGTACAGCAAAGTAACATTGATCATGCTGTTTTGCTGTTTCTGGGTAGAGATTCCAGCCTGTACCACTTCCGCAGGGATCTGACTAACGGCCCTGGACACACGATTTTGAACATTCACTGATGCTAGGTCTGGATTTGTACCCTGCCTGAAAAAGACCGTTATTGACATGCTGCCATCATTTCCGGATGTGGAAGTCATGTAGGTCATATTTTCGACACCGTTAATCGCTTCTTCTATTGGTGTAGCCACGGCGCGGGCAACCACTTCAGCACTCGCACCCGGGTAAACGGCATTCACACTAACAGTAGGCGGCGCTATATCCGGAAACTGAGTAATGGACAATGAAGTCATTGATATCAAACCCAGCAGGGTGAGTATGATTGAAATCACAGTAGATAAAACCGGCCTTTCTATAAATCGTCTTAACATCTTTTTTGATTTGAACTAAGGCAACTACAAGGGCCGCACTTTAAAAAGACTATCCAGCGACATCGGGATGGGTTTGATAAGCGACCCGTCCGCTAGTTTGTCAACACCCGAATAAACGATCTGATCTCCCGCCTTTATTCCCTCTTCCACGAGATAATAATTACCGGATCTGCCTGAAATTTTCACGGGAGTGCTTGTTACTTTGCTGCTGTCTCCCAATAAAAAAACAAAAACCTTATCCTGTAATTCATAAGTTGATTCCTGCGGAATTACTATTGCATTGGGTTGTAAAACCGTAATTCTTACACGTCCGGTATTGCCCGACCTTAGTACGCCATTCGGATTGGGAAAACTGGCACGGAAAGGAATTGCCCCGGTGCCGGCAGCAAACTGACCTGAAACCATTTCCACTTTTCCTTTTTCCGGATAAACTGTATTATCCGAAAGGATAAGTTCTACCGGCGGAAGGTGACTAATTTTATCTTCGATTGTTTTGCCCGGATATTCATCTTTGAATCGAAGAAATGCAGTTTCACTCACTGAAAAATAAGCACGTACATCTTTCACCTCAGAAATAGTGGTAAGAGGATCCGCGCTGGATAGTCCGGCGAGGCTGCCTATTTTGACATGTATTCTTCCGATATATCCATCAACAGGAGCTTTAATTAAAGCATACCCCAAATTTATTTTTGCATTACCAACCATTGCATCTGCCTGGGAAACATAAGCGGTGGCTGCATCATATGCTACTTTGGCTGTTTTGAGTTGTATCGGTGAAATAACCTGGTTTTGAACCAGCGGTTCCAGTTTATTCACATTGATCTCGGCGCTTGCCTGATTGGCTTTTGCAACTGAAAGAGATGCAATTGCATTGTTCAGGGCCTCGCGATATGGCTGGTCATTTATCTTAAAAATTGGCTGGCCCTTTTTAACGAAAGCTCCTTCGTCCACAAAAATCTTTTCAAGGTAACCGCCCACCTGTGGTCTGATTTCGATGTCGTTACTTCCTTCGAGTGAAGCAGTATATTCCCTGAACGATGTAAAAGGTCGTTTGCTTACTGTGATTACGGGAAGAACAGCAGGTGGAAGTGCGGCATAACCCTGGTTAGACGCCGTGTTATTACAGGACGATATAATAACTAATATGGCTAAAACTACCATTCCTGAATACAGGCATTTTCGCATAAGAGTTTTTTGTAATAAGATAAGATCGCTTCAAATTAAATAAGGATCACAAAGGTAATCATGTAGGAAGACCTGTGGAATTATTGGAGTATCGAATTCTTGAAATGTTATGAACGGCCGTAAAAAGTTCTTATTAAATTAATATTTAATTCCATGTTTTTTTCAGGAAATTCAGCCAGTTTCCGTGTAATACATTAGAGATGTCGGTGTCAGAATATCCCCTTATTTTCAGAAGTTCGGGTAGTTTTTGTAAGTCTGCAATGGTATCAATGTCATAAGGCGATTGTTCGGTACCAAAAGCTCCATCCAGATCGCTGCCAATAGCGATGTGATGAGAGTTGCCGGCAATCTGGCAAATATGATCATAGTTATCAATCAGTGTATTCAAATCTGTACCCCTTGCTTTGGGAATTGAAACTCCACGAATCCAGTTATCGGTAAGCATCCATGCATCCAATACACCGCCAATTACAGAACCCCTTTCTACAAGTACTTTTATCTGGTCGTCAGTAAGCTGCCTCTGATTATTCACTAAAGAACGGCAATTGTGGTGACTCGCCCAAATGGGACCCTTATAGATTTTCATTGCCTCACTAAATCCCTGATCTGTTAAGTGTGTCACGTCGAGAATCATTTTTAAAGCATCCATTTCCTTTAAAAGTGATTTACCTTTTTCACTTAGACCGTCCTCTGTACCTGTTCCACCTGCATATCGTCCTGGTCCGTAATGAGCAGGACCCAATGCCCGCAATCCGTAACCATAAGCTTTTTCGAGGTATGAAAGATTAACCAGAGAGTCAGCCCCTTCCAGACTTAGGATAAATCCAATTGGTTTTTTTTGATTGGGTTTGGAATCATCTTCCCATAATTTTATATTCTTGTCCAGAGAGTTTCTGTCTTTTACCTGAACCATTTCATTTTCTTCGATCATCGCCTGATACCAGGCAAGCTGCGCCTGAGTTTGAGCCCATGCTTGTTCCGGGGAATTCCAACCTGGAAGTACACTTCCTGGACTAACATATCTTGCTATCTGTGTAGCTACAACCAGACCAATCTTCCCCTCTCGTAAAGCAGGCAAAGAGACTGTATTCCTTTCACGATCAGGTTTGTCTTTCATTCCTTTTTCCCGTTCGCGAATTACGGTAACGGGTAATTTCAAATCACGATTCCATTCCATGGCATTCATGGCGAGGTCGAGATGGGCGTCTATTATAAACATGTTTGCAAATTAGTATCTTCATTCGTAAACGCCCGTTATGTCTTTCGTGATTTTGCTTGCAGGTATACTTTCTTTGATTTTACTTACTACCTGGGCAAAACTGAATGCATTCCTTTCTTTCCTGCTTGTTTCCATGGGCATCGGACTGGCTAATGGCATGTCGATCGATTCGGTTACTCACGCCGTTCAAACCGGCATGGGTGATTTGCTTGGATCCTTGCTGGTAATTCTTGTAATTGGCGCCATGCTGGGGAAACTGATAGCAGATTATGGAGCTGCCCAACGAATCGTTTCCGCCCTGATGAAGTGGTTCGGAAGAAAATATCTTGTCTGGGCCCTCGTGATAACGGCTTTTATTGTTGGCATTCCTCTCTTTTACGGTATAGGTTTCGTTTTGATGGTTCCCCTGATTATAACCCTCTCCTATAAGTACAATATCCCGGCTGTTTACATAGGCCTGCCAATGCTTGCTTCACTTTCAGTTACTCACGGTTATCTACCGCCGCACCCATCTCCTGTAGCACTAATCCAGCAGTACCACGCTGATCTCGGTCTTACCATGATTTATGGATTTATCGTATCAATTCCATCGGTCGTGATAGCAGGACCCTTATTTGCGAGTACACTAAAAAAATACACGAGAAAACCGCTGGCGACATTTGCAGGAAAATCGATTCCGGACGGCGAGTTGCCGGGTATCGCCGATAGCTTTATAACCGCTCTCCTGCCTGTGATACTTATCGGAACTTCTACTATTCTTCGTTTAACCATGCCATTGAATTCATTTCCTGTAAAAATTTTCAACATCCTGGGTGATGCATCTATCGCTTTGCTGGTAACACTGGCTTATGCCGTGTATTCATTGGTATTGAAAAGAGGAAAAAAACTGGAACCTTGTATGATTGCCATGGGAGAGGCAGTGAAGGATATATCGCTGATACTGCTGATTATTGCCGGAGCTGGTGCGTTGAAGCAGGTGCTCACTGAAAGCGGCACGGCGGTACAATTGACACATTTTATGCAGGGAATGCATTTGCACCCCATACTGGCAGCATGGATAATCGCAGCCTTTATTCGTGTTTGCCTCGGTTCTTCCACGGTAGCAGGACTCACGGCTGCAGGAATGATTGCGCCGATGATTGTTGGTTCCAATATTAATCCAAGTTTAATAGTTTTAGCTACAGGTGCCGGAAGTCTTATGTTCTCTCACGTGAACGATTCGGGATTTTGGTTGTTCAAGGAATATTTTAATCTGACTGTTAAGGAAACTCTCAAAACCTGGAGTATTATGGAGACAATTATATCTATTGTCGGATTACTAATGGTTGGTCTTATTTATCTTATTACTTCTCATTAATTAAAAAAATGACAGCTGAAGAAAATTTCAAAAAACTCAATCTGGAATTACCGCCCGCTCCAACTCCAATTGGTGTATACGTTCCCTTATTGATTAACGGTAATTATTGTTACGTTTCGGGACATGGGCCAATTTTGCCCGACAGGTCGCTAATTAGGGGACGTATTGGCGAAGATCTGGACGCAGAGAAAGGTAAACTTGCCGCAAGACAGGTGGGTCTGGCAATTCTTTCAACTTTAAAACATCATTTGGGAAGCCTCGATAAAGTCAAACGTGTGATAAAGGTTCTGGGAATGGTAAATTGCAAGTCGTCTTTTGAAAAACATCCCTATATCATCAATGGTTGCAGTGAACTATTTGCAGAGGTCTGGGGGAAAGAAAATGGCATTGGTGTCAGAAGTGCTGTAGGTATGGGCTCGTTACCGGATAATATTCCCGTGGAGATTGAAGCACTCTTCGAACTTGTTTAAAAAGTCTTTCTTAATAGATTTAAGAACTTGTGATTCACAATGTGATCCCGCATGTGCGGGATGCTATTGTGAAAATGTAGAATTGTGTAAATGAAATGATCAATTGAATGTGTAATAATCATGAAACGATTTTAAGATGAAAGAGAAAAACTGGTATGAGGTTGATAATATAAACGAATACGATTCACCCGCTTTATTGATTTATCCGGAAAGGGTAAAAGAAAACATTCGCTTGTTAACAAATAAAATAAATGTTCATTTCCTCCGGCCACACGTAAAAACAAATAAAATAGCGGAAGTATGCAGTATGATGATGGATGCAGGCATCAAAAAATTCAAGGCTGCAACAATCGCAGAAGCAGAAATGCTGGCGATGATAAAAGCGCCGGATATATTGCTTGCTTATCCTGTTAATGGTCCTAAAATTAAAAGACTGATTAGCCTGATTGAAAAATATCCCGAATCCAGTTTTTCCTGTCTTCTTGATCAATTTGAACCCGCAGAAACAATTTCAAGCTTATTTACAAACGCGAAATTGCAGGCATCGGTTTATATTGATCTGAATGTAGGCATGAACCGCACAGGCATAGCGCCGGAGAAAGTGCCTGATCTTTATTCCCGAATTGTTTCCCTTCCTTCCATAAATATTGTCGGCTTACATGCTTATGACGGGCATCTGAAGGTTAAAGACCTGAAAACAAGAACTGAAAATTGTGTTCAGGCTTTTGTACCTGTGCTGAAGTTAAAACAGGAAATAGAAAAAATAGCCATTCGTCCAATGACGTTGATAGCGGGAGGTTCGCCAACCTGTTTCATACATGCAGCAGCAGGAGATCGTGAATGCAGTCCTGGTACTTTTGTTTTCTGGGACAAGGGTAATAAAGAACAAATTCCCGAACAACCATTCGAATGGGCGGCCCTGCTCGTTTGCAGGGTAATTTCTATTCCGGCTTCAGACAAAATCTGTGTTGACCTTGGTCACAAATCTGTGGCTGCAGAAAATCCGTTACCCCGCGTTTATTTTTTAAATGCAGAAAAAGCCATACCGATCGCCCAAAGCGAAGAACATCTCGTGCTTGAAGTATCCGACAGCAGTGCGTATAAAACAGGTGATGTACTTTACGGAGTTCCCTGGCATATTTGTCCGTCTGTAGCTTTATATGAAAAAGCACATGTGGTTGAGAATAATCAGATAACAGGATTCTGGAAAGTTATTGCACGCAATCGTGAAATAACTCTGTAAGCTTAAAGCCAAAAGTCCAAAGCCTAAAAATATTTGTAAATTGTTTCTCCGAAAATCATCGGTCATCGGTCATCGGTCATCGGTCATCGGTCATCGGTCATCGGTCATCGGTCATCGGTCATCGGTCATCGGTCATCGGTCATCGGTCATCGGTCATCGGTCATCGGTCATCGGTCATCGGTCATCGGTCATCGGTCATCGGTCATCGGTCATCGGTCATCGAATCGACTAACAGGCTCAGCATCCCACCTGATATCAGGATTATAGTACTTAAACAAAAGTGCTGATAGTTTTCTGGTAAGCACCCAGGCTTCGTTGTTATATTCCCAACTTTGATCCGTATTGTTTTTGGTAAATATGCTGAAGATATAAGGATGTGGCGCGTTTACATATAATAGCTCGTTCCGGCACTCATCCAGTGCACCACTTTTTGAAGCGACATAAATATTGGGCGGTATCTGTGAAATAGCGTCTTCATCCCAATATTGCCTGCCCAGGGTTCTGAGCATCCGGTCGCTGCTGCGCTGACTCAATATTCTGCCTTCTGCAATTTGTTCCATCAGCCTGGCGATTTCACGGGGAGTTGTTTGTCCCCATCCATATATCTCCCGATTTTGTTCACGGCCTGGTGTGCGGCTATTCACTCTTGTATTGATGTAACCAAGACTGTCCATAATTTCATTGATCCGCATTCCCCCACCGGCGATACCCTGTAACATGAGGCTTGCCGTATTATCGCTGAGAGAAATAGAGAGAAGCATTAGTTTGCTGAGTTGTATTTTTTCATCCGGCTTGAATGAAGCCAGGATATCTTCTCCAGGATCGTATTTTAAAGTGTCTTTATAAATCATCACCTGGTGAAAATCAAGTTCCCTGTTTTGTATTTTATTCATAATGCCGATCATGATCGGGATCTTTACAATACTTGCCGTGGGAAATATTGTATCAGCATTATAATAAGCGATCCTGTCTTTTTTCAGATCATGTACATATATTCCAACTGTCCCATGAAAACCTTTTATTAATTCTTTTATCTGACTCTGAAGATCGTTATCTGTTTTCTGTGCATTTGCTTCAGTAAGCACAAATAGAATCAAAAAATAAAATAATTTTTTCATCTGCAGACTTTAGAGATTTGCAAAAATAATGTTTCGCAAAATAAACAGTGTTTTTGATTTGAATGAAAAACCCTTCCACTGAATTAACTTGCAGATTGATCGTCAGAAAAGATATCGCTCCTCATGCATAAATTAATGCAAAAACAAATTAGCAAACTGGGTACAGCTCCGGCATTTACGTCAACTGTATATCCCATTTTGCTGATGATAAGTTTATCGCATTTATTAAATGACACGATACAAGCCCTGATTCCGGCGATCTATCCATTGGTTAAAACGAATTTTCATTTGAATTTCTCACAGATAGGTCTTATTACACTCACATTTCAGCTGGCTGCGTCCCTATTGCAGCCGCTGGTTGGAATGTATACTGATCGTCGTCCCCAGCCGTTTTCTCTTGCCACCAGTACGGGATTCACTTTAATAGGTATTATTGCAATGTCGCAGGCAGGTAATTACCAGGTACTGCTCGTTTCCGTGGCACTCATTGGAATTGGCTCTTCTATTTTCCACCCCGAAGCATCGAAGGTTGCTTATATGGCATCCGGAGGCAAACGTGGACTTGCCCAGTCAATATTTCAGGTGGGCGGCAATGCAGGTTCTTCACTCGGTCCTTTGCTTGCAGCATTGATTATCGTACCAATGGGACAATCAAGTATTGGCTGGTTTTCGGCATTGCCGTTGATTGCCCTGGGCATCCTTTTATTTGTCGGTCGCTGGTATAAACTGAATCTCAATACCTACAAACAAAAAAATATAAAAACAAAGTCGGAGGGTCCCACATTCTCACAAAAGAAAATCATTCTGTCAATATTAATTTTACTGGTATTGATTTTCTCAAAGTACTTCTATCTGGCTTCCATGGTTAGTTATTTGACTTTTTATTTGATCGAAAAATTTAAAGTATCTGTTCAGCATGCACAGATCTTCCTTTTTATATTTTCTTTTTCTGTCGCAGCAGGCACATTACTTGGCGGACCCCTCGGAGACAGGTTTGGAAGAAAATATGTAATCTGGTTTTCAATTTTAGGAGTAGCACCGTTCACGCTTATTTTGCCTCATGCGAATCTTTTTTGGACAGCCATTCTGACGGTGATTATCGGCGTCATACTTGCTTCTGCTTTTTCTGCTATCCTCGTATATGCACAGGAATTATTACCTGGCAAAATCGGTATGATCTCGGGACTTTTCTTTGGATTCGCATTCGGAATGGGTGGACTCGGCTCTGCTTTACTGGGCGTACTCGCCGATCACAAAGGCATAATTTATGTATACCAGGTTTGCGCGTTTCTGCCACTTATTGGTTTACTCACTGGCTTTCTTCCTAATATTGGTGGGCGAAAACGGGTGAAAGTGTAAAAATCTAAACGCTATTTTTTAACTGTAAAATAAATCACATTGTTCCCGGGTATTCCGGTATCAGAGACGCCCTGCACAACCAGGGCATATTTCCCGGGAAGATCAGAAGTATAAAATTCAAGTTGTTTTCGTCCACCCGCGTCAGATTTAATTTGAGGTGACCAGTATAAAAGCGTTCTGAAATCAGGCATCCGGTTATTAATCTGTTGCTCAGTTTCATATTTCGGTGCAAAAAATTCTCTCGATTCAGGGATGCCCGGATAATCAAGCACCAGGGCATGTGGATTTAGTACGATACCATCCAAATCCCCGTGATAGGTTATAAGACTGATGATGCCTGGATAGGTTTGATATCCCACATCATATTGCCTGTTTACCAAATCAAGTCTTTTGATCTTTAAAGGATCCTGTTGAATTAATTCATTGGTATAAAAAAAAGGAACGCCATCAATTAGTATAAGAGGTTCATCAGAGAAAAAATTGCGGACAGAATTGTCTACGGCATATACCTGAAAATTGTCGCCCCGCCTGTTTACATTGATCGAGTGGACGTATTCTCTCAGCACTTCTTCCATCGTCTGAAATCGTGTGTAGTCGTCCAATAGATACTTTTCATCAGGCGTAACATAAAAGGTATTCGTATCTACGTATTGCCTGTTGAACCTGCTAAGTTTTGTTCCATCGTATACATGCCTTACCTGTTCCTGGATGTTCTGATATGACAACGTAGATGAGTTTATAGTTGGAATAGCGTAATCCGGAAAAACGGAACCAGAATATTTTTGTGACGAATGGACTTGCGATTTCAATATGCGACAGGCTGTCTTCCTTTGGATTGGTTTGAACGATTATTTCCTCAGAACCATAGAATCCCGTCATTTCAAATTTTACAAATCCTTTATTGTCACTCAGCGCAGGGCGGAACTGAGTCCTTGTTGATGGTACAGAAAGATAAACACCTTCATTGGGCACACCCTTACCTGATTTGTTATTTACCAGTTTACCCGTAATGATATGACCGTCATATTCGGGCGAAAATTCAACCTTGAGGGATTTTTGCCGAACAATTTCTTTCCAGTTAAACCGACGCCAGCCATGGGTTAACATGAGATTTTCCATATCTGCTTCCCGGGATTTTCCACCGTCTTCAAAATAAAAGTCGGGAGATTCAATTGCGCCGAGCTCGGCTGATAAATAGAGGTAATTCCCAATATTGTTTTGATCCACATCCTGGAGGGAATCCAGGCGATAAACAGCCACGGACATATCGGCATTAGCGGGCTTCCCCAATTGATCCGTTACAGACAAATCCACACTTACCTTTCCGCGGATACCAAACTCGCCGCCTGTGCTTGTTGATATCAATAATTTTTTCTCCGGATATTTGAAATATAACCGTTCGCAAACAGGCTGACCAGAATCGTTGAAGAGCGTGAATTGAGAAATGCCATCTTCCAGATCATTTTGTTCAACATTAAAAGAATAACTGTGATTAGTAAGTTTTCCTGTTTTTACAGGCATTGTAGTATGCTGACCGTGTACGACCAGTAATACTTCTGGATCTCCCAGATCGGGGGAAACGTGCACTGTAAAAGTGATCTGTGATTCCTGATTTTTTGAAAGACTTACTGCATATCCGCTTGTATAAACAGTAGGCATTTCTTTCGTAACTGACTGACCATCCTGAAAACCGATAATCGCTTTATAAGATTGACCCGCTTCAGGTGTGAAATCAAAATTTCCCAGACCTTTATGCAATGGTTGGAACCGTAGCACCGTGTCTCCATTTTGATTTGTCAGAAATCCCTTAAAATCAAGGCCTTCCCCATAGGCATTGGTTACACGGAAACCTACTTTCGAAACAATTTGTTGTACCAGGTTTCCTCCTTCGGGAAAAAATTGAATATCGTAATTTTTTGATTTTACAATCGTTGAATCCGGTTTCAGATTCTTCGTATTTATAATGCGGATGGGTTTTTCAAAAAAATTCTCCGGCCCGAAATTCTTCATCCAGTTTGTATAGGCTCTTAACGTGTAAGTGCCGGAAGGAATATTAACCGGAATGATTATCGAGCCATTGGATTCGCCTGGTTTCAGAGATACTTTTTGCTGAATAACCGGGCGGTTATTTCTATCCAGTATTTCCACATAAGCGATCTTGCTTATTGTAATTGGGTTATTAAAAAGCGCATCCAGGTAATAAATCCGAAACCAGCAGATCTCTCTGGACAAGTAGGAATCCTTGTCGGTGTGTACGTAAAGTTTTTCCTGAATATATTGGCTACGGTATTGATTTAACTCGTTCAACGGATCTTTACTACCGACCGAATTCTGCGAATAAGTGCGTAACACAGGGGCCAGACCCAGTAATAACGAAAATCAGTATTTTCGGAAATCTATCTTCGTTTTTATAATTAGAATTTTTGTCTTCATTTTAAATACAAATGCTTAAACATTTATGGCCAAAAATCAGGTTTTGTTAATGTTCCACCTTTCAATCTGCAATCGACGCAATCGGGAGTTGAACTTGAAACACCTACGGCTGCTCCCATTGCATAGATAATTCCCACCGGAATATAATATCCCGTGTTGAAACGATCGTTAAGATCTGAACTGCCGAGACCTGTTGTATCTAACAAACAGGTTTCATATCCGGTATACATCGTTACGGAAGGCAATTGTGACCTTCTTATGAAAATTCTTTTTTCAGTTTCGGTAGTCGTACCTATAAACCCTATAACCATTTCTGTAGGATTCGAAGTGCAATGAATATTGCCACCGGTTTCCGAAGGCTGTGCGTCAAATATAGACCCAAGCTGCTCCGTATTTTTTTGAATTTTCTGAACCCACTCATACCAATCCTGAGAAAGACAAGTTTGCTTTACAAGTATACTATATTCGTCTACCATTTTGTCCGTCGTGCTAAAGGAAACTTGTGTTAATGGATATTGGTAAATAACATTTGCACTCAATTTTTCTGTGTTTGCAATCGCAATATTTGTGGAAGAATCGGAGCGCCAGCATGTATAAATCAGGTCACTTGTCGGTCTGTTTACCAGCGCCCCACTCTGATACTCCAGTCCCGAAAAATATTCTGAATTATATTGCCATGTTTCATTAAACGTCCATTGATAATATCCCGGCTGAACCTGATCGTTATGTGTGGATACAAAAATACTGACTCCGTCAGTATTTGCCGTCCAGTTTACCGAATCAATGGGAGGTGTTATATTAACTTTTGACAAATCAGACAAATATTCCTTACCAGCTGTTAGTATTTGTAATCTGTATTGCTGTGTGGGATCCAAATTTAAACCATCGACTGAATAAATTCCATTCCCTGCTTCGGTGAGTGGAGTACTGCCGCCGCTCTCAGACTGAATTGCAAGTTGTGCTCCGAGTTCAGGATTATATTGGGGTGAATCTAATCCGGTAGATCTCGACATGTGAATAGTTGTGGTTCCGGAAACATTAATATATCCTTCCACAACAAGAAATCCCACGGCCTGACCTTTAATATTTGCAACATATGGCTTAGTGCAAGCTCCCAACACTAAAATCAACAATACACAATATTTCATTTTCATGAAAATCAATTAAAATCTTACATTATAATTTACAAATGGAATCGCACTTCCAAAAATAGAAAGCTGATATCCATTCAAAGCACCATTTTGCGAAACATAATAAACCGAGTAAGGATTTTGTCTTCCGAAAAGATTATATACCCCGATGGTCCAGGAATTGTGAAATTTCTGGTGAATCCTGTGATTACCATCTATGTTCATGGAAAAATCTGTCCGGTAATAATCAGGAATACGATAAGCATTTCGGTCTGAATATAATGTTCTGTATGAATTGTAATAAAAATAAGAACCTGTAGGCAATGTAATCGGACGGCCTGTAGTATATGTGCTGTTAAGGGAAATACTAAACCGGTGATTGACCCTGTAGTTCATTAAAATCGTCGCTGAATTTGGCTGATCATAATTTGAAGGGTAGTATTTACCCTGATTGATTATTTCTCCGGCATAAGGATCAGCCTGTTTTAATTCTGTTCTCGAATAGGTGTAACTGAGCCAGCCATTTAATTTGCCTGTTGCTTTTTTGATCATGAATTCGATACCATAAGCCCGGCCGTTTGTATTGATTACATCCGTTTCGATATGATGATTCAATACGAGTATGGCGCCGCTCTTATAATCCAGTATATGCTGCATGGTTTTGTAGTAAACTTCTACAGAAGTCTCAATCGTATTATTTTTCAGATTTTTGTAAATGCCAAGTGAATACTGATTTCCCCATTCAGGTGCAATATTAGGATCACTCAGTTTCCAAATATCTGTTGGTGAAATGGCGGTCGTGTTGGACAGTACATGTATATATTGTCTCTCGGTATTATAGCTGGCCTTAATTGAAAAATCTTCGGTAAATGCATACCTGGCCGACAAACGATATTCCGGACCTGAATATGTTTTTATAAAATCGTTCGAGCCATAAGTTTTTACAGATTCGATATTATCTGCCGTTTTGGGAACGTCCGGAGGATACTGGTTTACCGATTGCGGGCCCAAATAATTGTATAGCGAAAACCGGATACCAGCTTCTACCACAAACGCAGGTGTGATGGTGAATTTATCGCTCAGGTATACCGCACTTTCCAGTGCTTGTTCCTTTTCAACGGTATCTGGCGAAGAAAGAGATTCCTTTCCCAGTGGTTCGTAAGTGCCCGGATGTAATCCATAATATAACGAGTTCAGTCCGAATTCCAGTGAATGTTTAGAACTTAAATAGTAATAAAACTCCCCTTTAAAATAAGATTGATTTACACCAAAAGAAAATTTATAAGCATTCACCGGATTTTGTGTGCTGCTGATATCATAATTGTACTGGTCATATCCGGTGATAAATACGCCATACAATTTATCGTTGAAAGAATGTTTCCATTTCAATGAAAGATTAAGATTGCCGTATCCATACGTTGTATCACTGTTCAGATTAAAATTGTCCTTACTGGTATAAGCCGTCAGGTAAAGATTGTTGTTTTTATCGATCTGATGGCTGACATTGAAATTGACATCATAAAACGAAGCCCTGCTATTTTTGTATTGGTCCGGCAAAAGATTCAGCAGCCAGTTTGCGTAGGTAGTTCTGCCCGCGAGAATAAAGGATGTTTTATCTTTAACAATGGGACCTTCAAATTCCAATCTGCTGGTAACAAGCCCAATTCCCGCATTGCCTTCAAATTCTTTTTTGTTTCCTTCCCTGCTGGTGATATCCAAAACAGATGATAACCGTCCTCCATACCTGGCTGGAATACTACTCTTATATAACTCCACACTTTTTACTACATCCGGATTGAATGCTGAAAAGAAACCGAAAAAATGCGACGGGTTATATATGGTCGCGTCATTGAACAGAATGAGATTCTGATCTGCAGAACCACCCCGAACATTTAAACCTGTACTTGCTTCACCTACCGATTTTACTCCCGGCAATGTTAATAAAACGCGCAAAAGATCGGCTTCACCAAACACAACCGGCACCACTTTAAGTGTCTTGATATCCATTTTCTGCACACCCATATCGACACTTCGAATATTGCTCATCTTTTCAGCGGAAACAATAACATTCTTCAGCATCATAACCTGGCCCTGCAAATCAATATTCATTTTTCCGTCGCCCGATAAAAGAACCTGCCGGCGTGTATCTTTCATTCCAATACTCTGAATATTTAAAATATGACGCCCTTTGGGAAGCAGGATGGCGTAATATCCATATTGATCTGATGCCACCCCCGTGCGTTGTTTGTCAGTATAAATAGAGGCGCCCGGAATCGATTCTCCCGTTTTTGCGTCCCGTACATATCCAGTAATCAGCGCATTCGGAGAACCATTGTTTGCAGAGTTAACTCCGATCTGATAGAGCTTATTCTCCAAAGCCGCGATTTGAATTTTTGATGCCTGACTTTGATCTTCTTCTATTTCCACGCGGTCTGTTCGACGATTCTTTTTGGTGGTATCCACAGATACCAGAAGGTTTGTCTGAATAGAAACACCTTTTGTGAGGAATACCTCATTGGACGGACCAACCGCATAATTGATATCAGTACCACTGAATGCCTTGATCATTACATATTTCAGAGATTCTTTATTGACAGAAAAATTAAACTTAAGGCTGTCAAACAAAGAAATGTCGTAGTAGAAATGATAATCTGTCTGTAATTCAACTTCCTCTACCATTTCCTGTATAGGTGCATCATGTAATGTAACAGTGATAAGATTCTGTGCGTTTTTCTGGGCCTTCAATTCCGGACTGTAACAGCCCAGTAAAATGATAAGGAGCAACGACCCAACAGAATATCTCATGTTAGTTATTGGCAATTTGATCATAAAAAGCAGCAACCTGACTTAGGGTATTATCCTTATCGTTTTTTAAATCCAATTTGTTCTTCCGAATAAATCGTTGAATTTCTTTTTTATGATCACCTGCGAAATTGAACAACTCACGTTTTGAACTTATTTTAAAATATGAACCTCTTCCTTTGATATAATAATCATCGAATTCATCCATGTAACGCCTGAGGCCCTCTGAAGATGAAAGTACTTCCCTGATTTTTTTTGAAGTATGTTTCAACAGTCTGGACCTTCCGTTGTATAACACCTCATAAAAATCACTTTTTGGAATTCCTCTGTTCAGGTCTGAAAACACGTACTCGAAATGGTGATCGGCTATGTTGAAAGCACTAACTTTTTCATTTACCAATCGTAAAGGGAATGCGTGGTCTACTACTACCAGTATCTGTCGGTAATCCTCGTAAAATATAGCCAGGTTCGGATAAAAAATGCTGTCGTACACCACAGATCCACTGCTCGTTTTATCTGAAATGAAAAATGGGCTTCCTTTTTGGAATGTCAGGTCAATTCCGGCATATAAACTGCCATTAAAAAGGCGGGACTGGTCTCCCAGCTGATCGTAATAAACTGACATGGTATGCGCTACGGCCGTCTGGTAAAAAATACTATCTTCCTGTTGGGATTGAGCGGATGCGTAGTTGGAGAAAAGACTGGCAGTAAGAAGGTAAATAGAAAGCAATCCAAATTTCATTTCAATTCAATTCTATAATTCGTAACACAGTTTACCTAGTCGACAAACGTCATAGGGTTGTAGCTGCTTTCAATTAATATTCAGAGCAATATAACGATTTTTCATTTAGAAGTTTTTAAAATGAAACCGCATAACCTTACTATAACAATCGTCTCTCTCTTTTTAATTTGCTTTTTTCCGTTTAGCGATGTGGCCCAAAATAAAGTCCAGGACTTCCATGTGATAGCATTTTATACAGGCAGGGCAGACCTGGCTCATATTAGTTTTGTACATGAAGCTAATCGATGGTTTCCAAAAATGGCTTCCGCTTATCATTTTACTTATGATTCAACAAATAACTGGGACAATCTGAATGAAAAATTTCTTTCCAGATACCAGGTGGTAATTTTCCTTGACACAAGACCAGATAATCCCGAACAAAGAAAAGCTTTCGAAGAATATATGAAGAATGGAGGAGGTTGGATGGGTTTTCATTTTTCGGGATTCGCATTGACTCCGTCTGATTTTCCACAGAATTGGGATTGGTATCATAATGAATTTTTGGGTTCCGGTTCTTATGTTAGTAATACCTGGCGCCCAACACCTGCCGTGTTAAGAGTTATGGATAAAAATCATCCGGTTACAAAAAATTTACCTGATACTTTTCGATCTGCCGCCAGTGAATGGTATCGATGGTCGAACGACCTTCGGCTAAATCCTCAAATTGATATATTATTAGCGATAGACAGCACCAGTTTCCCTCTGGGTACCGGCCCAAAACTTTATGAGATCTGGCATAGCGGCTTTTATCCTGTGGTATGGACGAACAAAAACTATCGAATGGTGTATTTCAATATGGGACATAATGATATGGACTATGAACATAAGACCAATCAGGAACTATCGCAAACTTTTAGCAGTCCTGATGAGGATCAGCTTATTTTGAATGCACTCATCTGGCTGGGAAATAAGCATTCATGATTAAACTTTAACGAATGAAAACGGTGATTATAACGGGTGCTAATGGGAATCTCGGAACTGCCGTAACACAAAAATTCCTCGATAAAAATTATCAGGTACTGGCAACTGTTTCAAGCGAAAATGCCAGATCGGACTTCCCACCTCATCCAAATCTTGAAATCATCGTGGTAGATCTTACCAACGAAAAAGAAACGCATGATTTCGTTCAGAATTCAATTCAGAAGTACGGAACGATAGATTCAGCTTTGCTGCTGGTTGGAGGTTTCGCGATGGGCGGATTGGCTGAAACAGGTGGCGAAGACCTGAGAAAGCAAATATCATTAAACTTCGAAACGGCTTATTTCGTAACAAGGCCTCTGTTCGAACACCTCACCAAAAATAAAAGAGGAAGGATTATTTTTATCGGCGCACGTCCTGCATTGAATGCCGGACAGGGCAAAGGGTTGATTGCTTATAGTCTTAGTAAATCGCTTTTATTTAAGCTGGCAGAATTTCTGAATGAAGAAAGCAAAGGAACTAATGTAAGTGTATCGGTAGTTGTCCCTAGTACACTGGACACTCCTTTAAACAGAAAAACAATGCCGGATATTAATCCCGGGATTTGGGTAAAACCTTCTGAAGTCGCCGAAACACTCGAATTTCTGGTTTCTGACAATTCAAATGCACTAAGGGAAACGGTGTTGAAGATTTATAATAACGCATAGGAAAGTATGGGAGTGTGGAAGTATGGGGGTATGGGAGTGAGATTAAGAAAATCACGCCGATCAATTGGCTTCCTGAAATAAAGAATAAGTTTTAATTACACGCAAAACTTCTGCAACACCCCAGGCCTGTGCCACACAACCCCGCGGATGATGAGGCTCATCACCATCAAAAATTTCAGAAACAGTTCCAACACATCCTTCATGAAGATGCCGGGCGAATTCGGCGATGATATCTTTTGCTTCGTTTTTGAAACTGATTCCCAAAGTTTTTATTCCCGCCTCTATAAATGGTCCCAGAAGCCAGCTCCAAACTGTTCCCTGATGGTATGCTGAATCACGTTTAAATACATCTCCTCCATAACTCCCCTTGTAATCCGGATCATCAGGAGAGAGTGATCTGAGTCCGACAACAGTAAATAATTTGGATCTGACAATATTTAATACTGATTTAGCTTTCTCACCCTTCAGTAGTGGAAAGGGAAGGCTGATGGTGAATATCTGATTCGGACGAAGACTCGCGTCTGGTTTACCCAACTCATCGATATTATCGTATAAATAGCAACCTTCAGGATACCAGAATTTTTCACCGAAACTTTTACATGCATATTCTGCCTTCTCCAGAATAACACCGGCCTTTAAAGTATCATTGTTTAATAAAAGAACGTAATGAAAAATCCTTAGCGCATTATACCACAAAGCTTCAATTTCTACCGGCTTACCCATTCGCGGTGTAACCACCCAATCGTTGATACGTGCATCCATCCACGTAAGCTGCTGTCCTTTTTCTCCGGCATATAATAAACCGTCACTGTCAACATGGATATTAAAACGGGTTCCTTTGAAATGCCATTCGATTATTTCCGTTAGAACTGGAAGAATTTCGCTGAGGATAAAATCGCTATCGCCCGTAGCCTGCAAATAATTATATACCGCATTAAAATACCAAAGTGTTCCATCCACATTATTATATTCCGGCGGATTGTTCACATCGATAAAGCGATTGGGTAGCATGCCCATGCTTACCGACTTCGCAAATACGGCAATGATTTTCTTTGCATCTTCAAACCTTCCGGTTGTCAAACAAAGACCTGGCAGGGAAATCATCGTATCACGTCCCCAATCAGTAAACCAGTGGTATCCTGCAATCACAGTTTTAAAATCAATGGGTGTTTCCTTTTCAGTGTCAGCAGGCTCCGTACGTTTTACAATAAACTGGTCAGCTGCCAGCACTAATTGACGTACCAGGTGATCAGGGATGCCGTTTAATAGATTGCGCTTTCGATCCTGTTCTTTTTTAAAAAGTGCAACTGCATTTTTTTCTTCCGGGTTATCTGTTGAAACGATGATATCCAGTCTGTCTCCTTCTTTGAGATCTACACTAAACAATCCATGATTAAACAGGTCTTCCTGATAATCCAGACCGCGATATTTTTCCTGCAAATAATTAAAATTGTAATACCATTTATTCACAGACTGGTAAGAAGATCCCGGTACAGAAATATATATATCAGGTGCACCATCAAATGGCCGGGTATGAAAAACGCCGTTTTTAAAATCAATATCCCAGAAAATATTATTATACGAATGTTGCAATTCATGATATCCTCTTGCTGCGATCAGGGGTAGTAGATGAAGTGTAAATGGTTTGGAAGCGTGTAATATTTCATATCGAATCAAAGTGGTATTCTCCCCATTTACCATTGTGATAATTTTTCGGATGGTAACGCCGGGAACCTCATAAATCCACTCCGGGAAAAAATCTCTCTTAAAAGAACTGAGCCATTGTAATCCCTGTGGAAAAATCGTCATTGCCGTAATCATTCGTTCCTAAATCAAAACGACTTCCATCCAATACAATGGTTTCATCTAGTCTTGAAACAAGCAGCATCCGGTCTGTCGGTGGTTTAATGGATGCCATGAGCAAACCATGATAACGACGAGTGTTACATCCCGACAAACTACTGCCCGACCATCCGCCAAGACCATTTGTTTCCAGCCACTCCAGCTGGCTGGTATCTGAAAAACTTCCCAGTAATTTCTTATCCTTGATTAACACCATGAGATATTACTAAATTTAACTAATTTATACAGTCGTCTTGTATTAATTCATTGAACCCGCATCTTTTAATAGAAACCCGATTTGAAAAATCTACAAATATTCTTTTGCTTCATTCTGGTGATCGCTATTGCCTGCAAAAATAAAAATGGAAATGCGCTGTCCTTTCATTCGCCGGCTGATACAACTTTTAAACCAGCAATCGTCGTTTCGGATAGTGGCTGGACTGTTCTCTCGGAAGGTAATGCGATCACTGACTGGCACACTTATGGGAAAAAACAGGCAGGCAGTGCCTGGAACATGGACAGTGGATCAATTCATTTACAACCGGGAGCAAAAAACGGTTATCAGACAACAGGAGGAGGCGACCTTGTTTCAAATGACATCTTTGGAAACTTTGATCTTAAACTGGAATGGAAGATTGGTAAAAAAGCAAATAGTGGTATCATGATTTTTGTTCAGGAAGATACAATGAAGTATAAAGAAACCTGGAACACCGGGCCTGAAATGCAGGTATGTGATAAAGACAGCAATGAAGATGCCCATAGTTTTAAACATGAGGCCGGTGATCTTTACGATCTCATCGCCTCGAGGATTATGTCCGCTAAACCTGCACTCGAATGGAATCAGGTGGAGATTGTAAGTAACGCCCATCAGCTGGATCTTTACTTAAACGACGTTCACATTATTTCCACTTCGCTTTGGGATGATGCATGGCAAAAACTAATTTCAGCAAGCAAGTTTAATACAATGCCCGGATTTGGCAGTTTTCATTCGGGTCATATCGCTTTGCAGGATCATGGAGAGGAAGTCTGGTATAGGAATATTAGAATTAAAAAAATCGAATAGCCGAATTAACTATCTCAATTCGAAAAAAGCATATTGAACATCTCCTGTTCCGCCATTTTTAATGTCTATGGAATTACCTGAAGGAATGTATACGTAATCGCCTTTCCTCAGAAGATGTTTTCCATTTACAGAGCCTTCGCATGGAGAGTCCTTTACCCTTACAATAAGTACTTCTGCTTTTCTGGCAGGTATCTGCATTAATTCAATATTCGAAATGGTAAGTCTGTAAACCCGAACGGGAGTTTCATCAAATAAGAGATTAAAAACTGGCTGCCGGAAAGGAGAATCAATTGTTTTATAGTTTTTGTTCGTCAATTCTATATCCATTACATGATATTCTGTGGTATCGCTGTTCCAAACACGATGAATTCTCGGTTGGTTACGGAAACTTTCATACCATATATTTTCGTTGTCGGAGGTGGTTAATTTCGCCCGCTTTTCTTCACTGATCACCTGTGAACCCACTTTTACTGTGTTCGTGAGGATCAAAAAAACTGAAGGTGTAGCATGAATATGGAACAGCGTTGTGTCGCCGGGAGGAATATGGACATCGAGGAGGCGAATATGGGTGTTTTCTAAGATATTATGGTGCCTAGGCTCTTTGCTCACGGGCACCTGTGCCCCACAAGAGTAATACCAGCCTGTAAAAGCGACCATAAACCACAAATATTTCTTCATAATAAATTTTTCTGATTTCTTTCTAAAATTGTAGCTTCATTGACAGTAACGACCACGAGCAGAAAGAATTTCCTCATTCCTTACTTAATAAAGGGGATATGTTTCGTGTGCATGCATTAAAATATTATACTTTGTCCATACGAAGTAAAAACTCATATCTGGACAATTCAACAGATATTCCTGCGTGCGACCTTTCACCGCCTCCATTTTATGAATTTTAAATAAAAATACAGTTTTAGTTTTTATCAATTTTTTTCCAACTAAATTACGAAGATGGGTCTGGTCCTGCGTTTTCACTTGCATTCATCCAGGCCCTTTAACCATTAAAACCTATAATATGACCAGGAATAAACCAACACAATCAGACAACAGACGTGCTTTTTTAGGTAAGGTTACCGGAGCTGCCGCCCTGATGGGGGTTGCTTCGCTGATAAATCCGGCAAAGGCAAACAGTGGTATAGACCATCCATTTGTAAATGCCGAAGATCCCGACGAATGGTTCAAAGGTATAAAAGGCAAACATCGTTTGGTTTTCGACTGTACTGAACCCAAAGAAATTTTCCCTTTCGCTTGGCCCAAAATATTTATGATGACCAATGAGGCTACAGGGGCATCGGAAAAGGATTGCACGGCAGTTGTCGTATTACGTCATGCTGCTTATGCATATGCTTTACAGGATAGCTTGTGGGCAAAATATAAATTGGGAGAAATGCAAAAAGTCAACGATCCCGAAACAAAAGCCCCCGCAGTGAGAAATCCATTCTGGAAACCGAGATCAGATGATTTTTCTGCGCCAGGTTTAGGAAACGTCACGCTTGGTATACCCGAACTTCAGGCAATGGGAATAATGTTCTGTGTTTGTAATATGGCCCTTACAGTTTATAGTGCGGTTATAGCCGGCATCACAAAACAGGATGCTGTTGTTGTTTTAAAGGAAATGCAGGATGGACTAATTCCTGGAATACCTCATATGCCCTCCGGAGTTTATGCTGTTGGGCGCGCACAGGAACACGGATGCGGATATTGTTATGTATAACAACCGGATCTTAAAAATGAATTAACAGCATTCCATGAGGCGTAAGTGGCTGGGCATCTTAATTGTTTTGCTGACAGGCGGAGTTGTGCTCTGGTTCTGGAACAAAGAAGAAAAACCAAAACCGGTTAGTAAACCCTTGTCTGCAACCCGACCGCTTGAGAAAGAAGTTTTATGGTCAGCTCCCGATTCCAGTGAAATTCCTCACGATGATTCGGGAGATCTGATCAGGTATGGAAGAAAACTGATCAGTAAAACATCCTCGTATTTTGGACCCGCCGGCTCTGTTGGCCATTATACCAACGGCATGAATTGCCAAAACTGTCATTTGAATGCCGGCACCGTGGCCTGGGCTGGAAATTTTGGAAGTGTTTCTTCTTTGTATCCCAGGTTCAGTGATCGAAAGGGTTCGAACGAAACAATTAACCAGCGAATTACGGATTGTTTTGAAAGGAGCATGAACGGCAAAGCTCCCGACAGCAACAGTAGGGAAATGAGAGCTATGAATGCTTATATCCGATGGGTAGGAAAGGATGTAACAAAAGGAAAGAAACCACGGGGTACCGGTTTGGAACAACTCTCATTTATTGAACGATCGGCAGATCCTCAAAAAGGCAAGCTGGTATATGTACAAAAATGCCAGCTATGCCATGGTGAGAACGGTGATGGAAAAACTGACAGTACAAGCGGTTACCTGTATCCGCCATTATGGGGCAATCACAGTTATAACACGTCTGCAGGACTATACCGTTTATCGAAGTTTGCAGGTTTTATTAAAGACAATATGCCTTATGGAAGTAGTTATATCAATGAACATCTAAGTACTGAAGAGGCCTGGGATTTAGCCGCTTTTGTAAACAGCCAGCCGAGACCTGCAAAAAAATTCAAAAAAGACTGGCCCGACATATTATTAAAACCTGTAGACATGCCGGATGGCCCTTTCCCTGATTCCTTCCCATCCTCGCAGCATAAATATGGGCCCTATGCCCCAATCGTTAAGTATAAAAAAGATGTAGCAGCCAACTCTAAAAAGTAGTCTGCCCAAAATCAGGGAGTTTATATTGAGCAGCTATTTTTTTATACTCGTCTATCTGATACTGGACTAGTTTTGGATTTTTCTCTGCCTGAATCCAATGAAGTAATTTCAAAATATTTTTTTCTTCCATTGCAGTACAGCCTTCTGTTCCTTCGTTTTCATTACCCCAGATATGAATAAATATACAGGAACCCTTTCCTTTAACTGCCGGTTGAAAATTATATTGAACAAAAATTCCCCATTCATAATAAATTTTCTTCAGATGCATCAATTCCCGGCTATGCCAGTCCGGCAAAATGGAACTTGTGTCAATTAACTGATTGTAATAACGCGATCCGGCATCATCTACGCAAATCAGGGTATCCGTCGCCTGTAAATAACGCATGTGAATCCAGGTTGCATCCTTTTTATCCGCATATCCGAAAGCCGGACCCAGATCGAAAATGCCTGAAGGTGCTTTCAAATCACCTTCTGATTTGTCAGGTGTCATCCCCTTCTCGCCAACTACAACCGGAAATGAAAATTGAGTTACCCATTTACCTCCTTTTCTTTCAACACAATAAAGTTTGGCCCGGATACTATTCGGACTATCAGTCAAAACGATTATTAATTGCTCGGATCTCAAACTGTCTTTCGGAGAAAGTGGATATGGACTTGCTGAATACAATTTCACAGAACTCATCAGTCCCAAACAAAAAAACAATAGCACTGTAATTGATTGTTTCATCTCTTCATTTTGCTATTCAAAAATGTTCACGGGGAAAAAGATTTCTAAATAATGTTTGCTAAAACAAATCCATTCTTTTGCATATTAGTGAAATATTCTAAACTTAGGAGAATGCATTTTTCAGGTCTGTCTGGATCAAATATGTTCTAAAAGCTGCAACTTAGCAATTTGAAAATCTGCTTGTGGATCGGATACTATATACAACGCCACGATTGAAAATAAGAAATCTCGCAGAATCTGATCTGGAGGCATTTCACCAATACCGTTCAAATCCGGATGTAACACGATACCAGGGTTTTGATACTTTCAGTTTGAAACAGTCAAAAGAATTCATCGACGATCATAAAAATAAACTACGCATTGTACCTGGCGAATGGATCCAGTATGGAATCGAAAATACCAGTAGCCGGCAGCTTATCGGAGATTGCGCTATTTATCTTCACTTATCAGACTCCAGGATTGCTGAAACGGGTATAACAATTTCTCATTTACATCAAAGAATGGGATATGCTAAAGAAACTATGTGGGGTATGATGAATTATTTATTTCTTGAAAAGGGAATTCATCGAATGGTTGAAATTGTTGACGTGGAAAATCAGGCTTCCATAGCCATGTTAAAAAGTCTTGCCTTCCGGATGGAAGGCCAATTTATGGAGAGCACTTTCTTAAAGGGCAGGTGGACAAGTGAATTTGTATTCGCCATGCTCAAAAGAGAATGGAACTCCCGGGTTTTTCCAAAATCTTAATTAGCTGGCCACCCTCCACCTCACTATATTTTACTGCTAACTGATACTAAACAAACGGGCTAAATCGTTTTAAAAGGTCAAATTCAGGTCCCTTAAAACAGCCAATCCATGAAAAATCCTATTGTTTTTATAAGCATAGTACTGGTATGCTATTCCTGCAGTTCAACCAGTATAATGTCCCTAAATGTGCCTAAACCTGCACCGGTATCCATTCCTCCCAATATTAAAACGGTTGCGATTGTCAATAGAACCCGGGCTTCCAATGAAACACAAACACTGGATGCCATCCATAAAGCCGTTTCACTGGAAACCAACGATCTACAGGCTGCCGGCGCTCAGGCAAGCATACAGGGTCTTTCAGATGAACTCATGAAAAATACCCGCTTTACACAGGTTAAACCTCTGAATGGTTTAGATCTCAGGTCTTATGGAGCAGGGGTGTTTCCTACCGCATTACTATGGGATTCAGTAGAAAGAATATGCAAGGAAAGCAACACAGATGCTTTATTCTCCCTGGAACTTTTCGACACAGAATCTAAATTAAATTATGCAGCCAATCCCACCAACCTAAATCTTGCAGGAGTGAGTGTTGCAGCGATACAACATCTTGTGAGTATGTCAACAAATGTAAAAACGGGCTGGAGAATTTACGATCCGTCCACGAGAACCATTCTGGATGAATATATCCTTGGGCGTGATCTTTCATCATCAGGTTCCGGAATAAATCCCGCAGTTGCCGCATCGGCACTGATCGGCCGTAAGGAAGCCGTTAAAGAAGTAGGTATTCAGGCGGGTCAGGCATATGCTGACAGAATTCTGCCATACTGGATCCGCGTTTCCAGAGACTATTTTGTTGGCGGAGATCAGAATTTCAAAACTGCACAACGTAAGGCTCAGTCCGGTAATTGGGATGGAGCAGCAGAAATATGGCTGGAAGAAACAAAAAGTCCGGATGGTAAATTAGCGGGAAGAGGATGTTACAATATGGCCATCATCGCTGAAATTAACGGCGATCTGGATGGTGCCATTCAATGGGCGCAAAAGTCATATGAAACCTATAATATCCGTATTGCACTCAACTATGTCAATATACTCAGGTATAGGAAACAACAAAGTGATTTATTGAAAAGTCAGTCTGTCGCCTCGTAACTCAATGACGCTAAAATTATCTATCTTCAAACGGTTTTACTGAACGCTTATAAAACGGTTGCTCTGCTATTCATTGTGTCAAATTTGCATTATGGCCATACGTGTAGCAATTAATCATAAAACCGCTTATCATTACGACCGGTTTGTTTCTCTTTCACCTCATATTTTTCGTCTGAGACCTGCGGTTCATTCGCGTACCCATATAGAAGCCTACTCCTTCAAAATAACCCCTAAAGATCATTTCATCAACTGGCAGCAGGATCCGTTCGGTAATTACCAGGCCCGCGTTGTATTTCCTGAAAAAACAAAGGAATTAAAAATTGAAGTGGAAGTGATTGCCAACATGATCGTCATAAATCCATTTGATTTTTTCGTTGAAGAATATGCAGAAAAATTTCCATTTAGCTATAAAGATCAGTTGAAAAGCGAATTAGTACCCTATCTCGAAATAAAGGACAACGGTCCTTTATTAAATAAATGGGTGGCGGAACTTGATAAAAGAGAAAAAAATATTAACGACTTCCTGGTATATATTAATCAGAAACTAAACCGGGATATCAAATATAATATCCGCATGGAAGTGGGTGTGCAAACCTGCGAAGAAACATTAACTCTTGCCCTCGGCTCCTGTCGCGATTCAGCGTGGCTGTTAGTGCAAATATTCCGCAAACTCGGATTGGCCGCACGTTTTGTTTCCGGATACCTGGTACAACTCACAGCAGATATTAAATCTCTCGACGGTCCTTCAGGTCCTGAAAATGATTTCACAGATTTACATGCATGGACAGAAGTATATATTCCCGGAGCCGGATGGATCGGACTGGATCCGACTTCCGGATTATTTGCCGGTGAAGGACATATTCCTCTGGCCTGTACACCTGACTATGTCAGCGCGGCACCCGTAGTGGGCGCCTCTGATCCATGCGAAACAGAGTTTTCTTTTTCCAATACTGTGACTCGTATACATGAAGACCCAAGAGTTACAAAACCCTATTCAGAAGAACAGTGGGCGGCTATTCATGCTACCGGATATAAGATAGATAAGGATTTGGAAAAAGGCGATTTGCGAATGACCATGGGTGGCGAACCAACTTTTGTTTCCATCGACGATATGGAGTCGGCTCAATGGAATACGGCTGCTGACGGATTGGAAAAACGTGTGAAAGCTCAGGATCTGATATTCAAATTGCGCTCCAAATTCGGCCCTGATGGTATGATTCATTTCGGGCAGGGTAAATGGTATCCCGGTGAACCTTTGCCACGTTGGCAATATGGTCTTTTCTGGAGAAAGGATCATTATCCCATCTGGAAAAATATACAGCTGATTGCAGATGAAAAAAATAAAAAGAAATCCACCTGGGTGGAAGCTGAATTATTTGCGAAAGAATTAGCCAAACACCTGGCAGTTAGTACGGAGAATGTAAGCGCTGCTTATGAGGATATTTTTTATTTTCTCTGGACGGAAGGAAAATTGCCGCTGAATATCGATCCCCTGAAAGCAGATTTGAAAGTATCTGTAGAAAGAAGAACGCTTGCGCAATTGTTGGATTCGGGACTGGGAAATCCGGCTGGATATACTTTACCCTTAAAATGGAATTTCGACAATAGCAAATGGCAGAGTTGCAAATGGTTGCTCAACAGAAGCAATCTGTTTCTGATTCCGGGCAATTCGCCCATCGGCCTGCGCCTGCCACTCGATTCATTACCTGCTGTAGCAAAAGATAATGAACCATATAAAGTGGAACGCAGTCTTTTTGAAGAACTTCCTGCACTTGCCAATTTTCACGAAACAATTACAAGCAGGTATGGTCTCATTTTTGAACATCCGATCACTGCTCAAAAAATAAAATATCAAAGTAAAGCCGGCGACGAAAATGATAAAAAGAAAATAAGGGAAGAAGAAAAGGAAGTAAAACCATTGTTCGAAGTACCTGTGATAAAAACCGCGCTTTGTGTGGAATCACGGGATGGAATTATTTATGTTTTTCTTCCTCCGATGGATTACCTGGAGCACTACCTGGATTTGGTGGCATCCATTGAAGCAACAGCTGCAAAATTAAATTTACCTGTTCGTATTGAAGGGTATGAACCTCCGCGGGATTACAGAATGGAAAGACTGGTAGTATCTCCAGACCCCGGCGTAATTGAAGTAAACATTCATCCCGCATCTGATTGGAAGGAATTGAATTATAACCTCGATACTTTATATGAACAGGCATTTCTTTCACGTCTTGGTACAGAGAAATTCATGTTGGATGGCAGACATACCGGCACGGGCGGAGGAAACCATATAACTATTGGAGGAGCGAAACCAGCCGACAGTCCGCTATTGCGCAGACCCGATCTTTTGCAGAGTCTTGTTACATACTGGCAACATCATCCTGGTCTTTCCTATTTATTTTCAAGCGCATTTATTGGACCAACCAGTCAGGCACCACGAATTGATGAAGGCAGGGACGAAAAGTTATATGAAATGGAAATCGCTTTCAGTCAGGTTCCTGAGAAAGGTTTTATTCCATTTTATTTAGTGGATAGAATCTTCAGACATTTATTAACGGATATTACGGGCAACACTCATCGCTCCGAATTTTGCATCGATAAATTATATTCACCGGACAGTTCATCGGGCCGATTGGGCATTCTTGAATTCCGCGCCTTTGATATGCCTCCTCATAAACAGATGAGTCTGTTACAAATGTTACTGATCCGCGGACTAATTGCAAAATTCTGGAACAAACCTTATAAACATGATCTGGTGCGATGGGGAACTGAGTTGCATGATAAATTTATGCTTCCTCATTATGTACATCAGGATATTCAGGATGTGGTGAATGATCTGAATGATGCGGGTTATCCTTTTCAGATGAGCTGGTTCGAACCATTCTTTGAATTCCGTTTTCCACACTATGGCACGGTTAAAATTGCAGGAATCGAGATGGAAATTCGAATGGGCATTGAACCATGGCATGTTTTGGGAGAAGAAATGTCCAGTTCGGGTACTGCCCGTTTTGTAGATTCTTCGCTGGAAAGAGTTCAGGTAAAATTAAAAGGGCTTAAAAATTCGAGATATGTTTTGCTATGTAACGGAAATCGCGTTCCGTTAAGAGAAACAGGTGTTCAGGAAGAATATGTTTGTGGAATAAGATATCGTGCCTGGCAACCACCCTCAGCTTTACATCCCACCATCGGAGTTGACACTCCCTTAACTTTTGATATCGTAGATACCTGGAATAACCGGTCGATAGGTGGATGCACTTATTTTGTTGCCCATCCCGGCGGCAGACATTATGATTCTTTTCCAATCAATGCTTATGAAGCAGAATCCAGAAGAGTAAGTCGTTTTGGAGATACTTCACATACCCAGAATGTATTGCGGCCCGCTCCATACCTAGCCATAGTGGCGCATTATATTGAACAAAATCGCATGCCTTTTTTATGTGATCCTCCTGCAGAAGAGACGAATAAATCTTATCCGTATACGCTTGATTTGAGGACAAAGCCTAAAAACTAAAGCTACCAGCGTGGATAAGTAACATTCCCCGCATTGCTGAGGCATAGTTCATGGATGAACTGAAGCTTTTTGACAACGGGTTCTGAAATTACAAATGGATAAAAATCTGAGTGTCCCATACTGCGGTTTAAACTATTTACCGCAAATGTCAATGGCAGCCACCATTTGATAATCTGACTGAAGTCCGTCATATCATAAGGATCCTGCTGAATACTCGCCTGAATGGCTTTTGTATCCTGCACCATATCAGGTTGTATGCGTATGCCAAAAGAAAATGCCGTTTCTAATGTATCCATCATATGCAGATAATGAGCCCAGGTTTCAGCCCAGTCTTCCCAGGAATGTGAAGTTGAATAGGGACTTATAAAATGTTCACTCCAGTTATTTGGAGCACCATTCTTATAATATGCTTCAAGTGCTTCCTTATAATCCAGTTCCTCATCACCGAAAAAAGAACGATACTTTCCTAACTCTTCTGAATTGTCTTTAATAAGCACCTCCCAATAATAATGTCCAATCTCGTGACGAAAATGACCGAGCAGCGTCCTGTATTTTTCACCAAGATCAAGTTTATGTCTCACCCTGGCGGCTTCGTCGGCCTCATCAATATTTAATGTGATCACTCCATTATCATGGCCTGTTATTACTTTCTCCTTTGGAGATGTGTCTGCCAAAAAATCGAATGCAATTCCCGTTTCCTCATTGTCCATCTTTTTACTAACAGGTAAACGTAAACGCAAAAGAGAATAAATCAATCGATGTTTCGCTATTTCGATATTCTTCCACCTTCTCAAATTTTCTTCGTTGGTGAGGTCCGGAATGATGCGGTTCAACTCGCAAGCCTGACAATATTCCAAATCCTGACTGGCATGTATAAGCCAGTTACAGGTGCCGTATTCCGCATTTTTGCAATAACGATATTTTTCTTTTTTGTTCTGGACATTCAAATACAAATGATCATCATCCGGAATCAGTGTTATGAGAGATAACATATTGGAATCAAAGCCAAGTGAATATCCGCAATGAAGACAGATATTGTTTTCAAAATAAATCAGGCTATGACAGTTACCGCAGGTGTAAAGCTTCATAATAGAATTTGAAGATTCTCAAATTTGTCTCTTTACATCAACTGATACAGTCAGTTCATGAGATCCGCTGCTGAGAATGATTCCTTCCATCGGTGCAATATCCGCATAATCCCTGCCCCAGCCTATTGTAATATGCTGATCCGAAACAATACAATTATTGGTAGGATCAAAATCCACCCAGCCTTGTTCGGGCGTGAACACACTGAACCATGCATGAGAAGCGTCCGATCCTATTAATTTCTCCACGCCTTCCGGAGAAAATGTTTCTATATATCCACTCACGTAACGTGCCGATAAACCCATAGATCGTATACATGCAATGGCCAGATGAGCAAAATCCTGGCAAACACCTTTGCGTTCTTTCATGACCTGCGATAATGGAGTAGCAATCGTAGTATGACCTGGTTTATATTCAAAGTCCTTATAAATTCGTTTCGTTAGATCCTGAGCAGCTTCAAATATTGATTTGTCAGGTCGAAATGATCTCGATGCATATATCAGGGTCTCCTCATCCCAGTTTGTCATAGGTGTAGCAAATGAATATTGCTTAATATCTACCAAATCATTTTCTGATCTGAATTTTCCCGGTTTTATTTCTTCATTAGTTTCATTTCTTTCAACTTCAGATGTTACCTGTACTGTTAACTCCCAATGTTCTTTTTCTATGGAAAAATAAATGACCTTATTTCCGAAGAAATCTTCATATTCATTAATCCTGTCCGGCTCTGGCACTATTTGTATTACTGTATTTCTGCAAACCTGACCGTCGGTATTACGCGGCATGAGTCTCGCAATATTGTGACACAAACTCACGGGCTCTAAATACGTATACGCTGTTGTATGTTGAATAGTATATTTCATAATCGTGCAGACCTTCCGCTCATCGAATCATAATAGATTTTGGTGTTAACTCGTGTTTAAAATAAGCTTTGGAAATCCTCCCCGGAATTGAAGACAATATCGCGTAAAGCCCAGACAAAAATATTTCCAGATTTTTGTATCCGTCATCTTCAGATTTGGAGAGTTCATTTTTATCGGCGTTCTTAAGAAGTGCATCTGCGTCTAATATCAGTTTTTCATATTCAGAAGCAGATTGACTGACATTGTTTTTCGGAAGATTCTTGAGATAAGATTTCAGTCTAACAACCTGATAAGTAAGCGAACGCGGGTTATTTGGATCAAAAATCAGGAGATCTATTACAAGTAGATTTTGTAAAGGTCTTCTGTATTTATACCGGTAATTCACCAACCCTTCATTACTCATAAGCACACTCTGATGAAGATTATATTCTACCTGGTCGTTAAATTTTTTAACCATGGTCGTTCTGAGCATCGTAATCACCAACAGACTTTGTTCTATTTTTCTTCCGAGATCCAGCATAATCCAACCCTGTTCACGGGAAATACTTTCACGGTTCAATCCTATAAATGCTACGGTTGAAGTTATCAAATCATCCAGCGTCTGAATCATTTGCAAATGACCGTGATGAGTTAAAGGAACACCGTTTTGCAATTGTTCTTCCATACCGCGAACCACCCGCCAGGTATCGGTCGACCAGTGATCCCTCACCTCGTGAATCGCTTTATGAAACTGGAGAAAATTATATTTAATACCACCCGGTCTTTTTTCATTGAAAAGAATATCCTTTAATTCTTTCCAGGGATCAATAAAAAGATCTTCTGCTTTTTCTCCAATAAATCCTGGTAATGTAAAACTGTAACGGGTAAATGCTTCCAGCAAGTTTCTTTCTGTCTGCCGATTGTTTTCTGTAATTAGTTTATTACCCTCAGCTAAAAATTGCATAACTGTTCTGAGGAATCTTGCATTGCCCAGTAGCCTTTCTGTATAACGACCCACCCAAAATAAATTTTCAGCGGCATGACTGGGTAACATGTCATTGAATGTTTCGGTTACGCCTTCTGGAATTTCATTCAATACATTTACCACACGACCCGGTTCAGGCGAAATAACCCAGGCGTCTTTACTAAAGCCTCCCATCTGACTGGAAATATTAAAGTTGCCCGCGTTCGCTGATGATCTGACCAGTCCTCCTGCCATCGCAACATAATCATCCTGATTGCTTACAAGAAAACTTCTGAATAAAACTTTCTGGGGAATAATTCGCTCATTAATTAATGAAGGGCTTAAGGAAATTTCAACTTTCTCCTGACCCACATACAGTGTGGGGTTAGCTTTTATTTGTCTCCTGCATTCATCCAGCTGGCCTGACGTTAGTGAAGCTCCGTCGATGGATGAGCTTCCTGTTGGGTTCCGGTGAATTTTTTTTATCACAAGTGTTTGAATATTATCAAGCACATATTGAAGTTCCTTGGGTTGGCCGCACCACCAGGAAGCAATCGTAGGTAAAATCAAATCTTCAGATAAGAAATATCGGGAAATCAATTGAAGAAATGGCATGAGACCGGGATTCTCAAGTATGCTACTCCCCAGTGGATTCGCGATGCTTACATTACCACTGCGGACACACTGTAGTAATCCTGGTATTCCAAGTTGTGAATCTGCCCTCAATTCCAAAGGATCACAATAAATATCATCCACACGTCGTAAAATTACATCCACGCGTTCCAGTCCACCCATTGTTTTAAGCCATACGAAATTGTCTTTTACAATCAGATCATTGCCTTGTACCAATGTAAATCCAAGATAAGATGACAAATAGGAGTGTTCGAAATAAGTCTCATTTTTCGAACCAGGCGTCAGAATTACAATGCGGGGATTCAGATTCTTTTGGGGAGCAATTTCATTTAGTCCATTTCTGAGTGCACTAAAATAAGGCGAGAGATGCCGGACTTTTAATCCGTTAAATAATTCCGGAATTACCCGGGTCATTGTTGTTCTGTTTTCCAAAGCATATCCTGATCCTGAAGGCGCCTGGGTTCTGTCATTTACCACCCAAAGTTTCCCCTCTGTACTTTTGGCGATATCTGCCGAATATAAAATGAGCCGATGTTTGCCGGGTTGTTTTATACCGTTACAGGGCCGCAGAAATCCTGCATGATTATATATCAACTCCATCGGCAGGATACCTTTCTTTAAAAGTTTTCTTTCACCATAAATATCTTCCAGTATCAGATTTAAAAGTTGGGCCCTTTGAGAAAGGCCCGACTCGATCGAATTCCATTCTTCTGTACTGATCAGAAACGGGATATTGTCAAGTTTCCAGGGACGATTCATGCCATTCGGATCACCGTAAATATTGTAGGTTACTCCATTTTCTTTGAGCAGACGAAGCGTATCACCATTGCGATTGCTGATCTCTTCATCACCCAACATGGAAAACGACTTAAAAAGAGTTTCCCAGTGAGGTTTGATATTTCCATCTTCACCAATTAATTCTCCGTAGGATTTATGAATGTCGAAATATTCCTGGAAGACCGGGTCTGATAGTAAGTTCTGGTTCATTTTTTTCTTAACTAAAAACAGCCTGCAAACATCCGTTTAAAAATAGGGAAAATAGGAGTTACATTTATACCCTGTTTTCAACATTCAACGTGCATAAAAAATCAAAGGGACTTCATATGATTAAAAAAATTGTTCTTGTCTGTTCGTTACTCGTTTCTTTTGTTTTATGTAAACCCATTTTTGCGCAGACTGCAACCAGTCTGCCACGAAGCACACCTGAAGAAGAAGGTGTATCATCGGCTGGGATATCCCGTTTCATTGATGCCATTGAAAAAAGCAAAAATGAATTACACAGTTTCATGATTCTTCGTCATGGCAAAGTAATCGCAGAAGGCTGGTGGGATCCTTACAAATCCTCGTTACGGCATACGTTGTATTCGGCAAGCAAGACGTTTACGTCGACCGCTATCGGATTTGCCATTAGTGAAAACAAGCTCAAACTGACAGACAAAGTAATTTCTTTTTTTCCAAATGACCTGCCAGATTCCATTTCACCAAATCTTGCTGCGTTAACTGTAAAAGACGTTCTCATCATGTCTGACGGTCAGGACCCTGAACCATCATCCATTGCCGGGACTTCGAAGAATTGGGCCAAAGCATTTCTCGCAACGCCGATAGTAAATAAACCCGGAACTGTTTTCTTATACAATAGTATGGGAACATTTGTGTTGTCTGCAATTGTCCAAAAAGTTACAGGACAAAGAGAAATCGACTACCTCAAACCCAGACTTTTTGACCCGCTCGGAATTACCGGTATGGATTGGGAAGAAAATCTGATGGGTATAAATACCGGCGGCTGGGGTTTGCGCGTGAAAACGGAAGACATGGCAAAACTAGGACAGCTTTATCTGCAAAAGGGAATCTGGAATGGTGTGCAGGTACTACCAGTAGGCTGGGTCGAAGAAGCATCTACAACAAAAATTATCCAGCATCCCGGATTGGCGCAGGCAAAAAAAGATTCGAGTGATTGGGAACAGGGATATTGTTATCAGATATGGCGTTGCCGGCACAATGCATTTCGCGCGGATGGTGCATTCGGACAATACATCATTGTGATGCCCGATCAGGATGTTGTGATCGCGATACAGGCTGAAACACCCAATATGCAAAATGAGATAAACCTGGTTTGGGAGAATTTACTTCCAGCTATAAAAAAGAATAAACTACCTGCTGATGAAAAGGCTCTGTATGCTTTAAAAGCCAAGTTGTCAACATTGTCTCTAAGGGCAAATGCCGGAAGTTTTACCTCCTATACGGAGAATAAGAAACTCAATAAGTACTTCATTCTTGACCCGAATGCTTTTCAAATTAGTTCCGTTACCATTCAAATATCAGATAGTGTTTGCCATTTTGTAATGAATACAAATGCAGATACCTATAATTTGTATTATGGAGCAGGATACTGGAAAACCGGTCAGACTAACAAACCGGGTCCTTCTTTGGTTTCCGCTGCAAAAGAAAATTGGGCAATACTATCGCCCTATAAAATTGCTTCCAATTTTTATTGGAAAGATGATCAAACCCTGGTGATGGAAATGCGATATATTGAAAGTCCCCATACAGAAATTACCACGTGTCATTTTGACGGAAATAAAATAACGATAGATATTGAAAGGAGTTTTGACTACGGGTCGAAACGCACAGAACTGACGGGGGTGATGAAATAGAAGATCCAGGTTATTTTCCCAGGTTTTCGTCTTCGATTTATCTTTGATCTCTCGAAAGTCTCTCTTTGGTCGGTCTTTGGTCTCTCGAAAGTCTCTCTTTGGTCTCTCGGGTTCCGAGAGACCAAAGAGAGACCAAAGAGGTATCATCGAGGCTGATATCAGTACGACAAGAATAAAATGACCGAAAACAATAGTCATCAATTATATCGATATACAGCATATCCCCAGGGCTCAATCTTCCAGGATTTCGATGACAAAATTTCTGATTTGCCCATGAAAACATCTGTAGGGATTACCAAAAAGAGTTTTGTCTTTTACTGTTATAGTTTGCGCCTTGTTTGTCAGGTTCAGAATTACCAGGATTTTATTCGCTCCTTTTTCCCGAACATAAGCATAAACCGAACTATCGTCACCAACACTTATTTTCCGAAATGACGCATTCGCAGCAAGTGCAGGATTTGTTTTTCGAAGATTCAATAATGTTTTATAAAATTTGGCCCTCCCGAATTTTCCAAAAACAATCGGATCCTTTTCAAAGAATTGCAGTGATCTTAATACGGGTTCTTCCTGTCCGCTATAAACAAGAGGAACACCGTTCGCCATTGTTTGTGTAAACACTGCAAATGGCGCATGACTGTCGCCGGGGAAAGTTCCGAAGTCCGACTTATTCCAGCTGTTCTCATCGTGATTACTTGTAAAATACATTTGAATGGTATTGGCGGGATACTTCGTTGCATTTAGTTTTTGTATGCTATCCAACGCAAATGCCGGCCTGTCGCCTTTTGCTACTTCAATCATTTTATGAAACATCGCCCAGGGATAAACGGCATCAAAACCTGATTCAGGCAAATAAGCGTTATCACCTTCAGCCAGCATAAATACATTTTTTATAGTTCTTAACTGGCCAATGCATTTTTTCCAGAATGCTCCTGGTACATTCCAGGCCACATCGCAACGAAATCCGTCGATGTTTGAATTGACGAGCCAGAATTTCATGGCAGCAATCATGCTATCCTGCATGACCGGATTATTATAATCGAGCTGTCTTGTATCTGCCCAGTCTTTTGCAACGGCCGCTTTTCCTGTGCTGTCCTTCACAAAAAAATCAGGGTGTTCTGTAAGCCAGCGGTTATCGCCTCCCGTATGATTGGGCACCCAGTCGATAATTACCTTCATTCCCTTCTGATGAATTTCTTTTACCAGCTCTATCCAGTCTTTCATGGATCCGAATTCAGGATTCAAAGCTGTATAATCTGAAACCGCATAATAGCTTCCCAGTGTTCCTTTGCGATCGACTTTGCTGATAGGATTCAACGGCATAAACCAGAGCGTTTGAACACCCATGGATTTCAATCTGTCCAGGCTTTTAGAAAAAGCTTTTAGCGTTCCTTCAATTGTATACTGACGGATATTTACTTCATAGATATTTCCCTGCATAATCCAGGCAGGATGTCCATCAATGGAAGAAACTTTTGGAGCTGAAGGTTTAGCAGTTTGAGAAAATCCACTGGACAAAACAAAACATGCTAAAATTAAATAAAAGGTCTGTTTTTTCATGTGGAAAGTTTTTAAGAAGCGTTCCTACTATTTTATTCTTTCAAAAATAAATACTCCTTTTTTATTCGCAACAACTATATCGGGCAGACCATCATTGTTTATGTCTTTTACGACTACCTGCAATCCGACACCTGAATTACTGTCTATCAGATGCGAAGTCCATTGAGGAGATTTGCCCGGTCGAAATTGAAACCAGTACAAAACAGCCGGATCAAATGCTCCCGGATCCTTTCCATTGTGAGCAAAATATCGTTTGCCGGTTACAAGATCCGGATGACCATCGCCATTAATATCTGCAAGTGCAAGGCCGTGAGACTGTGAAAACAGTTTGCAGATTTCATGGTTCTCAAAAATAATATTTCCTGTACTATCTTTTTTTTGCTGATGCCACCAGATCCCATAATGATGAGCAGATGCACTAATTACATCTGCGTAGCCGTCGTCATTTACATCAAGCGCATACATCTGGGAACAATCATCACCGAGATCTGCCGGATGAAAAATCCAGTCCGGCTGGGTGGGATCTTTGGGCGACTCCCACCAGCCTTTTGTAATGATTACATCAGGACGACCATCGTTATTTATATCCCCCAGACCCAGACCATGCGTGTAGATATTCGTCGCCAGGTTCGGATCATTGCTTATTATATATTTTTTCCAAACGGTATCTCCTTTCACAGATGGGGATTTATACCAAACGACTTTTTTTTCTACGGGATCATTGCACAATATATCAGGCCTGCCGTCACCATCTATATCCACAAAGGCAGGCGATTCATTTCCAATATGATTGGAGATTGTATGCATTGTCCAGTATCCCGGTTTATTCCGGGGATTTTCATACCAGACAAGCTCCTGACCTGGAAAACCCACTCTTATAAGGTCAATCCAGCCATCCTGATCTACATCCATACTAAAATCGAGAAATGAATTACTGAATGCGGTATCTGGAGAAAAACGAAGTCCCTTTACAATTTCATGTGGAATCCAGTGAGGTGCCTCAAACCAAAATGTACCCGCCATGATATCTATTTTCCCATCTCCGTTCACGTCGCCTGTGGCAACGCCTTCCGATATAAATTCCTCCGTTAAAATAATTTTTTTGAAAATTACTGAATCGTGGTTTTCAGTTTTCTGGCAAAAGGTTAAAGTCCCTTTTAAAAATATCAGGATGAAGAAACTGGCACATTGACAAAATTTAAGGTCTGACATTAGCAAATTCAGGTAATTAGGTGAATAGCGGCTAAAGTTAAAGTATATCTTTAATTCATACATTTAGTGTTCAAACGATTCGTCATGAAAAAATGGAGTCCGCTCAGATATGTTCTTCTGTTTTTTGCTTTCGTGATCGCAGCAATTAATGGTGAAGCGCAAAAAATACTACGTGTTGCCGTTGCAGGACTGGCGCATGATCATGTTCATGGTATTCTGAATCAATTTAAAAAAGGAGAAGTGATTATCATCGGTATCGCCGAAGCCGACCGACAATTGGTTCTTCAATATGAAAAAAACTATCAATTGCCGGATTCCCTTTTCTATAATGATCTGGAAACCCTGCTCGCCCATTCCAAACCAGATGCTGTTTTGGTTTACACACCGATTTCTGATCATATCAAAGTTGTTGAAATCTGCGCGCCCCGGGGGATCTCAGTAATGGTTGAAAAGCCACTGGCCACCACGGTAAAAGATGCAGAACGTATTTCTTCACTCGCAAATCAATTTCATATTCGGGTTCTTACAAATTATGAAACCACCTGGTATAACAGCAATCAGGCAATTTTCGAAATGGTAAATGCACAACACAGCGTAGGTGAAATAAGAAAAATGACAGTTCACGACGGTCATCAGGGGCCAAAGGAGATCGGATGCAGTCCTGATTTTCTAAACTGGCTGACAGATCCTGTAAAAAATGGCGGTGGTGCGTTGATGGATTTTGGCTGTTATGGTGCAAACCTGATGGTCTGGCTGATGAATGGAAAAGCACCCGTAGCTGTCAGGGCAGTTACTCATCACCTCAAACCAATGATTTATCCTAAAGTGGAGGATGATGCGACTATTCTATTGGAATATCCTGAAGCTACAGGTATTATTGAAGCATCCTGGGACTGGCCGTTTGGAATTAAGGATCTTGAAGTATTTGGAACAAACGGATACCTGCATGCACTCAATGGTAATACGCTGCAACAGAGAAATAAAGATGTCTACGAAAACGTCCCGTTAAAAACGGCAGCATATACAGACAATATTCAATATCTGTCGGATGTGCTTAGTGGAAAATTAAATCCCGGGAATGATTTGTCTTCATTGGAAAATAATATAATCGTCGTGCGCATTTTAAATGCGGCACTCGAATCATCCAGCGAAGGCAAACAGATCAAATTATAAATCTCCACAAACCAATACAAATTTAGAGACGTTATTATTTTTTTATTTCAATTCGGTTTGATGTAACCTGGAAAGGCAACCAAAGATATCCGGAACTGGCAAGATCTGTTTTGTTCCATTTATCCGTCATAAAAATATAGGAGTCTCCGCCAACCGGCAAAACGAAACTTCCCTGTGCATTAAATGTGGTTTCAGCACCGGGTCCAATACAAGGATTTCCGAGATCATTCCAGTTTCCCAGAATACTGTCTGCGACTGAATATAGAGCTGCATTCGGGCTCCATCCACTACAAAGTGAAGTGATTAAAAAATATTTACCATGATTTTTGAACATTGCAGGCGCCTCCCTCCTTTGATCAATTAAAATTCGTGCGTAATTTTTTGTGGGCTTCTGATAGTCTTCCGATAAAAGACAAATCTGCATTGTATTGTTATTTTCAGAAGCATAAATAAGATAAGCTTTGTTATCGTCGTCTTTAAACAAAGTCATGTCTCTAACCTGCTGACCGTTTGGCTGAATACTCCCGATATATTTATAAGGACCTTCAGGCTTGCTGCTTATTGCCAATCCGGCATGGGCAAAACTGTAATCTTCCTTGTCCAGATGCATCCACATCACAAATACCCCCAATTGCGCATTGTAAATCACTTTTGGTCTTTCGATAACTCTTCCGGTATCCAGATCACTATTGGAATCTACAACAGATGCCAGTGCAATTCCTTCAAATTTCCATTTTAAAAGATCATTTGAAGAATAACAGGAAATACCTCCTGCAGGGACCCGGTAGTCTTCCCAGCTTTGATCAGGCACCAAACGGGTAGTTCCTTTTTTAATTTCTCCAAACAGATAGAATGTATTCTCAAAATGAAGGATGCCCGCTCCATGAGCATTTATATAGTTGCCATCCTCATCTTTCCACACCTTAGTAGAAAACTTTTGGGCATTTACTTTCTGTCCAACTACAGGATTACAAAAAAAACAAAAACATACAAGCAAAGTAGTTGTTCCAAATTGCATAAATACTTATTTCAAAAACTTGCACCAATACCAGTGATCGGAGCTTTACCAGAATTAAAGTCTGCTCCTCCCGTATTTATCCCAAGTACCTCATACAAATTTATTCCACTTGTTCGTAAAGGAGACACCAATGGTATTTTGAAATATTCAATGTTTTTTAATCCCAAGGCACTCGTCAGATTTATTTTTTTGTCAGGACTTTTAAAATCAGGATTCCTGCTTGTTACTTTCATCTTACCGACTATCAATTCTTCTACTGTTTGCGAGCCTGATCTCCACCAACTGTTGCCAAGGAAAACGTCAGTTCCCATATTCCCTTTCAACAGACTATCCTTCCCAACAAAAATATTATTGTAAAAAGCGAAGGATTTATGATCACTTAATTCAGAATAGCGAATGGCAGATACTTTAGAATTGTAAATCGTATTGTTATATACAGAACTGTTATAAAACTGGTTAGAATCCCGTGAGCTGTTCCAAATGTACAATCCCGCAGACGCATCCGAGACAGTGCCATCATTCACGCTAATATTATATCTAAAAACATTGTCGTGCCACGGACTTGCATATAAATATTGGAATATACAGTAACCTGCTCCCTGATTTTCGTAGGATAAACAATATTGAATGATGGAATAAGTAACTCCTCCATCCAAATCGAAGCCACCACCATCGGCGGCACCAGCGGAAGTTTTATTCCTATAAGAAATACAATGTTGAATTATTACACTGTCGGCTTCGTAAGCCCAGATACCAACCGGTCCGTTTCCTTTACGTGGCATATCCCATCCATTATTGGTAGCAGTACAATATTCAACGAGCACGTTCGTACAATTTGCAACAACAATCCCGTTACCACTATGATTTGTAAGATTGGAAGGATCGCCCGGATTGTTCTCCACTCTGCATTTACCGATATAAATATTGTGATTCGAACTCTTCACAGCATAAGTTCCGTCTACCGAGATACCCGCTGCACCGTTTTCAAACGCAAAAACATTCGTTATAGAAATATCTTCACAGGAATAAATCAGTAAACCGGATTTTTGAAATCCGGAAATGACGATGCTATCCACATAAATATGATTGCTATTTTGAATGGTAAGCCCGCTAAACAGGTTCCCTTTTTTTCTCCCGGAACCAATAATTTTCAGGTTACTGATTTTCAGCCAACGTGATTTGTAGATAAAAATTCCGATTTCATTTCCTGAATTAAGCGTGGCGTTTCCCTTGCCATATGAACTTACGAAAAGTGAATGTAGCTGGTCGCCACTTTTGTATGAACTAATTCGAAGAGTTCCTTTGTATTGATGACCACTTTCAAACATTAGTGAATCTCCAGGATTCAGTATCAATTCGTTTAATCGCCGAATTGTCTTAAATGGGGCATTCAAGGCTCCTCTATTCATGTCATTGCCTGTAGGGCTAACATAATATGCCCTCGGTGATGGTAGTTCAGCGACAAGCTTTTTGCTCTGTGTTTTCCCTTCAATGCTATTGCAAATCAAAAACAATGTTAATAACATTTTGCTTGAAAACATAAATGATACTGCTACCGTAGTTTCATCGAAGATATTTAAGTTTTGTTTAACACACCGTTGACAACGGGTTACCTGCCACTTATACAAATAAATGGAACGCAATGATTTAGCTCACATAAATTGAGGAGACCAATTGCTATCAGAAGAAGTATGAGCTGATTGTAAAAAATTTTATCTGCTTACCATGCTCCAGTTTGAAAACGTATGCAAATCTTACGAAAGGCAGCGGATTCTTGAAATCGGCAGCTTAAAACTCGGGAAAAATATTTATTGGCTACAGGGAATAAATGGCTCCGGCAAAACGACATTCCTTTCAATGATAGCAGGCATCATACCGTTCAAAGGGAATATACTGTTGGATGGAATTAATCTCCGCGAAAAACCTGCATCTTACCGGCGACTGGTAAATTTCGCTGAAGCGGAGCCCCTGTTTCCCGATTTTATCACGGGTATTGAACTTATCGGGTTTTATAAAAATATCAGGAAGGCCGCTGCTGTTCAAACAGATCATCTCATTAATCTGTTTAAGATGCATCATTACCTTTCCCTGCCCATTGGAAATTATTCAAGTGGCATGATAAAAAAATTGTCTTTGTTACTCGCTTTTATTGGCAAACCAGCTCTCATTCTACTCGACGAACCGTTGGCCACCCTGGATGAGGAATCTGTTCAAATACTTCCGGATCTCATCAGCGCTTATCATAAAGAATTTAAAACAAGTTTTATTTTCAGTTCACATCAACATTTTAAAACATATTCTCTTACCATAAACAAAATAGTAATTTCCGATCAGTCATTGCAATTTGTCACATGAGCATTTCACGAACAATACTCATAAAGTCATTCGTTAAACCCTTCTATCGCCAGCATGCGGGACTATTTGTTTTCCTGTTTACGCTGATGTTTGGAGTTGTAAGCGTCATTGACGGTGCCAAATTTACTGACTACCATTTTTCCCTGATACAGGGCATGATGACAAACCAATTTTTCTTCCTGTTGGTTCTTCTTTTATGGTTACTGTATGCAAAAAAATCCGATCAGTTCATAGTAACCATCTTGCGCAGGCCTGATTATTCCTTTCTGAATATTCTTTCACTTCTGAACCGGAAATATTTGTATAAACTGATGATATGGGTTCAGTTTCTGCTTTTATTACCTCTTGTTCTTTACGCCTGTATCATATTAGTGGCAGGCTGTTACATGCATGAATATGCGAAGTGCCTTCTCGTTTTTATTTTTATTACCTCCCTATGTACGATCGGTTCAGCAAGGTATCTTTTTATAATCTACAATCCAGGCAGGGCTGTTTTTTCGTTTACTGAGAAATTTCTGATGAAAAAACAAAAAATGCCGTATTGGAGTATTCTCATACGCTACATCTTTATGTATAAAAAACTCCTGTTTACAGGTGTTAAATTATATAGTTGTCTCGTTTTGTATTTTATGGTCGTAAATCAAACAGGAGTTGCCTATGATCTGAGAATGATTCAGTTGTTTTTCAGTTTTGGCATTCTTGGGCACGGAATTCTGATTCATCAGTTAAGGAATCTGGAAGAATCACGCCTGAGGTTTTACCGGTCGATGCCTCTATTATTGCTAAACAGATTTGCAAATTATGCTTTCCTCTTTTTCTTATTATTGATCCCCGAAATCATCACCATCGTTTTCCTGACCCCGCGTTATTTACATTATAGTGATGCCGTATCATTTATTTTGATAAGCTATAGTACGCTGCTTTTTTTAAACAGTTTTCTTTTCGTTAAATTTTTTCGAATGATTGATTATCTGAAGATTATCCTTTGTATCTTCTTCGCAGAATATATCGCGGTGCTTGCAGGAATGACAGTTTTTTTGGTAGTATTTTTTTTTCTTTCAGCAATCTGGATTTTCAAGTACTACTACTACCGATTTGAAAGATAGAAATGAAACAGGTGATTTGGTCACACGAGGCTATCCATAAAATCGCGAGACAACAACCCATGGTTCAAAAAAGTCGTGGTGTTATAGTGAAGAAGTTCTTCAGCAATTTGATTCATTGTAGATAATGCATGATTCAGCAAACCGGGTCCGAGGCTAACTCGCGCCACGCCGATTTCATTGAGTTTGTTCAAATCGGCAGTTGATTTTGAAAGCAGTACGTTTACTGGCATCGCCACTTCTTTTACAAGAAGGGATATATCTTCGTAGTCATTCATGACGATGGGATAAAAACAATCAGCACCTGCGGCTTTGTACGCGAGACCCCTTTCAATAGCCTGACTAAACGCATCCTTCTCTGTTTTCAGAAGAAAAATATCCGTTCGTGCATTAATTACTATTGACACACCACATTGAATTCCGACTTCCCTGATCGCTTCGATTTTTCGGCACTGTTCTTCTATTTTAAATAATCCCTTGTGATCTGCATGTGAGTCCTCAATATTGATTCCGACTGCACCGTTTTCAATTAACAGACGAATATTTTCTTTCAATAGAAAAAGTGAATCTGCAAAGCCACGTTCTATATCAACAGTCAAAGGCAGAGATACTGCAGATGTAATCCTGGCAACTGTTTTTAAAAGTCGTATGAAAGGGATTTTTTCTCCATCCTGGTAACCATTCGTAAGAGCAGTTGCGACACTTGCAGTCGCTATTGAAGAATAACCTGCTTTTTCCAATATTTTTGCACCTAACTGATCCCATATATTAGGTAATATTAATATTTTGCCTGAATGATGCTGATTTCTAAAAAGTATTGCTTTATCAGCTTGTGTTAGCCCGGTTACCATAAATTCTTCTGTTTTGACTCCAACAACAAAGTTAATTCATAACCTTAGGTTAAAATAAATAAACACACTTCCCCGAAACTAAAATAACAATACATTAATTGCTGAAATTCAAAATTTGAAAAATCAACTGCTTGTTTTACATCTTATTCTTTCCGGGTCACAAGTGTTTTCACAGTTAGCTGAAAAGAAAGAAAGTCTGCTCTTATTTAAAGTCGGTTATCGATCAGTCTTTGCTATTGATTCAGCTCGTACTTATAAGCCCGGTGTTTCCGAATCAGACAAATTTTATTTACGGCCTGTTGAAATAGATATCTGGTACCCCGCATCTGGCTCAAATCCAAAAATGCCCATGTTATATGGGGATTTCTTAAAATTGTTAGAAGAGAGATCGAACAGATTTCAAAATGATACGGTTTATAAAAGTCTTACAACTAATCTGGTTCATTATCTGAGTTTCAATTTAAAAGTTTCTGACTCAGCAATCATCCATTTAAAGACTTCCAGTTATCTGAATGCGGAAGCAGTTAAACAATCCTTCCCTTTGATCTTATATATGTCATCTTATAACGGCATTAGTTATGAAAACGTTGGTTTGTTTGAATTTCTGGCTTCACACGGCTATGTTGTAGCCTGTATTACTTCTGTAGGTCGTTATCCCGGCAATATGACCACGAAAACTACAGATCTCATGGAACAGGTAAACGATGGCTATTTTGCATTGCACTATCTATTAAATAATCCCCTCATTAATTCGGAAGAAATTGGAACAATGGGATATAGTTGGGGAGGGTTGGCAGCATTGCTTCTAACGATGAAGACTAAAGATATTAAGACGATGTTATCAATGGACGGATCAGAAATCCATTATTATGGAGATTCCAGGGAAGAAGATGATGATTTTAATGATTTGAGAAATTCATCCTTTTTCAAAACAAATAAGATAAACGTTCCATACGCATATTTGGAAAGCGGAAACAAACAAATTGACCGGCAGGTCGATTCGATATTCGATATTTTACCCATGATAAGTTTGAATAAATTCTATATCCATTTCCCCAAAGCCACTCATGAAGATTTTTCATTTTTGCCCTCTCTTCACACCATAAGCCGTGGGACAACTGAAGATAGCGCAACGATTTACAGCCAGGCGAAAGAATTTACGCTGAATTTCGAAGATATATATCTAAAGAATAAAAACGGCCGGCTGTTCCAGCAACTTAATTTCATCTATCACCATACTGGTGATTCAACTTATCCCGTCGTAAAAACTGACAATATAAACAGTTTCCTGCTAAAAGGTAAAATTGTTGATCCGGATAAAATAGGTCTTGCATATGTGAACATTGGAATTGCAAATAAAAATCTTGGGACTGTTTCGCAAAGGGATGGTAGCTTTCAAATAAAGATTTATCCGGAATTCGTTTCCGACAGTCTCACCATATCGATGGCCGGATACCAGACACGAACTGTAGCCATTTCAAAATTGATACATGAACCCAAACCCCTTAATATTTCATTGAAAGAAAGATTTACAGAGTTAAATGAAGTTGTCATTACAAAAAAAACACTACCGGTAAAAATATTGGGGAATACGACAACCTCAAATTTTATAAGTGTCGGTCTTCCTTTAAAATTTCTTGGTTCGGAAGTTGGAGTTAAAATCAATCTTGGAAAAAATCCTGTTATATTGAAAAAGTTCTCCTTTAACATCTCAGGAAACAGATTGGATACAGCAGTTTTCAGGATGAATATTTATGATATAAAAAAAGGACTCCCTTTCGAAAATATTCTTCATAAAAATATCCTTATTCATGTTGGCAAACAAACAGGATTGTATACGGTGAATCTGACTGATTATAAACTGGAAATGAAAGGTGAGATATTTTTGTCACTGGAGTGGATAGAAGGGTCTTCATCCGCTTTGGAACCGGGAGCCATTTTCTTATCTGCCGGATTTCTAAATTCTTCAACCTGGCATCGCATAACCAGTCAGGGAGAATGGAAAAAGGCGCCCGGCTTAGGAGTCGGTTTGAATCTGGAAGTTGAAAAACTTCCGGTTTTATAATATAATTTATTTGAGTTCTTATTTTTATTAATAAATGACCATTTCCCAAAAATCCGATAAAGAGCCTTAAATTGAATCATGAAAAAAAATCAATTATTTACTATTGCCGTTATTCTTTTCCTGACGGCTTGTTTTTCTCCAACCGCCAATATTTATCAATCTGAAAAAACAAAAGATGTAGATTTCAAAAAATATAAATCTTATGCATTTCTGCACACAAATGACACAGCTTATACAAAACTGGCAGATAAAGAGAAAGTCGAAAGGGCACTGGCCGCCGCTGTGAGGCAAGAACTAACCAAACATGGAATGGTTTTAGATTCTGCAAACCCTGATTGTTTGTTCACTTATACACTAGTATTGAATAAGACCTATCAGGTCGGTGAGTCACCGAACCCTGTTTACGCACCTCAATCTAATGTTGGCCCCCTTCCGGGTCAGTATAATATGTATTATTACGTTCCTCAGTCTACAGCCTATTATAATCCTGATCTTTATCAGGGAAGCATGCAAGTCGCGACATTCCGGGATGGCTCGCTGGTTATTGATATGATCGATAGAAAAGATAAAAAAATTGTATGGCGCACCAGCGCTCAGGGGAAAGTTGATGAAAGAGACAGAAAGGGAATAAGACCTACTATCGACCAGATTGTACCCGCCATGTTCAAAAAGTTTCCGATAAACTGAAACTGAGGACATCAATATTTGAAAAATAAATCAACAAAAGACCGGTAATACGGTCTTTTGATTTATAGCTTATCGCCATTCATTGTTTGGTAAAAATCAATTGATTTGTAAGAATAGTTTTGCATTTTCCGCATATACGCCCTATTCCTACAGGGACTATTTGCAATAAAGCCGGCTTAATTCTCCATAAGAAGCCGGAACAAGCCAATCGCTACTAAGTAAATCATTTTGGGCCCGTGGATCAATTATGAATAAGCTACTTACTCAAATAGCTTTGATTATTCATTCACCACAAATACCCATTTTATGAGCAACAATTCCCGGCAAATCGTATTAATCGGAGGCGGTTATTCTGCAGTTTGGGCATATCGGTCGATTGTTGATGATTTGCTGATAGAAATGATGGCAGGTCATGTAAGTATCAAAATAGTTTGTCCGGAGAAATTTCATGTTTTTCACGGATGGACTGCGGAATGTCTTGTAGGAATTGTAGGGGACCAAAACAGGTTGAGTCAATTATCTGAAATTTTCAAACATGCAGAAATTATCAAAGGAAGAGTTATAAATATTGATCCATCCCTAAGAACAATAAATATAGACATGAATTCAGGGGTAAAAACGATCCTGTCTTATGACCAGCTTCTTCTTGCAACGGGTTCAACTGATTCGACATCGGTTGAAGGCCTGGAACGCTACGCTTTCCAGCTTAAATCTGAAAAAGCTTACCATTCTACCAAAACGCAGATTCAGTTCCTGATTCAAAAAGCGGCCTGGTCCAATAAATCCGAAGCTCAGAAAATGCTCCGATTCATAATAGCCGGCTGTGGATTTACGGGAATAGAAATTGCATCGAACCTCGCTGAATTTATCCAGGATATAAAAAAACAATTTCCTACTCTCCACGATTTAGATCCGGTTATTTATTTACTAAATAGTAAAGAAGAACTTCTGCCAGGATTGAAATCCGGCTTCAGCCGAATGAAGAAATACACAGAAAAAACATTGCGTAAATACGGAGTTAGAATATTAGCTAACACTAAAATTACTTGTGTAACCAATAAAGGAGCTTATATCAGCGACGGAACTTTTTTAGAAAGTGAAATGGTCATTTCAACTATTGGTCAAAAACGTATCCTGATACCCGGTACTGAAACAATGGAAAAAGATTCTGAAAACAGATTATTCGCAAATGCCTTTCTCCAGTCAAAAAACTATCCGAATATCTGGCTAGCCGGTGATATTTCAAATGCCAGAAGTACCAGAAATAAAAATGTTTGCCCGTCCAATGCACTTTGGGCAATTAAACAAGGGAAACACGTTGGGCAAAACATAGCAAGAGTGATACTGAATCAATCCTTAAAACGATTTTCATATAGGGGGCTTGGACAATGTGCAAGTCTTGGAATTGGTAAAGGAATTGGTGAATTATACGGCATCCAGTTTACAGGATGGTTAGCATGGATTATGCGTTGGTCTTTCTTCCAACATTTTATGCCTTCAAAAAAAACAATGTGGCGGGAAATCGGAGACTGGATATATTTCTTTAGTACCCGCAGCAGAAAATATATCACAATAAATGGTTACAAAATTCATGAAATATCGAAAAAAGCTAAGGCAGGTACTAAAGAATTTGAAAAACTTCAGTTGCTGGTGAATCCAATTTAAATATCAAAAAAATAATATCTCTAAATACCCAAAACATTTTTTATGAAAACAAATAATTTCAATCGCAAAGTCTGCCTCATTACAGGAGCTTCCAGCGGGATAGGAGAAGCCCTGGCCCAGTTGTTAAATGAAATGGGTGCGTTTTTAATACTTACTGCGAGAAATAGGGATAAACTGGAAAATGTGAAAGCCAGTTGTGCTAATCCGGATAATATAAAAATACTGCCCTGGGATATCGAAGAAACCGTAACACTTGCAAATTTCGCCCGGGAATCGTGGAATTTATATCAGTCTATCGATTTTATTTTTCTGAACGCAGGAATGGCAGTTCGGGACATGATCCTGGATACCGATTTGGAAATGGTATATAAGGTAATGAATATTAATTTTTTTAGCAACGTTGCTCTGAGTAAGGCATTCTTACCATTCATGCGCGAAAATAAAAATGGTTGTTTTGTGGTTACCAGTAGTCTATGCGGAAAATTTGGTATTCCAAAACTGGGTGCATACTCTGCATCCAAACATGCCTTGCATGGATTCTTCGAATCACTGCGTGCTGAATATGAACAAGATGGTATTAAAGTTACTATGATTACTGCCGGCCTCGTTAAAACAAATATTACTGTTCATGCATTGAAAGGAAATGGCAAAGTGAATGGGAAAATGCAGCCCTCCGTTGCAGCGGGGATTACTCCCAAAGCCTGTGCAACTGGGATCATAAAAGCTGTCGCAGCCGGTAAACACGATGCCCTCGTGGGTGCCTTTGAAAAATACAGCGTATTGTTAAAAAGATTCTTTCCGGGATTGCTCAGAATGGCCATAACCAAACATCCAATGAGAAAATTGAGAGCTGTGGGTCTGCTGCCAAATCCTCTTCACAGAAATATGGTAGTTATTACCTGAACTATCAACATATTATATTATAACATAACTCAACCCTTTTTCACTGTTTGCGTATTTTTATAGCAGAGACAGACGCAACTTTTTCATGATCCGAAACAGGTTTTTCAGAAATGTTTCCTACAATACTTTCCAGTTAATCACTAACCAGATTTTTGGACTCATCATATTTTATTGTCTCTCCCGAGGTTTAGACAAAAAACTTTTCGGTGAAGTCAACTGGGTTCTTGCGGTGCTGCTTACTATTTTTGGATTTTTAACCCTTGGCATTGATCAGGTAGTAGTAAAGAAAATCGCGGCAGGGTATAACCGTCAGTCTATTTTCTCCATTTATTTGTTTCATGTAATTGTCAGTGGAGGAATTTTTTACTTTATTCTCCTTACCGGTTATTTCCTTCTTCCGAGTTCTCAGTTTCATCGGGAGTTTCTTTTGTTTATTGGTCTGGGAAAATTGCTACTTTACTTATCCACACCGTTTAAGCAATTGGCGCTGGGTCTTGAAAAATTCAGGGAATTTTTCTTTATGTCTGTCATCTCGAATATTACACGAGGACTTTCAATAACAATTTTGTTAGTGTTTCACAAAATAACGGTATTCAATATTCTCATCGTTTTTGTGGCAGGGGACTTAGCCGAATTGGCATTCAGCGCTTTTATAGGCCGACCGCTTTTAAAGGGCTTTTTTGGGACGCACTGGAGTAAACGGCGCCAAATTTTAATAATGAAAGAATCCCTTCCCCAGGCGGGGGTTGTACTTTTTACCTCCATAATGGCCAGGTTTGACTGGATAATTGTCGGACTATTAATTTCCGCTACTAAGCTTGCCGAATATAGTTTCGCTTACAAAATATTTGAGGTTTCTTCACTGCCTTTGTTGATTGTTGCTCCAATTATGATCCCACTTTTTACCCGTATGAATGAGCAGCTTAAAAATATGAATGACATTTTCTTTTTTCTGGAATGGCAGATTATCATTGCATCTTTCGTTGCACTCATGTTAAATATTTGCTGGATACCTGTAGTCGACTATATCTCAGACGGTAAATACGGCAGTGTAAATTCAAACACTATTTTGTTATTGTCAATCAGCATGCCGCTCATTTATTTCGCCAATTTCATGTGGACAATTCAATTTGCAAAAGGAAATATGAAAACCATTTTTACCACAATAGCGTTCTCGTTTGTAATAAATTTACTGGGTTGCCTCATTCTGATTCCCATCTATAAGAATGAAGGGGCAGCTGCCGCATATTTCATCACAATCCTCAGCCAGGTAATATTATATCTTCGAAAAAGAACACTGAATTTGCCAAATATTAAGATATTTCTCCTCTTGTTTTGGCCTGTTACCGCACTTCTTGCTGGTTATTTCGCCTTTTTCTGTTTTAAACAAACAAATGTTCGGGTTCTCATGGCCGCAATTTTCTTCTTTTTGGCAGTATGGATATCAAAACAGGCCAGCCTTAAAAACTGGAAAACCCTTCAATCCCTGTATCAATAATTGATCTGCGAAAACGCAACCCTATTTCGCTGATAACGTACAAACTATATAGGAGGTTAGCAATAGTCCGAGCCACACCTTCCAATGAGTGTTTCGATGCCAGATTAGTATCATATAACGGGTTAAATAAATAATAGATGAACACCAGCCGGGGTGTGTTTTCCTTGAAAAAGCCTGATTTCGAAATAGAATGGAAACTGCTGGTCTTTTTGATCCTTTTTTTAGATGTGAAGTTGTCCGTTAAAGCTTTCGCGATTCTATTCATTTATTTCATGCAACCTGACTTCAAATTCGGTTTCAGGTTTAAGCATTCCAGATTGCCTCTGTTTTACCTAATGGTCATTTTGATAGCTCTCCTGAATTTCATTTTTTATCCCAACATGACTGGCAACTATATTATTGTAGCCATCACGGGGATATTGATCTGGACAGCATGCATTTTGGTTATTCATCAGTTAAAATTATTGGTCGACAAAACTGACATTAAAATTCTTCATAACACACTACTTGCATTCTTCGTTCTTAACATTGCATTTTCAGCCGTTAATCTCCTGATCATTTTCCTGGACATTGGTCTGAGAAATCCATTTCTTTATCAGGGGCAATTTCAAAAATACTTTATTAATACAGGTGATTCGATAAAAGGCCTGACTTTTGATACATCAACAACTAATGCCGTAATAAACGCCTTTGGGATCATATATTTTCTTTATCAAAAAAAATATGTCCTAACACTGGCTTGCATGGCAACTCTGCTGTTAACAGCAAGCAATTTTAGTATTATTACATTGGTTCTGGTGCTTGCCGGCATTTTCTTCACCAAAAGCTTAAAAGAACAAAAAAGCGTAGTTGTAGTTTGTATTTTGATGATGGTGGTTTTCTTCGCTGCTATTTCACCACAAAATGGGAGTTACATCTCGGAAATGGCAGACAATTTTATTTTTAAAACACCACAACAAGCCCAAATCGTTGAAAAAAATATCTCCCTAAGAGACATTCAAGACAGTCTGCTCACCCCCGAAAAAAGAAAAGATAAACTTGCGATATTATTTTTAGATAGTCTGGCGAGAGAACGAATACGACAAAATCAGTCAATCGGAAAACCCATAGACGTCACAAGTCGCTGGAGACCGGAAATTCCCAAAGATCAAATTCACACTGCCACATTCCAATGGAAGACTGATACAACTTTATTCCAGCGTAACCTGTATAGTTACATACAAAATCAGGAACCTCATTCCGAAATTAAATACTCAGAGAGTACACCAGGTAAATTACAGGCTCTCAGGCAATCATATAGCTTTTTAAAAGTTCACGAAAATAAAATTATAACCGGAATTGGAATCGGTAATTTTTCATCAAAACTGGCATTTAAGGCTACCGGCTTAAAAATGGCAGGAGGATTTCCTTCTCAGTTAACATACTGCAGTCCCGATTTTCTAAACAACCACCTTAGTCTATACGCTTTTTTCTATTTGAAAAATGCTCATTCACATTCTATACTTCATACGCCGGATTCTGTGTATGATCAATTGCTTACCGAATATGGGTTCATCGGCCTCCTGGCATTTGCCGTATACTACCTGGGATTTTTCATTCGGGAATTCAACAAATTAAGTTATGGTTTGCCCCTTGTTATATTATTGCTGGCATTTTTTTCGGTTGATTATTGGTTTGAACAGCTATCAATAGTTGTACTATTCGAATTGATGATGTTCGTAAATATGAAAGAAATTTCAAAGCAGGTCCAATATGAATGACATAAAAATTACTGTACTAATGCCCTGTTATAATGCAGCGGAATATATTAAAGATGCTATCCAGTCTGTAATTACGCAGACATTTAAAGACTTCGAATTTATTATTATCAATGACGGGTCAACAGATAATTCTGTTGAACTGATAAAATCATTTTCTGACGAACGAATTGTATTGCTTGAACAAAAACAACAAGGTGTAGCGGCCGCATTAAACAATGGATTAAAACACGCCAGAGCAAATTTAATTGCCCGCTTTGATGCTGATGACCTCTGCTTTAGCGACAGGCTGGAAAAACAGTATCGGTTTATGAATTCCAACCCCGAATGCATAGTGGTCGGATCAGCAGCAGATTACATAGATGTATCTGGGAATTATGTATTCACACAACTGCCACAGGTGAAAACTAACGAGGAAATACAAAACATTTCTTTTCTGGTATGTCCTTTTATTCACGCCAGTGTTTTATATAGAAAAGATTTTATTGCCGAGATAGGCTACAATATCAACGCCCACAGTTTTGAGGATCACCTGCTTTGGCTGCAACTAAGGGGCAAAGGGAAAATGTATAACATGCCGGAGCCACTCATCTGCGTGCGATTAAACCCGGGATCACTTACGATGGATGAAAGAAAACGTACAAAGAATTTCCACTCTATAAAAATAAAGGCGTTAAAATTAAAGTATATAGGAACTGATGATGGTGATAAACTCCTTTCTATTATCAACCGTCAAAATAATTCTAAAAATAAAATCGGTGCCTATTATAGCCTGCTCGCAAAGAAATTTCTTTGGAATAACTACAATCCTGATAAAGCCAGGTACAATATGAAAAAAGCATTAAGGTTGAACTCGTTTGATATAAAGGACTACATGCTGTGGATTATTTCGTATCTGCCAAAAAATATGATCAACAATCTTTATTCAATATTTATTTCATCAAAATGATCAGAGTTGCTATTATAACAAGATCTACTCTGTACACCGTAGTTGGAGGAGATACCATTCAGGTTTTGCAGACATCGCGACTGATGAGTAATTATGGAATAGCAGCCGAAGTAAAACTCACAAATGAAGCAATAAATTATGGCAACTATGATTTGTTGCACTTCTTCAATATAACTCGTCCGGCAGACATATTATATCATATCAGAAAGGCTATGATCCCATTTGTGGTTTCTACCATATTGGTTAATTATAGCGAATATGACAAGTACTACAGGAAAGGGCTTCCTGGAATGCTTTTCAGATATTTATCCTCCGATGCGATTGAATATCTTAAGGCCATTTCCCGATGGATTTTACGAAAAGATAAGATTATGAGTTTGGCATATGCATTTAAGGGACAAAAGAACTCAATTAATGAAATAATAAAAAAAGCCAGATTATTACTTCCAAATTCAATGTCTGAATATATCCGGCTAAATAAAGAATACGGCTGCGGGTCGAACTTTATGGTAATCCCCAATGCTGTTGATGGCGATCTGTTCCGATATGATGAGAACGCAAAAAAGGATGCAAGACTGGTAATTTGTGTAGCAAGAATTGAAGGCAGAAAAAACCAGGCCAATCTGATAAAGGCACTTAATAATACCAAGTATCAGGTACTTATTATTGGCGCACCAGCTCCCAATCAGCATTCGTATTATCAGGAGTGCCGTGAACAGGCGGCATCAAACATACAATTTATTGAACATGCAACACAGGAAGAACTCGTGAGTTACTACCAAAGGGCAAAAGTACATGTATTGCCAAGCTGGTTTGAAACAACGGGTCTTAGTTCGCTCGAAGCCGCAGCAATGGGATGCAATATAGTCATCACGGATAAGGGTGATACAAAAGAATATTTTGGAAGCCATGCGATTTATTGTTTACCATCTTCGCCTGCAAGCATCTTTGCCTCCGTCGAAAAAGCCAGTTTGCTGCCATGTGATAAAATTCTTCAATCAAAAATTGCCATGCATTATACCTGGCAACGAGCAAGTTTATATACAGCACAGGGTTATAAAAATATAATTCATAAATAATGGAGCTTAAAATTGCGATACTGGGAACCAGGGGAGTACCCAACAATTACGGCGGTTTTGAACATATTGCAGGTTATCTCTCAAGAGGTCTGGTAGAAAAAGGTCACGATGTCACTGTCTATAATTCAAGCCGGCATCCGTATCAGGCAAATGAATGGTACGGAGTTCATATCGTTCATTGTTTCGATCCCGAATATCTGATCGGGGTACCTGGTCAGTTTATCTACGATTTGAATTGCATTCTTGATACGCGAAAAAATAATTTTGATATAATTCTGATGCTTGGTTATACAAGCAGTTCGGTCTGGGGTAGTTTATACCCCAGCAAATCAATTGTAATTACAAATATGGACGGACTTGAATGGCAAAGAGCTAAATATTCAAAACCTGTAAGAAGATTTTTAAAATTCGCCGAAAGACTGGCAGTAAAATCAAGTAAGTTTCATGTCGCGGATTCTGTTGTGATCAAAGAATACCTGGACAATAAATATAAAATTAACAGCAAGTACATTGCCTACGGCGCGGGTCTTCACCCTGTAAGCAATGAAGAACTCCTGGAAGAATATGGTCTGATTAAATATCAATATTTCCTGCTCATGGCAAGACTTGAGCCGGAAAATAACATAGAAATGATACTGGATGGATTTTGCCAAACGGAATCAAATTTGAAATTTATAGTAATTGGAAATACCGCCAATGGTTATGGCAAATATCTCGTTAGAAAATATAAACCGGACAGGCGAATTATTTTCCTTGGAGCTATTTTCGATGAAGCAAAAGTCCAAAGTATCACATCCTTCTGCAAATTGTATTTTCACGGACATAGCGTTGGCGGCACTAACCCTTCCCTTCTGGATGCTATGGCCTCGAGAGCGCCACTCGCCATCCATGATAACGCTTTCAATAGCTCAATTATCAAGGGAAATGCAATGTATTTCTCAAACGCAATTGACGTCAGCAATCTTATCAGTGGAAATCAGTTTATCAAAAAAGAATTTTTGAATAATAATTATTCAACAATTCTGAATGAATTCACCTGGAATCAGATAATAGATCAATATGAAAACTATTTTGTAACGTGTTATCTGGCAAATCGCAAGTTTTATCCGCTCGGCCATGAAGAAAGTATTCTATATAAAAGATAGTATCGAAAATAGAATTAGTTACTATCATCTATTATTTTTCCTGGTGGCACTGCCATTTGACAGGTTATATAGTACACTGATACTTATCAGCTTTATTTTACACTCTGCTATTTATTTCGATTTAAAAAGAATAGGAAAAGTAGATAAAGCTACTTTCATACCCCAGCTGGTATTTTTTGTGACAATGATTTCCGCCATCTATTCTCCCTCTTCTTCAAAAAGTCTGGCAGTTATTGGCAATCAAATGGCGATACTTATTTTTCCTATTTTGTTTACACTAACAACACTTGATCTGGCAAAATACCGGTCCTGGCTAATGGAAAGTCTCACAATGTCATGTACACTTACTATTGTTTATTTATATTTTGACGCATTTCATACGATTTTCTATTATAAACTTCCAGTTCGGGAACTACTTTCCCTTGCATTTGTAAATCAAAATTTCTCAGAGCCGTTGAATATGCATCCAACATATTTGTCGATGTTGATTGTACTTTCAATCGTTTATTCGTTGTCCAAAATCCTGCGAAAGTCCGGTAATAATGTCTATTATCTCAGCAGCTGTTTCATACTATTTGCGGGACTGATTCAATTGGGTTCAAAATCTGCACTTTTGTCGCTTATGATCATCATAATATTTGGCTTCCCCTGGTTTCTGATTAGCCAGAAAAATCGAACCAGATTTTTGCTTTACTCCCTATTTGTTTCAGTTTTATTGGTATCAGGTATCTTTTCTCTGCAGGCATTTCGGAATAGGTTTATTGTCACATTGCAAAACGATCTCGCGGATTCCAAAGGAGCAGTAAGCATGAACGGCCGTCTTGACAGATGGAAAGTGGCGGTAGACCTGATAAAAAAATCCCCCCTTTTAGGTACCGGTAGTGGCTCCGAGATCCCGCTGCTCAGGGAATCGTATTTTGACAGGAAAATGTACGGGCCTTATATTTTTTCACTGAATGCACATAATCAATACCTAAGTTTTCTTATAACATCAGGAATTGTGGGTCTGCTCATATATCTCGGCACATTGGGATGGGGATTGCGGCATTCAATCAAAAATAAAGATGTCTTACTATTCAGTTTTATCATTTTGACCATAGTTGTTTCGTTTTCAGAAGATTTGCTGGATGTAAATAAGGGCATCTTTTTTTACGCCTTTTTCTATTCATTTTTTATCCGGTCTGAAAGTATTTTGGACTCATAAATTTTAGATTTTGAATTGCAACCTATTTTTCAAACCGGCGTTTTATATTTTATGGTTTCATTTTTTTGAACGACAGGCAAATGAAATATCTGCGAATTGATAAGGACATACTGGCAACGCTTACATATTTTAATATGTTTGATTACCCGTTAAAAAAAAGGGAAATTTTCAATTTTCTGTGCCACAGTGATAACTACAACGAATTCGACCGGACGCTCGAAAATCTGGTAAATGATTCAATAGTCTATAGAATCGGAGAATTTTATTGTCTTCAGAATAATCAAACTATCGCGGAAAGACGGATTATTGGTAATGCTAAGGCAATACAAATGCTTACTAAAGCAGAAAAAGTAGCGGGCATCATTTCAGCATTTCCTTACGTAAAGGGAGTAGCCGTTTCAGGTTCGCTTTCGAAATATTTTGCAGATGAAAATGCTGACATTGATTTTTTTATCATAACTGCCGCAAACAGATTGTGGATTTGCAGAACACTACTTCACCTTTTTAAAAAATTGACTTTTTTGCTGAAAATGCAGGATTTTTTCTGTATGAATTACTTTATTGACGAAGCTGAATGCTGTATTGTTGAGAAAAACTTCTACACAGCCATGGAGATAGTTACAATACTACCACTTCGCGGAAAAAAAATATTTGATGATTTTTATCAGGTAAACAATTGGACCCGGATATTTTTCCCAAATAAACATCCCGACACTTTTTCAACAAAGAAAACCGGAACTGCCTGGCTAAGGCTTATGACAGAAAAACTTTTCAACAGCCGGACCGGTTGCATGGTGGATGACTATTTAATGAGGCTGACTTCAAAACGATGGGCTACGAAAACAAGGAAGAATAAGAGAAACAGCAAAGGATATTTAATGAGTATGTGTACGGATAAACATTTCTCAAAACCTAATCCGGATCATTTTCAAAAAACGTTGCTTTATAAATATGAGTGTAATCTGGCAGATGTATATAAGCGGCTTGAACGCTCAAGATCTTACTAAACATTACTTTCTCCTTAAAGAAATAATATAGTAGTCCCCAATATTTTTCCAGGGCCATTTGTTTTTAAGTCTGTTTTCTACTCTGCACAAGAATGAATATAATTTAGGATGTTTTGCAGGAAATTTTTCAATATAGGATGGTGGAACGAACGTACATAGTCCTTCAACTTCGATTGTTTCGAATTTGTCTTTCAGCCTCCGTACAACATAGCCGGGTGAATAATACCAGCAAGTAAAAGACGCGCCGTCGATATTTGCCCTCCTTCCACCAGTGCTAAACAGGCGTCTGGTTGCAGTTTTGAATTTCCCTTTAAATAATAATAAACTTTCCCACATACAAAAGGTAGGGAGTATAACCAGAACTACTATGCCGCCCGGGTTTAATAGATTCCCAAACGCAGATAGTACAACATCTAAATCGCCGGTGCAATTAAGACCGGCAAAATTTGAAAATATACAATCGAAAGGGCCTTTGTTTTTTAAAGTATCCAGTTGTGTATATGAGCAAAGTTCACTTGTAACAGAATCAGCCAATTGCTGTGCAAGAACTTTCTCATTGAGTTTCTCCAGCATTCCGTAAGAAATATCGGTAGCGTGTACAGAATGACCATATTTGGCAAGAAATATTGCATCTTCACCAGTGCCGGCGTTTAGTTCGAGTATTTTACTTTCAGACTTTAAATATTTCAGAAGATGCTCTCTTACCCTGCTGCGTTTATAATTGATAACAATGTCGTCGGAATAGATCTTATCAAAAATTAAAGACTGTCCATTGAATGCGATCGCAACCCGCTGTTCGATATGATCAATTGAATGATTATGCATTTACCGATTTTTCTAACCGCCTGAGTTTTTGCTTATCAATGTAAGCAGCAGGTAAATAATATAAAGCTGATAGTGCTCTTTTTATGCCGGACGAATCTATTCCGGAAGGGTGAAAAAGCATTTTTTTTATTTTTTCAAACGCGAGATGTTTTCTGTAGCTCTTGTGTACATATCGATGCAGCCTTTTATAGAACGCTGGTGGGTATGTATTGTTGAACATTAACGCCAATTCGTCTGAATCATTCCAATTCGTTTTATTAACCAGCTGACTTTTTACTTTTTCGAAAAATACGGTACCCGGTAAAGGATAAGAGACAGAAATCCCGATCTCGTACGGAAGTAATTGATTGATCATCGTAATGGTTTTTTCAATATCAATCTTCGTTTCAGTTAGATAACCAAATTGAATAAAAAAGGAAGGTTTGATTCCTACTTTTTTTAACAAATGAGTTGCATTGTAAATCTGATCCACTGTTGTCCCTTTGTCCATCAGATCAAGAATACGCTGTGAGCCACTTTCGGCGCCCATCCAGATATTATCACAACCTGCCCTGGCAAGATCACGAATATTATTTTCCTGTAACAGCAAGTCTACTCTTCCTTGCATCTTAAACTTAAATTCCAGGTTTTCCTTCTCAACTAAATCTGCAAATTCACGAACCCATCCTGGCTTGAGTCCGAAAATATCGTCGCAAAACCAAATATGTTCAAATCCAAATTTACGCTTTAGCATTTTTAATTCCTCGACCACATTTTGAGGGCTCCTTGAATTGTACCGGTTTCCATAAATCGGTTTGGCACACCAATTACATTTAAAGGGGCAGCCTCTGGTTGTACCCATATTCATTGAAAAATAACCGGCATGAGACAACCACATTTCACGATAAGGTTCAAGATTGATCAAATCCCAGGCTGGAAATGGAAGCATATCCAGCGAATGCATTACAGGCCTTCGTTTAGTTTTTACAATCTCATTGTTGTGATTAAAAGCCAATCCTTCAATCGATAATGGATCGCCGGCGTTTTCTGATAAATAGTCAGCCAGTTCTACTAGCGTCAATTCAGCCTCACCCAACATAATAAAATCGGCGCCTGCATTTAGATACATCTCAAAACGATCCGTTGAATCTGAACTGGAAACAAGTATTTTACAGCCTCTTTCTTTTGCAAACCGAATCATCTTAAACGCTGCTTCCCGCATGTTTTGCAGGCACATTTTCGTCAGATAATTGAAGCCGTCATCATAAATAACAAAAATATCGGGGCGCTCCTGTTCAATTACAGAAATTATGGCGTCCGGATCTCTGGCAAACATGGTATCAAAAAACGATACTTTGTAATTGTGTTTTTGCAAATAGGAAACTGCGTAAAGAGTTCCAAGTGGAGCATATGGTTTGCCGGTTGACCACTGCTTATGATCAAATCGCAGAAAATAAGAATGAGTGACCAATATCTTTTTCATTTCCAAATTGAGCTTATCAAAACAAAATTATTTATAACTGGTGTTGTTAAGTCTAAATACATTATAGTTGTAAATGCTTGTATCCAATGAATAATCAGATTTTACGAAATCACTGATAAAATGCCTGACGTCCTTGTCTACCACAATAGGATAACTTTCAAATAGCGGAATCACTACTACAGCTGGCTTGTCCGTAAGAAGATCTGAATACAGGCGCTTCTTTGCAAATATTGTTTGGGTAGCATTAAAATATACACTTGGAGAAATCCTTTCTGAATAAACCTGTGCCTGCGAACTGAATCCTGCAATAAACACTTTTTCATTTGGGCTTGTTTGGTTCTTAATCCAAAGCCCCATCAGTTTCCTCGAATTTTCTTCATCGTATAGTGGAGACTTTTTTTTGTCGGCCACGACTTTGTTCCCTGAAACGATCAGCTTTTTAAACGCAAACAGAGGTTCTAATGTTTTCGGGAAAAATGCAATCCATAATCCCAGAAGCATCTTTCTTACTGGCAATCTGTAGTTGACAACAAGAAAATTTACAATAAAGGCGCTCATTAAAGACATAACCGGCAGAATATCTTTGAAATGACTTCTGTCATATGTGCCTAAAATTATAATTCCTGCTAATTCACTCAGGAACCAAAGTTTTAGAAAATCAAATCTCCTGATTGTTAAAAAATAATATACGACTGCTGGGTAGAATAAAATAATTTCGGAGTAAAAAAAGCCATCGCTAAACTGTTGAATTTTCCATAAAAAAGAATGATCGGTTGCACTACCCATTCCAAAATTGTCGGTAAACCCATAAAATAAAAAATCGCCCAGTCTGATACCTACTAACTGGCCTAGTAAAACAAGACTTCCGATACTTGTCAGTATTCCTACGAAGAATGATAACGAAAATCTCCAATTTTTTTTGAATAATTGAATTAAAACCGGCAGTATACCGAATATTGCCGTAATTCGAAATGCAAATCCCAGACCTGCAACAAGGCCACCCAGAAAAGAACTATTTTTCTTCTCCGATACGATGCAATAATATATTGAAATAATAACGGCAGTGATTGCATATGTTTCAGTATAGGAAACATACTTTCCGCCAGTTGATCTCCAAAGCAATGAAAGACCATAAAAACTTGCCGCAAATATCCCCGCTCTCTTCCCAATTGTTTTGTCGGCTATTTTGTATAACCCGTAAATTCCAACAGATTGAACCAAAATTCCCATAACCCGGGGAAACCAGTAATTGACCCCAAAAAGCCAATCAGAAATTCCAAAAATAAAGAATATCAACGGCGACTTATTATCAATTCCACCGGTATATGGAATCAAACGATTTCTGATCCAGTTGCGGCCAATATAATGCCACATGGATTCGTCAAAAGTCAGCATCATCGGATCTGTAAAAAAAGCGATTACAAACTGAAGTAATGCAAATAAAATTATCAGCTGCAGTGGTTTTATTCTGATTTCAATATTTTCCGCAGACAGATCCGTCATACTGGAATTTTATAATTTAACTGCTGGTTTCAAATTCAAATAACAAACACATTTGATACACGTATCATTCTTGTCCATATCCAGATTTTTCCTGAATTTTATCGCCTTCTCACTGTTTATGATCGAGTCTAGCGTTCCCATTCTTATATTACCAAAGGCATTATGAAAAAAGCATGGCCTCACAGATCCATCCGCTTCAATTACAGTAGATACCCAGGGAGCATTGCATTTTTTATAAGGAAAATTATTCAGGCCAAAGTAAGCCGCATAGTAGTAATAAATCTTCTGAATCTTGTCGGGGGATTCCGAAATAAAATTCGTTTGGAGCTCATCTTTATATTGAATCAATATGTTGGAGACAATTTCCTTCATTTCGGCAAGATCCGATTCGGTAAGAAGTATTTCTTCTTGCCTGTTATCATCCCACTGCATTTCTCTGTTAAATGCACTGCTGCTTACATCAGCCGGCAGAAAGCTGATTGAATTCAACCCAATTTCTTTGGCCGCCTGAATAATACCTGACCAGTTGCGAAAATTTTGTTTGTGTATCACGCATCTTCCACTTATTCTATAGCCAATATCAAATGATCGTATCTCCCTAATCCCATCCTGCAACTTCCTGAAAGCACCCGGAATATTCCGGATCGTATCATGCAGGCGCTCGTCGCCGTCTAACGATACAATAATATCGTCAACCCATTTTACCAACGCTGATGCATTCTTTTTGATTGTCAGCCCTGTTGACAACAGAGTGATCTTTATTTTCTCACGTTTTAAAATTTCGCAGAATCTAAAAAAGTGCGGATTTAATAGTGCTTCTCCTCCGGACATTACAACCTGCTTGGTGCCGAATTTCTTTAGGGAAGTTAATAATTCTTCAATATCCGATTCGTGCAACTGTTTTAAATTGTGGTTGCCTTTCCAAATATCACACATAACACACCTGCAATTGCATGAACTGTGCGGCATCAATATAACAATGGGAAGGCTGGTTATCTTGCTTGTTTGAAGCGTTCGATACCTGTTATAAGTTTGATATATAGATTGAATCGTCATTCGGAAGTTATACATATCCATGGGAATGGATTCCCAGTGTAAATTATTTTACTCATGAATTTATAAGGGCTGAATAGAAACTTGTATTTAAATCGATTCAGAGAAATAAGCTCATGATGAAAATAATGCTCTGCCATTTCACCATTGCCTATTGAGTCATAATATTTATTGCTTCTTTGCCTTGCCTTTTCTAATTCATGCGGATTGTAAAATTGACTGTCCAAAATATGGATTTCGCCTTCCGGATTTAAAAAAGTTAAAGCCTTGGTTACTACGCTGTCAAATATTGGAAAATATTGAATGGCTGCAGCGAAAATAACGATGTCAAATTTTCTGTTCAAATCCATATTTCTAAAGTCTCCACTTTCGAATTTTAAGTTAGGCCTGTTATAAAAAACCCTTTTTGCCTGATTTAATTCTGAATTATTAATGTCGCTACCTGTAACCCTGGTATTATGCAGAGAGGACATCATTCCGCATAACCAACCGTTACCACAACCTACTTCGAGGATTATCAGTGGTTTTTTCTTTTTATCAAGGTATTTTACCAACCGCAGGGCCGATCTTTTTCTCACGATCCATTCTTTTGAATGGAGATGGGAGGGTTCGATAAATGGCAAGTTCGCGACCTGTGCATCGGAATATACCCTGTTTTCCTTTTGTCTCGTATTCAGGTATATTTTTTCAAATGCTGTTTCGGAAAAAATTAAACCCGACTGATTACTAATAATATCGTTTGAGTTTTTCAACCTGTTTAATTTGTATCCATTCCGAATAAAGTATCCTGCGAAGATCTCATGGAATAGCTAAACTAAAATCCCTGAATTTCAGGTTGCCTGTATTTCCACAAGCGATGTAAAAGTTTAATCTCGTAAGGATATTTATGAATGTTTATATTGTATCGTATACCCGCCACAAAACGAATAGCCAGTCTTTTAAATTTACTCAATCGGATATCTGTAACTGTAGGATAATAGCCATTCAGCACCGTCTCAAAGTTTTTTATTTTATCAATCATCGAGGGAGAGAGCCACGGAGTCAGCGGATTCTTTCTGAGATCAAAATTTTCCCAGGCCGGACTAATCCAGTCTTCTAATTTCTCCGGGAATTTAAACCCCTTAGCAAGAGCCTGATTGTACAGTTCGGATCCTTCAGTCGCTACGGGGCTATAGGTATATAAAACAATTTCTGTTTCCGGATTAATTCTTTTGATCTTCTTGATGAAATTAATGTCAAAATCTATTTGCGCCTCCACTTCTTCAGCAGTAGGTGCGGGTGTTCCCAGCACAAATGAATATTCAGGAATGATGTCAAATTTTTTCATCCTTGCTGCAAATTCAGCGATCTGCTGGCCACTCTGGGTGCCTCCTTTATCCATCTGTTTGAGAACTTCGTCGTTGCCACTCTCCGCGCCAAAGAATATAATTTTACACCCGGCATCCCTTAATAAAGACAAAGTGGAATCCTTAAACTTGTGCATCGTGTCGATTCTTGCCATTCCCCACCATTTCATTTTTTCCGGTAATATTAACCTCGCGAATTCGGCGGTTCTTTTTTCCGAAACAAAAAAATTATTATCGTGAAACTCAATGGCATCGGCGCCCCATTTATCTTTAATATATTTAATATCCTTATAGATCCGTTGGGCAGATTTCGCCTTCCACCTGGCTTCATAAGTTGGTACAACAGCACAGAACGAGCAAGTGAAAGGGCACCCGATACTTGAATGATATGCCAGAGTCTTTTGCCCCAGATACGTTTTACCCAGATATTTATCCATTGGATAAAATTCTGCAAGTTTATCATATGGAAGGTCTGGCAGGTTATCCTGTTCAATTAAATCCTCCTTAATAGTTTTAACAATCTTATCGCCTGATTTAAAAATGAGGTTCCTGATTAATTCATACGGTTCATTTTTCCCCAACGCGTCAATGAGTTTGGGAAAACAATGATCTCCGGGTCCATTGACTACAAAATCAACGAATCCGGATTGAAGTACCACTTTATACTGATTTGTAGGAAAATAACCTCCCCAGATTATCTTTATGTGGGGATAATATTCTTTGATCGTTTTAGAGAAGGGAATTGCCTGTTTGAGCTGCGGACCGGGCATTACAGTAAATCCAACATATTTATAGTGACCTGTTTCCAGATATTGCATAATTCTCGCCAGAGGGTCTGCTTCTCTATTACCGTCAACAACAGCCCACGGAAATTTACCTTCGACGGACGCTGCTATATTCAGTATTGAATTGGGTACCCGGTGTTTGGCGACAGCACTTTTCGGATTGACTAATAAAATACCGTTCATAGAAATTCCCGGAGCGTATAGCCCCTCCCCAGTCAATAGTACGTCCAATGTCAGGATTCGGTTGCAAAAAGAAGCGAATTTGGCCGATTAATACAACCCATAAGCGGCAGTACCCGTATCTAATTAAACAGCAAAGGCTGAATGCTAAGTTTGTAATTTCAATGATAGAAACCATAAGAAAATTTCTCCGGAAAGGCAGTTTTTTAACCTTCGAGCAGGAAGCGACAGAAGCCTATGATATCTGGTCCTTTTCGTACGACAATCAGCCTGGAAATTTAATGCTTGATCTGGACGAAATATTCTTTGAGGAATTAACAAGAAATATTGACCTCCAAAATAAAGTAGTCGCAGATGTCGGATGCGGTACGGGCAGACACTGGCAAAAAATATATGATTGCAATCCTGCTATCGTTCTGGGTTTTGACGTTTCCGCCGGAATGTTAAATCAACTTGTTCAAAAATTCCCAACCGCTTCTGTAGAACTTACAACAGACAACCTCTTGTCTTCAGTAGCTGACTCGTCCGTAGACTGTCTGATCACAACACTTACAATCGCTCACATTGAAAATATAGAAGAGGCGGTTTATTCATGGTCGCGGGTACTAAAAAATGGCGGAGATTTGATTTTAACAGATTTTCATCCTGCAATGCTGGCAAAAGGAGGTAAAAGAAGTTTTAGCCATGAAGGCATAGGCCTCTCAGTGATTAATTATGTTCATTCTTTGGATACGATAAAAAGACTGTTCCTGAAATGCGGTCTTACGATTGTACATCATCTGGAAAAAGAGGTAAATGAGGAAGTCAGAAACTATTACGAAACACAAAATGCCTTACGAGTATACAATCGTTTTAAAGGTACGCCCATCATTTACGGACTACACCTAAAAAAACAAAGTGTTTCTAAATAACGTTACACCCATAAATGAGAGCCGGCCGATTCAAATTGTAATATCCGGTGAAAAGATTTTAAAAATAGAAGCTTGTTCTAAACAGACCCCGGTTGATTCTACTCAAATTAACTTTACCAGTGCCACTGTTTTACCCGGGTTCATCAATTCACACGACCATTTGGATTTTAACTGTTTTCCTGTGTTAGGGCAAAGAAAATACTCCAATTACACAGAATGGGGAAAATATATTCATAAAGTTTACAAAGAGCATATCGATTCTATTTTGAGGATTCCTCAACAACTCAGGACAGAATGGGGCATATACAAAAATCTGTTGGCAGGAGTTACTACTGTTGTAAATCACGGATCATATCTGAAAATAGACAATCCTCTTATTAATGTTTACCAGAAGTCCCAAAATCTGCATTCTGTATGGTTTGAAAATAACTGGAAATGGAAATTGAATAATCCATTTCTAAAAAATAAAGATTGCATCGTACATACGGGTGAGGGTGCCGACCAACAATCATCGGATGAAATTGACCGTCTGTTAAAATATAATCTGTTTAAAAGAAATCTTGTAGGTGTGCATGGAGTCGCTATGAACGCCAGTCAGGCCAAACATTTTAAAGGACTGGTATGGTGTCCCGAATCCAACAAGATATTGTTAAATAAGCATGCAGACATCGGAACATTAAAAAGCCATACAAATATTATTTTCGGAACAGATTCTACTTTAACCGGAAATTGGAATTTTTGGCATCATTTGCGCTTCGCGAGATCTTTACGTCTGGTGGATGACTCAGAGTTATTCAGTATGGCAACAAGTTCGCCAGCACAGCTATGGAATCTTAATACGGGAGAGTTAACTGCAGGCAGAGACGCAGACCTGGTAATCGTTAAAAAGAAAATGGGTGCCCCCACGTGGGATGACGTTTACAAGACCAATCCCGAAGATATATTGTTAATTATAAGCAAAGGCAAGATCAGAATGTATGATAAAGCCCTGCAGCCACAGTTAATTAATCTCTCTTTAAATATCAAACATTTCAGCTCGTTTACTATAAAAGGTAATTTGAAATTTGTGGATGGTAACCTTCCTGCTTTAGTAACCAATATAAAAAAATATAACTCCAATATAAATTTCCCAACTGATGTTCTTGAAACCATCTTGAGTGAAACTCATAACTAAATATGAAAATTTCATCATCAGTCCAATAATTCTTAAATCAAAGGATATGCCTGTTCCTTTGTTTTCTGGTGTAAATAATGTAAAAAATGAATGTGGTACAAGTGACCTGACTGACTACCCAAATTTCGAACATTAATTTCTTCTCCCCAAAGCAGCATGTGACTCCCCAGATTCATAGTTTTCATAATTTTTATCTCTTTGTAACTGACGGCCCATATGGGTACCGGAAACTTATAAATATCACTTTGAACAATTTCAAATGACAGTTTGGTTTCAGATAGTGGCTGGCGGTGATGCTTACCCAATTGATATATAAAATCTTTGAATTGATAAGGAATCTCCGAAACAACCATTTTCTTTGTTTCAATTATTCGGGCTAGTGTAACGTTGGTATGTCTCAAACCAAATACATATCTTTTACTCATAGGAACATCACCCACAAGGTCCATGGGAAATATATTAAACCAGTTATCCTCTTTAAATGAAATCAGTCTGACTTTTCTGGGATAACTATAAGCGGCAGAATAAGACTTCAATTTATAAAAGTCCTGTTCAGGTTTCTTATAATATCTTTGATAAAGGACCCATGTCTTTAACCGGCTGACATGATTTACGCTGACATTTCCGAGCTTTAATAATATCAGTGTCCCATCTTCTTCTTCAATTTTATCAAACAGGGCCATTTCTAATACGGCAACATCATTTCCGTTAGATTCGGAATCTTTAAAATACATTTTCGACGAGAAATCTTTCCTTGGCGCGATAGAACTCTCATCCTTTCTAAACCAAATACCGAAAACAATCGGGTTAAGGCACAATAGCCAATGGGTATTAGAAATGTCCCTTTTTATGTTACCGGTTTCAAGATATACCTTCTCAATAATTTCATTTCTAACTGTCACGGTTGAATATTCGCTGACAGGTATATCGCCGATTAAATATTTTCGAATAAATTTTTTCATTTTCTCTCTAAGTGTATCAAAGCGTAACCAAATTTTCGAAATCGTTCAACTTGCTTCAGTTCAAAGTTCCTGGCTGATGCTCTCCTGATAGATTTTGTAGTATGAATATATACAAGCTGGCGGCTACCTTTGAAGTCAACATAAAATCCCGTCGGATATTCGGTAAAAACTGATTTGAGAGTACCCTTCAGATTTGACTTTAATCTCCTCAATATTCCATTTTCAAGTATAAGCGCAATGACTATTCCTCCTGGTTTTACAGCTAATGCAAGTTTCTCGAAAAATAATTTAATATCGGGTATACAATTGATGACTGCAAAATTAGCAAGAACAGCATCTACCTTTTCTTTAAATGGAAATTCGTCGTTCCAGCTTCTAAAATCAACTTCGCTGTCATCCAAAAATTGAATATTTGCATGCGGTAATTCATTTAATTGCCTGTTTATGGCAATATGACGCATCTCTCTCGAAGGTTCACAGAATATTATCCGATAGTTCCCCTTATTTAACCAGTACAAATCAAGTCCTGTTCCTCCTCCAAAATCCAAAACACAATCACCTTTAACAATATTCCTAAATTTTGACGCTGTATCATCGCGTACTATTTTATTGTTCCCGTTTTGATTCAGTATCAAATCGTAGTCGGAAGCTATTTTATCATAGTAGGTAATATTTTGCCTGCTTGCCCGGACATTTTGTACATTTTCACTTATTGCCATCCTTAGATATTGTTCTTTGTAAATTTATTCTAATTGTAGCTACTTTGTATATTCTTAATTTCGGGACTTATGAATATTATTTTTTTAAGCTATAATTATTCGGCAGATATCAGATCACCGGATGAATGGATCAAGAGAATTAATTTCTATATCGGATGGAGTGAATATTTGTCGCAGAAACATACTGTCATACGGGTTGATCAGATAAACTATACTGGAAATTTTAATCATAACGGCATTCAATACTACTGCGTTGATGATGGCAAAAGGAAAAACTATATTCCCCGAAAACTTAATCGGTTTGTAAAGGACCTGGATCCCGATGTAGTTATTGTAAGTAGCTTCCGTTTCCCCCTTCAGGTAATACAGCTTAGGTTTTGTTTGGGAAAAAAAGTCAAAATTATTATACAGCATCACGCTGAAAAGCCATTCAACGGTTTTAAAAAGCTTATTCAGAAATACGCTAGTTCCAAAGCAGATGCCTTTCTCTTTACTTCCCATGAGACAGGCACCGACTGGGTAAAAAATAATAACCTCGACAAACTCAATAAAGTCCATGAACTGCTGGAGGTATCTTCTTCCTTTTATCCGATGGAAAGAAAATCAGCCAAAAAATTTACAAAGGTATCGGCCTCCCCTGTTTTTTTGTGGGTCGGCAGGCTCAATTCAAATAAAGATCCCTTGACGGTAGTAAGAGCTTTTCTGAAATTCGCAATATTACAGCCTTCAGCTAAATTGTATATGATCTATCATAGTTCAGAACTGGCTTTAGAAATCGGGTCATTGCTTTCAACAAGTCCGGAAAATAGTCCCGTTATTCTGGTTGGAAGTAAAAATCATGATGAACTTCTTTACTGGTTTAACAGTGTTGATTTCTATATTTCTGCCTCCCACTACGAAGGGAGCGGAACGGCATTATGTGAAGCCATGAGTTGCGGCTGTATACCCATCGTTGCCAATATCCCCTCTTTCAGAACGATCGCAGGCAATAGTGGAATATATTTTGAACCTGGTAACGCAGATGCTCTCTTTTCCTTGTTAAATGAATCTATTCACCTGGATTTGAATGACAACAGGAAAATTGTATTGGAATTATTCAGAGACAACCTTTCGTTTAAGGCTATTTCTGACAAATTTCAGAAAATCCTGGAATCATTATAATTATATAATGCAAGTATATTTTGTACAGATTTTTTCATAGCAAAAGGAATCACAGATTTACTTGTTACTGCATCGCTATTTAATATATATATGGTCCTTTCAAGCATCTCTTCCTGAGATTGTACAACATGCCAATGTTCTATATCATTCTGCATCGGCTTTAGAAAACTTATTATCTGACAACCTGATGCCAATGCTTCCAAACATGCAACACTCAGTCCTTCATAATTGGAAGTGTGCAGAAATATTTTGCTGCGCTTCATTAACAGTAATATTTTTTCGTGCGGTAATTCTCCGGTCAGAACGATATTACCGCCTAACTGATATTCTTCAACTAATGCTTTTAGACTGTTCTCCTCCGGCCCTTTCCCGCTGAGGACAGCTTTTATTTCCGGAACATTTTTCCTGATCTCAGAAACAATTTCAATAAATAAATGATATTGTTTTAGCTGGATGAGGGATCCTACCCCCAGAATGTGATTGTCTTTATGAACCATTTCGCCCGAATAGTTAATGGGTCTTATTCCCACCGGAATAGTGTATTTAGGTCGAATCGAATGATTTAATTCAAATTGAATTCGGTTATAATCTGAAATAGCGATTAGTTCCTCTTCTTTAGGTTTTATTCTCGAAACATATTTATTGTCTTTTTTTGCATCTTGTCCCTGTATCCAGCAGTAGTATACTAATTTGCTGATTTTTGCAAAACGGCTGCCCAGAAATGCACATTCACCGCACCATAAACTGAGAATGCCGATAACTTGATTGTTGCGTTTTATTTTTATCAGCCTTACCCATATCAACAGCCATTTTATTAGTTTTCTAAATTTGTTCCTTTCCCATCCATTAAAACTTCGGACTTCATTTCCGTTCCAATGATAAAAAGAGGAGAAGAACGGGTAGTCAAAAGCTATAATTTTCAATTTTAAATGGGGATAGCTTTCATTTAATTCACAAATAAAGTCCTGAAGAAAAGGAAGACAGGTTGTATCTCCTTCATTTTTAGGAAATCCAGGAGTGAGAATAATAAGGCAATTTTGCGATGCAGTCATAATTTGTTTTTGATCACATGTACCCACTCCTATTTATAAGACTATTTTAGTATCGCTGCTCAATTTAGATTGTTCTTTCATTTACTTCATAACTCCCGGATTGAGTAAAATCATTTTTTGCTTCAGATTTTGAAACGTTATAAAAGGTGCTTTCGTCCCGAACATATTCATAATCCAAGCAGGAACAGCACCTCCCGGGTCTAATTCAAGTATGTAAACGATATGTAGCACATTATTGGAGACAGCGTGTATATCCCAGGTTCCTTTTGAGCGGGGAATCCGAATGAAATCTTTACTAACCGGACGATAACCACTATCCCCTGCCGCAGTGATTTCAATCGAACGGGCAATCGTATCAATATTTACATCGAACATCGCGTAGAGGTCCCTGTCAGTAACAGGCCATGGAGCTGTAACTTCGAGATGATAAACAAGTTTAAAGGGGCTTATTTTTTTTATGATTTCAGATTTGGATACTGAATAAGACCACTGAGAATATTTGTCAACATCCAAAAGAATGTCTGCCAGTTGAAAAATATTTCCGGGCAGATCCATTTCTACTTTAATATCGTTAAATTTTGAACGATCAGTATGACGTGAACTTACCTGAATTCCGTCCTTATCCTTTTTCAATATCCAATTGTATTGTCCTTTTGAAACAATTACCGAATGCAGTATGATAAAAAGGATAAACTGGATCTTCAGAGCTTTCATAGTATATTTCAGGCAAAGTCAAAAAGCTTATTCCCCCGAATAAGGATCTTTTATCTTTTTAATCATATAAACAATGTCGGAGAATGTTACTTCACATCGATCGCCAGTAGGTGATTGTGCCAAAAAACCAACTTTAAAACCCTTACTGGTATCAAATTGTAAATGCCTGATCAGAAGCCACCGGACGCCATCTGGAGAACTGTAAAGTGTAATTACATTATCGGCCTTAGCTACTTTGTAATAAACTTTTGACGAGTTCATCTCAATGGAATTACAATCATCTGAGATACCCTTCGTGACAACACTCACCACTCTTTTTGCGCCGGTATAATCTTTTTCAAAACAAAATTTAATCCAATTCAAACTATCCTGTTTAATTAATATGGCGCCACCATCCCACTTATTTGTAAAAGCATGTTCAACTGAAGCCGTAAGCACAAAATTGTCGTCGGCTTCAAAAAGAAGTTTTGGAGCGTTATCAGTATTGTAAGATACATTCGGGTCCCTGAACATGTCCGTCTTCTTTCCGGCTTCTATCACAATTTGATCTTTGTTTACTGAAAAACTTTTTGGAGTATTTTCCCAAAAAAGTTTATGTGGGATAGCGGATATGCTTACTTCATTCAAATTTTGAGCCCTGATACCTGATCCGGAAATTAATAAAATGAATAAACACCTCACATATTTTGTCATTCTTGGAAATTTAAGAGAGTATCTCTGTACCGATTATTAAACATCTTATCTCTTTTCATACGCAGGATGATTGGGTACGTTAAATCCTTTCTTTTGTACTTCATCTTTAATCTCCTGGATCGCCCTGTCCAATTGCGGATCAATACCTTTTGCCATTAAGCCCAGGTCTTCTCTCACTTCAATATCCGGATCAACACCATGTCCCTCCTTAAACCAGGTGCCATCAGGATTCATCATACGAAAAGTTGGTACAGTAATTCCGGCTCCGTCAATCAATCCTGGAGCGCCGCTTATACCAATAAGACCCCCCCATGTTCTGGCTCCGATGAGAGGGCCCAAACCTTTCTTACGAAAATAATCGGGAAACGCATCTCCGCCCGAACCACTCCATCCGTTAATGAGCATAACCTTCGGACCGAAATTTGCAAATGGAGGCCAGGGCCATGTAACCCCATCTCTAATTGCCCAAAAAGCCAAAGGTGTACGATTCAGCATTTCAATAAACCGGTCGGGAATCTGACCCCCGTCATTAAAGCGTTCATCGATGATAAGTGCTTTCTTATCCCATTGCGCATTGAACTGACGTATCAGATCATTCTGCCCATCGATGCCCGTACTGGGCACATAGATATAACCTACGTCGCCATGGGTTGCATCTTCAACCTGTTTACGATTGCTCTCGATCCATGCAAGATTACGTAAGCGATATTCATCATCCATTGTTTGAACGATTGCTTTCTTCGCACCGTTCCAGGAAGCAATCGAATTATAAGTAAGCTCCACTGGTTTGTTGGCAAGATCCTGGAAAACAGCAAATGGTTCGTGTGCCGTTGTAAGTGGTACGCCATTCACTGCAAGAATATAATCTCCTTCTTTAATTGCTACACCAGACTGATCCAATGAAGATCTTACTTCTGCATCCCAGGGAGCGCCGCGAATTATTCGCTTTATTTTGTAGTAAGTTCCATCGGCTTCCCAGTTAACACCCAGATATCCCACGGAAGTATGCGACTCATTTTCCAAATCACCACCACCATGATAAGTATGCGACGCACTCAGCTCGCCGATCATTTCGCCAATAATGAAATCTACCTCTTCTCTTGTCATCGCGCCTTTCAGCATTTTTAAATATCTCTGTTTTACGAGGTTCCAATCGACGCCATGCATAGTAGAGTCATAGAAAAAATCGCGCTCGATCCTCCATGCATCGATAAAGATCTGCTGCCACTCGGCCACAGGATCTACCATCATTTTCATTTCGGCTATGTGCAGGGGTTTTTCAAATTTCTGATTTTCCTCAGGCTTCACTATTGCCCAGGAATTATCGCGGTGAACCAGTAGTTTTTGCAGGTCAGCAGAAACCTGAAAGTCGTCTACATTTGCAAGAATTGTTTTTTCTTCCCGCTTATCTATATCATAATATTTAAGTATACCTTGCGTTTCGCTTGTGCCTGTGTTGGGAGATTTCTGATAAATAATTTTCCCTTTTACAGCATTTAAACCAGCATAGTGGCCGGCTGGTATCGGCAAAATTACCAGTCTCATTTCCATTCCTTCAACGTCTATCTCTACCGGCTTAACATCCTTCTCATTTTCCTCTGCGTCTGGTTTCTTAGCTCCTTTCTTATCTTTTGCCTTTTCATTTTTTGTGTTTGCGGTATCTTTTTTTTCAGATTTGAGGGCAACAGTATCATTCTTCGGATACAAAATGGATGCTGTATTTGCCTTCAGGCTGATGGCTGCAACCTGACCGGCATTGGCGTATATAAAAGAATTATCTATATCGCTATAGGAGGGATTAAAAGATTGATTTGTGAGAAGGTAGATATATTTCCCTTCCGGGTCAAATACTGGATTGCTGCAATCATAGTAGCCATCCGTTATTTGTCGTAATATTTTATTTCTGTCATCATAAAGGAATACGGCACTATGATAGTTTCCGAGATCACGGGAAAATGTAACCCAACGGCTGTCGGAAGACCAGCTGCATGAAAAATTTTCCAGGCTTCCTTCCGTATATCGAAGGGCTTTATCCGCTTCCGTTGTTGTCCCGGTATTTATATCATAAATCCGGATGCGCATGGCCTTGTCGATAAACAGTATCTTTTTACTGTCCGGCGACCAGAATAATCCATACCTGAACCCGGGTCCATATGAAGTAAGCTTCTTCGCATTATTGAGATCGTCGCCATTTGAAATATATAATTCATATTCACCCGACCGGTCGCTCCAGAATGCTATGCTCTTTCCATCCGGCGACCATGCAGGATATCGTTCTGCCACCCCCGAAGATTGAGTAAGGTTCTTTACATATCCGTTTTCGGCTGGCACCGAAAAAATTTCCCCTCTCGCTTCCACCAGTACACGATTTCCGTCATGACTAATAAAACTGTGCTGAATATATTTATCCGTGCTGACAAGTTTTGGCTTCAGCGCTGCTTCGTCAGTTACCACATTTACTTTAACTTCCTTTGTCTTTTGATCACCCAATGAGAATAGGTATAATTTTCCACCTGCTTCGAATACAATGTCGTCGGGCCCAAGTGATGGAAAATGAACATCATAATCTGTAAAATGGGTAAGTTGTTCAAAGGCTTTCGTTCCCAGATTGTATCGCCATAAATTCATCCGGAGCTCAGTTCCTCTGTCTGACAGAAAATAAATATCATTACCGCTCCACATCGGAAACTCATCGCCGGCTGTTTCATTCGCAGAAATATCTTCTGAACTTAGAGTAGTGAAATTGAATATATATATACTTGCCTTCCAGCCGCCACGATATCTTTTCCAATTTCGTCCTGCTTGCGTACGAAAGGTAACTGCCATCTGTTTTCCATCAGGAGAATAAGAGCCAAACTCTGCATAAGCCAGCGGCAATTTTGAAGCAGCTCCGCCCAAAGAAGGAATCGTATAAAATTGATTAAACCTGGCTTTACCACTTTCACGAATGGATGCAAAAAGAACCGTTTTGCCATCAGGAGTCCAGTCGACCACCCGATCCTGATACCCGTGTTCTGTCAGACGTAACGGAACTCCACCCATTACTGGTAGCGTATACACATCTCTGTTTCCATCGTAATTACCCGTAAAAGCAAGCGTTGTTCCGTCAGGAGAAAATTTTGGAAATGTTTCCACTCCGGGAGGAGAACTTATTTTAAAGGCATTACCGCCTTCCTTTGACACCAGCCAAAGATCATTTGCATAGGAGAAAACAATCTGCGTCTTCGAAACATCCGGATACCTGAAAAGTCCGGCATCTATTTGTGCGCTTAAACGGATACAACCAAAACAGAAAAGAAAACAAAATATTTTAAATACCCTCATGAAATTATAATTAGGCATTAAATTTATTAAAATTTCATAACACCACTCTGCATATTATTGGCTTGTGCAGTAAAATGTTGTAGACGAAAAATAATTGACAAACAATTTGATGATACAGTATATGCAATTAGAACCAGATAATCATATCCGTTTATTGCAAATAATCGTAGTATAGTCCGGCAGCACCCAGGATTCCGCTGTTTTCCAGATCAGACAATTCAATTCGCAGACCACCAATTGATTTCGGATAGGCAAAAGTTTGAATACGCTCCCACATGGTTTCCCGGAAATAAGGATATGCAAATCGAACTGAACCACCTAATATTATAAGCGACGGATCATAAGTATACATAATCAGTTTAATCGCATTTCCAAGATGAAATCCCATTTCGGCGTACAAATCTTGCGCTGCCTGGTCTCCGGATTTAGCATTCTGAAATACTTCTTCTCCGCTGATATTGTGAACGTTTTGAAAATATTGTCCGCTTGCATAATATTCATAACAATGATCCAGATAGTCCGCCATACCGAACTCTCCGGCCCCACAATTCGGTCCCGCATATAATCGGCGATTAATAATAATCCCGGCTCCAAGTCCGGTGCCGATAGTTAGCCCGATCATATTTTCATTTTCTGCACCTTTACCAAAATAGTACTCACCAATGGCAAAACAATTTGCATCGTTGTTAACCATCACCGGAACATGATAACGATCTTCAATAATTTTTTTTAAATGTACTTCTTTCCAGGAGGGAATATATTGAACGTCATAAACAATGCCTTGTTTAACATCTACAACACTCGGCACACCAACACCAATAGCTGCAGTGTCTTTACCGATAAAATGATCGATGATTGCAAATACGTCTTTCAACACTTCTTCAACCGATCCGGCACTATTGATACGCCTCGAGTTGATTTCGGAAAGTTTATTTCCATTCACCAGGCCTCCGCGAATATTCGTCGCCCCCAGGTCAATGCCGATAATTTTTTTATCATCCATAAAGGAAACTTAAACGTTTCGGGGAACTTTCTTACTCTCAAATAACCGGATGGTTTTATTCCTGATAATGGGTTTCGCCCAGAAGCCAATACTCAATATAAATCCCAGCGTTAAAAAGAGAAAACACATTCCGCTACGTAATCCGAAATGATCCCCAAGCCAGCCGATCACCAGGGGAATGATGGCCCCCCCAACAATACCTGTAACAAGTATTCCAGAAAATGAGCCATGATGTTCATCTATAGAATTTAGAGCCAGTGAAAAAATAATCGGATACATTACGGATGCGAAAAATCCAACCATGGGAAATGCAACCAGCGCAATATTACCTGTTCCGAATAGTCCGGCACCTAAACAAATTATTGCCAATACTGAAAAAAGAATAAGAACCCGGCGACTATCCATAATTTTTACTAAGAATAATCCCAGCAGACCTCCGGCCGTCATCATCCCCCAAAAATAAGCCACCGTTTCAGCACCTGTTTTTTGTGGATCATATCCATGATATGAATATAGAAATTGTGAAATCCAATTTGCAACACCCTGCTCAGTTCCAACATAACACAACATCGATACAAAAAATAATATTACGGTCCGCTTTTTAAATAAGTCAATATGAATTCTCAGTGCACCGGCTTTTTCATCAGTTTTTAATTCCACTTTGGGAAAGCGGGATATAAGCAAAATGAAAATCATCAGCAGGCAAATAATTGTAAACAACCAATACATGGAAATCCAGGGCAGTTGGGATGGCACGTGACTGGCAAGAATTGAAAAAATACCACCATCCTGATTATTTTTTTTCAGGTTTAATACGATCCCTGAATATACAAGAGGACTTATAAATGACGCGAGGCCAAATATAAGTTGCGCCATAATTGAATAAAAAGCATAGTGTTCCTCTCCTCCGGCTGTACGTAAAAGTGGATTGATCACTACTTGCAACATAGCCATGCCGCATCCGATAAGAAACAGAGAACAAACCGCAGAAATATAGTTCGGGAAAAATGCTAACAGAAATGATCCCACAAAAGCAACAATGAATGCGGTTATCATTATTTTCTTTTCCCTGTACTTTTCAATCAGCATCCCGGACGGTATAGACATCACACCGTATGCAATAAAAAAAGCAAAGGGAAGAATAGCGACCAGGGTCAGACTGAGATTAAACCCTTTAATCATATCGGGAATAAGCGGTCCGATAATATTTGTCAGAAAAGAAATGACAAAAAAGACCAGCATAATCAGTACAACAATGTAGGCGCTTCTTTTCATATTACTTTTTGAGTTGCGGATGACTGCATTATCAATCTGCAATCTTAACTCAAATAAGTGAATATTGAGAAGTTATTGATACGTTATCAAACCAATTTGTCAGACATTTCCTCACAGATATAAGTTCCTCCACCATGGACTTCGAGTAACGCCTTAAATATCTCTTCAGGGGAAGAAGTTTTTGTCAAATATCCTTTGGCTCCAAATTGAATCATTTTTTGTGCATACTCGGGTAATGCATGGTACGATAAGCCGATAATTTTAGACTGGGGGCAGGTTTTAGCAATAACACCCGCCGCTTCGATGCCGCTCATTCCCCTTAGTTGAATATCCATAATTATAATGTCAGGGCATAATTTCCCGGATAACTCAACAGCAATTTCCCCGCTTTCGCAACCACCCACAACCTTAAATCTCGAGTCCTGGTTCAATAAGAACTCCCAGGCTTTCCTGATCAGGGGGTGGTCATCTACAAATAGTATGGTAATCTGATTCATATTTTGAAAATGCAAAGGTGATACAGTTTCAGGTAAAGAACCTTTGTTTATCAACTAAATCCCTCTGATTTTCAAGCAAAACTTGATCTGTAATTGACTGGCGACAAGTCTTCGAAACGTTTGAAAAACGTTGTAAAATAATTCGGGTCATTAAATCCCATCTGGTTGGAAATCTGCTTAATAGGCAGTTTTGTGGAATGAAGCAGATATTTTGTTTCCAGTAAAATCCTGTTTTGAATAGATTCCTTGGCGGATATCCCGGTATGTTTTTTTATTAATGCATTTAAATGGTTCGGATGTATAGATAATTGCTCAGCATAAAATCTTACAGAATGCTCTTTCGTAAAATGAATGTCCATCAAATCAACAAATCGTTTAATAATTTCTACGTTTATCAAATTTCCATCACCTTCCGACCCGTGCTCAAATAACCTTTCTCCAGTGATCAGTAATTCCAGTATTTTGATGGCGATTAATTCATTATTGATATTTTCCTTTCGTTTTTTCTCAATCAACAGACTTTCAAATATCCTGGTAATTTCTTCCGCCTGTTCTTCATTCAAATTCACGTAAGGCTTAATGGACGAAGAAAGTAGTTTTTTATTCGCAATAAATTGATGAGTGAAATTATTTTGTAAAAAGAAATCTACGTTGAACAACAACACATAACCCTTAGTGTCGGAAGACCAGTTCTTACTCGAAGAAATAACTCTTGAGGGAATAACAAAAAAGGTATTTTTTGTCGCCTTGAATTTGTAAATGCCCGAAATCAATTCGCCCTCACCCTGCTTTAAAAAACACAATCGATGAAATGACCATCTGTTCGGCGGTGCTGACATTCTGGAATTGAGCAATACATCTTCGTATCTGTGAATTTGAAAGTTAAATTTGAATGGATAGTTTTTATCCAGATCTACCACTCCTTCTTCCGAATATTGCCTCAGCGCTTTTTTAAACTCACTTATCCTGTATTCATCATCATTCATACTACTTCATTTTCAATATAGAAGTCAACTTATTTTAAAATAACTACGATCTGAACGCTAAAATCGTAGGTCAGTTTTGATTTTATTTGTATCGGTATATCGGACGTGTAAGGCAGGTAGGTCCGCCACCACCTTTTACACTTATTTCCGTACCCTCATATATTGTAACTTTTAATCCTTTTTTTTCCAGCGCAATTTTAGTTTTTGGGTTGCCATTCACCATCAGGCATTCTCCAGGAGCAAGTGCCAAAACATTACAACCCATCGTTTCAAATTCTTCATCCGGTACTTCAATTAGTTGACACCCACGACTTATCAGCAAATTTCTGAACACAATTGGAATTAACGGTGAATAGACTACAGCCAGGCCGGTGTCGACCGGACTCAATACAGACATAAGATGGAAAACGTCTGATGGCCCTTTATAGTGTGGCAGATGTACGGTAATCACTTCAACGCCTAAAGGCTGTAAAAGCGCTGTCAACTGTCTGATCCCTTCGTCGTTTGTACGATAAGTATTTCCAACTGCAAGAGTATGCTCGTCAAGCCATGCAACGTCTCCACCTTCCAGTGTACCGGGAGCGGTTATTGTTCCAACTATTGGAATTCCCGACGCATCAAATGTCTTTTTTTCTGCAAGCGGTTCATTTATTCTTCCTGTTTTGCCCATATTGCAGATAATCATTCCCTGATTAGTGGCAATCGAAGCATCCCTGCAATAAACAGAATCCATATTTACGGAAGGATCTTCCGGAAAATAATGTAAGTCCGATACATGCCACTTTAGAATTGATTCGAATGATTCATACTCATGAAGCGCCTTTTCAAAATCGGGTTTTGCAGTATAATTTAACTCCTTCCAATGCCTTTCAATATGCTCTTCACTTTTAAAAGCCTTCTCTACATTTTTAACGAACAAAAGTTTTATTTTCCCCGATTCAGAATGCGAAGTATAGTTCATTTTCTGCCTATCAATTTTTTAGTGCCCCACTTTTATATAACCCCATCCCTGTTGCTGTTTTGAAATAATTTCATACACACCGTCCGGCACGACTTCAACTCCGGGAATTAATTGTGATTTGTCAATATTAGTTCGTTTCATAGTCATCGCGCACACCTTGAAACTTGCTTTGTTATCAGCAATTATTTTTTCCACTGCAGATTGTTGGGGCGAACGGTCTTTTACCACCAGATCCATACCCTGTCCGTAAATTACAATTTCCAGTTTTGCATCCGGACTTGCTCCCGTAATAAGTCCGATTTCTCTTACGATTGCCTGCTGATTTATGGTGTCCCTGCTGCTCATATCAAATACCACTTTATAATTGGAAGTTTGCGCTCCGGCAATTGCCACCATTAATATAGATAGTCCAGTAAAAAATAAATGTTTTTTCATAAAAGTAATTTAAGGTTAAAAAACAAAATTACAGGGATTACAACACATTGTATTTATATTCACAAGCCGGACAATGATTAAAAGTTTAAATATAAATTCCCCACGTTGGTACCGCCTGATACCGATAGTATTTATTACGTATAGTCTTGCTTATCTGGATCGTGCAAATTTTGGATTTGGAGCCGCTGCCGGAATGGCCCGGGACCTGCACATCACATCTACCATGTCATCCCTATTGGGTTCAATGTTTTTTCTGGGGTATTTCTTCTTCCAGATTCCGGGTACGTTGTACGCCGACAAGAAGAGTGCGAAAAAATTAATTTTCTGGTCTTTGATTTTATGGGGGGTGTTTGCTGCAGCCACAGGTATTATCAGCAATATAAAAATTCTGATAGTTGTGCGATTTATGGTGGGCGTAGCTGAAAGTGCGGTATTACCTGCATTGCTTCTATTGTTAAGCAGGTGGTTTACAAAAAAAGAACGATCAAGAGCAAATACTTTATTAATGTTTGGAAATCCATCCTGTATGCTTTGGATGTCTATCGTCTCAGGCTATCTGATTCATACTGTAGGATGGAGATGGATGTTCATCTGGGAAGGACTTCCGGCAGTCATCTGGGCCTTTATTTGGTGGAATCTGATTCAGGACAGACCTGAAAAAAGCACCTGGCTAAAATCCGATGAGATTAAAATGCTTCAGGACGAACTAAAAAAAGAACAATTAATTATAAAACCCGTCAAAAATTATATTGTCGCATTCAAATCAAAAACGGTTGTTCTTCTTTGCCTTTTATATGTGTTTTGGAGTTTTGGTATGTATGGTTTTGTAATATGGCTACCTTCTATAATCAATACAGCACCGGGAATTGGAATTATAAAAACAGGGTGGTTATCTGCGATTCCTTATTTGATGGCGGTTATAGCCATGATCATTGCTTCTTATTTTTCCGACAAAACATTAAAGAGAAAACCATTTATCTGGCCTTTTCTTTTGCTGGCATCTTTATCATTCTACGGGACCTATCTACTGGGAGGAAATCATTTCTGGCTATCGTTTTCACTACTTTGCATAGCAGGGATGTGCATGTATATTCCATATGGTCCATTCTTCGCTATTATAATTGAAACCCTGCCAGTTAATGTTGCCGGCGGAGCTCTGGCACTGATTAACAGTTTCGGTGCTTTGGGATCATTTGCAGGCTCTTATCTTGTCGGATATTTTAATGGGTCGACAGGAGGTTTTGGTACTTCTTATATTTTTATGTCAGTCTCAGTTCTCCTTTCCACAATTCTTACCTTGGTTGCCATAAAAGAATCCTGAATACTGCATTTTTTTTAAACCAGTCTTCCTTCTGCGTAGAGTTTTCTAATTTTCTTTTTATCAAACTTTCCTACACCTGTTTTGGGTATTTCTTTAAGTGAAACATATTTTTTTGGCAGCTGATATTTTGCAAAGTATTTGAGCAAAAAATCATCAAACTCCTGCGAAGATGTTGTTTTACCTTCTTTATAAACGATGCAGGCCAAGGGGCACTCCATCCATTTTTCATCCGGGATCGCTATAACTGCCGCCTCCTTTACATTGGGATGGCTCATCAATGATGTTTCGAGGGCAACACTGGATATCCACTCGCCACCACTTTTTATTAAATCTTTACTACGATCCGTGATTTCCATATATCCGTATTCATCGATAGTACCAACGTCACCGGTCCTGAACCATCCATCTGCCGAATGTGATTGTTCAACTTTCATTTTAAAATAACTGTCAATAACCCAGTGGCCGCGCACTTCGAATTCACCAACAGTTTTACCATCCCTCGGAGCTATACTGCCATCGTTAAGCATTACCCGGATTTCAACACCTGGAATTTCAAAACCCTGTTTCGCTTTAATTGCAATCTGTTCGTCATAACTGTAAGAATCGTGAACCGGTTGAATTCTCGTCGCTGTCATAACAGGTGAAGTCTCAGTCATACCCCAGGCATGAAAACAATTTATCCCGAAATCCGTTTCAAATTTCTTAATATAACTGGCCGGGAAAGCAGATCCGCCAACCATATATTCCCTGAGTGTAAGTTTTTCTATTGGCGGGTTGCGTTTTAATTCATCATAAATGCCCATCCAAATGGTAGGTACACCGTTAGCAACGGTGACTTTTTCTTTCTGAATTATTTCTATAAGTGCAGCCGGCTGCAAATGCCTGGAAGGCATGATGATATCATTGCCGGTCAATAAACTGGCGAAGGGTGATCCCCACGCCATTGCATGAAACATGGGACAGATCGACAAAAACCTGTCTCTCGAACTGACATTCGAAATATTGGGAATGATTGTAGTAAGCGCGTGTAAATAGGTCGACCTGTGGGAATATAAAACACCTTTAGGGTCGCCTGTTGTTCCACTCGTGTAACACATCCCCGAGGCCTGATTTTCATCAACGGTTGCCCAATTAAAATCAGCTCTTCCCAGTTTAATTAATTCTTCATAATCTATAACATTCGGTAAACTGTGCTTCAGGTCAGCCGGAGCATTAATGAGCACGATACGTCTGACTGTTTTTAATTTGGGAATAACGGGTTCAAATATGGGAATCAGACTGGCATCCAGAAAAACAACCTTGTCTTCTGCATGATTGGCAATAAATTCAATCTGATCAGACGACAGCCTGATGTTCAGCGGATGGCATACTGCGCCAACTCCGGGTATAGCATAGTATAATTCCAAATGCTGATAATGGTTCCACGCAAATGTTGCCACCCTGTCTCCCGGTTGAATATCCAGAACATTTACTAAGGCAGAAGCCAGTTTTTTTGTTCTTTCATACATAGCGGCGTAACTGTACCTGTGCCAGCTGCCATCAGGCATTTTGGAAACAATTTCCTTGTATGGAAATACCTTATTGCCATATTCGATTATCGACTGAATTGACAGTGGGAAATGCATCATCTGACCATACAGCATAGTAAATCGTTTATTCTTTATCGGTTTAAGTGGTTAAAAGTTAACTATTTTTCAGGGAAATTATAAACGGAAGTCTGGTAATCTATGAAGGAATATAATTAGTATGTTTTATTGGTTTTGATAATCGTTGTATCCGTTTGCAATAAAGGAACTATATAACCTCCGGAATCGATTTGTGTTTTTGGGAAACTGTTATATAATACTTGCCAATCTGCATTCCTGACATTTGTTTGAAACAGATAAAGGGATCTCAATTTCCTCAATTCTTTCAATTGTAAAATACCCTGTGCTGTTACTTTTGTACCCACAAGATTCAGATATAAAAGATTCTGATTTGATTGAATTTTTTTCAGCCCTATATCAGTAATATTTGTGTGTTCAAGACTCAGAGAAGTGAGATTTGTTAATTGGGCAATGGTAACCATATCGGAGTCATCAACACTTGTGTAACCTAACTTCAACCCTATCATTTGTTTTTTTAATGAAAGCAACGATGGTAATTCTTCCTTTGCTAAAGCCTTATCCATTAGAAAATCTACTTTTAACCAATTACTGTTCTGGGAAACCGGTAGTACGACTAAACCCCTGCGTTTCATTTGTTCAATAGTCGAGCCGTCAGCCTTTTCAACTGTTCCTTCCGGAATATCAGTCATTTTTTTTTCTGGCTCTTTTACATTTTGCAATGAAGCCAGGATGTAATTAATATTATTCGGCTTACCTGTCTCCTTCACTTTATTTTGATAATTCGCACCCTGGTTGATCCACCATTCAAGTAACACAATCTGACTCTCCGATGGTTGTGATTTTTCTTTAGGGGGCATATGATCTTCATTGTCCACGGGGAGTAAAAGCCGCTTTATGAGAATGCTTTCATTTGCCTTACCAGGGTCAATCACTATCCCGTCCTTACCACCCTGCTGTAACATCAAAGAATCATCCATGCGAAGTTTCCCTTTTTGCTTGTTGGGACCATGACAGGAATAACATTTAGTTTGTAGTATTGGCTTAATGATATCCGAATAAACAAAAGCCTCCTGCACATTCGGAATCGGTTTGATCACAGCTTCAGGAACAGTATCTGTTCTGAATATATCGGCAATAGGTTTGGTAATATAGTCGGCTCCATGTGTTAATGACCCTCCCAAATGCCCGGTAATGAAAATAAGCAGCAATAATAAAATCGAAAGAACTTTATCACTGATATTCCAATGCGTGAATCTTATTTTGAGATACAGTAATGTGGATACCGCCGCGAGCGATATTGCCAGCCATTGATGCCAATGCACCAGTGTTTTATCATAATCGTCACTAACAGACAAAACATAACCTGTAACACAGGAGCATATGGCCATCACCATACCAATGAAAAAGATAACGGGAACGGCAGGCCGTAAAATTTTATATTTTTCAGTGTACGACAACCACAATACGACTATTCCAAGCAACAAAATACCAACCGGCAAATGAACAAACAGAGGATGAAGATGACCGATTAATTCCGATATGGATAACAACACATAAGTTCTTTTAAGCCTGATAGCGATTTCTGATCGTATGCATCATGTGAACATTAACGGCCCATTGATCTGCAAGCGGCTGGCGTGTATAAGGCAATGTGGGCATATAATCCGGTGGTCCGAATTCAGTTAATATTGTAAGCACTTCTCCCTTTTGTTTTTTCAGTTCCACAATTTTATCCCACCACGCAAAATGAGCTTTGACTGCAGAATCCCATTCAGGCGCCCGTGGATCATTAACCTGTGGGCCTTCAGGATGACCTATTCTTGCATGAATATGATCTACGCGTTGCAAAGTCAAATCCAGTGTTTCGGTTTGATCCGCTAACAGGCTTTCGTGCACATTACACCAATGTGAAACATCAAAGGTAACACGGAGTTCCGGCAGACTTTCCATATAATGCCTGGCAACGGGTGCCGAATACAAAAGTCTTGAACGATGGGTTTCATTGCAGATTTTAATACCGGTGGATTTTGACAATTCTATGGTGTGTTCCAGAAATGTTTTGCCCTGCTCAAATGAAAAATAATCCCGCCCGGTATGGCAGTTGATATACAATGGCCTCTGAATGGATTCTTTCGCAGCTGCATCAACCATTTGTACAAATTGATCCAGGTGCTTTTGAAAACTGCTGTCAGATCCACCGCACAAAAAACCCACTTCCAATTCATGTCTGTGCAAACAATCGAATAATTCGTCCTGGTCTTTCTTTTCCAACGGCCACCAGAGTTCTATACCATCATAACCTTCCTTTTTCACTTTCGCGCAATATTCTTCCAATGTCCCGGGGAAACCCCAGTTAGTGGCAAGCAGTTTCAGTTTAAAATTATTGTCCATATTTTTAATTGGCAAATTTGAAGACGCAAAAGCATCCAGCGACGCGAGTAACATAAGTGTTGTTACGGATCCGGAATTTTGTAAGAAATTTCTTCGATTCAATGAATAGATCTTTTTATTGAAATTTATATCTTCCTAAACTCATTTTCAAACAAGAATATCTTCAATAACTTTTCCTCTCGTATCTGTTAACCGGAAGGGACGGCCCTGAAACTGATATGTAAATTTTTCATGATCAAAACCAAGCTGGTTAAGAATGGTGGCCTGAATATCGAAAGGTTCAACTTTCCCGCTGATTGTACTATATCCGATTTCATCTGTTTCTCCATATGAGAAACCTTTTTTAATTCCTGCACCCGCCATCCAGATAGTGAATGCCTCTGTATGATGATCCCTGCCTTTAAATGGCATTTTCTTACCTTCTCTGTTTTCCATCATGGGCGTCCGGCCGAATTCGCCGCCCCACACGACCAGTGTTTCTTCTAACATTCCTCTTTGTTTTAAATCCAATATTAACGCAGTTATCGATTTATCTACCTGTCTGCATTTATTAATGAAACCAATATCAATGGCAAGACTTGCATCTGATCCGTGACTATCCCATCCCCAGTCAAACAATTGAACGAATCGAACGCCCTTCTCGACTAGTTTTCTGGCGAGTAAAACATTATTTGCAAAACATGGCTTCCCCGGAATCGTGCCATACATATCATGAATATATTGCGGCTCATTATTAATATTCATCACGTCGGGTGCTGAAACCTGCATATTAAAAGCCATTTCATATTGAGAAATTCGGGATAAAATCTCCGGATCCTGATATTCTTTGAATTCCTGTTGATTTATTTCATTGATGGCATCGATGGAAGCTTTCCTCAAATCCCTGTTCATCCCGTCAGGATCATTCATGAATAATACGGGACTACCCTCACTTCTGCATTGCACACCCTGATACACACTTGGCAGAAATCCACTTCCCCATACACTTTTTCCTGCATCTGGTGTTTTACCACCACTCGTTAAAACAACAAACCCAGGAAGGTTTTGATTCTCAGTTCCCAGACCATAAGTTACCCATGATCCTAAACTTGGACGGCCAAGTCTTGGAGATCCGGTATGTACCAGCAATTGCGCTGGCGCGTGATTAAATTGATCGGTAGTTACTGCTTTTAAAAAACTGACTTCATCTACGATCGTCGACAAATGTGGCATGTGCTCGCTTACCCAGGATCTGCTTTCTCCATGTTGCGCAAATTTTGCCTGAGGACCCATCATCTTTGGAATACCGCGGATAAATGCAAATCGTTTCCCCTCCAGCAAAGATTTTGGACAATCCTGTCCGTCCATTTTCATCAGCTCTGGCTTGTAATCGAATAACTCCAGTTGCGAAGGAGCACCTGCCATATGCAAATAGATTACACTTTTTGCTCTGCCGGGAAATGGTGGAAGTTTTGGCATGAGCGGATGTGCAGGATCAAAAGCAATACTATTTGGAGAAGCGCTGTTACGACATCCTCCCAGGAAAGAACCCAAAGCAAGCGCCCCGAGCCCCATCGCACTCTCTTTCAAAAAATGCCTGCGTGTATGCATTCGCAAAACAGCATGTTCTGCCTCCTTTAATAACCGTTGACTATGTAAATCTTTTTGCGTCACTGGTTCACTTTTGATCTGTTTAATTTTTAGTCAGTACCTCATCCAAATTCAATATTGCATTGGCAACTACGACGAACGCCGCCGTTTCCGGATTTGATTTACTTTCTGTTCCTCCGGTTAATTCGCGACTCTTTTCTTTGTCATCTTTGAATTGGTTATATGCAGTCTTGTATAATTTCAATAATATCGTTTTGGTTTTTTCATCAGGTGTATGGAAGGTCGCCCATTTATAACCTTCTTCAATTTGTTCCTGAACATCAGCAACCGGCTCAGTTTGCATGCGATCGAGCAAAATGTCTTGCCATATCAATATAAGCTGAATCATTCAATGTGGCCAGCGCCTGCAATGGAGTATTGGTACGAATCCGGCGAACCGTGCATACTTCACGGGAAATTCCATCAAAAGTCATCATGGAAGGATAGGCAGCCGATCGCTTCCAAAATGTATATAAGGCCCGCCGATATTGCTGATCACCCTTGCTTTGCTCCCAATCTTTACCATTCCAGGGAGAAAGCCAGATGCCTTTCGGTTGCCACGGATATACACTCGGCCCGTACATTGAATCACACAATACTCCGCTGATAGACAATGCCTGATCCCGAATTTGTTCAGCAGATAAACGAACTCTTGAGCCCCGGGCATAGTATCTATTATATGGATCTTTTTGCAATGACTCCGTTGTCAATTTAGAATCCTGCTGATAGGTCGCACTCATTACAATCGCGCGAATTAATTTCTTTACACTCCAATGAAAATCATTCATAAACTGATAACTTAACCAGTCAAGCAGCTCCTGATGTGTCGGAAGGGTACCTTGAGAACCGAGGTCCTCCAAAGTCTCTGCCAGTCCGGTTCCGAAGAGTTGCTCCCATACCCTGTTCACCATGGTTCTTGCAGTCAGAGGATTTTGTTTTGAAGTCAGCCACATGGCAAGACCCAATCTGTTATGCGGTGCATTTGCAGGAAAAGGATTTAACGATTCGGGGACATTGGGAGTTACCAGTTCTCCTTTTACCAGCCAGTTTCCACGTTCAAATACATGAGAGTCTCTGTGCATGTAATCTGGATTGTCCATCATTACCGGAGTAGTTGGCACTAAAACAGTATAAAGATCATGGTATTTTCTTTTTATTTCATTGTATCCCTCCTTTCCAATACCCGGCAGTTCCTCCGTAAAATAAAACCAATCAAAAATGACCCCGTTATCTTCAGGATTTTTCAAATGATGATTATTATACGTGAAATATAAATCGTGCATCCCGTTACCCGGTAGTATTGCGGATTTTGTGATGATCCATCCTACATCTTTTTTTGGTTTAATAATCGGGATGGTGGCGATTACTTCACCTTTAGTTGAATCTTTATGAATTTGCCAGACACCTCCCGGTGTGAATGGCTGATAGCGAAATATGAGTTGATTCTTTTTTGTAAGGTTCACGTTTTTTAATCTGCATATCGCGTGGTCCCGGAATGCCAGCCATTTTGTATCACTTAATTCACTATTGACAAAACTGTCACAGGTAAGTGAATTGTAAGATGGCTGCCAGGTTTTTAAAAATGTATTTACCTCGTTCGCCTTTTCGGGTGAAGTATTTTTTTTCAACCAGCTTACCACTAAATTCAATTCTTGCTGTAAAGAGTCATTAAAACTTCGCAACAATGGATAGTCGGCTTCTGTATCTTCATCACGCGTATCATTGAAGAATGCCATGAACTTGTAATATTCTTCGTGTTTAAAAGGATCGTAAGGATGACTATGGCATTGAACACATCCAAAAGTTGTACCCATGATTGCTTCCCAGGTTGTATTGACCCTATCCAGGACTGCTGCCGTTCTGAATTCTTCATTGTCCGTACCTCCTTCATCATTTGTCATTGTATTTCGATGAAAGGCAGTAGCAATGATTTGATCATCTGACGCATGAGGAATTAAATCGCCTGCAATCTGCTCGGTAAGAAACTGATCATAAGGCATGTCATTATTAAATGCACGAATTAACCAGTCACGATATTTCCAAATAGAACGGCTGTCGTCGCGTTCATATCCTTTAGTATCTGCATAACGGGCAAGATCCAGCCACATCGATGTCCATTTTTCACCAAAATGTGGAGAAGCCAGCAAAGAATCCACCAGATTGGCATACGCATGCTCACGATTATCCGTTAAAAAATTATTCGCCAAATTCTTACCGGGCGGCAGTCCGGTAATATCCAGACTCAATCTTCGCAAAAGAGTTTGTTTGTCTGCCTGTGGAGAAGGATTTAATTTCTGTTCATGTAGTTTTTGCTCGATAAAATGATCAACGGCATTTCTGGCCCAGTCACTTTTTGCGTTCACTAATCCTAAAAAAGTTTTACGCTGCGGCACTTGGGGTTCTTTCACAGATACATAAGCCCAGTGTTCACCCCAGGGAGCACCTTCTTTAACCCATCTTGTAAGAATATCAATATCCTCCGGACTCAAAGGATTGTGCTTATATGGCATCCTGTCTTCGGGATCCTTCAATGAAATTCGTCTTACCATTTCGCTATGGTCCGGATCTCCGGGAATAATTGCGAATTTTCCAGACTTTAGTTTTGCAAGAGCCTCCTCCCTAAACAGTAAACTGAAGCCTCCTTTCTGCCGGACGCCGCCATGACAGGTTATACAGTTCCTATTGATAATGGGTTTTACCTGACTTGTAAAATCAACCGGATGATGTTTGGTACTTAAAATAAATATCAACATCACCGCAGCAAGCACAAATATGGCTGACAAAAGTTTTTTCATATGAAGCCCGGAAAATTCCCACAGTGTCTACATCTGCTTCCTATAAATTTAGTTCATAAAAAATCATCAATGAAATCATTGAAATCTTTTCAAGAAATACAATCGACGACAGTTCAAAACTGATACACTTATTTTCAAACTATAGCCCATTTTTATGAATCCAATTTAGTGAATATTCTGCCACCTCTTTCCAGCCGTGATCAACGATCAGCGAATGCCCGCGGTCCTCAAATAATTTGAAATCAGTCACCAATGAGGAATTGTATTTTTTAACGGAAGCCTTCCCCAGAACCGGAGGTGCTATATGATCTTTTTCTCCGCCGGTAATGAGTAGTGGTCCCCTTGAACTGTTAGCAGTATCCACTTTCGTTTCGTTACCTGCTATGGTGGCAAATGCAGCCTGGAATAGCGGGCGGCACGGTGCAGGTATCGTCCATCGATTATAAAGTTCTTTTGCTTCTTCTTCCGGTAAAGCATTGGCAAAGCCATACCTGAATTGATTGAAACTAAGAGAAAATGCTTTTTTAAAATTGAAGGGATTTCCCAGCACAGGGAGAGAAGCTTTCAGTGCTGAAAATGGCAATTGCCACACACCTTTCATCGGAGCAGGGTCGATGGCGATAGCCGCCGCAGCAATACCACGACTAAGTATCACCTGTGCTATAAGGCCGCCGAAAGAATGTCCTATAACGATAGGAGGCTCAGAAAGTGAAGCGATTACTTTCGCATAACTATCGGTTACTTCTACAACCCCCCTGTTGGCGATCGCTTGTGAGTTCGAACGGCATTCCTCAACTGTGTTGGAGTCACCAGGCCATCCGGGACTCAATGTTTCATAACCATTCTGTTGAAAGAAATCCATCCACGGCTTCCATGAACTCGCATGGATCCAAAGTCCGTGTATAAATACAATTGTTTTCTTTTTCATGTCGATTTTTTGGGGGTTATTATTGACTTGGCAATCTAATTGATTTTGTCAGGCTTTCCTGAGTCTTTGAACGTTTCATTAACTAAATGGAAATTCTTGGCACCGGATAATAACATCATTAAATTTGAAAATGAATTCGATTGAATTAAAGAGCTTACAAGCCCCGTCTGAAAGAAAAATATAAAGCAGAACCCGAATCAGCCCTCATAACCCTGAAAGCCGAAGGAAAAATTGGAGATGGAATATCATGCAAAATCGAAACAGGCCGCGCAATCATTGAAGCCGGATTACATCCTGCCACGGGTGGTACCGGTTTTCTTGCATGTTCAGGAGATTTACTACTGGAAGCGCTCGTTGCATGTGCAGGTGTAACTTTGCGGGCAGTTTCTACGGCTATAGGAATAGAAATTAAAGATGGAGTCGTAAGAGCTGAAGGCGATCTTGATTTTAGGGGAACACTCGGTGTTTCTAAAGAAGCGCCAGTAGGATTCAGATCTATACGTCTCAGTTTTAATCTGGATACAGATGCGACGCCTGAGCAAATGGAAAGTCTCTCTAAGTTAACAGAGAGATATTGTGTGGTGTATCAAACAATTGCTAAGGGAGTGGCCGTTGAAACCCGGTATAATTTATCAAAGCAGAATTAATACGGAAAAAAAGAACCAGGATAAGAGTGATCTACCTGGTTCTAAAAGTTTACAAACTAGTTTGCCGTAGCCGGACTAATAACAGTTGTTACTTCATAAATAGCATTGGCAGGAAAACCTCCTTTTTTGGCATGTTCCTTTACCAATTCAATATTTTCTGCTTTATAAACACAAAATATTTTGTCTTCAGTAACATAACTGTGATCCCATTGAATCTTGGGTCCCATTTCTTTTAGAACCATACAGGAAGTTTGTGAAATACTTTTAAGCTTTTCAGGACTGAATTTTCCTGCTCCGGGGATGTCTCTCTCAATTACATAAGTTTTCATAACATTTGTTTTTTCGCTTACTGGAACAATTGTGCTTTGAGCCATGGAAGTAAAACCGGCAAAAAGCATAACAACCATTAATAAACCGAGGTGTTTCTTAATCTGTTTCATAAAATGATTTTTTGTTTTAGGAATAAGTAAATATAGATGACCTATTTACCCATGGCTATAACAAATCATCCAAATAATGGTAAAATTGAACCAGGATTAATTTCGGACTTACTGAAGTGAATTGAGAAAAGTAGCAGGCAGAAGGCCAAACTTCTTTTTGAAACATTTAGAAAAATAAGACGGACTGCTGAATCCGGATTCGAAAGCAATTTCAGAAATATTGCCCACGTTTTTATTCAGAAGTTTGAGTAGCATTCTTTAATCTGTATTCCTGAACAAATGCATTCGGTGATAGTCCTGTAAGTGAAATCATTTTTCGGTATAACTGCGTCTTACTGCAGCCAAGTGGTTTGCTAAAACTATCCACTTTCAAGCTGGTATCACTCCAGGCTTCGTCGAAATAATCCATCAGGAGATTTAAAAACTTTTCATCTGCCTGCGAAAGAGCGCAGATTGCTTTGTCTTTGATAAAAGTATTTGCATTCTCGCTTTTATATAAATCTTTTACTTCTGCAGATACTATGATTTCTCCGATCACAATTTCGCACATTCGTTCAGCCAGTTTTATAGTATCCTCGAAAAGAAGTTGTTTTTTTGTCACCGGAACCCCGGCACTCAACCCAATTTTCAAACTGATCTTTTCTTTGAAATGATTTTTAGTAAGTTCCTTGTTCAATAATTGAATTTCCAGTGCTGCTTTCATTGCTTTCGTGACCGATTTGAATGAAACCAGGTAGTAAGTATCATTATCCTTTACACGATTCCCTTCATGCGCTTTCAATATTTTTCGAATCGCAGGATTGAAGTCAGAGAGAAAGGATTTAAACCGTGAAGCGTTGTTTTTTGCGGGAATCATCCTGTTGACCGAGACAATCATAATTATCCTGAAAGCAGGATCGTCAATAATATTTAGTTCTGTATCCTTTGCTTTCTTTGGATCTCCTATTCTGCCGAGAAAGGATTCAACAATGTTGGATTCAACTTCAATAATACTATGGGGTACATCCCCATGGGCTCGACTATGCATCTTCTTGATGGCGTTAGCGTCAGGCGCCTCTATCAGGCAAAAGGCTGTTTTCCTCTGGTCGTCGAACCAGTAAGTCAGTCCCCTGCAATCAAATTCCTGCTGTATCTTTATATCTTCCTGGTGCAGTTTGGCAATGACCTCAGCTGTCACCGTTTCTGATACATCATGCCTGTCCATGAAAATTGGCATATTATTCTTTTTTGGGTTCGTAGAATAAAATCGTCCGAAGCGAAAATCTCAAGCGGTTGAATACTAAATATATTATTTTATAGCAAAAGCCCGGCTATACATACCAACTAAATTTATTAAAAGCGCACGGAATGCAGGCTATCGACTGGTTGATACATATTGATAAAAAGGCATTTGTTTTTGTTCAAACTCATTTAACAGTCAACCTGGCTGGATGGAATCATGCTGTTACTTCGCAATCCTTACACTTGGATTCCTCTCTATTTATATTATATTATACTGGTTTACGCGACAAAAAAAATTAGACGCCCTAAAATTCATTTGCTGTACGCTGGTTTGTATCACTATCACAGATTACGGGAGCGCACATATTCTCAAACCCTTATTCGAGCGGGTGCGGCCATGTTATGATAGTGAAACGATGGTATTCGTCCGCGGTATTGTAGGGTGTGGCGGGAGATTGTCATTTCCATCTTCTCATGCTTCTAATCATTTTGGACTTGCGAGTTTTTGGTTTTTCTCCATTCGCTTGCTCACGGGTCAAAAATGGAGATTACTCTGGTTATGGGCGTTGCTTATTTCGTTTGCCCAGGTTTACGTGGGTGTTCACTTCCCTCTTGATGTGGCGGGTGGGTCGATATTTGGATTCATAATCGGTCTGGTACTCTCGAATTTATTCAGGTATTGGGTAAAACCGAAGCCAGATACATCAGAAAATTCTTCCATAAGTTTGCCCTAGCCATTTAAAAGTTGCAATGGAAATTTCGCTTGAAAGTTCAGATATCGTAATGCAATGGAAATATTGGCTGGATAGATGGTTTTATATTCTTGCTGCTACCGGGATTTTAGTAAACGCAACAGGTCTGTTATTACCTATATTGGAACCCGATGGAGCCTTATATGCCACCATTTCCAAGAATATGGTTCTGTCTGGGGATTATATCAATCTCAGAGTACAGGGTATTGACTGGCTCGACAAACCACATTTCCCTTTTTGGTTGACTGCTCTCAGTTTCAAATTGTTTGGTATAAACAGTTTCGCATATAAATTTCCCGCATTTCTATTCTGGCTGGCTGGTGGATATTTTACTTACTCGCTTTCAAAAATGATTTTCAATCAACAGATCGCCAGATTGTCCGTTCTCATTTACCTTTCTGTAGAACATCTCATCATTTCCAATAATGACGTACGCGCGGAACCTTACCTCACGGGTCTTGTTATTGCTGCTGCATATTATTATTATAAAACTTATAAAGAAAATAAATGGATTTTCATTTTACCCGGTTCATTGTGTCTGGCGATGGCGACCATGACGAAAGGCATTTTCATTCCTGCAATTGTATTTGGAGGTTTTTTTATTGAATGGATTGTCAAAAAAAAATGGAATGAATTTCTAAAATTACGATGGTGGGTAGCGGTACTTTTTTTAATACTATTCATATCCCCGGAACTTATTTGCCTGTATATACAGTTTGACTTACACCCTGAAAAAATAGTTTTTGGTAATAACCATGTTTCCGGTATTCGTTTTTTCTTCTGGGACAGTCAGTTTGGTCGTTTTTTTAATACGGGTCCGATAAAAGGTAAAGGCGATCCCTTTTTTTATATGCATACGTTATTGTGGGCCTTTCTTCCCTGGTCCCCGATAGTAGTCTTATTGCTGGCTGACCGATTCAAAAAGATTAAGCAGTTAAATATCCATTCTTCGCGGGATTATATTTGTTCAGGAATATTCTTAGTAGGATTCATCCTGTTTTCTCTTTCACGTTTCCAGCTTCCTCACTACCTGAATTTCCTTTATCCCTTCCTGTCGATTGTGGTCGCAAGCTATCTGATGGGCCTTTTACCCGGAATTTATCGGAAGATCATGGTTTATTCTCAGAATATATTGTATGTACTTCTTTTTCTTTGCTGCCTGTTCATTTCAGCAGTATTTGGACTGTCACATTTATTGTTAGTTATACTTCTTGTTCTGGTTACAGCAATCATCCTGATTCGTTTTTTTCCCGGTCAAACCCTGGTAAATGTTTTCGGAAGATCATTCGCAGTTATTATGATCGCGAATGTATTTTTGAATTGTTTAATTTATCCGGAGTTATTTAAATATGAGTCTGGCATTCCGGCTGCAACTTTTGTAAATGCAAATAATTACGAAGGTCCCGTATATACGCTGAGTGAAATTTCTGCAGAATACGCTTTTCAGTTTTATTCCAAAGCACAGGTCCCGCAAATGAAAATGTCAGATCTCGATTCAATTAAAGAAAAAGTGAATGTCTTTACTTCCTCAGTTGCAATCGATTCTTTGAGAGCAAATGGTTTTCAGGTTGAAGTAATCAAATCATTTCCCCATTTCCATATAACCAGATTAACGGGAACATTTATAAACCGGAATACCAGAGATCGGGTTATCGACTCATTTAGCCTCGTTAAGATAAATCCACGAAAAAATATCTGATGTTAGAATAGGATTCACATTCGTTCCTGATTACTGACCACCCGCACTTGTTTTGCCGGCTTTTTTATCATCGTTATTAATTCCCACCTGGTTTCTCTTGATCTCGCTGTTCAATTTGCCGAATTTAAAATTGAATCGCAATGCAAAGGACCGATAAAAGATATCATTATAAGTAGACTGATGAAAATCTGGTGTATTCGTGTATGACCTGAAAGTAAAAAACTGACTGTAAGGGTTATTCATTACTGCAGAAAGTGTAATTTTTTTATTCAGGAAGCTTTTTGAAAATACGTATGAATTGTAGATATAAGCACTCGTTTTTCCCTGCAGGTTTATATCTCCGCTGAAATAGCCTGCGTCAAATCCAACCCTATACCCATTTCCAAATTTAAATCCCATATTTAAGAATGCGTTTCCGGTATAACCATCGTTTTTATAAAATTGATCGTTGTAAGTTCCTTTAAGCCATACGTGAGCGATCTGGCTATTCAGACTGATACTCAGGTTTTTTACACTGGTAAAGTTAATGTTCAAATTCAGGCCAAGGGTTTTATTGCTTCCCAGGTTCTCGTAAGTCGTTACGGTAGTAGTGTCGTTTAAGCCACCGGAATTAACTTGTTGCAGTTTTGTCACGGTTTGTATTGAGTTATTGGAAAAAGCATAACTAAGGCCTGCAGTTACTGAATTTTTAGCAAACGTGCTGTAATTAAGTTCGAAGGTATGATTTACCTCAGGCTGAAGATTGGGATTTCCGGTAGTAATAAAATTAGGATTTGACAAATCGACAAACGGGTTCAACTGATAAATACCAGGGCGGCTGATCCGGTCGGTATACCCAAGTGAAATCGTACTGCCTTTTAGATTTCTCTGTATTGACAGGGAAGGAATTAGATTATTATAATCCTGATCTACTGTACTGGATGTAGAAACAAAATCCGCACGTACGGTTGTATGTTCCAATCTCAGTCCTGCTTTGGCATTCCACTTATCCCATTTTGCTGAATAAGAATTGTAGATGCTGTAAATATTCTGATCATAATTAAAATTGTTGGTCTGGGAAGGATTCATTTCGTATTCTTTCGTGATCTCGTTGTAATTGCTGGTTTCGAAATCACTGTAATTATTTCTCAGTATTGTCTTCGCACCGGCTTCCAGATTTACAGTTTTAAAAGGATGAACATAGTCAACCTGTATGGTGTGCTCCTTATTGCCTGCATGATTGTTTTGAATATAAGCAGGCAATGAGAAATTGAAAGTATCCGTAATAGTATTATTGGTATTCTGGATATTAGGCGAATAACTGTATTTATATGATAGCGTTAATAAACGGTTTTTGTCCTTCCTGAATCCCATCTGATAATTCATGGATGCATCGAGACCTCCGAAATTGTTACTGCCGTCAGCTATCAGCCGATAAGCTTGTGTTAACGTGTTATTACTATCAAATGCATTCGTAAGCTGATTGCCATCCTGAGTAAATTTACCCGAATAAAATTCCACCGAACCCGTCAATAAGTTTAGCGTGTCGAACTCATAACTTAATTCCAAGTTTCCATATGTGTTATGTGCTCCTGCGGTATTCGTTCCATTTTGAACAAGCGATGATTTATCCGCATAAAAATCCTGTTCTCCTCCTATGCCATTGGTTTGCGAATGACGAACATTGTGGCCTACATATCCGGAAAGACCAAACTTGCCTTTTTTATAAGTTCCATTCAAATTGACACCCGGACCCCAAACTGTATTGAGCCGTCCGTTCAAACCAATGTTATATCCTTCATCCATTTTCTTTTTTGTAATAATATTGATTATCCCCGCGAGGCCTTCCGCGTCATATTTAGCCGGAGGTGTTGTAATCACTTCAATTCGCTCAATATTGGTCGCAGGCATTGAACGTAATACGTCTGATGGATTCTTGGCCATCAGCGCCGATTCCTTACCATTGATGAGTATTTTATAATTGCCGCTTCCCTTTAATTTGATATTGTCTGACGCATCTACTGAAAGCAATGGAACCTTGCGCATCATGTCAAGTGCATCCAGCACTGGAGTTTCAGGGTCAGCACTAACATCGTAAGTGATACCATCCAGATCTCTTTTTATCACAGGTCGTACAGCAACTACCGTCACTTCTTTCATCTGCTTTCCCAAAGGAGCTATTGCCAGTCTTCCAAGATCGGCTGATTCTCCCCTTTTTAGGGTTATCAATTTATTATTGTAACCGGTAAAAGCAATTACCAACAGATAATCCAGACTGTCAGCCAGTGAAAATTCAAAACTTCCATCTTCTTTTGAAAGGAAATTTTTCACTGACGTCTTTGTTTTTGAATTTTGAATCACCAGCGTGGCAAAAGCCAGTGGTTTATTGGTAGTGGAATCGACTATTATTCCTTTTAGATTGATACGATGATCATTTGTTTGCGCAAACACGTTACATAGAATGCAGCAAAGCATTGCAGTTAGTGATAAGGTTTTCATGAACAGGTTTATGGAATGAAAAAGGGTATTTCTATTTTTCCAAAGCCCGAAATTATATGCTCTTACCGAAGAAAGAAATCTTTCGTAGTTTAAATATTCTATAATTATGATAACCGGCCGAATTCATTGGTGGAAAGGTTATTTAATAACCTTCAATTATCGGATGAGAGTCATCGTTCCTTTCCTGGAGATAATCGCTCCTGTATAGGTTGTTCCCTGGACCATCCAAACATAACTGTCCATAGATTGAGGTTTACCTGCCACTGTACCATCCCAGCCATCTCCCATTCGGGAAGTATTAAACACGAGTTGTCCCCAGCGATTGTAAATCCTGAAATATTGGATAGAAGAAATACCGACAGGAATAGGTCTGAATATATTGTTGGTGGCGGTTCCCGGCGTGAATGCATTCGGAACAAAAATATTGGGACTTGTCTTAAATACTTTAACTAAAACAGAAGCTTCACCATAACAACCCATTGTATCCGTCGCTTTAACATAATAACGTACTGAATCAACAGTCGATCCAAACATGGCAATAGGATTCGAAATATTAGGATCGTTAAGATTCATCGACGGCGACCATAAAAAAGAATTATCACTGATATCACTGGTAACCGCGTGTAATTGCAACGGCTGATTGACAACAACAGCCGTATCGTTTCCGGCGTTTACATTAGGAGGAGCAATAACTGTTACTGTTTGATATGCCGTATCTGTGCAACCATTTGTAGCTATATATTCATATAGAAGTGTATGTTCTCCTGGTCCCGCTTGTTGGGGGCTAAATATACCATCTGACGTGACCGCTTTACCCGAAAAAGAAAAGGAACCTGGAAGACCCGTGAGTTCTGTTGCCTGCATAATGACAACCGGCGAATCATAATCGCAAAAAGAAGGTACCGCATTGAATTGTGCATGCGGGCTTGGTTGAATGCTGATTTGCTGGTCAAGTTCATTATCACAGGTAATTCCTGAAGATGAAATCATCCGCACAGTATAATTGACAGGAGTTGCAGTAACCGGATTTGGATAATTATGTGAATAGACTTTTCCCGGAAAGGGCTGCTCATCAGTATAAGAAACTGCAGCGGAATCACCCCAGTATATTTGCAATTTGGTGATCGAACCGAAATCAACGGAACTTTCGTTTGTGATACTGATCGGCTCGTTGCTACACATAACGGGTATTTTATTCACAGAAAAAGCCGCCAGCGGCACTGCTCCATTTACTGTAAATATTTTTGTGGCACTGGCCGTGCATCCTTCACTATTGGTTACCGCCAGCGTTAAATTATAATTGCTTGCAGCCGAATAATGGTGCGTGGGATTTTGAATATTTGAACTGTTCGGATTTCCCGGCGATGCATTCTGATCCCCGAAATTCCAATTGTACGAAAAAGGCAGTGTGGTGCTGTCACCTGTGTACGTGCTGTCATAAAATTGAGCAATGGCATCTGTAAGACAGATTTCCGGCGTATTAAATTGAACAGCAGGATTGGGATAGACTCTTAAAATAACGCTGTCTGTTGAAGCACATCCCGGATTATAATTGAAGGAAGTTTTTACAAAATATTTGTAATATATGGACTTGATCGAATCATTTGGAACATGTATACGGGGAGCTGAAGAAGTTGAATCAATCAATCCGGACGACGGATACCAGGAGTATAAATATGACGGAGTAGGCGGACCTCCAATTTGAATTGTATCGTGCGGGCAGAAGCTCTGATCGGGCCCGGCAAAAGATGGTGGCATCTGGGTGTATATAATAGCATTTTTTATGGAGTGATTGTCCCAATAACCACCAGTACTCGCTGTGAATCCCAGGTAACCCTGTAAAATTAAAAGTCTGAAAACCTGTTAAATACAAAGTATCATTTACGTAAACACTTATATTCCCACTATCATAAGTTATTTTGGCGTGGTTGTATTCAGGGGAGCGAATAAAGGAGAGTTTTCCATCATAATTAGTCCTGGTGGGCATATAATCCAGACATTCGCCAACAATTGGATTAGCAGGTTGACTGTTATCGTTATAACCCAGACCCCACCGGATTTCTATCTTGGGCATTTCCTGATGCACGGTATTCGGATCATAAGGTATACAGTTATTCCATGTGTCAAAACAGACTTTTAATCCATTTGCACCATCTGGAATACCTAGTCCGCCGCCATCCACAAAACCTATCGGCGGAACATCCAGAAAACAAAATGCAAGTCCGTCGGCGCCCGTCCCGTCATTCATGCGAAAATCAAATTCAGCTGTCCATTTTTTGCACATGGCTAGATTTATGGGCTGATTGTAAAATACAGCACCACTTAAATTCGGACCATTAGAACAGATCAGCAGTTCCGAATCACCGATACTGGTTATATTTTGGACACGCGCATCACCCTGCAAATTCCACCCTCTGGTATTCATGGGAGATCCGCTTAACTGGGCAAAAATATAATTCTGGCAATATGTCTGATTGTGAATGAAGAAAACCAGAAAAAAGCAAAACGGGAAAGTAAATAACCTCTTGCAAAGCGACATCATAACACCGGGCAATTTCATATGGGGTTAACTGGCAGTCAGGCGTGTAATATACGTATAAAACACTGCCCTGTCAAGGCTGGACTCTATTGTTAAAAATGCAGTATTTTTAATAGACCGCCTTGAATTTTAAAAATTGCTATATGAAAAAAGAAAGTCCACAATCAGTCATTTCACCTGATTTAAATAATTCCACATCTTCAGACCCTTCCGTAAAAGTTTCTACAATTAACCGCAGGAAATTTGTCGAAACGATGGCAGTTTCGGCATTGACATTCACAATCCTTCCGCGGCACGTCATGGGTGGTAAAAACTTTATAGCCCCCAGTGATAAAGTAACACTGGCTTATATCGGTATTGGAACACAGGGGATCAGGGAACTTTTACCGCTTCTTGCAAATACTCAATTTCAGGTAGTTGCCGTGTGTGACCCCAATAAAGAAGCCATCGGATACAAAGACTGGGCGAAAGACTGGCTTAAAAGTGAAATACGAAAAACAATTCAAAAACCAGACTGGGAACCAGGTGGTGATAACTCCATTCCCGGTGGAAGGGATAATGGTAAATCCATCGTTGATAGCTACTATGCGAATGTTCACCCGGAATTAAAATATAACGGCTGCACTTCGTATGCCGATGTCCGTGAGTTACTGGAGAAGGAAAAGGATCTGAATGCCGTTAAAATTATGACTCCTGACCATCTTCATGGAATTCTCTCCATTGCAGCGATGAAAAAAGGGAAACATGTACTTGTACATAAACCACTTTCGAATCGCTTATTGGAAGGCAAGAAAGTAATAGCGATGGCCCGTTCAAGTAATGTAATAACGCACCTTATTCCCTGGGATTCCAATGGCTCAATGGATACCGTTATGACCTGGATAAATGCAGGAGCAATTGGAACATTGACTGAGGTTCATAACTGGACAAATCGCCCGGTATGGCCTCAATATCCAACATTGCCGACTGATACGCCACCTGTTCCCAACGGACTTGATTGGGATCTGTGGCTGGGACCTGAAGCCTATCGCCCCTATTCACCTGATTATACAAATATGGTTTTCAGAGGCTGGTATGATTTCGGCGGTGGATCGATGGCTGATATGGGACATTATAGCTTATGGACTGTATTTAACGCGTTGAAGTTACAGGGACCCACTGTTATCGAACCTAATTTAAGTCATGTGTGCGGAATGCACGACCCGGTTCCTTTTCAAATCAAAAATGATTTTTCATTCCCAATGGCGAGCTCAGTTCGTTTTAAATATCCCGCCAATGGATCCAGGCCAGCCGTTGATCTTTGCTGGTACGACGGCGGCATGCGGCCACCCATACCGGTAGAATTGCTGGACGCCAATAAAGAATTGCCTGCTGAAGGCATGATGTTCGTAGGAGACCAGGGGAAAATACTGGCAGGATTTAATGTGCAAAATCCCCAGATCATTTCCGGTAAAAAAATGGACAATCCATCTGCTACGGCTGCTGACAAAAGAACCCAGGTAGAACAAACAACGGCAGCATTATCTCTGTTTATTGATGCCTGTAAAACGGGTAAACAATATGCAGGAAATTTTAGAGAAGCAGAATATATAACCGAAGCTATTAATTTGTATTCCGTTGCACTCCGTTCGGGACATTTATTGAAATATGATCCGGTAAATTATAAAATCACAAATGTTCCTGAAGCTAATAAATATCTTGACAGAGAATACAGGCAGGGATGGGATCCCGCATCTATTTGATTTCAGTTGGGTTCTTTTAAAATATTCATGACATGAAAAAAACAAGCAGAAGATCATTTCTTAATCAAACTGCCAAAGGATTAGGTTCAGCTTTCTTAATATCTCAGTTACCAGGCTCCATCTTTGCAAACAAACTCCCCGAATGGCTGGATATACCTGTGGGATTCCAGACTTTTCCGATCAGAGATATACTTGCCAAAGATTTTCCGGGAACATTGAAAATGATGGCAGGTTATGGATATAAGTTGGTAGAGATGTGCTCTCCGCAGGGTTATGCAGATATCGGTTTTGGTCCTCTTACAAAATTAAAACCTTCAGAAATAAAAACGATCATAAACGATGCGGGTTTGAATTGTCCAAGCTGCCACTTCGGATTTCCTGAATTAACCGATAAATTAGACGACCGGATTGAATTTGCACAGCAGCTCGGACTTACCCAAATGATTTGTTCAACGTTTTGGTTGCCAAAAACCGCGACATTAAATGATTATCTTTCTAATGCAGATAAGTTAAATAAAGTCGCTGAGAAAATAAAAAAAGCAGGTATGATAACCGGCTTCCACAATCATGAATTTGAATTTGCTATGCTCGATAATCAGCTGATATACGATGCGCTGATGAGCCGTTTCGATCCGGATCTTGTAAAAATGCAATTTCAGACTGAAGTAATCAATCTTGGATATAAAGCTTCCACTTATTTCAATAAATATCCCGGAAGATTTATTTCTTCACATTTATCCGATTGGACCGCCGATAAAAAAGAAGTAACAATAGGACAGGGAATTATTGACTGGAAAGAATTTTTCATAACATCCAAAACCGGCGGTGTAAAGAATTTCTTTGTTGAGATGAATCTGGATCATATGTCAGGCAGCGCCAATTTTATCAGGCAGCTCAGTCTTTAATATTGTACATATCCCTTGTCGTATTACCCATAATATTCACGGACTTTTTTGTTGAAAATATATGGTTCATCAGAAAGCATGCTATTTTATTGGACCTGCCGCTGATAAATGAAGGTACTTTCCCGATTTTTGAAAAACATTCATTAACAACTTCTTCAGGAAGCTGAGGTTTCGGTGCAAACATGCTTATTTTCTTTGGTTTGGATTCAATATAATTAGGCGTTAACGTAGCTCCGGCACAGCAACCTATCACATCCACACCCTTGTTTTTCCACTCATACCAGATGCTCTCTGCGAGTATCCTGTTAAACGCTTTAGTGGCTGCATATGTAGCGAGAAAACCCGATCCCTGATTTCCCGCGATTGACGACATCAGCACGATCCCTCCTTTTTTTTCTTTCACCATCCTGTTTCCAAAATGATGCAGCATTTTCATCGGAGTGATCATATTTACATTTGTTATTTGAATATGATCCAATATCGGATTGTCCAGAAATGGGCCGATATAGGAAAGCGCCGCATTATATACAAGGAAATTAATCATCATATCTCCTATTGCATCGGTAATCTGTCCTGTTGCATCGGGGGCACCAAGATCACATATTACAGGCCATGTCTCTATGGAATATTTATGAGATAATTCATTAGCTAATGCTTCCAGGTTCTTTTTTCTCCTGGCAACCAGAACGAGATTCACTCCCTGACTGGCCAGCACCCTGGCAAATGCGGCTCCCATTCCTTCAGATGCACCGGCTACCAGTGCAATTGGCCCATACCTTTCTTTAATATTCATGCTTTAGATTTCTCTTCCTCATTTGGATTAATTGAAAAAGGATGTATGGATCGCCACATTCGATATAAAACGATTAAAGGGAAAATAACCCATGCTGCATTTGATAGAAGAACACGCATCAATTGCGGAGATGCATGCTCTCCTTTTACTTCTTCAAATAAAATAATCGAAACATTTGTAATCATAACAGAGGCCCAAATAATACTTGCAAAACGAATCCAGCTCTTTCCTTTTATAAATGCATAAATGGCGAAAACATAAAAAGGACCAAAAAATAATGAATCAATCCAGATCGTCGCACGCCACCAGGCGGGCCTGGCCATTAATACAGGATCAAAATTCCTGCCATACCAATGCACAAGGTCAACTAGTTTGGAAGGTGGCCAAACGGGATAAATAAAATGATCGGGGTCAGCAATTACCAACTGTTCCAGATCCACGATATAAGTAATGAAAACAAGATTAATAATAAAGAAAATGATGATCGCCACATCCATCGGACGCTTGGACAATGGTAACGGTGTTAACGCACGTTCCGAAATAATCATAATAAAAAACTGGTGTTTATGTGATTTTCAATTAAGGCAGAACATTGAAAATAGGAAAAACGCATTAGATTTGTGAATGAAGACTTCGCATATTCTATTTTCTCTTGCATTGTTAATATCAGTTAATTCAGCGTTAGCACAAGTTACACTCCCGATACCGTTAAATATCGAACAGGCGATTTTAAAGAATACGCGTACAACAAATGGAAGTCCCGGAAGCCTATACTGGCAAAATAAAGGAGACTATTCTATCGATGTAAGGTTTGATCCGAATACCCGTTTAGTAAGTGGTACTGAACAGATCACTTACTATAATAATAGTCCTGACACCATTTCTCAATTGTTGTTCAAGCTTTATCCAAATATTTATCAAAAGGGATCCATCCGCGATATGACCGTAAAACCTGAAGATTTGATAGATGGTGTTTCTATCGCAAACCTTATGATTGATAACGTAGCTCATACAACAGTACCAATTCCGTCAGGTACGAATCTGCAGGTACCTGTTTCAAAACTGCTGCCGGGAAATATTTTAAAGGTTTCTCTCGATTTTTCTTACACACTCAACAAAGGCTCTCATATCCGAACCGGCGCCATAGATAGCGCTGCTTTTTTTGTCGCTTATTTTTTCCCCCGGATAGCAGTCTATGACGACATAGATGGATGGAACAGATATCCCTATGTTGGTGCTCAGGAATTCTACAACGATTTCTGTCATTTTTCGGTATCAGTTACTGTTCCCGATAAATATGTAGTCTGGGCTACGGGAGATTTAAAAAACAAAGAAGATGTGCTGGCTGCAAAATATATTTCAAGGATTGCCGACGCAGAAAAATCCAACGGCATAACAGCCATCATTGACAGTAATGATCTTGCAACTGGTGATATAACAACTCATAAACCAACAAATACCTGGAAATTTGAAGCCTCCAATGTTACTGATTTTGTATTTGCAACCAGTAATCATTATTTGTGGAACTCATCGAGTCTTGAAGTAGATCCGGTGAGCAAAAGAAGAACCAGGGTAGATGCCGTTTTCAATCCTGCACATAAGGATTTTCGTGAAGTGATAGGTTTTGCGCGTAAAACAGTTGATTACATGAGCTATCGATTTCCCAAGTGGCCTTATCCTTATCCCCACGAAACAGTTTTCGACGGGCTCGATCAGATGGAATATCCTATGATGGTAAACGACAATCCATTGGCGGACAAATCTGAAACAATTGAATTGACAGATCATGAAATCTTTCATACCATGTTTCCATTTTATATGGGCACGAATGAAACCAAATATGGTTGGATGGACGAAGGTTGGGCAACCATCGGCGAATGGCTATTATCTCCAATGATCGATTCTGCTATCACTGACGAATACGGTGTGTCAGGTTATAGCAAATACGCAGGCAAGGAATCAGACCTGCCAATAATGACTTTAACGACCAGTCTCAATGGTGTTTCTTCTTTTTTAGATTCTTATCCCAAACCTGCCCTTGGTTATCTATTCGTAAAAGATATGCTGGGAGATTCCCTTTTTTTTAAGGGCCTGCATTATTATATTAAAAACTGGAGCGGAAAACACCCCATACCTCTCGATTTTTTTAATGCTATGAATACAGGATCGGGAAAAAACATGAACTGGTTCTGGAAGAATTGGTTTTACGATGATGGTTATCCGGATCTTGCATTTGGCCCGGTGGTAAAAACAGGAAATGAATACAAAGTAATCGTGAACAGTATCGGCACCAAACCGGTGCCGGTTGATCTGACCATTTATTTTCAGGATAATACGACGCAAAAAATACACAGGAATATTTCCTGCTGGGAAAATGGCGAAAGAAAGATCCAAATGAATTTTACCAGTTCAAAAAAACCGGTTAAAATGAAACTGGGAAGTTTATACGTACCCGATATCAATCAGAAAGATAATGAGTACAAATTTTAAATGAACAATATGAATAACCATCAAATAAATTATACATTTTGAATCTTAAGAGAAGAAATTTCATCCATCTTTCTACGCTTGTTGCAGGTGCAGCTGTAACGGCTGGTTTTCAATCGGGAAAAAAGACTGAAAATTCAGAATCAGAAAAACTACATTCCCAAACATCAGATATTGTACCAATTACCCTGGAAGAAAGGAAGCAAAGAATAGTCAAAGCGCAACAATTGTTGCTGCAAAATAAGATGGACGCGCTTGTATTGGAGTCAGGTACATCTCTTGAATATTTCACAGGTATTTCCTGGTGGCCCAGTGAGCGCACCACTCGCCGCCGTTATTCCATCGAAAGGAGAAATTGTATATGTATGCCCTGGTTTTGAAGAACCCCGCTTTCGCGAGTTAATCACCATCGGAGATAAAGTGATCGTATGGCAGGAAGACGAAAGCCCTTATAGTAAAATCATCGAAGCCCTTAATGTCAAGGGAACGAGTAGCGGAAATATCGGAATCGAGGAGCAGGTTCGTTTTTTTATTTATGATGGAATCAGAAAACTGGCACCTCATTTACAATATCTAAGTGGAGATCCGGTTACCGTGCCCTGCAGGATGATTAAATCTGCAGCTGAGCTCGCCCTGATGCAGAAAGCAACAGATATTACGGTTGCTGCCATGAAGAAAGGAATGAACAGTCTGAAAGAAGGAGTTTCACCCGGAGAAATTTCTGCAATAGTAAATAGAGCACATCGTGAAATGGGAGCGACTCCTGATTTTGCTTTGATATTATTCGGGACCGCATCAGCTCTTCCGCATGGCAGCATAAAACCTCAGCAACTCAAAAAAGGTGATATCGTATTAATGGATTGCGGATGCAGGGTTGAAGGTTATAGTTCCGATATTACCAGAACTTTTGTTTTTGGCGCTGATCCTACTCAAAGGCAATTGGATATCTGGAATCTGGAACAAAAATCACAGCTCGCCGGTTTTTCTGCGGCTCGTATTGGTGTTGCCTGTGAGCAGGTCGACATAGCTGCCCGCAAAGTGATAACAGACGCGGGATTTGGGCCAGAATATAAATTACCGGGATTGCCTCATCGCACAGGTCATGGAATCGGAATGGACGGACATGAATGGGCCTACATGGTGAAGGGTGACAAACAACCGTTACAGGCAGGCATGTGCTTTAGCATTGAACCTACAATTGCGATTCCCGGAGAGTTCGGCGTCCGGCTTGAAGATTGTGTTTACATGACAGAGCAGGGTCCTAAATGGTTCTCGCAACCGGCAGCCTCCATAAGCAACCCGTTCCCATAAATACGTCCGGTAAAGACTAAAGAAAATTATTTTATTTATCGTCGGGATTGGTAATCCTGAATATCAATGCTGCTGCTGCAGCACCTGCAAAACATCCAACCAGATAGATCCACAAACTCGACCACGCCGCAAGTTTTAAAACGCTAATCCCAACTGCCACCGCCGGGTTGAAAGCACCTCCGGAAATTCCACCAAACGCCAATGCCATTGTAAGCACCGTGAAACCAATTGCCAGTCCGTAAAAACTGTTACCGTTTGTGTCTTTAGACGTGGCCACATTCAATACTACATATGCAAGTGCAAAAGTACCAAGGAACTCTGCAATCAATCCCCGGGGTGCACTGATCATATCAACTGCATTGTCGGGAATTTTATCGTACATCAAATAAATTACCGTCAGTGCCGCTGCGATCGAACCCAATATCTGAACGATCATGTAAACGACGGCTTCACCACCGGAAATTTTTCCACGAAGTAAAACAGCCAGCGTGACTGCAGGATTGTAATGAGCGCCTGAAATATGACCTCCGGCAAAAATCATTACCATTAACGCCGAACCGATCGCAAATGGCGCAAAATCTCCTTTGCCGCCTATTACTACCATTCCTATTGTCAGTACCAAAAAAAATGTTCCAATAAATTCAGTAATGTACTTTTTCATAATGTGGTTGGTTTTATAAAAATAATACAGAATAATTTCTACATCTTACCAGTTAAGATATTAGCCGGTCAAAAGTACAATTAAACTCTAATGTATATCTTCAACGTATAAATCTATTGATTCCGATGTTCCGTTTAATCATTTTCTTATTTGTCCTGCCTATTATTTCGCCTGCATTTGCACAACATGAAAATCCCGCTTTTCATGCAGAGAATCTCAGTATTCATTGGCAGGTTCTTCAAAATGATTATCAAAACAAACCCCGGGCCCTGAATGCGTTAATCATCACAAATAATGGCTCAACCGATTTACCGGCTACGGGATGGAAGATGTATTTCAACTCTGCCGGACTTTTCGTACCTGAAACCGTAAGTGGAAATGCAAGAATTGATTTCGTAAATGGCGATTTATTCAGTCTTACCCCAATTAATTTTTCCATATTGAAACCGGGTGCCTCTGCCCGAATTGAATATATCACGGTCGATCCGATTGTGAATATAACAGATGGGCCCGAAGGTTTCTACCTGGTGTGGGATCAGAATCCCGGTAAAGGATTTCTCACAGGCAAAATAGTTATCGATCCTTTTAAACCATCTTATAAAGGTTTGGTTACGCCTCAAGTAATTTACGACCAGAATAAAATGGTAAGCGACCTGTCAACAGACAAACTCATCAAAATATTCCCGACACCGTTAAACTATCAGGAATCGAATGGTTCTTTCACGTTGACCGGTTCCACCGGTATAGTTGCCGATGAAAGATTTGCCAAAGAAAAAGAAAGTCTGCAGAATACGCTACAAACGTTGTTGGGAGTAAAGAATAAAGGAATTGTTTCCGGTAATACAATTAATCTTATTTATAAAGAAGGATTGGTCGCAGAAGGATATGAACTTGAAATAAAAACAAATTCTATTGAACTCAGAGCTTCTACACCTGCGGGAATTTTCTATGCAATACAGTCTTTTAAAATGTTGCTGCCACCTGCTTCATGGTCCGGAAAACAAGAATCCATTCAGGTGCCTGCAATCTCGGTAAACGATGCCCCCAGATTCGATTACCGGGCATTTATGCTGGATGTAGGTCGTAATTTTCAAACCAAAAAAGAAGTACTAAGGTTACTCGATCTCATGGCCCTATATAAACTGAATGTTTTCCATTTTCATTTAACGGAGGACGAAGGATGGCGCCTGGAGATTCCTTCCATACCGGAACTGACTGCCCTTGGCTCACAAAGGGGACATACGACTGATAGCAAACATTTCTTACCCGCTTCACATGGCTCTGGTCCTGATACCGCTAAAATCTCTGGAAGTGGTTTTTATACTAAATCAGATTTTGTCGAAATCCTTCGTTATGCAAATGATAGGCACATCAGAGTGCTTCCGGAAATTGAAACTCCGGGTCATGCCAGGGCTGCCATTAAATCCATGAATGCGCGATATGAACGATTAATGAAAGAAGGTAAAAAAGAAGAAGCAGAACATTTTCTCCTTTATGATCTAAACGATTCCTCAAAATATAGTTCGAATCAATTTTGGAACGACAATATCATAGATCCCGCGCTGCCGTCCACCTATAATTTTATTGAAACGGTCATCGACGAGATTGTCTTAATGTACAAAGAAGCAGGCGTGCCTCTGACGAGTATTCATTTCGGAGGTGATGAAGTGCCGGCTCATGTATGGGAAAAATCTCCAGCTTATCTGGCTTTAAAATCAACTCATCCGGAAATAGAAAACACCGGAGATCTCTGGTATTATTTTTATGGCCGCGTAAATAAAATGTTGAAAGCAAAAGGTCTCAATCTTGCCGGATGGGAAGAAATGGCCTTACGTAAAACAGTATTGGATGGTAATTCCGTGTATTTACCAAATCCCGATTTCGAACCTGAACATTTACAGGCAGAAGTTTGGAACAATACTTTGGGAGGTGGAAACGAAGATCTTGCCTATAAACTGGCAAACGGTGGTTATAAGGTAATCCTTACACCCGTTACCAATTTTTATTTCGATATGGCCCATTACAAATCTTTCGAAGAACCCGGATATTATTGGGGTGCATTCACAGATATTGACAAGCCGTTTTCATTTATACCATACGACTATTATAAAAATTCAAAGGTCGACAAAGACGGACTTCCCCTGAACATGAACATTTTTATAGGCAAACAGCGATTAACAGATTATGGCAAATCAAATATTGCAGGATTGCAAAGTGCCGTCTGGGGAGAAAATATTAAAACACCCGAACGACTGGAATATATGTTGCTTCCAAACCTGCTCGGATTTGCAGAAAGGGCCTGGTCAAAAAATCCCGATTGGGCAATCGCAACCGACACGTCACAAATAAGCAAATTATATTCCGACGCCTGGACTTTGTTCATAAATACCATTGGCAAAAGACAATTGCCTATGCTCGATTATTATATGGGAGGTTATAATTACCGGATACCTAAACCCGGACTCATAGTCGAGAATGGGCTTTATAAAGCGAATGTCCAGTTTCCGGATATGCTTATCCGTTATACCACAGATGGCACAGAACCGACTATAAAAAGCAGAATATACAAAGATCCCGTTCCTCTTTCAGCACAGGGAATTAAACTAAGATCGTTCGACTTGAAAGGAAGAGGAAGCGCTGTCACAGAGTCTTCTGAACAATAATTTGACCGCCCTGATTTTTATTTGATCGACTTAGCCCTTAAATAAAAACTATTTTCAAGTAATAATTGAAAATCATCGGGGTCGTTGATGATCACATTATGTTCTCTCAAACTATGAACAAAAAGGATTCGGTTCTCTTTTATTATTTCGGGTTTAATTCCTGTTTCTTCAACCAGTGCAAATTTATTGTGCGTGTTTTTTAATTTCAACATCATTGTATCACTCACTATATCAGTACCTCCGCCCTGATTCGTGAACCAGTGAATAAAATGATGAGAAGGATCTGGCGATATCCATGACAAATATTTGTCAAGCTGACCATATAACGCGTCGAATAAAAAAACTTCATTTACCTGCTCCTGACCATTTTGAAGGATATATGCTATGACCCTGAAAGCGCCGCTGTGCCCCGCCAGTATTATATTTCCAGGTTCTGCTTCAAAAGGAATATCACCTTTCTTCTTTAATTCATTCATGACATCTTCAACAAGATTCTTGAACGTTCCGGTCTGTTCTAATTTCCCGCCGTAGCTGTCAGGAGCGTTTTTTGCCGTTTCTGCCAAAACAAGTATCGCATTTCGATTGGACGCAATAAACTGTTTTGTGAGTTTGTAGAACTCTGCTGCCGTGTCAATATTGTTTCTCCAGCCATGAAACCAGAAAATAAGATCAATTTTATGGGTCGCCTCGAAATGTTTCGGGATAACCAGCAAAACAGAACTGTCCATGTAGTGATCAGAAGCATTGTAAAATACGCTGTCATACAAATAACCTTTCGCCCTGACAGAATCCGGAAATGAAGTATAGGCAGAAGTAAAATGCAGCCTGATATTTTGTGCTGCCGCGGGAAACAGCAATAAACAAAACACAATCGTCTTCAGTATCAGGTTGAGTCGCATAAGACTGCCTCTGTCAACCATGCCGCCCGGGCCGGTTACTTTAACGTGGATCCCCATAGTAATCAGGCATTTAGTTTAACTATTTATTTACGATTACCCATTGCCGTGAAGACTGTAATACTATGAAAAATAGTACCTTCATAAACCCGTGGACAATGAATAAAAATAAAAGTATGAAAAATAGTATAACAGGCTTACTTCTGCTCTTTTCAGCACCTGTTTTCGCTCAACTGACCGTGACTGAGCAGTTCCAAAAAATAACAACCGTACAGCAGGCTCAACAATATATTGATGCAAATGCACCTCTCAAGCCCGTCTTACTTCACCTCGCTTCTGGAAAAGACTCAACGCTCATTGAAAAAAGACTGTTGAAACAAAATAAGGGCGATGTATTTTCTGTCGGTTACGTAACATATAAAGTTCTGGAAGCATCTGATACCGTTGACTACCGTGCAAGTTATGTGTTTCTGGATGGGTCCACGTTGTCGACTACCGAAGTAGACAGCCTCAGGAAAATTATTGTACAGAAAGCAAATGCTGGTACTCCGTTCGATCAGCTTTCCGATCAATATACGATGGATGGCAATACAACCCATGGAGACACGGGCTGGTTTTTTGGAATAGAAATGATGCCCAAAGAATTTCAGGATGCCGTTAAAAATCACAAAACCGGAGAGATCTTTTTTGTGGATGTGACCGAAAAACAATGGCACTATATCGTTAAGAAAACCTACGACGACAGGGAAAAGAAAGAAATTACCGTATTGAGGTCAAACGGCAGGTAAGGATACTCGTTAGGATGGCTTCTTTATTTAGGAAGTTTGACATCTTCATGAGATAACGTTTCGGGCCGATTGTAAATCTCCCTGACTCTTTCCGGTTTGTTGTCCGTCCATATAAAGTTGCTCCACACCAGAAACCATGCCCATTTGGGCTGTGCCTTTAGCACTTGCAGATTAGGCAGTTCACCCGTCTCCGTGAGCGCAATGATTTTCCCCTGAGCAACTTCGAGAAGTTCTTCATAATCCTTCTGTTCATAGTCAAAATGATAAATATCGGCTCCTAAAATATCAACATAATCGGCGCCAGGATAAAAATCTTTGTATGCATAAGCCTGATCTTCCGGGAGATCACGAATTCCGTTAGCTCCCCAAACCCATAACAGATTATTGAGTTTATGATAATTGGTAAAGCGGTCATACATCATTTTCCATAACCGGGCGATTCCATTCTCACCTTTTTTATTTCCCCACCAAAACCATACGCCATTCATTTCATGATATGGACGCCATAATACAGGCACATGCGCATCTCTCAGCTGTTTCAGATAAAATGCGATCGAGTCAACCTGAACAAGCCATCTTTTATTGAGCTCAGAACCAGGTGTAATTAATTCGGTCCATTGTGCATCCGTAAGTTTGCCCTGGATACTTTCTTTCCAGCCATAGGGTGGATCGTCGGTTGGCCTTCCTTCATGCCACATGAGTGTGACCAGGTAACCTTCCCTCCATTTTTTTATTGTTTCATCTACTATTGCCTGACCATTATCTTTTCTTCCATTCCATATAAAATCACATCCCCACACCGCGGGATATTTACCGGAGATTGCTTTTGCACTGTCAGAAAAACGATTCAGGTCATTATTATAGTTGTGCTGTCCCGATAAAATATATTTTCCATTAATATCGTATAGATAACGAAGAACAGTTTTTGCCTCCGGTGATGCGTTTTTATTTACGGGCAGAAAAGGCTGAGCATTTCCGCTAACTGCAATCAGGATAAAATATCCGACGATCCATTTTTTTCTCATTGGCCTCGTTTATAATTTTAATTCATTTTTTGGGCTGAAATAATAAAGGGAAGAACTGCCCCTCCATTTTATTTCCTTTTTTTATGGGAGGCACGCCATTCAGCAATACGTCATCCGAGTTGGATTTCGTTCCATCTGCAAATACATTGAGCACAAAAGCCCGTCTTGGTTTCGGAGATTTGTTGGCAAAAGATCCATGAACCATCAGGGGATGATGAAAGGTTGCATATCCTTTTTTTAGTTCAATCGGTACGGGTTTAAATAATGCTTTCTGTTCTTCGGAAAGATATTTTTCCAGTCCATCCATATCGCCGGCCAGATCAGGTTTTTCCAACAATCCCCAGCGATGACTTTTAGGAACATAGTATAAACATCCATTGTCGATGGTCGCATCATCCAATCCTATCCAGCAGGTTAGATGTTGTAAGGGCACCGTTCTTGTCCAGTAAGAATAATCCTGGTGCCATGCCACTACACCACCATGACGGGCAGGTTTATAAAATAATTGGTCATGCCAGAATCGTACAGCCCGGTTACCAAATATCTGGCTCGCTGCCATGGTAAATGCGGGGTTCCACAATGAATCGTGAAATCCTTCGGAAATGCGCCAGGCTCCCAATGCATGAAATAAAACTGCATTTGGATCGGATGATTCATTACTGTGAAATTCGTAAAATAGTGAATGCGCAGGATGAGCAGGATCTGCTATTTCTGTCAGCTCCTTATTAAGTTTTTCAACCTGCCATTCTTCCAGCAGTTTTATATTGCTGACGTATCCATCCTCTTGAAACTTTTCCAGCTGTTCTTTTGACAATTTATATTTATCCCATCCTGTTTCTGTTTCAGGCAGTCTGAAAAGATCTGTAATGAGTTGGTGTTTCAGGGACAAATCCTGCATATGGCTGGCGGTTTAGCCTTCTCAATTTACAACTTCTAAATTAGTAGTTCGAAATCGGAGCCGCCAACGCTATTCTTACATTATTTTACGACTGACCTTATATAATCAGCCTGTTCCTTTAAACCTTCCGCCTCTTTTTTATCAGCCAGTTGTTTTAAAGGTTTGTCAATATAAGTATCCATTTGCTTTTGAAAGCGTGGGGGAAGACTCTTGCGGTAGTCAGTAAGAATTTTCAGACCCTCTTTTATATGATCTGTATTTTTGACTTTTTCTAAATACTTAATGTACGGGGGACAAAATCTAAGTGTCTGATTATTGGTAGCCAGAATGTCCTGAAAGTTTTTTGTTACCACTTCAAAATCACTTTCATCACCGTATTTCATAGTGATTGTTGTAATAGCTCTCAGTAACCGGCCTTTTGAAGGTTCTTTTGAATATTTTTTTGCCAGACTGAAAGCCAGCGAGCTGTCAATCATTTCGAGTGCAGTAAGTGAATTGCCTGCAACAGTGTAGGATGAATCCTCTGTTCCCTTCACAAAAACCGCTTTATACACCGGATTCTTGTAGCTGCCCAATATCTCGATAGCCGCTCCCTTCGTCCTACGGTCAGGATCATTGGTTGCGATATCTGATATCGCTGGTTCAAATACCTTTTTGGTAGTATCATTTTTCAAATTCAGATCCATGAGCGTTAGTCTGCGCAGGCCTGGATAAGGATCTTTCAATGCCAGTTTCAAAAGTTCTGTCGCCTTTGGATCTGTTGAATTCTTCGCGCTGTATTCGATGGCTTCCAAACGATCCAGGTACAAACCCGCATGACTGTACTGATAAATAAAATTGTCGATCGTTTTATTATCTTTTTTCTCGCAGAGAATAATCTTATCGCCATCTACATTTATCAAAGAGGGCCTGACTTTATAGGAAAAGTCAAAAGTATCGGTCTGGTTTTCGATCCACACTGCATGACGGGTTTTAGATGTTCCTTCATAAACATCAATTGCCAGTGGAACACGAAATATCTTACCAGTGTTTTGAGTCTGACGAATAATTACAGTTGCTTTTCCCGCCGCGTCGTCGTATTTATAATCCATTGTGAACTTTGGATGACCACTGCTATAGTACCATTGGTTCCAATACCAGTTTAGATCCTGACCCGTTATTTCTTCAAATGCAAGTCTGAGATCCGTTGCATTGCCAGATTTAAATTTTCTGTTTGTGAGATAAAGATTCAGTGATTTGAAAAAGGCAGTATCACCAACATAGTTTCTCAGCATATTCAGAATCCTTCCGCCTTTTGCATAGGTAACCCCATCAAACATATCGTCTATCTCCGACATAGTGATAACGAACAAGGTTCTTATACTGATTGCTGGAATCAAAAAGATATGCCTTGACACCCTGGTAATTTTCAGCATCCCCTGCATCTTTCCCTTCTTTATAAGTAGTCCATAGTGTTTCACTGAAGTCGGCAAAGGATTCATTAACCGTCAGGTTGCTCCAGCTTTCTGTAGTTGCCAGGTCGCCGAACCACTGATGAAATAATTCATGACAAATAGTAGTCTCAGCTCTGTTACCTTCCGACAGTTCACGTGCGTCCTGCTGTACAAAATTGCTATGCAAGGTAGACGTGGTATTTTCCATGGCTCCCGCGACAAAATCCCGTCCCGTAATTTGTGAATATTTCGGCCATGGAAATTCAACACCCAGGGTTTTTGAATAGAAGCCCATCATTTCAGGTGTATAACCGAATATTCTTTTTGCCACTGATTCATAGGCTGGCTCCACATAATAATTCACTTCCTTATCCTTGTAGTGATCTTTTACAATAGCATAGTCACCCACACCAAAGAAAAATAAATAGGGCGCATGCGGCAGATCCATCTTCCAGTCATCTGTTCGGGTGCCATCACTGTTTTTCTTTTGAGAAATTAATAAGCCATTGGACAGCGTAACGTATTTGGCAGGTACCGTGAGGATAATCTCATCTGTCGATTTCTGGTTGGGTCTGTCAATAGTAGGGAACCATCCGGAATTTGCCTGAGGTTCTCCCTGCGTCCAAATCTGTGTGGGTTTATCTTTTTCAGTTCCCTTGGGATTGATGAAATAGAGTCCCATGGTATCGTTACTTGCGCCCGTAGTTCTGTCTTTCAGCTCATTGGGTTTTGCCGTGTAATCCACCAGAACAGTATAGGATTCATTCCGGGTATATTTTTTATTCAAACGTATGTTCAGTCTGAAACTATCGTACTTATAACTTAGGGGTTTGCTGGTATTATTGGCAATAAGTGATACCGAATGAATTTCCATGGCTCTTGCGTCGAGCTCAAGAGAATCCGTCGGGTACCAGTGTGGTTTTAATGTAATCCAGGCTTTTCCGTATAAATAACTTTTATCGTAGTCAGGTTTTACTTCCAGCTTCGTATGAACCAGGTCGTTAATCCGGGTGGCCGTTGCACGATAAATTTTTAGTGCATCTGAGTCTGCTGCATCATTCTGCGCAGATACGATATGAGTCGCGAATAATCCAAAAGCCAGAATAACAAACACCTTCATATTAGCTGTTTTAAGATCGGCAAAAATAGGGTAATTAAATTGAGACGTCTTTCAATTTAAAGAAGTTAAATATAGGACATGACCGCCGTCAATTTTATCGGCTCTTTTTATCGGAAATCATGTCCAGTTCGAGAGTCAGAACATGCGCGTATAAACCATCGGTACGCTTGTAATAACTGTATCTAAACCATATTGTATCAAAAAAGAATTTCGATTTCTGACTGGCGGGAACAACCAGTCTCGCATCCAAACCTGTTTCATAGCTATTAAAGGAAGAAAGCGCATAGTTGGAGGTGTAGAATTCCTGTTTGGGATCCAGTTCATAATAGGGACCGAAATAAGGACTGCCCCGTTGAGTGTAGAATCTGAATGTAGGTGTCAGGGAGAACCTGGAACTCAGTTTTGCAGTCAGATCCACTTCAATAGTATGGGCGTCAATGCCAAAATTATCATGGTAAAAACGATAGTACAAGCTCAGTATATAACGGTCAAGTATAAATGTATTTAATTGAATGCCAAGAGGGATCAGCCATTTTTTATTGGGTAGTTTTTCTACCTTCTCGGTACTATCAGTAAAATACACCCTGTGATAGGGGGTTGACAATAATCCCTGCTGATAAGTGAAACCCGGGAAAAACGCAAGGACCATTTTGTCATTGATGGTTTGAGTAAAACTCATGCTGAAATTATACGTATTCCGTTTATGATTGTCAAACCATTCTTTATTTCTTAATTCGAACGGGTATACCAGTTTCAGGGGTCTTTCACCATTCAGCAGGCCCCATCGCAGGTCGTCAAAAAAAGCCTGGAATTGAGCTGATAATTCCTGTGACTTGTCCTTGCTGAGATAGTCAATAGAAAGAGCGCCACCTAATGACAGATACGCCGATTCGATTGAAAAATACCCATTGCCTCCTACCACAACATTGGGATTTTTTTTCAGTTTTGTCTCATAACCGGGCATGATAAATCCCCTCGTACTTACTCTTGACGCTGACGATTTTACAGTATCAATATTATCCATCGAAGCCGATGTAATGATGTCCAGTCCGGCATCTACCCAATAAGAGTGAAGTGAATCTATCTGGTGATTGATAATAACCTCGGGCTCATACACAATCAGCTTTTCAGTTCCCTTTCCCCCCGTAATCGCGGAATGATCCCCATCTCCGAAGTATTGTGAATAGATAAAATCAATCGTGGATCTGGATATTCTTTTAGTCCTGTAGGGGTTTAACGCAACCTGCGAAGTCCCAAACAGAAAAGAGGTTGTGAATAAGCCAAAGCAGATATATTTTTTTATCATTTTATGATTCAGTTACATCCACATCCGCCACTGCTTTTTCCCCGGCCCCCACCAGATGCCCCTTCTTTATAACTATGCATTTCCGAAGAAAGTTTATCTACATTATTTTTTTTCATCTGCATGGCATTGTCGTTTAAATACACCCGCTGATACGGCTTCACCGTTTTACAGGAGGCGAATACCAACAAAATCACAGTAACTGAATATTTTAAAATCTTCATCAAACTAACTTTTTAAAATACCTGACCCGTTCGATGTTCGCGGAGTAGTATACCCGATTCATTTCATCTACTATCACACAATGTGTTCGTGGCAATTGATTAATCAACTTCAATCCGTTTTTAATACCTATAACAGTAATCCCGGTCGCAAGTGCATCACTGAGCTCAGCATGCGGACTAACCACCGACACACTCTTGATATCAGTGACCGGCCGGCCAGTACGGGGATCTATATTATGTGAATAACGCACACCGTTTAAATCAAAATATTGTTCATAGTTTCCCGAAGTCGCGATCGACAGTCCGTTTAATTCTAACCAGAGCAAAATATCATCGGGGGAATCTGGATTCGCGATTCCTGCCTTCCACGAACCACCATCCCATTTCGTACCCCATGCGCAGAGGTCGCCGCTCGCATTGATCACACCTCCCATTACTCCTTTATTTTTCATCAGCTTCATCGTCTGATTGGCAGCATATCCCTTTCCGATTGCCCCGAAGCCAATTCGCATTCCGCATTTTTCAAGAAATACTTTATTATTACCTAAAAGTTTAATTTTTGTAAATCCCGTCAACTCAAGGTTTTCATTGATTTTTTCGCGGGAAGGCATTTCAAATTCATCATTTTTGAAATTGTATAGCTTCTTTAATATACCCGCTGAAATATCAAAACACCCGTTCGTAAGGCTGGAGATCTGAACACTTCTCTCAACCAGTTTATACATTTCATCACTCACCTGTACCGGACAAATACCTGCGTTTTTATTTACCAAAGCCGTTTCAGAGTCTTCACTGAATTCAGTAATTAATTCCTCGATACGTTTAACTTCTTCAATACATTCCTGTAACAGGTGCTGACCTTCATCGTCCGTTTCTGCATTCAAAATGAATTGAAAGGCAGATCCCATGAGTTTTTTATCAGCTTTGTATTCTTTCATTTTCGGGATGCTGTTAATGCAGCATTGATTTCTTCAATAAAGTGTTTCGGATCGTAGTGAAGATATTCCAAAGAAGTAATGATTGTTTTGTCTGCATGCACCAGGAGCAAATAGGGGAAAATACCGTTCGGATTATATTCTTCAGCCAGTTTTTCATTCCAGGATACCTGCTGCATAGAGAGTTTGGACTTCTGTGGAAAATCTGCCTCTATCACTACAAGATTTTTGTCTGCATATATTTTAAATGAAGAGTCGGAAATGATCGTCTTGTTAATCCTCTGACAGGGCAGGCACCAGTCTGAACCAGAAAAATACAGGAGCACGGTTTTACTACTTTCCGCTGCGGCCGAAAAAGCCTGATCAGGATTATTGTTCATCTGACAAAAACAAAACCGCGGAAAAGTCAGTATGAAGAAGCCAATAATGACAGACTTAATTTGTTTCACAGGAAGGTTTATTAAAATATCGGGCCAAAATACATTCGCCCATCTACAAATATCCATATATAAGTTAGGAATTCCAACCGTCATCGGTTCCCGCATGTGCGGGATCATCGGTCAACGGTCATCGGTCAACGGTTAACCATAATTAGTAAACTGTCGCAGTCTGATACTGCGTAGTATGCGCAGAAAAATATCCCAGCGCCCCGCCTGTTATATTCGTTGTCGGATTTGCAGGAGAAGCAGTAGAATTAAAAGCACCCGTTCCTGATGACTGCCTTAATTGCAGGAAATAATTGTAAACATTTTCATCTATCGAATACATTTTCAGTTTCACCACGTCGCCCATATTGATATAAGAACTGTCTGTTCGTAACACGGTACTGATATATTTGCCATCAGAAAGCCGATCATCTAAAACAAATATTTCTTTAGTGAATTGTTTCCCGTTTATATATTCCAGAAACTGATAATAGTTTGGAACACCCGGAGGATCCTGGAAATTTGCAATGGCATTGATCCGCTGTATTCCAAATCCACTTGTAATTTCAAATGTTACCGAATCCAATTTCACCGGCTTAGGCATCGTAGATACAGCTGTATATGTTTTATTCTGCACTGTCACAGACAAACTGTATGTGCGTCCCGGTCTGCCCAGAAAACTGGTTGTAGAGTAAATGCCGGGTGTATATTCGATCAGACTATCGCTATTGCCAACGTTATCACTGATCTTCACTACAGCACCCGATACGGTCGGGAATGTATTGGAAGCGTAAAAATCTACTGACTGGTTAATGGTAATGGAATAAGGACCAGCTGAGTCGGTAATTTCACCCTGTATCACAATTTGCGGAGGAACTGTATTTAGATTAAGGTTCACTACTTTCTGGCAGGAACAAAAAAACAACACTAAAATAAAAGTTATCGGAATGAATACTTTCATTCTATAAAAATTTAAAATTATACGTAATGGAAGGCACCCATCTGAACAAAGCCCATTGCACAGCCTGCGTTTTAGTCGGATCTCCGGGATCCTGCTGAAAGCTTATGCTGTAAGGGTTTTCTCTTCCATAGGCATTATAAATTGAGAAGTTCCAGTTACTGTCAAACTTCTTTGTCTTTTTACTTTGTAACGTAACTCCGATATCCAGCCTGTTATAAGCTGGCATTCGGTAATTATTTCTTTCAACATAAATAAAAGCTGCCTGCCCGTTCACCTGATATTTACCACTCGGCCAGCTTACGGCATTACCCGTATAATAAACAAAATCGGCCGACAGTGTCCACTTCTTATTCAATTTATAAACGCCGACCACCGACAAATTATTTGTCCTGTCCTGATTGGCGGGATACCAGCTATCGCTATTCACTTGCGTGAACTGGCGCTCGGTCCTTGATAAAGTATAACTGACCCATCCACTCAGTTTCCCATATTTCTTTTTGACGAATAATTCAAGGCCATAGGATCTGCCTTTGCCGAATATAAGTTGCGACTCCACATTTACATTAGCAATTAACTGCGCACCATTTTTATAATCAATCTGGTTCTGCATGTTCCTGTAATATATTTCAGTCGAGAATTCATATTGATTGTCTTTGAAATTCCTGAACCATCCTGCAGAGACCTGATCGGCAATTTCCGGTTTTACATTATTACTGCTTGGAATCCACACATCAGTTGGGTTGGATGATGTGCTGTTTGAAAGCAGGTGTAGGTTTTGTGTGGTTCTGGCGTAAGCAAATTTTATAGAACTGTTTTCCGTGAGTTGATAACTCATGGAAAAACGTGGTTCCAGGTTGAAATAGTTTTTTACAACCTGTCCTGAACCATAGTTTGCGGTGTCCACTGCATTTCCCGCAGAATCATAGGTATAAAAAGCTCCGGGTCCCAACACTGAAAAAAGACCAGCGCGAAGACCGTAGTTTACATTTAATTTATCCGACAATGAAACTTCCTGCGAAATATATAACGCAGTTTGAAGAGCGTGTTTATCAGGTACGGTCAAAGAATTAAAATTATCACTCTGTGCTGCAGCTGTTATGACGCCCGGAGATGTTGTCGTATTGATAACTTCCAGTCCGAAATTTATCTTGTTTCCGGAACCTACAAAATATTGCATATCTTCTTTAAAATGATAGTCCCTGATATAGGAATTGATGGATACGTCATTGTTTCCGGAAGTCACTTCAATATCATAGTCGTATTTGCTGTAGATGAGAGAAGTGTTGGAAAACAGCCGTCTGTTAAATATATGGTTCCATCTGAAAGTCGCGGTTGTGTTACCATAGTCAATGCCAAAACTGTTGCCAAGACCCAGATTGTCTTTTCCAAAATAGCCTGACAAATAAATATGATCCTTATCTCCCAGTTTGTAATTCGCTTTGGCGTTGATGTCGTAGAAATAAAGGCTGCTGTTTTTCGTATTGGTATCTTTTGAGAGCTTCAGAAAAAGATCTGCATAGGTTCTTCTGGCACTCACTATAAAAGAACCATTGTCTTTTTCAATCGGTCCTTCCACGTTTAATCTGGAAGAAATGAGTCCAAGGCCACCACTCACCTGGTATTCCTTTGAATTACCATCATTCATTTTTACGTCCAGTACAGAAGCTATTCTTCCACCATATTCTGCAGGTATGGCACCCTTATAAAGTGTTACATCTTTTATCGCGTCTGAATTGAAAGTAGAAAAGAAACCAAGCAGGTGTGAAGGATTGTAAACGGTTGCTTCATCGAGTAATATCAGATTCTGATCCGTGGTACCTCCTCTTACATAGAAACCACTGCTGCCATCGCCGGCAGACTGCACACCGGGTAACAACTGAAGAGATTTCAAAATATCTTTCTCACCGAAAATGACAGGCAGGTCCTGAATGTCTTTAGGAGATAGTTTCATTACACCCATCAGGGGTTTGGTAACATTGGCTCTCTGATTTACAGAGCTCACTACTACTTCCTGTAGTTCGGTATTCCTGGGAAACATTTCAACGGGCCTTGTGAGATCCTTGTCCAGTTCAATTTTTACAGAATCAGTAATAAACCCCGAAAAACTGATGATCAATGTATAGTGCCCTGCGGGTGCAGTAATAGAAAAGAATCCATATGCATTGCTTAAGGTGGCCGACTTTGGCAGTTCCATTAAATAAACAGAAGCGCCGATCAGGGATTCGCCCGTTTTGCCTTCTTTAATCGTACCGCTGATGGTATGTTTACTTTGGCCAAAACTTAAGGATGTTGAAAAAAGGAATATTAATAAGAAGCACCATTTACCCATCAGTATCGCATTTATTTTTGGCCGATCACAAAAGTATCTCAACAGTCTCTTATTCAAACACTACATTCATGTAAACACATTAATAAATGCATGGATATGACTCTCAACCGAATGCCGGAGCGGTTTTGATCCGAAAAAAGAAATTGTTAATATTAAGTAAAAGGACCTGGAAAGAGGGTCATATTTTAAAATACTTCTCCAACTCCCTCAGAGTCTGATCGCTTGTGGTTTCATCCCTGATAATTTTACCCTTCTCCATCAGCAGAATTCTGGAACAAACTTTCGTGATATGATTCAGATCGTGACTGCTTATAATAATAGTCATATTTCCTTTTTCTCTCAATTCACTGAGCATCTCAATCAATCTTATTTGTGTTGTAGGATCGAGATTAGCGAATGGTTCATCTAATATCAGTAATTCAGGATCCTGAATCAGGCAGGCTGCAATGCCCAGTTTGAACTGATTTCCTTTGGAAAGATCCCTGATATATTTTCCGGTATTCAATATCGTTCCATTAAAAAATCGTTCGAAACTTTTTAATGCCTCGTTTACGTCGGACCTGGATTTGTTGTTCAGGCTTCCGATAAAATAAAAATATTCTTCCGGAGTAAGGTATCCGATCAAAAAACCTTCGTCGAGGTAGGCGGCTGTGTATGATTTCCAGTCTTCACTTAGATGCCACATTTTTATCTTTGGAAAGAATTTCTCCCCTCTCAGCCTTAATGAGATCAAGGATTAATCGAAAGAATGTTGTTTTGCCGGCGCCGTTATTACCTACCAGTCCGACAGTTTCTCCCTTATGTATTTCAAGTGAAGGAATATCGACAACTATCTACTCCTCCATATGCTTTTCCTAAATTATTTGCTTTGATCATTTTATTCTATTCTCTGAATCCTTTTAGTATCGTATATTTTCTTTTCTCAAACGCCCTGGCTATTATATCCATCCACCAGTCACGCATAAGCAAACTGACAAGTCCCAAAATACCAAGTGACAATATACCACCCCATTTGCCCATCAAAAAATAAAAACCAAAATAGATCAATGAGTGGCAAAATGATCAGCAAAAAAGTGAACACCCGTTGCACAATACCGGAAGACTTATAATACATCATACTACCGGTACTTAAATCCATGCTCTTGTAATTCCAGGTAGCCAGGTACATCATCAGAATAATATTAACGCCGATGTTATACAGGCAACATGCCAATTGAATAACAATCAATCTCCAGTCGATCAGTCCGTAAAAACTGGTTAATAAAAAAAGTACAGAACCATCGAAGCCAGGAGAAACCATTTTCCTTTCAGGTAAGACCTGAACGATAGATTGCTGCTCATCAATCCATCAAAATAAACGCTCTGCCAGGCAAATAAATAGGACCCATAGTTAAATATAGGCAAAGCCGGTTACGAACAATCCGCCAAACAACAGGCTCCACCAGTGTGTGGGATTTCCAAAATTACTGGGCTTATAAAAAATAAAACCATAAAAAACAATGATCAGGGAATAGAGCATCATGGTTTTAGGACGCTTATTTCTCCATATTAGTTTTAAATCCAGTGAAATCAATTCGCCGGTTAGTCCATATCGATCCAGGAAATAAAAAGTAGCTCCCGATTTTCTTTTTTGCTTTCCCTCCATTTCTTCGAGATAGAGGTTGTTCAGCAGGAAATAATAGTTGTTCGTATAAGCGACAATGGCTATAAAAACCGGTAAAACAAAAAACCAGGGATGAGACAATAACAAAGAAAAAAAAGCCGTCGACAATTTGCTGATTGAAAATAAATTGAAATGATCAGCCATACCAATTGCCGCAATTACAATAATGAACCCGGGAAGCCACCAGTTATTAAATTCTATTTTTCGTTTCAGATAAAGAACCAGATAATTATTAGTGATGGTGAAAAAACCAAGAGCTATCAAAAAACCCGCCATTGCAAATGATCCGGACCTTACTCCGATTACAGTTATGATAAACGGGAAGAAAATTACCAACGGAAGCAGGTTGAAAACATTAAGGAGAGAACGGATATTCAGAAAACGGATAAGATCACGGCGGCGAATCTGTTGTATCAGATAAGGCTTTATGGTCAGTGCGGGCAGATCCTGAAGCATGAATCTTATGATGAAATCGAATGCGAAGTAATAAAGAATAAAACCGGAAAAAACCGATACCACTTCTTTACCGGGATATATTTTTTCTATGATGGATTTAAGATGCAGACCCAGAACGACAGCAATACTCAAAAAGTACAGTACGATAAATCCTACAAATATCTGAATCGCAATTCCTTTTCCGGCAGAAGAGGATCGCCAGAAGGACTTCCATTGGTGTGACCACAATGTTCGAATCATAGATATCAATAAGGTTTATTAAACTATGGGCAGGAAAATAACAAACTCGGCACCCTCCCCTTCACGGTTATTTACTTTCAGTTCTCCTTTATGGGCTTTAATGATATCGTAACTCATGCTCAGGCCAAGACCCGTTCCCTGGCCCGCAGGTTTGGTTGTAAAAAATGGCTGAAATATTTTATCAAGAACTTTTTTAGGTATGCCATCTCCATTGTCACTGATACATATTACAGCCCTGTCTCCAACTTTTTTTGTACTTACTGAAACAGTTGGTTCGTAGCCATCAGGGTGATGTTTCTTTTTCTCATTTACGACGTAGAACGCATTATTATATAAGTTTAAAAGAACCCTGCCTATTTCCTGCTGATTAATATTAATTTTTCCCACCGACGGATCGAAATCAGTCTGCATGTTTGCGTTGAAGGATTTGTCTTTTGCACGCAAACCATGATAAGAAAGCCGGAGGTATTCATCTGCCAGCGCATTGATATCCGTTGGCTCCATCTGTCCCGAACTGATACGGGAATGCTGCAACATGCTTTTCACGATGGCTTCTGCTCGATGCCCATGATATTTAATCTTCACTTCGTTATCCCGGATATTCGACATGAGTTCCTTCGCCTCCGAAAAATTACCTGCGTCGATCGCTTCTGTGATCTCATCGATCAATTCCGTATTCACATCAGAAAAATTGTTTACAAAGTTTAAAGGGTTTTGTATTTCGTGTGCAATACCTGCAGTCAACTCCCCAAGAGAAGCCATTTTTTCAGATTGAATTAGCTGTGACTGTGTAGATTTGAGTTCAGCCAATGTTATTTCTGCTTTTTCTTTCTCTACTTTCAGTTCACGGGTACGCGTTGCTACTCGTTCCTCCAGCATACTGTTTTCCTGAAGAAGCTGCTTTGAACGATAGTTAACAATTCCGACAATTACAGCGACGAAATAATAAACCGAAAATTGTATATGCCCACCAGGTCTGCCACCAGGGAGGCATTACACTAAAACTGAAAGCAGCAGGAGTCGCCCACTGACCGCTCTTTCCTCTGGCCGAAACTTTAAAAATATAATCTCCCGGTGGAAGATTCAGGTAATTCTGACTATACGTATTATTTGTAATGTCGCTCCATTTTTTATCTGCGCCTTCCAGTATGTATTGATATAGCGTGGTGTCCTGACTTCCTAAACCAGCCTGCACATAATGAAATTGCAGGTAGTTATTATCATAAGGAAGTTGCAAATTAACAGGCAGATTGTAAGGTTCGACGACGCTATCCCATTTTGCGTTCTGGGGGAATGAATGAATAATATCGGATGGCATTCCCCTTTTGAAGTAAAAGCTGTCCTTTTTGGATGTCCAGATAGTGTCTGCTTCATTTACTCCTGACCAGTTCTTGTCAATAAAATTCTGGCTCTGATTAAAAATATCAATGCCTGAAATATAAACGGGTGGAAAAATTTTTTCATTTCTCAGGTTATTTAAAAACGTAATACCCATATCTCCCCAGAGAAAATTTCCCTTTTTAGAGATACTGTTTGCAGAAATTGTGTTAACTAGTTTTCGAATGCCTTCTGCATTACCATAAGATTCTATTTTCCATTGCGGTGAAGAAACAGAGAAGGGAGTAATTATAGAAAGACCACTTCTTGTTCCCGCATATATTCGACCGGCATATTCATTTAATGAAAAAATTTCATTGCTCAAAAGACCTTCTCTCGTAGAAATTCTCCTGAGCGAATCCTGTGCCGCACTTACAATGTAGATACCCTGACTACTTCCGATCCACATTTTTCCTTCTTCGTCCAAAAGCAATTCCATGTCTGATCTGCGGTCAGCTTCTTTTGCATTTATGAGCTGCCTGAATGTTTTGTTTGTCGGGTCAATGATACCAGTGAAGCTGATATTCGTCACGAACCAAATCCGTCCAAGCCTGTCTTGTTTTATATCGAATATAACTGCCTGCTTAAGTTCATCCTCAAATTCAATGTGCTCAACCGTTCCGCGTTTCTCATTCAATATATCCAATCCAATAGTACTGCCAATACTGCATAACCAAATTCTCCCACTCGTATCTTTGAATGCAGTTTCAATTAAATCACTTCCCAGGCCCTGTTTCTTTCCGAAATGTCTGATCGTTTTTCGAGCGGAGTCAATAATATCGAGGCCGCCATTGCTGGTAATAAGGAGCTCTCCGTTTTGCTCAATAATATTTTCCAGGCTATCATTTGCCAGACCATGTTTAACATCAAAGGTTCTGACCAAACCTGTTGCCCTGTCTAAAATTTCGATCCCCCTTGCGGAAGTGCAAATCCAGATAAGTCCTTTCGAATCTTCTACCAGACTGGTTATTTCTGATTTTCCAAGGTGCTCAATATTTTTACCAGCCTTATTAAACATATTCAGCCCGTTCAGCGTACCAACCCAAACCTGTCCCAGGCCGTCCTCAATTATACTTTCCACATTGAGTGAGCTTATTGCGTCCGACGAACCGATATTCTTAAATCTTGAATTCAACGGATCAATAACAAAAATTCCTTTTCCAGGCACTCTAAGTCCATAAGTTTCGGTCCAGATATTCCCTTTATTATCCTCCATCAGGCCCCAAATCATTACGTGTGCCAGTTTAGGATCCCGATAGTATTGTGTTGCAGATCGCTGTTGCAGATCCACCATGTTTATTTCTGCATTCATACCAGCCAGCCAAACCCTGTTTTTTTTATCAACCAACAGAGACGATATGCTATTTGTATTTAATCCGTTCGAATGATTTAAGCTCTTAATCGTGCTATTTTTCAAATTAATGATGTTAACACCACCCTGCAGATTCCCAATCCAGATATTATTCGAACTGTCCCTTACGATTCCAGTAACATTTTCGGAAAACAGGCCCTCGTTCTTGCTGATATGACGTATAATAAGTGAGTCAGCATCAATGATGTCTATCCCGGCTACACTATTTCGCGATGATTCCGTGATCCAAAACCTGCCCGTTTGGTCAATGACCATCCTCGCTACAGCATCATTTGCCAGTCCCTCTGCAGTGGATATCTGTTTGAAAATTCCAGCTTTAGTGTCCAGAATAATGATTCCGTTTCCCTGTGTTCCAATCCAGATTTTACCGAGCCTGTCTTCCAGCATGCTAAATACATTGGGCACCAGGGCACCTGAAATAATGAGTGACATAATTTCTCCATCATAACGATACAAACCCTGCTCGTTGGTTATCCAGAGTAATCCGGTCCTATCTTTAAAAACGCATGTTATGTGCGTTCCCACCAGAGGATCTCCGAATTCATAGGTCAATCCTGAAGCGGAGTTTACAATATGTGGATGGGCCGTTTTAATCTGTTTCGGTTGTTCCAGAATCTGCGTATGAAATTTCAATGGTTTCGAAGGCAATGCATAAAAATTGAAGGGCCTGGTCGGCAGACTGTCTAAATCAAAATGAACTTGTTGAGGGGGTTTTGTAAATTTCAAAAAACCGGTACTGTCGTAAATTTTTACAGGAAGTTTATCAAATTCAAATTTCCTGATCAGAGGTCTGACTCCATTCGCCTGATCTGTCCAGATAAGTTTTTTGGGGTTGCTGAATTGGGTGGCTCGGGTTGAGGGAGAAATCCTAACCTCTTCGGCTGGGAATGGTATTTCAATTATTTTGTTTTTACAGCCACCAATCCATAAAAGAGAAACAAGAACAAAGATTATTTTACTCATGGCTTTGGTCTCGTCGGGGCATACCTAAATTTAAGGTTTTTGGCCATTCGATGATCGTTCACACCGAATCATTTGCCGCTTATCATTGTAATTGTTCTGGGGACAGGATATTTATCAGACTATTCTGATATTTCAGTAATTTTCTCCCTTTATTTCATATGAGAAAAACAATCGCCTCCCTGCTTCTTTTAGCAATTTCATTTCATTCAGATGCTCAACAAAGTGACCTGGTAACCGCAAAAGATTATGACCGGGCAGTTAGCTTTTTGCGCTTTGGCACACAGCCATATGTCGACAACGGAGAAGTAAATCCGGTGTGGACATCTGGCGATCATTTCTGGTATAAAAACTTCAATTCAAAAGGCAGTGAAATAATTGTTGTGGATGCGGCGAAAGGAACCATTTCCCCTTCTGACGGAACCCAGAAATCCTCAGGTGGTGGCGCAGGCAGAAGAGGTTTTAACGAAAAAGAATTAGTATCGCCCGACAGCAGTAAACTGGCTTTCATAAAAAATTATAATTTATGGGTGAAGGATATTAAAACCGGCACCCTTACTCAACTCACTACCGACGGAGTAAAATATTTCGGTTATGCAACAGACAACGCCGGCTGGAAGAAAACAGATAACCCAATTTTAAAATGGTCACCAGATTCTAAAAAAATTGCCACATTCAAACAAGACGAACGCCTTGCCGGCGATATGTATCTCGTAACTACCAATGTCGGTCATCCGAAGTTGGAATCCTGGAAATACCCATTACCTGGTGATAGTAATATAATAACTATTCAGCGTGTGGTGATTAATGTAGATCAACCCAAAGTGATCTTTATTAAATCAGCACCGGATCCACACAGGGCGAGCCTCAGCGATGATATCTCAAGCAGCGGAACTTTCGATGACGTTCAATGGAGTCCCGATGCAACACAGGTGGCTTTTGTTTCCACTTCGAGAAATCACCAGCAGGAAAAATTTCGTATTGCTGATGCATCTACAGGAGAAGTGCGCGAAGTTTTTGAAGAAACAGTTCCTACCCAATATGAATCCGGACAGGGAGCCATCAACTGGCGGTATCTGCCAAACTCGAAAGAAATAATCTGGTACTCTGAAAGAGATAACTGGGGTCATCTATATCTATATGATGCCAGTAACCGGGAAAGTAAAAAATCAAATCACCAAAGGTGACTGGGTAGTAACACAGTTGGTAAAAGTAGACGAGAAGAAACGTGTATTGTATTTTTTCGCTGATGGCAGAGAGCCCGGCAATCCTTATTTCACTTATTTCTACCGGATTGGATTCGATGGAAAAAATCTCACACTGCTGACTCCCGACAAAGGCAATCACAGCATACGGATGTCGCCATCAGAGAATTATTTTATCGACAATTATTCCCAGCCCGATGTACCCGGAGTGAGTCTGCTGAAAAATATCGAAGGCAAAACAATTCTCACGCTGGAAAAAACAGATATATCAAGACTGGTTGCTACCGGATGGAAACCACCTGTTCCTTTTACAGTAAAAGCACACGATGGCACAACCGATCTCTATGGTCTGATGTATGTTCCAACTCAAATGGATCCAAAAGAAAAATATCCAGTTATAGATTATATCTATCCCGGTCCGCAGGGAGGAAGTGTTGGTTATTGGGGATTCACAGCTTCGAGAAACGATAACCAGTCGTTGGCCGAACTCGGATTTATCGTAGTGCAGATTGAAGGATCCAGTAACCCTCTACGTTCCAAAAGTTATCACGACATGAGTTATGGTCATATGGCTGAAAATACTTTGCCTGATCAGGTGAGCGGAATTCGTCAGCTTTCCCAGCGCTTCAGTTATATTAGATACAAATCGTGTAGGTATCTGGGGGCATTCCGGTGGAGGTTTCGCAACCGCCTGCGCCATGTTTACTTTTCCTGATTTTTTTAAAGTGGGTATTTCAGAATCCGGCAATCATGACAACAGAAATTATGAAGACGATTGGGGCGAACGTTATATTGGTTTGCTAACGGGTGATGCAAACAATTCAAATTATACTGCACAGGCAAACCAGGTCTATGCAAAGAATCTGAAAGGGAAATTAATGCTTGCGCATGGTTTGATGGACGACAATGTTCCTCCCACCAATACTTTACTTGTAGTAGAAGCATTGGAGAAAGCCAATAAGGATTATGATCTGGTTGTATTTCCTAACAGTGCACACGGTTACGGATCATACTCGTATTATATGATGCGTCGCAGATGGGATTATTTTGTAAAGAATCTATTGGGAAAAATACCTCCGAAAGAATATTTAATAGTACCCAAACCAGATCCGAGAGGTTCGGGAATGTGATGAATGAGTTGCCGTTTATGATTTCACTTTATCCATAAATACAATGCTCAGTTGTATGGAAATTGCCAGTATGCCCAGAAAAAATACTAGCATAGCTAGTTTATTTTGAGTAGTTATTTTACTTACCCTCAATAAAATGTATCCAACCAGCAAGTTGAAACAAGCCCATAATACATTCACTAATGGAGAGGAAAGACCTTTCCCTGGAGGATTCGCAAAGGGGGAAGGAAAATAATCGCCAGAGACTCCATGAATAAAATGAGGCACAACATTAGCAAGGAAGGCTCCTGAAAAAAAAGCGGCAATATAATGGTACCATTTCATGATCTGCTTTTATAAATTGAATAAGAATAGTCTCCCACTAAATTACTAACTCAGACGGAAATCCACTCCCGAAAATATAATCTGTCTTTTTTGTGATTTAATCGACCTTTTCACTACTAATAAGGAGTAGCAAGTTTTCCCATGCACAGCGAAGAGCAGTTTATCAGCGTAATCAAAGAGAACGAAGGACTTATTTATAAAGTGGCGAAATTGTACACTTCCGCCAAAGAAGATGAGCAGGATCTCTATCAGGAAATTATATACCAGCTCTGGAAGTCATTCAATTCCTTCAGGAACGAATCAAAAATCAGCACCTGGATGTATCGTATCGCTCTGAATACTTCCATCGCTAATCTGAATAAAGCCAAAAAAAGAGGCATACAGTTACCCATCAGTGAAACCCTCCTAAACACACCCGATTTTTCTGATGGGTCGAAACAGGAAAAAGTAGACGCGTTGTATGCAGAAATTAGAAAACTGGATCCCATTGAAAAAGGAATTATCCTTCTTCATCTGGAAGGAAACAACTACGATGAAATAGCAGCCATCACAGGATTTACTTCCACCAATGTAGGAACCCGCCTGGGCAGGATCAAACAAAAAATTATTTCACAGATAAAAAAATAGGAAAATGGAATTCGAAGAAATGCAATCAGTCTGGCAGGAAATGTCAGCAGAGATAGAAAAACAAAAAAAAATAACCGATTCAATAATAATTAAAATGACAAAGTCAAATTACAGAAACAAGATCAATTCAACATCCGTATTCCCGAAATAGCAGGGGCGTTCGTATGTTTCGCATTTGTTTTCTTTATTGCTTTAAATTTTCAACTACTGGACAACTGGTACCTCTGCCTGCGGAATTATCTGTTCCCTGATATTAATTCTATTACCGGTTTTATCACTGAGGGCAATTCGTAATTTACAATCGGTCAACATCGCTGATAATAATTACAAACAATCCTTATCAGATTATGCAAGGAGACAAAATGCAATTTGTTTTTGTTCGAAAGCTCAGTTTTTATCTCGGAGCCATATTGCTTTTGGTAACCTTGCCTGTGATGGGAAAATTGATCGGCGGCAAAGATCTTTTCGTCACAACTCATATCTGGATGTATTATGTGATTGCTTATCCTTTCTTTTATGCTTTCTCTAAATGGGTATTTAAAAAATATACTAAATCAACCAACGATGCCGAGAAGCCTGTTGAAGGAATTGGAGAGTATGTAAATTCCTGGTAACGAGAAATCTTTCATATATTCCATCTGCATTTCAATGTCTTTCTCTTACAGCCCGATTTGCAAATTCAGTTTAGTATGGAAATTAAAGAAACAAAACCCAGGCTTCGCTCACTGGATTTTTTTCGCGGACTCACGGTTGCAGGAATGATACTGGTTAATAATCCGGGTGACTGGGACCACATATATTCGCCGCTGGAACATTCGAAATGGAATGGCTGCACGCCCACTGATTTAGTTTTTCCGTTTTTTCTTTTTATAGTAGGCGTTTCCATTGTGTTTGCAATGGCTTCCAAAAAAGCAGATCCCGCCAATCATAGATCACTTATTTTAAAAGCCCTTCGGCGATCCATCACGATCTATCTGATCTTTTTTATTCTGGCCCTCATACCGAATTTTGATTTTAACCATGTACGATTACTCGGTGTATTGCCAAGAATCGCCATCGTATTTTTTATCTCCACCATCATCTTCATAAAAACTTCCCGCAATACTCAATTATGGATTTTCTGGAGTATTCTGATCGCTTACTATTTTATTATGAATTTTATTCCTGTACCGGGTGTGGGTTACTCAAATCTCGAACCGGCAACAAACCTGGCCGCATGGTTAGACAGAACCATTCTCACAACGAATCATATGTGGTCGGGTTCTAAAATTTTCGATCCTGAAGGAATATTAAGTACGCTGCCAGCCATCTCAACCTGTTTACTCGGAATCTTTACCGGAACATGGTTGCAGAGAAAAGATCGTAGTCCCGATAATAAAGTCGCGTGGCTATTTTCTATCGGTGTATTGCTCGTGATTGGCGGATTGGTGTGGAATGGATTTTTCCCGATGAACAAAGCATTGTGGACATCGTCGTTTGTATTATTTACCGGTGGACTCGCCATGACAACACTGGCTTTGTCTTACTGGCTGATTGATGTGAACGGAAGACAAAAATACATTGAACCCTTTGTGGCTTTTGGTTCCAACGCAATCATCATATACGTGGTTTCGGGTTACCTGCCGGAAATCATCGGAGCTATTCATTTAACTGATGGCGGACAACCATCAAACGCCTGGCAGTACGTGTATCATCATCTCTTCGAATCATGGCTTACTCCCATCAATGCTTCGCTGGCAAGTGCACTCGTATATGTTACTCTGCTAACTATACCAATGATCATCATGTACCGGAAAAAGATTTTCATCCGGGTATAATCAACTTATAGAATCGGAATTTGAATAATAAACAGGCTTCCCTCTCCATCAGTGGATTCAACTTTTATTTCACCACCATGTGCTTTTATAATATCATAACTTAGAGATAATCCAAGTCCTGTTCCCTGACCTGCTGGCTTATTTGTAAAGAATGGCTGAAATATTTTGTCCAGTATCTTTTGCGGTATGCCAATACCATTATCCTTCACCCGTATCTCGATTTTGCTTTTCAGATTTTTTGTGCTTATATGAATAATCGGATCATATCCCTCAATCCGCTGTTTAATCTTTTCATTCAATGCATAAAATGAATTATTAAACAAATTCAAAAAGACCCTGCCGATATCCTGCGGTACAATATTGATGCTGCCAATGGATTTATCGTAGTCCGTTGCCAAAATAACATTAAACGACTTTTCCTTTGCTCTCAGTCCGTGATATGCAAGGCGCAGGTATTCATCTGCAAGAGCATTTATGTCTGTCAGTTCTTTATTTCCTGCACTTGCCTTCGAATGCAATAACATGCTTTTTACGATCGCGTCTGCCCGTTTACCGTGATGATTTATTTTCTGTTCATTTTCCTTAATATCATTTGATATCGTATACGCCTCATCCGTTTTACCTGATTTCAATTCGGATTGCAACTCATCGATCAGTTCTGTATTTACTTCAGAAAAGTTATTTACGAAGTTCAGAGGATTCTGAATCTCATGAGCTATACCGGCTGTCATTTCCCCCAGGGATGCCATTTTCTCAGATTGAATAAGCAGCGATTGCGTTTCTTTCAAATTTTCCAGCGTAATCTGCAATGCGTTTTTTTGGGAAGTCAATTCAACCGTTCTTTCTTTCACCTGTATTTCCAGTGATTCATTTTGAGAAGCAAGTATCTGTTGCTTCTCCTGCTCCTTCGAAATATTTTCCAGTGAAAGTTTATTAACCTGCGCCAGCTGAACCCTCAGATCCCGGTTGGCAGATCCGAATTCCCAGGCCAGGTGCAGAGCCAGAAAAAGAGGCAAATTAAGATCAGTTGCAAGCGATAGCAGGGTGTGAAGTGTCGTAGGATAAGTCGGAAAAAGATTTAACCTGTTAAAAATGACCAGGTTTGATCCAAAAAACACGATAAGATTTCCAATAGCCAGAATCCAAAAACCTGTTTTTTTATTTTTTAACCCCAGAATAATAATTCGAAAAATTTCTATTTGAAAAATCACACTTGTAATTGTGAAAACTGATAAAATACCCTTAAGAACAACAATAATATTCACAAACATCAAAGCAACAATCAGCCAGCTTCTGGGAATCAATTTTCCATAATATGCAGCATAGGTAAAAAGTAAATTCAATCCTCCAACAACTGAGAGTGCAGCAACCCACCAATACACGGCATACCTGACCATAGAACCATCGGTACTCGATTCTCCGATTAATATGGATAGGAAAATAATGGAAAAAGCAGCCAGAAATAATGCTGCCAGTAAACTCGCGATACGTTTGGGATAAAATGCATAAACAAAACAAAAAAACAGAAAAAAGGCAACCATGAAACTGAGTGAAATAATCCTTGTCTGAAAAGGTTTTTTCAGTCCAAGCTCCGCAGCTGCAGGACTGGAAACTAAAAGTCTGAATCCCGGAAAAGCAATGATTCCTGAATAATCAGTTATTTGATCGCCGATAAAATGTACCACCAATAAATGACGTGACTGCCTGTCTACTTTTATAAAAAAAGGTTGATGAGGTACAAATGGTTTTTCACTGGTTGTATTTCCATTCTGAGTCCCATATTGTTTAATCAGTTTCCCGTCAAAATATATTTCAGATATGCCGATATGACCCATCATAATAGCAAGCGTGCTGCCGATTAGCGAATCGGGCAAAACGATCCATTTTCGAAACCACCCTTTTCCATTCCATGTACTGATGGGTTTACCCGAAACATCGAGCAGATCCTGTGTATTCACTATTTGCCAATCACTATCATTAAAATTTGTATAAGTCCATTCGATGTTATCACCGGAATGATAGCGCCAGAGAGAATCTACAATATTGTGATGAAAGGATTTTAATTCAGAAACATATAAGGGTTCACTATTATCCTGCGCAGATACCATCACCTGACTGCCGAGCAAACAAACAACGAGCAAAATTTCTTTGTAAATCTGAGCGATCTTTTTATTCATAAGCTGGAGTGCCGGCCGGGAGAAAATCTTTTCCTGAAGTAATTTACTTTTTTTTAAGTACACGCTAACAAGTATAAAATATGATCCGAGTCTTATTTGTCCTCCCTGATCAATTTTTCCAAAGCGAACACGAGTTGCCTGTCTTTCTCTCTTAATCGCCCCGTCCTGTCTGGTGGCAAATCAAGAATCAATATATTATCCTGTGCCGTGGATCTTTTATAAAGTGCCAGTAGTTCGGCTGGAGTTTTATATATGGTATCCTTCGTATTGTAAAACCATTTTTGACTAATGCATACCGTCGTTTCCCAGGGCATATAATACAGTTTTCCATCATGTGAAAACAATTTGGGGTCGGGATCTGCGGGCAGATAAGGATCGCCCATTCTGAAATCACTCGGGAAATATCGGATCGGATAACCCTCTTTTTGCTGCGTGGGTAAAAGAAAAGCAGAATCAGGATCCGGATTATCAGGTTTACCAATGGACCAGTTCACACCTACCTGGCACTGAGGCGCCATCTCTTTTACTGTTTTGTAAATTTCTGCTATCGGCCATCGCTCCCTCTTTTTTTCCCATCCTGCATCCAGCCACAGCTCTACGACTTTTGTATATTGATTTGTAATACTGATCAATTCCCGGATCTGATTAACCATGTACTCATTATAAGCTTTGTCCAGCGAGCTATCCCAGGTATCAGCATTTTGGTGCCTGTCCCACAATGAATAATAAATACCCATACCGATATCATATTTTTTACAGGCTCTGGCCACTGCTTCAATCACATTTGTTTTATTACCCGAACTGCCCACATCATAATTCGTGTATTTGCTATCCCATAAACAAAAACCATCTACGTGTTTGGTCACCAGGATAACATATTTCATTCCTGCTTTTTTTGCCGTGCTGATCCACTGGTCTGCATCAACCGTATCCGGCTTATAGGAAGAAGGAGGTTTGCTTCCGTCCGTCCATTCTTCATCATAAAAAGTATTTATCCCGAAATGAATAAACATGCCATATTTTCTTTTGATCTGCGCCTGCTGGTAGACTCCCGGTTTGGTGGAGGGTGAAGGTTCTATGGCAGACTGGGAAAATGAATAACCCGAAACCAAAAGCGAAAAAAAGATTGAAATGCCCCTTTTCATATTTATGAAATTAGCTTTAATACTGATGGGATGAAGGTTGGCGTAATTTTATTTTACCTTCCCATATCAACCTGGTAATATTCGGCAATGATAAAATCCTTTTTACTGTTTACGGGGTTAGTCTTCCTGCTTTCTCAAACAGAAGCTCAGGTAATTAAGGACAACATTCCGGGTTCTGAATACAACATCATAAAATATGGGGCAAAGGCGGATGGTAAGACAAATAACACCGTCTTTATTCAGCAGGCGGTAAATGATTGTCACAATAATGGTGGAGGAAAAATCATCATTCCGGCTGGCATTTTCATTACCGGCACCATCCGATTGTACAGCAATATGAATATTGAACTGGAATCAGGTTCGGTGTTATCCGGTAGCACGGATGATAAGGATTATCTCTATCAGAAGGATTTCGGTTTTACGGGTCCGGGTGCCGGAACCAGAACAGGAATATTCGTAGCCCACAATGAACAGAATATTTCTATCACCGGTTCTGGAACAATCAATGGAAATGGAATTTACTCCATGTACATGGACAGTCTGCAACAGGGAGACAATCTGAATTCAAAATATACAAGGCAGGGTCACGATTATATGAATCCAAAATATGGGCGTGCAGACGGACCCGTGATGTGGAAGGGCAGTTATGAAAACCGCCCGGGCGTGATGCTTATTTTTTCCAGTTGTAAAAATATCCGGTTGCTAAATTTTAATCTGAAAGAATCTCCCAACTGGACAATCGCTTTTCTGAATTCAGAAGACATAAAAGTAAACGGGATCACCATTGAGAACAATATGAATATTCCCAACAGTGATGGTGTTGATTTTTACGATTCAAAAAATATTACCATTTCTGATTGTGTTATACAGGCAGGTGACGATGCCATTGCGGTGATCAGCTCAAGTAATATCACAGCCACTAATTGTATTCTGCATTCAAGATCATGCGGTATCCGCGTCGGATATAATGTTTTCAATAATAACAATTCCGGCAACCTGCTCTTCAACAATATCCGGATATATGATTCCAATCGCGGCATCGGCATTTTCCAGCGCAGACCCGGAAATATGGAGAATATGATTTTCTCCAATATCATTATCGGAACGAGATTACATTCGGGTCAGTGGTGGGGACATGGTGAACCCATTCATATTTCTTCTGTACCTGGGTTAGGCAGCAAAGAAACAGGCACCATCAGTAATATTCGCTTTTCAAATATTACAGCTACCTCAGAAACAGGAATGGTGATATACGCTTCTGGGAGAAGGTTTAATCCGCAATATTTATTTTGACAATATCAATCTGACCATTCATAAAAGTCCGCTCGAAGAAGGTTACGGAGGCAATTTAGATCTGCGACCCACCAACGATTTAGCACTGGGAATTTTCAGTCATGATATTTCGGCATTGTATTCAACCTTTGCAGACAACCTCGAAATTCGAAATATGAATATCACCTGGGGAGCCGGTCTGCCAGCTTACTTTAAACATGGCGTGGAATGCGCTCATTTCAATTCACTCACGATTGACGGGTTACATGAAGAGATTCCCGAAAACTCACCCGCCGGAAATTCCTCCATCGTTTTCTTATACAAAGGTGGAATTACGCATATCAGGGAACTCAGTTCAACCAATAAAAAAAGGAAGTTTATATTGAGAAGCGAAAACGATTAGGCCATGAAAATAAAAATCATTGTATTCCTGCTTTTAATGAATAGTATTCTTCATGCACAGTCTCCATTAAGAAGAGAAAAAGCAGATAGCTGTAAATATGGAAGAGTCGCTGGAAAATGATTTGCTCAACAAATGGTATCCGCAATCCATCGACACCGTATTTGGAGGATTTCTTTCCACTTTCACCTACGATCTCAAACCCACGGGCAGTCAGCAAAAGATGATCGTAACACAGGCACGCCATACCTGGGTGAATGCAAAAGCAGCCCTGCGTTATCCTGACAAATCATTTTATCGTACAGATGCATCCATTGGATATAAATTTCTCATTGAGAAAATGTGGGACCATCAATACGGCGGATTTTTTACATTGGTAAATCGCAACGGAGAATTGCCAGCAGGATCACCCGGAAACAAAGAAGCGTATGGAAATGCGTTTGGCATCTATGCACTTTCAGCATATTACGAAATGACCGGCGACACATCCGTACTCGCCTTTGCAAAAAAATCTTTTTACTGGCTGGAAAATCATAGTCATGATCCCGTGCATAAAGGATATTTCCAGCATCTGCAGAGAGACGGAACGCCTATCAAAAGAACAGCAAGCACGCCCGCCACGGCAGAAACAGGTTACAAGGATCAGAATAGTTCCATACATATCCTGGAAGCACTGACTGCTTTGTACGAAGTCTGGAAAGATGACCTCGTGAAAGAACGTTTACAGGAAATGTTATTTCTAATTCGTGACCGAATCATCACACCGAGAGGAAATCTGACTTTGTTTTTTCAGACAGACTGGACGCCGGTCTCTGTGCACGATTCATCCAAGGATTATATTCTGAAGCATCATAATCTGGATTACGTTTCATTTGGTCATAATGTGGAGACCACCTACCTGATGCTGGAATCTTCTCATGTCTTGGGAATTAAAAATGATACCACCACAATGATCATCGGCAAACGCCTCATCGATCAAGCGCTGAAGAATGGTTGGGATGATAAAGTGGGAGGATTTTACGATGAAGGATTTTATTTCAACGGAGATTCTTCCATTACTATTTTAAAGAAAAGCAAAAACTGGTGGGCACAGGCGGAAGGTTTGAACACCTTACTGCTGATGTCTGATTATTTCCCCAATGACCCGCATCACTATTTTGATAAGTTTAAAATTATGTGGACTTATATTCAGACTTACCTGATCGACCACACTTATGGTGACTGGTACGATGAAGGGATCGACAATTCACCAGAACGTAAAACGGCGTTGAAGGGACAAATCTGGAAAGCGACTTATCACAATTATCGTGCGCTCAGTAATTGCGTGGATCGCCTGAATAGCAAATTACCTGTTCAGTAAATGATCAGCCGCCAGAACCAAAAACAGGTAATCTGTGGTGCCGCCGCCCAACACATACTCACCCTGCTGCCATAGATAAGGCCAGGTAAGTAATTCAGGAAAATCCGGACGAATCAATGCAGTGCCCGAACTACTACCTCCCGGAATATAAGACCAGTCTGCCCTGTTAAAACCATAAGCTGGTATCATGGAATTCGCACCGACACCTGAAACAAAAGAAGAAGTATTATCACCGGGATGACAACCCAGAATAAAATTCAGCGCGCTGTACATATAATCCGTTGGAAATATTTCCGGAAATGATGTATGTAAAAAATACTGGCAATAACCGAAATGCTGAATATCCCATCCTGCACCCCAGATATTCGGGCGGTATGGAACACCGTAAGGAGTCAGCATTCCTTCTTCCTGAATTTTATGAAAGAATGATCTCACAGAATCTGTGATTAGTTTTTTAAATGAATCATCATTGATCAAAGGCAAAACTTTTCCTACCTGCCAACCCGTGCGACTAATATTAGCGGCAATCATAGAATTATGGGCGATTAAAAAATCGGCATATTTCTTATCGCGGGTCGTTGTCAAAAGTTCTACTGCGAGTGCAACTCTGTCAAGCGGATTTTTTTCTTTCGTGTCGTTCCAAACAGTTTCTGCAATTGTTAAACACTGTTGAGATAAGGAATCATTATATCCTTTCATAACCCTCGTGGCTGCAGCGAGTGCAGAAGCCACTTCAAGTGCCCTGGAAGGATTGTCTTCCGTAAAAACCCAACGGTCATCCTCATTCCCGGGTTTTCCATCTGTAATATCTACGGCATCTCCGAGAACTGTGTACTGCCGTAGACTTGGTTCAATGATACCCCGATAAAATCTTCCCATCGATTTATATCCTCCGATAATTGACAACAACCCATGTTCAATTTGTTGAAGTAAATCAGGCTTTCCGTCCGGCTGTTGTATTTCGACTATATGTGACCGTTGGTCAACAGTCGTATTGTCGTATTTCTCGTTGAACTGTTCATATGCCAGTGTAAGACCCAGCACCGTTTCAGATTGTGATTCCACGCGAATATCAAAATCACCGGCATCATGCCATGCACCCTGATTCAGTCCTGGCACCGTTTCTCCCGAATGATAAGATGTAAGGGTTGAATGACCCTGTATATATCCGTCAAAATGATTTGAATCTATCGGCGCCATTCTCGCGTCATCCATATGACAGAGTCCGTGCCACACACGATATTTCTCATTCACACGCATATGACACATCTGAACTGGTAAAAAATATTCGAGCGTCGGTTGCCAGACGCCATTTTTATAAACGTCTTTACTGATCTGAAAAATATTCGTTTGATATTTTCCATACCTCACTACGTACATACCCGGATCCTGAACACTTGTAAAATCGAATTGCAGGTAATGATAGCGAAGAAAATTTCCCCAGTCTTTTGGTTTCGAGATCAGCACCGATTTAAATTCACCGTTTGTTTCAACGCGATACAGACCTGCATCTTTTCTCTCCGGATCATTTTTATCCAATTCAATAACTGCGATCTTTTTTTGTAAAGGATGATATCCAACCTGTGAAACCTGCACGACAGGATCTGAGCGCCAACCCTTGATAGCATTTGGCGTAACAAGCCATTCAATTGCATTTTGCGTAGCTCCTTTTTTCACGAGCGCACGCACCACAAACCATCCGTTATTATGCCTTGCCCTTCCATCCAATAACTGAAGTTCGCCTCCATTTTCAACGACGATGGATAAACGCTGCTGATCTGATTCAGGAGCAATCGTTAATTTATTTCCTTTGGCTATAGCGGTGGACTGATAATTCCCGTCCCCATCTTTAATAATCTGATCGTCAGACTGCCGGTTGAAGATTCCGAACTGTTGATCCATATAATACGACTTACCAAACAGCGCGCCGGGAAACAATTCAAAATTGAATCCCACTTTACCAATCCATTCGTCAGGCAGGGGTTTGTCGAGATCAATTATTATTCTGAAAGATTCTCCGGCCGGTACAACGCGAATAGTATATTTAAAATGCAGATCAGGATAAATAATCGGATTGAATCCTTTTCTGTTGATAGATGAATCGGGATATTCCATCCGCACACTGATCTCCTGTTTTTTCCAGTCAACCACACGCTTCCCCACTTTCGGAATCGCGGCCCATTGACCAGGTGTGGGCTCGAGTCTGAGATCACCATTCGTTGCCACGCGTTTCCCATTTTGAATAATGCCCACTCCTCCCTGATGACCCTCGGGATAAAAATCGTGCGCGAGCATCACATTCACGCCCTGGTTCTCGAGATACTCCTGTTGATTGAGATGCATGAGGGTAGTGTCGGCTATTTGCTGCGTATAGCCCGACCTGGCAATCAGAAATAAAAGGAGGAAAATCGCGCATGTATTCTTCTTCATAAATGGATTTAAATTCGCTTATTCATCTATGACGAAGATAACTGGATTATTTACCAAATATTCACCCTCAAACTATCTGGCCGGTACATTTTATCTCCGGGTTTCACATTGAATGCTTCATAAAACTCAGGTACATCTACAACCGGACCATTTACTCTTTCTTTTGGAGGAGCATGAACGTCGGTCATGATTGCCTGCGCAAGAATTTCTTTCCTCATCTCGAATTTCCATCCATAAGCATAACCGAGAAAAAATCTTTGTAGAGGAGTGTAACCACCGATCTTCTCTCCCTTTGCATAGGTATCCGTTTTTTTAAAAGCATCCAGCCCGATAAGTATTCCTCCGAGATCAGCAATATTTTCACCCTGGGTTGCACTTCCATTTACATGTAATGTGTCGACCGGATTGAACTCATTAAATTGTCTGATGATCATTCCTGCTCTCTGCGCGAACTGTGCAGAATCCTTTGGCAACCACCAATTCTTCAAATTTCCTTTTTCATCAAACTGCCTGCCCTGATCATCAAATCCATGTGTCATTTCATGGCCGATCCAGTTTGCAGCAGCATACCCGTACACAAAAGCATCATCCAGCTCATCATCTCTCATACCGGGTATGATAAATGCAGCCGCAGGCATTACGATTTCGTTATTACTGGGATTATAATAGGCGTTATAAGTCTGTGGCGTAATATCCCATTCGCTTCGATCAACCGGTTTTCCGATTTTATTATTATAATAATTATTCCACCACCGATTTGCTCTTTGCATATTCAATACATAAGGACCGCGATCAATTTTCATAGTGCTGAAATCCTTCCACTTATCAGGATAACCGACTTTTTTTGTCATGCCGGTCAGTTTATTAATCGCTATTTGTTTTGTTGTATCACTCATCCAGGTGAGTTTTTTGATACGTTCCTTATAAGCGTCCCGCACTGCTTCAATCAGATTACTATAACGCTGTTTTGCTGTGTCATTAAAAAATTCTTTGGCAAATAACTGGCCGAGTCCTTCTCCGATCGCCTGTTGTTCGGCATCCAAAACTCTTTTCCATCTGTCCCTTGTTTTCGAAGTACCCGTTAACGCCTTGCGATAATTATCGAAGTTTTTTATGGTCATGCTGTCCAGATATCCTGCATTATCTTTTATCAGATGAAATCTGAAATAGTCTTTCCATATGTCGAAAGAAGTAGTGCTGACTTCTTTACTCAGCGCTGAGAAAAATTCTGGTTGTCCCACGATCACCGAATCCACCTTACTGATACCCATTTTTTCTACGAATGAAGACCAGTTAAATGCCGGCGACAATTTACCCAGCGTTACGAAATCCATTTTGTGATAATTCGCATAAGGATCGCGAAGATCTGCAAGCTTACGTGAGGCTTTCGCAATTCTGCTTTCAAGCTGGAACACTGCATTGGCTCTTGACTTCGCTGTAATGCTGTCGGTCCCCAATTCCTGAAAACTGAGAATCATAGCTTTCATGTAACCATTTCTTACGTCCGTCGTTTTTTGATCTGTATTAAAATAGTAATCTCTGTCAGGCATGCCGATGCCACCCTGCCAGAGGTAATACGCCATCACATCGCTGTTTTTAGAATCCTGGGAGACCTGGTTGTCGGCAAGGACTTTGGTTCCTGAAGAACAAAGAAAAACAGTCGCATTCAGGAAATCCTCTTTTGTGTGAATGGCATCAATCATGTCCAGGGCAGACCTGAGCGACCCCAGTTTTTCCTTTTCGATCTGCACTGTATCCATTCCACTCGTCCAAAAATCTCCAATCTTTTGTGTGATGGTACCTTCCGCTGCATGTGCATTTACAGCGTCCAAATTTATTTTCCTCAATCGGATATAGAGATCTTCCTGCACCAGGTTGCCGACACCCCAATAACTTTCCACTTCTGGTATAGGCGTTTTCTTTATCCACCCACCGTTGGCGAATAAAAAGAAATCCTGTCCAGGACTTACGGATGTATCAATATCATCCTCCAATATATCGGTTTTTGTTTCCGCTACTGGTTGGTGACAGGAAAAGAGTAAAATAGCACCTATAAGAAATCCGAAGTTGAGTATTCGTTTTTTCATAAAATAAAATTCAATAAATAAATATAATTAACTCTAAACTGGGTTCAACGGCAGTTCGATATTAAACTCTGCAAAATCCCCCTGCACGGATTCAACTTTCAATTGACCGCCGTGTGCCCTGATGATATCGTAACTTAACGAAAGACCCAAGCCTGTGCCTTGCCCGGCTGGTTTTGTTGTAAAGAATGGTTGAAATATTTTGTCAAGATCTGTTTTCGGTATCCCATAACCATTGTCTCTTACACTTATTATAATATGATGATCGGTCTTTCTTGTTGTTAATGTCACCTTTGGAATATATGAATTCTCTAAACGCCTGGACTTCTCGTCTACTGAATAGAATGCATTATTAAATAAGTTCAACAGCACCCTGCCAATATCCTGAGGCACGATATTTAATTGTCCGATACCAGGATCCAGATTTGTTTCAGTAATTACATTTAATGAATTCACTTTGCCTTTCAACGCATGATATGATAATCTAAGATATTCAGTAACGAGATCATTCATATTTGTTGGTTCCCTTTTTCCTGAACTGCCGCGCGAGTGCAACAACATACTCTTAACTATACCATCTGCTCGTTTGCCATGTTGAGCAATTTTCTCCTCGTTAAGAATCAGATCATTCGCGATCGAATTCACTTCGTTGATATTTCCTTTTGTAATTTCTTCCTTCAATTCTTCCAGTAACTCTTTGTTTACAGAAGAAAAATTATTTACAAAATTCAGCGGGTTTTGTATTTCATGAGCAATACCGGACGTGAGTTCTCCAAGGGAAGCCATCTTCTCGGACTGGATAAGCTGGTTCTGGGTTAGTTTTAACTCCAGCAGCGCTTTTTCAATATTATTCCTCTGTTCCTCTATCTCTTCTTTTTGTTTCTGCAATAAACCATTCGCTCTTTTTCTATGCTGTAGATTTCGCATTTGTAAAAAAGCAATAATCAATATAGCTAACAGAACTGAACCAAATATGTAATACCTTATTTTATTCTGATATTGCAACTGTGTTTCTTTCTTTTCCTCGGCCAGTTGCTGATCCTGGAGTGATTCATTGAATGCCAAATTCTGGACCTCAGTCATTTTTTTCTGATTAAAAAGACTGTCCTTTTTTTCGATATAACGTTGCTGATAAAAAAAAGCGCTGTCATAATGCCCTGTTTTTTGAAAAAGTTTTGATAGTACCTCATACACATCCATCAGCGATACGTTGTCTTCGTTCTTTATCAAGTCACTCTGTGCCTGTCGTGTGTAGTAGTAAGCCGAATCAGTTTGATTTTTTTTTAGATATAGCCCGGCAATTCCCAGTTTACACATGGGTGGTATATCTGTGCGAATAGATCCAATGGCATTAGATAATGACAATCTGAAATAAAAGAATGCCGAGTCGGATTTTCCCAAATCGGAGTAAGTGTCACCAATCCAATAAGGACTCAGAACAAGAAATTGCTCATCCTTTGTTGCTACAGCGAATTTATAAACCAGAAATTGATAATACAAGGCAGAATCCCATTGTTTCAGACCAGAAAACACCGAGGAGTAGGTGGCGTTTGCTACCTGGTAATATTTTTGATACGAGTCTCCCTTGTAAAATCCTGACTGAACCAACTGATTCATCTTGTTTACATATTCGAATGCAGTCTTATTGTCGCCTAAATCATTATATATCCAGGTTGCTAGTCTGTTCAGGTAAAATAAATCCGAAGTATCCCTGGATTCTTCAGCACGTTTAATATAATGAAGAGAAATTCTAAGTGCCTGAGGTAAATTTCCGGCGTAATAAAAGTTTTGCGCGATATCCAGCTGAATTCTTATTTCCGTCTTTGTATCATTTAACTTTTTTGCCAGATCAAGTGCCTTTTCGTAATACACGTTAGCTGAATCTTTATCAGAATAATAAGTAAATTCTTTACCAATTTTTTCGAGCAGATTAATCCTACCCGTATCTGTTTTTTCTGTGCCGAGTATAACTTTCAGACTGTCCCCAACCTTATTCTGGGCGGAGACTGTGACCGAAAAAAAAACGATGAATAATAAAAAAATTATTTTTTTCAACGTAATTGCCAGGCTTAGTTCTTGCAACAAGTTAAAGATTTAAATTTCCGATCCTCCAGTCAAATAACGGATTTCAATTCACGATGCTTTTTTCAGGATAGTGTTTACAAAAACTGATATAGAGTTTATTTACCGGCTAATTACAATAAAGGTGAAAAAGAGGATATTTGCAATACCATATAAGAAAAGTAAGCCTGATATAAGCCTGATATAAACCAGTGTTTAGCCAGAGATAAGCCTCACCTAAAAAGATCTGGCTTATCTCAGGTTTAATTTTGGATTTATTTTGGCTTATCTGTATATTACGATAGAAAAAGCATAGAATATGGGTGTACTTAGGAGCGATTTGCCATTTACCGGAAGTATTAAGGGACTTTCCGCTTATACGATGCGTGGGTCCGACAAGATTATCCTACGCGCCAAGGGAGGAGCTACTAAAAAACAGATCCAGAAACTGGATTCGTTTGAACCTACCAGAAATCTGAATATTGAGTGGAAGGGAGTTACCACTGCGGCTGCGAGAATCAGGCGTGGACTTAATGACCTCAAAACGCTTGCCGATTATAATATTTCAGGACCCTTAAATGCACTGGTAAAAAAAATCCAAAGTCTGGATACAGTGAATCCGAAAGGAAGAAGATCCATCCTGCTTTCACAAAATCCTGATTTCATCAGCAGTTTCAGTTACAATCGTCAGACTCTTTTTGACTCTATCATCCGTCAGCCTTTAACCATCAACATCGATAAAACCAACGGGGTTATAAACATCGAAGTTCCTACCCTGCAACAGTCCGTCAATTTTTTCAGCGATCCAAGGAATATGTATTTCAGGATAATTTTCAGTAGTTGTTCTGTGGGCGATTACGTGTTTGTAGAAGGCAGCAAAAAAGTATATAAAACGGTGAACAATCTTTTGCCAGATTACCGGGCAATATACGCTGAGTGGATGCCAACCAATATTCAACAACCATCTGCCAGGTATCAGTTGATTCCCTCTGATTCTGTTCTGCCAGGTCCTGATATGATTCTCGTTTTTGGTGCCGGCATTCAATATGGTAAACTTTCTCCCGATGGAACTATCCAACCTGTTCCTTATTCAGGTGCAGCGAGGATATTAAAAGTTGTATAAGAACTAAAAGAGAAACAAGACTTTCCTTTCATTCACCATTTTAATTTCCTATTTTTCTGAGGAACAATCAGAGATGAAAATTTTATTCTCAATCAGTGCAGTAATCTTTATTCTTTTTGCATTTACATCCTGCATGAAAGAAACGGCCGGAAATAATAATTCCCACGATGTCTTTGTCCTCGGCAGACAGGCAGTTCCAGCAACTAATTTTCCGCGAATAACAACCGTTTGGAAAAACGGAATACCTGTGGAAGTATTAGATTCTGCAAATGGATTCCTCGGCAGCTATCTGACGGTTTCGAATTCCGATATCTATGTAATAGGTTGGGAAGGTGTGACCTCGGATTATATTTTTTGTAAAAATGGTCTTAGAAATCTAATTAATGGTGGTCCTTCCACTAGTGCACTTTCGCTTTCTATGGCAATATCCGGATCTGATGTTTATATAGCAGGACTCTCAGACACAGGCGCTTCAACTTATTTTAAAAACGGTGTTCCGGTTTATATGAAATACAGTCTTTCGGGAGCCAATACGACATCGAGCGGAACAGTCGCTGCTTCGCAAATTGTAGTTCAGGGCAATGACGTTTATCTGACCGGCACCGTAGGTGATACTACTGAAACTTTTCCGGCATTGACATTTATGCCTGCGTCATGGAAAAATGGCAAACTGAATCTTTTAGAATCTTCAGTAACTACTTCTACTTCCTGGATGACTGTTTCCGGAACCGATGTGTATATTTCAGGGAATGGCAATACCGCCATGTATTGGAAAAATGGAGTTCCGGTTTTTCTCGGAGCCGGTGTCACAACTTGTATCGCTGTTTCTGGATCCGATGTTTATGTGAGTGGTAACTCAAATTTTGGAGAAGCAATATATTGGAAAAATGGAAGTCCCGTGGTGCTTGCCAGCAATGCGAAGACATCAGGCATAGTTGTTTCCGGTAACGATGTATATGTTTCCGGTAACGAAGGGCAATATGCAGTGTATTGGAAAAATGGAATTGCTGATACATTGTGCTTGGGTATTGCAACCTCCATTTCACTTGGTAATTGACCTAATTCTCCAATCCTCCATTTGTGTATGTAAGAAATTTTTACTTAAATTAGGGTAAACTAATTCATCATGACGGTCAAAGATATCATGACTGAACTCAAGTCCATGGGTTCAGACAGCATCAAGAAAATTCTTGTGAAACATGGTGTGAAGGAACCTTTCTTCGGGGTGAAGGTGGAATACCTGAAACCCATTCAGAAGAAAATAAAAATGAATTATCAGCTGGCAAAGGATTTATATGCAACCGGAAATGCAGATGCAATGTATCTCGCAGGACTGATTGCCGACGATAAAAAAATGACGAAGTCTGATTTGCAAACCTGGGTCAAACAGGCAGTTTCTCAAAATATTAGCGAATACACAGTGCCCTGGGTGGCCGCCGAGGGTGATCATGGATTCGAACTTGCACTACAATGGATCGATAGTAAAGAAGAACATATCGCTGCTGCAGGATGGTCAACACTTGAGTTCCATCGTTTCTTTAAAAGAAGATGCAGATCTCGATATCCCTAAAATAAAATCATTGCTCGACCGTGTTGCAAAAACCATTCACTCATCTGAAAACAGGGTTGTATCTACGATGAATGGTTTTGTAATTGCTGTCGGTTCCTATGTAAAATCACTGACTGATTACGCGGTGGCTACTGGAAAAAAAATAGGCAAGGTGGAAGTTGACAAAAATGGAACAGCATGTAAAGTCCCGGATGCCATAGAATATATTTCCAAAATGAAAACAAAGGGAACACTCGGTAAAAAGAAGAAGACGGTAAAGTGCTAGGAACTTTTTAGTGCCTTATTTTCCCTGTTCCAGTTTCTCAAGCTTAGCCTTCGTATCAGGATTATTAAACAATGTGAGTGCCTTTTTGAAATTATCTATAGCTTTTCCCTTGTCATTTATAGCAACATAGTAATCCCCCATACTGTCGTATACATTACCACTCTTCGGATAATTGTCAACATTCAGTTTGAAAAATGCAAAAGCTTTTTCATTCATCTTATTCTGTAGAAAACCGTAACCCAGGTCGTTAATATATTCCTCCGGAGGACCTACTTCATATCCCATCTCCTGTGAAACCTTCTTATAGTGATCTTTTACAGAATTCACCGCCATTTCCGCACTAACATTTTTGTCAAAAAGCTGATTGGCATTTTTGAAGTTATAAAAATCGAAAATGAATCTCAGTCCGTCGTATTCACTGATCAGCGGAACGGATCCATGCGAATCCTCGTTATAATATTTATATTCCCATCTCAAACCGTTTCCTGTTGCCTTTTTTAAGGTATCTGTTAATGAAAGGATCGACCGGATATGTTGATTACTCAAAATCGTGTCCTTCCTTACCGTAGCGGTATCCAGCCCGGGCGACATGGTATTGGCGACACCCAGGAATAATGTCTTTCCTTTAAAATTGTTCTGCATTAAAATGGATCCCGATTGCTTTAAAAGAGACCGTCTGTCCCACCACATACTCGGATCAATTGCCAGATAAGCATTGAAAATCTGAGGATGATGTATCAGTGTATTCATGACAGTTAGTCCACCGAGGGAATGCCCGATAAATACTTTGTAGGGCGAGGTTGGATATAATGAATCAATATGTGGAATAAGTTCTTTTTCGATAAATGAGATAAATTCTTCGCCGCCGCCCGATGTGCTGGGCTGGCTGCTGTCGCCCGCAAAATTAAGTTGGGTATGTGTGGGCGTAAGATCTCTCATCCTGTCGGTATTTGTAATCCCGACCACAATCATTTCGGGGAAAAGCATATTTCCATTTATCTCGGTTAACTGTTCTAACATACCCGTAACCGAAGAGAAATGACCGTCGCCATCCAACAAATAAATAACCGGGTACCGCGACGTGCTGAATACAGAATTGTTCATACTGCGCGGCAGGTGCACCCAAATCTCCCTGTTCTCTTTTAATATTTTAGAATAAATATGATCTGTTTTGCCAATAACAATTTTGTTGTCGGGATGGGAACAGGCTCCCATGCCCAACAGAATCGCCAATACAATTATATATTTCATCCCCTCAAATTTTTATGAAATTAGGGATAAATGCTATGGATAAAATTCTATAGCTCTCATTTTTGATCTACTAAAACTATCTTTAGCAGATCTTACTGATCCACTAAATGGCAGATTTAAATACAGTTGCAAACAAAAAAGAAGAAAGACAACGTGCCGCGGGTATGTTTTTCATCCGGGTTCTATTGGGTATAATATTTCTTATGCAGGGCTATGGCAAAGTATTTACCATGGGTCTTTCAGTTGTATATGACCGCTTCTTCAGAGCATTTGAAAATAGCATACTACCAAAATGGCTGATCATTACAACTGCTTATTATACTTCGTATGTGGAATTGATTGGAGGATTTCTACTGATCATCGGGTTGTTCAGAAAATGCGCTATGTATGTTCTGGCGGTGGATTTACTGATTGTTTCTTTTGGCCATGGTTTAATGGAACCCATCTGGGATCTGAGTCATGTTATTCCCAGATCAATATTACTTGCCATATTGTTTTTCCTGCCTCCATCATGGGATAAATGGAATGCGGATGCATTATTAAGGAAATAATCATTTTTTGATGAGTGAATTAATGATCGAATCTTCCATGGGTGCTTTTAATTTAATCGCTCCGTCGATCTGATTGTTTGGCATGGTGATCGACAAAACATATTGCTGGATTTTCCATTTACCTCCTTTTTTAATAACCACGCCAGAACCTCTGCAAATCTTCATTTGAGTATTCAGCAGTTCATCGAACCAGGCGATGTTTTTATTTTCTCCGATATAAATATGCCTGTCGATCGATTTAAAATTCCAGGCCTTTCCTCTGTCAAAATACTTTTTAGCCCAGACCATAAACTGTTGTTTGTCCCAGCGTTCAGTTGGATCCGTCCCAATGAAAATGGCATCGCTGGTATAATAATTAAAATAACCTGTATAATCAGCCCTTGCTGCTGCCAGTTAAATGAATCCAGCATGGATGCAATTTGCTTTTTGTCGTCGTTTATGTTGCTCCGATTGTTTCGATAACCGGTAAGCATGATGACTATAACAAAGAGACAGAAAATCTTAACCAGGGAGAATGGGATATTAAGACGCATAATAAGTGTTGTATTTAAATATACTGAATCTACCCATTATTCACGATTCAAATAAGTGCAGACAGAAATGATTCTAAGATTAATGAGTATGGGAGAAGTTATTATATTTATTGCTATTTAATAACGCAACAGTCAAATAATATTTTAGTTTTGTCACAAACATAAACGCAAACATTAGCCGCTTTTAAATTTTATATCGAACACGATGGCTCTTCATGTAACTAAAGTCAGTCTGGAAGAAATTTTACATCTGCGAATATTATTCCTGCAGGAAAACAATTTTCAAATCAGGTATAATGCCTGCCATGAACGAGGATGGACCGACAGCTATATTGTAATTTATAATTCGGAAAAAATTGGTTATGGTTCTATAAAAGGAAATGAAAATATTACCGACAGAGATACAATCTTCGAATTTTATATTATTCCTTCTTTCAGGAAATTAGCATCAACTGCATTTTCGGAGTTAATGAATATTTCGAAGGTGGGTTTCATAGAGTGCCAGAGCAACGATTTCCTGCTGACTACCTTACTATACGAATATGGACACGAGATTAGCTCAAATGTGATTTTATTTGGAGAGAATATCACTACCGATCTCAAACCAGATAAAATACTATTCAGGAAACGATTGGAAAATGATGTCGTTTTTGAGCATGTATCAGAACCTGTTGGAGATTACATTTTAGAACTGAACAAAGAAGTTGTAGCAACCGGAGGATTCTTACTTCATTATAACATTCCGTTTGCGGATTTATATATGGAAGTCAGGGAAGACTGCCGTAAAAAAGGTTTTGGAAGTTTTCTTATTCAGGAGTTAAAAAAACAATGTTACATGACCGGCAGGATACCCGCAGCACGTACAAACATGGACAATATTGCTTCAAAAGCAACGCTGATTAAATCAGGTTTAAAAGTTGTTGGCTTCATGCTTTCAGGCATAGTTAAGCAAACGGAAGAATAACCGTCATCAAACAGGGTTATAAACAAAAACGGGTATCAAAAGATACCCGTTTCGAATAAAAGAAAAAGCAATTAATTAACTACTATTTCTTTTTTTTCGTTTTCCTTGCCTGCTATGACAGGAAGGCTGACCTGCAGTACACCATCTGCATATTTAGCAGTGATGTTCTGAGTGTCGATGCTCTCATTCAGGGTAAATGTCCTTTTGAAACCACCTCTGCTGTATTCCCTTAATATCCATTCAGGACGGGGAAAACCTTCGGGCGGATTGTAAGAAATGGTGAGTTCATTTCCATTTGTGTCGATATGAAAATGTTCTTTGATACGACCAGGAGCGAACACCAGCATCTCATAGCTGTTTTCTGTTTTGTAAATGTTCACGGCTGATCTTTGCATGGAGCGGCCTGCCAGAGACCTGCCCTCATAATTGTTGCCTTTTGCGGCCCATGACTGATTGTAGTACATGTTTTTTCTTTTTAAATTATAAAATAGAGTAACAATAGTGAGGTGTGAAAATGATGCCAGAGATTTTTGAATGAAATTTTGTCATGTCATTTCCTGAAAACAAAATTCAAACCAATCATGGCGGAGACCATGCTAAGTTTGCCGCCCGTCAAATCAGCTTCAGCATTTATATAAGTTTCGTGGATATCATTTAACTGCACACTTCCCGCAACATTCATGGCAAAAAACAATTCCACTCCAAATAGTTTTTTCTCCTTTCCAAAGGGTATTCGCGCCATAAGTGATACACCTGGTTTGGTCTCGGTAGTTTCCGATGCAGGGATATAGTTTGCAAGTTCATGATGGACTATAAATAAAGACGGTCCGATACCCAGTTTAAAATGCGATTGAGGAAATGTAAATTGATAACCCAGCGTAGCCTGTATAACATTAAAACTCACACTTATGGCGTTGTAACTATTATATCCTTCTACAGTAGATGCATTGGAACTACCCGCCAAAATATACAGACTACCATAATTTGATATTTGTTTCCCGGCCATTATCATCAGCGGTGGAACATATGTTTTCGTTGGATAATCCACACTGAAAATAAAAGTGGCCGGCTGATTATATCCCTGATCTTCCATCATGGATTTCAGTGAAGCGGCTGGTCCACCCATCACATAACCCGTTGGGAATCCAACAAACCAATTCGCTGTTTGTGCATGAATTGCTATCGTCGCAGACATCAAACAGACAGAAAATAAAATAATTTTTTTCATGGCCTTAGTTTTAGATGATCTAAAAATATATTGAGAACAAGGGGATCCCTAATTGCTATTTGCGTGAGTCTGCAATGGTTTGACGTAAACTGCTTATTTGGGCCATTGGTTTCAGAAAATCAGGTTCGTTTGCAAGAGTTACAGCACAAACAATAACGTTTAGTAAAACCTGCAAATAAAAGGGGGAACCGAAGGAATTAATACCAAATAATAGAGAAGGGAAATATATATAAAAGCACTCCACATTAACTAAGAAAAGGTTTAGTAAATCCCAGAGATCCAACTTAATTAAGTTAGATTTATAATACAACTAAACCACATGAGAATAACCCTTTCCCTTTTACTTTGTATTACAATATTTACCGCGTTAGCTCAAAGTGACGAACTGTTATTAGAAAAAGCCTTATACAATCTGCCAGATGTTAGCTTTAAGAAAATATCGCTGCCTGGTGATAAATATTTAAAATATGATTTGATGATCAGGCAACCGGTGGATCATCAGCATCCGGAAGGTGACTTTTTTTATCAGCATGTAATACTCACGCACAAGGGATTTAAAAACTCTACTATTATGGAAACCCAGGGTTACTGGCTTTATCCGGGTTTGAGTGAACTGGCTGATTATTTTAATGCAAATGATTTAAACATTGAATATCGTTATTGCGGAAAATCGAAACCCGATTCCCTGATATGGGATTATCTTACTCTCGAACAGGCAACCGCAGATCTGCATGCCATCAACCAGCTTTTCAGAAATATCTATAAAGGGAAATGGATAAGTACGGGTATTAGCAAAGGAGGAGAGACTACTATTTATTACAAATTTTTCTTCCCAAAAGATGTTGATTTGTCAATACCCTATGTTGCCCCGTTAGATAATAGTATGGAAGATCTGCGTATCTATCATTTTTTTGATACCATCAGTACAGCAGCCTGCAGGGAGAGAATTTTTAATTTACAGGTGTTTCTGCTAAAACATGAAAAAGAGGCGTTGGAGAAGTTATACTGGTATTCAATAGGGGACAAATCACATTATGACTATGTGGGTGGTATCGGCAGGGCATTTGAATATTCAGTGCTCGAGTACCCATTTTCATTCTGGCAATACACAGGAATTTGTGATAGTGTACCGACGAATGAATCACTGGATAACTATATTAGATCACTCTTAAAAATTGTGTCTATTTCTGCGTTCTCTGATGAAACGAACAAATTATTTGAAGCTCACTATTATCAGGCATCCACCCAGAGTGGTTATTATGGATATAACATAACGAAATTCAAAAAATACCTTAACTATTTTACAGAAAATCCTTCTGCATCATTTCCACCGAAAATACCAAACATGAAACCTTTCGATGGAAGTCTTAATGAAAAGGTATCAAACTGGCTCGTGGAAAATGGAAATAATATGCTGTATATCTATGGTGGAGTTGACACCTGGACATCAGCTGGAGTTATCGTTTCCGATAAAGTAAACTCGAAGCGTTTTGTGGTTCCTTATGCCACCCACGCTACTGCACGTATCAAGAATATGAGTTCTCAAATGCAACAGGAATTCGCACAAAAAGCAAAAGAGATGACAGGGCTGGAAATGATTCTTCCCAACCACTGACGTCATTCTTTAGTAAAAATCGCAATTAGCTTATTTCAGTTCCGCGATATTTGCCGTTGGGGGAATGAATTTTTCACATTAATTGCAATTTGCATTCCAACAGGAGGGATTCCTGCACCGGATTTTTAGTTTTTACTTTTCGGTGCACCTGTAACGCAAATTGCAATTAGCTTTCGACAATTTCTGAATTTAGCTTTAACATAAAGCAAATAATTGTTTTATGAAAAAGTATTCCATTTGGAAAAAAACCAATTCCGGAGAAAACCGGTTGGCAGAACTTCGTCGTTCACTTTATTCTTTTTTTGCTTGGAATTTCGGCCGGACTAATATTTGTAAAAATATTTATCAGCATCCGCTAACTTATCGGAATCTGAATGATAAACTCTGTTCCTTTATTTTCTTTTGAATCAACTTTAATTTCTCCTCCATGTGACCGGACGATATCATGGCTGATGCTTAGTCCAAGTCCGGTTCCCTGTCCCGCTGGTTTTGTTGTAAAAAATGGTTGAAAGATTTTATCTGACATCAATGCTGGAATTCCAGTACCATTATCAATCACTCTGATTTCAATTTTATCTCCCGTTTTTTTTGTACTAACCTTAACGCACGGCTCATAGTCCCGTTTTTGTTGCTTCATTTTTTCAGACACTGCATAAAATGCATTATTGTAAATGTTCAGCAATACCCTCCCGATATCCTGAGGGATCACATTTATACTTCCAATGGTTGGGTCAAAGTCTGTTTGAATATCTGAATTAAAAGCTCTGTCTTTTGCCCGCAGACCCTGGTATGAAAGTCGCAGATATTCTTCAGCAAGTGCATTTATATCCGTTGACTCTTTCTGTCCCGTACTTGTTCTGGAATGCTGGAGCATGCCTTTAACGATTGCATCAGCACGTTTTCCATGATGACTTATTTTCTCTTCATTGTCTGCGATGTTTACCGCAATCGATTTTACTTCATCATAGTTTCCTTTCTGAATTTCATCATTCATTTCATCCAGCAATTCTTTATTGATGTCTGAAAAATTATTGACGAAATTTAATGGGTTCTGGATTTCGTGAGCAATTCCTGCAGTCAGTTCTCCAAGAGATGCCAGTTTTTCTGATTGTACGAGTTGGGTTTGAGTGAATTTAAGATTGTCCAAAGTTTTCCTGAGTTCCGATGTTTGCCTGTTTACTTCATCCTGTAATATCTGTTGTTGATTCAAGGCCTGTGTTTCTTTTTCCTTGGAAAGTTGCACAACCTGTTTTGCGTTTTGTTGTACTTCATTCATGATTTCTTTAAAACGCATGGCAACATATACCAGCAATGACAATGGCAGGGCCAGTGCAAAACAGGTTACAGATAAATAGAAGAATGTGAAATTCCTCGTGAGTCGATAGAACTGGCTGATGACATATGCAAGGACGCTGGCAAACGAAACCAGGAGTCCTATCTACTACGGCCCACTGCGCACCCTTCAGATTTTTCCAGGATGAAATGATATAGTATAAACAAATTACCAGCAGGACGGCCATGGCCGGGAATAAATATCATGATCATCCGATATTGGCCGGAAAAACAATGAAATCGTTGCTAAAATAAAAAAGATAATCAGAATAATCTTCAGTGCCCGGGTAAATACTCTTTTGAAAATATTTACCATTATGACTACCGTCAATATACAAATGAAGGTATCCAAAAATATTCCCGGTGATACCCTTCGATGGTAAACCGTTGTATAGGATAATCCTGATGTTATCCTGAATTGTATTGAAAAAGACAGTCAGTGTTGAGAAGGTGGTAACTAAAGCAATTAGGCGGAGATTTTTCTCAGCCGGGTTTTGAATAGCTAATAACCAAAAAAGAAGACTAAGTACTGCACAAACCGAAATCCAGATCGTAGTAAAAAGGGACAGCTCAATGATTCTCCCGATAAATAAGTTCATTGTAAGAAGGTCCAAATAATCCAATGTCATTGAACATAAATACTCTCGTTGGATTTTAATTGTCCGATAGACAGTGGCGACATATAGTCCACTATATGCAAAGCGATAATATATTGTTTGCCCGGAATCAGATCCACTACTGCGGGAAGTATACTTCTTGATCTGATTTCTTTGAAAGGCTTCACCATTATACCCCGTATTCCAAATGAAATAAGATAACTCCCGTTTATATATATATCAGAAGCTGCCCAACTGATCATTTTTAAACCGACCAGGTGTGATGTGAAACTACTGTCTAATTTTATTTTTATTCTGAACCAGCCTTCCACCCGGCCATCTTTGTCAGCATATTTTGCAGATAGTTGATCCGGCCTCAATTTTTCCCATCCCTCTCCTTTAATATTATTTGCTTTCCAGGTCGAATCGTTTCCGGTTTGAAAACCCATCCTTCCATGCCTCCGATGGCGATCTGTTCCGACTGTTTGTATTACAAATTGCGGGGAAAGAGTGACGACAGTATCCTGTGCCCTGCATAAATTGACCCCGAAAAATAAAATGGAAATAACGGCAGAGAATACCTTCATACAACTGGGAGAAAATGCTGTACTGAAGATACTGAAATTCGAAAGTATGAATCTGCCTTTATCAGCAGATCGTTGACAGCATTGTAAACACTTGTTTATAGATGCAAGAAGGAAGTCGCGAAGCTCTGTTCCTTTTGAAAGAAAATAATTCAGGTGGCGGAGAAAAAAGAAACACTTATCTGCCTTTGTATAAATTGGAAGAGTTCCAGCCTGCAACCAGTAGTCCGGTCATCGCAAGAAACATGCAAAGAGAAGAATAGGCGACATTTTGCAAGTGCGTGAAAAAACCATAGTATCCAACCCAGTAAATTGCTGCCCCCAAAAGGATCAAAGATATTCTGTTGATAGGTCTGGTCATTGTATTAGTATTTATTGTTATATATTACTTTTCTGGGCTTCGGAGCAGATTTTCTGGTAACGGACAACTGTGATCTGTATAAATATAGGAAAAAATCAAATACCCAACCAGATTTAGCCGAAAAAATCAAAAATATTTCACTTTATTTCTGTTTAGACTAGCAAAATAGTGCCATAATAATAAATATTTATTATATATAAAATAATACATATATAAAATCTGGAATAGACTATAAAATGGCTATTCGGCCGGGAGACAGCAAACTTGCTATTTTTTGTATTTCCTAGAATGTGTGGAAACGCCTATGTATCAACACATTGGGTTAGACGTATTTACTTATGCTGCCTGAATAACCATTCCAGCATTAGCGGATCACTGTAAGCGCCCAGCCATGAAAAATGGCCCACTTCAGGATATTGGGTAAACCCAGGATGAGCTCCTGCTTTTGTGAGCGCTTCCAACATATCGAGAGAATAAGAAGGATTAACAGCCGGGTCTTCTGAACCGAGATAAATCCAGATGGGTAAATGTGCAATTGTTGAAACTTTCGATACATCCCCACCACCACATACTGGTACTGCAGCAGCAAATAATCCAGGATATCGTTCGATGGCGTCATAGGTTCCAAAACCACCCATGGAAAGTCCGGTGATATAAATCCGGTTCGTATCAACGGGCATTGTTTTTTCAAGTTGATGAATCAGTTCAATCACCAGTTGCATGGGTTTGCTTGGATCAGGTAACATCCGCATTTCTGAACTCACTCTTGTACGTGAGAAATTAGACCAGCTCATCTTTTCGGGACACTGGGGAGCAATCACAATCGCAGGATGTAACATCATATTCTGATCGGTTGCAAAATTCTCAACTCCCCATTTCAATTGCGCATCATTATCACTGCCACGCTCACCCGAACCGTGAAGGAAAATCACGAGTGGGTATTTGCGTAAAGTATCCGCATCGGGAAATAATAATCTGTAATTAAGGGTGTCGCCCGCACTATTCTTGTATTTGAGCGTTGCGAATCGGGAGGGCTGTGCAAATGTAAATTGCAGGCTCACGATAAAGAGTATTGCAAACAGTATGGCAGCAAAGCGTGAAGATTTCATTTTCCTTTTATTTGGGATGAAAAAAACAGCGTCTAGAGGCGCTGTTTATAAATATACTGAGAAAAAAGTTTTGGATCAGCGCTGTTTATTAACCTCAAGCCTAAAATTAATTGGCTGCCGTTTGTAAGATTTTACATTACGACCGTTTTGAGAAGCGGCCAACCAGCCTCCTGAGCCCTTGATTATTCTCAAAGCTTCTTTATCCAATGAATATTCTACAGATCTGGCAATATATGGATCGATTACATTTCCGTATATATCTATCACAAAACCAACTATGACATTACCCTGCTTTTCTGCACTAACCGCACGATCCGGATATCGAAGATTCTTAGACAAATATCTGTACCAGGCAGCTTTCCCACCAGGGTACTCAGATTCAATTCCGTCTTTGTCAGAGCCAGTGGAATCCTTTTTCAATTTATTCAGATCAACTACTTCAATTAGTGAATCATCCCGATAAATATACTTGCTTTCCAATTTCATGCTATCCTCACTTAAGGTCCAGGAATCCCCATTTCTTTTGCCTTTGCGGAATGTAGTGACGGAATCATTAATGCCATTCATATTAAAGTATCTTGAAACACCATTTAATTCACTCCCGGCTTCGTCCCGGTATTGTTCAGACTTAATAAGAGGACCCATGAAATTATAAAAGTCCCATTGCCAGCAGGTGTCATTAATCCGATATCTGTGAAGCAGGTAGTGGGCCTTCTTGATTTTTGAAGGTTTCCAGTTCGCATCAAAAACATATACCGGATCATCATCCTGTGCTTTAACAGAAAAGGAAACCGCCAGCAGAAAGAAAGGAAGAATTATTTTCATGCCGACAAAATATGAAAATCTTCTTGCCTCAGAAATTATTTTGCAATAAAAATAATCACGATGAATATTGACAAAGCAGATTTATTGACAGCGCTCAAGAATTCAAACTAATCACCCAATTTTTCAATGGTACCATACATCACATTAAAACAATTCCAGGGTGTATTTTCATTTTCTTTGGATACAGCAGTGTGTTGATTTGAGTAATAACTATTCAGATAAGTGCTGGTTCGCATCCAGGAGGTCTCCATAATGCCCAGAAAACGTGCAGTCATTTCCTGCGTCGACTCTTTTCTGAAAGTCATCATATCATTTATCTGTATGAGTGCTGTTGATGGCTGATTCCACGGACATGTAATAACCCTGAATCCCTTCATGGCAAAATAGATGGCCGTCTTATCCGCCCGATCATAATGCCAGTCACATATAACGACATCTTTCGGAATCATATCAATTGCAGGATATGTATCATTAAAACTTGCTTCCCATGGGCCGAGACCGGTGGTTTTTCCGTCCAGCAGACGATCGCCCCAGATCCAGGTTTCCCTTCCTTTAATCAACAGATGATCCCGTATGACTCTCACTTCACCGGCAAATAATTCACCCTTTGCTTTTCCATGGCAGCGTGGACATTTGTCATCTCCGATATAAAATACTTCATCCATACCTGCATGAAAAGCATTGCTTTCAAATGCATCACAGAGTTCATCGATTACAGCAAACAATATTTTATGAAGATCGGGATGCAGAGGACAATAACTCCTGCAGTAAAGATTATCTGCATTGGGCCATACATATATATCCGGCATTAAGATATCGGGTGTTTCATCAAACTGCGGATAAACCTTCAGGAGTTTTCCGGTTCTATTGGCCCAGGACTGATGACCAAGCAGATTAATTTGTGGAATGACTCTGATATTATTTTTTTTACAAACAGCTACAATTTGTTTGACGTCTTCATTCGACAGTGCAAAACTATCAATAAGCTCGGGGTGCGATTTAAACTCATAATGATATTCAATCTGAACGATCAGCGTATTTACTTTTCTTGGTGCGAGGTCGCTGTCAATAAAATGTATGAAAGAGTCTAATCCGGAGGGCCTCGGAGCATCAATACAAAATCCGCGAACGGGCAGCAGGCTATCCAGTTTTGTCTGGGCTGATACTGAATAACTCATCAGTATTCCAATTGCTATGGTTATTAGAATTCCAGGCGGTTTATTATTCATAACAGACCTTTAAAGGTAAATGAATGCAGTTCATCCGGCAAAACATACTCTTTGCAGTCTGAACATCTTTGGATTAACCAATGTATTATTTTTGATTTAGAATGAAAACCGCTTCGCTAAAAACCTTTCAGGATAATTCATTGCTTGTTTCACAACCTGCTGTTGAAAAACCTGTCCGGTTGTCTTTTATTTTTAAAAATAAATGGGTTTATCATTTAGCATTCTGGATAGCATATTATTTATTCTTATGTGCTACTTTTTATACCATCTATGATATCCGCGATATCACATTTTATTTACAGATCGCTTCATTTATGCCGATTTCGGCGGCGATGATGTATACAAATAATTATTTCCTGATACCTGTTTATTTGTACAGAAGAAGATATTTCTACTATGGAGTGACATTGATTATCGCTCTGGCAGTGGCGGCTTTTACAGAACAGTTATTGAAACTATTCTACGTCCATCATGGTTCATCTCTTATGTCTTATACTTCGGGGCTCGGTTTCAGAAGTGTTTTTTCAGAAGCCGTCAATCTCTTTTATCTGGCGGCTTTTACGGCCAGTATTAAACTTTCGAAAGACTGGATCCAAAACCAACAGCTGATGAAAGAGAAGGAAAAACAATATCTCGAAACAGAATTGAATTTCCTGAAAACACAGATCCATCCGCATTTCTTCTTTAATACGCTAAATAATTTATACTCCCTTACCCTAAAAAAATCTGACCAGGCACCCGAAGTTGTTCTAAAACTGTCGTCACTCATGAGTTATATGCTGTATGAGTCTAATGCTTCTAAAGTATCATTGAGTAAAGAGATCGGCTATCTGCAGAATTACCTTGACCTTGAAAAACTCCGGTTTGGTCAAAGACTCTCTGTTCTTTTTGAAATGGAAGGGCCAATAGAAGATGTGAGTATTCCACCTATGATACTGATCCTTTTTGTTGAAAACAGTTTCAAACATGGTGTAAAAAATAACATTCATAATATCGTAATAGAAATATCACTAAAAGTTGAAGGGGCTTTTCTGTTATTCAGTATAAAAAATCCCATCGGCGAAAATGTTTCAAAAGAAAATACGGGCATTGGACTTAAAAATGCCAGGCGAAGGCTTGAATTGCTATATGGCATTAGTCATCAGCTGGACATATCAGAAAAAGACAATGAATTCATAGTGTACTTAAAAATGCCGGTATCATGAAGAATTTTAAATGCCTTATTGTGGATGATGAGCCCCTGGCGATAGACGTTTTGGAGAATTATCTGCAGCGTTTTGAAAATATGGAAACCAGGCGCTGCGAAAATGCGCTTGATGCTTTCCGTTATTTAAAAGAAGAAAAATTCGATTTGATATTCCTGGATATCGAGATGCCTTTGTTAACCGGACTTGATTTTCTGGGAACCCTGAAAGACCCGCCACCCGTGATCATCACCACGGCTTATCGTGATTATGCAGTGGAAGGATTTGAATTCGAAGCACTGGATTACCTGGTAAAACCCATATCCTTTCCGAGATTTGTAAAAGCTTTTGAAAGGGCAATGAAAATAAATAAGGATGGTGACAACCTGAATGACAGCCACACTGACGAAAACGAATATTTGTTTCTCAAAGTAGACCGGAAATTTGTTAAGATATTAATCAGTGAGATACTTTATATAGAGAGTCTGAAAGATTATGTGAGGGTGACGACGAAATCATCTTCATTCATTTCTTACCAATCTCTCACTTCTATCACCGAAAAACTACCTTCGGATAAATTTATCAGGATACATCGTTCCTTTACTATAAGTGTCGATAAAGTGAATTCCATAGAAGGTAATTGTATTGAAATAGATGGTAAACTCCTTCCTGTCTCGCGGGAACACAGGCAGGAAGTCCTGAAAAAAATTTATAAATAAAGGGATATAGGAATTTCAGATGCGGTTCATCGGGTTTTTAATACAGTTCAGCGAATTAAATTCCTTTCGTCTAATATAATTTCCTGTGGCTTGTGAGCAATAGTATTTTTATAACTGAATAGAATAATATTAAATTATGTACGCCACACGGTCTTCTTTCGCCGGGATATTAGTCGCCACTGTTTTTTTGGCTGCTCTTTTTATTCAGGCCAGAAAAATCCCCGTTATACCAATTCCCGCAACAAACGTACATACTAACATAGATGCCCAACCGGGGGATACAATTTCAGGTAAGAAGATTTTCATTACCAATTGTGCTACCTGTCATCGCGATACTGCGGGTTATGTAGCTCCGGGCATATCCATTTTATCAGGTATGACGGCAAGAGCTGTACTGGCAGCCCTTGACAATGGTAAGATGCGTCAACAGGGTTCCGTGCTTTCTGAAAATGAAAGGAAGGCAGTTGCAGAATGGCTGACTAATAGTAAATTAATATCGACTTCCATACCTGAAAATGTATATACTCCATTTGCGATTCATCACAACCAGACTGTTTACGACTATTCGGGCTGGGGTGGAAATATCGCGGGCACTGGAAATCGCAGTACAGAAATGGCAGGTATCAATTCCTCCAATGTCAATTCATTAAAATTGAAATGGGTCTTTGCATTTCCTGATGCCACCATCGTCCGAAGCAAACCGGCAATTGCCGGCGACTGGCTGATTGTTGGCAGTCAGTTCGGGGATCTTTATGCCATCAACAGAAAAACAGGAAAACCAGGATGGCATTTTTCTGCTAATGCTGCCATTCGGGGAGCAATCGTTGTAAAAAAACAGGGTGATTCATCGATTGCATATTTTGCTGATTTCAGTACGAATGTCTACGCAATAAATTTAAATACAGGCAAACAAATATGGAACAAAAGAGCCGGCTTTGAATCTCAATCGTCTGTGACCGGATCGGTAGCAGTTCAGGGAGGAAAAGTATTTGTTCCTATTACTTCTATAGAAGTGGGCTCAGCTGCAAACGGCGCGTACAATTGTTGTACTTCATCTGGTGGATTGGTTGCTCTGGACGCGAAAACAGGAAATGAAATCTGGCAGCACCGCGTAATAACGGAACCTGCAAAAGAAGCAGGAAAAAAGAAAAATGGCAAATCATTTTACGGACCTTCCGGCGCTCCCGTATGGTGCAGTCCCACCGTTGACGCGAAAAGAGGATTGGTCTATATTGGCACAGGTGAAAATTATACGCGACCTACTACCAATAACAGTGATGCCATTCAGGCGCTTGATATGAACACAGGAAAGCTTGTCTGGAATTTCCAGGCCACCAGTGATGACGCTTATAATGTTGCCTGTCCTGTTTTTATTAATTGTCCTGATAAATCAGGACCCGATCTGGATTTTGGTATGGCACCCATATTGACAAAGAGATCAGACGGAAAAAATATTTTAGTTGCCGGTCAAAAATCAGGCGTTGTATATGCCCTGTTGCCTGAAAGCGGCAAGCTGATCTGGCAAACAAGAATTGGCAAAGGTGGTATGTTGGGTGGAATTCATTGGGGAATGGCTACTGACGGGAAATATGTGTATGCCACAAACTCCGACAACATTGTAGGAATTGACAAAAAAGATTCCTCCCGTAAACCTTCACCGGGAATATATTCGCTCGATCTCCTTACGGGTAAAATAATTTGGGAAACACCAGCACCGGCCTGCGAAAATAAAAATTGTCTTTCTTTCAATTCTGCTGCACCTGCAGTGATTCCCGGTATTGTATTTGCCGGATCTCTGGATGGTCATATAAAGGCCTATTCAACGAAGGACGGAAAAATATTGTGGGACTTTAACACGGCGGCAAGTTTTGGTACAGTGAATGGAATCCTTGCGAAGGGTGGTTCCATCGACGGCCCTGCGCCGGTAATGGCTGACGGAATCTTATATGTGAATTCGGGTTACGGGATGTTCGGTCAAATGGGAGGAAACGTATTACTTGCTTTTGAGGTCGATAAAACAATTAAAAAATAAAAACATGAAAATTGCACTGCTATTATTTGTTTCAGTTTTGGGTTTATTAAATCTGAAAGCACAAACTGTTGATGAAGTCATTAATAAATGGGTAAGCGCTATGGGCGGTAAGGAAAAGTTGGCCAGTATAAAAACTGTTTATACTGAAAATGAAATAACTGTTATGAACAATCCGGCTTCCGGGAAAACTTATGCGGTTAATGGTAAGGGTTATAAAAGCGTGATTGATTTCGGCGGCCAGAACGTTATTGATTGTTACATCGTGAATGGTGGTTGGAGTCTTAATCCATTGGCCGGACAACCTACAGCCGTAAATATGCCGGCAGCTCAGGTAAAAATGGGTCAGAACGCTTTAGATGTGCAAGGGCCTTTATTTAATTATGCTGCGAAAGGAAGTAAGGCAGAGCTACTGGGAAAAGAAGATCTGAAAGGAAGTTCAGCTTACAAAATCAAGCTTACGAACGCAGCCGGAACCGAAGTCATGTTCTATATAAGCGACTCATCCTATTATATATTGAAAGATGTGGCCAAGATGAATGCAGATGGCCAGGACGTTGAAATTATCACTTCATTTTCTGACTTTAGAAAAACAACAGATGGTTATGTTATGCCTTATGCCAGCGAGCTGGAAGTTCCGGGATTATCAATTGCATACACAAACAAAAAGATCGAAGTAAATAAAGATATAGATCCGGCTATTTTCGATATGCCTAAAAATTAATTGCGGTAAACAATTTTACCATCCCTGATCGTCATTACACATTCGAAGTTTTTCGAACCTTCGATCTTTTGACCGGTGTGATCGTAAAATAAGGTATGAACATTCCGGACTTTCAAAATTGCTATGTCAGCCAAAGCGTCTTTTGACATATTTCCCAATTCTTCGTGCCTGATTATTCTGGCAGGATTCCAGGTTACCCGTTCTATTACTTCGCGCGTATTCATTCCCAGTGCAAGAAATTCCGACATAATTTCCATCATGTCTTTCATCTTATATTTTCTGACAGCGTGCATATCTGTGCTAATCGTATTTGGATAGAAACCTTCACTCATAGCGGGTATAGCCTGCGAGAACGAAAAACTGATTTCCCCGTAACCAAGATCGAAAAGTATGCCTCTTTTTCTTGCTTCCCATACGAAGGATTTTAACTTTTTTGTCATGGTGTCAACAATAGATTCACGACCCTTCAGCTGCGCAAAACAATGAGTGAATATATCTCCCGGGCGCATATGTCTTAAGAATAATTCTTCCAGTGATAAAGGAATCCTGCTTTCCCCAAAATCGATCATGACGGGAATGTCTGCCTTATTACCAGCTTTTATGGCTTCGTCCACCGGTTTCCATTCCGGCCCTCTGAAATGAGCCAGTTTAATTCCTACAATATAATTGTGGTATTCTTTCGCCATCAAGGCAGTCTTTATCTGCATCCATATCACTGGTGTCCTGTTCAAATACCGCGCCCCGCATACCTGCCCCAACAATATTCAGGAAAGCAAGTACTCTTGTCTTCGAACTGTCAATAATCTTCTTTTTGAAAACAGGAAAATCTTTCCAGCCTGAAGAACCTGCGTCAACGACTGTTGTCACTCCCGAACGAAAAGCAAATGAATCGGGCAAGCGCAGATTCGCTTCCATTACAAAAATGTCTTTCAGGATCAGGCCCGTAAAAATCATGTGTATGCATATCTATAAGACCCGGCACAACGTACATTCCTCTTGCATTAACAACCTGGTGAGCATTGATGGTATCAATGTTCTTCGCAATCTTTAAAATTCTTCCATGGCTAATGGCGACATCTAAAATTTCGTCAATATTGTTTTTAGGATCAACTACATGACCACCTTTTATAATAATCTCATATCGCTGCGCCAATAAGCCATGCAACTGAAAAAATAATAAAAACAGTGTAATCAATTTTCTCATAACCGTATTATTTACGGCATGTATCCTGGCGGGTGTTTTAAATTAAATCCCGTGCGTTCCTGATAGGCTTTTGCAAAGGCAAGCAGGTTCGCTTCACCAAAATGTTTTCCGATGAAAGAAATGCTGGCTGGCATACCGTTAGCTAAAAAACCATTGGGCAGTGTTATCGAAGGATTACCCGTCAGGTTTGTTATTGCTAACTGGTCGCCCGTTTCGGGAGGTGTTATGATGATGTCGTATGCATCGATCACAGGATCCATTTTTTTCATAATCCGGTAACGCAGTCTGCAGGCCGTGATATATTCCACTGCCGGTACGAAGCGAGAGCTTCTGAAAATATTTGGCCACCGGTCTTTTGCCTGTTGCACCATTTGATCGTCTTCAGAAGATCTGGTAAGTTCGTCAAATGCGGCAGCCGATTCTGCTCCAACGATTAAATTCAATAGATCATCCCCACGCAGGCTATCGGGAAAATAAAGAGGAGTAATGGTTGCTCCCATTTCTTTCAATACCATCAGCGTATGTTTCTCCGTGCTATTCGCGGGAAGGGTATCAATATAATTACTTATATAAGCAATCTTTAATTTTTTGAAATCGACTGTTCCTGTATAATTAAAAGCAAACTGAATGGAAGATCCATCCTCCTGATCCGCTCCGTGTATGTAATAAAATACAATAGCATCATCTTCGGCTGACCTGGATATAGGTCCTATTTTATCTGAAGACCATGCAAGTGCCATGGCCCCCGTTTTTGCGATACTGCCATACGTAGGTCTCAATCCGGTTACACCACAACGCATGGAAGGATCAACAATAGAGCCATAGGTTTCTGTTCCGATTGCAAAGGGGACAAGTCCTGCGGATGTAGCCGCTGAAGAACCAGCTGAGGATCCACCGGAACCTTTTGTCGGATCCCAGGGATTTCTGGTAAGACCACCGAACCATATATCATCCATCGCCAATTCACCGAGAGAAAGTTTAGCTACGAGAATGGCGCCGGCTTTTTCAAGTTGCTGAGCAACAAAAGCGGTTTGATTTATTTTTTGATTTTTATAAGGAGGCGTTCCCCAGGTGGTATGCGTACCTGCTACGGCGAAAAGGTCTTTGATTCCATAGGGAATTCCATGAAGTGGCCCTCTGTATTTTCCTGCGGCAATTTCTGCGTCAGCCTTTTTTGCCTGTTGTAAAGCAATGTCTTCTGTTACTTCTATTACACAATGCAACTGCGGTCCATATCTTTTTAACCGGTCAAGGAAGAATCTTGTGAGTTGTTCAGAGGTGATCTTTTTGTTTTTAATTAATGAAGCCAGTTGCGGTATACTATAATAGGCAAGCTGACTTCTGTCTGCCGGCAGTTGGACTTTTTCAGGAATATTAAAATGTACCGGTAATTGTTTACGAGGAACAACCATGCCTGGTATTATTGGACTATACCATAGAGGGAAAGGCAAATCATTGCTTATATTTTGTGCATGCAGATAATCATAAGTTTTCACACGGTCATTTAAACCTCCCAGCATGGAGTCGCGCTTAGGCTGCGTAAAATTCAGGCCAAACATTTTTTCTGCGCCTATAAGCTGCGCGTTCGTAACTGAATCCTGTGCATGAGCGTTAAATAAATACATCACGCAAACAGGTAAGAGAAATTTCTTCATGAGATTTTATTTTTTCGGGTGAAAGCTTAGATTAAAATTTATTAAATCGACTGAATCCGAATTAAAAACTCAGCACCTTCACCTTCCGCCGAATTTACAATTAGTTCGCCATTGTGTACTTTGATAATATCATAACTCATGCTCAGTCCCAGGCCAGTACCCTGACCGGTGGGTTTGGTAGTAAAAAAAGGCTGAAATATTTTATCGACTATCGTTTTAGAGATACCCATACCGTTATCTTTTATATTGATTTCTATTTTGCCATTCATTCGTCTTGTACTAACCCATATGGCCGGCTCATATCCGGTAATGTGAAACCTGGTTTTCTCATTCATGGAGTAAAAGGCATTATTAAATAAATTTACAAATACCCTTACCATGTCCTGCTGGATTACCGACACCAAACCCAGGTTTTGATCAAAATCCAATTGGAGAATGGCGACAAAAGATTTTTCTTTCGCACGGAGACCGTGGTAACTCAGCTTGAGGCACTCTTCCGCCATCAGATTTATATTTGCAGGTTCCTTTTGTCCTGTACTGGTGCGGGTATGCTGAAGCATGCTTCTTACGATCATCTCTGCACGTTTGCCATGTTGTGTAATTTTTATTTGGTTACCTGTAATGTCTCTGGCGATCGATTTAATTTCATCCAGGTTCCCTTTTGTTACTTCATCTTTTAATTCATCAAGCAGTTCCTCATTTACCTGTGAAAAATTATTAACGAAGTTTAGCGGATTTTGAATCTCATGTGCTATGCCTGCGGTGACTTCTCCCAGGGAGGCCATTTTTTCTGATTCGATCAACTGTGCCTGTACAGACTTCAAATCCTTAAGGGCCTCTTCAATTTTTGTTTTATCACGTAAGCGGCGTTTGCCAGTAATAAAAAATAAGATAGCCAGCAGAAGCAAACCGACTGCTGCGGTTATCAAAGCGACAAACCTGACCTGATTTTGATATCTCTCCTGCGCTTTATCCACATCCCTCTCGTGAAGAATTTCGTCGAATGCAAGCTGACGAAACTGTTGGCCCTTTGATTGGCTAAATACGCTGTCTTTCGCAGTGCTCATGATTTGTAAATACTTTACAGTGCTATCAGATTTGTTCTCAGTTTGATAATTTTTACTGAGCAGTCTACTGGCATCCAGGGTAAATTCAGCAAAATTATGCTGCTGACAATATTGAAGTGAAATCGTCGCGTAATAAATACAGGAATCACTATTCCCCAATTTGTCAAAAAGTGTAGCCAGGTTATTATAATTTCTGCACTCAAAATAAATATTTCCAAAAAGAACACTTTGATTAATGGCATCTCTAAAATATCTTTCCGCAAGCTTATAATTTCCAATGGAAGAATAGATATTTCCCAGGGCCCCGATTGCAAGTGGATAGTATGCTCTGAATTGTTTTGTAGTGTGTTGACCGAGCGAATATCCAAGTTGTGCATATACTACCGCTGAATCCATTTGCTTTAGCGTAGCATACAAAATTCCAAGTTGGGAATAAGAAGCAAATACATCTTCCGTCGGCAAGCCGGTTTTTACCTGCCAGTCTACAGATTCCTCAAGCTGAATTTTTGCATCTTCGTAGTTTTGCATTTCCCGGTTAAGCAATCCCATAAAATAATGCGCCTGAGATAATGCTCCTGGCTGAGTCGTTTTTAATAATTCCGCTGTACTTAGACATTGTAACGCCACTTTGAGAGCCATCGGATAGTTGCCCTTTGAATTGTACGCGTGAAAAGTGGCGATTTCCCCCAGATAGTTACCATATTCGTAACCGAGTTTTTTCGACAGAGCGGCTGTTTTGGCTGCGTAATGAAGACAACTATCAAATTGAATGAAGCCATAATAATCAGCCACGTAAAAAAGTGCGATTACCTGGTTGGTGTCTTCTTTTTGAGTCTGAATTAAATTCTCCTTAAGGCTGTCAAAATAAGTGATCTGTGCGAAGATCGGGTTAATCACCAGGAATAAAACGAATAGCAGAATTAACTTCTTCATCAGGATGTACCAAGGTCAATAATTTAAGTTACACATTCTTTATAAGAAATATGAATAATATCCCGGGAGGGTTTCATTGCTGTTATATAGTCTCTTTCCTTTTCTTTATCAGCAATTTTCTCGCGGATACTTTCTGCGAAAAAACCCAGCGTAACAGCCAGGAAAATCATTAGCCCTTCCAGTATATATTCCTTAAATCCTTTCTTTTCTACATTTGGGTGGTGGTGTACTTCCATATCAGTAGTCTGTTTTTTTATTTTTTTGAGTGGGGGTTCCGACCATTATCCCTTATTTCTCCAATTCGCCGTTTACCATTATCAAAACATTTTGGTTAGTAGTATTCAGCAACTTCAGGCGACGAATATCTGACTGGGCCATGACTATATAAGATTCATAAAAAAATACAATTGCGTTTCTTTCCTGAACAGACAAATCGCCAAACGGGGTTATGATAGGATACTGTTGTCTCATGTCGTAGGACTGACTCGTATCCGCAGAAACTATGTCGTGTAAATCTTCCAATTTACCGATCTGAGTAGTATTGTCTGAAATGCTTTGGAGTATACGACTATTATAGTTTTTGGAGGTTTCAATTAACCCTTTATAAGCGGCCATGCTATCCCGCAGATTAATATTGTTAATATACCTCAACGCCCCGGAACTTACAATCTGATCGTATGATGACGTGTTAAAGGGAGGATCAATCAGGATAAGCGCAGGAACCAGCAATCTTTCAAGAACATCTATTTTTTTATTCTCCTCATGATTAAAAAAAATAGTCTTGACACTATCACATACAATCACTTTCCTTTGAAAAATACGTCTGTAATTCGCAAACATCTTTTGCTGTTGTAATAACTCATCGCGATAGGATTCCAGGTATTCCCTTGTATTTGTCTTTTCCGTGTAATGCTCACGAATACTTTCTGCGAAGAAACCCATGGTGACCGCAAGAAATATCATCAGGAACTCCAAAAAATACTCTGTAAATCTTCTTTTGTTGTGGTGCAGGTCGGGATGATGGTGTACTTCCATAACTATGGTTGGGGTTAAAACGAGGCAATATTAACACAAAATTCATCTAAGGCAAAACCCTTAGCGCCGCTCTCACAGGCAACTCTGATCGAAATTTTAGGTTCTTCTTGTGATGTTCTTAAGATTTCATTGTTCTAACTTAACGCTTCAATCATAAAAAAATATACCCATGAACAGAATTATACTTTCGTTTGCACTTATGTTTTTTATTTTTTCCGCTAATGCACAGTTTAAAAAAGGAGATATTCTATTAGGAGGTGATTTGTCTTATTCAGGTAGTAAATCAACATCACAGAACTACACCGGCGAAACCAAATACAATTCCGGGAACTTTAATATTTCGCTGGGCAAAGCAATCAAGGAAAATGTAGTTGTCGGAATAAATCTGGATTTTCAGCCCGTTACAGATACCTATAACACCGGAATCGGGCTATACACGACTCAAACAAACAACTATAGTTTTGGTATTTTTTACCGCGTTTATAAAGGTCTTGGAAAAGATTTTTATATTTTTGGAGAAGCCGGCGGCGGATATATCGGATCTACTACATCCACCAAGGACAGTACAGGTCACGAAATTTCAACCGGATCCGGAAATGGGGGTCACCTTTATATTTCTCCGGGTATCGCTTATAAGGTTTCAAAAAAGTTTTTTATTGAACTGTCGATACCACAAATTTTTACTCTCCAATATACCAGCGCAAATACAAAAACGGATGCTGTCAAAACAGAAACCGACGATAATTTTACGGCTGGTATAAATCTGAATTCAAGTCCGCTACTTGACTTATCTATTGGGTTTCGCCTGATTTTATAGAAAGTTTTTTAGTTCATAGTCGTGAATAGGATTTAGCCTATAATTAGTATATTGGCTGAACCAACCATATGGATGAATGAATCCGATTTCGGAAAAAGAGAATCTCAAACGTGAAATCGGAGTAAGGTCTCTCACACTTGCCATTCTGAATATTACAGTAGGAACCGGTATTTTCGTTATTCCTGCTATTCTGGCTGAAAGCATGGGAGCTATTGCCATCGTTACCTATCTGATCTGCGGTGTGCTGGTTCTTTTAATCGCTTTGTGTTTTGCTGAATTGGGAAGCCGGACCAATATCAGCGGAGGACCTTATGAATATATTGAATCTGCTTTTGGACCTTATGCCGGATTTCTCGCAAACAATGTATACTGGTGCGGAGCCAGTGTGATATCTGATGCAGCACTCTCGAATGCACTTGCAGATACACTAAAATATTTTTTTCCTTCCCTGAATAATGAAACTTTTCGGGTGTTGTTTTTTACTTTAATCTTTGGAACAATCGGGTTACTGAATATCAGAAGTGTAAAAAACGGTGTGCGTTTTATTGAAGTAACAGCGATTGGTAAATTGATCCCGTTGATTGTTGTTGTAGTCGCGGGTTTTGGATTTGTAAGAACAGGAAATCTAAGGTGGACAAGCTTTCCCTCTGTCGGAACTATTGGAGCATCGTCCCTTTTGCTTTTTTATGCTTTTATGGGATTCGAAGCTCCCTTAAGTAATGGAGGTGAAATAAGAAATGCAAAACGCACCGTACCAATGGGAACTATATTGGGCATATCCAGCGTATTGATGTTATATGTCGCAATACAAACGATTACCCAAGGTGTATTGGGTGACACTATTTCAGCTCACAAAGACTCGCCGCTGGCTGCTGTCGCGGGGATCATTTTTGGAAAGGCGGGTATTGTATTGATGCTGATTGCTACGGCGATTTCTATGCTGGGTACTTTGGGTGGTGATATATTATCGGTACCACGTGTGATATTTGCCGGTGGAAGAGATGGTGTGTTTCCAAAAATTCTCGGGAAAGTACATCCAAGATTTCTCACACCTTATACCTCCATTATTATGTATACCTCACTTGGATTTATCTTTGCCATCCTCGGCGGATTTAAACAACTGGCTGTTCTTTCAAGTGCCTCTATTCTACTGATCTATCTGGGCGTAGTGCTGGCTACGATAAAACTCAAAAAGACTCGCGGGGCTAGCTCAGAAAAAACATTTCATGTACCGGGAGGATTAATTATTCCTCTGCTTGCAGTTATTGTAATTGTCTGGTTGCTCTCAAATCTTACGGGCAAAGAATTATTTTCCATGGTAATCTTTCTTACTATTATCACGGCTGTCTATCTGATCATGCGCGTTTGGAAGAAGAGAAAACCGATTTCAGGTTAGCTGTATTTTTAATTATTGGTGTTGAACAGCCGGCCATTCTTGATAACCAATTCCACTTTATCGATATTGTTTATATCTTTCACGGGATTTGCCGAGAGCAAAACCAGATCGGCTATTTTACCTTTTTGAATGGTTCCTCTTGTATTTTCCAGGCCAATAACGAACGCTCCGTTTCTCGTGGCGGAAATAATCGCCTGCATGGGTGTGAAGGAACATTCATTAACAAGTATTTTCATTTCTCTTTGCACAAATTTCTTTTCATCCAAATCTGTGCCGGCACAAATCACAATGCCATTTTCATTGGCAAGCCGGGTAAATCGTTTTCCAATTTCATATGAAGCCTGCCATGCAAGTCTTCGTTTCTCCGGCATGGAAGTGTCAGCACCTGCCTCTTTATAAGTCAGAACAGTGGCGTCGAGTATCGTTTTATTCGACTTCATAGCATTTATCAACCCGGTGAAAGAACGGGACTTAAAAACACTGTCCCAATAAGATTCTGTTAATCCTGGTTTCAAAAACTCCGGCGGCACATTTCGCGAGCTAAAACCCGCAACCATCGCAGCATGAGAAACAGCATTTACTCCGGCATTCACAACGTCCATGGCGGATGCCTGCTGTAGATTAAAATGACTCCACACCAGCATGTGCTGGCGATGAGCTTCTGTAGTAATTTTTTTTGCCAGTTCGCCACTTAACTCAGCGTATAATTTTATCGCAGTCGCTCCTGTGCCCTTCGCCTCGGCTACAGCTATTACTAAATCTGTCGAATCCGACACAGCCTGCATGTAAGGCATTTTACCCGCGACACCACCCTGCGAACTTTGATGGGTTCTGGGATCATCAAAAAATGAGGTGCCTGCCATCAATGCCGAATAGTATATATCAGGAGACATGATCATACCAAGGCCTGCATCTCTGGAAAGACTGGCGAGCGCTCTGGCGTCACCTGCCATGTCCCTTACCGTGGTGATTCCCGATAACAACATATCTTTTAAATCTTTCTCAGCACGAATGCGATTGTCGTCAATCGTTGGGTCAGTTGCAAGATGTACATGCGCATCAATTAAACCAGGAATTAAATACTTACCTGAATAATTAAATACCATGGCAGAATCAGGAATGGGAATTTCTTTTGCCGGACCGACGGCTTCAATAAGATTATTATGGATAATGACCGTATAATGATCCATCGGCTTATCAGATAAACCATCGATTACCGAAACCTCTTTCAAGGCATAGTAACCTGGAGAAAATTGCGAATAGCCTGCAATAAAATAAAATAGACAGATCAGGAATAGAGCGGTTTGTTTCATTTAGCAGATTTTGAAATGAACTCTTCCCGGGACAATAATACAGAATTTGTGATAATAACCCTTGGAGGAAATTCAGGTTGAGTTGCTGGCACATTTTTTAGGGGTATTCTATAAAAAAATGCCCTCTTCAGTAATTAGACATTTCAGGTATGACGCCGAAAACCAAAGGCTGAGAGTCCTGTTCGTCTCCGGCATTGAATACGATTATGAGAATTTCCCAAAAGAAGTCTATGAGCAAATGCGCAAGGCTTATTCAAAAGGAAAATTTCTGAATGAAAATATCAAAGGAAAATACTCCTTTAAAAAAGTGAAAGGCTCTTCGTCCCGATAATTACGAGTAACAGATGACTTTTCAGGACCCGGCTCTCAACCTAGTTTTTCCCCTTTTATCAATAGGATGGACTGCACGGACTTGTCCTTCAGGTGAAGAAATTTCTTGCGCTCCTCATCCTGGGAAAAATTCCTGAAATCCTGGTCAGATTCAAATTCAACCAAATGAATTTCATATGGGTTCCCAATATTGTCTTCTATGATTGAATTCTTATCAGGACGAACGCGGATCAGCAGCCGACCGTTATATTTTAAAATGGCGGGTATGGCTATATCTTCAAATTGATGAAATATTTCTTCCTGCCCTTCTTTAATATAAATTAATTGTGTGAGGTATATCATTTTTAAATATTTCTAAAGAAACCGCTCCTTAAGATCAGGTGTCGGAATCATACAAGTATCCCGTTTACCAAAAATCCTGTATCTGGATTTCGCAATCATATCATAAACAAAATCACGGATGGGACGGGGAACGATCATGAAAATATAAAAAACCTTCCAGACACCTCCCAGATCCTTTAATATTTTCAAAACACCCGTAGATTTCAAATAATATTTTTTTTCTTTAACCAATACTACCGAATCGAATTCATTATTTGTCTTGCCAATTTGTTGTAGCCATTGACGGCCGAAATCGGATTGAAGGGATGCAAATTTGAACCGGCCAATTTTGTCTCTTTTTATAATAAAGCGAACCAGGCCATTGCACAGATTGCAGACCCCGTCAAAAAGTATTATGTCTGTACCGGGTTCATTCATTGTGAAGATTTTTTTTCCCAATCAGCGCTTGCCAACACCACAGAGGTTTCTATCTGCCGGACAGGTATCGTCCAACCTGTCCGCACATAAGCATGCCGGATAAGTGTAACCTCACCCTTTAGCTGTATTCCCATTACGCCTAAGATCTTATTTTGTTCATTATAACTCCAATCAACACCCTGGCTTATCTGTGTTTTCAATTGATCCTTTGTCATGTAAGGTTCATGCCACATGTCGTTTGGTATTATACCTTTATAAGCAATTGCAGCATCATTGATGATCTCATAAATCGTATTAAAATCCTCCGGCCCGCACTTAATCAGATTCGCTTTCCCCCATAATTCTCCATTGCAATTATATTTGTTATACAAATAAACCTTTATGCCGGTTTATTTCCTACGGCATTGTAAAAAAAGAATTTGTATTGGTGCCCGATCTGCTCTTTGGTAAAATGAAAGAATTCAAGCCCTGGTTCGACAGGAGTTTTAAATATGTGGAATCACTGAAGGCCAAATAGTAGAAAAGCCAATGCCAGTAAATCAATTTAATTTTTGATTGAAGAAATCAATCGTTCGTTGCCACGCAAGATCCGCAGCGGCTTTATCATATCGAGGTGTCGTATTATTATGAAAACCGTGATTAACATTGGGATACATATACTCGGTATATTCTTTTTTGTTTTCTTTTAATGCCGTTTCATATGCAGGCCATCCTTCATCTACATGAGTATCGAGTCCGGCATAGTGTATAAGAAGGGGCGCCTGAATTTTTGGAACGTCTTCCTTTGCAGGTTGCGTACCATAAAAAGGAACAGCGGCTGACAAGTCTGAAATTCGAACGGCCATCATATTGGAAACCCAACCGCCAAAACAAAATCCTACTACACCAACTTTCCCATTACAATCGGGTAATGCTTTTAAATATTCATATGCCGAAATAAAATCTTCCAGAATCGAATTTTTATCGAGCTTACTTTGCATATCGCGACCCTGATCGTCGTTACCCGGATAACCACCCAATGGTGTAAGTGCATCTGGAGCCAGTGTGATAAACCCGGCAAGAGCAGCCGTTCTGGCCGTGTCTTCAATATATGGATTCAGTCCCCTGTTTTCGTGAACCACTACAATTCCACCCAGTCTCTTTTTCGTATCGATTGGCATAGAAAGTAATGCCTTGATCTTTCCTCCTCCTTTAGGCGAATCAAAATATACGTAGTCGGATTTCAGCCTTGGATCATCGGGTTTCACCTGAACAGAGCTTGCGTAAGCAGGCATCAGGAAACTCGTCAGAGCAGTAACGGTTATGCCTCCGACAGCATAGGCAGAAAGTCTTTGAATAAAATCGCGTCTTTCAATCCTGTTGTGGGCATAGTCGTCGTACAAATCAAATACTTCCTGTTTGATATCCTCTTTTCTAATTTCTTTCATGGCTCTAAAATTTAAATTAGGGGTATTAAGTTACTAAGAAGTTATGATCTCCTTTTCCCGATTGAAATAATACTATAAAAAAAACGTTCGATCAATTGGATTGGGCAAAATAATGCTCAACCCCCCTGCTCCAATACGCCATCTTCGCGGCTTTTGTAAATAATAAAAGAATTGATTATATTAATACTGGCGATTTGAGAAAGTAAAGACAAGACCGGTTTACAATGATCAGAATATCTTTTTTTAGATTGACATTTTTGGCAACGCTTTTACATTTTAACTCCGCCAATGGACAATCGGATCATTTTGCCTATGCTATCACAGCCGTTAATAAAGGAGGGAATCAATGGGTTGCGCTGCGAAAACTGGATACGAGAACAAGCGAATTCAGCAGTATATTATTAAACATGCCCGATAGCAGTGTTGCGGCCATTGCCTATGACAGAAGAAACAACAGGCTCTTTTATTCCCCGATGAATATTGACCAGCTGCACTATATCGATCTTTCCACGATGGAATCGGTTCCGGTTGCCGATCAATTTTTCAGTAAGGCTGGTAAATATGATGTTAGAAATGCAGGTCCCATCAACCGGATGGTAATTGCCCCTGATGATTTTGGTTATACCATCACGAACGACGGAACGCATCTGATCAGGTTCACGACAAACGGATCGCCGAAACTTGCAGACATGGGTGATCTCATCGACGATCCGATGAATAAAGAAATGAGTATTCATAGTATCTGCGCCAATTCCGGCGGTGACCTGGTTGCTGATGATGACGGGCACCTGTATCTGATTACAGGCAGCAACAAGGTTTTCAAAGTGGATATTTCAACCAGGATGACTTCTTATCTTGGCACTATTTCAGGATTACCACAGAAATTTACAACGAGTGGTGTAGCTGTGAGTGAAAATGGAAAACAGATTATTGCAACCAGTGTTGGATATACCGATAGCTATTTCTTAATTGACCCATTAACCTGGAGCGCCTCTCCCTCCCCGATTACCCGTGAAGTTTATGAAAGCGCTGATCTTGCCAACAGTAATATATTGTTTACAAATGCTGAAGGTCATTCAAATTTGTTTATAACGAAGTCCCCCGAAAATCTCCATAAGATTAAAATTTTCCCCAACCCTGTGATGGACGATGTGGTCAGCATTCAATTCAATGAACTACCTGCTGGAAACTACACGATTCAACTGGCCGATCTTTTAGGAAACAGGGTGATACAACAGAATGCTTTAGTCAACGGAATTGGTCAGACCGAGACCATGCATATTCCCGGTTCGATTGCCCAAGGGTTTTTATTATGTAAGAATACTGGATGAAAAAAACAATGTGGTGAGCATGCAAAAGCTTGTTGTAGAACGATGGTAATTATCTATTCCGTTATCAAATAGCAGTCCGTTTTTTTTATTTTGATTTTTTTATGGCTAATAAAAGCCTAAGGCGTATATATTGCTGGAGCAGGTTTGGATAAATATTATAAAACAGATTGCATACAGATACGATCAGCGCCCATAAGAGGTAAGATCTGATCAGTGCATAAACGGTTATCGCGGTGAAAAAAATAAACATCGAAAAATGAAATTTCTCAAAGAAATATGTTTGATTATAATATTTAAGAATGGATAGTTTATTTGTCGGGACAGGTGTAAACGCCGGGTATTTCTTTCTCATGTATTGATTGAGAAGTTCGCCATTTTGCGCAAATTTGTTTATAAACTTCACCCCTATTCGTTTATAAAACAAGGGCTTCCTGCTCAACTGTATGAAATCGAAAAAAGATTTAGGGAAGAATACAGGTATTAAACTAATACCAAGAAGCATGTAAACAATTTCGTGATCTAAGTTCCGATAACAGAATGTGGCTACAGGCGTTAGAAAGATTGCGGTCCAAACAAGGTTGGGAATCATGTTGTATGTGGAGGCCAGCCTGTTTATTTTTTTGGATTCTTTTGTTTCATCGATAATCATATTTGTTCACCAACGTTTTTCATTTCTCTAAAGTTAATTAAGAATCTATTCGGGTCAGGCTGCAACTATCCTGATCCCTTTAAAATGCAATCCTTTCAAAGTAAAATTTTGCATGCGACAACAGATTCTGAAATTATACATTGATTCAACAGATATTTGTTTCAGGAATGGGCTTAATTTAGAAAGAGTGTTTATTTTGGCTGGCAAAATCAAGAAAAATGAAAATAAAAACCTGGGTATTGATTGCCCGCTGCCTGCTCGGGTTTATTTATCTGGTATTCGGTCTTGATTTTTTCCTGCATTTTATCCCCTACCAGCCCCTTCATACCGGTAAGCCGGGTGCGCTGGTGGCAGGGCTCAAGGGCACCGGATATATCTACCCGATGATGAAAACAATACAGATCCTTGGCGGTTTATCCTTGCTAATCAACCGGTTCGCACCATTCTCGGCGGTTGTACTTTTCCCGATCAGCCTGAACGTATTATTATTTCATACCATTTTGGTGCCGTCGGGCTGGCTGATGGGCGTTATTTTGATCGTCCCAAATGTTTTTTTGGGATGGGCTTATAGTAAATATTACCAGGGAATGTTTACGGCCAGACCAGAAATTTAAGTTTATAAATGCACAGCGGATTGAAATTGGAAAATTTGTGTTATTTTAATGTTTTCATAGGATAAGGTTTAATGGTTAACAGCATTTGATTAGTGCAGCCTCCCGTAAAACGGAGGCTTTTCTATGAAAGGCGATAGCGACCCAACCTCCGTTAAGCTTTTGCTTCCCGGTGGTTGAGCCACTTGATACCTTATGAGATAAGGTTTAATGGTTAGGTATTTGAGTGCAACCCATCCCTGCTTACCGGTATTAGAATTTTCCCGGAATTAAATAGAAAAGGCCCGCTTCGCCTGGTCCTGCTAAATGACCCGGCATAAACATCATCAATATTGGACTGAAAACCCAGCACTTTTGTATGGTTTTATAGCACGATTGTACTAAATTATTGTTCAAACCTCGGCCATTGGCTATTTTTAACCATCAAACGAAACTAACTTGGGAAGAAGGAATTTGATTCAAAGGATAGACCTGACCCCTCCAAAAAAATTGCAGACTCTGGTTGAGAACCGTCGTGTTTTCAACCTTGATAACTGTGAGCTTAACATTTATGAGAGCTATGAAAAGACATTTGGCGTACCATTAGCCTTTAAGGATCTGGTCATAACCAGCATGGTTACCGGAAAAAAAGTAATGCACCTGGCCAATCATCCGGAATTCGCCTATCTGCCCGGCGAAACTGTAATATTACCTGCAAATCAACCGATGGTAATTGACTTTCCTGAATCCACCCGGAGCAATCCGACTCAGTGCATCGCGCTACTGGTGAATTCGGAGTATGTCCGGGATACAATGGACTATCTCAATTCCTGTTACAATAGTGGAAGCGATGATATTCACGAATGGAATATTGATTTCAGCCAGTATCATTTCTCAAATGATGCAGAAATCGCAGAGACCATCAACAAGATCATTCGTAACTGCAGCAGCGGAAACAAAGCAAAAAATATCTATACCGACCTGAGCTTAAAAGAACTGCTCATCCGTCTTGTCCAGAGCCAGTATCTGAAGCGGGTGGAGATGGATAAAAATGATAAGAAAAATTTCAATCGTCAGCATTTTCTCCTCGATTATATACATGGCCACCTTACAGAGAAATTGGGTGTGGACGCTCTCTCGCGCAAAGCATACATGAGTCGCAATGAATTTTTCAAATGGTTCAGACTGCAATTCGGCATTACCCCATTGGAATATATTAATCGCGAGCGTATCAAACTTGCCAAACGACTCCTGGGAAGTCAAAATTCTACTGTCACTGAGACTGCGTATCAATGCGGGTTCACTGATGTTAATTATTTTGTGCGGCTCTTCAAAAAATCAGAGGGAATAACACCAGGTACATTTAAAGATCTCGTATTTAGAGATCCACTGGCTTAGTGATCATTTGTCGTCATTAGCTCTTCACTATAAAAATATACAATTGAAATTACGCGTACTGGTATTGGGCGGTGGTTTTGGTGGATTGGAACTCAGTTCCATACTCTCAGAAACGATCGGCGCCGATCTTGATCTTACTCTGATAGACAAAAACGATTCCTTCTATTTCGGGTTTTCAAAGCTCGATGTCATGTTCGGGCGTAAAACACCGGATGCTGTGAAAATTCCTTACACCAATATCGTAAAGCGAGGTATACAATTTCGTAATGAAACTATTATTGCAATTGAACCTGTAAAGAAAATTGTTACTACAGAAAAAAATCTATACGAAGCGGATGTTATAGTAGTAGCCCTGGGTGCCGATTATGATACGAACGCAACACCAGGACTGGCAGAATATGGTAATGAATATTATTCTTTTAGCGGTGCGGAAAAATTGAGGGCATTGATTCCTCATTTTACAAAAGGTCACGCGATCGTTGGCGTTTGTGGCGCGCCATTTAAATGTCCTCCGGCGCCCAGCGAAGCTGCATTGATGTTGCATGACTACCTTATTCAAAAAGGAGTGCGTGATGTTTGCACAATAAGTCTGGTAATTCCATTCGGTTCGCCCATCCCTCCTTCTCCCGACTCGTCAAAAGCATTGATCAAAGCATTTGAAGAACGAAATATAAATTTCATACCCCAGCGCAAAATAAGTTCGCTGGACGAATCCGGGAAAACCGCGATTCTTGACGATGGAACCAAAATGCCCTACGATCTTTTCCTTGGCATACCAAAACACGTCGCTCCGGATGTGGTACTACGTAGCGGATTGGCAGAGAATGGATGGATTCCTGTTGACAGAAACAATTTGTCAACAAAATTCCCGAATGTATATGCCGTTGGTGACGTTACCAGTGTAGGAACTCCAAAGGCAGGTGTATTTGCTGAGGGTGCTGCAAAAATTGCAGCCGCATCTATTATTGCAGTTTATAACGGGGAAGAAAATAAAACGCCATATTCGGGTGCCGGTTCCTGTTATATTGAATTTGGCAAAGGTGAAGTGGGTCGTGTGGATGTTGATTTCTTTTCCGGGCCAAAACCTTTTGGCATTCATTATGACGCTTCAGTAGCTTTGGCAGTCGACAAAGATCTTTTTGGTTCGAGTCGTAAAGCCCGCTGGTTTGGGATAAAATAAATCATTCCTTTCCCCTATGAAAAGTTTGAAAGAAAATATTTAATCATGCTCCCAAATCTCAACTATGCCAACTTATTTAATTGAAATCCCTCATTCAGGTGACGTAACTGAATGCAAACAGGTTATCAAACTTTTCGTTGAATCCGGATCTCATTTACTCTCCAATGCGGACTGATTTGTATTAATCTGTCATGCGTATGACAGTCGCGTGCATCGTTGGAACTTTATTTTTATTCAGTTATTTTCAACTATATAGTCAGAACGAAAAAAAACCCACTTCTTTAAAATCAGCTCAGGCTATTGAACCGCTTTTTAACAGAGTGGAAAAAGAAATATACACAACAGCAGCAGCCATGCCGGCCGATAAATATCAGTTTGTTCCTGCGAACGGTGAGTTCAAAGATGTCCGCAATTTCGGCCAGCAGGTTAAACATTTATCTGCTACCAATTTTATTCTTGGCGCACGGGTCTTGGGAGAGCAACCATCTTCCGATACCGGCGATGAAACGGGTCCTGATTCTGTGAGAACAAAAGTGGAGATTTTAAACTATTTAAAAGTCTCTTTTGACTATCTGCATAGAGCTATGGATTCAATCGATGAAAGAAATAGGGTTGTCAGGAGTTCATCGATTTCTCTCCTTTTTGAGGGCCATGCTGCCAGGCTTGGCCTTGTTGTTGAAGCCCTCATTCATGCTTCTAACCATTACGGTCAAATGGTTGAATATCTTCGAATGAACAATGTGATACCGCCTGCCAGCAGATAGGTCTTCATCAGCAATAAAAAAGAGCCGGTTGGCGCCCGGCCCTTTTTCTTATTCAAAATGATGTTCGTCTTTGTAGAAAATCATCAGATGCGTGGCTTCATCTCTCAAATCAGATAACAAGCGTCTCTGTGCTTTTGTAATTCTTAAATACAGTGCCAATTCATTGAACCATTTATTAAGTAGTACCCTGTCGTCAGTAAATAACAAATGGCCTTTGAGATTCGTAGTTGTTGTATCCTTACCCCACCAGGGTGCGGGATTTTGAAGCGGAAAATTAACTTTAAAATCGGCCAGGATGTTTAACGTATTTCTGACATTGTCCTGTGCACCTTGGAAAACCGTCATTTGAAAATTATCATACTGCCTGAACATACTTTCGTACACAAGAATACTGTCCGCATCTTCTTTGGTTAATAAACGGAATCCGCCTGCATTGGCTAACTGTCTGAGCGTACGGTCGGTTAGTTGAAATGTCCTGTTAGTTTTAGAATGCTTGATCAGAGTACCCATGCAGGAAGTTGACCTGAGATTTTTTAAAACTGTATCATAACAGAGATACATACTGTTCAGCGCATTAATTTTTTCATCATCATATCTTATAAGATAGTCAATTTGAACGGTGTCGGCCTGCAGGTCTTCACACAGTGAAAAAACGTATTGTTTTTCTTTTTTGGCATCCGTAAAATATTCCCTGACATTCTCTGCGATAAATCCCATGGTTACTGCCAGGAAAATCATTAGGAACTCCAGAAAATATTCCCTGAAGTTTTTATGCTTATGATGCAGATCGGGATGATGATGAACCTCCATGCGATTTGATGAGTCAGACCGCAAAATAGAATTATTCCTGCGGTATTCATAGAGGTAAAAGAATACTATATTTATTAAACTTTAAACGCGGTATCCCGGTCCTTTCAGAATCCAAATCAATTCGCAGTTTAAATTTCATTTATGAAAAGAATTTTCACTCTATTAATTCTGGTTTTGGTGAGTTTTATACTACCGGCCCAAAGCATTCTTCAACATAAAACTGATTCTGTATCGAGGCTGGTTTTAAAGGAATTCAATAATAGGGACGTCGCCGCTCTGTATGCTCTGGCCGGTGATGCCTTCAAGAAAGCGCTTCCTTTTGAAACTTTCTTATCAATATGTACCAAAAATTTATTCCCGCTGGGTGAAATGAAAGAACTGAACTTCGAAAAAGAAAGCAACGGAATAAATACCTACAAAGCTGTTTTCATCTCAATGAATCTTTCGTTATTGCTGGGTCTTGACAATTCCGATAAAATACAGACTTTATTTTTTAAACCATATGTTGATAGCAAGGCTATAAAAGACCATCATGTTATTTCATCAAACCCATTAAATTCCCCACTTGATAAGTGGGTAGATTCAGCTACCCAGCCTTACATTCGTTTACTGGCAACAACCGGCCTGAGCATCGGCATTTTAAAAAATGGGAAAACTGCATACTACGGTTATGGCGAAACTGAAAAGGGAAATGGGCAGCTTCCCAATGAGCATACTATTTTCGAAATAGGATCAATATCAAAAACATTCACTTCAATACTACTTGCCAATGCCGTAGTCCAAAACAAAGTAAAACTGGACGATCCTGTGAGTAAGTATTTTCCGGATTCGATACCAGCTTTAGCATTTGAGGGAACAGCTGTGACCCTTAAAACACTATCAAATCATACTTCCGCTATTCCCAGAATGCCGACGAATTTTCATCCATCCGATAATAGCAATCCCTATAAAGATTATGATGACCATGATATGTTCAGCTTTTACAAAACATTCAAATTAGAACGTAAACCAGGTGTTCAATATGAGTATTCAAATCTTGCAGGTGGGACACTTGGGGTGATTCTGGAAAAGATTTATAGAAAGTCTTACCAGGATCTTTTTGTAGAAACAATCTGCAACCCGCTGGGCATGAATGATACGAGAGAATTCATCCGGAAAACAGATTCTATCCGGTTCGCCAAAGGGTATAATGAAGAAGGAAAATACAATTCACAATGGGATTTCGAATCTCTGGCACCCGCAGGATCCATACGTTCCACTACATCAGACCTGTTGATATATGCCAATGCCAATTTGGGAAAGGGCCCTGCATCGCTTGAAAAAGCTATTGAACTCTCTCATGTAATAACATTCTCCGACGGAAATAATAAAACCGCCCTCGGATGGCACTACATCAAACCGGGGAAAGACGAAGTGCTTTTTCATAACGGAGGAACAGGTGGCTTCAGGTCCTATCTGGCAATAAACTTAGAAAAGAAATTCGCGGTGGTAATTTTATCGAACACTGCCATCGGCGTTGAAGAAGTAGGAAATTCCATTATGAAATGGATGGAAGAAAATCCTCAATAACATATTATTTTTCACTTCTCCCCCTGAAAAAGTAAAACGAAAATAAAATCCTTCTGCTTTGTGATTTTTCCGACCTTTTCTGAACTAATCAGGGATATTTAGGTTTTGATGGGTAATTCCAAACACTCAAATTGAAAAATCATGCGTTTATCTTTAAGAAAATTTTGCTGTTTTTATATAATTCTTTTTTGGGGCGTCAAATCTTACGCTCAAAATATTACGGGAACCTGGCAGGGTAATTTAAGCGTCCAGGGAAGTCAAATCCCAATTGTATTTCATATTTCAAGAGACAGTGCTAATAAATTAAATGCGAGTTTCGACAGCCCTAGCCAACATGCATTTAATCTTCCCTGCAGTGAGGTGATTTTGAAAGATGACAGTGTGAATTTAGTAATGCCCATAATAAAAGGTAAATATGCCGGCCTGCTAAGTAAGGATAATAAACAAGTGGACGGTTTCTGGTTTCAGGGTGCCGGATCTTTACCATTATCGATCACCAAAACAAGTGAAACCGCAGTAGTGAAAGAACATAAAAGACCTCAAACACCAATGCCCCCTTTTCCATATAATTCCGATGATGTTGTATATATGAATGCAGATAAAAGCTTGCAATATGGAGCAACGCTTACTTATCCAAAAACTGATTCCATTCATCTTTCTGCAAAGACAAATATATATCCTGCTGTTTTATTGATTACCGGAAGCGGACAGCAGGACCGAGATGAAAATCTTTTCGACCACAAACCATTCGCTATAATTGCCGATTATCTTACCCGGAATGGTTTTGCCGTGTTGCGGGTGGACGACCGGGGTATTGGAAAATCAACCGGCAACTTCGGACAAGCCACAACTGCAGACTTTGCAAAAGATGTTGAAGCCAGTCTGGATTTTTTGGAAAAACAACCAATGGTAAATAAAGAAAAGATCGGATTGATCGGACATAGTGAAGGAGGCATGATAGCGCCTATGGTTGCAGATGAAAGAAAAGAAATAAAATTTATCGTGCTACTGGCAGGTCCCGGCATCCCTATTATTGACCTGATGCAACAACAAATGGAAGCTGTGAGTTTATCAGAAGGAAGTTCGCCTGCGGAAGCAAAAGCAGGTGGTCAGCTTTTGCATATTGTTTGGGAAGAGGCAGTAAAAAATGAGGATTCTGCAACAACGGTTAAAAATATCAGGATGAAAATTGACATCTGGTCCAAAACATTGGATACAGCCACGCTTGCTAAGATAAAAAAGAATAATACCAGTTCTATAAACAATCAGATAGCACAGGCCATGTCTTTATTAAACGGCAAATGGTATAAATATTTTATTTCTTTTAACCCTCAGCCATATCTGCAAAAACTAAATTGCAAAGTCCTTGCTCTAAATGGCAGCAAAGATGTCCAGGTAGTCGCAGAACCGAATTTAAATGGAATAAGGTCTTCTTTAAAAAAGAGTAAATCACCGGAATATGAAGTAGTAGAAATACCAGGATTGAACCATCTTTTTCAAACATGTACCAAATGCAGCCCCTCTGAATATATCGATTTGGAAGAAAGTTTTTCTCCCAAAGCACTTGACATCATGGGTATCTGGCTTCAAAAAAATATTCAGTGACTTACATGCTTTATTTACCGCCTCGTTTTATGCGTTTACTTCTATTTCTACCTGTCTTCCTTTTTGCATTAAGTCTTTCGGGTCAGGAAATCTACTATACAACACAAAATGCACACTCTCACAATGATTATGAGCAAAAGATTCCATTCTGGATGGCTTATGAACATGAATTCGGGTCGATCGAAGCAGACATATTCCTCGTAGACTCAAACCTGATAGTAGCCCACGACAAGAACGAACTGAAATATAAAAGATCTTTCAGGAAACTCTATCTTGAAAATTTAGATTCCTGCTTATATAAAAACGGAGGGTATCCATATAAGGATAGTTTCCGCTACCTGCAGTTATTGATAGATATCAAAACTGACTCCGTTGAAACCTTAAAGAAACTTATTATTTTATTGGAACAATTCCCCGCGGTTATCCATAACCGTCATATATCTATTGTCATTACAGGGAACAGGCCGAATCCAAATTCTTTTTCAAGTTATCCTGACTTCATCTGGTTTGACGGGGTACTATCCGAATCATATACGCAGGATCAATTGTTGAAAATTAAAATGCTCAGTGAAGATTTTAGGAATTATTCTCACTGGCGTGGAGAAAAACAGATTCCGGCTGAAGACATTGAGAAGCTCAGACCCCTGATATCCAAAGCGCATCAAGAAGGAATTGCCGTTCGATTCTGGGGCGCTCCTGATTTCACCAACGCATGGACTCAGTTTATAGAATTGCAGGTTGACTATATAAATACAGATCATATTTCAGCCCTGGCTCAGTACCTGCAAACAACTCCCTATCGAACATATCAGTCAGGGAAAATAAAATAATAACTGCCCTCCAATATAGCTAATGGCAAATTCTTTGCAATTGGATAATGCAAAAACGATATGAAAAAATATATGCTCACATTTTTCGGGGGAAATATGGCTCTCCGGTATAGCAATCTTGACAAGGCTGAAAAGGAAGCACAGGAAAAACACAGGGCTGCATGGCGCGAGTGGATGTCGGAACTTGTGAAATCGAAGCATTTAGAAGCAGGTTACCCGCTCGAATCTGACGGAAAACGGATCGATGCCGGTGGAACTCACGATTATCATTTTCCGGATACGACGGAGGGTGGTTTTATTATTTTGAATGCGGACTCACTTGATCAAACAGCGGAAATCGCAGCTTCATCACCCATCATAAAAAATGGTGGATATATTCTTGTCCGCCCCTGTGGCGAGATAAAGTAGTTATCTCTCCAACTGTAAATCAGCAACCAATTTTTTTGCAGACCTGAAAAATAGTATCGATGAAGCGACACCTACCAATATTACTATGGACATTGCCCAGCGCAGAGACTCAGCGCCCAATGCGGGTTTTAATAAATCGCTGATCATGCCAACAACCAACGGTCCAAAACCCAGACCGATCAGATTGAGCACCAGGAACAGGATAGCGGAGGAAAGCGCCCGCATTGACGCAGGCACGAGACTGTGAACCACGGCAATCGACGGTCCCAGATACATGCTCTGTAGAAATGTACAGGCACCTAAACAGAATATCGAGATAATATTGTTCTGCAGGAATAAAGCACCAGCCGCAAAAAAAACAGATACAATAATTGCGTAACCAGGAATTTTCAGATACCAGCTTTTATCTTTTTTTCCAAAATGATCTGTCAGAAAACCGCCGGCATATGTTCCTATTCCACCACCAATGCCGAAGGTCATGCCCAGAATTACGCCGATTTCAGAATTCTTCATGCCATGAAGTCTCGACAGGAAAGAAGGCGCCCAGTTTGCCAAACCGTAGATACAAAATACATGCAGCCCTGTAGCCAGCGCCAGCCAAACAAATGTATTGGTTGAATATAAAAATCTGATCACTTCCCCCAATGAATGCTTTTCGTTTGCCTTGCTGGTCACTAAATCGGTTGCACCTCTCCGTGGTTCTTTTACAGTAACATAAAACAACAGGGAAAAAAGTACACCGGGTATACCCAAAACCATGAATGCTTTACGCCATCCAAGATGCTGGTTCAAAAAACCGCCCATTAAAAAACCAACCAATATTCCGATATAAATACCCATTGAATAAACTGATAGTGCGGTGGATCTTTTCTCAGGAGGAAAATAATCAGAGATCATGGCATGGGCGGGTGGGCTTCCACCGGCTTCGCCAACCCCGACGCCTATGCGAGCAAATAATAGTTGCATGAAATTTCTGGCGGATCCCGACAACGCAGTCATTACACTCCATAAGCCCAAAGACATAGTCACTATATTTCTCCGGTTACTTTTGTCTGCAAGTCTTGCTATAGGAATACCGAGCGTGACATAGAAAATAGCAAACGTAAATCCGGATAACAAACCAAGTTGTGTATCGGAAAGATGTAATTCTTTTTTTATAGACTCCTGAAGAATAACCAGCAGTTGCCGGTCGATAAAGTTGAAGACATATACCAATGTCAGCATTCCCAGAACATAATTCCGGTACAGATTGCTGACTTTGTCTACGACAATGATTCCGTTTTTTTGCATGAAGAAATTTGACTGATATCAACCGACACAAAACTTTTTTACATGCCTAGTCATTGATGGCCTGATATACCAAAGGTTTGAATTCTTTATCAGTATCTGCAACATGCGGTCCCCACATTTGCCGGTATATTATTACAAACATGTCTTCTTTCGGGTCCACCCAATAGGAAGTTGAAAATACGCCACCCCAGGAATACGTACCAGCCTGGCTCGGCCCCAACCTGCTTCCGTTTTCGGTAATGAGAGCGAAATTGAAACCAAATTTATTTTCAGACATAATACCATTGAGATTTACGAAAAGGTCGCCAATTTGATTCACGGTCATCATCCGCACCGTATTGTGCGATAGGAGACGAACACCATTGTATGTTCCGTTATTTAACAACATTTGCAGCAGAATCGCATAATCGTAAACGGTAGATACCAAACCACCGCCGCCAGAATAATAACCCGTTTTTTGAAGAGGGTAATTCATATCAAGATATCCGCCAAAAGTTGTCGCCTGTTTTTTTATCGCTCCGGTGGAATCCTGCTGAAAGAAATTTACCAGTCTCGGACCTTTTTCTGCCGGTAAATTAAAATAGGTATCCTTCATGCCCAGGGGGTGAAAAATTCGCTTCATAAAAAACTCTTCCAGCGGCATGCCCGACCATATTTCAATCAAATATCCCAACACGTCAGCATTTAATCCATACATCCATTTTTCTCCCGGTTGAAAAAAAAGTGGCAGTGTGCCGAGGCGGTTCATCACATCGGAAAGTTTTTGATTTCTCACACCGACACCACCTGTAATATAATATTTAGCATAAATAGCATTTTCTCTTGGCGTACCGATGGCCGGATATCCAAGACCCGAAACGTGAGTGAGTATATCACGGATTGTGATGGCTCTTTTTGCAGGAACAGTTGTGTAACTAGTGTCTTTGAAGTCGAACGTATTTAAAACCTGTTGATTGGCGAAGGATGGAATGAATTTAGAAACCGGATCATCCAGTGAAAATTTTCCTTCTTCCCAAAGTATCATGGCCGCTACGGTGGTAACGGCTTTTGTTTGCGAAGCAATTCGAAAGATCCCGGTTTTATCGAGAGGTGCTTTCGTTTCCATATCATTGTACCCATAAGCTTTGTAAAAAACAATTTTGCCTTTACGCGCGATGAGGGCCACCGATCCGTTAACCCATTTCTTTTTTACCCAGTCGCTCATGCCTGAATCCAGTCGTGTGAGCCGACTGGCGGAAAATCCACCTTCTCCGGGAGGAGCCTGAATTAGAACATTTGAATTTGTTTGTGCCTGGGCAGTAAATGTAAATAGTATAAGCGCTGCGATTAAATGGCGATGCATAGTTTTTTCGTTAGTGCTCAAAAATAGACAAATAATAAATCCGGTCACACTTCCATAAGTTGAATAAATAGAAAATCCCTCCTCTGATGAATCAATTATTTGTTTAACTTTCTTTCATCAAAATGTGCTATACATATGCACTTAAAATCAAATCGTGATGAGACTGAAAGACAAAATTGCCCTGATTACAGGAGGAGCCAACGGAATAGGCCTTGCCACAGCTGAACGGTTCGCCAAAGAAGGTGCAAAAATTATTTTATGGGATTTGTCTGATCATGGAAATGATGCTGCGGATCGGTTGAAAAAAGAGGGACATGAGGTTATTTTTAAAAAAATATCTGTCACGAATACTGACGAAGTACAAAAAGCGGTTGGTGAAGCCCGTGAACATTTTGGACGCATCGATATTCTGATCAACAATGCCGGCATCACTAAAGACCGAACACTGCTAAAAATGTCGAAACAGGAATGGGATGATGTGATCGCCGTAAACCTTACGGGTGTTTTCAATTGCACACAGGCGGTTGCTCCCGTTATGAAGGAGCAAGCTTACGGCCGGATCGTTTCGGCTTCTTCCAATGTAGCGATTCGGGGAAATTATGGGCAAACGAATTATGTTGCTACTAAATCGGCGATTATTGGCATGACAAAAGTATGGGCGATGGAACTCGGTCGCTTTGGAATTACAGTCAATTGTATTGCTCCGGGTTTTATACAAACAGCCATGACAGATGCCATGCCTGAGGAAGTCAGAAAACAAACTATTCCTCAAATACCTCTTGGTAAATGGGGCGTGCCCGATGACATAGCAAATGGATATCTCTACCTGGCTTCTGATGAAGCATCGTTTGTTAGCGGAATTTGTCTGACTATCGATGGAGGAGCGGCGAGGTAGAACTTAAACCCCCAGTTTTTTCAATTTCCTGATCTGGAAAAAAAGATAGAATATAATACTCCAGACCAAAAGAGTTATACTGGAAGCCATCCAGAGTAGCCAGAACGGGGGGCGACCGGCTCTCGCAAATAAGGAACGGCTATTATAATTTGAAACATACATGGTAGGAGTTCCCCATGGTACCGTTTTCTCTGTTGTCAAATTTCCATAGATATCATTGTCTTCAACACTTGCTATTAAAATCAGGTTTCCCGATGAATCTCCCGGTAGATTCGAATGCTTAAAATCTGCACTGACTACTCCAAGCGAATCGGTTGTAAAAGTCGGGTCATCATTTACATTTAAATTACCATCCATTCTCTTAATGGCAATTTTCATGTCGACTCCTTTAACCGGGACCCATTTTGATCCTTTCTGTTCGACTAAAGTGGCAACTATTTTTTTATCTTCTGCGGTATCTATTTTGATCCTGGCCTTCGTCAGATCAATACTTGCAGTTGCTGCGCTGTACGAAGTGGAGGAATCAGCGACTACAAGGAAGGTTTGTTTGGGTGATTTGTTCCATTCATCTTTTGCACTCGGTGGTATCATCAGGACAGCATCTCCTTTTTTATCTGTTTTCGCAATACCGAGTAAGTGTTCAGGACTGTCGGCGCTGATATAAAAACGCAGGTCCGCCCCCGCGACAGGAGTAAACCTTCCGTCGATTTTCGCTTTTGTATTTGCCTTCAAATATTGCAGCTGGTTATTGTCGTTAAAATAGCCAACGCCAAGGACTAACTTATTCTTTTCAATCTGGGCCAGGGAAATCCCCGTAGCCAAATAAATAAATACGCATGTAAGTGCTAAAAATTTAAACTCTTTCATGCTCTTCTATTTCTGAGATTGTTTCCTGAATGGGAATAATAGGAAATATTCTGGCGAAAATTGTAATAATAAGCAGCATTCCCGCGAGGGATCCCATGGCAACCGCCCACTCCTGCCAGCTGGGAAAATAATGTTTGTACGACTCGGGCACATCACGCATCGGTAAAAAAGGATGTAACAATGTGGGCGTCACAATCACATATCTTTTGAACCATGATCCTACAACCACTAATACACCTGCTATAAATGCGGGAACAGGCTTTCTCCCCCTTTTGGTTATCAGGATTAGTATAGGTAAAAACATCGATGTTGTAATAGCAAACCAGAAAACCCTTGCAAACTCTCCAGTGAATAATCCCAGCAAATGATCTGCATCGGTTTTTTTCATTTTAAACGCAGGCACCAGGAATTCGTTTAAATTAAAATAGAGATATACAAAGGCAAGCGCCACCACTATTTTACCCATCTTATCAAAATGATCCAGCGTAATGTATTTTTCCAGATCATACATGTACCGGAATATATACATCGCGACCAAAACAGAGCCTGCCCCTACTAGAAAAGCCCCTGAAATAAAATATGCACCAAAATTTGTGCTGTCCCATCCCGGGCGATAGGTTGTAGCAAACAGCCAGGATGTTACCGTATGAATGGCGAAAGCGACGGGAATTATTGTGATGGACAATATACGGATAGACCTTTCACTGATTTTTATTTGATCGGGTGTATTCTTCCAGAAAGACCCCAAAATTCTATACAACCACCTGAGAAATTTTCCACCCCCCTGCTTAGCTTTGAGCATGATTTCAAAATCAGGCAATAGTGGGAGATATAAGAGTAAAAGACTTATAAAAAAATAAGTTGTTATGACGATTACATCCCACAGGATCGGTGATTGAAGGCGGCCGTGAATAAAAAGATTGTAAAACCGGTCCGGTCGGCCCATATCAACAATAATAATAAGGGAAGCGAACGTAATGGCAGATACAGCAATGATTTCAGCGATTCTGGTTAAAGGTGTTCTCCAATTGAAATTTACAATTCTAAGCACAGCAGTAATCAATGACCCGACCAGGCTGATGGCAACAAAGAAAACAAAATTGGAAATGTATATTCCCCAGGATGCATAATCCCGCATGTCAGTAACGATCAGCCCCTGAGTCAGTTGCTGGTAATATCCTATAACACCAATAACACAAATGATCAATAACACAGCAACCCACAACCTTCCTTTTGCGCCAAATTTTTTCGGCAGCAGATCGTCAATTATTTTTTGCTTCGCTGAAACCTCCACGGTTTAAGAATTTATTTTTTCTATCGTATGTTGTACAGAGTCTTCAACATCTTCAAAAGGAAAGTTTCTATTCACGGGTGGCAGATAGTACACACTGGGCTTCGTGCCCAGGTCTTCCATCATCCGGTAACCTGCTTTATCCCTGATTAAATCGCTGAAACGGAATGTTTCCGCCCCATTGGTCACGGTGTCTTCAACCATATCTCCGAAAAAGAAAACTCCGTTCGGGCAGGCTGAAACACAATGTGGCAGTTCGCCTTTCCGGGTCATGTCTGCACAGAAATCGCATTTACTTACGGTACCTTTTTTTTGTGGAATGCTGGTCTCGCAGTTATAAGGTTTCTCCTTAATTTCCTGTGGAATATCCGGTTCTCCCCAATTAAATACGCGGGTGGAATAAGGGCAGGCTGCCATGCAAAAACGGCATCCGATACAACGGTCACTATCAATAAGCACAATCCCATCTTCCCTCTTGAAGGTCGCGTCCACCGGGCAAACCTTTACACAGGGTGGTTCGTCGCAATGCATACAGGTTGTAGGTTCCCAGTAAGGTGCAGTATGATCGGCATCCTGCATGGGATAAATTTTTATCCAGTTGTCACCGGGATTCAGTTCATGGGCATGATTGCAGGCCGACTGACAGGCTTTTACACTTTTACATCTGGAAAGGTCAATAACCATTACGAATTTCTTACCTGGAATTCCTTTCCGGGCCTCCTGGTTTGAAACGGGCGGAAGATCAACCGGTTTCAGAAAAGCTTCATCCACTTCAATCACTTCCCCATCCACGGAAAGCAGCTTTACCATTTTGCCGGAAGGTTTTATCATCGCAGTAACCTTGTCCTCAAAAGGGTTCGGCTTGTCTGAACATCCTGCAAGCGTGGCTCCCGCGAGTAAACCGGTTACCAGGAAATCCCTTCTGGATGTGTCGTTAGCTTCCATTATTAGAAAGTTTAAAGTTTATCCCTTCTTTATCCAGTTTTGCAATTCCTCATCAGAAATTTTCTCCTTAATGCGTATAATTTTCGAAACATCCACTTCGACGAGTTTCCCGTCGCGTGATAAGACTTTTATAGTCTCCTTTTTTTCTGCGGGAGGAGCGCAGGATATGACGGGATTCTTTTTTGGGAATAACCCCGATTTGAATAATGTGAAAAAAGAAAATAGCCCGATCCCCGCCAACAATTTTCGCCTCGTTTTCAGTTCCGACGGATTGGATTCAATTTCTTTCATATAAATAATTTAAAAATTCGGGAACTACTTCTTGAACGTCCGCATATAATTCACCAGGTCCCATACGTCATTGGCGTCAGGAATTTTCTTTTTGAAACTTGGCATATCTCCACGGCCTTCTTCTATTTTATAAAATATGGATCCGTCAGACTGCGACTGAAATGCTGCGGTGGAGAAGTCGCCAGGATGAGTCTTCAACTGGGCCGCCTTACTTCCGTCACCCAATCCTGTTTTACCATGGCAGGAAGAACAATGCTGGTTCCATAATGCCTTACCAGCTGAAACAGATTCAGAAGAAGTTTTAACCGGATTAGCTTTTTTAGCGGCTGCATCCGGAGCTACCCATGGTTTTGGTTCCTGATTAATTTTGAATCCTGCAACGAGAATGAATAGTCCTGTGATCAAACTAAAGAAAAGAACTTTCATAGATAAGTATTTTGATTAGGTTAATGAATTTGTTTTCCTACCTAAGTTATTTATTATTTCCCAATTCCTGATCAGAGATCCGATATTAAATAATTAACACCGTTGCGACATGCACAAATTCTATTAAAATGCCCCGGATTTACCGGCTATTGTCCAAAATAAAAACCAAGAGAGGTGTTTATGTTCGGCATATCGGCTAATTCTGGGTTTTTATTTGGATCAAAAAGAAATAAACCGCAGATATTTTTTTTGGCGTTAAGGTCAATGCATATTTTATTCTCATCCTTTTTTACAAATAACAGGTACCTGGCCTTTACCACTTCAACAATCCTGATATGTGGCCAGAATTTTCTGATTACATTCCGTGCATTTTGCATCATAAAAAAGCAGTCATGGGTAAGGGTCGCATAAACTCTTTCTTCATTTACCGATTTTATTTTTTGCAACTGCAGGGAATCAGGGTTATAAAAAACAGCGGACTCGCGGTCAATGACGATAGTATCGTTAAAACTGGAAGGCGGCTTCTTAACAATCAGAGGTTTCAGGGCCTGATCTTTTTTCACCTGCCGATTATTTTTTTCAGGTGATTGAGAGCAGGAACAGGCAAGGAAAATGCATGCTATCATTCCGGATCTAATAATTGGCTTTTCAACAACCCGTGTCAAAAATTCCACAGCCTGGTAATATTAAAACCGATCTGGAATTCACCACCGGGCACTTTTACCCCATTGTCTTTATACCCAAATGGGTTATTGGCATTATACAAAGCATTCTGTTGCGGGTTAAGAAATGTATAGTTACCTGCAAACAACTGGAAGGTATGACCGCTGGTATTAAACTCCAGTCCGAAAGCGAAGTTCGGATGCGGATTATTTGTTGCAAAAGCAGTAAGCGGCTGATCCCAGTCAAAAATAAAAGATGTTCCTTCCGTTAATTTATACCTGGTGCAAAGGGTGAATGTATACATATTAAATTTCTCTTTCTTGAATACAACATTGGAAGTATCAACCTTTGTATAATAGCCGGGAACAGAATTCTGATGAGACATGCTAATGCCAATCTGCACGGATAATTTATCATTGATCTTTCGCGCAATTAACAATGCATTGTAAAAAGACCATCGCTCTGAATTATAGGTAAAAAGAAAATGGTCAGGATCCTGGACTGTTTTAACGGCAATATTTCCGTAATATGTTACGCTCACGGGATATTGAACATTATCCTGTTTAATAATAGAATATTTGGCACTTCCATCCCATAACATATTCACTTTCGTAATACCGAAACCTATTTCCAGATTATCAATGGGTGAATACAGAAAACCAAAACGGATATCAGCTATTCCGTAAATACCCCATAGATCCTGATACCCGTTTTGAACAGATCCAAACCTGTGCTGAATATCTGCTTCAAAAGTCCCCTTGATCGGAACCATTACCGTTTGTGCATCAATAATCTGACCGGATGCAAAAGTATTCTTTACAGGCCTGGGTTTAGGAGGTGGCTCAGGCGCGGCCGAGCTGTCGTGATGAGCAGCTTTAGCTGTACTATCCTGTTGGGCGTATCCATTATTGCTGAATATAAACAACGCCACCAAAAAACAAACGCCGAATATTAACGGTCTTTTTATTTTATTTATAAAATTTTTCATTCGATTAATTTTTGGGGTCAGTTAATTATTCGGCGCGCCATTCCTTATCCAGTCCAAAACTTTTTGCCTGTCGGATGCTGACGGAAGATGAGGCATCATGACTCCGGTGAGGGCTATCCAGAGTCTGCTTTGTTCCGGTTGAACTGTATTGACGTAACCGCCTCCGACCAACTGGTCATAGGAAATACCTTCCGCGAGATAAGGAGACTGACCTCCGGGAACATGACAGCCTGCTAAAGCACAATGTTCATCCCATAAAGGCTGGAGATCACTACTATAACTTACGAACTGTGGGGGTGCTTCTGTGGTAGACGGAGGTATGATCACATCCTGATAGCAACTGACTATACTAACGCCCATGAAGAACAACAATCCTCCACAAATTAGTATTCGTTTCATAATAATAATTTTTTGGGTGATTATTGATTATTGAAATTGATGTTACACTGCATTGTAATAACATCTCCAACATTGGTAGTTGTCACGCCGAAAGTCCTGCAATTAAAGGTGAAGTTCAATTGCAATCCAAATACATCGTAGGACCCAACAGTCGTTCTTTTACTATAAGAAAGCTTTCCCGTAATAGTTGTGTCCTTAGGTGTTGACAGTAACCCCTGCCAGGTCATTGTCATCGTACATATGTAACCCGAGCTATTTGGATCCAGTTCAACTTTTGTCGTTTTGATAATGGCTATATTCGAATCTATCAGGTTTTGCGTATTGGTTATGAGTTTTGGCGCTCCTACATAACTCAGATAACATCCGCCATCCCGACTCGGTTCTGAGGTATTTGAAGTGTTCATTTGTACATACCCCGTAAAATATGTTTTCGTAGGATCACTTTCGTAAAAAGCCCAGGAGGTATCTTTCAATGGCTGGCCTGTGGTTGGATAAAGTATCTTCTGTGCGTCAGTTATACTACTGACTCCGAATGCGTTAAATCTGCCTGTCAGCAGACCTGGAGCCCCAAGATAATTTGCTGACCATAATACACTGCTGTGTGCCTGATCGAACTTCCAGGAACTGGTATCGCCGGGCGTCAGATTGCCGGGCAGGAAAACACCACTGCCCCGATTGATATCCGGAGTGCTTGTTGAAGGCGGCGGCAGCGTCATATTCTCATGCGTACAACTGACGACATACCCGCCGATACTTATTAAAAGCAATGCAACTAAAAGTAATTTTTCGGTAAGCAGTTTCATAAAAATTAGGTTTAATAATAAATGGATTTATTGGATGAAGGGCGGCCTATACAAATTTATAAATAATAATTACTGCAAAACAATTATTAAAAATCAATAAATATGACTCTTATCATGTTTATAGGACACCAAAATCAAAATCGCAGCTGCGTCAGATCAGATATTTTCTAATTACCCCGCTGGAGGGTCAGGATTCAATTTTTTTTCGTATAGGGAACAGGAGGGACAATAAAACGAGTACTATGAACGCCAGCAGATTTAAAACAATACTTACGGTATAGACCTTCATATCATTTTTTAAAATGTTCGGGTCCGGGTTGAATCCGGTGAGCTGAACAAATAGATCTTTTAAAATTAACAGGAAAAAAACCAAACTATGAAGCATACTTAGTATTTGTTTTCGGGATATCGCTGGTATCCAGAATAATGTTGAAAGTATTGCCCAAAAAACTAAATAGGACTGTTGTGTCTGATTCCTGATATTTTCAAAACTATAATCGGGATATAAATTTTTTATCAGAAAGCCAATATAGAGCGTGCCTGTCATTGCGTAAGCGAAAGGTAAAATCGAAACGAATTCGGGTTTGCGCGGAGTTTTCATAGTTCTATTACGGAAGAAAAACCGAACGAGGTAGTATACCAAAGGATATCCGGAAAAAAAAACCAGTATCTCAAGTTGCCGGACATATAAAAATATGCTGCTACCCATACTTTACGAAAATCAAATTTAAACGTCGTGCAATACCAGCAGCGGCAAATGTGTATGGGAAGCCATTTCCCTGGTATAGTGCTTTTGAATGAGATGTCCTGAATCCCGGGCAATCATCGCAACTAAACCGGTATCTGTATTTTTCTGACTAAGATAAAAATTTATACCGCCAATCACACTATCACTAAATACTGTAACGCGTTCACTTGGAATCTCAGGATTGAAAAAAGAAAGCAGCACATCGCGTTCCGCTCTCTTCGAACCGGAAAGTTTTTTATTTTTCGGTCTTACACTTAACACTCTCACTTTCGGCTCAATAATTATCAGGGCAATTTCTTTTAGAATATCCAGCGCATTCTCATTTTCCAATAAATCAAGATCAGTAGCTAAAACAATTCTGTTTTTCCCTTTTTTGAAAAAATTATCAAAACGTGCCACTTCCGGAATTACAAGAACAGGAAGTTTGGTATTCGATATCACGTGCACTGTATTACTTCCAATTAAAATCTTTTTCAAACCACTTGCTCCTTTCGTGCCCATCACGATAAGATCGGGTTGCTGAACTGCGATTATTTTTTCAAGAGTTGTGACAAGGCTCCCGTGAGCAAGAAAGGATTCGCAATTTAGATCAGAGTCAATGGCCTTTTTTAATTCTGACTCTAAGGATTTCAATTTATTCTTTGTTTCATTTTCATCTTCATCTTTCTGGAGAACATTTACTATTACCAGGCGGGCAGAGGATCTTTTGGAAAGTTCCGCTGCAAATAAAACAGAGTTGGTTGAAGTGTCGGAGAAATCAACTGGTGCCAGAATTATTTTCATATTTTAACTATATCAATACTCGTGAATAAAATATTTATCGCTGTTATTCCAGTTTTATTTTCCTGTTATTCAGTGCACGGATATGTCTTGCATTATTGCCTTCTATTTTTTCTATTCTGGCAATTTGTTCTTCAGATGCCTCAAATATCCTCCGCGCAATTATCCAGTTTACACTTTCAGTATAGGGAGGTGTTGTAAGGGATCCCTGATACTTATACTCTATCAGCTTTTCACCGCCTGAGAATTCAGCAAATAAATCATTCAATTTTACTTTAGACGGATCCAGCGTATCCTTACCCTCCTCCTTAGGAATGGAATTCAAAAATTCTTTCAGAAATTTATTTTCGCGGCCCATCTTAAAAAGTATTCCCATAACTGTAAAAGTTGAACCTCCGTTTTTTATCGAATCATTCAGCCTACTTACAATATGCATCTCCAGGGGAAAAGTCACTCCGTCAATCAGATGCTCGGAAGGAGTATGAAAATGTAATTGTTTTAATTCATAGGACTTTCCATCGACTAATGTAGCGCTTCCACTGGTAAAATCGACCTGAATGGTATGGCCAAGATTTTCAATAGCATTGATGGAACCCGTAAACTTCAGATCATTATGTTGTTTAGTATTGGGTTCCACGCCAGTCGTTATAATATTTATAGGAGACTGGGCGATTCCATCATTTGTTCTGGGCAGGGCATATCCCTGTTCAAATTTCACCTCAGCGTCAGGGGCTTCTGCTTTAACTATGTCCCCGGCCCTGGTTAAATTTTGTGCCGTTTGCTGATCAGCGTGCTCTTTAGTTTCAGATTGATTTTGCAGGCTGTCTACCTGTTTTGGTTCTGCTTCCTGATTATTATTACAGGCTGAAATTATCAGGAACCCTATTATCGGTATTAAGATTGAATTTTTCATAACTGCATTTTGCTATAGATGTTCAATCAGACTCAGACTAAAGTTAGACAAAACATGGCAGCTGCTTAAATACTAAAAAACATTTAACCATGCCAGTGAATCTAAATAGTTGAATGTTGAATGATTAATGGTACTAAATTGCAGCAAAAAAAATAATGGAAAGGTCAATCTTCTCAAAGGTTGATGCCACAATCATCTGCCTGGCTCTTCTCATCATTATGCCCATTACGGTGAAACTGGGAAACAGGATGCGAAAGAGATTCTGGGGCCCGGAAGAAGTGGATACAAAGGGGGGTGTAAATTCTCTTCTTGGTGCATTATTTGGATTATGGGGTTTTATTCTCGCATTTACTTTTGGCCAATCAGGTGTTCGTTTTGAAAATCTGAGGAGTATGATCGTGGATGAAGCCAACTATTTAAGAACCGCAATTATCAGAACCGATTTGTTTCCGGACAGTATCCGTAATGTATACCGCATTGAATTGCGACAATATCTTGAGGAGCGGATTTCATATTATGATAATGCAGGTGATGAAATCAAAATGAGAAAAAACAATGAAGAAATCTCTAAAACATCGGCCGCTATATGGGCTACTACCGCCGCATCAGTAAAGAAGCCTGAAATACGTACGGTATCAGAAGCCATGGCTGCATCCCTGATCAATTTGTTTGATATCGGCACCAAGAGGGAGGCTTTACTCACCGCCGGCATTCCTGCACCGGTTTCCATATCGCTGATTCTCCTGGCCTTATCAATCTGTTTTGTTGGAGGTTTTACGACGCCCGTCATTAAACACAAGGAGTGGATTGTTATTTTCGCATTCGCCTTTCTGGCTACAATGATCCTTTATATTACCATTGACCTCGCAAGACCAATGGAGGGTATGATCAGACCGGATGCCGGCCAGGCGAGCATTATTAGTCTACGCCAGTATTTCTAGTTCTGGTTATCCCTCTGTTATTTTGTATATGGCGTGTATTTGAATTTTTGACCACCTACGGAAGCTTCATACATCAATCCACCCTTTTGCTGGGTGAAAATAATGATGCCGTCAGTATATTTAGCATTTGCGGACGCTCCTGACTTGGCTGCTACTGCTGAAACCTGTGCAGAAAATTCAATCTTGTTTTCTTTGAACTTGTCAAGGGTAGCCTTGTCTTGAAAAAATATTACTTCTCTATAAGCCTGACCACCAAACTGGAAACCGACGGTAACCTGAGTCATTTGTGCTTTACCTACGATGGCACCTTTTTCAAATACGGTTCCACCGCCCGAAGCTCCTCCTACGCCAATAGCTCCTTTTCCGACATTTGGGAATATTACATAACCATAAGAGCTGCTTAAGAGCTTTTTCATGAGAGAGTCGGTATGAATGAAATCCTTGATGCCCTCCTTGCTGTCCGTAACCAGTTGTTTTTCTTTACTGCTCGTCTGACCCGATGTAGTTGTGCAAACTGAAATGAAGGCGAATGCCAAAAAGGATTTAAGTACGAAATGATTCAGATATTTTTTCATGATAGGTGGTTTAATTGTGAAACTGGGAATGGATATTTGCCTAATAAAGATATTTTTATTTAAATGCGATAAAAAATAAATTTCAGCTTTAAACTGGTCAATGCCCCCGATGGTGCCTAAAAAAAACAATTATTTTTGTGAAGAATACGTAATTGTTTCTATATTTAGTAACTTTTCCCTCCCTAATACGTGGTTTGTAAGTTTTAATCCGCTAAGCACTCTTTAAAGAAAACCGGTAGAATTAGAATATCCGCAACCCTTCATTTAGAAAAGGCAAGTTTTATACTCAATGGTGACAATAATTTATTGATCAGGCAACCGGGAATTGGTATAAATATCTTTGCTTGCATAATTTATAATTGCGAAGGAAATTATGTAGAATGGTATTCAGATTATAAGTTAGATTAAGGAAAGCAGCGATATCGTTTAAACCTCCCATTCATAAAAAGAAAAACAAAACCACTAAAATTTACAAAATGAAAGCAAAATTACTGACCTTCTCATTAGGGATATCTATTCTCTTCGCTGGCTGCAGCGGAGGCGGTGACTCCAAGGCAACAGATTCTGCAAAAGCTGTCGTTGCTGATACTACGACTCCTGCGCCAAAAGACACGGTTGCCGCGGTACAGGCACCTCCTCCGGTTGATAGTGCTGCCATTACGCGGGAATATCTTGCAGCGAGGAAATCCAAGAAACCTTCAGTGAAGCCAAAAAAACAAGGCACCAATGAAGTGGTTATGTATAGCGAACCACCTATGCAATCACATGAAGCATTGGAACAACCACAACCAACAAAAGCCCAGCCCGCTCCTGTTCGTACTATACATACAAAGGAGTATGTGTATTATATTCCTTCTCAAAAGCCCGCTTATCCCGGCGGCGATGCAGCTTTATCTGCTTTTATAAATAAAAACATAGAATACCCTGAACAGGCATTAAAGTTTCATGTAGAAGGTACAGTCTTTGCCGAAGTGAACCTGGATAGCCTTGGCACCGTTACAAGTGTTGAAATCCCAGGAACACATTTTGGATATGGTTTGGAAGATGAAACAGTTTCCGTGCTAATGCGTTCTCCCAGATGGCATCCGGCAAAAGAAAACGGCCAGATGGTTAAATCAAAAGTTACCGTTCCGGTCACTTTTAAGATTGAACATTAAAATTGAACATTAAAATTTCATGGGGTCCTCCTTTGTAAAAAAGGAGGGCCTCTTTTTTTTATTTAAACGATTCCGCCGGTATTCGTCGTGAGCAAAACTATTTCGGTGGGACTTTCTTTTTTGCTCTCAGGTCTTTGTAGCGCTGAAGAGCCTGGTAGGATCTATAATACATATAAATATTACTTACGTACTGTACAGTTTCTCTTCCTATATAGTGAGCTGCCGATATTTCCACATTATCAAACCAGACATTGGGATCCAGTCCTCTTTTTAAAGTTTCCCTTCTTAGCTTTCTTACATTGCCCGGTCCGCAATTATATGCCGCTAATGCGAAAAGCTCTTCGTTCAGAAAATCCATTTGTTCCCTTACATAAAATTTATCGATTAAATACCGCATGTATTTTACGCCTGCATGGATATTATTGTCCGCAGTTCTGACATTAGAGATATTGATCGGAGGTTGCGCAGCCGTAGAAGGAAGCAATTGCATCACACCAACCGCCCCCATATGACTCACAGTTTGCTGCTTTAATTGGGATTCCTGAAACGCCTGGGCCGACAATAACAACCAATCCAGCGAATAGGTTTTTCCATATTTTTGAAAAAGGGATTTAAATCTGTCCAAATCTGCCAGTGCCTGATGGCTGTTGGCATTCCGCAGACGTCCTTTATTTTTCAGGAATTTATCGTAAATCATGTTGCCGGTTACAGTTCCTCTTTTTATTGTGCTTACGAACCGGTTGACCAGAGATTTCAATTTAGGCGAGTTTTTCCTGAATGCCCATCCATAGGATATATTACTATCTACCGCAATTTTGTTATACACTTTGAGGTTAGTATACACACTATTCCAAAGCGTTCCGAGATCCTCGGGCACAATTGTGTAAGGAATCATGCCTTCATTAACCATTGCAAGAATGTCTTCTGATTCAAGATAAGGGTCGGTGAAGTTTATAATCATGGGTTTGCGACCGGCTTTCTGTAATAAAAGATTGAGTCTGATAAGAGAAGCCTGAAAACTGGTGTTTTCACGTACAAACACTTGTTTGCCTGCGAGATCTGTTATGGAGCGAATAGGCGGAGCCGATGGTCCGCCTACTACGATATCTCTTATACCCGTTATGGTAGGCGATGAAAAGTCGACCTCCTTCTCCCGTTCAGGTGTAATCGTATATCCTGAGGCAATCATGTCTGCATGGCCACCCGTTAACAAAGGCAGGATATTTTTTCGACTGACAGGTATGAAAATTACCCTGATTTTCGGAGGATAATATTTTAATTGTTTGTTCAATTCACTTTCAAACAAATTGACCAGCTCAAAAGCCAGCCCATACCTTTTCATTCCTTCCACATAGTAGTAGGTTTTTGAGTAAGGCACAAGCACACGGATGTACTGCCTGTTAATCATGCTGTCCAGATCTCCGAATGCTGTATTTTCCAATCCCAATATGTTGTCATCTGCAGCCCAATGAAAATAAGGAACACTGTCACCACTTGCATTTATTTCATATGACTCAACGGTATCGGTGTTTGCCGGGGGAGTGGATTTGACAACGGCCGACTCATCGGCATTAGATTTTTTGGTTTCCCGTTTGCATGAGAAAAGCCATGTGGCCGCCGTCAAAAAAAAAGAAAGCAGATGTAATGTCTCATCGAATATATTTTTCAACACAATTACAGGGAGACGGCCATTTGCTTTCAACTGAAGGGCGGATCAGCATTAAAAGATAAGCAATTTTGATCTAATGAAAACTTATTGATCCCGGAAATATCTTATTGACACAATTCCTGTACGGCCTTGATGTAAGAAAACGGGAAATAAATAGGGATTGTTTATAAAAATGATAACCTGCAAGATTATTTGGACGTATAAATTATTTATATTAAAAATCAAAGGCTCAAAAAATGGTATTTTCGTTTTACCAAAACGTCCGCGATCGAGCTTGGGATAAAATAAATATTTTCGGAACTATGAAACTATATTTATTTATACTCTGTCTCCTGGCAATTAGATTAACCACATCTGCCCAATATAGCCAGGTACAATTATCAAAAAAACAACAGGCTTATACCGACAGCCTGAAGAAGGTGGTTTACCTTCATACCTTCCCTATTTGGGGTCAGAAAGCTTACAAGCTGGGCATTGATTTGAATTATCCTGCTGGCGTAATGGCTAATTATTTTTACGCAAATCAGGGATTAATTATTGAAAACCTGCAACTTGGTTTACAAACCGACAACCAGAATATTCCATTAACGCCTATCAATTTCATCGGTTTTAAAAACAATTCCGTAAAGGCCAGTACTTTCATGGTCAGGCCCGACCTCTGGATATTTCCTTTCCTTGACCTCTATGGAATTTTCGGATATGGTACTTCGACTACCACGGTTAACATCACCACACCTGTCGAATTATCTTCAGTGGTTACACAGAATGTGAGAACTGCCGGATTTGGGTTTACCGGGGCCTTTGGAATAGGAATATTTTTTTTCGCAGCCGATTTGAACTGGACCTGGAATAAACCTGATAAACTTGACAATCCGGTTCCCGCACAAACCATGAGTTTCAGGCTGGGCCATACTTTTAAGTTTGCAGAACATCCTCAAAAGAATATCGGTATCTGGGCAGGCGCACTGCGTGCCCGGTTTGGTGCGGGCACCGTTGGCGAAATAACTCTTTCAGATGCCTTGCCTCCGGAAGTCTGGCAAAGGAAAGATCAAATCGTAACCGATTATTATAACTGGTACAACGGATTAAACCCATCCAACCCTGCAGATAAGTTAAAGATGCAAACTGCGGACAAAATATTAACTCCTATTATACAAAAAATCGGCGCAGCCGACGGGTCAGCTATTGTTCGTTATTCATTAGACAAAAGACCCGTTCAGGAATGGAATATGATTGTCGGAGGTCAGTATCAGATGAATAAACGTTGGATATTCAGATCAGAGGCGGGTTTTTTGGGTAACAGAAATACTTTTTTATTATCTGCGAATTATCGGTTTTTTGTTTTTTAGACTGGGTCAGCCTGAATTAACATTCTTCTTCAACTGGATTTTATGTTTAAAAGACGATGTAGCCATCATCCGCGCGCATTCAGGATTTTTTTTATTATTCTTTTTTTATTTATTTCTGTTCCGGTAAAGAGTCAGGTGATAATTGCTTTATTATTTGGTGACAAATTGAACACTGAAAAACTGGAATTCGGTTTAACGGTTGGACCCAATTTTTCATCTGTCAGTAATAGCGGAGCAGATTGGAAGGCCGGATTGGGACTGGGACTTTACTTCAATATAAAACTCTCAGATAATTGGTTTTTCCATCCCGAAGCAATCCCCAAATCTCCGTTTGGAGGGAAGGGAATTCCAGTTTATCCGCTGGATGATCCGAATTTAAATACATCTTTTCAAAACGGATCCATTACCAGGGAAATGTCTTATATCAGTTTGCCTTTGCTATTCAGGTATAGAATTAAAGGTTTGTTGTTCGCGGAAGCCGGTCCTCAATTGAGCCTAAGGACTAATGTAAAAGATATTTTTAAAGAAGATGCGGCGGGTGGTGAGCTGGAATTCGTAAAAAATGTTGAAGATGACTATACCCGTTTTGATTTTGGAGCGGCTGTAGGACTTGTTTTGAAATTAAGAAAAGATAAAGGCATGGGCATTGGAGTTCGATATTATCATGGCTTTATAGATGTAATGAAATCAAGTGCAGGAAGCCAGCAAAACAACGGCCTGTTTGTATATGTTTCCTTTGCTGTGGGTGCTGGTAAAAGCAAGTCAGAAAAATGATCGGCTGTTTATCTTCCAAATGATTCACCGATGCGGAATGTTAAACTGTAGTCACCCTTGCCCACGCCTGCATCGACACCAATATTTACTTTTTCGGAAGGAAGCATCCTGAAACGCAAACCCGCTCCCACACCTGGCAGTAACTGGCTTTCTGAAATATCAGAAAAATGTGCAACGGCGGTGGCTAAGCCGGCAAAAGCAACAAGACCCCATTTCCCATAGAAATTCCATCGATATTCCGATTGAAGCGTATATACCTGATCGTTACGATACTTCCCCTGCGAATATCCGCGAATGTCATCGCCACCCACGACGGTTTGTCCTTCGAAGGGAACATTGCCCGTAGCAATATTTAAAGTAGCCCGTGCTACCAAAACCTGATTAGTTTCCGTTTTGCCTATTTTAAAGTACTGATTATAAGTAACGATATATCGCGCAAAATTATAATCGCTACCAATATAACTTCCGTAAAACTGGTTTTTAAAGTTCAGGAACATACCTTTTGTCGGATACTGAACATGGTCGCGCGTGTCGTTGCTTAGAATATAACCCAGACTGTTCAGGTGGCTTTTTTGGATCGAATCCTGGCCATTTGCTCCGGGAAAACTAAAAGTAACAGACGATTTGATAAAAGAAGCAGTGGGACCAAAGTAAATTCGTTTAAAAATATTTCGCTGTAACTGCACTACGACGAGGTTTGCTTTTGTTGAGTAATCAGAAAAATTGCCTGTCGATGTAACCGGATCTTCAAGGTAGAACTGAAAATTGATATCCAGTGTTCCTGCTGCGGCACGAACACGCCATCGATCTTCGTCAAAAAATAGTGATGAGTATAGGAACAGAGCATAACTGTTTTGTGCTGTATAAATTCCTGCGATACCTGCATTTGAAGAAGGTGAGATAGAATCCCTCTTATTTACTTTGAAGTAATTCGAAACAATAGCTCCTAAAACAACTCCCTGCGTGCGGTTGTAGTTTAACATCGGTATGGCTGCAATGCCACTTTTTGTTTTTTTTGATGCAGTTGAATCCTGACCTCGGAGGAAAGAAAATGCAAAGAGCAGTACGAAGAGAATTCTTGTAAATTTTTGCATAATACATGTTCATTTAACTCCCGGCGGGAATGTAACTTAAAACTGTTCGCCGTTTTCTCATACATCCTTACTATGCTACTAAATCTCCAGGAGCCCGTAACATTGCTTTGCAATTTCAAGCTCTTCGTTGGTGGGAATAACCAGAATCTTTACCGGGGAAACATCGCTGCTAATTTCCCTGATTGAAGTTAAAGATATTTTATTTTTCTCTTCGTCCAGATGAATTCCAAGGAACTGCATCCCATTACAAATTCGTTGTCTGGTATACATGTCGTTTTCACCCACACCTGCTGTAAATACAATTGCATCCAGGCCATTTAGTACGGCAATATATGCGCCGATATATTTTCTTATCCGGTATGAATATATTTCCAATGCAAATTCTGCATCCCGGTTTCCTTCCCGCGCAGCCTTACCAATATCGCGCATATCACTAAATCCTGTAAGTCCCAGCATTCCACTTCGTTTATTAAGCAGCGTGTTTACCTGTTCAGGATCATAACCCAGTTGATTGATCAAATGAAAAATAACGGAAGGGTCAATATCACCCGAACGGGTTCCCATCACCAATCCGCTCAGAGGACTAAAGCCCATGCTGGTATCAATGGATCTTCCATTTTTTACTGCCGCCATACTGCACCCGTTTCCAAGATGAATAGTGATCAGTTTTGTCTCCGCTTTCTTTAAATATTCTATAGCCTTCCCGCTTACATATTTATGACTCGTACCATGAAAACCATAAGCTCTTATGTGGTGGTCCGTGTAAAAAGTTTTTGGAATTGCATAAGTAAAGGCTGTTTGAGGCAGTGACTGGTGAAATGCTGTGTCGAATACAGCAACCTGTTTTGCTTTTGTGAAAATTTTTTCGGCTACTTCTATTCCAAGATAATTTGCGGGATTGTGCAGCGGCGCAAGCGGAAAAAGTTTTTTAATTTCTTCTTTAACCTTCTTTGATATGACTGTTGTAGCGGCAAAAGTTTCACCTCCATGCACTACCCGGTGACCAACCACTTCAATTTCGCCAGGTTTTTTTATGACTCCTTTTTCAGTATCGGTTAATAATGCCGCTACTTCTTTTAATCCCTCTTCATGACCAGACAGGTCCATGGTTTTTTTGATTGTTTTCACATCCCCATCTGAAAATATTTTATGAGTGATTACAGAATTTTCCAATCCTATTCGTTCCACCAGTCCGCTGCAAACTGGTTTTTCATCAGGCATTTTGAATAGCTGGTATTTGATGGAACTACTGCCTGAGTTTATGACAAAGATGTTCATTTTATTTCTGCTGACTTTGAATGGCAGTAATTATAACCGTGTTGAAAATATCATCTACCGTACAGCCGCGGCTCAGGTCATTTACAGGTTTATTCAATCCCTGCAACATGGGGCCGATTGCGATTGCACCAGTTTCACGCTGTACGGCCTTATATGTATTGTTGCCTGTATTAAGATCCGGAAAAATAAGCACAGTTGCTTTGCCAGCCACTTCAGAATTTGGTAATTTTTGACTGGCAACCACCGGATCAACAGCCGCATCGTACTGGATAGGACCTTCCACTTTTAGATCGGGCCGCTTTTGTTTCACAATTTCTGTTGCATTCCGCACTTTCTCAACCTCTTCACCTTCGCCAGATGTGCCCGAGGAATAAGAGAGCATCGCAACCCTCGGTTCAATACCGAACCGCTGGCTGCTTTCCGCAGATGAGATCGCTATTTCAGCAAGCTGTTCGGATGTGGGATTGGGATTAACAGCGCAATCCCCAAAAACACAAACGCGATCAGGCAGACACATAAAAAAAACAGAAGAAACAACGGAAATACCAGGCTTTGTTTTTACAAACTGGAGCGCCGGTCTTATGGTATGTTGTGTTGTATGAACGGCTCCCGACACCATTCCATCCGCGTGCCCCTTATATACCATCATAGTGCCGAAATATGAAACATCTGTCATGGTATCTTTTGCCATTTCAAGCTCAACATTTTTATGCTTCCTCAGTTCATAGAATGTTTGCACATAATCTTCATAATAAACTGACTTTACAGGATCAACAATTTTTATACTGTTTAAATCAAGCTTTAAACCAAGACGTTTTATAGAAGCTGTTATTTCAGTGGGATCACCAAGTAATGTAAGTTCTACAATCTTCTGATCTATCAGCCGGGCCGCAGCTTTTAAAATCCTGTCTTCATTTCCTTCGGGAAGTACAATATGTTTGATATTCGTTCTCGCCCATTTCGTCAATTGGTATTGAAACATGTGTGGCGTAATTCCTTCCGGTTTAAAAGTTATCATCTTTTCGTCCAAAGATTTCACATCCACATATTTTTCAAAAACATCGATTGCGAGCCGAATTTTTTTTCTGTTGCCGGGAGTAATCCTTGATTGAATTGCCCCGAGTTTTGCTGAAGTTTCGAAAGTGCCTGTCTTTACTGTAATAATTGGCATAATAGATGGTGAGCCCTGTATAAGCCTCAACAATGGTTCTTCGGGTTCGAAACCTGCAGAAAGTACAATGCCTGAAATCTTTGGATAGTTTGTAGAAAGATTTGCCTGCAGGGATGCGACTATAATATCTCCCCGGTCGCCGGGAGTTACGATCAAAACATTTTCTTTTAAATAAGATAGAAAATTGGGAACCTGCATGGCCCCGGTAATAAAATGATCAGCCTGGTTATCAAGTTGATCTTCTCCAAAAAGAAGTTTACCATCAAGGCTTTCTTTTATCTCACCCAGGGTTGGGCTTTTCAAACTTTTTTCCAACGGAACTACAGCAATAATAATTTCTTTGTCGAGCTGTATTGTCAAGAGTTGTTTAACATCTTCTGCCTGCTTACCATTTACCTTGTTTACTACAACTGCCAGTACCTGCACTTCACGTGACCTGAAATTTTGTAACACGGTAAGTGAAGATGTTACTATCTGTGCAGTCGTTTTATTTTCGCCGGATATAACAATGATAACCGGAGCGGCCAGATTTTTCGCTATTGAAATATTTGCATCAAATTCAAAAGCAATTCCTTCGCCCAAAAAATCACTTCCTTCAATTACAGTAAAATCATACGCGTCTTCGAGTTTCTTAAATTTACTGATAATGGTATCTATCATTTCGCCCTGGCTTCTGTTTTGTATCATCTGTAAGGCCTGGGAACGGGTAAATGCGAATGCGTCATCATAAACTACGGAAAGACCAAAATATTCAGTAACTGCAGCAATATGGTCATCTTTTTTTTCTTTGGGATCTGCATTGATGATAGGTTTGAAATAACCGACTTTTTTGGTTTTCCCCAACAACATATTCACTAGTCCGAGTACAACGACTGACTTGCCGGAGTACGGTTCAGATGTAGCAATAAAAACATTTTTCGACATACCGCAATTTTAACCAATGTGAATCCTGAAAAATATAGTAAATGACATTAACCGGATTCCTGAAGAAAGTTGCAATTCTCACTTTAGGTTTTATTGAAAAAGCGCGGAGTATTTATCTGAATACGGGCACCATCTAAATCCTGTAAAAGTGAGTTTAACGGTTGTGTTAAATCAAAGAGATTCGCCCTGTTTCTTTTTGATGGGTTTTATGGACTGATCTCCCAGCTGACGTAACCAATCAGCTTCATTATAAAATACCCTGCTTTTCAGGATCTTCCCATTTTCAATTTTGAGAACAGAATTTATCCATATATATATTGGACCTCTTCCGTCTCTATATTTTACAGAACAATAAGCCCAGTTTGATACCCATTCCCCCGGTTCAGCATCTTTGTTTTCACCTATAGTGGTCGCAATATTCTGATAACGGTTATACTTAATCGACGCAAAGTAGTGGTCAAAATTATATTTCCAGTTTTCAAGAATTTCCGATTTACCGGCCGAATCGCCGATTGAAGGACCATACCCTTTGAAATCATCCGCCATCAGGGAAGACATTGCAGCCGTATCGAGGTTTTCAATAGCAGCGAAATACTTATTAACAAGGGCAAGATTTTCTTCTGATTGTTGTTGTGCAGGCGGTGTTTTGTCTGCAACTGAAGTTGTATCGGCAGAAGGAATTTTGTCAGCAGGAGTAGTGCAGGAAAACAGGCAGGCAGTTATTAAGGTGAACAAGATAAATTGCTTCATAAAATTTATTAGGTTTAATAAGTAAATAGCCGCTAAAGTTAACCTATTTTGTATTTGAGTCTCACGGAAGATTTACAGTTAATCACCTGTAATCAGCTGGGAAAATAGTATTCTTCACCATCTACTTCTATCAGTAAATCTGCCGCACTTGGCCAGGATGGTTTAACAGTCTGTGTCTTTTCCCAGATGTCAAGTTCATTTTTCAATTCGTCTACTTTCTGCGGCATTCCGGAAGACAGATCATTTTTTTCTTCTATGTCGGATTCCAGGTTAAAAAGAAATTTCTTTTTACTCTTCTCATTGATATATAACTTCCAATTCTCTTTGCAAATAGCTTTGGAATAACCACTTCTCCAATAAAAAACAGTGTGGGGATAACCGCCTCCCTTTGTCAAAAAAGGCAGCAGGTTAATTCCGTCGTAAACCCTGTCTGATGGAAGTGGCGCGTTCGCCACTCCAGCCACCGTTGCGAAAATGTCCAAAGAAGAAACAGGATTTTTGAAAACCTGTGAACCCGTTATTGCGGCAGGATATTTAATGAAAAAAGGAACCATCAGACCGCCTTCAAAATGTGTACATTTTCCGCCTCTGAGCGGAAAGTTGTCCGTTGCTCTTGTGTAAGTTGCTCCTCCATTGTCACTTATAAATACGATCATGGTATTGTTATCTAGATGAAGTTGCTTCAATTTTTCAACGATGCTTCCGACCGCATCATCCAATGCTTCAATCATTCCATAGTAGACCCGTTTAACGCTGTCATTTACATTTTTAATTCGGTCAAAATAACTTTTGGGTACCTGAAACGGATCGTGCGGAGCATTGAAAGTAAGCGTCAGGAAAAAAGGATGATCTTTATTTTCTTCCATGAATTGCATTCCCTTACTGGCAAGTGAAAACGTGAGGTATCCCGTGTCTTTTACTTCATTTCTTCCTTCGCGTATGGCTGTTGATGCGGCCCTTGGTGTCCAGGCTGGTAATTCGGAAAACGCCCAGGGCAGGTGCTTATTAATATAGCGGCTGGTATCTACAGGATCATCTACATATCGCGTTAAAGCCCCGTCGAAATAATAACAGTAATCGTACCCCCTTTCGTAAGGATGATTTCCCGGGTCATCACCCAAATTCCACTTGCCCACGAGTCCGGTTGCATATTTCTGCGATTTTAATAGCTGCGCGAGTGTGATTTCGTGGGCATCCAGTCCGGTTACATATTTATTTTTATTTAATCCAAGATGTGGTTTGAGGGTCTTGAGTCCCGGATATTTTTTTCGTTCAAAAATATAATGTTCCCGTATCATTTTCAGGAAAGCAGGGTCGAATTTATCGTAAGGCATGTACTCACTGCCAAAGCGGTTTTGGTAACGACCTGTAATCATGCCCATCCTGGATGGGGAACATATGGGCGAAGTTACATAAGCCTGTAAAAATCTGACCCCTCCGGAACCCAGACTGTCAATATTTGGAGTGTGAATGGCAATATTTCCGTAACACTGCAGATCGCTGTATCCAAGGTCGTCGGCAACAATTAAAATTATATTCGGCGCGCGGTCTTGCTTATCACCATTTTGTTTGGGGACTTCGCCTGAGTTTATAAATATTACCGCAAGAACAAATGCAGCCAGCCAATGTGTTCTCAGACTTATCAGGTCCAGATTATCACTTAAGAACTTTTTCATTTAGCCAAATAGCGGTTAACTAAATAAGGTTTATTTTGAAAATTAATCTAATTTTCAGAATTGATCCTTATGTTCTATAGTCAATGGGTCATTATTTAATAAAACATTTAACCATGAAAAAAACTATCAGGATTTCATTCGTGCAGGTATTCAAAGGGACAGCGGTCGCTGCATTGATCAGCCTGTTCAGCTTAACAGGTGTACAGGCGCAGGAAACAAAAGGACAGGCGGTAGTGTCGTCTCAGACGGTAACTGCAACGGTGCTTTCGGTAAATCAGAAAACCAGGGAGGTTGTCATTAAGACACAGGATGGCGAAACGCACAGCTTCATTGCAGGTGACGATGTCAAGAACCTTGCACAGGTAAAAAAAGGCGATATAATTACGGCGGTTTATACGGAAGCGATAGCTTATGAAGTTAAGGAACATGGCACAACAGGAGTAACAACCTCCTCTGCTGCTGCATCCGCCAAACCCGGTGAGAAACCTGCTGCTGCTATGGCCCAACAAACTACTGTAACGGTTATCATTACTGCAATCGACCCTAATGCCCCGACTGTTACGTTTATGGGACCCAGAGGCAACAAAGAAACAATCAAAGTGAGAGACCCAAAAAACCTGGTTGGCGTAAAGGTGGGTGACAAAGTAGACATTACTTACACCGAATCGCTAGCAATCAAGGTGGACGAAGCACCGAAAAAATAATTGGTTCGATTTACAAAATCGAACTATCGGGAGTTTTATTGACGCTATTTCACCCTATCGACATTTGTTATTTGTCCCAGCGTTAGAGTTACCAGGAGATCTGGTGGGATAACGAAAGTTGTATGTGTCAGTCAGCTATCGAAAGCTAATATGGAGATTTTGCATGGTATGTGAGTATCCAGATTTTACGTCAAAATTATAAGTTTTGGTTTTGGATACATCGATCACACTCGTTGCTACGATCGAATATTTTCCCGGCTTTAAATAAAGGGTGCCGTTATCATTTTGAAATAAATCCCAATCAATCACTTCGTCCAAATCTAAATTCGTGATTTTGAGTTTGCACGACTCATCAGTCGTGAACTTTATCAAAAGCTGCGCCACCTGTTTTTTTCGAACGATAGGTGTTTGACTTGTTTGCTCTGGTCTTTCTTCAGCCTGAATGACTGCTGAGCTATCGCTTTGCAAATCTTCGGTGGGATTTTCGCTGTCGTTTTTTGCAGAATCGGTTGCCGAAAGAATTGGCTTCCGGGACGCTGATATATCAATTGCGTTAGGGACACTGTCCTCGCGTGAAATATCTCCAGGCTGGGGAGCTGACATAACGATTTTACCAGGAACACTGTCTTTACGTAAAGCATGCACAGGTTGAGGCGTTTGATTTGTATATTTTGGAGCCGGATAGGAAGTTTCACGCAAATAAAAAATCATAATTAAAAGTCCAAGGACTGCCGCCGCAATGATAATAAAGATCGGCCAGGCATATCTACTTGCTTGTTTTCTGATTGCGTCGATTCTGCTGTTTCTGCTCCTTTTCTGTTTACCCACACTTACTCTTATCAAATACATAGAATAATTCTCCGGAGTCTTTTCAAAAAACAATTTCTTAACAGAGCTGGTCAGGTCGATATTTGTTTTACCGCTTGAGTTGACCAATAATCTGATATCATCGTCCGTTACATTTTCTATTATGCTTTTACTGCAAATCAAAAAATAATCACCATCACGCACGTAATCAATCCATTTTGTTTCTGCAAAAATTGGAGAACTATCTGCTTTTATGCCTCGTGAAATAGTGACATTCTTTGTTGATTCACTGACGAGGGAATTATCTTCAGTTTTAAAAAGAATTTCTCCTCCCCGCAAATGATAAATCCGACCATCTCCGCACCACGACATGAACACCTTTTGATCATATAGAATAAGCATTGAAAAAGTAGTGGCGAGATCTGTGTCCAATCTGTATTCCTTGGCATAAAGAATCAACCGATCCCTCGCTTCCATTAATAATCTGTCGATTAATTCCCGGGACATTCTGTGTTCGCCAAATTTCAAAACGTTCCCTGCCATAAACTGGCAGATCAGTTTACTGGCGACTCCGCCATTATCGAAGCTTCCGACGCCATCGCAAACCATATAAACTCTGTCATTCTCGCTTGCCTTTCCGGGAACAGGCCATATATAATCTTCCTGTTTGATCTTTTGGCCGACTTCAAATAAATAATATATGCTTTCAGGATTTATCATAACGTTTCCTGCCTCCATATTAAAGATATTTGTTTTTTAAATCTCTAAACCTTTTATTGTCCTGCAATGATCCCAGCAGCGTGTCGTGATCCACAAAACTTCTCTCCAGTGCATTTGTCTTAAAAGATCTTTCAAACCACTTCAGAGACTCTTCAACATTTCCGCGTAAGTAAATACAACTAGCCATGCTATATAGAATATATCCGTTAGAAGGGTCACTTTGATAGGATCTGACGAGATAACTATTTGCAGAATCGTATTTACCTATGTTCATATAGATATTTCCCATTTCATAATTAAATGAAGGAGGAATTTCATTCGGGTGAAATGAAAGAAATTTCCGGTAATTCTCCAAGGCCATTGAGTAATTCTTGATCCCGTAATAAGCTTTGCCAATCGTGTTATAAATCTCCAGGACCGTCCTGGTTGAATGTGCCTCCCTGAGCGAGCTCATCTCGAGACAGGCCTGAAGGCTCTTAAGACAATTCTTATAATCCTTAAGCGTAAAATATGCATCGCCAATACCTTTTTGTGCTAAATAAAATTGCGGATTATATTGAATAGTCCTGGTAAAGTCAGCGATAGCATCGGAAGGCTTTCCCAACTGCATATTGGCTAATCCCCTTTTATAATATGCTTCAGGATAATTGGTTAATAATCCTGTTGCGAGTGAATATGCTTTGATTGATTCTCCAAAATCTTTTTTCGAAAAATAACATTCACCCCTGGCATAATAATAATAACTCATTTTTGGATTTACATAAATTGCGGCATCAATTATTATCAGGGCCGAATCGTATTTACCGAGATCGAGGTCATACACTCCGCGTTCAAATATTAATTGCGCTGAACTATCTATCTTCATAATGTTGGTTGATCCAAAACCTTTTTGACGGGCAGAAACCATATCACTTGCCGCACTTTGAAACTTGTTCATTTTGATTCGGGCCAAACCACGATTATAATATGAAAAAGCATTATTGCTATCCAAAGCAATGGCACGCGAGAAATAATCTTCGGCACTTGAATAATCCTTTTTTTGTACGTACAATACTCCTTTTTCAATATTCAGTTTTGATTTAGAAATCGGATCAATATTCCGCTGTGTTAATGCAGGATCACTATCTTTTATGCCCTGATCCAGATTCCCACTGAGCACGTGAAGATTAGCCATAGCCTCGTAAACAGTTGGGTCGGTTGGATCTTTTGCCAGGTAAGTTCTGTATTCGGTAAGCGCTTCAATATTTCTATTCATGCGCCTATAGAGATCTGCCCGGCACCGGATTGTTTCCATATTATCATTGTCATATTCGTAGGATTTCGCATAATCTTTCAAGGCATCATTGTAATTCCTGACTTGCTCATTATAAGATCTTGTCAACTGTCCCATTTTGTCAAAGCATTTTGCCCTTCCCAAATAATAATCTGAATTGGAATAATCAGAATTCAAACCGGGCTTTTTGAGTAGTTCGGAATATCCCTTAATAGCAACCTTATAATATCCTGCTTTGTATTCCTCGTCCAGATCAGCAAGTATCCTGAAGGAACTATTGAGCTGTTTTATCCGGGTTTCACAAAAAACCCGTTTCTCTGGCGCGATCTCAATTGCCCTGGAGTATAAATTAATTGCTGTTTGGTAATTTCTTTTTTTTTCCTCCAAATGGGCCTGTTCAGTATATAGTCTGAATTTGGCCGCCGAGTCGATAGTTTCATCGATAAGCCCGTACGAATTGGTTTGCATTATTGCTTTTGTTATAACAATATTGTCTGAAAGATCATTCAGGGTATCAGCCGCATTAAAGAAACCAATTCTTGAAATATATAAAAGCCATTTATTGTTGGTACTTCTTTTAATAAAAATTTCAGCCACGCGTTTTGAAGGTTTATAAGGAGTAGACGGCTTTGACAAGCATATGTTTTTAAAAAAAGATGTGAAATAGACATTTATGTAAATATTCTTTTTGCCCCTCTTAACAGGAGAAGATCTGACATCACTGAAGTACACAGAATTTGCATCGCTCTTTCCATAAAAGGTATTAAAAGCGTTTAGATATCTGATAACGGGTATATCGGGAGCATTCGAGGAACTTGAGTAATCAGGATCGCTTATATCGTCAGCAATAGCGATTTGGTTATTAAGAAAAATTTGTTTGCTACTATCTTGAAAACTCTGGTTGATCAAATCCTTGATATCGGTACTTTCAGCCCCTGTATAAGAGATAGTATTCAGCAGGTTGTTAAAGTATCTTTCTATTATAATTGCTGACCTTGCCTTGATAACCTTTACATCGTTCGTAGTTATAGTATCCTGGGCACAGCAAATGTGTACCAGACAATTGAATCCAACGAAAAAAAGAATTACCCTATACATTCTTAATTACTACTTAATAATTTGTTTTTATAGTTTTCCATCCCGAACGGCGAGACACTTTGTATTTTATTAATAAGCCAACCTGAATTGAGCGTCTCCCTGGGAAAATTCTCCACAGTAAATATCCATTTGTCAGCCACCAAAAAATGATATTTTATTTTGATTACGTCCTGGAATTCTATTTCACTATTCAAAATAGCATTGTAAAATGCCAACATATTTGACCCTTTAAAATAAAAGGTTTCAAAGTAACTGGATAAATTCTCTTTGTCTTCAAAAGCCCTCTTTAATGAAACAAAATTTGTACCGTGGCTGGTCGGACTGATGAATTTTGTTTTAATCTTACTTTGAGCCATTTTAGTTACAACTATTTTTGATTTTAACGTACTTGATCCTACAGCGACAATCATCCATTTAGATCCTTTATTTTGGGTCATTTCAATTTTCATTATGACAGGAATTTCAATAGAAGAAGAATTGTATTTGAATTTGCACGTCAGTTCAGCATACCAGTTATCTCCATAAAAATCCAGGTAAATTGGTTTTGTCTTCTTTGTAACGTCTGAAATAAACTTACTTACAATAATGCTGTCACGCGACATGTTTTCATAGTTGAATAAACTTAGTATCAATCGTCGCCGGTCAATATTAAATTTGGTATGATGATCTTTGTAAACGCTCCTGATAAATGAGCCAGGGTCGTCATTAAACCTTTCAAAAAATTCATCTATTTCTTTTACCTCATAAATAAAATGTTTTTCTTTGGCACCGTCATTATTTGAATACACCTGACAGAAGAGGCGATGTTGGCCAAGAGAAAAGGAAATAAAAATAAAAAATTTTAAAACATAATTTTTTGCCATATTGAAATACGATTACGGTTTGGGGTTTTTCGTGCCCAAGACTTCAACATCTGATAACATTACATCCCATTGCTGGATGGCATTACCACGAAGATTTCTTTCATAAACAACCAGTTGGACTTCAGTCGTTTTTTTTGTTTCATCTTCATAAACCAAAGCTCCATCTCTGTATGCACGGAAAGTTTGTTCAAAGCTGACCAATCCATAATAGTTGCCGTCAGCTCCTTTACGAATATTGCTAACGTAATCCACGTGCGAGAATGTGATGATTATGCGATCGTAGTGAAGGTTTCTGAATTTCTCCAGAAAATCCCGAACTTTTAAGTGTTTCTTTTCATTGCTATGTATAGAAGAAACTTCTATAATTGCCCCATCAACAAATAAACTGTTAGCCTGATCCACTGCGTTATCCAGTGCAACATTTCCTGACTTTATATCGCATAATATAAAAAGACATCCCTGGAACTCTTTTATTTTAGCAAGTGCCTTTTTCTTAAATTCATCATTTGAAACTTTGCCCGGTAATACTTCAGATGCGGGCCTTATAGTATCTTTTGCAAAATAAGTAACCACATCACTGGTATAAACCGGTTTGGAATGCGCTTGTATTTTGTCTCCGGAATTTAAAAGCAGTGAAATAAATAAAAGAATCATAGATTATATTTTTTTGTTATTAATTCCCTTCCTATGTTTTCAGTAAATCTATTTAGGATGAGAATTGTTATTATTTTTTCTCCATAAGAATCCAAGTACTATTTCATGTGTACCACTGCTAACTGTGTTCAACTGCGTTGTTGTATAGTCATACGAGTAGCCGAGATTAATCGTGCTGCTGATGTTGATTCCCATCATCGCTGCGTACCCCTGATTATAACGATATGAAAATCCCAACCAGAGCAAATCCTGGAATTGGATTTTAGCGTTCACGTCGAAACCAACGGGCAACGGTTGTACATACCTTATCATGACAGACGGCAGAATGTTGATGTCATCACTTGCTATTATCTTATACCCCGCAGTCAAAAAAGTATGTGGGATGAGCTTCCCTTCGACCAAGGTAACTCCGTTCGTCGTGTTTCCATTGCTGGAATTAATTGGAACGGGAATAATTTGAAGAGCAGACAATCCCACAAAAAAGCTTTTATTGGATAACCAGAGGCCAGCATTAACATCCGGTTCCAGCTTATTTAGATATCCGCTTCCCAAAGCAGCGGGATCGATGGGATTAGCTTGTCCGAAATTTACCTCGGTCACGTCAACATTTACTTCCTGTACACCAAGAGACAGGCCAAAACTCAAACTGGTCTTGACACCCACAGGAACGTGATATGCGTAAGAGCCATATGCGGCAATCCGACTGAGAGGACCTGTTTTATCATTCAGAATTGTAAAGCCAACTCCGGAATGGGCCGGAGGCGCGGTATACTCCATAAGGAATTGTTTTGCACCCAGATTCTTAGCTTGAAGATCCGGGACCGTGGTAGGCGTTTCATGGTCATATTCTGTTTTTCCAAGTGGAGCATTTATTGTTAGATACAGCGTTGTAGGCGCACCCTCTAAACCGACCCACTGATTGCGATAACTGACCTTACTGTCCCAGTAATTTTCTATTCCCGCAAGTGCGGGGTTCAGAATAAAATTGTTCAAAATATATTGTGTGTAGTAAGGTTGTTGCTGGGCAGACACGCAACCCATCATTAAAAAACACAAACAATTGAATACAAATTTCTTTCCCAACTTCACAATGGTAAAATTATGAGTTACTTAAATAGAGTGACAGAGCCCGCTAGTTTCTTTTCATTGTTTTTCGGATCGATGATATAGTAATAAGTTGCCGCCGGAAGAGGTTTACCATTAAAAGTTCCATCCCACGCTTTGTTATAATTTTCAGAGTGAAAAACAAGCTGACCGTACCGATTGAACACATCCAGGGTAGCACCGGGGTAAGCTGAAAGATTGGTGATGACCCATGTGTCATTTATGCCGTCCCCATTTGGTGAAAAAGCGTTCGGCACTAAAATTTTTGACGATCCTCCTCCACCCCCAGCCACATTAATCTTAATGCTGTCGCTTGCTTCACATTGATTTGCATCTATAACATCCAGCGTATAGACCGTACTAGTAGAAGGGCTTGCAACAGGATCTTCTATAGTTGCATTATTCAGCCCGGTGGGTGGTAACCATTGATAAGAAATTATGTTTCCCGTTACAGAGACGTTTAGCGTGGTACTTGCTCCGGCAGCAATGGTTACATCCGGCCCCATGATCAGCGTGGGAAGAGGGTTGATCGCTATAGAGATTTGTGAAGAAGTTCCACATTGACCTGTTGTGGGAGTAAAAGTATATAAAGTACTACCGACGGTTGTTGTATTGATCGAGGAAGGACTCCAGGTTCCGTTAACACCCTCCTTCGATGTTGGCGGCAGCGCCGGTGCTGTAGCATTCTGGCAATATGAATCTGCTATTGTTGGAAAAGTTGGTGTTATACTGTTAACAATTGTAACGTCCAAAGAAGCTGGAATTGCGCAATTGCCGGTGGATGATGGTGTGAACGTGTAAGTCGCAGTTCCCATAACAGATGTATTGATGCCGGCAGGGCTCCATGTTCCGGCAACTCCTTCCTTTGACGTCGGCGGTAGTGCCGGCGCAGTGGAATTTTGACAGAGTGGCCCGATTGCATCAAATGTTGGTGAGAGACTGCTAACAATTGTAATGTTTAAAGAAACCGGAGTCGAGCAACTTCCCCCGGATGGTGTAAATATGTAAGTTGCAGTTCCAAGGACAGATGTATTGATGACGGTTGGACTCCATGTTCCGGCAATTCCTTCATTCGACGTTGACGGTAACGCCGGCGCTGTGGAATTCTGGCAATATGAACCTGCTATTGTTGGAAAAGTTGGTGTGATGCTTCTAACGATTGTAATGATTAATGAAACCGGAGTTGAGCAATTTCCCGCGGATGATGGTGTAAATGTGTAAGTCGCAGCTCCAATGGCAGATGTATTGATGCTGGCAGGGCTCCATGTTCCTGCAATTCCTTCCTTTGAAGTTGGAGGTAGTGCCGGCGCAGTGGAATTTTGACAGAATGGCCCGATTGCATCGAATGTTGGTGTGCCTGTTGCGTCTACACTTATCACGATAGTATTTGAAATATCTGAAGCGCCTGCACAAGGCCCGCTGGCGGATACGATACAACTTACTGCGTCGTTGTTTGCAAAGCTGTTACTGCTGAACACCGGGCTGTTAGTGCCTACTTTTTTACTATTTACCAACCATTGATAAGTGGGTGAATTTCCGGCATTGGAAGCTGTTGCAGTAAAGCTGACCGTGGTGCCGGCACAAATATTTGTTGCCGAAGCACTGATCGTTACTGTCGGGGAAAGAGCGGGATTGACGACAACTATTGTGCTGGCCGTGTCGGAAGTACAACCATTTGCATCGGTGGCTATAGCGATCCAGGTTCCTGCATATGCAGCTGTCACATCGTTAAAAACAGCTATACTGGCATACTGTCCGCCCCCCAGACCTGAACCTGGATTTGATATAAAATAAGTTGTACCCACTGCGGGTGGCACGGTTAAAATAAGTTGGCCTCCTGTACATACGGGACTGTTTGATGTGAATGCCGGCAAGGGCGGTTTAGGAAGCACCTTCACATCTATTGATTTCGTAATTGGCCCACCTGCGCCCAGACATTGTTCGCTGATTTGAACGTTATATGTAGTGTTGCCTGCAGGATTAACCTGGATTACTGAATCACCATTGTATTGTGGCAAACCCTGCCACGTGAAATTGTAAGGAGGTATACCATAGTACCCACTTGCTGTCAGGGTCACCAAAGAGCCGGCACAACTATTTTGTGGCGTTGCAGTCACTGAAGCGGAGTCAAAGGTTCGCCCCACTAAAGTTATCATCAGATCTTTGGAAGCCGCAATGCATGAACCATCACAGCCTTCAGGGCCATGACACTTTCTATAGAAATAAAAACTAAAAGGAATATTTTGTGGTGGCCCGGGACCACAAACAGGGCTGGGAAAACAACCGGCTACGCTGTTTCCGTTTTCCATTAATATGTCTTGATTTTGAAAACGCTGTCGCCCGGTTCCGGTACCGGTACCTACATACATTTGGGAAGCACATCCACCATTTATTGCAAATGAGAAAGCTCCATCCTGAGCAACACAGGGAGCGTTTGCTGTAAATTCAAACGAAAACATTGCATTCACAATTGTTGCACCAGGTGGTGCGGGTACCATAAAATCATATTCGCAAGCAGTATCCAGGCTGCAATCCTGATTCGAATGCGATCCTGTAATCATGCCTCTTTTCAGCATGCCCATAGATTGGACCATTGGATCTATTATTACATCGCCCATCTTAAACAGATCATTTAAGAAATTGCTATTGATGGCCAGTGTCAATTTGTTATTGTCAAGATAATAAGGAATGAACTGGTGAGACGAAGATGGATTTTTCTCCTGATACATTACGCCTTCTTTTATATGAAAAACGGTGCTTGTACTTACCCGGAAATCAGCAGAGGAGACTAAACCATTTCCACGAAGTCCATTGGAGAAAGTGAAATTGCCCGAATGCCCGTTCAAAAAAGCATCTCTGAAAAGCAGGGTTTTATAGGTGGAGAATTTGTTGGCATGTATTATAAAATTGGTTTTAATTGAACCTCGTGACACTTTCATTTCTGCGTCGATTCCGGGAAAGATATTTTTAATAGCAATTCCATCATCGCCGGTTGTATAATGTGTCCAGTCTGCGGTGGCCAATAAAGTTTCAGTGCTCAGATTTTTTCCGTACAATTTCCAATTGTTGAAATAAGTCCTGCCATCAGCAGTAATGATGTAGGATGATTTTCTTTTAATATCAAAACCCACAGGTTGTTCCTGGTTCGAGGCTTCATAAAGTAATGGGCCTTTTGGATTAAGACGGGTGTCGATTGTGACCCATTGTCCATTTTTTTTGAAATGCATAGGGCCTGAGGATTTTTGAGTATAGCAAATCGAAGGAGTATCTTTATTTATATAAAATTTGGAATCAATCGTTCTTTTTGCAAAAAGCTCAACCGCTCCGTTATCAGGGCTGTAATTATCACCAAAATTTGCGTCAGGATGGCGCAGATAAGCCTTATTTCTTGCCGTCCATAATTTTCCGCGGTTTGTATATTTTCTTGTAAAGCTTGTAAAATTATCTTTTACGACTGGTATCCGGCTGTGGCCGTGCTGAGCCTGGACGGTAAAAGCATTTAAAAGTGCGATTAATTCCACTAATAGAAATACAATTATGAAAGAACCTTTCATTTGTATCACGCTCTTTTTAATAGGTAGAATCGTCAAATGAGACCAGGGTTTAGTCGCAAAAAAAAATTGGTTATTAAGAATTGGACTTCTGATTCAGTTTCAGAAAGAATATGGGAATATGGAATTGGATTTTTATTCCTTCAGATGTCATAAATCTTTTCGTAACAGAATTAATTTATACAAGGAAAAGTATCTATAAATTTTAAAAGGGATCGCTTAGAGCTACTGAGGTTATTTTTCCCCAATTAAAAACAGCCGGCAATATTTATTGTTCGGATTGAATGTCTTGCTCAGCAGCTTTACATCATTTCTATCTGCCCATATGTCAGTAAATATGAAATTGTGCAACTATCAGGCCAGGGAAAGTGAATATTCTTACTGGCGTTGATAATAATAATCCGTTTTGTGAATGCCTAAAATAAGAACAAATTTTCAATAATCAAATGTTTCAATTTTGTCTCCTATAGCTACATTTTCCATTCAAAATGGAGTCTATAACGAATAGATCCAGACGACTAAATGACAGGCTAAAAACTAAAATTGCTACTTACCAATACTCCATAAGTTGAAACGCCGGGATGGTATAAATACGTAAATCGTTTGATCAGATCTATTCTGATGAAATGAAAAAATATTGTAGATCCCGACACTCGCCTCCGCATAAGGCTGACCATTCAATGTAAAGGTAGAGGTAACCCCATTGGTTGTGGGAAAGAGCATTTGATTAGGGTTATCGTTGGGATTGTTTTCACTTCGCAGACCACCGTATAATATTTTGCCTGCTATAACTTCCCGAAGTCTTAGTTTTTTCAAAAAAGGAATTTTATTGAAAAAGAACCCGTTGAAATAATGATCGATATCCAGGCCGGCATAATGATCAACAACAAATTCCTGTACATTCATCAGATTGAAGGAATTGTAACTATAAAAATAGGACCTGTTCGCCGAGGGAATAATCAATAATGGAAAGGGAAGTGTTCCAGACAGGTAACCGGCATCCAGTCTGACGTCCGAGAATCCAAAAGGTGAAATAAAAATTCTTTTGGATATCTTGAGATGAAAAGCATCATAACCGTATTCGCCGCCATAAAGGCCTTCGATTCCTTTTGAATATTGAAAAGTTATGACCGGATACTTATTGGCAATATCTCTTCTACCTACTTTGTTCTCGAAGAATTGCTCATTGGGCGCCCAGCGGAGGGTAAGGGAAATTTCACCCGTAGTGATATCCGGAATAGTATCGAGTAACTGAGGCATTGGTTCCTTCACATAAACGAGTGACCCGGCTGGTTGCTGTTTCCAGTATTTTGTTCCCAGGATATAGGAAAAATGGTTTCCAAATTCGTGCACATAGGAAAACCGGGCAATGTCGCTGTATAGCCAGTTGGTACTGTATCCCCTGTTAAAGGAAGACAGAAACGTGTTTCCATTCGAAAAAATATCTTCCTGACCTGGATTTTTAATATCATGCAGGTAACTTGCCTGTACATAGTTGAATGGATAACTGTAAATAGACTTGTTGTTAAACGAATAGGACCCGGTTAACATATATTTAAATCTTTCATCTTTGAATCCGTAACCCAGATAGCCATCCAGATAAAATCGCTTGCTAAATTTGTAATTAGTCCTGCCCCCGAATTGAAGTCTCTGACCTTCTACTGCATTAAATGAATAAAATGTTTGAATAGGGCCAATATCAAATTTTCCGGCTGATTTATAACCCACAAAATACAAGGTCGCTAAATCCATTAGCCTTTTGTAAGAACGCATCTTTGTCAGGCTGTCTGCATTTGAATAAGTCTGGGCCTGCGAAGGGCTAAGAGGTACCGGTCGATTTTCGCTCAGAAATAAATCCGATTGAACAGGTGGCCCCGGCAAACTATCCACTGCGGGCCCCTGAAATAAATGTTCGGGTAAAACAGAGTCTGAAAAATCATAAATAGATATTTTTCTCTCTCCAAAAGCTCCGGGACTTTTAGAAAACGGACTGAACGTAGCAAGCATATCTGATTCAGCCAGGTAATAATGTTCAGCAGGTCCCCTCTTAAAATTCTGAGTGAGTTTGAAATTTCTGACGTAGTTTAAATTTACGTGTTTACCAGTTCCAAACTCTGCACTGGTAACAGCGTAATTTCCATCGAGTGTAATCGAAAGGGTGCCACGGAAAAGCAGGTCTTCAGGATTTCTCGGAGTAAAATATAATTTGACCACACGAACACCATTTTCAACTACGGTGTCCTGAATGAAATACATATAGAAAGCTGGTCCGTAGTCAGAAATGGGACTTACAAATTGCACAGTGAATGCGAGAATATTATTGTCGTAGATATTAATATCATTAAATATATAAAGCAACGCACCCTGTATGCCTTTCATGTCAATATATTGACCATAGTCCACAGACTTATGTGCCAATATTATTTTTTTGTCTTTCTCAGGATTTTTTTGAAAATATTTAGTTGAAATGACTTCCTGCAGATAAACAGAATTCAGTTTTTTACCGGGAACAACCGTTGTATCTGTATTTTCAAAAAAGAATTTAAACTTCTTTAGCAAAAAGTTCTGGGTTATCCTGACCCACGGACCGTCTGTAAACATCTGAGTCTTCTCATATTCTTTATATGAAGAATAAGGATATGCCCCCGGTCCGTTCCTGGATTTATTTGCGATAACCTGCCGGATCAATTCAACTGCAGGATTGTTTTTGTTCTTATATTTTCCCTTTTTTGCATTTACGACAACATCTTCAAGAGTGGTATAAGATTTTGAAAGTAGTATAGTCAGTTCCTGGGTGGGTTTATCAGAAACAGTATACGTTACGGTGTGGTAACCTGTGAAGCTAAAAGTTATCATTGTAACGGGCCCGTCTACACTAATCGAGAATTTGCCAGCAGCATCGGTAAGCCCGCCCTTAGGGCTATTATTCATCGTAATGCTTACATTTTGCAAAGGGGTCCCTGTTGCCGAATCAGCAACTTTCCCCATAATTGTTTTTGTTTGTGCAGAACTGAATTTGGCAAATAAAACAGCAATAAATAATATGGTGATGCGACTATAAATCTGGATGATTGATGTTTATTCTAAATACGCTCCTTATATGCATAAGGATGTCGGCTTTCTTTTTCCAATTAAATTTTCCAGTCGTAAAGCTCCTCTTTTTTTTTAAATGAATGATATGTTCAGAGGAATGTTCCGAACAATGAACGTCTGGAAAATCAGATGTTTATACGATTTCATGTTTCTAACTCTTCTTCTATATTTATCCAGCTGGTAAAAAGTGACTAACCGTCACGCGGGGGGAAAACAAGGGGTGATTGGAAGGATATAAAATAGTATGGCATGAAAAAAAAGTTTCTGTTTTTTTATTTCATTTGTTGCTCATGCCTCGTTCGGGCGCAGGTAAGTCCTGAAATGCAGAAAAAAATAGATGACGCGCAAAAGAAGATGCAGCAAATGCAGAATGATCCTGCGATGCAGGCACAAATGCAGCGTATGCAAAAAATGATGGACAGTCTGAATGCAGATCCAAAGACACAGCAACAATTGCAACAGGCGCAGAAGCAATTGGATGCAATGAAAAAAACCCATCCTGAGCTCGCCAACGTTAATTTGCCCGATTTCAGCAAGTCAAAAGTGACTGATGTAAATAAAACATTGCAAAAGGTGGACACTGCTCTTAAAAGTGGTTTGGCCAATATGCAAAGTATTCAGCAAACTATCATGGGTGCCCTCCCTAAAGAAGATGTAACACGTCATGCATCATCGTTACCCACTTTGAGGACAATCGACATAAAAGCGCTCGCACAGGGAATCGTTAGCAGTTCCACTGTGGACATGATTACAAAGCAAAATTTGAATAAACTGGCGAAGGATACTACCATCAATGTTGCTGGTACCGGCACTTTTTATTTATCATTGGGACTTTCAGCCAGTGCTTCTGGCTATCTGATTGCTAAAGGAATTTTGTTGCATCCCACCGATCCATATGGAGTTAGCGGGCTGGGAGTTTATTACCGGGATGCTGGTTCTCCGGACAGGGCTTTACAATGTTTCTTCTATGCCAATAAATTGTTACCGGATTCCATCAAATCACCTTATGTCTATGCCAATATTGCCTGGGCATCCGCCTACTATGGTGACTTTACTACAGCCAAGAACTATTTTGAAAAAGCACTTGCCCTCAGCAGTGGTTTTCAGCCTGCATTAGAGGGAGAAGCAACACTGGCATATGCCAAAGGTGACATCAAGGCACTCTTTGCATGCCTTGCCAAAGAATTATTAGCCATGACCAAAACCGCCGGGGGCGGCGGCGGTAGTGACGGAGGTCCTTCCGGTGATTTCACCTCTACCTGTGGAGGTGCAACAGCTACGGAAACAATGAATAATGCCGGGAGCAAATCACAAAGTGATCCTTCTGATGACCATACTTTTGACGGACTTGGTGATGATGACGACGGCCCTGATCAGGATCCGCCGCCCGGTGGTGACGTTACTTACCCCGAGATTTTTAAACCAATTTTTGTAAACAATATAAGAGATGTACTAAAAGCCATTGGCCCCGGAATGCAGGCACTTACCAAGGGTGGTCAAATACTGGGCGATTTGAAAAACAAATACATTGGAATAAAGGCGCGGTTTTATGGGACCACTTATTTTGACGAGCATGGAGATTTGCGGCATGATCGTGACTACACAAAATTTGCCAACCTTCACGGGCAGATAAATATGCAATTTGAAGCGAGGGTATCTTATGATATCGATGCATTTGAAAAAGACTTCGCCAACTATTTTCAACAGGTAAAAAATGGATATATCGACAGGGCGAACCAGATAGCAGCCTGCAGAAGCGACGAATGTTTGTGCATCGCCTACAACCAGGCTTATACTGAAGGCAACAATTTCTTAAATAATGGCGCCACCATGTGGGAAAAGATGTTTGATAAGGTACACAGTGATATGGAATGGTATCTGAAAAACGATGCGGCTTTCGTGACCCGTGTACACGATCCGAAATGCAATGAAGCATTAAATGTGACGAGAGAATTAAAAATCCGTGCGGCGATTTTGAGGACTTATGGCCGCTGGTTTGATATTATCGGTGCCCTTGAGGGTTACAGTTTGCTATCACAGACATCGGTGGCTTGTCCTGCGGTGCAAATGGGAATGATGGGAAGTCCCGATCCTTTTTCTAAAAGGCCAAAACATATTAAAGAATTCCCCGATAAAAATTGTAAAGACCATGATTACTATATGGTATTTGGAACAATTACTGACGGTTGCACATCTACTAAATTTACGCTGGGATTAAAATTAGGGCCCGTTCAGTTAGGGCCTAGTTACACGACTAACAAAGATCCTTTAACGGGTGCAGTAAAAGATCCCATATTTTCTCAAAACAACAATTTTGATCACAGCTACAACCTATCCGCAAGTGTGGGCGCTAAATTTGGTGAAGTCATAGAACTAGGTATTGGTGGGTCAGTCGGAGCAACATATGGTAATGATGGGAAGGCCACTGGTTATACCACAGGTGTGGAGGGTGCTGCTGCTGTTGACTATGGAGGAATTGCCAAACTTGGTGCAAAAGCTTCACGAACCTGGCAGTGGGATACAGATTTGAATGTTACCGGTTACACCAATAGCATTACAGCAAATGGAAGTTTCGGAGGGAATGCAAATAACTTAGGGCCGAACCAACCGGAGAATGCGCCTGGTGCGGTGGGCGCCGGTCCATCTCTCAACGGCGAGATTAATAGTGCAAGTAGCTATGATGCCAATGGAAATTATATAGGTGGGAGCAGGTCAGCTACTGTGACCGGGCAAATGGGCGCCACATCCAACGACAAAAATTACAATACTGAAATCTCAGCTCAAAGTCCCGTTTTCGGTATTCAGTTCGGCCAGGTTATCGAAGTAGTAAGTGGACAAAATAAAACCGGGCCCATAACAGTACAGTAGATTCAAAATAATGGTAACAAGTAACTAACTCAACCAGCCGGAATGAGATAGAGCATCATGCCCATGATCAGATATACAATAATTAGCTGAACACCTTTATACCAGTTGGAACGTCCGTCGCCTGCAATCATGGCCCCTAATATTACAGTCAGGAACAAGACCACAATTAATGATCGGGGAAAATTAAGATTCAACTGACCAGGACCAATGAATGTACTCAGTATTACAAGTACAGGCGCAATAAAAAGAGCAATTTGTATTGAACTGCCTAAGAGAATACCAAGGCTGAGATCCATTTTGTTCTTGGCCGCCATACTTACCGCTGAAATGCTCTCCGCGGCCCCTCCAACGATTGCCAAAAAAATAACACCGACAAATACATCCGACATACCGAGCACTTTCCCCGTTTCTTCGGCAGCACCTACCAGCACTTCACTCATGAATGCAGCTAACACCGATGCAATCACCAATGTAACCAGAGCACGAGTGAGAGACCATTTTTCTTCATGTTCATCTGAGTGTTCTTCACCAGCCTGACTTTTAAAAAAATCCGGATGTGTTTTGATCATAAAAAAGAGATACAAAACATAACCGATTAATAAAACAACCGCCAGATTCACATTTAGTAAATTTTCTTTGCCGGAAGGAGCTTTATCCGCCATGAAAATGTGAAAGCCACTCGGTATGGTCAGACTAATAACAGCTATCATCATCATCGAACTGTAAACCCTTACGCCTACGGGGTTATAATCCTGATTATGATATTTCATGCCCCCTACCAAAAAAGACAGCCCCATGGCCAGTAATAAATTGGCAAGAATAGCACCTGCCAGCGAGGCCAGCACCATTTCATGCAATCCTGCGTTGAGGGCGATGACGGCAATTATTAATTCAGGCAAATTGCCAAAGGTTGCGTTGAGCAGACCGCCGACTGCATCACCTGTATAAGAGGCAAGTTGTTCTGTTGAATTTCCAATCAACCGTGCAATTGGAACTATGGAAAGTGCCGCTGAGAAAAAAATCAGCGGCGCAGAAGCGTGGCCATGTTCCAGGAAAAGGGCTATGGGAATAAAAATGAACAGCCAGTAAATATTCGGTTTAAGGAAATTTTTCATTGATCAGCCAATTTTGGAATGAAAAGGTTTGATGTCAGAAAAATCCACCCTTCGAATCAAAAATATTCTGAGGCACCAGTTATATCAATATTAAGGTAGTGTTTTTAAGGACTACTCAGAACCTGATTCCCAGATTCAGATACCACTGACCCGGATTGGTGCTGCTGGTTGAATTCTTCATCAGGCTTTGTGTTCCATAATTATACCCAAGATCAATCAGTAAAAAAGCAATATCCGCTCCTATTCCAATCTGACCATAAAATATAAATGAATTGACATTGTCCTTGCTAATACCAAAGCGATTACCGCTAACACCCAGTGTAAAAGAGGGCATCGCGCTGATATACCCGCGAAGAGAAACGATCTTGGCAAACGACAGAAAGTTAACGCCAAAACTCAGCGGAATATCGAGGGCCTGAACCTTAAGATCACCCGTGTCTTTGGAAGTTGCCAGGCTGTTAAATCCATAAACAGCATAGTTATATCTGAATCCAACTTTCCAATAAGTGAAATTACCTTTTTGCCAGGCGATTCCTATCTGGTAGCCGGTACCTGCATTTGCATTGTAACTGGCTGTAGAACCGGACATCGTGTTGGAATTTACGCCCGCGTAAATATCGAATTGCTTATGTTTATACGGATTTTCATTTGTACTGGTGGTTGATGTTGCAGCAGGTGCAGCTTGTGCGGGCTTGGTAGTATCGGTGTGCATGGTTGTGGTTGTATCCACTTTTGGTTTTACGGTATCCTGTGGGACCTGCGCCATCGCAGCATTATTCAGGATAACAAGAATTAAAATAATGAGTATAGACTTCCACGCATAAACAGTGTAAATGTGTTTCATAAAATAAAATTTAAGGTTGAATGAATAAAAAAATACTTTACTTCCTCATGAATTCAGAGACTACTAACCAAGGGGTAATTGAAAAATAATTACCTAAGGGTAACTGGGTTAATTTAGACTAGCTTTTGCGGAATCGTTTTCGGCTTAAAGTTGTGAGCGGGGTGGTCTTTTATCCTGGCTTATTATCCTGACGTAATAGAACTAAAAGAAAAACAACTACATTTTAATAATCCACTTTTATAAGGGTAGAATTAAAGCGCTGGATGAAGGAGTTCTTAATTGAATGATCATTGATAATTGAATCTATGAATAATTTCAATAAAAACCTTGTTATTTGGCAAAAAATATTAAAAGGTTATTATCGTCTGAACTTGTTGCAAGAATATCTTGTTTGCCATCTCCGTCTATATCAGAAATAGCAATGCCGTCTGAATGTTTGCCAATTGGAAGTTGCATGGATGATTGCAAGCCTTTCTTATTCATAAAGTAGACCGATAGGAAATTGCTTTTGTAATTGCTAACCGCAATATCATTGATGCCGTCATTGTTTAAATCACCGATTGCTACTCTTGTCGGGCCAAGACCTGTATCAAATGGCGACCCTGGCAGCATGGAAAAATTACCCTTGCCATCTCCCAATAAGATAGTTAACCCGTCTTTGCCAGGCTTCCCACCAGAAATGGTTGGCGCATTAACAATTGCTAAATCAATATTGCCATCATTATTAAGATCTCCGGTTGCAACACCAAACGGAGTATTACCTGCGTCAAATAACTGTTTTGAAAATTTTCCTTTACCATCGCCCAAGTAATATTGTTACGCTATTATCATCTAAATTGGTTGTTACAATATCTGGTTTGCCATCCTTATTAAGGTCTGCCGTTCGTAGCCGTTGATAAGGATGTTTACCCGTTGCATAATAAACAGGATTTGCAAAATCTCCTTTGCCATCGCCACTTAAAATTACAATGCTGTCAACACCCCAGCTGTCCGTCGCTATATCCAGATTTCCATCGCCATTAAAATCTGCAGAAATAATTCCGTGTGTATGAGGTTTTACCTGAACAGGAAAAGGAGAATGAGCTGCTGGATGAAATTGACCGCTGCCATTGCCAAGAAGAATAGTGAAATATTTTTTTTCATGATTGGCAAATGCGATATCCAAATTTCCATCTTTGTTATAGTCAGCTATATAGATGTCGTTAGGAAAATGTCCTGCGTAAAAGGGAGATCCAGTTGCTTTCGTAAATTCTCTGTTACCTGCATTCATCAAAATTGTTACGCTGCTATCTTCTGTATTTGAAACGGCAATATCAGGCTTACCATCTTTATTAAAATCTGCCACTTCAACACTTGCCGCACCTTTTCCAACAGTAATCGCCTTTTTTTCAAAATTTGATTGTTGTTGTTGAGAATAGCTGCAACCTGTTAAAATAATTACTGAAGCCCATGTAGTAATAATGAATTTCATAGATTTTTATTATTTGAATGATTGCCTGCGCAACGTCGCTGTCATCTTTATATTCAAATTATAATTTCTCTGCAACTACAGGATTGTCCCAGCCACCTACAGGTACAATACTTTTATCAACTTCAGCAGGTCCCCATGTCTTCGGTTCATATTCAAAAACCGGCGTAGCCATTTTTAAATATGGATCAACAATCCGCCACGCCTCTTCCACATAATCCTGTCGCGCAAATAAAGTGGCATCACCTTCCATGGCCTCGGTAAGAATACGTTCATAAGCATCTTTTTCATCAGGGTCAGGGTTTCGACTTGCAAGAATTTCTCCCGGTACAGCTTTCATCTCTTCTCCGGGCGCCATCATGGTCATACCAAATGCCAGTTGAACGTCGGGACTGATTCGAAGGCGTACGTGATTCAACTCTTTCGCAGCTGATGAATAAACAGTTGGAGATCGCTTTAGTCGTAAGAGTACTTCTGTACAGGTCACAGGAAGATTCTTTCCTGCGCGAATATAAAAAGGCACTCCCTGCCAGCGGGGACATTCCATTTTGAGGCACACGGCAGCAAAAGTTTCTGTTTTTGAATCAGCCTTCACACCCGGTTCAGATTTGTATCCGCGAAATTGTCCGCGAACGACGTCTTTGGCTTCCAGTGTCTTAATCGCTTTGAGCACTTTTATTTTTTCATCGCGAATCGATTCACTGTCAAGACCAACGGGCGGTTCCATAGTAAGATTGGTCAATACCTGAAAGAGATGATTCTGAATCACGTCCCTGATAGTACCAGTCGCATCATAAAACAATCCGCGGCCCTGAATACCAAAATCCTCAGCCATGGTGATCTGCACATTTTCTATATATTGACGATTCCAGAATGGTTCGAACAATGAATTCACGAAACGAAAAAAAAGCATGTTGTTTACGGGCCTTTTCCCTAAATAATGATCAATCCGGAAAATCGCCGACTCGGGGAAAGTCGCCAAAAGAATCTGATTTAATTTCCGGGCGGAAGCAAGGTCGGTGCCGAACGGTTTTTCTACAATAATACGGGCTCCGTCAGCACAGCCTGACTGCCCAAGTTTGGTGACAACTTCGCCAAACAATTTCGGCGGAATGGCCATATAGTGAGCTGGATTTTTGGAATCCCCCAATTCCTTTCGGATTTTCCGAAACGTGTTTGAGTCTTCGTAATCGCCGTCCACATAGTGCATAAGGCTGAATAATTTATTGAGCGACTCTTCATGAACACCGCCATGTTTTTCGAGACTGTCCTTGGCCCGCTCCTTCATTTGTTCCAGGGTCCAGCCTGCTTTGGCTACACAAACAATCGGCTGGTTCAGTGATCCCCTCTTTATCATCGCCTGCAACGATGGAAATATTTTCTTATACGCCAGATCGCCGGTGGCGCCAAAAAAAACCAATGCATCTGAGTGTGGAGTATTCATAATAAACCGTTTTCTTTTTTTCCTGGAGCTCCAGCGGGTGGCGGAGAATTGTGGACGTATTTGTAACTTTACGTTTCAGTATCGGAATTTAATTAAAGCTACAGATTTAATGATCCAAAGGCCCCGGATTTTCTTACAGAATTAACGCGAATTCACAATCTTATTCTGTACTCTCCAGTTTGCTATTATTGACGGCTTCCTTTAAGCAATCATCAATAATTTCCATTTTCTCAAATTCAATTAAAACTTTAACCATGATTAACAAATCTATTTTTACCCTTTTGCTAATTCTTTTTACCGTCACATTCACCTATGCGCAAAAAAATAGCTGGTATGTTGGTGGCCAATTGGGATTCAATTCCAAGACGGAAAAAAATACTGGGTCCGCAGATGTCACAACCACCACCTGGAATGTGGCGCCGGAAGTGGGTACTTTTCTTCAAAATAATCTGCAGCTCGGTTTTGCTTTAAATCTTGGTGGCTCAAATACAACCAACAATTCAGAAACAACTTTTTCTCCCGTTATCTACTTGAGAAGATTCTATCCGGTTGGAGACAAGTTTTCTCTGTATACAGGCATTGTTGGCAATTTCACGACCGGTAGTACAAAAGTAAACGGCGAGAGTGGTACGCTCAGCGGATGGGGACTGAATCTTACACTGGGAGCTGCTTTTGCCGTAAGCAAAACTTTTACGGTAGTAGGACAATATGGATTATTGGGCTACACATATGAATCTACAAAATTCGACACCGGCAAAAGCTCGGTAAGTAATTTTGGCTTAAATGTAAACTCGCTGGGTCCGGTATTCAATGTAGGGCTTTATTGGACATTCAAGGAATAATGTTTTTATCTGAATTCATTTCAAAAATACCTGTTTACCAAGTAAATCGGACCTTTTCAAAAATTTGCAAACCCGATAAACAGCCTTCGTGCTGAAGAATTTCTTCTATTGATGCCAGTTATATTCGGAAGGGATTGGAATCATCGTTCCTCCTCAACGATGCCGATGCCGGCTACAACATATTTGTAATATGCGCTGGCAATACGAACTATTTTTCCATTCATCATCAAATGATCTTTGGCAATTTCGTCAATATGAAAAACGGAAACAACATCCGCACGATTTATTTTGACAAACATTTCGGGTGGAAAACTATTCAAAGCATTCACCAGGGATGTCCGCACCGGATAAACTTTTCCATCGGTCAGATAAATTTTGGTATAATTTTTTACAGTTTTCAACCGGGTGACCTGCATTGGATCAACTTTCTTCAACACTTTTTCTTCTTCGACTTTTGTCCTGATAAAAAAGGGTGTTAACATTTGGAATAGATTTTAGGGTTAAAATGAATTCAATTTAAAAAAAGTTTTTTATCTGACATTCAGTTACAGATTTCATTTGCAATGATAATGGGATTCATTCGGGATGGCTATCCGGATTCCGGATAGGCAACCCGAACCCAATCCATAGGCAATCCGAAGAATTCAGATATTTTCAGGAACGAATTCACTTAAAAACTTTATAGCCTGTTCATCAGACTCCCTTTCCCGTCACAGGCTTGGATATCCCCCGTCCCGCATTTTGGCTCCAATCTTCACAGGCATGGATATGCGTCGTCCACATTTTCTAAAAAAAGGCCTTTGGGCGATATACTTTTGTTTTGTCGATCGTTGAAAGGGAAGCTTTTTACTCAGGACTACCGGGAGGAGTAAACCCGGAAATACTCTTCTCTATCAGGGACCGACAATCGAAACAATTTTTTTTAATCATTTAAATTCAAATCCTTATGGCAAATTCTAATAATAGCGTCATAACCGGAAAACTAAGGGGTACCCTTGGAAAAGAGCTCGTATTTCGCGAGTGGGATGGTAAAACAGTAGTAGCGAAAGCCCCTAAAAAAAGAACGGGCCCAGCCACTGCCGCACAATTAAAAATACAGGAGACCTTCCTGCTGGCTGCAAAATATGCTAAGGCAGTAATGAAGGGAACAGATCAGGGAATCAGGGACTCCTATTCCGCTGCGCTGAAACCCAGACAAAACCTGTTTAGCAGGGCTGCTGCCGATTTCATGTCTCCGCCGGTCGTAAAGACAATCGGCATCAGCGCATACAATGGTGTGGCTGGAAGTACGATTACGATTCGAGCGGTAGATGATTTCCGGGTAACAGGTGTGCTGGTAGAAATCTTCGCTGCCGGCGGCACGTTGCTGGAAAAAGGCAATGCCGTACAACAGACCAATGGAGTTGACTGGACCTACACGACCACGCAGGCAAATGCCGCGTTAACCGGTAGTAAAATCAATGCCACTGCCACCGATGTTCCAGGTAATACGGGAACACTGGCGGTAACGTTGTAGTGTTTTTTTTTGCAGGAAGCTGCACCAGTGAAGGTGCAGCTTCCCTTTTTAAAATCATAGCTTCATCGCGGGCTAATTTTTGTCAGGATACTCCTTTTCTAACAGCGCTATAAGTGACTCTGCCTGTTTTAAAGCAATTGACGTGCGGTTATTCATGAGTTTTAGAAAACCATAATAGTATTGATACTGCATGGTAGCCGCGTTTATTTCATGTGGATCACTGGTCATAAAAGCAGGGTTGCTTTGCAAAATTCTTTGAAGGGCATTACTATCGGAGCCAAGCGCCTTATAAATAGAGAAAAAAACATCCGCATTAAATAGTTTTTCATTCAATAAGATTAGGTCGTTTAACCGATCTCGATGCAAGTCAGACCAATTGTCGAACAATTTTATAAACTGATAATAAATGGCAATACTGTCTGCAACAATCCTTTTTTTTATAAGTCTGAATGCACCCGTGCCTGTCATTTGCAAATAAGTCTTCGCATTGATAGAGGTACCCATGGAACCTAACATAGTTAATTTCCTTGCGAGGTAATATACTTCTCCCCTGTTGGAGTTAGTTTTTAACAAAGTGAACAATGTATCGATCGTATTGCAATACACGTTATTGATTGAATCATCTGTTTTATATGTGTTCACATCATTTTTCAAATCGCTTATCATTGACTGAACATATTCATTTGCATGTGTCTTGTCTGAAATACCTTCCCTTAGATTTTCGGCGAAAAAACCGAGCGTAACGGCAAGAAATATCATTATGAACTCCAGGAAATATTCCTTCAAGTTTTTCTTTTCAACCTTTGGGTGGTGGTGGACTTCCATTTATTTGATTTGACTAAAAAAATTTTTTACTGTTTAACAGTATATAGTTCCGCAATTAACTTTTTAAGTCTCGTAGCCTGATTCTTCAAATCAATCACTTCATACTTAAATCCGCTGTGTATTCCTTTAATATCACTAATCTCCAAAAGGCATTCGTTAATTGTATCCGGATTTACCGTTCTAAAATGCAGGTCTTCCTTTGGGTTAATAACATTATCTGAATTTTTAGCTATTAACTTATCCCAGTCATCACTTTTAAGGAGTGGAGTATATATTGATCTGAGTTTTGCCTTTTGTGCGAGGGAAGCTTCCTGCAGTGTTGATATTGTTTCTACTTTCTTGTAATAATCTAAAATGCTGTCAGTAAGCATTTTGTTTTGTATCAATCTCATTTGACCGGCATTCTCCAGTTGCGCAATTGTTCTCTCGCTTACAAATATTTTGATTCCTAATTGCCGGATTAATAACCTGAGGTCAACATAAGCTTCGTTTGCTCTTGTTCTTAAATCAGCATTATTTAAAAGATGTTTCAACGAATCTGATATATCTACATCTTTTTGAACCCAGGTAATTAAGGACGGAAGATTTAGTTCATCACTGCTTAAATCTTCATAAAGAGATTGAACGTATTCTTTTTCCTCACTTCTTTGTGCAAAATTTTCTCTTATTTGTTCTGCAAAAAAACCCATAGTTACCGCCAGGAATATCATTAAGAACTCCAGAAAATATTCTTTGAAATTTTTCTTTTCAACATTCGGGTGATGATGGACTTCCATGGAGCAGATCGCGTTAAAAATGATAGTTCCGCTAAAAATATGAAATCGACAAGATATCTGGTCATCCAAGTGGTAATCCCGCAGATTTTGATATTCAAAGCTGTCATATATGATAAAGAAATATTTAACGGGGATGGATACCCTATCGCAGTAGGCAATGAATTTTTTAGCAGATTCTGCAAATAAGGCTGAAGTTTAAACATGAAATTTTATTTTTCGGGTATAAACGCCTAGTTTTAACACTCCTGATTCATAACCCAATGGGTATGAAACTTTGATTTACCCGCATTTTTTTGTTTCTATCCTTTCTGTATCCTTTAAAAGATAAGTGTTTATCCGGTCTGTGGTGTTGTCTTGCGATCGCTTCCTGAAATTTTTTTGAACCGTAGATTTTATTATTGCCCTAAACCCTAACAAGATCTGTTTATGACCCCTGCCGGAATTTCTATGCGTAATTTATTACGCTGCATGGCCGTCATTTGTATTGCGGGTATCGCTCCCATTTTAACTCATGCACAGCAACTTAAAATAAATGACTTTGCCCTGTTCGGCGGCAATGGCAATTGCCCCGGAGGTCCAGGACAGTACCGGCCCTCGTCACCCGGCTGCGGTGTTATCATCGGCAGCGGCGCAAAAATTCAGGGCGGATCCATAGGCAGTTATTCCTACATACAGGGCGCCAGTGCGATCAATATTTCAGGAAATATTTACAGCGGAGGGACCATCAATTTCGGAAGTCTTGATACCGTTTCCGGTCGAATGACAGCGGCTAACTCTTCATCTTCGAAAGGAACATATTTTTCAGGCAGGTCTGGGTTCGAGGTTTTTGGGCAATATTGATGTAAATGGAAATATTTTTTTGCTGGGCGGAGTCGTACAGGGAAAAGTGACACACCCGGCCGGCACCACCTATTCGGGACCTGCGCCTGCGGGTGGTAACGTGACCGTGACTTGCCCCCTTACCTGTACTGCCGGTTATGCCGGCCATCACCAGCTTTCCATCCGTAGGAACGGTCAATATTACTTCTACCAAAACAATCACTCCCGGGTCTTATGGTAATGTAAATTTAAGCGGAGGTCAGACGACTCACTTTTTCGGGACCGGGTATTTACGTTTTCAATACCATCAAAAATATCGGTCTGCAGATCAATACGTTTAATTTTGATTTTAAAAATAGTGCCGGTTCCATTCAGATCTATGTTTATGGCGATGTGGATGTAAATATTCTGAATGAAAATTTTCTAAATGGAGGAGATGCTTCCAGGATTTATCTTGAAACGCATGGCAGTGGCAGCAGTTGTTCTTTTGGCAGTTATGCGTTTAACATTGCTAATTATTTTACACTGGGCCGTACTTCACAGTGGTTTGGTACCGTATGGGCTCCTTACTCCGGTATCAACATCGGTTCGGCGGTTTACACATCAAATATAATCGGTGCGCTCTGGAGCGGCACTCAGGTAAACATTCAATACGGTGTAAAATTTACATTCGTGCCCTATGTTTCCTGCAGCACGCCGAATGTAAGTGCGGGACCGGATCAGCAATTGAGTTGCACGGTAAAGACAGTACAGTTAAACGGATCTTCCACCACACCCGGAGTTCAATACAGCTGGTCGGGATTACACGGTGGTCTCCTGACTGGTGCTAACACAGCTACACCTGTAGCAAGTACACCAGATACATTTGTTTTAACAGTCACAAATCCAAATGGCGGATGTACAGCTACTGATACGGCAATCGTAAGTTTTGTATCCTGTATTCTCCCTTATTATCCGCCCCCTGCAGGAGGAAAAACATTCAATCTCATCGGATCAGAATTGAATTCGCTGTATCAGAATTTTGGATTGGTGACCGATTCTGCCAGAACAATATTTATTATCAACCAAAATACCGTGCAGATCGAAGTGATAGCTAAACAGGGTCAGTATCAAAATCTGCTTAGTTTGTTACAGACGCCGGCCTATGGAATTACAGGCCTGATCAACAACGGACCGAACAGCCTTATCATTACTGGCACTTATCCCATTGCCAACCTTAAAAAACTGGACAGCCTGCCTTTGCTGATCGACTATTGCCGGCCACTTTTTCCACCCCTCGGTAAAACTGATATTCTTCCCATACAGGGCGACACCGTTATTCATTCCAATTTTGTAAAACAGGGATATAATCTGTCGGGAGATGGCGTGAAAGTAGGAGTCATTTCAGATAGTTATAATACGCTTTCAGGTAATCCTGCATCTGCCGATATGCAAAATGGCATTCTTCCGGGACCAGGCACACCAGAGAATACGACTCCGGTGAATGTGCTTCAGGAATATCCATATGGTAAGGGTACGGATGAAGGGAGAGGCATGCTGCAAATAGTGCATGGTGTGGCGCCTAAAGCGTTACTGGATTTCAGAACAGGTTTTATCAGTCCGGGTGATTTTGCGCAGGGAATTATTCAACTGCAGCAGGATCATTGCCAGGTGATCGTGGATGATGTCGCATACATAACCGAGCCTTTCTTTCAGGATGGTGTCGTGGCTCAGGCCGTGAATTATGTTGCCAGTCAGGGTGTCTCTTATTTTTCTGCCGCAGGAAATAACGGAATGGTTTCTTATGCCAGTACATTTAATCCTACAACCGCTCCGGCCGGATTAACCGGCACGGCACACAATTTCGGAGGCGGTATTACAAAACAAAGTGTTTCCCTGCAACCAGGAGTCTATACCATCGTGCTTCAGTGGACCGATGATATTTATTCCCTGGGGCAATCTGCTAATGGAACATCAACTGATCTGGACATTTATTTATCTGATGATGCCGGCAATCCTCTTTTTGGATTCAACAGAAATAATATAGGTGGCGATCCGCTGGAAGTTATGCCGTTTACCGTTTCTGCTGCCACGACAACAAATATTGTGATCGTGCGCGCCAGTGGTACCGCGAATGTAAATTTCAAATACATTGTTTTCAGGGGAGATTTAACGATTAATAATTTCAACACCGGAAATTCCACGCTGGTGGGTCAGGCAAACGCAACTGGTGCGATGGCCGTGGGAGCCGTGCGGTATAACACAGCCCCTGCATTTACCGGAAATAATACTTATTCAGCCGAACCTTTTTCTTCTCTTGGCGGAACACCTGTTAACGGCGTTGTCAGAAACAAGCCGGATTTTATGGCTCCTGATGGGGTGAGCACCACAGTAAATTTCGGACCCAATGCGAATACTACCGGATATCCCTATCCCACATTTTTTGGAACATCCTGCGCGGCTCCGCATGCTGCAGGTGTTGCTGCGTTATTGATAGAAGGAAGAAAAAAATACAGCACAGATACGCTGACTCCGGCAACGATGAGAACGCTGCTGCAAAGTACCGCCTTGCAATCCGGTGGTGGCAGTGGATTTAATTTTTCAACAGGGTATGGACTGATACAGGTGGATTCCGCGATGAAAACCATTGCAGCACCAAAACCTGAAATTGTAAAACTGGTTTTAACCGATCCCAATATTGTACCAGGCAAGCAGCCAATCACAGTGACCGTTCAGGGAAATTATCTGAATTCCAATTCCGTTGTCACCTTCCGGGGACAGCCACTGCCGACGACGGTATTGAATTCCACCCAGGCGCAGGCAACCATACCGGCTTTCACAGGCAATCCGCCCATTCAGGTAGTTACCACTCCGATCTCGGTAAACGGAAATGACGGTGGCAAATCAGACACCCTCTATTTCTTCACGCCCGTGAAGAAAACGATTATCGTGCAGGCAAATCAACAGACGAAAAAGTATGGAGAAAAAATTCCGGTATTCACTTCCACGATTCTGGTTGATAGCATTCCACTCGACAGTACCGGTTTGACTGCTGCCCAACTTCGGCTGGATTCTCTGGACTATACGACACCAGCTACCAGCACGTCGAATGTTGGCATCTTCTTTATTCGTCCCACACCGCATACCCTGCTCGACCCCAACAACCCCACCGATGCAGGTTTGCTGGAATTATACAATTATGTATTGAACGATGGTTTGCTGGTTATCAATAAAATGCCACTGGTAATCACCCCGCGTGATACAACACTTACCTACGGTCAGAAAGTCGGGAATTTTGCTTTTAATTATTCTTATGCCGATTCCAATATTGCACCTACTGATAAAATGAATTTTCTAAATGAGATTGACTCGATACATCATTCAAACTATATTGATACGGCCTTTGCGCTGGTGAATACCAAAACGGTTTTGCGTGGAGAAACACTTACTGACGATGATCTGAATCTGCTGAGTATGATGGCGAGCACAAAAACGGTTTTAAGAACGACGCAGATTATCAATACGAAGACAGTATTGAGAGGAGCAACCGTATATGACACCACGCGCGTAGTGGATGTACCTGTTGAAACCATTTTCAATTACAAGGTTGATTCCACAAATGCGACCATCGTGAATGGAAGAGCCATATTGAGTGGTCTGTCTATTCTGGACGGTACGGCCACACTGAGTACCAAAACCGTTTTAAGAACAAAAACGGTTCTTCGGGGTCAGTCGGTTCTCAATGCCAGCAGTGCAACGGACACGAGTAACCGAAATCTGGCGGTGATTGTGGATTCCACCGATGTGAGTGCCGATGGGGATTCGCCTTTGTCTGATCTCGTGTCGATTAACATGGTCACCGGTATAACTGCCGGAACAAATACAATTGTTCCCGCCGCCATGCTATCGGATAATTTTGATATCACTTATGGATTGGGGCATCTTACCATTCTGCCTGCACCACTGACCGTTCAGGCACTGGATACGACAACTACTTATGGCTTACTGTCAGCATACCGTGATTCGATATACGGATACCAGTACGCTGATTCTGCCGGTTCTGTTTTTGCCAATCTTCCAACTCATTCATTGCTGGATGCAAGTGGAAATGCAGTCAGCGGTAACCCTGGCGCAGGTCAATTCAAAATTGTACCAGGTGGAGCTCAATTAAATGCTCCACCGAATTATCTTTTAACTTATTTGAATGGCAATCTTACCGTCAACAAGGCTGTGCTGAATGCTCACGTAACGGATACCAGTCGCAAATATGGGCAGGCCAATCCTGTATTCAGTATTAGTTATAACGGATTCATCAATGGGGATGACACCAGTTCCATCACAACAAAACCAGTTGCCGGAACAATTGCAACAACGTCTTCACCTGTTGGAACTTATCCGGTCACTTTAACAGGTGGCTCATCCGCATTTTATACAATCATAGGAACGCCCGGTATACTGACCGTGACGCCTGCGCCTTTAACCGCCACTGCTAACAATCAGACCAGGGTATACGGGGATCCTAATCCGCCTTTCTCAATTTCATACGTGGGTTTTGTAAACAACGAAACGCCTTCCGTTCTCACAACTTTACCTTCCGTGAATTCCATTGCGGGTCTTACTTCTCCGGTCGGAAACTATCCAATTACCCTAACAGGTGGTCTGGCTGCGAATTACACAATTCAGGATGTAAATGGAAACCTCAGTGTGACGCCAGCGGCACTTACCGTTAAAGCAGATGACAAAGGGATAAGTGATGATGATAACCTGCCTGTTTTTACATCCACTATCACCGGTTTCAAAAATGGTGAAAGCAATACCATTACCTGTCAGCCTTTGTATACCGTGAGCCCGGTTTACAGGAAAGAGCAACCGGGTATTTATACCATCACCCCCTACGGATTGCAGTTGAAATATGCGAACAATTATCTGATCAGTTATCTGACAGGAACCCTTTATGTAAATGCGGATAATTGCAGAAATGTAGTTCCGAAACTCGATTGCGTGGAAACATTGACGGGTGATCCTTCCGGATATAATTATGCCGCACATTTCTCTTATAATAATCCGAATGCGACCATCGTATATATTCCTGCGGGCAGCAATAATAAAATCACTGTCACCGGTGGATATAGCGGACAATTACCACTTGTTTTCTACCCGGGCAGCGGACAATTCAAGATATACTTTAACGGATCAAAAATGACCTGGACGCTGGATTCCGACAACAGCAATTATAGTTCCGGTTTGACTGCAACGGCCAGTTCTTCATCTCCAAAATGCAGCACTAAAACACTTGGTTACAGTGAAGGCAGTGCTATCGATGCGGTTTCTACACAGGAAACAGACGTGGCTGCTGATGTATCGGTCGGATCTGCTACGGTATATCCGAATCCTGTAAATGATTTGGTAACGATTCGTGTTCCGGCAGGTTCGGTTTCTAACGACCATGTACAGGTGATTGATGCCTATGGAAGAAATACCGGGGCAAATATCATCAGGTCCGACGAACACTCGATTGTGATGAATTTGGGCAAGCTGTCCAGCGGGGTTTATATAATCCGGATTAAAGTGGACGGTGTGTATAAAGTATTCAGAGTGGTCAAAATATAATGCAGCTGCCATCTGAATGTCATATATTTAAAATGAAACGTGGGTTTTATGAAAGAAAAAAAGCATTTCATTTTTTGTCTGATCCTCTTTTTTTCAATAAAGGGTCTGGCACAAGAAACTGATTCTGCTTTATTGAAAAAAGCATTGCTGACGTCGAAGGAGGATAGTACCCGCGTTAATGCGCTCATTGGTCTGAGTTCTTATTATCTCAATTCCGCACCGGACGAAGCCCGGCGTTATGGTGAACAGGCTGTGCAACTTTCCCGGAAAATACGTTATACATATGGAGTCGCGAATGGATTGAAAGCCATCGGAGATGCCAATTATTTTCTTGGAAATACACCCGCAACGCTCGATTATTATAGTCAGTCGCTGCTGCTATTTGACTCATTAAATGATATGTCGAAAAAGGCTATTATTTACAACAACCTGGGGAACGTTTATTTCATGAACGGAACGCGGGACAAGGCACTGGAGAATTTTTTCAAAGCACTGGATATTGCTGAAAAAAACAACGATAAACCCGGCATCGCCGGTGCCTATGCAAATATTGGCGCAGTATACAAAGATCAGCGGGCGACTGTGAACAAAGCAAGAGGTTATTTCTTACAGTCGTTGAAACTAAGTGAGGAAATCGGTGACAACAATACCATTGGCGCAGTAACTGTAAATCTGGGCGAGATTTATTTTGGGCTGAACGAAGATGATTCTGCCATTTCTTATTTCTATAAATCCCTGAAGGCATACGAGAACACAATTAATATGCCCTACCCACTACGGGATATAGGATTGTTTTATGCAAAGAAGAACGATTTTAGCAAAGCCATTAACTTTTACGAGCAATCCTATGAGATGGCGAAGAAGTTTGATTCCAAGCTTGATATGACCCAGACTCTCCTGGCTTTGGGAGACACATACAGTAAAAAAGGAGATCATCGCTCGGCGCTTTTCTCATATCAGCAAGCTGACTCGATTGCCAGGCTGATTCCTGCCAATAAGGAACTCGATCAGGGATATTCGGGCATGGCAGATTCGTATGCAAAAATGGGAGACTATAATAAAGCGTATAAATATCAAAAAATGTTCAGTGTACTGGCTGACACGCTGAATAACCAAACACTGGCCGACAAGCTTACATCTCTCCAAAGTAATTTTGAAATTCAAACCCGGCAAAATCAAATCGATTTATTAACGAAAGACAAAAAGCTGCAGGAGTTGGATCTTAACAGTCAAAAACTTCAAAAGAGGTTAGTAGCCGGTGGGCTCGCTTTGATTTTTGTTATTGCGCTCATTATTTTAAGAAATTATATCCAATCGTCCAGAACCAACAAATTACTCGACAAGCAGAAAGTACAAATTGAAGGATTGCTGGAAAATATTTTGCCTTCTGAAGTGGCAAAGGAACTGCAAAGGGATGGCAAGGCAACACCAATGTATTATGAAAAAGTTTCTGTACTCTTTACCGATTTCAAAGACTTTACCAAACATGCGGATACCTTGTCGCCGCAGGAAATCGTTACAGAGCTGAATGCCTGTTTTATGGCATTTGACGAGATTGTTGAAAAATACAAGCTGGAAAAAATCAAAACGATTGGAGATTCTTACATGGCCGCGGGTGGAATCCCTACACCCAATAATTCTCACACTTTGGACATGGTCCTGGCCAGCCTGGAATTTCAATCTTATATGGGCATTCATAATGAAGAGCGTAAAACAAAAGGGCTCGCGCCCTGGAGTCTTCGCGTCGGTATTCACGTAGGGCCGGTCGTTGCGGGTGTGGTAGGGAAAAAGAAATATGCTTATGACATCTGGGGAAGTACTGTAAATATAGCCAGCCGTATGGAAAGCAATGGTGAACCTGGTATGGTGAATATTTCCGCCGATACTTATGAGTTAGTCAAAACATATTTTAACTGTTTTTACCGGGGTAAGATTTACGCGAAAAACATCGGTGAGATCGACATGTATTTCGTTCAGAACCGAATTAACTTTCCGGTTGAAAATGACATCTTATCAACTTTACAAAAACAAATCGAAACTGGAAGCCAGTCGGTAGAAATATCATTAAAAACTCCGGGAAATATTCTTTGATATTTTTCTTCTCAATTTGCGGGTGATGATCAGATTGCTAATCCGAAATCTTATACTCTGAAATAACTTTTCGGATACTGTCTCATTCCGTATTATTTGAGTTCAAATTAGAGGGTTTTAGAAGAAATAGCAATAATTTGGTGGAGCGATTGCCGGAAGAATATGAATGGTCTATTTTAAAATCTGCACACATTCTTATTTATGCCAGTCAAACATACCAATCATTTTGAGCAGGTCAGTAACCGATACCTGAATTATGTTCTGGTTATGTTAACAATGATCTATGTGTTCAATTTTGCTGACAGGCAAATTCTTGTAATTCTTCAGGAATCAATAAAAAAAGAATTTCAGCTGTCTGATACAGATCTTGGTTTGCTCTCCGGTTTCATATTTGCCATTTTTTATGTTGTGTTGGGTATACCAATCGCGCGATATGCAGATCGGGGGAACCGGAGAAATATCGTGGCCGGCTCGCTGGGATTTTGGAGTATCATGACGGCGATTTCAGGATATGCAGGAAATTTCATCCAATTGTTACTGGCCCGCATGGGTGTGGGTATCGGCCAGGCAGGTGAAAGCCCGTCGGCTCATGCCATGATTTCAGATTATTTCCCTAAGGAAAGAAGAACTGCCGCACTTTCGGTTTACTCCACAGGACTTTACATTGGCATCCTGATTGCATTTTTAATGGGAGGATATCTGAATCAGCATTATGGATGGCGGAAAGCATTTCTTGTTATGGGTGTACCGGGTATCATTTTTTCGTTGCTGTTTTTTGTTACGGTGAAAGAGCCGAAAAAGGGAGCAACTGATGTGAGGGAGTCGACTTCAGGCAAAACATACACTTTAAGAACTGCACTAAAATTATTGTTTTCCAATAAGATTATCCTGTACCTGACTTTAGGCACAGCCCAGCATTTATTTTGCATTTATGCCTTATTGAATTGGACGCCCTCTTTCCTGTCGAGACTTCATGGAATGAAAATTATGGATATCGGTGTTTCACTTGGTTTAATCTTCGGTGTCGGCGGAGCAATCGGAACTCATGTTCGCAGATTACTGACCGATCGTCTTGGAAAAAGAGATAAACGGTATTATCTGAGAGTGCCCGCTTATTCGGTTCTCATTTCCATTTTGTTTACAACCGGTGCTCTTTTTTTTCAGAATAACTATCTCACACTGTTCTGCCTGGGTGTTAGTGTATTTTTGCAGAGCATATATCTGGGACCTTTTATTGCTATCGCGCACAGCCTGGTTCCTGCATCCATGCGTGCACTGAGCTCTGCGATTTTATTATTCATGTTAAACCTCTTTGGTTTAGGATTCGGTCCATTGGTAGTCGGCATCATCAGCGATTTACTTAAACCGTCCCTGGGTTTAGAATCCCTGCGATGGGCGCTGACCATTATATTATTACTGAGTGTCGGCTCCGCCGCTTTGTTTTTTGCAGCTGCCAAAAAAATAGGGATCAATACATCGTTGTAGGGACGAACGCTTTTATAAGTTGGACTTAAAAAAAGTAAAATATGACGTATTCTTATTTAAAAAATCAAAGTGGCTTATAAGTGAATTTTTGCCCGCCTACTGAGGCTTCTGCCATCAGTCCACCGAGGTCATCTGTAAATACTGCTACGCCATTTGTATACTTAGCATTCTTGGATACTCCTGACTTGGCGGCAACCGCCGATATTTCAGCACTGAACTCAAGTTTATTTGCTTTGAAACGGCCAAGCGCATCCTGATTCTCGAAAAATATGATCTCACGATAGGCCTGGGCACCTATCTGCGCCCCCACGGTTACCTGTGCCACTTTTGCTGTTCCGATGGATTTGCCGTGTTCATAAACCGTCCCATAGCCTCCTGATCCGCCAAACACCAATCCTGCCTTATTTATTTTTGGGAAGATGACGTATCCGTACGAAGAACTAAAAAGCGCACTCATGGAGGGATCTGCTTTTATAAATGCATCTTTCCCCTTCGCGCTTTCAGACATTATCTCTTGTTTTTCTTTGTCGTCCTGAGCCTTGATAGTATGGGGCACCATGAATACGGTTAATCCCAGAATCGCCAGCCGGAAGATGTAGTTCTTTTTCATTTTGTATTTTTTTAGGTTATCATTTTATTACCTGACAGTTTAATTCCTTTCTTTTCCCTCCGGTCATGAATAACGGCTAGTTACCCGCAAACACATAAGCAAAATTCATTCCTCGTTCCGGCAGAAGGGAGTAAAAACAAAATATGATAAATGAAAATGAATGGCACTATTGGGCAGAAATGCAGCTTGCAAATATCTGCAATTTTGCATAATATTGCAAACCGTCTTTATAACAGGATAAATTAATAAGTCATTTATGAAAAGTCAGGTAAACATTTTCAGGATTTGTGTAGTGGTGTTTTTTATGTTCTTTATGTCTGGATGCTTAAGTCGTTCTGATCTGCACAATACCATTTCTGATCAGGAAAAAAAAGATGGTTGGGTCCTCCTATTTGATGGAAAGACCATGGATGGATGGCATCTGTTTAACAGGGGCAACATCCCTTCAGCCTGGTCAGTGGACAGTGGCAACCTTATGTGTAATCCGCACGCTAAAAATGTAAAACACGGAGATCTGGTAACAGATGAAGAATATGAAAACTTCGATTTCACATTCGAATGGAAAATTTCACATGCCGGCAACAGTGGCGTGTTTATTAATGTACAGGAAAGACCAGAGCTGGGGACCACTTTTTCAACCGGTCCGGAATATCAGTTACTGGATGATAGAAATGTAGAGCCTGACTATCTCAGCAATTCCTCACATAAAGCCGCCGCCATTTTCGGGGTAATCCCAAATACAAGTAACACGATCCCAAATTCCGGTGAATGGAACCAGTCACGCATTCAGCAGCAGAATGGTAAGCTCACTTTCTGGCTGAATGGAGTGCAAACCGTTCAGGTGGATATGAAAAGCGATGATTGGAAGAAATCAGTAGCTGCAAGTTCCATGAGTCATTACCCTGAGTTTGGAATATATTTCAAAGGTCATATTGCTGTTCAGGACTGGACAAATGGCGTTTCATTCAGGGATATGAAGATTAAAAAACTTTAATAATTGTTAATTGCTAATTGTCAATTGACAATTAAATTCTATCCATGCTAAAATACTGTAAGACAATTAGCGCATTTGTTTTGGCAGCTGTGACACTTTTAATATCCTGTGGGCAGAGTCCGGACAATAAAAATAATTCCAAAGAAAGTTCACCCGCTGAAAATATCGAAACATCTGTTCCCGGTATTGAAAAGCTTGAATTTACAGACAGCGTTCTGCTGAAAGCAAATGAGAATATGCGCTTTGATAAAGAATTGTTCAGGGTCAGGGCCGGGAAAAAAATCAGTCTCATTCTTAAAAATACAAGTGCAAAATCTCCAACCTCCATGACCCACAACGTTGTGATCTTAAAAAGCGGTGTTGATATTGCCGATTTTGCCGATGTAGCGCACAATGCAAAAGCTGAACAATATGTTCCATCTTCATTAGACTCACTAATAATCGCGCATACAAAAATGGTGGGTGGTGGTGATTCTGATCAGGTGGAGTTTATTATTCCTAAACCAGGTATTTATGATTTTATATGCAGTTTTCCCGGTCATTGGGGAACGATGCAGGGAAAAATTGTCGCACAATAAGAATTAAATTTCAACCAGTTCACGTCATGAAAATTGAACATCTCGGTCTCTGGGTACAGGATTTGGAACTCATGAGAAGTTTTTACCTGAAATATTTCGATACAAGTTCAGGAGAAAAATATGTCAATCCGAAAACAAAGTTTGAGGCTTATTTTATTTTATTCGGAGATGATAAAACAAGATTGGAGTTAATGAAACGACCGGATATCATATCGGATAACAGTAAGCGCGGATTTAATATGGGGATTGCCCATTTTGCAATATCTGTGGGAGGCAAACATAAAGTGAATGAACTGACAGAATGTTTAAGAAATGACCACTTCAACATTTTTAGCGAACCAAGAACAACGGGAGACGGTTATTATGAATCGGTTGTCCTGGATCCTGAGGGAAATTATCTGGAAATTTCAGCCTGATCAATGAACAATATCAATACAATCTTATTTGATTTCGGAGGCGTTCTGATTGACTGGAATCCGAGATATATGTATCGGGATGAATTTGAAGAAAGTTCAGAAATGGAACATTTTCTCAGCAATGTTTGCACAGACGATTGGAATCTTCAGCAGGATAAAGGACGGTCACTTGCAGAGGGAACCAGGATCCTACAGGACAAATTCCCGGAGCATGTTGCGAAAATCCAATTATATTATGACCAATGGGAGAAAATGATTAAAGGGGATATTCCACAAAATGTAACTCTTTTGGAAAAACTGAAGGAAAAATATAAACTGTATGGATTAACGAACTGGTCAGCTGAAACTTTTCCGATTGTGTTCGAACGATACTCATTCTTTAAATTATTTGACGGGATTGTTATTTCAGGAGAAGAAAAACTGATAAAACCAGATAAGAAGATTTTTGAACTGATGCTGGAGCGCTATCATTTGGAAGCTAAACACTCACTGTTTATTGACGATAATGTGAACAATATTCAGGCGGCAAAAGAAATGGGGTTCGCAACGATTCATGTGCAGGAAAAAACAGATTTGAAAACCGAATTGTATGTATTAGGGCTGGTATAAAAACCAGTAAAAATATTTTTTAACTAAACAAGGATGTTAAAAGAAGAGCGGTTCAATCATATTCTTAAAGTTATAAAGAAAAAAGGCAAGGTCGTTTTTGAAACGCTGTCAGAAGATTTGAATATTTCTGAAGATACAGTGAGGAGGGATATTGAGTCTCTCCACAACAATGGTTTGTTATTAAAAGTCCGCGGCGGCGCGATTTCCATTTCAAAGAACCCACTCAGTTTTCAGGATCGCACCCGCTATTTAGCTGAAGAAAAAGAATTGATTGCTTTAAAAGCGCAACAGCTGATTAAGAAAGGGCAAACGATTTTTATGGATGGAGGTTCTACCATTTGTGCAATCGCCAATCATCTTCCTTCCAATTCCAGTTTCAGGCTCGTTACGAATAATATGGCGCTGGTTCCGATCATTTCAAAATTCAGGGATATAGAACTTATCATACTTGGAGGTATTCACGATCGTGAAACAGCAACTAATACCGGCGGTCAAACCTGCAATGAAGTGAACCAATACATCGCCAGTCTTTATTTTATGGGCACATGCGCTATTCAAAAGGATTTTGGCGTCAGCGCCGTTTTTCAAAATGATGGAGAAGTAAAACAGAGTATGTTAAGAAATGCAAATAAAACATTTGCCCTGGTAAATAGTTCCAATCTAAACACTACTGAGCACTATAAGATATGTGATATGAAAGATATCAGCGGAATGATCACTGATCTCGCAACCGATGATAGCAAGCTCGATGATTTCAGGCATCTGGGTATTCGGCTTATTTGATAATCTAATGTTAACTTAGATATTGCGAGCCGACTCACAATAACTTTCGACTTCTATAAAACAAGCCATATGAACAAAAGCGTGTCTTTGCTGCTTTTCTTTTTCTTTCTCGCTTTTTATTCAAGCGCACAAAAAATTACTTTAAACGCAGATCAGATCAGGGCACTGACGCCTGAATGGAACGGAGAACGTTTCCCCGACGGGCGACCGAAAGTAAGTGACCAGCTCCTGGAGCGATTGAAAAATGTTTCTATGGAAGAAGCCTGGGGTTACCTTCGAAACAAAGGATATCAAAACCAGTTTGAGGGAGACTGGATGATCATCCGGCCCGACTCGGTGATGACCGGCCGTGCAGTGACTGCTCAATACCTGCCCATGCGTCCCGACTATGATAAAATAATAAAAGATCAGGGCAAAACAGAAGGTCGGATCGGATCGACCAATTCATGGCCGATCGATGTATTGAAAGATGGAGATATATATGTAGCGGATAGTTATGGTAAAGTGGCAGATGGCACTTTAATCGGCGACAACCTGGGCAACGCGATTTACGCACATTCACACAGGGGTGTGGTATTTTATGGATCTGTCAGGGATATTGAAGGACTTGAAGAGATCAACGGATTCAATGGCTGGATAAAAGGTTATGATCCTTCCTATATTCAGCAAATGATGCTGGGTAGTATTAATATGCCGGTGAGGATTGGACGGGCAACCGTTCTGCCAGGTGATGTGGTGCTGGCGAAAAAAGGTGGTGTGATTTTTATTCCGCCATATTTACTGCAGGATCTCGTTCAGAATTCAGAATTCATAGAACTGAAAGATGAATTCGGACATATGCGCCTGCGTGAAGGAAAATATACGCCGGGACAAATCGATCAGCAATGGTCGGAAGAAATCAAAAAGGATTTTTTACAATGGCTTGACACCAAAAAAAATCTTCCAATGTCCAGAAAAGAATTAGACGACTACATGAAAGAACGAAGTTGGTAGTTGGATCCCAACTTTCACACTTCCATACTTCCACACTTCCAAACTTGTATTATGACACCATCAGAAAAATTCTTACGCAAAATCGGACTAAAGGATCCCGAAGTGATCGCTGAACCGAAAGCTGAAAAAGATTCATTTAAAGAAAACAGCCGTCGTGGTTTTTTAAAAAAATCTGCTCTCGGTGGAATCACATTGGGTGGGGCTTTTTTGTTTTCACCTGTTGAAGAACTGATAGCGCAGAGCACGCAAAATGTAAAAAGATACTCTGGTCCTTCTGATTTGCAGATCACCGATATGCGTTATTGCATTATACAAAACGTGGGACGTACACCGATCATCCGCATTGATACCAACCAGGGTATTTATGGTTTGGGTGAAGTGAGGGACGGTGCCGATGAACGTTATGCTCTGATGCTGAAGAGCCGACTGCTTGGACAAAATCCCTGTAATGTTGAAATGCTTTTTAAGACGATCAAACAATTTGGCGGTCCCGCCCGCCAGGGTGGTGGCGTGAGTGGTGTGGAGATGGCACTCTGGGATCTCTGCGGAAAAACCTACAATGTTCCCTGCTGGCAATTACTCGGTGGCCGCTATCGTGATAAAGTGAGGTTGTATGCCGACACGCCTGAGGCACCGACACTCGATGAATTTAAATTAAAAATCAAACACCGGCTGGAGGTACAGGGCATGACCTGGTTAAAAATGGATATTTCAATCGGTGAAGTAAAAGACATTCCGGGCGCTTTGATCAATAGTAAATTCTGGGGATCAGAATCTGGCGCAGTGGCAGGGTGGTTATATGGACTATGCGAATACAGAACATCCGTTCACCGCCATTCAGATCACAGACAAGGGCCTGGATGCCATGGCCAGTATCATCAGTGAAGTGCGTTCAGTTGTAGGATATGAGATTCCACTTTCTTCTGATCACTACGGCCATTTTGATCTGAACAATGCCATCCGCTTTGGAAGAAAAGTAGAGCCTTATCGCCTCGCATGGCTCGAAGACATGGTACCATGGCAATTTCCGGAACAACTTAAAATGATCTCTGATGCATTGGAAACACCGATACTTACTGGAGAAGATATTTATCTGCTGAGTGGATTTAAGCCACTCATTGATATCCATGCCGTGGACATCATACACCCTGATCTGGCAACAGCCGGCGGTCTGCTGGAAACAAAAAAAATCGGAGATTATGCTGAAGAGCACGGAATCGCAATGGCTATGCATTTTGCCGGAACGCCTGTTTCATTTATGGCCAGTGTACATTGCGCTGCAGCCACGCAAAATTTCCTGGCACTTGAACATCATTCTCTCGACAGCGAATGGTGGGATACCCTGGTGAAAACCACCGACGGCCGGAAGTTATTTGAAAAAGGATTCGCCAATGTTCCCCTGACTGCCCCGGGACTTGGAATAGAACTTGTGGATGAAGAATGCAAAAAACATCTCCTCCCAACTGATAAATCTTATTTCGCACCAACGCCAGAGTGGAATGATAAACGATCTCATGACAGGCCCTGGAGTTAGAGGCAAGGCAACTTCGGAAATCTATTATTCACCTTCAACGTAATTAATATCTTTTTTAAAAGTTTCTTCCAGGAAAAAAAGCGCCATGATTGCAATGGCGAAACTTATCGCGCCAACGATTAAAGCACCATAAATAATTCCAACATAGTTTTTCGCCATCGCAAATAGCATCGTTAACGGAATGACAGAACCCCTGACAAAATTGGGAACAGTCGTTGCAACTGTTGCCCGGAGATCGGAGCCAAAGAGTTCGGCCGCAACGGTAATGAAAAGCGTCCAATAGCCACTACAAAATCCAAGGCATGTGCATATTAAATAAAAAAATATTGTGCTATGGAGTGGTACAAGTAAATAGACAAGAACAAATGAAAAGGAAAATAAAATAAATAATAAAATTACTTTTTTCCTGCTATGCAGGTATTGACTCAGAAAACCACTTGTCAGGTTGCCTAGAACCTGCGCGGTAAAAGCAAGCGTGACTGCTTTACCTGCATCTACGGGTTGATCAAGACCCATTGCCCGGCCAAATTCCGGAGAAAATGTGAGCAAGACTCCAATTACAAACCATATCGGTATTCCAATAACAATACTATTCACATACTTTAATAACCGGATTTTATTGTTGAATAATTTAAGCACATCACCTCTTTTAATGTTCTCTTCCTTTAGTTTTACGAACATGCCCGATTCAAAAACTCTTATCCGCAAAATCATGAGCATTAATCCTAAACCACCGCCAATAAAATAAGCCGTTCGCCAGTCAAAAAGATGAGAAACAAGGTATGCGAGTAAAGCACCCATAATACCCACAGTAGCCACCAGCGTTGTTCCATAACCACGTCTCTCTTTCGGTAAAATTTCCGTTACCAATGTAATACCGGCTCCCAGTTCACCCGCGAGACCAAATCCCGCAACAAATCTAAGTACAGCATATTGAGAGATACCGGTTACAAATCCATTCCCAATATTTGCGATAGAATAAATCAAAATAGAACCGAACAATACTGATAGTCTTCCTTTTTTATCACCCATGATTCCCCAGAATATTCCGCCAATCAGCATACCTGCCATTTGCAGATTCAACAGCATGATACCATCCCCCAGCAATTTTTCTCCGGAAAGACCCAGCGATTTTAAACTTGCAACGCGATTAATGCTGAAAAGAAAAAGGTCATACATGTCCACCATATATCCCAGCGCTGCAACTATAACGGGAATGCTCAGTATTTCCCGGGCTATGGTTTTGGAAGGGGTATTAGTCATTACAATTTTATAAACGTGGAATGGTTAATCCACCATCTACCATGATCACCTGCCCTGTTGAATACATAAAATCGCCTATTACAAGTGATGCAACTACTTTCCCAACATCCTTTGGTTCTCCCCAGCGCTTTTGTACACAGAGCCCCTCTGCAATTAATTTATCATACTTTTCTCTGACCCCGGATGTCATATCAGTTTGCAGAATTCCAGGCCTTACTTCAAAAACAGGAATATCGTACTCGCCAAGCCTTACGGCAAACAATTGTGTAACCATACTAATACCTGCTTTCGAAATGCAATATTCCCCACGGTTTAGAGATACTACTGTCGCGGAAACAGATGAAATATTTATGATGCATCCTTTAAATTCAGGATTCATTTTCTTTTGCTCGATCATCCAGTTTGCGGTCCTTTGAGTAAGAAAGTATGAGCCCTTCAAATTAACACCCATCACATAGTCAAAACTTTCTTCCGTAGCATCGAGAATGTCTCTTCTATCTTTAGGTGCAACACCGGCGTTGTTTACCAGCACATCAAGTCTGCCATAATGATCTTTTATCCGGCGCAGAATTTCCATTCGATCGCCGGAGGAAGCAATATCTCCCGGACAATAAATAACATCAATGCCGTATTCTCTCAATTCTTTTAATGCATTTTCCACCAGATCCAAAGAACGAGTTCCATTGATGGCTAAATCAAAATTATTTTGCGCAAGTTCTCTGGCAATACCAAAACCAATACCACGGCTTCCTCCGGTGATTAGGGCTAATCTTCTCATATTTCCAATGACTATTTAAAGTTCAGGAATATTTACCCAACACTTTTTGCTCCAGCTTTCTAATCCTTTTTCTGCCAGTTGCACTCCCTTAACACCTTCGCGCATATCCCAGGGAAAAGGATCACCTTTCACAACATGTTTTAAAAATAGCTCCCATTGCACTTTGAAAGCGTTATCATAATTTTCCTGTTCAGGCAGTTTTGCCCAACCCTCAAAGAAATTAATTGGTTGTGGAATATCCGGATTCCAAACCGGTTTGGGTGTGTTACCATAATGTTGAATATAACATTCACGTAATCCTGCTACGGCAGATCCTTTTGTACCGTCAACCTGCAGTGTCAATAAATCATCACGTCTCACTCTCACTGTCCAGGAAGAATTAAACTGGGCAATGATGCCATCCTCCAGTTCGAATGTTGCATATGCGGCATCGTCTGCGGTGGCTTTATAAGACTTCCCTTCTTCATCAAATCTTTCCGGAATATGTGTCGCCCCGAGACAGGATACCGCCTTTACTTTACCAAACACATTATCGAGCAGGTAACGCCAGTGACAAAGCATATCTGTTATAATACCTCCATCATCTTCTTTCCGATAATTCCATGATGGTCTCTGAGCGGGAATAGAATCGCCTTCAAATACCCAATATCCAAACTCTCCCCTCACAGAGAGAATTCTACCGAAGAATCCCTGTTGAATTAAACGCTTAATTTTTAAAATTCCGGGAAGCCAGAGTTTATCCTGCACCACACCATTTTTTACATGATGCTCTTTACATAACTGGTATAATTCCATTGCCTGCTTTGTGTCTGTCGCTATGGGCTTTTCACAATATATATGCTTACCGGCTTTTACTGCTTTCTGAACAGCCTCAGACCTTTTCCCGGTAATTTGTGCGTCGAAGTAAATAACATTATAGGGATCAGCGAGGACCTGATCCAGATCGGTGCTCATTTTTTTTACACCGGCCATCTGGCAAAGTTTTTTTAATTTATTTTCATCACGACCGATCAATACAGGATCGGGCATTATTGTTTCACCGGGACTTATTCTTACACCGCCCTGTTTTATTATTTCTACAATAGATCGCATTAAATGCTGATTAGTTCCCATGCGTCCTGTAACGCCGTTCATAATGACACCTATTTTATGCTCTGTCATGGTTTAACTTTTATCAGCTCCTATTTTTAAGAATTTTCTTTATATGCTTTTATAATCTTTTGAAGATACTCAGTTTGATTTTCTTTCCAGTGGGCTGTAGAAAAAATTTCAACCTCATTAAAACCAGTGAACCCTGCGGCTTCCACCCAGGATCTGATTTGCTTAACAGGAATGCAACCTTCACCCATCAAGCCACGATCCAGCAGCAAATCCGAAGTTGGTACTTTCCAATCACAGATATGGAATGCCATAAGTCGCCCGTTTTCTCCGCACCGCTTTATTTCTTTCTCAAGGAACGGATCCCACCAGACATGATACACGTCCACAGCAACCCCAACCCAGGGTGAATTTAATTCTTCTGCCATATCGTTGGCTTGTTTCACCGTATTAATTGCCGAACGCGTGTCGGCATACATAGGATGCAGTGGCTCAATTGCCAACTTTATTCCGGCTGCTGATGCAAGCGGAATTAACTCTCCGATGCCTTCCTGAATCTGTTTTCTTGAATCCTTTAATGACTGAGAAGGATCAGCGCCGCACACAAGTACCAGCATCGGAGCTCCAAGCTGGACAGCTTCATCAATTGCCCTTCGGTTATCATCAATAGCCGATTTTCTTTTATTTAAATCCTTAGCCGGGAAAAATCCACCTCTGCAAAGTGATACAATCGTTAAGTCATGTTCGAGAAGCATTTTACCAGTCTGCCTGATATTTCTTCCTTCAAGTGCATCACGCCAAACTGTAATCGCCTTTACCCCGGCCGTTGAATAATGCAACGCAGCTTCCTCTATTTTCCACGGGCTCGTCGTAATAGTGTGAATGCACAATTTAGAAATATCTTTTTCTTCTTTAGAATTCATAAGATGTTGAAAAAAGTATGATATGTTTCATTGTTGATCACCCGTTGAATATAAAGGGCCACTTCGCGGGCATGATAGTCCCCCCACATACTTGATTCGCCATGTGGGATTTTACTTCCCGGAGCAATGTAATCCCATCCATTTGGCCGATGATAAATGGAATGCAATAACAATCCCTGATGCAATTGACCCGTGCTAAGATATGGCTCATCAAAAATGGTATTTAACACAGTTAATCCTGCCTGCCAATAACGATCGCCAGACTCTTTCTCATTTTTTTGTTGAAGATACCTGCCGAGTCTCAGCAATCCTTGTGCTGCAATGGCCGCGGCAGAACTGTCTACCGGCTCATAATCATTAAACGGATCAGCCCGTTTATTCAAATAATCCCCCAGCTTATGAAGATTAGGCGCCCCGGTATCCCAATAGGGCACACCATCCGTAGGGCAGTTGCTTATATAGAAATCACAGGTAGCCCGGGCTGCTTTTATCAAAAAAGGCAAAACATCTTTCTTTACTTCAAGGCCGTTAATATCTGCATCTTTAACAGAATCAAACCATTCAATTTCTTCAGCGAATCCACACATAGCCCATGCAAGACCTCTTGTCCAGGTACTAAATCCTGAGTACCCCTGCTGTGAATTCGGACAACGAAAATTTCCGTCATTTACATTGAAAATACTTTCGTGTGCCGTTCGTCCCGATACGTCATACGCATCACGACCTTCACCATAAAATATGGAATAGTTTGCTGTCGCTTTCATATGTTCAACAGCGCGTTCTAATAAACTGATATGCTGATCGCCTTCCGATTGCAGAACGTGCCCTAAACAATGGCTGAGAATAAGAGAACGGCAGGAACGGAGTGTGTCAACAAAAAGTGAGTGAGGCCCATTGAATGAATAAATAAAACCACCACCTTTAATTGTTGTCCACCGCCTGGCCTGGACGGCTCCCGATACTTTTAATGCCAGTGAATAAAAATTTTCTTCCCAATCATTGAATGCTATTCTACCCTCTTTCATTAAACGCAGCAGATTGCCATAAGTACTTACATTGTTAAATCCATGATCATGCACACCCGTATGACTGATATGCGGAGCCATGAATTCGACGGTTTTCCTGCGTCCCATTTCCAGGAATGCTTTTTCATCCGTTGCGTCAAATTGAAGAATCATTGACCCGTATAAAAATCCCTGCGTCCATTCTGTCCAACCCCTGGAAATGTACTTACCATTGCTTGTAAAAACCGGTGAACCTTTTGAAACATCATAATTATTTTCAATCAGGTAAATTTTTTCTGCCGATAGCTGCCAGAACTTTTTGAGTTTGGCGACCAGATCAGATGGTTTTAAGGTTAGATTTATTTTAATCATAGCTAAATTTTTTGCAACCCAAAAATTCAATATTGATAATTCAGGCTCCTGTAAAAAAAAATTCCAGAGAAATTGATGGGTATGATTAACTAACTATCTGATCAATATCACAGTTCCGCTTTTATCTTCGGGTTTATTTCCCAGTAGCTGGAACAGGCAGTTCCAGACATAAGTATCCTCGGGCTGGAGAACTCCTGACATAGTCCCATCCCATCCCTTGCCCGGATCACTGGATTTAAAAATCATTTGTCCCCAACGGTTGTAGATGCTAAATGTATAGCTGACTACAGGACCGTAGAACACTGGTTTAAATACATCATTTATACCATCTCCATTTGGTGTGAAAGCGTTGGGTGCAACAAATTTTTCACAGGAATAAATCTGGATAGAATCTTTTCCGACGCAGTTATTGCTGTCTGTTACTTCAACCCAGTATGTACCCGGATGAGTGATCTGCAGACTTTGATTTTTTGAATTATCATTCCACAGATAATCACGATAGAAAGAATCTGTTGATAGGACAATGCTGGATAATCCACAAAAATCCGGGACATGCGTATTTACTTTTAATACAGGATTGGGTAATGGTGCGACTACCAGAAGTGCAGGTGCGGAAAGTGCGGTGCAACAGCTGCTGGTAACAAAACAACGATACTGCATAGTATTCATGGCCGTCGTCACATTCGGAATCGACAGAGTATTTGTTTGCGAACCACTTACTCCGGCACCATCGAAGACGTTATCCCAGGAATACCCGAAACCGGATTGCCATTGATAACTTATAGCGGAATCAGCCTGCACGCTAAAAGTAGCATCACCGGCGCCGCATATGGTAACCGAATCCGGAGACGTAACTTCCAAAAAATTATCAGGCTGATTTTTTCCAAGATAAAATCCATCATATGCGATGTAACCGTCGAACCTGCCTTGCGAGCAGATGATCACCATGGAATCGGCCGTGGCAATCAGTGATCCGGAATATGTACTCCATTCAAAAAGTTTTCCGCTGGAAGGATTGGAATATCCTGTTGCACCAAAGATGGTCACGTTCGGAGCATAAGGAATCAAGGCACCCGCGGCTGGCGGACCGGTTGAAATTCCCTGCGAGGCCCAGTAGTAACGGAAATAATACATAGTACCAACGGTGAGTCCGTAAACCGTTTGTGCGAACTGTTCATGATCCCATACATTCTCCCAGGTACCCCCATCGGGTGAAGCTACCGGTGTGCCACCCCACCAGACCCATCCCGGCGAGCAGTGCAATATGGAAGTATCGCAATTAACATCCGGTGTATTGAGGCCCGGAAGTTGACCCGGGTATATATACCATCCCGGAGGAACCGTGTCAGATCTTACTATGTTGCTGGTCATAGATCCATTAACAATCAGATTCTGGGCCGCAGACCGGTAACCAAAAACGATTAAAATAAATATCAGAACGAATCTAAGTAGTTGGTTATACCGTTCTGGCAATCGCTGCTTCAAAGATGAATAGTTAGGAACTCAATATACTAAATTCAGCATTCTACCGGAAATCCGGGGTTGTGAAGCTTTCGTCGTAGTCATTGAAAAAAAACGAACAACAACAAAACTTTAATTATGTCTGATAAAAAGAGATTATTGCTTGAGAAATTTTGCGGTATAAGAATTCTTTTCCTGTAGAACCTGTAAGAAATATTCACCCCTGTTAAGATTTGAAACATCCATGTTGAATGTTTCACTTCCGGTGATCAATGTTTTAACCAGCCGGCCGTTGGTATTGTAAATGGAAACCTGGGTCTGGCCCGATGCCGGCAAACTGATATTTATTGAACTGTATACCAATGTGGGTGTAATGGAGATTGTTTCAGTTTGAGCAGAACTAATAAATAAAACTTTACTGTAAGTATATTTACCTTCCTTGTCAATGATTTTTAGGCGATAATACCGGTCTCCGTTCATTTTCGTGTGATCAATGAAACTATAAGAAAAACCGTTTGCATCGGCTGCCATCGAAGGCATTAATTCTAAAGGCTGCCAGTCAGAATTCCCGCTTCCGCTCAATTCGATCTCGAAGGAATTTATATTCTCATCATTTGCTGTTCTCCAGTAAAGAATGACATCCTGATTTTGATATGAACTATAAAAAGTAACCAACGTCACAGGCAATATACCTGTACCTGATCCACCGTTACTAAAAAAAAACGGACCGGTTGTAGAAAATGGGCCAGAATAAGAAGCAGAAGGAAAAACAAGTTTAGCCCCACCATTACCACCGGTAATACTTCCTCCCGAAAAAATATTCACCACAGAAGTGGCTCCCAAATTTATTTTTGAACCATTCGTGAAATCCAGTGTTCCGAAAATATCGAAGTTGCCAATATTGGCAGCGTTGTTTGCGTTCACCGTAACTGTTATTCCCGCACCAATCGTAACGTTATCACCTATGCCTGGAACATTTCCGCAACTCCAGTTGCCAGGCGTTTCCCAGTTTCCGGTTCCGTTCGCTGAGCAGGAACCTGCTTTTGCATACATACTAATCAGGAGTAAGGCTACACTAATAATCTTTTTCACGGGATTTGATTTGTTCACTATTATGCACTTCATATCTCTTATATGCATAAGGTTTTGCAACTATTTGGCCATTTCACAGTTTGAATGAGCCGGAAAATGGTAAGCCTAAAGCGCCCTGCATAACGAATTGATTATAAGGAGATGAGGCAGGCTAAGAGATTTTATTTTACCCGAATATTCCTGAATGTAAGTTTCCTGATTCAGATAAGATGATCTTAAAATGGGAATACTCATCCAAATATTAGAAGGACAACGGGTCTTTAGAATACATCGCCAGGCATCATGACGTATTATTGTGATCATAAATGAAGAATAAAAAAGGGTTCGAAATCCCGGCTGTACCTGCGGTACTGCTGGCTATAATTAGTTTTCAATGTGGCGCTGCCCTTGCAAAAGGGATATTTCCTGTTTTAGGCGCAGTCGCAACTTCTTCGTTAAGAATTGTTTTGTCTGCTATTATTCTAATCATTTTTAACCGGCCCAATATCCGGAATTTGACAAGGGCACAATGGAAAGCCGTTTCGTTATATGGTTTGACATTAGGGGTAATGAATGTTATTTTCTATATGGCAATAGCACGTATCCCGCTTGGCCTGGGTGTTGCCCTTGAATTCATTGGTCCACTGGTGCTTGCGCTCACCGGCTCCAAACGCATCATAGATTTTTTATGGGTTGTATTGGCTGCAGCAGGAATCATAATGATTGAACCGTGGGGCAATAAAACTATTGATATTATTGGCGTACTCCTCGCACTGCTTGCCGGCGCATTCTGGGCGGCTTATATTTTAATTGGCGGACACATCTCTAAAATAATGGATAGTGGTAAGGCCGTTACTATTGGGATGATTTTCGCCTCTATACTGGTCTTGCCCATAGCTATAGCCAACGGATTGTTATCACATTTCAGACCGGCGATGTTCCTATCAGGCCTGGGACTTGCCTTACTTTCAAGCGCTATACCTTTTACGCTGGAGATGAGCGCACTTAGAAAAATTCCAGCAAAAACATTCAGCATCTCAATGAGTTTGGAGCCCGCAGTAGCAGCGCTGTCGGGTCTTATTTTCCTGCATGAATACCTGTCTTTGTATGAATGGCTGGCAGTCGTGTTGATTATTGTTGCCAGTGCAGGCGCTACATTTACCAAAAGAAAACCTATACATCCAGTACCAGAATCTTAATATGCTATGAGAGTTTACTTTGCTCAACCCCATATCGAATTGCCGCTTCAAGTATATCTAAATTTATATCTTTCAGCGTTTTGAATTTAATGCAATAGCTAGTCACGCTTGCTTTGCCTATTTTTTTTCCAAACGTCTGGGCTAAGTATGTCTTATCTTTTAAACCAAGGATATACACAGAGATTCCTGTTGTGTTTGCGCTGAAACCAATTTGATAAAACTCTTTGGTTGTTCCATCAGCATATTTTATTGTGTAAAAGCCGTATCCTATATTAGGATTACTTACGATTTTACCTTCACTGTTTTTGCCATCGAGGAACCATAATTTACTTCCCGGCAGTACCTGAAGTATGAACTTGTGCAATGCCTGCATGTCACTACGTTTTGGTTCAGGCTGCTGAGTGATATACTTTTTGATTTGTTCCTGTATGTTCATATAAAATGAATGGATGTTCCTATTTTTTCGTCAATTTATATCTCAGGTGTGTTGTCAGGTCCGATGGTATTACTTCTACAATTTGAATATCATATTTGTCTTTATCCATGCCGTCAAACAGTCGGATACCACTTCCTAAAAAAACAGGCGCAATGTGAATGAAAAATTCGTCCACAAGCCCTGCATTAAGAAATTGTTGAATAATATTTGCGCCGCCCTGTATTCTGATGTCCTTTCCTTTGGCTGATTGTCTTGCTTTTTCCAATGCAGTTTGTATTCCGTCATTGATGAAATAAAAAGTTGTTGTCCCCTTTTGAATCCAGGGTTCCCGTTTTTCGTGTGTCAGAACATATACATCTGCTTTGAACAGATCTTCTTCCCAGACAACTTCGCCTTCTTCAAACATTCGTTTTCCCATAATGTAAGAACCTGTTCTTGCAAAAACATCTTCAATTAATTTACTGTCCGCACCATATTCTTCACCGCCTTCCATATTGATATGCTTCCAAAATGCTTTTTGTTTAAACATCCAGCCGTGGATTTTTGGAGAAACACCGCCCATTGGGTTGGCCGGACTTCTGTTATCGCCTGCAAAAAAGCCATCAAGTGATATTCCGCCGTCAATGATAATTTTACTCATAATTTTTATTTAATTATTGTTCACCAAAGTTAATTTTTGTTGTTGGTTTGATTGGTAGAACGGTTGCTCTGCCATTGCCGCTAACACTCAAATTTAGTTTTCTTTACCTTATCTAAACTCTGTCAGATCAATACCAGTAAGGGACCAAGTCCAGATCAAGTCCAATCTAGACTGGACTTGACCTGGACTTAATAGCCTACTGATAGCCGTTTGACAGGACTCTGATATAACTGCGAAGGCGATCCAATAAATTCCGGGTGAAATATTGAAACGTATACGAAAAATGAAAATTGTGTTTCAGACATGTATATAAGCCACCCCGAGTTTGGTCGTCAGGATGTTACTTTATATAACGAAAGTTATGACGCAGAATTTGGCAGAGCTATTTTGTATTGATAGCTTAGGTGAAACCTTAATCTATGTCTTTTTCCCCTGTAAAACAGCTCCTGCTGTTATCATGCTGTCTGTTTTTAATTTATAGTTGTAAGAAAACAAACAGTTCCTCATCAACCGGCTCAACCCAACAAACCGTCCATCCTGAGCCAACGGCAGTTGGAACAAGTACCGGAGATTCAGTGACTGTGTCTGTCGGAGCCGACGGCGGATCGGTTAAATCTGCAGACGGAATGGTCGAACTCGACATCCCCGCAGGTGCATTAAGTACTAATACAATCATCTCCGTTCAACCGATAACAAATAATTGTCCGGGCGCAGGACTGGAAGCCTATAGGTTTGGTCCGAATGGTTTGCATTTCAATCAAACAGTTACACTGAAGATACATTATACTGATGCCGAATTACAAAGCACACTGGCTGATCTGATGGGAATTGCGTTTCAGGATTCCAGTGGCATATGGTATCGGTTTAAAAATTTTTCAAACGACAGCATTCAAAAAGTGCTGACCGTTTCGATCAAACATTTTACGGATTACGCTGAATTTTATATGCTTCATATTAATCCGGACTACGCTACTCTCGCCGTTGGTAAGTCAATGAATATGCAGGCTGAAGTTTACTACTCCGATGATGATGAATTGGTGGCGCTTCCGGGCAGTGCGCCACCACCTGATATCGATGTGGATCCTATCATTGTTTATAAACCCAATCAAAGTATTTGGGCAGTCAATAGTGGACTTTCAGATCAGGACTACGGAAGTATTACCAGTGGTCAGGGTACTCTTGCTGCTACCTATCAGGCACCAGCAGCTGTACCAACCAGCGGAAATCCTGTAGCCGTATCCGCAACAATTGATATGGGCGGGATGGTTTTTCACGGGAAAAAATTTAATAAAACAACATTGGTTTCCAATGTACAGATCGTTGGAAAAAAGCGTTCCTATTTTATACAAATCGTTTTGACGATGCATGGTTCAGCTGTTACGGGCTCAACCGCATTTGGGGCCGACTATACGGACAACGCCAGTTTCAATTTTGATGTTCTCACCACATACGGAGGACTTGACACAATACGTCTATATAATTTTGTGAATCAGCCACCCACAGTAAATCCAACAACCGGTGTTGACGGACTGTTTACCTATACCTATTCGCCGGACCCATATGGTCTGATGAATATTGTTGGTGGCGACGGGGAATCACTTCCCAGTTATGGACCGGGACAGGTGTCTATCGGAAATAAGGTTCAACTTCGTCCGATCCATACCGGAACTATGTATCCCCTGTGGAATATCACAGGACCGAATTCTACCCCTGCTCATGTTGGCGGAGCATCAACGTCGGGTATGCCTTTAACAATAGATTTTTATGAAATGGACCAGGTTCAGGTAATAGATCCAATGGTAAATGGAGTTGCGGGTGTATTATTATATACCATATCGCCGGTGCAGTAAAGATGCTTTATCCCCGCAGAAGCGGGACAGGCATTGTGGCCCACAATATTTATTTCCCGATACAAAAAATACTGTCGCCCGATTCCAGTGAGTTTGCGGGGAATTAGTGACGATTTAGTAACAGGAGTATAAGTATTAATTCATTCCTCTTTAAATACAATCTTGCCATCAACTATTGTTAAAACACTTCTTGTATTAAGCAACTGTTGAACCGGTACAGTAAAAATATCCTGAGATAAAACGGCCAGGTCGGCCAGTTTACCAGGTACTAAAGATCCCTTTTTATCTTCTGCAAATTCTGCATACGCTGACGTGAGTGTATACGCGATAACTGCTTGTTCGCGCGACATCGCCTCATCAGGGAAAGCAGGATCTGTAACAGCGAGCATGATATTGAGAAATGGATTAAACGGGCCATCAGAACCAATGGCGACAGGGATTCCTGCCTTTAATATGGAAAGAAACCTAAAGCCCGTCTTAGACATATTTCCTCTAAGCAAGGATATACTTTTCATATCAAAATGGGTGGGATTTTGAACCACTATGATTCCCAGGTTTTTTGCATTTACAAATTGGGCTGGAAGGAGGCCGTCTCCATGTTCAATCCTTATACGTTTGGTCTTCCAGTCAACATTCATTTTATCCATAACATCTAATACAGTATTCAGAGTACTGTCACCGGCAACATGAAAACATAACTGATCATTTCTTTTTAAGGCTTCTTCAAAAAAAGATTTAATAACCTCCTTTGAATAATTTAGATAACCGAAGTGTTTTGCATTGTAGACATAGCCTTCAGTTACCGCTGCTCCACCCTCAATCGGTGTGCCATCCAGTAACCATTTCGTTCCAAAAACAGAGAGCAATGGTAAATCATCATTGTAACGTGGTAAATCTTTTCCCGGTACCAGAATTTTTCCATCCGGAGAAATATCTCCCCAACGGATTAGCCTTAGCCGAAAAGGCAATCCCGCAATTTTCCAATATTTGATATAGTCGGACGCAGTTGCTCCGGTGCACATATTTTGCACACTCGTTATGCCCAAACGCAGAAATGCCTGAGATATTCCTTTTAGATAACCTACAAACGCATCATCATCCCTGGAGGAAGTCTTTTTACTATAGCTGCTTTCAGGAATGATGGCATTCTTTTCAAAACATTTCCCGGTAAGAGTTATACCATCCTGCATTCTTTCATATCGTCCTCCTTTTGGTTCAACCTGGGTTTCTGATATACCCATTGATTTTAACCCGCGTGTATTATAAATTCCAACATGTGCCCAGAATGAAAGTAGAAATACAGGATGGCCGGCTGTAATACTGTCCAGGGCAAAGCGGTTTGCCGCTGGTGAATTGGCAATAGAAGGTCCGATCGTTGCATCGATCCATTCGCCATTTTTCAATTCATCGGAAATGATTCTTAGAGAATCCAATAAAGATTCCCAGGACGGATCCATAGTTGTAAACTGAATGTTTCTCGCTTTATAACCACCGTCCAGATGGAAGTGTGCGTCGTTGAAACCGGGTGTGACTGTTTTTCCCTGAAGGTCGATCTTCTGAGTATTTGTCCCTCCGTATTTTTCAACGGATTCGTTATCGCCGGTTGCCAGGACCTTGTTACCTTTTATGGCAAGAGCATTTACATAAGGCCTTTTTTCATCAGAGGTAAATATTTTCCCATTGAACAAAATGATGTCTGCTGTTTGTGCAGAGCAATAAGTTAAACTGAAAAGTAAAACCAGTAACCCGGTAATATTTCTGATCATTTTTGATCATAAAGCTATTCTGATATTTAAGAAAGAAATAGTACAAAGGCGACATTTCAGATGATGAGGTTTGTTTGTAGCTTATAGACCGATGCCTCCATTTCACGGTCCATTTTTGACGGAGTTACCCCTGTAAATTCTTTAAAATCACGGATCATATGCATCTGGTCATAGTAGCCGCAGAAATGGGCGAGACCAGTCCAACTGAGGGTTGGATTCATTTCCTTCATCCGATAGGCTTTAGAGAAGCGTATTATTCTAGCATATAGTTTTGGAGGAATTCCGATTTTTTCCAAACACTTTCTTTCAAATTGACGAAAACCGAGGCATGACATATTCGCCACTTCATCCATTACCAGATTTCCATCCCGTTTTATTAATTCCTGCATTGCTAAGTCAAATGAGTCTGCAACTCTTAACTTTTTTAATTTTGATATTAAAAAGTTTTCTACAATAGTCACCAGTTCATTTGGGCTTGAGGCTTCGTTCAACTGCTCCATGATTTCAGAAATTTCACTGCCATACAGATCAGCACCATTCATATCGTCATTAATAAATTTATTCATTGGTATTCCCAACAAACGATACATTCCTCCCGGTTTAAAGCCGACATACACCATCAGGTGATCCTTACCCATTTTTGTATTGATTCTTTCGGTAATCAGGCCCGTGAAAATGCAGGGAGGAAGTTTTGCCAACTTGCCACTATCCGGTCTTTCAATTTCTGCAGGATCACGTATATAAAAAATAATGCTGTTTTGCGGATTTGGCGGAAAGGGTCTGTAAACACTGACTTCTTTACTGCTTATCAGATTTTCAGCAGTAAAAATGCAGGCAACGAATTCCCGCAAAGCATAATGTGGTATGAAATTTTTTGTTCTCAAAGTTTCCGATAAGTTGTGCAGAAATTTAAGGCTAATGATGTACCGGTTCCATATAAACCGGATAGTTTTCAAATGTTAAATTAACACAATCCCGAAATAGTGAAGTTTTATCCCAGAACTTCCCGTGTGCTCACCGGCTTTCAGTGATTTCGCCAGTCTGCTCCCTCGTTGACTTTCAATAAGGTGCTTCATCTGTAGTGATATATAGGTTGGTATATTGGTTTAAACGTAAAAAACTTTTCGAAAAAAGAAGTCTGGTCTTGTACAACGAAATCGTAAGAGATTATGTTAACCTAATGTTAATAAAAAGTCAAAACCCAGCCCAGGTTCAGAATTCACTCAATTTCGCAAAACCTCTCATCGTGTATTATTCATTAATTCAGTGTTTCCGGCCTGAGAGTATCCTCCGTCATTTTCCTGAAAGGGACGATCATAAAACTTGCTATCCCGCGAAGTCCGCACCTGATAAAAACGGCAGCAGGCAGACCTGTCCCATCCTGCTATTTATGGATTCAAAGTCCTAAGGAATGCAAATCGTTTCCGGCATTATGCCCGGTGATCTAATCATTTCATCACGTAAAAAAAATTTGTTATGAAAAGAAAGACTCTTGCCGTTTTAATTATTGCCTGCGCCGCAATCCTGTATTCATCCTGTTATAAAACGGGTGAAGTTATTTATCAGACAGAGTGTAAGCCCGATTCCCTTTCCATAAGTGTTCCGATGTACAACTTTATCAATTTTTTCACAGTGAGTCCTTTTTATGGATCCCTGACTTATGATGCCAACCGACGACTAACAGGTGCCACAACTATTAAAAATGGTGCCCCTCAGGAACAATATGATTTTATGTATGATGGAAATAATAACCTGATCCGGATCAACGGTTCTGCTTACGGTTTTCTGAATTCACTTACGCTTAATCTTTATATTACATTCAGCTATCCTGCGGGTACGACTGTGTCCCTTTCTTCAACTGCACAGGTGCAACTCCATTTGTTAGGCCCTGAAGATAACATTTGGGTAACCGTTCCTGCCTGGACATATAATTTTAATACAGAGTTCCAACTGGTATCGATATTCCAGGGTACCCAGCTGATGGAACAGTTAACCTATGATAATGGCGGGGATTGCCTTGCAGATAGTGAATATGCAAATAACGTGGTGAATCGATACTTTACTTATCCTGCTTACGACAACAAAATTAATCCTGCCAGATCTGATCGTTCAATACAGTTGTTCCTTCAGATGTACAGCAAGAATAATCCAACAATTTCCAATGAATATGCCTCAAATTTTGCGGGAACAGATGCTTTCGTGTTAAACAATAGTTCCAGTGGCAGCTATACCTATAACGCTGATGGCTACCCGTTAACATACGCAGGAAATTTATTTGCAGATTACAATTGCGTTCCTGTACCTAATCCTGTTATTTCGCCCGGGCCTGCGGGTAAGTAAAAAAAATATTGCTCACTAATAGTTGGTGTTGCAGGCAGTTCATCTTTAAGAACTTTCCGACTTTGTCGGAAAGTTCTTACCTTAAAAAACAGGACACAAAAACTGCTTCTTAAATTGTCCCTAAGAAATCTTCTAAGTCCTTTATTTAACAGGCAAACGATTTTTTATTATCAGCTCCGCGTGATTTAATCATTAGAGACTGAAATATTTCTTCGACAGCATTTCAGGTATTATCGAATAGTAAAACTCGATCATTTTTACGCGGAAAAGTCTGTTCCCAGATCCAGGAAAGCTATTCACGTACCTGACATATTTGGAAAAATATTCTAACGAAAATTAAAATCTGGATTTTATTATTCACTTCTTAAGATCATTTCATCACTATTAAAACTACTGTCATGAAAAAAATCTACACTTCTTCACTTGTTATTTTAATGCTTACTTTCTTTTCTCTAAGTACGTCGGGTCAGAATTTGATTCCTCTTATCAACAACCGATTTGATCTCGGTATCCCTGCCAGTCAATGGAGAACACTCTACGTAAATAATATTGGTGCGTCAGGTAACGTGAATATCGGAGGTGCTTTGGGGGTAACGGGTATGACTAACCTAAACGGACTTCAGGTAAAAGGACCTGCAACTTTTACGGGTATCGGCTCGGGGTTTTTATCTACTAATGCAACGGGTGCGCTGACTGCGGCTCCGCTAACGCCCGCACAAATACCAATCCTCCCTTATTTACCTTTAACCGGAGGAGCTTTGTCGGGTAATTTGTCTGGAACCGGTGCATCTTTTAATAACCTTTCCATCCAGAGTTTACAAATTACCGGGGCAACAGGTAATATTATAACGCCCGGAAATATATTAACCACAGATGCATACGGGAATGCAACCTGGGCGCCATTTCCTATTTCAACCTTTAGTTCAGGCTTTTGGAGTACAACAGGAAATGCCCAAACGATAGATGGCGTCAATTTTATAGGAACCACAGATGATGTACCATTGACTATAAAGGTTAATGGACTAATTTCAGGCCGAATAGAACCCGCATACCCGGGCGGAAATACTTTTTTTGGTTACGGGGCTGGATATTTAAACACAACAGGAACCAATAATACGGCTTTTGGAGTATTTGCCCTTGCTAACCACAACACCGGAGGCGGTAATACCGCCATTGGTGATGGTGCTCTTATTGGTAATACCAGCGGAGATTATAACACAATTCTCGGGAATGCAACGTTCTTTACAAATGAAACAGGTAGCTTTCTCACAGGACTTGGAACAGGTACTGATGTAAATCAGGATGGTTACACTTATTCCACAGCAATAGGCGCAACGGCTATTATCGATGCATCCAATGAAATAATGTTGGGAAATTCAGAAATAACAACGATAAAAGCTGCAGTTACTGGAATTACTGCCCTGTCCGATGGCCGGTTTAAGAAGAATATCAACGAAAATGTTCCGGGACTGGAATTCATTAAGCTTCTCAAACCAGTTACCTACAACTACGATATTAAAGGGCTTAAAACATACAGGGCGCCGGATAAGTCTGATGTACAAGGATCTAAATTAATTATAGCATTGCAACCATCTAAATCAGAAGATGCAGCTATCGCTCTTAAAGAAAAGATATTCTATACCGGACTTGTAGCTCAGGATGTGGAAACAGCAGCAAAAAAAGCAGGTTATGATTTCAGTGGTTTGTATAAACCACAAAACGGTAAGGATACATACGGACTGAATTACACAGAATTTGTAGTTCCTTTGATAAAAGCAACCCAGCAACTTGCCAATTTGAACGACAGTCTCCAGAGTCAGATTAATAGTCTTCAAAATCAGCTAAATGAAATCAGGGCGCAGTTGACCAGCCTGAGTTCATCAGGTAATATCAATAAAGAAAGTATATCCCCAAACAGTGTAATTTTAAGCAGTGCCCATATAGATCAGAATGTTCCCAATCCGTTTAATCAGTCCACAATAATTAATTATTATATTCCGCAATCTTCAGGCAATGCAACAGTAATGGTTTCCGATATCAATGGCAGGAATATTAAAACTATTCCAATCAGTGCAATGGGCAACGGACAAATTTCAATTCAGACCTCTCAATTAGTTTCGGGAACATATATCTATTCCCTATATATTGATGGAAATTTAGTTGACAGCAAGAAGATGGTGTTGGCGAAATAGACAACTAAGACAGGGGTAATTCGAGTTAACACGCATCTGCGCTGTTCTTCCATCAATTATTTAAAAGAGTTATTTGAAGTAAATAACTTAGCTATTTTAAAACGTCAAGCTAAAGTGTACCACTAAAATAGTATCTTAAGGGAGTGTTTCCTGATTATTCGGGTGTGTCGCTCACTTTCATCAATCCATTTTTCGAAGTCGCTGGTAAGTCTGGTGTGGAATGTGGTCGTACCCTTTTTGCGGGAGAGCATTTCCTGGTATTTTTTAGTGTAGTTGCCCAGCTTCTTCTGAAATGTAAACTGAAAAGTTTCGATAACATCTTTCAATGTGGCACTTCCAAAATAACCTCCTTTCACGAGTGCATAGCTGAGCTCAACAAGCTCTATCGTGCTGCCCATCCAATTCAATAGTTTATAATTATTTCCGGCAGCACCCGATTTGTCTGATTCACGTTCAGCGGAAAGGAGACTCAATTCATCGTCGAGTTTTTTGTAAGCCATAATCGTTGCAACCTTGCAACAATAAGGCGGACAGTATCGCGGATCGATCATCTCGACCGTATAAACTTGATGGAACCTTTACCATGAGATCCGTTCTCGATCGCACCAGACATCGTGTCCGCATTAACTTTCAGCTCCACTTTGTCGAATGCAACTGTCCTCCCAGGTTGTGGCAAGGTTTTTATGATTAGCTTGCCCTTCTTGAACATTCCCGTGATGGAAATCGGATCATTTTCGCTTGGTCCCACCCAACCGGTCACCACGTCACCGCTTTGCGAAAGGGATCCTTTCCCTATAATCGTCCCATCTGCTACAGAGATTGTGACCTGCCAGTTTCCTGAAACATCAACCTTTGCACCGGCGGATCGTCGAACATTACATGAAATATTAACAGAGATAGTAACAAGTATGAGCAAAAGTTTAAGTAAGACATTAATTTTAGTAGCATCCTTTGCCGGGAAGTTAAATTTTTTAACCGAGTTGGAAATTAACAATGGTTCCATAATAAAACAGTTTGCTACTATTTTATGGTTTAGACATAGGAGGTTACAAAAAGGTTACAGGTATATGTTATTTTATTTTAAGTAAGAAGTGAGGATGAATTAACATACCATGGATACACAAAGGTATTTTTCATCTAAATGTTTCTACTTATGTCGAATCAAGTTCATTTACTTGTAAGATTTCATATCATACGGTATCATTGTGGCCCATAATCTAGCCAACAAAATCTCACAACTCACAAAACCAGAATTTAGTAACAGATTAGGAATGAACAAAAGGCGACTAAAGGCCACGCCTGCGGCGAGGTAAACTTCGAAAAGCAATAAAATTCCAGAGATTGAATATTGACAACCACCGTCAACTGTCAACTATCATCCTTCATCCAATAATTACTTCCCGATACAAAAAGTACTGGACCGAGGTTTTAGTGGGTTTACAGAGAATTAATGAAGGATTAGTGACGGTGAAAGGTCTAGTTCTCAGAATTGATAGGTTATGTGCATCATGGTATTGAATTTCATTTTAGTCTGGCCTTCTGCGAAATTCTGTGCCAGGGGAAGCTGGCCGTTAATGCCAAGGCCCATTTTCCCAAAATCAAATTCAACCCCTGCAATTGCTGTCAATATCTCACTTCCAGTATATTGCACACTTTTCCTTTCGAGCTGATTGATCGCGACGTTTTCATAACCCACCCCAAGATTGGGCGTCATGGTAATTTTTTTTTCCCCTAAATGATAAAAGCTTATCAAATTGGATTGAAATTTATTGCCATATTTGTAATGATCAGCATTTACAGTATTTATTTTATAGTTTGCTGTCAGACTAACACCGAAATTCCGAATATTCAAACTGTACATACCATTAATCAGAAAGTCCATGCTACCGGTCCCGATTTGCGCATTGATATCAGCAACAGTGATATTACTATCCTGAACGTTGGCATTAAACGGACCGGTAGGTAATTTAATTCCTCCACCGAACCACAACTGCTGAGTGATGATCTTTCTTGCCGCCAGATGTTTTGTACTATGAAATATCTGATATTGAACCATGACAGTAATATCCCCCAGTCCATTGGTATAGGAAGTACCATCATCATCCGCCTGCTTATTTAAATAATATGGTATAAAGGCAAGTAATTGAATTTTCTTACCCAGCCTGACGCCACCCCAAAGTTCCACCGTATTGTAAGTATTGGTACTGAATTGTGAAGGATCGTTTATCAGCTGGGTATGATACTGCGTGGTATGAAACCGGAGACCTATAAACTGATATTTAAAATCCGGGAGTAATCCCATATACACATTCCCACCTCCACAACCGCAAATGGGGCATGACATTCCCGCCAGACAAATACCCAAAAGGAAGACAAGAAAAAGAACGAGAGTCTTTTTCATAAAATGTTTTATACAGCTTTACACAATTGAAGAGCTTTGGGGAATAAAATATTATTCTCCAGATGAACGTGTTCATGCAAATCATCTTCAAATTCCTTTAGTTCCGACAGGCAAATCCTGAATGTAGTGCATGCTCCTGCCGGAACAGCATAGTTATTGGTAAGTCTGCGGATCTCGAACAGATTATCGCCGGCATTTTCATGTTCATGCTCCATCATGGCGATGGGATCGCTGATATAACGGCTCGGGAACTGATTTAACTGACCAGCTTTTTTTTCTATTTCCAGAATCCTTGGAAATAAAATGACTTCTTCCTTCTTCATATGCTGATCCATTTCTTTATGAATTATTTCGAAAAGCTCTTTTACACGCAACATGAAAGGGAAGGTATCACCGTGTTTAAATGCGACTTTCTCCAGATGACCTGCGATCACTGGCATGGCATTTTTTACATAATAATGATGCGTCGTCACAATTTGATTAACCAATTGTGTTTCCGTCATTTCAGAAAGCGGCATTTGCTTACCTGTTTCTTCCGTTCCGGCTGCATCTATTTCTTTCAAAACCACTGACAATTCAATACCTCTTTCTCTACAAACATCTTCAAGATTCAACTTCCCGCGACAACAAAAGTCAATACTGTATTTTTCCAAAACTGGAACGATCTGATGGTTCTCGAGTACCAAAGAAGCAATAGATCGCGTTGTTAAGTTTTCCATTTTATTTTTTTTCAAATCTCGTCAGACTATTTCCATCATTTTATGATTGGAGTCATCTTTTAAAAATAACTGATGGAAAACAATGATCCCTATTCCACCAAACAGCAAACAGGCAGCAGCGAAAAGCCAGTATTGAATGCCGGGCACACCGCTATCGCACAGATCAGATGCGCCTTGTATCATCAGGAGCAATTCATTAAAGACAATTGCTGCTACAAAAACGATGATACCCTGTTTTGTTCCGGCGTTAATCCGAATCTGACGAAACGTAAAACTGTATGCGAGAATAAAAATGGTAATGATCCCGAGCAGAATAAGGTGCAGGTATCCGATCACAATAGGTCGAAATCCAAAAGCCATATGACTAATGGCAGGTATTACGGATGCAGTCTGCAACAATAGCTTTATACTTAGCGCTATGCCGAAAAAAACAAATAATATCCTGGAAAACGGAATTACTTTTAACCGGATTACAGCAACGTTTTTCTTAACTGCATATATTAGTTGAATCCAACCTGCCAGCTGGCAAACAGCGCCGATCACCACAATAATATACAGCCAGACCGGAATATGCCACCATAATACAGAAAGGAAATAAGTCGGCAGCGCCGCCAGGGCAAATAACCGAAATACTTTTTTCATTATTTCTTCAGAAATTCCCATCGTTGCCAACTGGTTACTGAATAAACCCAGGCAGGTAAAAATAAACCAGACATTATACTGAAAATGAAGATAAAAATAAATGGACGCCAGGTACCAGTTCTGTTGCATTTGGTGGGATGCCATCATATAAGCGAGTGAAAACGGACCCGCTGAAGAAATGACATTACCCAGCAGGGCCAGTTTGAACCAGGAATGACTGACTGACCTAATGGGTATCCGGTTCAGATCCTTCCAGAAAAGAACAGCAAAATAATAAGAAGCAAACACAGACAAAGTCGAAAATAAAATAGAAACAAAGCCATAGCCCTGGATGGGAAAGCTGATTAACATTCCGTATGCAGTGATGGCATTGAAATAAAGAATCCAGCGATATTTTGGGAAAAAATCCTTCGATGTTTTTTCGGACAGATACCCGGTCAGCAGCGTCATCAGGGCCTGTGTAACCCATCCGGCAAAGGCAAAATGCGAGTGCCCGTGAAGTAAAAATTGCTGGTCAATAAAAGGAAGAGAAAAGGCGATTTTATATCGAAGGATCACCCCCAGCAAGGCAACCAGGAATAAATTAAAAATAGAAAACTGTAACCACTTTTTCCGGGAAGAATGCACTGTTTTTTTTTCCAAAGAAAATTCTAAACGGACAGATTTTTTATGTTTTCAATCATAAGATCAGCAATACACTTTTCCTCTTTCGATCACCAGCTGACCATTTTCATTCATGTGACGGATGCTTCTGATTACTGTCTCCACTCTTAAACCAGTCATATCGGCAACCTGCTGCCTTGTTAATTTCAGCAGATTGCATTTCCTGCAATAATTACGATTTGATTTTTTGAAATAGCTGAATAATGTGGAAATGCGATGCTCCGGACCGAAACAGGAAAGTTCTTTCAATAACAGGAATTTTAATCGCAGGCGATCACTGAATAATTTCAAAAATTCCTGTAAGATTTCAGGGCTTTCTTTCATCATTTGCTGAAATGTGGCCTTATGCAGACGAATGATTACCGACTCCTTATTGGTAATTGCTGACGCGGCATACTGTGATCCGTCAAATAATGGTAGTTCCCCAAAACTTTCTCCCGGCTCAATCATATTTTGGATGAATTCGCCGCCATCGTCTTTAAAGTTTGTCCAGCGGACAGAACCAGAAACCAACTGATGATAGAAATGACATTCACTGTCTTCGCGAAAAATGATTTCCTCTGCTTCCAGCTTCTTATAAACAGCACCCCAGGCCAGCAGTGTATCGATTTCAATCATTGTGGTTCGTTTATCAGCTAAAATATAATGATATCGGAATTTCATGAATGATTTAGCGTCTGTTGCTATATGATTAAAATCATATTATCCCGTTATAAAAAGCTGAAATCCTTGCTGACATTGAATGACCGGAGAATCTGATTCAGCCAAAACCTGAGATTTTAATCTCTGCTGTTGCGATTATGATCGAACGCATAAAAAAGGGCATTTACGAGTGATAATCTTGCATTGCCGATTTCAATTCAATTAAAAATACAATATGAAAAAGTTTCTTTTCCTAAGTCTGTTAATCTGCTTTGCGATAGCCTGCGGCAGTAACAATTCCAGTGACAACAAACAATCACTGCCTTCTGCTGATCAGTCAAAACCAGCTGATGCAAATCCCTCTTATGACCAGAAGAGAGGTGAAGGTAAATTTTCAAAAGTGGAAGTAAGTCCTGGGCTGGATGTTGCCAAAGCTGATGCCGGCCTTAAAGTGTACACCGTCAAGTGCAGTGCCTGCCACAAGTTAACGGATGAGAAATTAGTAGGACCAGGATGGAAAGGTGTTACGAGCCGTCATACAGCAGAATGGATCATGAATTTTGCCACAAACCCTGATGTCATGATTGACAAGGATCCCAAGGCACAGGCAATGCTTGAGATCTGTCTCGTTCGTATGCCCAATCAGAATTTGACAGACGATGACGCCCGGAATATTTATGAGTTTATGCGTAAAAATGACGGAGTAAAATAGAACAGGAATTTTTTCAAAGCAAAGAATCAATTATGAAAAATTTTAAAAGTAAGCTGCTGGTCGCAGTCGGGATATGCGCATTGGCTTTTGGATTTCAATCCTGCAAACCTAAAAACGCCGGAAATGCAGTATCAGGAGATGCGGCCTTAAAAGCTTATGTAGCTCCGGGGAAATATGACGAATTCTACAATTTTGTTTCCGGTGGTTTCAGCGGCCAGATGAGTATTTACGGACTACCTTCCGGACGCCTGTTACAAGTGATACCCGTATTTTCGGTTGATCCGGAAAAAGGCTACGGCTTTAGCGAAGAATCAAAACCTATGCTGAATACCTCTCATGGGTTCGTGCCCTGGGATGACCTGCATCATGAGGACCTGTCCCAGACAAATGGAGAAATAGATGGCAGATGGATATTTGCCAATGCGAACAACACCCCAAGGGTTGCCAGGGTCGATCTGAAGACATTTCACACAGCTGAAATCATCGAACTCCCTAACAGCGCGGGGAATCACTCTTCTCCCTTTATCACTGAAAATACGGAATACGTTGTTGCAGGAACAAGATTCAGCGTACCACCAGATAATGTAAACGGAGATGTTCCTATCAATTCATATAAAAAGAATTTCAAAGGAACGATCAGTTTTATCAGTGTCGACAAAACTACTGGTTCCATGAGCATCGCCTTTCAGTTAAGATGTCCGGGTGTGGATTTTGATCTGAGCCATTCCGGCAAAGAAAAATCGCATGGGTGGTTCTTCTTTTCCTGTTACAATACAGAACAGGCCAACACCCTCCTGGAAGTGAATGCTTCCCAGAGAGACAAGGATTTCATCATGGCAGTCAACTGGAAAAAAGCAGAGGAATACCTGAAGGCCGGTAAGGGTGAAAAACAAACGGTCAGATATGTTCATAATGTCTATGATGAAAAAACCCATACAGCTACGAGTGAAACAAAAACAGAAGTGATTGTTCTTGACACAAAAACACTGAAAGATATCTGTTACTTTGTTCCCTGCCCGAAATCGCCCCACGGTTGTGATGTGGATCCAACGGGTGAATATATTGTAGGGAGCGGGAAGCTAGCCGCACTCATTCCTGTTTTCAGTTTTACAAAACTGATGACAGCCATCAACAACAAAGACTTTATCGGCGACTACGATGGTATACCGGTCGTCAAATATGAATCCGCTTTATACGGCGAAGTAAAAAAACCGGGTCTGGGACCTTTGCACACCGAATTTGACGGAAAAGGATTTGCATATACGACCATGTTCGTTTCTTCAGAAGTTGTGAAATGGAATATCAAAGATCTGAAAGTGGTGGACCGCCAGCCTACTTTTTATTCTCCTGGTCATTTGTGTATACCCGGAGGAGATACAAAATCCCCCAATTCGAAATATTTAATTGTCTATAATAAAATTACGAAGGACCGTTACTTACCCACTGGTCCGGAACTGGCACAAAGCGCGCAGCTTTTCGACATCACCGGTGAAAAGATGCAGCTGATCCTTGACTTTCCAACCATCGGTGAACCGCATTACGCCCAGGCCGTAGCAGCCGATGTGATCAGGAACAATTCTGTGAAGTTTTACAAACTGGAAGAAAATACCAATGCATTCGTGTCTAAGGGAGAGGGTGAAACAAAAGTAGTCAGAAAAAACAACCGCGTAGATGTTTACATCACGGCGATCCGTTCTCATTTTTCCCCTGATAATATTGAGGGAATCAAAATGGGTGATGAAGTATACTGGCATGTAACCAATCTGGAACAGGACTGGGATGTGCCTCACGGATTTGCCATCAAAGGTGCACTAACCGCCGAATTGCTTGTTATGCCAGGCGAAACGCAAACACTTAAATGGATACCTGAAAAACCAGGTATGTATCCCTTCTACTGTACAGATTTTTGCAGTGCCTTACACCAGGAAATGCAGGGTTATGTCAGGGTATCACCAAAAGAAAGTAATACGCCGCTTTTATTCAGCACAGGAAAAAATTTACCACCCAATGATTCAACTCTTGTAAAAAATTAAGAATTATTAGAAATACAGGACGTTTAAGATCCAATATCTTTTTCAACCCATAATTCAAAATACAATGCAAAACATAAAGAAGATATTTTCTGTATTCATTTTACTATTGTTGTTTTCATGTAATCAATCCAACAGTTCTAATAACTCACCTGCCGCCGCTCCGGATTCTCCGCAGGTTGCAGGTGGTCAGGAGAAAGTACTCGACAATGAATCTGAAAAGGATGTTGTAAAAGTTGCTGTCTCATCGAAAGATCATACGATACTGGTGGCGGCATTAAAACAGGCCGACCTGGTTACTTCACTTTCAAACGCCGGACCTTTCACAGTATTTGCTCCTACCAACGAAGCCTTTGCCAAGCTACCCGCCGGAACGGTTGACGATCTCATGAAGGATGCGAAAAAGGAAGATCTGCGGAATCTGCTTCAATATCACGTAACACTTTCCGCGTTAAAACCGGAAAGTTTTAAGGACGGACAAACATTGGGTATGGTAAATGGTGATAACGTTACTGTTCAGGTAAAAGATGGTAAAATAATGCTTAATAATTCTGTTCATGTCATAACATCTATTCCCGCATCCAATGGAATTATTTATGTGATAGACGGCGTATTGTTACCGCCCGTCAGTAAGTAAAATAAATATTTGAATTTATTTTTATGAAAAATAATCAAATAAGTATCTCGGGCAGATTGCTGTTCGTATTGAGTGGTATTTCTCTATTTACCATTCTATTTTTCCCGATGTGGCAGATCCAGTTGTCTGCTCCCCAATATCCGGAGGGTTTGATTTTGTTGATTTTTCCAAACAAATTGGGTGGAAATGTTGATATCATCAACGGTCTGAATCACTATATTGGTATGAAATCAATTCATGCCGGAGACTTCTATGAATTTACTATTTTACCTTACATTATTGGTTTCTTTTCTTTGTTATTTCTTATTTCAGGTATCATTGGAAAAAGGAAATTCATAAACCTGTCGTTCGTTTTGTTTGTCTGCTTTGGCGTCATAGCGATGGTTGACTTTTGGAAATGGGAATACAATTACGGTCATACCTTAAATCCGGATGCAGCTATCATCGTCCCCGGAATGTCCTATCAGCCTCCGCTGATCGGATTTAAGCAGTTGCTCAATTTTGGTGCTTATTCTATTCCCGATATCGGTGGGTGGATTTTCGTTGGTGTGGGAATCGTACTGCTGTTTGTCGTCTGCCGGGAATGGTATGCCGTCAAATCAAAAAGGAAAAAATTTAATACAGGTTCAATACTTGCCGTCCTTTTTATATCCGTCCTGTTTTCATCCTGCAGCGCCAGTCCGTCTCTTATAAACCTGGGAAAGGATAACTGCCAGTTTTGTGAGATGACCATCAGCGACATCCGTTTTGGTGCAGAAATCATTACGAGAAAAGGGAAAATATTCAAATTTGACGACCCCCAATGTGCCATTTCATTTCTTAAAGCACACCCGGATATTAATCGCACCCTTCAGGAAATATATTTTACCGACTTTTCCGATCCCCATTCTCTGATTCCCTCCCGTACTGCTTTCTTTTTGAAAAGCGAAAATCTCCAGGCTCCGATGGGCGGCACATATACAGCATTTAGCAGTATGGAAAATTTAAATAAAGTAAAACAGGAATTTCCGGGATCGGTTTTGAACTGGAATGAAATGAACAAACCATGAGATTCCTGATCAATATATTATTTCTCCTGTCGATTGGCCTTGTCTCTGGTGCGCATATTCTGAAAGTCGGCCCTTCTCAAAAATACAAATCCATTCGGGCGGCGGTTCTGCAATCCCAAAGCGGCGATACGATCCTGGTAGATCCGGGATTATACAATGAAAAAAATATAACGATTTCTAAACCGATAACCCTGATAGGCCTTCAGTTTCCCGTTTTGGATGGTGAACACAAATATGAAATTCTTTCGCTGAAATCAAATCATATAAGCATATGTGGATTTAAAATAATTCACTCCGGCGTTTCCAGTCTGGAAGATATTGCCGGAATAAAAATTTACAACGGACGGGAAGTGATAGTAATGAATAACATCCTGGAAGACGACTTTTTTGGAATCTATGTTCAGGCTGGAACAAACTGCCGAATTGAAAACAATCAAATAAAGGCGTTCTCCAAAATTGAGCAGCAAAGTGGAAATGGAATCCACTGCTGGAAATGTGACAGCCTGCTGATCAGGAAAAACAGAATTTCCGGACAACGGGATGGAATCTACTTTGAATTTGTGACCAATTCATTGATTGAATTAAATGAATCTGTCAATAACCTGCGTTATGGCTTACACTTTATGTTTTCCCACCATGATGATTATGTTTCTAATATTTTCAGAAACAATGGCGCCGGCGTGTCGGTCATGTTTACGCATGGAGTAAAAATGTTAAACAACCGCTTTGAAGACAACTGGGGGGATGGGTCCTTCGGACTTTTACTCAAAGAAATATCCGACAGCCATATCAGCGGTAACAAATTCACTAATAACACTGCAGGTATTTATATGGAAGGGGCCAGTAGAATTCAAATTGAAGGAAATCTGTTTAAAAGCAATGGCTGGGCGATTAAGATCCAGGCCAGCTGTATGGACGTTAAAGTATCAGGTAATAATTTTCTTTCCAACAGTTTTGATATAGGAACAAATGGAACCCTGGTGTTAAATTCTTTTGACCATAATTATTGGGACAAATATGAAGGTTATGACATCAATAAGAATAATGTAGGTGATGTGCCCTATCATCCGGTAAGCCTGTTTTCCATGATCGTGGAAAAAAACCCGTCGGCGATGATGCTGTTCAGAAGTTTCATGACTACCCTTTTAGATAAAACTGAAAAAATAATACCAAGCCTGACACCTGAAAATCTGAAAGATGATTATCCATTTATGAAACCTATTAAATTATGATAATCGCCAGCAACGTTTCCAAACGATTCGGAAAACTTAAGGCCCTGGATAATATTTCCGCAACATGTGTGAGAGGTGAATGCGTCGCACTGATAGGTCCAAATGGCAGTGGCAAAACAACTCTCATCAAGTGCATACTTGGTATGGTAGTCCCCAACAGCGGCTTCATAACTTTTAATGGAAAAAACATTCTGCACGACTGGCTTTACCGGGATTATATCGGTTATATGCCACAAATCGGCAGGTACCCTGAAAATATGACTATCCGCCAGATGTTTGCCATGATGAAGGATATCCGGCAGGTCACGAACACTGAAAAATTAGATGAAGAGCTGATCAATCTGTTTGGCCTGGATAAACTGCTGGACAAAAGGATGAGAACACTATCTGGAGGTACAAGACAAAAGGTGAGCGCTACACTGGCATTTCTGTTTAAGCCGGATGTGCTCATTCTGGATGAGCCCACAGCAGGACTGGACCCGGTAGCGTCAGAAATTTTAAAGGAGAAAATCATCAGGGAAAAACAAAAAGGGAAGCTGATACTTATCACATCACATATTTTAAGCGACCTGGATGACCTGATAACGCAGGTTATATATATGCAGGATGGTCATTTAATATTCCACAAATCCTTAGCAGAATTAAGAATGGATACAGGAGAAACGAAGCTGTCCAAAGCAATAGCTTCCGTCATGCTGAAGAATTAAACTATGAAAAAAATTATCAAATATGTAGTTGTGGATATTCTGAGGAATAAAATTGTATTGGCTTACACATTCTTCCTGTTTGCGATATCACTAAGTGTGTTTAACCTGGATGACAATTCTACGAAAGGATTATTGAGCCTGCTTAACCTGGTATTGATTATCGTTCCGCTGGTTTCGATCATATTTTCCACCATTTATGTTTACAATAGTTCAGAATTCATCGAGTTGCTCGTCAGCCAGCCTTTGAAAAGAGAAAAAATCTGGGCAAGTCTTTTCTTCGGTTTAAGCGGATCATTATCTGTGGCTGTTTTAGCCGGCGCGGGAATCCCTATACTGCTTTATGCTCCAACCGCAACAGGTTTAATTATGATATCCATGGCCGTTTTGTTAACGATCATATTTGTTTCCATCGCCATGCTGGCAACAGTACTTACGCGCGATAAAGCGAAAGGCATTGGCGTATCCATATTATTATGGCTTTATTTTTCTTTGCTATTTGACGGGCTGGTTTTATTTATCCTCTTCCAGTTTCAGGACTATCCGATGGAAAAAGCCATGGTCTTCATGAGCGGATTGAATCCCATTGATCTCGGAAGAATACTCATATTACTGAAAATGGATATTTCCGCATTGATGGGATATAGTGGCGCTATATTCAGGGATTCCTTTGGTTCAGGCACAGGCTTCATCATTGCATTGCTAATTATGATTGCTTGGGTAGCAATTCCTGCCTGGTTGTCCTTAAGAAAATTTAGCCGGAAAGATCTATAGTCAGTTCGGGATAATTCAAGAAGATGAAAAAAGACATTGAAACGATCGAAGACATTAAGGTACTGATTGACCATTTTTATAAACTGGCAATTGAAGATCCTTTAATCGGGCATATTTTCACTACTACAATAAAAGTCAACTGGGAAAAGCACCTGCCAGTCATGTATTCGTTCTGGGAAAATACACTTTTTTACACGGGAAGTTATACCGGGAATCCAATGATGATACATCAAAGAATTGATCAGATTGTACATTTGACGGAGCGACACTTTGACCAGTGGACTTCCCTTTTCATTTTAACTGTGGATGGTCTTTTTGAAGGAGAAAAAGCTGAACTGGCAAAGCAAAGAGCACTGAGTATTGCAACCGTGATGAAAATAAAAATATTAAACTGACCAAAAAAGGGAACGCGCATCTATCGTGGTGAGGTTAATTTCCGATACAAAAAAATAAATTGATAAGCTATATGGTTGAAACCGGTGAATCATTATTTTGCATCCACATGCCTGCTAATTTATATGTTAACGACAGTACAATAGCGCCTGTAAACAACCCGATAAAACCCGAAAGCATAAATCCGCCAATAGCACCAATGAAAATTACCAGCATAGGCACTGGTGCTCCCTTACCCATTAATAAAGGCTTAAGCACATTATCACTCAATCCGCAAATGAGGATTATTACAGCCCAGATGGTGGCAGGTAAAGGTTCTTTTACCGAATAGATATATACTATTACCGGAATGGCTACCAATGCCCCAGGCAACTGCACAAGCGCCAGTACAAAAACCAATAAAGCCCACACACCTGCAAATGGAACACCTGCCAGCACAAAACAAATTCCCATAATTACAAATTGGATGAATGCAACTCCTAAGATTCCTTTGGCAACGTTACGTACTGTTTGAATGACTACTGTTGTGTACTCCTGACTGTTGTTACCTAATAATTTTTTCATAAATAGCCCGATGGCTTTTTTAACCGAATCGGCATAGGCAAATAATACGCCCATTATGATTATGGATAAACTGAACATCATAATGTTTGAGAATAATCCACGCATGGCGCCAACAAACTTTTGTGTGGCTGATACTATTTGCGCCTTATATTTTACAACTCCCGATTCCAAATTTGAGTTTAACAAACTCCATGCATTGTAAATTTTTTTTCCTACTATAGGCCAGTCAGCAACTTTAGCATTAGGTGGAGGTATTATCAGCGTTTTTGAATCAATGGCTTCTCTAAACTCCTTGATTTCACTTATGATGGATGTGATCATAAATATGGAAGGCACAAGCATTATGCAAAGCAAAACGATGGTGATCATACTGCTTGCAAGCGCTTTCTTTCCCTTAACAAGTTTCAGCACGATTTTAAATAAAGGATATAATGTAATGGCAAGGATAACACCCCACAAAAGTGTCATTGCAAAAGGCAATACAATCATGACACTCCAGGTTATAAGTAAAGCCACCATGATTAGTTTAATGAACAGGTCTATGGTCTTTTTTTCTGTTGATGCATTACTGACTTGTGTGTTGTCCATGGTAGTAGAAGTTTGGTTTTAATAAATATTGACCGTTAGTAGCAGACTATTCAAATTGATTGATTTGACCAGTAGATGCATGAACTGCTTTCCATTGAAAACTATGAGGGTCCATAGATTTTTTGCGGCTGGTCAACAGTTCAATAGGCACGTGTATAAATCTGTCGTGCATATATCCAATAACCAACCCTGTTTTTCCGGCCATTGCTGCGTGAACAGCGTTACGGGCAAACATATCGCAGAGTATAGCATCCGCTGAATTGGCCGCACTGCTGCGTACTATATAACTTGGATCAATGTAGCGCATCACTATTGGAATATTCTCCCTTCTGAAATAATTTTCAATACAATCCCGCAGAAACAATCCGATGTCTTTGGCCTTTATATTTCCGGAGTCGTCTTTTTTCAATTCATCTGCAGTAAACAGATCCTGACCGGCCCCTTCGGCTACTACGATGAGTGCATGTGAACGATTCACAATACGCTCTTTTAAAGCAGCAAGAAATCCATTTGGACCTTCCAGTTTAAAAGGCACTTCAGGAAGAAGGGCAAAGTTTACGTCCTGGTTCGCAACCGTTGCACCGGCAGCCACAAATCCCGCATGCCTCCCCATGAGTTTTACAAGCGCAATGCCATTCTCGACACTTTGTGCCTCGTTATGTGCATGACTCAGGACTTTGCTCGCTTCCGATACCGCAGTCAGGTAGCCGAAAGTTCTGGCAACAAAAGCCACGTCATTATCAATTGTTTTTGGAATGCCGACTACTGCCAGGGGATAGCCCCGCTTCCTGGCTTCCTGGAACAATGCATTACCGCCTCGCTGGGTTCCATCACCACCTACGGTAAAGATCATATTTACTCCCCGTTGCATCAGGTTGTCAACTGCGATACTAATATCCACCGGGCCTCTCGAAGTACCCAAAACTGTTCCACCTTCTTTATGAATTTTATTAACAAATTCAGGAGTAAGCACTATGGGCTCTTTCCCTTTTAAAGGATCCAACCCCTGGTAACCTCCACGAAAACCAAGTACATTTTTCACTCCATAGGCGTAATGAAGTTCCAGGAATAGCGATCGTATAACATTATTCAGACCGGGACAAAGGCCACCACAAGTAACAATGCCTGCGCATGTGTGCTTTGGATCAAAAAATAATTTCTCACGAGGTCCTGCCAATTCGAATTCCAACGCTTCTTTTTCAGTTGATGTCGGATCATTCACAATATTTTCAGAAATGTGAAGACTATCACTTATACCATGTCCTATTGGAGATTCAAATTTTGCTTCGCCCAAAATAGTTATATTCATTACCCTAACTAATTTAAACTTTTTAAATGAAGGTACTATGTTATGGCTAGCCAAAAATATACTGTACCGGCCCGGTGGGTTTCAGCGGAATTAGTTACCGATTTGTAACTACAGATTTAGTGGTGGGCTAATGATTCCCTTTAACTATTTCATCTGCCAACCGCACAGTATTATAGGCATTTACGATATCACCGCTTTTAGACGGAGAACTGATAGGGACTTTGTTAGAACTGTCGCTCTACAATTAAAGAGCTGATTTATAATTTGTTCGGTACCTAACGGGGGAGCCGAAATTTAAGCACCCGGAGAGTAAAATTGTGGGTGCTTTTTATTTGCATACGATTCGCATACATTGTTGACCAAAACAGACAAAATAAAAAGGCAATAATCCAACTCTTTAATATACTAAGGACATGAAAAGAATAATACTTCTTCTGTTGCTGCCATTGTCGATGGTCGGTCAAAAAAATTACCCATCATTACTGAAACAATTTATGACCGGACAACATGATTATTTTCGTTTTAATGGCAACGTGCTGATAGCACGCGGCGGAAATATTATATACCGGCAGGCTCTCGGATGGGCAGATTTTAATTCACAAAGACCTTTGAATGACAGCTCTGTTTTTGAACTGGCTTCCCTTTCAAAACAATTCACGGCCATGGGTATCATGATCCTGAAAGAAAAAAAACGTTTGGGTTATGATGACAATATAAAAAAATTTATTCCGGATTTCCCATACGATAATATTACGATCCGCCAACTGCTTACCCACAGTTCCGGCATTCCTTCTTATGAAGACCAGTTTGAAACAAGATGGGATCACAGGAAGATTGCATATAATAAAGACATCGTTGAAATCCTCCGGCAGGCAAAAGATACTTTATTCTTTAAGCCGGGGAGCAAATGGAAATACAGTAATACGGGTTACGCCCTGTTGGCTTTGATTATTGAAAAAGTGTCAGGAATGAGCTATAATGATTTTATGGCACAAAATATTTTTCAGCCGCTGGGAATGACGCATACATTTATTTACAACGACCGTCGTTCTATGGGAAAGATACCGCCCAACTATGCTTTGGGTTTTGTTTATTCCGACAGTTTGAAGCGTTATATCCTTCCAGACAGTCTCCCAAAACTGAACTTTGTTTATTACCTCGATGGGATTGTGGGTGACGGCTGTGTAAATTCCACAACCATTGATCTACTCAAATGGGACAGGTCTTTGTATACCAATAAACTGGTGAGCAGCTCAGCCCTTGATGAAATGCTTTCTCCACAAGTGCAAATATCTGCAAGAGATTCATTTGGCTTTTATGGCTTTGGTGTGATGGTTCAGACGAAATCTCCGAAAGGAAAGGTCATTTCACATACCGGAGGCTGGCCAGGATACGGTACTCTTTTGGTACGAAGGGTGGATAGTGATGAGACCATTATTGTGCTTTCCAACAATGAAACCATGACTGGTCAGATCAGGGCGGGACTGGAATCTATACTGGACGACGAGGATATATTAATGCCCTATGAACATAAAGAAATAAAAATTGCTCCATCGTTGTTAGATCGTTACGTTGGAAAGTATTCAGCCTTTTTAACCCTGGTTTTCATTAAGAAGGACGGCAGGCTTTACCGGCACAGGGATGGAACTGCAGATATAGAGTTAAAGCCTGAATCTGAGACAAAATTTTTTTACGGAGATGGCAGTGACAGACAAATCGAATTTGAAGTGAACAATACCGGTAAAGTAACAAAGGCCTGGTTCATTAATACAGGGCAAAAAGGTGAGTTGAAAAAAATTGAATAAAAACGAACATTGAACAAATTATGGGGATGTTGCTTTGTTTCCCCTTATAAACGCTATATCACTTATGACGGACCTATCGAGGATTCCCCCATTTATAACCTTCAAATGCTAAATCAAATCGTAGCCTACATTGTAAGCTCCCGGAACAAACTAAGATTCATTGACAGTTTGAGAAAAAATAATTCCTAGTAAAAAAGGAGCCAATTTTTAAACTTCGTCAAATTTTCTAATATTTCATTGTAGAAGGATCATGGGGGTTGCATCGGAAATTTACAACCGATTTCTTCCCGCGAATTAAAAGATCATTAAGTAAGGATATATAATTTTATACAAGATTCAATCTATCTAGTTGTAATAGATTCCCTTTACAAGTATTCTATTGTAAATTATGGTAAGTATGAATAAAATTATTAGCATAAGATTCAACTTGTTCAGGTGGTTAAAATCATCATTCGTTGTTTTTAAATGAAAGTTTTTATTCAGCGCATTACCATAATCCCATAACAAAGTAAATGGACTACAGATTGGTGCTATTAAACTTATCAATGATACAATGGGTAAATTCAACATTGTGGTAAAGGGTATTCCGAATAAGAGAGGCAATAATATTAAAGAATGAACAAACGCGATCCTCGTTTTCTTTTTTTCAAGTATTTCTTTTGACCCCATACCTACAAAATATTTCATCAGATTTCTAACCAATAAGTACAATATAAAAGCCCCTGAAACAGCAATACCAATGGTTAGCCCAACAGGAAATTTAAGAGCTGAACAAATATAACCGGTATCCCCGCCCGTGAAGATTGGCGCTATCACCAAATAACCAAAAAAGCCTATGTAACCAAATAAAGCCATATAGAGCATGAATAAAAAGGTAAAATTTCGTTTCTTCTGTTCAGAACAAACTATATGAAAAACGATCCCGATAACTAAACTTACAAACGGACCCGCACCTTTAATAAACAATATACTTTTTAATGGTAATCCGTCGTCGATATTAGAAACATAGTTATGATGAATAGAAATCCCTTTTGCATTTACCAAGATTGATGTAAAATAATGTCCAAATTCATGTAAAGTCATCTCTAATATGCATGCAACGATAAAAAGTATCGTTGAATTTATTGTTATATATTTCAGCTTTGATGGTCCCATTTAAACTCCGGCTAATTTATTATTTCTCAAGGTGTGAATTTTATTTCAATATGTATTTATACTTATAATGAAGTTTTATCCAGGAACTTCCCGTGAGCTCACCGGGTTTTGGTGAATTCGCCAGTCTTCTCCTTCGTTGAATTTCAATCCTTTGCACTATTGGTGACTTTGAGCACTTTTATGATACAAAAAGTACTGTCCCGCGATTCTGGTGAGTTTACGGGGATTTATTTTTACGCGAATCCGTGTTTAAGTTGCTTACCTGTCAAGAAATGAAAGTACCATATTCATCAATGAAGCTCTCTTGTTAGTAAACACATGATCTGTTTGCCAAACATAATATTTGAAGTATACTGGATTTAGATTTTGAATCGCTTCGGCAATTTTTTTATTTCTGTCATGCTCATCAAGCATAATAATTTGTTTTCCCTTCAATGGTTCTATATTTATTTCCAAATTAAAATATTCATCTCTTTCCAATACGGGTTGAAATCTGTCCTTTAGCGATCCGTTCAACACAAAATATTTACCCAGCGTATCAGGACTCATATTATAAGCATTTAATTCAGCTCCTTTAAGTTGTCTGCCGTATTGATTATAAATATCCCATGCCGACAAAATAAAAGCCTTTTTTATCGCTGGCAACTGTTGAATGGCTTTTAAACTGGCCCAACCTGCCATGCTATGCCCAAACAAAACGATTTTTGAAGTATCGATTTGTAAAGAGTCCTGGTATTTATTACAGAAATAAACAACGTTAATGATATCTGCTACACAATTCCGGAAGCTAAACTTTCCCTGGCTCCCCCATGATCCCCGATAGTCAAAATAAATAACGTTCCAGCCATGGGCCCTGACAACCTGTGCCAGATCGAGATTCTTTTCATTGCCGGGATAGCCATGTAAAAGCAATAGTGTCGGGTGCTTTTCTGCGCCGTTCGCTTTGTACATAAATCCATTCAGCAGTGAATTAGCGGATGGAATAAAAAGTTCAATCGAGCCAGCAGGTGAGGTTTTGTCCAAGGGCAGATCCCTTAAAACTATACTGTCAGGCTGTGCAAATACATTCGCCGAAATAAAAAAGCCTAATACAATAAAAAATGCAGGGATTTTAGTCATATCAAATCTTCAAATGTAAGTCTAATAAAATATTTTTGTACTTACACTATAATTTAATTCCTGCGCAGAGCTTTCTGATTCCAAAAATTGTTTCTATTTAAAACAGACGCGCCCAATCCTTAAAACCCCTGGCATGGCCGTTATAGTAGTCACTTCCCGATACAAAAAATACCGTCCTCCGATTCTAATGGGCTTGCCGGGAATTAGTGACGGATTGGTGACGATAATTTAAGCATATTGGTGCGATACAGATTTGTGCTGCACCTTATCATTTGAAGTAGTATACAAATTCCGATTTAATCTCTAGTCATAAGGAGTCTTTATAAAAGTTATCTATTCATTTCATTAATAAGCTCGAAAACTTGCGCCAGATGGCGGTTTATATGAAAGCTCAAAAACTCCAAACGTTGCTGAAAATCCATAGGTCCTGAAATAGGATGAGGGTGTGCCTGTAACCGCAACTCATCTTTTTTTAAAAAACGGCCAAAAGTTTCGAGTACCCCCTGCAGGCTATTCAATGAAGTGCACCAAAAATATAATGGACCGCCTAACCGTGGTGCTGCGACGGCTGGTACTTTTTCTTTGGGTTGCCAAGTAAGCTTGATGATTTGTTCGATCGACATATTCCGATGAATTGATTCGTATTTTCGCTCCATTTTACCTTCCCTTATTGCAATGATACTTTTCCACATACCAAGGATACCACCCTGCTCAGCCCAAAAAAGATGCTCAGTAATCTCAACCATATTCCAAACTTCGGAAGTAGGTTTCCATTGGGCCCGCTCCTGTGTAAAGTGTTCTATTTGATCAATATACTTTTTGCGTGTAATTGAAACATCAAAAATGAGTTCCTCAACCTTATTCATTATTTAAAATATTTGGTGTTGACAATTTAGAGTAGCGAATTAAAATTAATAGTGATAATCAGATTAAGTCTTAACAAATTCATTTAATATCTGTTAGTATACACTTCGAAGAAGATCATATTATCGGTCGTATCCGGAAATGATGTGAACCAGGCTCTTGATAAAATCAAATGGCCGTAAAGCTTCATTCCATTTTGAATATTATCTCTTTTACAACCGGACAAAATAAGCAAAAGAAATATTGCAAAATGCCCCCGTTTCATTAAATATAATTGTCTCTTGAAATGAATAATTCGATCGAAATCCCCATTTCAATCGCTTTAGATAATCGTACGCCTCTGCTCCAGTTCGAGAGCTCCTTTAAATATTTCATCCTGAAGGTTTAGCCCTCATTATTTCTTCTAATTATATCGAGTTTACCCCACTATTACAATACGCCATGCTTTCTGCATATTTACCCTTAGACGCCAGACAAAATAACTGTATCATAGGGTACTATTCCGTATCATTCAGCATCATATCGTATCATTGTTGCGGTGGCGTTGCAGTATAATCACCAAAATGAAAAAGCTTTTCGCATCCTGATGGATCTCCACCAGAATTCCTATTTTAATAAACTATCCATTCTGGCTGCCTTTATTCAAAAGTATTTTTAATGCATGGGCATTAAGGAGAATTCGAAGTAATTTCCAATTCCATTTTTCCCAACAATGGCATCGAATCTTCCAAAAAATAATTTAATCCAGAGATGTCCGGTATTCAACGATGAAGTTGTCTATACTAACAAAGCAAGCCTCTCGCACTTAATTAAAAGCTACATTTAATAAAAAAAATCATGAAAATAGCTAAAATCTTTGGTAACCTCCTGATGGTTGGATAACCCTGTGCTCCCACGCAAGTTTCGCACAGAAATCACAAGACATTATGAATCACGAAAAAGTCATCAAACAGTATTATGCCGCTTATGAGAAAAAGGATTGGCTTATGTTGGAGTTGATTCTCGATGATGGGTTTACTTTCACCAGCCCGGCCGGCGATGATCATATCAATTTAAAGCTATACAAGGAAAGGTGCTGGCCAAATGCCTATAATACCAAAAAGTTTGATTTGGAAAAGATTATTATTGATGGAGATGATGCTTTTGTAACATATAATGGCTGGACTACAGACGGTAGATTATTTCGGAATACTGAGCGTTTTAAATTTAAAGAAGGTAAAATAATTGAGAATGAATGTTTCTTTGGCACTGGAGTCAGTTTCCCTAATAATACAAAAAAATGAAAAATCTAGTGCCTCGATGGCGCGAGTATGAAATAACATAAGAACAGGAAATATGGTTAGAATAGATTTGTCTTTGTCTTTAACTTATACTCTTATTATCACTGCATTTTATTGGTGCTGGATTGCTTTTGAAATCTGGCTTGTTGCCCGAGATCGTGGAACCCCAATAAATGATTCTGAAGATAGAGGGAGCAGAAATAATATTATTCTTTGGTGGAGTGTTGGAATAGTACTGGGAATATTTGCCATACCAAATATCTTGCCGACACTTACAATTCCCGGTAACCCTAATATACTTTTTGCCACTGGAATTTTTTTTATCTCAGCAGGTATTCTTCTGCGTTTCTGGTCAGTTCGGAAACTGGGAAAATTATTTCGTTCAAAAATAGTTATTCAAGAAAACCATAAACTTATCGCAACGGGACCTTATAAGTATCTGCGAAATCCTTCATACACAGGAGTAGTTCTGGTGTTTATTGGCTTTGGTATCGGTATCGGTAATTGGTTTAGTCTGATTTCTCTTTTTATTATTGGTTTGATTTCTTTTGCCCGACGTATTTCATTTGAAAACCAAGCGCTCTCGAAAAAGTTCGGTTATGAATATGAAGAATACCAAAAAAAGACATGGTCGCTAATACCATTTATTTGGTAAAGAAACTTTTGATATATAAAAATGCAAAACAGAATTGCTTGTATGTATCGTATGGTGGTTACTTCGTGATACAAAAAGTACCGTCGCCCAGTTTCAGTGGGTTTGCGGGGAATTGGTGACGGATTTGTAACCATTGTGGCGGTCATATTGGAAATTCCGAAGACCCAGATCATTCTATTCCGTTTTAAATTGACCATAAAAGCAATTGAATTTCAATGTTTACAGTGGTCAGTCTCATCCGGAATTTAGTGGTCACACTGCTCGGAATTTCCAGAAGGCAATATTCATGATATTGTCGAAATAGAAAATTATATTACCACGATGCATCGCCGAATATGATTCGGCACTTCCGGGCGCGAATAGAGAATTTTTCTTGGTAAACCTGAACCAACGGGAGTACAGAAGACAGTATATGTGCAGTATCAATAAAAAAGGTGAAAAAATTGTGTATCTAAATTGTTTCTGCGCTTCACATAAACAGGATTTGGGCTATTCAAGGTTTTCAAAACACATTTGATTTCATTTCTTCAACACAGCATATTTAGTAATCAATGTTCCCTGTTCATTTACTTTTTCATTTTGTATCAGGCGTAAATTAATATCCAGTTTTGCGCCTGTCGCAAAATTATCGCCTATTCCAAAAATCTTAGGTTCAAATGTTAACCATAATTCATCAATTAATTGTTCTTTTAAAAATGAAGTGGCAATATGCGGGCCACCGACTATCAGCATTTGCTGATGGCCTTTGGTAGTAAAGCGGGAAGTTAACTCAAGCGGTGTTTCGTTTGTAAATTCAATTTGCCCGGAAATCTCAAGACTTTTATATTTATCAGGATGACTTGTCATGACAACAATTCGATGTCTTGCAGAGGGGCTAAAAATCTCGGCATTAAATGTGCTGCTTCCCATAACAATAAGTCGTGATTCATTCCATATCTTTTTATAATAATCCTGATCCTGATGAGATGACCAAAAACTGACATGCGGCTCACCCCATCTTGTTACCTTGCCATCAAGTGTTGAGACAAATATGAGTATGTTTTTCATATGAAATAAAATATATGGTTAATCTCTATTCTGGTTCTGGTTCATAATTCAACTCATCATTTACAATTCTTGCAGGTGCTGTGTATGAATGTTCCACTGATTTCCCGGTTCCCAATATGTGCATTACCTTCCAGCCCCGCAACTTTAAATAATCAGAAATCATAGATCGGTGACATCGCCACCATACTGCTTCAGAGCACATATATGCCGTTCGATGTATACGTGCGCTCTTCTCAAGTTCCTTTATACCATCCTTAAAAAGATCTGTTTCCATATAATCTGCATAGCCGCGAAAAGCAATATGCCTCCATCCGGTATTTTTTGATTCGGGATTTGCTTTTCTTCTTCCCCCAAGGTTTTTTAAATGAACATATTGAATTTTGATATGTGGCAAGGAAATTTCCAGTGCTTCTTTATTGAATTGCGGGAATTTTCGGGACCCGGGAAAACTTCTGACATCCACAATTAATTCAATACTAAATGAATGCAACATAGCATGAAATTCTTCAAATGAATGGGTTGAATGGCCAATTGTCCATATCGTTTTATTCACTTCCTTCATACTTGAACTTCGGGGGAGCTCTCCAACCTCCCTATTAATTCCTCAGTTTGCTTTATTGTTTACCAAAAGAACCTTCACCAAAATTACCTGAATAGTGAAGTAAGCTCAAACTCACACGGGTCCTGCTAAGCTTTTTCTCCTGTTTGAATGATTTCAGTTTCGGTGATGTGAACACCAATCCGTTTCAGTACTCCGTCTGATTATTTATATTATTTTCACAGATAATGATTATTGTGCTTCGAAAGACCCCATGGCACCCATGTCAGCGTCAGCAAACGAATGGTCTACAAAAGTATATCGTCCTTTTTCAGGAATTACGAATTCAATAATGGCTCCGCTGGCTGGCCCAAGATAAACAGATTGCATTCCTACCAACTCATTCTTTGGGTTACCATCAAGCCAGACTTTATCCAGGATAGTTCCAATGACATGAAAACTGGAGGCGTTGTTTGGTCCAACATTTAGTACATACAAACGAATTCGCTCACCGGCTTTTACTTTTAACGGGTGAATGATATGCCGGCCTACTTTACCGTTAAACGTTACAAAACTGGGTTGTTTTAATCTTGCAATGGCCGTATCAGGCACAAATACATCTCCCTGCTTTTTAAGATAGTATTCATTTTGAATAATTGAGAATTCACGATCAACTTTCCCCGGGTAGCCATTTTTGGGTTCTACGATCACCATTCCCACCATGCCATATATCATGTGCATCAATACCATAGGTGTTCCGCAATGATACATGAACACACCGGGATAATTTGCGGTCCAGGTAAAATGTATGGTTTCCCCGGGTTGAATACTTTTATATTTATCTTCCGGATTTACCATTGCTGCATGAAAATCTATGGAATGCTGCATGGGCATCATATTTAAATGCATGGCCATATTGGACATGGTATCATTGGAACGGTCAGTCATGGAAAATCGGACGGTCTGTCCAACGCGCACTTTTAGTACGGGGCCTGGCACAGCATCTCCAAACATCCACGCGGTATACGAAACAGTATTTGAAATTCGGAATAATTTGTGCTTTACATCAAATTTTACATCAACGGTGTCTCCATCCTGTGTTTTTGGTACTTCCGGGGCATAGGCAAGAGGCCCCCTAATGCCTGTATCGCCATTAGGTTTATTTGTTACAATGGAACCTGGTGAGCCATACACTTTTTCAGTATTACCAGTCTGATTGTTTTGCTGACAGGAAGAGAATGAAAAAATCATTCCAACAAAGAAAAAAAGATAGTTACGCATGCTCTAGATATAATGTGAAAGAACAGTTTCACTCCGGATTTTGATATTTAGTTGTATCAGAGGAAGAAGCGGAGACTTCAAAGGTAGTGGTATCCCTATTAACAAAGGAGAACTGAAATCACAGTACCACCTACATGTTTACCCTTAGGAATTTGACTGAATTGATCGTGTCATTAGGTATGGTATAATATCATTAGGTATCATACCGTATCATTGTGACCCATAATCTGGCCACCAAAACAACGTAAATCGCAAAACCAGGATTTAGTAACAGATTAGTAGCGAAGAAAAGGCTACTAAAGGGGAAGAAAAGCAACAAAAGGCAAATGAATTCCCATTAGAACATGCGTTACTCCGCGGGAAACGTGCATCCAATGTGGTATGTTCACTTCCCGATACAAAACTTCCCGAAGATCCAGCTGAGTTGTTCTTCGTTGGTAATCTCGCCGGTGATTTCGCCGAGAAAATGAAGTGCGCGGCGTATATCTGAAGAGAGCAGGTCGCTCGCTAAACCATCATCCATACCTTTTCGAATATCCTGCAGAGCAGCAGCAACTTTCAGCAATGCTTCATGATGACGTGCATTTGTTACCACTGTTCCTTCACGAATTTTTTTCCCTTTTAATACACGTTTTACCAAAGCGCGTTTTAATTTTTCGACACCAAATGATGTTTTTGCTGAAATAAAAATCAGGTTGTGGTCCAGAAATTTTGTGTTAGCATTTCCCTCCGATAATAAATCTGCTTTATTCACCACACGCAGGAGCTTTTCCTTTTCCACTAAAAAATTCTCATGATAAGGTTCTGATGCATCGAGAATCTCCAGTACGATATCGGCCTGTTCAATTTTTTCTCTCGTTTTATCCATTCCCATCTGCTCGATCTTATCGGATGTATGTGCGCGAATTCCGGCAGTATCTATCAAACGAAATTCAATCCCTTCAATTACCAAAACTTCTTCTACCGTATCTCTGGTTGTACCAGCGATCTCACTCACAATCGCACGTTGTTCATTCAGTAAACTGTTCAGCAGTGTCGACTTACCCGCATTCGGTTTTCCAACTATTGCTACCTGCACCCCATGACGAATTACATTTCCATATTTGAAAGATTCAATCAGCGCGTCGGTTTCACGTTGTGCTTCTTCAATCAGCGTATAGAATTTTTTTCTGTCTGCAAATTCTACGTCCTCCTGCGAGAAGTCGAGTTCGAGTTCAATTAATGCCGAGAATCCCAGTAACTGATCTCTCAGCCGCTTAAGATCATGCGCAAATCCTCCCCGCATAGTATGCAATGCAGAACTACGTGCCGCTTCGGAATGACTGGCTATCAGATCGGCCACTGCTTCCGCCTGCGTGAGGTCCATCTTGCCTTTCAAAAAGGCCCTTTGTGTAAACTCACCGGCACGTGCCATTCGTGCGCCATGATGTATACAGGCCGCGAGAATTTTCTCTTCAATATGTACCGAACCGTGACAACTGATTTCGACCACATCTTCACCGGTATAGGATTTCGGTGCGCGGTAAATCGAAATCACGACTTCATCTAAAACCTCTTCCCCGTTTTTTAACAAACCTACATGCAAAGTATGTGTCGCCTGTTTCGACAAATCCTTGGAAGGAAATAGACCTTTTACAATTTTAATACTGTCCGGCCCGCTCAATCTGATAACACCAAGTGCGCCGATGCCGGGAGCAGTCGCTAAAGCGACAATGGTATCGTCCCAACCTGTTAATTTTCCTAACCATAATATAAAGTTACTGTGTATTACGTTGACCGTTATCCAGTTGACCTGGGCCATGGACCGGCTAATTTAATTTCCACATTTCGGTAACCGGTTATCGGTCATAAGCCAACAAAAAACTGCCCGAAAGCATTACTCTCCGGGCAGGCTATTAAATAAAAAGCAAAAATTTATTGCGCTTCGAGTTTGAAGTTGATCGGCTGGCTCTTGTATGATTTAACCTTACGTCCATTCTGAACGGCGGGTGTCCATTGACCACTTTTCTTGATAACACGAACAGCAGCATCACGTAATTCATTGGGACCACTTACGGCTTCCACTTCACTCACATTTCCTTCTTTGTCCACGATAAAGCGGACCACTACCTGTCCCTGAATTTCAGCACTCACAGCTTCATCGGGATATTGGAGGTTCTTACTGAGGTAGCGATACCACGCCGCGATACCACCAGGATATTCTGACTCGATTTCCACTTTAGTAAAAGTTTTATCGTAATCCGTATTATCCTTCGGAGCTTCTACTACACCTTTATTATCTGCAGGCGGAGCAGTGATATTGTCATCCTTGATACCTTCCTGATTGGCATTACCAATTTTCGTGTCTTCCAGTTTTTCCACTTCAGGCGGTTTTTCTTCGGCCTTCACTTCCTCATCTTTTACAATCTTGGGAGGAGTAAATTTCGCCATTTCTACCTGTGGTGGTGGTTTTGGCGGAGGAGGAGGTGGTGGCGGTTCATTCTTTTTATCTTCTTTAATGTCTTCCAGCTGTACATCCTGAACCACTGGTTTAACCGCCTGACCTTTGCCCTCATAATTGCTGATAAAATAACCAACAATCAATGCGACGACGGCTCCAAGCATGACCAGCATAGCGGTACGCAGACGTTTGTTATAGGTCTTACGAAGATCATAAGCGCCGTACTGCTTGTTTCTTCCATCGAAGATGATGTCAAGCACATCCGCGGTTAGAATTTTATTTATTTCCATGATGGACTATTTCTTGTAATGACTCAATTTAATAATATTTCCACAAAATCGGAGTCTATTTAGCCTCCGTTAGCTTTTTCTGTAAGCTTGATAAAATTGTATTCGACCGGAGAGATGTCGACCATCGCATAACGCTTCACTCCGTCAATGGTCATTTCATCCAGCATGTTTATCGTATTTTTATACGTGGCATCTACAGATGGTTTGATAATCACCACAAAATCCTTGGGATCGGTTCTTCTCTTTTTGTCGATCACAATATCCCGAACCTTTTTAAAAGTCGTCGCTTTCAAAGTCGCTGCACTATCTCCCTCATAATAATAGATCTGGTCGTTCTTACCCAGCATCAGCGTGATAACCGCTGAATTTTTCACCTTGTTCTGCTCGTCGGGATTTTTAACGTCCTTGGGCAAAAACAACCGCATGGCCGTAGGCTGACTCATGGTTGTGGTAAAGATGAAAAAAGTGATGAGCAGGAAACCGAGATCCACCATCGGAGTCAGATCCACCCTGGTGGAGAGCTTTTTCCCTTTTTTGACGCCGGGGCCTTTTTTATGACCGCCGCCGCCCGAGGTATCCATTTCTGCCATGTCTCAATATTTTAAACTCGTTAAAAAATTATTCAACTGCTTTCGTGCCAGCCGCCTGCTGTGCATTATATAGTTCTGAACCAATAGGTGCCGGAACAGGACTGGTCACAACCTGAAACTTCATAAGGTCATTCTTTTTCAGAGCGTAGATTACGCCTCCTAAAGATGGATATTTGGAAGCATCATCGCCTTTCACCAGAATATTCATCTTCTTACCCTGGAATGCATCCTGAGCTGCCCTGAACCAGTCGATCATTTCGTTGTTTGTGCTGTCAACCGCAGGAATGCCGGGTTTAACCACATTCTGTAATTGTTCCGGATTCTTATCCAGATATGATTTTAACTGGCTGAAAGGCGCACCGATATATGCATTCGGGATATTTACGAAATTGGCTTTTTCTGCATCCGACAATCCGATGTTCTTGGTTTTATTGATCGCTTCGATCATATTTCTTTTCTCGTCCACATTTGCATCGGAAACAGATAAATATACCTTCCCGTCTTTATCAATGGTTATCAGAACAACGTCTTTTTCCGGCGCAGTTTTGGTCGACACCGAGCTGGGTGTAACCACATGTAAGGCTTCCGGAGGTTTGAACTTGGTGGCCAGGATAAAGAAAGAAAGCAATAGAAAAGCCACGTCGCACATCGCTGTCATGTCGATGTTCGTGCTCTTCCTGGGTAACTTTGCTCTTCCCATTTTATTCTTTTTTAATTAGATGCTTAAAACTCGTAATTCCATAATTTAAGCTTAACGCGGAAGGCTTAACGTTTAACGCTTTGGCTCTCAGCTTCAGGCGTTGCGCGTTCAGCGTTATGCGTTCAGCTTATTTATAAAGTGACGCAAAAGACTGTGTCAGCGTAAATCCGCTTTCATCAATACCATACGTAATACCGTCGATTTTGGTCGTAAATACGTTGTACATAATGATAGAAATAGCTGAGGTACCGATTCCAAGGGCTGTATTATACAAAGCTTCGGAGATACCCTGGCTCAGTTTTGATGCCGCTTCTCCTCCACCACTGTCGCCCAAAGCAGCAAAAGAACGAATCATTCCCATTACCGTTCCCAATAGTCCCAACAGGGTTGCAACGGAAGCGATTGTGGAAAGAAACACGAGGTTTTTTTCGAGCATGGGTAATTCCAGGGCGGTGGCTTCTTCTACTTCTTTCTGGATGGCCAGTACTTTCTGTTCAGTATCCAATTCACTGTTCGTGATCATTTCTTTGTAGCGGCGCAGACCGGCTTTCATAACGTTTCCTACGCTGCCTTTCTGACGGTCGCATTCTGCAATCGCGCTGTCAACATTTTTGTTGGCAAGATGATACTGTACTTTACGGATGAATTCATTGATATTCCCGCTGCCAGTTGCTTTAATAATTGTCAAAAACCTTTCTACTACGAAAGTCAATACGGTAAGCAGGCAGCCAATCAATATGGGTACGATGATTCCTCCCAGGTACATACGCGCAAGTGCTGACTTTGCACCTTCGTGATTAGGCCAGAAACCACCATTGGGATCGGGTTTAGTAAAATTACTCGGGTCACCAATCAGAAACCTCCAGATTAAAAATCCAATAATTACACAGGCCAGAGGGGCCATCCAGGAAATGGAATTACCAGTCTTCGCAGTCTGTACACTTGATACAGGTTTCGCTGCTGCCGTTGCAGTCGGTCTTGTTTCAGCCATGATCGTTTGTTTTTAGTGTTTATGAAAAAGTTAAGCAATTAGGTAATTAGTTTAGCGAATGGTATGCTAGTAAATCCTTTTCAATAGGAACTCCGGTGTAAACGATTTTTCGTAGGGAACACAATATAGTAAATTTCCGGAATGCCAAATGGAAAATAGTTATTCTTTAAAATTTGATGATTTGTTTGGAAAGCCTTGCCTGCATTCACTCTGCATAGAAATTTTCACGTTATTCATAACGTAGAGCCTGTATGGGATTCATCCGTGAAGCTTTTAAGGAAGGATATAATCCGGCCAGTATGCCAACGATTGTACAAAGAAAAACTCCCCAGAAAAGCCATGCCCAGGGAAATACAAATCCGGTATTGAGCACCAGTGAAAAAACATTACCTATCAGGATACCCAGAAAACTCCCGAAAACCGCACCCAGTAAACTGATCATGATGGATTCATAGAGAAACTGCTGGCGGATGCTTGCTTTCTTCCCTCCAATAGCTTTTACCAAACCGATTTCTTTTGTTCTTTCTGTTACCGACACCAACATGATATTCATTAAACCAACCGCTGCACCAATAAGTGTTATCACACCAATTACGACGGCACAAAGGGTTATTAAAGAAAGATTCGAGAGTAGTTCTTCCACAAACCGGTCACTCTTGTCGATCACAAAATTGCTCGCATCCGTAGTATGTATTCTGCGAATCGGACGAAAAACACCTTCTGCTTCTCCAATAGCCAGACTTATCTGACTTACATCGGGTACTTTAACCTGTATGTTAAACGATGGTGTGGGATTGAATTGGTTTACAGATCCGCTTACAAAAAACCGCCTTACATTATTGTATGAAGTGATAATAACATTGTCCATGCTGCGGCCGATGCTTGAACCTTTGGATTCCATTGTTCCGATTACCCGGAAGGGAAGTCCGTTTACCTTGATAATTTTTTCTATTGCTCTTTCAGGATTTCCTCCAAAAAATTTCGTTACAAGGTCGCTGCCTATCAGACATACATTTCTTCCGGATTCCACATCCAGGTCGTTCAACGAGCGGCCTGCATTCAAATTATAACCATTGAGTTCAGCGTAGTTCTCATCCCCTCCATTAACCTGAACCGTCGGATTTGTTTTAGAGTTTCCTAGTGAAACGATATTGCTGTTTCCCCCCCGTAAATTGATAGACACTTTGGATGGAAACAGGTAGTTTTTTTTAAAAAGTTCGGCCTGATCTTTTGTGATGGGTATCTTGGAGTCAGAGACTTTTTCTTTTTTGGCGCCCTTTTTTTCTTTAGTCACCTGACTGTTATTCCCAAAAAACTGGTAATCTTTATAGTGTATAGTGAAGCCGTTCGAGCCCATAGAAGCAAAACTTTCGGTGAATTTCTGCTTCATTGCATCAATCGCGGTGTTGATTCCAACGAGAGCCATGATACCGAAAGCAATGATGGCGACGGTAATACCTGTGCGGAGTTTATTACTTCGCACGGTTCGAAATGACAGGGAAAGAACGTCGCGTATTCTCATTTATAACAGGAATGCGAAGCTAATTTAAAGCTTCTTGACAGACTTCCTCCGACAATCTTTTATATCAGATAAAAATAATATACAAGCGGCTGATCAGCCATTGAGGAAATATACCAAGCACAATGATAATCAGGGCCAGCAGAATCAGCATGCCCTGAAAGCCGGCGTTGATTTCCAGTTGTTGTCCAACTCCGTCTTTGAAATACATAGCCTGGATAACGCGGAAATAGTAATATACACTCACGGTGGCACAAAGCAGTGCAAAAACCACCAGCCAAAAATAGGTTCCTGTTTGTATCACGGAGGCAATCATATAATATTTAGCCAGAAATCCACCTGTTAAGGGGATACCTGCAAGAGATAACAGGAAGATGGTGGATGTGAATGCAACTACCGGATATTTTCGTGCCATACCATTAAAACCATCGAAACTAAAATCCTTCATCTTAACAAGTATCGAGAATAGACCGATGGTTGCAATATTATAGACGGCTATATACAATATGATACCTTCTTTGGCAATATAATTCACGGTTAGAAGGGAAAACAACATGAAACCTACCTGGGCAATACTGGAATAAGCCAGCATCCTTTTTACACTCTGTTGAAACACAGCCGTAATGTTGCCTATAAATAGTGTGGCCGCTGTAATCACCGCAATGAAAATTTGCCACTGGGCTTTGATGTCTGAAAAACTGTTTGCAAACAACCGGATAAATGCAATAAAAGCACCGGCTTTTACCACCGTGGCCATAAAAGACGTTATTACAGTCGGAGCGCCGTCATACACATCAGGCGTCCAGAAATGAAAGGGTGCCGCGGATACTTTAAAAGACATGGAAACCATCAGCAGGATCAATCCTGTTATCATCATTGGAGAAGTAGCGGATTTCCCGATGGCCAGATCATCGAGGAAAAAACTGCCTTTATCGCTAGCCCCATATAAAAAAGCGATACCAAGTAACATGATGCCTGTGCTGAAAGCACCCATCAGAAAATATTTCAGGGAAGCTTCATTGCTTTTTAAATTTCGTTTGTCGCTGCCTGTTAGTATGTAGAGTGGAATGGAAAAAATTTCAACGCCTATAAACAACATGAGGAGATTGTTAAAGGAAGTAGCAATGGAAATACCACAAAGCACAAAAAAGATTAAAGCGAAATATTCGCCGGGATTATTACCGATCGACGCGATATCACGGGAATTCAGGAGGAATAAGGCCAGCGTGGAGGCAAAAACTATACAATTGATTAGGAGACCGAATACTTCAAAATAAAGCATGTTGTGAGTATCGATCGGGAAAAAATGATACCCGCTGATGTCCAGCAGTCCCATTCCAAGCAACAATACAATACATAGTATTGCCAGGATAGCAATGGAAGAATTTTTCTTTAAGAAAAGCCCACTGAACATCATGATCACTCCTAAAACCGCTGATGTTATGATCGAATTCATATCTTACAGTTCTTCTTTAGGGTTTAGTGTACACTCATTTTTGAAAGCAGTGTATCTACTGAATCCTGGGTGAGTTTGAATAAGGGCTCCGGATAAATTCCCACGACTATTATTAACAAGACAATTATTCCAAAAATGAATTTTTCATTCAGGGGGATATCAACTGCTTTATCGGTTAATGTATTTGTGTTTCCGTAAAATACCCGTTGTACCATATTCAGCATATATACCGCCGACAAAATAATCGTTAAGGCAGCGGTCACTGTAAATACCACATTGTATGTTGTCGCTTTAGAAGAATAGATTCCACTGAACATGAGAAATTCTCCGACGAAAGCGTTGGTCAATGGTAATGCAATATTTGCCAGCGTAATGATTACCAAAAAAGCGGTGAGAGCCGGAGCCTTGCCTGCCAGTCCTCCAAGTTCACTGATCTTACGAGTCTTAAATTGTTTTTCTATCAGGTAAACACCGATCCACAACCCGATGATATTAATACCGTGGTTAAACAGTTGAATCATTACACCCTGATTGCCCAGTTCTGTAGTTGCAAATACAGCGAGACAGATAAGGCCAATATGGGCAATGGAAGAATAGGCAACCATTCGCTTGAGATCGTCCTGTCTCATTGCGATGAGTGACGCATAAATCATTCCTATAATACAAAGCATGGAAACTGTGTCGCCCCATATATAAGTTCCCATTGGCAGAACAGGAGCCAGCCACCTGATTAATCCGAACACACCCATTTTTACCATGAGTGCACTCAGCACCATGGTAACTGCTGTCGGTGCCTGTTCGTAGGTATCGGGCTGCCAGGTATGAAAAGGAAAAATCGGCATCTTCACAGCAAACGCAATAAAAATAAACCAGAACAACCAGGTTTGGGTTTGTGTACTTATAAGTAGATGCGCGTTATAAAAAGAGGAAAGTGCAAAAGAATGATCTTTTGTATGAAAATATATGTAGATGATACCGATAAGCATCATCAATGAACCAAGGAATGTGTAGATAAAAAATTTAAAAGTAGCTGCAATTCTCTTTTCACCGCCCCACTGCGATGCAAGAAAATAAACTGGTATTAACGCCAGTTCCCAGAAAAAATAAAACAGAAGTGCATCGGTCGCGAGAAATACTCCCATTAACCCGGACTGTGACAACAACATAAGGCCAAAAAAATTACGCGCTTTTTTATATTCTTCTTTCCAGGTTGCAATGAAAATTACCGGGAAAGCAATGGCGGTAAGCAAACAAAGTATCTGACCTATTCCGTCCAGGCCGATTGCAAAATGACTATTCAGAGAGCCCATCCAGGGTGTATCAAAAACCAACCGTTCACTGTTTTTGGGCATACTTAAGCCAATCAGGGAGACGCCTAATGTAAGAATCGAGGCAATCAGTGCCCAGCTTTTGGCAGTAATATCCTTCAGCGAGAATCCGATAAGACCCGCAAGCAGCGGAATCCCGATGAGTAAAACAGGAATCATAAGATTTATTTTCGCAAAAACAATTCCATTGCAAATAACAATACCATACCTATAACCATCAGTAACACATATCCTCCCACTTGTCCGCTCTGCAGGTACCGTAGTTGACGACTACTATATTGAACCAGTCGTCCGGTACCATTTACCAAACCGTCAATCAATTTCTTTTCGATAATATTATTAAAGAAATCACCCAAATCATTGAGTGGTTTCACAATGAGTTCATCATATAGTTCATCCACATAAAATTTATCCGCCATCCACTTTGCAAATCCGACTGGCTCGACTGAGTTCGGGTTTTTTACTGAAGCGAGATAAAGCATACAGTACCATCCCTACTGCCAGCAAAGTAGAAACGCCCATCAACATCCATTCTGTAGATGCGGGTATTTCGTGGGCTGATACATCAGCTCCTCCGAGTACCGGATTTAAAAATTGAGCAAGGAAATTTGAGTCCTTCGCAAATATCTCCGGTATGCCAAGGAATCCTCCAATCACGGCAAGTATTGCAAGGATTACCAGAGGAATTGTAATTGGTGAAGGGCTCTCGTGTAAATGATGTTCCTGATTTTCCGTCCCCCGGAATTTTCCCAGGAATGTAGTTGCATATAATCGAAACATATAAAATGCGGTGATCATGGCGCCAACCACACCTACTATATAATAAACCGGATTTTTCCCATATGCGGCCGTCAGGATTTCATCCTTTGAAAAGAAACCAGAGAAAGGAGGAATACCTGAAATGGCAAGACATCCCATCAAAAAAGTAATATGGGTTATGGGTAAATATTTTTTCAGTCCGCCCATACTGCGAATATCCTGTTCCCCGCTCATGGCGTGAATAACGGATCCCGCACACAGGAACAGCAGTGCCTTAAAAAAAGCGTGTGTCAGCACATGAAATACAGCTTCGGTATATGCACCCACACCGAGTCCGAGAAACATATATCCCAACTGACTGACGGTAGAATACGCCAGTACTTTTTTAATATCATTTTGTTTCACTGCAATCAACGCTGCCAGGATGATTGTTGCGAGTCCGGTTATTGCGACAACCGTTTGGCTTACCGGGGCAAGATCGTAAAGTATATGACTCCGTGCAATCATGTAAATACCCGCGGTGACCATGGTTGCGGCATGTATCAAAGCTGATACGGGAGTAGGACCGGCCATTGCATCTGGTAACCAGGTGTAAAGTGGTATCTGTGCTGATTTTCCTGTAGCTCCAATAAACAACATGATTGTGACGGCTGTAATAAATCCTGTTGATGCTTTAGGGGCCTGTTGAAATACACTGTCGAAAGAAACTGTTCCGAACTGGCTGATGAGTGCAAAAATGGCGATCAGAAAACCTACATCTCCAATCCTGTTCATTACAAAAGCTTTTTTTGCTGCGCTTCCGTAATCAAGGTTTTTAAACCAGTACCCGATCAGTAAATAAGAACAGAGTCCTACGCCTTCCCATCCTATAAAGAGAATTACAAAATTCGATCCGAGTACCAGCAGCAACATGAAAAATACAAAGAGGTTCAGGTAGGAAAAATATTTCGCGTAGTCCGGAGCAGTTTCCTCCTTCATGTATGCTGTTGAATATACATGGATAAGAAATCCTACACCGGTAATGATAAGGAGAAATAATGAAGAAAGCGGATCTACCAGAAATGAAAATGGAATCAACAGATTTCCTGCATGAATGAATTGAAAAAGATCAACGATAACTGGTTGGAAATTTTCCTGTTTAACCTGAAAGAAAATCCCAACACTTATTAAAAATGAGATGAAGATCATAGCAGATCCTAAAAAACCTGAAAAGGATTTAGAAATCGATCTTCTGAAAAGACCGTTTATCAGAAAACCGATCAGCGGAAGCAGGGGAACGAGGTAAACGTAATTGCTCATTTTTTTTAACGCCTAAAGCCCAAAGCCCAAAGCTTAAAACTGTTTTTAAACTGAAAGCCAAAAGCCCGGAACTATTTTATTTATTAATTATTGATTATAAAATCTTTTATTAAGTTGTAAATCCATTTTCGAACTCTTACCCTATTACACCCCCATATTTGTTCTAGTTTTTGGCTTTAAGCTTTCGGCTTTAGGCTTTAATGTTTTAACCGATTCAAAAAATTCACGTCAACAGAATGCGTATTACGATACATCATAGCGATAATGGCAAGCCCCACACTCACTTCCGCAGCTGCAACAACCATAATAAAAAAAACAAAAATCTGCCCGTTGATTCCGGCATTTGGATTAACCACATTTGCATTTACATGATGCATTTTAGAAAAAGCAACCAATAGCAGATTCACAGCATTCAACATAAGTTCAACGCACATAAATATGATGATAGCATTTCGTCTTGTCAACACGCCTGCGACGCCGATACAGAAAAGTGCGACTGACAGGAATATGTAATAGTTTATAGGCATAAGCTTATTTAGTATGGGAGTATGGGAGTATGGGAGTATGGGAATGCCGGAAAAAAAGATTCATTTCCAAAATCCAAACAAACATCTCTCATTTTATATTTTTTATAAATTAATTTGAGTGTCAAAGTTGCATACTCCCATACTCCCATACTCCCATACTCCCATACTCCCATTCCCATACTCCCATACTCCCATACTCCCATACTCCCATACTCCCATACTCCCATACTTGCCTCATTCTTTCTTCCCAATCACCACAGTGCCCACCATGGCAGACAGAAAGAGAACACTGCTGATTTCGAACGGAATCACATATTCTTTAAATAACACCATTCCCAGATTATGGATCAGCCCAATGTCACCACTGCCCGTTTCAGCAATCCGGTTATGCATGTCCGCGCTTTTCAGTGCAGCTACCAATACCAATAACAAGGCGCCTCCGCCAATTACTCCGGCAATCTTCAACCATTTATTTTTTTGAGGTTCCGTTTCTGCATTTAAATTCATCAACATGATCACAAAAAGAAACAAAACCATGATTGCACCGGCGTATACAATCAGATTTACGATTGCCAGAAATTGTGCGTTGAGTAAAATATAATGACCCGAAATTGAAAAGAAAACAACAATCAGCCACAATACACTGTGCACCGGGTTTTTGCTTACCACCACCATAATGGCACTGAATAAAGCCAGTATACTTAAAAACCAGAATAGAAATTGGGTCGCAGTCATCAACTATTTTTTTTCAGGTCTTTGTCCCAGGGCTTTTGCGTATGCTTCGGGTTCCGTCAGTGGGTTTGGTATCAGCAATTCGGGTTTACCGTAAATAAATGTTTTTCTGCTGTAATTGGAAGGTACCATGGTTTCAGACAGGTAAACGGCGTCTTTCGGGCAGGCCTCTTCACATAAGCCACAGAATATGCAACGCAACATATTAATTTCATACCTGGCCGCATATTTTTCTTCTCTGTATAAATTTTCTTCACCGGGCAACCGTTCGGCAGCCTCCATGGTGATGGCCTCAGCGGGACAGGCAACGGCACACAGGCCGCATGCAGTACAGCGCTCCCGTCCTTCCTCGTCCCGGTTCAAAACCTGCACGCCGCGAAATACCGGACTGAATGGTCTTGTTTGTTCCGGATAATTAATAGTTGGTTTTTTTTTGAAGATATGCCCGAATGTTATAGCCATACCCTTGGCAATTGCCGGGATATACAATTTCTCCCAGAAGGTCATCGGTTTGCGTTCGACCTGTTTTGCTTTTGAAGTAAGTGCCTGCATAATTTTTTATTTATCCTCTGTAAGCTTCGGCGAAGGAGGATTTTATTTCCATGCTCCATGCCCCCTTCGCTAAAACTTCAGAGGGCGGAGCAAAATTATTTTTATCACATCAACCTGCCAAATCTTATACGTTTAACGCTGAACGTTTAACGCTTAACGCGGGGCGCGTTACGCAGAAAGCATAGCGATTGACTCGAAAAGCGTTATGCGTTCAGCGTTAGGCGCTCAGCTTAAAAAAGCCCATACTGCCGATACAATACCACAAATCCCGTTATAAGCATATTTAATATCGCCAGTGGAATAAGTATTTTCCATCCAAGTTTCATCAACTGGTCATAACGAAAACGTGGTACTGTCCATCTAACCCACATGAAAAAGAATATAAAGACGCAAATCTTCATAAATAAACTCAATACTTCAAGGGTGGCCAAAAGATTCTGACTGTGATGAAGACCGAAATTAACATCGTTCACAAAAGGTATATCATAACCGCCCCAGAAAATCGTAGCCATCACCGCGCTGCTGATAAACATATTTACATATTCGGCAAATAAATAGAATCCCAACTTCATGGACGAATATTCCTGGTGGTATCCAAAATTCAATTCACTTTCTGCTTCAGACAAATCAAAAGGAGTCCGGTTGCATTCTGCAAATGCACAAACGAGAAATATTAAGAACCCGAGAGGCTGGTAAAATACATAGTATGTTTTGTCGAGTTGTTGTCCTACAATCGTATGTAGACTTAAGGAACCGGTCAACATGAGCATGGCTATCAACGTAAGGCCCATTGCGAGTTCATAAGAAATAATCTGAGATGCTCCGCGTATCGCAGCGAGTAAAGAAAACTTATTGTTCGACGCCCAACCGCCAATCATTACTCCATAAACACCCATACTGACAACTCCGAAAATATAAAGTATGCCAATATTTACATCAGCTATCTGTAATGGAATGTTTCTGCCGAATGCATGAATATTTCCGCCCCAGGGAACAACAGCACTGGTCATCATAGCGGTCAGCATCGCAATACCCGGGCCGAGTATAAACAGGAACTTATTGGAAAGAGTAGGAATTATTTCTTCCTTCATAAATAATTTCAAGCCATCTGCAAGCGGTTGAAAGATTCCAAACGGGCCTGCCCGATTGGGTCCGCGCCTGTCCTGAATAACTGCCGCGACTTTTCTTTCTGCATAGGTTTCATACATTGCCACAATCAGTGAAACAGCGAGGATAATTGAAATGAGAACCGCTTTTTCAATAATCAGAAACCAGTCTATCGCAAGAAGTACATGCATTGAACTAATAAAATTTCTTATATAAAATATATTGTCTGAGATGATTCGCAAATGAAATTACAAACACAGCGGCAGTAAACGCAGTCAGGATATCACTCCATCTGCCTGGTTTTACAAATAATAAACTTGTCACTGCGATCACAAGTACCATGTCGATTCTGAATAACTTATTATACAAAATCATGCATTCCCATTTTTATTAAAATTGAAATGATCATTCTTAAAATCACTTGAATGCGCCGGCCCCTGGATTTCTGAAAGATCAATTTCCGGCCTGTTCACTTCACTTACACTATGAATATCCATTAATATTTTGGGGGCTCTTCCGTCCATCACCTCTGGCATTACTTCCTGCGGTTTTACGGTGCCCACATAGTGCCCGGCAGAAATCACTGAGTGGCGGCTGATAACGGTTGGTCCTTCGACGACCCAATCCGCCGTTTTTTTCTTTTCAAAACGACATTCATTGCAAATAAAATCTTTTACTTCACCCCATTGATCTTTTCTGGCAGTAACGCGATACACTTCTTCTCCCCGGTTCCAGATGGTAACTTTTCCAGAACACTTCGGACAATCCCGATGAGCGTCCTGTGGTTTTAAAAACCAAACGCGATTTTTGAAGCGAAAGGTTTTATCAGTCAGTGCACCGACGGGACAAACATCTACTATATTTCCGATGAAATCACTTTCCAGCGCTTTGTGGATATATGTGGCAATTTCAGAATGGTCACCGCGATCCAGAATACCGTGTTCGCGTTTTTGAGTAAGCTGGTCTGCAACATACACACAACGATAACAAAGTATACATCGTGTCATATGCAACTGGATATAAGGACCGATATCATGTTTTTCGAAAGTGCGCCTCTTAAATTCATAGCGGGTGGCTTCCGCACCATGCTGATAACTCAGATCCTGCAGCGAACATTCCCCGGCCTGATCACAAATCGGACAATCGAGCGGGTGATTTATAAGCAGAAATTCTACAACCCCTTTTCGGGCATCCAGAACTTTTTCACTGGTAATATTTTTCACGACCATTCCATCCATCACATTCGTACGACAGCTTGCAACCAGCTTCGGCATAGGTCTCGGATCAGCAGTGGATCCGGCAGCTACTTCCACCAGGCAGGTGCGGCATTTTCCCCCGCTACCCTTTAATGTACTGTAATAGCACATGGCAGGCGGGGCAACATCTCCCCCGATTTTACGCGATGCATTGAGAATTGACGTACCCGGTTCCACTTCGATATTGATATTATCGATCGTGACTTTAAATAATTTTTTTTCTTCAGCCATCTTTTTTCGTTTAACGTATTTCGTATATCGTTTATCGTGTCGAAATTATTTTGTCGATAGTCGATCTGCGATTAACGATTTACGATTCCCTTATATAGCCGCCCCCACTGTTTCCAAAGGATCCGCATAATGAGCAAGCCCATAATTTCTGACCTGGCTTTCCTGCGGATTTAATATGTGCCATTCAAACTCATCGCGAAAATGACGGATGGCTGCGGCCACCGGCCATGCCGCGGCGTCGCCAAGCGGACAAATAGTATTTCCCTCAATCTTACGCTGGATATCCCAGAGCAGGTCCACATCACTCATCTTTCCTTTCCCGTTTTCAATATTTGTAAGAATTTTTTCCATCCATCCTGTTCCTTCCCTACAAGGCGAGCATTGGCCGCAACTTTCATGGCGATAAAATCTTGCAAACGTGAGTGTATTTTTTACTATGCACTGGTCTTCATCCAAAACAATAAAACCTCCGGAACCCAGCATAGAACCTTTGGGAAAACCGCCATCAGAAAGACTTTCGTAATTCATAAGCCTCTTTTCTCCCTTTATCGTCTTGAGTAAAAGATTGGCTGGAAGGATCGGAACAGAAGAACCGCCAGGAATACAGGCTTTTAATTTTTTACCCTTCGCAATTCCGCCGCACCACTCATCGCTGTATATAAAATCTTCTACAGAAATCGTCATGTCGATTTCATAAACGCCGGGTTTATTGATATTACCGCAGGCGGAGATGAGTTTGGTGCCGGTGGATTTTCCTATTCCGATTTTAGCATATTCTTCACCGCCGAGATTAATGATTGGGACAACAGCTGCAAGTGTCTCCACATTATTAACAACCGTTGGCCTGTCCCAGGCTCCTTTCACCGCAGGGAATGGAGGTTTGATACGCGGATTGCCTCTCTTTCCTTCCAGACTTTCAAGTAGTGCCGTTTCTTCACCACAGATATAAGCGCCTGCTCCGCGATGCACATAGATCTCCAAATCAAAACCTGAATCCAGAATATTATTTCCTAAAAAACCCTTTGACTTTGCCTCGCTGATCGCATTTTCGAGAATTTCAATAATCCAGGCGTATTCACCCCGGATATATATATATGTAACATGACTACCTAAAGCGTAAGAAGATACAATCAATCCCTCAATCAATAAATGAGGAAGAAACTCCATTAAAAAACGATCCTTGAAAGTCCCGGGTTCACTTTCATCCGCGTTGCAAACCAGATGGCGGGGCACACCCTCAGGTTTAGCAATAAAACCCCATTTCATACCTGTTGGAAATCCTGCGCCACCACGGCCACGGAGTCCACTTTTTTTTACCTCATCCGTAACCTGGTCTGGTGACATTTGTTTTAGGGCCTTTTCCACGCTCTTGTAACCGCCTTCCCGGCGATACACATCAAATGTGCGGATCCCTTCAACACCAATTTTTTCCAGTAATAATTTTCTCGACATGAAAAAAGAATATTATTCGTTTTAATTATTTGCAGATGCGAATTTTCGGCACTCGGCAATTATAGAATCTATTTTTTCTTTGGTCAGATGCTCCCTGTATGATTTACCCAACTGCATCATGGGTGCATATCCGCAGGCACCGAGACATTCCACTGTTTTCAGAGTAAACATTCCATCAGCTGTAGTTTCGCCTACACCAATATCCAAAGTTGTTTTGATGTATTGAATGATTTCATCGCTGCCATTAATCATGCAGGGACCGGTCTGACAAACTTCAAATACATATTTTCCAACCGGTTTCAGATTATACATGGAATAGAAAGTTGCTACTTCATAAACTTCCACCGGAAGTATGTTGAGCAATCCCGCTACATAGTCCATTACTTCGGGACTGAGCCATCCGCCGAAATGGTCCTGTGCCAAATGCAGGATTGGTAGAATTGCAGACTTTTGTTTGCCTTCCGGATATCTGGAAATCAGTTCTTTTACCTTTGCCAGTTTTTCCGCTGGAAAACTCAATTCACTTAATGGCGCTTTCAATTATTGATTATTAATTATTAATTATTGTCTTCTTCACCCTCACACTCCCATACTCCCATACTCCCATACTCCCATCACTCCCATACTCCCATACTTTCCTCAGGCATCCATTTCTCCCGCAATCAAATTGAGGCTGCTCATTGTAAGAACGGCGTCACTCAGCATCGATCCCTTCGTCAGTTCTGAATAGGCCTGATAATAAATAAAACATGGTCTACGGAAGTGAAGACGATACGGTGCACGTCCCCCGTCGCTGATCAGATAAAAACCCAGTTCACCATTACCGCCTTCCACGCTACTATATACTTCTCCCGGTGGAATTTCAGTTTCTCCCATTACGATTTTGAAATGCCATATCAAAGCTTCCATCTTCGTATATACGTCTGATTTCTTTGGAAGAAAATATTCAGGCACGTCTGCATGATAAACTTCTGCTTCAACTCCCTTGAAGTCCTGAACCTTACGATAAGCCTGTTCAATAATTTTTAACGACTCCCACATTTCCTGATTGCGCACGAGGAACCGGTCGTAATTATCACCTGATTTTCCAACAGGAATTACAAAATCAAAATCTTCGTAACTGGAATAAGGAGTATGAACACGAACATCATAATCGACGCCTGTTGCGCGCAGGTTGGGTCCGGTGAATCCATAATTTAATGCTCTCTCTGCACTAATTCCACCGGTTCCGATAACACGGTCCATAAATATCCGGTTCCGTGTAAAAAGATTTTCAAATTCTCTTAGCACGTCGGGATATTCTCTTAGAAATTTTTCGAGTTTTTCAAAAACAGTTGAGTTAAAATTTCTCTCAAAACCACCGATACGTCCCATGTTGGTCGTAAGTCGTGATCCACATATCTCTTCATAAATCTCATAGATCAGTTCACGGTATTGCATTACATAAAGAAATCCGGTAAATGCTCCGGAGTCTACACCAACAACAGAATTGCAAATAAGATGGTCTGAGATGCGAGCCAGTTCCATGATTATGACTCTCATGTAGTCCACCCTTTTAGGCGTTTTTACATGAAGCAATTTTTCACAAACTAAATGCCATCCCATGTTATTAATTGGTGAAGAGCAATAATTCAATCTGTCGGTAAGTGGAGTAATCTGATACAGGGGTCTTCTTTCAGCAATTTTTTCAAATGCCCTGTGGATATATCCGACTGTTTGCTCTGCTGAAACAATTCTCTCCCCATCCAATTCCAAAATATTCTGGAACACGCCATGAGTGGCCGGGTGCGTAGGGCCCAGATTCAGCGTAGTCGTTGTTTTTTCAATGCTCCCTTCGGGGAGTTTGATATGATGCTCACTCATGGTCCAAGTGTGAGAGTGTGAGAGTGTGAGAATGTGAGAGTATTGAATTAAAAAACGCTCTCCTAAATCTCAGACAAACCATTCTCATTTTATTGTTTTTAGTTAATTAATTTCAAGACCTGAATTATTCTCACACTCTCACACTCTCCACACTCTCACACTCTCACACTTCCCAGTTATCTTCCAAACATTTCATCATCCTTATCAGTCCTTGTCTGATCTTCCAGGGGAAATTCTTTTCGCATAGGAAAATAATTCATCTCGTCCACGTTGAGTATTCGCTTAAGATTCGGATGACCAATAAAATTCACTCCGAAAAAATCATAGGTTTCCCTTTCCATCCAGTTGGCAGATTCAAATAATTTTGTAGCTGTAAAAACATCCGGTTTTTCAATATCTGTAAATATTTTATAGCGAATACGAATATTGTCGACCAGGTTATGCAAGTGATACACGATCGCGAGTTCTTTTCCCTTCAGATTTGGATAATGAACCGCCGTCAGGTCAGTCAGAAACTGAAAACGTAATTCGGGGTCATCATACAGAAACTGAAGAATCTTTAGATTCAAATCTTTAGGCGACTCGAATGTGAGCATACCGTATGGCTCTTCAAATCCTGTTATTGATTCGCCGAATTGTTCCAACAGTTTTTGCTTTACAAATCCATTATCCATAACGAAAGTATTGGAGTATGGGAGTATGGGAGTATGGAAGTGAAGAACACATTTCTATATCCCGAACTAACTACCCGCATTTTAATATTTTTAATAAGCTTAATAAATTTCAGCGCGCAAGTTTCATATTCCCATATTCCCATACTCCCATACTCCCATACTTTATTTGATTCCATAACTCTGCATCAACTCTTTATACTGCTCTCCATTTCTTCTTCGGAATGATTCTTCACCAACCAGATCCTGAATCCTCATAAAACCGTCCAGAATACCTTCGGGGCGGGGCGGGCATCCGGGAACATATACATCTACCGGGATGATTTGATCAATCCCCTGTAACACTGAATAAGAATCGAAAATTCCCCCTGAAGAAGCGCAAGCTCCCACGGCCATCACCCAGCGCGGTTCAGCCATCTGGATGTAGACCTCTTTTAAAATAGGACCCATTTTTTTAGCAATGGTTCCCATCACCATGAGCAGATCACATTGTCTCGGGGAAAATCCGAGGCGCTCGGCTCCAAAACGACCCAGATCGTAGTGTGAAGCCATTACGGCCATAAATTCAATCCCACAACAGGAAGTTGCGAATGGCAAGGGCCACATGGAATTTTTACGGGCAAGTCCGACCGCATCACTAAGTTTGGTCGCAAAAAAACCATCTCCGGTTTGCCCTGGTGGCATATCCGCTATACTAATACCATTTTTCGTATCGGCAGGTACTGTATTAACATTAAATCTTACAGGTCTTGACATGTCATTAGCTTTTTAATTTCCACTCCGTCCACAATTTCAGGTTATACCAGGTTCTCCAAAAATCAGTCCTCCCATTGCAAAGCTCCCTTCTTCACGATATAGACAAATCCTACCAAAAAGAAAAATACGAACAATAAGACTTCAGCAAATCCATACCATCCAAGCGTACGGAAATTAACGGCATAAGGATAAAAGAAAATTACTTCAACATCAAAAAGAACAAAAAGTATTGCAATTATGAAATACTTGATAGCCATTGGCTGCCTTGCGTTACCGACAGATTCTATACCACTCTCGAAGTTTTTTAATTTCTCCTCCGTTTTTCTCTTTGGTCCCAGTAAATGCGTTACTCCAATTACCAGGAATACAAATGCACCGGCGAAGAGTAACTGGATAGCAATCGGCAAATAATCACCTGCGTTATTTGTATTAGAAACTATGTTCGTAGACTGCAGAAGAAAGGAAGTCATAAGAAGCATTCCATTACATGCAAAAGTAATACAGGAGCCTCAGATTTCATTGGATTGTTTTGATCTGATTTCTCCAATAAAAAAGCCCCTGAAATAAAATATCAGGGGCAATACTTATCGTATTATTATTTTATAAAGTTTTAGCTTTTCTTTGCGGGCTGTTTTCTTGTAAGCGAATTGATGATGTTCGGTGCGGAAGTATTGGAGGGATCAACTTCAAGTACTTTCTGCATATATCCAACGGCTTTTGGTTTATCCTTCTTTATATCATTGTAGTAGCTTGCCAGATAAAAATAAGCACTAACTATCTGCGACTTGTATTTTGCCGAATCAGGTGAAGCCCTGGCAAACTGCGCAAGTTTTTCATAGGCATCCACTGCCAGCCCCTGGGAATTCGTGCTATCGTCCTGGGCCTGTTTACTTCTTGCACACCAGAGATAGCCAAAAATTTCATTCGGATATTTTGATTCGTATACGCCACAGAAAATGCTGTCGGCAGTTTTATAGTTCCCCGCTGAATAATTTGCTGTGCCGTATTTAAACAGGTCTGAATTCGAAGGATTTTTGAGTGAACTGTAAACAGCACCGGAAATCATTGCCGCTGCCGGTTTATTATTTGTCTGTTTTGCAAGGTCCATTGCCTCTGCCGAAAATTTCATTTTGTCTGCATCAACGGAATCCATAAGAATTGCTTTGGCGTAATATTGAAAAGCCATGCTTTTTGTTGTTGAATCAGACAGTTTTCCGTATATCTTGCCAAATTCTTCATAATCTGTACTAAGAATGATAGAGGAATCTGCTTTAGCAAGGAAATTACTCATGGCTTCTCTTGCCGCGGTATAGTCCCCCAGTGAATCCGAAGCAAAAGCCACCAGCTTATACATGCGTGGATTAACATTTGCCCCATATTGACCAATGAGTTGTTGTGCACGTGTGCGTGATTCCGCCACTTTACCGGACACATATAACATGCCTGCTTTCATATATTCCAAATCAGCTCCCTGATCAGAATTCGCAGCATATTTATCCAAATAACCAGCTGCTTTATTTACGTCTCTGAGATACCAATACAGGAAAAGTTGTTCATAGGCAGGTGCATATGCCGGATCCATTGTAACTGCAGATTCGAAATCGGGTATAAATTGTTCACGATTGTTCTGTGTGAGGTAAATGATACCGATTTTCATTTCTGCTTCAGCCAGCTTCGGATTGAGGTTTAGTGCTTTTTGATAACTCTGAACTGCATTGCCACCGTCGAGAAGTCTGCGATAGGCGTCGCCCATTAGTACATATGTTTCAGGATCGTTGAATCTTTTAATCTGCGTGGCAAGTTCTAATTTTTGAATTGCATAATTCGGATCACCCGCTTTCGCATCGATATTCGCGTAAGCAACTGCATTCAGTACGTTAATGTCTTTTTCTTTGGTAAGGCTGATAGCAGTTTCAAAACGCTGGCGAGAATCTGTTTTATTGCCATATAGCAATTCTATATGACCCATCCCCGCCAAAAGCAACGGAGCATTTCCATTCGTTGCGAGCATTTTCTGATACAGCGCTTTCGCACCAGCAGTATCACGCGTATCTCTGCGATGGATCATGGTTTGTCCAAGCCAGTATACCGCATCAATGTTGTTTGGGTTGGCGTTAAGGGCTTTTTCAAATGTGGACTGTGCACTAGCGTACCTTTCATAATAAAGAAACTGTTTCCCCTGTTCTAAAGTCTGAGCCATGACTGTACTGCCGATGCTGGTAAACGCCAGTAGAAGGCTGATGCTTAATTGTCTCATTCTGGATCTCCGTTTATTTTGTATAAATATATCTCAAAAACTGTTTTATTGCTGCATTTCTACATTTCGAACATCAAAACTCATGCGAGCCGGCACTAAGTAAGATCTTTTAAAAATTAACTGGCCTCTTTCGTTGACTAAAAAATTAATGAAATTATTCCCGACTCCGCTGAAATTCTCTTTAAGTATGTAATACAATCCACGGACCATCGGATACTTTTTAAATACGATATTGGCCTGATAAGGGTAAACAAAGGGTTGATCAGTGCATCTGTCGCACCGAATAGCCACGACTTTTACTTTCTGCAGAAATGCTAGTTCCAGAGAATCCTCCTGATCCCCAATCCAGTTTACGCCTATAAAACCGACCGCGTTTTCATGATCTGCAATATAAGAAATCACCTGTGGGCTTGATCGGGCCGCTATGACGTTTTTTCCTAATGTCTTTCCGACAAGAATTGAATCCATTACAAATCGAACAGTACTCGTAGCCGAAATCCCATCCATAACAGCCTCTGTATTCTTTTTTGAATTGCCCTCAAGTAGAGACCGGACATCATCCATACTCATCAACGTATCGTGGGAATGATTATTCACAACCAATGCCACGGCATCATAGGCCAGAATTCCTGAAACAGCCGGTGTTTTTGCAGTATCGGCGAAATAATGTTCCTCCGAAAGAGTTAGTCCCCGGGTAATAATAACCAGCCGGGTACTATCATTATATATGTCCCTCAAACAGTCTGCCTCCGGTTTATAATCCACCAGGATATGGGCATCAGGAAAAGAACTTTCAAATACTTTAAGCTGCGAGTCGATTACTGGTTTAAACGATTCATCCACACTTATATGTATGGTACCGGACGTAGGTGTTTCAACAGGTATATACGGTCCCGTATGACAGCCTGAAGAAAACAGAGCCGTAGCAAAATATAGAAGCAGAGGAAAACATTTTTTAAGAATGCTCATCCAACATTAAATATTAGTTAAAATAATTTTTCTTATACCCACGATAAATCCGGAAGAACCCATAAAGAATACATAGTCCCGCAAACAAGTAGCGGAACAAATCGTCTATGTTGAACACAACGCCTAATTTGGGAGCTAACAGAAAAAAAATACCCAGACAAAATATAACCAGACCCATTCCATAGTCCATGATGGATCTTCTTATCTTATAGGTTTTAGCACGTCTATCTAAATCTCTTTCCTCTGACATTGAGCATTCGTTTAAGTGCAAAAGGCAATATACTAAAAAAAAGTGTGGGAGTATGGGAGTATGGGAGTATGGAAGATTGACTTTCAATTACCATTTTCATCCACCGCTCCCACAAGTGCGGGATCATCTGTTAATTCCCTTACTCCGCGCTCACAAAGTTTACCGGCAGGCTAAAATAAACTGCAACATTTCGATGATTCTGAGAGCCTGGTTTCCAATCCGGCATTTTCGAAATCACCCTCTTCACTTCCTCGTTATAAATATTATCCGCCGCCTGAATGATTTCAATATTATTGACTTTTCCATCGGCACCAACGACGAAGCGGGCGATAACTTTTACGATCGTTCCGGACTCGGCGTTTGCATCAGGCATGCGAAGGTTTTTCAACAAATATCTTTTCAGTGCTTCAATGCCACCTGGATATTCAGGCATTACTTCAGCCCACTGCAATATTTCCGGTTTATCGTCTGCTTGTTTACCGGTTGACACTGTGATGGCTAAATTTGAATTCCCGTTATTTGGTATTTCTCCATTATCCTGGCCGCTAGTTAGCGTTTTAGTACCAATCATCGCATCTTTAAGGTCTTCCACCTTCGCCATCGGATGAATTTCACTATTAGTGTGTACAATCAGAGGTGGGGTAAGTGTGCGTGTCGATGCAATTGGATGTGGAGCCGAAGGCCTCACAGGTGGTGCAACCGGCTTGGGTGGGGGTGTTAAATCCACGGGAGTAAAATTAGTATCGGGAGGAAGAAAATTTAAAAGCGTGGCCCCGACAGGCGTTCTGAAAATAAGATATAGAAACGTACTCAGCACCACTATTGATAATGTGACGCCCATTGATATATACAGTCGTTGGGCGTAGAATTTTCGCAGTGGATAAGCTCCGTAGGATTTATTCCTGTTTTCAAAAAGAATATCCAGCGGATCGGCATAAAGCATATCGTTAGGTTCCATAAATCTGTTTTAATGGATGAATGAATCAGAAAAAGAACCTGCGCAGTTAATTTGAGATGCTTTTGGTGAAAGATTCCATAAATCGATGGCCGTTGGCGGTTTGCTGACAAACAGGCCCACGCTCTCACACTCCCATACTCCCATACTCCCATACTTGTTTTTAGTTACTTTTGCAACCATGAAAATTTTAATGGTCTGTATCGGAAATATTTGCCGAAGCCCGCTGGCGGAAGGAATTCTCGAATCCAAAGCCAGGAAATTGGGACTCAAATGGGAAGTCGATAGCGCAGGTACAAATAATAGCTATCATGTTGGTGAGCCGCCTCACCCATTGTCACAAAAAGTTGCAAAACTCAATTCAGTTGATATCAGTGATCAGGCAGCACGCGCTTTCACGGCAGATGATTTTGACCGGTTTGATAAAATATATGCCATGTCTTCCGACATTTTGATAGATATGAAAAGAATTGCAAAAAAGAAATTTATACCTGAGAAGACGGATCTGCTTTTGAATGAAGTATTTCCGGGTGAAAACCTCGATGTACCTGATCCATGGTATGGTGAAGAACCAGGTTATCATGAAGTTTTCAGGATGATCGATGAGGCGTGCGAAAAAATTATTGAAAAATACGGCTACCTAAAAACAGCCTGATCATGAACAAACCAGGACTACCACAGGGAACCAGGGATTTTGGTGCTGAAACCGTTTATAAGCGTACTTATATTCTTGAAACCATTCGCTCCGTATTTGAGCTGTACGGGTATGAGCCACTTGAAACGCCGGCGATGGAAAATCTTGATACTTTATTGGGAAAATATGGTGAAGAGGGCGATAAACTGATTTTCAAGATTCTGAATAACGGATTGGATCATTCTTCAAAAAAAGAATCCTCACTGAAGGCTTTCAATAATATACTGGAGGGGAAAAACGAAAAGGAAATTACTGAACGTGCATTGCGTTATGATCTGACTATACCTTTCGCACGTTATGTTGCTACTCATCAAAATGAAATCAGCTTTCCTTTCAGACGATATCAGATGCAACCCGTTTGGCGGGCAGATCGTCCACAGAAGGGCCGATACCGCGAATTTTATCAATGTGATGCCGATGTGGTTGGGAGTCGTTCGCTCATAAATGAAGTAGAACTCATTCAGATCTATCTGACTGTTTTTGAAAATCTTGGTATTGAGGCGGAAGTTCATATCAATCACAGAAAAATTCTTGCAGGTTTGGCAGAATTCTGTGGTGGCCAGGAGCAGACAGTTTCGATCACAACTGCTATTGATAAACTTGATAAAATCGGAATAGAGAAAGTAAAAACAGAACTTATTGAAAAAAATCTAACTGCGGAACAAATTTCTGTGATTGAGAAATACCTGGCTATTGATGGAAATAACGAAGAAAAGATGCGGCAGATTACTTCAATAATTCCGAACAAATTCACCCAGGATGGTATAGATGATATACAATACATTTTGAATTTTTATTCAGTTTCAGATAATAAGAATCCTGGTACGAATAAATTGAAATCTAAAGTAGTTTTGGATCTTTCACTTGCACGGGGACTTAATTATTATACAGGTATCATTTTCGAAGTAAGGGCTACCGGAGTAAAAATTGGCAGCATTGGCGGTGGCGGACGATATGATGATCTCACGGGACTGTTTGGCTTACCGGGAATACCAGGAGTCGGGATCTCATTCGGTGTTGACAGAATTTATGATGTTATGGAAGAATTAAATTTATTTCCCGATGCCGTTCGTCGAACTACGCAAGTGCTTTTTTTTAATTTGGGCAAAGAATCAGCTCTTAAAAGTTTTGAACTCATTCAGAAACTGCGGGGCCTGAATATTCGCGCTGAATTATATCACGAACACGCTAAATTTGAAAAGCAGTTCAAATATGCCGAGAAAAAAAATATTCCAACAATTGTAATTATTGGTCCCGATGAACTTCTCTCCGGTACTGCAAAAATGAAGGATTTGAAATCGGGTATTCAAACAGAAGTCGGGTTTGACGAGATATACACAAGATTAAACGCTTAACGCAAAACGCGGAACGCATAAATCTTAACGTCAAGTTTAAAGTGAAACTGAAATGTCTTTGTCAGTCTGCCGTCAACCGTCAACCGTGAACCCCCTCGAATATTATCGCCGCTCCCTGTCCGACCCCGACACACATAGTGGCTAGACCGTACCGACTATTACGTTTTCTCATTTCATGCACCAAAGTCGTGGATATTCGCACGCCACTGCAACCAAGCGGATGTCCCAATGCAATGGAGCCTCCATTTACGTTGATTTTTTGTAAGTCAAGTCCCAGGTCATGGATACAGGCTATGGATTGGGAGGCAAATGCTTCATTCAATTCAATCAGATCAATATCCGCAAGAGACAGTCCGGCTCTGTAAATAGCTTTTTGGGAGGCTGGCACCGGACCTAAACCCATTATGGCAGGGTCCACTCCACCAACACCCATAGAAACGACGGTTGCGAGGGGTTGCAGATTATAATTTTTCACTGCTTCTTCACTGGCGAGTAACATAGCAGCTGCACCATCATTTATTCCGGCAGAATTACCTGCAGTTACCGTACCTTCTTTCAGAAAAGCAGGTTTCAGTCTGGCCAGTTTTTCCAGTGATGTTTCTCTGGGATGTTCATCTTTTGTAAACCAGGTGACCAACTGATCATTTACCTGTTCAACTGCTACTATTTCATCATTCCATTTTTCAGCAGAAAGAGCAGCAAAATACTTCTGCTGAGATTCCAATGCAAATTCGTCCTGTGCCATTCGTGAAATTTTCCAGTGTTTGGCGACATTTTCTGCAGTTTCACCCATCGAATAAGGATAGAACTGATCCGTGAGTTTTTTATTTGGAAAACGCCAACCGATAGTAGTGTCCACTATTTCAGGTTTTCGACTAAAAGCGGAGGTAGGTTTAGCCATAACGAAAGGCGCACGCGACATACTCTCCACTCCGGCTGCGATATACAAATCTCCTTCTCCACACATAATGGCACGCGAGGCATCCATTACAGCCTGTAAGCCTGAGGCACAAAGTCTGTTAACAGTACTCCCGGCGACAGAAACCGGCAGGCCGGCCAAAAGTGCTGCCATCCTAGCCACATTTCGGTTATCTTCCCCCGCCTGATTGGCGTCACCGGCAATCAGATCTTCAATTGCTTCGGGATCCACTGATTCGTTGCGGGCCAAAAGCGCCCGAACTACATAAGCCAACAGGTCATCAGGCCGAACGGAAGCCAATGCTCCTCCATATTTTCCGATGGGAGTTCGCACTGCGTCGATAACAAATACTTTTTTCATCTCTTAAATGATGTAATCAAAGATAAGCTTAAGGCTTAAGCTAAAAGCTTAAAGCCCAAAGCCTAAAGCATTCAAGTGGAAAGTTTTAAGTTCATTTCAAGAAATTAATATACATCAGCCCCACCCCATACTCCCATACTCCCATACTCCCATACTCCCATACTCCCATACTTGCTTTAATGTTATCTTTGCGGGTTCATGAAAAAAGATAAAACAAATATCCGGTCGCTTTCAAGGTCGGAGATTGCAGAATATTTTGAGGATTTGGGAGAGCCCAAGTTCCGGGCTGGTCAGGTATATGAATGGCTCTGGCAAAAGCATGCTTTTCAATTTGAGGACATGACTAACCTGAGCAAGGAATTGCGCGCCAAACTTGCCAAGGATTTCGCTTTCCCTTCTTTAAAAATAGATACCACTCAATATAGTGCAGACGGCACGGTTAAGACCCGTTTCAAAACCTTCGATAATCATTTTGTAGAGGGTGTACTTATACCGACCGACGAACGCAGGACGGCCTGTGTTTCATCACAGATCGGCTGTTCCCTGAGTTGTAAGTTTTGTGCAACAGGTTATATGGATAGGGAGAGAAACCTCGACTTTGACGAAATTTATGACCAGGTAGTGCTGATCAATCAGCAGGCCGAAAAGACTTACGAGAAAAGATTAAGCAATATTGTGTTTATGGGTATGGGTGAGCCGTTGCTTAACTATAAAAATGTACTCAAAGCTATTGACCGGATCAGTTCTGCAGAAGGTCTCGGTATGAGCGCGAGACGAATTACGGTTTCCACTGCAGGTGTCGCAAAAATGATTCGCCAGCTCGGAGACGATAAAGTAAAATTTAAACTGGCTCTTTCTCTGCATGCAGCCAACGACGCCAAACGTCATGAAATAATGCCTATCAACGACACGAATAACATTCGCTCGCTGATCGACGCATTGAATTACTTCTATAAAGAAACCGGTAACGAAATTACATTTGAGTATATCCTTTTCCAGGATTTTAATGATAGTCTGAAAGACGCTGATGAACTAATAAAAATTTATCGTCAGGTTCCCGCTGATTTGGTAAACATCATTGAATATAATCCAATTGAAAATGCTGTTTTTTCAAAACCGGAGGAGTCAGTAGTAAATCTGTTTATGAAACATCTGGAGAAAAATAAGGTCAATGCGAGATTACGCAGAAGCAGAGGCAAGGATATTGATGCAGCCTGCGGTCAGTTAGCCAATAAAAATGCTTCGCCCCTTATCCCATGAAACGAAAAACGGATAATTTCAGCAAATTTTTTAATCGTAAACGAACCAGTGCCGTAAAAGAAGAGATACGTCAGGAAAAAAAGCTTATTAAAAAAGAAAGACGCGAAGCGGTTGACAGACATTTTGAAGAAAAAAGAAATAAACGGGCAATAGAATCAACTGCTTCTGAAAAGCCCATTCAGAAAAAGAACAATTCAAATATCAGTTCAAATCTGTCGTCCAATAAAAGTGTTACAAACCCAGAAAAAAATACTGAAGCTGTTCCTAATAATACAGGAACGATTCCGCTCAATAAATATGTCGCACATGCTGGGGTAAGTTCCAGAAGAGCAGCAGCTGCACTGGTGAAAGAAGGCAAAGTGACTGTAAACGGAACATTGGTAACTGATCCCGGAACAAAGGTTTTGTTTACGGATACTGTAAAAGTAAACGGGAAAAAAGTAACCGTGTCGAGTCATTTCGTTTATATTTTACTCAATAAACCGAAAGATTTTTTGACTACCACCACAGATCCACAGGGTAGAAAAACTGTTCAACAGTTGATCAGCAAAGCAACCGAAGAAAGAGTTTATCCGATTGGGCGACTGGACAGAAACACATCTGGTGTTTTACTTTTTACCAACGATGGAGACCTTGCACAGAAATTATCCCATCCTAAGAATGAAATGAAGAAAGTTTATCATGCCGGTCTTGATAAGCCCTTAACCAAACAACATTTTGATAAAATCTTAAGCGGAATTGAATTGGAAGATGGTATTGCTAAAGTGGACGAGATGGCCTATGCAGATCCCAAAGATAAATCTCAGATAGGGTTGGAAATCCATAGCGGCAAAAACCGAATTGTCCGGCGCATATTTGCGGCACTTGGTTACGACGTTAAAACGCTCGACCGTGTTATGTATGCGGGTCTGACGAAAAAAAATGTTCAAAGAGGAAACTGGCGTTTCCTTACTGAAAAAGAAATCCGGTCACTCAAATATCTGAAATCGTAAAACCTTTTTAATCGGGTTAATGGTATATGGTTTATGGTGAATGGATTTTAAAAAGTTTAGCCATCCACAAATCGCCATAAACTATAACCATACACCATTAACCAAATGAAGCTTCCTGAAATAATTTTTGAAAATGATGACTTCATTGCTCTTAATAAACCATCTGGCTTACTGAGTGTACCTGACAGAACTCAGTCTGCACCGTCTCTGAAAGATCTTCTTGTTGAAAAATACCAACAAATATTTACTGTACATCGTCTCGACCGCGAAACGAGTGGCGTGATAATATTTGCTAAAACTGCTGAATCCCATCAGTTTCTTTCCGTTATATTCCAGGAGCGTCAGGTTGAAAAAACATATTATGGAATCGTGTGGGGAGTTCCGGCCACTGCTTCCGGAATAATCGAGCTGTCCATGATGGAACATCCGTCAAAAAATGGAACTATGGTAGTTCATAGAAAAGGAAAATCCGCATCCACCGGCTTTGAGGTATTAGAAAATTTTGGCAAATATTCTTTCATAAAATTTGATCTGCACACAGGACGCACACATCAAATCCGCGTACATATGAAAGAAACCGGTCACCCACTTTTATGTGATCCCTTATATGGTGACGGCAAACCTGTTTTTGTTTCCTCACTCAAAAGAAATTATAACCACTCAGGCTTTGATGAAGAAAAGCCTATCCTGGCACGCCTCGCCCTGCACGCCGCGAAAATCAGTTTTACCGATCGGAATGGAAAATTTCTCGCACTTGAGGCTGAAATGCCTAAAGATTTGCGTGCGTTATTGCGTCAGATGAGGAAAAATCTTCTTAAGGCTTAATTTTTTGTGACTTTTTAAAGTCAGCAAATTTATCTCAGGTTTCCCAGAACCAAAAAGAAAACCAGCAGCGCTAGAACAGAATTTATGAAAAGTCTGGAGTAGACCAGATTAATTTTAGTCGGGATATAGGACAAATATTTTGTAAGCAATATTGAAAGAAAATAGAATGCAATCCCACATACCAACGTCAATAAAATAAAAACCTGCCTGCTAATTTCCACCGTTGCTCCCGGATTACTACCAAATATATGGGTGGAAGGACTCTCAATAATCTGGTTGTGAACGGCTAACGCAAACAAAAACGGAAGCAGTGAAATGCCCAGGTAAATAAAGTTTGATTGCTTCAAGATATCAAGTTAGGGATTAAACCAATAAAAAAAGGCACTTCAGTTGAAGTGCCTCAAACAAACAGTGAGTTTTAAATATTCGGCTGCGGTGTATATCTCAGGTAAGGTTTTACAACTTTAATACCCTTGGGGAATTTCTTAACAGCATCTTCTGTTGTTACAGCAGGAACTATAATTACATCCTCGCCTTCTTTCCAGTCGGCCGGGGTCGCCACGCTAAAATTAGCAGTCAGCTGCAGAGAATCTACAACACGTAAAACTTCAATGAAATTTCTTCCTGTGGAAGCCGGGTAGGTAATTATCAGCTTTACAGTTTTATCCGGACCGATCACGACGAGAGAACGGACAGTTGCAGTGGCTGAAGCATTTGGATGAATAAAATCATACAAAGTACTGACCTGCCTGTCAGCATCTGAAATGATTGGAAATTCAACATTTACATGCTGCGTTTCGTTAATATCATTTATCCAGCCATGATGACGTTCCAGTGTATCCACACTAAGGGCAAGAACTTTTACATTACGCTTCGCAAATTCTTCTTTCAATGCGGCCGTTTTACCAAGTTCCGTTGTACAAACAGGTGTATAATCGGCAGGGTGAGAAAATAAGATACCCCATGAATTTCCAAGAAAATCGTAAAAATCAATTTCGCCAATCGAAGTCTTGGCCTTGAAGTTGGGAGCAACGTCCCCTAATCGTAAACTCATTGTAGTACATTTTAAATATTAAAAACAATAGAAGGATTACAAATATATTAATTCTCTATTGATTAAGTAGACTTTAAGATAAATTTCACCCATTTAATCACTAAAACGCTGATTTACAGATGCTAGATTATAAATAAAAAGCAGGCTTCCCAACGAACTTTTAAGTAATTTATAGGCGTTATCAGACCGGATTATGTCACACCGGGTGCTGTTGTAATTTAAAAATCAATGAATGGAATGGCTGAACAGCAGTATTGCACCTCTTAAGGCACTTCTCGCTTTTCTGTATAAGAAGTCGAAAACAAATGACGTTCATAAAAAGCAGGTCATCATAGAACTGCGTGATAACCTGAACGTTTTTAAAAACGGATTTTTCAACCAATCGTCTTACGACTTAATGATCGATCTTTTGTCGAGGGATGCCATACAGGCGGCAATTAAAGAGAATTTTTCTTTTAAAAAACTCAGGGCGGGCACTATCCATTCAGCGATCATTTATGAGGAAAGAAATAAAAAATATGCAGGCTGGACTGCTGAAAAATTAACGGACAAAATTGACGAAAAAATCGTCGAATTGAAGAATATAAAAAAAATGAACCACGACACAGTTAAAGATGTTCGCAATAATATCTCTTTGATGATGAGTAATCTTTATTTCCGCATGAAATTACTCGCCGACTTCATACAATCGAAGTAAACTTACAACAAGTATGGGAGTAAGGAAGTATGGGAGTGTGGAAATAGGATTATACTTTTCATGAGCGGTATATAAGGATTCGCCATGATTAAAGGGAAATGAAGATTGTGCAGATCAATATCACAAAAGTAATTTTTGCTATTATCAATCAAACTTAAGAAAAAGCCATAGCGTTTAAGATTTATGCTTTACGCTTTTATGTTACTTTTACCGTATGGCAAATCCAAATCTGCAGGCAGATAAATCAGCGGCCGGAGCAGCTGACAAGGAATTTGAAAACAGCATCCGTCCTTCAGCGATCCGTGATTTTTCTGGTCAGCCCCAGCTTATTGAAAACCTGTTGATTTTTATTAAAGCTGCGAAACAAAGAGGAGAGGCGCTGGATCATGTTCTTTTTCATGGACCTCCGGGCCTTGGTAAAACAACATTGAGCAGGATTGTTGCCAATGAACTTGGCGTGCAAATCAAAGAAACATCAGGACCGGTTATTGAAAAACCAGGTGACCTTGCGGGATTGTTAACCAACCTGGAACCTAACGACGTTCTGTTCATAGATGAAATTCACCGTTTGAGTACAGTCGTTGAAGAATACCTCTATTCTGCGATGGAAGATTACCGCCTGGATATTATGATAGATACGGGGCCCAATGCACGAAGCATTCAACTGAGCCTCAATCCATTTACACTCATTGGCGCAACAACCAGAAGTGGTTTGTTAACGGCTCCTCTGTTATCGCGTTTTGGTATTAAATCACGGCTTGAGTATTACGATCATGCCACACTTCAGAAAATAATTTTACGATCGTCAGTCATTCTGGATACTAAAATAACTTCAGACGCTTCGGAAGAAATTTCACGAAGAAGTCGTGGAACACCAAGAATAGCAAATGGTCTATTGAGAAGGGTTCGGGATTTTGCGCAGGTTCTGGGAAATGGCACCATTGATATGGGTATCACTAAACATGCTTTGCGCGCTTTGCACGTAGATGAACATGGACTCGATGAAATGGACAACCGTATTCTATCTACAATAATAGAGAAATTCAAAGGTGGACCGGTAGGACTAAACACCATTTCAACAGCTGTCGGTGAAGAAGCCGGTACGATTGAAGACGTATACGAACCATTTTTAATTCAGGAAGGATTTCTCATGCGCACACCCCGTGGGCGTGAGGCGACACCAAAAGCTTATGAACACCTGGGAAAGAAACCAGGCTCTTCGGGAGGACCTACTCTTTTTTGATTGATCTGAGATGTAATGTTTTAAATTATTCTCGACCATGTCAGGCTTTTTAGAGATATTGATTTTACTGGGAGCATTGCAGGGTTTTATTCTCTCTGGTATGCTTTTTTTTAAAAAAGGAACCAGACTGAGTAATCGCATACTGGCCACGCTAATTTTTCTAATGGCGCTTGCCAGCCTAAACTTGTACGTTACAGGTACAAACTGGTACAGTCATTCACCAATCATAATTTTTCTTTCCAATTTCATTCCCATGATCATCATAATGCCCATGGGACCTCTTATTTATTTCTATGTCCGTTCTTTTAGTGATCCTGCTTTTGCGTTCAAAAAAAAATATCGCATTCATTTCGCAACTATCATTATTGATCTGGTGCCATATATCACTGCGATCATATATGTCACGGGCCTGATTTTTAAATGGTTTCCAAAAAATGATGCTCCCTGGGGAAAATTTATAGACCAGTATAATGTGTACTCGGATATTCCAAGGTGGATATCAGTCAGTATCTATCTATGGATTTCAAATAGTTACCTGAAATCAGTCAAAAATCAAAGCGGAAAGATTGTCGGGAAACAAGATGTACAACTTCGATGGTTAAGGCAGTTAATCCGGTTTTTCGCCATATTTCAAATCATCTGGCTTTGTTATCTGATACCATACGTGATTCCCAAATACTCGAACAGGCTGCTGGACCTGGTTAATTGGTATCCTGTTTATATACCTATGTCAATATTAATATATGTGCTGGGGATAAAAGGTTATTTGAAATCTCCCACGGCTTCCGAAATTCCGCCAGTCAGAAAATCTCCTTCCATCGATGAAAGAGTCAGCAAAGAAGTGATTGATCGTTTAAAAAAGGCCATGGATGAAGAAAAACTATGGCTTGACCCTGCACTTAACCTTTCATTACTTACAAAACATACAGGCATTCCGTCCAAAACAATTTCAGCTGTTTTGAATCAACAATTGAATAAGAGCTTTAATGAATTCATCAATGAATATCGTGTAGCTGCAATTAAGGAAAGGTTAATTGCATCTTCCGACAAAAATCTCACTATTGCAGGACTCGCTTATGAGTGCGGCTTCAATTCCCAGCCCACGTTCCAACGCGCTTTTAAATCTATTCAGGGCGAAAGCCCCCGTGAATTCATAGCAAAAAACGAATTCATTGCAGCCCGGCCTGAAAATTAGTAATCAAATCCGGATTTGAATAGGCTCAGTTTTATAAAACCCTAAACTTGCGCTTATTAAAAAATCTCCATGAAGGAAATAATCCTTTTTTGTTTGATCCTGTCGGGCGTCATTTCAGCTTATGCTCAAGATAAAAAGCCACTTGATTTTACCGGCAACTATCAGATCGAATATTACCCGTCCAGAAAACTGAGGATTTACCATGAGAACAAGAATCTCATGATAGAAATCGTTGGCCAGGGTAAAACAGGACTGACGCCCTTAACTGCAAATACATTTTCAGTGAACGGGCTTTCCCATTCGACCGTTGAATTTATTCAGGACAGCCTGGGTAAAACGACAAAATTCAATTTGATTCTAAAGGTTTCGGGTGTTGAATGGATCAAAATTTCGCAGGATAGCACTATTTTAAACGCTTCCCAGGATAATCTGCACATATATGAAGGAAGGTACAGGCTAAAAGGAAATCGCTATCAGGTAATCGATATCAAGGTGAATTCAGATCATCTTACGAGTCAGGCTCCCGGTGAGACCGCTCTCAACTACTTTCCCTTAAGCCAAAATAAGTTCATTTTTAAAAAGGATGATTTCAGTTCAGTATATGAATTCATACGAGATAAAAAGGGGCATATCAAAACAGTCCGCTTACTTGAATCAGGGCCGATAGTTTGTGTAAAAACTACCGATAATTCGACCGTCGAATCTACCACCAAACATAATTTTACTCTTCGTACCGATTTTACCGAAGCGGATACATTAAGAGGCAAACTTTCACCTTTGCGAACCTGTTATGATGTTTTGTTTTATGATCTGAATGTAAAAGTGAACCCTGATACAAAATCCATCCAGGGCAATACGATCATTCGATTCAGGTCTCTAAATGATTTTAAGCTTTTACAGGTTGATCTTTTTGCGAATATGAAAATTGATAAAATTGTTTTTCATGATACGACGCTTGTTTATACCCGGAAACAAGATGCTGTTTTTGTTCAGTTTCCGGAATTTATAAAGCAAGGTTCAGAAGAGGAAATTCAAATCTACTATTCAGGTATACCTCAGGTTCCTGATCTGCCCTCGTTATCCGGTGGTTTTATCTGGACTCAGGACAAAAATGGAAAACCCTGGATAGAAACAGTTGTTCAGGGATCAGGGGCGAGTCTATGGTGGCCCTGTAAAGATCATTTATCTGATAAACCTGACAGTATGCATATTACGGTGACCGTTCCATCCGGATTAATTGTAATATCAAACGGGCGATTTTTAGGGGAAAAAACATTGCAGGGCAACCAGGAAGAATTTAAGTGGGCGGTCAGTTACCCGATGAATAATTATAGTGCGGTTCTCTATATTGGTGATTATGTTCATTTTTCCGATCAGTTTGTGAGCAGTTCTGGAAATTTTCAATTGAATTACTATTGTTTGTCTTATCATCTGGATTTAGACAAAAAATTTGTGCAACAGGTAAAACCGCTTTTAACACTTTATGAAAAAGACTTTGGTCCTTACCCGTTTCCACGCGACGGTTATGCTTTGGTAGAATCGCCATATGGCATGGAACACCAAAGTGCCGTGAGTTCTGGCACATTCACGAATCTCTATGATGACAAACCGGTCGACTCCGCAGCACATGTTATTGAATTCTGGCACGAGACCGCTCATGAATGGTGGGGAAATTCTGTTACCTGCAATGATATGGCTGATTTCTGGATACACGAATCCCTTGCCAGTTATGCGGAAGTGTTATGTTTCGAAAACTTTTTTGGTCCCTCGGCTGCAGAGGAATATTTAAAGAAACAGACTCCTGGCAACAAAGAATCTATCATTGGTTTTTATGATGTGAATGATTTTCATATGGGAGATATGTATTCCAAAGGAATGCGTATGATCGCAAGTCTTCGGCAGTCCATTAACAATGATTCACTTTTTTTCTCTCTGCTGAAAGGAATTCAGTCAAAGTTTAAATACCAGTCAATTAATACTGAGGATATTGTTTCTTATTTTAATCAGGGTACTGGCACAGATTACACTTTTTTGTTTGATCAGTATTTGCGATATGCCGCTATTCCGAAGTTAATGGTCTTGATAAAAAAATCAGGAAATGATATTGAATATCGTTACAAATGGAATGCGAATGTTCCCAATTTCATCATGCCTGTAAAAATTGCAGCAGGTAAAAAAGAATTCTTCATTTACCCAACAACAGAATGGAAATCAATTTCACTGGCAAACACGTCACCTGATGATATTAAATTGGACAATGTTCATTCTTATTTTGATATCGAAAAAACCGAATAAATATGAATCAAAAATCAATGTCCCACACTTTCATACTCCCATACTCCCATACTTGTTAAAAGGGAAAGTCCAATTTAATACTGATATTTCTGCCCATATTATAAATGCCGTGATAAGGTCCGGGACTGTTGGGATAGGGTTCAAAATATTTCAAGCGGCTCAGGTGATCCTGATAAACTACGTCGAAAATATTATTAGCCAGCAGATAAATATTAAATATGACCTTGTTTTCCTTGTTTGTAAAGCCTGCCCCGATGCCTGCATTTATTAATGTATATCCTGGCGTTGGAGTTTCTGTATTGTCCGCAAGATATACGCGATCCTGCGGTCCTGAAAATGCCGCGGCGACTTTCACAAAACCATTCACGAGATGCAGATTTTTATTTGTAAAATCATATTGAAGTTCCGAAATGCCATGAACCGGAGGAATATCGGGCAGGTATCTCGTAGAGTCTGTCACCTGCTGGCCCGGCGAAGACAGCAGGTTGCCATATACCAGTGAAATACTATTTTCAAAATGCAGTTGTTGTATTGGATGAATATCAATGCTCAGTTCACCGCCATATAAAGCCGCCCTGCCCTGTCTGTATTGATAAACTTTATTATCATCCCTCGTAGAATCAGTTCCATCGTAACTCAATAGTTTCTCGTTAAATATATAATCCGTTACCGAATTATAAAATACACTGAAATTAATAACAGCTATTTTGCTATTAAAATTGACTCCCACATCCTCCTGAACATTGAATTCGGGATTAAAGTTCGGATTGCCAATCTGGTAAATTCCTGTGCCGGGGTGGACACCATTGGCAGAAATTTCAGAAATATTCGGCGATCTGTATCCTCTGGAAATATTCGCTTTTGCCGACCACTTGTTAGAAAATGAATATGTCAATCCCAAACTTCCGGAATATCCGGAAAACATTTTATGATAATATGGGAATGCCTGATAAGCACCTGCCGTATCGGGTCCATAAACCGGCACATCATAATCAACACCTTTTGAAAACGTATACATCTGTTGATTAGTAAAAGAGCGGCTGTCGAAACGTAAGCCGCCGTCGATATCGAGTTTCCCAAAATTTTTCTTCACCATCGCAAATGGACCGATATCAAACTGATTAAAAGAAGGAATTATAAATTCAGTTCCGTTCGTAGCAGTATTCTGCTGATACATTCCGTTAATACCGGTTGTTATATCCCATCCATTAAAAGATGGAAAATAATATTTCAGAGTCATATACATAAGAATTCAATTGAAGAAAAAGACCAGGGACATCGGGTTCCTGAGGATGACTGTATTCTCTTCTGACACTTCTTTCAAAACCCAGATTGACGGTTAGTCGGCCTGCACCCAGTGCAAAATTATTTGTCGAATAGATATGATAAAGTTGTACGTGCTGATGCAGAGGTGTGATTGCATAACTGTGTAATTCCGCATTTGTAACAATAGGCCTGTATAAATCTGAATCCGTAATCTGTTTGGTGAATTGTCGTGTCGCAGAGTCGCGACTTCCATCAGGGATTTCCTGCAAATCATCAAATACTGAAAGATTCAAATGGGAATATCCAAAAGCGCGATGAAGTCCCAATGACAAAGTCCCATCTGTTTCATTAAATGCGGTATTGTAAACGCGCCCGTCGGCCGGGTCCGAATAATTACTTGCCTCTTTGTGAGATACCCGACCCATCCATTCAAAACCATTTTTGGTACCTTCCAACATCCCGGATCCACCGAAGAGTCCGTTATTAGTTTGGAATTCCGTAACTACATCACCTTTAATTTTCCCCTCTGGTGCAGGTGGAGTTGGAATAAGGTTAACGACACCGGCAAGTGCATCTGATCCATAAGTAAGACTGGCGGGTCCCTTGATGACTTCCGCATGATCTACACCGTATTGATCTACTTCAATGCCGTGTTCATCGCCCCACTGTTGCCCTTCCTGTCTCACGCCATCATACAAAGTAAGAATGCGGTTGAATCCAAGTCCTCTGATAAATGGCTTGGAAACATTGGGCCCTGTAGTAAGTTGGGTTACTCCTGGCAACTTTGCAATCGCGTCTATAATATTTGTACTTAGGTTTCCCACAATATCAACATGGCTCATGGTCACTATGGGAACCGGACTTCGTCTTATCTGTGTGGCTTTTGACATTCCGGTTATAACTACCGGACTTTCCTCAGTATACTGAAGACCCAAATAGAAATCCTGGACAACTTTGTCTGTGACGGTTACATTTTTTATTTGAGAACTGTGACCAATCGCATGCGCTTCAACCAGGTAAGTGCCTGTTGGAAGATTAGAGAATTTGTAATTCCCCTTTTCGTCGGCCATCGCACCGAGTTTGAGGTCGGCGATATAAATCGTAGCACTGGGAATTCCATTACCGGTTGCACTGTCGACAACCCTACCGGTAAGAGAACCACTGTAACCCGAAAATTGAAGCCTTTCATTGGTTTGCGCCGGCGAATTAATGAAATAACCGATGAGAAAAATGAATAGTAGAAATGACTTCATGAGATTTACTGATTCTGTTAATTACAGGCTCACCTGTAAATTTGAAATTGTCGAAAATCAAGAACAGAAATCAGCCGGAGGTCCACGTCCATCAGCATTTGACAGGTATTCAAAAAAAACAGTTTGTATCGGTTCCGAAAAACCTAACTGAGTTGAATCAAATGCTGTGGGGAGATTTGCCTGGATACCTGGCAGGAATGGTGCTTCCACTACCAGATCGTCGGTCTGACAACGAAATCCAGACTGAGAAATTTGTTGTACCGGAACACTTGCAAATGGCTGTGCGTCTTTATGATTCGCAAGTATGTCGTGCAGAAATCTTTTCGGTGTTATACAAAATGAAAACAACAGCAAAAAAAATGCTGCAGAAATTTTTCTTATAGTGTTAGACTGTTTCAAATAGTAAGATGCAAATTTAACGGTCATCGGTTAACGGTCATCGAAAAAAAATTAATTGATATTTTCTATAATACCCGCTATTCCCTGTCCCCCACCTACGCACGCAGTTATCAGGCCATATTTTTTATTAAGCCTTTTCATTTCGTGAGTAATCTGAATTGTCAGCTTTGTCCCTGTACAACCTAATGGATGTCCCAATGCAATAGCACCACCGTTAATGTTTAAGATATCCGGGTTAAAATCCAACTTGCGACTAACAGCAAGTACCTGGCTAGCAAAAGCTTCATTCAATTCTATCAGGTCAATCTGAGACAGATTCATCCCTGTTTGTTTCAATACTTTAGGCACAGCCTCTACCGGGCCGATGCCCATTATGCGGGGATGAACTCCTGCACTTGCACAACCTACCAGCCTGGCGATAGGCTTTAATCCCATTTTATTTATCATCGTCTCACTCATCACAATCACGAAAGCGGCTCCATCGCTCGTTTGTGATGAGTTACCAGCTGTAACACTTCCTTTCAATGCAAATACCGGCTTTAATTTCGCCAAAGCTTCCAAAGAAGTATCCTTACGTGGACCCTCATCTGTATCTACTAAATAATCCCGCTGTTGCTTTTTTCCGTTTTTATCTAACAATACTTCTTCAACTTTAATAGGAAGAATCCCGGGTTTGAAATACCCGTTATTGATGGCGTTTACCGCTTTGATATGAGACTGATAAGAGAACAGATCCTGATCTTCTCTGCTTATTTCGTATTCCTTCGCAACCGCCTCTGCCGTAAGGCCCATATTCAAATAGTAATCCGGATCATCTGTAGCGATTGAGTAGGCGGGAGCAACTTTCCAACCCGCTGTTGGGACCATTGTCATACTTTCTGTTCCTCCGGCAATTATACAATCAGCCATACCGCTACGAATCTTAGCAGTAGCAATTGAAATGGTTTCCAATCCGCTTGCGCAGTACCTGTTTACGGTCATACCTGGTACTCCAATGCCCACAGCTCTGGCCGCGATAATTCGACCAACCTGCAACCCCTGTTCGGCTTCAGGAACAGCATTACCAACAATCACATCATCTACCTGTTTTGGATCCAGCTGTGGAACGGAGGCGAGCAAACCTTTTATAACGGTAATAGCCAGGTCGTCGGGTCTGTAAAAACGAAACCCGCCTTTTTTTGATTTGGCAACTGCTGTTCTGTATCCGGCAATGATATAAGCTTCCTGCATAAATAAAGATTAGCGGTTTCAAAGGTAAAAATCTTCGGCCAGTATCTGCCGATCCTAACTGTTAAAGTGTTTTATATTTGCCGGGTATATGTACAAATGGATTCGATCTTTGTTGTTTTTTTTCCCGCCAGAGTTCGTACACCACTTTTCCATGTTTGTTTTGAATAGCATCTCAGCAACTTCTCCCGGGCGATTTTTATTGAGAAGATCTTTTTCTTTTAATGATCCTCAACTCAAAATAGATTTCGCGGGAATTTCCTTTAGAAATAGAATTGGTCTGGCCGCGGGATTCGACAAAAATGCGGTCTATTTACAGAGTCTGGAGACTCTTGGTTTTGGATTTATAGAAATTGGCACTGTAACCCCTTTAGCACAAAAAGGTAACCCAAAGCCAAGGTTATTCAGACTAAAAAAAGATCGTGCACTGATCAACCGGATGGGATTCAATAATCATGGTGTTGATGAAATAGTTGCAAGACTTAAAAAATGGAAAGAAAAATCTGAGACTTCAGGAAACAGCTCTTTGCGCATCGGCGGAAATATCGGGAAAAACAAAATAACCCCGAATGAAAACGCATGGCAGGATTACGCCATTTGTTTTGAGAAATTATTTCCATGGGTCGACTATTTTGTGGTTAATGTGAGTTCCCCTAACACACCAGGGTTACGTGAACTGCAGGAGAAAGAATCTCTTCGAAAAATATTGACAACTTTACAGAAAATAAACCGTGAACAACTAAACCAGAAACCACTGTTTCTGAAGATCTCACCAGATTTATCTATTTCGCAGTTAAACGATGTGATAGAACTGGCAGAAGAAATACGACTTGACGGAGTAGTAGCCTGCAACACAAGTATATCAAGGGAGGGACTCTTAACCAGTAAACTGAAGCTGGAACATATTGGGACCGGTGGACTCAGCGGGAGTCCTTTAACAAGCAAATCAAATGAATTCATTCGCTACATTTCAGAAAAAACGAACAATCGCCTGCCCACTATAGGTTCAGGTGGCATTCGTTGTGTTGAAGATGCAAATGAAAAAATACTTCTCGGCAGCGATTTGATCCAGATATGGACAGGATTTATTTATGAAGGGCCCTCACTTGTGAAGAGAATTTTAAAAGCTCAAAGCATAAAGCCGAAAGTCTAATACTTGTTGGTTAATGGTTTATGGTAAATGGAAATTGATTTAACTCATAATCCATCTCCCATAACCTATAAATTTTTTACGCTTTAGTCTAAAAAAGTTTCATCAATACTGCTGCCGCAACTGCAGCTGTTTCAGAACGAAGGCGATTTTCTCCAATATGCACTTCCAAGAACCCATATTCCAATGCCTGTTTTATTTCTTCCTCATTGAAATCACCTTCAGGACCTATTAGGATCAGGCGACTGCTTTCTTCGCCTTCAACGGCTTCACTTAATTTTCTTTTTGGTGCAGGTTGACAATGGGCTATTAGTTTCCGATCGGATTGGGCATTAATGACAAAATCTTTCAGGCTCTTCGGCTCCTGTAAATCCGGCATCCATACTTGTTGTGATTGGATCAAAGCGCTTTCGAGAATCCCCCGCATGCGTTCCATTCGAAATTGTTGTTTCTCCGTCCGTGCGCACAACAACGGAACAATTTCTGAAATACCAAGCTCAGTCGCTTTTTCAAGAAACCACTCAAAACGACTTACATTTTTTAATAAGGAAACTCCGATTTGGGTCTTTATCCGTGATTTCTCTTTAACCTCTTTTTTAATAATAGTTACAAGACAGCGTTTTTTATTTGCTTCGCGTATGGCCGCGACCACAGATAAACCTTTACCGTCAGTTAACTGAAGATTTTCACCTGGCTGCATTCGCAACACCTGCACAATATGACGGGATGAATTTTCATTGAGTGCAAATTCCTGCTCCATCGTCGCCAAATGGGCAAAATAAAAATATGGAGTAGGCATACGGAAAGTTACAAAGAAGGCGATAGTTAAAAAGGATCTTCGTCGTTAAATGGAATGTCGTTCATTTTGCTACCGGCCTGAATATATAATTTAGGACCACCCTGCTCTTCCGGCGGTACCGGCTTCCAGTTTCCACCAGGTGGCAGCCCATTGAAATCCGAACCGTCATCATCTACAAATTTCTGGATATGCAGCAAAGCACGCAGTTTGATAGTTTCCAGGGACCCGTTTCTGTGTTTGGCTATCCGCACATGGGTCTCTCCCTTGTTACTTTCACCGAATTCATTCGCTGTAATGTCGTAATATTCGGGACGGTATAAAAACATTACCATATCCGCATCCTGTTCAATAGCTCCTGATTCCCGAAGGTCACTTAGTTGAGGCATTTTATTACCTTCTTTTCTTTTTTCAACTTCCCGGCTTAACTGGGAAAGAGCAATGATAGGCACTTGTAATTCTTTTGCGAGTCCTTTGAGATCACGGGAGATCTTGCTGATCTCCTGCTCACGGTTTCCATTTCGATTGTCGCCAGTACCGCTCATAAGCTGCAGGTAGTCGATGATGATGAGTCCTACATTATGCTTATTCTTTAATCGTCTGCATTTGGCTCGTAGTTCAAAAATGTTCAGCGCAGCAGAATCATCAATAAAAATGGGGGCTTGGGCAAGACGTTGAATACCCTTCGCGTAAAGCTGTTTCATCTCGTGTTCTTCCAGCTTGCCACGCGAAATTTTTTCAAGCCAGATTTCACTCTCGGCAGAAAGTATACGTTGCACAAGCTGGCTCGCACTCATTTCCAGACTGAAAAAACCAATGGGAGTAGCTTTAGTAGGATGCAGTGCGGCGTTTCGTGCAAGATTGAGCGCAAAAGCTGTTTTACCTACTGAAGGACGTGCGGCCAGAATAATGAGATCTGTAGGCTGCCAGCCATATGTGATACGGTCCAACGAACTGAAACCCGAAGGCACGCCGGAAATATCATCGTTTTTATGTCGCAGGTCTTCTATTCGTTGAATAGTTTTGACCAGCACGGTATCGATACTGTCGAAATTCTTCCGGAGATGGTTATTTGTAATCTCAAAAAGTTTGGATTCCGCATCATCCAATAAATCGAATACATCGGTGCTATCTTCATAGGAGTCACTAATAATCTCACCTGAAATGCGAATAAGCTCTCTCTGAATAAATTTTTGAAGAATGATGCGTGCATGTGCATCAATATTGGCCGCCGAAACGACAGAATTTGTCATTCTGGTTATAAAATAAGGACCGCCCGTTACTTCAAGTTCTTCACGGAATCTGAGTTCTTCAACAACCGTCAACATATCGATCGGCTGACTTTTTTGTGCCAGGGACTGCATGGCTAAGTAAATGCGCTGATGACTTTCAACATAAAAACATTCCGGCTTAAGAATTTCAATTACAGTATCAAAAGCGGTTTTTTCAAGCATTATGGCTCCCAAAACCGCTTCTTCCAGTTCCCTAGCCTGCGGAGGCACTTTGCCGAACATCATGGTGCTGATATCGAGTGGCGATTTACGTCTCAGCGTACGGTCCTTGTTCAAATTGGTGATCTCCATGTATCAGAGTGAATTTGTATGGCGCAAGGCGCCAGCCAACCTTAATTAAGAAATTGTTATGCTAATGATCCGAATATTACCAAATAATATCGGGAGGGCGAATATAAAGCCCATTGTTTCGTGCAAAATATGTTTTCATTTTTTTATTTTATTAAGACCCAATACACAGAGTTATCAACAGGTTTAAGAGGTTTGTACACCAAATTTTAAGGGGTATCCACAATTTAAAAAAGTTTTTCGCTTCCCGGACAAGGAAATACACACCAACTGTGTACAAAGAATTATCTGCAAATATTTTGTTAAGTAAAAAAGAAAACATTTGAAGACTTAATAAAAAATTCCCCCGGATAAACCAGGGGAAATAGCATTTTAAAATAAACCAGACTAATCAGTTATTGACTGCTTCTTTTGTTTTCGGGTTTTCTGTTGCTTTTTGTTCGGGAACAACTTTTTTAGGTGCGGGTTTAGGATTTGTTACTGGTTTTTGTTGCGGGTGTCCGTTGTTTGGATTATGATTATCTGACGGACGGCCCGTGGTTTGTGCATGATTTGCATTTGAACTTTGCGAAGCCATATTATTGTGAGACTGATGCATATTTGTTTGCGGCTGACCTTGCTGGTTGTTATTTGGCCTTGTACTACCCGTTACATTTACCTGCACCGGCTGATTATTCACAGGAGTCTGTGTAGATGGTCTTCCCGTATTCGCCGGAAGGTTATTTACCGGCTGATTATTTTGATGATTTTGACCCGAAGGCTGGGCAGACTCAGGATTCTGCGAAACAGGTCTATTGTTATTTGGTTGACTATATACAGGATTTTCAGTTGCCTGATGATTATTATATGAAGGCTGACTATTGGAAGGCTGGTTAACAGGCCGGTTTTCAATTTGAGATCTGGTTTCAGTATTTAGGTGCAAGTTATTGCCAGACTGACCGTAGTTCGGATATTGAGATGAAGGATGCAAGTTGTTGAAAGTTTCATAATGCGCTGGGGCAGGGGTAGATGGTCTGCCTGCAGCATCAGAGCGCGCGGCAACCGTGGCGTTTACACGGGGCTGGTATACTGTGTATTGTGAACCTGAAACCCTTTCTCCCGGTGTATTTGCCGCCCTGAGCTGTACCTGAGCAAAATTATTTCCACTGACCCTTCTCACTTCATTGGGATCAGGTCCCGGAGCATATGAATATCTGTTTCTGTTTGTTCCGCTGTAGTTATTGATCACCGTCGTGTTGCTGATTATGGTAACATTCCTGCTTGCATCAACATTGTAATTATGCCATCCCGGATTTCCGATGTATTGGCGGGGAACAAAATTCCAATAATTTGATGGTGGATTATAGCTGCTGAGAGCCACATCGACAGTAACTCTCGGTTCCATTGGAGCCCAACCATAATAATCGCCACTACCTCTCCAGCTTACCCAGGCAGGGGCCCATTCATTTCCTGGCATCCACATCCAACCATAGCCCCCCTCATAAAACCATCTGCCATAGTGGAAAGGAGCCCATCCCCAACTATAGTTTGAAGACCAGGTCCAACCTGCATCCGTATAAATCCAATTTCCATTAGTTGAATAAGGTCTGAAATCAGGACCTGCGTTTGGCATCCAGACGTAACCGTATCCAGGATAATTAATCCAGCTTCCATAAGGAGATAACTGGTCATAAAATGATTGATAAGACAAGTCTTCCGTTGGAGGTGCAGGAGCAGGCTGATAGGAGCCAGACTGAATAACAGTTGTAGGTCCGCAGGACGCAATCAGCAAGCAGGCAGATAACAAAAAAAAAGTGTTTTTCATTAGTTGATGTTTTTGGTTTTATCACCTGTTGGACGGACCAAAATTTTAAAGGTATAATGCTCTTAAAACGATTAACATTAAATTATAGTCTGTTTTAGGCAAAATCGTGCCATTTCTGCCGGCTTAAAGCTTAAGCCTAAGAGTTATCTTTGCCATTAAAGTCACTCATTAAATGACCATCAGTTACAACTGGCTTTGCGATTATTTTCCGGACAATCTTTTGCAAAAACCTAATCCCGATCAGGTTTCACGAATTCTTACCTCGGTTGGGCTGGAAGTAGAATCATTGCATTCTTACTCATCGGTTAACGGCGGTCTGGATGGGCTGGTGGTGGGTGAAGTTATTTCCGTAAACGCTCACGCAAATGCGGATAAATTAAAAATTACACAGGTAAATATAGGTTCAGGAGAAACTCTTCAAATAGTTTGTGGAGCTGATAATGTTGACGCTGGTCAGAAAGTCGTAGTCGCATTAGTAGGCTCCGTACTTCATCCCGGATCTGGAGATTCTCTCCATATTAAAGCTGCGAAAATCAGGGGTGTGGAAAGCAATGGTATGCTTTGCGCTGAAGACGAAATCGGTCTGGGAAAAGATCATGCAGGTATCATTGTGCTTCCCGGAACACTGAGGCCGGGTATGGCCATTGCAGAATATTATAAACCTTATTCAGATTTTGTTTTTGAAATCGGTCTTACCCCAAATCATATGGATGCTATGAGTCACATGGGAGTAGCCAGGGATATTTGCGCTTATTTATCGCATCAGGATAAAAAAGACTACCGTATTAAGATGCCGGTTGTTGCCGCTTTGCCACAGCAAACAACCGGAAAGGAAATAAAGGTGGAATTGAGGAACCAAAAAGACTGTGCCCGCTATTCCAGCTTGTCTGTCAGGGATGTACAAATCTCGGGATCTCCTCAATGGATGCAGGACAAATTGAAAGCGATAGGCATTCGTCCCGTAAACAACGTAGTGGACATAACTAATTTTGTTCTGCAGGAAACCGGGCAACCTCTGCATGCTTACGACGCCGATGAAATTAAAGGAGATAAAATCATTGTAAAAAACCTCCCTGCAGGTACAAATTTTACTACCCTCGACGAAAAAGTAAGGAAGTTAGAGGCTGAAGATCTCATGATTTGCGATACGGAGAAACCACTCTGTATCGCTGGTGTATTCGGTGGGTTAAATAGTGGTATAAAAAATACGAGTCACCATTTATTTCTGGAATCCGCATGGTTTAATCCGTCTGCTGTGAGAAGAACTTCTTTTCGTCATGGACTCCGAACAGATGCAGCTATACATTTCGAAAAGGGAATGGATATTTCGGGAACCGTATATGCATTGAAGAGAGCGGCCAGTCTGATCAAAGAATACGCAAATGGGAAATCAAATTCACCTGTTCAGGACATTTATCCAGAACCTTTCCCAAAAAAACAGGTGCTTCTAAAATATCATTATCTGAAAAAACTCAGTGGCAAAAATTATCACTCCGTAGCCGTTAAAAATATCCTTCTGGCACTCGGTTTTGATATTCTCCGGGAAGGGTTAGACGACCTCCTTATTGCCGTTCCTTATCACAAACCAGATATACAGCTTCCGGCAGATTTGGTGGAAGAGATAATGCGAATTGACGGATTCGATCATATAGAAATTCCCGCAAACATTAATATATCACCTGCAGTAGAAACCGGTAGAGAGGCCAATTCTCTTTTCGAAAAAATTGCCGAATTCCTTGTCGGCAAGGGATTTAGTGAAATCTTCACCAATTCTATAACCAACAGCAACTATTTTAATGGGGGTGAACTTGAAACTGCTGTTAAGATGATCAACAACCTGAGTGCTGATCACAATGTAATGAGACCTTCGATGCTCGAGACGGGTTTGGAAACTCTTAGTTGGAACATCAATAGAAAAAACAGCGATTTGCAGTTCTTTGAATTTGGCAAAACCTATGAAACTGCCCAGCCGGGTAATTATGACGAGATTAATCATTGCTGCCTTTATATTACCGGAAATCGCAGCGCAGAAAGCTGGAAAGAGAAATCTGTTCAGCTGGATTTTTATTACCTTAAAGGGGTTTGTTCGGCCATTTGCCAAATTTCCGGGTTGAATTTCGAAAGTCAACAGCTGATGGATCATTCAAAACTGGCAACAGGGTTCGAGGTTATGTTGTTCGACCAAATAATTTTAAATGCCGGTGAAGTAGATGCTGCCATTTTACGGAAATTTGATATTCGTCAGCCCGTATTTTTTGCTGATATTTATTGGGACAATTTGATAAAACTGGCTGTAAAAAACAACATTGTCTTTTCTGAGTTGCCAAAACAAATGGCCGTGAACAGAGATTTGGCATTAGTTGTTGAAAAGTCAATTCCTTTTGCAAGGGTTGAAAAAGCAATTCAGGAAATAGGTTTGGAGAAATTGCGCAGGGTTCAATTATTCGATATTTTTGAAAGTGAAAAACTGGGAGTTGATAAAAAATCCCTGGCAGTCAGCTTCACTTTTCTGGATCATGAAAAGACGCTAACTGACAAGGAAATAGATCAGATGATGAGTAGCATTATGAAAACGGCAGAAACCGAGCTGAAAGCAGAAATCAGAAAATAAGAACCTCCAAATAATTAAAATTATTTTTTCATGACACAATCAGAAATACAGTTGAAAAGAGTGCATGAAAAAATGATCTTGTTGCTCAAGCAATACCAGGGTTTACAAAGGGAAAATGAAAAACTTAAAGACGAACTTAGTAAAATGCAAATACTAAGTGAATCCCATTCACGAGATTCAGAAAAATTTCGTCAACAGGTTGAAGCAATCAAATTAACGGGAGGGGGTTTGGAAGATTCTGATAAAAAAATGCTCGAAAAAAGATTAAATAAATACGTCAGGGAGATAGATAAATGTATCGCCCTGCTTCAGGAATAGACAAATTTCAAATACGCTTTACGAGGCGCATTTTCATTTCGTCGGCTCCTTGTGAAACTTCCAGGGTATAGACACCATAAGGCAACTCATTTAGTCCCTCCCAGTCAAGAAACTGCTGGCCGAAACTGAGTTCTTTTTGTAAAACGCTGCAGATAATTCCGCTATCGTCCTTCAAAACTGCTCTTAAAAGTGATTTTTGTGTTTGATTGATCTCTAAGCTTAGACGATCAATAAAAGTTGGAGACTTGATCTTTAGGAACATAGGTACTGGATTTGGATACTGGATTAATGAAACTTTGGCCCGGGTAAAATTCTTCAAAACATCTTAACTTCGAACAAACCCTCCCCGGGGGTAATTTTAAAGTTAAAACAAGAATTCGAGACATGCAAGAGCTTATACCAATAAATATCATAATAGGCGACCGTTCCTACAGAATACGGATAAAACCTGAAGACGAAGGAGCGGTTAGAAGCACTATTAAGACCATTAATGATAAAATCATAGAATTCAAGACTCAATTTGCGGGCAAGGATATGCAGGACTATGCCTCCATGGTGATCCTCTGGTATGCCACCCAGACTAATTCACAGCCCGGGGATGGCAATTTCGCTGAACTTTCAATGACCCTGGATAAAATGGAAGAACAGCTGGACAAGGTCCTGGTATAGTTTTAAGGTCATTCCCCTACACAAAATACCTTATCTTCGTTACCCATCCTCACGCCTCATGGATGATAAAAATATGATTCTGAACATTCTAAACTCAAGTTTCCATGGATTCAACTATTATATACATTATAATTGCTGTCATATGTCTTGCCGTAGGCATCCTGGCGGGTAAGTTTATATTCTCAAAAAATACCCGCAAGCAAATTGAAGATGCAGATCAACAATCACAAAAAATACTCGCCGACGCCCAACTTTCCGCAGAGACCTTAAAAAAAGAAAAACTGCTCGAGGCAAAAGAGAGGTTTGTGCAGCTCAAATCAGAGCATGAAAAGGAAGTTCTGGATCGAAACAGGCGTATTGCCGACTCGGAAATCAGGATAAAACAAAAAGAGCAGGGTATTACCCAAAAGCTGGAACAGCTCGACAAACAGGTTAAAGAAAACGAGACGATTAAAGATAATCTGAACCGGCAGATCGATGTCGTGAACCTGAAACGTACAGAGCTGGAAAAACACCAGGAAGAACACATACGCAGGCTTGAAAAAATAGCCGGATTAACCGGAGAAGAGGCTAAGTCACAGCTTATTGAGAGCCTGAAGCAGGAAGCCCATACGCAGGCCTTGGCTCTCCAGCAGGAAATTATCGATGATGCCAAGCAAAAAGCCAATAAAGAGGCAAGAAAAATTATCATTCAAAGTATCCAGAGGACAGCAGCCGAACAGGCGATCGAAAACTCAATTACCGTATTTAATCTGGAAAGTGATGAAATAAAGGGGCAGATTATCGGCCGGGAAGGAAGGAATATCCGGGCTCTGGAAGCAGCAACCGGTGTTGACCTTATAGTTGACGATACCCCTGAAGCCATTGTACTTTCGTCATTTGATCCTCTCAGAAGAGAAATTGCCCGTCTTTCGCTGCAGCGCCTGGTTACTGATGGCCGTATTCATCCTGCACGAATCGAAGAGGTTGTTGAAAAAACGAAAAGGCAGATCGAGGAACAGGTAATCGAAATCGGTGAAAGAACCGTTATCGAACTGGGAATTCACGGCCTTCATAAAGAGCTTGTTAGAATTGTAGGAAAGATGAGGTTTCGTTCCTCCTATGGACAAAATCTGCTTATGCACAGCCGGGAAGTTGCCAATCTCTGTGCTATTATGGCTTCGGAGCTGGGCCTGAACCCAAAACTCGCGAAAAGAGCCGGTCTTCTGCATGATATCGGAAAAGTACCCGATGAAGAAACAGAACTCAGCCATGCTCTTCTGGGAATGAAGATTGCTGAAAAGTATGGTGAAACACCTGCGGTGGTCAACGCAATAGGTGCCCATCACGATGAAGTTGAAATGCAATATGTTATAGCTCCCATTATTCAGGCATGTGATGCCATCAGCGGTGCCAGACCAGGTGCACGCCGGGAGATTATGCAGCAATATATTCAGAGAATCAAGGACCTGGAAAACCTGGCACTTACTTATCCTGGAGTAGAAAAAGCTTACGCCATCCAGGCCGGGCGGGAATTACGGGTTATTGTGGAATCAGACAGGGTTACTGACGGCGACAGTGATAAACTTAGTTTTGAAATAGCCCAGAAAATTCAAACAGAGATGACTTACCCTGGACAAATTAAGGTTACCGTAATCCGGGAAAAACGGGCGGTAAATGTAGCAAGGTAGGTTATTCAGATTAGTTTTTGATTATACCGGAAAGCTTGTTACTTTTGCATCCCAAAAATCATGTTATGAACGCGGCCATTGCATTCGTCCACGAACAGTTAAGCACAAAGAAAGATCTCCCGAAATTTAAAGCCGGAGACAATGTGACCGTGAATTATAAAATCATAGAAGGAAATAAGGAGCGTATCCAGAGTTTCAAAGGTGACGTGATTAAACGTCAGGGCACCGGTCTCACCGCCACTTTTACCGTACGAAAAATTTCTGATGCCGTTGGTGTTGAAAGAACATTCCCTTCTTTTTCTCCCAATATAGAATCGATAGCTATTAATAAAGTAGGTCGCGTACGTAGATCAAAACTTTATTTTCAGAGAGATCGCAGTGGCAAGAGCGCACGTATTAAAGAAAAAAGAATCATTTCCTGAAATAAATCAACTGTTAATGATAAAGCGGACCCGTAACGGTCCGCTTTTTTTATTTCCAATAGATTACCTTTGCCCTCAAACATCAAGTATATGTTCAGCAATTTTCTGCAATGTTTTTTTCTGCTTTCTGCACCTGGTGGGTCAGAGTGGATCCTGATAATACTGGCAGTTCTAATTCTTTTTGGTGGTAAAAAAATTCCGGAGTTTATGCGCGGAATAGGAAAGGGAATGCGTGAATTCAATGACGCCAAGAATAATGTGAAGAAAGAATTTGAAGAAGGCATGAATGAACCGCCCAAGTCCAATTCAACCACTTCCACCACTAACAACCCTTAGGAGAGAACAATCCCTGATTGCATCTCCCGTTTAATTTATTGTTCTCTTTCACCTCCATACATGACTATCAGGAAGCCCTGAAAAAGGGTTCTTTTTCCTGCCGGGATGCGGTATTGTATTATATCAAGCGCATTCAACGTCTCGCATACCTCAACGCCTTCGTACAGGTTTATGAAAATGAAGCCCTGGAAACGGCCGATAAATTGGATCAGGCCCGAAAGTCTGGAATTAAGGCAGGCCGATTGCATGGAGTTGTAATCGGTATTAAAGACGTGATCGTCTATAAGGATCATCCGGTAACAGCCGGGTCCAATATCCTGAAGGGATTCCATTCCCTATACAGTGCTACGGTTGTCGAAAGACTTCTTGAGGAGGGTGCCATTATTATAGGCCATCTCAATTGTGATGAGTTTGCCATGGGCTCCAGCAACGAAAATTCCGCTTACGGAAGGGTTAAAAATGCACTGGATACAGAAAGAGTTCCCGGAGGCTCCTCAGGAGGATCTGCTGTGGCAGTACAGGCGTCTCTTTGCATGGTTTCTCTCGGCAGTGACACCGGCGGCTCAGTTCGGCAGCCTGCTGATTTTTGTGGTGTTATCGGGCTTAAGCCATCTTATGGGCGTATATCCCGCTACGGACTGATAGCATATGCATCATCTTTTGATCAGATAGGCATATTTGGAAGAAATGTTGAAGATATTGGCCTGATCCTCCAAATAATTGCAGGATTTGACCCGAAAGACGCTACTTCTTCCCGCAAGCCGGTACCTGCGTATGCTGAACGCTTAGAGCTTAACGTTCAAGGCTTAAGGCGGAACGCACCATCGACGGTCATCGGTCATCGGTCATCGGTCAACGAGCAACCGTCGACCGTCAACGGTCAACCGTCAACCTTTAGGATCGCCGTCCTGAAAGAAGCCCTTGACCACCCCTCTCTGGACCCTGAAATCAGAAATAAATTCCGAGATTTTATTGAAGAACTTCGTTTAAAGGGATATGAAGTTGAAGAAATTTCATTCGACCTTTTGGACTACATAGTACCAGCTTACTATATTCTTACTACAGCCGAGGCATCCTCTAATCTCTCGCGTTTTGACGGAGTCAGATATGGTCATCGCACCGCCGATCCCAACGCCGGATTCCCCAAATTTTATCAGGAAACGCGTTCTGAGGGCTTTGGAAAAGAGGTAAAAAGAAGAATCCTGTTAGGAACTTTTGTTCTCAGCTCAGGCTATTACGAGGCTTATTTTGCCAAGGCTCAAAAAGTAAGAAAAATTTTAACAGATCGCACCAGGTTGATTTTCAACGATTTTGATATAATACTAAGTCCCACAGCTCCCACCACGGCTTTTAAATCCGGTGAAAAATCCTCCGATCCGGTAGCTATGTATCTCGCTGATTTATATACAGTTTATGCTAATCTTGTCGGAATTCCCGGCATTTCCCTCCCCCTTTTTACCCATACAAACGGCATGCCTTTTGGTGTTCAGGCTATGACAAACCAATTCCGTGAATTATCTTTACTAGAGTTCGCATCTGAACTTATGCAACAATTTAAGTCCTTCGAAATTCCGACTTTATGAAAACCGGATACTTCTGATCTCATCCGGTAGAATCCTCCGACTATCCATCCCTTGAAAAATTTATGATCCGGATTTCCCGGTTTGTAAATCTTTAAGCATTAAGAGATGAAACGACTTTTATTGTTGGGCATTGCCATCATTGGACTGTTACCTTATGGCCGTGCAGGTGTTCTAAAAGCTGATAAGACCTTTGTAGCTCTTCACATCCCAATTGACAGCGTAGACGTTAAAGCAGTTTTAAATAACGTATTCCTGGCTTCAGTTATGGGCTCAAATGGTGCCAGACTTAACCCAAAAGTGGTTAATTATGTACAGGATTTCATGATACATAATAAACAGGAATTGGACGAGATTAAGTCATGGGGACAACCTTACTTCAAGGTAATTGACGGTATTCTTAACCAATATGGGCTGCCATTGGAGTTAAAATACCTGGCTGTTATTGAATCTAACCTAAAAGCAACTGCCCTTTCTCCGGTAGGTGCGTTGGGGCCATGGCAGCTGATGCCTGCAACTGCCCGCATTCTGGGCCTCAAAGTGAACCATAAGGTAGACGAAAGAAAGAACTATTATAAGAGCACAAAGGCAGCTGCTATCTACCTGAGAGACTTGTATACAGAGTTGGGCGATTGGCTACTGGTGATTGCAGCCTATAACGGGGGTACAGGAAATGTATATCGTGCTATTAAGAAAAGCAATAGTCACGATTTCTGGCATCTCCAGAATTATCTGCCTGCCGAATCCAGGAATCATGTAAAGAAATTTATAGGTACCGAATACACTTTTGAGGGACAAGGTAGCGTAACGACTCTTACAAGGGACGAAGCTACTAAACAGCTTTCCGGTTCCGCCATGTATGTTTTTAGTAGAAAACTAAACAAGGAAGAATTGGATGGTTCTAAAACCATTACTGTATCAGGCAAGTACTTTTCAACCGTCATTTCCAGGAATGTACTGATGGATGAGACAGAATTTAACCGATACAACCCGGATTTCGACAAGGTGATGGCAAGTGCAAATAATAGTTATGAACTGAAGTTGCCGGCTGATAAAATGGACCTGTTCGTTTCTAACAAATATGAAATTCTGAATGAATCTGCAGAACGTCTTGCATTGGTAGTTGCAGCGAATAATGAAAACAAAACCTTCGCGAGTATCACACGCAAATAATTAAACAGGGGCGTTGATCAACCCATCCCGCTCAAAGGGATGGGTTTTTTAATATACTTTCAACCGCAGCCACTTTTAAAAGGCATTCTTCATATTCCATTTCGGGGTCACTATTGGCTGTTATACCGGAACCGGCAAAATAGGCCAGATATTGATCCGTTTTGTTATAAAACAAACTTCTGATGACAACATTAAAATCAAAATCATGATTTGGTTTTACATAACCCACTGCTCCTGAAAATAAACCTCTCTTCGTTTTTTCATATTGACCGATTAATTCAAGAACGCGTCGTTTAGGAGCACCTGTCATTGATCCCATAGGGAAAGTTCCGGCGATCATGTCGGTCCAGTATAATTTCTTCAGAGGTTTTCCAGTTATCGTGGAAATCATCTGGTGCACCTGAGCAAAACTGTAAATACCAAATAATTCTGTTACCCTTACTGAATCTTTCTCACAGATTTTGGAAAGATCATTTCGGACCAGATCCACCACCATTACATTTTCAGCCAGATCTTTTTTACTGGATGCCAGTTCCTCCCGGAGTTTCTGATCGTGATTTTTATCTCCATGATCCCTTGCGGCAGTTCCCTTTATTGGCTGCGATATTATTTTATCACCTTCTCTTTTCAAATATCTTTCCGGACTTGCGCACAAAAGAAATTTTTCTCCTATTTTATAAAATGCAGAAAACGGACTGGGAGATACCTTCCGGAGACTCCCGTAAAGTTCATAAGGATCGATTGTTACACCTTCTACAAAAAATTCCTGGCAGAAATTAATCTCATAACAATCTCCCCTTAAAATATGTTTTAGGAGGCGACGAACGGTTTCCAAATAATAGTCTTTTGTTATCCGGTTTTGAATATTGATTTGACTATGAGGATTTTTTTCTCTGGTGAACGTACCATGCACGATATCGTGGAATATTTTCGCCTGGTTATTTTCGGAGGCACCTATTCTGATTTCATTTGAAGTTATGATAAGAATGATTTCAGGTATGAAAAAGAATAAATCGGGGAATTGAATGAAATCCGGAAGATTGGAAAAAGACTGCTCGGTTTCAGATTTCAGCTCAAATGAAAAATGACCAAACAACCAGTCGTCCTGTTCTCGGGAAAATTTTGCAAGTTGTTCAAATGCATGGCCAGCGGATACCCTCAGTGCATTTTTCTCGCCGACAGCAGCAATGCATTCATAGGAATGATTCTCTGAAGGATATTCCTGGTTATCCAAAAAGCAACAGGTATTGAAACTGGTTAACCAGTCCAATACCTGTTGTTTTATTTTAGACAGATCTGAAAAAGCAAAAGATACAAATTGGCGTTTGGCCATGCCTGTTAGGCTTACTAGAAATCTTCTTCTTCCTCTTCAAATCCGCTATCATTGAAAAGATCCATATTCTTATAGTCATCATCCAACCCCAAATCATCCTCCTCACCTTTGGCAGCTTTTTTGCCACCAGGAGCAGCTTTTTTGGTTTTGGAGCGCGGAACATCGAACTCATCAAAATCGGGATCCCATTCCTCATCTTCTTCAACCTTATCCCATTCATCTACTTCTTCTTCTCCTTCCTCTTCATCATCGTCATCATCCTCATCCGATTTTTTCTTCGTTTTGGATGCAGTTGCCTTTGGGCCTTTCTTAGCAGCGGATTTCGGAGAATCTACCTCTTCCTCATTTTCCTCCTCGTCGTCATCGTCTTCATTTGTTTTCTTTGAAGACGGCTTAGCAGTTGGTTTCGGTGAAGCAGGTCCGGATTTTTTTAAACCCTTGTTCTCCTTATCAGATTTTGGTACCATATTCCAATAAGATTAGATTGTAAAATTTCAGCGAAGTTTTTAAACCTCCAAATTTTTTTCGCAAGATTTTTTGACCCATATGAAACCTTATCGTTTTTCTATCAATTGGTCGCGTCCGGGCCCGTTCGAAATATATGAAACATTAACTTTCAAGTAGCTATCTATATAAGAAATATATGTTTTCATTTCTTCAGGCAGCGAATCAAAGTCTTTTATTGTCGTGATATCCTTTTTCCAGCCTTTAAAAGGAGCAAGTACCGGTTCAATGGGTTGTTGAAGCATTTGGAATGGGATTTCTTCTGTTTCCCTTCCTTCAATCCTGTATTGAGTACAAATTTTCAAGGTTTCAAAATCATCCAGCACATCCGACTTGGTCATTACAAGTTTGGTAACTCCATTGATCATACAGGCATAACGTAGTGCTACCAGGTCTATCCATCCGCAACGCCGTGGCCTGCCGGTAGTAGCACCAAATTCATTACCAGCTTTACGAAGCAGTTCGCCGGTTTCATCTTCCAGTTCGGTCGGAAATGGACCACCTCCCACACGCGTACAATATGCCTTTGTTACCCCGATTACTTCCCGGATTTGTTGAGGGGCAACACCCAGCCCGGTACAAACACCCGCAGATATGGTGTTGGAAGAAGTCACAAAAGGAAATGTTCCAAAGTCCACATCAAGCATACTTCCCTGCGCGCCTTCCGCAAGTACTGTTTTACCCTGACTTAATTTTTCATTAATAAAATATTCGCCCTGTACAATTTTAAATTGTTTCAGGAATTCTAACGCTTCCAGAAATTCATTTTCCATTTCTGAAACGTCTTCCTGAAAATGAAGCCCGTCGAGCAATTTCAGATGCTTCGTACGCAATTGATTGTAGTGAGCGGTAAAATTTTTGTCGAGCAAATCACCAACACGCAATCCGTTGCGCCCGGTTTTATCCATATAAGCAGGACCTATTCCCTTAAGAGTTGATCCGATTTTTTCATTTCCTTTTGAAAGTTCTGAAGCTTTATCCAGTGCCCGATGCGTTGGCAGAATGAGATGCGCACGTTGTGCGATATATAAATTTTTACGATAGTCTATTCCAAAAGATTTTACCGTTTCACATTCTCTTTTCAGCGTAACGGGATCGAGTACAACTCCATTGCCGATTAAATTGATAGCGTTCTCATGAAAAATACCGGAAGGAATCTGATGCAAAACAACTTTCTTATCTTTTACATATAGCGTATGACCTGCATTGGGTCCACCCTGAAAACGTGCAATAATATCGTACCGGGGCGCAAAATAATCTACGATTTTCCCCTTACCCTCATCTCCCCACTGTAGTCCCAGAATAACATCAACCATCAGTCTGATTTTTTTAGAAGGGGCAAAAGTAATTGTTAATGGTTAATTGTTAATTGTTAATTATTCACGAGCAGGTGGTCAGTTAGCACTGTTGGCAATTGACAATTAACAATTATTTCGTTGGTTCCGCAATCTCCGTATCAAACCTGTCCACCGAATGTATTCCATTTAGTTGTTTTAACCTGACCAGCAATTCTTCCAGTTCTTCCTTGTCGTGTACATACACTTTGATACTGCCGTCAAATAATCCTTCTTTGGCCTCCAGCGTGAGCGCATTAATATTTATTTTTAATTCGCCGGAAATTAGGTTGGTAATTTTATTGATTACTCCCACATCATCAAGACCAATAATTCGCACACCGGTAAGGAATGAAATTTCTTTATTTTTTGCCCATTTTGTTTTAACAACACGATGACCATAATTTGAAAGAAGTCTGGTTGCGTTCGGACAATTCGTACGATGAATAGTAAGTCCTTTACCCGTCGTCACAAATCCGAATACATCATCGCCGGGAATGGGCTTACAACAATTGGCCAGCGTATACACTATTTTATCGCTGCTTTCACCAAATATGATGAGCTCAGTATCCTTGCGTGGACCCGGCGTAAAGCTGGTTTCCGGTTTGGTTTCAATTAAAGTTCTTGGTGGTCTAGGTGGTTCTAACCGGTCACCTAAGAGTTGGAATTCTTTCAGCTCTTTCAGATCAATATTTTTTACCGCCACCTGGTAAAAAAAATCAAGTGAAGAATTCAGTTTATAAAAATTGACCAGTGTTTCTGTATTATGCTGATTGTAAGCCGCTCCAAAATTTTCCAGTTTTTTTTGGACCATGTATTTACCCTCATCAGCGATCTTGCGTTTTTCTTCCCTTAATGCATCTTTGACTTTGCTTTTTGCCTTGGCTGTTACTACATAATTGATCCAGTCTTCCGTAGGCCTCTGTTTACTGGAAGTAATAATTTCCACCTGATCGCCGCTACGTAGTTTGTGACTGATTGGAACCAGTTTATGATTGACTTTGGCACCGATACATTGTTCACCAATTTTACTGTGAATAGAAAAAGCAAAATCGAGTGCTGTTGATCCAAGTGGCAGCATTTTCACATCTCCCTTAGGTGTATACACATATATTTCCTCTGCCAGGAAACTTGTTTTAAAATCCTGCAGGAAATTAATAGAATCGTTGTCTTCCATCGTAAGCACTTCCCGAATCTGATGGAACCAGTCGTCGAAGCGACTCTCATCACTTGCACCTTCTTTGTATTTCCAATGTGCTGCCAGTCCTTTTTCTGCAATCTCATTCATCCTTTTGGATCTTATCTGAATTTCGACCCATTTACCCTGTGGTCCCATCACCGTTGTGTGCAGGGCTTCATACCCATTGGATTTGGGGTTGCTTAACCAGTCCCGTAGCCTTTCCGGTGATGGCGTATATTCATCCGTAATAATGGAGTAAACTTTCCAGCATTCAGCTTTTTCCCTTTCAGGAGGTGAATTAATAATGATCCGGATGGCGAACAAATCATAAACTTCTTCAAAAGAAACACCCTTCTTACGCATCTTAGTCCAAATGGAATGAATGCTCTTAGGACGACCGTGAATCTCGAAATCGAATTGGGCACGCTCCATTTGTTCTTTTAGCGGCTTAATAAATTCGTTGATATACCGTGAGCGTTCACGTTTGGTTTCGGCCAGTTTTCGTGCAATTTCTTTGTATTCTTCAGGCTCCAGATATTTCATCGCCAGGTCCTCAAGCTCCGTTTTAATGTTGTAGAGTCCCATACGATGAGCGAGAGGAGCAAATACGTAAACCGTTTCCGACGCGATTTTGAGCTGTTTTTCGCGCTTCATACTGTCAAGCGTCCGCATGTTGTGGAGGCGGTCTGCCAGTTTAATTAGAATAACCCTGGGATCATCAGTCAGCGTGAGCAGTATCTTCTTGAAGTTCTCCGCCTGCTGGGAGGCGTTTACATCTATAACATTGGAAATTTTAGTAAGACCGTCAACAATACGTGCGATTTCGCTTCCAAAATCCCGCTCAATATCTTCCAGACTGATATCTGTATCTTCTACCACATCGTGTAATAGAGCGCAGATCGTAGACCTTACTCCCAGGCCTATTTCTTCAACACAAATTCTGCTAACTGCCAAAGGATGAAGAATATAGGGCTCACCACTCTTACGGCGCATAGTTTTATGAGCCTCTGCTGCCATCACAAAAGCATCCCGGATATGTTCTTTGTCTCCGGCTTTAAGTTTCGGTTTCAAAGAGCGTAAAAGTGTCCGGTATTCCCTGAGAATCAATCTTTTTTCCTGGTCTTCCGTTAAATTGTATTTCGGAATTGCCGCTAATGTCTCCATTCTTACGAATTTACGATAAAAACTCAAGGCCTAAAGCTGAAAGCTCTGAACTTACCTATGTCTGCTTGATCAGCTTGTATAGCTTTAATGTGAGGTCGCTGAGAAAAAATGCACTCATAGGAAAAACGAGGGCAATAGGCATGACTGAGTGACAGATCGGAGAAATGCGACTACCATTTCGGGACGAGACAGCTTCGGGATTTACTCTTATTTTGTTCGGGGCGACTTCGAGGTTTCTTCGAGAGTTCTTCGGGAATTCCCGAAGCGGTCCCGAAGCGTTCTCGAAGGATTCCCGAAGAAATCACGAATAAATCCCGAATAAATCATGAAAAAGGCAGGAGCAATTTGTGAGAAAAAGAATCAGACAAAAAGTCAAATCGTCCCTATCCCTAATTTGCTTAATTTCGCGTTTCCTAAATACTTTTAGGCTTTAGGCTTTAGGCTTTAGGCTTTAGGCTTTAGGCTTTAGGCTTTAGGCTTTAGGCTTTAGGCTTTAGGCTTTAGGCTTTAGGCTTTAGGCTTTAGGCTTTAGGCTTTAGGCTTTAGGCTTTAGGCTTTAGGCTTTAGGCTTTAGGCTTTAGGCTTTAGAATGCGGGTGTGGCGAAATTGGCAGACGTATCAGACTTAGGATCTGACGCCGCGAGGCATGCAGGTTCGACCCCTGTCACCCGCACAAACCCTCTGTAATCGTGATACAGAGGGTTTTTCTTTGATCAACATGGTTAAAACCAGACTGATGAAAAAAACGATTGCTACGCTGTTTCTTCTTTCTTTATTTATCCCCCGGGATCTTCATGCTCAGAAAAACGAATACCTTATATACCATCCCATACAAACAGATAAGGATGGAAATATAGTCCCCTGGTATAACCCGGACCCCGCTATCGCTTACGATCACAACCTTCATATAATCTGGAATTTCTGGTACACCATGCGAAGAGACGCCAATGGACTGCCCTATTATATGAACCATCAGGTGTGGAACAAAGACATTGACGACCCCCGGGGTATCGGAGGCGACCAGTTCATGATGGCGATATCGTCGTGGCGCCTGTGGTATGCTTATACAGGTAACGAAAACGTAAAAGCCAATATTTATTTTTTGGCGGGTTATTATTTAACACATGGTTTATCGCCCGCAAATTGCAAATGGCCAAATATTCCATTCCCCTATAACACCCTGATATATTCAGGTGTTTACGACGGGGATATGCGCAACGGAAAAGATGTAGCACAGCCAGATAAAGCCGGTTCATTCGGCCTGGAACTTGTTCATGCATATAAAATAAAAAACGATCCGATATTTTTAGGCGCGGCAATTAAAATTGCGAACACCCTTGCAGCAAATGTAAAAACAGGCAATTCAGAATATTCACCCCTGCCCTTTAAAATAAATGTATTTACCGGGAAAACTGTTATGCTCAATGTTCAGGGTACCGGATCAGGGAAATCTACCGACACTGCCGGATACACCAGTAATCTTACCCCAACTCTCCAATTGTTTTTCGATCTGATTCAATTGCATGAAGGCAATACCAGCGCATATAAAATTGCAGCAGACAAAATTTTAGCATGGCTCAAAAAATATCCGATTCATAATAACAAGTGGGGACCATTTTTTGAAGACGTTGGAGAATGGAGCCAGACACAGATCAACGCGATGACTTGTGCCCGTTATATGATGGAACATCCCGAATATTTTCCGGAATGGAAAAAAGAAGTTAAAAACATAATCGATTGGGTGCATATCAATTTTAACAATGATAAATGGAAAAAATATGGTGTGGTTGTAACTAATGAGCAGACAGTATATCCTGTTCCCGGAAACAGCCACAGCGCCAGACAAGCTGCCGATGAACTGCTGTATGTTTCTTTAACAGGCGATACCATTCTTTATTCCAATGCAATTCACGAACTGAACTGGTCAACATATGCCGTGGATGTTGACGGAAAAAATTGTTTCCCTACAGACGAACCCTGGCTCACGGATGGTTATGGTGATTATGTAAGACATTATCTGCGTGCCATGGCAACATTTCCTGAACTCGCGCCCGATGAAGATCATATTCTTTCATCCAGTTCCGTTATACAACAGGCAGACTATAAAGGTCATTTCAAAAAATATCTGAGTGTTGAATTCGACCATCCTGATACCGGCAAAGTGCGTTTATATTATCGCAGTTTTGATAACGACGGAACTGAACTGATCAAATTAAAAGCAAAACCCTCAACTATATTACTGAATGGAAACCCGCTTAAAGAAACGATTAATGGCGAAGGCTATTCATGGGCCGTGCTTAGCAAAGGCGGATTGTTAACGGTGAGAAGACTAAGGGGAAATAAAGTAGTGATCGTGGAATAATTATTTTTTATACCCCTCCCATTTCCAGGGAATGGTCACACCCATTAATTTCTCCACCAAATTTGTGAAGATTTTTTCGCCATTTGAACTGTTGGTCATAACGAGCAATGCGACCCCTTTGTCTGGAAATCCAATGGCATAATGTGTCCAGCCATCATCATGACCTTCTTTAAAAAATGCCTTGCCATCGGGAGTTGTCATCAATCCCCATCCAAGACCATAAGACAACTCAATTTTATCGTTTTTGCCAGTTTTGTCGTTTCGCAGGGAGGGAAATTGACCCCCTGAATAAATCCTGATTTGCGGAGTAAACATTTCATTCCAGGATTTTTGTGAAACACGGCTGCCCTGCATAACAGCAGACAGAAATCGCGAATAATCAGCAACAGTCGTTTCCATAGATCCGGCAGCATTTATTTTTTTGGATCTTCTTTTATGCAGTGTATCTTCTTTTGTATCATGTCCGACGGCATAATCATTTTCAAATGCCGGTTGCCACAAAAAACTTGTGCGGTTCATGCCGAATGGCTGAAATATTTTTTCCTGCGCGAGCTCTTCGAGCGAGCGGCCGGTAATGATCTCGACAACAAATTGCAATAAATAAATTCCTTCCCCCGAATAGGCATATCGTTCACCCGGATTAAAAAAAAATTCCAATTTATTATTACCGTGTGGATTGAGCTGCCGCCAGTTTGGAAATCCCGTTGTATGGTCCAAACAATTTCGTGCCGTAATTAACTTCCATCTGTCGTCCGCCGCGAGATCCGTGTAATTATCATATTCCGGAAGAGGTTTGGGCAGATAAGTATAAAGTGGTTTATCCAGATCAATCTTTCCTTCATCAACTAATTGCATAACGATATATGCAAACAATGATTTTGCGAGTGAAGCTGCATAAAAACAGGTTGCAGTATCATTCAGTTCTCCTTTAGCTTTATTCTTGTATCCATAACTTTTTATCAGCGTTACTCTTTTGTCATTTATAATACTCAACTGAAGTCCCGTGACATGTTCATCTGCGATTAGTTTTTCCACCAGACTGTCAGTAGAGGATACGGAAAGAGATAATCCGTCTGCTCTCTTAGTTGAAAATGATTGAGCTGATGAATTCGATTGGATACGAGAATAAGAAAATTGAGACAAAAACAAAAACCGTTTCATATCAGCAAAAGTAGAAATGAAGATCAAAATAAAAAAGACCAAAGCTTTTACACTTTGGCTTTGTTGATTCGAATCTCAAAGAATTTATAATGTCGCCATATCTATCACAAAGCGATAGCGGACGTCCCCTTTCACCATTCGTTCATAAGAAGGATGAATATCCTTTATGTGGATGATTTCAATATCTGAAACGATTCCTTTTTCTGCGCAGTAGTCCAGCATTTCCTGTGTTTCCGGTAAACCGCCGATGCCAGAACCTGAAACACTTTTCCTTCCACCCATCAACGCAAACGCCGGAATAAGATGAGGTTCCGGTGGCGCTCCAACGCAAATATGGATGCCATTAGTTGCAAGCAATGAAAGATAAAAAGCCATATCATGTTTTGCTGAAACCGTATCAAGAATAAAATCGAAGGTTTCTTTAACTGCTTCAACTTGCTTGGGATCTGATGTCACAACAAATTTGTGTGCACCCAATGCCTTCGCATCTTTTTCTTTCGATGGAGAAGTACTTAGTACGGTTACTTCAGCACCGAAAGCGACTCCAAATTTTACGCCCATATGTCCGAGCCCGCCAAGACCCAGTACTGCCAGTTTATGACCCTTCCCTACTTTCCAGAAACGAAGTGGAGAATAGGTTGTAATCCCGGCACACAACAATGGTGCAACCGCGGCCAGTGACAATTTTTCCGAAACATGCAAAACAAAATCTTCATGAACAACAATATTGTTGGAGTAACCACCGTAGGTCGGACTGCCATCCTTGGCGCGACCATTATAAGTGGCAACCGACCCATTCAGGCAATATTGTTCCAATCCCTGTTTACAGTTTTTGCAGTTTCTGCAGGAATCTACCAGACAACCTACACCAGCGAGCTCACCTGTTTTAAATTTCTTTACAGCCGACCCGGTTTTGATTATACGGCCAACGATCTCATGGCCTGGTACCATTGGAAAGATCCCGGGAAACCAGTCGTTCCTGATCTGATGCAGGTCTGAATGACATACACCACAATAATTAATTTCAATCTGGACGTCATTTGCACCCACTTCCCTTCTTTCAAAATTCCAGGCGGCTAAATCCGATTCTACCGTTTGGGCAGCATATCCTTTTGTTTGAATCATTGCTAAGAGTATTTGATTTTGATTGTGTTAGCCATCCTTAACAGCGATTTATCCCTTTTTGTTCCGGATCCATAATAAAATTGCCCAATGTGGGTCGGTTACAATCAAAAAAGATAGATTTTATGAAGAGCCAATAGAACAGTGGTGCAAGTGGTGGTATAGTGGGGAACGAGTGGGGATTTAGTGGTGGATATAGCGAACGTTGGGATTCAGGCCTTATGCCTTAGGCTTTAAGCTTTAAGCCTTTTTCCGTAGTTTTGCAGCCCGTTTCCAAAAAAGCGATATGGATGGAAAAAGCGGCCATTTAAAAATAATATTATGAGCACGGTTACCAGAGAGAATATTGGACTGTTGAATGATAAGATTGTCGTGAAAATTGAAAAGAGTGACTATCTCCCTTCTTTTGAGAAATCACTGAAGGAATATGGGAAAAAAGCTAACATACCAGGCTTCCGCAAAGGCATGGTTCCAACCAGTCTGATCAAGAAAATGTACGGAAATTCAGTTTTTACAGACGAAGTACTAAAGACGGTTGAAAAGAAGCTGACAGACTATATGAGTTCAGAGCAGCTGGAAATATTTGCCCAGCCATTACCACTCCCGGAAAATGACGCGAGTAAAATCAATTTTGTTCAGCCTGATGATTATTCTTTTTCTTTCGAAGTAGGATTGAAACCCGCATTCCGGTTACCCGAACTTTCTTCGCTTACACCAATCCGTTACCAAATTATTGTTACCGATGAAATGCTGATCGAAGAAATCGAAAGGCTTAGGCAGAAAAACGGGACCATGACAGAACCGGAAAAAGTTGCCGGCGATGATTATGTACTTAATGTAACCTTCCAGGAAACGGATGCCGATGGTAGTCCGGTCGAAGGAAGTCAGCCGAAAGAAAATTCCCTTCTCGTGAAATATTTTGCTCCTGAATTCCGTACACAGCTTATGGAAAAAAAGCCTGGAGATGAATTCGTGATTCAGTTGCTAACAGCATTCGAAGACAAGGAAAGAGGTTGGATAATGCAGGATTTGGGACTGGATAAAGAAAGCGCAGTCAATGCCGAAAAATATTTCCGGATGGTGATTTCAAAAGTCGGTCTTCTGGAAAAAGCAAATATCGATGAAACATTCTTCAAAAAAGTCTATCCAAACAAAACAATCGAAACAGAAGGTGAATTCCGTGACACAGTAAGACAGGATATGGCTGATCAGTGGAAAGCTCAAACCAGCAATAATCTACAGCACACGCTTTATCATGATCTTCTCGATAAGACACAGATCGAATTCCCTGAGTCATTTTTAAAACGCTGGTTGCTTACAGGAGGTGAAAAACCAAAAACACCGGATGAAGTAGAAAAAGAATTTCCAACTTTTGCCAATGCACTTAAATGGAATCTTATCACCGATAAGATTGTAACGGAAAACAAAATTGAAGTGAAACCAGAAGATATCCGGGAGGCCGCACGCAGACAACTATTCTCATATCTTGGGGGGCTACCTCAGGGAGACGAGCAAGCCTGGGTGGAAGATTACGTTAATAAGATGATGCAGGATAAAAAATTTGTGGAAGAAACATATCAAAATCAACTTACTAATAAAATGCTTCTATGGATAGAAAATCAGGTTAGCCCGATTGATAAATCAATTACAGCAGAAGAGTTCAACAAACTCAACGAGGAACACAAACATCATCACCACGAATAGACAATTTAAACTCCCCCCGCTGTACCGGGGGGATTCTTTTATATCTGCAACTCTGTCAGTTTTTTGGAAGTTTAAGAGTTTGGACGGAGATTTGAAAGGTAAACCCCTGATCAGGCAATCCATCCTCAAGAAAAAATTCTATTATGCACAATGGTTCCGAATTCGAAAAATACGCGGTTAAACACTTAGGTCTTTCCAGCAATACTTTAAATGGGTATGAAAAGTACCTTGTTACGGGACTCACTCCAAATATCATAGAAGAGCGGCCCATGAATGTGGCCGTTATGGATGTGTACAGCCGGTTAATGATGGACCGTATCATCTTCCTGGGTTATCCCATCAATGACGAAGTGGCCAATATTATTACTGCCCAGTTACTTTTTCTTGACAGCACAGACCGCCACCGCGACATACAGATGTATATCAATAGTCCGGGAGGTTCTGTATATTCTGGTCTTGGTGTTTACGATACAATGCAATATGTTACTCCGGATGTGGCAACTATTTGTATAGGAATGGCCGCATCAATGGGAGCCACACTCATGTGTGCAGGAACCAAAGGAAAAAGAACAGCGCTGAAACACAGCCGTGTGATGATGCATCAGCCCAGTGGCAGTATCGGCGGACAGGCGAGCGATATTGAAATCACTGTCAATGAGATCCGAAAACTAAAAAAAGAGTTGTACGACATTTACGCCTTTCATACCGGTAAAACATCGAAACAAATTGAAAAAGATTCTGATCGTGATTACTGGTTAACGGCAATAGAAGCAAAAGAATACGGACTGGTTGATGAAGTGCTCGTAATCAATCCAAGAAAAGAGAAAAAAGAAAATTAATATCTTAAACTTTTACAATGAAATACGCCAAATACCCTATTAATCCATTTCGTTCGGACGATGAACCATCAGAAGAAAAAGAAGAAAAGCCCCAAACGGATCCGGGCATGCTGATGAAAAAACTGGAGAAGTATTTTTTTGAAACACGCACGGTACAATTGTGGGGACCCGTAGATGATCGTTCTGCAAAAGACATTATTAATAAATTTTTCCTGCTGGATGTTGATAAACCTGGAACAGAAATCAGGTTTCTGATTAACAGTCCCGGAGGTATGGTTACCAGCGGAATGGCGATTTATGATGTTATGAGAATGCTGAAGAGTCCCGTGAGTACGGTTTGCATAGGTCTGGCAGCATCAATGGGTTCTATACTGCTCAGCGGAGGTACGAAGGGCAGACGATTTATTTATCCGCACGGAGAAGTGATGATTCACCAGCCAAGTCTGGGTGGTTATATTCAGGGAGTGAGTGTCGACCTCGAAATTCAGGCTAAACAAACGAAACGAGTGAAAGAGATAGCCGCCAAAATACTCGCAGAAAATTGTGGTAAGAAATTCGAACAGATTATGAAAGATTTCGACCGCGATTATTGGATGGATGCCAAAGAATCTGTCGATTATGGAATTGCGGATGCTATCAGCACGGAATTGTAAAACAGGCCAAAAGTTTAAAACTTTACGGCTTTTATCGCCCCAACAGTCTGTCTTTTTACTTTGTTAAATATCGAAATATCGCGATATAATTTGGCTTTAGGCTCTAAGCTTTCGGCTTTATGCCCCGGGCTTAAGCTTGGATTTCGGGGATAAGTTGACTATTTTTACACTTATTATTAGGAAATGGCTAAAAATACCCTTCATTGTTCTTTTTGCGGTCGCAGTCGGGATGAAGTGAAGATTCTCATTGCGGGCCAGGAAGGACATATTTGTGAAAATTGTGTGGAGCATGCCCAGGAAATCATTCAGCAGGAACTCATTGTTCGTGATGATGCTTCTCCTTCTTCGCAATTCAAGCTCACCGTAAAAAAGCCAATTGAAATAAAAAGATTTCTGGATGAATATGTGATTGGTCAGGATGAAGCAAAAAAAGTACTGGCGGTGGCAGTTTATAATCACTATAAAAGGCTGCAACAAAAAGTTACTGAGAATGATGTAGAGATCGAGAAGAGTAATATCATCATGGTGGGCGAAACCGGTACAGGTAAAACCCTTCTGGCAAAGACTATTGCAAAATTACTGAATGTTCCTTTCGCGATAGTAGATGCTACTGTTTTTACCGAAGCAGGTTACGTGGGCGAAGATGTTGAAAGTATACTTACACGTCTTTTACAGGTTTGCAATTATGATGTGGTGAGTGCTGAAAGAGGAATTGTTTACATAGATGAAATTGATAAAATCGCACGTAAAGGCGATAACCCTTCTATCACACGGGATGTAAGCGGTGAGGGTGTGCAGCAGGGATTACTTAAACTGCTGGAAGGTACTGATGTGCTGGTTCCACCACAGGGAGGACGCAAACATCCGGAACAGAAACTTATAAAAATAAATACACAGAATATTTTATTCGTCTGTGGCGGTGCATTCGACGGTGTAGATAAAATCATCGCACGCAGAATCAACACCAATGCGATTGGCTTCAACGTGAATAAAGAGCAACAGGAATTCACAAGAAAAAATTTACTGCAGCATGTAAATGCTCCTGATTTGAAATCTTTCGGACTCATCCCGGAGTTGCTGGGACGTTTACCTATTGTTACCCATTTAAATCCGCTTGACAGTATTTCTCTTCGTTCTATTTTGACTGAACCGAAGAATTCACTGATCAGACAGTATAAGAGATTATTTGAACTGGAAGGTATCCAATTAACGATTGATGACGATGTGTTGGATTTTATGGTTACTAAAGCCGTTGAATATAAACTCGGTGCACGCGGGTTGCGAAGTATTTGTGAAAGTATTCTTACTGACGCCATGTTCGAACTTCCTTCGTCAAAAGAAAACAAGTTTCATTTGGACCTGGAGTATGCCCGCAAGAAATTTGACACCAGTAAGATGAGTCTTCTGAAAGTAGCATAATAATAAGGCATGAAGCCAAAGGCCTAAAGCAAGTTATTAGAAAAAATCAGTCTGATCAGTTATGAAAGAACTTCTTGATAAATTAAAAGCCGAAGGATTGACAGAAGCGCAGGCAATCAAAGCTGTTGAAATCATGAAGAATTTCGCCAAATCAAAATTCCCCTTATTTGGTGGCGCGATTGATAAAATTTTCGATAAATACAGCAAGCAGGCGGAAGAAGATTTCATGCCTTAGTAAGCATCATCGGTCATCGGTCAACCGTTCAACACTTCGCGGGCAATAACAATTTTTTGAATCTCTGAAGTCCCTTCACCGATTGTACATAATTTGCTGTCTCGGTAAAATTTTTCAACAGGAAAATCTTTGGTATAACCGTACCCGCCAAATATCTGTACGGCCTCGATGGCTGTTTTCACAGCGACTTCACTGGAATAATATTTGGCCATGGCGGATTCTTTTGTCATGGGCAAGCCTTTGTTTTTTCGATAGCCTGCCTGTAGGGTAAGCAAATCTGCAGCCATTATTTCAGTAGCCATATCGGCCAATTTGAATGAAATAGCCTGGAATGAAGAAATCGGCTTATCAAACTGATGCCTTTCCTTGGAATATTTTACAGCTGCCTCATATGCACCTTTTGCGATGCCCACCCCCAGCGCGGCGATTGAAATTCTTCCGCCATCCAATACTTTTAAAGATTGCCTGAATCCGTCACCAACATTACCCAAACGAAAACTATCCGGAATTCTACAATTGTCGAATATCATTTCGGCAGTTTCGCTTGCACGCATACCCAGTTTATTTTCTTTCTTGCCACCTGTGAATCCGGAAGTACCTCTTGGAACCACAAACGCTGTAGCATTGTTCTTCTCTCTTGGTTTTCCAGTGCGGGCAACGACCACGGTAATATTGCTGCTAATACCATGAGTGATCCAGTTCTTTGTTCCGTTGAGTATCCATTCGTCGCCCTTCCTTATAGCCGTGCACTGCATATTGGCAGCGTCACTGCCTGTATTGGCTTCTGTGAGACCCCAGGAGCCTATCCATTCTCCTGCAGCTAATTTAGGCAGGTATTCTTTTTTTTGCTCTTCATTTCCAAAAGTCAGAATATGTCCTGTACATAAAGAATTATGAGCAGCCAGGCTTAGTCCTATTGATCCGCAAACTTTAGCTATTTCTTCGATGACCAGGATGTATTCGATATATCCCATTCCTGAACCTCCATATTCCTCTGGCACCACTACACCCATCAGGCCGAGTTTGCCCATGGCACGCATTACTTCAATTGGAAAATGCTGGGCTTCATCCCATTCCATTACAAAAGGCCTGATATGCTGGTGTGCAAAATCCTTTGCCGTGGCCGCCACCTGCAACGACAATTCATCTAACTCAAAATCCATATGATAGGTTGTAGAAATAAAAGAGGGCAACAACCAGGGGTTGCTGCCCTAACAGCAAACAATCGTTCAAATTGTTAAACCAAGGTTCGTTAAACCACAACTAAGTTACAAAGTTTTTCGAAAATATACTAACGTTCGTTAGTTTTTTTTAGGGTTTTGGGAGAACAATATACGCATTTGGACAGGTGGAAAATTTTGCAAAAATCATTTGCCCTTTGCACTAAAAATCGCAGCCTATATAGGAAATTTAAAAGTTGATATTATTTAAAATAACCGGAAGGAAAGAATACAGCGCCGGTAGAAGAATCCGTAACTTCAACCCCTTTCATTTCGACGATCGCACTTACTATCAGGTGCCTGGAAACATCAGGTAAAAGTTCGTCAAGGCTCTCAATGGTGATCGTATATCCATCTTCTGAAAATTGATATCCAACTGAGCTTTTTATTGCAATAATAATTTGTTCTGTTATTTCCACTTCGCTTTCATTTTTATTTCGAGCAATTTTTTAATAGGTCCAATCTGATTTTGAATGCCCGGTCCCTCTGATCCTTACTTCAAAAACAAAATTAATGTTTTCATGTCTTTATTATCGACGTTCTCAATCAGAGCTGATTGAATAAGTCTGTAAAGAATCAACAGGAAAATAAGACTTTTTTACACAGGATTTTTTGAAATAGATCTTCCTGAAAATATAAAAGGAGTAGTTCGTAATTAAACATGCTATCGTCAAAAAAAAAATCGGGAATTCTAAACTGAGGTTATCGGAATTTATCCGTTCCCACCTCCAAATAGGGTCTTAATCTTCTGAATTTTCCTGAATCTACCTGGGCGAGTTGCATTAATTCTTCGACAGACTGGAAGCCGCCATGTTGCAGACGGTATTCAATGATACAATTAGCTATTTGCCAGCGGACATAAGGATGAGATTGAAGAATTTCTTTACTGGATGTATTCAAATCAATTTGTTTCAAGTTGAAAATTCCCAATTGCAGAAATGGTTTTATTTTTTGAAAAATTGAATCCTGTAAACCAAATGTTTCGCCTACCTGCGCAATAGTGTAAAATCCTCCAAGACTTTCTCTGTAATGAACAATCCTGGCTGCAAGTTTTGCACCGATGCCCGGGAACTGTGACCATCTCTCAGAATCTGCCTGATTAATATCTGTGAATAAATATTTCTTCTTCGGATACAAAAAACTTCCATAATAAGTTCCGGCAAAAGAATCCGTTTTTGAATTGAGCAGTCGTTTAAAAGGCGTCTTAAATTGTATCTGACGACCTTGATCTATATTTTGTCCGGATTTAGAAATACGAACAAAAGGCAAAAGCCTTTCATATTCCGAACGATGAAGACCATACAATCTTTTAAGATCTTCCGGCCTTTCGAAATGGCCACCCTTACCGATATAATTCAAAATAGTATGGGTGAGACGGTCCGACAATCCAAGCTTGTGCCAGCCAGCTGCATTTAAATTATTGGGATCAAAATAAAACAGACTGGCGGGCGCTGTGTTATTCCTATCAGTCTCCATTTCTCCTGATCCTGCATGATCGTAATCGGTATGACTATTATAACTGACTGCATCTTTAGAGCTGTCACTCTCCAGGGATTCAAATTTCTGGATACCTTCCTTCATTTTTTCAGTAGCTGAAATATCGGGTTTGCCAATTACCGGCCGGAAAAAATACGGAAGTACAAATAACACGCTAATTACTATAAGCAGAAAAAGAACGCCAAAGCGTTCTTTCCTGGTAAAGGTCAAATACCCCCGGATCATTTCCCACATACCTCTTTCTAATAAAGATATAACCTGGTAAAGTCGAAAAATATACCCTTAAAGTAGAAAACCTGATATCACGTTACCGTCCAAAATCCATCTTAATATTTTAGTAATAATAGTACCTGCGTGACGGCGGTGGCGGTGCCTGATAGTAATGTCTTTGTGGCTTTTGATAAGTTGGTAATTTTTTTCCTAGTCCGATTATAAGACCAGCATTGAATCCAAATTGAAGAAGTCCTGGACCCGTATAATAATACCCCTGAGGATAACCCCAGCCACCAAAATAATATCCCGAGCTTGGCGGCACGGCACCCAGTAGGCGACCACTAAGGCGAAGTCCAAAATGGGATCCTAAATATAAATTCGTTCCGAATTGAAATCCATAGGCGAAACTGGCATTACTTGAAAAAGTATTAGGATGGGGAGTAAAAATGGCGGCACCCAGATCAGCTCCGAAAAATAAAGCACTGCGGGAATCGGGAAGCGTAAAGCTCGAAACCGGCCCAGCCATGATATAATTTATTCCTGCAGTGGTCTGGTATTTGGGCGGAGTACCGGGAAGGTCGCCATAGTTATATAATTTTGCCGGCACCTGCATTCCGTTATACATCATTTCGAATCCGAAATGACGACTAAAATTGAATTGGAAAGCACCGCCGAAATTGTAATCCGCCTCAACCCGGCCGAATGTGTTACCGAAATTTAGCTGGTCGGCAAAAGTATATCCAAACTGAGGAATAAATTCAATGGTTGATTGCGCCTTTCCGGAATTTATCATGCCGCATAGTAACCCAGAAAATAAGATCAGTTTTTTCATACAGTAGAGTTTTACTAATACTTATAGACGTAAATTCTTGTTGTTGGTTTAATGAAAAAAGTTGTTCAGTTGTTAAATACTTGCTAATAAACGCTTAGTGCCTAATGCTTAACGTATAACGCTTTCGTAATATTATCAGGAGTCCAAAAATGGGAATCTATTTTACATTCCGGTAACATAAGCATCCATAGTTAGTGTCAATCCATCGTATGCAAGATGTATGCCTTCAGGCAGTTCAAGCTCAACGACTGCATGTTTACCCAGCTGGTGACTAATATGTGTAAAATAAGCCTCCGGGACACCCAATTCATGGGTTATGGCGATAGCTTCTTCGAGATTAAAATGGGAAATATGCTTTTCCCTGCGAAGTGCATTTAGTACGATAATCCTGGAGCCACGGATTTTTTGTTTTTCTGACTCATCTATCCGGTTCGCATCCGTTATATAAGTAAAACCACCAAATCGAAATCCCAGGACCGGCATTTTCAAATGCCATACTTGTATGGGTTCAACACGAATATCACCAATCATAAAGGGATCAGTAGCGATTGTATTCAATTGGATCTCGGGAATACCCGGATAACGAAAATCGGTAAATGCATAGGGGAATTCACGAATGACTACCTCCTGCGTCATTTCATTGGCGAAAACCGGCATCGGTTTGCCAGAAAAATAATTGAAAGCACGGATATCATCCAATCCTGCGATATGATCTTTATGCGGATGTGTAAAAAGGACTGCGTCCAGCTTCGTTACATTTGCTCTCAACACCTGGTATCGAAAATCAGGTGTAGTATCTACAACAATCCGGGTGGTTTCTGATTCAACTAATATACTCGAACGAAGACGTTTGTCTTTTTGATCAGTCGAATGACAGACCGGGCAGGGACAGGCAATCATTGGAACACCGCTACTGGTGCCTGAGCCCAGAAAACTTATTTTGATGGAAGGAAATTGCACAATCAAAAATAGATGAAACTATGCAATCAGCTCTGAGGTTTAAGCAGATTCTCAAGGACTTTCCTGCTTTCCGGTGCAAGTGATTCCGGATTGAAACTAAGCTGCGGGAGAATATCTATCAATGTATTTATTCGTCCTTCCAAAGGAAGAAATTTATTCAGAACAAGTACTTTTTTTTCTTCCAGGATACAATATCCACTTTGAAAATTGCCACGTTCATAACGGATCACATATCCCGTTTCATGAAGAAGCTTTTCAATTTTATCCAGGGTAGTTACTGTATACTTCATATTTCAAAGTTGCTAAAATACAAGGAATAGACATGATAAGTTTATCCACACTACCATACTCTCAGACTTTCTTTCATTTTCCCGTCATTTTAATTACAGGAATTATCATCTCTTCCATGCTCACACCACCATGCTGAAAACTATTTCGATAGTAGTTTGCAAAATAATTATAGTTGTTAGGGTAACAAAGGAATCCATCCCCCTTTGCGAAAATGAAGGAAGAATTAATAGTCGGGACGGGAAGTCCGGCTTCTTTTGGATCGCGAAATGCAAGCACTTCTTTCGGTTCATAATTCAGGTTTCGCCCATGCTTATAACGTAAATTAGTAGTGGTCTGCTTATCGCCAATCACTTTATAAGGCGACTTCACGCGAACACTCCCGTGATCGGTGGCAAGCACGATCGTAATTTTTTTATCTGAAATCTTTTTGAGTGCCTGGTGCAGTGGTGAATGTTCAAACCAGCTTGCAGTAATACTCCTGTAACTGGCTTCATCGCTCGCAAGTTCTTTAAGTACTTCCATCTCAGTTCTCGCATGACTGAGCATATCCACAAAATTATAAACGATCACATTCAGATCGTTGTTCATCAGATTCAGGATATTGTTTACAAGATCCTGACCAGCCTGGTGATTGAGAACTTTGGTATACGATGTTTTCAATTGGTCCATTTTCAACCGCTTCAGTTGTGCCCTAAAAAACTCTTCTTCCGAAAGATTTTTGCCACCATCTTCGTCATCGTTTTTCCATTGATTTGGAAATTGTGTTTGAATATCAACTGGCATGAGTCCGGCAAAAATCGCATTGCGGCAATATTGCGTCGCTGTTGGCAGGATACTATAAAATGTTTCTTCTGTTTGAATCCTGAAACTCTGCGCAAAAACAGGTTGTATAGCTTTCCATTGATCGAAGCGCAGGTTATCGATCAACACAAAAAAGAGAGGCGTGCCTTTTTCAATATTAGGAAATACTTTATTTCGCAAAAGTGTATGGCTCATAACCGGTACATCGGTTGCTTTGGCTGATACCCATTTGGAATAGTTTTTTGAAATAAATTTAAAAAACTCCGTATTGGCTTCCTGTTTCTGAGCTTGAAATACTTCCTGCATTTCCGGACTATTGCTTTTCTCCATTTCGAGTTCCCAGAAAACAAGCTTTTTATAGAGATCCATCCACTCTGTATAATCAGGGTTACTGTTAAGCGCCGTAAAAAGTTCCCGGAATTGTTGTTGATAGGCTGTGGTAGTAGTTTCACCCACAAGCCTTTTATTATCAATTATTTTCTTAAGGCTTAGAAGAACCTGATTGGGATTTACGGGTTTTATCAGATAATCTGTGATCTGTCTGCCGATCGCCTCATCCATGAGGTTTTCTGTTTCATTTTTGGTAATTAAAACCACAGGCACTTGCTGATTTACTTCCTTTATTTTACCAAGAGTTTCCAAACCACTGATGCCGGGCATCGATTCATCCAGCAATACTACGTCTACTGGGTTTTCTTTTACAAAATCGATCGCGTCAAGTCCATTGGTCATGGCCTTCACTTCGTATCCCTTGTTTTGCAAAAAAATTATATGAGAATGGAGACTTTCTATTTCATCATCAACCCAAAGTACTTTACCAAGCGCCATATTAGATTATTCAATTTTCTAAAGATAGTTTATCGGTCAGTCATTCCTAAATTTGAACCCTGGATTGAATTCTTTTAACAAAACAAAATGGGTGCAGGTTCACAAAAAATCATCAATGATCCGGTTTATGGATTTATTACCATCGAACATCCTTTGGTTTTGGAAGTAATTCGAAATCCCTACTACCAGCGATTACGAAGGATACAACAAATGGGTCTTGCAAATTTGGTATACCCCGGCGCTGTGCACACCCGTCTTCATCACTCTCTGGGCGCATACCACCTGATGTGCAACGCATTGGCAGTTCTCAGAACTAAGGGAGTTCCTATTTCAGATGATGAAGAACTGGGCGCAAAAATGGCGATTCTTCTGCACGATGTAGGGCATGGTCCTTTTTCTCATGCACTTGAAAAAGTTCTGATTGAGAACTATAATCATGAATCTGTTTCACTTTTGATTATGGAAAATCTCAATAAACAGGTAAATGGAAAATTAAAGACTGCTATTGAAATATTTACTAACAAGCACCCAAAAAAGTTTCTTCATCAGCTGGTATCCGGGCAACTCGATGTGGATCGTATGGATTATCTTAACCGGGACAGCTTTTTTACCGGTGTTTCGGAAGGTGTGATTGGATATGACCGGATCATTCATATGCTCGCTGTACATGATGGTGAACTAATGGTAGAAGAAAAAGGCATTTATTCCATTGAAAAGTTTCTGGTAGCCCGCCGGCTCATGTACTGGCAGGTTTATCTACACAAAACTGTTGTAAGCGCCGAAAGTATGCTCGTGCAAATTATTAAGCGCGCCAAAGAAAAAATTGCTGCCGGTGAAAAATTACATTCCGGATCAGAACCTCTCGACTACTTTCTATCTCAAAGCTCAAAAAAACCTTCAGAATGGCTAGAAGTTTTTAGCCTGATTGATGACAATGATATATTAACTGCCCTTAAACGCTGGATGAAAAACAGTGACCCCGTTTTATCGAACTTAAGCGACATGTTGATCAACCGTCGTTTGCTCAAAGCCAAATTGCAAGCAGAACCTTTTGATGCGGGCATTGTAGAAAAATACTTGCAAAGTGCCGTCAGGATATTACATATCAATAAAGAGGAAGCTGCTTATTTTGTATTTACGGGTGAACATACAAATACTACTTACAATTCCGGTGATGAACAAATTAATATCTTATTTAAAGACGGCTCTGTGCGGGATATTTCTCAGGTCGACAATGCATTGATCCACCGAAGTCTCTCAACGGCCGTTAAAAAATTCTATATTTGTTACCTGACGGGAGAGTAATAACGACTTCATTTCAAAATAAATCCTATGCAATTTTCTGCCGCCCAGATTGCCGCGTTGATCAATGGAAAACTGAAGGGTGATCCGGCAGTGCTGGTGAACAATTTCGGTAAGATTGAAGAAGCAAAAGCGGGGCAACTGTCGTTCCTTGCCAATCCGAAATACGAAGAGTATCTATATAGTACAAAAGCCTCGATCATCATTGTGAATGACAATCAGGTCTTAAAAGAAAAAATAAATGCAACACTGATATTAGTTCCTGATGCTTATATCGCTTTTGCTTCCCTCCTTTCACAGTACCAGGAAATGATGAATCAACAGCTCACTGGAATACAGGAGCCAGTTTATATTTCTAAATCTGCCAGTTTGGGCGAAAATATTTATATAGGGAGTTTCGCTTATATTGGAAATAATGCTGTGATCGGGAAAAATGTAAAAATATACCCGCAGGTATATGTTGGCGACGATGTAATAATCGGAGATTCTTCTGTCATCTACCCTGGTGTAAAAATATATCATCATTGCGTGATCGGGCGACAGGTAACCATTCACGCGGGAACAGTTATTGGTGCAGATGGTTTTGGATTTGCTCCGCAACCGGACGGAAGTTTCAAGAAAATTCCCCAGATGGGCAATGTCATAATTGAGGATTTAGTCGAAATTGGCTCGAATGCAACAATCGATCGGGCGACTATTGGTTCTACCCTTATCAAATCAGGTGTGAAACTAGATAACCTGATCCAGATTGCTCACAATGTCGAAATAGGAAACAACACCGTAATTGCTGCGCAAAGCGGCGTTTCGGGCAGTACCAAATTAGGTAAAAATGTGATGGTAGGCGGACAAGTAGGTATCGTTGGACATTTACAGATTGCAGACGGAAGTAAGATAAATGCTCAGAGTGGTGTCACTAAATCTTTAAAGACACCAAATAGTGCAGTTACCGGTAGTCCCGCATATGAATATACCAGTGCACTCAGGTCGCAAGCAGCAGCCCGTAAACTACCTGCTTTTGAGAAGAGGATCATGGACCTGGAAAAGATGGTACAGCAGCTTCTGGAAGAAAGGGCTACTGATCAAAACTTTCCAGTTGGCAGACAGGCTTAAAGCTTAAAGAAATTTGAGAGGAAAAAATTCATGAATTAATCATTTTAAGTTCATTCATTCAGACTAAATCATTTTTATGGCTGATCAATCATCTTTTCTCAATACCATAAAATCGGGATATACTTTTAAATCAGAATCTGTGAAAATCGGTATTGGCATGCTGGACAATAAAGCAGTTCCAGGTGCTGATGTTTATCTTCCCTTGAAAACTATGAACCGTCACGGACTGATTGCCGGAGCTACGGGCACCGGAAAAACAAAATCACTTCAAATGATCAGCGAATCGCTGAGCAATGCAAGTGTACCGGTTTTGGTTATGGACATCAAAGGTGATCTTAGCGGAATTGGAGCGGCCGGCACCGCGAATGATAAAATAAAAGACCGCTGTGCAACTATCGGAATCAAATATGATCCCCAGGCATTTCCTGTGGAATTCATGACACTGAGTAACGAAAAAGGTGTTCGGTTACGTGCGACCGTTAGTGAATTCGGCCCCATATTACTATCCAGAATTCTGGAGCTCAATGACACCCAGGAAGGACTCGTTGCGATGATCTTCAAGTATTGTGACGACAACAAACTTCCCCTACTTGATTTGAAAGACTTCGTCAAGGTACTTCAGTATATTTCCAATGAAGGAAAAGCGGAAATACAGCAGGCTTATGGACAGATTGCTACCACATCTACGGGCACTATTTTGCGAAAAGTTATCGGATTACAACAACAGGGTGCTGATGTTTTCTTTGGAGAAAAAAGTTTTGAAGTAGCAGATCTCATGCGTATTTCAGAAGATGGACGTGGAATGGTTAACGTGTTACGTGTCACAGATCTGCAGGATAAGCCGACTCTTTTTTCCACCTACATGCTTCAGATGCTTGCAGAATTGTATGCATCTTGTCCGGAAGAAGGCGACGTAGAAAAACCCAAGCTCGTTATTTTTATAGATGAGGCGCACCTGGTTTTTGAAGCCGCAAGTGATGCGCTATTGAAACAAATAGAAACGATTGTTAAGTTGATCCGGTCAAAAGGTATCGGTATATTTTTCTGTACGCAAAATCCAACCGACGTGCCTTCAGGTATTCTGGCACAGCTTGGTTTGAAAGTCCAGCATGCGTTACGGGCTTTTACTGCAAATGATCGTAAGGCCATTAAACAGGCTGCTGAAAATTATCCAACGAGTACATTTTATAAAACAGAAGATCTGATCACCGGCCTTGGAATCGGAGAAGCACTTGTTACCATGCTTGATGAAAAAGGTGTTCCTACTCCATTGGTTCATTGTATGATGGCACCGCCAAGAAGTAGAATGGATATATTGACACCGTCAGAGATAGATTCTATTGTCTCAAAATCCAAACTGGTACCAAAATATAATCAGGTTATTGACAACGTAAGTGCTTATGAAATTCTTACACAGAAATTACAGGATGCTGCCAATAAAAACCAAACTACTCCGGCAAAACCCGGAGCTAAACCAGAGCCCTCAACATTGGATAAAATTTTGAATAGTGGTGCAGCCAAACAAGTAGAAAGAACTGCGGCCAGTATGATCACCCGCGGTTTGCTGGGTGCATTAGGACTTGGTGGTCGCAGCAGTAATAAAAAATCAGGTTGGTTTTAATGAATCAAAATAACAAAGCCCTTTTTGAATTCCATCGCTTTGGTAGTAGTGCTTCGATAGGTGGCCATCCATACAAATGTTCCATTGTCGGCGGGCATGCCGTTATAGGTACCATTCCATCCGTGACCGAAATCTGAGGTTTGGTAAACCAGTTTTCCAAATCGATCGTAAATACGCATAAGATATTCCGTCATATCACAAGGATGTAAAGGTCGAAAGGTATCATTTACTCCATCATTGTTGGGTGTAAAAGCATTCGGCAGGGTAAGCTCACAAGTGCAGGTTCTGCGGGCGATATGTACCGCAGCTGTATCGTATCCACATCCGTTCATCGCGATTACCTGATAAATCCCAGAATCACCGACGACGTACGACAATGCGGCACTTCCATCCTGCCATGCAAATTCGTTGGCGTTTGTTTTCACATGCAAAACAAATTCTTCTCCTATACAAAGCGTTGTATCCCGACCGATGTAAAGATTAAGACTATCATTAAATGCAACATTGAGACTGTCTTTATAAATACATTGACCAACCTGCGCTATTACACTGTATTTGCCTGGTTCATATACATAGTAGGTAGATTGTTTAGTCTGATCCTGATCATCACGTTGCGGCGGATCAGCCACCCAATTGTATGTACCAATTCCGAAATCAGCATCCAGAACTAAGGTGCTGCCTTTGCAAATAGCAGTATCATGAAAATCAAGATTCTTGTCACCACGATACATCACCTCAACAGTATCCACCACATCACACTGACTGGCTACCGTTACAAAGGCCCAATAGTCTCCAGGATTGCTAATTTGAATTGATTGCGTTTGTTCTTTTGTATTCCATAAATATGCAGAAGCACCCGTAACATTGGCTGTCAATGGATAAATTTCTTTCGGGCACAAAAGTGTATCCGGACCCAGAGAAAAAGGAGGTGCAGCATAATTTGAATATGTAATGCTAACGGTATCGGCAAATGTTCCGCATCCAGGCACAACTACTAATGCAATATATTGACCTCCCGGAGCCTGTGTAACCAATTGTCCATTCGTGGCTCCCGGAATCACTGAACCATTTAGCTCCCAGGTATAATTCCCATTCTGCGTCGCAGCATTCAGTGTCAATACTTCGCCAGCGCACATCACATGATCGTCTCCTAATTTTATATCTGGCAGATCACTAAAAAAAATACCAATTGAATCTGTAACCGCACATCCGTTGATCTCCACTGTGTACAGTCCCGTTTTGGTTACTTTAAGAATCGGAGTTGTGGTAAGACTGTCATCATTCCATAAATAATCGGCACCAGGAATAATCGGTGCCTTGATGGTTGTATCGCCTTTTGCACACAAATAAATATCCGGACCAAAATTATAGTTCACCGGAGTTATGATATGGACTGTGTCTTTAAGAAGGCTGGTGTCACCCGCTAAAATCACCATCAACGAAATGGGATATATGCCTGTTGAAGCATATAAATGCGTGGGTGTTTGATTACCGGCTGAATTGTAAAAGCCAGACGACGGATCCCCGAAATTCCAAATTACTTTGTCAGGGAATCCAATGCTGTCGAACAGATTTGAACTGAATTCGATTTTATAGTTTACACAGGTCGAGTTATAGGCAATAGTGTCTTTCTGAGCCAGACCTGCAAAAAAAGAAAAGCAGGTACCCATCGTAGTTAGTAAATAATATTTTAAAAAATTACTCAATGGGCAGCTTTTATCATTGTTCTAACCTGCTGGGTAGTTCCGTTTTGTAACCGTGCATAATAAACACCTGCGGCAAGTCCTTCACCATAAAACGTGGTCGTGTATTCACCTGCTGTATAGTCTGCGCTAACCGGAACTGCAACCAGTTTCCCGGATACATCAAAAATCTGCACCAATGTGTATCCCCCCGCAGTTTTAAATGTTATGGTGGTTGAATTGATAAAAGGATTTGGGTCGTTACGAATAAGTTTATCTCCGAGAATATCAACCACCGGCATGTTACATGCTGTCGTTTCAACAAGCGGTAAGTATTGATAATTCTTGTACAACATTGTAGTGATATCAGCAGGATTCACACAGAACCAGTCGCGCAAAACTGTGGCATATACCGATCTGAAATCGTATTGCATCGGAAGCACTGAATTGGAATTAAGTGAAGAAGGCAGGTCCGGAGGATTTCCAAGAACACCCTGCTTTACAGGCTCACCAAAAATGAATACCGGCTGTGCGGCGCCATGATCGGTACCAAGGCTTCCGTTCGAAATAATCCTTCTGCCGAATTCGGAAAATGTCATTCCGATTACCCGTTTTGCAAGACCAAGTTGAGTGAGATCGGTCTGGAATGCGGAGATAGCATCAGAAACATTTTTTAATAACACTGCATGATTTCCCGTTGATGTGTTGCCTGCCTGTACCTGTCCCCCATGAGTATCAAAACCGCCCATACTAACCATGTACACTTTCGTTTTTAATCCGCCTGAAATTAATTTTGCAACTGTTTTCAGTTGAGCCGCAAGATCATTATTTGCCGGATAAGATGTCTGTGAACCCGCTTTCGCAGCAGCACTCACGATTACATCAGCATATTTATTTGTTTGACGGGCAACTGTTCTCAAATAAGTTAATTCGGTACCCATGGGAGAATCAGGAACCGGATCTGTGGTTGCATTAATAAGATTATAAAAATTTATGTCTTCTGGTACAGCCATCGCTGTGAATCCACCTGGACCCATAAAATTTTCTGACAGAACAGAGCCGATTTGAATAGCAAGTGGATCGGGCATTGTCGCATTTGGATAACCGATGGGAAAATTTTCGTATGTCGTGCTTAAAAAACGACCTGTCCATCCGGTTGTCAGGTATTGATCAGAATCTGCTCCCGTGAGCCAGATATCAGCAGAGCGAAAATGAGATTCATCCGGTTCCGGATAACCAACTGAATATAAAATTGCAAGCTGTTCGTTGTTATACATCTGTTGCATTCCCGTCATCGAAGGATGCAGTCCCGCTTTCGAGTATCCGCTTAGCGGAAGAATTTTATCTTCAGATATTGCTATATTTTTTCGCAGATTAAGATAGTCGCCATAGTTCACGATGGGCACTACCGTATTTAATCCGTCATTTCCTCCGGAAAGTTGGATGATTACGAAAACATGATCGTTATCTGCTGCTCCAGCCAGACTTTCGAAAAAACCTGCTGCGCCGAATGCCTTTACTGTAAACCCGTTCACGAGAGACGGAAATATGGCCGTAGCCGGAATCATATTTTTCAGAAAATGACGTCTTTTCATAGTATTGGATTCGGTTTATGAAAGATGATATTCCGGTAGATTCATCAAATATTTATATAAGGTTTGCAGTCTGGTGAATACCGTTCCTTTTGCTACCGGATCTGACGGATTTGACAAATAGGTAGTCCAGGCTGCCGTCCAATATGAATCAGTAGTTAATCCGTCGAGCAATATTGTTTGTTTCAAATTAGCAATTGTATCGGCTGCAAGAGGTACCCGATATAAAATGTCGAGTGATTCGCTGATAAGTAAATTTGGATCTGCAGGATTTGACAGTGAACCTGCAAAAGCAACCGGATCGATCAGAAGTGGTACCATATTCATCATATCCCCACTCGTAATCATTTGGTCGGTGAATGCATTACGTTCAGTGTATGTAACAGAATTTATCCAAAGCTCATGATAAGCGGTACCCTCATAATATGCATACCACCCTGCTACCTCAGGAATGCGCAGGATTTCCTGTTGTAATAGTGCAGTGGTTTGCAAAATCATTTCCCATGCACTGTAACTGGAGCCGTAGTCAGAAAGGTCCGGCATTTTTACCTGGAATTCGCGCATCAATCCAAGCACAAAATCCAGTGGACTCTTGATCAGACAAGCGCTGGAATATGCCATATTAAAAAAATGGTCGCTCTTAAAAAGAACAGACATTACGGAAGTAATATCATAACCACTGTTGCGGAAAACCTGAGCCAGTGGTTCAATAATATTCACTTCGATATTATCGTCAATAACATAATAAACAAAAAACCTATAAATTTCCCTGCAGATAAATTTGGCCGATTCCTGTGTAGCAAAAATCATGTTCAGCAAATCATCCAACTCACTCGCACCAGCTGAGCCTGACCTGCCGGTTATAATTGTACTCCCATAAAAATTTGAGAAAGCTTTATTCTGATCGTCGTGATCAGCAACATTAAATACATAGTTGAAATTACTGTCAACCGAGTGACCTGTAAGAACACGTGCAGCCGCAACGACATCATCCTGAGTATAAAGGGATGCCTGACCTTTTCCGACAGTATATAATTCCTGCAATTCCCTGCCATAATTTTCATTGGGTGCAGTTTTTTTATTCGTATTGCCATTGAGGTAACAAAGCATCGCGGGACTAAGCGTCATGGCTTTCACCAATTGTTTAAAATTCCCGAGCGCATTTGAACGTAGTATAAGATAATAGTCATACCACGGTCTTGCAGGTATATCAGTGATATGCAATAATGAATCAACTGCAAAATGATTATGCCAAAAAAGTGTAAGCTTTTCATGAATACTCCTGTTTTCATTTAACATCTGACCAATCCACCAGCATTTAAGTGATTCCAGGCGGTTTGTATTCATCACCGTATCGGGAAAGTCTACACCGGTATTAATCCATGTATCCCAGGCTGCTATTCCTGTAGGATCTGTATATCCATTGGAACTATAAGAATTTAGTGGAACGGTTGAAGGTGCTGCAGTTGGAGTCAACAACTCATCTACTGCATCAGACATTGAAAGAGAAAGAAAATAATTCAGGTCGTCGACTTTTACCCCAAACAAGGTTCTTTTCAGTAGATGCGCGACTTCGGTGGTGGACCATTCTCCGGAGTATTCATCAAGGCCATCCGCTAATGCAATACTCTTAACTGCAGTTTTACCCTGCCAGGTGAGCGCGGGTGATTCCATGTTTTGGTTGTTTATTAGGTATTGGATGAACGTGTTTGAAATAGCAATTAGTGTTCCAAAAACAGGCTAATTTTGCATTCTACAAACATAAATTATGGATTTCCGGATCGAAAAAGATACAATGGGTGAAGTAAAAGTACCCGTGAACGCGTATTACGGAGCACAAACACAAAGAAGCATTGACAATTTTAAAATCGCGCAGGACAGAGACCGCATGCCACTTGAAATTATCAAAGCATTTGCCTACCTGAAAAAAGCTGCCGCCCTTACCAATCTAGACGCGGCCATTCTTTCAAAAGATAAATCTGATCTGATTGGAAAAGTTTGCGACGAAATTCTGGAAGGCAGACTGGATGCATATTTCCCATTGGTCGTATGGCAAACTGGAAGCGGCACTCAGAGTAATATGAATGTAAACGAAGTAATTGCCAATCGGGGTCATGTGATAAATGGCGGAAGCCTGACAGATAGAGAAAAAATACTTCATCCTAATGACGATGTCAATAAATCGCAATCTTCCAATGATACTTTTCCCACGGCTATGCATATCGCGGCGTATAAAATACTTGTAGATAATACGATCCCGGGTATCGAAAAACTACGAGACGAGCTAGAGGTAAAATCGAAGGAATTTATGGATATCGTGAAAATCGGCCGCACGCATTTTATGGATGCCACACCTTTAACCGTCGGCCAGGAATTCAGCGGTTATGTATCCCAGTTAAGTCATGGTTTAAAATCTTTAAAAAATACTCTTCCGCACTTGTCTGAATTGGCTCTTGGAGGTACCGCGGTAGGAACCGGCATCAATACACCCGAAAATTACTCGGAAAATGTGGCTGCTCATATCGCTAAACTAACAGGGCTTCCTTTTGTAACTGCGGAAAATAAATTTGAATCCCTGGCTGCCCATGATGCTATTGTTGAATCCCATGGTGCATTAAAAACAATTGCCGTTAGCTTAATGAAAATAGCAAATGATATCCGAATGCTCGCATCAGGTCCCAGGAGCGGCATTGGCGAATTATTTATTCCGGACAATGAACCTGGTTCTTCTATTATGCCCGGGAAAGTAAATCCAACCCAATGCGAAGCGCTTACGATGATCTGTGCGCAAGTGTTGGGAAACGATGTAGCTATAAATATTGGGGGAGCTCTGGGTCAATTTGAATTGAATGTTTTTAAACCTGTGATTATTTATAATTTTCTTCATAGTGCCCGGCTAATTGGGGACGGATGCGTGAGCTTTAATGATAAATGTGCAGTTGGGATTAAACCGATTAAAGAAAATATTAAAAAACACGTAAACAATTCTCTCATGCTGGTTACTGCCCTCAATACCAAAATTGGTTACTACAAATCGGCAGAAATCGCACAGAAAGCATTGAAAGAAGGTACCACTTTAAAAGAGATGGCAGTCAAACTTGGATACGTTACACCCGAGCAATTTGATGAATGGGTGGATCCAATAAAGATGGTGGGTAAACTTGAAAGCTAATTTTTAGTGTTTCAGCACCAGAATTTTCTGAGTAATCACTAACCCGCCATTTCCGTCAAGCATTTTGAATATATACAAACCGGGAGGAATATTTTCAAGCCTTACCATAAAATGATTACTGCTGAAACTTTCAGTTAAAAGAGTTCTCCCGGAAACATCATATAAAGTTACCAGGAAAGGCTGGTGTAAAAGATCACGGCATAATACCTCAAGATGATCCGTTGCGGGATTTGGGAAAACAATTGTTGTATTTATTTTTTCCTGCCTTGGAAGTGGCGGCGCCGCCGGACCTAAAGGAAGTGTTTGCAGAAACACCATTCGAAGTATATGTCCTGGAGTTTTTGTTGCTACCTGACTGCCTGTAAAACCGCCTGTTGGTCCGGAAGTGGAACCACTGCTGTCAATGGCAAGAAATAAGGTATCTCCCGTTGGTGCAATGGCCAGGTCACGTATTCGGTACTCATGTAGGTAAGGTATTGTATCAGTAATTTGGGCTGTGCTGGAACTGTCAACACCTGACCCGTCTGCCTTGAGTTTGAGCCTGTACATTCCAAGTTTTAAAGAAGTTACCAGGAGAGAATTTGTCCATCCGGGAATATATACCTGATCATAGTAGTCAATGCTCGACGGTGCAATCGTTGGCCAGGTATAGTTGGAAGCACTGCTCGATGGAATACTACTACCATTCACGTTAAAGAAAGAAAACATCGGTTCTTTTACATTATTTGCAGCACAAAAACTGTGTTCGTTGTGAACGATCTGGTTGGCCAGTTTATCGTTATTGGGATTGGCATCGGTATCATTGTAATTATCGTCACACATACCCGCCACTTTGGGCCAGCCATAGTTATTACCGGCCGTGATAATGTTTACTTCATCATCGGACTTATCCCCGTGTTCAGAATTGTATAAAATATATTGAGAACCAACATGTGCCCAGACCAACCCCTGCGCGTTCCGGTGACCGAATGAATAAACAGCATTAACTTTTCCAGACACCGAATTCACAATCGGGTTATCATTTGGAATCCAGGGGCTGTAAGCACCGTCATCTACATCACCGTCGTCTTCCGTGTTAAGTCGTAACACTTTCCCTTCATAAATGTCTTTATCCTGCGCGTTATTGGTTCTGAATCCATTATTAAATTGTCCCGCACCCTGATCGCCAATAGTGTAGTAAAGATGATACTTCCCGTCACTTTCAGGAACAGGACTGACCTTTAGTCTTCCCGAATTATGATCGTTACTGCCCATTAGTCCATCTATCACGACTGTTGGTGTACCAAGAGTATGAGTAGTTGTATTGTATGTGTACCGGAGAATTTTCGTCTTAAAATAGCAAGGCTGATTGGTTACCGAGCCGGCACCTGCACAAGCGCTGTTGTTGGGAATACCGCTGGTTCCATACACATCATACACCAGCGCCAGATAAACATATGGTTTTCCGGAAAGCAAAAGCGGGTGAAGAGCCATTCCCATTAGTCCACCCTGAGGTGCAGGATATCCATTTGGCATACTATAGTAATCGAACGTAGCGAGATTACTTAAGTCCAACAAAATCCGGTTTCCTTTATTGCCGGGATGAATTTTCCAAACACGATATCGATGCGCTTCTGTTATCCAGAGTGAATCATCTGGACCATACGTGATTTCCCAGGGAAAGCTTAATCCTTTATTGTGAGATGGAATATCGTAGAGTGGATAGAGGGTATCTATTTTGAAAAACTGACCATTATATGAAACGGTTTGACAGCATCCGATAACAGACAATACGAGGCTTGAAAGCACCAGGAGGAACTTTTTCATCGGTATCGGATTTGATGATCAGTAAGTGCTGATCATCAATAAACATACGAAAATCCGCGACCCAATGAAATAGAAAAACCACGTTCTATCGATCGTAAAAGCACGTTTAAAAGGCCTAATCTGGCCTTATACATTCACGGTTAGTCGTTCAGCTTTATCATCTGGCTGAATTGTTGGACTTTCAGGAAGTTTTTTGACAAATCTTTTCTGAAAAAGAAATAACGCAATTACACCAACTGAAATAGAAGCGTCGGCAATATTAAATACAGGACTAAAAAATTCAAATTCATTACCGCCAACAAACGGGAACCAAACCGGGTAATGTGTTTTGATAATCGGGAAATAAAGCATATCAACAACTCTCCCGTGAAGGAACCCTGCATAACCATGAGCAGGAAATATTTTTGCTACATGATCATAAGTGCTTTCTTCGAATATTAGTCCGTAGAACATGCTATCAATCAGGTTGCCGAGTGCGCCGGCAAAAATAAGCCCGGCACATATAATATATCCGTTGTGGTAATTTTTACGAATCAGGGTGCGTATATAATATATCCCAAATACGACGGCTGCTAGTCTGAATAGTGTGAGTGCCATTTTACCGAGGTTTCCTCCAAACTTCCAACCCCAGGCCATACCCTCATTCTCAACAAAAAACAGCTGAAATTTTTTTCCGAGAACTCGAATACCGTTGTCATACGGTGAAACTGGAGATCTGTAAAACGCGTCCCAGGTGTGACTTAGGGGCATATGTGTTTTAATCCAGATTTTCAATGCCTGGTCAGCAAGGATAATAAGCAAAACGATAAATATGATCTTTTTTTCTTTCATAATGAGGCGCAAAGATAATAAGTTCTAAAAACACGAATCCCTTGCAAATTGTGAAAACCTTTATTCAAAATATACCCTTTTTACCCGTTGGGAAATACCTGCAAGAATATCATATGCAATAGTGCCTGCCCAATTTGCGAGATTTGTTATTGACAATTCGTCCCCGAATATAATAAGTTCATCCCCTTCTTTTGCGTCCGAAATGTCTGATAAATCAATCATAGTCATATCCATGCTGACACTCCCGATGGTTGGCACCAGCCTGCCTTTGTAAAATATTTTACCGATTCCGTTACCAAGGGAACGCGGATAACCATCAGCATAACCCAATCGGATGGTACCAATTTTCATGGAATGATCAGCTAACCCACGACGATTGTAACCAACAGTTTCACCTTCTGAGATTTCTTTAATTTGAGCTATGGTGGTTTTCAAAGTGCCTACTTCCTTCAGATCCAGCAATTTTGAGTTAGCAGGATCTATTCCATACAATCCAATTCCTATGCGCACCATATCCAGTTGAAATTCCGGATTTCGTACCAGTGCCGCCGAATTGGAAATATGGCGGAGAAAAGGATATCCCAGTGATTTTGAAACGCGATCGATCATTGATATGTATCGTTCATATTGTTCCCGGGAGAAATCATCCTGTTGAGCTTCTTCACTCGCAGCCAGATGACTAAATACCGATTGAACCCGCAAGCCTGTTCCATTCAAATAATCCAGTAATTCAGGTATTTGTGCTGAAGAAAATCCCAGTCGGTTCATTCCTGTTTCCAATTCGATATGCACCGGAAAGTAGTTGATGGCTTCATGTTTAATAAGATTATTCAGTGCATCTAACCCACGAAATGAAAAAATGACCGGTTCCAATTGCCATTCGATCAACTGGGCGAGTGCATTTTCCTCGGTGTTCATGACTACTATCGGTAAACGAATACCCGATTTTCTGAGCGAGACGCCTTCATCTACATATGCTACAGCCAGGTAATCAACTTTAGAAAATTCCAGCAGTCGGGCAATTTCGAATCCTCCGGTTCCATAGGAAAAAGCCTTTACCATCGCCATAATTTTTGTAGACGGCTGCAATATTTGTTGATATTGTTTTAAGTTATGCGCCATCGCTTCCAGATTCACTTCCAAAAGTGTTTCGTGTACCTGCAATGTCAGAAATTGATCTATCCGTTCGAATCCAAATACCCGTGCGCCTTTCAGTAAAATAGTTTCATCCCTGAAATCAAGAGAGGGCAAAACATTTAGAAAAGAATCCGTATTGGTAAAAAAAACTCTTTGGTTAATTCCCGTATCTGCGAAAAGATTGGCTGACGCTGTTATTTCCTCTCCTACGCCGATCAGCCTGTCTACCGGATATTTTTCTAAAAGTCCGGCAATTTCTTTATAAAGATTGTACGGTTTCATTCCCGATTCCAGGATATCAGATAAAATTATTGTTCGCTTAGGATGTTGCTTTTGCTGAAATAAAAAATCGAGCGCCATTTTCAATGAACTGATATCTGCACTGTAACTATCATTGATGACCGAAGAATGGTTTATGCCCGTCTTTAACTCCATGCGCATATTTACCGGATTGAGCCTGTTCATCCTCTCCTGAAGTTCTCTCATGGGAACCTTGAGATATAACAGCACACCAGCACAAGTCAAAGCATTCTGGATGGCCATATTACTATCGAATCCAAGGTCAAACTCTACAGACCGGCCTTCATAAACAATAGATAAAGTTGTTTTGCCATTTCGTTTATATATTTTTTTCAAACGAATTGCGGCGTCTTCCCTTTCCCCAACTGAAATAAGATTCGTTGAGGAATGAAGCGAATGCCAGGCAGAAATCACTTTTTCCAAATCTTTCTGGTCTGCCGGATAAATAAGTACTTCGGAATGATTGAACAGCTCCAGTTTTTCCAAAATTTTCGATTCGATATTTTCAAATCCCTGGTTATGTGCCTCGCCAATATTCGTGAATACTCCGATAGTAGGCTTAATCATACGCTCCAGGGCCTGCATTTCACCTTTTTTAGAAATGCCTGCCTCAAACAGGGCAAGCTGATGATGTTCGTTCAATTGCCAGATACTTAAAGGAACGCCAATTTGAGAATTATAACTACGCGGACTCCTGACAATTTGAAACTGATCTTCCAGCAATTGATTGAGCCATTCTTTTACAACAGTTTTACCATTACTGCCGGTAATGCCCAATACAACAGCATCATATTGATGGCGATGAAATACTGCGATTTGTTGCAACGCCTGAAGACCATTTTCTACCAGGATGATATTTGCTTCAGGATAATCTTTAAAATCCACTTTTTGATATACGATAAAATTGCGTACACCCCGAAGGTAAAGCTCGGCTATAAAAGTATGACCATTGCGGCGAGCCCCATAAAGCGCAATAAACAAAGTGGTTTCCGGAAAAACCAGTCGTCGACTGTCAGTGAGCAACTGTTCCACAAGATTATCTTCATGGAATTGAATAAATGATCCGGAAACGATCGACGCAATATGCTTGATTTTATATCCCAGTTGAGTATTATTAAGAGGAGATTTGTTTTTTCTCCCAGATCAAAGAAATCAATATCGAGCCTCCTATGCAAATTACAATTGTAACAAGCGAAACTACCGTTGAAATTTTCACTTTGATGAGTTCACTTGTCATTTTCAAACCCACGAAGACCAACACTGTTGCAATTCCTTTTTGAAGGAAACGAAATTTATCGACAGCACTACGCAGGAGGAAAAACAAAGATCTCAAACCCAACACCGCAAATATATTTGAAGTATATATGACCTGCCGGTCTTGAGTTATGCCGAAAACAGCCGGGATGGAATCAAGGGCAAATACAATATCTGTCGTTGCCAGTAGAACAATAACAACAAATATAGTAGTATAGTATTTTTTTCCATCCCGAACCACTGTTATTCTTCCATCGCCATCTTCGGGAATCAAAGGCAGGAAACGCTTTAGAAAACGATAAACTCTATTTTTTTCAAGATCGTCGTCATTTTCTTTTTTTGCAAAAAACATAGTAAGACCTGTATAAATAAGAATTGCACCAAAAATATAAAGCACCCAGGAAAACCTGCTCACGAGTTCAATCCCCGCAGTAATAAAAACAATTCGAAAAAATACCGCCAGCAAAATGCCGATAAGCAACACCCTTCCAAAAAATCTTTCATTAATTTTAAGAAAGGAAAAAATAAGGATGAATACAAAAATATTATCAATACTCAGGCTCCATTCCATAAGATAAGCACTCAAATATTCAAGTGCCTGCTGATGGCTCTCTTCAATATAAATCACCACTCCAAAGCCGAGAGCAAGTATTACCCAGAAAAAAGTTTGAAACAACGCTTTTCTTAATGTTACAACAGATCCCTTTTTGCTGAGCAATCCGAGGTCGAAGATCAGCGCTAACAATAACGCCAAACCAAAAATGAAATAAGTTATCTGCCTGTGATTCAAATGCATTAAATTTTGCAGTCATTAAGATGTGCTTACATTATATTTTCTTTTTCTGATATATTGAAAAACCACTCCGCATAAAATAATTACTAAAAGCGGCGACACTATGTTGATCAATTGCCAGAAAGTTTTGTCATCTTCAGTCTTTTCAGTATCTAAAAGCCTGAGAGAATAATCTTTTGAACGGGATTGTAAAATACCTGAAGGGTTTACACAGTAATCCAGACAATTGCTGAGGAATTCCGCGTTGGCAAAAGTATAATTAATGTCTTTACTAAATCCTAGTGGTAGCGGACCAGTTTCATTCATTTCATTCAGCACGAGATCCCCGTCGGCACATACTATTATTCGCGCGTCTTTAATGCCGGATTTCAGGAAAGGCTGGTTATATACATGAGCGAAACTATCTTCCATTACTGCCGAGATACGGTTGGTATAAAGCGAATTAAACTTACCCTCCAATATCACACCTACTGGTACCTGAGATTGCTGAAATGATTTAGGATCACTCGCGGTTTTGACAGTTTCGAGGGAAATTAAAGCAGGAGTCGAAACAGTTCTTGCATTGGATGAACTCTGCAATAAAATCGTTTTTGAAATATCGATAGCTTTCACAGTATCGATAGAATTGGCAAATTTCGAAAGTACCGGGTCCAGGTTCTTTGTAATTAAAGAATATGCACTTCCGTCAAGCAAAGGATAATAGGGCCAGGGAAGTAGCTGAAACTGTGGTTTTCCTCCCTGCTCGCCTACTACCATATTGATACTCGCGCACTGCATATCTTCCACCAGATCCTGATTTATACGAACGCCATAATGAAAAAGCAGATCATCGAGATTGAGTCCCCGGTCGAATGCAACCGTTTCTCTGGTTGAATGAAGACTGTCCATTTCAGCATTTAAATTGTCGATCATGCAAATCAAACTTCCGCCGTGCATAACGTACTGATCAAGTTTACGCTTTTCATCATCAGTAAATTTTAACGTAGGCTTAACCATTATCAAAGCATTGATGCCTGAAGAAATGAAGGGAACACTATCCAGCCTTACAATTACGAATCGGAAATTTTCCCTCAGGTATTGAATCAGGCTATATTCGTGAAAATCCAAAGGTTCCCCGTTTCCAATCAGATATCCGATCGCGGGAAGGGTATCGGTTATTAATTTGTCGATGGCGCTGGCAAATTTATACTCTAGCAGATTTTCTGCATTCACATAAAGTTGTTCGGCAGCCTGACCCTCTCTACTTCTCTGCACACCTTTTAAAAGGTCCACGGACAATTCGCGATCCTTATATTTAATAATAGCCGCGGGAATTACAATTCGCTGGCTTTGCTCTTCCCCTTTTCTTGACTGCGCAATCTGGGTCATTGGTTGTATCCCCATTTTTGCCAATGAATCCATTACGATCGCCTTGCTGGTATCATCTATACCAGCCACAGGATCTATAAGTCTGTAATGAATATTGCCTTCTGCGTATTCGTTGAATTCCTGAAGAAGTGTTTCAGCGCTATTTCTAAGTTTTCGAAGCCCGGATTTCAGATTTCCCTCCAATAAAATATCAATATTAACTTGCTCATGAATCCGCCCAAGCATATTTTTTACCGGCATGGTAAGTGTATACCTTTTTTCGGAAGTCATATCGTAACGCACATTCAAGTAAGAAGCTAGTAAATTCAGAATTACTAAACCAACAAGTAAATAAAACCATCCGAATTTCGAATTCAGCTTATTCTTCATGTCCACTTATCTTTTGAACAGGTTGTTCCTGGTAATAGCCAGGAAAAAAAAGATCACACTGATAAAATACACTAAATCACGCAACGTGATTACACCGCGACTCATATTTCGGTAGTGAAAATCAATGCCTATCATATCGATATAATAGTCGGCTCCGGCTGGAAATGTCGAAATCCTGCTAATAGCATGAAACCCCGTGTAAATTAAAAAACATGCGAAGGCAGACGTTATAAAAGCTACGATAGCATTACTCGTAAAACTGCTGCAACAGAGAGCTATGGAAGCAAATACCGAAGTCAAAAAAAATAATCCAATATAAGAAGCCATTGTGGCGCCCAGGTCCATGCCGGATTGAGTAGCGAGCTGTTGGACAGAAAAAAAATAAATCCAGGTCGGCAAAAGGGCGATTAGGATTACAAAAATAGAGGCAAGATATTTCCCATTTACAATCTGCCAATATGTGAGAGGTCGGGATTGTAATATCTCAAAAGTTCCTCCTCTGAATTCTTCAGAAAATGACCTCATGCTTATGGCGGGTACTAAAAGCAAAAGCACCCAGGGTGCAAGGTCAAAAAACTTCTCAAGGCTCGCGTATCCAAAATCCAGAATACTTGTGTCAGGAAATACAAACAGCAGCAGGCCCGTTAAAAGTAAGAAAACAATGATGGCTATGTAGCCGGTTAAACTGCTGAAAAACTGACGAAACTCCTTTTTGCAAACGGCCCACATAGGCACGAAAATAAAGATATAATTGTTTGCATCATCTATCCGGTTAAAATCATATTTTCGCCACCGTTTGATAAGCCGATATAAGGCAACTCTGATTTTAAGATACCACTGCTACTTGCTTAAAGATTCCCGCTTCGGCGGGAATTATTTTTCAGGTCAATCGTGACAGCACGAAGAAGAATTATAAACTATCACATATTTACTTTGAAGCAATAAACTATCACATATTTACTTTGAAGCATTTATTCAATCCTTTTGATAATTTCTTTCGTGATCATTTGCTCCCGATAAAATACCTGCAAAACATACATACCAGTTTGAAGGGTAACAGGTACATTTAATTCTACATGATTCATTCCTTTATAAGTCATCAGACGTTTATTGATTATTTTCCTGCCATAAGAATCAAATAAACAAATTTGAATATTGTTGTCATCCGGAACTGTCATATTGAAAGATATCAAATGGTTAAAAGGATTTACAAGACCGGATAAGTTCAATGCAATTTGATTGTTGCTTAATAAAATGATCTGACTATAATTATGATATTCGTGATCCATAATTTCTATACGGTAGTATGTGTCGCCGTTTACAGGTATCATGTCATTATATATGTAACTGGCCCCCATACCCGGATTGGCAGTTCCCTGGATGGTAGCCAATGATAGAAAGTTGGCACCCCCATCACTACTTCTTTCCACAACATAAACGACTGTTCCGGTTTCGTCAACACTGGTCCATTGAATACGGGCCAAATTTCCATTCTGTAAATCACCTTTTACTGAAATCTGTGTGGGGAGAATAATATTGCAGTTTGCAGTACGAACAATTTTTGGTGTGGATGTTATAAAACTACATCCTGAGTTTAAAAGATTACCGGCAGTAGACGCAACTATAAGCCTGTAAGTGACGGTTGTATCTACATTATTCAACCGATAATAGCGTGTTACGAGATATTCGTAGAGATTTGTTACAGGATTAAAAACGGGAGTCGCGATGCCGTTTGGCGCCTGACCCAGGGTGTCTATTCCGGGTGAAGTCCAGGTGGCTCCATTGTCGGTACTTTTCTGAAGAACCCATTGTGTGTAGTTATTAAAAAAGGCGCTGACCTTAAATCGAACGGTATCGTCAGAACCCCGGCAGAGTGTATCGGGTTTATTTGGGGTAAGTGAGATACTTGGCACGCAACTGGCAACACTTATGTCATCTAGCGCCCAGTCGTTACCACCTCCTCCGGGTGCATTATTACGCACATATATGATCATACTCGTCTGAGTTGGTCCTGTTAAATACGTAAAGCCCTTTTGAATCCATTGTCCTGTGTAGGGCATATCTCCGGTTGTATAATAATCGTAGCCGTTTACATTGAAAGTAAGGTTGGGATGAACGCCTGATGAGTCTCCTGGACCTGTAGGAATATATCCGGCGTTACCCGGTCCTTTTCCGTTAGAGTCACAGGCACAGAGTGAACAAATATTTCTGAACCAGGCTGAATACTGATAATAAGTATTGGGACACAAATTGTTTATTGTGTCCAAAAAAGTAATACCCGGTTTGTAAGAAGAATTAATTACTGCCATATAACCCCCGGTTCCATTTACCGTATCGGTGGCAGGATTACCCAGAAGTGGATTAATGGCTCCTGTATGGTCTCCAATAATATCCCAGACGCCGAAAACGCGATGTGAGTAGGTGAACCCGGCGATATTGGGATCAGGTTTTGCCCAGGCATTCGAAGTAGTGTAACCAGCCGCGCCGGTACTCGTGTTATTTGAAATATTGTAATAGTAGTCATTCGGAGTATTGGGTCCGAAAACATTATATGTATAGTTATTGGAAATACTTGATGACGGGGTCCGGTTTTTCGCTTTGCCTGAACCAAACGTACCACCAAACTCTGAGCTGATAGTGTTATTGGACGAATTTGGGCAAATTCCCAGGTTTTTGAATATCATAACCGAATCCGTTGGAAAGGTAATGGAAGTGATGGATCCCCCAAATGGATAGTATGAAATAGCACCTCCGCCAAGGTTCACCTGGGATCCGTATGCGCCTGTTACTTTAATTCTGAATGTAGCAACCATAATACAGGTTGCACCGAAAAAAGAAGGTTTATCAGTATGAGTTATACGACCTCTTCTCGTTGCAGTAGCCGTTGGTGCACTCTTGAACCCCAAATTTATTCTGACGTTTGTACCGGTGATGCTTCCGGCATCATCTCCACTGATATCGGTAAAAGTTTTATAGACTAGGCCTTCGTTGGTAAGTATGGCAAGAGTACCGGGAACATAAGTTGTATTTGCAGGAATGAAGTCGAAATAGGCACAACTGTCAACATAATCATTTGCGATACCACCACCAACAACAAATGTCGCCCTGACTTCAAGTATATCGCCTGGTTCAATAGTCCCACCGGTTGCTCCTTTTGTGATGTTTAAATAACTCTTACCGTAGTCTATTTTGAGCTGCGCAAGAGCCAGATTTCCACTAACAGTAGAAATCAGGAGGGAAAATATGATCCGCAAAAGGGTAAAATTGCGCTTATAGGTTTTCATTTGGTTAGGATTTCCGGGTGATCTTTCACCTGAATCGGATTAGTCACATTAAAAGTAATATCCGATCATACCAAATCAAATAGTAAATGTACTTCGTAGTTATAACCTATTAATAATCAATGTATAACGAGAAGGTGAATTTTAATCGAACGCGTTAAGCTTAATTGGAGAATTATTATAAAGCTTTGCTAATGAAGATTTTGAGACTTGTCACAGTATAGGAAATATTTTCGACAAGCCATAACTTTATGACGTCAGATTGATCTTTTTTCGGGAGATTCAATGATCTACGTGTCTGTTGATCTGGATAAAAGCTTAGACAGCAAAACTCTCCCCGCAGGCGCAGGTTCTGCTGGCATTGGGATTATTAAAATAAAAACCCTTCCCATTGAGTCCTTCTGAAAACTCAAGGGTTGTATTAACCAGATATAGAAAACTTTTGAGATCGGTAACTACTTTAACTCCATTATCTTCAAATATCTGATCCATCGGTTTTTTTTGGTTGTCGAAGTCCATTTTATAACTCAGGCCCGAACAGCCACCACCTATCACAGAAACTCGCAAAAAAAGATCTGATTTGTCTTCAATGGGAGACTCTTCCATTAAATGTTTAACTTTTTCTCTGGCTTTATCTGATACGAAAATCATTATCGTAAAATTTATTGTTCACAAAGTTTATTTTGAAAATTTTTCAATTCTCTATTTTTTCAGTTTCCTTAATGCCCTCTAACGTATTTTTAACCTTTTCTATTACAAAATCAATTTCCTCATCTTTATTGTACTTGCCCAGACTGAATCGGATTGCATGGTAAGCTGCTGCGTCATCAAGCCCCATGGCTTTTAAGACGTGACTGGGTTCCGGCGATGCTGAACTACATGCCGAACCCGAAGAAACAGCTACTTCCTTAAAAAGACTTCCAAGCAGCTGTTTGCCATTGACCTTATTAAAAGAAATATTACTCACAGTTGGAAGTCTGAACTGCCGGTTTCCATTTACCATCGCGCCTTCTAATCGTGTTAAAGCATGTTCAAGCCTGTTACGCAATCTGGTAATGGTTTTCATATCGGATTCCATCTCCAGAGACATCAGGCTGGCAGCTTTCCCAAATCCCACGATTCCGGGAACATTCAGGGTACCACTTCTAAATCCCCGTTCCTGACCGCCACCGTCAATCTGCGCAAACAATTTAACCCTCGGATTTTTCCTACGGATGTAGAGGGCTCCTACGCCTTTTGGACCATATATTTTATGTGCCGAACATGCGAGCAGATCGATACCATCGTCTTTAATATTCAAGGGGATTTTCCCAACTGCCTGTGTGGCATCGGTGAAAAAAAGAATTTTTCTGTCTTTCGCCAATTGACCAATTTCTTTTATTGGTTGAATTACACCGGTTTCATTGTTGGCAATCATCACTGCTATAAGAATGGTATCTGGCCGTATTGCAGATTTCAATAATTCCATATCAATCAAGCCATCGGGATGAACCTGAAGGTAACTGATTTCAGCGCCGTATTTTTCCAAATGGACGCAGGTGTCCAAAACGGCACGATGTTCGGTTGAAAGCGTAACAATGTGTTTACCTTTACCCGAAAACATCTCGTAGACTCCTTTAATCGCGAGATTAACTGACTCAGTAGCCCCGGACGTGAAAATAATCTCAGACGGATCCACTGCCAGCAACGTTGCCAATTCCTCCCTGGCAATTTGAACCGCTTCAGCCGCCTGCCATCCGAATAAATGACTTCTGCTGGATGCATTTCCATAAAGTCGTGTAAAATAAGGCAACATCACTTCAACTACCCTCGAATCACAGGGTGTTGTTGCATGATTATCCAAATACACTGGCAAATGGAGCATGTGTAAAATTAAGTGTAAAGAACGAATGACTTAGTTGATTAAGTTCAACATTATAACATCACAGGGAATAAATAGTTTTTATTAAAGAGCTTAACATCTTTTAAGAATAAAAACAATAAGCTCCGAAAACTTCTTTCCTTGGCAGATTTTATAATTCACCTGCAGATTGCAGCTTCTGGTTAAAATTTGACTTAGCCAACTTAACGTACAGTTCACTAACCCATCCTATTCAACATATTCAGCGCGGAAGCGATGAATTCTGAATTATCCATAAATTCATACCCCGGGGAATAGTACTTCCGTTGCATTAAGTATAAAAATCAAATGAATATCCTATTGTTCCGGCACGGATAATGCTTCAATTTCGGCATAATGATCAAGATTGCAATTGTAGAGGATAATGAGGCGCTGCGTAAGAGCCTGGAAAATCTTTTTAACAATACGGAAGGGATGAAATGTGTGTTGTCCCTTAATAATTTACTCAATGTCGTAAGTGAAATCGGTAAAGCATCGCCGGATATCATTTTAATGGATATTGGATTGCCTCATATTTCAGGGATTGAAGGGGTTCATACTGTAAAATCTGTTTATCCGAAAATGCAGGTTTTGATGTTCACCGTTTTTGAAGACGATGAAAACATCTTCGATGCCATTCGTTCCGGCGCGTCAGGATATCTCTTAAAGAAAACTCCTCCGGAAGAAATAGTTGAATCTGTTAAGGAACTTTATCACGGAGGAGCTCCAATGAGTGCGAGCATTGCCAGAAAAGTCATTCAATCTTTTCAATCACAGCCTGCCTCCCAGTTACAGGGATTTAACCTTACAGCCCGAGAAATTGAAATTCTCTATTCGCTGGTTGATGGTTTGAGCTATAAGAAAATTGCCGAGAAATATTTTATCAGCATTAGTACAATACGTACACATATTTGCAATATTTACCACAAACTACACGTGAACTCCAAATCAGAAGCAGTAGCCAAAGTGTTGAAACCTAGATAAGTTTTAGAAATCAGATATTCATCCTATAGTTTTCTCCCTCTTTTATATTTTATTTTGACTATTAAGGACATTGTCGTCCAGTTATCATTCCCGAACCAACAAATAATCAATATTAAGCTATGAACAAAAAATTACTCATCGGGTTTGCTTCCTGTATTCTTTTCTCCATTGCAAATGGCCAGGTTAACAATCCGAGTCAGGTGGCAAACGATGCAGCCACCAATCAGGCCAATAATGATATGAATAATGCTGCTAATAATGGAGTCAACAAGGCAGAGAAAAGTATTGAAGGTATTTTCAAGAAAAAAAATAAACCCGCGAAAACTGATTCAAGCCTCCAGAAACAAAATGCGACGCAAACCACTAACGGGCCAGCAACTACGGCCATTTCACAAGGCGCTACTCTGCAGGCATACGAAAACTATGACTTTGTTCCCGGCGAAAAAATTTTCTTTGCCGATGACTTCGCTGATGATCAAAAAGGTGAATTCCCTGCACATTGGCACCTGTGTTACGGGCAGGGTGTCGCAACAAATTTTGACGGAAAAAAAGTTTTTGCCTTAACCGAAGGGGAACACGGAGATAATGCAGCGGTTATGGAGCCCCGTATGAAAAAGAAATCGGGTTATATGCCCGCCAATTTCACGGTGGAATTCGACATGTACGTGCCACGGGCTGCAGACGCCGACGACGATATACGCGGTCATTGGGCCGGGATCAATTTATATGGTACGGATGAACTCATTGACAGTTATAACGACTTGTCCATTTCCCCTGAACGACTGGAATTCTATACCTCGCTCATTTCAGAAGGATCGAAACAAATTCCCGATGGTTTGAACAACGAAAACTTTTGTAATAAATGGCACCATGTAGCTATAGCATATAAGAATAAACAAATGAAAATTTACCTGGATCAAAACAGGCTATATGTAGTTCCTGAAGTAAAAGATGCTGGCTTAAATAAGTTCGGTATCCGTGTTACAGGAAAATGCGTTGTTACCAATATTCGCCTCGCTGAAGGGGGCGGCATGATCATGCTTGGGCAGAAATTCACAGATGCAAAAATTGTTACACACGGAATAAATTTCGATGTTGACAAGTCGACGATTAAACCCGAAAGTATGGGCACTTTGAATATGATCGTACAGGTCATGAAGGACAATCCGGATATAAAATTCGATGTGGAAGGTTATACAGACAATTCTGGTGATCCGGCACATAACCTGACACTCTCACAGAATCGTGCAGATGCAGTAAAAGCCCAACTGATTTCTATGGGCGTAAGTGCGTCGCGCCTCACCAGTAAAGGGTTCGGGGAAACAAAACCCATTAATGATAACAATTCGCCTGAAGGAAAGGCTAATAACAGAAGAGTGGAGTTTGTGAAAATTTAAAACCAAGCCTGTTGGCTATATGTTTCTTCCTTCCCTGTGCGATCAAAGCCTGCTAAACCTTTAACTATGCGCCGGAAAAGTGTCCGTATGCTGTTGTTGTTATCTTCTATTATATTTTCTACAACCATACGGGCGCAATCCTGTAGCCACTTCCCGGCTGATTGTCCTTCAGACCGGCAGATGCCGGATTCTGCGGACCGGTTTGGCAATCCTGTGACTCCTGATGAAGTTAGTATGGAGCTCAGGTTGCATGAATTTTTCGCAGATCTGATGCAAGAACAGGCAGATAAAAATCGTTGGGAAATGTATCAATATGATGAAACGGCAAGTTCAGGTTATTTAAATGCCGAAAGATCAGGGCCACTTGCATCCAATCTGAGGCCTCCCCATGAGTATGAAATCAGTTTTATTTTTATCGTAAACAGGGATTCAATGCGTGCATGGCAGGAATGGAATAAAAAGTCAACTGAAGACTTGGTAGCTGAAATGCAAAAAGTGACGACAAACGGTGATTTTACCGCAGTTAACAATAAGCAGGAATCTTTGAAAAAAAATACGGAAAGATTCCGCAACGCGAGCTTAATCCGCATAAAATTCACAATGAATCCGGCCGACGCGATTGTTTCTTCCATTACTGACAATATTCACGAAACAGGACATCCGAATATTCAGCATGCTGTTTTAGCAATCCAGGTTCACAATGATAAAACGGATGAGCGTGCCATTTTCGATTTAAATCAATTTACACGGAGTAATGATCTTGCTTTTATCCTTTTTGGTAACTGGAATATTAAACCGGACAAATATCAATATTACCGGCCGGCTTATAATGCCGATAAGAAAAACATCGATCTGGTTACGCCTAAAGTCATTACCAGCACAAAAGTCAGAACCATTGAACTGCATGTGGAAGGTGCACCCCTTTATATTAATAGATTTCTTCAATCCCTGGATACAGGAAAGCTTTATGGAATTTTAACTCAGTAGCGATAATACAATTTACCAATTGACAAATAATTCCTTTGGAGGAATCAAACGCGAATTGCCGGTGATATATGTAAATTTCTGAAGTAATAACGGTGGCAAAGACAAATAATATTATTCTTCTGTCTCTATCTTATTCAAACCCAACTTTTCCATTGCAAGCTGTGCAGCAATTTGGCTCGCATCTTTTTTATTATATGCACGACCTTGAGAAATCAATTCACCATTTACAACAGCGCCAACAGTGAACAGGCGGCGACCACCTTCCATATGTTCGTCGATGGTTTCGAATTCCAGATTCTTACCATTCTTATTGGCCCAGCCGTATAATTTATTTTTATGATTGATTTCCAAATTTTCAAGATCCTCCATAAAAAGGTATGGTTGTATAATCCGTTCCATTACCCACTGTCTTGTTTTATCATATCCTTTGTCGAGGTAAATGGCACCCACAACGGCCTCCAGCGTATTTCCAAAAATCTGGCTCATTTTTAAAGAGCCATCGAATTTATTGAAATAAGAAATTTTCCGCAATCCCATCTTAACAGCAATATCATTCAGTTGAACACGATTTACCATTTTGCTGCGCATTTCGGTGAGAAATCCTTCTTCCTTATAGGGATATTTTTTAAAGAGAAAATCGGCAATGATAGCACTTAGGATTGCATCTCCAAGATATTCCAGTCGCTCGTTATTCTGATCAGAACTTTCTTTAACTGAACGATGGGTAAGTGCAGTTTTATACAATACGGCATTGCCAGGTACGAAGCCCAATACATTTCGTAATTGCTTACGAAAAGAAACAATAGAAGAGTCCGTCTTAAATATTCTGTCTAAAAATCCCACAACACTAAAATACGGTAATTCGGGGAAACTCTGAAAGTGTGAGAGTGTGAGAGTGTGAGAGTGTGAGAGTGTTTTTGAGGTTGATAATAATTTAATTGATTTAGATCATGCTGGTATTACTTCTTAATAAAAAATAATTAATTTCATCACAAAGCGTTTCTCACACTCTCACACTCTCACACTTCCTGCTACGCCTGATATTTTTTTACAATCATGCAGGCGTTATGACCTCCGAATCCAAATGTATTACTGAGTGCTGCGTTCACTATTCTTTTCTGTGATTTGTGAAAAGTAAAATTGAGCCGGGCATCAAGATCAGGATCATCTTCAAAATGATTGATCGTAGGAGGTACAATATCGTGCACCACACTCATGATGCAGGCGATCGCTTCAACTACACCAGCTGCTCCCAGACAATGCCCCGTCATTGATTTTGTTGAACTGATATTTGTTCTAAATGCATTTTCACCGAACACATCCATGATAGCCTTTACTTCAGAAACATCTCCTAATGGCGTAGATGTGCCGTGTGTATTTATGTAATCAATATCAGCACCAGTCATTCCTGCATCCCGAAGGGCAGCGTTCATTACATTCTTGGCCCCCCTTCCTTCCGGATGAGGTGCAGTGATATGGTGTGCGTCTCCTGTTGCTCCGGCACCTGCTATCTCGCAATATATTTTAGCACCCCGGGCTTTGGCATGTTCTAGTTCTTCCAGTATTACTGCTCCGGCTCCCTCTCCAATTACAAAACCATCCCGGCCTTTGTCGTAAGGACGACTGGCAGTTTTAGGAGTTTCATTTCTCTCGCTTAAAGCCTTCATGGCATTGAATCCACCCACACCCGCTTCTGTGATTACACTTTCGGATCCGCCTGTGAGAATGATATCTGCAACACCCAATCGAATGAGATTGAAAGACTCCATCATCGCATTAGTAGATGAGGCGCAGGCGCTCACAACGGCAAAATTTGGTCCCCGGAAACCATGTCGGATAGAAATATGGCCGGCAGCAATATCAAGAATCATTTTCGGTATAAAGAAGGGATTGTACCGGGGCACACCATCGCTTTTAGCAAAAGCTCCCACCTCTTCCTGGAAAGTATTGATACCGCCAATTCCACTTGCAAACACGACTCCTACACGGTCACCATCCACATTATCTTTGGTAATTCCCGCATCCGAAACCGCCTGATCACTTACTCCAAGTGCAGTTTGGGCAAACCGATCCAGTTTGCGTGCTTCTTTCTTATCCAAAAAAGCAAGTGGATCAAAATTCTTCAATTCGCAGGCAAAACGTGTTTTGAATTTTGCAGCATCAAAGAGTGTTATCAGATCTGCACCGGAAACACCATCAAGCAAATTACTCCAATAATCATTCAGATTATTTCCGATGGGGGTAAGTGCACCGATACCAGTAACAACAACTCTTTTCAGTTCCATTTTACCCATTGCGCGGAAAATAAATAATGTGATAAATCCGCTTTCTCAGCCCATGGGCCTTTGAAAAGCGGATCAACGAAGAATAGCGCAGCACAAGAAACTCTCTATTTGGCGTGTTCTTCCAGGTATCCGATTGCCTGACCAACCGTAGTAATGGTCTCTGCCTGTTCATCGGGAATTGATATATTGAATTCCTTTTCGAATTCCATAATCAATTCAACCGTGTCAAGTGAATCGGCGCCCAGATCGTTCGTAAAAGATGCCTCGTTTGTGACTTCGGCTTCTTCTACTCCTAACTTATCCACTATAATTTTTTTGACTCGTGTTGCGATGTCTGACATTTTTGTAAATTTTAGTTTCGGCTGCAAAAATATAATTTTTGACTTAAACACAGCCAACAAGCTATTTCAATTTTATTTTTTGATTTGGATTATATACCGGAATTTGCGATTTCCGCTCTTCTTTTAAAAAACCAACCCCTAAGGCATGGCTCTTAAGCAGATAGACTATGGTTCACCGGATTACGAGAAAATGGTGCGTTTGCGTAACGATCTCCTGAGAAAGCCGCTGGGACTGAGTTTTGACCCCAGGGAACTGGAAAAAGAGAAGGATGATGTACTCATAGGGGCATTTGAGGACGATCGAATGCTGGGATGTTGCCTTTTGACCCTGGTCGGACCTAAAACCTTAAGACTCCGCCAGATGGCAGTATCAAATAATCTTCAGGGAAAGGGAATTGGACGTGCTTTAATGATTTTTGCTGAAAATATAGCCAGAGATATGGGGTACGAGACGCTCATGATGCATGCACGTGTGACCGCTGTCGGATTTTATGAAAAACTGGGTTACGAAAAAAAAGATGGCCAGTTTATAGAAATTACTATCCCACACGTGATTATGGAAAAAAAACTTCGATAAGGACTCAAGCAAAAATTTCAACTTACCACGACCGTTATGCGTTCACTTTTTGTACCTCAGTAACTTCATCATGCATCCGTTGAATAAATTGAAGAAGTTTTTTCATAGAATCTATTTCACTAATTACCAATGTAAATAATTTTCCATTCTGACGAAGCCGCGCCTGTCTGGTTTGCTTTTGAATATAGTTCAGAATATTTTTGAAAATATCAGAGTCAAAATATTTTGAATCCGGCCGGTTAATGAAATAAAATTTCACTTGTCCGTTTTTGAATATTAATTTTTCAAAGCCCATTTCCACCGCCATCCGTCTGATTCTAACCGTGTCGAATAAATCATTTACTTCATCAGGCACAGGCCCAAAACGATCTTCCATTTCCTTGTGAAATTCTTGCAACTCTGCTTCGGTTTCACAATTATCGAGTCGCGTATAAAGGGATAATCTTTCAGTAATACTTTCTACATAAAGGTCTGGGATCAGTATTTCAAGATCGGTATCAATTGTGCAATCAATAGCTTCCTGTTCCTGTTTCGCAATCTCCTCTTTAAACAAATCTTTAAAGGAAGTTCTCTTGAGTTCCCGGATTGCTTCATCTAATATTTTCTGATAAGTTTCAAATCCCATCTCCACCATAAAACCACTTTGTTCACCTCCTAACATATTTCCAGCACCCCGAATATCGAGATCACGCATGGCAATTTGAAATCCACTACCCAAATCGCTATGTTGTTCCAGCGTCTGAAGTCTTTTGCGCGCATCGGATGGTAAAGTCGCAAGAGAAGGGGCAAGCAAATAGCAGAACGCTTTTTTATTACTTCTTCCCACCCGACCCCGTAATTGGTGTAAATCACTGAGGCCGAACTGATGTGCATTCTGTACAATGATTGTATTAACATTCGGAATATCCACACCGCTTTCAACAATATTGGTACAAACAAGCACATCATACTTTTTATCAATAAAATTCAATATTCTTTCTTCGAGATCATGGCCTTCCATCTGACCATGCGCATAACCAATACTGAGATCAGGACACAACTCCTGTAGCAAAACAGTCATTTCCTTTAAGCCCTGTATTCGGTTATAAATATAAAAAACCTGACCTCCTCGTTCCACTTCATAATAAATAGCATCCCTGATAAAATCTTCATTAAAAACCTGCAATTCAGTTTGAATTGGTTGGCGGTTAGGCGGTGGAGTATTCATAATACTCAGATCGCGTGCACCCATCAAACTAAATTGAAGCGTCCTTGGGATGGGCGTTGCAGTTAAGGTTAAACAGTCGAGATTGGTTTTAAGCGTTTTAATCTTTTCCTTGTGTCCTACACCAAATTTTTGTTCTTCATCTATTACGAGCAACCCCAGATCCTTAAATTTTACTTCTTTGCCCAGAATAGAATGTGTGCCAATAATTATGTCCACCTTTCCTTCTTCAAGTTTCTTATAAGTATCCTTTTTTTCTTTGGCTGACTTAAATCTATTTACATAGTCAACAGTAACCGGGAAATCCTTAAGTCTATCACCAAAAGTTTTATAGTGTTGAAACGCCAGAATCGTTGTGGGTACCAATACGGCGGCCTGTTTGCCATCCAGACATGCTTTAAATGCAGCCCTGATTGCTACTTCTGTTTTACCAAATCCCACGTCACCGCATACTAAGCGATCCATCGGGGAAGCAGATTCCATATCTTTTTTTACGTCAGCTGTTGCTTTACTTTGATCAGGGGTGTCTTCATAAATAAAAGATGCTTCAAGTTCTGTTTGCATATAATTATCAGGAGAAAAGGCAAATCCTTCCTGCGCTTTTCGGGCCGCATATAATTTAATAAGATCGAAAGCAATTTCTTTGACACGGGTTTTGGTTTTTTCTTTCAATTTCTGCCAGGCATCGCTACCCAGTTTGCTCATTTTCGGAACACTTCCTTCTTTGCCTGTATATTTAGAGATTTTGTGTAAAGAATTGATATTGACATAAAGTATATCATTGTCTTTATAAAAAATGCGTACAGCTTCCTGAATATGCCCATTGACTTCAATTTTTTGAAGTCCGCTGAAAACACCTACACCATGATCAATATGCGTTACATAGTCACCCGGTTGAAGTTCACGAAGTGTGCGAAGGGTAATGGCCTTACTTTTATTATAAGCCTGCTTAACCTTGTATTTGTGGTACCTCTGGAAAATTTCATGATCAGTATAACAAACTATCTTCAGATCCTCGTCAATGAATCCTTCATGAATTGAGTTGGGTATTGCCGTAAAGCGGATTCCTGATTTCAAATCTTCAAAAATCATATGCAGCCTTTCGAACTGTTTAGGATTATCAGCAAAAAGAAATATTTGAAATTTCTTTGATTCCCAGTCTTCAAGATTTTCTATTAGTCTTTCGAATCGTCGATTGAACGCTGGTTGGGGCTTTGTGTGAAATTCAATCGTATTATCTTTCGTTTTTTGGATGGATCCAAATTCAACAAGATGTCTGTTTTTTGAAACTTCATTTATCAAATCCGCACTGATAAAATCTTTAGAAGAAATTTTCTTTAGTATGGGCTCGTCCGATTTTCCTGTTTCTCTTGAATTTTCTGATGCCAGAAAGGTATCGAGATCGTTTTCAAGAATCGCGATTTTTTCCCCGATAAAACGCTGATCATGCATCCACACCACGGTATTTTCAGGGAGAAATTCAAAAAGAGAAACTTTCTTTTCGTTTGAGAAATTGGTTTCGATATTTGGAATAATATTTACTTGTATCAATCGTCTTTCGCTAAGTTGGGTTTCCGGATCAAATAATCGTATTGAATCCACTTCATTTCCAAATAATTCAATTCTGTAGGGCTTTTCGTTACCGAAAGAATAGATATCCAGTATTCCCCCACGTAATGCAAATTGCCCGGGTTCATACACAAAATCTGTCCTCTCAAACCCATATCCTATGAGCGTTTCCATTAAGTCCGCCGGCTGAATTGTCTCTCCGGATTTCAACCGGATCATATTATCTGCCAGGATTTCCGGTAATACCACTTTTTCAAAAAGTGCTTCCGGATAGGTAACTATAATTTTTTTATTCCCACCGCCACTCCAGCGTGTAAGTGCTTCAGTACGAAGCATTACATGGCTGCTATTTAATTCTTGCCAGGTTTTACTATTCTTAAATGATGAGGGAAAATAAAAAATATCGAGTGCTCCGGTTAGACTTTCCAAAGAGTTATGGAAATACGCCGCCGATTCAGCATCTTCCAAGATGATTACATGATTCAGCTGACTGCTCATCGGCATCCTGAATATGGCAGCAATAACAAACGCTGGTGATGATCCCTGCAGATTTTTTAAGGCTATTTGCTGAGGGTGGGACAAAGTAAGCCTTTCCGCAAGCTGAAAAAGGCGGGATGAATGTTCAAATTGCTTCAGCAGGACCTCATTACTCATTCAGGTTGCGAAGATACTAAAAACAAGTATGGGAGTATGGAAGTATGGGAGTATGGGGGTATAGAAGAGATTTTTTGATTGGTGTTCATTTAGTGAGCTCACACTCCCACACTTCCACACTCCCATACTTGTTCTCAGTATACCGCATCATAATCGATATTGATATTAACCTGAGTAATTTTACCCGCCTGGATCTTAACCGGCGCTATATGGTTGTTACCATCAAAATTATTCGCATAGTATAAAGCATCCTTTTTAGTAAAAAGCGAGTATTCTCCAGGAGGAAGGGACACAAAAAAATAACCTTTGTCATCTGAAGTTACGGTCTGAATCAGTTTCGTGTGGATATTGATATAAAATGTAGATTCCCTTTCTTTGGATACCTGATTTAAACTTGTAAGTTCGTATATATATAAGGCTGTTTTTATTCCTTTAGGTGGGCTTAGTTTCGCGTCAGGAGAAGGCATTCGGTTTCCGGAGATCCGGAAAATGTATCCTTCCAGACCGGTTTTCTTACTCTGACTATAAACAGAAGTCAGCAAAACAGGCAGGCCGACAACCAATTGCAATATCGTTTTTTTGAAAAGCATATTTATGTCGCAACCCTCCGCAAGTTATACCAAAAATGGCAGCGCTTACTAAAAATGTGTAATTTCACAGGCTCTTATCATTTAAGAAAATACATGATACTTAAGAAATTTGTACCCTTCTTTCTAGTAGTTTTAGCCCTTTCCCCAGTCGTAAATTCTCAGGTCATCACCAATGTTCTGGCGCTTAGAAATGCAGCTGCCCGCTCCGAGAGTCAATACCAGGAAATGAATTCCAGACTTGCCAGACTGGCCAAACAAAAGGGCTGGCCTCTTGCAATTACTCTCAGGCACGGAAACACAGCGGTGTTATACGGCTTAAGTCCCAATGGGTTACCTCTATATGTTTCCACAAATGACAATATCATTTCTGCAGCTACCATCGGAACTAACCAGTTGTGGCCTGGAGGAAGCACCGGACTTAATCTGAATGGATCTACAATACCTGCGGGTAAACTTGCTCTCTGGGACGGAGGGAAAGTGTTGGGAACCCATCAGGAACTTGCCGGCAGGGTAGTACAGGTCGACAATTCGCCCACATTAAACGACCATTCCACACATGTTTCAGGAACATTGATTGCTGCTGGCGTTAACCCTGTTGCCAAAGGCATGTCATTCGGAGCACTGCAACTCGAGGCATATGATTATAATAATCATCTCACAGAAATGTATGCTGCGGCACCTAATCTATTGATTTCAAATCATTCGTATGGCACTCTTGCCGGGTGGAATTTAGATACCGACAACAATCAATGGCAGTTTCTTGGCAATCCGGGGGACACTGTGGATTACAAATTTGGTTATTACGACAATGACACCCAGGTATGGGACTCTATAGCCTATTATGCTCCTTATTACCTGATTGTGAAATCGGTCGGTAATAACAGAGACGAAAATGGGCCGCCGGTTGGGCAACCATATTATCGTTACAACTCCTCAGGAAATCTGATACCAGCAGGAAACAGGCCCGCCGGAATAAGTAACAATGATGGATATGATATTATTCCGACTTACGGTGTCGCAAAAAACATCATTTCCGTGGGTGCGGTAAATCCAATACCGGGGGGTTACAATTCACCTGCCGATGTGGTATTAGCCGAATTTAGCAGTTGGGGACCCTCTGATGATGGACGTATTAAACCGGATCTCGTTGCTGATGGAATCAACGTATTGTCGTCCATCAGTACTTCAAATAACGCTTATGCGATTTATAGTGGTACCTCCATGTCGTCTCCCGCCACTGCAGGATCTGGTTTTCTCCTGCAGGAATACTATCATAAACTTCATAATGTATTCATGCGGTCTGCAACTTTAAAAGGTATATTAATTCATACTGCTGACGAGGCGGGGCCTGCAGACGGGCCGGATTATCAGTACGGATGGGGATTGGTAGATATGGTAAAAGCCGCATCAGTCATAACATCCAACAATACAGATCAGCTCATTCAGGAAAATATTATGGCAAATGCTGATGCGCCGTTGACTTTACCCGTGGTTGCTTCCGGCAAGGGGACGCTGACCGCCACAATTTGCTGGACCGATCCTGCGGGCTCCGTAGACGAGGTAAATATTCTTAATAACCCTGCCAGGAAGTTGGTAAACGATCTGGATCTGCGTATTACTGGTAATGGCAATACTTACATGCCATGGACCCTGAACCGTCTCAACCCCGGAGCTCCCGCGATTCCAGGAGACGACAGTTTAAATAATGTGGAGAAAATTGTGGTGCCAAACTCCGTACCGGGTAAATCCTATACAATAACCGTTACCCATAAAGGAACACTTCGTAGTGGCTCACAGGCTTATTCACTTCTGGTGAGCGGGGTTGGCAGTACATCCTATTGCAGTTCTGCTCCTACGAGCAGCTCGGGTACCAGGATTGACGAAGTGACCATCGGAAACGTAGACGTTGTTAATCCTTCAGGTTGTACCACTTATTCGGATTATACTAATCATGTCATCAACCTACAATCAAATCAATCTTTTCCATTTACCATAAAGCTCAGTAGTTGCGACGCCTCCGCGGCATCAAGAGTCGTGAAAATATTTATAGATTATCAAAATAACGGAACATTTAGCCAGGCACAGGTTAGTCCGGTTCTGGCCGGAGGAAACAATGTTATTTATAGCGGCAATCTCGTGATTCCTGCCGGTCAGACAGTCGGAAACAGCACACGATTACGTATCGTGGCTGAGGAAACTACCGACACTTCGGTAGTTCAGGCTTGCGGTAGTTATGGCAACGGAGAAACTCAGGATTACACAGCAAAATTTATTGCACTTACAAATGATGTCAGTGCGAGTGCCATTGTTGATCCACTGCCAGGATCTTGTGCAACTGATTCTCAAAGGGTATCAATAAGGATAAAAAATTCGGGAACGACAGCTCAGGTGAATGTTCCTATCTCCCTAAAAGTGATTTCCGGGAACTCAACACTTGTTAATATCGTTACCGTTTATCCAGATACAATTCCTGCATTGGGTTCAGCGATTTATACTTTTCAGACTCCATATACGGCAGCTGCCGGCTCTACTGAAATTATCCAGGTAGCAACTTCTCTTCCGGGCGATCAGGATCCCGGCAATGATTTTATATCCGATACCATTTCAGTAAGTTCTGGAACAGAAAAGGCAACCGGTGAAGCCGAAATCTGCAGCAGCAACCCACCTGTGGCAGGGCTGAAAGCAAACCTGACGGATAGCACAGATGCTGTACTTTGGTTCGACAGCCCAACAGCAACTACTCCGATTGCGTCAGGTAGTCAGGCAACCACCACTGACATACCCTCTGACAAAACTTATTATCTGGGATTGAATGAAATAAGCGGATCGATTGGACCAAAAACAAAAAATGAATTTCCAAGTGGAGGATATAACTACTTCCAGGGAAACTTTATTAAATTTCACAATGATGTTCCGGTAACAATAGCGACAAGCCGTCTGTATGTTGGCGCAGGGGGTAAAGTAGATTTCATTGTAGCTGACATTGCTGATTATGATTCCTGCGCTGGAACGTTTAGCTATTTCCCAATTTCCGAAAATGTAATTGATGTATATCCAACCACAACAACTCCTTCAAGAGTTGCTTCAAGCGTCAATTCCGCGAATGATACCGGTGCCGTTTATTTGCTGAATCTACCCGTTCCCACACCTGGTGATCATATTTTGATCGTAATTGCCGAAGACAGCGCCTTCCTGTTCAGAAATAATAATATTTCTTCAAATCCCTATCCTTTGGGTCTTCCAGGCATATTTACGATTACAGGAAACAGCGCCATTGATGTCTCCAATTGCAAAGACACCACCTTTTACCAGAATTATTATTACTTCCTGTACGATACCAGAATAACGCTTACCAAATGTGCATCACCTCGTGTGGCTGTTGAAGCGAGTACACCAAATCCGGTGGTTTTAACGCCAATAGGACATTTGATATCAAGTAACTATGCGTCTGGCAATCAGTGGTATTTTAACGATACACTTGTTATTGGTGCTACCGGACAGACCGACTCCCTGAATGCACCCGGGAACTATAAAGATGTGGTAACAGACAGTGTAGGATGTCAACTGGAATCAGCGGAATATGTTTATGTGCCGGGAAATGACATCGGATTAAAAATTAAACCTAATCCTAATCAAGGCTCATTTGCAGTCGAATTTTATCAGACAGAAGCAGCGAATACCGACATGCGGATATTGGATATAAACGGACAATTGTTATATGAAGCAAAATATCCAAATTTTCAGGGTTCGTTTAGCAAACGAATCACGCTTGGAGCGGTTAGCTCAGGTGTATATGTGCTACAATTAGAAATTGGCTCAAAAAAATATCTTCAGAAAATCGTGGTTACCGGATTTTAGAAGGACAATTCAGGCAATATAGCTCAATAAGGACAAGATGTCTTGCAGGAGTAATTGTTAATTGTAAATTGTTGATGAATTCGCATATTCAGGAATTCAAAATTCATAATTCATAATTAATGGTTCAACCCTGGCAGAGCGGTATAGTTATACGAATTGAAAATGTAACAAATTTTACCCGCCGTTTTTGGATAGAACTTGTTTCTGGGCAACCTTTTCATTTTGAACCAGGCCAGTTTGTAACTCTGGATCTTCCCATCCACGAGAAACCTTCAAAACGATGGCGCAGTTATTCAATTGCTTCATGGCCCGACGGAACAGCTATCATAGAATTGGTTATTGTCATACTGGAGGGAGGTGCGGGCACAAAGTATCTTTTTGAAGAAGTGAAGATTGGAAGTGAATTGATATTGCGTGGCCCACAGGGAAGTTTTACCCTTCCCAGACCTATAGAAAAAGATCTTTTTCTGATCTGTACCGGTACTGGTATAGCCCCTTTTCGGGCAATGGTTAATCATATCATGAATCATAATATTCCGCATCTGGATATTTATCTGATTTTCGGTTGCAGGCGGTGGCAAGATGCGCTCTACCGGGAGGAAATGGAAATACTTGAAAATAATCTACCCGGTTTTCAATATCTGCCCGTTTTTTCCCGCGAACTGCCGGAGAATAGGAAACATCTGATACGCACGGGGTATGTGCATGCAGTTTTTGAAGAAATATGTAAAAAGAAAATGGGTCTTTTAGTCCAGGAAGTAAATCAAGTAGTATATCCGGCTTCCTTTTATTTATGTGGCTGGAAAGTAATGATTGACGAAGCGAAGAAAACGAATTACCGACCTGGGGTATGACAGAAAATCAATTCATCTTGAATTGTATGGATAACAGCGGTAATGGATAGCCTCAGAGTCCTGAAGCCGATTGTTGTTCAATGTTCTTTTTAGAAAGAAGCTGTTTACGAAGCGAGATATCTGGAACTTTTTTTGAAATGGATTCAACCTCCTTCCCCGGAGTTTTCATAGTAATTACTGGGCTCTTAATGTCCTGCATCTGGGACTCCATATTCGAAGTTTCATGTTCGAGTTCCAGGATATGGGCATAATTATTCAAAATTTCACGTTCCAGTTCTTCAATTTTTGATCGGCATTTCGCGATCATTTTTGCTTTTATTGAAAATCCAAGGAATATTGATATGCCCAGTATAGTTGCAAGCAGATAAATATTGAGCGTAACCTCGTTGGTAAGCATAGCGATAGTTAAATTATAAAATCAACAATGGATTTTCACTGGGTACTTCGCTGGAGCAGGATTATGCTTTCCCAACGGGGGTTTATCACGCAATTGGAGGTTATACCCAAAATTAAGGGTTCCCTTCCAATTAAATGGCCCCCATGCAATTAAGTTTTATAAAATTTGTTTTTCGACGATCTCCCTTATTGAAGATATAGATATTCTCTCCTGCAACATGCTGTCACGGTGCCTGATCGTCACTGTTTGGTCGGTTACAGTCTGATAATCGACAGTTATCGAAAACGGGGTGCCGATAGCATCCATTCGTCGGTATCTTTTCCCAATCGTATCCTTTTCTTCATAAAAACATCGAAAATAATTACGACAGTCTGTAAGAATCTGCTTTGCAATTTCTGGTAACCCGTCTTTCTTTACCAATGGCAGGATTGCCAGTTTTACGGGCGCCAGTTTTGGAGGAAACTTCAAAACTATTCGGCTGTCTTTCTTGTCTGGTGTGCTCAAATCTTCTTCGTGATAAGCCTCGCTCAAAATCATCAGAACAGTTCTGTCAAGGCCTATTGAGGTTTCCACCACATAAGGAATATAGTGTTGATTCAACTCGGTATCGAAATAAGTAAGTTTTTTCTTGCTAAATTCCTGATGATTTTTCAAATCAAAATCAGTTCTGGAATGAATGCCTTCCACTTCCCTGAATCCCATGGGAAATGCATATTCAATATCACATGCAGCATCCGCATAGTGTGCAAGTTTAACATGGTCGTGAAAGCGGAATTTATCGGATGGGATTCCAAGACTCAGATGCCATTTCATCCTTGCGGCCTTCCAGTACTCATACCATTCTTTCTGTGTACCAGGACGAATAAAAAACTGCATTTCCATCTGTTCGAACTCCCGCATCCGAAAAATAAATTGACGGGCCACGATTTCATTTCGAAAAGCCTTTCCGGTTTGAGCAATCCCGAAAGGAATTTTCAATCGCCCGGTTTTTTGAACATTTAAGAAATTGACGAAGATCCCCTGAGCAGTTTCTGGCCTTAAATAAATTTCACTGGTTTCTTCAGTTACGCTGCCCAGTTGAGTAGAAAACATGAGATTAAATTGCCTTATGTCACTCCAATTGGAAGTTCCGCTAACCGAACATTTGATTTTATATTCTTCAATTAATTTCTTCAGTTGATCAAAATCATTTTTTGCCAGGAGACCCTCCATTGATTTAATCAATGCATCAGCCTCATCTTTTTTGCCCATGCTCTCCAACTCATCTGCAAAGCCTTCAATAAGATGATCTACTCTGTATCGTTTCTGACTATCCCTGTTATCAATCATGGGATCGCTGAAATTATCTACATGCCCGGATGCTTTCCAGGTTGTCGGATGCATAAAAATAGCCGCGTCAATACCCACTATATTGTCCTGCATCTGGGTCATGTTCTTCCACCAATAATCCCGGATATTCTTCTTCAATTCACTTCCATATTGCCCGTAGTCGTATACCGCACTGAGTCCGTCGTAGATCTCACTGGAAGGAAAAATAAAGCCGTATTCCTTGCAATGGGAAATAATAGCCTGTAGTCTAACATGATCATTTGCCATAACGGCTGCAAAAGTAAGGAGAATGATAAAGGGACGCAACTCCTTAGAGGCCATTGTAGTATTTTTGAGGATATGTCGACATTGAAAAGATGTCTGCCTTATGTAAGCTTCGTCCTTTTCTTCATGATGACCATCCAGTCGCGCGCACAAACCAAAATGCTCAGGGGAGTGATTCTGGATATGCAAAGTGGAGAACGTGTGCCTTTTGCTTCTATGAGGCTGAACAAAAGTGGTTATGGCAAACTCAGCGATTCCGCTGGCGGGTTTTCGTTTCGTTTTCAAAAATGGCCACGTGATACGCTGGAGGTTTCATATGTGGGGTTTCAGACTTATTCTCTGGTGCTGGACGATTCCCTGATCAGTCTTAATAATCATGATACCGTTTTCCTGACTATTAATCTTCTGAGGGGTAAATACAACAATGAAGTGACGGTAAGCCGTAAAGTGGATTTCGGACTTTTGCTCTGGCGTAAGATCGTAAAACACAAAGAATCCAATGATCGCTACCGGTTTCACAATTTTTCCTATGAGTTATATAATAAACTGGAACTGGATCTCAATAAAGTAAACAGACAAAGAATTGAATCGGTTAAACTCTTAAGGCCATTCAAATTTATTTTGAATAACATCGATTCCAGTGAGTCACAACCGTTCCTTCCTCTCTATATTACTGAAACTATTTCAGACTATTATTTTGAAAGAGACCCAACCAAACGTCGTGAATTAATCAAAGGCAGCAAAACGGTTGGACTGGACAATGCAAGTGTAAGTAAGTATCTCGGAGGAATGGAGCAGAACATCGATTTCTACAATAATTTTATACCCGTTTTCGACAAACGTTTTGTTAGTCCTCTCAGCAATAACGGAGATTACTATTATCGCTATAAAATAGTCGATACTCAGTATGTTAATTCAAGACGTCTGCTTCACCTGATTTTTACACCCAAGAGGAAGGGCGAAAATACATTCGAAGGCGATTGCTGGGTACACGACACGAGTTTTGCCATTCAGAAGATGACCTTGAGATTGGATGCAAATGCCAATCTCAATTTTGTACAGGAGCTGAGCCTTATAGAAGAATTTTCGCTGATTAACGATACCACCTGGTTTTTGACGAAAGATAAATTCGTAGTAAGCCTTTCCCCTCTGAGCAAAAATATGATGGGGATGATTGGACGAAAAACCACCACCTATAAAGACATTGTCTACAATGATACTTCCGTGACTCTTCAGATCGATAAAAATAAAATTCCGGAAGAGGTATTATTTTCCGGAGATGCGAGGAATCAACCGGATTCTTTCTGGCTCACAAATCGTCATGAGGAGTTGAGCAAAGATGAAAAGGCAATCTATAAAATGGTAGACACCCTTATGAAAATGCCGCAATTCCATACCTACGCCAACGTACTGAATTTTATCGGTACGGGTTATTTGGATATCGGGAACTATCAGATAGGGCCCTGGTACAACTGGATTTATAGTAATGAATTGCAAGGACTGCGTTTACGTTTTGACCTGGGCACCAACAAAGGCTTCAATAAAAATTTAATACTTCATGGTTACCTGGCTTATGGATTCGGTGATAATGTATGGCATCAGGAAGCCGATGCGATGTATGTATTCCATCGCAATCCGCGGATGACCTTATACGGCATGTACCGTCAGGATCTGGATTATGGACAGCAATATTATGACGAGATCACGTCGGATAATATTTTCGCTATTGCAGTTCGAAAGCCTAATGTCCCGATCAAATTTATTAATCTTACTGAACAGAAACTCGAATGGTTCAATGAATGGTTAAACGGATTTTCCATCACACTCACTGCGGACCATAAAGTATATAATCCCGAACTGAATCTGGCACCCATAAGTGATTTTGAAAAGGGAACTGGTAACCCAATGAATGGTTTTGAGTTTGCAATCAATCTGCGATTTGCCTTCCTGGAAAAGTTTTTTGAAAATAACTTTTATCGCACCAGTCTTGGAAGCGATTATCCAATCATCGATGTGAAATATACACGTGGTATTCCCGGTGTACTCGGCAGCACACTAACTTATAATAAAATTTTTGCCAGTATATCAGATATAATTAAAGTACCACCAATCGGAACTGTTTATTATGATTTTTTTGGCGGAAAAACGTCGGGAGTACAACCCTATCCATTTCTAAATATAGCACCAGGTAATGAAACCTATTATTACAATAAGTATGCATTCAGTTTAATGAACAAATATGAATACCTGCATGATCAGTTCCTGGGTGTAAATTTCGAGCATAATATAGGCAGTGGAATATTTCGTTTTACAGGTATTACAAGGAAATTAAAATGGAGACAGTTTTATACCGTGAAACTACTGTGGGGGCATCTCTCACCAGAAAATACGGCCTACAACAACAATGCTGATTATCAATTCAGGTCATTGGATGGCAGAACCTATATGGAAGTGGGAACCGGCGTTGACAATATTTTCAAATTCTGCCGGGTGGATTTTATCTGGCATGTTTTACCAAGTGGTCAAAATTTATCCTACCAGCAACAATTTGGTGTATTCGGAAGTTTCAGATTTTCGTTCTATACGCGGATTTGTAATCTTGGTAGTCAGCATTCACCTTGAGGGATGCGCAGCTTTTTGCCTAATAAGATGATTATTTACAATCGTCCATTTTAACCTGGCAGGATCGATCATGCCTTCCTGATTATATACGATTTTCCCTCCAGGCTCAACAAGTATTGTAAAAGGCAAATCTCCATTCCACGATGGAACAGACTCATGAATCGATTGTAGTTTATCTTCTTTATCTAAAATATAATTGGAATTTGAAGCCTGTTGTGTAAGTAGATATTTCATCACCATATCCCTGTTGCTGAACCCATCCAAACTCACGCTGATAAATTCAAAATCACGATCTCTGTACATCCTGTTGATAGTAACAAATTCCTGAAATTGTTTTTCAGAAGCCAAGGATTTCGTCGCCCAAAAATATATTAGCCGCAATTTGTCCGGGGAATTCCCGATCAACTTTCTCAGACTATCATTTTCTATTGATTTCGAGATGCACAGGTTCCTTTGCCCATTTCTGACGAAACTTCTCTACCAGGTCTTTTTTTTCGGACCATTTAATTGAGCATCCGAAAACTTTAGTGGTTTTTACAGCCACTTCCTGATTATTCAATACTGCATTTATAGCATTTATGGCATCAGTACTGGTGGGCGTTTTAAAAGGACTTTCCGTATCGTCTATTCTACCCTCATAACGTAATTTTCTATCTTTATCGAATACAAATATGTGAGGCGTCGCTACTGGTCCATATGCCTTGGAGGCCGTTTCATTATCTCCATCATATAAATATGGAAAGTTGAATACTCTTTTCTTTTGCTCTTATTTTCATCTCTTCATAGGAATCTCCGATATCAGAAAAATCAAGTTCATCCAAACGAAGGCATGTGGGATCATTCGGCATGATGGCAACAACTGCAACATTTTTTTTTCATATTCTGAGGTTAGATGAATGAGACGGTCTTCATATGCTTGTGCAGTAGGGCAATGATTACAAGTAAAAACTATAACGAGTACTTCGGCTTTTTTAAAAGAAGCCAGACTATATTTCTTGCCGTCTACTCCTTTAAATTAAAATCAGGAGCTTCTGCACCAATCTCTAATGTCTTATGAATCAAAAAAAGAAACGCGGTTAAAAGCAGTAATAATTATAAGAATAAATACGGACAATATGGCTGCGAATGATTTCATAACAGTTTGTGTCGATAAGTTAGCGGCACATGGTGAAAATAAGAATTTTAGTAACATTGTGATACGAACCAAGCAGATTGGGTTACGCTGGGATGGAAATATTGGTGGGCGTCATGATTTATCGGACCTAAATATGGGAGGCTTCAGGAATAGATTTATACAAACCCCGGTTAACAAAAAAGTACCGGTTGTATTGATACGATTGCAAATAACTTCGAATAAGGGACATGCTAAACTACTTCGCGCTCTTTGTACTATTATTGTTTTCTTTCCCCATCAGCGCCTCTTCGCAAACATCTACAGATACACTTACATTATATTTTAAGTCAGGCAAGTTTATTCTGGATCTTAAGGAACAACAGAAGTTATCCGCTACGCTAGACAACAATAAAAATATTCTTCAAATTGAAAGTATTTCGGGTTATACAGATTCAGTTGGGACTTTTCGGGACAATCTTCTCCTGGCGAAGAAGCGAAATGAAACTGTAATTGACTTTTTAAGTCTGCACAATCTTCTGACGAACAACTACAAAATTTTTACGTATGGTGAAGAGAACCCGGTCAGTCACGATAGTCTTGCACTGAACAGGAGGGTTGAAATTTATTTTTCGTATACAAAAGTATCAACAGGCAGTTCTGATACGAGCAAATTCAGAATAATCAGGCAGCTTGTATTAGAGAATTTATATTTCAAAGCCGATAAACCCATACTTGAACCCTCTTCTTTGCCTTATCTGGATCAGGTCGCGGATATATTAAAGATGGACACCAGCGATATTTTTGAAATAAAAGGTCACGTGAACTGGAATCCACGCCTGCCTCCCATTGGCGATCCCGGATATAAAATAAAAATGGATCAGCTATCTGCGGATAGGGCGCGTGTTATTTTTGATATTCTGGTGGAGAAAGGTATACCGTCTGCAAGAATGTTCTGGAAAGGTATGGGTAATACAGAAATGGTTTATCCAAATGCATCTACGGTTGAAGAAAAACGCAAGAATATGCGCGTTGAAATTCTCATTCTGAAACCGTCCATTGATCCGTAAGGTCCGCCACGAAAAAAACTTCATCTTAAAAAAGGCGCACTTAATCCTGTAAAGCATTATGCAAAATAATTCTGCAAATTTCACCCACTTCATATAGCGATATTGTCAAGGGCGGCGCAATACGCAGACAATTAGACGCAAATAAAAACCAATCTGTAAGCAGCCCGTCGTGTATACATGAATCGATGACACGTTTACAGGATTCAAAACTCTCAAATTCAACAGCGATCAACAATCCGGCGGTCCTTACGGTTCTTATGGATGGATGGACAAGCAATTTTTTAAAAAGATTTTCTTTTTCTGAAATTTCCGAAATCAGATTTTCCTGCGTTAATACTTTCATCGCAGCCAATCCTGCCGCACAACTCAGGGGATGACCTCCAAAAGTGCTAATATGACCCAATACCGGATTCTCTGTGAATGCATCCATCAGGCTTTTAGAAGCAATAAAAGCACCAAGTGGCAATCCTCCGCCAAGAGCTTTGCCAAGCAGAATAATATCCGGCACAATATCGTATTGTTGAAAACCCCAAAGAGAACCCGTTCTTCCAAAACCAACCTGAATCTCATCTAAAATGAGTAACGCACCAGTATCGTCACATTTTTTCCGAAGTAACTTCATCCAATTATCATGTGGTTTAATTACGCCATTTTCAGCCTGCACAGTTTCCGCAATCACACAGGCTGTTTTTTCAGTAATCAGATTCAGGTCATCTTTATTATTATATCGCAAATGCAAAATGTCCGGCAAAAGGGGCCGGAACGCATTCCGCCAGTATTCATCGCCCATCAGACTCAGTGCGCCTTGTGTTGAACCATGATATGAATTTTCGAAACCTGCAATCCCGGTCCTGCCAGTTACCCTCTTTGATAACTTCATGGCACCCTCCGTAGCTTCCGTACCTGAATTTGTAAAAAATACGGAATGAAGATTTTCCGGCAAATGGTCGGCCAGGTAATGTGCATATTCAACCTGCGGGGACTGTATCAATTCTCCGTAAACCAATACATGAAGATATTGATCTGCCTGAGTTCTGATAGCCTTTACAACTTCCGGATGCCTGTGACCAATATTGCAGACGCTGATTCCTCCTATGGCATCCAGATATCGTTTCCCATATAAATCAAATAAATAATTCCCTTCGGCACGAATAGATTTCCAGGGCAATCGGGGAAGGCGAAGTCTGACCGATATGTTTGTAAAAAAGTTCTCTATGATTCATTATTTCGATGACCGATAACCGATGACCTTTTTTATGCTGTTAAGAAATCTACCTTCGAAAGTCCAAAAATAAACCCACATAAAACAAAGAAAAACGTTGTCAGTGAACAGGCAAACGCAACCAGCGAAAAAGTTTTAAGCTTTAGGCTTTAGGCTTTAAGCTTTACCTTAGTGTTATCTCAAAATTAAAACCATGCCCGTTATTCTCCCGGTCAAAGGTATTTCACCAGTATTTGGAAAAAATGTGTACGTCGCACCTAACGCTACCGTTGTAGGTGACGTTATAATCGGTGACGATTGTAGTATTTGGTTCAACGCTGTGATACGCGGAGATGTGAATTGCATCCGGATAGGTAGTAAGGTAAACATACAGGATGGATGTATCATTCATTGCACATATCAAAAAGCAAAAACAATTATTGGCAATAATGTTTCAATAGGACATAACGCCATCGTGCATGGCTGTACAGTACAGGATAATGTGCTAATTGGTATGGGGTCTGTTATTATGGATGGCGCAGAAATCGGCAGTAACTCTATAATTGCGGCCGGTGCAGTGGTTCTTGAAAATACAAAGATCGAAAACGGAGTAATATACGGTGGCATACCAGCCCGCAAAATCAAGGACATTCCTCAGGAGCTCATCCACGGGGAGATTGAGAGAATTGCCAATAACTATATTCTATACGCAAGCTGGTTCAGGGAAGCTTAAAGCGTAACGTATAACGCGTAAGGCTTAACGCGAAACCCTCCGCACAAACGCTTATTGTTTGCTATTTGGCAATCCTTTTAGCCATTGATTATCAATGTATTATTAGGCCATATATCCCACGACAGCCAATTAATAATCCATAACCCATAATTAATAATTAACCCAACGCGTTATATATAGGCCAACTCATCGAAGATTTAGAGCATTTCATCGAGTTTCAGAGGCTTTGATTGCATTTGCCAGGTCTTTGTTGTAGGTTTAAATAGTTAAAGCGTATCCAATGAAAAAAGGTAAAACCCTCTCTGTTATTGTTGTACTGAGTTTCTTCATCAGTATGATTTGTTCATGTAAAGCTCAGTATGGTTGCCCGTCTAACGGTCGAAACGTTGGTGCAGAAAGGATATTGAGCGGAGAAAAATTACCTACACCTCCAAAATTTAAATCTTAATCATGTACCCTTTTATAAACCAGTTAAATCCCAACACTATGAGCCTTACCCTGCGTACCGACTTCGGTTGTACCGAAGCTGTCATAGACGACGATTGCGGCCTTAAAAGATTTTATGAAGTCGCCAATATTTTATCTGATGATCTGGATGTGAATTTCAACCACAAAACCGACGATTTTGATTCGCTTATGTGGGACTTCTCTTTCAAAGGTCATGTACTTACCCTGCATTATAATATCTACACCGGCATTTCGATTTATCCAAGAAAATTTCGTGAAGCGCCCAGAAGAGACAATGATGCTGTGGTAGAAGTAGCTCGATTTCTGGAAGGAAAGTTATTGATTCACACAGCCAACAGGCTTGCTTCTTAATAACTTCTCTCCGCTATTGAATTAAGCATCATGCCATAACTTACATAACGGTCTAACGATATCTTGCCCTCTTCGAGGGCTTTTTTTATGGCGCATCCGGGCTCATTGATATGAAGACAATTATTAAACTGGCAATCATTCAGTCTCGAACGCATTTCGGGAAAATAATGCGAGAGTTCCTGTTTCGGTATGTCTACAAGACCAAATTCCCTTATGCCCGGCGTATCAATGATATACGCATTCAATAAAGGCAGATCATACATTTCTGCGAATGTAGTGGTATGAATTCCCTTGCCACTCCAACCACTTACATCCTGAGTTTTAAGTTCCACACCGGGAACCACAGCATTTATAAAAGTTGATTTTCCAACACCTGAATGACCACTGAGCAAACTCGTTTTATTCCGCAGGATCTCTTCCACTTCTTCCAGACCGGTTTTATTTTCAAGACTCATCAGAATCACCTTGTAACCGACCGATTCATACATTGCCTTTCTCTCTTCAAAGAGATCCATTTCCTTTTTACGGTAGATATCGCCTTTATTGAAAACTATCACGGAAGGAATATGATAGGCTTCACTGGCAACTAAAAACCGGTCCATAAAACCCTGTGAGGTTTTTGGGTCTTTTAATGTTGCGATTAACAGTGATTGGTCAAGGTTTGAAGCAATAATATGATGTTGATATTTGTTTGCCGGCGACTGACGATTGATATAATTATTTCTCTCGTCAATACCCGTTATCATCATACCACCTTCTTCACCACCAGACTCCATTTCAAGTTTCACCCAGTCTCCTACGGCAATCGGATTGGTGGATGTAATTCCGTCTATTTTAAAAATCCCCTTTATACGTGCAGATATAAAATCTCCTTCCTCAGTTTTTACGGTATACCAACTTCCGGTGGATTTATAAACTCTTGCGCGCATGTCAGGGAAATTTTCTAAATAGAGTAAATCTCAATATCCATTCCAATACGAGGAAGATAACTGATGCCAGAATAAATGGAAAGAATTTTTCTGTATAGTGGGTGAAAGTTGTTACTTCAAATTTCGACTTTTCAAGACGGTCAATTTCCTTGTAAATCGAACCAAGGCTTTCGTTATCTTTTGCACGGAAATATTTTCCTCCTGTCTCATCCGCAATCTGTGTAAGAAGCTTTTCATCTATACTTACTTTTTCACGTTGCATGATAACCCCACTGCTTGTTTGTACAGGAACTGCCGCAAATCCCTCGGTACCGACACCCACCGTATAAACCCTTACACCATAGGATTTTGCGATTTCTTTTGCTGAATTTGGATCCACCAGACCGCCATTATTTTCTCCATCCGTAAGCAGAATGATCACTTTGCTTTTGGAAACAGATGAACGGAGTCGCTCTACTCCTGTTGCAAGTCCCGATCCAATTGCTGTACCGTCTTCTAATAAACCACTCTGTACATTAAACAACTGCGACTTTAACATCGCATGATCGGTTGTTAGCGGACACATCGTAAAACTTTCTCCCGCAAAAATCACAAGTCCCATCCTGTCCGTAGGACGGTTATCGATAAATTCTGACACGACCTGTTTTGCAGCCTCCATTCGGCTGGGAGTAAAATCCTGCGCAAGCATACTTCCGCTGATATCGAGACAAAATACAATGTCGATGCCTTCACCTTTTGTAAGCTGTTGTTCACTTCCGGTTTGAGGTCGCGCCAATGCAATGATAATACATGAAATTGCGAGCATCCGGAAAACAAACAGAATATGTCGCAGCATGGTTTTCCAGGTTCGGCCACTGCCAAATGCTTTAACACCTGAAACCAGCATACTGCCCTGAGTACGAGTGGGTGGGCGGAGATAGAAATATATCAACACCGGTATCAACGCAAACAGTGCAAAAAACCAGGGTTTGGCAAAATGAATATTTGAAATCCAGTCGTACAACACTATTTATTATTTTTCATAAATGCACTAATTTCTGTTAATCGTAAATCGTGGATCGCTTATCGTATATCCTTGATCGATATAACCTCCACAATTAAAATCACTTACCCATACTCCCATTCGCCCATACTCCCATACTTTCCTATCCGTTCTCACTAATAAATACAATCGCCGATCGAACTGTTTCCAGATTATGATCATTTTCATAAGGTCCGGGAACATATTTTGCAAACTTCACAAAATCACCCATTCTGAGTGCTGCCGCGATATTTGTGAAATCATCCCTGTTCATATTCAGATCGCTCAGGCTGTGAATCATCTCTTCACTGGTCTTTTCCATAGTAATGATCCCTAACTTACGGTTCATATATATCCGCAGCACATCGTACATGCCTGAATAGTATTTTTTAACAGCTGTGGGATCGTCGCGAAGCATTTTCTTAAGCTGATCTAAAGAAGTCAGGGCCTCATCGAGTAATGAAATGCTGCTAACGGCAGTTTCTTCAATCACTGGCTGCGTGGCGATAAATGACCGATGACGGATAAAATAAATAAACAACAACAAGGACATCAAAGTAACAGCACCTAATATCCATGGAATATATTTAACATCGGGATTTTCAATATCGATGATGGTTTTGATGTCATGATAATCCCCCGAAGTATCGACCTTTCCGTAAGATACTTCAACGGCTAAAGAGTCGGTCTTATATACTTGCTTTCCAATCGTGACTGACAAAGCGGGAATATAGCGCGTACCAGAATCAAAACTTGTCAATTTCCACTCCAGATGATAACTGGCACCTGCGGCCGAAATCGAAGAATCCCGGTTAGCTTTTTCTATTAACTCAAAATGGGGAATGCTGTCAAATTGCGGTAGTATATTACCGGAAACCATAGGTGACTTTACATCCAGGCTCAGGCGTATTTGCTCGCCAATCAAAATCTCATTCTTATCTATGGAAGCTTTCACATCCGGCGTTTCCTGTGCATACAGCATATTACAGGCTGTAATGAATACTCCGAAACAAACGATATAGGAGAAGATTTTCGGCATCGGTTATGCAGGTCGGTTTCTACCTACAAAAAACTTCTGCAGAATTTTTACATAATCTTCATCAGTCCGCATATGCAGCAGGTCAGAACCCGACTTCAAAAAAAGAGATTTGCAGAGTTCAGTCATTTTAAAAAAAGATTGCTGGTAATAATTCCGCTGTGCGTAGTCGGAAGTGTCTATCCATTTCTCAACGCCCGTTTCCGCATCTTCTACTTCGATCATTCCGGCGTCGGGTAGTTCCATATCCATTTTATCATACACTTTAATGCCGATGAGGTCATGCTTTTTACCCGCCACACGCAGTGCCTCCTCATAACTTTCATCCAGGAAATCACTCAGTAAAAATGTAATGGTTTTCTGTCGGAGTGTATTATTAAGAAATCGGAGCGCCTGTGAAATATTCGTTTTGCGGTGGGCGGGTTCGGTAATTAACAGATCGCGCACCAGATGGAGAACATGATCTCGGCCCTTTTTTGGAGGAATATATTTTTCAATTTTATCGCTGAAAAATATAAGTCCTACTTTATCATTATTGTTTACTGCCGAAAAGGCAAGAACCGCACAGATTTCGGTGATCAGATCTTTTTTACGTCCCTTCACTGTTCCGAACAAGGAGCTTCCACTCACATCTACCATCAGCATCACGGTAAGTTCTCTTTCTTCTTCAAATAATTTACTGAAGGGATGGTTGAATCTTGCCGAAACATTCCAATCAATAAACCGCACGTCATCGCCCGGATAATATTCGCGGACTTCCCTAAAAGCCATTCCCCTTCCCTTAAATGCACTATGATATTCCCCTGTGAACAAGTGTCGTGTGAGACGTTTGCTTTTGATCTCTAATTCTCTGACTTTTTTTAATATTTCTGCTGCGGTTAGCATTTTCGTTGACCGATGTTACCGTTGACCGATTAACCGATTTATATTTTTTGTTCTAAATAATTAATTAGACCATTTAGTAGTTGAATATTTCTCTCCAATTTATTGTTCAATCTATTATACGTTTGCTCATCAACAATTGTAATCATCTTTGCTATACTCAACAAAGTTTCTACTTCATATGCCGACCCTCTTGATATATGCAGAAATTGAATAATATCCTTTTTGTGATTTCTCCCCATTCCTTCCGCAATGTTACTTGCATATAGAAACAGCGGCTCTGTTTGTCTGACTTATTAATCCATACTTTTCTTCTCTTGGATATAATTTGGTTATATCGTAAATCTCCTTTATGGTCTCCATGGATATTGTCCATGCCTCTAACTTCTTATAATTTGTCATAGCAAATTGTTTTATGCTATAATCTCATACATTAACCTTTATTTTAACCCACCATCAAATCCTTACCTTCGGTCAACGGTCCACGGTCATCGGTCCACGGTCATCGTCACGGCACCTGTATCGCCCTAAGCACTTCATCTATAATATAATCGGCATTAATATTTTCTGCCTCTGCTTCGTAGGTTAAACCGATCCGATGTCTCAGAACATCTTTGGAAATCGAACGTACATCCTCGGGTATCACATATCCCCTTTTATTTAAGAACGCATTGGCTTTGGCAGCCAGTGCCAGATTTATACTGGCACGTGGTGAACCCCCATACGATATCATAGATTTCAATTTCTCCAGTCTGTAATTTTCGGGGCTGCGGGTGGCAAAAACGATATCAAGAATATAATTTTCGAGTTTCTCATCCATATATATTTTTCTCGTCAGATCGCGCGCTTCGAGTACTTCCTGCATGGAAACAACCTGTTTTAATTCGGGTTGTTTGATCCCATTCATATGATTACGGATGATTTGTTGTTCTTCGATTTTAGAAGGATAGGTCACAATCACTTTCATCAAAAATCTGTCCTGTTGTGCTTCGGGCAGCGGATACGTCCCTTCCTGTTCTAATGGATTCTGTGTAGCAAGAACCAAAAAAGGCTCTTCCAGAATATAGCTGCTGTCACCAATAGTTACCTGTCTTTCCTGCATGGCTTCCAGCAATGCGCTCTGTACTTTGGCGGGAGCACGGTTAATTTCATCGGTCAGGAGAAAATTTGCGAAAATCGGACCTTTCCGAACGACGAACTCGTGTTTTTGCTGGTTGAAAATCATCGTACCGATTACATCGGCCGGTAAGAGGTCCGGCGTAAATTGTATTCTGCTGAATTTTCCCCGAATAGTCTGTGCGAGCGATTTGATTGTAAGCGTCTTAGCCAGTCCCGGTACACCCTCCAGAAGTATATGACCATTGGTAAGCAAACCGATCAGCAGCCGGTCAAGCATATAGTGCTGTCCCACTATCACATGTGCTATTTCCTCTCTGAGTTTATCGATAAACTTTGCCTGAATATGAATCTTTTCATTTAAAACCCTGATATCTTCTGCCGTATACATTGGAGAAATTTGAAAATTTGAAAATGTCAATGGCCGGTCATCTACTCCCGTAGGACGTCCTGAGACAGGAATAAAGCCATTAAATCAAAAAAATATCTGCGCAAAAATAATGAATTCGGGCATCAGGAACCGGATATCCTCCGCCACTTGTAAAAATGAGTTTTTCAACGCATTCACATTTACTTCACATTTATTTCTGGTGTAGTTTTTGAACCTTTTGTTTTTAATTCATATTTATTTGAACCGCCCTGCAATAAAACCTGCAATTTTAAGTTACAGATCTTCATAAAACTGTGAGACTATGCGGAAAATTCATTTAGCAGCTTCAGCCATTGCCTTGTTGTTTGTATTTAATGCGTGTTCTAAGAGTAGCAATTCAACTTCTCCGTCTAATGCAAGAACGGTGCAAAATTTCTCTGGTACTTATAATCTGACTGATTTGAAAGCCAGCGTTTTCGGCGTAAGTACAGACATTTATGATTCGCTACCTCCCTGTGAACAGGACAATCTCATCAAGCTGAACGCCGATCTTACAGCCCAGTTTATTGATACCGGTACGGTATGTGTTCCAAAATCAGACAGCTCGGGTATCTGGAGCCTTTCTCAAAACGCAGATACTTTGTATATAGCCGGAAGTGCAAACTTTATTAACTCCTGGGATGGTACTACGCTTGTTTTATTAGGACAACAGACTATAAGCGGATTTCCAGCTACCGTTACAACCACACTTGTTAAAAAATAACCACCGGTCTGCAGGTAATTAACTCTTCACCCCCATGCGAAAAATCTTTTTACTCGGAATCGCCATTCCAGCTATGATTTCTTTCAACGCCTGCAAGAAAAGCGAAAATATTTCAAACGCACGAACAGTACAAAACCTGTCCGGCTCCTATAATTTAACTTCTCTTATCTGGACTTCAAACGGTATAAGTACGAATGTGTATGACTCATTACCGGATTGCGAGAAAGATAATATTTTACGGTTAGATCCTGACGGAATTGCGCATGAGCTTGATGTCCTTATTGAATGCAATCCTCCGGAAGCAGATTCAGTATCAACCTGGAGCCTTTCTTCAGGCGGCGACTCCTTATATTTTAATGGTCTCGGCGTATTTATAAAATCCTGGGATGGAAAAACTCTTATATACACCGGCAATGTGCAACTGGCCCCTCTTCAAATAATCGGTACGACTACCTTGATAAAACAATAAATCCTCGTTTTTTTCTGACGGCTTTAAGCTTACGAAAGGTACTTTCCCACAATCGGCATCCTTCTTCCCACACCGAATGCTTTACTGCTCACCCGGATGATGGGACAGAACTGGTTTCGTTTGTATTCACTGGTATTCACAAGCTTCAATACACGACCCACCAGCTTTTCATCCATACCCATTGCAATAATTTCCCTGGGACCCTTTCTTTTTTCAATGTATAGATATAAAATTTTATCGAGCAGCTCGTATTCTGGTAAACTATCACTGTCCTTTTGATCGGGCCGCAATTCGGCCGAGGGCGGCTTATTCAATATCGATATTGGAATAATTTCTTCCTCCTGATTAATAAAATTTGCGAGTGCATAGACCTGCATTTTGTAAACATCTCCGATTACACTTAAGCCACCGGCCATATCTCCATAAAGTGTTCCATATCCCGTTGAGAGTTCGCTTTTATTGGAAGTGTTCAGAAGAATATACCCAAATTTATTTGCGATTGCCATGAGTAGATTACCCCGGCTGCGGCTCTGAATATTTTCTTCGGCTACACTAAAAGGCAGGTCCTTAAAAATAGGTTTCAGCGTAGATAAAAAACTTTCGTATACAGATTGTATGGGAAGAATTTCGAAAGGATTATTTAATTTTTTAGAAAGCAATTCCGCATCGGCTACAGAATGACTGCTTGAATATCCGGAAGGCAAACTTATTGCCCGTACGTTTTCACTGCCCAGGGCTTTGCAGGCCAGGGTAAGTGTGACTGCGCTGTCAATACCACCGCTGCTACCCAGGATAGCTTTGTGAAATCCCATTTTTTGGAAATAATCACGAATTCCCAATAACAACGCATCGTGGATTTCGCGGATATTATTTCTTCTTGTGAGATATGGAATAATTTCGTCTGGTTTCAACACAGTGGCTGAAGTAAAAACCGGAAGATGCTCGTTAACCGGTCTGTATTTAGTTTCAGTATCTATAATCTGGAAATCTTCTTCAAAAACTTTAAGATGGTGCGTGCAGTTGCCGTGCGCGTCATATACCACACTTCCCCCGTCAAATACTAATTCGGTTTGTGAACCAACCGCATTACAGTAATACATTGGTAGTTTATATTTCAATACATTCTGCCTCACCACCGCACGTCGGTCTTCTTCATGATCGTAATCAAATGGGGATGCGGAAATATTGATCATCATATCCGGATTCTGGAGCATCAGCTGATCCATTGGGCAAATCTGATACAGGGGATTGTCACCAAGATTCCAGATATCCTCACATATTGTAAGCGCAATTCGTTTGCCGAGAAATTCAATGACATTCCATTCGGATCCCGGTTCGAAATATCGGTTTTCATCAAAAATATCATAGGTAGGCAGACAGGTTTTTTTTACTACGGCTTTCACTTCGTTATTATAGAGAAACCATGCACCATTAAACAGGCTTTTTCCATTGTCGAGACGATTCGGTGCAGGTGAACCGATGATAACTCCAATTTCACTGGTATGCGCTTTGATCTGTTCTATGGATGCATAACAGCGGGCGAGAAAGTCTTCGAATTCCAGAAAATCACGAGGTGGATATCCACAGACGGACATCTCAGAAAACACGGCCAGATCTGCACCACCTTCTTTTGCTATCCCGATTCCCCGGATGATTTTTTTGGTGTTAGATTCAAAATTTCCAATATGATAATTCTGCTGAACCAGCGCGATCTTCATGCTGCAAATTTACTGCTAAGCGGCTGAATACTATCTTGCAGGGACTAACGTTTCTATCCGGATGAAAAGAATATTTTTCCCTCTTTTAATTTTATTTGTCAGTTGTAAAACAGGTAAAAAGCTTCCTGATGTTTCAAATATTCAGGTTTCAGTTCATGTTGAGCGTTTCGACCAGGCATTATTCGCAATCGATACCAATCATGTGGAGCAGAGCCTCCTTGACCTGGGCAGACAATATCCTTATTTTATAAGTGATTTTGCGGTAAATATTTTGGGGACTGGTCCTCTGGCAGACACCAGCGAACAGGCATTTTTCGCATTCAGACGTTTCGTTAGCAGTTATGCGCCCGTAAAAGATTCCCTGGATCTCAAATTCGGTTCGTCTGAAGGCGGTATGATTCCGATAGAAAAGGGGTTGCAAAAAGGTTTCCAATATCTCAAATATTATTTTCCAAAATATAACCTTCCGCCTAAAGTCGTTTCATATATCGGGCCATTCGATGCTCCCGGAGTTGCATTAACGCGATATACGCTGGCTATCGGACTCCAACTTTATGCGGGCAGGTATTTTCCTTTTTATTTAAGTAGTCAGGGACAGGAACTTTTTCCCGTATATATTTCCAGAAGGTTTGAACCGGAATATGTAGTGCCCAATTGTATGAAGGCACTCGCTGAAGATATATTCCCTGATCAGAGTCAGGGGAAACCACTCATTGAACAAATGGTTGAAAAAGGAAAAAGCTGGTGGCTGATTGATCAGCTGTTGCCCGACATGGAAGACAGTTTAAAAACCGGGTTTACAGAAAAACAACTTAGATGGTGTCATGCAAATGAAGGCCAGATATGGAATTATTTTCTCGACCAGAATCTTTATTCCCTGGAACCCGATCTTATAAAAAATTATATAGGTGACGCGCCTTATACACAGGGGATGCCCGAAGCTTCTCCCGGAAATATTGGTCAGTGGGTCGGATGGCGTATCGTGCAGAAATATGCGTCTATGCATCCGGACATATCTCCGGAAGAACTCATGAAAACCCCCGCCCGCTCAATTTTTGATGAAGTAAAATATAAACCGAAATAATCGTCTGCGGTTGGCCGTGGGCCGTTGGCCGATTCTCAACCGAAGTTGTTGATTGTTAGGAAACTGTATGCTTCGTTAAATATTCTTTATTTTTCGGCCAGCCGCCAACGACCAACGGTCAACGATTTGAGAAATATGAAGTAATTTCGCCCATTCAAAATAGTGCATATGCCCAAGCCGAACAGCTTCCGGTGGAGTATGGAGAGTGAGCCCCACAAGCCCAGAACAAAGGAAATCATTCATAAGCATCCTGAGATCAGAACCCTTATTGGGCGAAATCCCTGGACATTTGGTGTGATCCTTCTCTGTGTTGCTTTTCAGGTGACTTTATCGTGGTTTCTTCGCGACGCTTCCTGGTGGGTTATCTTCGTGGTGGCATATTTGGGCGGCGCTTTTGCGAGTCATACATTGTATGTGTGTATCCACGAAGCTGCTCATAACCTTCTTTTTAAGAAGAGTTTTTACAACAAGATTTCAGCTATTATCGCAAATCTTCCTTTGGTTTTTCCAAGTGCCATTTCATTTCAAAAATATCATCTGAAACATCATTCTTATCAGGGTGTGGAAGAACTGGACGCGGATATGCCTTACCGCTGGGAAGCAAAACTGATTAACAATTCAGGATTTGGCAAGGCGCTTTGGCTTTTATTATATCCAATTTTTCAGATGATCCGCCCCGGGAGAATTAAAGAAGTAACCCTGATGGACAGGTGGACGGTTGTAAATATTATCATTCAGGTTTCTTTCATGAGTCTTTTTATTTATTTTCTCGGATGGAAGGCAGCCGCTTACCTTACTATGAGTTTTTTCTTTTCCGTTGGTCTGCATCCCCTCGGTGCCCGCTGGGTGCAGGAACATTTCCTGACTCACGGTGATCAGGAAACGAAGAGCTATTACGGTTCGATGAATACGGTAAACCTCAATGTAGGTTATCACAATGAGCACCACGATTTTCCTTCAGTTCCCTGGAATAAATTACCGCAGATCAAAAAATTTGCGGGCAGTTATTACGATTCACTGGGCCATCATACGTCATATACAATTCTGCTTTTTAAATTTCTATTCGACAGAAATCTTTCTGTTTATTCCCGGATGGCGCGCGATAACAGGGGAGGTAAACTCAAGGGCAAATCGGTGGAGAAAGAGACGATTACTGTTGGGCGTTGACCGTTGACCGATGACCGATGACCGTTAACCGTTAATTTTTCCATACTCCCATACTCCCATACTCCCATACTTTCATACTTGCCTCAGCTTTAAGCGTAAGAGTGGAAACGCGATTTTAAACCAGGAAGAATATTTTTCCGGATGGTATTTGAGATCGTGCTCGATGTCCTCCATGGTACGGAAACAAAAATCCTTTACTTCTTTTTGGTCGGGGTTCAATTGTCCACTATATGTACCAGTATAAACATGATCGAATTCATATTCAGTGAGACCGTTTTCGAATTCCGTACGATAGATAAAATCGAATTTTTTTACCAGTGAACTATCTATACCCATTTCTTCTTTCAATCTTCTCTTCGCCGCCTCTTCAACATCTTCGCCGGGTCGCGGATGTGAACAACAGGTGTTAGTCCATAATCCTGGGCTATGATACTTTGCCATCGCACGCTGTTGCAAAAGCATTTCACCCTTTGTGTTGAATATAAAAACACTGAAAGCCCTGTGTAAAAGGGCTTTCCTGTGTGCTTCCATTTTTTCTATTGTTCCCGTTTGCTCGTCCTGTTCATTTACCAGGATAACTTCTTCGGTTTGCATGTTGCTATCCACCAAATTAAAATTGCTGTATCTGTGATTTCAAAAGTTTGCGTGCAAAATGTATACGGCTTTTGATAGTCCCCAGAGGTTCCTGCAGCATATCCGCAATTTCATGATATTTATATCCGTCGAAGTATAAAAGGAAAGGATTCCTGAAAATTTCAGGCAATCCATGAATCGCTCCCTGAATATCGCGAATACGCAGATTGCTTTCTGCATTACCCGTAATTACAGTAGACTGACTATTATTTAAGAGAAAGTCGTTGGGAGAAGAATCAAATATTGTTTTCTGTTTCGCACGTCGCCGGTAATTATTTATAAAAATATTTCGCATGATCGTATACAACCATGCTTTGATATTAGTTCCGACATTGTATTTATCCTTATTGGCTATTGCCCGGTATAATGTTTCCTGAAAAAGATCTTTCGCTTCTTCGCTATCCCTGGTTAAAGTGATCGCAAACGGCTTCAAAAATTCAGCATTTGATACCAGTAATTGGTTGAATTCAAGAGCACCCATATGTCAAATAGTTTACACTATAAAGGTAAAAATAATGCCAAGACGGAATGTCAGCTTAATGACAAGCGGAGAAGTCTTAACAATCAGTTTATTTGACATAGAGTCGTTTTTTGGCTGCTGTACTGTCAGAAGCATTGCCGGGAATACATGAAGCGTTCAGCTAAGGTCTAGACCTTAGGATTACAAAAAGGGATTCAACAGAACGCCTTCATCTAACAACCGGTTAACAATAGCAGAAATGGAAGAAGAGGCACGCAGAATATTAATGTGCCGTATGTTGTGAAGATCTGATCCTAAAAGACTTACGTATTTCTTTTTTATGAGGTATTGAGCGAGTTCTTCCTGTTTTTTCCCATAATAACCACAAAGGGACAACAGGTTTAGTTGAAAAATACAGTCCATATCGTGTAATTCATCGTAGGTGCTCTTGTGGGCTCCGAAGTACAAATAACGTTCGGGATGGGCAATGATAGGCTGGTAGCCCTTGATCTGAAGTTGAAAAAGCTTTTCCTTCAAATCCATCGGCTGACGGATAAAAGAGAATTCCACAAGCACCATATTTTTATGGATGGTAAGCAGGGGAATATTATTTTCCAAAAGCCCATCGACGTGTTCATCCAGAAAATATTCTCCCGCGCCTTTGAATTCAACGTTCATTTTTAATTCTGCTAAACGATCTCGTACAAGTTGTGCACCATTTTCAATGATCTGATTAGTGTTTTTATACATCTCCCATTGAATATGGGGTGTAGCAATGAATTTTCGATATCCCAGGCTATACATTGCACGAATCATTTGAATCGATGATTCCAGATCCGTAGCACCATCGTCGATTCCAGGAATGAGGTGGTTGTGCATATCTACCACAAGGCCGGATAAATCAGCGTGTACAATTTCTTTTCTTTTGAATAATCCAAACATTATTTTCGTTGGTTCTTGGCCGTTAGGCGTTGGCTGTTTTAATTATGTTAGCTAAATATAATTATTATTGAGATTGATTTCGAATACTAATATGATACTAGCTAACGGCCCTGCACATGCGGGGTCAATGATTTCCGATATTCTCCATATACCATCCTGATTCCTTCTTCCAGATGAACCTTCGCCGTCCAACCCATATTTTTTAATTTGGAAACATCCATTAGTTTACGGGGTGTACCATCGGGTTTTGAAATGTCGTTTTTAATTTCACCCTTATATCCTGTGATGGCCGCTATAAGTTTTGCCAGTTCAAGGATACTGAGATCTGTCCCGGTGCCCACATTTACCAGGCCGGCTTCGTCATAATTTTCCATCAGGAACAGGCAGGCTTCTGCGAGGTCGTTCACATATAGAAACTCCCTCCTGGGTTCACCCGTTCCCCAGATAGTCACAAAAGGCTCATTAGCCATTTTTGCTTCGTGAAATTTCCGGATAAGTGCGGGGAGTACATGTGAGTTTTTCAGATCATAATGGTCATTTGGTCCATAAAGATTCGTCGGCATCGCCGAAATATAATTGCAACCGTATTGCGCCCGGTATGCATCGCACAATTTTATTCCCGTAATTTTTGCAATCGCATAAGGTTCGTTGGTATGTTCCAGAAGTCCTGTCAAAAGATATTCTTCCTTCAAAGGCTGTGGAGCCATTTTCGGATAGATGCAGGATGAACCGAGAAACATTAGTTTTTTAACTCCCGACTTCCATGAGGCGTGAATGATATTTGTTTCGATCATCAGATTTTCATAAATAAAATCTGCGCGGAACGTATCGTTGGCCAAAATTCCCCCCACTTTGGCTGCAGCAAGAAAAACATAATCTGGTTTTTCCCTATCAAAAAAAGAATTCACTTCTGCCTGATTGCGGAGATCCAGTTCCTGCGAAGTCCTGTATATCAGATTACCAAATCCTTCCTGCTCCAGTTTGCTCTTTATAGCCGAACCCACCATACCCCGATGACCTGCGATGTATATCTTATCCTGCTTGTTCATTTATTGTTGACAGTTGAAAAATTGTCTTAATAAAAACCCACACCCTCATACTCCCATACTCCCATACTCCCATACTCCCATACTCCCATACTTGCTTTATTCATGTTGATTTTTAATTTCGAAGCCCGAATCTTTCAGAATCTTTTCTTTTCTGAAAAGATGTATGTCAGCAAGTACCATTTCTTTAACCAGGGCAGGTAAATCGTATTTAGGTTCCCATCCCAGTTTTAATTTAGCTTTTGTGGCATCACCAATTAAAAGCTCCACTTCTGTAGGACGATAATATTTCGGATCCACAGCCACAACAATCTTTCCGATAGTCACCTGGAAATCAGGATTACTGCACGATACTACTTCGGCATGTTCTTTCTCGTTTTCTCCCTTGAATGCCAGCTCAATACCGATTTCAGCAAACGCCATTTTTACGAAATCGCGAACGGTAGTCGTTACACCCGTAGCGATGACGAAATCCTCCGCTTTCTCCTGTTGAAGAATCATCCACATTGCTTCTACATAATCCTTTGCATGGCCCCAATCGCGGCGGGCGTCGAGGTTTCCCAGAAAAAGTTTCTCTTGTAATCCCAAACCTATCTTTGCTACCGCACGTGTAATTTTTCTTGTAACAAATGTTTCACCGCGCAGCGGAGATTCGTGGTTGAAAAGAATCCCATTCGCTGCAAACATGTTGTAGGCTTCCCTGTAATTAACAATCATCCAGTAAGCATAAAGTTTAGCCACGGCATAAGGCGACCGCGGATAAAACGGAGTGGTCTCCGACTGGGGAACGGCCTGAACCAGTCCATACAATTCTGAGGTCGATGCCTGATAGATCTTTGTTTTTTTAACGAGCCCGAGTAGTCTAACTGCCTCCAGTATTCGCAATGTGCCAATTCCGTCTGCATTGGCAGTATATTCCGGGGTTTCAAAACTTACATGCACATGGCTCATGGCGCCAAGATTATAAATCTCATCCGGTTTTGTTTCTTGGATAATACGAATCAGGTTGGTGCTGTCGGTTAAATCCCCGTAATGCAATCGAAAATGAATATGTTTTTCATGGGGATCCTGGTAGAGATGATCGATACGGTCGGTATTAAAAAGTGAGCTTCTCCTTTTTACACCATGCACTTCATATCCCTTATCCAGCAGCAATTCGCTGAGATAAGCTCCATCCTGTCCCGTGACACCAGTAATCAGTGCAACTTTTGCCATAGTTATTTCTTTAAGAACTGCATAATCTTTCGCAGTGGTTTCAAATATAATGTAAAAAAATAAGGCTTTAAATCGTTCATGCGCCATGCTTCCCGATCTTCCCGGTTTGCACGAATCCTGTTTTTTACCGAAGCATTGCTGATACCTCCACTTCTCATTTTTACCATCACACCCGGTACATAAACTGCCTTCATCCTGTGTTTTATTTTTTATCGCAGCATTTCTGATACCTCCATTTTCTCATTTTTACCATCACACCAGGTTCATAAACTGACTTCATCCTGTGTTTTACCAAAACCGAAGATCCAAGAGACTCGTGTATTCTATTCCGGGGTTGGTAAGGCAATTGAAGAATATTATCCAACTTATGTTGTTCAACAAATTTATTCACCTCTTTTTTCCGTACTCCTTCTCCGATAAAAACAAATAAAAAGTCTTTCTCATTTTCTAATTTAAGTGCTGCATTTAATAACGTATCAAGAGGATGAATGTAGGAGTGATTGCCTGAATACATCACGACTAGTCGGTCTCCGAAATTGTTCTCTGTCCTGAAAGGATTTTCTTCCCGTATGCCGGAAAATGACTCCTCAACTACGGGCCAAACAGGTACAATATACAAATGTCGCTCATTTGCACCCCGCATGATCAAATAATCACGCATGTATTTATCAAGTACGATTGAAATATCGGCATTTCTAATAATATAATTTCCAATCCTTTCAAGTATTCCGGCCAGAAAAGAACCTCTCTTTATCAAACCGGAAGCTATGGATAGTTCAGGCTAAGGTCCATAACCCAGTAAATGAATTTCATATTCTTCCTTCTGGCAATGTACGCCCCAAAAAAAGATACCAGCGGAGGTGAGGTCATTCCAATTATGGCATAAAATGAATTTTTCCGAAGGCTAAGCAATTTAAAGAATAAGAGAAAATTAAAACTGGCAAAATCTATCAGTCTGCCAATAGTATATTTTTTCCCGAAACCTGTATTATTGATACGCTGGATTCGAATATTACCATGATTTTCTGTGCGCGGAAATTTGATCTGGCTATTCTCATACGCATACCTGCTTGAATAGACAGTTACCGAATGATTTTTACGCACCAGCTCTTCTGCGAGATCAAATAAATGTTGTGCAGTTGACGCGGTATCCGGCCAGAAAACCTGGGAAATGACTAGAAAGTCCATTCAATCTTACTATTGATCAGACAGTAGCTGGTTTGAGTAATCTTTCAGCTTCCTGTTTTTCGATCCAGCCATAAGTTTCAACCATCCCATTTTTGAAAGGTTTGGAAGGAGTCCAACCAATTTTTTCTTTAAATAAATGGTTGTCAGAATTGCGACCCCGAACACCTGTTGGTCCTTTAATATTTTTTATCGAAAGTACTTTACCTGAAATTTCAATTGTCATTCTTGCAAAATTATTAATGGATATCATTTCTTCTGATCCGATATTTACCGGCCCCGGAAAATCTGAATTATTAATCTGCGAACGCCTTCCAGAAATTCATCTATATATAGGAATGATCTGGTTTAAACGCCATCGCCCCAAACTTCAATATAATCCTATCTTTTGCTTCTGCCACTTTTCTACACATAGCAGCAGGAGCTTTTTCTTTTCCGCCCGTCCAGGTACCCTGTGGTCCAAAAATATTGTGGAAGCGGGCTATTCTCACTTCTATTCCGTAATTTTTTTGATAGGAAAGATAAAGGCGTTCGCTGAAAAGTTTTTCCCAACCATATTCACTATCTGGAGCCGCCGGATATGCCGAAGCTTCTGAACATTTCGGATTATCCGGATGCATCTGATTGTATTCAGGGTAAATACAGGCAGAAGAAGAATAAAAAATCTTTGGAATTTTATGAATTTTGCAAGCTTCTAATGCATTTACATTACACAGAACAGAATTACGCATTACGTCTGCATCATGTTCTCCCGTAAAAATATATCCCGCTCCGCCCATGTCGGCAGCTAACCGATATACTTCATGAAATCCGCCAGACAGGACTGATTCACAAAAATCAACTTCTCTGAGATCCCCAATTTTAAATGCATCATCTGCATTATTACCATATTCATTGTTCTTTAAATCAGCTCCTTTAACATAGTATCCCTCTTTTTTAAGTCCGTTTACCACATCGTCCGCCGATAAATCCACCGGCTCCCAATACAACTGCTTTTTGCTGTTCATAACGTTGAAACGGTTAATTAATTACAAGTTTTTACTTGTACTTTTTTACCTTCTATTATTTATCTGTATATAACACAATTTTCCAAAACCAACATATCCATACTCGTTCTTAAAAAACAATCAAGCGCTTGTTCGGGCGAGTTAACGATTGGTTCGTTTTCATTAAATGATGTATTGAGCAATATTGGTATGCCCGTTTTTTTTCTGAATGTTTCAATGAGCTGATAATATCGCGGAGCTATGTCGCGATTCGACAGATTGCAATCTTCCTGTACCATCTACATGAGTTACGGCCGGAATAAGTAGTCGCTTCTCCTCCCGGATAGGAAATACTTTTTCCATAAACGGTACATCGTCATTCACTTCAAAATATTCGTTTACATATTCTTTTAAAATGGATGGAGCAAAGGGTCGAAAACTTTCTCTTCTTTTTATTTTCGAATTCAAAAGATCCTTTGATCTGCACGCGCGGATCTGCGATGATCGAGCGCGCTCCAAGTGCCCTCGGACCAAATTCAGCCCGTCCCGGTGAACCAGCCAACAACTCCCGCATCGACCAGGCGATCTGTGATGATTTCATAGATTTCATTTTCAGAATACCTGGTATATTCAATGCCGCGTGATTTCAGGAATGTCTCAATTTCTTCGTTGCTGAAACGGCTCCGGTAAATGCAGAATAATACCGCCGGCTGCCTGGGCCGTCTTAATATCTGATTGTAAACATAGAGAGCGGAGCCCATAGAAATACCCGCATCATGACCGGCTGAGGGGATATAAATGTTCCTAAATTCCGTATTTCTTGTGAGCTTTCCATTGGCCACTGAATTCTGTGCCACACCACCTGCGATGCAAATATTCTTCATTCCGTTTTTTTGTGCAGAATTCAAGAATATGGAAGATAAGCATTTCCGTAATCCTCTGCACAGATGCTGCCATATCTTTATGGTATTGGGTAATTGCCTCTTTTGTTCTTCTGGCTTCGCCGAACGATTGTGTCACTTTATGATGAATACAAGGAAACTACTGGCACATTTTCAGTATAGAAATGATGCCCTTCCTGGGAGGTCTGAAATATGTTGGGTTGAGATGAAATAAACCGTTTTTTTCGAATATCAATACATTTCTTAACTTCTCTGTGTATTTTGGTTCGCCGTAGGGTGCAAGGCCCATCACTTTATATTCATCACCATAATGTGGAAATCCCAGCAATTGGGTAAAGGCTGTATAAAATAATCCCACACTGATCCGGGAAATCTACCGAGTCCAGCACTTCCATCTGGTTTCCGCGACCGATAGCTGTCATCGTTGTCGTAAAATCACCCGACCCATCTATAGATAAAATGGCAGACTCCTGAAAAGGGGAGGCAAAAAAAGCAGAGGCAAGATGACTGCGATGATGTTCTATATTGTGAATCCTCGATTTGATATTTTTTTCATCTATCGCCGGATCCAGGATTTTAAATTCTGTTTCCAGTGATGAAACTTTTTTTGCATTGGAAAACCGATCCTTTACCGCGCGAAATCCGCCGCCGGGATTCTTCATTAAATATAAAATTTTCCGGGCCAGCTTTGCATATGGATCACGGCCTATTGCAATATGATCAACTTCGTGTAACGAAATACCCGCTTCACGGAGACAAAATTCAATAGCCAGCGAAGGGAAACCAGCCCAGTGTTTAACACGTCGAAATCTTTCTTCCTCCGTTGCGGCGATTAGTATCCCGTCTTTAAATATCGCCGCAGATGAATCGGCGTGATAAGCATTTATTCCAAGAATAATCATTCTAAATTTTTGTTAGCCACTGTAAGCCCAAAGCCTAAAGCTTAAAGCCCAAAGCTTTTTTTAATTTTCAGTTATAAATAACTGATTCAAATATTTTTCAATACAATCTTGTCCCAGCTTTAGGCTTAGCTTTAGGCTTAAGAAAACAACTTTATGTATTCAGCTTTCAAATTAAACTGCCCCACGTGTCGCGCAGCAAACTCCCTGCTTGCCCTGCACCAGCTGTCAAAAGACGACTGATCCCAGTAAGCCGCTTCACTAAGAGCATTTAACCATGACCGTTCGTTTCCCAGCGATAGATCCCAGCCGGTAAGTTCTTTACTGAGTTGATGCCAGGGAGTCTTATCACTGATCAGGCATGGCCTGCCGGCCGACCAGGATTCAAATATCGCATGACCAAAATTTTCTCCTTTGCTCGGTAAAACAAAAATGTGATTAGATTCCAAAACGGCATTTACCTGAACATGTGGAACGGCCCCATATATATTTGTCTTAATATTCGCCGGAAAGGATCCGATGATTTGTTTTGCCTTTTCCCAGTAATCGGTGTCCTCCACCTCACCATAAATATCAAATTGCATCTGAATATCTTCCGGAATTTGATTAAGCAGCCCCAGAAAAAATAGTATATTTTTCTTGGGGATGATTCTTGATAAATATACCACCCTTAAACTACCGGGAACCTTATCAATAATTTTCAATTCCAATGGAAGAGGCGCAGAAAAATTTGAAACCTCATCAATGCTTTTTGCCCCTGGAAAATAATGGAGGATATCTCTTTTTTCCTGTTCATCTGTTGCATGAAAACGAATTCTCCCTGGCACACGCATAAAATTCAGTGCACGAATAAATAATTTCTTCTTCATCGTTTTGAAGTGCATCGCTCCTTCCTGTAACATTCCCCTGGGTGCCAGCACAATTTGAGCAGATATTTTTTTCCTCCAGCTGAACAGAAGAGGAACCACACTGAAATGATAAGAATACATGCTGTTCAAATAAATAAAATCAGGATTACATTGCTCAAGCAGGTTGGTAATTTTTTTCGCATTTTGTGTGTGGGTATTTGCATAATATACCAAAACACCCGGCTGCCGCTGGATCCATCGATTGGTTTGAATACCAGTGTAAGGGTCTTTCTCCCCAAGATCCCTGTCGGATGTCAGTACCAAAATCTCGAATTCTTGATACATGGCTTTCACAAAATTCACGCAGGACTGGATCGGACCACCAGCTTTGAATCCTGGTTCATACCAGTCAGTCATCAGCAGGAGTTTTTTTTTACTCAATGAACGCCATTTTTTTCCATCCAATAGTCCAGCACAACAAAAAGCCACATTTCCTGCCAGCGGATATTCTGATTTCCATTTAGATACTGATTCCAGATTTGTTTCAAATTGGAACCGTGAATAAATTCTCTGTCCGCTATCCGGTTGATATGTTTATCACAAAAGCCTCTCAACTCATTTTTTATCCATTGATTCCATGGAAAAACAAAACCCTGTTTTTTTCTATGAACAATCTCGTCCGGAAGGAGAGGCTTTAATGATTCTACGAGTAAACTTTTAGGATAAACCGGCACTTTAAAATGATCGGGGACCGACATCACAAATTCTACCAGGTCCTGATCAAAAAAAGGTTCACGGATTTCAAGAGAACTCGCCATGCTCATCTGATCTGTATCTTTTAATAGTGTCTGTTGGGTGTATCCCAGATATTCTGCTGCTGTCACCTGGCTGTAATAAGGAAGCTTAAGTAACGCTGTTTTCTTTGCCATCAATTGCGCCGACAAAGTTTGACCACCAATGCCATTCAGGTTCGTAAGTTCTTTAAGCGCATCAGGTGATAACAATTGTCTGAAAACAGGATAACTGTTTTCGATAGCAGGAGAATCCAATCCGATCATTTGCCTTATCCTGTCTTTTTTCTCCGACTTCCCTATCAGTCCACCCGCCAGATTTCTAAGAAACATCGGTGTTTTCCAGATCCAGTTATTTTGCTGCAGTCTTATATAGTTGGAAAAAATGGGATAACCCGCAAAAAGTTCATCACCGCCTACACCTGAAAGCGCCACTCTGATTCCATTGCGGTGAATGGCTTTCGACACAACATAATTATTTATCCCGTCCCCTGTAGGAATATCCATGGCGTCGAGCGCATGCGTTAGTTCCTCGAGCATCACTTCGGGTTTCAAATGTATCGGGGTATGGTCTGTATGAAATTTTTTTGCAACGATTTCTGCGTAACGGGATTCATCAAATTCCTCTTCGTCGAATGAAATCGTAAAAGTCTTTGGTGAAGAATCCCCCGATTCTGCCATCAGTCCCACAATTGCGCTGGAATCAATCCCGCCAGACAATAATGCACCTACAGGCACATCACTTACCAGACGGCGTTTTACAGACTGCAGCATGAGTTCCTTTATCTTTCCTTCAACCTGTTTTTTTTCGGTGAAACGAAATTCACACCGATTCGTAATAGGATCCCAATAAGTTTCACTATGAGTCAGGCCGTCTTTTATTCTCATCCAGGTACCGGCTTCCATTTGTACAATTCCCTCCACCGGAGAAAAAGGAAATCCGATCGACTGATACCTGAAATATTCGGCAATGGCAGCCCGGTTTAATTTTCTTTCACCTTTAGCCATCGTTAAAACAGCTCTGAGTTCAGAAGCAAATACAAAATTTTCTTTATCCTGAAACAGATACAAAGGCTTTACGCCAAGCCTGTCGCGTGCTATAAACAAAGACTCTTCCTCTTTATCCCAAATGGCGATTGTAAACATGCCGCGCAAATATTTCAAACATCCCGGCCCCCATTTTATAAATCCTGCGAGGATCACTTCAGTATCTCCATGCGTACGAAATTGATATTCACTAAGGAGTGGTTTGATTTCAGCGTAGTTATAAATTTCTCCATTGAAGACTATAATATATCGTCCGGAGTTATCGATGAAAGGCTGGTTGGCCGCATCCGAAAGGTCAATAATTGAAAGACGACGATGGCCAAATGCCAGCGGACCCTCCAGATAAAATCCTTCTGCATCAGGCCCCCGGTGAGAAAGGGCATCTGTCATTCCCTTGATCTGATCCTTTGTGGGAAATACATGTTTATTTAATATGCCTGCTATCCCGCACATTAATTATTACTCTTCATTTTTTTCAGCATCAATTCTTCGTAAAGTTCAGCGTACTGAGCGGCAACAAGCTCCGGATCAAATCGTTTTACATTTTCAAAACCAGCCTCTACAAGCTGATCCCGAAATTGATTATCATCGATAATTTTATTTATCCCGTCTCTGATCGATTGAGGATCGTATGGATCAACAAGCATCGCTCCTTTTCCCGCGACTTCTTTCATAGGTGAAAGATTACTGGTAAGTACGGGCCTGCCGGTTAACTGGGCCTCCATGATCGGAAGACCAAATCCTTCATAGATCGAAGGAAAAACAAGGATATCACATTCCACATATGCCTTTCGCATTTCCTCGTCCGATAGTTGCGAAGAAATCCGGAAGGTTATATTATTTCGTTTTAATAATTGCGCTTGTGAAGAGGAAGGGTTACCTACAATATGCAATTTCACGGGAAGTCCGTTTAACGCCGGGATAAGGCGGGTGAGGTTTTTATTTTCTGCCGTACCAATAAACAGTAACACCGGTTGCTCTTTAAAAAACGGCCTGATAGATTTCTGAAAACGTCTGTCATAGAAATTCCCGATAACACGAATTCGATTTTCATCACAACCGGTAAAATGAACAAGATCCTTCCTGCTGCTTTCGGAGATAACTGTAATCATATCTGCCTTACGAACGGGAAGATCGTACCAGATCCATTTGATAAACCAGAATTTCGGATTGATTCGTTTTAGACGACGGAGCATTACCGTGTCGTGAATGGTCAGTATATTGATATTCCCGGTTATTACAGCCAAGTATTGCATAATGTATGTCGCCGGTAATATGATTAATGGCTGATTGGGTTCTTCGGACAAAAGAAATATTTCTCCAGATATTTTTGAGTGCCGATGGAAACGGCAAATAAAATAAAGAAATGTTGAATTTACTCTCATTGTCCCCGCCGATCGTTTCAGCAATTTCACGAAACAGCTTTTCAATACTGAAGTAAATATTTCCGGGATGCCTGAAATAATAGTGAACAGGAGTCATTACATCTAAAATGACCGCGCTTCTGACGCGATCATGATCGGAATAGAATTTTTTATGGGATAAGCAAGATGTGCAAACGGGCTGATCACTTCAGTTCCATCTTCAGAAAGACTAACCGTGCCGCCGGTGGCAGGGCATCTCAATAAATGTACAATGTTGAGATTATCCGCAGGATTCCGGGCGTGGGCCGACTGAAATTTATTGATTGCATCCTGAACACCATTGTCTGCTTTTCCATGTTTTACAGATTTGATGTAAATGGAATCTGCAATCGATTTAATAGGAGGGACAAGGCTGGCAAGATTTGAAAAAGCCCTGGACGCGGAAATAATAAGTTTATTTTTTAATCCCCTGGCATATTTACTATCGCCGGGTAAAATTCCTATTCCCAGCACAGAATGATTTTCATATCGGTAATTATCAAAAAATATACGGAAGATCTTTTCATATTCCTCCGGCGTGTAATAACGTACATCCCAGGATTCAAAGTCACTGTTATTGGGCTTTGCAGCCGGCCCGAACCGGTTCCTTATGCCATTTCGGTTTGGAAATTCAAGATAACAATAAGCATTGTCGACTAAGTATTCTCTCGATATGGGAAAGACAACGTGTAAACCGGTCCAGGTGTGTATGCTGGATAACACTGAAGGACCAGACGACATTAAAAACATTATTCAGAAATGGCAGATTCTGAAGATCCGCAACAAGGGAATAACCGTTTTTTCCGTTTGCATGTAATACCTGTCTCGCGGTTTCGCAAAACTCGAGACGAATATCTATTCCTACAGGAATGTAATCTTTGTTGGCAGCGGCAACAAGCCATCTGCCCCAGCCATTACCTATGTCCAATAATAAATCGCCTGTTGCTCGGGCGTATTCAACCGGAATTTCAGGAATTGGATATTCTGAAAGGGTGCCGATGGAGTCAATAAAATGAATTCCATTGGTTGCTGCGATCTGTTGTTGCACGATCCAGGGAATTTTACCAGTATAACCTGCGGGTTGTGCCTGCGTAGCCAGCCTCTCATAAATTTTTTCCCGAACAACTTCAGGTTTTATTTTATAGGAAAGCCGGGACTCTTTATTAATTGAATCGATTCCCGAGAGCAGGTCAATTTGATTATCAGTCATAGAAGTCTTTTAGAAAGACCTTTTGCAGAAAGGCCCGGATTATGGGAGATCAATCCCTATAAATATAGGCCATTTAAAGAAAACCGTGCCAAAAAAGCACTTCAAAAGTCCAAAAATATAGTTAACTAATGCGCCAGCCTGGTCTTAACTCAAAAGATAACTTCTTACGGGGTCGAAGTAATGTTCGAAAGACAACTGGCTGTTAAAATCCGCAGAAGCCTGTTTACTTAATGAAGAGTAATTCAATACGATATCATGCAGATTTTGTCTTAGTGAGTCACTATCGGCATTTGTAAAAAAAGCCCATTTATACTTCCCCAGGATTTCCCTGAAATGGGCATTATCATACAGTATAACCGGCAACCCGAGAGCCGCATATTCATAAATTTTATTGGAAGCAGTTCCCAGGGTTTTATTCATTATATCATCCTTTTTATGAATGCCAATTCCGATATGACAGGTTTTTCCGTTTTCTATCACCTGCCGGTAGTCCGTAGGACCAATATATATCAGTCTGTCCTCCACATTATAATGCCGGGCTATTGATTTTAATTGAGTCAGGTATTCCTTGCTGATGAATCCTTTTAACACGAGGAGCAGGCTTTTCCCGGCGATTTTTTCCGCCAGCAAGGGAATCAATTCTTCCAGTCCATGCATCGGTCCGATGCTCCCCTGGAATAATATTTTATATACGGGATCATTCGCCCGGTTGTTCCAGCCGTTCTTATGATAAATCATTTCTGACGGAAAATTGGGAAGAAAATAAAACTCTCCACCGAGCGATTGCATGGGAAAACATTGTTTTCTTTCGACGGAAGGCAAACTGAACATCTGCAGTTTTGGGAAAAGCCATTTTTCACATTTCCACGACAACCAGGAAATGGAAAACGGCCTGATATATTGTTTTTCCGCTACGTCGTGATTATGATACCAGGTAACCCGTGGTTTACGAACAAAAAAATAAATTAATCGATAAGCCAGGATCGCCAGGTAGTCGTAAATAAGTACGGTATCCGGTTTATATTTCTTCAGGGTCTTCAACAATTTCCAGGAGAACGCAAGGTACCAGCCGACCTTTTTCATGAACCCGGCCAATTCAACCGTCCGAGGCGCGTATTGCTTTTTTGTTCCGATCAGGTGCACGTTGGATGGATACTTCCAGTTGAATCCATGCAGGTTGCGGTGCAGTACATATATATTCTGATATAAGGGAGATAAATTCTCCAGTGCACTCAACGTTGGAGGATAGTATTCAGGATGACTGTAAATAACGACCAGCAGGGTTTTTTTCTTTCTGACCAAACCATTTCGCGGTGTGATGGATTGCAGAAATGATGCGTAGCGGTTTCCATAAGCATCCCAGGTAAATTCATTGCTGATGGAGTCAGATGCTTTTTCCTTCATTTCTTTCAGGAGATCCGGATGATGGTAAGCCCACTCCAGTTTATCCGCGATCGCTGCCGGATCACGAACCGGAACCACCATTCCGTTTTCTCCGTCCACTATGATATTCTGTCCACCGGTATTCGGTGTGATGACAACGGGCACACCGCAGGCCATCATCTGCGGTATCACCATGCTCAAACCCTCTTCCAGAGAGGGTTGTACGCCGATATCGCATTTGACCAGCCAATCGGGCAGGCTGTAATAGTCCACATGCCCCATAAAGCGCCAGTTGCTTTTTTTATATTTTGCAATGGTGGATTTCATTTCGCTTTCCACAGAGCCGAGGAACAACACTTCAAAATCCTGTTCCGGTATTTGAAGTGATGCCAGGGCCTGGAACAGATAGATCAATCCCTTTCGGATCGACAACGTGCCCATGTACACGATCCTGAATTTCGTCTTCGCATCACGAACAGCCTGGGTTTTCCGGATAAAGGAGCGGTTCGCTCCAAAGGGATTTAAAAATATTTTCTGTTCCGACATTCCCTTTTTTATAAAACTGTCTTTCACAAAAGTGGACGGCACCGCGATATAATCTGCCTCTTCATATTCAAGTAACTCCTTTGTGATCACGGATGGATGAATCGAGAATTCCTTCCCGAATCTTGCATACTCATCCCGCAGGATGGCATGCTGGATTTCGATATGAGAAGAACCGCGTTCCAGGATCGTGATCATGCCGAGTTCTTTTGCGCGGCGGATGCTATGCAGGCTCATTCCGCTCCAGCCGATAAACACACTGCCTGAACCGGGTTTAAGTTTGGTAGCTGCCCAGCGGTCGAAGATTTCATTCCATATATGCGGATAAGAGCGGAATTTCCCTATCAGTATTGCCAGATAAATATTCGTTACAGATTTTTTCCGGAGGAATTTTTTCCTTGTCTGTTCTGCCGGATAAAACGGCGGGCAAAAGTATTTTTTGAATAGGCATAGGTTGTAATCAATTCATCCAGCATGCCTCTTGTTCTCGAATTGCTCTGCCATGGCAAAAGCCCAAAGTTTTGTACTGGCTGAAATGGAAACCATTAATTTATCATTTGATGGAATATCCGGATGAAATTTGTTAAAGATCAAGCCGGAAGGCAATACGGTAAAACTCAAATACCAGCCAGGTAAAAAAAACTCCTTTTATGAGTGATCCCATGGTAGTCAGGCTATCTGTTTCAACGCTGATAGCATAAAAAAACAGGAAGGGTAACCACAGTACAATCGTAGGCCGTTTTTCTGAAAATTTCAAAATGGTAGAGAGCATAAAATTGAAAAACAAGCCGTAAAAAAACATATAGACAATTCCACCAAATACGTCAAAATTGGCATAGGCTTCACCCAGTGGACCAATATTCATACTATAACCGACTATATGATATCCCCAGAAACGCCTTAGATTTTCACTGACCGCCGGCTTTCGGTTTATCCGGCCATAAAAACCGGGGAACTATCGCAGCTTCTACCGAATTCAAAATCGTTTCCCCATATGCAAATGGATATCGGTCTGGCACTCTTTTCATGGTAACGGCTACCAGCCATCCCTGATTTAATCGGACCGACATAAAAAAAAGGCTATTGGGATCTACGGCACTTTCAAGGTCGGTGACTTTTTCGCCAATTAATTGCGCAAAATATAACGGGTCAGCTCCTGCATTTTCGCTCCATGATCTTTTTCGGTATTCCGATTTGACGGACTGTATCAGAAGTACAATAAATATTCCTGCGACTGTAAAAAATAGTTTGGATCTGAATGTGCTTTTTTTGTCTCCTAAAAGAATCAGCGGTAAGGAGCAGGCCGCCATATAAACCATTTCGCCGAACATACCGGTAACCAGGGACTGACCCAACATCAGGGCAATCACTCCGGGAACTATATATCGCTTGTATTTGGAGGGTGAATAAATCACATAAAAAACACCCACATAAGTCAGATGTTCTGTAAAATTTAATACCTGGGCCAGATTTTTCGGAACCAGCAAATCCAGGAACCCGGATAGGACACCAACTGCTATGAGACTAAGCCCCAGATTTTGTCTGGTTTTCAGATATTCTTTCACATTGTTCATGTACACAACCGGATTGCTGTTGATCCTCAATTTCTTAATTGGCATACGTATTCCGATTACCATTGCGGTAACAGCCGGAAAGGCAAAAACAAAATAATCGTCTGAGGCGATGGGCATGTATTTATTCCACAACTTGGCCAGAGGAAATGTGCTGGGATAATAATGATAAAAGACTACGGGCATCACCAGGCAGGTAAGTACCATCATCAGGATGGCAAAATCCATAATAATGATTTTCTTACCCAGGTCCTCAATAAATAAAAGAAAACAAAACAACATCATTGCGCAGGACAGGGATTCCCATATTGTTAATGTTCCCCATATACAGTATGAAGATGAAAAAAAACAAGGAAGCAATAAGCAGTTTGATTTTAAAATTCATGGACGATTTTTATGATTGCCATTCCATCATTTTAGTAAAAGTCTGAAAAACGGTAAGTGCCCGGTCTTCAAAACTATATCCCGAATTCAGAGAACGATTTCTGGCGTTTTTACGGATCTCATCTGCTTCAATTTTACTCATCGCAAGAATCTTTTTTGCTTTTGATATCATTTCATCATCATTCCGGAAAAAAAAGATTTCTTTCCCTTCCTGTAAAATAACTTTCCTGTTCCGGGCTGTAGGGAGTGAGTTGAATACCACCGACGGCAGGAATTTCAAAAGTCCGCATATTATGCGAATCATTATTGTATTCTCTGAACAGGTTCAGCTGAACACGGTATTCCTGATTCAAAAGCCAGAATCTGGAACGTGGCGCAATATTGTATAACCTGATTTTGGGATTCTGTTTCAGCCTGGTTTTATTCCAGCCGATCCCGAACACATCTACTTCCAGCCCGGCATTTGCCAGTTTTTCCAGTTTCCCAACCCTGAACGCATCGGGATTGGCCTGAAAACATATCCGGTTAATTTCAGTAATCGTTTCAGGTTCCTGGTAAATCATATCACCGCGGTCAAATGCAAAGGGAAGCAGGCAGGTTGGAATATGATATTTTTCTTCAATCATTTTCTTCAGACCGGTATGGTAACAGAAATGCAGATCATACAAACCAACGCTATCCCGGATGTTTTTATTTCCATTCGCATTAGCTATAATGATAAAAGGGTGGTCAGGATTGAAATTAGCTATCTTAAATTTTTCTTTTAACTGTTTCAGGGTCGCCGGATAAATTTCAAGTCCCTTCCAGATCCATATGATATCCGGCTGAAATTTATCGGCAATTTCGATAAGCCGGCGATTTACTTTTCCATATCCCCGGTAAATTCCGGTTTTGAATAAAACTTTATTCAGTAAATTTTTTGAATGATTCCTGAAAACAATATCCGGCGCATCAAAATGATATATTTCACAGCCCAGATTGATCAGGTATTTCTTATAGTACCTTTCAATCGCGTATTCAAAATCACTACCAACCAGCAGAATTTTCATTGGTAAGAATCTTATTTCAATACAGCCTCCATCACCTGATATTGTTTTTGAATACTTAATTTCTCTCTTGCGTAGCTGGCAATTTCTGAGGTTGATTTATTCCATCTTCTTCCTTCCAGTATGGATTTTATGATATTTCTAAGCTGATCCTGATTACCTTCTTCAAACAAATCTCCGTACCCTCCCAGAAGTTCGGGCAGTGCCCCGGTTTCAGAAGCAATCACATGCTTCCCGCAAGCCATTGCCTCCGCCGCCACCCTGCCATATTGTTCTTTCCATTGGGGTATCCGGATGGAAGGAACAACCACAATATCCGCAGCATTCATATACGCGGGAATTTCAAAGTGAGATGGTTTTACGAATACAATCCTGTCTGTCAGTCCCGCGTCCTGAATTTGTTTATTGATTTGCTGATGAAAGCCTGACGCATATTCGTCAAATTCATCCATCATTAACTGCCATTCGAATTCCTGAAGTTGCTGAAGTGCGTCTATCAGCACATGTATTCCTTTTTCTTTTGTAAGTCTTCCGAAATAAGCAATCACTTTCCCTTTCAATCCGAATCTCTTTCTTATCTCAGTTCCGGAAGATCTCATCGGGGAAAAAAAATGCCGGATCAAATCCAAGCGGCATATGGATTACATTCCGATAACCCTCTTTTTGAAATATCTTCTGCCCGTCTGTATTAATAACGAAAACGCCTGATAAAAGTTTCCTGGTCTGGATCAATAATGTTCTTTTGACAACCGTAGCCGGCAACGCTTTTAATCCCCTTCTTGAAATATTGGCAAAAATACCCAGGGGCAGATTCTCATTTGAAATACAATACAAACGACGGTTATTCTTTTTTGCCCATTTACCCAGTTGCAATGCCATCCTGCTTACCGGATCATTATCCAGTATAATTATTTTCGGATTGGTCTGAAGAAGAATTTCCTCCAATCCTTTAAATTGGTAAATCCTTGGATTGGTACCTTCCAGATTCAGGAAATGAATAACGGGATCTTTCGCCTGAGGAGGATCCGCTTTGCGGATACCCGCAGGGAATGGCAATGACTGCGGAACAACGATTTCCAATTTCCACCCCGACTCCTGAAAAAGATGATAAACATTCCGGTTGATGGCTGTAAAACAGGCGTGCGAAATTACCAGAATATCAATCATCCTGAAAAATTATCAGAACAGAACTGAAGCAGGCGCTCGAGTTCGAGGTTTACATCGTTCGATATGATAAATCCTTCTTCAATCAGTCTGGCAATTGAAAAATCAAGTTTCGGTTCAATGGTGTCCACCGCATCGACCGGCCTGTGAACCGGAATATTTTTTTTGAGCACCGTAATGGCAGTTTTTGATATTGAGTTCGCCAGATCAATGACCCGAACGCTGATTCCGGATCCCAGGTTGTATATTTTATGTTTCAGTTTTTTAATTAAAATCATTCTCTCAACAACTGCCTCCACATCTTCCAGACATATAAAATCGCGATACTGACAACCGTTGGAACTTAAATGCATACTTCCTTTTTCCACTGCCTGCCTGCATAAATCATTCGCCAGCAATGTCCACCTGTTTACCGTTGGCAAAACAGGCGCGCCAAAAGAATTTGACAAACGGATTACAATCGGGTTGATTTTATGCTGCCGGTCTGATGCGAGCACATAGTCTTCCGCTGCTTTGTGTGTAATCGCATAAGGATGTGCAGGGCAGGGCAGGGATTCCTCCGTAATACTTCCCTGCAGAGGAGATCCATAAATATGTGCTGTTGAAAAATAAATGAAATGCTCTACATTATTTTTAATGCTGTTCTCCAGGATGATCCTGGTCTGATCTATATTAACCGTAATGGCTTCAGAAGGATATTTTACACAATCCCATTCATTTAAGGCTGCAAGATGAATGACCCATTCCACATTTTTCGGAAAATGACTCAGCGTTCAGTAAATCTGAATGATTTATAAAATTGATATCCCCGTGCAGAGCCAGTATTTCAGGAGCAGGAATTGTTCTGGAAGAAACGATTACCTCATGATTCTCCGCCAGTCGTTTGGTTAGTCTGCCGCCTACAAATCCCAATCCGCCTGTGATTAAAATACGGCTCATAGAAAACCAGCGTATGGAATTAAATCATTTTTTATTGGAAGGTTTTCTGCTTCCAATGGATCGTGGGTTATGCTGGCAACATTCAAAAGCATATTCAATCCATTTCCCGTTCCCTTAAATGCCATCCATACTCCGGGCGGTACGGTCAGACGTTGATAATTTTCCAGCGAAAGAGAGACTTCCTGCGTCTCGCGGTAACTGGGACTATCCTTCCGGTCGTCGAAGAGAACAAAGTTTATTTCTCCTGCAGGAACAATAATATTCAACAACATCCTGGTATGCTTCTTCCAGCCTTTCACCTGGCCCTGTTCTACCGTTGAAAAATAAGCTTCACCGAAACCATGATAGGATGTTTCATGATTTTTAATCGCATGCATTACATTGCCTGACGCACCACCGATGATTTTCAACGGAGTAAGCAGAACGCCTTCTATGCTACCCATGCAATAGATTTTTTACCTGCTGCTTCTGCATATTCATGAATCTGATTCAGGGTATAATCCCAGACAGATTGTTTACGGTCATTATAATAATAATTATACCATTCACCCGTAAATCGGGCCGTCTGATTAAAATCAAGGGCTGGTTTCCATTGCAGAAAAGACAATGCCTTATCACAATTCAGTTTCAATAATCCTGCTTCATGAAAAGCACCGCTTGCCTCAATTTCAAAGGGCTGGTTGTTGGATTTATTTTTCCAGTATCCATTCACTTCTTTTAATAATTCGAGTACGGTATGATTCTGGTCTGCATTCGGACCAATATTAAAAGGCTCACCATGAATATTTATACTTCCTTCAGCCAGTACCTGTGCTGCACGCAGGTATCCGCTCAGTGGTTCCAGTACGTGCTGCCAGGGCCTGGTGGAATTCGGATTCCTGATTTTTACAGCCTGTTCCTTATTCCACGCACGAAAACAATCAGGCACGATCCTGTTCAGTGCCCAGTCTCCACCTCCAATTACATTGCCGGCCCGAACCGCGCAAATCTTAACGTTTGAACCCGGGTTTATTGAAATAAGAATGAAAATATGTTTTGATTACGAGTTCAGCCGCTCCCTTGGAAGCGCTGTATGGATCCTTTCCGCCCAGTCGGTCCTGCTCGCGATAACCCCAGATCCATTCCACATTGTCATAACATTTATCGCTGGTGATGATAACCGCATGACAGGTTTTTTTCACAGATCGTAAGGCCTCCAGAATATTTGCCGTGCCCATGGTATTGGTCTGGAAAGTATCTAATGGATCATCGTAAGAAACGGATACAATGGGCTGTGCCGCCAGATGAAAAACAAAATCCGGCTGAATGGAAGTAAACAACTCTTTCATCTTTGGACCATCACAGATATTTTCAAAATGATGTTCCATTTTTTTTGCAAGATCCAACTCTTCAAAAAGCGAAGGCTTTGAAGGAATGTCTTTGGAGATCCCGATAACTTTTGCTCCCATCGAATGTAACCACAGACTTAACCAGGATCCCTTGAATCCTGTATTTCCGGTTATGATTACTTTTTTATCAGAGAAAATATTATTGAACATATCCTTTCAGTTGGTAAATGGTAGAAAAATCACGTCGGACCAGGCCATACTGCCTTTGCCATAAATGGGGTGATATATATCCTGAAGATAATATCCGTATCCATGAAGCAATTTTGAAATATCATGAAACAGTGGCTGATCCACATATTGCTCGCGGTAGTAGGTTTCGAGATAAATTAATTTTATTTTCTTCCCCTTCAGCAGATTTTCCGCACCCCGCAATGCATCGAATTCACCACCCTGAATATCCATCTTTAAAATATCAATACCGGCTATATTATTCTCAAAACAGAAATCATCCAGTTTAATGCAGGGCACTTCGATCACCGATTCATTAACTACCTGCGAATCGGAAGACAATCCGATTTTAGTTGATTTCAACAATGAATTGGTATCCACATTTTTGTTCACATAAAAAGGCAAGATGCTTTTATTTGCACCAACGGCCATTTGATAACAAAACATCAACTGGTCGCCTGCAAATCTCTGTTTCAATTGGTCGAAGGATCCCGGAAAGGGTTCGAATGCATAAATCGCAGCTTCGGGAAATTCATTTCTGTACCTGGCAGAAATATCTCCCCGGTTTGCACCGAGATCAAAGATGGTTTTGATATTTTGTCCCTTGCAAAGTTCCTGCTGTACCGTAAAACTATCTTTCCGGAATTCAGCTTTTTGCAGGGACTGTAAATACCCGGTACCATGTATCTCTGCTCCGAATTTTCTTAGTATCCTGTTTAATTTCTCCTTCATGCAAATACCGTTTTGGGACTCTTAATTTTTTGAATTGCCTTTACCAATAACGGATTATTCTTATCCATAGGTCCTTCATATAATTCCGGATTTTCAGAAGGCAGCCGGTTATAATTATAAATATGGTCGGGATGCAGAATAACAGGAACATCCGAAAGAAAACCTGCCCAATAACTAAATGTGCTTCCTGTTGCGGTTACAATTATCTCGCTGCGACTCAATAAAACCATGTCCACAATATCCGGATTTCCTTCCGACATCGAAATATTTTCAAGTGTAAATAGACTGTTCAAACTCGTGACGAAAACCATCCGTAAATATGGTTACCGGCAAACAAGAACCATTAATTTCCCGGATGTTCTGAATAACGTCTATAAAATATTTTTCAGGGGTTCTTACCTGACCCGCCTCTTGAAAGTCCTCACCCGGTTTTAGACTTCGGGAAATCTCCCATTCGAATATGAACTCCGATGCAGGGAGATTTTTTATTTTCCAATTTTTTCTTAATTGAATCATTCAGCAGTTCCCAGAAAATTTCTTTGGTAAGTGATCTGTTCAGATTTAACCCCGCAAAAAAGTTTTTATGAGAAGGTGGTTCACTGAATTCAAATGATTTGTTCTCAATTGCACTCAACTCCATAACCTGAACAGGAGGTTCCACTATAACGCCGCCCTTCTCTGATTTCCTGATCTTTAGTTTGTCGAATTGATCACCAATCCAGGTTTTCTGAAAAATAAAATAGCCGTAATATCTTCTCTTTGTTTTTTCTTTTCTCAGGTACGGCCCCAATTTCAACCAATGGTAACCGGTAACAATCACTTCCAGATTATTCAGTCGTCCGAAAACAAAAGCTTTCATGATGGAAAATAACTGATTTCCCAAACCGGCTTTTGGTATTTTACATATAACAATTCCCACGATAGATTTTGAAACTTTACCTGGAGTTACCAGGTTTTCCATTGTGCTTTACCATTCTCCCACATTTCATTCAGTGTTTTCTTATCCCTCAATGTATCCATGCATTTCCAGAAACCGTTATGCTGATATTTATACAGCTGGCCTTTACTGGACAGATCTTGCAGAGGTTCCTGTTCAAAAACGGTCTGATCGCCGGCGATAAAATCCAGCACTTTTGATTCGCAAACAAAGAATCCACCATTGATCCAGCTGCCGTCTCCTTTTGGTTTCTCCAGGAACGATACTACTTTATCACCTTCCGTTTCAAGTGCGCCAAATCTACCTTCCGGTTGTACAGCCGTCATGGTAATCAACTTTCCGTGCGATTTATGAAATTTAATAAGATTGTCCAGATTGATATCGGAAACACCATCTCCATATGTGAGTAAAAATGGCTCTTCCCCGATGAACTTCTTAGCTCTTTTTATGCGTCCGCCTGTCATGGTGTCAAGACCCGTTTCCAATAGTGTAACCTTCCAGGGTTCAGAAGTATTGTTATGTACCTGAATATCATTGTTACTCAGATCGATGGTTACATCACTCTGGTGAAGAAAATAATTGGCGAAATATTCTTTAATATAATATCCTTTATATCCCAGCAGAATCACAAATTCATTGAATCCATAGTGTGAATATCCTTTCATAATATGCCAGATGATGGGCTTACCGCCGATCTCTGCCATTGGTTTTGGTCTGATATCAGTTTCTTCACTGAGCCTTGTGCCGAAACCGCCTGCCAGTAATAATACCTTCATATGTTGGTTTAAAATATTAAGAAAAACCGGCCGTCTGAGGTAAATATTTTTTCCGTACAAGTGCCCTGACCTGTATATACCTCGATTCAAAACAAAACCAGAATAATACCGACACGCCAACTACCAAAATTATAATAAGCAGGTACATCAGAAAACTTTTAATTCCCCAGTTTTGCTGGTCTGCTCCCAAAGCCGCCGTCAGGAATATGCATAGTGGCAGGTGTATCACATAGAGAGAATAGGAAAAACCGGATATAAAAGAAATGATCTTTTTTGGGAAAGCCGGAATTCCATCCGCAAACAGGCAGCCGTAACATAACAGACCCATAAATATCGCTGTTATGAAATCCAGGCTGCTCTCCGTACTTGTACCCGTTCTTATTTTATATAAACAAATCACCAGGGCAGCCACTCCTGCAATAATGATCATGTTTCTTAACTGACCAGACGGTCGCGAAAAATTTCTCTTCAGCCAAACCAGACCTGATCCGATCAGCCAGATTAAAAAATACAAAGAGATGTCTTTGCCTATAAAAAGAAAAATAGTCAGCGATAATACTGTCAACAGCAGTTTTACGCCGATACTGTTCTTCCTGAAAATAAATAATAAGAGCGGAAATAAAGCATAGTACCAGAATTCGTTGGACAGGCTCCACAGTGGGCTGTTCGATCCAAAAGTTGTTACCAGGATTCCCTGCAGGAAAAATATATCACCGATAAAATTTGCAGCCGTGAGATGATTTGCCACATTGATATCTCCCATATAGAAAATACCGGTATAAACGGGATTCGAGCCAAAGAAGTGAAGCCCGGCTGTATCGATAATAAATGTAAAAATAAGACCCGGTATCAAAACAATCCAAAGTCTTACAAGACGGTCCGTGCTGTAACCCGCGGGAGAAAATTTCCCTTTGTCCAATGAACGGAATATGGTATCGGTGATGAAAAAACCACTAAGTACAAAAAAAACAATCACAGCCTGGTGAGCAAATCCTGTAAAAAAATAAAAAGCTTTTTTAAATAATCCTGACGACCCTGTACCGTAACCTTTGAACATCAGAGATCTCAAATGACTGAGAAAAACTTCTACGGCAGCCAAACCCCGGAACAGATCCAGCCAGATATATTTATGTTTTACTAAAGGCTGGTTCATTTAGTCCGCGAATGTCTTCTTCTTTTCTTCGGGCATTAGTAACATGGTTCCCCAAACACCTTCCCGGTCAGTATAATTCGCTTCTTTATTGGTCACCCACTTTCCGTTGTCAATACGAAAAGCTTCATAATTATATTTCTTTAACAACATCAATGATGGCCTGATCCTCATCCGGAGTATGGGATTCCATCAGAATGAAGGGCCTTTTATTTACTATACATTCATTACAACCTTTTAATGCCAGTGCTCCACCTCCTTCGATATCCATTTTTATAATATCGGGATAATGATGCTCATGATATATTCGAGAAAAAATCATCCAGGGTTATCGCAGCAACAGAGGTTTTGGTTCCCAGGGAACTGTTATCTGCCCATCCACCGATCAGTGAAGATTGCTGGTGATGGGCACCGATAAAAAATTCTTCTGTTCCCGTATGATCGGAAACTGCCTTATCCAGCACTGTTACGTTTTTAATACCGTTGATCCTGATATTTTCACGGAGAAGATCTATTGACGGAGGAAGAAGGTTCAAATGCGAAAATTTCCGAGGCTTCCGCCAGGTATTTCGAAAAAAACATCGAATAATATCCAACATTCGCTCCCACATCTGCTATAATGAGTTTTTTGCCGGTCAGTTCAAATTTCCTGAACAGACGAAGCATCACAGTGATCGAATCCATTTCCCAAAGACCCAGGATCAACCGAAAATTCGTATCGCTATGGTAAATCATTTTCGAACCTTTCAAATGGCCAAACAGGAGCTTATAAGAATGATTATCCTTATATTTCAAAGAAAGAATTCGACGAACGGTTTTACTGCTTAGCTGTCGTGATATATAACTTCTGATATTCATTCCGATTCAATTTCTGCATTGATAAAGTCTAGTTGTTTCTCATAAGTATTTTTCCGGTCGAATTGTTTTCTTTTTTCTATCATATCTTATTTAGAAACTGCCTTGTCTAACACTGTTACGTTTTTAATATCGTTGATCCTGATATTTTCACGGAGAAGATCTATTGCGGAGGGAGAAGGTTCGAATGCAAAAATTTCCGAGGCTTCCGCCAGGTATTTTGAAAAAAACATCGAATAATATCCAACATTCGCCCCCACATCTGCTATAATGAGTTTTTTGCCGGTCAGTTCAAATTTCCTGAACAGACGAAGCATCACAGTGAGCGAATCCATTTCCCAAAGACCCAGGATCAACCGAAAATTGGTATCGCTATGGTAAATCATCTTCGAACCTTTCAGATGGCCAAACAATAGCTTGTAAGAATGGTTATCCTTATATTTCAAAGAAAGAATCCGACGAACGGTTTTACTACTTAGCTGTCGTGATATATAACTTCTGATATTCATTCCGATTCAATTTCTGCATTGATAGAGTCTAATTGTTTCTCATAAGTATTTTTCCGGGCGAATTGTTTTCTTTTTTCTATCATGTCGGGCCTGTTGTAGAAAGCCAGATTCAAAACCGTTTCTTTAAAAATTGCAGGCAGTTCAAAATTATTTTGTCTCTCACTGGCCATATGAACAAGATCCGGTTCGTTTACATATGTAGTAATGTTATTTGATACAATCACTTTCCCTGTACTCAGATACTCCATTACTTTATGATAGTTGGTACCCCGGCTTTGATCCTTGTCTATATCATAACAGATTATTAGTATATCCATTCTGTTTAAATACAAAGCCAGTTCCTTTGTTTTTAATACGCCATGCATGCTCACGTTTGTATACGATTGAAGTTTCTTTAAAAAAACCTCCGTATCTGTATCAGACTTCCCGCTGATATTGGATTCCTCCACCTTGTAACTTCCAAAAAAATGAAAATCCACCGCCGGATTTTCATGAACAATTTTCAACAGAGTGCTGCGATCCAGATCCGTTCTCAACAGGTTACCGGACATGCCCGCCTGTATTCGCGCCTTTCGCAATTCAATATCCTCTATAACTTCTGTAAATTCATTTGCAAGTCCATGATTGATAAAACATCTTCTGACGTTATAACTTTTATATTTATTCAGGATTTCCTGCGTAACTGAAAATATAATATTTGCTCCTTTTGCTGCCAGTATTGCCTGATCGTCGCCCGGTTCGTCAACAGGCTGAAATACTTTATAAATATCATTTTTAAAATAAGCAATAGGGAAAAGATTTCCGAGATCAAATGACCATAGGATATCTACGGGTTTGCCTATCTTTTTCAGTATGTTTCGAATCTGCCTTTTGATAAACAGATTATATATTCCGCGTGCATGGTATTTTAACAGGTAAGGAAAATACAGAACCTGGTCGACCAGATACAGATTTGGATTAACTTTTGAAACACGAATCTGTATTCTTTTATCCGGGCTCTTTATATTCCAATGATCGTTATCAGGCGGGTTTAGAAAATAAACCTGGTTACCACGTCTTGCAAGTTCCAAAGCATAATGGTGTTTTGAAATCAGCATATCTCCCCAGGCCTGGGGAGATATCACCAGTATGGTTTTCCCCTCTAAAAAAGAATCTTTCATATGCGGAAGCCTGATACATTCATCAGGATTTGGATGGAAATTTTTTGATGCTGTCTGCTACATGCGAAATCATTTCTTCCGTGAGTTCAGGAAACATGGGTAAGGAAAGAATTTCATTTTGCAAAGAACTGGCTACCGGAAAATCTGCCGGTGTATATCCCAGATACTTGTAGGCAGGAAGATTAGGCAGGGCTGTTGGATAATGTACGGCAGTTTCAATTTCACATTCTGCCAGCCATGACGCCAGTTTATCTCTTTGCCTGGAACGGATTACATACAGATGCCAGGTATGTTTTGTATCAGGACGTTGCATTGGCAGACAGATCCCTTCAATCCCTGATAAGTATTTATTATACAGGGCAGCATTTTCAATTCTTTTATTTGTCCATTCGGCAAGATGGGGAAGTTTGGCTGATAAAATGGCCGCCTGCATACCATCGAGACGGCTGTTAATCCCTTCTATAATATGATGATGTTTTTTTAGTGCACCATGCTGGGCATACATCCTGCATTTTTCCGCGAGTGCATCGTCGTTCGTAATCATACAGCCCGCGTCGCCATAAGCACCGAGATTTTTGCCGGGATAGAAACTAAACGAAGCGGCTATTCCAAAAAGACCAGCTCTCTTTCCTTTAAATTCTGAAAAATGTGATTGGGCGCAATCTTCAATTAACGCAATCCCATGTTTATCGCAGATTGTTTTAATTTTTTCTATATCACATACCTGACCCTGCAAATGCACGGCAATAACAGCTTTTGTATGAGAATTTATTTTCGACTCCAGTTGCGTCTCATCCATACTGTAATATTGCGGATGAGCATCAACAAAAACAGGCTTCGCACCTGTTTGTGTAATCGTTTCTGAGCTGGAGATCCAGCTGTTCGCAACAGTAATCACTTCATCCCCTTTTCCGATGCCGAGCATATTCATCAGTATATAAAGTGAATCCGTTCCATTTGCACAGGCGATCACATGCTTTACACCATATGCTTCGGCAAAATCATTTTCAAATGTTTTCACATAAGGACCTCCGATAAACGCAGTGTCTTTAATTACTGATGCAATGGCTCCGTCAATTTCGTTTTTAATCGAATGATATTGCGCTTTAAGATCTACGAATGGAATTCGCATGAGCTATTTTTTGGGAATGGGACGAATGAGTTTAGCGGGATTACCTGCGTAAATGCCCGGCACAAGAATATCTTTTGTAACAACTGCACCTGCTCCAATCACAGTATGATCCGCAATAGTTACCGGTAATATCGTTGCATTGGAACCAATGGAAACCGAATGGCCGATTTTAGTGGCTTTGTATTTAGTGCGATCACCGCGGGCGGGTCCGCCTTCCTGAAACAAATCATTGATAAACGATACCCCGTGACCAATAAAACAATCGTCACCAATCGATACCAGGTCGCAAATAAATGAATGTGATTGAATCTTGCATCGTTTACCAATCACTGCTCCTTTTTGAATTTCAGTGAATGGACCGATAAAACAATCATCACCAATAGAAGCATCCATAAAGGTTAACGGGTTCAATGATTTTTACTCCGTTACCAAATTGTACATCCTGTATACCTGCTTGCAGAGAATTTTGGATCCATACTATTTATTGATTTTATTCAGCATTTGTTCTGACATTTCTGAAGGAATCAATACGTAATCAGTATGTTCAATGTTTCCATGTATATCAAATGTCAGCAGCTTTTCGAGTCTTTCATACATTTTTGTTCGACTTATTTTTATGGATTCTCAAAATTTCATAATCCAATTCCTTCAACAATCCACAATTTTATTTTGCCTTTCTATCCGGTCTCTACTATCTCTTTGTTATAGGCCGGCAGAATCTCAACAATAATAATGGGATGATTTTCCTTGATTTCGTATTTTATACTCGTCAGCACTTCCAGTTCAGCACCTTCCACATCTATTTTTATCATGGCTATTTTCCCAAGTCCTGACCTCTGCAATATGCCGGTATTCAAAAACAGGCACATTTATTTTGCCATATGTTTTTCCCGTCCCGCAAATTTTCAATCAGAGAAGCTCCCTGATCTGCTGGTGATTGCGTGTAATATAATTTAGCGTCAAAATTGAGTTCCGGTCATATAGTCCCACAGGAATCAAATCGATATTTTTAAATTTATTTTTTTTGACGAGTTGATTGATATAGTGGATACATTCGGAGTTGGGTTCAAATCCTACATAGGCTCTGTCGCTCATCCACCAGGCGAAGTTTGATCAAAGTCTGACCAACATTTGCACCGATATCCATAAAAAATCCAGTATTGTCTGAAAGCCATACCTCATCAGTTCACACATCCAAATCTCCATTAAAGGTAAATTCTCTAAACCAATTTCGCTCAAAATAGGAATTTAAATTTTCTTATTATTCAACACAATGGCACTGGTCAGACTAAAATATTTAAGATAATTTACCGTCAATTTATGACTTTGCGTTCATGGAATCTTTAGAATAAAATGCAGATTCATCTAACGGCTGTTTTATAAATCTTCTCAATGATTTCAACCGTTTTCAATCCCTCCAGGCCACTGGTTGCAATGGCACCCTGCCCGCTCAATACGTCCACCAGGTTCTGATATACTTTATCATGATTGGACATGGAACCGAAATACTGGCCATAACTATTCGGCGGATTTCCGGGAGGCAGATTGGTGATGGGTTCTCCTTCCAGGCACTGGTATTCCAATTCATTAAGATACTGGCCTCCTATTTTAACGGTTCCTTTTTCTGCAAATATGGTCAGTGATCCTTCCATATTTTTTTTGTACGCATTCACAGTATAATTAATAGTCCCTATAGCGCCTGAAAGAAATTTCAGAATAACAACGCCGGTATCCTCAAATTCAATGAGTCCCTTATGATCAAAATTTCCCGTGAAAGCGTCCAGCGATTCCACATCTCCAAGGAACCAATAGAGCAGGTCAATAAAATGACTGAATTGTGTATATAGCGTTCCACCATCCAGTGCCTTTGTTCCTTTCCAGGAATTTTTATAATATTCTGCATTGCGATTCCAGAAACAATTCAGCTGTACGCTATTTATCTTCCCCAGTTTACCCTGATCGATAAGATCTTTGACCGCCATGACCGGCGGATTGAATCTGTTTTGCTTAACAATAAACAATCTTTTATTGGCTCTTTCAGCTTCGTGAATCATGGCCGAACAATCTTTTACCGAAAGGGCCATTGGCTTTTCACACAATACATGTTTACCCGCTTTAAGGGCCGTTATACTGTGCCCGGCATGAAGTCCGTTGGGTGTACAAACAGAAATAACATCCAGATCAGGATTGGCAGTTAGCATTTCTTCCAGACTCTCAAATGCAGGTACTTTATATTTATCCGCCAGCGCTGTTGCTTTCGCAGGATCGATATCAGAAACGGCCGTCAATACGCCGGCTTTGGAAATATGTTCTGCGTGTCGCTGGGCAATCCGCCCGCATCCAACAATTCCAAACTTAAATACAGTGCTCATCGGCCGATTATTTTTTTAATTGAATTGCGCAGTGGTGCTGTGCGGATCAGCATGTTCATATATCGATCCTTCATTTTTCTGTCTGACTTGAACGCACCATGATTTTTAACCGGCAGTTGCATGATCTTCTCAAATTCTTCCGGACTCAATCCGAATTTTTTCATCACGTATTCTTTGTCGGATTTTAACTGGGCGGGATCATAGAGAGGTTTTTCCAATTCCAGAATCGCCTCCTGCTTTGTCATTTGCCCTGAACAAATTAATGTAGAAAGATGAGCTTTTCTTTTATCAATATGAAATTTCTCCGGAAGTATATAAGCCTGATAAAATTTAGTGAACTGGGATTCATAATGTTTGCCACCATAGTCGCGCCAGCCGAGTTCTCTCTGAATTATTTCCTTTACTTCCTTCTTATTATAAGGAACGTAGTTAAGAATAGATATCGGACTTAACCGAAGTACGGCACTATAATAAACATGTTTTCTGAAATCGAAGTAGGGGTAAGTGCTTATTTTTTTTCTTCCAAACCTGGAATGAATGTCCTTCAGGTTTGCATAGTCCATTTTATCATAAAGCCAGGAAGGTGGCATGATGAATTCCGTTACGATATTCGTACCGCTGATAATATATCCCGTATCATGTTCCTTCGCCAGTTTAAACATGGATGCGAAAATAGCATGGTCCGATACCACTTCAATATCTACTACAGACGCATACAAATAAGCAAGCTGGATATCGCGAAATTCTTCCCAGTCAATAACCAGACTGTATAAATCAAACCCGCAGCGGGTGATAATATTTTCTACGTTCTTTACGGCAAGTTCAGAATCCCAGCCATTGTCCAGATGCACAGCGAGCGGCCTCAACCCATATTGTTTGGCGAGCCATGCAACATAAGTGCTGTCCACACCACCGCTCAATCCTATCAGGCAATCATATCGTTTTCCTCTGCCATCTGATTTTATTTTGCTGACCAGGTTCTCCAATTTTTTTTTCCCCGTCTCACCCGTTAAAACATATTTACTTTCGGCTTCTTTGTATTCATGATAGTAGTTACAAACGCCATTCTCGTCAAAGCGGATGTCCGGGTCAGCAATATTATCCATCACTGTAATTGAGCACTGTTGATATTTCGGATCTTTGTTATCAATGATCATAACCACACCATATTTTCATAAACCTTCATATACCTGGGTTTCCAATTCTTTTTGCGAAGGGTAACTGATAAGCACCGCGCGATGTGGTCTCTGGAACACAAACATACTACCTGCACTGACTGCAGACGCACCATGTTGTACAGCTTTTTTGAAATCTGATAAACTTGATGCACCGCCCACTGCAATCATCGGAATATTTACTGCACCCGAAATCTTCTCTATCATGTCCAGGTCATACCCCGCAAAACTGCCATCCCTGTCTATCGAATTCAACAATAGCTCTCCTGCACCCGCTTCTTCCATTTGCTTTGCAAACGTAAGAGGATCCAGTCCCGTATTTGTTTTACCGTTTTCAATATAAACTCCCAGCTTTCCGAAAAAATTCTTTTTATAGTCAATCGAAACAACCACACTCTGACTCCCGAATTGTTTTGCAATCTCTGTTATCAATGCCGGATTTTTAACTGCCGAGCGATTCAGAATCACTTTTTCAACACCAGCCGAAAGAATACGTTTTACCTGGTCGACGGTAGTAATACCACCTCCATAGGCAATCGGCATAAAAGCTTCACTTACGATCTCTTCAATCCGCGAAATATCGGGAGAACGGTTTTCCACGCTGGCGTCAATATCAATGATGGCCAGTTCATCCACTTCCTTCTCATTGAAAATGCGTACCGCGTTCATGGGATCACCCACATATTTGTGATCCCTGAATTTTACCGACTTCACCAGTCCGCGTTTGTGAATCAGCAAAACCGGTATGACCCTTATCCGCTTCAAAGCCTTGCAAAATTTTCAAGGATCTTCATTCCGTATTTATGACTTTTTTCCGGATGAAACTGTGCGCCATAAATATTGTCGCGACTGATGGCTGCTGTAAAATCGTAACCATAATTAGCAGACAGCAACTCGTCGGATTTATTCTCCGGTTTCACGTAGTAGGAATGCACGAAATAAAACCTTGGCTGATCTCCCAGGTTTTCTGTGAGCTCTGATTTTTTTTCGAGACGAACATTCGTCCAGCCCATATGAGGGATCTTCAAATCACCCAACAGATCCTTTTTAAATTTAACTGTTTTACCGGCGATCCATCCCAGCCCGGGTTCCCTTCCTTCTTCACTGTTTTCCATCAACATCTGCAGACCCACACAAATACCGAGTAAGGGTGTTTTATTTTCTATTACTTTCCTTGTAACCACTTCTCTTAAACCCGATGTATTAAACTGTGTCATGCAATGGTCAAAAGCGCCGATGCCGGGAAGAATAATTTTATGATGCTGTTATCAATCGAATCTTCATCAGAAGCAAGGACTGATTCGAAGCCAGCTTTCTTCAGCATATTTTTAACGGAA
>CAVWRD010000011.1:1722500-2870709 GCA_963757315.1 uncultured Bacteroidota bacterium | reverse complement strand
CAATAAATCTCCGCGAAACAAAGAATTGCCGTCATGAATACTTTATTTTATTGTCAGTATTTCTCATATTCCCCATATTTTACATCAAGAGTGATATTTTAAATAGAAAAACAATGAAACCAGCTTTTCTTGCCATCCTCACTTGCTCTATATTTTTAGCCTGTAATCAACCGCAGAAAACTTCCAATGTAGCTGAAACATCAGCACCTCAGGATAGTTCTTATGAAGTGAAAACCGGAGGCAATAAGATGATACTGGTCGATGGCAAATACCACGTTTGGACGAAGAAGATAGGGGATGGAAAAATAAAAGTCCTGCTCCTGCACGGTGGTCCCGGGTTTTCACACGATTACTTCGAATGTTTTGAGGACTTTCTGCCAAAAGAGGGTATCGAATTTTATTATTACGATCAATTGGGATGTGGCAATTCAGATGCACCAACGGATACCTCTCTTTGGAATATTCCAAGGTATGTGGAAGAAGTGGAGCAGGTGAGAAAAGGACTGGGATTGGATACTTTTTATCTGTTAGGGCATTCCTGGGGAAGTATGCTGGCCATGGAATATTTATACAAATATCAAAGCCACGTAAAGGCTGCAGTATTATCGAATATGACGGCTGGTATTAAAAGTTATTTGCCATACGCGGAGAAATTGAAGAAGGAATTTTTAAATGCCCAGGACATTGCCTTGTATGATTCGCTGGATAAACTGCACTTGTACGATTCACCACTTTATGAGAACCTGTTAATGACCAAATTGTATACCCATACGATTTGTCAGCTTCCAATTGACAAATGGCCTGAGCCACTCATGCGGGCATTCAAAAAAGAAAATCCGGCCATTTATATTCAAATGCAGGGAGTGGATGAATTTCATGTAACAGGAAATTTTAAGAATTGGGAAATGTGGGACAGGCTCCCGGATATCAAAGTTCCCGTTCTTGTAATTGGTGGGATGAATGATGAGATGAATCCTGAAGATATGAAGAGAGAAGGTCAGCTTCTTCCAAATAGCAGAACCTATTTATGCCCACATGGAAGTCATATGAGTATGTACGATGATCAGCAAAACTATTTCAGGAACCTCATCGGTTTTTTAAAAGATGTAAACGACGGTCAGTTTGTTGCGGATAAGAAATAGGACTAAAAAGGCAGGTCGTCGTCGTTGCTCATATTTTGAGGAACCGGATTAGAGGTTGCTTTTTCAGAACCTGCAGCAGGAGCAGATCCTGCAACTTCTATTTTCCAGGCCTTTACGTCGGTATACCAGCGACCGTTATATTCTCTGCTTTCCACGTCAAAATCTATTTTCAGAAGATTGCCTAATTGCAGACTTGATGCATCGATTTTATCGCCCCATACAGAAACACATATCTTCTTAGGATAAGTGGCTTCCGTTTCAACAATGATATCCTGTTTTTTCCATTGACCGTTTTTACCTGTTCCTGATTGTAATGGAAGAAGCTGTATGAGTTTGGCTGTGAGTTGCATATGATAAACTTGATAATTCAGGTTCAAAGCTAATTAAAAAAATAACTTTTGCACCGTCACATTATCAACAGGTAATACTCATTTTTTACTCCGATCTCAATTGATTGATGGGATTTATCAGCGCAGCTTTGATGATCTGAAAACTTATCGTGAGCAGTGCAATCAATAAAGTGCCTGCGCCAACTATCACAAAGATCCAAATCGAAATCGGAGTTCTGATATCATATCGCTGCAGCCATTGATGGAGTTCGTACCAGGCAATGGGCGTTGCTATAAGACAGGAAATGAAAACCAGTAAAACAAATTCTGATGAAAGGAGTCGCCAAAGGTTAATCGCTGAGGCGCCTAATACTTTTCTTACTGCAATTTCCTTTGTTCTCTGCTCAGCGATATAGGAAGCCAATCCAAACAGACCAAGGCATGAAATAAAAATGGCTAAAGCACAAAAAACCGTAGAAATATTCCCAATATGTTCTTCATCTGTAAATTTCAGATTATAATTATCCGCAGCAAATGAATAATCAAAAGGAGTATCAGGGTCATACCTGTTAAATACTTTTTCAATATCTGATAAGGCCTGAGGCCCCGGAACATTTTTACTCAAGCGGATAAAAACAAAAACATTCTTTCTATCGAATAGGGTGAAGAAAGTTGGATCAGCAGGACTATAAGGCGACTGCATGATCATGTTTTTCACGACACCTATAATGGGATGATCTTTATCCCGCCAATGAATAACCTGTCCAACAGGATTTTTCAATCCGGTATAATTAACAGCAGCTTCGTTTAGAATAAAAGCACCACTATCGGTGAGAAATTCTCTGGAAAAATCACGGCCTTCCAGCAAATTCCATCCAAGTGTTTTACCATAATCATAACTGACAAATACGGTTCCTATGATCGCGAGTTTATTCGGATCCTTGCCCTTCCAGGTGTAACCCATCATAGCATTTATTACATCGGTGGAAGGACTGGATGCTTCAGCAACATTTTCCACAGCACCCGTATGTATTAAATCATTTCTCAGCGCATCAAAATGTTTTTTCAGAGATTCCGATTTCATCTGCGTCATAATCAGCCGCTGGCTTGAATATCCAACAGGGAGATTTTTAGCAAACTGAATTTGCTGGTAAACAATAATAGTACCGATAATGAGTGCGATGCAAACAGAGAATTGCAAAACCACCATCACCTTCCGGGGAAGTGAAGCCAGTTTACCGATTTTGAAATTTCCTTTAAGAACTTTTACAGGTTTGAATCCGGAAAGAAAAAATGCCGGATAACTCCCTGCCAACACGCCTGTGAAAAAACTGAAGCCCAGTATGCAGAGCCAAAATGGAATTTGAAAAAAGGGAATATATAAATGTTTTCCTGCCAGGAGATTAAAGGAGGGAAGAGAAATCAATGCGAGTATCAACGCGATTAACAGTGCAAAGGAAGTCATCATCAGGGATTCTCCGATGAATTGCAGAATCAAATTCCTTCTTGACGAGCCCATTGTTTTTCGGATGCCTACTTCCTTTGCCCTTTTTTCACTTCTTGCTGTACTTAGATTCATGAAATTGATACAGGCGAGTACCAAAACAAAAATTCCTATGATTCCAAATAACCATACAAACTGAATGCGTCCCTCACCGTTTCTACCACTGCTAAAATTGGTATATAAATGCCATTGATCCATGGGATGAATTTTCAGTTCTTCCCAGCCTCCTTCAATATGTGGTTTGGTGAGATTTTTTATTTTGTCAGAAACATTTGCAAATGAAGCATGATCCTGCAGTTGCACAAAAACCTGAAAATGATGATCGAGCCAGTCATCACCATGCGTGTTGCCGGTATTATTTTTATTCTCCCATGCTGCCAGAAACTGTACGTTGTTGAACTCAGAAGTGAAAGGCAGATTTTCATAAACGCCGGAAACCTTCAATTCAAATTCCCTGTTTACTGAAATAATTTTATTAAGAGGGTCGTCTTTTCCGAATAAACTCCTGGCAAGGGATTCACTGATCAGGATAGAAGAGGGATCATTAAAATGAGTGTAATTCCCTTCGACCATATTTAATGTGAGCATCGATGGGAACGGCGGTTCTGTCCATAGTCCGTAAGTACTTATTTTTTTATCACCCACTATCATTCCGGCATTAAGTTCCCGCGTCAGGGACAATGCTTTAATTTGATCCGAGTAATTGTTCCTCAGTGCAGCGGCTATCGGAACAGAAGAAAATTCCCCGATGTTGGTTTCTCCGTTAAAAGTTTCTATTGAAACGATTTCCCCGAGTCTCGAATGATTCTTATGGTAGTGATTAAAGGAAACTTCATCCCAAATCCATAAACTGATCAGCAAAGCCACGGCCATACCAACCGCCAATCCAAGAATATTAATAGTGCTGAAGACCTTGTTTTTGAGAATATTCCTGAATGCAATTCTGAAGTAGTTTTTAATCATAAAGCTGAGTGGCTAACAAAGATAATTATAACTAACTTATTAGTTAAGATTAGCATCATATTTCAACCCGAAATAATATGGAATAATACAAAATCCTAGTCTTAGAAGGAATCAGGAACAGAAAAATGGCCAATCCGTCAAAATATGACAGAAGATCCAGGAATAAGGTTAGTAAGAGAATTAGGAAAAATCTGGCTACTCATCCCTTTGTTGTAGTAGCAATTGTGGCTGCGATCGCGGTTACAGTATGGTCAATTGCCTTTCTGATTTTGCGCTAAAATGGGCCGGTTTTGAGCTAAAAGGTAGGTTTTATGGAGAAATTCAGCTAAAATCAGTCAAAAACTGCGCTTTATCTCCCTTTTTTAACAGGGATACAAAGCCATTCCAAAGCTATTCCAATGGTATTAAGACCTGGGCAAAAAATATACTACCTCAATACCGGTCCATAAAGGATGCCGATACTGAGATAGTATAATATTGGTGAGATAATCGCGGACTTTATAACTTATTGCTTAGCGACTGAGGTTCTTACTTTCAAAAGCATCAATTCATCCACATCAGCATAATACCTGTTTTCAGGGTCAGCTTTGATCTTTTCCAGGATGGGCATCGCCTTGTTAGGTTGCATATTGTCGAGATAACCCATTGCCAGGTAATATTCAGCGGCATCTTCAAAAAAGTCGGTTTTTGCATCCTGATTTGTCTTGATCAGCATTTGAAAGGTCTCAATAGCCTTATCTGGTTGATGTTTTTCCAGGTAAGCGATACCTGTTAATAGATATTCTTCGGGAGTCAATGAATTCATACTTTTGGAATCCACAATAACTGAATCCATATCTCCTTGATTATAAGCTTCTTCCAGAACTGAATGAGGAGAAGCGCCTCTCAGGATAATACGTTCATAACGGCGGTAGTTCTCACTAAACAGCTTTTTTGGATTTGCATTGATATATAAGTACAAACCACAGGAAAGAGACATGAACACAAATGAGACGGCCGCACATCCAATGATGGTTTTCAGGGACAGGGTTGGGTTAAACATTTTCATAAAAAGACGGATTAGGGTTATAAAATGTTGAGTAATCCGATTCTTTCGGGTTATTTAGACATACTATACTTTGTAACCACCATATATACTTATGTAACCGGTAAAAAGGACTTTTTTTTCGGTGTATTTTCGGTGAAACTTTAGGCTTTTAGTCTTTTTGAGGCCAATTTCGTACCCTCAAAAGAGCTCCGTTTTAAAATATTATTGACCGACAATCGTCTACCAATAAAAGGAGTTTGCTGATTACCAACTGATTACATTATGGGGAATAAGAAAATAAAGGCAGAAAAGCCAAAACAAAAGGGTCCTGGTTTATCAGGTCTGATGAAACCCTACAGGCCCACGATCTTTTTATTGATTTTTTTTGCATTGCTAAGCAATGGGATCAATCTTATTTTACCCAGGATCATTGCCAGTGGCATCGATTCCTATCCTTCACATTACACGCTTGAAAGAATCTTAATAGAATTCCTGTCGGCCTCCCTGGTCATTTTTATTTTTACTTATCTCCAAAGTATACTTCAGACAAACACTGCCGAACGCGTAGCGAGAGATCTGCGCACAAAACTTTCTGCTAAAATATCCATTCAGAGTTATGCATACGTTGAGAAAACCAACCCGTCGAAATTATTAACCAACCTTACAGCGGATGTAGATTCCGTTAAATTATTTGTATCCCAGGCCATCGTCACCATAGCATCTTCACTCATAGTAATTATAGGTGCCTGTATTATGCTGTTCTCGATTAACTGGAAACTGGCATTTGCCGTTATCACCATCATTCCGATTATTGCCATAGCGTTTTACATGGTTACCAAAAGAGTGCGGCCGATTTTTATGAAGGGAAGGGAAATTGTTGACAGACTGAACAAAGTAATTAATGAAAGTATTCTTGGCTCAGCACTCATTCGCGTGATCAATTCGCAACAGCCTGAATACGAAAAATTCCTTTCAGCGAATGAACAGGCAAAAAATCTCGGAATGAGTGTTCTGCGTTTGTTTGCCTGGCTGATACCAATCATCGTACTTACTGCCAGTTTTGCCGGTATAACAATTCTAACACTCGGAGGTCACTTCGTGATCATGAATACTATGACGCTGGGTGACTTCGCTGCATTTAATAGTTATCTCGCGCTGCTTATTTTTCCAATCATTATGATTGGTTTTATGAGTAATGTGATTGCACAATCTCAGGCAAGTTATACCCGGATAAAACTTGTGCTCGATATACCTGACTCTATTGATAAGGGAACAATTAAAGATTCTTTGCAGGGAAATATTTCGGTAGAAGATGTTTCAGTTACCTATGGACAAAAACCCGTTTTGAAACATATCGGTTTTTCTATTGATGCCGGATCTACGTTAGCAATTATTGGTCCGACTGCCGCCGGCAAATCCCAATTACTTTATTTACTAACCGGGTTAATTAAACCAAATGAAGGAGCGGTATTATTCGATGGTAAAAATATTGACGATTACAACAAAGAGAATTTCTATAGTCATGTCGGATTCGTTTTTCAGGACAGCATTATTTTCAATATGAGCATCCGTGAAAATATTGCCTTCAGTGATCAGGTTACAGATGAATCACTCGAAAAAGCAATCGAGACAGCAGAACTCAAAGATTATATTGATTCACTTCCTGATAAACTGAATACGATTGTTGCGGAAAGAGGGACCAGTCTTTCTGGTGGCCAGAAACAACGTATTATGCTTGCACGTGCACTTGCCATCAACCCAAGAATACTGCTGTTGGACGATTTCACAGCAAGGGTGGATACACAAACGGAAATAAAAATATTGCAGAATGTTCGCCGCAACTATCCCGATATCACTTTGGTCTCAGTAACGCAGAGAATTGCATCTGCCGGACAATTTGATCAGGTTATTGTATTGATGGAAGGAGAGATCGTTGCATCTGGAACACATCAGGTGTTGATGAACACGAGCCCTGAATATGTTCAGATTTATCAGTCACAACAAAGTACGCATGAATTACAACCTCAATGATATTTCCGTAAAACAGGAAAAATCTTCCAACCTGCGAATACTGCAAAATCTTTTGCAGCTGATCAGGGAAGAACGAACAAATTTATTACTGGCCCTCTTTGCTATCTTGATGAATTCGGGACTGACACTTCTGGGCCCATATATTACTGGTTACACCATTGACAAATACCTGATGCATAAAGATTTTCACGGTGTGTTAGTAAATGCAGGACTGATGGTTTGTATTTCATTTGTTGCATTCGGTGCAAGTTTCATGCAAACCAGAATGATGGGTGGAATCAGTCAGCGTATGTTGTTCAAATTACGTAACACGGTATTCAATAAGCTCCAGGAATTACCAGTTGCATTTTTCAACCAGAATAAAGCGGGTGATCTGATATCGCGTATCAATAACGATACAGATAAAATAAATCAGTTTTTCTCCCAGTCGCTCATGCAATTCATCGGAACGCTTGCAACGATGACAGGTGCGGGGATCTTTTTACTGGCAATTAATTTTCGTCTTGGTGTTATTGCCCTTGTTCCCGGGATACTGATATTTATTTTTACAAAAGTCACATCAAGCTGGATCAGAAAAAGGAATGCAACGAGTCTTAAACGCACAGGAGGATTAAGTGCAGAGATCCAGGAAAGCCTGAACAATTTTAAAGTCATCATTGCATTTAATCGCAGAGATTATTTCAGAAAGCGATTTGAAGAAGTAAATGAATTGAATTATACAGCCGCAAAATCTGCCGGTATTGCGAATAATATTTTTATTCCCGTGTATGGTTTTTTTGCTAGTATGGCACAATTGATCGTGCTGACTGTTGGGATTTATCTGATATCGACTGGCCGATTTACAATCGGATTATTGGTGAGTTACCTTTCTTATGCCACTAATTTCTATAACCCGCTAAGGCAACTCGCGGCTTTGTGGACAAACTTCCAGGTGGCGATGGCTGGTGCGGACAGGGTTTCACATATATTAAATATGGAGTCGAATCTGCCTTTGGTTAAATCAAACGATCAATTGCAGAGTCACGCACTGATGGAATTCAGAAACGTTCATTTCGGTTATGATGGAGGAAGAGAAATCTTACACAATATTAATTTCGAATTGCAAAAAGGGAAAACCTATGCGCTGGTTGGCCCTACTGGAGGAGGTAAAACAACAACTGCTTCTTTACTCTCCAGACTTTATGATCCAACGCAGGGTGAAGTTATTTTTAACGGTAAAGACATTCGGTCGATGGAGCCTGCTGAACGCACGCAAAGAATTGGATTTATTCTTCAGGAGCCGTTTCTTTTCACGGGAACCGTTCGTGATAATTTAATGTATGGGAACAGTGAATTTGCTTCCTATTCAAACGAGCAGCTGGAAGATGTGATCAGAGACGCTGGTCTTAAGAAGTTGTTGTCCAGTTTTGAAAATGGGTTGGATACAAATCTCGGGTCTGCAGGTGAGAGTATCAGTCTCGGACAAAAACAGCTGATTGCTTTTATTCGTGCTGTATTAAGAAAGCCAGACTTACTTATTCTCGATGAAGCAACCGCAAATATTGATACGATAACCGAACAGGTTCTACAGAATATTCTGAATAAACTGCCGGCTTCCACTACACGTGTGATCATTGCGCATCGCCTCAATACAATTCAGAATGCAGACGAAATATTTTTCGTGAATGCAGGTGAAGTAATACGTGCAGGATCTTTTGATCATGCAGTAGATATGCTGATGCAGGGAAAAAGGGCGAGTTAATTCTTTTCACTTTAATTTAAGGGTGCTTGAAATGAAGCAAAATATCGGAATTTACCGAAGAAACTTCTATGCTGTCATTTTGATTTTCTGCAATTACATCTTTAAGAATGCATTTGACTGAAAATGTTTTGTTTTCACCAGCGATGATCAGGCTATCCTGACCGACCCGATGCATATAATCAGAAGGATCCATTTTCAGATTCTTCAGGAGATTCGGCAAATCTAAAATAACCGGTTCGTCATAATTGTTTTTGAGAATTATTTTTCCTGAACCGCGCACAAATTCTACTTGTATTGAATTATTCCCCGCGACATAGTATTTGATCAGAGAATCATTGGAATTCTCATCCGGGTTAAAACCACTGATAAGATATTCATACCCGGATAAATTAACCAGGGTATCATCTTTCCGTGGGGAAACTCTGTAGGTGCTTCCTGCCCGCACAATATCGGAACTATCAAATTCATCGACACGGGTATATGAAATCAGCTTTTGAGATTGCATATAGTAGAAGCTGCCGTACCGGACCTGATTTTCCTTAAGCATGGAATCGAGGTTTTGCGAAAAGAAAGGCTGCATGGATTTGTATCCGTGATTGGAAACTAAATATTCTATGATGGATTTAATCTGGGCTGCATCACCTGCGTGGAGGTTAGTTTTCGCAGGGATAATTTTTTGTTCTCCCGATAACATATGATTTGTACTTAGAAACTGTTTTAAGCGCTGACTTTGACTATTCAATGAAATCGAAAAAGCGCTCCAGGGTCCGAACGAAGCCAGGAAAGCAATGGCGCAAAGCGTAACCGGTATAATCTTTATACTCTTAAATTTTGAAAAGAGAAAATAAACGGTAATAAAAGCTAACCAGCAGGCAAGTATTAAAACAAAATACCTCTCTTCCGTAATTCCATATTCTCCGATACGACGGTTTATAGCAAGAAATAATAGAACGATAAGAGGACAAATAGCGAAATAGAAGAAGCGGCTGAAAATAAGAATCCATTTATTCTGAAGTTCATTTTTTATCGGATGGAAAAGCAGAAGAGAAAGTATTCCGGCGATGGCATACGCCAATACCAGATAGGAAACCCATCCATACGGCCATTGCCTGGTGGCTATTATCTTAAACATATATGCATAGAGGATGAGCAGGTAAACCATTATCATAGGCACTAGAACATACTGGGTGAAAATTTTCAACCCCTTGGGATATTCCCGGTTCATTTCAAGTTTAGCAAAACCTGAAGGCACGCCTGCGAGGAAAAAAACGGTATTGAATATGCAGAAGATACATATCCAGAGATCCAAATACCATTTACTTCTGATTTGAACCTTAAATAAATTTTCTATAGCGAGTAAAGCCAAAGCCATGCCGGCATATAAAACACAGGAATAAAGAGCAGTTGACAAAAAACGCAGGAACAGACTCTTGTTATATTGCCAGAAACCGTTCACTTCATTCTTTACAATAAATGGGGCAAAAGCAATGAATAAATGCAGGCCTATTATAAATAAAATGAACTGTTTGTTGCGTGATGGGTTGAAATGATTTGGGAGGGAAAAATAATAGAAGATAATCAGAATAATGATCAGCAGAACGGAAAGGATCTTCGTTTTAACAGGATATTCATTACGTTCGGCGTATAGGGTAGCAGCCAGAGCCAACAGCATACCAAGGTAACAGCTCCAGATTATATTAATATAATAATAACGACTGTCTATTAGTTCGTAAGGCCGATGATTCACCAACATACCAAAAAAACTTCCAACCAGCATAAATGCTATTGCAAGTGAAAATCTTTCGCTGGTGGCAACGGTTGTTTGTAAGATGGTTTGGATGGAAGGAAATTTCATGGCGGAATCGTTGTTCGGGGTTGTAGTTAATACTAATAAATGTTAAACGTAACCTTTAACCGGTTATTTTATCGTTTAAATCTCTAAGTAATAACCCCTAGTTTCAACGGCCATCTCTTTTATTTATGGCGCTGTCGGATACCAGTTTCTCAGGCGAACTTCTATATTCTTGTCGCCTGCTTCCACCAGCCTTTTAAATTCATTGATATCGGCTAAACCATTGTTGCCGCGATAATGATAGGGATAAACAATTTTTGGTTTGAAAGCGAGAACTGCGTCTGCAGCTTCTTTAACATCCATGGTATAAGGAAGATTCATGCATATAAACGCGATGTCGATATTCTTAAGAGAACGCATTTCAGGAATTCCCTGTGTATCCCCTGAAAGATAAATGAGCTTACCTCCAATATTGAGAACATATCCGTTACCTCTGCCCTTCGTATGCATGGCAGTGGGACTTTCGGGAAGATTGTACATGGGAATGGCGTGAATATTAATGCCGGACTGTTTTGTGTCATCGCCATTTTTCAACACTACCATATTTGTTTTGTCTGCATCCGGTAATTTATCGGCACAAACCTGTGGAACCACCAAAACGGTACCAGCTTTCTTAACTGCTTCGATTGTTTTTACATCAAAATGGTCACCGTGAATGTCGGTTATCAAAATAATATCGGGAGGAGTAAGTCCTTTATAATTGTCAGGATTTGAAGGATCGGCATAAATGGTGATGCCCTTGACCGTTAGGATCAGACTGGCGTGCTGAATGGGCTGAATTGAAAGCGTACCCATACTTGTTTCAAAATTATCAGGAGCGGGACGTTGTGCACTTGCGAAGAATAACAGGGGAGAGAGTAGTAAACTGAGTAAAATGGATTTCATATTTTTTGAATTTGAATTGCAAATATACAGGAGTCTTTTTTCCGGTCAGGAGGGGAATTTTTATTTTAACCAGTTCCAACAAATACCAAAGCACCTTCAGGTTTTAAGAGGGTACGTAAAAGCGATAATTGCGGTTGAGGGTCGTGGGGAATATTAACTAGAAAATCTTAAATCCTACATAAAGCTGAAAGGTTCGGGTTTTCCAGGCATCAGCGTCCGTGATATTGTTGATATTGGTAAAACCGTATACATACCTGATACCAGCCTTAAACATAAGAAGATTTGCCTGGGCGCCTACAATCATTGAAAAGTCACCGGATTTAAACGCTTTTTCTCCGTTGGAGGTAATCGAACTATTATTATTTAGTAAGGTTCCGAACTGCGGACCTAATTGTAAACTCAATATGGGTATGGGAAGTTTATAGGTCAAAAGAATTGGAATATTCATGTATTGGAGTTTGATGTCCTTACTATTTATTCCCTGCTGATATTCCTCAGAAAAATTACTGGCTGTTTGAGAAGACACCTGGCTGAATAAAAGCTCCGGTTCAATCCCCCATTTACTGGTAAAATTGATTTCTGCAAATGCACCTGCCATGAAATTCCAGTTAAATCCTCCACTGAAAGAATTTCCCGTTAACAAGGTGTTATTGGTCCCGGCTTTAATCCCAAGGTGGAAGCCCTGGGCGTATGATGCAGATTGGGTTAATGAAAAAATGATTATGAAGGAGAAAAATACTTTTTTCATAGCAACCCTTTAAATTATTTCATGAGTTTATCGTTAGCAAACACATATTCAAAAATCGTACCTGCGTATTCTGACTTTTGTTAATTAAGAAGGTTTAAACGTCTGCCTTTAATTATTACCTGAAATTTCTTCCCTTATAGAATATATCCTCTTCAGTATTTTCTCCTGCATGTGTTTTCTTTACCTGGGCATGCGCAGGGATGGATGTTTCGTCTGCCCGGGCTAAAGTAAGTAAAGGGAGAGTTTCTTCTTCAATAGCCGTTAGACTCCGCATCAATTTAGTAAGGTTATAACATTTCTGTACGATCACATGGATCACTTCACCCTCTATTTGTAGTTTTCCCTCCACCATTAACAAACGCGATTGTAGAATTTCCTTTCGGAATTTATTGAACAGGTTTTCAAAAACTACCAGGTTTGCATTACCCGTTTCGTCCTCAATCGTAATAAAACAAATACCTGATGCCGTTCCCGGTCTTTGCCTGACGAGTACTAACCCTGCCACTTTCACCAAATCTTTATCCGAGCAGGAACTTAAAGAAGCGGTAGATAAAATGTGGAGTTTTTCCAGTTTTTCTCTTACAAAAGAGACCGGATGAGCTTTTAATGAAAGGGAAGTTGAAGCATAATCCAGAACCACATGTTCTGAAGTTCTCATAACCGGCAAATTTACTTTTTCTTCTCCCCTATGATCAGCCTGTTGCCCTGCAAACAATCCAATTGGCTGGTCATTACCCGTGGAAATTTCCCACAGTGCCTTTCTTCGGTCGAGTCCAATAGAGTTAAAAACATCTGCGTCGGCGAGTTTTTCAAGAACAGATTGTGAAATACCAGCATTCCTTAATTCAATAATGGATGAAAAGCCAGTTGATCTTTTTGAAACCAATACCTGCATATCATCTTCGCGCAATCCTTTTACCTGGCGGAAACCTAAACGCATCGCACTGTATTTACCAGATTTTTCTTCCAGTTTATTATCCCAATCAGAAAGATTTATATCCACAGCCCGAACTTCAACATCATGTTTTCTGGCATCAATTACGATTTGCGCAGGTTGATAAAAGCCCATGGGCATACTGTTAAGCAGTGCACATGAAAATACATCCGGGTAAAAACATTTGAGCCAGGAAGAAACATATACCAACAAGGCAAAACTGGCAGCATGACTTTCAGGAAATCCGTAACTCCCGAATCCTTCCAGTTGTTTAAATACACGATGCGCATATTCACGTTGATATCCCTTTTGCATCATCCCGTTGATTAATTTTTCTTCAAAGCGTTCAACCATTCCCTTCGCTTTGAAAGTAGCCATGCTTCTACGAAGTTCATCTGCTTCACTGGGTGTAAATCCTGCTGCAGTAATGGCGATTTTCATTGCCTGTTCCTGGAATAATGGGATACCAAGCGTACGACTCAAAATTTCTTCTAAATCTTTCGAGGGATATTCAACCGGTTCTTCACCATTTCGGCGTCGCAGATATGGATGAACCATATCTCCCTGTATCGGACCAGGCCTCACAATCGCTACTTCAATTACAAGATCATAAAAATCCCGGGGCCTTAATCTCGGTAGCATAGATTGTTGTGCCCTGCTCTCGATCTGAAAAACTCCAATTGTATCAGCATGACAAATCATATCATATACTTCAGATATATCCTGTGGAATATTTGCGAGAGTAAGATCTAAATCATAATGCAATTTTGCCAGATCAAAAGCTTTCCGGATACAGGTAAGCATTCCCAAAGCAAGCACGTCGATTTTAAGAAATCCCAACGCATCTATATCATCTTTGTTCCATTCGATACAGGTCCGGTCTTCCATTCTTGCATTCATCACAGGACATAAATCAGAAAGTTTTCCATTGGTGATCACGAACCCTCCGGTATGCTGACCGAGCTGTCTCGGAAAGCCCATCAGCTGTTCGGTAAGCTCAAGGGTTTTTTTTAGTAACTTATCGTTTGGATTCAATCCCTGTTCTTTAATATTTTTTCCTTCAAACCATTCGGGCGTAAACTCCCAAACAGTTTTTGAAATACGATTCAGTATATCTACAGAAAGTCCCATCGCTTTTCCTACATCGCGTATGGATCCTCTCTGACGTTCCTGTGTTACTGTCGCCACGATGGCTGCACGATCCCGACCATATTTATTATAGATGTATTGAATTACTTCTTCGCGACGTTCGTGTTCAAAATCCACATCAATATCCGGAGGTTCATTTCGTGCAGAAGAAATAAAACGTTCGAAAAGCAAATCGAATTTCGCAGGGTCTATAGATGTTATACCGAGACAGTAACAAATGGTGGAATTAGCAGCAGACCCTCGACCCTGACAAAGAATATTCTGTTCTCTGGCATAGCGAACAATATCATATACCGTGAGAAAATATGCAGCATAATTCATTTCTGCAATGAACTTAAGTTCATGTATAATTGCCTTACTTGCTTTTTCTGGTATTTCATCTCCATAACGGTTGTGCGCACCCTCCCAGGCTAGTTTTGTAAGTTCCTCCTGAGTGGTTCTTCCCTCTGTAGTTATTTCTACCGGGTATTCATACTTCAGCATACTGAGATTAAAATTGCAGGCTTCAGCAATTTCCTGAGTCGCGTGAACGGCATTCGGGAACTGACGGAATAATCTCCCCATTTCTGCTTCTGTTTTCAAATGTCTTTCTGCATTCTGATGCAAAAGAAAACCTGCATTTTGTATTGTACATTTCTCCCGGATGCAGGTTAGAATATCCTGCAACTGACGCCTTCCCGGTTCATGATAATACACATCATTTGTTGCAACGAGTGGTAAATGCAATTGCGAAGACAACTGAGATAACCTGAACATCTGTTTAGCATCGTCTCCCATATAACGCTTTGAAGCAGCTAGATAAAAACGATCATCAAAAACCTCTCTGAATAATTTAAGATCCTTTTTAAAAGAAGGATCAAAATTGAATTCTTTATTTAAAGAATCAGGAGATACTGCAATTAATTTTACATCTTTAAGCTGACTGAATACATCTGCTTTATATAAGTGACATTCTCCTTTTTCTGCCCTCAGATTACCAATGGTAAGTAATCCCGATAATTGAGAATATCCGCTGACATTTACAGGATAAGCCAACAGGGAAATGCTGTCGATGAGATCCAGTCTGCACGCAGGAATAAAACGAAGCTCTGTTGATTTTGCGGTTGCATGAGCACGAACAATACCTGCCAGACTATTTCTGTCTGTAATCGCTATTTCTTTATATCCATAAGCCAGCGCCTGCTCAACAAACTCCTCCGGGTGTGAGGCACCCCGAAGAAAACTAAAATTGGATGTTATCTGTAATTCTGTATACTTCATTTTACTCATGCAAAAAATCCATGTAAATACCACACAGGAATTTTATCTACATTATAATGACCCGAACGAAATACCCAATACCGCCGGCCTTCATCATCTTCCACTGCATAATAATCACGGTGGGGTCCATCCTGAATCCACCATTCCTGTTCGATTCTTTCAGGACCGTCTGATTTTTTTATTTTGTGTAATTTTCCCTTCCATCGAAAATTCATCGGTGGATAATCAGGTATCGGAGCTGTAACCTCTATACGTTCAGGTGGATTTAATAATTGAACAGGTCTTGGTCTTTCGATTTTCCATGTTGTAGTTGCTGGTTCATTCAGAGATATTGATTCCTTAAAAGATTTTTCAGGAAGATAATGTTCAGCCGGAAGAAAACGATGAATAGGTGAGTTCCCAAAACGATTGGAGAATTTATCCAAGAGCACGGGTAATTCAGGATCTTCCAAACCGGTTGTTGTATCCCAGAGTTTCTCCTGGAAGGGAGAAACTTTTTCTGTTTTAAGTGCTTCGATCATAAAAAGTTCAATACCCGGAGCAGGTTCAATGGTAGAAATTTTATTCTCAAATAGTTTGTAAAGATGTAAAACATTATTTGTGGCCCGATGTGTTCCGATTTCTATTTGAACTGATTTCCCATCTGTACGAAACCCTTTAAATACAGCTTTGCGAATTCCTATTCCCTCCTTTTGAAGACGTATGCAAATAGAATCAAGAAGTCTTTGTAATGCTATTTCAATTCCTACTGCAGTCACAATCGGTTCAAAACAAGGCAATCTTTCCCGCCAGGGTTCTACAGGAACGACTGGTAAAATTTGTTCCTCCTCATTCCCAAGCGCCTGCTCCAGTTTAAGGATGAACTCATTTCCGAAACGACGCTTGAGAACAGATCGTGGCATATCGACGATATTCTTTACCTGATGCAGTCCCAATTTGTGCAGTCGGTCAACAACAGGTTCATCCAATCGTAAAGATGACGGAGGTAAGGAAAGAAGGGCTTCTCTTTGATTGCCGGATTCGATTATGGGATTTTTATCACCATAGTGAGCGATGGCCCATGCAGCTCCGATGGTATCAGCTATGGTTGCACGAACATGATAACCTTTGTTTTTTATTCTTGTGTTTATATCTTTTATATAAGCGAGTTCCCCACCCCACAAATGTGCGCAGCCAGTAACGTTCATGATAATTCCATCGGGCAGATCAACAGCTACGATATCCGTATATCGTATACACCATTCAGCAACTACTTTCAATAATCTGAATGATAAACCGGGATCATCATCCATTACAACCAATGAAGGAATAATTGCTCTTGCATCTGCTACAACCATTCCGGTATCTATTCCTTCTATACGGGCTAAATTATTTGCTGCAGTGATTATCATTCGGCCATGGTCTGGTGCAGCAAGTACAAATGGAATATCTCTGAGTGCAGGTTGGCGGATAGAGAACCAATCCGTTTTCAAACTACGGAACCATATGGTAATAAACCTAACCATCTATCCGGTTTTTCTTTCAAAGTCGGCAATAATGGAAGGAATGGTTTCAAAGACCTGACGGAAAGATTCTTCTGCCCATTCCAGTTGCCAGCTACCAGGTTTACCATTACGGATTTTCAATAGTTCTACATTCCAGCGTGGAAATCCTATACCTGGCAATTCATCATAAAATTCAGAGGGTAGAGATTGAATTCTCCATCGTGAAACCAAAGCGTTTGCATTTAAATTGCGGGGATTTGACCGGAGTACAAAACCTGTAACACGACTTTGTTCCACTGCCAGTTGAAATCTTCTGGATGTTGTAAAACTCAGTTCTGGTATTTCACCTACAACAGCTGCCAGTCCGCTGCATTTCAGCGCCTCCTCCATCGACCAGAGCAGATCTTTTTCATTTTGTAATTGGATAAAAATAATTCGGGATGGTTCAATCCCAAACATTTTAAGTGCAGGTGGAAAAATGTTTTTTGAAGATGAAATCCATATAACCGCTCCCCCCAGTTTCATCAAACTCCCAACTAAGCCGGCAATAAATCCAATACTTGCCGTGGCAGATTCCTGTTCATTGCTTATAAATTCGTGTACAGCCCCAAGAGGAAAATGTCCCTGTGGGAAAGCATCGTTTACAGCCCCCAATCCAAGATCTGAATCGCTCCCGGCACGGATTGACTTTAATCCTCCTAAGGGAAGAATTTCTATCTTTAATTGGCTAAGTATTTCTTTTTTATCAGCCTGCATGAATAAAATTTATACCTCGAACTCATTAAAATGAGTTACAGGGGGGAACTAAATTACTAAAAATATTAGTAATTTAAGAATATATTTATTTTAGGAATATCATATAATCCACAGATCTGTTTACATATGACAAACGATATCATTGCACTCATTGCTAATATTGCACTTGCACTCTCATTTGTTATAGGACTCGTATTTGGAATTGCCCAGGTAAGGGCTGCTGCCAGAGACAGGCGTGAAAGACTTACCCTTGAAACTCTAAGGGAATTTCAGGACCGTGAATTTTTAGACCTGATGTATTTTGTAATGAATCAGGAAATTCCATCGAGCCGGGAAGTAATGTTGAAACAGCCTGCTGACACACAGATAAACCTGATGCAATTTGCACAAATAATGGAATCTCTCGGAATCCTTGTAGCAGAACGACTTATAAATATTGACCTGGTTGACAAATCCCTTGGTTCATTCGTTGTTACGTCATGGGACAAATACAAAGTACTTTTCTACGACATTCGTGAAAAAACTCCTGACCCCTATCTCGGAGAATATTTTCAATGGCTTGCGGAAAAAATCAAAAAAAGAATGGAAATGTATCCGCGAAAACCATTCCATGAAGCACATGACTAGTTTTTTATAAAAAATATTTGCGCAAGTAAATACTTGCATATATATTTGTGCAAGCATTCACTTGCATAATAAATAACACCCATGAGAAGAGACGTATTTCAGGCTATTGCAGATCCAACCAGAAGGGAAATCATCACGCTGGTTTCCAGGCAGTCACTTAACCTGAATGCAGTGGCAGAAAATTTTGATATGAGCAGACAGGCGATTTCACTTCATATCAAGATTCTTCAGGAATGTGGATTAATTCTCATAAAACAGGAAGGCAGAGACCGGTATTGTAGTATTCAGCCAAAGAAACTTTCTGAAGTAGCCGACTGGATAGAACCATTCAGAAAACTTTGGGAAGCCAGGTTTGATAAAGTAGATGACATTCTTAAAAAATTAAAAACAAAAAAAAATGGCAAGTAAAAACAAAACAACAGTTGTAGCAGAACCCGGTAAACAGGAACTATTCATCACTCAGGGAATTCGAGGCTCCCAGAAGCCTTGTGTTTAAAGTATTTTCAGACAAGAAATTACTGGAAGACTGGATGGGATGTAAGGAAATGAAAGTGAAGTATGAAAAGTTTGAACCCAAAGCAGGTGGATCCTACAGGTATATCAGTACCATGGAAAATGGAATGTCTTTTGGATTTCATGGAGTCTGTCATGATTTTTCCCCTCCATACAGGGTCATTCAGACAATGGAATTTGAAGGGTTACCAGAGACCGGACATGTTGTTATGGAAACCACAAAGTTTGAAGAACTTCCTTCCGACAGAACAAGAGTTACTGTGCAATCTGTATTTCAATCCGTCGCAGACCGGGATGGCATGGTTGCTGCAGGAATGGAAAATGGAGTAGTAGATTCTCATGAACGTCTGGATCTGGTATTGGAAGAAATATATAATTCAGTAACTGTTTGATAATTATTATTTATAAACCATTCAATGAAAAAAAATGGAAACTACATTCAAAACAGAAGTCATAAAAGACCTGAAAAACAAAAAGGTAACTATTAAAAGAGAATTTGACGCACCGGTAGATCTGGTTTGGAGAACCTGGACGGAGAGTAAACTGTTGGATCAATGGTGGGCACCTAAACCCTGGGTTGCAAAAACCAAACACCTGAAATTCGAAGAAGGTGGCAGTTGGTTATATGCAATGACCGGTCCGGACGGCACAGCCGTATGGTGCATTGTAGAATTTAAATCAATCAAAAAAAATAGCAGATTTCAGGCTACCAGTTTTTTCTGTGATGAAAACGGAAATAAGAATGCTGGTTTTCCCACTATGCATTGGGAAAATGTTTTCATTCCGGATGGTGCTAATACAAAACTGGAAGTTGAAATCAGCTTTACTGAAGAAAAGGATTTGCAACAGATCATTCAGATGGGCTTTGAAGGCGGATTTACTATGGCACTTGGTAACCTCGATGAATTGCTGGCCAGCATGATCTCATGATCTTTCCTGATACAATCCAAAAAGATTTCCTGAAGGATCCAGGAAGTGTGCGGTGATTTCCGGCAGGTCCATCCCTACGGGTTGAACAATCGTACCTCCGTTATCCTTTACTTTTTGGATTGTATCTTCCATATCGTCTACCATAATGTGAACGAGTGTACCTATTTCAGCAGACGGTTTTCTGTCTGGTCTCCACGTACCACTTACTTGCCCTACTCCGTCATCAAATGAAGTGGATCCATCACTCCTTTTCCTGATATGCCATTGAAAGATCTTTTCGTAAAACTTGCTTGATTCATGAACATCTCTCGAGGGAATTTCGAGATAACAGATTTTACCGTTTCCTAAAGTAGGCTCTGAATTCGTACTCATAAAAATATTTAATGGTTAAGTCAAATCGGTTTCCTCAAGACTAAAAATATCTTCAACCGGTTTCCCAAAAATGCGCGCAATTTTTAATGCCAGTAATGTTGAAGGAATGTATTTGTTACTTTCAATCGTATTAATTGTTTGCCTGGAGACTCCTACCTGGTTTGCAAGTTCTTCCTGCGTCATGTTTTTTATAGCCCGTTCAACCCGGATATTATTTTTCATGCTTGATTTATTCCGATTTAGCTGAACGGTTAAGTCTGTATAACACCCACTGAAAACGCAAAATAAAAAACAGCAGAGGAAGCCAGATGTTCAGCGTAAGAAAATGTTTTGAGTTCCCGCCCTGAGTGAAAATCAGACTAAACAGGAGTATCGCATAATTCAGATAGATCGCCCATCGTAGTGAATCGAGCCTGAGTTGAGCAATCTGCTCGTCCTCGATTTTTTCCTTTGAAAAAGCAATGAGAAACAACCCCACCAACACCAGGAGTGTCGTCCCTATATAAAATAAATGTGGTGGAGAAAATAGTGGCGTCACCTCACCCTCTACATGCGGAATATTATGATCATATCCTCCGGGATAACGTGCATCCCACCATAGTTTTACGGGTATATGAACCAAAATCAGAATAAGGCCCAACCATCGGGTTTTGTAGGGAAACAAGTAATTTGTCCTCATTTTGTCAAGTTTGTAAGTCTAAATGTAAAGTAAACTTGACATAACTTCCAAATTTATTTTATCAGGATAGGTTTTCAACTTTCGTCAATGTCCCGATCTCCAGGGTAAAATCATGTGGAAGAAAACTATAAACTTTGCCCTTACCGACCCTAATAATCTGCCTAATAAATAATAAAGCAATGAGTGAAATCTATAAAGCCTTATACCTGAGTCCGATGGTTCCCTCCTACAATATAGAAGCTACAAAACATTTCTTCATTGATCTGTTTGGTTTCAGCATTGTAATGGATGGCGATTATACTATCGTGAAAAAAGATTCATTTCTTGTACATATCCTACGTGCAGGTGAAAATATTGGGGAAATGGAATTTTATCTTGAAGTAGATGATATTGATAATCTATGGTTATCTATCCAAAACCGGATAACTGATTATAAAAACAAAGCTCCTTTCGACAGAGAATATGGGATGAGAGAATTTCATATCATTGTACCATATACGAAAACGCTTATGTTCGTAGGAATGGTAATGAAATAGTCTTTTAACAATCCATTTATTAAACCTTCCTCATTCATACTACTCTAATAAATGACAGCAATAAATGCTGCAAACAATAAAATAGAGTTTATGAAAAAGATTATTTTTTCAAGCCTTCTGATCGCCGGACTTTTTATCTCACTCAGTGGTTTTTCTGCACCTGCTTATGGTCATGGCGGAAGGGGTGGTTATGGTTTTCATGGTGCTGTCGTTGTACACAGTGGATATGGTTATCATGCCGGATTCGGTTATGTAGCACCGAGAGTATTTATTCCACCGGTTCCTGTTCCTGTAGTCTACGGGCCCGCATACCCACCCGCATATAATTACTATCCTTCATACTATAACAGACGGGTATATGCACACCCTTATTACCACAGATCATTATGTCGCAGATGGTAATCGCATGAGAAGATTTAAATTCTGAGAAAGCCTGTTCGAAAGAATGGGCTTTTATTTTTAGTAACCGATTTCTGTAACTTTGTTATTCAGTATATAAAACGAATGTTATGCTGACTGATCCAAAAGTCGAAGAACGAACTGAACAACACTATATGGCCATTTGCAGTGAAGTGAACATGAAAAATATTTCTATCGTGCTTCCTCCTTTGATTCCTCAAATCCGCGCCTGGATGGAGAAAAATAATATTTTACCCTCAGGGCCACCTTTTTTTAAATATTTCTCCATGGATAAAAACGATCATTTACAGGTTGACGTGGGGATTACCGGTAGCGTCACCAATGAGAGGAGAAGGTAAAATTATTCCTGATACTTTTCCAGCTGGGAAATATGCAACAATTATTTACACCGGAGATTACCGTCGCTTAAAGGATGCTCATATGGCGCTGGAAGACTGGATGAATAAGAAGGGACTAAATGACCGGTTGTCGGGAAACGAACAAAAAGCGGTATGGAGAGGTCGTACAGAATTTTACCTGGTAGATGAAAGCACTGAACCGGATCCTGAGAAATGGCAGACTGAAATCACTTTTCTATTAAAAAATAAATTCATTCAATAATAACTTAGCCCAGCACGCAGGTTTTATTAATTTTATTCATAAAACTTTTTTTATGAAAAAATTTCTCATACTGTACAAAGCCCCACTCGATGCCATGGCTCAGACTGCAAATTCCACTCCTGAACAGCAGGCCAAGGGCATGGAACTCTGGATGCAATGGGCAAAAAAATGTGGTGATAAACTGATTGACATGGGTTCGCCGCTCATGAATGCACAACAAATTAGTCCGGGAGATAAGGTGGTTGCAGGTAAAACTCAGATTGTCGGTTATTCGATATTGAATGCCGAAAATATGGACGCCGCCATCACCTTGATGAAAGGTCATCCACATACAAGCGGATGGAGTGCTGATGCAGTTATTGAGATTCATGAGTCGATGCCATTACCCGGTATATAATGAGCATGAGCCAATCCTATTACTTATGAAAATTTTGGTCACGGGTAGTTCTGGTCATTTGGGAGAAGCACTTGTCCGCACACTTAATAAACTGGGTCATGAAACGGTGGGTATTGATATTATCCCATCCCCAACGACTAATCTTTCAGGTTCAATAACAGAGAGATCGCTTGTGAAGCAGGCTATGGAAGATGTTGAAATCGTTTTGCATACAGCCACTTTACATAAGCCACATGTTACTACTCACGACCGGCAGCTTTTCATCGATACAAATATTGCAGGCTACATTGAATCTCCTTGAAGAGGCTGCAAGGGCGAATGTACGTTCTTTTATTTACACAAGCACAACCAGCACTTTCGGGGATGCGCTTGTGCCCCGGCCAGGTGAGCCTGCAACATGGATCAATGAAAAAGTAATACCGATTCCAAAAAACATTTACGGAGTGACCAAAATGGCGGCTGAAGAATTGTGTGAGTTATTTTACCGAAACGAAAAACTTCCATGTATTGTTTTGAAAACATCGCGTTTCTTTCCCGAACAAGATGATCAGAAAATCATTGCAGAAACATATGCAGACGGAAATGTTAAGGCTAATGAATATTTATACCGGAGAGTTGAAATAGGTGACGTGGTATCTGCACACCTCCTCGCGATGGAAAAAGCACCTTCGATTGGATTTAATAAATATATCATCAGTGCTACAACGCCCTTCACTAAAAATGATTTATCAAAATTGCATGTGGATGCACCTGAGATTGTTCGCCATTTATTTCCGGATTACGAATCCTTATATTCACAGTTCAATTGGAAAATGTTTCCCATGATCGACAGAGTTTATGTAAATGATAAAGCCCGTAAAGATCTTTCCTGGAATCCCGTATATGATTTTAGATATATCCTGGAGTTGTTGAAGGTTTCGGGGGATATACGAAGTCCCCTTGCAAAAGGAATCGGATTAAAAGGATATCATAAGTAGATTATTACGAACAATCAATGTTCATTTTCGAACATCCCGTCTGTGGCTCCTATTGGATTTGACTGTGATATAGACAGTTAGACCTTGGCATAGCCATTGAGGGAAAAGGGTCATGCTGTCAAACTATTTGCAAATTGCCTTTCGGAATATCACCAAACGAAAGGGTTATTCATTGCTCAATATTGCAGGTCTTACGTTAGGTATGAGTTGTTGCCTGCTGATCTTTCACTATGTTTCTTACGAGAGGAGTTTTGATAAATTTGAAAAAGGCTCCGGGCAAATAGTCAGAATCCGACTCGACAGTTATCAAAAGGGAGTATTAGCTTATAAATCAGCGACGTCTTATCCGGCAATAGGACCTGCCATGAAGAAAGATTTCCCGGAAGTAAAATCTTTCTGCCGTCTTAAAGACGATGATGTTTTACTCTCCAACGAGAAAGCTCAATAAAAGATTTACGGAAAACAAAGGATATTACGCCGACCCAACGGCGATTGATATGTTTCAATATCCAGCTCCTGCAGGGTGATGCACAATCTGCTTTATCAGGTCCAGATAAAATTATTTTGTCTGCATCAACCGCCAGAAAATATTTTGGGAATGAAAATGCAGTCGGTCAAACACTAATCAATCGCAACAGTGATAATCCTGAAACATTTGAAGTAACCGGAGTTTATAAAGACTTCCCGGATAACTCCCACCTGATTTTAAATTACCTGGTTTCTTATCAGACTTTACAAAAAGAGTTGAATGATCAAGGCGACAAGTCCAATGCCAGTGAAACCGCCTGGGGTTGGTATGACTACTATGTTTATGTCCGCCTGAATCCGGGAGTGGATTTCAAAACCGTAGAGGCAAAAATGCCTGCTTTCACCGACAAATACCTTAACAGCAAAGAGAAGACTCACAATGAACGAACAGAGCTTCACCTGATTCCTCTTGAGGATATTCACTTGTATTCAAACTATAACCAGGAAGCTGAAGTAAACGGAAATGGTGGTGCAGTAGCTTTTCTTTTTCTGATTGCCATTTTTATCATGTGCATAGCCTGGATCAATTACATCAATCTGGCGACTGCAAGGTCTGTTGAAAGGGCAAAAGAAGTAGGGGTAGAAAAGTACTGGGGGCGTTGAAAACGATGCTCATCAGACAATTTTTAACGGAGAGTTTTGTCCTGAATTTAATTTCCTTAGTCGCCTCTGTTTGTATTTTTTTTATTCTGGTAAGACCTTTTGATTTTTTTACAGGAAGAGATCATTTTACTGAGCTTAGCCTGACGAGTACTTACTGGATTTTGTTTTTAGGACTTTTCGTTTTTGGAACACTGATATCAGGACTATATCCGGCATTTGTATTGTCAGGATTCAAACCAGGCGTTGTATTAAAGGGATCGTTTAAAAATACTTCCAGTGGTTTACTTCTGCGTAAAGGCTTAATCATTGTACAATTTGTAACGTCTGTTGTACTGATCGCCGGAACTATCATTGTATTTGAACAATTGGGCTATATGAGGAATCAACCCCTCGGCACAAATATTCAACAAACGCTCGTATTAAAAAGCCCGCAAACCCTTGCGGATTCAATTTATCAGGATGTATATCAGCCATTCAAAACAGCTGTTTTGCGAATACCTGCTGTACGCAACATCACTTCTTCTACCAGTGTACCGGGAGATGAAATTTACTGGACGAACAGTGTGAGAAGACTTGGATCAGACCAGTCGCCGGTAACATTATATCACCTCGGAGTAGATAAGGAATTTATTCCCTGCTTACGGCATTCAGTTAATAGCCGGAAGAAATTTTTCTGAATCATTTGCAACAGACAAAAAATCCGTCATCCTGAATCAAAATGCTACGACATTACTGGGATTCAAAAGTGCTGAAGATGCATTAAATAAAAAAATAAACCGGGGAGGCGATACGGTTACAGTTATTGGAATAACCGCCAATTTTCATCAGCTCGGTCTTCAGAAAACGATCGACCCCATGGTTCTTATTCCCCGCGATAATTCCATGCGGTTTTACTCTGTGAAATTGAATAAGGCAAATACAGAGCAAACCATCATTGCACTGAGAAAAATCTGGTCTGGTTATTTTCCTAAAGATCCATTTGATTATTTTTTCCTGGATGAATCTTTTGGCCAGCAATACAAAGCCGACATGCTTTTCGGAACGGTATTCGGTATATTTTCCTTCCTCGCTATTCTGATCGCTTGTTTTGGATTACTTGGACTTTCAGCTTACAACGTATTACAGAGAACAAAGGAAATCGGTATTCGGAAAGTGTTGGGTGCGTCCGTCAACAGCATACTCATTTTACTTTCCCGCGATTTTCTAAAACTCATCCTGCTCGCCCTGATACTTGCTATTCCGTTGGGATGGTTTGTAATGAGCAGATGGCTTCAGGATTATGCTTTCCGCATAAATATTGCCTGGTGGGTATTTGCCATTGCCGGCATCGCCGCACTTGTTGTTGCGTTGATAACGATATGTATCCAGAGTCTGAAAGCTGCTACTAAAAACCCGGTATTAAGTCTTAAGACTGAATAGTATTAAAACCGACTATCGAATAAAACCGGTCCTGCAACCATTTTGAAGAAATGGATGTCTTGCAGAAATGAAGACTAAACTTCTCCTTTTTACCTTCTCAGGTTTTACTACAGCCTGCCTGCTGTATTTTATTTTCGGAGCATGGACCTGGGAAAACTATTGGAAAATCACGAGTATCAGCATGGAGATATTATTAATTCCAATGTTGATGAAGGCTGCCCTGAGGCGATCCGCAAAATGAGAATATAAATTCGCATTCTCGTGGAAATCATTCTTAGGAATTCAACGAAGCATAACGATTTTCACTGTATCAGAGTTAATAGATAAGCAAATTTTACACTTTTTTGAAATCAATAAAGCCCCTGTTTACATCCGTGTGTGTGAGTTGCACGCGAACTTTATCTCCCACATCCATTCCCTCGAAACCGCTGACCACTTTGCCTTCAACGGGAGGATGAAAAATACGAACCCAGGTTCCTTTTTCTGAAGCACCCGTTACTATTCCGTCGAATTGTTTTCCAATGCTGTTCCTCAGTAAAAGAGCTGCAGCTGATTTCTCAACCTGACGTTCTACTTTTTTGGCAAGGTCTTCCATGGCTGTGCAATGTGCGGCCAGTTCTGTTAATTCATCAGCAGTATAAGGATTTGGAGTCTTATATAAAACTGATTTCAAAAGTCTTTGTGTGATCAGATCAGGATACCTGCGATTCGGAGCGGTGGAATGTGTATAGTCTTTAATGGCCAGACCGAAATGCCCCGGACTATTTTCTCCCGGCATATCGACCACATATTCTCCTGATCCGAGTAATTTAATAACACTCAGTGAAAGATCAGGAAATCTTACGGGGTCAGAGGATTTCACGGATTCCAGAAATTCATCCAATGCTTTTGAATCGGGTTGTGCGGGCAATTTAAATTTCCACTCAGAAGCCAGTTCAACAATCCTGTCCCAACGTTTCGGTACACGGACAATTCGCCTGAAAGAAGGAAGATTATTAGATGAAAGAAATCTTGCAGAAATACCATTGGCACAAATCATGAATTCCTGGATAATATCTTTGGCGCTATTTGGCCGGTCTTCTTCCAGATCACTCACCTGATCTTCCTGGAAAATAGGTCTTGCCTGAATGGTCTCTAAACTCAATGCGCCATTTATGAATCGTAATGATTTTAATTTCTTTGCTGCGTCTTCCTGGAGTTTTAGATTCTGATCCAGTCCCACCACTGCTGAAATTGCATCCGGCATTTTGTTTTTTCCCTCCAGCCAATCGCCGGTACTATTATATGCCAGCTTTGCTTTATTCTTTACAGCCGCAGGATAGATCGCTGAATCCTGTATGGATCCATTTTCAGTAACAGTAAATTCAGCGACGATGGAAAGGCGGTCGGCATTAAATTTCAGTGACGTAATATCTGTGGAAAGTTTCTCGGGTAACATAGGGAAGACACGACCTGCAGTATAAACCGAAGTAGTATTATGTTTCGCATGATCTTCGAATACGGAATTTTTACCAGCCACTGAATCGACATCAGCAATTGATACAAGAATTTTCACACCCTTCGGTGTTGCTTCAGCAACGGAAAGTTGATCCAGGTCTTCGGAATCGTCATTATCTATGGAACACCATAATAGATTTCGGAGGTCGCGAACCGGACCTGAAATACTCACTTGCTTTTCTGTAATATTAGCCAGCTGGGCAGTCACTTCCGGGGGGAAGTCAGTTAAGAATCCGTTGTCCTGCATACACTTCTCTGCGATTCTACTCAGGAGGGACCGCTGGTTATTATCAGTATGGTTTGCCATCGTTAAGGAAAGATAAGAATTTGAAAGAAACCTGTTTAATCACCACACTAGTTCTGCATTTCCTCAAATAGCCGGGGTGTGTGTTTTACTTCAATTGTTTCTCCGCTCGTTAATTGAATTTTTGTGACAGTGGTGTCACCAAATTTTGCAATCACGATATGAGATTTATTAATAAGTACTGGTAAACCTCCGATTTCAACTTTAATAAACTGATTTGCCATGGGTTAATTTATTATTGTGTTTTCTAAACTTACAATACAATATTCGCTTTTCATCTTCGTTTCGACATTTATCCCGGAATTTATTGGATCGCCTTCGCATTAGTATCAGAGCCTTGTCAAACGGCTACCTGTAGGCTATTAAGTCCATATCAAGTCCATTGTTTGATGGACTTGATATGGAGATGATCCCTTACTGGTAGTAATGAGATAAGGCTTTGGGAGTAATTAGTTTTATCAAACTTAAAATATTTATTATGGGAAGACAGCGAGATTCCAAACTGGTAGGAACATTTGGTAATGTGATATTCTATAACAGGCTGGGGGAATATTGCATGCGGACAAAACCAACTGATGTTAAACGAACTAAATCAACAGTTCATAGTGGTTTAAACTTCGGGAAAGCAAGCGGCATATGCAGGCAAATCAGAAACCTCGTAATGCAATAAATCCAGTCAAATCGGATCAACATTTAATGTACAGACTCACAGGTGCATTAAATAAGTTTATCGCATGGAAAGAGAAAATGGAAAGAATGTCTCATACCATGCCAAAGAAGCTGCCTTTTATTTATGGATTCCAATTTAATAGTGAGGCAGATCTGAGTAGCATTAGCGCGATTCAGCCCTTTGTCAAATCATCCGATCCGGGGCTAGTCGAAATAAACTTCGCTCCTTTTATTCCCAGTCAATCTTCGTATTCGCCGTCGGACACGAATTACGTTCTGCTTAAAATGATACTTGTTAGATCGAATCTCGAAAAAGCCGAAGCAGATCTGATTGGTAAATCTGATCTCGAAATACCTTTTACAAGTGACTCATTTCAACCTCTGGTCATAAATATTACAGGAGAAATAAGTCCCGGCGATCTGGTCATGTTAATTATGTCAGCTCAATACATGGTTACCAGGAATGGCGATCTTCAAATGCTGACCGACAAGAAAAAGCTGCCTTGTGGAATTGCATGGGCAGGAATGATTTAGGGAATATTCTAACTTTAAGGGGGATGATCACCCAGGACGATATCATATATTTTATTATGACCGACCGTTTCTTTGACGGCGATCCTAATAACAATCTGAATGTCGATAAAACAAATTCGCAGTTCAGGCATGGCGGTGATCTTAAAGGAATTCAATCGAAATTTGAATACTTAACCAACCTCGGCGTTACAGCTATATGGATAACGCCAGTGTATATGAATGTAGCAGGATTTGCAAATGCGCAGCCATATCACGGGTACTGGCCGAAAGATTTTACAATATTAGATGATCATCTGTATTCGAATACCGGCGCTTTCCCTTCAGGAGATAAAAGATGGCTTAAAGATTTTGTGGATAGTTGTCATGCGAAAAATTTGAAAGTAATTCTGGACGTTGTAGTCAATCATACCGGCTATGACAATGGTCAGCCAATATTTCCGGCAGACTGGTATCGTAATCTGCCTGCTGATCCGGATTTTTCGGGATTACCAAAACTTGATCTGGCAAATTCAAGTGTTGTAGACTTCTTCGTTAATAATCTGATCGATTGGGTGGGGATTTCCGGCATAGACGGTTTACGCATGGATATGGCGAAAGCCATTGGCGGTTATACAAACCAGCCAGGTGTCCAGGTACCCGATCCTGATTTTAATAAATTCTGGTATTATTATAAAAGTATCGTCAAGGGAAAATTTCCACAATTATTTATAGTTGGCGAAGTGTTCGATTCATCAATAACTGATATTAGTGAAAACGCGACATTTCAGAACCAGAGTGACCTGAATTCTATTTTCGATTTTCCTTTGCGCGAAGTAATAAAAGATGTGATTATTTACGACTCATCTTTCTTAACGGTAGCGCGACCGCGTTTGAACAACAATGAGAAAAGTGGCATTCTTGATCTCGATGATCCGTCAGGAGGTGGTTACTATACAAACTCCAACCGTCTGGTTACGCTGCTCGATAATCATGACCTGGACAGACGGATCATGAGCGAGATCAGAACAAGATTCACGGGTGATGCTAATAAAACATTCTCATTTGGTATTGCTCAAATGATGTATGCATTTTTATTTACAGTGCGTGGCATCCCGCAGATCTATTACGGCTCTGAGACAGGATTGGAAGGATTTAAAACCGGGAGTGATGATTCCGATCTGAGGCGTGACTTCCCCTGGAATCTGATCACAGCCAGTAATGAAGTATCTCAAGTAAATCCGGATGAAAGTGGTCTGTTTCAGACGATAAAAACACTAATAAATTTTAGAAGAAAAAGTGGCGCATTGAAATATGGAGTTACCATTACTTTATGGGTTGACCAATTCGTTTATGCATTCCTGCGATATTTTCAGAAATGAAATAGTCATCGTCGTTTTTAACAACGGATATCAGGCGATGCCCTTTCCACTTGGAATTCCCATTACAAAATTTACTCCAAAAGATCAGCAATCTCTTCCGGACAGGATCATTGATCTGCTGACAAATAACCCGGTTACGAATATTTTTAATACAATGGAAACTCTTCAGGTACAGAATAATTTATTATCTGTTTTGGTAAATGGTAAGTCTTTTAAGATACTTTCGCTGTAGTTACCCTGAAGTATGAAATTTATACTATTTAAGACTTAGCTATTCATTAACATGGATGTACACCATCACCCCGACTTGCACCACGAAAAGAAAAAATGGAAAGAATATTTTCTGGAATTTCTGATGATATTCCTGGCAGTAACGCTTGGTTTTTTTGCCGAAAATATAAGAGAACACATATCTGAACACGATCGTGCAAAGGTTTACGCATCATCTATGATCAAAGACCTCAGGGAGGATTCTGCTGAACTGCTCGCGTACAGAATATATTTCAACTATTCCGCTAACAATGTGGACACGCTGATGCAGATATTGAGTTCAACTGAGATAAAAAATATCCCAACAGGTAAATTATATTGGTATGGACTTTATGGCGGAGCTCATTTATATTTCCAACCCAACGATGTTACTTTTCAACAAATGAAAAGTTCCGGATCATTGCGTTTTTTTGAAAAGAAAATAGCTTACGATGCGTCAAATTATGACCGGCTATGCAGGGTGTTATTAACTAATCAAAATGAAATGAGTGATATTTACGCAGAAGTAAGAAAAAGCAGGGCCATGATATTCGAATACAGATATAATGATATTGCTAATAATATTTTTAGGGCCAACAAAAAATCATTTAGTCAGGAGAGAATAGATTCTTTTTTCAAAAGCAATCCGCCTTTATTGAGTTATGACAAGGTACTTTTCAATGAATATGTAGAGTTGGTCCGCTCAAGATTTATGCATGCCAACGTCATACTCGCCGACTCGCTGCTTAGTCAATCAACAAAGTTGATTCAGGAATTAAAAGAGAAATATAGTCTGGAAGATGAGAAGGATTGAGGTAATCATGTATCATAACCCCATTTTCTTCATCAGCGACTGAAATCTTGTATTTTCCGCAAGCGGAAAAAGTCGCGGATCTGATTTCATGTGTAAATGAATCAGCCACACTGAATGTGCTTCTACAGCTTTTTCCAGGGATTCCATCGCCGATTCAGGATCATCAATTCCCAGGTAAGCACAAGCAAGAGAATAGTCTGATAAATATGTTTCGATGTGGCTATTTTTCAATTCCGATAAGAGTTTTAATGCCTCTTCTTTCATTCCGGATTTTCCCATCGCATGAATGAGGGAAGTTCTTACAATGGTATTACCGCCCGACAAAGCATCTGCTTTTTTAAAATAATCGAGTGCAAAATCATATTGTTTTAACTGTTCGTAAGAAAGTCCAGCTACGAATAAAGCGACCGAAAAGCCGGAGTCTATATCAAGAACCGTTAAACATTTATCGATCGCAGACTGGTAATCCTTTGCGATGAAATATATTAGAGCAACATCCGTATTGATGATCAGTGAAAGTGGATCGTGGTCCACAGCTTTTAGAATTTGTTTAAGCGCTTCATCATGCCTGTCAAACAGAGACAATAAAAGAGCGTTTCGCTGAAGGGCTGTAGAATAATTTGGATTCAATTGCAAAGCATGTCTATATGATTGTCTCGAATGTTCCCAATTCCAATCATACAACAATTCCACATGACCGATCGCTTCGTAAGCCGCCGCCAGTGAAGGGTCAAGAGAGACTGATTTATTTGCGATCGCTCTTGCCTTTAAGATAGAATCCGAGGGAGCTACAATATGATATGCACACAATAAAGAATAGCTGTCTGACATGGCTGCATAAGCAGGCGCATAATTGCTGTCTTCTTCAATGGCCTGTTCATAATACTCAATACTTTTCTTCAGTCCTGCAGCTGTTCGCTTACTCCATTGAAAACGACCTTTTAGAAACAGGTTGTATGCATCCATGTTTCTTGCTTTTGCCTTCACAGGAGCTATAGTTTTGGATTTGTCCAGTTCAGCGAGCAATTGTTCTACAATGGCTTTGGATATTTCATCCTGTACTTCAAAAATATCCAGGAGTTCCTTGTCGAATTTCTGTGACCAGAGATGGAATCCGGTTTCTACTTCTATAAGCTGTGCAGTAATGCGAATTCTATTCCCGGCTTTTCTTACGCTGCCTTCCAGAATATTGGTGACGCCCAGTTTCTCTCCGATCAGTCTGAGGTCTTCATTTTTCCCTTTAAATGAAAAGGAGGAAGTTCGACCTACAATCCTTAGTTGCGAAAGCTGGACAAGTGAATTGATAATTTCTTCGGAAATGCCATCGCTGAAATATTCCTGCTCGATATCATTGCTCATATTTACAAATGGCAGGACGGCTATGGATTGTTGAAGATCCTTTTTACGGACGAGTGGTTTGTCGGTATGTCCGTTACTGTCAGACATTATTTTAATCGGACTGATAAGTTTGAGCTGATAAATATTTACCGGATGTTTTACATTCTTGAGTACTTCCTGCTTTACAAATTCAGTTTCAATTTCTTTTTGATTTTCAATATTCCGGAAAACTGCTTCTGAAATATATATCCCTCCAATGGGTGCTAAAGTCTGGAGTCGGGAGGCGATGTTAACGCCATCGCCAAAAACATCATTGTCTTCAAATATGATTTCTCCGAGATGTATACCAATCCGCAGGCTAAGGTCTTTGGAATTCAAACAGGCAAGTTGTATCTGGTTGGCACATTTTACGGCATCGGTACCTGTCTGGAAAATTGCGAGAACACCATCTCCCAATTCCTTTATCCATTTACCCTTGAACTGTTCAATGAGTGGCTTTTGTAACTGTCGGTTCCGACGGATTAATTCAAAGGCCTTCGATTCATCTTCACCCATGAGCGCTGTGTAGCCTACAATATCGGTGAACATAATCGCTGCCAGCTGTCGGGTTTGGGACATGCCAAAATATACTACTTATTTGCGAATCAGGGAGGCAAAATTGCTGCTTCCTTCCTTCTGATAACAAAAAATCGCCGAACATCACATTCCTTCAATATTATTTGAATTTATAGCCGAATTTCCCCACACTATTTATTTTATAAGGCTCCAAATTCTTCACATGAGTAATATCACAGTAGTCCGCTCATTAGCGGTTTTAATTCTTTTGACTATTCTGAATACGGGTAATGCACAGGAACCCATGCACGACACTGCTAAGTTCGACCAGCACAAAGTTTTCTTTCCGATGTTTTATCCTGGCGCTGTAAACGAATACAGGTCTGCTTCAGGAATGCCGGGCCCAAAATACTGGCAAAACCGTGCAGACTATAAAATTAATGTCAGCCTGGATACGGCAAAACAGCGCATTGAAGGATCAACGGATATCACTTACACAAATAACAGTCCGGACAAAATCAACTTCCTCTGGCTCCAGCTCGACCAGAATGTATTCAGAGCAGATTCGCGCCATGCAGCCACAGCTTCCAATACGAACCGGTCCTTTACTGTATTAGAGTATACCAAAGGGAATGAAATAAAGTCTGTCAACATTATCAAGAACGGGAAAAAGATTCCTGCGAACTGGCTGGTAGACGATACCCGTATGCAGATTAAACTCACCGATACACTTAAATCTGGTGGCGGACAGATTCAATTTGAAATCGAATATGCATTCGACGTTCCACTAACGAATGGGGATACCCGAATGGGACGAAACAAAACAAAAAATGGATGGATTTACACCATTGCACAATGGTATCCAAGAATGGAAGTGTATGATGATATTTCAGGCTGGAATACGATTCCTTACACAGGAGACGCAGAATTCTATTGTGAATATGGCGACTTCGACTATACGGTTACCGCCCCTGCAGATATAATTATAGGAGGATCCGGCGATTTGGTGAATCCAGGGGATGTATTATCAGCAAAAGAGATGAGTCGTTATACGGAAGCAAAAAACAGTGAAAAAACGATTTTCATAAAAGACTCTTCGGATCTTTTCGACTCAAACTTCTATCCAAAGAAACCGGTTCTGCAATGGCATTTTAAAATTAAGAATGCCAGGGATGTTTCCTGGGCGGGTTCAAAAGCATATGTATGGGACGCTGCAAGAATTAATTTACCAAGCGGTAAAAAAGCACTTGCACAATCTGTTTATCCAATGGAAAGTGTTGGAAACAATGCCTGGGGCCGTTCGACAGAATATACCAAAGCTTGTATCGAATTGTATTCAGCTAAATGGTTTGAATATCCATATCCGATTGCAACAAACGCTGCGGGAGCAGTTGGTGGAATGGAATATCCCGGCATCGTATTCTGTAGTTACAGAGCCCGCACGGAGGGTTTATGGGGAGTAACAAATCATGAATTTGGTCATACCTGGTTCCCCATGATCGTGGGAACGAATGAACGCAAATATCCATGGATGGACGAAGGGTTCAACACATTTATAAACTCAGTCAGCACAAAGGATTTTAATAAAGGCGAGTATTACAGAGTGCAGAATCTGCATCAGGCGATTAAACCACAGTTAACGCGTGATCTGGATCCGATCATGATGACACTAAACGTTGTAAAAGGAAATAATCAGGGATGGACTGCCTACAATAAACCTGCGATGGGTCTGATTATTTTGCGCGAGCAGATATTGGGCAAGGAACGTTTTGATTATGCATTCAAAACATATATCGAACGGTGGGCATATAAACATCCGACACCGTGGGATTTTTTCCACTCGATGGATAATGCTGCAGGTGAAGATTTAGGATGGTTCTGGAATGAATGGTTCTTCACGGCCTGGTGGGTTGACCAGTCAGTAAAGAAAATTGAATATGTAGACAACGATTCATCCAAAGGCTCGATTGTAACCATAGAAAATCTGGAAAGTTTGGCCCTGCCTGTAACTATGATTATAAAAGAAGAAAACGGCAAAACGGATTCAGTTAAGCTGCCTGCAGAAATCTGGCAACGCGGACCCGTCTGGTCGGTAAACTTCAATACAACATCCAGAATTGCTTCCGTTGTTATAGATCCTTATAATACACTGCCCGATATCAACCCTGAAAATAATATCATGAGTGGCATACCTGTACCATCCGGGATCACGGCAACTAAAGTGATTCAGAATTATTTGAATGCAATTGGAGGTGTCGACAAAATAAATGCAATACAGGATTTATCACTCGCAGCTCAAAACAACAACTCCATCGATACTGTTTTCAAAATTTATGATTATAAAAAACCTGGAAAATTGTATGAGCACATCACGGCTCCATTAAGAAGATTAGATTTATATGAGATCATTGCAGACGGAAATAATATAACAGTAAAGGAAGGCGGCAGGGTTAGAAATCTGCCTGATCATACGAAGAGATTGTATGCCGATCTCATCATGCCTTTCCCTGAAACCGAGTTTGATAAACCCGGGTATACGATGACACTAGATCCAAAAATGCAGGTTGTTGGTGAAAAACTCGCCTATTTGGTGACAGTCGCTTTTCCTGATGGTGTTCGGATGAAGTATTATTATGACGACAAATCTGGTATGAAGCTGAAACAAAATGAGGATGCTTCTACCAGAACTGCCACCGAATTCGGAGATTTTTACAGGGAATTGTCAAATGGAGTTAAATTTCCATATTATGAAAAGTCGGCTACGCCAGCCGGCCGGGTTGCTGAATATACTATCAAATCTGTGAAGGTGAACAGTGGTTTGGATGATAGTCTGTGGGCTCCGGCGAAGTAGTTTTTAACATTCGGGATTTTTGGTTACCTGTAATGGGGTAATTCATATGGAGCTATATAGTATATTATTTAATAATGTATAATCCGTTATAGCAATTACTATTCTGGCAGTTTATTTGCATTAGTGTGAACGTTCATTAATCCAATCCTACCAGATATGAAAACCAAAATCCTTAAAATTACAGGGATAACCCTGCTTACTATTATTGCTTTTATTTGGGCAGCCCCCTATCTTTTAAAAGGGAAAATTACCAGTCTTATTAAATCAGCTGCCGGTAAAGAACTAAAGGCAGACGTCAGTTTTTCCGGAGTCGATATTTCCTGGTTTCATCATTTTCCCAATCTTACGATCGGGGTCAATGATCTCGCCGTGACCTGTGTTGGCGAATTCCAGGGAGACTCGCTGGTATCGGCAAAACGTTTAGACTTATTATGTAGTGTAAGGAGCTTTTTTTCCGGAGACAGTATAAAAATTTATTCTATTACAGCAAATGAGTTTCGGGTGCATGCACGAACTCATAAAGATGGACACTCCAACTGGAACATTGTAAAATCTGCTGGTTCTTCAAATGGGTACAACGATTCTACCGCACGATCCTTCGCATTAGACCTACAACGATATGCGATTCATAAAGGATATATCGATTACATAGATGAGAGAAGAGATTCTCATATTGAAGTTTTTAATCTTGAGCATGACGGGCGTGGTGATTTTAACTCCGAACAATTTACTCTTAAAACAAAATCAACTGCTGATGTTGTGAATTTTAACCTGAAGGGCATTATCCCTTTTCAGATTACTGCAAAGACAAGTATGGATCTGACTTTACACGTTGATAACAGTACGCATACCTATTCCTTCAATACCGATCAGGTATTGTTGAACGAACTAAAAATGCATTCGGAAGGATTCTTTCAATGGATCAACGATAGCAGTTATAATATGAGCATCAAATTCAAAGCACCTTCTACGAAATTTAAAAACCTGCTCTCTTTATTTCCTTCCTTTTATCAAACAGGTTTTGACAGCATAGAAGCAAATGGTCAGGCTAATTTTAATGGATTCATAAAAGGTAAGTACGATGAAAAACATTCGCCTTCCTATCATACAAACCTCTATGTACAGGACGGTTATTTTAAATATCCTGATCTGCCCATGTCAGTGGAACATATACGCCTGGGACTTCAGCTGGATAATCCTGATGGCATGGAGGATCATAAAACTTTAAATATATCTGAAGCACACGCGGAGATAACGGGTGATACGATCGACATGCACTTACAGTTGAAGAACCCGAAGACCAAACCTTTTATAGACTTTGGTTTTGTGGGTAAACTTGATCTTGCAAATGTTTCTAACTGGATAAAACTGGAACCCGGTACCAAGATGACAGGTTTGTTAAATGCCAGCATCCATGCAAAGGGAAATATTTTTGAGAATGAAAAACAAAAGAAGGATGTATTTCAATCACGTGGAACGCTGGGACTTTTAAGCTTTTCATTTGCATCAAAAACACATCCGCATCCGATTACACTGGACGATCTGCTCATGACTTTTAATTCAAAAAATATTTCGATCGACGACCTGAACGGAACCTATCTCGCAACGCATGTGGGCGCCACCGGTACTGTAAATAACTTCTTTGATTTCGCCATCAGAAATAAACCATTGAATGCTTCTATAGATTTAAAAGCTGATGAACTGAATTTAAGGGAATGGATAAGAACTGAGAAAGATACTTCTGATAACAGTATTCATGTGAATACTCCTTTCCTGGTTCCAGAAAATATTGACTTCACAATACATGCCGAAGCAGAAAAATTACATTATGACAATCTGGATCTTCAACATGCCGATGGAAAACTGGTAATCTCGGATGAAAAAGTTCAATTTGTTGATGTGAAAGCAAAAGGATTGGATGGAGATATTACCATTAATGGTATGTACTCCACACTGGAAAGTAAAGAGAGTCCGGATATAATGCTAACCTACGATGTAAAAGGACTTGACATACAGAAAACCTTTTTCGCTTTCAATACGATTCGCAGGATAATGCCCGTAGCGAAATTTATTGAAGGGAATCTTGATGCACACATGAGCCTTAATGGGCAGTTACACGGTGATATGATACCGGATCTGCAAACCATGAATGGAGAAGGTACTGTGCAACTGTTGAGTGGTACAATGAAGGACTTTGGGCCACTGGACAAACTCTCACAATCGATGGATATTTCCGAATTGAAAGATGTTCCATTAAAAGATATTAAAGCTGCATTTGCTTTTAAGAATGGGAAGGTTTCTGTATCCCCTTTCTTTGTACACGCGGGCGACATCGATATGGAAGTTGGAGGAACCCATGGATTTGATCAGTCGCTGGACTATGGTATCTATATGAAAGTGCCACGTAACCGGTTAGGCAGCAAAGGAAGTTCGTTTGTAAAAGATGTCGTTACACGGGCTGCTGAAAAAGGCATTCCGGTGAAGTTGAAAGATGAGGTAAGTATGAACGTAAAAATGAGTGGAACGATTAATAGTCCGGCTGTAAATACAGATATGGATTCGGTAGTCGGTACAGCTGCAGAAGATCTTAAAAAAGAAATGGATGATTTTGTAAATGCCAAGCTGGACAGTGCCCGCGAGCAATTGCGTAAACCATCATCAACTAAAAAACAACTATTTGTACAGGCTTCTTATAAAACAAAGGCGAAAAAAACAACCAGGTCTGCTCACAAATCCACCACTCATACAAAATCAAAGAAGAAACACAAAAAGCAATCGAAGAATTACTCGACTTCTTTGAAAAAGACCAAAACAACGGCGAGTATTGGACACAAAAAACAGCAAACTTTATGACAACATATTAACCGTCATCGCATAGCAATAATAAATAATCTGGGAAATGGTAACAGGAGCTGAGAAGACCAGCTCATTTCCTGGTATTCGTTCTCTGCGGATAATACACCGGATAACTTGTTCTTTCTACTCCGATACTTCCCGAAATAGAAAATGTTTTGGCATCATTCGTATACATCAAACCCATCTGAACGGCTGGGTTTACTCCAAAACCGTATGTATTCGAAATGCCGGTGCCCGGATAAGATTTATTGAATGAGGGATTCATAAATGAGTTGCCAAATCCGTAAAAAGTAGGGGCAACTGAGATAGCCGCAAAGGCAGATACATTATCGTTTAATGGTCTGGTTACCTGTAATCCTATGGGCGCAGATACATATGTGACACTGCCACCATTAAAAAAACTAACGCCGGTAGAGACTCCGCTATAAGTGTTGAAATAAAATTTCTGATTCAGCTGGTTGCTGTCGCCCGTGGGGAAATAAACTGGCCTGGGTTGCCATATCCCGAAATTCATACTACCTACAGGCAAAAAGGTTTGAGCTTTCACTGAAAAAAAACCGGCAGACAAAAATATCAGTAGTATAGCACGCATCTCACCCTCTTTGACTATAAAATTACAGAATCTTAATCTATATCTAGCCAGATATTCTTAAATTAACAAACGCAAAACGGCTAAACTGATGCAGCATGAAAACAATATTTGATAAAGCCACGACTGACGAGCTGGTTCACAGAATTAGCATGCTTGATGAAAATAGCAAAGCACTCTGGGGTAAAATGACGGTATATCAGATGATAAAGCATTGCACGCTGTGGGAAGAGATGCTTGTAGGCAAAAAAAAATATAAGCGGATGTTTATCGGACGGCTATTGGGTAAAATGATACTTAAAAGAATTATAAAGGATGAAAAGCCAATGCTGCGAAATGCCCGTACAGTTCCTGGTTTTAGTATAACGGATGATGGAAATGTACAAACAGAAAAAAATAAGTGGATCGCCCAGATAAAAGAGCATGCCCACTTTTCAAATGTAGATTTTGTGCATCCGTTTTTTGGGAAGATGACCAAAGAACAAATTGGCTTACTCGTTTACAAACATATCGATCATCATCTTCGGCAGTTCAATTGCTAATCAAATTCAAGTATGAACCATTATTTTCAGAATAAAGTAGTATGGATTACGGGTGCCTCATCGGGAATTGGAGAAGCCCTTGCCTATGCCTTTTCATTTCGGGGGGCGAACCTGATATTATCAAGCAGGAGACCTGATGAACTCGAAAGGGTCAAATACACTTGTCGTTTTCCTGAGAGCGTAAAAATTCTTACACTGGATCTTGGTGATAGTTCTTCATTAGAAAGTAAGACAAAAGAAGCGGTCTCGATGTTCGGTCACATAGATATCATGGTACACAATGGTGGAATTTCGCAACGTTCCCTGATCGTCGAAACAAACATGGATGTACACAGAAGAGTAATGGAACTTGACTATTTCAGTTATGTGGCAATTACCAAAGCATTGCTTCCACACTTTATAGAAAAAAAATCCGGACATTTTGTGGTCACGAGCAGTGTGATGGGAAAAATCGGAACTCCAATGCGGTCTGCTTATGCAGCAGCCAAACACGCCCTGCACGGTTTTTTTGATTGCCTGCGAGCAGAAGTTTCTGCTAATAATATTAAAGTCACCATTCTTACACCTGGTTATATCAAAACAAATATTTCACAGCATGCAGTTACGAAGGATGGAGGCAAACTGGGTACAAAATCTGAAAATATAGAAAACGGACTTGAACCCGGCAAAGCAGCTACTCAGATTTTAGAGGCCATTAAAAAAGGATCTTTTGAATCTTATATAGGAAAATTTGGTTTTGAAAAGTTTGTACTCATGCTCAATCGCCTGTCGCCCGCACTGGTAACAAAAAGAGCCACGAAATTTGTTCCTAAATAACATTTATGACATCAAAATGAATATTGAACCATTTTATGAATTTGTAAACGCTATCAACCAGCATGACACTGAACGGATTTATTGGAAAAAATACGATGACGAATAAATAAAAACCTTGATGTCACAACATATATTAAGTTTAGGTAGAACAAGTTTTGGCAATCCTGCAAATGCGGGTAATTTAATGAGCATAGAAGAAGCTCAACAACTGTTGGAAGACTGGGTTCCGAATGAAAGACTGAGACTGCATATGAAACAAGTCGCTGCACTCATGAAAGCATGGGCGATTGAAAGAGAAGGTGCCGATCCTAAGACTGTACAGGCATGGGAGCTGGCGGGATTATTGCACGATGCAGACTGGGAAAAATATCCGGATACTCATTGCAAGATGATCATCGAAGAATTGGAAAGACGGAATATTGATCCCACTGTGATTCATTGTATTGCTTCACATGGTCCAAAGTATTTCGGCGTGGAACCCGAATCAAAGATGGATCTTATGATTTATGTATTTGATGAACTGTCCGGATTTATTCATGCTTCTGCTTTGATCAGACCAACGCGCTATGAAGGAATGGATGTAAAGTCAATACTTAAGAAACTTAAGACTCTTTCTTTTGCCGCACAGGTAAATCGCGAAGATATCTCTGATGCCATCAGTCGTGTCGATCAAAGCCTGGAAGAAATTATACAGTTCATACTGGATCATCAGAAACATGTACAATAAAGAAGAAAACCAATTTCTGAAGCCTGTTATTTAAACAATCTATATGCTTAAAAACTATTTTAAAGTCGCATTGCGCAACCTCCGAAAGAATAAGTTATATAGTTTCGTAAATATCGTTGGACTAACCATCGGTATTACTTGTTGCATACTGATCGGTTTATATATCGGTCACGAATGGAGTTATGACCGGTTCCATAAAAATGCAGACAGGATTGTGCGAGTGACGATGGAATTCAGTAACGGCGGCACAGTTGGAAGTTTCGCTACTACCGGCACGAAAGTGGGACCTCAATTTAAAAGGAACTTTCCATACGTAGATGCTTATGTGAGGACTTTGAAATTCCCGAGAGTAATAAGTTATCACGACAAAGTGATTAATGAAAAAAATTTCTTTTATGCTGACAGTGCTTTCTTCGAAGTTTTTTCTTTCAAACTTATAAGAGGGAATCCGGTAACTGTTTTAAATACACCGAATCAGCTTGTGATCACGGAGAGTATGGCAAAAAAGTATTTTGGCAACGATGATCCCATAGGCAAGGAATTGTTCATTTCCAATAGTAAGAACTTTCTCGTAACAGGTATTGTGGAAGATGCTCCCTCTAACTCACAAATGAATTTCGATTTCATTGCTTCTTTCACAAGTCTCGATGCATCGAAGACAGAAGAATGGTGGACGGCGAATGATGTAACTTATCTGTTGTTAAATAGTGCGACAAATATCCCGAAATTACAGGATCAGGTGACTTCGTTTATGAATACGGCCAAAGTGCGTAAGGAAGCGAATGTAGAAGGCAGCGACTATCTCACTTATCATCTCGAGCCTTTGAAAAAAGTGCATCTATATTCCGCATTGGAAGGTTTTGAGCCCAACGGGAGTATTACATATATCTATATCCTCGGTGCCATTGCTGTGCTTATACTAATAATAGCTTGTGCAAATTATACCAATCTTGCCACGGCTCAATCTGCCGGCCGGAGCGGGGAAATAGGAATTCGAAAAGTATTAGGAGCAGGACAGTTCCAACTTTTTAGTCAACACCTCGGTGAATCGGGACTATTAAGTTTTATTTCCGTGATATTGGCTGTGTTTCTAAGTATTGCTTTGCTGCCCCTTTTTAATCAGCTTGCAGGTAAATCCTTTGGCCCTGTTCTTTTCTTTCATCCCACGATTTTGATATCATTATTATTAATGGGATTTGTGGTGGGTATACTCGCAGGCTTTTATCCTGCATTCGTTTTATCAAATGCAAAACTCGCGGGAATTTTAAAGTCCGGGTTTAGTTTTTCTTCGTCTGGAGGAGGCATTAGAAAATCACTGATCGTGTTGCAATTTGTGATTTCTGTTTTTCTGATTATTTCTACCATTGTTATTATGCAGCAGCTTTCTTTTATTCAGCATAAGAAATTGGGATTCGACAAAGATCACGTTCTGGTTTTGCCGGTGGATTATCAAATGCATAAGGATCTTGAAGCGATAAAAAAAGCCATTAAAATAAACCCTCAGATAATTTCTGTTGCAGGGGCTGGTCAAAATCCGACTTTTGTCGAGTGGGGCGATGGGATAACAGCGAATAATGGCACCAATCAGAAGAGTCTTCCGGTTAATTGCATTCCTGCCGATATCGATTTTGTAAAAACACTTGGCATGCAAATCGTTGCAGGTACGGATTTCACTCCTGCGGATATGTACAAACTATATACCACTGACAGCCTGGGGAATTATAGAAATGTTTTTATCATGAACGAATCGGCTGCAAAAGCGATTGGATGGAAACCGGAGCAGGCTATTGGAAAAACCATCATAAAAGGTATGCCGGGAGAAGTGAAAGCAGTTGTTAAGGATTTTCATTTTTCTTCTTTACATAATCCGATTGGACCTCTCCTGATTTTTCTGGACAACCAAAATACCAATCAGTTGTTTGTAAAAATTTCAGGCGGAGATATAGCAGGCACCCTGAATTTTTTAAAAAATATCTGGAAGGAAAGAGTTCCCTATCGTCCTTTCGAATATCATTTTCTCGATGATGATTACAATGCGTTGTATAAAGTGGAAACCCGCACCAGCCAGCTGTTCAGTGTTTTTTCTTCAACCGCGATACTGTTGGCTTGTCTGGGTTTGTTTGCCCTTGCCGCTTTCACTACAGTTCAAAGAACCAAGGAAATCGGGATACGAAAAGTTTTGGGTGCTTCGATTTTCAATATCGCCGGATTATTGTCTGTTGATTTTCTTAAGCTCGTGATAATGGCCGAAATACTCGCTTTCCCTTTAGCATGGTGGGGCATGCATCGGTGGCTGCAGGATTTTGCGTATAGGATAAATATCAACTGGTGGGTATTTGCAATTGCAGGTTTTTTGGCAATTCTTATTGCCATGTTCACCATTAGTTTCCAGGCCATCAAAGCAGCACTCGCTAATCCTGTGAAGAGTTTGAAATCGGAATAAATTATTTACGCTGAATTGTATGTTTTGAAGAAATTTCTCTATGCCCTTTTACTTACGCCACTTGTATGCCTTTCGCAAACGGACTCTGTAAAAATAGAAGACTTAAATACGATTGCTTTTAAAATATTAAAAGTTGGTGAGAAACCTGATTTTATCGCGATAGACAACGACGATGCATGGATTATAGACGACCAGGTGTCCAATTATGCTGACAATAGTGTTCAGAAAATTGATACCAGGATGAATTCAGTGACCGCAACTATTCCTGTAGGTTTAAAACCACGCTTTCTAACTGCAGGAGGGCAGTACGTATGGACGCTCAACCAGGGAGATGGTACTGTATCTGAAATTGACCCTTCATCTGAAAAACTGGTTGGTACTTTTGATGTAAAAGCGGTTGGAGAAGGAGGTGATATTATTTCCAATTCGAATAAAGTCTGGATTATTTCGACTAATCCGGTAAGACCTGTACAAGTTATCAATACGAAGACACAAAAACTCGAGATAATCTACCGACAGAATACAAATGGACAATATCCTTCTAAAGTTGACGGGGCGGTAAGAATATCCAGGAAATACATTTGGATCAGCGGTTATTATAGCAAGACAGTCTGGATTTTTAAAAAATAAGAGTTTATAAAAATCATTCAGATAAAATGCTAATATTGCCGCACCACTATCAAACAACCCTGCGCCACAATGGAAGTACACCACCATCCCGACTTGCATCATAAAAGAAAAAAGTTTGCGGAATACTTTCTGGAGTTTATAATGATCTTTCTGGCTGTTACCCTTGGTTTTTTTGCTGAGAGTTTTAGAGAGCATCTTTCAGATAAAAGCAAAGAACGGGAATACATGAAGGAGATCGTTGAGAATTTGAAATATGATACAATTCGATGTACGGTGAACATACAACGGAACAAGAGTGAGTTAAAAGGAATGGATTCGATGAGAACTGAGTTGAAGAAAGCAATTGAAGGTGATATCAACCCGAATGTGTTGTATTATTTTGCTTTGCTGTATGGGGGCCATTCTGCCAAAGCTGTTTTTAATACGTCGGCTATCAATGAATTGAAAAGCTCAGGTATATTACGTCTTGTCAAAAACAAAAAATTGATGGATCAGATTACTGATTACTATGAAAGAAAATTATTTGCTACAGAGGCTCATGTCCCTTCTAACGATAAGGAACAACAAATGAATGCGGAATTTTTTAGTTTTCTGGGTCTGGACGGATATGTACTTTCATTTGATACCATTTCATCAGCTACTTATCATAATGTGTATAATTACAAGGAATTGCTCGAACATACACCTCCGCTTCATTTGTTGAAAAGCGATGCAAAAGAAATTGAAAGACTGTATAACTCGGAAACGCGTTTTTATATGGCAGTTAAGAACTATATATTCTGGCTGAACTATAGTAAAATTGCGGCGACGAAGTTAATAGAGGCTATCCGTGAGGAGTATCATTTTGAAGAAGATTGATTCTCGTTTCTCCTTAATACAACATTAAACTTATATATATGAAATCGGTCATCATCACAGGAGCCAACAGGGGCATCGGCCTCGAGACAGCCGTTGCTTTTGCAAAGGCAGGCTATAAAGTATATGCAACGATGCGCAATCCTGAAAAAGCAACTGATCTAAAAAATAAAATCAATGAATCCTCTTTGAATATTGTCGTCAAAGCAATGGATGTCGATTCGGATGCTTCCGTAAGAAACGCTATGAATTCAATTTTTGAAGAGAATGGACAGGTAGATGTTCTTGTAAATAATGCTGGCATAGAAAGGCATGGTTCTGTAGAAGAGCTTACGATGAATGATTTTAAATCTGTTATGGAAACAAATTACTTTGGTGTACTCCGGTGTATTCATGCGGTTTTACCGTCGATGCGTAACCGACGTGAAGGATGTATCATCAATATCACTTCGGTCGCTGGTAGGATTGCACAGTCTCCACTAGGCGCGTATTCAGCCAGCAAGTTTGCGTTGGAGTCCATCAGTGAAGCACTTGCGATGGAAGTAAAGCCTTTTAATATTCACGTTGCGATTGTAGAACCAGGTATAATAAATACTGATATGGCCAGGAATGTTCGTCATGGTGGAAATTCAATTTATGACCACGTAAACCGTTTTGGAGGACTGTTTGAAGCATCGCTAAAAAGACCAGTATCGCCAACACTCGTATCAGATAAAATCCTCGAGATTGCTGAAACTGAGACATGGCAATTGAGACATGCCATAGGGCCCGATGCCAAACCATTTCTGGACTGGAGGGCATCTATGACTGATGAAGAATGGATTGACCGGAACTCAGCAAGTGATGAAGAATGGTACCTTGCAACGGAACGTGATTTGGGTTTCAGTGTAAGACCTGTTTAGAGCATAACTCAGTTAGTATTCAGTCTTCGTCCAGTTCCAGCAATAAATTTACGATCAATGCTGTCCAACCTGTTTGGTGTGAAGCTCCGAGACCCTGCCCTGTGTCTCCATGGAAAAATTCATAAAACAAATGATGATCTTTGAAATGTTCTGCGGACCAGTTCCGATGATGGCTTGCATGATATTGAAATTGTCCCCCATCATTCCTCTCAAATATTTTCAGAATTCTGCGGGTAAGCTGGTTGGCAATTTGTTTCAGGTTCAGTTTATTTCCAGATCCTGCCGGGAATTCATACATGTATTTGTCGCCATAGAATTCGTAGTATTTTCTCAGGGAATGAATAATGAGATAGTTTAATGGTAACCAGATTGGTCCACGCCAGTTTGAATTCCCGCCAAACATTGAACTGGTACTTTCGCCAGGTTCATACTGGATGGAATAATTCGCACCCTGGTATCCGAAAACATAGGGCTGATCCTTGTGAGATCTGGAGAGCGAACGAATGCCATAGTCTGAAAGAAACTCGGCTTCGTCTAAAAGTCTTTTCAGCAAACTTTCCAGACGATCATCAACGAGAACGGCGAATAAATAATTACCATCTTTATTCTTGTGTTCAATATCTGAAATGATCCTCGTTAGATCCGGCCTCGTTAATTTAATTACTTCCAGTCTGGTATTAAATTGTCCGAGATGATCGAATACCTTACTATTCATGATTTCGACGGCCAGTAGAGGAATGATTCCTACAATTGAACGAATTCGCAGGCGTTCACTTTTGCCGTTTTCAAATTGAATCGCATCGTAATAAAATGCATCCTGATCATCCCAGAGATTTATATCCTTCTTACCAATATGATGCATGGCCCATCCGATATTGAGAAAATGCCTGAAGAATTTGGCGGCTGATTCTTCATAGGCCAGATTATGCTGGGCTAATTCCAAAGAGATACGCAACATATTAATGGAGTACATCGCCATCCAGCTGGTTGCATCTGCCTGTTGCAATTTTTTTATTCCTGGCGGCATGTGGTTGCGATCGAAGACTCCGATATTATCTAAACCGAGGAAACCTCCTTCAAAAATATCTGTACCGTTTGCATCTTTTTGATTCACCCACCAGGTGAAGTTCATGAGTAATTTCTGAAAAGCTCTTTCGAGAAAATCCCAGTCGGCAACTCCTGTTTTTTCGTATACATTTTGGCAAGGTCTTCAGAGATTTTTCTGAGACTGACCGGACTTTTATAATCCGAAGTAGGACTAGCCATCATAATAATACTATTGCCCATAGCAATTTCTCCATGCGTTAATCTGCCATTCTCATCGAGCCATTTTGTTTTTTCGATAAATCCAAACACGCTGCATAACCAATCCATCATATCTGCACCCTTTTCATAAGAAAGCATGGGAATGATTTGCTGATTCATATCATTAAATTTATTTCACGGGCAATTTACTTAAGAAAAGGAGCTAAATTAGTCGCGTTGTAAATCAATCCGCGAAAGCCGTGCTGGGAAGCTATAATCGGGTACGACGAATTAACGGGGAACATAATATAAGGAACATGAAATCTAACGATCTGCTTAAGAGTCTTACGGCTGTGTTGGCCACGATAGTACTTGTTGTAGTTTTTGCATTCAGACATACAAGCGCCCAGCAACTTCACATTTTAGTGTTTTCAAAAACTGAAGGCTACCGCCATGCATCTATTGATGCCGGTAAAACTGCTTTTATAAAAATGGCATCCGAGAAAGGGTTTACGGTTGACTTTACAGAAGATGCAACGAAGTTTAATATGGCAAATCTTAAGAGGTACAACGCAGTTGTTTTCCTCAGCACAACAGGTGATGTTTTAAACGACATGCAACAACAGGAATTTGAAAGGTATATTGAGGCAGGCGGTGGTTTTCTGGGCATACACGCAGCAGCAGATTGTGAGTATGACTGGCCCTGGTACGGAAAACTGGTAGGAGCTTGGTTCCTCGACCATCCAAATCCAAATAATATTCAGACGGGAACATTTTATGTGACAGATAAAAACAGTTTTGCCACTAAGAACATGCCCGATAGTTTTGCACGCAAGGATGAATTTTATAGTTTCAAACAAATAGATCCGACCATTCACGTGTTGGTAAAGATTGACGAAAAATCTTATCAGGGTGGCAAAAACGGCGACGATCATCCGATGAGCTGGTATCACGACTACGACGGAGGCCGCTCATTTTATACGAATATGGGTCACACGGACGAAACATTTTCAGAACCTCTTTTTCTGAATCATATCTGGACGGGCCTGCTCTATGCAGCAGGTGGCGAAACACCGGCGCCGCTGGATTACACTAAATCAAAGCCTGAAGAAAATCGTTTTTCAAAAGTGATACTTGCAGAAAAATTGAATGAACCGATGGAGTTGAGTGTATTAAATGACGGTCGTATTTTATTTATAGAACGTCATGGTGCTGTGAAACTGTACAATATCAAAACGAAACAACTGAAAACGATTGCAACAATTGCAGTAAGTACAAAATACAAGGATAAAGATGGCAAAGTTTCGGAAGCAGAAGACGGATTGCTGGGGTTGAATAAGGATCCGAATTTCGCAACCAATCATTGGATTTATTTATATTATTCAGACCCGGTTAAATCGGAAAATACATTAACCAGGTATACATTAAACGGTGATGTGCTCGATCTCAATTCAAAAAAGCTGCTCCTTGAAGTGGCAACTCAGCGTGAACAATGTTGTCATACCGGTGGATCCATTGCATGGGACGCACAGGGCAATCTGTATTTATCTACGGGCGACAATACAAGTCCGAGAGCAACTACATATGCGCCCATTGATGAGCGGGCAGGAAGGTCTCCCTGGGACGCTCAGAAATCTGCAGCAAATTCAAATGATCTGAGAGGGAAAATATTAAGAATAACTCCCACAGCAGATGGATCATATACCATTCCGGATGGGAATCTTTTTCCAAAAGGGACAGCTAAAACAAGACCCGAAATATTTGTAATGGGGAGTAGAAACCCTTTCAGAATTTCCGTTGATAAGAAAACCGGATATGTTTACTGGGGTGATGTGGGGCCGGATTCCGCTACTCCGGATTCACTGAGAGGCCCGGCTTCAGAGGATGAAATCGGTCAGGCGAGAAAACCAGGCAATTTCGGATGGCCCTATTTCGTAGGTGATAACAAAGCTTACAACCACTTTGATTTTGCAACCAATACATCAGGTCCAAAATATGATGCTGATAAGCCGGTCAATAATTCTCCCAACAATACAGGACTCAACGAACTACCACCAGCACAGAAAGCTTTCATTTGGTACCCTTACGCAGAATCAAAAGAATTTCCACTCGTAGGAACAGGAGGGAGATGTGCGATGGCAGGTCCCGTATTTCACAGTGAAGAATTCAAAAATGCTACGCGTCCATTTCCGAAATATTACGAGGGGAAACTGTTGATATACGAATGGATGCGCGGATGGGTTATGTCTGTAACGATTGACAAAGATGGCAACTACAAGTCAATGGAGAAATTTATGCCCAGTTACAAATTCAGTAATCCAATGGATATGGAGTTTGCTAATAATGGAGATTTATATATGCTCGAGTATGGAACGGGCTGGTTCACTGCCAATGACGATGCAAGACTTATACGTATAGAATACAATGGCGGAAACAGAAATCCTAAAATTGTAATGGGAGCAGATAAAATGGGAGGCGCTATTCCATTTACAGTAAAGCTGACGTCAGCGGGCACTTCTGATCCCGACGGCGATTCATTGAGATATACATGGAAGATTACGTCGAAGAACGGTTATAATAAAATTATCACACAGCCAGATTCTAAATTAACCTTTTCTAAAGTGGGAGTATACAAAGCTACCCTGACGGTAAAAGATAATAAAGGAGGCTCATCTGTACAGTCTATGGAATTAACAGCCGGCAACGAACCACCGGTTGTTGCTTTTGACATTGGGAAATCAAATAAATCTTTTTATTTTCCCAATAAAATCTACGATTATAAAATCAGGGTAAAAGACAAAGAGGATGGCTCCACAGAAAATGGAAAAATTAAACCATCAGATATTGTAGTCAATATAGATTATCTGCCGGAAGGGTTTGATAAAACTGAAATCGTTCAGGGACACCGGACTGCAGAGGAGGCTACGATCGATACAAAAGGAATGAAACTAATCGCATTGAATGACTGCAAAGCCTGTCACGGTGAATACAAGAAATCAATCGGTCCTGCATTTTATGCTGTCTCCTTGAAATACAAGAGTGATAAAAATGCGCTGGAAAGACTTACAAGAAAAGTGATAGCCGGAGGTAAGGGTGCCTGGGGTGATGTTTCTATGGCGGCACATCCACAACTTTCAACGCAGGATGCATCCGAGATGGTCAAATATATTCTCAGCCTTTCTAACCCAAAACCCAAAGTAAAATCACTACCAACCCAGGGATCTTATACAACAAGCGTTCCTGCCAATGACAAGGGGCTTGGTGTTTATATTTTCCGGGCATCTTACACCGATCATGGTGCCAATGGACTACCCGGTGCAACCTCTGAAGAAACTTTTACATTACGCAGTGCAAAAATAAACCCGACAAAATACGACGAGGTAATAGACGCAACAAAGATGAGTTACGGCGGCACCAATTTAATTATTCCGTCTAAATCCGGAAGTTATATCAGCTTAAAACAAATTGATCTGACAGGTATCGCCAGTGCTGAATTGATGGCCATGGCACCCAAGGCACAGTTGAATGCCGAAGGCGGCATCATTGAGATGCACATAGATGCTCCCAATGGTGAATTGTTAGGTCAATCGGTGTTTATTGGTGAAAATGGTGCTGGCGGAGGTAAACCCGCATCTATTGTAATTAAGCCAATAGAAGGGGTGCATGATATTTATTTTGTGTTCAAAAATCCGAATGCCAAAGCGGGTGCATCGTTAATGATTGTTTTAAGTACAACATTTAAACCTGCAGAATAAATAAATCAATAATTATTTGACGAATTCATTTTTATAAACAACTCCGTCTTTCATTACAAATTTCACGTGTTCTAATATTGTAATATCGTCTAAGGGATTATTTTCAACAGCGATTATGTCGGCATATTTTCCTTTGCTGATTGAACCCGTCTTTTCAGACCAGCTTAATAAATCAGCTGCATTAACAGTTGCAGCCTGTATGGCCTGCATCGGAGTAAGTCCGAATTTCACCATATAAAAAAACTGTTTGGCATTCCAGCCATGAGGATAGACACCGGCATCTGTACCAAATGTAATTTTTACACCCGCTTTTACAGCTTTCGAAAAATTCTCCCTTTGTAATTTCCCGACCATTCTTTCTTTGTCAATTATTTTTTGAGGGAATCCCAGTCTTTTGTATTCACTTAAGATATAGTCATCATTGTAAATATCAGCATCCAGGTAAGTGCCATGTTTTTTCATGAGTTCAATGCCTTCATCGTCAATCAGGCTTCCATGTTCTATGGAAGCCACTCCTGCCTTCACTGCCATCTTAATTGATTCTGCGCCATGTGCGTGGGCACAGGCTTTCTTGCCCCATAGTTTTGCTTCGTCGACAATGGCATTCATCTCTTCCTGCGTAAATTGTGGAGCACCTACATTTTCTTCCTCTGTTAATACACCACCACTTGCTCCGAACTTGATGACATCGGCACCATATTTAATATTATAGCGAACCTGTTTACGTACTTCATCAACTCCATCGGCAACACCACTCATGTTTTTGGGGAAGGTCCAGTCGAGGTAGGGAGAAAAGCCTTCCAGATCACCATGACTTCCGGTAGACCCAATAAATAACGTGGCCACTTCCATACGTGGCCCTTCAATATCTCCCCTGTTAATTGCATTTTTCAATGCAACATCGATAAATGCTTCCGAACCCACATCCCGGCAACTGGTAAATCCTGCCTCCAATGTTCTCTTGGCGTAAATATGTGCGATGATTGCATAATCTATGGGTGTTTTTCTGAATATATCACCGAGATAATCTCCACTGGGTTGTGCAGTCAGGTGTGTATGGCAATCTATTAATCCCGGGAGTATCGTCGATTTGCTTAAATCAATAATAGTGGCGTTTGCAGGAATCGATAGCGATGGACCGAAATCCAGGATAATATTGCTGTCAATTAAAATTATCTGGTTTACTAATACCGTTCCAGTTACTACATCTATCAGTTTGCCGGCTTTAATGGCTGTTAGTTTTCGTTGTCCCTCTGCAAACAGAGCGACTGCAAGGAGCGAGATAACAAGAAAAATATTTTTTATTTTCATTCGTGGAGTTTTTAAAAGAACAGGAGAATTGTTGAATAAAAGTAATCGTATTTAATCACCTGTCCTTTATTTCACCTTTTCTTCCAGCATTAACCGGCATAACTGTTGTATTCTTCATCAGTAACCCGATCCAGCCATTCTACGATTCCTTTTTGACTGTTCGGATTGATGGCAATATGCGTGAACTGGCTGTCTTTGGAAGCTCCGTGCCAGTGCAGGATGCCAGGAGCGATCCTTACAACATCTCCCGGATGAAGTAGTTGAATGAGCTTGCCCTTCTCCTGGTAGTAACCGACGCCCTCCGTTGCAATCAGGATTTGGCCGCCAGCATGTGTATGCCAGTTATTTCTGGCCCCGGCTTCAAAAACAACATTGGCAACAACGGTATTTAGTTTATCGTCTACGGGTACCAGGTTTTTCAACCATACAGTTCCAGTAAAATAATCTGCGTTGGCTCTTTCGCCTTTTTGGAATATTGTGTTTCCAATGTTTGAATTACTCATAATTTTTGTTTTTGCTAAGGATTCATCCTGTTAAAATATTCTGCAATCGTCTCATTATTTGCGGTCGCTCTTCCTTCGCTGAATCCAAAAGTAAGTTCTGTCTTTCCTTCTTTCAATTGTTTAAAAATAGATTCAATAAAATCACTCACTGCCGGATGTGCATCGTGTAATCCTTTGCCTCCAAGATCAGTATTTAAGGCAGGTGGTATGATTTCGATGACTTCAATATTTGTTCCCTTTAAACTATGTCTGAGAGAAAGTGTGAACGAACGTAAAAATGCCTTGGTAGCACAATAAACAGGAACTTTTGAAAAAGGTACAAATGCCAGTCCGGATGTAACATTCATTATCGTATTCAACGATTTTAATTTCGTAAAAAGTGCAGTCAGATGAACTGGCGCCAACACATTGATGGCTATTTCATCATTTGCTTTTTCATAAAAGCTGTTGTCTTTCACACTCATCCAATTCTGAATACCCGCATTGTTTACAAGTACATTTAAATCACTATGATTTTCTTTGACCCAATTAAACAACTCTATACAATCTGACTCAATAGCTAAATCGACTGCCTTGGTAATCACTGAAGGATATTTGGCAGCAACTTCCTGTAGAACTGATTCACGTCTTCCACAAATGATCACCGTATTATTCTCCTTAATAAACCGCTCGGTTAACCCCAGACCAATACCGGTTGCACCACCTGTTATCAGGATTTTGTTGTTTGCTAGCTTCATTTTGTAATTTTTAATATCTTTCATAAAGTTAAGCAGACAACTCCTTGCAGGTATTATTACTAATATTTAGCCTTGTCGTGACCGATGTTTGTTGTAAAACTGTTAACTCAGAACTATTTTATTGGTAAAATATCCTTTGCATCAATAATTATTGAATATTTACAGTAGATATAACCCCCAATATGAAGGCGACCAGGAACTTCATTTTGATCACATGGAACAGTCTTAAACTGGCTATTCAGGAGCTACGTACCAATAAGCTTCGGACTTTTCTTTCTCTTCTTGGAATTACTTTCGGAATTTTCTGCATCATCGGAGTACTGGCAACCGTCAGCAGCATGAAACTGGCTATTACAAGCGAGCTTGCTTCATTGGGAAACCACGTGATATTTATTCAGAAATATGAGAATTCGGCAGACAGTGAATATCCATGGTGGAAATTTATCAAGCGACCGGAAGTGAAGGTCTCAGAAATGAGTTTACTGGAATTAAAAATGCCCCAGATTCACGACATGGCTTTTATGATCATTTCAAATGACAAAGTAGAAGCCGAAGGAAGTTTAATGAATGGCATCAATTATTATGGAGTATCTGAGAAATTTAATTCAATTCAAACGATTACCGTTGGTGATGGCCGTTATTTTCAAAATGCTGAATTTCAAAATGGTGCTAACCTTGTTGTGATCGGTAATTATATCGCTACGGAGTTTTATGGCAGTCCGGAAAGAGCACTTGGTAAAATAGTAAGATTAAAAGATAATAAACCGGCGCTTATCATTGGAGTTTTAGCTAAAGAGGGTAGTAGTATCATTGATGCATGGGATTATGATCATTCCATTTTATTGCCTTTGAATTTTGCCAAACAATTAATGACTATTGAATACTCCAATCCATTTATTATGGCGAAGGGTAGTGATCTGATGACGATTGATGAGTTGAAGGACGAAATAAGAGGCTCCATGAGATCTATCAGGAGATTGCAACCGTCGCAGGAAGACAATTTTGCCCTGAATGATATCGGTTTTATTTCCAATTTTCTGGAGCCGGTATTTACCGGATTGAATATTGGAGGATGGGCAATCTCAGGCCTGTCTCTGATTGTTGGAATGTTTGGTGTAGCCAACATCATGTTCGTTACAGTCAAAGAACGCACAAGTCAGATCGGACTAAAGAAATCAGTAGGAGCGAAGAAAATTAATATTATGGCAGAGTTTTTATCTGAATCGATTTTTCTCTGCCTCGTAGGTGGTTTCATTGGTCTGCTGGCTGTTCTCATTTTGACCAAAATATTTTCAGTCTTTCTTGGTTTCAAAGTTTATATCCCATTAGACGTGACAATAATGGCCATTGGGATTTGTACAGTTATCGGAGTTTTGTCCGGAATAATTCCTGCTATCAGAGCAGCGAATTTAGATCCCGTAGTCGCCATTAGATCTGTATAGAGTATTTAAATCAGAACAATTTCTCAGCCGGCGGTCGAATGCCCTGGAGTCTGATATATACGGTGCATTGGCCCCGGTGATGCGTCTGGTGTTCGAATGCCTTCGTCAGCCAGACAAATCGGGTTTCACTAAGCCCATCCTGATTTATAATTTCACTGAGCTTACCGGCATCCATATTTTTTAACGAGTTGATAATTAAATCGTAGCTGGTATTTACATAATATACTACAGAATCTTTTTTGCCGGCAGTTGGAGATTTTTCCAGATTTTGTGAGAAGATGGGACTTCTGACGCCTGTACTTACACTTGCAAAATAGGCATTAGCCGATGCTAAATGCAACATTTGTTCTGCAAAGCTTCGCATGGAATCTACGGGGCGAAAACCGTATTTGTTAGCAGGCATGGCGTCGAGATATTCCTGCGTATATACTTTTGCACGTCCCCAGTCTTTTATCAATTCTTGCTTCAGGCTATCATTGAGAGTCTGTGATGTAGCTGAGTGAAAAAACAAACTGAGTAAAAAACTTAAGTATAACTTCATAACAAAAGATTTGTCCAAAAAGATAATCTTTTTTTAGAGAGATTCAATTTGTTCAGCATGGATTTTTTAAAAAGGCTCTTTAGAAATCGAACTGTCCGAAATCATCAGCTTGCTTTTTCTTGCCGATTTTCATGATCGTTTTGGTTAAAACAATGGAACCAAAAATAAGCACAGCTAAACCGCCGATCATGACAAGTGCTGCAAGACCTTGTGCTCCACTGCATGATAATGAACATGCAAGGCCGGCCAAAAGATATGTGAGACCAACAGCTACTGCAATTGTTACTATCACGAGGAATGCTTTTACCGCTGATTCGTTATTTCCGTTAGCCTTTGCTTTTACATACACTTTTACTTCTCTGAAAAATTCATGTTTTAAGATTTTCTTTTCTGAGCGACTTAAATCTTTTCGGGATCTGCTTTTTAAAGATTGAAGTAATTCTTCTGCTTTTGGATTTGCACCATGTGAGGCATATAATAAATTAACGGGTAAAAATAATAGCTTGTTGGTGGATGGCGCGTAGGTATTTTCTGAGCAAAAACTAATCATCAAAAAACCACCGAATGCTAATATAAAATCGCAGGATTTTTGAATGACATAAAACCTGCTCTTAAATTTTGAATGCCAGAAACCTCCTTTTTTCGGATATATGATAAAGGTCAAAATACAAATAAATAATACTTCGTAAAAAATCCCTGTGCCTATATAAAAATTTATTTTGAAAAGTAACGATCCGGTAAGTATGCCCAACATAATGAGGGCAAAATGAATGAGCACTATGATTGTGCGCGCCTTGCATTTATTAGATTTCGCCCAAATGGATATCTTTTTCATATATTTTTTTGATTGTTACTATTGCAATCAAAACTATACGAACAATGAGCTGTTTTCTAATTGGATATCTTGGTCAGTTTTTTGGATTTTGTAAAATTTAATTATTTCAGGCGTGTTACTTACTCACGGGACGGGTGTTTGCAAAAAGCAATTACACCTATTCTATTACTTGCAGTTTCTGCTAAAATAAGAAATCACAATAGTATTTATTTCTAAAGTTTGTAGAAGGTATTTTTTTTTAGCCGTTTTTTAGTTGGGAACTTTGTTTCGTAACTAAATACGAATCATTTAAATAGAATTTTATGAAACAGGAGTTTATGTTATATATACGAAATGCTGGAGACGCCAAATTGGTTCTATCAGAACAGAAGCATCTTGAATTTATCAGGAAATGCGAAATTTATATTGAGAGGCTTAAAGCTGAGGATAATTTAATTGCTGCGCAACCATTGCTAAGAGAAGGTTGTTTGGTTTTTCGGGATGGTGACGAATGGAAAAACACAAACATTGATTCATCAAAAAACGTTCAGGTTGGTTACTATCATATCAAAGCAAGAGATTTGGAGGAGGCTGTTTCAATGGCTAAAGAAAATCCTGAATTTGAATACGTTCCCTCAGCATCTATCGAAGTGAGACCTGTCAAGATGAAAGAAGTAAAAACAAATTTTGTATACCCGTCTGGCGAAAGTAGATAATCAGGTTAATATCTCAGAGGTTGTGAGAGAAAAAAATATCAAGTCAATTTCTTTAACTGAAAAGGGCTCCAATGAACAGCGAAACATTTATCGAATCCATGAATGAAAAATATTTTGAGGGCGATCTTTCTCCAACACAAATAAAATTCCTTGGCGAACTGGATATAAATAATAAAGAAGCAGTAGACTTTGTTGAGAAAGCATTCGCACGGGTCAGCCGGATGAATGTTAGTGCAAAAGATTGTGCTGCATTTATCATTTGGGAAATGGCAAGCATATGGCCCAAAATACTTACCGGGGGCCTGGGCAGGCATCGTTCCTCCAATTACTTTTCCCAATCGTCACGTGCTGTTGGAAGATTATATGGAAAAAAATCAATGGTGTCCCCTGAAAGCAGGGTAATCATGTTCTCGACATGGGCTGTGGTTTTCCACCACTAACAGCAATCGATCTTGCAAAAAGATTTCCGAAAGTTAGTGTTATCGGTGCAGATCGATCTTTTGGCAAATACACTGTTACAGATGCATACGGGAATTATGCCTGTTTCATGGGAGATGGCAGTTTGGAATACCTGCAACCGGCGGCAGGTAATGTGGATCAGTGGGCAAGAATATTTGAAAACATCGGAGCTGCCAGGCGTGAGTTTGCAGAAAAATACCTCGCCCTGAAAGCAAAGTTGCCTGAAAAGGAAAATGAATCTTCATTTGAAGAATTTGAAGACAATGGTTGGACGATTGTAAGGAACCCGTTGAGGAAATATGTCAGCAATAACCTTTCATTTGTTCAAACATCTATCGGCGACGATCTGCCTTATAAAAACCTGGATATGATTCGCTGTATGAATGTGCTGATTTATTTTGATCCTCCTTTTCGTAAACGCACTTTGGATTGGGCCTGCGGACAATTAAAGGAAGGTGGGATTATTTTTTTGCGGACTGAACTGGTCTGAATCTATCAGCTGTCGCTTCTCGGTTTATCGCAAAGAGAAAGGAGTCATGCATCTGAAAGAATCTTCTTTTTCCACTGAAAATATACGCCCAATAGAAAGTGTATCTTATTATGCATTTCGGGATGATGATTTTGATTTTGATCAGATGATTCGACATGTACAACTGATCAGGGCAGGATATAAATTTTATGGAAAAATTCAATATTTGATTTGATGAGATTCTTCAGGGAAAACAATAGTATGCAGCCGGAATGAAATGGGATACCTCGATTTTATGGACATTAGTCTACCTCCTCAGCAATTTTTTGCCAATATGCGCAACAGTTGCTCGTTGGTAAGTCAAGAGTTTGCAGAAAAGAGCCGCTGAAGTATTGCGACGACTTGGTAAAAATGCATGGGTCAATGAAATCGGATTTATCAGTGTAGCTCCATAAATCCGCCAATTATGCCACCATTGGTAATTCCAGACTCTTTATGGCTGTTTCAATTACCATGTCCTTTTTGTCGGGCATTGATGTGCCTTCCGCTCTTACGATAGATATGTCTGTAATGCCCAAAAACCCAAGCACCATTTGCAGGTAAGGTGTTCCGAAATCATAAGGTTTCATTGCTCCTTCTGAATAAATACCGCCGGATGATATCGCCAGATATACTTTTTTACCTTCTATCAAACCCTTCGGTCCTTTTTCATCGTATTTAAATGTGACCCCTGCACGAGCAATATGGTCTATCCACGCTTTTAGTGTAGAAGGTATGTTGAAATTATACATTGGTGCTCCAATTACAATGATATCGGCATCCATCACTTCCCGGATTGCTTCATCAGAATGTTTAAGCGCTTCCATATTCTGCGAAGTTCTTTGCAGTGGCGGAGTAAAAAATGAAGTGATCTGTGCCTCTTCGATGTGCGGGAAATGATTGTTCACCAACACATGTTCTTTAACCGTACTTCCCGGATAGGCTACCAGTAATTTTTCAATTATAGACATTCCAAGTTTAATACTGAATGAAGCTTCGCCTCTCGGACTTGATATGATATGGAGTATTTTTTTCATACTTGTTTTTTTAATACCACAAAACTATTTACATTTACTTGTAATTGGTTAGTAGTATACAAAAGGTTAGTGATAACCTTTTGGTTATCTTAAATTCTGAAACATGAATAAAACAAAGTCAATAGGCAAGGACCACATTGATGCGGGTCAATGTAATTCTAGACTATCAGCAATTGATGATACACTTTATGTTGTAGGTGGCAAATGGAAATTAAAAATCATTATTGCCATAACAGAGAAGGGCGGTATACGCTTCAATGAGTTGCAGAGAACAATCACAGGTATTTCTGCAAGGGTGTTGTCGAATGAACTGAAAGAACTCGAGATGAATGGTTTTATAAAAAGAAAGGTTCAAACCACATCTCCGGTGATTATTGAATATGAACTTACGGGTTACAGCAATACATTGAGTGATGTGCTTCAGGCCATGGTCGACTGGGGAACGAAACACCGGAAAAAAATAAGGACTGAAGCTAAAAAAGAAAGACTGGTTGCTTTAAAATGAGAGGATCATGATTAAGGTTAACAATAAACTCAAATCGGCAAGAACTCGTTTTCACACCATAAGAACATTTCTGATTCTCTTTATTTCTTTGATTTCAATTTGCCGTGGATACTCTCAGATACCTACACCAGCACTTTTGATATCTCATTTAACGGGCGACTTCTACGTATATACTACCTATGGAATGTATAAAAACAAACCCGTTCCGGCGAATAGCATGTATATGGTCACATCCAGTGGTGTTGTACTTTTTGATACACCCTGGGATAGCACCCAGTTTCAGTCTTTGTTGGATAGCATTAAGATCAAACACGGTAAGGATGTGGTGCTCTGTATCTCAACACATTTTCATGGAGATAGGACGGCCGGTCTCGAATACTACAGGCGAAAAGGAATCAAAACGTTTACAACCGCACAAACAGATGAACTCAGCAAAAAGGGAGGTAATAAGAGAGCCGAATATCTAATATACAAAGACACAGTTTTTAAAGTGGGTGAACATACATTCCAGACTTACTACGGAGGCCAGGGCCATTCTCCCGATAATATTGTTATCTGGGTTCCCGTTGAAAAAATTCTTTATGGTGGATGTCTGGTGAAAAGTACCGAGGCGGATGATCTTGGATATTTAGGTGACGCGAATGTAAAACAGTGGTCCTCTACCATTAAAAATATTCAGCGTCGGTTTATCAATCCCAATTATATTATTCCGGGCCATGATGATTGGTCAAGCAATAAATCATTAACGCATACTTTGGATCTCATTCAACAATACAACGATAAAAATCAGCACACTGAAAAATAATTATCTCTATGCTTGATATCGTTATTGAAGCGCGCAATGCTGCGATCAGCGAATCCATGAAAGTGAAACGCATTCTTCCTTTTCGTTTTCGCAGAATGGTAGGTCCATTTATTTTTATGGACCATGCAGGTCCCATTACGGATCTGCCTTCAAATCCCTCATCGTTGGACGTGTTGCCGCATCCGCATATCGGACTCTCTACTGTGAGTTATCTTTTCGGTGGTCAGGTGACTCATCGCGACAGTCTGGGTGTTGAGCAGATCATTCGTCCTGGAGAAGTAAACTGGATGACTGCCGGGAAAGGTATTGCTCATTCTGAAAGATTCGAAGACCCTGCCGCATTAAAAGGTGGAAACCTGGAGATGATACAAACCTGGGTCGCACTTCCCGAAAAAGACGAAGAAGCCATTCCGACATTTAATAATTACACGCCAGATCTGCTTCCCGTTTTTACAGATAAAGGAGTTTGGATGCGACTTATTGCCGGTGATGCTTATGGTCTCAGGAATGAAGTGAAAACAAATTCGCCTTTGTTTTATCTGCATGTGATATTGAAGCAGGGAGCAACCTTCGGTCTTCCTAAAGAACATTCAGAACGTGGCTTTTATATTGCTAAAGGGAGCGTGGAAATGTCAGGAAATTTTTATCACGCAGGACAAATGCTCGTATTCAACAAAGGTGTTGATCCGCTCATCCTGGCAAAAGAAAATACGACGTTGATGCTTTTGGGCGGTGAGCCATTGGGCGAGCGTTTTATCTGGTGGAATTTTGTCTCTTCCCGCAAGGAACGTATTGAACAGGCCAAAGAAGATTGGAAACAGGGTCGCATCATCCTACCTCCTAAAGATAATAAGGAATTTATCCCGCTGCCCAACGATAAATCAAGACCCTCAGATCCGCCGAAGCCTGAACCACTATCTTGAAAAGGTTATATATAATTGTAGGAAATTTCGAAATGGAATATTTAAAGAAATCGGCAATTATTATTAAGTCTGAAGAAGGCCGGGCGTTATCTGTCGTCGGTGATTCTTATCGCATCGTCATTTCGGGAAAACAAACTGAGGGCGTTATGCTGTTATTGAAATGCTTATACCACCCGGACATGGACCTGGTCCACATGCTCATCCAAATTTCCAGGAATCGTTTTACGTATTGGATGGGGAAGTAGAGATTAAAACTGAAAATGGAAATTATACAGCTGTAAAAGGAACTTTTGCGAATATACCATTGGGGGGATTGGTTCATTGTTTTAAAAAGAAAACTGACAATGACGAACATTTATTGTGTTTCTCTTGCCAGATAGGCGGATGCTTTTTTTGATAGAGATCGGGAAACCTGTACCCTTTGGAACTTTTATTTCTCCACCGGCCCTGGATCCGGAAAGTCTAAAAAAACTAATGGAGATCGCCGAAAAGCATGGACAGAAACTTTATCCACAGAAATATCTGAGTTGATATATTGTACAATCATGTATCGCATCTGCTACAGCTGTAAATTTCATATTGACATTTAATATTATGGCTCTTTGCAACCTTTTTTTATTTCCAGTGTAATAATAGGTTCCCCAACAAAATGTGGGACAATAGAAAAAAAGCATGTATGAATTCACTAAAACCAGTGACTTTGGATCACCCGAAGATGAAAGTGGAAGTTTGGAGCGATATCATGTGCCCCTTCTGTTATATTGGGAAAAGGAACTATGAATCGGCAATAAGCAGGTTTGAGGGGAAGGACAATATCGAAATTGAATGGCGAAGTTTTCAGCTCGACCCTACAATTCCCAAAAATAGCTCTGTCAAAGAAAACGTATATCAATACCTGGCCGATAAGAAGGGTATGACTTATGAACAATCTGCCAAAATGCACGAAAGGGTAATTCAAATGGCAAAAAATGCCGGACTGGATTATCGATTCGACAAAGCAATCGTAGCCAATTCTTTTGATGCACATAAACTGATTCAGCTGGCAAAAACCAAAGGTCTTGGTGACGCTGCAGAAGAAAGATTATTTCACGCCTACTTTACTGAGGGTAAAGATTTTGGAGATCACGATACATTGATATCGATCGGAAAGGAAATCGGCCTTGAGGAAGAGGAAATAAAATCTGCTTTAAAAAGCGATGTATATACAGAAAAAGTAGAAGAAGATATTCAGGAAGCTTCAGAAATTGGAGTGCAGGGTGTGCCTTTTTTTGTATTCGATCGTAAATATGCCGTGTCAGGTGCACAACCTCCTGAATATTTTTTGCAGGCTTTAGATCAATCGTTCAGTGAATGGAAAAAAAATAATCCGGTTTCCAATCTTGTCATGGAAGAAGGCGCAGTCTGTAAGCCGGGGGAAGATTGTTTATAGATTATTTCGACTTCACTCTTCTTAATCCCGGGTTATAACCAACGATATCCATTCGCCTTTCTGAACAGCTGTCTTCAATTAAAGTTAAATGAATGGAATCTGCTCCAACAAAAGTCAAATTATATTTACCCCAGTAATCTTTGCCACAAACATCTTTAATATTTTTAATGGAAAAAACAGGATCCTTAAAAAGATAACTTCCTCTTTCGCCGATCGATCCGTCTGGTAATGTAACAGTATACGAATTATCTGCTTTAAGGTCCACATATTCGCCAATGCTGGTGCCGTTGGCGTCATATATTGTCCACTTCCCTACCAGGCTATATTTAGACGATGTAAAAGCTAAAACGGCCGCAACCATAAAAAGAAATAAAAGACATGATTTCAAATTTAATTTTAGAAATTTATTTTTCATGATTATCATTTTTAGAACTGAAATAAATTGATTCCGTTTTGATTCTTACCAAAAATATATTACAATGTAAAACTAAAAAACCTCCTCATTTCGTAAGGAGGTTTTTATTTGTTTTAAAAATTATTTCACCACTCGAAACCAACGGATCGTAGGAGGACTGTCAACACCAGCATCCGTCATTACTTTTTTTAACTCGGGAGAAGCTACTCTGGCTTTTGCTTTCGCCATATCGGTAACTGCAAATGTTATATATATCATATTGGAATCAGTGAGACTACGTCCTATGGAACGGTCAACCAATCCGCTGCCAGCCCTTGTGGTCGCCCCCTCAGCGTCAAACGCTTTCAACCAGGTCGAAAAATCTTTTACGTGATGGGCTACTGACACACGATCACTGGATTCTACCGCAGAATCGTTGTTACGTATTATTTCAGCATAAGAGAATCCCGGCTCACTGGTAACACCTCCCATTTTCATAGCTTTTTTTAGACCGGGTAGTTTGGAAAAACTTTCTGCTTTTGCCAGATCCTCTATTTTATCTATAACAAATACCATATTGGAATCTTTAATTATCCGTCCCACCATCCAAGGCGAGATTTGATAAGCCTTACGTAGTGAATCATTTGCGAGATATGCCTCCTGCCATTTTTCAAAGTTCTTAACCTTGTGCTGGATCATAATCACTTTGAAAGGAACAAATGCAGGTTTTACGACAGCAGTGGTGTCGGCAGCTGCAACTGCGGTGGTGTCGGCAGCTTTGGTTTCATCTTTAGCAGGTCCGCTACTGCAGGAAACTAATAAGGCAATCATGCAAATGGCAATCAGGCCAGGCAATCTTTTCATTTTTTATTATTTAGATGATTAGAAATTTCGTTTTCAGGGGAGCACAGATGAAATAGTATAAATCGTAAGGTGGGATTACCCTAGAAAGCTAACGAATAATTTGACGGGAGCAAAACAGAATCACAATATTATTTTATGGAAAACCGTCAGATAAGCCAGCTACGAATAGGAGTTTATAACTTTGATTTAATTTTACTGACGCTGGAAATTGAATTTTTATGATCGATTCTAATCCATGGCTCAGTATACCATTAGAAGACTATGAAAGACATATGTCCCACCATTTGGTAGGACAGTCATTGCTTCTGAATTCTTTGACAAAGAAATACCTCGATGATTTTAAACCGGGAAAAGCAATTTTTTTGGGTATTGCTGGTGGAAATGGATTGGAGCATATCGATAATGATATTACAAAAACCGTAGTTGCAATAGATATCAATCAGGATTATCTTGAAGTTGCTTTTAAAAGATATGGACATTCAATAGCCTCACTACAGTTAGTAAACCTTGACATCACTAAGAATTCCGATCCCATTTGCAAAGCTGATTTTATCTGGGCGGCGTTGTTATTGGAATACACAGGCATTGATAATGTCCTTGAGTTTTGTAGAAATAATATTCGCGAAAATGGACATTTAATTGTTTCAATCCAATCCAATAATGGTATATCATCTATTAGTCATACCGGGATCGAAAGCATTAAAAAGGCAGGAGAATTATTTTCTGAAGTAAACCCGGAGGAATTGATCATTAAATCAGCTGAAAAAAGATTTAAGCTATTTGGAAAAGAAGAAAATATCCTTCCTAATGGGAAATCAATAATAACTTTTCATTTTAATGTTTAACCAAATAAAATACGATTCTTTCTTATCTCCCTCTGACCAGTATTCTGTTTTCCCTCTCAATATTTGACTTTGTTGCAGTAATTATTTTAAGTATTTCAAAGTTGGAAATATTTCCCGGCAGATATACTATTTCTGACGCTTTCACGGTCTCCACTTTAAGAATATAATAGGAATCTATTCTGAAGTTGGTCGTGTCTTTAATAATTTCATTATCTAACATAAAAAGAGCCGTTGAACCTGAGGGTATATGGTTGATTCTGCTTATGTCTCCAACTGTCAGCAAGTTGAGTGTTTCCGTCTTTTTTATTTTGATATAAACCTTTCCGTTGGGTGCGGCTGAATCTTCGTTCTTTACCACATTAATACTTTCTATTTTTTCAGGATCGAATATTTCCAAACGTTGAACCCTGATCGAATCAATATAAAATTGTGGTTCTTCTTTAGTCAGAGGGGAAATGGTTGGTTTGGTCAGAGGAGAAATGGTTTGCGAAAAAACAGGCAAATTGAAAAATAAGATAAGTATAAAGAGTAAATGCCTCATATTTATTCGTATCGTTTTGTAATTTAAACTTTTTTGGTTGTTCGCTGAAATTTCACAGCATCGGGATCTGTTTTCTGCATTTTTTAGAATGATTAATATATTAATTCAAGTATGTATATTCAGGCTTTAATAAATAACGACTGCTCAGCCATATGATTCAATCCACTGCTTATCCCGATTCCAAACCCCATTACCAGATACTTGACGGATTACGTGGAGTAGCTTCCGTATTGGTTATCATTTTTCATGTATTCGAAACATTTACTGGTGGCAATAAATTTATCCAGATTATTAACCACGGTTACCTTGCTGTAGATTTCTTTTTTTTATTATCAGGGTTTGTGGTGGCTTACGCTTATGACGACCGTTGGGGCAAACTAACACAATGGGATTTTTACAAACGCAGACTGATTCGTTTGCAACCGATGGTTGTATTCGGTTCTATTGTAGGTGCAGTATTTTTTTACTTTTCAGCAAGTCCCATTGTATTTCCATTGATTGCCGGTACACCCGTATGGAAGGTCCTGATGATAATGCTTATTGGAGCTACATTGATACCCGTTCCTATATCTATGGACATACGTGGCTGGCAGGAAATGCATCCGCTCAACGGACCCGCATGGTCGTTATTTTTTGAATACATCGCCAATATATTGTACGCTGTTCTTGTGCGTCGTTTCTCCAAATTGTTACTATCCATATTTGTCTCCCTGGCAGCTTGTATGATGATCAGTTATCTTCTATTAGGACCAAATGGTGATCTCATTGGCGGATGGTCGCTAAATTCAGAACAGCTATTTATTGGATTTACACGATTATTATATCCTTTTTTTGCGGGTGTACTTCTTTCGAGAATCGGTAAACTCATTCGGGTAAAAAATGCTTTCTGGTGGTCTAGTCTCCTCATCATCGTCGCACTCTGTATTCCCCGCATTGGCGACGAACATCATGTGTGGATGAATGGTATCTATGACGCAGTCGCAGTAATTATAATTTTTCCGATCATCGTATCAATCGGTGCAGGAGGAAGTTTTCACAGTATAAGATCATCGAGAATAAGTAAATTTCTTGGTGATATTTCTTACCCACTCTATATCACTCATTATCCGCTTATATATGTTTTCACGGCCTGGGTAGTCGATAATAAAGTGCCGCTTGGACCAAAAGGACTGCTGGTTGGGTTGCTGCTTGTGGTATCAAGTATAGCGATCGCTTACGGAAGTTTGAAATTATATGATGAACCCGCGCGAGCCTGGTTGACCAAAAAGTTTTTATTGAAGAAAGCATCCCATCCTGCTTGATCAGATCGATCCATCCAATATATTTTCCGTTATCTCTATCCCTTCATCAGAGAAATGAACGGTTCTGATATAATTGCCGTCTTTAATTTTGACGAACAATTCCTGTTTTTCGAGATTAGTTATTTCTGTCACTACCATAATTTTACATCCTGGAAACCTTCTTAACAAAACGGATTTCCGACCCTTATCTAAATCCTCAGATGTATAATATTTAGTACAACCTTCAAAATTACCGTTAAGCTTATAGTAAACCCTGGCGGACTTGTCACCTTCATTATACAGGGCGACTAATCCATTCTTTTCCAGATACCAGCTAACCTCGACAGTCGGGGAGAAATGTTTCAGGAGATGCCTTTCAGCAGAAGCATTCACTTCATTCAACATCAGTTTTTGTGAACTATTCATGTCCGATTGCTGCTGCCCAAGGGCGTAAATACTTAGTAATAGGAGGAAAAAAGGGAGAAATAGCAATCCTTTCGCCGGAAAACGGCGATTATATATGGCGGGCTTCATGGCTAATCGTATTAATTAATGATAAGTTAACATTAAATTAATGATTAAGTCATGTAGAAGCCAGATAAGTTATGAACACATAAGGGCAAACCGGGACCAGCGGCCGAAATATTCGACAGTTGAGCTAACCGATTATAATTAACCAGGCTTTAACCAATATCCTAAATTAATTCTGGATAAGCGTTCCTGAAACAAGCGTGGTTTCAGTAAAATTTGAAATGGTGCAATCAGAAAATGTAGCATGCACCTTGCCATTTACGATGGTTACATGAACGCCGTCGCCTACTTTTCCGGTAGAGATAAAGGAAACATTCGAAGTTGCCGGACTAATCGATATGGAGACATAGGGAGTTGTCTTGACACTATCAGTTACATTTTCAACTACGGTGTATGATGAATTTGCTGTGGGGGCTGAATTAAATACCAGATAAATAAGATTTCCCAGAGTGTCTTTACTATTTAAAATTGGAAAACTGGTTGAATCATATTCCGTGAGAACACCTTCGTAAGTTACGCCATCATAAGTCCAATTGGTAGAAGTGGGGGGAGTTGTATTCGTATTACTCTTACTGCAACCAAAGAAAACAACGAGCATTAAAAAAACCGATACGACGAAAAGCAGTTTTCTCATAATATGTATATTCAGATGTACTGATTAAAACTTTCTAAAGTTAACAATAAAATCTACTCAATATTCTTTGCCCTGGTCAGAATCGATCGTCTGATTAAATAAAGACAACAGATATACAAAACTCACCTAAGTTAGATTCTTCCTGCTGGCACCGGCGATAACAAAAGCAATTCCACTATAGGCAAGTGCTAAAAATGCGCTGGCGACCTGATCTCCCAGATCAACGGGAGAAGAAGCGATCACATCGGGAATATGTAAAATGATAAACCAAATAAGAATCATAAGGCCTAAAAGAGAAGCAATTAATCCGGATTTGATTTTCAATATAATTGCCATACCTGAGCCAAGTAACGCTATTCCTGCAAAATAAATCCAGAATAAATGGAAGGGTATCCACGACGGAACCATTGTGGCCACATCTTTTCCATACATAAAATGAAGAATACCGAAACTGATGATTGGTATGGAATACAAAATGGCTCCAATAGGTATCAGCTCCCCCCAGGTCTCACCAAAGTTTTTTTTGTTCTTTGGAGAAAAACAGCCGGCAATTATCAATGCTCCTCCGGCTAATGCCAATTCTTTCTCTGCGTTCTCCCACTCCGTTAAATGCCTGTAATTTGCGTTAGCGGAAAACATAAAAGGAATAAAACAAAAACAAAATATCAAAAGCAGTACGATTCCAAGTAGAAAAGAAAATAACCTGGTTTGCTTTTGTAAAACAATAAATATTCCAACCAGAACAAGAAGGGTACCTGAAACAAAAGTGATCATTTCATTCCCCGGTGTAAGGTATTGTGGAGGCAATAACATGTATGGAAAAACCTTGTAATAAATTGTCAGAAGCCCCATCACGACTATTGACACACCGTAAAAAATGCGGCCAATGTTAGACAAACTCAACATAAATACTTAATGATTTTCCTAACATGATTTCATATTTGAAGGTACTACAGCTGAATTAGAAATATTATTCCGACTATCAGCGAATGGTGTTATTTTTATTAAACCAAACTCCCAAAAAAATTATCATATGAAAAAGTTTTTACTGCTTTCCATTTTATGGGTAGGCTCTATCGCTGCCTTTAGTCAGACAACAGATAGTTTTACTGCCGACCTGGCTAAAGCCGACGGACTCATTAGAAATGGCGCTTACAAGAATGGATATAAATACCTGGTGAAATTTGGTCTCACGAATCAGGCAGCCATCAGTGTTACTCCCAACACCAGTTACCTTATTTTTTTTATGTATGATAATACCAACCATCCCGCACCTCGTTTCGAGGCACATTTGATAACGCCCGATAGTGCACTTATGAAGAAATATACAGTGAAGCCTTTCGACCGTGCTCAGATAGGAGTAGCGAGAGGTGCACAACTGGAATTCCGAACTCCCACTAAGTTTATTACCGGCGATACTAAGCCTGTAAAATTAAAAGCGGATCCTCAGGCAGTCATTTATGTTTATTATAAAAACCATTAGTAGAATATCTGCCTTTGGTTTCTAATTTACACTCTGAAAATTTAAGACTCCAGAAACAAGTGCAGTGGTCGTACTGTTGTGAACAGTAATATTATTGAATGTTAGCGTTATTATATTGTTGGACAAAGTTTCATGCAAACTGTCGCTGGGCAAACCCGTTGAAGTATAAATCAGTCCGGTATTATCGTTTACAGAAATCGTGCATTCTGTATTGTTACTCAAAACATCCGACACTTTGTAAGTGTTACTGCTAACTATCTTCGAAAAAAAATCCACACTGATGGACTTTAGCTGGTCGCTGGTCATACAAACAAAATTCATGTCATTTGCTGCTGAAACAGTACTGCTGCTGTCTAAGACGCCGTTTATCATCCAGTGACTAATAGGCACGGTGGTGGGCTGATTATTACTTTTTTTACAACTGAAAAGGCCGATCAGTGAAACTGCAATCGTGATTAAGAAATAACGCGTTTTCATAAAAAATCTATTTAGGTTTCTAACTGAATGCAAGTTACCAACTGTTTCTAAAACGCCACACTATCCATTTATTTTGTATCTTTTAACAGAACTTTTAATAACCCTATACCCTTCAATAAAGAACATGAAAAAGACGGTGCTCCTGACACTGGCTGTTAACTTTCTGTATTCTGTTATTTTCTGCCAGAGAGCCCGGCAATCCTATAGGAATGAAGAGCTAAAGATCAAAAATTTCAGCAGAAAGACCGTAGAATTAACATCCCTGAAAGAACCAATATACCTGCAAAGTGTCAAGAGCATCGAAGTCGTCGATGCCAGACCCGACACGATGGCCATTGGCCTTGCATCTGTAAGGCATACCCCATTTTTTACCATTTCTCAGGGCCACTTCGCCAATGATGCCCAGCAATTTTTAAATAATTCTATTCATTTTATTAAACGCGATACTTTTTCTGTAGTAATGGTTATTAAGAAATTCTGGATTACCAGTGGCCTTGATGAAGAAATGGAGCAACAAATTCAAAATACAGAGATAGACAGTAACTCAAAAAAAATCAGCAGCCTGCTGGTTAGGATTGAGTTTTATTTGAAAAGGGCGTCAGACCATTTTATTTTGTACCGGTACGACACGATGATTACCAGGAATCTGTATGTATCAAGAGACGCATCCTCTTTAGTGGAACAGGCGCTGATTTTATCCCTGTCAAGGTTAAAAGAAACGGAATCGAAATTTCAATCCATCGCTGAAACCAAAAGAAAATTTAGCTGGGAGGAAATTCAGGCTCACAACCTTAAGTTATATGATATACCTGTTTTGAAAGATAGTTTACTTGTTCGCGGCGTATATTTTTCATTTGAAGAATTCAAAAACAACAGGCCCGGTCAAAAAGATTTTGAAGTAGATAAGGACAAACTGATAGACCTGATTTTTATGAAACAGGCAGATGGGAGTTTGACTCCGATTAGAGATGCCTGGGGATATTGCGACGGGAAAAATTTATATATAAGCTCAATGGATAATTATTTTCTGCTTCAGCGGGAGTGTAGTGCCTTCTATATTTATGGTGCGAAGGAATTCAAACATAAAAAAAGAGCAAAGGATCCCGCCATGGGAGTGGATGCAGATAAACCAGCCAGTGACAATACCAATTATACAAATACACTTCAAAAAACATCTAAACGTCACCTGGCACTCGAACTCAAGCCCTTTGAACTGGACTGGGACAATGGGGAATTAAATTAAATAAGTTTTGTGTAACTTATAAATTACGGATGTATGATATTCCAAATACCATACCTGTAATACCATATGATAATATCACCTTAATCAATTAAATTCGACGATAACTAACTGATTGCTTCATGCTCAAACCGTACCCATTTATCTCTCACAGAATAAATGGTGGTTTTCTCCTTACTGCCGTTCTCTTGATTTTTTCACTGACCGGACTATCGCAAAAAATTGAACTGAAAGGAAAGGTAATTGACTATGAGACAAAGGCACCAATGGCCGGAGTGTCTGTTTTCATTCCCTCCATTCATAAAGGCACGGCAACTGATAAAGAAGGCCTGTTCAGTTTCTCTCTGAAAGTAGATGCATATAATCTCGTTTTAAGTTATACCGGTTATAAAACCCTCACTCAGCCTGTTTACATTCTGGATACAAATTATATCGTCGTAGAGTTGAAAAAAAAGCCTCCCGACGAACTTGCTGAAGTGACTGTAGAATCGCGGAAGAAAGATGCCAATGTATCGGATGCCAGAATGAGTACGATCAATATCAATCCTGCCCTGTTAAAAAAGACACCGCTTGTTTTGGGTGAAGCTGATATCCTGAAGGCGCTAACGCTGCAGACAGGTATCACCACCATCGGCGAGGGCGCCGGAGGTTTCAGCGTGAGAGGAGGATTTGCCGATCAGAATCTGGTTCTCATAGATGGTGCTCCTCTTTTTAATACCTCTCATCTATTGGGATTCTATTCAACATTAAGCCCAGAAGCAATCCAGGATTTCACCGTTTACAAAGGAGCCATTCCTGCTTCATACGGTGGAAGATTGTCTTCCCTTGTAGCCCTCAATATCAGACCAGGTAACGAGAACAGAGTGAATACCATGGTGAGCGTCAATCCCATCAGTCTTCATTTTTTTTCTGAAGGTCCCATCAAAAACAGCAAGCTTACTTTTTCTGTTGGAGGACGAATTGCCGATCCTACCTGGCTCATGAATCAGATATCAACGCTGAATGGCAACAGCGCTTTTTATTATGATGTGGTAGGTAAACTGGTCTATCATTTAGATGCACATAATCAGGTGGGTGTTTCATTTTATCGTAGTTATGATCATTATAAATTTCAGGGCGACACCAGTTATGCCTGGCAGACGAATATTGTTACGCTGAATGGCAGATCTGATTTCAGCAAAAAACTGAGTTTATATTATAATGTAAATAGCACATACTATGCATCAGATATTAACGGGTTGCAACCCAACTATGAATTCCGATTGAGAAATACTATTCAAACGACAGAGGCAAAAGCAAGTCTGCATTACCAGGCTGCTGATAGAATTTATTTCGAAGGCGGTTATGATTTCATCCATTATGTTGTGAACCCCGGAGAATTAACCCCCACTCAATCTCATTCTTCGATCAACCCCATGAATCTTCAGAATGAATTGGGTGATGAATCTGCTGCTTTTCTGCTCGGTCGTTTTGATATTACGAAGACCATCACACTCGAAGCAGGTATCAGGCATTCGATATTTCTGAATAAAGGACCACAAACTATTTATCAGTATGCTGACGGTGTTCCGGCTTCCAAAGAAACAATTACTGACAGTATCGTTTACCCGAAAGGTGCAACCGTGCAACGTTATGAGGGCTGGGAACCACGTCTCTTGTTGAAGATCGGATTAAATGAATCCACTTCAATCAAAATGAGTTACAGTAGAACCAATCAATACCTGCAGCTGATTTCAAACACTGTCGCGATTACGCCGGTTGACTACTGGAAACTTGCTGATCCCCTGGTTAAACCCGCATTGGCAGATCAGGTAGCAGCAGGTATCTTCAAAAATTTCCACGACGATGCGATTGAAACTTCGGTAGAAGGATTTTATAAAACCATGCAGAACCTGGTCGATTATAAAAATGGTGCACAGCTTTCTATGAATCCTTACCTGGATGCCGACCTGCTTTCCGCCAGTGGAAAATCTTATGGAGTTGAATTCAACGTCAGAAAACCGAAAGGGAAAACGACCTGGCAACTCGCTTATACCTGGTCAAGGTCTTTGATCCGCGACAATACTGACTTTCCCAAGTGATCAGGTAAATGGTGGTGAATATTATCCGTCAGAATACGACAGACCTTTCAATCTCGCCCTGACAGGTGGTACACAGATCGGACAGGGATGGACTTTCGGTTGGACATTCGTATACATCACCGGCAGGCCCGATACTTATCCGGATGGAACCTATGTGATCAACAATTCGATCGTTGCAAATTATTCAACGAGAAATGCAGACAGGCTGCCGGATTATAACCGACTCGATATTTCTTTTACTCATGACTCAAGGCGTACTGCTGATCAAAAAAAATATACCGTCATCAATTTCTCTTTATATAATGTGTATGCGAGAAAAAATCCTTACTCCATTTATTTTCAAAATACCGATGGAGTGCTGAATGCTTATGAATTGTCAGTATTGGGAACCATCGTTCCGTCTGTTACCCTAACATTTTATTTTTAGTGCGAATGAATAGATCTTTCATAAAATATATTTTCGGAATCACAGTCCTGTTATTCTTTGGCTGCATCAGAACTGTAACGGTACCTATCAGGAATGTACAACCGATTTTAGTGGTGGAAGGATGGATCACAACGGACCCTCCGCCTTATAGCGTCAATCTGAGTTATTCAGGAAAATTTACAAGTGCCTATCAGACAAATCTCGACTCGCAGCAATTTATATATGACGCCAAAGTTACTATCAAAGATGATCTGGGAGATTCCACAACTTGTATCCAAACAGAAAATGGAACTTACCTGAGTACAGATTCCAATTTTATAGGAACGTTGGGAAGAACCTATACATTGAAAATATATTTATCGAACGGACAGATCTATCAGTCGAAACCTGAAAAAATAACACCTGTTCCTCCGATCGATAGTATACATGTAGTTTACGACAGTACATATATTGCTGAAGTCAGGCCGACTCAGCTTATTGTTTCTGTGGATACCCATGATCCAAAAGACACAACGAATTATTATCGCTGGACCGCTTCAGGTTATGTAATTAGAAAATCCTGGGGCGAGCCTTGTGGGCCAGGCAATCCGCCCTGTTACGATCCTTATTCCTGTGTATGTTCGGCATTTTGCAATCAGCTTGTAACAGATGATCAAATAAATATTTTTTCTGATCAGTTTACCGATGGACATGAAATTTTAGAACGACCGGTATTCTATTCTCCGGTTTACTGGCATGGCTATCATTATTTAGAGATCAAACAATATTCGATCAGTCTGGAGGCTTTTCAGTTCTGGCAACAATATCTGAATCAGACGAACCGAACGGGTAGTATTCTTGATCCATTACCTGCATCACTGACAGGAAATATTTTCAACCTCGCCGACTCCAATAATCTTGCGTTAGGTCTTTTCTCGGCATCAGCTGCTTATAGCAAAAAAATAATCGTTGAACCCAACTTCCTTCAAACATATTGGCTGGAGGTCACCGCCACTTTCTATATTGATAAGGGAAGTTGTCATATGGTTTATCCCAACACCCTCGCTAACGACGTGACTCCTGCCGGATGGGAGAATGCGCAGGTGATTGATATGAGATAATATTTCAGGGAATTTAACGGCCTGACACTATACAACTCGACTCTCCTATACCAAGTGAAATTTTGTTCTCATTTTCCCAGTAAGCAGCTGCGTTATCTGTATTGGTTTTACCGGAACAATATATAGTCGAGCCGGAGACAGCAATTCCATTGACAAGATTACAGTCTGATAAGTGTCCGATGAGCTGGCCATTCTTCCAGTATACACCTTGAAAGGAAGGGGTGGGTGCAATATAACCACCAATATAAACATCAGGGCCCGATGCAGTGATTGCATTTATTGTTGCAAAAATATTTCCCGGTGAATTACCTATCGATTGTTCGACCCCGTTTTTCCAATATACATCTCCGTTATGAAAAGAAACTCCGCCTATGTAAACATCGGAGCCAGAAACAGCGATGCATTTAGTAATCATGCCATCTGGCAAATAATTGATCTGACCATTCTTCCAATAAACAGCCGTCATCGTATCCAGAGGCCCTGTTGATACTACGCCGCACACATAAACATCGCTGCCTGAGATCGCGACTCCGGCTGCTCCAGCCCTAATCAGATTTGGCATATTCTGTGAAAGGTTGATCCGTGTCCCATTCTTCCAGTATTCTGCAGCAGGTGCACCTGTGTTGTTGGTTACGATAGAGGTTCCTATAATATAAATATCGTTAGCGGAAACTGCAATTTGTGTGGAGATATACAAATCAGGCAAAGTAGTAGCTAAACCATTTTTCCAGTAAGTATTTCCTCCACATGCATATAAATCGGTGTCGTAGGTACAAACAGAAAAAATCTCACTAGAGTTTGGGTATGCATTGACAACACCATTTTTCCAGATCGCCCCCTGGTTGTTATTTCCCAGATTTCCTGAATATCCGCCCACATATAAATTAGATGGATTGTTACCAGCTGAATTTGTTTTTAAGCATGAGTAAAGAAGTATACTGAAAACAAATAGCGGGATACCGGATAATTTCATTCAAACAAAATAGAAATAATTTTTCAATATTTCATCACTCCATAAAGACTATCCCAAAATAGCTATTTTCGTTTCATCTCTTTAATAATTCTATCCGTACGCCTGTCTGCTCTGGAATTTTGTAAAGAGATAACTGCCCATATCGCTGCGGGAATCCATCCGATCAGCGTAATCTGCAGGATCAGACAAATAATTCCTGTGAGTATTTTTCCACGAAGGAAAAAGGAGAGGAATGGGAAAAAAATGGCAATGAGGGTCATAACTAAAACGGTAATTTATTACAATTATAGAATTAATGAACACCCGGTGTAATGAAATCGAACAATTGATATCAAAGACTTTCACACAATAAATTGATTCTTAAACAGGTATTAAGTGGCATTCCTTTGGCAGACTAATATAAAAGCTACAACCTGATCCACCTTTTCGTCGCAAACTTTTGGGAGTTTGCCTCATATTAACCCAATCTGTGACCCTGGTAAATAAGTTTACAATTCCAATTGGAAGGGTTTTATAATTAAATTACTTGTATATGAAAATTTCATTAATCGGTGCTACCGGATTTGTAGGAGAAGCCATCCTGCAAGAGTTATTAGAAAGAAATCATAACGTAGTCGCCATCGCCAGAAATCCTAACGATGCAAAAAAACATCATAAACTGAAATGGTCTAAAGCAGATGTAAATGATGTGGATGTTTTGTCAAAAATAATCGCAGGAAGCGATGTAGTTATAAGTGCATATAATGCCGGATGGTCCAATCCCAATTTATATCATGATTTCAAAAGCGGATCGAAAGCCATTCAGGAGGCGGTTAAAAAGTCAGGAGTGAAACGGCTGATTGTTATCGGTGGTGCGGGCAGTTTGTACGTAGCGCCGGGAGTGCAGGCAGTTGATACACCTGCTTTCCCAAAAGAATATCACGCTGGTGCGACTGCGGCCCGGGACTATTTAAATATACTTAAGGAGGAAAAAACTCTGGACTGGGTTTTTGTGAGTCCTGCAATTGAAATGCATCCGGGTATCACTACCGGAAGAACCGGAAAATACAGACTCGGTTTGGAAAATCCTGTATTTGATGAAAATAAAAGAAGTGTTTTGTCGGTCCAGGATTTAGCCGTTGTGATTGCTGATGAAGTTGAAAACCCAAAACATCATCAAACAAGATTCACAGCAGCTTATTAATCGGGCAAATTTCTTTTCATCTTACTTCATGGGATAAACTATTTTCTACGGAGTCCTGTTTATTAATTTGATCAGTTCTCCCACAAACTTCATAGGCTTAATATCTATATAAGCAACGTTTATCCGTCCATCTGTAACGGTTAATTCCACCTTTCCCGAAAGATTTTTTTCTTCTATTGTAGACCTTAAAGTGGATTCAATAAAATCCATCGCAGATATAATGTCCCTGTCCCGCGAAGCCGTGTCGAATCCATGAATTTGTCCTTCTTCAAAAATCAATGAGGTTTTTATATTTTCCATAACTCAAAGAAAAGAAGTTGGCACCTTTTAAAAATGGTTAAATCACCCTAAAATATAGGGTGTTTTAACCATTTTTTTCAACTCCAATCTCTTATTGAGTTTAAACCGTTCTTCATTTGTCAGGAAACATATTTAGTAATAAATGCAAGGCTACGAAAACTATTTATTGAAAATCCCTTTTTATGTTATTGGGAATTGCGATACTCTTTGGCGGAATATTTGGGTGGCTTTTTAGCTATATCTACGCTGCTATTTTAAGTTGGACGGGAGAATGGATAAATGGGAAAGAAGTGGTAGTCGTCCCTATTTTAATGGGTATAGGTGTTATATATATATTTAATTAAACGAACAGGAATTTATTTCCGACTTTCTTCGGTACCAATTGAATTCTCACTTTTTTTTACCAGACTTTATCACTTCATTATAAGCCGAGAGCAGCGCTTCCATCACGATTTCTTTTGGAACTTTACTGAGCACAAATGTGGTCATGCCTTTTTCACCCCATTTATTAGGAATAGGAAAGATATTTCCATCACTCATTTTACAAAACACTTTTTGTTCTTTCGGCGTCAGGAAAATATTAGCCGTATTATCTTTTGCCAGGTAAGTTGCGAACATGCGTTTTCTCTTTTACCCTGAATCCGGTCCTTTCCATATGGGGCGTTGGCTCGGTGCCGGGAAATGAAAGAGCCATTTCTGCAAATCCGTTTTCTGAGATCATGGGTAAAGCATTTAATTCTCCTGCAAAAATGTTTCTACAACTTCATACATACCCGGGTCGAATTTAGAAATAGTAAGTGCTTTCTCCAGATAGGGAGCAGCGTCATTATTGTTTCGCATTTTCTGGTAATCTTCCAGGCTCCGCCATTGTGCATACATCGTGACTTTTGTTCCGTCGATCTTCGATGAAGACTTGAGGAAATGAACCCCGGCATTTTCGTACGCTGATATTAGTTGCCGAAATCAGTAGTTCAACCAGCTCTTGTTGATTGGCCGGATCTACGGAGAATACATTTATAAGCGTGAGTATTTTATTTTCCTTTGAAATGATAGTCATGTAGTAGCGCGATATTAATTCGAAATTAAGCAAATTTAATTTCGATAACTATGCATCGCAATCGAACATTTCTATTCATGGGTATGGCTGCCGGCAAATCCTACTGCCGGCCTGTAATCTGAATGATTTCACTTATACGTCATTAGAATAATGGTTACTACCACTCCGCGAGTGTGAAGTAAAGTCTTTTTTAAATATGGTCGTTTTCGGCAGAAACATCCAAAATGCAGAAATAACAAAAAACAGCAAAGACAAAGCAAAAAAGACATTCAGAAAAAATAAAGGGCTGTCGGTACTTGCTTTATGAAGCCTCGTAAGTTTTTCAATGAATTCGGGCCACTCCTTAGTTGTATATTTTGCCAATCCTGTAGACCGGTTATAAGTGCCCTGTTCGAAACTAACGATATCTCCCGATTCTTTTTCAATTTTGAAATCTCTTATCCTCAATTCTCTTCCCAGATCTTCCGTTTTGATATTGGGAGATAACGTCCTTTCAATTTGCTTATTGAATTTCAGAAAACTTGTATCTCTGAAAATCATAATGAATCCACTGGTCGCATATACTGCCATTATTCCCGCTAAAAAATAACCGAGATACCTATGGTAAATCCTCATTTTGCTATTTACCTGGTAGTTGCCATAGAACTATGATTGTGCTTTAATGTATGCGACTTAAATTTTATTTTCTTTTGAATAAATCTGCCAGTGCCGGTTGTCTTTGATTTGAGTACAATTTTCCTGTCAGCATTTCACAGTAATAAGATATCCGTCCTTATCAGCCACCTTGTATTGTACGAGATCGGTGATCCAGTATTCCTGAAATCTGTTTTTTATTTCAGTCTGTAATATTTCAGGAAGCCTGTCGGACAGAACATTTCTTCCCATGCCCATCAATTCGGCATTCTCAGAATAGAACACATACATCGTGTTGCTCTTATCTGACACGGTTGCCTTATAGTAATTACCAAAGGAATCCCAAGAACCTGCGAGACGTGATGGAAATTCTGTCTAAAAGCAGATTGAACAGATGCCGGTACAGGGTTTGAAACTGTATTTGCGAAGATGGAGGTGCTTACCAAAACAATGGCCGCTACCAGAGTTATTAATTTCTTTTTCATTTAGTAATAATTTTCTCAAAAGTATAGTCTGTTTTGAATGAATTTCATGGAAATAAGACAAACCCCTGAAAATACTGATGCCAATCGGCGTAATTATGGGATTTTAGATAAGGAACGGCAATACCAATATGCTAATAAGAGTGCACTTAATCCCCTTTTATACAACCTGGAGTCACCTGCCCTGCCGCATGTAAGGAAATATGGGAACGTATTCTCTTTTTATTTCAGCTCCTCAAACCTAACCTTGCCCGTCCCTTTGCATTTTGCAAGGTCCAGATTCCATGCAGAGGTGACGAAAAACGGTTCAGCTCCTTTTGCGTCCTTATCGGCATAGCTGCACGAAATGCTGCGGGTTTCACCAGGTGCTAATTCGATATAGTTGTCACTAAACATTACCGGCAGAATATCGTCGCCCGATCTGCCTTTTAGTGCGCGCAGGTGCACCTGGAAAGCGACTGTTTTGCCCGTGTTGGTAATGATTATATTATGCACAGTACTGTCGTATTTTTTCCCGGTCGTGTATACTATTTTCAGCGAAGTTTTGCCGATATTTTGCAATGCAGAAAAATCGGCATATTCGGTCTGAGGCGTCATGTACCATTTTGATTTCACCCAATCCAGGACATCTCCTTTTTTTGACAGCCAATACCAGTTAATACTTTTTACGTCGCCGTTTGCATCGTTGAGTTGAAGCCGCAGGAAATAAGTATCTGAAAGATCAGATATGTGGCAACGCAAAACATTTTTGTATGCTGTCGGGTTCAATACTGGTATTAATGTTTTTGGAATATTTCAATGTGCCATCGAGATGATATATATCTGCTTTGACTTTTAACCCGGAATATTTTTGCAGCAACGAGTTTGTAATATATACTTCATTATTTGCATAGGAATACATAACGTGCAGAGGTTCCATTGACTTTTTCATGCCGAAATAAGTGCCCGCCGGATACAGGTAATAATCATATGTGTGCCAGATCAGGCCTGGCCAGGGGTTGCTGCCCATCCACTGTACCACGCCGGTAGCGGTGTGATATTTATGCAGGCCGTAAGATTCCATCATGGCGCGGTGTGACTCGTAATTCTGGGCCTGTGCTTTGGCGATATAATCTTTTATACTGGTTGCTTTCCCGTAGCGTCCCTCCAGCGCAGTATCAAAAACCTCTGTGTTGCCGAAGGTCATGGTACCACAATGATATTTCCAGGATGCTGTGTTGAACCACAGGGAATCCTTTGGTATGAATTTTATCAGGGATTCATAAGGCGGTATCGACGGGCCGGTTGATATCTCCGTTGCGAAGCTCCATGCACCACCACGTCTCAATGACGTATCGGTTTCCCAGTAAATGGGTGGTACCCACTCATAAGGGCCAGCCATTTTTACGCCGCTAAAACCAGAAACCTTCGATTTGGAAGCATCGGCTGTTGAAATGGTCGGGTTGGGCCATTTCAATGAAGCTTCGATTTTCAGGTAATCCTGTTCAACCGTTGAATCCCGCGGTGGCATATCGCTGCCATTGAGCCATACCATCAGGCTCGATTTATTTCGCAGCCAGAGCATTACACTGCTGTCGGATGCCATGGCTGAAGCACGTTTCGCTGCGTCCCAATTTTCGGGATATTGCCACGCGCCGCAACACATCCAGCCGGTCATCACCAGCATACCATATTTATCGCAGAGCGCATAAAAATGATCGTCTTCCATTTTTCCTTCTGAGCGAACGATGTTCATGTTCATATGACGATAGAGCCGGATTTCCTGCTCCTGACGTTCCGGTGAACGACGTTGAAAAATATCGGGTGACCAGGCCGCACCCCGCAATACAATCCGCCTGCCATTTACGATAAACACGCGCGATTTATCGTCGATCAGCTGTGATGTGATCTGACGAATGCCGAAGTCTTCCGCAATCGTATTACTCACCAGATTATCATGCGCTACCGAAAGCTCTATATGGTTCAGGCTTTGTTTACCGTATTGCCATGGCCACCAGATATGGGGATTTTTGATATTGAGTTGCGGGAAATCAGCCGGGGTAAAAGTTACTTCGGCCGTTTCATGGGCATTCAAATGAATTTTCTTTTTGAAATGGATATCGGAATTAATCTTACCTCTTACTATCACATCCTGCGCGTCAGCTGTGTAATTGGTCACCAGTGCATCGACAGTAAGATGAGCAACATACAAAGATGGCAGATCGAAATTTGTAGTCACCAATGGGTATCGAATGGCGACCCGATCATACGTTTTAATCTCAATGTTATTGATGATCCCTGCATTATAATCCGGAGGATAATGTATCCAGTCCGCATAATCAATCGCCAGATCACCACCATGTTTATTTGGATCGATGGGGCGTTTGATTTCAAGGGCCAGTGTGTTGACGGTCGTTAGAATATTTTCTGAAATATTCAATTCTATGATTCGATAAGGATTTACGATCTGGTTTGAATCGGCAATGAGCACACCGTTCAGCCAGACATTTGCCTTGTAGTTAATACCATGCAGTTTGAGTACCACCTCTTTGCCCCTCTCAGAAATGGGTAATGTGAATTCTTTGCGAAACCACCAGGTGGAATCAAGCTTCGGGTCATTCAGCTTCTCGAAATTCATATCATAAAATGGATCGAAATCATACACTTTATTTGACAATAAACCGGCTATGACGGTCGTGGGGACACTGACTTTGTACCAGCCCAAAGTTTTATAACCCGGTAGTGACAGGATTGCCCCACCATCTGCAACCCTGGTAGCCGACTGCATCTGCCACCCGTCTTTTAAAATCATTTGAATTTTTCACTGTTTTGCGCGAATGTCTGCGCGATCGTGAGCAACGATATTGCTAAAAAGTTAATTTTTTTCATATGTTTACTTGAATAATAATCGAATCAAAATTTCACAAACGAATCATGAAATTATTAAAGCCTGTATTTTACTTACCCGTGAGTAACGTGTTCGTTGAGTTTGGTTCTGCCTGGTAGAGCACATAGCCGCCCTTCTCATCATGAAGCAACATCGACTGTCTTCGTGTTTGTTCCCTGGGTCACGGTCACTTTGCTCCAGTTTGCAGGAACATAGGTTTTGAGTGTCAATGGCAGATCATACTTCGTTTTGTCCAGTGAATGGGTGAGTGATACACTGATTTTCCCTTCTTTTTCACTACTGCTTACTTTAGCATGCTCACGCTCCCGCATATATTTGGTGGCATCGCCGAAAGTAGCGATCCAGAGTTTGTCTTCCCTGTCTTTAATATAATTAAAATATTCTTCGAGTTTCGGGATCGGGGTCCATTCCCAGCCCAGGCTGTCAATACCATGAAAAACCAGCACCAGCCACATATCTTTATTTGCGTACGTTGTATCCACCCAGGATTTCATCAGTGCCAACGGTGTTTTATGCAATGGACCACGCTGCCATTGTACATAATCCTTATCGCTCGGATGAGGGAGTTCCTTACTCGCACGATCGATCTCTTTCAAAAATGGTTCAGGCATACGGTTGCGAAGAGCGGGATAAATTTTGTAAGCGATCTGCATCACGCGGTCGTCTTCGTAGCCATAGGGAACTTCGGTAGAGAAAGTGTATTTCTCCCCCAGCTGATTTTTGATTTCTTCTTTGCTTGTCTCCAGTTCATAACGAATATTGGCTTCATCCAAACCGGGCATGGTGGCGTGTGTGACGGAATGACTCGCAATTTCATATCCTTCCCCTGCATCCTTTCTGAAATCGTCCCAACTCGATCCCACAGCTTCCTTATATTCCGGGCAGGGTTCGTACCCGGGTTTAAAATCTCCGTTGCGCACTTTGGCATACAGGCTATCCATCAGATGAAAAGCGTGTTGCTTTTTGCCCGATGAATACAAACCGCCTGCGCGGGTATGATAGGAAATGGTGCCCATATAGCCCAGATATCCCGCTGCTGAACAGCGCTCCAAAAAATTATGTTCATCGGTGGGAACAGAAGCGGATTCTTTTATGATGACTTCTACCGGCCGGCCCACAAATTTTCCCTGGTATGTAGAGCCTGTGATCGGGCCGGTGATGACAAAGAACGTTGCGGGAAATTTCAACCGCTCCATGACGGGCAACGCGCGGGTAAACTGGTTTCTGGAAGCATCGTCATAAGTAATGGATACCGCCCCGTTTTTTCCGTATTGCCATTCGGTGATCGTGGTGTTCCCGTTTGCGCAAAACCTGAAAGATAAATTCAGCGCTGTAAAAGAGGTCAGAAGCCTGGAATACTTGAAAAATTCAGTTTCATAATGGACCATGAATTTATTGAAAATCGGAAACAACCCGTGATATTTCTGCTAAGGTCACAATTTGTGACCTTTGAGGTAATAATCTAATTAAACTATCCCCTATTATTTCTTGAATCCAATTTTTTCTCTTGTTTCCCATTTTTTCTGAGCGGCGATTTCATCTAACAGGTTTTCTATGGCATCATAATCTGATTCAATTGACTATCATGCACTTCGAGAGCATTTTTAATTTCTTTAAACTGAGTTCTCAGGGTCCATTTCCAGAAGAGACAGTCTTCTGGCTTCAACAAAGGCTCTCATAATCGAGATATTCATTTGAATGGCTTTTTCTGAATTTAAAACCCCGCTGAGTATTGCAATTACATGTTCTGTAAAGGCAAAAGGCAAGTATTTGCTATGACGACCCTTTCCTTCTAAGATCACAATTTGTGATCTTAGGGGAGTTTTATCCTGTGAAATAGCAATTTGGGAGCGCATTAGTTGCCATTCTTCAGGTAAAAGCCGAAACATGAAATCCTCAGGGAATCGCCTGATATTCCGTTTAACTGCCTGATTTAGAGCTCTTGTTGCCACTTCATAGAGTTCAGCTATATCAAAGTCCAGTATAATCCTTTCACCCCTTATTTCATAAATTCTATTCCGAATGCTCCTGACTATAACCATTTGACTCATTTGATATTAGACTAAATATAAATCAACATGAATCTGGGATCCAGGTCATTTCACCCCTGTATACATGTTTTTTCACGCAAATGAATCAAGATGAGATGTTTTTCTTGAGCGAGATGTGGTGGAAAACTAGCCAAAGGTCACAATTTGTGAGCTTTGAGAATGCGACTTTTGAGATCACAATTTGTGATCTCAAAATAAACTTCAATTTATTGCCTCACACTCGTTCCCTGTTCCGCTACAATTTGCCACCTGCCATGCAGATTGGCGAATACATATAAGTATCTGTACTTGCCGCTGATATCCATATTCCCGATACTCCCCTTGATCGTATTGACGTCTGTAACAATGCCACAATCTCCATAAACATGTGCGACGATTTCTTCCGTCAAACTCGATTCCAGTTTAATAGCTCCCGATCCCAAAACATGAATAGCCGCATCCTTATTGATAAACATTCCCAGTGGATTGGTATACGTGTACTGATCATTGAAATTATTTCGTAACCAGGATGTATCACCCTTTTGTAAAGCGTCTGAATGACCCTGCACCATCCTGATCAGTAGTTGTTCGGTCTTATCATCGTATTTCGATTGCGCCTGTGAAACAGAAAAAAACAACATCAGCGAAAAAAGAGAGATCAGAAATTTAGGATTCATGTTATTTGGTTTAAAGGTTTATAGTAAATAACCGGGACAGAAGCTTATTTAGCTGCCCGTCAAATATCTCTCTTTATAATAGAGTGCTGGTGGTAAAAAATCGTTGTTCTATAAAATGAAGTCAGACGCCCTTTTGACACTGCGCTCGGGATTATTCAGAGTTTCCCTAATCAAAACATTGGGTGTAACTCCCGCAAATTGTTTAAAATCTTTGACGAGGTGTTGGTAGTCATTATATCCTGTTCTAACGGCAACGCTTAGCCAGTCAAGGTTAGGACGAAGTTCTTTCAATTCGTATGCCTGGTAAAAGCGGCATACACGGGCGAAATATTTTGGAGTGAGGCCCACCTGTTGAGCAAATCTTTTTTCAAACTGTCTAAAACTCAGGCAGGCATTACCGGCAGTTTTTTCAAGATTAAATCCCTGTGGGTTATTGAATATCATAAAACCTATTTTGTCAACAGGTTGAATATTATTTTGAAATTGTTTTACTTTCTGAATAAAATAATTATTTAAAATCTCAAACATCGCATCATAACTATCCAGCGCGGCTAACCGTTCCTGTACTTCATTGATATCGCGGCCCAATATCAGACTCGCGTCATAATTCTGATTTACTATTTCGGTCATGGGTATTTTGAGCAGTTTATATAACATGCCTGGCTGAAACAGAACATGAATCAATAAGTATTCATGGGATATTAATAGATTCTGACGGTTTGCCGGTTGGCCGAAGATGGAAGTAGTTGGCCTTTTCTCAATAATACCTGTTTCCGGATCTTCAGAAGAGAGGGTTCCTCTTACAATAAACCGGATGCCTTCTTCTGGATGAACGGGATAAGCTTTAGTGGGTGGTGGTATAGACTTGTTTTCAAAAACCAGATGTATCGTCAGGTATTCTCTGATGTAGTTTCTTAACTCCGGGCCTGGTAGTATGCGTTTGCAGATCATTTTTTGTTGCTACAATCAATATACCCAAATTAATCAATAATCCTGTAAAGAGCAATTTCATTAAATCCCAAACTCCACGATCAACGGTGTGTGATCACTGTATATTGCCCATTTTTTATATTTCCCAATTTCAACTGACAGGAGCTTGTTACAAAAGACAGACGACATGAAACAATAATCAAGGTGATAGGGCTTATCCTTGTGACGATACATATATTGAGTCGGATGTTTTTCCTTTCCCTGTATTTGTTTGTGATGTTTATGATAAGTACTGTGAATATCTTTTTCTTCTAAAAATTTCACAACATCCGAATGATCGCTTCTTGGATGTTTTTTATCCCAGATGGTATTGCTGTTAAAATCACCGATCAAAATTGCCGGTTTGTTTGAAAGAAGATTGTCATAATGATTGATAGCTTTCCAGGTCTGGGTTACATAATGACCATCGGGGTCAGCAGGGTTATTTGCCCAGACTGCAAACAGGTTAAAATCAAATTGCCCACCCGTGACTGCTATAGGAACAATCATCCTGAAATTTTCATTGTGAACATCCAGCACTTTAATCCGGAAATCACAAAAAGAAAAAACGCCAAGTCCCTTATGCTGATTTTTCCCAAACCAAAGTTTATCTGTGGGCTGTTTAAAATTCGATGGAAATATTATTTTATCAGGATGCTCACATTCAGGAACTACAAGAATATCCGGTGAAAGTGCCAGGATGTATTGGGCTTTATCTCTGAAAGCCATATTGCAGTTCCATGTAATAATTTTCATTGTTTAGACGGAGTAAAATAACAGCTTAGTACTCGAGTTGCAAAAAGAATGTAACAAACAATAGTAAACAACCCATTATTGTACCGTTTTTTTCGGGAGAATACTCATAAGTAAGTTTAAGGAATAAAAGGCAATTTAGGAATCGAGGAAGATCACTCAGGTCTTGCTCATCATTTTCAAATATTGAAATTAATTTCAATATTTGAAATAATCTAACTATTTTTGAAACGGCTTATTTGTATGGTAATCATTGCTAAAGCCACCCTTAAAGCATTTATGAAATCTTACCCTGACGCCGAAAATGCACTGGGAAACTGGTATGAGATCACAAAAGAAAGCGAATGGAAGAATTTTAACGAAATGAAAAAATCATTTAATAGCGTTGACTCCGTTGGGAATGAACGGTATGTACTGTTGGGTTTAAAAAAATAAGGAGATGAAAAATAAAATCGTGATCACATCGAAAAAACAGTATCATGAAACGATGGCTGCTATCTATGATATCATGAATAAGGGGGAGACCAATTTAACAAAACAAGAACTTCAGAAAGTTCGTCGTATGTCTAAAGCTGCTGAATTGTTCGAGGACAAAATACTGGAGTTAAGACCAAATTATAAACCAACTAATTTACCGGACATGGTAAAACTGGTTATGTTAGAGAAGAAAATATCGCAGGGCGAAATGGCCAAAATACTTGAAATTGGTAAACCCAAATTGTCTCAAATACTCAATGGCAAAAGAAAACCAGATCTCGATTTTTTGAAACATTCATATAAGAAATTGAAAATAGATCCTGTTTTTATTCTGGAACATATTTAAGGACCGTGTCTACTTCCTTGATTCGCAGAAGCATCGACATCGTTTGATAAGTTTGATAATTTCATAAATAGGATGTTGCCCCTCATATTTAAGAATAACAGAGATTAGTTTTTTTGCATCTGACTATATTCGGAAGGATCCGGATCTACCATCGCATAACGTTTCACATTGTCGATAGTCATTTCGTCTATTACATTGACTAGGGATTCAAAGTTTGAATCTTTCCCAGGTTTGATGATCACCATAAATTTTTCGGCAGTCGTTCTTTTCTTTTTATCAAGAATGATTTGACGAATGGCGTTTGCCCCCACAGGATGCATTTGCCCGAGATCGTATCCTTCATAATAAAAAATACGTTTATTAGCTGTCAATAAAAGAGTTAAAGCTCCCGATGCAGGTATAAGCTGTCGCAAGCTATCAGGAACTGATTTGGGAAGAAAAATCTTCAGTCCGGTCGGTTTGCTCAGGGCTGTGGTGAAAATAAAAAATGTAATCAACAGAAATCCAAGATCAACCATTGGTGTCAGATCAACTCTCGTTGATAATTTACCTGATTTATTCCCTGAACCAATTATTTCGGCCATGCAATTGAGATGTGATCATTTTCAGTTTCCATAAATAATTGAAAATAAATAACGGCATCACATTAATTTCAAAAAGCCAATTGCTTCCTTAATCGGGGAGATGTAAACGATATTTTTGTCAGCATTGCCCCGAACTATCACACCTATTAAAGAAACTTTGTGGTTAGATATTTTGAATACGGCTGAACCGGAACTTCCGGCCCTGCTGAATACATTCGACGTGATGTAAGGATTGTTGGCGGAAGGTGTATTTGTAATTTTACCAACAAATAAGCTTTGCAACCACGACGGTTGATCTTTCTGCAAACTGAAACCCCAATAAAAAACCGTGTCTCCAACATGCATAAGTTCTGAATTCAAATACTTATGAAAGTCAAGAATATGTCTCGGCTTCTGAAAGCTGTCATTTACATCAAGTGCCCCCACGTCGTAATAATACCCTGCTTCATTTTTAGTTTTTCCTCCATAAAAAAGCGGTTTCTTATTCCTATATAATTTATAATCTTTACCCGCGTCTGCACTTTTTTGATAAGCGCGAAGGGAATCCATAAGAATTGAATAGAGTAAAGAGTCCTTAACAGCCGAATTGTAATATTTTATCCAATCATCACCACGATCCTGGAACATTTGCCAGATCCGTAAATCCTGCGGATTGCCAGCCACATTATTTAATATTTTGTTCGTCTCCGGATCAATTCCTGTGAAATTATGAAGTGCTGAAAACAGATATACTCTTTGTTTGTAACTTAAATAAAATGCAGTCCCCTGCATCACCCAAACTCCCTTGAATCTGCTTCCGGAATGATAACAATAAGCCATTAATAAGTTGATGGTTAGCGAGTCTGTTTTGGAAAAACGAATACTTTGGGGAGCTTCTTTCTTTTCAACAATACCGAAGTTTTCATGGCAACTGAAAAGTGTAATAATTAATATTAAAAGAGTGAAACGCGGGATAAATGTTACCGTTGGCATTGACCTATGGTCGTTCTTAAGACCATACAAACCTACATAACGTAAGGGAGAAGGTCGCCATTTGGAAGATAAACAGCATTGAATTTTGCTAAAGTTTAAGATTCAATAACAGAGGATGGCTTAAGGTTGAAGCGAAAGCCAACCTTCCTACACAAAAACAAACTTCTCCTCATCTAACACCGACTCGCCATCAAACCTGTACGCAGCGAGATGCCCCTCTTTGGCAACACTATAATCCAGGCAACAGACATTGTCCCTGTAAAGCATCGGATTTCCGCGAAGCCAATAGTGACCGAAGAATACGGGAATACGGTCGGGTTTGTAATAATCTGTATTTCTTAATTCACTGATGTCAACCGGTGCATCTTCGAAATCTTTCAAAGGTTCAATTGCGATTTCCTTATAGGTTGATTTTACGGGATCCTCCCACCATTTTATTCTGATTTCTTTTCTCAGCGTGCCGTCTTTGTCTTTGAAAAGTTTTCCCTTCGGCAATCTGATCTCCTTTCCTTTTAATGTTGTTTCAATGGCATGATAAAACTCCGAACCTTTCGCGGATGATTGTTCGATCAGATCATCCGTGAGTTTAGATTGAAATAAATGTTTCCGGAGAAAGTTGATACTTGAATTATCCCAGCTGGCGTGGACTGCGCGGAAAGTGCTGGTTTCATAAAACAGGGGCAGCGTTTTAAACCATTTCAGATAATCTTCGTATTCATCCTGTTTGTTCTGGAATTGTTTCAGTGTTTCAAAATGCTGGATCACGTTGGTAATGGAATGTTTCCTGAGATGCCCTCCTGTTTTATTTTTCGCATGAAAGGCAAGCGCATTGTACTCATGATTACCCAGTAAGGCGATGGCGTTATCGTTCTCAACCATCCTCCTGACGATCTTCAGTGTTTTCCTGATCTTCGGACCCCGGTCAATATAATCCCCCACGAAAAATGCTTTTCTTTCCGGATGGGAATATTTCTTATTGGTATACTCATATCCGAGTTTGTCCAACAACTCTTCCAGCCTACCGGCGTGGCCGTGTATATCGCCTATGAAATCAAACATTAAAATTGGGGCATGTTACAATAGGATGAAAGGGTAGATCTGGCTAACTCATCCTGGGGTGTTTTGGCTTATTTTGAAAATGTCTTTGACAAGAGTACTTAATCCTTTTTATCTCTCTTCAATTCTTTTTCATCATCAAAATAGATAGCTCTTATGGGTACGCTTAATACGATACCCAGCGCTATCATTATGCAAATCAAACCAAATGTTTGCCAACTCATCAGTACTATGTTTAAAGTATATATCCTAAATTGGTTCAACTAATCTTCCTCCCATTCGAAAATTACCTTAAAATTTTACAAGGAATGCTCTGATTTTTTAAACTTTTTTATCACTCTTCAAATCTTTATCGTCGTCGATACCGGTGTCGATGGAATTCCAAATAACCAAAAGGAATGACGCAACGGCTATGAATTCTAAAATCAGTGCAATTGTTGCAGAATCCATTTTTAATGTAGTTTATTAATTTCGGATTTAATTCTACGATCCAATTTTATGATTACTGCCACTACACCAAAAATAACCAATAATCCTGTAAGGAACAATTTCCACTCATACGTAGTTAAGTTGCCCTTTTTATACAAGGAGACTATTCCCGTTGCAACTGCAAAAAAAATAACGAACAAAACCCTTAGTATTTCCGTCTGGTATTTAATTAACTCCTTGTATCTGTCATTCTTGATAATTGGAAATATCGAAACGTATTTAAGAACTATTAAGTAGATAGGGTTAAATAACCCTTAATAATTGCGTTTTTCACCCGAGTAAACCACCGCTGACGATTCTTATCGTTTTACAAATGTTAAGGTATCAAAAGCCTTCCTTTCTTTTCTCGAAGGAAGTTGATCCGATATTTCCCTATACATAGGAACTTTTATGGTGTCAATCCTATTCGCATAATAGTTATGACAATAGTAATAAATAAATGTGTCTAAATGTTTATTTCCTACAAAATAGAAATAGTTGGGCTCGCTTTCTTTATGGGCACTGTCTATTGTTAACTTGAGGATTAATTGATAGTCAGAATCATTCTTTTCTATTGGTGATTTACCAAACATTAAGACTTGTTCGAATCCGGTATTTTCTACCCAAGCTTTTTTTATTTCGATTTTAATGTTGCTGTCCAGCGTTAATTTTGATTTGTCAGCAACGACTTCAAATTGAAAAACTCCATTTCTTTTTGATTCGTCTATGGTTTCACTATACCGGGGTACGGGAGGACCTTTTTTATTAGACTCACTTTCGCATGCCGTAAACATTAAAATACACGAGAATAATATCAGAAGTCTTGGAAAATCGGTTTTTTGCATGAGAGAAAAATTAGTGTTCAACTTGAAGGAATCAATATTGAATAGGGATTAATTCACTTTAACCAGCACCGATACCCCAGTTTTTAATTAGCTGTATGGCTTGTTTTTTTGACTTTGGAATATCGTTTTGCTTGTATCCTATTCCTCCACCCTATATAGCGGCGCTTCATTCAATTTCAGCGAGATCACTTCGCCCTCCATGATGATGCCTCTTCCCTCGGCTTCCTGATGAATCGTTTTCATGTCTTTCTCCAGTTCTTTGATCGGGATGGCTTTTACCCTTTTTTCCAGGGGAGGATTTAATTTCTCTGCTTTTTCAAATTCCATCACGTCTTCCAATATATCTGCAGGAAGGTTGGTTTCACATTTGTAAGCCAGCTCGATAAATTGTTTGGCGAAAAAGCTGTCTACTTGGATTCTTCTTTTCGACAGATGCGCGAAGCGGCCCAGAATACGACATATATTTTCCCTGTCTTCCGGACTGAGTTCTTTCGCAAATTCATATTCTTCTATTTTCTTCAATCCCAGAATCACCGGCTCCAGGGCATCCACTGAAATGATATATACATTGTGCTCCCCATGACGGTAGACAAATAGATCCAGGTAATCCAGTATATTGGAAGGCACCACAAAAAAGATATCCGATTTTACATTTTCCTGCCTGGCATATTTTAACGCTTTCTCTGCCTGGTCTTTCAGATAGACCGGGAAATGAGTGAGGTCGTCCGTACCCGGACTCTTCGCATCGAACACAATGAACTCGTCGCAAATCTGCAGGGTATTATCGGGGTCACCTTTGAAGGGAACTTTTTCGAGATATTGTATGGTGTGTTTCTGACAGATTGCCTTCATTAAGTTTCGGGCATTCTCCTGATGCCTGCTCCAGGTTTCTTTCAATGCTTCGATCCTTTCTAATTCTATTTTTGCCTTTTCTTCCAGTTCATGTTTTCGATCCTTGTGAATCTGTTCCTGAATGGTTGTGAGGGAACTCACGGCGTTTGAATGTTCCTTTTTTCTGAACTCTTCATCTTTAAGAAGACGTGTATTGATATTCCGCGATTCAACGAGATCCTCCTGCATATGGTGAAAATCTTTCTTCATGGCGGCGAGTTCCAAATCGAGTTCGTTCTTCCGACGCGTCAGATCGGTGATGGTCTGACCATGAATGCCTGCGTCTCCAATCAGCCGCTTATTCTCCACTTTTAAATTGCCGATCTCGATATCCTGCCTGAGCAAAGCTTCTGTCTTTTGATGAAAGTCATTGGTCAGCCTGTAGTTTTTTTCTTCGGAGGCAGAGATTTCTGAAGAAAGGTGATCGTTATGGGAGATGATCTTCTGAAGATCAGCAGATGCGTCTACCAGCTGATTTCTGATCTTTCTCCATCCGAACAGCCGGGTCCAGAACCCTGTGGTTTTAATTGTTTCGATAAAACGTTTGAGGCTGTCAATGTTGGTATCCATGGTGTAGAAGATTATTGTGGCAAATTATGAATTGTCAACGCCAGTATTAGGGTCCATTCCTATTCCCGAAAAATTATCATTTGACGATTCAGGGTTTTCTTTATTTTGAAATTCTGCAGATCCCGGAGTAGGCTTCATTAAGTTTTTAAGTAAGAAGATCCAGGTAAAGGGAACTAACCAAATCATTATCAAATGAAAAGTCTTGACCCATCCCGAAAAAAGAATACTGTTTCTGAATTTAAATGAAAAACGGACTGTATATATTATGTAAAAAACAACAACTCCGGCAAGTAGTAAATATTTGAAAATCATTTTGAGTCTGTAGATCATGCTCAATTTACTATTTTATCCGGGCCGTGTTTGCGCATCATGAATTTATTGAATATTTCGAACCTCGTTGCAAACCATGGCTGCAGGGGAAGTAATATTTTACAAAACAGCCTAAAAAGGTTAAATTCGGTATATCGGTTAAAAGATGCAAAATCACTACCAGGAACTGAGTTATTGGGATTTTACACGCAGCACGCATTCTTTAAAAAAAGAGTCAGATGCCGGTTATTTGTGTCGGATCATTGAGCAACTCCGGAGCTATCCGGCTAAATTTCCCATCTCTGAGGATGAGATTTTTTTTATCATCGATTATACTCGCCAGAGGCATATACTGATGACTGGCAACGTGGAAGAAATTATCGGGTATCCACCGGAAGACTTTCTTGAAAACGGGCTGGGCTTCATTATGGATATTTTTAATAAAGACGATCTTAACGTGTATAACAAGTATATCTACAAATCGATTGATCGCGTGTTTAAGAATCAGCCGCAAAAAGAGCACGACAATTTTATATTTGAATTCAACTACCGTATGTTGTCGAAAGACAAACGTTATGTTTCTATTTTACAAAGAAGCAGTTATATCACAGATCCTGTTAATTCGAAACCCTTGTTTAGCTACGGTACCTGCAGGGATATTTCAGCTGATAAAAAAGACGATACCATTGTACAAAAAATAAGCCGCTACAATCCAAATTCCAAACCTTCCAAAATAGAAGAATTGTCTGTCGATTATTTTCGTCCTGTAGTATAGTCTGATCATGATAAAAGATTCTTTCATAGTAGTCCGAAATCTGCGCACCCGGATACGTGAATCAGGGACTGGTGAAAAAGCGATTGTTTTTATTCATGGAAATTCCTGCATAGCTGAAAACTGGGATCCTCAGCTGAACGATTCCAATCTTCGAAAAACAACACGGTTGATAGCCGTTGACCTTCCGGGCCATGGCGGATCTGGTAGAGCCGAAAAGTACACGCTGGCATTCATGAAGGATTTTATCGTTGGGCTCATTGCTGAACTAAAGCTGGATAATTATATCGTGTGTGCATTGTCTTATGGAACTGCGCTGGCAGCAGAATCGGCGTCCGAACTCAAAAACTGCAGGGGTTTTTTTCTTGCCTCTCCCAATATCACCAGCAATGAGTTTCCGCCTGGCAGTTATATCAAGCCATTTCCCGAATTAGGCGCCATGGTTGCAGCGTCGGTTTCAGAAGCCGATCTGAGGGGATTTACTTCTCATCTCGTTTTAGGTGAGAATCCGGAGCAAACGGAGCAATTTGTCAAAAGCTACCAGATAACAGATCCGAAGTTCAGGGCTGATCTGGGAGTGGAAATGCAAAACACGGCATGGTCCGACGAATTTGAAAACCTGTTTTCTTCGGGAATCCCTGTTCGTTATGTATTTGGGACGGAAGACGAAGCGATGAATATTCACTATATGGAATTTATTAAATTTCCCGACAATCATTCTACGGAATATATCCCTGGCGCCGGTCATTTTGTGAATATCGATCAGCCGGAAAAATTTAATCAATCCCTGAAAAACTTCCTGGAAACTATTGGGTGAAATAATATTTTTCACTGAACCTTAAAAATGTGAAAAATTCAATCAAACTTCTTACCTGTCTGAAACTTCTGTTCACAATCTGGACGGCAAGTATTTTCGCTTCCTGTTTGAAAGAACAAACTCAACCTATCAAAGGGGTATATGCTCCGCCAGCCGGGCCGCAATTTCCCGTTGCCAACGCAGGACCCGACTTAACTATTATTGGACCTAAGGACAGTGTAATGTTCTACGGAACTGCCGTAACAGAATTAATGGAAACCATCGCCCGTTTTAAATGGAGACAACTAGCCGGACCTTCGCAATCTGTTTTGGTCAGCCAAAATAGTCCCACAACCGGAGTTAGAAAATTATCGGTGTCGGGGCTATATACATTTGAATTGAAAGTTATAGATAACTACGGCTTATTTGGATTTGATACGATAAACGTTCATGTTCTTCCTATTGGCTCTGTTGATGATGGGCCTCATTGAGTTCAATTTCTCCAGTTTTTTAGATTGTTGTAATGGTAATTCCATATTTTTTCCTCACCATCCATTGTGAAAATGAATGGGCTAAGGGTTTCCACTTAGCTGAATGATTTATAAAATCGACTTACATTTAGAATGACCAACCCTGAAATCTCCGCGTTCCACGGATATATTAGACGACGAAATTTTATTGGATGAGAAGAATTTGTTGATGACAATTTGGACCAAGCCAACACTCACGCTTACATATATCCTCAAACATTGTCCGAAAAAGTATGTGACCTCTTTGCTTATTTTAGACGGCATGGTGAATGCTCTTAATCAGAATTATCAGCATTTACTTTTGCATAGATGGTTTTACTCAATTTTGCTATTGACCATTGTCATGATTTTAGGTGGGTTATTTGGCTGGATTTTTAGCTATCTCTATGCTGCACTTTTGAGCTGGACGGGTGGGTGGATAGAAGGGAAAGCAAACACGGATCAATTTGTGACTGTATTATCCTGGGCAATGGTTCCGTCTATCTGCACTATCATTCTACTGCTTCCGGAATTGTTGTTCTTTGGAAACGGCATTGTCGATATAGACATTCACGAGCAAAACATTTTGAAAATTGTCGCCTATGTTTTAATAATTGCAGGTGATTTTATCCTGGCCATTTGGACTTTGGTGATCATGATAAAGGGCATAGCGCTGGTTCAAAAGTTTAGTATCAAAAAAGCGATATGGAACGCTATATTGCCATTGTTAGTTATTGTAATTCCTGTTTTTATTATTTTGGGTGTCATTTATATATTTCAATAGCCGGAAGGGAAAATAATGCCGGGTATGGTTACAGAGGAATTTGAAAAAGGATATTGACGGGATCACTTTTAGAATCAATTTACAAAAATAGAAGTAGCAGAAGAATTTGAACCATTGCCCGCAAGTTTTGTTTCAACTCCGTTTTTCCAATAAATGGCTGTTGTACCGGTAGGAAAAAACTCGTATCCGGCAACATACACATCCGAACCCTTTACAATGAGGGGGCATCAGCCATTGCTTTATTTCTTATTCGCCTTACTATTTTGAGGAAATTGTCGTTGGAACCATTTTCTTTGATGGCGATTAGTTTCTGATCAGCAAGTTCTTTGAAATAGAATGTGAATGCACACCTTAGCTTGCCCGCTTTTTTTTCTTCGGAAGTCCAACTTTTTGAAGCACCTCGTTCGCCTTGTCAACTTTGTCTTGAAATAAAGGTTCATTTTTATATTTCTCCAATGAGTTGTCAATCGTAACTATTGGAATTTTTTTCTTATTGAGTTTCTTGACTGTCATACACTAAATTTACTATTATTTTCTTCGAATTAAAAATGCTTCGTATTCAATTCCAGTCATGAATTTTGTCCACTCATCGTCTATGAGTCCAAATAATTGAAAATCACGCCTTATCTCTAAAAGATATTTGGCAATGCCTATTCTATAAAGTCTGTTTCTGGATTTCGTACTACCTGTGGCAAAGATCCAGGCATTGGGATATTTATCTGTAAATGCGTAAACCGTTGAAACAACAGTTGCAAGAACTATATCGGTGTCTGCATTATTAGAAATTGTGTCATAGTCTATTTCCCCAGTCGATGGGTCTTTGTCGCCGAATGCAAGATTATAGACTTCCTTTAAATTGGTCTCACTGTATTTTACAATTTTCAGAATTTGACCCTTTGGACCATTACTGGTAAATTCATAAACCAACGAAGATTTCTCAGCCTTCAGTTGATATCTTGGGAGTTTCATCCTTAAGACTACGAAATAGTATGCTTAAGACGAATACCCTAAACCGGGTATCTTTATTTTTAAAACCACTTAATAATTAAAATCTGCGGAAGGGGAACTTTAATAACTATATGTTATGTCTGCAGGGGCGCGATCCCATCACTCCTCACTCCGCTCGGAGTGATTCGACCGGATTCATCAACGCAGCTTTTATTGCCTGCAAACTAACAGTAGCCAATGCTATGATGATGGCTGCCATTCCTGCTGAGGCAAACATCCACCAGCCGATCTGAATTCTATATGGAAAATCTTCCAGCCAGGAATTCATAAAATACCAGGCCAATGGTGAGGCGATCACAAATGAGATGATGACAAGTTTAATAAAATCACTGGTTAACAGTGTAACTATCCCGAGAACGGAAGCGCCCAAAACTTTTCTGATTCCAATCTCCTTGTTTCTTTGCAAGGTGCTATACGATGCGAGGGCTAACAAACCCATCCCTGAAATAAAAATGGCGAGCAGTACAAAAAACAGAAAAAGACTACCGAATCTTTCCTCCGAACGATACTTCTGATCAAAGGTCTGATCTAAAAAGAAATTATTGAATGGCCTGATGGTATTCGTTTGTTCCCATTTTTTCTTAATCGCTTTTATGGTCGAAGGCAAATTACTGGTGTTCAATCTCAGCGTCATAAACTCCCAGTAATCCAGACCTGTGCGAAGCGCCAGCGGCTGAACGGTTTCTTTGAGAGAATGAAAATGAAAATCATCCACTACACCGATGATGGTTCCAGTCGTTCCTTCCTGGTTGAACTGTTTACCGATAACCTGATCAGCTGTACTGTAACCCAGGTTTTTTACGGCGGTCATATTCAGGATCAGCGCATGAAGAGAATCGTTATGAAAATCCCTGGAAAAACCTCTGCCGGCAGCCAGTGTGATCTGGTAAGTTTTTATAAAATCGTAGTCAACATTATAAGTAGCGATATTATCATGCTGAATTTCTCCCCTGCTGTTTTCAATTGAAGTCTGGTCTGTTATACTATTATTATAATCTTTTCCTGGTACGGAGGTAGAAACACTTAAGGCTAAAACACCCGGGATCTCAGACAACTGCTGCTTTAGCTCCGGAATATTCTGATCTCCAATATTGTCCAACACCATCAACTGGTCTTTATTAAACCCCAATGGCTGGCTACGCATGAAATGGACCTGTGAATAAACTACGATCACACCCACCATCAGGGCAATGGAAATGGTAAACTGGAACATCACCAGCATCTTTCGCAGAATAACACCTCTCGAACCTGAAACAAATCTTCCTTTCAAAACTGAAATGGGATTAAAAGAGGAAAGAACCCAGGCAGGATATATTCCTGCAAGCAAGCCAACTCCTGCCGAAAGCAGAAGAAGATAAATGATAGAACCAGTTTGTTCAAAAATTCCTGTTGATATGGATTTGCCTGCTACCTGGTTGAAAAAAGGAATAGAAAAACCAACAAGGGCCAGTGCAATAACAAATGCGATCAGGGATATACACAATGATTCAATTAAAAACTGTGTTAGCAGTTGTGTTTTTATGGCCCCTGATACTTTTCTGATCCCCACTTCTTTGGCTCTTTCCATGGATCGTGCAGTAGTAAGATTGATAAAATTTACACAGGCGATCAGCAGGAGGAAGATCGCAATCCAGGAAAAAACATACAGGTTATGAAGGTTACCTGTTTCGGGCGCTCCGCGCGATGATCGCAGGTAAATATCTTTCAGCGGCTCTAAAAACATGGCATACTGCTGATTTGTTTTTTTCATATCTCCACCCGCATCACGCGCTAACAGGGAAGGGAAGCCCGCTTCCAGTTTTTTTGGATTCGCATCTTTTCTCAATAACAGGTAACTATAATAAATAAAACTGTTCCAGTCATGTTCAATATCCGGCTGAAATGTTTGTGTATAGGTAGACATGGAGATCAGCATATCTGCTTTGATATGCGAGTTCTCCGGAATATCTTTCATCACGCCGGTTACCCTAGCGTGCAATTTCAGGCCGGTAAGTAGTAAGGACTGTCCCACTGGATTTGCATTACCGAAATATTTGCGTGCTGCCGTTTCTGTAAATACAAGACTATTCGGTTCTATGAGTGCCGTTTTGGGATCGCCGAATTTTAACGGAAAATCAAAAACGGAGAAAAATGAAGAATCGGCCCACAATGCATTTTCCTCCTGAAATTTGATATCGCCCTTTACTACCAGCACATCGGCCGGGATCACTCTTGTGACGGACTGCACTTCCGGAAATGTAGCCTGGATAGTCCTGGCCATGGGTGCGGAGGTCTGGTACCCGGGATGGGTTCCTGTTGAATTGGTTATATCAGCGACGAGACGGTAGGTTCTGTCAGCATTCTTATGAAAGCTGTCGTAACTAAATTCAAACCGCACATATAAAAAGATAAGAAAACAGGAGGCCATTCCAATCGCAAGGCCTAATACATTGATAAAGGAGAAAGTTTTATATCGCCATAAATTCCTGAAAGCGATTTTGACATAGGTTTTAAACATATCCACATGTTTAACGGCTACCAATGGTTCACTATTTAAATGTATGAAAAGTAGGCGAGATGCCTTCACCTTCCATGATGCTTCCTCTTCCTCGAAAGGGTGTTTTTACACATTATATTTTGAAAATGGTAGTTTAACTTGGAGTCCTTCTAACATTTGTAAAACCACTAAAGGGCTATTTCTAAAATTGAAATAAATTTCAATAAATGAAATAATTAGCCTATTTTTGAAACGGCTGAATTGTATGGTAATCATCGCCAAATCCACCCTTAAATCATTTATAAGTTCCTATCCGGACTCGGAGAATGCAATGGACATCTGGTATGAAACAACAAAGCAAAATGAGTGGAAGAATTTTAATGAAATGAAGAAATCATTTAATAGTGTCGACTCAGTTGGAAATGACCGGTATGTTTTCAATATTAAGGGGAATCATTATCGTTTAATCGCACTGATATTATTTAAAGTACGAACAGTTTTTATTTTATTTATTGGTACGCACAAAGAATATGATTTAATAGACGCCAGTACGATTAGTTTTAAAAAATGATACGATGAAAAAGAAAATTGTTATCACTTCTAAAAAACAATACCATGAAACCATGGCGGGCATCTATGAACTGATGAATAAGGGAGAAGCTAATTTGACCAAATCAGAACTCGAAAGAGTGCGACAGATGGCCGCGGCTGCTGAACTTTTTGAGGATGAAACTTTGGAGCTAAGACCCAATTATAAGCCGGCCAATCTGCCTGATATGGTAAAGCTGGTTATGTTAGAGAAGAAGATTTCTCAGGGAAAAATGGCTGAGATCCTTGAGGTTGGTAAACCCAAATTGTCTCAAATACTCAATGGCAAAAGAAAGCCTGACCTGGAATTTCTAAAGCATGCCTACAAGAAATTGAAAATTGATCCTGCTTTTATACTGGAGCATATCTAAAAAGTGAAGTAACACTCTCTCTCATCGCATCAAAACAACCGTTCCCGAATGATTGACCAACGGTGCTTGTGGAAACTGATATTCCAGTTGCCATACATATACGCCTGTCGGCTGTTCGGTTCCCAACATTCTTCTATCCCAGCCTGATGAAGGATCCCATGATGGAACTATCATCACTTTTAAATTTACAGAAGTTGAAAAATATATTAAATGAGACCCTTATAGTAAATTAGAGAATGAAATTATTTCTTTTATTAATAATTATGGGAACAACTAGTATGCGCGCATTAGCTCAATCCAAATCAACAGCACCTTCCCCGGATGTAAATTCGAAAACCAAAACCACTCAAGAAAATAAAATCGACTTTAATCTGGATCAGCCCTTTCAGATAATTTATTTTAAAAGAGGAATTACGGGTGAATCTACTGCGAAAGATACCAATATTTGCAAAGGATGGACGTTATCAGAAAAAGATCTCACCAGGGCAATTAAAGATTCCAAAATCATAGGAGGAACCGAGTGGGATTTAAGCTTTGAAAACTTGCCTTGTATTATTTTTGGACAATTGAAGCAAAATGGAAAACTATATGATTTTGAAGTGAACGGAGGATCATGGACTTATATACGCGCTCACCATACAACTATCATACTAGGTAACTATAAGAAAGAAGATAAAAAGTATTTTATCGAGGGGCATAATCCAGATTAAAATGGACAGGATGAGAAATATTTAGCCATGGATATATTAGATCAGGAAAATTTACTCGATGAGAAGGATTTATTGATTACGATTTGGACGAAACCTACACTCACGCTTGAGTTTATTCTTAAATATTGTCCAAAAAAGTATGTTACCTCTTTGCTTATATTAAGTGGAATGGTGAATGCTCTTAATCAGAATTATCAACACTTGATTTTGCATAGATGGTTTTACTCAATTTTGTTATTGGCAATTGTCATGATCTTAGGTGGACTATTTGGCTGGATTTTTAGCTATCTCTATGCTGCACTTTTGAGCTGGACGGGCGGATGGATACAGGGCAAAGCAAACACGGATCAATTTATGACCGTATTATCCTTGGCAATGGTTCCATCTATCTGCACTGTCATTCTACTGTTACCGGAATTGTTGTTCTTTGGCGGCGGCATAGTCGATATAGACATTCACGAGCAAAGCATTTTGAAAATCATCGCCTATGTTTTAATAATAGCAGGTGATTTTATCCTGGCCATTTGGACTGTAGTGATCATGATAAAGGGCATAGCGCTCGTTCAAAAGTTTAGTATCAAAAAGGCGATATGGAACGTTATATTACCATTGTTAGTTATTGTAATTCCTGTTTTTATTATTTTGGGAGTCATTTATATATTTCAATAGTCAGAAGGAAAAACCCGCATCGAGGGGGCTCATCAATGCATTTCTGAATACCGTTAGGATCCTATACATTCTTTACAAAGCTTACAAAATGCAGTTGTTCCACCAGTAAATTTTTGTAAACCCTGAATTTGTATTCGTTGAATTCATTATAAACTTTAAGTGAAAGATCGCGCAGCTCATTTAATTCCGAGTCAACGAATTGGTTGGAAATAAAATACATATAGTTCTTTGAAGAGAATTCATTCACCAGAGTAAAGAGCTCTTTATCGGAGTCGGGGCCGATCACTTTTTCTTCAATCAGTTTCGCGAAGAAACTTTTTAGTTTTTCCTCAACAGTTTTCAGTTCCGCCAGTCCTGCATTGACGCGCTCCAATGTCATTCCCCCATCATAAAAGGGCTGTGTGATTCTGTATATCTCATTGACAACTGTTGTGTATTCAAAGAATTCTTTGGTTACAGATTGGAAATGCATGTAGCCATACTTAATTTCCCTTGACCCGTCCTTCGCATTTCTGTAAAAGAATATAAATGCTTCTTTATCCAACGCAATCATTTTTTTCTCATCTGCATCAATTTCTTCTTCCAGTTTCGCAATAATCCCATCACAGTCTTTCAATTCATATTTTGTCCCGTCAAAATCGAATGTTTTCAGGTCAAATTTTTTTTCTTTGAAGGCCTTAACAAGTTCCAAGTCGTTTCGATTACTATTGATGGTATTTTGAATTGATCCATTTTCCTTGCTAAATAGGTGATCAAAAGTCTTTATACTTTCCATCGGGACCAGCTGTTCTATTTCCCAGTCTTTTATATCAATATACCTACCGGTATAAAAGCCCTGGTAAGCAGAAGGCAGTTTAAATTTGTCTTTTTCTTTCAAATAAAATTCTTCAAAGCTCCCAGCATTCAGTATTTCGAATTCGTGTTCACGTTTTACGGACTTGTACAGGAGTTCTGTAATTTGCTCCTGCAAAAGGGCTGCATTGTCAAACAGTTCCCATGCGCTCGCGTCGTCGGGTTCCACATCGATAGAAAGCGCTTCCAACCGGTTTTTTCGTTCTTCCAGAGTAGGGTGACTCGCCCACTGATTTTTATAATTGATTCTGGATTTAGACATGGATTGGATAAACTGATAAGAAACTTCAGGCAGGCCCTGTCTTAAGGGAAGCTGATGTTCCTTTGCCCATGACTCTAAAATAACAAGCTGGTTCCTAAATATATTTTTGGATATTTTATTTTCTTTGAGCCAGCCATTGGCATTTGCCAGGGCAGTTTGGTAACAATTTTCGGCAGCTCCGGACCTGCTGAGTGAGCTGACCAGATTGTTTCCACCAGACACACTGGCTGCAACGGCATCAGCATGAAATTCCATTTCCCTGCTGAGCCCCATATAATTTTTATTGATAAAACCGTACATGCCTCTTAAAATCCGTTGAATCCCGTTAGCAATCTTCGCAGTTAATATGGCAAATGCCCTGAGAACACTATGGCCTCGGCTCCATGTATTCAGGAAGCTTGTATAGTCGTTGTTGTCATATAGCATATTAAAAATCACCCGGTTTACATTGTAAGTAAAACTACCCAGCTTCATACTGCGCTGGCTAAAATGACCAAATTCGTGAGCAATGATCGCTTTAAATTCACTGGTATTGACGCTATTCACGAGTCCCAATCCAATTTCGAGGTTCTTTTTGACTGGCAGAAACATGCTCCAGAAACTTGAATTGTAAAACACACTGGCATTAACATTCGGAGATAAAAATATCTTTTTGGGAAAAGGAGTATGGGTTTCTTTCGATAGCCGGCTTATGAATGCAAATAACCGGGGTTGTTCCTCTTTCTTTATTTCAACTCTGGACGAATTTTCGTCTTTGGATTTGGCGAATATGAATTTGATTAAAAAATAAATGACTGATATACTTAGGCACATCAATCCGACTCCAATGAGTAACCCTATAAGTCTTGGCATGGCAATAATAATTGCTATGCCTGCATAAAAGCAGACGACTGCAAGCGCGGCTGCGGCCAACATTAATAGAATATAAACGATAAAAAAAAGAATGATGGAACCAACTACTTTACTAACCTGTTTTCTGAATTCCGGAGAAGGATTTATTTTTTTCCCTTCAGCGGCATTAGGAGAAGGAGGATATCTCAAAACTTCCATGATTGGGTGTTTAGGGTGTCACAACATAAGAAAAAAAGTACTCGTTTGCTAATGGTAATTAGATAACCTTCTTAAATATCGTAATCGTTCTTGCTGCTATTCAGCATTGTTCGATTATTTATTATTTTATCCCTTGTGCTTTTATCGCAGCCGTGAAAACCGATGAGAATGCCCGGCCTGGCAGTGACATTCTAAGAAGTCGCAACAATGAACATGTTGTTATTTAATGATTCCTGAACATATAAAATAAGCCAATTTGAAATACGCTGTTCTTCGCGACGCCATTCACATATGTGCCGCCTTCCTCTGTATTAGTCAGCCCAAGATTATACCTGACATCGAAACCAATATCAGGTTTTTTAAATTTGCACCCAATTCCAAATCCCCACGAAAAATCTATGGGCTGGATTCCGTTTGTAAGATCTACAGTTCCCCGGTAAACCCCTTTTTCGCTGGCACCCAGCAGAATCCCAATCTGCGGACCCGTCTCTGCAAAAAATCCTGAGCTTTGTTGGTATTTGAAAAGTACCGGAAAGTTCAGATAGTTATAACTGGTTGTCAGAGATTCTGCCAAGAGTAGGGTGCTTGCTCCCTGACCGGAATATGAAATTTCGGGTTGTAGAAGAAAAGATTTGAAAAGTGGAATAGAAACCAGAAACCCCGCATTGAAATTTATTTTGGAACTGTAAGTGATATATGAATTTGATGCAAGACCCGTGGTATTAATATCGGCCACGTTAAGACCGGCTTTCACGCCTACCTGAACCTGAGCGTTTGCACCCATTGTGCACATACATAAAAGGGGAATGCATAACAATTTCTTCATAGTTAATTTTCTTTGTTTAAGCTATCAATTTCCATTGAAAATTTTGTCAGCTCAATTCGAACTATTTTTTTCTCTTTATTGTATTATTATTTGTCAATTAAAAGTTTTTTATAATTCCAATGCAATACGTGGATTCTTCTTTTCGAGAGATTATAGAGGTCGCCTTTACAATGACTTTGAAAATTAATGGAAATAAAGCCGACGGTAATTAATCAGTTTCTTATATTAACTACAGTTTGGCTTTCATTTAACGGACTTCCATAGAATAACTGACAATTATATAACTTTAATATGTTTAAAGCAAGAACATGCTTGCAACAATGAACCTTCTAGGGTTTACCCTTAGATCTAATGCGAAGAGATCTGAACGGTCTATTTTTTTGTGAGATACGCCCGCATCGTCAGAATACTTGTTTTCCCAAATTTTTTCAATTCCAGTAAATCTTTATCGCCGGTAATGAGGTACGATGCTTTACCATCTTTGGAAAGCGCTAACAGAAAATTATCCTTAGGATCGCGACATATGTCAACGGAAGTGGTTGTATCAATAAATATTGCCCTTCTGCTCATAGATAAAAGCAGGTTCTGCAAATCTTCAGTACCAAAATATTTCCTGAATTTTTGTCTATTTGCTACGGTGATAAATTCGTCTATAAGTTCCTGGCTGTACAGAAGTGTGACCAGGTCGCGTGAAAAAATCTTATCGAGAGCCGAAATATTTTTAGTAATCAGAAAGCTAAGCCACAAATTAGTATCGATAATAATTCTATCTCTTTGCTTTGGCATAACGCTTCACTCTTGCAGACTCAACTTCTTTTGTTATTACTGCGAATGACGGGGCATCAGCCTTTGCTTTATTTCTTATTCGCCTTACGATTTTAAGGAAATTGTCGTTGGAACTATTTTCTTTGATGGCGATTAGTTTTTGGTCAGCAAGATCTTTTAGAAGCTTATTTGCCTTTGGATTTAATATTTCAATTTGAATAGAAGACATATACCAAATATACAAAATTGCAGATTATTGTCATATACCCGAAACCGGGTAACTCCTGCGATAAACATACACTCACCGCATCAAAACAACCGTGCCCGAATGATTGACCAACGGCCCTTGTGGAAACTGATATTCCAGTTGCCATACATATACGCCGGTGATAAAGGAAATCTTTTTATTGATCCGATTTATTGATCTTTTCAAAGGCCTCCGTGGTCATTATAACCAGATCATCCTTTTGGCAGTTCCACATAGACACATATTTTTTTGATATGATATAGTACCATTCCCATTTAGCAAATTTTTCATATAACATAAGCGTACAAACATCTGTAGGCGTAATGAAATCGCCAGTTTCTGGCAGATGGGAGTGCATCGCGCCAACGATTTTATTTGTATCATTGGGATTAGTACTATAGTTGGATACTATTATGTTTTTGTGCAAAGCTCTCCTACTTATGAGAGTGTTTGAAAGGTCAAATGTCAGCAGATAGTCATTCCCGAAAATGACCATTCCATCTTTCTTAGGAGCCGTAAGTATGTAAATTTTTCGTTCTTCAGATGTCGTAACGGGTATGAGATTGAGATCTGTATTCTCGTATTTCTTGAAAAGTGTATCTGTATTGATAATTGTCAACGCTTTTTGGCGAAATGTATAAATATCAGATTCTTCTATTGAAAAAGCTCTTTGAACCAGGTCCAGTGTTGCGTTTTTATTATTATAGGTGCTATCGAAAGAGACAGTACCGAGAACCACAGGATTATCTCCTTTAGAAAAGAAAATACAGCGTTCTTTATCCTGATAGGGATAGGAAAAATAACCACCGACTTTATCAATAGCTTTAAATTGGGCGACAAACATATCTGTCCCATACCAGGAAGCCATTTCCGACCGGTAAAGTCTTTTTCCTTCATTTACTATGGGTTGGGTCCTGGCTTGCAGATCTTCCTGACCATAAGAAATGCATCCTGAACAAACTAAAATTATAAAAACTAAAAATCTAATCTTCATAAGACGGTTCATTCAGTGTATGTATGTATTTGATATACTTCCTTATCAATCAATGCCTGCTCATGAAACACTTTGCCTTCTGAACCATCGGCATAGTCTGAAAAACTGATGGGGTAGGCATTCTCCAAACTTAAAATCCCCCATTTCAGATCTTCAACCGTTTTGCGTGAAATCATTTTAGCATTTTCCAGATTGTTTGCCTCAATCCAGCAATTTATATAAGCTCCTTTGATCTGACCATAGTCTGAATGACTTAAGTCTGGCGCTGCATGATAGGTCAGAAAAAATATCACCAATAAAATTAAGTTACTTCCTTCAATGGATGTCAAAAACAGCAATTAAAACGATTCCTGGTCGTTTTATGAAGGCAGTCAGAAATTAATAACCGGGCAGGTTCAAGTTCAGTTCATGGGACAGATATTGGAATGTAAATGTGATAACTGTAACTATTCTAAGAAGGAAATTTATTTTGGTTACGGAATGAATCCCGGCTATTATTATTTTCCTGCCCTTGATCTAAAGAATAATACCGTCACAGAGATCGACATAAATGATCTGGTAGAAGTCGCAGAGAGAAGGAACCTGGATATTATAAGCGCCAGGGTAAAAGAACTGAAAGGCGACGGCAAGATTCCCTATTTTGTAAAGGGCATGTTTAAAAAAGGACTGATAAAAGATATACCCATTTCAACAAGTCCGCTATACCTGCAAAGAAAAAATAACTACTGCCCTAAATGCGAAAAGTACAGACTGGTATTTAATAATGTGGGTTTGTTTGACTGAGCATTTATTTTCGGTGAATAAATTTTAATCAATTTTCAGGTTTATTGGACTGCGAAAGTAAAATTCCTAGAAATCATGGAGTAAGAAATCCAGAGATGCGCTATTAAATATGAATATGCTCGTGTTGAACAGCACAGGAACATCAATTATTCCTTAACCATTATTTTAGTGAACTTATTATTATTCTTGTCGATGACTAAGATATAATATGTGCCTGGATTTAAAGAGCCTATATGCATTTCATGTACGCCAATAGAAACTGATAAAGAGGTGATTTGTTGTCCCAACAAATTATAAACCTCAACACTCACGGATCCAGAAGATGTATTAATGATATATATTTTGTCTGAAAAGGGGTTCGGTGTGATTTTTACCAGGCTATCCAAAGAATTTTCATTGCCAATATATTTATATCCCAATGACATTGCACTTTTACAACTGTCCTCCGTTACTTGAACAGTGTAAGAGCCTGACACCTGAGGTGTAAGAGTTGAATCGATTCCACTTGGAATTGGGTCATTATTTAGAAACCACTGGTTTCCGTTTTCTTCACTGGATACTAATATTCCATTGTTGAAACGGATAGAAGGCGTGGGAATGTTCAATAGCGAAACTGAAATAGGAAGTGAAAACATTGAACATCCCAAAATATAATTTACCCTGAGTGTATATTCTCCGCTATCACTGACCGAATATGTCGAGCCGTTGGTCAGGGGAATGATATTTCCATTCTTGTACCATAAATTTCCAGTTGGAGAAGGGGAGGATAACGTTAAGGATGATCCAGTACAAATAGTTAGGGACCCGATGGCTTCAATAGCAGGTACTTCGTTAGTATCATCTAAAGGCACGTTAAAGACTGCAGAATTTACTGAACATCCCGCTGGACTTACTTTGCGAACTGAATAATTTCCCGGCTTTGTAATAATTATTGAACTGTCTGTCTGTCCGTTGATGCCACTGTTATCCAGAAGCCATTGAAAATTATAAGATCCAGTCGTAAACAAAACAGCAGAATCTGCACAGGGAACTGCTGAAGTTTTCAAATTTATTTGAGGTGTAGTCAAAGAGTCAACAACTATTGTAACTGTATCTGATACAAGCGTGCATCCAAGTGTATCGTTTATTTTTGCAAAGTAATTTCCTGCTTGAGTAATTTGTATTGAATCTGCATTAGCGACCGGTGCTGCGCTATTGTCTTTATACCACGATAGTATACCTGAAGATTGATTCTTCAGCACGATATTACCTGCTTCGCAAATATGAATTACTCCAGTTGGAAGAATGGTAGGCCGGTTTATTCCTTTAACAGTAACGGTGATTTGACGAGTTATACCCGTGCAGCTTCCAGCCATGGGTGTTACCGTAAGCGTATGTATTCCCGGAGTGTCCCAAGTCACGTAAGCAATGGAATCCAGGGATGAAACCGGACCTCCTTCAGAAACATTCCATTGATATGTCGCACCAGGTATTTTTTGGATATGATATGTTTTTTGCATCGCACAACTTATCGTGTCACCTACAATTTCAGATGCTTGTCCCGGACTAACACAAAAAGTTTGGCTTGCTGTAGCGGCGGTGAAATAGGCATTTGCAACGACTGTTGCACCGATAGTAACCGGTCCGGCTCCAGTAATTGTTACTATGCCATTCTTAATTGTTGCATTTCCAGACAATATCGAATAAGAAATCGTATCTCCACTTAATGAACTCGCAGAAACCATAAAAGGATTATCTGTGACGGTCTTATCTACAATCTGGTCAAAATTGATTTGATTTGGATAAATTGTTCGGAGAGAATAATTCGAAGTTACTGTTACGGGAACTTTTATAGTTTTTCCTGAGTTAGAGATATATAAAGTATCCGTTCCTGGTTTAGATGCAGTAACTATTCCATTTGCGGCCAAAGCGAATACTCCTCCCTTACCCCATGTGTAAATTGTTCCTGCAGAATTGCTACTGATGTCCGAGCGATTGCCTCCGTAATAACCTTCAACACTAACTGCGATCGTTCTAAGCGTTGAATCCAATATAATAGATTTCGGATAAGATGTAAGGCTATCCAAAGATGTACCGGGATTTATTTGGATGCTCAATGTATCTGCTAGTAACAGGCCAGATGTATCTTTCACCAAAAGAGCAATATTAGTTTTGCCGATTGCTACATTAGCAGGTACAGAGATTGACAATGAATAAGGTGGTGATAGCGGTGCTGCGTACCATCCTATCCCCTGCACCAAAAAAACAGCGTTTGCCGGTACAGTTCCATTCTGCACTTGATACTGCAAAGTCAGGCTTGTGGCATTGTTGGCCATCAAATATCCACTCGAAGGAGAGATTATTTTTACAAAATGTCCTTGGCTCCCTAAAATTTTTGATGTATTAGATTTCGGCGGTGAAATGGATTCAGTTTGTATTTTATTCGGAAAAGTAGTCTTTGCATTTTGGGATGAAGAAGTTACTGATGGCGCTGAACAATCATCTGCAATTTCAGATGCAGCGGGAAATCCAGTATTAAAGTTTTTCAAATTGGTTGAGAGTAATAGCTGTATTACTTTATCCTGAATAGTTTTAAAATTCGTTTCAGACGTTTGTCCGAAAGGTGAAGAATGTGATACCCCTGAATATATAGTGCCAAGGGAGTTACCCCCCATCTGGCTGTATAATGGTACAATAACATCAGATTTAGGTTCAGTTCCAAGATTGCACACCGTACCCTGAAAAATCTGTTTGTGTGTTTTGCCTGTAAGTATCTGTAGTAGTTGATCTACTCCACTATATTCAAGAGCGTTGAGGATATTTCCTTCATAGTCACCCCCTATGGAATAAGTTTCTATATTTGGTATTAGCTGTAAATTATTCTGAATTACTGGGCCATTTTCATTGAAATCTCTGAGACATGGACCAATAGTACCTCCCAGAAGTTTCATTAAAATACTTACTGATGCGAAACTATTGGCATCGCTATTACTTAATTGTGCCAGTATGTCTTTATTGTTGTAAAGTGCAGGTCCCAACGCCGAACCTTTATGCGGAGTACCGAGTGTAATAAGCCTATGGATGTATCCAAAGTTATAATTACTTTTTTGGATGGAGGATTCCTGTTGAGAAAGACTTCTTGCCATCAGTCCTCCCAGACTATGTCCGACGACATCAGCCTGTGTAACTGCAATCTGACTATTTCTATAAGACTGTAAGGCAGTTGAGATGGCGGACATTACTGCGTCTCGTCCGTACATGCTGGCCTCGCTAAGTGGGTCAAAAGTAGATGCATTATTTTGACCATAGTCGGCGAGAAATACATAACCACGATTGTATCGGCCAAAATCTAGACTATATCCTGCATGAGACAATTCATCTGTGAAACCACCATTTAGCCAAACTAAAGGACCTGACCACATTCCATGAACTAGCACCACCGGGGCAGGGAATAATTGCAGCGATATCAACTGATTTTTATCGGGGTTTGTCGGATCAGCTTCAATAATATCAACGGTTCTCTTTCCGATTAAAGAATCTGTTCCATAGCCATCCGGAACATTATATACAGCAACGATCCGATGGTTAATGGGCGTAATTGAAGACCCGGTAACAACATCGCCATCAAGATTAGTAATATAACCGTCCTTCGAATTGGGTATGGAAAACGATAAAGGGATATCGGTATTCGCTACCAATAATATCTTGGTTATTCCATCAGTTGCGCCCCCAATAACTTCTATAGTTGTGTCAATTGTTGTAGGATCATCAATCTGGATTTCTCCGTCATCATTTATAAATAATGGATTCGGATCTATAAAATGAACCTTTGGTAATGTTCCATAACTAAGGGTATCACTGCCCATGATCATCGAATTCAGATTAGCGGAATCCCATATTATACAAGAGTATGCACCACTTACAGTCGCCTGCATTGTAGAGTCACCGTATCCATCGGCAAAAAAATGTCCGTTAAGTGACCACTGATATCTTTGTTTAGCCACCGTTCCACCCACTGTAACAGACAGCGAGCCATTGTGATTTGTTACGTGTGGACGAAGAGTTGAAGTAAATGCAAAAAAAGTAGGGGTATTAGTTAATCGTGAGGCAATTTGTTCCACCGCAGTATTAAATAAAAATGCACCGGAAACACTAAATTCAGTTAAACTCGTTAAGTTTCCCATAGACAATGGGAAAGGATCTACGAAGTTATTTTCTATTAGGACGAACTGTTTCAGGTTTGTCAGATTCCCAAACTGCTCGGGGATCGTGCCTGTCATTAGTGGATTATTTGATAGATTTAATCCTGTTAGTGCGGTCATGTTTCCAATCTCTGGTGGTATAGTTCCGCTAAATTGATTTGATGACAGTTCGAGTAATTGAAGCGACTTTAGCGTTCCAAGTTCTGGTGGGAGGGGACCAAAAAGATTATTAGCCGCGACATCTAATGAGATCAGATTTTTAAAGTTAAATACAGATGATGGAAAAGGGCCAGTTAATCCTAATACGTTTAATTCAATTGAATTTACAGTTCCATCTTCATTCAAGTCCACGCCATACCAATTTTCTACCGGACCCGTTCCCCACGGTATATTAAGAAAGTCTGGATCATGGTAGGTCCAACCCGGACCGCCGGTTTCCGCGTAAAATTGAAGCAAAGTCATCGAATCCTGTTTGTCAGCAACTTGTCCTTTTGCCGATAGAGGTTTTAGCAAACTAAGAACGAAACAAAATGTAAGGGTTAATAGCGATTTCATGCTTTAAGTTTGGGCGCACATAACAGCATTCTTCATTTTTCATCCAAAGAGCATCAATCTGATTATATTATAGGATTCGTATGATAGGCAGTATAAGCTATGACGAATATATTAATTGACTCGCAACAAGGACATGAAATTTTAAAGAATAGCCTAAAAAGGCTATATTCGATACATCGACAAAAAGATGCAAAATCACCACGACGGACTGAGTTTTCGGGATTTTACTAGCCGGATGCATTCTTTGAAAACGGAATCAGACGTCGATCACCTTCATCACGCTATCCAGCAACTGCGGAATTATCAAACTAAATTTCCCATTTTCCAGAATGAGATTTTTTTCATTATCGACTATACACGTCAGAGACATATTCTGATGACAGGTAATGTGGAAGAGATAAGCGGATATCAACCGGAAGACTTTCTCGAAAACGGATTGGCCATGGTGATGGAAATTTTCCAAAAGGATGATTTTAGCGTATACAACAAGCATGTCTACGCGTCGATTGATCGCCTGTTTAAGAATCAGTGCCAGAAGGAACACGGCAATTTTATATTCGAGTTTAATTACCGTATGCAGTCCAAAGACAGGCGGAATGTTTCCATTTTGCAGAGAAGCAGTTATGTTACCGATCCTTCCACTCTAAAACCTTTGTTCAGTTACGGAACCTGCATGGATATCTCCGCTTACAAAAATGGCGATACCATTGTACAGAAAATCAGCCGATACCATCCTGATTCCCCCGTTCCAAAAGTAGAAGAACTATCTGTCGATTATTTTTATCCTGATCCAGCCGGAGCGATTTTAACAAAAAGAGAAAAAGAAATGCTGAAGTGGGTTTCACAAGGATTGAGCACAAAGCAAATTGCTTCAAAATTCCATCTTAGCCTGAATACAGTAATGAATCATCGCAAAAGCATGTTGAAGAAAACGAATGCAAAAAACGTAGCGGAATTAATTCACTTTGCTATTACACATCATATTATTTAGTAGCACTACCTGGTCATGATAAAAGAGTCCTTCATAGAAGCCCGAAGTGTGCGTACCCGAATACGAACATCGGGAACGGGGGTTCGCGCAATCGTTTTCATTCATGGAAATTCATGCTCGGCGGAAAACTGGGATCTGCAATTGAATGATTCCTAACTTCAAAAGGATACGCGTTTGATAGCCATTGATCTTCCAGGTCATGGTGGATCGGGCAAGGCTGAGCAGTATTCGCTGGCATACATGAAAGATTTTATTGTTGACCTCGTGGCCGAATTAAAACTGAACAACTATATAATCTGTGGCTTGTCCTACGGTTCTGCTCTGATAGCAGAAGCGGCGACGCAACTCAAGAACTGCAAAGGTTTTTTTCTAGCATCTCCCAATATCACCAGCAATGAGTTTCCACCTGGCAGTTATATCAAGCCATTTCCTGAATTAGGCACCATGATAGCGGCGTCGGTTTCAGAAGCCGAGCTGAGGGGATTTACTTCTCATCTCGTTTTAGGCGGGAATTCGGAACTAACAGAACAATTTATGAAAAGCTATCACGAAACTGATCCTAAATTCAGGGTCGATCTGGGCATCGAAATGCAAAACGCAGCATGGTCAGACGAATTTCAAAACCTGTTTTCTTCAGGCGTTCCCGTTTGTTATGTATTTGGCAAGGAAGACGAGGCAATGAATATTCACTACATGGATTTTATTAAATTTCCAGAGAATCACTCAATGGAATATATCTCTGGCGCTGGTCATTTTGTGAATATAGATCAGCCTGCACAGTTCAATCAGCTACTAATCGGATTTTTGGATGACGTTCGGTAGAATTTTCTGTAAATATCTATTTATTGAAATAAATCATAAGATGGCCATACAGCACGGGCATGAATGATTTGAACCATTAGGGCTCTGAGATCAACATAGCCTTGTGCGCCGAAATCATGATTCATCACAATCGAATAACTGAAATTGGCGTCAATCCTCGAAAGGAATGCAATTGTTCCATTTCGTGCGCCATCGTATTCCCAAACTCCTCCGAAATAATTTTGGTTTAGGATATTTAAACCCAGTATATCTGGTCTGTATGGATCTGTATCTATCCGGGTGATGAATTTTGCCAGGTCTTTCGCAGATGCGATCCAGCCAGCAGCCGCAGGCCATTTTTCCCATTCAATGGTTGGATCATATGGACTGTATGCAGCATTATAGTATTTTACCTCATGCGGCTGACGGTTTGCCAAACTTGTTTGGGTTAAACTCATATCAGTTATATTCGATGGCGAGAACATATTCTGCTGGCAATAGTCGTAATAGGACTGATTGGATAATTTTTGAATAATTCTTCCCAACACCTCGTATCCGAAACTGAGATAGATGGATGTGTCTCCCGGATTATATTCAAGTGCCGAATCAGTAACCATATCCCTGATCATCTGATCGGTTGAATAACCCAAGGGTTCGCCAAAAGGATTGTACGCCCATCCGGATGTATGGTTTAGTAATTCATTGATGGTGATCTGATCGATCTTAGATCCCGGGACAGGAGTTCCAAAATCAAATCCCAAAACGCCCCCGGTACCAAATACGGTTTCCTGCAAATTTAATAATCCACGTTCCTGTAATTGCAATATGCCGATGCGTGTGATCAGTTTTGAAATGCTGCCGATTCTGAAAAGATTTTCGTTCGTAGTAAGTTGGTTGTCTTCAATATCTGCATAACCGTAAGACTGTTCATAGACCAGTTTATCATTCTTTACCACAGTTAATGACAGGCCAGGTATATTGTACTGACTCATAAATCGTGCAATCGCATTATCCATTTCAGGGAAAGAATCTCTCTGTATATCCACCGAGTATATAAAGGAAGTGGAATCTTCTGATTTAATAGTATAATCTACCGTGGAGGAATAATCATTTGCACTGACGCCGCTGAGCTGGGTAATATTTCCAACGTACACACTTGTTTTCAACGAACTCGTATAAGAGGCAATCATATTTTTTGAAAAGCCGCTGAGTACATTTAGGGATATTTTATTACCGTTTATGATACCATAGATATCATTTGAAAGTGAAGGGTTCAGGGATTTGAGAAAGGAAAAGGAAGTAATTTTCTTTTCAGTAGACTTATTGATAGTAACGGTAACCTGTTTCGTTATACTGTCGCTGCCAGCTGCATTAATGGCGATTAGTTTTACGTTGTAAATCTTTGTTAATGAATAATTTTCGCTCGGATTAATTTTTGTAGATTTATCGCCGTTATCAAAAAACCATTTATAACTACTGGCCCCCGTTGAGGTATTAATGAAATTGACGACTGTTGGAATCTGACCCATATTTTGGCTGTTAAATATAAAATTGGCGACGGGTTTCGAAGAAGCCGTCTGATTATCCACGCCTGTTTTTTTACAACCAGTTAATAAAAAGCAGGCAACAACAAAATACGAACTCAATATTTTCCTCATTGAAGCAGGCTTATATTTATAAAAAAATCTGGTAAATCTAGCAAGGGTTGAATATCTGTCCTATAGCTTTAATAAGCTATTGTTCTTGCAGGGTTTGTAGAGACAATTACCGGCCCCTAACCTATATTCGTACCAGTCCGTTTTTGATAGCATACAGTGCAAGTCCGACCCGGCTTTTCACTTGAAATTTTGAAAATAGATCTTCCCTGTATCCGTCAACAGTGCGGGGACTCACTTTCAATTTATCGGCCACTTCTTTATATGTCAGTTCCGTACAACTGAGCTGAAGAAAACCTAATTCCTTTGGCGTAATACTGAGTGCATGAGGACCTCTGCCATCGGGATTGCCTTGTACCGAACGGAATAACCGTGCGCTAGTCAATTCAGAATGATAAAATCCTTTTTCGTAAAGCGTTCTGATGGCCGCAAAAAGTACCTGCGGTTCTGCATCTTTTACAATGTATCCCCTCGCGCCAAGCCTGATCATGCGGATTACGGAATGCTCGTCATCATTCATGGAAAGAACCATGATGCGACAATCGGGATATTGCGCTTTAAGCCATTCGGCAGTTGCATATCCATCCATCACTGGCATATTGATATCCAGGAGCAGCACATCGGGTACTTGCTGGTGATCCATCAAATGGATGAACTGCTGACCGTTATCGGCCTGCACGATAACTTCAAATTCGGGAGACATGAACAAATTGGCGATAGCCCGTCGTACCAGGATATGATCGTCCACAAGACCAATAGTTATCGGCATAGTCTGATTTTATGCATGTTCTGACTGTATTGGAAATTTAACTGCGATTTCAGTTCCCTGGCCCGTACCTGATGAAACCAAAAATGTAGCGCCTATAAGTTTGCAACGGCTTCTCATGTTTCGGAGGCCATTTCCTTCACTGGATTTTTTATCATCCATTCCTCTGCCATTGTCGGAAATTTTCACAACTCCCAGGTCGCCATCTTTGTCAAATATCACAGTAAGCTCTGTGGCCTGGGCATGTTTCAAAATATTTTGTAAACCTTCCTGTACGATACGCAACACAATTAACCCATTCGCCGGAGTTGGTTCAGGAATGTCGTTGATTATTTTCATGGCTGTTTTCAGTAAACCCATTTTTTCTATTCGGTCAATCTCGAGTTTAACAGCGCTGATCAACCCCAGGTCTGCGATCACATCTGTATGTAGGCTTTTTGACAGATCCCTTATACTCTGTATCGTTTTAGTGATGATGCTTACTACATCACTAATCTTTGTTTTTATGCCGGGAGATTCGCTCAATTCGATTGTTAACAGACCTAGTTTAGCAAGCGTTAATCCCTGTCCAAGGTTGTCGTGCAGTTCCTGAGAAATATCCTTAAAAGTCCGCTCCTGGATTTCAATTTGGGTTTGAAGTAAAGCATTGTCGAACGCATAGCGCTCCAGCTCATACTTGCGACGACCGCGGTAATATTGATAACAGGTTATCACTATGATACAGATCAGCGAACCAACAAGTAAAGAACCCATTACGGTCGCGAAATATATTTCCTGGGTATTGAGCATAACAAACCAATTAGAGTAGCTAAATAATAAAGAAGATTTACCGGTTCATTGATGACGTCGAAAATATGTTCTGCGAGATTCCGGTCGTGCAACATTTGGTACATGAAATTGGCAAAGAATGTTCCCCCAAAGAAAATCATGATGGCAATGCCTATCCAGAAATCGGTCTGGCCAAATGGAGATCGTTTTTGCAGAACATCCAGATGAAATATCCGATACACAGCAACAACGATCAGGATGAGTCCTGATGAATTGATATTGTCTGCTGGCATACCTGTAAAATGATGCCTTACAGACAGTATAATACTCCAGATCAGAAACAGGGGAATACTGATCATCATTCCTTTTTTTACTTTGCTATTATGAACTTCTTTTTCGAAATACAACATGTACAGCGTGAATTCGAAGAGAACAAAACAATGATACCCAATATTCATTTGCCTCAATGTCAAAATCGTGACGGCAGAAATTTCGAGTGACAATGTTCCGGTAAACATAATCGCCAGATACCAGAACCGCCGGTTTATTTTAATGGCAAGCCAAAGACTCACTAATCCGCATATGCAGATAAGAGAATGATATATCCAATCATATAACCTGGTATCCAATAGCGCTGTTACGGTTTCGACAAATCTATTTTCGCATATTTGAATAAGGCAAATGCATCCTCCACTACTTTTTCCTGCATTACCTTTTGAAATAATCCCGGCGGATGGCCATATTCTCCGAGCAGCGAAACAGTGGGGACGGAGTTAACCTGACTCTCTACCCAGTTATTATCAGGCGCATCATAAAACAAATCCTGGCTCTTTGCATCAACTCCCACCAGCACTAGCGACATGATCTGATCGAGTTCACCTGAACCCTGATTTAGATTAGATTTGGAGCACATGTAAAACCTTACTCCTTCGCATTGCGGCTGACTGAGAATTTTAAGGAGAATGCTCTTGTCGAATGTCATGGCAAACGAACAGCTGAGAAATTTGAACAGCCAGTGCAGCGCAAGTTCCGCTTCTTTAATCCTGGCATCTTTGTCCTTATGTTCGGTTTTGCTGCTCAGGAAATTTTCAAAATTGGTATCGAAGTTTAAAGAAAAATCTGCCCATGTATGCGGCATTTCACGTTTAATTCGTTTCCAAAAATTTGTAATCATGTCAACTGCCGTTGGGGCGTCGATGGGACGACCATAAGGAGGATCGTCCTTTTGCAATTGGGTGCTGTAGGGGAATTCCATGACCGGAATAACGTCCTTGGCCAATTTTTCATTCGGTTTGGGTTTGCAAGTGCCATGCGCTATCCAGGTTTCTTTTAGCAGTGGGTTAGCCATACAAATTAAATTTAGATTGTTATTGAATGTTGGGTTTGATACTGAGAGATAAAGTGGGCGGATTCTGTATTTGTTTTCATCAGGTTTTCAAGGTTTGCCTCTAGCTGGTATCTGTTTTTGATCTGCATGTAAAACATAATAAGCTCCGTTATAACTTTTTTATCGCTTACCGCTACTAGAGTATGAGATGCGTCTGTCAGCTGGCGGTGATTGTTACTCCAACTGAATTCAGCAGCGAATTCCTGGAATTGAAGTACGAGTTTTATGGAATCGGTTTTCCATGTTCCTTTTTTCCACTCTTTTGAAGCAAGGGTAAATGACCAGTAGTCTTTCACTTTGGTATTTGAATTTTCCGAACCGCTATTTTTATCTGTTTGAGTTGCGATCCCATAAGAAAAACTGCTGTCGTTAAACAGATACAATAGAACGATTTGATGTGCATTAATTTCCTGGAAAAAAACTTCCCTGAGTGTTCGATAGGGAAGGTGTTCAGCAATGCGCTCTTCGTCAGAATGCGAAATGGCCTTTAAATACTGATGGTCGTTTAATATTTCCATCTCTGCCCCGATGGCAACAAGACGGTAAAACAGGTCGTAGTCTTCAAATCCATAACCCTCAAATGAACGATCATATCCATTCACCCGATCGAAAAGTGATTTGTGAAGTGCTATTTTTCCGAATGCATCCCGTGTGCCTACACTATTAGAAAGACCTGTTATAACCTTGTTCTCATTATCTGACAATTGAAAGGTTAACCATTCATCGAAATCAGGGCCAGTGTAATTGTCGGCGTCGATATTCACGATCAAAGTCGTCTCGCAAAAGGCAGATGCTTTATTTCTGCTGTCACAACGGTCAAATTGTAAAGCCTCCACTCTTTTATATATCAGTTTTTCTGTTTCCAGTTCATCTGCGAAGCAATCAAATAACCAATCGGCTAGTCCATCATTCGAACCGTAGTCGAGTATAAGAAAGCAGCTGTCGGCTCTTCTGTTGACAGAGAGATTTGCCGGTAGCGTCTGTTGCAGGTGTTTCTTCCTGTTCCTGATAGCTGTGAAAAATGTAATTCCCTGCTTACTCATAGAAATGAAATCTCAGATAAAGATATTTCGAAGGTATTTGTCACCGAGGGGGTGTTTTTCACGGGGTGGATCTGTTATTAACACCCTTGGCATTGATGTTAAAGGTCCTTATAAGCGTTCCTAACAATCGTTATATGAAGATGCCCCAATCTTTTTTTCCAGTGAATCCAATCTGATTGCGTGTGATTATGAATATACGAAAGGTTCCTTAATGATATAATTATTAGAAGGATTTAGTAAAGATATAACCCGCGCGTAAATGATAACATAATTCTGAAAGCGCGACCTCGTGAAAAATACCCCCCTCTCTTACGGTGTTTTTCATGGCTTATTGGTTTTTACTCTGGAGCATCTTTGGTAAATCATCAGGAACACCTGTAGAAAAAACCGGAAAGCCGAAAACGGAATCAAGAGTAGGCAAATAAAATTGACGCAACATGAAATATGGAATATTGCTACTGACCCTTTTCACCTGTTACCTGGCAAAGGCCCAGGATGTTATTATTAAAAATGACAAGTCGGAGATAAAAGCAAAAATCACCGAATTAACAGACCTCACCATCAAGTATAAAAAATGGGATTTTCAGGACGGGCCTGTGTATAATATCGACAGGACCAATGTATTTATGATCATTTACGCCAATGGTCAACGGGAAGTGATCAATCATGTTGAAAGTGCACCGGTTGTAGTTCCGGTTCCACTGGCCGGTGCTCAAAGCAAACCCGCACAACCCAATACAAACGCTTCCTTATCAACCGCACCCCACGGTATTGATACCGCCATCAACTATCAAAACATAAAGGTTAAGTACAAACCGACCAGGATCTTTTATTCCATGGAGACACCCGGTGGTCTTGGATTGGAAACTGAAACCAGGGTTGTCAAGAACTTCGTGAACATCGGACTGATGGCGCTCTATAATTTTAATACCGACTATATAAAAAGCGACGAAATAGTTGCGGGCTATTTAAGTTTTTATGCGCCGATCAACAGACTGACAGGGAATTTCAAAAATCAGGACAGAGGTCTTTTTGTTTTTGGTCATATAGGTGGATTCTGGGAAAACTATATCGTACCCACTTTCGACCAAAATGGTCTCTATACAGAACCATCTTACAATGTGTTCGGGTGTTATGTCGCGTTCGGTGCAGATTATATTTTCACTAGAAGCTTCGGTGTCACTTTTCAAACTTTTGAAACCGTTCAAACAGGTGCAAAAAACCAATATGCAGCCGGTATCGTGTTTTCTTTCTGATTCATATTTTATTTTATGAAACCTTTTTTGTTTTTGCTTCTTTTTTTATCAGGCTCTGTGCTTCGCGCGCAGGACACACTTATATTGAACGATGGGTCGGAACTCCATATAAAAGTGCTGGAAGTGATGGACAACAGCATTTCTTATAAAAAAACTGACAACAGTGCAGGTGGAGTAAACAGTATCGGGCTTGATCAAATTTTCATGGTCATTTATCATGGCGGAAAAAGAGAATCGTTCGACAGAAACCTGACTCATAATGAAGGGGTAAAAACTTCATCCCCACTTCCTCCATCGGGAGAAGATATGTCTCCAAAGCCAACTCTTGTTCATGACGGTTTTGATGTCCGGTTCATTAGTTCTAAAACAACCAACACGCGCAGGAAACAGGACAGCACGGTTACTATAACAGCCATCATCGATGCTTATTACGACGGCCAGCTTTTAACCAGGCTCACATTTTATGGAGCTCAACAGAGCGCTTTTACAGAGTACTCTTATATGAGCGATGGCCGGAAGATGCTGCACAAAAGTAGTTTTAGTATCACGGCTCAGTCAAGCGCCATTGACCACATACTGTTTGAGAAATATGAAAAGTCGGAAGGCAGGGGATTCGGCTGGTGTTTATCGCCCCGTTTCTTTTCAGGTTCCGTCACTGCCTGCACCATCAAATTATTGATAGAAAAAGACATCGACGTCAAATACTATACTGGAGAAGCAGTGAAGATGAGCCTGCAGGATTGTTCAACCCTTGAGAAAAAGATCCTTTCCGTTTCCCTGCTATGGCTGGAAGCGAATTTCGGAAATAGTCAAAACATCCTGGATCGCAGAGGATCTAAAAAATGAAAATCACCAAATCAATTCACCATTAATTATTTTTCTATGATACAAAATCAAAACTGTTATGCGAGACTGACACTCTTCTGCTTCCTGATAGTGTCCATGAATTTTTTACTGTCAGGTTGTAAAAAAACAAGCGGGTCTGGTGGCGGCAGCTTCACGATCAGCGGTGTAGTAAACAACGAATCAGGAAGCCCCGTGCAAGGCGCCACCATCAAGATCGGAAATAACACGGAAACTTCTGACGCAGAAGGAAATTTCACCATGCGGAATCTGTCCGATCAGAAAACATTTCAGCTGGAAGTAAGCGCCAGCAGCTATTTTACTCAGTACAGGAATATTGCCAATCCGGGAGGGTCGTCGCTCTACGCACCTGTATCCCTGTTATCCAAACAGACTTTGGGAACGATACCTGCAGGTGGTGGTTCAGTGAGCAGTGGCAACTTTCGGGTTATGAGCCAGGCAGGATCATTTAAGAATGCAGATGGTTCAACTTATCAGGGTTCGGTATCTGTATCATATCGGTATGTACAGGGTACCGACAGCAATCTGATTTCTAAAACCATGCCGGGTGGTGATTTTATGGCGAAGGATCTAAACGGAAATGATGGAGTGATGCTCACTTACGGATTTGTAGGAACTGAATTTACAGATGCTGCAGGAAATAAACTCACACCGGATGCCAACGTGCAGATTGCGGTAAAAATGCCCAACGGAGGAGGAAATCCCGTGAACGACGGTGCAAAATCCTGGGGTTATGATCCAACTGCCGGACGCTGGACCAACAATACCGACATCAAACAATCGGGCGATGAATACTTCTTTCCATGTACAACCCTTTACCAGAACCTGGACATTAATCTTTTACAATTTGGAACGATCCGCGGACATATAGCCTGCTCCGGGAAACCTCTTGCCAACGAGACCATTACTATTTCATCGAACAACTATCGCAATAAATATATTACGTCAACTAATGACGAAGGTGACTTTCAGGCTACCGTTGCTGCCAAAGATGGCGCTTCTATTAATTTCCTCTACAATATTAACTCACCTATTGGCAGTGTTTACGTCGGGGCGATCCCACCCAACACCACAACGGTAGCCCCCGACATTCAATCCACCAATTGTTCCAGTAGTCCGGGTACCGGAAGTTTTATGGCCAACGGAATTACTTATTCCGGCATATGTACATCTGTGCCTGACGTAGGAACAGGAGGTGCCTTAAATAATATCGATGTCGCCATTATCACTACTGCGGGCGACGGGTTTTTGATTTACAACATGCCTCAGCAGGCGAGTGGCAGTTACACGTTCACCGATGGATGGGTAACGGAGGGAGGAAGTTCCTTATATGCACTTACAACGCTTTTACCTGTACAATTTGCGAGTGTTAGTGGAACCGTTGTTAAAACCGGATCGAATGCGTTCACTTTCACCTGCACGATGAACGACATCGACAATGAAGACACACCCGGATCGGGAAAACAAATCATCATCACCGGAAACGGCGCTTATTGAAGAGATTAAAAATAACTGTGGTTCCACGAATGCGGGAATGGCAGAATATCATTCAACCTTTAAAAATTTTATTATATGCACAACCATCAACAAACGCTCAGAAATTTCTTCCTCTTTTTATTGGCGACTCTATTGGTAACAGGATGCACAAAATCTACCCCCGCGCCTACCAATAACAATGGTTCCGGAAACGGAGGCGGCAACAATAACGGAGGCGGTACCGGGAACGGCGGTGGTGGCGGAGCGAGTTCCAGTACGGTGACATTTATAAATGACACTTACACGCCGATCACTATCAACGCCAGCAACCAGACGCAAAGTATTCCGGTTGGTTCGCAGATCGTATTGACGGGAACACCGGGCGCAGCGCTAACCGGGACCGCTACCACTTCAGGACAAACATCGTCGGGAACTCAGGTCGGTTTGCTGATGACCTGGAATCTCAACTACACCTATCCTACCTCAGGTAATTCTTCGGTTAAGCTGGATGCTGAATCCAATTATTTTTTTCTTAAGGTCATTAATCAATCTGCTTATCATATGACAACCATATATGTAAACTTCGGCCTGGCTGCACAGACAACAGATAACATCGACATACCCAACGATGGTAAAACGTACAACATCGGTTATTATAACGCTTACAGCAATTCAAACGTAAAGGCAATTAACGGAAACACTTATTGGCTATGGACGCCCATTACATTTGCGGGTTTGACAAACCAGGCGTTGACAGTGACGGGAAATTAGTTTCAGTCATTTATCAAACATTGCTAAAAGTAACTACTTTAAAAATATTGAATATGAAAAAGATATTTTTTTTGATTTTGATATTTCTTATTTCCGAATTTACTTTTTCACAAAGTCAGTCGGATGCATCTTCAGGATTTTTTTCCTTTACTTATAAATTGCCAAATTCAGAAAGAGTTTACCTAGTCGGAGTTGACCGTAAAAACGATTCGGAAAAAGTAGTATTAGCTAAGTATTTGCGATTTAAAATCCGCAATAAAAATGGCGATACTATTTATATCAGATTTAAAAATTATTCTGATTACGCAGGCCAGGCTTCGGATCCGAATTATAATGTGTCAGTTAATAAGACTAACGTTGACAAAAAATTTTATCTTTTGGAACAGGAGGGCGAACTATTTCGCTATAAATATACAGGTCTTTCCTGGGGAGTTATAATAGCTCCAGAGAAGATAAGACTAAAAACGACGTATGCAGGCCAGAGCATTCCGTTGGCATTAACTACAAACATATCAATTGGACCTTATATAGGATTCCAATGGGGAACCAAGGAATTCGGAAGCGACGGAGAATCCAGTATAAGTAGTACTATAGCTGCATTTCTATCCCCGTATACATCATTTACAGAACTGAGTTCTGCCAATTCCAAAGATTCCAGTACAAATGGAACGACAGTTTCTGCTTTGACTTTGGGTTTTGGATATCTGTTTAATATTTCAAATAAATTTCAGATTGGTGCACTTGTGGGTTGGGATTATGTAGGGGGAGCCGCTTCAACAACCTGGTACTATCAGGGAAAGGCATGGTATTCAATCGCTATTGGATTTAATTTCACTAAATAACTATTATGCGAGAAAACTTATATAAGAAACATAATGCTTTCTTATTGTAATTGATCGGGGTTTCAACTTTTTATATTTTCGTTATTTACATCAATCAAATGCTGTGCTAAGGAATCCAGATCTTTATAAATACTAAATCTGTTAAAGCCAGCGATTTTTAAAATTTTTTTGATTTCGTCTATTATTTCTGGAGGAATTACAAGTTTAAAAAGACAATCTTCATATGGAGTTTCATCCATACCTGTATTACTAATACCATGCATAGTAAATAGACCTGATTGAGCAATTATTCTATCGTTTTTTCGAAATGGATATAAAGCAATAGGTAAATCAGGTATTTTCTTTTTGATTTCTTCGCTGACTTCATCAATTGGATTTCGGCAAAACATTTCAAAATATTGAGGCAATTCATATTCTGGATTTATTATATATTCTCCAATACTTTTTGTTTTTTTATTTAATGAATAAGGATCTAAAATCCAAATGCAGGGCTCTCTCAAATCAGAGCTGTTGTGAGGGAATAATGCAAAATATAATGCTACAAAAAGATTTTCAGTCCAATCCAATAGTCTTGTTGGTATACCGTAATGACGCATGCAAAACAGGATTTCCCAGGAATCTTTAGTAGATAAACTGTTTCCAGATAGTCCAATAAAATCATGAAAAAACGGGGCCTCCAAATCGAAAATATCTCGTTTGTTTAAGATTGAATCCCTAAAAATTGAAGGTTTTAGATTCCATGAGCCGTTCGAATGACCTCTATAAAGTGGCATGTCGCAGATACTGCCAGTTTGATTGTTAACCTTTTCAACCTGTTCGATGAAGGTTTTAAATGAATCAGAATTATCCATTTTGAGAAGATCGAAGTTCAGACAATTTCTTTAGCATAGCCTTTTACAAGCTTTTAATTTTTAATGATATCAATCTTCTGGTGGTAAATCGGGGGCACATTTAAACACGTACTTTCCATTACCGATGGGAACCCATTGTTTACTTTGACCAGCAGGACAACCGTCTGTTAAACTTTTTGGCTCAATCGTAAACTGGGTCAGCATGAAATCTGACATATCGGTTTTCTTAAGTGCAGATTCAAAATGTTTTCCGAGTGAAGGGAGTTTGGAATTAATATGAGTCAAATGCTTTTTCGTAAATTTTTTACTAGCTTTTGCCATAATAACTTATTTTATTGCGTTACGGTAATGAGGATTGAATCTTTGATATTTGTCTTTTGTCCCAAAGAATCTAAAACGGTTGTCTTAATAAAGAAAGTGGAACCGACAATCACCGATCCGATGGAATAACTGGCATTGACACTGGAAGAACTGTCGGATTGAGTATTAATAAGCCCAAATTGTCCATTCACCGCTCTACCATCAGGTAAATAACTTTCAAACTTTACTCCCGTACCAACGGAAACAGGATTTCCCTGAGCATTTTTCAGAACACCTTTTAGCGTGATGGAACTTTGGTAATTAGTATCAATACCAAAACTTGAAGTTTGCAATTGAATCGAGTCTGCGACCGAACGTAGAACATAGAGTGTATCGGTGAGCGTGTAATTGCCTATAAAATTGTAACTGGTGCTGGCAGGAGTGACAGTGAAATAGAATATGCCGGGCTGAAATGGTGCAATGAAGTATGCGTTGGCTGTAAGTAGACTTCCAAGATAATAAGCCTGTCCCACATATGTCATATTTGAACCATTTAAGAACATTCCGCCTGAACTAGTAAATAGTACACCTCGTTCTGTTATATCTGCGTTCACGTTCAAATTGACAGATAACGTATCGAGAGATTTGCCATCTGCCATTAGGGACTTATTGGAAATAGAAAAAGCGGATATCACTTCTGATGTCGATACTTTAACCTTATTGCATCCTAACAAGATAAAACATATGAAAATAAAATATTTAATCATCGGTTTATTTCGTTATCAGGTCCGTAAAATTTTTAACTGAAGAAAGAAAATCAAAGTCGACAGAAAACGACGCAAAAAAACCTGGCGCAACTACTTCATTTGTAAAAAGGGGATTTGGATTTGTTCGCCTCAGAAGTGCCAAGCCCGACGTAATCTTAAATACACGAGCAAATCGATAACCTGGTCCCACAAGGAGAGACATCGAACTAAACAGGTTGTCAAAATTTGTAGCTGTAATCGTTCCGAATGTAACTCCTATGGACAATGATAAATGTTGAAGAATCGTTTGGGTGGCCGAAAGATTATCATAGATATCATTGGTTCGTTTTAAATACTTCGTGCTACTCGGAAGATATTTGAGAGACACATTTCTGTCGACTGGACGGAAGAAAATATTCAATCCCAAAAAAACCTTAGGTATATATGTGTTATTGTTGAGATTGTCTTTGATGAATATGTTCGTAATGCCCAAATCAGTTGATAGCAAAGAGGCGGATTTTGTTTTAAGATCATTGGCATCGGAGCTTCCTTCCAACCATACTGATACAAAACCTTGTGAATTGATCACCTTGTTTATATTCTCAAGATATTTCTGAAATTGCTTCTGATTGTTCCTAAGTAAAGAATCATTTTTGTGAACTTTACTCCGCAAATTCAAAATATCATTATCCAGCGTTTGTAAATATAGTGGAAGCAGGCAGGAGTCGACAGAGTCCATAATGGAAATCGATCTTTTAAAATCAACAACCCGGTTATTGAATGATGTTTTCTCAACTAAATCGAATTTATTGTCATCACTGAGCGAAATCAATCCCATCGAAATATTTTTCACGGCTTGTGCACTGAAATAATTGAGGAAGGGCAATTGATTACATTTCGATTTTATTCTGTCCATTGCATCATAAATATGTTTAATTTCAGCATCGGTTATTTGATCACATATTTTATAATTCGCATCATTTAATATTGCATTCAGATCTGGCGTAATGGGCGTATAGATTTGGTTATTGAATCCAGTCAAGTCTGTGTATAACAATCCTCGCCTTATCGTTGGATATTCTCTATTACTAAATTTTATTTGCATCATACTATCCTCAGAAAATGCTTTTGATGTGTCGCCTGCTCGAAAGTCCTTTATCAAATCGTAAAACAGCTCCAGATCTTTATCTGAAAATGAGGATACAATATTTATATCAAAGTTTATTAATGGCTTTAGTGGACTAAAAAATAAAATCAGTTTATTATTTGAAGTATCGTGGTGAATCTTTAGACTCGGTACAACTGATGGGTCGCCATTTACATCTTTTGAATAAGATGCCAATTCCCTTATACCGTTTTTATAGAGCACCTCATAAGCATAGACGGCTTTAACTCTTTTAACTTCAATTTTATCAACCACCACAATGAAGGGCTTATCAAAAGGAATCGGTTTGTTAGTTTTCCGCGTAACCGGATTGAATAAAATACTGTCTTGCGAGAAAGGGTAAGAATAAGAATACTGAGCCTTCGCAAACTGAGTGGATGTTAAAAATAACAGTATGAAAGAAAAAATTTTCATTTACGGTTTGGGTAATTACAGGAATGAAGAGGGAGTATAGAAAGTTAATTGAAAATTTTTATAAAAATTTAAACTTACAATGAAACCCATAAAATACCGTGTTTTCACGGGTAAAGATGCTGTGTTTTAACGGGCTGGTATTTTTGATAATATTTTGAATTGCTGACGACTAGGTAAAAAGATTAACTTAGAATGGCGGGGGCTCGAACCATTGCCATGCAGGAATTTGATTAATAGACGATTTTAGGTAAATAGCAGCATTTGAAGGATTCTGTTTTCACAACGGGACTTATTTACAGGCGAAGCCTCATCCATGAACAATATGGCGGTAATCGCCAGAGCGGCATTTCAGTATCCGCTTCCTTTCCTTTCATATTTATTTTCTCAGGAAAAGCAGGTCATCAACATGGTTATAAGGATCAATGGGAAAATAAAAACGTTTTTTCATATACTGGAGAAGGTCAGATTGGAGATATGGATTTCAGCAGAGGTAATTTAGCGGTCAGAGATCACGTTAAAACTGGCAGGCGTATATTTCTTTTTACTCAGGAGGCGAAGGCCTTTGTAATATTTGAAGCAGAATTGGAATTATTGGAATGTAACTATTTTTTAAGCCCTGATAGAGAAGGGAAAGAAAGGGTGGCCATAAAGTTTTTTTTCAAAAGAGCTGGAGTACCATTAAGTTATCAGATTGAAGAACCTATAATTTCACTTCTGACTGATCACACACAAAGAACTTACATTAATACACCAAATGTAACAGAACGACAAGGATTGGTGACTTCGCGTGTTGGCCAGGGCGCTTACCGATCCAGTATACTTTACAGATGGGAATATCGATGTGCGGTAACTGGTTATGCGAAACACGAAGTGCTTATCGCTTCTCATATCGTTTCGTGGAAGGATTCTAGCAATGACGAACGATTAGATGTGCACAATGGAATACTTTTGTCTCCCAATTACGATGCCTTGTTTGATAGACATCTAATAGGTTTTGAAGATAATGGGAAGATTATCCTTGCAGAAGCTTTGGTGAAGTCAGACTATCGGAAATTGGGTATTGATGGAAATGAGAAGATCAAAAGCCTTTCTAACTTTAATCACGCATATTTAGAGAGGCACCGACAGCTCTTATAGTTGACGATACTCCATTTCCGCGTTTGAATGTGGTTAGGAGATAAATTTTTTTATCACGGACTTCATTAAAAGGCATTTTGTCAGTTGTATGACGGTGTAAAAAAAGATAAATTTAAACAACTATAAATTTTACATCCAGTGACGACAGCAGAATTGCAATTGGTAATTCATAAGCCCTTTACTATTCCTGTAACGATTTTAAATAGTTCGTTTGCTAACAATACTCCTTATGACCAATTAAGCAATTTGAGCCAAACAGGATTTAGTTTTACCCCAAGCGAACTACTACACGCGATTGGTTCTAAAACAGCTTGTCTTCCGGCTAGCAACTATGATGCCTGTATAAATTCAGCATTTTTATATGCCAATATATTAGATTTCGAAGGACCCCATATTGGATATAAAAGAGGCTTAGACATTGATTCTGATCTTCAGACGAATCGAAGCAATGAAATCGGAATTGGAATTGGTTGCTTGTTAGCACACAAAGCATTTAACGTAGACTGGGCCACCTTGGAATCTATACGAGGAGCCGGTAAACGGTTTGACTATAGAGGTACAAATCCAGGACAAAACTATGCTTACGAATTTAAAGGAACCAAGCACCGTTCCAAACAAACTTCGCAAATTCAAAATGGAATTGCGAAGAAGACACAAATGCATTTAAATAACATATCTTATGAAGTTGTACTCATCATTTCGACTTATTTTAGCTCATCAGACAATCAGCCAAGAATTGTTTTGGCGGATCCTCCATTCGAAGGGTTCGAGAAAGAATTCACGGAAGAGGCGCAACTGAGCTATTCTCTTAGACATTTGTCTCGTTTGGCTCAGTTTATAGGAAATACAAGACTGGCTAGAAATATTTACAATCGATCGAAAGGACCTGCTTTTTTGACTGATAATAATCAGACTCTTTTATATGATCCATCAGTTCTTAGGATTGCGAGTGAGTCAGTCGAGGCCCCACAGAATAGATTAGACAAATATGAAAACTTATCCATAGGTAATAAAACCTATGTAGGACGATGGATTTCATATTGGAGGCCCCTTAATAAAACTACGAATAAGGATTCTTTCCAGATTCCAGATTTTATAGACAATAGTAAATTAGAAATATTTCAGGGAGTAACAGGTGAATTATTCGATACCATGAGCAGTGTATCAATAAATAATAACACTTTTAATATGAAATTCGATTCCGAAATTATAAAGTCCGATGAGAATATCGAATTTAGGACGTTTACGGACGGCACTATCATGGGTTACCGTTTTCTTTGATTTCGTCTGTCAACTTTGTTTATTGCATCGCCGTGCTTATGCTGCCTACTAAGAAAATGACATCTCAGCCAGAACAATTCAATCAAAGAGAATGATTGGTTTCTTGAGGATTAAAATCAAGGCTCGGCAGCGATATTAAGCAAATCATTTTCGTCGTACGATATTTTCAAAGAGATTTTAGAACGAAAATAACTCTCGGTTTCATTGTCAGTACAAAATATATAACAACCCTTCAAACCACGGGTCATTAAAGTTTTGTATGTATTCTTCACTATTAGGTCTAGTCGTTCAACTGCTTCAGAACCATTTTTGGTGATTAATCTTTTATATCCACGAACTGATTTATCACCTGTTGATCGTTTTCTTACGTCAGTAACAATCTTGCCATTTCTTGCAATTAAATCCGGACCAATAATGACTCCAACATAGTCCAGCTCAAGACCCTGGCAGGTATGAATACATCCAATTTCACTTACCGAATCTGGATCTATCATCCACAAGCTTCCATAATTTGCCAGATTCCAGCGCATCTTAAAATCAAATTCACTTAATATGATATCGTACGATGATGCTGTTTTCTTGCTATTCCAATCCCAACAATAACCGGCAACTAACCTGGCTTTATTTGCCTTTTTGTTTTTTTCAAAAATAACATCCCGAAGCTCATTGGGCGAGCTGAATATTTTGAATTCATATTCATCAGTGCTCAATTTATTATTTGCGGTCTCCCGGATTTCAAGAGTATTGTCTAACCAGGTTAGGTAACCGTCAGACCCATTGCATCGAAATTGAGATGTCAACTCTGTTTCATGAACGCTCGCTCCAGCAAACGCAGCCCACTTTTTTATTTCAGTCTTTTTCCCGATATCATTGAGTGTCACCATCTGATCTTCATCGATAAAAAAAATCGAGCATTTTGCAACATTTATTAATTCTTTGATCTGGTTTTCACCTAGGTTACTGAAGAGGCCAGATTTTTCATTTAACCTATGGGCTTCATCAATGACAAGTGCATCAAAAGAATTGGGTTCTACGTTAAAGAATCCTCCCGATCCTTTGAACATGTTCGAAATTTGTGTCTTTTTTAAGGTACCCGTCAATTTGCTTTCATATACCGCTCTCGGCGCTGCGTTTTTTGTGATATATTGTGATAACAGACCAAGTTTGGTTAATGTAACCAGTAGATTGACTGCAACTACTGTTTTACCCGTACCGGGTCCCCCTTGTACAATTAGTACATTTTTGTTTTTTTCAGATGATCGTTTAGCCAATGCAAGTGCAGTTTCATAAATTACCTTTTGGTCATCTATCAGTATAAACTCTTCATTTCCTTTAATCATAGAACTTAAACTGTCAGCGAGACTCTTGGACGGTTTAATTTTCCCTGACTCAATCCGATACATTATCTGACTCTTGTCTCCATATTTCAAATACTTCTTTATAAACTCACGAAGTTTGACAGCGTCAGCTTTCAGAAACAAGGGTGCTTTTTCAATATAGTCGGCGTAAAAAGTATTATCTATTATGCCATCCCTTACATAATTATGTAAGTAAGCACATGGTTTTAGCTGAATGTTTTCTGTATATACAGTTTCGTTGAAGCCATTTAACAGAGCCGAATAAGACCAGGCCTGATAAGAAGGGTGTGGCCTTTCTTTAACTGATTTACCTATAAAAGTTCTTACAACTGCGTCCTTCTCAGTTATCTCAGAAGTTTCCCATTGTTTGAGTTCAATAATTGTACCAGCCCCCTAAATGGCTGGACTAAATTAGTAAATCAATTTAGTCACTTAAATTTAGGTTATGGCAAAAACACGCAGAAGCTTTTCTGTGGAACAGAAGCTTCAAATCATCCAGGAAGCGGAACAAAATGGGGTTACTCAAACCCTGCGTAAACACAACTTGGCTCACAGTCTATTTCTCAGATGGAGAAGTCAATTCAATCAGGGTGGCGCAAAATTACTGCAGCCGCAGTATCACAAAGTGGATCCGGAACTCAGGGCTTTGCAGGAAGAAAACGCAAGATTGAAAAAGATCATCGGTAACCAGGCACTTGAACTGGAGTTCAAGACGGAACTTTTAAAAAAAAACGAGGCTTACGAGCGGAGGCTGAAGGGCTCGTAAAAATCTACAAGATGCGAGGAGTTGGTGTTAGGCGCTTATTATCATGGTCTGGTTTACAGGCAAGCAGTTTTTATTATAAGCGATCACTTTCACGTAAAGGAATAAAACCGAGTACGCATAGTGTGAACTGTGATGGAGAGCTCATTGAAAATGCGGCTGTGATAAAAGATATCGAACAGACTCTTACACAGGAGTTTTGTTGTTATGGGTACAGGCATATGACAGGTGAGTTAAAAGAATTGGGTTGGATCATTAATCACAAAAAGGTTTACCGACTGATGAAGGAAGCAAAACTGCTTTACGGCGCAAGAATAAGAGTGGCACCTTTCAAACGGAATTTTATTCGCTTCAGAAGTCTTACACCCGAACGTCCTTTGCAATACCTGACTATGGATATTAAATATGTTCATGTGCATGGCACGGGTAGAAACGCATTGTTATTAACAGTGATGGATATCTATTCCCGGAAAGTGTTGATCCATATGTTGCGCCAGAGAATCCGCAAAGGAGATGTTCTTTTAATGTTATCGCTGATGTTACTTGAATACAAGGCTGAAGGCATGTCGCTCAGAAATGACAACGGATCTCAGTTTATCGCAACAGCAGTCAGAGAATACTTAAAAGATAAAGGCATCTTGCAGGAGTTCTCTCATGTGGCCACACCACAGGACAATGCCTACATCGAAGCGCTGCACTCCAATCTGCAACGTGAGGTGATCGATCGTTATGAGTTCGAATCCATCTTCCATGCCCAGATGGTTATCGACCGTTATTACAAATGGTACAATGAAAAAAGAAAACACTGGTCGCTGAACAGACAGACTCCCGAAACCGTATGGAAAAATTTTAATCCGATCCCTTTTGAAAATGAAAAACTACTAAACTACCTTTAGAAAACTGTCCAGTTTATAAGGGGCCGGTACAATAATGTAGATTAACTGAAATATTGCTTAAATTCCTAAGATTATATAAAGTCATAGGCATGGCAAAAAGGAAAAGACTTCATTTGAAAATAGTTTTTGATTCAAATATTATTTACAACATCGCTCCTATTTACTTGGTGAACAAACCAACTCACGATTTAATACAACGATTTAAAGACACTCAAGATTTAATGATTAGCTGGTATTTGCCAGAGATTGTCATCCATGAAAGAACGTTTCAGATGGAGATGGAAATCTCGAAATATTTACCCACTATTAACAAGATTGAGAGAACATTTGGTATAGAATTAAAGATTAATTCTGAATTCATTCATAACCATATTGCTAAATTAATAGATCAACAGATAGAAATTAACAGACTGAGTATAGTTACTTTGGATAATTCCAAAGTCATCTGGAATGAATTAATCCAAGATGCTTGTTTTAGAAGACCTCCCTTTGAACACGGCGAAAAAGAGAAAGGGTTTAAAGATTCTTTGATTTTAGAATGTTTGATGCAATTAGTTAAGAATTCTCCGGCATCTACCTCGCAATGCAGATTCATTTTTGTTACATCAGATCTTTTACTTATTGAAGCAACTGAAAAGAGGGTAGAAACTCATAAAAATGTGACGATATTAAATACTCTACCTGATCTAGAAAATTTTATAAATCTATTGCTTACTTCGGAAATAAATGAGAAAGTTATATTAACTATTTCTGCTAAAGTAGATAGTTTGTTTTTTACAAAAGATGAATTGTCTTCGGTTTATTATAAATTAAAAATTACTGATTTAATATATAACGGTTTTTCAAAACAATTAAAAGAGCTGCCACCTGGTGGAGAAAAAATTATTCAAAAAACATTTTGGATTGGAAGATCTGTTTTTATAAAAAAAGTTGGTCAGAAGGTATATTGGAAAACCCAAATAACGGCGGAGTCAGAAGTTTCTAAATCAATAATTATTTTGCAAACCAGCACTCCAAAAACGTACCCCAACTCTTATATTATTGGCGGGAATCCTAGTTTACATTCTGGCTCACTAACAGGATTATTTGGAGTGGGTGCAGGACTTAATACAATGACTCCACTATCTACTTTTCCTACGATGCCAACCATTAAAAAAGATGAAATAATACAGAAAGGAATGTCAAAATTTGAGATTAATTGGATTACAACTGTATCCGTTACTAATAGGATTAAATTTTTGAAAATAGAAAATATAAACTTTATAGAGACAACTTGGGAGAATGTATAATACTTAATAGGATTACTCGAAATTAAATTTGACAGCTGCAATTGAATCATAACTGATTCACGTTATGAATCGTAGTCCAAATCAATTTGGATTCCCAAAAGTTTATCGGATTCTGATTTATCACTTAGTCGCAATATTATATTGTCATCTATCAGATTCTTGTGCTCTTGAACAGTCATTTCCGTTTTAAGGCCTTCAATTACATTTTCATTAAGTGATAAAATATACTGAAAATCATTTTCCTTGCACTCTTTATTGGCGATTTCAAATATTGTTTTCACTTGACGGGTATCCATTCCATCTGTAATCCGACTGTCATGAAAAAGGAAATCAATACTATGGTTATGTCGTCCTTTCAAAATGGTCCAATCAAAGCAAAATATCTTTACTTCATTAACAGCATCTCCTGCATCGTCTTCTATTTTTGCTTTAATATCAAAACGTACAGAATTGACATTTTCATTATTATCTACAGAGATACCGGCAGGTTTTCCGGAATAAAACTCGTCAGCAAATGACTTAAAAAGAACAATATTCTGTTTAATAGCATTTTCAATGTCTTCCAAATATTTGTTAGTGGCAATATTCTGATCGGCGAATTCTCTCTTTGTCTGTTCTTGTTTGAGCTTATATTCGGAAGTAAGCTTTTTTAGCTGATTTAATTTGTCAAGACGTTTCTCATAATCTGCCAACTCTTTATTTAATTGAGTGTATTCTTCAAGAGCTCCATGTGTATTTAGATATTGTAGCCGAGAATCTTCGATGGCTCCTAATCTTTTTATCGATATAATAACTTCTTGTAACTCTCGTTGAAACTCACGTTTTTCTGTTATCAAATTTCTTGTCCGATTTTCAATTATTTGACTATTGAATCGCTCTAGATCTGTCAGATTTCGTACAAGAAGTTCATTAAAATGTAGATTAGCTTCTTCATATAGTTTAACAATTTCATCTTTTGAGATATCAGGTTTCAGTTCTAAACTTTTATCAATATTACTAATAGCGATGTGAAGTTTAGTAGCACGATTCTTTTCGGCTTTGAGCCTATAAGTAATCTCATTTACCTCTCTCCGTATTCGATCATAGTCTTCAGCAATTTGAAATTTGGAAAGATTAGACCTTAGCTTCTTGATACGAGATTCTAAATCTACTTCCTTTATTTCTATATCTTCTCCGGAGTCGCTAAATAAAACTTTAAATTCAGGATTTCCGAGCTGATTCTTTAACTCTTTCAAATGGTCCAATCTTTCTTTCAACTCACCTTTTTGTATTATTAAAAATATGTCAAGACCTAAAAGGAAAGCATTATTCATTAACGGAGTTATTGGGCTTTTATCCTCATTTTTTATATAAACATCATAAGACTGATAACTATACTTTGAGGGTCTAATAAATCTAGAAATTAGACTTCTAAAGCCAAGGTATTTTGAACGATCAGGAATTCTAAAAACTTCTTTCTGCAATTCGTATTTAAAATCGTCCAAATTCAACTTCCTATCATTCAGAAAAATTTCAGAGGGATTGTCAATTGATCTTTTTGCTATCCAAGTATTAAGTCCAACTATAAATTTTAGTTGGAATTCCCAACCTGTGAGTTTAGAAGCAAATTCTGCAGATGAATTAGAAGCCAAGCAAAAATGTATCAAAGTAATGGTCAAAGATTTCCCTACGCTATTATAAGTTTTCTTTTGGTCATCAGTTTCCTTAATAGCTGCAATAATAGATATTCCCGTTTCTCGGAATTTAACAGTGTGAAAACTTTCCTTATTGGAACTAAGCTCTAGAATTCTCATGATAAATCTTTCCCTTTTCATCCAAATTAACAGCCCCGATTAAAAAGAGATAATTAATAGTAAGAATTAAATTATCGAAACTATGATAAGCGGGAAATCTAAAGTTACCCTTATTATATTCAGAAAACTCATACCAAATTTCGTCCACTGTTAAAGGTTCTTTAACGATAGTTAATAAAATAGCACCAAACCCTAACAATGACTCAGAAAAACTAGTATGTTTAGTCGGAACAATCATCTCTAATTTGGAATTTCAAAAATGTCACAATACTCAAAGTAATAAGCCATTAAAACATAAATGGCCGTTATTGCAGCTAAGTTACTATACGGACTAGACTTCGTTACAATGTATTGAAAAATATCATCATTTTTAGTGTTGCTTTCTGGAATTAATTCCTCCCCCTTTCTATAAATAGTTTGAAAAATTTCTCTTAATTCATCTTTCAGAAAATTGCTATTCAATTCAAAATAATCCCTAATTGCAAAATGCTGTCTTCTACCAGCGTTTAGCAGAATACCCACAGGACTACTTAATGCATTAAAAATAATTTTTCTTTCAAAGTCTGGATTTGTGGGAATAAACTCCCTTATAGGTTTCACTTCGGTTTTCAAAAGATATTGTATTACTTCAGTCATAACATCATAGTCTGGGCTTTGGATATCCAATCCATCTGGAATGATGCCTACAATATCATTCATGTCTTCTTCGGATAAACCCATAAATACGTCTTCTAGAGATCTACAAAGGAAAATTTCGCATTCAATGTTATTACTTTTCCCTAATGCTTTGGCATGCGAATACAAAGATGGGTAAGCGCCCTTATATTTATCATTTATTACGAAATTGTGTTTTTTAATAATAAAGCCCTTAGGCTTCCAATACGCTAGTAAACCAGATAAATCTTCACTTAATTTCAGAAGTACTTTTTCTTCCTTCCCGGTTATTTCTTCCGGAGCATAAACTTGAAAATATTCGCCAATATTATCATCAAATCCGTCATTCTTTTTATCGCCATGACTGCCTTGGGACTTAACAGGATTAAAATTTGAATTAGCGTGTTGCATTATTCGAACAAACAAATCTTCATACGCTTGCCCATCTGAATGAAAAACTTTACTGCGAAACAAGATCCTTGCGATATGCCTCTCCTGATGTGTCATAAATAGCTAAAAATATAAATTCCTAGTCCAATCGACTCCAAATATCCCAATTCTGGGCGTTATGGGAGAGGTCTAACTAAAACAATTCCTCTTATTTTCTCTACATAAAAACCCTTACGTGAACGGAATATATTTACTTTAAATATATTATTATTTTCTACAGAATTAGATTTAACTTTTGAATATAAAACTACGTACTTCAATAAGCTCAAATGAAAACACTTGACTTCAGATTTGCAGTTTTATTTGAATCAAGTAATTACTGTATTGATGAGTATGAAAAAATGGAAATTATTTCTTGGGATCCTTGCCGGGTATATTATTTTCCATAGGCCAATTGAAATTCTTCTGGAGAATACGATTATTAAATTGGTATTAGCATACATAGAATCTATTTGGTATAACGATATTATCTTTTACATTGCAATTTTCATTTCGTTTCTCTTTTTTTTTAGAAGATTTAGAAATTACCAAATCGCGCCAATTACTCTCATATTTTCGGTTTGTTTCATACTCATTTATTTCTTTTATAGAATTATTTCAGATCGTTGGACGTTTACTCGTTTTATAACTTTTTCATTTATTGCTTATTCAGATCTGTTTTTAATCCTAGCATTTGAAAATCTGTTATTTGCTTTATTTCCTCATGTACGAAAGGTTGCAGAAAATTCCATAGGTACTTTCCTTAATGATCAACCACTGAGTGAAAAATCGCATGATTTGCTTGGCCATGCGGTTTATGCAAAACAAATCGCGGAAAAAATTAACAAGAGCCATTTCAGCAACGCTTTTGCTATTGGCATTAATGGAAAGTGGGGTTCGGGTAAGACATCATTCATCAACTTGATCAGAACACAAATGGTTAGAAAAAAACAATTGATAGAAGTAGAGTTCAATGCTTGGAACAGCATAACACCACAAGCAATCGTAAAAGATTTTTTCGACAACATGCTTGAAAAGATTGGCCCTTTTCATTCTTCAATTCCAAGGCTTTTCTCCCGATATTCCGACAAACTAGTAGAATTTCATAAAAATAGTATTACTGAAACATTGCAGACCGTTACTTCGATTGTTAACGGTTCGAACACCGTGCAGGACTTGTTCGACGAAATAGATGACGCCCTTAGAAAGATAGATAAAAAAATTATTATTTATATCGACGATATAGATAGATTGAATAAAGAAGAGATTCTTGAGATTATTCGTCTTATCCGGAACACCGCCAATTTCACTAATACGTTTTTTATAGTGGCCTATGATCGCAATTACATTGTCCAAGCTTTAATGAGTAACAATTCTTATAATGCTGAACAATTCCTAGAAAAAATATTTCAACTGGAAGTGACACTTCCTTATTTTGATCAGAAAATTATTCAGGATTCATTAGTCTACAAATTAAAACAAAATTTACCAACGGAATTTCATTTTGATATCGAAAATGCGCTATTTGGTACGAATCTTTACACACCTATTAATTTACAAGAATGGATTGTGACAATGAGAGACGTGACTAGGCTTGTAAATTCAGTATCTCTAAACTGCGCCAATATTTTGGGTGAAATAAATTTCCGAGATTTTATCAGTATAGAAATGCTGCGATTAAAATATCCCTCTATTTACGAGTTACTTTATTCCAAGACTGGCAGATTTTTAACAGCGGGCGCTATAGGAAACCAGGATATCACGTATCGGATGACTCATATAAAAGGCATTGAGACAAATCAGGAAAAAAGCGAGACAGTTCTACAAACTTATTTAGAAGAAAATGCTGAAGCACTTTCGGTACCCAAAAACGATATTAATAAAGTCACGAGGTTCATCAAATCTATATTTCCTCAGTACCCGGGTATGCGGAACAGGCATAGCCACCTTTCAATAATTATTCCAAGTCGTTTTAAGATATATTTTGCATATAGTTTGCTCGAAAGTCAATTATCAGAAGTAGATTTTCTAAAGGCAAGGAATTTTGGATTATCAAATTTTAAAGAAAAAATAGATAGCTGGTATCAACAGGGACTGACTGACGAGTTAATCAAGAAGTTTGCCCAAATGAATACTTATGATTCCCACGATGACTTTGAGAAAATGATCCAAGCCTACTTTTATTTTATTCGAAAATTGTTTAAAGGCGTATCAAATTTTGTGGGATTTAACCCCAGAGATCTTCTTAACAAAATGACTGACTTCGAGGGTCAAATAAGTGATACATACTATCGAGATTTTGATGGGCGAGAGGGATATCATTTTTTTGTTCGTTCGTTATTTGAAGAAGCGATTATGCCATATTATTTCGAGAGATTTTTTATTATGTTTTTTATAGAACATGAAAATGAGTATCCTGACTTTCCACTTAAGTCTTTAGAATTAAACAAAATTGCAATTGGATATTTAGCTTCTTTTCTTGAGCGCAACACAAAATTGAATCCGGATGCATTTGATTTATTTTGGAGCACAAAACTAGTAGAATTTGATAGTTACATTATAAAAACTAGAATTCCGGATGAGTCCAAAAGACTCATGAGGGATTTTGCATTGAACAGGGATCTAGACAGCTTTCTTTATTTTATGATCGATATAATTAATATCAAAAAGTCAATTTTTGGAATATCGAAAACCATTTACGAGATATTTGACGGTTGGAAAAATTTTGAGGAGCATGTGATTGACCAGGGACACATAAAGTCATATTATTTCGAGGAATTTAAAGAGTTTTATAAAGCCGCAAAAGATACAAATCACAATGGACATTTTGAGTTTCATTTCAAAGTGATACCAATCAATAACAGAATTAAAGAATAGCAGACAAATTTGTATTCTGATGAAGAACCAATAATTTCATAATTCTATATCGATCAAAGAATGCCGACATGAAAACTTTTTCGAGAACTTTAGCTGTTTATCAATAGTATTCATTATTTATTTTCAATTTCGTCATGCTATAGTTTGCAACACAAAAGTTAAAAACGATTCTAATAATGACGAGTTTAGCATTAAATGGGTGTAAAATATTAAATAAAATATTTATTTAAGGTTGTGAAAGCCAGACTATCAATTGAATAATTGAATTGAATTGTGAGATCGACAATACTTATTTTCATATTGTTATTTAATAGTTTTTAAATTATTTAGCAAATTATTGCTGGCCGATTCGCCAAAATATTTCAAAATTCAAGTATCAATGAAGATATGTAAAGAAGAGATCGAATTTCAAAAAATGACTCTTAGGATAACATTGAGCAGTATTAAAAGAAACGAAACAATAATGAATATGACTTATTACTTATGCATAGTAAATCACAACTTTTTCTTGTTTTTAAATCCATAGTAGCTTGCTTTTTTGCCAAATTTTCTGGCATCTTTTTCATGAACCCAATCATGTTCTTTCTGATTTCTGAAAACATGCAAATTATTAAATGAGTTATTGGTCTTGTCACGATCTTTATGATGAACGACTTCACCGCGCTTCAATTTTCGATTAAGCTTTAACTCTGCAGCGACACGATGTACTAATTTATGACTGTCCTTGTAGCGCTTGTAGCCATAACTATCAATGTAAGTGTTGTAAGCCATATGAATGACAAGGGATTAAAAATACTTGGGCTTGTTCTAATATCAACGATCTACGCAAACAGTTATTATCCTCAAAAGTCAAAAAAGAAATAAATTACTTTGGTTTTAAGATCTTTAAAGGGCCACTCTTCAGTAGCCCTTTTATCGATAGATCTCAAAACACATTCACCTCCCCCGCATAATAAGCTATCGGAAACCCAAATTCCATCGGCCGAAACAAATCCAATATAGGTTTGAAGACGCTTACCATTGAACCACTTAAGATCTATAATGCAGTAACCTCTTGAACGCTTGCCGGCGTTGATGTTAAAAACCCATTTTTTGGCCTGACGACTATAGATGGCTACAAATACCTGGTCGTCAGCCCTGCTTTTACCGACACCGCTATCGTCAGTCCATCTGAAAAGGAGTTTGCCTTCTTTGGGTGATGACCCAGATATGCCTGGCGCAAGTGGCAGGATGCCCTGGGTGATGATCAGCTTGCTAAAGTCAATCCGCAGTTTGGTTGACAGCCATGGCAATTGCGGACATTCTGCTTAAGGATTTTCTTGAAGCTGACTGTGTTTAACTGGTCCATGAAATCCTCCAGGGGTCTCATGAACTTGGTCATTAACATGGTCTTCAGCTGAAATTTGAATCGCGAAGGAACATAGGGTGTTTTGCGTTGCTTCAATAATATGCCTGACTCCCTGTTAGGATCAGGTTGGTAGTTTTCTTCTTCGGTTTTTTGATCGTTTTCCATGGTTGTGGATTTTTGGTCTGTGGTTTTCATTGTTTTGTTTTTTAAATGATTAAATCGTTCATAGTTGTCTTCCACTGGTTTTGGTTTTCATAAATGCGATCAGATCGGAATACCAGTAGTATATTTTTCTTCCGATTTTCTTATAAGGTATCTGGCCATTGGTTCTCCAGGTTTGTAATGTGCGGCCGGTGATATGAAATCTTTCCAGCACTTCCTGTTTGTCCATCCAGAAGTCAGTTCCCGGATCCCCGGTTTTTATTCCGGCTTCCATTTGTCTTTTCTGATTTTCCATTTTTCATTGATTGGTTTTAGTTTTTAAAATAGCCCACTTCCCGCCGTATGCGGGAAGGGGCATGGTTGCTGCCTGGCTTTATGCCTGCCTGCCGGCAGGCAGGCTTTACGCCTTAAGCCTTGAGCCTTTTTCACAGGGCGGACTTCTTGCTTTCATTGGTACGTCAAATGGTGACAGTACAAATATGGGGTCATCAGAAAAAGAAATTTAGCAGCCTGCTAAAAATAAATTCAAAAAATATTTGAATCATATGCATTAGAGAGAAGAATGATACTATAGAGCGCAACATAGAACCGACACAAAATATTTATTTCAATAAAAAGTTTCTAACCCCAGGCAGGTATATCGTGTACTGATACTAGTTAGGTTACGAGGGCCCCCTGCTTTTTTAAGTATTAAAAAGATGATTTTTTATGAAGGGATTCCAAAGCTATTCTAAAGTCATTCCAAAGCTGTAAGAGGGCAGGCGGAAAAACGGAGAAAAAGATCGTCATTAAACCAACATGTCAATTAAAGAAAAATGGCAGAAGCAAAAAACAATATCGTAACCAAGGGTATCTCGGGAACAATTGGCAGGATGCTAACGTTCCGTCAGAGAGCCGGAAAAACGATCGTCACCAATCTGCGCAGGCCAACACCAGCCTCCAATTCGGTAAAGGCTGTTGGTGTGCGTACGAAGTTTAAGTCGAGCATCGAGTATGCAGCGAAGGCAATTCTCGACGACACTACAAAGGCAAATTACCTGGCTGTGGCTTTGCCTGGTCAGAGTGCTTTTAATGTAGCCGTCGCTGATGCTTTTAATGCACCTGAAATCACTAAGATCGATACCAGCGCTTATCACGGTGTTGTGGGAGATTCGATAACCGTTCAGGCAACGGATGATTTCAAGGTAACAGGCGTGAGCGTTTCCATTCACAGTACTGCGGGCGACCTATTGGAACAGGGAGCTGCAGTAGTGCAGGCAAACACGATCGACTGGTTGTATAAAGCTACCGTAGCAAATGCGGCAGTTGCCGGATCAAAGATCACGGCGGTTGCAACGGATTTGCCAGGTAACAACACATCGCTCGACGCGACATTGTAATCATTTTTAAAAACTTTCAACATGGAACTGGAGCTTATAAGAAAGTATTTTCCGCTCGGAACAACCGGACAGATCTTTGATCAGTGCAGGCTCATTACTCATAGTATTGAACTCCCCTGGAAAGATAACCACGCACAGGTTTCGTGCATACCCGAGGGAAGATACCGGATCATTAAATGATACACCAAGCATTTCGGACAGCATTTCGCCGTGACTGCCGGTTATCTCGCAGTTGCCGGGAGCGTGCTGGGTGCAGTAAGTCAGATTACCGTGCCTGGGGAATAATCCCGACTATAGCGGAGTTATGTTGGACGAGTCCTTTAATATTGTTTCTCTTTTTCTGACGTCGATCCATTTACGTAGTTACCCTTTAATCTTATTCTTCCGTCTTTGCGATGAATAACAAGTTGAGCGTGATTGTTTTTTGCAATTTCCCTCGCAAAATGGATAGCGTCTTTCTGTGTTTGAGAAATCAAAGAAAACCTGGTCTTTCCCTCTTCTTTTACAGCCCATCCATTTCCCAGAGGGATAACGTGTTGATTTCTCTTTCTCATTTTAAATGCATTGCTTGTTGTAAAGATATTACAATATTTCTTTTATGATAGTTCTTACAGCCGAAAGTCTTACCTCCGCTTCTGATTTTCGGACTGGTGTTATTCGATACCTCATTTCGGGTTTCCATTGGGAAATTAAATCCCATTCCCATAGTACCGTCGATTTAATTTTGAATTCCAGTCCTGAATAACTGAGTAAGAGTTTTAAATCATGATGACGAATTTCGCTAATTGATTCAATTGTTTTCAATAGATGCTTTTTCCCGCGTTGAGGGAAATAGGATTGAAATTCACCTTTTGTTTCTGGAAATCCTTTGATAAAAAAATACATTTTGCAGATTTCGTGTTTCAATGCGACCTCGACTGCGTATCCAGCCATATAAATAGAAGCGGGATACCTTCGTTTTTCGAATAGTGCCCTGGCGTCTTTTTCGCGAACAAGAACCAATGATCTCAATACCTGTTTGGAAATCATAATCTATTCTACATTCTGGTATAATCAAATGTATTTAGTAATTGAGAATTGTGAAGGGTGTAAACCTCACGTGAAAACGGATAATTTCACGCAAGGCCTGTTCCGCTTGTAGGGGCTCTTATAGCACATTCACTTCGCCCATATAAAAGCTATCAGAAACCCTCAGACCATCTGCCGAGACAAAACCAATATAGGTCTGAAGTCGTTTGCTTCTGGACGGTCCGATATGAATACTGCAGCAATTCTCCGATCTTCTAGCAGCGTTGTGTTTGAGAATCCAGGATTTGGATGTGCAGTTAAAAATGGCAACAAATAACTGATCGCTTGCTCTGCTTCGACCAATGCCGCTGTCGTCTGTCCATCTGAATACAAGTTTTCCTGACTTCGGAGATGACACGGACATTCGGGGTGCAAGGGGAAGATTTCCTTTGCTGAACATCAGCTTGGTGTAATCGATCCGGTATTTGTAGTGGTCATTTCTAAATGCATTCCGGATATTTTCTTTCAGCATTTTTTTAGTGCTGACAATCTGCATCTGTTCCATGAAAATCCGCATGGGTCTCACGAATTTGATCATCAGTAAAGTCTTCACCCGAAATTCAATAGTCATTCCGGGCCATCGGGATGGTCGGTTGACTTGGGCAGTTGTCGTTGGAGACGCTTTTTCGGAATGACTGATTTGTTTCGTAACCAATTTTCCGATTACTTTTGGCTGAAGTGTTTTTTCTGTGTTTGACAACATGTTGTCGTTTAAACTGTTCATTTTTTTAATTTTTAATGTTATTTAAATTTTTGCGTCGACCCTTATTGTCCAGGTCGACGCTTTGATTACAAATATGGGTCATACTTTAAGTCTCATTTCACAGTCAGATCACAGCCTGTGAAAAATATTTTTTTCGAGCTGACGCATTATTCGCAAATATGGTCCATACTTTAGGGCTCATTTCATAGTCGTCTCACAGTTGGTATAAAATATTTTTTACCTGTTTCTGCATTTTCAGCTTGATTTCGAGCCACTTGAAAACAAGATTTGGTCGATAGTGCTTCTGTATTGCTTCTGCAATCCTTCGGGAGTTCTTCGGGGATTTGGCTAGTTTTCCGCAGGAACTCTCGAAGAACTCTCGAAGAACTCCGCTAAAAACTGCGAACTAAGGCAGAACTATATTGGAATCAATACCGGGAAATACCCCTTTTTGTGCATTTTTGATCCAAAAAAAAATCTTTCCCAGTCGTGATCATACTGTGAAATAGATTCAGGAAAAAATCGTATATACCGCGGTTTGCCATATACATTCAACGCAGATCTGGGAAATGTAACAAGCACCTATCAGGAATTCCTTCAACGAAAAAAGGGTTACACTACTATTTTAGATAAACTCAAAGAAGCATTGCTCAGGAAGATTAATGAGTCGTTGAATAAGTGAATGTTTTAGTTAATCAAACAAATTGAAGGACTATTATCTCTATTATTTTAATTTAATTTGCTCACATCTCGCCAATGTTTGTTGAAGGGCATTAAAAATATCTTCATCCGAACTCGTCATTTGAATTTCGATTTCTTGATCTTTTCCTTCATGAGAAAAACCTCTGTCTGGTTTTTTTGCGTGCCTGGTTGGCGTGAAAACCAATGCATCTTTATCAATTTTATATACCGTAGTGAATGGCATGATAAATTATTTATTTACTATGATGTACGTGCTCAGGCAAGATAAAAGTCAAATCGGGAGTGTCAGAATCGAATCTAACTCGTTTGGCGAGTGCCACTGTATCATTTCTTATGATACAATAAAAATCGAAAATTCTGGCGTTGTTATCATTCCATGATAAGTGAAAAATTCCTTTTGTATTGGAGATTGCTTTATCTAGCATTTGATTGTTGCCCGTTACAAAGACGATTACGCGACTGATTCGAATCTGATCATCTCCTGATTTCACTTTAAGGCGTCCTGTCAAATCGAACGTAATGGAATCTTTCTTAAAGCCGGAAAGGATGATTCCGAATAAACAAAATGATATGTATTTTCGAAGTCTCATTGAAATTGATAATCAAAGTTAATCGCTTTACTTACTTGTTTGATCATAACTAATTTCAATACTCTTCACTTTAAAGGAGATGAGACTATCACGGCAGATGCCGAATACATTTAAATAATAATAACCAGAAGAATCTGCTTTTAATGAATGTATAGTTACGGCCGAATCTTCTTCATTGAACGATATGGATGGGGTATCAGGTTTTTCATTTAAACTATTTCGGGCGAAAAGAAATCTTCCGGGACCTGTTCCTTCAAAATCGACTTTGAAAAAATTGATGGTGACCGAAAAAGGCTGTAATTGAAGTTTGTTCAAATGCATGGAAAGCTGTGGGAAATGGACTGAGTCTTTGCCAGGAGCGTGATTAAAGTATATACTATCATGAAAGTAACAAAGGACATACCCAGTATCGCCATGAATCAAATAGGAAGCATTATAAATATTCGCGAAACTCGAGTTTAAAGAATCCTTGAAACCGTTATCGGCAAATAATGCATAGCCAGTTTTGAATTGGGTATTACCAGTTTTCCCATTATCAGGACTACAGGATACAATGGGAAGAATTATCAGACAAATAAACAAAAGCTGTCGCATAGATAGTGGTTAAGATTAGGGTTTAAATATCACCTTCAAAAATTACGATTTTATCGCGAACAGATCATAAACCAGAGGAACTAGGGGTTTTCCCTTAGACTTAGCATACTGATTCTACAAAGATCTTCAATAAAAAATTCATTTTATTCGTTTTATATTTATTGAGGATTTTAAAATCACCCCGTGCAACTAACCCGCAATCAAACATGGCTCGCCGTCCTGGCCACAGGTATTTTAATTTGTCTTATATATCAATCTGTCTGGATATTCAGTCGTACTACAACGGCGAAGATTTTATCTTATAAAGACAATACCCAAACCCGACGCAATCCTAGTTGGATGTATGCTTCCTATACGGTGGACTACGATACCTACTACGGGACCTTTTTAAGAGAAGATTTCATTGTCGACAAACAGTATTTTAAAATTCGCTATCTCATTTTTAATCCAAAAGTCTCGCGAAGAGATACTTTCAGCAGCAACTGGGGCGTGGAGATCATGTTTTTTATTATTTGGTCTATCGTCACTTCCATAATATTTATCCGAAAGGATATTGTATCAGCCAACGCAGTGTTTTTATTTCAAAAACATCGGCCGTTTGTGAGTGTTAGAAATAATCTCATAGAAGATTATGATCAACACGATATTGAAAATCTCAAACCGGATAAGTCACAGCAGGTTTTGAAACTTAAACAGCAATTGGAGGAACACGGTTCTCCAGGCGGTGAAATCAAAACGAGTGTTTATAAATACAATCCAAATGCCGTTGGCATTATAGTCATTTATATATTTTACTTTTTCTTCGCTATCGGAGTTCTCGTTAGTCAATCCTTCGGTTATCCTTCCAAAATCATTTTCGGCGCCATCCTGGTATTTGTGCCTCCCTATATTCAGAATACCAGGAATCCGAAATTTAAAATGAAAATACCCAACGAGGGATGCCTTGTTTTTTCTTCGAAGGGAATTGAATATAAGGGCGACTTGTTTGAGCTGGCAGATATTGAGTCGGTAGTTATGTATCTCGAGGCATTTCGGGGTTTTAAATACAGGGATCGTGTTACCACCGGGAATACAACCACGACCAGCGACGGCGACAATAACAAAATATCTTTTCGCTATAAAGGGGATGTATCGGACCTTGTCTTCATTTTAAACGGCGCAGAAGACTACTGGGCATTAAAAAGTCTGATGAGCAGCTGGGCACTGAAAGGAACCAATGTTTTCCTGCAAAGGGTTTTTGAAGATGATTTTATTATGCAGGAGATGGTACATTTTAGCTGATATCGTATGAAGGAGTTTCTGTTTTTATCGGTTTTAAGTATTCTGTTCTTATTGGCTTCTATAAAAATTCATATTATACTGTTTAAATCAAAACTTCTGCCTTTTATACTTTGGTGTATTGTTTACTTTCTGTTTATATTTTTTTTGTTTGACACTGCTGAAGACTTACATAGATACCTAAGAGATCGAAAAATATACATTGAATTTGGACATGCTGATATGGAGTTAATCATGTTTGCATTTGGATTTTTATTTTTGGCAGCTTTAAATATTCTAGCAGATATAGTCAGAATAATAATTAGAGAGAAGATGACAAATTAAGAAGACATTTAAAAAGTATATGCGAAGGTTGATAGTTATAATACTGTTCCTTTTAAGCAACCATAACCTTTTTTCTCAGGATACGAGTAAAGAAGATCAGAAAATCATTATCGACTTTATAAACGACGTTAAAAATTCTGATAAAAATAATCTCTGCAATAGTATTTCATTTCCCTTTAAACGCTTATATCCGATACCTGATATCTACAACGAGCGGGAGTTTTTGACTCGATACAAGGAAATCTTTGATGACAGCCTGACTAAAATGATCCTGACTTCGAATCCGGCAAAAGATTGGTCAGCAGTAGGATGGCGCGGAATAATGCTTTATAGTGGAGAATTATGGCTTGACTATGATGGGAGGCTTATTGGTATTAACTATCAATCGGAATTTGAAAAAGAGGAATATAAAAGACTTGTAAAAATTGATAAGAGCAGTTTAGATGAATCAATCAGAAAATTTGAGAGTCCAATTTGTATTTTGGAAACCGGAAAGCACCGGATAAGGATTGATGATTTGGGAAATGACAATTATCGTTATGCATCCTGGCCTATAAAAAGTAAAATCGTAGACAAGCCCGAGCTTGTAATAGAAAATGGCATACTTGAATTTGAGGGAAGTGGAGGTAACAGGGTTTATACTTTCAAAAACGCAGATTATATTTATCGGTGCTCCATTATTGTTATAGGTGAAACCAATAGTCCTCCGGCAGAGTTAGAAATTTTAAAGGGGGATAAAACGATTCTAACAGAAAATGCTGAAATGAAGGGGAATTGAGATTTAATTGCAACAAATACGTTCGTTTCAAAGGAAAGCGATGACTGGTAAAATCTCTTATTCAGTTAATTATCTTTATAATAGTCATCTGGCTTCGTTTTCTTGAAATAAATCTTTTTACCTTCCTGATTCTCGAAGTATGGTTTTGTTTTATTTGAATACTTTTTAAAACTACCATCAGCTTCAACACCATTGCCAAAATAACAGTCATCCTGTTCGCCTATGGTGGAAATATCAATTTTGTCTTTGGAAAAGTAAAACAAGAGTTTGCATCCGTTGCTCAAGGTGTCAAACTTTGTAAAAGAAGTTCCTGAATCATTTACAATTCTTACTCGTCCATACAAGGCTCCCATATTATAAGATGGAGCTCCTCGGTTCAGATCCATATAAAATAAAATTGTGCTGTCTGACTCAGCGTATACCTGTAGGTATCCAATTCTTTCCTTTTCAATGTTATGACCGTATCCGTACTCGCCTGCATATTTGGAAGTCGGCAATATTCTATCCCTGGTGGGCTTAGTTTGTCCAAAACCGTTAACAGAGATAAATAGAAGGAAAATTATTCCGAGTCTCAAGATTCTAATGATTTGCAGATTTTCTGAAGTGGCCATTAGCAGCATTTCATCTCTTATAAAATAAAGAGTTTTTTACGTTTCGAACTAAGTTGAGCCAATCCTCAGTTTGAATAACGAAAATATCAACTGGTGTGTCCAATTTTTCTCCCTGTAATGAATTATTAATCGCATTGTTTAACGCCGCTCTTGAATTTTCAGAAACAACGGAAAGAAAAACACCTATAACTAAACTAAATTCATTATTCATTGATTGGGCATAATGATATGCCTCCTGTATCGTTTCAACCTTTTGAAAATTCAGAATCATCTTATCAATAATGTGTTTGTCTAACGGTTTAATTGGCGTTCCAATTTGTACCGGAGTTGTTTTTTCGATCGTAGTAGTTTTGATGTTGTCTCTGTTGCGTTCAAGAACAAACATATTCTTTTGGTCGCTATTGACTACTATTCTATCGATTCTATGCTGTTTAGAAAATTCAATGATATCTTGCGTTCGAATTGAAGTGTACTCCGTTGCCTTTTTTGTCCATTTAAGCATCGAAGTTTCGTCACTAAAGGCACCTAATACCTGAAGTCCGTCAAGATTAAAAACAGATGTAAATTTTAAGGTAGTACCAGCTTTGGCGGTTATCCAGTCACCTTTTGCCAGATTATCATTGATGGAAGGAATTAAAAGATAACTATCGCCCTCAAGCATCTCCGTCATTACCGCTTTGTAATTTTCGGTTGATTGATGCTCGCCCCATATGTTGAGCAAGTAATTCAGTTTGGTATTGTCAGGGTTCTTATTTTCTGGTTGCTCTTCTTTTTTATTCTCTCCCTTAAAAAATTTGTTTAAAAAATTCATTTCGGGTAATTTATGTCTATATAAGCAAATAGCAAAGTAGTTGGTACAGTATGAATGTACACCCTTGCAGGAGTGCCTATGTTTTATTTTTTATTTCATTTCTGTAAACCAATATCACAATAACCGCGGCAACAATGGCAATCGAAATCATAATTAAACCAGCTGGAATATTAGGATCCATCATAACACCATGAACGTCATGTTTCCTCATCACCGTCCCGGCGAAGGTTAGTAAAACAAAAGAAAAGGCAAGTCTGATAACTAATTTTTGTTTAGGGCTTCTATCAGGATTAGGTCCCATTTATTGTATAGATATTTGATATTAAATTTAGTCGAATGCAAATTCTCAAAGTCGATTGTCTGTTCGATCCAGTTTATAAATCTGAACCACGTTTTGGCTTACAACTTCTATGATATTTACTTTTGTTGTTTTAAAGAAATCACGATCGTCAAATGTATATGTAAAACTTCTGTTTAATTTGTCTAAGTATTCCAAATTCTTTGCTGTCGAATATTTATTGATGATAGCCTGACTCATCCTGTTTTCAATAAATATAAATTTGGATCTGTATTTCTCATCGCCACTTAATCGGACATCTATTATCTCGTGATGTTTTTCTGGTTTAGGCGATTGAAATGTTGAGCTAAAGTCTCTTTGACGGTTGTTAAGTTCTGAAAATATATTTCTGACTAAAACAGCTGTTGCAATATTAAAAATATACTCATAGCCCTCCAGCTCTCCCATAATTTTAAAATGGTCACCAAAACTGGACAAGTATTTTATTCCACCCTCCTCATGCGACGGACCAATTACAAGTCCGCCGGATGTGCCATCCATTATTAATCCCTTATTACTTAGTTCGAGAAATTCTTTGGGTTCTATTCTATTTTCCAAGCTCATCAAATTTGTGTTCAACAAGATTCGCACTTTGATTTGCCTGATATAGAATTCCATCCTGAAGAATATCCACAATACCTTCAAATTCTTTGACGGCTTTAGGGAAAGCATTTTTGTTATCGAATTGTTTGCAAAACCATTCGGAACTTATATATCCCTCATTTCTTAATTCAATAGATAATGAAATTTTGTGTAATTGACATTTAGAAATTTTATTTAGATCTGGCCATTTCTCCGGACCTAAAAAGTAATTGCAGCTACTGCAAGTTAAACCAACCGAGTCCCACCGGGCTGAATAAGAGAATGGATCTTTAACGGGCATATTTTATTATTTATTTTCGAATTTGGTTAAGTTTTGGCTCTGAAGTTAAAAAAAGTTATGCAACCATAGTCGTTTTTAAATTGTCACCTCTATTGTCCACCCGGAATTAAAACGTATCATGTCTTTTAAATATTCATTGTGATCAATAAGCTTAATCCACTCATTATAGTTATAATTTTTCTCATTCTCACGCAATGTAAAAAATCAGCCTCGGCAACCTGCGGCTGTGATTCACCAATTGTAAATTCTCTTAACAATGCGACTGGGCAACTTTATTATGATTCGTCAAAAAAGCAATATTATATAAATACTGCGGGGATAGACGAAGTAAGGAATTTTATATGTGACACAACATCTTCGAACCTAAAACCCTTTTTGGATTCGTCAAGGAAACATAATGCAACTGTAACAGTTTCTGCTCAGCAACGGAATGCTTGTGTGCCGGATTCTATAATACCAATTGGTAAATGGTATAATATTAATATCACGAGTTTGGCTTATTAGTTGTCACGAATCTTTTTTCTGCACTTGCCCTTGGTAACATATGCTCGCCCGTATGGTAAAACCGTGCTCCATACCCATTTAATTTTGCAGCGCCGAACTTATCTCAGGATCGTTGAACATTTCTTCAATCAGTTTCTTAAATGCTTCGGGCATATACTGCTTGTATTTCCCCGGTCCCCAGGCAACGGATCCGCCTAAAGGCTTCTTGCCATTAAATATTTTTTGTTTTATTAAATCACCTGTCTCAGTATAAACATTTAGTCGCAGATCATACATCAGGGATGTGGCTCCATATCCATCCGTATGAAATTGCCTGCATTCAATCAGTATCAAACGATTGCTTTTAGTCTTTTTAAGCTGGTCAAGTATCAAAGATTCTTTTTCGTTGAAATAGGTAGTTACATCAGTTACAGTACTTCCTTGTTTTGACAAAGAAACAGAAATGGATGAAGTCATGTTATCGGTAAAAGGCATTCCATTGGCAGTGCCCATGGGATAAGCAATGCCGGCACCGGATCGTGTGTAACCTACAAAATCGGGTTTGCGTGCACCACTGGTTACCTGTTCTCTTTGATCCCAACAGGCCAGGGCAATTTGTTGTTTGAACGCCGGAACATTCGCATACACGCCATCATATTCTACTTTTCTGGAAACTGCACAGCTCGTCAATAAACATAAAGCCAAAAAATAACCTGTTCTGATTTTCATATGCTATCGTTTCGACTAAGATAATATTTTAATAATGAAAATAGAATTTATGGGATCTCATATTCTGGACCGTTTCGGGCTAAGTAAATACCCTTAGTCTCCATAGTAAAAAAATATAACGGTCTATACTATACTATTTTAAATGGAGTTATTATATTTAATCAACAACCCTTGCTGCCCACATGATATACCCTTTTCGCAGATCCCTGATGGGGAAAGTTTTGTGTACGTTTTTTATTTGTTTCCTCAATTGAGCCTTCAGGCACAAACCAGTCATCCCAAGTCAACAGCTACCAAGGTTCAGCCTCAGCCACAGAAGGCTCCCGAACCCGTGAATCCATACATTGATATCGATATAAAAGCTTTGTTGCTTCCTGATTCCCTCACTAAATCAACAGATGGGATTGCATCATATATCAAAGCGAATTTTCAATCGAATGAGGATAAGGTCCGTGCGGCTTTCATATGGGTCGCGGGTAAAATTCGTTACGACGTACCCAATATGTATACGATTAATTATTACGAAAAACAGGAAGACAAAATAGCCAAGCCTCTTCAAACAAGACAGGGCATTTGTGAGAACTATGCAGCCCTGTTCACGGATATCTGTGTGAAACTCGGCATACCAGCCTTCGTTGTGCAGGGATATGTAAAACAGAATAACCAGGTTTTAAATATTTCGCATGCCTGGTCTGCCGTGAAGATCGATGCAAACTGGTATCTTTTTGATCCAACCTGGGCTGCAGGTTATGCCAGCAACGGAGCCTTCGTTGCTAAATTAAATAACAGTTACTATAAAACGAATCCTTCGGATTTTATGAAAGAACATATGCCCTTTGATCCTCTCTGGCAACTGATGTATCATCCGGCCAGTTATGCGGATTTCAATAATGGTCCCGTGAAAGAAGATATTACCAAACCCTATTTCAACTTTCCCGATTCCATCGCTGTATATGAAAAACAAAATGAAGTTGAAAGAAATCAGTCGGCCTATAACCGGATGGATAATAATGGTTCCAGGAATGCGCAGGTTTTCAATATGATGTTGTATCTGCGGCAGGAAATTGAACAGTCGAAAATCGATCAGTACAATACCGCTGTTGCATGGCTCAACGATGCAGTAAATAACTTCAACGATTTTATCCGTTACAGAAATAAACAGTTTACACCGATGAGGCCGGATGCAGAGATACAGGCCATGCTGGATTCAGCTTCCAATCCTTTCAGCCTTGCAAAAACGACACTCAGTCAGATCAAAGATCCCGGTCCGAATATCACGAACATGATGGGACCCATGCAACGTCAGATGAAAGATTTTTCCGATCAGCTGGAAGAGCAGGAAGTCTGGCTTGCCAAATATTTCTCCAAAGGAAAATCAGGACGCAGAAGTATGTTTTATACAAAACTCAACTTTTTTGGTAAACCGGTGAATTAATGATATGTCATCACAATCTGTGACGACATCACTTTTCCCATAATTATTAGAACTCGTTCTAAATGATCGTTAAACCGCAGGAACCCTGATTACAAACTCCGTAAACTCTCCTTCTTTAGTCGATACTTTTATTTCACCGCCATGTGCTTTGGCAATATCATAACTCAGCGACAATCCTAATCCCGTGCCCTCGCCGGTGGGCTTGGTGGTAAAAAATGGCTGGAAGATTTTATCCCTTACTTTTTGAGGAATGCCGGAGCCATTGTCCTTGATGCGGATTTCCACCATACTATTTATCTTCTTCGTAGTAACGGAAACCGTTGGCTCATATCCTTTCTCTGCCGTTTTCTTTTTGTCGTTAACGGCATAAAATGCATTGTTGTACAGGTTGAGCAGCAACCTGCCGATATCCTGGGGAATCAATGGAATGAGACCGATGGATTCGTCATAGTCGGTTTGCATCGCTGCATTGAAGGATTTATCCTTCGATCGCATCCCATGGTATGCTAACCGGAGGTATTCGTCTGCCAGCGCATTCAGGTCTGTTGGTTCTTTTATATTTGAACTTGTTCTTGAATGCTGAAGCATGCTTTTTACGATGGCGTCTGCACGTTTTCCGTGATGAAGAATCTTTCCTTCGTTATCTCCGATCTGTGAAATCATTTTAGCAACTTCTTCGATATTTCCTTTGGCAAGTTCTTCTTTCGTTTCAGCGATGAGTTCCTGATTCACTTCGGAAAAATTGTTCACGAAGTTGAGCGGGTTTTGTATCTCATGTGCAATGCCTGCCGTGAGTTCGCCCAGGGAAGCCATTTTCTCTGATTGGATCAGTTGGGCCTGTGTGGATTTTAATTCATTATATGCTTTCTCAATTTCTTTTGCCTGCAGCAGTTCTTTCTCCCTGCTTCTCATTCTTTCTTTTAAAACGATCCTGTTCCGGATATAACGATTAGCCATAACCGCAATGCCGAGAAAACAAAGGATATACAGCGTATAGGCCCACCATGTTTGCCACCAGGGAGGAGAGACGATGATGGTGATATCTTTTTCCGTCCACACTCCTCCATCGTTCACTGCTTTTACTTTGAAAGTATAGGTTCCGGGATTCACATTAAAATAGTAAGCCGTTTTGTTTTCTCCGGCTAATTGCCAGTTGTGATCATAGTTTTCAAGAATATATTGCAGGTGATTGTTTTCTCCTGCACCTGCATAATCAATACTTGCAAATTCAAATGAAAATGTATTTTGATTATGCTGCAGATGAATGTTTTTGGTTTCTGACAAGGGTAATGTCAGAATGCTTCCATCGCCAATTGTAACTGGTTTACTGGCAAGAAGAAAATTAGTTACGCTTACCAGTGGGGGAGGAATATTATGTATTAAATCTTCCGGATAAAAAGCAAAATAACCCGTGTTGGTTCCATAGAGTATTTCTCCGTTGCTGCGACAATATCCTGTGTTTAAGGTATTTGCATCTACGCCCCGGTTTTTCCCATATACAATAGCTGTATTTTTATCAACATTTAATTTTATAATGCCTTTGTTTGTACCCAGCCATAGATTTCTTATCATGATCTTCTACCAGCCAGGCCATGGCTGTACTGGCGCTGAGCAAACCGGAGGCATCCGTAAAAAGTGAGAACGCATCTGTTTCTTTATTGTACCTGTAAAGACCAATACCTGTTCCCGCCCAAAGATTCCCGGTTTTGTCTTGTTTTATGAAACTGACTGCTCCCTGTCCCCTGAAATAAGATTTCACGAAATGCCCGTTTTCTTCGTTGAATCTGTTTAATCCGTCGGCAGTAGCCTGCCCAGAGATTATTATTTTTATCAATTAAAATGTCTGAATTAACATCGCCGTTTCTGAAATTATTGGAGCTATTCTGAAATCGTTCGATAAATTTTCCTGTCCTGATATCCATCAGCTGCAGGCCCCTGAATGTTCCTACCCATAATCTGTCTTTATTATCCTGGTCCACCGAAAGTACGGTGTCGGAAAATAAACTATTATCATCACCTTCAATGCGATGATAACGGGTAAAAACTTTTGTGGCAGGATCGAAATGATACATCCCGCGGGGAGTCGTTATCCAGAATGTATTGGTCCTGATATCTTTTTTAAAATTGATGATCACATTTTTAGCCGTAGGCGTATCTGTGTCGATCAAAAACTTTTGCTCTTTTCCAAGACTGTCAATCTGGATCAATCCCCGTGTGGTGGCCAGCCACAGACTCCGGTTGCTGTCCTCTTCAAAAGCATTAACGGCCACTCCCATATCGTGAAAAGGTATTTTGTTTTGATAAGGGTTTATCTTGTATAAATTATAAATCAGATTAGTAGCTCCCCAGGTAGATATCCAGATAATGCCGTCCCTGCTTTTATAACCATACCAGAATTGATTCGTGGCTAATGGCTCTTTACTGTTTTTACCGGAGCCACAATGAGTTACTTTTTTTGTAGCGGGATCATAGATATTAATTCCACCTTCCATCGTTACAATCCAGATCCTGTCCTGCATTGTCTTCGGTAATAAAAGTGATATGATCATCCGCGTATGGGAGCGTTTTTTCCAGGGCTGGCCTGCTCAGTTTTTCGGGATGTGCAGGATCATAATAGTAGTGAGTGAAAATACCGGTGGCCCTGTCCAGGGTTTGCAATCCATCGCCGGCAGTACCCACCCAAAAGTTTCCTTTGCTGTCTTCAAAGATCGCCCTCACGCGGTTATCGCTTATACTGCCCGGATTTTTTGGATCGTGTTTATAACTGGTGAAGACGCCTGTTTTTGGGTCCAGCCGGTTCAATCCTGCCGCACCCTGATCTGCATTTTCACCAAAAGGACTTCCCGTACCTACCCAGATCATTCCTTCATGATCTTCATAAATGGCCCGCACCATGTTATTGCTGAGACTTAATGAATCATGAGGCTGATGTGCAAAATGTTTGAAGCTCCTGGTTTGTGGATCAAAACGGTCCAGTCCGCCATAAGTGCCCACCCATAAATTCCCCTGCTTGTCCTGCATCAGAACAGTTACTGTATCGTTGCTCAGACTGGATGGATCATTTGCCAGATGGCGATAATGAGTAACGATTCCACTGTGCGGATCCAGATTATCCAGCCCCGATACATAGGTGCCGATCCAGATATTTCCTTCATTCGCTGCGAGAATACATTCGACCCGGTTGTCTGCAATAGAGTTGGTATTTTTCGGATCATGCAGGTAATGCATATACTGCGCGCCGTCGTACCTGTACACACCTGTGTAATTTGCGATCCAGAGAAAACCATCAGGTCCCTGCGACATCCCTGAAATTAATTGCCAGGGAACATCTTTGGGTGGGTCTACTACTTCAAAATGAATATCCTGCCCTATGGCTTTTAAATGAAAAAATGATAACAGAACTAACAAACCGGAGAAGAGATCGCAATCGCATTTTTATAATCAGAGTTTAGGGATGTATTCGCGGAATAACAATCAAATTCAATTTCTCCTGTTGTCCGTTCCGTGTTGAATGCAAAAGATAAGGAAACTATCAACAATTGTAAAATCTGTAAACCAGACTATAGATCGCTATTCGGGTACCAGGTATAAAATGTATTTTCATATAATCAAACTTCTTTATGAAAAAATACGCTCTTGTTTTTAATTGTTCTCATTTCGCTTATGGCGTTTCGATATACTAAAAATGTTTCTTCAGAATGGGTATCTCTGTTCGACGGCCAATCGCTGAACGGATGGAAAGTAGGTGATCACGCAAGTACGTTTTCTGTAAAGGGTGGTGAGATCGTTGTAAATGGTCCCACGGCACATTTGTTTTATGTGGGCGATTATAATAATCACAACTTCAAAAATTTTGAATTCAAGGCAGACGTGATGACCTATCCCGGTTCGAATTCGGGCATTTATTTTCATACAAAATATCAGGAGGCGAGCTGGCCGGATACGGGATTTGAAGTGCAGGTAAACAATTCGCATACGGATTGGAAAAGAACCGGTAGTTTATACGATGTGGTTAATATAAAAGAAGTTTATGTAAAGGATATGGAGTGGTTCACGGAATATATAAAAGTGGAAGGGAAACATGTGATTATAAAACTCAACGACAAAACGGTTGTGGACTATACCGAGCCTGCCGATTACAAACCAGCGCCAGGGCAAACAAATCATTTTCTCTCCAGCGGCACTTTCGCCCTACAGGGGCACGACCCAAAGAGTGAAGTGCATTTCAAAAATATCCTGGTGAAGGTTTTGGATTAATCTGATCCCCTAACTATTACCCTCAACCGAAGTCTCAACATTGATTATAATTTTCTCAAATTGCAACCAGTGGTTGTGAAATCCGTATATATATAGGATTGTTTGCGTACCGTGCCTCCGACGAGACGTCTTTTCTTCATTCCGACCTTGCTGGTTCCCGAAAAGTTATTGTATTCCGAACCTCATTACTGAATCATTCAAATCCCAGTTTGGATATTGGAAAATATTACGCATATCATTAAGGGCTGTATCCGTCAGGAATATAAATGTCAGAAAAAGCTTTATGAGCTCTACCTGGGTTTTTCCTTGAAAATTGTATTCCGTTATATGTATCGGTACGAAAAGGCAATTGACGTCGTACACGACGGTTTCGTAAAATTATTTAATCATTTTCCACACTTCAAACTGGGAGCAGACGCCGACAATGAGAAAATATTATTTGCCTTTCTCAAAAGAGTGATGATCAATGCGTCAATTGATGAGCTCCGTAAAAATCAGATGCTACCGGAAATCGGAGGTATACCGGAATATGTATGGGAGTTTACCGACAATAACAATGATGCAGATCAGCAAATTCTGTATAAGGAGCTTGTTTCCCTGATCGTCGAACTCCCGCCGCAGTACAGAGTCGTTTTTAATTTGTATACGATTGACGGGTACTCACACGACGAAATTTCCAGGATGCTGAAAATTCCCGTTGGAACTTCCAAATCAAACCTTTGCCGTGCCAGGACTATGTTACAGAAAAATATTAAAGAACTTGAAAATGCGAAAAAATGCAGGATCTAAAAAATGATATGGACGATCTTTTTCGTAAAGCAGTCGAACGCTATCCGCTCAAAACATGCGAAAGTCGGTGGGATGATATATCTGCCAGGATCAATAGCAAAAAACGCTGGGTTTTGTTTCTACCCATTTTATTCCAGCATAAAAAATTACCCGTATCGATATTCCGGGGTATAGCTATCCTGATACCGATTGCTATCATTTCGCTTACACCACTGATTCATAAAAAAACTTCAACAACAATACTGATCAAAGAGACCGGCTATTCAAATATTTCGGCAACTATATCGCCTAAAAAATCAGATCAGAGATCTACTCCTTTGCACATTCCCGTTTCTTCTGCAATGAGTCGCGAAAAAACATTTCGTCGGAAAAAATATTCCGGGTTTAATAAATTACTTTCTTCTGATGAAGAGAACCGCTTACCCGTTGCAACGACTGATTTTCCGGAGTTAAATTATAAGTATGCGCAGGTTGATATTCTGCAAGGCAGAAACAGTCTTCGTACCGAAATCAAACCTGCAGACTCAGAGGCTTTTTTGCAATTTGAAAGCAGACCATACGGGCAACCTGCAGCTTCGATATACCATAGCCCAACGCTTCAACGAGTAGATGCTCCCCGTCGCCAGGGTTTTTATGTCGGTCTTCTCGGAGGTCCCATGTTCAGCCAGGTGAAAAATCAGAGGACTACAAAACCTGGTTTTGATGTTGGGATGCAGGTGGGTTATACAATCTCTAAAAGATTTTCACTTGAAACAGGTTTGATGTATACCAGGCAATATTTTGCAGTCACAGGAGATTACCTGCAGGGTATTTTAAATGTGGCCGGTATAGAAAGCCTCGATGGCAGTCGTGATGCTTTTGCCATTCCATTGAAATTAAAATACAATCTCATTACCGGCTCATCTGGCAATTTCTTTCTTACAACGGGTTTTTCTTCTTTTGTGGGAGTGAGTGATCATATTGTAATCAGGGTGAATTATTTGCCTGTCCCTTCCCCCGGTAAAATTGAACTCGGCCCTCCCAGTTATCTGCCTGCTTATTTAAACTTCAGTCTTGGGTTACGAATATAAAATCGGAAAATTTTCAAACGTCAGGATAGAGCCGTATCTGGAAATTCCAACGAATAACAGCGCGGGCAATTCTTTTAAAACACGTCAGCAGGATCATTATGTACGAGTATTTAATTCAGGTATACATATCGTCATATCAAGTTTTCTTCATTCCTCAGTAAAATAAAAATGAAATAATAAGAGAATTCAAATTTTTACACCCTTACCATGAACAATCTATTGATTACCGTCTTTCTCTCCGTCTTTGGCCATAGCTATGGAACGGATTCTGTTTCCCGGGATTATGTTATCCCGATTGATTATTCATTTCACAGTGTGGTTATTTATAGTAATATGATTGTATTTATTAAAGAATCGGAAAAAAATGAGATCATCGTAAAAGATGAAGGAGTTGCTAATGCAATCAGGTTTAAAGTAGATCGCGGTGTTCTGGTTGTTCAGGGCAGGAAAAAATTCTTCAGTGATAAAACCCCGGGGAATATAATAATTAAAGTGAAAGACATACATGCTATAACTATCATGGACAATGCCGAAGTGAGAACCATCGGAGCGCTCAGCCACAAGGATCTCGATCTGGAAATATTTGGCGATGGGTCCATTTACGCAAATACGTCAGCCAACGAAGTAACCACTTTCATTAAAGGTCTCGGGAAAATAGAAGTAATAGGCAATTTTAAAAATACCTCGGTAAACAAAGATGCAAATGGAAATATGGTAACTACTTACAGATAATCATTAAATAATTATAGATGAACCAAATTAAACTCGCGGGTTTATTCTGTCTGATTCTTTTTGGAATCATGCCATCCTGTATAAAAAATACCGCCACCATTGAATATTTATCTGGTAATTCAAATCAGATACCAGCGCCATTAAATCCGGTTAAGCAGGGAGAGCCCTTTATCATCACGGCTGTTCTCCCGGATTCCAATGCAAGTGTACGGTGGACTATCAGGCCTTCGGATAACACCGATCTCACCTTCAATGGTAATCAGGCAATGATATCTATTAGTCTGGCCGGGACTTACGCAATCACCGCCAATTTTTATTCACCCTCAAATAATGCAACTCCTTTCGACAGCAGTAACTATACGATTATTGTGAATGATTCCATCTATACGGCGCCACCGGTAGGATCAGGTCTCGATACCGTTCAGCTTGCCGGAGATCAGATTGTATTGAGTTGCCACTCTCGCAGGAGGAGATTCAGGGTTATCAATGATAGCGCAAACAGTGAAACTATATAATTGTTCACCGTATCTCACGGCTTACGGAACGGGATTCAACGGCACACCGCCTTTGTCTTCAATAGCGTTTTATTTCAACTCGGCTGAAGTTGTTGAAGGCAAAGGGAGATTGTATGGGAGCCAAAAGCACGGCTAAAAGCTTATCCTACCATCATCCCTCCTGCAAATGGCGTTTATAACATTTCGGCAAATTTAAACCAGATAGACTATAATGGAAGTTTAACGGTGTCAGATACAGCCTATACCTTTACCTGGCCTTATACTTCGGGGGTGACCATCTCACCTCTTCAGATAAAGAAATAACCCTTTCAATAAACAACAAGACGACCAGCAAAAAATTCATATTGTCGTGTTGGATTTTATTATCCGTTTCCCGCAGTCTAATAGCACAGCCTGATTGGAAATTACAGTGCGATAAAGACGGAATAAAAATATATTCCGGTAATTATTCCAATTCAAAAATAAAAGCACTTAAAGTAGTTTGTGTTTTGGCATCCAGTCTTTCCCAAATCGCGGCTGTAATGCTCGATATTAAAAATCAGGACGGATGGTTTTATAAAACAAAAAGCTCCCTGTTGAAAGAAGTTTCACCGAATGAATTGTATTATTATTCGGAATTGTATTTTCCCTTCCCCATGAGCAACAGGGATTTTATAGAACATCTTGTATTGTCCCAGGACAAAATCACCCGTGTGCTGACAATGACTGTGGAAAATCTTCCTGAATATATTCCGGTAAAAAAGGGCATCGTAAGGATTATGCATTCAGACTGCAAATGGTTGGTTACGCCAGTTTCCAAAAACGAAGTACTCGTGGAATTCACTTTATTTGCAGACCCCGCCGGATCAATTCCTGTCTGGCTGATAAACGCAATGTCGTATTATGCTCCCCTGGAAACTTTCAAGAAATTAAAGGTTCAATTGGTAAAACCTGCATACCAGAATGTGTCGTTTACGTTTATTGATAATTATTAGATTGGTATTAAAACCGAACTTTTATTTCTCTCGCCTGTTGTACTGCTACAACAACTTTTATCCATATGATCACGAAGGAAATCACCATAGCAGGAAAAAGCAAATCTCCGATTACAGTAAACCGTTTTGGTTATGGCACGATGCGCCTCACAGGCGAAGGCATCTGGGGTGAACCGAAGAATCGGCCTGAGGCTTTACTGATATTGAAGGCTGCCATTTCAAAAGGGATACAGTTTATAGATACGGCCCATTATTATGGTGACGATGTTACAAACCGGCTCATCGCAGAGGCGCTTTATCCTTATCCTTCGAACCTGGTGATTTGTACCAAGGTCGGTTGTACGAGGAAGCCCGATAAAAGCTGGATTCCATTTAACAGTCCCGAACAATTACGCAGCAGTATTGAGAAGAATCTTTCCACACTTAAACTGGAGCAGATCACACTGGTTCATTTCAGGGTGATGGGAGGCCCTGTTCCTTTCAAGGAATCGATGGACGCGATGTTTCAATTACAAAAAGAAGGAAAGATATTACATCTCGGGGTGAGCAATGTGAGTACCGACGAACTGGATACAGCGATGTCCATGGGATCCATTGCCACCGTAGAAAATATGTATGGTCATGGTCAGCGGACTCTTTCAATTCTCCTTACGCAGGTATGAACAGGGGCGGCGAAGTATCGGAACCTGTGAGAAAAATAGCATTCCCTTCGTTCCTTATTTTTCGTTGGTTCAATCGATGCCAAAAAAAGATGATCGCATCACGACTATTGCAAAAAAATACAACGCTACAGAAGCACAGATAAATCTGAGCTGGTTATTACATCGTTCTCCCTGGATATTACCAATCCCCGGTACTTCTTCACTCAAACATTTTCAGGAAAATATAAAAGCCAAAGACATAGAGTTGAGCAAAGAGGATATGATTTTTCTGGATTGATCTGATTTTTGCACTGCGTGATTTTTTATTTTTATCAATTCTCAACTATTTCTTTTTCTATGTACATGAAAGGGACATTGGAAATCATGTGTCTGTGAACGTTAGTCTCGCTATGGGAAAGCGGGGAAAAAATACCTCTTCGAGAATGCTTGCATGATTGAAAATCGCGATGCATATTTGCATCAGCAATGAGGTTTTTACGGTCACACGCCGAAAAACACGAAGAAAGAAAAGAGTTCATACCAAGTTTAGATCCACTCCATCCTCCTGAATTACCGTCTCCAATCCTCCCTGATTTACCCACAAGACGGTTTTTAATTCATTCATCATACCCTAAACTACAATTTATGAAAGCGATCTCTACCTTCACGACTTTGGTTACTGATTATTGTTACATGTGCTACTTCTGCAGTACTTTATCTGAACGAGAATTACAGCATCTCTGCTGGTCTCACGATCGTTTGGATAGTTTCCCTCACACTTTGGATTGGCAAGAGCATGGGCTTTACTGAGCCAATAGTCAATAAGATTTTTGCTAAGAGCTAGTTTGAGAATCGCTGGTATATTGAATAGAAGCCCATCTGCGGGCTTTTTTTTTATGCCAGAGTCAAAGCCTAAAGCCTAAAGCTAGAGAACGAGAGTTTTAAACGAGTTGCTTTAATCTTTGAGCGTCAGGCCTTAGGCTTTGAGCTTTAGGCTTTAGCTTTAAGCCTAATTAATATCAACATCTTTTATGGAACTTCGCGACTGGTGCATCGCATTCTGAAACCAGAAAAACCATCGCCATGCTGACTAAATATTTCAAAATCGCCTGGAAGAATATTGTTAAGTCAAAAGGACTCAGTGTAATCAACATTTTTGGATTGGCGATCGGAATCAGTGCTAGTCTGGCCATCTGGTTTATCCTTCAGCACGAACTGAGTTACGATACATTTCACAAAGACCGGGACCGGATCTACCGGCTGGTTTCTGATTTTGGTGGAACGGGCGATCACCGTTACACCGGTACTGTGTCCATGCCCACGGCTGCCGAGGCAAAGCTGAAGATATCGGGTTTTGAAACCATCACCTGTTTTCATAATTATAATGCGACGGTTACGATTCCAGTTCGGGGCACTGAACCCAAATATTTTCCCAAAGTCCCCGACGCAGAAAATAACAACGACCTGATATTCGCGGCACCCGAATATTTTAAAATCTTCAACTATCAGTGGCTGGTGGGCAATCCGGTTTCTGCATTAACAGAACCTTACCGGGTGGTGCTTTCTACCAGAGAGGCGCAGAAATATTTTGGCAGCACGGACTGGGAGAGTCTGATCGGCAGACAAGTAATCTACGATGATTCTATTAAAACAACTGTTGCAGGTATTGTAGAGGAATTGCAGGGAAATACAGATTTTACTTTTACTGATTTCATTTCATACAGCACCATCGACGCCGGTTACCTGAGAGGCGTGATGCAATCATTCAACTGGACTTTCTGGGATTCGCACGTGCAGACATTTGCAAAACTGGAAAAAGGAAGAGCTGTAACGCCGATAGAGAAAGAACTGACTACGATGGTGGGTAGCCATTTTAACTGGGATCCCGGTGCCTACAGGGTTTATCTCCAGCCACTTTCTGATCTGCATTATAGTACGAAATACCAAATGGATTATGGTAAGCAGGCCAGTCTTTCCACCTTATATGGACTGTTGGGAATCGCAGCCATTATATTAATTATAGCAGCTATCAATTTTGTAAATCTCTCACTCGCCCAATCGTTGCAAAGGGTTAAGGAAATTGGCATCCGAAAAATATTGGGCAGCAGCAGGGCAGGTCTCGTATACCAATTTCTCACAGAAACATTTCTGATGAGTTTACTGGCACTGATTATTTCTTTACTGATGATAAAACCCATCCTCGCATTTTTCCCTTCTTTTGTTCCCAACATCTCATGGTCGGATATGCTGACTACGAAAACGATTTTGTTTATCATATCATTGCTTACGATTACCACTCTCATTTCAGGCCTCTATCCTGGTATCGTGCTGTCTTCCTTTCAGCCTGCAAACGCATTGAAAAGTAAAACAGGTGTGAAGGGCGGATTCAGTGATCGATTCCGAAAGGGTCTGATTGTTTTTCAATTTACCATTTCACTGATATTTATCATCGCGAGTATATTTATTGGCAACCAGATTCATTTCATGCTCAGAAAAGATCTGGGATTTAAACAGGATGCCATCATAACATTGAACACGAATGGCTGGGATTCTGTTAGCAAGAGAAAATTATTTGCCGAAAGAGCCAGGAATATCCCCGGCGTAGAACGGGTGAGTATGGACGACATACCACCTGCTGTGCTTGGTAGTCCTACTATGCCCTGCATTTATCATGGTGCCACTACATATAATATTGGGGTGAACCTGAGGCTGATTGATGAACACTATATTCCATTATATCAGATCAGGATGGCAGCTGGTAGAAATTTCTTTGCGGGAGATACCTCGCATGCAGTGATCATCAATGAGACCTGTGCGAGAATGTTTGGATTCAAATCCCCGGCAGATGCAATCGGCAAGTTCCTGCAGACCGGAGGTCCGGATATGAGAGGAAGCGAACATCCTGTGCCGGTGGTTGGTGTGGTCGCAGATTTCAACCTGCAACCCCTCAGCCGAAAAATTACACCTGTCGTGATGTATTCGATTCCTGCAAATGAAAATTCTTACAGCATAAAATTAAAGACGGCGGGAAATGATGTTGGTCATTTCACAGATGCGATGGACAATATGGAAACGATCTGGAAAGAAGTTTTTCCTTCCCAGCCCTTCATCTATCATTTTTACGATGATGCTATTGCAGACTTCTACCGCAAAGAACAAAAGACTTCGCAGCTCGTTTACCTGGCTATGGGCATTGGTGTTTTCATTTCCTGTATTGGATTGTTTGCACTGGCGGCGCTGACTGCTGAAAACAGGAGAAAAGAGATCGGCATCCGAAAAGTATTAGGCGCTAACGTGAGCGCGATTGTAACGATGCTGTCGAAAGATTTCGTGAAACCCGTCCTTATTGCCATTATTATTGCTTCACCTATTGCCGGATACCTGATGAACCGATGGTTACAGAACTATGCTTACAGGATTCATACGAGCTGGTGGATATATGCGCTTGCCGGTGCCGTCGCCTTGTTCATTGCCATGATTACTGTCAGCTCCCGCGCCATCAGGGTGGCGATGGCAAATCCGGTTGAAAGTTTGAGGGCGGAATGATATTGTCAGTGTTTCAAAGACTCAAGATTGAATAACGGGGGAGGGCTTTAGAACCTTTAACAATTCGTCACGTAAAAATCCCTTCAGGCTTAAATCTTCATCCAAAGATGGCCAATGAATACCTGTGCCATTAGCAATAAATTTATACTTCAGGATTTTGGCTTTGGGAGCTTTTTTCAAATTTGGATAGGAGGATAAATTTGTACGTATTACGAATCCCGTATTCAAAATGACATTCATGATATTAAGATCTGGATGTATATCCAACTTTTTAATACGCAATTTGTTTGCGAATATTAATTCCTCAATTGCATCGAACTTGTTATCATCATTAATCGAAGTATTCATGCCATTTTTGATTGAATAATACCGCATTTGCAATTATGGTCTGTAAAATTAATCTTTTTTCCGAAGTTTTGAAACCTGGCCAATATGCAACTTTAACCGGATTCAGCCATGCTTTTCCAAACGCCTTCCCTTTTTCAAAATGTACGTGCGGTGGTTCTTCATTCTCGCGGCTGTAAAAGAAAAAACGAATTCCCTGAATAGTTAATAGCGTCGGCATCCACAACTTCCAAATAAGTAATGACAGAATAATCTAAATGTAAATCACCATGATAGTGGTTGATTAAGACATTTCACCCTCTTGACTAAGTGTTAAAACCTGTTTGAAACCAGTTTAAAATCTTAGATATTTTGAACTGAAGTATCAGAGCAGAGACTAAATTGTATGATGTTTTTATGCATTTGCTTTGAATGCATATAAATCTTATGTATCTTTGACCAATGCTCCGTTTTTAATACCCAGGAGTCATGAGATAAGATCATGGTAATTCGTCAGATCACATTATTCGCGGGTATCGTTGTACTATACGTTACGCCGGTAGTAGTACCCAGGATCATTTGGTTGCAGCGCTCCCAAAAGACGACCGGGGTTTTCTCTTTTGAGGGAAGGGGTAGTGCCGGAGAACAAATAAAGCTTTCCTATTCTTTTATATATTATATGTATGGGAATCAGAAGATTTGGTTCGAAGGACCGGGCCATATGCCGTTAAAGGAAGGAGCAATTGTTCCAATAAGGTATCAAACTAATAATCCTGCAGACGCCAAAGTGGATACCTTCTATGGATTATGGGCAGACGCCGCGGTTTATTGTGGAGAACCACTGGTCATGCTCATCTTTATTTTTCTAAATCGTGGAATATTTCCGCCCCGATCGAGAATTCGCCTGACGTTTAAAAAACCATTTTTACAAATAGTCTAATAGCTATATAGCCAAATAGTACTCCTGACTTCAAGGCATTGCATTCTTATGTATATTTGAATATGACTTACTCCACAGAACTTTTGAAAGGGACTTTAAAAACAATTATCTTAAAATTACTCGCAGATAATAAGAAGATGTACGGATATGAGATCACCCAAAAAGTTAAGGAACTTACTTTTGATAAAATTCAGTTAACCGAAGGCGCGCTATATCCCACACTACATGCCCTGGAAGCCGATAAACTGGTAACCACTGAAATTGAATACATTGGAAAGCGAATGAGAAAATATTACCGGCTAAGCCAGGAGGGAAAGGTAAAAACAAAAGAGAAAGTAAAGGAAATGTCGAACTTTATGGAGTCGATGGTTTCCCTGCTCGATCTGAAGCCTAAAAAGTCTTAGCGATGTATTGTTTAACAGACCAGGAAGTTGATTTTATTCTGCAGGATATAATCGGGCGTGGTATCATCACAGAAGACCTGCAGTTTAATTTACTCGATCATATTTGTATTCTGATTGAGCAAAACCTGGAGCCTGGTCATGATTTTAAGGAATGCTATTTTTCTGTTATTAAAAGATTTTACAGGTTAGAGTTATCGGAGATTGAGGAAGAGACCAGGATTCTTTCAGCATATAAACATCATTTGGTATTTAATAAAAAACAGTTTTTCTCTCTGGTATTTGCGATTTTCATAGGCCCTTTTATTATTTACAATTTGCTCTGGATTGATATGAATTGGCAGTCAGAGAGGTGGGATATTCCAATAGATGTTTGGGGAGCTTCCATTGCTTATGCACTTTGGCCGGCTTTAATTATTTTGGTCGTTTTCATAACACCTGAAAAATACGATCCGTTAATTCCAAAACAGTCCACGATTGTATTAGGCGTGAAACCTTTCATTAAGATAATTCCGCATTTTTAGACCGCTGATTATCCATGAAGAAAAAAATAAAGAAACGAATAGTGAAGATTAACGGGTTTCTTAAATCCAAAAAGAAACCCCGACTTACAGTTATACATCTTTTACGACTTGAGATAAAACATCTCGAAGCTTTTTTAGAGCTCATGAGTTTTCAAAAGGATTTTGGCGTCCCATCTGAAATTCCAGGTCGTCTCGATACACTTTTTAACGACGCTGGAAAACTGCGGGCGGTTGGATTGGAGATGAAGGCCATAGATTTAATCACTCATAAAAATGGATTTTCGAAACCAAAGTTGTTTTTAAAACAACTGGATTTTTCGAAGAAGAAAACCTGTAAAAAGCTGATAAAAAAACGCAGGGTCAGTGCTGCATTCGAACTACGTGAATTTTCAAAACATCCGGGCTCCAAATTATCTCCCAATACCTGTAGGGAATTTTTATTTGGCAAAGCTTCATCTTTGCTTGATTTATTGAGCGGTGAAGTTTTATCTGATATTAAGTCTTTGCATCAGGTAAGAAAAATATTGAAATCAATATTATATGTTCTGCCCATTTGTGAAAAACTTACGGAGGAGGTTGTTGCGTTTTTGAAAACACATAAAAAGCTCATGAAGTCCGTTGAATCTGAGATCGGATCACTGCATGATACCGATTCTTTCATTGCCGGGTTAGGAAAGAAACATCATACCATACATGTTTCGGAGGAGTCTGCCTTAAGAAAAATAAAACGGGCATGGCAGAACGATATGAAGAGAATGGAAAAGGATCTTGAAACGGTCCTGCCTGCTATCAGCCAATTTGCAGTCGGTCTTAAGGATCAGTCAACTGACAATTTGAAAAACGTCAGACAGATGTTCAATTGAGATATTCGCACTTCAGATCCTGGCCGAGTCGTTTTTAATATTTATCAATTCCTCTTCCATATCTTTTTTTATCTCATGTTCGTGATGCTGCTCGTCGATAGAGTGCGATTGCTGCAGACTTGATTGCTTTAGTGCAAATACACTCAGCTTGGAATAATATTTTTGTATTACTTTCAATTCTTCTTCTGTCATACCTTCTATGTCCACGAGCCGGTTACTGGCTAATTCGTTTGCTGCCACCAGTTCATTCAGTTTTAACTGTGTCGCCAAAGAATCTTTATTCTGAGATTTTTGAATCAGAAAGACCATTAAAAATGTGACTGCACTTGACCCGGTCGACATGATCATCGCCCACCTGTCCGAAAACTGCATAAAAAATCCCGAAACACACCAGGTGGCAACCAGAAAAAATGCGATGATCAGAGTGGAATTACTTCCTGCACCATTGGTTATTTTAGAAGCATACTTTTCAATAGTATTGAGTGACTGATTACGGGTGGCCATAATTAAGCGACGGATCTTATAATCTCCTTTATTTTCTTCAGTCCAAAGGGCTTGGCTGCAAATTCAATTCCCGCGGCTTCAGCACGTGATTTTAGATCCAGGGAGGGATCAGCTGTCATTAACACGATTTTCGCCTCGTCGAATTCTTCGCGATGCATATTAAAGTAATCGAGTCCCGTCCCGTCAGGAAGATTGTGATCCAGTAATATAATTTCGGGGTGTCCTTTTTTCAAAAATTGTGATGCCTCCAGCAGATTATGGGCGCAGTCAATATGAAACGATTCCTGCTGCATCATCAGCACCAAAAGCGCGCAGAAGTCACGTTCATCGTCAATAATCAGCATCCTCTTTGGTGTAATCATACTTTTCTTGTTAAATAACCGTGCCGCGACGATGAGCAGCGGATTACCTGTAGTAAGACTATAGACAATAATAAACCCGGTAATTCAAGATTTACCGGGTTCCAGTTTTCAAATGGGTGCAATCAACTAATTTTCCTTTTCTTCTTTTTCCTGTGCCGCATCATAGTTTACGTTCTCTTCTGCGATAGCAGTCAGCGTTTCATCGGCTGTTTTTTCTTCGTTCAATGTGGTTTCAAGAATGTTCGCTATATCTTCATGACCCAGATTACGAGCCAGCTGAGCGAGTCCGCCGTATGTTGATATTTCATAATGTTCAACTTTTTGTCCTGCAAGTATCAACCCTACGTCCCTCGTCGAAGTGCCTGTTTCTGTTTCTTCCACGATGCTGTCGCCTTCTTTGGTAATACCTTCCATTGCTTCACATTTTTTTGATTGGGGTTTTTCTCCCAGAATTTCAAAAACCTGTTCAAGCCTTTCCACATGTCCCTTAGTCTCCTGGAGGTGATTATTGAATGCTTCTTTCAATTCGCTCGATGTGGCTGCTTTTGCCATCTTGGGGATTGCTTTCAACAAATGTTTTTCTGCCCAATAGATATCCTTGATTTCACCATGGAAGAACTCCAGGAGCATAGAGTCTTTTTCGACATCATTCCCTGACTTCTTCGGTTTCACTGCTGGTTTCGACTTTACTGCTGTGTTTGCCATATCATTTATATTTAGTGTTTCAGATCTATATAAGATTACCATGCCAGCGATTCCCTCCGATTAAAAAGCCGGGGCCGGCTTAAGAGATGTCTTAAATTGGGAAATTAAGAACCCACGGGTAAGGAAAATTCAACCCAACCATTTCATTGCAACTATAGTCACGGATATCCTTCTGGCAATCTTTTTGAGGTTAAAACATGAATATTATTCTGAAAATCGATGACCAGGAAACCGACATCGTTTTAAATATGAAGACAAAACACACTAAAGCACTCTCTGAGCCACCGGAAAAAATAGCTCACTATTTGTTAATAGACAATGGAATTTTCCCAAATTCTGAATTGCCGGTTTTGTTGTATAAGACGGCTTTTGTTTTACCCAATGATCATGCACCCGGGATTATAGAAGAAGTATTTGATGAGAACGGTTGGTCTAATTCCTGGCGAAACGGCATTTATGATTACAACCACTATCATAGTACAAGTCACGAAGTATTGGGCATTTATGCGGGCCATTGCCATGTTCTGTTGGGCGGTGACAGCGGTATACAATTATTACTGGAAAAGGGAGATGTAATTATTATACCGGCAGGTGTGTCGCACCGTAACATAGGATCTACCGCCGACTTCAAATGTATCGGAGCTTATCCTGACGGTGCGGACTTCGATATCAACCTTGGAAAATCAGGAGAGCGGCCTGGTGCGGATAAGAATATAAAAAAACTTCCTGTTCCCAAGTCCGATCCTTTGTATGGGGAAGCAGGACATTTACACAAATACTGGAAAAACTAATGAAAGGTCCCTGCATTCTAACGTGAACATGTATGCGCTTGATCTTATAGAAAAGTTCCTTTCCGGAAGAATGTAAAAAATAATTTCAATTCTTTTTTATTTTGTACAATATGGGGACACTGAATATCATCGGTGTACAGAGGCCATTCCCATTGTTGGAAAGTTGAAAAAAATAGATTTCCAAAACGCTTGCATGATTGAAAATCGCGATGCATATTTGCATCAGCAATGAGGTTTTTACGGTCACACGCCGAAAAACACGAAGAAAGAAAAGAGTTCATACTAAGTTTAGATCCACTCCATCCTCCTGAATTACCGTCTCCAATCCTCCCTGATTTACTCACAAGACGGTTTTTAATTCATTCATCATACCCTAAACTACAATTTATGAAAGCGATCTCTACCTTCACGACTTTGTTACTGATTATTGTTACATGTGCTACTTCAGCAGTTCTTTATCTGAACGAGAATTACAGCATCTCTGCTGGTCTCACGATCGTTTGGATAGTTTCCCTCACACTTTGGATTGGAAAGAGCATGGGCTTTACTGAGCCGCTGGTGAACAAAATTTTTGCTAAGAGCTAGTTTGAGAATCGCTGGTATATTGAATAGAAGCCCATCTGCGGGCTTTTTTTTATGCCTAAAGCCTAAAGCTCAAAGCCTAAAGCTCAAAGCCTAAAGCCTAAAGCTCAAAGCCTAAAGCCTAACGCGAAACGTTTAAAGCTCTCATCCTCATAGTTTTAGGCTTTCGCCTTTGGGCTTTAAGCCTCTTTGGTTACATATCGATCCCTGGCGGTTACTAATCTATGAATCGCTCTTTGAAACAATATCTGAAAAAACCATCATCCAATATTAAAAAGATCGCACCCTTTAAACCAAACCAATAAGTCCAACCCTATCTAAAACCAACTGAACGAACCAACATCCAATTGAAAAAACGAAATCCAACCGAAAGAAAAGCCAACTGAAAAAACCAACATCCAATTGAAAAAACGAAATCCAACCGAAAGAAAAGCCAACTGAAAAAACCAACATCCAATTGAAAAACTGAATCCATCCGAAAGAAAAGCCAACTGAAAAAACCAACATCCAATTGAAAAACTGAATCCATCCGAAAGAAAAGCCAAAAACTAATTGAAAGTAAAAACAGTTTACAACGAGAGAGATAACAAAATCCAATCTAATGAAAGACTAAGTCGGCGTATCCCTTGAAAAATGGCGTAGGAACCAGATGACTGAATCATATTTTATTCATCGAAGAAAAACGTCCAATAATCGATGAAAAGCATTCATCCATCGAAAAAATGATGTATTTGATCGATTGTTTTTAATCTTTAAGGTGGAGTTCACCTACAGGTCGGCCAAGTTTACGCACGTCATTATCCAATACTACAGAAATTCCGTTTTTCCGCATTGGCGGTTTAAGATTGTACCCATGAAATCGACCCTAAACAAGGTCCGGTTTTTTCTGCTGTGGTTATTCATAGTAATCTGCAGTATTAAATCCGGATTCTCACAACCATGTCCGGGATTCACAGCTTCATATGTGGCTACCGAATCCAGGTGTACTGCCACTGGTACATTACAGATCAATGCGGCAGGTGGATCGGGGTCATACAATTATCAATTAAAAGGAATTTCCACTTCTGATTTCACTTCTTCCAGTCTGATTACAGGACTTGCACCCGGAACTTATTCCGTTATCATAAAAGATATTATCAATAACTGCACGTATGAAATCGATAATATAATTATTACAGGTACATACACTGACCCAAGATTCGGTCTTACTGAAACTGATGTTACCTGTATGAATGGTAATGACGGAACGATTTCTGTGGCAGCATTTACAGGAGGCCGGTCTCCATTCTCTTATACAATTGTTTCACCTTCAGCTTCTGGTATCGGTACCACCAATTCAACAGGAACATTCACTGGTTTAATACCTGGTTCTTATTCCGTGCAGATGTCGGATTCCTGTGGTGGTATTCAGACAAGAAATATCAGCATACAAAATTATAACTGGTCTATCAGTGCTGCTGTTGTTTCTAATATCAGTTGTACAAATTATAATGCACAGATTTCACTTATAGATAGTAAAGGGCATACCAACAGTTCTGGAACCGCTTTTAACGGATTTACTTATGGATTCGTAAACGGTCCAGCAGATACGGTATGGTTTGCCACATCTGGTTTTACTTTCGATCTCGGTCAGATCAGAACACTTACACTTGTAGCGAAAGATAATTGCGGGCAGGTTCAAACGAAGACCTGGACGAATAATATTATTCCATCCGTGCAGGCTAATGTAACGATCACGGGAAGTAATTGTACCGGATTCACAGCCACTGTTAATGGACAGCAGAATCTGACGACACCTAATTTTTGTCTGGTAGATAATCTGGGAAATCCAGTGAGCGGCCAGCCTTGTAATACAACGGGAATATTTACGGGAGTTCCTTACGGATCTTATTGTATTCATATTACCAATAGCTGTTACGATACTGTTATCACGAGATGTTTTACGCAATCTCAACCTTTGCCGGCAGTTTCAGGCACAGTCACTCTCTCAAATTACACCTGTACGACTTTCCAGGCTGCAGTAACTGGTCAGCAAAATCTGATCGGTCCTGTTTATTGTCTTCTTGATCCGTCTGGTAATCCTGTGGCAGGTGTGCCATGTAACAGCACAGGTGTTTTTCCGAATCTGCCATTCGGTTCTTATAAGATTCAGATAACGGATGGTTGTACGGGGTTGATACTTAATTTAACCTTCAGTGCTGCTGAAAAAATTAAATCGGTAGCTGCTTCCGTTACTACTAACGGTTACACATGTACGACATTTAACGGAACCATAACCGGTCAGACGAACCTCGTTTCTCCACAATATTGTCTGGTAGACAGTGTCGGTAATCCGATTACTTGTAATACAACGGGTATTTTTAATAATCTTAATTACGGATCATATTGTATTAATGTCACCGATGCGTGTAACGATACCACGATCAAACGATGTATGACTGTTACATAAACCAGTTCCATCAGGAGGATCTGCTGCGATTACGAATAAAACCTGCAGTGGGTTTACCGTTACGATATCAGGACAGGCAAATATGTTCAATGGCCTTTATTGTCTTCAGGACAATTTAGGTAATCCTGTTTCCGGTGTACCCTGCAATAATACAGGTGTATTCAATAATGTTCCTTATGGATCATATTGTGTGCAAACAACCGACGGATGTTCGGGAGCCATGCTCACGAATTGTTTTACAGTTGCGGCACCAGTGCTTGCCGTTGGACCTGCAGTGATCAGCAATATAACCTGTACAGGATTTACAGCTACGATCACAGGCCAGCAGAATTTAACCAGTCCGAATTATTGTTTACTGGATAGTTTAAATAATCCTTTGGGTATTTGTAACAGTACCGGTGTTTTTGTGATCAATGGTTTTGGTGCTTATAATATACAAACCACAGATGGTTGCAGCGGCGCAGTTTTCATGTCTCATTTTTCAGAATATAAACCGATACCATCGGTAGGTAACAATGTAAATTTCACAAATCAGAGCTGTACAAGTTTTACAGCAACAATAACCGGACAAACCAATTTGTTCAATCCGGAATATTATTTAAAAGATTCTCTTGGAAATAAACTTGGACAGTAACGTTACCGGCACATTCAGCAATATTCTTTACGGATCTTATTGTATTGATATTGTAAGCGGCTGTCTGGATACGACGATCACCCGTTGTTTTAGTGTACCACCTTCTCCGACAATGATGACGGTTTCAGCTGCACCTTCCTGTACTTTCAATGCCAGTGATCTTTCGATACAGGTGACTACAGGATTTGCTCCATATACCGCTGCTGTTTATAATGCAGCTGATTCGTTGCTCGCAACTGTAAATTCAAACAGTAACCTGATCAGTGTTTCAGGTCTGCCCGCACTCGCCGCAGGCAATCAATATAAAGTGGTTGTGACAGGTACCTGTGGCGTACCGGCGACTGCATTTGTAACCGGTCAGCAGAGCAGTTTAACGCATTTATATACGATCACGCCTAAATGTCCGTCAAGTATTGTACCAAATGGTTCAGGGGATCTGCTGGTGGCGGCATCAACAAATATGGGTGCGCTCAATATGTCCATTATAGAAATGAATTTTGTGCCGGATACAATCGGTTATTCATTCCGTTCGGGCAATAATTTCACATTCAGTAACCTGAATGCAGCAACCTATGTGGTAGCTTATACCTTCACAGGATGTTCGACAGTAATCAATGATACCATTACGCTTCCGAACTATAACTTTCCGGCACTTGCTCCATCGGGTGCTTACCAGTGCGACAATAATAGTTTCAGTGTAGGTGCAGTTGTTGCAGGAGGTATCTCTCCATATAACTACCAGATCATTGGAAGTGTGCCTTCTGTTCCTGCGATCAATACGGCATTGCAAAGCAGTCCGGTATTTATGATTAATAATGGAATGCAATATTCACTTGTACGTCTTCGTGCAATAGATGCCTGCGGAAATGCGACACTAAATGACGTGAGTATTTTGCCACTGGCAAATACGATTGTTACTGCCACTTCAAATTGTATTTATCAGGCAACGACGTTGTCTGTGGAAGTAGTTCCAAACGCAACGTATACCTGGTATTTAAAACCAAATATGAGTTCGACCGATAGTGTGATTGTTGGAACAAACCCTACTTATTCTATTCCGGCTATTTCAGTGGCGGATACAGGAATCTATATTAACGTGATGTCTGTTAACAGCGGATGTTTGACGAGGATATCTTATTTCAATCTGAATGGGTTATGTAACGGATTATTTTTATTACCTGAATCTATTAAACTCACGGGAAAAATAGTCAATAGCAATTCCAATCTGTTAAGCTGGACTGTTCCCGGCGGAAATAACAACAGCGAATATGTGATTGAGAGGGCTGATGGTAATAGCGGTTTTGCTGACCTTGGTATGTTGCTTGCTACCGCTTCATTAAATACAAATAGCTATGGCTATACAGATCCTGTTTCTGGTGACGGACCTTATTATTACCGGTTGAAAATAATAAATGACAAGGGTGATATTACTTACAGTAACACCATAGAACTGAACAACTCATCAGTCAGTCTTGTTACGGTCTATCCGAATCCAGTCGCTGATATTTTATATATCAAATTCCAGGGAAAGACGGCTGATAACTACAATTTGAAATTCGTAAATGTGTTAGGTCAGGAAGTATATTCATGGGAGCAGTTTGTTCCTCAAAACGGTTCCATAACTTATCACCGCTATGCCAGAATAAAAACGGGCGTCTACTTTCTGCAGGTTCGAAACACAAGAACGGATGCTGTAAATATCTTTAAGTTAAACTTTAAATAGTTTTATTTTTCTTCTTCCTTTTCACCGAGGGAAAACCAGTTACCTGAATCGTCGAGAAACAATGCTTCGTACGCATAGAATTCTTTGGTGGGTGGTTTTTTAAAAATGACACCTTTTGCTTTTAATTCTTCGTAAGTCGCGTTGAGATTCTTACATTGAAAAACGCCGAACCCGAAGGTTCCTTTCTTTACCAGTTCCCTCATTTGGCTCGCGGCATCCCCTTTGAACATCATGCCTTCAACCACAGGCATAAGCGTGAGTTGTAAGTCTGGTTGTTCCGGCGGACAAACAGTCAGCCAACGCATTCCGGGGCCCATGGGAGCGTCGGTATGGACTTTAAATCCAAGTTTGTTCACATAAAAATCCTGGGCACTGTCTTGGTTAAGCACGTAAATACATACATGATTCATATTGGTAATCATGGTAATTTTTTTAATGGTTATGGAATGGAGCAAATGTCCAACATGAAACTTTACCCTACTTCTTGAAAATTGCTATTTTTTTTCCAACCGTTTTGTTCTGCAAAACAATTAGGGATAAAATGAAGGGGTCGCGCTTTTATTTTTTCACGTCTTAACCTGCGTAACCGTTGATAGGCGGATGGGGTTAGTGAATAGGTTTTTTTAAAAAGACCGGTAAATGAACTTACACTATCGAAGCCGACTTTGTAACAGATATCTGCGATAGAAATGGTTTGATTCAGCAACTCTCTTGCTTTTTCAATTCTTACCTGTGTTAAATATTGATGAGGTGTTTTGCCGTAGATCGATTTGAACAACCTGATAAAATGAAATTTTGAAAAACAGGCTTCGCCTGAAATATTATCAAGGTCAATTTGTTCAGCATAATTATTGTCAATAAACAATTTTGCTTTTACAATGCGATGGTAAAGATAAAATTTGGATCCTATTTCGAGTGAATGTTCCAGGTTTTGATTGTTTAAACTGAATACTAATGTAAGAAGAAGACGAGCAATTGCGACAACTTTATAATGATTTTACAGGGTTGTCCGGTATCTCTGATTTGGATTAAATTTACTTAACAGTATGGTTGGTTCATTTACAGGGATCAACCATGATACATCAATTTTAAACCTTACAAATGAAAAAAATCCAGGCATCATTGGTACTGTTTATTTTAGTTTTATTGTTTGCGATTGGATGTAATCAGCCTCAACAAAACACTCCGACAGTTAGTTCCGATTCAGTTAATACAGTTGCAAAAGATACAATGGTCACGCTGCCGCCGGCGCTGCCAGTTCCAAATACCATCATGAACGAAGAATATGTGGAAACGATTGGAGAATATGCTTATCTCTGGGGATGGCCGATGATGAATATTCACAATCGCAACATGGCATTTGCAAAACTTCCTGCTGCCGGATATATGGGTGGTATTGTTCCTGTAGCGCCGGCAAATCAAATAGGCATGTTAACGGATTATATTGTTCCTGAAGAAAGGGTAGTTGCCTGTCCCAATCAGGACGTAGTATATGGATTTGGCATAGTTGATTTTTCAAAAGATGCAATTGTGGTACAGGTACCAGATTTCGGAGACCGGTTCTGGGTTTACCAGATTTGTGATCAGCGTACGGATGGGTTTGCTGAGCTGGGAAAAATGTATGGTTCCAGGTCGGGATTTTATTTGCTCATAGGAAAAGACTGGAATGGGAAAGTGCCTGATGGTATTGTAAAAGTTTTTAAATGTCCCACTACGCTGGGAGTTGTGATTCCACGTGCTTTTCAGATCCGACGACTCTTCTGATAAAAAAGCGATACAACCTGCATTGCAACAAATATTGATTTATCCACTGAGCCAGTTCGACGGGAAGATGAAAACGAAAGACTGGACAACGATGCCGAAATATCCGGCGGATAAAAGTTCCGGATCTGAAGAAACCAAATGGGTTCTTCCTGATCATTTCTTTGATGAGCTGGGAGATATATTAAAAGAAGTTCCTCCAATGCCTGGAGAAGAAGGCTGGTATGCACAAATGCAATCCGTACTGGCTGCCTTCACCCAAAGAAGACTTTTCATTGTATCAACGCTGTTACTGGCCCGATGATATCGTTCTGAACGGAGAATGGAATCCACCCCCGGTTGTGAAAGTTAAATAGACTAGTCATAAAATATGGAATAACTATTATTTTCACAGAATGACAAGATCAAGATATGTTTCTCTGATACTTATTCTGGGCGGACTAACGGCACTGGCACCTTTTTCGATCGACATGTACTTGCCGGGATTTCCGGCGATAGCCAACGACCTCGAAACTTCTGCTTCCAAAGTTTCGCTTACCCTGAGCAGTTTTTTTATCGGGTTCGCGTTGGGGCAATTATTATATGGTCCTCTGCTTGATCGTTTCGGAAGAAAAAAACCACTCTATATTGGACTCTCGGTTTATTTGCTGGCGTCCGTTGGTTGTGTTTTTATTCATTCCATCGGTGGGTTTATTGGTCTCCGTGTGATCCAGGCACTCGGCAGTTGCGCCGCGACTGTGGCGTCAATGACGTTTGTAAGGGATTTATTTCCGTTGGAAGAAAATGCGAAAGTATTTGCATTGTTAATTCTCGTATTAGGAGCATCACCGATGATAGCCCCCACTGCCGGCGGATATATCATCAGCGCTTATGGATGGCATGCTGTGTTTATCGTACTGACATTAATTTGTGTGTCGCTTTTTGTGAGTTGTGTTTTCTGGCTTCCTGACGGTAATCCGCCCGATCTGGAAAGATCACTTAAACCTGTTCCCATTACAAAAAGTTTTCTGGGAGTATTTATGACTCCACAGTTTTATACATATTGTATAACAGGAGGTCTGGTGTTTATGGGATTGTTCGCATATGTAGCGAGCTCACCTATTGTATTCATGACGGTATTCGGCGTATCTCAGAAATCATATGGTTGGATCTTCGCGGCGCTTTCTGTTGGTTTTATTGGATCTAGTCAGCTGAACAATATTTTACTGAAAAGATTTAACAGTCAGCAGGTTCTTCGTTTTATTCTAGTTTGTTATTTAGTGATCGCGATATTGTTTTTTCTTTTTTTACAATTGAACTGGTTGAGTTTACCTGTTACTTTGATCTTTTTATTTGGAGTGCTGGCCTGTGTGGGAATTACCAATCCGAATACTTCCGCCTTGTCTCTCGCACCCTTTGAAAAAAATGCAGGAACAGCATCAGCGCTGTTGGGTGCTATTCAAATGGGATTGGGATCAGGGATTACGATATTTATCAGTCTGTTTGAAAAACCCTCTCTGACTCCACTGGCCTTTTCTTTTCTTATATCGTCTGTTTTTGGTTTTGTCATGATGAAGCTGGGAAGCAGGCAGATAAAATCATACGCTTCAGGCAGTTCGGAATTAGTGATGGGACATTAATAATATTAATCCTCACTGGCTTCTTCCAGGAGGTGAATCATGGATGAAAGGTAGGCCCCGTAGTTTTTTTGAAAAGACCAGTTTTTTTGAAGGATTTGAAATATGATGAACAGTCCGTAGGCAGTTAATCGTAATGGCCATGCAATTTTTTCCCAGCTGTCGAAACCACCAAGGCTCCCCATTTTAACTTCTATCAGGATGGCGAGAACCAGATACAATGCTGCATTCAAAAATATGTAAGACTTATAAATGCTTCGTAAACCACTAATTCGCCGGATCAGGGTTTCTTTAATATTTATTCCCTTTTGTTCAAGGTTTTTTATCTGCAAAAAGCCCAACAGGGAAATCAGGGATTCTACCGATAGAATAAAGTATAATATTTCAAAAAGAAAGTTTCTTTGTTCAGGGATAAATAAGAAGGGAGAAAATATAAGCGTAGTGACTGCGAAAAATATAAGAATCCACATGAACCTGATTTTTATATTCCGGAATGGATCGAAGGATGTTGATTTCTTCAATACAATCTGCTGAACACCCGGAATGTTTTTGGCGGCTGCCCTGCTGAGAATGTTTTCTAAATCTTTCAGTTCCATAAAATTTATTTTACGATGTTTTTTAATTTTTGTTTTATTCTGTTCATTTTTACACGGAGCGTTCCGTTGGAAATCCCCGTTATTTTTTCCATTTCCTCGTAACTATATCCATCCAGATAAAGCAGAATGATCGATTTCTCAATTTCATTCAGGCTGTTTATCGCGGCATACATTTCATCTGCCTGTTCTATATCTTTATAAGGCAGATGCTGATCTGGTATGTTCTCCATCAGGGGCTGACTAACGGGCTTCTTTTTTCGCTGTAAGAATAAAGCCGTATGAAGTGCAACCGAATAAAGCCAGGTTGAAAATTTGGAATCATGACGAAAGTTTGGGTAACCTTTCCAGGCATGCAGAACAATATCCTGGAAAAGATCCTGGCGATCGGCTTCTGTTTTAGTGTAGAACAGGCAAATCTTTAAAATCAGCCCCTTATTTTCCTGGATAAGCTCTATAAACCTGTTGTCTGTGATCTGTTTTTCCACTACTGTATATGTAACATTTCTTTTAGGAATGTTACCAATAGAATGAATTTATTCAATAAAATCAATTAAAGGAGATGCTGATTTGAAAGGTTTGTTTTTTACCATTCAGCGATTGAAGAGGGGGGCCTGATTTCAAAAGACGAATGACTTCGGCGTCGTGCGAGGACGAAATGGATTTGATGATTTTAAAAGAAGATAACTTTCCTTTTTTGTTTACTTCGAAGGAAATGGTTTCTTCGCCTTTCAAAAGCGAATCGGCGTTATTTATCTGTTTGTTTTCATTAATATAATTATTCATAGCCTGCCATCCCTGTGGTTTGAGCGTAGTCAAGGTGGTTATGGCACCCGAGATATCTCTTCTCTTTTGAGTCCCGTAACCAGTCACCACTACTTCGTTGAGCTGACCTGGTGCATTCTGCATCTGAAATTTTACGAAGGAACTGTCCGGAGCTACAACTGCATTAACGGATTGATATCCCACACTATTAATAGCTATTTCCTGATTTTTTTTATTGTTTTCTAAATATAATTTGAAGTATCCGTTTTTATCAGTGAGAGTAGCGCTTCCCCGTCCGGTAAGCCGGACGGTGGCTGATGCAATCGCTTTTCCTGAATCATCCTGAACAATACCCTGAACATAGTGAAGTGTGTCTTTCTTTACTTCTTTGTCGAAATTTGGTGCTGATGCAATTGCTTGTGGCAAACTATCAACTATTTTTTTATCCTCCAGCACAGTAGGTGTTGTCATTTTCGGCTTATTTGCAACGATCGCTTTATTTTGATCAGCAGTCTTTGCAACAGGAGTTGCAATCCGGGATGCCGTTTCCTTTTCTAATTTAATTGTGTCTGAACTGGATTGAACCAATGCAGGTGTTGAATGAATAATAACCTGTTGTGTATCGTTTTTATTTACCGAAGAAATAGATTTTTGTGCGCCTGTATTTTTTATAAGAGTGATGGTGAGTGTAGTTAATGCAGCTATGATAAGTATGGACGCTGCCACTTGCCAGCGGGGAAACATAAAAATGATTCCTCTTTTCTTTTTCTCTTTCTGAACTCTTTTGTTGAGCCGGTTGCGAAGATCGGCGACATCAGATTCAAAGGAGGAAAGATTACCTGCTTCGCGCAATCCGTCAATCGCATCCGATAAAAACGGATCTTCAAGGGCGGCTTTTTCAAGTGCCTGCATTTCTTTATCGGCGAGCTCACCGTTCAGATATTTACGCAGATAATCCGTTGAATAATTCATATCGTCTTTGTCATCCTTCATTTCTTCATTTGACCTTAGTCTTTATTGGGTAGATTATTTTCCATACAATTTTTTAAATTTCTCCTGGCATTCTGTATCAAACTGCGCACCTTATTCCAATCCGAATTTGTTAAACCTGCAATTTCCTTGTAAGATTTTTCCTGCAGGTAAAAAAGCTGAACAGATTGTTTCTGATCTGCGGACAATCCATCGATACATTTTGAAAGCTGATTCAGGTTCTCTTCTTTTTCAAATATGCCATCAGGATGCAGATTGTCTGCCAATTGCATAAAATCAGCGTTTGATTTCTAATGGCATTTGCTTTTGACTGCGCAAAAACATAAGGCAATGATTTTTAGCCACCATATAAACCCAGCCTTTAAAATAACTTATCTCGTGTTTTTTCACTTTAACAATCAGTTCCTCAAATATCGCCATTACGGCGTCCTTGGCGGTTTCGGGATCTTTCAGGTATTTCAGGCAAACGGCATATATCTGCTCCATATAACGCTGATATAAATCTGACAACGTACCGATGTCACCGGACTGTTTATACGACGTTACCAGGTCTGTATCAGGCAGTGAGGAACTATGTATGCTTTTTAAAAATGACAACTTATCTGACTGTTTGTTTTCAACAGGTTATGGAAAAATAAAGAAAATATTTTGCAGCTGGTTGTGTAATTACGAAAAGGATGGCATCTGGAAATAAAATACATATTATGCGATACTTATTTTCAGCTTGTTTGGCCATTATGATATTCCTGATGGCATTCATCCCTTCTCAACAATTTAGGATTTCAGGTTTTGTTAAAGATCAGAAAGGAGCACCCGTTGTTGGGGCAACTGTTATGGAAAAACAAAGCCATCATGCCGTCCTCAGCGGAAAAGACGGAAGTTTTACTCTCATCGTATCCAGCGCACAGACGGTGTTGATCATTCAAATGGCCGGTTATGAGCAGCAGGAGCTTTCATTAAATGCAAACGGCAACCCTGTAAATATTGAACTGAAGCCTTCAGTTCAAACGCTGAATGAAGTCGTGGTGACTGGTTACGGCATTCAAAGGAGAAAAGATATTACGGGAAGTGTTGCAGCTGTTCCCAGTGTTTCCTACGATAAAGTGGTGGCTCCCCTGGGTTATTATGATGATAAGAAAACCAGCATTTATAGTGGTATTGGCAACGTAGGACAAAATCCAGACAGCGCTTTCAACACAGAAGAATACGATGCCATAATAGAGAATCCATTTTTAAATGCTATTCAAAATCCGCTGTCGACATTCTCCATCGACGTGGATGCGGGCTCCTATAGCAATGTGCGAAGATTCCTTCAGAATGGCCAACTGCCACCAGCAGGCGCAGTGAGGATCGAAGAACTCATCAATTATTTTCATTATGAATATCCACAGCCTACGAACGATGATCCTTTTTCCATCAATACAGAAGTTGGAACCTGCGTTTGGAATCCGCAACACCAGCTTGTTATGATTGGATTACAGGGAAGAAAAATCCCGACTGAGAATCTGCCTGCTTCAAATCTTGTTTTTTTAATTGACGTATCAGGTTCTATGATGGAACCGGAGAAATTACCATTAGTGCAAAAATCTCTTAAAATGCTGGTTGATCAATTAAGGGAACAGGATCATGTTTCCCTGGTAGTATATGCAGGTAACGCAGGGCTCGTACTTCCTTCCACTCCCGGTTCTGAAAAAACTAAAATTAAAAATGCGATTGATGCACTGGAGGCTGGTGGATCTACTGCTGGTGGTGCCGGAATTCAACTCGCCTATAAAGTGGCCAGCCAGAATTTTATTAAGAACGGAAATAACCGGATCATTCTTTGCACAGATGGGGATTTTAATGTTGGTCCGAGCAGCGATTCAGAACTCTTTGACATTATTGACAAGGAAAAGAAAACAGGCGTATTCCTGACTGTGCTCGGATATGGTATGGGAAATTATAAAGACGCCAAGATGGAAAAACTGGCGGACAAGGGAAATGGTAATCACGCTTATATAGACAATGAGATGGAAGCTAAAAAAGTGCTTGTCAATGAATTTGGAGGCACCCTGTTCACGATTGCCAAAGACGTAAAACTTCAGATAGAATTTAATCCTGCTAAAGTACAGTCCTACCGGCTGATCGGATATGAAAACAGAATGCTGAGTAAAGAAGATTTTAATAACGACAATAAGGATGCTGGTGAACTGGGCAGCGGACATACGGTCACGGCTGTGTATGAAATAATACCCGTGGGTGTTAAAGATGAATTTTCCCAATTGGTAGATCCTTTGAAATACCAGAAAGAAAAGATTCATTTGGAAAATGCGACGAATGAACTGATGACCATAAAATTCCGATATAAGAAACCGGATGGGGATGTCAGTAGGTTAATTGTTCATCCGGTCGAGTTAAAAGAGTTCATAGCCAGCGGTTCAAACAATCTTGAATTTGTATCCGCGGTTGCAGAATTTGGCATGCTGCTCAGGAACTCTTCCTTCAAACAACAAGCTTCATTTGATCAGGCTTACGAACTGGCAAAAAGGTCATTGGGAGAAGATAAGGAAGGATATCGCAAAGAGTTTCTGCAATTATTGCAACAGGCAGGTAAACTCGCAAAAGTAAATACGAAAGAAGAGCAGCCTGTTTCGAAGACACAGGTATTATATTAGTGACGTGAGGAGTATGCAAGAAAATTCGGGGCCTGACTATTAGAATATAGTCAGGCTTTCCTTTTCTGTGTTTTGATTGGCAGCATCGCAGGGTTGCACGGATCGGTATTCAATTTTGCAAGGGCTATGAATTCAGATGCAACATTAGAAAATAATGTGCGTCTTATGTTTAATGTAAATCCGTCGAGATTGTTCAGAATAGAACAATCTCCTAACGGTATTTATTACATCCTGTTGACTGGCAATATTTTATAAAACTGGCCCTTTCTTAGTTTATAAGCGGCTGACAAAATCTTTGCACCAATAAATCATCGTCCATGTTTAAGAATAATTTGAAAATCGCCTGGAGGAATCTTTTGAAAAGCAAGACCTACTCCTTTATAAATATTTTAGGACTTGCTGCTGGAATGGCTGTGGCGATGATTATTGGTTTGTGGATTTCAGACGAGCTCTCCGCAAACAGGATTTTTAAAAATTATGATACAGTTTACCAGGTGATGATGCACCAAACCTTCGACGGAAAAAGGTATACGCAGACTGCGCTTCCCTATCCCCTGGGAGACGAACTGAAGGCTAAATATCCGGATATGAAGGGCGTGGCCATGTGCGATTGGGGTTCGAATCATTCGTTGATATATAGAGATAAAAAGATCAGCAAATTCGGACATTATATTGGTGAAGACGCGGTGAGTATGTTTTCATTAAACATCGTGAGCGGCGATAAAAATCCCCTGCATGACCCGCGCTCCATTGTATTGACTGAAGAAACCGCAAAGGCGCTTTTTCCAAATGAAAATCCCCTGAACAAAATAATCAGGGTGGATAATACAGTCGACCTGAAAGTCACCGCTGTTGTAACGAAACTACCCAAGAACAGTACACTCCAATTTGATTATCTGATACCCTTTCAATTACAGGAAGCTATTTATTCCTGGGTTAAACAATATCATAAAACCAACTGGGGAAATAATTCCTGGCAGGTTTTTGTTCAGCTGAATGATCATGCTACTGAGAAATCAGTAGATGCAAAAATTAAAAATGTGGTGATTGCACATTTTACGGATGAAAATACACTCAAAAGCGTCAAACCCGAAGTGATCATTCATCCAATGTCCAAATGGCGTCTCTATGGAGATTTTGAAAATGCTGTAAACACCGGTGGTTTTATAAAATATGTGAGAATGTTTGGCATTTTGGGTCTTGTCGTGTTGATCATCGCCTGTATTAATTTCATGAACCTGAGTACCGCCCGTTCAGAAAAAAGAGCTAAGGAAGTAGGTGTCCGTAAAGCGGTAGGTTCAGACCGCGGACAGTTGATCCGCCAGTTTCTCAGTGAATCTCTTTTCATTTCTTTTCTGGCCTTCCTGTTCGCCCTGGGCATCGTCGCACTCGCACTGCCTTATTTTAACAGGCTGACCGAAAAAGAAATGAGTCTTCAAGTCGGCAGTCCCTTATTTTGGATTGCAATGATTTTATTTACATTGCTCACAGGATTATTGGCGGGCAGTTACCCCGCATTTTATCTTTCATCATTCAATCCTGTGAATACATTAAAAGGAAATTTAAATATTGGCAGGTCCGACGCATTGCCCCGAAAAATACTTGTGGTTATACAATTTGCCAGTTCCGTAATATTAATGATTGGCACTACCATTATTTATCAGGAAATTCAGTTTGGTAAAAATCGTCCGATCGGATTTGATAACAGGGGATTGATTTCGGTGGACTGGTCAGACGATATCGCTAAAAATTACGAAGCCCTGCGCGCTGATCTGCTGAGCTCGGGAGCCGTTATTTCCGTGTGCCAAAGTAATTCACCGCCATCCGATATTTTCAGCAACAACAATGGTTGGGAATGGAAGGGCAGTCATCCCGTAGAAAAAACGACCGTCTTCTCTACGATTGCTACCACCTACGACTATACGAAAACCATCGGCATTAAATTAATTGCGGGCAGGGATTTTTCAAAAGATTATGCCGATTCCAATTCTGTTATTCTGAACGAAGCTGCGGTTAAACGGATGGGACTAAAAAATCCGGTGGGGGAGCCGTTGAAATGGAATGATACTAAGATGACGGTGATTGGTGTAATTCCAGATATCCAGATGGAGTCACCCTTCCGTCCGATTTCACCCCTGACGATTATTTTCAATAAAAACTGGGTAGGGTTCGTGAACGTTAGGATGAATCCAAAAATGTCAGCTTCAAACGCGATTAAAAGGATTCAGCCGATTTTTGACAGGTACAATCCTGCCTTCCCCTTTGTATATCGTTTTGCCGATACTGAATATGCGAAGAAATTCAATTACGAAGAACTCGTGGGCAATCTGGCTGCCATCATAGCTGTAATTGCGATATTCATTTCCTGTCTCGGACTTTTTGGCCTTGCATCATTTACAGCTGAACAGCGGGTAAAGGAGATTGGTGTACGGAAAGTATTAGGAGCTAGTGTACTCAGTCTTTGGCGATTGCTTTCTAAAGATTTTGTAATACTCGTATTAATCTCCTGTGGTTTTGCAGTTCCGGTAGCATATTATTTCATGAACGAATGGCTGAAGGGTTATGATTACAAAATAAATATCGGCTTCGGTGTTTTTGTTATGGTGATTGCTTTGTCGATCATCATTACACTTGTTACCGTGAGTTTCCAGGCTATTCGTGCGGCTACAGCTAATCCGACAAGGAGCTTACGTTCAGAGTAGGTTAATTTACCTTTGAAGTAAGTTATGCGTGACAAAGCCGGAATGATAAAAGATAAGCCCTGATACGGCCTTTTCCATGCGGTCATTAGTCTTATGGTTGTCTTTTTTATAACGTTCAGTATGAACCCAAGATCCATTTTGGCAAGCCTCAGTCTTTGTACATTTAGTTCTTATTCTCTCCAGGCATCCTCATTAGATCCGAGAAGTTTAAACATCTGATTTTTGATGAAGGCCACATGGAATTATCCTCTAAAGCGCAGATAAACCGGCAGCCGGCGCATACATCAAACTAAGCAGATCAGGATTCAATATATTAGCTACCAGTGATAACTGGCAAGTATCGTTTTATTGGAATTCATGCTTACTCTTTCCAGATTTGATCGACATCGCTTTAATACTGGTCAAATGTTCCTATACATTTCCTCGTTGGTAATAACGTAGGATCCGAAATATTTGTAGTTCTTGGATTTTGATATCAGTGTTCTTAAATGGCAGGTAGGGCAGTTTTTAAAACAACTATAGTTATACGTTCTCTGCTATGCGATTTAAATTGCGGAAATCTCAGGAATAAAAGTTACTTCAAAGTTTCCTGTTATGCCGATGTTTGATATCCACTGTGCGATTTAATACTGCTTATGCTTTTTAATCATCCCTTTAGCGACTGGGCATATTCCTATTGGGATTTTATTTTTCGATTTTAATTTTTACGGATATTGTCTGCATCCTGCAGGACGCAGGAAAAGCTTCGGAATTCAATAATCTTCGCCGCATTTAAAGCGTACTGATAAGGACGTTCCGTATTCCGTTTAATTCCCGCGATCTGGTAATTATGAATATGGCCGAGGCTGTTAATTTAAATGACGGTCTTTCTCTGACGCAGACATGAGACCTCCTTGGACATATTAATATTATCAATACCTTCCATTCGGATTATTTTATTTGTTAAAACTTAGACGTTATGAGAAAAGGAATGCTGGTACTTTCCATTTTATTTTTAAATACAAGGATATTGATGGCACAGGAACCATCTGCAAAACCTGGCAAACCGGCCGAATTAAACAAGATGGTGATCACTGATTCATCTATCACCACTAAAAATGAAATAACTATTAAGGGTCAGCGTGTGCCCTACACAGTTAATGCAGGGACCATGCCGGTTTGGGATGATGAAGGAAAACCAATGGCCAGTGTTTTCTATACTTATTATGAACGGTCAGATATTAAAGACCGCAGCTCAAGACCTTTGATCATATCTTTTAATGGCGGACCCGGCACGCCTTCTGTTTGGATGGAGATTGGATTTACCGGCCCGAGAATCTTAAATGTGGATGATGAGGGATATCCCGTACAGCCGTATGGCTTGCGTGATAATCCAAATTCGGTACTGGATGTAGCGGATATTGTTTACGTAGATCCCGTAAATACAGGATTCTCAAGACCTGTTAGTAAGGACATTCCTACAACCAAATTTTTCGGAGTGAATGAAGATGTGAAATATCTCGCGGAATGGATAAACACCTTTGTAACGCGAAAAAACAGATGGGCATCACCTAAATATCTGATAGGTGAAAGTTATGGAACAACACGTGTCTCGGGACTTGCACTGGAATTGCAGGATGCACAGTGGATGTATCTGAATGGAGTGATTCTTGTTTCTCCAACAGAATTAGGCATCAAACGTGACGGACCGGTTGACGTAGCTCTTCATCTTCCATACTATACGGCAACAGCCTGGTACCATAAAATGTTGCCGGCTGATCTTCAGCAGAAAGACCTCACGGATATATTACCTGAAGTAGAAGACTTCACGATTAATCAATTGGTACCAGCGATTTCAAAGGGTGGTTTTTTGAGTGAGGATCAGAAAAAATTAATGGCTCAGAAAATGTCGCACTATTGTGGTCTTTCTGAAAAAACGATACTGCAGCACAATCTCGATATTCCTCCATCATTTTTCTGGAAAGAACTTTTGCGTGATAAGGGATATACTGTGGGAAGGCTTGATTCGCGATATCTCGGAATTGATAAACAGGATGCAGGTGATGGTCCGGATTATAATGCTGAATTAGCATCCTGGCTGCACTCTTTCACGCCTGCCATCAATATTTATCTTCGGGAAGAACTGAACTATAAAACGAATTTGAAATATAATATGTTCGGGCCCGTATTTCCATGGAACGACAACAATGATCAGACCGGAGAAAATCTTCGTCAGGCGATTGCTCAAAATCCCTATTTGCATTTAATGATTCTTTCGGGTTATTATGACGGTGCCTGTGATTACTTTAATGCAAAATATAGTTTATGGCAACTGGATCCGAGTGGCAGACTGAAAGACCGCCTCAGCTGGCATGGGTACCGGAGTGGTCATATGATGTATCTGCGCAAACAGGATCTTGCCACAGCTAATGATCAGCTTCGTGATTTCATAAAAGCGTCTATACCGAAACCCGGGGAGCCTGCGAAATATTGATGGTCTTTTTTTTTTTTTTTTTTTTTTTTTTTTTTTTTTTTTTTTTTTTTTTTTTTTTTTTTTTTTTTTTTATTTTATTTTTTATTTTTTTTTTTTTTTTTTTTTTTTTATTATTTATTTTTTTTTTTTTATTTTTTATATTATTTTTTTTTTTATATATTTTTTTAAAAAAATTTTTATTTTTTTTTTTTTTATATTTATATATTTTTAATTTTTATTTTTATATTAATTTTTAAATTTATTTAAAATATTTATTTTATAAAAATTATTATTTAATTTATTTTCTTATTTCATTTAAACATATATCATTTCAAAAATATTATTTTTTTCTTTTATTTATCATTTTATTTCAATTATTTTTATAACAAACAAAACAAAAAAATCTACTTTTATATAAACACTCATTTTATATTTAAATCTTACATTTTTTTTATAATTAACTATTACTTAAACACCTAATTAATATTCATCATATTATTTAATAACTACATCTTTCATCCTTACAATAAACTTATTAAAAAAATACATTTAAAATAAACAAAATTTAAAAACAAAAAAACAAAAAAAAACAATACTTAATAATAAAAATAAAAAATATAATTCAAATCTATACTAATCTACCACCTCTCAAAAAAAAAACTTAAAATAATAATACTTTTATTATTATTAAATTAAATAAATATAATAATCAAAAACTAAAATAATTAAACATAATACAATCTAATTAATATTATTAAAAATTTTCACAAAACTACTTACATAACATACACTAATAAAATCAATATAAAATTAACAACACACCTCTTTTTTAATAAATATAAAACTAATACTAAAATAAAAAAAAAAAAAAATTTACTTTAAATATCAACATACTATCATTATTTCAATTTTTCTATAAATCAATTTTAAAAACCTCTAAATTATATCAAACTTACTATCATTACTACAAACTTCTCCAATCAACATTTATAAATATATTTTTTCACATAAATTAAACACTACTAAACCTATTAAAACTACTATACCTCCTCCTAATATACCAACAAAAAACACTTAACACCAACTAATAATCACAAAAAACCTAAATCATTTCCATTTTTAATACCAATAATTACACCTATATTATACTAACAACCACCACACCAACAATAATACATATTTTTATTTAAAAATTAATAACTATAATACTATCAATAAATATATAATTATAACTATATATAATATAATATATTTTATACACAACAATATCTACTATAAAAACCAATTTATAAAAAAAATCAAAACACAATACTTTATACCTAACAACCTTATTTACCTAAAAAATAAATACAAAAAAATCTATTATATCCAATAAATACCCACTCATAAAATAACCCTAAAAAAAAAAAAAAAAAAAAAAAAAAAAAAAAAAAAAAAAAAAAAAAAAAAAAAAAAAAAAAAAAAAAAAAAAAAAAAAAAAAAAAAAAAAAAAAAAAAAAAAAAAAAAAAAAAAAAAAAAAAAAAAAAAAAAAAAAAAAAAAAAAAAAAAAAAAAAAAAAAAAAAAAAAAAAAAAAAAAAAAAAAAAAAAAAAAAAAAAAAAAAAAAAAAAAAAAAAAAAAAAAAAAAAAAAAAAAAAAAAAAAAAAAAAAAAAATGATGGAGGAATTTTTAAGTAATAATTGCTTCAGGAATTATTTTAAACAGATCAGCAATTCAGTCTCCAGTTTAGATTCGTCTTTCGTCCAGTGACCATATATTTCAATATTGGGTAAGATGGTCTCAAAGCCTTTTCCTTTTAAATCGTCCCTCATCTCCTGACCGGCATGTTTTATCAGCTTGTATGGTCCGAAATGTTTGTAATATGCATATTTTAAAAGAGTAATTGTTTTTTGCTCCAGTCCGGTTTCCTGATTTGGACTGTCGTTCAGTTCCACACCTGCGAAGACGCTTTCATTTTGTTCGTAAACCCAAACATTGAGACCTTTATTTTTTAAGTTGTTTGACTTAACTGCCCGCCACATGTTGTCAGACAGTCTAAAAGCAGTTGCAGCATAATCTTTGTTCACTGCCACTCCGGAAAATCCGTAAAGAGAAAAACTGATAGGTTTATCAATGATTTGAACATTCATAAACATTTAATTTATTTGAAAGTTAATTTAAGAGTTTTAAAAACAACAATGTTCGATGCAGTACAATGTGCAGAATGGGTTCACGTAATTAAAACTGATATTATATATCTCTACCCTCGAGGGAGTCTCCAATCACTCTTATCAGAGAAAGTTCGGTGAATTTATTGTTGATACTGTCGGATATTTCATGCCATTCCAGTGGTTCGGATTCTTCGCAAACAACGGGTAATAATTCGATTGTCTTTTCAGTTAAATGCGCAGGTTCCATTGAATATCTTACGACAAATGTAGATATTCCGTCTCTCTGCCTCGTCGCTACAAGACCCGTGTAATTCCGGCCACGGAACATGAAATCAATATAAAATTCTTCGTCATCCATTTTGATTTTCATTTTTCATATTGGCTTCCAAATCGTTCAATCTCGCCTGTAATATTTTCATTTCATGAAATATTGTTTTCAATTCACCCAGTTGCATATCTTTTTTAACGGCTATGTCGAAAGCTTTTGTAATTGATTCCAATTGTTGCTGAAGTAAAATAATTTCCGAAGTCTGATCGGGAGGTTGCATGGTGATAAGTTTACGTTTTCGAAAACTTATCAGTCTGAAAGTTGAAGGAGAAACAAATCACCTCGCAGGGGGGTAATTTTATTTGCAACTCAAAACAAGGTTGAGGCTATAAGATGACCGGTAAGATACACTTTATTGCTGACTGCCCGGGAAAAATAATAACCAGACTTCGAATGAGGACTTAATTGAACCAAACTGCGTATCCTTGTTTTCTTAAATCAAGGGCGAGCTTTTCTTCCATAACAAGTGCTTCCTGCCTGGTCATTGATTTCTGATTGACATGATCGTAAAGGCTTGGACGTAAGTAGATTCCGTATTTCTGAACAATATTGGCGGATAGTTTATGACCCTTCTTGTTCACATATCCGGTTTTATGTTGTTTCAATCGCTCAGCGGGCGTTTTGCTGGTCATACCCACATAGAGACATTCGAGCACGCCGTTAAATTGTGGATTGGCGTTTCGAAATCTTGCATTTTCAGTGAAGACACGTTTTGAAAGCTCTATAACATAAACCTGGTACTTCATTCTGCTCTTAAGCTACTCACCGGATTTGCGATCGCTGCTTTGATAGCCTGGAAACTAATCGTAATAATTGTAATTATCACGGCCATTAAACCTGCCACAATAAATACCAGAGGTCCGATAGAAATCCTGTAATCATATTTCTGCAGCCAGCCGGTTAAAAAATATAGTGCAATCGGTGATGCGATGAAACAACTTAGCACTACAAGTATAATAAAATCTTTTGACAGCAGGAGCCACACCTGAGGTATGGATGCCCCCAATACCTTGCGTATGCCGATCTCTTTGGTTCTTTGTTCTGCCGTATATGCAGCGAGGCCAAACAAACCAAGGCAGGAAATAAAAATGGCAAAAACTGCAAATATTCCTGCGAGCTTTCCGATAAGTACTTCAAGCTTAAATTTCACAGCATAACTTTCATCAGCAAACGTATAAGTGAATGGATAGGCCGGATTAAACTTATTAAATATGGAAGTAAGCTCTGCAATAGCATCGGGAGTTTTTATATGAGCAGATAACCGGTACAACATCACATTCTGGGGAGTTGCCTGATAAGAAAAAATGGTGGGATCGGCCGGTGTAAAGGGAGAACCCATAATTGCATCTTTAACAACGCCAATTATTCTGAAGCGTGTGTCCATATTCGTTATCACCTGGTTTATTGGATTTTTCAAACGTAACAGTTTCACCGCTGCTTCATTAAATATTACATTCAGTGTATCAGAACTGCCGGAAAAATTTCTTCCTTCTTTCATCGACATGCCCAGCGTCTTAAAATAATCTTCTGATACATATATATAACCGATGTTCACAGACTCGCCTGGCTTTTTGCCAGGCCATTCGTCCACATCCCTGTGATTGCCGCCGGAGGTTACATCGTTTGACGAGGTCGTTATCAGGTCAGCAATCCCTTTTTGTTTTATTTCATTTCTAATTGCATTGTAATTGCTGGTCAGATCTTCATTCATATCGGTCATCATCAACCGATTTTTATCATAACCCGATGGCCTGTTCTTAGCATACTGAACCTGCTGGTAAATGATGAACGTACTTATGATAAGGGCTATCGAACAGCTGAATTGCAGCACCACTAATATTTTTCGCGGAAGGGTGGCTGCTTTACCTACCTGGATATTGCTTTTTAAAACTTTTACAGGATTAAAGGAGGAAAGATAGAATGCCGGTCTGCTTCCTGCTGCTAGTGCAGTGATCAGTACGCAACACAATGAAATGATCCAAAATATCGGATTGGCAAAAGGTATTTCTATTTTACTGGAAGTAAGATTGTTGAAAGCAGGCAGGGCCAGCTGAACGAAAAGAATCGAAAGAAGAAAAGCAATGAATGTTAACAGAACGGATTCAATGAGGAATTGGAATACCAGTTCTTTTTTACCTGAGCCTATAGCTTTTCTAACGCCCACTTCTTTAGCTCTTTTCTCAGATCGCGCGGTAGTAAGATTTACAAAATTAATACAGGCAATCAGCAATACCAGGATTCCTATAATACTGAATATCCGCACATACTGGATGAACCCGGCAGCCGGTTTTCCATTCTCATAATTTTCATACAAATGCCATTCTGAGACTGGTTCAAGAACAACATTCGTTGTCATTGAAAAACTGTTATCCTTTTCCGTTTTTTCCAGATCCCTTATTTTAGGAGCAACCTGATCGTAAGAAACGCCTGGTCTCAATTGTACATACACCGCAAAGTTGGTCCAACCGAAGCCTGCTGTGCGAGCTTGTTTTACCCAGCTGTCTGTTGTCTCCAAATAACTGAATGGCACTAAGAAATTAAACTGTAAGGTTGAGTTAGCAGGAATATCCTTTAGTATTCCCGTAACTCTCAGGTCATTTTTATTATCGTACCGAACAGTTTTATTAAGAGGATCTTCATTACCGAACAATGCCTTTGCAGTGCTTTCCGTAAGTACAATACTGTACGGATCCCTTAGTACATTTTTTGCTTCGCCTTCCAGCAAAGAATATTGGAACATGGAAAGAAAATCACCCGCAACCTGGTTACCAGTCAAATAAAGCTTTTTGTCGGCAACCGTTAAACCATGTGTGCTGCCTCCGTCTGTTTCAGCAACAGATTTTATATCAGGAATCTGAGTTCTCAATACATCTGCTAACTTCAATGAAGTGCCGCCAAAATTGAGGGTGTCACCATTCCCATAAAAATTTCTTCTTACCTGATATAATTGATTGTAATCAGGAAGGAATTTATCATAAGAGTATTGATTGTATACCCAGAGACCGATAATCAATGCAACGCCGATTCCAGTCGCCAGTCCGAATATATTGAGAGCGCTGTAACCTCTGCCGCGAATGATATTCCGCCAGGCGATTTTTAGATTGTTTCTGAGCATACTTGGAAATTAAAAGTTAATGAATTTCAGCGCGCAAGTCATTTTGAGCGTAGGCTGTCTACGCCAGCCCACCTTCGTTAAAACGCCGGTGGGCAAAGCCGGAGCTCACTCCGAGCGCAGGCTGGTTATTGGATTTGCGATTGCTGCACTGATGGCACGATGAGCAACCGTGATCCAGGCAATCAATATGGAGCTTCCGATAGCGAGTAAAAATATGGATGCACTGAGCGGAATCCGGTAGGTATAATTTTTCAGCCACTCATACATGATGTAATAGGCGATTGGTGCAGCGATTATGAATGCCAGGATTATCAGAAGTGTAAATTCCTTTGACAATAGATAAATGATATTACGCACAGATGCACCCAAAACTTTGCGGATGCCCACTTCCTTGGTTCGCTGAACGGCCATGAAGGAAACTAGTCCATACAAGCCAAGACAACTGATGAATATGGCTATGCCTGCAAATATTTTATAGAGTTGCGAAAGCTGATCCTCCTGTTTGTAAAAATTTTCAATCGTTTGATCCAGGAATTGATAATCATACACATAATCAGGATAGGTGCTCTTCCAGAGTTTTTCAATAAAAGGTAATACCGTTTTTTCAGATCCTGGTTTTATTTTGATATTGATAGTTTGGTAAACACCTTTCCAGGTGCTCATGACTACCGGTGCAAGTGGTCTGCGAAGAGAACTTACATTAAAGTCCCTGACGACACCGACAATATTGGCCTTAAAATGTCCGTCCCAGAAATCGATCTGTTTGCCGATCGCATCCTGTGGATTTCGAACTCCCATTTTTTTCAGCAATGTTTCATTCACCACAAATTCCCGCACCGTATCGCTGGGATTATAAGCGTGGCCCGCAATAAACTGAAGATTGAATGTTTTGAAATAATCAGGATCTGCCCATTTTAAGTTGGCACTAAAATCCGTCGATTTTGCTGCATGATCATATTTAAAATCACTGCTCCAATTATTATCGGATGCAGGACTCGCATAGCTAAAACTTAATTTTTGAATATCAGGATTTGCTCTCAGTTTGTCACGAATGAAATCCATTTTAGTCAGATTGATACTGTCGTTGATCAAAGGCACATTGATAATAGCTGCCTTATCAAATCCAAGTGATGCGTTTCTAAAGAAATTCATCTGGCTTACAACCAGTATCATTCCGATAATAAGAATATGAGCAATGGCGAATTGAAGAACCACCAGTCCTCTCCTGAGCGAAACACCACCCACCATTTCAGAGGATATCTTACTCTTCAATGCCGTGATCGGGTTAAATCCGGATAATATAACTGCGGGATAACATCCTGATAAAAGTGTAACTACAAGTGCTGTAATAATAATGAACATCATGAGGGAAGGATCCGCGAAAAAATCCATTTGAATTTTTACTTCCAGCAGCTTGTTCAAAAATGGCAAGACGACTTCGGCAATCCCGATGGCTAATATGGACGCCGAGAATACGATGATAGCGGTCTCCATAAGGAATTGCAATGCCAGTTGCTTGCGATTGCTTCCCAACACTTTCCTCACGCCGACTTCTTTTGATCTGTTTACTGCCTGTGCAGTGGCGAGATTGATAAAGTTAACGCAGGCTATAACAATCAGAAAAATTCCTATAAGCGACAAAGCGGTGATCAGAGAATGACTGAATGTATGTCCGCCGTAATTTCCCATGCGGTCATCATAATGAATTTCGGTGAGTGGTTGTAAAACATAAGCATCTTTTGCATAGTCTGCAGGTTTATGTTTCTTGGCAAAGGTTTTAAGAGACTCGTTAAATCTCTGGGGGCTGAGGCCTTGAGGCAACACAATAAATGTAGAAGCATCGCCGTAGGTACTGACCCAGTCAGTCAGATTTCCTTTCACATTCGTGTTGGCAAGCGCGGAATAGGGGATAACTATCTTTAAAGGAAAATCGGAATTGGCCGGAACATCTTTTAAAATGCCGGTAATTATATAGGAATCTTTATTGTTTAGCGTAATAGTTTTGCCCAGCGCATCCTTCCAGTTCCCAAAATATTTGTCGGCAGTTGCCTGTGTAAGCACAGCATTACCTGGATTCTTCAATGAAGTTTTGGCATCGCCATTCAACCATTCGAAATGAAACATGCTGAATAATTCGGGTTCGGCGAAATAGATATTATCCTCGTTAAATTTATTCCCATTACTATTACCGTTATTAACTGTAACCTGTCCGCCCCTGTTAAGCATCGAAGCCACCTCTTTAATTTGCGGAAAGTCGATTCTTATACTTGGTCCGACCGGGAATGAAACACCAGCGGAATAAGTAACACCATCCTGGTTATGGAATTCAGTGCATACCCGATAGATACTATTTTTCTTAGGATGAAAATTATCAAAACTGGTTTCAAACCGGATAACCATGAAAAGCAGGAGGCAGGAAGCAATCCCTACCGTTAGGCCCAGAGTATTGATAAAGGCATAGCTTTTATTACGTTTCAGGTTTCTGAAAGCGGTCTTGAAATAATTTTTAAACATGTGGGTCGATTGTAATGAATTTGGGATCAATGAATATGCCAGTTCAGAAGGGTTTGTGTCTTAATACTTTGCAGGAAACCGCAAGCGTTAAACTGTGCGAATCTGAACAGTGATTGTTCAATAATATCAGTTTAACTCATTCAAGATTAAATCAGTCATATCAAATCTGGGAAAATCACTTTTGTTGCTTAACAGGATGATAAAAATATCTTTGTCTGGTTGCCTCACCAGCATATCATAAAAACCGACTTCAGTGCCGGGATGATATTGAACAATATGTTTTTTTGCAGCCTCGAATTGAAAGCGATCAGTCATCCAGCCGTAACCATAGTATGCGCCCCATTCATCCCACGCCACTCTGGGTTTAAAAAGTTCCTGCATTTTTTCGCCCGGTAACAATGTATTTGAAGACAGTGCATCATTCCAGATTGCCAGGTCTTCAGCTGTCGAAGTAATGCCACCGGCTCCTACCACATTTTGCACAGGATAATTCAATTCTGGTTCTTCATTGACATATCCGGTTGCCAGTTTAGTTAAATCATGGCCTTCCTTCCCGAAATAACTATTCGACATGTTCAGTGGACGAAATATCTTTTCCGCCAGCACATCTCCATATTTTTTCCCTGTTATTTTTTCAATGATACTCTGCAAGTACTACGTAACCTGAATTGGAATATTCAATCTGCGTCCCGGGAATGTATTCTAATGAATCGCTGCAGAATTTTTTGATCAGTTGTTCGGTTGTATATTTTACTGTCAGGATCTTTGCTACATACCCATCCTCTTGTAAATAATCGGGTATGCCCGACTGATGCGTCAAAAGTTCTTCGATTGTCACCTTACCATTTTGAAAACCCGGAAGGTATTTGCCTGCAGAATCTTGCAGACTCAATTTGTTTTCATTTGCGAGTTCCATTATCAGCATCGCCGTAAATTGTTTCGATGTCGAACCTATTCTGAATTGTGTTTGTCCTGAATTTGAAAGTTTTGTGGTTTTATCTGCGAAACCAAAACCTTTTTCATAAATAATTTTACCCTGATATTTCACCAGTGCAGCCCCATTAAACAAACCTTTCTCGTAATAAAATGATAGAATCGAATCTATTCGCAAGGTCTTATCATCCTTGTATTTTCTTAATTGAGCAGTGAGTTTTCGTTTATAGTTCAACGTTTCATTATTGGCACGGATAATCCTGGAAGCCGAGTCCACATTATAGTCGGATTGTATCAGATTATAATCAGACCAAAAAGCATCGGTACCGTCTGTATTGATATCGGGTGAACGATTTTCCATCATTCTGGAGTTATGTTGCACAACATCTTTGCTAAATGGTTGCGGACTTGCCGTATCGATACCGGTTACGAGACAGTTAAACTTAACACGCAAAGGATTCAGAGCAAAGTGTTTTCTTCCGCCTACGATATGCCAGCTTCCTACACCGTAGATATGCCTTCAGATAATATTCTGTCGCCATATTTCCTATAAGTGATATAGCCGCTATCCTGTAATTGATCAATATGCAGTTCTGCCAGTTTCAACATCATCTTTTCTGCAAAATTGAATTCCCAGTATTTTAATCCTTTCGGACTTCTATAGCTGGTAATTTGCAGAAAAGCCAGATTATCTGTATTGATATATAATACTCCTTTATCCAGTGATTTTTTTATCTCATCTTTCTGATCAAATGAAATTACATATGCATCCTGTCCTTCATAATTCTGCAACCTCCTTATAAGTGAATATGTGTTGCTTTAGTGCTTCGTTACTAAATAAACCCGATTGTCCCGCGTTACTCACGATATCATCTTTCATTATTTCTTTAGGATCCGTACCTATATTTATACCTTCCATACCACCAAAAGCCGTGAGATCCTTATCCATCCGCGCTCTGACTACTTCTAATTGTTTATTTTTCCTGGAATAGTTTTCACTATAAGTATTAAAGACGACTTCTGAAATATCTATGATAGATTTTTCTTTTTTCCCCGTCATTCGATAGAATCCATTCAATACATAAGGGTTTCTTGGATAATTTTCCGGGATTTTGGAAATGGCTCTTTTTATCTGATCCAGTGCGTTGATGGTTTTTATTGTTACTTCCATAAGTGTTTGCGATTGAGTTTTCAATTTGATTATTCTTATTGAGGTATCAGTCGCATTAAAAATAAAATACACCGATTTTATATCCTACATGAGTAATGTATATACTGTCAGTCTTATTATCGCCAGGTATTTTAAAAATGAATCTGCCTTCTTCATTACTCATGGTATTGATTCCTTTCCCAGATAGTGCGATCGTTGCATAACTAACAGGTTCTCCCGTAGAATCATTTAAAATGATTCCTTTAAAAAATACTATCGATTGATTCTGGGAATAGCACGTGTAACAGGATAATATTGAAAAACAAAATAAGCCAAGCATTAAAAAGAGTGAGGATAACCCTTTCATGTGAATAAGGGATTGAGTTGTGAATATAGATATCCCGCAGGACCATTTATATTCAGCAAATAAATTTAACAAATCGCATTGTTAAATTACGCTCCGATATTATTTATTCTCCAGTGTTACAACGATAGTTGGATCTTCTGAAAGGAAGGTTTTTTCGTTTATTATATTGATAGAATTATTTTTTTTCTATAAGTCTACTAAAATAGTAGGATATACAATATTTATTCTTATGTTTGTGTTGGAAAGCAGGAATGGTCATATGGCCGAGTGGTCAGGCATGGGTCTGCAAAACCTTTTACGACGGTTCGAATCCGTCTGTGACCTCACGTGTGCAGTCTAAGTTGTATGGCAAGCAATCGTTAAAGGGGTGTATTTCTATACACCCCAATTTTATTTTAATGAAGAATCGAAAAGAAATCCGAACAACACCGGTTTGAACTCTTACTGGTCCACTGGGATATAGAAAACGAAAACGACGTTCTTCCGTGACCCACGTTCAGCATCTATAATAACCGCTCAAATAAGTATCAGACTGAAAGGCTCCTGTCTTTAAAAAAACTTGATATATTTAATAGACATATTTATCACCTTTCAAATCTGGCCGGATGTTCAGAAATTATATTAAAGCAGCATTCCGAAATCTCTGGAAAAACAAGGGATATAGTTTTTTAAATATTGGCGGACTCGCCATCGGTATGGCTTGTGCGGGATTGATTTTTCTTTGGGTTGAAGATGAACTAACGTTCAATCATTATTTCAGCAACCGCGATAATCTGTATAAAGTAAAAGATCGTCAGACTTACGACGGCAACACATTTACATTCGATGCAACACCCGGTACTTTGGCGGAAGCCATCAAGGCGGAAATTCCCGGATTAAGAAGCACCGCCAGATCTACTTGGGGCAATAGCGTCTTATTCTCCGCAAAAGATAAACCCATTTATGAACAGGGTCTTTATGTGGATTCATCGTTTCTAACGATGTTCCAGCTTGAGTTTATTCAGGGGAACGCAAAGACGGCCTTTGCGCAGTTACATTCACTGGTGATTTCTGAAACGATGGCCAATAAGTTTTTCGGTAGCGCGAATGTCGTAGGGAAAACTCTGAAGGTTGACAACAAACAGGATTACGTGATCGCTGGTGTATTTAAGGATCTTCCAAAAAATGTGTCTTTTTATTTTAGCTGGTTGGCACCTTTCAAAATTTATCTGGATCAGAATAGTTGGCTGAAGTCATGGGGTAACAACGGAATAGTGACCTATGTGGAGACGGAACCAAATGCTGATATCGCCACAATCAATAAAAAGTTATATGGATTTGTACAGACCAAACAAAAAGAAGCCAGTGCACATATGTCCATTTATCCGATGAATCGCTGGAGGATGTATGACAATTTTGAAAATGGAAATGAGATTCCCGGAAGAATACAGTATGTGCATCTCTTCAATGTCATCGCCTGGATTATTTTAGTGATTGCCTGTATCAATTTTATGAATCTTTCTACTGCCCGATCTGAGCAACGTGCCAAAGAAGTTGGTGTGAGAAAAGTAATGGGAGCAGGAAAAAGAAAACTGATCGGTCAGTTTATTGGAGAATCTGTTTTCACCGCAATTGTTTCGCTATTACTGGCGGTTGCTATTATATATATTTCCTTACCAGCATTTAACCTGCTTGTGGAGAAACATTTGTCTGTCAACATATTTAATCCTTTGCATATCGGAGCCCTGCTGGGCATTGCGCTGATCTGTGGTCTGGTAGCAGGAAGTTATCCGGCGTTTTACCTTTCTTCATTTAATCCTATTTATGTATTGAAGGGAATAAAAATAAAAGCTGGCGGTTCTGCCGGATTTGTAAGAAAAAGTCTGGTCGTCGTTCAGTTTTCCATTTCCGTAATTCTGATCATATCAACCATCATAATTTACCTGCAGATATTTCATGTGAAGGACCGGGATCTGGGTTACAATAAGAACAATCTGATTTACATGTTTATGCAGGGTAAGATGAAAGATAATTATACAATTATCAAAAATGATCTATTGGAAACCGGCCTTGTTCAAAATACGGCATTAAGTAATAATCAGATTTTAGAGTTGGGAAGTAATACAGGCGATTTCTCCTGGGAGGGAAAAGATCCTTCCAGGCAAATCCTGATTACAGTTGAACAGGTAAGCCAGGAGTACACTTCTACGATGGGACTTCATATGAAAGAAGGCAGAGATTTTTATTCAAATTTTAAAAGTGACAGCACTAGTGTAATTATAAATGAAACGCTGGCTGCACTCATGAATAAAAAAAATATCGTTGGGAGCATTATATCGGGGCAGGGTCATAAATTTACTGTAGTGGGAGTGATAAAGAATTTTATCTACAATGATATGTATGCTCCTGCTTCACCGCTTATGTTATTTGCGGATTCATCCAATGCAAACGTAATGTCGGTTCGATTGAAGGAAGGCGCGTCTGTGCCCGTAGCACTTGCGAAAATGGAAACGATATTCAAGAATAACAATCCGGGTTATCCATTCGATTACAGTTTTGTGGATCAGGAATTCGGTAAGTTGTTTAAAACAGAAACACTGATCGGACAACTGGCAGAAGTGTTTTCCGTTCTTGCCATATTTATATCCTGTCTCGGATTGTTTGGTCTTGCTGCCTACACTGCTGAAAAAAGAAGTAAGGAAATTGGTATCCGCAAGATTCTGGGGGCAAGTGTGCAGGGCATTACAGGTCTTATTTCAAAAGACTTTCTTTTACTCGTCTGTATATCCTGTCTTATCGCTTTTCCGATAGCATGGTGGATGATGCACAACTGGCTGGAGAATTATAAGTATCGCATTCAAATCAGCTGGTGGATTTTTCTCGTCGCGGGACTGATGGCTGTACTGATTGCACTATTCACCGTAAGTTTTCAGGCGATCAAGGCGGCGGTAGCAAATCCCGTAAAGAGCCTGAGATCGGAATAGGCAAATGTTGAAGGCTTAACGTGTGACAGAAGTAAGAAGTCATGGTTAGTCCTCATTTTGAAATGATATATAAAAAATGAGTATATTAACCTGTTGCTAATTGCCAGTATGAGATATTTTGTCGGGTGTTTGCTTTTTATATTTTTTCTGAGTTCTTATAGCCCTGAATTGCAGGCGCAAAAAAATGCACAGAATCTCATCACGGTAACCTTACATGACGCACCCATCCAGGAGCTGGTGGAAGAAATAGAATCCCAGACCGACTACTTTTTTTACTATGATATTTCTCTATTTGACAGCCTGAAATTTAATTTTTCCGTCAACAGAGAGCCACTCAGTGCGGTTTTGAACAAAGCTTTTGCCGATACAAAGTATAATTATGCCATCGGACCCCATGATGAAGTTTTTCTTACGAAAGAGGCGCTTATACAAACGAATCTCGCAGCTTCGCCGGATTCTTTAAAAGATAAACATCGTGGTTATCATGTCGAGATTGAAGATGAACAAAATCAGATTACTAATACTCAGGTGGCCGTCCTTGAGAATAAACTTTACCAGATCGGTGTTAACTCGGCAAACAATGGTTCTCCGAATGCATTGATCACAGGATACGTGAGGGATGCAAAAACAGGCGAGTCGATTGCAGGGGCTTCTATATATACCGATAAACCGCGAATCGGTGTCGCATCAGATCAATATGGATATTATGCGATATCGTTACCAAAAGGTCGTCATATTTTAAATATCCAGAGTATCGGAATGAAAGATACCCGTCGTCAGGTTTTACTGTCGGGCGATGGAAAGATGAATATTGATTTGCAGGGTCAGGTTATGATATTAAAGAATGTAATCGTCTCAGCAGAAAAGATGAGCAATATCCGAAGTGTTGATATGGGCGTACAGAAAATGGATATTAAAACGCTTAAAAAAGTGCCGGTGGCATTTGGAGAGGCCGATCTTTTACGCGTATTGTTGACTCTCCCGGGTGTGAAGTCAGTGGGCGAAGCAAGTACAGGTTTAAATGTTCGTGGCGGTTCGGCAGATCAGAATCTCATCCTGTTCAACGATGCAACTATTTACAACCCTTCTCATTTTTTTGGTTTCTTTTCAGCCTTCAATCCTGATGTGGTTAAGAGTGTGGAATTATATAAGAGCAGTATTCCAGCCAGGTACGGAGGGCGGTTATCATCTGTTTTGGATATCACAAGCAGGGAAGGAAATAAGAAAGAATTTGCAGGTAATGCAGGAATTGGCCTTGTTACCAGCAGGTTGGAATTTGAAGGTCCCATTGTAAAAGATAAAACTTCCTTTATTCTCGCGGGCAGAACCACCTACGCAAACTGGTTGCTGAACTTGCTTCCGCCAGAGTACAAGTTAAGCAGGGCCTCTTTTTATGATGTCAATTTCAATGTCAGTCACCAGATCAATAAAAATAATAATCTATACCTGACTGCCTACACCAGCAAGGATAATTTTAATCTGAACAGCGACACTACTTATGGATACGGTAATGTGAACCTCTCGCTGAAATGGAAACATTCATTCAACGATAAATTTTATGGATTATTTATCACGGGCTATGATCAGTACAATTATGATATCAGCAGTACGCAAAATCCTGTGAACGCTTACAAATTTTCATTTGGAGTAAATCAATCTTATTTTAAAGGAGAATTTTATTACTTCTTAAGTGCTAAGCATTCCCTGGAATTCGGAATCAATTCATTGTATTACGGTTTGCACCCGGGCACCTATGAACCTGTAGGCAAACTATCTCTCGCGACTCCCGACACCGTCCAAAAGGAACAGGCACTGGAAAGTGCGGTATACCTCAGTGATAAATTCACCATCACTCCGGCGTTTGTCGTTGAAGCCGGCATCCGGTTTTCAGTCTATAATTATTTAGGGCCACAAACTGTAAACCAGTATCCTGCAAACTCTCCCAAAACATCAGACGATATATTGTCTGCAAACACGTATGGCTCAAACGAGTTTATAAAAACATATTCTGGTCCTGAGTATCGTTTGTCCGCGAGATATGCATTCACCGACAATTTTTCAATGAAGGCCAGCTATAATACAGAGCAGCAATATATACATGTACTGTCCAATACAACGGCCATTTCACCCACGGACATCTGGAAACTGAGTGATCCTAATATTGCACCTGAATGGGGAAATCAGTATTCACTTGGCTTTTACAAGAATCTGAAAAATAATACGATTGAAACTTCTGTAGAGGTTTATTATAAAACAATGCAACATATACTTGATTATAAAAGCGGGGCCGTATTGGTTTTGAATCATCATATTGAAACGGACGTAATCAATACAAACGGGCGGGCTTATGGTGTGGAGTTCATGATCAAAAAAGCAACAGGCAAATTAAATGGCTGGATCAGTTATACCTTTTCAAGAACAGAGCAAAAACAGGCTGATCCAAATGCCGGAGAGTTGATCAATGAAGGAAATTATTATCCTGCGAATTATGATCAGCCCAATTCGTTAACAATAGTCGCCAACTACAGGGTCAATCACCGGTTTAGTTTTTCCCTGAACTTTACTTACAATACCGGCCGGCCGATCACGCTGCCTATAGGAGTATTCAGATATGATAGTTCTTACCGAACATCCTATTCCGACAGGAACGCCTATCGCATACCTGATTATTACCGAACAGATTTTTCGATGAACATAGATGGGAACCACAGGGTTCACCAGAAATTTCACAATTCCTGGACTATCGGCGTATACAATATGTTTGGAACCCATAACCCTTATTCGGTTTATTTTATTTCAGAAAATGGCGTAGTGAACGGATACAAATTGTCCATATTTGGCAGTGCCATCCCGTTCATAAATTTTAATGTAAGTTTTTAAGAAGTTATGAAAGTGAAAACCTGGTTTTTGATATTGATTCTTTTTTTGGCATGTAAAGATAAATATATGCCACACATTAACTCTCCTGCTTCGGGGATACTGGTGGTGGAAGGATTTATAAATGCCGGAAATGGGCCCACTAATATTTTACTAACCCGCGTAGCCCCTTTGAATGATATCAGTACAATTCCAGAATCCGGCGCTCAGGTGGAAGTAGAATCAGAGCTGGGGGTTAGGTTTAGTTTAGCCGAAACCGGCGGCGGAAATTATTCCATTAATCAGATACCCATCGATACCAATCAGAAATACAGGATTCATATAAAGACTTCCAACGGTAAAGATTATTTATCGGCATTGACAGTCGCAAAAATTACTCCTCCTATTGATACCGTGGGATTTGATACAGATTCAGATCATGTTACCATTTATGTTTCCACCCATGATGACCGCAATAAAAGTATATATTATGAATGGTACTATCAGGAGACCTGGAAATATTTTGCATTTGCTTTTTCCAATTATAAATATACACCGGCGGGAATTACGAGAGATATTGAAGATGCAGATACTTTATATAACTGCTGGATCACTGATCAGTCAACTGACATTCTTCTTGCATCTTCGGAAAATCTGGGTTCGGATGTTATGTCTACAAATTTCCACTGCAAACAGTCTCTTATTTTACGTCAAACAGACTGCGTGACAGGTACAGTATTCTGGTGAAACAAATTGTGCTTACCAAGGATTGGTATGAATGGAAGCAACACTAAAGAAGAATACGGAACAACTGGGATCAATATTCGACGCGCAACCCTCGCAAACAGGTGGAAACATCGTTTGTACGACGGATACTACAGAACGGGTTATCGGATTTGTCGGATGTACTTCCGAAATCGAAAAACGAATCTTTATTGCAGGTCTCAAATACCAGATGTATCTGTTTATACCGGTTATGAAAATTGTGATGCGGATACAATAAAACCGGGGTCTTATTCTCTTTTCGCAGACGGATCTGAACTTCCCATAACTCTGGCTGTTCCGCCAGGGAATTGTAGTAGGATATATTGGTGCCACCAAGGATTGTATGATATGCTCGGTACACGGAGGAACGCCTGTTAAACCGGATTTCTGGTAAATATTACTAGACCGGCACGAGTTCTCTATTATACTTCGCTCTATAATCCAGCGGTGAAAGACCGGTGATTTTTTTGAATACCTCCCTGAATGCTTTATCATCTGAGTAGCCCACTTCATTCATGACTTCGAAAATACTCTTCCTGCCTTTTTCGAGAATTCGTTTTGCAACTTCCACTTTTACGCGCTGCAGATATTCCACCGGCGTATTGCCAATTGCTTTTATAAATCGTCTGTCAAAGTTGCGCCTGCTGATCGCCAGTTTGGATGCAACCTGTTCGAAAGATATTTTCTCAGTCAGATTTTCTTCGATATAGTTCTGCGCCTGGCATATGAGTTCGTCCCCGTGATTCTTCTGTGTTTGAAATATACTGAAGGGTGATTGCGAGTCTCTCTCGAAATCTATTTGAAAGACTTTGGAACAGTAAATAGCAGTTTCCCTGTCGAAATATTTTTCTATAAGAAATAAAATGAGGTTCAAAAAAGAATAAGCCCCGCCGTTCGTATAGATTCCTTTCTCAACGGTAAGCAATTTATCAGCCTGCAAATCGATATCGGGAAACAAGCGCCTGAAATCAGATACCGCATTCCAATGAGTGGAACAGGTTTTTCCTTTTAGTATTCCCGTGGCAGCAAGCAGGAATGCACCTGTGCATATGCTTGCCATTTCAGCACCTGTTTTATATTGTGTGTTGATCCAGTTAATCAGCTCTTTATTTTTTCTGATCGCGTTTTCATAGTCGTTGCCAAGAGAGGGAATAATCAGTAAATCGGTTTTTTTGATATCTCTTATGTCTTCGCGGATCGACGGAAAAAAAACCGGTTGTTGATTTGGATTCGGTAATAAATCCTGCCAAATGAACTTCCATCACAGGTTTGTTACCCATTCTGCGCCAATAGGATTCAGCTCTTGTCAGGATTTCAAAAGAACCTGCAATACTGCTCATATGTGGGTTGCCATTGGGAACAAGGATGACAACGTGTTTCACTTGTGATGTTTGAGCAAAGATATCTCAATAGCCTGTCCAAATCAACCCGGAAGAATGTCTATTTAACACCCGGTAAAAAACAGATTTAGACCGTAATCTTGTATTCTAAATTGAATGAAATGGCAAACAAAGATTATATGGTCACTTTAGTTGTGGACGCTCCTGCCAAAGAAGTATTCAGGGATATAAATAATGTTACAGAATGGTGGACTGAAGAATTGGATGGCAATTCAAAAAAACTGAACGATGAATTCACTGTACACTTTGGTGATGTACACGTGTCAACGCAAAAGTTGACAGAACTTATTCCCGATAAAAAACTGGTATGGCTGGTTACGAAGAGCAGGCTGAATTTTTTAAGAGATAAACAGGAATGGAATAATACTAAGATAAGTTTTGAACTGTCCGAAGAGGGAAAACAAACACATCTCAAATTCACGCATCATGGTTTGGTTCCTGAAGTGGAATGTTACAAAGACTGCTCAAAGGGCTGGGATTATTATATTAAAGGAAGCCTGTTTAAATTATTAACAACAGGAAAAGGCACACCCGAAAAAAAATTACAATTAAAATAAAATACAATGACAACTAAAACGATTGAAAAAGATTTTACCACCACCATCGTAGTGGATGAGTCGCCGAAGGCAGTATTTGATGCTGTAAATAATGTTCGCGGATGGTGGTCACAGGAAATCGAAGGGGATACGGACAGGCTTAACAGCGAATTTAAATATCACTACAGGGATGTCCACATTTGCAAAATGAGAATAGTGGAACTCATTCCTGAAAAGAAAGTAGTCTGGCTGGTGCTCGAAAATCATTTCAACTTTATCAAAGACCAGAGAGAATGGGTGGGCACGAAAGTCATTTTTGAAATATCTCAGAAAGACGGCAAAACGGAACTGCACTTCACGCATCAGGGTCTTGTTCCGGATTATGAATGTTTCGATATCTGTTTCAAAGCGTGGACACAGTATATTCAGGAAAGTCTGGTGAGCCTGATCACTACCGGAAAGGGACAACCGAATCCAAAGGAAGACAAATGGTAAACCAGGTTACGGTAGTTCAAATTTAACTACCTGAATTGTATAACAGGGAACTTTGTGTCCGTTTTGAATGGCCGGCTGCCAGCCTGGTGCGTTTTGAATACAAGAAATGGCAAGTGGGGCTAATGATGATTGAGATGCGCCATTTTGAAATTCTATATCCGTAACCTGACCATGGATGTGAACAATGAAACGCACGGTAAGCTTTATATCGCCATGTTTTTCAATCTCGTCTTTATGTTGCAGGCAGAATTCATTTAAATATTTTGCCCATGCCTGTTCACCTCCAGGATATTCCGGCATATGTTCCGCCCTTGTAAATGTGATTTTAATACTGTGAATTGCGTCTTTTATTGACATAGCTGTAGAAGGGTAATAGTCCTCATAATCCCAGTCTTCATGATTGTAGGTATAAATCGAATCATTCTTCAACTCAACAGTAATAGTTCTGTCTTGAAATGAAGTATTAATTTTCAAGATCATACTGTCTGGAATAGTATGTAAAGGCGGCATTGAACCCGGAATTATAATTACTTTATAAGAAAGAGCATCTGAGATTTTTGCTGCATTAGTCTTCGAATTGAAAATAAAAATGACGGGAATGGCAAACGTCATGATTCGTAAAGACATTTAATTGAGTTTAACAAACAAGATAATAAAATAAGAATCTGACATCGAATTAAATCTGGAATATTTCATCAAATGTGGCCGGATGGATAAGGGTAAATACTTAGTATGATTATTATTGCTAATAATATTTTTCATTAAAGTTTGTTTATTATAATATTAGAGATATTTTTCCTAATCTATGGATATAGTCATTCATGATAAAAAGGCGTATCAGCATTTCATGGAAGAAAGAAAAATTGCCTGGCAATTAATAGTCAGGCGTAACCGTAAGATTTTTCTTATTCAATATGGCATTGGGATACTTTTTACAATCATTGGCTTTTCTCCTATATATAATAATGTAAATAAAACAGAATATGTAAATAATATTACGCATGAAAATAAAACGATTTACGAACACAGTTCATTTAATTTAGTGGGGGCTTTTGGGATAGCATATATTGTTCTGACTTCAACCTTATTAATTGGTCAATTTAGACGTAAGGAAGCTTTCCTGGATGAAGCTGGTTTGCGGGGTAGGAGATTTTTTAAACAATCAAACGAGACAACTCTTATTTTTCGTGAAGAAAATATTATTCATGAAAGTGATCTTGCGAAAAGTATATACAAATGGGAAATGTTTTCTTCATTATTCCTTTACAGGAATTTTATTTTCCTGAATATTGACAAGGCCGGAGCGAATGGTTTGGCAATTAATGAGGGAATTGATATCGGAAGAATCATATCAGGAACTGCTAAATTTTATCAAACAGAAAATGCCGGAAAAGAAGATTTGAAATCTTTGAATTTTAATATAAAACTAATGGTTATTTATGAACCCGATTATTGTCAAAAAAGCAGGGTCGTTCAGTTCAGCCATTTTTTTCATTGCCGTCGTATGCCTCCGATTTTTTAGAACTTCTATTTGCACCGGAACGCCTGCGTTTTTCATTGCCATTGCGAATCTGTTTGCCTGTTCCAGTATGGGAGGATTAACTTGTTCTTCTTCTGCTATAAGAATAAGGAAAGGCGGTGCGTTTTTTGTTATGTGCCGCGATGGATCAGCATCCCGATAGGACTCCGGGGTTTCAAAGAGACTTTCATAGGTTTCCCGGTCCCTGAGTTTTTTCCAGACTTTATTAAGTGTATCTGTAGGAATAGAATCCGTATCATAAGATGGATTAAGCATAGTTCCCATTGCAACACAGCCTGCAATATCTGAAAGTGAACAACCGGATTTCTGCAAGTATTTTTTATCTGTAGATAGAATGGATGCAATCAGGGCCCCTGAACTATGACCAACAATGAATATTTTGTGAGGGTTTGCATGTAGTATTTTGGAATTGTTTTTAATCCACGAAAAAGCATTTGACGCGTCTTCGGCCATTGATGGCCACTTGTATTTTGGTCCTAATCTGTAGTTGATCAGTATAAATCCAATTCCCTTTTTTGCAAAATTCACTGCTATTTCTGCATATGGGCTATCTGCTTTGTCGCCAGAAGTTAAACCGCCTTCATGCAGATAAAGAATGATGGGGAAGTTTTCACCGCCTGGAAGATACATGTCCATTTGTTGTTCAAGACTACCACCAGCTACATACAGAACATCCTTTTGTATTCGAATTGTGCTATCCTGAGCCACCGCAAATTTATGAGATGACAAAATAATCATGAATAGAGTGAGTCTGAGTCCGAATGTAACATTCACTGTAGTGGTATTATTATTATTGACTTGAAATATACGTCGCAACAAAGTAAGTTAATGTCTGTAATTTGATAGGGAAAACCCAAGCTGGGATAAGATATGAAAGAAATCATCTTCATTTCAGCATTTGAGGTATCTACTTTTGTAGCTTCTGGAAATTTTAAACCGTCATATGAAATACATTGAGTTTTTTGTATGTATAATAAAAATTAATTAGCAAGTTTCAATATTCTGATACATTTGTGTTGCCGCGGTTCTTCACTAAAATTTTTATTTTATGGCAACAGATTCTCCAAAAGGCAATCGTTGGTTATCGATCGTACTTACTGTATCCGTTATTATGGCTGTACTTTTTTACCTGGTGAAAGGTTGTAATGGCTCGGACAGCGTTTCCTCTGATGAAGACAAGATTACTAAGAAAGCAGATACCACACCGGCAGTTGTTATACCTCCGGCACGTGAGTCATTGAAGGTAAAGCTGCCGGATGGTAAAGAGCTGGAGGCATACAGAGGCGGAATCGAAGATCAACTTGTAACTTTTCTGGATGATCCTGCCAGTAAACCAGGTAAGGACGTCTGGTTTGATTTTGACAATCTGAATTTCAAGTTAGGCAGCGCTGACATAACGGACTCGAGTATGGTTCAGATTCACAATATCGTGGCAATTCTGAATGCTTTTCCCAAGGTGAAAATTAAGATTGGCGGCTATACTGACAAAACGGGAGATAGTCTGGCTAATTTAAAGCTCTCGCAAAACAGGGCCGAAGCCACTTATTTAGCACTGAAATCAGACGGTGCCAACATATCGCAGGTGCTGGGGGCCGAGGGCTATGGTTCAGAATATGCTAAAGCAGCCGCGGATGCGCCAGATGAGGAAAGGCGGAAAGACCGGAGAATCTCAGTTAGTGTGAGAGCCAAATGAATGAAGTATCCCCCCTATTGCTGGCCTTATCAGGATTTTATCTAAGGGTAAACCCTTAGGCGGGGTTGGTAATTTTGTTTAAATTGTAAGGGTATCAGGGATTTAATATTACAGGAATTAACATGAGAATCCATGGCAGCCTTAAGCTTTATTCGAAATTCACCCCATTTGCCAGTAAAAAACCTAAAGCAAACGATCGAATACTATCGGGACAAACTCGGATTCAATGACGAGTGGACCTCCGGAGAAAAAGATGGAGGGATCAGTCGCAATGAAATGCGGATAATATTCGGCGAGGACCCCGACTTTGTAAATGATATAAACAACGACAAACACCGGTTACCGCTTTTGTGGTTTGTTGAAAACATCAATGAAGTCTACACGGAATACCTGGAAAAGAAAATATCCATTGCAGATAAACTAAGACTTCATCCATACGGACTCCGCGAGTTTGCCTTTGTTGATATTAATGGTTATTATATTCGAATCGCGGAAGCAGCAGTATAGTTTTAAAATTCTCTGGAAATTTCTATCTGCAGGGTACGCTTCAGAATTATTCCCGCTTGAAAGATTTTCTCATCCTTTTATGTTTCCTTTTCAAAAGTCTTGCTGCGAATTCTTTTGGAAATGCGAATACAAAAAACAAGAACATATAAAGAATGATGGCAACAGGTATGGAAATAAAACAAATTAAAAAAGCGAGGAATGTATATACGATACTATAAGCATATGTCAGTTTGATACAATGAAAAAATTCTCTATCGTCTTCGTCAATAAGTGATTTCCTGTATGCATAAGCACAGAGCCAATAGGACGCGATGGAAATCGTAAAATAATTAAAGCCGAAAACAGCCAGCGCAAACCTACCTTCCGTTCCTAAATATTCTGCGAGAATGGCGGTTGGAAAAGGAGTAAAAGTTATTATAAGTAAAACTAACCCATTCACCCAGGGTAGATAGCTATCCGTTTTTTTTATATACCCAAATACATGATTGTGGTTTATCCAGCAAACCAGTATAGTAAGGAAACCAATTAAAAACGCAACAAGAGGTTCCCAATGATGTAAGAAAGACTTAAATAATGTTTCACCGTTTTGAGGGTGTAACATGGATGTCAACTCCAAAACCAACAATGTAATCGCGATAGCAAAAACACCGTCGCTGAAAGTTTCCAGACGGGCAGTTTCTTTAGTCCAGGTCTCCCCGGATTTTTTCGCATGATTCATGTGGTTGCTTTAGGCTGTCGACCTAAAGATATTTAGTAAATTGGTACAAACATTTTTTGACGTATTCTGATGACAAAGGGAATTACTGCCCAGTACAGGAGGGAAATCTCTTCTTTCTGAAAGAAGGATCCGTTCCGCCTCTTGTTTTTATTCATGGATTTTGCCTGGACTAGCTTCGCCCCCGCCATTTCTTTAACAATGAAAATCAGGATTTCCTGATCCTTGTTTAAATTTTCTGTATTCATAGATTTTGAGTCTATATAATTTGATTTTTCTTTTTGTATTTTCGGACCAGACTGAAATAATCATACAGGAATCATGGAAGCGATAGAATCTTTGTTTGACACATATAAGAATTCCGTTTTTCAAAAGGACGTCGAAACATTTGTTTCTATTTTTGATGAGAAAGTAAGAATTTTTGATATGTGGCAGCGCTGGTCGTACGACGGGCTTTCGGACTGGCGGGAAATGGTCGAAAACTGGTTTGATTCACTTGGAGAAAATAAGGATATAGTTGAGTTCAGCGATATTCAAATACAGTCGATCGGTGAAATTGCCGTGGCCACTGCGTTTGTGAAATTTACTGCGGTTTCGGAAAAAGGCGAAGAACTCAGATATTTGGAGAATCGGCTTACATGGGTATTGCAGGAAAAGAAAAACGGCTGGAAAATCATTCATCAACATACTTCAGGTCCGATAGATTTTCAAACCATGAAAGTGATTCTTCAACGATAGTTATTTTGTGAAATAGAAAGAAAAGAAATTAAGTGATCGTATGGCGTACTTTATGAAAAGGAATTGTACCTCTTTGCGTAGGAATTTTAAATTGATTTTTATTTTAGCCTTCATCCTTCAATCGCTGGAAGGAAAATCCCAGGTCGAAATATTGAGTAAGAACTTTGGATGGCGGGGAGATGTGAAATTATATTCACTGAAAACCAGCAATCCAAAACAACGCGTTTTATTTTTATTCTCGGAAGATAGTATTCGTATTATGTTTTTTGACGGCCCTGAAAACATATCGAAAGAATTTTCTGTCGGCAGATTTCTCTGGGATGATTTTCTGGGTGCTTGTAAGTATGAAGACGATATTTATCTTTTTTTAAGGCATAGAAAGCCTGATGGAATTCTCCGATATATTTTTAACCTGAAAGACGAACCGGTTCAACAATCCATCGCCGTATCAGAAGACGACGAAAAAGTAATTGGCAGCCTGGGTTCTGAAGATCACTTCATCTACCTTACTGTCGATAAGAAAAGATCTCTTTTTATTCTTCACAGCTGGCTGGATGAAGACAATGCAGACAGTCTGCAAATTCCATTTAAAAATGATAAAGTTTGGAGTAATCTGACTTTTTCTACGCTGGTGGATCCTAAAACGAATATTGCGAAAGTATATGATGAGGGGGAATCGGGAGATGTGATTGTTTCGAAACCCAATAAGCTGTATTTGATAAAAGATTCAGCTTATTTCATCATGAATAATAATGACGGAGTCGCATCCGTATATGGTGCCGATTTAACAGCTCACCGTGCTTTTTATCGGGAATTTGTTCCCAATAATATTTACGCATCCGGTAATAAGTCGGTAAGAAATAACTATGTCGACAATTCATTTTTAGCGGGTCCAAATCTTTATTTCGTTTCTGCGACTTATGATAGTCTGGATCTGACTGTGTCGGATTTTAAAACCGGGCGGGTGCTGAAACAGTTTGGCTGTGCAAAAACTGATATCATTCCTTTTAGGAATACGCCGATTTTTCAGGAAGGCTCAACGCTAACCGAGAATTTGGAAACAGGAACCGACCTGTCAAAAGAGAAAACCGCACAGCTTTTTAAGAAAATGGTAAATTCAAGTGTGGCGGTTGAAGCCGTAGCTGATTCGGGTGGAATTGCGATTACCATCGGATCGTGCAAGAATACAATTACAGGTGATTATGATGCGCCCGCAACGAATGGTAATTCCTCATCCTGGGAACCCAGAACTGCCTGGGTTAATACAATGCATTTTAGGATGTTGGCAGATAAAAAAACATTTAATCACATCGAAGGTGGTATGCGCCAAAGTATTAACGTCAGAATCGATAAATATTTGAAAGGAATAGATGTTCCTAAAGAATGGCAAAACCGTTCTGGAATTTGAAGGCGAATATTATTTGGCCTATTATGACAGTAAAAAACGGGCTCTTGTACTAATAAAATTATTTTAGTAACTTATAAGTTACCGATATTTGCCGAACGGGCAAATCGCATAAACCCCCCAAAAAATGACAGCACAAACTCTTGACGTTTTTCAGGTGATAGCGGATCCAAGCCGCCGCCAAATGATGCAATTGCTTTCTAAACAGAGTATGACAATTAACGGGTTGGCGGATAATTTTGATATGAGCCGCCCTGCAGTTTCCAAGCATATAAAAATTATGTACAATGCCGGTTTCATTTCTATTAAGGATATTGGCCGGGAGCGCCATTGCACACTAAAACAGGATGGCTTCAATGAATTACAGGAATTCATCAACTACTTCGATAAATTCTGGACTGGCAAATTGAAAAAACTGGAAGCCTTATTAAACAACAAAGCGAAGCAAAATAAAAACTGATAACAGATATCAAACTCGTCTGTCAGGAACCTAACTCTTTGATTTAGTTTTTTTATTTCCTGAAAGTGCATTGGTTACAAAAATTAAATTGATTTCTATTGTATTTTGTTGGAAGCGCTGAATAGCACCATAACTAAACCCGTATTTGCCAAGCGCTTGCAGGCGATCGGCCCATAACCAGTATCCGAGCTGCAAGCCGAGTGTTCCGAGACGGTCTTTTACTGCTGCATCCCAGTACACCTGGCTGCCCCTGTCTTCCGATACCTGCCAATTGTTTCCACCATAAATTCCCAATGAAAGATTGTCGGATAAGTATCGTTCAATTCCATAGTCAAGTGAAAAACGATTTCCGGGTTTTATATCCGAACCTTTTATGGTGCCCGTAACTTCGAAACTGGCGCCCAGCATCACTGCCAGCGTTTGGGATGGTTGTCCTTTCAATTTCTCCGGATACCAGTATCCAAAAACCTGGAAAATATTACTCCAGAAACCAAGTCCGGTGTTATTGCTTCCTCCTTCAGTATAGTGGCCCGATGGTGCGTATATCATCCATCCCAGGGTTAGATCCATATTCTTTATTCGCCAGCTGAGTGCAAGAGGTGTCAGGTTCGGATCAGAAAATCCGGATACTTTTCCACTTATGTTTCCACTCTGATGAAGCGAATCTATAATTCCAATTCTTGAATAAGCCAGGTTCGGATTCACGGTTTCAAACGGAATCGACGCAGCACAGAAATAAGTGGCTCCCAAAATTTTTCCTTTATACGCCCATTGAATCATCAGGGTATTATTGTAACCGCTGACGTCTGCATCCAGATTCACCAGGTTGCCTGTAGGACCTTTTATCCGGGTTACCTGTTTGCCGTTTTTATCATAAAACTTATTTCCATACTGATAGGTATTATAATCCAGCACCGTCAGTCCATAAACCGGTGCCGGATCAGCGTCATCACGAATGTTCATTAACCCCGGCGAATAATGTCCGGTTTGCAATGGTGATACCAGCATTTTATTTAATTGCGCATACGATTTAGTTCCAGTTGACAGTAAAAAAACCAGAATAAGTTGAACATATTTTATTTGGAAATATCTTTTCATTCTTTCAAAACAACCACCATTCTACTCTGACACCGATATATTGTCCGATTTTTTTGGGCCCTGTATCGCTCAAATAAGGCGAGTATAAATTTGCAGATGCGAAATCATTATATCTGGCGATGGAGTAAATAAGCCTTATTTGCGGGCGTGCCCACGGATCTGCTTTTCCTGTCGGAACCAATGTAGGCACTATTGATAATTTCATCATGGTTGCAGATGGCTGGTCTCCGTCCTTACGATTTGCATAATGCAATTCTGTAAGCAGTTGAAACCGCTTTGTTATATACCAGAAGTTTCGAACACCAAAAGCATATTCAGTTTTTCGATTGAATATTTCACGACCAAAAAAATCAGATGCTTTATTTAAACTATCCGACCCTCCACGACTTTTAGTAAAAATGCCATAGCCATTTAAACTGTATTTTGGAGTGAGGTTTAACATGACCTGATCAACGAGGGCGATTGAGTATGCATTGGTATATTTTTTTGTAACAGGATCGGGTGCTCCATAAGTCAGCCAGGTTTTTGAATTTCCTCCATCACCTCCGTTCGCAATGCCATATCCGTAACGAACGAAGCCTGGTTAGATGAACCTGCGAGAGGAGTATTCAATGAAATAACGTGTTGGATGCCGGCAGCCCATCCTCCTTCAGGAGGATAATTGTACGCAGTGGCAGTGTCTCCTGGCGTCGCATTAGCCAGATGATGATATTCTGCAAGTAGTTTGATGCTCTGTTTATTGTTGTCAAATGGAATAATATGCTCCGCAACCAACAGGCTCCTGCTACGCAAACCGGGACGTGGAGTTCCGTCAACAATTTCCAAATAGAAATACGGGGGAACAGAGCTTGACGTGTCTACGCCACCGGGAAATAAAACGGAAAATGTAGTCTTATTGTATGTAACGCTAATTCCCTGGGTACTGTGGTCATCGAAATAAAAATAGTCGGCGATATGTACATCATAACCGCGATAAAATTTTGCACCGACGCACACGCTCCATTTTGAACCGTTGATATTTAAAGCTTCCGCATATAATTCAGGAAGTGCTATGGTAATCCCACCATACTGACTGCTGCTATTTACATTGCCGATCAGTTGACCCTTTCCGCTGTAAAATGCCATTCTGGCCTGCACATTGATATGTGTGGTGTCGTTTTGTATTTCGGGTTTAAAATGCAAGGCGGATATTAATTCTACATAATCTGCTTCTTCCATTCTTCCACCTATGGATCCCATTCCATTCAGATTGAGTGAACGGCCTATATTTCCAACATTGCCCAGCGCTACTCCGGCACCCACACGACCATAAGATCCAAAAGAGAAATTCTTGTTGGTAACTGTTTGGGAAAATGCAGTTTCGAATAAAGATGATAACCCGATTAAATATAGAATCAAATGAAGTTCCTTCTTCATACAGAATGACTGAATATTTATAAGTTGGAATCTGGCCTCAATTTTTCATGAAATCGCGATGCAGTCTAAATAGGGCGGGAGAATGGCAATAGCTTATAAAGATAAAATACTAAAGTCAGTTAATTGTTAGAGCTTAAGATGACCCAATTTTTTTATGCAGACGTCAGTGAATGACCATTTGGGTGGAAGTAATTACAATTTTTCCCGTGCGTCCATTGGTAAATGTCCCTCTGGTAGGCGAAGAAACGGTTTCCAGGAGATAGGCGTCTCCGCCACGTATTTGCCAGTACATCATAACGGTGCAAGGTTCCGGGTTCGTGAAGGTGGTTGTGTCGGATACTTCCATGATTGTGTATCCACTGTATTCATAATTAACCTCTACTCGCGGATACAGAATATGATTTATCTTCAAAATGGCGGATCCGCCAATTCCATGCTCTCCTGGTTGAAATGTTGTCGGCATCATCAACCCATCCAATTCAATTGGATAGGGTATTCCATTTGACAAGGCCAACGAATCGGAGGAAATCGTAAACGGATCGGGAGCGTTGGTCGAGTCGCCGAAGAAACCGATAAGAGTACTACCCGGCATATTGGTTGAATCCATAGTGAGGGTACCTGTGTAATTATAGAGGGTGTCCTGAGGCAACTGTGCGTGAAAACTAACGAATAGATTGGTGTTTTTGTAAATCAGTTTTGCAATCACCTGCTGGCTTGTATCCGTCTGCGGGCTCGGTGTCCAGATGGCGGATGCCATGCCCAGCGTATCCGTGATCGCGGTATCATGATTCAACGATCCGCTGTTCATTCCGGCAGAAAATACAACGGGAACTCCTTTAATGAAATTTCCTTCCTTATTTTTAATCACCACGGCCAGTGAAAAAGGCCCCTGCGATGATAATTGTTCAAAGAAAATACTATCGCCGGATATGGCAATAGAAATTGGAATAGTATCCAACGCGGTTCGTGTCGTATCCATATGATGCGAGCAGGTATCGCAGGTTTGGTTCGCGAGATTATTTTTGCTTGTACAACGGATCAGCAGCACCATCCAAATGAATATGATCAGGAATTTTTTCATTGGTTTCTTGTCGATACCTATAAAACTAACTATCAAAGAGGCTCTTAAATAATTGAAGATTGGATCTGGCAGAATGGTTAAGTGAAGTTCGTAAAATAAAGACAATCATCGTAACCCGGTAGCGCTTATAATTTTTTAACCCAGGTTCATACTGCAATGATTTCGCATTTATTGACGAAATTTATAGACAATAAAAAGTAATTCGTATGCGAAAAATAATCGTCTTATCCATGATTTCATTAGATGGAGTGATGCAGGCGCCCGGCGGGCCGAAGGAAGACACATCAGGCGGATTCAAATATGGCGGTTGGTCTGCACCGTTTGGCGACGAAATTTATGATAACGTGGTACGGGAGGAATTGAAACCTGCAGATTATCTGTTGGGTAGAAAAACATTTAAGATATGGGCCGGCTACTGGCCCCAACACGGAGACTTTTGGCCTGGCATCAACGAAGGCACAAAATATGTGTTTTCCAAAAACATGAAAAAGTCTTACAAACTGATTACCGGTTGGAAAAACTCAATGCTCATAAAAAACGTGGCGGATATCAAAAAAGTAAAAAATTCAAAAGGCTCCGACATTCATGTATGGGGTAGCGGCGAGCTCGTTCAACTTTTACTTAAGCATGATCTTGTTGATGAACTCAGACTCAAAATTCACCCACTCACTTTAGGGAAGGGCAAAAAACTTTTTGATGGTGGGTCCATTCCCGCAGCATTTACACTTACAGAGAGTGTTGTTACAACAACCGGTGTAATCATTGCTTATTATAAGAGAGCCGGAAAAGTGAAGACGGGTATGAGTGGAACTTAAGATGACCCGATTTCTTTCAATGAATTTCACCATGCGATTTTGATTACATTTGGAGCAGTCAGTTGAACAGTATCAATTGAATCGCTAAAAAATTAAAATGAAAAATAAAGCCCTGGTGTTTTTAACGGCAGTAATTACACTTGTTACAACCCTTTCGGCTCAGACGACTAAACAGGTAAGGCAAATGGCTTATGCGGATTCGGTAAGGCTGACAAATATTTTTATCGATATCCATGAAAATCCTGAACTCGGTTTTATGGAAGTTCGCACCTCTGCTATTGTTGCGAAGGAATTAAAAGCATTGGGCTACGATGTAATAACCGGAATAGCAAAAACAGGTGTTGTGGGCATTTTTAAAAACGGTGATGGCCCTGTTGTGATGTACCGCGCAGACATGGATTGCAACTCGGTGAAAGAAATCACCGGGTTTTCATATGCGAGCACGAAAACGATAAAAAAAGAGGATGGGACAGAAACTCCTGTAATGCATGCCTGCGGTCATGATGCCCACGTAACCTGGATGCTGGGTGTTGCGAAAATCATGATGACTTTGAAAAATGAATGGAAAGGAACACTGGTGTTTTTAGCACAGCCGGCCGAAGAACTTGTGAAAGGCGCACAGGCGATGGTAGATGATAGTATGTACTTCAAGGGTGTGCCCGTGCCGGATTATTTATTCGGAATGCATACTGCATCTGATTTTCCCGTGGGGCAAATATCAAACGGGACGGGTGTTCGAATGGCGGGAACTGATCAGCTGGACGTTACATTTCATGGTATAGGGTCTCATGGGTCTTCACCTCAATATTCCAAAGACCCGATCCTCATGGCTTGTAATGCTGTTTTACAATATCAGACCATCATCAGCCGGAATATTCCCGCCCAGGATGTTGCTGTGTTAACAGTGGGTGCGATCCAGGCAGGTACTGACAATAACGTGATACCGGCATCAGCTGTTTTAAAAATAAACCTTCGCTGGTTTGATGAAAAAACAAGAAAGGCTTTATTGGATGGGATTAAAAGAATCAATGAAGGAATCGCTGTCGGCAATGGACTTTCGGTCGACCAATATCCAACAATAAAAATGAAAGGAAACGCTTTTCCGCTGGACAACAATGTCGCCCTGACTAGCAAAGTCAATGCTGCAATCAGTTCCGTAATGGGCGCAGACAATATTATAGTTAACAGACGCCCCGCAATGTATTCAGAGGATTTTCAAAGTTTGATCTATGGGAATAATAAATCTGTAAGTGATTATATGCTGGTCGGTACAGCCAATCCGGTTCTTTTTGCAAAGGCCATCAGTGAAGGGAAAACAGCTCCGTTTAATCATCATGCCGGGGATTTCCAGGTTGACATTTCTACTATTCCTTTAGGAACAGAGATTGGAGCAGTTGCTTTATTGTCAATTTTTAAAAAGTAAATCTGAATAAATCATTTTAGTCAGATCAATATGAAAAGTATAAAACTGAACATAGAATGTGCGAAACCGGACAATTAATAAAATCAAATAAATCGCAATTGGTTGATTATAAAGATGTAAAAAAATAGGTGCTTTTCTGGCTACAGTTATACCGTAACCTGAAAATAAAAGCATGTTCAAAAATTATATCCTTCTCGCCCTACGCCAGTTGCGCAGGAACCGTGGCTACTCCTTTATCAATATTTTCGGGCTCGCCACCGGCATGGCGATCGCCCTTGTTATTGGCATCTGGGCGAACGATGAGCTCTCCATCGATCAGGACATCCCGAGAGGCGACCGCGTGGTGGAGATCATGCAAAACCAATGGCCAAAGGGCCAGACCAGCGAGAAAACACCGCCCTCGTATGTAGGCTTTACCGTGTCCGCCGCCCTCAACCCCTGGCTGCAAAAAGGAAAGTATCAGGATGTCTTCGCCCAAACGGCGATGACCCTTTGGGCCGGTCAACATTTGCTCGTGACGGTCGACAAAAGCATCGCCCGGACAGGCACCTCGGCGGAATTTACGTTCCCGCTCATTTTCGGCTACCGTTTCCTAAGTGGCACCGCCGAATCCATGCGCGACCCAAACACCGCACTTATTTCAAAATCGACGGCGATGGCGCTCTATGGCACTGAGAATGCAGTCGGTAAAACTTTTAAATATGAAAATCGTCGTCCATTTACCGTCGGGGGTGTCTATGCCGATCAACCTGCGAACAGCAGCTTAAAGGATATTGACTTTTTCATCTCGATGAACAATGAGGAAACAAACGGGCTCAGGAATCTCGACAACTTCGAAAACCATAATTGCCGAATATTTGCGCTTCTTGCCGGTAACGTCACTGCCGGACAGGCGACGACCCGCATCAAGAATATCTGTAGTCCCTATGTGAAGTACGCGTACGAAAACTATAAGGCGATTCCTTTCAAAAGCCTGTATCTGCATTACGACTATGTGAGCAGCTCCGCCGGCGAGGGCCGTATCGTCTACGTCAGACTTCTCGGGATCATCGGGGTCTTTATCCTTTTGCTGGCTTGCATCAATTTTATGAACCTGGCCACGGCTCGCAGCGAAAAACGCGCGAAGGAAGTGGGCATCCGCAAAACTGTCGGCTCACTGCGTGGTCATCTCATCGCCCAGTTCCTCGGTGAGTCGGTCCTTATTGCATTTATCTCTTTTGTCTTCGCCGTTGTCCTGGCGACTCTGACCCTGACTTGGTTCAATCAGCTGGCAGGTAAGACTATGACTTTCCCGTGGACGAACCCGATTTTCTGGAGTCTTTCACTGATCTGCACTCTGCTCACCGGTCTGGTAGCCGGCAGCTATCCTGCGTTTTATCTTTCCAGCCTTCGACCTGTAAAAGTTCTGAAAGGGACATTCAAAGTCGGAAAAAGCGCCAGCAATCCTCGCAAAATCCTCGTCGTGACTCAATTCTCCATCTCGCTCGCCCTGATCATCGGCACCATCGTGGTATTCCGTCAGATCCAGTTTGCCAAAGATCAACCACTGGGCTATGAACAGGTCGGACTGATCAACGTTCCCGATAATACGAACGAACTGGACACTCATTTTGAGGCCCTTCGCCAGGGTCTGCTCAATACCGGTATGGTCGCCAGTGTCGCCAACGCTTCCACGAACATCAACGAATTTTATCAGAATGATTTTCTCGAATGGGAGGGAATGAGTGCTGAAGCAAAAACACTCTCATTCCGCAACATTTTCGTTAACGCCGATTATGGTCCCACGATCGGCTGGAAGATCGTAAAAGGACGAGACTTCTCACGTGCATCCCTAACCGACAGCACCGCCGCCATCGTTAACGAAACGGGTGCCCGCATCCTCGGATTTAAAGACCCCATAGGCAAGATCATAAAGTTTTCGGGTAAGTCTTATTCCATCATCGGGGTCACGAAGAACATGATCAGCAACAGTCCCTATTACCCGGTTCAACCGGCGATCTTCATGGGCGGAGGTGGCCACGCCGTCTTTACGATCCGCATCAAACCCGGTACGCCGGTACGCACCGCCCTCGCAGCGATGGAACCCGTCTTCAAACAGTTCAACCCGTCCAGCCCCTTTGTCTATTCGTTCATTGACGAAGAGTATCAAAAGAAGTTTAATACAGAGTCGCGGATTGGAAATCTCGCAACGGTATTCTCCGGTCTGGCTATCCTTATTTCCTGTCTGGGCCTCTTCGGTCTTGCCTCCTACGTTGCTGAACAACGTACAAAGGAGATCGGAGTTCGCAAAGTGCTTGGCGCCCGCGTTACGGGTCTCTGGGCGCTGCTCTCCGCCGATTTCATAAAGCTGGTGGCGCTGTCCATGCTGATCGCGATGCCCCTTTCTTACTACTGCATGGCTCAATGGCTTCAGAACTATGCGCTTCATACTTCCTTATCAGCTTGGATCTTTGTGGTGGCTGGCGGGGGTTTGCTGCTCGTCACACTGGCGACGGTCAGTTACCAGGCGGTACGGGCGGCGTTGATGAATCCCGTTAAAAGTCTTCGCACCGAATGATTTTGATTTTGTAAGATTAACACCTGACTGTATTTCCTATAATTAATTAATAATATCTTCTATTTTGATGTTCGCTAACCTTTCATGCCATTTTTGAAGTTCCTCAGGAGTTAGTCTAGTCCAATCTGTAATCTCTCCAACAATTTTCAAAGGTGCCGAAGTGCGATATGACCTTGTTGGATTGCCTGGAAATTTTTTGTCCGTAACGTTCGGGTCATTTTCAAAGCCCCCCGTAGGCTCAACAATATAAACTCGTGCATGTCCATCACCCTTAGCCAATTCTGCACCAAGCCCCGCCACATTAACCAGGGCTGTAAAATAAATATGATTCATTATTACTTCGGGTCTGTAATTCGAGTTGAATCCTGCTGTCAGCAATTCGCCCACCAGCAAATCCGCTTTCGTTCCATGATAAAATGGTCCGTTGTCTAAAATTTCAGTCATTAATTTTTTATAACACCCAAATTTAAGTCACGATGGGATTCATACCATTCATATCAAGTGGACGACCTGGTTTGACCGGTCATTTTGCGAGGTCGCTGAAACTACCAACCCATGGTAATTCATGTTTTATTCAGTTCTCAAACTCTTTACCGGGTTGGCCAGTGATGCTTTGATGGACTGAAAGCTTACTGTTAACAAGGTTATCATCAAAACACCAACTCCCGCAGCTGTAAATATCCACCATGATAAATTTGTTCTGTATTCATAACTCTGCAGCCAGTTGTGCGTAAAATAATAAGCTACAGGCGTTGCAATCAAAAAAGAAATAAAAACAAGCATCACAAAATCTTTAGACAATAAGCTCCACAAATTAAAAACCGATGCACCCAATACTTTTCTAACACCAATTTCTTTAATGCGCTGTTCGGCCACAAAGGAGGCCAGTCCAAAAATGCCAAGACAAGAAATAAAAATACCGAGCACCGCAAAGATGGTTGATAAGTTGCCCATACGCTGTTCAGCGCTGAATTTGAGAGCATAGTCATTATCAACAAAACTGTATTCAAAAGGAGAGGAGGGATTTAGCCTTCTAAAAATAGGTTCAATTTTATGTATCGCTTCAGCAGCACTCAGTTGGGGGTTAAGCCTGATAATAATATCGGGTCCAATATCAGGAACCATGAAATATATACTTTGCTGAACACCGGTAAAAGGTGATTCCGTTACCATGTCTTTAATCACACCCACAATCGTAAACAGGTTATTATTCCATTTAATCGTTTTGCCAACAGGGTTATTTAAACGCATATATTTTACTGAGGCTTCATTTAATATCACTGCTTTTTTATCTGTGGAAAAACTTCTTGAAAAATCCCGGCCGGCATTAAATTGCCATCCAACCGTTTTGCCATAGTCGTATGTAACAGCACTCAGTGCAAAAGACTTTTTTGATAAATTGACATCTTTTCCATCCCATTCAAAGCGGTCATCGAAATAATTATTTTCAGTGGTAGCGTTTGATGCCTGTGCATAACCTATCGCACCGCCTGATGATAATAATTCTTTTTGAAGTACATCATATTTCCCGTTCAGGTCGGGCGTACTCATGGTAATACGAATCAATCCTTTTCTATCATAACCTATTGGACGGTTTTGGGCGAGCTGGATTTGACGATGCACTACAACCGTTCCGATGATTAAGATAATGGAGACTGTAAATTGTACAGCCAGCAGCACTTTGCGGGGAATAACCGAAAATCTGCCTGCCTTAAATGTGCCCTTTAAAACTTTTACAGGCTTGAACGATGAAAGATATATTGCAGGATAACTTCCGGCTAAAAAGGCCGTCACGATAATGAACGATAAGGAAAGAAGCCAAAACGATACATTTGAAAAAGGGAAACTTATTTTTTTATCAGCGATTTGATTAAACCAGTTAAGGCTTAGCACAACCAGTACAACACTTGAAATATAGGCAAGCAACGCTAATAAAAAAGATTCGCTTAAAAATTGTTTTATCAATTGGCTGCGCAATGAGCCTATAGCTTTTCGAACACCCACTTCTTTTGCACGTTTCTCGCTTCGGGCAGTGCTGAGATTTATAAAATTAATACAAGCCAGTAATAATATAAATACACCCGTAAACCCAAACAGCCAGACAATCTGAATTTGACCGCCTGCCTGCACGCCGTTTTTCCATTCGTCACGCAGGTGCCAGTCCTTCATTGGAAAAAGAAAGAGGTCAACACCAAAACCAGATGTTTGGACCTGCTTGTCTTTTATCTTTTCCCAGTAAATATTTTTGATAACACCTGATATTTTTTCCATAGAAATACCTGGTTGTGTTTCAGTGAAAATGTGATAAGAGCTGTTCTCCCAGTTATTCAGATTGTTTTTTACTTCGCTATACGTATTGACGAACAAACTCCACGGGCAAATAAAATCGGTACGTGCAAACGTTGTATTACCAGGCAGGTCTTCAAATACTCCGCTCACTTTCAGCGGTTCCGTGTTATCTAATTTTATAACCTGCCCTACTGCATCACCACTCCCAAAAAGAGCTTTTGCAGCGGATTTGCCAAGCAGGATGGAATTGGGATTTGAAAAATCTGCACTTGAGCCTGCGATCATTTTCAACGAAAAAATGCTTGTGAAATCCTTTTCTACATACATTCCCTGTTCAGAAAATTTGTTTCCATTGAAATCAAGTATATGTTTACCGGTTTCAGTGGCAAGCGCGACGTGTTTAAATAAATTGTTGTAATTCGTTCTGAGTTCATGCGACAGCGGAATGGGGAAATGATTGTTTCCACTTGAAACATAGGCATCGCCATTTGTTATTTCTTTTCTTGCAATCTGGGCAATCCTATTAAAGTTTTTATTGTAATTATCAAAAGATAATTCATCCCAAATCCATAACGCGATAAGCATGGCTACAGCCATACCGATAGTAAGGCCTGCGATGTTTATGAATGCAGTGGGTTTATTTTTTACAAGATTTCTCCAGGCCGTTTTGAAATAATTTTTGAACATAATCGTGCATTTTAGACGGTATGTTCATATCGCTGCGAATAAGATACCAATACATTATCTGACTTAGAATCAGGTTATTGCGATAAGATATCACATAGGCAGTGTACGGTTTCATTACATGGACTGTTCTTCCCTGATACCGCGACTGTTGCAAAACCGTTTAAAGAGATGTTCGTTTTTAATGCCCGCTAAAAAAACTCAACATCATTTCCAACGCGCCTTCCGAGTGCATGCGCTCACCATTTTCGAGAGATTCGGCTGCTGCAATGGCTGCTCTTTTGCGCATGGCTGTTTCGAAAGAAGCGATGGCTTCTTTCAAAGTATTGTATTTCCAGGTCGTTAAACATTCACTCAGTTCCAAAGCATCCCACATTGCCACGTTAGCGCCTTCGCCTGCAAATGGTGGCATCACGTGGGCGGCATCACCTAGCATCGTGAGATTGGGCAGGGCTTCCCAGGTTTGATCCAGGGGAGCACAATTAATAGGACGTGCAACAAAAGGTGTGGCTGCGCTTTCAAAAAGCTCATACCAAACAGGGCTCCATCCTGAATATTCTGTTTTAAACCAACTCAGGATTTGCGATCTATCAGTAAAATCCAGGCCACTGCCAGCTGCCCAATTTTCTTCTGTTTTAAAACTCGCACCAAAACCAATATCGCCACCTCCTTTTTGTCCTACGAATAAATCTTTCGAATTTCCGAAAGCCATTATTTTTCCTCCATTGAGAAAATGATTCATGTGCGGTGCTGCTTTTTCTGCGTCATAAATATTGCCTTCCAGCATGGTGACGCCCGAATAAAAAGCTTTGATGCTGGTAACGTACGGACGGATTTTAGAATTGGCGCCGTCGGCAGCAATTACAATGTCGGCATACTTGGATGAACTGTTTTTGAAATGCAACAGCCAGCCTTCATTTTGCGCATCCATGGAAATAAAATGACTGTCCCACAGAACCGTTCCCGGATGCAATGATTCCAGTAATATTTTTCTTAATGTACCACGGTCTATTTCAGGACGAAAGTATTCGCTGCCGAAATTTTCTTCCAGTTTGGTATCGTGATCACTGAAAAATATTTCTGCGCGTCCATTGGTGATCAGTTTCCTGTCCGCACGCGGAAGAAAATTTTCTTTAAACTCATCCAATAAATTTGCCTTGCGAATAGCTGCAAGCCCTGAATCGTCATGCAAATCAAGCGGCGAGCCCTGCACGCGGGCATTTTTATCAAAATCTCTTTCATACAATTTTACATCAACACCTTTAAGCTGTAAAAGCTTTGCCAGGGTAAGTCCGCCGGGACCTGCGCCGACGATTGCGACTCTTTTATCTTGCAGTAACATAATTCTAAATTTATCCTGCAAAACTATTCTGTATCCGGTACTAAAAATTGTAAAAAACGGTCGTTTTGATTTTTGAATAACTCTTTGGGCGACACGCCGGAGAATTTTTTGATTTCTTTAATGAAATGCGACTGGTCGTAATAGTTCAGTTGCGTGTAAAGTTTACCCTCTTTGATATGCTAAAGCGAAGCCTGAAAACGAAGAATATTACAATACGCTTTTAATGAAACTCCGAATTGCTGATTGAAGTACTGATTGATCTGCCGTTCGCTCCAAAACAGTTTTTCGAAAAGTTCTTTTACGGAAATCTCTCCATTAGACGTAAATATCCATTCAAACAAATGACGTTTTCGTTCATCTATTTATTTTGGCAAAAGGGATTGAATTTTTAACGTTGCCTTTTCGCAAAACATATCGAAATCATTCAGATCATCCACACTGAAATCCCAGAAATCATTTGGTAAAATTCTTCCGCTATTCAATACGTCTGCAATAGAATAATGCAGCACGTATTCCACAGCGAGTGGATTAAAATTAATGGCAAAAAAAGTGGAGATATGTTGCCCGGGCATCAATTTGGGCTTTGTTTCCAAACCCAAAAGCGAAATGAGAAATTGGTTGTCGGTGGTCCTGAAAAAAATCAAATCAATTCTTCCGTTGGGGGCAATCACACCTTCGGCGATATCGGATATATTTTGCAACGATGAAAAACTGTAAACAAAATCAGCAAACGGCTTGTCGTGCTGGATGAGTTTGAAATAGAAATTGCTGTTCATTGTTGTCTGCCCTGAGACAAAACAAATTGTTGTATGCCGCGTTGTCTCACTTGATATCGTAATATACTATTGTTCTGTAAAAATACCTGTATGAGGGGTCAAACTTTCGTTTGAAGTCCTTTAATTCCTTATAGGGATAGTTGGCGGCCATCGTATCTGAATTGCCTGCGTGTTCAATAATAAGTGATTTGTGAGCAACCATAAAAAATGAATTCAATATGTCACTAACAAATACGGTTGATTTCGGAGGAATAATCAGTGTTACTTTGCCATTGTCGGCATATGCCAATAATGTATCTCTGAAACGCGAATAGTTTTTCCTTTTTATTGGCACAATTTCATGCGCCGCCCTAACTGGAATACTTTTTCCGAAAATTGTGTCTATAGGAGCTTTGTAAATCAACGTTATTCGGGCTGTGTCGTCAGACAAGTTTCTGACAAATATTTTATGCTGAAGGGGCGGGCAGCCACAAAGAAGAGTCGCTAAGACGGCAAGAATGAATATGAAAGGCGCCCTGTAAAATCTTTCCATAAATCGAATGACCCATTAAGAGTAGGATACAATTGTCAAATTTATGTTATGAGACGAGACGCTCGAAAAAAATGGCTATCGCCAAAATCGCACACCTGTTGTAACTTTTTGGTACTTATTCTCTTCCCGGGATAACATAAAATGCTTACCGTCAAAATATTATGTAATTGGCACGAATTTTAACTGACTAGGCCAAACATACCATATTTCAACAACTCAACGTATATGTTCAATAGCTATTTAAAAATTGCATGGAGAAACCTTATTAAAAACAAAGTTTACTCAGTTATCAATGTATTGGGCCTTGCTGCGGGTATGGCTGTTGCCATGCTCATTGCCTTTTGGATTTGGGATGAAGTAACATTTGATAGATCGTTTACCCATCACCAGCAACTTGCACAGGTAATGACTACTTTTATAGGTGATGATGGATCATCGGGTACCGTTCCCAATGTGTGCATGCCACTTGCCGATGAACTGCGTAGTAAATACGGCAGCGATTTTAATGATGTCGCCCTGGCATCGTGGAACTGGAGCCATACACTTACAGTAGATAACAAAATAATTTCAGGCTATGGCATGTGGGTAGAGGATAAATTTCCAGCGATGTTTTCGTTGAATATGCTGAATGGAAGTAATTATGCTTTAACCGACCCCTCATCGATTATTATTAATGCCTCCATGGCGAAGACTTTGTTTGGAGATGCCGACGCCCTGGGCAAAACGATCAGACTTGATAACAAAGACAATTATAAAGTTGCCGGGGTGTTCCGGGATTTTCCGGATAACAGCACTTTACACGATACAAAATATTTCCTTCCCTGGAAGAAATATGTCACCACTGAACAGTGGGTGAAAGATGCTGCAACGCAATGGAATGACCACTCCTGGCAATGCTTCGCGCAACTGGCCGACCATATTGAAATGGATAAAGAAACCGAAAAAATTAAGAACATAGTACAAGTCCATAAAAATGCAAAAACAGACGGCGTTGAAAGATCATACATATATCCAATGGACAAATGGCATTTGTACAGTGATTTTAAAAATGGCAAACCCGTCGGGGGTCGCATACAATTTGTGTGGCTGTTTTCTATCATCGGTGTATTTGTACTGCTGCTTGCCTGCATTAATTTTATGAACCTTAGTACAGCACGCAGTGAAAAACGTGCAAAGGAAGTGGGCATCCGGAAAACAGTTGGCTCGCTGCGCGCACAGCTCATAGGCCAGTTTTTAAGTGAGAGTGTGCTGGTCGCTTTACTGTCGTTTATATTTTCTATTCTCCTGGTTAATTTACTGCTGCCTTTATTTAATTCGCTTGCAGCTAAAAATATACAATTGCCATGGCACAGCCCTGCATTCTGGATTAGCGCACTGGTTTTTACGGGTTTCACCGGACTGCTTTCGGGAAGTTATCCTGCTTTGTATTTATCAAAGTTTGAACCTATAAAAGTATTGAAAGGCACATTCCGTGTGGGCAGGTGGGCCTCGTTGCCACGTAAGGTTTTGGTGGTGGCGCAATTCAGTTTTTCAATTGCATTGATTATAGGAACCATTATAGTTTTTAAACAAATACAGTTTGCCAAAAACAGGCCCGTGAATTACAGGAATGAAGGATTGATAACCGTTAACGGTTCAACGCCGGGTTTACCTAACTATTACAACGCTATAAGAAACGATATGCTGGCAACCGGTGTGGTAGACAATTTCGCCGGCGCATCAGACGGAACTACTAATCTGGGCGCATGGCGTACCGGTTTCAACTGGGCAGGCAAAACCCCAAACACATTGCCAAGCTTTGGTTTCATGTACATGACGGAAGATTTTGGTAAAACAATCGGCTGGTTATTAAAAGATGGAAGGGATTTTTCCAAAGATTTTTCTACAGATAGCCTAGCCATGATACTGAATGAATCAGCCGTGAAACAGATAGGCATGAAGAAAGATATTGTTGGAGAAAATATTCAGTACAATGGCAAAAATTATCGTGTGATTGGTGTAGTGAGGGATATCATCCAGGAATCGCCTTATAAACAGATAACGCCTACCGTTTATGTAGCTGATCACAACTGGATAGATATCGTAACCATGGCTTTAAAAACAGGTGTACCTCTAAAAGATGCACTGGCTAAAATAGAAACGGTATTTAAAAAATATAATCCCGACCTGCCTTTCAACTATGCTTTTAATGATGAAGAGTATGCGAAGAAGTTTGCCGATGAACAGCGTATCGGCAAGCTGGCAAGCTTCTTCACCATATTAGCCATCTTCATTTCCTGCCTTGGTCTATTTGGCCTTGCATCGTTTGTTGCAGAGCAGCGCAAAAAAGAAATTGGCCTGCGCAAAGTATTGGGCGCATCAACCTATAATTTATGGCGAATGCTTTCAAAAGAGTTCGCACTGCTTGTGATGATTTCCTGCTTTATTGCCATACCGTTAGCCTGGTATTATTTACATAGCTGGCTGCAGCAATACGATTACAGAACACCGATATCCGTATGGATATTCGTCACTTCCGGTTTCGGCGTACTCATCATAACGATGCTCACGGTGAGCTTCCAGGCAATCAAAGCGGCTCTTGCAAATCCGGTAAATAGCCTTCGTTCAGAGTAAATACTTTTTGTTCTGTCTGATGGAACGCCGTCCCAACTTAAATTCTTAGCTTCAACTTTGGGTAGCTGTCCACCCATAGGAATTGAGTAAAATTATCAGGATTTGAAGAATTTGATCATTTTTCTTACACCACTTCTCACTATTTCAACTTCTATTTTTAGCCAATCTCCAGTCACTGATTCTTCAACTTTACATCATACTGTAAATACGAGAAAACTTATTCATATTTCTGGCAAAGTTTTCACAGACACCACGTGGACCTCTTCGTTTCAACCTGATAGTGTGTTTGTATATTATTATAATTTCCGGGCGAAATATCCAAAAAGTTCTGAAACACTCAGAGAGGAAGCATCCGAATATTTGTTGAAAGCGAGGCAACATTTTACGGGAAGCGGATACATAACTTTCCGTTTTTTCATCGACAGCACTGGTAAGATGTTGAGAAGAGTAGAAGTACTACAGACGGATGAGTTTTACAAAGAATATTCTTTTGAAGACAGACTGATTTGGATTTTATTTGATTTTGTAAACACCTTACACGACTGGAAACCGGCGAAGGCTCCGAAAGGTTATCCGCCGTTCTATATTAATTTATTGACTTTTAAAATTCATGAAGGCAGTATCGTCAATATTATACCTTAGTCTACTGGTCGTTTTGGAATCAGGTTGCAGAACCACGGCCGTCATTTCCAATTCACAGGATTGTGGGAACCGGAAATTTCGTGACAGCCTGATCGTTAGGTATGCAGACAATGGAGCGGAGAAGCTGCGATACATGTATAACAATCCGGCGTGGGGTTCATATCTAGATAGTATTCTTTCGATTTGTCCGGATATTGCAGCTGCCTATCAATTAAAAGCTGTTCCTGCAATAAAGAATGGCGAATATGCAAAGGCCTATCGCCTCGATGAAAAAGCTGCTGAACTCGATTCCCAGCAATTTATGTCATATCTGGGTTTTTTAAAATGCATTTTCACAAAGGATTATCCGGGAGCGATTATTGACTTTAACAGTGCAATCCGGATTATCCCTGGTGGCGGAGAAATGGATCACAGTTTTTATTTTTACCTGGGAATTTGTTACCTGGAATTAGGAAACTATCCCGAAGCTGAAGTCAATTTCAACAAGGATATCTTTTCCCAAAACGGTGGAGATAGTTCGCGGGAAATTCATTTTAATTCTCTTTTGTATATGGGCATTACGAAGTCTGCAATAAACGAAACGGATTCAGCTGAAATATATTTTAAGAAATGCCTGCACATTTATAAGGAATTGCCCGAGGCAAATTATTATCTAGCGCTTATTTACAAAAAGAGAAATGAAACAGATTTAGAAAAACAATATTTGGAAATAGCACAAAAATCTATCCTTGAAAATTATTCAATGAATGAAGACAATTTGTACTATGTGAATTATCCCAGGCAAATAACTTTATATGAAGTCAGCAGGGAGCTATCAATTATAAATAGCCGCTAAATTCAATAACCCAAACCAACTAACTAAAAGCATGGAAGTCCATCACCACCCCAATGTAGAAAAGAAAAACTTCAAAGAATATTTCCTGGAGTTCATCATGATATTTCTTGCTGTGACAATGGGATTTTTTGCGGAGAGCATCCGCGAACATTTAGCAGATCATTCAAAGGAAAAAGAATACATCCAATCGATGATTGCAGATTTGAAAAATGACACGGCCATGCTTAGAGTCGTGATTGATATTAACATGAGAAGAGTTTCGGGAATCGATTCATTATCATCTTTACTGAATAAACCATCGCTTACCGCTGATGAAGAAAAACGTCTGTATATATTGAATAGCCGTTACGCTTCAAACGTCGCCTCCATGGATTGGAACGATGGAACCATCCGGCAATTGCTTACTTCCGGCAACCTTCGGTTGATGAGCAGGCAGGGAGTATCCGATAGCATTATGAATTATTACGGGCCTAACAAAGATCTGGCTGTGGGTCAGGCAGGTGTACTTTACGAGGCTGTCAAGCGTGTTTATTTTGCTGCTGAAGATATTTTTGACCGGTCTTTCATAAGACTTATCCTGAATAAGGACAGCAGTTTTAGCAGGAAACCTTTGCCGGCTACCATGAGGATTCTTACTTCAGAAAGGACAGTTTTAAAAAAATACTCGCAGATGGTCCTCACCACGCAGGGACTCATCGATAATTATCTGGACATGCTCATTCATATGTATAAACGCGCGGAAAACCTGCTGGTTTTTTTACAAGCCAAATACGATATAAATTGAACTAATAAAATCTCGACACCAACCGGAATGGGGTCCAGTTCCCTGACAACCCAAATAAAAAACATGAAAATTCAAAAAGATGGTAATGGAACGATCATCACGCTAAGCCAGGCATTTGACAGTCGCCTTAAAATGCTTAATTTATTCAATGCTCTTTTATTCTTTTTCACCGGACTTTTTATTATGTCCAAAGGTTTTCATGCCGACCGTAATAATACCGGATACATCATTATTACCGTCTTTACTATTGTTTGTTATATCGCTTCCTTTCGTTTCTTTAACAAGGCAGTCCTTTTTGAAAAAATGCAAATCAGTAACCAGGAAGTGAAGTGGATGGAAAAAAGTTTAATCAAATCCAAAGTTCTTTCCTTTGATATAAATGAGATTTCCAATTTCCGCTTTATTGAAAAAGGAACGATTGCACCTCATCCACTCGCGGGTCAGTCCATGGATTATTTTGGATTTGAAACCCAGGAAAAATTGATTGGTCAGCTGGGCGGTGACAAACAAATAGCGTTTGATTATAAGGGGAAGACCATTTCATTTGGAGCAGATCTCTATTCGTATGAATTTGATGAAATAAAATCCGTTTTCGATAAGGAGGCCGGCATTGATAAAATAGTGGATCGTCCCGATAAAGATCTGCCGCCAGAATCTGATTGATTTGATAAAGAAGGAATTTCAACTGCGAACAGTTGCTGTATCAAAATCGTGCATTTCTATTCCTGCAATTTCATAATCTGTGGATTTTCAATCGGGTAATTAAACGGCATTTTTCTTGTTGCTCGAAGCATACAATTCTGCACATGATAAAAAAACAATTTCTTTTTGCTCTGCGCCGTCTCGGCTGGCATAAATTGAGTACGGGCATCAATATCCTTGGACTCACGATCGGAATCCTTGTCCTGCGTAGTGATCTACTTATATGTGTCTTTCGAATTCAGTTACGACAGATTCCATGAAGAGGCAAACCGGATTTACAGGGTTGTAAGTTCAATGACCGACCCGGGCGGCAATGTACATAATGATGTGGCAATGTCCGGGCACATTGGTCCGGCTCTGCGTAATGAGACCACAGGCTTCAGTGCTGTTACCACGCTTTTTACCGACGACAGTCGTGTATTGATTCCTATTGCGGGGCAGCCTGCGCGTATCATTCCGGCAATCAGTGGCGACCAACGATATCATATAACTTTTGCTGATTCAGACTACCTGGAAATCTTCCATTATCAATGGCTGGCAGGCAATCCGGCAACTGCCCTGCAGAAGCCTTTTTCCGTGGTACTCACCGAATCAGAGGCGAAGCGTTATTTCCAAAGTGGAACTCCTGAAGACTGGATGGGCCGCTCCGTCGTGTACGAGGATTCGTTAACGGTCTCCGTCACTGGAATCGTGAAAGACTGGAACCAGAATACGGACTTTGATTTCAAAGACCTCATCTCCTATAATACCCTCGAACGCAGCTTTCTCAAATCCTACATACAAAACTGGAACATGTTGTCGAGCGGGATTAACGTTTATGTTAAGCTGGCGCCTGGTACGACGGTCGCGCAGGCAGAAAAGCAATTCCCTTCTTTTTTGAAACGGAACAATGCAGGGAAGGCCACGCTGTCACTGCAACCGCTTTCGGATGTTCATTTTAATGCGGCATATAGCGATACCTATAGCCGGCGGGCGCACAAACCCACTCTGATTGTTTTGGCGGGCATTGCTTTCTTCGTCCTGATTATAGCTGCTATCAACTTTATCAATCTGTCTACCGCGCAGTCCATACTTCGTGCAAAAGAAGTTGGCATTCGGAAAGTAATGGGCAGCAGTGTTGGTGGCATCGTACGACAATTCCTCATCGAAACCTGCATTGTTGTTATTGCCGCCATGGCATTCGCACTCCTGCTCGCCGATCCGGTTATAAAAGCACTGCATGGTTTTATCCCTGAAGGCGTGAGGTTGAATATTACCGATCCCAACGTCTGGATTTTTATCAGTACTACCATTCTGATTACTTGTCTGATCGCCGGATGGTATCCCGGTCGTGCACTTTCTTCTTTTGTGCCGGTTATCAGTCTGAAGGGACAATCGACAAGAAAACTGAATTCCAAAAGTTATCTGCGCAAAGGTCTTATCGTATTTCAGTTTACGGTGAGTCTGCTCTTTATCATCGGCACGCTGGTGGTGGGCCGGCAGATTCATTATATGCTCAACAACGATCTGGGTTTTAATAAAGACGCCATCGTCTCGATCGATATTCCACGGGATCTGCCGAAGAACCGAAAAGAAGTTTTGGCTACGCAAATACGCAACCTGGCGGGTGTGCGCCAGGTGAGTCTCAATACGGCAGACCCCGAAACACCCAACCATTATATGTTCGGCACTTCCCTGGAATATAAGGGAGTGAACATCATGCCGGAGGGTGACATTATTGATCCGTCTTACATTTCCTTGTACGGGTTGAAATTGGTCGCCGGGAGAAATTTCTTTCTTACAGACACGGCGAGAAATGACATTCCTGCTTCAGCATCCTCACCCGCGCAACCAGCATACCGCGCTTTTATCCTGAATGAAACCGCTGCAAGGCAACTGGGTTTCAAACGACCAGCCGATGCCGTAGGTCAGTTGGTGATTTGTGGATTGGGTGGCCGGAAGCCCGGACCAGTAGTTGGCGTGGTGAAGGATTTTCATTCGGATGATATGCATGAAAAGATCCGGCCTTTTATTTTCTCTACGGAGTCTGGAGCTGCGATGCAGCTGAGTGTAAAACTTTCCAGCACTGGTTTCTCAGCCGACAAAGTGAAAACGCTGATGACAAATATGGAATCCGTTTATAAAAATATTTATCCGGGGACAGACTTCCAGTCACGCTTCTTCGACGAATCGCTGCAGCAGCTTTACACGCAGGAACGTCAGACATCGCAGATAATGAACATCGCCATGGGCATCGCCATTTTTATTTCCTGCATGGGACTGTTCGGTCTTGCTGCGTTCACTGCCAATCAACGTACGCGCGAGATCGGCATCCGTAAAGTGCTGGGTGCAGGCGTTCCACAACTGGTTTCGTTGCTCTCGCGTGAATTCATTTTGCTGGTAGGACTCTCGACAATTATAGCCGCGCCAGTTGCGGGCTGGGCAATGCATAAGTGGCTTCAGGATTTCGCTTATCGTGTGTCAATGCCCTGGTGGATCTATGTGGTGGCAGGCATCGCTGCGATCGTGATCGCGCTGCTCACGGTTAGTTATCAGGCAATACGTGCAGCGACGGCCAATCCGGTAAATAGTCTTCGTTCAGAATGAACTACGGCTATCAAAGCCAGGTCTTGAGTAAGTAGTGCTCTTTTTTCTATCGTTCTTTTAAGCTTGGCGATTTAACTTTTCTTCCACTTTTGTCAATATATGACCAATTGTTGCTTGTCCAATAATGATATTCACCGTCTGCATGTGTCACACAATTGGAGCCAACTTTAGCAATACCATTTTCGAAAGGAAAGGCGCAGTCAAACTGAGGGCTGATTTTGATTTTACCAGTCACCTGGTCAGCGTAACCAATCTTGTTGTTTTTTATAATTCTAAAAAGTCCATCTGAAGGGTAGTCAGGTCCGTTGTCAAATCTGTATACGCTGTATAAAATGTTTTGCTGTCTGTCAATTGCAACAAAGCCAAAGTTTTTGTCATCTACAATTGCATAAGTTTTAAAAGTGTCCGTAAAACAAAAATTGTATTTGCCAAGTTGAATTACTGTATCGCCCTTTTGATTTATGTAGCCATATTGGTCGTTAGTGGTGTCAACAATTAAATGCCAATAATCTTTGTTTTTGTCGATTTGCGAAAATGTTGTCAAACTACAAAGAAGTAAAAAGAATAAAAAGTTAGTTTGAAGTCGCGTCATAAAATGGCATATAACGATTATGGCGTGGCAAAAAAATGGAATTTGAGATTCATTCATTAAGAACTGAAGATGACAAGCGAAATATTGATGAGTTAATATTCTTTATTTTACGTTATTATACCCCACCTGTTTAATTTCACATATTTGCACAACAGGCTGAATATTGGTATAATTTTTAACGTCATTGACAACTGCATCTCTGTTTTGCGCGATCGCTTTATTATATTCAGCAACATCACTAATATAAAAATAACCGACGGCCGCATAAGGCGGTTTATCAGTTGCAGTTCTGCCGGCTACACCCTTGTCAATTTCATAGAATTTTAAATTCTTTCCAATAAATCCGGCTACCATTGGCATGTGTTTATTTACATAATAGTCCATATCAAAGGTTTTATCGTCTCCATTCGGATAAAGTATCATTACTTTAAACATACCGGTTTCTGCGGTCGATGAATTCTTTGGCTGAGTCGGCTTGCAGCTTATCAAACTTATAAAAGCGAAGAAAAGCAGGTAGAAATAAATTTTACTTATCATGTAGATTGGTTTAAATATTTTTTGTCTCATTCGCAAATGCAAGGTTAGCAACAGTAATTATTGTTTCATTTTAATATTAATCCTGCTACAAACTGTAATTTAAGCTTAAGATATGCTCAAACCTGATGACTGTTTTGCAGGAATCATTAATTTTATTGAAACTTTCTATATGAAAATTCACCCATTGCTTCTGCCATTTCTAACGGTTTTATGTTTGCACAGTTCAGCCCAATCGAATTCCGACCAGTCAAAAGAATCCAGTTATCAGAAACTTAAACATGGGATCGATTCCAAACAATTTCATTTTTTAGCCACATCGGTTACCGGTTCCAAAGGCAAGACAGCCCAGTTAACCAGCGGTTATTTTGTATTTGTAGGGGGAGATAGTCTTACGGTGTCGTTACCATTTTTTGGAACGTCAAGTACATCCGCTGGTCACTATGGCGCATCCAATGACGATGGGGGAATAAACTTTCATACGCACAAATTCAGCTATAAGGCGGATACCACGAAAAAAGGAGGCTGGGATATTACCATTGAACCGAAGGGTCAAAATTCAGCAAGCAGAATTTCTTTATCCATAACCTCATCAGGGACTTGCAGAACCAGCGTAAACAGCAACGCGCGGTCGACCATGTATTTTTATGGAAATGTCCTTTCAAATTTTAAAGATTAGGAACAGGCTCCAAACGCTATGAGGATTCCATAAAAGTTGTCACAAACAACTTAGCAGACGTTCCGGTAAAGTACTAATCAAGACTTTTTTGGGTGTAGGTTACTGTATCATTTTTTAATTCAACAAATAAATACCAATGTAGATATTCCCCGTCTTTTTTAGATGTTCGAAATTGCATTGATTTGCCATCATAAAAATCACTCTCCTTAATAAAGGGTTGGCCTAATTTTTCCAGTAGTTCTTTTTTCGATTTCCCGATTAATATTTTATTGTTGACAATGTCGTCCAACATATAAAACCTTGTATTTTCATTTGCTTTCCATTCTTCTGAATTGAATTTTTTATTCCTTAATTGCGAGCATCCTGTCATAAATACTATTATGGTTAGTGAAACCAAAAGAATCTGAAGAACACTTTGAATTGAATTTGATATTTTATGGTCCAAAAAGATTTTCAATAGTTTGGGGTTTAAATATTTGACAACTTTCTATTTAATCGACCGGACTGAAATAATGGAATAAAAGAATTCCGAAAAATAAAATCGAAAAGCCAAAAAAGATATACGCCCAATATTTCATTTTAATCCAAAAAAATTCGTTTGAAGTTTCCATCTTTACTTTATTCCCGTCTTTATCTTTATAAAAACTGTCTTTGGTAAGATAAGTCCAGACAGCAGCGAATAAAAAAGCAAATCCGACAGTCGTATAAAAATCAATTCTGGAAATTGCTCCATTGAAGTTTCTATGTAATACTCCTGCTATCTCGGCAGAAACCAAAAGAGATACGATTAGATAAAGTAATACAAGCAATCCCTTATTTTTCCAAATAAGAATACTCATGCTGGTTAATGAAATGGTTGTATGTGAAATTAGTATTTTTCGTCTAATCTTGCAGTATCCTCAATCCCTGGTAATGATGCCTACAATGGTTACAGAGATGCCGCCGGTCTAAAAGCGCGCTTCTACCGTCCGTTCCAGATCACTATCGACAAAAGCCGAAATCTTTATGTCGCTGACTGCGGTAATCAAAGAATCAGGAAATTTGTGAAGCAATAGTCTATTCAGGCGTCATATTCAATGCAACGCCTATTCTGTTCCACGCATTTATCGTAATAATCGCCATGATAACCTGTGCTGTTTTTTCTTCGCCAAATAGTTCAAGCGCTTTTCCATAAAGCCGGTCACTTAAACCGGCTTTATGAATCAGCGTTATTTCTTCCGTCATTTCAAGAAGCAGTTTCTCTTCTTCGGTAAATGTCTCACCTGCCTCCCTCCAGACGCTCATCAGGTAAATGCGTTGCTCGGTTTCACCTAGTGCCCTCGCGGATTTCGTATGACTGTTCACACAGTAAGCACAACCGTTAATTTGGGAAGCCCTGATTTTAATCATTTCCCTTTGTAGTTTGTCAATGGCAGATTCACTTCCATATCTATCCAGTGCACTCATGGCTTTGTATGCCTCCGGCTGAACCTTGCCCATTTTAAATCTCGATTGCATAACGATCTGTTTTTAATTATTTATAATAGCCAATAAAATATATCAATAATCTTACCATGGTGGTCGTTATAAAAACTTAGTTTTAATAACGAATGAAATTCATACCATTATTTGTATTTTTCTGGTTTCTTATCCCATTCATTTCTAAAGCCCAAAAATATAAACTTGAAAACGAGGAGACGATTTTTTCGTTTTCCACGAAGAACATGAAAATAGTTACCTTGAACAGGGACAAAAATAACCGGTATATTATTTACAGATACGGAACAACGGGTGAAATAGAATTCGAATATCCCGACACAACAAAAAGCAGCTGGACAAAATTCACGTACTCGTATTACCTGCGTGGGGGAGGTGTGCAGAACGAAGGAATGGATCTTGACTATGTATATTTTACAAATAAAAATTACAAGTACATAATTTATAACACTTATTACGCCGTTGGTGAGGTTATCGAGGTTGGCATAAAAATCATAGATCTGAAAACAGGGAAACAAACAAATATCAAAGGAGATATTAAAACAAGAAAGGGCAGACTGAATGATTTCAGGGATAATAATCTTTTAAAAATTGGGGAAGAAATATTTGACTGAGCAGCACCAGCCAAATCAACAGACAAATGACTCTAATCCCCATTGATCCGGGCAACACTAAAATCGATTCTAAATGAAGATCAACCAATGGCTGCCGTTCATATTTGTTCTTATAACAAGTTGCCATTCACCCGCTATTAAACCTGCCGCAGTAACACTTAAAGCTGAGGATACAACAAAAGTCATTTTCCATCCGCGCCCCCGCCATGAAAATGATACAACGGTGATCCTGAAAACTCATTTGAAAGACACTACTTACTTGGCTGGAAACTTTATCCTCTTCCTTCAACCAGATGACAACAGATTTGCGGAATTGGAGAAGATGAATGAGGAAGAAGTTGGAGATATAGATGAAGACTTTGGTGCCGGCATCAGCGGTACCGAAGACAGCCTAAAAAAAAATGACCAATACAAGGATATAAAAGTCCTGGTATCTACCAAAAGATACATTTGCATTAAAGATTGTAAAGACGGACCGCTGATTATAGATAGGGATACAGTTAGCTACGGTTACATCCTCTCAGCTCCAGGGAAACCGATCGCCAAAACCTACAACAGCGTACATAGCGGAGATTATCTCGGAGAACTCAACGAATATTTCTTCCTGCATTGATCCGACTTGCTTGTGACGAGCACGTCCCTAAGGATTCTGCCAATTTATCATTTTTTTGCACGCACATACTGCTATAAAGTCCATATAATAAGATGGATTGGATTTTGTGATCCGATTAGCATGGACAACTATTCACAAACGATTATAAATGCAGTAGACGCGGTAAAAAGTGCCGTAGTAAAGATTGACCGTGTAAAAAACAGCAACGATAAAAATGCTTCCGGCAGTGGTTCGGGATTTATGATATCGTCCGATGGCTGGCAACACGGTGGATTGCATGATTCAGACAGATGCCGCTTTGAATCCCGGAAATTCTGGAGGACCTTTAATAAACGCCGACGGTGAAGTAGTAGGTGTTAATACAGCCATCATCAATGGTGCGCAGGGATTGTGTTTTGCGGTGAGTATAAATACCGCGAAAGAAGTCGCTTCCCAATTAATGAGATATGGTAAAGTAAAAAGGGCTTTCCTGGGATTTCAAATGCAACAGATAGAGTTGGTGCCTAAATTGAGATTAATAACTGAAGTGCCTAACCACAGTGCGCTTTTCATTACAAAGGTTGATGCAAACAGTCCGGCTGAAAGAGCGGGTATATTAAGTGGCGATATTCTCTATTCATTCAATGACCAGGTGATTGAAACTGCTGACCAGTTATTCAAACTACTCAACAGCGAAAAAATCGGGATGTTTCAATATGTGGGTATCATAAGAAATAATAAAAAAACGGAAGTCAGGGTAACGCCGTCAGAAAGACTAGCCGCATAATAGAGGCACTACCCGATTCCATCTTCCGGAAATAAAGTATATTTAGAGAGTAACTTCTAAATATGCTATATGAAACCTGCCAATCACAAAAGTCTTCCGGCTGAAGAAAACGCAAAGCCGGTTTCAAAAGATCCTGACGCTCCAAAAACATCCCTTGATCGCAGAAAGTTCGTAGAGATCGTGGCAGCATCGGCCATCGGATTTACCATCGTTCCGCGGCATGTGCTGGGTGGTAAAAATTATATAGCCCCAAGTGATGTGATCACACTGGCCTATGTGGGTATCGGCACGCAGGGCATTCGCGAACTGCTTCCGATGCTTGCCAGTCCGCATATCCGTGTCGTGTCAGTTTGTGATCCGAATAAAGATGCGGTTGGTTATAAGGACTGGGATATCGACGGATTGAATGATGAAATCCGGAAAGCCATTCGCAAACCGGACTGGCAACCTGGTGGCGACAATACCATTCCGGGCGGCCGGGAAAATGGAAAATCCATCGTCGACAATTTCTATGCGAATGTCCATCCCGAACTGGGCTATAAAGGCTGCACCATGTATGCAGACTATCGCGAACTCCTGGACAAAGAAAAAAATGTAGACGCAATAAAAATTATTACACCCGATCATCTGCACGGTTTGTTTTCCATGGCGGCGATAAAAAGAGGGAAACATGTTCTTGTTCAGAAGCCAATTTCCAACCGCCTGACCGAAGGAAAGAAACTCATTCAGATGGCGCGTGACAGTAAGGTGATCACGCATCTGATACCCTGGGATCATAATGGATCCATGACCGACGTCATGGCCTGGATCAATGCGGGTGCCATCGGAAACCTGGTAGAAATACATAACTGGACCAACCGGCCTGTTTGGCCACAATACGCGCAACTGCCGGAAGCCGCAGCGGTTCCTGCAGGTCTGAACTGGGATCTCTGGCTCGGTCCCGAAGCTGACCGACCCTATTCTCCGAACTACACCAATATGGTTTTTCGCGGCTGGTATGATTTCGGCGGTGGTTCGATGGCGGATATGGGGCACTATAGTTTGTGGGTCGTATTTAAAGCCCTGCAGCTGACGAGTCCAACGATCATCGAACCCAATCTCAGTCATATCTGCGCACTGCACGACCCCGTGCCTTATGAAATAGAAAATAATTTTTCCTTCCCCATGGCCAGTTCCGTTCGTTTTAAATATCCGGCCAATGGCGCAAGGCCAGCGGTAGATCTTTGCTGGTATGATGGCGGCATGCGGCCTCCAATCCCCATGGAGTTGTTGGAAGAAAATAAAGAACTTCCGGAAGAAGGAATGATGTTTGTCGGTGATAAAGGAAAAATTCTCGCCGGCTTCAATATTCAGAATCCGCAAATCATCTCCGGCAATAAAATGCAGCCCGCTGCTACCGTACCGGATAAAAAAACCCGTGAAGAAAGGAGCCAGGCTGCGCTCACACTTTTTGCTGATGCATGCAAATCGGGCAAACCCTATCCGGGAAATTTCATTGAAGCCGAATACATCACGGAGGCCGTCAATTTATACGCACTTGCCTTAAGAACCAGGCGAATGCTCAAATATGACAGCGCCAGCGTGAAGATCACCAACTATCCGGAGGCTAATACATGGCTGAGCCGCAACTATCGCAAAGGCTGGGAACTGGATTCTATTTAATCTTTAAAAATAAATTATGAAAAATTTTAGCAGAAGATCATTCATCAGCAAAAGCGGAATGGGACTGACTGCTTCCGTGGCATTGTCCGGACTTTCTTTTCCTGCCTTCCTCAAAAATATGGGTCTCGTAATCGAACAGCCTTTCGGTTTTCAATCATGGATCGTTCGCGATATGCTCGCGAAAGATTTTCCGGGCACTTTGAAAACAATGGCATCAGAAGGTTACCAGCTGATAGAAATGTGTTCTCCGGAAGGTTATGTCGATTCTGGATTTGGTCCGCTGACAAAAATAAAACCGGCGGACATGAAGAAGATCATCAACGATGCCGGCCTCAGCTGTCCCAGTTGTCATTTTGGTTTTGATGAACTCACCGATCATCTGGATGATCGCATTGAATGGTCCAAACAGATGGGATTGTCTGTGATGGTCTGTTCAAGTTTCGATCTGCCAAAGACTGCTGTGCTGGATGACTGGCTTAAAGCGGCCGACAAACTGAATAAAGCCGCAGAAAAAATAAAAAAAGCAGGAATGCTTACGGGCTGTCATAATCATACAATGGAATTTGCCAGCCTTGACAACCAGCTGATCTATGATGCGCTGATGAACCGGTTTAATCCAGACCTCGTTAAAATGCAATTCCAGACCCAGGTGATTACGCTCGGATATAAAGCCTCCACCTATTTTAATAAATATCCGGGACGATTTATTTCATCTCATTTATCCGACTGGACTGCGGATAAAAAGGAAGTGCCCATTGGTCAGGGTATCATCGACTGGAAGGAATTTTTTGCAGCCGCTAAAACCGGCGGCGTCAAATACTTTTATGTCGAAATGAATTTCGATACCATGGCGCCGAGTGCTGCTTATCTCAAACAGCTTGCACTCTAATGCATGGTTATTGTGAAAAGAGAAGAATTTATTTAGGCTCCATCCATATCAGTCTCACCTGTTTGGAACGACCTTCTTTTTCCAGTTTCAGCGTTGCATACATATTCCTTTCCGCATCATAGTCAGACACGGCAAAAAGTCCGAGGTTATGATCCCGGGCATGTTTCTTCTTTTTCGAATACCAGCTGACCCTTCAGGAGTGGATCATCGCCCTGTAAAGGATAGAAAAAACCATCGCAATCACCCACTGAAAGTATGCGCTTCACTTTTCCTTTGTCCAGTTTTTTCTCGTCGTAGTCCACATCGTTCATCACCAGATAACTTTTCGTAGGACCATGAATATAACTGAATGACTTGTATTGGTTGCCCAGATACAACGACTGGGCGCCCTGCATTTTCACTGCATGATAAAAATCGGGGACAGAGGTTTCCAATATCACGTGATCGAGCGGATGAAAATAACCTGCAAACTCCTTACCGTTGGGAGTTAGACCCATCACGCCAATATCCTTCATATCGCTGTATACCTGGTGGCCAGTTTGTGTGATGACCACTTCCTGAAACACGATCCATATATTTCCTTCATGGTCGAAAGAAAAATCCTGCGGCAGACCGGTAAAATGATTTTTCTTTCCGTACAAAGCCTGGCTTTCATTGTCGGCCCTTTCCGGGAAAACGGGAAAAGCATTTTCAATGTTATTTTCAAATGGATTTACCATGCATATCACCGGAATATACCCGTCCGTTTTTGGCTTACCACAATTGGCGAGCAAAACAATTCTCCGCGTAAGGGGATTGAATCGGGAGAGGCCGGATTTCACATAGAGTTCTTTGTTGAGCCCGAGTTCATGATTTTCCACTGTATGCGAACCGGAATCAAGATTCATGAGAATAATATCTCCCTCCCGGTTGTCATGTTTTTTTTTGTTATACGCATAAACCAACGCGCTCACTTTCTGATCTCCCAGCACGGAGAAGTCGATCATCTCCAGCCTTTCATAATTTTCCTGTCCTTTCGAACTAAATCCCTGGGCGATTACCTGGTTTTTGCCATTGAAATAATAGATCTCCATTCTTTTGGCTGGGTCGTCGGAGTTATTGACCTGAACAATTATCGCATAATGATCGCTGGCCGGGTCCTTTCGCACATAGAATATGGGATAAAGGTCGATGTCAGTACCGGTAAAAATATTGCGTTTCGGTTCCAGCATCGAGAAGATTTTTTCCTCAGGGGCGGCGCGACCTGTTTTTTCATTGATCACAGACCTTACTAAATTGATTTTGCCTTCGTCATAAACAGAACAAATCACAACGAGTGAGCCGTTGTTTTCAAAGGCTGTTTGTAAGCGCACCCTTTTCTTTTTTCCGGCATAAGACAAAACATTGTCGTTGTCTACTTTCAACCGGTGGTTCGCATCGTAAAGTCGAAGTGTCATTCCATCCTGCATTACAAATAAGGCCGTAGAGCCATCGGAGAGAAGGATGAGCTTGGCCTCTCCAAACTGAGGCTCATCGAACAGATCGCTTTGTGCTTTTAAAGAAAACTGGGCATTGGTCTGAAGGGAATACAGGATAATACTTAGAAGAATGAAAATTCTGCTTTTCATGTGGCGCTTAATTGGACTATTATTTTAATTTAAATGTTATTTCATCTTTCCCAATGTCACTGAAAGCAACTACTGCAAAAATAGTTTGCCCATCATGAACTTGTTGATAGAGGGTATGGTTTTCGATTTCTTCCTTGAAGGTTTTATTTGCCGTACCTGCAACAATCATATTTGTCGCAGTGAGGGCTGGACCGACTATTAATCCAATGGGGAATGAGCTTGAATTCGGTGCCCCGTCACTTGAGGGACTGGAGGTATTAAAGGTTGCGGGAGCAAGTAACAAGTACAATAGGTAAATAGGCACTCCCTGTTTTATTTTATCTTCTACAATTCTTTGATCCACAGGATATACGGGCTTATTATTTATATAAAAAAGCGCATCGGTCATAGGATTGATATCATGACCTGTATGATTTGTAATTTTCACAGCTACGAGGGACAGATTATTTTTCAATTCATGTTTTGCATACTTTTTATTTCTTGATTCTGACAATACATCATAATGATAAGAGAATTCGATGTTGTCGTTGGTACTTTGATTATGATATTGTAAAGTTTCCGGACTTATGGGTTTATAACTCGATGCGCAAGACATAAAAAAGGGGAAGACAAAAAATAAGCAGACAAAACGGAATTTTGCAATCATGTTATTTTAGGGTTAATTAATTCAAAACTATTATTTAGTTCGAATTATTGTAATTGAAAAATATTTTTTATTGTGAGATTGAGAATATTGACATTGGATATAAGGGTTATTACTTAGTAGTGATTAATAATACGCAAACGGTCCTTCCTACTAACAGGCTGTTTCAGTCAGCAAGGTTAGGATTTTGAATAACGGTGTGTGTCTCCATTCCTAAAAAAGAAGGGGAAGTGAATGAAACTAAAATCATATTTTGCCAACTATGAATATGGGGTTGTATTCACAAACCACCGGGCATATTAAACTTTTCTAAACCCTGAATAACAGCTGACAGATGAAAAGAATCTTCCGCAACGGTTTGGCATATGGGATTGTCTTTTTTATATTGAGTTTTTTGTTAGGCTACTATTCTTTTAGAATGCCTCTGAATAAGAGTTTGCTTGTCTCTACTCCGATAGCATTAGGTGCGTTACTATTGAATGGCCTGTTCTATAGCAGGTTTGCCAAGTCTTCGAAAAAACTTAGAGATATCTCCGTTCAATTGCATCATCTCGAGAACCTTAAACTGGAATCACCTGCGAACCATACAATAAACGAACACCTGGTTCCCTGTAAATTATCTTTGACGAACAAAAGATTAATTTTCAAATCATACAAACAAGACGAACATACATGGTCCCTGCACACACTTCACTCAATGGAATTCCATCCTTCCTTTTTCGTTGCGGGAGGAGAATTTATCATAAGGGACGAAACGGGGAACAGACTTGTTTTTGAAGTTGATGATATTAAAATATGGAAAAAGGCTTTGCAATAACAATTTATTTGCTGCCCTGTTAACGCAAAAACACTCCTTGCGCACCGTTGTCTTCTGTCAGTGCGTCGTCGATCCCCATTCTAAAAAATATTTTATACCCTCCATCATACAGTTCGTCTTTTGTCAATACATATTGAACCTCATTTGGCCATACATCTTCGGCAGTTTTAAAGGATGCAATTTTTTTTGTGTCCTTTTCGACGATTGACTTTGTTGTGCTTACGCCGTCAAACATTTTGTAAATATGATCAAATGTGTTTTCGGCATCCTGTTTATTTTTGAAGAAAAACCAAATCCGATAGTCATACAGGCCTACCGCTTTATTATTTCTTTCCTGTGTGATAATGTCAAGCCGGGCTTTGTCAAACACAAGGTCAACAAAAGGGTGTTTGTCGAAATAAAGAGAATGTAAAGCATATTGTGGCCTGATAAAATCACCAGAAGGCGGATATGTTGTCCAACCTCCTCCTGGCTCGGGTTTTCTCGCTAAAAATGGAGCATAGGTTTTGAGAAACTCAAGCGTTATACTGTCAGTCTGAAATACTCTGATATTACAAAGCATTTTGTCTGCTAAGTCCTGAAAATTATTTGGCTGAGCGAAGTCTGTTATGGGTTTCGTCATAAAAAGAAGGACAATGAAGATTCGTTAGCAGAAATTTGTCATGATAGTATCCTGAATAAAGATATACAAGTAAAATAAAATCGTAAATTCAGATAAACCTTTCTGCAAATGACATCAGGCATAGATGAAATAAAAAAAGGGAAAGAAGAAAGACGAATCAAACAAAACGTTTTGCTGATTATCATGTCTCTGCTCTCGATTCTCTTCATGACGTTTCATTTGACTGAGGACATTATCTACGGGATGGCGAAAGGAGCCTCTACAACTTTCATTGCGGTGCCCGTATTGGTAGTCTGGTTGTACGGAACGCTGGTACTCAATGACCGAAAATCGGGGTATATCATCATTCTCATCGGGTCACTAATAGGGTTGTTAGTGCCCATCCTTCACATGACCGGGACCAGAGTCGACGGCGATATTGCTAAGTCCAGCGGAGGTTTCTTCTTCATCTGGACGCTCATCGCACTCGGGATGACCTCACTTTTCTCCATCATCCTCTCCGTGCGCGCGCTAAGTCTACGTTAGCTGTAACCTAAAACGATATATAAGTGGATATTTATTTAATTAGTGGATTGGGAGCCGACCGAACTGTGTTTCGAAATTTGACTTTCAGCGAAGAGGTAAAAATTCATTACCTCGACTGGATTGCTCCAAAAGCAAAAGAGTCATTAAGAGCATATGCACTTAGATTGGCAGAAGGTATAGATACTTCCAGGACGTTTTGCATCATAGGTTTGTCCTTTGGTGGAATGCTTGCGACAGAAATGGCGAGTGTGTTGAAACCGCAAAGGACAATTTTAATTTCAAGTGTTTCGTCGAAATATGGACTGCCCTGGCATTTTCGCCTTGCACACAGAATTAGAATTAACAAATTGATTCCGGCGATAAAATTAAATAGCGCCCCCCGGTTTATATCTTCTTTATTTGGCGTAGAGACAAAAGAGGAAGGTTTATTTTTTGATCAATTAATGAAACGCACAGATCCTCATTTCACAAAATGGGCTATGAATTCTATTCTGGAATGGAATCGTACTGAAAGCCCACCTGGCATTGTCAGAATTCACGGGGGGAAGGACAGGGTCCTGCCAATCGGAGATGCAAAGGTTGACTATTTAATCCAGGACGGCGGTCATTTTATGGTATTCAACAGGGCAGAAAGAATTTCGGAAATCCTGAAAGAAGTGGGCGTCTGCTGACAATGATATTGAGGCGTGCCGTCCGACTAGGGTATTTATGTATTTGGAATTTTAGTGAACTTTAGTACTTTGACCGCAGGAAATAAAATCTACGGCCAAGTCGGTAGAAGGAATTCTATCTCCTGCACAACCCCGATGCTGCAATGCTACGCTTTATGCTGTGACGACCATAACCGACGAAAATTGACATCAAAAAACATGCATATCGTTAAGGCAATCGGCTCGACAATTGACATTGTCGGAAACCCTCAAACTATTTGGGATAACATCACCAACGTAAAAATTGAACAGTTTTCAGACCCTGCAATTTTTAAACTTCTTGACATTCCGAAACCATTAAAGGCTGATATTATTTCTGAAGGGCAAGGCGGTAAACGAATTGCATATTTTGACAACGGCAAAAGATTTATGCAGGAAATATTGGTTTGGAAACCATTGACTGAATATTCGTTTTCATTTAATCCTGAAAGGGGATTTAGAGTTTGTCACTTTTTTGATCTTTCAGAAGGTGTATTCCAAATTCCTTCTGGTGCATATTATTTGGCAACAATCGGACAAACGACAACATTAAAATTAACGACTTCTTATAGTATTGACAGGCGATTGTATTTCTTATTTAATATTCCCGCAAGACTAATTCTAAAAGCGTTTCAACGTTATTTATTGACCTCAATTAAGAAAAACTCTGAGTAAATGGGAAATATAAAATTTACAGAGTCTATTTTAATTAACGTAAGACCTGAACAGGTTTTCGATTTTACCCAAGACTACAATAAACGCCTGAAATGGGACACATTTTTAAAAAAGGCTAACCTAATTGACGGTGCAACGACAGCTGATAAAGGAGTTAAGGCTTACTGCGTTGCCAAAAACGGAATTGGTATGGTTACAGAATATGTTACATACAACCGACCAAGAGTAACTGCAATCAAAATGACAGATGGACCGTTTATGTTTAAATCATTTTCAGGCTCATGGACATTTAAGGAAATCTCAAACGACAAAACGGAAGTTGTTTTTTTATATTCGTTTTCGCTTAGATTTCCATTTAATGTGTTGACAACATTTATAAAAAACAAATTGCAGGCAAACGTAAAACAGCGACTTATGGACCTTAAAATGAACATTGAGAAAGAAAGTAAGGAGGCATAGCATGGGTTTTTCGAATGCATGGCTTTAAATTATTAGCAGATATTATTATGAGACATCACATTTCCGTAGCAGTCATTTTATTCTTTGCGTTCGGCGGCCTCGTATTTACAAATAAGAAGTAGGCTCCTGACGATTTAACGAAGTTCTAAAATAGCATTCCTGCAGCAAGCTTAAAATGTTTTGTGCATTTATTCAAATCCTGCATCATAGTAACACGGAAGTTTAATCAGACAGACTTAACGGATATGACCCTGATACAGAAGTTTGTAATTTATCTCTTCGCAATATTGTGCCTGACAAATTGTGCCGGCAAAAAGCAGGATGATCAATGGGGCACGGCAGATATAAATTCTGCCATTAGCCAGGATTCAATTTATAAGGAACTTGACAAACAGCCAGAACTTTTTTCAGTCCCGGAGAGGCAGGACGATTTAATGAAGCGAACCAGTGCGGTTGCATATTTCAGCGGCCATAAAATAAATACACAAGATGACAAATATGCAAAACTTAATAATTGCAGAGCACATTTTTTTCATTCGGACACATTATCAATTAATATTGGGATTGGAACCGGTTTTGTAGGGTCGGGCTTCATAATTAGTTATAAAAATAGAAAGTTCTATACTAAACCTTATTATTGGACTGATGCCATTTCTCCGGATGAAGTGGAGCCAACCTATAAAATTGTTTATCAAAAACTTGTATTGGATAAGGCAGACTACTCATCGGGAGACAGTTTGTATGGGCACATAGACTTCAGGTCTATAGAGGTCGATAAGAATCATGATACAACTGAGCATTACGGTATAGGATATTTCAGGACAAAAGTCGCTAAACCTTGACTGCCTTCAACAACCAGCCAACTGACTGAAAAATTGAAACCTTTTATAATGTCGATCGCCCGGCTTGGCTCGGATGTCCTAGCGTAGTGGACTGGAGTCTTCATTGTTCAAAAAAGCAAAACTGCGCTTTATGTATCTTCTCCAACAGATGTAATGATGCGTTTCTGACGGTTTCCGCTTAATACTTTTAGCCTATCGCTTTAGGTCTTAAGCCCCATCCAAACATTTTTTCCCGCATTTACATACTAGAAACTAGAGATTCGCGTTGTTCCCGACAACACAAATGGCAAAACGAGGAACAGATAATGTAATAACCGGCAACGACCCCAACCTGAGGATGTACTTTTATTATTCTCCCCATTATGGTCAGAATATATGGCGTCGGGGAACTTCGCTTACCGGCGAGCGAACAAAAAAGGATCCTGCCTTTAAAGGATTTCGTCAAAGCAGCAGTAGGCTAAAAGTAGCTTCTCCGATCGCCGCTTCATTATATAAAATGCTACCCGAACACGTAAAACAGTATGCTCTGTACCGAACATTAACGGGTGAAGCCATCAAAATGCTGAAAGAAGGAATCAACGCAGCGGTTATTGCAGAAACGCTTAAGACAAAATATATTACTCCATTGCTGGATTCACCGAAAATGAAATCCGAAAGCATATTGGATAAGGAACCCGAAGCAAGCGCCTTTGTAAAAGGCATGAGAGATTTCACTTCATTTCCTCAAATGCCTTCACGATTTAAGAAAATGACAAGAACACGCCGATCATTTTTGCTTCAACAAATAACAGATGGACATTCGGCATCCGAATATTTTTCATTCCCCGATTCAGATCCTCCGCTTCAAACCAGAAGTATTTCAGAATATTCGTCGGGCAAATCGCAACTGACAAAGCCACGATCCAAAACCACAGCCGGACTGATATACCTCGGCCGTCTTCCCGAATGTAAAAAACTCAAGATCTGGTTGCGACCTGTTGCAGAAGTCGTCATATTGCCTGAAACAAAAACATGAGATACATAACTACGCTAGCAATTGCAATTTCCATTATTTCATGCCGACATAGTCCGGAGAAATTCAATTATGAAACTTCCATAGCGTCAAAAGTATATGAGGCTCAATTGAAGTATCTTGATGTTACGCTTAGTGGATATGCAAGATTTTCAAAAACTGCGGAATTCTATTACAACGAAAGCACTTATCTGGACAAAACAGCATTAGACTTCCAATCAAAAATTAAAAATGGAAGTAGTATTTCAGAAGAAGAAAAGAAAGATTTCTATGATCATTTCGAAAAGACATTCACACATAACGGCTTGATAGATTTTGAAATATTAAATCAAATAAAAGAGCTACCCATTAAAACCATTTCGGACGTTGATCTATTAAGGGTCTATATAAAAAATAATTTTGTAAGTATACTATTAAGCAACAAGTTCATTCCATTTAACGCCTGGAGTGTCCTGGCATCTGCGAAAGAGTGGACTGTCGAAAAAGGGCAGCCATTTGAGCTCACACTTGCTACCACAGCCTGGAATACTCAACTGCCCAGCAAATGGTTTTTGGTAAAAAAGAACAATGACAGTTTGACAAAAGATAATATTATTGACACCTTATACCAAGACCTAAATGGAGAAGTAAAATTCTCGACTAAGAATTATAAAATTGGTGAAAATAAATTGATGTTTAGGATCGAAATGAACACACCAAAAAATAATCCTGCTTTAGGTAAAGTAGTTACATTTTATGTAAAGTGACTCGCACGCCAACCAGAGTAAAAATATTCTGTTTAACTGCTTAACAAATTGACATTTTTATCTCATCTGTTCCACTTGATTTTAATTGTACCTCACCCATCCAACTCCACAAGGCATTTTCTTTTTATCGTTCAGCAATTCTACTTCTCCTTTTTTATTCACCATATATTGGACAGCCATGACCAGGATCACAAGATCGCCAGAGTTTGAAGAAGTTGGTATGGAAGTAACCGGCGGCTGAAATGAGTCGTCTGAAAAGGGTATTTCCAGTTCAGACTTTCCGAGGAATTTGGTCTCCGCTTCCTCCAAATTTACCCTCATCAAAATCATTTTAAGCAAAACACTGTTCGTGTTAGCAGGAGTTTGCAAGGATTGGCTGGGAATTAATGGAGGCAGGCTAATTTCGATTACATCAGGATCTGTTGATTTCACCAACGGTCGGATAGCTGTAATGCTGCTCAGGTCCGACTGATCATTGAACTGGAATCCCGATATGAAAGGCAGCTTTTCAGGCATCTTTATGGAAGCTGCATCCTTCTTTTCTTTCCAGGCGATGAATTTATTAACCGCTGCTGTAAGTCGGTACAAAACTCGCATGTCAGTGTTTGCTGGGTTGATGGGTGCAACTGCTTTTCGGATTTGCGCGCTTATTTTACTGGCCTTGCCAAAGTTGAGCCCGCTGTTAACGGATGCTTCAGTTCTTCTTACCGATACTGGTTTGGTTCGCATACAATACTCGCCACGAAAATTGTAGAAAATTACATTTCCGAAAGTGCCTTCCAGTTTGGAATTGCGCTGTCTTCCCATGTTATGATTTTTAAGGTGTAAAAGTTCTTCTCCATACCTGAATCCTGTCAGATTAATACCAGTAAGGGACCAAGTCCGTACCAAGTCCGTTGATCAACGGACTTGGTACGGACTTAATAGCCTATTGATAGCCGTTTGACAGGGCTCTGATATAACTATGAAGGCGATCCAATAAATTCCGGGTGAAAAATTAAAACGTAAACAAAAAATGAATATTGTGCGGTAAACCAGTTCTTCGATAGGGGGGCACAATTAAATAGCCACTTTATCTGAACCTGCTGTTTTTGAAAGAATCTGGCCACATGCTCCGTAAATGGCATCAATTGCCAGATAATTTGGACAAGTATCTATAATGAAGAATTATTTATTCGATAAAAACATCGCCCGAAAAACTGATGGCTACGATTTGGGATATTGATGAGTTGTTGAAATTGGAAATTCTGATTAAAGAAGGCGATTTTTATTTTGCCAATATCTCCACACTAAATAAAATGATTGCAAAGAAAAGGCTTATTGGCTCTCAAGAATTAGTAGACTGATAAGTTTGCATCGGTGACATATTTGTATTACCTGAGTTAGTAACCAATAAATGCATCAAAAGTTTCTGATTATGGCAACTTATATTCTCCTGATGTTTCGAAATATTCGAGCCCTTCTATTAAGGAAAGGGCTTCAGCTGTCGTAGTATCACTTCCAAAAATGGAATGTGGAAAATCTTCAAACGTGGCTAAACACCAGGAATGTTCCTTTGGAAACAAATAACTACAGGAATCTTTATTAGACCAAAACTGGAAGTCGATATAGTCATACACTTCTTTCACTTCGTTTTTTTCTTTCATTTGCGGGTCTTTGCTACTTCGCTTATAATAGTCGAACCTGTAAAAATCTTCAACGTACAGATAAAGCGGATCTTGTTTTTTTATGATATTGACGAGTAGTTCAATTTTCTCAAAAGCGCTTGTTCTCAAACGCCCTATTCCGGGTGTATCCTTTATGTTTTCAAGTAAGTCAACAGAATAGTCCACATGAAATCTGGCAGCAAGTTCTTTTAGAGATATTGGCCTGTAAAGACTTTCTCTGTCTTTACTATCCCGCAAAAACAGTTCGTAATATCGCTCGAGTTCATGACGTTTATTCAAGTCCTCAATAGACATATTACTTTCGGGATACTCGTCAAAAGGGAATTCATCAATTATCCCATAGTTTTCGTGTATAAGAAAATATCGTTCAAATACTCTGGGAATGATGAACTCTATACTCATGGGTGAACGAACCTTTCTGGAGCTGTAAAAATCAGTTAGCCACTTGTATGGATCATCCATAGAATGTTTTTTTTGGTTGGAATTATTTTAATCAAGGGCTTACTACAATATTACTCAAATTGCTATAAGTATTTACCGCAGGCTGATACATGCATTGCAGTGAAGCTGGCCCATTCGTAAAACTGCCTGATGCAGTTGATCACGGTTTCGTATTCGATATGGTGAATGCCGGAAGGGATCTTGTCGACAAAAAACAAATAGCCGGCATCCTTGACTGACTGATAATATTCCAATCCATCTTTATATTGATATCCGCTTTCAATTTGCTTTGGCTCCATGGACGCGGCCCTTCTGTCATTTATAAAAACATAATTCAATTGTCTGGATGTGTTAATGGTCAATGTCGTTTTCACTTTATCACCGATTTGCAGGGAGCTGTTTCCCGTCATGGGTTCCCAGACTCCGGAAAGGGTGTTATACCTGGAAAGGGTTTTGTGAATCTTTACGATTGAATTCAGCGAATCGTCTGGCGGGTTAGAACTGAAGTAATAATATTTGATACCACCAGTAACATTACCTGAACCAGCGGTATTAATTGAAAACTGAGTCGGAAATTTCTTCCCGGACAGATCGAGGAAACCTGTCGTTTTGCCGCCGAAAAGATTATCGGTCACCGACAGCACGCTGTCTTTCGTTCTCGCAGTTAACTGATGCGAGGCGCCCGACATATCAGGTGCCTGAAGAAGACCAACGACGGCAGCTGTAGATTTTGTTGTTGACCACTCGTGTTCACTTCTTGTTTTCAATATCCATTTTACGATCCCCTTAATGATATCTTCCGAAGTTCCTGCGGTTTCAAATGCCTCCGCAATACGCGCTACCGTTTCTTCTTCCTGCCGGTCAAGATCATCCGAATTAGAAACTGCTTTCCATCGTACACCATTTGAAGAGTCTGAAATCGCCAGCTGACGGGTAGACTCTAATTCCCGGACTGCCTGATCATGGAATGGTCCGCTATCACCTCCAAACCTCAGACTGATAATAATTATTGTCGCCTGTTTGTCGATGTTATAATTGTCAATATTCTTCCAGTAAATTTTCAAAACTGAATCCGTTGCATATTTGACAGATACCGGGACGGAATGAATCTTCATCCAATAACTCCGCGCATATAATAGATTAATAGGGTCAAACTGTTTCTCAACGCCAGATAACTCACCGTCCACATATTTGATAAGTCGTGACAGGAAATCGGGGTAATCATCCGGTAAGTTTATAACGTCAGGTTCAAGTAGTTTGTCCTGCTGCATTTTGCCGAGTCCTGCCAGCACGTAACCAGATATAAAATTGTCGGTTTTTCCTCCTTTAAACCAGCTTAATCCGCCGTCGGAGTTTTGCATGGCCATCAATTCTTTTATTTGTTTTTCAAAAGCCAGCTTCGACTTTGTGGTATCAAACAATAACCTCATTTTCTGTTGTTGAATAACAGCGGCATGACTCAGTTGAAGCCATGGCATGGTTTGCTCATTTGGCTCAGTGCCATCTGACTCATTGGTTGCTGTGTTCGCCACGACGGGTATTTTTGAAATATCCCTACGGAGTAAAGAGTCTTTGCCGGCGATCCGTATGGCTGTTGCAAACGCGAGCATTTTATTGAGTGTCTGCTCTGAACATCCATATGGATCAAATGCCAGATAGGTCAGCGCATTCATGAGCGAAGACTGAGGTTTGGGAGAAATAAAAAGCGAAACACCAAAGGGTTCTGCATCTTCCGGAAAAGCAGGCGTAGCGAAAGGAAAAGATTGTGAAACTTCAGAAGGGATGAATTTTGTATGACTGACAAGGAACTTTCCCGATAAAACCGGTATGATATGTTCCTCGCCGTCACTGTATGTTTTGGTAGCACCACTGATTTTTATTTTCAGCGGATGTAAAAGATTGCCAGGAATACTGAGAACAAAACTTCCTGCGCTGTTGGATTCGCGTTTTACGCTGAATGCCTGACTGGATTCCTTCAGCAATTTCACACTCAGATTTTCTCCGGTGACTATGTCTTCAATTATACAATTAAGCTTACCGGTCTGGTCGGTGCTATCCAGGTTTGTTATTCGCGTCTTTATAATAATCTTGTCACCCTGATAAAGAAAACGGGGTATTGAAGGTTGAACCATCAGGGGCAACTGACTGAATAAAGATTTCTCCAGATAGGCAAATCTGGCGTTCCTGGTATGAGCAAAAAGTTTCCATTTCCATTCGGTGACAGATTCGGGTAGTGTAAATGATATGGAATACATTCCATTTTTGTCGGCATAGATGGAAGGGTAAAAAAAAGCTGACTCAGCAAAATTCTTCCTGATCACCAACGGTGGCAATGGAGTCTCGGGAATTGATGGCAACACAACAGGCCCGTGTGTGCTTAATATAAGTATTCCATTCGCTGCACGCGTTCCATATAGAGCGATCGCATCGGCACCTTTCAAAACAATCCCCTGGGTTATGGTTTCCGGATTAATCTTTTTAATGTCTCCGGTGTAAAGAACCCCGTCAATGATAATCATCGGTTGTGCATATTCGCTTAAGGATTTGGTTCTCATTTGGAGAGTCGTTACAGTTCCCGTTAACTCGCGTTTTGCAGTCCCGTATCCTGTTACAACCACATCATTCAATTCGGAATCCTGAATAAGGACTCCGCTAACCCGACCCTGCAACATTGGCATCGGCAATTTCATGTGAAAACCATATATCTCTCCGGACTCACTGAATTGCCGGCTAAAATAAACCGGAAGAAGATCTGACGAAGAAATCCACCACAGGGGCCTGTCGATTTTTTGGTAAGGACCCGCAGATTCAGATTCATATAAATTGCTATTTTGTAAATAGGTTATGTTTCGGGTCCAGTTATTTCCTGAATTGTAATAAATATTGTTTCTGGGTATCTCCCATTTATGAGGTTCAAGTTCATCCAGCGATGCGTCATACATCGTGGTCATTAATTCCGCCGCCTCCTGGGAATTCTTTGTTTTGATGGAAACCACAAAAGTTTCTTTTTCACCGGGTGAAATTTGTGTTCTGTATTTTTCAATGGTGATACTCGGGTCGGGAGATTTTTTATTGAGGATCTGTACCCGGTGTTCTTTCCGGTAAATTTGATTGTTCAGAATATATAAATGTGTCAGCGTCAGATCGCCTGTTATACCGGCCGGAATTGGGTAGTCCATTTCATTCAGGCCTTTTTTATCCATCCGTATTACATAATCGTATTTAATGGAAATACCATTTATATTAATCATGTGGTAGGCTATATGATAAACAGAAAAATATGGTTTGTCATGATAGCCTGATATTAATTTTAATGTATCTCCGATAAAAGCGGAATTAACTGGCATCCATTCAAATTCTTTTCCCGGCAAACTATTTTCCTTTGTATCGTAAACACTAAAATCTTTGCTGGTCTCTCCCAGGATTTTTCCATCAACATTGCAGACCGCTTCAATCTTATAAAATCCACTTGTCAATAAATCTGCAGGTAAAGTAAATTTCTTTTCAGCCTCGGCTGAGATCTGTGTTTTATAAATAAGAATTTTGTCTGTCTTTAGTTCTGGAATTCCGTCATATACAATATCAGGAAACATTTTTCTCCATTCTTCCTGATTTTCGATCCATAGATCCGGAAGAGGCCATAGTATTTCATTGTCTGTATCCCTGCCCCTGGACAGTTTGTAAATGTAGATATCCAGGGTTTTCTTCACGGGACCTGAAAATTCGTTGGTCATGGAAATAAGTATGGGCGCGATTTTATTTCTCTCAACTGCATCAGGGATTTGAAAATTTATATTTACCGGCCTGTTGGAAAGATTGATTCTTAATTCCTGTTCATGACTTTCTCCGGTTTCGTCCAGTGCTTCAACATTCACAGTATATTCGACATTGTTTTTTTCCTCTTCCGGTATTTTTTCCAAATGCAAGGAACTGTCGCGAATAAAAATTGTAGATTCTCCCATTTCATTACTTAATAATTCTCCGTTGAGGATTTCCTTTTCACCTATTGTCCTGAAATAACGAAATAACGGGAAACATGATATTGAAGGCGCACGTGAGTGAGAGGTGCACCGGCAAATGACCTGACTTTTATCTGGACATTGAAACTATCGCCAAGCTGCAATTCTGTCTTTGGCTTGGTAAGAGTCAATTTAAAACTGGGACGTTTATATTCCTCCACATGGAATCTTCCGGAATTTTGATCTTCCATTTCGTAATCTTCAGAATTAAAATCCCATGCGCCGGTAGCAGCATCTTTGGAGATCGTATAGGAACCACTAAATGATCCGAACGAATTAGGCGTCACACGAAAAGTATCAACGGTTTTATTAAATGGATCTCTGATCGTGACATTCGTTTTTAGTTTCCTGAATTTCAGAGCATTCTTATTGGAGAGATCTTCAAAAAAAGAAAGGGGAAGTTTTTTAAAATCGAGCACCATGATCTCTCCGGTTTTCGGATCTGGCACCGTAAAGATTCCTTTAAAAAATAATGTTTGTCCCGGTCGGTAAATGGCACGATCGGTAAATATGTTGAGACGGATATTTTCTTCATAGTATTTGGCCAAACCGTCGTCGGAATCTTTGTCGTACAAACCACTTGGGATACTATTATAGGGTTTGTTTACCGAAGCCGTTATACTATCATTTCCGAAATAGACATCAATGCTTTCAACATCTTTTTCGTGAAGCACTACATAGCCCTGGTCATTTACAATTTTAGTGAGGGTTTTCGTACCTGGGACAGGAATGACTTTAGAATCTTTATCACGCTTGGTTGTGACCAATACAGTCGCGCCTTTTACGGGAAATCCCGTTACTCTGTTTAGCACGAAAACTCTTTGATCATTATTTATTACAGCCAAATTTGTTACGCAGAGATCTATGAAATTGATTCTCTCCGGATTATTTGAAATAATGGTATCAGAATAGAGTACAATATATCTCCCTGCCGGAAGTGGATCCCACTTCACAAAGGAATTATGCCACTGGTGGTCGTCAGGCAAAATCAAAGATTGGGTTTTTTCTGTAACAGCTGGCAACTTCATGAACCTGATAATATCGTACGATTTATCCTTTGACAGAACATCCCGGGTACTGATACGAATAATGCGGGTATATAAATGGCTGATGTTTTTGTAATGTAACATAACCGGGAAAGCTGAGTTGGGTATTTGAACGTCCTGAGTTTTGACATTTAAACCAGGACTCAGTATGTCTATCCGCAGATTTAGCAAGTCTGATTTAATATAGGAAAAGCTATCCAGTTGGGTTTCAAACCGGTTAAGGAGATTCAATGTTTTATTGTAGTACAGGCGATAGGCACTGTCGTATGCAGCCACTCTGATCCTGTACCTTGTGGCATAATTATTTGAGTTTGGATTATATTTTGCGGCTTCTTCGTACCAGATTTTGCACAATTGGTAAGCAGCGTGACCTGAAACTGAATGATAGGGTGATTCAAGAAGATTGTTGAGGTATTTTTCATAGGCCTTTGTGTTAGTGGAATCTTCAATAAGATTTTGATAAAGATATTTCCTGGCGAGGGTTTCGATATAGTAAGCAGCTTCGGGTTTACTTAAGAAATGATATTGGATCCATTCGTAGAAATATTGAAATAACTTTTGCTCGTCCTTATTAAAAGATTTTATCTGGGCTCCATTTTTTATAAACTCATCCTGCGATTCCGATAACCACACGCTGGCGTTTTTATCTGAAGGGTTGCCCGATTGGTTTTTGAACATGAAAACTCTTTCGCCATATAACAGATCCGTATAATCAGGCTTGAAAAGAAAAATAAGCGGATCGGAAGACAGCCAGAGCAATTCATTCAGGTTTGCCTGACCCAGTTGTTTGCTGATGGCAATGGATGAATCAACATGTTCGGCAATCAGGCTGTCAAGCTGCAGCCTATCCATTAGAGCGTATTCTTTTGCGGGGTTTCCAGTTCGGATCAGATTTTTATTTCCGCTATAGTAAAAATTGTTTTCAAACAGAGAAATTCGCCTGGCGAGAAGCAGGTGCATGATCGATTTCAAAAGTGCTGAACTTGAAGAACTGCTGAGTATACTGTCCATAAATGCAGCATTCCTGAAAAAAAGTGAATCTTCGGTTTTCTGATCTTTGATCAGCAAGAGATCGGCTAAGCATCTCGCCAGGACGGCATCATTGTGTTCGGCAACGGCCTTTGTTTTTATGTTCTGTATTTGGAACTGAACGTCTTGAAGATTTTTACCGGTCTGAATAGCGGAATCAATATGTTTCCACACGGCCGGATCAATAACAGTTTGCCCGGAGGAGCTAAAACCAAAAAATAAGTAAAAGAAGATAACACATATGGCGATCCTGGGCATGGGGTAAGTTTCAGGAATGATGCAATTCAGACTCGCTTTACACAACCCGACTATAAATAGTCGTCCTAACGTCTTTCAAAATACGAAAAACAAAAGAACCTGGCCATAAACGAATTCATAAAAATGCAGAGTTCGGAATAGAAAATGCGGTAACGATGGCTTGATTTAATAAACGATGATATATGGTTCGGGCAATTTGCAATTATTAATAAACATGGGTTCGCGAGTTGCGGGTTTCAATTAGGAAACGCTTTAGGCTTTTTTTACCTTTAATTACAATGGTAAACAGAGAAAAAATAAATTCAGCCCAATTGGTCACTTCACTGAAGTCCATTATTGGGTTATTTATATTTGTGCTGATATTTTCTACATGCAAAAAAACAACTATTACAAACGATCCTCCCGCTAACCCTGGTCCGGTTGTAGATTCATCAACCGTTCCAAATGTTGATAGTATACCGGCTTCTATAACGATTGCACCTGGAGACAGCCTGATAGGAATAAGGGGCTTTTTGCTTTATGGCGGACCGTCATTACTTGTTACCAATAAAGCCGGAAAACCATTAAATGGAATTTCGCTGTCCCTTGTTCCATGCACAGAATGTGGAACTGTGAACTGGGTCTATATGATTGCATGTAATGGATGCACACCTGTGCCTGTGGATACAACTTTCTATACGAATTCGGATGGTATCGCATCAGCGAATTGGCGTCTTGGAACTTTGTCAGATTCCATCCAAACCCTTATAGCTACGGTCAGAAATCGTCCGAATCTGTCAGTAACCGTTAAGGCCACAACCAGGTATTTCAAATTACATAACTTTATTGGTACGATCAATATCGTTGCACCTGGCGATACATCAGGACCTGCTGCCCCCTTTCTTCTTCCCTACAATGGTGTCACGCCTTTCCAGCAAAACGCGAATATGCCCCTGGAAATGGATAGTATGTCTTTAGATGTAAATCATTACGTCGTTGCTCCACAAATGATAATCATAAACGGTGATACCGTAATGAGCAATGGTAAAAACATACAAGGTTGCTGTTCTTTTATTGGCGGTATAAAGGATCAAAGTGGGAACAACACTTGCGAGTATAATTTTAATTGGTATTTTACCGGAACCGGAACGAATAATGTTTTTTCCGGAACTTACGATAACGCAGTTGACTATTACATTATACCACCACCACCTAACGCCGTTCTACGGGGTGTAACCAACTTCGGCGGCCCTTTTTCCGTTACTCAACAATAAGATCGAATTTAATTACTGTGTAATAGTAAAATTATCTATCACATTATTTTTGAATTCGAATGTTAAAAGTACGTATGCGCTCTCTATATAGTTATTCTGACGACCGGGCAGCCAAAGGTGAGATAACTTGAGAATTGCAGCCTTTACCTAAACGGAAAGTTATGAGAAAAGTCATCTTAAATCTTGCCGTCAGTTTAGACGGTTTTATCGAGGGCCCTGACGGTGAGTTCGATTGGTGTTTTGACGACCAGGATTATGGATTGAAAGAGTTTTACAATAGTGTTGATTCCATTTTCATGGGCAGAAAGAGTTATGAATTGATTATCAAAATGGGTGAAGACTACCCGGGCAAAAAGATTTATGTTTTTTCGAGAACGTTACAAAAAACGGCAAAAGGAGAAGAAATCATCGCTGAAGACTTTGAAAACGAAGTGCAGAGAATCAAAAGTTTGCCCGGTAAAGATATTTGGCTTTTCGGTGGAGCAAAACTGATAAGCTCATTTGTGAATTCAAAATTGGTAGACGAACTTATGCTTTCTATTCATCCTATTCTCTTAGGCAAAGGTAAGCCGCTATTTACAGAAATAAGTAACAGAACGTCAATGAAGTTCATACAAGCAAAGACATACTCCAGTGGATTAGTTCAACTTTCTTATAGCCTTTAATGAACTGTTAATCGGATTTGTCGTTATTGTTTGCATTTCATCGTTGGGTTGTTTTATGAATATGTAACGGGGCCATATCAATTGGTTTATGAAAAATCCGTTCCTGTTATTAATTCCTGTATTTATTTGCGTCATGTTTTCGGCCTGCCAAAAACAAAATGTTACTACACCAGTTGTAAACAACAAGACCGACAGCACACCAGTTACTACGGGCGGAACATATTATTTAGCTTCTATTGAAGAGCGGTCAGATGATAGCAGCTTTGTAAATCATACAGGTTTTGAATACGACAATTTCGGGAGAATTACCGGGTTCTTTGCAACACCTACTTTTGAGGGCGATAATTATTTGTTCGATAAAATAACCTACAATGGAAATGAAGCAGTGATGATTTTAACTATCCCGCCTTACCCACTTCCGGGATTGCATTCTGCCGATACTGTTTGGTTTACAATGGACAACGAAAACAAGGCGTTGAAAAGAATTCATTATCATTTTGATGAAGACGACGGTTCTTCAGGTACCAGTCCCTTTTGGCAATATCTATATGATACTACAAACTATGAATATGATGCCGCAGGCTTAATTAAAACGGAAACTCTTGCTTCAAGAAATATAAACATGAATAACCGTTCAGGTTTTCCAGATACTACCAGTAGCTACGGAATTCAGACAAAAAATTACACTGTTTTAAATGGTAATGTTGTTGGAAGAACGTTTACAAGGTTCTCGAATAATCAAATGATTGAGGAAACCATTACTTACCAGTACAACAACGCTTATCCAAATAATCTGTTAATGACTAATCCCGCGGTGCTTATGGAGTGTAACCTGTTTTATGGCTGGCCAATTAATCCAAAATATAAAAATATTCCGGAAAAGATAACCAATACAACAGTTTATAAAGATGCCAGCGGTGCGGGGGTAAATACAACTGATACATCTAATTCTCTCAGTTTTACCTACGATGCCAACGGTCATATGGCGACAATGACCGATCCTGCTTTTCCGCCTAATATAAAATGGTATTTTACTTATGGCAAGCAATAATAGATAGTGATCTAAAATTTCTTAGGTCATATGGAAAACAGGCGGGTTGTAACCTTGTACCTGTAGTAGCAGGATTTTATCTTTTCATTGATTAAGATCAAGCAAAAATTATAAACACTTATTTGTATATTAATTGTTTTTATTTTGCGTTCTTCTTAAATCAGCTGTTCTAACGGTAACACCTATTTCTTTTCGCCGGAACAGAACGCTGAAGACAACCCTTCAAATGACCCGACGATCTGTCCTGATAGTTTTCATTTTTATTTTTTTACTAAACAACCTGTCGGCCCAAACGCCGGCCCTGATCTGGCAGAAATGCCTGGGCGGAAACAATGGCGACTATGGGTGGTCTGTAGAACCAACCACTGACGGTGGATTCATTATGGCCGGCTACACCGAAGGACTGGACAATGCTGATGTGATCGGATATCATGGCAATCTTGCCCTGGGCGATATCTGGGTAGTAAAGACAGATAACGCGGGAAATATCCAGTGGCAGAAATGCATCGGCGGACCTTATTTTGAAACAGGTGCGTGGATACATCAGACCGCCGACGGCGGATATATTTTAGCCGGTACTTCTTCTTCGGTCAATTGTGACTTCCAGGGAAATCATGGTGGAGCGGATTATCTGCTGGTAAAATTGAATGCTCAGGGAGATAAGGTCTGGCAGAAATTATACGGTGGGAGCATAAATGATTATTGCTGGTCGATGGTAGTCGCCCCCGACGGCGGTTATATATTGGCGGGAGAAGTGGAGTCCAATGATGGCGACGTCACCGTAAATCATGGTATCCGCGATTATTGGGTGATTAAAGTGGATGCATCCGGTAATTTGCAATGGCAGAAAAGCTTAGGCGGCTCGGGATCCGATGAAGCTTATGACGTGCAGGCCACGGCCGACGGTGGTTGCATCGTGGTTGGATATTCAGAATCCAGCGATGGCGACGTGACCGGCGCTCACGGACAAAGAGATGCCTGGGTTGTCAAACTAAATAATACAGGCAACATCCAATGGCAGCGGTCACTCGGTGGAACCGGAGTTGATCTGGCCTGGTCCGTTGCACTCAGCAATGATGGTGGTTATGTGATTGGCGCTACTGCCGGTTCAAACGATGGTGATGTTTCCGGTAACCACGCTGCAAACGGACCCAATGATCTCGACTATTGGGTCGTGAAGCTGAATAGTGCCGGCACTTTGCAATGGCAAAAATGTTTTGGTGGAAATGCCAACGAGACAGCATACCATATTCAGTCAACGCAGGACGGGGGTTTCCTGGTCGCCGGTACGGCAGAATCAAGCGATGGTGATCTGACCTGCAACGCGGGAATAACCGACGGCTGGATCATCAAGGTTTCCGCGACTGGTATTTTACAATGGCAGAAACAGCTGGGCGGGAATTATTATGACGAACCACATTGCATCCGGGAACTTTCCGACGGAACATATATCATGCTTGGGCAGACCTGTTCTAAAAATATCACCGGATACCACGTTCCTACCAATATGGGATCCTGCGGAGATTTCTGGCTGGTGAAATTATCCGCGCCGATGGCCTCTCCGCCCAATCCCGTTTTGAAAATTGATCCCGCATCAGCCATGATTTGCCCGGGTGCCACAGCAACGATTGTGGCAACAACTCAATGGGCAGGACTGAATCCAACTTTTCAATGGACGAAAAATGGCGTGCCCGTTGGCGGTAACAGTTCATCATTCACATCGTCGGGTCTTGGGAATGGCGATATTATCAAGTGTGCCATCACGGAGGGCGGCATGCCCTGCGAAACCATTTCGGGTATGGCCAGTGATCAGGTTACCGTGAGTATAAAAAATTCTGCGAATCCGGCCATCACCATTTCGGCAGACAATACCATCATCTGCGGCTGCGCAAAAGTGACATTTAAATCCACGGTAATGAATGCTGGCGCTTCGCCTGCATATATGTGGTGCGTGAATAAAATTCCGACCGGCGTGCTGACTGACTATTTCATCAGTAGTACACTCAACCCGGGCGATAACGTTACATGTGTTCTTACTGACCAGGCCAGCTGCATTCCCAACGGCGCTGTTGTTTCCAATTCCATTCAGATCTCCATGGGCACAAATGCAACACCGTCGGTCAGCATTCAGGCGTCCCCGGATACGGTCTGCAGCGGATCGGCAATCACCTTCACGGCGAGCCCTGTGAACGGGGGCACGGTTCCTGTTTATCAATGGCAGGTGAATGGCAGCAATGTGGGAACCAGCAATCCGGTTTTTTCCAGCACAACACTGGTTAACGGTGATATCGTGATATGCACACTCACGCCCGATCCATCGTATGCCTGCGCCGGACCTGGTAACGCGGTCTCTAATCCGATAACAGTAAAACTTTATAACAAGGCAATACCTACTGTGAATATTTCTTCCAACACTACCATCTATTGCAGCGGGGTCTCTGCAACATTCACTGCCAGCACTGCCAACGCAGGCGCTTTTCCATCTTACCAATGGAAGGTGAACGGTTTGAATGTAGGTTCCAATGCAAAAAACTATGCCAATTCATTTTTCACCACCGGCGATATCGTGAGTTGCACGATTACGACAGATCCGGATTTTGCATGTACCCTTTCCAATACGGCCAGCTCAAATAGCATATCCGTGACCGTTATATCGCAGGCTTCACCCACTGCCAGTATTACGCCATCCGTGAATGATGTCTGCGCCGGCGCGCCGATCCATCTTGATGCTATCGCACTGAATGCGGGTACAGCGCCATCATATCAATGGATGATCAATAACACACCGGTCAGCAATTCCGGATCCGCACTTGACATCAATACACTGGCGGACGGCGACCAGGTATTTTGCACTGTCACACCCGACTCAGGTGCCTGCTCACTGACACCGGTTTCTACCAATATTTTTATTGCGGTGATCGAACCGCTGCCTGTTATTTCAATCCAGCCAAAGGATACACTCATCAACATCGGACAGCAGGTTCATCTCCGTGCAGACATCACGGGCCTGCTGGATTCCTATCAATGGCTTCCAGCGGATCAGCTCGAAGATCCCTTTACGTTGACACCCACAACGGTGCATCTCACTGACAATACCAGTTTCCAACTCACCGCCATCAGCAATAAGGGATGCAAAGCCAGTGCGACGGTGTTGGTGAAAGTCGGGCGGCTCCTGCTCATGCCCAATGCCTTCAGTCCGAATTTCGACGGTAAGAACGACGTCTTCCGCATCCCACCGGGCGTGTCGATACAGCTGGATGAATTTTCTGTGTTTGATCGCTGGGGACAAAGGGTGTTTACAACCCACAATATCAGCGAAGGCTGGAATGGCACCATCAATGGCATGCCCGTGGACGCCGGCGTGTTTGTCTATATCATCAGGGGTTCGAATGAAAAAGGCGCCGTACTCGCCAAGGGTACGGTAGTGCTGGTGAGGTGATTACGATAAAAGTGATAATTCCAGCTTATTATTTAAAAACATAGAACAGATCTATTTGCAAAACAATGGCATTCCTCGCATTTGGTTGCGGAAGGCATGCCAATGGAGAGATATATCGGAGATTCACATGATCCTACACTTAAAATTGGAGATACTATAGAAGTGGAATATGTCAACAGTCAACCCAGTTTAAATAGACCATTGCATCCCAAAGAATAACAAAAACAAATTTTATGGCGATCCCTTTAAAACTCGTCATATTGGCATTCACCCTTAGTTTGTTCTCTATAAGGAAAGTGACGACCCAAGATATAGGCAAGGTTCTGTTATTTGTGATGTCACATTTTATGAAGACAGCACACAGACATCAAATGGTATTATCAAAGGTAAATTAGCAACTGAATTTTACATTGACAAGAAGAATATATAATAAAATGTCTCAACGTTGCATGCGGGGATTTTTTTATAAGTTGTTCTTCTTTAACTCACTCACGGCATGGTCAGCAGCTCTTGCGGTAAAAGCCATATAAGTAAGTGAAGGATTTTGACAGGCAGCAGAAGTCATAAAAGATCCGTCGGTTACAAAAACATTCGGCGCATCCCAGACCTGGTTCCACTTATTCAGCACACTGGTTTTGGGATCCTTGCCCATACGTGCTGTTCCCATTTCATGGATGCCACGACCCAGGTATGGATTATCATCAGACGACTGAATATTTTTTACTCCCAATGCCTCCATCATTTCAATGGCATCGTTGAGCATATCTTTCCGCATTTTCTTTTCATTATCTTTTATTTCCGCATCAAAGGCCAGCACATTAAGTCCCCATTTATCTTTTCTCGTTTTATCCAGTGTCACTTTATTTTCATGATAAGGAAGTGTTTCACCGAAACCTCCAATTCCAAAACTCCAGGGTCCCGGCTCGGTGAGTTTCTCTTTTAAATCTGTACCAATCGAATATTCCGATCCGGCATTCTGATCCCAGCTCATACGACCGCCTCCACCCTGATAACCAAAACCACGCAGATAATCCCGCTTCTCGCCAAAGAAATTCCTGTAGCGGGGAATATAAATTCCATTGGCTCTGCGGCCATAATAATATTTATCCTCATACCCTTCCACGATACCGCCTGCAGAAACGCCCAGGTGATGGTCCATCACATTGTGACCCAATTCTCCGCTGCTGCTGCCCAGTCCGTCGGGCCAGATATCCGTTGCAGAGTTCATCAATATCCAGGCACTGTTGAAAGTGGATGCATTCAGGAAAATTATTTTTGCATAGTAAGTATATGTTTGATTTGTTTGTCCGTCCAACACTTCCACACCGGTAGCCCTTTTCTTATCCTTATCATATAAAATTTTCGTAACGATACTCCAGGGACGGAGGGTAAGGTTCCCGGTTTTCATCGCTGCAGGAAGTGTGACCGATTGCGTGCTGAAATAGCCGCCGAACGGACATCCATACCAACATTTATCGCGATACATACATTGTCTTCCGTCGAGGGGAACCGTGGCATGACCGCAACGGCCGATGATCATTTTTCTCGATTGTTTATAATGATCTTTGAAACGGACTGACAGATCTTTCTCCACGCAATTCATTTCCATCGCGGGAAGAAAATGACTATCGGGCAATTCCTGTAAATGCTCTACGGAACCACTCACGCCGGCAATTTTTTCAACATAGGTATACCAGGATTCAATATCCTTATACCTAACCGGCCAGTCGATGGCGATACCATCCTTTGCATTTTCTTCAAAATACAAATCACTCCAGCGGTAAGTTTGTCTGCCCCATAGTAATGAACGGCCTCCCACATGATAACCACGAAACCAGTCAAACCGTTTTATTTCTGTGTAGGGAGAATCCTGATCGTTCGCCCACCAGGAAAGATTTCTTTCATTCAGCGGGTAATCCCTTTTCAGTACAGGATAATTTTTTATCATCTGCTGGGTACGATCGCCCCGGTGCGGATAATCCCAAGCCTCCTTCGATGCTTCGGTGTAATCTTTGATGTGTCTGATGTCCATTCCGCGTTCGAGCATGATGGTCTTCAAACCTTTTTCAGTGAGCTCTTTAGCAGCCCATCCACCACTGATGCCCGATCCAATCACAATCGCGTCGTAAATATTATCTGCCATATTACCTCCTTACCCTTGAACAGGGTTTTTAATTTATGTAACGTTTCAATATGAAACTCAAGGTAAGATGCAATTTTTAATTAAAATCCAAACCAAAATGAATTTGCCATATCTGAACCAAATCTACCTGGAAATTAACTTTGGGTTTCTTTCACAAACGGGGTTTTGCTTTTATTGGTTTAAAAGGAGTATATTGACTTACAACCTTCCGGATGAAGAAACTTTCCGCAAACCATCTATGCGCCGCCGCGGCTGATATTTTATCTAAAGAAGAAATTCTGGAAATAGAGGCAGAAAAATCGATGTTGCTGAATATTACAGTAAATAAATTGAAGCTATGAGTAAAATTGAAGATCACTATTCGGTTGACTACTTTGAAAAGTATCAAAAAAAAATAGGTGAATTTGGAGGAAAAGCAAATAAATTTAAATTTGACAAGTACATTAATATAAATGACGTAGTCCTTGATTTTGGATGTGGTGGTGGTTTTTTATTGCAAAATTTGAATTGTAAAGAAAAAATTGGAGTAGAGATTAACGAAGTAGCGAGAAATTTCTGTAATAATAACGGTGTTAAATGTTTTGAATCCATCAATTATGTTGAGGATGAATCAATTGATGTAATAATCTCAAATCATTGCCTGGAACATGCGATAGGACCAGTTGAATTAATTCAGGATATGTACCCAAAACTGAAAAAAGGAGGAAGAATTATCTTAGTTGTACCTCATGATAGTTATAAGATTAGCTGGAAAGCAAATGATATAAATAATCACTTATACTCATTCAGTCCAATGAATTTGGGGAATATTTTACAGGGATGTAATTTTAAAAATATTCAGACAGGTGTCATTCATCATAAATGGCCACCAAAATATCAATTAATCGAAAATGTATTTGGCTATAAAGTATTTAATTTGATGTGCTTAATTTATGGCCGAATAAATAAAAGATGGGTTCAGGTAAGAGCAAGCGGTATTAAATAAATATTGCCTGACGATTAATGTTGCATTCAGGAACACCTCATAATTTTGACAATAATTCCCTTCCTTCCCTGACAACGATTTCCATGACCTCATCAATATCTTTTTCAGTTGTTCGAAAATTGACAATACAGGCCCGTAAGCAAAATTTTCCTTTTATTACTGCATTGGACAGAAACGCTTCGCCTTTTTGTTGAATGACATTTAATAAGCTTTCATTCAGACTGTTTAACTTTTCTTCGTTCATTTTTTGCCTGGCATCAGCGGGACCAGTATATCTGAATGTACTGATGCTTAGATTCTGACTGAGGGCTTCCAGCTCCGGATGATTTTTTGCCAGCGAATACATTCGTTTTGACAATTGAATATCTTCACGGATAAGTTTTTCATATCCGCTACGTCCCAAATGTTGCAGGCTCATCCAGACTTTTAATGCCCGGAATCCCCTCGAATTTTGAAGTCCGTATTCATAAAAGTTTATGCCAGCCGGACCATCTTCCATGTCGAAATGATAATAAACCGGGTGCGAAGAAAAGGTTTCCGTAAGGTGATTGGGATCTTTCACCAACACACATCCTGCTTCCAATGGACTGTAAAGCCATTTGTGCGGATCAATGGCAATCGAGTCCGCCTCCCGGATACCTTCAAACAGATGTGATTCAGAAGGAACGGCCGCCGCGGGCATACCATATGCCCCATCCACATGAAACCACAAGGCATATTTTTTACAAATACTTCCCAGGGTTTTTAAATCATCCACAGCACCCGTGCTCACATCCCCTGCAGTGCCGACGATCATAAATGGTTTTTTATTTTTCGAAATATCTTCCCGGATCTTTTGCTCCAGAAGATTGGTATCGATTTGATTCGTATCCGTTACATCTATCCATCGCAACGACTCAGAATTAAACCCGAAACAAAGAACCGCTTTCTCTATCCAGGTATGGGTTGTTTTGGGACAGTACAAAGTATAATCCCGCAGGTCCGTTGCCGGGTCATTACGTGATCGTAAACCTTTTACCTTACAGGCTGTGAGGAATGCGGTAATATTGGCCATATTTCCTCCGCTCACCAGGATACCGCCATAGGATATATCTACGCCGATTAATTCGGCAAGCCACCGAATCGTTTGTCTTTCGATTTGCGTAGCCATCGGACTTAAAATATTGGCACCTGCATTCGGATTTACAATAGCGGCGAGCAAATCAGCTAATGCTCCCAACGGCGCGGGCGAAGAAGTGATATACCCAAAAAACTTCGGGTGTCCGTTTAAAAGCGAATGATTGAAAAGCAGCCGACATGCTTCGCCCAAAATCTCGTCAGGAGAGCCACCTGTCTCAGGCAGGTTTCTGTCTCCCAGGAGCGCTTTCAAAACAACGGGCGATTCTCCCGTTGTGACAGGGCGATTTTTAATACTGTCTAAAAAATCTCCAATATTGTCGATAAGCTGATGACCCAGGAGTTTGAATTTTTCTGAGTCCATATCTATTACGGGGTTCCTTGATTCCTGCATATAGAATTAGTTATAGTGATTATTTAATATCATTCTGGTTCAGATCGCTTCGCTGGCGCGTCAATAAACCTACTGTTTTTTGGTACCTTAGGTACCATAATTGTGTTAAGCAATGAAAATAATATTTCAACTCGCTGCCATCCTGTTCCTTTCAGCAAATGCCTTTTCACAGGAAATAACAGATACGGTGGCACTGAGACAATCCCTGGATAAAGCTACAGCCGCGATCCGGAAAGCTTTTGAAAATGGTGACGCGGTTTTGGTCGGACAACTGCATAGTCCTAATGTGATTAAATATTTTGGTGGCAATAATGTAATCGTGGGCAGAGACGCGGTGGAAAAGGGGGCGAGAGACTGGTTTCAAAGTTCAAAGGTTGAATTCATTGAAAACACTGTTGAGAATACAGTATTTGTGGGAAATATTGCCATACAAACCGTGATTTTTTCTATTAAGACGACACCGAAAAATGGAGGGAAATCTTCGATCGGCAGGGGCCGTTCCATGGTCATTTATATTCAGGATAAAAACAGTCCGACCGGATGGTTATCATTGCGGGAAATTGCACAGGAGGCACCACCTAAATAAGAATCCTCATTAATTATGAATACGAATTGGATTGTACGAATTGGTCGTTTTTTGTATGGGTTCAGTATCGTGGCCGTGGGAATACATCAGATCATTATAAAAGATTTTCGTCCGGAGATTCTACCTCCGTTTCCGGCCTGGGCACATACCCACACGATATTTCCTGTTCTTGCGGGCATCGTTCTGGTCATTGCAGGGATTCTTATCGCTGGGTTTTATGCAAAAAAAATATGCCTGTTTTTGGGATCTTTATTTCTTGTGCTGATTGTTACCTGTTACCTGCCCTATATTCTTTTCATCAGTACGGAGAAACTCACGAATATAGTCGTCTGGTTTGGGGCAGGTGAAGCTCTGGCCTATAGCGGGGGCGCCTTTGTGATGGCAGGTTCGTATTCAGGGAAACCCATACCCATTGGCAGAATTTTCTTTTGCCTGCTGATTATCCTCTTTGGCTTCAGCCATTTTGTGTTTCCCGTGGACGTGTCTGCGATGGTGCCCAAATGGTTGGGTGCGCCCATGTTCTGGACTTATTTTGTAGGCGCTGCTTTGATCGCATTGGGTATCGCGATTATTTTTAGGTTATGGATTAAATTGGCTGCATGGTTATTGGCTGCCATGCTTTTTCTTTTCTTTCTTTTTTTTCATTTACCCGACGCGATACAAAATCCTTCGGCAGGACATGGAAATGAAATTGTCCGTGCAATTATTTGTCTTCAATTTTTTGGTACTGCTATGGTGATTGCTGTAACTAACGGTCGTGAAAACGATTATCTGAGTAATTAAACTGAGGGTAATATGTTTTATAAGTATTGTTTACCTTGAATTACAGAAATACGACTAATTACAGAACCTTACAGCAATCTGCAAAATAATATCTCACCCTAGGAATCCAGTCACATCCTCACCCGGATATTTCGAAATTATTCTGTAACAAGGACAGTAAAAATAAGCTTTGAAAATCGATCTTAATTTCTAAAAAGAAGGAAAGAAAGTCAATGAATTTATTATCTATTATTTCACCTCTAAAACTTCAATCATGAGAACGGCAAAAACAAAAGCACAATTTGCGAGGATTAAAAAGACAATTTCCGGGAAAGAAAAAAGACTTGGAATTAATACATTTTATGAGGAATTGCCTTTCGATCCTAAAAATGGATTTCTGCAGGCCCTGGCAAAGTATGAAGCAACACATCAAGCGCCATTTAATGGCCCGAAATGGGGGACATGGATGAAGAAAACCCCTGTTGAGAAAGAATACAAACACCAATTTGAAAATTTTGCTAAAGGTTTTCTATACTATTATGAACAATATGATGGAGGAACTGGTGAGGAACATACTGTTTATTTTGAGTGGAAGAAATCAGAACGTGGATTTAATTTGACAGTTTTTTTAAAGCCCTAGTATGGGACTTGGGATAAAGAGGACAGACCAACGAATACGATGGTACCTTTTGGATACGGTGGTAACGGTGGTAACGGTGGTAACGGTGGATCTGGTGGTAGCGGTGGATCTGGAACTGTACTATTAAAAAGGGATCCTATACCGGGTCCACCTAACGCTGGAGTGGATCCCCCTAACCTTCCTCCATGCCCGCCTCCTCCCAGGAATTAGTGAGTTGTGATAGTCATAGGTAGAATCTTCATATCAATCTCCTTAAATCCAGGGGATTGATATGAGGAAGTATTTTAAATAGTACCTGAAACTACCCTTAGGGAAATATTTTCTGATATCCTGATTAGTCCCACTCTATTTTATTGAATCGATAAGTCCAAACAATGAATATCAATGAAAGAAAGGGATAAGCAAAATGTGAAAACTGTTCTTCCAAGGATTGTGGTGAAGTTCCGGGACGATGTTAAGATACCTCATCCCGGAGCTAGTGAAATCATTGATTTTTTTTCGCTGAAAGATTCCTTACTGTGGAAGAGTTTTTTTGAATGGTATCCACAGATCCAAATAAGCAGATTATTTACCTCCCTGACTCCTGAAAATATTATTAAACTGGTTAAGAAAGCCAGGATTTCAGATGCCTTGTACCACCCTCCTGATCTGATGAATTATTTTGTCTTTTCCTGCCCTCAGGAAGTTTATCCCGATGAATTAGTGAGCATATTGCAGGGATTGGAAGGAGTTGAACTGGCTTATATACAAAGCGGAGCAGGCAATCCTTCAAAAGAAAGTACCGTACAAAAAATTGTGAGTTCCCAGGGGTACTTAAATCCTGCCCCGGAAGGTATTAACGCAAATTATGCCTGGCTCATACCTGGTGGTAAGGGAGAGGCTGATGTTAGATTTATCGATATAGAACAAGGATGGATTTTAAATCATGAGGCTTATTTTGTAGATAGTTTTCCATTAACGGGAGTCAACAACAAAAATTTTCAGGATCACGGCGCTGCAGTTCTAGGTGTGATCATGATGAGGGATTATGAAAACGGTCGAATTGGCATTACACCTGAGGTAAAAGGGCATGTCATATCCTTATGCAGACCGGATGGATCGCTTAATGATGCGGACGCCATATTGTCTTCTATTTATTATTTAAATTTCGGCGACGTCATTTTGTTGGAAGCCCAGGCATTTCATACAACCAGCAGCAATAAAATATGGCCTGTTGAAATTCAGGAAGCTACTTTCCAGTCAATTCGCCTGGCTACTGCTTTGGGAATTACTGTAATTGAAGCCGCGGGGAATGGCGATCTTTTTAACAGGATGGGCAATGACCTCGACCTGTTTACACTAAATCAGAAAAAAGTCCTGGATCCGGCGAGCCCTGATTTCAAAGATTCGGGGGCTATTTTGGTTTCGGCTGCTTCCCAAGCGGTGCCACACCACAGGATCAGGTATTCGAATTATGGAAGCCGGATCAATTGTTATGCATGGGGTGCAGGTGTTGATACAGCAGGAGCCTATCCGGGGTCATCAGGATCTGCCGTTGACAGATATACCGGAAATTTTAATGGTACTTCCAGTGCATCCGCGATTATTGCCGGTGCTGTCATTGCCGTGCAGAGTATTTCAAAAGCAAAATGTAATACCCGACTGGGTCCAAAACAAATGAGGGATATTGTAGGCAGTGCTGAAAATGGTACACCCTCCGCAAATGGGCAAATGATTGACAAGATTGGTGTGATGCCGGATTTAAGAAAAATAATTCGCAACGGTTTGGGTGTTCGCCTCCCTAAATAAACCTGTTAAAATCGCTCAATTTTGAGATACTGTTATTTTTAATTATGGAATCGTGATAAAAAAAGCAATTGCACTGGTAAATATTGCCATTTTAATCATGAAGGCATCCCATGGTCAGTACTTCAATCCGGATAGCATTAAGAACCACATTATTCAGATTTCAAATTCCGCAAAACTTTCTAATCCGGAAAAACTTGCCTTATTGCTGAACTATAGGGACCAAATTAAAAACACCCCTTACAGCAATGATTCTACGGGAACATTCCTTCTCAGGTTCATCGGGTTTGCGTATTCCGAACAGGATGATTACCTGAACGCAGTCAAATATTTCCAGGAAGCCATCCATATCATTACGCTTAATTCGGATAAACCTTCAGTGAAGCAAAAAGACCTTATCGCGGCTTATTTCTGGCTCTCTACATTTTATGATGCCCTGAACAATAACCCTGAAAAAAGAAAAACGATTGACAGTTGTATATATTACGCTGATTTCCTAAAGTCTGTTTCAGATATTTATCTTGTACGTGCCCTGAGTGACCGGGTTCATTATTTCTTTGATATTGGAGAATATAAACTCTGCATTGACGATGCCATCCGATGCGAAAATCTCGCGGATGCATATGCTAAAACCCTGACAGATCCACTTTATAAAGAAAGAACGCTGGATATAGCAAAAATTAGTTTTGGCTGGCATATCAATGCACTGCTTGAGCTGAATAAATTTACCGAAGCTCAGAACCTTCTTACCAATAAATTGGAGGAATACAAAGGAACGCGCGCTGCAGCATATATCGGACTTACTTATTCCCAACTGGCCAAAGTAGAAGAGGAAAAAGGAAATTACGAAAAGGACCTTTTCTTTTTTAAAAAGGCTTTTGAAACTTACCGGAGAGTTGGTTACCAATTCAATTGTAAACAGATTTTAAATAATATCGGGGAAATATATTTCAGGCATTTACATGATGGTGACAGGGCCCTGGCTTATTTACAGGACGCACTTAGATATAAAAACAACGACAAAACCTTAAATCAGGCCGATTCGGTCGAAACCTTAAATATATATGGAAGAATGGCCAATGTATATGTTCAAAAGGGGATTTACGATTCTGCTTTTTTTTATTTTCAACAGGCTCTTAACCAGGTCAAAATCGGAATTAGTGAAACGGATATCTTAAACAGTCCACTTGATAAATTTATTAACTTAAAAAAAATTAACTACCTGACGAGTCTCATTATCGATAAAGGCGATGCTTTTCGAAAAAATTATGAGGCTACCGGGCAATTAAAATCGCTTACTGAAGCATTGAAAATTTATACTATTGCGGACAAATTACTGGCAAGGATTAATATTATTCAATTTGACCCGGAGTCTAAACTTTTTTGGAGAAAAGAAACCCGGCGGCTTTATGAAAATGCCATTCAGGCCTGTTATCTGCACAAAGATGCTGACAAGGCATTTTATTTTTTTGAAAGAAGTCGCGCGGTGCTGCTTAACATACAACTTGCTCAACAGAATTGGCTTGGCATTGAAGATATTTCAAGGTTAGTCGAAATAAAGAAAAAAATTTCCAGACTGGATCTCGAACTTAAAAGTGTTGTTGAAAATAGTAAAGAGGATGGCGTTATCCGGGATAGTTTGTTAATCAGAAACCAGGAATTGTATCGTTTGGAGCAATTGATTAAAGTGAATAACCCCTTATACTATCAAAATGTCGACACGACCATAATAACTCCTGCGGAAGTTCGGGAAAACCTGTTAAAAGATCACCAGGCGCTTTTGGAGATATTCTCGGGCGATAGTGGAATTTATTCAATACTGATTACCTCCGGGCAAATGTTGATCAATAGAATCAATAAAAGTGATTTTGATCTATCCGCCAAATTATATATTTCTTATATCTCAAATCCTCAATTACTGAACTCCGATTTTAGTGGATTTAAAATGGTATCCCATCACTTGTATCAACTCATCTTTCAAAATAATCCAATGCCTCAGGGGAGAATAATTATTTCACCTGAGGGCCGTTATTTTCCATTTGAGTCATTAGTGACAGAAAACAGTTCAAAGAATTCTGGTTACTTTCTTTTCGATCACGCCGTGAGCTATACATATTCTGCCCGTTACCTGGTGAACGATTTTAATTCAGATAAAAAAACTGAGTCAGATAATTTTCTCGGGCTGGCCCCCGTTCGGTATGCACCCGGATTTCGATTGGCCATATTGCCCGGCAGTGATGTTTCCCTTGAAAACATAGCATCCCATTTTACCAGTTTCAGTAATTTAGTCGGAAAAAGCGCTTCCAGAAATAACTTTCTTCAATATTTTCCGACTTATTCTATTGTTCAGATATATACGCATGCTTCAGAGAGCAGCGAGAACAAAGAACCCGTCATTTATTTTGCTGATTCTGCATTGTATTTGTCTGAACTCATTCCCGGGAAAAAGCCGATAACCCGTTTGATCGTTTTGTCAGCTTGCGAAACAGGGAATGGAAATCTCCACCAGGGGGAAGGAGTTTTTAGTTTTAACCGTGGATTCGCGGCGCTTGGTATACCTTCCTGCATTTCGAATTTATGGCCGGCGGAAAATATATCTACATATAAAATCACTGAGCTTTTTTATAAATATCTTGCTGACGGGTCACCGATGGACCAGGCTTTACAAAGAGCGAAGCTGGAATACTTACAGAAAAATGACAGGTGAGAAAAGTTTGCCATACTATTGGGCGTCGGAAGTGCTTGTCGGGAAGACTGATGCCATATTCCACAGCAATCCTTATCCCCGGATAATAATTCTTTTTTTCATCATGATTTCCGGTATCATATTTTGGAAGTTGAGAGCTAAAAAACATCCAAATCCCGAAGCCGGCAGATAGAATCTTAAACAGTATTAAGATGTTATATGCTGTATTTTGTCATGATTAATATACCCAAGCTGTAATAAGAATTGATAGCCGATATCACAAATAAGAAAGCCACGCAAATTATTAATTTACATGGCTTTGTCTTTTACTATGTGGTGTGGGGCGGGATTGAACCGCCGACACAAGGATTTTCAGTCCTTTTCCGCCAAGGCGGATACCGCACCTGCTGCCTCTAAGAAATTCACAACGTGAAGCTTTACTTCCTCTCTTCCTTTCCCTGTTTTGAGATATTTCTCTCGTTTCAAGACTTCTGATTTACTCGCATATTGCTCAGTACGAATTAAGGTCCAAGGCCTGTATCTTAAAGTAAATCCGCTTGATTCCGTTATATTATGCTCCTGCACTCTTCTGTTGATATCATTGGTATATCCGACATAGGTTTTACGACCCGACATGGAATAAAGAATATACACGAAGTACATAAAATGAAAAACCTCTGACTTTATCAGAGGTTTTGTGGTGTGGGGCGGGATTGAACCGCCGACACAAGGATTTTCAGTCCTTTGCTCTACCAACTGAGCTACCGCACCATGCTCGTCATTAAGTTAATAATGAAAAGACTTCTAAAATTTTTCTGACCAGTTTAACGGTCAAAGCTAGCAATCGTTAAGCTGCAGGTGGACCTATTAGATCCTGCTGGTAGTTGACCTAGTCACCAGAACCAGACCCTTGCAGGGCAGCAAAAATAGGGGAATTTGACGATTCAGACAATCCAAATCTCGGGTGAGGAGGGAGGCTTTATTTCTGGCCCTGGCTTATGCGAAAAACATGCTTTTTGGTGAAAATCAATTTCGAAGAGGAGGGAATACTTTGAATTCTCAGCCTTCAGTTGCTGCGCTCAGATTCTTGTGAAATTAGAGAAACAGTGCGCAGCAAGTGTGCCTTTGCTGAGAATTCAAAGTATCCCGACGAGGTGTGCCTTTGCCGAAAATCAAGACTACCCGACGACAAGCTGAGAATTCAAATTATCCCGACGCCCCTACATACCGTAAGTGTTCAGGAATTTAATCCTCATCAGCTTCAACTGCTCCCAGGAATAATTGCCATCGGCAATTCCTGCTGTGCAAGCTGCAATGAAGAAGTTTCGCAACCCTTGAAGTATTCGAGGATCTCATCCTGCTCACCGTCGTCGAGCATCTCATCGATCACATAATCGAGGTGAAGCTTGGTGCCGCTCGCCGCGATCGTTTCCATGTTCTCGAGCAGCGCATCGAGACGCATGTCTTTATTTTTCGCGATGGTCTCCAGCGGGATTTTCTTATCCATCTGCTGGATGATATAGACTTTATTAAGACTCTTATTCGCAACCGTCTTCATCTGGAAATCATCGGGTTTCTCGATGTCGTTTTCTTCCACATATTTCGCGATCATTTCAATAAAGGGTTTGCCGTAACGGATGGCTTTACCTTTTGAAACACCCTGGCATTTTTCCAGTTCTTCCAAAGTCGTAGGATACATGGTCGACATGTCCTGGATGGAATTCTCAAGGAAAAGTACAAAAGGAGGTAATGATTTTTTCTTCGATTCTTTCTGACGAAGATCCATCAGCATCGCAAATAATTTCTCGTCACTCGCAACCACTTCAGGAACTGCTTCCGCAGCTTCTTCATCATCTTCTGCATTCGCGTCTTCGAAGGCGTTGTTGAGAACGATTTCGAATGAACGGGGTTTCTTCAGAAACTCCTGTCCTTTCTTCGTGATCTTCAGTACGCCATATTCTTCAATATCTTTTACCAGCAAATCACCGAGCAACATCTGACGCAACACGGTGTTCCAGTAATATTCTGTTTCATCGTTGCCGATGCCGAATTCAGCGAGACCTTCATGCCTGTACATCATCAGTTGTGGTGTGAGTTTTCCCACGATCACATTCACGGTATAGTCGGATGCAAATCTTTCATCCAATGCTTTGATCGCTTTGAGGGCCTTGATCACATTGTCTTTTGCTTCTACTCTTTCTTTCGGATGGCGACAGTTATCACATTCACCACAATTTGGTGCGTCATATTCTTCCCCGAAATAACTCATCAGCACTTTTCTCCTGCACACACCTGTCTCCGCGTATCCAACGGTTTCGTTGATGAGCTGTGCGCCCACTTCTCTTTCGGAAAGTGGTTTGTCTTTCATGAAATGTTCCAGCTTGGCAACATCCTTATGAGAATAATATAAAACACAAATGCCTTCCAGTCCGTCGCGACCCGCACGACCGGTTTCCTGGTAGTAATTTTCGATGGACTTCGGAATATTGTAATGAATAACGAATCGGATATCGGGTTTGTCGATGCCCATGCCGAAGGCGATGGTCGCCACGATTACCTGCACTTCTTCATTCATGAAAAGATCCTGACGCTCTGCGCGCAGTTTGGAATCCAGTCCGGCGTGATACGCAACAGATTTAATTCCATTAGCCACGAGCATATCACTCAGCTCTTCCGTTGTTTTACGGTTCAGCGTGTAGATGATACCGCTCTTGCCCTTATGTCCGAGTATGAATTTTACGATACTTCTGATCGTCTGATCTTTCTTCACCTTGGGCTGGATCTCATAATAGAGATTCGGGCGGTTGAAGGAAGAGATAAAAATTTCAGGGTCACGAAGAGAGAGGTTCTTGATAATATCGCTCTGTACTTTTGGGGTAGCCGTGGCAGTTAGTGCGATCACCGGAACGTTGGGATTCACCAGATCCATGATCTCACGCAGGCGACGGTACTCTGGACGGAAATCATGTCCCCACTCAGAAATACAATGGGCTTCGTCTACCGCGAAAAAAGATATTTTAAGGTCGTTGAAGAAATCCAGGTTCTCCTGTTTGGTCAGTGTTTCAGGTGCTACGTATAGCATCTTTGTATGACCGCCGAGCAGGTCCTTATGAACTTCTTTAATCTGTTTTTTAGTAAGGGTTGAATTCAGGAAATGCGCCACATTATCTTTCTCGCTGTAACCGCGCACCAGGTCAACCTGGTTTTTCATGAGTGCGATCAGCGGACTCACAATAATGGCCACACCTTCACTCATCATGGCGGGCAGCTGATAACAAAGTGATTTTCCGCCGCCCGTGGGCATGATCACGAAAGTATCCTTACCGCTGAGTACTGAATTTATGATTGCACCCTGGTTCTGTTTAAAACCGTCGAAACCGAAATGTTCCTGCAGATGGGCGAGTAATTTGGGATCTACTATACCTGGGGCTGCGTTTTCGTCGAATAAAGTTGTCTTTTTTGTTACAATTCTCTTCTTAGTGGTTGTTGCCATGCTCGTTTGTTTTCCTTCACACTGTGTAAAGTCTTAAGTTAATCAAAATAACGGGTATGGAAAGCAATCGTTATATGAACGGCCCCGTTTTTCGGGGTTGGCGAAGTTACAAAAATTAAGGCGCCGGTTATGCGTCGTTTTGTTAAAAATTCCCGATTGCGGGCATCCCATGCCTTCCAAAAACCATAATTTTGCACCCATCCATGACGAAAGGAAAAATACGGTCTTCGGGACTGAATATCATACGGAAAGAGGCGATAGCAATAAATGCACTGGAAGAATTTATCGACGATGCATTTGTGCTAGCGGTTGAACTGATCGCTGGTTGTAAAGGAAGACTGGTAATCAGCGGTGTAGGTAAGAGCGCCATCATCGCACAGAAGATTGTGGCTACGCTGAATTCTACCGGAACCCCTTCTGTTTTCATGCACGCTGCTGACGCCATACATGGTGATCTCGGCATGGTGGGCGAAGAAGATATCCTGATGATCATCAGCAAGAGCGGCGAGAGCCCTGAGATCAAAGCATTACTTCCTTTACTCGCGCGCGAAAAAAACAAACTCATCGGCATGGTGGGCAATGCGGAATCTGTTCTTGCGAAGAAGGCAGATATATTTTTGAATACGACGGTTTCGGAAGAAGCCTGTCTATATAATCTTGCTCCTACGAGCAGTACAACAGCGCAACTCGTGATGGGTGATGCACTTGCGATTACTCTGATGGAGATGAAAGGATTTGGTTCAGAAGATTTTGCAAGGTTCCATCCCGGTGGCACGCTGGGAAAAAAACTCTACCTGCGTGTGAGTGATATCTATGTTCATAATGCAAAACCACAGGTGACTGTGGGTGCTTCACTCAGGGAAGTGATTATGGAAATGACATCGAAGAGACTGGGTGCCACTGCTGTGGTGAACGAGGCGTCAGAATTGCTGGGGATTATCACCGACGGGGATTTAAGAAGAATGCTGGAGAAGAACGCAAATACATCACAGGTGAATGCGCGGGAAATCATGAGTTCAAAACCAACGACGATTCAAAAAGACGCACTGGCGATTGAAGCGCTGGAGATATTGAGAACGAAAGATATCAGTCAGCTGCCTGTGATGGAAGGAAATAAATATGCGGGGTTTTTGCATATACATGATTTGGTGAAAGAGGGAATTATCTGAAAGTGTGAGAGTGTGAGGGTGTGAGAGTGTGAGAGACGGTCATCGGTCGACGGTCATCGGTCAACGATGAAAACAGGGTTTCAATAAAAAGTAATTATGAACGAGCATCAGTACGCTGTTATCATGGCAGGAGGAATCGGAAGTCGCTTCTGGCCCATGAGCCGGCAGAATTATCCCAAACAATTCCTGGATATTTTAAATGTCGGGCAAACACTGATACAGGCTACTTTTCAACGACTCACGGATTTTATTCCTCCGGAAAATATTTATATCGTTACGTCGATCGAGTACATGCATATTGTGAAAGAACAATTGCCGCATGTGCGCAAGGAAAATATTCTGGGTGAACCTTCGCGAAAAAATACGGCTCCCTGCATCGCTTATATTTCTTTCAAATTAATGCAGAAGGATCCCAAGGCATCGCTGATCGTTGCGCCTGCGGATCATATGGTGCTCGACAGGATCGCGTTTAAAAAAGTTTGTCTGGAAGCGTTAAGTTTTGTGAACAAACACAACGCGCTGATCACACTCGGCATCACGCCTTTGAAACCAAATACCGGCTATGGATATATCCAGAGAGAAGTACATACGGTGTCTGACAATACCTATAAAGTAAAAACATTTACCGAGAAGCCGAATCTCGAACTCGCGAAAACATTTCTTGCCAGTGGAGATTTTCTTTGGAATGCGGGAATATTCGTGTGGCAGGTGAAGAATATCATCAAGGCTTTCGAAACCTATATGCCGGAAATGTATGATGTGTTTGCAGCAGAGAAAGAATCTTTCAATACGCCCGACGAGAAAAAAGTTCTGGAACATATTTATCCCCTCTGCACAACTATTTCGATCGATTTTGGCATCATGGAAAAAGCAAATAATGTATACGTGATTCCTTCGTCGTTCGGATGGAGTGATCTCGGAACATGGAACAGTGCTTATGAAAATCTTGAAAAAGATGAACTGGGAAATGCCATCGCGGGAGAGAACGTGATGATCGTCGACGCCAATAAATGCATCGTTCATTCCGGAAATAAAAAACTCATTGTGCTCCAGGGTCTGGATGATTTCATCGTCGTCGACACCCACGATGTTTTGTTGGTATGCAGGAGAGACAAGGAACAGGAGATAAAAGATTATGTAGCAGAAGTGAGGCGGAATATTGGAGATGAATATTTGTGATCGTTGACCGTTGACCGTTGACCGATCTTTGTCCTGCAATTTTATTTCAATTGTCGAATGAATATTTTAAATGTGAACTCAATTTAAAAAACTAATTACGACCGGTCATCGGTTAACGGTCATCGGTCAACGGATATGCAGTTACACTCAAAGCTTCCAAAAGTCGGCACCACCATCTTCACCGTGATGAGCAAGCTAGCGACGGATACCGGTGCGATTAATCTCGGACAGGGTTTTCCCGATTTCCCTATGGATGCTGAGTTGGTGGAGCTTGTGGCGAAGGCCATGCGCGATGGATTTAATCAGTACGCACCGATGCCGGGCCATCCGCCATTGATGAAAACACTGGCGGATAAAATCGAATCTCTTTATAAACATTCTGTAAATCCTGAAACAGAAATCACTATTACTGCCGGAGGTACCTATGCGATTTATTCTGCGCTCAGTACCATATTAGAACCAGGCGATGAAGTAATTCTTTTTGAACCTGCTTATGATAGTTATATTCCGAATGTGTGGATGAATGGAGCGGTTCCTGTTCCCATTTCACTGGAGTATCCGAGTTACCGGATCGACTGGGAAAAGGTTCGCGAAGCAAAGACTGCCAAAACGAAAGCGATCATTCTGAATTCACCGCATAATCCTACCGGCGCGGTGCTTTCCGTGAAGACATTGAAGAGTTGCGACGATTTGTTTACGACACCAATATTTTTATTGTATCTGATGAAGTGTATGAACATATCATCCTGGATAACAAACCACATTGTTCGATACTGCGGTATCCGGATTTATTTGAAAGAAGTTTTGTGTGTTTTTCACTGGGAAAAGTTTTTCATTGTACGGGCTGGAAGCTCGGATACTGTGTAGCTCCTGAAGCATTAACTAAAGAATACAGGAAATTTCACCAGTTCAATGCCTTCAGCTGTTTTACGCCCACGCAGGTAGCGCTCGCAACTTTCTTAAAAGAACCTTCACATTATTTGTCGCTGCCCAATTTCATGCAGGAGAAAAGAGATTATTTTCAAAACCTCATGTCCGCCACAAGATTTACCGCGTTACCAACCTATGGCAGTTATTTTCAGATCTATTCGTACAAGGACATCACCGATGAGTCGGACGCTGTCTATGCAAAACAACTCGTCGCGAAATGTGGCGTAGCTGCCATTCCCGTTTCTGCTTTTTATCAGTCTGGCAAAGATGATAAGGTTCTGCGTTTTTGTTTCGCGAAGAAGAAAGAAACGATTGATTTAGCGGTTGAAAGACTTAGAAAGGCATAAGTAGTTATGGGTTATGAGATATGGGTTATGATGGTTATTTATTATTCACAACTCATAACTCATAACTCATATCTCATATCTCATATCTCATATCTCATTCCGCTCTTAAGCTTACCACGGGATTCGAAAACGCTGCTTTCACAGCGTGAAAACTAATAGTAAGCAGAGCAAGGAAAAGATTACAAATACCTGCGATTACGAACACCCACCAGGGTATCGAGATCCGATAAGCGAATCCCTGCAGCCAGTTATTCATAATGGACCATGCGAAGACGGTTGAAAGAAACATCGAGAGGCCGACCAGTTTGGCAAAGTCTTTAGATAATAAGAATGTGATGCCGGATGCCGATGCGCCGATCACTTTGCGGATACCGATTTCTCTTGTACGCTGGATTGTTATCAATGAAATGAGTCCGAGTAAACCCACGCAACTAATGATGATCGCGAGCACCGCGAAGGTTCCGATCAGTTTGTTAAGCAGATCTTCTTTCCTATAAAACTCTGCGATCTGTTCGTCGAGAAAATGATATTCAAAAATGTGATTGGGATATACCGACTGCCAGTCCGCTTTGATTTGTTCGATGATTTTAGAAGGATTGGCCATTCCGATTTTCACTCCGGCGTACGCATAATCCTCCGACTGGGATGTAATGAGTAATGGTTCGATCTCACTGTGCAGCGAGTGCAGGTGAATATCTTTCACAACGCCCACGATCATTCCTGCGTGATCATTGAGTGTGCCGGCAACCAGCTGGTGTCCTATAACCTGATCCGGTTTTGAAAGCCCCAGTTTGTGAATCATGTCTTCACTTACCAGAAATTCACGAACGGTATCACTCTCTGTAAGATTTCTTCCGGCAGTTAATTTCAGTCCGAAGGTATTCAGGTAATGAGCATCGCCGAGAATTCCGAGTGCGGTATAATTCTCCCAGTCACGATGGTCGAATTTGATGGATCCCGCTTTGAATGTTTCGGATGAGGGGAGCCGAAACAAAAACTGACATCTTTCACTTCTGAATTTTTCAATAGTTGATTGCGTAGAAATTCAAGATTTGTTTTGGTTGAATTTGGAATGTTGACCATTACCACTGCGTTCTTATTAAATCCGAGGTCTGCGTTTTTAACGTAGTTCGTCTGCATCAGGATAATAAGTGTGCAGATGATCAGCGACTGGGCCACGAGGTTTTGAAATACGATCAGGCTTTTACGCAACCATGACTGTCCGCCATTACCCGATTTGCTTTTTAACGAATCGACGGGATTGAATTTACTCAGCAGGATCGATGGATAGATACCCGCTGCAACAATTATAAAAGCCGTTAAAAGGAGGAGCGCGCTGAACAGTTGTTTGTCTCGCAAAGGATTTGCACGCAGTTGCGTTTGCAACAACGGATTCAGATATGGAAGTGACAGCCATGCCCAGATCAGTCCCAACGTTACTGCCAGCAAAGTGATAGTGGTGGTTTCTGTCATGAACTGCCAGAAGATTCCTGACTTTGTACTGCCCAATATTTTTCTGGTGCTGATTTCTTTCACACGTCTCGCATTTTGCGCGGTGGCCATATTGATGAAATTCACACAGGCAATCATCATGATGATAAAACCAACAATTCCGAGAGTGCTCAAAAGTGACTTTGAAATAACTCCTCCATATCTTGCGTCAAAATGTGTTTCGCTCAAGGGGATCAAACGAAAATCATAATACTTTGCCATAGTGCTCATATGTTCTTTCCGCAGCCTGGTGATCGCTGCGGCCGCTGCCTGAGGAGAAAAATCTTTCGGAAGAAGTATATATAAATAACTGGCAGAACTGATCCAACCCCATCCTGTTTCTATTTCAGGGAAGAGGGTTGGAAAAACATTTCTCAGGGAAGATTGTGAAATAAATACGTCTGTTTTGAAATCGGTATTGTCTGGGCGGTCTTTCAACACACCAGTTATTTTTATTTCCTGATTCCCGTCGATACGAATGATTTTACCAACCGGATCTTCTGTCCCGAAATATTTTTCAGCGTACTGTCGGGTGAGGACTGCAGTGTTAGGTTGTTCCAGTGCAGTGCGTGAGTCGCCGGAGATCCAATCGTAATCGAACAGATGAAACCATTGCTGATCGGCAAACGCAATATTTCCTTTTTCAGCAAAAAGTTTTTCTCTGGAAATGCCTGATTGCGGAATAGCAATAGTAAACACATGGTCACGGTAATTCTGAAACAAAAAAGCCTGATCCTTTAGCTGCGGCACTTCAGTCTGTAACGCAGTTGCCAGTGCAAGCGGTGCGCCTTTTTCATTTTTCACAGATCCGTCGTCGAGATGCAGGTCGGTGATCACCCTGTATAACCTGGATCCTTTCTGATGATAACTATCGAAACTCAGGTGATAACTGATAAACAGAAAAAGTATGAGACCACTGGCTACGCCGAGCGACAATCCGAATACGTTCAGTGCCGAATAAAATGAATGCTTCCGCAGATTCCTCCATGCGATCAAGATGTAGTTTTTGAGCATACAAATTAGTTGACAGATAACAGGGTGCGAGAATTTCCAGTTAAATTAAAGCCTTTATTGCAGAGAGCTCTCTGCCTACCTGGTGTACGCCTTTTAATATTCTTTTTTTCTGGGCTGTAGAGGGCTTTTTATTTCCTTTTATATATTGGGCTAACAAGCTTTGGTTCATGCCAATTCTTTCTGAGAAGGCTTTGGCATTAATGACTTTATAGAATGAAAAAAATTGCGGAAGATCCAGAGTAATTTTTATATCATCCATTGTAGCAGTTTTCCCCCGATCTTCAAGGGATAGATTTACTACTTCCAGAATATTCTTTTTCAGTTCTTCCAAATCTTTGCCCATAGTAAAAGTCATGCCCTTGGTTGCATAAGCAGAATACCCGGTTCTTGTTTTTTCAACAATCATTTCGATTTTCATCTCTCTGGATTTAGAATAGACCTGCTTCTTTCATGATTCTAATAGCTAATCCTTTACCAATCTCTTTACTGCCATGATTTGGGCAATTTACTTGTCCTTTTTTAACGGGATGAACCATTATAAGATGACTTCCAGACTGTCTGATTACAATCCATCCGTCTTTTTTAAGTATCCTTATAAGTTCATTGTATTTCACAAAAGTAAGGTAATATATTTATTACCTCAACGTTTATGAAAAAAACCATTTATCAGCAAGAAAAAAACGTATTTAATTGTGAAATATGAACTATGAGATATGGGTTATAAATTATTACACATTCATATTTAATAATTCAGATCCCATATCTCATTCCGCTCTTAAACTTTTAGTGGGATTGCCAAGAGCTGCTTTAATACTCTGATAACTTACCGTTAATAAAGTTATTAAAATAGCGCCGACACCTGCGGCGATGAAAACCCACCAGGATATTTCTGTGCGATATTGATAATTCTGCAACCAGTTATGCATGAAGAACCAGGAGACGGGTGTTACAATCGCCAGTGATATCATCACCAGTACTACAAAATCTTTTGATAACATTTGCCATAAGTTAAAGACCGTCGCCCAAGCACTTTACGCACGCCGATTTCTTTTGTGCGTTGTTCGGCAACGAACGAAGAGAGTCCGAATAATCCCAGACAACTGATAAATATCGCCAGTACAGCAAAGAATGTAGAGAGTTGTCCGATCCTGGTTTCGGCTGCGAATTTTGCGGCGAATTCTGCATCAGCGAATTTATACTCGAAATGGAGCATCCGGAACATATTTCTTAAATACTGTTTCAACTTTTGCAATAGATTCTGTTGCGCTTTTATTGGGATTTAATTTTAATTCGATCCAGTTCACATTGTTTTGATCCATCGTATAAATAGTCCTTCTCACCGGATCATAAGGAGATTCCATGACCATATCTTTAATAACACCAATCACTTTGAAATTTTGATTGTTAAATTTTACAGTAGCTCCCACGGGATTTTTAAGGTTCATATATTTTACGGAAGCTTCATTCAGCACCATTGCTAAAGAATCCGTTTTGAATTCTTTAGAAAAATCCCTGCCGTTTATAAACTGCCAGCCAACTGTTTTTCCATAATCCTGCGATACGGAGATCGTACCAAATTCACTGTTTAGATTCGGATCCTTTCCTTCCCAACTGAAACCGTCCTGATTTGACCATACGTCTGTTAAAGGACTGGACGATTCCGCGAAAGCTGTTACTCCACCTGAATTTTCCAATTCCGTTTTTAGTAAATCATATTTTCCAAAGAAATCAGGCGTCTTCATCAGAATCATCATCATTCCATTCCTGTCGTATCCTATGGGCCTGTTTTTTGTATATTGTATTTGATTATAAACAATGATGGTTCCGATGATCAGGCCAAGCGAAATGGTAAACTGCGCTACCACCAATACTTTGCGGGGTAGAGAAGCCAGCCTTCCCGTTTTGAATGATCCTTTTAAAACTTTTACGGGCTCAAAGGAAGACAAATAAAGCGCGGGATAACTTGCGGATACAATCGCGGTAATGATTGTAAATCCCAGGCAGGTTATCCAGAACACAGAAGATGTAAAGGGAATATGCATTTTTTTATCGGCCATTTCATTGAACCAGGGAAGAAACAACTGACTGACAAAAAGAGAAAGGCCGAAAGCAAATACAACAACCAGCAGAGATTCAATAAAAAACTGACCGATCAATTGTTTACGTAAGGAACCGATTGCTTTACGCACACCCACTTCCTTAGCACGTTTTTCTGAACGCGCCGTACTCAGGTTCATGAAGTTGATACAGGCAAGCAGCAAAACAAAAACTCCGATAATGGTAAACAACTTTACATATTCAATGAGCCCTCCGGTTTTTATGCCATTGTCCCAATGTGATCTCAGATGCCAGTCCGCCATGGGATTCAAAAAAACTTCTGCTTTATATATTTTATCCGCAGGTGCGTCATGATTGAATTTGGAATAAATAATTTTTTTGTTCACCGTATTGAAATCAGCATGATCGTTTATCTGGGTATAAATCATAAATGAGTTATTGTCCCACTGATCCGCCGAAGCGACTATCCAGTTTTCTGATGTGACATACAAAGCCCAGGCTCCAATAAAATCCATATTATTCAATGCCGAATTGTAGGGGAAATCTTTATATACACCGCTTACTTTTACTTCCATCCTGTTTTCAATTTTCAGGACTTTGTTCAATGGATTTTCATCTCCGAAAAAAGCCTTAGCGGTTGATTCAGAGATCAGCACGGAATGCGGATCTTTTAAATCTTCGCGGGTACCTTTAATCATGTTGAAGGAAAACATCTTTGGTCCCTCAGGTTCCATAAATGTGCCGCTACGGGAGAGGTTTTTATTGTTGCCCGAGACGACCGTATTCTTGGGCCAGGCCGCCATCACTACGTACTTGAAATTATTTCCATATTTATTTCTTAATTCCTGTCCCAATGGCCGGGGCATCCAGGCGTAGGTGGATATTGATCCATTCCCTACCTGTGCTGCATTATCTGGCCAATGCGATCATAATTTTCAAAATTCTTATTGTACGACAATTCATCCCATATCCATAAACCGATCAGCACAGCCACCGCCATACCTACTGCGAGTCCACTGATATTGATGAAGGAAGAAGTTCTGTTTTTCAACAGGTTTCTCCAGGCAACGACGATGTAGTTTTTTAGCATAATGATGTTTTAATTATTGATTATTGATTATCAATTATTGATTATCGTGATCAGGTTTACAGTTCCAACAAAAGTTATTAATAATCAATAATTAATAATCAATAATTTATTCCGTTTTCAAGCTCTTCGTGGGGCTCAACAACGCTGCTTTTATACTCTGATAACTTACAGTGAGCAGTGTAATTGAGATTGCACCAATACCCGTCGCTGCAAACGCCCACCAGGGTATGCTCGCGCGATATTCATAATGCAATAACCAGTTACTCATAAAATAATAAGACAAAGGAATCGCAATGAACAGTGAAATAACAACCAGCAAAACAAATTCCTTACTGAGAAGTTTCCACAAATTAAATACCGATGCACCGAGCACTTTACGCACTCCGATTTCCTTAACGCGTTGTTCGGCCATGAAAGTAGCCATGCCGAATAATCCCAGACAGCTGATGAAGATTGCAAGACTGGCAAAAAAACCGGCCAGTTTCCCAATGCGCTCTTCATTGGAAAATTTCCTGGCATATTCATCATCTGCAAATTTGTAGGAGAAGGGAACGGAAGGGCTGTAAGTTTTGCAAACAGCTTCTATTTTTTTCAAGGCATCCCGTGTATTTGAATTTGGATCGATGCGTATGATCATATAGGAAAAATCTTCCGGCGTGATATAATATACCGTTTGTTTTACGGGATCATAGGGAGACTGCATCACCATATCTTTAACAATACCGATAACCCTGCGATCTTTTTTGCCAAAGCGCACGATTTCCCCGACTGGATTTTTCAGCCCCATATATTTTACTGCTGCTTCATTCAGGATCAATGATGTTGAATCCGTAAGAAGCTGATTTGAAAAATCTCTTCCTTCCAAAATCTGCCACCCGACGGTTTTGCCGTATTCCGACGTTACCCTGATATTTCCGAAATCGTCCGTCATTGAAGGATCTTTTCCCTTCCATTCGAGACCACTTCGATTGTTGTCAAGTCCGGCAGTAGAACTGGACGACTCTGCAACTTCCTTAATGGAACCTGATTTCAGGAGGTCTGATCTCACCTGATAAAAATGGTTCATCAGATCGTCGTTTGTTGTTTCAATATAAATCAATGCGTCTCTGCTATAACCAACGGGCCGGTTTTTAGTATACTGTATTTGATTGAATACAACGATCGTTCCGATTATTAAAACAGCCGAGACCGTGAATTGCAGAACGACCAGTATTTTGCGGGGAACAGCTGCCAGGGGCCCGGCTTTAAAATGTCCTTTCAAAACCTTCACCGGTTGAAAACTGGAAAGATAAAGTGCCGGATAACTTCCTGCAATCAGTCCGGTGAATAAAGTGAAACCAATACTAATAATCCAGAAAACCGGGGTTGTCCATGGAACAATCATATGCTTATCCGCCAAAACATTGAAGAAAGGCAAAATCAACATGATCAGTAACAATGAAAACACGAAGGCCAGTGCGGCAGTGAGCAGGGACTCACTATAAAACAAGCCTATCAATTGAAACCGTAGTGAGCCGACTGTTTTCCGGATGCCCACTTCTTTTGCACGTTTTTCACTTCGTGCAGTACTTAGATTCATGAAATTGATGCACGCCAGCAGGAGAACGAACAATCCGATAATACCAAACAAGTTTACATATCGAATGGCACCGCCTTTATTGATGCCGTTTTTAAACTCGCTATGTAAATGCCATTTACTCATGGGCTGCAGAAATATAGACGGCTTAAATCTCGCATCCCTCGGACCTGATTTTTCCAAAACAATATTTTTAATTTTTTCCGAGACATTTTGCATGTTGAAATGATCGCCCGTCTCCACATACATCATCCAGCTGTCGTCGCCCCAGTCTGTCAGTGCACTTGAACCGAGTTTATTTGCTGTATAATAATCCCAGGGTGCAATAAAAGCAATCTCGTGCATCGTTGTATTTTCCGGAAGATCCTGGTAAACTCCAGCAACCCTGAAGCCTGGGTTCTCGTTATCAACCTGGATGAGTTTACCGATTACGTCATCATTCCCAAATAGTGCTATTGCAACAGAATGAGATATGAAAATATCAGAAACACCTTTCAATCCGTTGCGATCACCTTTGATCATTTGAAGGGAAAATAATTCCGGAGCTTCCTGGTCCATAAAATTTCCTTTGAAAGAAACTTTCTTATCATTCGTAGCCAGCACATGAGGGCTGGTCCAGGATGCCATGGCCATATGTTTGAAGTTGCTGCCGTAGCTCTTGCGCATTTCAGCATACAGTGGTATTGGAATCGCGCTACCCGTAAGGACGTTGCCATTAAAATCCTGATTCATCATAACCTGAGCTACACGATCGTAATTCTGATGGTATTTATTAAATGAAAGTTCATTCCATATCCATAATCCGATGAGTGTGGCAACAGCCATTCCGACCGACAAGCCAGCCATGTTGATGAAAGTATGCGCTTTGTTCTTGCGCATGTTACGTATTGCAACAACTATATAGTTTTTTATCATACCATTTTATCTAGTTATGGGTTATCCCGCACGGGCGGGATGAGCTATGGGTTGTCATTAATTCATAACCCATAACTCATAGTTTATAACTCATTCCGTTTTCAAACTCTTCGTGGGATTCGCCACCGCGGCTTTGATCGCCTGAAAGCTCACTGTAAACATTGCAACGCAAATTGCGATGAGTCCTGCCAGGGCGAACATCCACCAGGTAATCGAAACACGATAGTTGAATCCCTGCAACCATTTGTTCATGGCCCACCAGGCGATCGGTGATGCAATGACGAAAGAGATCAAAACGAGTTTCAGGAAGTCCTTCGACAAAAGCTGTACGATACCGGATACACTTGCACCCAACACTTTTCTGATTCCGATTTCCTTACTTCTTTGTTCGGCACTGAAAGATGCAAGGCCGAATAAGCCCAGTGAAGAAATTAATATGGCCATCAGCGTAAATGAGTTGATAATATTTCCAAGGGTTTGTTCGGATTCATATTGTTTTTGAACAACATCGTCTAAGAACTGATATTCAAAAGGAACGCCCGGCAGGTCCTTATGCCATGCCGATTCCATTTTTGCGAGCACTGATTTGTAATTATCGCTGTTCACGGCAACGGTCATTTTATCAAACCAGTCGGTACCGGCTTTGTAATCCAATTCAAGAGGCTCTATTTCCTTGTGAAGGGAGCTGTAATTGAAATCCTTCATCACACCAACAATTTCCATGGAGAACATGGGCTCCGGTTTATATTCAGTATAGATTTTTGTGCCCAGTGCAGTTTCTGGTTTTAGTCCCAGTCTGCGACAGAGTGTTTCGTTGATCAGCACTCGTGCTGAATCGCCCAGACGGAAATTACGTCCTGAAATTAACTGGATGCCATTTGCTTTGAGGAAATGATCGTCGGTCGCTATATTCTTCGCGTCAATCGAAGTGGTCATATTGCCGCCGGGAGGAAAAACGCCGTGATCATGTTCTACAAATTGTCCCAGGTAGAAATTAGACATGCCGATGCCCTGCACTTCAGGCAGTTCCTTAAAGTCGTTGCTCAGTGCGGCCATTTTCTTTTGCGTCGCGTCTGTATAGAAATTAAATATCAGTTTTTGTTTTTTATCAAATCCCAGATCTTTATTTTTTATGTAGTTGAGCTGACTGTAAATAATAATAATGCTGGTGATCAGAACGATTGACAAAACAAACTGAAAGACCACGAGTGTACGACGAATTCCGGAAGCCGAAACATGGTTTGAGAAATTCCCTTTTATGACTTTGATGGCCTGGAAGGCGGAAAGATAAAAAGCAGGATAGCTGCCCGCCAGCAAACCTGTAACCAATACGAGCATTACCAGGAATATCCAAAGCCTATAGTCCCTGAATAGTGTTAGATGAATATCTGCCTGGGTGATATGATTCAGATAGGGCAGGGCAATTACCAACAGCGGAAGTGCGATCAGGATTCCCAGTAGTGAAAGGAACATGGATTCTGCCAGAAATTGTTTTATCAGATGAATTTTTCCCTGCACCGATCACTTTGCGAACGCCCACTTCTTTTGCTCTTTTGGAAGCACGGGCCGTAGAGAGATTCATAAAATTGATGCAGGCGATTACCTGTATGAGTACGGCGATCATGTATCATAATATAGAGGAATGAAGTGCTGACGGGCGGGATCAAATTGTGATCCAAACCTCCTGTTGTTTGTATGTCCAAGAAGCGGCTGAAGATGAAGTTCTTTTGTCATGCCCATCGCGCGCATCTGTTCACCACCGTATTTATTCAAAAATGCCGGAAGTTTTTTGTCAAGCGCAGCTACATTTGCATCGGGGCGTAGTTCCACATAGGAAAAGGCATAATTATTTCCGGCCCACATCGTATTATTATAAGTGTAACCGCCGATACCGCCGCTGTTCATGGAAATAAACATATTTCCTTTTATATGTGTTTTCCCAAGGCTTTGATCAATTACTCCCGTTACTTTGAAATTGTCTTTTCCATAATTGTTTTCGATGGTAATGGTTTTACCGATCGGATCTTCGGAACCGAACAGTTTATCCGCAACGGGTTTTAACAATACGATGGAATAAGGTGCTTTCAAAGCATTGGACGGATTGCCATAAATGAAATGGTATGTTAAACAACTCGAAAAAAGTGGAGTCCACGTATAACTCATCATTTTCATAAAATGATTTTTCTTTGTAAGTACAGTAAACTTTTGCTTACGCCCAGTGTCGATACCACGCGTGTGTACTGCAGTACTTCACCAAAGTCTCTTTTCATTGCGGGAGCAATAGGAGGAGACGAGGCACCGCCATTGTGTTTATCACCTGCAAGATCCAGTTTGGTTGTGATCCTATATATATTTTTCGCATCGGGCTGATATTTGTCATAACTATACTGATCTGTTACATACAGTATCAGGTATACACGAGCAAAGTGTTCCGAGTGCAAGTCCGAAGATGTTGATAAAACTGTAGGTCTTGTTTTTCAGCAAGAAACGGAATGAAGTCTTCAAATAATTTTTTAACACGTTTATTATTTTATAAGTTCAAAATATAATCGTTGGCGGTTGGCCGAATTATTTTCACAATGCTTTGGGCTTTGGGCTTTAAGCTTTAGGCCCATCTTCACTCATTCTGAGCGAAGACTGTCAACCGGATTCGACGATGCTGCTCTGATCGTTTGAATACTCAAAGTGATTAGCGCGATGATCATCATAAATAAAGTACTCCCGGCGAACAGCCACCAGTTTATGGATGTCTTGTACGCGAAATTCTCCAGCCATTTATTCATTGCCCACCACGATAATGGTATTGCGATCAGGGAGGCAAGGAGTACCAGCCGGATAAAGTCTTTGGATAAAATAGTTACAATATTACCTATTGATGCGCCCAGCACTTTTCTGATTCCGATTTCTTTAATTCTGAGATTTGTAGTGTACATCACCAATCCCAAAAGTCCCATACAGCTGATGAAAATAGCCAGACCAGTTGCCCATTGCAGCAGGTGTGAAATATCCTGCTCACTTTTGTAAAACTTCGCGATATTTTCATCTACAAAATGCATAGTTGAAATCTTCTTCGGGAAAATATCCCTTGAACGATTTTTGAATCGCAGCGATAGTCGTTTTCCAGGATCCTGCAGACTGTTGGGACCTTAAGGCAACATGAATCTGGAAACTGATGGTCGTTGCAGAAGTAAAGGCTAATGGTACAATAGAAGCGTGTAAAGACTCCTGGTTAAAATCCGATATCACTCCAACAATCGGCTTTCCGTCCACCATTTTATTTAAAATATCTACAGGTCTGTGAAAACCCAAAACATGCATATAGGTTTCATTTACCAGGTATTCCCTCACTGTATCGCTTGGTACCACATTTCTTCCTGCCAGAATATTGATATGGAATAAATTTAAGTAGTTGGTATCACCGAATTTGATTCTTACGTCCGTTTGTATTTCTTTTTTCCCGTCGATGAATTTCATGTTGTTTGCAGACCAGCCACTGGCTGATGGGGGATCATTTCCCAGGCTTACTTTCTCTACTCCCGGTAATTTTTTAATGTCATTCTCCAATAAAAAACGCCGGTGATCAGGTCTGTCCCAGAAAAATGGTGTGTAAACACTTATGATAGCATCTTTTTTAAAGCCCATATCCTTGTTCACCATAAAGTTTATCTGTTTCACTGTAATGATGGTCGCCATACAGAAAAACTGCGCAATCAAAAACTGAGAAAGGGTGAGACCTTTTCTCAACCAGGCCTTTCTGCTATTTGTGGTACCAGAATGAGCCTGATTTTTTAGAACGAGTATGGGTTTGAATTTAGAAAGAACTAGTGCGGGATAAAAACCCGCGAGCATGGTTACGACTACGGTGATTAAAAATAGAAATCCGATCAGAACGGGTTGTTGGAATAAATTAAAATGAAGATCTTTTGGAATAAAATCTGCAAAAACTTTCAGCAGTAACGGTGTGATCAAAACGGAGATGATCATTGATATGAATGTGATGAAGAAAGTTTCTGTCAGGAATTGAGTCATCAATTCGCCTCTGGAACTACCCATCGTTTTTCTGACTCCTATTTCTTTGGCCCGCTGGGAAGCCTGTGCCGTCGTAAGATTTATAAAATTGATACAACCCAGCAATAATAAAAAGGAAGCTACTGCCAGCAGTCCGTATAATGTTGGTTTGTGCGCAATGCGATCGCTGTATGTTGCATAGTCACTGTTAAAATGAATATCATCAAAGGGCTGCAGTTTATAAGTAGTTGTTGTATTAGTTCCCTTCGGCAGTTTGTCATTTTTTTTCAATATGGATTGCAACTGCGTTTCTATATTCCTGACAGTAACCCCTTGTTTTAATTTTACATACAATTGTGTTCAGCCGTTGACGAAGCTCCATTCCGTCCAGTTATATTGTGTTTTTAATCCGCTGGATGGTATAGTAGATTGTGAAATGAATTCTTTAAAAATGAAATCGGTATTTGTTGTCTGACTCTTCACAATACCGGATACAGTAGCGACGACGGAATCGTCATAAACGACCTGTTTCCCGATCATTTCGGAAAATGGAATGGAGGGGAAATAAATTTTTGCTCTTGTTTCTGTCAGAACGACTTTGAATGGTTCTTTCAGTGAAATATTAGGCGAGCCCGCCAGCCATTGATAGGGGATCATGTTGAAATAAGCCTGATCCGCAAAAATGATATCTTTCTGATGGTTTATCTGAAATGGTTTTTCCCCATCTTTTCTATGGATATTGATTTTTGGTTCTCCATGGAACCGGTGAAATCCTATTGTTTCTTCAACACCTGATACTTCTTTACTTACTGCACTCGGCCAGTGGAGAAGCAACACCGGAAAAATGCATGGGAGTGCCGGAAAAAGTCATAACAGTAACCACGCGATAAATCCGATTGCTGTCTTTTTCAAACTTATCGAAGCTGAAATCGTAATGGACGATCAGAAATATCACCAGTGCGCTGGCGATACCAATGGACAATCCCAGCACATTGATTAGCGAAAAAACTTTATTCCTAAAGAAATTTCGGTAGGCGACGACGACATAAGTCCTTAACATTGGTTATGAATTATGAGTTATAAGTTATGAGTTGTTCAGGGAGTTATGAATTATGGGTAATGAGCTATTGATAGATTATACTCTCACACCCTCACACTCTCACACTTGCCTTTTATTCCGAGCGCAGACTTTTCACAGGATTGGAAACTGCAGCACGTATCGCCTGCAGACTAACCGTTACTAATGCGATCAGCAATGCAATGCCACCCGAAAAAACAAACAGCCATCCACTGATTTCAGTTCTGTAAGAAAATCCGCCAAGCCAGTTATTCATCACTATCCAGGCAATGGGTGATGCGATAACAATAGAAATTCCCACCAACTGCATGAATTCCTTTGAAAGCATGCCTACAATTGTTCCCTCGCTTGCTCCCAATACCTTGCGTATTCCAATCTCTTTCCGTTTGCGCTGGGCGGTAAAGGCAGCAAGACCAAAAAGCCCCAGGCAGGAGATCAGGATCGTAAGTCCCGCAAAATATTTTGACAACACCGCCATTTGATTTTCAGATGCGTATTGTTTCTGGAAAACTTCATCAAGAAAAACATAATCCAATTTAAAACCCGGATTGAAAGACGCATAATATTTTTCGATCCGCTCAAGCGTTTCTTTTTCCCTGCCTGCAGCAATCCGCACGATGGTTCTGTACCATCCGTTCCCGGCCTCATTGGCCAATGTTAAAAACAATGGCCTGATCGTTTCATGCAGGGATTCGAAATGAAAGTTTTTAACTACACCGATTACCTGAAATTGCTGTCCATACCATTTAACGTTGGAGCCCACCGGGTTTTTAAGTTCCATGAGTTGCACGGCTGATTCATTTAGAATCATTTTCGTGCTGTCGTTATGGCCTTTGAAAAAGTTCCTGCCCAATTTCATTTCCATGCCCATTGTCGGGATAAAATCGTATCCCGATTGCATGCATTCTATATAATTATTGTCCTTCGGATTCTTTCCATCCCATTGCAGATTGTTAACACCAAAACTTTTCCCGATGATACTATGGTAGGTTCCGGAGGCATTTACCACACCGGGTATATTTTTAAGACCGGCGAGAAATGATTCTTCATGACCCACCACTCTTCCCTCCGCGTTGAACCGAATTATGTTGTCTTTGTTAAATCCCAGATCGATATTGTGGATCAGTTTCATTTGCTTATAGACTACACTGACCGCGACGATAAACAGGACAGACAATGAAAACTGAAATACGACCAGGCCCCTGCGAACCCAAATCTCTCCAATGGACGAGATCAGTTTACCTTTTAGAATCTCGACAGGTTTAAATCCCGACAAATAAAGAGCCGGATAACTGCCCGCGATCAAACCGGTGACACTTGCAATGCAAAGAGCTGCAATAACAACTTTGACATCCGATATCAGAGACATATGTTTTCCGGTTAACTGATTGAACTGGGGTAACAGGAGGGCAACAAGACCTACGGCCACAATGAGTGCGAGATATCCCATCACCAGCGATTCTCCGATATATTGAAATACAAGTTGCCTGCGACCGGCTCCGATTACTTTCTTAATGCCAACTTCCTTGAGTCTTTTCGAAGCCTTCGCCGTAGAAAGATTCATGAAATTGATGCAGGCAATTATCAAGATAAAAATGGCAATGAGCGAAAACATTCTTACGTATTCAATCTTTCCGCCTGTGCGGTTGCCATGTATAAATGAATTGTGCAAATAATTATCTGAAAACTTATACGCGTACGCTGTCCTGAATGTGTCTTTGCAGTTTCGGGAAATAACAGGCGCGATCTTTTTATTGAACAGGTTGATATCTGTTCCTTTTTTCAGAACAATAAAATTATGTGGGCCCATATTATCCCAGCTCTTGACCCATCCATTGGTATCCTTGTAATATTCAAATGATTGAACAAAATCAAATTGTTCGGAAGAATTTTCCGGTATACGTTCAAAAACACCTGATACAAAAAAAGTGCTGTCGTGCTCCACCTGAATTCCCTTGCCTATTAAATTTTCTGTTGTACCAAATAATTTGCGGGCAAGGTCTTCAGAGATAACGATCGAATGTTTATCATTCAGTACCGTATTTTTATTCCCATCGAGCAGCCTGAAAGAAAAAATATTGAAATAGTCCTTACCCACGTACTGTCCCGATCCCTTTATATTTTTATCTCCCACCGTCAAAGTGAATTTCTGAAACCAGTTGGCGGGTGCTTCGGCAGCTCCATATTCAACCTCGGGGAATTCTCTTGCAATGGTTTCTGCCAAAACGCCGGAGGACTCATCTGAAATATCTACTTTGCCAGGGAACCTTCGACTTTCCATCAGCTGATAGATCTGGCTGTCCTTTTCATGAAATTTGTCGAAACTCAGTTCATCCGAAACCCACATGTAGATCAACAGGGTGCAGGCCAGACCGGTGGAAAGCCCGATCAGGTTTAGCAAGGTAAATTGGCGGTCCTTCAGTAAATTTCTCCAGGCAAACTTCAGATTGTACTTAAACACTTTTTGTTGATTATGAACTATTAATTATGGATTATTAATTTCGGTTATGGGGTATGAATTATGAGCTATTGAAAGACTAGACTCTCACACGCTCACACTCTCACACTTGCCTTTTATTCAGATCGTAAACTTTTAGTGGGGTTAGTAATCGCCGCTTTAATCGCCTGATAACTGATCGTGGCCAGTGTCACGACAATGGCAAACAATGCAGCAATAACGAATATCCACCAGCCGATATCCACCCTGTAGGCAAAATTCTGGAGCCATTTATTCATACTCCACCAGGCCAGCGGAAAAGCAATGATGGCTGCCACGATTACCAGTCTCAAAAAATCTTTCACGATCATCGACACAATGGAAGGCACATTTGCGCCCAGTACTTTTCTTATTCCTATTTCCTTTGTTCTTTGTTCCGCTGCATACGTGACCAGACCGAACAACCCCAGGCAGGCAATCATAATGGCGAGCAGCGAAAATGTAATTGATATTTTCCCTACTTGTTGTTCACTGCTGTACAACTTGCTGAATTGCTCATCCATGAAACCATAATCGAACGGTTGTCCTTTTGCCAGTGTTTTCCATTTTGATTTAATACCGGCTAAAACGGATGGCAAATTGGCTGCATCAACCCGGACAGACATAATGCCATCATTTTTTCCGAGATTCAGGGCCAGCGGTGTTATCAGGTTCCTGAGTGAACTGAAATTAAAATTTTTGACTACTCCGATAATGTGAAATTCGTTTAACTGTTTTGTTTTAAAATCGGTGATATTATATAATTTCTTATTCAGAAGATCTTTGGTATTCAGAAACTTCGCAGCCGCTTCGTTTATGATAATGCCTGAGGAATCAGTTGGAAATTTTTCAGAGAAATTCCTGCCATCCGTCAATTTCATTCCAAGTGTAGGAACATAGTTTTCGTCGACCGTCCAGATTTGCATGGATATCGCCGATTTTGGATCAAGGGCAGGAGAAGTAAAAAATGCATTATTGTTTCTATAGAAGTTAGTCGGCAGGAAACTTGTCATGGTAACACTTTGTACTCCCGGTATGGCTGACAATTCATTCTTAAATGTCTTTGTCTGATCGCCCAAGGCATACGTACCGTTTATAGTCAGAACCTGGTTACGATTGTAACCGATATCTGTTGCACGTATATAATTCAGTTGATTGAAAATGACAATGGTGCCGATTATTAAAATAATTGTAATCACAAACTGAAAAACCACCAGGGAATTTCTCATCCAGGATTTTTTAAACCCAGTTGCCAGTTTACCTTTTAATACTGCGATAGGCTGAAAAGCGGATAGAAAAAATGCGGGATAACTTCCTGCAACAAGGCCTACTGTCAGCATTAAGACGATCAGTGAGATGATCATTTTAGGTTGAAATATCGCGGTTACCAGAATTTTTTTATCGGAAAGCTGATTGAAATAAGGCAGGAGTGCCCACGCAATTAAAATGGCAAATATCAGTGCGATGAAACTGATGAGTACGGACTCGGTCAGGAATTGCTGTATTAAATTCTTTCTCAGAGAGCCTAAAACTTTTCTGACTCCTACTTCTTTGGCGCGATTAAAAGATCTTGCCGTGGAAAGGTTCATAAAATTCACGCATGCAATCAGCAGAATAAACAGAGCGATTGCAGAAAAAATATAAACGAACTGAACATTTCCATTACCATCCAGTTCTGCAGTTTTATTTGAGTGAAGATGAATATCGGTTAACGGTGTCAGGTTTGCGCGCAGATATCCGCCATTCTTTTTAAACTGATCCATGGATACATTCGTTACGCTCTGTAATTCCGGTCCGCCGTAACGCTCCAACATCGCATTGATTTCCCCATTGACCTTATTGAGATCGGCATTTTTTTTCAGAAGAACATAAGTATTCCAATTTTCGCTCAGCCAGTTGTCGTCCCTGCTTACGGGATTTTCAACTGTTGCGACAAAAATGTCGAAGTTAAAATGAGACTGTGTAGGAATATCTTCAATAACTGCAGTTACCTTATAATTCTGCGAATCGTTAATGATCATCTCCTTTCCTACAACATCCACACTATTAAAATATTTTAATGCAATCTTTTCTGTGAGTACAATTGAATGAGGTTCTCTTAATGCCGTTTTAGGATCTCCGGCAATCATGGGCAGGGTGAATACATCAAATAAAGTGGAGTCTCCCCAGGATACACGATCCTCCTTCAGGTTTTCATTACCTTTTTTAATCAGCAGACCACTGTGCCATTGCAGACGGGTATACTGTTCTACCTCCGGCATTTCTTTGACCATTGCAGGGCCCATCATTGCGGGAGCTACAGCAAGATCAAAATGGTTGTCGCCAAATTTGATTTCATTATTAACCCTGTAAATCCGGTCTGCATTTACATTATAATGGTCGAAGCTGATCTCATCGGAAACATATAAAAGGATAAGCAGGCAAGTGCCGATTCCCACTGCCAACCCGACAATATTTAACGCCGTATAAAACTTGCTTTTTACTAAGTTCCTAAAAGCCGTTTTTATGTAGTTTCTGAACATGGTATTAATTATCGATTATTGATTATTAATTATTGGGATCAATAGAAGGCTGCAATAAATTAAGAGAAATCGATAGGTCATTCTAAATCCAAAAACATTGCCACAAGGTAATTTTATGAATACTAAGCAATTACGCGAGTGCAGCTCTAGAGAGTTGCACGGTTTTGATACAGAGAGTGAACGGATCTCAGGTAGTTGTTAGGGGTTAGTTGTTAGTTTGATTTGAGAGGCATATAAGAAGAATATATGACATTTCACAACTATCAACTAACCACTAATAATGAGGTTCTCTGGGCGCACTTTCCGGTTTTTACGTAACTGGTATTTGGCGTAGATGATTTCACTCATGGTTTTATCCTGTAGTTTGCTTTCGAGCCAGGAGATGATATCGAGATAGGCGAAGGAGCGTGTTTCGATATGATTATATTCCAGGTGTTTGATTTTGCTTAGTAGCTTTTCAAGTTCGGGTTTGATCTCTCTTCTTGAAATCTGAAAACTCTTCCTTAGAAATTTGAACATCTCTTCTTCTACCACTGTGAGGTTTTTCATTTTCGACATGAAACGGTAGACAGATTTTGTGAGAGATTCCATGAGTTCATAGTTACCCAGTTCATAATGCGCCAGCAGATGTACCAACCGTGCGTAACACTGCAGATCATAGCGGAGATCTATATGATCGTTAATAATCAAATGCAGCCAGTCGATAGAAGTATTATAGTCCCCGCTACCGAAGTACAACGTGGCAATTTTGTAGTCGAACACGAGTACACGATGATGATCGATGTAATTAGAATATTCCTTTAATTTTTCGGTTATTTCAGGAACCAGCGTAAGACCTTCCTTAAATGTGCCGGTCATCAGGTGCCAGTTGATTTTCGCGAGGTGAATATATACCCAGGTATGTATTCTGAAATTGTCGTGGTATTGACCCTGCGGAGAATTGTAATAGTCCTCAAATTTTTTAAGTATCACTTCAAACTTGCTGAAATGACGCAGGTCGAAAAGTGCATTCAGCATATTATGCATTCCCTTCACGTAGTGACCTGTTTCTACTGAGATCATGAGAGGCTCTGCATCGAAGAGATCAATCCATTTCTGTGCGTAGCGATAGTACATCAGAAAATCCTGACGGATAAAAGCAAACCAGCTATAACTCTGGTAGAGATATAATTTTTCATAAAAGTCGCTAAGGTTGGACGTGTCGACAAGTGTGTTCTGTTTGAAGAATTCCCTCAGCTTTTTCACGTCTGCTTCATTTCTCGCATGACCATTTTCTACGTACCAGCGATAAAGCAAAAGTGCGAGATTGGATAATCTGGTGACGCGATCTATATGGTCGCTGATTTCGCGCGCTTCAAGCGTAAGCTGCTCTGTTTTGTCGAGAGAGGTCCGGGTAATATGAAGCGTTTCTATTTTCTTCTCGAGAGAAATCAGCTGGGCGAGAAAATTCAATTTGTTATTTGCCTTGGCAATTTCCTTAGCCTTTTCCAGAATTTTCAGGCTCTGGTGTTTCAGTCCTTTATTATATAAAAGACGGGCATTGTCCATGTGCTCGCTCAATTGCAGATCCGTATTCTCTGTCGTTTTGAGCAAACGGAGACTTGCAAGCAATTGCTTGTACAGATGCGTTTTCAGGTTAGACAGCTGCGACTTGGTGAAAGGCAGTTTTTTCAGCAGAATCTTTTCATCATAATCCTGCATTTTGTCCAGCGCATCGAAAAGCTGAACAATTTTAAGGTCTTCGTTCCCTGAACTTCTCTTTATATAGAGCTTGAAATGCCGTTTTTCCGACTTTTCCAGGGAATGTATTAGTTGAAATAATATATCGTTTGAGCGGTTGGCCATCATTGATAAATTTTGCTGAAACTGCGTCCAGGCAACACTTCCACGAAAAGGTAAGCAGTTTTGGCATGATTAAAACGAGAATAAGATGGTTTTAAATGTATCTATTACACTCTTAATTTTACAACAGTAAGAGAGAAAAAAGAATACAGCAGGCAATCGTGAGGTAAGAATCGTTAGAGGTCTGGGAATTCAAACTGCAGTGTTCCAATAAGTTAGAATACTACGTTTTTTCATATGGCAAGCAATCGTTAGAGGTCAGCTGTTTCTACAGCCGACCTTATTTTTTTTCGGCATGGCAAAGCTATTCTATTTTTTGTTATTTACAAAGCGTGCAGGCCCTAAAGCTTTATGAATCAACAAATTCCACGAAAAATGCTTAAGGCTTAAGGCGTAAAGCTTAACGCTTTTTCTTAATATATCTTTCTGATTTCCTGATATTAAAAACCCGTCGGCTTTTAGTGTTTCAGCTTTTGGCCTTTAGCTTTATGCGTTAAGCCTTTAGCCTTCCACCTTAAGTCTTCAGCTTTTGGCCTTTGCTTTACGCTTTCTGCCTCAAGCTTTAAGCGTTTCGCTTATTTTTGGCACTTATGAAGATGAAAATCGTCAAATTCTTAAAGGATTTCCTGCTCTGGACCGGGATTTTGCGCCTGTTTTCCCTTTTCAACCACCTGTTCTTCTTTATCCGAAACTTCAATACGCTCAGGTCGTGGATTTCAATAGCTAATCGTAAGGATCTGCTAATCAATGATTTTTATTCCTGGAAACGGGATTACCCGAAGCGGTACAAACTATTTGATGTTGTTTCTGAAAAATTCGGGTTAGGCAAAAAGGAAGTTCTATATCTGGAATTTGGTGTCGCGTCCGGCAGTTCTTTTTTCTGGTGGATGAAAAAGAATACCAACCCCGACTCTGCTTTTCGCGGTTTTGATACATTCGAGGGACTGCCTGAAGATTGGGGAGGATTCAAAAAAGGAGCGATGGCTTTTGATCAAAAAGAAGTTACGGACAACCGGGCTGAGTTTATTCGGGGGATTTTTCAGGAAAGCCTTCATCCTTTTATTGAATCGAATAAAGGGCTGCTACAAAACAAAACGAAGGTCATTCATTTGGATGCTGATCTATTTTCCTCTACCATTTTTGTGCTCTCGCAATTATATCCTTATCTAAAAAAGGGAGATATTATTTTCTTTGATGAATTCAACGTAGCGAACCACGAATTCCTTGCTTTCAAAATATTTACAGAATCATTTTATGTGAAGCTGGAACCCATTGGGGCGGTGAATAATTTTTATCAAACAGCCTTTATCGTTGACCGATGACCGATGACCGTTGACCGAGATCCACACTCTCACACTCTCACACTCTCACACCCTCACACTTGCTTTCAGTTTGATTTTAATGCGTCTGTAGCTTTCGTACGTAGTACAAGCCATACTCTCGCGGCTATTGTTAATCCGCATATGATCAACACACCTGCAAATGAAATTGCGAGGGAAGATGAACTAACGCCTGCATTTATCCGAAATATCAGGTCCATCAAAAGTTTTGAAAGTGTATAACCACCATAACAGCCAATGACGGCTGCCAGAAGAATGACCCATGTATAACCCTTCATTACCAGTTGGAAAATATGTCGATCTTCTGCACCAACTACTTTTCTGATGGCAATCTCTTTTGATTTTTTCAGCACATTCAAAGAAACCAACGCAAACATACTGGTGGCTGCCATGAGAACTGAAATAATAGCAAACCAGCGAAATATGACGGCGACACTCTCATTTACGTTTGCAGCCTGCGCATCCAGTTCATCCTGGTAGTAACCCCTGAAAGGTTTACCAGGATAGAGTTTTAACCATGCGGCTTTGGTTTCGGCAAACACCGTATTGAGTGAACCTGGTTTTGCCTTCACAATAATCTTCGAATATTTTAAAGGATCAGCAAGTACCATGGCGACAGGCTGAATGGGATCGAAAAGCGTTTCCTGTGTAAAATCCTTCAACACTCCGATAACTGTACAGGTGGTTGTATCATTGGGTTTTATTTGTTTGCCGATTGCATTTTCAGGTTTCCATCCGAACTGAAAAGCGAGCTTTTCATTGATGATCATCGACTTTCCAATGTCACTCTTGCTTTCCGGAATAAAGTTTCTGCCTGCAATTAGTTTTAATTTCATCAGGTCGATATAGTTATCCCCTGTTTTAATATATATACTCTCGTTTTTTATTCCGTTTGCCTCAAGCGGTAATCTTGAATAGGAGAAGCCAATATTATTGACTGTCCCGGCTAATTTGTCAATGCCCTGGACACTGCTTAAGGCGTCACGGACAGGTATATACGCAGATTCACTTTGCAAATCCACTCCAATCACGTTTGCCTTTTGATATCCATAATCGTATTGGCTTTGAAATGTGGAATTTCGGGCAAAAGCGACGCCCGCTATCACAGTAATGAATGATATGGCCACCTGCAATCCCAGTAATACTCTTGAGAAAAGATTACTGCCTCCAAATTTGATTGAACCCCTGAAAATACTGGTCGCATTAAACCTGCTGACGTAGAAGGCGGGATAAGATCCGGCAAGTAATGTTACGACGATAAAAATAATACCCAGGAAAGAAAGCAACGTATAGTCGCTTAAATAATGTGCTTCAATTTTCAGATGATTGAACATGCTGCTGAAAGTGGGCAGCCAGAAATTGTTGATTACCACAGACAGTAAAATAGCAAGCAAAACAATCACTGCACATTCCATCAATTGTTGAAAAATAATCTGACGTAAAGAACTTCCCATCACTTTTCGAACTCCCATTTCTTTCAGCCGGCGGTTGCTCTGTGCAACAGATGTATTTGCAAAATTCAGACAAGCAGAGAGCAGGATCAGAATGGCTAATACCAAAGGACCATAAGTGGCGGAATCATCGGGGCGTCGGTACAATGAATTGTTCTCTACTCCATGCTCATTAAGAACGTTTGAAAGCGGATCCAGCGCAAAAGATTTGAGTTGAACATCCTGCCTCACAGAATGCTGCAACGGAACATATTTTCCGAAATCGCGGGCAAGTTTGGGTGCATCAGCGGGGTTAGACAATTTTACAAACACCGCATCTGAAAGCCATTCCCAATTATCAGTCTTTATCAACGAACCATCAGCCTTCAGCTGATTGTCGTTATTAGTAATTAATTCAAACTGGAAGGAGGAAGTGAGTGGCGGGTCCTTTAAAATGCCTGTAACCCTGAGGGGCATTTTAAAAGATTCATCAGAATAAAAAGTGAGTGTTTTCCCGATCGGATCAGCATCTCCGAAGAATTTTTTTGCAGCTGTCTCGGTGATGAGTACAGTTGAACGATCAGCCAAATCATTGGTGCCACGTATCAGGGGGAAATTAAAAAAATGAAAGAACTGGGGATCGGTAAAATGCGCCTGCGCTTCGAAAGGATCATTGCCGTCTGCTTTCACATTCAATCCGCGGCTATCCCATCGTACAGATTCTTTTACAATTGGGAAGTCGTTTTTTGCCATGATCGCGAGGTATTCAGGACAGTATCCTTTCAGATTATCATTACCAGCCACTTTCGTGAGAACGCGAAAAATACTCTTTTGATCTTTGTGGAAATTATTATAGCTAAAACTGTTGCGGTAAGTCTGAAAGCCCCAGACGATTGAAGCTATACCAACTGCCAGGCTAACGATGTTGACAACGGTATATAATTTATTTTTCCAGAGATTTCTGAAAATGATGGTGCAGTAGTTTTTGAACATGGTATATTAATTATTCCCGCACGTGCGGGATTGATTATTAATTATTGATTCTTATTGGTAATCCTTCCATACTTCCATACTCCCATACTTGCGTTACTGCTCTAAACACGTGCCGCAATGAACCGCATGATTATCAATGAAAATTTTATAGAAAACAGGGTTAACCAGTTTGGTTTTGATACAGGACCTGTCCGGTTATGATACAGGTTTATTTTGCTGATTGCTATTTCATTGTAAATCACTTGGATTCTTTTCGGCATGTAATTAGGTGTTGTTAAGAACTTTCTTTTGATCAGACCATCATTCAGGGAAAATAAAAACCATCGGCCATGATCCTGCACTATATAAAAATTGCTTTCCGCAATCTTTCCAGACAAAAAGTTCTCTCTTTTATCAATGTATTTGGATTATCGGTAGGCATTGCCTGTTTCAGTCTTTTCCTGTTGTATTCAATAAATGAGCTCAGTTACGATCGTTTCCATAAAAACGGCCATGAAATTTATCGGGTTATCGGATGGTTTTCGGGTAATAAAGATCGTGAGCCGGGGGGCGATGCTTCATCATATACGCCTCTTGGTCCTGCTATGAAAAAGGACCTGCCGGGAATTGACAATTACACACGTTTTCAAGAAGGGTGGGGTGAGCATTTTGTGAAAGTGGATAATAAAGTTACGCGTTCATCTATGGCCTTTGCAGATCCGCAATTCCCAAATATCTTTTCTTTCCATTTCATAGCGGGCAAACCGGAATATGCGCTGAAGAATATTCATGATGTTGTCATCACGAGGGATAAAGCAGTTCAGTTATTTGGAGGAACGGATGTGGTCGGAAAAAGGATAGAGATAAAAATGAATGATCAGCAGGATCAGTTTGAAGTGTTCAGAATAGGCGGTGTTGTTGAAAACATACCGATCACTTCTTCGATTCAATTTAATATACTTGGAAATTTTGATTATGTGATGGCAACCGAAGACGGGAAAGCAAGTGCGGATAACTGGCATATGACCATTGGTATCGATACCTATGTGCTTTTGAAGAAAGGAAGTCAGTTAATGAATGATCAGAAGAAACTGGCTGCATTCCGGCATAAATATTATGCTGATGAAGAAGCGGCACTTTTAAAATCGGGAAGATGGGACGGGAAAAGCCCTTATCCTATAAGTTTTAAATTGCAACCCATCCGGGAAATGCATACTGCCGTGAACGTAGATTCAGGGGCCCCGGGAAGTACCACCAATCCAAAAAACCTGTGGATTCTAATCGGAATTGCAGCCGGAATACTATTGATTGCCTGTATCAATTTTACGACTCTTGCTATTGGTCGTTCAGCAGGAAGAGCAAGAGAGGTTGGTGTACGAAAAGTAATTGGAAGCGGACGAAATAAATTGATAATCCAGTTTCTAACAGAATCCATGTTATTGAGTATTCTCTCCGGTCTATTGGGATTAATACTTGCCAATATTTTATTGCCTTTCTTTAACCGACTCTGTGGAAGACAATTGAGTTTTTCATTTGCTCAGTACCCCCAGTTAATTTGGATATTGGCAGGGCTTATTTTGTTGGTTGGTATTTTAGCGGGAAGTTACCCCGCACTTATACTCTCCGGATTCAGGCCGGTTGAAGTTTTGAAAAGTAAAATCAAATTAGGCGGTTCTAACTATTTTACTAAATCGCTTGTGACGTTTCAATTTATTCTTTCCATAGGATTGATTATTTCGACATTAATTATTTTCAGTCAACTACATTTTCTCCGAAACCGAAATCTTGGACTGATGAAAGAAAATGTGATTGTGATAAATGCGGACGGCACGGACGCAAAAAAAATACTTCCTTTATTCAGGCAGTCATTGCAATCTGAAAAACAGATATTAGGTGTTGCCGGTTCTGCTATTGGCCTGGGAGAAGGACAGGGACAAATGGGTGGGGGATACAGTTTTGGGGATAAGCAGTTTGGTTCCATTGAATATCCTATTGATCAAAACTATTTGTCTGTTATGGGGATACGCTTAGTAGCCGGTCGCAATTTTGATAACTCGATCGCCAGTGATACAACTGAATCTGTTATTATTAATGAAACGCTCGCAAGTACTGTCCTGGGCATGACTCCGGATAAGGCAATCGGTCAACAAATAAAAGCGGGAGGTGATAAATTCAAAACGGTTATCGGAGTAACTAAGGATTTTAATTTTGAGTCACTGACGCGAAAAGTAAGGCCTCAGTTATTTACGATGGACAGAAGTTTTGCACCAAGTAAATTTTTTGTAAGAATTCTTCCCGGAGATCCGGCTGCATCGTTATCACTACTTGAATCTAAATGGAAAAAAATAGTGGCGGATTTGCCTTTTAAATATAGTTTCCTGGATGAGGACCTGGATCGTTTTTACAAGTCAGAAGAAAAATGGAGCGCCATTGTAGGATGGGCCGGCGGGATTTCGATTTTTCTTGCATGCCTGGGTTTATTCGGGCTCGCATCTTTGGCAGCGGTAAATCGTGAGAAGGAAATCGGAATAAGAAAAGTGCTTGGAGCTTCCGTGCCTGTAATTGTCAGACTTCTCTCTGGAGATTTTTTGAAATTGGTTATCATTGCAATGGTTATAGCGTCACCCATTGCCTGGTATTTTATGCACAACTGGCTGCAGGACTATGCTTATCGGATAAATATCGGCTGGTGGGCATTTGTCGTAACTGGCGTAGTTGCTGTAACGATTGCGTTTATAACGATCAGTTTTCAGGCAGTGAAGTCTGCGGTTGCGAATCCGGTAACGAGTTTACGCTCAGAATAAAAGGCAAGTGTGAGGGTGTGAGAATGTGAGAGTGGTTTGATTTTTTAAGAATCCATAATTAATAATTCATAATTAGAATACATGTTTAAAAATTTCGTGAAGGTTGCGCTAAGAAATTTCCGGCATAACAAGATATTTACCATCATCAATATATTGGGCCTTTCAATCGGGCTCAGTGCTGCGCTGGTCATTTTTCTCATTGTTAAATACGACTACAGTTTTGACCGTTTTGAAAAAAACGGAAACAGGATTTACAGAGTAGTGAGCGGTTATGCTTTTCAGGGAGGAAGTCCCGGGTATACACGTGGTGTACCGGCTCCACTGGCAGAAGCTGTTAAAAAAAATATCAGCGGGCTGGATCAGATTGTGACTTTCAGATATTATAATAACAACAAACTCGAAGTACCTGTTTTACATCAGGCCAAGCCAACTGTTTTCAAAGCGCAGGAACATGTCATTTTTGCGGAAGCGAGTTATTTTAAAATGCTGCCTTATCAATGGCTTGCCGGTTCTCCGCAAACTGCTTTGCAAGGAGCAGGTAAAGTGGTAATCAGCGAGACGAGAGCCAAACTTTACTTTCCTTCATTATCCTACCCTGAAGTGATCGGGCAAAAAATTGTTTATGATGATTCGATTGTCACACAGGTCTCCGGTGTTGTCGCCGACCTTAAACATCAGGGGAATACAGATTTTAATTTTGAAGAATTTATTTCCCTGCCTACCATTCTTAACAATTACGGAATCAAATCTAAGTTCTATTGGGATGAATGGGGATCAACAACCAGCGATCAGCAGTTATATGTTGTACTCGGCAGCGGGACAAAAACCGAATATGTAGAAGCGGGATTAAAGAAAATATTTGAAGATAATCTGGGTCCTGATGCGAAGAAAAATAATTATAGCGGGGAGTATCATTTGCAACCCCTGGATGATATTCATTTTAATAACCGATACGGTGACTTTGGAGTGCCACTTGCAAACAAAACGACATTGATAAGTCTGATATTAGTGGCCGTTTTCCTTCTGGCGCTGGGCAGTATTAATTTTATAAACCTGAGTACGGCACAGGCATCACAAAGGGCAAAAGAAATTGGTATTCGTAAAACGATGGGAAGCCTGAAATATCAATTGATAATGCAATTTCTGAGTGAAACTTTTATTATCACATTATTTGCTTCGTTGTTGTCATTCGCGCTTACGCCCCTTTTGCTCAAATTATTTTCAGATTTTATACCTGAAGGACTTCAGTTTTCTATGAGTGATCCTTTTCTTATTCTGTTTTTAGTATTGCTTGTAATAACCGTCAGTTTATTAGCCGGATTTTATCCCGCGGTTGTTCTTTCTTCTGCGAAGCCAATACAGGTTCTTAAAAATCAGGCGTCTCAGGGCACAGCCAGAACAAGAGGTGCGTGGATACGACAAACTCTCACGGTGGCGCAATTTATTATTGCCCAGGCCTTCATTATGGGAACATTTCTGGTCAGCAAACAAATCAGGTTCATGCTGAATAGAGATTTGGGATTCAGTAAGGAGGCAATCCTCAGTTTTAATACGCCTTACTCTGATACATCTGTTTCAAAGAGATATTTTTTGCTGAATGAACTGAAAAAAATTCCCGGAATTAATCTCAGCAGTCTGGGAAATGATGTGCCTTCTTCATTTGGATGGTGGACGACTATATTGAAATATCAAAACGGGAAAAAAGATATTCAAACGGTAGTAGAGTTAAAAGCCGGTGATACAAACTATTTAAAACTTTTTCAAATCCACTTACTTGCAGGGAGAAATTTGCAATCTTCAGACACTACAAAAGAAATCCTGATAAACGAAAATTGTTTACATTTTTTAGGTTTTCAAAATCCAAGCGATGTAATTGGTAAAATGGTTAAGCTTGACGATAAAATGGTTCCTGTTGTGGGTGTTATGAAAGATTTTCATGCTCATCCCTTGAGCTACAAAATTGCACCGATGGTTTTTTGCGAGAATGTTGGTAATAGTCGTGAGATGATCGTTTCTTTAAAACCTGAACAAACTAAAGGTTATGATGATAACGGGAAGGTAGAGATTAATAAAGAAAACAATTGGAAAGAAGTGATTGCCAAAATTAAAACTGCGTTTATTAAAACTTACCCTCAGGAAAATTTTGACTATGCATTTTTTGACGAAAGTATTGCCAAGTCTTATGGTGAACAGCAAAATATTTCCAGTCTTTTGAAATGGGCAACCGGTCTTACAGTTTTCATAAGCTGTCTTGGATTGTTGGGACTGGTGATTTATACAACCAACCATCGCGTAAAGGAAATCGGGGTGCGTAAAGTGCTCGGAGCTTCAGTAGGCCAGATTGTTTCCATTTTGTCAAAGGATTTTATCAAACTGGTTGTAATTGCGTTTGTGGCGGCAACGCCTATTGCCTGGTGGGGGTTACACAAATGGCTTGATGATTTTGCATTCCGAACAGAGATAAGCTGGTGGGTTTTTGTTGTAAGTGGTCTTGGAATGATCGTGATTGCACTGATCACATTAAGTGTGCAGACAATCCGGGCTGCGATGGCGAATCCGGTAACTAGTCTACGGTCGGAATAGGCTGAACAAGTGTGAGGGTGTGAGAGTGTGAGGGTGTGAGAGTATATTTCATTTTCTTACATTCTCATACCCTCACACTCTCATACTTGCCTTTTATTTCAGCAGCTGATACGCAATCAAACTCGCCACGTAGGCAAGACCTGTCATATACACGAATTGGATGATGGGCCATTTCCAACCACGGGTTTCTCGTTTTACGACGGCAAGTGTGCTCATGCACTGCATCGCAAATGCATAAAAAATCATCAGTGAAACGGCGGTCGCAAGAGTATATACTTTGGTCCCGTCTTCCCTTGTAGCAGACGCCATTCTTTCACGAAGTGTTTGTGGATTTGCATTCTTACCACCTTCCACACTATATAATGTTGCCATTGTGCCGATAAAGACTTCTCTGGCGGCAAAGGAAGTGATTAACGCTATGCCAATCTTCCAATCGTATCCAAGTGGTTTAATAACCGGTTCGATTCCTCTTCCTAAAATACCGGCATATGAATTTTCCAGGTGCTCTGCATTTCTTGCTTTCATTTCAGAAGCGGGAGCATTGGCATATTTTTCATTAACAGAAAGCATACGACCTTTCGGACCATAACTGCTCAATGCCCAAAGTATCATACTGATTACAATAATGACTTTACCTGCATCACGAACAAATATTTTTGCTTTGCTTAACATCGTGATGGCTACATTATTCCATCGTGGTGCCCGATAGGTAGGGAAGCTCGAGTATAAAAAAGCTTTTTTCTTTTGAATGAATAAACCTTTTGGCAACATATGAAACAATAAGTGCGGCTACTACACCCATCAGGTAAAGACCCATCATCACAAGACCCTGCATATTAAAAAAGCCCCAGACATCTTTATTAGGAACGGTGAGCGCAATGAGCATGGTATAAACCGGCAGTCTGGCGCTGCAGCTCATCAGAGGTGTCACCAGTATCGTAAGCAGCCTTTCTTTTTTATTTTCGATATTCCTGCTGCTCATGATGGCCGGTACAGCACACGCGAAACCACTGATCATCGGCATTACCGACTTCCCATTCAATCCCACTTTACGCATGAGCTTATCCGTTAGGAAACTGATGCGGGCCATGTAACCCGTGTCTTCCAGTATCGTGATTAGTCCAAAGAGGATCATGATCTGTGGGATAAAAACCAGAATGCCACTTAAGACCTGCAAGCAGTCCGTTGACCATCAGATCGCGGAACCATCCGTCCGGCAGTTGAGCGGAAACCCAGCTGGTCATTTTTGTGAGTGACCAGTCGAGCCCGTCCATGGGAAAGCGGGCCAGCCAGAAAACGCTTTGAAAAAGAAAAAAGAGAACGGTTATTAAGATGACGTAGCCCCAGACGCGGTGCAGAAGGATGTTGTCGAGTCTTTCGGTGAATAATGTTTTTTGCAGAGGGTCTGGTTCTGAAATCGTTTGCTGCATCACCTGACGAATACGATTATATCGTTGTAGGATTTCTTCCGCCTGTACACGGGTATGATTAAACTGGTTTGCTTCTTCAATGCTTTCGATACGATGATGCATTTCGTTGCTGAAACCGAAAGATTCGTGGTTGATGAGATAGTGTAATGCTTTGTAGTCGCTTATTTCGGGCGACACCTGTCGCATTTGGGAAACTGCATCTTCTGCGAGGGCCCTGTTAGGGATAAAATCCCGGACGGGTGCCTGATGTATATGTTGCGCCCGTTGAGCAAGAATTCTTTTGAGTTGGACCATACCCTTATTCTTGCGTGGGTTTACCGGAACGACGGGTACTCCCAATTCTCTCTCCAGCCCATTCACGTCTATTTCGATTCCTTTTTTGGTTGCAAGATCCATCATCGTCAAAGCGATGACTACCGGAATTTTCAGGTCGATGATCTGGGAACAAAAAAGGAGATTTCTCCGAAGGTTGCTGGCGTCCACCAATAATATCACCATATCCACTTTAACCTCATCGTCCTGGTGAAGCAGCACTTTGTAAGTAACCCATTCATCAGATCGTTTTGGATAGAGGCTGTAAGTACCGGGCAGGTCAACGATTTTTGCGAGATTCCCTCCACCCAGATCGCTGGAGCCGGTTTTCTTGTCAATAGTCACACCAGGAAAATTTCCAACTTTCTGGTGAAGTCCGGTGAGTGCGTTAAAGAGAGAACTTTTTCCGCTGTTCGGGTTGCCTACGAGACCTATATGTATGGAACGTTTATTCAAAAAGTAAATGAGGCAGTAAAATTAGAGATTCGATATGGTAATCGCTTACGAATTGCGGAAGGAGATTATTAAAGTGTGGGAGTGTGAGAGTGTGAGAGTGTGAGAGTGTGGGAGCAGCCATAACCCATAATTCATAAACCGTTAAATTATCCAACCCAATATTAAACAGATCATCACAATAACCGGAGAAGGTAACTTGCTGTATTGCAGAAGAATAAAAGTCAAAATGCAGACAGCAATATTCAGCCATAACATAAGAATGGATCCAGGCGTGAAATCCTTCATCATATATAGACAACTGGCAATCATAATTCCTACAACTACTGCATTAATGCCTTCGAGTGCACGATATACAGTAGCATATTTCTTCATATTCGACCAGATCGGGAAAAAGAAAAGAACCAGCAGGCCGCTTGGCAGAAAAATAGCCACCGACCCGATAATGCATCCCAGGACCTGGGCGTAAAATCCCATATCCTTCATGGCAATACCTCCCATATACGATGAAACTGAAAAAACGGGCCCTGGAATTGCGCGTACGAATCCCGCACCCGTATAAAAATCATTTTTATCGATCTTAACGATATTGGGATTTCTTTTGATGAGATTTTCTGATTCCGGTCTTGCGACAAACTGTTCATACATGAATGGAATAAGTACCTGACCTCCGCCAAAAACGAGGCTGCCGAACCGGTAAGTATTTTCAAAGAGATTGATGGGTCTTCGGTGAGGCCAGTTATTTTTTCTGGCCAGTTCACTGGAAACACCGGCGAGAATAAATATAAACGCGAAAAGCCAGATATTGGCCCATTTGATTTTCTGCGTGATTATTTCGGTTTGGGGAATACGTTTGCTGCTTATGTTGGTTATCAATCCGCCAAGTACAATCACGATCGGAAAAATCCAGGGCGTTTTGAAAAGGAGAAAGGTTGAGATAGCAGAAACTGCCATGATAATATGTGTGATCATATTATGGACGGAAACGCGAAAAGCCTTCCAGGCAGCGAAAGCTATAAATCCGACCGTCATCGGTTCTACAAAACGAAAGAGCTGCAGACTACCATTTTTATTATTGATATATTCTACAAAAAAAGAAAATATCCCCATTAAAATACAGGCTGGCAGAATCCATATTATAAGTGTCAAAACTGCCAATGGGATGCCGCCCCTTTTATATCCAATCAGGATAAGCGTTTGTGTAGAAGAAGCACCGGGAAGCAGCTGACAAAAAGCGTTGTAGTCGATCAACTCTTCTTCGGTGACGTCGTGCCTTCGGTTTACAAAAGTCTTCATCATCATTCCAAGATGGCCCTGAGGGCCGCCAAACGCAGAGATACTGTGTAAAAAAACTGCTTTCAAAAAAGGAATGTGCCGAAGTATTTGCATTCATCTACAATTTAAGGCTTAACACTGAAAGCTTAACGGGTAAGGTTCAACGCAAAACGCTGAAATAAATTTATGAAACTCTGTGCAGTATTCTGCTACGCGCATTTCATGGTGTATCCTGAATAAACTCCTCTTTTTTCGCTGGCGGACGGTGATGATAGCGGCCCAGCTCCGCCTGATATTGCAGGTATGAATGTTTTATATAATCATAGAATACATAGTCACTGGCCCATTGCGTAAATTGATACGAGGGACGGAAGCGGAACATAAATGTGTCTTCTTCATCACCGGTCAACCCCGTGATCTTAGTTACGATATAGTGAGTAAAACGATGATCGATAAATTTGTCCTGTTCGTCTTCAACCAGTCTTTGCTGGAAAGCGAGCATTCGCCGGTTTCTCTGGAATCGAAACATATTTATAATAGCATCAAGATCAAATCCAACACCTCCGCCACTTGTCCCATCCGTGAGTTCCAATCCTGGTTTTTTAAAGTTGAAGATCTTTTCGTAATCCTTGCGGTTTTGAAGAGAATCCATATAGTAATTTCTGGGGGCGACTCTCACTTCGCTCAGCTCAGTAGGATTTACATGCAGCGCGATATCAAAGCCTGTTGAAGAATTCATCATGACAACAGGAAACATCTGGGTGCCACGGCCGAGATATGAAAACCTTAGTGAATCGGACTCATCTACCCGGATTGCATAATTACCATTGGAATCTGTTGTAGTTCCGGAACCACAACTGCAAAGAACACTTACTCCGTCGAGCGGTCGTGTTTTGTACATATTGAAAACAGTACCATGAATGACAACCTGTTGAGCCGCTGCTTTTATGGAGAATACAGCGATCAGACTGAAGAGTATCGATTTTCTCAAGTATGCGTAAAAACGAATCAAGCAGTGATATTTATTAAAGAAGATGATGTTTGTCGGTTATGGGTTATGGATTATGAGTATTGGTTCTCGCAGATCTTTCGGCTTTCATCTTTTCACTCCTAAAACGGGCAAAGTAGTAAGAAGGAAACAAACAATTATGGGTTTAACGATAATTTGGATTCCATCCAACGGGCTATTTGCTCTGGGTAATGCTTATATTCCAGTTCATTGATTTTTTTTGAGAGCGACTCTGAAGTTTCATCTGGTGAAACAGGACAGCTGGCCTGAAAAAAAATTCTGCCGTGATCATATAATTCATCAACAAGATGAATACTTATTCCGCTCTCTTTGTCACCGGATTCGATAACAGCTTTATGTACAGCCGATCCATACATACCCTTGCCTCCATAATTTGGAAGAAGTGCAGGATGAATATTCAGGATCCGGTCCGGATAAGCGCGGATCAACTCCAGGGGGATCTTCCATAAAAATCCTGCCAGGACTAAAAATGAAATATGCCTGTTGTAGAACTCATCCAGGTAATGAGAACCCCTGAAAAATGTTTCTTTTTCAATCAACAGAACGGGAATTCCTGCTTCCCTGGCAATATCTACAACGCCTGCTTCCGGTTTATTACAAACGATCAGTGATATTTCAACACGGGCACCCAAAACCTTATGAGCGTCCTCATGAAAATATCGGATGATCTGCCGCGCATTTGTACCCTGACCAGATGCAAAAACTGCGATTTTAATCGCCGACACTTCTTCACTCATAATAATTATTGCCTTCTGAATTTAAAAAGTGTAAAGATGTAGTAAAAAAATGGTTTGAAAACGGCTCGTTTTATGCGCGGAATCAGGCGTAAAATCAGGTGACAAATCAATGACATTCATTTTAAAAAAAAATGCATAATCGGCTGAAATGCAGGCCAGATAAGGCAAAAAAAAAATTCGGCATGTTGGTATATTGTTAATTTCATGGCTTACTTTTGCAGCCAACCGAGATGATTTTTCACATTTATACACTGATTGTATATATGCATCATTACAGACTAAGTGTTTTCCGGATATCCTACATTTTTCTTCTCGCAATATGTTCCCTTTTTTCCGGAAATCTTTTGATGGCTCAGGATGGAAAGGCGCTATTTCAAAGTGATTGCGCATCCTGCCACAATCCGATTAAAAAAGTAACGGGTCCCGCCCTGAAAGGGGTGACTTCCAGGGTTCCGGATCAGAAATTATTACACGCCTGGATTCGTAATAATGCCGCAGTTCTCGCATCCGGCAACGCCTATTTTAATGATCTCTATGTTCAGTTCGGCAAAACGCCCATGAACACTTTCCCCTCACTAACAGATGCGGAAATCGATGCGATCCTGAAATATGTGGAAACTTATCCTGAACCGGGCGCGGGTGGTAAGAATCCGAATGAGGGTCCTTCTACCCAGGTGGAGGAGTCAGATAACAGTCTGCTATATGGTATACTCACCCTGATTCTCGCGGTAATCATGCTGGTATTACTACAGGTAAACAGCAATCTTAAAAAACTTTCCGACGACAAATCAGGGGTTCCTTCACACGAACCCATTCCTTTTTATAGAAACAAAGTGTATATAACATTCCTTGTTCTAATACTTTTTGTTGTAGGTGGGTATTATGTTGTGCAGGCTGCAATTGGATTGGGAAGGCAACAGGACTACCAGCCTGAGCAACCGATATTTTTCTCCCACAAAGTGCATCCGGGTACAAACCAGATCAGCTGTCTTTATTGTCATGGAGGTGCCTGGGATTCGAAAATGGCCGGAGTACCGTCATTGAATGTTTGTATGAATTGCCATGCAGCAATCAACGATTACAAGGGTGCACCTCTTTACCGTGAAGATGGAAAAGAAGTAGATGCCACCGGTGAAATTCAAAAACTTTACTCTTATACAGGATACGACCCTAAGTCCGGAAAATATACTGAACCAGGTAAACAGATCGAATGGGTTAAAATACATAACCTGCCCGATCATGTTTATTTCAACCACTCACAGCATATCCGCGCGGGCAATGTTCAGTGCCAGACCTGCCATGGAAACATCACAGAAATGAATGAAGTGAAACAGTTTGCGGAACTGAGCATGGGCTGGTGCATCAACTGTCATCGTACTACAAAAGTTAATTTCCCGGATTCAGCCGGTAATGGAAATAAATTCTATAGTATTTACGAAAAATTCCATCAGAATCTGGTAACCGGAAAGATGGACAGTGTCACGGTTGAAAATATCGGCGGTACGGAGTGTCAGAAATGTCACTATTAAACAAGTGTGAGAGTGCGAGAGTGTGAGGGTGCGTTAAAACTCATTTTCATACCTGGGACTGGATAAAATATCAGGATTTTCAAATTTGATCTCAATGAGCGAAAAAAAGTACTGGAAAAGTTTTGGGGAACTCAATCTGACTGAATCTTATATAAAAGATCAGGAGAATGAATTCAGGGAAGATCTTCCGGGAGTTTCTGATGATGGGAAGGGACTGATGGATGCAAAACATCCCCGCCGTGATTTCCTGAAATTTCTTGGTTTCAGTACAGCAGCGGCTACTCTCGCAGCGAGCTGCGAAACGCCAGTAAGACATATCATTCCTTATCTTAATAAACCCGAGAACATGGTTCCGGGTGTTGCAGATTATTACGCCACCACATTTGTTTCCGGCGGCGATGCAGTTTCAATTGTTGCCAAAGTAAGAGACGGAAGACCGGTGAAACTCGAAGGAAATGAGTTGTCCGGAGTTACGAAGGGTGGTACTTCTGCCCGCGTACAGGCATCCATTCTTGACCTGTATGACACTGCCCGCCTGCGTTATCCCGTGCAAATGGTGCAGGGAGTTCCTCAGGAGGTAACCAGTTTTGAAGCTTTTGATAAACTCGTTGCTGATTCGATGGCCGGCCAAACAGGTTCCACAGTATTGCTGACTCCGACTATTACTTCAATTACCACAAAACAAATTATTTCTGAATTCCTGGCAAAAAATGCAGGAAGCCGCCATATACAATACGATGCAGATTCGTTTAGCGGAATGTTGCTTGCCAATGAGGCATCTTATGGGAAAAGGGCTGTCCCTTCTTACCATTTCGACCAGGCCAAGGTAATTGTGAGTCTGGGAGCAGACTTCCTCGGCACCTGGCTTTCACCAATCGAATTTGCGCGTCAATATGCTTCCGGGAGAAAAATAGATGAGAAGGCACCTGAAATGAATCGTCATTACCAATTTGAATCATTCCTTAGTTTGACTGGTTCAAATGCTGATGAACGCTTTACACACAAACCTTCCGAGTCGGCGGCAGTCGCTGTTGCCCTGCTTGCTGCGGTAGGCGGAGGCGGTACTGCTCCTGCACTTCCCGAAAGTTTAAAAGCAGGAATTAATAAAGTTGCGAAAGAACTTCTGGCAAATAAAGGAAAAGGGCTGGTGATTTCCGGATCAAAAAATGTGCAGGTGCAGACCTTTGTCAACGCCATCAACGAGGCCATTGGTGCAAACGGAACAACCATAACATGGGAATCAGTAAATCAGACACGTCAGGGCGTTGACAGCGATTTTGCTTCGCTGGTTTCAGATATGAATCAGGGCAAGATTGGAACTCTGTTAGTGTATGATGTGAATCCTGTTTATGATAGTCCGGTATCTAAAAATTTTGTAACCGGCTTGGCGAAAGTTAAAACGACTGTTTCCTTTTCAAGCAGACTGGATGAAACTACAGAACTTTGTAAATACGTTCTTCCTTCACCTCATTTTCTTGAACGTTGGGGTGACGCAGAAGCCAAGACCGGACATATATCCCTGATGCAACCGGTGATTTCACCCTTGTTCCGCACCCGGCCATTTGAGGATTCATTAATGATCTGGTCTGGAAATAAAACTTCTTACGACGATTTCTTCAAACAATATTGGACTTCAAAGCTCGGTGGACAGGAAGGATATGAAAAAGCATTGCAGGATGGAGTGGTAGAGCCTTCAAATAGTGGATGGAAAGCTTATGCACCTTTGAGCACAACCGGCGGAAAAATGCCTACGGTTACGAATTCACTTACCGCTCCGTATAATGCAGGCGGTGTATCAGCTGCAATATCGGCCATGTCTTCTTTGAAAGCCGGAGGCGCGCATGAACTGGTTTTGTATCAGCAGGTAAGTATGGGCACCGGTGCACAATCCAACAATCCATGGTTGCAGGAATTACCGGACCCGATTACTCGTGCAACCTGGGATAATTTCGCGATGGTATCGCCTAATTTTATCAAAGAGCAGTACGGTGTGGATCTCAGTGATCATAATCAGTCTGACAGATTTGAATCACATCCTGACCGCGAAGTAGTTGTTATCAAAGCAAACGGGATGGAATTATCGATCCCCGTGATGGCCGTACCCGGTATGCCGGACGGTGTTTTTGCAATTCCTGTCGGTTACGGACGGCAGAGTGCGGATCCTAAAAATACAGGTGCTTATATTGGACGCGCGGCGATTGATGCGGGTAAAAATGTTTTCCCTTTTGTGGTGAATAATGGTGTTACGAATGAATGGTTTGTTTCGGATGTCAGCTTTGAAAAAACAGCTGATAAATATAAAGTAGCACAGATTCAGATCCACGGGTCTTACGAAGGCCGCACATCTGTAATTAAAGAAAAGACGCTAAGTGAATTCATAAAAGAGCCGGATGAAATTCTGGATGACAGAAAAAAAGAGCTTGCCAAATTTGGCGGTATTGACGATTACGCCAAGGAAGGCACCCTTTATCCATACTACGACAAACCAGGTATTCACTGGGGAATGTCGATCGATTTGAATTCATGTGTTGGATGTGGGGCATGCGTTGTAGCATGTCATGTTGAGAACAATGTCACTATTGTCGGGAAAAACGAAGTTCTCCGATATCACGACATGCACTGGTTAAGAATTGACAGATACTTTACGGGAAATCTTTCAGATCCCAACAGTATCGAAACTATTTTCCAGCCGATGCTTTGCCAGCATTGTGATAATGCGCCATGCGAGAATGTTTGTCCTGTTGCTGCAACCAATCACAGCAGTGAAGGTTTGAATCAGATGGCTTATAATCGTTGTATCGGAACCAGATATTGCGCAAATAACTGTCCTTTCAAAGTAAGGCGTTTTAACTGGGAAGATTATACCGGCGCGGACAGTTTCCCCAATAATCAGGATCAGAATGGAGTTGGTAAACTGAACGAAGCAGTATTGATGATGAATGACGACCTGACCCGCATGGTATTAAATCCGGACGTGGTAGTTCGTTCAAGGGGTGTGATGGAGAAATGTAGTTTCTGTGTTCAGCGTTTGCAGGATGGTAAGTTAAAGGCAAAAAAAGAAAATCGGGTATTGAATGATGGTGATGTAAAGACTGCCTGTCAACAGGCTTGTCCGACTGAAGCCATCGTATTTGGAAATATTAATAACAGTAAGAGTGCGATTGTAAAATCCAGACAAGATAATGAACAGCGTTTGTATCATGTTCTGGAGGAGTTACATGTGTTGCCAAATATTAGTTATCTCGCCAAAGTCCGCAACCAGGATGAGGCGAAGGAAAAAGCTTAAAGATTTTTAACCCCGGATTGACCGGGAGAAAAACTGATAACCCAGTATGTCGTCATTAAAATATGAATCACAGGTCAGACCGCCGCTGGTAGATGGTAACAAATCCTATCATCAGATATCGGAGGATATTATTCGTCCGATTGAAAACCGGCCTTCTAAACTTTGGTGGACGGGGTTTTTGATTTCTGTTCTTCTATTATGTTTTGGAATTTTTTCTGTTACCAGAGAAGTGATTTATGGGGTGGGCCAATGGAATCTGAATAAGACAATAGGTTGGGCATGGGATATTACAAATTTTGTATGGTGGATTGGTATCGGGCATGCGGGAACGCTGATCTCCGCTATCCTTTTATTATTCAGGCAACAATGGAGAACAGGCGTTAACCGAGCTGCAGAAGCCATGACCATTTTTGCGGTAATGTGCGCGGGACAGTTTCCGATATGGCATATGGGACGTGTATGGGTTGGATTCTTTTGTCTTCCTTATCCAAACACTCGTGGTGTACTATGGCCGAATTTTAATTCGCCACTGCTCTGGGACGTGTTCGCGGTGTCGACATATTTTACTGTTTCGCTGTTATTTTGGTACTGTGGATTATTACCTGATCTCGCTGCCGTTCGGGACAGAGCCAAGTTAAAATGGAGAAAGTTTTTTTATGGTGTGGCATCCTTTGGATGGAGCGGTTCAACGAAACACTGGCAAAGACACGAAGCCCTGTCACTGGTGCTGGCCGGACTTGCGACACCCCTGGTGCTTTCCGTTCATACTATTGTGTCCTTCGACTTTGCTACTTCTGTTGTTCCCGGCTGGCATACAACCATCTTCCCACCTTATTTCGTTGCCGGTGCGGTATTTTCAGGTTTCGCCATGGTGCAATCCTTATTGATTGTGACACGAAAAGTCCTCAAGCTGGAAGAATATATCACGATCGAACATATCGATGTAATGAACAAAATTATTGTTCTTACAGGATCCATTGTTGGAATAGCTTATCTGACGGAGCTTTTTGTTGCATGGTATAGTGGGAGTCCTTATGAAAATTTTGCGTTCCTGCAAAACCGCGTGAACTTATTATCACCTTATGGCTGGGCTTATTATATCATGATGGGTTGCAATGTTCTTTCCCCACAGATATTCTGGTTCCGGAAACTCCGTAGAAATCTGACAGTCACATTCTTTATGTCGGTCATTGTGAATATTGGGATGTGGTTTGAGCGATTTGTAATCATCGTTACATCCATATACCGCGAATATCTTCCCAGCGGCTGGAGTACATATTATACGCCCACGGTTTATGAACTCGGGTTTTATCTTGGAACATTTGGATTGTTCTTCACCCTTTATTTTCTGTTCTCGAAATTTTTCCCGGTAATTGCTTTGTCAGAAATCAAACATATTCTGAAGAAGGCAGGGGATAACTATAAAGCGGAGATGGGGCCTGAAGAAAAGGAAACGCCCGAAAAATTTGCCCATGAATATGAACACGCGCATTAAATATCTTCTAAAGCGATTATATGGCTATTAAAAGATTTGTTGTTGGAAGTTTTGATAATGAAGCAGTCTTGTTTCCTGCTGTGAAGAAAGTTCGCATGGCCGGATACAAAATTCATGATGTGTATACACCCATGCCAATTCATGGTTTGGACCATGCAATGGGTTTACGGGAGACCAGTATCCATACAGCCGGATTTATTTACGGGCTTGCCGGAACAACCACCGCATTGAGCGGGATCGGTTATACATTGGTTTTTGACTGGCCGTTGAACTTCGGTGGAAAACCACATTTTGCCCTGCCTGCATGGATCCCGATTACTTTTGAACTTACGGTATTATTCTCAGCTGTAGGAATGGTACTTACGTTTTGCTATCTCTGCCAGATGGCGCCGTTTGTAAGAAAACATCATTTCAGTTTGCGGGCTACGGATGATTTATTTGTGATGGTAATTGAATGCACGTCAAAAACCAATGAGGCGGATTTGCAGGTTTTTTTAAAATCGATTGGTGCATTGGATGTTCATGCACAGAATGCTGAAACGGGATGGTGGCTTGGATCTTATAGTAAGAACATTCCTTCGATCGATAAAGCTAAAACTATTCTGGTTTAACGAAATGAAAGTTGCAATGCAGATTTTAAAACCATGTTTTCTTTTTTGTTTATGCGGGATAATGCTGGCATCCTGTGGCAGTGATGTGAGGCGTGATCCTGGAAGAGTTTATATGCCCGATATGTTCTATAGCCGTGCATATGAAACATATGCGCTCACGACTGAACAAAAAGAAGAACTATTAAAAAAAGGTATTCATTTCAGCAATATTCCGGTGCACGGCACTATGAAACGGGGAGCGTTGCTACCATTTATTATTCCCATGGATTCTGCCGCCGGAGACACAACCAATTACGTTGCGTCTAAACAGGTTAAAAATCCTCTGGGGCCATTGGACGACGTGACAATGACTGAAGCCCACCGTCTCTATCTGGTTAATTGTGGAATTTGTCATGGAATGAAGCTGGATGGAAATGGTCCTTTGTATCGCGGAGGGGATGGCCCTTTTCCGGCAAAACCGGCAACCCTGGTTGGAGATGTGAAGTATGAATCTATGCCTGAAGGCCAGATGTTTTATTCTGTAACCTATGGTAAAAATAAAATGGGAAGTTATGCTTCCCAGCTGGATACGAAGCAGAGATGGATGGTGATTGCCTATATCAAATCACAACAGGCGGGAGCCAAAGCGACTGCCAATTCAGCGACAGATTCAACGGCGAAAAAGAAATAAGCGAAAGCGAGTATAAAAATTATCACGAATGTCTATTAAAGAACGTTTTGAAATTCCTTCTGGTTTCAGGATGTGGTCCCTGGGGTTAATGATTGTAGGGATCCTGTCCCTGATCATCGGATACTTTGTGTATGGCAATGGTGACGAGGCACACCAGACCCGTTTCTGGGCCACCCTTTTACAGAACAGCGTTTATTTTTTACTAGTTGTGAATGCAGCCATGTTCTTTTTTTGTGCCGTTACACTGGGTATGGGCGGGTTTGCGTTAACCTTTCGTCGTGTAACAGAAGCAATTTCTGCTTGTGTACCCGTGGTAGGTGCCATAACCTTTGTGATCCTGATGTGCCTGGTATTTGGTCACAAGAGTTTTATTTATGAATGGCTTGATAAGACCGCAGTTGCGAAAGATTCTGTCCTGGATGGAAAGAAGGGGTTTCTGAATCCAACTTTTTTTACGATCTGGACTACCCTGACGATTGGTCTGTGGACAGTAATCGGTTATAAAATGCGCACAATCAGTCGCGAACTGGACAACCATGTTCCGACTGTTGAAGAGGGGAAAAAATATATTTATAAGAATACAGTGTGGGCTGGATTGTTTATTGTATGGTTCGCTCTGACTGTTGCTTCCACAGTACCCTGGTTATGGCTGATGAGTATTAGTGCACACTGGTATAGTACCATGTACAGCTGGTATACATTTGCAAGTACTTTTGTTGCTGGTGTAGCACTCATTACGCTTTTTGTTATTTATCTGAAAAACAAAGGGTATCTCGAATATGTAAACAGGGAACATCTCCACGACCTGGGTTTATTTCAGTTTGCTTTTTCAGTTTTCTGGACTTATCTGTGGTTTTCCCAGTTCATGTTAATATGGTATGCGAATATTCCGGAAGAAACTACTTATTTCAGGCCCCGGTTTGAGGGCGCCTATACAGGTATTTTCTATTTGAATTTAACAATAAATTTTCTGGCTCCTCTGCTGGTTTACATGCGCAGAAGTTCCAAACGTAACTATGCAGTATTAACCATTATGTCTGTAGCTTTGCTGTTTGGTCACTGGCTGGATTTTTACCAGATGGTTTTTGCCAGTCTGTTTCCTGATCACGTTTCATTGAATCTCTTTGATATTGGTATTGCGGCCGGATTCGTTGGACTGATCATTTATCAGACCGGCAACGTACTTGCGAAGTATCCGCTTTACGCGAAAAATCATCCATTCTTTAAAGAAAGTATTATTCACCATACTTAGTCGCTTTATGTCGAACTATTTTCTGTTTGCGATTTTATTGTTGGGATTTGTGATCACGTTTCAGATTGCAAAAGCCAGTGAGTATGTGGGCATTCTAAAAGGCGAAAAGAAAAATAACGAACAGAACAACCGTATTAACGGATTTCTGATGATTGTTTTTCTGGTTCTGGGTCTTATAGGCGTTTACTGGTGTAATGAATTATTCAAAGGGAAAATTTTAGGTAAAGCGGCATCGGATCATGGAGAGAAGATCGACTCGATGTTATACATCACCATAACGATTACGGGCATTGTATTTTTTATTACACAAATATTGCTATTCTGGTTTTCCTTTAAATACCAGTATTCCGAAAAAAGAAAATCTTTTTATTTCCCGCACAATAATAAACTGGAAGTTATCTGGACGGTTGTACCGGCTATTGCACTGACAGTACTTGTAGGATTTGGTCTGATGTATTGGTTTCAGATTACCGGTGAAGCACCAAAGAATGCGATGGAAGTGGAAATTACCGGAAAGCAATTCAATTGGATTATGCGATATCCGGGGAAGGATAATGTTTTCGGTAACAAGTATTATAAAAATATAAGTGACGCTCAAAATAATTCGTTGGGTCTGTTATGGGATGATCCCAAAACACACGATGATATCGTTGTTTCCAACACTATGTATCTGGTCGTAAACCAGCCCGTGAAACTCATCATCAATTCGCGTGATGTGATTCATGATGTGGGTCTTGTTGCATTCAGGATGAAAATGGATGCGGTTCCGGGAACTCCTACTACCATGTGGTTTACGCCGAAGTACACTACACAGGAGATGAAAAAAATGACTAACAATCCGGACTTTGAATATGAGATCTCCTGCGACCAGATGTGTGGCAAAGGTCATTTTTCCATGAAAGGAATTATCCAGGTAGTATCGCAGGAAGAATTTATTTTGTGGAGAGCAAAGCAGGTGCCTAATTATGTACAGATGATGAAAGATAAAATGCCTGCGTCTCCCGTCACAGATTCTGTAAAAACAGCAGCTACGAACGTCGATATGCCTTCGAAATTCGTAGCGGCAACTAAGTAAAGGATTAAAAAAAGAATTAAAATTTTACTGATGAGTACTGATTTGACGATACATGGAACTGGAGAGGCAACTGTTTCTCACGACACGCATGATGCGGGCCATGAAGTTCATCATCATAAGGAAACTTTTATTACGAAATATGTTTTCAGTCAGGATCATAAAATGATCTGTAAACAATTTCTTATAACCGGAATGATCTGGGCCATACTTGGAGGATTCATGTCGGTGTTGTTTAGACTTCAGCTTGGTTATCCGGACTCAACTTTTCCGTGGCTGGAAGATATTCTCGGCAAGTGGGCAAAGGGCGGAAAAATTCAGCCGGAAGCATATTACGCGTTGATTACCATGCATGGAACAGTATTGGTTTTCTTTGTTTTGACGGGCGGACTTAGTGGAACTTTTGCAAACTTTCTCATACCTCTTCAGATCGGAGCACGCGACATGGCCTCTCCTTTTTTGAATATGCTTTCCTACTGGTTTTTCTGGCTGGCAAGTGTGATTATGCTCACTTCATTGTTCATAGAAACCGGTCCTGCCAGTGGAGGGTGGACTTCTTATCCGCCATTGAGTGCACTGGCAGATGCCTCGTTGGGTTCGCAGTCGGGAATGGATTTCTGGATAGTGGGAATGGCGATGTTTGTGGTTTCCTCATTGTTAGGTGGTCTTAATTATATAACGACCATTCTCAACATGCGAACGAAGGGAATGAGTATGACCAGACTTCCGCTTACCATTTGGGCACTTTTATTTACTGCGATATTGGGTGTACTTTCTTTCCCTGTACTGCTTTCAGGACTCATATTATTATTATTCGACCGTCACTTTGGAACGAGTTTTTATTTGTCAGATATTTTCATTTCTGCTACTCAGAAAGCGCTTCCCAATGAAGGTGGAAGTCCAATTCTCTTTCAACACTTGTTCTGGTTCCTTGGACATCCCGAAGTGTATATCATCATTCTTCCAGCCATGGGTCTTGTGTCTGAAGTAATGGCCATTAATTCACGCAAGCCGATATTCGGATACATGGCGATGGTTGGATCCCTAATGGCGATTACCATCCTTGCATTTCTGGTATGGGCGCATCATATGTTTGTAACAGGGCTAAATCCATTTCTCGGATCAGTCTTTGTGTTGCTTACACTTCTGATTGCGGTTCCTTCTGCGATAAAAGTATTTAACTGGCTCACTACGCTTTGGCGTGGAAATATCCGGTTCACTCCAGCCATGTTATTTGCGATCGGATTTGTAAGTATGTTTATTTCCGGCGGTCTTACGGGAGTATTCCTCGGAAATTCCACACTGGATATTCATCTTCATGATACCATGTTTATTGTTGCGCACTTTCATATTGTGATGGGTGTATCAGCGTTCTTAGGAATGTTTTGTGGTGTATATCATTGGTTCCCCAAGATGTATGGACGATATATGAACAATACGATGTCGTATATCCATTTCTGGGTAACTTTTGTAGGCGCCTATCTGATCTTCTGGCCCATGCATTACGAAGGATTGGCTGGTTTACCGAGGCGTTATCTGGATTATTCAGGATGGTCTTCATTTAATCAATTTGGTGGCCTGAACAGGTTCATTTCCACTGTAGCCATGATAGTATTTGCCGTGCAACTGATGTTCGTATTTAATTTTTTCTATTCTATATTCAAAGGGAGAAAAGTGATTTCTAAAAATCCATGGCAGGCGAATACCCTGGAATGGACTACTCCGATAAGACCCGGTCATGGTAACTGGCCAGGAGAAATTCCTGAAGTACATCGTTGGGCCTATGACTATGGTAAAGACGGAAAGGAATTTATCCTTCAAACTGAACCACTTGGAGCCGATGAACAGCACCATTAGTTCCGGGCCAAAACCCTTTAGATTGAATTCACCCGAAAATCTACATCAATCATCAGGTTCATTTAAGATAGCGGATAAGCTGAAAGATTATATGCTGCTGGTTAAATTTAACCTCAGTTTTATGGTTGTTTTTTCGGCGGTAATAAGTTATTTGCTAGCTCCATTGGTAACAGTATATGACTGGAAAGCAATTATACTTTTATTCGTTGGAGGCATGCTGGTTACCGGCAGTGCCAACGCAATAAACCAGGCCATGGAAAAACAAACCGACGCGATGATGAAGCGGACTGCAGGCAGGCCGGTAGCATCCGGAAGAATGTCGGTGGCTGAAGCGATGTCGTTTGCAGTGATCTGCGGATTGGCGGGAACGATGTTACTCTGGCATTTTAATTTTTTAACAGCACTGTTAGCAGTATTTAGTTTATTTTTTTATGCTTTTATATATACCCCTTTAAAAAAAGTAAGTTCGGTAGCTGTTCTGGCAGGAGCAATTCCGGGTGCAATGCCCTGCCTGATTGGCTGGGCCGCTGGAAATGATAGTTTGAGTGCTGGTGGGTGGATACTTTTTGCTTTGCAGTTTTTCTGGCAGTTCCCTCACTTCTGGGCAATTGCCTGGATAGCGCATAAAGATTATAGTGCGGCTGGTTTTAAATTATTGCCTTCAGGGGACGGACAAACGAAATATTCAGCCCTTCAGGCAGTTATCTATTCGCTGCTTCTCTTGCCGGTAGGCGTTATGCCTTACATAAGTGGCATGAGTGGTATGGTAAGTTTAGTGATTGTTCTTATTGCAAATATTTTTATGATAGGCCAGTGCGTTCGTTTATATAGAGAAATGACCATTCAATCAGCCAGGAGAGTAATGTTTAGCAGTTATATATATCTGCCGGTAGTACTACTTGCTTTGCTGATTGATAAAGTGGTTAATTGAAATTTTTAAAATGACTCAGAGTCTTGAATTAAATCGTGTGGTTGATCAAAATAAAAAAATACATCCCCATAAATTTATTTTGTGGGTAGGTATCGGCAGCATCATTATGATGTTTGCCGGACTTACCAGTGCTTATATAGTAAAAAGGGAACAACCGGGATGGACATCTTATACTATGCCGATTGCTTTTTACTATTCCACCACCGTGTTATTGATTAGTAGCCTGACGATTTTCCTGGCTGCTAAATCTTTTATTGAACGACGGATGATCAGGTATAGAAAACTATTGCTTGCCACCGCGATTCTTGGATTGGTTTTTATGTTGTTGCAATGGCTTGGATTCCGGCACTTATGGCTATCGGGTGTCACTTTTCATGGCTCCGGTGCAGGACAATTTTTATATATCATTGCGGGATTGCATGCAGCGCATGTATTGGGTGGGGTGATCGCATTATTTACAGTTTATATCAAGGCAAGAAATACGCGAATCAGGAGTTATAATGTGGTCCCGGTGGATGTTGTTGGTACTTATTGGCATTTCGTGGATCTGTTGTGGATCTATCTTTTTATTTTCTTTTTAGTGGTACAATAAAGTATGCTTTTTGTTAGATAAATTTGTGAACCTGTTCAAAACAATCTCATGGCACAAACAGTTCCCGTAGGTCAAAAATGGTGGAGCGGAGGCAGGAGTCCTTTCAATGTGGAATATGGTAAACTCATGATGTGGTATTTCCTCATGAGCGATGCTTTTACTTTTGGGGCGTTCCTGATTTCTTACGGCACAATTCGCTTTTCTTCCACTTCTTGGCCCAACCCGAATGAGGTGTTTCGCACTTTCCCGTTTATCGGCGAAATGTCTGTACCCCTGGCTTTTGTGAGTTTGATGACTTTTATCCTGATCATGAGTTCTGTTACTATGGTTATGGCTGTGGGGGCTGGTCAGGCGCAGGATAAAAAAGCTGTGATGAAGTGGATGTTCCTTACCATTCTTGGTGGTCTGGCATTCCTGGGTTGTCAGGCTTGGGAGTGGACGCATTTGCATTCCGAGGGTGCATGGTGGGGCAGAAATCCGTTTATGAATATTGACGGTACGCAGTCTACAACAAATTTCACAAATTTCTTTTTTACAATTACGGGCTTTCATGGGTTTCATGTGTTTTCCGGAGTGATCATCAATATTATCATGTTGATTAAAACATGGCGGGGTGACTTTGAACGCACGGGTCATTATTTGATGATTGAGAAGGCTGGTCTTTATTGGCATTTTGTGGACCTGGTTTGGGTGTTTGTGTTTACCTGTTTTTATTTGTTATAATTTAAATGAATGAGTTTATGAGTTCTGCTAGTCCATCGTCGGCTGATTTTGGAAAAGATAAAAGTTCATTTGATACCAAAGCCATTTGGAGAACATTTTGGATCTTGTTGTGCATCACTGTATTTGAACTGGTTATTGCCATCATTTATTACGAAACTCATTTTTTCCCGAAACATATATTGAACGGTGTTTTTATTATTATGACACTGGCGAAGGCATTTTTTATAGTCGCTGAGTTTATGCATCTGGGACATGAAATCAGAAATCTTGTTATGACCATCGCCATACCTGCATGTCTTTTTATTTGGTTTCTGGTTGCATTTATGTGGGATGGCAATTCCTTTCGCGAACTGCGTATTCGCTACGATAAATATCAAAACGAACAAAGCAAAACGAAGGTTAAGCAGGTTGAACATAAAGAGGAAGGAAAGAAACCGGGCGTAGAATAGGGAAGAAAGTATGGGAGTATGGGAGTATGGGAGTAAGGGAGTGGTGATACTAAAATATTAATTAACCATTGCTGAGGCGATGGTTTTTTTATCTAAAAGAAATGATGTGAGTAAGAAAGCGTTAACGGCTGTATTGTTGGCAATCATGTTACCACTTATAAGTTATATGATTGTAAAGCGCGCCAGCGATCATTCCATTGGTATGCCCGGACGTTATTATTATGACAGTGTTGTGTCGGTAATAAGAGATGGAAAGAAAATCGATGACACAGTCTGGCATTCCGTGATGGATTTCAAATTTCAGAACCAACTTGGACGTACCGTGTCACTGGCTGACCTGCCAGGGAAAGTAATTGTTGCTGATTTTTTTTTCACCAGATGTCCTTCGATCTGTCCAAAACTGACAGCAAATATCAGGAAGCTACAGGATGCTTTGTCGACTAAGGATCAATTCCAACAAATAAATCCAGACTTCATACAATTTCTGTCTTTTAGTGTGGACCCGGAACGTGATTCCGTTTCTGTACTAAAAGCATATTCGGATAAATTTGGAATTAACCCTAATATCTGGTGGTTACTTACGGGCCCAAAGAAACAGATTTATGATTTTTCCATCAACGAACTAAAATTGGGTTTGGCTGATGGAGAAGGAGTTGACTCAAATTTCATACACACACAAAAATTGGTGCTTCTCGACAAGTATCGTGTGGTAAGGGGATATTATAACGGTTTGGATAGTACTGATTTGAGGAAAATGGCTAATGATATGGTATTTATCATGCTGGAGAAGGATAAAGACTATGTTTCTCCATTGAAAGAAGTAAAGCCAATACTTCCTATTATTATATTCATGCTTGTCGCTACTGTGGGCACCGTAATTTATTTATCAAAAAAACCAGGAGCTCCGGCAGTTAAAGCCTAAAGCCTAAAGCCTAAAGCCTAAAGCCTAAAGCCTAAAGCCTAAAGCCTAAAGCCTAAAGCCTAAAGAAATATTTGGGCTACAAAACTATATCCTTTGATAATGTGAAAATACCGGTTCAAAAATAAGTCCTCCTTTTTAGAGCTAATCATTTATAAAAATGAGAGAAAAAAGTTTTACGCTTCCTATCATCACGATTTCCATAGCCATTCCAATGGCTGTTGCTTTTTTAATCGTAGGTCAAAAAACAAAAATCAATCTTGGATTCAATACCAGCTACCTTCCTCTTTTTCACGCTATTCTCAATTCAACCACCGCTATATTATTGTTGGCCAGTTTATATTTCATAAAAAATAAATGGATTCGTGCACACCGGACTGCGAATTTAACAGCAGTTGTTTTGAGTTCAATATTTTTGATTTCATACGTGATATACCACAGTACAAATCCCTCAGTAAAATACGGCGACCTTAACCATGATGGTATTTTGAGCACAGATGAAAAGATGCAGGCCGGAAACATGCGATATGTATATTATTTTATTCTGAGCAGCCATATAATTTTATCAGGAATCATTATACCTTTTGTCTTATTTACTTTACAGCGTGCTTTTCAGGAAAAATATGATAAACATAAAAAACTGGCCCGCATTACCTGGCCTATGTGGTTTTACGTGGCTGTTACAGGTGTGATTGTTTATCTGATGATTAGGCCGTATTACGTCTAGGAAAGTATGGGAGTATGGGAGTATGGGACGGTCAACGGTTAACGGTCATCGATTGAGGAAGATTTTTATAAAATTTCTGCTGCGGGGTCCCAGAATAATTCTTTGAAGTTCACAATAACATCGTCCTTTACAAGGATGCCTTCTTTTTTTAGTAGTTTCTCCATTTTTCCCGGTGGTTTGAAATGATGTTTACCGGAAAGGAGCCCAACCCTGTTTACAACGCGGTGTGCCGGAATACTTGGATTTATTTTATCCGCGCCGTTCATCGCCCATCCTACCATTCGGGCAGAAAGTTTCGTGCCCAGACAGGCTGCAATTGCGCCATAAGAGGTAACGCGTCCATATGGTATCTGACGGGCTACTTCATAAACCAATTCAAAAAAAGATTCCTCCCGTTTACCGGAAGGGTTGATCTTTCTAAGTGTTGATGATTTCTCAACAATATTACTTTTGGTTTTTTTTACTGTCATACTAACGAAGTTCGACATTTTCGATTTGTTTCAACACTTCCTGCAGTTTGGGATCCGGAATCGGGATTTGTTTTTCGGGCAGTGTGAATTGTAAATAATAAACTTGTTTGCTTTCAGCGATGTCTAATTTTTCATAGTGCGTTGTTATTTTAAGTTCAGGAGAGTTGTTGGCACGGGAATGTAAATTTTCTGAAGCATCCATGATATTCAAATCGTACAGATCTGCCATAAATTTTGTAAAATAATATAATTCAGGAGAGTCAGTTTTCAAATGTATGGAACCACCTGGCTGGATTATGGATTGATAGAGTCTGAGAAAGCGTGGGTGGGTAAGTCTTTTTTTTGCACGCGAAGTACGAAGATGCGGATCGGGAAAAGTAATCCATATTTCGCTCACCTCATTTGGCAAAAAGTAACCATCAATTTTATCAATTTGTGTTCGCAAAAAACCTGAATTGTGGAGATTATTTTTAAGGCATTCCAATGCACCTGAATAGATACGATTTCCTTTTAGATCAACGCCGATAAAATTTCTTTCCGGATGGATGATAGAAAGTCCAACAGTATATTCCCCTTTTCCACAAGCCAGTTCGAGCGTTATTGGATTTCCATTCTTAAAAAAATTTTTCCAATTACCTCGCATTCCCTGGGGGTATTGAAGGACATTTGGAAACGAACTGATTGCTTCAAATCGTTGCAGTTTTTTATTGCCCATATACAGGCAAAAATAAGGCTTACGCTGAATTAGTTTTCGGATGTGCCCCGAAGATTGCCATCCGGCTTCACAGAATTGTGTCGCAAAGCAACAACCAGATTTCTGGCGACCAAACCTTCAATCAGGAGTATTGCGCCCAGGAGACCTGAAATATTTTGAGACATGGAAGTTGCTACTCCTGTCGAACCTATAATTTGATGGAAAGAATAGTTTCCAATCATACCGCAGGTGGCGATCTCCCAATATTTATAAAATACACCAATAAAAAGCGTAGCTGTGACGAGAACAGTATAAGTAAACATCTTTGAAGCGCGCATTTTCACCGTGCAGATAATGTAGAAACAAAACGCCAGCAGAAAACTCATTCCGAAATGCGCCGAGAAATGTACCAGTCTGTAATGGTCAGAAAGTGAATCAGGTAAAATAAATCCAAAACATGCCACACCCACTGCCAGTAACCACAAAATCAGTTTGTCTTTAACACTATATTTATTCTTCATGATTGTACAATTAATTTCAGAAAGACGAAATCCGTGCCAAATGACAACGTTTTAAAGATAATTAACTTAATTAGAAGGCTACCTTTAACAGGACACATGATAATAAGTCGTCATACATTTTTTCTGCTTCTATTTGTGGTTATTAATTTACCCATTCCGGTTTATAAGTTGCTGTGGCTGGCCACTTCTACTGAAACTACGGGAACGATGTATTTTACCGGACATGGAAATCTGGGTTCAGTACTTGGTATTTCCACATATCCCGTTATTTGGTTCAAGGTGGATCGCGATACAATATTCTTTAATGGAAATGTTAATATTCCACTCAAAGAAGGAGAAAGAGTTTCCGTTCGTTATCATAAAAGCAATCCTGAAGATGCCAAATTAAATACGTTCAGTTGTATATGGGGCGATTCCCTGGCCTACGAGTTCGGTCCTCTCCTGATTTTTATAATCATTTTTTTTCATCCAGACCTGGTACCCAAGAAATCAAAAGTAATATTGGGGAGGAATCCATTGATAAAATTTGTGCCTTCATGAAAATATTATTGAGGAGAATTCGAAAATAAAAAAGATTTTATAAGTCGATTTATGTAATCCGTTGCTATTCGGAATCCTTATTAAAACACAGCGATGAAATTCATATATATTATCTCCGCAACCCTTTCGATAGTGATCTTATCATGTTCCTCTTCGAAAAAGAGTTCAGTCATGCCTGCGAACGGAAGTAAAGATTCTCTTTCGACATTAATTCATATTGAAGACGGGCTTTCGTATCAAACGGCAGTTGTGATTAAGAAAAGCACTGAAACGGCGGGTGTTTCTGCGGAATATCAATGGATAAGAGAACATTTTTCAGATTATCATGTGGTACGACAATCTTTGAGTAATTATAATAAAAAACCTTATGATATTATAGAAATTCAATTTTCTAACGAAAAGAAACTTGATTTATATTTTGACATATCTCACTATTTCGGACATTTTTAAATAAGTTTTTAAGTAAAAACAATGCGCACTTTGTGCCTCTCATTTTTCATTTACGTCCGCTTTGGGAAATAAGTTTTCCTCGCCACCACAAACGAAAAATGCCCCTTACGGGGCATTGCTTTTTTTGTTGGCTGTAGAGGGAGGATTCGAACCTCCACGAGGCAGTTAGCCAAGGCACAATGTTAGTGGTGGTCAACCCCAGTCGGCCACGCTTTGCAGCGAGACCGGCATTATGCGATGTTTATCCTGTGATCCCCACCCCCGAGACAAGAGGGCATGTCTGCCAAATTTCATCACTCCACAGTATTGTCAAGGCTTTTCAACCGTTGACTACGCAATATTAAGGCAAATATGCCAAAGTGTTGCATAAATACTAACATGTATTTTGAATTATTTGATAATATCTAAATAATTGCTATATTTATTAAATATTATTAAAACAACCATTCAAAATGAGCGGTAAATTTAACTTAGATAAGCTGGATTTGCAAATAATTCATGAAATGATGGAAAATGCCGAGATTTCATATGCTGATCTCGGTAAAAAATTATTTGTATCCGGTGGCACTATACACGTGCGAATAAAAAAACTGCAGGAGTTCGGAATTGTAAAGGGGACAAAGCTGAATGTAAATCTGAAACATCTGGGTTTCGATGTAATTGCTTTTATCGGTATTTATCTCGAGAAGAGTTCACTATATGATTCCGTTGCAAAGGATTTGCGTAAGATTCCTGAAATTGTTCGATTGAATTATACGACGGGCAACTATAGCATGTTTGCAGAAATAGTCTGCAAGGATATTAATCAACTTCGTTTTGTACTGCATGACGAGTTGCAAAAAATAAAAGGAATAGAAAGAACTGAAACTTTTATTTCGCTGGATGAAAGTTTCAACCGTAATGTGCCGGTATACAAAGAACCGTCATAGGCTGAACGCTGAAGGCTGAACTCAAAACCCATCCCGCATGTGCGGGGATAATCCATAACTTTAGCGTTACGTCTTTACGTTTAATGCGTCTCTAAGTCCATTTCCCAATAAATTAAAAGCGAGTACCAGCAACATAATGGCGATGCCAGGTGCCAGCGCCAACATGGGATTATGTGTAATGATAAAATTGTAATTTTCTTTTATCATAAGTCCCCAGCTTGGCTGAGGTGGCTGAACCCCGATCCCCAAAAAGCTCAGGCCCGCTTCAATAACGATTGCAGAGGCGAAATTAGAGGCAGCTACCACCATAACCGGACCTAAAATATTTGGCAGAATATGTCTGAAAATAATTCTGCTGTCACTGAAACCCAATGCTGTGGCCGCTTCGATATATTCAAGTTTTTTTAATAAAAGCACCTGGCCTCGCACGATTCGGGCCACGTTAATCCACATCGTCAAACCAATAGCGATAAATACCTGCCAGAATCCTTTGCCGAGCAGAAGAGTGAGCGAAAAGACCAGTAATAAAGTGGGGATGCTCCAGATCACATTCAGCAACCACATCACCATCTGATCGGTCCTTCCTCCGTAATAACCCGCAATGGCTCCAAGGAAGATGCCAATACTAAGAGAGAGGACGACGGTTACCAGACCAACTGCAAGACTTACTCTGACACCGATGATGAGTCTGCTTAGTATATCACGCCCATACCGGTCTGTGCCCAGCCAAAATGTTTTACTCCGAATCAGCATATCGGGATTGCCGGGCTGATGATAATAGGAAGCCCGTTCAGAAATTCCTTCATCAATAAATTTTTGCACGATTAAACTGTCCCCCTGCTGTGTCCATGCGGAAACCGGCAGCCAGTCGTAACGATCATCAGTACCCGAGATAATCTGTTCAATAAAAGATGCTTCAGGAACCCGATGTTGTTTTTTAAGAAGTAAAAAACTTTGGGTAAAAAGAGGTTTTTCCCCGCCGATTTCTAAAATCATCCGGTTGGCGTAGGGACTGTGATCCGGAGCGAGAATATAGGAGAAACCCGCCATGAATATTGCGAGTATGATAATAATTATTCCGAAAAGGGCACCCCGGTTTTTTTTCAGACGTCGCCAGGTATCAGCTTGTATGGAATCACTATTTTTCAATTTGTTTAATTCACTTTTCGATTTTTCCAATCGTATTTGCCAAAACTACCGAAACCACCTGCAATCACCGTATAGAGAATATGAAATGGCTGACATAAAATAAAATAATTCATGAGTGATTGTTGTCTAAAAAACCTGGCAACCTTAACAACGAAGAAATATTCAGATATGGTTTTGAAAGCTAGCAAAATCAGCAGCCAGCGCCAGTGACCGTAAAAAAGGCAACTAATAAATAAAAGTATAAGTAACATATTTACAAGATATACGAGCGCCAGTGTTATAAAAGTGGAAACATGTTTATAATGCGAAATTTTACTGGCCCAGCGAATGCGCTGATTCAGAAACGCACTGATATTTTCCATGGGCTCAGTACTCACTATGGCTCGTTCGTCTTTTACATAACCGGCTTTGTTCGGAAAACGTTCCTGGATTTTTTTCATCAGTAACATATCGTCACCCGATGCGATATGGTCAATGTCCGAAAACCCTTCAACCGCGTCATATGCTTTCCTGGAGTATGCAAGATTGGCTCCGTTGCACATCGGATATAGATTTTTATAAACGGCCGCAGCAGTTATTCCCTGTAATGATATAAAATCCAGGGTCTGGAAAACCGACAACCAGTTTCTTCTTCCACTGATCTTCACGGGTGCTGCGATGAAATACAAATTTTCTTTTTCATATGCCGAAACCATCGTTTTTATCCAGTCTGTTCCCATCGTACAATCTGCATCCGTACAAAGAATCAGTTCACCGGATGAATGAGCGATGCCTGTTTCAATAGCTTTCTTTTTATATGAATTGAGGTCATCTGGAACGTAGTCAGAGAGATTCAGTATGATACATTTTGACTGATGACCGGCTGCGACATTAAAAGTATCATCTGTGGAAAAATCGTTCACCACGATTAGTTCGGTTAGAGATTTTGGGTAGGATTGGTTAAAAAGAGCATCCAGGCATTTACCGATTTTCAATCCTTCATTTCTCGCAGGAATAATTACTGACACTTTAACTGATTTGTCGGATTCCTTTAAGTCCAAATCCATGTCCGTCGTTGTTGGAATCTGATCCCAGATTCTGTGATAATAATAAATTAATGGTGCATAAATAAAGAGCAGACTGCCGGTAATAATGATAAGTGTTTGAATCAATGTAATGATATTCAGTCCGAAATATACGTTGCGGAGACAGATACGGTGTTCTGAATTAAAAAAAGACGAAAAAACTTGTCCAATTGTTAGGTTATGACTAGATTTATATAGTTGTTTAACTAACTATATGCCAAACAACCAATTTAAAAAAGGAGAACTTTATAGCTTTGTAACCGGGAAAGCTTCAACGGCGATTGCCAGGAGACTACAAAAAAAATTTAATGGTGCGAGCCTTCCTATTACCATTGAACAATGGAGTGTTCTTTATCATTTGTGGAAACAGGATGGGCAAAATCAGCAGGAACTTTGCAAAGCGACATTTCGCGACAAACCCAGCATTACACGATTACTGGACAATTTAGAAAAACTACAACTTGTTAAAAGGGTGGCATCGGAAGATGACAGAAGAATAAACAGAATCTATCTGACAAAAACGGGACTCAAACTGCAGGAACAAACAATGACACTCGCTGAGCATACTTTAAACGAAGCGCTTGAGGGAGTGGCCCCCGAAAAGATAGAAGTTTGTAAAGACGTTTTGCAACTGGTTTATGACAATTTAAAATAACTTATAAAATTTAAATAATGAGTATTATAACTGACAAACAAACAGAAATGAAAGGTGGGGAGTGGCTGATCCGTGAATCAGATGCAGCAGATTCCTTTATTCCGGAAAATTTTTCGGAAGAACAACAGATGGTAAAAGACATGTGTGCTTCATTTCTGGACACAGAAGTACTTCCCATTATTGACCGCATTGATAAATTGGAAAAGGGTCTCATGCCATCTTTGCTGGAGAAAGCCGGCGAGCAGGGATTGTTAGGAACATCCATTCCGGAAGACTTTGGTGGGCTTGGCAAAGACTTTATTACAGCGACGCTTGTTAACGAAGGATTGGGAGGAGGATTTTCGTTTTCCGTGGCTCAAGCTGCTCATACCGGTATAGGTACATTACCGATTTTATATTTCGGAACACAGGCGCAGAAAGAAAAATATATTCCAAAACTTGCCAGCGGAGAGTGGAAAGGGTCCTACGGATTGACAGAACCTAATAGTGGAAGCGATGCCCTGAGTGCAAAAACTACGGCGACGTTATCCAATGACGGTAAATATTATCTGCTCAATGGACAAAAATGTTGGATCACCAACGGAGGTTTTTCAGATATCTATATTGTTTTTGCCAAGATAGATGGTGAAAAATTTACGGCGTTTATTGTTGAACGAAATTTTGAAGGTTTTACTCAGGGTCCTGAAGAACATAAAATGGGTATTAAGGGTTCTTCTACAGTTCAACTATATTTTCAGGATTGTAAAGTGCCTGTGGAAAATCTGCTCGGCGAAATAGGTAAAGGTCATATTATCGCATTCAATATTCTCAATATCGGTCGTTTGAAACTTTGTGCCGCCGCTGTGGGAGCCAGTAAAAGAGTTGCGGGGATTGCCGTTCAGTATGCAAACACCCGGGAGCAATTTAAAACGAAGATTGCAAATTTTGGTGCCATCAAAAATAAAATTGCAGAAATGGGCATTGAGATATGGGTTGCTGAATCAGCGTTGTACAGAGTTTCTAAATGGATTGAAAACAGGGAGGAAGAATTAATATCAGAAGGTAAACCTTTTAATGAGGCTGTTTTAGGTGCAGCTGAAGAATATGCGATAGAGTGCGCTCTGCTAAAAGTATTTGGTAGTGAAACGCTGGACTATGTTGTGGATGAAGCAGTGCAAATCCACGGCGGCAATGGTTTCAGCGATGAATACCTGGTTTCCAGATCATATCGTGACAGTCGAATTAACCGCATTTTTGAAGGGACGAATGAGATCAACAGACTATTGAGCGTGGATATGGTTTTAAAAAGAGCGATGAAGGGCAGACTGGATATTTTAACTCATGCAAAAAATGTAGCGAAGGAATTAGTTAGCATTCCCGACTTTGGTTCAGATAATGATTCTCCTTTTGCTGAAGAAAGGAAACTCATTGTTCAGTTTAAAAAAGCCATTCTGCTAACTGCCGGCGCCGCTGTACAAAAGCTTATGATGAAACTGGAATCTGAACAGGAGATACTAATGCATATAGCTGATATGGCCATGGTTACCTTTCATGCCGAGTCGGCGCTCCTGAGGGTCATGAAACTCAGTCTTGATAAAAATGAAAAAGAATTGAGTTTTGAATTGGACATTGTAAGATCTTTCCTCTACGATTCTGCAGATAAAATTGATAAACATGGTAAGGACGCGGTTAATGCATTCGCAGATGGAGATGAACAGAGAATGCTTTTATTAGGATTGAAGCGGTTTACCAAAGCGAGCCCATTCAATAGTAAGGAGTCGAAAAGAAGAATCGCCGATAAACTTATTGTTCTCGGTAAATATCCTTTATAAGCCTAAAGCCTAAAGTTTTAAATGGGGTGCAAATTACTGTTTAGCTTTCAAGTCTGAATTTTCGTCGCGGATACAACCAACGAACTATATTTGAATTTTAAAAAATAAGAAATGGCTGAAGAAATTAAAGGTATATTCATACACCATGTTTATTTCTGGCTGGCGGAGCCGGAGAATAAGGTCCATAAAAATTTACTCAAAGAAGGACTTCAGAAACTTTCCAGTGTCAAAACCATTCAGCGATTTCATATTGGTGAACCGGCAAATACTTCAAGAGAAGTGATTGACTCCTCTTATTCTTTCTCCTGGATATTGATTTTTAACAACGCAGCTGATCAGGATAGCTACCAGACAGATCCCATCCACCTTCGTTTTGTAGAAGAGTGCAAACATTTATGGAGCAGGGTAGTTGTTTATGATTCGATCGACGCGCAGTAACGCATGGTGGTTTGGCGTTCAACGTTAAGCGTTCAGTTTAGAAGCAGCTGATTTATCTATGAAGAAATGCAATTCCCCTTGTGTAGGAACAATTACCTGTGAAGGGAAAAGATCGGGATTCTTTTCACTTTCTAAAACAGCATGTAATGCGTTTGCTTTTTCAACTCCGCTGATCATAAAAACAATATGGTCAGCATGATTGACAATATTTTTTGTTAGCGTAATGCGGTACATATCCTGAGACTTAAGAAATAAACTGGTAGCCCACAATTTTTCTTCATGAATTACAGGTGTGCCCGGGAAGAGAGACAGTGTATGACCATCGTCTCCCATGCCAAGCAATACAAGATCAAAAGTTCTAACCGGTAAAACATCTGTTCCAAAGAATTCAAAAAGCAATTCCTGATATTGCTCACCAGCGGCCTGTGGTGGCAGGCTGGTGTCCATAATATGAATCTGATTCTCAGGGATAGTGACTTTATTCAACAAAGTGTCGAATGCCATTTTCGCGTTGTTTCTTTCATCTTCAAATGGTACTGCACGCTCATCTCCCCAAAAAATATGTAACTTTTTCCAGTCGATTCTTTCTTTATATGGTGCCGAAGCAAGAAGATCATTTAATTTCTTTGGAGTATTACCACCTGAAAGCACGAGGCTAAAACTATTTTTACGGGTAAGGGTCTCTTCGATCAGGCTAGTTATCCAGTCTGCCAATCCTCTGGTGAGATGGTTTGGGTCGTCGAAGATTTCTATGTTCATTTATGGTTGTTTATTGTTTATGGTCTGAATTTAAAATCCATACACTATCCATCATTTACATAACAATCCACTGGTGCCCGTCTCGTGCGATCAGGGCTTCTGCATCTTCTGGTCCCCAGGATCCGGGCGCATAATTGGGGAAATTTGTGGGTGGTCTGTTCTGCCATGCTTCCAGAATAGGCATAATAATTTTCCATGCAGCTTCCACCTGATCCTTGCGCATAAAAAGTGTGGCATTGCCTTCCATGACATCCAATAACAACGTTTCATATGCTTCTGGTTCATTCCCGTCATAAACATCGTTGTAACGGAAAATCATGTCTACCGGATTCAACGAAACAGACTGACCCGGACGTTTGGATTGAAAACGCAGGCGAATGTCCATTTCGGGCTGAATACTTATAGTAAGCCTGTTGGATCTCCAGGTTTCTGCAGCTTCAGGCGGGAACGCAAAATTAGGTGCTGCTTTAAATTGAATGTTGATCACCGTTGTTTTTTCGTGCAGTCTTTTTCCGGTGCGTATATAAAAAGGAACATCTTGCCAGCGCCAATTGTCTATATAAAATTTAACGGCAGCAAACGTGTCCACATTTGATTTTGGATCCACATTTTTTTCTTCCCGATATGCGGGAACTTTCTCTCCTTCCATCCATCCGGCATCAAACTGACCGCGAACGGCATACTTGCCCACTTCTTCCCGATTGATTTTCCGGATTGCATTCAGTACATCTACTTTCTTATTCCGAATTTCATCGGCATCAAAAGAAACAGGTGCCTCCATCGCGATCATACAAATCAATTGCAGGATATGATTCTGAACCATGTCGCGGAGAGTGCCGGCTCCTTCATAATAACTGCCCCTTCCTTCAGACCCTACTGTTTCGGCCGCAGTGATCTGAACGTGATCGATATAGTTCCGGTTCCACAGCGGTTCAAAAAGTGCATTGGCAAATCGAAGTGCAAGAATATTCTGAACAGTTTCTTTCCCTAAATAATGATCAATCCGGTAAATCTGCTTTTCTTCGAACATACTCATCAAAAGCTCATTCAGTTGATGTGCGCTTCCAAGGTCATGTCCGAACGGCTTTTCAATAACGATCCTTGTGTAGGCTTTGTCGCTGGATATTTTTTCTTTACCTAATTTTTTTGCAATATCAGGAACGAGTTGTGGCGCAACGGCCATATAGAAAATGATATTGGGATGTTCTCCAAATTCAGTTTGTTTTTTCTGCACCAATTCTGAAATTCCTGTATATTTTTCATCTTTCTCTGCATCCATTTTCAGATAAGAAATATGTTGCGAAAATGATTGCCATTGATCATCCGCTACGTTTTTTCTTCTGCTGAATTGTTTAATACCGTCCAGCAAACGTGTTCTGTAATCCGCATCACTGTAATCGGTTCTTCCAATGCCGATAATACTGAATTTTTCAGGCATCCAGTTATCAATAAACAAATTGTAGAGTGCAGGCGAAAGTTTTCTGAAATTCAAATCACCGCTACCTCCGAAAATAAAAATCACTGTAGCGGACGGTCTCTTATGATTTTCCATAAATGTTTTTAATTGTCAAATGTTCCCCATTCAGTATGAAAAATGCCGGGCATATCCACTCTTTGATAAGTGTGTGCGCCAAAATAATCTCGTTGTGCCTGTATGAGGTTAGTTGGAAGGAATTCACTTCGGTATGCTTCGAGATAGCAAAGTGATGTCATCAAAGCTGAAACCGGATAACCGGTTTGCGTTGCATGTATAATTACGGAAATAATGTTGTGTTTTTTTGACTGCAATAATCCCGCTACTTCCTTATCCAAAAGGAGGTTGGGTAATTCCGGATTTTCAGTGAACGCTTTATAAAATATTTCCAGCATGGCAGAACGAATGATGCACCCCCCCCTCCAGATCCGCACAACCTCCGGCAATGGAATATCCATTTTAAGTTCAGAAGAAGCCCTGAACAGTAGTGCCATTCCCTGAGCATAACAAACGATCATTGAAAAGTACAGAGCATCAGCCAGCTGAGTTATAAAAACTTCATTGGGTACGGCAATCTGCAATGTGCCGGTTTTATATAAAGCTGATGCCTGTTTGCGTTCATCTTTCACCGATGAAAGATCGCGCATAGAAACAGCGATATCGATCACGGGCACAGGTATACCAAGATCCATAGAGTCTTGAGAAGTCCATTTTCCGGTTCCCTTGGCACCTGCTTTGTCAAGAATCATATCGACCAGCCGATTGCCGGTTTTTTCATCATTCTGTAAAAAAATGTCACGGGTAATTTCTACCAGAAAGGATTGTAAGTCGCCCTCGTTCCAGTGTTTATAAACCTTATGCAATTCGTCATTGGAAAGGCCCTTTCCTTTATGAAGAAGCTGATAAGTTTCACTGATCAACTGCATTATCGCATACTCGATACCGTTATGAACCATTTTCACATAGTGACCCGCAGCTCCTTTCCCAAGATATGCCACACAGGCGCTTCCATTCACTTTTGCCGAAACCGCTTCCAAGATTGGTTTCACTTTTTCGTAAGCCTCTGTATCTCCGCCCGGCATAATACTTGGACCAAACCGGGCACCGTGTTCGCCACCTGAAATACCAATCCCCATAAAATGGAATCCTTTGTTGCGCACATCATTCACCCTGCGGAGTGTATCGGTGTAGTGAGAATTACCCCCGTCTATAATAATATCTCCTGGCGATACTAAAGGAAGTAATGAATTAATAACATCGTCTACCGGTTTCCCGGCAGGAACCAGCATCATTATTTTTCGAGGTTGCTGGAGTTTTTGCACCATTTCAGTAAGCGTGTTTACGCCTTTGACCTGCGTACCAGCTGTAGCCGATGTTTCTAACAATTTCGCTTTTTCGGGATCAAGGTCAAAACCTATGGCTTTAAATCCATGGTCAGCCATATTAAGAAGAAGATTCCTCCCCATGGTTCCCAGTCCGATCATTCCAAAATCGAATAAGTTGTTTTCCATACATTAAAAATGAGGGTAAAATTAGGTAATTTGAAATATAGTTTCCGTTATAGAATTTGATATTGGAGATAGTCGCGACAGGGCTCTGTTAAGTTTGTTGCAGTATGAAGGGGGGTTGCAAAAATTTAACTCAATTCGCAGTGAATAAAATATTTTTGCCAATCTAAGATGCACCGAATGAAACTAAGCAGGCGTTAACTATTTGGGTGTGGCTTGCCGTGATGGCAGGTCATGCATTCCACGGCGGGAACAGTTTCACCCTTGTCATTTTTGTAATAGCTAAAAAATTTCTTATTGATCTTAGCAGACATTTTCATCATTTTCCTGGCAATGTTTTTTTCCGGCTTATCATCACTTGCAAAATCAGGGTGATGGATGGTAGTATCTTTAGAAGGTGCATGACAAAAAGTACAATGTACGCCAAGTGCTTCTTTAAATTTATCCATCACTTTGTCCAGTTGTTCAGGAGTGATATCTTTTGGAAGAACTTTCAGGTTCTTGAATTTATGTTCTTCGGGAGGTTTGGTTGCAGCGATACCCAATACAATAAAAAGACTTACCATTAAAATAACCAGTGACTTTTTATTAAAGTTCATACAACTGAATTTGCACTCAATCTAAGAATATTCTCTCAGATCCTGTACGTTTTTCGTTTATTTTACAGTTCCCAATATGAAAAAAAAGGCAGCGATAGGTTTTATTTTTATCACTTTACTAATTGATGTAATAGGGTGGGGCCTTATCATTCCTGTGATGCCTGAACTTATTGCCGGCATGAAACATATTCCCGTAAACATGGCCAGCAGAGATGGTGGCTGGCTGTTATTTGTTTATGCGTTTATGCAATTTGTATGTGCACCTATTCTGGGGAATTTAAGTGATCAGTATGGAAGGAGACCGATTCTTTTATTTTCTTTATTTGGTTTTGGAGTAGATTATATTTTTATGGGATTTGCACCCAGTTTTGGCTGGTTATTTCTGGGCAGAATAATTTCCGGAATTACCGGAGCAAGTTTTACAACGGCCTCGGCTTATATCGCAGATATCAGCAATGCTGAGACAAGAGCAAAAAACTTTGGCCTTGTAGGTGCAGCATTCGGTCTTGGATTTATCATCGGCCCAGCGATTGGCGGTTTGCTCACGGGATGGGGTATACGAGCACCATTTTATGCAGCGGCTACACTTAGTTTACTAAACTGGCTATACGGATATTTTGTTCTTCCTGAATCGCTTTCAAAAGAGAATCGCCGGCGATTTGAGTGGAAACGTGCAAACCCAATGGGTTCACTTCTGCATCTTAAAAAATATCCGGCCGTGGCAGGTTTGATTTTAGCATTAACGCTGGTGTATCTCGGATCTCATGCAGTTCAGAGTAACTGGAGTTATTTTACAGCATATCGATTTCAATGGACACCAAAAACAATTGGTATTTCACTTGCTGTTGTCGGTGTTTTAGTTGCCACCGTTCAAGCCGGTCTTATACGTTTGATCACTCCGATAATTGGCAATGAACGAAGTATTTATTTCGGCCTTTTATTATATGCGATTGGCATGTTTCTTTTTGCAATTGCCAGCGAAAGCTGGATGATGTTCGTGTTTTTGATTCCATATTGTCTTGGTGGCATATCCGGACCTGCATTACAGGCAACGATATCAGGTCATGTTCCCAGAAATTCGCAGGGTGAACTACAGGGATCCCTTACGAGTTTGATGAGCGCCACGTCGATACTCGGCCCGTTAATTATGACTAACCTGTTTAGTTATTTTACATCCGACCGGGCACCGTTCCTGTTTCCCGGAGCCCCCTTTGTATTAGGGGGGATATTAATGTTAGCAAGTAGTATAGCAGCATATAAATCTTTAAAGCAAAGTTGATATTTGACTTTTTTGATGTATATTTGCACCGTCTTAAGTTGATCAGCATTTAGTAAGTGAACAAACATTCTGCTACGCATTCCTCAGTACGGTTAGTTAGTCGCCTTTACTTCAGCTTTCAGTCAGCTTGTATTTTTATCATTTAATTTTTTATTTAAGTATGAACATTTATGTTTCAAATTTAAGCTTCAACGTTACCGACGAAGACTTAAACGAGTATTTTGCAGAGTACGGTGAAGTTTCATCTGCTAAAGTAATTCTTGACAAATTCACTCAGAAATCACGTGGATTTGCATTCGTAGAAATGGCAGACGACGAAGCTGCTAAGAAAGCAATCTCCGAATTGGATGGTGCTTCAGTTGATGGCAGGACCATTAACGTATCAGTAGCTAAACCCCGTGAAGAACGTACCGGCGGAGCTGGTGGCGGAAATAGAAACGGTGGTGGTGGTGGTAATTTCCAGAAAAGAAATAACTACAGCAACAGCAGATATTAATCGTTTTTAATTTAAGATAGCCGTTGATTATGGATTGATCCATAGTCAACGGCTATTCTTTTTAGTGGATTTCACGTCCACTACTCCCAGGATCCCTTATGCCATTTGTATCCTTTATGATTATTTTCCCAATGACCTGATTTCCATGTATGTCCCTCACGGGCATGCTGCCAGGATCCTTCGTGCCAGTGATAATTTCCGCCGGTCCATTCCCATTCACCGCCAATCCAAACGTAATCAGGTCCCGGTGCTACAGGACGAGCATATGTTACGTCGGCGGGCTGAGCAGTCACATACCCTGCTGAGCAACCCATTAGAATGAAACCCGATACAATACTTAGCACCAATAGAATTTTTTTCATTTTTTAACTGTTTATACTGCAAGAAGGCAAAACCCATTCCACCAAACGGATCATTATGTCGTAATTTGCAGGAATTTTAGTTAAAATGATAAGTGCAGCACCTACAGCTATTCCGTTGACAGCCAAGGATTTTACAACAGACCAGGAGGTTCGTTGGTGTCCTGGATGCGGGGATTATTCAATTCTGGCACAGGTACAGAAGGTAATGCCACAGATTGGGGTGCCCAGGGAAAATATTGTTATCATTTCGGGGATAGGTTGTAGCAGCCGTTTCCCATATTATATGAATACTTATGGCATGCATTCCATTCACGGGAGGGCAACTGCCATTGCATCAGGTTTAAAAGCTACCCGGCCTGAACTAAGTGTCTGGATCGTTACCGGAGACGGCGATTCCCTGAGTATTGGAGGCAATCATACTATTCATTTGCTTCGGAGGAATTTTGATGTGAACATACTTTTGTTCAATAATCAGATATATGGTTTAACTAAAGGGCAGTATTCCCCCACCTCTGAACAGGATAAAGTAACAAAGTCCACTCCGATGGGGAGTATTGACCATCCATTTAATCCGCTGGCACTGGCAATGGGAGCTGATGCAAGTTTTATTGCAAGAAGTATGGACAGGGATCCAAAACATCTTCAGCAGATGTTGATGCGAAGCCATCAGCACCGGGGCTCTTCTTTTCTCGAGATATATCAGAACTGTAACATTTTTAACGACGGCGCTTTTGAGATTTTCACTGAAAAAAATTCTAAATTATCTGAAACCATCTTCCTGGAACAGGGGAAACCTTTAATATACGGAGCGCAACAAAATAAGGGAATAAGGCTTGACGGCATGAAACCTGAAGTGGTTGAAATTGGTAAAGGATATACGGCTGAAGATCTTTGGATACACGATGAAAAGGATATTTATAAGGCGCAGTCGTTAATCAGAATGTTCGATGATCCAACCCTCGAATCACACTTCCCAAGACCTTTCGGAGTATTTTACACAAATGACCGGCCTTGCTATGAAGACATGCTCAATATGCAGATCGAAGAAACGATCAGAACAAAAGGAAAGGGTAATCTGAATAAGTTACTCAGCGGTCGTGAAACCTGGACCATCAACGCCTGAGAACCACCTATAAATCATCAGTTAAGTCTGTGGCTGACCGGCGGCATCTTTGCCTGCGGCATGCCGTCTGCTTTTCTCAATTCTCTTCCCGCATCTGCGAAAGACTTATCCCTTTTGTAATTATACCACCAGACCGGCGCAGTTTTTTTCATCATGGTATCGAAATGGCGCATGATAAACAAGTTCCACGCACCTTTTATCTTACTGCTTATTCCCGGCTGAAGAGACCTCAGGCTCATGGCAAATCCACTCTCAATATATTCCATATGATGCCAGTAACCAGCTGGCATAAAAAGTGTTTCACCATGATCCAATATCAACTCGTATCCTTTTGCAAGATGTAGTGCCGGGAAACGTTCGTAGTCCAACTTATTATTTTCACCATCGTAATATTTCTCAAAATTAACGAGGCTCAGAACTTCCCATGGTTTTCTATATAGTTTATGCTGCTCTTCAAAAGGGAAAAGTAAAATCCGTTTTTTCCCAATAAACTGAGTATGAAATATATTCGACAGATCCATGTCAAAATGCAAATGTGTAACAGACCCCAACCCCCCCGTAAATAACATAGGGAATTTCTTTACGAATCCGCTGCTATATTTTTCCGGCCAGCAGAAATCATGAACGAGATTGGGAGCGTGTTCAAATAAATTAAAAAGAAATATCCTCCATTTAGCAGGACCTTTTCGGATCATATCGATATAGTCTCGGAATTTCATATAATCATCGGCGGTATTAACAGGAGTATAGGCATCACTTTTTAAATTGTTGTAGATTCCCACTTCCTGTTCACCTATAACTGCTTTAAAATAATCCCAATTCCATTTGCAGTAAGCGGGCCAATGTTTTGCCATGTCGGTAATTACTACTGGTTTAAGAGGTTTCAGATAATTTCTCTTAAAGTCCTCCGGAGAAATATTCTGGTAACGATCAACCGACCTCAATTCCATGAGTTACTTTTTATAAAATTAAAATACATTAATCACATTAAAGGAGTCAAAGTTGCGGGATTGCAATCTTACATTGTGTCATGTTTCTTACAGTTCATCCGGAAAATCCCCAGGAACGGAATATTCAAATCATTAAAGACTGCCTTCTATCAGGAGGGATTATCATTTATCCAACCGATACAATTTATGGGCTTGGATGCGACATTTTTCAACACAAGGCTATCGAACGTATATGCAGAATTAAAAGAATTGATCCCGCCAAAGCCCAACTTTCTTTTGTATGTTATGACTTGAGTGATCTGAGCACATATACCAAAAGTATTTCCACTCCTCTTTACCGCATTTTGAAGAATCATTTGCCCGGGCCTTACACATTTATTCTTCCGGCAAGTAAGGAAGTTCCGAAAATATTGAAGAGCAGAAAAAACAGTATCGGTCTTCGTATTCCTGACAATTTAATTGCAAGGACCATAGTTCGCAGTCTCGGCCATCCGGTATTAAGCACTTCATTACCCGGTGAATTAGTGGAAGAATATACGGACCCCGAAATTATTTACGAACATTTTAAAAATCAGGTAGATATTGTAGTCGATGGTGGTTTGGGTAATATGATTCCGTCTACGATCATCGACTATACTTCCGGATCTGCAGAAATTGTTCGCAAAGGTGCGGGTATATGGGAGGAAACTTAGAACAAGTGTGAAAGTATGGGAGTATGGGAGTGTGAGAACTGCCGCTTTAATTGTCTCAAATTGTTTTCTGTTGTAAAATTTTTTTCACAGAATCGAACCATTCTTTTTTTAATATGGAGAGGATAATTGAATCTTTTCTGCCATCATATACAGGATAAGTGCTTCTCATAACTCCCTCCACGGTGCAACCGATGTCTTTCATTGCCTGAATAGATTTCTCATTTCTGAGGTCTGCCTGAAATTCTACCCTTTCCATTCCCCATTGTTCGAATGCATAACCCAACATCAGGAGTTTACAGTGGCGATTTAACCCCGTACGTCGAAATTTTTTTCCGTACCATGTATATCCCAAAACGGTTGTTGAAAAGGCCAACTGAATATTATAAAATCTGGTGCTTCCGGCAAATGCTTTCGCTTTCTTATCGAAAACTATAAATGGGTACTCTTTATTTAAATGTCTCTGTTCAATGGCGAAGTCTATATAAGTTTTTATTCCCGTTATTCCCGCAGCGCTGACGAGGGAATATGTCCATATTTCCGGCTCCTGTTCAGCAAAAGGTTTAAGAAATTCCAGATCCTGCGGCTGCAAAGGCCTCAATAGTACACGTTCATTTTCGAGCACGAGGTCTTCCGGAAATTGAATCATGTACTTTCTATGGATTTTTTCTCAAAAAGGGGGAGTTGCGCAGGAGTAATATGAAAACTTTTCCGATGGTAGTTGCACAAACCATGCAATTCAATTCCTCTCCGGTGTTCCGGGGTTCCATAACCTTTGTTATTGAACCAGCCATATTGCGGGAACTCTGAATGCAATTGTTGCATATAATCGTCCCGATATGTTTTCGCAAGAATGCTTGCCGCCGCAATGGAAGCATAAATACCGTCGCCTTTAATTACACAGAGATGAGGAATTTTTTGATACTTGTAAAAAAGATGCCCGTCAATTAAAAGAAATTCGGGTTGCTTTTTTAATTTTTTTAAAGCCAGATGCATGGCTTTAAAAGAAGCCCTCAGAATATTGATTTCGTCAATTTCTTCATTACTTACTTTTTCCACTGCAAAATCAATTGCATGTATTTCAATGTAGCTTCTTAATTCAGCCCTTATCTCCGGAACTACCTGTTTGGAGTCGTTTAGCAACGGATGATAGAAATCTAAAGGTAAAACTACGGCAGCGGCAAACACCGGTCCTGCAAAAGATCCCCGCCCTGCTTCATCACAGCCTGCTTCAACTAAATGGGAATGGTGAAATGGTTTTAACAGGTTCATTATATCGCCAAATTTAAAACAATGAACGTTTGTATCAACCTGACCTGGAAAATAGTTATGCGCTTTATGCTCACACATTCAGAATGTACCTTATTTACAACAGAAATATTTATCCGAAGCGTCACGGATGAATTATTTTTGTTAAATGGTCTTTTGGAAAACGAAGTCATTAAACAGTGCCGTAGCATTTTGGGTACTGGCGGGCACTTTTATGTTATTTATCCAGGTATTACTGGGCGGCATCACAAGATTAACCGGTTCGGGTCTTTCCATTACCGAATGGGATGTATTTACAGGTGTTTTACCTCCGCTAACCGGTCAGCAATGGGCGTTGGCATTTGACAAATATAAACAGACTCCCCAGTTTCATCTGCTAAATGCAGATTTTACACTATCGGATTTTAAATTTATTTTCTTCTGGGAATGGTTTCATAGACTATGGGCGCGTTTTGTGGGGGTAGTATTTCTTGTCGGTTTTGGCTGGTTGTTATACAGGAGGAAATTAAAAAGCGAAATGATCACGCCGCTGCTCATTTTGTTTTTTCTTGGACTGCTTCAGGCAGCTATTGGATGGATTATGGTTGCCAGCGGTTTGAATGGAGATGCGATTTATGTAAAACCAACCAAACTGGCTTTGCATTTCATATTTGCAGTCGGACTCATTTCTTATTCTTTTTGGTTTTCACTTAAATTATTGTTTCCTGTTACCCGCTTCCGTAATTCCCGCGGCATTTGGATTTTTTCTATCGCATTACTGATTTTGGTTTTTATTCAAATGTTATATGGTGCGCTTATGGCAGGAAACAAAGCTGCGGCTGTTGCACCTTCCTGGCCTACGATAAACGGCGACTGGTTTCCGGATCAGCTATTCACCCAATCGCCTTTTCTGCTGAATTTTATTGCAAATAAGATTACAATTCATTTTGTGCATCGAAATCTCGCATATGTCATTTTACTGGCAGTAAGTGTGTGGACGTTAATACTTTTCAGGTCCGGGATTATTCGCAGTCAGCGTACCCGTTTGTTATTTCCTTTAGGGCTTGTATTGTTCCAGATAGTGCTTGGTATATGTACATTACTGGCCAGTCCTGCGATTGTGGCTAACCGCTGGGTAACTTTCGATTGGGTTGCATTATTGCATCAGGCAAACGGAATGTTGCTGCTTTTCAGTCTTATTTATGCCATCTATGTGTTAAGACCTTCAATGAAGTAATTTTAATATGGCCTTTCCGTTAGATTAGAGATAAGCGGTATAGACAGGCTTAATTTTCACTTAACTTTCAATTTGATCCCGGCTACAAGATGCGTTACCTGAAAGCGGTTTACTATTCTTTTCCCGTTCAACTGATATTATTATATCTGAAAAAATATCAGCTCCTGCTGCTGTTTTGGGTGATCCTTTTCTCAACAATTCATGGTGGTTTCATGCATTCTTTCGGCGCAGATGCCTTGTTCCTTGCGCCTGAATATCTGGGTAATGTAAATGTGCTTAGTGGGGCCATCGTAGGTGCTTCCGCAGGTGCATTTATTATGTGCTGGAATGTGACCACTTTTATTCTTTATAGTCGCCATTTTCGTTTTCTGGCCACTACGACCCGTCCTTTTTTGAAATACTGTACCAATAATTTCATATTACCCGGAATCCTCCTCATTTATTATTTTTTTAAGGCAATTGACTTCGACAGCACGAAAGAGTTGATGACCAATAGTGAGATTGCATGGCTTATTGCAGGATTCCTCACTGGTTTTTTTCTTGTGATCGGGCTTTCTCTTTTGTATTTTTTTGAAGCTGACCGCACCATCAAACGTCAGATGACACCACTGATCGCGAATCCCAAACTTTTCAAATCACAATTCAAGTCGAAGGATGTTCAATTGAACAGCAGCCGGCTCATCCGCGTAAACTGGTATATGAACGGACCTTTTACTATTAAGCAGGTTCGTGATGTGTCCCATTACAGCAAGGAATTTATAGAACGCATTTTCAGCAGGCATCACTTCGCTGCCATTCTTTCGATATTTATTGCATTTCTTTTTTTAGTGGTCGTCGGCTTTTTTATGGATCAGCCGGCTTTCCAATTGCCAGCCGCCGCCAGTATATTTCTTTTTTTTGCTATCCTGCTTGCAGTGTCGGGCGCTTTTTCCTATTTCCTGGAAAGCTGGAGCATACCGTTTCTTGTAATACTGTTTTTCGTTTTAAATATATTATATCGCTATGATGTAATTGATCCAACCAACAAGGCTTACGGACTGAATTATACGAACAGGAATGAAAGACCTGAATATGACCGCGACTATCTGCTGAATATGTGTTCTGAAAAAAATGTAACATCAGACAAAAAGCACATGATCCAGATTTTGGAAAATTGGAAGAAAAAACAAAAGGAGGATAAACCTCTTTTCTTAATCATTAATACCAGTGGAGGTGGAAGCAGAAGCGCGGCTTTTACGATGAATATTTTACAAAAACTGGACAAAATTAACGGCGGAAAGCTGATGGATAAAACTTTCATGATCACTGGTGCGTCGGGTGGTATGTTTGGTGCCGCTTATTTTCGTGAACTTTCCCGATTGCGGGAATTTAAAGATTCCGCCATAAATCCGGATGATCGAAAATATACAGACGCTATTTCCGGAGATCTTTTAAATCCGCTTTTTTCTTCTTTTGTTGCACGTGATTTATTTTCACCGGCACAAAAATTTTATGTAGGTAATTACGAATATATTAAAGACCGCGGGTACGCCTTTGAACAGAAATTAAATCAAAATACGGGAGGGGTTCTGGACAGACAATTACGGGATCTGGAGCCCGACGAAGCTGCCGGCAGAATTCCCCTTATGTTATTTAGTTCTGTAATCACACGTGACAGTCGTACGATGCTTATCAGTACTCAGCCCATTAGTTTTTTGATGCGTCCGGTATTTGACAGTAACCGCATTAAAACCATTGACCCCGATGCAGTGGATTTCGGCAGTTTTTTTAGTAAACAGGATCCAATGAATGTGCGCATGTTAACCGCACTTCGGATGAATGCAACATTCCCGTATGTTTTGCCGAATGTCTGGCTTCCTTCAGATCCCGTAATCGATGTTATGGATGCAGGATTTCGGGATAATTTTGGCGAACAGGTAGGCATACGATTCGTGGATGTATTTCGCGAATGGATTCAAAAGAATACACGTGGTGTGCTGCTTATTCAAATACGCGACAGAAAAACGGGTGGCTGGGAAAGCCCTTTTGAATCAACAGATATCACAGAAATTATCACTAAGCCGTTGTTGTTGCTTCAATATAACTGGTATAAAATGCAGGAGTATAACCAGAATGATCTTCTAAGCGTAATGGAAGGTTACATGGGAAATGATTTTTACAAAATGACTTTTCAATATGAACCCAAGCTGGCCAATGAAGGCGCAGCTTTAAATTTCCACCTGAGCCGACAGGAAAAACTTGATATCGCCAATGCAGTTAACAGCTCCCAGAATCAGCTGATTTTTAAAAGCGTAAATGATCTATTGAATCCTTAATAAGCCTAAAGCCCAAAGCTTAAAGCCTAAAACTCAGGGTTCAAAACGGAAAAACATTTATTGCCGATGTTTGTAAAGTGAGAGTAGATCTAAAAAGAAGTTTTAGCTTTAAGCTTTGGGCTTTAGGCTTTAAAAGGTTGTATCAGCTTAAAACAATTCGGGATAATTCTGATTTCGAATTCTGTACTGGTATCTACGGGTTCACCGTCAATATGTATAGGTGCGCGTGAAGGGTTTTTGATGGTGATTTTATCTGTCTGAATATAAACAATGTTCTTTTTCTCAACATATTCTATTCCACCAATTAGTTTGTTATTACCGGCAACCTGTAAAAAAACTGAGAATGGTAAAATGACCTTGTTCATTTTTTTCACAATCACGATATCCAGTAAACCATCAGACATACTGGCCTGCGGTGCGATTGTAAAATTATTTCCAAATTGATTGCTGTTGGCGACACTGATAAAATAAGCTTCAGTTTTTAAAACTCTGCCGCCGGCGTGAATCTCAAATGGATAAGGTTTTGAATTAAAAAATTTCATCGTGGAAATTCTCAAATAGGTTTGAAGTCCGCGTATCTTTTGTTTTGCAAATTCATGAGCCACATCAGCATCAAAGCCGATGCCGCATAAAGCGCAGGAGAATTTTTCGTTAACATTAAACGCGTCTATAGGGTAAGCCTTACCCTTAAATATAATATCAAGTGCGAGAGTTGGCCGCCGGGGAATTTTACAAGCCAGCGCCACACTGTTCCCTGAGCCTATTGGTATGATTCCTATTCGCGTCGGAACACCCTGTAAAGCACTGGCGACCGCATTGAGAGTTCCATCTCCGCCGCAAATCACGACATCGGTAATTTGTTTTTCCCTGATGAGTTTTTTAAGATGAGTATAGTCACCGTCTGCCCTCGAAGGTTGAATCTCGAAGTCAATTCCTTCTGCTTTTGTTCTCCGTATTATTAATTCTTTTACCCGCGACTTTTCTTTGGTACCGGAGATGGGATTTATCAAATAAACTATTTTGCGGGACATGAGCGCAAGTTCTGATAAATGGCGAATTTCAAAAAAGAAATCATATTCTTTCTTTAACCATTCATTTTTGTTTCCGAACTTGGAGCTTACTAAGGATAACAAAAAGTTCAAACATGACGATTGCCCCAAAACAAAGATTCCTGGCATTGGATGTATTCAGAGGTATGACGATCTGTTTTATGATTATCGTAAACACATCCGGCAGTAAGTTTACCTATTCCCCACTTGAACATGCACATTGGCATGGTTTCACACCCACCGATCTCGTTTTTCCATCTTTTCTTTTTGCAGTTGGTAATGCGATGAGTTTTGTGATGCCAAAGTGGAATTTATTAAGTCAGGCGGAAGTGCTGGGAAAGATTTTTAAACGAACGCTGATCATATTTTTATGCGGATTTTTGTTATACTGGTTTCCTTTTGTTTACGCCGATTCCTCTAATCATATTTTGTTCGCACCATTTTCCCACACGCGTATATTGGGGGTTCTTCAACGGATTGCGCTTGCATATGGTATCGCTTCGCTTTTAATCTATTACTTTAAACCAGGAACGGTTATCAGCATATCTATTTCCATCCTGCTATTATATTGGGCTTTGATGATGATGGGCGGAGATGCACCAGACCCTCTTGCCATGACCGGAAACCTGGGATATAAAATTGATATGTGGTTAATGGGACCAAATCATATGTACCATGGTGAAGGTGTCGCGTTTGATCCGGAGGGTTTCTTCTCGACTTTCCCATCAGTTGTAAATGTCACTTTTGGATATATGGTCGGAAAGTTCATTCAGGAGAAAGGAAAAACTTTTGAGGGCCTTGCTAAATTGTTGCTTTTAGGTTTTGCATTTATTGTTATTGGTTATTTCTGGGATCTTAGTTTTCCAATTAACAAAAAATTGTGGAGCAGTTCATTTGTCGTTTATACGGTTGGGCTCGATTGCGTAATTATATCAGCCATTATATATGTTGTGGATTTTCTGGGAAGAACCAAATGGACCAAATTCTTTACCGTATTTGGCAAAAACCCGTTGTTTATATATTTATTATCGGAAGTCGGAGCAACAGTGTTGTATATTATTCAGGCAGGATCGGGGTTAAGTCTGTATACCTGGCTGTATCAGAATATTTACAAACATGCCGGCCTGTACCTCGGATCTCTCCTGTTTGCGATCTCCTGGATGTTATTCTGCTGGTTAGTTGGCTTTTACCTGGACAAAAAGAAAATATACGTTAGGGTCTGAGTTCACTGAATAATCTCCATCCTCTCATACTCCAGACGGCAACACTTCGTTATACGGAGTAAATAGCATACCTTTGCGCGTCCAAAAAGGGCGGAGGCCGGCTAAAAGCAAAGATTATTTATGGAGATCAGGAATATTGCAATTATTGCACACGTAGACCACGGGAAAACGACGCTGGTAGATAAGATATTACATGCCACGAAAGTTTTCAGGGAAAATCAGGAGACTGGTGATCTGATAATGGATAGCAACGATCTCGAAAAGGAAAGAGGTATTACCATATTTAGCAAAAACGCAGCTGTCGTATACAACGGAGTAAAAATAAATGTTATTGATACTCCCGGTCACGCCGACTTTGGCGGTGAAGTGGAAAGGGTGTTGAAGATGGCCGACGGCGTATTGCTGTTGGTGGATGCTTTTGAAGGTCCTATGCCACAAACACGTTTTGTATTACAAAAAGCTTTGCATCTTGGCCTTAAACCGATGGTGATTATCAATAAAGTTGATAAACCTAATTGTCGCCCGGAAGAAGTCCATGAAGCGATATTCGAATTATTCTTCAACCTTGACGCAACAGAGGAGCAATTAGATTTTCCGACCTTTTACGGTTCGGGAAAAAATGGTTGGTTCAACGACTCACTTACTCCAACTACTGATATTATTCCTTTACTGGATGGTATCCTGAAATACGTTCCGGCTCCTGCAGTTAATGAAGGTCCTACGCAAATGCAAATTACTTCACTCGACTATTCTTCTTTTCTGGGAAGAATCGCCGTTGGAAAAGTTGCCCGCGGAACAATAAAGGAAGGCCAGAATATTGTGCTGATGCAGGCGGATGGGACTATCAAAAAATCCAAGGTTAAAGAATTATACGTTTTTGAATCCCTGGGTAAGAAAAAAGCTACCGAAGTTTTCTGTGGTGATATATGCGCTGTTGTAGGATTGGAGAATTTCAATATCGGCGATACAATTTGTGATCCCGAAACTCCTGAAGCTTTACCTCTTATAAGTGTGGACGAACCTACCATGAGTATGATGTTCTCAATAAACAATTCTCCATTTTATGGAAAGGATGGAAAGTTTGTCACTTCACGTCATCTGCGTGATCGCCTGATGAAAGAGACAGAAAAAAATCTCGCCCTTCGCGTTGAAGAAACCGGAAGTGCAGATAGTCTGCTTGTTTTTGGTCGTGGTATCCTTCACCTGGGTATCCTGATCGAAACGATGAGAAGGGAAGGTTACGAACTTACAGTTGGCCAGCCGCAGGTAATTGTGAAAGAAATGAATGGCAAAAAGAATGAGCCATTTGAAGTATTGGTAGTGGATGTTCCTAATGAATATAGCGGCAAAGTAATCGATATGGTTACCCGTCGTAAGGGAGAATTGCTGGTAATGGAAACAAAGGGTGATATGCAGCATCTTGAATTTGAAATTCCTTCACGCGGATTAATCGGACTTCGCTCAAGCATGCTTACAAATACAGCCGGTGAAGCTGTTATGGCCCATCGTTTTCTGGAATATAAACCCTGGAAAGGTCCTATTCCCGGCAGAAGTAATGGAGTGCTGATTGCTAAAAACCAGGCAGCTACAACGGGCTATTCAATTGATAAGTTGCAGGATCGCGGATCATTTTTCGTTGATCCGGGAGAAGAAGTTTATGTAGGTCAGATTATTGCCGAACATATCAAACCGGGAGATCTGATAGTAAACGCTACTGAAGGGAAACAGCTTACAAATATGCGCGCAAGTGGCAGCGATGATTCTGTACGAATTATTCCGAAGATTCAAATGACACTAGAAGAGTGTATGGAGTATATACAGCAGGATGAATGTATTGAAGTAACTCCCAAAAACATTCGTCTTCGCAAGACTATTTTGGACGAGGATACCCGCAAGAAATTTCAGAAAATGTTAAAAACGGAGGAAGTAAGCTAAAGAAGGATAAAAACACAAGGATTAACGCGACAAAGAGTTTTCAGAATTTATTTTCAGAGCGCCTCATGGCGCTCTTTTTTATTTTGAAATCGCGCTTTAAGCCTTAAGCTTTAAGCCCTATGCCTTTTGCTTTGGGCTTTAAGCTAACAAAACGTAATTTTGCAACATATCACGTTTATGAAAGGGAAAATAGGCTTGGGTACATTATTGGTTTTCCTGATGCTCAATCTGAGTTCGATAAAAAGTCGTGCTCAATGCGCTATTTGCACCCGGACTGTTCAACAGATGGGAGAAAGACCCGGGAAGGCATTTAATGCGGGGATCGTTTATCTGGCTTTTACTCCATTGGCCATAGCCGGAATACTTGGTTACAAGTGGTGGAAACAGAATCGTGGTTATTAATTGATTATTTTCCAGTATTAAAATACCTGACCGCGAATTGATTGATGTTGAAACTAACTGATCATGCCTTCACAATCCCGATATAGTCCCAGGGAATGGGAAAAAGTTCCATGTCCCTTTTGCGAATCGCCTGATTATTCAATTTACGAAAGATTCGGCAGTGAATTGCAGTACACATATGTTTTGTGCAGCAATTGTACTCTGGTTTATCAATCTCCCCGTCCAAAGTATGATCAGGATTTTATTGATTCGGCTTACGCTTCTTACTATCAGTTCAGTGAAAATATTAAACTGGAAGACAATACAACGATACTTCATTCTTCTGTAAATATGTTTAAGGAGGAAGTTGAGAATCTGCTCAGATACGATACAATCAGATCAAATGTACTGGACATCGGGAGTGCGATGGGCACTTTTCTGTTTGCAGCGAAACCGTATTATAAAAAAGCAATAGGACTGGATGTTTCAGCGGCAATGGCAGCTTTTGCCGCTAAAAGTACCGGAGCCATTGTTTACCTCAAACAATTTAATGAGTTTGTATATGAAGAAAAATTTTCTCTTATACATATGAGTCATGTCATTGAGCATATTCCAAATCCTGTTGAATGGTTGAAAAAGGCTGCTACTATGCTGGAAGTTGGTGGTGTATTGGTTGTAAATGTCCCTAATAAATTTTCGATGAGTTTCAGACTTCAGCATTTATTTTATAAGACCAAATTGAAGAAACAGTTTTCATCAACATGGAACGATTCAACACGTGTTCCCGATCACTTGTATGAGCCGAATGTGAAAAGTATGCTCAGGTTGTTTAAGAGTAATAATTTTGAGATACTTGATTATTTCAGTTACAGCAGGAAAGATCCCGTATCGAATCACTCCGTTTTCTCAAAACTTTTTAATCGGATTCTTCATAAGGGAAGTAATCTCTCCTTTATTGTGCGACCAATGAAATTCGACAGTAACTAATAGTTATATCTGCTTAGTATACACTGCAAGCTCCTTTAGATTATTTTATAGTTCCGGAAGTCGAACAGTCTTTTTCCGGTTTTCTTTTCGTACCAGTACAGGAGTTTTTCTTTGGTGGTAAATTTTTTTTTAGTTATATCGAGTTTAATTTGCCAGTTCTTTTCTTCAATACGTTTATTCATTACAAGAGGATGTTCACTTTCAAAATGTTTAAGCGAATCAAACTTGCTAAAATCGAAAATTTCACCCGATCTCCTCTCAATATTTGTAGGATCATCAACCGTGTCGGACCATAATTCCTGAATTTTCTTCAGTTTCTCTATCATCTTTTTCGGATTCTTTACCCAGCCATAATGATAAACAGTGGCGTCAACCGGTTTTACATTTATTTTCTTAACTCCCCTTCTAAATCCCTGTGCATCCCGGTAAGCCTGAATCCCTTTATCATTCCTGATTATGCGAACTTCCTTATGATACCATTTTCGGCTGTCAGCAATGTAATCGTATGTTCCATAAAAGTGGAGGTAGTTGAAAAGCAAACCTTCAACCCGCCGGTCATCTTTATAAAATTCGGCGGTTCTTCGTATAACATCGTGATATTTTTCGTGAATGACTTCATCGGCCTGTATATAGAAAGCCCAATCACTTTCTTTAGAAATAAGCTGAAATGCTTTGTCGGTTTCTGTTGCTAATACCACGCCTCCTTTCTTTAAATTTTCATCCCATACAGAATGGTGAATTTTGATTTTATCCGAATGAATTGATCGTATTAAATTTTCTGTATTGTCGTCGCTGTTGCCTACCAGCACAATCATTTCGTCTACTACTGGGAGGATGGACGTAATTGCTTCAACAACCGGATAGTCGTATAAAACGGCGTTTCGTACAATGGTAAATCCGGATATTTTCATAATGTTAAAGATTACGTTCCAAAACTCAAATCGGCAGTGTTACTCACAAAGGAAAGATAAAAAATATGATTTCATATAAAGAGAACGGGTATGTATGAATAATGGTTGGTTAGTAAGAGAACATTATTAGTATTATATAATTAAATTGCAGGCTCCTTTAAATTAATGACAAATTTTATACCCATATTTCCATTAAATGTTGTTCTCTATCCCGGTGAAGTACTCAACCTCCATATTTTTGAGCCGCGATATAAGGAACTGATTAAAGAGTGTTCAGCAAACAACAAACCTTTTGGAATTCCGGCTATCCTGAACGGACAGGTGGCTGAATTCGGAACACTCGTTTCAATTTTAGAGATTGTAAAGGAATACGACAATGGTGAAATGGATATTGTAACAAAAGGGTCAGCCGTATTCAGGATTCTGGAGATCATAAAAAAAATTCCGGATAAAATGTACAGTGGCGCAATCGTAAATTATCCTGAGAATTCGGAAGTCTATCCCCGAAAAGAACTGATGATAGCGGTTATGAAAGCTATTCGTGAACTTCATAGAATTCTCAACATTAGTAAAGATTTTCACAAAACTGATGAAGAAATGACATCTTATGATCTTGCCCATCACGCAGGATTATCTTTGGAAGAAGAGTATGAACTGCTTGGTTTATTTCGGGAAGAACAACGACAGGAATATTTAAAAAGGCATTTGGGTAAAGTCCTGCCGGTAGTTGCGGAAATGGAGGTCCTGAAAGAAAGGATTATGCTGAATGGTCATTTTAAAAATCTATCTTCCTTTCGATTTGAATAATGACTTCTATCATTGAACCGTTAAAGATCATGCCCACCACCCTTTGTTTGGATTTTGGCAATACCAGGTTGAAATGGGCATTCTTCTCAGAAGGTCAAATCAATCAGACTGGTGTGTTTTCAGATGCCAGTCTTGCTGAACTGAATAATTGCATAACAACCCTCAAGCCTGACAGGAGTATTCTGTCTTCTGTTGTTAATCATTTGCCGGGAATTGAGGATTTGCTCAAAAGCAAAACACAATTTCACAATCTCGATCATTATTCTCAAATCCCGGTTACCACTCCGGTGGGGAAACCAGAAACGATTGGGGCAGACAGGCTGGCGCTCGTTGTTGCAGCGGCGCATTATTTTCCGGGGAAAAATAATCTTGTGATTGGCCTGGGTTCAGCCATTACTTACAATTATATCAATAAATTTAATCAGTTCATCGGTGGAAGTATTTCACCCGGCATGGAAATGCGTTTCAAATCGCTTCAGGCGTTTACGGCCAGACTTCCTTTAGTAAAACCACATTGGAATTTCCCCTTGGTTGGTTACGACACAAAAACCAACATACAATCGGGCGTTCAATTTGGGATAGCAAAAGAAATAGATGGTGTGATAGAAGCATACGAGGATCGATATGAAAATCTAAATGTTTTAATGACCGGGGGAGATGCGCACTATTTTAAGCCGTTTATCAGGAAAAAAATATTGGAAGATCCGGATTTGATTTTTAAGGGACTATATGTAATAAGTGAATATAATTTTTCAATTTGAAACCCGTAATAAGATACAGCGTATTGATTTTCCTATTTATTACAAGTGTATTTTTTTCTGCTTGTGAAAATAATATGAAAACATTACCCAATTTCCGTCAAAAACAGATTAGTGTGGATGAGGGTAAACAGATTGTCGCCTATCTCAGCGAGAATTCAAAAGTGAAAGCCAAACTATCAGCACCGTATATGCGCAGAAAAGAGGGCGATTCTTCATATGTCGAATTCCCAAATTCCCTGCATGTCGATTTTTATAATGATTCACTTATAATAGAAAGTGTTATGAATGCGCATTATGGTAAATGGTATGAAGTGGAAGACAAAGTATATCTCCGGGATAGTGTGGTGGTTATGAATATCGCAAAAGGAGATACCCTCTATTGCAGAGAACTTTGGTGGGATAAAAGAGGAGAAAAATTTTATACCGACAAGCCTGTACAGATTCATAAATCCGGTGGAACGGTACTATATGGTACCGGCCTTGAGGCACCTCAGGATTTCAGCGGTTATACTATTTATCAGATAACGGGTCCATTTGCATTCCCCGAGAATGGAATGCCCAAAAACTAGGTATATGGTGTATCGTATGGCAATTATTTCCATTTACCTGTGCCATACATTATCTACAAAAAAAAGCCCTGGAATTGTCCAGGGCCTCGAATGTGTTTGTACTTACTCTAACCGTTACCAAGTTGGTCATCAATAGGGTACAAATTTCACTTCATCGGATTTGGTCTTCGCTTGGAATTTGGATTTTAACTGTCCGCGATCGGGCCCTGATAAGTGGATTGGTTGGTTTCATAGTTAGCTTTTCGAAGGATTTGGATATTGTAACCACCTACCCGGACGTCTATCACTATGACGATGTAAACATACAAATCGAATAAGCCGGGGCAAGCGGGATTGCGCTCGATCTCTTATTTACAGCTAATACTGAAAAAAATAGTAAAATTACTATTAGGCCTAAAGCCTAAAGCCTAAAGCTCAAAGTTTTTCGTTGATTGATAGTCATTTACTCAAAAATACGTTCCGTAAAAAAACAATGAATAATTATTGTTTAATACTGGTAAGTGGTTACACTTAGGATATTTGCCCCGAATTTTTTTAGGTTTTGGGCTTTAATCTTTAGGCTTTAAGCTTTCTTCTGGTCGCATTTGAGGGAAAAGCAATACATCCTGAATAGAAGGCTGATTGGTAAGAAGCATCGCAAGACGATCAATTCCTATTCCAATTCCCGCTGTCGGCGGCATGCCATATTCAAGGGATCTGAGAAAATCATTGTCAATAAACATCGCTTCTTCATCCCCTCTTTCCATAAGTTTAATCTGATCTTCAAATCTTTGACGCTGATCCAGCGGATCATTCAACTCGGAATAAGCATTTGCAATCTCCTTTCCGTTTATAATTAGCTCAAATCTTTCCACCAGCCCGTTTATCGAACGGTGCTTTTTGGTAAGGGGACTCATTTCAACGGGATAGTCAATGATAAAAGTTGGTTGTATAAAAAGGTGTTCAGCAGTGGCTCCAAATAATGTATCTATAAGTTTTCCTTTACCCATACTATCGTCTGCGGGAATATGAAGTTGCCTACAAAGAGATCTCAACCCATCTTCCTGCAAACCGGAGACATCTGTACCGGTCGCTTCCCTAATTGCGTCGTAAATACTGATTCTTTTATAGGGCGCTTTAAATTCAATTTCTTTATCTCCTGTTTTTACCAAAGTAGTCCCGTTTACGGCAATCGCTGCTGTTTCAAGAATCGATTCGGTCGTCTCCATCATCCAGTAGTAATCCTTGAATGCTACATAAAATTCCAGGATTGTAAATTCCGGATTATGTGTGCGGTCCATACCTTCATTTCTGAAGTTCCTGCTAAATTCATAGACCCAGTCAAATCCACCTACGATGAGCCTTTTTAAATAAAGTTCATTGGCAATTCGCAGATAAAACGGGATGTCCAGCGCATTGTGATGTGTAACAAAAGGACGGGCAGCCGCTCCTCCCGGAATAGTCTGAAGAACAGGGGTATCAACTTCCAATGCGCCTGCAGCATTCAGGAATTCGCGCATGCTGTTGATCATTTTAGATCTTTTAATAAATACCTCTTTTACGTGGGGATTTACAATAAGATCAGCATAACGCTGACGGTAGCGAAATTCAGGATCTGTTACAGCGTCGAAGGTTTCACCTTCTTTTTCTTTCACAATCGATATCGGACGAAGAGACTTGGCTAACAATACCAGTTCTTTCACGTGTACAGAGATTTCACCTGTTTTCGTTGTGAAAACATATCCTTTTACTCCGATTATATCTCCCAGGTCGATCAAATGTTTCCATATTTTATCATAAATGGTTTTATCCTCACCCGGGGAAATATCATCTCTCTTTATATATAACTGTATTCGACCACTGCTATCCTGGATAACAGCAAAAGATGCTTTACCCATATCACGAATACTCATGATTCTGCCGGCCAGGCATACAGATTCAAATTCAGCCTTTTTTTCTTCCGAATAATTAGCTTTAATGAAAGCAGCATGTATGTTAACAGAGTATGCTGCAGCCGGATAGGCATCAATTCCCAATTCTGTTAAAGATTTCAATTTTTCGCGGCGGATAAGCTCCTGTTCCGATAAAGCGGGATGCGACATATTTTAAGCTAAATTCCTGCAAATGTACGATTTAAGAAAGTATGGGAGTATGGAAGTATGGGAGTATGGGTGAATTTGCCAACGGTCAACAGTCAACGGTGAACGGTCAACGGATAAGGCTGGTTTTTAATGTGTTTTGACCTATTTTTGCCGGATAAATCCCATGAAATGAAGTTTGAGAAAATTCACAATAAGGGGCAGGCTCAGCTTTTCCGTAATAGTTACATGGAAATGCTTACAAAGACCCATCCATTGGTGATCTGGGGGATCTACTTACCTGTAATCATCTATTTTATATATCTGAGTCATTTCCAGCTGGATTTCAGTTATCTGAGCATATTACTCACTTTCGCAGCAGGAGGATTTTTCTGGACTTTTTTCGAATACCTGATGCATCGGTTTGCCTTTCACGCTGTAGCGGAAAGTGAATCAGCTCAAAAGTTCATATATATAATGCATGGTAACCACCATCATTTCCCAAGAGATAAAGAACGCCTTTTTATGCCTCCGGTACCAAGTATCATCATTGCCTCAACCATCTTAGGCATTATGTACCTGGCCATGAAAGAATATGCTTTCACCTTTTTCTCCGGATTCATATTGGGATACCTGCTTTACGGAAGTATGCACTATGCAATTCATGCATGGAATCCGCCATTCAAATGGATGAAACCTCTTTGGAGAAATCACCATCTTCATCATTATAAAGACGACCACAAAGGATTTGGTGTGAGTACTACTTTCTGGGATCGGGTTTTCGGTACCATGTTCGACCTGAAAAAGGAAAAGGAAGACAAGGAAAAAGTTCGTGAACTGATGTATTGATCGATGCCTGACTTTTTCTGATTACCATTTAATATTTCTCTGCTACTCCAAGTCCGAATAAAGCAAAATCGAATTTTACAGGATCATTCTTGTCCATGGACCGGAGGGCCCTGGTTAATTCCATGGCAGTTTCCCAGTCTGATTGTTTTCTCCTGATAAGCCCAAATTTTCTCGCAACACGGGCTACATGCAGATCCAGCGGGCAAATTAAATCTGCAGCCGATATATTTTTCCATATTCCAAAGTCCACTCCATTTTTATCTGTCCGTACCATCCAGCGCAGATACATATTAAGACGTTTACAGGCAGAATTTTTCTCGGGGCTCGCGATATGTTTCTGTGTTCTGCGAGGAGCATTTTCCAATGAAAAAAAACGATGATAGAAATCAGTGAGTGAATTTTTTACAAAATCTTTCTGTCCTGAGAGATCATTCTTTTTTGAAAGTGAATCCAAGGACATCCTTTCTTCTGACGATTTTCCGTACAGTAGTTTCTGATTTTCCTTTTGAATGGAAATATTGGGTAGAAATGCAGTTTCCAGAGAATCGGACTGACGATAGTGGAATTGCAGAAAATGAAAAAAGTAAAGAAGATCGGTAGCGTTAAATGTGCGGTGTTTAAAATTCAGGAAAGGTTTTAAATCCTTACTCCGGTGATTTTTTATAAACTGATAAGGCGCGTTGTCCATGGCCGCCAGCAGTTCAGTGGATTTCTGGATAATGGTAGTTCTGTTACCCCATGAAAAGATGGATGTAAAAAAACCAGCGATTTCGATATCCTGTTTTTTACTGAAACGATGGGGCACTGATATAGGATCTTTCGTAATAAAAGAAGGATGGTTGTATTCAACCACTTTCTCTTCAAGAAAGTCCCTAAGTGCTTTTTTATTTGGGAATGTTGCCATATTTAACCAATCGCATGATCGAGATCTTCTATCAGATCATCGGCGTCTTCAATACCTGCACTTATGCGGATGAGAGAATCACTCAGGCCGTTTTTTATTCTTTCTTCCCTGGGAATGGATGCATGCGTCATGCTCGCCGGATGGCTTATCAGAGATTCAACACCACCCAGGCTTTCCGCGAGTGAGAATAAATGAGTTGAGGATAATACTCTTTTTGTTTCTTCCGTTGAATCGTTTTTTAATTCAAAACTGATCATGCCACCAAAGCCCCGCATTTGCTTACTGGCAATTGCATATCCTGGATGATCTTCAAATCCACACCAGTACACTTTATTAATTTTGGAATTTTTACGAAGCCAATGCGCAATTTTTTTCCCGTTTTCACAATGTCTTTGCATGCGAAGCTCCAGTGTTTTAATTCCTCTTAGCACCAGAAAACAATCCTGCGGACCCGGAACTGCGCCGCATGATTTCTGAATAAAATAGAGTTGCTCACGGAGAGAAGGATCATTCATCATTAAACATCCGTGAATAACATCGCTATGGCCACCAAGATATTTGGTAGCTGAATGGATTACGATATCTGCACCTAAATCCAGCGGGTTCTGAAGACAGGGCGATGCAAAAGTATTGTCAACACAAAACAGTAATTTCTTTTCTTTGGCAATGGTGGAAACTGCGGCCAGATCCACAATATTCATGAGTGGATTGGTTGGCGTTTCTGTCCAGATAAGTTTTGTTTTTTCATTTATGACGCTGCGGATGTTCTCAGCATTCTGCATATTCACGTAGTGAAAATGAATTCCGGTTTTTTCGAAAATTTTAGAGAATAAACGAAAAGTTCCTCCATACATATCATTTGCGGCGATCACTTCGTCGCCGGGTATGAGTAATCGTATAACCGCATCAGAAGCTGCGACGCCGCTGCTGAACGAAAGTGCAAATTGCGCATTCTCAATGGAAGCTAATGCAACCTCCAGGGCTTTTCTGGTTGGATTTTGAGAACGGGCGTATTCGTATCCTTTGTTGTTACCGGGAGCTGCCTGTACAAAAGTGGAGGTTTGATAAATTGGCGGTATAATGGCACCTGTACTCGGGTCCGGTTCCATTCCTGCATGAATCACGCGGGTTGCAAATTTCATAGTCGCTTTTTAATATCTGTGTTAAAAATTTTTACCAGCTGATGGGAAGATGTACGGTTATATTATCCCAGCCAATCATAAGATCGGTCTTTTTTTTCTCCGTTCCCTCGAAACACATGGTGAACACTTCAAGAATTTCTGTACCCGTGTTGATTGGAACATCAGTTCGGAGAACATCTTTTTTGTCATCATATCCAAACGCCCCCCAGGTATCCGTTTCTTTGTTTAATATCAGCGTCCATTTTTCTTTACCGGGAATTGCATACAGTGTGTATCGTCCCTTCGGCACTTTCTTGCCGTTTATTTTTACATCCCTGAAAAATTCAATTTCGGTGGCTTCATTTGCACCTGCGCGCCAGACTACATCATAAGCAACCAGATCTCCGAAAATAACGCGACCGTTTTTTTGAGGACGTCCATAAATTACGCGTGCTATCAATGGATCATCGGCCTTCTTATTAATTTTAAGTATGGGATAATTGACAGGATAATAACACATGTCCATCGGTGACTTGTCAAGAGGAAACGCAGAAGACTGCCCCAGGCTCAGTTGTGTAAGAGAACTTAAAAAAACGGCTAAAAGAAGTGTTTTTAACTTGTGCATGAATTTGCAATTGATAAGGTAAGGTTGTATCAGTTTCCGCGAAGGTATAGCAGTTCGTGATACGCAAAGGATTTTACATGAGGAAAGAAAAATTCATAACACATTTTTAATTCTTCGTAATTTTTAAGAAAAGCCGCAAATACGGGTTCGGGGTCATCGATATACTTCGCCCGGCGACACAATCCTATAAAGCTGTTATGTATCCCCTGCGTAGATTGGTAATGCAAAAGCCAGTCTTGCGTTCGCATATAGAAAAAGAATCTTTTAAATTTTTCGGGAAACCAATTTTCATTGGTTCCCAGCTGTGTATATGTATTTTGTGAAAATACACCCAGTGCGCCTTCCTCAAACTCATAAGAATCATTTGCCAGGAAATGATCGTAAATAATATCCACAAAACTCCCGGCATATAATCCCGCCGAAGTTTTTAGAAATTGTTTGGCCTCTCTTGTTGCAGGGTGGGTATCGGTGTACTCATCTATTTTCCGGTGAAGTGTAATGCCATTTTGAATCCGTTGGGGATAGTCAAATTTCTTTTTACCCTTCACGAAATCGCTGATCATATTACCCGCCAGTATGTCCGGATCTTCGAACGAGAGATAAGCGTGCGCCAGGTAATTCATTTTATTAAAAATACATTTTAAAGCTTAAAGCCGAAAGCCTAAAGCTTAAAGCCCAATACTCAGATCAGAAAAGACGGACAGTTGAAAACTAATAATACTTTCAAATTAACAAATTTGCTTTTGGCTTTAGGCTTTAGGCTTTGAGCTTCAAATGAATTAATTTCGTCCTCCACATAATAAAAACCATGAACAAAGGACCGGTTTCGCAATATATCGAACATCATTACAGGCATTTTAATGCAGCTGCTCTCATGGATGCAGCAAAAGGCTACGAAGCTCATTTAACCGAAGGTGGTAAAATGATGGTTACGCTTGCAGGTGCGATGAGCACCGCAGAGTTAGGTGTATCACTGGCCGAGATGATTCGTCAGGATAAAGTACATATTATTTCATGCACTGGTGCTAACCTTGAAGAGGATATTATGAATCTGGTGGCCCATTCGCATTATAAGAGAGTACCGAACTATCGTGATCTTACTCCGCAACAGGAATGGGAATTATTGGAACAGGGATTGAATCGTGTAACAGATACCTGTATTCCGGAGGAAGAAGCATTTCGGAAAATTCAAAAACATATTGTTAAATTATGGAAAGATGCTGAAGCTAATGGAGAACGTTATTTTCCTCACGAATACATGTACAAACTCCTTTTGAGTAAAGTGATGGAGGATGGATATGAAATTGATGTAAAAGACAGCTGGATGATTGCAGCAGCTGAAAAAAACCTGCCAATCGTTGTCGGCGGTTGGGAAGATTCTACGATGGGAAATATTTTTGCTTCTTATATCGTGAAAGGCGAGCTGAAAGCCAGTACTATGAAGAGTGGTATCGAATATATGGTTTGGCTTTCAGATTGGTACCGGAAGAACTCAGGGGGTAAGGGCATTGGATTTTTTCAAATTGCCGGTGGTATTGCAGGAGACTTTCCTATTTGCGTTGTTCCAATGATGTACCAGGATCTTGAATGGCACGATGTGCCTTTCTGGAGTTATTTCTGCCAGATTTCAGATTCAACAACTTCTTATGGTTCCTATTCCGGTGCGGTACCCAATGAAAAAATTACATGGGGAAAATTAGACATCCACACTCCGAAGTTTATAGTGGAAAGCGACGCGACGATTGTAGTGCCACTGATATTCGCCTGGATACTTGGATGGTAGGCGGAAAGTATGGAAGTATGGGAGTTGGCTCTCATATGATACATGGTTTGAACTTTCTGTGTGATGCTTTCAGTATTAAAAATATCAGATGAAAAAAATCGGTAACTACATACTAGGCAGATGGATCGAGGGTTCGGGTGACCTTCAAACACTTTCGGACGCAGCAACCGGAACTCCTTTATACCTGGCCGGTAGTGCGGGACTTAATTTTCAGGAGGTTCTTCAATTTGCGAGACAATACGGAAATCCGGCTTTGCGAAAGATGAGTTTTCACGAACGGGGTCGTATGTTAAAAGCTCTTGCCGTTCATCTCAAAGAAAACGTAGAAAAATTTTATAAGATTAGTTTTCAGACGGGCGCCACCAGGTCCGACTCGTGGATTGATCTGGAAGGTGGCATCGGGAATCTTTTTTCCTATGCATCTCTGAGAAGAAAATTTTCAGACCAGCCTTTTTGTATGGATGGTGAACCCGTAAACCTCGGCAGGGAACATCATTTTATGGCCCAGCATATTTTGGTCCCGAAAGAAGGCGTCGCTGTTCATATAAACGCATATAATTTTCCGGTCTGGGGTATGTTAGAAAAAATTGCGGTCAATCTGCTCGCGGGTATGCCTGCAATTGTAAAACCAGCTACTTGTACATGCTTCCTCACAGAAGCTGTTGTAAGAGAAATTCATTCCTCGGGAATTCTCCCTGACGGTGCATTACAGCTAATATGTGGTAGTACAGGTAACCTACTCGACCTTCTCACGGCTCAGGATGTAGTCACATTTACAGGATCGGCATCCACAGGATTGAAGTTAAAATCAAATTCCTCGATTCTGAGAGAGAACGTTTCGTTTACCATGGAAGCAGATTCCCTGAATTGTATAGTACTGGGAGAGGACGTTGAGCCGGGAATGCCTGAATGGGAAATATTTGTAAAAGAAGTGAGAAAAGAAATGACTGTGAAAGCCGGGCAAAAATGCACAGCCATCAGAAGAATTTTTGTTCCTGAAAATAAATATGAAGAAGTTAGAAAATCTATTTCTCTTGCACTTGCCCAAACGCTGATTGGAAATCCTATAAATGAAAAAGTCAGAATGGGTTCTCTAGCAGGTCTTGATCAGCGCAGGGAAGTAAAAAATCAGCTGCAAAAATTACTCGCTTCTTCAAAGATCATTTATGGTTCGCTCGACATTGTTGAACTCATAGATGCCGATAATCTCAAAGGAGCATTTATGAGCCCGGTTTTACTGGGAGATGAAAATCCATTTTCAGGAGGTGCTGCACATGACGTTGAAGCTTTCGGTCCGGTAAGTACCCTGATGCCCTATAAGAATCTGGAAGAAGCGATTCAGCTTTCAAAAAAAGGAAAAGGATCTCTTTGCAGCACGATCGTTACTGCATCGGATCTTATTGCAAAAGAATATGTAGTAAATGCAGCCACTCATCATGGAAGAATTTTGATTCTCAACAGAGGTGATGCGAAAGAGAGTACGGGGCATGGATCTCCGCTGCCGATGCTGGTTCATGGAGGCCCGGGCCGCGCAGGAGGTGGTGAAGAAATGGGAGGTATTCGTGGCGTAAAACATTATATGCAGCGAACGGCTGTACAAGGCTCACCTGATAGTATAACATCCGTAACTTCTATTTATCAGGAACATGCTTCGCAAAGAGTTGAAGAAAAACACCCCTTCAAAAAATATTTTGAAGAGTTAAGAATTGGCGACAGTGTGCACTCCGCTAAACGTAAAATAACAGATGAAGATATAAGCCGTTTCTCAGAATTAAGCGGAGATTATTTTTATGCACATATGGCGGATACGTCGTTTGAAGATACCATGTTTGAAAAACGCGTCGCTCACGGATATTTTATACTAAGTGCCGCTGCAGGTTTATTTGTCGATGCAGCCAAAGGGCCGGTATTGCTGAATTATGGTATTGACGAATGTCGCTTTCTAAAACCTGTGTATGCAGAAACGACGATTGGTGTTCGGTTTACCTGCAAAGAAAAAATAACGCAGGATCTGAAAGATGAAAATGATATTCCAAAAGGAATCGTGAAATGGTATGTAGATGTTTATGATGATACAGGTGAATCGGTTATGATAGCAACCATACTGACTATGGTAAGAAAAAAAATATAAAACATGCAGGAACAAATCCCGGGATATGTAAGATCAGAAAAACATGGATTCGCAATGGTTATTGAATTCTTTCATCCGCAAAGTAATTCACTGCCGCACAATCTTCTGATGGACCTCGCCAGTCATATACACGGAGCAGGTCTTGATGATGAAATCAGGGTGGTCATTTTGCGATCTGCGGGAGACCGGGCTTTTTGTGCAGGTGCGTCTTTTACTGAACTTTTGCAGATTAAAACCAGCCGGGAAGGAGAGGAATTCTTCATTGGATTTGCCCGTGTGATAAACAGCATGCGGAAATGTCCGAAGTTTATAATTGCAAGGATACACGGTAAATGTGTAGGAGGCGGAGTGGGCATTGCAGCAGCAGCTGATTATGCGATTGCATTGACCGGAGCTGATATTAAAGTCAGTGAATTGGAAATCGGGATTGGACCGTTTGTAGTCGGACCGGCGCTCGAACGTAAAATAGGACTCTCAGCTTTTTCACAACTGACCATAGACGCCGCTTCATGGCGTACTGCCGATTGGGCTAAAACACGTGGACTCTTTTCAGAAGTTCACGCGAACCGTCAGGACCTCGATGAGTCTATACAAAGGCTCGCAGGTCATCTTGTTCGTTCAAATCCCCAGGCAGTAAGAGAGATAAAAAAAATACTCTGGCAGGGAACTGCGCATTGGGACGAACTTCTTTCCGAACGGGCCAAAATCAGCGGGCAACTGGTTATCACCGAACATGCGCGGAAAGCCATTTCCCTATTTAACAAAGCCTAAGAAAGTATGAGAGTGTGAGAGTGTGAGAGGTGTGAGAGTATTCATTTTCCTTCACACTCTCACACTCTCACACTCTCACACTTGTTTCATACCGCTCCTAAATCGTTGTAAGTATACAACTGATCCAATGAACTATCAGCTGTCATTGTGAATATCGTATTTAATAATCCATCCTTCAGACCGTAAACAAGTCCATGAAGATCCGGACCCTGCCGAAATTTCCAGGCACGCTGGATTATAGAGGTTTTCGCAAGATGAAGAACCTGCTCCTGTACATTCAATTCCGTAAGTCTGTCCTCTCTTTTCTCCTGATTAGATATAGCTTCCAGTTCTTCACGATGCAAACGATATACATCTTTGATATTTCTGAGCCACATATTGAGAACCTGTTTGAAATCGTGATTTGTCATGGCTGCTTTAATACCGCCGCAACCATAATGTCCACAAACAATTACGTGTTTTACTTTAAGATGTGCCACCGCATATTCCAATACACTTAACAGATTTACATCTGTATGAATAACCATATTTGCAATATTCCTGTGTACAAAAATTTCTCCGGGCTGTGTTCCGGTAATTTCATTCGCAGGCACCCGGCTATCGCTGCACCCGATCCACAGGAACTCGGGCGTCTGAATAGTCGCCAATGCTTTAAAATATTCCGGATCATCCACTTTTTTCTCAGCAGCCCAGGCTTTATTTTCAAGCAATAATTTGTTTATGGAATTCATAAAATAATTTTTTCAAATATTTAATGTGAACTGGCCCCTTTATAACTTCCAATTGTAGACTGATCAAAAACCAGATGATGGCCTGATTTAAAGCTACTTTTTTTTATATCGACACGGATGTTTTTCAAATGAGCGTGTTGCAGGAATTCATTGATCACATCTATAATATCCTTGTCTATAAAATCGGCCTTCGATATGTCAATGAACAAAAAAGAATCAGCCGGTATCGCTTCAAGTTTTTCTTTGATGATCGGCTTATTCAAAAAAGAAATATCCTTGCGAAAACGAACAAGGTAATTGTTGTTCTCGTGTATTACCATTACGGCAGACTTAAAATTGCTTCTGATCAGAGAAAATAAAGCCACGATGGTGCCGATCACAATACCAATAAGTAAATCGGTGAACAGAATGGCTATCAGTGTTACGATGAATGGAATGAATTGATCCCATCCGCGTTGATAAAGCTCCTTGAAAATGGATGGTTTTACAAGCTTGAAACCTGTTATGATCAAAATTGCAGCAAGTGCGCTGAGTGGGATTTTGTTCAGTAGTCCGGGAATAAATAATACACTTAAAAGGAGTAGCACACCGTGCATAATTGCAGATAATTTACTCTTGGCTCCGGCATCCACATTAGCAGAACCTCTTACAATAACAGAAGTAAGAGGCAGGCCACCCAGTAATCCCGAAACAATATTTCCAACGCCCTGCGCTTTTAATTCGCGGTTGGCAGGAGTTCTCCGTTTGAGAGGATCCAGTTTATCAACAGCTTCAATACCAAGTAAGGTTTCAATACTTGCGATTAGTGCAATAGTTAACCCTGTAATCCAGACATCTGAATTATTCAAATACTCCCATTTTGGAAACATAAAGAAACTCGTGAAGGAAGCAAAATCATTTGCGATCGGAAGATTAACCAATTGACTTGTGCTGAGTGAGAAACGGGTATCGGGTTTTGCTAAAAAAATATTCATAAGAATACCGACAACAACTACAACAAGAGGGCCGGGTAAATTCTTAAAGAATTTTATTTTCTTTAGTTGTGGACGATCCCAGAGGATCATAATAAAAATGGATGTAATACCTATTGTTAATGCGAGTGGCGAAATATTATTTACAGAATTGATAAGCCCTGAAAATGTATTGTTATCATCAACCTGTATAAATGTTTCATCACCTACCCAGTCTTTGTCATATCCAATAAGATGTGGAAATTGTTTTAAGATCAGAACAAATCCAATGGAAGCCAGCATACCACGAATGACAGAGTTGGGGATATAATCTCCGATAATTCCGGCTCGTAAAAACCCCAGTAGTACCTGAAGTACTCCGGCGATTACAACCGACAAAAGGAATGCTTCATAAGCAGGCATTTTTCCTATGGCGACAGCTACAATAGCAGTTAGCCCGGCCGCCGGTCCACTAATACTAAGTGAAGAGCCGCTCAGCAATCCGATAACGATACCTCCGGCCATGCCTGCGATAATTCCTGAAAAGAGAGGAGCACCTGAGCCAAGAGCAATACCCAGGCACAATGGCAACGCAACAAGAAATACCACCACCGAAGCAGGGATATCGGCAGAAGCGTTTTTTAAAAGCTTTCTCATAAACTTTGAAATTAAAAAGTAACCAGCCTGCTTCGAAAGAGAGCGGTTTTATATATTCAATCCTCCGCAGACACTGATCACCTGGCCGGTGATATAACTGCTCATATCGGAAGCGAGAAATAATGCAGTATCGGCAATTTCGGAAGTGCTTCCAAACCTGTTAAGTGGAATCTTCGCCAGAAAAGATTTGGCTCCTTCTTCATCCTGGAGATAATGAGTCATATCCGTTTCTACAAAACCGGGAGCGATTGCGTTACAGCGTATGTTGCGGCTACCCAATTCATGAGCGATCGATTTTGTAAATCCAATGATTCCGGCCTTGGAGGCTGCATAGCTCGACTGGCCGGCATTTCCGCGTATACCAATGATCGAACTCATATTTATGATGGAACCTTTTTTAGCTTTCATCATTGGCCTGATAACCTGTTTAGTCATATTGAAAACGCTCTTCAGATTGGTTTCCATTACTTCGTCCCATTGAGTGGGATTGAGGCGCAACAACAAACTATCTTTCGATATACCCGCATTGTTAATGCAAACATCTATGGTGCCGTATTCTACCAATACTTCATTGACGAATTTTTCACAATCTTCATATGATCCTGCATTACTTTTATATCCTTTTGCTTTGACACCGAATGATTGTAATTTTTTTTCAAGACTTTTTGCTTTTTCTTCACTGGAGAGATAACTAAATGCAATGTGTGCGCCGTGCTCGGCCATTCTCTGTGTAATCGCTTCGCCAATTCCACGTGCCGCACCCGTCACAACCACAATTTTGCCCTCTAATAGTTTCATTTCATTACATTAAGTAGGCTCAAATATATTAATTGAAAAGTTCGTAGATAAATATAAATATCAATTTAAGCCTTTCAGTTGAACCGTGAATCTGATATATAAAAAGAATATATTACCATTTCCACAGGCACTGAAACATTTCTACAACTGCATTCTATACGCTTATTGTAGTTTCATCATCACCAAAAGTTCGTCAACATAAGTACGGTCATTTGAAAGTCGTGGAACTTTGTGCTGCCCTCCAAGTTTCCCTTTTTTGCGAAGCCAACTGGTGAATAATCCTTTTGGAACAGATTTTATAATTGGCAACCGGAGGGCAATATTTTTATGACGTTTGGCTTCATAATCACTGTTTAATTCTTTGAGTGCTTTATCAAGCTCTTCAGCAAACTGAGTTATATTTTCCGGTTCTTTTTCAAATTCCACCAACCATTCGTGTGCGCCGTTAGTATGATCTCCAAAATATACGGGTGCTGCTGTGTAGTCATTAACAACCGAACCTGACCTGTTTGCAGCCCGAACAATCGCAGAGTCGGCATTGTCAACAATCACTTCTTCACCAAAAGCATTCATAAAATGTTTTAATCTCCCGCTTACTTTTATACGATACGGACCAAGACGTGTAAATTGAACAGTATCTCCAACCAGATAACGCCAGAGGCCGCCATTAGTGCTGATGACCAATGCGTAATTTTTTCCAAGTTCCACATCCTTCAGGCCAATGGTTTGTGGACTGGATTTGCCGTATTCTTCAACGGGCATAAATTCCATGAAAATGCCATGATTGGTGAATAGAAGCATTCCGTCTTCTCCGGGTGAATCCTGCGCGGCAAAAAAACCTTCGCTGGCATTATACATTTCAAGGTAGTTAATATCGCCACCCATGATTTTCGTGAATTGCTCACGGTAAGGAGTAAACGAAACACCACCATGTATATATAACTCCAGGGAAGGCCAAACTTCCAGGATATTTTTTTTGCCTGTATTTTCCAGAATTCTTTTTAGTAATACAAGGGTCCAGGTAGGGACACCGGAAATAGAGGTTACATTTTCCTTAATAGTGTTTTCAGCCATCTGACTGATTTTATTTTCCCATTCATCCAATAAAGCAATATGCAGTTCGGGGGTGCGTATCCAGTTTCCCCAGAAGGGTGAGTTTTGAAGTAATACGGCACTGAGATCACCATACTGAACTTCGGCATTAAATTGACTAATGGTATGACTGCCTCCTACAACAAGACCCTTCCCTGTCAGCAGATCAGATTCGGGATGAGCATGATAATACATAGTCAATACGTCTTTCGCCCCCAGGTAATGATTGTCCTGCAGACTTTCTTCACTTACCGGAATAAATTTGCTCTTGTCACTGGTAGTACCACTGCTTTTTGCAAACCAATTGATAGGCGTATTCCAGAGGAGATTTTCTTCACCCTGCATGATTCTCTGAATATATGGTTTCAGGTCATCATATTCATGTATGGGGACAGCCTTCTTGAATTCTTTTATGGAGAATAGTTTGGAGAAATCATACTTACGTCCTATCTCGGTGTACTGGGCGGAAGTAACCAGGTCTTGCAGAACTTCACGTTGAACAGCAACAGGATCGAGCACCCATTGTTCTATTTGCCAGCGTCTCATCCTGGCCAGGCGCGATATGGCAGGACTTAACAGTTTCAAATTTCGTTGGTAATATTCATAGAAAATAACCCCGTTTTGACCCTGCTAAATTGCTAAATGACGGGTCTTGCTGCTTCTTCGTGAAGATAGTCTTTTCGCTTCAATTCAAAATTTCGGCCAAGGTATAAACGTCTCACCTGTTCGTCAGCGGCGAGTTCTTCAGCAGTACCGTGTTTGAAGATTTTTCCTTCGATCAGCAGGTAAGCCCTGTCGCATATTGAAAGCGTTTCATTTACATTATGGTCCGTTATGAGAATTCCAATATTCTTATATTTCAACCGGGCCACCACTGCCTGAATATCTTCCACGGCAATAGGATCCACACCCGCGAATGGTTCATCCAGCAGAATAAATTTTGGATCTACTGCGAGAGCACGGGCAATTTCAGTTCGCCTTCTTTCACCGCCACTGAGGGAGTCGCCATTATTTTTACGAACATGGTGCAGACGGAATTCATCCAGCAATGCTTCTAATTTATCGCGCTGTTCTTTTTTTGGAAGTTTGGTCATTTCCAGAATTGCTTTAATATTATCCTCAACCGAAAGTTTGCGAAAAACAGAAGCCTCCTGGGGAAGATACCCGAGTCCTAACTGTGCCCTTTTATACATAGGCATGCGGGTTATATCTCTGTCGTCCAGAAAAACCACGCCTTCATCCGGTTTTATGAGCCCGACAACCATATAGAAGGTAGTTGTTTTACCCGCCCCGTTGGGTCCAAGCAAACCAACGATTTCTCCCTGTTTTACATTCACTGAAACATGGTCCACCACGGTGCGGCTGTGATAGCTTTTAACCAGGTCTTTAGTATGGATGGTGAGATTCAAACCGATAAAATTTGAACAAAAATACCAGAACTATGCTTAATAGATTCATTTTAAAATAGTTTAACAGGCGCTTGTGTTATAGCTCTATTGAATTAAGTTTGCAATCCACAAATAAACCGTTCCGGAACTCACTGATGAAGGTTATTGAACACATCCACCAGTCAAAAGATACAGTCGTTTCCTTTGAGATTCTTCCACCATTAAAAGGGAAGACTATCAGTTCAATTTATGACCATTTGGACCCTTTGATGGAATTCCAGCCGGCATTTATCAATGTTACTTACCATCGTAGTGAAACCATGTTCAAAAAGAAGAACGATGGAACTTTTGAAAAAGTAGAAGTGAGGAAAAGACCAGGCACGGTAGGAATATGCGCAGCCATCATGAACCATTACAAGGTTGATGCAGTTCCCCATCTGATCTGTGGTGGATTTGGTAAAAGAGAAACCGAAGACGCGCTGATCGATCTTCATTTCCTGGGCGTGGATAATGTACTCGTTCTGCGGGGTGATGCTCCGAAAAATGAAGCTGCTTTTACACCCGAGCCTGGTGGCAACCAATATGCCATCGACCTGTTAAAGCAGGTAGTAAATCTTAATCAGGGAATTTATCTGGAAGAAGATATTAAGAATGGTAGCAAAACTAATTTCTGCATTGGAGTAGCCGGCTATCCAGAAAAACATTTCGAATCTCCGAACCTGATTAATGATCTTGAATTTCTGAAAGCGAAAGTAGAAGCGGGTGCTGAATACATCACGACCCAGATGTTTTTTGACAATCAGAAATTTTTCGATTTTGTAAAAACCTGCAGGAACAACGGCATTGATGTTCCCATTATACCCGGATTAAAACCCATTACAAATAAAAAACAGCTCAGTCTTTTACCTAAGATATTTCATGTAGATATACCATCGGATCTCTCCAATGCGATTGTGAAATGCAAAACCGACGAAGATGTTGAGCTGATTGGTACTGAATGGTTGTTGCAACAAAGTCGCGAACTTAAAAAAGCAGGAGTTCCTGTGTTACATTATTATACCCTGGGTAAACCAAAAGTAATCTGGAATGTTGTGAAAGAACTGGTATAACCAGTACACGTATGGCATATACTGACTATTATAAAATTCTGGGAATATCCAAAACGGCTACTGACGACGACATCAAAAAAGCCTATCGCAAACTCGCCAGGAAACTTCATCCCGATCTCAATCCAAAAGACAAAGAAGCCGGTAAGAAATTTCAGCAGATCAATGAAGCCAATGAAGTGCTCAGCGATCCTGAGAAAAGAAAAAAATATGATCAGTTCGGAGAAAAATATGGAGAGAACTGGGAAAAAGCTGAAGAGTTTGAAAAAGCACGCAGTTCGGGCGCTTACAGTGGTGAAAGAAGAACGGGCGCTACTTCGAATCCATTCTCAGATTTTGGAGGTGAACAGGAATTTGGTGAAGGACAATATTCTGATTTTTTTGAACAGATGTTTGGATCCGGAGGGCGCCGCAATACTAAATTCAGAGGTCAGGATTACCAGGCGGAACTACACCTTTCTCTGAGAGACGCTGCAAAAACACATAGCCAGACTTTAACTGTAAATCAAAAAAATATTCGAATTACCATACCGGCAGGTGTGGAAGACGGACAAGTAATAAAATTGAAAGATCACGGTGCACCCGGAAGCAACGGTGGTCCTAACGGAGATCTGTATATCACATTCAAAATAGAGCCGGATGCCGTTTTTAAAAGATCAGGCAATGATCTTTACGTAAATATTAACCTGGATCTTTATACAGCAGTGCTGGGAGGGGAAGTTCTTGTAGATACGCTGGACGGGCAGATAAAACTCAAAGTAAAACCTGAAACACAGAACGGTACAAAATCCAGATTGAAGGGCAAAGGTTTTCCTGTTTACAAAAAGGAAGGAACTTTCGGTGATCTATTCGTAACCTATAATATTCTGATTCCACAAAATCTTACTCCGAGACAGAAAGAACTATTTGCTGAGCTTTCGAAAATGAAATAAAACTCAAAGAATGTCAGACGAAATCATACCGGTCGAAACATTTTGTTCATACTACCAGGTTGAACGAACATTTATCGAATCACTGGAATCTTACGGACTGATTTCAATAAGTTATGTCGAGAATAAAAGATTTCTATTGAAAGAAGAATTGGTTGAACTGGAGAAATTCAGTCGCATGTATTATGATTTGGACATTAACGTGCCGGGAATAGAGGCGTTGAAACACATGCTTGAAAAAATTAAAGAACTTCAGCAGGAAGCAGAAGACTTGAGAGCCCGCCTTCGCATTTACGAATAGTCATTATAAATTATATGAAGAAAATAACTCTACTTGTTCTGTTTACAGGATTTAATTTTTTTGCGTTTTCACAGATGCCTGATTCTGTAGCTTATTTGAAAACGAGTTACATGATTCCCATGCGCGATGGAATATTGTTGAATACAGTTGTTCTCACACCTGTAAACAATAATGTGCCTAACCCCTTCCTCATCGTACGCACACCCTATGGAGTAGATGGCGGGCTCCCGGAAGGAAATCAGCCAATCGTCATTCACAAGAATTATCCGTTCTATACGATGGCAGTTGACGGATATATTTTTGTTTCCCAGGATATACGCGGGAAATATAAAAGTCAGGGCACGATGCAGATACATCAGCCGCTGATCCATCAAACACAAAAAGGTGCGATTGATGAGAGTACCGATACCTGGGACACGATTGACTGGCTTTTAAAAAATGTGAAAAACAACAATGGTAAAGCTGGTATCGTTGGTATTTCTTATCCGGGCTGGCTGGCGCTGGTAGGGGCCGTAGATCCGCATCCTGCACTCAAGGCTTCGTCTGAACAGGCTTGTATGGGAGACCTTTTTCTCGGAGACGATTTTCATCATAACGGAGCATTTCGTCTCAGCTATGGTTTTGAATATACTTATGAAGTGGAGTCAGATAAAACAACTGATAGCAGTTTTCCTTTTCCGGCCTATGATCTTTTCAACTGGTACCTGAAGCTTGGTAGTTTAAAAAATGTAAACGAAAAATATTTTCACGACAGAATTCCTACCTGGAACAATTTTGTTAAACACCCTGACTACGATAGTTTCTGGCAAAAAAACTCGACCCTCTCTTATGTAAAGAAAGCAGAAATACCACAACTAAATGTAGGTGGTTACTACGACCAGGAAGACCTGAATGGGCCGCAATTGATGTATGCTCATATGGAAAAGTCGGATGATCAGAATTTAAATCATATTGTGCTTGGTCCCTGGTTTCATGGACAGTGGGGAAGAAGTGTAGGTGACAGTATCGGTATGATTGCATTGGGTAGAAATACAGGAGAGGATTTCAGAATCCTTCAGAAAAAATGGTTCGATTACTATCTGAAGGGAATCGGAGATGGGAAATTTGAAGAAGCATATACATTTCAAACGGGCTCAAATATTTGGAAAACATATACGAGCTGGCCTCCGCGCGAAGCCACCATACAATCGTTGTATGCATCGTCTGCATCCAAAGCGGTTTTTTCCAAACCGGTTGCAGAAGGATCTGTCTCATACGTCAGTGATCCGCAAAAACCTGTTCCTTACAGGACATTGCCAATTGAAGAAACTTATGGAAGGGGAAGCCGCTGGCGCACCTGGCAGGTGGAGGATCAGAGGTTTGCTTATACACGTCCGGACGTAATTAGTTTTACCACAGATTCTCTGAAAGAGGATTTGGTAATAACAGGAGCTGTTAATGCACATTTGTTTGCATCTACTACCGGAACGGATGCTGATTGGATTGTGAAACTAATAGATGTGTATCCAAATTGGGATCCGGTGAATTTTAAAATGAGTGACTATCAATTGCCAGTTACTATGGAAGTCTTTAGGGGCAAATTCAGAAAAAGTTTTTCAAAACCAGAGGCAATTGTGCCTGGTAAACCAGAAGAATATATCATCGGCTTGCATCAGGTCAATCATATGTTCAGGAAAGGCCACAAAATTATGATCCAGGTTCAGAGCAGCTGGTTCCCTATGATCGATCGAAACCCCCAGAAATTCGTGCCCAATATTTTTGAAGCGAAGGACTCTGATTTTATTAAAGCCACCCAGACCATCTATTTCTCACCCCAATACCCAACGAGAATTGATTTACCCGTTATGCAGAATTGATATTTCTGACTAATACATGCAACCCTTTAGGAACGGGGCTACTTTACTAACCACGAGTAATACCCGGTAAAACAACAGCTAGTGGATATACGAAAGAATTACGAAGGATGAACGCAGGAATAAAAATGAAGTACTTTGAAAACTGTAGGCAGCGGGAGAAAGTATTGTATATTGTCCAAAAATCGATCCAAAAAAAGTGGATCAAATAAGTAAAAGAAAAATAACAAAACAAACTGTATTTCAATATTTTAATAACGTACAGTAGGATATCATCTATAAAACAGAAATCCGTTTTCACCGCAAAAAACACTTATAGCCAAAAAACAAACAATTCCTGGACATATTTATCGGAGATCAGGAATAGGCTCACAGGAGTTTAAATCAACCAATAATAGGCTCATTCCAAAAATAATAGGCTCATTTGTAAGGATATGAGTCTTAAATGATTCTATTTCAGCGTTTTAATCGTTTCGGCTATTTAGCCAGGAGTTCCTTTACGGTAGTGCTGATGCTTTTGCCGTCTATTTTTCCGGCGAGTTGTTTTGTTGCAACCCCCATTACTTTGCCCATATCTGCAGGTGAGCTGGCGCCCGTATCTGCTATAATCTTTTGAAGAACTGTCTTCAATTCTTCCTGGCTCATCTGTGCAGGAAGAAATTTGTCGATGATGGCAATTTCTTCTTCTTCCTTCGTTGCAAGGTCGGGTCTGTTTTGTGCCCTGTAAATCTCCAGAGAATCTTTTCTTGATTTAAGAAGTTTCTGAAGAAGTTTTACTTCGTCTTCCTCTTTCAAATCTCCTCCTGCACCTTCGGAAGTTTTGGCCAATAATATGGCAGCTTTTATTGCACGTAAAGATCGCAATGCCTTTTCATCCTTAGCAAGCATGGCGGTCTTCAGGTCGGTCATTACTTTTTGTTCCAGGCTCATATTAAGAGTTATAGTTTGTTCTCTTTTAGTTGTCTTGCTCTTGACTTCTGATAAATATTTTTTGCGAAATTTTTGATCTCGATGGCCAGATCATCATGACGGGTAGCTCTCTGGTAAGTATCGGCCATAGTCATCAGTGTCTGATAAAAGAAATCTTCCATTTCGTCTATCATCATGTCCTTTGTCCACAGGTCAATACGCAGGGTGGTTTTATCAGCTCCATCCCAAAGGGATAGCAAAAAGGCCTTGGCTTTTCTTGTATTTTCAACTGAATTATCAGGGGCACTCCAGGTAATATCCTGTGGCACTTTATCATTATCCAGACCTACCTGTATATGAATCGCAGAATCATTCATTTATTAATAAATTTCAATATTACGCGCATCTAAAGTGCTTATTATCAGCATTCTGCGCTTTAGGATTTAAGCCTTGAGCTTTCGGCTTTAAAAAGCAAAGTTAAAGGTAAAAAACGGTTGATACCCTCCAAAATCCAGTGGAATAAAAATTCGGAAATTACGAGGCATGCCTTTACGTAGTTATGCGCTGTGAATCCAGTTTGTTATTAGATAAATTTACAGTGGTAAGTTTTCCGTCATCCGTCATCCGTCATCAAAATCCGTACTATGAAAAATCTTTACGTGAAGGGTTTCATGCTTTTAGCATGCTTACAATTTTTCTATCAGTCATCCCTATACGCACAATGTCTTTGTTCCGGTGGACTTCCGGCAACCGCCATTGATCAAACCATAACCATATCTCCGACTACTACAAGTACGCTTGATTTTGGATTTCAGCAGTTTAATCCTGCTATTGGAAATCTGGCATGTGTTTCATTGCACGATACACTTACCGGCACTTCGGTTACCGGTGCATTGAATACGGGACCACTGAGAACAGCCTTTCTTTTTCAATTAACGCTTGTAAATCAAGTAACCGGTCCGGGCATTTCGATCAGTAACGTTTATTCGGCAACACATGGAATTGACACGCTGGATCCTTTTGGAGTCGTACCAACCGATTCTATTACTTATGGGCCAGAAAATATTATTACCAACCCGAATGGTTTTGGTACTGCCGGTGGTAATGCCGCTTATTTGGGAATGGGGACGGTAAATTTTACTTACGACGTGAACGGTGGTATGATAACTATCCAAGGGGGTTCTAATTATAAGTCGTCGGTAACTACCGTTATTGGTGGTATCATGCACCTGACTTATTACTGGTGCCCGACTATTCCATTGGGTACATCCATCAGCAATTTTTCAGCTTATAAACAAAATGGAACGGTTTCGCTGCAATGGCTCGGCACAATCGATCAAAATGGCATCATATATGAAATTGAATACAGCAAAGACAACGAAAGTTGGCAATCAGCAGGAACGGTCCCGGCTGGATCTGCTCCAACAGGTTCTGTTGCACAATTCCGGTATCAATACAACACTTCTCAAACTGATGTGGGCGAAATATACTTCCGGATCAAGAGGATTGACCCGCAGGGAAACGTCATCTACTCGGTCATCAAAGCCGTAAACCTGCAACAGGCAGATCAAAAGCCGGGGATTCAGATTTATCCCAACCCCGTCAATCAAAATATACAGGTTCAGTTTGATGAACAGCAAACAGGTAATTTTAGTCTGGAGTTGGTGAATACAACTGGCCAGATTATTGAAAGAAAAGAGGTACAGCTTGCAGGAAGTTATATGACTAATATGAATCTTTCTGTAAAACCAGCCAGTGGAATTTACTTTCTGAGGGCATTGAATCAGGGCAGTAACAAGCAGTTCCTGACTAAGGTTATTGTGAACTGATTTTTTTCCGTAGGTTTGTCTGGCATAAATACTACATAATGGAATACAATACAACGCGTAATCATCTGATTATGCGTGAATACGGCCGCCACATCCAGCGGATGATTGAATACCTGCTAACAATAGAAGATCCCGTGGTGCGCGAAAAAAATGCAGCAGTAGTGATAGAATTGATGGGATTTCTGAATCCTCACCTGAAAAACGTTGAAGATTTCAGACATAAATTATGGGATCATCTTTTCCTGATATCTGATTTCAAACTGGAAGTTTCATCTCCCTATCCAATTCCAACAGCAGAAACTTTAAAACTAAAATCTGATCCGTTACCTTATCCGAAAAGGTATCCGAAGCATGCGCATCTAGGGAAAAATCTTGAATTGATTATTGATAAAGCACTGGCAGAAGAAAATCCCGAAAAGAAAAACGGATTTGCAAATGCTGTGGCTTATTATATGAAGCTTGCTTATAATAATTGGCATAAAGAAACAGTCCACGATGATGCGATTCAGGGTGAATTGAGTGCCATAACAAATGGGCAGCTCGAATTTACCAATACACCTTTTGTTCGTAGTTTCAGACCTAATGAAAATCGGGAAAGAAGTGGTGGCTACGGATATGATCGCAATAAACGCAATCAGAAATTTCAGCGCAACAATAATAACAATAACCGGAATAACGATCGCGGAGGTAAATTCAAAAAGAAAAGATATTGAATGAATGCCTTTGAAGTAACCGGTGGTAAACGGTTGAAAGGAGATATCGTTCCACAGGGGGCTAAAAATGAAGCGCTCCAAGTTATCAGCGCTGTATTATTATCCAGGGGCAAAATTACGATCTCAAATATCCCCGACATTCTCGATGTCAATCTTCTAATTGAAGTTCTTCAGGAGATGGGTGTTAAAACAGAACGCTCTACCCGTCATGTTTGCAGTTTTCAGGCTGATGATGTAAATGTGGACTATCTGAACAGTGAGACTTTTCGCAAAAAAAGTGGGAAGCTCAGAGGTGCTGTAATGCTCGCGGGCCCTCTTATCGCCAGATTCAAAATTGCCTATGTACCCAAACCTGGTGGCGATAAAATCGGGAGAAGAAGACTGGATACACATATGACAGGGTTTGAGAAACTGGGGGTGCGGTTCTCATATGATCCCGGAGATGATTATTTTCGACTCGAGGCATCAGAACTCAAAGGCAATTATATCTTACTCGAAGAGCCTTCAGTAACCGGTACGGCCAATATAATAATGGCTGCAAGTCTTGCTACTGGCACTACTACTATTTATAATGCTGCCTGTGAACCCTACATACAACAGCTCTGCAGGATGTTAAACAGAATGGGGGCAAAGATCAGTGGAATCGGAAGTAATCTTTTGTCAATCGAAGGTGTAAAGGAACTTGGCGGTACTGATCACAGGATGTTACCTGATATGATCGAAATAGGTTCATTTATTGGAATGGCAGCGATGACCCAAAGCGAGATCCTGATTAAAGACGTCAGGTTGGGAGAATTGGGCCAGATACCCGATAAATTCCGACAGATGGGGATTCGCCTTGAAATTCAGGGCGACGATATACTTGTCCCGGAGCAGGATCTTTATGAAATTCAAACTTATTTAGATGGTTCTGTGCTCACCTTGTACGATCATCCGTGGCCAGGACTTACGCCGGATTTATTAAGTGTAATGCTGGTAGTGGCAACCCAGGCCAAAGGAAGTGTACTCATTCATCAGAAAATGTTTGAAAGCCGTTTGTTTTTTGTAGACAAACTTTTGGATATGGGAGCCCAGATTATTCTCTGCGACCCACATCGGGCAGCTGTAATTGGTTTGGGAAGAAATCATAAACTTCGCGGGGTTACTATGAGCAGTCCCGATATCAGGGCAGGTGTTTCCTTATTGATCGCTGCTATGAGTGCGGAAGGTAAAAGTGTTATTCAGAATATCGATCAGATAGATCGCGGATACCAGTATATTGACGAAAGGCTTAATCGTTTGGGCGCGTCAATTAAAAGAATATAAATACTCCGATGCTGATAATAATAACTGCACCTTCCGGAGCCGGTAAAACTTCTATTACCCGTTATTTATTGCAACATTTCCCCCAACTGGCATTTTCGGTTTCGGCAGCCACCAGACCCCAGCGTCAGGATGAAGAAAACGGCGTAGATTATTATTTTATGAGCTTGGAGGAATTCCAGCATAAAATACAAAATCAGGAATTTGTAGAATGGGAAATGGTGTATGAAGGAAGGTATTATGGAACTTTAAAGACTGAACTTCAGCGGTTGAGAGCCAAAAACAAGATTCCAATCCTGGATATTGATGTAAAAGGGGCTATTCACGTACAGGAGCAATACCCTGAACAAAGTCTGTCTATTTTTGTACAGCCGCCTTCTATTGAAGAGCTTAAGAGAAGATTGGAATATCGCGCCACTGAATCATCAGAAGCTTTGCAGGACCGGTTGAATAAAGCGGCTTATGAAATATCCTTCAGGCATCATTTTAATTATATTATTGTGAACGATAACCTTCAAAATGCCTGTGAAGAGGCGAGGCATGTCATCTCGGACTTTTTAACTCGACAACACCGATGACCGATAACCGTTTGCCGTTGGCCGTTAGCTGTTGGCCGGCAAATTAAACGTACTCTTATACTCCTATACTCCTATACTTTCTTTGCGTTATATTCGTAGTTGCATGATCAATACCAATACCCTGATTTGGATCATAATAGCCTGGCTGATGATCATTTTTTTCGCGGGCATCGAAATCGCGTTTGCCAATGCGAACAGACTGACCATTGAAATACGAAAAAAGCAGGGGTTAAAACGAAGTATATTACTCTCTGGATTTCTGGACACCCCCAGCCGGTTTATAAGCGCATTATTGATCGGATTTAATATATTTCTTGTCATTTTTGGTTTGCTGGTGGGTGAAACACTGTCGCCGCTTTGGGAATTTATAATCAGAAAAACTGTAGTACCACAAGCATGGGTGGATATATTTCGGTTGATGTTTGAAACTCTCACATCCACATTATTTATTCTTTTTTTTGGTGAACTGATACCGAAGGCGCTTTTCCGCGCAAAAAGCGATAGTCTTCTGGATTTTTTTGCATCGGTAAGTAACTTTTTTTATAGTTTATTCTATCCTGTTTCTGTCTTTTTTACCCGTATATCGGAGTGGATACTCAAATATGTTTTTAACGTGCGTATTGATGAACACAAAGATCTTTTTGCAAAAGCTGATCTGAGTAATTTCTTTCAGCAAACTGGCGAATCGGATGAACCACAGCAGAAATTAAATACAGAATTATTTGAAGCTGCCCTCTCATTGCCCAAAGTGAAAGTGAGGGAATGCCTGATACCGCGGAAGGAAATTGAAGGGATAGATATTCGTCTCACCATTGAAGACGCACGAAAAAAATTCATGAACAGCAAGCTTAGCAAGCTTGTTGTTTACGACGGAAATATAGACCATGTGATGGGATATATCCATCAACTGGATCTTTTCAAAGCACCCGTAAGTATGCGAGATATCCTTCTTCCGATTCCCGCTGTACCTGAAAGTATGAGTGCTACCGACCTTATCAGCAAATTCAGCAGGGAAAGAAAAAGTATAGCGTGGGTTGTGGATGAATTTGGTGGCACCGCAGGTATAGTAACTATGGAAGATTTGCTGGAAGAAATTTTTGGAGAGATCCGTGATGAGTATGATACAGAAGAATTTGAAGAGAAGAGGCTATCCAGTGATGAATTTATTTTTGCCGGGAGACTGGAACTGGACTATCTCAACGAGAAATATGAACTTGATTTTCCTGAAAATGAATCAGAGACCCTGTCGGGATTTATTATCAATCGTCATGAAGCCATTCCGCGACTCAAAGAACATATAATAATTGATGACTACGAATTTGAAATCCTCAGCGTAAGTGACACCCGGATAGAAATGGTCAAAATGAAGCTCCTCAAATAGGCCTAAAGCCTAAAGCTCAAAGCTCAAGGCCTAAATACGAAGCTGCTCCATAAACCATCTACCATTAACAACTCACAATCGTCCAAAATAAACTTTCGGCCTTAAGCCTTCCGCCTTATGCTTTAAGCTTTCAGTTTTAGGCTTTAAGCTTTGGGCTTTTCAATTACCTTTGCGACGCTTTTACAAATGGCAATTCGGTGAACTATGGCTTTAAATTTTTTTAAGAGAACCCCGGGGCAGGCGGAAATGTCTTTCATCGAACATCTTGAAGCCCTTCGCTGGCATATTGTACGTTCCGTGTTAGCTATTGTGGTGTTGGCTGTTTTCGCATTTATAAAAATAGACTGGATATTTGAGCATATTATTATGGGTCCGCTGAAACAGGATTTCCTGTCAGTCGTCGGACTTTGTAACCTTAGCCATTTTCTTCATATAGGTGATACCCTTTGTTTACCGGCGGCAAATGTGCAGTTACAAACTACGGCTTTTGGATCCCAATTTATATCCAGTATAACGATCGCCTGTGTTTGTGGATTTATTATAGCTTTCCCCTATATATTTTGGGAATTCTGGCGTTTTGTGAAGCCAGCACTTTCCCCAAAAGAAATAAAAAGCACAAGGGGTTCGATATTCTTTGTAACGTTTTTCTTCATGCTGGGAATTGCATTCGGATATTTTCTGCTTGCGCCATTTACATTCAGTTTTCTTTCCAATTATAAGCTTGGTATGAGCGGGATGTTAATAACCAGACCAACTCTTGATGATTATTTAGACAATTTGCTTGACATTCTGATTGGATCAGGGATAGCCTTCCAGCTTCCCCTGATAAGTTATGTGCTAACTCATATAGGATTGATTACACCAGACTTCCTTCGTACTTACCGGAAATATGCCTATGTGGCAATACTGTTTGTGGCCGCTGTAATCACACCATCTCCGGATTGGATGAGCCAGACTATTGTTGCTCTTCCACTAATCCTTTTGTATGAAATCAGCATCCGCATTTCTGTAAGGGTCGAAAAAGCAGTGAAGAAGAGGGAGGAGGAATTTTAAACAAGTGTGAAAGTATGGGAGTATGGGAGTATGGAAGAGAAAAAAACCGAATTGATGTAATGAATAAAATGTAATGTCAGGAAGTGAATCTCACTCTCATACCCTCACACTCTCACACTAGTTCTCAGTGTCTTTTTCCTATTTCGGCAGTAAGTTTATCAAAGATTTCATTCACCGAACCTTCGCCGGGGATGTAAACCACCTTGTCAAATTTCTTGTAATAATCTGCCACAGTAGCTGTTTTCCGCTCGTATTCTTCTATTCTGGATCCTATCACAGCTTCATTAACATCATCTGTACGTCCTGATGTAAGTCCGCGGTTTAATAACCTTTTTATAAGTTCAGTTTTCGATACCTGAAGCGCCAAAACAACATTAATAGACATATTCTTTTCTGCAAGCAGGGTATCAAGTGCTTCGGCCTGAGCATTAGTGCGTGGAAAACCGTCAAAAAGGAAACCATTTGCTCCTTGATTGTCCTCTAGTGCTTTTCCGATCATTCCGATTACTACAGCATCTGGTACCAGGATTCCCTGGTCCATCAGCATTTTTGCCTCCAGACCCAGGGCTGTACCATTTTTTATTTCATTGCGGAGGATATCGCCTGTACTCAGGTGTTTAAACCCATATAAGGAGATTAGTTTTTCGGACTGTGTACCTTTCCCGCTGCCAGGCGGACCAAATAAAATCAGGTTAAACATTGCTACCAGGTTAATAATGTGAGCGGCCTAAGGTATTGACAAATATAGTGTACGGTTCTTATAATTCCTTTAACAAATCACCTGTTTAAGCATCAAAAAATCTAAAGAATTGACAATTGCCTCCAAACAAAACGAAAATATTTTTATTATGTCAAGGAAATGTCAAACTGAGCGAACTGCTGCTACGTAGATTTGTTGTGTATATATTAAATACCATGAACAGACTATTTAAAACAACAGGAATTATAATTCTTGCCGTGTTATTTCAGCAATGCTACTCCCAAACCGGCAATAATAAAAATACAGCTATGGATAAAAATCAGGTTCATCCGGATACATCATTTATAAACAAAACAGATGCTGAATGGCAAAAACTGCTGCCAGCAGATGTTTATTATGTTGCGAGGCAAAAGGGAACTGAAAGACCATTTACCAGTAAGTTTGAAACATCTAAAGAAGTGGGAACTTACTATTGTGCAGTTTGCGGGAATCCACTTTTTAAAAGTGATACCAAATTTGAAAGTGGATGTGGCTGGCCAAGTTTCTATGAACCCATCAGTAAAACCAGTATCATTTATCTGAAAGATAATTCTTTGGGAATGGAGAGAACGGAGGTAGAATGTGGCAGATGTAAATCGCATCTGGGCCATGTATTTGATGACGGACCTCCGCCTACAGGATTGAGATATTGCATAAATGGAGTTGTGCTTGATTTTAAAAAGGCTCAGGAAGCACAGAAAAACTATGATGCAAAAAAATAAATCGATTTATTAATTGTTAAGAAGCCCTTCGGTTATTTTACCGGAGGGCTTCTTCATTTAATTCAATTTTTAATCCTCTGTTTCGGAAAATCAACCAAGAACGGCTCTCTCTACTTCCTGCTCTTGCAATTAAACTGTAAATTATAATTTGTACAGACATTGAATTTTAGGAGGGAAGGGCTATTTTAGTGGTCACTGATAGTTGAATATCGTTGTTCAAGTTTATGGATTCATTCAAAACACTTTCCATCATTATTCCTGCATACAATGAAGCAGAAACTATCTCCGTTATCCTGGATCGGATTTGTGCAGTAAAACTGATCCACAACCTTGAAAAAGAAATTATTCTTGTGAATGATTGCTCAACAGATGCAACCGAGCAGATTTTGCTTAACTATAAAACAATACACCCTGATAGAAATATCCAATATTACAAACACGATGTAAATCAGGGTAAAGGTGCGGCAATACACACAGGTATCCAAAAAGCAGCGGGAGAATATCTGATTATACAGGATGCCGATCTGGAGTACGATCCTGAAGAATTAAATAGTTTGCTCAAACCGGTAATAAATGTTTCCGCAGATGTCGTATTTGGATCCCGATTCATTGGTGGAAATCCACACCGCATATTATTTTACTGGCATTCTATAGGGAATAAAATGCTTACAAGGCTAAGTAATATGCTTACCAATCTTAATCTGACTGATATGGAAACCTGTTATAAATTGTGTAGAACCCATATCATTAAAAAGATTAACCTTAAAGAAAAACGATTTGGATTCGAACCGGAGATAACTGCCAAACTAGCGCGCATACCCAATATAAGGATATATGAAGTCGGGATTTCTTACTATGGCCGTACATATTTTGAAGGTAAAAAGATCGCATGGAAAGATGGGCTTCATGCCATCTATTGTATTTTGAAATACAATTTATTCCGTTAATGCAAAAAGACATTATATCCGATCCGTCAGGCTTTGAAACGCTGGAGAACTTTTCACGAGCAGATAAATTCAACCGTTGGCAATTTGAAGCGCTAAACAGATTTGCTGGTGGACAAACAATCGAGATAGGAAGCGGCACGGGAAATATATCTTCATTTCTTTTGAAAAATCATTCTAATGTTTCTCTAAGTGACCTGAGACCTGAGTATTGCAATTTACTTCGAATTAAATTTGGCGACAGTCCACATTTGCAGGGTGTATATGAATTGGATCTTTCTGTAGATAATTTCGACTCCAGGTATCCCGATCTATTAGCCAGATTTGATACTGTAATCGCGTCTAATGTTATCGAACATATTTCAAATGATGTTCTGGCAATTCGGAATGCAAAAGCACTGTTGAGAAATAATGGGAAACTGATAGTTTTAGTTCCGGCAGGTCAGTGGCTTTACAATTCGATCGACAGGGAACTTGGCCATTTTAAACGATATTCAAGGTCTGGATTAAAAAGTTTATTGGAATCCGCAGGACTATTCATTATGAATACCAGGTATTTCAATGCTGCCGGCATTTTGGGATGGTGGTTTTCAGGTAAAGTTTTGAACAAGAAAAATATTTCTGGTACAAAAATGAATATATACAACCAGCTTATTCCGTTTTTCAGAGTCATAGATTGGTTTGTTTCTCCGTATGTCGGTATTTCTGTTATATCAGTTGGTGTTAAAAATGAACAGAGCTGATGTTAAATTCTGCAAAAGATAAATTATCGGAAAAAAAGAAAACCCTTTTATTAAAGTGGTCCATATATATATTGGGGGTTTTGTTTCTGATAAACTGTTTAACGCCCTTGAGGCTTCACTTTGATATGCTTCGCTATTTTTCCATAAAGGACTGTATTGAATCCAAATGCCCACCTGGCGCGATTCCCGGCGATTATCTGCCATATGGTTACACAGTCCTTCTCTTATTGCTTTCGAAATTTGGAATACTTAGATCCTTTTCACTGGTTTTTATTAACTGTCTTTATCTGTTTGGAGGACTATATTTTGTGAGAAAAATCTTTTTCTATATACCTTCTCCTTTCTTTTTATTTTTCCTTGTATTGATGAACTGGACGATCATCAAATTTACTATGCAGCCGTTGTCAGAACTCCAGTATTTGTTTTTTTCGTTGTTTAGTTTATATGAGTATTCTCAATTTGTCCGAAACAGAAAAATCAGAAATCTTTTATTTGCTTTTCTTCTGGCATTGTTAGCGACGATAACACGAACGATTGGTATAACATTATTTGCAGCGATATTTTTTTCCCTGGCAATGGAATACAAAATGCAAATTGTCGGTTTGCTTAAGAAAAACCGGTCCGCGGCACTTGCTTTTGTCTTTTGCGTAATATTGGTAATCGTCTTTTCGCAACCGCTGGGATTAAATCATTACCTCGAAGCTATTACAAGACAATTTAGTGGAGGTGTTCATTATTCGAACATTCTAATCTGGCACTTTTCTGAATGGGGAGAGATTCTGTTGAACAGTCCAAGGTCAAAGCTGATTAACATTCTTCCTCACCCATTTGGGTTTTGGTTGTTTTTCCTATCGGGAATTTTAGGCATTGCCGGGTTTATCTATATCTGTTTAATCAGGAAAAGCGATATTCCTTTGATTGTAAAATCATACATCTTTTTCTATATTCTCTTATTATTCAACTGGCCATACCCTGATCCGCGATTCTGGGTTCCCATAATTCCCCTGATAGCGGCTGTGATAAGTCAGAATACTTTTTCGGAAAACTGGATCATCAAAAGGAGCAGAGTTTTCTTTTTTGCAGTTTATTCCATTTTTGGAATCGCGGGGATATCTTATATGACTTATTCCTCTTTGAATAAAAAAGTGTTATCTAAAACACAGGAATCAGGCATATTCCGCAATGAATACGAGACCCACTTTTTTGGGAAACCGTTGTCAGATACAGTGACATTCGTAAACCATAATCTAGTTGATTTTTTAAACAAGTACGATAAATAATCGCGGAGTATTTAAAAATTCAATCTGTCAAAAAAATGTTTTAAAAACAAAAGACCCTCTCGAGCATAGAGGGCCTTTTAAAAGTTTTTATATGAACAGTCTTTTTAAATGTTAGTTTTTATTCGAAAGTACCTGTTGTACCTGCTCAAACGACATCGCCTTTAATTCTGTGGGTGTATATCCTTTTACCTTTCTGTTAGCACCGTTACCTGTTACTAACGCTCCAGGGATAGTCACATACCGATAAGGAAAATTATAATTGGCGCCTGCTGAAAGGTTTATCTGTCCCACTGAAAAGTCTTCAAAAATAAACGGCACGAGAGCACCGGTAGGAGTAACGTGATACGTTCCGTTCGATTCTTCAAAATTTACGTAAGAAAGCACCACACCGCTATCCAGTATACTTTGGGTTATGGACGGCGCGTTTATGGCTTCTTCATATGCACTGTCGGCCGGATTATAAACTAAGGCCATATTGATCCATTGAGACGAAAATACACTGTCTGGTCCCGCAGGTCCCGCAGGTCCGGTTGACCCAGTGCTTGATTTACTACAACTTGCCAGTCCAATTACAATAATCCCAGCTGCACAAAGAAGACTTCTGAATAGTTTCATCTTAAATTATTTAATATATGAATGATTTGGCGTGTGAAGACGCAAGATAATTTATTTCTTTAAAAGACTGCCCTGCGAGGCTGCCTTTTCCAAAATACGTGAAACAGGATCATAGGTTGCTTTGTGATATTTAAGCCGAATCGGGTAAATTGTCTTTGTGGTGCCATAAATGCAGACAGGCATAGGTCCTGAAGGGTGACCAATTACTGGAGATCTTCAGCATATCTTCTCTTAATTTTTTTTTATTTGTTTTATCAAGCTTATAAATCCTAATCATTGCCTGTTGTATACCGAGGTCATCAACAGCAAAAACATCCTCACGGCCCAGGGTAAACATCAGTAACATTTCAGCCGTCCATCTGCCAACACCTTTTATTTTCGTGAGGTATTCAATAACTTCTTCATTACTCATTTTCTTCAGCAACTGATGATTCAATCCAAATTCGATGGTAAATCGCGCCACATTGTGTACATAATTTGCCTTTGCACCCGATAGGCCAATAGAACGGAGAGTTTCATGGGGGGTAGCCAGTATTTGCTCCGGAGTTGGATTTCCTTCGTACAATTTCAGAAACCTTTTACGAATTGTAGCCGCAACTTTGGTGGAGAGCTGTTGCCCTAATATGGAGTAACATAAATATAGATGTACGTGCCGGCGTTTGGAAACCTTAAGTAACTGTTGGTTTTCCAGTATCCGGGCAAATTTTTTGTCTTTTGAAAGATGAATAATGTATGAGGAAAGATCTGATGTCATCAACGCAAATTAAAGCGTTTTAATGTTCAAGTAATCCGTCGATTTTGAATAAAACACCGTTTCTGGCCATCGGACTAACAGTAAGGACATTTGCAGTCGTGTCGCTTCCAACTACCTGAACGGTAGTCTGAATACCAGTGATGTAAAATATAAGAGTACTATCAGCCAGTGTCTGAAACATGCTGCTGTCGTCCACATCATAACCGAATAATCGCTGGGGAATGAGACTCAACAAAACCAGGGAACGAAGACTGTCGGGACTTACAGCATTTAAATCTGAAGGTGTATTGTATCCAACATTTCTGAAGGCATCGTTATTGGGTGCGATTACTGTAAAAGGACCACCCGATGTTAGAAGCACAGACAATGTATCCGGAAATGGTGTGGACAATTGTATTGCCTGATTGAAAAAAGTAAGCGATGTATCGCTGTTTACCATTTGACTAAGATTCTGGGTTGGTGGTAATAATACGTTTTGCAATGAAAGCATAACTCCATTGGTGGCGGTGGCTTCTGAATTGAGAAATTGATAACCGTTAACGTATGTTCTGTTTGAATCACCCGAAACAAACGTTGAATCTCCATTAGCCATGATCAGTTTTACCTCTGTTTTGCCGATAAACGATTCAAAATTGAGAGCCGTTCCCGCATAGGTCTGATAAAGTACCCAATTCCTCGCTTCGTCTGCAGTAAAACCGTTTATAACAGACTGACTAAAACCTGATTGAATACAGGTCATGTCATTTGGTACCATAAGAGTAAAAATAGAAGGACTGCGGAATACAGAATCAAGTCCTGCTTTTACCACTGCTGAATTAAAGATTGTAGTATTTGCACCGGTGGCCAGGAGAGATCCTAGGGTAGCAGTCTGCGCATTAATAACGGGGGAGGAGGTTTTATTACAGGAAGTAACCAGAAGCAGGCTCATACAAACCAACAGACACTTTAATCGGGTTTTCACAAAAGGTTTGATCATAGCTATGCAGACTCAAAAAATAATTATAAAGACTTTGAAAGGCTGAGACTTTTTATGCATACGTTAAAAAAGCTTTTATCGTATGTTCCGGCCGATATTTATTCCATATTAAAACTCACCCTGCCATCTTTTTCGTCCTTGAGCGAGATTCCAATTTCAAGTAACTGTTTACGAATTCGGTCTGAGGTCTGATAATCCTTTTTAGCTTTTGCTGCGCTTCTTATTTCAACCAGAAGATCCATAATGCCGCTGATTTTATCAGACCCTGAGTTGGAATCTTCCCTGAGTCCAAGGACATCCTCCATATAAGATTTAAACTTGCCTTGTACAAAGGACAGGGTTTCGGATGAAAGGGTTGTTTTTTCGAGATCTCCGCTACGAAAAGAATTAATGTGATTTACAAGCTGGAACATATTTGCCAGCACTTTTGCAGTATTAAAATCATCATTCATAAAATCATCCATTTCGCGGCAAAGAGAATTGAATTGATTTTCGATTTGTTCATTAATTATTTTAGAAGGATTTGTTTTCATTTTCAGTAGTTCCTGGTAGGCGTCCCATAATCTTTTAAATCCCTTTTCTGCAGCCTGCAGGGCTTCATTTCCAAAATCCAATGTACTTCGGTATTGTGTCTGTAATATAAAAAACCGGATCGTCATGGGGTGATAAGCTTGGGCCAGAAGAGGATTATCTCCGGAAAACATATCCGTTAAGCGAATCACGTTGTTGTAGCTCTTGCCCATTTTTTTCCCGTTGATGGTGATCATATTATTGTGGATCCAATAACGGGCGGCCAAATGATGATTACAAATCATACTCTGGGCGATTTCACTTTCATGATGGGGGAACATGAGGTCCATTCCACCACCGTGAATATCAAACTGGGTTCCAAGATATTTCGTGCTCATTGCGGAACATTCAATATGCCAACCTGGAAATCCTTCTCCCCAGGGACTCGTCCATCTCATAATATGGCCCGGAGGTGCAGATTTCCACAATGCAAAATCCTGTCTGTTTCTTTTTTCTTCCTGGTTCTCCAGATCACGTGTAGTTTCAAGTAAATCGTCAAGTCTGCGGCCACTGAGTTTTCCGTAAGGATATTTTTCCGCGTATTTCTTTACGTCAAAATAAACCGAACCATTTACAGCGTATGCATATCCTGACTTAATTATTTCGAGGATCATATTGATTTGCTCCACAATATGACCCGTGGCAGTCGGTTCAATACTCGGATCCAGATTGTTGAATTGTCGCATCGCCCAATGAAAGAGATTGGTATATTTCTGAACGAGTTCCATTGGTTCGAGCTTCTCGATCAGCGCTTTTTTCGATATTTTATCTTCAGCTTCTCTTCCTTCCTCCTCAAAATGTCCCGCATCGGTTATATTTCGAACATACCTTACTTTATATCCAAGATGAAGCAGGTATCGGTAGATGACATCAAAAGTGATAAATCCCCTTGCATGACCAAGGTGGCTCTCACCACTTACTGTAGGGCCGCAAACATACATACCCACGTGATGTGGCGTGATCGGAATAAATTCTTCCTTATGTCTCGAATAAGAATTGTAGACTTTTAAATGACTCATGTATTCGCCCAAATATAAACATTTATAACTTTCTCCCCTGCAACCTCAGATCTGTAAGAACCGCATGATGATCAGAAAAAGGTGATGAAAGTTTCATGCTTTGTACCACCACGAAATCTGTTGACGGAAATATATAGTCAATGCGTAACGTTGGCGAAATATGGATATAACTTCTGCCAATGCCAAAACATTTTTTGATGAATGCGTCCTGGAGGTTTCCTCTTATATGAAAATAAGTATAGGAATTCGGGACGTCGTTGAAATCACCGCAGATGATCAGTGGATAAGGGCAAATATCCAGTTGCCTTCGAACTGTATCGGCCTGATATCCGCGAAGTCCCAGTGCGTTCTTTAATTTTTTCGCAAGCGACCGTGAAGCCTCAAGCATACTATCTTCTGCATTCCGCACGATTTCGACATTCCTGAAATCTTTTTGCTTGAACAAAACAGACTGAAGATGAGTCGTAAATACCCTGATTATTTTTCCGTTTATATCAATGTCTGCTGCAATCAGACTCTCAGTTTTTTGACCTGCGTCAGATTTAAAATATACCTGGGAATTCGCAACGATCGGATATTTCGAGAATATAATTACGCCTGTTTCGTAACTATTGATGCGATTGTGATAATCTCTCGAAAAGAAAAAATAGGGGAATTGTAATCGCGTCTGAATATATCGTATAATAGATTTTGCAGAATCAGTGGGTTCGAAGAACTCCTGGAAGCACAGAATATCCGCATTTTGTTTTTCAATCAGATTGAGCATACCTGCTCGATGCCGTGAGTCGCCGATCTTTTTTGTAGTGAATTCGTCCCAGCTGCGAATATTCCAGTCCATAATGCGAATACTCGAAGAATCTTTGTGCGAAAAATCGTTTTTATTCAGACTAAAGCCAAAAAAAGCATGAATGTTCTGCCAGCCAATAAGAAGACATATGAGTGAAATCAGCAAATATCTGGGGCTGGTGAAGGCCCAGAAAAATAAAAATCCAATTAATAAAATCAGAAACAGCGGGAAAAAAAAAGCAAGTAAAGCGATGGACCACCATTTATCCGGATGTAGAAATGCATTACAACAGGCGAGTAAGAACAGGATTCCCACCACTAAATTGAACAGAATAAAAATGCGTTTTGTAAATTCCCTAAATGATGCCATCAGGAAGAGTCTTTGATGTTAGAAATCTTCCTCTTCAGCTGCCCGCTTCAAAATTTCCTTTTCTTCGTTAGTAAGATAGCGATAGCCCTGTTGATTTATTTTATCGAGTATTTCATCGATTCGTTTCTGAGTAATATTAGGAATTTTTTTAAAGGGCTGAGTATTTGAAACGTTATAGAAAAATTCATCCTTTTTATTTTTTGACTTCTTCTTTACATCCGGATTGAAGAGATTTCCAATCCAGTCAAAGAAGTTGTTAATCCAAATGCTTCCATCCCGACCCCTTCGCAACTGGTCGATAAAAAGAAATCCAACACCCGCCGCACCTGCATAAGCGAGGTAAGAAGCCAAATCGCCGTTGCGAATTCCCGAGAAATTTAGCAGTACAAAAATCAGGGTCAAAATCCATAAGGGGATGCCTCCGCTGATCATCGGAAAAATTCTGTAGTCTGGTGATATTATGGTAGTCGCGACCGCCACTGCTGCTATTGAACAGTTTGCACCCGTAAGGCTGTCGCTGTCAATACCTGCCCGCAGATCGGGAATTAGAACATGGGCCATCACAAAAATTACAGCACCACCAATACCTCCGTAAAGATAAACCGGCGCCAATTTTCGGTTTCCGGTGAGATCCTGAAGGATATATCCAAAACTCCAAAGCCAGAACATATTAGAAATAAAACGAAATAACTGCAGATCGGAAAACATATAACTGATCAGTGTCCATGGCCTCCATGCGATCTTTTCAGGATTCGCAGGTAGTACGAACCAGCTGAAGACGTGGGTTATAAAACTGTCAGATGACGCATTCGTGAGTAGGAAAAACACGTAAACGAACTTTAGCACTACAAAAATCACAGCATTCAGAACAAGTAGCTCAACAAGTGCATTACCATCCTGACCCAGATGCATTCGCTTCCTATAATTTTCTTCCTTTACATCCATATCTGCATTCTTAACAAAACAATTTTGACGCCGTGTCCAAATGATTAACAGGTATCATGAATCCTTGTTCAATAGTAATTCCTTCGTTGATCTTTTTTTCGCCAGTAAAAAACAAGTAACAATCCTACCAAACCTCCTCCTAAATGAGCCCAATGTGCTACATTATCGCCGGCATTGTTTTGAACACCTAAAAATAGTTCATAAATAACATAAGCCAGTACCGCCCATTTCGCTTTTACGGGTACAATGGCATATATATAAATAAGGCTGTTTGGAAACAGAAGGCCAAAAGCAACCATGCACCCGAAGATAGCTCCAGACGCTCCAAGGGTAGCAGTATTTATAGGCGCTTCGAATTGCTCTCTATACGGGAGCTGCTCATGAATGGGGTATTTAATCAGTTCCTCCCAATAGGGGGTCAGTTCATGGTACAAAACCACCAGATGTAATACCGCAGCACCAATTCCGCAGATAATATAAAATGTAAGAAATCGCTTAGGGCCCCAGTAGTTTTCAAGAATGCTTCCAAACATCCATAAGATCAGCATATTCCAGAAAATATGCCAAAAGCCACCATGAAGAAACATGTAACTGATCAGCTGATGAGGTTTGAAAAAGTCGGATCGAATATCATGCAGCGCAAAATAATTCTCCATAAAATGAGATCCTCGGCTCTGAAAGGTAAACTGTAACAAAAAAACAAGAACGTTGATGATGATCAGGTTTTTAATAACGGGCGGAATTACCTGTGAACGCCCTAATCGGAAGTCAGTCATATTTCTTCGAAAATTACTGGCTGCAAGTTAATGTTTTAAGAAAAGCGCAGTAACATTTTCAATATGAAGGGTATGCGGGAACATATCAATGGGCTGCACAGCCGAAATTTGGTATTTTTCCGATAAGAGATGTAAGTCACGGGCCTGGGTGGCGGGGTTACAGCTCACATAAACAATTTTTTCAGCAGATATCTCCAGTAATTTACTCACAAGTTTTTCTGACATACCTGCACGAGGCGGGTCAGATACTATCAGATCAGGACGGCCATGGGTTTCAAAAAAAGTATTATCACAGATTTCGGTAACATCGCCTGCAAAAAAAGCTGCATGATGAACCTGATTTAACAAAGCATTTTCTTTTGCATCAGCAATTGCCTCCGAAATAAGTTCGATACCTATTATTTTTTTCGCCATTTTACTGAGGAAAATTCCAATACTTCCGGTACCACAATAAAGGTCATAGATTGTTTCTACACCAGTGAGGCCCGCAAAATCCCGAATGACCTGGTACAAACGTTCTGCCTGCGTGGTATTTGTTTGAAAGAATGATTTTGGTCCGATCTTAAAATTGAAGTTCTCCAGTTTTTCGATTACCCACCCGTTACCAAAAAATGTCTGGGGCTGGAGGTCGTTGAGACTATCATTCCATTTTAGATTGATGGTATATAATAGTGTGGTAATAGCAGGGAACCGGTTCTGTAAATTCGTGAGCAGGGCATTTTGCAATGAGTCATCCCGGTATCCGAATACCACATTTACCATAAGTTCCTTTGTGCGACACAACCTTACCTGAACATTTCTCAGAAATCCCTCGTGACGGTGTATATCATAGAAAGTAACTCCGTTTTCGATGGCCCAGCGTTTAATTTCCTTCCTGATATTGTTTGTTGGTTCATCCTGAAGAAAACAGGTGTCAATATCCACGACTTTATCAAAAATTCCACGGGCATGAAACCCCGCTGCATTTTGAAAGGTCGAAATTTCAGGGTCAGATAGTTGCTCCTTCAACAGGTATCTTCGATTCGAAAAGGTATATTCCAATTTATTCCTGTAGAGGGTGGTCTCAGGGGAACCGAGAATAGGCTTGATTTCTGGTAAATCTAGTTTGCCAATTCGTCGCAGACTCTGCAAAACCTGGTCCTGCTTATACTCCAATTGTTTCTCATAAGGTAACATTTGCCATTGACAACCACCGCATACACCAAAATGCTTACAAAAAGGCTCGATTCGTTCAGGTGAATAGGTTGTAGTCCTCAATACCTGTCCTTCAGCCCAGTCTTTTTTATTTTTTATCAGTCGTACCGAAACAATATCACCTGGAACAGCGTTTTCCATGAAAATTACTTTGCCCTCGTGTTTAGCCAAACTTTTGCCCTCAGCCGCATAACCGGTCACAAGCAGATTATCCAATACAATATTTTTCTTTTTTCCCACGGCGGCAAATGTAGGATTATCCTAATTTAGCACTCCTATGATCAACCTTTTATCTAAAAAGACTTTTTTTGCCTTTAGCTTATTGTTGATTTCTTATTGTGGGTTTTCTCAGGGATATGAGATCCAGCTTACATTAAAGCCCTTTACAAACAGTAAAGTATACCTTGGCTATTATTATGGGAAAGTGAAAGCAGTAGCGGATTCCGTAATACTCGACGGCAATTCATCTGGTGTCTTTAAGGGAAAAGACAAGCTTTCAGGAGGGATATATTTTATTGTTTCCCCGAAGAAGGAGATTCTTTTTGAGTTATTGATAGACCAACAACAGAAATTCACCATTTATGCAGATTCGGCCAAACTTCCGGCGAGTATCTCATTTACCGGATCTCCTGAAAACACCACTTTCCTCGGATACACTGCCTACATGAACGTTCGTGGGAAGTCTCTTTCTGAATTGCAGACAGAACTGGCACATGCTAAATCAAAAAGTGACTCTGCCACAGTAAAAGAGAAAATAAAGAAAATAAACGATGAAGTAAAAGCCGAAAGGGATCAAATTGAAAATAAGGACCCAAATTCATTGCTCGCCACCTTACTTCGTGCACTGAAAGAACCGGTTGTACCACCTATACCAAACCTTCCCAGTGGTAGACCTGACAGCACCTTTGCATATCGTTATTTTAAAGCACATTACTGGGATAATATTTCTTTTACGGATGACCGGCTGATACGTACGCCAATTTTCGAGCCCAAACTTGATCACTACTACAAAGACCTCGTGTCGCCAGAAGCCGATTCCATAAACAGAGAAGTGGATTATATGCTGGTCTATTCGCGCACCAATAAAGAGATGTTTAAATTTCTCCTGGTTTATTTTACACAGAAGTATTTAAATCCTGAATTCATGGGTCAGGATGCAGTATTTGTTCATTTGTTTGAAAAATATATAAATACGGGACAGGCAGATTTTTTTACTGAGAAATACAGAAAGTTCGTAGATGACAGAGCTTACAGTATTATGGCCAACCTGATTGGTCAGCCTGCAGCTAACCTGGAAATGACAGATACATCCGGGAAAATCAAATCCCTTTATGAAGTACCGGCAAATTTTATTTTGGTATGTTTCTGGGATCCCACCTGCAGTCATTGTAAAGAGACCATTCCAAAACTGGACTCTATCTATCAGGCTAAATGGAAATATGAAGGCGTTCAGATATTTGCCGTGATGGTGGATGGGGGCCAGGAGAACTGGCGGAATTTCATAAGAGATCACAATTTGGGAGATTGGATAAACGTTTATCAAACAACTGCCCAGCACGACGTGGTAGCAGCCGCTGGCAAGCCTGACTATCGCCAACTGTATGATGTTTACCAAACTCCGATATTATATTTATTGGATAAGGAAAAAAGAATAGTGGCGAAAAAACTCACTTATCAGCAGGTAGATGAAGTCATAAATCTTAAACTGAAAAAGGTCAATACTCCCTGATATGAAGAATGTAGTACTGATCTTAATACTTCTCTTTTCCAGCAATACATTTTTTGGTCAAACACTCGCACAGTTTGGGAATCATATCATAACCCGCGAAGAATTTCTCAATGCCTATCGCAAGAATAATTCACATGTAAAGGCGACCGCTAAATCTTATCGCGAATATCTGAACCTCTATATCAGGTATCGATTGAAGGTGCAGGCAGCTAATGATTTAAAACTTGATACGCTGCCCGGGCAGATCACCGAGCTCTTGAATTTCAAGAGCCAGATTATTGATCAATACATGAACGACGAAACCAGCCTGAATCAGATGGCCAAAGAGGCCTTTTACAGAAGCCAACGCGACCTTCGTCTGTCATACATATATGTTGCATCCCCAAGAAATTCTTCACCAGGGGATACTGCGAAAGCCTGGGGAAAAATTCAGCAGGCCTATCAGGCTTTAAAAAAAGGTGAAAATTTCGGCGACGTGGCTACACGTTTTTCAGAGGATCCCTTTGTGAAAAACAACCAGGGCGACCTCGGCTTCATAACTGTCTTTGACATTCCATATTCGATGGAAACGACAGCATACAAAACCGCTTTAGGAAAATATAGTACGGTGTTCAAAACTGCCGGTGGGTACGTCATATTAAAGAAAACAGCTGAGAGAACTGCATTGGGAAGAATACATGCTGCCCAGATCCTGGTGGCTTTTCCTTTCCAGGCAAATGATGCGGCAAAAAAAGAGACTTTGAGAAGAGCTGATTCAATATACCGCGCAATCCGCAGTGGCTCAGATTTTGCCACGTTGGCCAGAAAATTCAGCGGAGATAATTTGTCATATCAGTTGGGTGGATCCCTACCTGAGTTTGGAATAGGCAAATATGAAAAAGGATTCGAAGAAACTGCGTTTAATCTTAAAAATGACGGAGATATCAGCGAACCTTATGCTTCTTCCTTTGGGTATCACATCATAAAAAGAGTGACGCGAATTCCGGTGTCTTCAAAATTGGACCAGAAAACACTAAACGAATTAAAAGAAAAAATTAAAAAAGATCCGCGCATAGCGATTTCCAGAGATCAAATGCTTCAAACCATTTTGAAAAGAACGAAATTTAAACAGAATCTGTCTCCGGATAATCTCTTCTGGGATTATACAGATAGCCTTTTAAAAAATAAAAAACCAGCTTTAAATGCCGGCATAAATGATACAACCGTACTTTTTCAATTTCCGGAAAAAAAGTATACGGTAGGCGATTGGATCATTTACAGAAAATCCCTGAGAACGTCTCCTAACTTAACCAATGGGAAAACAAATTCTGAAATTCTGTATGGGTACCGGCAGACAGTGGTATTTGAATATTATAAGCAACACCTGGAAAAATACAATGCAGCGTACGCCGCACAGGTAAATGAATTTCGCGACGGAAATCTTTTATTTGAAATCATGCAGCGTCAGATTTGGAACAAGTCCTCGGCAGATTCTGCTGGTCTGGAAAAATATTATGAGGCTCATAAAGAAAAGTATTGGTGGAAACCGGGAGCTGAAGCAGTCATTTTTAATGCTTTAAACTTGTCATCCGCTGATAAACTTTCCATCGATATTAAAAATAATTTTTACAACTGGAGGATGGAAGTCGACAGTCTTGCCAGTCAGGTGCAGGCTGATTCGGGACGGTTCGAATGGAAGCAGATTCCTGGCAACGGAAAAACACTTTCAGGTAGTAAGATCACTCCCTATAGTTTTAGCACGTCCCAGGGAAGTAAAAACAAATCAGTTCAATTTGCTTATATCATTCGTGAATATCCAAACCCTTCTCCCAGATCTTTTGCAGAAGCGAGGAGTATGGCTATAAATGATTACCAGAATGATTTGGAGAATAAGTGGATTGAAGAAATTAAGAAAAAGTATCCTGTATCGATAAATGAGAACACATTAAAAACACTGCCAAAATAATCTGTACATTATTTCTGCTGATCTGCTAAAGTTGTTCGTACAGCGCCCTGAGTTTTTCTTTTGTGATTATTTTTTCCCAATCGGGGCCCAGTGCATTTTCCCACAATGGCTTCATGCCGAGCGACACATTGATCATGGTATCAAATTGTTCATCAGTTAATCCTTTAGTGATATTTTTGGGGATCTCTATGTTGTTTTTTTTCACCATTAATTTAAACTCTTTCACGCCTTCCGGATAGTATTCTTCAAGTTTGTCGAAAACAATACAGTTTCCGACTCCATGACGGGTTCCCAAAAGATAACCCAATCCATAACTAACAGCATGAGCTACTCCTACCTGTGAGTATGCGATACTCATTCCGCCTGCATACGAAGCCATCATAAGTTTGTCATCATTTCTGGATCCCCAGGGACCACCATCAAGAAAAACTTCCTGGCACAGGCTAAGTGCTTTTTCTCCATATGATTTACTGAATTCATTTAAGAAAGTGCCTGTAAGACTTTCGATGCAATGAATATAACAATCCATTCCTGTATAAAAACGTTGATTTGCCGGAACATCGGCTGTAAGTTCCGGATCTAAAACAATTTGATCGAAGGGCGTGAAATCTGAATTCATTCCCAGCTTCCGGGTTGGGCCAGTCAACACTGTAGTTCGTGAAACTTCAGCTCCGGTTCCACTCAACGTAGGTATACCTGCTTTATATACACCAGGATATTTCACGAGATCCCATCCCTGATAGTCAGCAGAAGAACCGGGATTATTCATCATCAATGAAACTGCTTTCGCCAAATCCATTACTGAGCCGCCACCAATTCCAATGATGCCGTCAATAGTTCCGAATTCCTCTTTCAATCGCCCAGCCAGTCCATCAACCTGTTTGGTCTTCGGCTCATAATTTACATCTGCAAAAATAATTTTATCTCTTCCACGAGTTGGGATTCTATTTACAAGTGGTTTGCTTTCAAAAAAATGATCCACCAGAAATATCATTGGAGAATCTCCTTTTCTCTGAGGTGCTAATATTTCATCCAATTGTTCGAAACTACCTCTTCCGTATACCACATAGTCTACCATTTTAAAATTCCTGAACTTCATATTTATCAGAATAATAAGTAAAAAAAATAATTTTATTTATATCCCTGTGTTAAAGCCGCTGCACCAAATACACCGGCACTATCGCCCAATTGAGGCCGGATTACAGGAACGGTACAATAATTATTGAAGATGAAATGTTTCAATGATTTCACTCCTTCAGTATAAATTTCATCAATATTTCCAACACCGCCTCCCACAACAATAATATCCGGATCCAGCATGTTCGTAATTGACGAAACTGCCTTTCCAAAAAAATGATTCAATCGATCCAGCGTATGACGCGCATAAGGATCCGTTTCTTTATGCATGACTATTTCTTTCAATGTTTTTTTTGCACCTGCGATAGATTCATAAAATTTCTGCAAAGAGGGGCCGGATATTAATTTCTCAACACAACCCGTTTTGCCACAATAACAGGGTCCACCTGATTCATCGAGGAAATTGTGTCCCCATTCACCCGCAATTCCGTGATGGCCTTCCCATATTTTGCCGTCGATAACAAGTCCGCCGCCAACACCGGTTCCCATAATAATACCAAATACCATTCTTGCTCGTGGTGCAGCTTTCTTTACACCACCCCATGTAGCTTCAGCAAGAGCGAAACAATTTGCATCATTAGCAAGAATTACCGGCAATTGCAAACGTTCTTCCAGATCTTTTTTTAGAGGCTGATGATTTAGGATTGTCGTATTTGAATTTTTCAAATTTTGTGTAATAGGGTCCAGGATTCCCGGTGTTCCAAAGCCTATGGATGAGGGAGTGAGCCCTGAATCGGCTTTCATCTTTTTAACCAGTTTTTCAATCTGGCCTATTACATGATCATAGCCCTGTGCAGCTTCCGTGTCAACACGGGTTCTGACAATCGTCTCTGGTTCTTTATCACCGCGAAGAATAATGCCTTCAATCTTGGTCCCACCCAGATCGATTCCCCACATTGTTTCTTTCATACGTAAATCGTTACTAAATATTTCAATTCATATTACTTCAACTTTTGTTCTGCCAACAGAAGGTCTTCAGGCGTGTCAATTTCAATTCCCATATATTCTGTGAGCACCATTTTTAAAGGTATGCCATGCTCGAGATATCGAAGGCATTCAATTTTTTCAATTGATTCAAGAGCAGCTACCGGCCACCGTGTAAAATTCATCAGGGCTTGTTTCCTGAAAGCGTAAACTCCGATATGTTCGTAATAATTTGTTTGTATGGATTGATCTCTTGGGTATGGGATCACACTGCGGCTGAAAAAAAGAGAATTCATATTCTGGTCTACCACAACTTTGACATAATTCGGATCTTCAATATTCTTTTTGTTTTTTATTATCTGCATGAGAGACGCGACTTGCACCGACTCATCATCATTAAAAACATTTAGTAATTTTTCCAATGGCGCTTTTTGTACAAATGGTTCATCCCCCTGAACATTAACAACTATATCGGCGTCCAGATTTTCAACAGCTTCTGCAATTCGATCGCTGCCGCTTTCATGTTGTTTCCTGCTCATCATGACTTCACCACCATTCCTTTCAATTTCATCAAAGATAATTTCACTGTCCGTGACCACAATCACCTGAGTAAAAAGACCAGTTTTTACTGTGTTATCGTAAGTGTGACGGATAACAGTTTTATTACCCAGCGATTGCATTAGTTTAGCGTGAAAACGGGTAGACGCATATCTTGCCGGAATCATCGCAATACAATTCATGAATTCTTTTTTCAAAAATAATTTTTTGCTGCTAGATCTGATGCAGAATTCAACCTATTCTGAAATATTTTTGATTTTCGGGTTGTCTTCGGTCATTATGGACCATAGAAGGTCTTTAAGTGCCTGAATACCTTTCTGCATCACGGAAGAAATAAAAATATTAGGTATCTCAGGTGGTAATTCTTTTTTGATCTCCGATATCAGTTCATCATCCAAAAGATCACTTTTACTGATCGCTATTACAAATCGTTTATCGAGTAATTCAGGATTGTATTGTTCCAGCTCTTTTCGGAGTATTTCAAATTCTTTTCGATGATCAGGACTGTCTGCAGGGATCATGAATAGTAAGGCCACATTTCTCTCGATATGCCTTAAAAACCGGTGACCAAGTCCCTTTCCTTCTGCTGCACCTTCAATGATTCCAGGAAGGTCGGCGATGCAAAAACTTTTACCATCCCTGTATTCAACCATTCCCAACTGAGGTACGAGGGTGGTAAATGCATAATCGGCAATTTTGGGAGTTGCAGCTGTCATCACTGACAACAAGGTAGATTTACCGGCATTCGGAAAACCCACGAGGCCAACGTCTGCAAGTACTTTTAATTCCAGCACCTTCCATCCTTCTACTCCTGGTTCTCCCGGTTGGGAATGTTCGGGTGCCTGATTTGTCGGAGTAGCAAAATGTGCATTGCCGAGACCGCCGCGGCCACCTTTCAGCCATATGAATTCCTGACCATCTTCAAGTATTTCTGCTTCTTTCTGGCCGGTAATTTCATCCCTTGCAATTGTTCCCAGGGGGACATCTATATATATGTCTTTACCAAATCGTCCGGTACAATTGTTTCCACTGCCGCCTTCGCCGTTTTCTGCTAATACATTTTTATAATAACGCAATGGAAGAAGTGTCCAGGTATTTTTGTTTCCACGAAGAATAATATGACCTCCCCGTCCTCCGTCACCGCCATCCGGTCCGGCAAGTGCATTGTATTTAGTACGCATAAAATGCTTACTTCCTGCTCCTCCATGTCCACTTTTACAGAAAACCCGAATCTGATCTACAAAATTGCTTTTTTCCACTATTGTTTATTGGGGCTGCAAATATAACCTAATAATACAGCTATCTCGTCATTAGCAATCTGGCAACGAGACCTGTCCAGCCCGTCTGGTGTGAAGCACCTAATCCCTTTCCTGAATCGCCATGGAAATATTCAAAAAACTGGGTGTAATCTTTGAAATTTGGGTCTTTTTGAAAAAGTGGCTGGTCGCCGTAGACGGGCCGGTTGCCATCTGCATTTCGGATGAATATTGAAACTAAACGATCAACCAGTTTTTCTGATATTTCCTTCAGTGAAAGAAGATTACCTGAGCGGGTTGGATATTCAATTCGAAAATCATCCCCATAATAATCGTGGAATCTGCAGAGTGATTCAATGAGCATAAAATTCACTGGCATCCAGATTGGCCCACGCCAATTCGAATTGCCGCCAAATAATGTTGTGTCTGATTCACCCGGTGTATAATGAATCGAAAACCAGGTATCGGCAATTTGAAGTACATAAGGATGAGCTTCGTGATATTTCGATAAGGCGCGAAGTCCATGATCACTCAGGAATTCATTTTCATCCAACATACGGTATAAAATCCTCTTCATCCTATGCCCACGAAGCAGGGATAAAAGATGCATTTCATCTTTTCCTTTCACACCCCATTTAGAAACCAGGTTTGCAAGCTCCGGCCGGTTATTCAGAAACCAGTATAAACGATCTGTAAAATCTTTCTGACTGGAAAGCAATGCGTCTTCCAGTACTTCAACGGCAAGCAGAGGAATCAGTCCTACCATGGAACGGATCTTAAGTTTTATGTCATTGCCATCGGATTTCCGTATCGCATCATAGTAAAATTCATCTTCATCGTCCCAGAGTCCGGTACCACCCTCGCCATCGGAAAACATAGCGCCCGCGATATACAGGAAATGCTCAAAAAATTTAGTTGCCATATCCTGATAAACATCATTAGTTAGCGCCAGTTCCAAAGAAATACGCATCATATTGAGTGAATACATGCACATCCAGCTCGTTGAATCGGACTGTTCAAGAATGGATCCGTCAGGCAGCGGAGTATTCCGGTCGAAGAGACCAATATTATCCATGCCCAAAAATCCTCCTTCAAAAATATTATTGCCCTGTTCATCCTTTCTGTTTACCCACCAAGTAAAATTCATCAGAAGTTTCAGAAAAATAGTTTCAAGGAATTTGAAATCACCAGTACCGGTTGCATTTTTGTCAGTGCAATATACCTTCCAGGTTGCCCATGACTGTACAGGAGGGTTCACGTCGGAGAATGCCCATTCATAAGCAGGAAGCTGCCCGTTCGGATGCATATACCATTCATGGGTTAAAAGAACCAATTGATTCTTGGAGAATTCGGGATCAATATCAACAAAACAAATACTATGAAAAGCCAGATCCCATGCGGCAAACCAGGGATACTCCCAGCTGTCGGGCATAGAAATAATATCAGAATTATTCAGATGTCGCCAGTCGTGATTCCTACCCTTCTTTCTTTGCGGCGGAGGCGGAGGTCCTGCCGGATCTCCGTTAAGCCATTTGTTTACATTATAATAATAATATTGTTTGCACCAGATCATTCCCGCGTATGCCTGTCGCTGTACAGTTTTTAGTTCTTCAGTGGTTATGCGGGTTTGTAATTCTGCGTAGAACAGATCCGCTTCCTCTTTTCGTTTATTAAAAATATTTTCAAATTCTTCAAAAGGTTTCTCCAGGGTTGTTGAATTCAATCGCAAACAGAAAGTTTCCGATTTACCCGCTTCAATTTTTTTGAAGAAGTGAATCGCTGCTTTTGTTCCACTTTGCAAAGGGTTCACCGTATTCGAACCATGCACGATATACTCGTTAATTCCATCTTTGTAATAACAATCTTTTTTGTCGGCGTTTATGGAGTATAACTTTTCGGGATTGCTTTCATTGTCACAAAATAATAGTTCGGAAGGACTGTTTGCATACAGCCATCTCTTGCCAAGTGTTTTGTGATCCAAAATAAGACTGTCATTTGTTAGTCTTTCAATAGATGGTTTATCTGAAGAATAACCCCAGTCCCAGGTATTTCTAAACCAGATATTGGGAAGTACGTGCAGGGGAGCTGCCTCGGATCCCCTGTTGAATACGGTTATCTTCATGAGTATATCTTCCGCCGAAGCTTTGGCATATTCAATAAAAACATCGAAATATTTATTCTCATTAAATATACCGGTATCCTGTATTTCATATTCCGGATCCAGTCTGCCACGTTGCCTGTTCGCCGAAACCAGTTCGTCGTAGGGATATTTTTGCTGCGGGTACTTGTACAGCATTTTTAGATAGGAGTGTGTAGGAGTAGCATCCAGGAAATAATAAAGTTCTTTTACATCTTCCCCGTGATTTCCTTCATTACCACTTAACCCGAAATATCTTTCCTTCAGAATGGGATCCCTTGTATTCCATAGGCTAACGGAGAGGCATAGTTGTAAATTGATGTCACTCAAACCTCCCAGTCCGTCTTCACCCCAGCGCCAAGCCTTACTTCGTGCAATTTCATGGGTGGTAAATTCCCATGCTGAGCCGTCTTCACTGTAGTCTTCGCGCACGGTGCCCCATTGTCTGTCGCTTAGATAAGGTCCCCAGTTTTTCCAGGCTGCATCCTGCAGCCTCTTTTTTTCTTCATTCATATATGCAGATTGCTGAAAAGAAGTCAGGAGTAGATCTTGTCAATGTATGACTTATATTTTTCGAGAACTATTTTCCTTTTGAAATTCATCTTCGGCGTTAGCTCTCCAGTTTCAATACTCCAGTCAACGGGCAGCAGCTGGAATTTTTTTATCTGCTCCACATGATTAAACTGCTGGTTGAATTCGTCAATGATTTCTCTGTAAAAATGAATCACGTTTGGGTTTTCCACCATCACCTTGTGCGAGCTGGTATCGTAATTATGCTGTTTACACCATTCCACCAACTGCGGAAAGGCGGGAACTATCAGCGCTCCAACGAATTTCATTTCTGAGCCAACCACTACAATCTGTTCGATGAAACGGGATTCCTTGAGTTTATTTTCGATAGCAGCGGGGGCGACATATTTCCCACCACTTGTTTTGAACAATTCTTTTTTGCGATCGGTAATTCGAAGAAACTTTCCATCTTCCATTACTCCGATATCACCGGTATGCAACCAGCCATCAATAATTGTCTCAGCCGTCAGATCAGGACGTTTATAATATCCTTTCATTACGCATGGACCTTTCACGCAGATCTCTCCGTCGGTCTCCAGTTTAATTTCAATCCCGTTAATTATTGGCCCTACCGTTCCAAAACGGCATAGTCCTTTACCCTGGCGATTAACTGCGATTACGGGTGAATTTTCAGTTGGGCCATATCCTTCATAAATAGGAATACCAGCTGCCGTAAAAATTCGAATCAGCCTGACCTGACAGGCGGCACCACCGACTACAACAAATTTGACATTATTACCAAGACCCTCGCGCCACTTACTAAACACTAATTTATTAGCCAGAGAAAGCTGAAAGGAATACCACGCTCCAGGATTTTTGTTGTTGTCATATTTCTTGCCAAGTTCCACGGCCCAAAAAAACATAGCCCTCTTCAACCCTTTAAGGGCAGCGCCTTTGGCCATGATTCGTTCATACAGTTTTTCGACTATTCTTGGCACGGCGGCAAAAAGATCAGGTTTTACTTCCAAAAGATTGGCACCAATAGTATCAAAACTTTCAGCATAATAAATGCTGATACCGCTCAATATATAGATATAGCTTACCATTTTTTCCAGGATATGGTTCAACGGTAAAAAACTCAGCACTCTGTATTCGGGTCTGTCTTCAAATGGAAAACTCTCTTTGGAAAGAATTAAATTACTTACAATATTGTGATGCGTGAGCATTACGCCTTTTGGAGTGCCAGTGGTACCAGAAGTATAAATAATGGTTGCGAGATGTTCGGGCAAAATAGCTTTGCTGATGTTTTCAATCTCCAGTTTTTTAGAATCTGAAGTATTTGCTAACAGATTTGACCAATGATCAACACCATCCAGCTTGTCGAATGTATATACATTTTTTATCGAGAGAACGTTAGGACGCACGAGTTGAATTTTCTCATACAATTCCTTGCCACTTACAAAAACATATTTGACAGCGGCGTCCTTGAAAATAAATTCTATTTCGTGATTGCTTGTGGTGGGATATATCGGCACCAGGACCGCCCCCAGTTTTTGAATAGCCATGTCTGTTATAAGCCATTCAGGACGGTTGTTTGAAACGATGGCTATTTTATCCTGACCTTCAACTGTAAAGTCGTTTCCCGACACTCCGATGTCGGAAAGACCGCAGGCAAGGACGTTCACTATTTCCGAAATTTCTGATGTACTATATTTTCTCCATTCACCCTTTTCTTTTGCAGCGAGCATATCCTGCTTGGGAAATTTCTCTAATTGGTAGCTGAGACAATCAAATAACCGTTCTGGTTTGATCATGGTTATTATTTGGAATTGAGATTTCTATAATTTTGTCCGGCGGGTACTTTAAATACACGACCCTTCTGGAAATTTATAAATCGATTGTAATCATCTAAATGTTGTGAAGTCCAAGTTTGAAAGCCGGCGAGACTCATAGAAGCACCAAAAGCCCATTGGTCATAAGCATCAAACATACCTTCTTTCAAAAGTTGCCGCTGATATTCGAATAACCTGAAAGGATATTTATCCCCGTATTTTTCAAACCATTCCAAAATAAATTTACTTCGGAGAATGTTTAGTGACTCGGGAGTTACTCCAACGGCGACAGTCGGTGACAAGTCAGTCATAACGGACAGATAGGCCGATGCAAAGAGATTTTTATTAACCTGATTCTTCGGCGACTTGAGATCAGTAAATAATTTTTTGTATCCGTCCACCAATAATAATTTTATTTCAGGAGTACGTCGGCTGTAGCTTTCGAGATTGATAAAGATTTCACCGTAAATTAAACTCCAGACCTTATCATAGGTGAAATAATAATATTTACTTGCATTATAATAATTAGAAGAATAACCTGGATCTACTTCGATTCCTTTTTCCCAGAATCGAATTGCTTCGGCATCTTTGTTGGCAAACAACATCTCACCGTACTCGCTGTATAGTTCGCCGCTACTGGGGAATTTCTTTATTCCCTGTTTATACATTTTGTCCGCCTGTTTATTTTCATCAATAGCCTTATATGCCATACCCAGTATCTGGTAGCATTGTTCATCTGCATCGTTGCGATCGATCAACTTCCTTCCTGATTCCACTGACGCACTGTAATTTCTTTGTAAATAATAGGTGAAAGTCAGATCCTTTTGCATTTCAAGATCATTAGGATTTAATTTCAGCGCGTTATTTAAAACGATGATAGCGTTGGGATAATCCCCGTTTCGCATGAATTGTTTCGCAATTTTATGAAGAGAATCTGACTGCTGAGAGAAACCCATAAAAGCAGACAGGCAGAATGCAATGGCAAACAGGTTTTTTTTCATGAATTGAATATAGGCTTCGTTAATTGAAACGGTTCGGATCTCAAATAATTGTTCCAACAAAAGTACCGTTTATCTGATCAGATGTGTCAAAAGTCCGTCACGCAGTTTGGGTTCAAACCAGGTACTTTTGGGAGGCATGATCTGCCCGCTGTCGGCTATATCAAAAAGCTGATCCATACTAACGGGGTAAAGGCTGAAAGCAAGTTTCATCTGGCCACTATTTACTCTTTTTTCCAACTCAGCCAGGCCCCTGATTCCACCTACAAAATCAATCCTGGTATCTGTTCTGACGTCCTGGATTCCCAATATTGGGGAAAGGATATTTTCCTGCAGAATACTAACGTCCAGGATGCCGATGGGGTCTTTTGGGAAACTGTTTTCCTTCGCTTCTAATCTGTACCAGTTTCCATCCAGATACATTCCGAATAAATGAAGACTATCTGGCGAATAGGCTTTATTTATTTTTTCTACTTTAAAATTCTTACTCAGTTTATCCAGAAAGTTGTTTGTATCCAGACCATTGAGATCTTTTACCACCCGGTTGTAATCCATGATGCGTAGTTCATCAGACGGAAAAAGAGTTGTTAAAAAATATTCCGCTTCTGGTGAAGCCAGATCGCCAAGCGCATTTTTTACTTTGGCTGCGGAAGCGGCCCGATGATGACCATCTGCTATATACGTGAAAGGAATTTGCTTTTCGAATATTTTGGTGATTTCTGAAATAGTCTGTGGGTCATGAACTATCCAAACCCGATGGCCTATGTCATCCTCTGCTACAAAATCATAAATTGCTTCGTGTGACTTCTTCCAAATATGAATCAGCTCACCAAGGGAAACATTTGATCTAAATGCAAGAAAAACATTCCCTGTTTGCGCACCGGTAATCCGCATATGATTTATTCGGTCGAGTTCTTTTTCGGGACGTGTCAGTTCATGTTTCTTGATGATATTGTTTTCATAATCCTTGACCGAGCTGACACAAACCAGCCCCGTCTGTTTCCTTTTGTCCATTGTTAACTCATATATATAGTAGGCGGGTTGTTCTTCCTGGATCAGGATTTTATTGTCCCTGTATATGAACAAATTATCTGCAGCCTTGTGATATACTTTCTCACTATGCACGTCTGTTTCTTCAGGCAGATCAATCTCAGCTTTTGTAATATGCAAAAAAGAATACGGATTTTTTTCAGCCAAAACTCTGGCTTCAGCACTGTTGAGTACATCATACGGAAGAGAAGCAACTCGTGATGCCAGATCTTTTGCCGGCCTGAGCGCTCTGAAGGGAGAAATAATTGCCATTATACTAAATTAAAGTTGATCTATAAGACTGGTTAATGCTTTCACACTTTCAAGTGGAAGTGCATTGTATAAAGAAACTCTGTATCCACCTACACTGCGGTGTCCTTTTACACCCACCATTTTTTGCTCCTTGCAGGCGTCAAGGAATTTTTTCTCCAACACAGGATCACTAATTAGAAATACCACATTCATCCGGCTTCGGTCTTCTCTGGCAACTGTAGGATTGAAGCCTTCTTTTGTATCCAGGGTCTTGTATAGCAAATCGGCTTTTGCTTGGTTTACTTTTTCAATAGCGGCTACTCCACCCTGTTGTTTCAACCAACGCAGGGTAAGTAAACAAACAAAAATGGCAAAAACGGGTGGTGTATTGAGCATGGAACCTGCTTCGATATGCTGGCGATAGTCCATCATTCCCGGAAGCTTGCGGTTCACTTTTCCCAGAATATCTTTCCTGACAACAACCATGTTCACACCAGCAGCACCAATATTTTTTTGAGCACCTGCATAGATTATTGCAAATCGGTTGAAGTCCAGCACATGACTCAAAATATCACTGCTCATGTCAGCTACAAGCGGAACATTCGTTTCAGGTATCAAAAACATTTCTGTTCCTTCTATTGTATTATTTGTTGTGTAATGAAAATATGCGGCGTCAGAAGGGATCCTGAAATTTTTTGGTATATAGGTATAGTTTTTATCTTTTGATGAAGCAATCACTTCTACATTGCCAAACAATCGTGCTTCTTTGATTGCTTTTGAGCCCCAGACACCACAATCAAGATATGCCGCAGTTTGATTTTCATTCAGCAGATTCATGGGAATCTGAAAAAACTGCGTCGTTGCACCACCATGAAGAAATAAGACTTCATGATCTGAATCCAGTTTCATAAGTTCTTTTGCAAGCGAAACGGTCTCATTCAATACTGATTCAAACAATGGCGTGCGGTGACCTATTTCAAGTATAGAAAGTCCGGTATCCCTGAAATTCAAAATAGCTTTGGCTGCTTCTTCAAAAACTTCCTTCGGTAAAATGCTGGGACCTGCATTGAAATTGTGAATCATTTTATTGAAATTCTGGAGACGCAATTTAACACATAAAACCCAAATGTCAGTGTCCTTGACGGATGACCGATGACGGATTACGGAAGGTGAGTAAGTTTTTTTTAAGATTTTTGTTCTAGATAGTTGATCAAGCCATTAATCATTTTGATACTTCTATCAATTTTATCTGATATTCTATTGTACGTTTTTTCATCAATAATATTTGTATTGAATGCAACATTCAGAAGGGTTTCGACTTCGTAACCTGAGCCTCTTGAAATATGAAGAAATTGTATGGTATCCTTTTATGATTCCTACCCATTCCTTCTGCTATGTTACAGGGAATTGAAGGAGCTGCCCGTTTAGTCTGATCAGTTAGGCAATATTTTTCGTCTCCAGAATATTTTTTTGTTAGGAGGTATATTTCTTTCACTAATTCCATTGAAAATATCCAAACATCGAGTGTTTTATAATTTGTCATAAGATTTATTTATTCGGTCATCCGTCATCGGTCATCCGTCATCGTTTAGTTGCAGTCCCTCCCCAATATCTTCCCATTCTTCCATGCAATGTTTAGGCGCTGGAATTCATTTTGATCAGAAATTGAAAGACTATCGGAATTTAGTTTATCGAGCGATGGCTGTCCTGCATTTACCCAGGCAGTATACCAACAGGAGGCAACTGCAAAAATGGATTGTCGCATTCGCCTTTCTATCATGTGATCAAGACCATTTTCGTATGCTGTTGCATACGCGGTCGAATATTGCTTTGTAATTTTTCCTTTCTTTTCTTCGAATGCATATTTTTGATCAGGACTGAAATGACTGCTGATTTCTTTTTCATATCGTAATACTGTATCAGCTGCCGCTGCACTTTCCAAAACCCGGGACCATATAAAAGCCGAAAAGTCTGAAATGTACATAGCCTTGCCAATGAAAAAATCCCATTCAGTCTCGGCAAATAATTCTGGCACACGCGATTCCCAGAACGCATGAATTCCTTCCTGATGTGTTAATTGTCCGTTGTGATTCGAACATACATGCAACGGAACATGAGCGTCGGCGATATAGTGACCCAACTCAGCAGCAGTTTTAAGGATGGCTTGTTTGTCTTTTTCACGAAAAGCATTTGTAAGTCGGTTCATCATAATCTGTGTCCACCAGGGTACAATCCCATATTTCTGCAACGTATCTGATGAAAATTTCTGAATCGCTAAATTGTAATTGCGTGGAAGAGCAGGGAAGGGGTAAACACCATAGTGATCTATGTCCAGAAAATGATGCGCCCCCTCACTAGCGATCATGTAGCGTCTTTTGTCGGGATCCACAGCATGTTCAGAAAGAAAACCAATATTAAGTTTAAAAAAAATCATCATTTGCGGGGGTAACAGGAAAACTGCGTTGTAATTTATTTTTTCATGCATGAAAAATCCCCAGCAATAGGAGCGGTAGGAAAGAAGACAAAGTGTAACGAAGCAGCAAAACTTTTTCATTTTGAGTTGGCTGCTAATTTTTTGTAGCCGAGGACCATTTATCGTTTGCGGTTGACCGTTGGCGGTTGGCCGTCGGCTTTTGATCCCTTTTGTAAATTCGCAAATTAAATTAGACGAATGAAGAATATGATACAACTAAACGACCATTTTAAAGGCCACCAACGGTCAACAGCCAACTAACTTCGATCATTCGTCAATATTCGTCACCCCGCCTGATATCGCGAATTTCATGGCATCTGTAGATGTAATATCTGTAATCAAACGAATTCTTTCTTTTTTTACAAAATACAAATGGCCGGCAAAAGCATATGATTGCGGAACATATACCGAGATGTATTCCTGCAATCCAAACTCATTTAATTCTTCATGAGTGATAAAGCCTATTCGCCAAACGTCTGTCGACTCAATACATACTAAAACAGCGCGGTCAAATTTTCGTTTATTACCTGCGAAGGCTTCAAAGAAATCCTTTACAGTAGTATAAATGATTTTTATCCCCGGAGTCTTTTCCAGAATTTTATCGAACAATTCCACCAGTTTACTTACGATAAAAGAGGAAGAAACATATCCAACTATAAGGACAATGCCGATAACTAGCACAAATCCAATTCCGGGGATACGTCTCGGATTACCATTTTCATCGAGCGCAAGTCGGGGAAAATGATCATGAATAAAATCTGGTAATATATTATCCACCCAGTTAAACAGTGAAAGAACTGCCCAAAAAGTAATAGTGATCGGCGCCAGGATTATCAGACCCTGCAAAAAATACTTGAACAATTTGCGTAATATGATCTGAATTTTCATAATCAGTAGTTTGTTCTCAAAAATAATCAATCATTTAGCCGACTTCATCTTTAAAAACAGGATCATAATCTCCGGATTGCCTGTTTTATCGGTAAAAACCACAAAAATATCGGTGGAAACTTTGGTTACGTAAATAGTTTCCGTAGTTTTGTGGTCCTTTTTAGGATAAGAATGGAAAATAAAGAAAGAATACTGGAGAAAGCACATGACCTGTTCATGAGGTATGGGATAAGATCCATAACAATGGACGAAATCGCCGCCCAGCTTGGCATGAGCAAAAAAACGATCTATCAGTTTTTCATCGATAAAGACTCCATGGTGGAGGCCGTGGTGAGTGAAGAAATCAGTAGAAATGAGGAAGGCTGCCGCGAGTTTAGTATTGCCTCAGATAACGCGGTTCATGAAATCTTCCTGGCACTGGATTCTTTTCAGGAGATGCTGAAAGCTATGAACCCACAATTGATGTATGACCTGGAAAAACATCATCCCGCGGCTTTCAAACGATTAAAGCAGTATAAATATCAGTTTCTCTACGCAGTCATAAAGGAGAATTTAGAGAAAGGTATTCACGAAGATTTATATCGAAGCGATCTGAATGTTGATTTAACTACACGTCATCGGATCGAAACATCTTTTATGCCTTTCAATCAGGATGCCTTCCCGCAAAATAAATATCCGATGAATCAGACCTGCCAGGAACTGGCGATTCTTTTTTTACACAGCGTATGCAATGTGAAAGGAAAAAAGCTGATTGAGAAATATTTGAATGAAAGACAAAAAACTAATTTACATGAGCAAAAGATTTCATAGGCAACTATTGGTGATGTTGCCATTTATATCGGCATCAGTTTTCGCGTCAGGACAAACCGTGCACATGCTTACCGTTCAGGATGCACTGGAACTGGCAAAGAAAAACAATATCCAGGTCAAGACCGCCCAAGCGAATCTGTCTGTGCAGGAACAAACTAATAAACAACTTACAGCCGACGCCCTGCCCACTATAGCTGCTACAGGCACTTCAACAAATTATTTTCAAATTCCAGTAATTGTGTTAGCGGCGAATTCATTCGGACCAGGATTCCCTCCAACCTCACAGGCGGTCTCCCTGAATCAGAAATATAACCTCACGGGAGGTGTAACACTTAGTCAGAAGCTATTTGACGGTTCAGTATTTGTCGGATTGAAAGCAAGAAGCAGCGCTCTGGACTACTATAAAAAGAACATCGATCTCACTATCGAGGGCTTAACGGTGAATGTTTATAAAACCTATTATTCACTGGTAGTAAGCAAAACGCAGCTTGAATTGCTGGATGCGAATATTGCCCGGGCAGAGAAGTTTCTTCACGATACAAAAGTGATGAATGATAACGGATTTGCAGAGAAACTCGATGTTAACAAAGCCGTTGTTCAACTGGCAAATCTGCAAACTTCAAGAGAAAATACACAGACGAATATTGTGAATGGTTACCTGACTCTTAAATTTTTAATCGGAATCCCCGCTTCTGATTCAGTACAACTGACTACCAATTTCGATGAATCACAATTGAAAGGAGGCATCCCGATGGATCTTCAGTACCGTTATGAAGACAGATACGATTTTCAGACATTACAGATTTCAAAACAGCTGAGTGAATTTGATGTGAAAAGATATAAGGCTGTTTATTATCCAACCCTTAGTTTAAATGGTGCTTATCAGAAAAACGCACTGAACAACACTTTTGATCTCTTTAGTAAATCCAGCACCTGGTATAGTACTTCATATTTCGGGTTTTCTTTGAACGTTCCCATTTTCAGCGGCTTTTCAAAAGACGCCAATCTTAAAAAGGCAAGAGTGCAATCCAATCTTCTCAGTGACCAACTCGAGAATCTGAAACAGAGTATTGATATTGAAGTTCGTACAGCCAGGAACAATTTTATCAACGCCATCAGCAATATGGACAACCAGAAGGAAAATACCAGCCTCGCGGAATCTGTGTATGATCAGACCAAGAAAAAATATGAATCAGGTCTTGCTTCGTCTACAGATCTGACGAACGCGCAGACAGACCTCATACAGGCACAATCCAATTATATTAATGCATTATATAATGCAGTCGTAGCGAAAGTTGACTACCTGAAAGCAATCGGTAAAATTTAAAAAGCCAAACAAACCAGTTTATGAAAAAAATATTCTTATCAGCTCTTACTACCGGAACAGTTTTTTTGATTTCCTGCTCGCAGGTCGGCGATCCCGTAGCCAAACAAAAAGAAGAACTGCAGAAACTAAAAGATCAGCAATCTTCTCTTACATCAAAAATCCAGAAAGCAGAAGAGGCACTTGGAAAAGTAGATTCCACTTCTGCAAAAAAGGAGAAAACTAAACTGGTTGCAATTCAACCCGTAGCACCCGTAAATTTCACGCACTATATAGAACTGCAGGGTAAAATAGATGCGTTGAATATTGCCTTTGTAACACCCCGTAATGGTAATGGCGGTCAGGTAAAAGCAATTTACGTGAAGCAGGGTGAATTGGTTAAAAAAGGGCAATTGCTTCTTAAATTGGATGACGCTCTGCTAACGCAACAACTGGCAACTGCCAAACAACAACTTTCTTTTGCTCAGGATTTATATAACAGAAGAAAAAATCTTTGGACACAACAGATCGGATCGGAAGTTGAACTTGTTACTGCTAAGAATCAGGTGGATCAAATGCAACGCCAGGTTGATTTTATAACAAAACAGATTGAACAGACCAATGTGTATGCTGATATCAACGGTGTCGCTGACAATGTAAATATTCGTTTGGGTGAATTTTTCACCGGGAATAACCAGATCCGACTTGTAAATACAAACGATTTGAAAGCAGTTGCACAGGTTCCGGAAAATTATCTGGGAAAAGTAAAAGTGGGATCCAATTTAAAAGTTGTGATTCCTGAATTAAATAATAAAACAATAGATACAAAAATATCAGTTACCGGTAAAACGATCGATGCAACGAACAGGAGCTTTTACATCGAAGCAAAACTTCCCTATGACAAAGATTTTTATCCTAACCAGATAGCATTGATCAAAATACAGGATTATACTGCAACCAATGCAATTACGATTCCTTTGAACAGTCTGCAGAACGACGAAAAAGGCAAATATGTAATGGTGGCTACCAAAGATGGTGACCGTTTAATAGCAACGAAAAAACCGATTAAGATCGGATTGATGTATAGCGACAGAGTTGAAGTCTTATCCGGCATACAGACTGGTGATGAAGTTATTACTGAAGGTTACCAGGGGCTATATGATCAACAACCGATCACCACTCAGGTGCAGTGATTTTACGCAGAATCCATAACCATTCCAATTCGTTTTTATGAGCACACTGGAAAATATCAAGGAAAAGTTTAAAGAATTCAAACCCACAAGCTGGGCCATCAATAATAAAACTTCGGTTTACCTGCTGATCATTTTTGTGACTATTCTGGGCGTTAATAAGTTTGTCACAACGCCTAAAGAGCAGTTCCCGGATATTGTTATTCCTACTATTTATGTGCAGACTACTTATGTAGGTAATTCTCCCAAGGATATCGAAAATCTTGTTACCCGGCCCATCGAAAAACAAATTAAAGGTATTACCGGCGCCAAGATCAATAAACTTACAAGCACTTCTGTACAGGATTTCTCTGCAATCATGGTGGAATTTGAAACAGATGTTCAAACGGATGTTGCTCTTCAGAAAGTGAAAGATGCGGTAGATAAAGCTAAACCGGATTTACCAACAGACCTCACGGTACAACCGGATGTGGTAGAAGTAAGTATATCGGATGTACCAATCATGTATGTGAATGTGAGCGGTAATTACGATGGGCAGCACCTTAAAAAATTTGCTGACGACCTCAAGGATAAATTGGAAGAACTTTCTCAGATTAATCGTGTAGATGAAGTCGGGGCACCTGAACGTGAGTTTCAGATTAATGTGGACAATTATAAAATGCAGAGTTCGAACATCACGTTCAATGATATAGCAAATGCTGTGGCGAATGAAAACATGGATATTTCGGGTGGGTTGCTCGATGTAGGAACAATGAAAAGAACCCTTCAGCTGAAAGGTCAGTTTAAGAATGCTTCTGATATTGCACAAATAGTTATAAGAAATACTTCAGCAGCACCTATTTATCTCAAGGATATCGCTACTATCATCGATACAGTAAAGCAAAGTGAAAGTTATGCCCGTCTGGACGGAAAAAATGTGGTTACCCTGAATATCATTAAGCGCAGTGGCGAAAATCTGATTGAAACTTCTGACGAAGTGAAGAGGGTAGTGGCAGAGATGAAAGCCAGTGGATTTCCAAAAGATCTGGCCGTTGTCGTAACAGGTGATCAAAGTAGAACTACCCGCACATCATTTAATGACCTGGTGAATTCCATAGTGATTGGATTTGTTCTCGTACTCGTGATCCTGATGTTTTTTATGGGGGTAACAAATGCATTTTTCGTGGCACTTTCTGTTCCTCTAAGCATGTTTGTTGCTTTCATGTTCCTGCCGGCTGCTGATATCATCATTGGCGGACATGTTACATTGAACTTTATTGTGCTCTTTGCATTACTATTTGGCCTGGGTATAATAGTCGACGACGCAATCGTTGTAATTGAAAATACCCATCGGATTTTTACCGAAGGCAGAGGGAAAGTGTCTTCAATTATTGCCGCGAAAATTGCGGCGGGAGAAATATTTGTACCCGTCCTTGCCGGTACACTTACAACCCTTGCTCCGTTTTTTCCCTTGTTATTCTGGCCGGGACTAATCGGGAAATTCATGATCTATCTTCCTGTGATGCTAATTTTTACATTGTCCGCATCACTGATAGTTGCATTTTTAATGAACCCGATTTTTGCGGTGGATTTTATGAACCACGAAGAGGAAGGACATGTATCCAGAAAATCAAGAGTTTTCAAAAATCCCTTGTTCTATACATTCCTTGCTCTCGGTATTTTACTCGATCTCACCACATTTACTTTCGCGGGGAATCTTTTAATATTTTTTAGTATCCTGATGTTCCTGAATGCTTACCTGTTCACAGGCATGATTCATACTTTCCAGAATCGGAGTCTCCCCTGGATTATGAGTCATTATGAAAACGGTTTAAAATGGGCATTAAAAGGATGGAGACCTGTGTGGTTGTTAATTGGTACGTTCTTATTATTGATTTTTTCTTTTGTTTTCCTGGGCATTCGGAAAGTACCGGTTGTCTTTTTTCCTAAAGGTGATCCGAATTTTATTTATGTATACCTGAAATTACCCGTAGGTACCAATGTTGACTATACGGATTCAGTAACCCATCAGTTGGAAACTCGTGTTAATAAAGTATTGGGAATAGAGAACGGAAAAATGAATCCACTGGTTGAAAGTGTTATTTCCAATGTAGCCATAGGTGCCGGAAATCCGCAAAGTGGCGACAGAAGTACCAGACCCGAACTGGGCAGGGTACAGGTTTCATTCGTAGAATTTGAAAAACGTCATGGAAGAGCTACAACACCTATTCTCGATTCTATCCGCGCAGCATTAAAAGGAATTCCGGGAGCAGAAATTTCTGTGGATCAGGAACAAAACGGACCACCAACAGATCCGCCAATAAATATTGAAATTGCAAGTGATAATTTCGAAAACCTTACTACCACAGCTTCCGCTCTTAAAAATTATCTGGATTCTATTCAAACGCCAGGTGTGGAAGAATTGAAAATGGATGTGGACCTTACAAATCCGGAGATTACGCTAACGATCGATCGTCAGCGTGCAATGATTGAAGGAGTGAGTACTGCACAGATCGGCCAACAAATCCGTACCGCCCTTTTTGGAAGAGAACTTTCAAAAATCAAAGACAACAAGGAAGAATATAAAATTCAGCTGCGCAATACAGAAGTGCAGCGAAAAAATCTTTCTGACCTCCTGAATATGAAAATATTTTTCAGGGAGCCAACGGGAGCTATTAAATCTATTCCTATAACGAATCTTGTGAAAATAGATTTTACAAGCACCTACGGTAGTATCAAAAGAAAAGCACTTAAAAGAGTTATAACTCTCTATTCAAATGTACTTACCGGTTTTACGCCACCAGCAGTAAATGCTCAACTGAAAGATGCTATCGACAATTTTCAAAACAAGGCTGACGATGTCACTATCACGCAAACGGGTGAGGGTAAACAACAGCAGGAAACTGTTTCATTTCTGGGTTCCGCATTACTTGTTGCCCTGATGTTAATCCTGTTTATTCTGGTGCTTCAATTTAATTCAATCAGCAAACCTGTGATCATTCTTACGGAAATCATTTTCAGTATAATTGGTGTGCTGCTCGGATTTGCATTTACAGGCATGACGATTTCAGCGGTGATGACCGGACTGGGAATCGTCGGCCTTGCTGGTATTGTTGTAAAGAATGGTATCCTGGTGATAGAATTTGCAGACGTTCTTCGTGAACGTGGTATGAAAACAAGAGAAGCGTTGATTCAGGCAGGAAAAACCAGAATTATACCGGTATTACTTACGGCTCTAGCGGCCATACTCGCGCTCATTCCACTTGCGATTGGTTTCAATATTAATTTTGTAAGCTTGTTCGCAGAATTAAATCCTCATATATTTTTCGGAGGCGATAGTGCAGTATTCTGGAAGCCACTTTCCTGGACTATTATATTCGGTCTGGCTTTTGCTTTCTTCATGACACTTTTTATTCTTCCAAGTATGTATTTGATTGCTGAAAGACTCAAACGTCCGATGCGCAGATATTTTGGAGGGAAATGGGTTTCCATGATGGGTATTCCGCCACTAACTTTTATCTTCCTGATTATCATGCTTCCCATTACCCTTGTCAGGCATTCTATTGAAAAAGCCCGAAGGAAGAGAAAGTTTGCAGGTCAGAATGTAAGTAATACATGGATCGGGTCCTGGTTTTAGCAGGGCTGTTCATTATAAGTCTTTGATTTACTGCCGAAATCACCTCGTTCCGGGGTGACTTCGGCAATTAAAAAGTGCGCTTTATCTCTCTATTTTAATGCTTGTATCGACCTGATTTAAATAGGCTCATTGCATCAGATAAGAAAAACTTCCTAATGAATAATAATAAAAGTCGCAGTTTCGCATTGCGCCTTCATTCCCATTAACAAGAGCAATATGATATTTATAGGTAATGCATATTCTACCTGCGATCAGCAAGTTTACCAAGAAGACGAAGAATCTCAAGGTACAACCAGACAATCGTTACCAGTAGTCCGAATGCACCATACCACTCCATATATTTCGGTGCACCTGCAGCAACACCCTGCTCAATCATATCAAAATCGAGTAGCAGGTTAAGTGAAGCAATAACTACAACAAATAAAGAAAATCCGATTCCCAGCATTGAGCCTTCATGGATAAAAGCAATGTCAATATGAAAGAGGCGTAGTACTATAGATAGAAGATAAAAAATAGCAATCCCAGCCGTTGCAATAAAAATGACAGAACGTAGTTTGTCTGTCACCTTAATGATTCTGAAACGGTATAAGAAAAACATCGCTATAACTGCTCCAAAAGTTAAAAGAACCGCCTGAGTTACTATACCTGGAGCAGTCTTTGCAAAGGCATTATTATAGCTTGCTGAAATAGCACCTAAGAAGACCCCTTCAAATAATGCGTATACTGGAGCAACATAAGCTGCCCATTCCTTTTTAGATATCACCACTATTGCGGCGATGAAACCAAGTATCGCTGAACCCAGCATATACGGCATCACATTCACCCCGTCATAAAATGCTTTCCATGTCAGAGAGGCTGATGCCATAACGAGTAAAAACAACAGAAAAAATTTATTGAGCGTACCCGTTTCAGTCATTGCGCCCTCTCCAGGTATTGTAATCGTATTCTTAAAAACATTCATGGCAGGGTTGCCAGATTTGAAGATAGCCATAGCTTGATTATTTAGGACTTGCAATTTAGCAAAAAGAAAATGTATTGTAAAGGGACCTTCGCTGCTTTCTTAACTTAATACAATTTTAACAGCAGATCGCGGATTTCAGTGAACTTTGTCCAGGGAATGAAATGATTTGCACCGGGAATCATAGTTACTTCAACTGCTTTTGAATTTACCAATAGTTTTTTTCCGTAGTTCACGTTTTCTGGCGGAACCCAGGTATCCAACGTCCCGTGAATGAAATATACGGGACAGGTAATTTTAGTAAAATCTTTCTCCAGATACACAAGATCTTTTTTCAGATACCAAAGTTCTTCATTGGATGGTCGCATAGCTCCCGGTACGAAATAATTCAAAGGTGTATTAAAGAGAATGGGTCTCCATTTTTCTGGTTTTTCTTCTCCCGGATCTATAGATCCTGATATCACAACAAGTCCTGAAAACAAATCGGGATTATCAGCTCCTAATTTTATAACAAGTGGCCCTCCCATGGAGTGGCCGGCAAGAAACATCGGCCTCTGATTAGCGAGCAGTGGAAAAAGCCGGCTTATCCACAGCGATTGTACATCGAGGTGTTGTGGTTGGCCATAATCGCTGTTACCAAATCCGGGACGATCAACAGACACCATTCGGAATTTCTTCAGTAACAGCGAATCCTTCATGTATTCTGTGAATGCTGTCCAGCTTCCGGGAGATCCGTGTATGAAAAAAATAGTTGGTAAAGAATCGTTGCCGGTCATGGCATAGTGAATATGTCTGCCGTCTACTTTTAATGTTGCCGTCCGGAGTGTAATCTGACTTTTTGCAAATTCAGAAATCTCATCAGCATCTGATTTTCGGAAACTCATACAACTCTGTGCAAGAAGAAGCCAGCTTACCAGGAATATACCTGATAACACAAACATTTTCCTTTTGAAGCCTTTCATGAAATTCTATTTCTTTCTTGGCGGCCCCTGTGGTGGTTTGTTATCAGGTCTGCTATTCGGTCTGTTATTGTTTGGCCTGTGATCGTTTCGACGCTGCTGAGGAGAGGACGGTCGCTGATTTTGTCTTTTTTTACGATCCGCATTATCTAGCGCCTTTATACTGAACTGACCAGTGAGATCTACATTCACCAATTCTTCCTTTGGTTTACCATTCACTTCAACAGCGCCCAGATCCTCGGGAATAATATTTTGTTTATTTAGATTCTTGATTTGTTTTACTCTTTCGATTAGCAACGGATATTGTTTGTTGCTATCAGGGAGTACGTACAACATCAGGTTTTTGAAAATATCTTTTTTTACCAGTAGAGCGGTTCCTTTTGCTACTTGTAATGTATCAGCATTTTCTGGAAATTGTTGCAGCCCGTCCAGGTAAGTGTCCAACTCATAATTCAGACAACATTTTAACCGGCCACATTGTCCGCTTAACTTACTTTGATTGATGGAGAGATTTTGATATCGGGCTGCAGTGGTATTAACTGATTTGAAATCGGTGAGCCAGGTTGAACAGCAGAGTTCACGACCACAACTTCCGATACCGCCTACTTTCCCTGCTTCCTGTCTGGCACCGATCTGGCGCATTTCTACTTTTACTCTGAATTCAGACGCGAATATTTTTATAAGTTCGCGAAAATCAACCCTGTCGTCGGCGATATAATAAAATGTTGCCTTTCTCCCGTCGGCCTGAATCTCAACCTGAGATACTTTCATATCCAGTTTTAACTGGCGGGAAATAGCACGGGAACGGATAACCGCTTCCTTTTCGCGTGCTTTATTTTGCTTTAGCAAATCGAGATCACGTTCGGAAGATCGACGCAATATCTTCTTCATGTCCGGATGAAACTCATCCACACTTTTTTTCTTCAACTGTATCCTGACTAACTCTCCCGTAAGACTAACCTCACCTACATCGAAACCACTCACACCCTCCACACTTACTATTTCACCCTTTTCGAAAATCTGTGTTGTTGTATTCCGATAAAAATCTTTACGGCTACCCTGACTAAAACTTATTTCCATCACCCGGCATTCTGTAGCGGGATCGTGAATTGGCAGGTTTGAGAGCCAGTCATATACATTCATCCTGTTGCAACTTCCTGTACCACAACTTCCGTGACTCTGGCATCCGCCTGGTTTGCCGCCGGCAGTGCCACAATTAGAACATCCCATAGATAATTATATATTAACAAGCAATTGCCAAATATACTAAGTTCCTAGGTTACCACCGCCTCTTCGCCGGCTGCCAGGATATGATAGAGGCGGATGGTAAGCGCATGAAAAAGCATTTTAGCATGTGCATTTCTTTCAATATGATAAATTGATTTATTGAGTTCTGTCGCAATGGCCCTCTGCGACGACATATCAGCGATCTTGTTCAGTCTTAATGCGAAGTCTTTTTCTGAATCTGGCAAGTCAGCAACCGTGCCCTCAGACATGCGAATTCGTATGGCCTGCTCAAGGAGGTGAATAAAATACTGCAGAAATTGTTTTTGTTTTTCACGGCCTGCCTTACCGATTTCTTCCACCCATTTTACCTGTGCAATGGGGCCGGTCCTTAATACAGCGTTTAGCCATTCCCGTAATAAACCCAGCCAGTCGTCCTGGCCATGTTGTAATTGTCTCAGTGCCTCCCGATAATTCTGTTCACTTACGGCGGCAAGCTGTCTTGCCTGGTCCGAACTTACACCTGCACGTTCTATTAGTGCTTCCTGAATTTCAGGAACAGACGGACGTGGAAGGCGGATAATCTGAACACGTGAAAGAATGGTAGGAAGAATCTGGGCTTCATTTTCTGTCACCAGTATAAATAGTGTATCAGGCGGTGGCTCTTCGATGAGCTTTAATAATTTATTCCCTTCATTTCCCAGGTATTCAGGCATCCACATAATGAGAATCTTGTATCCATTTTCAAAGCTCTTCAAGCTTAGTTTACGGTTGATTTCATTGCATTCATGAGCAGAGATATTACCCTGTTTATTTTCTGCCTGTATAAACTGGAGCCAGTCAAAAATAGTTCCATAAGGGAACTGTGAAATGAATTCCCGCCACTCAGTTATAAAATCCGCACTTACCGGTTTGTCACCTGGCTTCTGTGAAACAACCGGATACACATAATGTATATCCGGATGAATCAGCTTTGAAGCCTTTACACAGGCTGGACACACGTTGCAGCTTTCAACAGGGAAATTATTTTCTGAACCTTCATCGTTCACACGATCACAAACCAGAAACTGTGAAAATGCCAATGCCAGTGGCAGTCCGCCTGCACCTTCCGGGGCATTCAGCAGCAACGCATGGCTCAAACGATTATGTTCAACCAGTTTGCGAAGCTTTTCTTTGATTTCCAGTTGACCAATAACCTGACTGAATAACATTCCTTAGTCGGGTTAATTGAGATGAGATGTAATCTCATCGCTCGTTGGAGTAACCTTACTGTTGTAGACACCAACAAGTTTTCCGTTTTCATCAATCAGGAATTTTGTGAAATTCCATTTGATAACCGGAGCAGGTGTTCCAAGTTTTATGGCTTCTTCGGTAAGATATTTAAACAATGGCGAGGTATTGTCTCCTACTACATCCGATTTAGCAGCCAGAGGAAAAGTGACTCCATAATTCTTCTGACAAAATTCCTTGATCTCTGTATTGGTACCTGGTTCCTGACCTCCAAAATCGTTTGCCGGAAATCCAACAATCACCAGTTTGTCTTTGTATTTTTCATACAATTTTTGCAGGTCTGCATACTGAGGAGTGAATCCGCATTTAGAGGCGGTATTTACAATTAATAATTTCTTTCCTTTATACGCAGAAAGATCAATCGTTCCACCATCCAGTGCCGGCACTTTAAAGTCATACACACTTACGCTACTATGAATCATAAATAAAATTGGAATGAGCAATAATTTTAACATACTATATATTTTTATTTTATAATCAATGTTCCACTATCAAAGTTAAGTGAAATGGAGAAGGAATTACTGCCGTTCGTAACAACCGAGATCGGGAAGATTCACAGGCCTTGGGTTTCCGTCAAGATCAACCAGAACACCCAGATTGGACCCATGATCTACTGCGGGAGAACTGGCTTCCACATGAAAATTGAAAGTGTTGCTCGAAAAACTCGTATCCAAAAATTGGGGATTCGTATTCAGCCATAAAAAACTACTGTCAATATTTGCCGGATAGTTTTGCTGTTTAAGGATGGTATGATCAAATAATACATTGAAAACAGTTGCACCTTGTTTAATAATGGACGCTTCATCTGTAATACTTTCACTTCCCCAGAAAATGCAATTTAGAAAACCTGCGGTCAGATCTGCAGGTGTCGTAATACTTCCGTCTAAACTAATATTAGAAACAGTAAGTACAGGTTGTTGGTGAGAAAGCAGGATTGTTGAATAAGTAGCCACTGTACAATATTCAAAATGATAAACGCCACCCAATCCAATAACGATATTCTGTCCGCAATTGCTGATGAGACAATTAATAGCAGTTATACTAGATTGTGTGCTGAGTATACCATCAGAAAGAGAATTGTTAATGGTACACTGATTTAAGGTGAGTTTGGGGTTTGCGTCGGTACTCGGACCGTCTGTTACCAAAGAATGATAGCCGTTTTGGAATACGGCATAGTTTAACACGTTGTCCTTGCTAGAAGTTCTGAAATAGATCCCTGGCCAGGATCCCGGGTAAGTGGCATACGGTTGATCCAGACGGTCTCCGGTAAAGTATACCCGCTCACTATCTGCTGGTCCGCCTGATACAATGAGTGTCCCGTCGATATAGATGGGTGCGTCAGCATGCATATATATATGAACGCCGGATTGAATGGTGAGGGTTGCGTTACTGTCGATGGTAAGACCACCATAAAGCACATAGGGCAGATCGTTCGGCCAAGTGGTATTTGTTTTAATAACAGTGTTTTTGAGGAAATGGGCGTTCTGACCCCAGGCATTTAACTGTATATACTGATCGATGCCGTTGTAACTAATTTGAATACTGTCTTGCAGAATAAATGGATTGGGTTTCGCGTCTGAAGGAACCAAAACGTTTACGAAAATATAGATGCTGTCGTTGGCCGGTATATTCAGATTAGAGACAGAAGGCCCTGGTGTTCCATCTATATTTATTATGAAAGGCGACGCGGAACCGCCCATCAGATTTATGGATGAAATATTGACACCCTGATTGTTGGCATTTATAATTTTAACCTCTTGGGTTACAGACCCTACAGTAGTAAACACGGTATCAAAACTGAGCGTATCGGTAGAAAAGAAAAGGAAAGAATTTCCATTCAAATTAGATTGCTTTTGGCAGGAAAACAGCACTAAAACGGTAAAAACACTAAAAAGCAGGTTTTTGAACATCGTTACAAAAATACAGGATGACGAATGACGGACAGCCATTGTTTGCTCAAAAAAAGTTGACAGTCGGTCAGCCGTCAACCGTCATCTATCAACGATGAAATTTATCGTCTCAAGCCGAAACTGTATATGCCAAACAGGCTATACTTACCTTCATACCCGGAACGCTTAGCAATACAGAGGCACATGCTTCAAGGCTGGCTCCGGTAGTAACAACATCATCGACCAGCAAAATATGCTTGTTTACAATCTGATCAACATTGCCGATTTCGAATGTAGCCTCCATATTCTTCCATCTTTCGATCCTGCTTTTATGCGTTTGAGTTTCCGTTTTTTTTACCCGAATAACTGAATTTGTAATAACAGGAATGTTGAGTTTTCTTGAAATACCTTCTGCAATTAGTGAAGCCTGATTGTATCCTCTTTTTTTTCCCTTGTTGCAAACAAGGGGAGTGGAATTATTATTTCGCAATCATTAAATCGTTGCGACTGGATTAAAAATGTGCCCATCTGGAGACCAAAATAAATTCCGATTTCTTTTCTCCCTTTATATTTTAGCAGGTGCAGGCTATGCTGAACTGCAGATCCGGTTGTGAAATATAAATGAGCTGCGGCAGCATCGATCTCTACTCTTCCCCAGAATATTTTCTCGATCGGGTTAAATGAAAAAAATTCATAGCGGGTTAATGGCATAGCTCCCAGGCAATAAACACAAAAAAGATTCTTTTCGCCTAGAAGGTCGGTGCCACATCCACAACAATTATGTGGAAAAAAAAGATGTAAAAGCGATCTGATCACGGGCATTAAAAAATTCATGATGAAACATGCCCTAATGTCAGAACTCTAAAATAAATATTTATATACTTCTTCTACCTTTCCCATCAATTTTATTTCTATTTGATGAGAATGATTTTTTAAACCTTTCTGATTATATTTTGAAACAAGTATTTTACTAAATCCAAGTTTCTCCGCTTCAGCAATCCGCTGACCAATGCGATTGACTGCACGAATTTCTCCGTTCAATCCAACTTCTCCGGCAAAACAGATATCTGATGCAAGTGGTACATCTTCAAAAGAACTTAACAGTGCACACAACACCGCGAGGTCTATTGATGGGTCTTCCACTTTCAGACCGCCTGCAATATTTAAAAAAACATCTTTCACCCCAAAGTGAAATCCTCCTCTTTTTTCCAGAACAGCCAGCAAAAGTTGCAGACGACGGAGGTCGAAACCACTTACTGTTCTCTGCGGAGTTCCGTATACAGAAGCAGTTACCAGTGCTTGCACCTCAATCAATAGAGGCCTTTGCCCTTCTATGCTTGCGGCGATTGCACTACCACTTAATTGTTCTTCTTTTTGAGTAATAAGAATCTCACTGGGGTTGCTTACCTCCTGCATTCCTTCATCAGTCATTTCATAGATGCCAAGTTCGGCAGTACTACCGAAACGATTTTTTAAAGTTCGAAGTATTCGATAAGTATGGTGCCTGTCACCTTCAAATTGCAACACTGTATCAACCATATGTTCTAATATTTTGGGCCCTGCAATATTTCCATCTTTGGTGATATGTCCGATTAAAAAAACGGGTGTTCCGGTTTCTTTTGCGAAGCGTTGAAATTCTGCAGCACATTCCCTGATTTGTGAAACTGTGCCGGGAGTAGAATCAATATATGAAGATTGTAATGTTTGAATGGAATCGACAATAACTACCTGCGGTTTTAATTTTTTTATCTCCTGAAAAATAGATTGTGTGGACGTTTCAGTTAACAAATAAAAATTTTCGGGATTAATCATCAGCCGATTGTTCCTGATTTTTAACCGGTCTGCCCGCATTCGTATTTGTTGCTCGCTTTCTTCCCCACTGATGTAAAGAGTAACGATATTCTTTAACATCAATCCGATCTGAAGAAATAAAGTACTTTTTCCAATTCCTGGTTCTCCTGCAACGAGAATTAAGCTTCCGGAAACTATTCCGCCACCAAGCACACGATTTAGTTCTGGATCTGGTGTAACTATTCTTTTTTCTTCACCACTGATGACCTCATGAATAGAAATTGTTTTGATTTCCTTTTTATCGGTAATATTTTTCCATCCTGTTTCTCCTAATCTGTCATCTTTAGTTATAATTTCTTCAGTAAAAGTATTCCACTGTTCACACGATGGACATTTGCCCAGCCATTTTGCGCTTTCATAGCCGCAATTATTGCAAAAGAAAGCGGTTTTAATTTTACTCATGATTGAAGGTAATGGAGGAGATTGCAGAAAAGTAAAAAGGCCGACCACGAGAGCCGACCTTTTACTTACTAACCCATTAAATTCTTCCACTAAATTACAAAATCAGGTCACATAACAAAATAAATTTTTCCTGCTGTTAATAACTTTAAATATAAAAATCAAATTTGCAAAGCTTAAACAATAGCTTCGCAAATATCTGAATTTCAATAAGTTACTGTCAATATTTTTATCCTGCGATTCTGTTAAAGTCCTGAAAATGAGCCTTGGAAAAGTTTATAAAACTTCTATTTTGTCATACATGAAAACACTTACCTAAATGAGCAGATATTAAAGTAAAGTATAATGTGTTTTATGGAAAAAAAAGCAAAAAACGAGGTTATAATTTGATTTCCTCTTCCTGTTTATCGAAGAAATGGAATTCTGTCATGTGGTAATTATTATTGGCCTTAACCCGGATGGCTTGTTTGTATTTTCTACGCCATTTCCATTTCTTACTTGACATCCAGCCACCTTTAGTCAAATAAGCAAACATTATGGGATGTACCATAAGGATCAGGTCTTTATGTTGGTGGTTTAACAGGTAACTGAGATTTTTCTCGATTTCATCTTCCAGTATCAGTGCAGAAGAAATTTTACCGGTACCGTTGCACGTTGGACAAATTTCCTGAGTGTTAATGGTAATTTCAGGCTTCATCCGTTGCCTGGTGATTTGCATGAGACCAAACTTGGAAATTGGTAAAACCGCATGTTTTGCCCTATCAGTTCGCATAAAACCTTCCATAGCTTCTACAAGCTTCCGTTTGTTGTCGGGAAGTTTCATGTCAATAAAATCTGCCACGATAATACCACCCAGATCGCGAAGTCTTAGCTGACGGGCAATCTCTTCCGCAGCTTCCAGATTTGTTTCCAATGCGTTTTGCTCTTGATTGTTGCTTACACTTTTGTAACCGCTGTTTACGTCAATCACGTGGAGTGCTTCCGTATGTTCAACAATTAAATAAGCACCACTTGGAAGATTTACGGTTTTTCCGAAGGCCGCTTTTACCTGTTTCGTTATTCCGAAATGATCAAAAATTGGGGACCCGTTACTATAGAATGAAATAATATCTACTTTATCAGAAGCGATTCTTTGTATATAGGTCTTCGTGTCGTTATAAAGGTTACGATCATTCACGACGATCTTATTAAAATCTTCGTTTAGCAAATCCCGCAGCATACTGGTGGTCTTAGTCTGCTCGCTAAGAATCTTTGCGGGCGCTACTGCACCGATTAGATTGTGCTGAATTAGTTTCCATGTAGCTACAAGATCTGTAAGATCCTCGTGTAACTCTGCTGTATTTTTTCCTTCGGCAGCTGTACGAACGATCACACCAAAGTTTTTTGGTTTGATTGCTTCAACAATTTTCTGAAGTCTTTTTCTTTCATCAGAAGAATGAATTTTCCGGGAAACTGCGACTATGTCATTGAAAGGAGTAATGACGACGAAACGACCAGGCAGTGAAATCTCACAGCTCAATCTGGGACCCTTTGCAGCAATTGGTTCCTTTAGTATTTGGACAAGAATATTTGGCTTACCGCTAAGCACTTCATTAATCTTGCCCGTTTTTACAATTTCGGGTTCAACTACAAAAGATCCAAAATCAAATTCGTTGTCTTTGGTTGCGCCCATTCCCTGCTGAGTGAATTTCAGAAGAGATTTTGCATAAGGACTTAAATCAGTGTAATGAAGAAATGCATCTTTTTCGAACCCAACATCTACAAATGCAGCGTTTAGGCCAGGTATTAATTTTTTAACCTTGCCTAAATACAAATCACCCACAGCAAAACTGGCATCAGTTTTTTCATGGTGTAACTCCACCAGCTTTTTATCCTCCAGCAGGGCTATTTCTACTCCCTGGGGGGCTGCATTAATGATCAGTTCCTTGTTCAATGTCAATGTAACATTTACTGCCTGTCCGGTACTACACAAGAAGGAATCGAAATGCTGAAGAGGATTTAGTTAACCGCCTTACGAATGCCAGCAGGCAGGTAAGAGTTATTCTATAAATTTTTTCAGCAGAACAGGGCCGGAAGGTTTCCAGCCGGAGTGCGTTTACTTATTCTTTTTCTTATGACGATTTTTACGCAATCTTTTCTTTCTTTTATGGGTTGCAATTTTATGTCGCTTCCTTTTTTTACCACAAGGCATCGATAATTCCTTTTTAGTTTACTAAATAATTTCTGTCTTGCTCCAGTGAGCTTTTATTTTAAAGACTTTAACCTTTCATCAACCGCATCGATCAATTCCTGGTTAGTCGTCATTTTTTTTGCCGCCGTGTACCAGAGTTTTGCTGAAGCATTATTTCCCGTTTTCTCGTACGCCTCACCAAGACTAAGTATAGCTTCCAGGTTTCCCGGATCAAAATGCACCACTTTCAACAAACGCCCTATCGCTTTATCATACTGCCCTGATTCTAATCCGCCCAATCCGAGCATTAACTGGGCGTACATGTTCAGTGAATCTCTTCTTGTTACTTCCAGAATCGTCTGGATACCTTTCATCACATCCGCTGGATTTTCACCCGTACTACCAAAAATATATGTTGCCCCCAATCCGATTTTTGTGGAATCGTTGTCAGGATTTAAAACTTCGGCTCTTTCAAATAGATCCCGGCTTTCAGTCGACATCCAGTTTTTTAGTGCAGGATTGTCCTGTCCCCGAAGGTTGTTCAAAAATAATTGGGCTGCAAAAGTGAGACTTTTTTCAGAATTTTCCAATTTTGCTGCTTCTGAGGTATAATAAGCATAGGCCAGGAATCCATTTTCAGCAGAATCTTTCCAAAATTCAGCAAGCTGCCGATCGGCTGCAATCTGTTGGTTTTTAATATCTCCACGTATAACTGCATTTTCGAGTCTATTCACGCTAGAAAGTTTCGAAGGACTCAGTTTTGCCTTTTCTGCATCGAGAATCGTCTTGATATCAATGGATTGCCTTGCAGTTTCTGAAGTTGTTGTCTGCGTCAGTTTATTGTGAGGAGGAGTTGTATTTCCGAAGAAATAAAATATAACTAGAATAACAATTCCGGATAGCGCTACAATAACTTGCTGTTTCTTCACTTCAGTCTTTTATCCGGCAAAATTACATCTCTTCATCAGGGTTTGGCTGATTATCCTGAATGGACTGTAATTTTTTGACTTCAGCTACAAACTCCTTGGCAGGTTTAAATGAGGGAATAAAATGTTCTGGTATATGTACAGCAATATTCTTTTTGATATTTCTTCCGATTTTAGCTGCTCTTTTTTTTGTGATAAAACTGCCAAATCCCCGGATATAAATATTTTCACCTTTTGCAAGTGTATCTTTTACTTCTTTAAACATGGTCTCTAACGTAACCAGTACGTCTACCTTAGGTATACCTGTTTTATCCGAAATTTGATTAACGAGGTCTGCCTTTCTCATGGCGGAATTGTTTTATAAGTTTCTGATTTTAAATATATAACAAAAAAATTAATCCACAACTTTTTGTATAAAATTGAGTTCTTCAATAATTTAATAAATCCATAATTCATTGCACGTCAACAGATTATAATGCATTGATTACCAATGAAATAAATAATTACATCGCATTCTTTATTTTCGACTCGTATGAAAACGGATTTTACTAAGAAACTACTCCACTGGAACAGGCATTTAAATAAACGTTCGATGCCATGGAAGGGAGAACAGGATCCCTATCGAATCTGGCTTAGTGAAATTATTCTTCAACAAACAAGAGTTGAACAGGGTCTGGCTTACTATGAAAAATTCATTTCAGGTTTTCCAACTGTATCTGATCTGGCAAATGCACCTGAAAAAGAAATTTTCAAATATTGGGAAGGTCTTGGATATTATAGCAGATGTAGAAATCTTATTGCCACTGCAAAAAAAATAACTTTTGAGTTTAATGGCCGGTTTCCTTCTTCATACGATGAGCTGCTGAAATTGCCTGGGATCGGTCCGTACACGGCTGCTGCGATATCTTCTTTTGCATTTGGTTTGCCATACGTGGTAGTAGACGGAAATGTGGAAAGGGTAATCGCACGTTATTTTGGAGTTACTGAACCGATCGGTACCGGCGCTGGTAAAAAGCTTTATAGGGGAATTGCAAATAACCTGCTGGACTTAAAACAACCTGCTGTTTTTAATCAGGCTATCATGGATTTTGGAGCTACAGTATGTAAACCGCAGAATCCAATATGCATCGGATGCAATCAGGCCAACAACTGTGTTGCATTTCAAAAAGGTTTAACAAATAAATTGCCTTCGAAGAAACCATCTATTTTACGCAAAAAAAGGTGGTTGTATTATTTTATAGTGTATGAAGGAAAGAACAATATCTGGATACATGAGAGAACCGGGAAAGATATCTGGCAGAATCTTTTTGAATTTGTGTTATTAGAGACTGGGAAAATTATACCACAGAAAAAAATTAGTGAATCTTCATTCTTCAAGAACCATTTTGATAGCCAGGGTTTACAAATTGAATATATTTCTCCCGCTTTCGGTCAAACGCTTACCCACCAGTTGATTACATGTCAGTTTGTACACCTTAACAAACCCATTAATAAACTCAAGGGTTATAAATCTGTTCCCCTGAATCAGCTTACGGAATATCCATTCCCTAAAATAATTGCAAACTATTTAGAAAGGCTCGACTCGCAATAATCTGTGGTAAAGGTTTTGATGGATTACTACGGACTTTTGGTACATGCGGAATTATCCAGAGAAGATTAATCAAAAATTAAATCAACAGCATTATGCGGGGAGTTAACAGAGTTATGCTTATTGGCAACCTTGGGAAAGATCCTGATGTACAATATCTGGAAGGAAATATCGGGGTGGCAAAATTTTCACTGGCAACTACTGAGACTTTTAAGGACAGGACGGGAAAACTGATATCCCAAACGGAATGGCATACGGTGGTTTTGTGGCGTGGTTTAGCTGAACTTTCCCAGAAATATCTTCATAAGGGAAGCCTCGTCTACATCGAAGGAAGACTGCGTACCCGAAGCTGGGAAGACAAAGAAGGTAATAAAAAATTTGCAACGGAAATTGTAGGCGATAACCTGATCATGCTGGACAAAAAGATAGACAACAATCATTCAGGTCTTTCCTCACATGAAAGTCTTGAGGGAATGAATGGCGCGGATTCCGAATCTAATGGCGAATCAACTCCTGATTTGCCTTTTTAAAAGCGAAATAGCCAAGTTTTATTAAATTTACAATCCTGCATTAAAAAGCCGTTCGCTTTTCGTGCACGGATATAGGATTTACAACGAAACCTGATTATTTTGGATTACCCTTTTAACATTTCATCAGCCCACCTTCACAAGGCTCCCTTCTTATTTATTAATGCACAGGCAACTACTATCCTGGTAATCCTTATACTTTTTTTCCTGGTGATGTCTTTTATTGTGTCGGGATCAAGAATTGCTTTTTTTTCTTTGAGTGAAAAGGAGATTAACATTCTGAAAACCAAACAGGATAGTTCCTGGAGAAGAATTGTTAATCTTTTAGAAGAACCTAAAACATTGTTGGCTTCTTTGTTAATTGCCAACATCCTGCTTAACATAGCCATTATCATACTTTCCAACTTCCTGATCGACCAGGTTATTTCATTTGTACCAGGGTATTGGCTTTTGGAATTTATGATGAAGGTTGTTATGGTGAGTTTTGTACTTATACTTTTCGGAGAAGTAATGCCCAAAGTATGGGCAAGTCAAAATACACTACAGTTTGCGTTTTATACTTCAGGGGTAACCGAAATTATACATCTTCTTTTCAGAAGACTTGGGATTCTTCTTGCTGGTCAATCTGAAAAATTGGAACGACTCTTTGGTAGTCAGCGATCCGCGGCCAATAGTCTGGAGGAGCTTGACCATGCGATTGATAATGATACTACTGAAGAGGAAAAGAACATACTGAAAGGAATAATCAAGTTCGGAAATATTACTGTTAAGCAGATCATGAAAACCCGACTTGATGTAAGTGGTATAGAAGACGAATTAAATTTCGGCCAATTAAAACGTAAAATTGAAGAGCTGCATTATTCACGATTGCCAGTATTCAAAAAAAGCCTGGACGATATTGCAGGAATGATACATACTAAAGATCTGATGCCTTTTCTGAATGAATCTGATGAATTCGACTGGCACAGTCTTTTGCGATCGCCGCATTTTGTGCATGAACACAAGATGATTAAAGATCTTTTACAGGAATTTCAAGCTAGTCGAATTCATTTTGCCATAGTAGTGGATGAATTTGGTGGAACCAGCGGGATTGTAACACTTGAAGATATCCTGGAGGAAGTAATTGGCGATATTAAGGATGAGTTTGATGAGGACGAGGGATCGGCAGCCAAACAAGACGACGGCTCTTATATTTTTGAAGGACGCACAATGATCAACGATGTGTGCAAAACGTTAAACCTTCCTGTAGATACATTCGACGATGTAAAAGGTGAATCTGATTCTCTTGCGGGGCTCATCCTTGAACTTGCAGGAGAAATTCCCAAGGTTAACGATGTCATACCCTGCGGAGATTTTGAATTTACTATTCTGGAGGCCGATAGCAGCCGTATTAAAAAAGTAAAGATTCGTATCAAACAATAAAAACACCCGTCTTGACCCGCACTACCAAATGGATTTTTAGTTTTTATATCTTACTTTTTTTATTTTCCTGTAACAGCGTCTACTCACCGAAACCCCGTGGTTATTTTAGGATTGACTTTCCGGAACACGCTTATCAGCTTTTTAACGGAAGCAACTATCCGTACTCATTTGAATATCCAACCTATGCAAATATTATACGCGACACATCCTTCTTCGGCGACAAACCGGAAAATCCATACTGGATAAATATTGACTTCCCGAGATTTCATGCAAGAATATATATCAGCTATAAAGAAGTTAATGGTAACTACGATAAACTTCGCGAAGACGCTTACAAAATGACTTATAAACATACGTATAAAGCAAGTTCAATAGAGGATTCATTGATAAGTACTCCTCTTGGCGTCCACGGCATTTTTTTTAATGTCGGAGGCGATGCCGCCACCGCCAAGCAATTTTTCGTAAGTGATTCAATAAAACATTTTCTGCGGGGAGCTCTTTATTTCGATACGACTCCGAATGCTGATTCCCTGGGAATTGTTAATTCATTTCTCCAGACCGACATGTACCATCTTATCAATACACTGAGGTGGAAAAACTGATATAGAATCCTTTCTGATATGCTATCTTAGCCTGATTTTCAAACAATAAACTTGATTGCAATAGATAATATATTGATTAGTGATGAAGTTATTTCTGAGCAGTTTGTTTGTGACCTGAACAAATGTAAAGGTGGTTGTTGCGAAGACGGGGATTCGGGTGCACCATTAACGGTCGAAGAGCTCGAACTTTTGCGCAGTCTAATAGAAGATATTAAACCTTTCATTACAGCACAGGGATTAAAAATTCTTGAAACGGAAGGTCTTTATAAATACGATCAGGAATTTGGTTGGGTTACGCCTACTATAGGCGGCAAAATGTGTGCATATGGTTACAGAGATCATCAGGGAATTATTAAATGTGGAATTGAACAGGCTTATCTTGATAAAAAAATTAATTGGAAAAAGCCAATCAGCTGTCATTTGTTTCCAGTAAAAATTACCAAAAGCAAAAGACAGAATCAGGAATATGTAAATTACGAACCCAGGCAGGATCTTTGTAAAGCCGCGTGTAAATTGGGTAAACAATTGAAAGTTCCGGTGTACGCATTTTTAAAGGAAGCACTGATCCGGAAATATGGAGAAGAATTCTATTCTACTTTGGAGGCGACAGCTGTTCATATCAAAAAAGATAAAGCCTGATCCAGCTTATGAAAATCCTACCAGTTGTTTTGCTACTATTAATATGGGTTTTTTCCATTCAGATTACTGTCGCCCAGGACAGCGCTAATTATATTCCACCGATTCCCAAAAAGACTACCAGGCACAAACATGTAAAAACTGATTCAACTGTCCGGATTCTGAACGACACTTCCCTCAATAGAGGGAAAGTTTCCGACAGTCTGACAACGGCAGACTCCCTGGTAAATAAACCAACAAACCAGGAATTGGTGAAAGATGATTCTGTTGTATTCATAGGTCATTTTTTTCATGCTACTTTTCGAATTGTGCACATTCCGAGATCTGCCATAAAAATTAAATTTTTATTTCCAGATTCTACTTTCGATTCCCGGTTTGTAGTGGATCCTGTTGTAGCATCTTATTCTGATTCAGTTAGAATAGCCGTCAGGGACTCTGTTTTTGCCGCCGACTCTTTAAAGGCGATAGCGACTGCTTTGGCGGACTCAATTAGTACGGATTCGATAAACCGCCACTGGGCCGGCTGGAGAAAATATCAGGTTAAACCAGGGGACTCCTACAACTTATTTTCAAAAAGGGTTTTAAAAGGAAAGAGTAAAACTGAGCTTCAATATAATATTGCGGATTTTTATTTGTATCTGAATGGCGAATTAGTTAGACCACCGAAAACAGGGTATAATTTTTTTGCTGCAGGATGTCTAAGCTTCAAATATGATGATACTCTTTTGCTTAACAGCGGTCTCGGATTCAAAGTGGGAGTGGGCGTGGGGATTAAGATAATTCAAGGAAGATTCACGAGTACTCTTCACGCCAATATACATAATAAGGAAGTGTATAAACTTACAAAAGATGATTCGGTTTATTTGAAGAATATAACGATTGAGCCGATAAGTCAAACACTAAAACTGCAAAATGCACCAACGTATTCTGCTGAAGAAATAATCGTTGGTGAGTATCGAGCCACATATAAGAAATTCTATCAGAAGAATGAAAACGATGACGATGAAGAACGTCAATATGTGGTACGGATAGTTTTCAGATGTCGTGTTAGCGGAGGTATTGACAGTATAAAAACGCTTGGCGGAGCAAGCAGTAAATGAAAACCAACTCATATAAATGATTAACTTCATCTTATGGCAGGCAAAGAAAGTGCATCTACCTTTATCAAAAAAAGCGGTATCAAAGCTGCCGATCTCGAACACCGAAAAAAAATCAATTTTAATATTGGCAAATACAATGCTGTTGTTCCTTTGGGCAAGCAGCAATATCAAAATATTAACTTAGCACGGGAGAGAGCAAAGAATATCAAATGGCGAACTCTTGAATCCCTGGATCAACAATTAGAACGATTTGAACAAGCTTTTATAAAACGCGGAGGTAAACTCATTTGGGCGGAAGACAGTGCAGGTGCTCTTCAGGAGATCTTAGCAATTTGTAAAGCGAAGAAATGCAAAGCTGTTGTAAAAAGCAAGAGCATGGTTACAGAAGAAATTCATCTCAATGAATTTCTTAAAACAAATGGTATTGAAAGTCTTGAAACTGATTTGGGAGAATATATCCAGCAATTAGATAATGAACCACCTTATCATATTGTTACACCTGCAATGCATAAAAGCAAAGAAGACATTGCAAAGTTATTTCATGAGAAATTAAATACTGCACCAGGACTCTCGCCCTCAGAACTTACATTAATAGCCAGGCAAAACATGCGGGAGAAATATCTGGAAGCACAAATTGGCATTACTGGCGCGAATTTTTTAATTGCTGATACAGGAAGTATTGCAATTTCAGAAAATGAAGGTAATGCGCGACTAAGTTCTTCATTCCCGAAAACACATATCGCTATAACTGGAATTGAGAAGTTAATTCCTTCACTTACCGACCTCGCTTTATTTTGGCCTTTGTTGGCGACATTTGGAACAGGTCAGCGTATTACAAGTTATAATTCCATAATCTCGGGACCAAAACTACCTGGCGAACACGATGGACCAGATGAAATGTATGTTATCCTGCTTGACAATGGTCGAACAAATATGCTTGCAAATACAAAGCTGAGAGAAAGTCTCTATTGCATTCGATGCGGGGCCTGTTTGAATGCTTGCCCGGTTTATAAAAATATCGGTGGCCATAGTTATGGAACTACTTATAGCGGACCAATCGGTGCAGTGATAACACCGCATTTAAAAGATCTTGGAGAATGGAAGCACCTGAGCTACGCTTCATCTCTGTGCGGGAATTGCACTGAAGTTTGCGCTGTAAAAATAAATTTGCACGAGCTCTTATTGGAAAACAGGCATGAAGCAGTGCAACAGGGTTCTTCCGGATGGATTGAAAAAATGGCATGGAGTGGATGGAAAAAAGTTAGTCTGAATAGGAAATGGATGAATATTGGAAGCGCAAAAACAAAAAACTGGTTTATCAACAAAGTTTTCCGAGGTTGGAATAGAGAAAGAGCCGATCTTTATTTTCCTGAAAAGAATTTCAATCAGCTATGGAAAGAAAAGCATAAACTCTAAACCCTGAACATGCTTTTTTATAGTACTCATAACGGTCCCCGTCTTACATATATATTGGAACTGGTAAGTAATGAAATCTTCAATGAACCTTTTACCCTGGTGTCTGACAAAGACTTATTTATTTCCGCCAGTGGCAATAAAATTAATTATTCGGAACAGCAACTAACTCCTGAAGAATTTTATGTTCGTCCACATGGGCTGCTTTTTGAAACAGGAATCAGGGAGTTTCCTATTTTGAGAGTCGATTATTCAGGAAAACCCGCTTTTTTCAAAACATCGGGTGATTTCCCTTTTGATATTTTTGCCGCAGCTTTTTATCTGTTAAGTAGATATGAAGAATATCTCCCATTTCAGGTAGACAAATATGGTCGGTTTCCTCATGAGGCTTCACTGGCATATAAAGAAAATTTTCTCCATTTACCCTTGATAAATTATTGGCTGGTAGATTTGAAGAACGCTCTTCGCGTTAAATTCCCGAATTTGAGTTTTCGGATGAAAGATTTCAAGTTCATTCCGAGTTACGATATAGATATAGCTTATTCTTATAAATATAAAGGTCTTAAACGTAATCTGGGTGGCTTTTATAAATCTGTTGTAAAGCGAGAATGGAAATATTTTCTGGATCGCTGGGACGTCTTATTTAATAAGAAAAAGGACCCGTTTGATTCCTATGAATGGCTGGATTCCCTGCATCTTTATTGCAGAACAAGAGCATATTATTTTTTTCTTCTCGCGAAAAATCAGGTGGGTGTCGACAAAAATATTTCTCCTGATAAACATGCGATTCAGTCTCTTATCGCATATCATGCCAAGGGATATACTGTCGGCATTCATCCTTCATGGCAAAGCGGAGATGAGCAGGCAGTCCTTATGGAAGAGTTAGATAAACTAGAAAAAATTATCGGATCACCCGTAAAATACAGCCGTCAACATTATCTGCGTATGAGTCTTCCACAAACGTACAGAAGACTTATCGACGTGGGTATAGACAAAGACTTTTCCATGGGCTATGGTTCCTCGAATGGATTTAGGGCATCTATAGCCTCTTCGTTTTTTTGGTTTGATCTTAAGGCCGAAAAGAAAACAGAACTTATGTTATTCCCTTTTTGTTTTATGGACTCAACCGCTTTTTATGAACGAAAATTGGCACCCAAGGCCGCTTTCGCGGAATTAATGGAATATTATAATAGGATTAAGCAGATCAATGGACTGATGGTAACAGTCTGGCATAACAATTTTTTCGGCACAGATACTATGTTTGCCGGTTGGAAGGAAGTTTACGAGGTATTTTTAAAAGATCAGATTTATTGGGATATGTGACATGATGCAATTCGAAAAACTTAATGTTTAAAATGACGCATACCAGTAATCACCATTACTAATCCCTCTTTCTTGCAGAAATCGATGCTATCCTTATCCCTGATAGAACCCCCAGGTTGAATAAAGCTTTCAACTCCTGCCGACGCAGCTATACGAACACAATCGTCAAAAGGGAAAAAGGCGTCTGAAGCCAGAGCAGCACCTTTTAAATTGAATTTAAACTGATTTGCTTTTTCGATTGCTTGTCTCAGTGAATCAATCCTGCTCGTTTGACCGCAACCCTTGCCTATAAGCTGTTTGTTTTTTATGAGTGCGATAGAATTTGATTTCAAATGTTTACACACGAGATTGCCAAAAACAAGGTCTTTGTTTTCATTGGGTGAACTGGTACGACCGCCTACCTCTTCCCATTTTAAATAATTTCCCTTATCTGTACCCTGGACCAGCACTCCGTTTAGAAGAGATTTTTTCACCAATTGGTCGGCTGGCTTACCTTCAAGTTGCAAAAGGATACGATTCTTTTTCGACTTCAACATCTCTAAAGCATCGTTGCTGAAGGATGGAGCGATCAGTACTTCAAAAAATAATTCGTGAACAGCTTCTGCGGTGGACAAGTCAATTTCATTATTACAAATGAGTACGCCTCCAAATGCACTTTCCGGATCACCTGCCAGCGCTTGATCCCAAGCATCCCTCGTATTTTCTCTCGCAGCAATCCCGCAGACATTCGTATGTTTGATAATAGCAAACACAGTCTTTTCGTCGAATTCATTTATAAGCTGAATAGCGGCGTCGATATCCACCAGATTATTGTATGATATTTCTTTTCCATTGAGTTGTTTGAAGATTTTCCCCCAGTCACCCTCAAAATATGCCTTTTGATGAGGATTTTCTCCATATCGCAGGTGTTTAATTACTCCTGAGCTGCCAACCGGTTTACCCGGATTAAAATAATCGTGAATAGCATTATCATAAACTGCAACTACCTCAAACGCTTTTGCTGCAAGTTCTTTCCTTTGGGAAACGTTGAGTTCACCTTGTTGTTCATTTAGTAATTTTTCCAGATGAGGGTAATCTTTCTTGTCGGCAATGACAGCAACATGTGAGAAGTTTTTGGCAGCCGCACGAATCATGGAAGGTCCTCCGATATCAATTTTTTCAATAATTGCTTTTTCCTCATTAGTTTTTGCCACCGTTTCTTCAAAGGGATACAAGTCTACAATTACCAGATCAATTTCGGGTATGTGGTATTCCTTCATTTCAATAATATCCTGCGGCTCCTCTCTTCTTCCAAGAATGCCGCCAAAAATCGAGGGATGAAGAGTCTTAACACGGCCACCCAGGATTGATGGATAATTCGTTAACTCCTCTGCAGCTATACAGGCAACTCCCAATCCCTCAATGAATGCCTTTGTACCTCCTGTAGAAATAATTCTGACACCCAGTTTATCAAGGGTTCTGATTATTGGTTCCAACCCATCTTTATAGAAAACAGAAATAAGCGCTGATTGTATTTTTTTATTCATAATTAAATATTAACGATGGAGGATTTCGGGAGAGCCGCAAATTTACTGCAATGGATTTTCCCGGCAAAGTAAGGCTAGTGAATTAACCGAAGTAGTTGCCAGACAGCAATATTTGAAAGTCCGACAATAAGCCAGAAGTACTTCCTGAGAAACAGGAAGCGGTAAAAACAAAATACGATGAAATAAATCGTAAACAGGAAAAATGTGCTAATGGTTATATTGAATATTACAGCGCCAGGCAGTTGAGAAATATAAAGCACGAAACTATTCATGGCATGTATCAGATAGTTGAGCAACCATCCGAGAAATTGAGCCAGTGGATGAAAGAAAGAACATATGCACAAAAGTATTCCGCCAATCAGTATAATGCCTGATAATGGAACGGCTATCAGATTTGCGATGGGGAAATAAACGGGGAAACGATGAAAATAGAAAATACTAATCGGTATTGTAAGTATTTGGGCTGCTATACTTACTGAAACTGCATTCCAAATGGCGATAAGAAATTTGTTTTTTACATTTATTATATCCCTGATAGGTTTTGCAAACAACCCAAGACTGAGAACTGCGCTATAACTGAACTGAAATCCAGTATCTGATATCCAATTTGGATCAAAACAAAGCAATAAAAAAGCGGAGCAGGCTAGTGTGTTGTATAAGACGGTTTCTCTCAATATGTTGCGAGCGAAAAGTGTAATTGTAAACATCCCAGCTGACCTGGTAACCGACGGTGACCCGCCAGCGAGAATACTATACGTCCATAAAATAGTGATAATTAGAGTCAGCCTTACCCATCTTACCCATTTTTTCTGTCCTGCTTTGTCAGTTATGACCTGAAGAATATGACATATAAGAGCCAGATGTAAACCTGAAATGGCAATTATGTGAATTATACCAGTGTCAGCGTAGGATTTCAAAACTTCTGGTGCCATATCACCGGTGAAGCCAATCATAAGGGCCTCCAACAAACTATGTTCAGATGCACCAGGTACATATTTTTTTATTATTAAGAGCAATTTTCCACGGAGAGATCCGAGTAAAGAAAAAAGAGATATTATCCTTTCGTTTTGAACGACTCTAAACTCATTATCCTTCAAAAAAACCTCTGCGTAAATATGCCTGAGATGACAATACTTCACGTAATCAAAATCTGTAAACGATTTTAAGTTCTTTATTGGGGTGAGTCTTTTTCTAAAAATGATCAGCGAACCACCAGAATATTGACGGGCGTCAGGTTTTTTATAAAAGTGGATAATTATTCGTTCATTTTCATTAAAGCAAATCTGATCTTTAACAAGCCATTTTACATCTGCCAGACATTTCCATGTGTTTTGTTTTTGAACCGGATCGTCTAAGAGTCGCAGTAGCAAAAGGTTTGAAGTGGTTCGATCATAACAGGAAGATTGTTCTATCTGAATGTCCCTATGAACATGCGTTAAGACGACAGCAAAGGAAAAGACAACAAAATGAATTGCGACGCCCGGAACCCAATGCAATTCAAAAAACGATGAAAATGAAATGTAGTTACATGTAATTATCAGGACAATGGATAAGATAAAAAAGAGAATTAATGATTGGCATTGTAAAAACAATTTATTTTCGAGTAGCATACCGGACAACAAAGGAAAAAGTAATCTCAGAAAAGGTGCTTTTCTCCAAACTTCATTTTCCTGCCCCATTTTGGAATGCATGCTGAAAGCTTTTTCTTTCTGCGAAGCAATCATCTTAAGAATTACATCGAGCAGTAATTTTCTCTTTTTTTACGAAGGCGAATGCTGTTGTTTTAACGGTATTTATTTCGATATATCACGGTTTTTTAGAGTAGAATTTAACGGGACTGATTGAAAATCTTAATGTTACAAATAATATTAACTCGTAATACGTTGAATTACATTTCCTTGTAAATGTTATGAGTCAGTCTACATGATACTTTTAGGATGAACACAATTATTTAATTCCCTAAAACTTCAGGCTCATGATTACGCAGCAAAAAAAATCAGTAAATGTTAGCAAAGACGCAAAAACCGCAGAAGCAGACACCCTTATAAGAGAATATAAGCAAAAAAGATGGGTGACGAATTCAGAGCGCATCGGTAAACCGGATTCACTAAGTGCCTGGTATAGTATCGAAGAGATTGAAAATTTTATCGCCCTGGCAAAATCTCATGGGGGTGACGGTGTAAAATTTTATTATGGTACTTTTCCGGAAGATTATTCTCTTAATCCAGAATATGCGAGCCGGCAGACACTTGTGATGGTAGGTACAAAATCCAAATTAAATGAAAAGGGCACCATTTCAAAAAAAGATATATATTCTTCAAAAAATGGAAGATTACAAATTTTGAGCGGCACTAATCCAACAATGTGCCCTCCTTTTTGTAGCCCTCCTTCAGAAGGAGGCATGGGAGACTTAGGCATAACTATCATTGACAAGGGAGAAAATGGTATGGAAATAGCTTGATACAAAATTAATCAGAATCCAAATTACCTCCTTCGGGAGGTTTTTTTATGCACTTGAAGTTTACCGATATTTGATGATTATGCAATTATCAGGATTCGATATTATACAATTGATATTGGTTTTAATCAGTCTCACCGTTTTTATTCAAAATCCAGCCCCTTTCTATCTTAAAATGTTTCCGTTATATTTTGCATCATCATTTATTGTTGGCTTAGTTGAAGGGTTTCTTCAAAGACATGGTAAGTACAACACAGGCGTTTACAATATTGCTGGGATAGTAGAATTTTGTTTTTATTTTTTTGTACTACACGAGATAATCGTCAAGGTGAAAATAAAACGGTTCATCCTATTTATAATTTTTTTATTCTTGGCATTTACGTTGATTAATCTCTATTTTCAGAAAAAGGTAGGTTTTAATCCAGTTAACTTTACGATAGGCAGCCTTATTACAGTTTCATTTAGTATATATTATTATGTTGAACTCTTTCAGAGAGCAGATAGCCAATCTCTAACAAGATTGCCAGCTTTCTGGATCACAACCGCCATTCTTTTTACTGTAGTACTTACGTTCCCTTTTTTTTCTTTTATTAGTTTTATGACGAAGTTGCCAGAATTACTTTATAAGAATGTTGTTGCCATATTTTATGTTATCAATATTCTGACTTCCACTTTATACTCTATTGGTTTTTTATGCAGGATCAGAATAGGGAAATTTACTTTATAATGTTTATGGGCTTTATACTGGCATTTTTGCTGGTAGGGTTTATAACGGCAATGATATTTTTTTATCAGCGCAGAAGGCAAAAACAGGAACGTGAACTGATCCGGCTTAAAGAAGAATACGAACAGGAAGTGCTTCGTTCGCAATTGGAAATACAGGAAACCACCATGAAAACCATTGCACAGGAACTGCATGACAATATCGGCCAGTCACTGTCGGTTATCAAACTCTGGATGTCCATTGCTCCGATTCAGAAAGATCATGAGGCATATGACGGTGTTCAGAATTCTAAAGATATGCTGCACAAAGTGATCAGGGATATGGCGGATCTCACTAAGAGTCTTCATACAGACCGGATTGCAGATATCGGCCTTTCGGAAGCCATTAATTTCGACCTTGCGTCTATACGAAGATCCGGTGTCCTGAAAATACAATTTGACACTGTGGGAGACGAGTTTCATTTCCCCGATCAAAAATCTATTTTCATTTTCAGGATGTATCAGGAGATGATGAACAATATCATTAAACATTCAAAAGCTGACACCGTAAATGTTACCTTGATTTATTCAGGCAATGATACCTTTGTAATGACTATCCAGGATGACGGAGTCGGTTTTAACGTTCAAAAGAAGAGAGAATCTGGTAGCGGATCAAGTGGTCTGGGCTTAAAAAGTATGCAGAACAGAGCAAAAATGATAGGCGGGAATTTGTCCATCCAAAGTGAAGAGGGAAAAGGAACGACCATATCGGTAACAGTTCCATTGAAATAATTATTATCAATTATGTCTTCTTCAAAACAAATTCAGGTTGCGATTGCTGACGATCATAAGTTGCTGAGAAAGGCTTTGGCAAAACTGATCAGCTCTTTTGAAAATTATTCTGTATTATTTGAAGCTGATAATGGTAGAGAAATAAAAAAGAAGATAGGCGAACATTTGGTTCCCGATCTGATTTTATTAGATGTGAACATGCCTGAAATGGATGGTTTTGAAACAGCGGGATGGTTAAATAAAACCTACCCAAAGGTGAAAGTGCTCGCTCTTTCCATGTTTAGTGATGAACGCACAATTATTCGAATGCTGAGGCAGGGAGCGAGGGGTTATATTATGAAGAACATAGATCCCGAAGAATTAAAAAAAGCCTTGGATTCGGTGATGGTAAAAAATTTCTATCTATCTGAAGAAATTTCGGGTAAAATTATCAGTGGATTGCACAAAGATGTTGACAGGAATGAAGAGCCTACACCTCTTACCCAAAGAGAAAAAGATTTTCTTCGTCACATTTGTTCTGAAATTACTTACAAAGATATTGCAGCGAAAATGTTCGTCAGTCCACGTACTGTTGATGAATACCGCAACTCCCTTTTTGAAAAACTAAAGGTGAAATCCCGTGTTGGACTAGTCATGTATGCCATCAGGAATGGACTAGTAGAAGTATAATAAATATGGACGTATAAAAGTATAGTCGCAATTCACTCTTATACTCCCATACTTATTTCGACAAATACATACTACGATCTTTATACAGCTGTCTGAAATAAGGATCCCTTAGATCTTTAATAAATCTTATGGCTTCACCGGTAGACTTCATTTCAGGTCCCAGTTCTTTGTTAACTCCGGGGAACTTGTCGAAACTGAAAACGGGTTCTTTGATAGCATATCCCTTGAGGTTCTTATTGAAAGTAAAATCTTTCAATTTATTCTGCCCCAGCATCACTTTAGTAGCAATATTAAGATAAGGAATCTGGTAGGCTTTTGCGATAAAAGGCGTAGTTCTTGACGCTCTTGGATTGGCTTCTATCACATAAACTTTACCGTCCTTAATCGCAAATTGAATATTGATAAGCCCTTTTATATTTAGTCGAAAGGCAATTTTCCTTGCATATTCTTCCATCGTCTCAACTATCAAAGGAGTGAGATTAAATTGTGGTAGAACGGCATTTGAATCTCCACTGTGAATTCCTGCTGGTTCGATATGTTCCATCAATCCCATGACATGAAACTGATCTCCGTCACAGATTCCATCTACCTCAGCCTCCTGACAGCGATCCAGAAAGTGATCTATGAGAATTTTATTATCAGGAAGATGCTTTAGCAAACTTACTACTGCACTTTCCAATTCCTGATCGTTAATTACAATTCGCATTCGTTGACCGCCCAGAACGTAACTTGGCCTTACCAGTACAGGGAAACCAACCGTTTTAGCAACCGCTACTGCTTCATCAACAGTAGTAGCTGTACCGTATGAAGGATATGGAATATCCATTTCCTTAAGCATATCACTGAAGCGTCCCCGGTCTTCGGCAATGTCCATATTATCGTATGAAGTACCGACAATGGGTATTCCTTTTTTGTAAAGTTTCTCGGCCAGTTTAAGCGCAGTTTGACCTCCCAACTGTACAATTACTCCATCTGGTTTTTCATGGTCGATGATATCCCAAAGATGTTCCCAGAACACAGGTTCAAAATATAGCTTGTCGGCCATATCAAAATCTGTCGATACCGTTTCAGGATTACAATTTACCATAATCGACTCAAAGCCGCACTCCTTCACTGCCAGCAGACCATGTACGCAACAATAATCGAATTCAATTCCCTGACCAATCCTGTTGGGTCCGGAACCGAGAATAATGATCTTTTTTTTCTTGGTGACTATACTTTCATTGTTTCCGCCAGTTTCGAATGTGGAGTAGAAATAAGGAGTTTTTGCTTCAAATTCCGCACTACAGGTATCAACCATTTTAAAAATTCGGTTGATGCCAGCCGTTTTTCTTTTTTCGTAAACAGCATCTTCATTTCCGTCCTGCATTATGGTTGCGATTTGAACATCACTGAACCCTAAGGTTTTCGCTTCCCTAATTAATTCCAACGGAATAGTTTCCAGCTTATATTTTTTTATTTCCTTTTCGGCAGCGCAAATTTTCTGAATTTCATACAGGAACCACCTGTCAATGCCGGTCGCTTGAGAAATGGTCTTTACGCTGACTCCCAGCATCAGTGCATCCTTGATCCTGAAAATGCGATCCCATTTTGGAATCTTGATATATTGAATGAGATCTTCTGCATGCATTTGACTCTTGCCATAATAACCGAGTCCTATGGCATTATTTTCAAGACTCTGACAAGCTTTTTGAAGTGCTTCCGTAAAACTTCTGCCAATGGCCATAACTTCTCCTACGCTCTTCATCTGTAAACCCAGGGTATCATTTGCACCTTTAAATTTGTCAAAATTCCATCGTGGCATTTTAACAATTACGTAGTCCTGTACCGGTTCAAAATAAGCCGACGTGGTTTGCGTAATTTGATTTTTCAGCTCATCCAAACTATAACCAATCGCGAGTTTAGCGGCAATTTTTGCTATAGGATATCCTGTAGCTTTGGATGCCAGCGCGGAAGATCTCGATACTCTTGGGTTTATTTCAACTGAAATGATCTGTTCAGTTTCAGGGTTTAAAGCAAATTGTACATTACATCCACCTGCGAAATTGCCCAGTGAACGCATCATAAGGATTGCCTTGTTTCTCATATCCTGAAATGCTGTATCACTTAGGGTCATAGCCGGTGCAACAGTTATAGAATCACCTGTGTGCACTCCCATCGGATCAAGATTCTCAACAGTGCATATAATAACGACGTTATCGTTTTTATCTCTTAATAATTCCAGTTCATACTCTTTCCACCCAAGTACTGCTTTTTCCACTAGCACTTCATGAATGGGAGAAGCCTTTAATCCCCTGTCCAGCGCAGCATCCAGGTCATCTTTACCATGAACAAATCCGCCTCCTGTACCACCGAGTGTAAATGATGGCCGGATAACCAGCGGAAATCCAATTTCCTGTGCGAATTCTTTTCCTTCAAGCATGGAATTGGCAACCCTGGAAGGTGCCACGTCAATTCCTATGCGAATCATTAACTGTTTGAATTTTTCCCTGTCTTCTGCGGTGTCAATAGCAGCAATGTCCACCCCTATTAGGTTTACATTGTACTTCTCCCAAATTCCCAATTCCGCCGCTTCCTTGCAGAGATTCAATGCTGTTTGCCCACCCATGGTTGGCAAAACAGCGTCAATCTGATTCTCCTCAAGGATCTTTTCAATACTTTCCACAGTAAGAGGCAGAAGGTATACCCTGTCCGCCATCATGGGGTCAGTCATAATAGTCGCAGGGTTACTGTTAATCAGAATTACTTTGATTCCTTCTTCACGAAGACTTCTGGCGGCCTGAGAACCGGAATAATCAAACTCGCAGGCTTGTCCAATAATGATCGGACCTGAACCAATAATGAGAACTGAACCGATGGCGGGATTTTTTGGCATGAAAAAACAAATTCCGCAAAAGTAAGGTTGTGCAGGTTCCTGAAGAAATTTTATAAATGTTTGAGAACAAAAAATCCCGGTATTCCGGGATTGAAGACTATTCTTAACGTGTTATTATCTATTTGTGATAGGATGCCATTTCGATATCATCGAGTAAAACACCTCCTTTTTTAGCCTGTTGACGTTTTTCGGCAGTTAGCCGTTTGTTATCGCTCTTCGATTTGATCTTGAAGACCCATTTTTGTTTTGCTTCTTCTCCTCGCACCATTCCAATCACGGAACCGATGCTGATGACGAAAAGTAACAGAAATTTGTTTTTAAATAACATCTTATCATTTTTTCAAGGATGGTCTCAATATATAGACAGTTTCCTTAAGCCAAAAGCTGTACCAATTTTTAGTTTTTTTTAAATTCCCTCGAAATCATTTACTAACATTAATTTAAACTTGGGTGAATTTTGTTTTAAATCCTTATTTGGGATAATTCACCTTTGTAATTCTAAATTTGGGATTTGGATGAACAGATATTTTCTTTGCCTATGCCTGGTTGTCTATAATACCCAGGCTATTGGTCAACTTTTTCAGCCTGCAAATTATCCACAGAAGGAATTTCGTAACCCCCTTGACATTCCTATTAGCCTTGCTGCCAATTTTGGTGAGCTTCGAGTCAATCATTATCACATGGGACTCGATATTCGAACTGAACATAGAGAAAATCTCCCGGTGTATGCTTCGGAAGACGGATATATTTACAAGATAAAAATTGAGCAGTTTGGATTTGGTCAGGCAATCTATATACGTCATACCAATGGTTATGTGAGCCTTTATGCACATTTGAATTCATTCTATCCGGCATTGGCTTTATATGTGAAACAAAAACAATATGAAAAGGAGCGCTGGGATATTTCTTTGGAACTGACACCTGCATTATTCCCCGTTAAAAAAGGCGATTTAATTGCCTATAGTGGAAATATGGGTGGTTCTGAAGGTCCGCATCTTCATTTTGAAATTCGAACCTCACCAGATGATGTTAATCTAAACCCCTTGCTTTTTGGTTTGCCGATACCAGATAACACTTCACCGGTAATAAAGGGCTTGTCCGTTTATGATCTAAGTGAAAGTTTTTATGAGCAGGATCCTTTATTTATACCTGTAAAGGGTAGATCGGGAAAGTATACAATTGCAAATCAAATTCTGCTTATCAATAACACCAATCCAGGCTTTGGCATAAGTGGATTTGATACACAAACCGGCTCTAAAAACCCCAATGGAATTTTTCAGGGAATTGTTTACGACAACGAGAAAGCAGTATCCGGATTTCGTATGAATAATATAAGTTATGATGATACAAGAGGTATTAATGCGCATATCGACTATCCCACACATTCAAAGGGTGGTTCGTATTATCAGCTCCTATTCAGGATGCCTGGTTATCAGCATTCCATTTATCGCGAAAACAAAAACGGCGGTCGAATTCACCTCGAAGATGGAAAACTTCATCTAATTCGCATTGAATTAAGGGACGCTTACGGAAACACGTCCAATTTAAAATTTCAAGTACAATATAAACCGGGGGAAAAAGGGAAATTAATAAATAATGGGAAAATGTTTTATCCGGGAATGATTGATGGTTTTGAGGCGCAAGACGCGGCTTTTTACCTGGGGGAAAAAAGTTTGTATGATTCCGTTCATCTTGAATACAGTGAAAAAGTTATAGAAGATAAAAATATAGTTTCGGCCGTCCATGAATTTGGTAGCACCCGAATTCCGTTGGCGGATACGATGATTGTAAGAATAAAATTGTCGAAATCTGTAAATCAAAAACGAAACATATTGCTTCAATGGGATGATAAGGACGAATCTGAAGTAAAGAAACCGGAATGGCAGGGGGACTGGGCAACAGCTGCTTTCAGAAGTTTTGGCAATTTTCGTTTGATTTTGGATACGGAACCGCCGCTCATCCAAGTGCCGGGGACAGTAGAAAATTCGAACCTGGAAAAAGCCACCAAACTTATCGTTTTGGTTCAGGATAACAATAAAAAAATAAAAAACTTTCGTGCTACACTCGACGGAAATTGGTTGTTATTTACAAATGACAAAGCCCGCGCCTTTATATATAAATTTGACGATCATTGTAGTCGCGGTATGCATGAGCTTAAAATATATGCTGAAGATGAAGCAGGCAATTCGGCTCAGCAGTTGCTTCATTTTATGAGATAGAACCATCTGGTATCAAACTATACTAATTTCTCCAGGGTTGAATTTACCTTTGTCGGTCAAAAGAAAACCAGACAAATCCACTCCGCTTATCGTTGCTTCAAAAATATGAGATCCTTTTCTCAAAGTGATTGTAGAATTTTTTTTGTAGAGCGAACGATTAAAATTGCTTAGGATTTTGTTTGGTTTTTTCTTTAAAAGGGCAATCTGACTTAGAACAATAGTCACAACTTCCCTTGCCAGTGGAACAGGTTCATAATTTTTGCCGGTAATATTTTTGAGTGAAACAGCGTTGGGAATTTCCGGAGGAAAAGTTTCCTGGTTGAGATTTACTCCGATGCCTACAACAGAATAAGGCCAGTTCTGCCCCAGAATAACATTTTCAATCAAAATTCCCGCTGCCTTTCTGTCATCCCAGTAAATATCGTTTGGCCATTTTATACTCCATTTTCCTTTTTTTAAACTTTTAACCAACTTCAATATTCCCAGAACTATGGCTGCTGAAAACAAGAATTGTTGGGTCAGAATCAGTCTACCAGGTTCTAATACAATACTCATTGTCAAATTTTGACCAGGCTGGCTAAGCCAGGCCTTGCCCCTCTGACCCTTTCCTCCCCATTGATTTTGGGTGATAAACGCCATTCCATCGTAAGCCATTCCTTCATGAATCCTGGCCATGGCATAGTTGTTGGTACTATCAACGGATTCGAGCTCAATCAGCTGATTGTCAAATGTTGTACTATGCTGCTTCTCCTTACCCGGATGTGACAAAAGATTACTATTTTTGAGCAACGCGAATTTAGTATTACTATGATTACTAATAATACCGCCTTTCTTAATTCATCATTTAAAATATTCTGATTATTGGAACAATTGTCAATGTTGGTTAACCGGAAGCCAAATAAAACTATCCGGTTAGCGAAGAACTCAAAAATCATTAAAGCCATAATACAGGCAATCCAGGAAAAAAAAGGCGAAAAAATCATATCTCTTGATCTCCGAAAAATACAGGAAGCAGTAGCAGATTTTTTTATTGTTTGCGAAGCTGGAAGCACGACGCAAGTGAGAGCCATAGCGGATTTCATTGAAACTGAATTAAAAGAACAGTGTGGTGAAATCCCATATATGCATGAGGGAAGACAGGTGCTTCAATGGGTCGTAATTGATTATATAAACGTAGTCGTCCATATTATGCTTCCTGATAGTAGACGCTTTTACAGATTGGAGGAAATGTGGAGTGACGCTATCATAGAGGAGCATGAAAGCTGAACATCTTCAATGTTTAATCGGGTTTTCTGAACTTTTTTATTTCCCAAACATTAATTACAAGAGCAAGAACAACAAATGCCACAGAATAATAATATAAAACCGAATGACAGGCCAGGATTTTCACGATTCAAACCAAAGGGTGGTGGAGACGAGAATACCCCTAAAAAAGGACCAAGATTCAATATTTACTGGATATGGGCGATCATAGCAGTCATTTTACTTGCGTATAACTTATTGGGGTCAGGTTTTACAGCGGATGCACATCATATTGATTCCGAAATGGAATTTAGGAATAGTATGCTTGAAAAAGGAGACGTTGCTCGACTCGTGCTTGTCACCAACAAGAACCTGGTGAGGGTTTATATCAAGAAGGATAGCCTTGATAAGCCTTATTATAAAGATTTACTGGGAAAGAATTTTCAGGTAATTAAAACAGATGGCCCTCAATTCGAATTTCAGGTAACTAAAATTGATGAGTTTGAAAAAAGGCTTTATGACTTCTTTGCCAAAAACCCATCCCTGGAAGTCCCGACTTCTTCAGTTCAGGAAGGAGATTGGATTCCAGGCCTTTTGCAGATTGCGCTTCCAATTCTGATAATTTTATTAATCTGGGTAATGCTCATGAGAAAAATGGGCGGTCAGGGTGGCAGTGGTGGTCCCGGAGGTATTTTTAATATTGGTAAATCAAAAGCTACATTATTTGACAAAGGAACCAGAGTTAATATCACGTTCAATGATGTAGCCGGTCTTGATGAGGCAAAAGTGGAAGTAATGGAAATTGTCGATTTCCTGAAAAACCCTAAAAAATATACAGCTCTGGGAGGCAAGATCCCCAAAGGCGCTTTGTTGGTAGGACCACCTGGTACTGGTAAAACATTACTGGCTAAAGCAATGGCAGGTGAAGCTCAGGTTCCGTTTTTTTCCATGAGCGGTTCCGACTTTGTGGAACTTTTTGTAGGTGTTGGAGCAAGCAGGGTACGTGACCTATTCAAACAAGCGCGCGAAAAAGCTCCATGCATTATTTTCATCGATGAAATTGATGCCATTGGTCGTGCTCGTGGTAAAAATGCCATTATGAGCAATGATGAACGGGAAAGCACCCTTAATCAGCTGCTGGTAGAGATGGATGGATTTGGAGGCGACAGTGGAATAATAATTTTAGCCGCAACTAACAGACCAGATGTACTTGATACCGCCCTGTTAAGACCGGGCAGGTTTGACCGACAAATATCGATTGATAAACCAGACTTGAAGGGCAGAGAAGCGATATTTAAGGTACATCTTAAGCCTATCAAGATTTCTTCTAAACTTGACATCTATAAGCTCGCTGAACAAACACCTGGTTTCGCCGGCGCGGATATCGCAAATGTTTGTAATGAAGCAGCATTAATTGCTGCTCGTAAGGGTAAAGATAGTGTGGAGATGGAAGACTTTCAGGATGCTGTGGACAGGGTAATTGGGGGACTGGAAAAAAAGAACAAAATAATTTCACCAGAAGAAAAACGGATTATCGCTTATCACGAAGCAGGACATGCAATCTGCGGTTGGTACTTGGAACATGCCTATCCGTTACTGAAAGTAACTATTGTTCCCCGCGGAGTGGCTGCATTGGGTTATGCTCAGTACACACCCAAAGAGCAATATCTGTACAATACCGATCAGTTATTTGATCAAATTTGTATGACGCTTGGTGGTCGTGCCAGTGAATCACTCAACTTCAAAAAGATTTCCACCGGAGCTCAAAATGACCTTCAGCAGGTTACCCGCATCGCTTATTCTATGGTCACTGTTTATGGCATGAATGAAAAAATCGGGAATGTGAGTTTTTATGATCCTGCACAGGAAAATCAGTTTACAAAACCTTACTCAGAAGAAACGTCCAAATTGATTGATGAAGAAGTACGTAAACTTATCGATAAAGCTTACATTTTTACCAAAGAACTTCTCACTATAAAAGCCCATCAGCTAAATTTGCTTGCTGAAGCTCTTCTTGAAAAAGAAGTACTTTTTCAGAGTGATGTCGAGGCCCTCATTGGGAAAAGACCCTATGAAGAGAAAAGAGCACTGGATGTTTCAGATCACGATATCCCGGAAGATGTGCCTGGGCTGAGGATTGCTGAAAATGGTATTCCCGCTCCTCCCATACCGGTTCCGCCAATAGGTGACTTATAGAGTAGGAGTTATGCAAATATCTTCGGCAAAGGAAAATATTCTCAAAAGAATTCGGCAGGCGTTGGTTGACCCGACGCCTGTTCCATTTCCTCAAAGCGAAGGGAATTCCAACGTGTACTCACAATCAACACAAGAAAACGAAATAGAATTTGCAGAAAATTTTGGACGGGTACAAGGTCGGTTTCTTTATTGCAGCAACATGGACGAAATGGTCGTACAATTGCTGCAACTTGTATCGCAACAGGGATGGGTCCAGATTTTTTGTCGGGAAAAAGAATTGCTGCCAATAATCGAACAGCCATTAAAGGGACTGTTGATTTCAGATGATCTGCCTCAGGCAGATGTTTCTATTACGGGATGTGAGTCTCTTATAGCCAGAACTGGCAGTATATTAATGAGTTCGGCACAGGACAGCGGGAGAACTGTGAGCGTCTATGCGCCGGTTCACATTTGTGTTGCATTCACTAATCAACTCGTTTATGATATTCGGGAAGGCCTTGAAGGCCTCCTGGAAAAGTATAAGAATCAAATTCCATCTTTTATAACGCTGGCAACAGGACCGAGCAGAACGGCAGACATCGAGAAAACCCTGGTCGTGGGTGTACACGGACCGAAAGAAGTTTATGTTTTTCTGGTAGAAGCCTAGTGAATTATATTTGCCCATGCAAATTGAGGCTGGCAAAAAAATTTACTTCCTGTCTGACTTCCATCTGGGCACTCCCGACCGCCTTACAAGTTTGCAAAGGGAAAAGTATATTATTCAATTTCTTGAATCCATCAAGCATGAAGCAGCAGAGATTTTCATTGTTGGTGACTTGTTCGATTTCTGGTTTGAATACAAAACTGTCGTGCCAAAAGGGTATGTGCGCATATTGGGCAAACTTGCAACTTTAACTGATGCGGGTATCCCTGTTCAGTTTTTTGTGGGTAATCATGATATGTGGATGAAAAATTATTTTGAAAAAGAACTTTCAATACCCGTTTATTATGAACCTAAGACTTTTATCAGGAACAATAAGAAATTTTTGATCGGGCACGGAGATGGACTGGGTCCGGGCGATGGCGGATACAAATTTTTGAAAAAAATATTCCGCAATAAATTTAGCCAGAGTCTGTTCGGAATTCTGCCGCCTGCCGTGGGAGTAGGTATCGCAAATTATTTTAGCAGAAAAAGCCGGATAGCCACTTATCAAATGGATAAAAAATTTCTTGGGGAAGAAAATGAATGGCTTATTCAATATTGCAAAAGGAAACTTTCAAGGGAACATTTCGACTACATGATTTTCGGTCACCGGCATCTTCCTATTGATTTTACTTTTCCGAAAGGAGAAAGATATATTAATCTCGGCGACTGGATTAATTACTTTAGCTACGCCGCTTTTGATGGTGAACAATTAGAGCTACGGAGTTTTGATCCGTCTCTGGATAATAAGATCATTAGATTGTGAAAAAAATATTCCTGTTAATTGCAGTTTATTTGTCCTTAGGCCGCCTGGCAGCCCAAACGGATAGTATTCCGCATGAATCCAGACTGATTACAGGAACATTTGTGGATTTTCAGGTTGATAATCTTGGAAACCTTTTTCTTCTGACACCTGACAATCAACTCAAAAAATACAACGGATCCGGGGATTCTCTGGCAGTTTTCAATGATGTCAGAAGGTATGGGAAGATTGCGTACATAGACGTAACCAATCCACTAAAAATCCTGCTTTTTTACCAGGAGTTTGGAACTATAGTAATGTTGGACCGGTTCTTAAATAATATCGGAAGTATCGATTTACGTCAATTGGGGTTTTATCAGGTTACATGTATCGGTCTCGCCTACGATAATAATATTTGGGTTTACGACGCACTCGCCGGACAATTGAATAAAATCTCTACTGATGGAACTCTGGTTAATCAGACAAATGATGTAAGACAATTTACTGATTCGGTACCTGATCCAATTTTATTAACTGATCAGAGTGGTCTCGTTTATCTATTCGATCCTCAAAAAGGAGCTTTTGTGTTTGATCACTATGGCGGATTTCAAAAACTAATAACTTTAAAAAACTGGCGTCATTTCTCTGTAATCAATAAAACGCTTTTAGGATGGAATGGTCATGAGTTTCTAAAATTTGAAGACAAGGTTATGTTTACAGAAGAAAAAAAACAAATTCCGAATTACTTTTTACCTGCATTAAAAATCCTGATCATGCCGGATTTTCTTTACGTACTAAAAGCCGATGGCATTCATGTTTTTAAGAACTGATGAGTTATGAACGGATTCTGGAACCAAATGATATTTGATAATCCCTTAAAAAAGTATCTATTTATTTTTATTGCGATCGCGTTGAGTTTTCTACTCAGGCGGATTATATCCAAATTCGTTGCTGGACAGCTTTTCCGCGGTGCAAAAGTGATCGATAAAGGCCTTGACAAGAGTTCTTTTGTAAAGTTGATGCTGCCTCCTTTGGAGATCTTTCTGATAGCTTTTGTTTCCATTGCAGGAATTGATAAACTAAAGTTTCCAGATGTATTCAATTTTGAAATATTTGAAGTTCCATTTAAGTCAATCGTTCATGGATTTGCCAAAACAGTGCTTATCATTGTTTTTATATGGCTGATTCTGCGAACCATCGATTTTGTTGCTTTGCTTTTGAAAGAAAAATCCCGTGTGGCCGGTGACCTCAAAGACCATCAGTTGGTGGTTTTCTTCAGGGATTTTCTAAAAGCCATTGTCGGCATTGTAGGAATTCTGATGGTTCTGGGACTGGCCTTCGGTTTTGAAGTAAGTAAACTCTGGACTGGACTTGGTATTGCTGGTGCTGCCCTGGCATTGTCAACTAAAGAAAGCATCGAAAATTTGATTGCCTCCTTTATTATATTTTTTGATAAACCGTTTATGGCGGGAGATGTAGTTAAAGTAAATAATATTTCGGGAACAGTAGAAAAAATTGGCTTGCGTAGTACCAGGATTCGGACCGAGGTAAAAACTTTTGTAACTGTTCCAAATAAGCAAATGGTCGATAGTATAGTTGATAATCTTACACTGCGCACGTATCGAAAGGCAGAAATAAGACTTCAACTGGATTCGTCTACACCGGGAACAACTATTGATTCTTTTGTAAAGGATTGCAGACAGACGTTATTGGAAAAGTCATTTATTAGTGACGCAACCGTTTTCCTCAATGACATATCGGGCACAGCTTTTCTTATCAATATTGACTATTTCACGACGCCAATACCCCTTGTAGAATTTAATGAAATAAAACAAAAACTAAACCTTGAAATTTTGAATCTGATGGAAAGTCGAAAGATTGTTATCGCCGGATCAGGTATGACTGTGAAGCTATCTTAAATTCGCTTTCATCTCAAGCAGGAAATTTTTTACTTCCTCAAGTTTTTTAATGGTCTCGAATTTTTCTTCTGCTTTGGAGTTACTTCTTAAAAAATCTTTTGCGCCTTCAATCGTATATTTCCTTTGACGCAGTAAGTGATAAATGAGGTGAAGATTTTTTATATCAACAGGTCGGAAATACCTGTCTCCTTTTTTATTCTTCTTTGGTTGAAGAATATTAAACTCGGCTTCCCAGAAACGCAATAAAGATTGATTAACGCGAAACATTTCAGCCACCTCACCCATGGTGTAGTAGTGCTTCTGAAAAAGTATATCATCCTCCGGTATTTGAATAAGATCAGCTTCTTCGGATACCTGCCTGATGGACTTTCTTCCTCTGCCAGATTTGATTTTCGAGACCGGTTCTAAGAGGGCGGTTTTTTCTTCAGGCAGAATAACGGATTCTATCGAGATTGCCTCTGGTTCATTCTGAACCGGCGTATTCGCATCAGATTTAAGTTTTTTTATCCGAATCCCTATATTGAGAGGTTGATCCTGCTTATTCAATTCAGAATCCTTAGGCTGCGTTGATTCTTCAACAAACTTCAGGGAGATCTGGGAAAAAGTTGTCATGAGTATTCAAAAATAACAAAAACTATTCCGAAACGATGTAAACGGGCCTGAAAAAACTTAATCAAAACTCTGGTTACTGGAAGATGCAAGTTTTAACAGGCGGTCGTACTGTTCGGGGGTGATGTCATTGTAAAAATAAAATACCGGGTCAACCGGCTCCCCGTTCCTATGCACTTCATAATGGCAGTGGGGTCCGGTGCTTTTTCCAGTATTACCAACCCAGCCTATCACTTCGCCTCTTTTAACCTTTTCTCCCGGATGAACCTTAATCTTAAACATATGACCAAATAAGGTGGCATATCCATATCCATTATGAATCACTACATGATTTCCATAGCCATTACCGGTATTACCAGCTGTTTCAACTGTGCCGTTGGCGGTAGCATAGATAGGAGTACCCATGGGTGCAGCGAAATCCAGGCCCGCGTGAAACTTAGTCGTCTTATAAACAGGATCAACTCGGTAGCCAAATCCCGAAGCTATTCTTTTTAAATCCTTATTACTTACGGGTTGAATTGCAGGCGTGCATGCCAACAGTTGCTCTTTGTTTTTGATAAAATTGTTGATCTCATCGTAGGATTTTGTCTGGGAATGAATACGGGCTCCTAAATTGATAAGAGAATTTGCAACAGACGTCGCGAGGTTTTCCTGGTCCATCCCCTGTACCAACTGGAATTCCTGTTGCTTTGCCAGATTTTTGGCTCTTGCACTATCCGGGATGGGATTGGCTTCAAAAATTGCACGATAAACTTCATTATCTCTTGTTTCAAGGCCTGAAATCTGTTCCTGCATTTTTTTGACCTGTTCGTTTAGAACAAAATAATTATCCTTCAAAGATTCATTAGCCTGCATTAACCTTTTCTCATTTGCCGAAGGAAAATAACGGTATGCCAGAGAAACCAGAATCAGGGCAGTTACGATGGAAGCGGATAAAAAACCGATAATGCGGAGTAGGGTTACTCGTAATGGTGTTTCCAGTTTTTCATACCGGAGGGTATTGGTATTATAGTAATATTTGATCTTTTTCATGCAGTCACCTGGTACGGCCCTACTGTTTACGAAACGGACAATGTACCTTTGCAGCGCCAGATTAATAACGCAAGTGTACTAATTATTATCCTTTTATAACTCTCCGATTAAAATTTTGTAATTAAAATATGATGGGAAGCGCCGAGATACGGGATATATTTCTGGATTTTTTTAAATCCAAGGCACATATCATAGTCCCTTCCGCACCGATTGTGTCAAAGAATGACCCTACTCTTTTGTTTACAAATGCTGGCATGAATCAGTTCAAAGACTATTTCCTGGGAAATAAACCAGCTCCTCATGCCCGTGTGGCCGACACACAGAAATGCTTAAGAGTGAGTGGTAAACACAATGATCTTGAAGAAGTAGGTGTTGACACGTACCATCATACAATGTTTGAAATGCTGGGCAACTGGAGCTTTGGCGATTACTTTAAAAAGGAAGCAATAAGCTGGAGCTGGGAATTGCTAACTCGTGTATATGGTATTCCGACGGATCGTATTTACATAACAATATTTGGAGGAGATTCTTCTGAAAATCTGCATGCTGATAACGAAACTAAAGAAGAATGGTTGAATTGGATTTCTGAGGACAGGATCTTATCAGGAAGTAAGAAGGATAATTTTTGGGAGATGGGTGATACAGGTCCCTGCGGCCCTTGTACCGAAATTCATTTAGACTGCAGAACAGACGATGAGAGAAAAGTCCTGAACGGAAGAGATCTCGTGAATAAAGATCACGGTCAGGTGATCGAAATTTGGAATATTGTATTTATTCAATACAACCGCACCAAATCGGGATCTCTCGAAAACCTACCGTCCCGACACGTGGACACGGGTATGGGCCTGGAAAGACTTGTCAGAATTCTTCAGGGTAAAAACAGCAATTATGATACGGATATATTCAGCGGTACAATTGAAACAGTCGCCAAAATAACCGGTAGGATATATTCGGGATCAGATGAGAAAAAGGATGTTGCATTCAGGGTAATTGCGGACCATATTCGGGCAATATGTTTTACAATAGGCGATGGTCAGCTTCCCTCCAATACGGGTGCTGGCTATGTGATCAGAAGAATCCTTCGTCGCGCAGTTCGCTACTACTACTCTTATCTCGATTTTAGAGAACCGCTACTGTTTCGACTGGTACCAGTTATTGCAAAACAATTCCAAAAAGTATTTTCTGAATTGCAGAAGCAACAAGCTTTCGTGGAAAAAGTCATCTATGAAGAAGAAGAAGCGTTTTTAAGAACGTTAGACAAGGGTATAAAAATTTTCAACGATTATATTGAAAAGGAGTCCAATCAGAAATCAGAATTGGCGCCTTCCATACAAAAGCGAATTTCAGGTGAGTTTGCTTTTAAACTGAACGACACATTTGGTTTTCCGATCGATCTGACTTCATTAATGGCAAGGGAAATCGGTTGGACAGTAAACGAAAAAGAATTTGAACTTGAACTGCAAAAGCAAAAGCAAAGATCAAGGTCAGCAGGTCAGATAGACACGGGGGATTGGGTAACGGTTCATGAAAACGGCAAAGTTATTTTTTTAGGGTATGAGGAATTGTACTTGAACACGAAAATAAATCGATGGAGAAACTCAACAATAAAAGGGAAAGACCTGCACCAGGTCGTTCTGAGTAAAACGCCATTCTATGCAGAAAGTGGCGGACAGGTGGGAGATACGGGGACTCTTGTTATTGAAGGCGAAATCATTCCCGTACTCGATACAAAAAAAGAAAATGACCTCATCATTCATTTCACTGAAAGACTTCCAACCAACCTTTTAGCTCCTGTTATAGCAAGTGTTGATATTCCAAAAAGAAGAAATATTGAAGCGCATCATACTGCCACACATCTTTTACACGCCGCCTTGAGAAAAGTTCTGGGATCACATGTCGTTCAAAAAGGATCCCTGGTAAACGCCCATCATCTTCGTTTTGATTTTTCGCATTTTTCCAAACTAAATGAAAAAGAATTGGCGGAGATCGAACAGATAGTCAATGAAAAAATAAGAGAAAATATTCCGGTCGTAATCCGTGAAATGCCCAGAGAGGAAGCACTAAAGAATGGCGCTATGGCACTTTTTGGAGAAAAATATGGTGAGATGGTTCGGGTTGTTACTATAGATCCTTCTTTTTCTATAGAATTATGTGGTGGCACTCATGTATCTAATACGGGTCAGTTGGGATTTTTTAAAATAAAATCCGAGTCTGCTATTGCAGCCGGTGTGAGACGTATTGAAGCGGTGTCAGGGTTGGCAGCTGAAGAGTATGTAAATGAAGAATTTGCGATCCTCGCTTCCATCAGACTACAACAAAAAAACCCGAAAGATTTGTTGAAATCCTTGCAGGAAACGCAGATGGAATCAAGTAATATGAGAAAGAAGATTGAAGGCTTCGAAATGAAGCAGGCCAATCTCCTGAAATCAGAATTGCTTAAAGGGATTATTTCTATTGGGAAAAATAAATTTATCGGAAAACTAATCGATGATGTCAGTGCTGAATCATTGAGAAAGATTGGATCTGACCTACGTCAGGAAATACCTTCTTTATTACTGGTGCTTGCAACAATAAATGAAGCTAAACCGCTGGTGGTAGTTGGTATCGGAGATCAAATAGTTGATGAGGGTAAACTTGACGCCTCAAAAATCATAAAGGAAATAGTTGCACCCCAAATTAAAGGAGGAGGCGGCGGACAAAAAACACTTGCAACTGCGGGTGGACAGGAATCGGGCAGACTTGCTTCTATTCTTAGTGATATAAAATCGCTACTGCTATAAACAGCGAGATTTAAATCATTTTGCTATTCTTAATAGAAAAACATTCGAGAGCCCTGAAATTCATATACTTAGATGAACGTCTCTAATGAACTGTTAAAGATCAGAAAATCTCCTTATCCGAATATTTTCGTATTTCGAAATAATCCCTATATTTGAAATACGAAATTTGACGTAGTTATAAACTAAAATTAATTAGAAATGGAAAAATTCAATTACAGGGCATTGTCAATTGCGGCCTTTTGTTTAATAGTTGGTCAGTTGACGATGGCTCAGGCACCAATTCCTCCGGCCCCTCCATCCGCACCAGCTCCTAAGGCAGATGTCACAGAAAAAGCTGACAAAACAGAAATCGTAATAAAACAAAATGGTGATAAGGACTCGAAATTTACTGTTGAAATCAAAAATGGGGATGTTTTTATAGATGGAAAACCTTTAGACAAATTCAATGATGAGAATGTAATCATAGAAAAGCAAAAACTGGATGACGATATGGTGAGAGTCTATGGACTTTCTCCCTTTCGCGAAGATGGTATGAATTACGACAGAAATGAAGAAATGCTCGCGAGAAATATGGAAAATTTAGATCGGCAAAAAATGATGATGGATAGACAAAAAGATAGAATGAACAGGTCTGTCCAGATAAGAATAAGTTCAGCCTTTTTGGGTATTTCTTCCAAAAAAGCAGAAAAAGGCGGTGCAACAGTTTTAGAAGTAACGAAAGGAAGTCCGGCAGAAAAATCAGGAATTAAAAAAGGTGATATTATCACAAAGGTTAACAACACTAAAATAGAAAGTCCTGAAGGTCTCTATGAAACAGTCCATAGTCTGAAACCTGGCGATACTGTAAAAATTCTTTTTTTGAGAGACGGTAAAGTGAAGGGGGTCTCCGCAACATTGGACAAATCTGATCAAATGACCAAGAATTTTAACTACAATTATAATTATAAATTTAAAATGCCTCCGATGCCGGATATGAATGATATGCAGTTCGATGAGAATTGGGGTGCATTCAGGCAACCGAAACTTGGGATCAAAGCGCAGGATGCGGAAGATGGGAAAGGTGTTAATGTTCTCGATGTGGTTGATAGTTCAGCAGCGGCTAAAGCAGGCTTGAAAAAGGGAGATATTATACTTCAGGTTGGTGGTTCTGAAGTAAACAATACCAATGAGCTACTGGACCAGTTTCAGGAAGCACGCCAAAAATCTCCAGTCATTAAATTTAAAATTTTGCGGGGCGGCGTTAGTCAGGATATTGATGTAAAAATACCCAGGAAATTGAAAACTGCTGAACTCTAGGGTATACAAATGAATTCCTAATAACTTCTCTCGATTTTTTAACTTCGTGCACCGGACTCAACTGGTTCACGCGAAGCGCAAAGAACCGGCCTAAAGTTGGCTACTCTTTGCGCTTTATTTGTTTCCGCCATTTCAAATTTTTGACATGAGCTATGAAGTTTATGAGACAGTGATTGGTCTTGAAGTACATGCGCAGCTTCTCACAAAAACTAAACTTTTCTCTGCTGATAAGACTGAGTTTGGAGCAGACCCAAATACGCATATTAGTCCGGTTACGCTTGGATATCCCGGCACATTACCCGTATTGAATGAGACTGCCGTTCGGCTGGCTGTAAAAATGGGAATTGCCTGTCATTCGGAAATAGAGAAATGGAATTATTTTGCCAGAAAAAATTATTTCTACCCTGATCTTCCAAAGGGATATCAGATTTCACAGCATACTACACCAATCTGCAAGGGCGGCTTCATTCGTATCGGAGATGCAGGAACCAGTAAAGAAATTAAATTAAATCGTATACACCTGGAAGAAGATGCCGGTAAAAGTATGCACGATAAGGATGATCGGTTTACAAGTCTGGATTTTAACAGGGCCGGCGTTCCACTTATTGAAATTGTTACTGAACCTTGTCTAAGTGATTCAGATGAAGCCGTTGCTTTTCTTACAAATCTGAGAAGGATTGTCCGTTATCTGGATATTTGCGATGGCAATATGGAAGAAGGAAGTCTTCGTTGCGACGCAAATGTTTCTATTCGTAAAATGGGGGATACTCAACTAGGAACTAAAGTTGAAGTTAAAAATCTGAATTCTATCCGGAATGTGAAACGTGCGATTGAATTTGAAGTGAGTCGAATGAAAGACTTGTTTAATAAAGAAGAAGCTGTAATACAACAAACACGAAGTTTTGATGCATCTACCGGAACGACTTTTTCCCTAAGGTCAAAAGAAGAGGCGAACGATTATCGTTATTTTCCAGATCCGGATTTGCCACCTTTTGAAGTAAGCGATGATTTTCTGAATAGTATTAAAATAACTATTCCTGAACTACCGGAGCAGCTCATTATTAAGTATATGACGAACTATCATCTTAGTCGTTATGATGCTGAAATAATTACTGATGACAAAAATACAGCAGTCTATTTCGAAGAACTCATTCATTTGACTACATCTTATAAAGCAGCTGCAAATTGGTTACTTGGACCTGTTAAATCATATTTAAACGAACTTAATTCTTCAATTTCTGATTTTCCAGTTAAGCCGAGGCTATTGGCTTCTTTGATAGCACTCGTTGAACAAGGGAGAGTCCATTTTTCCACTGCCTCATCCAAAATATTTCCGGAACTTGTGGCAGGGAAATCGACAGATCCATTGCAAGTTGCGACTAGATTAAACCTGATTCAGACGGACGACGAAGGGCTAGTCATGAAATGGGTACAGCAAGCTTTGGACAAAATGCCGGATAAAGTAATTGAATATAAAAAAGGGAAAAAAGGTTTGCTGGGATTATTTGTTGGAGAAGTGAAAAAAATTTCAGAAGGTAAGGCAGACCCCGAGCTAACCAGTCATTTGCTCCTACAAAAATTAGAGAAATAAAGATTCAATATAATATAGTTATGAACAAATTAATCTTCGCTGTACTGATTTCTGCCAGCCTTATTGTTTCCTGTGAACACAAGGACAATAGCAGATTTCAAATCAAATTATCCTATTCAAACGGCGACAAATTAAGCAATCCGCAGAATGGAGGAAAATCGGACGGTTGGATATTCCTTGAAGAAATCGTCTATGGCAAATCGCAACTTCCTCTATTAATAGATTCACAAAAAATATCTGGGGTTTCAGGTAATCTGACTTTTCAGGGAAAAACCTCAAACCAGGGAATTTTCGAATTAGTAGTGGGCGAAAATGCCCTGGCTATTCCTCTTATTAATGATGCAGCCGATATAGAAATCGTAGCCGATTTTTCTAAAACCAAAGACTTTTATACTATAACAGGGTCACCGGCAAGTAAGCAACTTCAAGAGCTGCTCGACATGGTCGGCAATAAGAATACTGAAATTCAAACGGCATTTAATACACTTGACAGCCTGAAAAAATTAAACGCACCGGACAGTGTTTTGGTGGCCGCTAATCTCATAAAAAACAATGCAATTACTCAACTAAACGACTATCTGAAACAATTCATTCAGTCCACTCCAAATGCTACTTTAGGAGTCCTGGCACTTGGCTGGGCTTCCAGAAGTTTGCCTCCTGCAGAAATGGATAGCGAATTAAAAAATTTAAAGACTCGTTTTCCAGGTAATCCTTTTTTAGCTGAAATGGAAAAATCAAGTCAGCAACAACAACAGGAACAACCTGCTGTAGAATCATGGGTTGGTAAAACAGTTCCTGAATTAGTTATGCAGGATGTAAATGGAAAAGATGTTTCTATCAGTTCTTTCAGAGGTAAATATGTACTGATTGATTTTTGGGCAAGCTGGTGTGGACCCTGTCGTATGGAGAACCCAAATGTGGTCAAAGCATTTAATGAATTTAAAGGGAAGAATTTTGCAATACTCGGAGTTTCTCTGGATAAGGACAAAGAGTCATGGAAAAAGGCTATAGCTCAGGATCATCTCACCTGGACGCAGATAAGTGATCTGAAGTATTGGAATAGTCAGGCGGTTGAAACTTTTGGATTCCAGGGAATCCCATTTAATGTGCTGGTAGATCCATCTGGTAAAGTAGTCGCGCAGGAATTGCGCGGTGAAGATTTAGATTCAAAACTAAAACAGGTCCTCAACTGATTTATATTCACAATTCCACTTTTTTCACATCGTTTTTCTTAGGACTAATTACAATCAGTAATGCTGGTAAGAATATTAGATTTGTAAATGTCGCCATTACAAGTGTAAGGGATGTTAGCCATCCAAGTGCCTGTGTTCCTCCAAATCCGCTGAAACAAAAAATTATAAATCCTGCAATCAATACCAGTGAAGTATATACTATACTTATTCCGGTTGAGTGAATGGTCTTAATAACTGTACTTACGGTACTGGAACTAAGGCCCCCGTCCTGTTTATAGTTCACCAGGAACCGGATGGTAATATCAATTGCAATGCCGAGGGCAATACTAAAAACTAAAACTGTCGATGGCTTTAGTGGAACACCTGCCCAACCCATTACTCCGGCGGTGATCACCAGCGGGATAATATTTGGAAGTAGAGAGCAGACTAAAATACGCAGACTCTTAAACAGATATAACATACAAGCCGCGATCAGAAAAAAAGCCCAGATAATGCTTTGTTTCAAGCCGCTTATAATGAATGCGCTTCCTTCAAGAAAAGTTACGGTAGTTCCGGTGAATTCAATATGGTAACGTGTAGAGTCGAATAATTCATCTGCCCGGTGTTGCACACCGGTAAGGATTTTTGGAAGTTGAATGCTTCCTACGTCAGCCATATTCACACTAATTCGAAGAATCTGTTTATTGCTGTCAATAAAACTATTTGCCAGTTTCATTACGCCATTCGGCTTTTCACCGCTGTCTGTTTTAAGGCTTAAATAGGGAGCGATAAAGCTTTTATCAAAATCATTCGGCAGCCCGTATCGCGAGCTGTCATTATTATAATAGGCCTGCCTGACAAATTTCAGCATCTCCACTACAGAAATTGGCCGGGCCATAAACGAGCTGGAATCGATATAAGAAGAAAGTTCATCGATCTTCTGAAAATTACCCAGCAAGTTTGCCCTGATCCCGTTTTTTCTTTTTGTATCAATCAGAATTTCCAGCGGCATAACACCTTTAAAATTGGTTTCGAAAAATTTCAGGTCGGCATATACCGGATCTGTTTTGGGAAGATCGTCAAGTATAAAAGATTCTGATCGCAGGCGGGTCATACCCGCAACAGAAATCGCCAGGACGACAACAGTACAAATAAAAATGGTTTTTTTATGATGAAGAGCCCAGGTTTCCAGTAGATCAAGCAGGGAGGTAAGCCAGCGGTTCGTCAGGTATTTCATATGCCTGTTCTTCGGGTCGGGAAGATAACTCAGCGCAACGGGTATGAGTACAATAGAAATAACGAATAACAGCATGATGTTGATCCCGGCAACTACTCCAAATTCTTTCAGTATTGCGCTTTTTGTGAGAGCAAACACACCAAATCCAATGGCAGCAGCAATATTGCAAAAAAGTGTTACAATCCCCATTTTACAAATCATCTCATACAGTGCTTTTCTTTTTTCACCATATTCCCGAAAAGATGTGTGATACTTATTCAGAAAGTAAATGCAATTTGGAATACCTATGACTACAATAAGTGGTGGAATCAGAGCATTGAGAAGAGTGATCTTATACCCAAACAAATGCATAGTCGCCAGACTAAATACAACTCCAATAATTACCACCCCCAATGATAAAAACATATTACTCAAACTGCGGAAAAAGATAAGCAGGATCAATGCAGAGAGTAAGACAGATCCCAGCAAAAACCATTTCATTTCTGTAGCCACTTTGGTAGCCATATTGGTCCTGATAAGTGGAAGGCCACTGAAATGCATTTGCATGTGATGTGCATTTCCAAAAATATTTCCAAGTTTTACAATATTGCTCACTACAGCGGTTCGTCCGGCTGAATTCATGATCTGCTTGTTTACACTGATAGCCATCAGGTAAGCATGCGCATCAGGATTGTATAAAATACTTCTGTAAAATAAAAGATTTTCAAAAATGTTTTTAGCACTATCCAGATCGGCCTGCGAATTAAAAGGACCGTTAAATATTTGAGTGGCTGAAAGTTTTTCGGTCAACATATTTTTATGTAGAACGATGGCATCAGGAATACTTAAAACCTGTTCAACTCCTTTAACTTTTTTCAAGCTTCTGCTTAAGAGTAGATAATCATTAAAAACGTCTTTCGAAAACAGCTGATCTGTTTGAATTCCAATCACCAGCAGGTTTCCATCGTCGCCGAATTTTTTTAAAAAGTTCTGATATGCCTGATATTTCGCATTATCGGTTGGGATCGCGCGTGTATATTCATAGCTTAATTCCACTTTTGAAGCCTGGAACGCCATATAAATAAAACTGCCAGTAAGAAGAAGGAGTAAGGCTAATCGGAATTTCAATACAAAGGATGCAATGGTTCCCCACATGTAGATAATATTTGATGAAACTAACCAGACGACCGGCAAAGAAACCTATTTTAACCGAATTTCGCTGGAATCTATAGAGGTTATGGTTCAAAAAACAAAAGGTATCGTTTTACGCACCGTGAAATACGGTGAGACGAGCGTTATTGTATCCATTCTGACAGAATTATTCGGATTGCAATCATTTCTTGTAAATGGCGTGAGAACCAGTTCAGGTAGAAGTGGATCCAAAGCTGGTTTGTTTCAACCTGCAGCTATGCTTGATCTCGTAACCTATCACCAGGAATCGAAAAACCTGCAGCGACTGAAGGAATTTAGCTGGAACTATCTTTACCAGCATATTTTTTCCGATGTAGTCACCCATGCAGTTGCGTTGTTCATGATCGAACTTCTGCAAAAATGCCTGAAACAACCCGAGCCCAATCCGGAACTTTATTATTTCATGGAGGATTCACTCAAGTCGCTCGATCAGGCAGGGATTCAAATAAAAGCAAATTTTCCATTATTCTTTGCAATGCATTTGGCAGGATTTTTTGGTCTGAGAATAGATGATAACTATTCTGAAAAGAGAAGTTTTCTTGATCTGGAAGAAGGATATTTTTCAGAATTAAAGCCGTCACATCCACATTATCTGGAAAATCCGTTGAGTGAAATTAGTTCCCATCTTTTGAAAATTTTGCAGCCGTCGGAACTTGCTGATTTACCTCTGAACAAGGAAAAAAGACGAATGCTCCTTATGGCCTATGAAGATTTTTATTCCATGCATATAGCCGGATTTACTCCACTTAAAACACTTCCTGTTTTGCGGACCATTCTTGAAGTAGAGTGAGAGTGTGAGAGTGTGAGAGTGTGAGAGTAATAGTAGATTTTTAATACTCTCACACTCTCACACTCTCACATTCTCACACTAGATTAGCCGCCTGCAGCTGGTTGTATCTGTAATCTCCTCTCCCTGAGTATTCTCAATCAATACAATTCCTGGTTTTTTCCCTCTTGAAAAGTCCCCCAATCTTTCTTCAAAAGACAAAGCCTTTGCCCCATTGGACGTTGCATATAATAGCAGGTTCGAGGTGGAAGTTGATGGATACCATTTTTTTAAGATTTTCATTTCCTCCAGTATAGAAAGTTGATGATTACTGGCCAGGCTGTCAGTTCCTAAAACTATTTGAGCATGGTAACTCTGAAACAATTTCAGATCGGGCAACCGGTTCTCGATAAATAAATTTGCTCCCGGACAGAAGCAAAAGAATATATTTTTGGTAAATGCCAGTGCCATTTTTAAATCCGCTGGTTCCATATATGTATTATGAACCAGCAAAACAGTAGAAGCGTTACCTAATTTCGAGAGAAAATAAGGAAGGCTGTTACTGCCGGATGCTTTAAAATGACTGGAGTCAATATTCATCAGTGAATACATACGAGTAAGATCACCTGTCGAGGATCTGAAGAACTCGTTTTCTTCGGCAGACTCCTGATTGTGAATGGTTATCGTTTTGTTACTGAAATCTGTTTGTATAAGTTTCCAAAGATCATCAGATACGGAATAAGGTGCATGCGGGCTTAAAGAAATTTTTTCCGGATCACTTCCTGATGCTATAAATGTTTGTGCGAGTTTTCTGGCAGTCTCATAACGTTCAAAAGCCAGCTTTGGCGCCCAACCCAACACTTCAATAAAATTATAATAATCAAGATGTTTTTCAGATTTCAACTGGATCGTATCACCTGAATTACATATATCACCAACACATACAATTCCTTTTTTTGACATCTCCGACTCGGCAGATATTATTGCTTCCAGGATGAGTTCTTTACTTTGTTTTCTTACGTTGACTACGGAGGTTACAAAATTTACAAGTCCTTGTTTTTCCGGAATCATGCCTTTCAAATGACTTAGTTCAAGATGACAGTGACAATTGATGAACCCCGGACTCAAAATTCCGGTATAAGACTCTAAATCACTGCCTGCCATTGTCTCATCAACAATTCCTGCAACTGTACCATCATTTTCGCAAATAAGGACCCGATTCTGATGCAATTCAAATCCATCAAATAAGTAGTCTGCTTTCAATCTTCTGTAACTCATGGATCAGTTAACTTTGCGGCAATATAAATTTTTCGCAGGTTATGATTGATAAACTGGATGCTATCCGGGCCAGATTTGATGAATTAGGCGTTGCACTTACGAACCCGGCAATAGTAAACGATAACAAAAAATTTAGCTCTACCAGCAAAGAATACCGCAGTCTGGAGAAGATTGTAAAATCTTATGACAGATATCGAACCCTCCTGGACGACATTGCATTTAACAGGGAAGCATTAAACGGTGACGATGAAGAATTGCGGGATCTGGCTAAGATGGAGACCAACTCACTGGAGGGTCAAAAAACATCTTTGGAGGCAGAAATCAGACAGTTGTTAATTCCCAAAGACCCTCAGGATGAAAAGAATGCCATAATTGAGATAAGAGCAGGAACGGGTGGAGATGAAGCCAGCCTTTTTGCGGGAGACCTCTTAAGGATGTATATGAAATATTGTGAAAGAAGCGGGTTTCGCACCGCTTTATTGAGTGAAAGTGAGGGTACGGTCGGTGGATATAAAGAAGTTCAATTAGAAGTAACCGGAGAAGACGTTTACGGCACACTGAAGTTTGAAAGCGGTGTTCACAGGGTACAGAGAGTTCCGGATACAGAACAAAGTGGTCGGGTACACACAAGTGCGGCTACTGTAGCAGTCATGCCTGAGGCGGAGGAAGTAGATTTTGAGCTGAATCCGGCAGATGTAAAAATGGAAACCGCACGCAGCGGAGGAGCAGGCGGCCAAAACGTAAATAAGGTGGAAACTAAGGTAATGCTGACTCATTTGCCTACCGGAACAGTAGTCGTTTGTCAAACTGAAAGATCCCAGCTTGGAAATCGTGAAAAAGCTATGCAGATGTTGAGAACCAGGCTTTACGAGGAGCAGGTCAGGAAACAGGAAGAAGAAATATCCAGACATCGGAAAAGCCTTGTAAGTACAGGAGACCGTAGTGCAAAAATTCGCACTTACAATTTTCCTCAGGGAAGAGTAACAGATCACCGAATCGGTTTAACAGTATATAATCTTCCTGATGTGTTAAACGGGAATATTGGGGAATTTATTGAAGCCTTACAATTTGCAGAAAATGCAGAGAAAATTGCAAAACCAGCCTAAGCTGTTGCTATTTTTCTACAAATAGAAATTAAAGCCCACGGAATAGTTGGAACCTAATGGTTTAAAGTAGTAAATTCATAATAGTAAATTCTTAACAATAACCCATTAAACTAATTGTCTTTTTCTTCGTTTAATTAGATAGAGTCTTAATGAATAATTAGAAATACAACTAACGCGCAAATAAAGAGTTATTAAAAAACATTCTAATCTTAAAAAATTGTTATTAAGAAAAAGTGCGAAAGTTGGATTGGGTAAGGCTTGTAACTTTGTTGTAGTTCTTTTTGATAGTTGATACGTTAAAGAAATAGTTGGCATTCGAATTGCCATATTTATTGCAAATGGTCTTTTCTATTTGACTTCACAAAAGCAGTCAATTTTCTCATAAGCAGTTAGTTTTGGTTACGGCCCCTGTTTCCACAGGGGCTTACTTTTTAGCGCTGGTCAAAGTCCCAGGAAATTGGCTAGGGAGAACGAAACCATTGAAATGTCAACCGGACAATTAAAAATCCCAGTATCGCACCCGCTATATCTGCAGTAATATCATAAATATCAAAATCCCGATAGGGTATAAAATATTTTTGCACGTATTCCATCGCAGTACCATAAAGACAAGCGATAATCAGTATAGTCAGCGATTTCCTTATTGGATAATTCTTATTATAAGCTTTTGTTGCAAAATAAAATGACCACAAAAAAACAAAAGTCCCAAACAGAATGATATGCACGTATTTATCCAGGTTTGGTATGGCCAGCCGATTCTCGTTAGGAAGCATATTTCCGGGAAGCGCCAGTAAGACAAATATTACAATACTCCAAAGAAGGGCGGGAGCCCTATATGAAAATAACCTGTAAAGTTGGTGACGCATATTAAAATGATACGAAGATAAAATCCTAGCTGGAGACCTTGCCCATTACATACATTGCTTCAAGAGTAGGAGTCATACTTCCGCCCCTTTTTTCAAGTGTTATTGCAAATGCTTCTGCTTTCTGAATCGTTTTAAGTTTAACAAAAGAGACTCCGGAATCCATATTTATGACTCCTGCATCTACAGGACGACCATCAACAATCGCCCAAAGCTGATATTGCTTGTCTGTAAGTGGGGCGGGTAGTTGATTTACTAAAAGATAAACTTCCTTGGATTCTGTATTCCAATAAACAGTCGCCAAACTCGAAGGCGCGGGACTTGTTGGTGTACCTGACATTTTTACAATTTCCATTATTGGACTTCTGATCAGATTAAGCGCCGTTTCGTAATTCTCAAGCTTTGCATTCAGAATCTGATTTGTACTGGCTACCTGGGTCTCCGTTGCTACGAGTTCTTTATATTGAGCAATAGACTTTTTATATTCATTTAAGAGATAGAGATTGAGCAGAACGCTTCCTGCAAGTAATACCAGGGAAGCTGCTGCTACATATCTGGCAAAGTCTTTTCTAATAACCAGAGTTGGTTTGCTCATTTTGGCCCGGGAGGATTTTTCGTCCCTTTCCATACCAATTTCAGAAAATATCCTGGACTTGAGAGCACGGGGTGGTTCCAGATTTTGTTGGATGAACGCCTCTTCCAATTGTAATTCAAAAGCATTTCGAGCCGCTCGAACTTCACTATGTGCATCGCACATTCGCTCGAATTCTATGGATTCTTCAGGATTGGCAAGCCCCATAACATAGCTTTCGACGATTCCACTTAATATGTACTCTTGAAGGTTCACCTATTTTAAATATACTCTTAATTGCAATAATGCATTTCGAATCCGTGTCTTTACCGTTCCTAATGGGATATCCTCTATTTGCGCAATTTCTTCATGCGTATAACCCTTCATATAGGCGAGTTCTATTAAAACTCGTTGTTCGGGTTTAAGCTTTCCCAGGAATTTGGTGAGGCCAATGCTGTCAATATCGGGTTGGGTCACCTGGTCAATCCTATGTACGTTATCGTTAATCTCCTGGTTTTTCTGGCTGTTTAAATAGCTTTTTGACCTGAGCATGTCTATTGAAGCATTTCGGCTAATATTCAACATCCAGGTAAATAATCTTCCTCTTGATGGATCGTAGGACTCCATTTTACGCCAAATATTGACAAAAACTTCCTGCAAAACATCATTCGCTATTTCCTGTGATTTTACGATCTGAAGAATAATGCTGAAAAGAGAACCACTATAATGATCGTATAGATATGAAAATGCCTGGTCTTCCCTTGCCTTTAAGGCAGCGATAAGTTCCTGTTCACTATATGTTCCCGATGATCCCAAAATTTTCGGTTAAGAAGTAACAGCTGCATTTATCCGACCAACGCTCCATAACCAGCTGCATCTAATAAGTTTGTAACCTGGGCAGGATCCTTAACTGTCATTTTAATCATCCATCCCTTCCCATAAGGATCCGTATTAATCAGATCTGGTGATCCGGCCAGTTCGGGATTCAATTCTAAAATAGTACCTGATACAGGAAGGAAAAGATCTGAAACGGTTTTAACAGCTTCAACTGTCCCAAACACATCACCGGTATTCAGAGTTTTTCCAATAGTTTCTACTTCAACATACACGATATCTCCCAATTCTCGCTGGGCGTAGTCTGTTATTCCCACAATAAATGTATCTCCTTGTTCCTGTCTTACCCATTCATGCTCTTTTGTGTATCGAAGGTTTGTTGGAAAACTCATTTGAAATATATTTTATTGAAATGATTGTGGAGTTGCAAATATAGAAGGATTTGAATATTTTCTATCCTGTTTTGCTATTCGGACAGATCCTGGTTTTCAAAGTAGAGCAAAATATGGTCTTTCATAAAGTTTTCCTGTTCGACTATATTGAATACAGGTAAAACTTTTAATTGCCGGTAATGTGGCCATCCCTCCTCGTCAACCATTTCCAATTCATAGTAACCACTTGCCGAAAGAAGACTACACACGGCGACATGCATAAGATCTTGTTTTTGCTCTTTCGTAAATTTTGACCGGAAATCTCCCACTTCCTGTATTCCGATCAGAAAAAGTATGGCTTCCATATCAGGTTTCTTTCCAAATCTGGTCATCAACTTTTCTTCAAGTGCCCACCATCTGCTTTGAATATCGTCTCTCACATTCATAGTACAAAGATAACCCGGCAAGGAATCTTTCACGGCATCAGTTAACTTTGCGCAAATTTTCCTTCATGTTACAGTTAGCGTTGATCCGGCAGCAACCAGATTTTGTAAAAGAACGACTGCTCGTAAAAAATTTTGACGCTTCCGCTGCCGTCGATACAATTCTTTCCATGGACGAAAGAAGAAAAAAACTACAGATAGAGTTAGAATCTTCCCAGGCAGAACTTAATACAATTGCGAAAGAAATCGGACAAATGATGGCTAAAGGGGACAAAACAGGCGCCGATGATAAAAAAAGCCAGGTGGCGCGGATTAAGTCCGGTCAGAGTCCCTTACAGCAGGCACTGGATCTTACAGATGCCCAATTGCAGCAGTTATTATTAACCCTGCCCAACCTGCCGGCAGCGGAAGTGCCCAGAGGGAAAACACCTGAGGATAACGAACTGGTGCGTGAAGGAGGAAATAAACTCGGCCTTCCGGTAAATGCGCAACCGCATTGGGAACTTGCAAAAAAATACAACTTGATTGATTTTGAACTCGGCAATAAAATAACCGGAAGCGGTTTCCCGGTATACATCAATAAGGGCGCTCGGCTACAAAGGGCCCTGATTCAATATTTTCTGGATTTTAACACGATGGCAGGATTCACTGAATACCAGCCTCCATTGGTGGTTAATGAAGCCAGTGCATTTGGAACAGGTCAACTGCCTGACAAAGAGGCTCAGATGTATTTTATTACTGAAGATAAATTATACGTGATCCCTACCTCAGAAGTCCCACTTACCAATATTTGGCGCGATACAATCCTGAAAGAAAAAGAACTACCAGCAAAAATGACTGCTTATACACCCTGTTTCAGACGCGAAGCAGGCAGCTATGGCAAGGATGTCAGGGGACTAAATCGTCTCCATCAATTTGACAAAGTAGAAATTGTGCAGATTGTTCATCCAGACAAAAGCTATCAAGTACTGGAAGAAATGGTGGAACATGTTGAGAATCTTTTAAAGTCGCTTGATCTGCAATATCGCATACTGCGGTTATGTGGGGGTGACATGTCATTTGCATCTGCAATAACTTACGACTTTGAAGTATTTTCTGCAGCTCAGGAAAAATGGCTGGAAGTAAGCTCGGTCAGTAATTTCGAAAGTTTTCAAACCAACAGGATGAAAATACGTTTCAAAGACGAACAGGGTAAAATGCAGTTATTGCATTCGCTTAATGGAAGCTCCCTGGCGTTACCTCGTATTCTGGCCTGCCTCCTTGAAAATCACCAGAAAGAAGACTTTATTTCACTGCCAGCAGTAATTCATCCTTATTTTAAGGCAGAACGTATAACGCTTAAAAACTAGAGCCCAAAGGCTTAAAGCCCAGGTTTACTGTTTCTCTAAATTCGCCCTGAGAATTTTTAATCATTAACAAATCAAAAGCGTTGGGCATTACGTTTTTTGCGTTATACATTAGGCTTTAAGCTTGAAATGCCATTAAACCTTTTCCAATAGTTTCGATCATAGGACAGCATGACTTCCAATCAGCTAAAAAATCAGCACTTGTGGTGGCGGGCAGGATTCGGACCACCATCGGAAAATTTAAATGAATTATCGAAGGAAAAGCCTGAGAAGCTTTTCCGCTCCATCCTTAAAGCATCTGAAAAAAAACCAGTTTTTTTTGATGTGGCAGATGCTGATCTGAAAGAAATGGTTTCTTCAAATCAACAAACGACTTCCCCAAGAAAACAGGGTCTCAAGCCGGAAGAAAAACAAATGATCCGGAAACAATCGGTTCAGGATATTTCCAAACTGAATCTGAAATGGCTGCAGGAAATGACCGAGAGCCCGGCCCAGTTGTTGGAAAAAATGTCTTTGTTCTGGCATGGTCATTTTGCCTCTAAAACGGTTAACATAATCTACGATCAGGCTCTTCTCAATGTGATTCGTGCAAACGCTCTTGGAAATTTTAAAGACCTTCTTTTTGAAGTCAGTAAGAGTGCATCGATGATTCAGTTCCTGAATAATAATCAAAATAAAAAAGGACATCCCAATGAAAATTTTGCACGGGAGCTTATGGAACTTTTTACCATCGGACGTGGAAATTATACCGAAACCGATGTGAAGGAGTCTGCCCGTGCATTTACCGGATGGGGCACAGATTTTCAGGGAGATTTTACTTTTCGCCCAAGACTTCACGATGATGGCATAAAGACTTTTTTTGGAAAAACCGGTAATCTATCCGGAGAAGATGTTCTCTCTATTTTATTGGATCAAAGACAAACTGCCGTTTTCATCACAAGAAAAATCTATAAATTCTTTGTCAACGAAGAACCAGATGAAGAAAAAATAATTGAATTGTCTTCGAATTTTTATAACAGCGGTTATGATATCCGAAGTTTGATGATTAACATTTTCACTTCTTCCTGGTTTTATAATCAGAAAAATATTGGGAATCAAATAAAATCGCCGGTCGTATGGATGGTGGGGATGCGCAGGCAGCTTCCCATGGAAATACAAAATCCAGCAGTACAGCTGATTTTGGAGAGGTTGCTGGGACAGGTTTTATTTTCACCCCCGAATGTGGCAGGATGGCCCGGAGGAAAACATTGGATAGACAGTTCAAGCCTCATGTTACGCATGCAGGTGCCTAGAATTATTTCGCAATCTGATGCCATATTATCGAGACCAAAGGATGATGACGATGTAATGATGGGTATGAGGGAACAAGGTCTTATCAAAAATCTTAAAAAGATTAATAATCCGGGTGCTCAATTATTTCAGGCCAGAATTTTATGGGACGACTATACAAAAAATTTTAAAGATGTTTCTGAAGATGCTCTGTATCCGGTAATTCGTGATTTTTTATTACAGAGAGCTGTACCACTAAATGAAAATGATCTGATTAAATATCTGGATGAGTCTAACCGCGAAACCCGGATTCAATCTACTACAATCCGTTTGATGGGTACTCCTGAATATCAGTTGTGCTGAAGTAAAACGAAAAACTATGTTGATAAATCGGAGAAAATTCCTGCATCTGGGTTCCCTGGCAACGGGCACTCTCATGTTACCTAAATTTCTGAAAGCCTTTGAAGGACCTTCATTATTATCAGATGGAAATAAAGTATTGGTTGTTCTTCAACTGAGTGGAGGGAATGACGGACTCAATACGGTTATACCAGTTAGAAACGATATTTATTTTCGCGAACGTCCTGTTTTAGCGATTAATAAAGACAAAACACTTACACTTAACGATGAAGTGGGTTTACATCCTTCACTTACAAACTTAAAAGCATTATTCGATGAGGGCGAGATGGCGATTCTGAATAATGTAGGTTACCCGAATCCCGATCGTTCACATTTTCGGAGTATGGATATTTGGCAAACAGCAAGTAATAGCAATGAATATTTAAGTTCAGGATGGCTGGGAAGATATCTTGATGCACAATGTTCAGGATGTTCCAAACCCACACAGGTGTTGGAAATGGATGATATGCTTAGTCTGGCTCTTAGTGGGGAACAAATGAAGGGAATAGCATTAAGGGATCCAAAGAGATTATATGAGACCAGTCAGGATCCATTTTTTAAGGAGATATTACAGGCTGGAATGAATGAAAAATCTGATGATCCAACATCATATTTATACAAAGTAATGTCAGAGACAGTTTCTGCTGCTGATTATATTTTTCAACAGAGTAAACTGAAGCCGAGTACAAGTGTCTATCCAAATTCAGAAATCGGAAAAAACCTCAAAACGATTGCCTCATTAATTTCATCTGATATTAATACTCGTGTATATTATGTATCACTTGGAAGTTTTGATACACATGTAGGTCAGCAGGCTAAACAAGAAAAATTATTCAGCGATCTCAACGATGCTGTCAAACCATTTGTAGATGATCTGAAAGCAAGTCATCGCTTCGATGATGTTTTAATGATGAGTTTTTCTGAATTTGGAAGAAGAGTTAGCGAAAATGCAAGTGGGGGAACAGATCATGGAACTGCAAACAATATGTTTCTTATAAGCGGCGGTCTTAAACAAAAAGGAGTTCTGAATGCTATGCCTGATCTTTCAAACCTTTCAGACGGAGATCTTATTCAACAGGTGGATTTTAAAAGGGTATACGCCACTCTTCTCAATAAATGGTTACAGGCAGATGATTCAAAAATCCTCGGAAGGAAATATGAATATCTGAACTTTGTTTAAACAAAGCTTATTCGTCCTGCAAACAGAATATGAATACTGGCGGCAATAAGGAGCCTATACCTGTAATCCCTACTCATTTTTTGAAATAGAGAAAACTGGAATATATCCAATAAAACCAAATTCTGAAGACATACAAAAGCCGATCTACCAGCTTTGTTTTGCGACGCCGGCTTTAATGGCGGCAAGTGCTTTTTCTTCTCCCAGCAAAGTAGTGAGTTTATTTCCTTTACCATCATGACCCTGGGCCATATAAGCACCCTTGGCAGTTTTGCTAATCACAGCATCCATGATCGGAACATTTTTCTCTTTAGTCTTGACGTTATATGCTGTAAGTACTACAGTAGACATATCTTAAATTTTAAAAGGTTCTTAAAGCTTATCGGCTAAGCGGTTAAAGGTAGATAAATAATCTCAAACGGGTCTAAACAGGAAATTACACATCAAGCCGGGCATATTTTGCATGAGATTCAATGAATTCTCTTCTGGGTGCTACCTCATCACCCATAAGCATGCTGAAAATGCGATCAGCTTCAGCAGCACTTTCTATAGTTACCTGTTTCAGGGTTCTTGTTGCCGGATTCATTGTCGTATCCCATAACTGACTGGCATTCATTTCTCCCAAACCTTTGTATCTCTGGATACTCACATTTTCCTCCTTACCACCGGCAAGTCGTTCAATCTGAAGTCGCCGCTGGTCTTCCGTCCAGGCATAAACACTTTCCTTGCCCTTTTTAACCTGGTACAGCGGAGGTTGCGCTATATAGATATGACCTTGTTCCACAAGGGCCGCCATGTACCGGTATATAAAAGTAAGAATCAGTGTTGCAATATGACTGCCATCTACATCGGCATCCGTCATGATAATCACCTTGTGGTACCTGAGTTTCACAAGGTTGAGGGCTTTCGGATCCTCGATAGTTCCCACCGTTACACCCAGAGCCGTATACATATTACGGATTTCTTCATTTTCATAAATTCTGTGTTCCATTGCCTTTTCCACGTTCAGAATTTTACCCCGGAGTGGCAAAATGGCCTGAAAACTACGATCCCGTCCCTGTTTGGCAGTTCCACCTGCCGAATCTCCTTCTACAAGGTATAACTCACATTTTTCGGGGTTCCTCTCGGAGCAATCTGCGAGCTTACCCGGAAGCCCTCCTCCGCTGAGAACGCTCTTGCGTTGTACCAGCTCCCTTGCTTTGCGGGCCGCAGCCCGGGCCTGGGCGGCAAGAATTACTTTCTGTATAATGTTTTTGGCTTCCCGTGGATTTTCTTCCAGGTAGGCTTCTAAAACTTTAGAAACAGAAGTATCTACAATTCCACTGACTTCATTATTGCCAAGTTTGGTTTTGGTTTGTCCTTCAAACTGAGGTTCCGGCACTTTTACTGAAATAATAGCACTTAGCCCTTCGCGGTAATCGTCACCTTCTATCTCAACTTTCGCTTTTTCAAAATGATTCTGCTTGTCGCCGTAACTTTTAAACACTCTTGTCAGGGCGCGGCGAAACCCTGCAACATGGGTACCGCCTTCAATGGTATTGATGTTATTTACGTATGAATATATATGTTCACTATAGCTGTCATTATAAATCAATGCTACTTCAACCGAAACATTGGTGGCTGCGTCAAAAACATTGAGATAAATCGGTTTTGGAATGAGTGGCGATCTTGATGCATTCGTGTCGAGCATCTCTAGAAATTCTACAATTCCTCCCTGGCTGTAAAATGTTTTTGTATAAATTTTCCCTTCTTCATCCAGTTCACGATGATCATTAATTACAATTTTTACTCCCTTATTTAAGAAAGCGAGTTCCCGGAGACGACTCTCGAGTATGTCACGATTATATACCAGCGTAATGAAAATACTTGCGTCAGGATGAAAATGAACCCTGGTGCCTGTCTTCTCGCTCAATCCGATTTCACGAACGGGATATTGAGGGATACCTATTTTATATGCCTGCTCGAAAATCTTTCCTTCCCTTTGTACAGTAACATGAAGGTCGCTACTCAGTGCATTAACGCAACTTACTCCAACACCATGTAAACCGCCCGAAACTTTATAAGTGTTCTTGTCGAATTTTCCACCTGCATGTAGAACCGTCATGACCAATTCCAAAGCGCTTTTCTGTTCCTTGGTATTCATACCAGTTGGAATACCACGGCCATCATCCGCAACGCTGATTGAATTATCTGTAAAAATATCTACTAAGATATTGCTGGCATATCCAGCGAGGGCTTCATCAATGGAATTGTCAACCACTTCGTAAACGAGATGGTGTAAACCTTTTACGCCTACATCCCCGATGTACATTGCGGGCCTTTTTCTGACTGCTTCCAATCCCTCCAGAACCTGTATACTGTCTGCTCCGTAACCATTGACTTCAGGAGCTGCGACCTGCTGTTGAATTTCGTTCATATTTAATTGAAAAACCGGTTATTAGAAGTAAAATAACCGGGTTTGCAAATCTACTAAAATCGGCGGTAAGAACCGGGTTGCAGTACTAGTTTTTTAAACATTTTTTTGAGCTATTTTGACCCCGAAATCCCGGTAGTTTACGCATGTAATTTCATCACGACAACTATATACAGGAAATATGAATTTTGAGGTCTAAATTTGCCGGACATTTATGCATCAACCCCAGGATATACTCACTCTTGCTTATAAACAGCCTTTCATGCAAGAGCAATTGCAGCTTTTGGATGAGAAAGAGCGACAGATACCCGGTTCGGTCCAATATATAATCCGCCGTTACGAGAAAAATCCACAATGGACCCTCGAAGACACGGGTATGATGGTATATCATTTCGAACGGGAAAAACCACAGGGGAATTATTTTGAGCTTCGATTTTGTATTGCCGGCAATGCTTATTGCAAAAAAAAGGAAAAGGAATGCGACATATGCAGGTTGCACACTTCCAGATTATGCCCCGATCGGGCTGAAACCGTGGACGTCATGAGTTTCCGATTTTCTCCGGTCCATCTTTCACAGTTCGTGACGCCTCAGCAAATGGCAGGTACTTTGTCCGACAATGTGCTTCATTTTAAACATCCTTCCTCTTTTTCGAAAATATTGTCGCTTTGTAGTCGCACGAGAGTTTTATTAGAAGGACTTTTAAATCATAACTATACGGATAGTCTGGAAAATATCTATATAAATGCGCAAACCCAGATGTTACTCCTTTATAGTCTGGAGTGCATGTTGGGCGAAAAAGATGTTGAAGGTTTTCAGTGCAAATTTCTTTCTAACGGAGTCGATAGGGAGAAGATAAATCTCGCACGGGAAATATTACTTGAACATATAGGTGAGCCGCTTACTATCCGCGAGCTCAGTCGTAAAGTGGCCATAAATGAATGTTATCTGAAGAAGGGATTTAAAGAACTCTTCGGAACTACCATCTTCGATTTTTACCAGGGACAACGAATGGAACATGCACGTTATCTCTTATACGAAAAAAGATTTGAGCGTAACTGATGTTTCTGTCATGCTGGGATATTCCTCTATTTCCCATTTTTCAACTGCATTTAAAAAGCACACGGGACTGAAACCCTGCGAACTTCTTTTTAAAGCGTAAAGCCTAAAGCCTGCAGCGCAAAGCTGAAAGCTACTTTTTAGAAATCAGATTTTATTTCCAGATTAGTACTTTTTTTTCACACCCATATTTGTAAAATGTCTAAGCTTTCGGCTTTAAGCTTTAGGCTTTGAGCTTGGTTATTCGCTTCTCAGGCTCCTCACCGGATTCATCACAGCCGCTTTCACAGCTTGTGAACTGACAGTAAGCACTGCAATAATTATAGTTGTTAACCCAGAGATCGCAAACATCCACCAGCTTATTGAAACTTTAAATGCAAAACCCTGAAGCCATTTGTTCATTGCCCACCAGGAAATCGGAGTAGCGATCAGAAATGCCAACACTACAAGTTTCAGGAAATCCGTCGACAACAATTGCACAATGCCTGAAACGCTCGCGCCAAGTACTTTTCGAATTCCAATTTCTTTATTTCTTTGCTCAGCGCTAAAAGCAGCGAGACCAAATAAGCCCAAACAGGAAATACAAATAGCTACCAGAGTAAATACATTAATGATATGCGACATGGATATATCAGATTCATATTGTTTCTGCACCTGTTCATCCAAAAATGAATATTCAAAAGGAACGCGCGGCAGATCCTTATGCCATACCGTTTCTATTTTACTGATCAATTCTTTATAATTCCCTGTTCCAGTATGAACGGTTAAATTTGCCCAGAGACCATCCTGTTTATGATTCATCCATAACATAAATGGTTCTACTCCTTTATGTAGAGATCCAAAGTTGAAATCCTTCATGACGCCCGCGATTTCCCAGGTCCGGGAATTTCCATCGATGAGTTTTGTGCCCGGCGCTTTTTGAACACTTAAACCGATATTTTTCAAGAAAGTTTCATTGACCAGTACTTTTGCGGAATCATCTGTTCTGAAGTCTCTGCCGCTGATCAGTTTTATACCGTTTGCTTTTACAAAGAATTCATCGCTGATTATAAAATCGGCTTCTTTCCCTTCTGCAGACCGCTGCCCAGGCAAAGTGAACACATTTGAAAACAACGATGGGTTGCTTAAAAATTTACTTGAGTTACTTACTTCTTTCACTCCCGAAACCTGACGGAGATCTTCCATAAACGCAGGAATATATTTAAATGATTCTCCGGTATTGAACGTAAATATCAATCTCTGATCCTTATCAAATCCAAGATCTTTATTTTTGATATACTCTAACTGACTATAAATAATTACGATTCCTGTTATCAATACAATAGATAATACAAATTGAAAAACAACCAGCGATTTTCGAATTCCCGCTACAGAAATATCACTTGTAAAATTTCCCTTTATCACTTTTATAACCCGAAATGCAGACAAGTAAAACGCCGGATAACTACCTGCCACTAAGCCGGTAACTAAAATAAGCGAAACAAGTATTACCCAGATTCTGTAATCTTTCAGAAAATCGAGACTGATATTAGCTTGTGTAATATTGTTTAGATAGGGAAGCGCGATAATTAACAGGGGCAACGCTATCAGTACCGAAATAAGAGAAAGCAAAAATGATTCTCCCAGAAATTGTTTAATAAGGTCTGCTCTGTCAGCACCGATTACTTTTCGAACACCTACTTCCTTGGCCCTTTTTGACGCCCGGGCGGTAGAAAGATTCATAAAATTAATACAGGCGATGATTTGTATGAGTGAAGCAATTAAAACTAGTATAGCCAGGAAAGTCGGACTGACAGGTTTGCCCAAACCCGGATTGTCCATCGCAGAAGTAGTGTGAATACTGGAAATTGGCTGAAGATACATGTCGACACTAAGCCCTGCATCCTTCAATTGTTTTCCCGCATATTTGGATACAAATGCTGGAAATTTTTTCGCCAGCAGATTTACATTCGCATTGGGTTGTAGCTTAATATATGAGGCGATATAATTATTCTGCAGCCAGGAATCGTTGTGCATCGTATATTCACCATTTCCTCCGCTATTCATCGCTACAAGTACATTTGCATGTAAATGAGATTTGCCGAGACTTTCATCTACTACACCCGTAACAGTATAATCTGTTATTTGCTGTGTATTGTCTATGGTAATAGTTTTCCCCATAGGATCTGTGTTTCCAAAAAGTTTATCGGCCGTTGATTTTAGCAGAACGGCTGTATATGGTTTCATCAATGCATTCACGTTACCCTCTACGAAATGATAAGTAAATACCTGGAAGAATGTTGAATCAACATAAAAAGGATTTGTTTCGTAAACAGAGTGGTCTTTATAACGAAGCAAATGTTTGTCAATCCCAATAAAAGGAACAACCCGTGTGAACTGTTCGACCTCCGGGAAGTCGCGTTTCAACGCAGGACAAATAAACCCTCCCGAGTTAGCCAGATTGAATACACCATCATTCGTCGATAATTTCTTGTCGACACGATATATCCTGTTTACATCTGCATGATGTTTATCATAACTATACTGGTCATTAACATATACAAGGATATAGAGGCAACAAAGCGTTCCTACCGCTAACCCAAAAACATTAATAAAACTGAAAGTTTTGTTCTTAAGCAGAAAACGGCAGGCAGTTTTGAAATAGGTCCTTAGCATCGAATTTCGATTTGTGGTGATTTTAGACTTCGTCACCGGTTTCCGGCTAAATAAGTGCCGAATTCGTATTATACAGTAAATCAATTATTTACAAGGTAAAAACTCTCCTGTTCTGTTCGATTACGATACAGAGGGTGATCGGTTCACAGCATCTGAAAAATAAGGTAGCATTCTTAACAATCCCGAATTCCCATAAGCACCCAATGTGATTTTAATCTAAGCCTCATAAAAGCCAGTTTTAACCCATAGATAAGCCAGTCCTTTTAAGGTGTGCCTTAACTCAGGGTTATATCTGGCTTATCTCTGGCTTATATCAGGCTTAGATAAATATTTGAACTGAATCATATAACCTGAAAAGTTGAATTGTGTTAATGAAACGGTGGCTTGTATTTAAGCCAGAGAAAGCGAGTCGGCAGCTTCAATGGTCTCATCCAGATCGCGTGTTGACAACGCATTATTCAAAAACCAGCTTTCAAAAGCTGACGGAGGGAGATAGATACCCTGTTCAAGCATACCGTGAAAAAACAGATTAAATCGATCTATGTTGGAAGAAGCAGAACTCTGAAAATCCTTTACCGGGAAATCAGCAAAATGTAAGCTAATCATTGAACCGAACCTGTTAATAACAAAGGGAATATTTTTTTTTGAGAAGGCTTTATTTAATCCTTTCTCCAGGTATCCGCATTTTTCTTCCAGTTCTGTGTAGATGGAAGCATTTTCTTTCAATATTTTCAGCGTTGTGATACCCGCTATCATCGCTATCGGGTTTCCACTCAGCGTTCCAGCCTGGTAAACTTTTCCAAGAGGCGCAATATGTTCCATAATTTCTTTCCTGCCTCCGAAAGCTCCTACCGGCAAACCCCCGCCAATTACTTTTCCGTATGTAACCAGGTCAGCCTTTATGCCGAGTTTTTCCTGAGCGCCACCTGGTGCCAGTCGAAAGCCTGTCATCACTTCATCAAAAATCAAAACAATATTTTCTGCGTCACACAGTTTTCTTACAGACTCTAAAAATCCTTTTTCCGGCGGAATACATCCCATATTTCCTGCCACAGGTTCAACAATAATGGCAGCAATTTCTCCGGAATATTTTTTTACTACTTCTTCAACAGCATTGAAATCATTAAAGGGAGCAGTTAACGTATCCTGGGCGACGCCGGCAGTAATACCTGGCACATTTTGTATTTGTAAAGTAGCCACGCCACTTCCTGCTTTCACAAGAAAAGAATCTGCATGACCATGGTAATGACCATCGAATTTCAGAATTTTATTTTTCCCCGTGAAGCCTCTTGCGAGTCTCACTGCACTCATACACGCTTCTGTACCACTATTTACCATTCTTATCATGTCCACATTCGGAACCATGGAAGTGATCAGTTCAGCCATTTCAATCTCAAGCTCGGTGGGGGCTCCATAAGAAGTAGAGAGTGCAACGCGATCCTGTATTGCTTTGACAACCGTTTCGTGTGCATGACCAAGGATCATCGGACCCCATGATGCGATGTAGTCAATATATTTATTGCCATCCGCATCATAAATATAACTTCCCTTTGCTTTTTTGATGAAAATCGGTGTGCCGCCCACACTACGGAATGCACGCACTGGTGAATTAACTCCACCTGGAATTGTTTTTTGTGCCCTTTCGAATAATTCTGTGCTTTTGTTTATTTCCATTTTTTAAGCCTGAAGCTTTCAAATTAAAAATTTAATTCCCACACTCTCACACTCTCATACTCTCACACTTTCCTTAGCCCAGCAAGCGGACGGCATCCTTTGCAAAATAAGTGGCGATCAGATCCGCACCTGCTCTTTTAATGGCTGTAAGAGTTTCAAGAATTGCTTTATTTTCATCAAGCCAGCCCATTTTTGCTGCTGCTTTTATCATTGCATATTCACCACTGATATTATATGCACTAACGGGAACATGTACCCTATTTTTTATTTCCCGAATAATATCGAGATAAGCCAGGGCAGGTTTTACCATTACAATATCAGCACCTTCGTTCACATCCTGCAAGGCTTCTTTTAACGCTTCGGTTCGGTTGGAATAATCCATTTGATAGGTTTTTTTATCACCAAAACCCGGAGCAGAATCCAGTGCATCGCGGAATGGGCCATAAAAACAAGAGGCGTATTTGGCGCTATAAGCCATAATACCCGTTTTGCTGAAGCCGTTTTTTTCAAAGGCAGTTCGAATGGCTCCTATTCTACCATCCATCATATCGCTGGGTGCAACAAAATCAGCACCTGCTTCAGCATGACTCAAACTCATTTTCACAAGTGCTTCGACCGTTTCATCATTTACAATTTCTCCATCTGTAACAATTCCATCATGCCCATACGATGAATAGGGATCGAGCGCTACGTCAGTCATTAATATTATTTCGGGCACTGCTTCTTTGATAGCCTGAATACTTCTCTGCATAAGGCCCTCTTTATTCCAGGCTTCCTTACCTGTATTATCTTTCAATTCATCCTTGCATTTGATAAATATAAGTATGGATCTCAGACCCATGGAATATAGTTCTTTTACCTCCTTAACAGTTATATCCAGGCTATTACGAAAATATCCTGGCATAGATGATATTTCCTGATGTACCTGTTTACCTTCATCGATAAATAGCGGAACAATAAAATCGGATGCATTCAGCCTGGTTTCCGCAACCATTGACCGGATTGCCGGATTCGATCTTAATATTCTGGATCGGTGATTTAAAAGCATTTATTTAATTATTATTTTGTTTTATTCACAATGTGAAAACTGTGAGATTGTGAAAATGTAGAAAAGAGGGAATGAAATTTTAAATTGAATTTTAAATTTCTTTTTCACATTCAATACATTTTCATAATTCCACTATTTTCACATTATGGATTAGCTCTGTACCCATTCCTTCGGATGTAAGCATATCTGTAACAACTCGTCTTCTCTGCTGCCTGGCAACGGTTTATAATTATATATCCATCTTGCACGTGGTGGAAGACTCATCAGAATACTTTCTGTTCTTCCATTCGTCTTCAAGCCAAATAAGGTTCCACGATCATGAATCAGATTAAATTCGACATATCTTCCCCGGCGGATTTCCTGCCATAACTTTTCATTTTCACCAAACGGTAGTGTCATTCTTTTTTCAACAATAGGCAGATAAGCTTTCAGAAAAGCATTTCCGTTTGCTTGTTGAAAAGCAAATAATTTTTCTGCCTGTTCGTTGTTTTTTGGTCGCAGGAAGTCATAAAATATTCCACCTATACCGCGTGTTTCTTCGCCACGGTGGTGATTTGAGAAATAGTGATCACATTCTTTTTTATAAGAAGGATATAGATTTTTTCCAAAAGGGTCAAGCGTATGTTTCAAAGTCGAATGAAAAAAGATTGCGTCTTCCTCAAAAAGATAATAGGGTGTAAGATCCGTACCACCGCCAAACCAACTGTCAATCTGTTTACCTTGTTCATCGTACAATTCAAAATATCGCCAGTTAGCATGCACCGTCGGTACCTGAGGGTTCAATGGGTGAATAACAATCGACAATCCACAAGCAAACCATTTGGATCCATCAATTTTTAATTGAGCCCTCATAGCATCCGAAACGTTTCCAAAAACAACGGAAGAATTCACACCCCCTTTCTCAAATACATTTCCATTCTCAATAAATCTCGTTTTCCCGCCGCCCCCATCTTCTGATCTGGTCCATTTATCTTCTTTGAATATTGCTTTGCCATCGATTTTCTCAAGTCCCTCACAAATAATATCCTGAAGTCCATGTATAAAATCGACCCAGTCTGCGCGTAAACTGCCAACCTCAACTTTATGAATATTTGTTTGATTCATGATTAAAGAGATGACAACACTTGTTTTTCCTTTTTACAATGAACATGATTTTTCACCGCATCCACAAAAGCTTTTGCGTGGTCCACCGGAACATTCGGTAGTATGCCGTGTCCGAGATTAGCGATATGTCTGCCAGGTCCAAAACCATTTAGCATCTTCGTTACTTCTTTTTTTATTTCCGGGATGGGACTTAATAAACGAGCAGGATCAAAATTCCCTTGTAGTGTAATACCTGTACCTGCCAGTTTTCGTGCCAATTCGGGACGAATACACCAGTCAATTCCGAGAGCCGATACGCCTGTATTCACCATCTCCGGAAGAGAACCCCACGCACCCTTTGCAAATAAAATAAGGGGCACTTCATTTTTAAGAGAATGGATAATCTGGCGCATGTATCGCAATGAATAAATTTCGAAGTCGTCCGGACTTAGCAAACCACCCCAGGAATCAAAAATCTGAATCGTATCCACGCCTGCTTTTATTTGCTCCCTAAGATAAGAGATCGTAGTGTCTGTTATCATTTGAAGGAGCAGATGGGCAAGCTCAGGTTGTGTGTAGCAAAAAGATTTTACGAGATCGAAAGTTTTCGATCCCTTTCCTTCAACCATATAACAAAGTAAGGTCCATGGAGCTCCGGCAAAACCAATCAGCGGAACGCGATCATTCAATTCTTTTTTTACCAGGCGAATTGCATCAAATACATAGCCAAGTGAATCTTCAACCTGGGGATTAAAAATTCGTGAAAGGTCTGCCCGATTTCTAACCGGCTCAGGCAGGAAGGGTCCTTTATTTTCCACAAGCTGAACTTCAAGACCCATGGCCTGCAATACAACCAAAATGTCTGAAAAAAGTATGGCAGCGTCTACGCCAATCTGATCAACCGGCTGCAAAGTAATTTTTGCTGCGAGTTCTGGAGTTTGGACACGTGTAAAGAAATCGTATTTATTGCGGAGTAACTGATAATCCGGCAGGTATCGTCCAGCCTGCCGCATCATCCAAACAGGTGTTCTTTCGGTGGATTCTCCCCGAAGCGTTTTTAATAATATATCATTTTTGAGCATGTTCATATTGTTGGATGTGATACGGCGTATTCGACGGCCATATTTAAAACAAAAGCCTTATCGGCTTCCCTGGAAATAATAATATTGTTCGAAGTGTAGTTTAATAATGCAGCGGCGGTAGTTTTGCCCATCGCGAATATCTGCGTTGAGGATTCTAATGTATTTACAGAAAAAAAACTTCGAACTGCCGTAGGACTAAAAAACAAAACTGCGTCAGGGTTTTCTTTAATTTGTACGGGCGTCAGGCGAGTTTCATAAACCACCAATTCGGTTAGTTCAATACCATTTTTTTTCAGCGAATCCGGAACTACATCCATTCTCTGATCACCGCAAAAGAATATTGCATTTTTTATTCCATCATTTATGATAGCTTGAGACAATGACAATGCATTTTCCGCGTATTTGGCGATTAAACTTTTTCCAAAAAATTTTTCAACTGCTAATCGTGTTTCGTTTCGAATGCAGTAGATCTTCCATTCGGGAATTTCGGCTAAACAATCAGCCACGATTTTGACAGCGTGTGCGCTTGTGAAAACGATATTTTGTTTTTCTGAAACTAATTTGTCGATCAATGGCTTCAATTCCACGCTGGGGGTTGGAATAATCTTTATAAAAGGCACGACTTTTATGTCGATTGATTCCGGAATATGATCAATACGTTCAAACGGGAGCGCCGCGGTTGACAATATGTTATACCTGCGGTCAGACATAAGTTTTCTCTTTAAGAATTTCGCTTCCCCCATTTCCGAGAAGTTCCTGTGCAGCTGAGCTGCCAATGCTTGTCGCGAGATCTGCGGATATTCTTTTTTCTATCGAATACATTTTTTGACCAAGAGGATCGAGAAGGTTGCCTCTGAAAAAAATGTTATCTCCTTCCGATTCAGCCAGTGCGCCAATAGGTGTTGAACAGCCGCCTAATAAAGCAGCTAGGAAATCCCGCTCTATTTTCACGCAGAAAGCCGTCACTTCATGGTTTATTTTTTTACATACATCACGAATATCCATTTCTTTTTCCCTGCAAACGACCAGGATGGCGCCCTGCGCAGGCGCGGGTATCATCCAATCCAGTTCTATGGCATTCGAGGGACGAAGATCTATACGCTGAAGTCCCGCGGCAGCAAAAATGGCTCCGCTCCAGCTACTTGATTTTAACTTTTGCAATCTGGTATTTACATTTCCACGTATCGGTTCTATCTGATCTTCCGGAAACCTATGGAGCCATTGTGCTTTTCTTCTTAAACTGCTGGATGCTATTGTGCTTGTCGCATGTTTTTTAAGATCTATTATTTCGAATGCAGGATTTGGTATGAACAAATCAAAAGGATTGTCTCTTTCCAGGATCGCAGCTTCATATAATCCTTTTGGAATCTGAACAGGTACATCTTTCATGGAATGGACAGCAAGGTCAATCTGGTTATTCAGTAACGCTATATCCAGACTTCGCGTAAAAATTCCCTGAACACCCATAGCATACAACGGTGTTGAGAGATCCAGATCGCCGTCGCTTTTAATATGAATCAGTTCGGAGTCTACTCCTTGTTGCCTGAGAAGGAATTTAACATGATTAGCCTGCCACAATGCAAGTTGACTTTCACGTGTGCCGATTCTTAATTTTTTAGGCATGTGTTTAGTGTTTATCAATCTGCGATAAACTCGTTGATGGCCTCGATATAAAAACAACCCCGCTGATTTTCACGCCGCATTTTTGTGGCCATACCATTTAATACACGTTGGATTTTTTGATCCCGCATAATTGAAGAGGGTTCCATCGTTTGCTGGATTTCAAATAAGGGAGAACCATGAATTTCCTGCAGCTTTGATTTGACCAGTTTAAGAACAGGAACATTTTTGCGCATTTCATGCCATTGCATGAGTTCCTGAAGATGATATTGGATGATATTACGTGCTTTAGGAATTTCTGCCGCACGTTTTAAAAGTGTTTCGTCTTTAAGTTTCGAAAGTCCGTCCACATCGATTAATGTTATATGCTGCAGCTGTGTTATCGTCTTTTCTACATTACAAGGGATGGATAGATCAATGATTAATTTTTCCCCGGAATTTATTTCAAGGTCTTTCAGATGGACAACCGGTTCGGATGCATTTGTTGCCACCAGAACTATGTCGGCATTATTTATTTCGTCGTGCAGGAAATCCATGGAGGCTGTTCTCAGATCAAACATTTGAGCGAGATTTTCGGCTTTCTCCGGAGTCCTGTTCATGACTGTTATGTGGCTTGTGCCTAAATAGTCAACCAGATTTTTGCAGGTAATTGTACCAATCTTTCCGGTTCCGAGTAACAGAATTTTTTTCTCTTTCAGATCCCGGATGTTTTCTCTGATATATTGCACAGCCGAGAAGGCCACTGACACAGTTCCATCACTCAGTGCAGTACTATTTTTAATTTCTTTCGAAGATTGTAAAACCTGATTAAGCGTTCTTTCAAGAAAGTTTTGAATATATCCTTTCTCTTTAGCAAATTTCATTGCCTGGCGAAGCTGACCAACAATTTCATAGTCGCCTAATATTTGTGAATCCAGGCCGGCTCCCACATCGAATAAATGCTCCAAAGCATTCAATCCGTTTTTTTGATAAGCGAGTTCAGTAAACAATTCTTCTGAGCCATGGGTCTGGGAACACAGAAGGCTGATCAGCGATTGAGGATTTTCTGCCAAACCATAAATTTCCGACCTATTACAGGTCGACAAAACAAAAAGATCAGTGACATTATAATCGGCAGCGAGTTTTAGAATATTATTATATTGGTCGGGTCCAATAGCAAAAGACCCTCTGATTTCGGTATCAGTTTTTTTGTAATTAATACCTGTTACGTAGAAATTTGAAAACTCCGCAGTTGGGTTTTTGCTCATCCTTATAATAGTACGCCAAAATTACTTGCTGGCTTTCCTACTGCCTTATTTTACTGTCATAGTAGTGTCATTTATGTTAAAGTTTTTAAGTGTAAGAACCAATTTGGATTCTGACAAGCACTGGATTTCTTAATTACATTTGCACATGGAAAATTCGAAAAGGGGTATTATTTTAATGAATCTTGGTTCTCCCGATTCTACTGAAGTACCCGATCTGAGAAAGTATCTGAACGAATTTTTAACCGATAAAAGAGTTATTGATTCCTGGTTCGTACGCAATCTATTGGTACGAACGGTCATCGTTCCACGCAGAGCACCGGAATCTGCGAAGGCGTATCGAACAATATGGACAAACAATGGATCTCCCCTGGTAGAGATCACAAAACAGCTTGCCGGAAAATTACAAGAGCAATTACCGGAACCAGTAGCGATAGCTATGCGTTATGGAAATCCGGGAATGGAACACGCTTATGAAGATTTGCTGAAAAGACTACCGGGTTTGGAAGAAGTAACTGCAATTCCGCTTTACCCGCACTATGCCATGTCTTCCTATGAAACGGCCGTTGAGCATGCAAAAGAAGTTCATCAAAAAAAGAAGTATAAATTCAACCTGAAATTTATTCAACCGATTTATCAGGATAGAAGATATATACGGGCAATGTCAGAAAATATGAGACCGTATTTGGAAAAGGAATTTGATCATTTGTTGTTCAGTTTTCACGGAATACCAGAAAGACATGTAAAAAAATCAGATCCAACACATAGCCATTGTCTCGCATCAGCGGACTGCTGCACTACACCATCTATTGCGCATGTTACATGTTACAGGCATCAATGTTTGAAAACCATGAAACTCGTTGCTGAAGAGCTTGGAATAGCGACAGGTAAATACAGTTTTTCATTTCAATCAAGACTTTTGAAAGACCCTTGGCTAAAACCCTATACTGATTTCAGACTACAGGAAATGCCTAAAGAAGGGATAAAGAAATTAATGGTGGTTTGTCCGGCATTTGTAAGTGATTGCCTGGAAACACTGGAAGAAATTGAGATCCGGGGCAGAGAAAGTTTTCTGGCATCCGGAGGAACTGAGTTTGAGATGATACCCTGTTTAAACACCCACCCTCTATGGGTTGAAACGCTTGCAGATCTTACCCGCGATTAGACGATTATGTATTTATATATAAAAGCTCTCCACATAATATTTATTGTCACCTGGTTTAGTGGCATGTTTTATATCGTCAGACTCTTTATATATAATACCGAAGCTTCTGAAAAAGCGGAGCCGGAACCCGTACCATCCTGCTGGCACAATTCAGTGTTATGATAAAACGGTTGTGGTTGGGAATAACCTGGCCTTCAGCAATTCTTACGCTGGTATTCGGACCGTGGTTATGGATATTGTCAGGTGGTACCCCGGATTGGCTGGCGGTGAAACTTATCTTTGTAGTTCTGCTTTATCTATATCATATTTCACTCCACATTTTATATCGGGAACAACAAAAAGGAATATTCAGATTTAGCTCACAAAAGCTTCGAATCTGGAATGAAATGGCTACTCTCTTTTTGTTTGCCATTGTATTTTTAGCAAGTGTCAAGCAGGCGCTGAGCTGGATATTTGGCCTCACCGGAATACTATCGCTTGCATTGGTTCTGATGCTTGCGATACGTATATATAAAAAGATGAGAACAAAGAATTAGGATAATTTTCGCGGTTTAAAAATTGCATTAACGATAAAGACACCAAGCAAAAACCCCCTCGTAAAAGGGGGTTTTCAAAAAGGGGCAAAAAGGTGGTCCTTCAGAAACTGGCATTGAATGGTTATTCAGGCATTGGTAAAAAACTTAATACTAGCATTGGTTTTTGCAATGGCGATAAAGGGAATTAAAAACGGGAAGGTGCGGATTATAATGTCAAAACGTCTAGCGTAAAAAGGAAGGGGAGTAGGAATACCCCCCTTTTTAACCCCTAAACCCTAAACCGTAGAAAAAAATTTTTCAGAACCTGAGAATGTCTTTTACAGATGCAGTCTCGATGGTTTTATAAAGGATCGGACACTCTTTTTTCAAACATAAATTATGCCAAAGGATTCGTTTGTGGATAATTGACAACTCTTAATCGCTTGATTATGCTGAACTTCCGCGTAAGTATACTTTGGGCCAACGTACACAAACGATTTATACTGGGGGGTTTATACTGGAAAAAAAACCGCTGAATTCATTAGCTTTGCAGCCATTTTAAAATTGTTAAAAGTTTTTCCTCTTTTTAACTTTTTTTCTAATCCATTCATTATTAAGGTATCAGTATGGCCGGGCAATACAAGGAATTTGAAAAGCTAAACCTGCCGGAGATTGGCAATACGGTTCTGGAACAATGGAAAACTACCCAGGCATTTCAAAAAAGTATTGAATTACGGGCGGGGAGAAAACCTTTCGTTTTTTATGAGGGTCCTCCCAGCGCAAATGGTCTGCCTGGAATTCATCATGTGATTAGCAGAACCCTTAAGGATCTGGTTTGCAGGTATAAAACGATGAGGGGATTTCAGGTTGAACGTAAAGGGGGATGGGATACACATGGACTACCGGTAGAATTAGGAGTTGAAAAAGAATTGGGTATTACAAAAGAAGATATCGGTAAAAAAATTTCCGTAGAAGAATACAATCGGAAATGCAGGGAAGCAGTATTGAGATATAAAGATAAATGGGACAATCTAACCGAACGCATGGGTTATTGGGTAGATTTGGAACATCCCTATATAACATTTGAAAATCAATATATTGAGTCCGTTTGGTGGATACTGAAAGAGTTCTATAAAAAGGGTTTGCTATTTGAAAGCATCTCCATTCAGCCATACTCTCCAGCGGCGGGTACGGGCTTAAGTTCTCATGAACTTAATCAGCCGGGAACTTATAAAGAGGTTAAAGATACCAGTTGTGTGACCATGTTTAAAGCGATAAAAAATCAGGAATCTGATTTTCTATTCGACAAACTTGCCAACGCGGAAAACGCTGAAATCTTCTTTCTGGCCTGGACAACTACGCCCTGGACGCTTCCCTCTAATCTTGGGCTTACTGTGGGGCCCGATATAGACTATGTGCTTGTACAATCTTTTAATCCTTATACTCATTTACCTGTTAATTTGGTTTTAGCGAAAGCGTTATTGGGAAAATACTTTAAAACAGAAGACGAGAACGTCGATTTTGGAAATTATAAGCCAGCTTCAAAAATACTTCCCTGGAAGATTTTGTCTTCATTCAGGGGTATTGAACTTGAAAACTGCCGATATGAGCAACTAATACCGAGTGAAGCCGCGAGTATTGAAAAAATCAGGGCAGTTACTCCTGATGCAGATCCATTTCGCGTTGTCCTGGGAGATTTTGTAACTATTGAAGATGGAACGGGTATCGTACATACAGCCCCCGCTTTTGGAGCGGATGACTTTAAAGTCGGGAATAAAAATAAACTGGGTATACTAATACTTGTCGATAAGCAGGGGAAGTTTATTGAAGGGGTTGATGAATTCAGTGGAAGGTTTGTAAAAAATTATAAGGATGATCCTAAATGGGAAGATGTAAATGTGGACATCTGTGTTAAGCTGAAAAAGGAAAACCGTGCTTTTAAGATTGAAAAATACGAACACACTTATCCTCACTGCTGGCGAACAGACAAACCCATATTATATTATCCTCTTGATGCCTGGTTTATAAAAACTACGGCGGTTAAAGACAGAATGGTCGAGTTAAATAAAACAATCCAATGGAAACCTGCTTCCACGGGTGAGGGAAGATTTGGAAACTGGCTGGAAAATATGGTTGACTGGAATCTAAGCCGAAGCCGATTTTGGGGAACGCCGCTTGCGATTTGGAGAACGGACGATGGTGATGAAGAAAAATGTATTGGATCCATCTCCGAATTACTGTTGGAAATAGAAAAATCTAAGGAGAGATTAGGTGATCATATTAATGCCGGTATAAATAAAGAAACGCTCGATCTACATAAACCACAAGTAGATCAAATTATTTTGGTCAGCAGCCAGGGGAAGGAGATGACCCGCATTCCTGATTTGGTGGATGTTTGGTTTGATTCAGGCTCGATGCCTTATGCACAATGGCATTATCCATTTGAAAATAAGGATCTTTTCAAAAAGAATTTTCCTGCTGATTTTATTGCAGAGGGGGTGGATCAAACCCGGGGATGGTTTTATACACTACATGCGATAGCCGTAATGTTATTCGACAGCGTAGCGTATAAAACTGTGGTGTCCAATGGCCTTGTCCTGGACAAGAACGGTAATAAGATGAGTAAGCGGGTTGGTAATGTGGTAGATCCCTTTAATACAATCGATCAATATGGCGCCGACGCTACCCGCTGGTATCTGATTACAAATGCATCTCCCTGGGATAGTATGAAATTTGATCCGGAGGGCATCAAAGAAGTGCAGCGTAAATTTTTTGGAACATTATATAATACATATCAATTTTTTGCCCTCTATGCGAATGTCGATGGATTTTCCTTTAAAGAAAATTACATACCAATTGGAAAAAGGCCGGAGATTGACAAATGGGTTTTGTCTTCCTTAAATACTTTAGTAAGTAAAGTGGTTTCAAGTTTCGATGATTATGAGCCAACAGTTGCTGGCAGGTTGATCGAAGATTTTGTAGATGAAGAACTTAGTAACTGGTACGTCCGGTTAAGCCGCAGAAGATTTTGGAAAGGAGATTATGAAGATGACAAGAGAAGTGCTTATCAGACTTTATACGAATGCCTCGAAACAATCAGCAGGCTTATAGCGCCAGTTTCTCCATTTTTTGCCGAATGGCTGTTTCAAAATTTAAATAAAGTAACGGAAAGGTCGAAATATAGCTCTGTACATTTCACCGATTACCCCGAAGTGGATGATTTGGCAATTGATAAGGGCCTGGAAGAAAGAATGAAATTAGCTCAGGATGTTTCATCTCTTATACTCTCCATTCGGAAGAAGATAAATATCAAGGTTAGACAGCCGCTAAAAAAAGCTTTAATTCCGGTTTTGAATCCGCTCATGAAGGAGCAATTGGAAAAAGTATCAGAGCTGATACGTTCAGAGGTAAATATCAAGGAAATTGAATACCTGGCAGCCGATAATGAATTCATACATAAAAAGATAAAGCCAAATTTTGTGCTGCTGGGAAAAAAATTAGGGGCAAAAATGAAGTTGGTAACAGCTGCATTGGCTAAATTCAATCAAAATGATATCAGTAAACTGGAAAAAGAGGGTAAAACTATAATCCAGACAGAAGGAGAGTATATCGAAATCGCTATAAATGAGGTAGAAATCAGCAGCGAGGACCTGCCGGGCTGGATGGTTGCGACAAAAGGTCCTCTTACGGTTGCGTTGGATGTTACTGTGACACCTGAGCTGGAAAGGGAAGGAAATGCAAGAGAGCTGGTAAATCGGATACAAAAAATCAGAAAAGATCAGGAATTTGACCTTACTGACAGAATAAATGTACAAATTGGTGGTGCTGTGACATTAGAGGAAACTATAAGAGAATTTAATTACTATATTTGCGCGGAAATTTTGGCAGACAAACTCGATTTGGTTGCCGATTTAACTAATGGCACCCTAATTGAAGTTAATGACGTCCCTTTAACAGTGTTTGTCACAAAAAAAGCCTAACCATATGGCAATCAAGAAAAAGCCGGTAAAAGCCGCGAAAAAAGTAGAACCTAAAAAGGCCGCTAAGCCAGCGGTTAAGAAGGTTATTGCTAAAAAAGTCGGGGCGGCAAAACATGTAAAGAAGGACAGTCCAAAAAAACATATACCAGTGGTAAAGAAACCTGCAGCGTCAGTAAGTAAATCGTCCCATCCTAAGACATCAGTTCCGACCAAAAAAACAGTTTCGACAGCTGCTCCGGCGAAAAAACCTGCGCCCGTAGCCAGCCCGGCAAAAAAACCGGTCGTTGCTGCCCATCCGGCTAAATCTTCCCATCAGGCCCCTGTTTCTCATCCTGCAGTAGCTGTAAAACCAGTTCAGCAGGTTAGTGTGAAAACAGTACCTAAGGTCGAAGATAAAAAGCCAGTTTTCAAACAGCAAGTGAAAAACACCAGTCCTGTTACCGTGAAACCTGAGGCTAAAAAACCCGTTGCACCACCTGTGAAGGCTGTAAAAGTGGTTATGCCTGAGATAAAAACGAAAACAGTTCGGAAATACGAACCAGAATTTACAAAATCAGTGTTGGATATTCACCATCAGGATCAAACCGGACCCACCATGAGATATAGTGATGTAGAGCTTTCCGAATTCAGAGATCTGATTACTAAAAAATTGGATTCAGCTAAAAAAGAGCTGGCTTATCTCCAGGGCCTTATAACAAGACGCGACGAAATGGGAGGAGATGAAACAGACAATCGTTATATGACGATGGAAGATGGAAGTATGAGTATGGAGCGTGAACAATTGAGCCAGATGGCAAGCCGTCAAATCACTTTCATCGATCATCTTGAAAAAGCGATGATGCGGATTGAAAATAAAACTTACGGTATTTGCAGAGTTACAGGAAAACTTATTGATAAAGCAAGGCTTAAGGCAGTACCGCATGCTACCCTAAGCATTGAGGCAAAACAGACAATGAACAAATAGTTTTAAAGCCTAAAGCTCAAAGCTGAAAGCCTAAAACTTTTCATTGAATGTGCATCTGTAGTCGTTCATACGATTAATGATTCACAGGTATTCTACATTCAATAAATCTTAGAATGCAGTCCCGCTTCTTATTTATTGCCATGGCGCTGGCGTTGGGTGCTGTGCTTCCAATGCAGGCTGCCATTAATTCGCGTTTGGCAAAATCGGCAGGGAATCCGGTAATGGCGGCTTTCGTTTCCTTTGCGGTGGGGACCCTCGCATTGATGATATTTTTGATAATTGCCGGTCAATTTAATTTTCGTTTTGTTTCTGGTCAGTCACCCTGGTGGATCTGGACCGGAGGGTTGCTCGGAACTTTTTTTGTTGCAGGCATTGTCATCCTGCTACCGAAACTTGGTGTCGTTTTATCGTTTAGTCTTGTTCTGGCCGGTCAAATGTTTGCAGCAATATTATTCGATCAGTTTGGCTGGCTGGGAGTTGCCGTGCGTGAAATTTCGCCAGGAAAAATCATTGGATCTATTTTACTTATTGTTGGAGTAATACTTATCAGGAAGTATTAGTTGATCGTTGACCGTTGACGGATGACGGACGAAATTTGTATCACACTTCCATACCCCCATACTTCCATACTTGTTTATCTGATTTCCTGCATATCTACTAATTTTTTGTAAAAGCCATTTTGATCAACAAGTTCTTCATGAGTTCCTCTTTCTACGATCGATCCTTTTTGCAAAACGATGATTTCGTCCGCATGACGGATCGTACTAAGGCGATGGGCAATTACCACGCAGGTTCTGTTTTGCATCATATTGTTAATGGCATCCTGCACTAAACGTTCGCTCTCAGTATCAAGTGAAGAAGTTGCTTCATCCAGAATTAAAATCGGGGGATTTTTCAATACTGCACGGGCGATCGTAATTCTTTGTCTTTCCCCGCCACTTAATTTTGATCCTCTGTCACCGATATTCGTCTGATATCCATTTTCTTTCTGACTTATAAACGAATGTGCGTTGGCTATGCGTGCTGCCTGTTCTATGTCCTGCATTGTTGCATCAGGTGTTCCCAGGGCGATATTGGCGGCAATGGTGTCATTAAATAACACGGGTTCCTGAGTTACAATACTCATCAGTGAGCGAAGGGAATGCAAAGAATAATTCTTAATATTTATATCGTCTACCAATAATTCACCCTGAGTTACATCATGAAAGCGGGGAATGAGATCAGCCAGGGTGGATTTTCCCGCACCGGAAGAACCAACCAGCGCGATGGTCTTTCCCTTATTTATTTTTAGATTGATATTATGCAGTACAGTTGTTCCTTCGTAAGCGAAGCCCGTATTTCTGAATTCGATAGAATCATTGAAGCTTTTGATCGGAACTGGATTTTCGGGTTCTTTAATAACGTTATCGGCATTTAATATTTCTTCGATACGTTTAATAGCAGCGGTGCCCCGTTGTGCATTATAAAATGCAGTGGATAACGATTTGGCGGGATTGATAATTTGAGTGAAAATGGCGATGTATGCGATAAAACCCTCTGCCTGCAGGGCAAACTTATGACTCAATATCATCTGACCTCCGAAAAAAAGTATACAACAAAGTACAATTACGCCCAGTAATTCTGACATCGGGGATGCCATATCCCTGCGAAAAACAATTTTATTTCTAATCTGATTGAGATAATTGTTTGTTTGAAAGAATTTCATTTTCATAAGAGCTTCGGCATTGAAGGCCTTAATTACCCGAAGTCCACCAAGGGTTTCATCGAGAATCGACATTAGAGTTCCAAGTTGTTCCTGGGCAATATTTGATTGTTTTCTCAACGAACGACTAACCCGTCCGATAATGAAACCGGTAAGCGGCAGAAGAACGAATAAGAAAACAGAGAGAGGCGGACTTAGAAAAACCAGGGTGGCGAGAATGACGAGGATGGTAAGAGGTTCTCTGAATATTCCTTCCAAAGTACTGATTACACTCCACTCAATGTCATTGATATCATTACTCATGCGGCTAATCAGATCACCTTTACGTTGTTCAGTAAAAAAACCGAGTGGCAGGTCAAGAATTTTTGTGAAAAGATCTGCTCTTAAGCGAGTCAAGACACGATTCCGCAGTGGACCTAAAATCCTGTATGATAGATAAAGGAAGAAGTTTTTGAAAAAAATTGAAGTGATGATGATAGTACAAATTGCTGCCAATGCATATGCTGGTCCGTGATCGCGAATGAGTATTCCGAGAATATATTTTATGTATTCCAATACGCTGGATGCCGAAAAAGATAGCGTTGGAGCCTGTTCAACCATTTTCTCCTTACCGAATAATAACTGAAGAAAAGGGACAAGCATTGTAAGAGAAACAAGGGAAAATAAAATAGAAAGCAGATTAACCAGAAAATACAGTACAACGTAACGTTTCTGATCTTTCAGGTATTTAAGAATCGTCGAAAATCTTTTCATTATTTCTGGATGGTGCGTAAACCCGTAAATTTACACTGAAATTGGCAATGATATGAAAGAAGGTAAAAGGCAAAAACAGGTTAGTGCGTTGTTATTGGAAGAACTCAACAAAATATTTCAAAAGCTTGGATTGAATATGATACATGGCGGGATGGTGTCCATATCGTCTGTTAAAATTACACCCGACTTATTTGAAGCAAGAGTCTATTTGAGCTTTTACCAGGTCGACAATTCTAAAGATACCTTGAAACACATTGAGGACAGAGCATGGGAAATTAAAAGAGATCTTGTAAGTTCAATAAGGAATCAATTGCGTACAATGCCCCAGCTTACTTACTATATTGATGACTCACTAGATTATGTAGATAAAATTGAAAATCTTTTTCGAGAAATAAATGAAAATAAATCCAATACTGGAAATGAATCCTGAAATAATTTACCTGCATTGAAATTTCTTTTTGCGTGGCGTTATTTTAAAGCTAAAAAATCTACAAACGCCATCAACATCATATCATGGGTGAGCGTAAGTGCAATCATTCTGGGGACTGCATCGCTTATAGTAGTACTGAGTGTATTTAATGGATTGGAGCAACTCGTGAGGTCTTTGTATTTATCCTTTTATACAGATGTTAAAATATCACCTGTTACAGGCAAATTTTTTCATGTTCCCGCCAGCAGTCTGTTAAAATTGAAACAGATAGACGGTGTTTTAGGCTATTCATTGACGATAGAAGATCAGGCGCTGCTCCGGTATAACAGTTTGCAACCGGTTATGTTAAAAGGCGTGGACGAAAATTATAAAAATATAAACGGCCTTTCGAAAAATATTTTCAAAGGAGAATATCAACTGGGAACTGCTGACCAGCCGCAGGCTATTCTCGGTTCTGGAATTGAATACGCTCTAAATATTGAATCGGATCGGGCAATTACACCTATGACGGTATATTTGTTTAGAAACGGAAGCGTTATTGAATCAGATCCTGAATCGTCTGTTCGGTCGGAAACTATTATTTCGTCTGGAACATTCAGAATTCAGGAGGATTTTGATAACCATTACGTATTTACGAATCTTGGCTTTATGCAACGAATGCTGGGATTAGATTCCAATCAGTACGGATCAGTTGAGGTTGCGATCCGAGGCGGTCTGGTCGATAAAGGACTTAGAAAAAAATTGCAGGATTTATTTGGAAGCGGGTGCCTGATTCGGACTTTGGATGAACAGAATCAAACCCTATTCAGCACTATGAAAATGGAAAAATGGGTGATATATATAATATTAACTCTGATTCTGATCGTTGCAGCATTTAATATAGTGGGTGCCCTGACGATGCTTGTACTGGAAAAAAAGAAGGACATTCAAGTGTTAAAAGCAATGGGAGCAGACAACCGGTTCATTCAACAGATTTTTTTAAATGAAGGTATTCTGCTTGGTCTGCTTGGAGGAGGTTTTGGATTTTTGCTCGCCATAATTTTGTGCTGGATGCAGGTAAGTTTCAAAATTATACCCCTACAAGGTAATTTCCTGATAGATTATTATCCTGTGAGATTGATTCCCGGAGATTTCCTGTTAGTAGGAGGAACTATACTGGTAGTTGTTCTTATTGCCTCCTGGCTGCCTGCCCGTAAAGCTGCCCTGCAACCGTTTGAGTTAAAAACTTAGGAAAGTATGGGAGTATGGGAGTATGGGAGTGCAGATACGCTGGCTGAGAATAACTAGTAATTCAAAGACATAATAAATGATGATTGTGTGCAAGTGATTCAGTTTCCCGCACTCCCATACTCCCATACTTTCCTCAATAATCTCCCAATGTTTCAGGTATCTGGGCCAAGGCCTTTTTGAGTTGTTCATCACTGGGAGCTGTACCATGCCAGCCGTGATCATTTTCCATGAAGTCAACGCCCTTGCCCATCACAGTATGCATAAGAATAGCTATCGGCTGACCCTTGCCTGTGAGGGATACCGCTTCTTTAAGGGTAGTTAGTAATTCGTCGATTTTATTACCATTGGTTTCGAGGGTTTTCCATCCGAAAAGCGTCGAATTTCTGTCGTATGTCTCCAAGACTCAGTACTTTATCTGTTGTGCCATCGATTTGTTGATGATTCCAATCCACCGTCGAAATAAGGTTATCTACTTTATTATGAGCTGCAAAAAGGAGTGCTTCCCAAATTTGACCTTCATCCAGTTCGCCATCGCCATGAAGAGAAAATACAATATTTGAATCTTTATTGAGTTTTTTACTAAGGGCTGCGCCAATAGCAACGCTCATACCCTGACCGAGTGATCCACTAGCAATGCGGATACCCGGCAGGTGTTCATGAGTTGCCGGGTGGCCCTGAAGACGTGAGTTCAGTTTTCGGAAGGTAGCCAGTTCTTTTACATCGAAATATCCTGATCGTGCAAGTGCAGAATAAAAAACGGGTGAAATATGACCATTGCTCAAGAAGAATATGTCTTCATTTTTTCCATCCATTGAAAACTGTGGATTATGCTTCATGACTTCAAAATAAAGGCAGGTAAAAAAATCCGCACAACCGAGAGATCCACCGGGATGGCCACTGGAGCAACCATGAACCATTCTGAGAATATCACGACGAATTTGCGAAGCAATAGCCTTTAAATCAGTCATATAAAAAAAGAGTTACTTTTGAAGTCCGCAAAACTAACGGAATTTATTTATCCGTGTCCGGGAACATATTAAACTTTTTATTCTAACTTGCTTGTTCATGCGCTCAGTGACATTATAACATTGCTGGTCTGAACATCTTGAATCTCAACACTCTAACCTGACTGTATGCAAATGGAGTAAGGCTTGATTTTAGCAATGAATGAAATTATTTAATGTAAACCGAGGTACATGTTTGACGTATTACTTTGTCTTTCTATTTCCTTCACTGTAACTTTTTTAGCTATACCGGTAATTATCAATGTGGCTGAGATGAAGAAGCTGTTTGATATGCCGGATGCACGCAAAATTCATCAGGTGGCTATTACACCACTCGGCGGGATTGGAATATTTGCCGGATTTATTTTTGGATGCCTGCTTACTGTCAATTTTAGAGAGGCTTCCGAATTTCAGTATTTTATTGCGGCCAGCATGGTTATTTTCTTTTTAGGATTGAAAGACGATATTCTCGTTTTGACTCCCATAAAAAAATTCATTGGTCAGGTACTGGCAGCTTTTCTAATAATATATTATGGCAGAGTACAAATCCGAAGCATGCACGGTTTTTTTGGAATACACGAATTGCCTGAAATGTTCAGTCTTCTCATATCCTATTTTTCCGTAATAGTGATTATTAATTCATTTAATTTAATAGATGGTGTCGACGGATTGGCCGGAACTCTGGGATTAATGTCATCGGCACTTTTCGGAATATATTTTATTTATGCAGGTGTGGAACCGTCATATTACGTTCTTGCATTTTCTTTATGCGGTAGTCTGCTTGCTTTCCTCATATTTAATTTTCAGCCGGCAAAAATATTCATGGGAGATACAGGATCTCTTTTAATTGGGGTCGTGAATGCGATTTTAGTTTTGAAGTTTATAGATCCCGGAAATGGATTAGAATCTACGAATCCTATCATTTCATCACCGGCAATAGGATTTACCATTCTCATGATACCATTGCTGGACACTCTTCGCGTATTCGCAATTCGTATTTTCAAGAGGAGATCACCGTTTAGCCCTGACAGGAATCATATTCATCATTTGCTCCTCGACCGAGGTCTTTCGCATAGGACAATTACGCTATTATTATTGGCCATTAATGTCAGTATGGTGGTTTTTGTTTACATGGCCAGATCTTTAGGTTGCACAATTTTGATTTTATCTGTTATTGCACTCTTTTTTATTTTTATAGCTGTTGCATATTATTCAAGACCGAGCCATTCCATTCCCTGGGCAACCGAAGGCAGTGATAAAAACGAGAAGGTCAAGGAATCAAAATTGGTTACCTTTATCCGAGAAAGTATGCTTGAGCAAAAAAACTAGCAGAGAATCAATCCCAAAAAATACGAATAAGAATAACATCTATGTCTGATGAATTAGACTTTATTGTGGAAATAGCAACGGATTCCATGATAAAAGCCATCAACCACCTCGAAAATGAACTTGTCAGGATCCGTGCCGGAAAAGCGAACCCCCAAATGCTGGAAGGTGTAAACGTAGACTACTATGGAGTTCCTACAGTCATTAACCAAATGGCAAATGTTTCTGCCATGGATGCACGAACACTAACGATTCAACCCTGGGAAAAAAACATGTTGCAGCCGATCGAACGGGCAATTATAAACGCTAATCTGGGAGTTACGCCTCAAAATGATGGAAATATAATACGGCTTTTTATGCCACCGTTGACAGAAGAAAGAAGAAAAGAATTTGTAAAAAGATCTTATTCTGAAGGTGAACAGACCCGCGTTGCCATAAGAAATATCCGAAGAGAGGCCATTGAACAAATAAAAAAGCTGCAGAAGGATGGTCTTAGTGATGACCTAACAAAAGATGCTGAAAAACAAATCCAGGATATTACAGACCAGCATATTTCTCTGGTAGAAAAACATCTTTCTTCCAAAGAAAAGGAAATTATGTCGGTGTAACCGGATGATAAAATTCAGGGTATTTTTTATTCATAATCATTAAAATCACTTATATGGGAATCTTAAAAGAGTTTAGAGATTTCGCATTGAGAGGCAATGTAGTTGACCTCGCGATTGCAGTTATCATTGGCGCAGCTTTTGGAGCAATCATTTCTTCGTTGGTAGATAATGTAATTACACCACTTTTATTAACACCGGCATTAAAGGCGGCAAATGCCCAGGATCTCGATAAACTTCAATATGGTGCCGTAAAATATGGATTATTTTTATCGGCCATAATTAAATTTCTCATCATCGCATTTATACTTTTCCTTAATTGTAAAGGGTATGAAAAGTATGGAGAAGAAAAAAGATCCACCTGTTAAGGAAATCTCCAGCACTGATAAGCTGTTGATGGAAATCAGGGATGCTTTGAAAAAACAATAATCCCACCGGATTTAATCTATGAGCGGATTTATTTGCTCCATCTAAAATAAATTGTATTATTTAAATTCAGGAATAACCTTTATATGAAAAAGTTATTGGTTAATATTTTATGTACGTTATGCGTTTTTGTGGCCGCAGCTCAGGACAAATCAGTCCAGGAGATGCGTGATGAAGCAAACAGAAAGTATCAAGAAGGATCCAAACGATACGATTCCGAAAATTTGGAAAGTAGGAGGTTTTCTTCGATTTACTATGACGCAGGGTTACCAGAACAACTGGTCAGCAGGCGGGGATAAAAATACACTTGGACTAAGCAGTTTTTTTGGTGGTTATGCTTTTTACAAAAAGGGCAAAAGCGCCTGGGACAATACCATGGACCTCGCATATGGCTTCCTGAGTACTACCAGTTCAGGTTCTCGGAAATCTGATGATAAAATTGATGTACTATCAAAATATGGTTACGAACTAGGAAAGAATTGGTATTTAAGTGGTTTGGTAAATTTTCGTACACAATTTGCACCTGGATATGCATATCCTTCAGACCAGACAGCACCGGTCTTGACATCGGATTTTCTGGCACCGGCTTATTTGATTGTTTCACCAGGATTAAATTATAAGCCCAATGATGAATTCTCATTTTTTATTTCCCCATCTACATGGAGATGGACATTTGTAAAAAATGATTCTCTTTCCGCAAAGGGAGCTTTTGGCGTTGATTCGGGCAAAACCGTGAAAGCTGAATTTGGAGCCTATTCCACTATTAGTTATACCCATAAGATAAATGCTAATGTTGTTTACACGGGTCGTCTTGATTTATTTTCGAATTATGAACACGATCCACAGAACGTCGACGTAAACTGGACAAATGTGCTGGCAGTAAAAGTTTCCGGCATTATCACTATGACTGCCACTTTTAATATGATATACGACAACGATGTAAAAACTGTTAAAGCAGACGGCAGTCCCGGTGGGCCGGCTGCGCAGATACAGGAATTACTTGGTATAGGAGTTATGTTCAATCTGAAGAACTCAAAGTAGATGTGATGTAAATGTCAACAAAAGATTTCGGCTTTAGGATTTCGGCTTTAAGCTTTTAAGTATTCTTGTATTCAAAGTTGGAAAATGCTCAATTCATCTTCTTATCAAATAAGACTATCACAATTTGAAGGCCCCTTTGACTTATTATTATTTTTTATCGAAAGGGATGAACTGGATATATATAATATTCCAATTCATAAATTAATCAAAGATTTTCTTGATTTCATCCATAGCGAAGAAACATTAAATATCGAGTTATCAAGTGAATTCATATTGTTTGTTTCTACTCTTATGCGTATTAAAGCCAAAATGTTACTTCCCAGAAAGGAACTGGATGAATCAGGGAATGAGATTGATCCCAGACAGGAGCTGGTGAACAAAGTACTTGAATATAAGAGATATAAGGAAGCATCTGTTCGCTTAGCTGAAATGGAAGAACAACGGATGAAATCAATTCGCCGCGGAAACCTTCATCGGGAATTGCTGCAAATCGGTGAGGAGTCCGGTGAAGGAACGGAGATTCAATCCATCAGTTTGTTTAAACTGATGAAGACATTTGAAAAGGTTTTATTGCGTTTACAGGTGCGAAATAATCAACCCAGGCATACTGTTGTTCAATATAATTATACAATTGAAAGCACCCGTCAGCAAATGATCGACTTGGTAAGTCGGGAAAGAATAGTTCCTTTTGAAAAAATCATAGAGTCTTGTGAAAATCGTATACACGCAATTTTCCTTTTCCTGTCAATTCTTGAACTTATTCAGCTACGATATATGAATATTTTGATCGGAGAAGGGCGTAATAATTTTATCCTCGAGTATAACGAAGAACAACCAATACAAAATGCGTAACGCCGGATGAAATGGCAATACAGTTAAAATAGTTCTGCCAAAACGTCTATTATTTTAAACTATAAAGCGCTGAATGTTAGGGTTTGGCCTGATACTAAATACGGCATCCTATTTGGTGTTCAAACATTAAATATCATTTAATGAAAACAATTTTATACTCTGCTAAAGACAGAGGGCATGCAAATCATGGTTGGCTGGACAGCTATTTCTCGTTTAGCTTTTCAGAATATCATGATCCAAAAAAAATACATTTTGGCGCTCTGCGGGTTTTAAATGACGACAATATTTCCGGGGGCGGTGGATTTGGAACTCACCCGCACGACAATATGGAAATTATTACAATACCGTTGGAAGGTAAACTGGCGCATAAAGACAGCACCGGAAACCAGGGAATCGTAAGTAAAGGTGATGTTCAAATCATGAGTGCCGGAACAGGTATACGCCATTCCGAGTATAATGCTTCGTCAGTGGATGCCGCAAAACTCTTGCAAATTTGGGTATTTCCTAAGGTTAAAAATATTAAGCCGGTTTACGGCCAAAAGTCATTTGCCATTACGGATCGGCAAAATAACTGGCAGGTTGTAGTTAGCCCCGACACTCAGGATCAGGCACTCAATATCAATCAGGATGCGAAGTTTTCTATGGTTAATCTTCAGGCCGGGAAGTCAATCGAATACCGGATGAAATGGAAAAATTCCGGATTATATTTATTTGTAATCGAAGGATCCATTAAAACCAATGATATTTCTTTGTCAAAAAGGGATGCAGTTGGAATCACGGAAGCAGAAGAAATAAAGGTTGAAGCAATAAGTAATTCAGAAATTCTTGCGATAGAAGTTCCTTTGAATTTTGCGGCTTAAAAATCGCGATTTAGGAAATGAGTTTGATTTGCTTTGACTCCAAAAGTTTTTTTGCTGCTGCGTATATAGATTCAGCATCAAATCCAGCTTCATTTTGCAGTTGTTTTAGTGTGCCGTGTTCTATAATTTTATCCGGAATACCCAATATAACTACCTGTGCATGGTATTGATTGGCTGCCATGAATTCAAGGATGGCGGAACCAAATCCACCAAGTACAGATCCGTCTTCTACAGTAATTATTTTATTGTATTTATTAAATACTTCGTGTAGCATCTCTTCGTCAAGAGGTTTTACAAATCGAAGATCATAATGTGCGGGGTTCAGGTCCTCTGTTCTTAGTTGACGGATTGCCGTAGTTGCAAAGTTGCCCGGATGGCCGTATGTCAGTATAGCGAGATCTTTCCCATCTTTCAATTTCCTGCCCTTTCCAATTTCAATCTCGTTAAATGGAGTTCTCCATTCAGGCATAACGCCCTCGCCGCGGGGATATCGTATTACAAAAGGGTGTCGATTTTTTTCAAGTTGCGCAGTATACATCAGATTGCGTAACTCAGATTCATTCATCGGTGCGCTGACAATTAGATTGGGTATGCAACGCATATATCCAATATCGTACGCACCGTGATGGGTCGGACCATCTTCACCAACAAGCCCTGCGCGATCCAGACAAAAAACCACCGGAAGATCTTGTATGGCAACATCGTGAATCACCTGATCGTATGCCCTTTGCATAAAAGTGGAGTAGATATTACAAAATACCCGCATTCCCCGGGTTGCCATTCCTGCACTCAATGTAACGGCATGTTGTTCGCAAATACCCACATCGAATGCGCGATTGGGCATTTTATCCATCATAAACTTTAAAGAACTTCCACTAGGCATCGCAGGCGTAATAGCAAAAATATTGGGGTTTTTTTCAGCGAGCTCTATGATGGAATATCCAAAGACGTCCTGATATTTTGGTGGTTGTATGGTATCAAATTTCTTCTTATAAATTTCACCGGTTATTTTATCAAATAAACCCGGCGCATGCCATTTAGTTTGATCATGTTCAGCAAGTGAATACCCCTTACCTTTTACAGTTATGATATGCAGGAGTTTAGGTCCCGGAATATTTTTGAGATCCTGCAACGTATCTATTAGCTTATTCAAATTATGCCCGTCGATTGGTCCGAAATAACGCAATTTCAGAGCTTCAAAAAGATTACTGCTTTTATTGACGAAACTTTTGATGCTATGTTCAATCTTACTCGCGATTTCACGGCTGAAGTGACCTCCCACCGGCAGCTTTCCCAGAGCTTTCCAAATATCGTCTTTGAATTTGTTATAGGTCTGGGATGTTGTTATATCTGTAAGATATTCCTTCAGTGCACCCACATTGGGATCGATACTCATGCAATTATCATTCAGGATAATTAACAAATCTGTATCGGCAACACCTGCATGGTTCATTCCCTCAAATGCAAGACCGGCCGTTAAAGCTCCGTCGCCGATCACAGCAACAACTTTTCTGTCGCTTTCGCCCTTGTACTTTGAAGCCATCGACATTCCCAGCGCGGCACTGATGGAAGTGGAAGAATGACCTACTCCAAATGTGTCGTAAATGCTCTCTTCCCGGTTTGGGAAACCGCTTATTCCCTTATATTTTCTGTTAGTCGAGAAATTATCGCGTCGTCCGGTAAGAATTTTGTGTCCGTATGCCTGATGGCCTACGTCCCAAACGAGCTGATCATAGGGTGTATTGAATACGTGATGGAGTGCTACAGTTAGTTCTGTGACACCAAGACTGGCGGCGAAATGTCCACCATGAAGGCTCACCACGTCGATTATATATTGACGTAATTCATCAGTTAATTGCTGTAGTTGATCCCTATCCAATTTCTTAAGATCGTCCGGGGAATCGACGGTTTGCAAAAGGGGTCCTGGCTGTAGGTCCATCTGGTTCGTTTAAACAGGTAAAAATAAGATTTTCGTCCCATATTAGATTTCAACCCGGGTAAGCCCCCTTCCCGGAGACAGGCAACCGCCAGAAGGCCGGAATTATCCACTAGTACTTAAAATATAAAAAAGGATATTTTATCGGCTAGTTTTGCCAGGAGAAGATATGCGAAAGACTAGTAAATACTATTGGTGGCTGCAAATTGGTGGCTGGGGTACGATGGCCCTGATTTTGATTTTAATCAGTGTACTGTCTGGCCAACGGGTTGATGAACATTTCTTCCTCGGCACTTTTATTAAAATTCTGGTGGGTATTTTTGTTACACATTTGTTCCGGCTTTATATTCATCGTTCGGGGTGGCTGGCCTTACCAGTAGAAAAAGCACTTCTAAGGTTGGCAGCGGGCATTTTGATACTGTGTTTGCTGTTCACAATAATTCGGATTTCAATAATTAATTGGCTGGATCCTTCCAGCATCAACAAAAAACTGGAGATTTCCACCAGGTTTTTGCTGGTTACTGTGGAGAATGGATTGTATATTATTCCATGGACACTGATTTACTATTTTTTCCATTATATTCAGAAGACCCGTAATCAGGAATTGGATACATTGAAACTGGAGGCACTTGTGAAAGAGCTGGAACTGAAAACGATCAAAAGCCATATAAACCCTCACTTTATATTTAACGCTCTTAACAGTATTAGGGCCTTGATTGATGAAAACCCACCGAGAGCAAGAACTGCCATTACAGAGCTGAGCAATATTCTGAGGAGCAGCATGCAAACCGAGAAACAGGAAACTGTTTATTTTGAGAAGGAACTAAATATTGTAAAAGATTATCTTGCTCTTGAACATATTCGTTTTGAAGATCGACTAAATGTTCAATACGAAATAGCAGAAAATACATTAATGCAGCCAATTCCACCAATGATGCTTCAGACTTTAGTTGAGAATGCAATTAAACATGGAATCAGTAAGCAGGTTAGCGGTGGCACAGTAACTATAATATCTAAAATGAAAGCGCGTTACCATCAACTTGTTATCCGCAATACCGGACATCTTAACAAATCTGGAAATGAAGATGGGTTTGGATTGGAAAGTACACGTAGTCGTCTTCATTTGTTATTTGGTGAACAGGCGAATTTCAATATCCGCGAAATCAACGGCAATATGGTGGAAGCAGAGTTGCATATTCCATTAACTTAAATCATTGCATATGATAAGAGCTGTAATAATTGATGATGAAAGATTAGCCCGGAATGAATTAAAAAAATTACTCCAGGAATTCCCTGAAATAGAAGTAATAGCCGAAGCTGCTAATGCTAATGAGGGTATCGAGAAAATAGACAGTCTTAATCCAGACCTTATTTTCCTGGATATACAAATGCCCGGCAAAACCGGTTTTGATATGCTTGCTGAATTGGATAAAGCACCGGACGTAATATTCACGACTGCCTATGATGATTATGCATTAAAAGCGTTTGAAGTAAATGCCCTTGACTATTTACTTAAGCCCGTTGAGCCGCGCAGACTCGCGGATGCATTACATAAACTTCATCTTGAAGAAAGCCGCGACCGGGAATCTGCCTCTGATGAAGAAATTGCAGTGAACAGAAGTATGCTGCATGAAAATGATCAGGTGTTTGTAAAGGACGGGGAACGCTGCTGGTTTGTGAAGCTTGCTGACATTCGATTATTCGAAAGTGTCGGGAACTATGCCAAAATCTATTTTGGATCGAATAAACCGCTTATATTAAAATCTTTGAATGCATTGGAAGAACGACTCGATGAAAAAGTTTTTTTTCGGGCGAACCGGAAACATATTGTGAATCTGCGTTTAATCGAAAAAATCGAACCTTATTTTAACGGTGGGCTTCTGCTGGAGTTGAAAGGCGGAGAAAAAATTGAAGTGAGCAGGAGACAAACAGTTAAGTTCAAAGAGATGATGAGCTTATAGACCCCTAAAATTCTGACATGAGATTTATACTTGCGCTTGTACTTACGATGGTTTATTTATTTGGTCAATCACAGACATTACCGGTAATTAATCAGGCTGATGTTAGTCGGATAGAAAATATACTTGCTGCCGATGACATGCAGGGACGCCGGGTATTTTCTTCCGGAATTGAAAAGGCAGCAGATTTCATCGACAAAGAATTTAAAGAGGCAGGTTTGATACCGTTTCCGGGTTCTGCAGGTGGGTTCCGGCAATCCTTTAGCATGATAAAGCCAGTCTCAACAGAAATTACAGCAACAATGGATGGAAATCCTATAGATAGCAAAAATATTATTGTTTTCTCAACTGCCACATCCATTCATATTACTCCCGCTGATCATTACCAAAAGATATATGTAAAAAAAGAGTCTAATTTTCGTTCGATCCTTTTTAAATATCTTGATAGTTCTATAAACGTTCTTGTTTTTGTAGATACCTCATTTGCCAAGTATTTCGCAAGGCGTGCCGGAAATTCTATTCCTCTATTTGAGAGGAATGGCAATCGAATTTTCATCTTAACCAACACAGATCCCCAGCAGTATGATATTCAAATAAAGCAGGAAATAAAAAAGGAGCCTCTAACAAATCTTGTTGGAATTATTCCTGGTAAATCAAAACCGGATGAATATGTGATTTTTTCTGCGCACTATGATCATCTTGGAATCGGGAAACCGGACATGAAAGGTGACTCCATATACAATGGTGCAAATGATGATGCATCAGGCACCACAGCCGTTATAACACTTGCAAAATATTTTTCAAGACTTCGCAATAATGAACGCACACTTGTTTTCGTAACTTTCACCGCAGAAGAAATTGGTGAGTTTGGATCTGCCTATTTTTCAAGAAACATGGATGCCGATAAGGTCGTCGCCATGTTCAATATTGAAATGATTGGAACCGAAAGTAAATGGGGCAAAAATTCAGCTTATATCACTGGATACGATAAAACAAATATGGGCTCGATTCTCCAAAACAATCTTATAAATAGTCAGTTCAAATTCTATCCCGATCCTTATCCCGAACAGGGGTTGTTTCTTCGGTCGGATAATGCAACTCTTGCCAGAAAAGGTGTACCTGCACATACTATTTCCACATCTAAAATGGATTCAGAAAAATATTATCACACGCAGGGTGATGGAGTGGAAACGCTGGATTTGAATAACATGACCGAAATTATTCAGGCTATAAGTTTAAGCGCTGGCTCCATTATTTCCGGTAAAGACACGCCAGGGCGTGTAGTGATGGATAATTAGCTTTAACTGATCAGCTGATTCTTTCAGATTTTATTCAATGCTTTATTCATTGCAGCTTCGATTTCAGGAAGATTTAAATTTCCAAGGCTCCCCTCGTGTGTATGTTTGAGTGGTCTGGATTGGTCGAAAGAAAAAATTCCTGCCTGGATTTCGTTTCCAACCCTCTGATATGCTTCCCGAAATGGCATACCCTTGTTGACAAAATCATTTACGGCTTCGACGCTAAACAGGTATTTGTATTTTTCATCCTTTAAAATGTCTTTTTTTATCCTGATATGAGAAACCATAAGAGCTGTCATATTCATGCAGGATTTTAAATCCTCAATTGCAGGAAATAAGATTTCCTTTGTTAATTGCATATCACGATGATAACCTGAAGGCAGGTTGTTCATTAGCAGACTTAGCTCATTTGGAATGGATTGTATCCGGTTACATTTTGCACGAATCAGTTCGAAAACGTCAGGGTTTTTTTTATGTGGCATTATACTGCTACCTGTTGTGAGTTCATCCGGGAAGGAAATAAATCCAAAATTTTGGTTCATATACAGACAGCAGTCCATCGCAAGTCGTGAGAGGGTAGCCGCAATAGCTGACATACCAATAGAAACAAACTTCTCTGTTTTACCGCGACTCATTTGTGCATATACCACGTTATAATGCAAAGTATCAAAGCCCAACAATTCAGTAGTTATACGACGGTCCAATGGCAAGGAAGATCCATATCCGGCGGCGCTTCCCAATGGATTCTTATTTACGATTTGAAAAGCAGCGGCCAGTATTTCAATATCATCAATTAAACTTTCGGCGTAAGCACTGAACCATAATCCGAAAGAAGAGGGCATGGCAATTTGCAAATGAGTGTATCCCGGAAGTAAATCATCACGATATTGACTACTTTGTGAAATGAAAAGATCAAAAAGTTTTTTTACCTCTGATTTTATTTCCAGAATTTCAGCGCGCAGATATAATTTAATGTCAACCGCGATCTGATCATTTCGACTTCTTCCAGTATGAATCTTTTTTCCAGCTTCTCCTATTTTTCGGGTGAGATTCAATTCAATTTGTGAATGTACATCTTCAACACCTGTTTCAATGCGGAATGAACCTTGCTCAATTTCGAATTCAATATTTTTCAATTCCTTCTGGATGGCTTCAGCTTCATCCTTATTTAACATTTTAACGGATTCTAACATCTGTGCGTGTGCCATGGATCCCTGAACATCATATTTTGCCAACACAATGTCAAATTCAGGATCTCGTCCCACTGTGAACTTTTCTATTTGTTCATTTATACCTGACCCTTTTTTGTCCCAGAGTTTCATTTTCTAAGCTTAAGGCTCAAAGCGCAATGCTTAAAGCTTTGTTGGAAATATTAATTCAATTATACATTTCATTTTTATAAACGACACTACCTCGCTGTGACAACCAGACTATATAAACTCATCAAGAAGATCAATATAAGTAGAAATACCTTCTTTAATTTCGTCAATATAAATATACTCATCTGCAGTATGACTTCGGGCTGAATCACCTGGTCCCATTTTTAAAGCCGGAAACGGCATCAGGGCTTTGTCGGATGTTGTCGGTGAACCGTAATAGTTCTTGCCCAGACGTATGCCGGATTTTACGAGGGGGTGGTCCAGGGAAATAGATGTGGACTTCATACGGGTTGTCCGGGGTTTAAAGCTACTCTTCAGGTTTTCTTTTAAGCCTTCAAGTATTTCGTCAAAACTATACAACTCGTTTACACGAACATCTATCACATATTTGCACTGGGCAGGTACCACATTATGCTGTTTGTTTTCAGTTTCTATAATAGTTACGCTCATACGCGTTTCACCCAGCAGCTCGCTTTTTTTCTCAAAGCGGTGATTGCGTATCCAATCAATGTCCTCAATGGCTTTGTAAAGAGCATTTTCACCTTCGTTTCTCGCTGCATGACCCGGACGGCCTGATGCAACGCAATCTATGACCATCAGTCCCCTTTCGGCTACGGCCATTTCCAGTTTGGTGGGTTCCCCAACGATTCCAAAATCTATCTGACCGAGATAGGGAAGCACCAATTCGATGCCGTTTACCCCGCTGATTTCTTCTTCGGCGCTCGCAGCAAATACAATATTATGCTTAGGGTCCGGATGATAATAATAATGAAGAAATACTGCAGCCAGACTAACCAGGCACCCTCCTGCATCGTTGCTTCCCAGGCCGAACAATTTTCCTTCTTTTACAACCGGAGTAAAAGGATCCAGGCTATAATGTTTGTTAGGACGTACCGTATCGTGATGAGAGTTCAATAGTATGCTCTTTCGGGAACTGTGGTAGTTTTTATTACGTGCATAAATATTATTGCCTACACGTGAAAAAGGAATTTCATGACTGGCAAAAAATGCGCATATCAGGTCCGCCGTATCGTTTTCCTCCTTGGAAAAGGATGGCGTCGCTATGAGTTCTTTTAATAAATCAATGGCTTCGGACTGCAAGGTTTCCATGGAAACTTTATTCATGACTTATCGTTGTGCCGGATTTTCCGGAAATAATCAAATCTAATTCCTCTCCTTTTCCTATGATAACTTTATTCACTCCCGAATCAATAGCTTTAAAAGCATTGTCCAGCTTTGGTATCATTCCGGAAAATATTTTATCTGTTTCTTTTAGCGTTTTGTAATATCCGGGATGCAATTTTTTTATCACCGAATTTTCATTTTCAACATCCTGCAGCACTCCCGGCTTTTCAAAACTATAAACCAGACTAACTTCAAAAGCTAAACTCATGGCTTTTGCAATTTCCTGGGCGATCGTATCTGCATTTGTATTCAACAACTGATTATTGCCGTCGTGCGTGATGGGTGATACTACAATACAAATGCCGCTATCCAGCAATTGTCTGAACCAATCGGCATTCACCCGGTCAATATCTCCGGCAAAGCCATAGTCGACATCTCTTCTTTCTCTTTTATGGGCCAGAATACTATTTCCGTCGGCTCCGCTGATGCCAATGGAATTACATTCAAGTGATTGCAATTCGGCGACGATGTGTTTGTTAATGTAGCCGGCATATACCATCGTGACTATTTTTAGCGTCTCACCGTCCGTAATCCTTCGGCCATCGACCAACTGTTGCGGAATACCCAGTTTTTCAGCCATCCTCGTCGCCAGTTTACCACCGCCATGGATCAGAATTTTTTTTGATTTAATGTCGGCGAATTTTTTAAGAAACACCGATAATAATGCATCGTCATCAATAATATTTCCCCCGATCTTTATCACGTAGAGTTTTTCCATAGTCAGGATTTAAGAATCTCACTTAGAACGGATTGAGCAGCCCAAACCCGGTTTCCTGCCTGCATGGTGACTATGCTTTGCGGACCATCCAAAACTTCATCACTCAATTCCACATTACGTCTTACGGGGAGGCAATGCATTACTTTTGCGTTATTTGTAAGTTTTAGTTGTTCGTTGGTAAGCATCCATTCCGGATCGTTTGTATACATTTTTCCATAATCCTGATAAGTGCTCCAGTTTTTAACGTAGACAAAATCAGCGTCTTTGATTGCAGCATCCTGATTATGTAATATGCGTGCTCCTTTTGTAAATCGCGGATCCAGTTCATAATCTTCGGGATGGGTTATTACAAATTCTGCTTTGCCCCAGGCATTGACCCATTGAGCAAAACTATTGGCAACACATTGCGGAAGAGGTTTGACGTGTGGCGCCCAGGTGAGAACAATTTTTGGTTTCTTAATTTCCGGGGTGGTTTGTAAACATTCTGTAATAGTAAGAATATCCGTAAGGCTTTGAAGAGGATGAAGCGTAGCACTTTCAAGACTTACAACGGGAATGCCGGCATATTTTACAAATTGTGTAATATATAATTCGCTATAGTCATCTTCCCTGTTTTTTAAAGAAGGGAATGTGCGGATGCAAAGAATATCAAAATATTTTCCAAGTACCGGCGCTGCATCTTTGATATGTTCTACTGTGTTACCGCTCATAATAGCATCTTCTTCAAATTCCAATGCCCATCCTTCTTTATCAACATTGAATACCAGCGGTTCCAGTCCAAGGTTCAGTGCAGCAATCTGCGTACTAAATCGTGTGCGTAGGCTGGGATTCAGAAACAGGAGACCTATTTTCTTACCCTGACCAAGCAATCTGTCTTCAAAAGGACTTTTTTTATACCGGAGTGCCTGTGCAATCAGGTGATCAAGATTTGTAACATCTTCAATGGAAATAAAATTTTTCATGCCTGATTAACCAGATTGGGTGATGAAACCATATTTGATATTTCTTCTTCAAGAGATTCCAGGAATTCCTCCGCCTCTTTTTTTCTCAATGCCAGAGAAGGAAGCAGACGTATCGTATTGGGTTTTGCTTCTCCCGTAAATACCTGTTGATTTTTTAGCAGGTTTTTTCGAAGATCCTTCAGGTTCATTTCCAGATCAAACCCTATCATTAAACCTTTGCCGCGAACATTGTGAAGACCATTTATTTTCTTCAATCTGCTGATCAGGAATTCTCCGGTTGATTTTGCATTTTCCATCAACTTTTCTTCTTCAATCACTTCTAAAACCGCGAGAGCTGCTGCGCAGGCCAAGTGATTACCCCCAAACGTTGTACCCAACATACCATGTTTTGGTTTTAAGAACGGAGCTATCAGTATGCCAGCAACCGGGAAACCATTGCCCATACCTTTGGCCATACTATAGATATCCGCCTGCACGCCCGACTGGTCATGAGAAAAAAAAGATCCTGTCCTTCCATATCCGCATTGTACGCTGTCGGCTATGAAAATAGCATTGTGTGCAGTACACAGAGATCTTATTTTTTTAAGGAAGGAATCGCTGGCGATATTAATTCCTCCGACACCCTGAATACCCTCTATGATTACTGCGGCAACTTCTCCGCCATGTGCATTAAAATAATTTTCCAGTGCTGTTTCGTCATTAAACGGCAGGAAGGCTGCATTTTCGGTTTGGTTAACGGGTGCGACAATTGACGGATTATCTGTGACAGCCACTGCCAGGGATGTTCTTCCATGAAAAGATTTATTGAAAGCAATTATTTTTTTTCTTCCATTGTAAAATGATGCGAGCTTCATTGCATTTTCATTTGCTTCTGCACCTGAATTACAAAGAAAAAGCTGGAAATCATCTTTCCCTGAAACCTTTCCCAGTTTGTCTGCCAGCTCTTGCTGCAAAGGGATTCTTATCGAGTTGGAATAAAAAGCCACCTGGTTCAGTTGTTGTGTGATTCTGGAAACGAAATGCGGATGTGTATGACCGATAGAGATCACGGCATGGCCACCATACATATCAAGATATTGCTGCCCCGCATCGTCCCATAAATAAGAACCTTTGGCGCGGGTGATTGTGATATCATTTATTGGATAGACGTCGAAGAGTTTCATAATTTTTCTTTAAGCTTAAAGCCTAACGCCGAACGCTTATCGCTTTTTTATTTCGGTATATAGGACAAAATAAATTGATTCAATATTTTAAAAATTTCAGGCGTTAAACGTTAAGCGTTCCGCATTAAGCCTAAAAATAGTTTGCTTTAAATTTTAATCCTTCCGTTTCATCCAGACCAAACATCAGATTCATATTTTGAACTGCCTGCCCGCTGGCTCCTTTCAGGAGGTTGTCGATTGCCGAATGAACGACCATCAGGTCGCCTTGTTTTTCCAATTGAATAATACACTTATTGGTATTTACAACCTGTTTTAAAAAAATGGGATTTTCACTCAGCACGGTAAATGGATGATCCTTATAATATTTTTTATATAGTTTTATTAATTCAGAGAGATCCTGTTTGATTTTCAGCTGTGAGCTGACGAAAATACCGCGGGTAAAATCTCCTCTCCAGGGAACAAAGTGGAGAAGGTTGTTTCCAAATCCCTTCTGAATCTGATTCAGAGACTGGTTTACTTCTGACAGGTGCTGGTGGGTAAGTGTTTTATACGCCTGAATATTGTTCGCACGCCAGGAAAAATGAGAGGTTGCGTTTAATCCCTGACCCGCACCAGTGGATCCTGTAATACCTGTGCAATATACTTCGGTTAACCATCCCTGTTGTGCCAGAGGAAGTAGCCCCAATTCAATGGCTGTGGCAAAACAACCGGGATTGGCAATATTTTGTGCGGATTTTATTTCATTCCTGTTTAATTCCGGCAGACCATAAACAAAGGATTTCCCTTCGGGGGCAAGACGATTATTTGATAGAAGTCTGAAATCCTGAGATAAATCAATGATTCTGATTTTCTGGTTCACGTGATTTTCCACCAGGTATTTCCTGGCTTCTCCGTGACCCACGCAAAGAAACAGAATGTCAATATCGGGTGAAGTGGATTCGGAAAACTTGAAATCTGTTTCACCAGTCAGGTCATGATGAACATCTGACAAGTACTGTCCCGCATGGCTCTTACTCTGTACAAATACAAGTTCGGCAAAAGGGTGATGTAACAGAATGCGGATCAATTCCCCACCTGTATAACCAGCGCCTCCCGTTATGCCAATCCTGATTTTTTTCATTTGGTATTATTCCCTGCTTCGTTGATTTTGTGGAATATGGCAGTCTGATTCCCGAATATTTTTGCGAAACCCTTTACATCGTCCCCTGTCCATCCACTATTCATTTCACCATAAGATCCGAAGCGGTTGCTCATCAGATCATGTTCACTTTCAATGCCGGTAACTGTAAACCGATACGGCTCCAGTGTTACAAATACTTTTCCTGAAACAGTCGATTGAGAATCTTCCAGGAATTTTTCGATGTTTCGCATGGTCGGATCCAGCATTTGTCCTTCGTGCAGCCAGTTTCCATACCAGCTGCTCAACTGATCCTTCCAGTACAACTGCCATTTCGTTAAAGTATGTTTTTCAAGAAGATGGTGAGCTTTAATGATGATGATGGGAGCCGCAGCTTCAAAACCAACCCGCCCCTTGATTCCGATAATCGTGTCACCCACATGAATATCCCTGCCGATCGCATAGGGTTGTGCAATAGATTGCAGAAATTGTATAGCCCTGACCGGATGATCAAAGTTTTTATCATTGACTGCTTTCAGTTCTCCTTTTTCAAACCGCAGACTGATTTTTTTTATTTCGTGTTCGGATAAAGGAGTAGGCCACGCGTCTTCAGGCAAATAATCTTTTGAATTCAGTGTTTCCCTGCCCCCTACAGAAGTTCCCCAGAGACCTTTGTTGATACTGTATTTTGCTTTTTCAAAATTCATCTCCACGCCATTCTCTTTCAGAAACTGAATTTCCTGTTCGCGGCTGAGTTTTAAATCACGGATGGGTGTAAGAATAGATGCATCCGGTACCATGCCGGTAAAAACCATATCGAAACGAACCTGGTCATTTCCTGCACCTGTACTTCCATGAGCCACATAAGCAGCCCCGGTTTCTTCAACGTATTTCGCTACAGCTATGGCCTGAACCATTCTTTCGGCACTTACGCTGAGGGGATATGTTGCATTTTTTAGCACATTCCCAAATATCAGGAAACGGATGCATGACTGGTAGTAATCCTCCGTAACATCTACAGATTTGAAAGAAGCTACCCCTAGATCTTTTGCTCTTTTTTCAATGGCTTTCAATTCGTCATCAGTAAAGCCGCCGGTATTTACAGTTATGGCATGAACTTCCAGTCCTTTGACCTTTTTGAGATAAATGGCGCAGTAAGTGGTATCGAGTCCACCACTATATGCCAGCACAACTTTTTTATTTTCTTTATTCATTAATCGATCCGATATTTTATTTAGCCAGCTTTTCTTTTTTGAGTTTATTCATCCGGAGGAGACCAAGATCTGCGAGAATCATGTCTACTTTTTCCTTACGCAGGATGTTTTTCAGCAAGCCCCATTGTTTGATTTTCATAAAGCGTTCATAGAGTTTGCTGTGCTTTACAAAGTCCTGGGCTGTTTCTTTTGGTTTTTGATCTTTGGGATCATACAACATAGCAGTACACATGCAGTTTTTTCTTTCCTTGCTCATGAGAATTTCATAATTCACGCAACTTTTACAACCAGCCCAGAAAGCTTCGTCCTGAGTGAGTTCCGAATAAGTAACAGGTTCGTAACCCAGATCGGAATTGATTTTCATGACGGCCAATCCTGTGGTAAGTCCGAAAAGTTTTGCCCCCGGATATAATTTCTGGCTCAGATCAAAAATCTTTTTCTTAATATTTTTTGCCAGCCCGCTTTTTCTAAAAGCAGGTGCTACAATCAATCCTGAATTAGCGACGTATTCGCCGTGACTCCAGGTTTCAATATAACAGAAACCGGCCCAAATACCTCCTTCAGTAAAAGCGATTACTGCTTTTCCTTCGCGCATTTTTTCCTTGATATATTCAGGACTTCTTTTTGCTATTCCGGTTCCGCGGGCCTTGGCGGAAGATTCCATTTCATCACAGATGATCTGCGCAAAATCCTGATGAGAGGGATCTGCTATAATAATCCTGAACTTTTGTTCTTGTTCCATTGATTGAATACGTGAGATAATTGAATATCAATGACGGGGTCATTGCATTTACGAGCCGGCTGGATACGGTCATAGGTCCGGATGGAATACTATGGATGATAGAAATATCAACGTCGTACCCAAAAGGGAATGGGACGAACGGAAAAAATAACGCAGATTGGCGTTACAAAAAACCCACGCTTATTGAAGGCGTGCAATACCATCCGGGAGAGGATGGATATGGGTGAGTTTTTTTTCATTTAGATGAAAAATGGTATTACGATAGTTGTTAACAACACAAAGTAACAGCTTTTCCAGAATTTTTGGGATATTTTTTAGCGGGGGTATGTTAAAAATTCAGGTGAACAAAAAGTAGCTAAATGACAGATACAGAATGAAGGGCGCTGGCCATCTCGACTAATAGGGAACTGTCTTTTTCTATAGCATTACCTACAACAATCAAATCCGCACCAGCTTTTGCGTTTAGATACACCTTCTCCGGATCTTGTATGCCCCCTCCGATTAAAAGTGGGATCTCAATATTCGACGATACCCGTTCAATCATTTCCGTTGAAATTGGTCTCCTTGCACCGCTTCCGGCGTCCATATAGATGAGTTTCATTCCCAGCATTTCACCAGCCATGGCTGTACATAGGGCGATTTCATTTTTATCTGAGGGGATGGGCAATGCATTGCTGATGTAAGACACCGTGGTCGGGGCGCCGCCATCGATCACCATATAACCGGTTGAAATGATTTCCAGACCACTTTTTCTCACTGCCGGCGCTGAAATAACGTGTTGTCCTATTAGTAATTCGGGATTTCTTCCGGAAATCAGGGACAAATAAAGAAGGGCATCTGCAAAAGGAGATACCTGCGAAGGAGTGCCCGGGAAAAGGATAATGGGAATTTTACAATCGTGTCTTATCTGCTTAACAACCTGATCCAGATGGTCTGATACAACCAGACTTCCTCCGACAAAAAGATAATCAACCCTAGCTTTTACGGCAAGATCAATTAGTACAGCAGTACCTGATGGGTCTACTTTGTCAGGATCAACGAGTAGGGCAAAGGATTTCCGCTTTGTTCTTTTTTTGATCAGTAAAGAAGAATAGATCGCTTCCTTCATGTGGTTGATTACCTTACAAATGTGCGAAAACTTTCCCGCTTTCCGAAACGTACTACAGAACGATCAGGTAAACGATTATTTGTGTTTTTCCAAAATTTATATTGTGAACAAAGACGAAAATATTGTGCATAAATCAAATCAGTGAATACAGGACTGCGGTTCATGATTTATCAACCGTTTTTTTCCACAGGTGTGGAAAATGAACAGAGGGAAAATTGGAAATGAAAAAATACTTTCGATACCTGCTTAACAATTTGTTAATAGGCTAACGATTTCCTAACCACATAAAGAACTTCCATAATATGGCCACACATACGCAATCTGCGAAAGGTTTGCAATTCAGCCGTCGCTATACCCGCGACGACGTTAAGGTTTTTGATCAGTTTGAATATGACTATCGCAGTTCTGTTATTCGTAATCCCAGCGGGGAGATTGTGTTCGAGATGACGAATGTAGAAGTGCCGAAAGGATGGAGTCAGATTGCAACTGATATCCTTGCCCAGAAATATTTCCGCAAGGCAGGTGTGCCGTTGTCTGATGGAAGTATGGGAAGGGAGACTTCCATCAAACAGGTTGCTCATAGAATGGCGAATTGCTGGAAAGTCTGGGGTGTTCGTTATGGATATTTTGCAACAGACGCAGATGCGACGGTTTTTTATGAAGAACTCGTTTATTCAATACTTAACCAGGCATGTGTTCCTAACAGCCCCCAATGGTTTAATACCGGTCTTTATGAAAGTTATGGAATTACCGGAAAGCCCCAGGGTCACTATTATGTTGATCAGCTGGATGGAGTTTTAAAGAAATCGACATCAGCCTACGAGCGTCCTCAACCGCATGCATGTTTTATTTTGAGTGTAGAAGATGACCTGGTAAATGACGGCGGGATCATGGACCTATGGGTAAGAGAAGCAAGGATTTTCAAATACGGCTCTGGTGTAGGGACCAATTTTTCAAATATACGTGGTGAAGGAGAGAAGCTAAGTGGGGGTGGAACTTCCAGTGGTCTTATGAGCTTCCTCAAAATCGGAGATCGTGCAGCAGGGGCTATCAAATCAGGTGGAACTACACGCAGAGCTGCCAAAATGGTTTGTCTGGATTTGGATCATCCTGAAATTCTGGACTTCATTAACTGGAAACAGGAAGAAGAAAAGAAAGTTGCCGCTTTGATTTCGGCAGGATACGCCAGTGACTACGAAGGAGAAGCTTATAAAACTGTCAGCGGACAGAATTCAAATAATTCAGTGAGGATCCCCAATTCATTTTTTGAAAAGCTGGAAAACGATGAGGACTGGGAATTGAAAGCAAGAAGTGACGGAAGGGTAATGAAAAAGATTCCTGCCAAGGAAGTTTGGAACCAGATTTCGTACGCTGCATGGCGTTGTGCTGACCCGGGTACCCAATACGATACTACTATTAACGAGTGGCATACCTGCCCCAATGGTGGCCGTATCCGGGCATCCAACCCCTGCTCCGAGTATATGTTTCTGGATAATACAGCCTGCAACCTGGCTTCCGTGAACCTCCGCAGGTTCTATGATGAAACCACGAATATTATAGATGTGGAGGGATTTGAGTATACCTGTCGTTTGTGGACAGCCGTACTTGAAATCTCAGTACTAATGGCTCAATTCCCGTCAAAAGAAGTTGCGCAACTTTCTTACGATTACAGAACTCTCGGCCTTGGATATGCGAATCTTGGATCTATGCTAATGGTTATGGGCATTGCCTATGATAGTGAAGAAGCAAGAGGAATTGCAGGCGCATTGAGTGCAATTATGACAGGGATTTCCTATAAGACAAGTGCGGAAATCGCGAGAACAATGGGACCGTTTCCCAAATTCGAAGAAAACCGTGATGCCATGCTTCGGGTTATGCGTAATCATCGTCTTGCCGCTTATGACGCCGATGAGTATGAAAACCTGGAAATCAAACCACAGGGTATTAAGGCAAAGTATTGTCCTGATTATCTCCTTACTTCCGCTACGAAGGCCTGGGATGATGCTGTACAGCTCGGCGAAAAATTTGGTTATCGTAATGCACAGGCGACAGTTATTGCGCCCACAGGAACCATTGGTCTGGTAATGGACTGTGATACTACTGGCGTGGAGCCTGATTTTGCACTCGTTAAATTTAAAAAACTTTCCGGGGGCGGTTATTTTAAAATAATTAATCAATCGGTCCCGGCGGCGTTAAGAAATATGGGTTACGCAGAGAAAGAGATTGATTCGATAGTGAAATATGCAGTCGGTGCAGGAACATTTGCCGGAGCACCACATATCAATCATCAGACTTTGAGTGAGAAGGGATTTTTTGCAGAAGAGATTAAGAAACTAGATGGCGCTGTCGCTTCAGCATTTGAAATAGGTTTTGTATTCAATGTGTATAATCTTGGAGAAGAATGTCTACAGCGTCTTGGATTCCAGGCTGAACAGTATTATAATTTCGAATGGAATCTTCTTGAGGCTCTTGGATTCAGTGAAAATGAAATCGCAGAAGCCAATGACTATATCTGTGGCACGATGACGGTAGAAGGAGCGACTTATTTAAAGAAGGAACACCTCCCGGTTTTCGATTGTGCAAATAAATGTGGTAAAATAGGAGAACGTTTTATTCATGCACATGGACATATTCGGATGATGAGTGCGGTTCAGCCATTTATTAGTGGCGCGATTTCAAAAACCATCAATCTTCCAAACGAAGCCAGCATCGAAGAAATAGCAGACGCCTATTTGCTCAGCTGGAAGCTGGCATTAAAAGCCTGTGCACTTTATCGCGACGGATCCAAACTTTCACAGCCGTTAAGTAATAAGTCTGATAAAAAGAAAAAAGCAGGTGTTGCAGAAGAAACAGCGGCTACTATTCCGAATGAACCACAGGTGGCCATGGAACCGCATATCGTGGATATGAGCAAATTGACCGTTCAGGAATTATTAATAGAAGTGCAAAAGCGAGTCCAGGCATCACCGGATACCAAGTTGAAAAGAGAGCTGGCAACAATTGTAGAACGCAGAACACTGCCACCGAAAAGAAGAGGGTTTACTCAAAAAGCAAAGATAAACGGACAGGTAATTTTTCTACGTACCGGTGAATATTCTGACGGTTCCCTTGGCGAAATCTTTATTGATATGGCAAAGGAAGGAGCCACTATGCGTAGTATGCTGAATTGTTTTGCGATCGCTATATCAATTGGCCTTCAATATGGTGTGCCGCTCGAAGAGTTTGTAGAGAAATTTGTATTTACCAGATTTGAACCATCTGGTATGGTCGATCATCCTAACATTAAGAGCACCACATCTATAGTCGATTTTATTTTCCGCTCAATGGCTTATGAATATCTTGGAAGAACAGATCTCGTGCACGTACTGGACAAGCCGGAAGTTTTGAATACGGGTACTTCAGACTGGGACTTACCAGTGGCAGAGCAGGAAAAAAAAACACCAGAATTAAGTGATGTAAGGATTGTATCCAAGCCCGCGGTTTCACCAGCAAATCCTGTTCAGGTGAAAACTGCAGTCAAAAATATGAAAACGGAATCGGGTCTCGATGCAGTAAACGCCGCAGCAAAAAGTATGCAGAGCGATGCGCCGGCCTGTAATACCTGCGGACATATTACAATTCGCAGTGGCACCTGTTATAAATGTCTGAACTGCGGGAACAGCATGGGCTGTAGTTAGTTTATAAGAAATACTTTGGACGGTTTTACTTAACCATGAACCTCGCATATCTATGCGGGGTTCTTTTTTAAGCCTAAAGCCTAAAGCTTAAAGCCCAAAGCCTTTTGAAGTTTAAAATTGTACGGTCAACCGTCAACCGTCAACCATCAACGGCCATCGATTCAGTCCCATTCCGGGAATTATTCCCTCAGATTGGCAAGGAAATTGAAACATCAATAGCAATTTTAATCACCCTAAAGTCGTTTATTAATAACCTCAAATGAAAACCATGAAAAAGATCCTGGCCCTCGCACTACTGTTAACCTTGTTGTATTCCTGCAGCCGATATGTAACTCCTACTGACGCAGCAACGCATCATTACAATAGCTGCAAGTATATGAAATAAAATTCCGGCATTTCGAATTTGATCAATCATAGCGCTTCTTTGTACATTGTGAAACCAATGTACGAATATGAAAAAGCTTTGGTTGATTTTCTATTTTATACCAGTTTTAATTGCCGGCGCACAACCATCGGGTTCAAACGGCATCATATCGGGTCCAATGTTGGGTCAGGTAGAACTGAGAACAGCAAAATTATGGCTTCAGGTTTCATCTGATGTTACTTCCATTTCACTGACATACTGGAAATCTGGTGGAGAGCGCGGATCTAATACTACAATAAAAATGAGTGGTGAAAAGTTAGTGAAGGCACTCTCGGAATTCAATCCTTTGGTATTTGAACTTAATGGGCTTGATATTAACAGCCGATATGAGTATCGGTTTGGTTTAAATGAATTAAACTCCGTTGCTACAGGTTCATTTAAGACAAAAGACCTCTGGCAATGGCGCGAACCAGCTCCTGATTTCAGTTTTCTTACCGGCAGTTGTGCTTATTTTAATGAACCTGTTTACGATCGCCCTGGAAAACCTTATGGTGGCGATTCTATCATATTCGAATCTATGGCCAGGGATAGTGCATCATTCATGCTTTGGCTTGGTGATAATTGGTATACGCGCGAAGTTGATGTTCTGAGCCCGTGGGGTCTGTGGTATCGCGCTTCCCGCGATCGGGCACAACCAGTTTTACAAAATCTATTAAAAGCCATGCCCCAATATGCTATATGGGATGACCATGATTTTGGTCCGGATAATTCGGGTTTTTCTTATGGATTAAAAGACGTATCCAGGGAAATTTTTATGAAATACTGGTGTAATCCATATTATGGTGAAAATCAAAAAGGTATTTATTCCCAGATCTCTTTTAGTGATGTGGATCTGTTTTTAACGGACGACAGATATTTCCGCAGCGCAGACGAAATGGAAGACAGTATTAGTGGTAAACCTAATCCTGACAAACATTTTCTGGGAGAAACTCAGCTGAAATGGCTGGAAGATGCACTTGTGCAAAGCGGAGCTACTTTTAAAATTATAGCAATTGGTAGTCAGACTTTAAATCCTTATAGCGACGACGAGGGGTATTTCAAATACAGTTATGAATTTTATCAGTTGATGGATTTTTTGACCAGAACAAAAGTGAAGGGTGTTTTATTTTTAACTGGCGACCGGCATCACAGTGAAATAATAAGAACTGAAAGAAAAAACAATTATGATTTGTATGATATTACGGTTTCTCCTTTCACAAGTGGAGTTGCGAAAGTAAAGGGGGTCGAAACCAATAATCCTTATCGTGTGGCAGGTAGCCTTGTTGAAGAAAGGAATTATGCCAAGATTGGGGTGGAAGGTCAAAAAAATGACAGGATTCTAAAAGTCCAGTTTCGTGGAAAGGATGGAAAGAATTTATTTAGCTGGAGCATTTCCGAAAAACAACTTATGTATTAAAATGGTTATTCACTTTGAATATGACAAAAAGCAGGTGTTGAGTGCATTAAGGCATCATTTTATTTCCAGGCCGGAGATTAAATTCCTATTGATTGTAGTGAATTTGTTTACTATTCTTAGCGCCATACTTTTTTATCTGCATAAAATTCAACCTTTGTCTTTTCTCATATTCTCTTTTTTATGGTTCACATTGCTGATAACATTTTGGAATTTGCTACCACTCAGTGTATATAAAAAATCTCAGACATTTCAGGATCGGTTCAGCATGAATTTTGATGATCGCGAAGTCGTTCTGCAAACGGAATTGGGGTCTCATGCATGGAATTGGAATGAATTCAGTAGCTACCTTGAATCACCTTTTTTCTTTCATTTATATTTCAACAGTCGTGCATTTTTCCTTGTCCCGAAAGATGCATTTTCAAACCTTGAAGCTCTGCAGGAAACCAGAAATTTGTTGAAAAGAAAACTGACCAAATAAAGTATGGAAGTATGGGAGTGTGGTGAAAGCGGAATTTCTGTTAATTATAAATGTATATGATTAAATTTTTCAGCCAACCCTGGCCTTGGTATGTATCGGGTCCTGCAATAGCAGCAATAATGGCAATTCTTGTTTTTTCAGGTAAGACATTCGGATTCTCTGCAAACCTGTCCAATCTTTGTTCACTATTTGGTTTTGGGAAACGCGTATCTTATTTCAATTTCGATTGGAAAAAACAACAATGGAATTTGTGGTTTCTGGTTGGATCTGTAATTGGTGGATATATCGCTGTTCATTACTTGCAATCCCCGCAATCACTTTTTCTCTCTCCTTCAACAATTGCAGATTTACAGAAATTAAATGTTCCATTCGATGGTAAACTGGAACCAGGATCTATTTTTAACTGGCAATACCTATTGACAGGAAAAGGACTACTGTTATTTCTGGGAGGTGGTTTTTTAATTGGTTTTGGAACCAGATATGCAGGTGGGTGTACTTCGGGTCACGCTATATCGGGACTTTCGAATCTTCAACTGCCATCCCTGATCGCTGTAATAGGGTTTTTTATCGGCGGATTGTTTACCACACACTTGCTTTTTCCAATAATATTTAAATGAATGCATATGAAAGCGCTTAAATTTATTTTAACTGGTGTTCTATTCGGAATCATTTTAACGAAATCAGAAGCCGTATCCTGGTATCGCATTCAGGAAATGTTCCGTTTTCAATCCATATTTATGTATGGAATAATTGGCACAGCTGTAATATCAGGAATCTTATTAGTGGCAGTCATAAAAAAATTTGGATTGAAGGACATTGATGGACAAGACATAAAATTTCCAGCGAAAGATATTCGCTGGAAAAAGTATTTGATTGGCGGATCCATTTTCGGAATGGGCTGGGCAATGACCGGTGCCTGTCCGGGACCTATTTTTATTTTGCTCGGACAGGGATATACGGTAATGCTGGCTGTAATAGCAGGTGCATTATCCGGTACCTTCTTATACGGTGTATTGAGAAATCGCCTTCCGCAATAATGAAAAACTTACTGTTTGCTGATTGCGGCGATCATCCTGTCTGCCTCCGGCTGTTGGAAATTGGTTAGTCCGCCATCACATGTGAGGATATAAGAAATGCCCTCTTTATAAACGTCCACGCGCTTGATGGTATAGTCTTTAAATTCGGCTACATCTCCGTTATTGCCCGATTTTAGGGCCGACAAACCCTGCTGGAAATATTTTAACTGTTCCAGATCACGAAATTTTAATGTCTTTATGATCACTGAGTTATTATACTCCTGTGTCCGGAATTGGAGTACGTAACAGGTATCAGTAGGTTTTGTGATTCTTTGCAAACTAATCGGCCATGTTCCCTGACGAACGTCAATGATATTTATGGTTGCCGAGTTTACAATTTTAAATTGCGCTTTCATTACAAGTGGCGAAAACAAAACTAGTATCAGGAGCTTTTTCATTTGAACATTTTGGATTTGAAATGAATTATTAATTTTGACCGTTTTCTAAATTGCTGATGATAGTTACCATTCTGTTGGCTTCTGATTGTTGAAAATTCGTTACTCCGCCGTCATAACTTAAAATGTACCAGGAATTTTCCTTTTTTGTACCTACTTTTTTGATTGAATAATCTTTAAATTCCGCAACATCTCCATTGGATCCCTTCGTCAGGGTGGTTAGTCCTAGTTTTAGATATTTCAATTGATCCATGTTATAAATTTCCATGGTTTTAATATTCACTGCATTCATAACTGCCTGGTCTCTGAATTGAAGGGCATAACAGGTATCTGTATAATAAATGACTCTTTGGAGATTTATTGGCCAGGGTGCTAAACGTATGTTTATAAGATCCACAGTAGGATAACGCTTGGTTTCCATGCGGGTATCGTGCCTGGCATGCAGAAAAAGGAATATTAAAAGAATCTGCTTCATAGGCTTATATTGGCCTTACAAGATAAAATTATTAACCATTTATAACAATGAATGGACCTGTTTTTCTGACAAACGAATTCTCTACAGAAATATTCTCCGACGCTCCAAAATGATTGTTAAAAAGCATCCTGAAAAATGGATTATTGAACAATAATTCATCATTAATACTTTAACCTAAGGGTTTTTGTTTAGCTCCGACCCCTTGATTTCACAAGGGTTCAGATTTGCTAAAATTGAACGAAATGGGGATTTCGTCTCAGGAATTACCTTTTTTGCCTCAATTTGCAGCCATTGGAGTCTTAAAATAATATTTTTAGATTCTTAAAAATTAGAAAGTCTAAAACACAGATTATGAAAAAACTTATTTATCCATTTATTGCTCTGGCTCTTGTCGTTGGTTCTGCTTTTACCGCTTTTAAAGCGCAGGATTGGAAAATTGCAGACAGTTCTTATGTGAAGTTTGACGGTGGAGATCCTTCGGGCCAATTTGGAGGGATGAAAGGTACTCTCAGCTTTGATCCTGCTGACCTCGCCAGTTCAAAATTTGATGTCACAATTGATGTGGCGACTATCAACACTGGTAATGGCATGAAGAACACGCACGCAAAAAGTGAAAAGTGGTTTGACGCTGAAAAATATCCAACTATTCAATTCACTTCCTCCGCTATCACAAAAACGGCAGATGGATACGAAACAAAAGGAACTTTGTCAATGCATGGAGTGCAAAAGGAAGCTGTAATTCCATTTACTTTTCAGGATAATACATTTAAAGGATCGTTGACGATAAATCGTTTGGACTACAATGTCAATACTGCTGAACCGAATCATGGCGCCAGCACTTTCAAAGTTGATATTTCGGTTCCGGTTACAAAATAGGCGATCATGTTTAAAAGGAAATTTTTGCAGGGAATACTTGCAAGTATTTTGTCAGCCGTAGCCGGAATTATTTATCAGCATATCTATTATTTTGCAAACGAAATAGATTTTTCGAAAGTGCTCGGCATTGCAAGGATTGCAGGTTTTAGTGTGCTGGCATGTATGTTAGCAGTGTTTCTGAATTATATTCTTCGAAGATCCTTTAAGGAACGCGGAGAAATTATTTTTAATTTTCTGTTTTCAATAATCTCTTTTGTCTTTGTAATGATCCCGATTTCCATTACACTGCCTCTAAATGTTCAGTTTCCAGAGTTGTTTCCAGGACTAGCGGTACCTATGGTTTTTTTTCCGGTGATGGCCTGGTTTACTATAAATCCGTTATTCACTAATAAACTTGAAAATTGAAATATTTACATGGGAAAATATAATGCAAATAAGATATCAGTATTTACAGGTATCACTACGATTGCTATGGTTTCATTTTTTTTGATAAGCAGCAAATCTGCAAACTCAAAAAATTGGACGACTTCGGAAGATGAGGGTATAATCATTATCAAAAATCATGGTGGTCCAGATTTAGGATATTCAGAACAATCAGGTATAAAAATTCTAAGTGTTGACGGCCTGGCTTTTAAGGATCTGAACAAAAACGGTAAGTTGGATATTTATGAAGACTGGCGTTTGCCGGTTGATAAACGGGCGGCAGATCTTGCTTCAAAAATGACAATTGAACAAATTGCCGGCCTCATGTTGTATAGCCTCCATCAGGCTATACCAGCAGTTCCTGGTCCCATGGGCAAGTCGACGTACAATGGTAAGGTTTTTAATGAAAGTGGAGCCAATGCCTGGGATCTGACGGACCAGCAAAAAGCATTTCTTATCAATGATAATCTCAGACACGTTCTGATAACTTCGGTACAAACTCCGGAAGTTGCAGCCCGCTGGAATAATAAAATGCAGGCGTTGGTCGAGGGAATCGGTTTAGGTATTCCCGCAAATAATAGTACGGATCCACGAAACAGCACTAATTCCGGAGTAGAGTATACGGCGGGTGCTGGTGGTAAAATATCGCAATGGCCGGAATCTATGGGGCTCGCTGCCACTTTTGATCCTACCACCGTTCTGCAATTTGGTCAGATCGCCGCAAAAGAATACAGGGCGTTAGGAATTACAACTGCACTCTCTCCTCAAATTGATCTCGGTACTGAACCAAGATGGTCGCGTATCAATGGCACTTTCGGAGAGGATCCTCAATTGGACGCAGACATGGCACGTGCCTATGTGGATGGATTTCAAAATTCGATGGGCAGTAGTGAAATTAAAGATGGTTGGGGTTACAATAGTGTAAATGCTATGATAAAACACTGGCCGGGCGGTGGTCCGGAAGAAAGTGGTCGTGATGCTCATTTTGCATACGGTAAATTTGCTGTTTATCCCGGAGATAATTTCGATGAACAGATTGTTCCCTTTGTAGATGGGGCCATGCATCTCACAGGTAAAACAAAGATGGCAGCTGCAGTGATGCCTTATTATACTATATCCTACAATAGGGATAGTAAAACCAAAGAAAATGAGGGTAACAGTTATAATGCTTATCTGATTACCGATCTCCTGAGAAAAAAATATGGTTTTGATGGGGTTGTATGCACAGACTGGCTTGTCACAGCCGATGAAGGAAAGTCTCCGGATATATTCGCAGGAAAATCCTGGGGTATGGAAACTAAAACAGTCGCTGAGCGGCACTATAAGATATTAATGGCTGGAGTGGATCAGTTCGGGGGCAACAACGATGCGGGTCCTGTTATCGAAGCTTATAAAATGGGTATAAAAGAACATGGGGAGACATTCATGCGTGCAAGAATGGAACAGTCTGCAGTGAGATTACTCAGAAATATTTTCAGAGTAGGTCTTTTTGAAAATCCTTATCTGAATATTGAAAACACCAAACAAACAGTGGGTAAAGCAGAGTTTATGAAGGCTGGTTATGAAGCTCAGTTGAAATCCATTGTGATGTTAAAAAATAGTAATCATGTAATGCCTTTACAGAAAGGTAAGTTAGTTTATATACCGAAATTATTCGTACCTGCCAGGAGAGACTTTTTTGGAAACGTAACTCCTGCCAAAGAAGTTGATGCTGTCAATCCTGATATACTAAAAAGATATTTTACAAAAACTGACGACCCCGGAAAAGCCGATTATGCCATTGTTTTTGCGAGCGGTCCTGCGGGAGGTCCAGGCTATGATAAAGACGATCAGATAAAAGGAGGTAATGGATATGTTCCTATTAGTTTACAATACGAACCATACACCGCGGAATTTGCAAGAGAACATAGCATTGCAGCCGGGGACCCTGTAGAACCGGGAATCACAAACAGGTCTTATAAAGGAAAATCTATTGATGCTTCAAATGCCGTCGATCTAAAAACGATCAGGGATACAAAAAATGCCATGAAAGGTAAACCTGTGATAGTGTGTTTGTCTCTGACTAAACCAGGTGTTGTTAGTGAATTCGAAAAGGACGCTGATGGAATACTGGTAAGTTTTGGCGTACAAAACCAGGCAATCATGGATATTGTTACAGGCGCAGCAGAACCCTCGGGACTATTACCTGTTCAGATGCCTATAAATATGAAAAATGTGGAATTGCAATTTGAAGATATTCCTCACGACATGATAAGTTATACCGATGCCGATGGCAATACTTATAATTTTGGATTCGGATTAAACTGGAAGGGAGTAATCAGTGACGAACGTACAGAGCGTTATGCAAACGTGGTCAAAAGACCGTTGATATCAGCAATGGGGAATAAAATAACGATTAAAAGTCTCACTCCGGGCACAAAAATTTACTATACAATTGATGGGTCCACGCCTGCATTTACAAATAAAAATGAATATACTCAGCCATTTACCGTAACTCCCGGCACTGTTATAAAGGCGATGGCAAAAAAATATGGTGTGGACAATAGCAGCCTGGTTGAATTCATTAGTAAATAGAATAATTGTGGCGTTTGTAATTATTCCGTGCAGTAAAGAACGTGTTCACTTAATAAATGATTGGAAGGCAGCATGGGATGAAAAAATGTTCCTTTACGATGTAGTCCGATTTTTTGCATAACACGCTCTGATGCCAGATTGTGAATAGATGTGAAAGAATGGATCTTTTTGAAACCGAGTTTTGAAAATCCGAACCGAAGACAGGATGTTGCAGCTTCAGTCGCAAACCCTTTTTTCCATTCAGTGCTTTTGATGCGCCATCCGATTTCCACACAAGGTGTAAAAAAGTGTTCGAAATTTGGGATCATAAAACCGGTAAAACCAATAAATTTTTTCGTTTCTTTTTGCTCGATGGCGTATAATCCGAATCCGTGTTTTTTAAAATGACCCTGAATTCTTTTCACAGTAATTTTTGCTTCTGTCGGGGTAAGTGGGGCCGAAAGAAATTTCATTACTTTATAATCCGCGCACATTTCAATAAAAGGAAGAGTATCTTCATTTTTCCATCGTCTCAATACCAAACGTTCTGTTTCAATAACTACCGACATCTATTTCGACATGATTTTTATATGGAAGAGGTGGCCTCGCCAGGAATCGAACCTGGATCTGGAGCTTCGGAAACTCTTATACTATCCATTGTACGACGAGGCCTATTTGATTAAACCGGGCACATTGCTGCTGAAGATTTTTACTGCAATTGCCAGCAATATTACGCCAAAAAATTTACGAATGGCAACCATTCCGCCAGGGCCTAAAATCCGCTCAATAAGATTCAACGATTTTAATACTACAAATACTATAATCAGATTGATTAATATCGCGATAAGCAGTACACTTTCCTCATAGTTAGCTTTCAGGGAAATAATAGTGGTGAGTGTTCCGGAGCCGGCAATAAGAGGGAAAGCAATGGGTACCATCATATTGGATTTTGATTCCTTATCTGATTTAAAAAACTCAATTCCGAGAATCATTTCCAGTCCGAGAATGAATATCACTATGGAACCTGCCACCGCGAAAGAATGGGTTTCCAAACCCAATACGTGAAGAAAAGACTCTCCCAAATACAAAAAAAGAATCATCAGGGCTCCCGAAATCAGTGTTGCTTTGATTTCATTCAATCCGCCCATTTTTTTCTTAAGCGATAAAAGCAATGGAATCGAGCCGACAATATCGATAACAGCAAACAGCGTAAAAGTCACTGTCAGTAACTCATTGAACTTTGTTTGCATGTTTCGATTTTAAAGTGAACTCAAAAATCTCCGTGTAAAGATATCTGAATAAGCTTACAATATTCAATGTGAGATCAATTGCGTTCTTATGGGACTGATACCCGGAGAAGTTGAAAAGCTGAATTTCTTTTTGCCGGTTTTATCAAAGCAATAAACATTTCCTGACGAAGTATAATCTATCGCATCGCCAACATATACGTCACCTGTAGCAGGATCAATATCGAGACCGTATGGATTAATTATATTAGTTCCGTCCGTAACAAAGGAAGACCTGACAGCACTAAAATCTGCGGGACTCAGAATGCCAACATTTGCAGTGCCGAGATAACCACCTGTAATAATTAAGGTGCTATTATAATACCGAATAGTTCCTGCAGCAGTATCTGCAGTTAATATTACCTGATTTGTACTTAAGCTTACCTTGACAATCTTTGGTACAACGCTTCCGTAGTCTCCGGTACATGCGACGTAAATATTTCCTGAATTATCTGCGGCGATACTGCCAGGATTTATCCCTACTGTAATTTTTGCTGTTTCAGTTAGTGATGTTAAATCGATAACGGAAACTGTAGAATCGTAAGAAGGACTTAAGCCGCCTGTATTACTAACATACAAATTATTACCTGATACAACCATTTGTGCCGGATTTGATCCTACCGTTATAAATTTTTTTATGGTCAGGGTAGTCGTATCAATAACAGCAACTGTGCCATCTGTAGAAGAAACAAAGACGTCAGAGCCGAAACCAACAATATTTTCAGGACCACGGTTAACACCCGCATTTTTAAAATCGATTGTGTCTTTAAATTTTGCACTTGCTTCATCAGCGACCGCCACATAACCAGATACATTCATAACAATATATATCTTTCCCCCGTAGACAATAAAATCACTTCCTGTATCGCCTAGTCCGAATCCGTTGATGTTTTTAAAATAATCCGTAGTAGGTGTCGCACTCGCAAAATCATAGTAAGTAAGCATTGTATTATTCTGCCCATATAATCCCTGATTGAGCGTATATATGCCGGTTGTCACCGAAGGTGACACCGTCGGAGTGTTGTCATTCTTTTTGCATGAAAGAATAGTAATAAATAATGCAAAGGACAGCAGGAATATTTTGTTTCTGTTCATTTTTTTAATTTTATAAGTTGTTAAAAGTGATACTTAATTTGAATGACCTTCCGGGCATAGGATAGTAATGAATAACATCATAGTATACATTGAAAATATTATTTACCTCACCTTTTAAATTTGCCGAGAAATTTCTGGCGTTTATTTGCCAGCCCAAATACACATCCTGCGTATTCCATTCAGGCAATTCATTGGAGGGATCGTTTTCACCAAGCGCATATCTTTTTCCGGAAAATAATATGCTATACCCAGCACTCCACTTTTTGAGATTGTAAACAACCATAGCTGATCCGGAATAATTTGGAGTGTACGGAATTTCATTTTTGTATTCTGAACTGGATGGATCCGTTACATCCAATGCTTCCTGCCAGGTAAATGCTACTCTTCCCGACCATCCTGAGACACCGTTAAATTTTCCGTTGGCTTCGGCATTCAGATCAACACCGGTTATATTAACTTTTCCGAGATTTTCAATCGTCCAGATAAAGAGATTCTGTGAAGGAACTGCAATTATTTTGTCTTTAATATTGTTATAATATCCATCGATACTGAAACCAATTTGCCTTATTACGGTATTTAAATTTTTTGTAAAAGTTATCCCTGCATCATATTGGCTGGAGTATTCAGGCAGCAATTTTGGATTGACATTAATATTATAAGTATAGTAGAGATCGTTGAATGTAGGCGCACGAAATATATTCTTGTAAAAAACACGAAAAAGAAATGGGCTTTCCGGATCAATTTTATAGCCCGCTTGTAATGTTGGTGTAAACTTATTTTCATTTGTCGCAGGCTTACCGTTTTTGGTTTTGTCGCTGATATTTGTATTCAGCAGCGAAGCACTTAACTGCCAGTGTGATTTAATAAATTGTATTGCCAGATTGTTCCATAAACTGGTTCTTGTTGGAGTTGCGAAATTCTGGATATTTGCTGTCAGGCTTGTTAGAGCAACATCAGACGATAAGGATATAGAAAAGTATTTCCCTGCCTTATAACTCATAGCAATACTTCCGTAAATCTCGTTTTGGGTATACCGATCGTCCAGGCCACCTACATTGTTTAGAAAATTTGGATCTGTATATCTGTTATACATCGAGCTATATTTGGCCGAAACAAGCAAGGATATACCCGTCTTAAATTTTTTCAAATACCGACTTTGAATAAAGTAATCTTTATCTTCCAGACGTTGAACGGAGATGTCGTTGAAGAAAATAATACTTCCAGGCAACCCGCGTTCAGAATTATATCCCCATATTTTCGTTTGCAGTGTTGAGCTGTCTGCAAATCTGTTGACCACATTAATTTCTCCCTGAAAAGATTTTAAGTCGGAATTGGTACGATAAGTTTTTTCGGAAAACATACCATTCTCAATATAATACGGATAATTACCCTTGGACCAGGTTGCCTCAGCATTGGCACTGACGATCATAGAATTGGAAACAGGTAAATAAAATCCAGCAAACGGTTGCCACAGTCCAAAAGAACCGACATCTACTCCGGCCGTCCATTTTTTGTGAATGAAATTTTCAGTATTAAAAGAGGAACTCGTAAACGAAAGAACTGAACCAGATGAATAAACTCTTGCAGGCGCAAGAATCGTCGGTGGATTTGCCAGATCCAATTCCAGACTTTGAACGAATGTTGTTGAAAATTTACTCAAATCCACCTGACCAGTCTGCGCATCTGCAATAGTTATTCCGTCATAAACCAGACCGGTATTAAGGCCTCCCAGACTTCTTACAGAAATCGTTTTTAATCCGCCTACTCCTCCATAGTCCTTAATTAATACGCCTGAAAAATATTTAGAAGCTTCTGCAATGTTTTCTGCATTCATCTCCCTGAGTGCTTCTTGATTTAAAATTTGTACGGGAACAATGCTTGTATAACTATTCATCTTCTTTTCAGCGGTTATGGTTACTCCTTTTAAATTTCCGCTGCTGTCAGCTGAATTTTGTGCCCGGGTTGTTGAGTTTACAATAACTGAAAATAAAAATGCGATGAGCAGAGAATGCCCTGCTGTGCCATATATTCTGTAATTCTTATGTCGCGTCGAACTCATGCTTATGCCGGCCAGGTCAAATTATAATTCTTCAAAAAAATAAGCGAAGGACCAGTTGGAATATAAATAGAGAAGCCGTATATACTCCGCCTGCCTTTCACCCGAAAGCGTTGCGATTAATATTTTACCTGGCAGGTCTTCTGGCTTGTTTCCTGTTTACTGCCTTCCCATCCGCCTAAGGCGTGACAGTGGCCGCAGTGTAAACAGTCCCGCATCATGCGGGATGAAACTCACAGCTACGGGGATAGCGCCGGTATTTCACCGGACTTCCCTTTTAACCCCACATATGCGGGGACCAGATATCACAAATGTAAAGGAGAGTTTGAGAAGTACCTGAGGAATTTTAAATTTTCGTTGGTTTATTAAAATTTAAACTAAAACCAATAAAATAATTAGCCGTCGCAGCTGCGTTGTAATATCTTCCACCAGCTGCATTGATATCATTGCCGAGACTATACTTTACATTAAATGCATTATTGACACCCGTGAAAAAACTCAGAGATAATTTCTGAAAAACCGTGGAATATCCAAGTCTTCCCCCTACCAGCTGATAAGCGTTAGCGTATGCAGTATTGGCATCGTCAAGCGGCATTTTATCACTATAATAGTAAGTGAGGTGAAGAAAAATACCGGGACGACTATTCAGGTCCACGCCACCCGTAAAAGTGTTGTTGGCTACTCCCGGAAAATGTTTTCCATTATAATTAATATTCGCTTTTACAAAATCTCCGTATGTAAAATTGTCCAGCGTATAAGCAGCCCAAATTCGGGCACTACTAATCAGGCCTGAAGCTGATGGCAACAGCTGATACGATAACTGTGACTCAATTCCTTTTTGCGTAGAAGAACCCGCATTTTCATAGTAATCGTTACCGCTGGAATCTTTGCGGTCTACTATGGCGTTCTGCAATTCGAAATAAAATCCAATTATTTCAAAGTATAAACGCTTATTGAAAAAACTACTTTTAACTCCTGTTTCGTAGCTTATTCCATTTTCCGGCTGCAGGTCGGTATTTATGCTCGTGGTTGAAGGCAGGACTTCTGCCACTGCGGGAGGTGAAAAACCCTTCGATATGCTGGCGTACAATAAAAAGTCAGGTGTAATTTTTTTTGAAATAGCGATCCGGGGTGCAAGTTCATTGCTGAATTTTTTATTCCGTGGAACGAAACCTGGAACTGAAGTCCTGTCTATACCAATGAATGAATTGTTATAGCTGAGTCCGGCTGAAGCCTGCCATCCCTTTCCAAAAAAAATATCCGCCTGAGCGAAAAGTGTATATGTCCAGGTGTTGATATTGTCATTTGTTTGAAGTGTATCTGGCGCTCCATTCGTATTGCCATAATCTTGCGTCTGAAAAAATCCCTTCTGTGCTTCTCCGCCAAAACTGATGTGAAAAATATCGGTATTGTAATTAAAGACAGTTCTGCCCCCGAAATGCGGTTCATTACGGAATTCATAATTTCTAAAAGTTGGATTTAAATAGTTGGTATATGCACCATAAAAATTTGTAGAATTCTGAAACTTTTCAGAGATGCGATAAGTATTTGTGATAGCAGCCAAAAAAGTTTTCTGATAAATAGCGGCCTGAGCCTGATCAGCGGAAGGCGTCGTGCCTACCGCCGGTCGCGATTGCGCAGGATTTGCATTGTATTCTGATAACGTCAGCGCACCTGGTGTCTGATAATAAAGACTTCCATAAAATGCATAAGTACTTAGAGTCTGGCGATCATTATTTTTCAGCATCGACTCCCATGTAACAATATCTCTCCGCAAATTTGTATGATCACGATAACCATCGGAAGTCTGATGAGAAAGACTGACAATATTTCCTCCGTTTTCATTTCCCAGTCTTACCTGTGCATTGATATTATTGCTATTGAACGACCCATAACTGTATTCAGCTGTAAAACCAGGCTGCCATGTTTCAGGTCTGGATCTAATCAAAAGTGCGCCTCCGGTAGCAGCCCCATATAGACTGCCTGCAGGTCCTTTTATCATTTCCAGCGAATACATATCAAATGGAGCGAGCTGGGTTAGATATGTGTTGCCGCCAGGATCCGTAAAAGGGATACCATCTATATATACTTTTACATTTCTAACGCCAAAGGGAGACCGAAGGGTACTGCCGCGAAAACTCAGTCTGTAGCTGCCTGGCGATCTTTCCTCCATGCGAACGCCCGGAATGCTGTTTACGGCAGGTACGATACTCATTTTGTTGTAGCGGTTCCATTCTGAATTTGTAATTACTCCTACTGCGGCTGCAACATCCGCGAGACGGCGGTTTTGTTCATAAGCCTGCACAACTACTTCCTGTAATAATTTCCTTTCAACTGTGTCAGGAATTTTTGCAATATTTTGTCCCCTGGTCATTCCGGAAATCGTCAAAATCAAAACGCAAATCCAATATTTCATTCAATGGTTTTATTGCTCGCCAAAAGTAGAAAAGAATATTTCATTATCTTGACTTCTTTAAAGTTTGTTTTATTGAACGGACGGATGATTAATTGAAACTATGATAAAAAATGAAAAGCTTGGTGTATTTGACTGTACTATGATTGTTGTGAGCCTGGTGATCGGCATGGGTATTTTCAGAACCCCGGCGAATGTTGCGAAAGTAGTTCCTGATAATTTCCTGTTTTTCTTTACCTGGATCGCAGGAGGATTAATTGCTCTTTGTGGTGCCCTTACCTATGCGGAAATCGGATCACGTCTTCCGGTTACGGGTGGTTACTATAAGATATTCGCATATGGATATCATCCATCTATTGCATTTGCCATTAATTGTATCATCCTTATCTCAAATGCGGCTTCGCTTGCCGGAGTTGCGCTTATTGGTGCGGAATATATTTCAGGTATCCTTTTTCCGAATATAATACAGGCTGATGCGTTACAAATAAGAGAAATAGCAATTGCACTTTTTTCAATTGTAATATTTTATGGGGTGAATTTGCTGGGACTTAAAATGAGTGCCCGAACTCAGAATGTTCTTACTATCGTTAAAATTTCCATGGTTGTGCTGTTAATAACGCCTCTTTTTTTTGCGGACAGCGGAAAAAATTCTTTGATAACTCACAACATATTTCCGGGCTGGTTAGCTTATTTAAAGGGGTTTGGCGCCGGACTAATTGCGGTCTCTTTTACTTATGGTGGATATCAGCAGACGATCAATTTCGGATCGGATGTCGCTCAACCAAGTCGGAATATACCTCGTGCGATATTTATGGGTATCGCAATTATTATAGTTCTTTATATGACAATTAATTTCGCATATATACATGTGATTGGCTTGGAAAATTTGCGAAATACAAAGGGTATTGCTTCTGTAATGGCGGCGCATGTATTTGGAGATGCTGCCGGCAAAATTCTCTCCATACTTCTTTTTTTGTCTGTTCTGGCATATGTAAATGTGTTACTGTTAAGTAATCCAAGAGTAATGTTTGCTATGGCGGAAGACGGAGTCATTCCAAAAATATTTGCGAAGAGAAATGTTAGAACAGGCGCGTTGTTTACGTCCCTAACAGCTTTTGCGGCTGCCTGTATATTGATCGTATTTTGGATGAAGGCATTTGATAAAATATTGAGTTTTACAATCTTTCTTGATTGTTTTGGCATGGCTGCTTCTGCAGGGACTATTTTTAAATTGAGAAAAAAGCAAGTGCAACCCGCTGGTAAAGAAATTTACCGCATGAAATTATTTCCACTTCTTCCGATCATTTTTATTGCTTCTTATGCCTTTGTTGCCGTAAGCATATTTTTAAACAGTCCTGCCACCGCACTCACCGCACTTGGTGTAATGGGTTTTTTTATGGTGATTTATTTTTTAAGTATAAAGGCTAAGATTTAAGGCCTTTAAAAATTACACCAACAGGGTATTTTATCTTGGTCATCCTGATGCTACTTTGCTACAAATGGGATTTCCGAAACCCATGCGTGTTGCAAAAAGTAGGAGCAAGAAAAATTCTATATGAAAACGAAATGGAACGGCGAATTGCCGCAGGGTATGCAGGAACTGACTTTGGAAACTTCGGATTCCATTACAGGAGGAGAATCTATTTTCTTCTGGATAGGATATGGACTGGGTGTGGCAACCAATGCAGTGGTCCATCTTGTTACGAGTTAATCTTTCGCCGAAGGGTTAAGAGTTTCGTGCCAAAACGATTCTTCTTTTGAATTGAATAAGAGACTTCAGTAGAAGTCTCTTTTCCATATCTACAAAAATATTTCAGAAACAATCCATCTAATTGAAATGGTTTGGAGTTGTGATTTAAAATCTCATTGAGGAATGAGAAAAAGTATTCGGGTTAAACAACGCGATATTTCAGATTGTGGAGCAGCCTGCCTGGTTTCAGTTGCCGCTTACTACGACCTGCATATTCCTGTAAGCTTGGTCAGACAATACGCTGATACCGACAAACGGGGAACTACATTAAGCGGACTAATTACAGCTGCCGGGAAACTCGATTTTATAGCCAGGGGTGCGAAAGCAATCAATGGTGATTTAAACGGAATTCCAGTTCCGGCTGTTTTTCATTTGGTTATTGAAAACAGATTACAACATTTTGTTGTCGTTTATGACATTGGGAAAAATTGTGTCCGGGTTATGGATCCCGCTTGTGGCAATTTGATTAAGCTCCCTTTAAATGAATTTAAAAAAAACTGGACAGGCGTGGTGATGCTTCTGATTCCTTCAAATCGTTTTCGTGGAGGGAATAAGAAATTATCAGTAGCAATCCGGTTCCAGGAACTGATTTTGCCACACAAAAAAATGTTATTCCGTGCGTTACTAGGGGCTTTTGTATATACTGCAATAGGTCTTTCTACTTCTGTATACATTCAGAAAATAGTTGATTTAGTATTGCCGGCCGCGAATAAAAACCTGATGAATGTCCTTACTATTTCCATGATTCTGCTTCTCTGTTTTCAAACGCTTGCCGGATATTTTAAATCCCTGATCATTTTGAAAACGGGAAGGGAAATCGATAGCTGGCTGATTCTTGGATATTACAAGCATCTGTTGAAACTACCTCAAAGATTTTTTGACAACATGAGGGTAGGTGAAATTATAAGTCGGGTGAATGATGCAGTTCGAATACGGCTTTTTATAAATGATATTTCGATAGGAATAGTAGTACATGCCTTAACTATGATATTATGCTTATCGGTGATGTTTCTATTTTATTGGAAACTTGCTTTGATTATGCTGGGTTCAATTCCGGTTTATGCATTGATCTATCAGACTAATGATCGCATTAATGCAAAATGGCAAAGAAAGATGATGGAAACCGGTGCGGCTTTTGAAAGTCAACTTGTGGAGAGTATACAGGGTATTGCAACCATTCGCCGGTTCGGAACTTCAGATTTTTTCAGCAGGAAAACTGAGAATAGTTTTGAGCCATATATGCGCGCTATATTTATAAGTAGCCGCAGCGGAATAGTTCTGGCAAATTTATCGGAATTTGTAACTGGAATTCTAACGATATCCATTCTATGGGTTGGCAGTTATCTTGTTATTGACCATATTTTTTCTTCAGGTGAGTTACTTTCATTCTATACACTTATTATTTTTTTTACGAATCCGGTTCGGGCGCTGATTGGCGCAAACAGGTCCATGCAGGACGCAATCATTGCTGCCGACAGGCTTTTTGAAATTATTGATTTGGAAACGGAAACTGATTCTGCAGAATGCTGTTCAGTGTCCACACTCCCAACTGGCGACCTGATATTTGAACATGTTAAGTTTAGCTACGGTCGTGGACCGATTGTATTCAATGATATTCAGCTACGGATACCTCAATTCAAAGTGACAGCTGTTATCGGAGATAGTGGATGTGGAAAATCAACCATACTTTCGCTCATTCAAAAAATTTACGCTCCCCAAAACGGCATTATAAAAATCGGGGAAATGGATATTCAAAATATCTCAAATTCAATAATAAGAAAGGGCATTGCTGCCGTTCCGCAACAAACGGACCTTTTTCAGGGAACAATTTTGTCAAATATCGCACTGGGAGAAAACGAACCTGATGAGGAAAAAGTTATTGAAATATGCAGCCGCCTCGGCTTGCATGAATTTATTATGAATCTCCCTTCCCGGTATCAAACTATTATCAGGGAGCAGGGAGTAAATTTATCGGGTGGTCAGAAACAACGATTGGGAATTGCCAGAGCAATTTACAGAAACCCGGCTATTTTGATTTTGGATGAAGCTACGTCGGCCCTGGATCCGGAAAATGAAAACAAAGTACAGGAAGTACTTCAATGGTTTCAAAACCGTCAAAAAACGATTTTAGTAATTACTCACCGGTTGAAAACAGTATTGTATTGCGATACAGTAATTTTTTTAAGAAAAGGAATGCCGGCCCTGACTGGAACACATCAAACACTTTTGTCGGAAAACTCCATCTACGCGGATTGGTGGAATAAGTAATCTTTCTGAATCGGCATCAGGCTTTTCATACAAGTAAATAAAATAATTATTTATCAGGGATTCATTATTTTCAAATCCAATTTGAACGATAATGGAAACGGAAAATGATCTTTCTTTTATTCTAAATGAACTGGGCGAAGACCGGTCGGATTATTTTAATGCAGTTGCGCCTCCTATTGTACAGACCAGTAATTTCCGTGTAAATACGGTAGACGAGCTGAAGAAATTATTTGAAGATGAATATTCGGGATACCTGTATAGTCGGGGCCGAAACCCAACAGTAGATATATTAAGAAAAAAACTTGCAGCACTTGATGGCGCAGAAGACTGCCTGGTTTTCAATAGTGGTGCAGCTGCTATTTATGCGGCCGTACTGACTTATGTAAGCAAAGGAGACCATATCATATCAGTGAAAAATCCATATAGTTGGGTGAAACGGATGTTCGATTTGATATTCTCCCGATTCGGTGTTGAAACAACGTATATTGAAGGGACTGAAATCGAACAATTTGAAAATGCCCTTAAGCCGAATACCCGCTTTATTTATCTCGAAAGTCCAAATTCATGGAGTTTTGCTATTCAGGATATTGAAAAGGTAGCCGCTTTCGCAAAAACCAATAGCCTAATCACCCTGCTCGATAATTCTTATTGTACACCCTTGTATCAGAAACCGATAGCAATGGGTATTGACCTTTGTATGCAAACCGCCACAAAGTATGTTGGGGGGCATAGTGATACCCTGGGGGGAATTCTTACCGGTAGTCACAAAATGATAAAAAAAATCTTCGACTGTGAATTTATGGCCGTAGGAAGTGGCATTCAACCGTTCAATGCCTGGCTGCTTATCAGGGGACTTAGAACTTTGGAAGCGCGTCTCGATAGAATTACGAAATCCACTTTAGAGGTGCTTCAATATCTTAAAAACCACCCGAGGGTAGAATCTGTATTGTTTCCCCTCGATGTATCATTCCCTCAATATGATCTTGCAAAAAAACAAATGAAAAATGCCTGCGGGCTTATCAGTTTTTTTATAAAAGCTGAAAAAAGAAAAGAAATCGTCCGTTTTTGCGAAAATTTAAAACATACGATGATGGCTGTTAGCTGGGGTGGCCATGAATCCTTAATTTTGCCCCGCTGTGCCAGCCTTAACGACGATGAATTTGACGCAAAGAATGCGGAACACCGGATGTTGAGGTTATATGTGGGCCTGGAATCTTCACAATATCTGATTGAAGATTTGGATCAGGCTTTCCGTTTATCATTCTAACCTTTCTTTATACTTTTTTTTGGTTGGGAATGGGAATGGATTCTTTATTTTAGCGATATTTCTGACTGCCCTTCACAAAACAAATCGGGAAGCGGAGGCCTTTATAAACAAGTTTCATGAGAACTACCAAAATACTAACCTTATTCTTATTCTTTCTAATTTCCATTTTACAAGTTCGCGCTCAGGACAAATGGGATTTATTACGCTGTGTGAACTATGCACTGGCTAATAATATTTCTATTAAACAAGCTGATATTGACTCAAGGACTGCAAAACTTACATTAGATCAGTCTAAATGGACCCAATACGGAACCGCGAGCGGGGCAACGGCGCTTCAATTAAATTATGGTCGTTCTATTAACCAGTCAACCAACGTTTATACGAATACAGAAGGGCTTTCACAAATTTACAACCTTCAGGTAGGCATAACACTTTTCAACTGGTTCGCTTTACGCCGCGCAGTTGAATCGAATAAATTTAGTTATGATGCCCAGGTTGTAAATATCGATAAGATTAAAAATGATGTAACGTTAAATGTTGCTGCAGCATACCTGGCAGCACTTCTCGCAAAAGAGCAGGTTACCCTCGCGAATACCAAGTTAGCTCTGACTGAACAACAACTGGAAAATACCCGCAGACTGGTGGACGCGGGGTCTGTTCCAGAATTGAATGCCGCTGAACTCGAAGTACAATTTGCGACAGATACAGCTTCTGTTATAACAGCTCAGGAAACTTACGATATTGACAACCTACAACTAAAAGCAATATTAAACCTGGATGCTGCCGCGCCATTTGATCTGGATACTCCTCCGGTAGAAACGATTCCGGTAGAACCTATATCGCAACTTCAGCCAGATATTGTATATTCTTTAGCTGTAAATTCTTTTCCCCAACAAAAAGTGAATGATTTGCGCATTTCTTCAGCAGAGAAATACGTGGATTATAACCGGGGAAGATTATATCCGACACTTTCTGCATATGGTGTTTTAGGTGACAATTTTTTTAATGACCTGCGACACGTAGATTATATACCTTATACAAGTCCTACGAATGGCTACGCATTGGATACGGGTTTAAATAAACAGTACCAGGTATTTCTTCCGAATGTGAACACTGTTTACAGTAATCAGCCTTTATATAAAGCTTTTCAGGGCTATGGCAGTCAGCTTAGTAATAATTTCGGTCAGCAGGTGGGACTTCAACTGAATATACCCATTTTCAACGGAAATAGTCAAAGAACAAATTATAAAAAGGCCCAACTAAATGTCACCTCGGCCAAGCTGACCAAAGAAAATGATCTCATGACCTTGAAGCAGAACATCTATCAGGCCTATTATAACGCGGTAGCATCATTGGAAAAATTTGAGGCGAATAAAAAAGCTGTCACCGTTGCTGAAAGGTCATTCGATTTGTCGACTAAGAGATATAGTATTGGCATGTTGAATACTATTGACTATCTCACCAATCAGAATAATTTATTCTCAGCCCGCATCAATGTACTTATTGCCCAGTATGATTATGTATTCCGCGTGAAAGTGCTGGAGTATTATAAGGGTCTCGGCATCAAATTATAAAAAAACCTCTACAACAACCTTCGTATGAATAAGAAGCTGATTTGGATTATCGTTAGCCTTGTGGTAATTATTCTCGTTTTCGTAATCTTAAAAAAAGCGGGAGTTATTGGAAAAGAAGAAGGCATTAAAGTTTCCGTTGAAAAAGCGGCTAAACACACAATCATTGAAACCGTTACAGCAAGCGGTAAAATTTATCCAGAAACAGAAGTTAAATTAAGTTCAGATATTTCCGGTCAGATCGTAGAGTTGAATGTAGAAGAAGGGGACAGTGTTAAAAAAGGCCAGTTGCTTGCAAAAATATTTGCAGATATCTATACAAATCAGCTAAATCAGGCAGTTGCCCAGGTTAATCAGCAGAATGCCATGGAAGATAATGTGAAAGCCCAGCTACCAGGTTTAAAAGCAACGATGGATGCGGCGCAGGCCCAGTATGACCGCCAGAAAACACTTCTTTCGCAAAAAGTAATTTCACTTTCAGAATTTGAAACTGCTACCACAAGTTTGAGAACAGCGCAGGCAAATTATAATGCCGCACTTCAGAATGTTACAAGCAATGAAGCAGCTGTTACAAGTGCAAAAGCTAACCTGGCAATCCAGGCAGCAAATGTTGATAAGACTACTATTGCTTCACCATTAAACGGTGTGGTTTCACTATTGAGCGTAAAAAAAGGTGAACGTGTCGCCGGGAATCAGTTTGCTGCAGGGACAGAAATCATGCGTGTTGCAGATATGAGTAAAATTGAAGCTGTTGTGGACGTAGGAGAAAATGATATCACAAAAGTTCATCTGGGAGACTCTGCTATTGTTGAGGTAGATGCTTACAACGGTAGAAAATTTAAGGGCTTTGTTACTCAAATAGCGAGCAGTATCGTTTCCACAGCTACAAGTTCAAGCAGTACAACAAATGACGTAACTAATTATAAAGTGCATATCCGCCTGAATCCGTCTACTTACAAAGATCTGACTGATAATAAAAGACCCAAAAGCCTGGTATTCCGTCCGGGTATGACTGCGAGTGCAGATATTCAAACTAAGACACATACAGATGTACTGGCGGTTCCGATCAATGCAGTAACCACAAGAGAAAAAACAGCAGGTAGTCAGGCGGCCGCTAAAGATAAAAAGCCAGTAGACGACCAAAACGGCGATGTTAAAACTGTGACCTCAACTGGTGATCTGGATGAAGTTGTTTTTATTTTACAGCCAGATAATTCAGTTAAACAGGTAAACGTAAAAACTGATATTCAGGATGTAAACAATATAGAAGTTACCGAAGGTTTGAAAATGGGAGATCAGGTTGTTACGGGTCCATATGGAACGGTCAGTAAAATATTAAACAATGGCACAAAAGTTACTGTTGTAGATAAGGAGAAATTATTTGAAGTAAAGAAATGATCCGGAGCCTGGGTTTTATTCACCGAAATGCAGGATTCAATGCGATTTGGAATTATAGGAAGCGGAAGCTGGGGAACCGCCCTTGTCAAAATTCTTACCGACAACAGACAATCGCTGAATTGGTGGATAAGGAATCCGATAGTTATTGATCATATTAAAAAAAAGGGGCACAATCCGCAGTATTTGAGTTCGGTTTATTTTGACATAAACCAGCTTGTACTTACAAATGATCTGGAAGAACTAGTTCGCAATTCAACCTGTATTTTAGTAGCCGTTCCTTCTGCCTATATCGAAGAAATCTTTGATAAACTTCCAAGAGAAATCTTTGAGGGCAAACAAATTCTCTCGGCCGTAAAGGGTATTCTGCCTGGCAGAAACCTGTTATTAAACGACTACCTGGCTCAGCAATTTCAAACTAAGGCAGAAGATTACTTTACAGTCATGGGTCCCTGTCACGCAGAAGAAATTGCCTCTGAAAAGTTGTCTTATCTCACTTTCTCAGGACATTCTGAAACCTCTGCAATGAAACTGGCGTCTTATTTTTCAACGGAATATCTGAACACCATTCCTAACGATGATGTTTATGGAGTTCAGTATGCTGCCGTTCTTAAAAATATATATGCGCTTGGAGCAGGGATGGCTCATGGGTTAGAATATGGTGATAATTTCTTAAGTGTTTTTATAGCTAATTGTGCCGATGAAATGGCAGGGTTCCTGTTAAAAGCGGGTATTCGGCATATTGAGGTTGGCATCCATGACGTTACCAGATCCGTACATGAAAATAAAAGGGCCAATTATGCGGCATCCGTATATCTGGGAGATCTGCTTGTAACCTGTTATTCTTTATTCAGTCGAAACCGAACATTCGGTAATATGATTGGAAAGGGATATTCGGTAAGTGCAGCTAAGCTGGAGTTGAATATGGTGGCAGAAGGATATAACGGGAGTATTTGTCTTTATCGTGTTAACCAGCAATTGAATGCAGAAATGCCAATAGCTGATACGATATATCGGATTTTATGGGAAAATGTTAATGTGCGGGATGCCTTTAAACGAATAGAAAGTTTCCTGGTCTGATTTTTTAACGATTAATATTTTATGACACCGCTTTCATATCAGGGTTTTGGGTTCACGGCCATCCTCGTGATGGTTGCAATACTTTCAGCAGCGCAATTGCTAAAGTACCTGAAGGTTCGATTCCTTGATGATCGCAGAGAAAATAAATCAAATCGCTTCACTCCTAACACATAAAACTGGATTAGTCAAAAAACAAAGAGGCAGCGATTCCGTCAGCAAACAGCTTTCCTTCTCTGGTCAACAGCATTTTTTCCTGAACCTGTTCCATCTTATTTGAGAGTATATATTTGGCAGCATTTTCCGCGAGTTTATTGCTTTTTTCCTTTCCAAAATGATTTGAGACATATTGGAGATCCATTCCTTCAATCGTTCTGAGGGATGTCATAATATATTCATTCAGCAGATCCTTTGCCTGAAGAGTCTCAAATTCCATGTTTAACTGACCACTCATAAGAGACTTAATATAAAGGGCATTATTAGAAATATTCCATTGGCGGCTGGTTCCATTGAATGAATGTGCAGCCGGACCAAGCCCCAGATATTTTTTTGATTGCCAATAAGCACTGTTATGCAAGCTCCTTTTTCCTGGTTTAGCATAACTCGAAATTTCATAATGTTCGAAACCTGCAGCCTCCAGAATTTCAATGCCGGTCAGAAATTGGGCTGCCTGCTTTTCTGGTTTTATGTCTTCTGTTTCTTTCATCCGGATCATTTTATAGAGTGCCGTTTTTGGTTCCACTGTAAGAGCATAACATGAAATATGATTAGGATTTGCCGAGATGGCTGTGTGGAGATTTCTACCCCATTTTTCATCAGTGAGTCCGGGTAAGCCATAGATAAGGTCAATACTGAAATTTTCAAATCCGGCGGCTCTTATCATTTCAATTGAATGTAAAGCCTGTTTTGAATCGTGTGCCCGGTTCATCCAGGACAGGTCCCCATCAAAAAAAGATTGTATACCGACACTCAGGCGGTTAATTCCTGATCGTTTCCATGATTTCAGAAGTTCGGGATTCAAATCATCCGGATTGCATTCCAATGTAATTTCAGGATTTTCGGAAATGGTAAAATTCTTATAAATAGAATCCATAATTCCGGCGATAGCTGAAGAAGGTAAAAGGGAAGGGGTGCCTCCTCCAAAATATATCGTTTCTACTGTTTCGGTATTCAGATAGGTCACCCGCAATTCAATTTCTTTCAATAAAGCGACGCTAAAATCGTTTTGCAGTGCGAGACTGGTAGAGAAATAAAAATTACAGTATATGCAAGCTTGTTTACAAAACGGAATATGAATATAGATGCCTGCCATAGGATTAGCTAATTTTACAGAACTAAGAACGTGCTTTGAGAGAATGGCGAAATTAAGATTATATGGTCTGATCACCCTTTTGTTGCTTGCGTCGATACTGCCGGCATTTGCCCAGTATTCACTTCATGTAAAACTCAGTTCAGCCGATTCTATTTTCAGGACGCCTGCACTCGGTATTCCTTCTTCGTTTAAAGACCGGGCAGGCTGCACCGAATATGTGTACAAACTCACCGATTTACTAAGAAATAAAGGGTTTACTTCCGCTTCGATCGACAGCATCCATTTCGATACAACTTTTGCCTTCCTCAGGTTATATATCGGCGAGCGTTATGTATGGTCTGATATCAGAACAAGAAAATCAGACGCACAGTTATTGTACGCGGCTGGTTGGACTTCGAAAAAGTTAACAGGCAAACCTGCAACGCCTGAGCAATTTCAATCTGAAGAATTGTTATTACTCAACTATCTGGAAAACAACGGATATCCTTTTGCAAAAATTTCTCTCGATAGCGTTACAATAGAAAAAGGTGCTATCAATGCCCTCCTCAACATAGATAAAGGGCCTCTGTATAAAATTGACAGTATCAGAATAATTGGTGCGGCAAAAATTTCCGTTGAATTCATGGAAAGATATTTGGGTATTCCGGAAGGAAGTATCTACAGAAAGGAAAAATTATTAATGATAAGCCGTCGCATTCTTGAACTTCCTTTCGTTCAGGAGGAACGTCCATGGAGTGTGAGCATGTTGGGTACGGGATCTATTTTGAATTTATACCTGAAACCTAAAAAAAGTAGTCAGATTGATGTACTCGTAGGATTATTGCCCAACAACGATCAGCTGCAAAGTGGAAAACTACTAGTTACAGGTGAAGCCACCGTAGTTCTGAGAAACCCATTTGGGAATGGCGAAAGTCTGGGTCTCGACTGGCAGCAGATGCAACAGCAATCACCACGACTAAATGTTAGTTTTCAGGAACCTTATATTTTCCACTCACCCTACGGTGTGAACCTTGCTTTTTCTTTATATAAGAAAGATTCCTCTTATATCAATACGGATGGTTTGTTGGGCATACAATTCAATGCTTCTGCAAACAAGAAAGGGTCCGTTTTTATTGAAAGCACGGGATGTACGGTTTTAACTATAGACACAGCTCAGATCATTGCTACCCGCCAGTTGCCTGAAGTTGCCGATATAAGTTCATTGAGCCTTGGTGCGTCGTTCGAATTCAACAATACCAATTATAAATTTAATGCCGTACGCGGAAATGAAATTTACTTTATTGGATCTGTAGGCACTAAAAGACTGAAACAAAATAGCGAGATTACAAAACTCAAAGATGAGAACGATCCGTCTTTTGACTATAGCTCATTATATGATACCGTACTCACATCAGCCTATCAGTTTAGATTGAATTTTGCCGGTGCACATTATTTTGAATTAAGTCACGCTTCTACCATACGTTTTGCACTGAATGCTGCCTGGTATCAAAGTCCTAAAATTTTTCGAAATGAATTATATCAGATTGGGGGTTACCGTTTGTTAAGGGGATTTGATGAAGAAAGTATCCTTGCATCCGAATATACGGTTACCAGTGTCGAATACCGCTACCTTATAGGAATGAATTCTTTTCTTTTCAGTTTCGTAGATGGTGGATGGGCCAAAAATAATGTTCCCGGATTTGCAATTAATAATCTTTATCTGGGCGTGGGACTAGGTTTGGCCTTTGAAACAAAAGCGGGCATTTTTAATATGTCATATGCAATTGGCAAGCAGAACAGCGATCCCTTTGCGTTTAACCAGGCAAAGATTCATCTCGGCTATGTAAACTTTTTTTAAAAGATATGCGTTGAATCACAAATCTTTGCAGCCGAAAATCGGTTTAACTGCCGGATCTTCTGTGAAAACGGTCCAAACATCAATCTCGAAGTCTTGACAAAACGATTTGCGTTTTTATTATTTGTCTTATTTGAGGTAAGTCTGGCAAGTGGCCAAACGACCGACTCAACCCATCTTGCGGATACAATAACTGTAAAAACCGAATTGGCGGATACGAACGTAAAAAAAACGACTTTTCGAAAACCTACCAAAGTAGTTGCCGATACGGTCCCGGTATTTCATACTGATTCCCTAAGATTCAGTGAAAAAAAACCAATCGATTTAGGAGAACTTCCACTCAGTTGGAAGGAACTTCTGAGGTCCGAGAAATCCTTCAACTTTCTTGGCAAGCCAGTTCGTATAAAGGCAGATCTATATGAACCCGAATCTTTTGAGGGTATGTTTTATTTTATGGTTGGTCTTCTTTTCTATTTTGCGATTATCAAATTGTTTTTTGCGAAGTATCTGGCGAACGTCCTGACTTTATTTTTCAGGGCGTCAATGCGACAACAGCAGCTGAGAGAGCAGGTTTTGCAATCGCCCTTTCCTTCACTTTTGCTGAATATATTATTTGTTTTTTCCGGCGCACTATACGGGGCGTTCTTAATGCGGTATTATCACTACGGATCACTTCAAAGTCTTTGGTTTCATTTTCAATTTTTAGGATGTTTCCTTATTGTTCTCTATCTATTTAAATATTTGATACTCAAGGTTGTTGGTTGGGTTTTTAATCTTAACCGTGCCGTCGATTTTTATTTATTTGTGGTGTTTTTGACAAATAAGATTATCGGCATCTTCCTGCTTCCTTTTCTGGTGCTAATTACATTTTCCGATCAGGTATTAACCGAGGTCGGGATCACCCTTTCAATCATAATGATATGTGTGTTTTATACATATCGATTTATTGGTTCCTATTCAACTCTTCGCAAAGAAATAAAAATCAGTGGTTTATACTTTATTCTATACCTTTGCGCCTTCGAAATAGCCCCTCTGCTATTGATTTACAAAGTGTTAGTAACTTATTTGGAAAAAGCTTATTAATTTTGCAAACGCGGTTCACAAATATTAATATACATTGATAAAAAACAGGGATAAAAAGGATATTGCCGAGATGTCTGAAATTGCAGTAAAAAAGATTTTAATCACCCAACCCCGGCCGGAATCTGACAAGTCACCCTATTTTGAACTGGCCCGGCGACATTCCGTGGAGATGGCTTTTCTGCCTTTTATTAGGCTTGAAGGTATTCCCTCCAAAGATTTCAGGAGGCAAAAAGTTGAAATCGGGGTTTATTCTGCGGTAATATTTACCAGTCGTCACGCAATTGACCACTTCTTTCGGACAGCAGAGGAAATGAAAATCAGTATATCGCAGGATACCAAATATTTCTGTATTACAGAAGCGGTGGCGCTCTATTTGCAAAAATTTATTCTATACCGAAAAAGGAAAGTGTTTTATGGTGCCGACGGCACCAATAAAAGTATGCTGGATGTTATTAACAAGCATAAGGAAAATGAAAAATTTCTTTATCCCACTTCTGAATACCAGCAGGACAATGAAATTATAAACTGGCTGAAAAGTAATCATTGCGAATTCGCTACGCCGTTTATGTATCGCACTATCAGCAATGATATTCGGGAACTTTTCAATCCGGCCGCTTTTGATATCATTTGTTTTTTCACACCCAGTGGTGTAAAAAGTCTGTTCGATAATTTCCCTCATTTCAAACAAAACGGAACACTGATTGGTGCCTTTGGTACTAATACTACCCGGGCTGCTGAAGAAGCGGGACTTGTTCTGGAAATTAAAGCACCTGAGCCTGCGGCGCCATCTATGGTATCAGCTTTGGAGAAATACCTCGCAGCGAAGAAAAGACACTAAAACAAGTATGGGAGTGTGAGAGTGTGGAAGTGTGGGAGAACAATTATTTAAAAAATTACATTATTTGAGAGCCCGGGGTATACTCCGGGCTTTTTATATAAATAGTCTTGTCTCTTCCCAAATGAATCTGATTTGTTCGGATTGCCTATGCTTTGGGTTCGGGTTGCCTATCCGAAATCCGGATAGCCAACCCAAAGGAATCCGATTATCATTCCGAAGGATTCTCTACGAACTCTCGAAGAAACCGGGCAAAAAGCAATACCGGGTACGAGGCAAACCTGAAGGATTTTCATGTAAATCCTGAACCAAAGAATGGATATTCATGTTATCTGGAACCAGGTTATCTACTCTAATTTTCAAATCCCTTTTTATTGGCAAATAGATTATCCGCGAAACAAGTCCTTATCTGCTTCAACATGCTCATAATCCGGTAGACTGGTATCCCTGGGGTGATGAAGCAATTCAAAGAGCCAGAACTGAAGACAAACCCATATTAGTCAGCATCGGATATTCTGCCTGTCACTGGTGCCATGTGATGGAAAAGGAGAGTTTTGAAGATCCGGAAACAGCAGATCTGATGAACCGACTTTTCATTAATATTAAAATTGATCGCGAAGAAAGGCCGGATCTCGATCAAATTTACATGGATGCGGTGCAAGCTATTGCCGGAAATGGTGGATGGCCATTGAACGTGTTCCTTACACCGGAAGGCAAGCCCTTTTTTGGAGGCACTTATTTTCCACCGGTCAATTTGCATAATCGTCCTTCATGGAAGTCAGTCTTACTTGGCATTTCGAATGCTTTTCTGGAAAAGCGGGAAGAAATCAATGATCAGGCTGATCAACTTACCAAACATATTGCCCGCGTGGATTTTGGGATGGGTATTGTAAAGGAAAAAGAGCAATTCACGAAAGAAAATATTGATGACATTTATCGACAATTGATTAGCACAGCTGATAAGGTGGAAGGCGGCTTTGGTCATGCACCTAAATTTCCCCAGACATTCTCGATAAGATTCCTTTTACAACATCATTATTATTCAGGTAATACAGAAGCGCTTAACCAAGCGTTACTTTCTCTTGATAAAATGATCCAGGGTGGAATTTATGACCAACTAGGGGGTGGTTTTGCAAGGTATTCAACAGATGCCCAGTGGCTTGCTCCGCATTTTGAGAAAATGTTGTATGACAATGCGCTCCTGATAACTGCCATGAGTGAGGCATTTCAGATGACCGGCAAAGACATTTATGCCAAGGCAATTCGTGAAACAATGGATTTCGCGCAAAGAGAAATGATGTCTGAGGAGGGAGGTTTTTTTTCAGCGCTCGATGCAGATTCTGAAGGAGAAGAGGGTAAATTCTATGTATGGAGTAAAAAAGAAATATTGGAACTGCTTGGTCAGGATTCTGAAGAGTTTTGTATTTACTATGACGTTTCTGATAGAGGAAACTGGGAGGGTAAAAATATTTTAAGGATTCTAAATCCGTTGATGAAAATTTCTTTGGAGAAAGAATTGGAATGGAAGGAAAAAGTCCTGGCAAGACGTGATACGAGAACGCGACCCGGACTGGACAATAAGATCCTGTTAGGCTGGAATGCTCTGATGATTACCGCATGCTGCAAAGCATATTCAGCTTTAGGAAACGAAAAGTATCGGGACTTTGCTATCAATACCATGGACTTTCTCGAAAAAAAAATGACCGGGAATAGAACTTCTCCATTCTTTCATAGCTTTAAAAAAGAGTATGGGAGTGTGGGGGTATGGGAGTATGGAATACCGGCTTTTCTCGATGACTATGCATACCTCATTGAAGCCTATATCCAATTGCAAGAAATAACCGGCGACGTATCCTATCTTATTCGCGCAAAAAACCTGACAGATTGGGTTATTAAAAATTTCAGCGAAGAAGAAACGGGGTATTTTTATTATACCCATGCCGGTCAGGATGATGTAATTGTAAGGAAACGGGAAATTTACGATGGTGCAACGCCTTCGGGCAATTCCGTAATGACCGGTAATTTGCTTTATTTAGGCACGGTATTCGATTTGCAGGAGTGGAAAACAAGGGCTATTAATAATGTGTCAGGTCTGAAAGATGTGGTATATCGTCACCCCGGATCTTTTGGTGTTTGGGCAACTTTGATAAATGGTGTAACGTATCAATTGAATGAGATTGTATTGTCGGGTTCCCAAACTGAGAAAAAACATCTGGAATTTCTCAAAATGGGAATCCCAAATCGGGTTTTTCAAATTACTTCCGTTACCCATCCGGACCTGCCGCTTTTGAAAAATAAGCCGGTTGAAGGAACATCCCAATTCTATCTTTGCAGGGATTATTCCTGTCAACAGCCTGTAAAAGAGGTCGCTGAACTGGCCGAGCTCATAAAAAACTCTTAAAAAACCCGTTTAAACGAGCATATTTTACAATAAGGCGGACCTTTCCACCGTTAATTAAAACATTGGCAAAATTTTGACTTCTAAAAAATAAATTTTATACTTGCGATGGAAGATATTCTTAGGAGATATTCTCAAAAGTTTATTTTTGTCCAATACCCTTTAATAAAAATGAAAATGAAAAACCTGTCCATTCTTATTACCGTTGCTGCGGCTGTGGCCGTAACAGGTTGTAAATCCGGCAATTCTGGAAAAGCACTTCCGGATGACGGTCAACTGCACGGTGTTGCTCCGGCCAGTAGGTATAATCTCAGCAAGCCCCCCGGAATGGTTTATATTCCACCTGGAACGTTTCATATGGGTCCCAGTGACGAAGACGTCAATTACGCTTATACAGCCCGTAATAAGCAGGTTTCAATCCAGGGATTCTGGATGGACGCTACTGAAATTACCAACAATGAATACCGTCAGTTTGTAAACTGGGTACGCGACTCTACAGCTGCGACCATGATGCAATACGGTAAGGAAGTGGATGGTAAATTCCAGATTGACTGGAAAAAAGCAGAAACTATTAAATGGGGTGATAAAGCAACTACTGAAAAAATCGATCAGCTCATCCTGACTCCTGAAAACCGTATTTTCGGTAAGAAGGAACTGGATCCCCGCAAAATGATATATCATTCCGAAACATTCGACCTGAAACGCGCAGCGCAAAAGGTTAATGAAGGGAAAGCCCGTTCCGAGTTCATCGTTAAGAAAGACGTTCCTATTTATCCCGATACACTGGTTTGGGTACGCGACTTCTCTTATTCTTACAATGAACCGATGACAAAAAGATATTTCTCTCACCCCGCTTTCGGAAACTATCCGGTAGTTGGAGTTAACTGGAACCAGGCAACTGCGTTCTGCGAATGGAGAACACAATATTTAAATTCTTACCTCGACAAAACAAAAAGAGCGAATGAAAGCCCTTTCCGTTTGCCTACGGAGGCTGAGTGGGAATATGCTGCCCGCGGCGGACGTTCACAATCAATGTTTCCATGGGGTAACTATTACCTGAGAAATAAGAAAGGTTGTCTTCTAGCCAACTTTAAACCAGGTCGCGGTAATTATCCTGAAGATGGTGCATTTTATACTGCCCGTGCTGACGCATACTGGCCTAATGATTTCGGTCTGTATTGTATGGCAGGTAACGTAGCTGAGTGGACATCATCAGTGTACTATGAAGGAGCTTATAACTTCCAACACGACATGAATCCGGATATCCGTTACAATGCAAAGGATTCAGATCCTCCGCGTATGAAACGTAAAGTAATCCGTGGTGGTAGCTGGAAGGACGTAGGTTATTTCCTGCAGACAAGTACCAGAACGTACGAGTATCAGGATACTGCAAAATCATATATCGGTTTCCGTTGTGTGATTGATCTGCCAGCGTCCATTGCAAAGAGATAAATGATAATTGTCAATAAGAATAAAATTTTTTAAAACAATCAACGTTTTGAATCAATAAGTCATCCGGAATATTTTTCCGAGACCCTTACAACACCTATTAAAAACTAAAAATTTAAAATTATGTCAGCCGGAGTTTCAAAATCTACCGAAAAGCTTGTAAACATTATCGTCTGCGTTGGTGCAGCCGTGGTAATCTTTGGTGCATGGCAGAAAATCACCCATCAAAGGTTGGCTGACTTCTTCCTTACAGCAGGACTTCTTACAGAAGCGTTGATATTTATCGTATATGCGTTCCTACCGCCTCCAGGTGGTGAAATGCATGCACTGGCAGAAGCGCTTCCAAAACTCGCTGGTGCAGGTTCTGGTAATCCAGCTCTGCAACAGATGGACAAAATGATGCAGGAAGCTGACATTACTCCAACTAACCTTGCCCGTTTGAGCGATGGTTTCAAAAAGTTCGGTACCACAGTAGAAAAAATCAGTGATGTATCAGGTGCGCTTGCTGCAACAACTGATTATACAAATAAAACAAAAGAAGCAGTTATTGCTCTGGATACAATGAAGAATGCTTACCAGGGAGCAACTGCTACTATATCGCATTTTAATAATGCCGCAGAAAGTACAAAACAATTTCATGGCCAGGTTCAGGTATTAACCAAGAATCTTGGATCATTGAATGCACTGTATGAACTGGAACTTCAGGATAGTAATAACCACTTGAAAGCTATGAACAGCTTCTATTCTAATCTTGCTCAGGCATCTGAAGCAATGAATGGAAGTGTTGCTGATGCTAAGAAAACTCAGGAACAGGTTGCTTTACTTGCAAAGAACCTTAGTAACCTGAACCATGTATATGGTAATATGCTGAGCGCAATGCAAGGTAGACAGTAATCCAATATTTAATTATCGGGACTAATAACCTGAAAAACCTTTGTTAACACATTAAATTCTCCCGCTCATGTCCTTACCTAAAGAGCCCAGGCAGAAGATGATCAATATGATGTATTTAGTGCTTACAGCATTGCTGGCACTGAATGTATCTGCCGAGATTCTTAACGCCTTTAAAACAGTAAATCACAGTATCAAGACGTCTAATGACGTAGTGACAGATAAAAATAATCTGACATACTCTGCTTTTGATAAAGCATTAACTGATGCACAAACGAAAGAGAATGCAGAAATCTGGGCTCCTAAAGCCAAACAACTTAAGGAGCTCTCAGCAGCGATGTACAATTCAATTGCCGGCATGCAGAATCTGCTGATTCAGGAATCACAACCTGATTTCGATAAAGATGGCAAAGTGATAAAATATAACGACGCCAATCTCGATGCTGCAACACGTGTTTTCGATAAAGACGGTAAGGGAAAAGTTTTATTTGATTCCCTGGCCGACTACAAAAAACAAATGCTGGCTGTGTTGAATCCAAATGCTCCGGACATTGCAAAAAACCCAATCCTGCAGAAAGAAGTTGCGAGAGCACAGGCGGATTTTGAAAAACAACTTCCACTTGATCTTACTGTTCCCGTATCGCAAACCGGTGCTGCAAAATCACCCGATTCGGTAAAAGACTGGGTAACGAATTATTTTCACATGACGCCAACGATTGCGGCGATCACTATCCTCAGTAAGTTTCAGAACGACGTAAAAAATTCTGAAGCTCAGATGGTAGATTATTGCTACAAACAAATTGGTTCTGTAAAAGTTGTATACAATCAGTTCGAAGCATTTGCAGGAACAAACGCTACTTACCTGATGCCAGGAGACGAACTGGAAGTTCAGGCTGGTATTGGTGCATTCAGTGCAGCAGCTAAACCTGATGTAACTATCAATGGAGCACATCAATCTTTAAATGCAGATGGTGTTGCTGATTATAAAACAAAAGTATCAGGTACCGGTGAACATACACTGACTGTAAATATTGCATATACTAAACCAGACGGAACAATCGCAACGATTCCAAAAACAATTAAGTACACAGTTGGTATGCCTTCTGGTGCTTCTATCTTCCTTGAAAAAATGAACGTGGTTTATATTGGAGTTGCAAACCCAATGACCATCTCTGGTGGTACTGTTGGTGCGGAAAAAGTACACGTTAGTTTTGAAAGTCCAGGTGCTACAATCACCAAAACAACAGGTGATCATTATGAAGCCAGGGCAACAACCCCGGGTCTTGCTAAGATCATTGTAACTGCAAATGGTAAAGCATTTCCTTTCGATATTCGTGTTAAGAATCTGCCTTTACCGGCCGGTTTCATCGGATCTAAAAAAGGTGGCGCCATTTCTTCTGCCGAATTCAAAGCAATCGGTGGTTTGATTGCACGTCTCGAAGATTCTGATTTCGAAGCTCCTTTTAAAGTAGTAAGCTATAAAATTGGTGCAGAAGGTGGTGGATTATCCGCATATACTGAAGCCAGCAACGATGGTAACAGGTGGTCTGGCAATGCCGCAAGTATTGTGAGCAGAGCTACACCAGGAACCCATATCTTTTTCGACCAGATCCGTGTAATAGGACCAGATGGTAAACAGCGCGAAATAACACCGATGGTTTTTAGTTTAAAATAAAATAATAATAAGATCCGCCACGATAGTGGCGGATCTGTTTAGTAATCGTCACGATAAAATTTAGAACATGAAGATGCGATTCATCAAATTGTCTTTCCTTGCCGCAGCGATTGCGATGGCTGTTGGTACTGTGCAGGCACAAGCACCTACAGCAAGGAAGAAGACGAAGAGATCTACCACCAAGAAGAAAACAAATACCAGCAAGAACAGCGCTGCTAATACAGCTGTCGTTCCTCCCAAGGATACTACGGCAAAACCTGTTCAGGAATTTGTTGCTGATATCAAGCTGGATACTCCGCGTAAATCGTTACGTAATGATGCGTCCATTGAACTAAATCTGGTGAAGGATCGCACACCTCTTGCTTACGAGCATATCCGTGAAGACGATGCCGTTTATCGTCAGCGTGTTTGGCGTGAAGTGGATGTTCATGAAAAAATGAATCTTCCATTTGTATATAAAGCATCTGAGGATAATGGTAACCAGCGTTTCATTAGTATCCTTTTGAATCTTATTCACAGTGGTGATGTAACGGCTTTTGACGCGAATATGGATGATCGTTTCACGACGCCAATGACTTTCCGTCAAATAGCTGAAAATATGGTGGGTAAACCTAAGATCATCCAGATTCCAGATATGAATGTGGATCCGGATGGTTCAAAAGGAATTACCAAGGATACAACTATTGTGGAAGATTTTAATCCAGACGCAGTTGAAAGATATGAAATCAAGGAAGAGTGGGTATTTGATAAAGAGTCGTCCAGAATGTATGTCCGTATTTTGGGCATTGCACCTGAAAAAACGATTTACAATGCCGACGGGTCATTCAGAGCTGTACTACCTGTTTTCTGGGTTTATTATCCGGATCTCAGACCTTTCCTTGCTAAATATGAAGCATACAATGGTAAGAACTTCGGTGCCCGTATGAGCTGGGAAGAGCTTTTTGAAAGCCGTATGTTCTCCAGTAGAATTATTAAATCAACCATTGATAATCCTGGTGATAATTTTATCGCGCAATATATCAAGGATCCTATATTAGGTCTCCTGGAAGGCGATGGTATCAAAGAAAAAATCTTCAATTACGAACAGGACCTTTGGTCTTACTAAGCTCAACGCTTAACGCTCAAAGCGGAATAATAAAAAATTGGGAAGCCATCAAACTAAAAAGTTGATGGCTTTTTCATTTTTAATTTTTTTGATGTTCAATCTTTGATTCCTTAATTCAAGCTTAAGTAATGAGCGTTTGACGTTCCGCGTGGAGCGTTAAGTGTTGAGCGTTATGCGTTAAATGTTTTCCCAAAACAGGAATCAACGTATTTTTACTATGGCAACGTAACTTTTTGATAACTAAACTGTTGATAATTATTTTATAAAATACCAATCCGGTTCTTGTTTAATAGATTTGTTTTATTATTTTTACAACGGTTTTTCATAGGATATTGGATTTTAAAAACGGGGCTGAATTTCTATTCTGGCCCCTTTTTTTTGCCATTGATCAACCCAAAAAACCCTTATCCGCCTGTATTTGACTATCATGTTTCTGAAAGTGATCTAAAATAATTTTTGTTTTCGACGCGCCTATGAGATTTGTCAAATCTTTTTCAGACACGCTTTTTATTTTCTTTATGGAATGAAATGTTTTTAACAATAGATCTGCAGTTTGTTTACCAATTCCTTTTATATTTTCTAATTCATTTTTAAAAGTTCCCTGACTACGTTTATTTCTATGAAAACTAATTCCAAAGCGATGCACTTCATCCCTGATTTTCCTGATGAATTTTAAACTCAGACTGTCATAGGGAAGTTTTAGTGATTCGCGATCACCTGCAAAGAAAATTTCCTCCTCATTCTTGGCAAGCCCTATGAGTGTTAATTTGCCTCTCAATTCCAGTTCCTGAATACTTTCCAGGGCTGCACTTAACTGTCCCTTACCTCCGTCAATTATCACGAGCTGGGGAAGAGATTCATTTTCATCTTTGAGTCGTTTATACCTCCTGTATACAACTTCTTTCATAGTCGCAAAATCATTTATACCTTCTACTGTCTTCACATTGAAATGGCGATAGTCTTTCTTGCTTTCTACTCCGTCGCGAAAACAAACCATGGCAGACACAGGATAACTACCCTGAAAATTTGAATTGTCGAAGCATTCGATATGAATAGGAAGTTCCGTTAATTGAAGATCATTTTGCAATTGTTTTAATACTTCCATTCTCTCTTCCGGCGTCTTTTTTAGAAGATGAAGCATTTTTTTCTTTTCGGCTTCTTCCCGATAATAGTTCACATTTTTCTCTGAAAGTTCCAGCAGCTTTTTTTTGTCACCGCCTTTGGGCAATGTCACAACTATTCCTTCTTCTGGATAGTCTACGGGGAATGGAAGTATGATTTCCTTAGATGTACTGTTAAAGCGGTCACGCAATTGCGCAATGGAAAAAACCATGATCTCCTCATCCGTTTCTTCGAGCAGTGATTTTGCTTCTGTATTATGTGTTTGAACGATTGTTCCATTTTCAACCATCAAATAATTGATGAATGCAGACTCACCCACGCGAAACATTGAGAAAACGTCTGCCTGCACAATGTGTTTATTTACAATAACAGATTTTGACTGATAGCTTTCAAGATGTTCAATTTTTTTTCGGATGATTTCCGCCTTTTCAAATGCCATTTTATCAGCTGCTTCCTTCATTTCCTGTCGGAATCCATTGATTACCGGGCTAAGATTTCCTTTCAGAATATATTTGACTTTCTTTAGTTCGCCAGAATAATCCTCTTCTGTTTGTAATCCTTCACAGGGTCCTTTGCAATTGCCCAAATAATATTCCAGGCAGACCTTAAATTTTTTTTTGGCAATATTTGAAGGCGTCAGATTCAGTTTGCAAGTGCGAAGTTGAACTGTCGATTTTACAAAATCGATAAGCTCCCGAACTCTTGCTACAGAAGTAAAAGGCCCCAGATATTCCGAACCGTCGTTTATTTTTGAACGGGTAAGAAATACTCTGGGGAAATGCTCTTTTTTGATTACAATAAAAGGGTAAGACTTGTCATCTTTCAGATTAATATTAAACCTGGGCTGATATTGTTTGATCAGTGAATTCTCCAGTAAGAAAGCATCCTGTTCAGAATTCACAAGGGTGAATTCTATGATTTGAATGCGTTTAACAAGTTCATAGGTCTTATAATTTGAAAGCGTTTTATTGAAATAGGAACTAACTCTTTTGCGAAGATTTTTTGCTTTTCCAACGTACAGCAATTCTTTATTGGAACCGAAATATTTATATATACCAGGTTCCAATGGAATGGTTTGTACTAACTGCTGAAATGCTTCCTGATCCATTTTTATTTATCGGTATCCCAGACCACCAGTGTCTGATTCATGGTTTCAGGGCCGTTTTTGGGTTTATAGATATGAATTATCCCGAAATTTTTTCCGGCTTTCCATGTCATTTTACTAATAACTGAACTGTCTTTATTTCCTGAAATAGCTTCCATGTAAATGGAACTTAGCTTGTCGGAACCTGAACGGGGCGAAACGAGAACATCTACTCTCTTTAACCCAAATCCGGTGTCTTTGGTTGAATAAGTAAAACTTACGAGGTTTGTAGACCGGTCAACAAACGAATTTTCTTCAAAATTTCTTGCAAAATAACTACTATCAAGACCGGGCATTATAAATTCCCTGGCCAGTAGATCAAAGACTGAGGTTGTAATTATTGCCGAATCTGTCTTGCCATTTTCGATATTATATCTCATCAATCTCTGAGGAAAGGAATCGACGTTTGCAATTTCAGATCGAAGTAAATCTCCAACCGGCAGATAGCTTTTTTTTGATGAATCACTCTGACCCGTATTGTCAGTCGTTGTAGCAGGTTGTCGGGAATGACAGGCAATCATAGAGCAAATAATCCAGAAGCAGGTGACTAATTTTTTCATCCGATAAAATTAGTTCATGCAAAGAATACTACCTGATTGATTTTGAAATCCCAAAACGAATTCCATAGTTCACCATATTCTCCTGAAGAGGGTAACTATTCTTGTAAGTAGAGAAAATCTGGTATCTAACTTGTGGGCCGATTTCCCAACGTATTTTGCCTATTGAATAAGAAAGATATAATTCTGTTCCGGCTATCAGATTCCATCTTCTGAATGCCTGTGCGTCTTTTATATAGCTGCTATAATCGTCCGAAAGCACATAAGCATCTGTATTTAAAAGGTAACTAGGTTGTAATGTAGCCCCGAGATGTAACTGAAATTTGCCCTTCCCCGCAACTTTCATTTCCACTCCCACCGGCAAAGACAGCTGGTAATAACGATTCTGGTATTGCTGCTGATTCTTGTCTATCGTAATCCCTGAATTGGAATTGGCGAGCGAATCTACAAAATATCCAAGATAGGTATTCAGCCTCGTTGATGCCTGATATGGATTAGAATTATAGGTTTTTATATTGTACCGGTTAAAACTGAACTCCAATCCTACCTTCAAAGAAATATTTTTCGAAATTTTATATAAGATATTTCCGCCCAGATTATAACCCATCATCGGCGTGTTATCAACTAATCCATTTACGTTCGCAAAATGAACGACCATGATTGGAGATGACGGTATTGCTTGTGCTACGGTTTGATAGCTTATGCCATTAAGGTAATGAGTATTCAGGGTAGGTGTTATATACAACTGCCAGGTGAGCTTTTCGTTTTGAATACGATTGGATTGTGATGAAGATCTTACGGGAGCAAGCTCAGAAGAAGCTGTATTGATTGTCGGATTTTCGCGCTGAGTTTGTTGCTCATCGTTCGGTTCGGGAACTATTAGCGTTGTGCTTGATTTTGCGGAAACCTTTAAATCCGAGGGCTGAATAGCGGATTCCTGATGAACAGACTGTAGCTTCCCGGAGTGTGATTCAAGCATTTCATTTGTCGGTGATTCCCGATCAGAAGAAAGACCCGAATGAAAAACATAGGCCGCAGTTGTATTCTGATTCTGGTCAGGACTATGCTGGTCGTTGTTGTTATCAGACGAATTAATTGCGAAATCGTTTGCAACAGATCGGTCAGGATCCTCTGTGGTAGCGGATTTCGCAGGAAAATTGACCTTTGCTGTAATCCCTTTATTAGGCAAATTCTTTGAAGGGGAAATTAATTGATTGCCTGCCAGAATGAGAATCCCTCCGATAAGAATAGTCATTCCTACAACAAATCTTTTGCTTCTTGGATGTATTGAGCTATTTACTTCACTCCAAACCTTATCCGAAGGATACATTTTGAATTGATCAGCCTTCTCTTTCAGCTGCTTCTCGAATTCTTCTTCGTATAAAAATCGCTCCTTCATTTTCGGAAGTTTTGGTTCGTCTCCTTACGTTCAATGTATTGCCGTTAAGCGATCTGTTTTTTCTTTTGCTGCCGGTATCAGATTTCTCTTAATCAAAATCTCTTCCAGCATCTGCCTGGCGCGCGTGTACTGGGACCTACTGGTACTTTCTTCAATGTCTAGCATTCCTGAAATTTCCTTGTGGGAATAACCTTCTATTGCATAAAGGTTCAGAACAGTTCTATATCCCACCGGAAGAATACGAATGCAATCAACAATCTGTTTTGCCTGAACGATGGAAGGAATATTTTCTTCTCGAATCTGGATAGCACTTGCCTGAATGATATCCACACTTTCGTTAAAGCGTTTATTCTTTTTAAGGTGATTGATACAGGTATGTACAATGATGCGGCGTATCCAACCTTCAAATGCACCTTTGCCCTGGAATGTATGCATTTGAAGAAATACTTTAATAAAACCTTCCTGAAGCATATCTTCAGCATCTTCTCTGTTATGAGCAAACCTGTAACACACTGCGAGCATTTTTGGGCTGTACCGGTTGTACAACTCTTTTTGTGCAGCAGCGTGATTTTTCAAACAGCCTTGTAAAATGGCTTCTTCGGTCATATTAAACCTCGTTGCCCTGTAAATTAGACAATTTTAGAGTGCGAAAGCTGCACGGATCAAAGTTTAGGTACCTTTTTTTAAGTGAACAGGATGCTACCGCTCATCTCCGGAGGAACTTCATAGCCCATCAATTTAAGTAGGGTTGGGGCAATGTCGGCTAGCTTACCGGGAATAACATTTCCATGCCATTGATTATCAAGAATAAAATAGGGAACCAGATTAAGAGAATGAGCGGTGTTAGGTGATCCGTCGGGATTGATCATAAAGTCGGCATTGCCATGGTCAGCCGTTATAAAAACTATATAGTCGTTAGCAAGGGCGGCAGTTGCTACCCGTTCCACGCATCGGTCGACAGTTTCTACTGCTCTAATTGCCGCCTGAAAATCACCCGTATGGCCAACCATATCCGCGTTCGCGTAATTCAAACAAATAAAATTGGCGGTTTTATGATTTATTTCAGGAACGATCGCATCAGTAATTCCTTCCGCACTCATTTCGGGTTGTAGATCATAGGTTGCTACTTTTGGAGAAGGAACCATTAAACGTTTCTCACCTTCAAATTCATTTTCTCTTCCCCCACTGAAAAAGAAAGTGACATGTGGATATTTTTCAGTTTCTGCTATTCGGATTTGAGTGAGCATATTTTTTGCAATCACTTCACCCAATGTCATTTTTAAATCATCTGTTTCAAACATCACCTGAATATCTTTGAAATGATGGTCGTATTCAGTCATCGTTGTGAAATACAATGAAAGTTTTTTCATTCCAAGTTCAGGGAAATCTTTTTGTGTAAGGGCTTCTGTAATTTCTCTGCATCGGTCAGTTCTGAAATTAAAACAGATTACCACATCTTCATCGGAAATAGTAGCCATGGGTCGTCCGTCGGAATTCAACACCACGCTGGGTTTGATGAATTCGTCTGTGATATTGGCTTCATAATTTTCCTGAATGATATCGAGTGCGGTACCGCCAGTGCCTCCTAAACCTTTCACCATGGCGTCGTATGCAAGTTTAATACGTTCCCATCGTTTGTCTCTGTCCATGGCATAATATCTTCCGGAAACACTTGCAATTTTTCCTGTACCTGAAGTTTCCAGATGATCCTGCAAACTTTTGATGAACTCATACCCGCTCTTCGGATCTGTATCACGGCCATCCGTAAACGCATGAACAAACACTGATGTTAAGGATTCCGATTTACAGCAATCAATAATTTTTTTGAGGTGATTAATATGCGAATGCACGCCTCCGTCACTTACCAGGCCAAGCAGGTGTAATTTTTTATTATTCGATTTGGCGAATTGAATTGACTTCAGAAGTGCCGGGTTTTTTTCAAATGAACCGTCGCGGATGCCAACATTTATCCGTTGAAGTTCCTGATACACGATACGGCCGGCACCAATGTTCAAATGACCAACTTCAGAATTTCCCATCTGCCCCTCAGGCAGACCTACCGATTCCCCGCAGGTTACAAGTGTGCTATTTGGGTATTTTGAGTAAAGTGAGCTAACGAACGGAGTCTTTGCATGTTTTACGGCATCTGCAGAATCCACCTTGCCCAGACCCCAGCCGTCCATGATGATGAGAATTGATGATTTTTTAGCCATTTTCGAATGAAAAGGATGGTGTAATGGGTTCAAAGTTAATGTATATGGGCTGTTTTTGAATATTTTAGAGTATCCCTTTCAGTTTGGCATATTTTTAGCTTTTACTGCCTGAAAACAATTCCTATGAAATGGTTAATGGGATGGGTACTGATTGGAGCAGCCCTCATCCTCGTTTCTTACAAAGGCTTCGAAAATATGGACGCGGTAGTCACTGCGATCCGCTCGGGAAATGTTAACCGTTTGTCTCCATTCTTTGATGCAAGAGTTGATATCAGTCTCCCCGATAAAACCGACACTTACAGTAAGGCACAGGCTGAGATGGTCATCGGTGATTTCTTCAACAACAATCAGGTCCAGAATTTCAAAATCACGCAACAGGGTGAGAGTACGGGAACCTTTTTCTGCACAGGACTTCTGCAGACTCGCGCAGGCAACTACAGAACCACATTATTCTTTAAACAAAAGGGCGATAAAAGCTTTCTTCAGGAAATCAGGTTCCAGATAAAAGACTAAGAAAGTGTGAAAGTGTGAGAGTGTGAGAATGTGAGAGTACATGACCCTCGCTTATATTTTACTTTTTACTTTATAATTTCTACTTTGCTCTGTAATGGGCTTAAACGCGGACCTATTCGATGAGCATTTGCATATTCTGGTGCAGGCAACTTTAGCGGAAGATGTGGGCGATGGAGATCATTCCACTCTCGCTGTCATACCGGCAAACACACGTGGTCGGGCGGTTTTGAAAATTAAGCAGGATGGCATTCTTGCTGGTGTACAAATAGCACAAAAAATAATTCATTTTAGAGAACCGTCGGCATCCTTTATTATTCACAAGAACGATGGTGAAAATATGCAGAAGGGGGACCAGGCATTTACAATAGAAGCTTCGGTTCATTCCATACTCGCCTGTGAAAGATTGATATTAAATTGCATGCAAAGAATGTGTGGTATAGCCACTTTAACCCGCAGGTATGTGGATTCGATCAAGGGATATTCATCCAAAATTCTGGATACCAGGAAAACCACGCCAGGATTCAAGCTACTGGAAAAAGAGGCCGTTCGGATCGGAGGCGGCACGAACCATAGATTTGGTTTATTTGATATGATAATGCTTAAGGATAACCACATAGACTTTTGCGGAAGTATCGGGAAAGCATTGGATTACGCATTTACATATGTACAGAAATATAAACCATCACTTAAAATAGAAGTGGAAGTACGGACATTGGAAGATGTTCGCGAAGTCATGAGGTCGGGGAAAGCTCATCGAATCATGCTGGATAATTTCAATCCTTCACAGATTGTACAGGCTCTCAAATTAATCGGTAATAAAATAGAAACAGAAGCAAGCGGTGGTATCAGCCTGAACAATATCCGCGACTTTGCCGCTACCGGCGTGGATTATATCAGCATAGGTGCTCTTATCCATCAGGCGCAGAGTATTGATTTGAGCCTTAAGGCGATTTAGGAAAGTATGGGAGTATGGGAGTATGGGAGTATGGGAGTATAGGCTGGCAAAAACGGATTTAGGAAAAATATCAATTGACAATAAACCATTTTGAAAATGGCAAAAAAAAATATTCCTGATAAGAATGGCTTTGTTTTTAGTACAAATCCCAATTTTTCATTTCAAAATGCAAATACTGAATCCACGGATTCCTTATCCCCTTCTAAACAGCGTTTGCGCATAATATTGGATAACAGGCATCGTGGTGGCAAAACTGTAACCGCAGTTATAGGATTTATTGGCAAACCGGAGGACATGGAAATTCTTGGGAAAAAACTGAAACAATTTTGTGGCACCGGAGGATCAGTTAAAGATGGTCAGATTCTGATCCAGGGAGATCAAATCACAAAGGTTCGGGCTTATCTTCAGAAAGAAGGGTATACAATCTGACTGTCGTAATGTGGCAAGTATGAAAATTGATTAGAAACTACAGTACGAAGATATCAAAAGTCTACCCCCATGGCGAATTGCCATGTTGGTGAATTCCCGAAGAAAGTATTCATTTGCCATCCAACATCGAGTCGAAGGAAATATCCAAGTAATGTACTTCTTGCCCCAAAACCATAACCTCCAGCGAAAGGACCGATACCGCCTGCTTTAATCGTTACGTTTACGGGAACATTATTATAGTCATTGTTGGTATAAGTATTCTGAGGTCGCTGGATATTGTTAATAGATCCAGCCCAGGCAGTCCCGAGATCGAAGAATTGGATTAGTTGAAAATTCCGTACAAAAGCGTTGTTGATTGGCTTATTCATCAAAGTTGTAAATACCGGCAGGCGCAATTCACTGTTAATTGTAATTGCATTGTTGCCATTGGCAACATTTTGATTATAACCTCTTAGGTTAACAGCAAGCGACTGATAAGCATAATTCTGTGAATAATCGGGAAGGGGATATTGATTTGCCTTAGGAAACATCCATCCGTCCTGACCACCCAGATAATAATCAATTTTCTGATTACCCCACGAGAAATCCCCGGCAGCACGAACTGCCCATATAAAATTCCTGTAAATCGGATAATAATTACGGGCGTCGAATCCAAAATTAAAGATCTTTCTTCCTTCTCCGGTTAGTGGCTGATTGGTCTGATAATTAAAGTCGATATAAAATTTATATCGCAGCCCGTTCATAATATTCATAGTCTTTGTGATGGTATTGTCGAAAACGTATTCAAGGCGATTCACCAGAAATACTTGTTTGTCGACGTAACCTGATTTCAAAGCCAGACTATCGAACGGATAATTCGGATCGTAAGCGCTTTCTCCATTTGGCCTAAGACCAACTTTATCCGTTCGAATACCTACACTATACCTCAGGCTTCTGATTTTATCAAATGGATACCGAATAACAGCCTGGAAGAGATTTGTATATAGTTTTGAATCAACGAAATCATACGTGTGTGATGAATTTGCACCCACCGTATCATAGAGTGGGTAAGTTCCAACATCGGTCTGTCGGAAATAGAGCAAAGAGAAATCGGTACGCAGTTTTAAGTAATCTATGCGTGCATACCATTGACCACCTCCGTCGAAAAATGAACCTCCTGAGGGCACGAATGTTGCCACTCCTATTCCCCCTGAACCCGCAGATACTGCGGTGGATGAATTTCCTCCAAATAAAGGCAGCCGTAGTGAACCAGTAAATCGGATATCTTCAAATAAATCAAAAACGGCTGCCTGGAACATGGCGTTAAATGGTTCATTACCGCCTAGCATAATGGGCAAAGCGCCTGTAAAAGGCTGATACTGGGTTGCCAGCACGTCGTTATTAAAACCTATTGTAAAACTTTGCGCAGAGAATTTCAGCTTATAATCATATAGTTTCGCGTTTTTTAAAATCTCATCTGGCGGTGGTGGCACCGATTGATGAAGAACCAGTTTTTGGTTTAAAACGGTATCTTGTTTTTCTTTGTCAAATTCGCTTTCGAAGATGTCTGTTTGAGCTTTTACAGTATCCACCTTTTTTTTCTGTTGATATTGTAAAGCCTGACCGGTGGCTATCTGATTCGCCGTGATGGATTCTTTTCTGTATTCTGTAACCCGGGGATTAATATTTCGCTTTTTAAGAGCGGATTCATCCACTTTCAGTTTATATAGAAATTTTAGATCTCCCTCCTGACGCACTTCACTTACAAGTCCGGTTTCGCCAGCAATTTTTGTTTCAGTCAGCCCGCTTTGATAGTTGGTTAGAGCAAACGTATATGCAGAATCTCTCGTTATGGAAAAGGTATAAATAGAATCAGGTTCAGTTTCTTTATTTGCACGTAACGTTGAATCGAGTTCCTGCCGGTCAGGATTGTGGAGTATTTCGTCGCCTATACGATAAACGGTATCAATGCCGTCTCTCCTTGTTGTAAAAAATCCGGCATAGCGATTTGCAATTCCATTTTCATCTGAAATAAAAGTAAAATGAAAGTTGTTATACTGTGTTGGGTAACGCGCATTACCATACTTTAAATGTGTGAGCTGCGAAATTTGTTTGAATTCGCTTTTATTCCAGTTGTCGACCAGAAAAACATTGTAACGATTATTTGAAGGCAATACGGTATCTCCGGTAGGTGCAGAACCCGAAGGACGGTTGGATGAATAAATGATACCTGTTTTACCCGGGAAAGTTACAAAAGACGCGTCCAGATCATCATAAACATCATTCGTAATCTGATCTACTTTAGATGTTGTAAGGTTATACTCGAATATGTCCGATTGCCCTTCTTTTACAGCACTTAACAAAAGTGTATTATTATCAAGCATGTATTTCATGTCTTGTACCTGATCGAACATATCCAGGTCTGTAACAACTCGTTTATATTTCGATACAATATCATAAACGAAAAGTCGGATTTTTCCTTCTTTGTAATAAATGACAGCCAGCCTAGTGCCCTTTGGGTCCCAGGCAACTAATGGATAGTGTGGCTGTAATTGTTTATCATTGCTTCTTACTCCGCTTTTCATTAGTACTTTTCTGCTAACAAAATTTTCATGTAACACTACCTGATATTGTCCGCGATTAAACTCAACCACGGCATAAGTCTGACTGCGCGGAGCGGGGCTTGGCGTAAAATGAAAAAAGTCTTTATTATCATTCACTTCTTCCACAACAGATATACTGCCTTTTGGGAAATTCCTTCTGCCATGAATATCCTTGTTGTAGAGATCTTCCTCTTCATTCATGAAATCCTGAAGAACTTCTTTGAATTTCTTTTTGCAAATACGAAGGGCTGCAGTATTGGTATTTCTATAAACCCGCGCCAGATATAAAAAATAAGTGACGTTTTCCTTTTTGTACTTGTTTGCGAAATAATACCAGAAAGCATGACCAGCCAAAGCTGGCTTTTCGAATGCGAGATTATAAAAATTAGTATAACGACCGGAAAGTATGGCAGATTTCAACTGATCGTCCAGTTCTGTATTCCAATTTTCTGCAACATAATCAACATATCCATCCGTTAGCCATTGGGGAAGATCAAGTAACGCTCCGTTCGCAGCTACTTCACCCAGATCATCACCGAATAAAACATTTTCAAGGAGAACACGTGCGATTCCCTGACGAATCTGGATACGGAGTTTGTTATGATCGTCGGTATAGTAAACAATCATTTTGTTGTTTACAAGCATCGTAGTTCCACCCGGTGATTGCCAATCCGTTGCCAATCCGATGTTCGATTGTTCCATTTCATTGTAACTGTTATACAAAACAATATTTCCCCGGCGTTGCATGCCGTATTCTACTTGTTGTTCGATACCGGGTAATTCCTTTTCGGCCACCTGAGCAACATATTTTGCAAGTGGATCTCCATTTTGATTGAAATAGGTATTGAAATTCTGCGTTTCATAATACTTCCACTTCATGTGTTTGAACTGAAGCCGGTTTTTCCCGAATTCAACAGTATTTATCTGTGCAGAAGCTTGAAACAATAAGAAAAACAGAGCAGCCGTAATTAAAAAAAGTTCTTTCAATCTCAACTTATGCGGAACTTGCATACCTTATTTGGAATTATGGAAAATAACCGGTTCAAGTTAAGACAATCCCTAAATCCGGTGAAATAGATTTTGAATTAAAAATGCGCATATGCTTAGGGTAAAACGATTCATATTCAACCCTGTTCAAGAAAATACATACGTTGTTTACAACGAAAAAGATGCCTGTGCCATCATTGATCCGGGATGTTATTTTCCTGAAGAAAAAAATAGTCTTTCCAGCTGGCTTAAAGAAAGCGGTCTGCGCCCCAATTTATTGTTAAATACCCATTGTCATCTCGACCATGTCTTTGGGAATAAATGGGTAGCTGAAAACTTCAATCTCGAATTACAAATGGGAGAAAAGGAACTGTGGACTTTTAATTTCGCGCCAGAATCAGGTATTCGTTGGAACATGCCATTCGAAAATTATTCAGGTGATATCTTATTTCTCAAAGAAGGAGATGAAATTCCGATGGGCGATGACAAACTTGAAGTGATATTTACGCCCGGCCATTCAGTCGGGCACGTGGTATTTTATGATCGAAAACAGGGAATGTTGATCGGGGGAGATGTTTTGTTCAGAATGGGAATTGGAAGGACGGATATTCCCGGAGGAGATTCAAATACATTGATAAAAACTATTTCTGAGAAACTGTTTAGTCTTCCTGACGAAACGATCGTTTATCCCGGTCATGGTGAACCCACAACCATCGGTTATGAAAAAGAGAACAATCCTTTTTTAAATGGTTAGAAAATTTGTCCGGGTTTATTCGTTTCTATTATTTTCAATGAACCATTTAACCGTCAGTTCCAAACCCTTTGCAAAATTAAATCGGGGTGAATACTCGAGGCTTTTATTTGCTTTTTCAATGGAAGCAAGTGAATGCGGAATGTCGCCTTTTCGGTTAGGACCATAAATAATATTTATTTCATTGATACTTGGATCGCTTTTTGAAAGATTTTTTTTCAATATTTGAACTAACTGATTAAGGGAAGTTTGTTCACCGTATGCTATATTATAAACAGCGTTTATTGCATCAGGCTTACCAGTAAAAATTGCGAGTATGTTTGCTTGCACCACATTTTCAATAAAAGTAAAGTCTCTGGAATGAGTTCCATCTCCATTAATTACTGGCGGTTCATGATTCAGCAATTGAATTACAAATTTTGGTATAACAGCCGCATAAGCTCCTTTGGGATCCTGTCTGGGTCCAAATACATTGAAATACCGAAGACCTATTAACTCAAGCTGGTAAGTTTGTGCAAAAACGTTTGCATACAACTCGTTCACATATTTGGTAACTGCATATGGAGAGAGAGGGTTGCCTATTTTATCTTCTACTTTTGGAAGTGAAGTACTATCTCCGTATGTAGATGAAGAAGCGGCATAGACCATGCGTTTTACGCCGCAATCTTTTACGGCTACGAGCATATTTACAAAACCTGATATATTCACTTCGTTTGTAGTAATAGGGTCAGCGATCGACCTGGGTACTGAACCCAGTGCCGCCTGATGCAGTACAAAATCTATTCCTGCGCAGGCAGCCGTACACGTTTTTAAATCCCTGATATCTCCTTTGATGAATTCAAAAGACGGATTGGAAATATATGACTGGATATTATGTAAATGCCCCGTACTGAGATTATCGAGAACCCTTATTTTTCTTGCCCCATATTTTATGAGGTACTCAACCAGGTTGGAACCTATAAAGCCAGCACCTCCTGTGACCAGGAAAGAATGTCTGCCTAAATCGTCAATATGATATGGGTTCTTGTACATTTTATAGTCGGGCATCAATAGATTCTCTTTTCAATACGCCCTTTACATCATAAATAACTGAACGTTTATTCACCAGTTCACCGATATTTAATTTATTGAATTCATTATGAGCAACTGCTAAAATAACTGCGTCATATTTCTCCTCATTGCCTGAAAGGGCTTTAAATGTATCAATTCCATATTCGTGTTTCACGAATTCAGGTTCAGCCCACGGATCTAAAATACTTATTCTTGCCTGATAACTTTTGAGTTCCTCCACAATATCGATTACACGGGTGTTCCGAACATCGTTACAATTTTCCTTGAAAGTAAAACCCAATATAAGTACACTTGCATTTTTAATGGGTATCTCTTTTTTTATCATCAACTTAATGGTTTCACTGGCTACATAAGCGCCCATACCGTCATTCAATCTTCTTCCTGCAAGAATAATTTCAGGATGATATCCTGCTTCCTGTGCTTTTTGAGCAAGGTAATAAGGATCAACGCCAATGCAATGTCCACCTACTAAACCTGGTTTGAATTTCAGAAAATTCCATTTAGTTCCAGCTGCATCCAATACTGCATTTGTATCAATTCCCAGCAAATTAAAAATTTTTGCAAGTTCATTCACGAAAGCTATATTGATATCACGCTGTGAGTTTTCAATTACTTTTGCGGCTTCAGCCACTTTTATCGAGGGTGCAAGATGTGTACCTGCAAGGATTACTGAGCGGTAGAGTTCGTCCACCGTTTTTGCTGTTTCCAGAGTGGATCCTGAAGTTATTTTTAAAATATTTGCCACCGTGTGTATTTTATCGCCCGGATTAATTCGTTCGGGTGAATAACCGCAGAAAAAATCAATGTTGAATTTTAATCCGCTTGTTTTTTCCAGTAAGGGTGCACATTCTTCTTCTGTGACGCCAGGGTATACAGTAGATTCATAGATTACGATGTCTCCCCTTTTCAAAACCTTTCCCACAGTTTCACTTGCTTTATAAAGTGGTGTAAGGTCCGGGTTATTATGTTTGTCGGTTGGTGTGGGGACTGTTACTATAAAAAAATTGCAGGACCGGATGTCTGAAATGTCATCTGAACAATATAACCCCTGATCACCAGCAATCCCGGATAGAACTTTCTTAAGCTGACCTTCTTCAATTTCCAGTGTGTGGTCAAAACCTTTCATTAATTCTTTGACCCTACGGGCATTAATATCGAATCCAACTACCGAATATTTTTTAGCAAATTCTACGGCAAGTGGCAGTCCGACGTATCCTAGTCCGATCACTGCTATAATAGGAGTTGATTCCATAGTAATTATATAAGTAAGGTTTAATTGGCTAACTTAAAAGTAGTGAATGAATCTTATATGGAGAATTCCCATTAACTGATTGATAACGATCTTATTAAACGAATATTATATCAGTAAACATTCTTATCTTCTTTTGGTTGATTTTCGCAAACGGACGTGGCTTTTTTTAATATTTACCGAAGGTTTGTCTTGATATAGATGTCACCAAAATTGCTTTCAAAAAATGAATTTGATTGAATGAATTCCCGGAATTCACTAAAGGAAACCCAGGCGGGGAGTGCCCATTGCATATTTTCTCCAACTGAATAATTACATACTACATCTTTGTCCGCTATTACACCTATTCTGTCAAGACAGTAAATCGCATTATTACTTTGTTCAGGAACAGTATATTCATAAGAAATATACTCAACGCGTTGGCTTAGTCCCTTTAAAACCTCTAACTCGAAACCCTCCACATCTATTTTAATGAATTTCGGCAATCCGTATCTGGCTATCAGGTCATCGAGAGTGGTCATTTGAATGGTTCCTCCCTTTTTCCATGTATAGTTCTCAAATCTGCCGCTCTCCCTGGTCGCCTTTATGAATTCTTCTGAAAAAGAAGATAGTACATGGGCATCCGATAAATACATTGTTCTGTCTTCAATTTTTGAACTGAGTCCCTTATTAATTATTGTAATCTTATTTCCATATTTATTTCTTAAAAACTGAACACATTTTTCCTGAGGTTCTACAGCAATTATTTTTAGGCCCATGTCTATTACAGGTTCAATTCTGTTACCATAATTCGATCCCACGTCAAAAAAAATATCTCCTTTTGTCAAGAATTGAGAATAGAACTCTCTACGAGCTTTTTTATGGCTCCGTTCTTCAGATGATTTGAACCTTGACTGGATGTTTTTAAGAAAGTTGATGCCAAATACCCGGATAAGTATTTGCTTGATAGTTTTTTTCATGTCTGGTAATTGATGGCGGTCATTGTATTTTTTTAGTGTCCCCTATCCGCATTTTAAATAAATGGTCAAACTCCTTTTTTTCAATCCGATAAATAAGCAATCCAAATAAAATCAGGAATAGAGTCGCGATGGTGTAATTAAGAGCCGTATTGTGCCATAGGCTTATTATACCCCGGTGAATAAAATACAATATCACTACTATGACAATGTAAGCAACTAATTTTTTCCATGCGTATGGTACAGGATAGGATTTTTGTCCCCAGAGATAGGAGATCACCATCATGGTTCCATAGCATAGGAAAGTAGCCCAGGCACAAGCCATATAACTGAAATATGGTATAAAAATGAAATTCACAGCAATAGTAATTCCCGCTCCGATAAGTGTAATGTATGCACCGGCTGTAGTTTTTCGGGTTAAACGATACCAAATGGACAAGTTGATATAAATACCCAGAAACATATTTGCCAGCAGAAGGATGGGTACTACTTTTATTCCCGCCCACATTTTTTCATCATGTATAAAAAGTATTTTCCAGACATTGAGATACAGCGACACGAATAAGAACATACCGCAAATTGTTATTACAAAAAATTTCATCACCCTGGCATAAACTTTTGGTGCATTTTCCTCCGATGATTGTTTAAAGAAAAATGGTTCTGCACCCATGCGGAAAGCTTGTACAAAAAGTGTAATGAGTATGGAAAGTTTATAGCAGGCACTGTAGACACCTACTTCAAATGTAGCTGCATCACCTTTTAAAGGTGACCAACGCTGAAGCATTACACGATCAAATGTTTCATTAATCATGCCTGCAAATCCCGCAATCGTAAGAGGCAATGCATAGATCATCACTTCTTTCCAAAGTATCTTATTGATATGTAGTTTAATCCCCGACCATTCCCTGGATAGAGCCAGAAACTGAAAAAGAGAAGCAGCCACATTGGCGATCAGAACATAGGCGACGCCAAATCTTGCACTGTATACCAGATGTAAAATGCTGTTCGGATTTTTTTTGACTATCGACGGACAAACAGTGAGGAAAAAATAAACTACAAATATGTTCAGGAGGATACCCGTAATTCTTATAAATGCAAATTTTTTTGGCCTGTTTTCATGTCTTAGTTTGGCAAAAGGGAGTGCGCTTAATGCGTCAAAACCAATGATCGCAGCACATAAGGTGATGTATTCCGGATGATCAGGCAGGCCGATAAAAGCGGCTACGCGGGCCCTATAAAATATGGTCAACCCGATGATGGCAAGTGTGGAAATAAGTAGGGATGTACTGAGTGTGTTATAGACATCCATTTTGTACTCTTTTCGCTCCATGAACCTGAAATAGGCTGTTTCGAACGCGAAGACTATCAGCGTAAACAAAAAGGGTATCAGAGCAAATACAAGACTCATCCTGCCATATTCTACTGTCCCACTGAATTTTCCGGTTAGATAGGGCGTCAACAGGTAATAAAGGAAGCGGGCAAAAATGGAACTTGCACCGTACCAAAGGGTCTGAGAAGCTAATTTTTTTATGCTGGCCAAAAAGAAAATTTAGACGCAAAAATAGCGTAGAGTACTGACTTTCAGCCAGAACGCTGATTCATTTTATATATTGCCATTTTATTCTTTACTTAAGGTATGAAGCATGTGATTCGGTTCCTGTTGATCTTATCCCAATTGTTAGCGCTGGAATCTTCTGCCCAGCCCAATAGATCCCCGGCAGACATAGCTTTTACGATTACGCGGATGGCAGAAATTTACCATGTTCAACCCAGAACGGTCGACAAATCCTTTTCCGCCGATCTTTTCTCACAGATGATAAAGGCACTTGATCCCGACAAAATTTACTTAAACATTGAAGACATCAAACAGCTCAGTGTTTATCAACTTAAGCTCGACGAACAACTTTTAAATAGGAAGGATGATTTTCTAAGGCTTCTTATAAACATATATACCAGAAAAATAAATCAGACAGACTCAATAATAATTCAACTTTCAAATTCAAGGTTCGATTTAAATCTGAATGAAACTTATACAGTGACTGAGGACAGCAGTTTTTCATTTAACGACGTTCAGCGCAGATCTAAACTTTACAAACTTGTTAAAAGAAATATTCTGGAGACTATAATTGATATTTATCAGGAAGACTCAACAAAGAAGAATATACATATTGATAGTCTTGAACCTGCAGCAAGGAGAAAAGTATGTCATGCTTTTAAGAGAGATATACAAAGAACGAGGCTGACTCATGGAGGGCTGGCAGGATTCGTTAATAATGCCTGGTGCGAATCTGTGGCTTCCTGTTATGATCCTCACACTGAATTTTTTTCTCCCGGAAAAAAGGAAGAATTCCAGGGAGAACTTGGAGATAAACAACTGCAATTTGGATTCAGTCTGGGTGAAGGCAAAGACGCTACGGAAATAACACATTTAAAACCCGGGAGCCCCGCGTATAAAAGTGGCTTGATACATGAAGGTGATGAGATACTTGCATTGCAGTGGGATGACAACGAAGAAGTGGATGTATCGGATGGATCTACAGACGAAGTAAACGCATTTATTTCAGGTGATCACGGCAAAAGTCTTACACTGACATTAAAAAAATCAGATGGAACAGTTCGAAAAGTGACTTTGCAAAAGGAGAAATCAGATTTGGATGATGACAATAGTAAAGTACGCAGTTTCATTTTAAAAGGGGAACACAGCGTTGGATTTATTTCCCTGCCGGCTTTCTATACTGATTGGAATGGAGAAGAAGGAGGCAATAATGGATGTGCTGACGATGTTGCAAAAGAGATTATTAAATTAAAAAAAGAGAATATTGAAGGCTTAATTCTGGACCTGCGGTATAATGGAGGCGGTTCTATGCTCGAAGCTATTGCGCTTGCGGGAATTTTTATAGACTTCGGACCGGTAGGCATGACCCGTGATAAGGAAGGTAAGATTTATACTATGAAAGATGTGAATCGGGGATCTGTTTACGATGGCCCGTTAATTCTGCTTATCAATGGGTTCACTGCTTCTGCCTCGGAAATGCTGGCAGGAACTTTACAGGATTATCACAGGGCACTTATAATGGGTTCACCAAGTTTCGGTAAGGCTACGGCGCAGGTAGTATTGCCACTGGATACGATGTTTGACGAACAACATATGGAAAGAATGAAAACTGCAGATAATTTTATTAAAATGACGGTTGACAGACTTTTTCGGGTAAATGGGACCAGTGCACAGCAAACGGGCGTAGTCCCTGATATATTTTTGCCTGACTATAGTGAAACGCAATCTGAAAGAGAGAAAACACTACCTTTTTCATTGGCCAATATTACCATTGAAGCCAACAAATATTATCATCCCTTTCCGCCTATTAATTTGACCCCCTTGCAATCATTTTCAAAATCTTTTACAGACACCAGCCGGTTATTTCTTTCGTTTAACAATTACCTGGACATTTTGGCGCGGGGTCAGGTAGCCCGTGATGAAGTTCTTGTTTTTGATAAAATGTTCGAGGAAAGAAAGCAGATTTTTAATAACCTGAATGACGCCGAGAAAAGATTGAGTAATTTTGTTCCCCCCTATAATGTTGAGTGGGACCAATATGAAATAATCAGAATGCATGCAGACGAAGACCTGCGAAAATCCAATACTAATCTTACAGAGGTTATAACGCGTGATTCGGGAGTTCTTTTAGGATATGAAATTGCTTATCGTTTGAAAAAATAAAGAGTCGTTGCCTTACGTTAATTGTAGGACAAATTGGGCAGTTCTAACCAAAATGATTTTATGCGACACTTTTTTTTCGTTTTGCTAATCGTGCTGGGATTTTCATTCCGTTTGAATGCGCAGGTAATGGAGAATGCAGGTGACTACATGACCGCAATTTCAAATGCGCAGGTCGAAATGAATCAAAAGTATATGGCTTACGTAAGCGCTTCTGCACATAGCAGGCGGGCGAGAAAAATAGAAAAACTCCGCGGACAGGCGCTGGAAAGCATCAACAACGCGAAATATAAAACTTCTGATCTTCCCAAATACAAAGGCGACAATTCTTTGCGACAGGCAAGTATTGATTATATACAATTCTGTTATCGCATTTTTAATGAAGATTATTCGAAAATAGTAAATATGGAAGAGATCGCTGAGCAATCCGTGGATCAGATGCAGGCTTTTTTATTACTCGAAGAAAAAACGAGTGAGAAACTACAGGAGGCTAATGAAGATCTGTCAAAAGCTGAAAAGCAATTCGCGGCAAAGTATAATGTTAATCTGGTTAATTCAAAAAATGAATTGACAGACAAGATGGGCCTGGCGGGGAAAGTAAATAGCTACACTGATAAAATTTATATAATTTTCTTTAAATGCAATTGGGAAGACGGGCAGCTATTTAATGCTCTGAATGCTCATAAACTCAATGACGCTGAGCAGGCAAGAAATTCTCTCGCGGGGTTTGCGAAAGAGGGACTGCAGGAGTTACAGGCAGACAGCCTGAAAACATTTCAGGGTAATCCTTCATTGGCAGCCGGTTGCCGGGAAGCGCTGCAGTTTTATAATAATATGGTGAATAATGATATTCCTAAACTTACAGATTTCTATTTGAAACAGGAAAATTTCGATAAAATCAAGAAAACCCTTGAAGCAAAAGGGAACAACAGAACTAAAGAGGACGTGGATCAATATAATAAGGCAGTTAAAGACATCAATGCCAGCACAAATAATTTTAATTCTCTGAATCAGTCCCTGAATACCCGACGGCAGGAAGTAGTACAAAATTGGGAACAAGCCGAGAAATCATTCCGGGACGAACTTATTCCATATTATAAATAGTATGGTAGTTGAATTAAATAACTACCACACTTTCACACTTGATCTCGTTAGTGTCTATCAACCGGTGCGTAATTTTGTATTCCAGTTTCAGGATCGCTGTAAAGAGGGTTTTTTATAAAAACGCTGTCTGTCAGGGTCCCAAGAAAACTGATAAGGTAGAAACGGTCATTGTCAGATATCGCTATTCCATTTCTTAGCGAGCTGTCCAGTGTCGGCCCTGGAACAATTCCCTTGTTATAGTGTTCTAATACTTCACTGATCGTCGAAAAACGACCGTCATGCCCATAAGGATTTGTCAGAAAAATATTCCTGAGACTGGGTACCCGGAACTTAAGAGAATCTTCTTTTCTTCCGGTAATGCGCATGCGCCCGTAATCATTTAATGTTGTGTCTAATGCCAGTCCGGTATTCCTGTAACTAAAGTCCGTAAAGAGAGGTTCGGCGTGGCAACGTGCACATTTCATCTGAAAAATCTCATAACCCTTCTGTTCGTATTGATTGAAGCGAGCGGTTCCATATTTCACCTGATCATATTTAGCATTGGCAGAAATCAATGACGCAGTAAACTGAGTCAGTGCCTTTAAAATTCTCTGTGAATTTATTTCACGAGATCCGAACACCTGATTAAATAAAATAGGGTATGATTTATCTTTCTTCAATTTCCCGATTATCTTATTCAGATCCTCCGCCATTTCATGCGGATCCAGCAGGGGGGCCAGTGGCTGCACTTCTATATGATTTACACCACCGTCCCAATTTAGTTCCCTTTCCCAGGCCAGATTAAATAGTCCGGGTGCGTTGCGATAGCTGAACTGATTGTTGAATCCGTGACTTAGACGATGTTCATATGTTGCAAATGCGGCAAATTGCTGATGGCAGGAGGAACATGGAAAATTTCCATCTTTTGAAAGTTTTCCGTCATAAAATAATTTTCTGCCCAGTTCAAATCCTCGTTTTGTTAGTGGATTTTTTTGAAAACTATAGACAGGAGGAGGAAAGTTTTTTGGTATCTGGAACGGGAATGGCGTATTGATCCAAATAAACCCAAAAATGCCTATTAATATTGTTATCCTTAAAAACTTCATGGTGCTGATGTGAGAACAAGACCCGTGAAACTTCCGATGAAATTTTCTGAAATTTTTCTGGACATTTCGCCAGGCGTGGTGCAGGATGAGATGTCTTTTATATGCAAAGGCGTTGGTCCGTCGAAAAAGTAATCGAGTTCGACGGGAACTTCGACAATGATTTTATAGTCATTTGTTATTTTGAATACTTCATCATTCGTAGTATTCATCTTAATTTTCCACACGGTACTGAATGGAAATCTGTATCCTCCTATATGGTACGCGATCATATGTGCAGGCTGATTAGAAAGTGGGGAATATCCTTCTATCCTGAAACTCTGATATCCGCTATTCCATGTCCAAAACATTCCTTTTGAAGGGTCGAGCTGTCCGGATTGTGCACCATGGTTTTGATCAGCAGAATCCACCCCCAATTCAAATTCTATTCCATTACAATCACCAGTCGTCGCAGGAAGTTCTATAAATGTTGTAGTCGAATCGGAAAAATCAATGAGCTGGTAGGAAGAAGATTTTTTTGCTTTGGTTTCCTTATCAGTATACGCAGGACTGATGTTGCCAATGTAGAGTCGAAAGCGGCTGATTTCATAAATCTCACCAAAAGGATTCCTGTATTTCTTATTTAATTGCATAGGTTCTCCGTGCACATAGACTCTGAAATGTAGAATAAGAGAGGGACCAAATTCTGGTTTTCGAAAAGCGAATGAGGCCAAAAAAAACAGAGGGACAAACTTGACATTCTGCAATGCCCTGAGTAAGTTCATATTATTTCTGTTTTTCCTGAATCCGTGTGCATTAATCAATTTTGTTTATTTTTTTTCTTAAATCTTTTATTTGAGACCTCTTTTGTTTTATGTCCTTTTTTTTCTCCTTCGATGAAAAACTGGGTTTTGTTTTTTTTCTTGGTTTTGGTTTTACCAGTGCGCGTTCAAGCATGATCTCCATTTTCCTGATCACCTCGTGCTTGTTGTCGAGTTGTGACCGATGAGATTGCGATTTCACTTGCAAAAAACCATCACTTGTGATTTTCGAGGAAAGTTTATTTTCAAGGTGAACTTTTTGTTCTTCTCTCAACAATGATGAATTTCGGATGCTAAAATATCCGATTACCATCGTTTCAACTTTATTTACATTTTGGCCACCCTTGCCGCCACTACGCGCAGTACGGAAATTGATTTCCCGGGAAACGTCTATCTTCATTTCGTAAATGTAATTTGATTAATTTAAAATCAATGCGGGCAGTTATTCAAAGAGTTAAACGCGCCGGTGTATTTATAAACGGTTTACTTCATTCTTCTATTGAATCGGGATTAATGATTCTCCTGGGAATTGAGGATACGGATGGTCCGAATGATATTCAATGGTTAAGTAATAAGCTGATAAACCTGAGGATATTTAATGATACAGAGGGTTTTATGAATTTATCAGTTCTTGAAACGGGTGGTGATATTTTGCTTGTCAGCCAGTTTACCTTGTATGCAGTAACTAAAAAAGGAAACAGGCCTTCTTATATTCGCGCTTCGAAACCTGATATCGCCGTACCCCTGTACGAAAATATGATCTGCCAGTTAGAAAAAGACCTGGGTAAGAAAATATTTACGGGAGTATTTGGAGCCGACATGCAAATAGATATGATAAATGATGGGCCTGTTACCATTATTGTGGACACAAAGATGAAGGAATTATGAAACTAAAGATTTTTATAGTAAACGCATTTTCAAACAGAAAATTTGGTGGCAATCCCGCCGCCGTGATACCTTTAAATGAATGGTTAAGTGATATGCTGATGCAGAAGATTGCTGCACAAAATAATCTCGCGGAAACAGCTTATTTCGTTCAGCAGGGCGAAGATTATTCTATACGCTGGTTTACGCCAACGGTGGAAGTGGATCTCTGTGGCCATGCTACGCTGGCTTCTGCGCATGTTCTTTTCGAACATATGAACTATACCGGCAGTCAGATCGTTTTTCACTCAAAAAGCGGTCCCCTTCAGATAACCCGGGATGGAGATAAAATATCATTGAATTTTCCGGCTAATGCCCCTGAAAAGATAATCGATGATGGATTAATTGAAAAATCTATTGGAATAACTCCTCTGGCTGTTTTTAAGTCGAGATTTGACTATATGGTTTTGCTGGGAAGCCAGTCGGATATCGAGACATTAAAACCAGACCTTGTTTTGGTCAGTAAACTTCCGGCTCGTGGTTTAATCGTGACAGCAAAAGGAAATGACTCAGATTTTGTTTCCCGTTGTTTCTACCCACAGTCAGGCATAGACGAAGATCCCGTTACAGGTTCTGCTCATACGGTTATGGTTCCATTTTGGGCTAAAGAGTTGGAAAAAAATGAATTAACTGCTGTCCAGTTATCAGCCAGAAAAGGCTATCTTGATTGTGTTCTTGCCAATGACAGGGTTTTAATGTCAGGCCACGCAACTACCTATCTGGAAGGTAACAGTTACGTTTAAATCAACTTTAAATATTCACTCAGAAAATGTTGAAAGAAGAAATTTCCATTCGTGAAGCGCAACAAATGGTAGACGACTGGATACGCAATACAGGAGTACGTTATTTCAGTGAACTAACGAATATGGCGATACTTAGCGAAGAAGTGGGAGAAGTGGCGAGACTAATGAGTCGTATTTACGGGGATCAGTCTTTTAAAGAAGGCGAAAAGGATAAAAAACTTTCCGATGAACTCGCTGATGTTTTGTGGGTCATACTTTGTATTTCAAATCAGACTGGTACAGATCTGACCGAAGCGTTGAAAAAGAATTTTGAAAAGAAGAATATTCGTGATTTGTCGCGGCATCTCGGGAATTCCAAACTTAATCCAGGTAAGTCCGATTTATGATTTTTGATATGAGATTGTAGGTTTCCGCAAGTCACAGCAATCTCATTCCCATACTCTCACACTTGCTTTTTATTGTCCCTGAGCGAGACTATATGCTTTTTTCCCGTTTACAACGTTCAACAGTTCCAGGGAGCTGATTTTAAAATCACCACTCAGACTAACGTACAGGCCTATAACATCCTGCTGATTTAAAGGAGAGCCATCCAAACTCTCGAATCGTGCATTGTACAAGTTTACCAGATTCGTATATACGGAACCGGTAGGCCATACCTGAGTTCCGCGGTTGCTGATATTAAGCAGGTTGAATTTTACTCCTCCGTGACGCTGGCATTTTTTTGCTATGAATTCCGGTTGTTCTGAACTTTCGATGAACATGTCTACACCTACGATATATTCCTTTTCCTCACTTGAATCAACAGAAACCATCATCTGGTTGTGGTCCATTTTAAAAAGCGTAGGGGTAATATACATGTTTGGAAGAACTGGTTTTGCACCATGTTCCGGAGTTTTCCCAAAATTATTTATGATAGCCTCAGCGAATTCTGTGGTGTTTTTGCCCGGAATTGCTTTATCTCCGAAGTCTCCGGTATGAATTCCCTGTTCCAGTGTGTACAATAGAGCATTTTCTATGACAGCAGCATTTTCCATTAAACCCAAATGACGTAACATGGCAATTCCGCTCAAAAGAAGAGCAGTTGGATTTGCAATATTTTTTCCGGCAATATCAGGCGCAGTGCCATGAACGGCTTCGAAAATGGAAATATGATCTCCAATATTTGCAGAGGGCGCAAATCCGAGACCGCCGACAAGCCCAGCGCAAAGATCAGAAATGATATCTCCCTGCAGATTGGTGAGAACAACCACGTCAAACTCCTGCGGACGTACAACAAGCTTCATCGCAAGATCATCTACAATTATATCGTCAGATTTTAATTCAGGATATTCCTTTGCGACCTCTTGAAAACATTCGAGAAAAAGCCCGTCGGTGAGTTTCATAATATTTGCCTTGTGTCCGCATGTAATCCTTCGGGCGCCATTTTTTTTTGCCATCTCAAAAGCATATCGAATAACCTGAAGACTTCCCGGTCTCGTGATGAATCGGCGACTCAATGCCACATCATGCGTTGGCATATGTTCTATTCCACCATAAGTATCCTCAATATTTTCACGAACAATAGTGATGTCGATTGGAATTCCCGCTTTGGAGAAAACAGTTTCCACCCCGTGAAGAGAAATAAAAACCCGTTTATTTGCATAAGTGTTCCAGGTTTTCCTTGCGGTAACATTTATACTCTTAACACCTTTACCTTTTGGAGTTTCCATTGGGCCCTTAAAGAGAATACCCAATTCTTCAATTACGTGCTGAGATTCTGGTGTCATTCCATTGGAAAAACCTTTGTCGAAAACCCATTTCCCCATGTCCACTATTTCATATTCCAGAGGTACTTTGTTGGAATCAAAAATATGTAATACTGCTTCCATGATTTCCGGGCCGATACCATCTCCTTTTGCAACTGCTATTTTCATAATATGATTGGTGGTTGTGGTTGGCGAATTTACATTTTAAAGGCTAAAGCTTAAAGCCTGATTCGTAAAACTTTTCTTTAAGCAGGATTGTAATGCCATTCCTGTTTTTTATGAAGGGCAATTCAATAAGTATGTTAATTTATTAGTTCAGTTAAACTCAAGAGTTTTAGGCTTTAAGCTTTAAGCTTTGAGCTTTTTCCGTATTTTTATGGAAATTAACTCCATGGCGAATAAAATTTCAGAAGGGGTTGAAATAGACGTTGAAACATTTTATCAGCCGGATTATAGTAATCCGGTGGCTGGGGAGCATATGTTTGCCTATCGCATTACAATCTGGAATCACAATAATTTTCCCGTTAAACTTCATAGACGTCAATGGCATATTTTCGATAGCAACGGCAGTCATCGCGAAGTAGAAGGCGAAGGGGTTGTAGGGGTTCAGCCGGTTTTACAGCCAGGTGAAAAATATCAATATGTAAGCGGATGTAATCTCCGCACTGAAATGGGCAAAATGTATGGAAGTTACCGAATGGAAAATCTGCACTCAAAAACAAGTTTTGAAGTGAATATCCCGATGTTCGAAATGATTGTGCCGTTCAAGATGAACTAGTTAATTAAACTCTATTTTTTTCCTAATTCAGAAATACCCGCCAATTGTATTTGGACATTAATAATCAATAATTGATAATTAATCATTAGAGGAAGTTGCCTCTACGACCACTTTATTCAGCTTATTAGTTAAAGGAAAAAGAAGTAAGCCGGCAATCAATGCAGCAGCGGCACTTATACCAAAAAAAAGCGCCTTGCTGTCAAAATGATCCCAGAATCCAGTCATAATCCCTGCTATTTTTCCTCCCAGAGAAGTCGTAATAAACCATCCTCCCATCATGAGTGCAGTAAATCTTCTTGGGGCTACTTTTGACACAAGGGATAATCCAACGGGACTCACACATAACTCACTAATGGTGAATACTCCGTAACTGCAAAAGATCCAGGCGGAAGAAACTTTATGCTGGTAGATGTTGGTTGACAATGCAGCAATTACCATTAGAAGTGAAGACAATCCGGCAATGATTGTACCCCAGGCGAATTTTGAAGGTGTGGAAAGTTCCTTCCCCTTTGACTTCATATATCCGAATAAGCCCACCATAAGAGGTGTAAGAACGATGATCCAAAATGGATTAATTGACTGATAAATCTCCGTCGATATTAATTTTAAATTCTCGCCTTTGGCGGGCCATTCATCCTTCGGGATATTTTGAAGATAAGGATCGTTACCCTGATGGGTTATTACTTTGCCACTTGCATCAACTTGTGCATGGAAATGTTCATCAAGTACCGGGACATCTTTTAATTCAGTATTCACGGTGTTTAAAAATCCAAAACTTGACAGGGGTTTCTCCAAAACCTGAGGAGCATCCCGCTTAGTATAACTATCTGCCCAAATGGTAAGAGACGTCGCATTCTGGTTGTATATATTCCAGAAAATAATAGACACTCCAAATAAAATGAACAGCGTTGCAATTCTTTTTCTGTCGAATCCTTTACATCGATACCACACACTGCCATAAAATATGATGATGGGTACGCACGCAAAAATAAAAGCATCGTTTGAATGTGATCCGAACAGATTGTTATTACCCGGAACAAACCACCCAATAATTGCCGCTAGGATTGCAGGCAGAAAAACATAGAATACTATTTTCGAAAAAGCCATATCTTCTTTTTGTATGGGCTTAATGATATCTGCATGTTTTATATATTTCTGTCCGGCCGCAAATATGAGCAAACAAAGAACCATTCCGAATCCTGCGGCAGCAAAAGCGTAACTCCAGGAATATTTTATTCGGAGATAAGCAGCCACAAAATTGCATATGAATGCCCCGATGTTGATACCCATATAAAAAATATTGTAGGCAACGTCTTTTTTCGACTTGAGTTCCTCTTTATTGTAGATATTCCCAAGAAGCGTGCTGATATTCGGCTTAAAAAAACCATTTCCGATTATTACACAGCTTAGGGCGACATACATTAATTTTCCGCTGTGCGGTACGGCCATTAGAAAATATCCGAGGGCCATCAATGAACCGCCTGAAAAAATAGAAAGGCGATAACCCCAGTACCTGTCTGCAATCAAACCTCCCAGAAACGGTGTCAGATAAACCAGAGCAATATAGCTGCCCGTTATATCAGCAGCCATACTCGTATCAAATCCCCGGCCTCCATTGCTTACCGTGTCGTGTAAAAAAAGAAAAAGGATACCAACCATCAAATAATATCCGAACCTCTCCCACATTTCTGTAAAGAACAATACGTATAAACCCCTGGGATGTCCTTTTTTGGGAAGAGCGGTATTCATGGTTTTTTACTTCTTTAGATAAACAATGTAAATGAATCGCCTAATGTAAGATTAATTTTTTCATTAAAATTCAGCTTGCATTTTCCCGTTTATAAAATTATTTTTAAGATGTGAGTTTGAATTGGGAATTTCGGGCATAATCAAATTGATTCATGAATATTTTATTATTAGGCGGAGGAGGAAGAGAACATGCACTTGCTTGGAAGTTTTCACAGAGCAAAGCGTGCGAGGCGCTGTTCATAGGACCGGGGAATGCAGGTACCTCAGCCTATGGTACCAATTTACCAATTGATCCTACTGATTTTGCAGCTGTTCGGAAAGTATGTCTTGAAAAGGATATTAATATGGTGGTGGTGGGTCCTGAAGAGCCATTGGTAAAAGGTATCGTGGACTATTTTTTGGCCGACAAGAATCTTTGTCAAATTCCTGTTATCGGTCCTTCTGCTTCAGCGGCACGATTGGAAGGAAGCAAAGCCTTCTCTAAACAATTTATGATGAAACACGGTATTCCCACAGCGGGATACAAAGAATTTGACGCAGATCAATTTTCTGAGGGTCTGGAGTATGTAAAATCACATAGTCTGCCAGTAGTTTTGAAAGCAGACGGACTTGCGGCTGGAAAAGGAGTCATTATTTGCAAAAGTCATATTGAAGCTATGGCAGAATTTGAACTCATGTTGCAACAGGATAAATTCGGAGAAGCCGGTCGCAGGATTGTTGTTGAAGAATTTCTGGAAGGTATCGAGTTGTCGGTTTTTGTTCTTACTGACGGTGACCACTATGTGCTTTTGCCGGAAGCAAAGGATTACAAAAAAATTGGGGAAGGGGATAAGGGTCCAAATACCGGTGGTATGGGGGCTGTCAGCCCGGTTCCCTTTGCCGACAATGAGTTCATGTTGAAGGTAAAAGAACGAATCGTTGACCCCACTATTCGTGGATTGAAAGCAGATAATATTGATTATCGTGGATTCATTTTTATCGGATTAATCAAGGTAAACGAAGAACCGATGGTAATAGAATACAATTGCCGGCTTGGTGATCCTGAAACTGAAGTAGTGATTCCAAGGTTAAAGAACGACCTGGTGGAACTCTTATGTGCAGTTGTCGATAAAAATCTTAACGAAAAAACGATCGAAATTGATAACCGTGTTGCTGCCACAATGGTTGCAGTGAGTCGTGGATATCCTGGCAGTTATGAAAAGGGCTTTCCAATTTCAGGACTCGATACCAAACATGAAGAAAGTCTGATTTTTCATTCGGGTACTTTATTGGTTAATAAAGAGGTGGTCACAAACGGAGGCAGGGTCTTATGTGTAACTTCTTATGCAGGATCTCTGCAAGACGCCATCCGGAAATCCATGAACGTTCTGACGCAAATAGATTTTGACGGGATCTATTTCAGAAGGGATATCGGGTATGAGTTTCTTTAATAGTTTATGGTTATCGGTAGATGGTTTATGGCAGATGTACTTTCGTTTTCAGATTCTTTACTTTTACCCCGCCATTTACTATTAACCATTCACCATATGCCAAATGAAAGACCTACACTACTCCGATTATCTTCAGTTAGAAAAATTGTTGAGCCTTCAGGATCTGAAGAGTGATCTGCAGGTTCGTGCCCACGATGAAATGCTTTTTATTGTTATTCACCAGGCTTATGAACTTTGGTTCAAACAACTGCTGTACGAATTGGATTCTGTAATCGCAATTCTTGAAAAACCTGCGATAAATGATGATTCGCCTGAATTACAAACAGTAGTTCACAGACTTTCCCGCTGTAACACCATTTTAAAATTGCTCGTCCAGCAGATAGAGATCATGGAAACAATGTCACCCATGGATTTCCTTGATTTTCGCGATATGCTTCGACCAGCCTCAGGATTTCAAAGTACTCAGTTCAAAATGTTGGAAGCAAAACTTGGTTTGAAATTCGAGCAAAGACATGAGAAAGGGCACTATTTGTCACAATTGAGAGAAGCTGAAGTATCAATGATCCGTCAAACGGAAACTAAAAAAACATTATTGGAGTTGGTGAACGAATGGCTGGAAAGAATGCCCTTTCTGAAAGAAAATGATTTTTGGAAGGGATATCGAAATCTTTACCTTGAAAGTCTTGCCGAAGGAGAAAAGGATCATGCAGCCTTATTCGATACCGTATTTTCCGATGATTATATACCGAAATTACCTGCAAATCGTTCCCTGAGCCCCGCGGCATGCAGAGCCGGTCTTTTTATTATGATTTATCCGGGATATCCAATCCTTCAGCTTCCATACAGATTGCTGGTTGCATTAATGGAAATGGATGAACAATTGAGCACCTGGCGTTACCGGCACATGCACATGGTTCATAGAACCATTGGAACACGCTTGGGCACAGGGGGCAGCTCGGGAAGAAGTTATTTGCAAGGAACCATTGACAAACATTTCATATTTCGCGAAATCGCACAACTGACAAGTTTTCTGATTGAAAGAAAGAAACTGCCCCGTTTGGATCGTCAATTAGAAAGGCGTTTGGGATTCGCTTCAGAATAAACTATTGATCTTAAAAAATATCCCGATGAAAATAGCGTTCAGTGCAGGATACCGGTGATTAATGTTCGCTTTGTTAATTCCGATTATTTCCGTCAATTTTGCAGCATCGTAACAGAATATAAATCTGACCTTTTAAAATGGGATTATTCAATTTCCTGACGCAAGAGATTGCTATGGATCTGGGCACTGCTAACACCCTGATCATTCATAATGACGAAATCGTAGTTAACGAACCAAGTATAGTAGCACTTGACCGGAACAATCCAAAAACAGTATTGGCTGTTGGAAAACGGGCACTCATGATGCATGAAAAGACTCATGAAAGCATTCGTACTGTTCGTCCCCTTAAAGATGGGGTTATTGCCGATTTTAATGCCGCAGAGCTTATGATACGGGAAATGATCAAAATGATCTATCCCAAAAAGCCGCTTTTTCCACCAAGCTGGCGAATGATGATATGTATTCCCTCCAGTATAACAGAAGTGGAAAAAAGAGCTGTTCGCGATAGTGCTGAACAGGCAGGAGCCAAAGAAGTTTATCTAATCCATGAACCAATGGCAGCCGCCCTCGGTATCGGAATAGACGTGGAAGAACCTGTGGGTAATATGATAATAGATATTGGAGGTGGTACTACCGGTATCACTGTAATTGCGTTGGCTGGGATCGTGTGTGATCAGTCCATTCGAATAGCAGGTGATGAATTCACTGCCGATATTATGGAAGCACTTCGTCGTTACCACAGTTTACTGATTGGAGAACGAACGGCCGAGCAAATAAAAATCCAGATTGGAGCTGCCCTGAAAGATCTGGATAATCCACCGGATGATATTCCTGTAAACGGACGTGACCTGGTTACCGGAATTCCTAAACAGATTCTTGTGAGTTACCAGGAAATTGCGGAGGCACTTGATAAAAGTATATTTAAAATAGAAGAAGCTATTTTGAAAGCCCTGGAAACTACTCCTCCTGAACTCGCTGGAGATATTTATCGTCGCGGGTTATACCTGACCGGCGGTGGTGCCCTGCTCAGGGGCCTTGATAAAAGACTAAGTCAGAAAATCAAACTTCCCGTTCATATTGCCGACGATCCTTTAAAGAGTGTGGTAAGGGGAACAGGAATTTCATTAAAGAATTACGACAGGTATCCGTTTGTTATGCGATAGGAAGAAAGTATGAAAGTATGGGAGTATGGAAGTATGGGAAACCTTTTTAGGATTGTGCATTATTTTTTCTCACTCACATGAAGCAAATTTAAAATTATAAATTCCACGTGCGTAATGTTTTTCTCTTCATCAGAAAGTATTCGAATTTTCTATTCTTTTTGCTGTTGCAGATTATCTCTCTTAGTTTTCTTTTCAGATATAATAAATATCATGAGGCAGCATTTATGAATGTTGCAGGGGAATTTACCGGTAGCATCAACCAACGTTTTAGTAAGGTCGAATCATATTTCCGTCTCAAAGAAATAAATGAACAGCTCGCCTCAGAAAATTTGAGATTGAACAAAATGCTCAAGGAGAATTATGAGAGTGCAGGCGGTCCCGAAAAAATGGTGTCAGATACAATCCAAACAGATTCTCTTCGCGAAATAAAAAAATATGTCTGGATGGGTGCTAAGGTAGTTGGCAGTACTATTAATACACAAGTGAACTTTCTGACAATACACAGAGGAACGTTACAGGGAATAAGACCCAATATGGGTGTAACAGGACCTCAGGGAATCGTTGGGCAGGTTCTCAACGTCAGCGAAAATTATGCAACGGTTTGGACTCTTTTGAACCGCCAGTTCAAAGTAGTTGTGAAATTGAAAAACGGGGGTGAAAGAGGAACTTTGGAATGGGACGGAGTAAGCCCTCTATACCTGACGCTTAAAGACATTCCAAAAAGTGCAAAATTGAAGAAGGGGGATTCTGTCGTCACCAGTCCTACTTCATCTATGTTTTCAGGAGCTCAGCTGATGGTGGGAGAGATCGATGAAATTGTAGACGATAAAAGCAGTAATTTTTATACGCTGAAAGTAAAACCATCGACTAATTTTTCCAGTATCGAATATGTATATGTGATCGAAAACACACAACTCGCAGAACAAAATCATTTAGAAGACTCGACCCGAAAAAAATTCCAATGAGTGAACTTCTGAAAAATATATTCCGTTTCATGCTGTTCATTTTAGTTCAGGTGTTTATCCTTTTCAAGATGCCACCCCTTCACAGGTTCATCACACCCTACTTATATTATCTTTATATACTCTGGCTTCCATTCAGTATGACACGCGCAGCTTTGATGAGTGTGGCATTTCTATTCGGTCTCTGCCTGGATTACTTCATGCATACACCCGGCTTACATGCTGCCGCCTGCGTTTTGATAGCTTATTTAAGGCCCTTCGTCGTAAACATGCTTATTTCACAGGAAGGTGCTGATAAAAATTATCTATCACCGTCCATAACCAGTATGGGTTGGGCTCCTTATTTCACCTATGTTTTCGTGCTTACTTTATTTCATCACGGATATCTTGTTTTTCTGGAATGGATGAGTTTCGGAACTTTTTTGTATTTTATAGGGAAAGTAATAGCAACAACAGGTATCAGTATGTTGTTGATTTTGCTGACGGAACTTTTATTTTTCAGAAAAGAAAAGTTCAGAACAAATACGGTTTAATTTAATTCCAATATCCGGAGATGCCTGTTTTTAATCAATCGCGCAGTAACATTATTCGCCTCATCTTTTGCGGGATGTTCCTCGTGATATTTGTGCAGCTATTTAACCTTCAGATCTTTTCCGATAAGTATAAGAAAATGGCGCAGGAGAATGCGCTTTTCCCTAAACGAGTCTATCCAACAAGAGGTATCATTTATGATCACAATCTGCGTGCAATTCTGAACAATACGATTTTATATGACCTGATGGTAACTCCCTCTCAGGTAAAAAATATTGATACGGCTTTTTTTTGCCAGATTCTGGAAATTGATTCCGCTGAATTCCGATCGCGCATATTGGACGCCAGGATAAAAAACGGTCCATTCCGTCCCTCGATATTTGAAGATCTGCTGGAGCCCGATCTTTATGCCAAACTGGAAGAGAATATCTGGCGATTTCCGGGTTTTAACCTGCAGGAAAGACCTGTACGAGTTTACCCTTTTGATGCAGCTGCACATATTATGGGTTATGTGGGTGAAGTCGATTCTAACATATTGAGACGTTCGAACTATTATTATCAGCTTGGCGACTATGTTGGCAGAAGCGGGTTGGAGCAGTTTTATGAAAAGCAGCTTATGGGTAAACGGGGAGTAGAATTCTGGATAAAAGACAATAAAAACCGCCTTGTTGGTCATCAATCAGACCGGGCATTGGACACGCCGGCTATTGCAGGTAGAAATCTACATACTTACCTGGATATAGAACTGCAACAATTAGCTGAAAAATTACTTACCAGTAAAATTGGATCTGTTGTTGCAATTGAGCCAAAAACCGGAGGAATACTTGCTATGGCTTCAGGTCCGGATTACGATCCCAATTCATTGACAGGCCCTGACAAACAAAAAAATTACGCACAACTCGCTCTTGATGTTAAAGCACCCCTTCTCAATCGTGCAATTAAGGGATTGTATCCTCCAGGTTCTACATATAAACCACTGGGGGCATTGGTGGGTCTCGATGAAGGCGTCATCACGCCGGCCAGTGGTTACCCCTGCCTTGGAGTTTATCTGGCTTGCAGCCATCCGGTGAAATGCCTGGAAAACTGGCCCGGCCATGCTGCCAATCTGAGGCTTGCGATTGCGCACTCCTGCAATTCTTTTTTCTCCAATACGTTTCGGTTAACAGTTGATAATCGCAGGATCGGTAATGTGCGTGATGGTCTCGAAACCTGGAAAAGCTATATGAATAAATTCGGGTTGGGTCATCGGATCGGCGTCGATTTACCCAGCGAGGATGGCGGTAATATTCCAGATACATCTTCCTACGACAAGGAATATCATGGATCCTGGAATTCTTGTACGATGACGACACTTGGTATCGGTCAGGATAAAATGCTTGTTACCCCTTTGCAAATGGCTAATGCGATGTGTATCGTAGCAAACAAAGGGTATTTTTATATACCCCACTTTGTACAAAACGTAGAAGGACATTCCGCAGAGGACAGCGTTCTGGATAAGTATAATATAAAACATGAAGTGCTGACACATATTTCCGATGCGGACTATGAAACCGTCATAAGCGGAATGCAGGATGTTACGGAGGTTGGAACAGCACGAATCGCAAGAATTGATGGAATTAATATGTGCGCTAAGACCGGCACGGCAGAAAACTATTTAACACTTGAAGGCAAAAGAACGAAACTAAATAACAATTCCATGTTTGTTTGTTTTGCACCCAGGGAAAATCCAAAGATTGCTGTCGCAGTAGTGATACAAAACGCAGGATTTGGAGCTACGTGGGCAGGTCGTATTGCAAGCCTCCTGGTAGAAAAATATTTACGGGATACTTTAACAGCCGCACGAGTGAAACTCGCAACAGATATTGCGAATACAAATCTAATGCCCGGGTATTTTGTTCGCCTGCAGTTTATAACAGATTCGGCGAGGGCTGCCTTATGGGCCAAACAAAGCGGCGATAGCTCACGTTGGAAAATTTATTTAGATCCTTCCCTGCGCCGGCAATTACTCGATACCCTGCACAAAACGCCTACACATGTGACCATCCCTTTTGGGCCGAAAACACATACTAACGCTTCAGTAACAGATAGCTCAAGATTAAAAAGAACGGATTCTTCCATATTCAAAAAAACCGATACTAGTGGCAGATCCGGAAGGTCGCATATGAAAAAGGCATTAGATACTTTTGCGATAAAACCAGAAGAGGAACCAACGGTTCAAAAAGATACAAATACTAACCAGTCACAATGAACCAGCGTAATACATCTTTGGTAAAAGGTGCAGACCGATCCCTAATCTGGCTCTGGTTCATTCTTTCTATAATTGGAGTGATGAGTATTTTTTCAGCCACTTACAGAGATGGCGACAACATAATTCAGGGTTTTATTTCCTTGAAAACAGATTATAGCCGTCAATTGCTTTTTCTTATCATCAGCGGTATTTTCGGAATTGTAATTCTTCTGACAGACAGTAAATTTTTTACAGCAACGGCCAATCTGTCCTACGCATTTGGTATTTTTCTGATGCTGCTTGTTTTCCCTTTTCATTCAAACATAAAAGGGACTTCATCGATTATCAAACTGGGCTCCTCAGTTCAGATTCAGCCAGCTGATATCTGTAAGATTTTTGTGAACCTTGCTCTGGCAAAATATTTGTCGAGGGTTGAAACCAACTTTGCAAGACCCCGGTCACAAATTATTGCAGCCATCATTGCTCTGGTTCCGGCGGCTCTATCCATCATGCAAAAAGAAACCGGGCTTGCGCTTGTTTATTTCTCTTTCTTCCTGGTTATGTTTCGCGAAGGACTACCAGCTCTCGTATTAATTATAGGTTTTTCATTTGCCGTATTGGTAGTGGCTACTTTGCTGATGGAACCAAATATCCTTGCTCTTATTCTGACTGGCATAGCTTTGATTGCAGTCTATATTTTAAGAAGACAAATTAAAAGACAACGTGCCATATTATTTGCCATTGCGAGCATCTGGTTTGTGTGCGTTGGTGTGCAGCGTTTTGTTGTGCCTTTTGTATTTGATCACGTATTTCAGCCATACCAGGTTAAACGAATTTATGAAGCAATAGGAAAGGACTATGTTCCCAAAAATGCAGCTGCAGAAAGAGAAATTGAGGAAAAATCGGTTGGTAAAAAGAAGGACAATGGAGATTATAATGTGAAACAAAGTAAGATTGCGATCAGTAATGGTGGTCTGATTGGCAAGGGTCTGTTAAAAGGGACTCAGACGCGTTACGATTTTGTACCGGAACAAAGAACGGATTTTATTTTCTGTACGATCGGAGAAGGATTTGGTTTTCTCGGAAGCGTCGTATTCCTTGGCATATATGTGATTCTTCTTATGCGGATTGTTACCATCGCGGAGCGACAACGAAGCGTATTCAGCAGGGCATATGCCTATGGTGTAGCGTCAGTATTTTTCTTTCATATCGCTATTAATGTTTGTATGACGATTGGTCTCGCACCGGTTATAGGAATACCACTACCATTTGTAAGTTATGGTGGTACTTCTCTACTCACATTTAGTGTAATGCTGTTTATACTTGCAAAACTTGATGCAGACCGCCAGATGGTCCTCAGATAAAGTGTGAGAGTGTGAGAGTGTGAGAGTGTGTGAGTGTGGGAATAACGGAGACCTTTTATATTCTCACACTCTCACACTCTCACACTCTCACACTCTCACACTCCAATGCTATCTTTGCTCCATGCAGATTATTCCTCTTTCAGAAGGCGCATTTACCATAGATAAAACAAAAAAATTCATTCCCTTCGATCCTACAAGAGATGATCTTCAAAAACGGGCAGCAGGAAGTCTGCTAGTTGAAATCCAGCCATTTCTTGTAATCACCGAAAGAGATGTATTGCTAATGGATACAGGATTGGGATTTGAAGAAGAGAGCTGCTTGCAGATTCATCGTCTTATTAAACAGACTGGAATAGATGCGAATTCGGTTACTAAAGTTTTACTTAGTCATTTACATAAAGATCATGTAAGTGGTGCCGGGAAAATGAAACCTGACGGAAGCAGGACGGCTTCTTTTCCAAACGCGATTTATTATTTGCAGCAGCGTGAACTGGATTATGCGTTTGAAAAAGGATTTCCAAGTTACGAACCTGAATCATTTGCTTTTTTGGAAAATCTTTCAAATCTGGTGAAACTGGAAGGAAATGGATTGATTGATGGATATATCCGTTATGAATTAACAGGCGGACACTGCCCTTTCCATCAGGTATTTCATATCGAGACAGAAGGTGAACACGCATTTTTTGGAGGAGATGTAGCACCACAGATCAACCAGATGAAAAACCGCTTTGTTGCAAAATATGACTATGACGGTAAGAAATGCATGGATCTCCGTCTTAAATGGTGGGAACAGGGAAGAAAGGAGGGGTGGACCTTCATGTTCTATCACGATATAAAAAGCCCCATCTATAAATTTGATCAATCCTGACTCGATGAACCTATTCTCATGCTTTCTCAATTGGTTTTTAGAATTGGTTGCAGCACTTTAATATCGCCGTCAACCGGCTCAGTTATTTTTAGTTGAAGTATCCTTGTTATCAGTGGATAGATATTTACATTTTCAAATCCCTTTATTTTCAGGTCTGATTTAAAAGCTGGTCCCCAGGCATAGAAAGTCGCATGCATAACCGTAAGCGCCGGATCAAATCCATGGGTAGCCGGATTTAGACGACGACCATTTAAATTAAATACTTTCGGTGGATTACTTACAAGAATGATATCTCCAATTCGATTGTAGCGATCGTCTTTTTTACTATAATGCCAGCGTCCTGGTAAATTGGTGGCGAGATATACTTCAAAATCTTTTGCAGCAGATTTCAATTCTTTATAAGCAGGAAGAATATCGGCTGAATTTTTTGCATACATGTGAACGAGCGCCTGGGAGTTCGTAATAACGAAGCGACTGGTATCAACAGACTTTGGCAAAGTCAGCGTGTTAAGAGTATCGATATCTGTCATGCCATGATCTGAAACAAAAATATAATTCACGGGAAGATTTAATGAGTCTACTGTTTTCACCAGCTCGGCAATTGACTCGTCAACATAGTGAACTGCATCCTCCGCTTGTTTTGAATCTACACCGTGTACATGTTCCTCATGATCTACATCAGGAATATAAAAAGTGATCAGGTGGGGTCTCTTTTCTTCAGGTAACTGTAACCAGTTACGAACAAACCGTATCCTATCTCCCATGGGAATCAGAGAATTGAATTTGTAATAATAAGTTGGCCTGATTCCCTGAATGGCTGCTTCGGCACCCACCCAGTAAAAACTGGCCGTCAGCATTTTTTGCTTCTCAGCTAACACCCAGATTGGCGTTGCATCATACCATGAACTGTCTTCCACTTCTTTTCGATTTCCCATTGCATAGATCTGATCACGGGCAGGATCAAAGAATGTATTATCTACGATTCCGTCATGTGCAGGATAATCTCCAGTTGCAATACTGTAGTGATTTGGAAAAGTCAGAGAAGGGAAAGCGGATTCCATATAATCTGCAGTCACGCCAGAAGACCTAAGCCTTATCAGATTTTTCGCCTGAAACTTATCGGCAAGGTCATATCGGAAGCCGTCGGCTGATATAAGAATCAAATAAGGCTTTTTTATTTGATCAGCACCGTTAGATCTGTCTGGAACAATATGTTGTGTGCTGTCCTGAGCATGTAGGATTCCTGATAGAATTGAAAAAGAAAGCAATAATATTTTTCTCATGCGTGTTATTCTATCTATGCAAGATAAACAGCCCTGCTTACCGGAGAAAATTGTAATATAATATGTTTATTAATTCGTATTCAGAAGTTGGTATCAGACTAATGCGTCATACAATTGCCGCCATTTGAATATAAGATGAACGCAAAAACTTACTGACAGAGCAGGAATAGCTTTAAGCATTGGGCTTTAGGCTTTAAGCGTGTTAAGGGTTTTCCTGCATTCGCATTTGCTTCTTTAGCTGGCGGTTTCTTATCTCTTCCTGTACGTAATGCCCGAACTCTTTTTCTGATTTGAAGAAAATATCTACTTTTTGGGGAGAGAGCGCCTGACTAAATAAAGCACTATATTTTTTACGTACGTTGAGTAATGCCTCGTCTAATTCGATTTCACTTCTGCTGTTCTTTATAGCATCCTGCCTCGTTCTTGCTAATTCTTCTGAATATTGATTATAGTATGGCCAGAATTTTTGGGCTTCCTCCGGACTAAGATCCAACCTCTTTGTGATATAGGCGATTTTGAGTGCTACAAGATTTTTACCATTTTGTGCAACACCTATTAAAATAGTAAACGCAAAACAAGTTAAAAGTAAAAGTCTCTTCATTAGGTATCAATTTACGTTCCGTTTGTCGTCTGGCAATAAGGTTGAATACTCTTGTAGTTCTTCATCCGGAATGCCACTCAAAAGATCCTGTACATCATTTTCATTAAAGTCGGCGGATACTGAAGAAGATGAAATACCTGGCGTCCAATGAATATCATCCGAATCCAGATAATTTGCCATGTCCTGATCACTCACATTTGTCAAATCTTTTATTGGATCTGTTGTTTTATGATATGTTATGTTGAAAACAGCGGTTCCCAGTAAAGCAACAATACACGCAGCAACTGCATACTTAACAAACTTTATATTAAAAACCGGCGCGTGTTTTGGTTTGGAAGCAATTGGCTGCACTTTTATGACCGGGACTTTAGATACCAGTTCTTCGAAATATCCAACAGGCACCTTATATGGATTTTTCTTTCTAAGCCCCGCGAGGAGAGGAGAAATTTCCGAAATCTCCAGAAGCGTTGAAACTTCGGCATTCTGCTGCCCTGCATCAGACTCCGAATAGTCCGCAGCATTAATCTTTACCCGTTTCATTAATTTATCAACAAAATCTTCAAAAAAACCTCCGGGTACCTTATATGGAATATTGGAAATCCCCTGCTTAGCCAGGTAAGGGACGATTTCCTCCAATTCTGCTAATATTTCGTTTGGAGTTTTCACGCGTCAATAAGACCTGTTTCGGTCATTAAAGTTTAATTATTAAGGATAAAATCTTCTATTTTCTTTGCTGCATGGTGGTAGGATGCTTTCAGCGCTCCTGCTGAAGTCTCTAAAACCTTGCTCATTTCCTCATATGGCATTTCATCGTAATACCTCAACATAAATACAACTCGCTGTTTATCAGGTAGTTGCTGAATGGCCAATTGAAGTTTCCATTCTAATTTATTGGCATCGAAATCCTTGTCTGCCTTAATCTTATTACTTAGTCCTGACTCCACATCGCTTAAAGAAACAGATACTTTCTTCTTCTGTTGTTCAATAAACGTAAGGCATTCATTAGTGGCGATTCGATATAGCCAGGTATAAAGTTGGGCGTCCTCCCTGAATCCGGAAAGTGCATTCCAGACCCTGATAAACACGTTTTGCAGAACATCATTTGAATCTTCATGGTCCACGAGCATCCGACGGATATGCCAGTAAAGCCTTTCCTGATATTTTTTAACAATCTCAGTAAATGCCTTCTCCTTGGTGGCCGGTTCACGAAATAATACCAAAAGTTCCGTATCCGTTGTCTGTTCCGCCATGCGGGATTTGGATTTTACTCTTAACTGGATAATGAATTATTTATTTTTACGGGCTATCACTTTCTTGGCTGCTGCCACTATATGGGCTGAATCAAGACCATATTTCTCAAGTAATTGCGCCGGTGTTCCGCTTTCCCCGAAAGTGTCGTTGGTGCCTACATATTCAATTGGAACGGGACTCGATTTTGAAGCGGTTTGTGCAATGCTGTCTCCCAGGCCGCCAATTATATTATGTTCTTCGGCACTCACGGCACAGCCTGTTTTTTTAAGAGATCTTAAAATAGCTTCTGTGTCTAAAGGCTTTATCGTGTGCATATTAATAACTTCTGCAGAAATGCCGTTTTCTTTTAGGATTTTCTCGGCCTCCAGGGCGATCCAAACCAGATGGCCGCATGCAAAAATGGATACGTCTGTTCCCTCTGTAAATAGCTGGGCTTGGCCTATTTTGAAGTCCATTTCGGAACTAAAAATTGGCCATACAGGTCTCCCGAATCTGAGATAAACTGGTCCCTTATAATCAGCAATTGCGATTGTGGCTGCTTTTGTTTGTGCATAGTCGCATGGTACGATAACCGTCATTCCCGGAAGCATTTTCATCATCCCAATGTCTTCAAGTATTTGATGTGTTGCCCCATCTTCCCCCAGAGTAAGTCCTGCATGCGAGGCACAGATTTTCACATTTTTTCCGGAATAAGCTACAGACTGACGAATTTGGTCATAAACGCGGCCGGTCGAGAAATTGGCAAAAGTTGTTGTAAAAGGAATTTTTCCTCCAATGGTCATTCCGGCAGCGATACTGATCATATTAGCTTCTGAAATTCCACATTGAACGAAGCGTTCCGGAAATTCTTTCATAAACTGATTAAGTTTCAATGAGCCAGCCAGATCAGCGGTAAGTGCAACTATATCTGAATTTTTCCTGGCAATCTCAACAATCCCATCTCCAAATCCGCTCCTTGTATCTTTTTGACCGGTTACATTTACCATTTTTCAAATATTGGTTGATCGATTAATTTAATTCTGAGAATTTACTATTGTAAAAAGATTCATCCATCTTAATTTTTTGTTCCCATTTCCACGCTGTTGATAACATCTCATCCAGAGAATATTTGGGCACCCAGCCAAGTTCCTTGCGGGCAAGATCATTATTTGCGTAAATAGCAACAACGTCTCCGGGGCGGCGGGGTCCAATAATATAATTTAAAGAGATGCCGCTGATTTTTTCAAAGGCATGTATGGCTTCCAGAACTGTTACACCATGACCACTGCCCAGATTAAATACTTCACATTTTCTTGTGTTATTCCCTTTGAGCATATATTGAAGTGCGAGCGTGTGGGCATGTGCAATATCAGACACATGTATATAATCACGAATACAGGAACCATCGCGGGTTGGATAATCATTACCATACACTTCCATCTGCGGAATCTTTCCAATTGCTGTTTGCGTTATCGCCGGAACAAGATTGGCCGGCCTTCCGATGGGAAGTTCACCAATAAGAATGGAAGGATGCGCGCCTACCGGATTAAAATACCTGAGCAGTATACATTTTGAATTGGAAGATTTGGAAAATTCATTGATAATTTGTTCTCCCATTTGTTTAGTATATCCATAAGGAGATTCTGCCGGTCTTGGAGGGGTAGATTCTGTAACGGGTATTTCCGTAGTATTTCCGTAAACCGTACAGGAAGATGAAAAAACGAAATTGGGAATATTAAATTCCTGTACACATTTAAGCAGGTTGATCAGCGACATCAGGTTATTTTCAAAATACATCAGTGGGTTTTCGACTGACTCACTAACAGATTTATAAGCCGCAAAATGTATTATGCCGGCAATATCCGGGTTCTCATGAAAAATAGCAAAACTGTCATCAAGATTACAAAGGTCTACCTTATAATTTTTAATCTTTTTACCTGTAATTTTTTGAACCCCTTCCAGGATTCTCGGATTTGATCTCGAATTATTATCAACGCAAATCACGTCAAATCCATTATCTATCAGATCGACTAATGTATGAGACCCTATATAACCGCAGCCCCCTGATACAAGAATTTTTTTCATAAGTGATCAAACATTAAGGTTGGTTGACGATATCCAGGAGGTATTGTCCATACCCGCTTTTCAGCAGGGGTTTTGCAATGGCTCTTACCTGTTCTTTTGATATAAATTTCTTTCGATAGGCAATCTCTTCAATACAGGCGATCTTGATGCCCTGTCTCTGTTCTATAACCTGAACAAACTGAGATGCCTGCATAAGTGAATCGAACGTGCCGGTATCCAGCCATGCGGTGCCTCTGTCCATAATTGACACTTTCAATTTGCCCCGTTTCAGGTATTCTTTATTTATATCTGTTATCTCATATTCACCTCTCGCACTTGGCTTCAGATTTTTTGCAATAGAAATTACTTCATTATCATAGAAATATAAACCGGGAACAGCATAATTGCTTTTTGGTTTTTCCGGCTTTTCCTCTATTGAAACCACATTTCTATTCGAATCAAATTCAACAACCCCATATCTTTCGGGATCGCTTACGTGATACGCATATACGATACCGCCATTCGGATATTTGTTGGCTGAAAGCTGATCGCCGAGGCCAGTTCCATAAAAAATATTGTCACCCAATACGAGAGCAACATTATCTTTTCCAATAAAATCTGCGCCGATAACAAACGCCTGGGCAAGACCGTTAGGAATTGCCTGTTCAGCATATGAAATTTTCAATCCGTATTGAGAACCGTCTCCAAATAACCGGATGAAGAGGGGGAGGTCATGCGGCGTTGAAATGATCAGAATTTCCTGGATTCCAGCCATCATTAACGTTGATAAGGGATAGTAAATCATGGGTTTATCATAGACAGGCATGATTTGCTTGCTGATTGCAAATGTTATTGGGTGTAGTCTGGTACCAGAACCTCCTGCCAGAATAATTCCTTTCATGGACCGGGTTTTTTTAACGGGCGCAAAGTACATTTTTAAGCTTAAAGGGCAAAGGAAAGTGTGAGAGTGTGAGAGTGTGAGAGTGTGGTAGTTTTAAAATTTAAAGACACCCTCACACTCTCGCACTTCTTTTCTATCCTATCTTTTGAATATAGATAAAATCATGTATACGATGGCTGAGAAAACAGCACTTACAGGAATGGTTAGTATCCAGGCCCAAAGGAGGTTAATTGTTACGCCCCATCGCACTGCGGAAAGTCTCTTCGTTGCCCCGACACCCATAATGGAACCCGCAATTGTATGTGTTGTGCTTACCGGTATTCCTAATTTTTCACTTATGAAGAGAGTAATGGCACCAGCTGTTTCAGCGCTCACTCCTTCGAGAGGCGTGACTTTTGTAATTCGGGTTCCCATGGTCTTTACAATCTTCCATCCACCACTTAAAGTACCCAGAGCGATGCAGGTAAAACTCGCAATAGGGACCCACATATTTTGATTTACAAATTGTTTAAATGTAATAGTATGTCCGAGTTGATGCTGATAGAAAATAACAGCTGCACCAATAATACCCATTACTTTCTGAGCATCGTTTCCCCCGTGACCCAAGCTGAAGAGTGCTGAAGAAACAAGTTGCAATTTGCGGAACCATTTATCCGCTCGGTACGGGTTTGCGCGACGGCAGATATTAACGATGGTGATTGTAATAATAAATCCAATAATCATCCCTATTATGGGTGCGAGAAATATGAATAAAAAGGTCGGTACAACTTTCGCGTAGTTAATTACAGAAACCCCATGTTTGCTTAGGGAACCGGCATGGGCAAGTGCCGCCCCCATAAATCCACCAAGAAGTGTGTGGGATGAACTGGAAGGAATACCAAACCACCAGGTTAACAGGTTCCAGGCAATAGCACCTATTAATCCTGAAAAGATTACATCAAGCGTAATAAAATTCTTGTTTACTGAATTGGCAATCGTATTCCCGATTTTAAATTCACCTATCAGGTATTTTGAAATAAAAAATGCTGCAAAGTTGAATAATGCTGCCCAAAGCACCGCCTGAAAAGGTGTTAATACCTTTGTGGATACAATCGTTGCAATCGAATTGGCCGCATCATGAAAACCGTTGATATAGTCAAAAATGAGGGCGAGTATGATGATAATTACCAGGAAAGTCATTAATATTTGAAAATTTGGAGTTATTTATCGCTAACTATAATTTCTGAAAACTTTCAGCCTTTAGTTTTTTGTACTAGGCATATTTAATGATTATAGTCTCGATTACATTGGCAGCATCTTCGCATTTATCGGTTACCGTTTCCATGGCCTGATATATTTCTCTTTTTTTTATGACTTCCTTTGCGTCGGGTTCAGTTTCAAAAAGCCTGTCGATGCTCATGTCAAAAACGTCGTCTGCCTGATTTTCTATGCTGTTTATTTTTACCAGTGCATCTGTAATTTTTCTCATATCACGCATATTTCTCAATTCACTGATGGCCAGACCGATTTGAGTCGTTCCGTCTACTATCAGATCCGCCAGTTTCTGAATACCTGGATCATTAGGATTTACTTTATAAAAGTTTATTTTTTTAGCGGTAGAATAAATATAGTCGCAGATATCATCCAGTGCACTCGCGAGATAGTGAATGTCTTCCCGGTCAAAAGGAGTAATAAAATTGCGGCCCAGTTCTGTAAAAACTTTATGGGTTAAATCGTCGTTTACATGTTCCTGTTCTTCTACTTGTGAAGCAATGGCTGCTCTTTTATCTTTGTCTGGTTCACTTACTACATTTTTTAAAAGCTTTCCCATTCGGGTAACACCCGCAGCAACTTCTTCAAAGAGTGAATAAAAGATCCTGTCTTTTGGCATAAAAATCTTCATGATATTATTCAGTGCCATGTTGAAAATTTGGGTAAAAATAGATCTTATAGTGATTTATTATCTTAAATCATGTTTGGTAATAATTTCATAACATTATGATATATGATTGAAAATCAATCAACGTACTATGATATATATGCTCATTTCGAAAGCATTCATAATTTATTAATGAAGAGAAAGCCTGATGATAAATTAAATAATTGTTGGATTGCGGAGAAACTACTACATGCAAAACTGAAGTAATTGATTGTTAAACTTTAAGCTTGGAAAAATGCACTATGAAATCATCAGTAACCACATTGAGGGTTTGTTTGGGTTCTGTCTGTTGATTAACTGGAAAATCCTTTGCCTGATATTGAAATAATCTCCAGGATTTATTTTCGTATTCGAGGGAAGTCATGTGTTCAACCCAATCACCCGAATTCATATAAACTACTTTTCCTTCCATATTTTCAATTGTTCGTATGCAGGGCTGATGGATATGTCCACATATTACATAATCATATTTTTTCTTAATAGCAAGTGATGAGGCAATTTGTTCCAGGTCGTTCACTTTAGAAACGGCTTTATTAACGCCTTTCATGATTTTTTTAGAGATGGAAATTTTTTCTCTTCCTACCAGAGCGAGCAACCTGTTTACAAATCTGTTAAATAAAATAAGAAGGCCATATCCATTGCTTCCCAACTTGGCAATAATCCTTGCACTACCCTGAGTCGTATTGTCAAATACATCCCCGTGGAAAATCCAGGTCATTTTTTTGTCGATTTCCAAAACGATTTTATCCGTAAGCGTGAGTTGGCCAATATCCAGATCTGTATACTTTCTCATCATCTCATCGTGATTACCGGTAATATATACCACCCGCGTTCCCAAAGTTATAAACTTCATTAACTCCCGGATTACCTGCATATGAAGAGTGGGAAAAAAACTTTTGCTGAACTGCCATCCGTCGATAATGTCGCCGTTTAGTATCAGTATATCCGGTTGAATACTGCGTAAATAGTTGAGCAGTTCTTTAGCCTTGCAACCGTAAGTACCCAGATGAATATCAGAAAGAATCACAACATCTAATCTTCGTCTTTCCATTGAGGAGGTTTTTCAAAGGTCAAAAACATTTATTACTAAATCTTTACCAAATAGTTAATTAATAATTTTCAATAGAGGTTTTGCTGAAGTGATTTTATTTAAATAAGAATTATACAGAGTAACTATTTATCAATAGCATTTACATATAGTTAACATTTACATAAATGTCTATTAACATTCCCTTCATGCACCATGGATAGTTTCGTCTTATTGCGAATGAAGAATATTCATAAAAATGGTTTACATTTTATGCCGGATCAGAGAAAAGCACAACCAATTAAATCAATTTTTTGCTGAGAAATATGAAAAAACAGGAAGCAGAACAAATATCAAATGAGATTATTCATTTATACTCTTTATATGGCGGAGAAGAATATTCCGGAGAGAAAGTATCCCAACTCGAACATATGGTACAGTCGGCGCAACTCGCCAAAGAGGAGGGATTTAGCAATGAAGTGGTGTTGGCTGCTTTTCTTCACGACATTGGTCACATAGCTGAAAAAGTTACCAATGAAAATTCAATGAGCAGTTACGGCATCAAAGATCATGAAGCCATCGGCGCTTCGTTTTTGGAGGATCGTGGATTTTCGTTTAGGATTACCAGGCTGGTAGCCTCTCATGTCGCTGCAAAAAGATATCTCACTTTAAGGGAACCTGGTTATTATGATAAACTTTCAGAAGCAAGCAAACGCACTTTGGATTTTCAGGGTGGGCCGATGTCTGATGAAGAAGCGGATTTACTCGAAGAAGATCCGTTATTCCGTGAAATAATTCAGATGCGACGTTGGGACGAAGCGGCCAAAATGGAAAATCAAACGATCCCGTCTCTGGACATTTTTAAGGACCTTATTTTTCAACACCTGCAGGAACAACCGGATCAGTGATATACAAAGTGGGCATGAAATTGAAAAAACAAATGCTAAATTTTAAATCTTTCCATTGACAATTATGTCGCAAGTCAAAAAGCGAGATGATCGTGCGATTGCCATTTCAGCTGCAATTGTTAGTTTTCTGACCTATACCATGGTATATGGATTCAGGAAAGGATTTACGGTATGTAGTTTTGACGGCATACGCTATGCGGGAATAAGTTATAAGGTATGGTTGGTAATTATCCAGGTACTTGGATATGCAAGCAGTAAAATTTATGGAATCCGTTTTATATCGGAATTAAAAAATATTGGACGCGGTAAAATAATCTTATTGCTTGTAGGAATTTCATGGGCAGGGCTTCTTTTGTTTGCCCTTGTTCCAGCTCCATGGAATATCTTCTTTATGTTCATCAATGGTTTTCCTTTGGGTGTGATCTGGGGTATTATTTTTTCATATGTTGAAGGAAGAAGAGCAACTGATTTTATTGGTGCAGCACTTTCAGTTAGTTTCATATTTTCTTCCGGATTTGTAAAAACCGTGGCCGGGTTTATTCTGCAACATTTTGGCACGAGTGAATATTGGCTTCCATTTATTACCGGATTAGTATTTTCGGTGCCTTTACTTACTGCCGTTTTCTTTTTGGAAAAAATTCCTCCTCCTTCTGTTGCCGACGTTAAAGACCGCAGCATTCGGGAACCGATGCCTTCAGCACGCAGAAAAGAATTTGTGAAAATGTTCCTCCCTGGTCTCATAGCATCTATTGGAATCTATGTATTTGCGACCGTATTCCGGGATATTCGCGATAATTTTATGGCCGATATGCTTAAGGAAAATGGCTATGGCATGCAGCCTGCGATATTTACTCAAACTGAAGCACCCGTTACCCTTATCCTGCTTCTCTTAATGGGCAGTATGATTATGGTAAGGAACAATATAAAGGCATTGGTTTATACCCATTACATTATTATAGCTGGATTTATTATAACAGGATTGACAAGTATGTTTTTTATGCAGGGATCCATCAATGCTTTTTGGTGGTTGACACTTACCGGCCTTGGACTTTATACGGTATATATTCCCTTTAATTGTATTTTTTTCGAAAGGTTAATTGCCAGTTTCAGATTTCCCGGTAATGTGGGATTTTTGATATACGTTGCCGACTCTTTTGGCTATGTTGGAAGTGTAGGTGTATTAGTCACAAAAGAAATATTGAAAATAAAACTTCAGTGGACTTCCTTTTATTCACACGGTGTTGTGATTCTATCTATACTGGGTATCGCAGGTGCACTACTTTCTTTGTTTTATTTTTCTTCAGAATATAAAAAACAGGAAGTGCTCGGAATTAAACCAGCGTTGGTTATCTAACGTTCACGTTAGGAAAGATTTATAGTGAGCTTATCAATTCTTCCGTGAGTCCAAATGACAATGTCATCCCCGCACCCCCTACCGCATTAATAATATAAACGTTGGGTGCAGGAGAATAAAACAAATCGGTTTCTCCATTCGTGAGCTTACCATAAACGCCATTCCATGTTTCAATAACTTCCGGACGGTTTAGCGAAGTAAATTCCTGAAGATAATTCAAGATCTTATCGTTAACTAATTTTCTGTCGAATGGGTCTGGAGCTAATCCATATTCATGTGAATCGCCCACTGTTAACTGACCAGATTGGTTTTGCGAAACCATTACGTGAATGCCGAGGTCGAGATAATCTGACAACTCACTTTCATATCGGTTTCTTAGTTTATGCAGAGAGGGAGCAGATTTGAAACTGGCATAATGAATAAGAGAAAGACCCCCGCATAATGCAGGGCCTATACGCCTTGAATCAGATTCGAGTAACCTCATCATTTGAAGCTTACATTTTGTGAGGGGAAATTTAGCGTAGTCTTCGGGATACAGCGTTTCAAAATCAGCTCCACTGCAAATAAAAATCTGATCACCCTGTATAATTTCGGATCCGATTGTAATTTGTCCGTTTGCAACCTCCGTTACAGCCTTACCCCAGTTACACTGAATATCAAATTTTTCCTGTAAATAAACAGGTAAGATGGAAATCGCATTTCGGGGATCAACAATAATTTCTTCATTACTATACAATCCGCCAAAACAATTTTTTTCATTTGCAATAGCAGATTTATTTACTATTGCGTCTTTATAAAGAAGATGAACATCCCTTCCTTCTTTGGTAAATACTTCGAATAATTCCTGGAGAACCTGCCATTCATCTTTGTGATAAGCAAGGTGTAGACTGCCGACAGCGTCATACCAAAGTCCTGAAGAATTTCCGATTTCTTTCCAGCTATCACGACTTTTTATTGCCCTTTCATATTGCTTTCCTGCAGGCTGACCAATTGGCCATATCATACCAAAATTTCTTATGGAAGCTCCCGACGCTTTCAGAGTTCGTTCATATATTTTTACGCTGTAACCTCTTATGGCTAACGCGCGCGCAGTTGCAAGTCCGACTATACCAGCGCCAACAACAATGGCTGTTTTTTTAGACATATTCTAAACTATTAATAAATCGATAACTACAAGTCTTTTTGAATAAATTTAATGATTAGTTCATGCGGTTAAATGATTGCATAAAAATGACCGGTTTACATTTGATAACATGGCAATTTTTAAATTCTAAATAGTAAGTCCGGATAAACAGACTGAATTATTCAGTCTGTTTTATCTGGCACCAATTCAAAAAAATGGATAGTCGCAGAGATTTTTTAAAAAAGGCAGCCCTATTGTCAGGCATTGCAGGCATCAATGGTCTCATACCCGCTTCTATTCAAAAGGCGTTAGCGATTAATCCAAGCCCGGGCAGCACCTGGATGGATGCGGAACATATCGTTATTCTAATGCAGGAAAATCGCTCCTTTGATCATTGTTTTGGCATGTTGAAAGGTGTTCGGGGATTCAATGATCCGCGTATTGTTCAACTTCCAAATGGTAATCCGGTCTGGTTACAATCGAACGAAAAGGGGCAGACATTTGCACCATTTCATATGGATATAAAAGATACTAAGGCAACCTGGATGAGCTCACTTCCTCACTCATGGAAAAATCAGGTGAACGCCCGTAATGATGGAAAATATGATCAGTGGTTGAATGAAAAAAGAAATAGTATAAAGGAATATGCAGATATGCCACTTACTCTTGGTTATTACAACAGGCAGGATATTCCGTTTTATTACGCATTGGCTGATGGATTCACAGTTTGTGATCAGAACTTTTGCTCTTCACTTACGGGCACTAATCCAAACAGACTCTATTTTTGGACGGGAACTGTGAGAGAGGAACAGAATGAAGATTCAAGGGCACATGTCTGGAATGAGGATATGGACTACGAAACGCTTCATTGGAAAACATTTCCCGAAATCCTGGAAGATAATGGTGTGTCCTGGAAATTTTATCAGAATGAAGTAAGCATAGATGTTGGATTTAAAGGTGAAGAGGATCCCTGGTTATCCAATTTCCAGGATAACCCGCTTGAATTCTTTTCTCAGTATAATATAAGACTTCATGGAAAACATCTCATTCAGGTTCGTAATCTCATAGTTACTTTGCCAGGTGAAATAGATTCACTACAAAAAAAATTGGATAACCTGCAGGACTCCGATCCTTCTAAAATAAAAATACAGAAGGAATTGGATGAAAAGAAAAAAACACTGGACGATGCTGTCAAAGAAATTAAAGTGTATAGTCAGGAAAAATTCGACGCTCTTTCTTCGATGGATAAAAACCTTCACCAGAAAGCATTTGTTTCAAACATCGGAGACCCGGACTATCATTCATTGAAAGAATTATCTTATGAAGATAATGGCACTGCAAGGAATCTAAAATTACCAAAAGGAGATCTTTTTCATCAGTTAAGACAAGACGTTAAAACAGGAAATCTTCCGACAGTTTCCTGGATTGCCGCTCCTGAAAATTTATCCGATCATCCTTCTTCTGCCTGGTATGGCGCATGGTATATATCGGAATTGATGGATATACTTACACAAAATCCGGAGGTATGGAAAAAAACAATTTTCATCCTTGCTTATGATGAAAATGACGGATACTTTGATCACATCCCCCCATTTACCGCGCCTCATTCCGGTAAAAGCGAAACCGGCAAAGTTTCCAGCGGCATTGATACGCGTGTCGAATTCGTTACACTGGAACAGGAAAAAGAAAGAAAGGGGTTTCCAATTTCGTATAACCGGGAAAGCTCAATCGGCTTGGGTTATCGGGTACCACTGATTGTTGTATCTCCATGGAGTAGGGGAGGATTCGTAAATTCAGAAGTTTTTGACCATACATCAACACTACAATTTTTAGAAAAATTTCTGAGTAATAAAACGGGAAAACAAATTCAGGCTTCCAATATCAGCGAATGGCGCCGAACGATTAGCGGAGACTTAACTTCCGTTTTTAAACCTTCAAATCCTGACCAACATTCAAAACTCGAATTTGTTGAGAAGAACAGCTTCATGGAAGGAGTTTACAACGCCAAATTTAAAATGCTGCCATCCGGATTTAAAGAATTGACACCGGAAGAAATCAATGAGTTTCGTAAAGACCCCTACGTTTCCCCTTATATGCCTAAACAGGAGGCTGGCATTAAACCTTCCAATGGATTATTTTATCAGCTATATGCTGATGGGAATTTGAATGAAGCGAAAAATGCGTTTGAAATCCGGTTTGAAGCAAGCGGAAAAGTATTTGGGGAAAAAGCTTTAGGGTCGCCGTTTAATGTATATGCACCCGGGAAATATCTTCATCCGGAAAACGGAGCACCTGTTTTCAAAGATCTTCGTACCTGGGCATTCGCTGTAAAGTCATCGGATTCTATTGAATACTCCTGGCCGTTGACTGAGTTTGAAAACAATCTTTACCATTTAAGAGTCTATGGGCCAAATGGTTTTTATCGCGAGTTCAAAGGATCTTATCATGATCCGATGGTAAATATATTATGCGAATACCAGATAAGTACGACTAGTAAAGCGAAACTCACCGGCAATATTGAAATTATTATGCTGAATCCAACCAGCATGCCTCAAAGAATATTGATTGCAGATAATGTTTATAAAAATCCGCCAATAAAAACAATACTACAACCTAACAGCGGAAATGTGATTATACCAATTGATCTCTCTAAGAATTTCGGATGGTATGATGTTACCATAAAAATAATCGGAAACGACATATTCGAAAAAAGATATGCAGGCAGAGTGGAAATAGGAGAACAGGGTTTTACCGATCCATATATGGGACGCACAATTTGATACTTTACCCAATGATCAATATGATTGTTTTTGATTTGGCCTAAAGCCATAAACCATTTACTAGTCTTTCCGCGATTCTAATGTAAAACCAATACTTGTGCCTACATCGGGTGTACTTCGAACATGTATAGGCTGGCCGTGTGCTTCAATAATATGTTTACAGATAGCCAATCCCAGACCGGTGCCACCTTTGTCGCGACTTCTCGCAGAATCTGTTCTGTAAAATCTTTCAAAAATTCTTTGCAGATGTTCTTCTTCTATTCCAATTCCATCATCAGTAATTTCCACCAGTACGTGTTTACCATCGGTAGTGTAAATGCTGGCAATGATACTGCCGTTGCGTTTTCCGTATTTTGAAGCATTTTCGACCAGGTTTAATAAGACCATCCTTATTTTTTCCTTGTCAGCAAAAACATGTATCGGATATTCGCACCCTTTCTTAATTCCGGTTCTCATGTTCTTATCCTGCATATTGATGGAAAGAGATTCAAATACTTCCCGAATCAGGTCCTGGATTACAAAATTTTCTTTTAGCAATAACAATTCTCCTCTTTCCAGTTTGGAAATTTCATCCAGATCATTCATCAGGTTAACCAGTCTTTCCACGTTTCGCTCAGTGTTTTCCAGAAAACGTTTTCTCACATTTGTATCGTCCATCGCTCCATTCAGAAGCGTGTCAATATATCCCTGTATAGCGAAAATGGGAGTTTTTAACTCATGAGAAAGATTCTGTAGGAACTCTTTGCGGAAAGCTTCATTTTTTCTAAGTAGTTCAATTTCTTCCATCTGCTTGTTACCCCATCTTTCAACATCTTCCCGAACCTCATCAATGCTCTTTTTAGGCAGGATATACTTAAAGTATACTTCTTCCTTTCTGGTCGCTTTTGTCTGATGAATGAATTTGTATATCAGTTTGATTTTCCGGTTGATAAATTTTTCGAGTATCAGTTGAATAAGCAGATATGATCCGGAAAAAACTATCAATAATGCACCCAGTGTATGTATCCAGCTGGCAGTTAGGATAAATATGCCAACGGCCACTGAAGAAGCAATTAGGAAGGCTGTTAAAGCGGATAATTGTTTGGGAGTAAGATTCTGCGTATTGAGCATTTAGTTCACGAACTTATATCCCACCCCTTTTACAGTAGTAATGCAGTCTAATCCGAGTTTCTGACGGATTTTTCGGATATGCACGTCTATTGTGCGGTCTCCTACAATAACATCATTACCCCATACCTGGTTCAGGATCTCGTTGCGCAAAAATACTCTTCCCGGACGGGAAGCAAGCAGATAAAGTAGTTCGAATTCTTTTTTTGCCAGTGTTACCTGCCTTTCATCCACGAGCACTTCAAATTTAGTAGGGTCAATATTCAAATTTCCTCTTTTGAGGACTTTCTCTGCCGACTCCTTGTTGGATCGACGTAAAAGAGCGCCGACACGGCTTACGATTATTTTTGGACTGACGGGCTTATTAACATAATCGTCCGCCCCGCTTTCGAGGCCCTTAATCTGAAAACCCTCATCATTGAGGGCAGTTAACATTAGAATCAGTGTATCATGGAAAACGGGTTGAGTTCGTAGAATCTCGCAAACTTCCACGCCACTTTTTTTGGGCATCATGATATCCAGAATGATCAGATCGGGATGTGTTGACTTAGCTTTAATAAGCGCATCATCGCCGTCTTTTGCGGTAGTAACTTCATATCCCTCCCTAACGAGATTATATTGAAGAACTTCTAGGATGTCCGGCTCATCATCTGCTATTAGAATTTTCTTGCCTTTGGCATCCATTAACAAAAAATTTACGCAAAACTAACCGAATTCCACCGTTGCAAAGGACAAATAACCTGAGTTTACAATTTTTTAATACTGGGTTTCAGGCTTAAAGCCCAATGCCTAAACGCCAAACCTGGATTTTGGAGGATAGTCGCTGGATTATAGTCATCCATAAACCATTCACCATAAACCATCAACCATCTTGCACATCCCATAAATGGCTGTATTTTTGATATATCGGGTTGGACCTGTCTAAATATGAACATAATTATCCGTTTTATCCTTGTTCCCTATTATTTGCTTCTGGCCTTACCTCTTTGTGCCCAAACGACCATCCCGGGTTTCAAAATTCAGCAGGATCGCAAATTATGGCATGATAACATAGATAAAGAGCAAAAAAGACTTTTAGCCCTGGACGGAAAAGCCGATGACGTAATTCAGGCTACAAAAGACGAAAATGTTAATCTCGGGATTGCAGACGTAATGATTCGTCAAGTGGATCTTTTGCAAGAAAAAATTGAAACAGATTCAAGCTTGAGTGGACAAATGAAGATTAAAAATCTCAGGTCTCTTGAGTCTATGCTGAAAGGATACAACAATCACTATCACCAAAGGGATTTTCCATCTTCTATGGCTCCCACGCTTTTTGATGCTTTTGTAAGAGCGATGGAAATTGACCGGTTAAATATGAGCATCGAACCGGTAATCGCCGAAAACAGCTATGGTGTGGGAAAAATTCTTGTTGAATGTTTTTTACTTCCAGTTGAGAATTCCGGCGTGAGAAATTCCAGAATTCTGCTGATTAGAAAATATTGCGAGCTTCACCCGAGTGAAATTTTTACCGTACTCAGCGCAAATCCCGATCTGCCTTTTACAGACAGTTTGATTATTATAGGTGGCAAAAAGAATATTCGTAAGCTTTATGACTATGCCTCTGGCAATACAATTCTTGCATCCCGAATCCGTAGTAGTAAAGACTCTTTGATTAATACGGTTGGTAAAATAGCATCCAGTAAAAGTGGTCAGCTCTATCTTCCTTTTCTTGATAACCTGATCAATCACCGAATAACCTTAAACGATATCAACAGGGTCAAGGATGACAACCTTGCTTACTATAAATTACTTGTTCAAACCAGATTGGATTACGCAGCCCGCATGCTTCCACCACAACTCGACACTGCCTTGGAGATGGAGGCCCTTACCACCATGCTGCAGAGCAAAGGGAAAGACGTGTTTGTAAGGGAGATAAACGCTTTGCATGATAAGCCCTCGTCGATCAGGTTTAAGATTTTGGACCCCCTAAGCCCTGCAGAACTTTATTATCTGATCGTTCTTAGTGAAGATGAAATTTATACTTCCAGCTACCTGGGAGTGTATGAACGTATTTTCCAAAGAATGTCTGTACCGCGAGGTGATAGTCTTATTATCCAGATGCATGGGGATTATTTCCGGAAGTTCATAAAGATGGCGGCTGCATACAATAAACTTGATTATTTCCTGGCGACGATGGATAAGGACAACGCTGCTACAATTATGAAGGCATTCATTATTGGACTAGAAAGAGCTAACGAAGAAGATGCAGTAGATGTGGCGGATTCTTATAGCAGTATTTTCGATAAAAATCCGCCCCTGGCTGCTTTCGTTTTAAATGAAGTAAAGTGGAACTACAAAAGAAATCTGCTAAACAGTGACAAGCGCGGGACGGTTATCTACCACCTTATGGAATCCCTGTTTGAATCGGCTGATACAACCCAGGCAATCGACTTGTCTGCGAAACTCGGCATACCGCCGGTATATTCTGTCAACTACGACTCATTGAAAGATGATAGCGGAAGAGTCATACAACAGGTATTTTTTTATGGTGATGAAGATAAAGACGGGCAAAACTCCTATCAGGATTTTTTAAAACTATTTTTGAACAAACCAGAATGGAAAGTAACTATGAATCCAACAAAAGAATGGATCTGGATACAATCTTTAAAGGGAAAACCTGTCTGGATTTTTGCAAACCGCCCATTGTATGGAGAAGATGACCCGGATGACAAAGCGCAACATCACCTGGATGATTATTTGTATGACAACAAACTTCAGCCAACCATTTACATACATCGCGGACACAGTTATCACGTACGATATACCCTGAAACAACTTCAGCCTTCAGCAAAAATTGTAATTCTCGGTTCCTGCGGCGGGTATAATAATTTGAGTGAAGTACTAAGTATAAGTCCGGACGCACATATTATTTCTTCCAAACAGGTAGGAACAAAATCAGTTAATGAGCCGATCCTACAGGCCATTAACAGCGATCTGCTGGATGGAAATAATATTGACTGGTTGCCCATCTGGAAGGCATTGACCGAGAAATTTCTCAAAGATCCTGTCGCGCGTGAAAGGTTTGACGATTATATTCCACCCTACAAAAATCTTGGTGTCATTTTTATTAAAGCTTACCGTAATGCCATGGGCGAGGAAGATTAATTTTTACTTGAATGTCTGAGGCCACCTCCAGAAAAAGAATTTTTGATTTTAGTCAGTTGCGCAGGGTGCTGCAATTTACGAGGCCCTATAAAAAGTGGTTATATGGTTCTATCAGTCTTTCTGTTCTGCTGGCCATCGTTACTCCCATTCGACCTTTACTGATTCAATACACAGTAAATAATTATATCAATCAGGGGGCATTGACACAAGATCCATCAGTTCAGAATCTGATGATCCAAATGATCATTAATGTGACGATTTTGCAAATCGGCATTTTATTGATAGAGACATTACTTCGTTTTTATTTTTCATTTATAACCGCCTGGCTGGGTCAAACTGTTGTCAAAGATCTTCGGGTGGCCATCTATAAACGAGTACTGTCGCTTAATCTTTCGCAATATGACAGAACACCAATTGGAACGCTCACTACAAGAACGATCAATGACATTGAAGCTATTAATGATATTTTTTCAGAGGGTCTTATCCCCATAGTCTCTGATCTGCTTACTATCATTTCGGTTTTATTGGCCATGTTCTGGATCAATTGGCAATTGACACTCATCTGTCTGATTCCTTTTCCAATACTAATTCTGGCTACTTATTTTTTTAAGGAAGCAGTTAATAAATCTTTTATACGGGTTAGGAACGCTGTTGCTGCATTGAATGCGTTTGTTCAGGAACATATTACCGGAATGCAAATAGTACAGGCATTTGCAGCAGAAGAAAGAGAATACAAAAGTTTCAAACGAATAAACCGGGAACACAGGAATGCGAATATCAGGGCAATATTTGCCTATTCGGTTTTTTTCCCCATTGTAGAAATCGTACTTGCTTTTTCCACGGGATTGCTGGTTTGGTATGGAGCAAGTCAGATATTACATCTCTCCGACAAACAGGCTGAAGATTTCCCAGGGCTTATCATGGCTTTCTTTTTATGTCTCAATTTGTTGTTCCGGCCACTGCGGCTCATAGCCGATAAATTCAATACGCTGCAAATGGGCATGGTGGCCAGTGAGCGGGTATTTCGTGTGTTGGATAATAAAGATATTATGCCAGATAATGGTAAATACAATCCCGATAAGTTAACAGGGAAAATAGTTTTTGAACATGTATATTTTGCGTACGTAGATGATCGATATGTTTTAAAAGACATCTCATTTCAGATTGAACCTGGAGAAACGTTGGCTATAGTCGGACATACGGGTAGTGGCAAGACTTCCATTATAAGTATACTAAACCGATTATATCCAATTCAAAATGGAAGCATTTTAATAGACGACAAACCAATTGAGACTTATACGCTTGATGCCCTGAGAGGCAATATTGGCGTGGTTTTACAGGATGTATTTCTTTTTTCGGGATCGATTCTGGACAATATAACGTTGCGGAATGACGAAATTCCTTTCGACCGGGTTGTGAAAGCAGCTAAACTCATTGGAATGCATGATTTTATTTTGCGTTTGCCTGGTGGATACGATTATGACGTTATGGAAAGGGGTAATACACTTTCTATGGGTCAACGGCAACTCCTTTCTTTTATCAGGGCTTTGTTATTCGATCCGTCGATTTTAATACTGGATGAGGCAACTTCTTCTGTCGATACTGAATCCGAGATGATGATCCAGAATGCAATAGGCAGACTAATTGCTGACAGAACGTCCATAGTCATAGCCCATCGTCTTTCTACAATACGTAAGGCCAATAAGATCCTGGTGCTCGATAAAGGGGAAATCAGGGAAATTGGTACCCATGAGCAGCTTATAGAAAAAGAAGGCTTCTATTTTAAGTTGCATCAAATGCAATTTGAAAAAGTAAACGCATAAGAAGATAAGACTCTAATTTTAAGTCACTTAATTCCTGCTTATACACGTTTGCTGGTATGATTATGTTAAGATAAAAAAGGAATTTCAGGCTCAAATAGCTCAACCCTGAGAGACGGGATTCAAGTCCAAAAAACCTTGATAATTACCCACCGAACCTTATCTTTGCGGCAAAATTAGATACCGCATGGTCTTAGAGAGGTTCAAATCTTTATTGGTAGCGGGTTTCAGCGTTTTTTGCCTGTTTTTTTCATCAGGCGCTTTGGCTCAGCAGGAAAATAAACCAAAGGATGCCAAACCAGCTTTTGACGCGAAGGAAATCATATTCGGCCATGTTCTTAACAATCATGATTTTCATATAATTGATTATATAGATGATCAGGGTACAAAACATCCAATATCCATACCTCTTCCGGTCATATTATATTCTAAGCAGAAAGGCCTGTCGACTTTTATGTCATCCCGCTTTCATCATGGTGAGGAAAATTATCAGGGATATTCGCTTTTGACAAATGATAAAATTCAGGAGCTGAAACTTGATCCTGCAAATTTCAATGCCCAGGACATCGTAGCTGTAGATAGTGATGGTAAAATTGATACTTCTGTAAGGATTTACGATGTTTCAATTACACGTAATGTGATTCAGATGATAATTGCCATGGGCCTTTTTACATGGGTCATGCTGGCAATTGCAAAAAAATATAAAAGTGGTCAGGGAGTAACCTCAGCACCAAAGGGATCTCAAAGTCTTTTGGAGCCGGTGATTACATTTGTGAGGGATGAAGTGGCTAAGCCTAATCTGGGACCGAGTTATCAAAAATATCTCCCCTTTTTGCTGACCGTATTTTTTTTCATTCTGATCAATAATATTTTTGGAATGATTCCAGGTGCGGCAAACGTGAGTGGCAACATTGCATTTACTGCCGTTTTGGGTATCGTTGCTTTCGTAGTGATTTTGTTTAGTTCTGATTCTCATTACTGGCAGCATATTTTTAACCCTCCCGGAGTGCCTGGCTGGGTGAAAGTCATTCTGGTTCCGGTGGAATTCGTGAGCCTTTTTATAAAACCTTTTGCGCTGATCATACGTTTGTTTGCAAACATGGTAGCAGGGCATATTATCATCATTTGCCTGATTTCATTGATATTTATTTTTGGAAATATGAGTAAATATGCGGGTTGGGGAACAGCACCATTTTCTGTAGCATTTACCATTTTTATTTACCTGATTGAAGTGTTGGTGGCTTTTATACAAGCGTTTATTTTTACTATGTTAACCGCGGTATTCGTTGGACAGGCAATTGAAGGTAAACATCACCAGCATCAGGAAAAGCACGAGGATTCCATGCTTGCATAAAAGTTTTTTTTCACTTAACATAAAGCCAAGATTATGGATTTATTGACAATTATGCTCAGCACACCACTAGGTAATGCAGGTGGTGCCGTGGGCGCCGGACTTGCGGCAATAGGTGCAGGTATCGGTATTGGCCAGATTGGTAAGGGTGCAGTTGAGGCAATTGCCCGCCAACCGGAAGTAGCTAACGACATCAGGGCTAATATGATTTTGACAGCGGCGCTTGTAGAAGGTGCTGCATTGTTCGCAATCATTGTTGGCTTTCTTGCAATGGTTTTATAATCAGTTGCAAAACAATTAACTGCATCCAAAGCAAAGGGCGGAGGATGCAGTTTTATTCGGAAAAGAGTTTTATTAGGCAGGAAGCTTTCAAAATATGAATAAGTTATGAAATTACTTCTCCCCGAGTTTGGATTATTGATTTGGACTCTTGTAGCATTTCTCATTTTGCTATTTATCCTCGGTAAATTTGCGTGGCCCGCAATAGTAAAAGGATTGCGGGATAGAGAATCCGGGATTACTGAATCACTGGCAACTGCTGAACGCGTGAAAGCCGAAATGGCTCAGCTGAAAAGCGAAAATGAGGCACTTCTTGCAAAAGCACGGGAAGAAAGAGCTCAGATGTTGAAGGAGGCCCGCGATATTAAAGATAAAATAATCAGTGAAGCGAAAGAGCAGGCAAAACTGGCTGCCGATAAAATACTTGCAGATGCACAGGCAATGATTGAACAGAGAAGAATGGCTGCGCTGATTGAAGTGAAAAATGAAATCGGTATCATCGTTGTGGAAATTTCTGAAAAAATACTGCGCCGAAAGTTAGATAACCTGCCGGAACAGGAGAAGTACATAAAACAGCTGGCTGAAGAAGTCAAATTGAATTAAGAATGCCAAACCCCAGACTTGCTACCAGATATGCAAAATCGCTGATTGACCTTTCTATTGAACGGGGTCAACTGGAACAGGTATACCTGGACAATCTGTATTTAAAAGGGATAATGAAGGACAGTAAGGTTCTTATTGACTTCCTGAAAAATCCGGTTATAAACAGCGAGAAAAAACTGAAAGTAATTCAGGCAGTCCGCTCCGGACAAACCAGTGAAATAACACAAAGATTTAACGACCTGCTTATCAAAAAAGGTCGTGAAAGTTTTCTTCCGGAAATTGCCGATGCATTTATAGAGCAGTATAAAGAATACAAAGGGATCGTGACAATTACTTTAACTACTGCTGTTGCTGTTGGCGAAGAAGTAAAAAACGTTTTCATCAGCAAAATCAAACGGGAGAACAATGTAAAGGATGTTGAACTGATTTGCCTGGTGGATGAAAATATCATCGGCGGATTCATATTGGAAGGCAATGGCAAGAGGATAGATGCCAGCGTAGCTTATGATCTGACCAAAGTAAAAAACCGGTTCTTAACAAATGAATACATTTATAGGTTCCGCTAAACATTAAGAAGACCAATTAATAATAGATTATGTCAGAAATAAAACCAGACGAGATTTCAGCGATCATCCGACAGCAGATCAGCATTTTTGATTTGACAACCGAGATGGAAGAAGTAGGAACTGTTCTTCAGGTGGGCGATGGTATTGCCCGTGTGTTTGGATTGAATAACGTAGGCAGTGGAGAATTGGTAGAATTTGAAAATGGAATCCGTGCAATCGCATTGAACCTCGAAGAAGATAATGTGGGTATCGTACTGATGGGTGATTCCGGAGAAATCAAAGAGGGAGCAAAAGTTCGCCGCACCGGAAAAATCGCCTCCATAAAAGTATATGAAAGCATGTTGGGCAGGGTAGTGAATACTCTGGGCGAAACCATCGACGGTAAAGGCCCGCTAACCGGTGAGGCACATGAAATGCCCATTGAGCGTAAGGCGCCAGGAGTTATTTTCCGCGAACCGGTTAAAGAACCATTGCAAACGGGCATCAAAGCTATTGATGCGATGATTCCAATAGGTCGTGGACAACGCGAACTTATCATCGGTGACCGGCAAACTGGTAAAACTGCGATCGCGATAGACACAATAATAAATCAGATGGAATTCTATAAAGCCGGTAAACCGGTTTATTGTATCTATGTTGCCATCGGTCAGAAGGCAAGTACTGTTGCCGGCATTATGCAGACTTTGAATGAAAGCGGTGCTATGGCTTATACGGTGATCGTTGCGGCTTCAGCTTCAGACCCGGCTCCATTGCAGTTCTATGCACCATTTGCGGGAGCAGCCATTGGCGAATATTTTAGGGATACCGGTCGCGCCGCCCTTATTATTTATGATGACCTTTCTAAACAAGCCGTTGCTTATCGTGAAGTTTCACTGCTGCTTCGCCGCCCTCCTGGACGTGAAGCTTATCCGGGGGACGTATTTTATCTTCATAGCCGACTGCTCGAGCGCGCCGCTAAAATAATTTCAGACGATAATGTGGCAAAAAATATGAACGACCTTCCTGAATCACTCAAAAATAAAGTGAAAGGTGGTGGATCACTTACTGCTTTGCCCATTATAGAAACACAGGCAGGAGACGTTTCTGCGTATATCCCTACGAATGTAATTTCGATCACTGACGGACAGATTTTTCTGGAAGGAAACCTGTTTAACGCTGGTATTCGTCCTGCTATCAACGTCGGCATTTCAGTGAGTCGTGTAGGTGGAAATGCGCAGATTAAATCCATGAAAAAAGTGGCAGGGACCCTGAAGTTGGACCAGGCATTATACCGCGAAATGGAAGCTTTTTCTAAATTCGGTGGAGATCTCGATGCCAGTACCAAACTCATTCTGGACAAAGGAGCACGGAATGTTGAAATCCTCAAACAGCCACAGTATGCACCTGTTTCCGTTGAGAAGCAGGTAGCTATTATATACCTCGGAACACAAGGCTTGCTTCGTGAAGTTCGCGTTAGCAAAGTCAAGGCTTTTGAAGAGCATTTTCTTATGGAAATGGACAACAAACTGCCAGATGTGTTAGCAGAGTTCAAAAAGGGTCTTCTTTCTGACGAGTCTATTCGGAAGACTGTAAAATTGGCTAATGATTTAATCCCGCAGTACAAATAACCAATAGTTAGCTGTCATTTGTTAATTGTAAACTACTTCATAATAAAGGTCCTCTCAATATTGAGGGACCTTTTTTCATATACTAATCCTCGGTATTGACAATTAACAATTGTCAATTATTTTCGTAAACACTTGCATTATTGAAAAACGCTTGCAATCTTTGTCCTGTAGTAGTAGCCGTACCAATCTCCAGATAAACTTCCTTCCAATTTTCCTGCTAACAATTATTCTTTATTTCAGATAGGGATTCCAATCCTTCAGAAGAATTGCACCTTGTACCTATAATCATGGGTTAACAAAATAGCCCCTGTTAAAATAAGCCATAATGCAATTCAGCTTTAGGGTAAGAGAATTTAAGATATGCCGGTTTAATCTGAGAATAACTTCAGTTCTTTTCATATTGATTATAGCAGCTGCCTCTCAGGCACAATCGCTGATTCCTGAGCTATGTTTTAAAAATCCCAAATTGAAAACGGGAAAGGGATGCACGGGTGATGGTCAGGATGGAGCTGTATATATTTTTGAGAATGTGGGTTGGGGGATGGATGCTTTGGTCACTATTCTGGGTCGCAGCGTTCCGTCGGTGACCTTGTCGGAGATCGACTTAAAGGGTCCGGAACAGGACTCAGTTAATGGGACTGGATATGACAATGCGTGGCAGCCTCGCGTTAAATATGGGGACGGGACTGCTCCGGCACATACGACATGGTGGATGGAATTTAAGATTTCGTTTGTTAAACATAGAGATCAAAATATCTTAATGCCGGTGAATCAGTTTTTTGTTTCGGGTCTGGATATAGATGGGGACGGAAATCAATTACACGAATTTCAGACCTACTATCAAATACGTTCATTTTCCCTGCAACATGAATCAGCAATTTTTGCTTCAACGATCCGGGGCTCTGAGTCAGATCCTCTTCTTAAAGGCAAAAGATACGATGGTACAACAAGGGATTATCCTGGAATTTCTGTGGAAGCAAAGGATGCTATGGTAAATAACCTTTACAAAGATTCGGGAATTATGATTTTGAGGCTTGGGGCAGAAACCGGATCCTCTGGCACCAAATCTTCAGATAGAATGTATGGTCTCTTATTTAAATCGCTGACCTATGATGTTCCTGTAAATAAAAAATTACAAGGTAACCTGATTGCAGCTAATCGCATTGAACAACCAAGACAAATTGAATAAAGCGGAATAAAAATATTTTAAGTTTTAGTTTTAAAGGGTACGATCAACAACGGCCGGGCTTTTCTAAGCCTGGCCTTTTTAGTTTAATTTGGTTTATAATATAAACTAATTTATATTTGTTTTTAATAGCGGTAAAGAAATACATTTTTGATATGTTTCTTTTAAGTCAGCCCAAGTTATTTCTGAACAGGAAGTTTTTCGTTTTTCTGTTGTTACAAATGGTTCTCGTTGCAGGATTCTCGCAAACCAGAATCTCAGGTATAGTGAAAGATGCTAAGGGTCGTGCAATTCCGGGAGCAAGTATCACAGTAAAGAATAGTTTCGATGGAGCTACTTCTGATTCAACTGGCAGATATTCTTTCAGTTGCAGCGATACAGGGATTCAAACACTTACTGTGACATCTGTTGGATATCGAACAATTGAAGTAACTTTTTCAAATACCGGCAAAGAAATTCGCTTGGATCTTCAGCTTAAAGAAGAGCCTAATGAATTAAAAGCGGTTACCATTTCCGCAGGTTCTTTTGCTGCAGGCGACTCCCATCGGGGAGCTGTCATGAGCTCGCTGGATATTGCAACAACAGCAGGTTCTAATGCAGATATAACAGCTGCATTAAAGACCTTGCCGGGTACTCAACAGGTGGGCGAACAAGAGGGGCTTTTTGTACGTGGGGGTACGGGTCAGGAAACAAAACAATTTATAGACGGTAGTCTTGTAAATAACCCCTATTATACGAGCGTTCCCGACATTTCAACACGCGGCAGATTTTCGCCATTTCTTTTTAAAGGGACTGTATTCAGTACAGGCGGTTATTCCGCACTTTATGGTCAGGCTCTCTCTTCGGTGGTATTATTGGAATCCGTTGACTTGCCGGAACATTCCGAGATAGATGCTTCTATTTCTCCAATTATTGCAGGAGTTGGTACCCAGCAATTGGCAGATAACAAAAAATATTCCTGGGGAATGAGCTACAGTTATGTAAACGTAGCTCTTTACTATGGTCTTGTGAGTCAAAAGCCAGATTATTTTCATCTCCCCGTTTTTCATAATGCAGATGCGAATTTTAGAATTAAAACTAAAAACGGAGGCATGATAAAATATTACACAACTTTTGCATACAATGGCCTCGGCATGCGAACACAGGATATTGATAGTCTTAATTTGAAAGACGCTTTTAACCTGGTCAATCATAACTGGTACAACAATCTGAGCTGGCGTCAGCCTCTAAATAATGGATGGAGAATGACATTGATGACCAGTTACAGTACGAACCTGGACAATATACAGCAGCAGGTACAGGGATCAGATGATCAGCCCCGCTATTTTCCGGATACTTCTTTTATGAAATCAAAGAATTTCGTAGTCACCAATAAACAAAATCTTACTACGGGAAAAGCGGTCTTTGAAAAAAAACTTTCAGGATTAAGCTCCATTCGCTTTGGAACAGAATACTGGTATACTTACAATCCATCAACATACAATGATACTTTACGCGTTTTACGTGATAACCTAATTTCCGGATTTGCTGAAGCAAGTATTTATCTTACCAACGAACTCGCTGCGCAAGTAGGAGTCAGGTATGAATATTCTACACTTTTGAAGGAATCAGATTTTGGCCCCCGTATTTCACTCGCTTATAAAACAGGTAAGGACGCACAGATTTCTGCGGCATATGGAATTTTTTATGAGAAGCCCGACAACCAACAACTGTTTTTTACGCCAAATTTGAAATTTACGGAGGCAACACATTATATCTTGAATTATCAGAAAATGAATAAGGATCAGCTTTTCCGAATCGAAGCGTACTATAAGTTATACAGTAATCTTGTCGAGACTATTCCTATTGGAATAAATTATTATGGATATAAGAATGGCGGCAGCGGATATGCTGATGGAATAGATTTATTCTGGCGGGATAAAAAAACATTTAAGGATTTTGATTACTGGATAAGCTATTCTTATATAGATACAAAAAGGCAGTTTATGAACTATCCAAATAAACTAACGCCGGATTTTGTTGCTACTAACACTGCTTCTCTTGTCATGAAACGTTTTTTTACAGACTGGAAAGCGGGGTTTAATGTTACCTACACTTTTGCAACCGGCCGCCCTTATTATAATTTCATGGTCAATAATTACGGTAAATATTATACTGCTGACGAAGGCCGGACAAAGAACTATAACAGTTTGAATTTTAGTTGTGAATATATTCCAAGCCTGGGTAAAGTAAAACCTAAAACTTTTATTGTTTTGTTTGCGAGTATGAGTAATGTATTGGGATATAATTCCGTTTATGGATATCATTTTTCTTTTGACGGAACATATAAACAGCCCATTACTCCTCCTGCTTCTCGTTTTTACTTTATCGGATGTTTTTTAAGTTGGGGAGTAGATAGGACGCAGGACGCCATAAATAATAACTTATAATTCTTCACATTTAATATATCTGATATGAAATCCTTACTTTTTTCATTGTTAGTATTTTCTGTATTTAATTCTTCCGGACAAAGCGATAAGTATTTTGCCGCGATGAAGAAAAACATGGCACTTTTTGATTCTGCCAAAACAACTGCAGATCTGCAAACGGTCTCCAATACTTTTGAAAGAATAGGGGATGCCGAGAAGACTCAATGGCTCCCGTATTATTATGCTGGTCTTGCTTTGTCAACCTCAGGATGGAATGATACAAAAATTGATAAAGAGGCAAATTCAGCCCGGATCAATGCTCTATGCGATAAGGCTGAAGCACTTGATAAGAATTCGGAAATTTACGTTCTCAGAAATATGTCAGCTACTCAACAGATGATGGTGGATCCACAAACCCGTTGGCAGACCTATGGCGCGGAGGCAAATAAGGACCTGCAAATAGCTATTCAGCTGAATCCTGATAACCCTAGGATCTATTACCTCCAGGGAGAGAGTATGATGGGGACACCAGTGGCTTTCGGTGGAGGAAAAGATAAAGCAAAACCATTATTCGAGAAGTCAATAGCACTGTTTAAAACTGACAAACCTAAACCCTTGTGGCCAAGTTGGGGCCTTGCAAGAGCCCAGGAACAATTAGCAAAATGCCAATAAAAATCGAGGTAAATATGAATCTATTCAAGGATCTCGATCCCATTTTGCATTCACAATTGCGACTTGCTATTATTTCCTTACTGATGCGTGAAAAAGAATCAGATTTTAGTCTGCTAAAGGAGAGAACAAAAGCCTCTGCTGGTAATCTTAGTGTGCAGATCAACAAATTAAGGGAAGCAGGTTATATTGATGTGATTAAAAAATTCAAGGACAATTATCCGCACACAATTTGTAAGATCACAGCATCAGGTTCAAAGGCATTTGACCAATATGTTAAAAGCTTACAATCTTATGTTAGCTTAAAGCCCTGATATCGTAATGTTGCAAATTTATAATCATAGAAATGAATAAACCGGAAATCAAATAGAGTTCCATTTCCATATTCTCTCTTTTTCATAATGTAATCCCGCACATGCGGGATTACATTATGAAATAAGCCCCCCACGATAATTCGGGAGGGCTTTCATTTCCGGCATTTCGGCTACCGGATATCTATTGGTGTTTCCATTTCTGCCTATCCTTTCAAAAGTTTCATTATCATCCGTTCCTTGCTATTAACTGTCACCTCAAGAGTGTAAAGTCCCGGATGTAAGTTATGCGTGCCTTCCAGAGAAAATGTGTGCGGCCCGTTTTCAGCTTTCTGTCCTTCCCTTAGAATGAGATTTCCTTTGTCGTCACTCACTTTCATCATCACATAAGAATCTTGATTGAGTTGAACATTAACCAGAATGTCATTTGCAAGTGGATCCGGTGTAATACTCAACGAGGCCAGGCTTTTGGTATTGAACATTCTTGCAATTAATATTTTGGAATAGACAACATTTCCGTTTGCTTCAAATTCTTTTAATCGATAATAAAAATCATTGTCTCTGGCAACAGTCGGGTGGAAATGATCGCGGAAAGTGTATTGACCGTTACTTAAAGTCACTTCTTTATTATTTATGGAGCCAATTTTTTCATAGTTCTGTCCATCCAGACTGCGTTCAATTTCAAAATGGTCAAAGTCGGCTGCCACGGTATTCCAATTGAGTTCAAAATAATTTTTACCATATGCAGCATTGAAAGTGGAAAGACTCCCTCTGAGAATCAGGCTCTTGGAACTACCCGAGTTAATTGTACTGGTATCGTGTTTTTCTCGCGGAGTTGATAAGTTTGCATCGGCAAATAAAACAGCTGGCGTTACCAGCAATAGGTAAAGACTAAACAGAATGATCCTTTTCATTTTATTAATTTCAGGAAGTGAACAAATTGATAATGCTCAGCTTAAAGGGAAAAACGGAAGGTCATTCAAAAGAAGGGACAAGATGTGAAAAGTTCACATAGCTATTGGAGAGTATTCTAAGATAGTAAAAAGTGAACGATCGGTAGATTGTATAAGGGGGTCTTTCAAAGATAGTTTTTGGTTTTGGAATTTGCAAGTGAAAGGGGAAGAAAGTATGGAAGTATGGGAGTATGGGAATGTGAAAGTTGGATTCTATCTTTATTTGTTCAAAATTTTTGATTGACTGACTTTCAGGAACTTACCTTCTAATGATAGGCCCCACACTCCCATACTCCCATACTCCCATACTTTCCTCAGTTTTCTTCAATTTTTTCATCTTCAGCGCCTGCAAGTACAACAGAACCCATTTTTTTAAGAGGATTTTTATGGTTCTCAATAAATTCCCTTCTTTTTTCAACTATATCAAGACAACCATATAAGGCGGCCAGAAATGAGCCATTGTCCGCTTTATTCTTTCCTGCGATATCGAAGGCTGTACCATGATCTGGTGATGTCCGGATTGCCGGGAGTCCCGCGGTAAAATTTAAACCTTCGCCAAACGCCAGGGACTTAAAGGGTATCAGACCCTGATCATGGTACATAGCGAGTACTGCATCAAATTTCTGCTGCTGGTTACGGGCAAAAAAAGCATCCGAACTATACGGGCCAAAAACGAGCATATTATGTTTTGCATCTTTGATTGCCGGCTTAATTATGTCTTCTTCTTCGCGGCCTATTAATCCCTCATCGCCTGCATGTGGGTTGAGTCCTAATACGGCGATACGGGGTTTGTCAATACCGAAATCCCGCATTAAGGAATCTTTGAGGATATTCAATTTGGAGAGAATTGCTTCCCTTGTGATATTCTTTGTAATCTCACTTACCGGGACATGTTCTGTTACAAGTCCGATACGGAAATTTTCTGAGCTCATCAGCATGAGAACATCTTTTACACCAAAAATATGACGCAGGTAAGGGGTATGTCCGGTAAAAGAAAACCCCGCAGATTGAATATTTTTTTTATGAATAGGAGCAGTGACAAGTCCATCGATCTTTTTATCCTTCAAAGCATCTACAGCTGCAACCAATGATTTTACTGCGTAAGCGCCCCCCACGTCGGTAAGTTGCCCCGGATTGATAGCTACTTCTTCCTCCCAGCAATTAAACAAATTAATCTGTTTATGGAAAGGCCTTGAGAGATCCTTGATATGTTGATAATTAAAATTAGAATCAGGGATCGACTTTCGATAAAAGTTGATCAGTTTATTTGAAGCAAAAAGAACAGGAGTGCATATTTCAAGGATGCGTGTGTCAGAAAATGTTTTAATAGCCAGTTCAGTTCCGATGCCATTTAGATCGCCGATGGAAATACCTATAACGGGCTTTTGTTGAGGAATGCTCATGTATTATTTTTCGATGGATAAAAATACGATTATTAGCCTGAAGGAAGGTTTATTTTTGCTTCATGTCCCATCAACCCAGGCTACTTAATCTGAAGAAATCGCTTGGTCAGCATTTTCTAAAAGATGAATCAGTAATTGCAAGAATAATAGAATCCTTAAATCAAAATCCTATATCACAATTACTGGAAATTGGACCGGGAGCGGGAGCTCTTACGAAAAGCCTTTTGGATCTGAATGATATCAATTTCAAGGCTGTGGAAATAGACAAGGAAAAAGTGGCATTTCTGAAAATGAGATACCCAGGTTTTAACGACAATCTGATAGAAGCCGATTTTCTGAAAATGGAAAAACCTTTTCAGGGTTCCTTTTCAATCATCGGAAATTTCCCTTATAACATTTCTACAGAAATTCTTTTTAAAATTCTGGACTGGCGTCCGGATGTTGACAGGGTAATAGGTATGTTTCAAAAAGAAGTAGCTCAGCGCATTGCCGCCACGGAAGGAAGTAAGATATATGGGGTCACGAGTGTATTACTGCAGGCTTTTTTCAAAGTTGAATATCTTTTCGAAGTAAATGAAAAGGCATTTATACCTCCGCCCAAAGTAAAAAGTGCAGTCGTAAGATTGACACCGAGAAAAGAATCACCGCGGGTCAGAACAGAAAAAATGTTTTTTTTACTTGTAAAAACGGCATTTAACCAAAGAAGAAAAACGCTCCGTAACGCCGTTAAATCACTTTTTACAGAGGAAATTCTGAGGGATCCGCTTTTTAATAAAAGAGCCGAACAACTCACCATTTTGGAATTTGAAGAACTTACATGGAGGATGAAATAGATATTGATTTGTAAAAGATCGTTTGATATTTGATGAATTAAAGTAAACACAAATGCGAAAAGTCCTCGTAACATCCCTGGTTCATGAATATTTAATTGAGCGACTGAAAAAGCATGGATTCGAAGTATCGTATCGTCCCCAATTGACTTACGACGAACTAAAGCATCAGGTTCGTGATGCCGTAGGTTTAATTATTACCACGAGACTAAAAATTGACAGGACTATCCTGGAATTGGCCGGAGAACTGAAATGGATAGGCAGGCTTGGCAGTGGCATGGAATTGATAGACGTTGATTTTGCTGTGAGTAAAGGTATCCGATGTGTAAGCAGTCCCGAGGGTAATCGAAATGCAGTGGCCGAGCACGCATTGGCAATGCTACTTTCATTAATGAATAATATCCCCAAAGCATCGGAAGAAATTCGTCAGGGAAAATGGATACGTGAGGCAAATAGGGGAATAGAACTCACAGGAAAAACCGTAGGCATCATTGGATATGGAAATACCGGTTCTTCTTTTGCGAGACTGCTCTCATCATTTGATGTTACGGTTCTGGCTTATGATAAGTACAAATTCAACTTCGGATCAGGAAAAATCAAAGAAGCCAATATGGAACAGATAGGCAGATATGCTGATGTGATAAGTCTCCATGTTCCCCTTACCGACGAAACACATCACTTGGCAGGGGATGCATTTTTTAAAACTCTTAGAAGTAACCCCTTTTTTATAAACACAAGCAGAGGTAAAACGCAGGACAATTCAGCTATAATAAGAGCCTTGGAATCAGGGCAAATTGCCGGTGCTGCCTTGGATGTGCTGGAGAATGAGAAATTGGATACTTATACTGATATTGAAAAACAACAACTTACGCAGCTACTGGGATACAAAAATGTGCTGTTAACGCCCCATATCGCAGGCTACAGTAAAGAGGCCTTTTATCTGATGGCCAAAGTAGTCCTTGATAAACTTGATTTATAAGTGCCGTTTGGCACGGTTTCAATATCTGTTAGCTTTTAACACATTTTAAACAGAAAGACTTCCCCTAATTTCAAGCCCCAAAATATTCGCCAAAATTTCATTTGGAAATGGAATCCTTATCTTTGCATAAATGCAACGCCTCCCAAAGGGCGTTGTATTTTTTTTCTTTTATAATAAACAAGAGGAGGATTTATGAGTGGAATCACATATCTGACAAAGGAGGCACTCGAGAAACTGAGGGGTGAATTACAGAAAATGAAGAGCGTTGACAGACCGGCAGCTTCAAGAGCAATTGCCGAAGCACGCGAAAAAGGAGATTTAAAAGAGAATGCCGAATATGATGCGGCCAAGGAATCACAAGGCCTGCTGGAGGCTAAGATCCAACGTCTGGAAGCCGACCTGGCGAACGTAAGAATTCTTGAAGAAGGTAATATTGATACCTCCAAAGTGTCTATTTTAACCAAGGTAACAGTAACCAATTTGTCGAATAAAAAACAATCGACTTATCATTTGGTTTCCGAGAAGGAAGCTGATCTTAAACTGGGTAAAATTTCTGTTTCTTCTCCTATAGGAAAAGGTTTGCTTGGTAAACAGATTGGTGAGATAGCCGATGTTATTGTTCCAGCAGGAAGACTTCAATTTAAAGTTGAAAATATTACGATATAATTTGGAAGTAGAATATCCTATCGGGGTACTATAAGATTTCTTATTATCAGTTCCTGAATTTCCCTGAACGTTTCCTCTGTTAGTTTTAATTTAGGGTTTTTGAAATTCATATCGTTCAAATGATCGATGGGAATTAAATGCATATGTGCATGTGGCACTTCGAGACCTATTACGGAAATCCCGCAACGATCGCAGCGGAAAGATTTCTCAATTGATTTTGCGATAGGTTTGGCAAACATCAGAATCCGGGAAAGGTAAACTTCATCGAGATCAAAGAAATGATCGGTTTCTGTTTTCGGTATAACCAACGTATGCCCCTTACGCAAAGGATTGATATCGAGAAAAGCCAGAAAGAAATCGTCCTCCGCAATGCGGTAGGCTGGTATTTCTCCTTTTATTATTTTCGAGAATATTGTCATGAGCGTAATTAATAGTGTGAAAGTTTGGTAGTGTGGTAGAGTGCTGGTGGAGTTGAAAGTTTTAAACTACCAAACTACCAGACTTTCAGATCACTCTCTTCGGATTTTTGGCAACAAACTCTCCCCATCCATTTAATTTTTTTCCCTTAATTAAAGGAGTATTAAATTGATAATGATGACAGAGTGCGACGGCCAGGGCGTCAGAAGCATCAAACCGGTCAATTTTTATATTGATTTCTAAAATTTGCTGTAGCATTTTCCATACTTGCTCTTTACCGGCATTTCCGTTTCCTGTAATCGATTGTTTGATTTTTCTGGGCGCATATTCGGAAACCGGAATTCCTGATTGCATGGCCGCGGCGATGGCTACACCCTGTGCTCGCCCGAGTTTAAGCATACTTTGCACGTTTTTACCGAAAAAAGGCGCTTCAATTGCAAATTCATCCGGCTTATATTTTACGATAATTTGCTGCACGTTAAAATAAATTAGTTCCAGTCTCTGATATGCATCCATACTTACAGGAACTCGTAATACGTCCATTTCCAGGAATCTTGTGTGATGCCCGTTTACATAAATTAGTCCCCACCCCATCATGAGAGTGCCGGGATCAATGCCCAGGATTATTTTGGAGTGCTTTTGCAGACGGAACGCTATTTTTGATTGTGGCGGTAAACAAAAATATCAAATTATTAGTCAACTATGTGGCCGGACCGCTTATAATGTTGCTTCTTTTCTATACGGTTGCAACTCAACTAATAAAACAACCACATTGGAAAGATTCTTTACATGAGATCCTGAAAGCTGCTTCAGGTGAACGACAATGGAATTTATATGTAATGTTTGCGCTGACTTGGGTGAACTGGGCGTTGGAATCTTTCAAATGGAGAATCGCGCTCAGATCTGTTCAATCGATTGGTTTTATCAGAGCTTTTAAAGCAGTATTGGCGGGCACATGCATTGCTTCATTCACGCCTAACCGGGTAGGGGAGTATCTGGGAAGAATGCTTTTTGTAGATCCTGGAAACAAAATGAATTCAATTGCACCAACGATTTTGTGTAGCCTGTCGCAAATGTTAATCACGTTATTTGCAGGATCAATCGGTATCTATCTTTTCTCATCTCTGCCCTTCCGATTTCAGGTGAGCTGGTTGTCTCCGGCATTTTTTCACACGGCAACGATTATAACAGCGATCTCGGCTGCTTTCCTGGCACTGATTTATTTTAAGTTTGATCCTTTGTTGACTAAAGTAAACTACGCGTTGAAAAAGTATAAAAAAAAATTCTCGATTCCTACCAATTTTAAATTTTCGGCACTTACGACTATCCTGGTTTTTTCAACAATTCGTTATTTGGTATTTGTTTTACAATACTATCTTTTGTTTTCTCTTTTTGGAATTCCTTTGAATGGTTTGCAGGTATTTACGGGGGTTAGTGTTATGTTTGTTTTGATGGCAATTGTTCCTACGTTAACGTTTTTAACAGATCTTGGTTTTAGATGGGTGGCAGGCATTCAGGTTTTTCAGGTGTTTACATCTAATACAGCAGGTATTCTCGCTGTATCACTGGGCATATGGTTCTTTAATTTAATAATCCCCGCTTTGGTTGGGAGTTTATTAATTTTAAGGATAAAATTATTTGGGAACAAATGAAATCGATTTTTGGAATCGCGTTTATTTTATTGATATCATTCCCCTTAAGAGCCGGTGATGATTTTTGTGGCATGACAAATCACGCTTTTCAGGCAGGCGAGAGTATTACGTTTAAAGTATACTATACTCTGGCCGGAGTTTATATCTCCGCCGGAGAAGCGACTTTTACTGCCGTATTGGAAGATCTGAATGGCAAACCGGTTTATCATGTAACTGCTTCAGGAAAAAACTATTCTTTTCTGGATAACTTCTTCAAAGTAAGAGATAAGTATGAAAGCTTTATTGACACTTCAAATCTTCAGCCGCTGAAATTCATTCGCAACGTAAGCGAAGGTTCCTACAAAAAATATGAAAATATAAGTTTTAATAAAATCGCACATACGGCTATTACGAATTCCGGTGTATTCAAAACGCCTGACTGTATACAGGATGTATTAAGTACAATGTACTATGCAAGAAATATTAACTACGATAAAATGCAGCCTGGGGATAAAATACCGTTTTCCATGTTCCTGGATAACCAGGTCTATAATTTGTATATTCGTTACGTAGGAAAAGAAACCATAAAAACCAAATTTGGCAAGTTTCGCGCTATCAAAATCAAACCTCTTCTTATAAAAGGAACTATTTTTGAAGGCGGTGAAAAGATGACAGTCTGGGTGAGCGATGACGCAAATCATATTCCTGTTCGGGTAGAGAGCCCGATCAGCGTGGGCAGTGTAAAAGTTGATATGATGGATTTCCAAAACAGAAGAACGCCATTAAGTTCGCTTATAAGTCTCCGTTAATATTTTAACCCTTAATACACCCCCCGAACATGAAAAAGTTCCTGAAACTGTCCGGTATTGCCATGCTTTCTATTTTAATGATTTTACTGATAATTGCTGCTTATATTAAAATTGCTTTGCCCAACGTAGGAGCTGCGCCACTTATGACCGTAGATAAATCTCCAGATCGGTTTAAGCGGGGCGCATACCTGGCAAAAAGTGTAATGATTTGTATGGACTGTCACAGTAGCAGAGACCCACTGGATTTTTCAATGCCAATGGTGTATTCAACGATCGGAGAGGGTGGAGAAAGATTCGATCAAACCATGGGTTTTCCGGGTGTATACTATTCGGCAAACATAACCCCCGCCGGAATTGGTAGTTGGACGGATGGAGAAATTTATCGGGCAATTACTACAGGTGTACGAAAGAGTGGGAAGCCCATATTTCCGGTGATGCCCTATCATTCCTACAGACAGGCTGATCCGGAAGACATCAAATCCGTTATTACGTTTCTGCGGTCACTTAGTCCTATTCAAAATGTTGTCCCTGAACCGAATTCTGATTTCCCAATGAATATTATTCTAAATACAATTCCAGTAAAAGCTGATCCGCAAACGAAGCCGCCCTCAGATGACAGCATTGCAAGTGGCAAATACTTATTTAATATCGCAGCATGTCATGATTGCCATACTCCGTATGATAAAGGTAAATTTATTGAATCCGCTGCAATAGGTGGCGGCAGAGTGTTCCCGGTTCCTGGCGGTATGGTAACGTCAGCTAATATAACGCCTGATAAGGAAACGGGAATTGGAACCTGGACCAGAGACATGTTTGTGCAGCATTTTGTTATGTACAGAGATAGTACAAATGCACATCGGCCCATTAAACCAGGAGAAATGCAATCAATAATGCCGTGGACAATGTATGCTAATATGACCGACAAGGATCTTGCAAATATCTACACCTACATTCAAACTATTAAACCTATTAAACACAAGGTGGTTAAATGGAAAGCCCAATAATTCGTTCATGCCGATTTTTACATTAAACTTTCAACCACTTTTTCCATCTGCATGCTACGGGATCCTTTCACTAAAAAAGCCGTGTTATGAAATTGCCGGGATGCCAGCCATTTACCGGCTTCCGCTGAGTTGGTAAAACTTTTGTAGGGATGTTTTATTTTCAAAAATTCGCCTCCGACGAGTACCACTTCTTTCCAGGTATTCAGTTCGATTTGATGCAATATCATTTCATGTTCTTCTAAACTTTCCGGTCCAAGCTCTGCCATGGCACCTAATAGAAGTACTTTTTCTCCGTTAGGGAAATGAATAAAATTTTCAATCGCCAGTTTCATGCTTGAAGGATTGGCATTGTAAGCATCCAAAATGATGGTATTGGTTCCCGATGATATTATTTGAGAACGGCTGTTTGATGGTGCAAAATTCTCAATTCCTCTTTTTATCGCACTGGCATCCACCTTAAAATAATTACCTACGGTAACGGCGGCCAAAACATTTGGAAGATTATAATCACCAGTTAAGCGGGTCTGTATGAAGCCTGATGGCTCTCCTTTGGTAATACTAACACGTAAATAAGGTGTCGCTGTTTCAGCAAAACCATTTAAATCCCCATTCACGCTGCCATAAGAAACAATATTTTTGATACCCCTGCTCATTTGCTGCAGATAGTCATAGTCCCACATCAGAAAGGCTGTTCCTTCATGTGTACGTAAATAATCAAAAAGCTCACCTTTGCCTTTTTTAACGCCTTCAGCACCGCCAAATCCCTCCAGATGTGCTTTACCGGCATTTGTAATTAATCCATGCGTTGGCCTTGTATACGTGCAATAACCCGCAATTTCGCCCCTGTGATTGGCACCCATTTCAATAATGGCAATTTCTGCATCTGATTTTATTTTTAAAATGGTAAGCGGAATGCCGATATGATTATTCAGGTTTCCCTCGGTGGCATATGTTCTGTATTTTTCAGAAAGCACCGCGTGAATGAGTTCCTTGGTAGTTGTTTTCCCATTACTCCCGGTAATGGCGATAAATGGAATTGAAAACTGATTCCGGTGATGCGCTGCGAGCGCTTGCAGAGTCGCCAGAGAATTGTCGACGAGGATTAAACGATCATTTATTACTGCAGGCTTTTCGTCTATAATCGCATAAGAAGCACCGTTAGCAATTGCCTGGCCGGCGAAAAGATTTCCATTGAAATTATCTCCCTTCAATGCGAAAAAAAGATCTCCCTTTTGAACCTTTCGAGTGTCTGTAGAAACGGAAGGATATTTTTGATAAAGCTGATATAATTCCTCGATTGAAACCGGGTAGCTAAATTTCTCTTCTGAAGTTTTAACGTCCATTTTCAAACAAGTTATTCATTTCAAAAAATTAACAATTTTGCTTTAAGCCTTAGGCTTTGGGCTTAAGGCTTAAAACGCAAATCTAATAAACATCAAAGCCATCCCGACTAAGACGGAATGGCTTTGATAAAGTTTATACCTTAAACTCGTTATTGTTTGCGGGCGTTCTGCTTTCTGGTTTTATAGCTGATACCTGTTTGTCTTCCGTTTCCTGCTGCACTACCTACGCGATCCATCGCGCAACGGAACCCAACAGTAGAACTTGCCTGATCTTCTTCCATAAAGCGGCGTGTTCCGGGTCCGAGCCAGTATGCACGGTCATCCCAGCTACCCCCTTTAATTACTCTTGATTTATCACTTATCAGGGTCGTTTTACCATATCCATAACTGATACCTGCGATCAGAGAGTCACCGTCCAGATAATTGATAACATTTCCTTTCTGATAGTTTCTCCTGTTTTCGCTTTCTTTATCTGTTACATCACGATATTTTATTCTGCCAAGGCTGTCTCTTTCAGGTTTGCCTTCTTTACCAAGATCCATTGTTTCGAATTTATTACCACGGAAGGGTGCAACACCATTCACGTCCTGAGAAGAAAGAGGACGAAATACGTCTTCAACCCACTCACTCACGTTACCTGACATATTATATAAACCGAATCCGTTTGGATAAAAGGAAGTCACATCTGCTGTGTATACGGCATTATCATTTAATCCACCGGCAACACCCATATTGTCTCCATTACCTCTTTTAAAATTCGCAAGAAATGTCCCCTGCCATGTGCCACGACGTGAATCACGTAAGCCATTTACATTCTGGCTCCAGGAATAAACTTGTTTGTTGGCAACGAGCTCTTCACCTCTTTTCTTATCTGTATTGCTGGGAGCGGGATTCTGATTTATATATCCAAGGGCCGCATATTCCCACTCTGCTTCAGTAGGCAGACGGTAAGAAGGTAAAAGGATACCATCTTCAAATGTTACCTGCGTACGTGGTGTACCGTTTGGATTCTTTAATTCGTTCTTTTTAGATTTTGCAGCCGGACCAGGAGTTGCCTGATATTCACCAACCAGATAAGATTTGGTGTTGAAGTTCTCCTGACCAAGACCCTGTATATTTTTCAACGAATTTTTATTGATATATCCGCGATCTACAAGTGCTTTTTCATTTACACGGTCTGTTCTCCACAAACAAAAATCTTTAGCCTGTCTCCAGCTAACTCCTACAACAGGATAATAATTATAAGAAGGATGACGGAAATAATATTCCACCAATGGTTCATTATAAGCAAGTTCGCTTCTCCAAACCAGTGTATCAGGAAGCGCGTTGTTACGTACCGTCTGATATTCATCACCTTCAAATACATTATTAATCCAATATAGATATTCCCGATAATGCACGTTTGCAACTTCGGTTCTGTCGATATAAAATGAGTTTACAGTAACACGGCGGGGAATGTTGTTCCACTCGCTCATAACATCTTCTTCAGTGGCACCCATGGTAAATGTACCACCCTGAACAAAGACCAGACCCGGACCGGTACGCTGTTCTTTTTCTTTAGATACCTGGTATCCACCCATGTTTTTGTCGTTATAATTCCAGCCTGTAACAGCAGAAGATTGGGTCTTTGTTTTACAAGAGGCCATCGCTGCGGCACAGGAAGCAAGGATAACTAGATTTTTGAGATTCATAGAAAACGCATTTAACCGTGATATGTTAAGTGTAGAAACGTGGTTTTGAAACAAATATTGTAAAATTGACCCTCTGAACTCATAATACGCAAGGATCACGAAATTAGTTTGTTTGATGGAAAAAATCCCGTTTCGGGAATGTTAAAGCGTTGATAAGTTGGCTGTCTTTTTGCATACCTTTGCTGATTCCGGGAAACCGCTAACTTGCGCAATATTCTGGTATTGTATACGTTGGATTATTCGGAAGAACGGTTAAGTCTTCTACGGGACTGCTGATTAAGAAGTATCGGAAGACAGCCAGAATCGGAACTCACTAAAAACCACATGATTAGCTATTGAATATTTCTACCCTCTAATTGCTGAAATGAGTTCGTTTGGTGGTTTTTGAACAACCACGACCTCATTTTACAGTCAGTTCCTTTTAAAGCTAAATTAAAATACATGAAACGACTGTTTTTCCGTCTAACTGCTTTGATGTGCGGTGTGTTCTCATTTTATCTGGCAAGTGCTCAAACAAATCCGGTGAACGTGGTAACTACTGCGGTGCCGTTTTTGAGAATATCCCCTGACGCCCGAGCGGGTGGTATGGGTGAAGAGGGAATTGCTACTTCTCCGGATGCGAACTCTGGTTTTTACAATCTGTCTAAGACTCCCTTCTCAGAATACAAAACCGGAATTGGTCTTACTTATACACCATGGCTTAAAGACCTCGGTCTGAACGATGTTTACCTTTTAGCGGCATCGGGATATCATAAACTAAATGATAATGAAGGAATTACTGCTGACCTGCGGTATTTCAGCCTGGGGAGTATTCAATTTTCTGATATTTCCGGAAATAGTTGGGGAGAAGGCAGACCCCGCGAATTCGCTTTTGATCTTGGCTATTCCCGTAAGCTGTCAGATAAACTCGGAATCGGACTCGCTTTGAGATATATTAATTCCAACCTTACTCTTGGCGCTGCAGCAACTTCAGGAAGTATTTCTGCTTATAAAGCAGGAGAAGCGGTAGCAGCCGATGTTTCCCTTACCTATAAAAATATTGCCGCAAATAAAGAAGGCTGGACTTTCGGCTTTGTTTTGTCAAATCTTGGATCTAAGATCGGATACACAAATGATGCAACGCAGAAAGAATTTATTCCGGCAAATATGGGCCTTGGCGCAAATTATACAAAGGTTTTTGATGAGGAGAACAAAATCAATTTTGGACTGGACTTAAACAAACTTCTGGTTCCGGCACCTCCCCAGGACACCAGTAGTGATGCACTACAAGCTTACTACAGTCAAAGTGTTGTGAGCAGCTGGTTTAAATCGTTTAATGGACAGTGGAATACCGTGAACGCTTCCATTGGTGCAGAGTATACTTATATGGACCAGTTTTCTCTTCGTCTCGGTTACTTCTATGAAAGTCAGGATCAGGGCGGAAGACAATATTTTACAATGGGTATCGGTTTAAAATATAATATGCTTGGTCTGAACTTTTCCTATCTTATTCCTTCAGGGTCTGGTATAACAAGAAATCCACTTTCAAATACAATACGATTCGGATTGGTATTTGATTTGGACGGTCCGCCAGTGGGCACCAGCGGAACAGATCAATAATAATAATTTGAAAAAGACTGAAATTGGAAAATAGAAATGCTATTTTCCAATTTCAATTGTCCTCTTATGTCTTATCGCATAGGTCTGGGTACAGATTTTCACCAACTTGTTACAGGAAGAAAATTATGGGTTGGTGGCGTTGAAATCCCACATGAAAAAGGATCTCTGGGCCATAGCGATGGCGACGTGTTATTACATGCTATTTGTGATGCACTGTTGGGTGCACTTAGTCTTGGCGATATTGGTTTTCATTTTCCGGATTCCGATAATAAATTAAAGGATATAGAGAGCAAGATTCTTCTTGTAAGAACATTCCAGCTCATTCAGGAAAAGGGATTTGGAATCGTTAATATCGATACAGTGATCTGTCTGGAGAAACCGAAAATAATGAAATATGCACCCGAAATGTGTACTATCATTTCAAATTTACTGGCAATAAACGTAGACGACATTTCTATCAAAGCTACTACCACGGAAAAACTTGGTTTTGTTGGACGCGAAGAAGGAATCATGGCCCAGGCAATAGTATTGCTGAAGAAAGTGGATTAATTACCTTTGAGCCCATGTCCATTCCTGTTAAGATCATTAATCAGTCAAGATTTCCAATGCCTTCTTACGCTACTGCTGATTCAGCGGGCATGGATCTGAAAGCAAATATTCCTCTTGAAGTCGTATTCCAACCAATGGAAAGGTTGTTAATTCCTACGGGCATTTTTATCGAACTGCCATCAGGTTATGAGGCTCAGATCAGACCTCGCAGCGGCCTGGCACTAAAACAAGGGATCACCTGTTTGAATTCACCGGGAACCGTAGATGCGGATTATCGTGGAGAATTGAAAATTATTCTTATAAATCTTTCTAATATTGAACAACGGATACAACCAGGCGACAGAATTGCACAGATGATTGTAAGCAGCGTTGAAAAAGTAGACTGGCATCCGGTGATAGAACTGAATCAGTCATCCAGAAATGAAGGTGGTTTCGGTCATACCGGAAAATCTTAAGAATTTTTAATATGGTTAATCCAGGCGGCGCGGTTTTTTTTAAGATAGGTTTTTTTATGTTACTGGTTGCAACGATTGTTATGGTAGAAACTTCCTGTCGCTCTGCAAAAAAAATCACAACTGCCATAAGTAAAAAAGATACTACTCACAGAAAAGTCGATACTGCCACCGCCGAAGACCTGCACGCGGACTCTCTAAAATATATTCACCAATTGTACAGTCATATCAAATCTAACAATATTGACTGTAACACCTTTTCAGCAAAACTTAAAGTTCACTATGAGGCGACGGATGGAAAAGATTATGAATTCAATGCTTTTATACGACTTCAGAAAAATAAAAAGATCTGGATTTCTATTAATGCCACCTTACTTGGTATAGAAGCCTTTCGCGCGTTGATTACTCCCGACAGTGCAAAAGTTTTGAATAAATTGGATAAAATTTACCAGCAGCGTTCTATTGGATACCTGCAGGAAATTACACATTTGCCTTTTGATTTTAATGTTCTGCAGTCTTTGATCCTTGGCAATCCGATATATCTTGATAGTAATATCATTTATTATCTCAAGGACCTTCAGGGAATTTCTGTTTTAAGTATCGGGCCTATTTTCCGAAACTATCTGACATTAAATAATGACCTCAGCCTTAAACACAGTATTCTTGATGATGTAGACCAAATGAAAGACCGCTCCTGCGATCTGACTTATGGAGACTATGAAAAAGCTGATACTGTACTTTTCTCAACCTACCGTAAAATAGTTGTTTCAGAAAAAGGAAGACTGGATGTAGAAATGAGTTTTAAAAATATACATTTTAACGAGAATTTAGATTTTCCATTCTCTATTCCAAAAAATTATAAACGCAACTAAACGTTATACAGTAACTTCATCACGAACGTAAAACGCATATGCGCAAACCTGTATTTCTTCTTTTAATTATTCTTGGATCAATAAACTTCGCTAAATCACAGTCGCCGACGCAGAGCCGGAGCGAACTCGAGAAAGAGCGTGCTTCCATACAAAAGGAAATAGAGGCAGTAAAAAATACCCTTGATGTTACTCATAAGAACAGGAAACAAACACTGGGACAATTGGCCCTGTTACAAAAAAGACTTCGTTTGAGAGAAGCCGCAATCTCGAATATCAACCAGCAGCTGAATTTTATTCAGGCCGATATGAACAATTCCTGGTCTGAAATTGCAAAACTTACGAACGAACTTATTACACTTCGAAAACAATACGCAGAAAGCGTTATATATGCATATGAAAACAGGACCAACTACGATTATTTGAATTTTATTTTTGCTGCGGGAAATTTTAACGACGCTGTTAAAAGAGTGGAATATCTTAAATCTTACAGAACCTACCGGGAACAAAGAGCAGACAATATTCTGAAAACCCAGGTTCTGCTACAGAATAAAATTGATGGTCTTAAAAAAACACGTTTCGAAAAAGATGAGGCACTCGTGAAACAGAATAAGGAACGGCAGGTATTGGAGGTAGAAAAAAAAGAAAAAGACCAGGTTGTGGAACAGCTTCAGGGTCAGGAAAAAGAACTGAAAAGAGAGATGAATGCCAAGCAAAAGCAGGATCAGAAGCTTGGCAATGCGATCATGGCAGCTATCCGTCGCGCACGCGAGGAAGCCATTCGTGAAGCGAAGAAAAAAGCGGCTGCGGCAACAACTACAAATTCAACAGCTGTAGTTCCTGAAAAAACGGAATCAAATAAAAACACTGCGGGCACATCTGGAGCAGGCGTGATCACGCCCCCTCTTAAACCCGCTACGAAACCTGCTGCAGAAACCCTTTTCAATACATCTGCGGACATTACATTGTCAGGAAATTTTGAAAAAGATAAGGGGCATTTACCGTGGCCCATCGCTTCAGGAACTATAGCAATGCGATATGGCCCACATGAGTATATCAAGGGAATTGTTCACAACAATCAGGGAATTACCATTGAGGCAGCAGCAAATTCTTCAATTACCTCCGTGTTTGATGGTCAGGTACAAAATGTCTTTAATGTTGGTGACGTATCCGCTGTCATGATTCGTCACGGTAAATATTTTACTACATATAGTAATCTTTCCACCGTTTCGGTTACAAAAGGTGAAATGGTAAAGACCGGACAAATAATCGGTAAGTTGGCTGATATTGGTCAATTGGAATTCATCATTTCGGATGAAAAGGATCGCCTCTTTGATCCTGAAAAATGGCTTAGAAAATAATTATCCTGCCTGTCAAATCGTTTCCGGAGCTAATTTTTTCGAAGGAGGCTGCTTTGTAAGAAAACGATCATAAAGATGTTCATAAATTGGAACGATATGATGAATGTCAAATTTCTTTGCCTGCTCTACAGCATTCGCCTTGAACATTTTTAGTGTTTCGTCATTCTCCAGAATTTTGATCGCATCCCTGCTCATGGACACGACATCGCCTACCGGGCTCATATAACCGGTTTTACCATTTATATTAATTTCGGGCAAACCACCTGCATTGGATGAAATCAGTGGAACTCCCGCAGCCATGGCTTCCAGCGCTGCGAGTCCAAAACTTTCATATTCGGAAGGGAGGATAAATAAATCCGATACTGCCAGGATTTCTTCGATCTGTTCCTGCTTACCGATAAATCTTATATCATCACAAATACCGAGCTCTCTGCATAAATTTTCCGCATCATGACGATCAGGACCATCCCCCACAAATAATAGTTTCGACGGGATCTGTTTGTTGACCGCTGCAAAAATTCTCACGACATCCAGCACTCTCTTTATCTTGCGAAAATTTGAAGCGTGTACTATAATACGCTCATTATTTGGAGCAATCACTTTTCGAAACGGATCTATCGCTTTTCGGTGAAACCGGTTAAGATCTACAAAATTTGGTATCACTTCAATTTCTTTCTTAATATCAAAGATCTCATAAGTTTCATCCCGGAGGTTCTCAGAAACTGCAGTAATTGCATCGCTTTCATTGATGGAAAAAGCAACTACGGGAGCAAGGGTTTTATCTCTTCCCACCAGCGTTATGTCAGTGCCGTGTAAAGTTGTAATTACCGGAATCACGATGCCCTGAGTAGCCACAATTTTTTTTGCCATATAGGCAGCAGACGCATGTGGAATGGCATAGTGGACGTGCAATAAATCCAGCTTGTGATTTATTATTACATCTACCATGGTACTGGAAAGCGCTGTTTCATACGGCGCGTAATCGAAAAGAGGGTATGTAGTCACCCTCACTTCATGATAAAAAATATTTGCATTGTATTCGGTAAGGCGAACCGGCTGCTGATAGGTAATAAAATGTACCTGGTGCCCCTTATTAGCAAGCGCTTTGCCGAGTTCGGTAGCCAGAACACCACTTCCCCCAAAGGTTGGATAACAAACTATTCCTATCCTCATGAACTGAATTTATTGATTAAAGTTAAACAGATTTTGCAGAGCTTCATAAGATCAATGCAATACTTATCTTAGCGGAAATAAACAGTTATGCGTTGGTTTTTGTTTGGCTCTTTTCTTTTTTTATTTAGCGGTTTAGTCGAGGCCCAGACGGACTCGGCTTATATAAGTAAGATCTCTGATGAAATTTTTCGGCACAGTACTGCATACAGTAATCTGCATACGTTAACAAAGACAATTGGCCCGCGTCTGTCAGGCTCTCCTCAAACTTATACGGCCGAAAAATGGGGACAGGATGCATTAAAACAGGCAGGAGCCGACAGGGTTTATCTGCAAAAGGCGATGATCCCTCATTGGGTAAGGGGTGGTCGCGATCAGGCAGCCCTTATTTCAGGGAAAAACAGACAAACGCTGGCAGTGATCGCTTTAGGAAATTCTGTTTCTACAAAAGCCGGCGGTCTGACTGCACCAATGATTCTCATACATGATTTTGATGAGCTGGAACGTAAAAAAGATGAAATAAAAGGGAAAATAGTTTTTTATAACCATCCTTTCAATGTGGATTTTGTTTGGACATTCAAAGCTTACGAAGAAGCAGTTCTTTATCGGGTATTCGGAGCAAGTCGCGCTGCCAAATACGGAGCTGTGGGTGTATTAATAAGATCAATGAGCAGTTCAACTGACAATTTTCCGCATACGGGGGCAATGATTTACATCGATTCATTCCCTAAGATCCCCATACTTGCTGTTGGATTGCAGGACGCAGATAAATTAGCAGCTGCCGCATCAACTCCAAAGGATCTGCAGATTTTCATGTCTACAAATGCACACGCTTTAGCGGATACGGTCGGATATAATGTAATTGGAGAATGGAAAGGTTCTGATTTTCCGGATCAGTTTATTACAGTAGGCGGACATTTAGATTCCTGGGATCCTGCAGAAGGTGCACAGGATGACGGTGCCGGTTGCGTTCAATCTATTGAAGTTTTAAATGCTCTTAAATCAATAGGCTACAAACCAAGACATACAATAAGAGTCGTTTTATTTACCGATGAGGAAAATGGCGGTAGAGGTGCAAGCGCTTACAGTTCAGAAGCGAAACAGAAAAATGAGAAACATATATTTGCATTGGAAAGTGACGCAGGTGGATTTACGCCCCGGGAATTTAGTTTTAAAGGAAATGAAGCAAAATTGGATTTAATTCGCCCCTATTTGCCATTGTTTTCAAAGTATGGAGTTACTTCATTTAAATTGAACGGGGCTGGCGCAGATGTAGACCCCTTAACTGATTCTGTTGGTGCATTGGCAGCCGAACTGATACCGGATTCACAACGTTACTTCGACTATCACCATGCGGGAAATGATGTTTTCGAAAACGTGAATAAACGAGAATTGGAACTGGGTGCCATCAACATGACGGCACTTATTTATCTGGTCGACAAATATGGATTATAAAATCAGCAGGTATGAAAAATTTTTTTACCATTTTTCTACTCATCATTATTGTACTGGGAGCCGGGTGGTTTATGTTTCATTTCTATTGGGTATTTGGTGAAGGTGTAAAAGCCGGTAAGCTTAACAATTTTACCAAAAAGGGTTACCTGTTCAAGACCTATGAGGGCAAGTTGATTCAGGCTGGATTTCAGGGTGGTCAGGCCGGTTCTGTTCAATCAAATGAATTTAGATTTTCAGTATCCAGTGAATCGGTGGCTAATCAGCTTATGATGAATAGTGGAAAAGAATTCGAATTACATTACAAGGAATATAAAGGAGCCTTACCCTGGCGTGGCACTTCTGAATTTGTAGTAGACAGCGTTTATTCCATGAAAGATTCTAAAGTTCCGGCAATGCTTCTGGCACCTTAGGCAAGTATGGGAGTATGGGAGTATGAGAGTGTGAGAGTATGTAGAGTTTTTTGCAATGTTCACATTCCCATACTCTCACACTCTCACACTCTCATACTTTCACACTTGTTTCACGCCTGCAGTATGAAAATAGCAGGTTTCTTATCAATCTGAGGTTTCGATTTCATCCACTCTGCAATATTTTTTGTTTGAATGGATTCGGATTTTCCCGTGATACCAACAGCAATGCATAAGCGCGTTGTTCTGTTGCAGTTTTTTAGGAAGCTGTCGAAAAGTGAGAGATTTCGGTATGGTGTTTCTATGAATATCTGTGCTGAACCCTCTTTTCTGGAAACAGATTCAAATTCATGTATACGACGATTGCGCTCCGATGTTTCTATAGGCAGATATCCGTTAAACTGGAAATGCTGACCATTCATACCACTTGCCATTAAAGCAAGCAATATCGAATTCGGTCCCACCAAAGGTTTAATATGGGCCTCTGCATCCTGAGCTGCAGCGATCAGGATTTGTCCGGGATCAGCAATACCTGGACAGCCTGCCTCACTAAGAATCGCAATTTTTTTCCCCTCTTTCAGTTTTTTGAGAAATTCCTGTTTTACGGAATCTTCAGCCTTGTGAATAACAACCCATTGATAATTATCGATTACCATTTCTTTCCAGAGTTTTTTCAAATAACGGCGCGCGCTGCGTTCATTTTCAACAAAAAAAACCTCTGCGGATTTAACCGCATCTATTAAATAGCCAGGTAAGGCATCCATTCCCTCCTCATCAAGAAAAGTAGGAATCAGATATACGATGCCCGGGTTTTTCATGAATCGATATTCTGATGGTGGATACTGATGGTTGCAGCAACCAATGCGTAGGACGGCGCTAACACCCAGCCTACAAATGGTACAAAATGCATGAGATAAAAAACCAATCCGTTACCCACCGCAAGTCCCCTGCGTTGACTGATGAAACTTATACTTGCTGACGGAGATAAATTATGTCTTTCACAGCTGTAGTCGAGCATGGAAAATCCATAAAAATAGCATTCCACGAGACCGGAAATTACAGGCGCGATCGAACCTATAAGAGGTACCAGAGAAAGCAAAAGAATGAAAATTGTGTAAACGGTTTGCCAAAAGCAATTTCGAAAAGCAAGTTTTACACCGCGGGTGATATCATGTAATAAGACCGAGCGGTTAAACTTAAATTCCTTTCCCTCCATAATTGCCTCAGTCTTTTCGCTCAGGTACGAAAATACCGGGCTGCCCACTATGAGAAATAAATATTTGAATAAGGAAAAATAAAAGAACATCATAATCAAACGTGCCATAATCCCAACCATGATCAGTATAAAACTCCACATTGCATTAGGCTGGTGATGAATCCATAAATCCACACCTGTAATACGGCTGAGCTGTGATACGGCTGTATCAGCAGACATCCAGAAAAAATAAAGGCCGATTGTAAAAAGAATCATATACACCAATCCAGGAATCAATATCCATTTCCACAATCGGTGTTTACCAATGAAAATATGTGCCTTCCGATAAGCCTGTATAGCTATTACAATTTCTTTTAACAAAGCAATTTTTTATCGACGTTCAATATAACACTAATTTACATTTTAAGCATTTGTATATGACTGAGAACCACAGGAAATTAAAGAGGTCTTTTTATGACCGGGATGATGTTGTAAAAATCGCCAGAGAACTGCTGGGTAAAATACTTGTTACAAAAGTAGATGGTGTTCGTAGTTCCGGACGTATCGTAGAAACCGAAGCATATGCCGGATTCAAAGACAGGGCAAGTCATGCGTTTGGCGGCAGAAGAACTGCCCGGTCAGAACATTTGTACGGGGCTCCGGGTACAATTTATGTATACATATGTTACGGGATGTATCATCTCTTTAATGTGATTACAAATAAAAAGGATATTCCTCATGGTGTGCTGATCCGTGCACTTGAACCTTTGGAAGGACTTGAACATATGAGGAAACGGACTGATAAATTTTCTGCAGATTATACAATCACAAAAGGACCGGGTAATCTTTCGCGGGCAATGGGTATGTCCAAATTGCATTCGGGTTGCGATATACTTTCTGAAGAGATATTTATTGAGGATGACGGCCTGCGTTATAAAAAGGACCAGATCGTTGTAACAAAACGAATCGGAGTGGACGGTGCAGGTAAAGATGCAGAACTGCCTTACCGGTTTATTGTAAGGGATAACCCTTATGTAAGTGCAAAAAAATCTTAGAACTTAGGACAAGGAATTGTTTTTCTTCCGTCGGAAGGTTTCTTGATGTAGATTAATGAAATCTCAAATCCCCCCTGGCTTTCGGAAGCAGATTTTAATGAAGATACATTCACGTCATATGTCATGCCTACTGTGAATGATCCAATGTCCAATCCTACATATGGAATAATTGCGTCTGTAAGATTACTGAATCGCGTCCAGACTCCCAGGTAAATATTGATCGGATTTGCAGTAGGTTCTTCGTTGTTTAGGTTGTAGGACCATGTGCCACCAATCATGGCATCAACGGCATTTGACTGTCTGCTGTACAAACCACTCAGGTGGATAAAATTATTGTTGTTCGCATCTGATAACGGAAATGAATAACCGCCATGTAGTGTGAAACGGGGATGTAACGTGTACAGGTTATTACCTGAAAAAGATTCTGTGGGCTGAAGGATATGATATGCAGACGCACCGAAATAATAATTATTATTTCCGTCTGTAGATCCATTGTACAGTATTCCCAGGTTAAGATCGAAGTAACTGAGATTGACTTCATGACCGCTGACTAATTCTGAACTTGGTAAAGTCCAACCACCCTGCTGATCCAATTGATCTTCGAAATTCAGGCGGGTTCCATCAAGTCTTTTATTTGCATACGAACCCTGAAAGCCAATCCCCAGCTGATTCCAGCCGTTTTCATCCAGTGCTTTCTGATAGGAAGTAGAGATCGCTACATAATTGCTGGTTAGAATTCCATCAGCCGTTTTATCTGTCATCGCCATTAATCCGACACCCCAGGCGTCTCCATTGTTAATCCTGTTGGTGAGAATATTTCCATCTACAGAAACAGTAGAAGTAATATAGGCATTGTTAATCTGTGGCCATTGATTTCGATAATTGCCGGCTACCCGAACTGAGCCATTAAATTTTCCGGTAAGAGCAGGATTCAAGGTGAGAGGAGATGCAAAAAATTGTGAAAATGCAGGATCCTGCGCCTCAGTAGCACCAGGCAAAAAATAAATTATACATAGCAGCACGTAAGTAATTCTTCTCATAAACACGATCCTTTGGTTACGGCCGGCTCGCTGATTTTGAACAACCGGATATCTCTTTCTTCCATAAAATAGTCGGTCGTTATGTGCAGTTAAATAATTTCATAGGAATTAACTCGGTGGACGAGCGATGAAAATAAACAATATTCCTGAAACAACGAAGGATAGAACCCCGTTTTAAAGCTGGGTTTTACTGCCAAAAGACAAATCACCTGCGTCGCCCAGTCCGGGTACTATATATCCCTTTGCAGTTAATTCATCGTCAATGGCACCACACCATATTTTACAGACAGGTAAGGCCCGACGAACGTATTCAATCCCAACTGTACAGGCTATAGCCGTAACGATATGAATTTCAGCAGGGTTGCCTTCAGATCTTAATTGCTGAATTGTTTTTACCATGGAGGACCCGGTTGCCAGCATGGGATCAGAAATTATCAATACGCGATTTTCGAGTTCAGGGCTGGTTATATAACTCATGCTGATCTCAAAAGATCCGTCCGCTTCATGTTTACGAAAAGCCGAAATAAAGGCATTATCTGCCTTGTCGAATACATTCAGCAAACCCTGATGCAGGGGAAGGCCGGCGCGGAGAATAGTAGCGAGAACAGGTTGTGTTTTAAGCATTTTCGAAGCCGCGTACCCAAGTGGCGTTTGTATCTCAATTTCCTCAAAGGGTAGTAAGCGACTGATTTCATAACCGGCTATTTCGCCTATTCGTTCAAGATTGCGCCTGAATCTCATCCGGTCAGTCTGCACAGATTGATCACGAATTTCTGCAACCCAGTCACAGAGTATTGAATAATCCTGGCTCAGATTTATAACCATAGATAAAAATTAAAAATCCGATATTCGGAATTCCGTCGTCGTTAAAACTAAAATTAAAAGATTGAATCAGAAAATCATTTCCTATGCACTATAATGTAATTGGATTGATGAGCGGCAGTTCGCTCGACGGCCTCGACATTGCTTTCGTTCATTTCGAAGAAACGGCCGGGAAATGGACTTTTGAAATTCAGGATTCCGGATGTATAACATATTCAGCAGAATGGAAAAAAAAACTTTCGAATCCGGGTGAACTTTCTGCTAAGGATTATCTGATACTGCACACCCAATATGGTCACTATATGGGTACCTGTGTGAATGAATTTCTGGAAGAAAAAAACCTGGCTTATCGTGTTCAGCTGATCGCGTCTCATGGACATACCGCATTTCATTATCCTTCTGAAAGAATGACTGCCCAGCTGGGCGATGGAGCAGCTATTGTCGCAACAACTGGTATTCGAACCATAACCGATTTTAGAAGTGTCGATATTGCTCTGGGAGGACAGGGTGCTCCCATAGTGCCGATCGGTGAAAAAATTTTATTTCCTGAATATGACTTTTTCTTAAATATCGGAGGAATTGCAAATTTATCAGCAGGATTCGATTCATTTATAGGCTTTGATGTTTGCCCGGCGAATCGCATCCTGAATATCCTGGCAGCAAAAACTGAAAAAGGATTTGACGAAAATGGGAATCTGGCTTCCACAGGAATGCTGAATGATAAACTGTTAACATTACTAAACAACAATTCATATTACCGGCTTTCTTATCCTAAATCACTTTCCAATGATTTTGGATTGAATGAAATTCTACCAATAATTATTAGGGAAAATCTTTCGATGCAGGATGCTTTGAGAACCTATGTTGAACTTATAGTAACCCAGGTTTCCAGTTCCCTGAATCAAATTAGCAATGCTACCGATCAATCCAGGCGTAGATTACTTATCACAGGCGGAGGTGCTCATAATGGTTTCCTGATTCAGAGACTAAAGGATAAATTGAATCCGGCCGGTTTTGAAATAATAATCCCTTCAAAAAACATTGTTGACTTTAAAGAAGCACTGATTATTGCGCTGATGGGTGCGTTACGATGGCGCGAAGATATTAATGTGATGAGCTCCGTTACGGGTGCTTCTAAAGACAGTATTAATGGTGCCGTGTGGTCTGTTTAAGAAGATAGTTAGTTATGGGTTATGGATTATGAGTTATGAGATAAGTGGGAAAGTATAATAACTCAAAACCCATAATTCATAACCCATAACCAATCAAAGCCCTAATACTGTCTTCAATTTTAAATATCCTGCCTTACTCACTGGCACACGCGCTCCCGATTTCAAAATGGCCAGATGACCGTCCTTTTCATAAGGATCAATTCTCGTGATCTCTGAAATGTTAATCATGAAAGAGCGATGTGTTCTGACGAATTGATTTTTATTCAATACCTGCTCAAAATGTCCCATCGTTTTATTTTTCAAAAGAGCACCTTCCCGTGTATGAATCTTTACATAATCGTCCGCGGCTTCGAGATAATGTATGTCTTCTACCGGTATGATGCGAATTTTCCCGGAAAGCTTTACAACTACCCGCTGTTGTTCAGAAGGACTTGTTGAAACGGATTCAAGCAGGGGGGCTAGTTGTTCTTTGACGGACACAATCTTTTCATTTTGTTGACATTTTGATATGGCCTTGTCAAAACGTTCCTGACTAAACGGTTTTAATAAATAGTCAACCGCATGACTTTCAAAAGCTTTAATCGCAAATTCATCAAATGCCGTTGTAAATATTACTGCCGGAGGGTCATCGATCAATTCGAGCATTTCAAATCCATTTATTTTTGGCATTTGAATATCAAGAAATATTAAATCGGGTTGTAATTGCTGGATAGATTTAACGCCTTCGAAGCCATCGTTGCATTCCGCAATTAATGTGAGATCTGAATGATTTTGCAGGTATTCCCTGATTATAGATCTTGCCAGCGGTTCATCGTCAATGATGATAACTTTCATGACTTGGAATATTAATGGTTGTCGTAAATACTCGGTCCGTTGCAGAAGTTTCAACAAGATCCGACCTCGCAAACAATAGATACAGCCTTCGTTTTACTGAATTCAATCCAAATCCTGTTCCATGACGGGGATTTGCTGTTTCAGGATCAAATGGATTTTGTACGGTTACTTTTAATGTACCATTGTCAGCAAGTACCGAGATATTAATAGTTACTGCTTCGGTGGTATCGTACAATCCGAATTTAATGGCGTTTTCCACCACGGGTTGCAGAAGCATCGGGGGAATCAGCATTTGCAAGCTATTCTCATCTTTGTAAATAGAGGTAGAAAGGCGATGTCCAAACCTGACTTTTTCAATATCCAGGTATAGTTCCAGTGATTCCAGTTCTTCTTCCATTTTAATCCATTGCTCTTCGTCTTTTCTTAAAGTAGTTCGAAGGAAATCAGATAGCTGGTGAATCATACTCCTTGCCTGCACGGGGTTGGAGCCAATTAGCGCGCTGATCGAATTCAGGCTGTTAAATAAAAAATGTGGTTGCAACTGTTGACGAAGTTTAAAAAGCTCGGCTTCCTTGCTCATTCTTTCCGCATCATTTTTTCGCTGCCTGTTTTCCTGTTCTTCTTCCTGCGTATACCAGAGCACAGAAATAATTGCCATACATCCGATAAGAAGGAATGAAACACCTCCTCTAATCCAATAAGAATTGGATAGAAAGAGCAGGTAATCCGAACTCTCTGACTTATCAAAAATCATTTTCAAATAAAATTTACTCAGGGAAACGACCCCTGCGCTGAATAGAATGCTCAGGATAAGTATATATCCATAGCGGTCCCGGTAGGGAAGATAAAAACGAAGAATATTAATGATCAGACTTCCCGCCGCCATTAGCAAAGCGTTGGTTATTATACCATCCACTAAAGCTGTCTTAAATGGATAACCATAATACATTACCAGTATAACGTGGAGTGTGGTCCAAATAATCCACCAGCCGAAAAAGCTGTTGCGAAATTTGCTGACGCTAAGTGGTGACCTGGTCAAATAATAAGATTAAATTATTTCCAGAAATGAGTGTTTGCTGTTTTGCAGAATGTGCGATGCTTTTCTGTTTGTTAGTTCAATATATAATTCGGCATTATCAGTTTCCTGTATGCGCGAATAAAGTTCTGCACCGTCTAACAAACCACTGAGTTTGTAAAGCTCAGCCACATTGATAAATTTCCACTGTACAAGTTTCTGGTCTTCATTGTAGAATTTATCTTCCTCTTTTTCTCCAAGTGATGCGGCTTTCTCAAAAGCTTCTTGTGGACTGTCTGCCTGGATCAATCTGAGCTGTTCATCAAATTGGGCTGTATGATTTCCCTGCCCGCAGATAATCCTGTAAACAATTTTAGTCAGATACCAGTTCATAGTTTTGATTTAATGGTTGAATGGATAATGTTTAATAATTTCTTATTTCAATACCTCCGAATACTGAAGTGCCATCAATTATGAGTACTTTTTGAGGGTCCGTATTACCAATGTTCTGCCTTTTATCCTCTATGTTTCCGAAAACGGAAGTGAGTTGACTCCTGACTTCCCAGTTAGCAGGAACAATGAGTTTGGTACCTCCCATGATTTGAGTGATATCGATCGCTGCAGTGCCCTGAATATCCGCCTGACTAAGATTTATTTCGGCACCCCCCATGAATATGGTAATATCTCCTCCTTTAAAATTTTTCGATAGAATGTTTTTATGAATTCCACCCAATACCGTTGTCGCATCGATATAGTCTTCGGATGAGAAACCTTTTGAACCTGCCCCCGTATTTGCGCCGGTATTTATACCAGGATTGGGCGTATATCCTGAATTAGAACTCGTATCTGTATAGCCAGGATATCCCCGCCGCTGACGTCTTCTCTGCCATCTTTCTCTATCTCTCTGATTCCATTTATCATGCCAACCGTGATCCATCCAATATGGTTTTTTTGGACGGATCAGCATAACAAGACCAACAACTATAATCGCAGCGGGCCAAATAAACCGATGAATATCTAATCCGGGAATCAATTGATCCAGTAAAAAGAAAGTTCCAACAAGGATCATGATTAACCATCCGGGACCACGGAATTCATGTGCCAGTCCGCTGAATATCCCGATACCGATCAATAATATCTGCCAGCTGAAAATCCAATCTGGTATACCGGCACCCATCTGACGCGCGAGTAGGAGACCGCCGACTATTACCAGTAAAAGTGGTATAAAAACCCGGCCCGAATGCCTGCGCCTGATTCTGTTATTTATGTCATCATTTATTCGGTTGTGTACATCCTCCTTTATGTCTTTCGCCATATCCTCTCCTAAATCATTGCCTGAATTGTCCATTTTCTTAAATTTCATGTAAAGCTATGCCTGTATGACCTTTCATTCAACTGTATTTAGGTCATTCCGACGAGAATGCCGGTGAACGGCGGTATTTATTCGGTAAGAATTGAGGGTCAGATTAACTGAAAGCGATCACCATCGAATAATCCAAGATCGCTGAGTTTTAAATGTGGAATTACCAGTAACGCCATGAAAGAAAGCGTCATAAAGGGAGATTGTAGTGCGGATCCCATTTGCTTTGCAATAAGATCCATCTCAATATATGTTTTTGCAACCTGGTAGCCGTCTTCCTTGCTCATCAAACCGGCAACCGAAAGTGCCAGTTTTCTTTCCCCGGCTTGACTTATCAGACTGATACCCCCTTTTCCCTGTATTATCGCGTTTACTGCTTTACTCAAAGCTTCATCGCTAACCCCTACTGCTACGATATTGTGGCTGTCGTGTGCAACAGAGGATGCCAAAGCTCCGGTTTTCAATCCAAAATTTTTAATAAATGCTTTTGCGATCGGCGCTTTTTTATAACGGTTTATAACAACGATTTTTAGTATGTCGTGGGAAATGTCAGATTTCCATTCGCCATTTTTCGCCTTCAGCGGAAATTCATATTTGCCTGTGATCAGCTGACCATCATAAGCTCCAATGATCGGATAGGGATAATTTGAATTGGTGGGGTTTGCTTTAAAAATAAAATCTCCCGGAATGGTCAGCTCACCATAAAATTTATTTACATCTTTAAAATTTTGTACCGAACCTAATTTTGATTTTCCATTTTCCGCAACCAATTGCCCCTTTAAATAAGTTTGAACGACATCAAAATTCTCGAGGTCTTTCAAAATAATAAAATCGGCAGAATCACCTGTACGAAGTTGCCCTACTTCCAGATCATAATGTAATACCGGGTTAATACATGCTGCTGATAGTATTTTGAATACATCAATTTTTTTTGCGACAGCCCGGGCGCAAAGTTGGTTAATATGTCCTTTCACGAGACTGTCAGGATGTTTGTCATCGCTACAGAACATCAAATTTTCCCAATGATCGTTGAGCAGATCAGCGAGTGCTTCAAAATTTCTTGCGGCACTTCCTTCTCTTATAAGAATCTTCATTCCCAATTCCAGTTTCTCCAAAGCCTCCTCTGATGTAAAACATTCATGATCAGTACTGATTCCTGCATTCACATATTTGTACAAATCCCTGCCCCCTAAACCGGGAGCATGACCATCGACCGGTTTGTTATATTTTTTTGCTGAAGCTATCTTTTTCATCACTTCTTCATCATCATGTAATACACCCGGAAAATTCATCATTTCGCTCAGGTATTTTATCTCAGGTTTTGACAAAAGGTGATCGACCTCTCCTGATAACAGTGAGGCACCAGCGGTTTCAAATTCTGTAGCAGGCACACAGCTGGGAGCGCCAAAATAAAAATAAAAAGGAGTTTGCCTGCCGTTTTCTATCATATACTCTACTCCTGAAATGCCAAGGACATTTGCGATTTCGTGGGGGTCGCTTATCGTGGCAACGGTTCCATGTACAACAGCAAGTCTTGCGAATTCTGAAGGCAGGAGCATAGAACTTTCAATATGTACATGAGAATCGATAAAACCAGGACAGATAAAATAATCTGGTATCGGTTCAGATTTATCCAGTTCCCGGATGGAGGAAATTTTTTTATCCAGTATAGAAACTTCGGCAGGATAAATTCTTTTAGCCGGTATATCAACAAGTTTTCCTTTTATAATCATGTAAGAAAGTAATATTCTTATATTTTGCTTTAAGCGTTCCCCACCTGCGCTTTGCTTCGGGGGCCAAGAGCGTTGAGCGTTCCGCGTTAAGCATTAAACGTCCAGAAGACCCGGTCTTTTTTCCGCCGTTTTTCGAAGTGCTGATTCATGTCTCCACTCTGCAATTTTAACCGGATCACCGCTCAAAAGGATTTCTGGAACTTTCCAACCCCGAAAATCTGCTGGCCTGGTATACACGGGTGGTGCGAGCAGGTTATCCTGAAAAGAATCGAAGAGTGCAGAAGTTTCATCATTTAAAACACCCGGCAGAAGTCGTCCGATGGCATCGGTCAAAACAGCTGCTGGTAATTCACCGCCGCTTAACACATAATCTCCGATAGAAATTTCTCGGGTGATAAAATGTTCACGGATACGTTCGTCAATGCCTTTATAATGTCCCGATATGATCAGCAGATTTTCACACATCGAAAGCGTATTGGCCACGGATTGATTTAGTAACTCGCCGTCAGGACTCATGAAAATAATTTCATCATAATTCCTTTCTTTTTTTAGAAATTCGATGGCGTTAGCCAGAGGTTCGCACATCATTACCATGCCCGCACCGCCACCATACTGGTAATCGTCGACCTGGCCGTATTCATTAATTGCCCAGTTTCTTAATGGATGAATAAAAATCTGCAGCAGATTCTTATCCCTTGCCCTTTTTAAAATGGAGTGGGAAAAGGAACTTTCTAATAATTCAGGCAAAACACTGATGATGTCAATACGCAATTTCCAAATTTGTTAAACCCGCAGGCTTTTTCAAAAGATTCAAAAATAACTTTTTTCGACTCCAATCGGTTAGTTTACCCTTCGATCAACGCGAAGTTATAAAGAGACAAATTGTCATTTGTTTTATACCGGTTCTGGATGGAATTCTGGATTAATACGCCCATTTTACCCGATTTCTTTGCAATTTCTTCGGGAATCCTTTGAAATGGTAATCGGATTCCTTTGGGTTGGCTATGCGGATTTCGGATAGGCAACCCGAACCCAATCCATAGGCAATCCGAACAAATCAGATTCTTTAACAATAGACATGTCGTCATGGCAGTTACGATTCGGAGTGGTCGATACCATCCAGGTCCCTGCGTTGCTTTTTTGTGGGACGCCCTACCTTGCTCAGTCTTTTGCCGGTATGGAAAGTAGCCGCCTGAAACTGGATTCTTTCGACTTCTTCGGCTGGTGTAATATCCAGATAATATTTTACAGCTTCTGTATACGCCAGGCGGTGATCCAGTAGTCCGGTTACTTTAATACGCCATCTTTTAGACTCGGTTTTTACCTCATATTCATCTCCGATATGAACCTGTTTGGAAGGTTTAATCTGGCCTGATTCGTTCTTCACTTTTCCTTTTTCACAAGCTTCCGATGCCAGGCTTCGCGTTTTAAAAAGCCTGATTGACCAGAGGTATTTGTCGATTCTTAATTTTTCTGTCGCTCCCATAATGTCGTTGACCGTTAACCGATGACCGATGACCGTTTTCAATTTATTTCCATACTCCCATACTCCCATACTTTCACACTTGCTTTAGGCTTAATTCGGCAAAGTACTGATGGAAATAAGGAATCGTTTCAATGCCTTTATAAAAATTGGCGATATTAAATTTTTCATTCGGGGAATGCAGATTGTCACTGTCCAAACCGAATCCCATAAAAACGATTTTAATTCCCAGTTCTTTTTCAAGTAAGGAACAAATTGGAATACTTCCACCACCACGCTGGGGTACTGGTTTTTTCCCAAAACTTGTTTCAATTGCTTTCTCTGCGGCTATATATGCCTGTGAGTCAAGGGGCGTCATGTAAGGTTCCCCGCCGTGCAATTCAAAACAATTTACGCTTACCCCGGGCGGGGCTATTCTCTTAAAATATTCCAGCAATATCCCGGCGATTTTATGAGACTTCTGATTCGGAACAAGCCTGGCCGAAATTTTTGCTGATGCTTTAGAAGGAAGAACGGTTTTGGAACCTTCTCCCTGAAATCCACCCCAGATACCATTCAACTCAAGGGTTGGGCGAATGCCTGTTCTTTCATTTGTTGAAAAGCCTTTCTCTCCCCAAAGTGCTTTAACGCCCAGATCCTGCATGTATTCTTTTTCATCGAACGGAGCAAGCGCCATTTTTTTTCTGTCTTCTGCCGAAGACTCCAGCACGTCGTCATAGAAACCTGGTATGGTAATATGATTATTTTCATCATGGCAGCTTGCGATCATACGGGCAAGTATCGTGACGGGGTTTGCTACGGCTCCTCCGTATACACCGCTGTGGAGGTCTCTGTTAGGTCCGGTCACTTCAACCTGGATGTACGCGAGTCCGCGCACACCTATTTCAATAGAAGGAGTTTCCAGACTTATCATCGAAGTATCACTAATCAGAATAACGTCTGCTTTCAAAAGCTCTTTGTGAGAGGCGACAAAATCTCCAAGACTGGGCGAACCGATTTCTTCTTCACCTTCAATGATGAATTTAATATTGCACGCGAGCGGACCGGAGTGGTTCATGATTTCAAGTGCTTTTACATGCATGAAAAACTGGCCTTTGTCGTCGGCTGAACCCCGGGCATAGATCATTCCGTTTTTAATTGTCGGTTCAAAAGGAGGCGTATCCCAAAGATTCAAAGGGTCCACGGGTTGTACATCATAGTGTCCGTATACGAGGACTGTAGGTTTGGCGGGGTCTGCAATTTTCTCTGCATACACAACCGGATGTCCGGCAGTTTCAAAAACGGTTGCTTTTTCAGCACCTGCTTCTAAAAGAGATTTTTTTACGGCCTCCGCACATTCAAACATATCAGATTTATGTTGACTATCTGAGCTGATAGAAGGAATACGTAGCAGGCCAAACAATTCTTCTAAAAAACGATTCTTATTTTCTTCCTGATATTTTTTCCAGATCTGCATTTGAATTATTAGTTATTAATTATAGATTATTAATTGAAGTGAAAGACCGGTTATCGGTCAACGGTTATCGGTCAACGGTTATCGGTCAACGTTCAACGGTCAACGGTCAACGGTCAACGGTCAACGGTCAACGTTCAACGTTCAACGGTCAACGCTTTCCCGCGAATTTACCTAAAAAGGAGTGTTCACATCGTGCTTCTTATTGGGGATCGCATTTTGCATTTCCCATTCAATTTTTTTGATAAACGGATGCTCACGCACTTTACAATCAGTCTTAATACAAATAGGACAACAATCCGGGATGCAGCCATCAGAATGCACAAAAAACTCCATAGAGGAACCGAATTGGGACTGTATCAATTTTCGCAGATTATCAATTTCTACGTGCGCCTCGCGAACATTCAGATACCAGGGCACCGTCATATGACAATCAACATGAAGCACATTGCCAAATTTGATAACGCGTAAATTATGGATATCTATCCAGTTTGGCAGCCGGCTGTTGTTGACGAGGGCTATTACTTTTTCCAGAATTTTTTCATCTGCTTCATCCATAATGCCTGCAACTGACCTCCGTGCTATACGATATCCAATAGTCATAATAATTATAGACATAATAATCGCTACAATGCTATCGAGCTGATGGATATGGGTAAAATAAATGAGAACAAGTCCCGCGATAATAGCCAGCGTGGAATATGTGTCTGACTGCAGATGGTGACCGCTGGCTTGCAGCGCCTCTGAATTATTTTCCCTTCCCTTTCTCAGGGCTAAAAACCCCACCAGATAATTTATAGCAGCAGAAGAGCCCATCAAAAAAATACCGTAGTCAAGTTTCATCAATGGCTTAGGATGCAATAACTGACTCACTGCTTCATAAATAATAAAAACTCCGGCCAGCATAATCAGCGTGCCTTCAACAGCCGCGGAAAGAAATTCTGCTTTGCCATGACCATAAGGATGATTGGTATCACGCGGTTTGGCAGCAATAAATAAACTGTAAAGTCCGACCAGACCAGCAATAACGTTTACGATACTTTCCAGTGCATCTGTAAGTATGGAGACAGAGTGCGTAAGCCACCAGGCAATTATTTTTATTGAAAATAAAAGCACAGCTACCACAAGAATCCAGGATTGTAAACGGAGATTTTCCTTGCTTCTGTCCACTAAGTTATTTGTCAGCAAATGTATAAGTAATATGTGCTAAACCTGATGATAGGCATCTCTTTTTAAGAACCGGTTACACTTTATTTTCATCAGGCTTCGTTTTGCGGAATTTTTTGAGCAAACGATTGTAAAATTCTCTGTTAAAGAGTTGTGAATCGTTCATGGCCTTATAAGTAAGAAAGATTCCGACAGGAAGTAATACGATTGTAGCCATCCATATTCCTGAGAACGGCTGCATTACATCCTGCTTTACAAATTTGCTACCAAAATTATTCAGCAGAAAAAAAATTACGAAAAAGATTACTGCAAAAATCAACGGCAGGCCTATGCCTCCTTTTCGGATAATGGATCCCAGGGGAGCGCCGATCAAAAAAAGCACCAGACATGATATGGACATTGTTATTTTCTCGTGCCAGGCCATCAGATGTAAGCGCAGATTTTTCCGGTCATTTTCATAACTGTTGGCAGCTATATCGGCACTGATTTTTACATTGTTGATATTATTAAAAGCCTGTTGCAGTAAAGGATTATAATCTGAATCCGGTATCAGCCGTTTGAACGAATCGAGTTTTGCGACCGGTGGCTTGGATCTCCACGGGCTGTCGATATATTTTAAAATACGTACATAGGGTTTCAACATGTTGTTCGATTGCTTCCTGTAAGAAGCTGTAGTGATTTCGAGAGAATCGATGGTTGTGCCCAATTGACGCATATTCAACATCTGGTAATTATTCTTAAAAGTGCTGTCGTCGGTTTTATTTAATTTGAAAGAACTCAGGTCGAAAACTTTTTTGTACTCTTTAAATCCCATACGTATGAGTTGGGTATTCAATGAATATCTTGTTCCTTTCTCCTGATAGTTCCAGCCGTTTTTTAAATTAAACTCCAGAAACTTTTTATCTTTTGAAATCGTCATTTTACCACTCTGGGCCACAATAACATTATCCTGTAATAAATTATAGTCGTGTTGGTAAATAAGTACATCGTGAATGGTAGCGCCGTCTTTTTCTTTTTTCCCAAACTTTATTATATAACCATCTATTTTATCATAAAAAACTCCTTCTTTAATATCGAATGCCGGCTTGGAAACGATGATATCAAATTTAAGTGTCTGCATTTTCAGCTGTGCAACCGGAATAATATAATTATTGAACATATATGCGATTCCGCAAATAAAAAGGGAGGTAATAAAAAGCGGACGCATGAAGCGGAGCAGGGGTATGCCGGCAGATTTAATGGCAACCAGTTCAAAAGTTTCGCCAAGATTTCCAAATGTCATTATGGAGGAAAGGAGGACAGCCAGAGGAAGGGCGAGAGGTACAAGTGTAGTACAAACGTATAAAATAAAAGTACCGATGGTGAGCATGTCCAGTCCCTTACCTACAATGTCGTCGATATAAAGCCAGAAGAACTGAAGCACGAGAACGAAAAGCGTAATAAAAAAAGTGGCAATAAACGGACCGATGAAAGCGCCAACAATTAGCTTGTCTAATTTTTTTATCACCATGCAAAATTAAAGCAAGTATGGGAGTATGGGAGTATGGGAGTGTGAGAGTGGAAAAAATTAACACGCCCAACATTTGTCGGTCAACGGTCAACAATCAACGAATTCAATTCCCTAACCTGTGAAATAAGTCCTTCACCTGATAACTCCAGAGTTGGGTTTGATCCTTAATATCCTTCTTGTCTGCGAAATCTTTTATTAGAAGTATCGTTTGATTGGTTATATCAGATTTTTCGATTCGGAATTCAAAGAACTCTTCTAAAGGAGAATCGGACCAGTGAAAACGGACAAACTTATCCAGCTCACTTTCCAGAACCTCGGCCTTAGTAGTGGAGCCGTTCCATGAAAAACTGAAAATATTATCGCGTTCATCTACCTTATCGGCAAACCATTCCTGTAACCCGGCCGGGGTACTTAAAAACTCGTATAAAATGGAAGGGGGACACTTTAACGAATACTCTAACGTAAACTGCTGTTTCTTGCTCATCTATTTATCCATATTGATCGTGGGCTGCAAGTATAGATAAATATTTCATGACCTGAAATTTTTTTTAAACCCCGAAAGTGCTGATTATGAGGAATTCCTGAATGCCCAAAATGGGAATGTCCTGAATATCAGGGTTTTAACACGTTTACGGTTTGGTATTTTGCCCCGGAATTCTTATATTGACTGATATAAATTGAATCTTATTGATAACGTATAAGAAAAGATTCATTTATACGTTTTTAACAAATCCAATTATCCTGAATAAACCTATTTAACCTATAACCCTTTAAAATTACCTGCCCATGAGTATGCGTCAACTCAAGATCACGAAGAGTATTACAAATCGTGAGTCTCAGAGCTTGGAAAAATACCTGCAGGAGATCGGAAAAGTTGAATTGATCACACCGGAAGAAGAGGTGAAACTCGCTATCCGTATAAAACAGGGTGATCAGAAAGCCCTTGACAAACTAACTAAAGCCAATCTTCGATTTGTAGTTTCCGTAGCCAAACAGTACCAGAATCAGGGACTAACCCTGCCCGATCTTATCAATGAGGGAAATCTGGGACTGATAAAAGCAGCGCAGAGATTTGATGAAACCCGTGGTTTTAAATTCATTTCTTACGCAGTCTGGTGGATTCGTCAAAGTATTCTGCAGGCGCTCGCTGAACAGTCACGAATAGTTCGTCTTCCTCTAAATAAAGTTGGATTAACAAACCGGATTGCAAAGGCCTATTCCATGCTGGAGCAGCAGTTCGAGCGTGAACCTTCAGCGGAAGAACTGGCTGAATTGCTGGAACTGGACATCGAAGAAGTTTCATCAACATTGGGCATTGGAGGCAGGCACGTTAGTGTGGACACTCCCTTATCCGAAGGAGAGGATAATACACTTATCGACGTGATGGAAAATCCAAACGCCGACAGGGCCGAAACGAATATTGAACATAACGAATCCCTTAAAGTAGATATAGACCGCTCTCTTAAGACGCTCACTGAACGCCAGAAGGAAGTGATATGCTTTTTCTTTGGTATCGGAGTGGACCATCCCATGAGCCTGGAAGATATCGGCGACCGCTTCAGCTTAACCCGCGAGCGTGTGCGTCAGATAAAGGATAAGGCTATAACCAAACTAAGGAGTAATTCCGGTGCTAAATCCCTGAGAAATTATCTGGGTATTTAATTACAAAAGCATTTCAATTGAGATAAAATTACACTTCATTTTCTTACATTTGCCTTTCTGAAAAACGTGGATAGAACGAGATGTTTATTCACGTTTTTTCTTTTCATTATTTTTTATTGAAAGGAAATTTATGTTTGAAAGTTTAAGTGAGAAACTGGATTCCGCGTTTAAGCAGCTTAAAGGGCAGGGAAGAATTACCGAGCTCAATGTGGCAGCTACTGTTAAAGACATACGTCGCGCATTGATTGATGCAGATGTGAACTTTAAAATTGCCAAGGAGTTTACCGATACTATTCGACAGAAGGCCATAGGTCAGAAGGTACTTACAGCAGTAAGTCCCGGCCAACTTATGGTGAAAGTAGTCCAGGATGAACTCACGGCTCTAATGGGTGGCAATGAAAGCATCTTTAACTCCAAGGGTAATCCCGCCGTAATTCTTATCGCCGGGTTGCAGGGTAGTGGTAAAACAACTTTTAGCGGCAAACTGGCCAACTGGCTCAAATCACAAAAGGGATTATCCCCCCTTCTGGTAGCAGCAGATGTTTACCGACCTGCCGCCATTGAACAGTTGAAAATTCTGGGTGAACAAATCGGCGTGGATGTTTATACTGTTGAGGGCAGTACGGATCCTGTAAGCATTGCAAAACAGGCTGTTGCTGAGGCTAAAAGCCGGAATAAAAATGTTGTCATCGTGGACACTGCCGGTCGCCTGGCTATAGATGAGGTAATGATGACTGAAGTGGCTGATATTAAGAAAGCTGTAGATCCTCAGGAAATTCTATTTGTAGTTGATTCAATGACAGGGCAGGACGCCGTTAATACTGCGAAAGCGTTTAACGACAGACTGAATTTTACGGGAGTTGTTCTCACCAAACTGGATGGAGACACCAGGGGTGGAGCGGCTCTTTCCATCAAATACACGGTCAATAAGCCCATTAAATTCGTAAGCAGCGGTGAGAAAATGGATACCCTGGACGTATTCTACCCCGAACGTATGGCCCAGAGAATATTGGGAATGGGGGATATTACCACTCTCGTGGAAAAGGCTCAGTCGCAGTTTGATGAGGCAGAAGCCCGTAAACTGGAGAAGAAAATAAGGAAAAATCAGTTTGATTTTGAAGACTTCAAACAGCAGCTCGACCAGATTCGTAAAATGGGAAATATTAAGGACCTGTTGGGCATGATTCCGGGAGTTGGCAAGTCAATCAAAGATATCGATATCAGCAACGACTCCTTTAAGGGCATTGAGGCTATGATCGGCTCCATGACACCTTATGAACGTGCCAATCCTGACTCCATAGACCAGAGCCGGAGGAAACGTATCGCCAAGGGCAGTGGGAAGGAATTACAGGAGGTAAATGCATTTATGAAGCAATTTGAACAGATGAAACAAATGATGAAAACCATGAACAAAATGCCTATGGGAGGTATGGGTTTTGGAAAACGTTAAATTTCCCACTCATCAAAAAAGAGGATAAATCATTCGGGATTTTATCCATCATGTATTACATTTGCAACAACAGGTTGCTACAAGCGATCGGACTTTTTAAACCTTATTTAATAACGCATTTAAATTTTTATTTAAGATGCCAGTAAAAATCAGACTCCAGAGACATGGGTCTAAGAAGAGACCATTTTATTTCATCGTCATCGCCGACATCAGGGCTCCAAGAGACGGAAAATTCATTCAGAAGATCGGTACTTACAATCCTTTAACGGTTCCTGCATCTGTACAGCTTGACCGCCAGAAAGCACTGGACTGGCTGCACAAGGGAGCTCAGCCAACAGATACGGTTCGCCGGATACTTAGCTACAAAGGTGTATTGTATTTGAAACATCTTTTACGCGGTGTAAAACTTGGACTGTTTGACGAAGCAGCTGCCATGGAAAAGTTTTCCAAATGGCATAGCGAGCATGAGCTGCACGTTAAAAAACGTCAGGAAGATAATCGCAAAGCAAGGCCTGGTGGCAGACGGAGTCCCGCACCTGCAAGGAGAGTTGAGAGGAAGCAGGAAAACGAAGCACAGGGTTAAGCGAAATAAAATAATTTCATCAAGGCTATCTGAATCAAAACACGGATAGCCTTTTTTTATTTAAAGGATCAATGGAAAGCAGTTATAGAAATATTGGCAGAATCGTTTCAATCTTTGGACTCAAAGGAGAAATGATTGTTCAGCATCATCTGGGAAGCAAAATAGTTGTAACAAAAATCAAAGTGATATTCCTGGAACAAAAAAAAGAAGAATTACTCCCATATTTTACGGAAGCAGTAAGGAAGAAGGGCAATGATGAATTTTATCTGAAACTTGAAGGGATAGACAGCAAAGAAGCCGCTTCAAAATTTATTCGTCACGAAGTGTGGATGAAGGAAGAAGAAGTTCAAACGCATACAGGGAAAAATAATCCCATCAGCTGGGTTGCTTACCAAATCATGGATCAGGGCAAAAATCTAGGGCCGGTTCTGGAAGTAATTGAACAGCCTCATCAGATTCTCTGCCGTATCGAAATAGACGGCAAAGAGGTATTGGTACCGATTAATGAACAGACGCTCATAAAAGTGGATCATAAATCCAGGTTGTTGTTGTTGAAGCTCCCTGACGGGTTGCTGGAAGTTTACCTTAGTTAGTGTGATGGTGTGATAGTGTGGTAATTTTTTGACCTCCATGGCGGAGCGATGGAGAGACGTCATGGATTCAGGATGGATTTAACAAAATCAACGAAATATAAGCACCGCTGGGGCGTTGACAATTCATGCAAGTCAGTCCTTACTTTCGAAAAATACTTCTCAAAACAGTTATCTTATTCCTGGTTTTTTTTCAGGTAAAGGCACAGCCGATTACCGGTGTCTGGAAGGGAAAAATGGGAAATTCCAGAATTGAACTGAAGCTGGTACGGAAAGGCGATAGTCTTATCGGCACTTCTTATTACTATGATTCAAAATCGAGTTATCGCCGATATTCCGTTAAAGGATATTTTGATGATCAGAAAAATGACGTGATATGGTGGGACGATGTTTTGATTGAAGAACATGGAGCGCATCATTTTATCGGAACTGGTCCGCAGTCGGATGCATTGCTGGCCGTGGCTGATTTTAATTGTCCTGGTGAAGGAGTGATGAAACTCGATGGGAAGTCTTCGCGTAAAGATGATAATCAGAAAGAAAAAAAAGAATTGCATCTGGTGAAAGGAAGTCCTGCGGCTCTGTTTCCTGACGAATGGGATTTTCTGATTGAGAATTATGCATATGGAGTGAATCATCCGGAAGTCGTAGATAGTATTGAACAGTATGCTTTTAACCCGGAACCTTCATCGGGACAAGCTGAATCAGGGCAGTCTTCTCCATCTGTAACTCCTGCTGCAAATGTTTTTGTTGAACCTCCTCATGGAAATACAGAAGGTGTTGAAAAACCAACAACCCGGGAATCTTTTCAAACTACGCCATCAGTAGTTGAAAAACCTGAAACTCAAAAAAGAGAGACTTTTCCCCCCACAATGCTTCCGCCTTCACAACAGACAAATGAAGAACGTTTTACCAATACAACCAAGGTCCTGCAAAATGTAATCCCGTTGAAAGGGGATTCGATTGAACTGCGATTTTACGATAACGCAGAAATAGATGGTGATTCTATTGCAGTTTTTTTAAATGGTCATCTGTTGAAAGAACATATACTTCTTGCGGAGCAGGCCTATATCATGAAAATATCGGTAAAAGATTTGCAACAGGATAACGAACTGGTAATGGTTGCCGAAAACCTTGGAACCATTCCGCCAAACACATCACTCATGGTGGCTGTTGTAGAAGACAAAAAATATGAAGCCCACCTGGAAAGTACGATGGGCAGCAGCGCACTAGTGAGACTGGTCAAGCCTTAAAAGCCCAAAGCTTAAAGCCCAAAGCTTAAGGCCAAGTTTTTTTTTGGATCGCAAAGGGCTTTGGTCAAATCCAGCGCCTTACCCGCTTTTGATATTTCGTGTATTCTTCTCCAAATGCTCTGGTCAGATATCTTTCCTCAGGACGAATAACCCGATATGTGATGAAAGCGATCAGGAATGGGGCCAGTATCAATGTCCACCAATTCCCAAATTGCAGGGCAAGTCCAAGATAGACGAGTAATAGTGTGATATACATCGGGTTTCTGGTGTAGGAATAAATTCCGTTTGTCTGAAGTGAGGTTGCCGGTTTTACCGTCATGATGGTATTTTTTGATTTTGCGAACTTAAACATGGCTGGGAATCCAAAACAGATAGCTGCAAAATAGAGTACATATCCAAAAATATTTGCCAAGTGTGAGTGAAAGAAAAATCCTGCCCTTATTGTAAAATATCCCTGAAGTATCATGGACAGGAAGAAAAAACCGGCGTATAAAAGAGGAGGAGGAATGATCACTCCGGGACTGTCTTTTTTCATATGATGAAGTGTTGGTTGAGTAATGATGACGGTTGGCGGTTGACAGTTGACGGATGGATGTAAAATGGTCCTCCACACTCTCACACTCTCACACTTGCCCAAAGTTTGCTAAACAACAAGATTAATCATCTTATTCCTGACATAGATGATTTTCTTTGGTGTAGCACCATTCAACCATTTTCTGACTGTTTCATCGGCGAGTACCATTTCTTCTACCTCTTGTTGATTTGCATCCAGACTAATATTTAACTCTGTTCGCGTTTTTCCGTTAATAGCCACAGGATATAATTTTTCTGACTCAATCAGAAATTTTTCATCGTATTTCGGATAGGATGCATCCAGGATTGTATATTCATTTCCGATTTCATGCCATAATTCTTCAGAAATATGTGGCGCATAGGGGGCCAGAAGAACCAGTAATTTTTCCAATACTTCTTTTTTATAACATTTTAATTCACCCATTTCATTCACTGTAATCATGAGTGCACTCACTGCCGTATTAAAAGAAAAACGATCCGTGTCTTCATCGAGTTTTTTAATGGCTTTATGAATAACCTTCTGTTCATCCGCAGTAGCAGCGTCTGAAGTCCATACACGGCCTTTTATTTCGTCAAAAAACAAGCGCCATAATTTCCGGAGGAAACGATGAACACCCTCGATGCCCTTCGTGTCCCAGGGTTTACTTTGTTCAACAGGTCCCAGGAACATTTCATACATCCGAAACGTATCGGCTCCATATCTTTCAACAAGCTCAGTGGGATTAACAGTGTTGAATTTAGACTTCGACATTTTCTCGACTTCAGATCCACAGATATATTTATCATTTTCCAAAACAAAACTTGCATCGGAGTAGTCGTTTTTCCATTTTTTAAAAGCAGGAATATCAAGTTCCATTCCGTCTACCAAGCTTACATCGACATGCAGGCCGGATATCGAAATAACTTCCACCTCCGACGCCTCTTCTCCCCAGCTTTTAATTAATATGTTTTTAATCGAAGCCTGGAGTTCTGAAAGTTTTTTATTTTTCAAACCGGCGGAAATAAACACCGGTTTCTGTTTTGCAAGGGCCTCCATCTTATTGGATCCTTTGATTTCAATCCTGTAAACAAACCGGCTGCTTCCCTGAATCATACCCTGATTCACCAGTTTTCTATAGGGTTCATCGAATCCAATCAGATCCAGATCGAAGAGAAATTTGGTCCACATTCTACTATATAACAGGTGCCCGACTGCATGTTCAGTTCCTCCAATATACAGATCCACCTGACCCCAGTAGGCCGAGGCAGTGCGACTGCAGAAAGTTTCAGCATTGTTTGGATCCATATATCGCAGAAAATACCAACTGCTGCCCGCATAACCGGGCATGGTATTGGTCTCAAGATGTTTTGAGGTCCACTCTGGCAGATTTGCCAACGGACCTTCACCATCCGGACCAGGTTTATAGGAATCCACTTTAGGAAGTTCCAGCGGAAGATCCTTTTCATCCAGCGGATATGCAATTCCGTTTTTCCAGGTTATGGGAAACGGTTCTCCCCAGTAACGTTGACGGCTAAACGCTGCGTCGCGCATTTTGTAGTTCACACGTTTATTACCGATTCCCATCGACTCCAATTTCTCAATCACCAGGGAGATTGCGTCGCGCATTAAAATGCCATTGAGAAAATCACTGTTTTCCAGCAATGCGTCTTTCGTCGGATTTGCTTCTTCACCATTGAATTGATTTCCAATGATATTGGTTATCGGTATTTTATATTGCTGCGCAAATTTAAAATCACGTTCATCACCGCAGGGTACCGCCATGATGGCGCCTGTACCGTAGCCTGCCAGTACATATTCAGAAATCCAAACAGGTATCTTTCGGCCGTTAAATGGATTGAGTACATAAGAACCAGTAAAACATCCTGAAATCTTTTTCTCTGCTATGCGCTCACGTTCACTTCTGCTTTTGACATAGGCGATATATGTTTCTACTTCGCGTTTTTGCGCAGGTGTTGTAAGATCAGTTATTAGTTCGTGCTCAGGCGCAATCACCATAAAATCGACGCCAAAAATGGTATCGGGTCTTGTGGTGTATACCCGTAATTTTTTAGAAGGTTCTTTCTCAAACGCAAAATCCATTTCCGCCCCATAACTTTTCCCTATCCAGTTCGACTGCATTTCTTTCATCGCTTCGCTGAATTCCACTTTATCCAGACCATCCAGAAGTCTGTCGGCATATTCTGTAATGCGCAGATACCATTGACGCAGCTTCTTCTTTACAACTGGAAAGCCGCCTCTTTCGCTGAAACCATTGATTACTTCATCATTTGCAAGTACGGTACCCAGCGCTTCACACCAGTTCACTTCCCCAAAACCACAATAAGCCAGACGGTACTCCATGAGTATGTCCTGCTGCTGTTTTTCAGTATATGATTTCCATTCTGAAGAACTAAACGAAGTGTTCGAATGGTAGCTATGAATACCGTCGCTTCCCTGTTTTTCAAAGGATGTGATCAGCTCATCGATATGTTTTGCTTTATTTTCCACGCGATCGAACCAACTGTTAAACAACTGCAAAAAAATCCATTGGGTCCACTTGTAATAGGAGGGCTCAGCGGTGTTGATTTGTCTGCTCCAGTCGAAAGAAAATCCGATCCTGTCGAGCTGTTCCCTGAAATTTTTTATATTTTGTTTTGTGCTAATGGCCGGATGTATTCCGTGGTCAATGGCAAATTGCTCGGCGGGTAATCCGAATGCATCGTATCCCATCGGATGCAGTACATTATAGCCTTTCAGCCTTTTATACCTCGCAAAAATGTCGCTGGAGATATAACCCAGGGGGTGACCTACATGGAGACCTGTTCCGCTGGGATAAGGGAACATATCCAGTACATAACATTTCGGTTTGGTGCTGTTGTTATATACCTTATATACCTGATCGGCTTTCCACCTTTCCTGCCATTTTTTTTCGATGGCGTTGAATGAATACTCCATATGAACCAACAAAAATACGTTTCGTGCGTGTAAATCTTTTATTTTTGCCACTTACCGTTATCTGATTAAACAGGATTGTTCAAGTATGGCACAAACGAGGAAAGGATCAGCCAAACGTTCTACACCTTCTTATTTGATGGCCATTGTGGGTGTATCCCTTGTGCTCTTTCTGTTGGGCATTTTAGGATGGATCATCATCAATGCCAATAAACTCGGGCAATATTTCAAAGAGAATATTGCAATGAACGTATATATCCGCGAGAATGTATCCCCCAAAGACAGTGCGGCGTTGGTCGGATATGTGGCTTCCAAACCATACGTGAAGGACTATGAATATGTTACCAAGGAACTTGCCAAACAAAAATATTTACAGGATGGCAATAAAGACTGGGGCGCACTTTTAGACAGAAATCCTCTGCCTGCCAGTATCGATTTCCGCATCACCAAGGAATATGCATCGATAGATTCGCTTTCTAAAATTAAAAACGACCTGTTGCAGAACATTGCTGTAAGTGATGTGCAATATCCTCAATCTCTGGTAACCAATCTGAATGATATCATTCATAAGATCAGTATCATATTACTTTCAGTTATCGTGATCATTTCAATACTGGTCATTTTTCTAATCGACAATACTATCCGTCTCGCGATGTTCAGTAACCGGTTTTTGATCAAGACTATGCAAATGGTAGGTGCCACCCGATGGTTTATATCACGACCCATGGATATACGGGCTTTCATTAACGGGCTGATAAGCGGGTTACTGGCGGTAGGCGGATTAATCGCCGTGATCATTTTTTCTGAAAACCAGTTACCTTATCTGAAAGCACTTCGTGATTATCCATTACTTATCATGTTGTTTATTGTGATCATTCTCCTGGGTATATGTATCTCGTTTTTCAGTACGCATCGCAGTGTTCTTAAATACCTTAAGATGAAGTTGGACGATTTGTATTGATTTTAGTAAATTGCAAACCCAATTACGTTATGGCAAAACAAGTAAAAGCAGCTGTTGTATCGAAAAATTACAAACCTTTATTTGGTAAGGATAACTATCGCTGGATGGCCATCGGACTAGGACTGATTTTACTCGGTCTTCTTTTGATGATCGGTGGAAAAAGTAAGGATCCGAATGTTTTTGATCCGAATCAGGTATATAGTTTCAGAAGAATTACGATTGCACCTATATTAATTCTTGCGGGTCTGGCTTTGGAGATTGTTGGAATCTTTAAAAAATCCAAAGCTCAAAATCCCCAATGAGCCTTATTCAAGCAATCATTATTGCAATTATTGAAGGCATCACAGAATTTCTTCCTATTTCTTCGACGGCTCACATGAAGTTTGCTAATCCGCTGATCGGAGTGCATGTATCTGCATTTACTGATTTGTATGAAATAGTAATTCAGTTAGCTGCAATCCTGGCTGTGGTTGTGCTTTACTATAAGGAATTCTTCGATTTCAAAAAGATCCGTTTCTACACCAAACTTATTATAGCACTCATTCCCGCGATTATAGCCGGAGTACTCTTGAAAAAGCATATAGATGCCATGCTTGGAAATCTGGAATTCATAGCTTTCGTAATGATTGCGGGTGGTATCATTTTACTTTTTATTGACAGACTATTTACAAAACCCAGCATTCATTCACAGGACGGGGTTAGCAATAAAAATGCATTTATAATCGGGTGTTATCAGGTACTGTCTGTTTTATTTCCAGGGTTGAGCAGGAGTGCGGCAACTATTATTGGGGGACTTCAACAAAAACTGGATCGCAAAACTGCTGCTGAATTTTCGTTTTTCCTTGCAGTACCAACCATGCTGGCGGCTTCTGTTAAAAGTGTATATGATGTACATAAAACAAATCCGGAAGTGTTCGTGCATGATAATATGTCCCAGCTGATCATCGGCAGCGTCGTCGCCTTTATAGTTGCCTTGCTAGCCGTACGTTTTTTCATTACTTATTTACAACGTCACGGATTCAGATTATTCGGATATTACAGAATATTAGCAGGAGCATTTATACTTATTCTGATCTGGAAGGGAATTATTCCACAATAAATTAAGCAGGTATGCAAACGGCCTCCAAAAAAGTAATTCGCGGATGGGCTATGTACGACTGGGCAAACTCTGTTTATAACCTCGTTATTACCACCACATTTTTCCCCATTTATTTTACAGCCGTTACCAAGCAACAATTTGGGAGTGATATCATACCCTTTCTTGGAAGAAAATTTGTCAATTCTTCCTTATATGACTATTCACTGGCTGTCGCGTATCTATTTATAGCGCTGCTTTATCCGGTGCTCACTTCCATAGCGGATACAAGAGGGAACAAAAAAGCCTTCATGAAATTCTTTTGTTATATGGGTTCACTGGGTTGCGCATTGTTGTATTTTTTCAATGGTACGAATCTATGGCTTGGTATATTATGTTTTATGCTGGCGTCGATGGGGTTTGTTGGCAGCCTGGTATTTTACAACGCCTTTCTTCCGGAAATTGCAGCACCGGAAGACAGGGATCGCGTCAGTGCAAAGGGTTTTTCTTATGGATATATTGGCAGTGTGATACTTCAGATGATAGGTTTTGTTCTGGTGGTCTTAATGCCTGGTAATACTTTTCTGGCTTCAAGGATCACTTTCCTGCTGGTCGGGATATGGTGGGCCTCATTTGCGCAAATGACATTTGCCGTGCTACCCGAAACGCGTACAGGTGGAAAGATCGGAGCCGGAATTATATCTGAAAGTTTTTCCGCCATGAAAGAAGTTTACATGACTATCAGAAAACTGCCCGTTCTTAAAAATTTCCTGCGGGGTTATTTTTTTTATAGTATGGGGGTACAAACCGTAATGCTGGCTGCCACCTTATTTGGAAGTAAATTGCTCGGATTGCCCAGTACAAACCTGATTATAACCATCGTACTCATCCAGCTTGTTGCCATACCGGGTGCTATCTGGATGAGTCGGCTGTCGGAAAAATTTGGAAATCTTCGGGTGCTGAGCGGCATAATTATATTCTGGATTCTCATATGCCTCGCTGCTTACTATACGGCTTATTTTAAAGAACAGGGCGGCAATCCTGAATATGGATTTTATGTTCTTGCGATTGCTGTTGGATTGGTTATGGGTGGAATTCAATCACTCAGCCGTTCCACATATTCCAAACTTATGCCTGAGACCCGCGATACGGCATCATTTTTTAGTTACTATGACTTTACCGAAAAACTGGCTATTGTAATCGGTATGTTCGTATTCGGATTAATTGAAGAAGCAACGGGCAGTATGAAAAACTCAGTACTATCACTGATCGTGTTTTTTGTTCTTGGATTAATCTGGCTGTTGAGAGCCCAAAGTCTAAAAAGGTTGATGGTTGACGTTTGACTGACGACGGTTGACGGATAATCGATGACCGATGATCGATGAAATTGACGATCGGATTGCTATCTTATGAAATTATCTTTTAGAATAACGCATTTACAATTACTTAATACCGGTCATCGGTCAACGGTCATCGGTCATCGACAAAACCTATGATTCTTCACACCATCAACACCGGTTTTTTCAAACTCGACGGCGGTGCCATGTTTGGTGTAGTACCCAAGTCCATATGGAATAAATTGAATCCGGCGGATGAAAATAACCTCTGTAGCTGGGCCCTGCGTTGTCTGCTGATAGAAGATGGCAAACGGCTTATACTGGTGGATACAGGACTTGGAAATAAACAGGATGCGAAGTTTTTCGGTTATTATAATATTCATGGTGAAAAGAGCCTGGATGTTGCGATCAACGAAAAGGGATTCAGCACGGAAGATATCACTGATGTTTTTCTCACTCATTTACATTTCGACCATTGCGGCGGTGCCATCGTTCGAAAAGGAGATCAATTATCTCCCGCATTCCCCAACGCTGTGTATTGGAGCAATGAACAACACTGGCTCTGGGCTACTAAACCTAATGAAAGAGAAAAAGCATCTTTTCTGAAAGAGAATATTCTTCCTATTCAGGATAGCGGACAACTGCAAATGGTGTCCATACATGAAGAAAAAAATGAACCAAACCTGGCAAAATCTGCATTTGCCAACGATTTCAGTGTTCGATTTGTAAACGGTCATACCCGCGCAATGATGCTGCCACAATTGATTTATAAGAACAGAACAATCGTTTTCATGGCAGACTTATTACCATCTGCAGGTCACCTCCCGATTCCATATATTATGGCCTACGATATGTTTCCCCTTACATCTTTAAATGAGAAGAAGGTTTTTTTAGAAGAAGCATCGGCTGGCGATTATATATTATTCTTTGAACATGATCCGCTACATGAGTGTTGTACGGTTCAAAAAACGGACAAAGGTATCCGGGTTAAAGATTTTTTTTCATTAAATGATCTTTGATTGATCTTTTGAATAATAATATTTATATTTTTACGTTATTCACCCTTACTAACCCCCTAGCATAGATCTCAAAAGCCACTTCGCCAAAAGCCGGTGGCTTTTTTGTTTATGCTATTACCTAATAGTTTTAAGTTTCAGGCTCATGAGGTTCTTCCCTCAAAAAGAAAGCTTCAGAGCTGTAATCAAATGTTTTGGGAGCTGCATTTTTATAGTCCGGATTATAGTGAACAAAAAAATACAGATACATCGCGCGACTAAGACGCATGAACCAGGGTTGAAGGATAATCAATGAAACTCCATTGGTGCCCAGCCACCAGAAGAACCGGTTATCGTTTAACGAAAACCCAATGGTAAGGAACCAAAATATAAAACTGAATACACAAAAAAGCACGGTAACGAGATAGCTGATATAAGCAGTGCCATACCAAAATCCTACCTCAAGTTCGAAAAGCTGACCACATTCAGGACAGTGGGTCGGCATTTTAAGTGTGGATTTAAGATTCCATGGATTGGGGCTTGAGAACATGGATCCCTTTCTGCATCTCGGGCATTTTAATGTAAAAAGACTCCACAAAAATCCCGGTTTGGATGCCATGTTTAAGAATTTTTTTCAAAGTTACCTGCTATTTGGCTGATTTCTGAAGGATGAATAATTTAAGATGTTTCAGAAAAGTCAGGTGGGAAACCTGTACTGCAATAACAAATCCGAACAGTCCGTCCAAAAATCCCACTCTTAAAAAATAACCTTGAATAAAGGCCCAGACCGGGTTAACAACAATTTTAAAAAGGTTTGTTTTTTTGCCTTGCGTAAAAAGAGATTCTGCCGATATGGTGCTGAATTTATTGTTTTGCGCGACGTGTTCGGCGATGGTATAATATGAGTAATGCAGTATGTCACCGGCAAGTTGCCTGACATCTGTATTTACGTCGACTATTATTTTGTCATGGGGATTAGTTCCGCCCCACCTCGCAACGCGTCGGTCGAAGATTCTTATTTTTCTGTCGGGGTACCAGCTGCCATGCCTGATAAACTGACCGCAATAATTTGTACAGCGGTTCATTCTGTAGGCTTTATAAGTAAAATTTTCTTTTTCTGACAGAATGGAGAGAATAAGCCGGGGATCCAGCGCTTCATCAGCGTCGAGGCTTAATATGTAATTATTAGCAGCCAGTTCAACGGCTCTGTTTTTCATTTGAATATGTCCCCTGAAGGGTTCCTTTATCACGACGGCGCCTTTTGATTCCGCAATCATGGTTGTCTGGTCAGTTGAATTGGAATCGAGGATCAAAATTTCATCTGTTATATCTTTTATGGATTCGATACACCTCCCGATATTTTTTTCCTCGTTAAAAGTAATGATGACAGCGGATAATTTTTCCATCAAAAAGTTGGATTTAGCCTGCTTTACTCATAACTGATTCAGAAATATCCTGGCTGAATTTTCTTTCTCCTATCTGCTGCCGCCACATAGCATAATAGAGTCCTTTTTCATCCTTCAAACTGTCGTGGGTTCCTGTTTCCACTACCTTACCTTTTTCCAGAACATATATTCTGTCTGCATGCAGGATTGTAGACAGTCTGTGGGCAATCAGGATCGTTATCTGATTTCTTTGGGAAGAAACCTGACGAATTGTTTTTGTGATTTCCTCTTCCGTTAAAGAATCGAGGGATGAAGTAGCTTCATCAAAAATCAGCACCCTGGGTTTCCGGAGTAACGCTCGTGCGATTGACAGACGTTGTTTTTCACCTCCCGATAATTTTAATCCGCCTTCTCCGATTACAGTATCAAGACCCTGCCCAGCTCTGTCGATCAAATTCAGGCAGGAAGCTTTTTTTAAAACATCCATCAAATCTGTATCAGAAGATCCGGGATTTACAAAAAGAAGATTTTCTCTTATAGTTCCTGAGAAAAGTTGCGTGTCCTGTGTTACGAATCCGATCTGGTTTCTGAGGTCATCAAAATTGATAGAATTTTCATCAAGGTTGTTGTAAAAGATTCTGCCCTGCAATGGACGATATAATCCGACCAATAATTTCATCAGGGTTGATTTTCCGGAACCCGAAGGACCAACAAAAGCAATCGTTTCGCCTACCTGAACATCAAAACTAATACGGTCAATAGCATATTGCTGGGCGGTTTTATGTTTGAATACTACTTCCTGGAACCGTAGTTCTTCTACTTTACCAAGGTGTTTGGGGCTGGCGGCTTCCGCTTCAGGAACTTTCTGCATGAGCACTTCAAAATTGTTAAGAGAGGCTTGTGCTTCGCGATAAGAAAGCACAATATTTCCGATGTCCTGCAGCGGGCCGAATACAAAAAATGAGAAAATCTGCATGGTTACCAGCTGGCCTGTATTCATGACATGCCTGAATATCAGCCACATCAAAATAAAAAGAATTATTTGCCGGAGTGTATTTACGAAAGTACCCTGAACAAAACTGATACTGCGAATCCGTTTTACCTTTGTAAGTTCTAAGCCCAGAATTTTGTAAGTATTTTTATTCAGACGGTTAACTTCTTCCTGAGCCAGACCGAGACTTTTAATCAATTCAATATTGCGTAGCGATTCGGTAGTTGAACCTGCCAGGGATGTTGTTTGGTTTACAATGTTCTTCTGAATAATTTTTATTTTTCTGCTCAGCAGATTACTTATCCAGGTGAGCAGGAGAATACCTGCGAGATAAACAATCGGGATACTCCAATGAATAAATATAGCAGCATAACCAAATACGATGATCACGCCAACTACAACGCCGAAAAGAACATTAATAAAATAATTAATAAACTTTTCCGTGTCTGTACGCACCTTTTGCAATATGCCCAGAGTTTCACCACTTCGCTGATCTTCAAAATCCTGGTATGGAAGTTTCATAGCATGTTGAAGACCATCTGTGAAAACTTTGGCACCGAATTTCTGGACCACTACATTCATAAAATAGTCCTGAAAATTTTTGGCAATCCTGCTCAGCATGGCCACAGCTACAGATAGCAGTAAGAGGTTTAGTACACCTGGATTTTTCCAGGAGAAACGGGTAAAGAAGTTGTCTGCCGTATAGGTTTGATGCAACGTGGAAGCATGTTCATATCCGCTGGAAAGATTTACTATTCTACCAAAGATAATAGGATCCAGCATTGAAAATCCCGTGTTCAAGAAAGCCAGAAAAAGCGTTAGTGTTGCAAGCCATTTATAAGGCTTGAGATAGTCTAATAGTATCTTCATATAATTCTTTACAAGTTATGTAAACAGTTTAATATGATGTATGGTTCATTTGCGGATTTGTTAGTAATTTTGAAGTTACCTTCACCAGCAGCTGTTCCCTTCCAATTTAAATGGTAATAAGCAAGAGTCATCTTAACCCGAACAATCTTTCAACCTGAAAACTTCGTAGAATAAGTATTTGAAGATGGTTTTTTAATTTATTAACTTAGGGTTGACATGGTTTGCAAAGAAGAGTCTATTCGTTATCAACGTTTTTCTGCTGATAATAAAAAATTATTTGTCAGAAAGAAGAGTAAGTCATACCTGATTTCCAAGCGGGTATTTGATATTTTTGTTTCTCTACTTATTATTGTCCTGATTCTTAGCTGGGTCGTTCCAATTCTTGCAATCCTCATCAAATTAGATTCCAGAGGGCCTATTTTTTTTATACAGGAACGCGTAGGATTTCTCGGCAGGAGTTTTCGTTGCTTAAAATTGCGTACGATGATTGTGAACAGTGAAAGTGACACGAAACAGGCATCGAAAGACGATCCAAGAACCACCCGTTTTGGTTATTTCCTAAGACTTACAAATTTAGATGAGACGCCACAATTTATCAATGTGTTGATTGGGGAAATGAGTTTGGTCGGTCCCCGTCCGTTAATGAAAATGGATGATGAGATGTTTAAAAATACAGTATCAGATTATACGCTCAGATATAATGCGAAGCCCGGGATTACAGGGATGGCTCAGATAATGGGATACAGGGGTGCTATAAAAAATTTCAATAGCATTTTTCATCGTTATCACTGGGACGCCTTTTACGTACGAAATGCGAGTACTGAATTGGATCTTAAGATTTTGATAATTACTGCCCGCCAGACGCTGAAAAACATATTTTTGTTCAAACATGCTGAGCATAAAAACTCATTTGAAAAAAGCGGGAGGGTTGATTTTGAAAATCAGGTCTGACTATCCCGCCCATGACTCCCGGTCAAGGCTTCTGTATTGAATGGCTTCAGCAAGATGTTCGGTAGCTATTTCGTTTTTCCCGTCAAGATCTGCAATTGTTCGCGATACTTTTAAAATGCGATCGTATGCTCTTGCAGAAAGGTTTAATTTTTCCATTGCTGATTTAAGCAGAGCCGAACCCGGTTTTTCGATAATGCATATTTTTTTTAAAAGGCTGCTATCCATTTGTGCATTTGCGTATACACCAGTCAAACCCGAGAACCGCCTGCTTTGTATTTCTCTGGCTTTTATAACCCTGTCGCGGATCGTGGACGATAATTCACCCGCGTCAGTAGAAGATAACTCACTAAATCCGACAGGTGTTACTTCCACATGTAAATCGATTCGATCGAGTAACGGACCCGAGATCCTGTTGAGATATTTTTGTACTGCACCTGGTGGACAGCTACAAGCTCTATCGGGGTGATTATAAAATCCGCATGGACAAGGATTCATACTGGCCAGTAACATAAAACTGGCTGGAAAATCAATACTCATTTTTGCGCGGCTGATGTTGACTCTCCTCTCTTCCATTGGCTGGCGCATTACTTCCAGAACCGACCTCCTGAATTCTGGCAGTTCATCCAGAAACAAAACACCATTGTGAGCCAATGAAATCTCACCAGGTTGCGGCATACCACCTCCGCCCACGAGTGCCATATCAGAAATTGTATGATGCGGTGAACGAAACGGTCGTCTGGCAATCAGCATCGCATCGGGCTGCAACTTACCGGCAACACTGTGAATCTTCGTCGTTTCCAAAGCCTCCTGCAGGCTAAGTGGCGGAAGAATGGTTGGAATCCTTTTAGCAAGCATGGTCTTACCTGAACCTGGAGGACCGATCAGAATGGCGTTGTGTCCGCCCGCGGCGGCAATTTCCAAAGACCTTTTAATATTCTGCTGTCCTCGCACATCTTTGAAATCAATATCGAACTGGTATTGTGTTGCAAAAAAATCATGTCTCGTATCTGGATCGATAGGTTTTATTTGAACTCGATTATCCAAAAAATCAACAACCTCCCTGATATGGGAAACAGGATAAACATTAAGCTGATTTACGATTGCTGCTTCACCACTATTGGATTTTGGAACAATGAAGCCCCCGAACTTTTCCTTCCTTGCCTGAATCGCGATAGGTAATGCTCCTTTCAAGGGCAATACACTTCCATCAAGGTTTAATTCACCCATGATGATCAACTGGTGAAGAATATCAATATTTTTTATCTGCCCGCTGCCCGCCAGAATGCCGATCGCAATGGGCAGATCAAATGCCGAACCGGATTTTCTGATATTCGCCGGAGCCAGGTTTACGAGTAATTTAATTCTCGGCATTAAAAACCCATTTGTTTTTAGTGCACTCTCTATTCGCTGAAGACTTTCTTTAATCGCATTGTCTGGCAAACCCACGATAAAGTAATTCTTACCCTTCATAACGTTCACCTCAACAGTGATGGTGATCGCATCTACTCCGTACACGGCGCTACCATACGTTTTAACAAGCATGCATTGGTTTAACGGATACAATGTAGCTTATGAAGAATCGGAAGTCAATTACCTGTTAGTAGAATAATTGTCAATGGTTAATTGTCAATTGTTGATGCGGGGCAGAAAGATCTAAAAAACAAATTACTATTTGAAAATACAGTTGATAATTGACAATTAACCATTGACAATTATTTATCTGCCTTTAAAGATTGGTTTTCTCTTTTCCAAAAAAGCCGCTGTGCCCTCTTTCATATCTTCTGTTGCGAAGCATTCGCCAAAGAGTTTGTTTTCGAGCGCATATCCATCGGCGTTACCCGCGGCATTCACGGCGGTGATACATTTGGTAATGGCAAGTGGCGCTTTGCTGACGATCAGCTGAAGAATTGATCGGGTTTTAATTAATAACTCATCAGGAGAAGTTACATGATTTACCAGCCCGTATTGAATTGCCATCTGAGCATTGATGGTATTTCCTGTAAGCATGGCTTCGAGTGCCGGGCCTCTACCGATATATTTAGTAAGCCTTTGTGTACCGCCATAACCAGGGATCAGCCCCAGACTTATTTCCGGTTGCCCGAATTGTGCGTTGTCGCTGCATATCCGGAAATGACAGGCCATGGCCAGCTCACAGCCGCCTCCCAGTGCAAATCCATTCACGGCAGCAACAACAGGCTTGGGTGCATTTTCAATTTTAAAGAAAATATCGAGACCGGTTTTTGCAAGGGCCATCCCCTCATCTTTTGTAAGTCCTGCAAAGCCGCGTATGTCAGCACCGGCGGCAAATGCTTTGCTACCTGAACCTGTGATGATAGCGGCCCGAATAAGTACGTTATCATATACTTCCTGAATAGCTTCACCCAGTTCCCCTATCACCGTTGCATTAAGTGCATTTAATTTCTCGGGACGATTGATTGTAATAGTATAGATGTTATCTGATAATTCGGTTGTTAAAGTTTCATACATATGGGAAGTGTTTTCATGATTCAAATGTACATAACAGTTTTTTTGGAGCATGGATTATTGACGACGTGTTTTTAACCTGTCTGCAGTTAGTTTTTTATTGAAGAATTTTCTGAATTTATCGCTGGCCCCTGTGAGGAGCATAATAGCTGTTCCTTTTTCCCTGGCGTAAGGGCTTGTAACGCTGTCGGTGATAACGGCTTTCGAGAATTGTTTTACAAAGTCATAGTTCATTTCATTGGGATCACTTTCAACTAAAACAAGGTTTTGAAAATAAATGGAATCCGGGATCCAATATAAAAAACTCGCATTATCGCTAAAGGCGGGGGGCAGATGATATTTTTTCCTATAATAAGTTACCGCTCCTGCCATTCCATAATTATCACAAAAAATAATTGTATTAGCCTGCTGGGAACTATCCAGTGAATGAAAAGCGGCTGATGTTTTTGCTGTCATTTCTTCCCATCCCAGCATATCGGCAAAATCCTGTGGAAGAGGGTGGTCACGCTGATCTTCCCATCTTAAAATTCCCTTGCCCTCCGCATGAATATTTTGATAGTACCTGACAAGTTTATCAGGTGCCATAAGTGGTAGCATGAGGAAAGTGAAATAAATTCCCAATGACAGGATCAATACAGAATAAACATATCGCAGAAAATATCGGGAGGTGCTTGCCCATTTTTCAATGGCCACAGATCCGAATCCAAGGAGTACCGGATAAAGGCCGAGTGCATAATAATTTTTTCCGTGGAACCATAACAACATGGCAATGACTCCAAGATAGGCCCAGCACAAAAAAATATATGGACGTTGCTTTTTGTTCAGCAGTATATATAGGAAGCCTGTAACCCAGATGAAACAACAAGGTAAAAACATCAGGAGCTGATCCAGCAGAAAAGTAGTGGGAGGAACATATTGGAGCTGGGTGGAAGTGAGCTCGTGCATATGGTAGATGACAGGGAAATGATTTTTAAATTGCCAAATCAAATTGGGCAGAAAAATCAGAAAGGCAAAGGAAAGTGCGAAATAAAAATGTTTGTTTAAAAAAATTGTCCTTTGCTTCGTAATTAATAATGCAGGAAGAAGGCTTATGATATAAAACGCAACGGAGTATTTACTCAGAAGACCCAGGCCGATTCCCAGGGCAGTTACATAGAGGAACTTATTATTTGAAGTCTGAATATATCGTATCAGTCCATATCCGATTACACTGTAAAAAAAAACCTCCAGGAAATTGGGCTGGAAAAGAAAGTGAACTCGTAGAAAAACCGTAAAAACAAAACTGCAAAACAGAAGGAAGAGTGCGAAATATTTTCCTCCCTGCAATAAAACGATCCTGCCTATCAGCATAAAATTCAGTGCGCCAAACAACGATGGCCAGAATTTTATCCAGAACATACCACTGCCGAATAAATTGGTAATCCAGGCGAAAACAGAAAGAAGAGGAGGGACTTCCATAAAACCAAATGCAGGATGCGCTCCTTCTGCCAGATACAGAAATTCATCGCGATGTGGCTCGTAAACGGAATTCTGCAAAAGAAATGGTAGTAGGAATTTTAAAAGTGCGAGTAAGATTAAAAACCTGTTGAACCTTTTCATAAATTTCACCAGTTGCCAGTTTCTGCCAACAAGTTTTTTATTCTTTGAGCAGTTTCTTTTTTCCCCAGAAGAGTAACTATATCAAAAACCGGAGGGCCGGATTTTTCACCAACGAGCATAATACGCAATGGAAGTTGGAGTTCACCCGGTTTTGTTTGTTGTGAAGTCGCAAGTTCTTTAAATGATATTTCAAGATTATAAGTATTCCATTCGGCTATCTTTTCAAATGACGCAATGTAATCATAAAAAAAACCAGTCTTTTCTTTTGTCCATTTGGCTTTTATCGCATCCAAATCCCACTTCTCCGGAGCCACGAAAAACAATTTACCCTGCGTATAGAACTCTGGCAATAAATGACAACGTTCCCGTATCAGCAGAATTACGTCACGTAGATAGTTTTCGTCAGGAATGTGCAGTTGATATTGTTCATAAATTTTCCTGACAGCAAGGCTAAGTTCGTCCATCGGTATTTTGCGGATCCATTCCTGATTAAACCATTTCGCTTTTTCGTAATTGAATTTTGCACCTGCTCTATGAACACGATCTATCGAAAATTTTTCAATCAATTCTGAAATAGCATATAATTCCTGTTCCGTTCCATCATTCCAGCCAAGTACTGCCAGCATGTTTACAAAAGCTTCAGGTAAGAATCCGTTTTCACGAAAACCAGAAATGATGCTACCAGTAATCGGATCCTTCCAGTCCATTGCGAATATGGGAATTCCGAGGCGGTCCGAATCCCGCTTGCTGAGTTTGCCGTTACCATCCGGTTTGAGGATGAGCGGAAAATGTGCCCAAGCCGGCATATTTTCTTCTCCAAACAGATACCTCCATAACAACAAGTGAACCGGCGCACTGGGCAGCCACTCTTCACCACGGAATGCGTGGGAGATCTTCATAAGAAAATCATCCACTACCACTGCAAGGTGATAGGTTGGCATTCCATCCGCTTTCAGTAAGACCTTATCATCCACAAGTGAGGTATTGAAATCTACCATTCCGCGGATCATGTCGTTCAGATGAAGGGTTTCGTTTTCCGGCATCCTGATGCGGATTACGCAAGGAACACCTGACGATATCAGATTTTTTGTTTCTTCGGGAGCGAGCGTCAGCGAATTACGCATATGCATGCGTGTTTGATGATCATATTGTGGAGAAGGGTTGGCAGTAGTTCGATGAGAAGAACGCATGGTTTCCAGCTCTTCGGGAGTATCGAAAGCATAATAGGCATGGCCGGTTTCAACCAGCTTTTCTGCATACGCGAGATAATTTTTTTTTCTTTCGCTTTGGCGATAAGGTCCGAATGGTCCCCCTTTCCGCGGACTTTCATCGGGCTCGAGCCCACACCATTTGAGACTTTCATAAATATATTCTTCGGCACCGGCTACAAAACGACTTTGATCCGTGTCTTCAATACGAAGAATAAAATCACCTTTATGTTGCCTGGCAAACAAATAATTGTATAAAGCTGTGCGCACACCTCCGAGATGCAAACCGCCCGTGGGACTGGGTGCAAAACGTACTCTTACTTTTTTTTCCATGGGAAGCAAAGATCAGGATTATTTTGTTAAAGCAGGAGTTCCCGGTTGCTCAAAGCCGACTGAAATAGTATATTCACCCGTGAAATTTTTTGCAACCATTGTATGTCTTTTTTTCCTGAAATTCCTGCAGGCACAGGAGATCACGTACGATAATGTATATGTGGATTATGATTCTGCCGTTGAATTTAAAAACCTTCGCATTATTCCTGTCAGGCCCAAAAATGGATTTGGTAAAAAAGCTCCAAAAGCGATTAGCCTGAGTCAGGCGATCAGACAGGGGATCGCAGTTTTGTCGGAAAGGGGAACGGCATCCACTGAAAATGTACATTTTCTTCGTATTAATAATCATTCAGATCAAACAATCTATATTTCATCCGGTGAACTTATTTCCGGCGGCAGACAGGATCGCATGATTACCAGGGATACTTTGCTGGAGCCAAACGGTAAGGACCAATATGTATCCGTTATGTGTGTGGAAGAAAATCGCTGGAGTGAAAAAGAAAAAAAACTTGCCTACGAGAATTTTGCAAACCCGGCTCTGCGTAAGGTATTGGATGTAAATAAAAATCAGGTTTTGATCTGGCAGGAAATAGCAAGGCAGCTGAATGATAATAATATTCAAAGCAAAAGCTCGGCATACTTGTCGCGTAATATAAATAAGAAAATGGTGCAGCTGAATGACGAGTATTATAATTTCTTCAGGCAGAAGTTTAAAAACACCGATAGCACAATCGTGGGTTTTGTGTGCATGTCGGGCGAAAAAGTAATCGGTTCAGATATTTTTGCTTCCCCGGACCTGTTCTATAGTCAGCTTGACCCTCTTCTAAAAGGTTATTGTGACGAGGCCCTTTATGTTGGGAAACCTCTTTCCATTACCCGTGAAGAAGAGAAGATTTATCTTGACAAACTACTTTCAGACAAAATGAGTCAGGAAGCATTTCTAAAGGACAACGGCAAGATTTTCCGTCAACACGGACAGGTTATTCATATCAACAGCTTCTGAGTAACTTACAGTATGTTTTATTTTACAAAAACACCCTTTTGGTTAAAAAAACTATATCCAACATGTCTTTGGAATTATCCGAACATCAAGGGAGAGAAGAAAATCTATTTGAGTTTTGACGATGGGCCTCATTCTGTAGCCACGCCCTTTGTACTGGACCTGTTAAAAAAATACAATGCAAAAGCGACTTTTTTCTGTATCGGAAAGAATGTACTGGAGGAAACGGTCATATATAAACGAATTCTGATGGAGGGACACCGGGTAGGCAACCATAGTTTTAATCATGTGAACGGATGGAAGACAGACAACAAAATTTACCTGGAGAATATAGAACATGCTCGCACACACATAGATTCGGACATTTTCCGGCCTCCTTATGGGCGTGCCACTGCGTTCCAAATTCGGAATCTGATTGAGAAATTTAAATACAAAATTGTAATGTGGGACGTGTTAAGCGGCGATTTTGACCCAAAGGTATCAGGTAAAACTGCTGCAGAACGAGTTATAAGAAAATCCCGTTCCGGAAGCATTGTAGTCTTTCATGATAGCACAAAGGCATTTCAGGTTTTGTCGGTGGCTTTACCTATGGTTCTTGCGTATTTTTCCGGTGAAGGGTATTCATTTGAAACCATCAAATAATTGGAGGGTCGGGGGTAAAGAAATGAAAGAGTAATTCTATAAAATAAAATTGGGCCGGGGTAGACACCCTGGCCCGTTTTTAATCCGTACCCTATGAAAACTGATTTAAAGGTAGAACTTTTTTTGATTCACCAAAGATATTTCGCAGATAACCATAGGAATACGGGCGTTTGACCATACGGAAGCATGAGCTAAATGGTACTTTATTCCAATTTAAAAATCGAACTAAGTGTAAACCATTAGACGGTTTTAGGCGAAAAAAATATGCCCCGTTCTCCGAACGGTCGAAAAAGAAAATAATTATGGAACTTATTGATACACATTGTCATTTATATGCTACGGTGTTTTCGGAAGACATAGATATGGTGATTCAGCGGGCAATTGCGGCTGGAGTTAGCAGGTTTTATTTACCGGCAATTGACAGGGAAACCGAGTTGGCATTATTGGATCTTGAAAAACGTTATCCAGACATTTGTTTTGCTATGCAAGGCCTGCACCCATGTTCAGTAAAAAACGATGTGCAAAATGCTTTGCGGTATTTAGAACAGAGCTTTTCCACAAGGAGATTTGCTGCAGTCGGAGAAATAGGATTGGATTTTTATTGGGATCGGAGTTTTGAAAAAGAACAGTACAAGGCATTTCATCAACAGATTGAATGGGCTATCCACTATGATTTGCCAATAGTTATTCATTCACGTGATTCCATAGAACAAACTATTGAAGTCGTTCGTGAGCACCAGAAAGGAAAACTGCGCGGGATATTTCACTGCTTTAATGAAGGGGAAGCAGAGGCAAAAAAAATTATCGAGCTTAATTTTTACGTTGGCATAGGAGGAACTGTAACTTATAAAAACAGCAAATTACCCGGGGCACTTAAAGATATCAGTATGGAAAATATTGTGATTGAAACAGATTCACCTTATCTACCTCCCCAGCCTTTCCGGGGAAAGCGAAATGAGAGCAGTTACCTTGTTTATGTTGCGGAGAAACTCGCAACGTTGAAAGGAATCAGTCCGGAAGAAGTGGCGGCAGTTACTACAAAGAATGCGTTAGAAATATTCGGAAGGTAAGGATCGAAGGCTTACTTTTGCCGCCTGTTTTAAAAAGCAGAAGGAGAGGTGTCCGAGTGGTTGAAGGAGCACGCCTGGAAAGTGTGTATAGTGGAAACGCTATCGCGGGTTCGAATCCCGCCCTCTCCGCAAATGAGAGAATTGCCCTCGAAAGAGGGCGTTGTTGTTTCATCTCTGTTAACTATTTCTCTTTAGGATCAACGTATTTAATCTACGTATTCAATTGTCATTAACAATTTTAGTAAAACTGGCCATCCTGCCTTGCTTGTCTATTCCCTCAATCACGATTAGAAATCTTTTCGCCTTATCAGAATTGAAGAAATGAAATTTTTTGCTTTCGTTCGAACCTACCATAAAATGAGGATTCCAGTAAAGGGTTGAACGCAGATCCTGGGAGGAATCAGCAGGCTTTTTTATACTATAATCGGGTGAATAAAACTCACGTGTAATGCTAAAACCGTTAAAACTATAATGATGATATTTATCTGTAATTCCCGAAGCTTTCAACAACTCATCTTCCTTTTTCAAATAAATAGTTATCACGCCTCTGAAACCACCATTAAAAGGTGCGATAGCTACTGGCGGCGGCAGAAATTGAATTAAGGCGATATCGCTAAAGGTAATATTTTTGACCTCTTCCCAGGATGTTTGTACTTCATCCACATAAAAATATGGGACAGCCGTTGGTATTCCAAATGAATCAGGTTGATCATGCAATGTTGCCTGACCTTCGTAGTCAAATACAGGGTGGTCTTCCGTGCCTTCAATGGTGAGGCCTGGAAATCTGCCTTGCAGAAAATCAAACATTCGGTTATTGTTTGAATAGAAATTATTTATAAAGTCGATACTGGAGGCTCTGCCTTCACGGAAATCGCTACTCACATATTTGGAAATGAGTTGTTCAATCTTCGTCGGCAATTGACCCCGTATAGTAACTGCTTTGAGCATACCTTTTTGTTGTTTTAAGGCAAGGTTTATTTCATCTGGGTTTTTATTGGTATTGAAGTCGTTGTCTTCCAATAAATGCAGGTAAGGCGCCGCTCTAAAACTATCCAGCGTATTTTCTGAAAATTGTACCCGAATGTCTTTCGTTTTTCCGTTATTAACTCCTTCAAAAAAGATAGTTGACCTTCCTCTTACGGGGTAATCACGTAGTATGAACTTACCATTGCTGTCGGGCGCTGCGTAGCCGACAAATTTACTGGAGTCTTCGTTTTGTATTAATATTTTCAGTTTCAGGGTTTCTTTATTTTTGGAGATTTTATTAAATCCTATAATCTCGCCCAAAAGATCCTGCTCACCTTCAGCAGCGTATTTTTGACTGTCCTGTTTTTGACTCAGTACATCTTCCCATTTGAAATGTCGCCAACCATTTGTAAGCATAACTAAGTCAAGTGCATTTTTTATGCTGTCACTATCATCCATAAAATAGTAAGCCGGTTTGTGGATATAACCGTTTAACTCGGAGCTTATCAAAATGGAAGAAAAAATGTTGTCGTTCAGACTGTCTTGCCCAATGACATCGGCATCTGTGACGGCTATTGAAAAACTCGATGAATCTTTTTCATCTAATCGTGCTGTATTAACCCGAACGTCAAATTCATTTTTTGATCTTGGCCGGAAAGACAGACTGTCTTTTTTCAATACAATTTTTAAATCATCCTGTTTGTGCAGAAACAATAACCTTTCAGCAAGGGGAATGCCATTTGAATCAAATAAGGTAAATCGCAGGATTCCTTTTGAAAACAGGTTCTTTTTAATTGAAAAGATGTTTTTTCCATTTTCTATTTCCAGGGGATAGACAGCTGAGCGTCCACTGTTTTGAAATATTGCCAAACTAAGATGTTGGTATTGGGTTGGATATTTATCGTGATGAAAGATTGCAATATTCACATCTTCATTATCTTGTTCCACAACACGCAGCGTTACACCATATGCTTTGATTTCAGGCATCTGAACAGTCATCGTTGATCCATCATTGAACTGTACGATGCCGTTATATTTATGTGTAGCGTGAGGCAAAAAAGAAAATTCACCCATGCCATCGTGGATCGTTTGCAGCGGGGCAATATGATTTTTCTGCTCATCTATTATTTCACCCCGGATATTCACCGGCATTCCGTTTTCATCGACAGCTTTAAATGCCACTTTGGTCAGATTTCCGTCAATAATATCACCGCCTTCCGGAAAAAAGTTGAAATGGTAACTATCCAAGTGGATGGATTCTTTAACCTGCAGACTGACCCGAGACGTCGGATTCTGAATGAAAACAGTTTTGTGGAAAATTGAATACTCATCGAAATTCAACATCCATGCGGTAAAACATCTTAATTGGTAGAAATCTGTAGGTATGCTGTCTGGCAATATCAGGTCACCATATGATTTTCCTTTATCTAATGGAAGCTTTACCTGCGCCAGTATTCTTTCATTGCGACCCACCAATTGCAGATAAATGATTTTACTTATTTCGGTAGGCTTACCGAGTGCAATCGCATAAATGCTGAACCAAATATGCTGACCAGCGATATATTGATCTTTATCTGTATGAACGTATATTTTCTCCTGCGGAGAGTGCTTAAAGTACCATTGAAGACCGGAGTCTATTTTAGCTTCTATCTGTGCATTTATCTGCGGAACACAAATAAAAAACAGAAAAACCAGTGGAATTTGCTTCAACTCTATAGATTAACTTTCAAAAGTTAACTCATAATTTTAGAGTTTCAATGTAAGATTAGTATTCTTGTCTTTGCCCGTAAATTTATTAGGAGCATCTGCTGGGGGTTCCACCCAGTATTTATGATTCAATACAAATTTGAATTGCCTTGTTTCACCTCTTTTCCCAAGTATGCTCTTATTTATCGTTAGTTTAAAAAGAGAACCTACTTTATTCATTTGAAATTTAGGAATATCGGGTTTCCATTCGTTAAAATCACCCGCAACATTTACTTCGTTTATTTCATTTATTCTTTTACTCAAAATTACTTCCACACCACTCACTGTCATTTTTTGTTGCTGGCCGAATATGAATTCAATGGAATCGCCCTTGTCTGTATATCCGAAATCTGTATTCTGTTTTGAACTGGTCGCCTGCGCATGCAAATCTGGTAGGAAGAAAAAGCAAACTAAAACCGGAAAGAATAATCTGCGCCACATGCTGATGTCGGGTTTAAAAATTACTGTATTCACTTCAGAAATAAAAGATACTAATTAAGGCCCTCTCCCTCCTGTAGCTAAAGCATAAAATTTCGGTAATAAATTTCTAAGTATGATGCCTGTTCCAACGCAGAAAATCATCAGGCCCAGGGGGAGTAATAAATAAATAACCACGCGGTATTCGTATATATTTTGCACCAAAGGAAAAATGGCATTTATGGCATAAGCTACCAGCGGTGCATGTAGTCCGTAGATCACAAAAGAGAAACCAGAAAGCCATACAAACCAGGGTTTTTTCATACACCATCCAACAAGTCTGTCACTTCCGAACCATGCCGTAATAAAACCACTGAAAACAACCATTTTATGCAACAACAAAAGAACCGGGAAAACAGAATTACCCATCGATTTGACTCCCCGAAATGCCAGTATCGTTTTAACCGCTGCAAATAAGACGAACACGATTCCCCAGACTAAGGGGTTTAGCCATTTATTCGGTTTCGAAATATTGAAATTACTTTTCTGAACCCAAATACCGAGGGAAAAGAAAAGCAGGCCTTCCCCTTCAAATAATATGAATTGAATTTCTGACAACCAGTATAAAACAATAATCAGGAAAAATGCTTTTGTATATCTTAGTATACACCATCGAATGGCCGGATAAATCAGGTTGTAAAAAAACAATACCCTTAAGAACCACAATTGATAAGGCACAGGTAATAAAATCCATCTTGCAAGTATCTCATACCATTTATAATCATGCAGCAGAATTCGATGATTGCTAAGTTCCATCAGATGTGTTGTTTCAATTACACCACGTCCATATGACGACAATTCAACCACATATGTAAATATTAATCCCACGGCACTCCAAATGAGATATGGCAATAATATGGTTCGGACGCGTTTTCTTATACGAACATTATATGGGCGATCGTCCTGTGCCGCATATAGATATCCCGAAATGGAGAAAAGCATGGGTATGAAAAAACGGAATAAACCGTTGGACAAATAATATTGAACAAAGCTGTTAAATGTTAACGGCTCATTGACGATGGTAAAAGGCTGAAGATAACGGAGGTTGAGATTGTACGAATGCACAAACAGCAACATGATCATAGATAGAAAAAACCAGCAGCGGAATTTCAGGCTGATGAAGGGATTTATGGAGACACCCATGCACGAAACTTTATATTCTCAATATAAACAATAATCTACCTTGGAGTGGTCTCAAGATTCTCCGGTTGCTGATTTGCAAATTTCCTTGACCTATCCATATCCGGACTATGATATAAATATTCGGGTATTTCTGAAAGTTTTGAGTGGTGTATCTGGTTGCCTAATCCATAAAATTTTTGAAAACTCATAATCAATGGTCTCCATTTGTCAGGATCTACTCTGTTATTGTGCCCATCCATTAATATCGACTCTTCCAAATGAACTCGCTGAATCCTAAATTCCATGCTGAGTATTTTATTTTTTTGTTTTTCGTCATCATCAGAAAAACTGTGAACGGATACCAAGGCTGCTTCCATTTGAACAGGACATTCCTTTATTCTGGGAGCATTAATCGTTTCCGAATGCTGGGCGGCCAGCCCTGCCAGTTGAAATTTATTCTTTACGTGTCGATATCCTTTGAGTCTTTTTCCTTCTGGAACGGGCAGGCTGCCTGTTGTTAAAGCAAGTCTGTTAACTGCTGAAACTTCGTTAACAGATGGAAGATTGAAAACACAAACGCCGTCCCGTTTAATATTTTCTGTTGTTTTTGAAAATGCGGAGATACCTATGATGCAACGCCACCCAAGCCAGAATATGGATGAAATGGGTGCGATATTAAATGATCCGTCTTCATTACAGGTACTTATCAATACCACAGGAGTACCGAAATATAATATCTCCGGTTCGCTATGTATATGCATGATTATTCATTTGATAGTGACGAAATTACTGTCACTATCAAATGAATAAAACCCGATTCTTGCTGAATTGAAATTAGCAATATTGAAACTTAAACCGAAAATTACACAGCAGCCTTAACTGGTGCTACCAGTCTGAAACCGTTGCCATGAATATTTACAATTTCTATATTGGTATCGTCGCGCAGGTATTTTCTGAGTTTGGCAATATAAACATCCATGCTGCGGCCATTAAAATAAGTATCACTTCCCCAGATTTTTTTAAGTGCAGCTTCCCGGGGTAATAAGTCATTTAAATGTTCGGCGAGCATTTTAAGCAACTCGTTTTCCTTTGGCGAAAGCGTTTGTGTCTGTCCGTTATGAACGAGCTGTCTGAGTTTAGGATGAAAATGATAAGAACCCAGATCGTATTCTTTATTATCAGCTTCTTTATTCAGGTCATCATTCCTTTTCATGATCGCCCTGATTTTCAGAAGCAATACTTCACTGTCGAATGGTTTGGTAATATAATCATCGGCGCCCAGCTTATATCCCTGAATAATATCTTCTTTCATCGTTTTTGCACTGATGAAAAATAAGGGCACATCAGGATTTACATCGCGGATTTCCTCCGCCAGAGTAAAACCGTCCATATGTGGCATCATTACATCGAGCAGGCAGAGATCAAAATGTTCCCGCTGAAATGCGGCGAGCCCCAGCCTGCCATCTCTCTCCAGGGTTACTTCAAAATCATTCAGCTCGAGATAATTTTTCAATACCATACCGAGGTTGGCATCGTCTTCACACAATAAGATCTTTGGTTTTTTTCCTTCCATAAATTCGTTTGTATACAAATAAAATTAATTCATTTCCGGGAATAGATAATGCGGGGGTAATTTTTTGTTAATACTCTGGAAGCGAGCGGGAACGTAAGTCATCATCAAATAGTATCTTTGCGGGTCATAATTCACTAGATGGACGCACAATTCAATCCGGATAAACAGCACACGCTCAGGCAGGCAGTCAATATTTCAGGAACCGGCCTGCATACTGGGATTATGGTCGATATGACACTCCGGCCCGCTAATCCGGGTTATGGGTTTCAGTTCCAGCGTATTGACCTTGCAGGAAGACCACTGATCAAGGCAGATTGCGATCTGGTAACCGATACTTCCCGGGGTACTACATTGGAGGATAACGGAGCCCGGGTCAGCACAATTGAACATATTCTGGCGGCCCTTGTAGGGATGGGTGTCGATAACTGCCTGATTGAAGTAAATGGCCCGGAAATTCCAATTATTGACGGTAGTTCCGAACCTTTTGTGGAAATTATTGAAGAAGTAGGGTTGGAGGAGCAGGATGCGGCAAAAGCCTGGTACAGCATCGATAATAACATTACGCATTATGATGAAAAGAAAAGGGTAGAAATGATGGCTATGCCCTCAATGGAATATAAAGTAACCACACTGATCGATTTTAACAGCCCTGTTCTGGGAACCCAGCATGCAGGCCTGAAGTCCATGAAGGATTTTAAAATGGAAATCGCCCCCTGTCGTACTTTCTGCTTTTTGCATGAACTGGAAATGTTGCTGGAGAATAACCTGATCAAAGGCGGTGATATAAATAACGCCATTGTAATTGTGGATAAGAAAGTAACGGACGATGAAATGCAACGCCTCGCCAAAGCATTCGGTCGCGAGAACATGGAAGTTAAAAGCGGAGGTTATCTGAATAATCTGGAACTGCGTTTTCCGAACGAGCCGGCGCGGCACAAACTTTTGGATGTAATAGGGGATCTCGCATTGATTGGATACCCCATCAAAGGACATGTGATCGCCAACCGCCCGGGACATTCAACCAATGTTGATTTCGCAAGAAAGATCAAACAATATATCCGCAAGAATAAACATCTGAAGAATACTCCGGTTTATGATCCCAATCAACAACCGATTTATAACAGCCAGCAGATTGAGAAAACTCTTCCCCATCGCTATCCTTTTTTATTAGTAGATAAAATCATCGAATTAACCGATACCTATATTGTCGGTATAAAAAACGTGACTTTTAACGAGCCGTTTTTTGTAGGTCATTTTCCCGGTAATCCGATTATGCCCGGAGTATTACAAGTGGAAGCGCTGGCACAGACTGGTGGCATACTTGCGATCAACGCAATGGCGGGCGGAAGTCAATATGATACTTATTTTCTGAAAATTGACAATTGTAAGTTTAAAGCGAAAGTGGTTCCCGGAGATACGATGGTAATGAAGTTAGAGTTAATGAATCCAATCAGAAGGGGAATTGTCGAAATGCGTGGAACTGTTTTCGTCGGAAATAAAATAGTTACAGAAGCTGATCTGATGGCGCAACTTGTAAAGCGAAGTTAAATTAGCGGATTTGTGGCAAATAAGGTTATTTTTGTGGGGCTGGGTTTTGCTCAGCATTTTTTATGAAGCAACCTGCTATAATTAAAGAAATATCAAAAGGTGGTCAGCAGGCCGCCGCATCAACAGATGATAGAATGATCCATCCCCATACCTATATACATCCGAATGCGCGGGTTGCCACTAATGTGAAAATCGATCCATTCTCCGTCATTCACCAGGACGTAGAAGTGGGTGAGGGCACATGGATTGGATCTAACGTGACGATCATGGAGGGGGCACGTATCGGGAAAAACTGCAGAATATTTCCGGGCGCTGTAATAGCGGCTATTCCACAGGATCTGAAATTCCAGGGTGAATATTCAAACGTATTTATAGGTGATAACACAACGATCCGGGAATTCGTTACCGTGAACCGCGGTACAAAAGACAGAGAAAAAACTTCCATCGGCAGTAATTGTCTTATTCAGGCTTACTGCCATCTGGCGCATGATTGTATTGTTGGCGACTATTGTGTGATGAGCAATAATACGCAAGTTGCCGGCCATGTAATTATAGAAGATTATGCGATACTTGGGGGAATGTGTGCGATCCATCAGTTTGTAAGAGTAGGCAGGCATAGTTTTCTTCAGGGAGGTTCGTTGGTAGGCAAGGATATTCCACCTTATATAAAAGCCGGCAGAATGCCATTGAGTTATTGTGGTGTGAATTCTGTGGGATTAAAACGGAGAGGTTTTAGCATCGATAAGATTAATCATATCCTCGATATTTACCGGATTATATATAATAAGGGATTAAATACTTCTCAGGCACTGGAATTTCTGGAGGAAGAATTTTCGGCTACGGATGAGCGTGATGAGATTGTAACATTTATCCGTGAAAGCAGTCGCGGTATCATAAAACGCTTCAGTAAAAGCAACCTCGATGAGGATTATCCTGTCTGACACAGGCAAACGATTCAACCGCGAATGGATATTCCGGCATTTCGATTACAGTTTTTCTTCTTCAAATGCATATGCCATAACAGGACCCAACGGCTCCGGTAAATCCACGCTTCTCCAATTTATAGCCGGCGCACTCATGCCAACAGAAGGTAAAGTTTCTTACTATCAGAAGAACGACAAGCCCGTAGAAGTATATTACCCACTGATTTCCATTGCAGCTCCATATCTGGAATTGATTGAAGAAATGACTGCCATTGAGTTCTTACGGTTTCACCGTGTATTTAAACCATTGTTGGCGTCGATGACCATTCCCGGGATTCTGGAATGTGTCGGTCTACTGCAGGCGTCTGAAAAACAAATACGCTATTATTCTTCGGGGATGAAACAAAGATTAAAACTGGCTCAGGTTTTTTTTTCCGACACTCCCGTTGTTTTGCTGGATGAACCTACTACTAACCTGGATGCTCCGGGGATTGAGTTATACCATGAACTAATCGGTAATTATTGCAGGGAAAGACTTGTGATTGTAAGCTCGAATGATAGTCTGGAGTATTCTTTTTGTAAGACCATAATTGATATGAAAGAACTTAAGAAATAGTGTGAGAGTGTGAGAATGTGAGAGTGACAGCTTTAAACTAGCCACCATACTCTCACATTCTCACACTCTCACACTCTCACACTTGTTCTATCGCTGAGAAGCAATAAGAAGATTGAGGTCTGTATACTTTAGATCAAACCGCTGACTCAAATGAAAGTTTGTGAGTGCACCTTTAAACATATATATACCGCTTCGTAAATGAATTTTGTGCCAGACAAGATTGTCAAATCCGCCTTCTTCAGATGCTTCCAGCAACAAAGGAGTAATAACATTGCTGATCGCCTGTGATGCTGTTCTGGCAAATCCGGATGGAATATTTGGCACACAATAATGTATCACACCATATTTGATAAATGTCGGATGTTCGTGTGAAGTGATTTCACTTGTTTCAAAACACCCACCGCGGTCAATACTCACGTCTATAATTACGCTGCCGGTGCGCATATTACTGACCATTTCCTCAGTAACAACCACAGGAGTCCGGCCGGATTGTGAAGAAAGCGCCCCCACAGCCACCTCACAACTTTTCAATTGTTTGGAAAGAATACGTGGTTCTATAACGGACGTGTATATTCGAAAACCAATATTGTTCTGAAGTCTTTTTAACCTGGAAACACTGTTGTCAAATACTTTCACCGAAGCTCCCAGAGCCAGCGCTGCCCTTGCTGCATATTCTCCTACAATGCCCGCACCCAGAATGATTACTTTGGTGGGTGGAATTCCGGAAATTCCTCCCAGTAGTACACCTTTACCATGATTTGCCGAACTCAGATATTGTGCAGCCACGAGCATCACTGCACCACCCGCAATTTCACTCATACTTCGCACAATTGGGTAGCTTCCACTCTCATCTTTAAGATTTTCAAAAGATATCCCTGTGATGCGCTTCTCCATCATTTTCTGTAAAAGCTCAGATTTGAGTGCAGATAAGTGAATGGGAGAAATGATGGTTTGATTCATTTGCAACAGTGGAAGGTCTTCTTCTACTACGGGCGCTGATTTAACCAGAGTCGGACATTTATATACTTCCGCTTTTTCATATATTATTCGGGCACCCGCCTCACTGTAATCCCTGTCTCCATAATGTGCAGCTTCACCGGCGTTATGTTCAATTAGTACTTCATGACCATTGCTAATCAAAACACTCACTGCTTCGGGCGTAAGTCCGATCCTGTTTTCCTGGAATGCAGTTTCCTTAGGAACACCGATCAAAAGCATGCTGGATTTCGGCTTTACATCCAACGTCTCCTCCAACGTTTCATAGCTGAAAGAAGTACTGATAAATGGTTTACTGTGTTGGGACATGATAAGGTGGTTTGTCTCCCCTGGGGTTGCAAATCGTGGAGGTGAAAATTACAATTTTATCCTGAATTTTTTCCAATATGCGGGAGCAGGGTGATTTTCCGCGTTTTATCATCCAGCATTTCAATGGAAATTGCCAAACTCTCCTTCGGGAAAATACCAGGAGCCCTGTCGGGCCATTCAACCAAACAGATATCCCCGGAAGTTAAACAGTCTTCAACGCCCGCTTTTATGGCTTCTTCTTCATTTTTTAAACGATAAAGATCCAGGTGATAAATGATTCCGGCGGGATATCCGTATTCATTAATGATGGAAAATGTGGGGCTGCTCACAGTTTCACTGACTTTTTTAAAATTACAGAGCGCCCGGATTAAACTTGTTTTACCTGCTCCCATCGCACCCTGGAAAGCAAATATTTTTTTATTTGTAATAGATTCCCAGAAAACACGTGCCATTTCGTCTATATCAGAGAGTTTGTACGTCCATTCCATTCAACAAAGATAGCTTTCCACTTGTTTTATTATGTGAATAGGGTCAGAGCTGAATTCAATAAATTTGTAATAGGCATTTGAAGAAAAAAGCATGGAAACAGTTAGTTGGAAGGTCGAAGGAATGAGCTGCAGCGCGTGTGCACAAACAATCAATAGTTTTTTGGAAAAAAAAGGAATGCAGGATGTGCAGGTAAGTCTTACTGCCGGGGAGGCCCATTTTCGCAATGAGGCTGGTGTACCTGAGAAGGAATTAAAAAAGGGGATTGAGCATCTTGGGTACCATGTGGCGGATGAAAGTTCCGCAGAAATCCATCAGAATAAATTTGTTCGATACCTCAGGATTTGTGTTCCACTTACTTTGATTTTACAACTGCACATGTTGGGACATGGTCCTCTTTTACATTGGCTTCATAATCCATGGATTCAATTGATAATATGTCTGCCTGTTTTTCTTATAGGCATGTATTATTTCGGAAGGAGCGCCATCAACAGTATCAGAAGCGGGCCTCTTAATATGAATGTGCTCATAACACTTGGTGCAAGTGCAGCTTTTATTTATAGCCTTACTGGTACTATTCTGAATCTGGGAGAGTCTTATTTTTTTTATGAAACTTCTGCCGCCATTATTACACTTGTTTTTTTTGGTAACTACCTGGAAGAACGCTCGCTTCACACCACACAAAAAGCACTTACGAGGTTAGTAAAAACGCAGAAAGTAACTGCAAACATGATTGCATTTGATGATAAACACCAGGAAATTATTTTTCCGGTAGACAGCCTTCAGTTGAGAAGTGGCGATCTGGTGCTTATCCGAAGCGGTGAACAGATCCCTGCTGATGCAAAAATTTTATGGGGTAGCGGTCAGGTTGATGAAGCGATCATTACCGGAGAAAGTTTACCCGTTAACAAGAAAATAAAAGATCAGATTATTGGAGGATCCATGTTGTTGGATGGAAGCATGAAAGCGCAGGTGACTGCTTCTGCCAAGGATTCCGTTTTAGCAAATATGATAGACCTTGTTAAAAGAGCGCAGATGGACAAGCCAGCAATTCAACTACTGGCAGATCGTATCAGTGCCGTTTTCGTTCCAGTGGTTATAGGAATTGCTCTCGTCACGTTTTTTTTGAATTTTCTCATTCTTCACAACTTTGGTTCGTCCATAATGAGAAGTATTGCCGTTTTGGTAATTGCCTGCCCCTGCGCGATGGGACTTGCTACACCTGCTGCCATCGCAGTTGGTTTAGGAAGGGCTGCAAGAAATGGCATTTTATTCAGGAAAGCGGACAGTCTCGAATTATTTAAAAAAATTAATCAGGTTGTTTTTGATAAGACCGGCACGCTCACCACGGGTGCATTTAATATTAAAGAATTTAAAATAGTGGACTCCGCTATACCGGAAGATGAATTCAGAAAGATTCTTTACTCTATGGAAAAATATTCCAATCATCCGATTGCAAAATCGATTGCAGGAGTCTGGAAGAGTCATCCTGAAATCCAATGGAAGAAAATAGAAGAGATCAAAGGTCAGGGTATCATTGCAACAAATAAATCGGGTGATGAATACAAGGCAGGCTCAGCCAGCTTTACCGGAGATACTTCAGCAGAAGCAAATCATACGATTTATCTGCTGAAAAATAATCAGCCGGCGGGATGGGTGGATATGCAGGATGAAATAAGACCGGAAGCATATGAGGTAATTTCTTATTTCAAGAAAAGAAATATTAAAACAATCCTTTTGAGTGGTGACCGGGTACAAAAATCTGTAAATACGGCTAAAGCTCTGGGAATAGATGAAGTGTTTGCAGAGCAAACTCCGATACAGAAACTTCAGCAAATTGAAAGACTTTCTTCATTGTCTCCAACAGCCATGGTGGGAGATGGTATTAACGATGCGCCGGCGCTTGCCAAAGCGGGCATTGGTATCTCCATGAGCGATGCCTCGCAAATAGCGATGCAAACTGCAGGCGTAGTTCTGATGAACAGTGGTTTGAAAAAATTACCGCTGGCTATGCAACTCGGCACACATACATTTCTAACTATCAGGCAAAATCTTTTCTGGGCATTTTTTTACAATGTGCTGGCGATACCTATAGCAGGATTTGGATTTCTTACTCCGGGTGTGGCCGCAGCAGCAATGGCTTTTAGTGATGTGGTATTGCTTATTAATTCTTCCCGACTGTTTGTTAAAAAGCTACTGTAAATTGAGATCTATTTTTAACTATGGCCCGTACCGCATCTGAAGTATTAAAACAATATTGGAACTATGATTCTTTCAGGCCATTGCAGGGAGAAATAGTAGAATCCATATTGGCTGGCAACGACACGCTGGCTCTCCTTCCTACAGGAGGCGGTAAATCTATTTGTTTTCAGGTGCCGGCAATAGTGAAAGAAGGACTTTGCCTGGTGATCAGTCCGCTGATTGCTCTCATGAAAGATCAGGTTCAGAATTTGCGAAAAAAGGGAATTACTGCATTTGCTATTTATTCCGGTATGAGCCGCAAAGACGTTTTATCTACGTTTAAGCTTGCAGCTGCCGGGAACTGCAGGTTTCTTTATGTTTCTCCAGAAAGACTGGAAACAGATCTGTTTAAGGAATTTTTACCTGCACTTAATGTGAGTCTTATTGCAGTGGATGAAGCCCATTGTATATCACAATGGGGGTATGATTTTCGACCTCCCTATTTGCGTATTGCCGACATTCGGAATGAACTGCCGGCTGTACCCATACTTGCACTGACTGCTACAGCGACACCTGCAATCAGGGAAGATATATGCCTGAAATTGAAATTAAAAGATCCGGGAATATTTGTTCAATCTTTTTTACGCCCCAATCTTTCGTTTAGTGCACATGCTACAAGTTCTGTGCTAAATAAGACACTGGATGTTCTTCGCAGACTCGAAGGTTCTTCAATTATTTATTGCCGCAACCGGCGCAGGACCAAAGAAATTAGTGACCTGTTAAATATGCACGGTATTTCTTCTGACTATTATCATGCAGGACTTACTCAGGAAGAGCGAAACGAAAAACAGGACCGTTGGATGAAAAATGCGATTCGTGTAATCGTCTGCACAAATGCTTTTGGGATGGGAATTGATAAACCGGATGTGCGCCTGGTGATACATGTTGAAATTCCTGATAACCTCGAAAATTATTACCAGGAAGCGGGGCGGGCAGGCAGGGACGGTAAAAAATCTTATGCAGTTTTATTATACAATGGGAAGATGCAGGATGAATTGGCTGTGCTTCATAAAATGCAATATCCCTCCCTGGACTATATCAAAAAGATTTATCAGGGAGTTACTAACTATCTTCAGGTGCCTGTTGGTACTGAACAAATCAGCTATCCCTTTGATCTGAATGACTTCCTGAAAAAATTCTCTTATAAATTAAAACCTACGCAGGCGGCCCTTCAGATTCTGCAGCAAGAGGGATTTATTTCTCTTAACGACCCCGTGTTTCTGCCTTCAACTCTTTATTTTACATGCGACCGAGAAACACTTACCCGGTTCGAAAATGAGAACCCTGGTCTTGATCCGCTTATAAAAATTTTATTACGTACTTATTCGGGGATATATGACCAACCCGTTCCTATTCATGAAAAAATGCTTTCATCTATTTTGAATTGGGATCGGGATCAGGTAATAAGAGGACTTCATGAACTGAATAAATTCCAAATCATTGATTACAATCCTCAAAAAGAAACACCGCAGATTTATTATTGTCTCCCCCGTCGTCAGGCGAAAGATATCCGGATTGATGAGAAAGCATATCAATTCAAAAGGGAACAATTTATAAAAAGAGTAAATGGTATATTGGCTTTTGTTCAAACAAAAAAATGCCGCGCAATTGCTATCGCAGAATATTTTGGTGAAAAGGGGGCTGAAAACTGCGGTATCTGTGATAACTGTGTAAAAAAAGAAAAAGAAAAACTTACGCCCGCAGAATTTGAGAACATTTATAACAGGCTTCGTGAAAGCAGCCGGCTATATTCGCTAACACCTGTATCTTTATTTGACAGGTTTGCTGACATCCATTCTGACCACTTGCGCAAAGTCATTGATTTAATGCAGGCAGAAAATAAGATGGTTGTAGATGAGGACGGCTTCGTTCATATTTCGTAGATAAATATTTATAAAATTAACCCGTTGATATTTAAAATAACACTGTCATTATCATTTTTTTCATTTTTCTTATCCGAAGGAAGTCTGGCTCAAAATTTTAAATGGGGTGTGAAGGGTGGATTGAGCCTACCCAATCTCACATCGAATGGGGGTTCGGATGTAAGTAAAGGATATAAAACAATATCAGGCCCTGAATTCGCATTGGTTGCAGATTATAGTCTTTCTGAAAAGCTTTCACTTGAAACCTCGCTGGAATGGTCTACTCAGGGTGGACAGAAATCCGGATTGCAAACTATTCCTGCCTCACCCGAGCTAGCGCAATATTTTCCACCAGGTTCAGACGCGCAATATTTATATGCCAATTTTACGAGTACTGTCAGACTCCAGTACATCATGTTGCCAGTTCTGTTAAAATATAATTTCGATATCGGGAACTCCGGAAAATGGAAATGGTATATAGACGGTGGGATTTTTGGAGGGCTGTTAATGACGGCAAAAGCTTCTGCGGAAGGATCAAGTAAAGTATATTTTGATAAAAATGAAACGAACGAGGTTGGAAATGTGACTGTTCAATTCGATAGCACGGGCGATATTAAAAATCAGCTGCATAAGGGTAACTTCGGTGTCGAAGGTAATCTGGGAATACTCTATCAAATGAAAACCGTATCAGCATTTGCAGAAGGAGGCGGAAATTATGGATTTATTGACCTTCAAAAAAACAGCCAGAACGGTATCAATCATACTGGCGCGCTGATATTCCGGATTGGAATTTTAATAAGCCGAAAGCCTTAAGCTATTCCTGCCAGTTCAAGACTTTTCTTTTTCAGTTTTCTGATTTCGACGTCTTCAATGATCGGTTCAGGAGTGAGAATTAAAGAGGTTTTGTTTTCACGCCACCAGTTATTATTTTGTAATTCACTAAAAGAGAGAACACCTATCAGGTATTTACGATCGCTTTCCGCATGCCATTCTTCAATCCATTCAAATCTTTCCTTAGGAATATAAGTCCAGTCGTCGAAACTTAAATACGCTTTTACATAAAAATCATTGGTAAGTTCGAGCGGTGCATGGTGATAAAGCTTTTTATATTCATATCTGTATTGATAACGCAAAGCAGACAAATCACTCAGTACCGCGGAAGCTGTTGGAAAACTACCCGCGCCTTTTCCGTAAAAGAATTGTTTGTCGGCAAATCCACTTTCGATAACGACTCCATTATATTCATTTTTTACAAAGCTCAGATGATCATCGGATTTCACGAATTGAGGTAACACGAAAGCTGCAACCTTTCCATTCAGCAATTTTTTTGCCTGCCCCACCAGTTTAATTTCATAATGCTTTTCAGCGGCTACTGTTGCATCACCTCCCTGAATATTCTGAATTCCGTTAAAGACAATATCATAAGGATTTGCAACAATACCATAGGCATGTGCCAACAGGAGGGTCCATTTATTGACTGCGTCTATGCCTGCAACATCCAGTACGGGGTCGCTTTCGGCAAATCCCAACTGCTGAGCAAGAAGTAAGGCTTGTTTGAAGTCAAGTTTTTCTTCAAACATTTTTGTCAGAATAAAATTCGTGGAACCGTTTACAATAGCTCGCATGGAATGCAGCAGATCGTTGTCATAATATTCTTCGAGATTTCGGATTACCGGAATTGACGCGCAGGCCGCTGCTTCATATAAAATGGAATGCCCTGTTTCTTTCTGAAGTTCCAGCAACTGGGAAAGATGTTCAGCCAGCATTTTTTTACTGGCACTCACAACGTCTTTGCCATTTTTTAGCGCTGTCGTTACAATTTCAAATGCCGGTTCAGTTTCGTTGATTACTTCTACTATAACATTTATATCGGGATCATTCAACAATTCAAATTTGTCAGTGGTAAACAGATCCTCCGGCGCATTTCTTTTTTTACCCGGATGTTTGATACATACTTTTTTAATATCTGCCTTCAGGGAAGGGGTTTGCTGCAATATGCGATATAAACCTTCTCCCACTACTCCAAATCCAAATAATCCAATCTTAAGTTGTTTGTGTGCGTCCATGTTCTTTCAACAATTTTCTAATCTATGTGAATATTTGTTTGTCTTAACATTTATACGGTCAAAACTGTTGCGAAGATCCAGGATTAAATCATCGGCTTCTTCAAGACCTATAGATAAACGGATCAGGCTGTCTTTGACCCCGGCCACCCTTCTGATCTGAGGTGGTATCGTTTTATGGGTCATTTCAGCTGAATGACTTATCAGGCTTTTAATACCTCCCAAACTTTCAGCCAGTTTAAATAGTTCAGTATTGGTCACGAATTGACGTGCGGCCTCGAGACTATCTTCTTTGAGAGTAAAAGAAACAATTCCACCGTAACCTCGTGATTGCTTTTTGGCGACTGCATGGTTTGCATGTCCGGGTAGTCCGGGATAATAAACCTGGTCAACTTCGGGCTGATCTAACAGGAATTCAGCGATCTGCTGGGCACTGCTACAATGCTGCCTCATCCGGAGGGTCAGGGTTTCCATGCCTCTGATAACGAGCCAGGAGTCGAAGGGTCCGAGTATGGCGCCTGCTGCATTTTGATAAAACCTGATTTGCTCTCCCAGCTCTTCTGAAGCTGTAATTACAAGTCCTGCTATAAGATCGCTGTGCCCGCCAAGATATTTGGTGGCTGAATGAACAACGATATCGGCTCCGAGCTGAATAGGCTTTTGCAAAGCGGGAGAAGCAAAAGTGTTGTCCACACATAGCCAGCACCCGGCCGCCCGTGCGATGGCCGAAATGGCTGCGATATCAGCTATTTTTAGCGTTGGATTGCTTGGCGATTCCAGCCAAATCAACCTTGTATTTTCCGTGATGGCATTGAAAATATTTTCAGGATCTGACGCATCTACATAGGTCACCCGAATTCCAAATTTTTTGTAAACCTGTTCGAATAAACGAAAAGCACCTCCATAAATATCATCTACCGCCACGATCTCGTCTCCTGATTTTAACAATTTAAGTACCGCATCAATAGCCGCAAGTCCGCTGGCGAATGCCAATCCGCGGGCACCTTTTTCAAGACCGGCTATAAGGTTTTCGAGTACCGACCTTGTAGGATTGTTGCTCCGCGCATAGTCATAGCCTTTATGTACGCCTGGCGCTTCCTGTACGAAGGTCGAAGTCTGATAAATGGGTACTGAAACCGATCCGGTAAGCGGGTCTACCGGAATGCTGTGAATGAATGCTGTTGTTTCATGCATAAAATAATCCTCCTTGCCATTAAGGCTTTTTTAAGGTGAATAAAATATGCTTACAAGAAATTACCACGAAGATTTTTTTATTCTGACATCACTGCCTGAAAATAAAAAAGCTCTTCCGGGGTCAGAAGAGCTTACAATATGATGAGTATTTGAAAGCAGTATCTGACTTATCTGTCCGCCAGTGGCGGATGGAATTGGCACCTTGTCCCGCTTGCAGCGGGACAGGTTGTCAAGGCGTCTCAGGGCCATTACCCTCAGCCTTTCTTGATAAGCTATAAAAGAACTACCGCAAAGATAGTCCGATGCCTTAATTTTCAAAAATTAATTTTCTGAATCAGGTGGAACAACCGCCCCCATATATTGTTATTATCTTTATCGATTCCCAATAAATATGAATGAAAAGTATAATCCGACCTTTAACACAGGCGTAGAAACTGTTGAGCTGATGGAGAATAAAGTTCCTTCTCATGCTACACCTGAAGAGATGATAGAAGTGTTCGGTGCACGCGAACATAATCTGAAGAATATCGATATTTCAATTCCGAAAAACCAGTTGGTAGTAATTACCGGTATAAGTGGTAGTGGTAAATCTTCTCTGGCTTTTGATACTATATATGCAGAGGGTCAACGGCGTTATATGGAAAGTTTCGGCGCTTACGCCCGGCAGTTTATAGGCGATATGGAAAGACCGGATGTCGACAAGATTACAGGATTGAGTCCGGTAATTTCCATCGAACAAAAAACTACAAATCGAAATCCCAGAAGTACGGTAGGTACGATAACTGAAGTATATGATTTCTTCAGGTTATTATATGCGAGAATCGGAGTAGCCTATTCTTACAACACAGGTAGGCGAATGGTGAAATTCAGCGAGGAAGAAATTGTGGCGAATATCTTTGAAAAATTTGTGAATAAAAAAATATCGGTGCTTGCTCCTATAGTGCGTGGCAGAAAAGGTCACTATCGCGAACTATTTGAAGACATCCGAAAAAAAGGATTTGTAAAAGTGCGTGTAGATGGTGAAATAAAAGATCTCGTTCCCCGTATGCAGGTGGATCGTTATAAAATTCACGATATCGAAGTGGTAATTGACAGAATGGCTGTGACAACCGACCTGAAAACACGCGTGAGTCAGAGTACACAAACAGCTTTGCAAATGGGCAAGGGCCTTATGTTTCTGCTGATAAACGATAGCAACCAGGTTGTACAATACAGCAAACAGCTAATGTGTGATGAAACGGGTATTAGCTACGAGGAACCTTCACCCAATAGTTTTTCTTTTAATTCTCCTTATGGTGCCTGTCCGGTATGTAAGGGAATGGGTGCGGTGTACCGGATCAGCCTGGATTCCATCATGCCAGATAAAAAGAAATCCGTGAACGAAGGCGGAATTCTCCCTCTTGGTGGCGAACGTGAAGCTTATGTGTTTACACAGGTTCAGAAACTGGCAAAAAAAAATAAATTCAGTCTGGATACTGCTATTGAAGACATGCCAGCGAAGGGCCTGAATTTAATATTGTATGGCACAGCTGATGGAGTTCCGCAATCGGTTTTAGATATTGATGAAAATGAGTCAGTAACTACAAACTCGGAATACGAAGGATTAGTTCCCATGTTAAAAAGATGGTTTGCTGGTTCCAGTAATGATTCACTTCATGAATGGGTGGAAAAATATATGGAACTAAAAACCTGCGATTCCTGCGGTGGCGCAAGACTCAAAAAGGAAAGTTTGTGGTTTCGTATTGATCAAAAAAATATTGCTGAGCTGAGTAATTTAAATCTGGACAAATTAACCATTTGGTTTAGTGATATTGAAAAAAGACTCGATAATAAACAAAATATCATCGCCAAAGATGTTTTGAAAGAGATCCGCGAACGGTTACAATTCCTGCTGGACGTTGGTCTCAATTATCTTACGCTCAACCGTCCGACGAGAACACTAAGTGGCGGGGAATCACAACGTATAAGACTGGCTACTCAGATTGGTTCCCAGTTGCAGGGTATCACTTATATTCTGGACGAACCAAGCATTGGTTTGCATCAACGGGATAATCAGCGATTAATACTTGCTCTGCAAAATCTGAGAGACATCGGAAATAGTATTATCGTGGTTGAGCACGATAAGGAAATAATGATGGCTGCAGATTATCTGGTGGATATCGGTCCGAAGGCAGGCTTTCATGGGGGGCGAGTGGTGGCACAGGGCAAACCTGTGAACATGTTAAAGCTAAATACCCTCACTGCAGACTATCTCAACGGTCATCGCCGTATCGCAATACCGGCAGAACGTAGAAAAGGGAATGGGAAGTTTTTAGAAATAAAGGGAGCAAACGGGAATAATTTAAAAAACGTAGATGCAAAGTTTCCCCTGGGAAAATTTATAGTTGTTACGGGCGTGAGTGGCAGCGGTAAATCAACTCTTATCAATGAAACTCTTTATCCGATATTGAGTCATCATGCTTACGGATCAAAAGGTATTCCGCTGGAATATAAGAATATCAAAGGGCTGGAGAATATTGACAAAGTAATTGAAATCGATCAATCACCTATCGGACGTACTCCCAGAAGCAATCCGGCAACCTATTGCGGATTCTTTACAGATATCCGTGCTCTTTTTGCGTCGATACCAGAAGCGAAGATTCGCGGATATACAGCCGGACGATTTTCGTTTAATGTAAAAAGCGGCCGCTGTGAAGTATGTGAAGGTGGAGGAATGCGAATGATAGAAATGAATTTTCTGCCCGATGTATATGTACACTGTGAAAAATGTAATGGTAAAAGATATAACAGGGAAACACTTGAAATAAGGTATAAGGGCAAGTCGATTAGTGACGTGCTGGATATGACGGTGGATGAAGCTTGCGAGTTTTTTATGAATGTTCATTATCTCTATCGAAAGATAAAAGTATTACAGGAAGTTGGTCTGGGATACATAACGCTGGGACAATCAGCTGTAACACTCAGCGGAGGCGAAGCGCAGAGAGTGAAACTGGGAACTGAACTTTCGAAGAGAGAAACGGGAAAAACATTTTATATATTGGATGAACCTACTACGGGTTTACATTTTGAAGATATCAGTCACCTGCTGGACGTACTGAATAAACTGGTAGACCGGGGCAACACTGTACTAGTGATCGAACACAATATGGATGTTATTAAAGTCGCAGATCATGTAATTGATCTCGGACCGGAGGGAGGAGATGGTGGCGGAGAAATCTTATTTGAAGGAACACCTGAGGGATTAATTGGCGTGAAGAAAAGTTTTACAGCAAAGTTTCTTAAGCAGGAAATGAAATAAACTTTACATGCTGTGTTTCATAATGTGGGAAAGTGAAATTGTGAATATGTAGACCGTGCACCGTCATCCGTCAATCAAAAGAAACAACCGGCAATTACTCATCGCCGGTTGCTGAGGATATTGGATAGACTAAAATATTTAATTCCAATAAGGGAAGCGGGAGTTTATTAATAAAACCGTTTGGGTACAAAATGATAGGGAACGGATCAGGTTTTACTAAACCTTCGGATAAATAGATTCTACCAATTTCTCCCGCTGCTTATTGGGTTGCGTTAAGGGTTATTTAATTTTCAGCTGACCATTTTCCACTTCTGTATCTTCCACCAAAACTTCATACAGATAATTACCTGCACCTATTACAGGAAGAATACCGGTTTCGCGGTTTAGAATTGCAGACTGCATTACCAGTTTGCCGTCGAGGTCAAAAACAAATAATTTATATTGCTTTCCTTCCACACCATCCACGGTAAATAATAAAGTTTTATTATCTGAAGCTGTAAAAAGCCTGACTTTATGCTTTTTGTTGTTCAGCGTTTTTGTGATCATCATTCCGTTTGGAACGGGCAATGATTTTCCGGCATAAGTAATAAGGCTTAAAGACATAAGCACTATTGGCAATATTGTCTTGCCGGATTTTAGACCGATGTTCTCGCGTAAATATTTCTTCATAGAATTATAAAAAGGGTACGGATCAACTTAAAATATTTAGAACCTCAGTGAAGGGCATCTTGTTGAATTGTCATACGAATGGTCACTACCTAATCGGATCCCTAACTTCAATCCAAGCGTGAAGTAGGCGTCAGTCTGAGTAGGATCTCCTCTTTTATCACCCGGATTATAATTACTTCCCGGGATACCCTGTAGTGGGCTTTTATTAGACATAGCAATTGCTATGGTAGATGTCCCGGCTGGAAGATTTGCCGCTAAAACTGCGGGATCTACAAAAGTTGTACTGACGTCATCAATATAATCTGTAAAGGTTTTTCTGTAGAGTAATTCCAAACTAAGATTTATAGATTCATTGATATAATATTTCACCCCAACTCCCATTGGAATATTCAACTGGGTAAGTGCATAATTATTTCTGCCGGCTACGAATCCTTCGCCCTCTGTATGTAGCGGTTGTAAAAAAACCCAGGTGGTTTGCGAAGTATTCGGATCTACATATTGCCCCATAGGATTAAAATGAAATACTCCGATACCAAGAATACCGTAAGGTCTCAATCTTCCCGTTTGCTCGGTGGGCTGATCTTCAAACAAAACCGTTGGATATAATTCAAACATCAGGTTTGCTTCTGTAATGGAAGATTTGAAATCCAGATTTCTGTTCAGTCTGGCAACTTCCTCACCACCCTTGTTTGTAATAAAATTATCATCTCCCTCAACACTTCCAAAGTTTGCGGAAAGACGGATGCCTAAAAGTTCAGATGGATGTGCGGCTACGTATAGTCCGAAAGCAAGTTTAGTAGCATTCATATTGTAGTCCTTCAAAAAACCGGTACCTACACCATAATGTCCACCAAGGTCTCCCAGAAATACCATGGGCCCCACTGTAAAACCTGCTTCGAAATAATTGCCAGCAGAAAGCTGACTATAGGAAGAGTTACAAAATACCAGCGCAATAGCCAGCGTACACAAACACTTCCTTATGGAGTGTAAACCTGTTTTCATGGAATATCGATTTTGTTTTCGAAGGTTTGGATTTTGTTCTTATATAAATAAAAACCAGTTACTATACAAGAACGGGAATTATTCTTTATATGGTGTAAACAGGATAAACTATATTATTGAGACAATTTCCAATTACTGGAAAACAGTTTCATTTTGGTTCTTTCAACATTATTATATGTGGAATATTATCTTCGAGATAGATGTCACCGACTCTTATGAATCCAAAAGATTCGTAAAATTTTTGAAGATAAAGTTGAGCACCAATGCGTATTGTGTCTGTATTAAAGAGGTTTTTGATTTGACTGATACTTTCCAGCATGAGTTCTTTTCCCATGCCTTTTTTACGTGCCGACGGGGAACTTACTACGCGTCCTATAGAAGATTCACTATAGGAAATTCCGGGCGCGAGTAAGCGCGAATAGGCGACGAGCTTATCTTCCTGCATACCCATCAGGTGCCACCCGTATAAATCTTTATTATCGCAATCCTGATATGGGCAGTTTTGCTCTACGATAAAAACTTCATTGCGTAGTTGTAATATTTTGTAAAGTTCTTTTGGAGTGAGGGCGTCGAATGGTTTCAGTATCCAGGTCATAATAGAAAAGTGTAGTAGTGTGGTAGTGTAGTAGTGTGATAGTAGAAGAATTCAGGTTAATTTCTTTTTTGTCGTTATGATTATCGCTGAAAGTATTGCCAAAATTTCTTTTATATCGGTTAACATTTTTTGGGGAACTTCAAATCGGAAATTTGTTGGCATAAAGTTAGCCAATACAATGTTTCACTTGCTTCTTTAGATGCCAGCTTCATTTTATGAATAAAATCCAATTTGCTTTCAGCATATTGAGCTTCAAAAACATTTGCACCAATGGAAGTGCCGGATCTTTTTAACTGCCTTGCAATATCGAATTCCCGTTTGCTTAGGAGAATCCGATAATATTTAATGACATCAACAGAAAACGCAACGGATTTTCTGACTATCGGACCTTCTACCACACTACCATACTACCACATTAATATTTATACTTTTCCTTCCAAAGATTCTTTAAATGTTTTCTAATTTCTTCTTCCCGCGCATTTTCTCCCGGCTCGAAGAATTTTGTTCCACTTATCTCGGCAGGCAGATATTCCTGTAACGAAAAATTATTTTCAAAAGAATGACTGTATTCATATCCTTTAGAGTAGTCTAAGTTTTTCATCAGTTTCGTTGGAGCATTTCGCAGATGAAGTGGCACAGCCAGATCGCCTCTCTTTTTTACAGTATCCTGAGCTTCGCTGATTGCTGATACAGCTGCATTACTCTTTGCAGAACTTGCCAGATAAATAGCACATTGGGATAATATAATCCTAGATTCAGGATAACCGATTTTACTAACGGCGTCAAATGTAGCGTTAGCAAGCAGTAAGGCGTTGGGGTTTGCATTACCAATGTCTTCACTTGCAAGAATCAACATTCTCCTGGCAATAAATTTCACATCTTCGCCTCCTTCAATCATACGTGCCAGCCAATAAACAGCCGCGTTCGGATCACTCCCCCGCATAGATTTAATAAAAGCGGAAATAATATCATAGTGTTGTTCACCTTTTTTATCATAGAGTGCAATTTTCTGCTGGGCAGTTTCCATAACTATTTCATCCGTGATGACCAACGGATCGCTTTTGGAATCTGTTACCAGTTCCAAAAGATTGAGCAGTTTTCGCGCATCTCCACCGGAAATATTGATCAATGCTTCAGTTTCTTTTAATTCGATATTACGTTTATTTAATATGCTGTCTTTTTTCAGCGCAGTTCTCAGCAACTCTGTTAATTCATCTTTTCCCAGCGGTTTCAAAACGTAAACCTGGCAACGGCTCAGCAGAGCGCTGTTCACTTCAAAAGAGGGATTTTCTGTAGTCGCACCTATCAGAGTCAATACCCCTTTTTCTACGGCACCCAGGAATGCGTCCTGCTGGCCCTTGTTAAAACGATGTATTTCATCAATAAAAAGGATGGTATTGTCTTTTTGCCGGGCTTCCTCAATTACTTCACGAACTTCTTTTACGCCCGACGAAATGGCACTTAGCGTATAAAAAGGTGAATGCAGGGTATGCGCGATAATATTGGCAATAGTGGTCTTTCCTGTACCGGGTGCCCCCCAGAGAATCATGGAGGGTATTTTACCATTTTCAAGGGCTTTTCGAAGTATACTTCCCTTTCCTGTAAGATGTTTTTGACCTACAAGCTGGTCAAGTGATTCAGGACGAAGACGTTCTGCCAGCGGCGCAGGGATGGGTGACATAGAAAAAGTTTACCTTTAAACAACAACAAGTTAGCCTTTTTAAGGTTTTATATAAGTGGAAGACCTTACCATGAAAACCCATATGCTTAATTTTAGAGCTTTTTTTGCCGGTCTGGTGTTTATGACCGGCAGTATGTTCACCAGCCTTGCCCAACAGTTGACCGCTGTTCAGAATTACGGGGTTAACCGCCCCGGGGTCGTGATGGTGCGTACCGTCTTCTCAGCTGACGTATACGTTAATAAAATAAGGCTGGATTCACGGCATTTCAATCACCTGGTGGATTCGATTCGAAAAGTGGACAGTAGTGGTGTGATATATACCGCAGAGGAAAAGCTGGATATCGTTTTAAAAGAGATTAACAATCACCCCAACCTTTTTTTTAAAGCTTCTCTCGATTATATCAAAGAACCTGAAGAAATCACTTCCAGCGGAACCGGATTTCTAGTCACAGCCGACGGATATGTAGCAACGAATTGCCATCTGATAGACCGCGACAATGCTTTTATACGTCGTCAGTTTTTCCTTTCCGCCTTTCAACAAATTACGGATGCCAATATTTCTGCGTTGGAAAATGCCTGGGCTACCCGATTTTCCGAGCAGCAGAAGGCTATCTTAAATAATACTTACGCTTCCATATATGCGCGTTTATTTTCTATGGCACTCTATGATTTGAAAAAAGATATTTACATAGAATACAGTGTCGACACAGATAGCGGTAAAACAAGTTCCATTAAAAAATCCGCACAGGTAATTATAAAAGGTCGGCCGATGCCGGGTAAGGATATCGCGATATTAAAAATGGATGGCGACAGCACCTTGCCAACTTTAACCATCGCACAGGACGAACTGCCAAAAGTGGGAGAACAGCTTTTTGTTTATGGATTTCCGAGTCCTGTTACCAACAATAATTATGTAGCTACAGAATCAGCCATAGAACCAACCCTTACCACGGGGATTGTAAGTGCTCTGAAGAATTCAGTGGCAGGCTGGCCGCTGATACAGATGGATGCAAATATTAACCGGGGTAGTAGTGGAGGACCTGTATGTAACGAAAAAGGCGAAGTAGTAGGATTGACTACGTTTGGCAGTATAGAAACCAGCGGCGGATTGGCTGCAGGATTAAATTTTGCGATTCCCGTATCGATATTGCAGGAATATCTCGATAGCGCCGGAGTTACGGCAGCTCCCAGCGAAACATCTCTGATATTTGGGGATGCAGTAGTAATGTATGACCGGCAGTTGTACAGAGACGCGTTGTCTAAATTCAGAAAAGTAAATGAACTCAATAAACATTTCCCCGGCCTTGCTTTCTATATAAAGGATGCAGACAAAAGACTACACCAAAACGATGAAAAAAAAGCTTCCATGATCCGCGTTGACTTGCTGGTATTCGGACTTTTTTTATTCGGAGCAATCGTTTTATTCAGATATCTGCGTAAGAGGGGCCTAAAGCTGAAAGCCTAAAGCTTAAATGAACTAAATTCGCTCTGATAAACAAAAATGAAAGGTCCCGTTGCTTCTTATATAGATCACACGTTACTGAAACCCGTTTGCACCTCAGCGGATATAAACAAATTATGCCTTGAAGCAATCGACAATACATTTGCTGCCGTTTGTTTACCGCCATTTGTAGTGAAACAGGCTGTTCAGGCTTTAAAAGGAACGGTAGTAAAAACGGCAACAGTTATTGGATTCCCGATGGGTTATTCTTCACTGGATGCAAAGATTGCCGAATCACAAAATGCCATTTCGGACGAAGCAGATGAACTCGACGTCGTAATTAATCTAATCGCGCTGAAAAACGGTAACTGGTCCTATCTTGAGAAAGAAATGAAAGCCCTGGTTTCACTTATTCACGAAAAGGGAAAAATTATAAAAGTGATCGTAGAGAGTGGTGTCCTTTCAAGAAATGAATTAATTCAATGTTGCAATATATATGGTAAGATGAATATCGACTTTATGAAAACGTCTACGGGATACGCGGAAAAGGGAGCTTCCGTCTCAGACGTTGCACTGATGAGAGAAAAACTTCCTCCTCACATAAAGATCAAGGCCTCGGGCGGTATCCGGCATTTTAATTTTGCAGAGGAACTTATTGAAGCGGGCGCCAGTCGTATTGGATGTAGTTCCAGCCTGCAAATAGTGGCGGAGGAAAAACTCGGCATTGTTAACTGAGCATCAATATGAAACTATTCTTAGTATTGGTTTTACTTTATAACGGTTCGGTATATGCGCAGGACTCCCTTATTTACAGGGATCCGCGGGTGGATTCCCTGATAAAAAAACAGATTCAGATAAATGAGATTACAACCAGGGAAAGCCGCCGGAACATTCCTGGTTTTCGAATCCAGGTTGCCAGCTCAAATGACCGGAACACTGTTTTTACAGCTAAAACGAAAATGTATCAACTTTATCCGGAATTAAAACCTTACCTTATTTACCAGCCGCCAAATTATAAATTGAAGGTGGGCAACTTCAAAACTCAGGAAGAAGCGGATCCTTATTTGCAAAAACTTATCCAGAATTTTCCATCGGGGGTTTATCTTGTTCCTGATATAATTGAAGTAAAACCCGACTAATTATCGAATATGCTGATAGAAAAAATCCGCTCGCTTGCAAAACAATATGCTCCGGAAACCATTGACATCCGGCGACATCTGCATGCTCACCCTGAATTGAGTTATAAGGAATTTCAAACTTCGGCCTTTGTACAGGAAAAGTTGAAAGGAATGAATATCCCTTACGAAATTAAGGCAACTACCGGAGTGGTGGGTTTAATAAAAGGAAAAAATCCCGACAAAAGAATCATTGCGCTCAGGGCAGATATGGATGCGCTACCTATCCGGGAAGAAAATGCAGTTCCTTATAAATCACAGAACGACGGCATCATGCATGCCTGCGGGCATGACGCACATACCAGTATATTACTGGGCGCTTCTAAAATATTGCAGGAACTAAAATCAGAATGGGAAGGAACTGTGAAACTCATATTTCAGCCTGGTGAAGAGAAAAATCCCGGAGGCGCCAGTCTGCTGATCAAAGAAGGAGTGCTGCACAACCCACAGCCACAGGCGATATTCGGACTACATGTTCATCCGGGATTGGAGATAGGCAAATTCAGTTTTCGTGGCGGTCCTTCCATGGCAAGTGCAGACGAAATCTATATAACGGTGAAAGGCAAGGGCGGTCACGCAGCCACCCCGCATCTTACGGTTGACACAGTTCTGGTTGCATCTCATATTGTAGTTGCGTTACAACAGGTGATAAGCAGAAACAAGAATCCATTTTCCCCTTCAGTACTTTCAATCAGTTCCATTCAGGGTGGTTTCACAACCAATGTGATTCCGTCTGAGGTAAAACTCATGGGAACTTTCCGTGCGATGGATGAAACCTGGCGATTTCAGGCACATAAACTCATACATAGAATTTGCAAAGGTATCGCTCAGGCAATGGGCGCGGAAATAGATGTGTTGGTAGACGTCGGATATCCTGTTGTAAATAATGATACCAAATTGTATCCTATTGCAAGAAAAAAGGCAGAGGAGTTTGCCGGCAGTGAAAACGTTGGAGAAACTGAAGTTCGAATGGGCGCAGAAGACTTTGGATATTACACGCAGGAAATCCCGGGTTGTTTTTACCGAATCGGAGTGATGAATGAATCGAAGGGTATTACTTCCAGCGTACATACACCTACATTTAATATAGATGAATCCGCCATTGAAAAAGGAATGGGAATGATGGCCTGGCTTGGAGTCAGCATTTACGACATGAATAACCTGTCCCAATAATTAATATGCAAAACAAGCAACTTAGAAGGGAAGAGGCGCTCGAATATCATTCAAAAGGCAAACCGGGCAAAATTGAAGTAGTGCCTACCAAGGAAGCAAAGTCCCAAAGAGACCTTTCACTTGCTTACTCTCCCGGTGTTGCAGAACCCTGCAAGGAGATTGCTTTGAACAAGGAAGAGGTTTATAAATATACCGCCAAGGGAAATCTGGTGGCAGTTATCACCAATGGAACAGCGGTGCTCGGCCTTGGAAATATTGGCCCAGAAGCTTCGAAACCGGTAATGGAAGGGAAAGGAGTTTTGTTTAAGGTCTTTGCGGATATAGATGTGTTTGATATCGAAATCAATGAAACAGATCCCGAAAAATTCGTACAGATCGTAAAATCATTGGAGCCGACATTCGGTGGTATCAATCTGGAAGATATCAAGGCGCCCGAATGTTTTTATATTGAAAGGGAGTTGCGGGCATCATTAAAAATCCCCGTGATGCACGATGATCAGCATGGTACTGCCATCATAAGCAGTGCGGCGCTTATCAATGCACTGGCTTTGCAAAAGAAAAAAATAGAAAAAGTAAAATTTGTCATCAACGGCGCCGGTGCAGCCGCAATGGCTTGTATAAAGCTCTACGTGACAATGGGTGCCAGACCCGAAAATTTTATTGTATTTGATAAAGACGGAGTTCTGCATAAAGGCAGAAAAGATTTAGAAGAAGACAGATCTCTGTTTGCAGTTGATAAAGCAGATATAACACTGGAAAAAGCGATGGTTGATGCAGATGTTTTTGTCGGATTGAGTGTTGGCAATACCATTACACCTGAAATGGTTAAATCCATGGCAAAAAGGCCCATCGTATTTGCAATGGCAAATCCCGACCCTGAAATTTCTTATGATACAGCAACCGCGGTGAGAGATGATCTTATCATGGCCACAGGCAGAAGTGATTTTCCAAACCAGGTAAATAATGTACTCGGCTTCCCATTCATTTTTCGCGGAGCCCTGGATGTGCGCGCCACACAAATCAATGAAGCCATGAAACTGGCCGCAGTAAAGGCATTGGCCGACTTAGCAAAAACTCCGGTTCCCGATATAGTGAACATGGCTTATAACGAAAAGACAATCAGCTTCGGTCCCCGTTATATAATTCCAAAACCTTTTGATCCGCGGTTGCTTTCTACTGTTGCACCAGCGGTTGCCAAAGCAGCCATCGACAGTAATGTGGCCCAGATAAAAATTGAGAACTGGGATACTTACAGCATCGAACTCAACAAGCGATTGGGACTCGACAATCAATTGATGCGTGTATTGGGAAGTAAAGCAAAAAGTGATCCGAGACGGCTGGTATTTGCAGAAGCCGATAATATTAAAATATTAAAAGTAGCACAGCTTTTATTTGATGAAGGCGTCGCCTATCCGATTCTCCTGGGTAACAAAGAGAGGATAAAGGCCACTGCCGCAGCCAATAATATCGATATTGATGAATTCCCCATTGTGGATCCTAGAAGTGAGGAACATGATGACCGTCGAAAAAAATATACGGAAATATTTTTTCAAAAAAGACAAAGAAGGGGTTTTAACAAACATGAATCGAATAAGATTATGCGCGATCGGAATTATTTCGGGTGCATGATGGTTGAAACAGGAGAAGCCGATGCAATGATCTCCGGCCTCACTAAAAATTATCCCGATACGATCAGACCGGCAATAGAAATTATTGGCACAGAGGAAGGTGTTAAGAAAATCGCTGGTATGTATCTGATGCTTACAAAAAAAGGCCCACTTTTTTTAGCAGACACTACAGTAAATTTCAATCCTACAGCAGAGGAACTGGCTGATATCACGCTGCTCGCCGCAAAAGAGGTCCGGCATTTCAATCTCGTTCCGCGTATTGCAATGCTGAGCTATTCGAACTTCGGCACCAGCAATTCACCCGAAGCTCGTCTCGTTGCAAAAGCTACTGAACTTGTAAAATCAAAAGACCCGAGTCTCGTTGTCGATGGTGAAATGCAGGCAAGTATTGCACTCAATAATGAAATCCTGCGGGAGAACTACCCGTTTAGCACTTTGGTAGATCAGGAAGTAAACACACTCATCTTTCCGAATCTTGCGGCTGGCAACATTGCCTATAACATTTTAAAAGAAGTAGGTGCCGCAGATGCCATCGGTCCTATTTTACTCGGCATGAAGAAACCAGTTCATGTTTTACAATTGGGAAGTTCTGTTAGAAATATTTTTAATATGGCCCTCGTAGCCGTGATCGACGCACAAACCAAGTGCAAACAAACACCCGAAGAAGCCATGCTCAGATCGCCCTGGTGGAAGAGAACCAAGAAATAAACCGTAATTTCATCGCAGGAATTAACATGAATATTTTTACAGAACTGGGCCGGTTTATATTGATGCTGAAGGATATGTTTTCCAAACCGGAAAACCTGAAGATGTACTGGAAGGAATTAATGCATCAGTGTGTTGAAATCGGAATCCGCTCACTGGGAATCGTTGTTATCATTTCAATATTTATGGGAGCGGTTTCTGCACTGCAAACAGCTTATCAGCTGGTTAGCCCCCTGATCCCATTATCTACCATCGCTCAAATTGTTCGTGATACCGTGATTCTTGAATTTTCGCCCACCCTTGTTTGTATAGTACTTGCAGGCGTCGTTGGAAGCAAGATTGCCGGTGAATTGGGAAATATGCGGGTAAGCGAACAGATCGACGCACTTGAAATAATGGGAATCAACACAAAGACTTACCTGATACTTCCGAAAATAATAGCAGCTATGATCACCATACCAATGCTGGTCATTATCTCGGCCGTGCTCGGTATAGCAGGAGGAAAACTGGCCGCAGTTGCAACGGGTATTGTTTCCACTTCTCAATTTGACAAAGGACTTCTTCAATATTTTAAACCGTTCAACGTATTATTTGCATTGGTGAAATCCTATTGTTTTGCCTTCATCATTTCCAGTATTTCTTCGTTTTATGGATATTATGTGAATGGTGGGGCGCTGGAGATCGGCCGTGCCAGTACAAAATCAGTTGTGGTTAGTTGTATATTGATTCTGTTGATGGATTACGTTCTTTCAGACATACTTTTATAAGCGGATTTTATGATTGAGGTTAAAGATTTAAAAAAAGGTTTTGATGGTAAAGCCGTCATTAACGGAGTAAGTGCTGTTTTCGAAACCGGCAAATGCAACCTCATCATTGGATCCAGCGGAAGTGGAAAAACGGTTTTAATGAAATGCCTGGTGGGTTTATTTGAACCGGATTCTGGCGACATATCATACGGAGGTAAGGATTTCACCAGTATGGATGAAAACGACCGGAAAATACTTCGTCAGCAAATCGGTATGTTGTTTCAGGGTTCGGCACTATTTGACAGTATGACCGTAGAACAAAATATCATGTTTCCGCTGGATATGTTTACTGTTGATAATTTTGCAAAAAAACTCACCCGTGTAAATGAGGTTTTGGAGCGTGTGAATCTAAAAGGAGTAAACGATAAGTTTCCTGCAGAAATTTCAGGTGGAATGAAAAAAAGAGTGGGTATTGCACGCGCCATCGTTTTGAATCCCAGGTACCTTTTCTGTGATGAGCCAAATTCAGGGCTGGATCCGCAAACATCTATTTTGATTGATAAACTTATCAAGGAAATTACGATCGAATATAATATCACAACTGTCGTAAATACGCACGACATGAACAGTGTGATGGAAACAGGGGATCACATTATTTATATGTATGAAGGTGTTAAAGAATGGGAGGGTACCAATAAGGAAATCATTTTCAGCAAGAATAAAAAACTAAATGATTTCATATTTGCGTCCGAATTCCTACAGGATGCCAAAGACATGCGGCAGCTGGAAATGAAAGGAAAGATTGATAATAACAGGAACATGGATGAATTGCTGAAATAACTAATTTTGATATCAGAAAAACCTTCTAAAAAAGCAAAATGGCAGTATTAGTCAATAAGAATTCAAAAATAATCGTACAGGGATTCACGGGAACAGAAGGAAGTTTTCATGCTTCTCAAATGATAGAATATGGAACTCATGTGGTGGGTGGAGTTACTCCCGGCAAGGGAGGCAGCAAACATCTGGACCGCCCCGTTTTCAATACGGTTGCAGATGCGGTAAAAACCACAGGCGCTAATGTTTCGATTATTTTCGTACCACCAGCATTCGCCGCGGACGCCATCATGGAGTCTGCTGAAGCGGGTATTCCTCTTATAGTTTGCATTACAGAGGGAATTCCGGTACAGGATATGGTTAAAGCAAAACACTATTTAACAGGTACGAACAGCCGATTGATTGGACCAAATTGCCCGGGAGTTATAACTCCGGAAGAATGTAAAGTGGGCATCATGCCAGGGTTCGTTTTCAAGAAAGGAAAAATAGGAATTGTATCCAAGTCAGGAACGCTTACTTATGAAGCAGCCGACCAGGTTGTAAAAGCAGGTCTGGGTATTTCTACTGCTATCGGTATTGGCGGAGATCCTATTATTGGTACAACAACCCGGGAGGCTGTAGAATTACTGATGAATGATCCGGATACAGATGGGATTGTTATGATAGGTGAAATCGGAGGCAGCATGGAAGCGGAAGCCGCAAGATGGATCAAAGCAAATAATCGCAAGCCTGTTGTTGGATTTATTGCCGGACAAACAGCACCTCCCGGACGTCGTATGGGCCATGCAGGCGCAATAATCGGAGGTGCGGATGATACTGCTGCAGCAAAAATGAAAATAATGACGGAATGCGGCATCGAAGTAGTGCAGAGCCCTGCGGATATCGGAGCAACGATGGCAAAAGTTTTGAAAGGCCAAAAGCAGAAGGCTTAAAGCAGAAAGCGTAAAGCTTGAGGCTAAAGATCTGAATCTCATAACTCATATCTCATAACTCATAACTCACTAAGTCCTCCTGTATTCCAGTGAGGATTTTTTCTTATAAGTAGTTTTAGGCATAGAATTATTAACGGTATGGAAAAAGTGGATGTATTAATAGTTGGTCAGGGGTTATCCGGAACCTGGCTTGGATGGTGGTTACATAAAAAAGGACTTTCGTTTAAAATTATTGATCAGTCGAATAAAAATAGTGCTTCCAGGCGCGCAGCGGGATTGATCAATCCTGTTACGGGAAGAAGGATGGTAACCACCTGGATGATCGATCAACTTATTCCTTTTGCAAATAATTCTTATAGGGAGGTCGGAGAATTCCTGAATGGTTCATTTGTAAGTGAAACTTCTGTAATCGATTTTTTCCCGAGCGTTCAGATGTTGCAGGCATTTCAAAAGCGATATGAAGAAGACCCGCAATATTTAGTAACAGGCGATGATCCCGAAAAATATTCAGAATGGTTTCGATATGATCTTGGGTGGGGTGCTATTCGGCCCTGTTTCCTTGTTCAGGTAGAGAAATTGATAAGTAGCTGGCGGGAATGGTTTGTCATAAATAATTTGCTTATAAATGATATTTTCGATGTTTCAGATTTGCAGGAAGATAACAATGGGATATATTATTCGTCCGTTCATGCCAGTTACATCATCTTTTGTGATGGTATACTTTCCGCTCAAAATCCGTATTTCAGGAAACTTCCTTTTGCATTAAACAAAGGGGAAGGAATGCTGGTTGAAATTTTCGAACTGCCAGCAAATTATTGTTTTAAAAAAGGCATGAGCCTGATTCCTTACAGCGAAAATATTTTCTGGCTGGGATCCTCCTATGAATGGGAATTCAGTGATGAATATCCATCTCAACAATTCAAAGAAAATGCAGTGCGGTGGTTAAATACTACATTGAAATTACCGTATAAAATTCTGGAACATTTTGCGTCTGTTCGTCCCGCAACTCTTGAGCGCAGACCCTTTGTAGGTTTTCATCCTCTTCATCCCCAAATTGGTATATTGAATGGAATGGGAACCAAGGGATGTTCGCTGGCTCCGTATTTCGCCAGTGAATTGGTGAATAAAATACTTGGAGATGGAAACATCAATCCGCTTGCGGATATAAGTCGATTTGACGGAATCCTTTCACGACAGACATAATTCAATTCAGAAGCATGATTGCTCAAAGTATCGTTGCGAATTCAAAAATCATTCAGACCTTAAACTTTTTACCGGGTTAGCTACCGCCGATTTGACCGATTCGAAGCTGACGGTACATAAGGCAATGAACAATGCAGAAAATGCGCCAATTGCAAAAACGCCCCAACCTAATTCAATATGATAGGCAAATCCCTGTAACCACTGATGAATTGCATACCAGGAAATTGGGACCGCGATAATAATTGCAATGAAAACCACTCTTGTAAAGTTTGTTGAAAGCAGATAAACGATATTGAAGACTGATGCACCCAACGTTTTGCGAACACCAATTTCTTTTGTTCTCTGTTCTGCTATGAAAGCAGATAATCCATAAAGTCCCAGGCAGGAAATGAAAATGGCAAGAATAGCAAATATATTAAAGAGGCTGCCAATCCGTTGTTCACCTTTATACAAGTTTGCGAGATCTTCATCCAGAAAACTATATTCGAAAGGATATGCCGGATTGAGTTGCTGGCAGATTTTCTCCAGTGATTTGATAGTCTGATCGGTGCTTCCAGGTTTTGTGCGTACAAAAATGTATCCTCCATATTTGTTCAAACGCAATACCAGTGGTTCTATCGATTGTTGAACTGGTTTGAAATTAAAATCTTTTACCACTCCGATTATTGTTCCTTTAATTTGCCCGAAACTTAAAGATTTACCAACGGCATTTTTTACAGTCATACCCATCGTTCTGACAGCAGTTTCATTCACCACGTAGTTTGAACTGTCACCTTTAAATCCGGAAGAGAAACTCCGGCCGTTCAAAACTTTCATTTGAAAAACTTTTATAAAGTTTTCATCCACATCCATGGATGGTATAACAATTTGCGATTTCGGATCCTTGCCCTGCCATTGTACATCAACTGTGCCTGTAACCAATTCTGTCGGCAGGTCCGAAATAATGGAATAGTCATTGGTTAATGGACGCTGTTTGAGTTCCGTTTTAATTGCATCGAGTTTGTTCCATAATTCACCAGTCATCCTTACATATACCAGATTTCGTTTTTCAAATCCCAGGTTCATGTTTTTAATGAAATGTAGTTGCTGATATACAACAGTGGTACCCACGAGTAGAACAATTGAAACGATGAATTGAATGACGACAAGAGTATTTCTGAAAACCAGGTTGCCACCCATTGATTTCAGTTTTCCTTTTAAAACTTTTACTGGTTTAAAACCTGAGAGATATATCGCCGGATAGATACCTGAAATCAATCCTGTAACAAGTGAAAGACCGAATAACGATAGCAATAATTTCAAATCAATATTTCTAAAACTCAGAGATTTGTCGGCGATATTATTAAAAGCGGGAAGAAGTAACCATACGAGCATCATTGCAATTCCGAAAGCGAGTAATGAAATAAAAACAGATTCTCCCAGAAACTGGCCGATAATCTGGTATCGTTCAGCACCTACAACTTTACGAAGTCCAACTTCTTTGGCTCGTCTGGCAGACCGTGCAGTGGCAAGATTCATAAAATTGATACAGGCGACTGCAATAACAATGATGGCGACGATGAAAAATATATTTACATATTGCATATTACCATGCCCCGGCTGATCTATTTGTAATGCCTGACCCAAGTGGATACTCAATAAAGGCTGCAGGTGAAATTCTACCTTAAATTCCGGCACATGTACTTTGTAAATCTTCAGAATTTGATTTGTCAGATTGGCCAATGCAGAGGGCGAAGTGTTGTTATTCAACTCCAGATAAGTATAGTAATTGAACGAATCCCAGGTTTTACTTTTTAGATCATAGTCGGTAGCTTCAATAGCCGACATCGGAATAATAAAATCGAATTGCAAATGAGAATTTGAGGGAATATGTTCAAGAACTCCAACTACTTTAAAATTATCCGCATTATTTATTCGAATAAGTTTTCCCATTGGATCCTGTTGGCCAAAATATTTCCGGGCCATATTTTCTGTAATCAAAATTCCATCTGGACTTTGAAGAGCAGTATTTTTATTTCCCTTTAATAAGGGATAATTAAACATTTCCAGAAAATTTGAATCGGCATAGATCAATCTTTTTTCCTGAAATTTTTGAGTACCAACTTCAAATACTGCGCTGTGATTCTTAGAAATCCTTGTGATATTTTTGATCGCTGGTAATTGACTTTTAAGTCCGGCTGCTACTCCTGCGGGCGTAACAGCTGCTTTAAAATCTCCCACATTATCGGTAAGTCTGAATAACCGGTCAGCATTTGAATTAAACCTGTCGAAGCTTCGTTCCTCTCTCACCCACAATAAAATAAATATGCTGCATGTCATTCCAATAGCCAATCCCGATACATTGATGACGGAAAAAGCTTTATGTTTCCGAAGATTTCTTAAAGCAATTTTCAGGTAATTGAATAACATATAGAATTTTTATTCCCGGTGTAGTAGAAGAGGATTGGATTCCCGGGTTTCTACAGCGAAGTCAGTGCCGAACTGGCAAATGTATGCTTATCATTGAGTTATGTTCTTAACGCTGTAAATATTGTTCGAATCCGAACATGAACTGACCGGAGAAAGTATGGGAGTATGGGAGTATGGGAGTGCAGCATTTCTATTTCACTCTCAATTTCGTTTAACGTTAAGCGTTAAGCCTTCTTCCATTTTTGATGGTTTCAACACAAAAGTCGCCTTGCCACTATTATTATTTTTTAGCTGCAGGGGATCCTGCTTAAGCAAACTCACCATAGCCTGGTATAATTCCGGTAGTTCGTGCATCAGACAAACGGGATTTTCGAAGAAAGTTTCAACCGAAACTGCCCAGAATTCATGATAGTTAACGGCAGCATATTCTCCTAATAGATTACGCTTGCCCTCCTGCATACTGGCGAAAATCGGTCTTGCTACTTTAGAGAAGTTTTTGAATTCTTTTTTGAAGTGTTTGTCTTCCTCTGTTTCCGTAATAAAAGTTACGTAAGCCAGCGCGTGACCCATTTCATGAAGACCAACATTACAATTGGGGGTTTGTCCGCTGATGCCCTTAATAAAATTATCCCAGGAAAGATATATTCCGCTTTGATCCACATGGCCCATAAAAGGTCTTGAATAAAAGCCGTAGTGATAATCATCCTTTAATACATAGATATCGTTGAAGTAATTCAACATGTATTTGTCAAGTCCGAAAGTGAGCTGGATGGCGACCGCACTGATCAGTATGGGCATTTCAGAACTCTCTTTCACTTCTATATAATGAAAACGACGGGATTTCCTGAAAAGAAAAGTACGGAAAAGAAACCTGCGCTGGTCTTCCAATCCGAGACGGTTGTAAAAACGGATATATTTAGAGACTATCGTGTGATAAAACGTTTCACACTCAATGAATTTACGCTGTTGACGGCTGATATAAAGCCTGTTAAACAGGGAAGAAAGCGGTTGGTGCAGAATGAGCACGGCCGTAACCAGCGCGATAATAATGATGAACTCCATAAGGTCCGTTTTTCGTTTTGATTGCTACAGGTTGGTCCGATCAAAAAACAGAAGGCCTTACAAGGGTATGGATAGAATTGTTTTAAGGTAAGAACAGAATAACCAGGATCGGTTTAATCATGAGGAGGTGAACAGTACGGATGGATACAAGATAAAAACTATTTTCTATAAATGAAAGGGGTTCAGTACGGTTTTTTATTTTATTTATTCGTTTTCCGTCTACCTGTCTCGCCCTACCTTTGCCGGCTAATCCAGAAATCAAATGTTCAGAACACATACCTGTGGCGAGTTGGGCCTGGGAGACATAAGCCGGGAAGTGACCCTGGCAGGCTGGGTTCAAACCCTGAGAAAGTTTGGTAGTATTACTTTTATTGATCTGCGCGACCGTTATGGTATTACCCAATTACTGGTGGATGAGGCCCAGAATAAGGCACTCAGCGAAACTCCTCTGGGCCGTGAATTTGTAATTCAGGCTACCGGGATGGTATCGGAACGGTCCAGTAAAAACCTGTTAATCCCAACGGGGGAAATTGAAATCAGGGTCAGAAGTATTACGGTGTTAAACAGATCTGCGACGCCTCCTTTTACCATACAGGACGAAACGGACGGTGGAGATGATCTTCGAATGAAATTCCGCTACCTCGATCTCCGTCGGAACGTTGTTAAAAAGAATATAGAATTAAGATATGCAGTGAACAGGGCAGCCAGGAACTATCTCCATCTGAACCAGTTTATGGATATCGAAACTCCCTTTTTGATTAAATCAACTCCGGAAGGAGCCCGTGATTTTGTAGTTCCCTCACGTATGAATCCCGGTCAATTCTATGCACTTCCACAGAGTCCGCAGACTTTTAAACAGTTGTTAATGGTCAGTGGCTATGACCGGTATTACCAGGTCGTAAAATGTTTTCGTGATGAGGATCTGCGTGCAGACCGGCAACCTGAATTTACGCAGATAGATTGTGAAATGAGTTTTATTGAACAGGATGATATTCTCCAGATGTTCGAGGGTATGATCCGGTATATATTCAAAGAAGTGAAGGGCATTGATTACAATGATGCCATCGAGCGGATGTCCTGGGAAGATGCTATGTGGATTTTTGGCAATGATAAACCAGATATCCGTTTTGGAATGAAAATAGCTAATCTGAAATCAGCTTTCAAAAGAAAGGGATCTATAGAAGCGGATGGTTTCCTGCTGTCAAACGCCGGCTTCCCCGTATTTGACAATGCTGAAACGGTGCTGGCAATTGCTGTTCCTTCCGGCGCTTCCTGGACGAGGAAACAATTGGACGAACTAACGGACTGGGTTAAACGCCCGCAGATTGGCATGCAGGGTCTTGTTTATATTCGTTATAACGAAGATGGAACGCTTAAGAGCAGCGTTGATAAATTTTATTCAGAAGAAAAACTCAAATCCATAGCAAGTTTTGCTAATGCGGCAAAAGGTGATATGATTCTGATCCTGGCCGGAAGAGAAGAAAAGACCCGTAAAGCCATTAGTGATATGAGATTGGAACTAGGTGAAAGGCTGGGTATGCGAAAGAAAGAAGAATTCAAGTTGCTTTGGGTAATCGATTTTCCGTTATTTGAATACAGTGAAGATGATAATCGCTGGGTGGCACGTCATCATCCGTTTACAGCGCCCAAACCCGATCAGATTTCCATCATGATCAATAATGACCCGGAAATCAATGATGCCGCTCAGTATCTCGAACATCCTTATGCAAATATTAAGGCAAACGCATATGATATGGTTCTGAATGGAAATGAAATCGGTGGTGGTTCTATCAGAATTTATCAGCGTGAACTGCAGGAGAAAATGTTTGACGCATTGGGTATGAGCCGTGAGGAAGCGAACCATAAATTTGGATTTCTGCTCGGTGCCTTTGAATATGGTGCGCCACCACATGGAGGAATCGCATTTGGATTCGACAGGCTTTGTGCCATATTAGGAGGCAGTGAAAGTATCAGGGATTTCATAGCATTCCCCAAAAACAATAATGGTCGCGATGTAATGCTTGACGCACCGGCTACCATCGATGACAAACAGCTAAAGGAGCTCAGTATTTCCGTTCGTCCCCACTAAAGTAGCGGGATTGGTTTCAGTCTATTATTATTTGTAGATTCGTTTCAGAAACAAATGGTGATATAATTATCTCATGCTGGCATTCGAAATAGAAACTAAATCTGCCAAAAGACTTCTTCCAAACCCGGTAAATTTCATTAAGGGTGGAATAAAATATGCTCTCATACCCGCACTCATTCTGGTGAATGTGTATTTCGTACAAGCTCAGAACTTTTTCTTAAGGGAGGACAGTCTGCTCACATTATTAAAGACCCAATATGCTTCGCTGTCCACAGGTCGAATTATGATAATTTCAGAATTAATGAGTCACCGTCTTCCGGATGAATCCGTTTTCGACAGTTTGAAAAATCTCTTGATTCAGGAAGCGGAGGATAGTCGTGACAGGAATTTTATCTGTTTGTCATATAGTCAGATTTCAAGGTCCTATCTTAATTATTACAGCAGACCAGATTATTATGAAAAAGGAAAACCTTATGCGGATAAATGCCTTCAGGTAGCTAATGAAAGCGGACTGGAAGGATATAAAGTTTCTGCTTATTTACTATATGCAAGATATTACCTGAATGTTACGCAAAATCAAAAAGCGTTGGATTACAATAATCAGGCAATTTCACTGGCGTCTGCCATTGGTTCGGACAGCCTGCTCTGTCAATCCTATTTTTCCATTGCCGATACATGGAACACACTTGCTAACAAACTTTCGGAATTTCAGGCCCTGTTAAATGCCAGGAATTTTGCCGAGAAATCAAAAATCTATTCACTGATACTAAAAAGTCTTAATGAACTAGGCAATTTTTATGAGTCCGTAAACGACTATGAAAAGGCAAAAGACTATTACACCACTTGCAAAAATGAAGCAGAAGAATGGAAGGAAACTGCTTATGTATTTACTTCCCTTCGGGCTATTGGCAGAACCCATATTCACCAAAAAAATGAAAAGCTGGGTATTTTTTATTATGAGAAAGCACTCAGCTATGGAGATTCACTGGGAATTGGGAATTTAAAATTGCAGATATATCTGGACCTTTTAAACTATTACTTCAACAACAGCGATCCGGTAAAAGGATTTGCATATCTGGACCAGCATCCCGAATTGATGGCGTTTATCAGAAAGTTTGGAATTGAGTACCAGATAAATAAATTATACGCGGTTCTGGAGACTACAAAAAATAAATATGATTCGGCATTGTATTATTTGAATCAAGCACTCCCTCATGAATACGGCCAAAAAGGTAATTATTCCGAAAAATATGAATTTGCTGAGCAAATGGCAAGTGTGTACCAGAACATGCATAAATATCCAGAGGAAAACAAAGTACTTCTGCTTGCGAACAGGTTTGCCGATTCGTCGCAGAATATTTATTTCAAAAAGGAGGTTTTGCTGAACCTGGATTCCGTCAGTTATCAGCTTGGTGATTTCAAGCTTTCGCAGCAATACCTCTCAGAATATAATGTTTACAGGGACTCCATTGAATCGCTCGGTAAACAGAAAGATCTCCTGAACATAGAAATTCAAAATGCGACTAAGCGGGCAGAGCAACAGAAATTAGTAGAAGAAGAAAACAAAAGAACGCGTAACAACATTGAGTACATGGGGATTACTGCTGTGATTGCCACTGTTTTTATTATTCTTGTTTTATTGGGTGTTTTTAAAATGTCGCCATCCATTATAAGGGCTATAGGATTTTTTGCGTTTATATTTTTATTTGAGTTTATTGTTCTATTACTGGACGATCAGATTCAGATTATAACCCATGGAGAACCCTGGAAAGTACTAGCCGTAAAAATATTTATTATCTCCATGTTATTACCCTTGCATCACTGGCTTGAAAAAAAGATGACCCATTACCTTACTTTTAAAGCCCATACTATCAAGTCGAAGATATTCCGCAGAAAGACTGAGGCTTAAGACTTTGTCACACTCCCGTTGGAAATATCTCCTTATTTTTACGGGCACAAAAATGCTCAACCATGACTTATCAATTGCTGAAAGGGAAAAAAGGGATCATATTTGGCGCGTTGGACGAAAAGTCCCTCGCCTGGAGAACTGCCCTGCGCTGTCATGATGAAGGTGCCGAGCTGGTTCTGACGAATGCCCCGGTAGCCTTGCGAATGGGTGAGATTAATAAACTTGCGGAACACGTAAAGGCACCCGTTATCGGTGCGGACGTTACCAAGTCGGAGGACCTGAAGAAATTATTTGAAGAATCGATGGAGCATTTTGGAGGAAAGATTGATTTCATTTTGCATTCAGTAGGTATGAGTGTGAATATGAGAAAAGGACGCGCATACACTGAATTAGATTATGGTTTCAACCAGAAAACTTTAGATATTTCTGCGATGTCTTTTCACAGAGTATTACAAACGGCTTACGAACTGGACGCTATCAATTATTGGGGAAGCGTAGTAGCACTCACTTATATTGCAGCCCAAAGAGTATTTCCAGATTACAATGAAATGGCTGATGCAAAAGCACTGCTCGAAAGTATCGCCAGAAGTTTTGGATATTATTATGGTATGAAAAAGAAAGTGAGAATCAATACTGTATCCCAGTCACCAACCAAAACTACAGCTGGCAGTGGCGTGAAGGGATTTGACGGGTTCCAGGATTATGCGGAAAAAATGAGCCCTCTCGGGAATGCAAGCGCAGATGATTGTGCAGGTTATGTTGCTGTTTTATTCAGCGACCTCACAAAAATGGTTACCATGCAAAATCTGTTTCATGACGGGGGCTTTTCATTTACAGGAGTTACGGAAGCAGTGGTGAATGAAATGGAAAAAAATCATTTGAAACTGAATGTTTGAAAAGCAGAATGCCTAAAGCAATTTTTTTTGGAGCGTGCAAAATAACAAAATAAAAAAATCCTCTCAATATTTCGAGAGGATTTTTACTTAGTAAATAGTTTTAGGCTTTAAGCTTTTTAATATTCGTCTTCATTAAAAAAGAAATCTTCCTGCGATGGATAGTCAGGCCAGATATCATCAATACCCTCATATATCTCTCCTTCATCTTCCAGTTCCTGTAGATTTTCTACCACTTCAATGGGTGCTCCTGAACGGATGGCATAGTCAATAAGTTCATCTTTGGTAGCAGGCCAGGGAGCGTCTTCAAGATAACTGGCTAATTCAAGTGTCCAAAACATCGGTATCCTTTATTTAGTTTCTGGTGTTTTTAATAAGGTCAGATTGAATGGTATATCCCGGATCAAAAGGGGCTAAACCCTGCCTTTAATTTTTCGCAAAAGTAATTTTTATAATGAAACGACCAAATACCATTTATAAGGACCATTCCGCTTCTCTGCTTGGAACAAGCCGTTATATTTGTGAATGATCCCTTCAGAAAGCAGTTATCCGATTCTTTCAGCCCGGAATATTCACAAATACTATGGTTCTTTGCATGTTTTACAGGGGGTAAATCTGGATATCCATGCCGGTGAGATCGTAAGCATGGTAGGCCCCTCTGGATCGGGTAAAAGCACATTATTGCACATTTTGGGAACTTTGGATGAACCGGCAGAAGGGGAAATCCGCCTTAAAAATCAGGAATTACACAGTTTAAAGGGTAAATCCCTGGCGGCACTCAGAAATCGGCATATAGGCTTCGTTTTCCAGTTTCATCACTTATTACCGGAATTTACTGCCCTGGAGAATGTTTGTATTCCCGGTTGGATTAGCGGCGGCAATAAATCGGCCATTGAAGCCAGGGCGAGGGAATTGCTTGAAATCCTGGGCGTGGGTCACAGGATGGAGAACAAACCATCTGCTATGTCAGGTGGAGAACAGCAAAGGGTGGCGGTTTGTCGTGCTTTGATAAACGGACCAGACATCATTTTCGCAGATGAGCCAACAGGTAATCTGGATTCTGCCAATGCGAGAGAATTACATCAGCTATTCTTTGAACTCAGGAAAAAATTCAATCAGACATTTCTGATTGTTACTCATAACGAAGCACTTGCTGAGATGTCTGACAGGGTTGTTAGGATGAAAGATGGTAAGATCCTACTATAAACAATGTGGAATTTTGGAACTGTAATAATTGCTTCGCAATTATTTTGTGAAAGTGTGTAAATGAAATTTAGAATTTAATTAATAATTTCATCTACACACTTAGTACATTTCCACCATTTCATATTCTTACATTATGATTTCCTTGGAGTCCATTTTATTTCTTCCACTCCATTAATGTGCCCTATGTATCTGGCCAGTACAAAAAGATAATCACTGAGCCTGTTCATGTATTTTAATATAAGAGAAGGGAAATCGGGTTCGGTGGTGCTGAGTTCAACAATCAGTCTTTCAGCGCGGCGGGAAACCGTTCGACAAATATGTGCGGTAGAAACTGTAATATGTCCGCCGGGTAAAATGAAAGACTTCATCTCGGGAAGTATTTTATTCATGGTGTCGATTTCATTTTCCAGGAGTAAAACATCAGATTCATGAAGATCCGGGACTTTCATTTTTATTTCTTTTTTGGGATCACACGCGAGCATTGATCCAATCGTAAAGAGCCTGTCCTGAATCTCGCGCAATATCTCACGACCATGGGTATCCGCTATCTGATCACTGACCAAACCAATATAAGCATTCAGTTCGTCCACTGTGCCGTAAGATTCTATACGGATATGATTTTTGGGAACCCTCGTTCCGCCAATCAGTCCGGTTTTACCGGTATCTCCTGTTTTTGTATAAATTTTTGAAGACACGATATGAATTATGGGTTATGAGTTATGGGTTATGAGTTGATTCCTGGACCATAATTCATAATCCATAACTCATAATTTAAGCAATCACCGCAGCATATAAGCCTTCTTTGCGTTTGTCTGTTTCAATAACGCCGTCCCGCAGTCTGACTACCCGATGGGCGTAGTTGGAAATATCTTCTTCATGGGTAACCAGTACCACGGTATTACCAGCCGCCTGAATCTTGTTGAAAATTTCCATTATTTCAATAGATGTTTTTGTATCCAGGTTTCCGGTGGGTTCATCTGCAAGTATGAGTGAGGGATTGTTAACAAGTGCACGGGCAATAGCCACACGCTGACACTGGCCGCCGGAAAGTTCATTGGGTTTATGATGACTTCTGTCTGTAAGACTTACCTTCTCCAAAACTTCCATAGCCATCTCGGTTCTTGTTCTCTTGGTAACTCCGGCGTATACTAAAGGCAAGGCTACGTTCTCAGCAGCAGTCAATCTCGGCAATAAATTGAATTGTTGAAAAACGAAACCTATTTCTTTATTCCTCACTTCAGCAAGGTCGTCATCAGGCATTTGACTAACGTCGTGACCATTCAGGATATATTTTCCTTCAGTAGGTGAATCGAGACATCCCAGAATATTCATCAATGTACTCTTTCCAGAACCGGACGGACCCATCAGGGCAACGTATTCGTTTTTGAAAATGTCGAGGCTGATTCCTTTTAACACGGGAACAGCCTGTTTGCCCATAAAATAACTTTTAACGATGCGGTCCAGATGAATGATTGCAGTTGATGTCATGATCGAATTTCATTAATTCCTGTACCACTGGCAGGATTTTTTACAACCTGTGGTACTTTAAAATACTGTTCATCAGCCATTGGTGCATTTTTCAAAGCTTCCGACCGGCCAAGTGGTTTCCCGGGAATATCTTCCCTGAGCACATTGGTTTCTTCTCCCATAAACAAGAGCGGTTCAACATCCTTGAGATCTAGTTCGTCCAGTTTTTCAACAAAGCCGATCATTTTCTGCAAATCTTTTTTAATTTCCTGTTTTCCAGCCTCGTCGTACTCCAGACAGGCCAGTTTACATAAATTATCTACAAGCGCGTCATTCAAGTCCATGAAAAGGGATTAGGACAAAAATAATGGATTCGGGGAGATTTTGAGTGTCCGTTCATTATCTTCGCCTTCCTCCATGGAGAAAAATAAAGAAATTGTTTTAAGCGGTATTCGGCCTACCGGATTTCTGCACCTTGGAAATTATTTCGGGGCGTTGAAGAACTGGGCACAAATGCAGAATGAATATGAATGCTATTTTTTTATAGCCGACTGGCATAGTCTTACAACTCATGCGGACACAAGTGAGTTGAAGTCGATTACGAGAAACCTGGTTTCAGAATTAATTGCAGGAGGGCTGGATCCCGAAAAATGTACGATATATGCGCAAAGCGATATCCCTGAAATCCCGGAATTGTATCTGTATCTCAATATGCTTGCCTATAAAGGCGAACTGGAGAAAACGGTTACTTTCAAAGACAAAGTAAGACAGCAACCTGGGAATATAAATGCCGGATTGCTTACTTATCCTGTTTTACAGGCTGCCGATATACTTATACATCGTGCACACTTCGTACCTGTAGGAAAAGATCAGGAGCAGCATATAGAAATGACAAGGAATTTCGCCGAACGATTTAATCATCGTTACGGTGAAATATTCCCGATTCCGAAGGCATTTAGCTATAGCGAAGATCTTGTTAAAATTTTAAGCCTGGATGGAACCGGTAAGATGAGCAAGAGCGAACAGCAGATGAATACTGTCTATTTGAATGATGATGATGCTTTGATCACAAAAAAAATTATGAAGGCAAAAACGGATCAGGGTCCCACTTCACCAAACAGTGAAATGCCCGAATATATCCGCGGACTGTTTACTTTACTCGGATTGGTCAGCAGTCCTGAAATCTTATCAAAATTTGAATATGATTTCAATCACTGTCAGATCCGGTATGGAGATTTTAAAAAACAACTTGCAGGAGATTTGATCCGGTTTATAAAGCCGATCAGAGAGAGAGCAACTGCTCTGAGAAATGATCCGGAAAAGATTGATACCATATTGGCAAAAGGAGCTGCTAAAGCAAGGAAAAGTGCTTCCGCAACCCTTTTGGATGTGCGCAAAGCATTAGGTTTTAGATATCTCTGAAACAGTTTCGATTCTTTTTATATTTCGGTCATAAGATTTTACATTTAGGAATGGCAAAAACCAAGAAACCCAAGCATATTGCTGTAGCTGGAAACATCGGAGCAGGGAAAACGACCCTTACTGAATTATTGAGCAAGCATTATAAATGGATTCCACAGTTCGAAGACGTTGACCATAATCCTTATCTCAATGATTTTTATGAAGATATGCCTCGCTGGAGTTTCAATCTGCAAATATTTTTTCTGAATAACAGATTGAATCAATTGTTGGAAATTTATAGTGGTACTGAAACGGTAATCCAGGATCGGACGATTTACGAGGATGCACATATTTTCGCGCCAAACCTTCACGACATGGGTTTGATGAGTAAAAGGGATTATAATAATTATTTTCAGTTTTTCCAGACTCTAAAGAGAATGGTTCAGCCTCCTGATCTGCTGATCTATCTGCAGGCTTCAGTACCAACATTGGTAGGGCAGATCCAAAAACGCGGTCGGGAATATGAAGAAAATATCCGGCTTGACTATTTAAAAAGATTAAATGACTTGTACAACAAATGGATTGATGGTTATAAGGAGGGCAGTCTGCTGGTGGTAGATGTTGACAAGAATAAGTTTCCTGAAAATGAAGAACATCTTGGTGAAATCATAACCCGGATTGACGCACAGTTATATGGTTTGTTTTAAACTAAGAATTACAATGAGGGAATCTATAAGTTTACTAATGAAAAAAGCTCCTTTTTTGAAGGAGCTTTTTATAGCAAACAACGTTAGAGGTCGTTAAATAGTAAACAATTGGGTGCCAAGATGACGAAAATATTTTTAAAATAACAAGTTTTCGTTAATTTTTTTTTGAATTAATGATCCCGATCAGTTTTTAGGCTAAAAAAAGCTTGATTTATCTGTTCAGCCAAATTTCAAGGATGAAATATTTACCATTAAATCCCCAGATATTTAAACAGAACCGGCAGCGCTTCGTAAAGGAAATGCAACCAGCATCCATTGCAATTTTTGTCAGCAATGATGAAATTCCGTCAAACGGAGACGCACTGTATCCCTTTAAGCAAAACAGCGATCTATATTGGCTCACTGGAATCGTTCAGGAAGAGACCATGCTGGTACTCTTTCCTGATCATCCCGATCCAAAATACCGTGAAGTGCTGATTCTGGTTCGACCGAACGAACTAAAAGAGAAATGGGATGGTAAGAGACTTCGTTCAGAAGAAGGTAAAAAAATCTCCGGAATAAACACCGTTATCTGGCTGGATACCAGTGATGCTCTCCTGCAGGTTTGGATACACCTGGCAAAAAACATTTATCTGGACACGAATGAAAACGATAGAAAAAACAACCTCCTGCAAACACGGGAATACCGTTTTATCAGGGAAACAAAGAAAAGGTATCCTTTGCACCAATACTTACGGGCAGCAGGTATTTTGAAAAATCTGCGGGCTGTAAAAACTGCAGAGGAAGTTGAGGTAATTCAACAGGCAATAGATATTACAGCAAATAGTTTTTTGCGTATTTTAAAATTTGTTCGGCCTGGAGTTTTTGAATTCGAAGTAGAAGCAGAGATACAACATTCTTTCCTTTCCCAAAGAGCAACGGGTCCGGGATACACGAGTATACTTGCTTCTGGCGAAAATGCTTGTACTCTTCATTATGTGTCTAACAACCAGGAGTGCAAGGATGGTGATTTGATATTGATGGACTTTGGAGCTGACTATGGTGGGTATAATGCAGATCTCACACGTACTATTCCCGTAAATGGGAAATTTTCCAAACGTCAGAAGCAGGTTTATAATGCCTGCCTGCATTTACATCAATTTGCAAAAAGTCTTCTGAAACCGGGCATCACAATCAATGAATATCATATTCTGGTGGGCAAAGAGGCAGACGTTGTATTTCACAAAATCGGATTATTAAGTAAAGCAGATCTAAAAAATTCCACTCCTGAAAATCCTGCGCATTGGAAATATATGTATCACGGTATTTCTCACCATCTGGGTATTGACGTACATGATCTGGGACCCCGTGCTGAACCACTCAGAGCGGGAATGGTGCTTACGGTGGAACCCGGTATTTATATTCAGGAAGAAAAAATGGGCGTCCGGATTGAAAACAATATTTGGCTTACCAAGAATGGAAATAAAGACCTTATGAAAGATATTCCGATTACCGTGGAAGAGATTGAATCTTTGATGAAGAGAACAAAAACTTAAAGCTCAAAACATAGCGCCTGACGATTATGATCAAAATAATTTTTTACTCGCAAATTTATAAGATGATTCTAAAGATAATTTCCATACTCCCATACTCCCATACTTCCATACTTTCCTAATGAAACATATTCCCAATTTATTTACGCTGCTTAATTTATTTTTCGGTTGTGTTGCGATCATTTGCATTTTGCAAAATGGAATAACCATTATCTATTCTGCAGAGGGTTCGCAATATGCAGATATTCCTGAACGGATATGGCTTGCACCACTATTCATCGGACTGGCAGCAGTTGCGGATTTTCTGGATGGATTTCTGGCAAGGCTTTTAAGACAAAGTTCACCGCTCGGAAAGGAGCTGGATTCACTGGCTGATGTAATTAGTTTTGGCGTGGCTCCAGGACTGATTATTTACCAGCTTTTGAGATTAAGTTTTATGGGTCAGGAGAATGGCGCCGACGTTTCAATGGTCTGGCTGCTACCGGCACTTATACTGCCTTGCGCTGCTGCTTATCGGCTGGCGGTTTTCAATCTGGATAATTCACAATCCAAAAGTTTCAAAGGAGTTCCGGTTCCTGCAATTGGTTTAACTGTCGCATCCTTTCCACTCATATATTGGACAAGAAACAGCAACTGGGTTTTAAATCTGCTTTTGAACAAGTGGATTCTGTATGCCATCGTTATTTTCTTTTCCTATCTTATGGTGAGTCGTATTCCGATGCTTTCCTTGAAACTGGGAGGAAAAAGTGATCCTCAGTTGGTTCCACGTTTGGTTCTTATTTTATTGGCAATTATTACTGTTTTTATTTTGCAATGGATGGCAGTTCCGTTCATCTTCCTTTTTTACATTGTCATATCTTTACTCTTCAAAAACAGGATTGCATGAATTATTCGGTACTGATAAAAGTTATGCCACTAAAAGAATTATTGGACCCTCAGGGGAAAGCAGTTTTGGGAGGACTTCAGAATCTTGGAATCAAAACGGTGCAGGATGTCCGGATTGGAAAAACCATTCAGCTCGAAGTATCGGCCGGTTCATCTGACGAAGCAAAAAAAATTGCGGAAGAAGCAAGTAGAAAATTATTAGCTAATCCTGTTATGGAATACTTTGAGATTACTATTAACTAATGCTCTACATCGTACCATCGCCAATCGGGAATTTACAGGACATCACATTTCGTGCGATCGAGGTACTCAAAAAAGCTGATCTGATACTCGCGGAGGATACCAGGAACTCCCTCAAGCTCCTGAATCACTACCAGATCATCAAACCACTAACACCTTATCACCAGCACAATGAACACAAAGTATTGCGACATTTGGTGGACCAGCTCTTGCAGGGTAAAGTAATGGCGCTACTCACCGACGCAGGTACCCCCGGGATTTCTGATCCTGCTTTTTTACTTGTTCGTGAGTGCATACAAGTTAATGTGAGAGTTGAATGTCTTCCCGGTGCAACAGCATTTGTGCCAGCACTAGTGAACAGCGGTCTTCCGATCAACCGTTTTTGTTTTGAAGGATTTTTGCCAGTAAAAAAAGGACGACAGACATTATTGAAGAAATTGTCCACAGAGACCAGAACTATGGTTTTTTATGAATCTCCACTTCGTTTGGTTAGGACGCTCGAGGAATTTGCTGAATATTTTGATGCTTCAAGAAAATGTGTTGTAGCCCGCGAGCTCAGTAAAATATATGAAGAAAATATTCGTGGAACTTTAGAAGAGGTAATAAACCATTTTAAAGAAAAAGGTGTAAAGGGTGAAATAGTAATTGTTCTCGAGGGTACGGGAAAGTAAAGCTTTTCGGTATTTCCCCAAATTCATTGAATGCGAAACATATATATTAGCAAAGACATTTTTATGAAATTAATTTTGAAATCTTTTCGTTTTATTTTTCTTTTATTGTTGCTACAAACCAGCGTGACGGAGATCTTTGCCCAGCCCGACCGTTGGCAGCAACGTGTAAAATATGTGATGGATATAGACATGAATGTTGGCAACAACAGGTTTACGGGCAAACAGATGCTGTCTTATACCAACAATTCTCCCGATACGCTCAGGAAAGTTTTCTATCATCTTTATTGGAACGCATTCCAGCCAAATAGTATGATGGATAATCGCAGTCGTGCTCTTGGACGTGTTCTAATAAATGATCAGCCCGACTGGGATTACAGGGTTCAGGACCGGATACAACTCCTCTCGCCGGATGAGATCGGGTATCAAAAAGTTATTTCGTTAAAAATGAACGGTATTGTCCAAACTTTTCAAACTGAAGAAACGATTTTGGAAGTTAATCTGTCTAAACCAATACTTCCGAATACAACCGTTCATTTTGAAATGGAATTCGAAGCCCAGGTACCCTTGCAGATACGCAGAAGTGGCAGAGATAATCCGCAAACAAAAGTGCGTTATTCCATGAGTCAGTGGTATCCGAAAATCTGCGAATATGATTATGAAGGGTGGCATGCCACACCGTATGTAAGCCGTGAATTCTACGGTGTATGGGGAGACTTCGATGTAAACATACATATCGAGAAGTCCTATATCCTTGGCGGAACGGGATACTTACAAAATCCTCAGGAAATCGGTTATGGTTATGAGAACGCCGGCACCAAAGTAGTCAGACCTCCTGGAGAAAAATTGTCCTGGCATTTTTATGCACCCAATGTTCATGATTTTGTTTGGGCTGCTGACCCCGAATTTAAACATGTATCCAAGAAACTGCGAAATGATCTTACGATACATCTGCTGTACAAAATAACAAATGAGCAGGAGAAAAACTGGTTGCACATTCTGGATGTCGCAGAAATAATACTGCCCTATATGGAACAAACCTATGGTGCATATCCATATAAACAATATTCATTTATTCATGGTGGTGATGGTGGAATGGAATATCCGATGGCGACTTTACTGGCAGATGCAGGAGGGTGGATGCATGAATGGATGCATAGTTGGTATCAGGGAATGCTTGGTACTAATGAACTTAAATATCCATGGATGGATGAAGGTTTTACTCAGTATGCGGCGGCTCGCAACTGGGGCTTTTTAAGAAAAGATACGGTGGCAGATCAGACATTTAAGAATGAGTATGACTCCTACTTCAATTATGCTAAGAGCAACTTGCAGGAACCGATGACAACTTACGCAGACTATTTTAGCACGAACAGGGCTTATGGCATTTCGAGCTACAGTAAGGGAGCCGTTTTTATGGTGCAACTTGGATATATCGTAGGTGACCAGGTACTCGATAAAATATTGTTGGAATACTACCGCGAATGGAGGTTTAAACATCCAAATGCTGATGATTTTTTTCGCGTCGCTGAAAAGGTGAGCAATATTCAACTCGACTGGTATGAAGATTTCTGGATAAAAAGTATCAAGAAAATTGACTATGGTATTGACAGTTTATGGGAAGTGAACGGGAAAACAAAGGTCAGGCTTAGAATGCTGGGACAGGTTCCAATGCCAGTGGATGTTCTTCTTCAATTCAAAGATGGCAGTCAGGAAATGGCATATATTCCTCTTTATTCGATGTTTGGTACAAAGCCGGAGGAAAACAAAAATATTCCCCGTCATATATTTGAACCCTGGAAATGGACCAATCCTGTATATGAATTTGAAACAAACCATAAACTCACAGACGTAATACGGGTTGAAATAGATGCCTCCCATCGAATGGCAGATGTAAACCGAAATAATAATAAGCTCGAATTAAAGTGGTAGTCCTCAATTGCAATCATGATCTTCTGAAATATTTATTAATGGCTTCCACGCGATTACCAACGTGCAGCTTTTCATAAATATGATAAACATGTTTACGCACCGTTTCGGAACTTATATAGAGTCTGGCTGCAATCTCTTTATAAAGTAACCCGCTTGCGAGCAGCTGCAGTATTTCATTTTCCCGATTTGACAGACCCGGAAGCGATTTACCATTCTTTGCGTGAAGAGGATTCCAACCGATTCCACCGTTGTCATTTACCTGAAATACGTTCACTACTTTCCTGGCAATCAGCCCACTCATGGGTGATCCTCCCTCCCAAACCTCCCTGATTGCGCGAAGTAACTCCGATGGGACAGTTCTTTTCAACATGTAACCGCTGGCGCCGGCACAAAGTGCTTCAAATATCTTTTCGTCGTCGTCAAATACGGTGCAAATCAAAAATAATATTTCCGGGAAATGAGGTTTTATTTTACGAATACATTCAATTCCGGATTCTCCATTACCAAGATTTATATCCATCAAAACCACATCTGGTTTCATAAGTGGTATTAATACAATTGCTTCCTGGGCGTTAGTGTAAATTCCTGTAAGATCGAATCCTTCCGCTTCATTTATCATTTTCTCCAGGGCATTCCGGACAGTGGAGTTATCATCCACAATTGCTGTTTTAATCATTGGTATATGGGGTATATGGTTAATGGTTTATGGTAGACGGTTTATGGTTTATAGAGGATGCAATTCAATTTCCATTGACTTATAAACCATTAACCATATACCTCGAAAATATGATAGGCTGATTTGTGCAGAACAGTACAATCACCCTGTAAACTAAAGAAAGTGTAAAGTAAAATACGGAGGATTTCTTCAGATATTCCGTTCATAAGGAACCTGGAGAATATATTTTTCACGGAAGGACTCTTCGGGAAACAGATCATATATGTCGTGAATTTTGGGTCTTGTGCCGCTTTCTGATATTTCAGCATTCAGGTCGCCGCCTTTCAGACAAATAAGTCCGCTCGCTTTGGGTAGTGCATCAGGATTTTCAAGGTTTGGATGCATGTTCTGTGGTCTAAGTAGTGGCCTTGACCAGAACCATAGATCCTTCAGGGGAGCTACAGCCCTTGAAATGGCAATATCAAATTTCTTTCCTTTGATTTCTTCTGCTCTGATATGTTGTGTGCAGATATTGGTAAGCGAAAGAGCACCCGCTACGGCATCCACCACTTTAAGTTTTTTTGCAATACTGTCCACAAGTTGAAACTGTGTCTCAGGAAAAAATATTGCCAGTGGAATCCCCGGGAAACCACCTCCGGTTCCTATATCAATCACATGAGTACCTGGAGGGAAATCATACACTGCTGCAATACTCAGGGAATGCAGTACATGCTTTTCATACAAACTTCCAATGTCTTTTCTGGATATAACATTTATCTGAGCATTCCATTCATGGTAAACTTCCTCCAGCGCCCTGAGTTGTCGATTTTGTTCAGGCGTAAAATCTGAAAAATACCGGGTAACTATCTCCAGTCCGCGCGGGGCTTCTTCCATAGTGAAGGTGCAAAGATGACATAATATCCGATCATCCAGATATCAAGCAGCCACCAGAAAGGAAAGAGATCTGATTCTCCGAGTTTTTTCATGCATCGGAAATAAACGATACCCTGAGCCAGGAATCTGATCAGAAAAATAATCAGGGTCCATTGCCAGCGAAAATAAATCAGGCTTAAAATAAATGCCGGATAGAATAAAATATGGCTGATTGAATAAAGTGTAAGCAAGAATTTATGCCTTGGTCTATAATATTTGCCCGTTGTGTAGTGTCTTGTTTTTTGTCTTACCCATTCTCGGAATGTTTTTTTTGATTCAGATAGTGTGAATGATTCCGGGTCAATGACGATCTCAGTATTGGAGGCTGTCGCGACCTTATTAATAAATAAATCATCGTCACCACCCGGCACATGATTAATAGAAGAAAATCCCTTATTTCTCAGGAACAGATCTTTTTTATAAGAAAGATTGCGTCCCACACCCATATAAGGCTGTCCTGCCAGGGCATAAGATAAATACTGAAGAGCTGAATGAAAGGTCTCGAATCGTATTAGTTTATTCAGCACGCCAGGCTTTTTTTTGTAAGGACTATAACCCAATACGATTTGAGTGCCGTCCTGATAGCCATCCTGCATTTTTTCAACCCAGAATTCACTTACGGGTATACAATCACTGTCGGTCAGCAACATGATTTCATGCTTTGCTTCACGGATACCCATACTGAGAGGATATTTTTTGCCCGGTATGCCTTTGGCTTCATATTCGAGATTTACAATATGCAAACCCTTGGAAGTTTTTTTAAACTCTTCCAGCAGGTATCGGGTATCATCCTGGCTATTATGATTTACAACTATTACTTCATGCGTGCTCGGATAAGTTTGAGAAAGTGCGCCCGGTAGGTTGGAAGCCAGGTTTACGGCTTCATCCCTGGCACATATAATTACGCTTACCGGATGCTGTTGTGACTTGCCTTTTGAAGGTTTTCGGAAAAAAGCCAGGCGCTGAAAAAACCATGTATAATAAAAAAGCTGAATTACGCAGATAATACAAAACAGAATGAACCAAATCTCGCTCCACGATAGAAAAGGGGACAGTTTAAGCATCGAACCACAGTTAGTTAGGTATGGTAAAAATACGGATTTCAGGCTTAAAGCTTAAAGCCTAACGCTTTTTTCGGCTCCTTGGTACCAGTCATAGACTGAATATAGTTTTAAACTCAGGAGTCAAAAGCCTTAGTTCGCATAAATGCTTTACGCCTTACGCCTTACGCCTTGTGCTTTACGCCTTACGCCTTAAATTGCGGCCGCATGGCCCGATTAACTTTTGAAATCAGTGGGAAAGACGTTTCTTCTTCAGCCAGGGCTGGTTTGATTCATACGGATCACGGGGAAATCAAAACGCCTATTTTTATGCCGGTTGGAACGGCCGGAAGTGTAAAAGCAGTAACAAGTGATCAACTTACAGACGATATCGGAGCTGAAATTATCTTGGGCAATACCTATCATTTATACCTCCGGCCGGGTACGCAGGTATTAGAAAATTCCGGAGGGTTACACCGGTTTATGAACTGGGCACCGCCAATCCTGACGGATAGCGGCGGGTATCAGGTTTTTTCTCTGGCCGGCACCAGAAAGATTTCAGAAGAAGGGGTGATCTTTAAATCGCATATTGATGGCTCCTCACATATGTTTAGCCCGGAGAAAGTTATGGATATTCAACGGAGTATCGGCGGGGATATTATAATGGCTTTTGACGAATGTCCTGCCTTTGGCACGGGATACGACTATGCAGAAAAATCCATGCAACTTACACATCGCTGGCTGGACAGATGTTTTACCCGTTTTCAGGAAACGCCCGACAGGTATGGTTATACGCAAAACCTTTTTCCTATTGTTCAGGGTGGAATATTTGGAGATCTTCGACGGGAATCCTGTGCTTATATAAGTTCTAAAAATGCAGTTGGGAACGCCATAGGCGGACTAAGCGTAGGAGAGCCGGAAGAAGAATTATATTCCATGACAGCTTTGTGCTGTGAAAATCTACCCGCTGATAAACCCCGTTACCTTATGGGAGTAGGTACCCCCTGGAATCTGCTCGAATGTATAGGACTTGGTATCGATATGTTTGATTGTGTGATGCCAACCCGAAATGGAAGAAATGGTATGTTATTTACAACGAGGGGTGTTATTAATATCGATAACAAGAAATGGGAAAATGATTTCTCTCCGATCGATGATGGTATCGAATGTTCCTTCAGCAATTTATACAGTAAAGCCTATTTGCGTCATCTGATGAAAAGTAAAGAACTAACTGCTCTTACTATTGCGAGTGTGCACAATCTTGCTTTTTATCTGCATCTTGTCCGGCAGGCCAGGGAACATATATTGACTGGCGATTTTTCCAATTGGAAATCGGAACAAATCACAATCTTGAAAGAACGACTTTAATGAGTTATGAGTTATGAGTTATGAGTTATGGGGTATGGGTTGATTTATATTTAATTCATAATTCATAATTCATAATTCATAACCCATAACTTATAATCCAATTTAATTTGCTTTCCACACATTATTACTCTCATCAATATCAGGCAACATTCTGTCGGGATCTACTGTAACCATTATGATTTTACGACTGGAAGGATAAAATAATTTCCATTCTGGTCCTCTTTGCCAGATTTCAACTGGCAGGTTGATCCTCGAGATTTTGCCACCCTCTTCTTCTACTTCGATGGTCACCGGCATAGGAAGTTTTTCGCGGTTTTGCAAAGTTATCAGTGCTCCGTTCGCAGGATTGGATTCGGCATATTCCACATTTGTTACAGCCAGATCAAGTTTCCAGTTATTTATAAACCATCCTCTCCAGTACCAGCTGAGATCTTCACCACTTGCATTTTCCATGGCATGAAAGAAGTCCCAGGGAGTCGGATGTTTATATGCCCAGTTTCTAATATAATATCTGAATGCGGAATCGAATCGTTCTTCTCCGAGTATGTCATAACGAAGCAGCTCCAGGCCCATTCCTGGTTTATCATAGGCGTTTATGGACAAATATTGCTCGCGCGTAACTTCGGGTATAGTCATAATTGATTCAGAAGTCGGCTGAAAAAAACGGGCAGCCCTTTCAGGGTATCGGTGTTTTGCGGCAAATTCGCCATGATTAAAATCTTTGTCGGCTACTGAATTGATAAAAGTATTGAAGCCCTCATCCATCCAGGGATATCTTCTTTCATCGCTGCCAACAATCATCGGAAACCAGGTATGACCGAACTCATGGCTCGTAACACCCCATAATTGCCCTCCTCTTGCCATCGCATGACAAAATACAATACCCGGATACTCCATCCCGCCTACATTCCCCGCAACATTCACAGCATTGGGATAAGGATAAGGAAACCATCTGGCAGAATATCCTTCAATCGCGCCCTTTACAAATTCAGTTGATCTTTTCCAGCCTGAATCACTGGCTGACTCAATCGGATAAACCGACATGGCGAGCGATTTTTTTCCATCCGGAAGATTCATTCGTGCAGCGTCCCAGATAAAGGCAGACGAAGATGCAAAAGCTATATCTCGGGCCTGTTTGCATGTGAAATGCCAAACAAGTTTTGCTTTCGATAACCTTCCTGTTTTATTTAGTACTTCGTTTTCCGTACGGATCATGACTGTTTTATCGCTGTTCCGTGCGGCCTCCAGGCGTTTTATTTGTTCCGGTGTCAATACTTCAGATGGATTCTCCAGTTGCCCGGATGCAACAACCAGTTGATTTGAAGATGTGGTGATTGTAAAATCATAATTTCCATAATCCAGGTAAAATTCTCCTGCACCCAGATATGGAATTGTGTTCCACCCCAGCACATTATCATATACGCACATGCGCGGATACCATTGCGCGATGGTATATATCCAACCGTTTGTTGTTTCCATCCGTCCCATACGATCTGTTCCATGTTCCGGAATTCCAAAGTTGTAAACGATATTTATTTTCAAAGAATCACCTCTTGATTTAAGTGCTTCGGGAAGAAAAATCTGCATGCGGGTATCGTTAACTATAAAATGTATCTGCTGTTCTTTACCCTTATAAATTACTGAAACAGACTGAATAGTATAACCACCGATAAAACCCGGATTCGCATAACGGCTACCACCAACCGGAGTTGTCAGTTCTCCCCGGGAATCTGATTTATAAATATTCTGATCCAGCTGCAGCCATAAAAAGGGTAAAGATTCCGGGCTATTATTTTTATAGCTTATCTGTACATTACCGGAAATCGTGTGATTCTGGTCGTCTAAAGTAACCTGGATATTATAATCCGCTTCATTTTGCCAGTATTTTGGGCCGGGTGTCCCAGCGGCGGTTCTAACCTCATCGCCAAAAGCCGGATAGAAGTTCGGCGCAAAAGCTTCATGCTGATCATAATTTCCAATGGCCTGGGAAAAACCGGTGTGCGCAATTAACAGGAATGAAACGAATGATAATAAGATTTTCTTAACAAGCATTAAGTTGATTTGAGGCGGCGAAGTTAAACGGTAAAGTCATTCTAAAAACACTAAAAGTGACAGGTGGTTAAGATCGGAAGAACTAATTTGCATCCTTTGAAAGCATGAAAAAACTGGATTGGTATATACTCAGGAAATTTCTGACCACTTTTGTGTTCACCATGCTCACAATTACTGTAATAGCAGTAGTGATCGACACCAGTGAAAAGGCGGATGATTTTGTGAAATCAGGACTTAGCTCCTGGGAATTAGTGACACACTATTTTTTTGGATTTGTGCCCTTTATTATGTCCATGATTTTTCCTTTGATGGTATTTATTGCTACCATTTATTTCAGTTCAAAAATGGCATCTCAATCCGAGTTCATCGCTATACTTGCAGGAGGAGTCAGATATAACCGGATGCTTCGGCCATACATTGTAGGTGCGGTCTTACTTGGAAGCTTTTTTTGGGTGGCAAGCCAGTACTGGATTCCCAAAGCAAATGAAATCCGGACTAATTTTCAGTCAACCTATATAGATCCACACAGCACTTATAACGGGGATCCTTATCGGTCGAATAGTTTTTATCTCCGCGTAAATTCTGAAACCTACGTAGGGCTCCGGTATTATGATACCGCTCAAAAAAGAGCAGGGGCATTTTTTATGTCAAAAATAAAAAATAATCAGATCTACTATAATCTGCGCGCAGAATCCATGAAATGGGATACGACAAAAAAAAACTGGATATTATCAAACGTTGTAGAACATAGTAATGACGGCCTGAAAGAAACTGCGCGTTTGATTCCCACCATGAGAATAAACCTCAATGTCAAACCCGAAGAACTCAAGAGGGATGATTATTTGAAAGATAAATTCACTACTCCTGAGCTGCGACACTTTATTGCATTGGAAGAAATCAGAGGTGCTGAAGGTTTGAATACTTATAAGGAAGAAAGATTTCATCGCGACGCGACCCCCTTCTCTGTGGTTATTTTAACTATGATGGGAGCTGTGATTGCCACAAGGAGAAACAGGGGAGGCAGTGGCGTACAAATAGCTATTGGCCTGGTAATGGCAGCTATTTTCGTGATCATGGATAAATTTTCAGTGACCTTTGCAACGAAAGGAAATTTTTCTCCCATGCTTGCAGCCTGGATTCCTAACATCATATTCAGTTTTGTTGCATTTTGGCTTTACTGGAGAGCACCCAAATAAGTATTAATCCGCGGTTAATTTTCAATATTCAGTTTCAATCATTTGTTCCAACCCGATTCATGGTTTAACTTTAACGGCCTATACCAGATCATCCTTTAAACGCACGGTATGCCCATCAAAGAAAAGTTTAAGGTCATAGCAGATAGCCTGAATACTGAGATTAAAGACATTCTTAAAAAACACGGCTCAAAAAAGATAGGAGAAGTTACTCTTTCCCAGATTTACAGCGGAATGAGGGGCATGACCGGACTTGTTACGGAAACCTCATTACTCGATCCTCAGGAAGGCATACGATTTCGCGGTTATTCCATTCCTGAAATTCAACAGAAACTTCCCAAAGCTCCGGGATGCAGTGAACCACTTCCGGAGGGATTGTTCTACCTGATGCTTTTGGGAGAATTGCCCAAAGAAGCGGATGTAAACGAACTAACGGCCAACTGGCAGCGCCGAAGCCATGTTCCCAATTATGTTTTTGATGCGATTGAAGCTCTTCCCGTTTCTTCACACCCCATGACCCAATTCGTGGTTGCGATCATGGCACTTCAAACTGAAAGTCAGTTTGCAAAAAAATATGCAGAAGGTCTTAATAAAAAAGACTATTGGGAAGCAATCTTTGACGATTCCATGAATTTGATAGCAAGGCTTCCAAGAGTGGCCGCTTACATCTATAGAAGAAAATATAAGAACGGCGATCATATTCAACCCAATGGACTGCTGGACTGGGCGGGAAATTTTGCCCATATGCTGGGATACAAAAATGAGACTTTTCACGAGCTGATGCGCTTATACATGACCATTCATGCCGACCACGAAGGGGGAAACGTTAGCGCACATACGACACATTTAGTAGGGTCCGCTTTAAGTGACCCATATCTCAGTTTTGCGGCGGGTATGAATGGACTCGCAGGACCACTTCACGGTCTCGCTAATCAGGAAGTTATTAAATGGATTCTGGAATTAAGGGAAGAACTAAATACCGAATTACCCACAAAAGAACAAATCATTGCTTATGTGAAAAAAACTTTAAACGAAGGGAAAGTTGTTCCCGGATATGGGCACGCAGTACTGCGCAAAACAGATCCGCGATTTACAGCACAAATGGAATTTGGAAAAAAACATTTACCTGACGATTCGCTGGTAAAAACTGTATGGAATATCTATAAGGCTGTTCCGCCTATTCTTCAGTCTCTCGGTAAAATAAAAAATCCATGGCCAAATGTGGATGCGCACAGTGGCGCACTGCTCGTACATTTTGGACTTGTCGAATATGAATTTTATACTGTATTATTTGGGGTGAGCCGCTCCCTTGGTGTGCTGGCAAGTCTTTGCTGGGATCGTGCACTGGGCTATTCAATTGAAAGACCCAAATCTGTGACTACTGAAAATGTGAAAGGATGGCTGGCAGGGAAGGAAGAAATTTGGGGGGAATAACTTAAATGGACTTTTTGTTCCAATGATTATAATTTGATTTTCACAATATGTGAATGTGGAATTGTGGAGTTGTAGAAATGTAAGAATGAAATGTTTAATTGAATTTTAAATTTCCCCGATACATTTTTACTTACAATTAAGTATTTACCTTTTCAATTATTTTTCCTGGCCGATATGATAATTTTGGAAATGATGGCTATAATTTGTTTTAATTCATCGATAAGTTCATGTTGAAATCCGAAATTATTCATCTTCTCGCAAATCGAAAGCCAATACATAGTTTCACTTGCCTCCTTGGAAGCAATTTTCATTTTATGAATAAAATCTGATCTGCTTTCAGCCTGCTGCGCTTCTGAAACGTTCGCGCCAATTGCCATCCCACATCTCAATAATTGATTGGCAATAGCGGTTTCTCTTTTGGAAAAAAGCACCTCGCAATATTTTTTAATAGCTACAGAAAAATCGATTGTTCAGAGTAGGATGACATTTTCTTTCATATTCAATAATCAAAATCTTTTTGAAGATTAATATTATTGAAAATAGAGTTGAGAAGCTGGGTGATTTAACCCTGACATTTGCCAGATTTTCACATTTAAAATTACATTCTACATTCCATTTTCACATTCTCACATTTCCACAATTCCACCCTTCCACATTATGAAAAACAGCGTGCTGCTTAAAGTGCTTGCAGGATATCATTTAAAATATCGTCTCTGTGTTCCAAACCACAGGAGATGCGTATGAGCCCCGGCGTTATATTCACAGCCAGTCGTTCTTCTTCTGTTAATTTGGCGTGCGTAGTGCTGGCAGGGTGGGAGGCAATGCTTCTCGTATCACCCAGGTTGGCAGTCCGGGAAAGCATTTTTAAGTTATCGAGAAATTTTCTTCCGCTAGCCAGTCCGCCTTTCAATTCAAAACATAATAATCCGCCCCCGTTTTTCATTTGTTTTTTGGCGATCGCGTATTGCGGATGGGATTCAAGGAAAGGATATTTAAGCCAGTGTATGGAGCTGTGATTTTTAAGTTTGTCTGAAATATAAAGCGCGTTTGACGCATGACGTTCCATTCGTACTTCCAGTGTTTCCAGGCTGCGGCTGAGAATCCAGGCATTGAAAGGAGAGAGCGAAGGTCCCGTGCTGCGACAGAATAGATAAATCTCGTGAATAAGTTTTTTGCTGCCCAATACAATACCTCCGAGTACCCGCCCTTGTCCGTCCAGCCATTTAGTTGCTGAGTGCACTACCAGATCTGCTCCGAATTGAACAGGCAGCTGACCAATGGGTGTTGCAAAACAATTGTCGACGCAATATATAAGATTATGTTTTTTAGCGATCTCGCCTGCAACCTGCAAATCGATCAAATCAAGACCGGGATTCGTTGGCGTTTCCAGGTAAATCATTTTTGTATTCGGCCGGACTGCATCTTCCCAAACCGTGAGATCACGTGCGGGCACATACGTAAATTCTATCCCGTATTTAGGGAGAATCTTTGTGATAACAGTGTGTGTACTTCCAAAAATGGCATTGCAGGAAATCAGGTGATCTCCTTTTTTTAAAAAAGTAAGCATCGATGCGAATACTGCGCTCATTCCGGAAGAAGTCGCAAATCCTGATTCCATACCTTCCAGAATGCACATGCGATCAGTGAACTCCTGAACCGTAGGATTCGAAAATCTGCTGTAAATATTGTCGTCCGTTTCATCTGCAAATGCGGCCCGCATTTCTTCAGCACTGTCGAAACTAAAACTGCTCGTAAGAAAAACCGGGGATGAATGTTCCATCTCATTGGTCTGCTCAACGCGCGTACGTATCATTTTGGATATCGGATCCAGGGACATGTTTAACTTATTTAAGATATGATATTAATTTCCCATTTTATCTCGCAGCCGGCGCCAATTAATGTTGCGGCTACAGAACAATATTTTTCAATAGACAAAGAACAGGCCCGCCTTGCCTTCTCGGGATCTATAGGACCCTTCAATTCAAAAATCAGTCGGACCTCTTTCCAAAGTGTGGCTTCTTTACCAGATTCCCTTTCGCCATCTATCAGGATCCGAAAGCCATCCACTGTTTGTTTTTGCTTTTTAAGAATCGAGATAATGTCTATACCGCTACAGCCTCCTAATCCCATCAACAGCATTTGCATGGGACGGATTCCATAGTCCTTTCCGCCGCTTTCCGGACTGGAGTCCATTTTTACAGTATGACCAGTAGCATCCTTTCCTTCAAATCCATAGTCATTGTTCATTCGGGTCACTTCAACATGTACCATAAAAAGATTTTTGCAAAGGTAATTCATGCATGCCCTTATTTTGCATCCATAAAATCAGAAACCGGAGCATGGAGGAATTTTTACATTATCACCCCTTTCCCCTGGAAAACGGACAGATATTACCGTCTATTCGGGTAGGATATCATACATACGGAAATTTAAATGCAGCCGGTGATAATGTGATTTGGATTTGCCATGCCCTTACTGCCAATTCCGACGTAATACGCTGGTGGCCCGGTATGGTAGGCGAAAATCGCTTTGTAAATCCTGAGAAATACTTCATTGTATGTGCCAATATCCTGGGCTCCTGTTATGGCAGCTCCGGCCCTCTGAGTGAGGATCCCGCTAATGATAAAACCTATTATAGTAGTTTCCCTCCGGTAACCATCCGGGATATGGTAAAAGCGCATATTTTACTGCGTAAGCACCTGGGGATAAAACAGATTCGACTGCTCATGGGTGGAAGTATGGGTGGATATCAGGTTTTAGAGTGGAGTCTGATGGAACCCCAGCTAATACATGAACTTTTCCTGATCGCTACATCGGCTGCAGAAAGTGCCTGGGGAATTGCTGTCCATACGGCGCAGCGACTGGCAATTGAGGCTGATCCTACCTGGATGGACAGAAATGAGGAAGCAGGTGCCAAAGGTCTGAGGGCAGCACGCGGCATTGGAATTCTAACTTACAGGAACTATGCGATTATGAAAGAGAAACAATCAGATCCCGAATTAAATAAACTGGATAATTATAAGGCTTCTTCCTATATATCTTATCAGGGAAATAAACTCTCGCGTCGCTTTAATGCTTATAGTTACTGGTTGCTGACTAAGTCCATGGACAGTCATAATATTGCGCGTTATCGCGGTGGAGATCTGAAAAAAATACTTTCCGGTATCAGCCAGCGCACTTTGATTGTGGGTATTACGAGCGATATTCTTTGCCCGGTTGTAGAACAGGAATTCCTGGCATCCAATATGCCAAACTCTAAGCTCGTTATTATAGATTCACTGTACGGCCACGATGGTTTTATGGTGGAAACAGAAAAAATCGGTGCCTGCTTGAAAGAGTGGATGGCTTAAGCTAAAAACTAAGTCGTCCCTGATAGTATTCCAATATTTTTGTTCTGAAAATATAATTATATCGTGCAGCTACCAGATTCAGGTTGGCCCTGTCTACATTATTTTTTGCAATCACATAATCCACTGAAGTAATTACACCTTCATTAAAACGAATTTCAGCCGTACGGAAAGATTCGCCATAGGCATTTACCTGTTCCACATATCCTTTATACTGGCCGTAAGCGGCTTTTAGATTTTGCCAGGCCTGTTCTACCATTTGCTGCAACTGGTTATGGGATGCATTTGAAATTACTTTCGCATTCTGATAATTTAGTTTTGCAATCTTCACATTGTTCCTGGCTGAAAAATAATTCAGAATAGGTATGTTTAATTGTAAGCCGAACGATTGATACCTGTTATTCTTCACCTGGTCCCCAAAAGGTGTTTTTTCAGAAGGATAACTATTTGTCGAAACATCATAAGTCGTTGGACCGACAGTTACAAATTGCCCTGTTGAAACTACCGAAGGCGTGCTGCCTGTGATCGTGTTTGTAGCGATGCTGGTATAATTTGAATTGAGACTTCCATATAAATAAAGACTTGGCCAAAGTTTTCCCCGCATTACAGCAATACTCTTTTGAAAAGACTGAACCCGAAGGTCATTTGCTTTTATGGTCGGAATAGTTTGCAATGCTGTTTGGTAAATAGTGTCTGAACTGTTATTCAGATCGCTGATGTCAGCATTCATATTGACCATTTCAAAAGTTGCATCCCTCTGATATGAGACGTTGAGAAGCGCGAATAAATTCACTTTTGAAGTTTCCAGCGCATTCACGCTGTTAACCACATTCACCAGGTCACTGGCATACTGACCCTTGAGGTCGTACAATGTGGCCGGCGGGATAGCACCCTCATGATTTTGGATCTGAAGTCTCGCAACCTGGGCAGAATCCACAGAAGCCTGTTTAATTGCAATTTCCAATGCTTCCTGATTACTTAACACCGTGAGGTAAGCATTAATAACCTGCAGGGTAATATTGTCTTTTTGCTGTTGCAAATCCATTTTACTTGCATTATAAAACAAGGCATTTTGTCTGATGGCATTTTGCAGTTGAAGACCATTGAATAATAACAGATTTCCGTTGAGTCCATAATTTCCTGAACTATTCTGTTCGTCAATATAAGTGTTGTTGAAAGTGTTTACGCTTCTTCCGTAATTCATTCCCTGTGAAACTTGTCCACTTATTTGAGGCAGCATATTTTCCTTGGATTGTCTAAATGCAACACCATTTGTTTCCAGTTGAATTTCGCTTTGTTGCACGAGCAGGTTATTCTTGATGGCAAGATCAACGCATTGCTTAATCGAAAGATATTTTGTGCTGTCCTGGCTAAACCCGGAAACATGAGAAATTAGTATGAAAATAAAAATCCAACTGCTGTACCGCTTCATCTTTCTTCTTTTAATTAGTTATCGTTTTTTCGATGCGACCATCGAGCAGGTGAATAATTCGTTTTCCGTAACCGGCATTTTTTTCAGAGTGTGTTACCTGAATGATGGTCACACCATCCTGTTTATTAAGTTGAACGAACAAATCCATGATCTCTTCACCCTGTTTGGAATTCAGATTACCTGTAGGTTCATCAGCCAGAATGAGCTTGGGTTTGGCAACAAGCGCCCTTGCAATGCCCACAAGCTGCTGCTGACCGCCTGAAAGCTGGGTCGGAAACAAATCCTTTTTGCCAACCATCTGAAATCGATCCAGAATATCGGCCACGATTGCCTTGCGTTCAGAAGTTTTTATATCCTGGTATATCAGAGGTGTTTCTATATTTTCATAAACGGTGAGCTCATCGATCAGGTGATATGCCTGAAACACAAATCCGATATGTGATTTATAAAGATTGGAGCGTTGTTTTTCTTTCAGCTTGTATACTTCCTGATCCAGGAAATCATAATCGCCTTCTGAAGGAGTATCCAGCATGCCGATGATATTCAGGAGTGTTGATTTGCCGGAGCCTGACGGACCCATAACGGAAACAAACTCGCCTTCCGCAATATTCAGGTTGATATCTTTCAGAATAAAATTCCGGATATTCCCCTGGCTGATCCATTTAGATATATGTTCTAGTTTGATCATTTTCTTTTTTATAATTTATTTTTCATCGGTCATCGGTCATCGGTCATCGTTATTCTGAACGCAAGCTGATCACCGGATTCGAAACTGCTGCTTTAATCGCCTGAAAACTAACTGTAAGAACTGCGATGAGCGCTGCCGCAACAGCTGCTACTGCAAATACCCACCAGGATATTGGAATGCGATAAGCAAAATCCTGTAACCACTTATGCATGGCAAACCACGCAATAGGTGAAGCAATTACAACGGCAATAATTACCAGCATTAAAAACTCTTTAGATAATAAGTTTACAATATTTGAAACGGTGGCCCCGAGTACTTTCCGGATTCCAATTTCTCTGGTGCGCTGCATGGTGCTGTATGAAGCCAGTCCCAGTAAACCGAGGCATGAAATAATAATTGCAAGTATGGAGAAATTCAAAAACAGTTTTCCGAATCTTTGTTCCGACCGGTATTGTTCCTCAAAATGTTCATCCAGGAAAAAATAACTAAAAGGCCTTGCAGGAATAAGTGTATTCCACTTATGTTCAATCGCAGAAATCGTAGCTGGTAAATTATTGGGAGAAACTTTAACTGAAATCAGACTGCAACCGTTTGGTTCGATGCGCATAGACAGCGGTTTTATTTCGGTCTGCAGCGACCTGAAATGAAAGTCTTTTACGACACCAATAATTTTCCCCTGCCTGCCCCATTGGTTAAAATCCCTTCCAACTGCTTCTTGTGGAGTACGATAACCGAATAGCTTTGCTGCCGATTCATTTAGAACCATGGCAGTTGTTGTGTCTGTCATGTAATCGCGCGAGAACATTCTTCCCGCCGCCATTTTCATATCATATTGTTTCAGGTAATCGAAGTCAACAAAATACAGGTCGAGGTTAGCGATTTGCATATCGCCTTTTGCATTCTGAATTTTAGAATAGGCACCCATATTGCCACCGCCGGGCACACTCGATGACATAGAAACAGATTTCACGTTAGGTAGCCCCTGAACTGCATGCATAAATGCATCCCGCGCAGGATCACCGTTGGAATTGATTACCATCTCCTGGTCTTTAGAAAATCCCAGATCCTGACTGCGCATAAATTGCATTTGTAAAAAAACAATGATCGTCGAAATAATCAGCGCGATGGAAATAGTGAATTGGGAAATAACCAGTCCTTTTCTTAATAATATTCCTTTAGTTCCTGTAGTAAATCTTCCTTTCAGAACCATAATGGGTTTGAAAGAAGACAAAACAAGCGCAGGGTATAAACCTGCCAGTAATCCGATTCCAATGCTGGCAAGGAAGAGAAGTCCTATAAATCGCATATTTTCAAAAATGCCATTTGCTAAAGTTTTTCCTGCCAGTATATTAAAGGAGGGAAGCAAAATGGCTGCAATTCCAAGTGTAAGTAAAAAAGCTATTATACATATTAAAACCGATTCTCCGATGAATTGCCAGGTAAGTTGCTGACGTCCTGCACCTACGACTTTGCGGATTCCAACTTCCTTGGCTCTCTCGGCAGAACGTGCTGTAGTGAGGTTTACAAAATTGAAACAGGCAATGAGTAGAATAAATACAGCGACAATGGAGAATATATAAACGTTTTTGATGCTGCCTGAATTACTATCATTTCTTTCTGAATGCAGGTAAGCTTCCGGAAATTTCTCAAGCATCAGCGTTGGATACATGTTCAGCTGCTTCATTTCCGTTCCATTCATTTTCTCCAGAAATGCGGGTATTTGCTTCTGAAAAAAAACTGGGTTAGTACCTGGCTTAAGCAGCACATAGGTTCGGTTTCCATAATTACCCCACTGATCATTCAGTCCCGGATTCAGTTTTCTGGTGAGGGTATTCATGGATACGATCATGTCGGCTTTGATCATTGAATTTTCCGGTATATCCTTCATTACGCCGGTAATCTTCGCTGTAAATCCGTCTCCGGTCAGTAACACCGTTTGCCCGACAGGATCCTTGTCTCCAAAATATTTTTTTACAGCTGATTCGGAGAATACAATACTCAACGGTTCATTTAAAACAGTGTGCGGATTGCCTTTGATCAGTTTGAAATCAAACATTTCAAAAAAAGAGGAGTCAGCCCACAGGGAATTCTTTTCCTGAAATTTCACATTACCCTTTCTTACCAGAAGTTCATCGTCTGTGGTTCTCACAGCTGCTTCTACCTCAGGAAATCCTCCCATCAGATGTGGTCCTACTGCCCAGGATGGACCGCCTGGTTTCATGGTTTCAGTCGGTGTCTTGATATCACAGATGATCCGGTATATGCGATCGCCTTTGCTGTGGAATTTATCATAACTTAATTCAAAACGGACATACAGAAATATCAGGAAACAGGCGGTCAGACCCACCGTGAGTCCCAGGATATTAATCAGGGAGAACACCCGATGGCGCCAGAGATTTCTGAAAGCTATTTTGAAATAATTCTTAAGCATACATCAATAATTGATCGTTGGCCGTTGGCCGTTGGCAGTTAGCGGATATACGCAGGCTATTGAACCCACATTCCCATACTCCCATACTCCCATACTCCCACACTTTGTTTAACGCGTAGCGTTAAACAAGTATGTTCTCAGTTACCGTTTGTCCATCCAGCATGCGAATGATACGGTGGCTATAACGGGCGTCGTGTTCAGAGTGCGTTACCATGATAATGGTTGTACCCTGTTCGTTGAGATCCGTAAGCAGTTCCATTACTTCATTACCGTTGGAAGAATCGAGGTTTCCTGTAGGTTCATCCGCCAGAATCAGCTTTGGTTTGTTAACCACAGCGCGTGCTACGGCAACCCTCTGTTGCTGACCGCCGGATAATTGTTGCGGATAGTGATTGCGACGATGCATGATCTGCATCTTATCGAGCATTTCTTCAACACGTTTCTTTCTTTCATCACCTTTAACACCGAGGTAGATCAAAGGCAGTTCCACGTTTTCGAAAACAGTAAGTTCATCGATCAGGTTGAAACTCTGAAATACAAAACCGATATTCCTTTTACGGAGATCTGCTCTTTTACGTTCGTTGAAGCCGGCAACTTCAATTCCATTAAAAAGGAAGCTTCCGCTATCCGGATCGTCGAGCAACCCGAGAATATTTAGTAAGGTTGACTTGCCGCAACCTGAGGGGCCCATCACGGCTACGAATTCGCCTTCATTCACCTGGAACGAAAGTTTGTTGAGTGCAATGGTTTCTACTTCTTCTGTTCTGTAGATCTTTTCCAGATCGTGAATCTTTATCATTGTTTTATACTTTATACTGTGATTGAGAATTATTTTTTAAGAATGAGTTCCTGCATCGTACCGTAATTTTCGTAACTGCTGGTTACCACTTTGTCTCCCGGTTGCAAACCAGATAATACTTCGTAGTATTCCTGATTCTGATTACCCAGTTGTATGTCGGCCTTATAAGCCGTTTTACCGTCTTCGCTCAATTTGAATATCCAGTTTCCGCCTGTCTGTTGAAAATATCCGCCTCTTGGAACAAGTATGGCCGTTTTTTCTTCGCTAAGCGCTAAAAGAATCTGCAATGTCTGACCGCGGCGAATGCCCTTAGGAGCAGGTCCGATGAATTGCATATCTACCTGGAAATGACCGCCCGTTGATACAGTATATACTTTAAATATTTTGAGATCATAAGTACTGTCGGTGGTGATCCATTTACCTGTAAGACCGGAATAAATTCTGGAAATATAATGTTCGTCTATATCCACCCTCACTTTGAAACCGGTCAATACGTCAATCTGTCCCAGACGCGTGCCGGCAGTTTTAGATTGCCCCACTTCTGCATCAAGTGATGTAAGTTGTCCTTCAACGGGCGATCTTACAATCAGGTCACCTACTTTTTTACTAAGTATGGATAATGTTTTCTGTGCACCTTCAAAAGATTGTTTATCCTGTAACGCCTGCTGATTTACAGAAACGGAATCCTGTTTAAGGATCTGCTGGGTAAGCTGTTTCTTCTGCAGATAATAATTATAATTGTTCTCTGACTGTTTAAATTCCTGATAACCAATGGCTTTCTGGGCATATAACTTTTTGTCGAGGGTATATACTCTTTCTGCTTCCCTGTAGAAACTTTCGACATCTGCAAGGCTGGTTAGTTTATTTACCGTATTCTGCTGGGCGGTTACGCTGGAAAGGCGCATGTTTGAAAGAAGCTGGTATACAGAAGTCTGCTGGTTGGCAAGACTGAGTTCCAGGTCGGTGTTTGACAACCTGAGAATGGGTTCTCCTTTTTTCATAAAAGTCCCGTCCTCCACATATTTTTCCTCTACCCGGCCACCTTCTGTTGCATCCAGGTAAATACTGTTGATGGGCAGAACCACGCCGTTTACTGGAATCGTTTCCTGGAAGGGACCCTTGGTTACCGTAGCAATAGTAATTCGGTCAACATCTACATTCAGACGGCTCTTGCCGGACGTAAAATAATAACTGCCAAATGCCAGTAATACCAAAGCGGTAATTCCACCGATTGTTAGAAGTCTTTTAGTTGACCACCTCTTTTTCTTAATAACCCTGTCTACCATTGTTTAAAATATTTTTTATAAAAGCACCCGGTATAAAGATACCCGGTGGTATAATCATAGCTGAAACTTAAAAAATACGGATAGGCTAAATGCAACCACGTGCCAGAAGCTAATGAACGTGATTTACAAGTATTTAGAAATGCCGGTCCACATACCCCGGTCGTTTCTGATACAGGAACTGTACGCTTTCGATACACGCCTTTTTGGACAGCCCCGGTTTAAAAAACTAATTGTCACCATCTTATATTATAGTAAACTTGTGGCACTGTTTTGTTGCACCTTCGCATGAAATATTTTTTGTCTCCATGGTTTTAAAAAACGCAAGGATTCTGGTAATCGACGACGATGTGGATATTCTTACTGCCGTCCGGCTCCTGTTAAAAACGGAAGCAGCAGAGGTTCTCACAGAAAAAAACCCCGAAAATATCAGATCCATATTATATAAAAATCATTTCGACCTCATTTTGCTCGATATGAATTTCAACAGCGCGATCAATACCGGCAACGAAGGTCTGTATTGGTTGCGCAAGATAAGGGAATGGGACGCTGCCGCGTCAGTAATTATGATAACCGCCTATGGCGATATTGATCTCGCTGTAAGATCCCTGAAAGAGGGTGCCGTCGATTTTGTCGTAAAACCATGGCATAACGAAAAACTGGTAACCACCATTCGGGAAACACTGCAAAAAAAGGACGGTTCAGCACCTGCCAAGTCAGCAGATTTACCTGCCGGTCAGGGACAAACACCTTTTATCGGGCAATCTGCTCCGATGAGAGATATATTAAGTAAGGTTGAAAAAATCGCCCCCACCGACGCCAATATCCTGATCATGGGAGAGAACGGTACCGGCAAGGATCTGATGGCGCGCATGATTCACGAAAGGTCGGGCAGGTCAGCCAAACAATTTGTAAAGGTCGACGTGGGAGCACTAACGGAAACCCTGTTTGAAAGTGAATTATTTGGCCATAAAAAGGGTGCTTTTACCGATGCCAGGGATGATCGGACGGGAAGGTTTGAAATGGCATCGGGAGGTACTTTGTTTCTGGATGAAATCGGAAATATTACCCTGCAACAGCAGGCCAAACTTCTGTCTGTAATACAAAACAGACAGGTCTCACGTCTGGGATCAAATTTGCTTATACCGGTCGATATCCGGTTAATATGTGCTACCAATCTGCCCATTTCGGAACTCGCCAATGAAACCAGGTTCAGGAAGGATTTGATTTACCGGATTAATACCGTCGAGATCACCATGCCTCCCCTGCGGAAGAGACCGGATGATATTCCCCCGCTCGCAAAAGAATTTGCGACGATGTATGCCGGCAAGTATCTCAAACGATCACTGGAATTAGATAATAAAGCAATTGAAAAATTACGGGCTTATCATTTCCCCGGCAACGTGCGTGAATTACAATACAGTATTGAAAGAGCCGTAATCATGTGTGAGGGCGACGAGATAAGAGCAGAAGACATTATTTTTTCTCCGATAGAAACGGTTAAGGAAATGGCGGATGAAGATGATAATGATTTTACACTGAGCACGATCGAGAAAAACACCATATTAAAGGTTATCGAAAAACACCAGGGTAATATTTCGCGCGCAGCCCGTGAACTGGGCCTTACACGCACGGCGCTTTACCGCAGGCTCAGTAAATATGATATTTAAAAGCCTAAGGCCAAAAGCTCAAAGCAACGGTCATCGGTCATCGGTCATCGGTCAACTACCAATTGTCAACCATGTTTAAACGTTTCGAACTTCGTATACTTGTCCGTGTTATATTTTTGTTCCTCGTGCTCTGCCTTGCAGCGGTTACGGTGGTTCAGGCGCAATATATTTATTTGATTATTCTCATTCCCGTGATAGCCTGGCAATTCTCGGATTTTTATCGATTCTTCCGTAAAACGCAGGACGAACTCGAGCAGTTTGTTGAATCTATCCACTACCGGGATTTCTCGAGACATTTCGACGTGAATCATGCACCGAACGAATTGAAAACAATCCGTAAAGGGTTCAATGATATCAACAGCACGTTCAAAGTAATCAGCCGTGAAAAAGAAACACAGTACCTCTATCTTCAGAAAATACTGGAGCTGGTTGAAACCGGAATTCTTTCTTATGAAGTGGAAAGCGGAGAAGTGGTTTGGATGAACGACTCTTTGAAAAAAATCCTTGGAATTCCATATCTGAAATCCCTGCATTCACTTGAAAAAAGAGACCCGTATCTTTTCCAGGAAATTAATCAGCTGCAGCCCGGTGCAGGAAAAATCCTTTCGATCTCAAAAGACAACGGTATCGTAAAAGTGCTGGCATCGGCCACGGGTTTTCAAACAGATAATAAAACATATAAACTGGCCGCTTTTCAGAATGTAAACGAGGCCCTGGATGAAACGGAAGCCAAAGCATGGCAGAAATTGCTCAGTGTCATGACTCACGAGATTATGAACTCCGTCGCACCCATTTCCTCCCTGGCGGATACCATGCTGAGCCGTTTACAGAAAGCGACAGATTTTATGCTTGAACAACCGGCAGCAGTCGAAGATCTGGAACTGGGAATTGAAACAATCAGGAGAAGGAGCGAAGGCCTTTTGAAATTTGCAGAAACATACAGGAATCTCAATAAAATCGTAGCCCCTACAGTAAAAAAAGTGTATTTGAGGGATATGTTCGAGAATCTGCACCAGCTCATGCTGCCAACACTTCAGCAAAAAAACGTGGAGCTGGAAATTATTCTCCAGAATCCGGATCTTTCTTATGAACTGGATGCGACATTGATCGAACAGGTATTGATTAACTTATTGGTTAATGGTATTGAAGCGGTAAAAGACAAACCCAAGCCAAGGATACAATTATCCGCTTTCTCAGCAGCAGGTAGTCCAAAAATCAACATCAAAGTGGCAGATAACGGATGTGGCATTCCGGCATCTCTGATGGACCGGATTTTTATTCCATTCTTCAGCACCAGGAAAAATGGAAGTGGAATCGGCCTCAGCCTTTGTCAGCAAATCCTATTATTACACAAGGGAAGCATTCAGGTTCAGTCGGTGGAAAATGAAGGATCTGTCTTTACCTTGCATCTGTAATTTGAGTCCAAAACTTAAAGCCGGTCAACAGTCAACGGTCATCGGTCATCGATAATATATGAACTATAGCCCTCTTCGCATAGGCATCACCGATTGCGGCAAATTCGAAAATTATCGCCGCTGGGTGGAATCAGAACCCGGTGTAAAAGTGATAAAACTGAGTATGCACATTAAAAATGCCGGTGAAACGGAAGAATGTGACGGAGTAATTTTCAGCGGCGGAGAAGATCTTCACCCCGCATTATATGGCAAACCGGAGTTTGAATCGCAGTTTGGCCTGAAGGAAATCATCCCGGAGCGCGACCAGTTTGAATTTCAGGTGATCGCCAAAGCTTTTACTGCTAAAAAACCCGTTCTTGGTATTTGCCGGGGGCTTCAGCTGATCAATGTTTTTTTGGGTGGGACGTTGATACCCGATATACCCTCCATTCATCAATCTTCGGTTCACGGCAAGCTGGATGGAGTGGACCAAACTCATTTTATCCGGATAGTCCCGGGTACATTACTCTACAATATTTGTAGCCAGGAACTGGGCGCAGTAAATTCTGCGCATCATCAGTCAGCCGACACGCCTGGGGAGCTATTGAAAATTTCCGCCTTCAGCGAACCTTCTATTGTTGAAGCCATGGAGTGGAAGGAACCCGCAAATAAATCCTGGCTGCTTTTGGTTCAATGGCATCCGGAGCGGATGGCCGACCTTTCTTCACCATTTTCTGTTTCTGTAAAAAGCGCTTTCCTTGATGCCTGTAATCCCGGTTGAATCTTTTCCGGAATTAAGTTTCCAGGACACTTAGTCTACGGAAAACCCATTCTAAGAAAAAACCCTTAGGGATTTTACGTGCTCCATCTTTTTGTTCGGGAAGTTGTTGGCAAAAGTTTTGTGGAGAAAAATAGAAAGAAAAAAACCAGATAAAAATCGCGTGTAACGATTATAATTCAATTGAGTATCTTATTTTTGTTATATATCCTGTTAAAATCCGCGTTCTCAAAATCCCATCCATCTAAAGACTGTTCGTCCCTCTTGAAATCAGTTTCCAAAATCTGTGCATGCCCGGCTTGACTAAAGTCCCGAAAAGATTCTGTGTTCTACCGAATGAACTGATTAAATAATGATTATGAAAAAATTTTACATTCCTACCTTATTGGCAGTTTTTTTTCTTTCTTCATTTTTCTCGCAGGGGCAAACCTATACATCGATTGCTACCAACCCTTCGAATCTGACTTATGACGATCCGAATTTTTGGATAGGTCATGCGGCTCCTCCTAATCCCTGTACCGGCTGTACGATTATTATTCAGTCAAATGTTTCAATGGTTCAAATCTGGCTGTCAGTACTGCAAATCCTAATGTGACGATATTTGGGACACAGACACCAGCTGACTGGTCCTGCGAACATTGGCAATGCCTCTTACAGTGGGGACCAAATTTCAATCCACAGTAAGTGGATTTGTTAACAGCATGAGATTTTATAAACAAGCTGGCATGGGTGGGACACATATTGGAGCCATATATTCAGGTTACCCCCAGCGAAGCTTTAATTGCCCAGGTCACTTATTACAAACGAAACAGCATGCGGTTGGCAAACAGCTAATTTTAGCATCACCCGTTCCAATTGTTGGAGGTAATATTTATATGATGGCTACTTACGCAAGTGATGGACAATTTGCTGATGATAATAATTATTTTAATGCAAGTGGTTCTCATCCGACCGGAGTTACCAGTGGACCATTAACCGCACTTCCAGACAATGCGTATTTTTGGTGCATAATGGACTTTATGATGCTATCAGGACCTGGCTGCAATTTCCCAGCTACCGCTCCAACCGGCGGCTTTTGTTTCGCCAAATCTCTGGGTGGATATAAATTTCAATCACGGTAAATTTAAATGATATGGTATTTAATAACAGTACGATTAAAATAATAGGAACTACACGACGGTTAACATTAACACGTACGTGCAACTTTTCGGTTCAAGCATTAGTAGTTGCCAATGATCCAACCGACACCGGTTACGTTATTTGTCAACGATCAGTTAGATTTAGATGCCACTTCTCTTCTTGTATTCAGATCGGTAATAATTTTTCATATATCGATGCTAATAATGGCATCTGGTAACTAAGTGTAATAGGACCACATCGCTGATTTTGCAAATCTGTGGTATTCCAAATGTCGCTGGGATTTACAGCGTATTTACAACTCCAGTTGGCGGGATTCATATTATTCTTATGCTTGAATGCGGAATGGATTGGCTCTGCAATAGCATGTCCTGCGTTTGGTGCATATGCGATCAATTGTCCGGGACCCAGTCCTGCGGTTGTGCTGCCGGAATTGTAAACGGGGCATCGATTACGGGTACGGATCCTGCGTTACCTATGGAGTTATTTTTGGAAGCACAGTTACTCTTCCGGTTCAATTGGTACAATTTATTGCAACTAAAAACGATGATGGCTCCGTGAGAGTGAGCTGGGCAACCTCACAGGAACAGAATTCAGATTTTTATGGTGTGGAAAGAAGTGGCGATCAGACTGACTGGACAAGCATCGGTACTGTGAAAGCCAAAGGATTTTCATCCACGACATCCAATTATTTCCTGACTGATAAATCACCTCTGAGCGGCACCGGTTATTATCGACTCAAAATGGTTGACCTGGACGGTAAATTCAAATACAGTCCGACGGTTGCTGTAACGACTAGTGAAAATAGCCCTCCATTGGTTATTTACAGTAATCCGTTCTTCGATCAGATTCGTCTGAAGATTAATTTATCAAGACCACAGAATTTAATGATGACTGTTTCTGATATGCAGGGTAAAACGTATATCACTCAGTCATATCAGGCACAATCGGGTGATAATTTTGTGAACATTCAGCCATCTGTTACCGCGAGCGGAATGTATATTCTCAGAATACAGGGAGATACTTATAGTCAAACAGTAAAACTGGAAAAGCAATAAAATAATCTGATAATCACGATTCCTGCATGCCACTGTTCCGGAGACAACTCTGACAGTGGCATTGCATTTATATAAATATGGTCCATGCTGGTTTCACCGCGAGCTCTGATTTTTGATTTAAATGGTACGATGATTAATGATATGGAATTTCATATCAGGGCGTGGACCGAAATTCTGAATAATGATTTGAAGGCCGGATTAAATCCGGAGCAGGTGAAAAGCCAGATGTACGGTAAAAATTCAGAGTTGCTCATACGTGTTTTCGGTGAAGGAAGATTTACGAATGAAGAAATGGAACATTGGTCACTCGAAAAGGAAAAAAGATATCAAAAAGCCTATCTTCCGCATCTGAGTCTTATCAAAGGTCTCAGGGAATTCCTCGATAAGACCTTCGACAGAAAAATTCCGATGGCCATTGGCTCTGCTGCAATCCCTTTTAATATAGACTTCATCCTGGATAATCTGGGCATCAGAAAATATTTTAGTGCCATCGTAAGTGCAGACGATGTAAGTATCAGTAAACCACACCCTGAAACTTTTTTGAAGGCAGCTGAACAGATTCATACTGCGCCATCGGCCTGTCTGGTTTTTGAAGATGCTCCGAAAGGTGTGGAAGCCGCAGCTGCTGCCGGCATGAAATGCGTCGTACTAACAACAATGCATAACCGAAATGAATTCCCGATTGCGGATCATATTATCGGATTTATTCAGGACTATACAGATCCATTTCTTCTTTCCCTTTTCTGAACGGGTCCTTTTTCGGAAAAATAATCCCAAATCCGGAAGGAAAACAGATCATACCAAATTACAAAACATTCAGTTTCAAATGATCCGGTTTTGGTATGCGGATTGAAAAGTTATGGCAAACCTAACAACATGATACAGGATATGCCATTAGCGTTTTTAACAGAGAAAATTAAAGAATTGGAAAATGCATTATTTATGTCTGAGTCCAATGCACTGGTCAATTTACCGACGCATATAGCCCGTATTACAGAAGTAGATGAAGAAGGAAATATCTGGTTCATTATTCCAAGGCCAACCCAGGTTATTGAATCATTTTCCACAGAAATGCCGGCGAAGCTGGACTTCTTTAAAAAGGGAAAGGACTTCTTTTTAAAAGTTTCGGGAATTGCTACTATTATTTGGTCAACACAGGAATTAACCTGTAACAAACTTAAAAATCAACTCGCCGGTTCATTTGAAAAAGAAAATGTGGTTGCCGTGAAAGTGAAAGTTGAATCATCTGAATATGTTGAGAAAACACCAAAAGCCAGTACAAATCCACTTTTGAATGTGGGAAGTCAGGTATATAACTGGTTATTGAATCCCCTTTTTAACGCTTAACCCATAACCCATAACTTATAACCCTAAAGTCGTACCCTTAAACCCCGGCCGATGGTGAACCCCGCAAAAGGCGGGAACCGTTGGCCTTTTTCTTTTTCACAGAGAATTTGCCTGCCATGCAGATTAATGAAGAAATGTTTTAACAGCCTGGCTTCGTTTTTTTGTCGAAGAGATTTCTGCATCAATAATAACAAGTTGTCTGGCAAGTTTCTGATAATACTGTCTGGAAACAGGGAGGGTAGTTTCTTTATCACCCAGCAAAACAGATACTTTATCTATCGACTCTATATAATCCAATGATACTACGTAAGACCTGTGTATCCTGATAAACTTTTTTGAAGGTAAACGTTTTAACGCGGCCTCCAGGGATATGCGCACCGTGAAAAAATTCTCCATTCCAATTATTTTAATATAATTGTCAGCGGCTTCCATAACGACGATTTCATCAATATCTAATTTTTTTAATGCGCCCTTATGTCTGAAAAAAATATACTGTTTAATCATGCGTGCAGTTTTAGGGGGTTAATCTGAAATCATTTATTCAAATATACTGGTTTGGATTTCAAGTTGTATTTGTTCGGTCATCCTCGCCCGATTCTTCGCTCATCATAGGGAGAATGCCCTGTTTGACCGAAGGATGGCCGAAGGTTGACCGACGATTGACCGACGGGTTATTGCCACGCAAGTCCTATTTCGAAATAAATTCGAAAAATCCATTCACCCCACGGTTTGTAATACACCGCCACACTGCGTTTGCCCGTCCCTTCATTTTTCTTTTAAAAGGCTTTTTCAGAATTTATTTTTACAATGTTCATCAAAATCAAGGAAGCATTATGCAAGCGGATCGGGAGGCGTAACCCGTGAAACTTTCTTCCGAAGCAATGGTGAACGAGAAAACAATATCTTATAACAATTTAAAAACCATTTAAAATGGCTAATGTCAATGAAAACCTGCTCGTGAGAGGAGCAAGGGGTAATGTAGGTAAACAATTTGTTTACAAAAAACGTGGTAACAATACCACGATCGCACGAATGCCCACTGTGAATAAAGACGCAGTGCCTACGGAGAAACAGACGCAGAAACGTGAACTGTTTTCGGATGCAGCAATTTACGCCAATGGCGTGATAAACTCGGCTGATCTGAAAGCGGAATATGTGAAGAAACTTAGTCCCGGACAGACCGCTTTTAATTTAGCTGTGCGTGATTTTCTTAAACCACCCGTGGTAAAGAAAATTGACGCGACAAATTATAAGGGTACAACTGGCTCTGTGATTGTCGTCAATGCAAAGGATGATTTTCGCGTAGCTTCCGTTCAGGTAAGTATTCATTCTGCAGCCGGTGTATTACTGGAGCAGGGCAACGCGGTGCTCGATCCGGTCAGAAGGAGTTTATGGAACTATACGGCAACGCAGAACAATGCGGCCGTAACGGGTTCTGTAATCAGCGCCACGGCCACTGATCTGCCGGGTAACACCGGATCTCTGGAAATAACTTTATAGTATACGATAAAGGAGTTTTCAATTAAGACCGTTCCCTGTTTTAAACAGGGGCGGTCTTTTTTATTTTTAGTTTATAAGACTTTCGATAAAGGTTCGTGTCTCACCGGAAAATTTACTGAGTTGGCAATAAAACAGAAATGATGGGCCTTATCGTGGAGTTCATTTAATTTTTCCTTCATCCATTCCTCTTTTACTTTCACAATTCGGATGAAGTATAACTTCCGTGAATTTTCCATTTCCATCTGCAGATTCTTCCATTGTGGCAGTCGCTTTATCCTGATATTCAAGTACGATGATTGATGCATCTGAACAGAGATGCAAAAACCAAAGCATATGACAGGAAGACAAGGAAGCAAGAAACATTTCCTCCGGATTGTATTTTGATTTGTCTCCGCGAAAAGACGGATCTGAAGAAGCTTCGATCACTGGTTTTCCTTCAACAGAAATAACATGAGATCTTTCGTATCCACGATAACTCTCGGTGCCCTTACCGGTGTTGCCGGTCCATTGGAGATTGGTGTAGTATGTATGTTCTTTCATGTATCGATGACCGTTGACTGTTGGCCGTGTCACCACACTAAAATGTTTTCATCCGGATAATTCCGCCTCCGATGACATCATCGCCTTCGTAAAAAACGGCACTTTGTCCGGGGGTGATACTTTTTACGGTTTCATAAAAATGCACGCGAAGCTGATTGCCTTCGGTATAGAGATTACTAAGTGCGCCTTTATCCTTATATCGAATTTTTGTTACCGACTCCATTCCATCCGGAACGGATTCATATTTCTGAAGATTTAATCCCGAGACCATCATTGACCGGCCGGCCAGGTCTTTTTCTTCACCGAGTACGACGGTATTATTTTCAGGATGAATGGCAGTTACATATACAGGTTTTCCGAACGTCACATCAAGACCCTTGCGCTGACCGATTGTATAAAACGGGTAACCGCGATGTTTACCAATCATATTCCCATCCGACATCCACAAAAAATCCTCCTTCCACTTTATCTTCAAGTCCGGCATTTTCTTTTTCAGAAATCCGCTGTAATCATTATCAGGAACAAAACAGATTTCATAACTCTCGCTTTTATTCGCGAGTTCAGGATATCCATAGTCAATGGCCATCTGGCGTATTTCAGGTTTCTTGTATTTTCCAAGTGGAAGCATCGTGCGACTCAACAAATCCTGTTGCAAACCCCATAAAACATAACTCTGATCCTTCTGTTCATCCACACCTTTACTCAGAAAAAATCTTCCGTTGTCATGCTGATGAATAAAAGCATAATGGCCCGTTGCTATAAATTCGCAGTCCAGCGCATCAGCCCGCTTAAGGAGAGCCCGCCATTTGATATGAGTGTTGCACATCACACAAGGATTGGGAGTGCGGCCCGCAAGATATTCTTCTACGAAATTGTCGATTACAGCCGTACCAAATTCATCCCGTATATCCAGCACAAAATGAGGAAATCCGTGTTGAACGGCGGCCATACGGGCGTCATTGAAACTGTCGAGGTTGCAACACCCGGTTTCTTTTTTGGATGAACCGCTGCCAGCATAGTCCCAGGTTTTCATGGTGATGCCGATCACTTCATAACCCTGATCCTTTAACATTAAAGCGGTTATGGTACTGTCAATACCTCCGCTCATCGCCACCAGCACTTTGCCATTTCTACTCATAATGGCAAAGATACTTATTCCCTGAAAATAGTATTTTATGGCCTTCGCAAAACCTGTAAATTGCCTTATAAACAATTTTAAGTACGCAGCTAAATTTTAAGTTATGATCAAAATGCAAATCATCGGGAATCTTGGAAAAGATTGTGTCACCAATCTTGTGAATGGTAAAAATGTGATCAATTTCAATGTGGCACATACGGAGAAATACCGGGATGCACAGGGAAACCAGAAGGATAAAACAGTTTGGGTGGATTGCGCTTATTGGACAGACAGAACAGCGATTGCCCCTTATCTGAAAAAAGGAACGCAGGTATATGCTGAAGGCACACCTGATATACGTACATACCAGAAAACAGATGGAACTCAGGGTGTTTCTTTAACGCTCAGGGTATTCACGGTTCAACTGCTTGGCAGCCGTAATAGTAATGAAGCTGGAGGAGTTGACAGTTATAATTCCGGTTCATCGGGCAGTATCGCCGGTGTACCTGCAGGTAGTGAAATGAATGCTCCTGTGGACGACCTTCCTTTTTAAAAAATTCTGATGATAAAAAAGTCATCCCGCCAACTGCGGGATGACTTTTTGTTTTCTTACCTTCCTTCTCCATTTTAAAATTACCAAATGAAAAGATCTTCTTCCCGCCGTCATTTCATTCAACAGATGAGCGGAACAGCACTTGCACTGGCAGCAGCCAATAGTTCCCTGGCATTTGCCGATCAATGGCAAAACCGGGTTGACAGTTACTCAAGGGATATTTCACCCAACGATAAAATCCGTTTCGCAACCATAGGAATGGGGATCATGGGTAATAACGACACCAGCACCGCTTTGAAAATTCCCGGTACAGAACTGGTTGCAGTATCTGATCTCTATTCAGGAAGACTGGAAAGAGCCAAAGAATTATATGGAAATAATATCCAGGTAACAACCGACTATAAAGAAATTCTAAGCAGGAAAGACATCGACGCGGTCGTTATTGCAACAGCCGATCTGTGGCATTCCAGGATTTCTATCGAAGCGTTGAAAGCAGGTAAGGCAGTATACTGTGAAAAGCCGATGGTTCATGAGATCAGTGAAGGGCTGGGAGTAATAGATGCATGGAAGAAAAGTAACAAAACCATGCAGATCGGAAGTCAGCGGGTGAGTAGTCTCGGAGTCTTAAAAGCAAGGGAGGCCATTAAAAATGGAGCCATCGGACAGTTGGCGATGGTGGTAGCGAACTTCGACAGACAAAGTGCACTGGGTGCCTGGGAATACACGATGCCCACCGATGCTTCGGCTACTACTGTTGATTGGAAAAGATATATTGCGGGTATGAAAGACGAACCCTATGACCCCAAAAAGTTTTTCTGGTGGAGAAATTACCGGGCTTTCGGAACAGGTGTGGCGGGCGATCTTTTTGTTCATCTGCTTTCGGGTATTCATGTAATCACGGATTCAAAAGGTCCCGAAAAAATATACGCTTCCGGACAAACCTGCTACTGGCAGGACGGTCGTGATGTGCCGGATGTAATGGCTGGAGTTATGCAATACCCAAAAACAGCGGAACATCCGGAATTCCAGGTAATGCTGAGGGTTGATTTTATAAGTGGTAACAGCGAATCAGGCGGAACACAATTTATTGGTTCGGAAGGAGTCCTAACATTGGAAGGGGATGGCTACAGTATTCGCCATCATAAAATGTCAAAAGCTCCCGGTATTGGTGGCTGGGATGCACTTGATACGTATCCGAAAAAAATGCAGGAAGAATTGCTGAAAGCATATAATCAGAAATGGTCAGCCCAGGATCAGAAAGACCAAACAGAACCTGATACTGTTTTCCATGCACCTGATAATTTTAATGCAGATGTTGAACACTTCGGACATTTTTTCGCAGGGGTTCGTTCAGGTACCCCTGTTGTTGAAGATCCGGTATTTGGATTCAGGGCAGCGGCACCCTGTTTAGCTGCGAATGAGAGCTATTTTCGGAATAAAATTATTAGATGGGACCCTGTAAATATGAAAATCGACGACAAAATATTATAATGATTGCATGGAAAAAATATTTCAGTATGAAACCCTGTTGCGATTTACTAAAAATGTTTTTAACAGCATAGGTGCAAATGATGAACACGCTGTTTTGGCGGCAACGGGATTACTGAGAGCCGATCTGCGGGGAATTGATTCACATGGTATCGCACGTTTAACCGGATACGTGCGACTTTGGGAAGCCAAACGAGCAAACACAAATCCCAAAATAGAATTGGTACATGAAACACCGTCGACCGGAGTGGTGGATGGTGATAGTGGATTGGGACTTGTTGTAGCACCTTATGCTATGGAAATTGCAATCAGTAAGGCTAAACAAGTAGGAACGGGCTGGATTGCGGTAAGGAATTCCAATCATTTTGGAATCGCGGCACAACACGCCATGATGGCTCTAGAAGAAGATATGATCGGAATCGTTATGACAAATGCAAGTGCGCTGGTTGCACCCACATTTTCTGTAGAACGGCTTTTAGGTACCAATCCTATATGTGTGGCTATCCCTGCTGGCAATGAACCACCATTTGTAGCAGACCTGGCTACTACAACTGCAGCCAATGGCAAACTCGAAATCTTACAGAGAAAAAACCAGCCGGCACCTTCCGGCTGGATCCAGGATAAGGAAGGGCATACTTCAAACAATCCTCATGAACTGAAAGCGGGAGGCGCATTGTTGCCTCTGGGAGGAGATCGTGAACATGGCAGTCATAAGGGATATGCACTTGGTGCCATCGTGGATATTTTCTCGGGCGTCCTGAGTGGAGCAAACTATGGTCCGTGGGTACCCCCATTTCCTGCCTATGTACCGATTCCTGAAAACATGCCGGGTAAAGGTATTGGCCATTTTTTCGGAGCGATGAGGATTGACGGATTTCGAACTGGCACTTCATTCAAAAAAGATATGGATCAGTGGCTCAGACGGTTCAGGCAAGCTAAACCCGGCGAAGGTTTTGAAAAAGTGCTGGTCCCCGGTGATCCCGAACGTGTCATGGAAGCTGACCGAAAAATAAATGGGATTCCATTGATGAAGGCCGTTGTTGAAGATCTTGGATATCTGGCAGATCTGTTCAAAATTTCGCCTCCTGCACAATAACGAATATTTCCCAAAAACGCAATAATACCACCTTCAACTAAGTTATTACACTTAGTTCAGCCAGTCGAATATGGCAAAAAAATCCAATATAGGAATGACATTCTCAAAATGGGAATAATCCATTCAGAATAGAAGGGATAAACCATTAAAAATCAGGGACTTTCAAGTTGGTATATCAATTGAATCCCTTGGGTGTGTCAAATACCGAATCTATGAAAAATGTTTACCCAACTGCTGTGCTCACATGCAGTAAAAATATAAAGGACCAAAATGCGAAAGCATTTTTGTTCAAGGTAGCGGGATCCGTGAGATTACGAGTGTTTTTGCCCGTTATATTAACTATCCTCTTCATTCTTAATGGTACTATCCTGAAAGCGCAGAATTGTCCGACTACCGGAACAACTTCGCTTACGGTAAATGAAAATACTTATTACCCGGGCACACAGGCGACTGTTGCTGCTGGGGCTACTTCTGTAACTCTGGGTGCGATTGGGTCAGGAACTAATTTTGGAAATACGCCTATTGCAAGTGGAGATATTATTTTGGTTATTCAGATGCAGGGAGCTCAATTATTATTGCCTGCTTCTGAACGAATTGCTATTATATGGAGCTAATATAAGTGGATTGGGAAGCCGGCTTAATTACTACAAATCTTGTGGCAGGAAATATGGAATTTGCGGTTGCCAACAATGCGGTTCCGGTTGGAGGAGGTACGTTAAATTTATTAGCCGGACTTACTCATGCCTATAGTAATACACCCTATTCTGCAACTACCGGACAATACACCTATCAGGTAATCAGAGTTTCACCTCATTTTAATATTCAGCTCGGTGCAAATATTACTACTCCGCTATGGAATGGTTCAACAGGAGGAGTTACGGTAATCGATGCAGTAAATCAATTGGATCTTGAATGGTAAGACCATTAATGCTTCGGGTGCAGGATTTCGTGGTGGTGGAGGACGTCAGTTACACGGTCAGGCCGGCATAAACAAAAACGATTTTTATGATCCTGCAACTACCACAGCCCACGCAAGTAAGGGCTGAAGGCATTGCAGGTACCCCCAGATATTTATATTATAACAACGCATTAGTGGATAATGTAGTCGAAGGATATCCCGGAGGCAGTTACGCAAGAGGCGGTCCCGGAAATGCAGGCGGCGGTGCATCAGACAGTGATCCCGCGTCCAACGACCAGAATGCTGGTGGTGGGGGTGGTGGTAACGGAGGGACTGGCGGTGTTAGGTGGTAACGGTTGGTTTTCCTTTGGATTTACTGGAGGTCATGGTGGTACTGCTTTTCAAACCTATGCTCCGACAACTACTTACTATTCACCAAGTCGCCTGATTATGGGCGGAGGTGGTGGTGCTGGTTCAACCAATGATGGAACAGGTACACCAGGTTCTGGTGTGGCAAGTGGAGGAGCAACTGGAGGTGGAATTGTAATTATTAACGCTACTGCGATTATAAATACGGGAACTATCAACGCGAACGGTAACACTGGTAATAGTTCAGTGATAATCGATGGTTCAGGTGGCGGAGGTGCCGGCGGAAGTATATTGATTTATGCAAACAGCGGTCAGGCAGGTATAACGGCAACGGCTAATGGAGGTAACGGTGGTACTAATAATCCAATTAGTTCCGGTGCTACCCAACATGGTCCCGGTGGCGGCGGCGGCGGTGGAGTCATTTATTCAAATGGAGCGCTAAATATTGCTTCGACTGTTACTCAGGGTGTTGCGGGAATAAGCAACGGTACTTCTGGTAATGATAATTTTGGAGCCGGAGATGGAACGGTTGGCGTACTTACACAAACATTTCCTGCAACTCAGCTTCCTCCTAATATGCAGATCTGTCAATCGATCGTATTGCCGGTAACCTTATTGGATTTTAGCGCCAGTTATGTTTCTGCCAATAACGTAAAAGTTTCGTGGACAACAACAAACGAGATAAATGCTGATTATTATGTTGTGGAAAGAAGTACTGACGACGCAAGTTTTATCAGCGTCGCCCAGGTCGATGCCAGCAACTCAGTAGAACCTGTACATACTTATAATGTAAATGATCAGCTGTACAATATCGATGGCAACATCGTTTATTACCGTCTGCGCATCGTAGACAACAACGGAAAATATTCCTACAGTAAAGTAATTCCCGTTAAGCTGAATCAACCCGACAATATATTTTCAGTGTATCCAAATCCGGTTGATAATTATACTATCCTGAATTTATATTCAGATAAGCCTGGAAATGGAATGCTGCGACTGATGGATAATTCGGGAAGACAGATTATTACCAGGTCTTTTAACATCACAAATGGTAATAACAGCGTCATGATCGATCAGCTCGGTTATTTGCCGAAAGGAATTTATTTTGTCCAGGTTATGGTCAATGACAACCTGTACAACCAGAAAATTGTGAAAAAATAAAAAAGCTTTCATAGAAACGCCACTGTGGTACTCATCACAGTGGCGTTTTCATTTGTATATTTGCGATCCCAAAAAAGAGGATCGGATGAAAATAATGAAGTTCGGAGGCACTTCGGTAGGTAAACCGGAGCGTATGCATGAAGTAGCAAAACTTATCACGGCGGATCCGGAAAATAAGATTGTTGTACTAAGCGCACTCAGTGGTACAACCAACGCGCTGGTGGAAATCGGCCAGTCTGCCGCACGTTTCGAGAGAGAAAAAGCCGGTGAATCAATCAGTAAACTCAGGAACCATTATGCTGAATTTATACAGCTGCTCCTCAAGACCGAAAAAGCACGTAAGAAAGCATCGGACATCATTCTCGAGCATTTCGAATTCCTCAGCATCATACTCCGAATTTCTTTCAGCGAAGCGTTGAATAAAGATATTCTGGCTCAGGGCGAATTACTCTCCACAAAGTTGTTCAGTGTTTATCTGGAAGAACAGGGTATTTCTCATGTTTTATTACCTGCATTGGAATTCATGCGCATTGATGATGAAGATGAGCCGCAGCTGGAACTTATTCGTACACGATTAATGGAATTGCTGGCGAAATATCCAGGTATTAAACTTTTTATAACACAAGGGTACATTTGTCGCAATTCAAAAGGCGAGGTCGACAACCTGAAAAGAGGCGGCAGCGATTACACCGCTTCGCTGGTTGCTGCCGCTGTTAATGCCACGGTTTGTGAAATATGGACAGATATCGATGGCATGCATAACAACGATCCGCGTGTTGTGAAGAAAACAATTCCGATAGAACAACTGAGTTTTGATGAAGCCGCGGAGCTTGCATATTTCGGAGCTAAAATTCTGCATCCTACCTGCATCTGGCCTGCACAGCAACAAAATGTGCCTGTAAAATTGCTAAATACCATGCAGCCGAAAGCCGCTGGTACCGTGATCCAAAAAGTTGCATCGTCATCCGGGGTCAAAGCAATTGCTGCCAAGGACGGAATCATCGCCATCAACATCAAGAGCAGCCGAATGCTTCTGGCTTATGGATTTCTTCGGAAAATATTCGAAGTGTTTGAAAAATACAAAACCTCCATAGACATGGTGACCACTTCTGAAGTTGCCGTATCTGTTACGATTGATAATGGAATTCAGTTGAATAATATTCTTCGGGAACTGGAACCGTTCGGAATAACCGAAGTAGAGCAGGACCAGACAATCGTATCGATCGTCGGAAATGAAATTGCCGAAACGAAAGATGTTTTAAACAAACTCTTCGAGGGTCTCTCCAACATCCCCGTCCGCATGGTGAGTTACGGAGGCAGCAAACACAATGTTTCCGTTTTGATTCCTTCTTCTTATAAAAATCTCACCCTGCAGAAACTTAACTTAAAACTCTTTGGTCTGGAGTAAAATTAGTTATGGGTTATGAGTTATGGATTATGGTTTTGAGTAATTCATAACCCATAACTCATAATCCATAACTATTTAATCATCATTTTCTCAAGCTCTCCATCACGTTTATATACGTCGTTTCTGAAGTTTAATACTCCTTCTCTGCTTACCCAGGCGGTTAAATATCCAATATATACAGGAACGGGATTCTTAAGGGTAACGTACTTTTCTCTGCCATCTGTCATGGCCTTTTGAATTTTTTCTTCATTCCAGTTGGGATCATCCTTCAATAAATAAACTGCCAGTTTTTTGGGTTCTGCCAAGCGGATACAACCATGACTAAATGCACGTGATTGTGCGCCGAATAAACTTTTGGCGGGGGAGTCGTGCAGATAAATATTATATGAATTGGGGAACAGAAATTTTACAAGTCCCAGGGAATTACGGGGTCCGGGTTTTTGCCGGATAATATTTCCCGACCACTCCATATTATTTTTTGCCAGGTAATTCGGATTCTTATTTATTGCCGGAAGAATTTCACTTTTCATAATAGATGGCGGAACATTCCAATAGGGACTAAAGACTATGTACTTGATTTCTCCATTAAAAATGACTGTTTTATGTACGTCCTTACCAACAACAACATTCATTTTTAATGTGAGGGTATCCATGTCATATGCAGAAAGTCTGAATGCCGGAATATTTACTATGATATAGTGATGACTCAACACCACAGGCATCCATCGCGTTCTTTCCATATTGACGATAATCCTGCGAATGTTGTCTCTTGGAGAAATATTTAATTCGCGAAAGAACCCAGGACCCGCAACACCATCGGAATTTAAACCGTTGCGTTCCTGAAACCTGGATATTCCTTTTTCAAGATCCTCGTCAAATTTATCACTTTGAGAGTCTGCAGAAAGGTCCCCGAGCAGGTATAAACGATGCCTGATTTTAGCCAGCAGTTGCGATGTATCATTTTTTTTAAATGGCTTCGCCGCTGCCTGTAAAACCTCCCAGTCATTCATACTGTCCAGTTGCCTGTATCTCACGAGATTTTCTTTCAGTAGATTGTATTGGTGAAAATTATAATCACCCGCATTAAAGCCGGAAGGATTTTCCTTTAAAATTGAATCCATCAAATAAGGGAGATCCAGTTTTTTTCTGGGTAGCATCCACTCCAGTTTTTTTGTTTCTTTTTCGGAGATGCCGTTCATGACTTTATCACCATAAAAGAAATATGCTGCCGACAACAGGATTTCCGTTTCCTGATCCGGCTTTTCAGTTTGAGTCGGATCACTTAGTATACTATCTACAATTTCCTTATAAGGAATAGTAGTTTGAATACCTTCCTTATCCAGGTTATTTAAAAGGTTGAGCAGATTGCTGGCCTGTTCATTGATGCCACTGTCGTTATACCAGGCGTACAGATAAGATCGGTAACCATAAAACTTTTTCACATTAGATTCATAGTCTCTGAACTGACTATATTTTTTAAAAAAAGAATCCAGGCCTGCGCTGTCAATATGCAGATCTTTCTGATCGCTGAAATATCCGCGAACAGGAATATCTTTTTCCGGAACAGAATCACTGGATACATGTTTTTGATTGGTGACCGGTTGCTGGCAGCCATTAAAGAAAAAGCAAATCAGATACAACAAAACTGCGAAGAGTACTCCTGAAATGAACGTTGAAAATTTCCTCATATTCGGCTATTAACAATGAGCGATTCCGGTTTCTGAAAAAGATTCAAAATAAAAAATCCTTCCCGACATTGCGGGAAGGATTTTAAATGTGGTCATATATATGAGGATTAGTAATCTCTGTCAAATCCGCCGCCACCGCTGTTTCCACGGTTGAAGCCGCCTTTTTTATAGCCACCGCCTCCACCACTTCCCCCGCCGCCGAAACTTCTCTTCTTGAAGCCACCGCCTCCGCTACCCTGTTGTTTGGGCTGAGATTCGTTGACGATAATTTTACGGCCCATTACTTCTGAATCATATAACGCCGTAATGGCTGCCTGTGCTTCCGCATCATTTTCCATTTCGACAAATCCGAAGCCTTTGCTGCGGCCCGATACTTTGTCTTTAACAATTTTTGCGGAACCAACTGCTCCATGTTGTTCAAAAAGGTTTCTGAGATCCTCATCGGTCATTTGCCAGGAGAGGTTGCCTACATAAATGTTCATTGTGCTAAAATTAAAAATGATTAAAACAACTCTAAACTTCGTAGCTACGATGAACCAAGTACTATCTAAAGACTGCACCTGCACAGCTTATAACTAGAATAACAGAGCGATTGTAAAGATAGGAATTTTTACAATTCGGGAAAATTTTGTGCTCTGTAAAGCACCCTGTCAGGAGACTCTGAAATCCATAAAAAAACCCTCCGATTTTTAGGGGGAGGGTTCTATTAATGTCTAAATAAATTATTATTCAGCCGCTACTTCAAACTCTACCTCAGTTTCGTTGCCATGGCCAAAATCAACTTTTGCCTTGTAAGTTCCAAGTTCCTTCACTTCTGAAAGAATATGAATGCGGCGACGGTCGATTTCGTAACCTTTCTGATCACGTATCGCACGGGCAAGTTGAACAGAAGTAACACTTCCGAAGATCTTTCCGCTGGTTCCTGTTTTAGCGCCGATTTTTAACGGTGAAGCTTTCAGTACCTCAATAACTTTGTTTACTTCAGCAAGCAGTTTTTCTTCTTTCTTTTTCTGCTGCTTCATTTTTTCGTCCAGCTGTTTCAGATTGGACGGACTGGCTTCAACAGCCTTTTTTTGCGGAATCAGGAAATTGCGGGCATAACCGTTCTTGACACTCACCTTTTCATGGGCAGCGCCTAGGTTATCCACGTCCTGAATCAAAATGATTTCCATTATTACTTATTTTGTTCTCCCGCTGTAAGCGGGACGGGATTATTATTTAAATAAATCTGTTACGTAAGGCAGGATTGCCATCTGTCTTGCCTTCTTAATCGCATCGGCTACTTTGCGCTGATATTTCAGCGAATTACCGGTAATGCGACGTGGCAGCATCTTACCCTGTTCGTTCAGAAATTTCTTCAGGAATTCACCGTCTTTATAATCCACATAACGAATGTGATATTTCTTAAAACGGCAGAATTTCTTGGCCCTTTGCTGGGTCTTGATTGCGGTGAGGTATTTAATCTCGTTCGTCTTTGCCATGATTATGCCTCCGCTTTTTCTTTTGGTGCGTAATGTTGTACACCACTTTTCTTTCTGGCATTGTACTCGACGGCGTATTTATCGAGTTTAGTAGCCATGAAACGTAACACGGTTTCATCGCGGAGAATCTGGATTTTCAGTTTCTCATTGAAGTCGGATGGCGCATCGTATTCCATTACCCAGTATAAACCAGTGGTTTTTTTCTGGATGGGATACGCCAGTGATTTAAGACCCCAGGGATTGTCGTGCACCACTTTTCCGCCGTTATCTTTAACGAAGGTTGTGAATTTGATCTGGGCGGCTTTAAATTCCTCCTCAGACAGCACAGGGGTAAAAATCACCATCAATTCATAATTGTTCATTTCCCTGATTTTGTTTAAAAAAATTAATTGGGCTGCGAAAGTAGTGCTTTTAAGCTTAATGCCCAAAGCCTAAAGACTAAAACTTTTCCAGCCTAAAGCCTAAAGCCCAAAACTAAGTCAGAGTTCTAAAAAGACAGTTGTTAGGCTTTAAGCTTTAGGCTTTAAGCTTTTAACCGACATGATGTCAGAACGCCCATCAATGGCACTCCGTTTGAACGGCTTGCCCTAAAATAACCAGCCATGCAGAAAGGAAGTATCCGGGTACAAACAGAGAACATCTTCCCCATCATCAAGAAATTCTTGTATAGTGATCATGAAATATTTCTTAGGGAGTTGATTAGCAACGCGGTAGATGCTTCTCAGAAACTTAAGACCCTCGCGTCTGTAGGAGAAGCCAAAGGCGAAATAGGAGATCTTACCATTCGCGTAAAGCTAGATAAAGAGGCAAAAACGCTCACCATTACAGATCAGGGTATCGGCATGACGGGCGAAGAAGTCGATAAATACCTCAATCAGGTCGCCTTGTCGGGTGCAGAAGAGTTTGTAAATAAATACAAGGGACAGAATGAAAACGCGATCATAGGAAAGTTCGGTCTGGGATTTTACTCTGCTTTTATGGTGAGCAGCAAAGTGGAAGTGATCACCAAATCATTCAGGGAAGGTCAGCCAGCCGTAAAATGGGACTGTGACGGGAGTCCTGAATATAACCTGGAAGAAAATCCAAAAACAGAACGGGGTACGGATGTGATTCTTCATATATCTGAAGATTCTAATGAGTTCCTCGACGAAAGCCGCATCCGTGGTATTCTTGAAAAATATTGCCGCTTTCTTCCCATACCCGTGTTTTTTGAAGACAAACAAATTAATAATACCAGACCGGCATGGACACGTAAGCCTAGTGAGTTAAGTACTGAAGATTATCAAAACTTTTATAAGGAATTATATCCGTTTAACGAACCTCCGTTATTCTGGATTCATCTGAACGTGGATTATCCGTTCAATCTCACTGGTATTCTGTACTTCCCTAAAATCAAACAGAGTTACGAGATTCAGAAAGATAAAATCCAGCTCTACAGCAACCAGGTTTTTGTTACAGATGAAGTGAAAGACATCGTCCCCGAGTTTCTCATGTTGCTTCAGGGTGTTATTGATAGCCCCGATATCCCGCTAAATGTGAGCCGCAGTTATCTTCAGGGTGATCCGAATGTTAAAAAAATCAACAACCATATCACCAAAAAGGTGGCGGATAAACTGGAAGAAATATTCAACAAAGAAAGAAAAGAATATGAAGATAAATGGGAGAGCCTTGGTCTGTTTGTGAAGTATGGAATGATGACCGACGATAAGTTTTTGGAGAAGGCAAATAAGTTTCTCGTGATGCAGGACGCAGACGATTCACGTTTTTATACATTGGAAGAATACAGAACTGCAGCGGACGGACTCCAGAAAAATAAAGACGGAAAACTTGTTATTATTTACACCAGTAATCCCATTCAGCAGGACAGTTATATCCGTGCCGCACAGGGCAAAGGGTACAAAGTGGTAAAACTTGAAACCATTGTCGATGCAGGATTTATCAATCAGATGGAAATGAAATGGGAAAATGTTCATTTCACGCGTGTTGACAGTGAAGTGGTAGACAACCTTATCGACAAACAGGATTCAGCAGAAACTATTCTGAGTAAAGATGAAGTTGAGAAATTGAAATCATTATTTTCAATCAATATACCTGCACTGCATGTAACTGTAGAAGTAAAAGGTTTGAGCCCTGAAGCCATGCCCGTATTGGCAACCAGGCCCGAGTTTATGCGCCGCATGAAAGATATGGCTGCATTAAATGGAAGCATGGGATCTTTCTATGCGAACATGCCCGATGAAGTAACACTCACAGTAAACGGTAATCATCCGATTTATTCTAATATTTTAAACGAATCTGATTCTGATAAACAACAGAAACTTGTCAGCAATCTGGCCGATCTCGCCCTTTTAAGTCAGGGTTTGCTGAAAGGAGCTGAGTTGACGAATTTTATTAATCGCAGCATTGAACTGATTGGAAATAAAAAGAGTTCGATTATTTTGGAAGCGCAGTAAGTTGAACGCGAAACGCTGAACGCGAAACGCTAAAACGCGGAATACTTTTTTGGTGAATTCGTAGAATCCGTGATATAACGTTTACGATTAGCCGAAACACCATACATAACAAATTATGCTTTTCGCGTTCAGCGTTTCGCGTTAAGCTTTGTGCTTTAGGCTTTGAGCTTAATATCAAGAATCTTCAGTTGCAGTTTCTTCTCTCCGTTCCATTCATTGATGTCAAGTGTGTATGCGATGTCGAGTGGCTGGCCTGAGTTTACCAGATCCCACTTATCTGCCATATTAAATGCAATCCCGGAAAAAATCTGATCCCCCTGTCTAAGGAATACGCGCAGATGTTTTTCCTTTAGTAGTTTTGAATATCCCGTTTCGTAAACCTGTTTCGAAATAAACACAGGTTTATTATTTTCAGGTCCAAATGGTTCCATTTGTCCGATAATTCTGTAAGTCTGCATATCAAGATCGCGAAAATCTGCTACCGCATCCACTACTAATTCCGGTATCAGGAATCTTGGCTCAATGGTTTCCGAAACTACTTCCTCGAATTTCTTACTGAACTGATCAACATTTTCCGGAGCAAGCGTCATGCCCGCTGCAGCAAAATGTCCGCCATAGCCGAGCAGCCATTCCCTGCATGCATGCAGCGCTTCATACAAATTAAATCCGGGTACACTACGTGCACTACCGGAAGCAAATTCTCCACTCTGTGTAAGCACAATAGTTGGTCGATAGTATTTTTCTATCAGCCTCGAAGCCACTATTCCCACCACACCCTTATGCCAGTGGGCCTGATATAAAACGGTCGACTTCCTGTTGCGCATCAGCTCATCCCCTTCAATCAAAGCAAGCGCTTCTTCCGTAATACTGGAATCTGTTTCCCTCCTGTCTGAATTGTCGGCATGCAACAAATTCGCATAAAGCAACGCTTCATCGTATTCTGTTGCTACAAACATCAAAACTGCTTTTCTTGCATCATCCATTCTGCCGGCGGCATTTACGCGCGGAGCGATGGTGAAGACGAGGGAAGTGATGGAAGCGGGAATTGACAATCCGCTTAAGGTCATCAATGCGCGTATTCCATGATTGGGACTCTCGTTTATTTTTTTCAGGCCGAGAAAACAAAGTGTTCTGTTTTCGCCGGTCATCGGAACTATATCTGCCGCAATTGCTATCGCGACGAGATCCAGGTAAATTAAATAGCTTTCTTCGGGAAGGGAGAGTGCCTGACTGAGTGCAGTAATCAGTTTGAATGCAACGCCGCATCCGCAAAGTTCTTTATAGGGATATTCACATCCGGATTGTTTGGGATTAAGAACAGCTATGGCCGGAGGCAAAATAATATCAGGCAAATGATGATCACAAATAATGAAATCAATTCCTTTTGATTTTGCATATCCTACAAGGTCGACAGATTTTATGCCACAGTCTACTGAAATAATTAGGGAGAATGTATTTCTATCCGCGAAATCGATGCCGGCTTTCGATATCCCGTAACCTTCACGCTGCCGGTGTGGAATGTAAAAATCTATGAATGAAGTTTCATGGATCCGGCAAAGAAACTGATACATAAGCGCAACAGAACTTGTTCCATCCACATCATAATCACCAAAGACCAATATTTTTTCTTTTCTGTCAACAGCGAGAAGAATGCGTTTCACCGCCAGTTCCATATCCTTCATGAGCCATGGATCATGGAGTTGTGAAATGTCCGGACGAAAATAATCTTTAGCTTCTTTAAAACTCTCTATTCCGCGACCTACCAGGACGCGGCTGATCATGGGATGAATTTTTAATGCTTCCGCGAGTTCATTAACTCTGTGCTCATCAGCATGTTTTATTTTCCATCTCTTTTCCATTTGTTAGCGCTTGTATAACCGATGACTCGATTATTCATTCCCATACTCCCATACTTCCCATACCCCCATACTCCCATACCCCCATACTCCCATACTTGCTCTAGTATTTTCTGTCAGTCGTAAACCGCACCAATTCTTCCAATGCAGCACGCACTTCATTGTTTTCGAATTCGTATAATATCCGAAGCGCCTCATCGCGGTATTGATTCATTTTCTCATTGGCGTACTTTATACCACCTGCCGACACCACCTGCGAAATAACGTAGCGGATTTTTTCAGGTTCCCTGTTTTGATTTTTTATGATATAAATCAATTCACGGCGAAGCGATTTGTTTACCGTGTTCAATGTATATATAAGAGGCAGGGTTAGTTTTTTCTCTTTCAGATCGTTTCCCGATGGTTTCCCTGTTTTTTCATCGCCATAGTCAAACAGATCATCCTTGATCTGAAAAGCGATTCCAACAGCTTCCCCAAAACCTCTCAGCTTTTCAGTGACTGCCTCGTCACCGCTGGTTGAAAATGCGCCAGCCGCGCAGGAAGACGCAAGCAACGATGCTGTTTTATTTCGGATGATTTCAAAATAGACCGACTCCTCAAGATTTAGTGTTCTTGCTTTCTCAATCTGTAATAACTCTCCCTCACTCATTTGTCGAACAGCGCCTGACATGAGTTGTAAAATTCTGAAATCATTATGATCCAGGGATAGTAATAAACCCTTTGCAAACAGGTAGTCGCCAACGAGTACCGATATCTTGTTTTTCCATAACGCGTAGGTTGAAAAAAACCCTCTTCTTTCCAGTGATTCATCCACCACATCGTCGTGAACAAGTGTTGCAGTATGAAGAAGCTCTACCAGCGAAGCGGCCCTGTATGTCGACTCGTTTATTGTTCCGCATAAACTGGCGGAAAGAAACACAAACATGGGCCGGAGTTGTTTGCCCTTGCGATTCACGATGAATCGCATGATGCGGTCAAGAAGAGGAGCCTGAGATTTGACCGCTTCCCGGAATTTTTTTTCAAAAACAATCAGTTCTTCCTTAAGTAGTGATTGGGCTAACTGCATAAATGTCCGCCAAATTACTACTTTCTCTAACGGCCGTAATAAATACCGACACACTTGTGGATGAATTGGCAATATTCTCCACAAATCTGTGGTTTCCAGTTTCTTTTGTTATAAAAAGTTTGCAATTTAAACGTTAACTTATATTTTTGCTAAAGTTGTAGTATTGTTTTAATACGACATTCATAAAAAACTTCAGTTTATGATAGGGAAAAAGTACGCAGTACTAGCCGGTTTTTTATTGGCTTTTCTTTCACAAAGTTTCGCACAGGACAATACTCCCGAAAGCAGCAGCAGTTACGACATCCGTGATTCATCGCTGATACCATCAAAGAGAATTCCACAACACAACGAATTTCTGAACAACGCATATCCTTTCCCTGCCTTACCGCGCAATCAATGGGAAATTGGTGTAAACGGTGGTCTGTCTACAATATCCGGAGACGTACGCGCCGTGTTACCAACCTGGGGATGGGGCATACACGTAAGAAAAGCATTGGGTTATACATTTTCTGCCCGTCTCGAATATGATAATTTGGAAGCTAAAGGTTTGAACTGGCTGCCATCCTATACCGGTTATGCAGCAAATCCGGTAATAAGTCAGTATTATGATGCGAATGCGCACACACCTGTTTTTTACAACTACAAAACAAAGATCCAGTCCCTTTCATTACAGGGAATAGCTAACTTAAATAATATCCGATTCCACAGGGCAAAATCAAGTATTGCCGTTTATGTATTAGCGGGATTTGGAGTGATGACTTACAGTGCCGGCTATAATTTGCTTGATGCAAACGGTAATCCCTATGATTACAATGCTATAATCTCTCAGTTTGGTTCGCAGGGATTCACATACGCAAATCGCAAAGCCATCAGGTCAGCATTAAAAAACATGATGGATAACAGTTATGAAACGCCCGCCCAGCACGATAATTCCCAGTCAAGTATTTTTGGTGGAACATCTCTCCGTCCGGTTGCCGAACTGGGGGGTGGAATAGAAATCAAACTGAATGAAAAATTCAATATAGCCATCGAAGACAAAGTTTCGATCGTAAAAACAGACTTACTCGACGGCCAGGAATGGCAGGAAACCGGATCAACCACCACTAATGCCATGACCCGCGACGACGATCTTTATAATTACCTTTCTGTGGGCCTAAACTTTAATATTGGAAAAAGAGCAGTTGAACCACTGTGGTGGATCAATCCTCTGGATTATGCTTATGGCGAAATCAACGCACCAAAGCATATGAAACTTCCGAAACCTGTATTGGATGATGCCGATGGAGATGGCGTTACTGATCAGTTCGATCATGAGCCAAATACACCTGCAGGCTGTCCGGTGGACACTCATGGTGTTAGCCGCGATACGGACGGTGATGGTGTGCCTGATTGTAAGGATAAGGAACTTATCACTCCAACACAATGTCAGCCTGTAGACGCGGACGGTGTGGGTAAATGTCCTGATCCTGCATGTTGCAAAGAGATCAATGCCAGACTGGATTCCGGTGGCTTGGGAGGCGTAGGCAAAGGTCGTTGTACTATTGGCGATCTCCCCAGTATAGTATTTAAAGGAAGGTCAGTAACGCTAAGTAAAGACGGACAGGCATTGGCTTCTACCATTGCTGAAAAAATGAGAAATAACCCCGGTTGTAAAGTAGCAGTTATTGGTTACGGTGAATCAAGCAAATCAGCACAGCAGCTCAGCTGGGATCGTGTGAACGCAGTAATCAAATACCTGGTTGAAAAAGAAGGCGTAAACTCAGACAGGTTTATATTCCGTTACGGTCAGGCCGGCGGAGCCGAGAACACCATAGATATTAAAGACGGAACGGGCGAAGAAGGACCGAATACGGTTCCTGCTCCTCATCCGAACCTTCGTAAGAGATAAGCCTCAGGGCTAAAAGTTGACCCCCTCCGGTAAGGCAAGACTTACAGGAAGGGGTCTTCTTATTTAATGCATTATTTAACAATAAACAGTGCATTTACAGCATTAAAAGGCTCTATTTTCGTTTCTTACGTAAAAATTGTAATTTTGCAGGCTTCATGAAACAACTTTTCTTCCTCATAGTCATCATTTCGGCTTTTAGTTCCTGCTCCTATTTCAAGGCTTCGAGCAACGGAATGCCAAATAATTTCAACAAGATCCAGAAAAGCACCGACTACACTTTTAAACTGCAGATGGCTGAAAAGTACTATTTGGGAAAAGACTACAACCATGCCCAGATCCTCTACGATGATCTGTACCGGGTTATGAAGGGCTCTGAACATTTTGAAGATATCTGGTATAAATATGCTTATTGCGCTTACTATCTGAAGGACTATATCAACGCAGAAAATCTCTTTAAAGGTTTTGTGGAAGCATTCCCAAATAGCCAGAAATCTGACGAAATGGATTACATGCGCGCGTATTGTTTTTATATGCAGTCGCCCAAATACCAGCTGGATCAGACCAATACTACCAAGACCATCGGGTTTATGCAGGCTTTTATAGCACAACATCCAACTTCAGATAAAATAAAAGAAGCCAACGACATCATTGACAAGTGCAAGGATAAACTGGAAGAAAAGGATTTTGAAGCTGCTAAACTATATTTCAACCTCCGGGAAACAAATATTGCTTATTTAAAAGCCGCTTCACTAACTTTCAACACCCTGATGAATACCTATCCGGATTCACAGTTCAGTGATGAATATAAATTATACATCATCAAATCGGATTACCTCTACGCGATACAAAGCCTGGAAGAAAAGAAAAAGGCAAGACTGGAACAGGTTGTCGCTGACGTAAATGATTTCAAAGACCGTTTTCCGGAAAGTAAAATGAAAAAAGAAGCCCTGCAGTACGGGGATCTTGCAGCCAATTCACTCAAAGAAATTCACGCAAACAATTAATAAATGAGCAAACTAAGAAGACAGGTGAACACCCATATTGCAAATGTGGCTGAGACTAAGAATCTGACCGATCTTAAAGACAAGACCGGTAATCTGTATGAATCTATTGCTATCATCGCAAAAAGAGCAAACCAGATTAATATTACAATGAAAGAAGAACTCCACAGTAAATTGGAAGAGTTCGCTACCCATACTGACAGTCTTGAAGAAATTCATGAGAACAAGGAACAGATCGAGATCTCCAAAGCTTATGAAAGAATGCCTAATGCAGCTTTATTAGCTACGCAGGAATTCATGGAGGATAAGATCTACTACCGCAAGAACGAAGACGATCTCTTCAGCTAGGTCTTAATTTATCTTATGGTGGAAGGAAAGAAAATACTATTGGGTATCTGCGGCAGCATTGCTGCCTATAAGTCCATCCTTCTTACAAGACTTCTTATCAAAGCCGGCGCCGAAGTAAAAGCTGTTATGACTCCGTCGGCTAAAGATTTCGTTACGCCGCTGTCTGTTTCCACCATTTCAAAAAATGAAGTACTCAGCGATTTAATTCTGAATGAAACCTGGAATAATCATGTTCAGCTCGGTCGCTGGGCCGATGTGATGGTGATCGCTCCGCTGAGCTGCAATACACTTGCGAAAATGGCCAACGGAATCTGCGATAATCTTTTACTTGCAACTTATCTCTCAGCCACCTGCCCGGTTGTTGCAGCACCGGCGATGGATGAAGACATGTGGCTTCATCCGGCTACGCAGGCGAATATTGAAAAACTAAAATCCTTTGGTAACCGGGTGATTCCTGTGGAAAAAGGAGAACTCGCCAGCGGACTATATGGTGATGGACGTATGGCAGAACCAGAACAAATCATTTCTTTCCTGGAGATGAATTTTTTTTTTAGCAAAGAACTAAAGGGAAAAAAAGCATTGGTAACCGCGGGCCCGACTCACGAGGCCTTTGATCCTGTGCGTTATATCGGCAATCAGTCGACCGGAAAAATGGGAGTCGCCATTGCGCGCGAACTGGCACAGAGAGGTGCAGAAGTAGAACTGGTGCTGGGGCCTTCTTCGATTGAAATTGATTTTCCGGGTGTGCATGTAACCAGGGTGCAGAGCGCCGAAGAAATGTACAATACCTGTCTTGAAATTTTTCCTTCCACACAAATTGCCGTGATGTCTGCTGCCGTGGCAGATTATACACCGGTTTCTTTTTCCGCGGAAAAAATAAAAAAGAATTCAGAAACCTTCACACTTGAGTTATCGAGAACAAAAGATATACTGCAGGCGCTTGGTGATAAAAAAACAACCAGGCAGGTATTGGTTGGTTTTGCGCTGGAGAATAAGGATGAAACCGCTCATGCAAAAAAGAAACTGGCAACAAAAAATGCAGATATGATCGTGCTGAATTCACTGAATGACGCCGGTGCGGGTTTTGGATTTGATACAAACCAGGTTACTATCTTCGAAAAGAATGGTGCGGAAATTCCATACGGACAAAAATCCAAGCAACAGGTGGCTCATGATATTGTGGACCGGATCATTAAACTTTTATAATGCGTGTAAAAATCCTGATCCTTCTTTCTATTATCGTTTTGAAATGCGGAGAGGCACGCAGTCAGGAACTGCAGGCCAATATAACGGTGATGTCTAACCGGATCAGCACGACTGTTAACAAGCAGATATTCCAGACGCTCCAGTCCGCTCTCTTCGATTTTCTCAATGGCCGTAAATGGTCCAGGGTGAGTTTCAATAACAACGAGAAAATCCAGTGCAACTTCCTGATGAATCTCAGCGCGGCAACTGACAACAATACGTACAGTGCTTCCCTTACCGTACAAACGGGCCGCCCGATTTTTAATACCTCTTACATGAGTCCGTTGATGAACTACATGGACGATAATTTTACATTTAAATATATACAATATCAGACGCTGGATTTTAACGAAAACAGGGTCGGGGGTACGGATCCGCTTACAGCCAACCTTACAGCAGTCTTTGCATATTATGTTTATATCATTTTAGGACTGAACTTTGATTCCTACGGGCTGCGCGGCGGCGATCCTTATTTCCAGCAGGCGCAGAATATCGTAAACAACGCGCCGGAATCCAGCGGGCTTAATGGGTGGAAACCCTTCGACGGTGTAAGGAACCGTTACTGGCTTGTAGAAAATCTCACCAACCCGAAATACAATCCCATACACGACGCGGCATATAACTATTACCGGCAGGGACTGGACCAGATGTTTGACCATGAAGCGGATGCCCGGGTTGCTGTGATGAATGCATTGAACATGATGAACAGCATCAACAACGAGTTTCCTAATATTATGTATATGCAGTTTTTCTTTCAGGGGAAGGGAGCTGAAATTGGGAATGTATTCAAACGCGGCACTCCCGATGAAAAAAGCCGGGCTCTTGACATTCTTTCAAGGATCGATGTTTCCAATCTGAACCAGTATAAACAGGATCTGCAGTGAAACGCACCCTTATTTTTGCGTTGTGCCTGTATCTGATTTCCTGTACAAACAGGACGAGCATACCAAAAGACGTTTTACCACTGGATTCCATGCAAAAAGTAATGAAGGATCTGGTAATGGCAGGAGAATATGCAACAAAATTTATTTCACAGGATTCTTCCATTAAAGACAAAGTGAAAGCCAACCAGGATCTGATGGAAACCGTTTTTAAAATACACAATATCACGAGGGAGGAATTCAAACACAGCCTGACTTTTTATGAATCCAGACCCGACCTGAACAAATTAATATTTGACAGTCTTGCTGCCGATGCAAACAGAAACAAACCCGATTTAAATCGTCCCAGAACGTCCGCCATGAATCCGGCTGTTATACCTGTTAAGCCAACGCATATTCCGAAAAAGACTATTCCCGGCAAACCAACCACCAGTCCAATTAAAAGAGTCCCCTGATTTCATAACTTCATGTTATGAACAAAGTTTTTTCCAACGCAAGGGAAGCAGTCAAAGACATTAAAGATGGATCTACTATTATGCTTGGTGGATTTGGTCTCTGTGGAATTCCTGAAAATAGTATTTCGGCGCTTGTGGAAACGGGCGTAAAAAATCTCACCTGTATTTCCAACAATGCAGGGGTGGATGGTTTCGGACTGGGACAGTTGTTGACCACAAGACAAATAAAAAAGATGATCAGTTCCTATGTTGGAGAAAACGCTGAATTTGAACGGCAGCTATTACAGGGTGAACTGGAAGTTGATCTGATACCACAGGGTACACTTGCCACCCGCATTCAAATGGCGGCTATGGGTATTCCAGCCTTTTATACACCTGCCGGTTATGGAACAGAAATCGCTGAAGGAAAAGAAACCAGGGAATTCAATCATAAAATGCACCTGATGGAACATGCACTTCATGCAGATTTTGCAATTGTGAAAGCATGGAAAGGTGACCGTCTCGGAAATTTGGTATTCAGAAAAACAACCAGGAATTTTTCAACATCTATGGCGAAGGCGGGAGATATTACCATCGCCGAAGTGGAAGAATTGGTAGAGCCCGGTATATTGGATCCTGATTTTATTCATGTGGCGGGCATTTATGTTCACCGGATTTTTCAGGGGGGAAACTATGAAAAGAGGATAGAGCGGAGAACAGTACGAATCAATTAGACGATAACTTTTTTAATTATTAATGTAGTGTTTATTTCAGCAAATCAGTTCGAACGTGAAATGGGTGTCAATAAAACGATCGGTCGTTTTTTTGTTGACCGTAAACCGCCGGAGAATAATAGTTTCTGGAAGGCAAGGCTATTGTATATCTCTTTTGGCAACGGGTTTGTTTCCATTCCTGTTTATTATGATATACTTTACAGGATTGGAGTTCCATTGGAAACTCTGCTGAGTGAAACCCATATCGTCTTCATGGAAAAACTCATGCATTACGCCATACAACAGGAGAAAAAAGAAATCAGTAAAAGAGAAGAACTGGATTCCATACGCGATATACTGAAGGGAAGAATAAAAAATCCCAATTATTATACAGCACTCAATCAATACCTGGATCAGCCGGTACTCCGGCCGATGGGATCATTCGGACTTCCCCATCCTTCATTGAACCGCGCGGATGTTTTTTTGTATGTGCTTTGCGATCTGCCGTTAAGCGATACACAATGGGAGAGCGCTCTGAAATATTGGTATGCTTTGCACCCGACTTACCTGATCATGGATGATGTGAGAGATTTTACGAAAGACAAGGAAGAAGGAGAAGAAAATGTCGCCATTGATTTGGGTGAAGGCGCTGAAGGATTTGAAAAAACACTTGAAATGTATCGCAGGAATTGTGAGATACTGGAAGAAATAAATCCCCTGCTCGCACAGTTTCTGGTAAACTGCGAAGAAGACTTATTAACGGTGATCGGTCAACGGTCATCGGTCAACGATAAATAATAATATGGCCCTCGACAAATACGGAATCGCTAAAAGGATTGCTCAGGAGTTGAAGGATGGTATGTATGTCAACCTCGGCATCGGTATTCCAACACTGGTCGCGAATTATATTCCTGAGGGAATTTCCATTATGATCCAGTCTGAAAACGGCATGCTGGGTATGGGGCCTTATCCGGATGAAAAAAATCTGGACCCGGACCTAATTAATGCAGGCAAGGAAACCGTTACCATTTTACCTGGCGGCGCTTTTTTCGACAGCGCAGAAAGTTTTGGAATGATACGTGCAGGCAAAGTGGATTTAACCGTACTCGGTGCGATGGAAGTTTCCGAGAAAGGAGATATTGCAAACTGGAAGATTCCGGGAAAAATGGTAAAAGGCATGGGTGGTGCAATGGATCTCGTTGCCAGCGCGAAAAACATTATCGTTGCCATGCAACATACGAACCCAAAAGGAGAATCCAAACTACTGCCCGAATGCACACTGCCGCTCACCGGTGTTCGGTGCGTAAAAAAAATCATCACGGAACTTGCTGTAATCGATGTCGTGCCCGAGGGGTTTTTACTCATGGAGACTGCTCCCGGAGTCTCTGTGGAAGAGATCCAATCGAAAACCCTGGGTAAGCTTTTACTTGCAGAAAATATTAAAACAATGCAATTCTGATATCATTTAACGGCGCGATACAGCCGGTCTTCCTGACAACGGCTAAGTATACAAACACACTAAGGGGAAACCCTTATCCACCTGGTAATCATACCAGAATAAGTGCTCAAAAAAGATAATTAATTTCAAAATTACGCGTTAACCAATTGTTAACCGGCAGTTTATCTGATCTATAAGCTGTTCGTTTTTACCCTTTTAAATTAAACAATCAAACATGAAAAAGTTAGTAGTCCTGGTTATTTCGTTCTCAGCATTTTCTTCTCTCAGGGCACAGGAAACGCCCAGTATCGGAATCAGCGCAGGTATAAATGTTGCGAATATGACGTTTAACGCATCTGGCGTATCTGCCAGCTTCACTTCGCTGGTAGGTTTCAAAGGTTATGTTTTTTATGATGTTCCATTGGGTAAAAGTTTTTCACTGAAGAACGAATTCGGATACGACGGAATGGGTACCGTAATTAAAGACCCGAATTCCGGCGATAAATTAACCGAAGCAGTCAATTATCTGACTCTTTCTATTCTGCCGAAATATAATGTTTCAGAAACAGGTCTGTCATTCTTTGCAGGCCCTTCTATCAGTTTTCTGTTGAATGCCAAATCTTCAGAAGCCGGAATGAGCCAGTCTGATACAGACAGCTACAATTCGGTCGATTTATTTGGTGTGGTAGGCGCAGAATATTTTTTCCCGATGGGCTTCGGTATCACTGCCCGTTATATGGGCGGTCTTACAAATATCGCCAAGGGTGATACAAACGGCGGTACTGCACACAATAGTGCTTTTAGTTTTACACTCGCTTATAAATTCAATTCAGGCAAGTAGTACGCAGAAGTTTTAATTTTCCGGATGATGGGGCGATTTAATTACTAAATTACCCTATCATCCGGATTTTTTTTAAAAATAGTCTCATGAGTTTATCAGGCAGCATGAAATTTTCTAAGCATTTAGTTTTCCTATTTATCGTTTCGCAGTTGATAGCCATGTCGGTTTTTTGCCAGACAAAAAATATTCCCTACGGAAATAATCCCGCGGTTGGAAAATATTATACGGTCCGCGGAATAAAAATGTATACAGAAGTTTATGGCGAGGGAAAACCTTTATTGCTGATTCATGGAAACGGAGGTGATATGAGCGCTTTCAAAAATAATATTCCTTTTTTCTCAAAAAAATATAAAGTAATCGCGGTCGACAGCCGCGCGCAGGGAAAAACCATTGATGCCGGCGACTCCCTGAGTTTTGAAATGATGGCCGACGATTTTGCGGCCCTGCTCGACGTAATGCATATCGATTCTGCTTATGTGATCGGATGGAGTGATGGAGGCATCAACGTTTTGTTACTGGCTTTGCGTCATCCCGACAAAGTAATAAAACTGGTATCCACAGGTGCAAACATGACGCCCGACTCTTCCGCCATTATTCCATCTTTGTGGAGGGATGAAAAAAAACAATACGATTCCGGATATCAAAAAGTTTGGACTACGGCCAAAGAAAAAAACGACTGGAAAATATTCAAGCTCGACTGGGATCAACCGAATGTTCCTTTGGAAAATTTAAAAGGGATTAAATGTCCTTCGCTGATTATATGCGGCGATCACGATTTAATTACAATCGAACATACGGCCGGCATTTATAAAAATATCCCACTGGCTTATTTATGGGTAGTCCCGAATTCAGGACATCCCACTTTGATAGAACACAGGGATGAGTTCGACGAACTGGTTTATAAATTCTTCACGAAACCCTTCGCCACATTTAATAAATAACATTTATTCTGAGCGAAGGCTGGTTACAGGATTCGCAAGAGCAGCTTTGATGGCCTGGAAACTAACTGTGATCAGCGTGATTACCAATGCTCCAAGTCCTGCAGCCATAAAAATCCACCAGCTCATTTCCGTCCGGAAAGTATAATGTTGCAACCAGCCGTGAATGAAATACCAGGATACCGGAACGGCGATCAGCATGGATATGATTACCAGGATCACAAATTCCCTGCTGAGTAGTTTCCACAAATTGAAAACAGAAGCACCCAGCACTTTCCGTACGCCGATTTCTTTCACGCGTCGTTCCGCCATAAAAGAGGCCATTCCAAATAATCCCAGACAGCTGATGAAAATGGCGAGGATGGCAAATGACGCAGCGAGTTTGCCGATCCTTTCTTCATCGCCGAACTTCTTCGCGAATTCTTCATCCGTGAATTTATAGTCGAAAGGTTGTGATGGATTATAGGTTTTAAATACGGGTGCCATTTTAGCAATAGCCTCGTGCGCACTCATCCGCGGATTGATGCGCAGGTTGACGATAGGTTGCGCATCGGTTGCCATCACAAACACCGTTCTGGAAACCGGTTCATAAGGATTTTCCATCAGCATATCTTTTACGATACCTACAATGAGGTAAGGCTTGCCCATCCAGCGCAGAGTTTCATTCACGGGATTTTTCAAACCCATAAATTTTACCATCGATTCATTCAGAATCATCGCTGCTGTATCGGTACCGAAACTTCTGGAAAAATCGCGGCCCTCTTTAATATTCCATCCAATGGTTTTTCCGAATTCATAGGAAACATATACAACACCTGCATCTCCAGTAAGTGAAGGATTTTTTCCTTTCCAGTCAAACCCATCATCCCACTCATCTACATATGTAGGCGCGCTTGACGATTCGGAAATTTCTGTTATGGCGCCCGATTTTTTTAATTCCTCACGAACGGCATTTATATTTTTATGCAAATCTTCGGTTGACATATGCAGCATCACCAGACCCTTGCTGGTATATCCCACCGGTCTGTTTTTTGCAAATTCTATCTGGCGAAATACGGTGATCGTTCCGATAATCAGCATCACTGAAATGGAAAACTGGATCACCACCATCGTTTTGCGTGGAATCGATGCAAAACGCCCAACATGTATGGCGCCCTTTAATGTTTTTACGGCTTCAAAAGAAGATAAATAAAATGCAGGATAACTGCCGGCAATGGCGCCGGTAAGCAGGCTGAAAACAATTCCTGCAAGCCAGAACAGTGGCTCGGTCCAGGGGATAATCATTTTTTTGTCGGCCACTTCATTAAAGAATCCGATAACCGCCTGCGCAATTAACAGCGAAAAAACAAAAGCAATTAAAACAAATAGCATCGACTCGCCAAAAAACTGGCCGATCAGCTGGCTTCTCAGCGATCCGATGGCTTTGCGTATGCCCACTTCCCTGGCGCGTTTTTCAGAACGCGCCGTACTCAGGTTCATGAAATTGATACAGGCCAGCAATAATACAAAACAGCCGATGATGCCAAACAGCCATACATACGTTATGCGGCCACCTACATTTTTACCATTTTTAAAATCATCATACAGATGCCACCTGCTCATAGGATGCAGAAATACCTGTGACTTAAATACCAGCTCCCTTTTGTTTACATGCTGAAGTTTTGAATCTTTAATTTTTGCAGAAACTTTTTGCATGTCGGCCTGATCATTCACCTGCACATATGCGACGAACATATTGGCGCGCCATGGATCTGATTCTTTAAACATCCAATGCATATTATCGAGATAAAGTTTCCAGCTACCGATAAACTTCATGTTCCCGAAATTTGAATTGTATGGAAGATTTTCATACACACCGGTAACTTTTACTAACTGGTCGTTATCGATCTTAATGAGCTGACCCATCGGATCTTTGTTTCCGAATAATATGTTCGCCGTTTCATCGGAAATTAAAATGGAATGTGGTTCATTCAAACCCACGTGTGTGCCTTTCAGCATTTTCAGATTCAATATCTCCGTAATGGAAGGTTCAGCATATGCACCCGGAATGGTAATTTTCTTTTCTCCTGCAGCAAGCACATGTTCGCCATTATGGGAAGCCATCGAAATATATTTGAAGTCGCTTCCATAATCATTTCTCAATTCATCGCCCATAGGATAGGGGAGCGACTGCTGGGTTCCTGTTTCGCCGTTGAAAGTCTGACTCTGCATCACTTCCGCAATACGATCATAATGTTCAAACTGTTTATTGAACGAAAGTTCATCTTTTATCCATAGTCCGATCAGCAACGCCACGGCCATACCGACTGATAATCCTGCAACATTGATAAAAGAGAAAACCTTGTTTCTCGAGAAATTCCGCAGCGCGACTTTCAGATAGTTCCTGAACATGGTAATTATTTAATAAAATATGAGTTTCTATATCGAAGAAAATGCCAGAGTCGCAGGCCATTCTTAATCAGGCCCTTCGGTTTGTGAAAAGGGAAGGACTGTCCGGTTTTGATACGGCGACGTGCTATAATCAGAACAGTTTTTGCTGCCGGTCCGCGCATTTTTTTTCGCAGCACAGTCAGGGACGAACCCATTATAAAAAAACGCCTTTTATTTTAAATGCCTGGCATGAATGTGTTTCGGTTTTCGGGGAGAAACACTGGCGATGGCAAAAAAGATTCCACAGAAGGCGAGTGCTATGAATAAACTCGTCCATTCGGATTCTTTCTGCAGGTTAGCTGTTACGCGTTCTGCATGCAGAAAAAATACCCAGAACAAAAACATAAAACCTAACAACGCGGAGGCGAGCCTTGTTTTTATTCTGATGAACAGACTGATGGAGCCTGCGAGAAAAGCAATACCTACAAAATAAGCCCAGAAAAGCGGCAGTGGTATCCAGGATGGAATGAGTGTGCTGATAAAATCAGCATACAAAAAATGCTGGACTGCAAAGACTATCAGTGAGCAGGCAAATAAGATTCTTCCTGCAACCAGTTTGTTTTTCGGATAAGGCAAAGCGCGATCTGTTGCAGCTGTGTTATGCGTAAATATTCCCGTGATGATCAATGCGCCGGCACAGATGGCGAGGGTTTCAGCGATCACCGTCCAGTAGCCGGGATTTTTAGGATCTGAAATGAGATTGATCAGATCGGGATATAAAATAAAAACAGCAAACAAAACAGCCGTGAGTGCGCCGCCACGGGCAGTGCGGTTAAACAGCATCATCACACCTGCGACAACAAAAAGGGAACTAAAGAAATACAATAAGAAAATCCTGGAATGAGATGAAATTTTAATGGGAAGAAAAGCCGACATAAAATTACCCGTAGCGAACTGTATGATGCCGAAAGCAATAATGGAAACTGCAAAAAAATATCTGCCGGCTTTGAAGAAATCCTGCATAAGCAGTTTTGGATTATGAATTGTGGGTTATGAATTATGAGTTGCGGTTCGCGATAAGCGTTCTGCGTTTCTGCGTTCTGCGTTTCGCGTTAAGCGTTTCGCGTTCTGCGTTCTGCGTTTCGCGTTAATCTATCAGATTATTTTTTACGGCGAAGAAAACCAGTCCTGCCGTGTTTTTGGCGCCAAACCTTTCCATAAGGCGGTCCTTGATGGCTTCCACGGTACGCGGACTCACTTCCAGTTTCTGTGCAATTTCCTGGGCAGTAAATTCCATACAGATATATTTCACCACTTCGCGTTCGCGTTCGCTGAGGGTCACTTCTGTATTCAGGTTGGGAACGACTTTGGTGCGTGCGTGTGATTTTTTGAGAAGAATGCGGTTCACGAAATTATTCAGGTAATATCCCTTGGAAGTAACTTCCATGATGGCTCTTTTGATCTCGGCAGGATCTGCGCTCTTCAGCAGGTAACCGTTGGCGCCGATCTCCATCATATGACTCACGAAACGTTCGTCTTCATACATCGTCAGCGCGATGATATGAATCTGTGGATATAATTTGGCGATGGACTTGGTGGTTTCGATGCCGTCTTTCATGGGCATGCGCAGATCCATAAGGATCACGTCGGGCTGCGAAACCGCGAGGCCGTCGAGCAATTCCTGGCCATTCTCGGCTTCCTGAACAAACTTGATATTGCTGTAAGCGCGAAGGGAAAGAATAACTCCTTTCCGGAAAATCTTGTGGTCATCAGCAATCGCAACTTTTATTAATCCCATAGGTTGGTTTCTTCTTCAACTAAATTAAGCATTAATTGCTATCCATGGAAGGCTTCCCTTCGTCCTCCCTGTTCAGCTCAATGGTTACCTTGTAATATGTCTGGGACATATCTTTTTCGAAAAATATTTTTCCCTGCAGAACTTTCAGGCGGCTCTGAATATTTTTCAACCCGAGACCCACATTACTCTTGCCCAGCTTTTCAAAATCAGTCTGTGTGAGCCCGCGTCCGTCGTGATGAATACGGATAAAAAAACGCTGACCGCTCGTATTTTGCGTGAGATGTATAAAACTCGCGTTGCTATGTTTCAGAATATTGTTGATAAGCTCCTGGATGATGCGGAAAATGATCAGTTCGTTTTCGGCCTTCAGGCGTTCGCGGTAATCGTGAAAGCGCGAGCTGGCGTTCATACTGCCCGAACCGCTGATCTTCTGAAAGAGGTCGTTCACGGCGGACTCGAGACCGAAATTCTTTAATGTGGGCGGCATCAGGCTGTGCGAGATATTTCGGATCAGCTGGATGGTATCGTCGATAATCTGTTTGGCGTTGTAGATACTCTGGAGTTGTGTCTGTTTGTCGAGGTTTACAAAATTTTCGTTGAGATAAAGTCTGGCTGTTGCAAGCAGGGGTCCCGCGTCGTCGTGCAGGTCCGCAGCGATGCGCTGACGCTCTTCTTCCTGCAGGCGTATGGATGCGTTCAATAAAGTCTTCTGCTGATCCTGTTCCATATGCTGGAGCTGTTGCTGGTAGCGGATTACTTTACGCTGGTGGAAGCTGATGAAAACGATGAGGCCGATCGTGAGAGCCAACATACCAATCGTGCCAAAAAACAGCACTGTTGAAATTTGGTTATCCGGGCTTAAGGCTTGCAGTAGTACCATTAGGAAGGGTCAGGGTTTTTGTGATGATTTCTTACCGGTCGTTTGGGCTGGTAAAATCAACTGAGTGGTTTTCAGAAGGTGGTTTTTTATTTTGGAAACGATACAACAAGAAGGCAGTTGAAAATAATAGGTTGGTTAATATATTACTATAATTTGTTATACGCCAATATTCATTCATCTCTTGATCTGATAAATGGCTAGTCATAACAAATAAGAATAAAGTACAAGCGATATTGAGAAGTAGCGCAATTACAATAAGAAACTCTGGATTTAAGATATCCATAGATTCCGTAGGATTCCTCATTTTAGATACGAAGTATGTTAAACACAATGTAATAATGGTTACCTGACTTATAAAACTTAGAATGGAGTTATACTGGTAGTGAATTGTCTTGTGTAATATTATAAAAACCACTAAGAATAGAAACGAAAATAATACTATCAGCCACTTTATTAAACGAACTTTTATGGACAAGTAAAAAAAATAAGATAACAAATAATATTCAACAAGGGTAAATATATTCCATAAAAAAAATTTGTTATCGGCTGCCCACTCGGAACTTGCCAAAAAACCGTCAGAAATTAGGGATGCAATGCTATAAATAAAAATTACCCAAAATCCCCTTATTTGTGTTTTTAAACAACACAGAATAAAAAAAATTATGGGTAATAAAGAGGATAGTAAACTTATTTTCGGAACCACTTCTAATTAGGTATTACCCAAATATAGAAAGTTACGACCGAATATACTAGTGTTACTACTATGAGAACCAGCTTATATTTGTTTGACCCCGATCAACAGACATTCCCTCTGTCACAGCAAGTTTACCTTGATCATTTACTGTTGTAATTTCAAGTAAATTCTTGCCATTTGAATCAATTCCTACGTAAACTAACGTTTTTGTACCTGCTTCATTAATTGCGTCGAAGAAACGAACTCCGACACAACCAGGTTGCGCAAGTACTTGATCCATGATTGATCTTCCGATGACGTAAGATTTTGACTCCTCTGAATACTTGTCATGATGGTCTTTAACCATCTTTGCTGCCAATTCATGAGAAATTTGCTCACCTATGTTCTGGTAAGCTACTTGTTCTTTTACTAGTGATTCTTTGTTCATAATCAGAGTTTTGAAGTTTTTTTGTCCAAAAGACTACGTAATTAACCCCTAAAAAAAAGATTCAACAACGCTTAGTAAACAGGTTAAAAACCCTTAAATTGCCTGAGATTCAGGCTAGTAGAGCCTTTTCGTAAATATACGAAGATAAACACTGTAAAGAAGTCACGTAAAGTTCCGGTAACCGAATCGTATTTATACGGTCGGTTTTTTAGATTTATTGAGGAAAGAATGATGAAACTGAATATGTTATCCCCAAATTGACATGTATTGTGGATAAGTAGAAACCCTTAGAAGGTCATATTCAAATTTAAAAACTGTGAGATTTGCAACTAAACCGAGTTACCCTGTATGTGGAATTTACAATTAAACAAGGGTTTCTGCGTTTAGTGGGGGTAAATTGAAAAAAGAAGTTGACTGATACCGGACTTTAATGGTTCTTCAAGGAATTGGAAAATCTTACTGGACGGTAAGTTTGGACACTGGATGGTTGGGTAAATGAGTTATCAATCAACTTTCTAAATCAAATTTACAGTGAACAAAATTATTAAACAGAGCAGTATTGCTCATTTTCAAATATTCAGCAAATACCTTATCCCACGTAAAATTGCTATACGCAAGCATGCATTTTAGCATATTAAATTAAATTATAATAAACTGAACGCATAGATCAATTTTACAACCAATCCCTTATGAGTGTGGAATTAGTAATTAAAGTGGCCATAGCTGACGATCACAAAATTTTCAGAGATGGTATCAAAATGGCTTTGAAGGATAAGGACTATTTAAAAATTATTTGGGAAGCTGAGGATGGGAGAGACCTGGTACACAAAATGCTTTTAAAAAAACCGGACGTTCTGTTAATGGATATCCGGATGCCCGAAGTTGACGGTATAAATGCAATTGGAATATTAAGGAAGGAGTATGAAGAAGTAAAAATCATTGTACTCACGATGTACGATGATCAGGAGATGATTTCAAAGATGATGGAAATGGGTGCAAATGCTTACCTGACAAAAACTACTGACCCCGAAGAAATATATCAGGCGATTCTTGCCTGTATGAATGACGATTTTTATTTCAATGACCTTGTAAATAAAGCAGTTCTTTCAAAATTGCAAACCAAAAGGCAGGTTCGTCAATTTTATCCGGATCCAATCAAGTTCTCCGAAAAAGAAGTGAAAATTTTAAGGCTGCTTGCTCAGGATAAAACAACAGAAGAGATATCCAAAGAGGTTTTTTTAAGCCCCCGCACTATAGAAACCATCCGACAGAATATGAAGACAAAAGTTGGTGCGAAAACCATCGCCGGTCTTATCATGTATGGGATGCGAAATAAACTGATTGATTGATATGTCAATAATTTAATGTTACTACTCCACTTTTAACGGCATACATGGCGAGCCCTACCCGGCTTTTTACATTCAGTTTAATAAAAAGTGCGTCCCTGTAATTGTCGATCGTTCTTGGGCTCATTTGCATTTTGTGTGCAATTTCTTTGTACGTCAATTCTGAAGTTATATATTTTAAAAAGCAGATTTCGTTTGGGTTCAGTATGACCGTACCCCAGACAGAATTTTTTGAGCCATGATTCTTCATTAAGTTAAACAACCTACCCGTGATTGTAGGAGAGCAGTAGTTTCCAGTTGTCGATACGCTTTGGAAAGCATATTTTAACTCACCAGGAGATGCATCTTTTTTAATAAATCCCCGAACTCCTTCGCTAATCAGATGTATCAAGGATTCCGCGTTATACATCGTAAGTATCAATATTTTTATTTCGGGGCGATTTTTGGAAATCCAATGAATTGTTTCATGACCATCCATTTCCGGCATACCCAGATCTAATAAAAGTATTTCAGGAGTACTACTAGGATTTAATTTCTCAATAAATTCTTTTCCATTCCCGGCAAGAATGGAAATTGAATAATCGTCGAATGTATTTATTACACTTGCTAACGCGTCCCTCATGAGAATGTGGTCATCAACCAATCCGATTTTTACTTTTGTTTGTGTCATTTTAAAATAAGACTATAGTGAGTTAATAAGGTGTGGTTACCGTGATGGTGGTTCCAACTCCGATTTTACTTTCCAATTGAAATTCTGCATCAATCAATTTCGCCCGATGTTTCATATTGTATATTCCATTTAAATGATTTGACTCCATAACAAGTTCATCCATGTTAAATCCTGTTCCATTATCCTGAATCTTGAGTATTAATTTGTTGATAGAATAACAAAGGGAAATACATATTTCTGTTGCCCCAGAATGTCGAATTATATTACTCATACCTTCCTGAATTATCCTAAAAAGTACCATTTCTTTCATTTCTTCTAACTTAACATATTCACCACTTGTGTTGAAATTGATATTAGACTTTCCAAGTCTTCGCATGTACCCTACCTGCACTTCAATTGATTTTTTTAGACCCCCCTTCTTGATAATTTCAGAATTCATCGTCCGGCAAACGGTTCTTAAATCATCTAGGGATTTTTCCAAAATTTCGGAAATTTCACTGATACTAAGTTTCGATTCATCTTTGTTATCTATATCCAATGTGTTCAAACCTACCCTGGCTATTGATAAATTCTGACCGATATTGTCATGTAGTTCCCTCGATAAGTCCTCAGAGATTTTTTCGTGGACTTCTAATTTTGTCCCAAATAATTCTTTCAGGTGGTTCTCTTTGGTTTCCATTAATTTGTAATTGAAAGCTTTTTGTTTTTTTTGGACATAAAAAACAATAAAAATGATAAACGTAATCATTACTAAAATGAAAATGGTAGTAATGATTAAAAAAATTATTGCAGCCGTTCTGTGGGTGTACATAAATATGCTTTCATAATCGTTATAAAAAGAAATATATAAAATATATAATTTGAAACAATTGTCAGCTTGAAAACTATTGGGTCCAAATAATATAAATTGTACAAAACAAAATATGAGGGGACAGTAATACCAAAATAAAATAGTATACCACAACTGATGATAAAATGTTTATCTGCTTTTAAATTAATATAGGTATCCGACTTGATTATTTCAAGAATATAAAAGAAGCAGGCAATCGTAACCAATATACCTTCGAAACCAAATAGAATAGGAGAATAGAAAAAAATCCCCTTTTGTTTTATAATCCAAAAAATAATGCATGTAATAAAATAGACTCCAAATAAAAATTTCAATGAATTTCTAAACGTAATTCTTGAAATTCTTTGAAAAAAATAATAATACAGAATAGAAATTTCTAAAATCGAAAAGATATTAATTAAAGCAGACTCGCTATTTACTTTTTTTATGGATGACAGGTCCATTATTTTTAAAGTGGTGTTTATAAACAACGAAAGAAAAATATACACTTGTATTGGCCTCAGATCCCTATTACCGCGACGACTTACGCTAACTACAAACGATGCTATTATTGTTAGAAAAAAAACCCAGTCGACGATTTTGATAGTTAAATCCATATCGGTTTTATAAAGGTCGATACGAATATATAAGTAGAATTTTTTGGGCGATGGGTGAAAAGACCCTTTTTTTTGTGAAAAAGTTTCCTTATAGTAATTCCGATTATTTCGAACAGAGGGGAAAACCAGCCTGTGGTTATAGATTCCGTTAAATAAACATTTGAAGGGTAACTAGAAGGCATAAAAAAACCTGCTTTTCAGAAGATCCCTGGGGATCGGCAAAAAAGCAGGCAGTAGCATGATGAACTAGAACTTAACGCTGGTCTTCAGAAGGATTGGATAGAACTGTTGGTTTTTCACAGGCCGTTTTAGTTTTAACCGGGGTTTTGGCGGAACACGGGTATATGACGAAAAACGGGTAATCGAAAAGAAAAATAAGTTGATTGACATTGGACTTCGCCTGGCTTTCAGTGGATATTGGAAACTCTTTATGGACGGTAATTCTCTGGATATTGGATTTCTCAGGTTGCTTATTCCCGTCAATCAACTTATACCAAATGTATACTTAACATTTTCTTAGACAAAGAGCAGCTTTTCTCGTTTTTGACAGTTCGGCTTTTACGCTCCCCTTAGTAGCTTTTCTATACCCCTCTGTAGGTTTTGCTATGCATGCCCGTAGTTTAACTACGTAAAAATTGGTAAGGCGTATAATCCGAAATCGTTTAATTTCGTAGTTTTCCTATAGTAACTGTCACCAATATTTATCATTTTGAGAGTCAGTTTCCCTCGTGGGAACTCTAAATTCACCGTATGAAAAAACCAGAAACAAACGGAGTAATCAGAGTAATCATCGCAGACGACCACGCTCTGTTCCGGGCAGGTGTAAAAACCGCCCTTTCCGTTAAGAAAGACGTGAATCTCATTGCAGAGGCCGACAACGGCATGCAGTTACTCAACCTTTTGAAGCATATGGAGGCCGACGTAATCCTCCTGGATATCCAGATGCCCATCATGGACGGAATTGCCACCCTGCCCGAGATCCGAAAACTCTATCCCAACGTCAAAGTGATCATCCTTTCTATGCATAACGACCATTCCATGATCTCAAAGCTCATGGAGATAGGGGCAAACTCTTATCTGACTAAAAACACCGATTCGGAAAATATTTACAACGCCATCAAAACCTGCTACGAGCAGGAATTTTACTTCAACGAACTCACCAATAAAGCGCTTTTAACGGGCCTGCGTACCCGCCGCACCGAGCCCGCTATGCAGCTGGAGGCCCATCTTACCGAAAAGGAAACCACCATCCTGAAAATGATGTGTGAGGAAAAGACCACCAAGGAAATAGCCGACCTGGTCGATATCAGCCCACGCACAGTAGAGGCCATCCGCGACAAACTCAAAACAAAAACCGGCGCGAAGTCTATGGCCGGCCTGGTGATGTATGCAGTGAAGAACGGGATTATTGAGCAACAGTAGGGCAAGTATGGGAGTATGGGGGTATGGGAGTATGGGAGTGTGCTTTGGCGGTATGAATCGCTTTAAAGCTGTCCTGCAACATTTTTCCTGCTGCCCTGTCCAATCCATACATACTGTTTCTATGCCGAAAAAAATAGGACTGATCGCACTATGTATCACAACTTATCTCTTTGGTTTTTCGCAACAAAAGCAACCGTTATTACTATCCGACTCAAATTCAGTCAGCATAAAAATCGACGGAAATACAGTGGCAGTCTGGAATATAGATCCTGACACCAAACCATGGACCGAACCGGATGTTTTCACGATCGACAGATCTTTCAAAGAACAACATGTTACCTACCTGAGCAATCGGGATTCAATTACGTTTTTAGTTAAGGCCGGAGAAACTTATGATTTCAATATCGTGATCAAAAACCGGGGTAATTTTCCGTTGCGACTCAATACATTCGGAGAACCCGTAATTCAGCATAGAAATATTACAATCATTGTTTTTTTGCTGTTGATATTTATTGCCTGGCTCAGCTGGTCGAAAAGAAAAACTTTCAGTACAATATCTCTGCTTTACCTGGGAATCATTACGCCACTCCTTTTTTGGCTGATGACAATTACGGGAGGATTTATTCACGGCAATTACAATCATCTGCACAATGTGGTGAGTGAACTCGGTGCTCTAGGTACCAGGTCTGAAATATTTATGTCGATCGGGGAAATACTGGTTGCAGTCCTGAGTCTGTATGCAGTTTTCGGATATACCAAAGCCTGCAGTCAAACCGGTTTAAATATGATTCCGGTATTAACATTGTTGAGTGTGTCCATCTCTATGTTTTGGGCTGCCATTTTCCCGATGCACCATGTTCTACACGGCACACTGGGTCCGCTCCCTTTAATCCTGGATGCGGGGGTGCTGCTTTCCATTTTTTTGTGGAGAGGAAAAAAATTCCAAACGCTCAGATTAGTTTCAATGATAAGTTTCATTTTGATGATGCTGATCCTGTTACGTGTTATCCCAAACCTGCGCGGCCAGTGGGAAGGCCTCCTTCAGCGTACATTTTATCTCGGTTGGACAATTTGGTCTATCGCACTGAGTATTATTTTTATTCAGTTACTTGAAACCGGGAACAGGCAAACAAAAGATTGAGATCGATTTAACAATAGGAAACCACACATTAAGTTCTTAAATTTATTTGTTTAAGAATTAATGAAAAAATTTCTTCTATTCTCCACCCTCACTTTATGTCTTCACTTTAGATCCTCCGCGCAGTCGGACAACTATGAACTAAACGTGGTTGACAAACTGAAAAATTATTTCTCCATGTATGATCCGGAGAAAGCCTATCTGCAGTTCGACAGACCTTATTACGCAGCCGGTGATACGATTTATTTTAAAGCTTATCTGACCCGTGGCGGCCATCATGAACTTTCAGATTTAAGTGGTGTACTACACGTGGATTTCATTAATACAAATAACAATATTGAACAGTCGATAAAGCTTCAACTGGACAGCGGCATATCCTGGGGCGACTTTTCGCTTCCGGATTCTCTTTCACCCGGAAACTACCGCATAAGGGCTTATACCCAGTGGATGCTGAACCAGGGTGAATCGGATTTTTTTTATCAGAACATTTCTGTCGGTTCATTCACAAAAAGAAATGTTTCCGGGCCCCTTACCAAACAAGCTCAGCATTTGATAAAAAATAAAGCTGACCTGCAGTTTTTCCCCGAAGGGGGAACGCTGGTGGAAGGCAACGATTCGAAAGTTGCTTTTAAAGCGATAGGCCCAGACGGACTGGCAATAGATGTGAAAGGAGTATTACTGGACAAGGACGACAAAGAGCTGTGTTCATTTGAATCATCACATCTGGGCATGGGATATTTTATTTTTCATCCTGAAAAGAATAATACTTACAAAGCAAAACTAAGTTTTGCCGATGGTTCCCAAAATATAATCGATCTGCCAAAACCGGAAGTTTCCGGTATTTCTTTGTCAGTCACCAGCGATTCAATTTCGAAAATATCAATCGGTATTTCTGCCAATGAACCTTATTATAAGAATAACAGGAACAGGGATTTTTTAATGCTTTTATATTCCGGCGGAAAAACAATCAGTTATCCCTATAAACTGGATGATACAACCATTTTTTTCGACCTGGAAAAGAAATTATTTCAGACAGGTGTAACAACCGTTACACTATTTTCTCAGGATGGGGAACCAATTTGCGAACGTTTGTTCTTTGTGCAAAACAACGACCAGCTTAACCTGAAGATGCATGCGGACAAAACCAGCTATGGAAAAAAAGAAAAAGTAAACTTGTCGTTAAATGCAGAAAGTAAAACGGGCTTCCCGGCTGACGTACATTTCTCTGTTACAGTTTTTAACGAGACTAATATTCCGGTGAATGAAAATAATGAAAGGAATATACTTACCAGTCTGCTTCTAACCTCTGACCTTACAGGTTATGTGGAAGAACCCAATTATTATTTTACAGATACTAGTAAGCAGACAAGGAACGATTTGGATGTTTTGATGCTCACGCAGGGATATCGTGATTTTGAATGGAGACAGGTATTAAACGAAGAACCTAAGGTTTTGGCTTTTCTGCCTGAAAGGGGACTGGAGATAAATGGGAAAATCACAAATCTCGCGAATAAACCAATTTCAAACGGAATCGTAACACTGGTGCCGTCTAACGGCGGATCATTGTTAAGCAGCACATCTGATAGCAAGGGTCTTTTTAAGTTTACGAATCTTGTTTTTACAGATACCACGCATCTTGTTCTGAGTGCCGTAAACTCCAAAGGCAGCAACTGGACCAAAATAACTTATCTGAATACGAACGATGACTCGCCCATGATTGCTGCCAATCTATATGTCCGGCAAAGATCAAACGACAGCAGTCTGAATTCTTATATTGAAAAAGAGAAAGCAATTCACGACGAATACCTGAAGCATATACCTTTCAAAGGTCAGGTGCTAAAAGAAGTTACCGTAAAAGCAGTAAAGGAAGACAATCACTATCGGACCCTGAGCCTTGCTGGTGCAGGTTTTGCCGATCAGGTTATGCACGCCGATGAAATCCAACAGATCGGTGGACTATTATCAACGAGTCTGAATGGCAGATTGCGGGGAGTTATTTTTGATCAGGGATTCCCTTTTCTGCAATCCAGTATGACGGCCTCGCCAGGCGGAGGGAGCGGGCCTATGTTATTGATACTGGATGGGCAGGAAATTAAATTCGGTCTGGCTTTTAAAATTGATGACATACCTTCCACTCAAGTAGAAACAATAGAAGTATTAAAATATTCAAGCACAAGTATCTATGGAATGGATGGAGCAAACGGTGTGTTGATCATTACTACCAAAGATGGTTCTGAAAAAAAAGATATTGCAGCCGTGGGCGTACTTCCGATTGCTCCCATGGGATTTTATAAAGCGAGAACATTTTACTCTCCAAAATATGAGTACTCCAGCGGAAATCCAACCTCACCGGAAATGCGCCCGACCATTTACTGGAATCCCGAAATAAAAACGGATTCATATGGTAACGCCTTCCTGGAATTTTACAATGCTGAAACTATCGGGACATATAAAGTAGTAGTGGAAGGAATTGATAATAACGGCAACATTGGCCGGCAGGTTTACAGATACCAGGTGCAATAATCCAAATGATCAGGAAATGTTTGCAGTTTTAAAAATTCTTGAAAAAAATTACCGGACTATTTTTATCCTGGCGTTTACCATTCTCATATGCCTGAATTCTATGGCACAAACGTCGTTCGTCATATCCGGCACTGTTGTGGATGAAAAGAATCAGCCGCTGACAGGAGTTACGGTTTTTCTAACCGGAAGGATGAATATAACAACTACTGACACGAACGGTTATTTCAATTTACATAATCTCAGCACCGGTAACTATAATCTTGTAATCACGATGATCGGTCATAAACCTTTAATTCAGGATATAACCGTTCAGGATAAAGACATAGAATTATCTCTCCGGCTTGAAACGCAGGAGACCTATTTAAAAGCAGTTACGGTGAAACCAGATAAATCGAGATTGAAAAACCTCGAGATATTCAAGCGGCAGTTCCTGGGCGAATCTCAAAATGCAACACAATGTAAAATTCTCAATTCAGAGGTATTGACATTTAACTACGATAAGAAAACTGAAAAACTTACTGCCATATCGGATGATATTTTGATCATTAAAAATCAGGCATTAGGATATCAGCTAAAATATGTACTCCTGAATTTTACCTATGATGAAAATAAGAACTCCACTATTTACCAGGGCTATCCTTCTTTCGAAAAAATGCATGGCAGCCCGGAGGAAGAGGTACAGTGGAAAAATAATCGCCGAACCGCTTTTCTTGGATCGATTCATCATTTTATTCATTCTGTTTATGACGAAAGCTGCCAGGTGGATGGATTTATTGTTTATAAAATTAAAAACAGGTCACCATTTGACCTGGCAAATACAAACAGGAATTTAATCAGGGTAGATTACAATCGCGTTTTTTTTGATTCATTATTAACTATTAAAGATGATCATTTAAAAATCCTGAATTTCAGCGATGCTCTTTATGTAATATATACGAAGGGTATTGAACAGGTTAATTTTAAGAATAAAAATTATAGCCTGGAAGGAATGTATTCTGATAGACGCTTACCTCAGGGTCAGGTATCGATCGTTAACCTTCTGGGTCCGGTATCTATCGATGAAAATGGTTTATTTACACCAACCGCCAATCTTTACTTCGAGGGATATATGGGATGGGAAAAAATAGCCGAATTGGTTCCTTATGAATACAGTCCGGCGGGAGAGAATTAATCCCTAAACTCTACCAGGGTTGCTGCTTAAAATGCAGACAGCCGAAGGCAGCCTTGAATCGCGGTTCTACCATCAGGGGCAAACTTTTATTTAGAACAACAAACCTTTTAAAATGGCCAGTTGGCTGGTTCAATATCGTCGCATCGAGATTCTTAGGGTCACTCGTGGAACTTAGCATAAGAAACGATTTTTCTTTTTCGGGATCGATGACCTCGAATACCGCGTCATAAACATTTTTCTCACCGTCAAACAGATGTGGTGTTGTGTATGTTGGCTCCTGATGCTCGGAATTGTCAACACTTATAAGCGAAGAGAAAACCATTATCGTGTCATTTTTTTGCCTGTCTATACAAAGAAACTCGTAGAGATACACAGAGTCTCTGCTTTGTAAATACTTGCCGCCCGAATATCCAATTATTCTCAGAGGAGTTCCGGGCGGGAGATCAGAAGGGCTGAATGAAAAATCCTTTATAGGAGTGTATTCGATTTTATCGGCGTTGCCAGTTACTTCATGATTGTTATTGCAGGAGAGAAAAATGATCATGATAAGAAAAGCTGTAAATAGTTTTGCCATGTAGAAGAGCTTTATTTCTACCAAATTACAATATTTTTTGAGCTGCCTAGTCCATACACGAATTGATGGCCATTACAGAGTTCAGACCTTCTACGGGTTTTTACTTAGTCTTATTTCCAAAGTTTGGAAGATTATCGAAATTGAATATGCTGCTTGTATCGATGCGGAATCACTTGTACATTTAAAGCTGTAAACTACGCTGAGTGCGGAGGTTATATGTGGCAGACAATCGGCAAAATTCGTGCTGATTTTCTTCTGTATTATTCCAACGACCGTATAAATAGCAACGATGAAATTTTCTTTTTCTGCAAATCTGGTTTTCTTTTCTTTCGTAGCATTGCTTTCATGTACAAAAGACAATCAGTCTCATCAATTCCAAACATCCAAGGATATATATATTCTGGGCGGACAGGAAAATGGATTTCCGGTTGTTCCTACTTATTGGAAAAATGGATCTCCGGTCGTTTTTTTGGATTCACTTTTATACCCGGAATCCATTGTCGTGTCGGGAACAAATATTTATATAGGTGGATGGGACCAGGGAGGCATCACAGTATACTATAAAAATAGTGTCAGAAATGTATTTGACGATCCGATTTCTGAAAACACGTCCTTGGGATTGAAGGTATCGGGTGAAGATGTTTATATGACCGGCGTCAGGGATAGCGCAGGGACGGCTTCGTATTGGAAAAACAATCTCCCTGTTGAGGTCGATTGGGCATTGGGTGCCGATAGTCAGGTGCAGTCCAGTGGGCCTGCGATCGCATCGGCTTTTGCCGTTTCCGGAGACGATATTTATTTTGCTGGTCAGGTTGTTGACACGATTGCCAACAATGGAATATACGTACCAATGGCTGCCTATTGGAAAAATGGAAAAATCAATCTGCTGGACAGAGCGGCTGTATATACTCAGCCGACGGGCATGGCCCTATGGGGCTCTAACGTATATATATGTGCGAATAAAATGAATAATTTAAATGCAGACGGCAGTTTCACCATGGGCGGTTCAGACACAGCCATGTACTGGGCAAACGGGGTGTCTGTTATATTAGGCGCTGGTTATGCAAATTCTATTTTCATCTCGAACGGTGATGTGTATGTTTCTGGTACCACCATCGACGGTTCTGCAGTATACTGGAAAAACGGAAATCAGGTAATCCTGGCTCCTAATGCTAATACCAAAGGAATTGTAGTGATTGACAACGATATATATGTTGCCGGTAACCTGGGATATCGTTATGGTGTGTATTGGAAAAACGGAGTCGTGGATACCTTATGCACGAATGGTTTTATAACAGCGATCACATTGGGAAATTGATAAACGATGAATATTAATTTTAAGGAAACATACAAGTCTCTTAGTACCGCCGAATTATTGAATATTGTTAAACAACCAAACGACTATCAGCCGGAAGCAGTGATGGCGGCTAATGAAATACTCAAAGGCAGAACTATTACTCATGCTGATTTTAAAGAAGGTGAACGAATGATTGCGGACATAAAAGGATGTTGGGTAGATGAAAAAGAATTACTAAATACTGTTTCCGTTAAAATAGAAAACCTTGTTGAGCCCATAGTCAGGCCGGAAACTGAAATAAATACTAAAAAATGGATCAATATCCTGATTGTTACCTTAAGCATTTATACCACCTGGATGGTGACGAATCTGGTTATCAGTTGGCGTAGATTATCTGAGCTCAACCGCACTGAATATTTTAGGCCGCTTGAAATGATAGAACCACTTTATCTGCTGATCACCATGGGCGGTCTGTATATAAGAAAAAAATGGGGATGGATGTTGCTGATGATTTTTTTCGTTCTGCAAACCCTGGCATATGCTCTCATAACTTGTCTGTCTTTCAGATACTCTTTCTTCCGTTATATTGCTGCGGCCGTTTTGGCAACTATGATTTATGGAGCAGCGGTTTATCTTTTGTCTCGCAAGGAGTCCAGAACTTATTTCAACATAAACGATCAGTTCTTTAGAAATACGGTGTTTTCAGCAATCATTATTTTTCTCCTGATGCAGATATACTTCAAATATTTTCAGGTTCAATAAGCCGATAAATTATACTTAGGGGATATCATTTCTGCTCTTTAATTTGATTCTTATAATCTTCGCTTATTTTTCAATCCCGGAAGAATCCCGGCTAAAACAAAGAAAATACCTGCAAAGGTGAATGACTCGCAGAGACCCATTCTGTCACTCGCATCATTCGTATTGGCGATAAATCGTGGTATATGCAATAAGAGAAACCAGCCCAAAACCATAAGACCTGAAAGAAAGGCAGCCAGCTTTCTTGTTTGAGGTATCAGCAGGCCAACGCCACCGGCAAACAAACAAATTCCACAGAAATATGCCCAGAACACATGAAATGGAATATAGGAAGGAATGAACGATTCTATAAAATCGACAAATTTAAAATGTGCATATCCGCAGGCAATGAAAAAAACAGCCAGGAATAAACTTCCTGTTGTAATCAGGACTTTTTTCGATCTTTCATTTTCCCTGAATCCTGAATTTTTTGTCAGATCCTGCAAAGGAAATGAAGCGGCAATGATGAAGGATCCGCCAACCAGCGCAATTGCCTTATACGCATTGGCCCAGTCATTCATAAAATTTGGTAAATGTCTGAGTACTGAAATAAAGAATATAAGCGCTGAAATCAGGAAGGCTGCAAATCTTCCATATCGCTTAAGAATAATCGCAATTGCTGCAACGATAAGTACGACGCCGGAAACATAAGCGAGTGCCGGATTGATCTTAGAACCAATTGGCCACGCCGGGGGACGTCCAACTATAAAATCCTTTGAAACAAAACAAAGAATGGCCAGTGCGATGATGCCTGTAACGAAGATGTAACGGCCGGGTATTACTAGTTTACTCATTCCTTTATTCCGAAGATACCCCAAAATGAATAATAGAGTTCATCATGGCTTTTACATTTTTCCAATCAAGGGTTGTTGCGGGCTTTTTTTGTTTTACATGCGACAGGCCGGTTTTGATATTACTTTCCCGCTGTTCTATAAGGTCACCTAGTCTGCATTTTCCTTTGCCGGAAAGTTGGTAAAACTGCATTCCTGTTGATGGCGCAGTTGTATTAATTACTCCATCAGATACCAGCTCATTTAATCTGGGTTGATATATTTTCCATTTGTGCTCGAACAGACTGCAGAAATGAGAGGTGGGCACATTTTTGTTTTGACTGATCGTTATCAGAATTTCAAGTTCAAGATTTGTAATATTGTCCATGGGTGCGGTTTTTAAGATTTCAGACAATACGTGGTTGATTAAAATACAATTAAAAAGGAAAGATTCAAACTAGTTAAAATACGATACCCGTTTTTAGCAATAATACTATTGCGTTTGCAGCTGCAATTACTTAATTTGTATAACTGTGAATCGCAACCGCGAATAAATCCATGTCCTGAAATCCAATAGTTCGTTAAATAGCCGGTATTTGTCGGGTATAACTATTTGGAACATGGAACTAACAAAAGAAATAGAATTATTCATATTGACCAGGATTTCTCAGAAAAGAGAAGTCTCTGAGAAAGATTTCAATCACCTTTTTGCGAGACATACCGTTATTGTCAGAAGGGGTAAAAAATTCCTAATACTGCTCAGTTTTCTCACCCTGCTTGCCGCCATATATTTGATTCATCTGGAGTCCGCTAATCGACATTTCCAAAGTCCTGGTTCCGGAAACATCATGGCCAGATAACAAATTAGATTTTCCCCGGCTCACTTATCCCAGTATGTCACAACAACGCCGGCTGGCAGCCATTCTTTTCACGGACATTGGTAGAAGACACCGGCTATTCTTGCAGTCTTTTTGTTTGATTTTATTTCTTCATCCATATCATCTCGCCAATCATTTAACCCGGTAAACTAAGCTTTCTTTCAATATGGTAGGATTGTTGCATAATTTTATTCAACTCCGATATAAATCAACGGAATCAACAAACCATGGATAAAGTACAAAAACTCGAATTAATGGATAAGGTACAGCGTGAACTAAAAGATCTCGAACAAAGTCAAACCGCTGTCCTTAAAAAAGTCTCGCAGATTGCTGCCCACAATATTACGTTGAGTGTGGAGCTTTTAGATCAGAAACTTCCGGACCTTCAGGAAACCATGGATGCCAATGTGGTGGCCATTTCCAAACTCTCGGAAGATTTTGAAGAGTACAGGAATAAGTTTTTCAACGATAATAAAATGGGCACACAACTGGATCCTACAGCGTGACTACCAACTATTCCTTGTCTGTCAGTTTTTCCATTAATCTCTGAATAAAGCCCTTTTCAGCGGGAGAGCCCGTCAGCCTCAGCGCACCGGTAAAATATTTTTTTGCCAGATTGAAATTCCCTTCACTAAAATAAATTCTTCCGAGACTGGCATGGAGAAGATAGTGCTGGTTGAAAAATGGCGCCGCCTCCAGTTTGTGAAGTATAACCAGCGCTTCTTTTTTAAGTCCCGCATAATATAATGCAATGGCATAGTTCAATTCCACAAAGGGATTCGGATTAATTTTCAGCAGCAGTTCATAAAGTATGGTGATGGTCTTCCAGTCAGTCGTTGCAAAACTTTCCGCGCTGCAATGCATTCCCGCAATGGAGGCTTCATAGTGGTATGTTGAAATCTTTTCCCCTCTTGACAATTCCAACTGGACGAATGCCAATTGTATAAGTTCTTTATTCCATATATCCCTGTCCTGTCCTTCCAGGTCCAGCAATTCATCATGGTTTCCAAATCTTGCTTTGAATCTTGAAGCATTAAAAAGCATCAGCGCATATAGTGCAGATGTTTCTTTATTTCCTATCGCGCTTTTCGACAGGGCACGCGTCATCAGTAACCCTTCTTCACATAGTTCTTCTCTTATCAAAACCTTTCCCCAGGAAGATTTATAGCCTTCATTAAAAATCAGGTAAAGTATTTTATGAACGATATGAATCCTTGATTCCAATTCTTCCGGGCGGGGTTCAAAGAATAGAATTTTTTCATTCTTAATTTTCTGCCTCACCCTGACCAGAAGTTTATCAATGCCGTCTACTGTCATTCCCAGAATTTTTGCTATCGCTTCAACTTTCAGGTTAACGACATATTTTAAAGTGATCACCACCTGAACTTTGGGAGACAGATCAGGATGCGCGCAGGCAAACAATAAAATCAGTTGCTGATCATCCAAAGGAAATTTTGACAGGACGGGTTCATCGGGGCGAACGGTTTCATCCACGAACAGGTTGTTGAATCTTTTACTGGTTTTTATTTTATTGAGCGCCTTATTTTTGCAAACCCGAAAAAGCCAGGCCGCAGGATTCACGGGTAAGCCATCTTTTCCCCATGATATTATGGCGGCTGAAAAGGAATCCTGCACGATGTCCTCCGCCGCTTGCAGATCAATGGCATTTGAAAATCTAAGCAGGGAAGAAACCATTTTTCCAAAATGGCTTTTGTACAACTGATCTGCTGTTAGCCGAACCTCATCCATCAAGAAGCGCATTGTTTATGGTCATTACCGGCCTCACTTCCAGGATCATTTTATCCTCCATTACCAGCGGGCAGGTCTGGGCAATAGAAGCTGCCTGTTCGATATTTTCGGCCTGCATGAATATATACCCGCTGATGCATTCTTTGGATTCTATAAATGGCCCATCGGAAAACACATCGTCACGGTTCACATATTTTCCCGACATGACCAGGGGCTCGCCACCGGTAAAATTCCCGGATTCCGCCAATGATTCCACCCATTTCATCATTAAACGCATGTTCCTATAGCGCCCTTCTTCGCCGATGTTCTTGAGCATGTTTATGTCTTCCCTCACCAATAATAAAAACTTTTCCATAAAATAAAGTTAGTTAGTTTTTAATCTGTCGTTAACAGAGATCTTAGTATTAAAGACCGGCTCAGTTTTCTTTTCCGTACTATCTCCCCGGAATAAATAATTGTCTGGTTCCATGTCCGGAAATCAGGCTGCGGGATTGTCTCCATATTATGAAACCATTTAGAACCCTGTCTACCCTGGCAAAAGATTGTCGGCGGACCTCATCATTTGTTTTTTTTGCATTTCTTTCCCTTTACGGTTTTGGCCAGAAGTCTGAAGACTGGAAACTGGAAAAAATGCCTGTTGATCTGGAAACGGACTTCGCTTTGAGTGCTCTTCCTCCACACCTGCGCGATGCCGCCACGGTTTATCTGCTGGATCCGGAGAAGGGTTATTACATTTCGCGGAAAGGCACAAATGGGTTTTGTGCGTTTGTCGACCGTACCGACTGGGAACGGGCTGAATTTATTCAGGATAATTATGCAGCTATCAGTTTCGACGAAGAAGGAATGAAAACGCATATGCCTGTGTACCTGGATGTGGCTGAAATGAGAGCCTCGGGGAAATATAGTCCAACGCAGATAAGGGATATTATCATAAAGAGAGTGAAAGACGGGAAATATAAGGCTCCTTCGCGCACAGGTGTATCTTATATGTTATCACCGCTATTGCGCACACATCCGGGACCGGATGAACCCGGAATTGTCAATATGGTGATGCCCCATTATATGTTCTACGCCCCCAGGGTGGATAATAAAGACATTGGCGGGGAATGGGATGCGCATAGTCCTTTTGCTATAAACAGCGGTAAAATTCTGGACAAGGAATATTCCATTTTTAATTTTATTATACTTCCTGCCGGAGACATGGAAAAAGCTAAAATTATAGAAGAGAACAAAGATCTTTTAAGAAGATTGGGGGAATACAAACCTTTTCTCAAAGTGGATACTAACGCCGGCAGTCATCAGCATTAGACCTGGTCCCGGGAATTTTGGTAATGAGTGACTAATATTTGACCTTTGTAAAAGCTCTGCAAAAGCTTAAATGGTTTATTCATGCGTATACCCGGTAAAATTTCTGCTTGGGATGCCAGATATCCGTTTTTGTTTGTCATCCTCAGAATCGCGCTTGGCCTGATACTCGCCATCCGTGGTATTTTTTTTCTTACCTCTATCGAGCCATTATTTCATTTGATCAAAAACAGCAGCCTGAATGAATTGAACATGAATATGTCATTGGCACTGCTTGTTTGCTGGGTGCATACTTTAGGTGGAGCTTTTATTATATTAGGCTTCCTCACAAGATTATCAGCCTGGGCACAGATTCCCATCCTCATCGGAGCCATATTATTTATCAATTTGAACACCAGCTTATCGATCAGTTATTCGGAGTTACTACTTTCCCTATTTGTTTTAATACTTTCAGTGTGGTTTGCATTCGCAGGAGGCGGAAAAATTTCAATGGATCATTACGCAAAAACCCATTTGCTGTAAGAAATTATAATTGTTCGAAACAATTGACATTTTTGCAAACTATAGCAAAGAGATTGCTTTCAATCCATTCGCAAAGATTTAACGGGGTTGGCTTTTGCCGCTCTGATCGTGTGATAGCTGATCGTGACCATAGCTAACAGTATCACAACGAATGCAGCAAGTCCGAACATCCACCAGCTTATACTGATCCGGTATGAATAGTCCTGCAACCATTGATGCATGAAATAATAAGCAACCGGGGATGCAATCACGATGGCAATGACGATTAATCCCAGAAAATCTTTGGAGACCAATGTCGTGATATGCAATACGGATGCACCCAGTATCCTGCGGATGCCGATTTCTTTTGTACGATGAGTTATAATAAATGCAACTAATCCCAGCAATCCAAGACAGGTTATTAAAATAGCCATGCCACATAGCATTGACATCAGTGTTCCCAGTTTCGTTTCGGTGCGATACATTGCGTCGTAATCGTCATCCAGAAATGAATAGCTGAAAGGGCGGCCGGGAACAAAAACACGCCAGCGATTTTCGATCTGGCTTAGAATATTCGGTATTTGTCCCGGAGCAATTCGTAGTAATATAGTTCCGAAATAATTCGGGTTATTGAATAATACAACGGGTTCAATTTTATCGTGCATGGAACTGAAATGAAAATCTTTTATCACGCCAACAATATTACCCGGTCCGGTTAATCCAAGAATTACTTTTCTGCCGACTGCATCATCCGGTTTGAGATTGTAGTGCCGAAGAAATGCCTCGTTCACGATAAATTCATTTACAGTGCTGTCTTTTTTAATTTTCGTCGGATCAAAATTCCTGCCCTTTAAAAGAGTAATTCCCAGCGTAGGAATATAATGCTGGTCCGCGGCAATACCTCCCACAATATGCCAGTCATCTTCACTGCTGGGATTTGATTTAATAGAGAACCCGTTTCCAACAACCGTTCCAAATGGGGAGCGCCAGGTAAGCGACACATCCTGTACACCGCTTATCTTTTTCAACTCGCCGGAAAAAGCATCCAGCTTTTTATCAATATCTGAATTGCCGTTAATCAGCAGAACATGTTCCTGATCGAAACCCAGTTTTTCTGATTGCATGTATTTCAGTTGCAATCCTACAATCATCGTTGCCAGGATCAATATCATGGAAATGGTAAACTGGAAAACGACCAGACTTTTCCTGACGGCGAGTCCCGATTTGCCCGTTTTTTCAAATGCTCCTTTTAAAGTTTCAACTGGTTTGAACCGGGAGAGAACGATCGCAGGATAAAATCCTGACAGCAGCGACAATATTATCCATCCTCCGGTGATACCGATAAGATAATTGCTATCGAGCAGTCGAAAAGAAATCTCCTTGCCTAATAATCTGTTGAGATATGGTAATAAAATATCTACAGCCGCGATCGAAAGGAGTATTGCAGGCAGGACAAGCAAAAATGATTCGGAAATAAATTGTGTAAAGAGTTGCGGGAAACTCGCACCAATAGTTTTCCTTACAGCGACTTCTTTGGCTCTGATGGATGCCTTTGCCGTAGCAAGATTCACGTAGTTGCCGCAGGCGATCAGTAAGACAAAGACTGCAATAGTGATAAATATTCCGATATATTTAGAATCGGTGATGGACAATTGATTTGCATAATTATAGGCCTGCGTATTGAAATGGACACCAGGAAGGGGTTCCAGTCTTAGATGTGTCGTATTTTGAGAAATCTGCTCGCCTGCTTTATGAGGAGGATTTACCCAGGATTCGATTTTACCGGAAAGTATTCTGGCATTAATTCCTGGTTTGAGCAGTAGAAACGTGGTGTAGTTCGGGTTGTTCCACTCCACTTTTGCTTCCATATCCCGAAAGCCTTCGATATTTTGGAAGGACATAATAAAGTCAAAACTCAAATGTGAATTGGGGGGAACATTTTCGACAACTGCCTTCACCACATATTCTTTTTTATTATTCAAAAGCAAAGGTTGTCCGATGGGATCGGCGGCGCCAAAATATTTTTTAGCCATATCTTTTGTAATCACCAGCATATTCGGATTACTCAATGCGGTTTCTACATCGCCTGCAATGGGCTTGAAATCGAATATTTTAAAAAATGCAGGATCTGCATAACAGAATTTCTTCTCATCAAAAATCGCGGTCCCGTGACTTACAGAAGGTGGACTCCACATCGTTAAAAATCGGCATGCTTCTTCAATTTCAGGAAATTTTTTCTTAAGCTCAGGCCCCACAAATACCGGAACAGATGGTGAGATCACCTGATTTCCTCCCATGAGAACATCATAATTCACCCTGTAAATGCGATCTTTTTTTGAGTGAAATCCATCAAAACTCAGTTCATACAAAACGAAGGAGAGGATCAGAAGACAACAGGTAATACCGATCACCAATCCTGCAAGATTGATAATTGAAAATGACAGGTCCTTTTTCAGGGACCTCCACGCGATCCAGATATTATTTTTGAACATGGCGATTGCTTTATACTTAAAATTACAGATATTAGACTAGTCCCATTCAATTTCAAGAATGATCGGGAACTACTTCAATTACTGATAATTCTATCTATATTCCCTCAATTAAAAGTATATGACCACAATAAGAAAACGAGTCCTGAAAACTGTCTTCATTATCCTCGCGCTCATTCCAATTACGGCTTTTGCCAATTTTGTCTTATTTCCGCAGGAAACCAGGAGCATCGTGATTGACTTTTCCAGTTTCAACAAAGAGGGCCGAATATATTTTAATCATGAAACTAAAAAATCGGACGTTAAGAATATTGAATCCCTGATCGACAGCGCCTGTGCCAGAGTAAGTAAGTTTTGGGGCGGCAGGATGTCTGATCCGAAATTTATTTATTGTAATCAGGACGTTGATTATAAAAACTATAGCGTAAATCCCGGTGCTCCCGCAGTCACCTATTGTAAATTGGGCACCTACATCGTTTTAAGCAAAGCGGGGGCAGATCCTGATATCATCGCCCACGAAATCTCACATGCAGAACTGTATACCAGAGTGGGTTTTTACAATTGGAACTTCAAAATTCCGGATTGGTTTAAACATGGTCTGGCTATGCAGAATGATTACCGAAAATATTATTCCACGGACACGCTTATAGCAAGGACTGATCATTTCAAATATATGCCCGATATCACTCAGTTCAAAACAGGCGCGCAGTTTTATAGCGGTACGATCGATCAAATAATGCTTCGATACATGGTTGCTAAATATGAAGTGGGTCGCTGGTATTCCCGGGGGAAGTTAAATCAGCTGATTAAAGATTTGAATTCAGGAAAGTCATTTGATAAGGCGTTTAAAAAATAGCTCGCAAATAGTTGATATGGTGAACACAGGGGAAAGAGCAGCAATCGAAAAAAAAATAGCCAGGATTAAATCGGCATTGGCTGCCGATAAACGCAAATGGGGTGCATGGGATGACAGTCGCGGGCTACGCTATCTGCCCCCAGGTCTTTTTATAAAGATCGAAGACTGGGAAGGCGGACTGAAATATCTGAAATGGTTTGCAAAGAATTTTCCAGATGATATTGGGATGCCCGGGTTTCTATTTGAATGGGCAGTGATTTTATTTAAATGCAAAAAAATCTCAGAGGCAAAGCACAAAATATTTCAGACTTTTTATTCGAATACGTACCTGCTGGATTTCTTTTTAGAAAGGACAGTAATACCAGTCGACAAAAGCGAATGGTCTAACCTTGAAACGCCGGAGTATGTTCGATATTTTCAGTATAGTCATAAAGAACCTGTATTGGCCGATTTTTCAAAGTGGCTGGAAACCATAATAAACACTGAGGAATTTAGCACAATGACAGATAAATTTATAGAACTGAATATTAAATTGAAACGCGAGAAGGATGATGAAATACGAAGTTATCTGTTTGCTCAAATCAGGCAATTGGAAAAAACTTCCAAAAGCATCAATTGAAATAGAAAATTTTATGGCATAGGTTCGTGTATTTATCTTGCTCAGCCTCAAGTTCATTTAAATGACAAACTTATATATAATAGGCGGATGTAATGGCGCTGGGAAAACAACAGCCAGTTATACAATACTGCCTGAAATGCTGAACTGTAGGGAATTTGTAAATGCGGATAATATAGCGACGGGTCTTTCACCGTTTAAACCCGAAACTGTTGCATTTGAGGCCGGAAAAATCATGCTGCATCGAATACATCAGCTAATTGAAGAAAAAGCAGATTTTGGATTTGAAACAAAGTTGGCAGCAAAATCCTATTTATCACTGATTAAAATCGCACGCGAGGCGGGGTATGAAATTACGCTACTCTATTTTTTGGTTAAGTTCACCTGAATTTGCCATGTCCCGTGTGGCAAAGCGGGTGCGAAAAGGCGGTCATAATATACCAGCAGATATTATAGAACGAAGGTATTATCGCGGTATATCAAACCTGTTTAAATTGTATATTCCGTCTTGCGATAACTGGGTGTTAATAGATAATACTGCTGCTTCATATGTAGTGGCTCAGGGCGGGATGAATATTGAAAAAATGGTGAAAAATGACGATATTTGGAATATAATCGTCCAACAAAGCAGGTATAATGAATCGAAGGAGAACTGATATTTCAGAATTGTCTGAAAAAGTATTGGAAGGCTTAAAAAAAGCGTTCCGAAAACTTGTTGAAACGAGTGCTGCCAGCAACGAAGAATTGGTTGTAGGGGATAAAAATGGAAATTTCAAATCAGTTCCCGCAAAAGATTTGTTGAAAGGTCTCTCTGAATAACATTCCTGACTAAACTTTATATTCTCCCCGGGGACATACATTATAGCATCTTTTTAGAGTTGGCATTGTTTAAAACAATTAAATAGTAAAACGGAGATTCCTGTAATTTAGGGATCTCATGCACGGCATCCTTACCATTCTTACTGGCGATGATCGCAGCCATCGTGCTGCTGGAAATGCTGGCGACCAAACTTCGCGTTGCCTATCCCGATCGTGCTGGTTGTGGCAGGACTGCTGATCAGTTTTATTCCGGGACTGCCCGCGATCAGGGTGAATCCCGATCTGATCTTTTTCATTGTGCTACCACCGCTTTTATTTGAAGCTGCCTGGAATATTTCTTTGAAGGAAATGAAAAAATGGTATCGGATTATCAGCAGCTTCGCTTTCCTGGTAGTTTTATTTACAGCACTGGCAGTAGCTGTTGTGGCTAACCAATATATTCCCGGTTTCTCCATTGCCCTTGGATTTTTATTGGGTGGTATCGTATCACCTCCCGATGCAGTGAGCGCTACCGCCCTCACAAAATTTGTAAAGATCCCCAAGTCAACCTCCACGATTCTCGAAGGAGAAAGCCTGCTGAACGACGCATCATCTTTGATCATATTCCGGTTTGCATTGGTCGCCGTTGGAACCGGACAATTCATCTGGCAGCAGGCGGCCCTGAGTTTCGTGTGGATGATCATCGGCGGTGTGGGCGTGGGATTGCTGTTGGGATGGTTTTTTGTGAAGATGCACAAGGTCCTGCCAACAGATTCCTCTTCCGACGTAGCGTTAACAATCATCGAACCTTATTTTATGTATTGGGTAGGTGAAGAAATTCATAGCTCGGGTGTACTGGCCGTGGTAGCAGGTGGCCTGTATATGTCGAACCGGAATATGTTTTTTCTGAACAGCGCAAGCCGCATCATGGGATACAACGTATGGGAGTCTTTTATTTTTATTCTGAATGGGATCGTATTTCTGATCATCGGTCTGGACCTTCCTGAAATTGTGGAAGGCATCCGGTCGGAGGGTATTCCCCTGAGAACAGCCATCGGATACGGTTTGCTGGTAACCGTCGTGCTGATCCTCACCAGAATGATCAGCGCTTATATGGCCATGCTGGCAACTTATCTTTTCCGGCGCAATGTGTTGCCCGGCGGAAGATCCAGGAAACGGATATTACTCGTTCCGCTGCTCCTGGGCTGGACGGGCATGCGGGGTGTAGTGTCCTCTGGCTGCCGCATTGGCCATTCCTGTAACGCTGGACAACGGACAAATTTTCCCTCACCGCAATCTCATTTTGTTCATCACTTTCATTGTGATCCTGCTCACCCTGGTGGTGCAGGGTCTCACGCTGCCTTATTTCATCAACCGGTCTAAATTGTTTGAGGCGGTTTCGTTCAATCATTATGCCGGACGATGTCGCAACTGAGAAAATAAGGAAGGGATTGAAAGAACATACCCATCAATTCCTTAGAACGAAATTCGACGGAGTTTGGAAAGATGATTTGCATTTGCAAAATCTTTTGCACCATTGGGAAGAGAAAGCAAAATCGCCCGACGAGGATTGGCGAAATGAGAAGACCAAAGAAATCTATTTCGAAATGCTCAATAGTCAGCGCTCATTTCTCATGCAGGCCAACCACGATCCCACACTGAATGAAGATATCATTCGCCACCAGCTCTACCTGATCGATCTCGAAGAAGAACGGATAAAGTTGTTATAGGTTTATTTTTATTCACCCTTATCAAGAAATTCTATAATTAAATCGGCGACATATTTCATTGTCCATACGCCATGCGGTAATGATTCAATCGCACCCAAATAAGTTCCGTGTCCTCCTGGTAAAATGACTAATTCAGAATTGGGAATCAACCGATGCATTTCAACAGCGTGTTCTATACTGCCCACATCGTTATTGGCATTAATGACCATTGCTTTCACAGAAATGGATTTCATTTGTTCGGCAGTCCAGCCTTTGAAGTGTTTCATCCTTTGAACATCTCTGTTAAACATATTTAAAAGCCTTTTTTCGTTATGGGTAGCTTTCAAATATCCATCTTGTAAAACTTTAGGCATCATGTCAAGTGTTACCATATCGAACCCATTCCAAAACTGAGGAACAGCAGCAGTTCTGTTGTAAAATATGGAGGCAAAAATGATCTTGCCGACAATATTTTTGTGTCTTAGCACTATTTCTATTGCTGTTTGTCCGCCATTACTAAAGCCTAAAAAATCTGCTTTTTTGATTTGCAGATTTTCCAAAAGTTTGACAACATCGTCTGCATCTTGTTCAAACGTTAAATCGGATGCTCTGTCGCCGGTATGACCGTGCGCCTGCAATTCCATGGCGATAATTTGTCTGCTCTTTGAAAGCAACGGAATGATATTTCCGAAAGAAGTTTCGATGGTAGAGCCGCCACCGTGAATGAGAACAAGAGGTTTTCCCTGTCCATGAATTTCATAATACATGTCAATTCCGTTTACCTCGGAAAAACCGCTCTTGAAACTTGTATTTGTTTCCATCGTTGATCAGGCAAAGTTTGTATGAAGTTATTTTGCACTAAGTAAAATTATGCTTTTGATGTGAAGGACCGGATCTTGGATTTATCGTATTTACGAATATAATCGTAGATTAGCTTTTAAAAATAACCATGAAACGCTTTGGCAAAAAGAGCGCGTTGATTATCTGTTCGTTTTTGACAATACATGCATTATACGCTCAAAGCATACCGGCCCAGCTGGATAGTTTGTTTCACCAGGTAAGCACCGATCCTCAAATACGTTTTAACGGAGTCGTGTTAGTAGCCGAGAATGATAAAATCATTTATCAGAACACGGTTGGCTTTTGTAATATCAGCACAGAAAAGAAAAATACCATACACACAAGATTTCAACTCGCTTCGCTCTCGAAAGTTTTTACCGCCACCGCCATTATGCAGCTGGTTGAAAAAGGAACCATTAAGCTGGATGATCCATTGACGAAATATTTTCCCTCTTTTCCTTATGGCGAAATTACCATACGACAAATTCTTTCACATACATCCGGCCTGCCTGATTTCAGGGAAGTGTATCGGGAGAAAAGTCCTCATGCACTCCACAATTCAGATATGATTCCTGCACTCGTTCAGTTTGGCCCACCGGCATCTGCACCGGGAACGGAATGGCATTATTCCAGCATGGGTTACGCACTGCTTGCCAATCTGGTTGAAAAAATATCCGGATTATCATTTCCCGATTATATCCAGGAGTTTATTTGTAAACCGGCGGGCATGTTGCATTCTTACGTGCTTTCACCTTATATAATAAATCCAGATTCACTTCGGGCCATTAACTATTTTTCCAATCGTTCTGATGCCTTAACGGCAGGCGACTCCATAAAGTTAGTCCTGGAAAGTCCCTGGCAAACGATTGTGGGACCGGGCCTCATGGTGAGTTCTGCAGAAGATCTCCTGTCTTTTTCTGAAGCTTTATTTGCTAACAAAATTTTATCTACAAAGACCCAGTCGGAAATGTATACGACCGTAAAACTCAAGGATGGAACTAATGCAAAACTTGACCGGGCGCCGATTTACGCTGCACTCGGCTGGGGTGTTGACATCGATGAGTCATCCGGGAAAATCGTATCGCACAATGGAGGCAGCATGGGAATATCAACCATCCTCTTACGTAACCTGAAAACACATCAAACCGTTATTGTGCTGCAAAACACAGACAATATGGGCATCCTGGTATTCGGAATTAACGCGATGAATATTCTGAATGGCAAACCAATTCAGGATTTCGGTCCGCCGCCTGTTCATAACTAGTTTGGTGTGAAAATTTTCTGAAATAAACCTCCGGATTTTCGGTCTGGTTTCTCTCTATTTGATTTGAATCAAGATACCCGACACAAAACGAGCAGACAAATATTTAAAGTATGGTTGGCAATCATATCGCGACGCTTATACAAATAATATCAAACAGGCACTCGTAGATGAAGAAAAGCAGTGGTGGAAATAAAACCCATAACTAACTAATAATTATCTAAGGGTTTCTACTTAGCTGGGAGCTCCTTTTTAAAGATTACCTGGTGAAAATTACAATAACAACGTGCATTTTGCGTATTAATCAATCCATCTAAATTTGGAATTTAAGATTTAAAACCCAACATGGCAATTGGTCTCGTCCCGCACTATTCGGTAGTATTCCCACTTGAAGAACTGACAAACGAAGAATTTCTGATTGTTATAAAGGAAGTAGCCGATAAACTTGACTGGAAAGTAACTAAAAGCGATTTAACCGGAATGATCGCATATACGAAATTCAGAAAGCGGTCTGTAAATGAGAAAGTTCAAATTTATATTGAAGGTAGTCTCGTCACACTTAAGAGTGAAAGTCTCGGAGGTCAGTTTTTTGACATGGGGCGGAACAAACGCAATATCAATGAATTTATTACCTGCTATGACGAAATACGGTCATCAATAACCGCAGATGAATTGAGACTTAAAACTGCAGAACTTCAGGAAAAGCTAACTTCTGTTAGTGAGGCCGCCCATGAAGAAAACAGTATGACGATTAATGCCGATGAAAAAACAAAAGGAATTCTGTCTATTTTTCTTCCTGTAAAGGGATATTATGTAACGCCACTTATCATTGATATTAATATATTGGTTTTTTTACTCATGGCTATTTCCGGAGTGAGTGTACTACTTCCAAATACCGAAAGCCTGCTAAAGTGGGGCGCTAATTTCAGGCCTCTCACACTGGCAGGTCAGCCGTGGCGGCTTCTCACAAATTGTTTTCTTCATATTGGTATATTTCATCTGCTGTTCAATATGTATGCTCTTTTGTATATCGGGATTTTGCTTGAACCCCGTTTAGGAAGCAGGCGATTTGGGATCGCTTATCTGATTACGGGCATTCTTGCAAGTGTCGCCAGTTTATATGTCCATGAAATGACAATCAGTGCGGGCGCTTCAGGAGCAATTTTTGGAATGTACGGTGTATTTCTGGCTATGCTTACAACTAATTTGATTGAAAAATCCAGAAGAAAAGCGCTGCTGGCAAGCATCGCCATTTTCGTGGGATATAACCTTTTGAATGGATTAAAAGGAAATATTGACAATGCTGCTCATATCGGTGGTCTGATTTCAGGAATTTTGATTGGTTACTCTTTTTATCCCGGACTGATGAAGACGGAGGATAGGAAACTGGAACTTGGGTTGCCGGCCATATTAATCGTCGCCCTACTGGTATTTTCGTCCTGGGAATACAATAGGATTCCCAAGGACATTATTGAATATCAGAAGGGAATGAATAAATTCTCGACCATCGAACACAAAGCCCTGCATTTTTATTACATACAACAACAAGCCTCCAGCCCTTTGTCAAACGACGAATTGCTGGCAGAACTAAAAGATACGAGTCTGTTTTATTGGCAGGAGGGGAAACAGTTAATTCTCAGGCTGGATAGTCTAAAAATTCCTGGTGAACTGCATAAAAGAAACCAAAAACTCGTGACGTATTGTGACCTTAGGATAAGTTGTTTCCAGCTTATGTATGAGTCGATCAGGGATAATACGCATGAGTACAACAGTCAAATCCGGGACTATAACCAAAGTATAGATTCTCTCTTTAAAACTTTGAAATAGCTCAATATGCTCAGGTCAAAATACAAAAAATCTCAATTGATTCTTGTTGTTGTTTTCTGCTTGATTTGTATGGTTGTACCATTTATCATACTAAATAGCAGCAGGACGTCCAGTGACAAATATATAGTGATAATTTTTCCATTACTGGGTCTTTTTATATTTTACTCTATATTTCAAAAAAGTCCGCGAATATTATTCGATGATGAATTCCTTACGGTCAAATACCTTTTTAATGAAAAAATTTATAATTGGTCATCCATTACAGATATCTATCTAAGCAGGAAAGAAAGTTATATGTTGCAAAGCATGGAGGCGACGAGTATTATTTTCGATAACGGGGAAAAATTAAATATCTGGCAGGATTTATATGGCAATTGCGAAGAAATGAGAAGTTATATTTCGCAAAGATCTTCCGAAAAAATTCGGGATCCAAGACCAAATATTATATCTAACTACCTTCAAACGATCACCAGGAGGCGTTATTCGGGGAACGTTTTTACATCTTTCAATACACTATTAATAATTGGCATGGCTATATTTATGGCCAGTACAAACAAAGGAAAGTCTAAACCTGGAGGCTCGCTGATAATGTTTGTTTGCCTTATTCTTTTATTTTTTTTCCTTCTCGGTATTCAGATGAATTATTTTTTAATCGATGAGGGATATCTTATCATTAAGAATCAGTTTTTCCCCTGGGTCAATAAACGCATCAGGCTTGAGGACATCGTAGAAGTGGATATAGAAACTCCGAATAAGAGGTCGACCGGGTTAAGAATTATTACGAAAGATTTCAACTCTAAAATATACGGAGCTGGAAGTTTAAGAAGTAATAATTGGGATGATTTGTTGGGCGATTTAAAACTTATTGGAATACCTGCCAGGGATGATCGGTAATAAAAATAATGAAATATCTATTAATAGGGAGCATTCAACCATATTGGCATCCTGAATGCTCCCTCGGTTATGTCCAGGTGGTCTGCAGAATCCAGAGGATTTGAAGACCCGGCAGGCGAATCGGCTTTGATCGAATAGTTTATATATCACTACTCAGATTGCTTTTTAGCCTAATAAATTATATTTTGAGTCTAATTGAAAATAGTTAATTCACACCGTGAAATCATATATCCCAATCTTATTTATTTGTTTGCTATTAGCTTGCCATAAAGAGAATAACAGCACAAAACCACAGCCGCAGAAGGAACCGGACATATATGTCACAGGTTATGGAAAGCATGATACTGTGATTAGCGGATCTTTATATTGGAAAAATGGTTTTGTAGAACCACTGCCTGGCGGTTTGTATGCAATGGGCATTGCATTTATCGGTAAAGACATTTATGTGGCTGGTAACGCCAATTATGTTTCACCGGATGGTATAACTTCTACTGAAGCTGTCTACTGGAAAAACGGTGTAATGACTAAACTTGGAAATGCACCTTCCTATGCTAATGGAATTATGACGTTAGGTTCCGATGTTTATATTGTCGGAATGGCTGAAGTAAATAATGTATCCAGCGCTGTTTATTGGGAAAATGGAATTTTGGATACACTTTCGGGTATGCCCAATTCAGTTGCAAATGCAATTACTGCTTCCGGCGATGACATATACATTGCAGGCAATGCGGGAACAAATGGTAGTCAGGCTGTTTACTGGAAAAATGGCATCAGACTTTTTTAGAATGAGCTTTCCTCATAAATGCATACTGTTTCAGGGACTGATGTGTACGTTGCAGGTTATATTGTTCCCGGCATATATGAAACATCGGCAGTCTACTGGAAAAATGGCGCACGAGTGGACCTGCATTCTTCACTTTATTATTCAACGACAAATGCGTCGGCTATCGCAGTCTCAGGACAGGATGTTTATGTAACCGGATATTTGGGTTTTAACATGACATATTGGAAAAATGCTTCACAGATTCCCATAGCTAATCCAAACAGACCTCCGAATCCAACAAATAATGTGAACGGAATTGTTATTTCAGGAAAGGATGTATACATTTCTCTTAATAATGGCGCCTATAGTAAAAATGATACGATTACAGATTTTAACAACGGATATGCGACCAGTATTGCTGTTCGGCCTTAAGCAGTTTAAATATTGGGCTGTCATTATATTGGTAAGTTACATACCAACAATAGGTTTTCATTACCTCATGCGGCCATTTTGGTTTAATAAGACTGCTGATCACACGAGTGTCACGACATTCGAGATGGTTTTCACAATTCTGTTTTTGCCAATCTATTTGATTATAATAAACTACTTGTTGTCAAAAAGAAATGAATAAAATGGTTTTTGTCTTAACGCTGTTTCATTCTTCTTTTCTTTTTTCTCTAGTTCTTTTTTCATTTGGACAGAATCTTTGGTCAATGTGACTGCTGATTCAGAATCAGAAGTTGTGTTAAACAGATCAGGCAGGTTTAATTGTGACAGAAATAGGAATAGTAATCACAATTGCCCTGCAGACTATTACCAATAAAGGTTTCAAAAAATCTCGTCAATAATATAAACTGACGAATTCAGTGTGTTTTTTGAAATAATATGGCTCTGGAATGTTTCTCAATAATAAATCAATATAATCCGATTAACTATATGTTTAGTTATACCTTCAATTCCCGTATTTTGCATTTATTTCGATTCTAGCACAGAACAAAATCCATTTAATGTTTAAAAATATTATCAAGACTGCATTTCGCAATATGCGAAGCAATAAGTTGTTCTCTATTCTGAATATTTTCGGTCTAGCGACGGGTCTTGCATGCAGCATTCTTATTTTTCTTTGGGCGCAGGATGAATTAAGCTATGATAAATTTAATCCCGATATTGAACGGACTTTTAGACTAACAGGCCAGGTCAGGGACATTGAATCTGCACAAGTGCCTTCAGCTTTTGCGGCATGCCGTTAAACCCGAGATCGCGGGTATAAAAAATACAACCCGTCTTATTCCATTTCAAAATATCACCACAGTAGACAATCGTAAGTTTGATGAAAAGCATATGTATTATGCGATAGTAATTTCGCGTTTTTACTTAGATGACGAAGGGAAAAGAGGTAATGCGTTAGATGCAAATAGTGTTGATTACTGAAGAGACCGCGGTATTAAATATTTTGGCAGTCAGGAACAAGCGATGGGTAAAACAATTGAAATCGACAGTAACACACTACTTGTAACAGGTATACTGAAAAACATTCCTTCCAACTCGCATCTTCAGTTTGATCTGTTGATGCCGATTGAAAACTGGGACCGGCAGGTGGAACATCCACAACCCTGGAGATATTTTGACAGCTATGTTTATTTTCAGTTGACTGATCGAATAAATGCTGATTCTAAAGTCATGTATAAAATGGAAAGGCAGTTAAACAACATGAGGAACAGGGCAATTGTCCATACACAGGCGGTTGCCGCGTCTATTTTTATATAGTCACCTGACGATATTCATTTGAATTATACCCATTTCAGAAATGATGTGGATGGTCAGGGTAATTTCCAGTATGTACGGATATTTCTGTTGGTGGCTGTATTTATTATTTTCATTGCCTGCATCAACTTTATGAATCTGGCTACGGCGCTATCAGGTACCAGAGCAAAAGAAGTGGGATTGCGTAAAACGGTGGGTGCATTAAGACTGCAGTTGATTACGCAATTCGTTGGTGAATCGATATTACTTTCGTTTATCTCACTGATTTTGGCTTTAGTACTCGTTTCTATCGCACTGCCGTTCTTCAATGAGATATCATCTAAATCCATAACTCTGAACTTGTTTGACGTTACGCTAATTGGAAAATTATTAGGCGTAACAATACTTGTAGGATTTCTTGCCGGAGCTTATCCCGCCTTTTATATTTCTTCTTTCAATGCAATAAAGGCGTTGAAAGGCATTCAAATCCTTAAAAGCAGGAACAATTTTTTAAGGAATGGATTGGTCGTGCTACAATTTTCCGTATCAGTCATCCTAATGATCAGTACTTTTTGTGTATTATTTCCGTTATTTTCATAATCATTTTGCGATTTAATCGGGACAACTTATTATATATCACCATTCCTGAGTCGGGTGATCAGAAGAACAATTCGGAAGCTCTGAGAGATACACTCAGACCGCGATCCCAAAGCAGGATTATACGATAAAGGTATTTGAAATGTGAAAAGCGTCATTTAATGCGGGAATGAAAGCCGCGAATGCTATTGCCTGGCAAAATTTATTGAAAATTTTAAAAAATGGTAATCTACCCGGATAATTTTTATCGTAATAAATTCAAGGTCAGGTTGTCAGTAAATATTTGTAAAAGAAGACGGAAGCGTTAAAATGATGGAAATGGATCTATCAAGGCCCTTGGAACGAGATAATTACGAGGTCATGAAGCAATAATTCTTGGTGTGGTGAAAGATTTTAATACCAGACCGGCACATCAGCCGATCGAGCCGTTGATCATACGGTTTCGAACTTCTGGAAACTTCCTCGTGATCCGCACAGAGTCCGGCAATGTAAAAAAGATTCTCGCATCTGTGAGAATTGTTTTCAACGAATTTATGGAAAAGTCCCATTTAAATGGATTTGTTACCAGGACCTGGATAATCTCTAGAAGAATGGATAAGAATGTATAAAGTCTTCAATATATTCTCAGTCTTATCGATTATGATTTCCTGTCTTGGATTATTTGGCCTGGCAGCTTTTGCGACCCGGCGACGCGCAAGAGAAATCGGTATGCGCAAAGTGCTGGGTGCAGGTGAAACCGTTATAATTGTTTTACTGGCAAAAGAATTCCTGAAACTCGTATTTATTTCACTGCTGATTGCTTTCCCAATTTCTTGGTATGCGATGAATCAATGGTTGCGGGGATATGCTTACAAAACCAACATAAATGGTTGGGTCTTTTTATCAGCGGGTTTTCTTACACTGCTTATAGCTTTTCTAACGGTGAGTTACCAGACGATCAGGGCTGCGTTAGCCAATCCGGTTATTTCCTTGAGAAGTGACTAGGGTGTTCAGGATGGTTCAGCTCGAAATTTTTCTATACTTTGATGATAGTATTAAGTTAAAACAACGATTTATTACTGGGACACTTGCGAATTAATCCACACACGATTCAGCAAGTAGAAGGCATCTAAGCTCAACAGATAAATTTTGTAAAAAAACTATTTTTCTATTAAAACTTCTTCATTGATTTCCTCTGTTAGTTTGTCAAAAATATTTGTCAATCCATGATACCAGTCTAAATGAGGGCTTCGGGATCCGCAACCGCCGCCTGATTTGGGGCATGCTGTGTATCCCCAAACCTTTTGACAACCAGGACAACGGGCACCGGTTGAAAACGTGTCCCACAGTGTACCGCAAGTGCAACGCCAATATGGTTTCCCATCCGGTTCCCAATGGCATTTTGGGCAATAAATTTCCACTTTATCCATCAGGGTACGAACTTACAAAATTGTAAATGATAAACAGTTTGAGAGGATTGTAATACTCCTTGTTTGGGGTACAAATAGAGCTAAGACAAATCCCAGTTGGTTTTGTTATTTTTTTCTGAATTCACATGAATGACCTGATCTTAACTTCTTTTTAAATCTATCTTTTGTATGTTCAAATCAAAATGGAGAACTTTCTTATATACTTTCGTTTGAGGCTTAAAAAGTCAATCAATACTATTTGCTTATTTACTGCCGGTTGCCTATTTCCTCACTGCAAAAATATCCCGTGCGGACCAAATAACATACTAGCTGTATTTGTAGGATTTCAGGAAAGTGATATTGACCATTTTGTCATCAGGCGATATAAAGCAAATGACAATTACCAGCATCTTATCGATACATTTATTATTACAAATCCTTCTGTAAATGGAGGATATGCGAACGGACGATATACAATTTCGAATGATACCACCATCGTTTTTGTTGATGATAATTACCCCGACAATGGCATTTTTCCTGGATATGACTGGATTGTTTATCTTCCTGCGTTAAATAAATCTATTTCAGTTTCTAACATCATTTCCCCGCAAACAACAGGTCGTGAGAATACGTCAACCCGATTAAATCGTTTATTCAGGATTCTACTCTCGTAACAGGACTTCAATATTTTGACCAGACCAATATTTACAACGTACAGGGTATACATTACACCTAATTCTACCAATGCAGATCACTCTTATAAATTTTCAGAATGCACGCCTGTATAAAACACCACTGGTATCCACGGCATAGGCTGTATGCGCATCAGGAAAACATAACAGACTTCCAATCACCGAACTTTCTTTTTGCCAGGTATGTCCGCCGTCAACGGAATGGAAAATTCCATCATTTGTACAAAACCCTTCCCTTTCACTTACAAAGTGCAAATTAAAATATCCGGTTCCGCTATTATCAATTGGATTTTGAATTGAATGATTTGCCAGGAATTACCGCCGTCGGTGGTTTTAATCAACTTGGAACCTGAATGCGACTGTAATAAATTACCTGAAGCAGTGAGCATGGAGACATAGCCGGTATTGTCGTTTACAAAACTTACCGAAACAATATCATCAAAGGGATAATTCAACACGTTCCAGGTATTCCCGCCATCAATTGTTTTTCCCATTATTCCCGAAGCCGAGCCTTCGAGATCTGATCCTCCGGCAAAATATCCTGTAAGCTGACTGGTAAACGGAAGCAAATTAAAATCCTAACTGCGCGGCTATAAAAAGTTGTCCATGTTAATCCCGAATCCGTCGTTCGACTAATCCCGTCACCCGTGGAGGAAATTCCATTTACCGGATTAAAAAAAATCATATTGGGAGTGCCCTTTTTATTCACTGTATCCACTCTTCGCCAGGATTCTCCCCCATCTGTGGAACGGAGTAAATTTTTACCTTCGGTAAATAAAATGTTGGCATTGAATGGCGATACATAAATGACTTGCAATAATCCATTACTCGTATCCGTCAGGAACTGGTGATTCCTGTGTGCGATGCTTTTCCAGCTTTGGCCACCATCGTAAGTGGAGACCAGAATATTATAAATTGAATCGTCAGAAAATTTAGCACCCAGTATATAACCCATATCAGCACTGGTGAATTTCATATCCAACAGTTCGCCAAAATATGGTGCATTTAACTTTTGCCATGGATCGACCGGCATATTTGGAGTAATCACATGTTTGTTGCATGAAATAAAAAACAGAAACAGGATAACAATGAAAAAGTCAGTTTTTTTAAACATGTACAAAGACATTCTTATGATCTGGTATTATCTGGGATGAGGGTTTTTACTCAGACTAGTTTTCAGATAGAAATCTCTATTGAATATACATAACTGTCTTGTAAAAAATAAATCCCCAAATCTTTGTAACCATTCTCAATTTCGGAAGTTACCTTTTGAGTAATAGTTAAAAGCCCCTGCTATAGCTTGGATACCATCAGAGATAACGCATTGATGCTAAAAGTGAAAAGCGGCGACCTGGATAAAATGGGTCTGCTCTTTGAAAGGTATCATCGTGTGCTGTTTAGTTTCCTTTACCGGATGACAAAACAAAGAGAATCGAGTGAGGACATGGTCCAGAATGTTTTTTTCAGAATGCTGAAATACCGGCATTCGTTCACCGGAAACGGTGAATTCAGGACCTGGATGTATCATATCGCAAGAAATGTACTCCATGATCATTTAAAAAAAAATAAAAATACCGGTACGGATTACAGGATAGAAGATCTGGAAGAAAAAATGGCAGGCGGATTATTTACGGATTCTGAGATCGAGAAAAAACAGGAACTGAAAACACTTGAACTGGCCATGCAAAATCTGAGTGTCGAAAACCGCGAATTACTGATCCTGTGCCGTTACCAGGAACTGAAATACCATGAAATAGCCCTGATCCTCGATATCAGCGAAGGCGCGGTAAAAGTGAGGGTGCATCGCGCGCTGAATCAGTTGAAGGCATCTTATTTGAAAATAGCGAATTAAATATCATCTCATGGAATGTGCGTATTACCAGGAACAATTCAGCTTATTGCTTTCGGATTCTTTGGACTCCGTTAAAAGACGAGAATTAAAATCTCACCTGGCGAGTTGCAGGAACTGTCAGACTGAATTGAAAGCCACTCAAAAGTTATGGGACCTGATGGCAGAGATACCTCAACCTTCGCTTTCATCAACAACTATGAAGGCAGGCTTCAATGAGATGCTTCAACATTTTAAAGAAGAAACGACGGAGCATAAAAATGGCTGGCAGGGGATGTTGGAAAAATTAAGCGGACTCTGGCGTTTACATCCGGGAGTACAACTCGCTTATAGTTTTTTATTGCTGGTAGTCGGTCTTGCCATCGGGTTTATGTCAAACCGGCGCGGCCAGACGAATACCGCTGAAATCAAACACGTGGATTCACTTTCTTCGCAGCTTACGGAAATGAAACAGTTGATGTTGCTTTCCCTGCTCGAAAATCCGTCTGCTTCCGAACGGATGCGCGCAGTCAGTTATACAGATCAGATCAGCAGCGTAAATAAGAAAGTGATTGATGCATTGCTGACCACACTCAACGAGGATCCCAATACAAATGTGCGACTGGTAACACTTGAATCCCTGGTAAAATTAGCCGGTGATCCGGGCGTGCGTGAAGGGCTGGTGCAGAGTATCACAAGGCAGGAGTCTCCGCTGCTTCAGTCGGCCATCGCGGACGCCATGGTTCGGCTGCAGGAGAAAAGGTCATTGAAATCCCTGCAAAAACTGCTCGATAAAAAAGACCTGAATGAAATGGTAAGAAATAAAATAGAACAAAGCATCCACAAACTGATATAAGAAAACAATCAAAAAATAAAATAATGAAAAATATTTTTACTCTTCTTCTGATGGGAGGGACGTTCATTTGTATGTCTGCAAATGCCCAGGAATTCAAGGAACATATCAGGAAGGAATTTACACTTTCGAAGGGGGCTGCAGCTACAACCCTGGCCATTTACAATATTGACGGCTTTATTAAGGTGGAAGGATATGCGGGCGATAAAGTAATTATTGAAATGGATAAAGCGATTTCTGCAGATGACAATTCCAAACTGGAAACGGGTAAAAAGGAATTCAATCCGGCATTTGAACAAAATGCAGATACCGTTACCGTGTATATAGCAGAACCCTTTGATACCAGGCCTGGTCGCAGCCATAACTGGGGAAGGGACCACAGGGAAATAGAATACCATTATCACCTGGATTTTACGGTGAAAGTTCCTTTCAATATGAATCTTGATATTTCTACCGTGAACGATGGAGTCATTACCGTTCACGACGTGGCGGGTATTTTGCGAATAAATAATGTGAATGAGGCAATTACTGTTGACAACGCAAAAGGCACAACCTACGCCCATACCGTAAACGGAAGTGTAAACGTCAGTTACCAGTCTGAACCACCGGGACAGTCTTCTTACTATACGATTAACGGCGATATAAAAGTGACTTATCCACCAAAATTTTCAGCGGATTTGGAACTCAAAAGTATGAATGGTGAATTTTACACCGATTTTCCAGATGCACAAATAATGCCGGGCGAAGTAGTTAAGAATGTGTCGCACCACAGTGGAGAAACCTTATATAAGCTGAATAAGAATACCACCATACGTATTGGCACGGGAGGAAAAACATGCAAGTTCGAAACCCTGAATGGAAATATTTACATCAAAAAACAATCTTAAATATAACAAGATGAATAAAATAATTACCGCCTTTTTGATATTGCTTGTCCTCTCTTTCAATAAAATTTCAGCACAAAACACTTCACCGGATAATCTGGTTGTACCGTTAAGTAATCCGGGAAAGCCATACTCACTGAAGGTCGGTCTGGTAAGCGGCTCGATTACGGTGAGCAGTTATGCAGGTAAGGAAATCATTATTGAAGTGATAACGGACAAAACTAAAAAGAACGTAGAAATTACGACTGACGCGAACAACGGAATGAAACATATTTCCAGGGGCAACAGTTTTGGTATCACGGCAAAAGAAGATAATAATATCGTTTCTGTAAATAGCGACAATCCCGTTCAGAAAATTGATTTGAATTTAAAGATCCCTCAGGATGACGTGAAAATGAAGTTGAGTACGGTGAACGACGGAGATATAGAGGTAAATAAAATAAAAGGAGAACTGGAAATTAATAATGTGAACGGGTCTATCACCCTGAACGGAATCAATGGCTCGGTGGTGGGCACAACGGTGAACGGGAACCTGATCTGTACTTTTACAGCTGTTGATCCAAAAGCGCCGATGGCATTTTCCTCGCTCAATGGAAACGTGGATGTTACTTTTCCGGCCAATATCCAGTATAACATGAAAATAAAATCCGACCGGGGGGAAATCTACTCCGATTTCGACATCGCCATTGATAAATCCGCGCCCAAGGTGGATCACTCTAGTCATTCAGGCATGTACCAGCTGAAGCAGGATGACTGGATCAATGGTAAGATCAATGGCGGTGGCCCTGAAGTGATGATGAAAAATATGGAAGGAAATATTTACATGAGGAAGGCAAAATAATTATTTATGCAGTCTGACCTGAAATTCTAATTCATCCTGCTTCCTGATACCTTGATCCCGGAGTAATTCAAGAGTACCTAAAATGAACATCCTCTATATCAAAAGCGGACATCCAGATTATTGATTTAATTGTAAATTATTGATTACCATAAAATTGTAAAGCTGGCATTTCTTTCGTGGTTTTAGCGGGAATCCGAAAATCAAAGCAATGCTCAGAAATTATTTCAAAACCGCGTGGCGTAGTGCATGGAATAATAAATTCTATACATGGATCAACATAACCGGACTTTCAATAGGTTTAGCCGTCGGTATCATGATCCTTTTTTGGGTTGAAGATGAATTCAGTTATGACGGCTTTCACAAGTATATCAATGACATTTATAAAATAAACTCTCACCTCGGCACTGGTACAGCTGCCGGCGTATGGGAAGGTTCGCCTGCGCCTCTGGCTGTATTTTGCAAAGAATATATACCGGAAGTAATAAGTGCTGTCAGGATTGAGAATTTAAATGAAGAATTTCTTTTTTCATACAAGGATAAAAAATTCAAAGAGTCGAATTTCGCTTTTGTTGATTCAAATTTTTTTTCCGTATTTGATTTTAAACTTCTGGAGGGCAACAAGGCGAAACCATTTACGGATATCCAATCGGTTATTCTCACTGCATCCGTCGCAAAAAAATATTTTGGGATAACAGATCCTATGGGTAAAGTATTATCAACGGATCAGGGGAATTTTACGGTGAGTGGTGTTATGGAAGATTTCCCGGACAATTCGAGTATTAAACGTGACATACTGTTACCGATGGCGTTAAATGCTGAATACTTTACGCAGTCAGGAGGTAATGGCAATTGGAAAACAATTGATGAGGATCTTGGAAGTTTTGGATACCAGATCTATATCCGTTTGCATGAAGGCGCTGCAGCTGAACCGGTTGCTAAAAAACTGACTGCTATATATCAGGCCAGGAAAGGGAGCGATGCCAAAAGCAATTTCTTTACGCTGCAACCTTTGAAAACCCGTCATTTGATTGCGGCAGACGGTAGCACGAATCATCTTCAGACAGTCAGGATATTTCTTCTGGTCGGCATTTTAATTTTACTCATCGCCTGTATAAATTATGTCAATCTTTCTACCGCGCGTTCTGTGCTGCGATCAAAAGAAGTCTCTTTGCGGAAAATTATCGGAGCTGAAAAATATCAGCTATTCTTCCAATTCATAGTTGAATCCGTTTTGCTGTTCCTGGTTGCCTCCCTGCTCTCATTCATTATTATTTATCTGCTTCTTCCTTTATACAATGATCTGTCAGGAAAACAACTCGTTTTCAATCTGACAAACAAAAATGTTTGGATTGTAGTTGGCAGCGCCATCACCGGTTCATTGGTTTTAGCGGCAATTTATCCGGCGTTGTTATTATCGTCCTTTAAACCTCTTGAGGTGTTACGGGGTAAACTATCATTCGGCGTGAGAAACGCTTCCTTCAGAAAGGTTCTCGTCGTTATCCAATTTGTCTTTTCATTGGGCCTGATAATATCAACCATTGTTATCGGAAGTCAATTGAAGTTTCTGAGAGAAAAGGATCTTGGATATAACAAACAGCATGTGTTCACAATCAATTTAAGGGATGGACTACACAGCCATTTTGAAGCCGGCCGATCAGAACTATTAAAACATCCGGAAATTATTGGCGTAGCTTCTTCCCAGTCGAGTATCGTAGGCTCGCATTCCGGAACGAGTGATACGGAATGGGAGGGTAAAAAAACCGGCAGGGTATTTTTGATTCAACCCAACGCAATTGATCAGTATTTTATCCCATTATTAAAATTGCAACTGGCTGCGGGAAATAATTTCACCGGTTCTGCGTCAGATTCACTTCATTATATCTTGAATGAAACTGCCATCAAAGAGGCTGGAATAATTGATCCTATAGGTAAACCTTTTTCACTTTGGGGTAAAAAAGGAACCATTATTGGTGTAGTCAAAGACTTTAATTATGCTTCACTGAAAGAATACGTTAAGCCGACCATTTTCTTCTATCACCCGGCTAATTCGCTTTTGTATATCAAAACAACTGGTAAGGACGCGGCTGCAGCCGTAATGGATGTAAAAAAAGTCTGGAATATTTATGAAACCAATTTCCCTTTTGAATATACTTTTCTTGAAGATGACTATGATAATTTGTACCGCACAGATCAGCAAACCGGATTATTGTTTACGGTGTTTGCTGCAATTGCCATCTTAATCTCCTGTTTGGGTTTATTCGGACTGGCAACTTATACTGCTCAGATCAAGACAAAGGAAATTGGCATCAGGAAAGTGCTGGGTGCGAGCGTTGCAGGTATTACCGGGTTACTTGCAAGGGAGTTCCTGATTCTTATACTGATAGCCTTTGTTATTGCAACACCCATTGCATGGTTTTCAATGAGCAGGTGGTTACAGAATTATTCTTATCGGATTACGATCACCTGGTGGATTTTTCTGGCCACCGGAATGCTGGCTCTTTTAGTGGCCTTCGTTACCGTTGGTTTCCAGGCAATAAAAGCAGCAATCGCCAATCCGGTGAAAAGTTTGCGGACTGAATAGTTGAATTCCTGTTAATTCGCTCTTATCGGCGAAATTCCGGGTATTTCTTTTATTGTGGGTATTAGTTGCGAGTACTTTTTTATAAGCTATTCAATCCTCAAACTCTTCACCGGATTTTCACATGCAGCCCGAAAAACTCTCAGGCTAATGACCAGACAGGTAACGAATATCACCGGAAGTAATCCCAAAAGTAATATCCAGACGCTGAGTGATATTCTGTAAGCGAAACCCTCGAGCCATTTATTCATGACCCACCAGCCAAGTGGAAATGAAATAAAGCAGGCGAGGATTAATAATCTTATAAATTCATTCGATAGTAAAAGAACAATATTCTTTACGGATGCGCCCAGTACTTTTCTGATTCCAATTTCCTTTATTTTTTTCTGAAGTGTAAAAGTTATCAGTCCATACAGGCCAATACTGGTAAGCAATATGGCGATAAAAGAGAAATAGCTAATGAGCGCAAAACTCTTTAATTCGGCCTGGTATAACTGATTAAAACTTTCATCCAGGAATTGAAACTCAAAAGGAGTCTGTGGGAATGCACTAGTCCAGATCTTTTCAATATCAGCCATTACAGCCCGCGCGTTTGCTGATTTAATTTTAATGAAGAAAGTACCACCTGAACCGGGTCGGTCCATCATTACAAGCGGTGCTATCTTCTCATAGAAATTGACGAAGTGAAAGTCTTTTACAATACCTATCACTTTTCCTGTATCACCGAAAACGGCAAAGGGCTGTCCGATATATGGTTTTAATAGGCCGAAGCTGGTTGCAGAAGTTTCGTTTAAAATATAATTGTGACGGTCTGTAGGAAGGTTTTTGTTAAACCATCTTCCTTCTGACAAACTAAGATTGAAAACAGTATTGAAATCCGGATCTACAAAAAAGGGATATAGCGTAGGATCGAAACCTTGTTTTTTTCCGGCCCAGCTTGCAATTCCGGACATTGACATGTTTAAATTGATTACAGACTGACTGCTAACGGTTACATTTTCAACGTCAGCATGCTGCAATAACTGATCTCTCAGTAAGTTTATTAAATCTTCTTTTTTCCTGGGTTCCAGTTTATTTAACGACTCGGGATTGACAGGCACGGAAACAATTTCAGATCTGTTAAATGTAAGTCCGTCTGTATTCATAAATTTCAGCTGACGAACCATTACTATAACTCCCGCAATTAATAATATGGATACAATAAATTGAAAGGTTAAAAGCGCTTTCCGCAAACCAGCACCTTTCAGTGCCGTGAACCTGGTACTGTTTAAAGAGAGGTAACTGATGGAAGACAATACCACGGACGGATAAATACCCATTAATAATGTCGTGATTCCAAAAATAGTCAGTAGTTCAACCCAAAATGAAAAGGACAAAACAGAAAACTCATATCCGGTAAATCTGTTATAATAGGGGAGTATGCATAACACTAAAATGATCGTAATAAAAACCGACAGTAAGTTGATGAATATTGATTCTGATAAAAATTGCCAGAAAAGGGATAGCCTCCCCGCGCCACAAATTTTCTTAACAGAAATTTCTTTTGATCGCAGACTGGCACTGGCAGTCACAAAGTTGACATAGTTGATACTTGAAATCAAAAGGATCAACAAACCCAACGAAAGGAAAATAAAAACGGTGTTCCTGTTTCCATGCTGCAAAACAGGAATACGTACGTCGGTATTAAAATGAATTTCATCGAGCCTGACCAGACCGGCTGAATTTCCATCTTTATTCACTTGGGCCGTTAAACCTGATATCTTACTGCTGACAACAGATGGGGAAACGGCAGGCCTTATTTGAACTAAAGTATACCAGTCAAATATTTTCCATGAATCCTGAGTAGCCGACCCTGCAGGTTTTTTATAGTGAACTGTTACGGGAAGAAATAATTTGAATTTGAAACTATTGTTGGTCGCCGGATCTTCAATTACAGCTTGCACCTGGTATGTAGAACTGTCGATAACAATAGTCTGGCCAATCGGATTTTGTTTTCCAAAATATTTAGTCGCGATACTTTCAGAAATGACGATTCTATTCCTGAAATCAGAAAAACCGGCAATCGTACCTTTTTGTACTTTATAATTAATTATGTGGAACCAATTGCTGTCTACATATACTCCATTTTCCAACGCAAATGCCCTGTTTTGTACATGGATGGTTTTATGATCCGGATCTGCAGAAATGAATTTAGTGGCAGAAATAATTTCCGGTATATTTTGGACAGCAGATAAACCGAGTTGATAGGGAGAACCATCCCATTTGTTATTGCCGTCTTTGCCGGACCATCCTACCAGGTAAATGTTTTTGAAATCCGTAGTGCTTTTATCAAAAGAAAATTCATTGATAACCCAGATCGTGATAAAGAAAGCAGAAGTAATTCCTATCGCCGAACCAAGGATATTTATTAAACTGAATAACTTCCTGCTTCGAATATTTCTCAGTCCGAATGTTATTGTTTCCTTTATCATCGATATAGGCTTTGTTATGTAATTTAAGTTTTTTGAGTAGAAATGAATTGCTACAAACGTGAACCCTTTGAGATTGACGTGCCGAATCATACATATATAGATCAATTCAATGCGGTTCCGATTTTTGAAACTTATAAAAAAAGAAGCTGTACCCAGCCCGGGTACAGCTTCCCGACAAAAACATTACAACGTGACTGCCAACGTTCCCGTGTTACCAGGAACATCGGTTGCAATGGCATTGATCTTACTACCGGTCAGCGCAGCGTTGCTCTGCGTGGTCGTATAGGTCCAATCAAGTCCATTGGTCTGTAGTACTGCATTGCCTTTCTCTAACAGTGTGCCGCTTGCAGCAAAGATTTCCACCTGCACACCGGTTACGCGGAAGTCATCCACGGCACGAACCGTGATCGTACTTCCGATTATTCCGGTGTAAGCATTCGTAACAATGCTTTTGACAACAGGCGGAGACATAAAATCTTCTACTGCCCGACTGTACAGGTTTTGCCTGGGTCTCAACGCAGCGGTATATGCGTCTTTGATGCCCTGGTCCTGGCTGTCTTTCACTGACTTACCATATCGTGAAGCGAGCAGGAATCTTTCGTTTGTTTGCGCCTGCGCAGCGGAGGGTTCTCCCACCCTTGCTTTGGGTGCTTTTGCGACAACTGTTTTGCCTTCCCAATCGCGAAATACTAGTTCTTTTCCCAGTATTCCGCTTAGTTTGCCAGTTATTACACTGTTATTGGAATGAGCCATAACTTTTGTTTTTAATGGTGATAAAATATTGTTTACTCAACCAAACACATACGTGGAGAGGGTTTCCGGGTTTACGCTTCCAAGTTGCCCTACGTAAAAACTCCTCGTTCGTGATCGACAAAACAAATATATATCCGCCATCATGCTTTCCGTTCAGAAATGTTACGAGCTTATACTAGTGTTGTGACGAGATGGCCAGATAGGTGTGATGAACCGAAGTTTCTCCCCGAAAGAACCTCGATATGTCCTCAGTTCCTCCTCTTTGGGTCCTCTTTGGTACCTCGGATTCCGAGGACCATAGAGGAGGGATCGAGGTATCAAAGGGGAGGTAACGGGCACCAGCAGACTATTTTGGATTATTTTTTTTAAATTGAAATCTTTTTTTAACCCAAATTCATTTCATCATGCTGAAGCCATTTTTTATCAGGCAAAATAAATTATTGAAAAGGATTGACCCGCAACATGTCATTGCGTTATCTACAGAAAAAAATTACACCAAAGTGGTTTTAACTGATAAATCGTATTTTCTAATTCGGTCTTCTCTGGCAAGCGCGATTAAAAAACTTCCTCCGGATATGTTTGTCAGAATAAATCGTTCGGAGGTTGCTTCTATTTATTATATCGATAATATAGATAGATATAATCTATTCGTTGGTGGAGCACCGGCTTATATTGGCAAAGGTTTTTACAAGGGATTTATCAGTAAGCTCACTATTATGGAGTAGTAGGTTTTACAAATCTTGTTTTTCAAATCCAATTTCATGTTAACGAGAGTATGTTTTTTCAACATAAAACTGATAGCGATCGTCAGGAGATGCAAAACTGCTTGGCTGACCCAATTTCAGACTATCAGAATTAATAAATAAGAGCTTGGCAGTATTTAAAAATGTGCTAAGCCCGGTATCAGTTTGTAGTCCATAGGCCAACATAGAGTCTGCACCATAAGTCCAAACGCCAGTAAGCGACCCGGGCACTGGTTGATCGCAAACGAGATGTATATAATATTTAAAACTATCGGCAAATGTTATAGGTTCTGATCGCTCGCAATCCCTCGCAGGTAAATGATAATAGTGTACCGTGTTCGTACTGTCGATAGATATTGAGTCGGTATATGTCAAAATCCACGACCCGGTCATAAGAAGTCTTTGTGTCTCAGGTATTGGCGGGTCAACGTATTTCGTGCACCTGCTGTTATTAAAGCAAATCAATACAATCATTATTGAAGCAAAAAAACGACGCATCCCTGAAGATAATATTTTGTATTCGAGTGTTATCGCATAACAGTGGTTTAGGCTGTGTTTTAACATCATTGAGTACAAAATGCTAAGGGCTATACCCTTATCTACTCAGTATTTCAGTTAAACTGTAATGAAACTGACTTGATCTAAATCAGTTTTTCATTTATTTCTCTCCCGCATCACAATAAGAAGGGCTTTATAGAGCAATTTCCCATGTTCTGTAGCGTTTTTATCTATCCCGGCGAAAGCCTGAGAAGATAACGATAACCCACAACCGATTTTCATGAAACAGGTAAACTATCCGATTTTATTGCTCGCAACCCTCTTTTTATTTTTTGCATGTAAGAAAAGTCTGGACACAACACCCACACCACCCGCTCCTCCTGTAACCCCTCCGGTAACCGTGGTTCCGCCAACAGAAACAGACCTGACCGTTACCGCATCCATCCAGGGCAGGGTTATAGATCAGAATGGCTCACCGGTAAAAGACGCCACGGTAACCAGCTGGATCGAATACAGCGCAAACGGATGTCAATGGGATTTTTCGGTTGGCAGCCATAAAGACTTCAAAATATTTTGGATATATAAAAATTTCAAAAACCGGTTCCTTTACCGGTTCAAGAACCATTGTTACCAGCACCACAGGCGTGAATTATGTGGAAGTAGAATTGGTTCCGAGAACTGCAACCGCACAGTTTGATGCAGCCAACCGTGCAGACATAACTTTGCCATCAGGTATCAGCTTAACGCTGGCGGCGAATGCAGTCGTTACCGCTTCTTCAAATCAAACATATACCGGAACGGTAAATGTTTATTCATCTTTTTTTGATCCGACAGATCCGAATATGATCAAACAAATACCGGGAGACCTTCGCGGAACGGATACATCCGGCCGCACGGTTGGATTACAGTCTTTTGGTATGGCTGCCATTGAGCTGGAAGGATCAGCGGGCGAAAAATTACAAGTAGGATCCGGTACATCCGCAATTATCACCATTCCGATTCCGGTCTCACTGCAATCAACTGCCCCATCCACCATTCCTCTTTGGTATTTCAACGATACAACCGGTAAATGGATTGAACAGGGACTTGCATTAAAAACCGGACCGAATTATATTGGAAGCGTTTCTCATTTTACTTACTGGAATTGCGGCTGGCCTTCTGATATGGTTTATTTCACAGCGAATATTAAAGACCAAACCGGCAATCCGCTGGCCTATGCGCGGCTGGATATAAAAAATATGTCAACGAATGGTATTCAAACCATTTATTCGGATTCTGTTGGAAACCTGAATGGATGGGTAATAAAAAATACGATTTTTTCATTCGCAGTGGTCGACAATTGCGGAACAGCCATGGTGCAGGAATCTGAAGGTCCTTTTACTGCTAACCAGGATCTGGGAACGATATCCATATTATCGAATCCCGATCAGATGGTTACAGTACACGGAACTGTTGTTGACTGCGGCAATAGTCCGGTCGCCAATGGTTTCGTAAGCATTACACTGGATGGATTGAATTACGGGGCAGCTGTTACAAATGGAAATTTCAGCGCCACCATTTTAAAATGTTCCGGCAATTCAACGAATTTGCTGATTCAGGCAGGTGATTATTCGACCCAGATGTTGGGTGACAGGATCGCATTGCCAGTTGCGGGTGGTGATTTGAATACGGGTCAGCTTACTGCCTGCAGTGTTAACTTCGACGAGTATTTTATTTATAATATAGATGGCAATACCTACAATATCACAGATCCTCCAGCCATTTTTAATTTTCTTTCTTATAAACGTTTCGCTACCTATTATACCCAGCTATCGGCTTCTACGGGTGTTTCGGGTACTGCAGGATATCAGAATACGAGTTTCCTGATTCCGATAAATGATACCGGAACAACGATTATGTATCAGCAATCATTAACTATTGGAACAACCTGGTATTCTGAAATTGCCGGTGATAATATTAATTGCACTGTAACGCGGTACGACGCCTCAGGTGGTTATGTACAAGGATCTTTTTCGGGAAACATGTATATAGATTCCGTGTCTGGACCTGCCCACCCGATGACGGGAAGTTTTAAATTGAAAGTGCCTTAATCGGAATAACATAAATAGACTATCAATTTATTCGTACTTATTTTAAATTTATAAACTGCTATTTATGACGCTTCAACGAAAACCTGGCAGTCACTTATATGGACGTGGATTCCTTGGTCTCATTCCTTTAGTCGGTGCTTTTGTAGGACTGGGACTTATTCTGTTGGGGGCTGTAAAATATCGAAATAGAAGACTTGCACTGATCGGATTTGCTGCGTTGCTTCCTACGTTTTTAATTTATGGATCGATGTTCCTGTATGAACGGACGCCTGCCGGCAGAACTATGTTTACAACCTTTTGCAAACCTCAAATGGATCAGTTGGTAAAAAACATAGAATTCTACAAAAAGGAATACAATGTATACCCCGACAGCCTAGAACAACTGACAAGAGATGATAAATTCTTGTTTATTAATGACCCGATTCAGGTTTATTCAAGAAACAAATACGGCGACAAATATATTTACAAGAAAGAGGGAGGTAAGTATATCCTTTTTTCAATGGGTGTTGATGGTCTTCCCTATACCAAAGACGACATTTTTCCTTCCCAAAAATATTTTGATAGTACTCTTACAGGTCTGATACTACCTGATAAATAGTTGGTCAGGATAAATCGGGATTCCAGAAATCAAAGGCTAAACTTAATGTTATTAACCCACACAGCTTTTCTGTCAAAATTTTCGCGGAAATTCTGAATCATATACTCCCGGTTGAAAACCATCCTACCTGTAAACATTTTTTTTCCGTCTACATATACGATTACCGGTTTTGACAGGTCAATCATCTCGGGAGAAATGAATAGGGATATTTTCTTAACACGGGAAGTTTCAATTTCGAAGATGTTGTTTCTAAAATGTGCTTTGACGGCCCCGGATAATCGCGGATAATAAAACGCAGTAATAACTGTATCGGATGTCTTGCTTGTATCCCGGTTGTCGATCCAATGTGTTACCGGAAAATTTACCTCGATTTGCCAATTTTTTTTGACAGCGCCGGTATCCAACTCGTCAATGCTAATCCAGTCGCAATGACCATATTTCACATCATCACATTCCCAATATAATTCATGATGAAATGGATTTCTGACTCTTGCACCCATATCTTCAAACATCAATTTAAATGAACCATAGGATTCTTTATATTCAGGGAACCAGTGCGGGAATCCATGGTACACATGGTTTTGCCAGTCTATACCATACGATTTGGCTATCCTGTCTAAGGTATCATGTCCGCTTATCGGGAAATAATAATCTTTATCAGTCGCTACATTAAAATAGCTTCTGTTCAAGGCATTTTTAATAAAAGTTCCACCTGTACGAATTTTGGGATTGGAATTAAATCCATAAAAACCCGCAAATAAAGAAGGTGATTTCAATAAATAAGAAACCACACCCGTCGCGCCATTGGAGTGACCTGAAATAAATACCCTGTTGTCATCAATGTTGAAATACCTTTTCATATCCTGAACGATATCCGGGACCATGTAAAATCCGTCATCCGGAAACATCCAGTTGAATTCACGATTGGCATGAGGATAAACCACAATCACATTATTTTGATAACCCAGTTTTGAAAAGTATAAATTCATTCCCGTTGTATCATAAGAACCGTTCTTTTTAATCGAAATTGGATCTGGAAACCCTGTATTCTGATATACAGCGCCGTGAAGAACCAATAACAATGGGTATGATACTGATGCATTATAACCGGCAGGTAACTGTACTTCGTAAAAAGAATGGGTACTGTCATTGATCCTGGTTGCAAAAACCATGAGTTCTTTTTTTCCCCTGTTAATCGGAGGGAATTTCCGGTAACGGCTGAGCAACCTGAAGAGTTCCTGACTGGTAATTTTTTCGTTCGATAAACCCGCTAAAACCGAATCGCTGTAGGATTTCAATTTGTCCTGACGTTCGACGCAGGATGCGATGGCAGAAACTTTTCGCAAATCCTCGTCGTTTTTCATTTTATAAATTTGCCCGATAAGTTTTCGCCATCTTTCCTGTTGTCGCAGGTTTTTAAAATCGGCGTCACCATTTGCATCACAGGTAATCATATCATATTCACCTTCGTTTAATAAATGATCCAGGTAATAGAAAGCTGTATCATAGGATTCAATCAGGCTCGCCAACGCCGCTGCATCATATATATCATTATGGTAGGGATGTCCTGGGGCAATTTTGATTCCTCCACTCAATAAGTTAAATGCGGAGACAAAATCTTTTTTTTCTCTGGCTTTTCCAGCACTATCCCTTAACTGATTGTATGTTTGACATTCAGCGCTTTTTAGGAAAAGGGCAATGGAAAATATTAAGAGCAGATTACTTCTCATAAAATAATCAAAGGATTATATCCAATTTTATTTCTAAAGTTTAAATAATGCCTGGGCATTATTGAAAAGAATTGACAAACCGGTAATTTCTATTGACAAACAGGAGTGCCCATTTACTCAATAATTGATGATGGCTTTATCTCGTCATTTGTATATTTTAGCCTTGTGAAAAAATGGATTCCTGTCTCGATACATGTACTTGTATGGTCGCTGTTTCTGATAAGCAATTATCTTGATTCCAGCTCTGTTCATTTAGATTTTTTCGAAAAACCGATCAGTGACTCCGGATTAAACAGAAATCTTTTCCATTTCATTTTTAATTTTACTTATTTAATAGACTTTCTTGTAGCATTTTACGGGGCTTATTTTTTTGTTGCGCCTTATTTATTCATTCAGAAAAAATATTGGAGAGCTTTTCTGAATCTGACGTTGGTATTTGTCGCAATAGTTCTGACCAGGTATTTGGGAGAGTTCCATATTTTACTTCCCTATTTGAAATATAATAACTATCCCAACCGCGGATTTGAACTGTGGGCTTATACCAAAAACTGCATTTTCTATACTTACAGGTATAGCCTGTTTGGGCTCGTCATTTATTTTGTTGAAAATTCAAACCGCCTTGAAAAAGAAAAAAAAGAAATAGAGAAGGAAAAAATACAGGCTGAATTGTCTTTTTTGAAATCACAGATCAACCCGCATTTCTTATTTAATACCATCAATGATATTTACGCACTTACATATCAAAAAGACGACCGCGCTCCGGAGGCCCTGCTGAAATTATCATCCATTCTAAGATACATGTTACATGAAGGAGTTTTGGATAAAGTGATGCTGCAAAGGGAATTGTCCTACCTGGAAGACTATATTGAATTACAGCGTATCGGGTTTAAGGACAAATTATATATCAATTTGAATCTTGAAGGAAAAGTTGATCATCAGCAGATAGCACCATTAATATTGATTCCATTCGTTGAAAATATTTTTAAACATGGCGTATTCAATGACCCGCAAAATCCCCCTGTTGTTAATATTGAAATTTCTGATTCTGATTTCAATTTATATTGCAGTAATAAGATCAGACAACAGCAAAAAGATAATACGGGCGGTATTGGCCTGAGCAACGTAAAAAGACGTCTGGAGTTATTGTACCCGGATAAACATCATTTTAGTTTTCAACACGATAATACCCAATTCACCTGTTCGCTGCGGCTGAACCTGAAATTAGATATATGATCCTTTTTAATTTTTAGATGCATGATTCGATGTTTAATTGTTGATGATAAGCCATTGGCCATAGATATATTGAAGGATTATATATCCAAAATATCTATTCTTGAACTGGTATATTCAACACAAAATCCTTTGGATGCGATTGAATATGTACATAAGAATCATGTTGATCTCATATTTCTGGATATTCAAATGCCGGAATTGAACGGGATGCAGTTTATGAAAATCCTGAACGGGAAATGCAAGGTGATTCTTGCAACGGCTTATACGGACTATGCATTAGAGGGCTATGAACATGACGTGATTGATTATCTCCTGAAGCCCGTTTCCTTTGAGCGTTTTTATAAGTCTGTTTCTAAGGCGCGCAGATTGATTGAAGCCAACGCTGGTCAGGAAAATAAGTTAGAAAATATTCACGTCGGAAATTCGGCTCTGGCTAATTGCATTTTCGTAAAGAGAGAATATAAAATAGAAAAGATTTTACTTGACAGCATTTTATATATTAAAGCAAGAGAGAATTATATTGCTATCGTTACAGAAAAAGAGCAGATCATGAGTCTGCAACATATTAAAAGTATTGAGGAAAAATTACCATCTGATAAATTCATAAGGGTCCACAAATCGTATATTGTCTCGCTGGATAAAATAAACACTATTGAAAAAAGTGAAATAAAAATTAACAACGATATTATTCCTATCGGAGATAGTTATCGCGCTTCTTTTTTCAAGAAAATAAAGACTTAAAAATTATATTTATATAAGTCGCTGCCGAGCTCTTTTTACAAATAATGAACCTACTTTATCCCATACTTGTATTTATACTTTTCAAACAACTGCGTCTGCTTATTATCCAGATCGATTTGACGGCCCTGTATAAATGCAAGGTCAATGATGCTGGTACGCATATCCAGGATATCGCCTTCACTCACCACGATGTTCGCATCCTTGCCTTTTTCGAGCGAGCCGGTGGTTTGGTCAATGCCCAGAATTTTCGCGGCATTCAGGGTGATCGACGAAAGTGCTTCTTCTTTCGTCAATCCGTGAGCAGCCATCACGCCTGCCTGAAAAGGAAGGTTGCGTTGATACAGGTAGTCTTCCCCGACTTCAAAACAGATACTAAACGGGATACCGGCTTTTTGTAAAACAGCAGCGGTTTTATACGGCTGATCCACATCATCATCCTCGGTATTGGGTAAAGTGGAAGGTTTTTCCAGAATCACGGACACATTATTTTGTTTGAGCAGGTCGGCCATCAGATAACATTCACTGGCATTCACCAGCACCAGTTTGAAATGAAATTCTTTTGCCATTTCTATCGCAATCAGAATTTCGTTCTGCAGGTCGCAGTGAACAAAAAATATCTTCGACTGATCGAACAGCCCCCTCACGGCTTCAAACTTTATATTGGTTTCTGCATGGCTTGATTCCTTCAAATAGGCCATTGCTTCGCGGAAAAAAACGCGCACCGATTCTATTTTTTCAAGTCCCTGTTTTACCGGATCAGGATCACCGGGATGCTGGTACTGCGTCGGCGGATTGATCAGGTTGGGCATATATAAGTGGATACCGTTGTCTTTTTTATACGCAGCATCTTCCCAGTTCCACGCGTCCAGCTGAACTACCGAGGAAGATCCGCTGATGAGGCTGCCACTGGGAACAATATTCGCCAGCAGGATGCCATTACTCCTTACTACATTGATCACTTTACTGTCGGTATTATATGCAACCAGCGATCGGATGCCCGGATTCATTTCACCCAGTTCATAAAAATCTCTTGACGCCCGGATGCTGGCGACTTCCGACAATCCCAGATTCGTAATAGGGGAGATGAGACCGGGATAAACTTGTTTGCCTTTCAGGTCGATTACTTTTACATCCGTGATCGCCGTTGTCGGCTTCACGTCTACAATTTTACCGGCACTGAATACGATCATTCCGTCCGGGATGACCTGACCATTCCCAACATGAATCACTCCATGGATCAGCGCGATGGTTTCTGTCTGCGGCGGCGATGGATGCATGTTCTCCTGGGCGCGACTTATCGCCGGAAAAATCAGCAGGAGATAAATAAATATTTTTTTCATTTCGTGTTTTATGTTTCGTAAACAGTGGAACTGTTCGTGGTTTTTTTTATTGATTATCGTCTTCTTTAGCAGCAAAATCTCCGGATGAAGGCGCCGCTGGAATGGTTTTCTCACCATTCTTTTTAGCGTTTATCATTTTCTGAATCAGCCGCGCTCTCTCTTTAATAATGGACAAACGCAGAAGACTATCCTGCGCCCGGTCGAAATAAATAATTCCATCCACAATCGTTTTATCAGCGATGGCATAAATGCTCAGCGGATTATCTGTCCACAATACCAGGTCAGCATCCTTGCCCACTTTAATACTGCCGGTTCTGTTATCCACGTGCAGCATTTTTGCAGGGTTGATGGTTACCATATCCAGTGCATCTGTCTCCTTCATGCCCGCATATTTCACACTCTTGGCAGCTTCCTGATTTAGATGTCTGGCCATTTCTGCATCATCGGAGTTGATAGCAACATTCAATCCTACCTGTTGCATGATATAGGGATTTTGAGGAATAGCATCGATCACTTCATTTTTATAACCCCACCAGTCGGAAAAAGTGGAAGCATTTGCGCCGTGCGCTTTCATTTTATCCGCCACTTTATAACCCTCAAGGATATGCGTAAAGGTATTGATCGTGAAATGAAAGGTATCTGCCACGCGAATGAGCGCCGTAATTTCGCTTTGCACATAGGAATGACAGGTAATAAAACGTTTCTTTTCTAAAATCTCCTGCAGTGCGTCCAGTTCAAGGTCCCTTCTTTTACCCGCGGGTTTTTTTTCGTAGTCACGGGCTCTTGTAAACGCATCGGTTAAAAGTTCTTCCACACCCATCCGGGTATCCGGAAATCGCGAATTGCTGGAGAAAAATGAACGCTTCACATTTTCGCCCAATGCAAATTTTATGAATGGGTCCCAGCCCGCAAATTTCATATCCTCGGCATTATCGCCCCATCGCAGTTTGATCAGTTGCGTCTGACCTCCAATTACATTACAGCTGCCATGTAAAATATGAGAGCTCGTTACGCCACCTGCCAGTAATCTGTATATACTGATATCTTCCGGATTAATTACATCCGCAATCCTCACTTCCGAAGTAACAGATTGCGTACATTCATTGACTCCGCCGGTTACCGCGATATGTGAATGCTCGTCAATAATTCCCGGGGAAAGATACATGCCCGTTCCGTCAATTATTTTTGCACCGCTGGCAGAAATGCTTTTGCCAATTTCTGCGATCTTCCCATTTTTAATCAGCAGGTCAGTATTCTGCAGAACACCTTCTTTCTCACTCGTCCAGATCGTCGCATTTTTTATTAAAATATCTTCGGGTGCTGGTTTTTTCCGGAAGCCATATCCGTCAAAAGGATATGTAATAAATCCCCCGATGCTGTCGGGTATATTGGGTTTTTTCTTTGTAGTGTCGGCCGGAAATTCAGATCCTGTTTTTACAGCCGTCCATACCTGGGGTTGTCCCGTAATACTCATGCCCGTGCCGCTCCAGATACTGTCCATCATAAATCCTGTAAGACTGGCGCTTTTCAGACTATCCTTTTTAAAATTTACCACCATCGAAACCAGTTTGTCGTTTACCGTCAGGTCAACTTTTGTCGTGTCCTTACCGATGATTTCCGCAACTGGTTTAGCAGCTTCTCCTTTTACAACTAAAGTGCCAGCTGTGCCATTTATCGTTAAATGGTAAGTACCACGGAAATCATTCCATCCATCCTCATTCACGTTATTTTTCTTACCCTGCACCCAGTTTTGAAACAGGATGGATTTTTCACCGAACACAGGCGAAGAAACAATAATGAAGTTCGCCAGTTTGCCGGTTTCCAGACTTCCCACCTGATCATACACACCCGCCAGGGTGGCCGGAGTTTTTGTAAGTGCGTCGAGTGCGCGCTGCTCGGAAAGTCCCTGCTGGATTGCCCGGCGCAGGTTTGTGAAAAATGTTTTAATGTCTTTCAGTCCGTAAGACGTAAGCGCAAAATTGATATTCGCTTTTTCAAAAGCGCCGGGATTAACGGGTGCCATTTCCCAATGCTTCAGATCTGCGAGGGAAACATAACGGGCATCCGTAGGTTCCTGCACATCCATCGGCATCGGAAAGTTCAGCGGCAAAATAAAAGATGCATGCATCGACTGAATTTCGGCGATACGCTGGTATTCATTTCCACCTCCTTTGATAATATAATTTGCGCCGAATTCTTTCGCGATTTTGTTTGCTCTTAAATCGTTCCATACATCGTCGGCGTCAAAAATCTGTGGAAGATTAAGATTATTAAGGAATGCCTGTAAAGAAATATTCGTGCCTTCAGTGGCAGGTTTTGTTTTATACCATTCCGCGTCCAGGTAATTCTGCCTCAGCAGCGCAACACAGCCCATCAGGGATCCGGGATAATCCTGGGTGGAACTGCCTTTCTTGAAAGAGTAGGCAGCAGCGGCCCTTTCTTTTACAATTACCAGGTTTTCTTTTTCGGCATTAAGTGTTACTACTGCGCCCGTGCCCCGGGAGATTCCGTCCATCTGCTGGGTGAGTACAGTGCCGAAGCCAATGCTACGAAGGTCCTTTGCCTTTGATTCATCCACAGAAAAAATCCGCACGGCATCCGTCTCACTGCGTATCGCCTGGTTCCAGCCATAAGCGCCCTTGGTATTGGATACCATCTGGGTATTTGTCCGGAATCCGTTGTTGGTACCAGCCTTGCCGATTGTCACACCATAGTCAGAATAAATATCAATGAAGGAAGGATAGATCCATTTGTTTTTGCAATCGATCACCACCGCATCCGCTGGAACTTTTACATCACTGCCGACTGCTTCGATCCGCGACTTACGAATAACCAGCGTGGCATTCTGCAGAGTTGTTTGCGGATCTTTTACGATGGTCGCGTGGATAAATGCATAGCATTCCTGTTTTGGACTCGCAACATCGTTGAGCGGGTAGGTAGCTTGTGCATTTGTTCGGCCGGCCATTATAGTTAACAGGACGGCTACCAATTTAAATTTCTTCATGCAGGTTGGGTTTCGGTTTGAAGTTTCTGCCTTTACTAGTGAATATAAACAATTTTGTAAGCCGTGATTGGAAATTTTTATGGATGGCGAGGCGGATTCCAATTGTTTTTGGTTACATAATGGACGTCAAAAGATTATTATCTTTATAAGATGGATTATTTGTCGATTATACAAAGCAAGCTGAAACAAGTAAAACCTCATTTGGTATCAAAATATCATATACACACATTGGGACTGTTTGGATCAATTGTGAGAAAAGATTTCACTTCGAAAAGTGATATTGACATTTTGGTTGAATTCACCAGACCCGTTGGCGTTGAATTTATTGATCTTGCAAATGAACTTGAAAGTATATTAAGCAGAAAAGTAGATCTGGTTTCTAAGGCTGGGATCAAACCCGGATATTTTCGTGTAATTCAGCCTGAAATTTTATATGTCTAAAAGAACTCCTGCGCTTTTATTGGAAGATATCTTAACAAGCGCAGAGAAAATACTCTCATATACAAAAGATTTTAGCTTCGAACAGTTTCTTGCTGATGATAAAACGATGGATGCAGTTATTCGGAATTTCGAAATCATTGGGGAAGCTGCTAATATTCTTCCGGATGAATTCAGGGATCAACATCCCCAAATTGATTGGCATCGAATCAAAGGATTCCGAAATAGATTAGTGCATGACTATATGGGAATCGATTACAAAATCGTATGGAATATTAAAGAATCTTTCCTGCCAATTTTAACCAGGCAAGTCAAATTGATTTCTTATAATTTATAAACTAAGTGGTTTATTAAGACAAGTACTATTTTTTTTGGGTCTTTTAAACACTTTGCATAAAAATTCCTTCTACTAAACTTGAGGAGCCAAACTGGCATCTCAAGTGTTGAGCGTTCCGCGTTTCGCCTTCAGCGTAACCTCACTCCGTCCTAAGGCTCTCTACCGGATTCGCCAGTGCCGCGCGCAGCGTGCGGATACAAAGAATCACCAGTGCAATCAATAAAAGAATACCACCGCCCGCGGCAAATATCCACCAGCTGAGTTCCGTTTTGTAGGCGAAGTTCTCCAGCCATTTGCGACTGCCCCACCAGGAAATAGGAACGGCGATCAGAATAGCGAGGCCGATTAATTTGAGGAAGTCGCGGGAAAGAAGAAAGATTAAATTACTAACGGTGGCGCCTATCACTTTTCGAATGCCGATTTCTTTTGTACGCTGATTCGTGATATAAATAACAAGACCGAGAAGACCCAGGCAGCTGATGAAAATTGTTAGTCCGGTAGCCCATGCAAGCAGACGCGAAATATTCATTTCCGCTGTATAAAATTTGGCGATGGTGTCGTCCACGAATTGATAATCGTAGTCATCGTTCGGGTAAACAGAACGGAAAGCTTTTTCAATGGCGCTTATAGCCGCAGGCCAGTTGGAGCCGTCTGCGGTGCGGGGTTGCAGCTTAATACTAAAGACGTTTTCATTTTTTGTGCCATTTGCGATCACCAGTGGTCTTATCGGTTCACGAAGTGAACGGGGGAAGAAATCTGCAACAACACCTACGATACGGGGATTGCTATACCACTCCCTGATCTGTTGTCCGATTATTTTTTGCGGATCCCGGTAGCCTAGAAGATGAAGATATTTTTCGTTGATCACCACTTCTTTGATCGTGTCGCTTTGTGGAGCGGATACACCGGCCAATAGCCGGAGACCATACATGCGGAAATAATTGCTGTCTCCGAGTTTTACCTGCACATTTTCACGAACTTCTTTTTTCCCGTCGTTAAAACTCATGCTGCTTGTCCACACACCATTACTGGAAGGGGGCCCGCTGGATATACTAACCATCTCTACCCCGGGAATGGCTCTTAGTTTATTGAGAAGTACAGGTTTTTTATTTGACTCCTGCCGGCTGTTTGTCCGGAAATAAAGAATCGCGTCTCTCTTGAAACCGAGATCTCTGTTGATGACATAACTGATCTGTCGCGAAACGAGCAGGGTTCCGATGATGAAAACCTGCGCAATAACAAACTGTGATACAGTGAGTGATTTTCTGAGCCAGGCAGATCGGGTCTGTCCGGTATTGGAAAAAGACTGGTTTTTCAGAACAAGAACGGGTTTGAAACCGGAGAGTACAAGAGCAGGGTACACGCCTGCGAGCAGGGTAACAACGAATACCAGGATGATGAGAAATAAAATAACACCCGGCTGCTGCACCAGATTGAAATGGAAGTCCGGCGGAATAAAGTCGGCGAATATCTTCAACAGAAGAGGTGTAAGCACCAGCGATAAGATCGTTGCCACCAATGTAAGTACAAATGTCTCTGTAAGAAATTGAAAAATCAACTGACGGCGATGACCACCCATGGTTTTGCGGATGCCGATTTCTTTCGCACGCAGGGAAGCCTGTGCGGTTGTCAGGTTGATAAAGTTGATCGCGGCCAGCAATAAAAGAAAAGCTGCAACAGCGAGTAAATAATACAGCGTTGGTTTATGGGCCTGGCGACTGCTATCGAATACGTCGTAGTTGAGATTGAAGTGGAGATCTGAAAGTGGTTGAAGCGCAACGGCCACCGTTGCATGGTCACGGGGATCATAGGTTACATTCTTCGTCAGAACTTTGGTAAGCTGCTTTTCGACGGCGGTGTTTTTAACACCGGGCACAAGACTCACGAAAACCTGATCGGCAGAATTGGTGGAATTCCATTCACCAAAGCCCTCGGGTTTGAGACGGCTGGTATACATGGACGGGCGGGAAAGAAAAGTGCCGAAGTAGAATTCTGTATTACCCGGCAGGTCATTTACGATACCGGTGACTATACATTGAATGGTATCGTCCAGAAAAATGGATTTACCAATGATATCGGTATATTTTGTATCGGCGAAATAAAGTCTTGCGTTTTTTTCCGTAAGCACAACCTGGTAAGGCTGCTGAACGGCCGTTTCAGGTGAGCCGGCAATCCAGGTATAACCAAAAAGCCTGAAGTAATTCGCGTCTGCAGCAACGAGATCTTTTTGTTTGCGAAGAATTAGAGGGTTTTTAATGCTGGGGTAAGGGATCGTGACCCTCGTTTCATAAAGTGTTCGGAAAGCGGTTACCATTTCAAGACCCGTGATATCTTTTTTAATCGCGGCGCCCATCGGTTCCGGCACATCACTATATTGCCATTCTCCGTCGTTGTTTTTGCCGTGTTCAACAAGACGATATATCCGCGCACCGTTCTTTTCAAACTTATCGAAGGTAAAATCATACTTGACAAGCAGAAAAATCACCAGCGAGGCACTGATGCCGATAGAGAGGCCAACGATGTTGATAAAGGAAAAGGTCTTATTGCGGCTGAAAGTGCGCAGCGCAACGATGAAGTAGTTTTTTAGCATTGAAGTCCGGGTTATGGCCTTTTAATCTAAATAATATGCCAAATCATTAATCCTCTTATTTACAAAAACTTACACCGGTGACTTTGTTTGATACTGTTCGGTTTTGATACCGGTGCTGTACGATTTTTTGATCATTAATAAATATGTATATCTTCAAAAGATACCAGGTGCTTAAAAGTATATCTGGTAGCCGTAGTAATAATTAATCATGAGAAAAACAATCTCGCTATTTTTTCTATTGCTATCCTTTATGGTGAAGGCTCAAATCAGCCAGCCGGGAGAATTATATTTCAATCATCTCTTTATTAAAGATGGGATGCCGGAAGGCACTGTTACTGCGATTGTGCAGGACAAAGAGGGATATATGTGGATCGGTACTCAGAAGGGCCTGGTACGTTACGATGGTTATAAGCCAAAAGTGTACAATTTTGATATTGAAGATCCCTATTTACAGGATGTCGGAACTCTTTATCTTGACCGGGAAGACAGGCTTTGGGGTGGTGGTAAAAACGGTTTGTTGTTTTTATACAACCGCAGTGAAGACCGGTTTATTCTGTATAAACTGAATGTTTTGGATTCTATTTCTTCCCCTTGGCCCATCGAAGATATTCTTGAAGATCAACAGGGAAATATCTGGCTGCGTTCTAATGATTATATTAATAAGAAAAGTCGTGTGACCCGCTTTGATCCTCTTACTAAAAAATTCACATTTTATGATGACGCAGAAAAAGGAGCGCATTACTTAAACACAAACCGGGTCACCAGTATTGTCGAAGACACGAAGGGTGCAATATGGTTCGGAGCAACTAATGGAATTTATAAATACAATGAAAAGACCGACGGTCTTGACCCTTATTTGGCAGAGGCTGATTCTGCAAAGCAGAATACATTTTATTTGTCCTTGAGAGTCTCCCAACCTGGAATTCTTTGGATGGTAGTTTATGAATCCAGGCCACCGAATAGCGGAGAAGGTCTTTGGCGCTTTGATACAAGAACTCACGCCGTTACAGTTTTCCGGCATCAAACCGGCGATTCTTCCAGCATGGGCAACGATGACGTCCAAACTTTGCGGGCAGATTCTCTGGGACGCCTGTGGATCGCAACAGATGATTGCTTATCATTTTTTGATCCATCGAAAAATAATTTCGTGAACTATCGTTTTAAAGATGAAAACACAGGGAAATTTATTCATATAACGGAAATAAATCTGGATAATAAAAATTTATGGCTGGCCACATCCCAACAGGGTTTGATTTTATTTAATACCCAAAGCAGATTATTTACCCGTTACCCGGCCCGGGAAAAAGACCCAAATGGATTGGCGAACAATTCTGTGCGCAATTTATTTATAGACCATTCAGGAACGCTGTGGTTGGGTGCTGAGCAGATTGGATTGCAGTGGATCGACAAACAGCTTTCCAGGGTTATCCGGTATAAAGATAATCCCGGGCAACTGCATCATTTTCCGGGAGGGGTGGCGCATTCTTTTGCGGAATCCAAAGACGGCACGATCTGGTTGGGTTCAGCGCATGGACTTTACCACTGGCAGCCACAGACAGATTCTTTTACGCTCGTGAGAATAAATAAAAACAAAGAAAAAAATCAGAATATAGGTGCCGTGTTCATCGACAAACAGGACCTGATATGGTGTGCAGCATCTGGTAATTTGAGTCCGGGACTCTATTGTTATGATCCTAAAACCGGGAAGACCAATTATTTCAGTAATAATAAAAAAGATACAAATTCACTAAGCGATAATTATGTAAGTGCAATCGTGGAGGACCATCTTGGGAATCTCTGGGTGGGTACTATTAGAGGAGGAATCTGCCGTTTCAACAGGTCATCCAAAAATTTTACCAGGTACCCGTATCTTGTAAATAACGGTTCGATTACACAGAATCATGGAGTCCTGGATGATAACACGGTGCTTTCAATATGTGAAGACAAAAATGGTACCCTCTGGGTGGGTACCAATTTAGGAGGCTTAAACAAATTTGATCGTCCAACCGGCACGTTTACTTCTTATTTTAAGCAAATACCCGGATTTGAATGTGTCGTATGTATTTACAGCCATGATAAGAAAGGGTTATGGTTGGGTACTTATTTTGGAGGTGTATTCAGCTTTGACTTTCAAACAAGTCTGGCAAAAAGATATAATGAAAAGAACGGTCTTTTATATGACGGCGCTACAGGAATGGTGGAAGACGACCATGGCAATTTATGGTTATCCACTTTTAAAGGAATTTCAATTTTAAATCTGCAAACAAAGGAAGTGCGCAACCTTACCGTCGCTAACGGTCTTCCTTCGGAAAATTTATCAGGAGCATTTAGAACAAGTGGCGGCCGTTTTCTTTTTAATGGTACTGACGGTGGTTTTATTTCCATCAAACCAGATGATTTTACGCCTGACCCCCAACCGCTGGTATTACATATTGAGTCAGTTGATTTTCTAACTGCGAATGCCGGTAAAGCAAAAGATTCGACCTTCATCATCGATAGCAGTAAAGGCAATATAAGCTTTAGATATAACGAAAACCGACTTAGTTTTCATTATGTCGGTCTCGATTACCAAAATCCGCAATTGAAACAATATGCTTACAGGCTGGATGGTTATGACAAAAACTGGATAACTGCCGGAACTCAGAGAACGGCCACTTATACAAATCTTTCTCCAGGCGATTATACTTTTCACGTGAAAGCTTCTAACAGTGATGGCGTTTGGGGCGAGAAAGGAGTCAGTTTTTCATTTACAATATTGCCGCCGTGGTGGCAAACCTGGTGGGCATATACATTATACATCCTGATGGGGGCGCTGGCAGTGTGGACTTTTACTGCCTATCGTTCGCGCAATCTCCGAAGGGCCAACCTGAATTTGGAAGATAAAGTTGAGCGCCGCACCATCCAGCTAAATAAATCCCTTGAAGATTTAAAATCAACCCAGTCTCAACTGATCCAGTCGGAAAAGATGGCTTCACTGGGAGAACTCACTGCGGGCATTGCGCACGAAATTCAAAATCCTTTGAATTTTGTGAATAATTTTTCCGAAGTAAATAAAGAATTAATTGATGAGATGGAACAGGAAATAGATAAGGGAAATCTCGGCGATGCAAAATCAATTGCAAAAAACATTCGGGAAAATGAAGAAAAAATAAACCGCCATGGCAAACGTGCTGATGCAATTGTCAAGGGCATGCTGCAGCACTCACGGTCAAGCACAGGTGTAAAAGAACCTGCAGATTTAAATCTTCTGGCAGATGAATACCTCCGGCTTTCGTACCAGGGCCTTCGTGCAAAGGATAAATCGTTCAATGTAACAATGAAGACAGATTACGACCAGACAATCGGTGATATTAATATCATTCCCCAGGATATCGGAAGGGTACTTCTGAACTTATATAATAATGCATTCTATGCTGTGTCTGAAAAGAAGAAATTATCAAATAATGGTTATGAGCCGTTGATTGTGGTGAGTACGAAGAAATTAAATGGTAAGGTGGAAATCAGCGTAAAAGACAATGGTAATGGTATTTCCCCAAAAGTAAAGGATAAAATATTCCAGCCTTTCTTTACCACCAAGCCTACCGGTGAGGGAACGGGTCTGGGATTGTCTCTGAGTTATGATATTATCAAAGCTCACGGAGGTGAGATAAAAGTGGAAACCCGGGAAGGTGAGTATACTGAATTTGTAATTCAAATTCCCGAAGTTTAGCTGTTTCGAAATCAATTCCATTCACTGATAAAATTCACTGCGAAAACAAATTCACCTCCTAGGCTTACTTCGGAAATAACTTCGCCAATAGAATTTCATTTCGACAACAAATCGACCAATAGCACTTAATCGGGAAATAACTTCGCCAATAAAATTTCATTGCGAAAACAAGTTCGCCAAAAGCACTTATTCCGGAAACAGTGACTTATCAATTTGCGGAAATAACTTGAACGAATTCTTATAATAGATTTTTTTCAACACATCGTCTGGAAGCCCGAGCCCATACATGTTCCAGAATGCATGATATTTTCTGAGAGGAGGAAAATATTCGTCTTCGGTTTCCAGCATCCTGAAATAAAATCCATATTCAGGAACGGACCAGGTGTCTTTGCCAAACATAATTCTGTCCTGATATTTCAGGAAGAATTTTTTCGCAGTCCTGGGTTCTCTTCCGATTTCTTCCAGCACCGCAGCAAATTCAGTGTATACATTGGGCAGCGTATCGAGCATCGCACCCAGTGCATCCAGGTTATTGGCCAGCCAACCGAAATGCGCGGCAATGAAAATCGTATTTCTGTGTTTGGAAAATATATGATGCTGTTCGGACATCACCTGGTTCCAGCTTGGATATCTTGATGCGGGTCTTGCACGATCAGGATGTAGTTTGAGTTCCAGCCACCGCTCATTGGTATTATCCATTTTATCGAAGAAGGGACTGGGTTCACCACTGTGAATGAGAACCGGTATTTTCAATTCACCACATTTTTCCCAGATGGGATCGAGCCTTGGGTCGTCCACTGCAATTCTTTTTCCGTTTTTATCCTTTACTTCCAGTCCGAGGTCCTTATATACTTTCAATCCCGCCGCGCCGTTTTTCACGTCCTGTTCCAACTGGGCAACCGCAGTTTTTGTCCAGGCGGGGTTATCGATTCCACTAAAATCAATATTCGTAAAGATGAGTATCCTGCCCTTCGCATTATTTTTTACATTTTCCAAAGATCGATTCAGTTTGTCGACACCTGCATTCTGCATATTCTGACCGCCATAGTCATCATGAAAAATATCGAAACTTCTTCCACTGAGGTTTACCATCACAACCATATTCAATGAATTCATATCGGAGAGTAAAGCTTTTAAATCCTGCGTCGGCATATCCCATTGGTGGTTGTGAACATCCACAAAAGGATACTTTGCCTTTTTGATTAAATGTTCTTTTACAACCAGCGTGGATTTTGGATTATAATTCTCCATATCCATTTGCTGGGCATGAGCGCAGTATGCTGTTAAAAATAACAGGGTGGAAGCGATGATTGATTTCATCATACAATTTAAGAAAGTATGGGAGTATGGGAATGTGGAAGTTCCGCTAACGGTCAACGGTCAACGGTTAACGGTTAACGGTCATCGGTCATCGGTCTTCCCTCACGTTATTCCGACCTCAGGCTCTGCACCGGATTCGCAATAGCCGCTTTGATGGCCTGAAAACTTACAGTAGTCAGAGCGATCAGCAGTGCGATAAATCCAGCTGCGCCGATGATCCACCATTCCATAGGAATGCGGTATGCAAAATCTTTCAGCCAGTTATTCATGATCCACCAGGAAAGCGGTGCGGCGATAATAAAAGATATACCCACGAGTTTCATGAAGTCTTTCGACAACAATTGTACGATACCCTGCACGCTTGCCCCCAGCACTTTTCGGATTCCGATTTCCTTGGTGCGTTGTTCTGAAATAAAAGTGGCGAGGCCGAACAGTCCGAGACAGGCTATAAGAATTGCAAGCGTGGAAAAGATCAACGCTATTTTTCCCACCCGCTGTTCTGAGGTGTACATTTTATTGAATGAGTCGTCCAGGAATTCATAGCCGAAGGGCATGCCGGGATTCATTTCTTTCCATAAACTTTCAATTTTCGATATCAGCCCTTTCATATCTGTTGTTTTCACTTTAAAAGAAGCAACAGCCGCTCGGTCGCCGATAAAAAATCCCAATGGTCCGATGGATTGTTTAAGCGATTCATAGTTGAAATTCTTTACGACGCCGATAATCGTGAAAGCCTTTGTCTTGTTGCTGTCCATGATCTTATATATTTTCTGGCCAACCGGATCCGGATATCCTAAAAGTTGAGCGGCTGTTTCGTTGAGAACAACAGCAGTAGAATCGCCGCCAAATTGATGGGAGAATTCCCTTCCTTTAATAACATGCATGCCCATCGTTTTGAAATAATCATAATCGACTCTCCAGTTCTGCATGTCTATTCCATCTTTCTGATCCAGCAACTGATTTTTGAAAAAGGTATTGTCGCTGCGACTGGAATTGGATACCGGAAGATAACTGCTGAGTGTTCCCGATTGCACACCTGTCATTTGCAATACACTGTTTTTAAATGCGCCCACTTTGTCACCCATCGTATACACGCTGTATATACTCAATACCTGATCCTTGTTATAGCCGAGGTCCTTCTGCTGAATATAATTGAGTTGTTTATAAATCACGAGTGTTCCCACGATCAATATGATTGACGTGGAAAACTGAAACACAACAAGTACACTTCTCAACCCACCGCTATTGCTTCCCAGTTTGAGTTTTCCTTTCAATACCTCAATCGGACGAAAGGCCGACAGAAAAAATGCAGGGTAGCTTCCTGCCAACAATCCCACCGCAAATGGTAATACAATCAGCAAAGGCAGGATAAGCGGTGAGAGCAGACTTTTTAAACTCATGGATTTATCCGCGATATTATTAAACAGAGGTAATACCAATGAGGCGATGATTACTGCCAGCACAAAAGACAGTACCGCCATCAGCGTGGATTCTGTAAGAAACTGAAAAATGAGAAAACGTTTTTCTGTTCCCAGCACTTTGCGGATACCCACTTCTTTCGCGCGACTGGCAGAGCGCGCGGTAGTGAGGTTCATGAAATTGATGCAGGCAATAATCAGAATGAAAAGGGCCACTGCAGAAAAAATATAGATATACTGAATATTTCCACCTGCACTCAATTCAAATGATCGGTTAGAATACAGATGAATTTTGTTCAGCGGAATCAAACTGTACTCCAGTCTGTTGCCGGATTTCTTAAACTCATCCATGCTCTTGATCTTGATGATCTCACGGATGGAGGGTAACACGTATTTATCAATATACTGGTCGAAATTTCTTTCAAGTTGTTTATAGTTGGCTCCCGGCTTCAGTAAAAGATAAGTATAGAAATTATGACTGGTCAGATCTCCCCAGTTATAGTCCACATTTTTCATGGAAAACAGGAAGTCGAAATGAAAATGGGAGTTGGTTGGAATATCTTTTATAACAGCCGTTATTTTATAATTTGGATTTTTTTCATCCTTTGTTTCTATGATTTTTCCGATCACGTCTGTCTTACCGAAATATTTTTTTGCCGCAGATTCAGTGATGACTACCGTATTTGGTTCGATGAGTGCAGTATGGGTATTGCCAGCGATGGCCGGCAAGCTGAATACATCGAAGAAACTGGAATCCACGTGCGCCACATAATCTTCGGTTATAAAGTCTTTATTTTTTTTGATCAGTTTGCTACCGCTGGAAGCATAAATCCGGGTGTACTGCTCAATCATCGGATAGTCCTTTTTCAGGAGCTGTCCCATCATGTCGGAGGTTACGGGCAGGTGCAGGTCGCCGCCACCGAAACGGATATCGGCATTGATGCGATAGATACGATCCGCTTTATCATTATACCTGTCATAACTTAATTCGTCCATCATGTATAATGCGATGAGCAAAAAACTGGCGAGGCCAATCGCGAGACCGGTAATATTGATGAAGGAATAAACTTTGTTTTTAACAAGGTTTCTCCATGCGATTTTTAAATAATTACGAATCATCACTATTATTTTTTGTATTCCAAAAATGGTTTTGGTTATGGGTTATGAGATATGAACTATGAGCTATTTTTTTTACCCGATCCCATATCCCATAACCCATAACCCATATCCCATAACCCATAACCCATATCCCATAACCCATAACCCATATCTCATAACCCATAAACCTCATTCGCTTTTCAGGCTTTTAACCGGATTCGCCATCGCAGCCCTGATCGCCTGGTAACTCACCGTCAACAGCGTGATAATTAATGCGCCCGCGCAGGCCGAAGCAAAGATCCACCACGACAAATCACTATGATAATTATAATTGGACAACCAGTTTCCCATAAAATAAAAAGAGAGTGGTACGGCTAAGACCAGCGACACAATTACGAGGCCCAGGAAGTCCTTCGACAGTAATCCCCACAAATTCACTACGGATGCGCCCAGCACTTTCCTTACGCCGATTTCCTTGATGCGTTGTTCGGCCATGAAAGATGCCATGCCGAAGAGACCGAGACAACTGATAAATATCGCGAGCGTCGCAAAGAATCCGGCCAGCTTGCCAATGCGTTCTTCATTTCCGAATTTCTTCGCATATTCATCATCCACGAACTGGAAATTAAAAGGTTCAACAGGACTATAAGATGCAAATGTTTTCTTCACTTTTTCCAGTGAAGCGGAGGCGCTGGAGCGCGGATTTAATTTTAATATTACAAAACCGCCAGGATCGAATTCAATATGATATAATTGCGGCCTTATTTTCTCATAAGGAGATTCAATGATCATGTCTCTGATTACACCAACTACTTTATAGGGATGTTTGTCCCAGATAATAGTTTCTCCGACTATGTTTTTTAATCCGATAAATTTAGCAGCCGTTTCATTCATTATAAATGCAGAAGTATCGGTACCAAAGGATTTCGAGAAATCTCTTCCATCCAAAAACTGCCAGCCCACCGTTTTTCCATATCCATAAGTGACACCTACGTTGGGGAAATCCACCCCGAGATTCGGATCCTTGCCCTTCCAATCAAATCCACCGTTTGTTGACCAGTTGGCGGTTGTCGGACTGCCCGCTTCCGTCATTTCAACAATGGCTCCTGATTGCAGTAAATCATTTCTCACGGCATCATAGTGTTGGTGGATCGTAGATGTTAACGTGAAAACCATCACGAGACCGTTACGGTCATATCCGATCGGCCTGTTCTTCGCAAATTGTATCTGCCTGAACACAACGATGGTCCCGATAATTAAAACAATAGAAACCGTGAATTGTAAAACCACCAATACTTTTCTGGGAATGGCAGCAAATCTTCCTGCCTGGAATGTGCCCTTTAAAACTTTCACTGGTTGGAAAGAAGATAAATAGAGCGCAGGATAACTGCCTGCGATCAGTCCGGTGATTCCTGTAAATACGAGACATACGATCCAGAAAAGCGGATTAGTCCACAGAATGCTCATGCTCTTGTCTGCCACTTCGTTGAACATGGGTAACATCAGTTCTGTCAGAACCAGCGCAAAAAAGAAGGCCAGGAATGCCACTAGTATGGATTCCATATAAAATTGTCCGATCAGTTGCTGACGTAAAGAACCGACGGCTTTACGGATGCCAACTTCTCTTGCTCTTTTTTGTGAACGAGCTGTGCTGAGGTTCATGAAATTGATGCAGGCAAGTATCAGAACAAAAACGCCGATGATTCCAAACAGCCAAACATATTGTATACTTCCGCCTGTATTTACACCATTTTTAAATTCCCCATAGAGATGCCATTTACTCATAGGATGAAGAAAAAGTTGCGGATGATATCTTCTGTCATGCGGATCTACCATACGGAGTTTGGCATCTTTTATTTTCCTGGATACGGCATTCATGTTGGCATTGTCTGCGATCTGCACAAAAACCTGGAAAGCATTATTCCCCCAGTCCATATGAGCCATCCATGGGTCCCTGATTTTTTTTAATTCCCAGGTAGAAATAAAATTCATGCGGGAAAAATTGGAGTTGCGTGGAAAATCTTCATATACGCCGGTTACTTTTGCATCCAATTTATCATTCATGCGGACCACTTTATTCATGGGATCCGCATCTCCGAAAAGAGCCTTTGCTGTGGATGCAGAAATCAGCATGGAATAAGTTTCTTTCAGTCCGCCCCGGTTTCCCCTGAGCATATGCAGATTCAGCAAATCAGTGGCATCGGGTTCCATGAAATTGCCTTCCTTCGTGACTTTTTTATCTCCTATGGTCAGGAAATCAGACTCGGTCCAGGACGACATGACAACGTGCTTGAAATAACTTCCATAAGTTTTACGCAACTCGGCTCCCACTGGAAGGGGCATCGAACTCCAGGTTTCCACATCGGTGTTCATCGTATTATTCTGAAAGAGCTGTGCAATCCGCTCGTAGTTTGGATTGTCTTTATTGTACGTCATTTCATCCCATATCCAGAGACCGATAATCATTGCCACGGCCATACCAACCGACAATCCTGCGATATTAATAAAGGAATGCGCTTTGTTTTTTACCAGATTTCGCCAGGCGATTACGAGATAGTTTTTTAGCATAACTTTTTTTTAATGGTCAATTGTCAATTAACAATTATTCCGAACGTAAACTTGTAACAGGGTTCATCGCCGCCGCTCTCATCGTTTGAAAACTCACTGTTCCGATTGCGATAAAAAATGCAAGCAGGCCTGCGGACGGAAATATCCACCAGCTGATGGGTATCCTGTATGCAAATCCTTCCAGCCAGTTGTGCATCACATACCAGGCAACCGGAGAAGCGATGAGAAATGAAACGATGATCAGTTTTATAAAATCCTTCGACAATAACAATACGATATTCGACACCGACGCACCCAATACTTTTCGCACTCCAATTTCCTTCATCCTTTGTGCCGTAGTAAATAAAGACAGTCCGAGTAATCCGAGACAGGCAATGAAAATCGCGAAACCCGCAAACAACGCAAATACTTTCCCGAATAAAAGATCATCGTTATATAAAGCATTGAAATGATCGTCGATAAAATAGTAATCGAATAAATTTCCAGGGAAAAAAGTATTGTATTTCGCCTTGATGGATTCGATGGTTTCTGAAAGAGCTTTCGTTTTTAGTTTAACTGAAATCGGATAGTCGGAACCATAGAAAGGCATAAACAAAACCGGCTCCATGGCATAGTGCAAAGATTTCTGATGAAAGTCCTTCATTACACCCACAATATCCCAATCCTTGTTCCATACCTTGATGGTTTTTCCAATTGCATCCCGATTCGATGAGTAACCAAGTGATTTTACAGCAGCCTCACTGACAAGTATATTATGCAGATTATTAAAGTGCTGATTGTAGTCAAGCTGATTAAAATTTCTGCCTGCCACCAAGGGGATGTTGTACAAGTTTAGAAAATTAAAATCAACGCCCATATTTCGCATCGTTAAATGCGCATCGGTATTTTTGTCGGTCCGGTGAACATTGAATGATCTGCCGAGTTCATCACCCGCCACCCGGCTGGCAGACGACGCGGCGATGATACCGGGTATCTTCGTGAGTTCCGCCTTAAAACTATTCTCATGACTGATAAAACTGGAATCGAATTCCGAAAGTACCGGTGGTTTCACAATGAGCACTTTCGATAAATTGATTCCCAGGTCCTGATTGTTTACAAAACGGATTTGTTTGTATACAACAAATGATCCGATGATGAGTGCAACGGTCGCTGCAAACTGGGTGGTCACTAATAGCTTTCTCAGAAAAACTCCTTTACCCGACTGACTATATTTTCCTTTCAGAACCAGGATAGGTTTAAAAGATGAAAGCACGAAGGCCGGATAAAATCCGGAAATAAGAATGCCGGCGATCAGGCTGACGATTACAATGGTCTTAATATCCAAACCCGTAACGGACTCCGAGAATAGATAAGAGAGACTGAGATTTCTTTCCACCAACTGATTAAAACTATTTTGCACCAGCGCAATCAATAAGAGTGCTATTCCCAGGGAGATCAGGTTCATCATCAGGGATTCTGTCAAAAACTGACGAATTAATTGTGATCTTGTAGCTCCTGATACTTTCCGGATGCCTACTTCTTTTGCGCGGTTTATGGACCGTGCGGTAGTCAGGTTGATATAATTCACCCAGGCGATGATGATGATGAGCGTTGCGATGATAAGCATTCCCCACACAGCCATAGAGCTTCCGGTTTTTCCGATTTCATATTCATAGTCGGAATACAGATGTGCTTTCAAAAGAGGCTGGAGCAGGAATTTCTCATCACTGCCTGAAATCTTATCTCCCTGAAAATGCGACTTGCTGAATGCATCAAATTTTGCCTGCAGTTTCTTATAGTCGGTTCCGGGTTTCAGTTGCAGGTAGTGCCAAAAATCAGAATCCGTCCAATCGTATTCCGCTTCTTTCCATGGATTCTTTTGTTCATACAAAGTAATGTAGGAACCGAGCAGGTCAAATTGCAAATGCGAATTTTCGGTGACGTCCTTACAAATTCCCGTGATCTTGTAAGGAAGTGAATCTCTGGAAATCTGTAGTGTTTTACCGAGAAGTGAAGAAAAATCGTTATTGCTAACCGAATATATTTTCCTTGCAAGGGTTTCAGAAAGGACAATATTGTTGGGTTCTTTTAAAGCTGTTTTCGGATCACCTGCCAAAAGCGGGTATGAGAACATGGTAAGGAATTCATTGTCAGCGGCTATTGAATTTTTTACTTCATATTTCTTGGTATTGTCTGTAAGGATAATATTTCCCATTGGCTCAACGCGCGTATTGTTGATCACTTCCGGGAAATCAGTTTTCATGGCCGGACCCACAGCAGAGTAAGTGATCGTACCATGCTGCACGAGTTTTCCTTTCTGGAAGCGGTCGTTGGATACGCGGTAAATATCAGCGGCATTTTTGTTGAAGCGATCATAACTCAACTCGAAACTCACGAACTCGAGAATGAGCAAACAAGCAGCCATACCGATGGAGAGCCCGATAATATTTATGGAAGAATCTGCTTTGTTATTGATCAGGTTTCTCCAGGCGACTTTTATGTAATTACGAATCATTCTTTTCTATTTTTTGCATTCTAAAATTGCTTTGGTTATGGGTTATGAATTATGAATTATTTTTTTTACCCATAACAACCATAACCCATTATCATTCCGCTCTCAAACTATTGACGGGATTCGCATTCGCGCTCTTCAACGCTTGTATACAAACCGTTGCCAGTGCGATCAGCATAGCCATCAATCCCGCCACGCCGAAAACCCACCAGGGCACCGGCGCGCGATAGGTGAAATTCGTCAACCATTGATTCATTGCCCACCATCCCAGCGGCGCGGCGATCACAAATGCTATGCCGACCAGGCTGAGAAATTCTTTCGACAACAAACCGAATAGGGAACTTACGCTCGCACCCAGCACTTTCCGTACACCAATTTCTCTTACCCTTTGTGCCGCCGTGAATATGGACAATCCCAGCAAACCCAAACAGGAAATAATAATTGCCAGTCCTGCAAATATGACAGACAGACGGCCGATCACTTCATCACTCTTGTAAAGTTTTGCGTATTCTTCGTCAGAAAATTTATAAGTGAAAGGGAACGCAGGATTTAGTTCTTTGCAAAGTTTACTCAGACCATCCAGTGCAATTTTGGCCTTGCCGGCATCTGTGCGAATCAGGATAGTAGAGAACCATTTATTTTTTCCCATAGCCAGCATCAGCGGCTGGATGGGATCATGCAGTGAACGAAAATGAAAATCTTTTACAACACCTACGATATGTCCCTGCGGACCTCCGTTCGATATGGGCTTGCCTATTGGATCCTTGTATCCCATTTCTGCCACTGCCGTTTCGTTCACAATAATTCCCAGCGAATCAAATGTTCCATCAGAAGGGAATTCATGGCCGGCAACCAGTTGAAGTTTCATGGTCCGCATGAAATCAGGACCGATCGCATCATGAATAAACCTCACGTGCATATTGGGATCCTTACCCTCCCAGCTTACTGACAAGGTACCGTTATTCATTTCCGTAGGCGCTTCAGTAAGTTCACTCACATTTACAACTCCCGGAAGTTTGCGGGCTTCCGCATTGAAGACATCGAGTTTGTTTCCAAGGTTTCCTTCGATCGGTATATACAATAGATTCTGTCGGTTGTAGCCAATGCTGGCTGTTTGTACAAAATGAATCTGACGTGTTATCAGTATGGTTGAAATGATGAGAACTATGGACAAGACAAATTGAAAAACCACGAGTCCCTTTCTAAACCAGACTGCCCTGGTTCCTGATTTTAATGTGCCTTTCAGAACCTGGATGGGATTAAAAGCAGAAAGAAAAAAAGCTGGATAACTGCCTGAGAAAATACCGGTCAGCATACTCAAACCGGCAATACTCAACCAGAATCCAGCTGTATGATAAGGAATAATGATTTCTTTTCCTGTGAGCTGATTAAAAGCTGGCAGAACAAGTGCGGTTAGTAAAACTGCAAGAGTCATGGAAATCAACGCCAGCAATATCGCTTCACCGATGAATTGTTTGACCAGCAGCGACCTCACAGCACCCATCACTTTTCGCACACCGATTTCCTTTGCGCGTTTTACGGACCTTGCCGTAGTGAGGTTCATAAAATTGATGCAGGCGATCAGCAAAATAAAAATGGCTACAAGACTAAACAGCTGTACATATTCAATTCGCCCCCCTGCCGGATAACCATTTTTGAATTCTGAATGAAGATAGTATTGGTCAAATCTTTGCAGACCGAGTTCTATCCGGTTGCTTCCTTTTAATTCTGTTTGAAATTTATCCAGGATAAACTTCATTTTATTTTCCACAACTTTTGGATCTGCGTCTGGCCGGAGTTGTATTGTAGTACGGGTGTCTACCGATTCGTAATCTTTGGCCCATCCATTGTCTTCGAGATAGGCGGACCAGCTCATGATATAATTATAACGGTCTGCGGCCCGTGAAGGAAAATCTTCGAACACGGCGCTTACCTTAAAATCTTTTCTGTTTTCGTAGCGGATGGTTTTACCGATCGCAGCAGCGGGACTTCCAAAAAAATCATCGGCCATCTTTCTTGAAATAGATAAGCTGGTAGGATCATTCAATGCATTGATGGCGCGGCCTTCGAGCAACGGATAACTGAACATAGAGAAGAAATCGGGTCCTGCACTGATGCCGTCTTCTTTTAATATTTTATTGTTTACTGAAAATGTATTGGTGTTCGACCATTCAACAGGTGTCGCTGCTTTTATTTCAGGAATCTCTTTTTTCAATTCTTCTGCGAGCGGTCCCTGGGTCCAGTACCAGGATTCGATCTTACCGCCCAGATTATTACGTTCGTATACGTAATACAAATTTTTTCCATTTTCATGGAAGGCATCCACGCCACGCTCATCCTGAACCCAAAGAAGAATGAGCAGGCTGCAGGCCAGGCCCAATGCGAGTCCCGCGATATTAATCGTAGAGAATCCTTTTTGTTTCCAAAGATTCCGGAAAGCAATTTTTAGATAATTTTTAAACATAATATTTTTTTTTAGCCTAAAGCCTAAAGCTTAAAGCCGAAAACTATGAGAATGATTAATTATTAATTTTCAATTATCAATTTGTTTTAGGCTTTGGGCTTTAGGCTTTTTTGATTATTCCGCCCTCAAACTTTTGGCCGGATTCGTCATCGCCGCTTTGACCGACTGAAAGCTGATTGTCAATAATGCGATAAGGATTGAAAGTAAAAAAGTCAGCACAAATACCCACCAGCTGATTGGGACGCGATAATCATAAGACTGAAGCCAACTGTTCATCACAAACCACGCGACGGGTGCAGCGATAAGAAAAGATATCATTACCAGTTTCAAAAAATCACGGGAAAGTAACCGCGTAATTCCAAATACCGATGCTCCCAACACTTTCCTGATACCAATTTCCCTGATCCTGTTTTCTGCAGTGAAACTGGCTAAACCAAATAAGCCCAGGCATGATATGAAAATGGTCAGTCCCGCAAACAAAGCTGCAAGCTGACCGGTTCTTTTTTCATTAGCGAACTTGGCGGCATATCGTTCGTCCAGAAAATTATATTCGAACGGATAGGAAGGATTATATTTTTTAAAAATGACTTCTGCTTTTTTCAGATTTTCGGAAGTAGTATTTGCCGGATTGAATTTCATGTTCATAACATAAAAATTCAGACCTCTCGGGCCGACAATAACCATGGGTGCAATGGGCTGATAAGGAGATTCGAGGATAAAGTCTTTCACCACTCCAACTACATGGTAGTTCTGATTATCGTTCCTGACCGTCGCGCCAATCGGATCTTTTAAGCGCATGATTTTCACCGCGGCTTCATTCAGCAACATAGCATTTGAATCTGTCTGATAGAGCTGTGTGTTGATGTCACGTCCTGCGATTAATTTCAAACCCAGTGTGTGTACAAATTCGTTGTCGGAAGCAAAATAATTGAAATCCGCTTTGAGGTCGTTCGGTGTTGATCCCGGCCATTGAAAACCCCAGGTATCTGACCAGTGTTCCGTCATCGGCTCACTGGTTCTGGTGACTTCTGAAACAACACCGTTGCTGATGAGTTCATTTCTGATCATCGCATAGTTTTTTTGGATATCACCCTGCATGTAACTGAATACAATATTGTCTTTGTCATATCCTGCATCGCGATCCTGTGCATATTTGATTTGACGTAAAACGATAACAGTTGAAATAATCAGGATGATGGCGAAACTAAATTGCAGTACCACCAGGAATTTGCGGGATAAGGCACCTTCCATACTCGTTTTTAAAACGCCTTTTAATACTTTGATGGGTTTGAAAGAAGAAAGATAAAATGCGGGATAACTACCGGCCAGCAAACCTGTAAATAAAATAAATCCGGCGGCTGCCAGCCAAAAATTAATACTGTTGTATGGGATAATTAATTGTTTACTTACCAAAAGATTGAAGGATGACAAACTTATTTGTACAATCAGCAGCGCAAGCGTGCCTGCTATCATACTGAATAGCAGGGATTCAGCAAGGAACTGTAATATCAATTGTTTTTTAGGTGCACCGACTACTTTACGAATGCCCACTTCCCTGGCTCTTTTTTCACTTCTTGCTGTACTGAGGTTCATGAAATTGATGCAGGCGATCAGCAATATGAATGAAGCAATGATAATGAAAAGGCGTACAATGGTAATTTGCCCGCCCGCTTCCTTGCCGTTTTCAAATCTGGAATATAAATGCCATTTGGCAGCCGGTTGCCCGAATAGTATATCTGTGACGGCAGGTTTTTGTTTACTGGTTTTTTGGACAAGGAGGTTCCTGACTTTTGCGTCGAAAGACGCAGCCGACGCGCCAGGTTTCAATGTATAAAAAGTAGTGACTGAATTATTTTCCCAATAGCTGTCGGTCCATCCCAGTTTTTCCAGATAGGCCCAGGGCAGAAGGTATTCGAATTGGAACTGACTGTTATCCGGCAGATCTTTTAAAACTGCCTTTACGGTCACAAGATTCACACTGTCTATCCTAATTTGTTTTCCAACTGCCGATTGATTTCCGAATAATCTTTTTGCAAAAGATTCAGTAATTACGACATCGTTTACACTAACCAGTGCACCATTTGGGTTTCCTTCCAAAACCGGAAAGCTGAACATGTTGAGGAATCCGGAATCTGTAAAGTTTCCCCTCGCATTAAAGTGATGATCGCCAACAGACATCAGGAAATTTATATTCTGCCAGCGCGCCACGTCTTCTATTTCAGGGAAGTCTGACTTCAGAGTAGGTGCGAGAACTTTTGGCGTCCAGGTGACGGTTCTGTAATGATCCGTGGTTTCCTGTCGGCGCATCATAAATAATCGGTCTTCTTTGGCATGAAAGCGGTCATAACCGAATTCATCCATTATCCACAAGCAGATGAGGACAGCACTTGCCATTCCAATCGCCAGTCCTAAAATATTGATGGTTGCGAAAATTTTATTCCGCCTGAGATTTCTGAATGCGACGATGAAGAAGTTTTTTATCATGTGCTCATTATTTGATAAAGCTTAAGGCCGAAAGCTAAAAGCTGAAAGCTTTTTAGTTAATGGTTTATAGTTTTCATCTGCCATAACCCATATCCCATAACCCATAACCCATAACCCCATACGGCTTTCCGCCTAAAGAACAATGCCATAATGCTATCTGATTATGAATCAAAGAGATAATGACCAGGCTTTGGTACAAACTGACCGCTTTTGATACGGTAATTGTCCGTTTCCAGTTTGCCACCAAATCCCCGGAATAATTCAAATCATTTATCTTCGGCTCTGCAGAAAATAAAATTTGAACGACCTCATTAATTTCAACGGCAGTCTCACAGATCCTCAAATCCCGATCGCTACGGCATCCAATCGAAGTCTGCGATATGGCGACGGCCTTTTTGAGACGATGTACTGGGATGGACAAATCATACAAAATCTCAATTTTCATCTTGACCGCTTATTTCAGGGTTTGGCAATATTGCGATTCGATTTATCCGCGGGGTTTACCAGGGAATTTATTTCTGAAGAGATAAACAGGCTTTGTTTAAATAATGCCGGATCAGCTAAAGCACGTGTGCGCCTTAATGTTTTCAGGGAGGATGGTTCTGTTTTAATGCCTGTAAAAAACCGGCCCGTTTTCATTATTGAAACTATTGATTTTCCTGAATCCAATCTGTCACCCCTGCGTTTAACGCTGTTTGAGGGAGAGAAAAAAAATATCGGCAAACTCAGTAATCTTAAAACAAACAATTACCTGTTGAACATAATGGCCATTCAACATGCAAAGGAAAATGGTTTTGACGACGCTGTCTTTCTAAATAATAAGGGCAATATCTGCGAAGCGAGTTCCAGCAATTTATTTATGGTGCAGAAAGGAGTTCTGTTTACACCTGCGCTATCTCAGGGTTGTGTAGCCGGTACGAAACGCAGAGAATTGCTGGAGAAATTACCGGGTCTGGGTTTTCAGGTAGAAGAAACCATTATTACCAAGGATATGGTATTTGAAATGGAAGAAATATTTCTCTCCAACGCCATCCGCGGAATCAGACCGGTTATTTGTATTGACAATACTTATTTTTCCCGCGAACTGACGGGTATTATTATGAAAATGATGACCGATGACCGATAACCGATGACCGATGACCGATAACCGATAACCGATACCGATGACCGATAACCGATAACCGAATCAATTTCTGATTTTGCATCCCGCACGTGCGGATCATTTCCTCATTTCATTCCCTCATTTTTACATTACCAGACTTTCCACATTCACCACATTATAAAAATCAGGAATGCATCCTTTTGTAAACATCCAGCAAAACATCAACCGCATGTCGTCCTTCTTCTCCAAGTGAAAGACTGAAATGATTTACATACAGATCTATGTGCTGGCGCATCACGGATTCCTGCATTTCCTGAGAGTGACGAACTACATATTCAGAGAGATCAGGATAATAAGCTTCTGCAAAGGCCACACTGTCTCGGATCAATCTCTCCACTTCGGATTTTTCTGATTCTTTAAATTCCTTGCGCATTACGATACCTCCTAGAGGAATCGGAGCCTTAGTTTTCTGTTCCCAGTATTCGCCCAGGTCGATTTGTTTCACCAGACCCTTCTGCATATAAGTAAAGCGATTTTCATGAATGATCACACCACAGTCCACCTCTCCATCTAATACAGCAGATTCAATCTGGTTAAAGACCATAAATTTTTTTCTCTTTGCATTCGGGAAGGCCATACTAAAAAGTAAGTGTGCAGTAGTCTGTTCACCCGGAATGGCAATTCTGAGCTGATCGATATCTTTCAGCAGTATATTATTTTTTGAAATGAGCAGTGGTCCTACGCCGTTTCCCAAAGCTCCTCCCGAGTCCAGCAGATTATAATCTTTTTGCAACAGCGGCCACACACCATAGCTCACTTTGCTGATATCCAGTTTTTTTTCCAGAGCCCAGCGGTTCAGGGTTTGCACGTCTTCCAGAATTACTTCAAATTCAAAAACACCCGTGTCGATCTTGCGATTCACCAATGCGTCGAAAATAAAAGTATCGTTTGGACAGGGACTAAATCCCAAAGAGAGTTTCATTGGTATTTTCTAATTTTTGAATCAATGAGATCAGGGTTTTGTTTAAGCTCTTCAATGCCTCTTTTATTTTCCATTGGGTTTTGTCTCTTTCACCTATTGTATTAGAAACCGATCTGATCTGAAGAAAGGGAATATTTTCCATCAGACAAACATAATGCAGCGCGGCTCCTTCCATGCTTTCTACAACCGGGCCGGAATATTGTTGAAAGCCAATGAAATCAAATGACTTTATTTCGTTTACGGTGACTCCATCCATCAGCGGCAGACCTGTCCATTCCAATAAATGGATATATGGGTTCATCAGTTTTCCATTCTTAAATGGAAATTCTTCAGAGCTGCTGAGTCCCATTTCGAAAATATTCGTGAATCCGGATTTTTCCATGAGTCCGAGGTCAGCGATTCTATCCGATCCGATTACATAAACCTTGCAGATATCATTCTTTGATGGGGCGCCGCCGATGCCTGCCTGAATGACCAGGTCGGGACGTTTGGTCTGGATTTGTTTCTGTATGGCATAAGTCGATTTCAATTGTCCGATCCCACTGTTCAACAAATCGGTCTTTACTATGTTATGTGAATGATTGGTACCGTTTAGCCATTGGGCTGTTTCCATTATTTCAAAATCTGTTGCTGATACCAGAAGCAGGTGCATGTGCAAATATCCGTAAACCAGCTCAATCCGGCTGAACCATTACCTTTGCAAAAATTCGGAACCGGATGGTCTTTCTTACGAGACTCGAACATTTCAATGCTGCTCATAAGTTGTATAATCCAGGGTGGTCGCGCGATAAAAATGAAGAAGTTTTCGGAGCCTGTGCAAATGAAAACTGGCACGGACACAATTATGAATTATATGTGACGATCAAAGGCGAAGCTGATCCTGATACCGGCTTTTTAATGGATGTGAAAAAACTTAGCGATATCATTAAGGAATTTGTGACTGAGAAGCTGGATCATAAAAATCTGAATGTGGAAGTGGATTTTCTAAAAGGAAAAATGTGTTCAACAGAGAATCTTGCCGTTGGTATCTGGAATCAGATCATAGGAGAGTTGCCAGACTCCGTTAAATTACATTCGGTTAAACTGTATGAAACTCCGCGCATATTCGTGGAATATTTTGGATAATCGTTATGGAAAGAAAAACGTCTATTTTCAGAAAAGAACATTTTAATGCGGCCCACCGTCTTTTTGTTCCCGGCTGGACAGATGAACAAAATCAGAAAGTATTTGGTAAGTGTTCCAACCCGCACTATCATGGTCACAATTATGAACTGGTTGTGAAGGTTACCGGTGTGCCTGATCCGCAAACGGGTTATGTAATCAATCTGTCTGATTTATCAGCCGTCATTCAGCAGCACGTTTTGGCAAAATTTGATCATAAAAATCTGAATCTCGACACGAAGGAATTTGAGCATTTAAACCCGACCGCCGAGAATATCGTATATATTATTTATGAAATCCTTCGAAAAGAACTGGATGTTTCAATGGATTTGTCAGTGCGTTTATACGAGACGGAGAGAAATTTTGTGGAGTACCCCGGATACGCTTAACGCGTAACGCTTGACGCGTTAAGCGAATGAATTTAATGAGATTTAAATGACACATATTACCAATAAACAGACTTGCTTAATGAACGAATGCATTTCGCGTTCAGCGTTAGGCGTTACGCTTTAAGCTTCGAAAAATGGCCTACAAAAAAATAGAACAGTACGACGAGAAAACAACAGCTGCGTTGATGATTAATTATAAGGACATCCTGACGCAGCTCGGGGAAAATCCGGGAAGGGAGGGATTGGACAAAACACCGGAACGGGTTGCCAAAGCGATGCAGTTCCTTACGCAGGGATATGGACTCGATGCAAATGAAATTCTGGATTCCGCAAAATTTCACGAACCCATGAGCGAAATGATTATCGTGAAAGACATAGAAATTTATAGTCTTTGTGAACATCATATGCTGCCCTTTTTTGGCAAAGCGCATGTTGCCTATATTCCAAATGGATGGATCACGGGACTGAGTAAAATGGCAAGGGTAGTCGACGTTTTTGCGCGTCGTTTGCAGGTACAGGAAAGACTTACTACCCAGATTTTGCACGCTATCCGCGATACGCTGCACCCCATAGGTGCGGCAGTTGTTATAGAAGCTTCCCATTTATGTATGATGATGCGTGGCGTACAAAAGCAGAATTCTGTAACAACAACATCTGCTTTTTATGGTGAGTTCCAGAAAAATGAAACAAGAACTGAATTTATCAAGCTTATATCGTCGGATCTGAATTGATCTGCGGTTGCAGTTGAGCAGGTTTATTCTGCAAATCCAGAAATTGATTACCGTCAAATGATAAAAGACCAAACAAAAGATTTTCTTTGTTGAGTCGGTGCTTTGTGGCAAATTTGTTTTTTAACCTCTAAGTCGAATATGAAGCATGCTTACGTTTTTCCGGGACAGGGTTCTCAGTTCCCGGGAATGGGAAAGAATCACTATGATAAAAGTGCATTTGCAAAAAAACTTTTTGAGCAGGGCAATGAAATTGCCGGTATTCGTTTATCCGATATTATGTTCACCGGATCTGAAGCAGATCTGAGGCAAACCAATGTAACACAACCCGCGATATTTCTTCATTCGGTAATAGCATTTAAAACTGTAGATAATGCCCGTCCCGAAATGGTCGCGGGTCATTCTCTCGGTGAGTTTTCTGCACTGGTAGCCAACAGTGTTTTATCTTTTGAAGATGGGATGCGACTCGTTATTATTCGTTCCGCCGCCATGCAGAAAGCCTGTATTTCTAATCCGGGAACAATGGCTGCCGTGCTGGCATTGGAAGATGAAAAAGTGGAATCTGTCTGTCGTGAAATTGTTACTGAAACCGGCGAAGTTCTGGTGCCTGCTAACTATAATTGTCCCGGACAAATTGTTATCAGCGGTTCGCTGAGAGGTATTGATCTGGGATGTGAGCGAATGAAATTGGCAGGTGCCCGTCGTGCTGTGGTTTTATCAGTCGGAGGCGCTTTTCATTCTCCGCTCATGGAACCTGCCCGCGAAGAATTGAAAGCCGCAATAGAAAAAACTACATTTTACAATCCTTCCTGTCCTGTTTACCAGAATATCGTTGGTAAAGCGGTGGTGGATAAAGAAGAGATCAAGAAAAATCTGATCGACCAGCTCACCGGTCCTGTGCGATGGGCCCAGTCCGTGAAAGCAATGATCGCTGATGGTGCTACAAACTTCACTGAAATCGGACCTGGAAAAGTATTGCAGGGACTGATTGGAAAAATTGATAAAACGGTTACTACTGTGGGAGTCGAATAGAGCAATTAAGCCACTCGCTGCTTACATCGGCACCATATTTTTTATAAAAATTTATAGCGGGTTCATTCCAATCCAGTACCTGCCACATTATACCACTGACGCCCAAATCATTTGCTTCCTGAACCGTGGCGTCAAATAATAATTTACCAATACCCTTTCCTCTGAATTCGGAAGTAACTATCAGATCCTCGAGATAAAGACGCAGACCTTTCCATGTTGAATAGCGCATGTAATACAGGGAGATCCCGACCATTTTTTCATCCCCGGTAACAGCAACCAGTGCTTTCCAGACGGGGTTTTCTCCAAAACCCGTTTTGATAAAGTGGTCCAGGGTAACTGTTACTTCATCAGGTGCTCTTTCGAAGGTCGCCAGTTCCCGAATCAACTCCATCATACGCGCGCAATCTGATGCAACTGCTTTACGAATTCTGATATCCACGGAATGTTTTAAAAATTAAAAGTTGAAGATTAGTTGTTAGTAAAAGTTGAAGTTTAGTTGATGTTTAAGGCTGAAGATCAGTTTTTATTGGAGGTAGAAGTCTGGTTGGTAGTTAAAATTTCCATACTCCCATACCCCCATACTCCCATACCCCCATACTTGCCTATGCTCCCCACTTCACCAGCGTTGCACCCCAGGTAAATCCTCCGCCAAAGGCAGCCAGAACGAGCAGATCGCCTTTTTTAAGCTGATTTTCCCAGTCTGAAAGGCAGAGAGGAATGGTACCCGCTGTTGTATTTCCATAACGCTGGATATTGATCATCACTTTTTCTTCTGAAAGTCCTATCCGGTTTGCGGTCGCATCGATGATGCGTTTATTTGCCTGATGAGGAACCAGGAATGCAATATCGTCGCCCGTCAGCTTATTTCTTTTCAGGAGTTCTTCACTTACGTCTGCCATACGGGTAACGGCAAATTTGAATACCGGCTGGCCTTCCTGATAAATATAATGTTCCTTCCGGGCAACGGTTTCATAAGTAGCGGGGCTGAGAGATCCGCCGGACTTCATATGCAGGTGAGATTTCCCGGCGCCGTCACTTTTTAGGATACTATCCATTACCCCAAATCCTTCAAAATTTGGTTCAAGTAACACGGCCCCGGCGCCATCTCCGAAAATTATACAGGTACTTCTGTCGCTGAAATCAACGATTGAACTCATTTTATCGGCTCCTACAACAACGACTTTTTTATACCGGCCGCTTTCTATCAACGAGGCCCCCGTTGTGAGGCTGTAAAGGAAACCGCTGCAGGCGGCCAGCAGGTCAAATCCCCAGGCATTTACCGCACCGACTTTTTCACAAAGCAGGTTGGCGGTGGACGGAAAGAGCATATCGGGAGTAACAGTTCCGACTATAATACAATCAATTTCAGATGGTTTTATGCCTCTTTTAGTGCAAAGGTCCAGGACTGCCGGAACGCAGAGATCGGAAGTTGCTTTGTTTAATCCTTTGAGAATCCTTCTCTCAGAAATGCCGGTTCTGGTGCGTATCCATTCGTCGTTTGTATCAACTAATTTTTCGAGGTCGCTATTGGAAAGGATATCTTCCGGCACATAGCCGCTCACTGCAGTGATGGCCGCAGAAATCTTTTGGGTCATTCAACAAAGATCGTGGGTTTTTATAAAATATTTACGCCGTTTAAAATACTATTTTCGCGATTATGATAACCTTTTTAAGAGGCGATTTTGTGTACAAAACCCCTGCAGAAATACATATAGACGTGCAGGGAGTGGGTTACGAGGTGCAGATAAGTCTGAATACTTTTTCAAGAATCCAGCACCTCGAAAAAGGAATTCTTCATATCTACCACCAGGTAAAAGAAGATAACGAAACACTGTTTGGTTTTGCCGAAACCGCGGAAAGAGAACTTTTCACCCTGTTAATCAGCGTTTCAGGGGTGGGGGCATCCACGGCGAGAATGATGCTTTCTGCCATGAAACCCGAAGAACTCGCAAACGCCATCGTTCAGGGTCATACCCGGCAGTTGGAAAGCATCAAAGGAATCGGTAAAAAATCAGCAGAAAGGATCGTCCTGGAGTTGAGAGAAAAAATAAGTAAGAAATTCTCAGGTTCAAATATATCCCCATTGATAAGCAATACATTGGAGCAGGATGCGTTGAATGCTCTGGTGTCTTTAGGCATCGCCCGGCCAACCGCCGAACAGGCTTTAAAAAAGTTAGCTCAGGATGCCCCGGTTCCGCAGAAAATTGAAGACATCATTAAGCAAGTTTTAAAAATCCTTTAGCCTATAGTCAGGATCTCTACCTAACTAATTATTGAGGAAGTTTGACCAGGCATCTGCTTCAGATTATTATTTTCACGGTATGCTTCATTGCCGCAACGGTTGTCGTTTTGACACCTGAGCGAGTTGCTGCGCAGAATGTTCCCGATACAACCAAACATCCTCTTCCTTCCGATACCACCCACCGTAACGACAGCCTGCATTTCCCCATTCACGACCGCCGCGGAGACCAGATAAGCGATTTTGATTTCAATTCTTTCAATCTTAAGAATCCTGCCAATCTTAAAGATTCCATTGAATACGATCCGAAAACCAATCTCTATTTCCTGATGGAGAGAATTGGAAACAAATATTACCGGACGCCGACTGCTTATACCTATGATGAATACATGAAGATTACGGCGCAGCAGTCGACCGATAATTATTTTCGTCAGCGTGCAGACATGCTAAGTGATCTGAACAAAAGACTGGAACAGCCAAAACTGAATATCAACAACAGTCTTTTTAACCGGCTGTTCGGCAACGGCAAAATTGATATTAAACCACAGGGTAATGTGGATATCCTGGCGGGTTACCAGGGTCAGAATGTTCAGAATCCGGTGCTTCCGGAAGCTGCCAGAAAAACGGGCGGTCTTGATTTTAATATGGATGCCAATGTGAACGTGCTCGGCAATATCGGCAGCAAATTAAAACTTCCGATCTCCTACAATACGCAGGCTTCCTTCGACTGGATGAACCAGTTAAAACTGGAATACACAGGTAGCGGAGATGATATCGTGAAAAAAATTGAAGTAGGTAATACTTCTTTTTCAACCAAGAGTACGTTCATGGCCAGTGAGCAGTCACTTTTTGGTATCAAGGCGCAATTACAATTCGGAAAATTATTTGTAACAGGTGTTATAGCCAGCCAGCGTTCCCAAAGTCAGTCATCCACATTGCAGGGTGGGGCTTCATTAACGACTTACCAGTTCAAAGCAGATGACTACGATGAGAATCGCAACTTCCTGCTGGCGCAATATTTCAAAAATAACTACAATAAGGCCATGTCCAACCTGCCTATTGTAACATCGCAGGTGCAGATCCTGCGCATGGAGGTTTGGGTTACCAACAGAAATGGAACATCCACGCAGGCCAGACAGGTAGTGAGTCTGATGGATCTCGGGGAACCGGCGCCCAATAATCCAAGCATTCATCCTGAAACCTCACAGCCCTATCCTTTCAATGATGCCAATACGGAATACCGGAGTATCATTAACAATCCCGGAAGCCGCAATTCGACACAGGTAATCGGTGTGTTGGCGGGGCTTGGCCTTACGCAGGTTCAGGATTACGAACAAGTGTATGCGCGAAAACTAAATACCACGGACTACACATACAATCCACAGGTCGGATTTATTTCACTTAATCAAACGCTGCAACCTAATGATGTGCTCGGTGTCGCATTTCAATATAGTTACAACGGTAAAATATTTCAGGTGGGAGAATTTTCAACGGATGTTCCGCCTGATACAACGCTGGGCGATAATCCGGGAGCGCAGAAAGTTCTTTACCTCAAGATGCTGAAAGCAACTTCACAAAGAACCAACTTGCCGATCTGGAACCTGATGATGAAAAACGTTTATACACTGAGAACAGGTACCGGAAGTTATTTATCGAATATTCAGTCCGACGGATTTCAGATGAATGTTCTCTATGCACAACCGGCAGAGGGAACGAAAAGATATTTGCCCGAGGGTCCCAAGGCGGGTGTACCGCTCTTAACGGTTTTGAATTTAGACCGGCTGAACGCTCATCTGGACCCGCAACCCGACGGGGTATTTGACTATGTGGAAGGGTTTACCGTGGTGTCGGCTCAGGCAAAGATCATATTTCCTGTGCTGGAACCTTTTGGGAATGACCTCGATTCCCTCGCATTTGGAGGTTCTCCTTCCACCTTAAAAAATAACTATGTATTCTATCAGCTATATGACACCATAAAAGAAGTCGCGATGACCTATGCGCAGGTGGACAGGTTTTATCTGCAGGGCGTTGCGAAAGGTACAGCCAGTTCCGATATCTCGCTCGGCGCGTTTAACGTGCCGCAGGGTTCCGTGAAAGTAACCGCAGGTGGTCAGACGCTTCGTGAAAATATTGACTACACGGTTGATTATACGAATGGATCCGTTAAAGTGATTAATCAATCCATTATCAATTCCGGTGTTCCCGTGAATGTAGCTTATGAAAACAATGCGAGTTATGGTACCCAGCAGCAGGGATTTATGGGATTACGTCTCGACTATGTTGCGAAGAATACTGCAACTCAATCTTTGTCGATCGGTGGAACCATCGAACGCCTTAACGAACGTCCGTATTTCACAAAAACAAATTATGGTGAAGATCCGATCCGCAATACGATGTATGGCACGGATGTAAATTTCAGATCTCAATGGCCGGGGCTTACGAGATTTATGAATAAAGTATTGCCTTTCTATTCTTCAAAAGAAATGAGTACCATCTCTGCCGTTGGCGAAGCCGCCTATCTGCAACCAGGGCATCCGCCGCAGATTGGTTCGGGTAGCAGCGGTACAATTTATATTGATGACTTTGAAGGATCCACAAGTTCTGTGGATTTGCGTTTTCCAATAACTTCCTGGGCTTTGGCTTCCACTCCTGCGGATCGTTTTCCGGAAGGTAATTATCTGGATTCACTTCCTTACGGATATAACCGTGCAAAAATTGCGTGGTACAATATTGAGCCTACACTTCAGGATCAAACGAGCAGCGACAATCCTGTTAAGGGATATCAGAATTTCCAGGACCCGCGTATTGCGCCGATCAATATTCAGCAGCTATTTCCAACGATCACTCCTGAATTCGGACAGGCCCAGCTGATCACTTTCGATGTATCTTATTTTCCTACTCAAAAAGGTCCTTACAATTTTGACACGAGACCGGGAAGTATCGATGCCAAGGGATTGTTGACGAATCCTACAACGCGATGGGGTGGAATCATGAGAGCTATCGACCAAACCGATTTTGAAACTTCCAATGTACAATACATAGAATTCTGGATGCAGAGTCCTTTTATAACCAACGCGACTTCTACAGGCGGCCAGTTATATATGGATCTGGGTTCTGTGTCGGAAGATATATTAAAAGACGGGAAAAAATTATACGAGAATGGTTTGAATACGCCGAATATACCGGCTGCCATGGACAGCTCCTCAGTTTGGGGAAGAGTTCCTTTCAACCCGGTACAAACTACGAATGCGTTTAGCACGGACCCGACAGACAGGCCCTACCAGGATCAGGGTTTTGACGGATTAGATGATCCGGGAGAACAATTAAAATTCTCCAATTATCTGAATAAAATGGCTTCCATGTTCGGTACGGGATCACCCATTTATCAAAAAGCACTGGCTGATCCGGCGGGAGATGATTACCTGAATTATCGTGCGTCTACCTATGATTCCACACAAACAAATATTCTTGGCCGTTATAAAAATATCAATAACCCACAGGGTAATTCACCGATCGCTGCACCAGGCGCTACTTTTGTAGATGCGAGCACTCTTTATCCTGATCAGGAAGACCTTGATCACGATAATACGATGAATGAACTGGAGCAATATTTTGAATACACAGTAAATCTTACTCCTGTTCAATCAGTGGGCGCTAACTATGTCACTGATTCCAGAAGTTTTACCGGTTCGAACGGAGAGCCGGAATTATGGTATCAGTACAGAGTTCCAATTTCCGCATATACCTCAAATGTCGGGAACATGCCGGATTTCAAATCCATCCGGTTCATCAGGATGTATTTATCAGGTTTTACGGATTCAGTGGTATGTCGCTTTGCGGAATTCCAGCTTATCCGTGATTCCTGGCGCAACTTTAATTATGAACTGGATACAACGGGTCAATATATTCCCTTACCTATTAATGGTCCGACAAGCCTCGATGTTACGGCAGTTAATATTGAACAGAACAGTACGCGTACGCCCATTCCTTATGTGGTACCTCCGGGCATTCAAAGGCAGCAACAATTAAGTACAAACAACGTAAATATTTTATTGAATGAACAGGCAATGAGTTTGCAGATCTGCGGACTGCTGCCGAACGAAGCGAGAGGGGTATATAAAAATACCAATTACGATTTACGCAGATACGGAACGATGGATATGTTCATTCATGCAGAATCCAGGGGAGGACCAGGCGCAGATTCTATTAAGAACTATCAGCTCGCTGCGGTTATCAGGATCGGAAGCGACTTTATCAATAACTTTTACGAGGTTCGGATACCCCTGATCATTACGCCATGGGGTTCGCAATTGCCGGCGGATATATGGCCCGATTCCAATAATCTGAATCTTAATTTACAGCGATTGGTAACATTAAAAGAAGATAGAAATGCCACCGGAAATTCCTCAGGATATTACCAGGAAATCGATACCACTAACAAGCGGGTATACACGATGTATGGAAACCCCAACCTGGGTCAGGTGCAGGCTATTTTTCTGGGCGTGGAAAATATTTCCAACGGCCAAAAATGTACAGAAGTATGGTTTGATGAACTCAGGCTTTCCAACCTGAATGATCAGGCGGGATATGCGGCCAACGGACGTGTGGATATTAAATTAGCTGACCTCGGAACGCTCTATGTGTCAGGAAGTGTTATGTCGGTAGGATTTGGATCCATTGACCAAAGTATAAATGAGCGGGCATTAAGTAGTACTACGCAATTGAATGCTGCAACAAACCTTGAGTTGGGAAAACTATTTCCAAAAAGCGCAGGATTATCCATTCCATTCTACGGAAGTATTTCGAGAAATGTCAGCAAACCTGAATATGATCCATACGACCTGGATATTAAACTGCAGGATAAAATTAATCTCGCTCCCGCTTCGGAGCGGGACTCCATTGAGCAGGAGGCATTGGATGTGACGGAGATCAAAAGTTTCAACTTCACCAATGTCCGGCGAAATAATATCAGAGGGAAGAAACTGAAGTTGTGGAGTATTGAGAATTTTGATTTCAGTTATTCGTTTACCCAGACGAATCATCACAACCCGATTGCGCTGGAAGACAACCTGGATGTTTACAAAGGAGGTCTTGGTTATAATTTTGTGGGCACACCAAAATATTGGGAACCGTTTAAAAAATTGATTAAATCAAAATCTCCGTGGTATTCGTTGTTTAAGGAATTTAATCTGAATCCTGTGCCTGCTGTTATTACATTCCGTGGTGATGTTGTAAGGCAGTTTGGTGCTTACCAGGCCAGGAATGTAGGAGGAGGAAAATATGAGATTCCTGAAACCTTTAATAAATTCTTTACGATAAACCGGACCTATGTATTAAGATGGGATCTTACGAAGTCGTTTAATATTGATTTTTCTGCCTTGAATAAAAGTTGGGTGGATGAAGATAGTGGCGCCCTCAATAAAGCTCAGAGAAAACAGATGTGGAATAATTTCTGGCACGGCGGGCGAACGATTCAGTATAACCAGACAGCCAATTTTACGTATACGGTTCCTTTGGCCAAAATTCCGGCGCTTGACTGGACAACGATGCGCCTGGGTTATGGATCTTCGTATCAATGGACGGGTGCATCTACACTGGCTACTTCTTTTGGGAATGCAATTCAGAATACGCAGAAAAAAGATGTGACGGCAGATTTAAGTTTCACGCGACTATATGCGAAGTGGCGGTTGCTGCGAGAGATTGAAACGATGAGTTCTACAAACCCGAATCTGCCTGGAAAAAAAGCAGATTCGTTAAAACCAAAGAAACCGCAGATTGATGAAAGCGAGCAAACCCATCTCACGGGTGCGCTGAAGGTGATCGCTAAAATACTCACTTCTGTGAAAGACGTTACCGTCAATTACTCGGAATTGTCTGCATCCAGTATTTACGGATACATGGATAGTACTCACTTTCTGGGCATGGATTTAAAATCCAATCAACCCGGCTGGGGATATATATTTGGTCAGCAGCCGGATACCAGTTATGTAAACCGGTTGGCGACGAAAGGATTATTATCAACAGATACTTTGTTCAACTTCCAAAACCAGTCCAGTTATAATCAGATCATAACACTTGCAGCGCAGATTCAACCCGTACGTGATTTAAATATCACGGTAAACGTGAACAAGAGTTTTGGAAAAAATTATTCGGAACTCTACAAAGACACAACCGGAACTGGAACATTCGGACGTTTGAATCCATACACGGCGGGAAGTTTTAGTATCAGTTTTATTTCGATAAAAACACTTTTCAAAAGCAGCAGTGACAATACGATCTCATCCACATTCCAGACATTTGAGAACTACCGTGCAATTATTTCCGGTCGCCTGGGTGCGCTGAATCCGTATTCCGGCGGACAAACAACCCCTGACGGATACGCAAAAGGATATGGAAAATATGCGCAGGATGTTTTGATCCCGGCATTTATCGCCGCTTATAGCGGGAAATCTCCAAACTCAATATCGCTCGTTACGGAAGACAATCCGAATATTAAATTCAATCCTTTTAGTGGATACCTTCCGAAACCCAACTGGCATCTCACTTATAATGGTCTTGCGCGACTGCCTGGGTTGTCGAAGATCTTTACCAATTTCAGTATAACGGATGGTTATTCCAGTACACTGAGTATGAATTCGTTTAATTCAAACCTCAATTTCCAGGATCCTTTTGGAATAAGGCAGCCAGGATTTATTGATACGCTTACCGGAAACTTTGTTCCTTATTTTATGGTTCCCAATGTTACGATCAGCGAACAATTTGCTCCTTTGATTGATCTGGATATGCAATTTGTAAATCAGTTGCAGGTAAAATTCAGTTTCAGCAAATCAAGGCAATTAAGTCTTAGTCTGATAGATTATCAGATGAGCGAAACCCGCTCAACAGAATACGTGTTCGGTCTTGGTTACCGAAAGAAAGGATTTCCGCTACCGTTTCACTGGGAGGTGATGGGTAAAAACGGGCTCTCAAATAAACTGGAGAATGATATGACGTTCCGGCTCGATATGAGTTTGCGCGACGACGCTACCACCAATAGTTATCTGGATCAGAATGCTGCCATTCCTGTTGGCGGTCAGCAGGTGATTAGTATATCGCCGTCGATTAGCTATATAATTAATAATCGTATTAATATGAAATTGTATTTCGATGAGCGACGAACGATACCTAAGATATCCAGTTCACCACCCGTGACAACAACGCGAGTGGGAATAGAAATAAGAATTTCCCTTGCAGATGTTGCTGCGCAGCCGCAAAAGACGAAATAAAGTGTGAGAGTGTGAGGAGTGTGAGAGTGTGAGAGTGTTTATCAAGTGTTATATTCTCACACTCTCACACTCTCACACTCTCACATTCTCACACTTGTTTATGCAGGTAAAAGGCATTCGCCTGGGCGAGACAGGTAACTTCCACTTCATTAATACATACATGTGCAGGGAGAGAGGCTGCGAAGAAAACCACATTCGCAATATCCTCCGCGTGAAGTGGTTCATATCCGTCGTATACTTTTTTTGCTTCAACAACATCTTGTTTAAGTCTGACAAGAGAAAATTCTGTTTCTGCCGCACCGGGATTGATGACGGTAACTTTAATTTTATGCGCAAGCAAATCAATACGCATGGCTTCTGAAATGGCCTGCACTGCATGTTTGGTGGCGCAGTAAACATTTCCTTTTTGATAAACCTGTTTTGCAGCCGTAGAGCCGATATTTATAACCTGTCCGCTTTTAGCCGAAATCATATAAGGGATCACCGCTTTCGAAATATATAAAAGTCCTTTCAGATTGGTGTCGATCATGGTATCCCAGTCATCCAGAGAAGCATCTTCAAAATTATCCCTGCCCAGAGCCAGACCCGCATTATTCAGAAGAATATCGATTTTTCTCCATTCATCGGGGAGGGAATTGAAAGCTTTATCTACAGCAGATCTTTTTGAAACATCAAATGAAAGCACATAAATCTCATTCCCGAATTTTTTTTCCAATATTGATTTAAGCGCATTCAGTTTTTCTGTTCTGCGGCCTGTAATAATCAGATTAAAATTATTTTCAGAAAACTTATAGGCGCATGCTTCGCCAAAACCTGAACTGGCGCCGGTAATACAAATAATTTTTTTCAAGCAGAATTATTTTATTGAATGAAGACTAACGTATAAGCACCACGACTCCTTTTTTTGTAATCACTTTACCCGTGTAATCAGTTCCCTGTACAGTCCAAACATAACCACCCACATCCTGTGGTTTATCATTATACATTCCATCCCATCCGCTACCGATCTTGCTTGTAGAATATAACAGCATTCCGTTCCGGTTGTATACCCTGAAGTATTCAATTTTTGATATACCTACCGGAATGGGACGGAAAATATTATTTGCCGAACCGCCGGGCGTAAATGCATTGGGTACAAAGATATCAGGAGCAGTTGTGAATACCTTAATGTTGATAGTATCGAATGCAAAACATCCTGCTTCCGTAAAGGTTTTCATGAAATAGGTCTGATTCTGCGTCAGAGTTGCTGACGGATCTGATATATCGTTTCGATCCAAACCGAAATTGGGATACCAGAGGAAAGAAGGGGCGCCTGAACCTTGTAATTGCAAGGGTTCTCCCACTACGATAGAGGTATCATTTCCTGCAAAAGCAATGATCTGAGGATTTACATTAATAGTTACTGTTGACATACCTGGTTTGGGACAACCCAATGTATCATAAACAAACAGTTGATAAGTTGTAGTCTGAAGCGGATAAACCAGCGGATTCAAAATAGTCGGATTACTAATATTCGTTGCGGGAATCCAAACATAACGTATGCCTTTTGCAGTTGCCTCTAACCTTGCGGTATCCTGATAACAAATAAGTGTATCAGCTCCGGCATTCGAATAGGGATAAGGCACCGTTCTGATTGTAACGGTTCCTGTTGTAAAACATTTCCCGATGCTTGCGGTTACAGTATACGTGGTGGCCGGCGAATTTGGAAACGCAAAAGGATTTTTCACGTTCGGATCATCCAGCGATGAAGCCGGCGTCCAGCTAAAATATAATCCATCCCCGGTAGGATTTAATATTGCCGAATCTCCCAGGCAGATAGTAGAATCATTTCCCGGGTTCAGTATAACGTGGTCGACTACACGAACAAGAAGTGAATCACTATTAATACACCCCGATTGATCCAGTGTTGCCGTATAATAAGTATTTGTTTGTGGAGAAACCAGAGGATCCGGCGTGTTTGGATTAATCATATTTGCAGAAGGCGACCAGGTGAAATTTCCGTATCCTACTGCATGTAATTGAAGTGTATCAATATTACAGATCAGTGTATCCTGAAAGGGGAAAAAAATCGGAGGTTTGTCTGTAATATGAATAGTTTGATTCACCGTATCCAGACAGCCTTTGCTGTTTGACACTATAAATGTGACATTCTTCATGCCTGAATCACTGTATTTCCAGGATGGATTCTGCTGAACTGAAGTATCGTTGGTAGCCAGGTCATCTCCGAAATTCCAGTACCAGGAAGAAACGATTCCATATTTTGATTTCGTAGTATCCTTAAATAAAACGGGATTTAAATCGCAGGTTCCCAAAGATGAAAATCCGGGAAAAAAACCAGGGAATACACTCATAAGTGTACTCGCACTATCCGAGCAGGGTTCATCTTTATTAACGTAAAATTTTACCGGATAAACACCTGTATCGGGAAAGGTAAATGTAGGCGTTGCTGCATTGCTGGTATCAGAAGTGGATCCCGGCACACCAAAGTCCCAGAAATAACTATGAATCAGAGGTGAGGAACTGGCCAGATTATGAAAGCTGAAATCGAATCCGTTACAGGTAATATAATTTGGATTCAGATCTGCCGACGGAAAATCGCAGCGGTCATCCACATGAATAATAAAATCTTTTCTGTGCGTGGATACTAATAAACCGGCCCGATATTCTTTCACCAATACACAAACCACATAATCTCCCCCTCTGGGAGCAATTCCTGCGATGAGTCCCGTATTTCGGTTAATGGTAACGGAAGATCCAAGCGGCTGAATTCCGGAATAGCCGGAACTATATATAAGTTCCTCCAGGGTAGATGGTGGTCCTGGATTTGTTACAACAGCATTGTTTATGCTGCCTCCAAAATATCCGGGAGCAAATTCATAAGTCAGAGAATCCCCATCTGCATCTACAGCGCTATAGTCAAGTTGAAATCTTTTATTCTGACAAATGAGTACGGTATCTTTTATTCCGAAGTCGGGGTTTGAATTTACGCCGCTGGCACCAATGGAATTCGTGCCCTGAATCTGACAGAAATAGGAAGCGCCCACATTCACATTGGGAGATAAATTACTTATGCCATCTATTCGACAGCAACGCTGATAAATTACCGTATAACCGACAGGATCCCTGGGAATTTCAATAAGGGTGGTAAACTCACGTAACCAGTAACAAACCGGGGAAGGATTTATAATACATGGACTCGGCGTACTGAGGTTTATTTGATAACTATTGCTAAGGTTAGCAACCACATTACTGTATAGAGATCCGTTGGATGTTTTGAAAATACCCATTACCACACTTGACTCCAACTGACCAAGGGTTGACTGACAACTGATAAACAATCGTAATCTTAGCTCATATCGGTCATAATTGGCATTCGTGGTTGAAGGACCGAGATATGTATAATGAATTTCCCCACCCTTGATATGTTTTGCGTAAACCGAAACGGTCAGGGTAGTTAAAAAAACGGATAAGAACAGTATTTGTAAAAGTCTGTGCACAATAGGGTAACTTCTTTAGATTAAACGGGAATTTTTGCCAGGAAACGATCAATAAATGAATTACACAGGCTGGTATTTTCGATCATGCCCATATGGGCTGTTGGGGTCAGAATGTGAATGTACGAAATTTGGGGTAAATGGCATTGTTCCAGTGAGTCTTTAAGAGGCACTGCCTTGTCTTCTTCTCCCATAATAAATAGTACTGGTTTGGTGATTGTCTTTAATACGCCCGTAGTGGAAGGCCGATTCTTCATGGCATTCAAATAAAGTACGAGAGAGTCCACTTTAAAGTTGGCGTAGCGGTCAATTAGTTTCCGGATTTCTTCCGGATATTTCGATTTAAAATAATCTGAAAACAGTCCGGGTATTGCCTGTTCGATGAAGAGTGGAGATCCGTGTTTTTGGATGAACCTGATATTTTTATCGCGGGCTTCTTTTTTTTCATCAGAATCCGCATAAGAGCTTGAATGAAAAAGTCCCAGTGCACTGATCTTTTCAGGATATTTTTCAGCAAATGCCAGTGAAATATAACCTCCCATACTATGCCCAATCAACACCAGCCTGTCGATATTTTCGAAATCTGTTATTGCATGAATGGCTTCTGCGAAATCCCTGAGTTCAGGAATTGATTTATTGAATGAGGATAAACCACTCCCCGGAAGATCAGGAAGGATCCATTTGTATTTGTTTTCCATTCCCTGCAAAAGGGGATACCAAATACTTCGGTCTTCTGTGAAGCCATGTATCAGCATCACAGGCATTCCGGTTCCTTTTATTTCATATTCCAAAGATTCACCCCTGAACGGTATGCTTTTTTGCATGACTCCGATTTTTATACAGACTATAGCTGCGGAATATTATAATAACCAGGATAGGTAATACCGCTGTATTCATTCTTTGCAGTCCAAAAGGGAAAACAATTAACAACAGGCCTGTCAGTATTGCAGTGACCAGAAAATAATATTTTACCCATGCTGTTTTTTTTCGAATGAAGAAAATGGCAATGATATGAGTAGGTAATGCCCACAAAATATTAATATTATTTCTACACACATCATCAATTCTTCCCAGCCACATATACGTCATAAGGATGCCGATGAGGCCGAGCAAAGTAAAAAATATAAAGTCAAAAATTATAAGGCCCCTAACTGCTCCGGTATTATTTTTTAAAAAATAAAGCCATACACTTAATATGAGCAAGAGAGTGAAAAAAAGCATAGGGGTAAACCAGCCGGCACTCATTTTTTCAGCAGGAAATTGAAGCAGTGTTCGCCTTTCAACTACCATTGGTTTACTGGCTTCATGTGCACTGTCCATTCCTCTATATAAATAGTCCGGCAGAAAATGAATGGATTCTATATTTGTCGGTTTAATATCGAGATTTTTTCCGAGCAGCATATCGATACCAAATTCGGCCCAGTCCTGATGTTCGCGCTCGAGGTATTTATGAATCATGTCCCTGTAGCTCATGCCAGGTCCGCTGATTAAACCTTCTGCTGAATGGGGAACTACCGAACTGTTTACGGGGAAAATGTCTTTATATAAAATGGGGTCGTTGGTGTTGGATTCTATTATCCGGGCAGCACGCGTGGTACAATTATCCGTATGAAAATGATATTGGTAGAGTCGGTTTTCATCCATGGTATTTTTTCGGAGCGATTCGTATAAGCGATTTTTTTCTTCACAACTTAAATTCAGGATCTGCTCCACTACATTGCGGTGTTCATCTTCATATTCTTTCATGAAACTATCCAGGGGCTCTACCGAAAGCGAATATAACATGATGCCACGCGTAAAATAAAAATAGAACAGCGGATCGCTATCGTCAAATGTTCCGTAGTTGTAAACGATGTCCATTCCTCTTGGGGTATCTTTTATACGGATGGCGGTATGACCAAATAAAGAATATAATTCAGTTCCGGGTGAACAGGTGAGCAGGCTGATCTGCATTGAACAGGTATCCGAAATTGCCTGGGCGCGGGAAACAAAACTATGAATGGCTAAAAATAAAATGATAACAATACGCTTCATTCCCACGCTTTATTTCTGAAAGATAAATTGTTTTTTTTACCGGCTGTAGTTAGGTGACTCGCGGGTGATTTCAACGTCGTGCGCATGACTTTCCTGCATGCCTGCATTCGTGATTTTGATGAATTGGGCTGTTTGTAAAGCAGAGATATTTTTAGCGCCGCAATATCCCATCCCGGCTCTCAGTCCTCCCACGTATTGCTGTACCACTTCATTGAGATTTCCTGTAAATGCCACTCTGCCTTCGATACCTTCCGGGACGAGTTTTTTTATGCCATCTTCCACATCCTGAAAGTATCTGTCGCCGCTGCCCTGCGTCATGGCGCCCAGTGAGCCCATTCCCCGGTACTGTTTAAATTTTCTGCCTTCGTATATAATTGTATCTCCCGGACTTTCTTCTGTTCCCGCAAATACACTGCCCATCATGACCACGTCTGCCCCGGAAGCGATTGCTTTTACAAGATCACCTGTATAACGGATACCGCCATCTGCAATGAGCGGAATGCCGAGGGGTTTGAGTGCAGATGCTGCTTCCATAATTGCGGTGATTTGCGGAACACCCGCTCCGGTTACGATTCTTGTTGTACAGATGGATCCCGGTCCCACACCTATTTTCACTGCGTCAGCTCCTGCTCCTGCCAGTGCTTTTGCACCAGCGGCAGTTCCCACATTGCCTGCTATCACCTGCAATTTTGGGAAATTCTTTTTTACTTTCTTTAAGGCTTCAATAACACCTGTATTATGTCCGTGTGCACTATCCAGGCACGCAATGTCAACACCGATTTGCAACAAAGCAGCTGCACGATCCATCAGATCTGCTGTAATTCCAAGAGCCGCGCCTACGCGCAATCTTCCGAAATTATCCTTTACTGCATTGGGAAAACTCGAGAGCTGCAGTATATCGCGATAGGTGATAAGTCCAATCAGTTTGCCGGATTTATTTACTACCGGAAGTTTTTCAACTTTATATTTACGAAGAATGGTCTCTGCCATTTTGAGATCTGTTCCTTCCGGAGCTACGATCAGATTCTCCTTGGTCATCACTTCCCGGATTTTTCTTTTCTTATCGTCTTCAAAACGCAGATCTCTGTTGGTAAGGATACCTACCAGTTTCTGATGATCGTCGATAATTGGAATACCACCGATTTTATTTTCTTTCATAAGGGTGAGCGCATCCCCAATTGTGGCATCGGACCTCAATGTGATTGGGTCAATGATAAGACCGCTTTCGCTGCGTTTTACTTTACGTACCTGTTCAACCTGTTTTTCCACCGGCATGTTTTTATGCAGAATGCCGATACCTCCCTCGCGGGCAAGGGCGATCGCCAGCGTTGCTTCGGTAACTGTATCCATGGCAGCCGAAAGCATGGGAATATTTAACCTTATTTTTTTAGTCAGATTTGTACTGATATCGGTTTCCCGGGGAAGTACATTCGAATAAGCAGGTAATAACAAAACGTCGTCGAACGTGAGGCCTTCGCCAAAAAATTTGGGGGAGAGGAGTGTCTTTGAGGAATTTATTCTTGCCATGTGCAAAGATAGTGCAAGGGATAAATTGCTCCCAAATTGAATTTATCGTCGACCGATGACCGATGACCGTGAACGGGTTATGAATTATGGGATGTGGGTTATGGGATATGGAATCCATAACTCATAACTCATATCCCATAACCCAAAAGCATTCAGCTTTTCAGTTTGTAAATCCTGCCGGGCACACTATAGATAAGGTCTTTCATCTCAAGTTCTAACAAAGCTCCTGCGTTGCGACTATTGGGAAACCCGGTCGTTGCATTAATAACATCAATATGCATTTGTTCTCTTTCCTTCAGGATATCCATGATGCGTTGTTCAACTTCTGTAAGTGGTATAAAAAGTTCTGGCTGAGCTTTTTGAATTACGGGGGGTTTATCTTCCCATCCCATTAATCTGACAAGATCCTTTGCATTTTCCAGTAAAACAGCCTGATTGTTGCGGATAAGCCAGTGGCAGCCTGCACTTTTTAAATCGGTTGTTCTACCTGGAAAAGCAAAAACTTCCCTGTTATAACCGTTGGCAAGATCAGCGGTAATCATACTTCCTCCTTTTACGGCGGTTTCAACAACAATGGTGCAATCACTGATGGCTGCGACTATTCGATTCCGAATGGGAAAAAAATGTTTCTCAGCTTTAATATGGCTGATATATTCGGTGAGTAATCCTCCCTGTTTGATGATTTGTTTTGACAACTGATTATGTTCAGGCGGGTAAAGCGACGCAAGTCCGTGAGCAAGAACTGCAATCGTATTCATCCCCTGTTTCAATGCATATTTATGGGCGATTGCATCTATACCAAAGGCAAGACCACTAACGATCAGAACGTCGTGGGGTGAAAGATCATGAATGAGCTTTTCCGTTATTTGTTTTCCATATTCAGTATTTCTTCTGGTACCCACGATGGAGATGCATCGCAAAGGATTAAGCCCCGCATTTCCCTTATAAAAAAAGAGTATAGGGGCATCGTAGGCAGACAAAAGTCTTTGTGGGTAATCAGGGTCATCTAATGTAAGCGTCCGGATACCGTACCGCTGCAAAAAACTTATTTCCTTCTCCGATTCACCAAAATCCCTGAATGATTTTATGGACCGGGCCCGAATTTTTCCAATTCCTTCGATCTCTTCCAGAGCCTGCTGACTGGAATTAAAAATAGCTTCTGCTGAACCAAAATGGTGAAGAAGTATACGTGCGTGTACACAACCAATCTGCGGAACCCTTGAAAGACTTATCAGGTGGAGAAGATCGGGATGCAACTATTTTTTTTTCAAACATACTTCGGAGTGAATAGTTGAAAATGGGATAAACACGTCAGGGTGTAACGTTCTTTCTGAGTCCAGGAAAGGCTAATAGAGTTATGAGTTATGAGTTATGGGTTATGGTACATTCAATTCATATCTCATATCTCATAACCCATAACCCAAAGACTGCTTTAATTTATTTTAATCACCTTAAGTTCCGTACGTCTGTTCTGGGCTCTTCCGGTTTCTGTTGTATTCGGACTTACAGGCTGCGATTCACCGTATCCTTTAAATGATAATCTTAATGGAGAAATACCTTTTAACTTCAGATAATTTACTACTGCCTTTGCCCTGTTTTCTGAAAGTAAAAGATTATCAGATGCCTTACCATTGTTATCGGTGAAGCCGTTTATCTGAATGGATATAAGCGGATTTTCTTTCATGAGTTTAACAACGTCATCCAATTCAATCTGTGATGCCGGTTTAAGTTCAAACATATTTACATCAAAGAATATATTTTTTAACACGATACTGGCATTGGCCTCTATCGGCTGCAATGGTATATCCATCTGATAAACGGAATCAGAGGAAGGATCTGAAAGTTTGAAATTTTCTGAGTAAAATAAATATCCTTTTCGGTTAACGTTAAAAGCGTAGTCATTACCTACGGGCAGCGTGGTTAAGTAATTTCCCGACTCGTCGGTTTGTAATTTGCTTATCAGCCGCTTATTTTTCAGGTCAGCCAATTCTACTGAAGAGGGCAGACCCTTGCCGTTTTTCTTATCATATACTTTTCCTTTCACCCAGAAAGTTTTTGCCGGACGTATATCACTTCTCAATTCGAAAGAATAAAGATCCAGCTGACCTTTTGTATCCGTTCGGTCGCTGGCGTAGTATGCTGTTTTTCCATCGGCTGCCACAACCAGACTGCCTTCATTATCTATTGTGTTAATAGGATATCCCAAATTTTCAGGAACGCCCCATTCTCCATTCGCATTCTTTCTAACCAGGAAAAGATCTGTTCCTCCATAACCCGGCAATCCACTGGATGTAAAATAAAGGGTACTGTTGTCGGCGTGTATAAAGGGCCAGCTTTCATCCCCGGATGTATTGATAGTCGGGCCCATATTTTCCGGAGGAGACCAGTGTCCGCTCTCATTTCTGTGAGAAACATAAATATCATTTCCGCCATATCCTCCGGGTCGGTCACTGGTAAAATATAAATCTCTTTTATCCGGCGACAATGAAGGGGCCGATTCAAAAAATTCTGTATTAAAATTCGGACCCAGATTTTCAGGGGCACTCCAGCCATCGGCCGTTCGATAAGAAATAAACAAATCACAACTGCCGAAGCCGTTTGGGAAATTGCATCCGGTAAATATCAGCCATTGTCCGTCCTGCGATATATTCAATGCGCCTTCATTAAAACTGCTATTAATATTTCCTCCCAGTGGTTTGGCTTTCGTCCAGCCATTGCCGACTCGATCCGATTCATAAAAATCTTCATTCATTCCGCCCACTCTTCTTGTAAACATCAGGTGATTTCCGTCCAGGCTAATTGTTGGAAAATATTCTGAAACGGCTGAATTAATACTGTCACCCATATTCTGCGGCTCGAACTTATAGTCGGGAGGATTATATTTCGCCGAGTAGTCGATAGCAAACTGATAAGTTTTGATTCTTCCTTCCGCAAGCTTCATGGAAGACTCCTTCAGATTTGGAATACTATAAAAATAATTGGCAGCATCAAGTGCTTCTTTAAATTTACCCATTCCTGCCATTGAAATGGAATAACCCAGACTAAAATCCTTAAAATAAATGCTGTCTATCGATCTTGCAATTTTGAAATTTTCGAATGCCAGCGGATAGTTTTTTAATTCAACATAAATCCCCGCCATGGAGAGATAAGCATCTTCATAACCGGGGTCGGCCACAACTGCTTTTTTGAGTGATTCGAGTGCTTCTTTGAACTGGTCATTGTAAGCAAGCTGATTGGAACGCTCAAATAATTTAGTTGCCTCGGTTTTAATTTTGGACGGATCGTATTGAGCACAAACAGCGATGCCCGACAGAAGGAACAAAATTGTAAAGACAAATTTTATGGACACCATTCATGCAAAGATAATAGAAGAAAGTATGGGAGTATGGGAGTATGGGAGTATGGGAGTGTGGGGCAACTATCAACTTTCAATATCATCGGTCATCGGTCATCGGTCATCGGTCATCGGTCAACGGTCATCGGTCATCGGTCATCGGTCATCTGTCATCGGTCATCTGTTATGGCAGATGGATGTATTTGTGAAGCTGAAGTGAAAATTCCCATTTCGGATTTTCCATAATATAAGAAGAGATGAGTGGCGTAATGGATTCTCTTTTGCTCCACTCCGGTTGCAAGAAAAGTTTACAGTTTGTATTCACTTTTTCGGCGTAGAGCTCTGCCCAATTAAAATCGGACGGGTGATAAATGACCACTTTCAACTCGTTCGCAAAATCGATCGAAGTCTGCAGAGGCTGTTTAAATTTCTTCGGTGATAAACAGATCCAGTCCCATTCGCCGCTTAAAGGATATGCACCGGAGGTTTCAATATGTGTTTGAAAGCCGGCTGCGTGAAGTTCGCGGGTTAGGGGTCCGCAATCGTGCATCAGCGGTTCGCCACCGGTTACGACAGCAATTCTGCCTGTATGTTTTTTGGCGAGTGCGGATATTTCGAAAATTGTTTTTGCAGGATGTTTATCCGCATCCCAACTATCCTTGACATCACACCATACACAACCAACATCACAACCACCAAGGCGGATAAAAAAAGCTGCTTTTCCCTGGTGAAAACCTTCTCCCTGAATGGTATAAAAAGCCTCCATTAACGGAAGGGTCTGCAAAGGAGTTATGATGGTTTCCGGATTCATTATTAATACTTACGCTTCAGAGCTGTAAATGTGTTTTTCATGAGAGCTGCAATGGTCATGGGTCCGACGCCACCGGGAACAGGAGTTATATAACTACATTTTGGTGCAACTTCTGCATAAGCTACGTCGCCCTTTAACGCAAAACCGGATTTTTTAGAAGTATCAGGAACCCTTGTAATACCAACGTCAATTAAAACAGCGCCTTCTTTTACCATATCTGCTTTCACGAATTCAGGTTTACCAAGTGCTGCAACAATGATATCACTCTCTGCACAAATTTCTTTGAGATTGTGAGTATGCGAATGGCAGAGTGTAACTGTGCTGTTGCCGGGATTTGTATTTGCACTCAGAAGTATACTCATAGGCCGTCCTACAATATTACTTCTGCCAATCACGGCCGTCTTTTTACCCGCCGTTTTTATTTTATAGTGTTCAAGTAAAAGCATGATGCCATGAGGTGTGGCGGAAATAAAACTGGGCGATCCGAGTACCAGTTTCCCGACATTAATCGGGTGAAATCCATCAACATCTTTTGAAGGATCGATGGCCATGATAACTTTTTCATCAGAAATGTGTTTTGGCAACGGCAGCTGCACGAGGATCCCGTCAACATCCATGTCCTCATTAAGGTCATCGATCAGGGAAAGCAGTTTTGATTCACTTATAGATTCTTCTACCCGGAGCAGGGTGGATTTAAAACCGATCTCTGCACAGGCTTTAACTTTTGCAGCCACATAGGTTTCACTGGCGCCGTTGTTGCCAACGAGTACAGCAGCAAGATGTGGGATTTTTTTTCCTTCCGCTACCAATGTGGCAGCATCCATTTTAAGACTTTCTTTTACTAACCGGGAAACGAGCTGGCCATCTAAAATTTGCATTGGTGCAAAGATAATTCAACCCGTTTTAATACTCCTCTTTTAAAGTGTTTTTACTGTACCTGTTTTTTTTGAACCCGATAATTTACAGTTCTAGGGAAGTGTATGGAACGTTTGATACAAGTGATGTGCGGCCTTTTAATTTGTTTCGAAGGAATGGCGCAACCATTTCAGCTTAAATCCGTGAATACATATCTGACAAATGGTGCATATAGCATTCATTTTAAGGATGCTTTTTCTTTTATGTCTAATCCCGCGTGTCTGGGCAGGCAAACCGATTTTTATTGCGGCTTAATTACTGAACGTAAATGGATGCTCAGTGAACTAAACAACTACACATTGGCTGCCTCAGGTGTGTTGGCCAAAGGTGGTTATGGAATTTCTTTCCAATATAGTGGCGATGCAGATTACAATGAACAATCACTGGAGCTGGGATATGGAAAGAATCTGGGTAAAATGCAAATCGGTATCGGATTTAATTATTCGATGGATAAAGCAGCAGGCTATCCGGGTGTCGGATTTGGATCTTCAGTTGTTGGGATGTGTTTTCATGTTTCCGAAAAGCTGATTACAGGTTGGGAGTTGGGGCTTCCCGTTTTTGGCAGCGCGGGGATGACAAATAGCGAAAGAGGTCCCGCGTTTTTTCGCATGGGATTCGGGTATGAGTGGGACGATAATTTATTTATCGCAATCCAGGTTGAAAAATTGTCGGGAATTCCAATGAACACGATTTTTTCTATTGAATATCGATTCAACGAGCAGTTCTTTTTTTCGTTTGGTATAAATAGCAATGCAGGCAGTCCTTATTTCAAAACAGGATGGAAAAAAAACCGGCTTTGCTTTCAAATTTATACAGTGTATGAACCGATACTTGGTTTTAGCCCGGGTCTCGTGTTGTTATGGTATGGCAAAAAACCCGGGAGTTAATGAACATGAAACCAGCATTTACATTTTTAGTTTGTCTGTTGTTTTACACTTCGATAAATGCGCAGTCAAATGAGATGCCTGAATACCGGGCTGAGCAAATGGAAGTGATGGCGGAAAGGACTGAAACGATTCCTAAAGACGACTCTTACGATCTGGTTCTGGATTATTTCAGCAGACATCCTTTAAATATTAATTCGGCTGATGAAGAAGAATTGAATCGCTTGCAGATATTGGAAGTATTGCAGGTTAAAAATTTTATTTCTTACAGGAAATTACTTGGATCCCTCATTAGTATTCATGAGCTGCAGGCAGTGCCGGGATGGGATCTTGAAACGATACGGAGGATTCTTCCATACATAGTTGTCAGTCGCGACGAGTCAATATATTCCGCATTCAAACAACGGTGGCGTGGTGGTGAATCGGACATGCTTATTCGCGCTTCTGAGGTGATTGAAAAATCAAAAGGATATGAAAGACCAGTAGATACAGGAGCTTCTTATTATGAGGGTAGTCCGCAGAATATTTTTATCAGATATACTTATAACTACAAGCAATTACTTGCATTTGGATTCACGGGCGAAAAAGATGCAGGCGAACCGTTTTTCAGAGGAGCCCAGAGATATGGGTTTGATTTTTATTCATTTCATTTCTTTATGCGAAAAACTGGTTTGATCCACGCACTCGCCATTGGGGACTTTACCGTAAATATGGGTCAGGGATTGATTCAATGGCAGGCTTTTTCTTTTACGAAAACAAGTCAGGTGATTTCCATCAAACGCGAGTCTGAATTTCTAACGCCGTATCATTCTGCAGGAGAATTTAATTTTCACCGGGGACTGGGGATCACTTTACAAAAAAAGAATTGGGAAACGAGCTTTTTCATTTCAGCCCAAAAGATAAGCACCAATTTAGTTATGGATACAGCAGGCAGGGATGATTTATTTAGTTCATTTGAAAACAGTGGTTATCACAGAACGCCTGCTGAAATTGCGGATAGAAATAATAGTCTCCAGTTTTCTACCGGAGCAAATATTCGTTACACGGACCGCAGAATGCTAATTGGAATAAACTGGATACAATTTCACTTCAGCCGGCCTTTTCAAAAAAATGCAGAACCATATAATTTGTATAGCCTCAAAGGGAAGAACCTGGGTGATTATAGTTTTGACTATAGTTATACCCTTCGCAACATTCATTTATTTGGTGAGTTTGCGATGGACCAATGGAAGCGTTACGCCATGGTACAGGGAGTATTGGTGAGTCTCGGTGAAAATATAAATATGAGTTTTCTCTACAGAAATATCTCTCCGGCTTTTCATTCGCTCTATGCCAATGCATTTACAGAAAATACCACACCGGTTAATGAAAAAGGTTTTTATTCGGGTATTTCAATCAGGCCCACAGCCGGATTACAATTAGATGCGTATTGTGACAACTATATCTTTCCCTGGCTTAAGTACGAGGTAGATGGTCCGTCTGGAGGAAGAGATTATTTTATACAAGCCGGTTTCCAGCCAAATAAATTCTGGCATCTTATTACTCTTTACAAAAACGAAATGAAAATGGAAAATGCTACAGTGTCTGCTGCTGCCACACACGAATTGGTCTCACCGGTCAAACAAAAATGGCGAATTGAAACGGACTATTCTGTTAGTCGCTCTGTTAATATATTAAGCAGGATGGAATTTTTATGGATCGAAGTAAACGGCGAACAAACCAGGCACGGGTTTCAGGGTATGGTTGGTCTTGCAATAAAAAAAACCTGGATAGAGGGAAATATAGCAGCGATGATTTTTGATACAGACGACTACGATACCCGCATTTACACCTACGAGCCGGATTTATTATATAATTATTCATCGCCTTCATATTACGGCAGAGGGTTTCATTATTTAATTAATCTGCATAAGGATTTTCGCCGTTTAATTTCAGATAGAAATTTACATTTTCGAATTTCAGGATGGTTAAAATGGGAGCAAACTTATTATCCGGGTGCGACTTCGACTGGTACTGGACTGGATGAAATTTCCAGCAACCATAAATCTGAAATGAAGGCGCAGATTCTGTTTCACTGGAATTAAATACTAATGATACAATAATGATGTGACAGCTAATGCAAGCGAATATGAACGGGCTGTCTTATTTTTGTAGAAATAAAAAACGATGGCAGAACAAACCAACAATCAATTAAATATTGAAATCAGCGAAGAAGTAGCAGAAGGTGATTACGCAAATCTGGCAATCATTACACACTCTCACGCTGAATTTGTAATTGATTTCGTGAACGTGATGCCGGGGACTCCTAAAAGTAAAGTGAAGTCGCGTATAATATTTACTCCGCAGCATGCGAAGCGCTTTATGAAAGCACTTACAGAAAATATACTTCGATTCGAAGGAACGAATGGAAAGATTCAGGATTTGGAGGAAGTTACCCTCCCGATGAACTTCGGAGGCCCCACCGCGCAGGCCTGAGGCCTTTTTTCTTCATTTTATTTGCTCTTTTTCTTGAGCAGGATCAATATATGCATAATAAATATGTGTTGGTGCTCAGGTCAATTTGTGTGATTCTCCGAATTTTATTTTTTAAAAAGAATGAATATATTTTTTTTTAATACATTAATTATTCATTTCAACTGTTGAATTATAAACCCCAATATTTAAAGATTATTTAATAAATTGGCTATAATTTGATAATTTATTCAAGGTGTTTGCCCAACTGTTCGAAACCTTGTATATGACTTATTTTTAAAGCTACGGGAAGATAAAATTAGATAATAAATTTATGTAAGTTATAATAGGTTGATAAATACCAATTTACAATAGCCGTTAAATCTGGTCACTTTGTTCCTTGTGACAATTAAAGATTTGATATTGTCTAAATGTTAAAAAGAAGTGTTTTAACATTTTTTTTTGTTGGATATAAAACTTCCCTAATTTACACGATCTAAATTCAAAACTCACAGTCACATGAGAAAATTTCTAACACTGTTAGCGGTGCTAGTGCTTTTGGGCCCATTAGCATTTTCGCAAAGTAGAGTTGTTACCGGAAAGGTAACAGATCAAGCGGGCCAGCCGGTTCCTTTTGCAACCATCAGGTTGAAGGGCACGAAACTCGGTACAAGCGCTGACGCGGAGGGTAATTTTTCGATTAAGGCAGAAGCTTCTCAAACATTAATTATTTCGGGAACGGGTGTTACCTCCAAAGAAGTTGAGGTGGGCACCGGTGTTGTGAATGTCCAGGTACAACATCAGGCAACCAGTTTGTCGGAAGTTGTTGTTACCGGACTTGGAGTACAACGCCAGGCGAAATCACTTGGTTATTCTACAGCCAAGGTTTCAAATTCGGAATTGGTGCAGGCCAAACCAATCAGCGTGGCAAACGGATTAACGGGAAAAGTATCCGGTTTGCAAATTAATACAGTTAATAACGGATTATTTGCACCGACGCGTATCACGTTACGTGGTAACAGATCTCTCACGGGAAATAACCAGCCTTTGCTGGTTGTTGATAATGCCATATTCTATAGTGATATCAGTACTATCAATCCGGAAGACATCGCCGATGTAACGATCCTGAAAGGTTCCAGTGCCGCTGCGGTATACGGATCAGATGCATCGAACGGAGTTATTATCGTAACTACAAAACATGGTAATCGCGGAAGACCAAACATTACTTTCTCCACAACAGTTTCGGGAGAAAAGGTTTCATACATGCCCGCAGAACAAAACAGATTTGGAGCAAATGGCGGTGAAATATTTGTAGAAGACTTTAATGATATGTCAACTTATATTCCTTATGAAAATCAGAGCTACGGCCCTGAGTTCAATGGAAAACTTTTACCGATAGGAAGACCAGACCCAGCTGGCAATTCCTATTTGGTGCCCTATAGCGATATACCTAATCAAAAAAGAGATTTCTTTCAGACAGGTATTACCACTCAGAATAATCTTTCTTTCCAGACTGCTGACGACAACGGAAGTTTCTTCCTAAGTCTGCAGGATATCTCCAGCACCGGCGTTATGCCTGAGGACCAGGGTCGCCGTGATATCTTCCGGATAGGTGGAACTAAAAAATACGGAATATTCTCCGCCAGTTACGGAGCAGCGTATACTTATAAATACACAAGTACCTCCAACACCGGAAATGCTTATGATGTACTTCTGGAAACTCCGCTGAACATACCTTTGTCACAGTTAAAAGACTATACTGGCGCGACTAACTACTGGGCAGGTCCAAATGGCTACTTTAATGATTTCTATGAAAGTCCTTATGAAGTTCTCGGTACACAGCGTAATAACACTACCGAAAATGATATCCAGGCAAATGTGCAGTTGAGTTTAAAGCCTCTTAAATGGCTGAATCTGACATACAGATCTGCCATTAATAATATCTCTTCCCGGTTTGAGTACATAGGTTCTCAGATCGTCTATAGCCAATACGCTTTGACCGATCCAAGAGTAATATTTTCAAATTATGATGGAACTGCTTTTGACACGACTTATAATAATGGTGCTAAAGCACAGGCAACGGGAGACAACCCGCATCCTGCTTCTTTTCAGACATCTGATTATAGCAACTTTCTATATAGCAGCGACTTTTTGATCCAGGCTAACACAGATTTATCCAGAGATTGGACCCTGAGTGGAACAGTCGGATGGAGTTACCTGGATAATAAAATCATTTATACTCCGATTGGTGTTAATGGTGGTTCCAACCTTACTTTCCCGGTTTATAACGCTGCCATTTACAGCAACGCTCCATCAGTTTTAGGAGCTGGTGGAACCGGACAGGGAACGTTTGAAGCCAGGAAGGGTGGTATATTCGGGGAAGCAGTATTGGGATATCAGGAATTTGCATTTTTGCACGGTTCTTACAGAACAGATATTGATTCCAGATTGTCTACTTCCAATCGCTGGATACCATATTATGACATTGATGCGTCAGTTGTGTTGAGTGAACTTTTTAAATCGCTGAAAGAAAGTAAGGTTCTGAATTATGCTAAATTAAGAGCCGCTCATTCATTAACCGGTAACGTATCGCCATTAGGAGCAGGTTCGCCTTATATTGCTTATGGTGCTTATGCCACGGACCCTGCGGTAGTTGCTGCGAGTGGTTTTCCATACGCTGCATCCGGTTTATCCGGTTACAGTATTTCGACTACGGTAGCAAATCCTAATATCAAACCGGAAAAAGTAACGGAAGATGAAATTGGTCTTGAACTCGGTTTCCTGCAGGACAGGATTATATTTAATGCATCCGTTTACAAAGCAGTCACAACGGATGGTATCGTTTATGCTCAATCATCCAGAGCAACCGGCGCAACCCAGTTCCTGGTAAACGCTGCCAATACACAGAATAAAGGCGTTGAACTTGATCTGAAAACAACCGTTCTCAAAACAAAAGACTGGGCCTGGCTGGTTGGAATAAACTGGTCACATATTGATAGTAAGGTAAATTCGATTAATGGCAATGTGCCATCACTTGGGTTAAGCGGAGCAAATCCGAACGCCTTTGCAGTGGTTGGACAACCTTATCCTGTGATTCAGACCTTTGACTGGGTAAGAGATTCAGCTACCCATAAAGTAATCGTCGATGCTATCACAGGTCTTCCTACCAAGAGCACACAACTTACAAATTATGGTTCTGCCAATCCTACAGATATCGTAGGTATCACAACCAGCGTAAACTGGAAACATTTCAGATTCAGCGCTACGGCTGATTATCGTCATGGTGCCCACATATTTAATGTAATTGGTGAAACCATTGATCACGCCGGATTTGGAGCGGCTACCGCAAGCCAGGGACGTCAGCGTTTTGTATTCCCTAATTCAGTAATCATGGAAGGTGGCAAAGCAGTAGACAATACCAACGTAGAAGTGAATGATGGTAATTTTAACTTCTGGCCTTCCTTATATAATAGCGTTGGTGGAAACTACGTGGTGAGTGCTGATGCATGGAAATTGAGAGAAGTCGTAATTTCTTACAACTTCCCCAAATCAGTAATTGCCCCTGCTAAAATCATCAAGGACGCGACTTTATCCATTTCAGGAAGAAACCTGATTATGATTCGTCCTAACACCAATCAAACAACCGATCCGGAATTTAGTGAAGATACAGGCAACGACGTAGGTAGAACCAGTCTTAGTCAGGCTCCTCCTACCAGGATCTTCAGTGCAACTTTATCTCTTACTTTTTAAAGGATTAAAAATAATAACATGATTATCATGCATTACCGAAAAATAAAAAAATCAGTCCTTTGGCTAGTGATTGCCGCTGTAGCGGGAATTGCAGGTTGTAAAAAGGGGACCTTCGATATCAATTCACCGAATCCCAATTCATTATCACCCTCTTCGGTACCTGCCAAATTTTATCTTACATCTTCTCTGGCAGCTACCGCGACGGTCATGTATACAGGAGCGAATGCTTACAATTATGGACCTGATCTGATCAATACCTGGATGGGTTATTGGTCAGCCAGCGGCGGGTTTACCCCGAGTCCGATTGTTGTATTGTACCAGTTGAATAGTGGAGTAGGTACAGGGAACTGGGACGATGCCTATTTAAATCTGAAGAACTATAGCATTATGGAATCCCTGGCTATCGCAGATTCCACACAGGAAAACTATGGAGCCATTGGTGTAATCATGTCGGCCTTTGTGTATCAGCGCATCGTAGATCTCTACAATAACGCTCCATATTCTGAGGCGCTAAACACTTCTAATACCACCCCTGCATACGATGATGGTAATAGTATTTACACAAGTAACATTGCTCGATTAGACTCTGCAATAGGTGTAATTAAAGGGGCTACATCTGCCGCGGAAAATCCAGGTAATTATGATGTAATGTTTGGTGGCGATATGTCCATGTGGATAAAATTTGCCAACACTTTGAAACTTAAAATGCTGATGAGGCTGACGCAAACTGCCAGTGGCCCAGCCTTTATTCAATCTGAACTTGCAAAAGTGGATCCGAATGATGGATATTTGGGACAAGGTCAGGACGCTTTGGTAAATCCGGGTTATAGCGCTGCCTCCAATGCACAGGAAAATCCTTTGTATCTGGACGTTGCTTTTACAAGTTCAGGTTCCCCCGGAACAAATAATACCTATTGGAGGGCTTGTAATTATGCCGTTAATTTTTATCAAAACACCAATGATCCAAGGCAGTACTCTTTTTATGCTCTTAACCAGGCGGGCGCTATCCAGGGCCGGAAAATTGGAAGTACTTCCGGTACAGAATCAAACAGTGTAATTTCTGCAGTAAATGGTCCGGGTACGGCCGGGAGTCCTACACAGAGTGCCGTTATTATCGGTGCCTTCGAAAGTTTGTTTCTGCAGGCTGAAGCAGTGGAAAAAGGGTATATTTCCGGAGATGATGCTGCTCTATACAAGTCTGGTGTTGAGGCATCATTTGAATTATTAGGCACCACAGATAATCCAGACAGTGCGGCTGACGCTTATATATCGCAGTCAAACAATCTTACGAACTATGTTACTTCAACAAATAAGTTGACAACATTGATTACTCAGAAATGGGCGGCTTGTAATGCGATCGATCCACTTGAATCATTCAGCGATTGGAGAAGGTTGGGCATTCCAGCTAATCTTCCTGTTTCTGATTATCCGGGTAGTACGGCATCGCATGTTCCTTATCGTTTTTTATATCCTACCAGTGAGGACAGCTATAATGCAGCCCAGGTTGGGAAAGAAGGGAATATAGATGTTTTTACCTCTAAAATATTCTGGCAGCCTTAAGGTTAAATCTAAAATTTTAAGAAATGAAAAAAATAGTTATATATCTTTTAATGTCGTCGGCAATTTTCATGACAGGTTGTTTGAAGGATACCCCAAATGTGGACTTTAGCAAGAGCGGCGTTATCGCAGAACTCTCAAATGCCAGTATAACTCCAAATGGAGCGCCGAGCTCAGGTTTGACTTATTTTGGCGCAGCTACCCTGCCCCTTTTTACATCTAATACGCCGGATACCGTGACTTTCGACGTCAATATCGCTTCTGATTACCCGCCAACTTCCGATGTTTCGGTAACTGTGGGAGTTGATGATGCAAAACGTGTGGCTTATAATTCAACAAGCGACGTGATATTCGATGCGCAACCGGATTCCACTTTTTCTCTTCCTGTTACCACAATGACTATTAAAGCCGGATTCAGACTCGCCCGATTTACGTTGATCTTTTATCCGGCAAAAATAGATCCCACCAAGACCTATATGCTACCTATTACGTTGACAGATGCTTCCGGAATTACGATCAGCGGCAATCTGGCAACTATCTATTTTCACATCATCGGAAATCTGTTAGCCGGTTCTTATTCTCAGGAATGGATCAGGTATAATACTGCAAATCAGGTGGGGACACCAGCCTTTGATCAAGATGTGTCTCCGGGAATATTTGTACCAATAAGTCCAACTGAAATCTCTGTTCTAAGTGGTACAAATGTCTATTATTATTTGAGTTTCACGAATAACAATCCCCCCGGTGGTAATGATTTAAGTCTGTTGACTGATTTTGTTCTTACTGTAAGTGCTTCTAATTTTTCTGCAGCCGGGATAACACTCGCAGCAGGTCCGACAATTGTGTTAGCGGACCCCGTGAATCATAAATTCACTTTTAATTTTGGATATCTGAATGGATCGGGAGCGCCGCGAAATATTACGGACATATTTACACCGTAAGATTTATATAACATTTTAATTTTGAAAGTCGTTCCCGTTTTTTGGGAACGACTTTTTTTTAGAATGGGTTTTAACTGGGATGCTCAAGAATAAATTCGTCCTTAACATTCCCCAGATAAAATTCACTTGTTTTTGATAAATTTATAGTTCAAATTGACACTATGAAAAAACAATTTCTTTTAGTCATTTTTATTTCAACTGCGTTTCTTCGTTGTTTGGCACAGGCGGATCCTGATAATCAGGCGAAGGATATTACACTGGAAAATGCATTGAAAGAAATGAGCACCAAGACTGCCAGTGGTAGTAATAGTACAGGTACCATGGTAGCGTTTAGTTTTAAAGATGAAACCAAAGGAAGCCGCTATTTATTTCCAAATTGGGTGAAGGGAAGTGTTATTGATAGTGGGAGTAAACTTTTTAACAACCCTACATTTCTTTTCAATTATGATAAAATGAATCAAGGTCTGTTATTGACCGTAGATAAAAAAGATGTAAGCGAAATTGAGAAGGTTGATATCAAATCTTTTACCTTAATTAATGACCGGGGAATTTCTACTGTTTTTGTAAGGATACCTTTGATTAATCCTGAAGTTTTCTTTCAACCAACAGGTGAAAATACCGGAGATTATGCTGCATATAAACTGACCACCACAAAATTTGTAAAAGCGAATTTCAAATCAGATGGTATGGTTGAAACAGGAAAGAATTATGATGAGTATGTAGACAATACCGAATATTATATTGTTTATAATAGTGGTAAGGAATTTAAGAAAGTTGAACTCACCCGGAAGTCACTTAAAAAAGCATTCGCAGATAATCCCAAAGCGACCGCTTATTTCGCCCAATACAAATCAGATGAGGTTGATGAAAACTACCTGAATTACCTGATGAGGGCACTGAATCAAAAATGAGAGAAGACGCATTCTTCCGGTCTTACGTATTTTCCTTGTCATATCCCTATTGACGGCGTATCGACCTAACCGCGTAATAGTAATTGTAATTTACCGTCCTAAATAGGAATGTAATTGCGATGATATATGGCTAAAATATATACCAGAAGTATTTTTACGATTACCCTAATATATATTGAATATGTAAAATTTTGTTAATTAACACATTACAGATATACAAAAAAAAATCCCCCTTTTTTTGTTGCAGCGAATCCTCTTTTGATATTGTCCTAGTTATGAAAACACTGTTTTAACGTTTTTTTTATTGTACTGACTTTCGTGATTTACAGGCTCTAAATTCAAAATTCACTTCACATGGGAAAATTTTTATCACTGTTCGCGGTGCTGGTGCTATTCAGTACACTGGCATTTTCACAAAGTAAGGTCGTTACCGGTAAAATTGTAGATGAACAAAATCAACCGGTGCCGTACGCCACGGTCCGGGTTAAAGGCGCGCAAACCGGGGTGAGCGCAGACGCTGAGGGAGCTTTTTCGATTAAAGCTAACGTGTCTCAGACCTTGTTAATCAGTGGCGTTGGCATTGCTACAAAGGAAGTAGTTGTTACCGATGAACCTAACCTCCTGGTTTCGGTAACCCGGACATCCACCCTCAACGAAGTGGTTGTTACCGCGTTGGGTCAAACCAGAAGCAAGAATTCAACGCCCTATGCCACACAGCAAATTTCGGGTGCTGATCTGACCAAAGCGCCTACAACAAATGTTGTCAACAATCTTTCGGGAAAAATCGCAGGCCTTCAAATTACCGCCAGTAATGCGATGGGTGGATCCACGAACGCTGTACTGCGTGGGTTCAAATCGCTCACACAGAGCAACCAGGCATTATTCGTAGTAGACGGAGTTCCTTACGATAATACCATCACTACCGGTGGTGGTTACGACTTTGGATCAGCTGCTTCAGATCTGAATCCGGATGATATTGCATCGATTAACGTGCTGAAAGGTGCGGCGGCCTCTGCGCTTTACGGATCCCGGGGATCCAACGGAGTCATTCTGATTACAACCAAAAAAGGTTCAAACAGGAAAGGTGTAGGCGTAACGGCAACTTTCGGAATAAGTGCCGGAAGCCCTGATAAAAGTACTTTACCGTCTTACCAGACGACTTATGGTGAAGGTTATGGTGCCACGGCCGATGAAAATTTTTATTCTGAAACAGTACCCTGGCTAAACAGTGGTGGTACACCGATAACCATTGTTCCAACAGACGGAGATGCGGCAACCGGAGCAATTTATGATGGCAGTCAGGTTTATAACTGGGATGCTTTCGCGCCGACGGATCCAAATTTTCACAAATCAACAGCCTGGGCACCAGCTCCCAATCATAATCCCACAGATTATTTTGTAACACCTATGATAACCACTGCAGCAGTACTGGTGCAGGGTGGTGGTGATAAGGGTACATTCAAGTTTGGATATACAAGGGATGATGAATCAGGATATATTCCTAATTCAACCATCAAGAAGAATTTATTTGATATAGACGCGACTTATAAAATAGCTCCTAATATCACACTGGAAGGTGGGTTGCTCTATGTGAATGAAAATGCCACCAACAGATATATTTATCAATATACGGCTACAACGAATCCCATGACGGATTTTCGCCAGTGGTGGCCAACGAATGTAAATATTGCGTCACAGAAGGCCGATTATTTTAATTCGCAACTTAGTAACAATACCTGGAACTGGGCAAATACCGGCGCCTACCAGAATAACACATTGGGAAGTATCGGATTGCCGGCTTTCCATGATAATCTTTACTGGTTTTCTTATCAGAACCCTGAACAGGATTCCCGAAACCGTTATACAAGTCGTGTGAAATTGAACTGGGATTTTACTGATTATTTGAGTCTGTCAGGAATGGTATCAAATGATTATTACAATCAGAACATTCAGCAAAGAGCAAATATCGGAAGCGTAGAAACTCCTTTTTACAGCACACAAAATTCAACTTACAGCGAAACAAACTACAACGCGATCCTGAGTTTTCACAAGAGTTTTGGACAGGATTTTAACGTGAGAGCATTGATTGGAGGAAATGTACAAAAGAATGATATTCCTTCTATTTTTTCTTCAACAAATGGTGGACTGGTAGTTCCAGGTTTCTGGTCTATTTCTAATTCTGTTAAAACGCCAAATCCGGCAACTGAAACAGAATATAGAAAAGAAATAAACAGTGTTTTTGCTCAGGCTACCATTACATGGAAGGAGATGATAACGCTGGACGGTACTTTACGCAGGGATCAGTCTTCCACCCTGCCTACAGCAAATAACTCTTATTATTATCCTTCCATATCAGGAAACTTCGTTTTTTCTAAGTTGCTGAACAATGTAGACTGGCTGTCTAATGGTAAATTTTGGGCCAACTATGCCCAGGTTGGTGGTGATGCGCCTTATTATAGCACCATTAATACCTTTCAGCTGAATACACCAATCAGCGGGCAGGCGGTGATGTCCAATACCGTTTCTGGTGGAGCTATTACAAATAATAATCAAAACCTGGTTCCTGAACAAAATAAGACCTATGAGTTCGGTCTGGATATGAGTTTTCTAAATAACCGCCTGGGCTTCAATGTCGTCTACTATCATGCGACATCCGTTAATGAGATTTTACCGATCAATATTTCAACAGCTACAGGTTTTAATAAATTCAGTGTGAATGGTGGTTCAATAGAAAATAAGGGAATAGAACTATCAATGAATATTGTACCTGTTAAGACCAGGGATTTCATTTGGGATATGAGTATAAACTGGAGTAAAAACCAAAACACCGTACTTTCTCTTTATGGAGGACAACCTTCCTATGCGATAGCCAATTTGCAAAATGGTATTCAGCTTGTTGCAGAAGTTGGTAAATCATACGGTATTATCAGAGGGACGGATTATAAATACCTGGATGGACAAAAAGTTATTGATGCAACTGGTCACTACGAACAAAACGCAAATGCCCTTTCCGATATCGGCAGTGCAGCGCCTGACTGGCATGGCGGTATCAATAACACATTTACATACAAGGCATTTTCATTAAGTTTTTTGGTTGATGTTTCCCAAGGCGGACAGGTTTACTCTCTTGATATGGACTATGGTTCATTCTCCGGTCTGTATCCCAGAACTGCTGTGATCAATGATCTTGGTAACCCGGCGAGAATTCCACTTGCATCGGGCGGCGGTGTAATATTGAAGGGTGTAACTGAAGACGGAAAACCCAATGCTACCAGAATAGCAGAAGACCTTTCTGCCGGTTCATGGACATATGGGTCACTTGGTGCGGGTGCTGAAACAAACAAGGAGTTTGTTTACGACGCGAGTTATGTAAAACTGAGAGAAGTTGCATTGAGTTATGCATTGTCTCCCAATGTCGTAAAAGGACTCAAATATATCAACGGAGTAACATTTTCATTGTCTGGAAGAAATCTTTGGATAATTCATAAAAACGAACCATATGCTGATCCGGAACAAGGTCAGGCTGCAGGAAATGCCTCTATTGGATTCCAGAATGGTGCTTATCCAACGATTAGAACAATGAGTTTTATAGTTAAAGTAACATTTTAAAAAATATTACATGAGAAAATTGTCAATCTTATCGATCGTGGCCTCACTGCTTTTTGTGAATTGCACAAAAAACCTGAGCAGCCTTAATGAAGACCCGAAACATTTAACGACTCCCTCCGCTGATCCGCTTTTTACCCAGGGTGAATTAAGTCTCGCAGATGTGGTCACAACCACAAGTGTTGCGATAGGGCCGTTCCGTGTATTGTCTCAGGAATGGACCGAAAACCAGTACACTTATGAAGCGAATTATAATTTTTCCGCTTATGACGCGCCCAGCGGATTCTGGAACAATTTGTACGTAAATGTTATACATAACCTTGAACAGGCAAAAGCGGGATATACAGCCGCAGTTCTTCCACCGGCCCAACAGAGAAATTCACTCATCATTGCGGATCTTCTGGAAGTGTACGCGTATCATATGCTCGTAGCAACCTATGGGGACATTCCATATTCGCAGGCTGAACAGACTTCTACACCATTTCCGGTGTATGATGATCAAAAGACTGTATATGCCGATCTTCTTCACAGGGTAGATACCTGTATTGCCGGTCTGGATGTTTCATCAGGTGCCATGGGAAGTGCTGATTTGATTTATAGTGGAGATACTCCTTCCTGGTTAAAATTTGCAGCATCCCTGCAATTGAAGCTGGCCATTTTTTTAGCTGATGTTGATCCCAGTACTGCAACTTCTGAGATAAATGCCGCTATAACAACCGGTTTGTTTACATCTAATTCCGATAATGCACTCTTTCATTTTGATGTATCCAATCCGACTTATTCGAATCCTGTTTGGAATGCTATTCAGTTCAGTACCCGTCATGACTTTGGTCCAACTAATATTTTGATAAATACGATGGTAGGCTGGAATGATCCAAGAGTGCCATTTTATTTCACTAATTTTCCTGTTGGTTCTACAACTTATAAGGGTCTTGTACCAGGCGCAACGAATGGTTATGGTCCTTTCTCAGATTTCGCGGGTGGATTGGGTAGTGGTGTAAATTTATATGACCCGGCACTTCCGGGAGATTTATTGGATTATTCACAGGTTGAGTTCTATCTGGCCGAAGCTGCCGCAAGAGGAATCATTCCTGACAATCCAGCAACTCATTATGATAATGCAATTACCGCTTCCATTGAATTTTGGGGTGGATCTGCTGGTGATGCTGCTACTTACCTGGCACAACCTTCCGTTGCTTATGGTACCGCAGCAGGGCCCTGGCAGCAGAAAATAGGTTTCCAGGAATGGATCGCAGATTACAATAATAACTGGGATTCCTGGACCGTAATCAGAAGAATACACAATCCGGATGTTAATACACTGAATCCACCGGTATCTCCGGCAACGGGCTTCCCAATCAGGTTTACTTATCCGCCAAATGAAACTACGTCTAACTCGATTAATACCGCCAAGGCTGTTGCAGACCTTCCGGGAGGATTGGACGTAGTTACGGCCAAGCTTTTTTGGGAAAATTAAAACTATAGATATCTTATATTTCTTCGAAGGCCGGCTCAACGATGAGCCGGCTTTTTTTATCACATCATACCCTCATCTGCAAAACTGAAATATCCGTCGTGGCTGACGATAATATGATCGATTACTTTGATGTCGAAAAAACGGGCGGCTTCACGAATCTTAAATGTCAGTTCCTCGTCGGCCTTACTGGGTTTTAGATTGCCTGAGGGATGGTTATGGCAAAGAATGATGTTCACCGCATGCGAATCCAGTGCTTTTTTCAGAATTAATCTGGGATCTGCTACGGTTCCTGTAATTCCCCCCTGGCTTACCACTTCAAAATGATTAACCCTGTTGGCCTGGTTCAAAAAAATGACGGCAAAAACCTCCCTGCAATGATCCTGCAACATCACCCGCAGATAACCGGCAACCTGCTGACTATCCCTTACAACGGGTTTATTCAGGGCACCCGTTATATGACGCCTGCGGCCGAGTTCCAGGGCCGCCAGGATAATGACTGCTTTAACCTTACCTATTCCGTTCAGTTTCAGGAAGTCATGTAAGTCGAGTTTGCCCAGTTCGTTTAAATTGTTTTTAACTGACCCAAGAAGCTCTTTGGCCAGATCTACCGCATTTTTCTCCTTTGTTCCCTTTCCTATCAGGATGGCCAGTAATTCAGAATCTGTCAGATTATCAGGATTTTTACTAAGTAATTTTTCGCGAGGCCTGTCATCTTCCGCCCAAGCCTTAATTGAGTAGTTTTGCGATTGCATATGATAATGGTATGGACTATTTTTAGTCTTTACAATCCCCTGTTTGTGTAGTTTCCTTCAAAAAGAAGTGCATAATCAGAAACCCTGAAAAACTAAAGCAATATCCATGAAACCAAGATCTACACTCTCTGCCATCGGTGGCTGGAACTCCTTCTTCTTCTGTGTCGGAATGTATTTTGTAGCCTTATTTTTTTCCATTTTTGTTTGTTCTTCGATTTTTTACATCGCTAACAGTAATAAACAGTCATCAAAAGCTGCTTTTGCTGAGAAGCCGACTGCGAAAATTGAACTGGCTTCGATTAAATAAGCCTGAAAGCCTAAAGCCTAAAGCGTAAGGCATAAGGCGTAAGGCTGGTAAGTTTGCCAAACAAGATATTTATAATATTTGAGCACCGTCAGGTGCTTTTTTCATTTCTCACCTGATCATCGTACTGTCAATTGATCTCTCTTTTCAGATTGCATTTAAGTAAAAGTTTAGGCTTTAAGCCCTGCTTTTGCAGGCTTTGAGCTTTCGGCTTTAAAAAAAGTTTTAGGCTTTAGGCTTTGAGCTTTAGGCTTAAGAAGTATCTTCGTTCCAACTATTAAAAAATGCAAGGAACAGCCAAGATCTTCTCGGGAACCGGGTCCCAGTACCTGGCCGAAAAAATAACCCGTCGTTATGGCTGTCCCTCCGGTAAAATAACCATTCAGCATTTCAGCGACGGTGAAATACAGCCGGTTTTTAATGAAAGTGTTCGGGGTGATATGGTTTTCCTTGTGCAAAGTACTTTTGCACCGACAGAAAACCTGATGGAACTGCTGCTCATGATTGACGCGGCCAAAAGAGCATCTGCGTATAAAGTAGTACCTGTGATTCCTTATTATGGCTATGCCCGACAGGACAGGAAGGATAAACCCCGGGTGGCCATAGGTTCCAAGCTGATAGCCAATATGTTAGTGGCCGCAGGGGCAGACAGGGTCATAACCATGGACCTGCATGCGCCTCAGATACAGGGTTATTTCGACATACCCGTGGATCACCTGGACAGTTCTGCCATTTTTATACCTTATATAGAGAATTTAAAGCTTGAAAACCTTACCTTTGCGGCCCCTGACGTGGGAAGTGCTAACCGGATAAGGGAAATCGCTTCTTATTTCAATGCAGAAATGGTGATCTGTGATAAGCATCGAAAAAGAGCAAATGAGATCGCCAGCATGGTAGTGATAGGTGAAGTGGGAGACAGAGACGTTGTGTTGATAGATGATATTTGCGATACGGGCGGAACGCTTGCAAAAGCGGCGGGACTACTGAGAGAAAAAGGAGCGAGAAGTGTGAGAGCACTTTGTACGCATCCGGTGATGAGTGGCAATGCGTACGCAAATATCGAGAACAGTATTTTGGAAGAACTGGTGGTTTGCGACACGATACCGCTAAAGCAGAAATGTTCCAAAATAAAAGTGCTGAGTGTAGCGGAACTCTTTGCCATTGCAATCAGAAATGCATTTGAAAACAGAAGCATTACCGGATTGTTTATCCATTCGCAGCTCAGGAATAAGTGAGGTATTTTTTAAATCAAATATAAACATGCAAACAATTACCATCGAAGGACAACTCAGGACCGGCATCGGCAAAACAGCCACCCGCCTTCTCCGCTCTGAGGGAAAAGTGCCCGGTGTAATTTACGGGGGTGCTCGCGAACTGAATTTTTCAGCGCCAGTCACGGCTTTTAAGAACCTTGTATACACACCGGATTTTCAGCTCGCAGAAATTAAACTGGACGGAACAACTTATCGTTGTATTCTGAAAGATATCCAGTTCGACAAAGTAACAGACGATCTCAACCACCTGGATTTTATGGAACTGGTGGAAGGCAAAAAAGTGATTGCAAATATTCCATTAAAGTTTACCGGTGCTGCAAAAGGAGTTAAAGACGGAGGAAAATTGATCACGAAGATGAAGGCACTGAGAGTAAAAACTTTGCCGAAGTATCTACGTGAAAATATCGAAGTGGATTTAACAAACCTCGAGCTGAATGGAAATGTACGCGTAGAAGATGTGAAAGTAGACAACTATGAAATTCTGAATTCACCAAGAATTCCGGTTGCTTCTGTAGTTCTTACACGTGTATTGAAACAGGAAGAAACTACTGCTCCGGTTGCCGGTGCCGCTCCTGCTGCTGCAGGTGCAGCTGCTGCGGTTGCTCCCGCTGCTGCCGCTGGCGCAAAAGCCGCTCCTGCTGCTGCAAAACCTGCCGGAAAGAAATAATATGTTCTGAAATTTTTAAAAGGCTGTTTCATTTAGTGAAATGGCCTTTTTTTTATTATCAATTATCCTGCCTGCCGCAGGCAGGGATTATTAATTATTGGTTTTAAACTCCACTTCCCACACTCCCATACACCCATACTCCCATACTTTTGTAATATGTCTTATTTAATCGCCGGCCTTGGAAATATTGGTGCAGAATATGATGGCACGCGCCATAATATTGGATTTGATGTAGTAGACAGTTTAGTGTTGAAACATGGCGGTTTTTTTTCAACAGATCGTTTGGCATCAAAATCCGAAATTTCTTTTCGGGGCAAATCACTAACCTGTATCAAGCCTGCCACGTATATGAATCTAAGTGGTAAGGCTATTCGTTACTGGATGGAGAAAAAGAAAATTCCTATAGAGAGAATTTTGGTTATAACGGATGATATTGCTCTGCCGTTGTCGAGATTGCGATTAAGAGGTACCGGAACCGACGCCGGACATAATGGCCTGAAAAGTATATTTGAAGAACTCCAAACTGAGAAATATCCAAGATTACGTTATGGAGTGGGGAATGATTTTCCCCGTGGTATGCAGGTTGAATATGTATTGGGAACATGGCGCAAAGAAGATCTGCCACTTATAAAAATAAAGAATGAAAAAGCCGTTCAGGTCGTTGAAAGTTTCGTACATATGGGCCTTGAAAGAACTATGAATGATTATAACAAAATGGAGATAACGCTATGATTTGTAATTGGGAATCATTATTTTAGCAGTCGAATCCTGAGACGGCTGAAAGGCCATTTCCATCTCCTATGTTGAAAATCCACGGTTTTCCAGGCCTATTTAATACTATTAGAATCTTCTATTTAAAACCTTAATCGAATATGAAAATATTCTGTGTTGGTCGTAATTACGCTGCGCACGCCATTGAATTGAACAACGAAGTACCCGAAGAGCCGGTTATCTTTATGAAGCCGAAAAGTGCTTTGCTTCAGCCCCATACTCCTTTTTATTATCCGGAGTTTACCAATGAGTTACATTATGAATGTGAACTCGTATTACGCATATCAAAAAACGGAAAATATATTCTGGACCGTTTCGCTTCAAAATATTATGATGCGGTGAGCGTAGGTATCGATTTTACCGCCCGCGATATTCAAAATGATTTAAAAGCTAAAGGACTTCCCTGGGAGAAGGCGAAGGCATGGGATAATTCCGCGGCAGTTGGAAAATGGATTCCTTTTCAGAATGTAAAAAATAAAAAAGATATCAATTTCGGACTCTATAAAAACAAAGAATTAGTACAATCTGGAAAGTCAAGTCTTATGCTGACGGACTTTGACAATATTGTTGCACATATCTCCAACTATTTTTCTATTAACATCGGAGACCTCATTTTTACCGGAACACCCGCAGGCGTTGGAGAATGCGTTGTAGGTGATGAACTGGAAGCGTTCATTGAAGATGAGAGCTATGCTCGCTCTGGAAATTAAATAAGGACTAAATTCTTTGAAATTGGAAATGAATAAGATCTGTTTTCAATTTTTCAAATTTCCCGAATGATCAATGCCGAAATATTAATTCGCGCTCTGAATCTGATGGTTACTGCGCGTGCTATGGCCGCCACCTACGAACGCGAACGTGCCATTTGCAAATATGTGCATTCGGTCTCTTCAGGTCATGAAGCGATTCAACTCGCCACTGCCTTTCAACTTGAGCCGCATGATTATGTAAGTCCTTACTACCGGGATGAAAGTCTCCTGCTGGGCCTTGGATTTTCTCCCGAAATGCTGATGAGACAGTTACTTGCCAAGGGCAATGATATTTTCACAGGCGGTAAAGTTTATTATTCGCATCCAAATTTTCAAGGAGCCGATAAACCAACAATTATTCACCAAAGCAGCGCAACAGGTATGCAGGCGATACCTGCAACGGGAATTGCGCATGGTATATCTATTCAGGAAGCAGCAGGAAGAATCAATAAATACCCCGTTGTACTTTGTTCTTTTGGCGATGCCAGCATCACAGAGGGAGAAGTGAGTGAAGCCTTTCAGGTTGCCGTACTTAAAAAACTTCCAATCATTTACCTGGTGCAGGATAATGAATGGGGCATAAGCGTTTCTTCAGAAGAAGCGCGAAACATGGATGCATTTGATTATGCCAGCGGTTTTAAAGGAATGGAAAGAATCAAGATAGACGGATCTGATTTTGAACAATCTTATAATTGTATGCAGCAGGTATTTGAATGGGTGAGAAAAAACAGACGACCTTATCTGGTTCATTCCCGTGTTCCATTACTCACACATCATACCAGTGGAGTTCGAATGGAAGCTTACCGATCTGAAGAGGATCTGGTAAAACACCGGGCCACCGATCCGTTGCCTATTATAAAAAGACAAATTCAGAAATTCGGAATAACTCAGGAACATATTTCAAATATTGAAATCGATGCGATTCATTTTGTGGAGGAAGAATTTAAAAAAGCAGTTGCAGCTCCTGAACCAGATCCTTCAACAGCGGGAGAATATATTTTTGTTCCTACAACGATTATATCTGAACAAGGAGAACGTGCACCTGAAACTGCAAAAAAAATCCCGATGGTGGATGCTGTCCTTTATGCGCTTCGGGAAATATTGGAGGATTATCCTGAATCGGTTTTATATGGGCAGGATATTGGTCGAAGACTGGGAGGTGTATTCCGTGAGACAGCTACACTGGCTGCACAATTTGGAGACGAGCGTGTTTTTAATACTGCAATTCAGGAAGCTTATCTCATAGGTTCAACCGTTGGTATGTGTGCAACAGGGTTGAAACCAATTGTTGAAATACAGTTTGGTGATTATATATTTCCGGGATTCAATCAACTCGTTACGGAAGTTTCAAAGTCCTGTTATCTGAGCAACGGTAAATTTCCGGTACAAACTCTGATACGTGTTCCCGTTGGAGCTTACCAGGGAGGAGGACCTTATCATAGTGCTTCTATTGAGACTACACTTTTATCTATTAAAGGTTTGAAAATCGTTTACCCTTCAAATGCAGCCGATATGAAGGGTCTGATGAAGGCGGCTTTCATGGATCCGAATCCGGTAATCATGCTCGAACATAAGGGACTTTATTGGAGTAAAGTTCCTGGAACAGAAGATGCAAAAAGACAGGAGCCCTCCCGCGATTATATTATTCCTCTTGGTAAAGCAACTGTTGTTCTAGAGGCAGCTGAAAATGCCATGGCTAACGGAGAATCAGCGAGTGTGATAACCTACGGAATGGGTGTTTACTGGGCACTGGCCGCTGCAAAAAAATTCCCCGGGCAAATTGAAATCATTGATCTGCGTTGTCTGTTCCCGTTAGATGAAGAATTATTGTTTGAATCCGTTCGCCGTCATGGAAAATGCCTCATCATCACGGAAGAACCACAGAATAATTCATTTGCCGAAGCACTTGCCGGACGGATTTCCAAAATCTGCTTTCAGTCACTCGATGCTGCCGTCGAAGTAATTGGCTCTATGAATGTGCCCGCGATCCCGATGAATATTTTATTGGAGAATGAAGTACTTCCAAATGCTGCTAAGGTGGAGGAGCGTTTACGAAACTTACTTTCTCAATAGTCACAATGTGTTAATGTGGAATTGTAATTGTTTCGCAATATGTGTGATTGTGAAAATGAAATGTAAAATTGAATTCCAAATTAATTTTTAATTCAATTTTACATTTCATTTTTACATCTGTACATTTTCACAGTTCCATCCCGCATGGGCGGGACCACATTATGACTAAGTGTTATTATCCTTTTGTTTTAGATTTACACCAAAAGAAGGTGCAACATAATCTTTCGGCAAATGTTCAGCCGGCACTGTTGATTTATTTCCATCCCTAATATATTTGTAGTGGGGAGACATAATTTCTACACCAGCCTCGTTAAATACATCCTGAATATTTTGATGAAGCAGCGAATACGTGTAATGCTGACGATTGGGTACTTTAGTATACGCGTTTATCTGATAACTTACAAAGAAATCATTGAGACTGTCCTGAAATACAAAAGGAGCGGGGTCCTTTTCAATAAGGTCGGTGGCCAGAGCCGCTTTGATTAATAAGTCATGAATTTTTCTCCAGGGATTTTCATAGCCTATGGTAACAGTTGTGTGGAGTATCAGTCCATGTTCCGCCGCTTCGGCTGTAAAATTTATAGTATGACTGCTCATCACAGTTGAATTCGGAATGGAAACAATCTCATTTTTAATTGTTCTTATCTTGGTAACCAACAGGGATTTTTCCAGCACGTCTCCGGTAGTATCACCGATTTTTACCCTGTCGCCAATTTTATATGCACGCATATAAGTCAGTACCAGGCCAGAGACTATATTTCCAAGTGCACCAGCTGAGCCAAATGTAAAAAGAACTCCGAGGAAAACAGATACGCCTTTAAAAACCGGCGAATTCGAACCAGGCAGATAGGGAAAAATAACAATTAACATGAATGCCAAAACTAATACCCTGGCAATTTGAAATGTGGGATTGGCCCAGTCTACATAGAACCCCGGAATTTTAAGTGTGCCTCTTTCAATTTCGGTTTTAAAATAACGAAGGATATGCAAAAAATAACGGAAAAAGAAAACCAGAATTACAATTGTAAACAGGTTTGGCAGATAATGCCAGATAGATATAAAGATATTTCTGACGGGTTCAAGAAAATATGAAATCAGCTGACTGGCCAATCCGACAGTCCATGGAAATATTCCAAAAAGAACGGGCAGAGACAGATAAACCAAAACCAATACTACAATCCACTTCACTAAATTAATCAGCGAAAAAATAACATGAATCTCTCTTTCAGTATCAAGGAATTCATATCCATTTATTTTTATTCCTTTAATTCTGAGACCTCTTTGATTATTTATTATTGATTTTATCCATTTAAACAACCTGTTGGTAGAATAAATAATCACAATAAGAAGCGTGAGCACCAGTAATGCAAGAAGGATTTCTTTTAATATGGATTGAAAACTATTTTTTATTTTGTATGCTGTGATTGCATCCGAAATTTTTTTCCTGTATTCTTCTGCCAGTTTTCCTTTGGTTGTATTCATCCAAATTGCATCGAGCTCAGAAATACTTATAATTGTTCCTTCGCCATATACGATATCCGTTGTTAGATCAGAAGGAACTATTATCAGGGAGTCTGCATGGTAATAATATTCTTCTGCAAGTTTATATATGCGTTCTGAAATAACCCTGGCACGTTCTCCCGGGGAATAGCTACCGAGTTTTGTATATACATTAAACAGAGTATCCTGGGAAAGCATCACTGGATATCCGTTTACGATTGATCTCAGCGAATCTATTTTTAATTTTTGAAGTACTGTTCGAATAGAATCCTTGATCCTGATCCCGGCCTGTTCCTCAAATAAAGCCTGTTTTTTTGATTTGTTGTCTGAACCAAGTCGACGAATTTCATTATTTAATTCCAGTAAACGTAGGGAATCTACCAGCTGAACAGCTCTTATGTTTTGAAATTCCTCCGACTGGTTCGAGAGAAGGATATTTTTTTCTGAATCAGCGGAACTGATACGCGGAGGATTTTGCAGCCTCGAGTTCGAATCAGACTGAGCATGCAGAGAAGCAGATCCAGCCAGAATGAACAGCAACAAGAAAAATGAGATGGACCGAAGCCTGTTCATATACCATAAAAGAATTACACTAAGGTCGTTCTTTTAAGGTTGATAACTGAAACTGGCTTTTTGATCACCTATCATGAGATCAAAATTACCTGGCTCGGTTACTGTTTTCAGATTTGCATTGACAAACGCGAGATCTGCTGCTGTTAAAATAAATGTGACGGATTGCGTTTCGCCGGCTTTCAAATTTATTTTTTTAAATCCACGCAGGCGCCGCATGCTGGGTGTAATGCTTGCATATTGTTGATGAGAATATAATTCAACCGTATGTTTTCCGTCCCGGGCCCCCGAATTCGTAACAGTAATATTTACAGTAATAGATCCATTACCTTTTAAAGACGGCGCACTCAGACTGATCGGACCATAAGTAAATTTAGTATAACTCAAACCCCATCCAAATGGGAAAAGAGGATGATATCCATCCCAGGTCATATCAGCGTTGAAAATTTCACGAACATCTTCCGTATGCTTTCTGTCGTACAATACAATCTCTCCTGAATAACGCGGGTAAGAATAAGGAAGAATTCCTCCCGGATTATAATCTCCAAATAAAACATCGGCAATAGCTTCGGCAGTTTTCTTTCCAGACCAGTAAGCCATTAAAATTCCCTGCATGGCCGGTTCGATGCCTGTAATTAAACGAGGTCTGCCTTCTGTTAATACTAATATTACCGGCTTGCCGGTTGCAGCCGCCGCACGGGCAAGTGCCATTTGATTTTCAGGTAACGCCAGATCCTGAATATTTCCAGGACTTTCTGCATATGCATTTTCACCCAGACATAAAACGATAACGTCTGCATCCACTGCTGCTGATTTCAGACGCGCTGTATCAAAATTCTGTGGATTGTCGAATCCTTTCACACTGATAACGGTACTCTTTCCTCCTGTTTTTTCAGATATCGTCTCGCCGATGGTTTTACTGTCGGCCGGATACCATTGTTCCTGATTTCCCTGCCAGGTGTATGACCAGCATCCATTCAACGGAGCTATGCTGCTGGCAGAAGGACCTGCAATAAGTACTTTCTTATCTTTTGAAAGTGGCAGTATATTATTTTGATTTTTAAGAAGGGTCATGGACTCCTGTGCCGCACGTAATGCGATCTGCTGATATTCCGGACGTCCGAAATTTGCAAGAGATGCTTCCTCGGGATAGGGATTGTCAAATAATCCCAACCGGAACTTGAGAGTAAGAATTCTTCCCACGGCTTCGTTTACACGAGCGATGGAGACTTCATTTTTTTGTACCGCTTCTTTCAGTAAGTCAAAAAAAGAATAATCCATCGGTACCATACTCATGTCGATTCCAGCATTGATCGCCATCACAACCGCCTGTCTCGGACTGTTTGCCACAAGATGCCTGGTATGTAGTCTGATAATGTCTTCCCAGTCAGTTACTACAATACCCTGAAATCCCATTTCAGTTCTCAGCACGTCGGTTAATAAATATTTGCTTGCGTGAACAGGCACGCCGTTGATCTCTCCTGAATTAATCATGATAGTCGCTGCACCCGCCTTGATTGCGTTTTGGAATTGTGGCAGATAATATTCTCTTAATTCAATTTCCGGTATATAAGCTGGTGACCGGTCCTTACCGGTTCTTGCCGCTGAATAACCCAGATAGTGCTTCATGCATGCGGCTACTGCAGTCGGATTCGTGAGTCCGTCTGCCTGATAAGCGTGCACGGCAGTAGCGCCCATCAGCTTGCCCATATATACATCTTCTCCATATGTTTCAGGAAACCTGGACCACAAAGGCTGGCGGCCGCAATCCAGTACCGGAGCGAATTCCCAGCGAACACCTGATGCGCGAAGTTCATTAGCCGTTACATGAGCGGCTTCCGCAACGAGATCGGGATTTCTGGTGGCAGCCATCGCAATATTCTGCGGGAAGAGCGTAGAGTTGAGTGTATAAGTTTGTCCGTGCATTCCATCGAGTCCGTAGAGAACAGGAATTTTTAACCTGGATTTTTTTGCTTCATCCTGAATTTCTGTTTGCACCTGCCTCCATTTTTCTACAGACAGTGCGTGAGCAGTCGTGTTTAAAATGGAACCAACTTTGTAATCTAATATAGCGTGCTGCAGTGCCTGGGGATCCAGGGATCCGTCTTCATTTCCACCGCCTCCTTTTGCAACCACACCCAACGTTACCTGAGTCATCTGCCCGATTTTTTCATCGAGGGTCATATCGTTGATTAGCTTGTCGACCTTCGTTTTTATATCGGGCGTCTGGGCGTGAAGGTTAGATAAAACTGAAAATAAAATCAGTGCGGCAATCAATCGTTTGAATAACATATACAGTTGTTTTTAAAAGGGACACTAAGTTAACAGGATTCAAATAATTTCCGGTGGATTTTATTCTTCCAGTACCAGGCGTTGGTGCAGGTTTTTTAATGTGAGCTCCGGATCGGAACTAAGACCGGGGTGTACTTTTGAACATTGTAACACCGTGCTTCGGGTAGCAGTCAGCCAGCGAAAACGTGAACCCATATCGAGTTTTCCAATCGGACCTGCATCTGGTCCGCCTTTGCAAATACTACAGAAAGCAGAAAGATGTTTTTTTATCTCTTCCATTTCTATTCCGGCCGAGAGTGCCCGTAATCTCCCTTCATCCATCGTAAATAAAGCGTCCAGATATGAAAGGGACTGACAATAAAGGATCACACCCACATTCATGAATTCTTCCCGTTCCACTTTGGGAACAACACGTATCACCGCATATTCAAACGAGTGCTGTTCTGGCATTTTGAGCTTCTTTTATAAAAATTTTTGAAGAGGCGAGACGAATTTCCAGAAATCGGAAATAAATATCTCTTGCTTCTTTGGGAGACTGGCCATTTTCCTTCAGCCATTCATCAGGAATCAAATCGACAATTTCTTTTAATTTTCCGGATGATAGTATGGATTGAAATTTTTCATCCACTTCATTCAATCTGGATGCAAAAGGCAATAACACGTGATTCTTTACTGCGGCAAAAGCTGTCTCGGCTTTTTGTTCCCAACCCTCCGGCGAATAGTGAAAATACAAAGATGCTCCATGATCAATCAGCCAGATTTCTTTATTCCAAACGAGCATATTGGTATTGTTCGAAGTACGATCCACATTTGTAAGGAAACAATCCAGCCATACAATTGCCGACGCGGTATATACGTCAACAGGTGTAACCAGCGGATCGAAACTGATGGCGCCGGAAAGATAGTGAAGACCCAGATTAAGGCCCACGCTTGCTTTTAGCAGGTCCTGAATTTCTTCGTCGGGTTCCGTGCGGCCAAATGCGGAATCCAATAATGCGAATACGATTTCAGGTACACGCATACCCAGGGCCCTGGCAACTTCTCCACCAATGAGTTCTGCGACGAGTGATTTTAGGCCCTGACCTGCACCCCGGAATTTCAGCACATATAAGAAATGATCATCGGCCTCCGCGATGGCTGGCAGGGATCCGCCTTCCCTAAGCGGCGTAATATACCGGATTACACTGACCTGTCTTATTTCGGGCTTGTGCGAAGACATGATTTTTTTTATACGATGTTCAAAGCTAATACAACTTAAGGAGTGTGAGAGTGTGAGAGTGTGAGAGTGTGAGAGTGAGTGGGAGAGTACTTTCGCCCGGCGATTGAGGTCAGGCGGAATCACTTGCTAATCACGTTTCAATTTCCCATTTTTAGGATTTGTGAGTATATTCAATCTATGAGACGATTATTATTCGTTCTTCTAACACTGAGCATTTTGCAAAATGCTTTTTCTCAGGTTCAATACGTGGCATTTCGCATAGACTCGGCCGTACGTGCAACTATGGAAGCCCGCAGGATTCCCGGAATGCAGGTGGCGGTAGTCAAATATGGCCTGGTTATAAAAAAAGGAAATTACGGATTTGCAAACCTGGAATATCGCATACCCGTAACCGATAGTACGATGTTTTCGATAGCATCGATGAGTAAGGCCTTTACCTGTGCAGGAATACTTTTATTGATGGAAGATGGAAAACTGGGTATAGATGATTCCGTTGGGAAATACCTGGATTCTCTGCCTGCTTCCTGGAAGAATATCACGATCAGGCAGCTGATGAATCATACTTCAGGTCTGGCAAACGACTGGAGTACCGGCGACGATAATTATTTCTATACAAATAAATCGGACAGCGCTTTCTTTTCCGCAAATAAATCTACGCCGTTAAAATTTCAACCCGGGAGTGCATTCAGTTATAGTGATGGTCCGTTTATTCTGGGAGTCATTATCGCGAAGGTCTCAGGGGAATCTTATCCGGAGTTCATGAGGCAACGGATTTTTAGTAAGCTGGGTATGAAGAATACTTGTATCAATGATGCAGATAGTATCATACATAATCGTGCTGCAGGTTATATTTTAAAGGATAGTACCACTGTGCATGGAAGGAATATTTCTGCAGCTGCTCAGGCAAGGGGTGATGTTGGTGTTTTAACAACGGTAACCGATATGCTTAAGTGGTATGCCGCCTTACAGGACAGTTCACTTCTCAAACAAAGCAGTATTGACATGATGTTTTCTCCAGGTCTCCTGAATGATAGCAGTAAAACCGCTTATGGACTTGGATGGTTCCTGGGTCCCTATCGGGACCATCCACTAATAAGTCACGAGGGTGCATTTAGGACAGGATATAATTCCGATATAATAATATTTCCGGAAGATCATGTGTGCATTGTTATTCTGAGTAATCTTCAGAAAGCAGAAACAAATCTGATTGCAAAAGATATCATTGGATTATTCGATCCTCTTTATGGCCGCTCATCACAGATGATCAGAGATTCGGTGGATCCCGATTCGGTTCATACGCTATTATTGAAAAGTGATTTCACTGAATTAGGATTGAATCTGGATAGTACAAGAAAACTGATAAAGGAAATGCATGTCAGTTTTTACCCGGAGTCAGACAACGATCTGGCCATGTTCAGAAACGTAACTGAATTTAATTTTATCAAAGCGATCAGGCCAACAAAACCCAGGCCCGATATATTTGGAGATTTGATTCAGGGAATTTATTTATATGAAGTAAAATGTAAAGATCAGCCTACCCGCTATTTTGCCTTTCTAACCGATCCTGCCGGCAAGCTCGTTTATCTGGACTACGAAGAATAAATGGTAAAAAAATCAGTTACAGGAAGCCGTATTTAAATTAAGTCCGTTGGAAGTAACAGTGATAACCCCGTTTCCTGCGGAACCTGATGCTGTAATGGAAGCAGTGCTGCCGCTCTTCAGATTTACAGATTTTGAGAAAGGCAATGATGGATTATTGATCGTTGTGTTCCCTGCCGAATCCTGATAAGTTACGGAGCCGATCGTTGCGTCGCCTGTTATGGAAGCAGTATATGAGACTTGTTTGTTTGAGGTTAATGGAATTGCATCACCTGTTGTTGCAGAACAGGTATTGGTATTACTATTTGAGCTTTTACTACAGGAAAATGAAACCGCGAGGATAATTACCGCAGTAACCATTTTAATATAAAGAGGTTTCATAATTTTGATTTTTTTATTATGCAAAATTGATCATAAATTTTTTACCTGCAGCTATTCAAAATTGCAATATTTTTTTAACAAACTGGCCCCAAATCTGTTGTTTAGGAAGAAGTGATATTTTCTTAGAATATCTCATTTCCCAATCGGGAAAGCTGACTTCCTCCTTTTACATTTTCAAAGAGTAAATCTTACGTGGTTCCTTCGACATTCGTTTGATATGTTTACTTACTTAGTCCGGGGTAAGTCCGGCATATCCCCGGACTTACCTCTGATTAATTGAGAAAAAATTTCGAACGATCCACGAAGGATACAGCTTCAGTTTATAGTTTCGATAAAAGTTAAATAGAGGACTGAGAAGTGCCTTCCTCACTTGTAGTGGAGATTAGCTTTGCTGATCTCTGGTGGGGAGGCAAGCACGATGCCCCCGCGCCTCCGGCGCTATGGTTTTACTTTCATTGGCTCAACCAAGCAAGCTTGGTTCGCTCATGAAAGTAAAACCCCCGACAAATGTCGGGGGTATCGCGTGCGGAAGAGGAGATTCGAACTCCCACGCCAGTTACGGCGCTACCACCTCAAAGTAGTGCGTCTACCAGTTTCGCCACCTCCGCAACCTGGACTTTAAAATGGACTGCAAAAATAGTTTATCCGGATTAGAAATCCCATTTCTAATTGCCAGTCATTATTCAAATTTTAGGAAGAATTATCCTAAACGTGGTCCCCTTGCCCAGATCTGACTGTTTTACAAATAGTTCGCCCTTATGATAAGATTCCATGATCCTTTTGGATAGTGACAGTCCCAATCCCCAGCCACGTTTTTTAGTAGTGAAACCGGGATCAAAAACGCGATGGATATTGCTTCCTGAAATTCCCTTACCTGTATCGCTTACATCGATGGTGACCTGTTCTTCCTCGTCCTTGATTTTTATTTCAATATTTCCTTTACCCTCCATGGCATCCAGCGCATTTTTCAAAAGATTTTCTATAACCCAGTCAAACAGTGGAGGTGAAATTTTTGCGTCGATATGTTCACTGCCATTTGTATCAAAGTGAAAGTGCACTTTAGATGTAGTGCGCCGGCGCATATAATCCAGCATTTGTTGTATCTGATAAATCAGATCAGATTTTTCGAGTTGCGGAATACTGCCTATTTTACTAAATCTGTCAGACACCAGTTTTAATCTGTCTAAATCTTTCTGAATTTCAGAAACGGTTTCTGCAGAAATATTTTCTTCTTTCAGCATTTCAATCCAACCCTGCAGAGAAGATAAGGGTGTGCCAAGCTGATGGGCAGTTTCTTTGGCCATTCCTGCCCATACCTGGTTTTGTGTAGCGCGATTTTGCGAACTGATCGAATAAATAATAAAAAATATCAGCACTGCAACCAGTAAAAGTTGAATGATCGGGAAATAGCGGACCTGGTCCAACAGGGCAGTGTGCCCGTAATAATATCTATTAGCAGTATACGGCGAGTCGCTCCATTTTATTTCAAGCGGTGCATTTTGTGAACGATAAATGGCAAGCTGTTTGGAGAGATAGGATGCATCATTTTCAATTTTCAGAGAATCCAGATTAAAATAATTGGTGATGCTGTCATTCTCATTCGTTTCAATGATGGGAATGGAATGTTGTTCGTTACGAATCAGATTGGGAAGCGTAAGGTCGGGATTTAAGATAGCTTTGCTAGCCGCGAGCCATTGTTCAATTTTCTGTTGTTCCTCTCTTCTAATTTTCTGCGACAGATATTGTGAATAGAAAATGGTACCGCAAACTATGGCGATTCCCAGCAGGGCAAGGAGCCAGCGCCAGTTAAACCTGAATCCGATCATGCCGCTAAAGTAGGGAAAGCGGGTGAAATCATATTTCACTAACCATTTACAGGTCAAAGCCTTATTTTTGGCCGGTTTTTTTATTTTAAAGATCTATTCGTTGCCTAAAGTATCTGTTGTTATTATCAATTTTAACGGGAGAAAATACCTGGAGAAGTTTCTGCCTTCCGTTTTGGCGGGAACATATTCCAATATGGAGCTAATCATTGCTGATAATGCTTCTACCGATGATTCTCTCGAATTCATGCGTACCACTCATCCCGATGTGCGCATCATAAAAATGAATAGAAATCATGGATACGCGGGAGGATATAATGAAGCGTTAAAAGAAGTTCATTCTGACTACTATGTTTTGTTGAACTCCGATGTGGAAGTAAGTTCAGGCTGGATTGAACCGATTATTGAACTCATGGAAAATGATAAAACTATCGGTGCCTGTCAACCAAAGATTTTAAGCTATCACCAAAAAGAATATTTCGAATATGCCGGTGCTGCGGGAGGGTGGCTGGATTGCCTGGGATATCCTTTTGCCCGTGGAAGAATATTTGACATATGCGAAAAAGATACCGGACAGTACAATGACACCAGTCAGATATTTTGGGCAAGTGGCGCCGCACTGTTTGTCAGGGCTGATTTATTTTTTAAAGCGGGTGGGTTTGAAACCTATTTTTTTGCGCATATGGAAGAAATTGATTTCTGCTGGCGTCTGCAACTTTTGGGTTATAGCATTTATGTATGTCCGGCATCGGAGGTGTATCACGTGGGAGGTGGGACTCTGCCTAAGGGAAACGAGAGGAAGGTATTTCTGAATTTCAGAAATAATATGATTATGATGGCGAAGAATCTCCCTAAAAGACAATCCTTCTGGAAGATCCCCGCACGTATAGTATTGGATTTTATATCGGCTTTTAAATCCATTTTCGAAGGTCAATTTGTTTATTTTCTGGCCGTGGGGGAAGCTCATCTGGCCTTTGCAAAATGGCTTTTGTTTAAAAGAAAACAAAGTGTTTTTCCCGTTAAGCGTAAAGCGCGTTTGACTGGCTGGTACCAGCATAGTGTGGCCTTTAAGCACTTTGTAGAAGGGAAGGAAAGATTTGATGAAATTGTGGCCAACAAAAGATGATTTTTTGATCGAATCTGCTATTTTTGCGTTGTAAATAACTGATTCTTATGCACGAAGAAGTAGAAGAGTATAAAGATCCCATGTTGAAAGATATCAAGTATAACTGGGTGGATTCTTCGGTTTTTTTGTTTTATCTCGAAGTGTTTTGCATTATCGCCTTGCTTATAGGAGGATCCTATGGACTTTATGCTCACAGGTATAAGGGCAAGCCGGAAGTAACGATCCCTGCAAATACCCAATATACTCCGGTTTACAAGTAGGAAAAATTTCAAAAGGAGGCGGGGAAGTCTTATTTTTGCCGCCCCTGTAAAGTTCTTATACAGTATTTGATCAGCGGAAGTAGCTCATTTGGTAGAGCACGACCTTGCCAAGGTCGGGGTGGCCGGTTCGAGCCCGGTCTTCCGCTCTTATCTGCCTCCCGCATATGCGGGACCGCATGTGCGGGAGCAGGCGGATCTTTTCCTTCTCGTTTTTGGCGGGAAGGATTTTTTTTGACCACTTACCCTGGTGGCGGAACAGGTAGACGCGCAGGACTTAAAATCCTGTCTGCAGAAATGCGGGTACGGGTTCGATTCCCGTCTGGGGTACTTTTAAGGCTTAACGCTTAAAGCCTAACGCTTAACGCGGCATCATTTCAGATGTGCGGTTTTCAATGATTTTTTTCATAATCGGAACGATGACATTTCAAGAGTTAAATGTCGCGGCGATAGCTATATAATTAATCTTTCTTCACTACTATCCGCTCTTCATTTTCTATCATTACATTATCGAAGAATTTTTTGATCATTCCATAATCAGTAACGGGGATCTTGTATTGATTGAGTGTGATCCTTGCAACAGAATAGACCTGTCGGGTTTTATCATCATACCAATATTTTGAATGATAGCTGGCATACTTGCAACTGTCTGACATGGAATGTGGCAGCGCATCTATTTTGTAATTGTCAGGGAGCTTTATAAGTGTTGTATCAATTTTCACAAAAGGACAATCAAAATAAAAATCCTGCTTTCGGCTTTCGGCATTGGGAAGCTTTGATGTCCAGAGATCAGGAATAGAGGGAGGTAAAAACATTTTCGTCCCTGTTTTTAGTTCGGGAATCATTTCCAGTTGCTGGTCAAGAATAATCCGGACATTATTTTGCTGCTGCGTGGTATCGAAAATAATCTGATCAGGATCCTTGAATTTGTAACGACTGATCATATATGATTTCTGCTCGTCCTCTTTTTCTTCACTAATTCCCATCATTTCACGTTTGTATTCACCAGAGGCGGTAAATATGGTATTTGTCTTGCCTGTGCCATCCTCATTCAAATCGATCGTCGTATAAGCTTTGAATACATTTTCACTGGCATGACTTTTCGGAGTAGACACTAAAACACCGCCATTCTCCGTGATGAGAAGGGCTTTCTTATCTTTCGTAGAACCAACCAGTTCTCCAAAATCAATCGTTTTGCTCGTGCATTCCAGCCATGTGCTATCACTTTTCCCCGGGATGCAAACAATGGCATGATTGAATTGATTACAGGGAAAAGTTGAATCCACGGGCTCCTGATTGGATTCAGCACTGATGAGCGCCAGGTAACTTTTGATGCCAACAGATCTCAGTACAGTTACCAGGTAATTGCTCAGTCCCTTACAATCCCCGTATTTTTTCATGTCCGTAAAATCGGCCCCCAAAGGTTTGAACCCTCCGATTCCCAGCTGAATACTCACATACCTGAAATTATTTTGCAGGTAACTGTATAAGACTCTTTCTTTTTCTTCATCCGTTTTATCGTTTTTAACCATATCCTGGTAGAAATGTTTTCGCTGATCCGGCAATGTGTCCACACCGTTCAGCAGCAAATTATACCATACGCCAAAATTTTTCCAGGATGTCATATCTCCCTGGTATTTGTCCAGTTTAAACAATTTAGGTGCGAGTATAATAGACGGAAATTGGTTTTGAATATTTACAGAATTCTGTTCGCGACGGATCGGGCTGAGATTATTTACCGACCAGGTATATACTTTATCATCTCCATCGACTGTTATGGCCGGACTCAGATGAATATTATTTTCCTTGTAACGCAAATCGAGGTTTTTATTTATACGCACTTTGAAACTGGAGTTTTCGACTCCTTCGTTGGGACTGAGGATATGATAAACCGGATAATTAAATGATCCTTTGTATTTGATCCGGTAATCTGTTTCAATTGTAACCGGGTATGTTGCAACTTTTATATTCAGTAAATAGATTTTGAAGTCGTCAATGAATTCCTGAACTCCTTCGATTACCAGGATGTCGTGTTGTTTGTATTTATTGATCTGCTTGCCGGTAGCGTCATATACCCGAATTTCTATATCATCGAGTTTGGTAAACTTATCGGTTTCTGCTTCAAATGAAAGTGCTTTTTTTCCCTTCTCGTTTAAGACTGTTTCTACCCGATGAACATGAAGTTTGGACTGATCAATATCTGAAACATCAAATTCTATATTTTCATTTCGCACCACTACATTGGCATCTCTCCTTACTGCAGGCGCTATGCCAGCGGTATCATAGGCGATATCTTGTGCTTCCAAACGATATTGGAATGATATACCAAATACCAGAAAAATACATATAATCCTTAGGTCTCTCATTGCTCTGTTCAGTCTGTTTTTTTAATTACAATCTGCTCATTGAGCATTCCGAATAATTTTTTGTAAAATTCTCTGAATGAATCATACTCCTCTGCTGTAAAATAAGGTTTGTTGAATTCAAGGGTAATCCGCATGTTTAGCATATCCTTATCAGCTGCAATTATTCGCGTAAATACAATGCTGGTATCAGGCATGATCATTTTAATGTTCTTCGGCATTTCATCAAAAGCATATCCATCGGGAATAATAAAACTTTCCACGATGGTATATTTTTGATTGGCTCCAAAAAAAACATCCGAGAAACGGCGATCCGCAGTAAAAGGATTCTCTTCCAGCCCGGTAAACAGATTGGTTGAGAAATATTTATAATTGCCAGAACTGCTCAGTTTTTCGTTATACCATACTTTCTGGCTCAACGGCATCGTATCGACAGTTTCATTACTAATCAGACTGCTGTCAATATGCACAGATACATTTTTTGAAGCGAAATTATTTTCTATGTACTTGTCTTTGCCATCCTTCAATTTCTCCATCCTGTTTGCCCTGGAATAGTCATAACTATTAATTGTTGCTTCACCAGTTAATATACCGCTACTATCAATGACTCCGTTGATCAGAATCGTTTCTTTGAAAGTACTCTTATCATCCCATAGTGTTTGCCAGCCCCATTTGTATGATTCAATTTTTTCAATTACCAGTCCTTCAGATGCCATCACTTCCCAGGGAATCAGATTGGGGGAAGTGAATTTGTTGGTACCATCCAGTACATAATTATGCTCATTTATGATCGCAAGTGCTAAAACCTTGTCAAACTGGCCCCATCCCGGCATCATCACATTGATTCTTCCATGGGTTCGTGTACTTACTAAAACAGGATATGCCTCCAGCCCGGCATCTTTCAATAGATTTACGAGTATCAGATTTATTTCTCCTGAAGTTCCTCTTTTATTTTTCCAGGCTGCCTTAACTCCGTCCTTTGCCCAAATACTGGTTTGTCCGTCCCAATGCATGTTATCCCGGACATAACGGTAAATGATATTCATCTTTTTGCAAGGGTCAGTCACTTTTTTGAGACTGTCTTCCAGGTCATCGGTTCTGGGAATATTCTTAGTAAGCTGCTGGCCGAAATCATTGTTATTTACAAGTCTGTTTATGATTACCGGCCACGTTTCATCAAAACTTATTCTTCGTCCATTACGTAAGTTAAGGGCGGCAACATCCGATACAACCCTTTGCCGGTAATCATCCTCACAAGTCATATAAGGCTCGTCGCGAAGCGCCGGTACGTCGGTCATCGTAAACACCTTGATATTATCCTGTTGATATGTAAAACTCTTTACATTTACAGGTAGAGTGCAATGAGGCTGGCAGACAAGTTCTAAAATGTCAGGGAACTCCACCCTATAGCGACTGAATTTTACAGGGATGGAAGTTTGAAAATCCCAGTTTCTTAATATTGAAGAGACGGGCCCATCTATTTTATATGTGTACTCAATTACGCTACCCGTTTTGGCTTCGGGAAAAGTGAATATTTTTTCCCATATTTTTTTATTTACTTCTTTATCAACTATTGTTTTTTTATCGAGTTTGCTAACCGTGATATTGCCAGATCGGTCTAAATTGTAAGTTTGTGCATCTACTATGTTGAGATTTTCTCCATCAAATTCTTTTGAGTAAAGGATTTTAATATTTGCTTTTTCCAGACCCTTATTCTTCAGAATTTTAATTCGGATATGTCGTTCAATTTCAGTGTACACTGTACTTGGATATTCTTTACAGATTACATTTTCAACATCGAAGAGTGTCAGGGCCTCAGCATTTTTATCAAAATCACATTCGTTGAGCTGTAGTTCTGCCTTGTCTATTTCGCCAAACGGGGGGATGCTGTCTTTGGTTTGTGAAAAACCATATAGACTGCAAAGGGAAAATAAAAAAGGAAGGACAATCAAACGGGAAGTCATCGGTTGTTTTATCACTTGATAAATGGGAAGGGTTATAACTCCCGGGACCTTTCCCGGGCATTATTGTATAACAACATTATCCGGGAATTATTGTCGCGTCCCTTGATTGAAACCTGTTGTTTTTTATAAGTATAATTTAATAATTATAAGTGTACGAATTGCCAAATAGATTTGAGTAATCGGTGCGTATTTGCATTTCTTAATCTAAATCAATTATTTTGATTGGTATAACGGTTCCGCTTGCAGATATTATAACGGGCTTATGTCAGCGAAGGCGCTTTCATCTAAGGGATTTTACTTAGTTCTTTTTCACTTTCCAACTTTATTAATAACTGTGGGTATGTGCCTTGAGACAAAAGGCATCCTTTCAACATGGGGATTCAGCAAAGGAAGTATGTCTGGCAATATTCATCGGCCGAAAATATTTAACGAACGGTTTACCATCACATGAACTAAATTTAACAGATCATTTGGAACTATGAAGCTGACATATATAATCGCAGGTATCTTACTTGCAGTTTCTGGTGAGTGTGTAAATGCACAATCTTCCTGTCGTCCCATGTATGTGAATAACCTGCAACTTCCAAGCATGGAAGAATGCACAGCGAGGATAAATACAACCCTGGTTATAGCGAATCCACCAGACTCCATGAAGATGTCACTCTGGAGTTGGGCAGCGTCTCTGTCACTTATTTTTACAGCAGAAGGCCACCCAATTTCACAGGATCAGATTATCAGGCAGAATTTTAGTGATTCGGAAGAAATACAAACAAGTAATTTTTTGAAATTTGCCGGAAGACTCAACAGGGATTATACGGATGCCAATGGAAAGAAATTTACCTGTATGTCTATGCAGATTTTTTCAACAGAAGATATAGCCCGCTCATTGAGCGAAGGATTTCCTGTTTTGTTTTATAATCTTAATCATCATGCAGTTGTTCAAACTTCCATGACGTACTACCATTATTTTAGCGGTGGATTCAGGATGATAAAAGGAATCTTTTGGGATCCTATGCCCGGATACGGTTATGGTTTTTCGGGAAACAATGGAAGCGCTTACACAAGTTATTCGGAAGCCGACTTTTTTAACAACAATTACGGCGCTGCCTGGTCCATCACTACCCAATGATTATTTCCTGTTAAGGAAACTTTACTCCAGTTGCTTTTTCAGCGAAAGCCCAGAGCTTCTTTCCGAGATTTTCATCCAGCGCATGTTCAGCAATAACCGCTTCTGCGGGAAATCCTCTGTATCCGCCATCTTTATCCGGCCCATATAATTTTCCAGGTAAAGCATCTTTTGAAACACCGGCATACAATGAAGGGAGGGCTCCCTGCCAGGGATCCATTAACGCACCAACGCGCTTTATTCCGGCAGCAAGTTCTTCGTCGTCCATATATCTGGTCAATTCTGTTTTATTGGCGCCAGGTTGTGCTGCAATGGAAATAGTTTGCGCATGAACGGCAGAAAGTCTGCGTTGAAGTTCGATTGAGAAAATCAAATCAGCCAGTTTACTTTGCGCATACTCACGCATCGGATCATAAGATTTTTCAGATCTCAGATTGTCAAAGTCGATAGATCCGCGCAGGTAGGCGAGACTGCTTACCGTTACAATTCTGGAACCTTTTGTTTTTTCAAGCAGTGAATACAAATACCCCGTTAATGCGAAATGTCCCAGAAAATTTACGCCAAATTGTAATTCGTAACCTTCGGCTGTTTTGGATTCTGGTGGAATCATCACTCCTGCATTGTTGATCAACAGATCAAGTTGTTTATGTTTCTCTATAAAATTTTCAGCAAAAAGTTTTACAGATTCCAAACTCATCAAATTTACTATCCCTGCCCTGACTGAACCCTTCCCTTTTTGCTGGCGAATTCTGTTAACTGCATCTTCTGCACTTTTCAAATTTCTGCAGGCAAGAGTGACCTCAGCTCCCTTTTCATACAAGGCGAGAGCAGTCTCAAAACCCACACCAGTATTGGAACCTGTTACGATAATCGTTTTGTCGGATAAATCAGGAATATTTTCTTTTGTCCACATAGTAAATTCAAAACACTTAAGCGGAAGTCATTGTTGACGGTAGCGGAGATTTATTTGATTAAGAAGTATTTCGATCATAATTTTAAAGACTTCCATGGAAGTACAACCTTATTTATGAGAAAACTCCCTTCAGCTCTTCATCTGCGTGGCTATATTTCGAAATTCATATTAATCAGTTCCTTGTTTTGTTTATCGTCACGTCTTGCAATTGCACAGGATTCACTCAGTCATCAAAAACCACCCCGAGTAGTTCCGTGGTTTGTAGAACGTTTCAGAATATCAGCCGGCGCATTTCTTCCCGTTAATAATACCAATATCCAGGTAGATGTTCAGGGCGGTAAGGATGGGACAGATATAAATTTTGAAAAGGATCTTGGTTTCAGTAAAGCCCAGCTTACTTTTTTAGCAAATGCACAGTGGCGTATTTCAAGTCGTTCCAGAATTAATTTAAATTATTATAATATTCCGCGAAATTCCACACATACTTTGGATCGAGACATCACTTTCAGGGATAGCACCTATCACGCAAATGCCACTGTAAACAGTTTTTTCAATACAGCAATTTATCAGTTCTCCTACGGATATGCCATTTTGTCGAAACCAACCTATGAAGTTGGAATACTGATTGGCGCACATATCGTTGGGGGCAAAGCGGGAATCGGATTGGTTACACAAAGCGGGTCAGCATCAAGAAGTACCGATTTTGGTTTTACTGCACCTCTTCCTGATATCGGTCTCTGGGGTGGATATACTTTTAGTAATAAACTGGCAGCGACGCTGGACATAGATTATCTTTCACTGACTGTAAATAATATTACCGGCAGCATTTTCGCTTATAACTTACTCTTCATTTACAGGGTGGCGAACAAGCTGGATCTATCACTTGGTTATACGGGATTGAACTTTAAAGTGACTTACGACGGAGACAACGCCAAAGGAATGTTTAAATGGGGATATAACGGACCGGCGCTTGGACTTAGTTATTCTTTCGGAAAACGTCCATGGGTAACGGCCGAATTGCATTAGGCCAGATTCCTGCCAAAGCACTATCATTGCCCTATTATCTCCATATCAAGTCCATCGTTTGATGGACTTGATATGGAGATAGTCGCCTGTTGGTAGTAAGATGATACAGTGCGATCAATAAAACGGGAATAATCTTCAAAAAGTATAGTTCTATTGCCTTATCGATTTTTTCAGGATCTTCGCCCTCGCCATCAAAAACGAGCATTTTACCATAAAAAATTTAGTTGTTTATGCAAATGAACATTTCCCGTTCTTTAATTTTTTCGTTAATCATTATTGGCCTTTTGCAATCCTGCAGTCAAACTGCAAAGGAAAACAAACCCTCTGATGCGATCTTCAACAGAGATAGTCTCGCAAGTCATATTATTGTACTCGCATCTGATTCTTTCCTCGGAAGAAAACCTTTTTCGTTGGGAGAAACGAGAACACTGGCTTATATGGAAAATCAATTCCGCAGCCTCGGACTTGAGTCCGGCAACGGAAGCAGCTACCTGCAGAGTGTGCCCATGGTGCAGATTACATTAAACGCAGATTCGCTGATGAAAGTGGAAACCCCCAAAGGCAGTTTTGTTTTACATCATACCGATGATTATGTCGTGTCTACTCAATATACAGATTCAGTCGTTTCTCTTAATAAAGATGAATTGGTGTTTGCAGGTTACGGAGTGGTGGCACCCGAATATAACTGGAATGACTATGCGGGAATCAATGTGAAGGGAAAAGTGGTGCTGGTAATGGTGAATGATCCTGGATTCGGTACTGACGACACAACAATTTTCAAAGGCAGAACAATGACCTATTATGGAAGATGGACCTATAAATATGAAGAAGCAGCGAGACAGGGAGCAAAAGCATGTCTGATCATCCATAATACAGAGGCTGCCTCCTATCCATTCAGTGTTGTGCAGCATTCCTGGGGAACCTCCAATCTTTATCTTGATAAAAAAGGCGGCCCGTATCATTGCCTCTTACAGGGATGGGTAACCGCAGATGCGACTAAAAGATTATTAGCTGCAGCCGGCAAGGATACTTCTTTACTTATGCAGGCTAACAAGCGTGGGTTCAAAGCCATTTCATTACATGAAAAACTGTCCACGAGCGTGAGAGTGAACGCTGTGTTTAAAGTTTCGCAAAACGTTATTGCAAAAATTACCGGCACTAAGAGACCGGATGAATATATTCTTTATACAGCACATTGGGATCATCTTGGAGTTGGAAAACCCGATGCAAAAGGGGATTCCATTTTTAATGGGGCGATCGATAATGCAAGTGGATCTGCTGCACTTATAGAAATGGCAAGAGCTTTCACGAATCTGAAAGAAAAACCTGAACGCACAATTTTATTTCTTTCTGTAACGGGAGAGGAGCAGGGTCTTTTAGGATCAGAATATTATGGTGAAAATCCGATATATCCACTTAAGAAAACAGTGGCTGATATTAATATGGATGGTATAAAACCCAATGAAAAAAGTAATGATATAGTGATCACTGGATACGGTCAGAATGAACTGGAGAATTATGTGGAAGATGCGGCAAAAATTCAGGGCCGATATATTTCTCCTGAAACACATCCCGAAGCAGGACATTATTTTCGTTCCGATCATTTCAGTCTGGCGAAAGTAGGAGTGCCTGCCATTGATGTATCCGGAGGAACGGATATTGTAGGAAAGGGAAAGGATTATGGTAAGAAACAGGAAGACGATTATACTGCCCATCACTATCATTCACAGTCAGACGAATACGATTCTACCTGGACTTTCGAAGGAGGTATGCAGGATATGGAACTGCTATTTATGATCGGGAAGCGACTTGCATTTGAAACAACCTGGCCTGCCTGGAAACCAGGTTCTGAATTTAAAGCGATCAGAGAAAAACAATAGCCCAGCATTAAAAAAAGCCCCGGATTATCAGGGGCTTTTTCATGTACGCGACTATTTCTCTTATCCGTGAACGTCCATTTCAAAGTTTACATTGGCTGGGGGTGGTGTACGATGCCTGTCATACCATTCTCTTGAATGATGATGATTAGTTTCATAATAATGACTTTCGGCACAGCCAGACATCGAAAATGCTATCATAAAAAGGAAAGCGGCCAGTCCCAATGTTTTTCTTAAAGTATATTTCATAATTACTGATTGTGCATAGTATAGTTTAAAAACCCTGCCAAAGGTAAATGGTTGTAAATCACATCTTATTCAAAGAAAACCGAGTGGAACTGTAGACAATTGTACACGCGTAATTACTAACGGGCACGTATCAGGTTTTTTCAGAGTCGTTATTTACCATTTGTGATTTGTGCAATGATTCTATCTTTACAACAGGCATTAAAAATTTCTGACTCATGAGAAAGCATCTTTTTGTTATAGTTGCGATAATTCTTACTTCATATTCAGTGAGTGCCCAGCAAAAGCGACTTCCCCGTATCGCGATAGCAGGCCTGGGCATAGAATCCAGTACGTTTTCTCCGGCACTAACGGATGAAGCAGCTTTTCATGCGCAATATGGTTCCGAGGTTTTTAATGTATATCCTTTTCTTTCCGTTGATTCGCCAATTCGTAAGAGCGCCATTTGGATTCCCACTTTGGAAGGACATGCACTTCCGGGAGGTGCTGTAACCAGGGAAGCTTATGAATCACTCGTAAATAAAACGCTCGATTCTCTAAGGAAAAACGGGCCGTACGATGGTCTCTTTTTTGACATTCACGGTGCGATGAGTGTGGTTGGCATGGATGATCCGGAAGGAGATTTTATTGTGAGGATAAGAAAAGTGATTGGGAAGAAAACGATTATTTCGACTTCTATGGATCTTCATGGAAATGTATCATGGAGGCTGGCTGAAAATTCAGATCTGATTACCTGTTACAGGAAAGCACCACACGAAGATGCGATGGAGACAAAAGAGAGAGCAGTTGTAAATCTTATAAATCGTATTAAGAGTGGAAAAGGAAAACCATTCAAAGCATACGTTTCTATCCCGGTGCTCTTGCCGGGAGAAAAAACAAGTACAAGAATAGAACCAGGGAAGAGCATTTACGCAGCCGTAGCGCCAGCGGCATCACAGGACGGCATAATCGACGCAGCCATTTGGATTGGATATGCATGGGCCGATGAACCCAGAAATCATGCTGTCGTAATAGTAACCGGCGATGATCAGAAAAAAGTAATTCAGACTGCAGAAGACCTCGCGCAACGTTTCTGGAAAGAAAGATTCAATTTTGATTTTGTCGCACCAGTGGCTCCTCTGGGTGCTTGTCTCGATAGTGCCATCAGAAGTTCGAAACATCCATTTTTTATAAGTGATATGGGCGATAATCCCACTGCAGGTGGCGCAGGGGATGTAACGTGGACGTTGAAAGAAATATTAGCTCGTCCGGAATTCAAAACTGCAAACGGACCTGCTTTAATTTATGCTTCTATACCAGGGCCGGATCTGATTAAGAATGCTATAAAAGCCGGGGTTGGCAATCACGTGGAAGGATATGCGGGTGCAAAAGTTGATGCGCGGTATGCTCCGCCGATTTTAATTTCAGGAACGGTTGAATCCATTGTTTATGGAGATAAGGATGCAGAAGTGGAAGCGGTTGTAAAAGTTGGAAGCGTTTATATTATAGTAACTCAAAAACGCAAGCCTTATCATCACGAAAGTGATTTTACAAGGCTGGGACTAAAACCGCAGGGATGCTTCTATTGTAGTTGTGAAAATCGGATACCTGGAACCGGAGCTTTATGCGATGCGGGCAGACTGGATTATGGCGCTTACTCCAGGAGGTGTGGATCAGGATTTAGAGCGACTTCATTACAAAAGAATTCAGCGACCGATGTTCCCCTTCGATAAATCGATGAAGGATCCAGATCTCTCCGCGAAGATGGTGCCTCTATGTATGGATGTAACAACTCAATAAATAGATGGTGTTATTCCTTCCTTAACCTGCGGAACCGCAATGTTATAATAGGGTGCATTCGATTCTATTCTTGCATTATGGCACATCACCAGTTGCCATTGATATTTTTTATGCTGGTATAGTTCCACAAAACTTACGTATTGGTCAATGGTTCCAGTCATGGTAGACAGTTTAAATCTAACATTCGCTCTTCCATAAATCCACGCATAATTACCATCCACAGAAGCGACAACTTTTTCCGGAATGATAAATAAATATGTAATATGACCCGTTCCGATATCCTTCATTAGAGATGCTTTATTGTCGATAATGCCACTGGAATGAATATAGATGAGACTGTCTGCCAGTAAACCTGACAACTGAGTGGTATCATGATGGATCATTAACTCGAATCGCCTTTTTTCAAGAGAGATAAGTCTGGGTCGCTCATCGGGTTGTTGCGCAAACAGTCCGGCATTGCAGGCCAGCAGAATGCAGATATGGAGTAGGCTCCGGCAGAATTTCCTTTGTTTCATCAGGTTAAAATAATTGGATTTTACAAGGTCGAATTGTACTCCAAATATCGCTATTCTTTTTTATTTTATCAATTCAGTGTACGGCTCCAGGTAGTAGAGTCTTTCAATATCAACTCACGCAACAAACGAATAGGAGGCATACCGTTGTCAAGCATCATATCGTGGAATTTTTGTAAAGAATAGTTGGTCCCTTCCTGCTGCTGATAGTCGGCACGCAACTTGAGTATTTCCAATTTGCCTATGGTATAGAAAAGATAACCCGGATCAAAAGTTCCACGAAGGGCTTCCTGCCTCGACGGCTTGTCACCCTGATACCAGTTGTCCATAAAAAATTTAGTACCCTCATCCAGCGTCATATTCTGGCAATGTGTTTTAACGGAGACGCATAACCGACATAAGCGCAACAGTGCATCACCGGATTGTGCCAACCGGTATTTTGCGGCCCGAACAGAATCTCCGTTATTTCCGAATCCTTCATCCAGCATCATTTTTTCACAGTAATGTGCCCATCCTTCCACAAAAGCATAACTGCCAAAGATCTTTTCAATTTTGGTGGCGGATGAAGCATTCAAGTGCAAAAACTGCGTATAGTGCCCCGGATAAACTTCATGAATGGTCACCACATCGGTCGTATAATAGTTGAATGACCTGAGCCAGTCTTCCTTTTGCACGGGCGTCCATTTAGGATCCACCGGCGTAATATAATAATATGCTTCGGGTGCTTTTGTTTCAAAAGGTCCTGGTGAGTCCATCGATGCAGTGCTGGTTTCTCTGGCATATGCAGGTGTTTCTTTAATCTGCACGCGAACTTCGGAAGGTACCGTAACGATTTTCTTGTCGATCAGATATTGTCTTATCGATTCCATGGTTTTTCGGGCACTGGGAAGAAGACTGTCAGCTGTGGGATGATCTTTTTCCAGATCGTTGTATACGTCTACCGGTTTTTTATTTGGATTTATGATCTTTGCAGCTGCGTTAAACATTTCCTGTTCTTTTTTTAACTGATCCTGACCAATTGCCAAAACTTCTTCCGGAGAAATATTGATGTCCTCATTGTACAAAAGCATTTTCATATAGTTGTCCCTGCCGATGGCATAATGATTATGCACTTTCGGAAGTTTTTCCTTTTCGAGGTAGGCGGCAAAACCGTTTATGGCATCAATAGCTTTCTTGTTTGATTCTTTAAACAAATTTATCAGGGAATCATTTTTCACATCTTTTAAAGCTGCTACCAGTTCATTGCCTAAAAACGATGCGGAACCTTTTGCGATTTTAATAGCTGTTTCCACATAAGGTTTTGCCAGCGAGTCCTGGAGATTTGCTCTTGCATAATCAAACTGCTGCTGCGCCTGGTTCTCAATGGCAATAATTGATTTAAGACGATCTTCAATGGGAGCAAAATTTCTGCTGATATAAATATTTAAGTCTATCAGCCCGGCGTAGGTCATCGGATTAACAGCGAACTTATGTAAATCTTCTATTCCAAAAATCTCCGCTTTTATTGCAAGTTTTAATATTCTCAGATCATAAAACATTTTTGCGCTCAGTGTAGTCGTGTCTATCGCTTCCAGTTTTTGCTCGTAGTCTTTGAGCCTGGTAAGCTCTTTGCTGATAGATTCCTTACTCAGATCGGTGAGTTTTCCGTCATATTCGTGTAAACCCAAACCAACTGCAGTTTGTGGACGCCAGGAAAGGTATCCCAATAAAAAACTATCCGAAAGCTGTTGGAAATCCGAGTCTGAAGAAGCTGCCGGTTTATCAGGGTTGTTTAACTTGCAACTGCCTAGGATAATCGTAGTACTTAAAAAACAAATAAATAGCTTTTGCATATTGCAAAAAGTAGTTAAAAACTCAATGCCATCCAATTAAAAACGGATATATGGTCAGGTGGATTATTTTATATTGCTTATTGGGGATTAAACTAGTTTGCCCCGCACAGGATACAAGGCCCGACAAGAAAATTTCATTCAGCGGATATGAATGGAATATCCGGAGTACGAAGGATAAAGAAGGACCGGGTCCAAATTATTTTTCCGATTCCTGTGTTCAGGTGGATGGACTGGGGCGACTGCATTTGTTGATTACGAAGGATCCCAAAAATGGTCGCTGGATCTGCCCGGAGATTACCACTTCTTTGAAATTTGGATATGGTACTTATACGTTTGTTGTGGAAGGAGCCATTGATCATCTTGATAAAAATATTGTGCTGGGGCTTTTTAATTATTCAGGTAACGATGGTTATGATGAAATGGATATTGAAATAGCCCGATGGGGTAACCCGGCTTATCCGAATTTAAACTATACCATCTGGCCAGCAAAAACGGATATCGCTAAAAACAGCGCAACTACCAAAGAATTTTCACTGAGGTCTACATTAAGCACATATTATTTTCGCAGAAATGCAGATACTGTCGTGTGTGCAAGTTTTGATAGTATTTCCACAGATCCGAAATACCTGATTTTCTCTTCAGTTTTTGCAAGACCAACAACATCCGTGAGTCGTTTGGGAATGCCGGTACATATTAATTTCTGGCTGTTTAACGGAAACCCTCCGGAAGATGAGAAGCCTATTGAAGTGATTATCCGCAGTTTTCTGTACAAACCGTAATGACGAGACTGTTCAATTCCCCATATAGTATGTTAACCCGGGAGGGCAACTGATACAGGTATCACTGCTCCGTTTTTCATACCAGTCATTCTTACAAAACCTTCTGCAGCTTTTACTCCGAATTCACGACCCCGGAATTCTTCCATAGCGGAATGACCACATTGGTAGATGCCTGGCGGATCCTGACTAACATGACAAAAAACTGCCTTTCTTTTTTGTTCCTGGGTATCAGTAATATCCACATAGTCCGTGGGTTTAAAGATCATGGTTTGTTCTCCAGTGCATACTTCAAAAAAATAAAGGTCAAATTTTTCGGCAGAACGAATCCAGCTTTGGATTGTGAGCAAACTGGCAATCTGGTGGTCTTTATGAGAATCTACCGGCCAGTGTGTAAACACGATATCGGGTTTTTCAGCTTCAAGCAATCCCTGGATGATGTGTAACCAGTCGTTGTCCATAATTGTACTGCCATCAATCTGCCCGGCAAATACCGGTTTCGCACGAAGTATTTTACAGGCTTCCAAGGATTCTTTGGTTCTGGTATCAGCTGCATCTGAATGAGATTTCCCCGGTATACCAGCCTCCCCCCGCGTAAGGTAAATGATGGTGACATCATGACCTGCGGATACAAATTTAGCAAGGGTGCCCCCACAGCCACTTTCAGGATCATCGGGGTGACCACCTACGCAAACTATTTTTATCTTTTTTGCAGGGTTTGTTTTTGCAGAAAGATAAGATGGCATGGAAAGAAAACCTAATCCTGCAGCGGTTTTTTTGACAAAGCTCCTTCGGGAAGATGCATTATTCATATCGTAAATACGTTCAGATTTTAAAGCCCTGTATATTACGAAATATCCGATTACAGACCGCAACCTTCCTATGTCAGTTCCGTATTATCAGTTTTGAGATCCTGAACAAAGTAAAAATTCAAGCGGATCATTCAGGTATTCTTTTTGTTTTCGTAAATTGTATTGACCGGGAGGTTGAGTGGTAATGAATAAATATATTACCAGCGCGCTGCTTTGTTTATCAATTTCGTACACTATTTGTGCACAGGAAAACATATATCCCGACCTCGCCCAATTAAGCAAACCTTTTGTAAGCAATAGCCTTACTCCGTTCAGGGGAAAAAATCTTTATTTCGGCGGCGACTGGGTGAGGGCCAGAATATTAACTTCAAACAACAATATTCTCAGCAACGACAGTTTTCTTTTCAATTATGATAAAATTGATCGCAAACTATTAATTACATCCGATTTTAAATCCATATTCGAAATTGATCACAGAGAATTTAAGGCTATCGAATTCTATATTAATGACTCGGCTTATTTTTTCAAACATATTTATTTCATAAACGATAAGGATTTATTCCAGATACTTGTAAGAGATGAAGGAAGGTATTCATTGTGCAAAGTAATGCATACAAAAATAGTAAGAGGAACGCTTGGAACTCTTGGAAACATCGGTCTGGTTGGCGCGAGCAGTTCTCTGATGGACAGGTATGTGGATTTCGCCGAATACTATATTTTCTTTCCAAATAAAGAATACCGATCTTTTTTTAATATTAAAAAGCCTGCCATTAAACGTTTATTCGCACTCAATCCTGAAGGTAATAAAGTTGATGATTTCTTCAATTCGATTGGTAACAGGAATTATGATGAGAATGACCTGATTCAGTTGGTAAATTTTCTGAACAGGGGGTTTCTTTAATTACTAAATCAACAGTTTGGTTTTCAACCACCGATTAATTTCAGAAATACTTCTTTTTTCCTGCGGGAAACATCGACCATGTCACCGTTACGCATACTGATCTGTCCTCCGTCTCCACGTATGTATTTCGCAATGAAATTCAAATTAACGAGATGAGAATGGTGTACCCTGTAGAATCTGTAGTCCTGCAGCAGCTCCTCAAAATCTTTTAGTTGTCTGGTTACCAGTAATTGCTGGCCGTTCTGGAGAACAAGTTTGGAATAGTTGGAGCTGGATTCAATTCTTATGATCTGTTTTATCTGAATAAATTCCAGGCCGTCATTTGTAGGAATAGCAATATGATCCTCCTGACTCTTCGGGTTAGCAAGGTTTTGTTTTAACAGCTTCGCTCTTTCGCTTGTCTTTTTTATTTTGAAATTTCCCAGACGATCAACGGTTTGTTGAAGGTCTTCTATAGCTACCGGTTTCACCAGGTAGTCAAATGCACTGATCCGGATTGCGTTTATAGCATAATGGTTGTAGGCTGTAATAAATATCACTTCAAAATCCACTTCTGGTATTTGCTCCAGCATTTTGAAGCCACTCATCCTGGGCATTTCAATATCAAGAAAAATAACATCGGGTTTGTGCTGCTGAATCATGCGGATGGCTTCCTCTGGATTTTGAGTCTGGTCTACTACACGGACTGAAGGGCAATATTCCCTTATTTTGAATTGCAGATTCTGCAGGCTGTTTAACTCATCATCTACCAGAATGGCTTTGAGGACTTGCATAAGAAACACATTTTATGGCAAATTCAATTCGGGTTCCAATCGGTTTGTTTTCATCGTCAAACAAATCTATAATTTTTACGTTCGATGACGAACCGCTATCCCTGTTAAAAATATTAATGCGGTCCTGTGTGAGCTTCATACCCACACTTTTGTGAAAGGGTTTGTTTAGCTGATTATAAATTCTTGACTGGTCGCGGCCAATTCCGTTATCCTGTATAATATAGTGAATCATATTATTAATCAGCTTTACTTTCACAGAAATTTTCAGGTCTGTGCGTTCACTCGGTCCAATCCCGTGATTTATGGCATTCTCCAGAAAAGGTTGCACAAGCAAGGCCGGAACATGGTAATCTCCCTGCACAATCATCGGATCAACATGGCAGCAATAGATAAATTTATTATTGAATCGTAATTGTTCAAGATCAATATACAACTGCAGTGATTCAATATCTTTATTTAGTTCTATCAAATCGGTGTAACTGCTGTCCAGAATACTGCGAATGAAACGGGCAAATTTATTCAGATAGTCGGAGGCGAGTTTTTTCTCATTCTGCATAATGAAATTCTCAATACTATTCAGACTGTTGAAAAAGAAATGCGGATTCATTTGCGCCTGCAATGCCTGCATTTCTGTTTCTGCTATCTTCTGTTTATACTGTGAGTCATCTTTCAATTTTTTGGCCTGAAAGGATTTATACAAAAGGAAAGTGATGAAGATGGCCAGCATAAATCCAATGCCGGTAAGAAAAAGGAGGATATCCTTGAAAGCGATTTGTCTTTTCTGTGCATTAGTCAGTTCTATAAGCGTATTATTTTCCAACTCTTTTTTCTTGATCGTCCATTCGGATTCGTTGACTATTACGTTACGACGGTTATTTTCGGAGAAAAGCGAATCGCTGGTAGTTCTGTACAATTTGTAATAGAACATCGATGAATCGGGGTTTTTCAGCTCGTAATACGCGGTAGAAAGTTGTTCAGCAGCTTTTGATTTTCCCTCGGCAAAATGTGTTTGCTCAGCGAGTTGCAGGGCTTTTCTGAGCAACATCGTTTTTTCACGGCCGGTAATATGTTTCTTAAACCTGGCCTCCGCGAGATAAGCCTGAAACTCGTTTCTGATGTCGGGCGTTTCCCTGGCGGTAGCTATTGCCTTATCAAAATAGTAATTAGCCGAATCGTTTTCGTTATTTACAGCATAGAATTTCCCATAGCCCAGGTAAAACTGGGATAGCACATAATTCTCATTCGTTCGAAAGGCATAGGGCATTCCTTTGTCAAGATTCATTTTAGCCTCTTCAAACAAGCCCTGTTCGAGATCACAACGGCTTAACAGTTCATAATTCAGCGCCACGCCCCTCCAGGCTTTAATAGCGGTGTTAATTTCAATCGCTTCAAGGGCGTACTGACGGCTTTTGTCAAAATTTTTAAGAGTGGCAAAATTATCCCCAATATTATTCAGCGAAACAGATTCCAGTCTGCGTGCACCGCAGGCTTTCGCCAGATCAGCAGCTTTAAAATATGCTTTTGTGCTCGCTTCCAGATCTCCTGCAGAAGAAAGCAGGATACCCAGGTTAATATTGGCGAGACTCATACCGTAAATGAAATGAAGCGAATCACTCAGTTTCGATACCTGTTCATAGTAAGCAAACGATTTGTCTACGTCCGTTTCACTCAGAAGATAGCTGATACGGTGCATATAATGAATCCTAGTTGAATCATTTCGAGGATGTGTATTTACCCATTGTATAAGGGTATCAACGTTAAAAGACGATTGGGAGAAGCAGGAACAGGTCGTTCCGAAAAAAAAGAGACAGAAAAAAAGGGCACGGAAGGTTTGGAGCTTATGGGTTATAAATATATTTATAGCAATCGTGGCAGAACAATTATTCGGGGAATCAGCAATCATTAAGCAGTCGCTTTATTTCTAAGATAGCTATTTAAGTATTGACTTTTTGCATCATAGCCTGTGGTGTTTTCGCTACAATCCACATATCATACAATAGATTTGACTTGTCGGCATAAGCAATATCCAGATCTATCCTTTCCTTACACGACATCGTGTCTCTGCCTCTTTTCCGGATTTGCCAGAGCCCCGTTATACCAGCGGGTGCTAAAAATCGTTTAGCGAAATTATCAGTTGTAAGATTGGCAGCTTCATAAAGAGGTAATGGGCGATTCCCTACCAGTGACATATCTCCCAATAGTACGTTTACGAGTTGTGGCAATTCGTCCATACTCGTATTCCGGAGAAAACGTCCTACCCGTGTAATTCTTGGATCATTTTTTAGCTTGAAGAAATGAACTTCTTCAGACTCTGCATATTGATTCATATGTCCCAATTCAGTTCTGTGCTTGTCAGCTCCCGGAAACATAGTCCGGAATTTATAAAAGTTGAATATGCGATATCCCATACCCGCTCTCTTGGATACGTAAAAGATATTTCCTTTTGATTCGATTCGTATCGCCAGCGCAATAATTAAAAATATGGGTGCCAGGAACAAAAGGGCCGTAAAACTAACCAGTATATCGAAGCATCTTTTTAAAATAACATTCAATGATCCTGAAATTTTCGAAGTAATCTGACTTAACAGCTGTTTTTCGAGTTCACTTGTACTTGCTTTAAATTTCAGGAGAAAATGAATTTTTGATTCCAGTTTAGATTCATTCAATTCCTGTAAATTCAAAATGTCGTCTACTAAACATTTACGAATAAAATGAAAGTTTTGTGCGGCGGTCATTCTGTCTGCATCAATTATCAGAGGGACTTCCGAAAGGTGCTTTTGTTTCGAGAGTAAATTTGCCCAGACCCTGATTTCTGCAAATCCAAACTGCGACTCACATATAATAACTTCAGGAGTAACGTGGTCCCTGTTGGTTAATTCCCTGCGCGCGTCATTTAAACTGCCGGAAGCATAACCGCGTTTATAAATGCTGACAAGTTTTGTGATATTTTCACGATTCGTGCCAACATAATAAAAACCGGTTTTGCTTTCCTGCAATTTCATAAAAAAGGTTTAAGGTTAATGGCATTCAATACATGCGTCCTGAATACATCTCCAATTTAACTCAATGATTATCCTCGAAAAGTGGGAATGTGTAGAGTGTGAAAATGATCATGTAACTGGTTAAAAAATCGGGCCAACCTCCGGTATTTTTTATTCTAGGCCGTATAAGAAACCAGCTCCTGCCGGGAAATTCCAAGTCCGTCGATTCCCAGTTCAACGATGTCGCCGGCAGACAGATAAACCGGAGGATTCATACCTAGCCCTACTCCGGCGGGAGTTCCGGTAGATATAAGGTCGCCGGGAAGTAATGTCATAAACTGACTTATATAAGAGATAAGAAATGGTATTTTAAAAATCAGATCAGCAGTAGTCCCATCCTGCATTTTTTGGCCATTCACGTTCAGCCAAAGTCGCAAATTGTTTACGTCGGGAATTTCGTCGGGAGTAACCAGAAAGGGTCCCAGGGGCGCAAAGCTGTCGCAGCCTTTGCCCTTGTCCCAGGTTCCACTCCTCTCTATTTGAAATTCTCTTTCACTTACATCGTTGTGTAAACAATAACCGGCGATATATTCCAGTGCATCGGATTCCTTTATGTAAGAAGCTTTTTTTCCCACCACTATTGCCAGTTCCACTTCCCAGTCGGTTTTTTTCGAATTCCTGGGAATAATGATCGGATCGAACGGTCCACTCAGGGCGGTGGTGGATTTCAGAAAAATAACGGGTTCAGGAGGTGGCTGCGCTTTTGTTTCCCTTGCATGATCAGCATAGTTCAAACCAATGCACACAATTTTAGATGGCCTTGCGATTGGACTTGCAAATCCAATCGGTTCTTCCAGTTTTCGAAGGCCTGACCTGTTTTTAGTAACAAAAGCCTCTAAACGAGATAAGCCGCCCGTTTCAAAAAACTTTTCATCATAATCTTCATTCCAACCAGCAACATCGTAATATGTTTCACCAAGTTTGATACCCGGCTGTATTTTGCTTCCATCTTTCCAGCGAAATAACTTCATAAATGGTTAACGGTTAACGGTTAATGGTTAATGGTGTTTGATAGATTGCAGTGATTTTAAGGAAGATTCTTTTAAAACGTAAACCTAATATACCAAAATATTCACGGGTGGCACATTTTTAACCATCCACCATATACCATTTACCATAAGCCATTACGGTTAACGCTCGTCCCTGAACTATCAACCATTCCTTTTTATTATCCTTATATTTACCCTGAACCTAAACATATTACTATGGCACAAAAATCTAAAGCACCCGTTCAGGCCACGGATGACAAACTGACACCGGCAGTAAACGCAGAACCAAAAGTGCCCGCTAAAAGGAAAACTACAGCCAAGATCTCTGTATCAAAAATATTCCCGGAGAAAGAAATTCCGATGGGACAGATAGAAAAGACTAATGTGGATCATCACATGGCCAAAAAGTATTTAACCAAATATCTGGACAGAGTACCGACAGAAGCTGACATTGATAAAGCAACCATAATAAAAAAATCTGATTCTATTAGTTATCTAAAGTATGGCGGGAAATTCCTGGGTACAATGACAAAGACAATTTACCAAACCCCAGAGCAAAAAAAATCAGGTAAAGGTATTGGCGTTAAAATGGAATTCAAGCCAAAATAAGGCTACACTTTTATACAGATACCCGTTGCCATTTATAGCTTTCTGCCCGTTTTGACGGGTGAATCGGGCTATTATAAAATTCAGCCCAGACTTTTGTAAAACAGGCTCCATAATAAAATATAAAAGAAGAGTAGAAAACAAATAATAAAAGTAATACGGAAGAAGTAGAAGGTCCGTATACTTTTTCCATATTAGTATAGGTCAACAACCATTTGAGTAATAGTTTTCCGGCTGTGAACAGCAAACCCGTAAAAACTGCGCCTGCAACCAAAGTTTTCCATGTAGGCCTGCCGTCGGGCAGAAGTCTGAATAAAACAAAAAACCAAATAGATATCAGAATAAACGAAATCAGTTGTCTCCCTGCAGTGTTTATGAATTCCTGAAATCCGGAAGTTGAATTTACTGTGGTTTGCCCTACTATATTCAATCCGCCTTCCGCCAGTAAAACAATCAAAAACAGTATACCTGTAATAAGAATAATCATCATAGATTTCGCCCGGTTGAGCAGACTTATTTTATAACCCTTTTGTCGAACGGTGCGGATATTCCAAAGCTGATTCAGCGAATCTTTAATTACTTTCATTAGCGTGGTTGCTACAAAAATCAGGAAAAGAAAACCCAGGGCAGCTTCATACCAGTTACTGAATAAATGGCGGACATTAAGTAAAATATGATGTAGTTCCCCCGCCACATTTATGCCCACCAATTCACTAAGATTGTGGAAAAGATGACTGCTCATATACCGCGGGCTAAGGAATATTCCAAAAATCTGGATGATGATGATCAGAACGGCTGGAAGTGCGAACGTGGTAAAAAATGCTGTAGCACCGGCCATCCTCAACGGATCATTCTTGCTGAATCCCTGGAAGGCTTCAATGAGCAGTGAAATTATTTTGAACTTTTTTACAGCCATCATTTGATCCATTCACCTGTAATAAAAAAGAGTGCCATAGATCCCAAGATAGCCATTAAATTATTCCGGAGTGCCCACTGTCGCATCAGCCCCTGCAGGCATCTGTCCGCCGCAACGATTCCTCCAGTTTTGTTTAAAATTTTGCTTCTCTTCCGGCGACATGTTAAACCATTTATTTCTCATTTCTTCCATTTCATGCCGGCGAAAGCGGTTGCGTCTCCAGCCTGGTCTGCCAGAAAACCCCCCAAATAAAATTCTCGACAATACAAAAAGTCCTAATGCCTGCCAGAAATTTATTATTGATACATGCAGAATTGTTACCAGAATATTATTCCAAAGCGCCATAATGATAAAGCCCAGAGGAACGAGTAGAGCAAATGCAAAAATTGGAAAAAGGATAAATCGGGGAAATCTGGAACGTGTCATTGTGTTTTATTTTAATAGTTTTTTAAAGCCTCATGCAAATCCGAAAGTTTGGAACGTAAGTGCAGCACTGCATATCGCTTTCTTGAGATCAAAGTGTTCACGGGAACCCCTGTTTCATCCGATATTTGATGGAAGGGAATTCCCTCGAGTTCATTCAGGATAAACGCCTGTTTTTGTTCCTCGGGCAATTCATCCAGAGATTCCTTAAGTGTTTCCTGAAAAAGGTTTCTCAGATAGATGGTTTCCGGATTGGATGAATCATCTGAAAATAATTCTATCCAGTCACCCATTTCTTCGTCATCTGTTTCAGAAAAAAGTCCATCGAACGCGATTAGTTGTTTTTTCCTTTTACGGTCGATGATTTTATTCCTTGCCACCGTAAAAAGCCATGCAGTAACCTGATCAATGGGTTCTTTGTTTCCCAACAGTTGATAAAAGACATCCTGGAGAATGTCTTCCGCGTCTGCTTCGTTGGTAACACGTTTTCTGATGAACCCCATCAGTCGTTTACTATATGCTTTTACAACTGCGGTGATGGAATTTGATTTTGTATCAGCCATCGGGAATGTTATCGCTTCAGCCTGCCACATAATTAAAGTGATAGACGAATCAGCAGAAGATTTATTTTAAGAAAATGAATAATTCATTAAGGTTGATTCAATCCTGTGCCACAGACTTCCCGGGCCACTAAAATTAAATTGTTTCATGAGATCGAAAGAAGTTTCAATCAAAAACACATTCTGAATCAATTTGTTAAAGAATGTGTTCTTGTGATTTGGTGTCATACGTGCACTGAAAACTTAACGTTAATCAAGTTTTATATAAATTTTATGATAAGAAGATGTAGTTTTGCACCCCGAAATTAAAAATATTTGGTTTACCCGTCATTTTGACATTTTATGTAATCCGGGTGATTGTCAAAGAGCTGTTTTGAGCTGCTAAATGGGTACGGTGATTTTTTATCTTATAAATGCAAAAAATGAGTGCCAAAACTAATTTGGGTAAAATGAATTCCCTGGAAGCAATTTCTCCAGTGAAAGGGCTGGGTAAAATGTCAATCAAGGACCAATTAATTAAGGAGAGGGAACTTTCCGATATGATTATAAACTGTCTCCCTGGTGTTTTTTACCTGGTGGATCGGGATGGCAGGCACCTTCGTTGGAACAGAAATTTTGAAAAGGTTACCGGGTATAATGCTGAAGAGATAAGTGATATGTATCCACTTGATTTTTTTGAAAAAAAGAATCATGATGAGTTAAATGCAGCCGTGGCAAAAGTATATAGAGAGGGATACAACGAAATAGAAATGGAAATAATTGACAAACTCGGCAAGCGATCGTTATTTCATTTCAACGGTATTGCCGTCACTTATGAAGGAAAAAGTTGCATGTTGGGAGCGGGTATAGACCTCTCTGCGAGGGAAGATGCCCAACGGGAAATTCGGGAGAATGAAAAGAAATACCGTTCTCTTTTTGAACAGGCTTCGGATCCCATTCTTGTTACTGACTACGATGGCAATTTTACGGACGTAAATGGCAGCTTCTGCAAATTGTTTGGCTATACAAAACGGGAGCTTCTCCGCATGAATATCAAGGCTCTTCTTTGTCCCGTACAATTCATAGAAAAACCGATCCGGAACGACCTGGTGATGAAAGGGAAACATTTTATGAGTGAACGGGTAATGGTTCACAAAAACGGAACCGCTATAGAAGTGGAAGCCAACGTGAAAAAATTTGGTGAGGATAGTGTAATGGCGATAGTAAGAGATGTGACTGAGATACGGAAGATGCAACGGGAAATGGAGAAAGAAAGAATGGAATTGCAAATTCAGGAGCAGAGAAAAATAACACGTGCTGTAATAAAAGCTCAGGAAAGGGAACGAAATATTATAGGGAGAGAACTTCACGATAATGTAAATCAGCTTTTGGCAAGCACCAGGATGGTTCTTGCTTCTGCCAAATCGAAACCAGGAGGTAAAAAAGATTTTGTTGATCAATCCATAAGACTGATCGATTCAACCATTCTGGAAATTCGTGTCTTGGGAAGGAAACATGTGACGCCATTAAAAGGATTTGATTTGAAGGAGCAGATTCAGTCCCTTATCAAAATAATGGAAGAAGGTATCGGGTTTAAGATAAGTTTTGAATATAATCTGCCGAATCAGCAGGAACTCCTGAACGACCTCAAGTTAAATATATACAGAGTGATTCAGGAACAGCTTAACAATGTTTATAAACATGCATCGGCATCCAGGGTACAAATAAAAATGACCGCTGAGAATCGTCAGATCCATGTACAGATCAATGACAATGGAATAGGATTCGAAGTGGGAATGAAAAAGAGCGGTGTCGGAATTGTAAATATTATTAACCGGATAGAGTCATTCAATGGTAAAGTGGAATTTGAAACCAAACCGGGAGTAGGATGTAAACTTGATATCCGGATTCCGATGATTTTTCAGAATTAATTTCTTAGTCTTTCATAAATCCCTGTGCCTGTAATTCAGTAACCAGCATTTTTGTGTATTGCTTGCTCGCTTTTATAACAGTAGGTGGGTTTGCAACTTTCGACTGCATGGAGACCAGCATTTTTTCAGTATTTGCATTGAACAAATTACTTTCCACAAAATAAGTTTTATCTGTTTCGTAATACCCTGGAGAATAATATACGGGAGCACTATAAGCATAATATCCGCTGTAGTAACCGCCGTATCCGGCATAGGGGGCATAAAAACCAACCCCGACAGAATTTCCCGGTACATAGTGGGTCTGTGATTCCTGATCCACAACCGCTACTGTAAAAATGCCATCACAACCGAGATCACGGATGGCTTTAAGAAGAACGTCGTTTTTAGGTAATTTATCAAGTGTAAGTATGGGTCCAAATGCGTCGACACTTTTTACTGTTTTGATTCCCTTCGCTGCCGCAGCCTCTGCCAGATCATTTTCGAGAGTAACCTGCACTTCGTAATTCTGAGTCATCACAAAAATAAAAATCTTGTGTTTACCCGGTTGCGGGACCGGTTTATCTTCCTTATTTACCCAGGTCGCCATAATACGCATGGATGAATTTGAACATGACGAAAAACTTACCGACAATAATATTGCGTAAATGGAGATTTTTAATTTGGACATAAGGTTTTATAAGTGTGAGTAATAACAGCTAATGTAACTTTTAAATCTCATTCATTTTCATTTTTGTAACTGCATAGTCACAAGCGCGGGCAGTCAGTGCCATATAAGTAAGTGATGGATTTTGGGTCGAAGTTGAAGTCATGCACGCTCCATCGGTGACAAACACGTTTTTACAGGAGTGCATTTGATTCCATTTATTCAGCATGGAAGTTTTCGGATCCTTTCCCATACGCGCTCCTCCCATTTCGTGAATATCAAGTCCAGGGGCCTGTTTGCTGTCGTTCGTTTTAATATTTGTAAAACCTGCCTTTGTATACATTTCCGTCAGTTGTTCCGAGAAATCTTCGACCATCTTGTTATCATTCTCATCATATTCTACTTTGAATCGCAGTAAGGGCACTCCCCATTCGTCCTTCTTTTGCGTATCAAGACTAAGAAAATTCGTTTCTTTCGGAATCGTTTCACCCATCATATGTGAACCTACCCTCCAGGGACCTAAATCTTTCTTTGCGAGATTGTTTTTCAAATCGGTTCCAAATCCGTCCGCCTTGGGAAAGCCGAATCTCCCAGAGAAAAAACCTGCGGCATATCCCCTGAGAAAATCTGTTTCCTGTTTGCGAACATTTCTGAATCGTGGAATATAAGCAGTTGTTGGTCTTCCGCCAGCTGTGGTACTGTCCATAAATCCATTGTATTCTGCAGAAATATGTCCCCTGTAATTGTGAAATGCAAAGTACTTACCGAGAATACCGCTATCGTTTCCCAGTCCATTCGGGAAGCGATTCGATTTTGAATTTAAAAGTATGAGGTTCGTATTAATGGCTGCAGCATTCACGAAAATGATCCGGGCATAATAATCTATTACTTCTTTCGTATGTGAATCCACTACTCTTACACCAGTTGCTTTTCCTTTTTTCTCATCATAAATTATCGAATGCACGACAGAAAACGGACGAAGGGTCATATTACCCGTTTTAAGCGCCCAGGGTATCGTAGTAGAATTAGAGGCAAAGTATCCACCAAATGGACAACCACGCTGGCAGAGATTTCTGTTCTGGCATTGACCGCGACCCTGATCTAAATGTATTTGTTTTGGTTCTGTAAGATGTGCACATCGCGCATAGATGACATGGCGGTCTTTGTAATTTTTTGCAATAAAATCCTTAAAATAATTTTCAACACAACTTAACTCAAGAGGAGGTAAAAATTCTCCGTCTGGTAATACATCCAATCCATCTTTGTTTCCGGATATACCTGCGAATTTTTCCACGTAACTATACCAGGGAGCAATATCCTTATATCTTATTGGCCAGTCAACCGCGAAACTGTCACGTTCCGGTCCTTCATAATCAAAATTACTCCAGCGCTGGGTTTGTCTCGCCCACAACAGTGACTTTCCCCCAACCTGATATCCCCTGATCCAGTCGAAAGGTTTGTCCTGTACATACGGATGTTCAGTATCCTTCACAAAAAATTGCATCGCATCTTCTCTGAAAGCATAACACCTGCTTACCACAGGATTTGCTTCCTGAATTTCTTCCGGAATCTGCCCACGATGTTCAAATTCCCAGGGCAGCATATTCGTTGTGGGATAGTCTTTGAGATGAACCACATCGCGCCCTCTTTCAAGTACCAGCGTTTTCAATCCCTTTTCACATAATTCTTTCGCTGCCCATCCTCCGCTCATCCCTGATCCAATCACGATTGCATCATATGTTCTGTTTTTCACTCCATCGTTCAGATTGCCCATATCAATTATTTAAATTACGCAGTTTTTAAGGGAATACATCCCTGGAATTTCCCGGGTATCATTTTATACCCGCGGATTTTGGTCATGTAATACTCGCATGTTGTGTATGCCTGAACGGTTAACTTTTTGGTAGATTGATAGAAAAATAACATCGCATCACCGGAAGGTTTTTGTTTATCCAAATCGGCGACAATAGAATTTCTTTCAGCATCGCTGATGCCCGAAAAAGATTTACCTGTTTTATTTTTAACAAAAGTTTCAAAGGATTTCATTCCCTCTAAATATTTTTGCTGGTTTGGTTTTGAATAACAATCGTCAACCATTTTCAGAGCGAATAAATGGGCGGAAAGATCTCTGGCTCCCGGTGAATCAGTTTTTGGAAGAATGGTTTCCGATAGATCAGCAAGCATATTTTCATCTTCCGGTAAAATATGGATGAGTTTTAGCGGAATGGATACTTTCTGTTCGTTCTGCAGGCATGACGGCAACAATGCCGCCCCGGCCCAGATTATTAGCAACTGTTGTATGGCAACTCGTCTGTTTGGCATAGACAATTCAATTTGGTTTTCAGCAGTCTGATTACAGACAGCGGTAAAGCTATGAAAATTGCATAAATAGGTTATCTTTATGCAGCATTTTATGAAAAAGTTCATTGTATCAATTCTTGCATTTTTGTATATCACCAGTTCCTGCGAGGCAACGGTGTACCTGCACTACTGCATGGGGAAACAGGTGAGTTTTAGTTTCATGCCGGAACATTCGGTGAATTGTCATAAATGCGGCATGAAAAAAACGGGAGACAGAAAGGGTTGCTGCAAAGACGAAAAGAAAGTTATCAAGTCAGGCCCGAATCAGGGACCAGGTTCTCTGATTTTCTCATCGGGTATCCAGAAAAAAATCGTTTTCATTGATTCTGACTACTATAGTTTTTCAAAACCTGTTTTACTTTCAAAAGTAAATATCAGCTCGGAAAATCATGGGCCTCCCGGCAACAATTCTGTGCCTTTTTATTTAATGCATTGCCTTCTTCTTATCTGATCCTTCTCACTGATCATCTATCCCGTGGGATCTACTCCCATTTATCTGCAATCATTTTATTAAGTCGATACAAAATTATTTTTATGAAATCCATTCATTTATATATAGTGGCCTTTGGATTATTGTTGCAATCGGCAGCAATTGGACAAATACAATCTGTCACCCTTCAGGCAAGCGGGCTTACCTGCAGCATGTGCAGCAGGGCGATTTACAAGTCACTTCAGAAAGTTCCTTCTGTCTCTAAAGTTCAGGAGGATATCGAACATTCCAGTTACCATATTCAGTTCGTCGATCCTGGAAAAGTGTCTTTGGAAAGTTTGAAAAAGGCTGTTCAGGATGCAGGTTTTTCAGTAGCAAAGATGGAAGTAAAAGCCAATTTCAACAATGCTTTTGTGGCTAGCGACTCTTCATTAAGAATGAATGATTTTATTTTTTATTTCGTAGATATACCTAAACAGAATTTGAACGGTGATAAAAAACTTCTGATACTCGACAAAGATTTCCTGCTGGATAAGGACAGGAAAAAATATGGGGGTGACTACAGTACTACGCCCTCAGCAAACGGTAATGACAGAGTTTTTCACGTAACCATCGAGAAATCTTAATATGAAGTTTTTTTCAAAATTCTTATACCTGTCGCTGGGGCTCATTTCAGTTTCTTATCGTGCCAAGTCGCAGGAGTTATTTGTTTTTACGGAACCAGCCAGTAATATGCCGGCAAAATCGCTGGGAATAAGAGCGAGTAACTGGTTTATGTATGATAAGTCAACCAGTATGCTCAATTACCAGCTCATTCCGGAACTCATGCTGGGTGTAAACAAAAATATCATGTTGCATCTGGATGGATTCTTTACGAATCAGGGGGGAAATTTCCACGCAGTAGGTGCAGGTACATATATAAAATACAGACTGTATTCAGCAGATGCCGTAAACCGCCATTTCAGGGTTGCAGCGTTTGGACGGGTGAGCTTAAATAACTCAGCTATTTTTCAGGAAGAGATTGATCTTACCAGAAATAATACAGGTTATGCAGTGGGATTGATTGCAACTCAACTATTACATAGACAAGCAATTTCCGCATCTGTCAGCTTCAACCAGGCCTACAACAACGGAGCCGAAAATAAATTTCCACCCGGCCAGTCCGATCAGGCAATTAATTTCAGTATCTCTACCGGAAGGTTAATTTTTCCAAAAGAATACCTGAGTTACAAGCAAACTAATTTTAACCTTATGCTGGATTTGATGGGGCAGCATTTGTTGAAAGAAAATGGAAATTTTCTTGACATGGCGCCTGCAGTACAATTTATTTTTAACAGCCAGTCCCGTCTCGATTTAGGGTACAAATTTCAGTTGTATAGTGATATGCAAAGAGTAGCGCCGAACGGGTTTATGATCCGGTTTGAACATCTGTTGTTTAATGTGCTGTAGTTGCTCTAGTTTTGTTCTTGAATATCTTCCAATTCATAATCAATCCCGCACGTGCGGGAATAATCAATAACTAATTTATGTCTCTCCATACAATCCTGGGAGCCAGTGGAACCATTGCAACAGAGCTGATTCCAATCCTCAAATCTTCCGGGGAAAGAATCAGACTGGTTTCCCGAAATCCAAAACAAATTGAGGGAACAGAAGCATTTCCTGCTGATGTCTTGAACAGGGATCAGGTTTTTCAGGCTGTGAAAGGTTCGGATATTGTTTATCTGCTGGTGGGCCTACAGTATGATACAAAAGTTTGGAAAACCAGCTGGCCGGTAATTATGAGAAATACAATTGAGGCCTGCAAAGCTTACAATGTCAAACTCATATTTTTTGACAATATATATATGTATGGAAGAGTGAAAGGAAATATAACAGAATCCACGCCCTTTAATCCCTGTAGCGAAAAAGGAAAAATACGGGCAGAGATTGATGAGATGCTGCTTGCGGAAATGAAAACGGGTACACTGAAGGCCATCATAGCTAAAGCGGCCGATTTTTATGGTCCCCGTGCCACAAATACGAGCGGCCCATATATCATGATTTTCGACAGATTGAAAAAAGGAAAGTCTGCACAATGTTTTGTTTCTGCGAAACAGATTCATACTTATACGTATACGCCCGACGCAGCCGCAGGTCTATTTATGCTGGCAGTTACAGAATCCGCATATGGTCAAACATGGCATTTGCCAAGTACGCTGCCGGCGATATCGTCAGAAAGTTTTATTTCTATCGCAGCAAAATATATGAACGCCAAGGCAGGAATTCAGGTTTTACCAAAATGGTTGATTACTACCGTAGGAATATTTGTTCCTATTATGAGAGAAATGAAAGAAATGCTTTATCAGAATGAATTTTCCTACGAATTCGATTCTTCTAAATTTGAAAAGGCTTTTCAATTCAAACCTACGAGTTATGAGGAAGGCATCAGGCAAACAGCGGAATGGTGTCTTGCTTTCGGTAAAGTTTAAAGTTTTAATTGAACGGTCTTGCCGGTTTCTGCGGATTTATAAATGCCTTCAATAACTTTTAAATCCTTTAGAGCTTCTTCGCCATCTACCGGGAGTATTGGTTTTTTGCCATCCAGAATAATGGCCGCCATTTCGTCCATCTGTATTGTTTGATGAGGTACAAATGGAAAATCCAAAGGACCTTTATTAGTATAACCTTTGGTGGGATCATAGCCAGTAGCGGGATATAACTCTGCGAACCCGCCCGTACCATCCAGAAAAAAGCGATCGAGATAATTCATCGAATAGGTGGAAAGACAGGAAGCGACAGCGCCTCCTGGAAATCCCAATTGAAATTGAATCGTTTCATCTATTCCTTTTACGAATTTTACGGGATCATTTTTAGTTTCTACTGCATTAACCCAAATGGGATCTTCTCCAACCATATATCGGGACCCATTCACTGAATAGATTCCAATATCCATCATGGAGCCCCCGCCGGAAAGTTTTGGATTCAGCCGCCATTGATTCGGATCACCCATTATGAATCCCGACAAACCCTGGAAAAAAGTAATCTTTCCAAACTCACCTGCGTTACGCAAACGAACAATTTCCAACGTGTGAGGTTCAAAATGCATGCGGTAACCGACCAGTAATTTAACATTTGCCTTATTGCAGGCTTCAATCATTTCCTCACCTTCTTTTACACTGATCGCCATTGGTTTTTCGCAGATCACCTGTTTACCCGCTTTGGCAATACGAATTACCTCATCGTGATGAAGAGCGTTTGGTGTGATCACATAAACCGCATCTATATCCGGATTGTTTTTTATGGCATCATAGTTCTCGTAGTTGTAGCAATTTTTATCAGGAATATTATATTTTATCTGCCAGGTTTTAATTTTGGAAGGTGTGCCACTTATTAACCCGGTAAGTTTTGCTCTTTTGCAGGCGAGCATTGCTTCGGCAACTCTGTTTGCGTAATTGCCCAGGCCTAAAATGGCAACTTTTAGTACAGGGCCGTCATTTATCGTTGCCGGTGTACTCTTACAAGCCTCCGCCAATTGACCAGGTAAAATGGCCAGACCAACAGCTGAACCAGTTATTTTTTGAAGAAATTCCCTTCTAGTGTTCATGTTGAAAAATTTTAAAGCCTAAAGCCTAAAGCCTAAAGCCTAAGCCTAAGGATAACTAAGTTAAATTAATATTTCAGCATCCACCTTCATTCAACCGAAATGAATGCTCTTATTTGTGGTCCTGAATAATTATCAATAACGTTTTAGGCTTTAGGCTTTGAGCTTTAGGCTTTAAGCTTTCAGAAGGGCATCATACAGAATCTCTATCGGATGCAGAGCCTTCCTATTACAACCATCTTTAATCTGGTGACGGCAACTGGTTCCCGGGGCAGCAATGATTACATCGTCCGACTGTCGCCGAACAGTTGGTAATAAAACCAATTCTCCTATCTGCATGGAAAGTGCATAATGCTCTTTTTCGTAACCGAATGAACCTGCCATTCCGCAACAACCCGAGGGGATGTTTTCGACTTTATAATTTTCTGGTAAGGAAAGCATATCTATCGTATGTGAAACGGAGGATAGAGCCTTTTGCTGGCAATGGCCGTGCAGTTTGATCTTACGGCTTTCCTTCGTGAACAGGTTTTTATCCAGCTTACCTTTTTTTATTTCAGCAGCAATGAATTCATCAACCAGGAAAACATTTTTGGATAAGTCCCTGGCTGCCACTAATTGGTCGTCATCAGCTAAGTCCACATATTCATCTCTGAAAGTAAGAATCGCACTGGGTTCAATTCCGAGAAGAGGGTTTTCGCTGTTGACAATTCCTTTTAGCAGAGAAATATTTTTATTAGCGATTTTTTTTGCATCCCTGAGTAATCCTTTAGACAACCATGCGCGGCCACTTTCTTCATGTGCCGGAATCACCACATCATAGCCCAGTTTTTCCAAAAGGAGAACTGCCTTAATTCCAATCTCAGTATCATTATAATTAGTGAATTCATCGCAAAACAGGTATATTTTTCTTTTTGTGCTTTTATTTTTTCCTTTTGAATATTTGTTATACCATTTCAACAGGCTTTGTTTTGAAAGTGAAGGCATGGAGCGTTCGACAGCAAATCCGGAAATTCTTTTTATAAGCCCGCCTGTAAATTTGTTTGCAGTCAGATAATTATATATTCCGGGAGCGAAAGATGCCATTTGCTGCGATCTGTTGAAGTTTGCAATCAGTCTGGACCGGAAGGGAACTCCATGAACGTCGTGGTATTGCTGAAGAAATTCTGCTTTTAATTTCGCCACGTCCACATTCGAGGGACATTCAGACTTACATCCTTTGCAACTGAGACATAGATCCATCACTTCGTAGATTTCGTGATGATCAAACCGGTTGAGCTTGTTGGAATTTGTAAGAAACTCTCTTAGAATATTTGCACGGGCACGTGTTGTATCCTTTTCATTTTTTGTAGCCATGAACGAAGGGCACATAGTTCCTCCGGATAAAGCAGTCTTCCGACAATCTCCTGAACCGTTGCATTGTTCGGCATGTTGCAGTACGTCCTGATTGTGGAAACGAAATATAGTATTAAACGCGGGCGTTTTTTGTCCCGGAGTATATCGCAGCATTGAATTCATCGGCGGTGTGTCGACAATTTTGTTGGGATTGAATATATTATTTGGGTCCCAGCTTCTCTTTACAATTTTAAAGAGTTCATAGTTGTGATCACCTACCATTTGTTTTATGAACTCGCCACGCAATCTTCCGTCTCCATGTTCACCACTCAGAGAGCCCTGATATTTTTTTACCAATCCGGCGATCTCTGTGGCAATCGTACGGAACATCTGATTTCCTTCCTCTGTTTTCAGATTGATAATCGGTCGAAGATGAATTTCACCTGAACCGGCATGGGCATAATGGACAGAATGCAAACCATACTTCGACAGCAGTTTATTAAAATCGGATATGTAGGCAGGCAGATCATGAACATCTACGGCCGTATCTTCCACCACGGGTACCGGCTTGGAATCTCCAGGCATGTTGCCAAGAAGACCCAGTCCCGCTTTCCGAAGTGACCATATTTTATTCGTGTCTTCTCCAAATAAAAGAGGAAAATGATATCCCAGGCCGGCAGTTTTCAATTCTTCTGTTAACAAGGCTGCGATATTTTCTATTTCCTGCCGACTGTTTTTTTTAAATTCAATAACCAATATAGCGCCTGGATCGCCTTGTACAAAAAATCTGTTTTTATTCTGCTCAATATTGTCTTTAGTGCATTCGAGAATATAGTGATCAATCAATTCACTCGCACTGGGTTTATAGTTGAGCGCGACCAGGTTTGCGCGAAGCGCTTCATCAATACTTTTGAAATGAACACATAACAATCCGGTTATGCCGGGAGGTAACGGAATCAGGTGAAGTTTAATTTCTGTAATAAAAGCCAGCGTGCCTTCAGATCCGGCAATCAGTTTGCAAAAATTAAATTCCGGACCTCCTGCCGTGAATGGCGCTGTCTCTAACAATGCATCCAGTGCGTATCCCGTATTTCTTCTTTCAACGGATTTTCTTGGAAACTCTTTCCTGATGCCAATTTGATTATTATAGTCGCTAAGCAGACTACGGATATTCTTATATAAAGTTGATTCAAGATTTGTCCCTTCACACTTTTCGTGAAATTCATCCAGACCTAATGAATGAAAAAATGATTCGGTTCCGTCACTCAGGAGTGCTTTTACTTCCAATAAATGATCACGCGTACTGCCATAAATCATCGAATTGGATCCGCAGGAATTATTCCCAACCATTCCGCCGATCATGGCACGGTTGGCTGTTGAAGTTTCAGGGCCAAAAAGTAAACCGTGCGGTTTCAGAAAAAGATTGAGTTCGTCACGGATTACACCAGCCTGGACTCGTACCCATGCTTCTTCTTTATTAAATTCGATAATTTTCGTAAAGTTCTTGGATACGTCTACAACAATGCCTTTTCCCACTACCTGGCCAGCCAGAGAGGTTCCGGCCGTGCGGGGGATCAGAGACGTTTGATTTTCATGGGCGAAAGAAATGAGCTTCTTCAAATCATTCAACGACTTGGGAATGGCTACTGCCAGAGGAAGTTCACGATATGCAGAAGCATCCGTGGCATAGAGTATCCGGCTGGTTTCGTCAGTATATAACTCACCGTCGAGCTGGGAAGAGAGGTTGATCAGCTGTTGCGTCATGGGAAAAAATGGAATGCAAATTTACGAAACAATATCGATGCTGCTTTATTCCGTAATTTCATACAGGTTGTTTATTCTAAAAAAAAATAGTCACAAACACAGCACAGGAAATATCATCAAATATGTTTAGCTTAAAAAATAAAACAGCTATTGTTACCGGGGGTGGTAGTGGTATTGGAAAGGCAATTTGTTTATTATTTGCCAGACAAGGTGCAAATATATGTCTGCTGGATATTGACGAACAAGGATCCCATGATACCATTGAACGGATAAGAAAGGAGAATGGGAAGGCCGAATATTTTGCATGTGCGGTAGACAGTGAATCATCTGTGCAAAACACAATTCAGAAGATTGTGGGCGAACAAATACCTGATATTTTAGTTAACAATGCTGGAATTGCTCACGTTGGTAATGTCGAGAACACAGAGGCAATGGATTTCGAAAAATTATTTTCAGTCAATGTGAGAGGTGTTTTTCATTTGATTAAAACATGTATTCCTTATATGAAAGCACGTGGCGGATCAATCCTGAACATGGCGTCCATAGCCGCCCATGTGGGTTTGTCTGACCGTTTTGCTTATAGTATGACTAAGGGTGCCGTTGAAGCAATGACAATATCCGTTGCGAAGGACTATATCAGGTATAATATCCGTTGTAATTCTATTTCTCCGGCCAGGGTTCATACACCATTTGTAGACGGATTCATTGCAAAAAATTACCCGGGACTGGAAGATGAGATGTTCAGGAAATTATCGGCGAGTCAGCCTATTGGTCGTATGGCAAAACCCGAGGAAATAGCTTCACTGGCGTTGTATCTCTGTTCTGATGAGGCATCCTTTATTACAGGAACAGACTATCCGATAGACGGAGGATTTATAACGCTGAATGGTTAATATTATCTTCTTGGCCGATAACCCCCGCCGCTATTATCCCGGGGTTTTTCTTCTGCTTCCCGAACTACGAGTTCTTTGCCTCCACGCAGCCTGGCACCATTTAAAGCATCAATCGCTTCTTTAGCTTCCAAAGCAGCACTCATTTCCAGGAACCCAAAACCCCTGCTTTTCCTCGTTTCGCGATCTATGGCAACTTTAGCAGAAACCACTTCACCGTAGAGTTCAAACATTTCTTTTAAATCTGTATCATCAAAATCGTAAGGTAGACCCGCAACAAATAGTTTCATGTTGATCAAATATGCCCCAAATCTAGTTTATTCCTTAGGAACCAAATGCTTTTTTTCGAAAATCCGGAGGGGGAAAATTCCGTATCGTATAAAAACGATGGCAGCTGTGAATTCCACGATAGGAGTCGGCAGACTTACTCCCGTAAACCATATGCATCATTCAACAAATAAACCAGTCAGGGACCCAGTTCGATCTTTAGTATTTTCGGGCATGAGAATTTTTATTTTTCATCTGGTCTTGTTGTTGACCATTCCCCGTTTTGTATATTGTCAGTATAAATCAGATTTACTACTGAAGGAAATCTTGCAGGCAGACACAAATGGCATTCTGCAAAAAGTCATTCAACAACCCGAGCACTATCGAATTCAAATCATTTATACCCAAATCAACCGGGATGCCGGGAACCGGCCGAGCTTTAGAAACTTTTATTTTCATGTAAACAAGGATTTATACTATTATCCCGCATCTACAGTTAAACTTCCCCTTGCTCTTCTATCGCTGGAAAAGTTAAACAGGATTCACAAGAAGGGGGTAAATAAATTTACCCGAATGGAATACGATAGCAGTTATTCCGGAGAAAAAACATTGTTTTCAGATAGCAGCTCAGAAACCGGATATCCTTCCATAGCGCAGTTCATTCGGAAAGCTTTTTTAATAAGTGACAATGACTCTTATAACCGCATGTATGAATTTGTGGGACAAGAGGAAATAAATCGCGGTTTGCATTCGAAGGGCTTTGTAAATACGAGGATTGTTCGCCAATTCCTGCCCATGAATGAATCAGAAAATCGCCATACTAATCAGATTCGTTTTCTGGATAGCGCAGGAAATCTGATTTATTGTCAGCCACCTGCAAACAATCGGGATTCTTTCAAATTTCTGCCTATTACAAGAATCGGAGACGGATATCTGGATTCTCACGACAGTCTTATCAGGGAACCCATGGATTTCACACGTCATAACAGAATCCCGCTGGAAGACCTCCAGCGTCTTCTTCAAACTGCACTCTTCCCGAAATCTGTTCCGGAATCGGAGCGTTTTAAACTAAAGAACTCCGACTACCTGTTTTTATATAAGTACCTGTCCCAATATCCCTCTGAAACATCTTACCCTAAATATGATACGTCTGAATTTTTTGACAGCTACGTGAAATTCTTTTTTCAGAAAGGTGGTCGACAAATGCCGAAAAATATAAGAGTGTTTAATAAGGTTGGTTGGGCCTACGGATTTTTAACCGATATCTCTTACGTCGTGGACTTTAAAAATCAAATTGAATTTATGTTATCTGCGACTATCTATACAAATGAGGACGGGATTTTGAACGATAACAAATATGAATACGATAGTATCGGTCTTCCCTTTTTGTATAGGGTTGAACAGGATGTTTATCATTTTGACCTGAACCGGAAGCGAAAGTTCCAACCCGATCTGAGGGTATTTCAATTGAAATATGATCACAGGGACCCGGCGGATAAACGCCCCTCTATAAAGGATGTTGACAATTAGGTCATCCATTAACCATAAACCATTCACCATATACCAAAAAAAAGCCCGCATATGCGGGCCCTTTTCTTCATTGAACAGGATTACATTTACAAAGAAGTAGCAACAAAGCTTTCTGATACATTACGGCTTACTGAAAATTTCTTTTCAATCTGCTCATTCGCTGTACGGATTACAAATGTTGGATGTATTTCTGATTCTTCTTTTGGTAAGCGGATGTTCGTTTCGAAATGTGCACCAGTGAAAGCATTCTGGTAAACGATATCACCTGCATCATTTTTTACAATGAGGTAAAATTTTTCACCTGTTTTGTTGTCATATTCCAGGTGGAATACATAATTGCTTTCAGTAGCTCCGACAAAATTAATAGATACCTGTTTGTCGGTCGGGCTGGTGATCTTTTCAATGGTAGGTGCAGCTTGTACTTTAGCGGCGCCAATTGTTAGCAATACTGCTGCGGCCAGAACACTTGCTGATTTCTTAAGATTAAAGTTTGCGAATACTGGTTTCATAATGTGACGATTTAATAGTGAAAAATAAATGACAAAATTTTTAGCGGCAAGTATCTGTTATTTTTCTAATCTGAGATTTCTATCGCATTTAAACGTGCGGGAAAGCAACCTGGGAATTAGTCCGGATGGATATATTTATTTCTAATTCCAAAACAAATATACTCCGGTAAATCAAGTGTCAAACCCCAATATCAGGCGTTTTTTATCATGGCGAGCGGCAGAATATAATGTTAAAACCCTTGACTAGCAAGGGTTTTAAACTAAATTGACCATGATGACCAAGCCCTGAATATTACTTGAATATTACCAGATTTTCACACGGAGACTGTCTGGTCTGTACATGGGATCCGCAGGCAAAACATGGAATGCCTCATAAAATGAAGGCATGTTTGACACGGGACCATTCACCCGCCACATCGGTGAAGAGTGTGGATTTGTGAGGGCCATCGTTATAAGTCTTTCTTTACGGGTTTTTATTCTCCATACTTGTGAATGTGAAAGGAAAAAACGCTGGTCAGGGGTAAATCCGTCAATCTTGTCATTGCTTTTTCCCTGTGCTGTTTTTTTAAATGCAGCATAAGCGATCGCGAGGCCACCATTGTCAGCAATATTTTCACCTTCTGTCAATTCTCCATTTAGATGAAAAGTATCTGCTGTTATGTATCCGTTGTACTGGTTTATGATATTTTGTGCCCGTTCTTTAAATTTCTTCGCATCTTCAGCAGACCACCAGTCTTTCAGATTGCCATCTGCGTCGTATTGGCGGCCCTGATCGTCGAAACCATGTGTAATTTCATGACCAATCACAAGACCAATTCCTCCATAGTTTACAGCATCGTCTCCATTGGAAAAGTAAAACGGTGGTTGCAAAATTCCGGCGGGGAAATTGATATTGTTTTGCGTTGGTTCATAATATGCATTTATAGTTGGAGGAGTCATTTGCCATTCTGTACGATCAACCGGTTTCCCGATTTTAGCGATGGATCTATTATATTCAAATTGCGATGTACCTCTTAGGTTCGCAATGACATCATCCTTTGTAATATTTATTGAAGAATAGTCTTTCCATTTGTCAGGATAACCTACTTTTTTAACAATAGCATGAAGTTTTACAATTGCTTTTTGTTTTGTAGAATCACTCATCCAGTCCAGCTGCTGAATTCGTTCTGCATAAGTGGAAATGATATTATCTATAAGCTGATTAATTCTTTCCTTATCAGCAGCGGTAAAATACTTTTGTACATAAATCTGTCCCAGGTTGTCACCCAGGTGGCTGTCAACCAGTGAGGTCACACGCTTCCATCTTTCTTTCATTTGTGTCTGGCCACTGAGCAACTTCTCGAATGTAAATTTTGCGTCTACAAAATCGTGTGATAAATAATCTGCATCATCATTCACTATATGAAAAATCAGATAATTTTTTAATGCTTCTATGGGTGCAATATTTAATAAGTTGTTTAACCCTTTATAAAATTCAGGCTGTCCAACCAATACGGTATCGACTGATACCCCGAACGGCATCCATAGTTTACTAACATCCGGGTTCGAAGCAACGCGGATTTTATGGTAGTTTTTGATTGGGTCCCGTAAATCAACCGGAGATTTTGAAACTTTTGCCATCGCAATTTCCAAATCAAAAACTGATTTTGCGTTTTTTGCGGCATCATTCGGAGACTGACCCAGGAGTTCAAATGTTTTTGAAATATAAGCAGAGTAGGTATCCCGGATTTTTTTAGTGGAAGAATCTGTTTTAAAATAATAATCCTTACTTGGTAAACCGAGACCGCCCTGATCAAAATGTGCAATATTTACCAGGCTGTTTCGGTCGTCGGCCGTTACATAAAAGTTAAAGAAAGGGGCGTGGTTGATGGCATATTCCTTTGCGATTTCACGATATATTTCTGATTTATTTTTTATCGCGGCTATACTGTCCAATTCAGATTTGACGGGCTGAAATCCCTTTTTTTCGATGCCTGCAGAATCCATAGCACTTACATAAAAGTCACCTGTCTGCTGGGCAATTGAACCCTTTGTAGCGCCGGACATACCGGAAAGTGAATCAAGTATTCGGTTCAAACGGCTAAGTGAACTGTCTTGCAAAGTAGAAAAAGCACCCCACGATGATTGTGAAGCCGGAATTTCAGTTTTTTTAAGCCAAGTACCATTCGCAAATAAATAAAAATTATCCTGAGGCCTTACTGAACTGTCCTGTGCCAAAATATCCAGAGGATCAGGTTGAACTATCGTAGAAGATGAACTGTTTGGCTGATTACAAGAAAAGAAAACGAGCGCAACCATAAAAATAGCAGGCAATAAAAATTTCATAACATTTTTTTAATGGGCCTGAAATTACCAATAAATCAATCGTTTAGAAGGGGTTTATGACAAACGGGGAAGGTCTTTTTTAAAAAAATCCGCTCAACAATTTAAAATTAAACAAACGTTTAATTAACTTTGCACCATGAAACCGGATTTATCAGCAAAACAGCTTCAATTATTGGATAGCGCGGAGCTGCTGTTTTCCCAAAAAGGATTTGACGGGACTTCAGTACGTGATATAGCTGAGGCAGCGGGCATTAATACTGCGATGATCTCCTATTATTTCGGCTCCAAAGAGAAACTGATGGAGGAGATTTTCGAAAGAAAGAGTCTGAATATACGCGAGCTGGTGGATAATCTTATTAAGGATGAAAGTCTCGACCCTTTACAAAAAATGTATAGCCTGGTAGATGTATATATTGAACGCATTTTTCAGAGGAAAACCTTCCATCGGATTCTCCTTTGTGAACAAATAATTAATCAAAATCCTCCCATTATACAAATGGTGGAAAAAATGAAGGTCAGAAATTCGGAATGTATGAATGACATCATCCGGGTTGGCCAGAAGAAAGGATTATTCAAGAAAAACGTCGATATACCGATGTTGACAAACACATTGATTGGAACAATTTCCCATATGTTGATTAACACAGATTTTTATAGAACTTATCACAATCTCGAATCACTGCGCGATGAAGAGTTTGAGAAAATAATAAAAAAGAAATTGGCAGTGCATATTAAAAGTATTTACAAAGCAATCTTAACACATGAATCTTAGAATGAGTTTTCTACGTATGACGTTTCTTCCCCTTTTGCTTTTATCTTATTTCGGATACTCGCAGGATGACGGACGGAAAATTACCCTGGACGAAGCCATTGATCTGAGCATAAAAAACAGTAAACCTCTGCGCGCAGCCCACGCCAGGATAGAAGAATCAAATGCTAATACAAAAGTGGCAAAACAAAATCAGCTGCCCGATTTTAAAATCAGCGGTTCTTACCTGAGGGTAACGCAGCCGAATATTGATATGCAATATAAATCCAATAGCGGTGGATCAGCAGCGGCACCTATAAAAGTTGATCAGGCCTTATATGGATCTGCAAATCTAAGCCTGCCTATTTATTCCGGACTTAAAATTCAATATGGAATTCATTCGTCAGAATTTCTGGAAAAAGCGGCCGTATTGGATGCAGATCAGGATAAGGAAGCTGTAATAATGAATACAATCGATGCCTTTAGCAATCTCTATAAAGCCAGGGCTAACCTTCTTGTTATTCAGGAAAACCTTAATCAGTCAAGATCGAGAGACGCTGATTTTGCTAATCTCGAGAAAAATGGTCTGCTTGCACGCAACGACAAGCTGAAAGCTCTTCTGCAAACGGCCAATATCGAGTTGAGCAAAGCAGATGTAGAAGAAAACCTGAAAGTAGCAATGGTCAATATGAATATCATGCTGGGTCTGCCGGAAGAAACACAGTTAGTCGCTGATTCGGCCAGTCTCGTGGAACCCCGCGACGTAAAAAATTTACAGGATTATGAGCAATTAGCGCTTCAGAATCGTAAAGATCTTCAGGCAATCGGCTATCAAAAGAAAGCGTCTGAACTGGGAATAAAAACGGCTAAAGCAGATTATTATCCTTCCCTCGCTTTAACGGGTGGTTATATCGCTGCTGATATTCCAAACTTTATAACGATTACAAATGCATTTACTGCGGGCGTTGGCCTTTCTTATAATGTTTCGTCGTTATGGAAAACGAACGCACATGTAGCCGGTGCAAAAGCAAAACTTTCTGAAGTACAGGCGAATGAAGAGGAGATGTATGATCAGGTTAGACGTGAGGTTAACAAGGCTTATGAGTCTTTACTTACAGCCAACAAAAAGATCTCGGTCAGTGAAGTAGCAGTTGAGCAGGGATTAGAAAACTATAAGATCGTAAAAAATAAATACGACAACAGTCTGCTTACGGTAACCGATCTGCTCGATGCAAACGTGCTTATGCTTCAAAGTCAGATTAGCCTGGAACTCGCAAAAGCAGATGCGATCGTAGCATACAATACTCTGTTGGAAAGATCCGGCATATTGGCTACTTCAAGAAATATAAAATAATTCAACCTACAATTATCAAGTTTTATGGCAACAGCTACAGACGGACAACCAAAAAAAAGAAGTAAAGTATTTTTAATCATACTAATTGCCCTGGTTATCGCAGGCACCTGGTTTGGTATCACAAAATGGCATCATGCCCAGTTGCATGCAGAAACTGACGATGCGCAGATCTCAGCGAATATTAGTCCCATTATTCCACGGGTTTCCGGATATGTAACGGAAGTCCGGGTATCGGATAATCAAATGGTTCAAAAAGGAGATACACTCCTGGTTCTTGATAACAGAGACCAGCTCATTAAACTCGATGAAGCTGAAGCGGCTCTGGCAACTGCACAGAGTAATCTCATTTCTGCCAAGGCAAACTCTGCTGCCGCTCAATCAAATATCGGAACCAGTGAATTCGCAACACTCGCTATAGACGGACAAATAGAAAAAGCAAAAGTCGCCGTATGGCAAAGCACTCAGGAATTTGACAGGTATGCAAATCTCATAAAAGATCATTCTGTAACTCAGCAACAATATGAAGACAAGCTGGCTGCAAAAGAATCCGCAGAAAAACAATTGCTGATTCTTCAGCAACAAAGAAAGCAGGCGAGCAGTGCCACAAACGCGGTAAGTGTTCAAAGCGCAGCCACTTCTTCACAAATAAGTATTGCCGGTGCAACCATCAAACAGAGACAGGTTGATGTGGATGATGCTAAGCTAAAATTATCTTATACTGTTCTCACTGCTCCTGCGAGCGGACTTATCTCAAAAGTGAATGTTCAGGTCGGGCAGTTTTTAAATGCAGGACAGTCAACCTTCAGTGTTGTACTTGATCAGAGCTTGTGGGTAGTCGCAAACTTTAAGGAAACCCAATACAATAAAATAAGAATCGGACAACCGGTGGTTATTGATGTAGACGCTATTCCGGGACATGAATTTGAGGGAACCGTTTCTTCTTTTTCTCCGGCTACCGGTGCTACTTTTGCATTACTTCCTCCGGACAATGCCAGTGGTAATTTCGTAAAAGTAGTACAACGTCTTCCTATTAAAATTGAATTCACCAATATGCAGGATACCGTTCTGAAACGCTTAAAAGCGGGTATGAATGTGAACGTGGATGTTCACATTGGTAATGATAAATAGAAACTTGTAAGATCATTTTATGGCTCAAGCATTATCACAGGATTCTTTGGTTGAATATGGTTCGAGGCGTGCAATTATTACCCTCACTGCCATTATTTGTACTTTATTGGAAATTATCGATACCACGATTGTAAACGTGGCACTAAATGACATGCGTGGTAATCTGGGCGCTACTTTAACAGAGGTTGCCTGGGTTATTACAGCTTACGCCATCGGGAATGTGATAATAATCCCAATGACCAGCTGGCTCGCCACCCAGTTTGGAAGACGTAATTATTTTGCTGCATCAATAATGATATTTACGGTATGTTCATTTCTTTGTGGAAATGCAAATGGTATCTGGGAGCTCGTAATTTTTCGCTTCATGCAAGGGTTAGGCGGGGGTGCTTTGCTGGCTACTTCACAAACTATCATTACAGAAGTATATCCACCAGAAAAAAGAAGTATGGCGCAGGCTATATACGGATTAGGAGTAATTGTTGGTCCCACATTAGGACCGCCACTGGGAGGTTATATCGTTGAAAATTATTCATGGCCATATATATTTTACATCAATATCCCCATCGGTATAATTGCAACTTTACTTACGCTTCAGTTTGTGCGAAATCCGAATTACGGATCCAAGAGTGCTGCAAGTGACATCGACTGGCTTGGAATTTTTCTATTGGCAGCAGCAGTAGGATCTCTGCAATACGTATTGGAAAAAGGTCAGGACGATGACTGGTTTTCCAATACATGGATTATTATTTTGAGCTGTACTGCATTCTTAGGCGCGTTTTTCTTCATCTGGCGTGAACTGACTTTCAGAAATCCCATCGTTAATCTCAGGGTACTCAAAAATGGAAACCTGCGAATCGGTACGGGACTCACTTTTCTATTGGGTTTTGGTTTGTACGGTTCTACTTTTATAATTCCGGTTTATACGCAGAGCACGCTGGGTTGGACGGCATTTCAGTCTGGTATGTTAATGGTTCCGTCGGCCATAACAACAGCATTTCTAATGCCCATTATAGGCATAATATTGACAAAGGGGGTTCCTCAGCAATTTCTTGTTTCGATGGGCATGCTGATCTTCGCATTTTTTTGTTTCTGGGGTTACTTTATTCTTACGAACGCTACGCCTGCGCAGGACTTTTATTGGATGCTCGTAATTCGTGGTGTTGGTCTGCCACTGCTTTTTATTCCTATAACGAGTTTATCACTAAGTTCATTAAAAGGCCCGGAAATCGGGCAGGGGGTCGCATTTACCGGCATGATGCGACAGGTTGGAGGATCTTTTGGTGTTGCTCTCATCACGACTTATATGGCCCGGCAGAATATGTTTCATCGAAGCACACTCGTCAGTAAGCTCGATGTAAACAACCCAAATGTAATGAACCATGTACATGCATTGCAACAGGGATTTATTTCGAAGGGGCAGACACCCGATATTGCACTTCAGTCTGCTTATAAAGCGCTTGATTTTTCTGTTTTCGCTCAGTCAAACGTATTATCATATATGGATGTATTTTATTATCTCGGGATTTTATTCCTGATCGCCATCCCATTTGTATTATTTGTGAAAAGAAGTAAGCAAAAGACAGATTTGTCTGAAGCAATGCATTGAAAACTCACTGATAAAAAAGAAAAAATCCCGATTCAACGGGATTTTCTTTTTCAGGCTGCTTAATGAAAATTATAGGTATAATTAATTTTTACAACGATTTCCTTTTTCTTGTCATAACAGACTTCACTTTCCTTAAGACCATTAGGTTTATAACTGTAAATCCATTTTTGATAGTCTGTAGAACCGGAGGGAACGAATAACATAGAAGAAACATGTCCTGAATTGTATTCAAATATATAGTCCGGCAAAAGCCTGCCTGCTTTTTGATTGTATCGAACTATATCCGTTAGTCTTCCCTGCTCGTCATAGTAGTAATATGTGGAAGGAAGGCTTTGACCCGCCCGCACGGGCTTTTCTTCAATAATATTGCCCTTCTCATCTTTCTCAAGATTCACGATAGTGGAATCCGATTCTCCCTTTATTTTAATCATTTGTTTCAACTTATTGCCGTCGTAAATCCATATATGCTTTTCAACGGCAATGATTTGATTGTCTGTTTCGACTGAACTATTTATCAGACGGCTAAGCTGACCGGCTTCGTTGTAAAAATATTCAGTTACACTTTTAAAGGTATCACTGGTATCAACTGTTTTTATCAGGCGCCCATTCGGATTGTAATAACTTGTTACAGTGGATTCTGGAATATCTGTTGATTTGGTATATGTGGAAATAGTACTGAAATCAGCTGAAATCTTCTGAGTGCAAACAAAACCCGGAGTGGGTTCATCATTTGCGTCGAGACTTACAATATTCACCTCCTTTGCTTTCTGCTCCTTAAGCGACTTCCAGTTCTCCTGGTTTTGCCTCGAGAGGATAATATCCTTGTAGTAATACTGGGATCTGGCCGAACCAGATGCTATTAGCAATGCAATTATTAAGGGAAAACGACCACTCATGATACCAAACATTTTAAATCTATCTGCTAAACGGAAAAATCAGGTGTTAATTATTGCCAGTATCTTTATTTTTAATTAAAAAAACGGGTGTCACACAGCAAGATAAGAACCGAAAAGATATGTCTTAACTGCGGAACCGAAACAACCGGCAGATATTGTCCTGCCTGTGGACAGGAAAATATCGAGCCAAAACAAACTGTCTGGCATCTGATAAGCCACTTTTTCTCAGATATTACTCATTTTGACGGGAAGTTTTTTAGTACCGTCCAGGATCTTTTCATTAAACCGGGATTCTTGTCGAAGGAATATATGAATGGGCGCCGGGCCAGTTACCTGGATCCTATCCGTATGTATATTTTTACTTCGGCGTTTTTCTTTATTGTTTTCTTTTCATTTGTTAATCCCGATAAGATAGCTACGGGAAAAGACTTGAAGAATATCAACGACCCGGTATTATTGACCCAACTGGCGGAAGCAAAGAATTCGCGCGATTCATTAGAAATACTTAAAGAATACAATGAGACTGTAAGTCCTTATATAAAGGTCAATGGGGATAGTTCCCAAAAACAGGAGCACAAAAATTTTTTTAAGAATTACCCTACTGTCGAAGCTTATGATTCACTCCAGAAGACACTGCCGTCAAGAGAAAAAGATGGGTGGTTTAAAAGAAGAGCCACTATCCGCATTATTGCGATCGAACAGAGATTTGACAGGCAGCGGGGAGAATTTATTCGCGAACTCATAGCAAACTTCGTCCACAACTTTCCAAAGATGCTTTTTATCTCTCTCCCAATCTTTGCTCTTCTGCTCAAGTTGTTGTACGTCCGGCGTAGGCAATTTTATTATGTAGATCATGGCATATTTGCCATCCATCTCTATATATTTTCATTTTTGATATTGTTGATTTATTTTCTGTTTTCTGAAATTCAAACGCATACCGGATGGACCTGGATGGGCTGGCTGACGGTGCCGCTCGTTATCTATCCATTCATTTATTATTATAAGGCAATGCGTAAGTTTTATGGACAGGGACGATGGAAGACGATCCTGAAATATTTACTGCTTCTCATACTTTCATTCATTGTGCTATTAATCATTTTTATCTTCGGTGCAATATTTACGGTTATTGAAACATAGACTATGGAATCCGAAAATCTTTCGAAATCTTTTTTACGTCTGGTGAATATTATGGATGAGCTGAGGGGAAAATGCCCCTGGGATAGAAAACAGACTATTCAAACCCTGAGAAGCCTCACTATTGAAGAATTGTATGAGCTTACAGATGCGATTATTACAGAAGACTGGCAGGGTATAAAAGAAGAACTGGGCGATCTTTTCCTGCATCTGCTTTTCTATGCAAAAATTGCCAGTGAACAGGATCGTTTTAAATTAGAAGAAGTACTTGATGGTATCAGTGAAAAACTAATTTCGAGGCATCCACACATATATGGTGATGTTAAAGTGAATTCTGAAGAAGATGTGAAACAGAACTGGGAAAAGTTGAAACTTCAGGAAGGCAAAAAATCTGTTTTAAGCGGTGTGCCGTCTTCGCTGCCTGCAGTCGTAAAGGCTATCCGCCTCCAGGAAAAATCCAAACAGGTGGGATTTGAATGGAGCAACCGTGATGAGGTTTGGGAAAAAGTAGAGGAAGAAAAAAAGGAACTGCAGGAAGCGGTTTTTTCAGGTAACTCAGCTCATATAGAAGAAGAATTTGGGGACCTGATGTTTTCGTTGATCAATTATGCACGATTTTTGCGCATAGATGCTGAAACAGCACTGGAAAAAACTAACCGCAAATTCATAGAGCGATTTACGAAGATGGAAGAGGTTGTTGGTATATCCGACAGACAAATGACGGATTTGTCGCTGGCAGAATTAGATGCGATCTGGAACACGGTTAAAAAGCAAAAAACGACCGATTGATTTTATTTCTTAAAAACTTCCTGTTTAGAAACATTTACCTCATTCTGACGGGGATCTTTCTGTTTGTTGCAGCCTTTGCTATCAACGCCTATCTGAGCGGAAATTCCAATACCCGAATTCTCAGGAATTCCATTGAATCATTTTTACAGGAAAGAGAAAACGACTTTCAAAAACTAACGCGGGATGAACTGAAGATACGCAGGCTTTCTGATAAGAACTATTCGCTGGCCGAGTTGAACGACCTCGTAGACAAACAATATGGCGTTCTGATTTATGAAAAGAATCTGCCATTTAGCGAACACCTGACTTTTTGGAGTGATCAATCTTCTGTTCTGCCTGATAGCTTTCTGTTAAAACCCGACGGTAATTATTTTGCGACACTTAGCAACGGACAATTTGAAGTAATCAAATATTCCTTCAGCCATACACTGCCGTATCCATTAACCGCAGTTGCATTGATTCCTGTACGCTGGCAATATTTTATTTCTCCTCAGAATCTGAAACCGGCATTTGTAGGATTCCCATCTGCAGAAAATCGCGTTCGGATAACCGCCGGACCTTCCCCATTTCCGGTTAGGAACAGGGAGGGGCAAACGCTTTTTTATCTGACAAAAACAGAGTCTTATCATGCGGCGAAATTTAGCATACTCTTGCTTTTAGTGGTATTTTCAGGCGTTCTGTTACTGCTGGTCGTTATACACAATATGGCCCATGGTATAGCTGAAAAGTACAGTCGTCTGGCTGGTATTATTTTCCTGGTTCTTACCCTGATCTGTATCCGGATTATAACATATTACTTTCCGGGAATCTTTCACTTCCGCCAATATGAATTATTCGACCCGACGATTTACAGTTCCAATTTTATCCTGCGTTCTCTGGGTGATCTCCTCATAAATGCACTTCTTTTTTGCTGGATCGTTCTATTTATTCAACAGGAAATCGGAGAATACAAATTTCCTTTGTTTCGTATTTTCTATAAAAGAGCACTCGTGATTATCAGCACCCTGACGGTGCTGGTAATAATTACTTTTCTTTTCGCTGATATAGTCCAGAGTCTCGTCATAGATGCCAGAATATCGTTTAATGTCACGAATGCTTTCAGTCTCACAATTTATAGTGTAATCAGTTTTATAATCCTCGCTGCACTTGCGCTCAGTTATTTCATATCTACACAAATCTTGTTGAGGCTCATCAAGGATTACCTGCAGGGAAATCTGCTCGTCATTTTCATTGTGGTCGGCGCTATCGGTTTGACAGACCTTACCTTTCATAGTGACCCCAGACAGGTGGAACTTGATATTTATGTACTGATCTGGCTCTTATGTTACTTATGGCTAATGATCAGGAATATAATCACCGGTCTTCGCTTCAGGTTGAATATCTCCGAAATCATGTTCTGGCTTTTTATTTTTTCCGGATCCATTTCTGTGATCATCATTTTTCAAAACAAAAAATATGAAAGGGAAACGCGAATAAGTCTAGCTGAACGCCTCGCGGAACAAAACGATCCCACCAGCGAAATACTGATGAGTATTTCGCTGACATATTTTGAAAATGATTTATTACAACGCGAATTTGATCGTTTCAGGAACCCGGTAGAAAACAAATACCTGAAAGACAGCCTGATCAATATCAATATCAGTGCTTACCTGACGAAATACGATACTAAAATTTATACCTACGACTCTACCGAGAGGCCTCTTTATAATCAGGATGCCGTTTCATTTGACACACTGAACACTATTTTTAAACTGCAGGGTAAACCGACGACCATACCGAACCTGATGTACTATGAAAAAACTTATAATGAATTCAGTTACATTTATAAGAAACAAATCATAAACAGCGCTGGCAGAACGGAAGGATATCTGTTCGTACAGGCTGAACCAAGAAGCTATAAAACCGAAGGACTGGCCCCGCAGCTTACACAGCAGCACAAAGAATTCCTGCCGCAATATTCACCGGTCTATTCTTATGCGATTTACAACGACAATGAATTAGTTAGTTATTACAATAACTATCCCTTTCCCACCGAGCTTGACGACAGCCTGCTGCCAAAACAAGACTATGAACAGCGAAAAAATAACGGTTATGACGAACTTTGGCATGTCATTTCTGATAACAAGATCATTGTAATCGCAAAAAGAGACAACCAGCTTATAGAAGCTATTACCCTGTTCGCTTATTTGTTTAGTGCTTTTCTTATTCTTGTTGCGCTATTCTGGTTAAGTTCGGTTCTGATACAAACACGCTTGCATTGGTCACAACTTAAAAAATTTCTTGAACTGAATATCCGTTCACAGATTCAGGCAACTATTATCTTTGTAAGCCTTTTCCTGTTTCTTGTGATCGGTGTTTCGACCATTTTTTTCCTGATAAACAGATACAACCGGAATAATCAGGACCGTCTCAGCGCTTCTTTGAAAGTCATCACCGGCGAAATCAGTACGAGACTTCAGGCATTTCAAACCACTACCAGTGTTTCTAACCCGATTAAGCAGATGCCACGGGAAGACCTGGACAAGATAATTAACAAAGTAGGAGAGATTCATAATGCAGATATCAATCTCTATAATATCAATGGTACACTGATTGTTTCCTCTAATCCATTCATATACACCAAAGGAATTCTGAGTGAACAAATGAACCCCGTTGCATACTATTATATGAATCATCTGGGCTCCATCGAGTTTTTTAACCAGGAAAAAATGGGCAGCCTCAGTTTTCATAGCATTTATTGTCCGCTCAGATCGGAAAAAGGTACAACCGCTTATATTAATATTCCCTCTTTTAATACAGAGGATGAATTGAACGACGAAATTTCGCGCTTTCTGGTAACGATCATCAACCTGAACGTATTCATTTTCCTCATGGCTGGAACCATTGCTGTATTCCTTACCAACCGAATTACTTATTCGTTTGCCCTGATCTCGGAGAAAATGAAACAGGTCAATCTCAGTAAAACGAATGAACTGATCGAATGGAAGAAGAACGATGAAATCGGCGGCCTGATCCGTGAATACAACAAGATGGTGGCCAAACTGGTGGAAAGTGCTTCAGCACTGGCGAAAAGTGAGCGTGAAGGAGCCTGGCGTGAAATGGCCAGGCAGGTAGCTCATGAGATTAAGAATCCTCTCACCCCCATGAAGCTCAGCATCCAATACCTTCAGAAAGCAAATAACAGTGAGGCGCCCAATGTAAAAGAACTTACGGCAAGCGTAGCAAAAACACTGGTTGAACAAATTGATCATCTTTCCAAAATAGCATCCGATTTCAGCCAGTTTGCACATATTGGAAACCCGATAAATGAATTGCTGGATCTGCATGAGATGTTGTCGTCCCTTACTTCATTATATAAAATGATGGAAAATGTTTTATTTAAGTGGATTCCGGTACATGAAAAAGTGATGATATATGCAGATAAAACACAGATCAACCGGTTGTTCACCAATTTGCTTCAGAATGCATTGGAAGCATGTCACAATCAGGAAACCTGCGTGATCAGCGTTAGTGAGGAATTGCACATGGGGAATATTATTGTCAGTATACACGACAATGGAGAAGGTATTCCGGAACAGATGCAATCCAAGATTTTTATACCCAATTTTACAACCAAGTCTTCAGGTACCGGACTCGGACTGGCAATGAGTCAAACGATTGTGGAACAAGCCAAGGGTCGTATTTGGTTTGAAACCGTGGAGAAAAGCGGAACGACATTTTTTGTTGAACTGCCGGTTTACGAAGGAAAGCCTGATTAAAACTTGCCCAAACATGAAAAATAAGATAGAAATAATAGATTTCATCAAGGGCTATTCCATCATTTCGATTGTGTTGTATCACTACTGTCAGGATATCGGACTGCCTCCATTATTGTTGAAAGCAACTAATTTTGGCGGAACCGGCATCCATACTTTTCTATTTGCTTCCGGTTTCGGATTATTTTTATCCCATTTGAAAAGACCACTGGGATATGGTGATTTTCTAAAAAAGCGGTTTACCAAAATCTATATTCCTTACATTTTAATTGTAACCATCAGTGCTTTGATTTCCCTGTGGATTCCCATTTACCAGAACAGTTGGAATAATTATTTCAGCCATGTATTTCTCTATAAAATGTTTGACAACCACCTGATCGGCACATATGGTTACCAGTTGTGGTTTATCTCAACGATCATTCAGTTCTACCTGGTCTTTCTTTTAATTGTAAAAGCGAGGCAGTCGCTATCAGGTAAAAATTTTTTACTGGCCGGCCTGATTATTTCTTATACCTGGGCATTCTTTTTTTTGTTACTGCATAAAGTAGAGGAAAGAAACTGGAACAGTTTTTTTCTCATGTACCTCTGGGAATTTGTGCTGGGCATGTATTGTGCGGAAATATATTTGAAAAGGGGCATTGAATTCTGGAAACTAAAAAGAAGCTGGCTAATCCTGATTACTATTATCGGTTTGTTTTTATACAGTATATTGGCTATTCTGTTTGGGAATGTGGGCAAGGTCTTCAATGATATTCCGGCACTTTTTGGTTACACATCCCTTTGTATCCTGATTTATGGATTGCATATCGGTCCCATCAACCGGTTTATACTATTTACCGAAAAAATTTCTTTTTCGATATTCCTGATTCATATTCTCATCCTGAAACTGGTGCAGGCCGGATTTGTTACTCTGGGGATCAATACAGTTTGGATCGCGCCCTGTTTGTCGTTGATTCTATGTTATCTGATTTCGCTGCCCTTACAAAAATTCTTCGATTTTCTTTCAGGCTCTCTGTTATCCCGCACCAAAATTCCACCGAAAACCGTGGAGCGCGTTTCCGGTCATTGATCATAAGGATAAACCTTTTATCCTTTCCGCAGTTTTATAAACTGCTTCATTTCAGCCAGGGAAAAGCTACTCAGATTGTGAGCTGCCGTGACTCCGCCTTTCTGCGCTGCAAGGACGCCATAATGTATATCATGATATCCAACTATTGAGTGGGCATCAGGATCAATAGAAATCAATACATTTTTCTGAATAGCATAATCGATCCACCGCCAGTCCATATCCAAACGACGGGGATGGGCATTCAATTCGATAACCACTCCAAAATTTGCGCAGGCATCTATCAGAACAGTATGGTCTACAGGATAACCTGCGCGACTTAACAACAGTCGACCCGTAGGATGGCCGAGAATTCGGGTAAAGGGATTCTGAACAGCCGTGAGCAGACGACTCATGGCTTTTTCAGAACTCATCTTGAGATTTGAATGAACCGAAGCAATTACGAGATCAAATGTGGAAAGGATCTGGTCACTGTAATCCAGTTTGCCGTCGTTTAGAATATCACATTCTATACTTTTGAATATATGAAAAGGTGCCAGCCTTTTATTGAGTTCATCCACGTATAGATGTTGCTCGCGTATCCTTTCTTCCGACAATCCATTTGCATAAAAAGCAGACTTGCTGTGATCACTTATAACCAGGTATTCGAATCCCTGCTCAATACACGCTTTGGCCATTTCTTCCACGGTATTCAATCCGTCGCTCCAGTTGCTATGACTATGGATGATACCTTTTATATCTGAAAACTGAATGAGTTCAGGCAATGGCGAAAGTTTCGCTTTTTCAATCACACGTGGATCTTCCCGAAGTGGAGGAGGTATGATATGGATACCGGCCTGCTGAAATATCGTTTCTTCCGAACCGGGAGTATCCGATGATTTAAAATCTGAGAGCCATTTTCCCAGGAATTCAGGACTACAACTTGTTTCAAATAAACGCTGATGAAATGAAGCGGCTGTTACGATTTCGAAAATAAGTTTGACATGATCGCCGCCTGTTATCTGCAGAATATTCTGCGATGTTAGTTCCGCAATACAGTTTTGTGAAGCAAAAAAATGTGTTAAATCCTCAATGGATATATTCGTAATCCATTCCACCTGATCAACGATTTCCAGGTGGCGGCGAAAGCCTCCCGTTACAGAAATTAGACTCTCCGGGAAATGTTTCTTTGAGTTTTTTTTGTATGGAAAGAACATAACCCTCCACCTCAGCGAAGAGAAAACTTCCCTGACTGCGCAAATAAAACGAAATTGTTTCCCGAATATTATGTTGTGTCTTTTCTCCAAATCCTTTGTAAAGCATCAGTCTGTTTTCATCACATGCATACATCAATTCACCGATAGATTCGATTTCCATCTCCTTCCAGACTGTTGAAATCTTTTTTGGGCCCAAACCCTTAATTCGGAGCATTTCGATGACCCCGGAAGGTGTTTTGCCGATTATTTCGTGAAGTTGGGGTAACTCACCGGTGTCGAGAATTTCGATGATTTGTTTGCCAATACTTGGTCCGATGCCCTTAATTGATATAATTTTTTCACGCGGTATCGAGCTCAGTTCTTCAGTTAACTTATCAATACTGAATGATGCAGCAGCATATGATTTTATTTTGAATGGGTTCTCTCCGTGTATATCCATCAGCTTGGAGAGCAGGGAAAAACTTTCCGCAATCGCTTCATTGGAAACCGCCATGGGCTTATGTTTGAGAGGATGATTTTATAAAGTTACGGAAACAAAAAGTCCCCCGGTATTACCAGAGGACTTTACTATTTTCAGCTAACGAATGAAGAAAATTATTTCTTCTTTGCAGCTTTCTTAGCAGCCTTTTTCTTTGGAGCTGCTTTCTTTTTTGGAGCTGCTTTTTTCTTAGCGGCTTTTTTTGCTGTTGCCATTGTTTGTAGAATTTAAATGGTTAGTAAAATACTTTACATAGTAAAAATAGAAATTCTTTAGAATTATCCAAAAGTTTTTTTGAATATTTCTAAAGAATCACTACTTATCGCAAAAAAATGTTACTAACTAAGCCGTCGCGGTAACTTCAGAAGGAGCATCAACAACGTGAACAAAAAGTCTGTCTGCTTTTCCTTTTTTAAATTCTACAATACCATTTGTGAGTGCAAATATTGTAAAGTCTCTGCCCACGCCAACATTTTTTCCGGGATGATAAACTGTACCGCGCTGACGAATGATGATGTTACCGGCAACAGCTGCCTGTCCGCCGAAAATTTTTACACCGAGTCTTTTACTCTGCGAATCACGTCCGTTTTTTACGCTGCCTTCACCTTTTTTATGTGCCATGAGAAACTTATTTGAATTAAGCTATTTCTGTTACTTTGATTTTTGTATAGTGTGTACGATGTCCGTGTTTTTTACGGAATCCTTTTCTTCGGTTCATCTTAAACGATATTACTTTATCGCCCTGAACATGACCGATGATCTCTGCCTTCACAACGCTTTTTACTTCTTTGCCTGCCGCAAATTTTCCTTCTGCGCTGGAAAGTAATACGTCTGAAAACTCAACCTTATCACCGGCGTTACCTTCAACCCGGGGAACATAGAGAGTTTGGTCTTTGCTGACCCTGAACTGGCTTCCTGCGATTTGTACAACTGCGAACATAACGATGCAATATTAGGGGTGCAAAGGTAAGGGGAATCGGGGTAATTTCGAAGGAATCCGTTAAAAATCTTCCAGCCCGGTCAGCCATGAATGCTGTTAATGGCTTTTATTGTAGGTTTGTTCTTCAATCGCCTGCTAAAACATGAAGATCAAGTCGTTTTTAGCCAAGCCTTTCGCTTCTTATATATATAGGAGTACCCGCAAAGAGCTCAGTTCAGCGCTGGAAGACCAGGAAAATATTCTTAAAACTCTGCTAAAAACAGGTTCGAAAACGGTGTTCGGCAGGGAGCACCACCTGGAAACGGTCAAGACTTACGATGAATTCAAGGCGGCCATTCCCGTTCGGGATTATGAACAGTTTAAGCCTTATATAGATCAGATTAAACAAGGTAAACATAATGTACTCTGGTCGGGTCAGCCAATATATTTTGCCAAAACATCGGGAACTACCAGTGGCATAAAATATATACCCATTTCCAAGGATTCAATTTCAAATCATATTAATACCGCGCGTAATGCTTTGCTCTGTTATATGGCAGAAACGGGGAATTCTTCATTTGCGAATGGCAAAATGATTTTTCTTTCCGGATCTCCGGAACTGGAAAGAATTGCCAACATTCCAACAGGAAGATTAAGCGGAATCGTGAATCACCATATTCCACATTATCTGCGTACAAACCAGCTTCCCAGTTATGAAACCAATTGTATCGAAGAATGGGAAACCAAACTAGATAAAATTGTGGAAGAAACGATCAGCCAGGATATGAATCTCATCAGTGGTATTCCACCCTGGATGCAGATGTATTTTGATCGGTTGAATTCAGTTTCCGGCAAACGTATAAAAGATCTCTTTCCAAATTTCTCAGTGCTCGTACATGGAGGTGTTAATTTTGAACCTTATAAAGACCGCCTGTTTGATAGTATTGGTAAGCCCGTTGATACCATCGAAACATATCCTGCATCCGAGGGCTTTTTCGCTTTTCAGGATAGCAGAAAAGAAGAAGGTCTTATGCTGAATACAAACAGTGGAATCTTTTTCGAATTTATTCCTGCTGATGAAATTTTCAGCGAAAATCCGACACGTTTATCTCTCAAGGATGTAAAGACCGGTGTCAACTACGCACTCATCATCAACAATAACGCAGGTTTATGGGGATACAATATCGGAGACACGGTACGATTCGTAAGTACAAATCCATATCGCATAGTCGTGACAGGCAGAATAAAACATTTCATCTCGGCTTTCGGCGAACACGTGATCGGAGAAGAAGTGGAATATAGTCTGATGAAGGCTGCTAAAGAAGAAGGAGTCCAGATCAATGAGTTTACGGTGGCTCCATTTATCGGAGGAAAAGGAGATGGAAAATCTTTTCACGAATGGTTTGTGGAATTTGAAAACAAGCCAGCAGATATGCACGCTTTCGCAAGTAAAGTGGACAGTAATCTTCGGGCGAAAAATATTTATTATGACGATTTGATTTCCGGTAACATTCTTGAACCATTACAAATACATCCTGTCAAAAAAAACGGGTTTATTGATTATATGAAATCCATCGGTAAACTCGGCGGTCAGAACAAAGTGCCCAGACTTAGTAACGACCGGAGTTTTGCCGAACCGTTGGAAAAATACATGGATTAAACATTCCATTCTTCCAGCCGGAACTGTTACTTTTATCTTTCACCCGATATTTCTCATGAGTAATACGCTGAAGAAAAGGATTGCCATATTTGGCTCAACCGGATCGGTAGGATCCCAGGCGCTGGAGGTAATTGCTGCCAATCCTGAATTATTTTCAGTAGAAATACTTACTGCACAACATAACGATGAACTCCTGATAAAGCAGGCACTGAAATTTCAACCAGATATCGTGGTCATCGGCGACGAGAGCAAATATGAAAAAGTAAAACAGGCCCTGGCAGGGGAATCCATTAAAGTGTTTGCAGGTGAAAAAGCTCTCCATGAAGTAGCTGCGATGGACAGTTACGATGTAATGATGGCTGCTATCGTTGGCTTTGCAGGACTGATGCCAACTCTTACTGCAATCGAACATGGAAAAACAATAGCCCTGGCCAATAAAGAAACACTGGTAGTGGCCGGAGATATCGTAATGCGAAAAGCAGTTGAAAATCGCGCACCGATTATCCCGGTAGATTCGGAGCATTCAGCTATTTTCCAATGCCTCCTGGGAGAAACGCGTAACCGTATTGAAAAAATAATTCTCACTGCATCGGGTGGTCCTTTTCTTGGCAAGAAGCCGAATTTCCTGGTGAATGTAAAAAGAGATCACGCGCTCCAGCATCCAAACTGGACGATGGGTGCAAAAATTTCCATCGATTCAGCAACCCTCATGAACAAGGGACTGGAAATGATTGAGGCGAAATGGTTATTTAATCTGATGCCTGATCAGATCCAGGTGGTTATCCATTCGCAGAGCATTATTCACAGCATGGTGCAATTCGAAGACGGAAGTATAAAAGCACAGATGGGCCTACCAGATATGAAACTTCCGATCCAATATGCACTTGGATTTCCTTTGAGACTTCCGAATAAAATGCCGAGGTATACGTTTAACAGACCAGACAAGCTGTCGTTTGAAGAACCTGATATCAAAACCTTTCGAAATTTACAGCTTGCCAAAGAAGCGCTGGCGAAAGGAGGAAACGCAGGTTGTGTATTGAACGCAGCCAATGAAATAGCGGTATATGCGTTTCTTAAAAACCGCATTGGCTTTCTGGATATGACAGATTTAATAGAAAAAACGATACAAAAAATACCATTTTTGGAACAACCCACGCTGGAAGATTATTTTGAAAGCGATGGGGAGGCGCGTAACTTCGCGGCTTCTTTAATAAAATTGTAAAATTCCCGGCAAGCACAACGTGAACGCGGACTGCAGCTGATCTTTGTAAGATGAATAATACTTCCCTTTTGCTGGCGATCGATTGGGCAAATGCTGGCACTAAAGCCGCCCAGCTTATCCTTTCATTATCCCTGATAGTAATCGTACATGAGTTCGGTCACTATCTGCCATCCAAACTTTTCAAATGCAGAGTAGAAAAATTCTTCCTGTTTTTTGATCCATGGTTTGCGCTGGTAAAGAAAAAAATAGGTGAAACAACATATGGTATCGGATGGCTTCCATTAGGCGGATATGTTAAAATTTCCGGAATGGTGGATGAAAGTATGGACAAGGAACAAATGAGTCAGCCACCACAGCCCTGGGAATTCAGAAGCAAACCAGCCTGGCAAAGACTGATTATTATGCTTGGCGGTGTCACCATGAATGTTTTGCTCGCTTTCTTTATATATGCGATGATCCTGTTTACATGGGGCCAGAGAAAAATACCCCTTGGTAGTTTGAGCTATGGTGTAGCGGTGCAGGACAGTCTGATGTACAATGTCGGTTTCCAGGACGGTGATAGAATACTTTCTGTAGACGGGCAAGACATTGCTTATCTGGATGATCTTCCTGAGAAAATCGTGATGGGCGGTGGTGGACATGTGGATGTGATCAGGGATGGTGTGCACAAGACCATTGATATTCCTACGGCGATTATGGGACAACTCGTTGACAGAAAAAAGAGAGGACTTCTTTTCTTTCTTCCCAGAGTTCCTGTGATTGCAGATATAGTTCCCGATTCGACTAATGCTTACAAAGCCGGCCTGCGGCGCTTTGATCAGGTGACCACAGTGAATGGAATTTCCACTCCGTTTTTTGAAGAATTTAAAAAGGCACTCTATGCACATAGAGGTGAACGCGTTTCTCTGACGGTGGAAAGAAAAAATGCTACAGATACATTATATGCTGACGTAAATCCAGACGGTAAAATTGGATTTGCATTACTTATGGGATTCGAATTCGAAAGATTGGACAGTTTGGGCCTGATAAAAATAGAAAAAACAAAGTATGGATTTTTTGAATCTTTTCCTGCTGGCATTCACATGGCTGTGGAAAAATTAGGCAACTATGCAAATTCTGTCAAAAAAATATTTTCTCCCAAAACAGAAGCCTACAAATCCGTAGGTGGATTCAAAGCAATGGGATCGGTATTCCCATCTATGTGGGACTGGCAGTTGTTCTGGACCATCACTGCATTCTTCTCCATTGCACTCGCATTTATGAATATTCTTCCCATACCAGCCCTGGATGGGGGACATGTACTTTTCACAATACTGGAAATGATTTCCGGACGTAAACCAAGCCAGAAAGTGCTGGAATACGCACAGGTAGTTGGAATGGTAATTATTCTTGCACTCGTGATTTATGTAAACGGGAATGACTGGTTCGGATGGGGGAAAGGAAGGTAGAACAAGTATGGGAGTATGGGAGTATGGGAGTGTGAGTGTCCGCAGATTTGATCGAACGCGCAACCTTTCTAATAAATTTCCTGTCATATCCATATGTATTTATTTCCCCTGAAAAAAGCTTTACTCTTTTCTCTATCCTGCATATTATTTCTTTCCTGTAAAAAGGATTCTAATTCAACGACAGGTAATCAGGTTGTAACCGGAATATTGACTTATTCAAGTCCTGCAGGTGATGGTGCTGGTCTTGTTTATACAACGAACAGTGGTGAATTACTTCTTTTCAATAACGAGATACCAGATACCGTAAGACCAGATGTTTATTATCAGGATTTTTTAGATATACCGACAGTTCTGACTTTTCAGGATACGGGTGAATTAGGATGTACATCGGGAATGCTACCTTGTTACGAGCAAAAAAAAATACGCATCGTTCATGAGATCAAAATAGAGAAGCGCTGATTAAACAGATGGACTTCTGCAAAGGGGATTACTCAGTTCCTTCCACATTTAAAAATAATTGATTAAATTTGCAGGTTCATTTATCGGGGGTGCCTGGTATTGACAGCGTAGATCTTTGAAAGTATAAGCATGTCGTGCGTTGGATAATTAGCACGTAAATCTGAATATTCAAAACTCAAATGGCAATACACAGTATGCCATGGCCGCTTAATCAGTGATTAAGTAGTCATTCGGGCCGTGTGGCAGGTTCGCCTGTTACCAAGCTGCACCGCCGACTAAAAACAAAAGAGGATGCTGTTCAGAAAGGCTGTGATCTGAACTCAAGACTATTCAGCTAAGGGAAAAATTGGTTTGTTGCCGTCCGGTTTTTCTCCGACAATCAATCAGCAAATAAACATGTAGAAAGCTTTTTAAGAATATGTTTGGACAGGAGTTCGATTCTCCTCACCTCCACTTTTTAGTGTATTGAAAATGTTTGAAAGCTCGTGAAGCGTCTAGTGGGACGGGCTTTTTGCTTTTTATGACCCACCGGATTTCACCAAAATATAGCCTAATGCATAACCCGATTTATTAAAGAATACCAAAGTACTAGTTACTATAACCTTTCTGACGCGGGTCTTATATGCATTTACGGTTCGATTCTTCTCGCCTGCAGAACTATCTATGATTACGATAAATTTTCAATATGGATTGTCTTAACATCAATTTTAAAAGTATAAGACTAATTCCCTCGTTCTCAACAACAATTTTATACGAACTCAACGCCTTATAACATAAATTTGAGTGTTGCTGCAAGCTTAAACACCCTACAGTGAACAATGAACTTAAACTTTTAATTTCTCTATACGAAGAAGAAAAAGTTCGACTTCAAAAGCTTATTGACGAGTGTTTAATAGAGACTGAATATTTAATGGCTCATTATCATTCACAAGCCTTGTATCAATTAAATGGTAGACTCCAGACTTTGAAGAATATTGACGACAAACTATTTGACGAGAAGGATTTTAAACAAAGAAGAATTGACGGGTTACAAAATCGCATAGAGACTGAAAGTTCAGACTATATGAAGGAGTACTTTATGAAAGACCTTCAGCGTGCCAAGGAAGAATTAGAAAAACTAAATCAAATCCCCCCCAAGGCTAAAGTTTCATACAACGAAACCTTGCTTGACGAAACTCTTAAAAAGTTAGTAGACAAGAAAATTAAAAACGTAAAGCTAATTCTAAAAAAAACTGACAATTTAATTTTAGGGTTTAGCTACTCAAAAAAAATGTTAAAAGTAATATTGCCGTATGTTAAACAGCATATCAAAAAATGGATACTTTATGATGACAAAATAACTTCCTTAAAAAATTTAGGCTTTTACTTTATAGAAAATGAAACTAAACTTATTTTGACACTTACGGGCGACAAAGAGGATATCTTAAAAAGAATAAAACCTATTTTAGCAAAAATTGTTTTTGAAATATTTTACTTTAAAGAGTTTGATAATGAGAGTTACATCCAAATATAATACTCCCCGAAATTGAGACCAGAGAGCTATGAAGGTCCCCCCAAAGTGAGGTGCCCCCATACTTCATACCGGCGATTACTTCAAATTCAGGGCGTTTGAGAACCCTTTTTTCCTGCGGCTGACTCACTGATTTTTCTGATGCAGCCGGGCTATTTTCTGATGCTGCAAAATTCAGTGGGTCAGACGTAGGCGCCCCCGGCTGGGGTTTTACTGCTATTTTTTTTCACGTTTTTCCTTAATGAACTCTGCAGGTGTTAGATCATTCAGAGAGCTGTGCGGTCTAAATTCATTGTAGTCTTTTCTCCAGGCTTCAATTTTTTTAGCTGCATCGTTCAAAGATAAGAACCAATGGGCGTTTAAGCATTCATCGCGAAAACTTCCGTTAAACGATTCAACAAATGGATTATCGGTTGGTTTTCCTGGTCTGGAATAATCCATCGTCACTTTATTTTCATAAGCCCATCTATCCATTTCCTTGCTGATGAATTCACTGCCGTTGTCGGTTTGTATTCTTTTGGGAACAATGCCACGGTTAATACGTAGGGCTTCCAATATATTTACCACATCCTTGCCGCGAAGTGATTTTCCAACTTCTATAGCCAGGCATTCCCGACTATAATTATCCACTACAGTTAAGCAACGGAAGCGTCGACCGTCAAACAGTGCATCAGATACAAAATCCATAGACAAAAGTGTATGTAGTTCGGTTGTTTCCGGCCGTTCAAGCCGGTGAGCTCCTGCTTTGCTGCGCCTCGGTCTTTTCCTACGCAGATTTAATCCTTCATCTTTATAAACCTGGTGTGTTCGCTTATGGTTATCTGGCCAACCTTCCCTACGCAACAAAATATAAATACGGTCATGACCGTATCGAATACGCGTTTCTGCAATCTCTCTGATCCTCTTCCTCAACGGAGTATCATCCCTGCGGTGGGCTTTATAATACATCATCGTGTGATGAACCATCAGTACCCTGCAAGCCTTACGAATAGAAGTTTTGTAGTCTCGGCTAAGCTCTAAAACTGCCTGCCGCTTCTGCGCCGGCCTCAAAGCTTTTTTTTTAAAACGTCCTGAAGCATCTGCTTATCCAAGCTTAGTTCTGCAACAATTTTCTTCAATTTGTCATTCTCTTCTTCCAGTTGACGTAGCCGCCGAAGCTCGGTGGGATCCAGACCACCGTACTTCTTCTTCCAATTATAAAATGTTTGCTGACTGACTCCCAACTTCCGGCAAACTTCTTCAACCGTTACCCCGGACTCGGCTTGCTTGATCGCAAATACTATTTGCGCCTCGGTGAATTTTGACTTCTTCATGGTAATTTTTCTTATTTAAGTTATGAATAATTACCCTGAACTTTAAAGTTTACATCGCTACGGTTTTTAGGGAGGAGGTCATTTGTAACAGGCTGACATTTCGCTATTGCCATGCCATCGCCAATGCTTTAACGTTGTACGCCACTTTAAATGAAACTCTTTCTTTCAATAATATTTTTCTTTTTGACATTTTTTGCGTTTGGACAAAACAAAACAGAAAAAGCTCTTTTTGATTTTTTAAATGCTAATAAAATTGACACATTCATTTCTATAAAATCCAGTTGTACCTATTGTACTATATCCTATGAGGAAACATCAAAGCCAGTAGATTCTGTGACTATCAAATTACTATATAGACAAAAAGGTAAGCAGTATTTGATGGCTTTTAGTGACACCGCACAGAAGAAAATGATTGGAAAAGTTGAAAGCAGTGTTTTCGGTTACATCCTTAACAATAGAAAGATTTTAAATAACAAAGCGGTTTATTACAAAGAGGCTAAGCTGGCAAAGTTTCAATCACCATGCTTAGTAACATTTCCATATGAGGCAATAGACATTAAAATGGGACAGTTTAAATACAAGCACACACTAGTTGAACGTGAACGTGACGACTGCGGCACAATACTGATACATTACGACTGGTTCAAAGTTGAAAAGGAAATTCTAAGCCAAGTCGACGCCATAAAAATAAAATGACAAAAAGCGGCGCACAACATGGGGTTTTCTGCTATGCTGGCTGACGAATATATAATGATCGTGACGTTCGCTTATCATCTGCAGTCCGGGCGGGACGAATAAAGCCGAGCAACAGAATATAATATCAACTGCATTAACTTTACTCAGCAGCGGCGGTTCGGGCTCACGAATCACAGAATATCAGCACAGCAGCAAGCCCTGGACGTTGTGCGTCATTCCAAAATCACCGTACATGAAGAAAAAGCTTTTTATATTAAAAGTTCTTGTCTTTCTCATCGGACTTGCACAGGTGCAAGCACAACAAGTTATTCGACTTTATTCTGGAAAAGCTCCCGGTTCTGAAAACTGGACTTGGGAAGAGCAAAATTTAGGAGGAGGTTATCTAAGAGATGTAACGGATCCGACTTTAACGGCTTTTGTTCCTTCAAACCCAAATGGCATTGCTGTTATTATTGCACCGGGCGGCGCTTTTCATTACCTCGTTTATGACCTTGAAGGGACTGCCGTAGCAAAAAAATTAAATGAAAAAGGAATAACTGCCTTCGTTTTAAAATATCGGTTGGTGCACGAAGACCCTGCTCATCCGTACTATAACAAAATGATGGAAACAAAGAATTTTAAAATGTTGGATTCGGTGAGTGCACCTGTAATAAAACTTGCACTTCAGGATGCATTAACAGCTATGAAGTATGTCCGCCAACATGCAGCGGAATACAAGATTGATTTTAACAAAATAGGCTTCATGGGCTCTTCTGCCGGAGGAACCATTGCGATGTCGGTAGCCTACAATGCTTTGGAAGAGAGCCGCCCAAATTTTGTGTCAGTTGTTTATTGTGCCAATGATATAATCGGTTCAAAAGTCCCATCGGTGAGGACACCCATCTTTATTGCTTGTGCCAGTGATGACGAATTCGGTTTTGCCGCCAACAGTATTCAAATCTATTCCAAATGGTTAGAAGCTAATCAACCTGTTGAATTGCACATATACGAAAGAGGAGGGCACGGGTTTATAATGAAAAAGCAAAATCTTCCGTGTGATACATGGTTAGAAAGATTTACAGATTGGCTTTCAATGCAATATCCATAAATGGGATGTAATTCTAACTGGATTAGAGAAATGTTTTAAACATTGCCCTGTCAAATATTTAAAAAATTGTTTGTAAAAAATTGTTCTCTTTTTTTATTGCTCATTGGTTTTTTTACACTTGAGGGTTACAGTCAATCCAGCGTTGAACTGATTCCGTCGGCAGGGACAAGCTTTGCCGATAAGATCATTTATGAGCGCTGTACCGGTCATATTGATCCGGCGTTTGTTTTTGCATTTTCATTTATTTATCATCCATCTCCTGTCGTCGGACTGGAAATATCCTATTTAGATGAAAACCCTACCACTTATCTAAGTGCCCCTGATAATCCAAGTGTTCAGGTTTATACCAGATCTAACATATTAATTGAAAGATTATTGGGAGGGATAAACTTTTCTATACCCGGAAAACAATTCAGACCCTACTTGGGTTGTCTTCTGGGGTTTACATACGCAAGCACAGCAGACCTGGGAAATACAGGTATTTACACAGGGTTCACCTGGGCATTGCAAACTGGTGCTGATTATTATATTTCTTCGCTTATTGGTATACGGTTTAGAATTGCATTTGTCCAAACTCCGAATGTCTCCAATAACTCAGCCTATTTTGATGTTGGGAAAAATGGTGAAGGCTTTCCAACTTTTGCCGTCGGTGACCCGTCTTCTGGCAATATCGGGCAGGTCAATATGGGATTAGGTTTAGTTTTCCATTTTCACCCGACGACTAAAGTCAGGTAATCAGCACTAAGGAGGAAAACTGAATATTATTTCGTCAAGGTCGTTACATCACAACAACACACGAGCCTTTGTCAGGAGCCTAGCCAGCACTTGTCAGGCAGTTGTCGTATTAGGGAAGGGTCCCTATAAGGTTCCTATATTGTCCCTGTAAGGTTCCTGTAGATTCGCGGAATTTTATATTTTTGAAGAAAAGTCTGCATGGCTGCTAAGAAGAAATCGCACAAAAATCCAGCCGAAAAAATTATTGTAAAAAGTAAAGCCTACGGCGAGCATGAACGTGCACCGAGAGGTTCCAAATCCAAAGCAGTTTTAAATAAGGCCATGAAAGCCCATGGTAAACGTCTTCGGGAAAGTACAGCTCCTGCGAAACTTATCATGGATGCGCTGCAGCCGTTTCGGGAAAATTTCAAAGGTGGGATGCTCTGGCAAAGACTGGTTAAACATTTTGCCACGCAGGCAAAAAAAGGTGAAGCATATAGTGTTATCCGGAATTGCGGCATTGGGATTTGAATCTGCAATACCTGACGAGCAGGATTATGGGAGTCAGCGATGATATAAAGCCTAAGGATGAATTTTCATATCTGGAAGTCAATATCAACTATACTTTAAGTAAGCGTTTTCTGGAAAGGAAATCAGATATCACGGCATTTCGCATCACGCTCATTTTTTTATTTCCCGATTTCAAAAACAACAGAATTAAAACAATTCCGTTTGTTCTGCCTGATAAAATATTGAGTGATTACTCACTTTATTCCTTTATAGTTACATATACCGCGCCGGGCAAATTCATATCTCTGTTGTTTCAAAGCGGAAGCCTGCAGAATGGTGAAATTCAACAAAATACAAAAAATGCAGGTATAGCCATGTGCCTGCTTGCATCGGGGATGCGAGACTGAAAAAATTATCAATGCGCCCTATGACATATATTTGAGAAATGACCTAACATAAACCAATTTCAAAAACTAACAATGCCGATTTTAAAATCTCCAGTCCTTTTAATTTTATGTCTTATTTTTTTCGTTAGTTCCAGCTCAATCGCACAGAAAACAAAACCATCTCTCGCAGCTTACGAAAAATATATTGATGATAACAATGATGCGCATCTCAAAGAGTATCTGGAAATCGTATCTATTCCAACCATATCATCTATTCCGTCGCACAAGCCTGATATTGCAAAGGCAGCAGCGTGGATAGCAAATAAATTAAAATCAATCGGAATGCCTGTTGTACAACTCATACCAACCGAAGGGAATCCTGTTGTATATGCCAGTTGGGATAAAGCTCCTGGCAAACCAACCGTTTTAATTTATGCTCACTATGATGTGCAACCTGTAAAAGAATCCGAATGGGACAATCCTCCATTTTCTCCTGTGATAAAAGATGGAAAAATATTTGGCCGCGGTGCCAGCGACGATAAAAGCGGCGTGATGATAACGATGCTGGCCATCGAAACGATGCTGCACGTAGATGGGAAACTGCCCGTGAATGTAAAATTCATGTTCGAGGGTAATGAAGAGATGGGAAGTCCGTATTTTAAAAGTTTTCTGGAAAAGAATAAGGAGCTGTTAAAAACAGATTTTGTATTGAATGCCGATGACGGTCAGTATAACGAAAATACGCCCGCGATCACCGTGAGTTTAAGAGGCGCTGTTGCCATGGAGTTCTCACTGAAGACCGCAAACACAGATGCACATTCGGGTGAATTTGGCGGAAAAACGCCTAATGCAGTTGTGGATATGGCTCAGATCATCAGTTCTTTTTACGATAAAGCCGGTAATGTGGCAGTAGAGGGATTCTATGATAAGGTGGTGCCAGTTACTGCAGAGCAAAAGGCGATGATCAAAAAAATTCCCTACGACCCTGCAACAGATATGAAAATATTGGGCACTACTGCTGAAGTGGGAGATACTTCTTATTCACCCCTTGAACGGATCTGGTATCGCCCTACTCTTGAAATAGTAGGTATGCAGGGTGGTTATACCGCTGCTGAAGGCCATTCAAATATTATTCCCGGTTCTGCCATGGCGAGAATTACATGCAGGCTGGTGAACAATCAGGATGGCAAAGAGATTGTGGATCTTATCATAAAACATATCAACAAAAATTGCCCACCGGGTGCCCAGATTACCTATAAATTAAGGAGTGGTTATGCAAGTCCCGTTACACTTCCAACCAACACAAAAGAATATCGCTATATCTCAGATGTGCTTACAGAAATTTACGGAAAAGAACCCTACCAGTATGCCAGTGGTGGCAGCGTCGGGGCCATGCGATCTGTAAAAGAAGTGTTAGGGTTATATGCATACCCGTTAGGTTTTGAACTGACCGATGAAAAATGGCATGCAGCCAATGAATACTTCAGATTGTCAAGTGTTCGCAAGGGACAATTGGTCTATTGTTATTACCTGTTACATCTTGCTGAGGAAGAAACTAAGTTGAAAAAGTAGAAAGTGCTGATAAGAAATCATTTTACATCCTATCCTTTTGTATCAATAAATTTAATGTTCGATAGCAGGAACCCTGATTACCTGCCCAATTTAGCGCGCCACAATTTTTCATAAAATTCAATTTTAGCAAATATGAAAAGGAAAATATTGTTTACGCTGATACTTGTTACAACATTCGGACTGGGTTTTGCTTTTAAATCATTCATTACAAAAAATTAATTCTGGTCAACGTTCTCAGAAAAAAGTGACAGGCATTGGCGGTATCTTTTTCAAATGCGAGAACCCCGGTAAAATGAGGGAATGGTATAAAATACATCTTGGTTTAAACACAAACCAGTATGGAGCAGTTTTTGAATGGAGGCAGGGTGCAGATTCATCAAAAAAGGGATTCACGCAATGGAGTCCATTTTCTGAAAAAACGAAATACTTTCAACCTTCTGCAAAAGATTTTATGATTAACTACAGAGTGGAGAATCTGGAAGGTCTGGTTGAACAACTCCGCAAAGACAGTGTAACAATAGTGGACAAAATCGAAACAGTTGAGTATGGAAAATTTGTTCATATTATGGATATGGAAGGAAATAAACTTGAACTTTGGGAACCAAACGATATCGAATATGAAAAGCTTGGCGAGAAAATGGGTAGCAAGACAACAAAATAAATATAGACAACTTTAACAGCGGGGAATATTAAAAACCGTAAAATGGAAGTTCATAAACATCCCGATTTACATCACAGAAAGAAGCACTTAAAAGAATATCTTCTGGAATTTGTGATGATTTTTCTCGCCGTAACCCTTGGTTTTCTTGCAGAAAATTTGCGGGAACATATTACCGAACGAGCAAAGGAAAGGGAATACATAAGCGCCTTCATACGTAACGTACAGGACGATACAGCAAACCTGAAGCGTATTATCACTCTTGATAACCTGCAGGTTCAGGGGATCGACAGTTTTCTACTTCTGAGGCACGCCGATCTGAAACTGATTAATAACAGGAGAGATTTTTATATACTGGCTTTTGGTAACTTTTACAGTTCCGCCTCATTCACAAGTAACAATGCAACCTTACAACAATTAAAAAGTACTGGCGACTACCGGCTCATTAAAAAAGATCATGTGGCGGATAGTTTGTCAAAATATGATATTGAAATTCAGAGCCTGTCTGGTCAGACTAATTACTACAATGAGTATTTCAAAGAAATTCTTTACCGCCTGGACGAACTGACAGACATGTCTGTGTTTGGAGATACGACATACTTCAAAGACGGAATATTCAGCAATAAAGCTTTTCCTGAAATAAGTGCCGATGAACGGCAGTTACGAACCCTTTTTAATAAGGCATTTGATTTCAGTCATATTACCAGTTCTTATGCCAATGGCATGCTAAAGCCGCAGTTGGACAACGCTGTGCGACTGCTTTCTTTTCTAAAAAAGGAATATCGTATTGAGGAAGATTAAAATTGGCTTTTGGTTAAGCCGTAACTTTTGTAGTATTTGACAGCGTAGCGACTGCTCTGAAACGGGATAGTATCTTATTTCTCATCTTCAGCGCTGGTTTTTCAATGAATACGCGCATGGCCAGCGCGCCAAGTATACATATCAATACACAGAGGATCAACATCCCGTTCCCGTTTCCGTCAAGTTTGCCACCAAAAATTCCCTGGGCAATATGAATAAGTCCTTTATGCGAAAGATAAAGAGAATAAGAAAGAGTGGCCAGGTTCCTGGTAATGGCAGACTTAAATCTGAAAAGCAAACTACCCGGACAAATTGCAGATAATACGAAGAACCCAAAGGCGATGGCAATCAGGCTGAATGAAAATATAGTTGCAATACCGGAATGCTGATTCCTTGCGATAAGATAACAACTGCCGAACAGCATGAATCCGACCAAAAGGAACCAGTTGCCGAAATATTTTAATCGCAGAAATAATTTTTCTTTGAATCTGTAAAGCGATGCGATCGCAATACCTGTAATCAGCCCGTCCAATCTGGTATAAGTGGGATAATATATGTTCTTATACCATTCCATCCCGAAACCATCTGTATTTTCAATGGGCTTCAGATAAAAATGCCAAATGATTGCGCGAATAATAACGGTCAATATGAAAACAGTGGGTATGAGCCAACCCCATTTATTTTTGATACCGGAAGAAAACAGGATGATCAGTATGATGGGAAGTAAAAGATAAAACTGTTCCTCCACACATAGGGACCAGGAGTGCGAGAAGGTTCCATAAACTGCTATATCCTGATTAAAGTTCTGTGTGAACGTAAACATTTTCCAGAGAGGGGGAAGAATCTCTCTTTCATGAAAAGCAGGAACAAAAATATAGAGGCTTAATATGAAAAAATAAGGCGGAAGTATTCTAAAAATTCGTTTCAAATAAAAAACAGGGGCATTTATTTTATTCCGGGTTTGCCATTCTTCAAATAACTGATTTGAAATCAGAAATCCACTGAGCACAAAAAACAGATCAACACCAACCCAGCCAAATTCAAAAATGCTATCCATCCAGGCCGGATGCAGAAAAAATCGATAGTGGAATAGAAAAACCATGGTGATGGCCAGTGCACGTAGAGTGTCCAGGCCATTAAATATCTTGTCCTTATTGATCATTGTGAATGAATGAAGATAGCAATTATCGATTTAAGAATCGGTCTGTATCATATCCTTCTTATCTTCATAACTTCAGATATAAATTTTCTAAACATCACACATGAGAATAATTTCTATACTGATTCTTCTGATCAGTTTTAATTTTCTTTACGCTCAAACTACGAACACAGAAAACACAACCTACGACCCCCACGATTTATTTACTCAGTTCTTTAACCCTCCTGCCGGTAATATATATCGTTCAGCAAAGGGAACTCCCGGACCACAGTATTGGCAAAACAGCGCAAGCTATCTGATCCGTGCTACCCTGAGTGAAAAAGATACTTCAGTTACGGGAGATGTAACTATTACGTATACCAACAATAGTCCGGATCAGCTGGATTATCTGTGGCTTCAGCTCGATCAGAATATTTTTAATCCTTCTTCGAGATCGGTTGCAGCTACACGTTATCCGGGTAATTATTTCGGCGTACTCGGAAATAAAGACGGAGGTTATAAGATTAAGGATATCACTGTTATTCAGGGCGGTAAAACCTACACAGTGGAACCCATTATAACTGATACAAGAATGCAGGTTCGTCTGAATACTCCCATGTTGGCCAAAGGGGATAAGATCTCAGTAAAAGTGAATTTCAGTTTTATAATACCATTGGATGGAGCTGGCAGATTCGGAAGACAATACACAAAGAATGGTGTAATTTATCAGATAGGTCAGTGGTATCCCCGCATGTGTGTTTATGATGATGTAGAAGGCTGGAATACGCTGCCATACATGGGCCTGGGAGAGTTCTATTGCGATTATGGTGATTACGACTATTATATCACAGCCCCGTCGGAAATGATCGTGTATGGATCAGGTGATCTTCAGAATCCAACGGACGTCTTAACTGCAGAAGAAATAAACAGGCTTTCACGGGCAGCTAACAGTGATAAAACCATTACCATTATTGGTGCAGACGAAACCATGAAATCTTCGTCCCGGCCAAGCGCCAAGGGCGCTCTTACCTGGCATTTCAAAATGCAAAAAACTAGGGATGTTGGATGGGCAGCAGGTAAGGGAATGATCTGGGACGCCGCAAAAATTAATTTGCCCTCCGGTCGTAAGGCGCTAGCCATGTCAAGTTATCCATTGGAAAGTAAGGGCGATACAGCATGGACGAGATCAACCGAATATCTGAAAGCAAGTATAGAGATCTATTCAAAAAACTTTTTTGAATATCCCTGGAATAATGCAGTAAGCAGCGCTGGTATAACCGGTGGCATGGAATATCCCGGCATGATCTTTAATAATTTCCAGGAAACCAAAGCACGACTCTGGTTTTTGATAGCCCATGAAATTGGTCACAACTGGTTTCCGATGATCGTTGGCAGCAATGAAAGAAAATATATGTGGCAGGATGAAGGGTTTAATTCCTATATAAATTATATCGCAACCGATCTGTTCAACAACGGTGAATATGTAAATGACTCCTCCTATCATGACAAGGGTTTTTTTGCTTCCCGAGATTACAATCAGTTTATGCAATATAAAGATCCGCTAATCACGATATCTGATGCGATGAACGAAGAACAGCATTACCAGTTTTATGGTAAAACGGCCTACGGCCTGAATTTACTTCGCACAGTGGTTGTGGGGAAAGACCGGTTTGATTATGCTTTCAGGAAATACACAGAAGCATGGGCATTTAAACATCCAACACCTTATGATTTTTTTCATTGCATCAACAATGCTGCGGGGGATGATCTGAACTGGTTTTGGAAAGAATGGTTTTTTACAACCTGGAAATTGGATCAGGCGATAACCGGAGTAACCTATGTCAACAATGATCCATCGCAGGGGGCACTGATAACGATCGGCAATAAAGGGAAAATGATTATGCCTGTCATCTTGAAAGTTATCGAGTCGAACGGTAAGGAAGAAACGGTTCATTTACCAGTAGAAATATGGCAGCGTGATGGGAGCTGGACTTTTAATTATCCTTCGAATACTAAAATTAATAAAGTTATCCTCGATCCGGAAAATTTATTACCTGACGTGGATAGAAAAAATAATGAATGGAAAGCAGTTAATTAGGTTATGAGTTATGGGTTATGAGTTATGAGTTGAGCGTTCAGTCCCGCACGTGCGGGGTTCAGATTTCTTCTCCTACAAAACGGTAACCGATACCCGAAATCGTAGAGATATGAGGTGACCCGCCAGTGCCCGGTTGAATTTTTTTACGAAGCTGTGCAATAAATACACGCAGGTATTGTAACTGATCTATGAATCCTTCTCCCCATATTTCACGCAGTATATATTGGTGCGTCAAAACGCGGCCTTCATTACGGGTGAATAAGACCAGCAGTGAATATTGTGTTTGGGTGAGAGCTACGATAACGCCGCTTACTTTTAACGTGTGAGATGCCAGATCCAGTTCGATATCACCATAACGTATGACATGATTGTTCTCCTCCCTATTCACATTTCGCAAAGTTGTTCTGATACGTGCCAATAATTCACCTGTGCGAAAAGGTTTTACGAGATAATCGTTTGCACCATTGTCGAGTGCTTTGACTATGTCTTCTTCCCTGCTTTGTACTGATAGAATGATTAATGGTGTGTTACTCCATTCGCGAAGACTCCGTAAAGTATCGTGACCGTTTTGATCGGGCAAACCAAGATCCAAAAGAATCAGATCAGGATTTTTTTTACTGGCCATCAGAAGTCCTTCAGAGCCCGAAGCAGCCTGCAAAATTTTAAAGCCCTGCGACTCCAGTGTAATTTGCAACAGCTTACGGATTTGCAGTTCATCATCGATAACCAGAATTTCAGAGTTCACTCCTTTCATCTATGGGTGTATATAATTGTTCTGTCGGAATTTTTATTAAAAACCTGGCCCCACCTTCTTTACGGTTCTCCAGATCAATCTTGCCGTTATGCGCTTCAACAAATCCCTTTACGATGGATAAACCCAATCCGGTGCCTCCGGTTGTTGTTCTGTTTAACCTGTAAAATTTATTGAATACGAATGGTATTTCCTGTTCAGGAAATCCCGGGCCGTCATCTTCCACTGCCATATTTAGTGATGATTTATCGTTTACGACGGAAATGGAAACCCTTGATTTTTCAGGAGTATACTGAGTGGCATTATATATTAAGTTATAAAGTACCTGTTCCATCAAACCATAGTCAATATTAAACAATGGAAAATTTTCCGGTATCTTATTTTCCAGTAAATGATTTTTTGCGGAGTCCTGTAATCTTAGAAAAACAGACTCCGCCAATTCGGTGATGTTACACCAATTCTTTTTTATTTCAAGGACTCCGGATTCAAGTCTCGACATATTCAGCAGATTTTCTACCTGTCGGTTCAGGCGCATTGATGCAGTGGATATTTCACCTACGAGATTCTCTTTAGTTTCTTCAGAGATATGAGAAGGGTAGGCCATCAAATTGTCTGTAGCAGCGATAATGGTGGCCAGGGGAGTCCTGAATTCATGGGAAAGGGAATTGAGTAGTGTATTGTACAGCCGGACGGTTTCCAGGCGTTCTTCCCTTTGTCTTACAAGTTTTTCAGTTTTTCGGATCTTGTTCGTCAGAACGGCATTTACAAGTGCGATCAGAAAATACATGGACAGCATAATCTTGTCTTCCGTGTTTCCAACCCTCAGATTAAATCTTGGCAAAAGAAAAAAATAATCCCAGATGAGTGCACTCAACGTGGCAGCAAGCAGCACCGGTAAAATATCGAAGAACATTGCAATCAGGGACAGGACCAGCAAAAGGATAAAAGCGACAACTTCAGGTCCGATATATCCTGAAAGCAAAAAACAAATGCCGGAAACAACACAAATGCAACCCGCACTTATCAGATATTCCATTTTCGGACCGATACTGATGCCGATCGTAAACGACTTTTCTTTCATGAATTTCGTAATAACCTTTTACGCAAAAAGGAAGCTAGACCAGCTTCCCTTTTTTCTTTCTAAAAAACAAACAGCAAGTTGAATGAGTTTTCTTAATATATCAGTCAGTGATTTGTGATTTCAACTTCCTTCAGTCCGGTTGGTGTACCTAACAGCAAGGTTCCCTGTACATAATTTTCATTGTGCTGGCTGATGTCGAGTCCCTCCTGTTCTTCTTTATCGCTTACGCGAAGAGGTACAATGAAATTGATGAATTTAAAAATAAGAAAGGAAACCGTGAAGCTGTACGCAACGGCAATCAGCATGGCTTTTAACTGAATCAGAAAAAAACTAAAATTTCCGTAAAACCATCCATTATTTCCAGCGGCATTCACAGCCTTCGTGGCAAAGATTCCTGTCATCAGCATACCAACCATTCCGCCAATACCATGGCATGGAAATACATCCAGCGTGTCATCTACCAGGGTTTTGGATTTTAAATGCACGACCAGATTTGAAATCATGGCAGCTACAACTCCAATAAAAATACTCTGAGGAATAGCAACAAATCCTGCTGCCGGTGTGATGGCTACCAGGCCAACGACAGCACCAACACAGAAACCAACAACCGATGGTTTTTTGCCCCGCATAACGTCGAAAAACATCCAGGATAATCCGGCTGCAGCGGCGGCAGTATTGGTCGTTGAAAAAGCAGACACCGCAAGTGTGTTGGCGGCCAGTGCCGAGCCGGCGTTGAATCCAAACCAACCGAACCAAAGCAGCCCGGTACCAATCAATATATAAGGAATATTTGCCGGTTTGTTTTCTATCTTTTCAATGTGTACTCTTCTTCTTTTGAGAACCAAGGCGCCGGCCAGTGCAGCACAGCCCGCAGAAATATGTACAACAGTGCCGCCTGCAAAATCCAGGGCTCCCATCTTGGCAAGAAACCCGTCAGGATGCCAGCTCCAATGTGCCAGCGGCGCATATACAAAAAGACTGAATAATATTGTAAACAATACATAGGAAACAAACCGCATGCGTTCAGCAATTGCACCGACTACGAGGCCTGGTGTGATGATGGCAAACATCAACTGAAACATCGAAAACAAGGATTTGGGAATAGTTGGAGCACCAACCCAGGCAGGACCCGAAGCCACTCCTTTATAAAATAGGTGGGTGAGAGGATTGCCGATAACACCGTTGATACTATCCCCAAAACAAAGACTGAAACCAACAACGATCCACAATACACCAACCAAACCCGCAGCCACAGTGCTCTTCATCATTGTAGAAAGCACATTTTTCCGGTTTACCATACCACCGTAAAAGAAAGCCAGCCCGGGTGTCATCAAAAAAACCAATGCAGTCGCTACCAGTATCCAGGCGATATCGGCAAGATTGTATTTACCCTCATCGAAATTGGGGAGAGTGGGAACAAAAAGCACCGCCAGTGAGAGGAAAAACAGAATTACGAAAGGCGCAGATCTTTTGATTCTCATACCCTGATTTTTAAAGTTTTATAAATAAAATGTAAATTATTTATGGAAAAATATAAAAATAATATAAAATATAGGGCACTTTTATTATATATATTTTTAACTAATATGACTTCTGTTAGAAACTCAGACTCCAGTCTCCATAAAAAATTCATAAAGAAAAGATTAAGGGATCAATGCCTTTTTGTTTGAAAAAGATTGGAAACCTGAACAACCTTAAGGATGTGAAAACTGTCAAACTAATCCATAAGGCAGTAAAAAATTTTCTTTATTAATTCTTAAGTCACATCATCAATTTTGGTAAATACTAGTTTTCCTGCATACCCGCCAGCCTGTTTTTGCATATTTCAATTAACCATCTTTTCCAATCTTTATGTTTTCTGAAAAATTGCTTTTCTTATGTACACAGGCCCATTTATCAATTTCTTCCAGGTCCGGCAAGGGAATATTTTCATGGTAGAATATTTTATTCACCCCTAAACTTTAGACCATGAACCATCATTTTATTCTAAATAATATCATCGTTTTTTCTTTCATCTATATATTTTTCATGTGCAGCAAAAATGCGCAGGAAGCGAAAGAAAATGCTTCAGATACCAAGGTTCTGATGGGAGAATCAGATGATATTGAATCCAATAAAAAAGACCTTCCCGAATAGGAAGGTCTTTATATTGAAAGTATTTATAAAATTAATAAGGGAAAAGAATCGGTACGGTTTTGATACCGAGGTACGACCAGACTACTTCGAAATAATAATTGCCATTGCCCGGACAACCAGTCGGATTGCCACTTTGATCAAGTCCGTATGTGATTGTTGAATTTAAACTGTCAGACAGCAGAATCTGATTCTGTCCGCTAACCAGTCTGAAATCACAATCCTGACGAAAAACTTTGGGTATAGTAATGCGGGATACAAATGTTGTTCCGAAACGATTGGATCCCCATTCAGCAATATCGTTAAAGGTTCCATCACTGTGTGTTCCTGTCGTCGTTAATACGATTCCGTTATTGTAAGTGTAGACTCTTTGTTTAGCCGTCTGCCAGGTACGTGCAAGGTTATCAGCGAACGTGATTGTAAAGTTGTCAATCAGAGTATGCGTTATGCTGCCCAGATTAGCGAGGTCTATCAGGCTTCCACCACTAACGTTTGTAAAACTGCGTGTACCATTGAGTGTGATTGATTTCTTATCACTCATACGTGTAATCAACAGGTTCTGGACCGCAACATTTACAATGGCGCCCTTATCTTCCCAATGTACTCCCTGAGCAATAGATATAATTACAACCCCGGTGCGGGTTCTGTTCCCCCAGCAGTTCGTACCATTATAATTAATAGTAATAGTTCTTGGACTTACGGTTGTGTCTATTACAATTGCCGCGTCACAGATCAACGAGTCAATGGTTATTTGACCTGTACCCTGTGTATGTGTTATTGAATTGACGCTATTTACTCCAACCATTCCTGTTCCAACCACAGTTGCAGAATTACCATTGATGGATGTCTGACTGCTGAGTGCAGCATTTATATCATTGGCCATTATATCTGCTTCATCGGAAACCATGGTCTGATCGTCAGCCTGGGTTTGTACAGTAGTAGCGTTATTGTTGGAGTTATTGCTGGTATTATCCTTCTTACAGGAAATTACCAGGACCAGTAACGCGATCAAAATGAAGGCGATGGGCGAATGTTTGCGAGGGTGCATATTTGTTTTTTTAAGAAAGTTTGTAGGCTTAAAAACGACTATACGGACCTGTTATTACTTTGTTGATGCCATTAACGTGTTAAATGGCTGTGAATACCGATTTGGGAAGATTGCCTGGTATAGGAAGTTGAAAATTTAAAATCGAACTATTTAGTATCGATAACGTACAGTTTGAATAAAAACCTCTGTTCTAACCATTTAGATATCAATATTTAATAAAATGGCAGGGTCTTGGTATAAATCGATAGTTATGGCTATAAAATACCTGCAGGTAGCCCTGCGTAATCTGAGAAACAACAAAACCTTTAGCTTCCTGAATATCGTGGGTTTTGGTATAGGCATTGCCTGTGCAGCGTTGATTTTTTTATGGGTGGAAGATGAAATGAATTTCGACGCTAATAATCTCAAAAAAGACAGAATATTTCTTGTCAAAATGAATGCAAAGATGGATGCAGGAATGTTTACCCATTCGTCTACCCCGGGTCCATTGGCTGAAGCTTTAAAAACGACAGTGCCGGGAGTCGCTTCCACCTGCCGCGTAACGGAAGGGGAGGAGCCGATGAAGTTCAACATGGGTGATAACGCAGTTTATGCTTCCGGCAAATATGTGGAACCGGCATTTTTTGAAATGTTCACGTTGCCATTTGTTCAGGGTAACGCACAAACTGCTTTTTCTCAATTGCATTCCATCGTTATCACGGAAACAACGGCGAAGAAATTTTTTGGAGACGATAAAAATATTATAGGTAAATCAATCCGTTCCAATGACAAACAGGACTATATCGTTTCGGGAGTATTGAAGGATCTGCCTAAGAATTCAACTATCCAGTTCGAATGGCTGGCGCCATTTCAGATTTTTTATCTTCAAAACGACTGGCTGAATGGATGGAACAATTTCGGCCTCACTACATATGTTGAATTGAAACAGGGTGTCGATCCTGCAATCATTAATAAACAACTATCGGATCCTTATTACGATTTTACGACGCAGAAAAAAGAAGCAATGGTTTCTACAGATCATGTCTATTTATTTGGAATGAATCACTGGCGTCTTTACAATGATTTTGATAATGGAAAAGAAACGGGCAGTGGAAGAATTCAATTTGTTCATTTGTTTTCTCTGATAGCCTGGATTGTTTTATTTATTGCCTGTATAAATTTCATGAATCTTTCCACCGCCCGTAGTGAAAAAAGAGCCAGAGAAGTCGGTGTTCGTAAAGTACTGGGAGCGGGAAAAACAAGCCTGATACTGCAGTTTGTTGGTGAAGCATTGTTCATGTCCCTGTTGGCCATGCTGGCGGCCATTCTCCTGATGTCTCTGGCGCTGCCATTTTTTAATCTGCTGGTTCAGAAAGATCTTTCGCTTGGCCTGAATATTCCTTTACACTGGATAACACTTTTGTTACTAACCGGGATATGCGGACTGGTAGCAGGTAGTTACCCATCGTTCTATTTGTCCTCCTTTAATCCTGTGTTTGTATTAAAGGGAATGAAAATAAAAACTGGCAACGCCACCGTCGTTAGAAAGGGCCTGGTAGTACTACAATTTACCGTTTCCATTATACTGATCATCGGTACGATAGTAATTTATCAGCAGATCAGACATATAAAGAACAGGGATCTGGGTTTTAACATAAACCATCTGATCCAAATGAATGTGAATGGATCGATGCAAAAAAATTTCGAGTCGATCAAACAGGAATTTATTCAAACAGGTCTTATAGAAAATGTAGCACTGGCAGATCACGTTACACTCACTGCCGGCAACAATACGACGGGTATATCCTGGCCCGGAAAAATCCCCAATAGTCTGATTGTAATTTCACAGAGACTGGTGAGCCCTGAATTTATGTCAACCGTAGGCATGAAAGTTATTGAAGGCAGGGATTTTGAAACTTCTGATATCGTAAAAGTGAATGACCATGGTCAACCTGAGGACTCCAACGCAGTTTTTCATGTCATGATAACTTCCTCTATGGCAAAGTTGCTGGGAAAGGGTAGCGCTATTGGGAAGACACTTGTAAATACCAGCAGCTCCGGCGACAGGCATCTTTTGGTAGAGGGTGTTGTAAAAGATTATGTGTATGGCGACATGTATAGTCCTGAATCTCCCCCCGTGATATTTTATCCGATACCACGGGCAGCCAATCTGCTTTATGTGCGTACAAAAACGAATGCCAGGGCGGATCAGGTATTGGCCAAAATGGAAACGGTACTAAAGAAAGAAAATCCTGGTTATCCTTTCGAGTATCAGTTTGTGGATGAACAGTTCAATGAAATGTTTCAAAGCGAAATGCTGATCAGTAAGTTGTCCGGTGTTTTCACCGCACTTGCGATAGCTATATCCTGTCTTGGACTTTTCGGTCTAGCTGCCTACACGGCAGAACGAAGAATCAAGGAAATAGGAATACGAAAGGTTTTGGGTGCCGGTGTTTTTAGAATTTCAAGTTTATTGTCCATAGAATTCCTGCAATTGGTAACGATCTCTTGCGTCATAGCATTTCCCATTGCGTGGTGGGTCATGCAAAAATGGTTGCAGAATTATGCCTACCATATCAACATAAACGGGTGGATATTTATTATTGCCGGCCTGCTGGCAATTCTGATCGCTTTAATTACCGTGAGTTTTCAGGCAATTAAAGCAGCTGTAGCCAATCCTATTATAGCTCTGCGAACGAACTAAACCCACTGTTTCCAATATAAAACCGTTAAATTAATGGATGCCGGATCAGAAGAAAAATTGTTCTGAAACAATCTTCCCGTTTTCCACTTTATAAACACAAATTTCCTCCATCTGCATCCTGCCCCTTCCTTTCATGGTGGCGTCCAGCATCCATGTAATTGTAAAATAATCCTTGGTAACAAGGGGATCAGAGATTTTAGCGCCATGAAATTCTTCCAGCATAGATTCGAACATCTTACCTTTTTCAATAATGGCGGGTAGTCCCGAAACCTGTTTTGCTCCCATCATCTCGTTGGGTTCAATACTAACTGCATTTTGTGCAAATAATTCCTTTAGTATTTCTTGGATCTTACCTTGTCTTGCCATTTCAACTAAACGATTGGCTACTTCCTGTGTTGTCATAATCCTGATTTTTTTGAATGAATTTGATTATTATGCTCTGTGATGGTCGGCTTTCCAATTTTGAATTGCCAGTTTAATTTGTTTATTGCTTAGATTTTCTTTGATTGCTTTTTCTGCAAGCTCCACAAATTCTTCATTGGAAGCGAATCGCAATGCTATGATTTGCGGGAGGGTTAACCGGTTGTCCAGTAATTTGCCGGTCAACGTAAAATGACGAAGATTCTCTTCTGCACGTATTGTGCGGTCCTGCACCGCCAATGGGAAAGTTCGGATTTTGGCAACTCCAATCGCTAACGATATCGCAATCAGAAAAAACATGACAGACGATAAATTAATTCCATGGAAAAGATTAATCACTGAAAGAATAAGTAATACCACGACAATGCCGAGTAATACGAAATGATATTCCGGTACCAGTCTTGCGTGGTTTTTAAAGTTTTGCTCCTGCATTTTTGTAATTTAAGTGTGATAAATTATTTGTAAGACATCGCCTCCAGCCCCAGATATTTTCTGATAATACTCAGTTGCCCGATATGATAGGACTCGTGACTGGCGATAAAGGATAACAAATCAGAAACTGTTTTTCCCGTAGGCACCCTCGCTCCGGATTCGGCAGTTAGCTGTTCACTGCTAAGTGAAGCCATTTTTTCTGTAAATGGTTTGGACAACTCGTTCCAGGATTCTTTTATTTCGGAAAGGGAGGGATATTTTACGGAAGGATCAATCGCCCTGTTATGTGGAGGAGGCTGCGAACGATCCGTATAACTCTCAGCATAAGGGAAATTCATTTTGAGTCCCAAAAGGGGCGCTAGATGATACCTTGAATTCGCTAAATGGCCGGCAATCCATTGAGCATGATTTACATGTTCATTCAGGCGTTCTGAAACAGCTTCCCCTTCGATCCCCTCCAGTACATTGTTGAACAGCCTGGAATGCAAGTCGAATTGTTTGACGACGGGCAGGAAAGTCGATGTATTTTCTTTCATATTATAAGATTTAATGGTTAAGCAACCAGGACAAATGTAACGGTATAATAATTGTAACAGGGCGTGTGCATACGGCAATCTTAGGGGTTGTTTGCGGCAGCGTAAAAGCATAATTTTGGAGAAACGATTGCATAACAAATACATAACTTAAAGCGGAAAGTACATGAAAGGAAAAAAGCCCATTAGACATTCTTCCAGAATTACAGGCAAGCATATATCCATTTTTGTACCGGCTGGTAATTGTATTCTGAGCAGCATCATTGGAACGTATAAAATATTTACAACGGTTAACGCATTATTACGATCAGAGAATCCAGGCTCAGCTCCCGTTTTTCAAGTTCAGTTAGTAGGCCTTAGAAGCGAAACAAGTCTATATGATGGAGCTTTTAATATATGCCCGCACACCACGATCGATAAAGTAAATAAAACAGACCTGGTAATTATTCCGGCGATCAACGGTGATTATGCTGCAGAGGTTAAACGCAACGAAGAAGTTTTACCCTGGATAAATAAGCAATACAGACAGGGTGCTGAAATTGCGAGTCTCTGTACGGGAGCCTTTATACTTGCTGCCACTGGTTTATTGAATGGAAAGAAATGTGCCACACACTGGATTGCTTTTGACGCATTCAGATTGATGTATCCCGATGTGGAACTGGTAAAGTCAGTGGTGCACGAAGAACAGGGTCTGTGCAGCAGCGGCGGCGCTTTTTCATTCCTGAATCTTATTTTACACCTGGTTGAAAAATATGTTAGCCATGAAATGGCGGTTCAATGTTCTAAAATATTTGAAATTGAAATAGATCGCTACAGCCAGGCTTCCTTTTCCATATTTAACGGATCTAAAATGCATGGAGATGATACGGTGAAGAATGCACAATTGTATATCGAGGAAAATTATGCTGACAGGATTAATGTGGAAGAACTGGCAAATCGTTCACTATTGAGCCGTCGAAATTTTGAAAGACGGTTTAAGAAAGCCACTCAATATTCTCCTGCTGAATATATTCAGTATTCGAAAATAGAAGTCGCCCGGAGGCATTTGGAAAGTTCGCGATACCATATCGGCGAAGTGATGCACGCGGTTGGATATAACGATACAAAAGCCTTCAGAACAACTTTTAAAAAGATTACCGGCCTTTCACCGCTTGAATACAGAAACAGGTTTCAGGTCTACGGTTCCTGAATAATGTTTTGGCCCGAGTTATGCGTTAGTGTTTTGATGAACCATCCTAAAAATATACAGTTCACCAAACTGATAAAGGCAGGAGGCAGGCTTCGGGAATTTAACTTTCGTAAAAGCCAGGGTCTGCACGATAAAATGTTTACTATAGACGTGGCCAACGAAAGAGGTGATCGATTCTATCTGATTTTTCGGCTGAAAGATCAGCATTGGATGCAGGAAACTAAAAATCTGAATTCCCTGATTGAAGAAGTACTGCCTCAAATTGTCGAAGCCATAGACCCGTATAAATAATTCAGGTAGATCAGACTTGGCTCTGAGACAGTGCTTCACCAAGTGTCTGAATGAGTTCATGTGGCCATACTGCTTCTCCGGGGTGAATTGTCTGAACCCAAATCGTTTTATTTTCCCTTGTTTTTATACCCGTAGGAAGTATTGTAGCTGAATGATCGAAAAAAATCACTTTAATCCAACCCTTACCCCTGTCCGATGGCAAGTAGTTTCCTACACATTCCTGATCATGGTAGGTATAAGTAAAGGACTCCATGTTTAAAATAGTTTTTTCTGCCTTCATAATAAAATTAACTATAATAAACTTAAACTCTGCCTGCCGTGTAAGAATTTCTACATTAAGCTGTTTAACAAAGCCCCTTCTGGATAGAAGGGGCGGAAACTCTAAACCTTATCCTACGAAAAATGTGACTGCCCTGAGTATTTTTTACTAACTGTCATAAATACCCGAATAGTACAATATAGTATTGCAAATAATTTGCCAGGCCAGCGGGTAAAATTTCTCCAGCCACACACATATATAAAATGCACAATGCCCGCTAAAAAATATGGCTGGCATATGATTCAACAGGCACCATGACGGTAAGCAACCTTATATTAACTCATATCATTTTCCCCGATTTTTTCAGACTTTCTTCAGACTCATGCATAACTCTTTTGAATTTTTGTTCAGAAGTTTCCACGGGAACAGTTAAACTGGTTTTCTGTCTTGAATCAAATGCACTCACCTGTTTTATATATTCCATATATTCAGATCTGGTTAAAGTAGTTTCGCTTCCATGACCTTCAAAATAATAATGGGTGGCAATGAATTTTTTAACGTGCTCCCTGCTTTCAGCGGGAAGATGTTTTTGAATAACCCAGAAATTCTTGCTTCGGGATTCCCGGATGGCCCTGTGCACTGGTTTAGGGCCTCCGTTATAAGCGGCGATTACCAGCAGCCAGTCATCAAATTGAGCATACAGATCTTTTAAATAACGAGCGGCGGCTCTCGTACTCAAAGTGAAATCGGTACGTTGATCGATATGCCGGTCCACCCTTAAACCCAGACACTTCGCAGTGCCGGGCATCAATTGCCAGGGTCCGCATGCGCCAACATGACTTAGCGCAGTAGGTTTTAATTCTGATTCAATAACAGCGAGATATTTTAACTCGACGGGAATATTATAAATTCTGAAAACTGAATCTATGATGTCAAAAGGAATAACGCTGCGCTTTTTTACATTCACCAGGCAATCTCCTCTGTACTTGATATATTTTCTCACAAATACAGCCTCTTTTTTATTGAGCTTTATCGCTGGTTCCAAATGTTTTCCCCTATTAGAAAAGAATGAAGTTTCTAATGAAGACGGATTAGCTTTCGCAGATTTGTGATCTGTAACAAAAGGTACAGATACTAATAAGAACGAATTACATAGATAAAAAGCCTTAAGTCGAGCGTTCAACATCGTTTTAGTTTAGGGGTAAAACAATGCCGACCCTTAGGGTTTGGATTTTAGCATCTGATACGATGCAAGGAAAATAAGTAACTCTTTTACAATATACTATCCGGGGGTACGGACATTAGGGTTTTTCGGTTTCTACGGATTGGTATAGTGTAAAGGCTAAAGATAATATCCTTAGTCTGCCGCTCATAGGCGTTTTTACTAGGGAAGTTACTATGCCGTAAATGGCTTATGGTTAATGGCTTATGGGCGTAGTCGATGGATAAACCCATTAACCATATACCAATAACCACAAACCAGAAAAAAACCCCGTGAGGAATCACGGGGTATGCTAAACCTAAACGATAATGCTTGCTGAGCTTACCTTTTTTTAATGTCTTGTTTTACTTCTGTTACGTCACCCGTTACCCTGATCACTTTAATATTCTCTGCATTTTCGATATTGATCATATAAACGGGTTCTTCAGTTTCTGAAATTATCTCGTTGACATATGTAATATCATAACCTGCATAATTATCCGATACTATTTTTTTTAGATTCCGGGATAGATTGGATGCCGGAAAACTGACCATTGTGTATTGCCAGTAACCGTTTTGATCATAAAAAACACGGTTCACAATATTTCCCTGGTCAAAAACACAATACATATTTTTTTCTGCTGTGCTAAACCAGTCGGCGTTTTGTACCCATGCGTAATTTTCTTTGAAATGAGCCATTGCCCGTGCACTGGCACTCATTGGCCCAGTATGATATTTTATATCTGTTCTGCCTGGTGCCGCGTGCAAAGTCGGTTGCAGGCAATAGAATCCTGCTAAAAGAATTAACTTTTTCATTTTATTAATTTTTAATTTGATTGAACATGCTGGCTTCGACATTTATCTCTGCCAGTTTTCTCACGTGATGCACTAGATCCCAGGTTGAGAAAATCGATTTTCTGAGAGTTCATTCTTATAGTACCATGCCCGTGCCAAAAAATAATATATTAACTGTCAACGTGCTGTATCAAAAAGAATTAAAAAGGCCTGTACGGTTTCAGTACAATCCCTAAATCTTACGGACATAATTCACTATGTTAAAATCATTTAACTCGCCTTAGTAGGTATGTCCGCCACTGATCAATTTTAATCCTGGATGGTTTACACCAGTATTTCAATTCCAGTTGGTACAAGTATTGAACCAATGATTCGAAGTTTAGAAGTAAAGTGAAAAAGACTCACGTTAATTCAAAATTAAATAACATTAGCAAAAGTCATCAGTGGCAAAATGCAGTGAATACCTGGAACATAAGTGGTTTTATGGAATTTTTAGAAGTTGACCTCACTGATGTATCTTACCGCCGATTTAAAACGAATCCAGATGAATAGAAAATTCTTGTACGGCATCTTTATATGTAGCATTATGACTACAAGGGTGACCGCCCAAAAAACAAAAATTGATACCATCGCAGTGGCCATCCTCGACCGGATGAGTGCTATGATCGGAGATCTGAGTTCCTGCCACGTGACTGTAAAATCGAATTACGATGTAAGGAGCCAGCATCTGGGACTCGTAAAACATGGTGATGAAGAGCAGTTATATATCCAGGGACCAGATAAACTCCTGATCCGGTCCCAGGGAGACCGAGGCGATCGGAATATTTTCTATAATGGGCAAACGCTGAGTTATTATTCAGTTGAGAATAATCAGTATGCAACGCTGCCACTTTCACTGCCTGTGGTCGACATGATTGATACCGTGAATAAATTATATGGCATCAATTTTCCCGCGGCAGATTTTTTCTATCCCTCTTTTGTCGATGATCTTTTATCCGAATCCAGAAACCTGATTTATCTGGGAATGATGAAAGTAGATGGCAAGGATTGTTTTCATATAGCAGGAACAGCAGCCGATAAAACTTTTCAGTTCTGGATTTCTGATGATGGCCTCAATCTTCCAGTGAAAATGGTTATTGTATATACGAACCTCGATATGAATCCACAATATGAAGCGGTGTTGTCGGACTGGCAGATTAATCCTGCTTTGCCACCTGCATTATTTGAATTCATGGTACCTCCAAAAGCAAAAACAATTAAACTGGCCAGGCCCGGTAAGAAATAAAATTATTATACGCTAAATCTCAGGTATGAAAACGTCTTTCCATTTTTTGTCTTTCGTGGCTTTGATGCTCCTGTTCGTAACTATGATGGGAATTCCACAGGATACAATTGCACAAAGATTCAACCATCCGACTTTCAACGGCGGAGGAGGAGGTGGTCGTGGAGCCGCGCCGGCACCCAGTTACAGCCGGCCCGCAGCACCCGCGCCAGCTTATCATCCGGCACCTGCTCCAAGCAGACCTGAAGCAAACAGACCCGCAGCACCGCCACAACAAACTTATCATCCGGCACCAGCACCTGTAGAAGCACGCCCGACGATTAACGGTGGTAGTTATAATACCGGCAATCATAATTATACTCAACACAACTACAGTGGAAATACGGCATCGGCCAGGCCGCCAGCCAATGTGCATACGAATGTCCAGAAAAATGTTACGGTACATGAAAACGTAAACGTGTATCATAACCATTACCAGCCTGCACACGCATATGTATATCACCCTTATCATCCATATTATTGGGGACATAACTGGCATCCCCTCGGATTCTTTGCAGCGACACTTGCAGCCGATGCATTTCTTTTTTCTGTTGGCAGTCAGCAATATTATTATGATGACGGAGTATACTACCAGCCTTCTACGGGTGGATATTCAGTAGTGCCAGCACCCATTGGTGCTACTGTAAGTTCTCTGCCTCCCGGATATGAAACAACTCAGGTAGATAACGTTTACTACTATTATTATGGTGGTGTATTTTATATAGATACAGGAAATAACTATCAGGTTGTTCAGGCACCTTTTGGAGCCGTGGTTACTCAAATTCCTGATGGCGCCGTACAACAGGACATCAACGGGCAGACTTATCTATTTTATAATAATACTTATTATCAGCCAGTGTCACAGGACGGACAGGATGCATACGAAGTAGTGCAGGTAAACTAACTTTTAAAATAGGCACGTTGTTTACTAACGACCGCCAAGTCCCAGGCAGCGTTCATCAGGAAAAGCATTAAAGCCAAATCCCGGCATTTCTATACGCCGGCTTTCATAGTCTTTAATAAGGATATGAAGCAACGCCAATTCATCTTCTTCCTTAGACCCGGGTAAGCTCTGTGAAATTTCTATTCTACGCTTCAGAGCTTTCTCATACTGTGATTTCGTAATAATAGCGTTCCATTTCATACTTCTGGATTTAAAATATAGAATGAATCCTCCATAATTTAGGAAAAGACATAGAGTTAGACGGTTTGTTGCACCGGGATGTTACATATTTAACCTTTTCGTATTTATGTTTTGTTAAATAGTTGATTGCTATGCGATTAGAATTCACTCACATTGAGAGACTAATGATTGCCTACCAGAAGTACTAATATCATTTTGGTATTAATCGATATCCGTTCTCATCAAAAACTAACCTTTCGGGGCCGCAAGGTGTTGCCGGATAATTAGCCTCGAAAACCTGGCGAATACCATAATATTTCAATAAAAAAATATCCGAAAGGGTTTATATTCGGATTAAATGAAAGGGAAGATATTTTTGGTCGCATTTTTCTGGTTTCAGAATGCCAGTTGTCAAAATACTTCTTCCAACGATAAGGACAAGCCGAAACTTATAGAATTTACTCCCGTTTCTTTTTCCAATAAATTTTCTTTGAATGTTCCAGAAGTTCTCAGGATTCGTTCGGGCGACACGGTGAGAACGGAAACCATTGATGCGCTTGGGTATGATAAAAATGGAGTCAGGCGCAATGGTGGTGGTAATCCTTTAACAGGACCATTTTATATTGAAAATGCTGTGCCTGGAGATGTTTTAAAAATTACGCTCACAAAAGTTTCTTTAAACCGTCCCTATGCTTATACAAGTCAAAGTTTTGTTTCCAGGAGTATGCCCGATAGTATCAGCAAACAATTTAAAAAACCTCATCTCGTAAAATGGAAACTGGATATTCAAAATCAGGTGGGATGGCCCGATAGCTCAGCGGAAGTTTACCAGCATCTTCAGCATTTTAAAATTCCACTGAAACCGTTTTTGGGTTGTATCGGTGTTGCTCCCGAAGGAGGCAAAAATGAGATCCTTAGCTTTTTCCAGGGGTCCTTTGGTGGTAATATGGATTTTAAAAGTGTCTGTCAGTCTTCTGTTATCTACCTTCCTGTTTTTCACGACGGCGGTTTTTTTTACATCGGAGACGGACACGCTATGCAGGGTGAAGGGGAGATTGCAGGTAATGCGCTGGAAACTTCTTTAGATATTGAGTTCAGTGTAAATCTCATTAAAAATAGTGAGCTGCAACTTACTACGCCCAGAATCGAGGACGCCGATTATATTATATCCATCGGCTCCGCCGATAAACTGGAGACTGCCCTGAAAATCGCGAGTGCAGATATGCTGTCCTGGTTGCAAAAAGATTATCATTTAAGCGTTGGAGAAGCTACACAGGTGATGAGCACGGCTATTGAATACCAGATTGCTGAAATTGCAGATCCCAATGTGATTGTTGTCGCGAAAATAAAAAAGGAAATACTACAACAGCTCGGTAAATAAAGCTGAATAGCGAACTTTATCTTTCAAACCTTTTGTTATGGGAAAAATAGTATCGTTTATGCATGTATCGTTGGATGGTTTAACTGCACGTCCCGATGGTGCCATGGACTGGATACAGATCGGTGGTGAAATGTTTGATTATGCTCATGAAAGAACAGAACATTCAAACACCGCGCTGTATGGTCATGGGACCTTTAAAATTATGGATGCTTACTGGCCCACAGCGGCAGATAATCCAAATGCCACTAAACACGATCTGCAACATGCCAGCTGGTATAAAAAGATCAGAAGAATAGTCGTTTCGAAATCCATGCAGGATCCCCGTCAGAAAAACCTGGAAATAATAAGGGAGGATGTGATGAGTCAAGTTGCAGCATTGAAAAAAGAAGTTTCCGGCGAGATCCTGATGTTCGGTAGTCCCAGGCTCACCAGTTCGCTGATGCAGGAAAATCTCATAGATGAATACTGGCTGATGGTCAATCCGATTATTCTTGGTAGAGGCATATCTATGTTTTCGGGAAATAAAAATGAAGTGAAATTGAAATTGGAAAAAAGCATCGCATTCCCGGGAGGCGTTAACTGCTTACATTATTCAAGAGGATAGCTCGCAAATTACCAGTCAGTCCATTTCAGAAAATTTTATTACAGATGAGTTTTTCGGACAAGGTTATTTCATTCAACAGCCAGTTGACTTACACCGGATCCAGGTTGCCCGATAACATCAGGGTAATGAATCCATTTCAGGAAATAGAGGAGGCCATGCCGGTTGTAAAGTCTTTTTACCAGAAATATTATAATGACGTCAAGCCGAGGCATATTATTTTAGGTATTAATCCCGGCAGGTTTGGCGGCGGTCTCACAGGCATTCCATTTACCGATCCTAAAAGGCTCGGTTCTGAGTGTGGAATTGTTTATGGAGGTAAAATTACTCATGAGCCGTCTTCCGTTTTCATATATGATATTGTAAATGCCTATGGTGGTGTTGAAAGATTTTATGGCGACTTTTATATCAATTCAGTATGTCCGCTGGGGTTTACTTCAACCAATGCTACAGGTAAGGAGATAAATTATAATTACTATGACAGTAAAGAGCTTACAAATGCTGTTTATCATTTCATTGTTGCAAATATCCAAAAGCAGATTTCGATGGGAATTAAAACAGATGTTTGTATTTGTTTGGGTACCGGTAAGAATGAGCAATTTTTACGGAGCTTGAATAAAGAATATAACTTCTTTGATGAGATCATCGCTTTGGAACATCCCAGATATATCATGCAATACAAAGCGAAATACAAAAATATATACATTGATAAATATATTTCAGCATTAGAATATGCAAAAAAAGCCAGAAGGCAAATAGTTAAAGCATGAAAGCAAGATCCTTTATTTATGTGGCGCTTGGTTTGGATTTATTGCTGGCAGCCGCGAAATTCATTGCAGCAGGTTTTACCGGAAGTGCTTCTATGATTTCGGAAGGCATTCATTCTTCCATCGACGCAACTAGTCAGGTTCTGCTCATTTGGGGAATTAGTACCAGTAAGAAAAAAGCCGATGATGAAAGACCCTTTGGTTATGGAAAGGAATTGTATTTCTGGTCTTTTATTGTTTCTTTAATTACTTTTCTGTTGGGAGGTTGCATTTCCATGTATGAAGGATTCATGCGGATTAAGAAACCTGCTTTCGAAGGAAATCCTATTTCTGATTACATTATTCTGGGTCTGGCATTTGTACTGAACCTGATTTCAATGCGGACGGCATCCAAAGCTTTCAAAAACCAAAGAGGCAAGACGGTATTTTGGGAAGCTGTATTGAAAACAAAGGATCCAACTACATTGATTGTCTTGCTGGGAGATTATGGAGATCTGCTTGGAATTCTGATTGCTTTTATAGGGATTTTTCTGGGACACGCTTTGCACAATCCAATTTATGACGGCATCACATCCATGATTATTGGTTTTATACTGGCTTCGATTTCTGTGTTGCTGATCAGGGAAAGTAAAAGTTTACTGGTGGGAGAAACGCCTGGTAAAAAACAGTTGGCACAGGCGCTGGCGATCACAGAGGCAGACGAATCGGTGATCAAGGTAAAAAAACATTTTTCAACGGTTATGTCGCCCGACCATGTTGTACTTATATTGAATACTGTTTTTAAGGAGAATTTAAATACGGCTCAAATTACAGAAGCCATTCAAAGGATTTCAGGAAAAATTCAAAAAGGCTGCTCAAACATTAAGCAAATATTTATAGAACCGGTTAGGAAATAAAGATGAAGCCGATTATTAAGATAAAAAGAGTGTATGATGAATCTAAGCTGGCGGACGGCCACAGAGTGTTGATTGACAGGCTGTGGCCAAGAGGAATTAAGAAAGAAGCTATTACGGATTGGGAAAAGGAACTGGCGCCCTCTACTGAGCTGAGAATTTGGTTTGATCATAAATCTGAACTTTGGCCAGAGTTCAAAAAAAAGTATAATGCGGAGTTGAAGAAGAATATGGGTGTAGACAGTTTCATTAAAAAGCAAAAGAACTCTAAAATTATCACATTACTATACGCTTCCAAAGATGAGGAACATTCTCACGTTTCGGTTTTGCGGGACTACTTGCTAAGTTTGTTTTAAATTAAAATCAGATTGGATTCAGAACAATACATGTCACGCAATATGTAGAAGTTGATTAATTTATTCCGCTCTTAGACTCTCAATCGGATTAACCACTGCCGCTTTAATAGTTTGAAAACTAGTTGCTGCCAGTGCAACAATAAAAGCAATAATACCTACGGCGACAAACATCCACCAGCTGATATCGATACGATATGCAAAATCCTCCAACCACTTATTCATGATCCAGTAGGAAAGGGGAGTTGCGACTAAGATGGCAATCGTTACCATTCTTATAAAGCCGGATGAAAGGGTTAAAGTAATTTCCCTCACACTCGCTCCCAGTACTTTACGAATACCGATTTCTTTGGTGCGGTTGATCGCGTTAACAGCAGATAGTCCGAATAAACCCATACAGGCGATGAAAATGGCGAAGAAGCAGGAGAACTGAATGGTTTTTTGCCAACGCATATCAGATTCATACATTTTATTAATAGTATCATCTAGAAATGTATATTCAAAGGGATAATTCGTAAAACTTTTCCATTCTTTTTGAATTCCGGCAATGGCTGACGGTATTTTTCCGGCTTTTATTTTGAACATGAAGAATTGTTCATAGTTCAGTCCGAGTACATGTTCTTCCGGTTCTATTTTTTTGGAGAGGGTTTCGAAATGATAATCCTGTACGATACCAATAATCGTACTGCCAAGCGGTTCGCAGTATTCACCTAACTTAACCTGATCCCCCAGCAAATTGAACAGCGTTTCGTTGATAACTGCCGGACGTTTTATTCTGGCGGTGTCAGTTGGAAATGATCTGGAAAAAGACCTGCCCTGCAAAAACTTTATTCCCAGCATTTCAAAATAGTCGTAATCAACAGAAAGCTCTTTTCTCCATTTTTGTTCTCCATTCAATTTGAATCCATTTGTGTTATAGGATCCGTCCAAACCGCCATTCATACCCGAGAAATCTGAAATATAAGATTGTGATTTGGCGAAATTGGCCAATCGTGCCCTTGCCTGTTTGCTAAAATCCGAATTCCAGGTTGGGTTTGAAACCATCAATACCTGTTCTTTGTCAAAACCGAGATCCTTATTATTAACAAAGTGCATCTGTCTGTTTATAATGAAGGCCGATATCATAAGTGTTACGGATCCGATATATTGTAAAACAACTGCGATACGGCAAAAACTGGGATTGATTTTAAAAGTTTTGAAACCCTTCAATACGTTCACCAGTTTTATTTTAGAAATGATCAGTGCAGGATAGCAACCAGCCAGAATACCCAGGGAAAAACAAAGAATTATAACTGCGGGTAATATATCCTTCCAATGGATGTCGTAAATCCGGAGATCGGTTCCTATAATATTATCAAACAGTGGAAGAAGCAAAATGGTTAGTGCCAAACTGATAATCACGGAAATCAAAATAATAATCTGGGTTTCCACCCAGAATTGAAGAATGATGGATTTCCGACCCGCGCCCATCACTTTTCTGACGCCGACTTCCTGGGATCGGGCAGATGCATTGGAAATTACCAGCAGTACATAATTCAAAGCCGCGATCAGTAGAATAATAATAACGAGACAGGCAAGCTGGTAAATATTTTTTGCGTCTGTGTAATGACCCCATGGAACTGACACATTGTAATGGCAATCGCCGATAGGCCGTAAATACCATTTAAATTTTGTAAAATCCACTTTTTTGAAATATTGACCGTATTCTGCAACAAAAGGTTCGACGTAATATTTCTTTGACCAGCGATTCAATTTATCTGAAAATGAGGAAAGGGAAACACCTTCTTTTAATTCAATAAATAATAGATGTGAGCTTTGGTTAAACCCTCCCCTTATATTTTCAGCATAATCCGGATCGGATTGGAGAGGTAATACAAGATCGTATTGGATGCTGGAATTATCGGGGGCATCTTCAGCTACAGCCGCTACCGTGAAAAGGTAAGTGCTGTCGCTTATATAACCGATTGTTTTTCCAATCGGATCTTTATCTCCGAAATATTTCTTGGCGGTGCTCTCAGAGATGACTGCACTATTTAAAGAGGACCTCAACGCTTCAGGATTTCCCTTTAATATGTGGAAAGAGAAAACATGAAAAAAATTCCCATCCGCGTATAAAATATGGCTGAGTTTGTATACCTCCTTATTTAATTTAAACAATCCCTTGCCCTGATCCTTAAATCGCACGATATTTTCAACTTCAGGAAAATTTTGTTGTATATCTCTTCCAATAACCAGAGAAGTAACCAAACTGTTATCTATGTCATTGTCTTTTGTGAAAAAACTGAATAGATGACTGACCGGCTTTGTATCAGCAACCGCCCATGTATTTGTGCTCTCAAACCGAAACAGCCTGTCTTTATTGGTAGAGAACGTATCGTAGGATTGTTCTTTACGAATATAAAAAAACAGCAGCAGGCAAAAAGCGATCGATAAAGACAACCCGACAATATTGATAATGCTGAACGTCCTGTTCTTCAAGAGATTCCGCCAGGCAATTTTGATATAGTTCTTAAGCATACAGGTTTTTAGCGCTAAGAAGTTAAAACTTTATCTTGAAATTTTAATCAATTGCGTGTTCAATTTTCTAAAAAGAGGGGTAGATATTAATAAGGCTGTCTTAAAAAGACAGCCTTATATCAATGTAAATGTTTTGAAATTAGAGATCAACTAGGCATGCGCCACTTCAGTCTCTCCAATAGAAATATGAATTTCATTCGCAGCATTCACTATAAAATTCCCTATTTCATTTGAATGAGAAACCAGCGAAGCGTGACTGGAATCCAGAGAAATTATTTTTGCATTGATACGCTGTGCCATGAATTGCTCGGCAGGTGGAGGTATCATACGATCGTTCATGGAAACCTGGTACCAGCAGGGAAGATTTTTCCATCCCGCATCGGATATTTTCGCCTGAAAGCAAGCCAGTGAAAGTGGTTTCTGTGTGGCCGCCATTGTCAGCGACTGTGTTTTATCGAGATCCTGACAGAAATTATCTCCAAACATTTCTCTGTCGATCCAGAGGTAACCATATTTATCAGGTCGAATGGCTGCTGCACCAGGAGGAGCGACAGGGGCACTGGCCGACAAAATTTCAAGGCTTTCCCCTTTGTCCAAAGCGAATCCGGCGATATAAACCAGGCCTTTAACATTCGGGCATAAATGAGCGGCTTCTGTAATTATTGCCCCGCCATAAGAGTGGCCAACAAGCAGAACCGGGCCATCAATCGCTTCAGCAGCACGGCGAACCGTTTCGGCATCATCCTCCAGCGATATTAATTTTTGTTGTGTAGCTACTACATTATAACCAGCATCACTTAAAACAGAAATTACCTTATTCCAGCTGGAGCCGTCTGCCCATGCGCCGTGCACGAGCAGGATGTTTGTTGTTTTTGTCATACAAAGAAGTTTTAGATTTGATTTGATGTTTTGAACCTGACGGGTCTTATTTTGAATCTTATTTACCGACGTGATTATTCCACCGCCTAGAAAGGTAACACTTTACTGTGATCGGAACATTAAGTAATATGAATCTCACTCACAGCTAATAAATTTAATTTCACCAAAAAACGGGATATGGAGATTTCAATAAAAACAGACAATGAAAAGGCCGCAGATATGTTTGAAAAACATCATATAATTCCTGCTTCTGCATTGAGAGGTGTTGCAACGGGTCTCTTAATGATGGCTTTTTTTACCGGTCTTTGGTCAGGAATCGCATATGGCGGAATGCCGTCGAGTATATTCAGGTTTGTCCTGATCGGTTTTTTATTTCTCATCATTTTATTTGTGGTAAACAGTATCCGGTTTTTCAAAATCTCCAGAAAATTTCCTGATGCCGTATCTCCTGAAGATGCGGCAGAAAAGAAAAGGATGGGCAAATGGTTTGGAATTATTTTCGGAGCGGAAGGTTTGGGAATTTTTCTGGCGGTGAATATCGTTATCTATCTTGGACATTCCGATTTAATAATTCCTGCCATCGCATTAGTAGTTGCTTTACATTTTTATCCGATGGCAAAAATATTCAAACGTAAAATAGATTACTGGCTTGCAACCTGGGCAACCCTTATTGCTTTATGCGGAGTTATTTTTGTATTGAATAAAACGATGGCATCAGATACCGTCCAGTCTTTTGTGGGTATCGGGATAGCATTGGCTACTTCTTCTTATGGAATCTATATGATTGCGGAGGGTAAGAGGTTTATCAAATTGAACGGCCTTTGATTCACTTCTACCGCATACTTTTTAATACAATAGAACGTTTTGTGAGTCAGCATCCACCGTGAAAAATGGGTAAAGTATTACCTTATTCTATCTTATTGATCATCTTCGGTAGCATGTCCTGCACAAAAACGGGAATCATGCCAAGCAAACCCCCGGCCGGTTCATCAAATATTTTCGGTTTTGCAGATTCTTCTCAATTAATAAAAAGCATCACCTATCAGCTGCGGGATAGCACAGGCACACAATATTTTTTTTACGATACAGCAAACAGGAAAATCATTGTTTCACTGCAACCCATTTCAAGTGCCTCTCAATCCTATACCGATGGCGAAGAATTTTTCTACAATGCCAACGGACTACTGATTCATACCGATGCAAAATTCACAGTGCCACCAGATGGTTTTTTTTCCTCTGCAGACTATACATATGATGAACAGCATATTCTTAAAAGTGCTTCTACTACACTCTTCGGTGGGGTAACGTATTCAGCCGACTATACCAAAACCATCGTGCAGGGCGGTTTTCTTTTAAGTACGCTCAATACACTTCCGGGCGATAACGGATATACTGACAGTAACTATACAGCTGTTCTCATAAACAATAATAACCAGTTTGTTTCCTATTACCAGACATATAATGTAACAGAACCAGGTGTCTATAATACCAGTCCGAATGGCGACACTTATTTCAATTACCTGGATACAATCATTTACGATGCATCTGAAAATATGAGTAAATGGATTTCCACCAATCCTCCTGATCCCTTGAAGGCTGATAGCCTGGTTACTTATACATTATATGATTATTCTGCCCGCGGTACAAAGGGAAGCCAATTATACAATCTGGGAAAAACACTTTATAACGGAATAGACAATGTTCCTTTTCCAATTATAGATTTCTATGCAGGTGAGCTTAGTTCCCTTGGAGAAATTGGGATGCAAACCTATAAATTCCCGGCCGCACAAACCAGCTTTTTTGCCCGTGACTCTTTAGGTAATTCTGCCGGCTCGCTGAGTTTCAATTTGCCGGTTGAATTCGACGATTCTTCACGACTGGTAAAGTATCATAACTTTTCGCATTATTTCCCCTATTCAGGATACGATCTCCTGATTACCTACTATAAATAATAACAGTTACCTCTGTTTGTTATTTAACCGTTCCATCATCAACCTTACTGATATATAATGGCTTTTTAATCGGAATTAGTCGAATTTTGAAATCCTGTCAAAAAAAAACAAATTAAAATCTTAGTTATGAAATTAAAATTAATCACCGGTATTTTACTGGTATTGGTAATCTCGATGGGTTCATGTAAAGCGAAGAAAGAGCTGGCGGCTGCACAGGCACAAAACCAACAACTGCAAAGCGATCTGACTTCATGCAATACCAATCTTACTAATACAACAAATGCAAACAATGCAAAAATTGCTGATCTGAACAATCAGGTTTCAAGTCTTACCAGTCAAAACGCATCTCTCAGTAAGGATGCAATGGCATACCGTCAATTAAAGGATGATCTTAAAGCAAGACAAGCCATGTTAAATGCAGCACTTGCAGAACAGGGAACTTCACTGAGAGAAATCCGGGAAAAAATTATTGCAGGATTATCTTCTCTTGCTGATTCAGGTATTTCAGTTGAATTCAAAAGCGGGTTTCTGTACGTAACACTTCCGGAATCATTATTATTTCCAGCGGGAAGCGCCACACTTCACAAAAAATCAAAAGATGCTTTGTCCCCACTGGCATCTGTTCTGAACAATTATCCAAAAGTGCAGATTTATGTTATTGGTCATACCGACGCCGCTAAAATACATAACGCACGTTTTGCAGATAACTGGTCATTGAGCACGGAAAGGGCGAACAGCATAGTACGGGTACTGAGAGATAGTTACAGTGTTGATCCTACAAGGCTGCTTGCATGCGGAAAAAGTAAATATAATCCGGTTGCAGATAACAGCACTGTATCGGGAAGATCTTTAAATCGCCGTATTCAGATTGTGCTAAATCCCGATCTGGCGAAATTATGGGACATGATGAATCAATAGAATCTTCTTCATAGGATATTTCAATTTCAGATTTCAAAACATTGTTAAAAACGAGGGTCGTGTAAACATTTTTTTACACGGCCTTTTCTTTAAAAGCTTATAGCGCAATGCCTAAGGTCGAAGACCAAAGTTGAAAGCTTAACAGTTTTGAAAAATGGTCGCATACTCCCTGTCTACCGGTGAGCATGCGTTCTCCCATACTTGTGTTATATTGTTTAATTTTATAGTAGAAATTTAATGAAACCGAACTCATCAATATTTAGATTGCTGCAACCTGAGCATTTGATTTCAGGTACACTGATGTTTATTTTTTTTGTTTCCTGCCGGCAACCTGACTCAGCGAAAGAAGCCGTGAGTAAAATAGATAAGGAAAAAATATCAGGAGCAGTTTCCTGCACAGCAACGGGTCTTCCGGTGCAGGACAGTGCCTTATATATGTCCGGAGGTGGCGCAGAATTTTTACCAACGGAAACCAGTGTGAAGGAAGAACCTGTTAAAAAAAAGGATGGAATGGTTTGGATACCTGGTGGTGAATTCAGTATGGGAGGTGTGAATCCGATTGGTATGATGGATGGTGGCCATGAAGGAATGGGAGACGCGAGACCCGTTCATCGTGTTAAAGTGGATGGTTTTTATATGGACCTGACAGAAGTGACCAACAAGGAATTCGCTGCTTTTGTAGCGGCGACCGGATATGTTACTGTTGCAGAAACCAAACCTACCAAACGGGAATTTCCGGATGCGCCCGAAGAAAACCTGGTTGCAGGTTCTGTCGTATTTACTCCTAAAGAAACCACTGATTTATCGAATAGTTATAACTGGTGGAACTATGTGCACGGAGCTAATTGGAGACATCCAACCGGTCCCGGATCCGATATTATTGGCAAAGAGAATTATCCCGTTGTGCATATTGCCGAAGAAGACGCGGAAGCATATGCGAAATGGGCAGGAAAAAGATTACCCACAGAGGCGGAATGGGAATTTGCGGCGCGGGGAGGAAAAACGGGTGAGCTATATACCTGGGGAAACACATTTAAATTAAATGATAAGTGGATGGCTAATACTTATCAGGGGAAGTTTCCTTCGATGGACTTGGGTTCAGATGGTTTTATAGGGATTGCACCGGTGGAACAGTTTGCGCCTAATGGGTACGGGTTGTACGATATGGCGGGAAATGTATGGGAATGGTGCAGTGACTGGTACAGGGCCGACTATTATCAAACACTGGCAAAAAATAAAATCAGTGTTAATCCGAAAGGCCCAGAAGATTCTTATGATCCGGGTGAGCCGGGGCAAAAAAAGAAAGTACAAAGGGGAGGATCATTTTTATGTACTGATCAATATTGTACGCGTTACATGGTAGGAAGTCGTGGTAAAGGGGAATACAGATCTTCTTCAAACCACGTGGGCTTCCGCTGTGTAAAAAAATCAGCCTAGTGAAAGCTGCGTCGAAAAAAAGTAAACGATTGTGTTTTTGCATTGCCCTATGCATGTTTGTATTATTTTGCCATGTAGAGGCTCAAAAAGAAACAGCGCCCCAACTGCCAACTTTTAGAAATACGGATCCCAACGCTTTACCCCATCTAATAACCAAGGAGAAACCGGTTGGCAGTCCATATTTAACCAGAAACTGGGTAAAAGGATATATTGAACTCGAAAATCATCACCATATTCCGGATTCTAACGAGTATGTGTTGCTGAATTTTGATAAAATACAAAGTGTAGTATACCTGACAAACGGCGTGGATAAAATCTGGTTTTATACGATAGATTCAATTAAGAGTTTTGAACTTTTTGATAACAATAAGGCGTATGATTTTGAAAAAATTCCGTTGATAAGCAGCAAATTTTATTTGATTCCAATCATAAAATCTGCAAAAGGCTATTCGCTTTATAAAAGACTGGTTACAACTTTCTCCTGGGCTGATTATACAACAGACGGATATTCATCCAAGGGCAGAAACTACGATGAATTTGATGATACCTACGTTTACTATCTGGTTTATCCCGGCAATACAAGTTTTAAAAAACTTACGCTCAAGGAAAATTCAATTCGAAAAGATCTGAAGGAAGAGTCTGTCCTGGTTAAACAATTTTTCGATGAGCATGAAAATGACATGAATGAACAAAGCCTGCTCGCTCTTGTACAATACATAGACGATAAGAAATATCCCGAATAGCTAGTCAAATACACAGGAATAAAGGTCTGTAAATAACCCGTCAAATTTCTGAAACTTAAAATATTAGCCGGCAATTAAATACCTTAACTTTCTGCAATCTTTAAATAATCAACTATGAAGTTTACGAAAACCCTTCTTTTATCATTCTTTGGTTTTGCTATTTTAACCAGCGCATTTTCTCAAAGTAAAATGTTAACCGGGCAACTGGCTCCCACACCACCGATGGGATTTAATACATGGAATACTTTTCAAACTAAAATCAGTGAGGACATGCTTAAAGAAATGGTTGACGTATATGTCAGCTCAGGAATGAAAGAATCGGGTTATCAGTATTTTGTTCTGGATGATGGATGGATGTCCATGGAACGTGATCAGAATGGTAGTCTCGTTGCAGATCCGGTGAAATTTCCTCATGGTATGAAGGCGTTTGCAGACTACGTACATGCGAAGGGTTTGAAATTTGGAATCTACAATTGTGCGGGATCTAAAACCTGTGCGGGCTATCCCGGAACGAGAGGTCATGAATATGAAGATGCGAGACTATATGCATCCTGGGGAGTTGACTTTCTAAAATATGATTGGTGTAATACAGACAGTCTGAACACACCGGAGGCCTACAAAACGATGAGTGCTGCTCTGAAAGCTACCGGGAGGCCGATTGTATTCAGCATCTGTGAATGGGGCGGCCATGCCCCCTGGCTCTGGGCGGGCGGTGTAGGAGAACTGTACAGAACAACAGGAGACATCACACCCAGTTTTATAAACGACAAGAATTATGGCAATTGGACAGCTCAGTCTGTGGTAAGTATTCTGGACAAACAAATTCCCATCAGAAAATATAACGGACCCAATCATTGGAATGATCCGGATATGCTTGAAGTAGGAAATGGAATGACCTATAATGAAGACAAATCACATTTTTCTTTATGGTGTATGTTGGCAGCACCCCTCGCGGCAGGAAATGATCTGCGAAAAATGTCGCCACAGACCAGGGATATTCTGACCAACAAAGAAGTGATTGCCGTGGATCAGGACGAGAGAGGCATTTCTGCATTCAGGATGGTGATGGAAGATAGTCTGGAACTTTGGGTAAAGCCTTTAAAAAATAACGAGGTGGCGTTTTGTTTTTTTAATCGTACCGCGGGATCAAAAAAACTAAATCTGAACTGGAAGAATCTGAATATTTCAGATCCTCAATCAGGGCTTGAAATTCATTTTGATAACCAATATTTCACGCTTAGAGATTTATGGCTTAAAAAAGACGCCGGTAAAACAGACAAAAAGCTGGAGAGAGAGCTTGCCTCTCATGAGGTCATTGTTTTCAAACTGACACCCAGTTCCAAATAATAAGTGATTGTGACTTTATTGAATTGCCAGATTAAATCTCGTGGAATTCGGTAAATTACCTGTCTAAATCTTTTTTATGAATGAATTAATTCAATCGTTACAGGAAAAAATTGGACTGACGGCAGAACAGGCAAAGGATGCTGCCAACCATATGCTGGAATATATCAAGGAGAAAGTTCCTGCTTCCATGCATGAACACCTCGACTTGGCAGCCATGGGAGAAACCATAAAAACCAAAGGCGGAGAGTTTCTGGCGGAAGCTCAGGCTAAAGGCAGTGACTTCCTTCATTCTGCACAGGAAAAAATCGGCAGTCTCCTGCATTCTAAGGAAAGCTGATAAAACAAGTGTGAGAGTGTGAGAGTGTGAGAGTGTGAGAGATATATTCACACTCTCACACTCTCACACTCTCACACTCTCACACTTTCCTCAGTTCTTTCATAATCAGGTGTCTCTCCCGCTCAGTCTTCGCAAGTTGGAGTGCTGTTTCCAAATGCCCGGTTGCTTTTTTACTGTCATTATCTGTGTAGAGATAGCCAAGTAGAACATGATACAGATGATTGTTTGTCAGGTTTAGTTTTTCTGCCTCCAGTGCCGCCGCCTGCTTCCCGTTCACTTTTGAAATCGCATAAGTACGATTCAGTGCAGTTATTGGGGAGTACTTAGTAATTAATAACTGGTTATATAATTGCAAAATATTTTCCCATTTCTCAACAGTGTCGTCTTTTAATGTATGCCAGTAAGCTATAGCAGCTTCTATATGATAGCTGCTCAAATTTTTTCCTCTGGAAGCACTGTTCAGATAGTAGTGGCCTTTGGAGATTAGTTCTTCATTCCAAAGTGTTACATCCTGTTCGTGATAACGAATGATCTCTCCGTTTTCATCAATCCTTGCATCGAAACGGGACGCATGAAAACACATCAGTGCAAACAATGCTTCCACTTCCGGTTTATTGGTTTTTTCATTTTCAACCAGAAGCAGCGTGAGCCGCATCGCTTCCAGACAGAAATCCTTTCTTAAAACCGAATCCCGGATGCTGGAATAATATCCCTCATTAAATAGAAGATACAAGCTTGCGAGTACTGCATCCAGCCTTTGATTGATCTCGTCTGGCGAAGGAAACATTATTTTTATTTTTGCTGCCCTGATTTTTTCTTTCGCTCTTGTAAGTCTTTTGTGAATGGTTTCTTTATTCGTTAGAAAAGCATCGGCGATTTCTTCAATTCCGAAACCACAGAGAATTCTAAGTATAAGCGCTATCTGGGATTCCGTGGAGAGAAGGGAATCTGCTACGGCGAACATCATTTGGAGCTGGCTGTCTTTTATATTCTCCTCCGAAAGATCGATATCCGTTTCAGGAAATGATTTTTCATCGTGAGCAATTCCCTTTCGGACTTTTCGCTGGAAAACAATATTTCTTTTTATATGGTCAAGTGCTTTGTTCCTGGCCACCGTGTAAAGCCAGGCGACGGGATTTTCCGGTAAGCCCTTGATACCCCATGTTTCTGCAGCAATCAAAAAAGTATCGCTTGTTATATCTTCTGCAAGAGCAATCTGTTCAAATCCAAAATGCCTGACGAGTACCGAAATGATCTTTCGATATTCGCTGCGGAATAAATGAGGCAACAATTCTTCGTCTAGCATGTGTAAAGGGATTGTCCGATTTATTTGGAATTCATGGGGATAATTGCCCTGACCTCCACATTGCCACCCATGGCCAGAATTGGACAATCTTTTGATATTTCAGCAGCTTCTTCCAATGTTTCCGTTCTGACAACGATATATCCTCCGATCGCCTCCTTAATTTCAACAAAGGGACCATCTGTAATGATTCCGCCTGGTTTAACAACTTTTCCGCCCATGGCCAAACGGTTACCAGAGCTTACCAGTTTGTTTTGAGCTGCGATACTACCCATCCAGTTCTGCCAGACCTTCATCATATTTTGCAATTGTTCGGGTGAAGGCGCAACGCTGCGGGTGATTGGATCCTGCCGGAAGATTAATAAGAAATCGTTCATTTTTAAAGATTTTAAGTATAAAGTTCAATGACGAATGGAAAGGAAAAAAATGGACGGGAAGGGATTGATTTCTATAAGAAAGTTAATTTGAAACAATGGCAATGCAACATTTTAACATGAACTGTGTCTTTATGCGGTATTCTGCTGGAAATAGCGGACGCCTACCGTATCGAAACCGGTCAGTTTTCCTCTGTTTTGAAAGCCTAGACACTTGATTTCTAATTACTTGGTAATCTGGCATTCGGTTGGATCCAGATCAATGGCAGAAATAAAACATTAGAGATCAGTGGGCGGCGGAGCTACCGGTCCGGAAATTATTAATTCGATCATATTCTTTCAATTTTTTAAATTTTAAAACATGAGAATCATTTTAAGTTTTTTATTGCTGGTTTCGGGAATTTTTGCGCAGGCACAAAATTCCAGATCACTTCTTTATCTGAGTAAACCTTTATCTGCCGAATCGATTAATCAGGTGGAAGCAAAAACTTCCGGCGGTGGTATCGAAGTAACTGGTGTAAACCCTTCGGAAGCACGTATTGAGGTTTATATCAACGGAAATGACCGTCATGATTCCTATACGAAAGAAGAAGCGCAAAAAATTCTCGATAAAGATTATGATTTTTCCGTCACTGTTTCCGCGAATAAATTGTCTGCGATTGCAAAACAGAAAAGAAGTTTTAATAATGACTGGAGGAACTCAATAAGTATTTCTTATAAAATTTATGTTCCTATCGCCTGCGGAACAAATCTCAATACAAGTGGTGGTGGTATAAGCATTTCTAACCTGACGGGAGTGCAACATTTTAATACAAGTGGAGGCGGACTGGACGTTAGTAAATTGAGCGGTAAAATTGTCGGCCATACTTCAGGTGGTGGAATTACTGTTACAGATTCAAAGGATGATATAGATCTTGAAACAAGCGGAGGCGGCATTGAAGCTAAACGTTGTTCCGGTGAAATAAAATTAAATACATCTGGTGGTTCCATTGATTTGAATGACCTGAGCGGAAATATACATGCGTCTACCAGTGGTGGTAATGTAGATGCGGAGAGAGTTACGGGTGAATTAATTACCCATACCTCCGGTGGAAATATGTCAGTATCCGGCATGAGTGGTAGCCTCGAAGCATCTACAAGTGGCGGCAATATCGACGTTGAGATTACTGAGACCGGCAAATTCGTTAAACTGAGTAATTCAGGTGGCAGCGTTCATCTTGAAGTACCGAAAGGGAAAGGCCTGGATTTGGATATTCACGGTGACAGAATAAAAACGGAAGGTCTGAGTAATTTCAGCGGATCTCTTGAAAAAGAGTCTATCACTGGAACTGTTAACGGAGGTGGAATGCCCGTGGATGTTCACGCAGGGAGCGGCGGAGTGACACTTGCGATCAGATAAAGGTTCATTCACATTCGTTAAAAAATTTCTGAAATTAAATTATCAACGATCGGAGTAAAATCCGGTCGTTGATTTTTTTTGCATGTATTTGAATCTGGCATGGTTTTTTAAGACCTGTTTCGGGGTGATTTATTAAAACCACTTTATCAAATAATAACTTTTAAACCTGAGGCGTAGGATTTTTATTAACAGTTAAATTTTATTATTATGAAAAAAGCGCTTTTAGCCGCCTTCGCGGGAGTTTGTGTAATTTCTTCCATCATGGCCGGTGCCGGAAAAGATGGAAAAGTTACCAGTGTTAAAATGGAGAACAGGATGTTGAAAGATACCATTCCGGGCAAGACTGACACGAGCCGCTATCCGAAACATGATACCACTAAAATGCCACGTTTGGTGAACGAGTAGCTGAGGAAGGCCGTAGCATTTAATGAATCAGGAGTGATGTTGAATCACTCGATAAATCAACGGTGGGTTTAAAGTCACCGTTGATTTATTTTAATCTCCAACAACCGACTCTGGAAATAATTTTCTCCTGATTCTTTTTCTTATAGCATAAAATATAGAAATCGCGGGCGGAATTAAGAAAAATATCATACCAGAAACACCGCTTTCTTTCTCCGTTACCAATAATGCAAATAAAAGGGCACAAAGTCCGGTGACTATCATAATAATCTCTTTATATATATAAGACTTGCAATCGAATTTTTCAACAGGAGTGAATCCCATTTGTTTTGATTTTTTAAATACGCTAAAATACATCAGAAAGAAAAGGGTATAGATAGCAATAAATCCCAACGCGTAGATCATCATAAGGGTTGGTACTTGATGTTCTGTGATTCTAAATGGGGAATTATGTGGACCATAAATCTGGTCGCTAAATATCAATGTAAAAAGAAATTTGAGCGGATAAGTATAAAACAAAACAATAAACAATAAAGCGCCGTTCAGGACAATTGTAAGTCCATCTTCCATTCCATATTTCCTAAAAAACCGGTGTTGTTCCGTCCAGATAGATATCAGGACAGTAAAACTGATTCCAAAAGCAAAGAATCCCCGCATATTTGTTAGCAGTTCTTCAAAACTCTGTGGAACCTGCAACGAAACGATGAGGAGTGTTACGGCAAAAGCAAAAACGCCATCGCTAAAGGTTTCTATGCGCTGAATTTCGAAATCGCGTTTTCTTGCGCTGCCGCCGCTTTTTAAATGATCCGGGGAGAACAATTTTCTTATCATGAGCTAAAGGTTTTCAAAGTATGATTGTTTGAATTGTTATCCCCGTAAATGCCAGGCTTTAGGACGAACGAAAGAATGAAGACCTGCATGCGAAAGCGTTACACCAAAGCCTGAATGATTTCTACCGCTCCAGGGTAGCGGAGCAGAAACACGATCGCAGCAATTCCAGTATCCGGTTCCTGCGTTAATTTGCTGCAATATCTTTTCAGCCCTCTGTTTACTGGAAGTATATACAGCTGCTGTCAACCCATATTCTGTATCCTGCATCAGCCGGATGGCTTCATCATCATCACTTACTTTCATAATACCGATAATGGGCCCGAATGATTCTTCTTTCATTACCAGCATTTCATGTGTAACGTCCGTCAGGATAGTGGGTTCAAAATAATTTCCTTTTCTACGAATACGTTTTCCGCCAGTTAAAACATGGGCACCTTTCTTAACTGCATCGGTTACCTGATTTTCCAGAACACCAATTTGTGCATTCCTGGTAAGCGAGCCAAAGTATACACCTGCTTCTGTTGGTTCGCCTATTTTCCAGGAGGATACTTCTTTCACAAATTCCCTGAGATATTCATCGTAGACAGATTCATGCACATATATACGTTCCACCGCACAGCAACTCTGACCGTTATTATAAAATGCGCCGTCTGCCGTCGATGAGGCAGTTTGTTTTATATCGGAAATATCGTTCGCGACATACAATGGGTCTTTTCCACCCATCTCCAACTGACAGGGCACCATTTTCTGGGCGCATTTCTCATAAATATATCTGCCTGTTTTATAGGAGCCGGTAAAAAAATACCCATCAAATGGAATTTTTAATAATAGTTCGCCAACTTCTTTTCCTCCCGAAGCTAATTGGAATACATTCTCCGGTATTCCGGAATATTTTAATATTTTTTCAATTTCCATTCCCGTTAACGTTGCAAATTCTGAAGGCTTGTACATGACAGCATTTCCCGCCAAAAGTGCCGGCACGAAAACATTTACACCAACCAGCCAGGGATAATTCCAGGCCGAAATATTACATATAACACCCAGCGGTTCGTAAGAGATTTTTTCCTCGAGTCCTTTCTCTTTGGACATCAGCTCTTCACCGAGATATTTTTCCGAGTTTTCAGTCAGCCAGTTTATTCTGGTTATGGCTCCGTTTATTTCATTTCTGCTTTGCTGCAATGGTTTTCCTACTTCTGCAGTGAGTACGGAAGCTATTTTTTCAATATTAGATACGAGAGACTGGGAGAATTTTTTTATGATATCTGTTCTCTCTGCTAAACTCACAGCCGACCATTCCTTTTGTCCTGATTTTAATAAGTAATACTTTTTATATAAGATTTCGGAATTCTCTTCAGGAATATCGCCGATTATTTCTTCCGTTGAAGGATTAATGATTTGCATATAAAAATATTTTTTATCTAAAGAGCTTTCAGGTAAAGCTTTTTAAAATCTTCTCTGCTTACAGGTTTTGGATTGTTTGGATGTGCAAAATCTGCAATCGCAAGATCAGCCAGTGTTTCGACATGTTCGGTTTTAACGCCTATCGCACTGAGTTTACGCGGAATATTTATTTTGTCGTTTAAATCAAAAAGGTATTTTACAACTGCATCGCCGGATTCTTCTTTCAGATTTAAAGCCCTGGCAATTTGTATGAATTTATTTTCAAATCCATCGATATTAAATTCCATACCATAAGGAATATTGACGGCATTAGCCAGGCCATGATGCGTGTCCAACAATGAAGAAAGCGGATGTGCCAGAGAATGCACTACACCCAAACCTTTCTGAAATGCAACGGCCCCCATTAATGAAGCGATGAGCATTTTACTACGCGACTCAAGATCCGGACGATTAACGGCTTTCTCCAGTGAATCGTGAATGAGGGAAATCGCTTCCAGCGCTATGCCGTCACACATGGGATGAAACATATTTACCAGGAATGCTTCCATATTGTGAGTAAGAGCATCCATGCCGGTGGCAGCAGTAATAAATGGAGGAAGCTCCATGGTAAGGAGCGGATCGGCAAATACTATTCGTGCTAAAAGTTTGGGTGAAAACAAAATTCTTTTCTGATGGGTTTCGTCGTCGGAGATGATGGCACTTCTACCTACTTCACTGCCGGTGCCCGCCGTTGTAGGTATGGTGATAAAATGAGGAGTATCGTTGGTTACGAATACATCGCCACCTTTCAGATCATCGTATTTAAAAAGATCTTCCCGGTGATTCACACGTAACGTGATTGCCCTGGCTACGTCCAATGCTGCCCCGCCTCCAATGCCAATGATGGAATCGCGTTTCGTTTCGTCATAAATTTCAGTTCCTTTATATACATCCGACTTCACCGGATTTTTATGAATCTCATAAAATATTTCCACCGAAATATTTTCACTCTTCAGATCTTTTATAATTTCTTTAAAAAAATCCAGATTGGATACGTTGGGATCCGTTACGATTAATGGACGGGCCAGTGCTTGTTTTTTCAGATAAGGGCCCAGTTCTTTACTTGATCCGGCACCGAATCGTATAATCGTAGGGAAATTATATTGAACTATTTTGTTAAAGTTCATGCTCAGTATGATTGAGTTTAGATGATTTCAAAATACCTTTTAAGTTCCCAGTCTGTCACAGACTTAAGGTGCTGTCGCCATTCCCACTCACGAGTGCTTGTGAAATGATTCACAAAACCATCTCCGAGAATTTCTTTCGCGACAGCAGACTGTTTCATTATTCTGGTGGCTTCATCCAATGTTGTTGACAATCTGCCGTTGGAATCATCCAGATAGCCGTTTCCGGAAACAGCGGGCTGATTCAACGCCAGTTTATTTTTTATTCCATAAAGTCCTGCTGCGAGTGCACCCGCCATGGCCAGATAGGGATTCGCATCTGCTCCGATCACCCGTGTTTCGAGTCTGCAGGAAGTTTTACTGCCATTTAAAATGCGCAATGCAACGGTTCGGTTATCGACTCCCCAGGTTAGTGTGGTAGGAGCCCAGGCGCCTTCAACCAGCCGTTTGTAACTGTTGATGGTTGGCGCAAACATGGGGAGTATCTCCGGCATTAAAAGTAATTGACCTGCTACATAATGTTTCATCGTCTCGCTCATCTTAAGAGAATCTTTTTCATCATAAAAAAGATTCTTCTTTTTTGCGGGATCCCACAAACTCTGGTGAACATGGCCGCCGCATCCCGGAAGGTTTTGACTTACTTTAGCCATAAACGTAGCGATGATTCCATGTCTGTACGCGATTTCTTTTACAGCTGTTTTAAATAGAACAGCGCGGTCACCCGCCTCCAGTATTTCGGAATAATTGATAGCAGCTTCATAAGTTCCCGGACCTGTCTCGGTGTGCAATCCTTCAATTGGAATTCCATATTGATTGAGCAGTGCGAAAAGGTCAGTGAAATACTCATTCTTGAAACTGCTTCTTAAAATCGAATATCCAAACATCCCCGGAGTGACAGGCTGGAGATTTTTGAATTCTTTTTCCTGTAAGCTCTGAGGCGTTTCAGAAAAATTATACCATTCAAATTCCTGGGAGAAGCTGGGAGGAATCCGGCGCTCAAAGAATCGGCAAGAACTTTTTTTAATAATTGTCGCGGACAAACAGCCGTAGTTTTCCCTACTTGAATTAAATCAGCAAGAAAAAAGGGCACTCCATTTTCCCATGGAATTTTTCTGAAAGTGGAAAGATCAATACGCGCAGCGGCGTCAGGATAACCAGTATGCCAGCCCGTATACGCCACATTATCATATGCAGAATCGGCTGCATCCCATCCAAAAATGACATCACAGAAACCGGTTTCTGCATCAGCTATGGAAAGAAATTTTTCTGTGGAAATATATTTCCCCCGCAGAATACCATCTATATCTGTGATAGCGATTTTAACTTTTCCCGAATCGTGATTTTGGACATAGGGAAGAATCTCCTTCATTTCCATAACATAGTTTTTTTTAGATGGCTTCCCGTTTATTCAACAGTTTAAAGATTCCGAATGACGAAGCCATCAGTAAAATATAAAATAACGCTAAGTTAAAATTGTATACGGTCATTGCAATAATTGCCACACTTGCGATAGTCAAAGCAACAACCGGGAAAACCGGATACATAGGCACACGAAATGGCCGTTCGAGCGCAGGTTCTTTTTTCCGGAGCCTTAACATGGAAATCATGGATATAATATACAAAGTAAGCGCACCGAATACGGACAGTGTAATAATCTCATCCGTTTTACCTGAAATGAGTGCAATAATTCCAAGGATCATATTAATGAGAAGTGCATTGGAAGGCGTTTTAAAACGACGATGGATTTTGCCAAGGAAGGTTGGTGCAAATTTTACTTTTCCAAATTCATAGGTTGATCTTCCGGCAGACAATACCAAGCCATGAAAGGAGGCAACCAATCCAAAGAGCCCGACAGTAATTAAAAGATGATAAAGCACATGATTGTTTCCCGTGACGTGTGCAAGGGCGAGCGGTAGTGGTGAGTCTGAAGTGGATCCATCAGCCTTGTATACGATGGTTTCCCAACCATCGACACCGATAGAACTGAAAAAAATGAGTATACATAGTATCACTAAAGTTATTATTGCTGACCCAAAACCAAGCAAAAGAGTACGTTGCGGCCTTACCACTTCTTCTGCAGTATTCGCTACACCTTCAATACCCAGAAAAAACCAGATGGCAAATGGAGTGGCTGCAAGAATTCCCTGCCAGCCATGCGGGAATGCGTTATGTTGAATATTTTTTATCTCAAAATGAGGAAGAGTTATACCGGCAAATAATAACAGTTCGCCAACGGCAAGTATGGTTATCACCAATTCAAATAATGCTGCGGCTCTTACACCATAAATATTCAGACCTGTAAATAAAATATATGCGAACATGGCAATATTCAATACGGATATCTGTGGAAAAAATAAATTAAAATAAGCGCCAATAGCGAATGCGATTGCCGGAGGTGCAAAAATGAATTCGATATTCTGGGCCATTCCGGCGATGAATCCGAGATCTTTTCCCAATGCGCGGTGTGCATAGTCGAATACGCCGCCTGCTTTTGGTATGGCAGCAGCCAGCTCGGCATAACTAAATGTAAAAGTGGTATAAAGAATGATAATGAAGAGAGTGGCTATTGCTAAACCCCCTGTGCCGCCTTCTGCAAGTCCAAGGTTCCAGCCAAAATACATTCCTGAAATCACGTATCCTACTCCCAGCCCCCAGAGAAGAAACGGGCTCAGAGTTCGTTTGAGTGCAGGTGCTGACAATAGTTAAATTTTTGGGGAGAAATTGAAAATGTTGAATTTATCGGCCTATCCAAAAATAGCCTGAATTCTGTCATATTAAATGCTTTAGGTAAATTGTTGAATAAAATAATACAACATGCCTGTTACTGATCCAAGGGTGGATACTTATATTGAAAAAACCGCCCCCTTTGCCAAACCCATTTTAACCAAGCTGCGTAAACTTATATTTCAGGCCTGTCCTGAAGTGATAGAAACCATCAAATGGGGTTTTCCAAATTATGAGGTTTATGGATCGATGCTTTGTAACATGGCAGCCTTTAAGGAACATTGTTCTTTTGGATTTTGGAAAGCATCACTGTTAAAGGACCCGAATGATATACTGCACCTCGCCGATAAGCATGCGATGGGTCATTTCGACCGGCTGGTTTCCGCAAAAGATCTGCCTGCAGATAAGATATTGATATCCTATTTGAAGGAAGCTGCCATGCTGAATGAGAATAATGTGAAAGTGCAGAAACCGAAAGCCGCGCCCAAAAAAGAACTTCCGGTTCCAAAACTGCTGGCGGCAGCATTAAAGAAAAACAAAAAAGCTGCAACTGTTTTTGAATCATTTTCTCCTTCACACAGAAGGGAATACATAGAATGGATTACTGAAGCGAAAACGGAAGAGACTCAGAATAAAAGGTTGGCAACCACAATCGAATGGCTGGAGGAAGGCAAAAGCAGGAATTGGAAATATAAGAATGCGTAATGCTTAACGTTTAAGGCAAGATATGACAAGTAAAAACCAAATTTAAATCGAGCATTTTGCAATCACGATTTCATGTAGACTCCGATATTTCTGTTTCACGCACACTTAACACAGATTTTTATACCGAACCAGATCTGTTTGTAAAAACTAAAGAAAAAATATTTGCAAACAGCTGGCAGTACATCGGGGATAGTTCCCTCGTTTCCTCACCGGGTGGTTGCTATCCTTTTACGCTGCTGGAAAATTACCTCGACGAACCCCTGCTATTAACAAAGGACACGAATCAGCATATTTATTGTTTGTCGAATGTTTGTACCCACAGAGGAACAGTATTGGTTGGTGGAGCTTGTCAGTCTTCCCACTTAAGATGCCCTTATCATGGACGTCAGTTTCGACTTGACGGAAGTTTTATGTCGATGCCCGAATTCAAAGAGGTTAAAAATTTCCCGACCGAAAAAGACAATCTCACAAGATTACCGTTACATCAACTGGGACCCTGGTTATTTACCTCACTTAATTTAGACGCATCATCCGAAAGATATTTTGGTGCGATGCAAAAACGACTTGACTGGCTACCTATAAATGATTTTGTTTTTAAACCTGATTTATCGAGTGAGTACATTGTTAAAGCGCATTGGGCTCTCTATTGCGAAAATTATCTGGAAGGATTTCATATACCTTTTGTACATGCCGGATTAAATGCAGTAATAGATTTCGGAAACTATACTACCGAGATTTTTGAATCTTCTAACCTGCAACTGGGACTTGCCAAATCGGATGAACAAATATTTGATCTTCCCGTTTCATCTTCCGATTATGGGAAAAAAGTGGCTGCTTATTATTTTTTTGTTTTTCCGAATATGATGTTCAATTTTTATCCATGGGGACTAAGTATCAATCTTGTTCAACCTTTATCAATTGACCGGACAAAAGTTTCCTTTTATACATATGTCTGGAAGGAGGAACTATACAATATAGGAGCAGGTTCCCAATTAGACATTGTTGAAATGGAAGACGAAGAAGTGGTTGAAGCGGTACAAAAAGGGATTCGTTCCAGATTTTACCATCAGGGCAGGTATTCCGTAACGAGAGAACAGGGAATACATCATTTCCACCGGTTACTTAGTGAAAGGTTAGAACCACAGGTTTAGGGCTAAAAGTTCCTTGCGAGTATGTTTTCGAAGGAATTATGAATATCCGGGAAATGTAATACCTACCAATTTGGTAGACTAAAATTTTCTTTGTATATTTAATTCGCAAAAAGAGAGATCGACGATTCTAAACCTTATCAACATGAATAATTCAAAGGACCTGAATTGGTTAAGTGCGCCTGCTTTTTTTCTGATTATTGGGATTATTGCGTTTCATTCCAGAAGTCAGAACTTCCACGACAAGCGACAGGGAAAAACGAAACCTCCGATCGCAGTCCTGCCCTTAAAAAAGTAATGAAAGATAAAATCTATATTCTGGTATAATTTGCTTAAACTTTATACCCTGCTTTTGCAGGGTATTTTATTTATGCTTTTATCAAATATTTATTTTTGTAACTGAATAGTTACTGTGAGAAAGAGGGATACACTTGACAAAAGAACAACATTTAAAACCTATAAAAAATTATAAAATGAATAATCAGCCTTTTGTAATTGAACGTGTCTTTGATGTACCTGTCGAAAAAGTCTGGGACGCGATCACAATAAACGAGCAAATGAAAAAATGGTATTTCCAGCTTGCAGATTTTAAACCGGTCGTCGGATTTGAGTTTCAGTTTACAGGGAAAGCAGATGAAAATACAGAATACCTGCACTTGTGTAAGATTACGGAAGTGGTAATTGGGAAAAAACTTACATATAGCTGGCGCTACAATGGGTTACCAGGAATTTCCTTTGTCTCATTTGAATTATTTGCTGAAGGAAAGAAAACCAGATTAAAACTGACGCATACAGGTATTGAAAGTTTTGCATCCGGCGGGCCCAATTTTGAAAAGCAAAGTTTTGAGAAGGGATGGACTTATATTTTGGATAAATCGCTGAAGGGGTTTCTGGAAGGGGAAACGAAAATTAAGGCATAACACCTAAAGCTAAATGCTGAACTTTCAGCATGCCTTATTTTTTTAGATTGAGAATGGAATAGTTTTCCGATTCTTGAACAATTTGATTCTGTAAAGACCCCAAACCGTCTATTTTCAATTCAATTTTATCTCCGGGCTCCAGCCATTGTTCGGTATAGTTAGGATTTTTTAATTTTCCGGTTCCATTTAATTCAAGGAAACAACCCGTGCCTACAGTACCTGATCCGATGATATCGCCAGGGTACAATTCAACACCGTAAGAAGCTCTTTCGATGATTTCAGCAAAGGTCCATTCCATATCGGATAGATTACCTTCGCTCACTGTTTTATCGTTTACCATGGCGGTCATTTTAAGATTCCATGATTTTCCAATGTGATTTTTTTGGCACGAAGTCTCGAATGTTATTAATTCATCGATTGTAACCAGATAAGGTCCGGAAGTGGTGGCAAAATCCTTTCCTTTTGCAGGACCGAGGTTTAAAAGCATTTCATCCATCTGAAGAACGCGGGCGCTGAAATCATTTAATATCATGAGGCCGGCAATATATTGATCTGCTTCGAATGCTCTTATATTCTTACCTTTTTTAGAAATCACAATCGCCGCTTCCAATTCAAAGTCCAGTTTTTTAAAATGATCCGGCATACAATTCACCATTCCCGGCCCAGAGACTGTATGATGATTACCGAAGTAAAAAACGGGAAAAGAATCAAAGACCGGCGTCATTTCAATCCCGCGATTACGTCTTGCTGTTTCCACATGTTGTCGAAAAGCATATCCGTCGCGAAGAGATGGAGGATTTGGAATGGGTGCAAGCAATTTCACTTCTTTCAGGGGAATACCCTGCCGCTTAAGCCTCGGTGAAGTCTCTATGCTATTTGAAATATTTTCTAATTCAGGTAAGAATATTTCCCAACTCCCCAGAAGTTTTATCATTGTGTCAGGAAACCCGTTCCGGAGCATAAAAATATCATATACTACATTTTCAGAAACCAATCCAACACATTCGATTCCATTTTTCAGAAAACTGACAAGTTTCATAAATTTCCTCTTTTTTCCTGTTCATGTTCGATAGCTTCAAAGAGTGCTTTAAAATTTCCCTTTCCAAAGCTCCTTGCTCCTTTACGTTGTATGATTTCAAAGAAAACAGTTGGTCTGTCCTGCACAGGCTTGCTGAAAATCTGTAACAGATAACCATCAGGATCACGATCGACGAGAATACCCAGTTCTTTGAGTGGTTCCAGATCTTCTTCTATTTTCCCAACGCGATTTTCCAGTTCATCATAGTAACTGGTTGGCACTTTCAAAAATTCAACACCACGATGCATAAGGTCAGTCACGGTTGCAACGATATTTTTAGTTGCCAACGCTACGTGTTGAACTCCTTCTCCTTCGAAAAATTCCAGAAACTCCTCCACCTGTGATTTGCGCTTGCCTTCTGCCGGTTCGTTGATTGGAAATTTCACATACCCGTTCCCATTACTCATTACTTTACTCATCAGCGCTGAATACTCGGTAGAAATATCTGTGTCGTCAAAAGTCAAAATGTTTTTAAATCCCATCGTGTTTTCATAAAACGACACCCATTTGTTCATTTGATTCCACCCGACGTTGCCCACACAATGATCCACGTATAACAAACCGGTGGAAGCTGGTTGATAGTCCGAATTCCAAGGCTCATAGCCAGGCATAAAAACTCCTCGGTATTTTTTTCTATCAACAAACAGGTGCGCGGTTTCGCCGTATAATTTGATACCGCTTATACCCAGCTCCCCGTGAAAGTCAGTCAGGAGAACGGGGTCCATAAAACTATCTGCACCTCTTTGCGTGGTTTCATTCCAGGCGCTTACGGAATCATTCACCTGCAGGGCAATCAGTTTTACGGCATCACCATGTTTCATTACATGTTCTGCAATAATATGATTTGACCTGAGTGCAGATGTGAATACAAAAGTCAGTTTGTTTTGTTGTAGAACATAACTGGTGCGGTCTCTTACGCCCGTTTCAGGTCCCGCATAAGCAATTCCCTGGAAGCCAAATGCTGTCTTATAATAATGAGCGGCCTGTTTTGCATTGCCTACATAAAATTCAATGTGGTCTGTACCCATTAATGGGAGAAAATCTGTTTCCATAACTTAGATTTATAAAAATTAATTCGGAAAGTCGTACAAATCTTTTAGAATGGAAATAACGATCCGGTCGCCAGAGATATCAACAGAAAAATATATCGTCTGCGCTGGTCTATAAATAGTTTACGAGCATAATCTGGCCGCATGGATCCTAAAATTAAATAAAATATATTTGTTTGAATTGGATAAATGCGCCGGAACTTTGTACTTCTGGGTTATTAAATTTTAATTTATGGCACATTACATCAGCAAAGGAAGCATCCCTCCGAAACGCCATACGCAATTCCGAAGCCCCTCTGGAAAATTGTATTCGGAGGAATTAGTTTCAACAGAAGGATTTTCCAGCGATTATTCACTGCTTTATCATATTTATGCACCCACCCAAATTCTGAGTACCGATACGCCTTCACCTCTGATTATAAATACACCGGAAGAGAAGATGCTGAAACATAGGAGCCTGGAGGGGTTTAGTCTAAGTCCGGAAGACGATTACCTGAATAGCAGGAAAGCTATATTGGTTAACCGGGACATACATATTTCACTGGGTGCTCCCCGAAAATCACTTCGGGATTATTTCTATAAAAATGCGGATGCGGATGAACTGATTTTTATACACGAAGGCAGCGGAAAAGTATCAACGATTTACGGGGAACTTGATTTTTCTTACGGAGATTACATTCACATACCCCGCGGTACAATTTATCAGATTCACTTCGAGACTTCATCCAACCGGTTATTTATAGTTGAATCTTTCAGTCCGATCAGGTATCCCAGAAAATATATTAGTAAATATGGGCAACTGTTGGAAAATTCTCCTTATTGTGAAAGAGACATTAAAGTGCCTATGTTTACGGCGGCAATAGATGAAACTGGAGATTTTCTTGTACGAATTAAAAAACAGGGTATACTCTACGGAATTCACTATGGTCATCATCCCTTCGACGTAGTTGGCTGGGATGGTTGTTGTTATCCCTATATTTTTTCCATTCATAATTTTGAACCGATTACCGGCAGAGTTCATCAACCCCCTCCCGTACATCTGACATTTGAGGGAAATAATTTTGTGGTATGCAGTTTTGTGCCTCGTTTATTCGACTATCATCCCCTTTCAATACCGGTTCCCTATAATCACAGTAACATTGACAGTGATGAACTATTGTATTATGTTGATGGTGATTTCATGAGCAGGAAACAGGTAAGTCGGGGTATGCTCACTTTACATCCCGCGGGAATTCCCCACGGACCTCATCCTGGTACGGTAGAGAAAAGTCTGGGAGCAAAAGAAACCAAAGAACTGGCCGTGATGGTTGATACTTTTCATCCGTTGCAGCTGACAGATATTGCGCTGTCACTTGAAAACCCCGGATATACGACGAGCTGGAAATAAGTGTGAGAGTGGAAGAGTGTCCATCCGTCAACAGTCAACCATCCATGAGTAATTGCAATTTCATAAATAAAATATGGGATTTAAAAATAAGACTGCGGTAGTTACAGGAGCCGGACAGGGAATCGGTTTCGAGATATGCAGGAGTCTCGCTTGTGAAGGCGTCAGAGTCATTTTAAATGATATTGATCCCATTCTGGCAAAAACAGCTGCTGATAAGATCAATCAGGAAAATAAAAATATCTGTATTGCGGTGCCGGGAGATTCAGGTGATATGGAAGTAATTGAGAAGCTCGTGAGTCAAGCGGTGGAACGATTCGGCAGTCTTGATATCGCTGTTGCAAATGCAGGTATTACTTTATATGGAGAATTTCTTTCTTACTCCAGGATTTCTTTCAATAAATTAATGCAGGTAAACCTTGCCGGCTCATTTTTTTTGGCACAGGCTGCTGCTAACAGAATGAAGCTTCAGGAAAATGGAGGATCTATCTTATTCACTTCTTCTGTAACGGGACATCAGGCACATAAAAATCTGGCAGCTTACGGCATGAGTAAAGCCGCACTGGAAATGCTTGCAAAAAATTTGGTTATTGAATTGTCGGGATTTAAAATAAATGTGAATTCTATTGCTCCCGGCGCAACTTTAACGGAAAGGACTTTGGAAGATCCCGAATACAAAAAGATCTGGTCAAGAATCACTCCTATGGGAAGACCGGCTTCCACAAAAGATATAGCCGACACGGCTTTGTTCCTCGTTTCTGATAAGGCGAAACATATCACCGGTCAAACTTTAATTGTGGATGGTGGCTGGACTGCAGTAAGTCCGCCGCCTGACTTGTAATATATTAAAATAGGTTGCGATGGAACTTGTTCTTGAGCATAGTTGTTTACTTGGGGAAGGTCCGGTTTGGGATAAAAACCATCAGTCAATTTGCTGGATTGATATTTTACTTGGCGAAATTCATGAATATCAGCCTTCCCATAAAATGCACAGAACATTTTCAGTAAATCAAATGATTGGTGCGGTTACAATTTGCAACAATGGCAACTTCCTGGCAGCACTCAAAAACGGTTTTGGATTTATTGATAGGATTTCCGGTGAAGTGACAATGATTGCGGACCCGGAAACTCATTTACCTGGAAATCGATTCAACGATGGTAAATCAGATCCGGTAGGGAGATTCTGGGCTGGAACCATGTCTCATAATGATGAACCCAAAAAAGGCAATCTTTATCTGTTGGATTCTGATTTTTCCGTGACGAAAAAAATAGAGGATATATCCATTTCCAATGGGTTGGCCTGGAGTTCTGATCATAAAACATTTTATTATATCGACACACCCACTTATGAGGTTGTGGCTTATGATTTCGATATTGCCAGCGGGAACATTGAAAATAAAAGAACGGTTGTAGAAATAGACAGGATCGATGGCTCACCTGATGGCATGACGATTGACAGTGATGGTATGTTATGGATAGCACATTGGGATGGTTGGCAGGTGACTCGCTGGAATCCTGATACAGGGGAAAAAATAAAAACCATATCCTTACCTGTCGGCAGGGTAACCTCTTGTTGTTTTGGAGGAGAAAAATATCAGGATTTGTATATCACGTCTGCCAGAACAGGGTTAAGTAACGATCAACTGAAAGAGCAACCACTGGCGGGTTCACTATTTGTTATAAAAAATATTGGATTCACAGGCCTGCCCTTCTTTGAATTTAAAGGTTAACAGCGGGGCTTCTTAACAAAAAAGCCCGCAAATTATTGCGGGCTTAAATGAGTGGAGGATACCGGGATCGAACCGGTCACCTCTAACATGCCATGCTAGCGCTCTACCAGATGAGCTAATCCCCCTTCTACCACCGAAGTGTTCAGCGGAGGTGGTCTTTTAAAGAGCTGCAAATATATCCAATCTAAACAAATCATGGAAGGTCTTGTTAATTATCTTTGATTACACCACAATGGGAATACTCCGCAAATTTGCCGAATATCTTTATCTCAGGAAAAAAGATCCGAACGAACCAACCAGTAGTTGGATACGCTATATGAATACCATCAACAGAATATCGATCTTCATGTTTCTGATCGGTATACTCGTTATCATTTTCCGAATGATTTTTGGCAGGAAATAAGCTAATCTGATTTCTCTGATAAAAAAATGTAAATCCCCGATCGATGCCTTAGATTTTTTTATCGTCAGATGTAAATCTTACGATAAGTTCAGCTGTTTTTTCTGAAGCATTGCCATCCTGTGAAAGAAGGGAATGCAGTTCAGCATAATCTCTTTTTATCTGGTTTCTTGTATTTTCATCAGAGAGGAGTTTTTTTAATTCGGCTACAATATTTTCAACATTCATCTCATCCTGAATCAATTCTTTAACGACTGGCTTATCCATGATCAGGTTTACAAGGGAAATATATTTTACTTTAATAAGGCGTTTTGCAATTTGATAGGATATATTACTACCCTTGTAACAAATCACTTCCGGAACACTAAACAAGGCTGTTTCCAGCGTAGCGGTTCCTGATGTCACGCACGCAGCCTGAGAATGAACCAAAAGTGAATAGGTTTGGTTTTTCACCCTGAACGCCTTTGGATAATTTTTTATGATTTCATCGTAAAAAGAAGAATCCTGTCCCGGAGCTTCAGCCACTACAAACTGATATTCCGGGAAAGCCCGGCTTGCCTCGAGCATAACAGGCAGTTTTTTCAGAATCTCCTGTTTTCGGCTGCCCGGCAGCAACGCGACCAGTGGAAGGGAAGGCTTAACCGGTATATCGCCCGCCATAAATATTTCAGGAAATTTTGCCGCTTCGGGGGACTGTTTGAATTGTTCAATTACCTCAACTAACGGATGACCTACGTATGTCGTTTCATAATTCCATCTTTGAAAAAATGCTTTTTCAAATGGAAGAATGACCAGCATTTTATTTATGTTTTTGCGAATGTTTTTAACCCTGCTTTCTTTCCATGCCCAAACCTGGGGAGATATGTAATAGATGGTCTTGAATTTTTTTTGATGTGCCCATTCAGCAATTCGAAGATTGAAGCCGGGATAATCGATAAAAATAATGGCATCGGGATTAAATTTCAATATGTCAGACTTGCAAAATTTAATATTTTTTAGAATTGTCGGAAGGTTGCGAATCACTTCTGTAAAACCCATGAAAGCCAAATCACGGTAATCTTTTACAATCATTGCACCCGTTTCAGCCATGAGAGATCCTCCCCACCCACGGATATCAGCGGCACTGTCTTTTTTTTTGATTTCACGAATCAGATTGCTGCCATGCAAATCCCCGGATGCTTCGCCCGCGATGATGTAATATTTCATGTGCGTCAAAGATAGAGAACGTTGACGGATGACGGATGATCCCGCACAAGCCTTCAGCTCTCTTAAGAAACGAGTTTGTAAACGAGCACGAAGATTCCGTAAATAAGAGTGGCAACAAATACGCCTTTGGCGGTTTTGTCACGGTGAGAATTGATGTAGATCGTAAAAAGTATGGCATTCGCCAGGAGAGAAATGCTGCTGATGGCTGTTAGTAATTGCTTATTTGTATGCAATACATAAAAATATTCTGAAAAACTGATTGTACGGCTAAAGACCCAGAAATAATAAATAGTCATCGCAATAAGAGGGCCCAGAATGCCAAGCAGAATGCCAAATTTCAGGTTGTCTTTTTTGAATATCAAAATTTCCAGGATTTTTCGAGTTTGGTTTTCAAAACGTAATTTGTTAGATCAAATTGTACGGGGACGACACTTACATAATTATGTTCCAGGGCCCAGACGTCGGAGTCCCTTCCCTTATCAAAATTTACAAATTCACCCGTGAGCCAGAAGTATTTCTTGCCATTTGGATCGCTTCTCTCTACGAAATCCTCTTCATATTTGGCATAGGCCTGCTTACAAATCCGCACTCCCTTTATTAGTTCGGCAGGGACTGCCGGAATATTAACGTTCAATACAGTATGTTTATCCAGTTTAGTTGAAAGCATTTGCTGAACGACCAGGCGGGCATATTTTCGCGCACCCGCAAAGTCGGCTTCCACACTGTGATCTAGTAATGAAAATCCAGCCGATGGAATACTTTCGATGGCAGCTTCGACGGCGGCAGACATGGTGCCCGAATAAATGACATTAATGGAATGGTTTGCACCATGATTGATGCCGCTCAAACAGATATCAGGTTTTCTGTGCAACACTTTGTCGACCGCCAGCTTAACACAGTCAACAGGTGTTCCTGAACACTGCCAGGCTTCGATACCTTCAAATATGGAAACCGGATGTAAACGCAGGGGCAATCCGATGGTTATGGCATGGCCCATACCTGACTGTGGCTTGTCCGGCGCTACAACTACTACTTTTCCAAGGTCTTTCACTGCTTCTACAAGACTTAGAATTCCAGGTGCCATGATGCCGTCATCATTCGTAATCAGGATGACTGGTAAGGCTTTTTTCTTTGATTTTGACATAGTTATAAAGGGGTTGCGAAAGTACTGTTTTTTTCCTCCAGACAGGTTAAAACCGGCCTTACAGGGAACAATTTTTATTAAATCCTTCCTGAGTTTTGGGGACGTTATGCTACCTTTGCAGCCGGCTTAAAATACCCATATGGCAGGACAACTGAAGGAAGTTCGGAATCGGATAAAATCTATCCAGAGTACGCAGCAAATTACGAAGGCGATGAAGATGATCAGCGCGACCAAACTGCGTAAAGCCCAGGAAGCTATTCAGCAGATGAGACCCTATTCCAAAAAACTTCAGCAGGTGCTCAGTAATATCGTCAGTAGCTCTGAAAGCGAACTGAGCTCTTCTTTATCCTCTGCCCGACCGGTTGAAAAAGTTTTACTGATTGTAATAACCAGCGACAGATCATCCTGCGGTGCCTATAATTCGACACTTATCAAGCTGGCAAAAGCTACCATGCGGGATAAATATCCTGCACAGACCGAAAAAGGCAACACAGTTATTTGGAGCATTGGAAAAAAAGGCTATGAACATTTTCTGAAGAACAACTATAAAGTAAACGGAGAATTTCGGGATATATTTCAGCATCTGAACTTTGAGTCAGTCGAACTTTGCGCTCAGTCGGCCATGAAAGCTTATGAAAATCACGAATTTGACGCAGTAGAAATTATTTATAGCGAGTTTAAAAACGCGGCTTCACAGATTTTTACTGTTGAGCGATTTCTTCCGATTCCAAAAGTGAAAAAAATACCCGGAGCCACATCTAACGATTTTATTTTTGAACCTTCAAAAGAAGCAATTCTCACTGAGCTAATGCCGAAAATCCTAAACACGCAATTATTTAAGGCCGTTCTCGACGCCAATGCCTCCGAACACGGTGCAAGAATGACTGCCATGGATAAAGCAACTGAAAATGCCAATGAGATCCTCAAAACCCTGCGCATTTCTTATAATAGAGCCCGTCAGGCCAGTATTACCACTGAACTTACAGAGATAGTTTCCGGGGCTGCCGCACTTCAGGGATAGGAAGAAAGTATGGGAGTATGGGAGTATGGGAGTATGGGAATATGGGAGTGAAATGTGAGTGAAATGTGGGCATCTAGATTTCGTAATACTCTGCGTTTGTGTTGAGATGAATTAATTTGCACGTGTTAAAAATAGGTAATGAATTTTATTTCCATACCCCCATACTTTCATACTCCCATACTTTCTTATGGATCTTTCTGAATTAATTCCTCATATCGAAGCATTGATATTTGCGAGCGACAAGCCACTCACAGCTATGGAACTCACTGAACTTCTCAACAATGCGTTTGGGTTTATGGACGACAAACTAACGCTTGACCAGATTTCGACGGGTATCGAAGGCATTGTTGCAAAATATAATTCTGATTTTTATCCTTTTGAAGTAAGGGAAAGTGGGGGCGGATGGCAGTTCCTTTCGAAAAAGAACTTTTATAAAACGATCGCTCAGTTAAATGGTGAAAAATTCCTAAAACGCCTTTCTGTAGCGGCGCTGGAAACTCTTTCAATAGTAGCCTATAAACAACCTATAACAAAAGGAGAAATTGAATCCATACGAGGCGTAAATAGTGATTACTCCATTCAGAAGCTGCTGGAAAAAGAACTGATTATTATTATGGGGCGTAATGAAGACATGCCTGGTAAACCACTTATATACTCCACTTCCAAAACATTCATGGATTATTTTGGTATAAATCAAACCGCAGACCTTCCCCGTTTGCGGGAGGTTTTTGGGGAAAGTCTGGAAGAACCAACTCTTTTGAATTATACACCTTCACCGCCTGATATAAACCCCGCACTTGTCGTGAGTGAAGAAGGGGAGCTTCTTGAAAATAAACCGTTATCGCCGGATTCTGAAAAAGGAGAAGGGGGAGCTTAAAGATGAACACGAAACGCTTTACAAAATTGAAAGTGTAAAATCCATTCCCATACTTCCATACCCCCATACTTTCACACTTGCTTCATATATTCGCAAACATGATGAATCCCCTTTCCCATGTTGATCTCATTGCTATAGCTGAAGAATACGGAACACCGCTCTACATTTATCACGCAGAGAAAATTAAAGAGCAGTATGAAAAACTTCAAAATGCATTCGTCAATACCAACACCGTTTTTTTCTATGCATGTAAGGCTCTGACGAATATTAACATACTCAGGTACGTCATGAATCTGGGCGCTAACGTGGATTGCAGTTCAATCAATGAAGTGAAACTTGCATTACTTGCGGGATTTCCATCCTCCCGCGTACTTTATACATCTAATGGGATCGATTTCGATGAAATCAAAGAAGCGAAAGACCTTGGTGTTTTTATTAACATCGACAGTCTTTCCAATCTTGAAAAATTTGGTGAGTCCTTCGGTTACTCATATCCGGTAGGAATACGCCTTCGTCCGAATATTCTTGCAGGTGGTAATATCAAAATTTCGACAGGACATGACAAAAGTAAGTTTGGTATACCCGTTGATCAAATACACCGAATTTTAGAAGTGGTGAATAAATATCAAATGCGTATCAGTGACCTTCATATTCATACGGGAAGTGAAATCAAGGACGTAGATGTTTTCTTGAAGGGTATTGAAGTGCTGTTTGATATTGCCAACCATTTTGAACATCTGGAGTTTATAGACCTGGGCGGCGGATTTAAAGTTGCGAGCAAGGAAGGTGAACAGGAAACAGATATTCCATTACTCTCTCGGAAAGTAAATCAGGCTTTTACAAATCATCCTTATAAAAATGGCAGGAAACTGCAGGTGTGGTTTGAACCTGGAAAATTCCTTGTAAGTGCAGCCGGAAATTTTATTACAAAAGTGAATGTATTGAAGGAAACAGATGCAGCTGATTTTGTGAGCGTAAATAGTGGATTCAATCATTTGATCCGCCCAATGTTTTATGATGCTTATCATCATATAGAAAATATAAGTAATCCCGGAGGTCCGGTAAAAAATTATTCGGTTGTCGGTAATATTTGTGAGACAGATACTTTTGCGTGGGACAGACCACTTAATCAGGTACGTGAAGGAGACTATCTGGTTTTCCGTAATGCGGGCGCTTATGGATTTGAAATGTCGTCTAATTTCAATTCACGTTTTAAACCTGCCGAGGTTATGGTGATTGAAGGGAAATCCCATCTTATACGACGTCGCGACCGTTTCGATGACCTGCTGCGCAACCAGATTAATTTGATCTGATTTTTTTTCTTTCTCTGTATTTTCTGAGATCTTTGAAAATACGTATCGTTTTTTTAATCCCTAAATATTTTATAATGCCAATACGAATGACAGATGATCCAGCAGAATCGGATGATAGTGGTAGTGGTTTTGAGGGTGGTGGAAACAGTGGTGGTGGGGGTGGAGGAGGCGGAATATTCGGACTTCTACCTCTCATATTCGGACTCATAAGAGGGCCCAAAAGTTTGCTATTAATTATCGTACTCGGCATTGCAGGCTATTTTTTATTGGGTCGAGGAGGTGGGTGTAATGTCGCTTCTGTTTCCCAACAGGTTCAGCAGCTGGCTACTGGTGGAATTTTGGATCCCAGGGTATTTGATAAATCTAAAGTGTATGAATCACTTTCAGACGATGACAACAAAAATCCTCTTCCTGAATCTGCTAACCTTCAAAAATATGCACCTTCCGTCGGCGATCAGGGGAAACAGGGAAGCTGTGTTGCCTGGAGCAGTGCGTACGGCGCAAGAACTATTTTGGAAGCAGTCCGAACAGGCGAAGATCCTAATTCGATAAAATTCAGCCCGGCTTTTTTATATAATCAAATCGGACTTGATGGATGTGACGGGTCTTATATTAATCGCGCTATGGATTTTATGAGCCAGCGGGGTTCAGTTCCCTATACTGCGTTTCCCTATAATGATCAGGATTGCAAACGACAACCTGATCAGCAATTAATGACCGAGGCAAGTTTATATCGAATGAGAGGTTCCAATCGCCTCACAGTTGGTGATCGTACAGATCAGATAGACTTGCGTGCCATAAAAGAAAATTTATCACAGGGTGCACCTGTAGTAATTGGTATGATGGTAGGCGGCAGTTATATGCAACCGATGATGGGTAAGGATGTATGGATACCCACAGAGGACGATAAAAGCATGATGGGTTTCGGAGGTCACGCACAATGTGTCGTCGGTTATGATGATGCCAAATACGGGGGTGCCTTTCTGATCATGAACAGTTGGGGTCCACAATGGGGGAACAACGGTTTTGCATGGGTCAACTATAAAGTATTCAAATATTTTGTGAGGGAGGCTTATGGTCTGGAAAATATGCCCGCAGTAGGAGCGGCTGCAAATAAACCATTTGAATGCGAAGTCGGCCTTGTCCAGGTATCTTATAATGGAAAGAAAACGGTTGCGGGAAATTATATTCCTTTGAAAAAAATGTCGGACAATATTTTTGAGACGGTTTCTGCTTTGAGCGCAGGTACCCGTTTCAAAATGGAAATCCGTAACGAGTCCGAATGTTATATCTATGTTTTTGGAAAGGAAACCGACGGAAGTAGTTATACTTTGTTTCCGTATCCGCGTTCAGATGACCCTACCAGGTCAAAATATTCTCCATTCTGCGGAATAGCAGGATATCGTTTATTTCCAAAAGATAAAAGTATGGAACCCGACAGCATTGGAACAAAAGATATAATGGCAGTAATAGTGAGTAAAGACAGTTTAGACTGGAGCTCAATCAATTCGAAAATAAGTCAGAATAAAACTGCCGATTATGCGGATAGATTGAAATCTGCTGTTGGTTCTTCTGCTCAGTTTATCCGGGCTGACCTATCTTCAAAAGGCAATATTCATTTCAAAAATGAAGGTGATAATAATAGAATGGTAGCTTGTATTGTAGAAGTTAATAAATAAAAAAACAGCCACCTTTCGGTGGCCGTCCAAATCTGTTTAAGAGTCATCAAAATTTAGTTTTCCGTCAAGAAAAGGTACAGATTTCAAGGGTTTTCGATACTGGATCTCGTTTGTTTTTTCATAAGGATAAGGAAGGGTTCAGGGGTCGTCAACATTTTTTTTCTAAGGAATTGGATTCGTTTTCATAGGTTTAATATCTTCAAATGGTCTGATCGGTTTGTTCGGTTTTCTTAGGACTTGGTTTGGTTTTTCTCAGTTCGGATTCTCTCGGTTTTCTCAGGACTTGGTTTGGTTTTTCTCAGTTCGGATTCTCTCGGTTTTCTTAGGACTTGGTTTGGTTTTTCTCAGTTCGGATTCTCTCGGTTTTCTCAGGACTTGGTTTGGTTTTTCTCAGTTCGGATTCTCTCGGTTTTCTTAGGATCAGATCATTCGCGCGCTTCAACAATACAAAGATGCAAAGCCTTTCACGCTATAAGGAACTTATTCGACAGGCACCGCGAAACCTTCGATTTTCGGGACTAAACGTTCGTTAAATGAATTTTTCGAAGGTTTATCTAAGGGTAAACCCTTAGGATTGAGGCTTTTACTGACCAGTAATGATATATGAGCACAATTATGGCTCCTTTAAGCCCTAACCCCTTGTACTCGGTTTAAAAGTGTGCATATTTGCAGGGAATTTTAATTTAATAGCCTCGCCTGAAAAGGTATTACTCACATAAGAAAATGAAAAAGACTTTATTATCGATTGCATTATCAGCAAGCATATTTTTTCTGAAAGCACAGGTAAACAGGAATGACAGTTCATATAATCCCCAGGATTTCTTTTTGCAGAGTTTTAATCCGTCGCCGGGCAATGCATTCAGGTCTGCCAGTGGTTCTCCCGGCCCGTTATATTGGCAAAATACTGCCAGCTATCTCATACACGCTACACTTAGTGAAAAAGATACCAGCATCACGGGTGATGTAACCATCGCTTATACGAATAACAGTCCAGATAAACTGGATTACTTATGGCTACAACTGGATCAGAATCTTTTTGATTCCAAGTCCAGAGGTTTCGCTGCGACGCCCATTTCAGGTGACAGGTTCGACGTACGGGGATTTGACCGTGGCGGTTATCATATAACATCCGTAACGGTAACCTACGGTGGAAAAACTTATACAGTTCAGCCGGTAATTTCCGATACGAGAATGCAGGTCCGGTTAAACAGCCCTGTGCTTCCAAAAGGAGACAAAATTTCTGTCAAAGTAAATTACAGTTTTTATATACCTTATCATGGTGCAGACCGGATGGGAAGACTCTATACCAAAAATGGAGTTGAGTATGAGATAGCCGAATGGTATCCGCGTATGTGCGTGTATGACGATGTGGAAGGTTGGAACACATTGCCCTATATGGGTCTTGGTGAATTCTATTGTGAATACGGTAATTTCGATTACTACATAACAGCGCCTTCGGAAATGATTGTTTATGGTTCCGGAGATTTGCAAAATCCGACACAAGTTTTAACTCCGGAAGAAATAAAAAGACTTGCTGCTGCATCTGTGAGTGACAAAACGGTTTCTATTATTAGTGAAAATGAAATCGGTAAACCCTCGATGCGTCCTGTATCCGGTGGAAATCTCGTATGGCATTTTACTATGAAGAATAGCAGGGACATCGCCTGGGTAGCTTCCAAAGCACTTGTATGGGATGCTGCCAAAGTTAATTTGCCCTCCGGACGCAAAATAATTGCCATGTCTGCTTATCCGGCTGAAAGTGTTGGAGAATCTGCTTATTCCCGAGGAACTGAATTCCTGAAAAACAGTATTGAAATTTATTCCAAAAATTATTTTGAATATCCCTGGAACTCAGCAGTAAATATAGGTGGCGCCGTCACTGGAATGGAGTATCCGGGCATCATATTTAATTCTTATAAAGCAACAAACGGATTCCTTTGGGATGTCATAACACATGAAATCGGCCATAATTGGTATCCAATGATTGTAGGATCCAATGAAAGAAAATATATGTGGCAGGATGAGGGATTTAATACGTTCATAAATTATCAGGCTGCTTTTATTTTTAATAATGGTGAATTTGGTAAAGATAAGATGCTCAGAAACAGAATTTATTCTATTTCTAAATCAACGGATCCGCTTATGGTAGTTCCGGAAGCCATGGGTTTGACGGGATATGGTCAGTATTATGGGAAAACTGCATATGGATTAATTTTACTTCGGGATGTTATTCTGGGTAAAGATCGTTTTGATTATGCTTTTAGAAAATATACCGAAATGTGGGCTTTTAAACATCCGACACCGTATGATTTTTTCAAAACGATGAATAGTGCCGCAGGTGATGATCTGAACTGGTTCTGGAAGGAATGGTTTTTTACCACCTGGAAACTGGACCAGGCGTTGACAGATGTAAAGTATGTGGATGGCGATCCGGGTAAAGGGATACTAATAACCATTGAGAACAAAAATAAAATGATATTGCCCGTCATTTTAAAGATCGTGGAGAGCAATGGCGATTCGAGTACTATTCAATTGCCGGTTGAAATATGGCAACGTGGTGGAGTTTGGACATTCAAATATGATTCTAAAAATAAAATTGATAAAGTCATTCTCGATCCGGAAGCTACGTTACCCGATATAGATAGAAAAAATAACGAGTGGATAATGAGCCGTTGATGGATTTCGTGGGAGTTCCATACTCCCATACTCCCATACTCCCATACTCCCATACTCCCATACTTGTATTAGACGATGTTTAGTCTTCTAAACACATCAGCTTTGTTGGCCTTGCTCACAGGTATTTCATTTCCTTTGATGAACAGCAGATTTTCCCGCATGTCGTCTATCTTATGGAGATTTACGATATATGAACGGTGCACTTTCAGGAAGTGTTGTTTGCTTACTTTCTCTTCCAGATTTTTGATAGTATTGTGGGTAATGTATTTTTTCCCGTCAATCGTAACAAATTTTACATAGTCACCCATGCTTTCTATATAAAGAATTGAATCATTATTCAGTCGAATCAGTTTACCGTCAGTCTTGATGTAGATATGGTCAGATGCGCTGTTTGTTGAAATCGTTTCTTTCGAAGGTTGAATTTTCTGAAGTGCCTCCATGAAGCGCTGATAAGTAAATGGTTTCATCAAATAGTCCGTCACGTTATACTGGAAAGCATCATAAGCATATTCTGATTTGGCCGTAGTGAGGATAACTTTTGGTGAAAATGCAATTTGATCGAGTAATTCGAAACCATTGGCGCCCGGCATTTCCACGTCCAGAAATATCAGGTCCACCGTATTGCTGTTAAGAAATGAAAGTGCATCAGTAACATTACTGAAATGACCCCTTACTTCTACGTGTCCGCTTTTTTCGCAACAATTTTTCAGGTAATTAGCGGCTACCTGTAAATCTTCTACAATGATACAGCTGAGACTCATGAACAATTGCTATTAAACATTTCCAATTTTTTCTTTTCTTCTTCTATAATTTGTTTGCACTGAAATATTTTATTTTTCAATGTTTCGAATTCCCGCGATAGTTGATCAACTGAACTTACTGTTGCACAGATTTTTTCAAAATCCTGACATAGTAGCTGTACCTGAGTGAGTCCAACGAATCCAAATACTGGTTTGATTTTATGAACCGATGCTTTTAGTGCAGTAAGATTTCCTGAAGAGTAGCTGTACTCTATATTATCTGTCAGAGATACATATTCATCGAGGACAGTATTGAATACTTCCTGAAGGTAGTTATAGTCTTCACCGTAGAGGCTATTGAGATAATTAGCGTCTATTTCGTCATTGAAAACGAATGCATTAGCGGTTTTTAGGTTATTCATGTAACTGGATTCATTTATATTAACGCTTTAAATAATAATTATTATGCTCCCCGCGTTTTAATATTCAAATAATTTCATCTGATACCCTCCCTGAAATCCCGCCTATCGCCCGTATTGTGGTCTGTCTATCAGGATATTGTATATTCCGGGTTAGATCCTTCCAATACTGTTTCCCAGCGCAAGAAGATTGTCAGGTTTAATCAGTTTATCTTTCTTACCCTTTGCGGTACCCTGTTGTCGGTTGTCAGTTATTTCACATTGAGTCTTTATATAAGTGCCCTGGTCAATTTATCAGCGGGGTATATTTTTATACTGGCCTTTCATCTGAATTCAAAGAAAAGATTTGAAATGGCCCGCATTATTGCCATTGTCAATCTGAATCTGTATCTGATCGTAATGAATTATATGGAAGGATTGAGAGCTGGTGAATATCTTCTGTATTTTCCATACTTTCTTGTAATGACACTGGTCATTGACGTCAAACGAAATTTTACAGAATTAAAGTTTGTTTACCTGATCACCATTATATCAGTACTGATATGCCTGAACCTGAGTCCATATGAAAACTATTACCAGGTACGGATCGCAGGAATGTTTACCCGGCTACACAGTTCGAATCTGGCAATTTCACTTACGCTGACTACTTTTTTCTCTTATTTCATATTTCGCGTCAACCGTGATCATGAAGAAGCTATATTGAAGGAAAAACATTTTGTAGACACGATTTACAATACTTCACTCGACGGGGTTTTGATTATGGATGCTGAAACGCGAAAGATTATCGGGTGCAACAACAGAGCCTGCGAACTTCTGCATATAAAAAATAAGAAAGAAATTGAGGGAACAGCCATTGAAGACTGGTTTACCAGTGAACATATTAAATTATTTAAATCAATAGAATTAAATCTGCTCACTCAACAGGCGAAGGACTGGCAGGGCGAATTAGCTATTACTTCAGCAGAAAGAACTTTTTTTGCATTTGTAAATATTGTGCCTTTTCTGGATCTGGGAAAGAGATTTCTGAAGATCAGTATACTGGACATTTCAGAAATAAAGACTGCTCAGTTCGAGTTGATGAAAGCCAAGCAGAAGGCTGAAGTCGCTTCGCAGGCTAAATCCCGTTTTCTATCCAACATGAGTCATGAACTACGTACTCCATTGAACGGAATCATTGGTACGTCAAACTTATTGTTGCAGGAAGATTACCTGCCTGATCAAAAATCCCATTTGGATATTCTGAAATATTCATCCGAGCACATGATGATGCTCATTAACGAGATCCTCGATTTTAATAAAATAGAAGTTGGTAAACTTCAACTGGGTGAACATCCGGTAGATTTGAAGAAGTTCCTCGAAAAAATAAATCTGCAGTTTTCAGCACAGGCCCACGCTAAAAATCTTGGATTCAAGATGGAGTTTGACAGTCTTGATATTGAAGTGATGACAGATGAAACGCGGTTGAACCAGGTATTCAGCAATCTCCTTTCAAATGCCATTAAATTCACGCACTACGGTGAAATTACAGTGGTCGCAAAGAAAATATTTTCCACAAGTCAGAAAGCGACCATTCAGTTCATGGTAAAAGATACCGGCATTGGTATTCCTTCAAATAAACAACAGGAAATATTTGAAAGTTTTACACAGGCTGATGTTGACACAACACGCAAATATGGCGGCACAGGCCTTGGACTCGCCATCACAAAAAAACTGGTGAATTTATTTCATGGTGAACTCCAGCTGGAGAGTGAAGAAGGAAGAGGATCGACCTTTCATTTTACACTTAAGCTTGCCATTAACGAGAACAAGAAACATTACATCAACGAAGAGCGTGTCAAGCATTTATGTCTCTTCCCCGGAATTAGAGTTATGGTGGCCGAAGACAACGCAATCAATATGTCGATTGCCCGAAGATTTCTTCAGAAATGGGGGATCGATGTAAAAGAGGCTTATAATGGCAAGCAAGCTGTAGAATTATTCTCCCAACATAAATTTGATCTGATACTGATCGATTTGGAAATGCCTGAAATGGATGGGATCACGGCTCTTGGAGAAATTAAAAAAATAGACCCATCTGTTACCGCCATTGCCTTTACAGCCGCTGTATACGACAATATCCGCGCAGACCTACTTTCTAAAGGATTTATGGAATTTGTTCCAAAACCATTTCGTCCGGAAGACCTGCACAGTAAAATCTCCATGTTACTGTCTGCGAAAAGTAATCCCGTTTAGAATTCACTGGTATCCCTTCAAAATCAGTTGTTTATCTTTTGCACACATAACAAATGATGTGTTGTAAGGATATGTTAATAAAAAAAATTTAAGGTTCCATTAAACCCGGATTGCTAAATAGCATCTCAATAAAAAAATAATCGTCATATGAAAGCAAATCTTATTCGCCGGATGGCTATCGCAATTTGCCTGCTGTCCTGCATATGCATCTATTCCTGCAAGAAGGATAATTCGGCCTCACAGGATACTACAACTGCAGACCTGAGTTCGACTGCCGACGACCAGGCATTTGTTTCCAACGAATCGGATATCATCAGCGATGATGCAAATACTGCTCTGAATGGTCAGTCTGATTTTTCAGGATCTACAAGCAGCTCTGTTTCTTTAAATGGAAATACGGCTGTAAACGGTGTGGATGGAAACACCGGTGTAAATAGTCTCCTGAATGTTCATCAATTGATTTGTGATGCCACAATTACTTATGATACATCTAACAACCAACGCGTTATTACAATCGTCTACGATGGCACTAATTGCTGGGGTAACAGAACACGTTCAGGGAAAGTAATTATTAGTCTGCCACTGGGCCAGCATTGGAAAGATGCAGGAGCTACGGCAAACATAGTAATAGACGAACTTAAAATTACCCGCCTGCGTGATGACAAGAGTATCGTTGTCAACGGTAACAAAACATTTACAAATGTGAGCGGAGGACTTCTAAAAGACCTTGCGACCTTGCAGACAATTACTCACGCTATTAAAGGAACAATGGCCATCGAGTTTGATAACGGTACCACCAGAGATTGGAACGTGGCTAAACAAAGAGTGTTTACTTATGACAACGGTATCGTTATAACAACTACCGGAACTTATTCAGATGGTACTAATAATGATATTGCTGAATGGGGACTAAACCGTCTTGGCCAATCCTTTCAGAGTTTAATAAGTGCACCAAAAGTTTTCCGCCAGGACTGTGATTTCAGATTGGTTAGTGGTCAGAATACGGTGATTACAAACAAAGGAACTTCTGTGATTACTTATGGACTGGATGAAAACGGAGATCCTACTGGTTGTCCGGGTCTTGGTACATATTACTATAAGCTGGTATGGACAGGTACGAATGGCAAAACATATACAATTATCCGCCCTTATTGATCCGTACTTTTTTTTCCTAAACCCCTTCAGAGCGCGAAGGGGTTTTTTAATTATTTATTATTGATTATTAATTATTAACTGTGCAGGTATTTTATCCAATCAATAATTAATAATCAATAATTAGTAATTCAAGTTGTTTCTTTCCTAACCGCTGGCGCTACCAAATTCCATTATATAATTTAAAGCAAGTAAGGGAATATGGGGGTATGAGAATGAAGTCTGATAATTAGTATATCTTTTATAAGGATTTCATTATCATATTTTGATAAATATGGATAGTCTCACACATATAGCAATTGGTGCCTGTATCGGTGATCTTTTTCTTGGAAAGAAAATAGGGAAGAGAGCCATGTTCTATGGCGCAATTGCCGCCAGTTTACCAGACATCGATTTTATCGCTTCATCCTGGCTGAATACGACGGATGATTTGTTGGCACATCGTGGTTTTACACATTCTATTTTGTTTGCTATACTCGCAACTGTATTGTTGTCTTTACTTTTTCGAAAACCACATACCACTTTAAACATACCTTTTAAAACCTGGCTTGCATTTCTCGGAACTGAAATTCTTGTACATATTTTCCTGGATGCTTTCAATGCGTATGGGATCGGCTGGTTTGAGCCTTTCGACCATAGCAGAATATCATTTAATGTAATTTTTGTTGCCGATCCTTTTTTTTCATTTTGGCCCGGTGTAGCAGCTCTCATCCTGATATTTCTTGGTCGGAATAACCGCAGGAGAAATCAAATTGCTATCCTTGGATTGTTTTTTTGTTCGATTTACCTCTTTTATTGCGTGACCAATAAATTCAAAATAGATAACAGAGTGAAATATTCATTGAATAGACAGAACATTCACTTCAAACATTATTTCTCAACTCCTACTGCTTTCAATAACTGGTTATGGTACATTGTTGTGGAAACGGATTCTGGCTTTGATATCGGCTATCGTTCAGTTTTTGACAGACAAGCCGAAGTTGTTTTTCAGTACTATCCGCGTAATGACTCTTTGTTATTGCCCTGGCTAAATAAAGCTGATCTGCAAAAACTAATCCGGTTTTCACAGGGTTATTATACTGCGGAGATGTCTGAGCAGGGTGTTATATTTAATGATCTCCGTTTCGGACAAATCATGGGCTGGCAAAACAGCAACGCACATTTTGTTTTTCACTACTATCTTGGCAATCCTGATGCAAATCATCTGGTTGTACAAAGAGGAAGGTTTTCGAATTGGGATAGAGAAAATATTAAATCTTTTATTCGGAGGATTCGTGGAAGGTAATTCTGGAATATTATTTTTTTCGCCGATAAATCAGATCGTATGTAATAGAAATCGTCTTGCCTGTAGAATCCATCAAATCCTGGTATTGTCTTACTGAATCCTGACTTATAAAATAAAATATAAAATTTCCTTTTACCTTTCCACCAATTGTATTTGTAGTCTCATAAATAAAATGCATTTTCCTGTCTTTGAAAACACCATAGTAATAACGCTGTCTGTCGATGGGACCGCCTGCGCCGATCCAGTCCTGTTCCCATTTACCTGTAATCGTGTCATAGAAATTAAAACTCTTGCCTTCATAAGCTTGTGTGGAAGTATAATTTTCCAACAAGGCACATCCGCCGGCAATTGATTCAACATGACTATAGCCAGACAGAGTTTGTGATCCGGTCCTGTAACAGTACCAATCTCCAATCCAAAAATCAAAGTCACGATTTCTGGGTTCTTTGCTGCAGGGATATACCAGTTCAAAAATTTTTTTTCTCAGATCACTGAATTTTGTTGATGCTCTCAGATTATTAAAAGCAGCGTTACTATCCAATTCTTTTAAGCTATTGTATCCCGTGACGGTCGATTTTACGAGGTAATCCGCTGCTGTATCAGTTTTGTTTGTCATTGAATAAATCATTGCCATCCTGAACATAACAATACTTTTAACCGGAGCGGTTGGATTATTTGCAAGCGATATTTTGTAATCCTGCATTGCCTCCTGATTAAAATTCAGATTTTGATTACAGAAGCCCAATTTATTCCAGATGATACTATTTGCTGAATCTTTTATCAGATGCAGTTTGTATTCGATTTTAGCCAAAGCCCACTGCTTGTTTGAGTATAGTGAATCTGCAAACCGTAGATTTTCGGTTGATTGTCCCCACGCATCGCCTGCCATTTTCAATAAAAGCAACATCTGCATTATTGTTGCGAGAAAAATTTTCATTACTGATCAGTTGAAGATGAAATGTCATTTAAAATGAATTCTTTTTTTTGAATCGTCTGAAAATCCCCCCGGAAGCGGGATTCACGTGTAAACATCGTATGAAAATTCCCCCTTTATTTCTGAAAAATTAACAAAGACAGTCTCCAATAAATTCGTTGCACAAAATATTTCGACAATTAAATTATTGATTAGCATGTGAAAATAATTGTTGAGCAAGTGTTTTTAACGCATCACAAATATGGCTTCCAAACTAGTACAGCAATTCGTCTGATGATGATGTCTTAACATATGGAGTTAATTTTTCCGGGGGAATTATTTGTAGCTCCATTAAGATTTAAATGTAAAAGACTACTTATGAGAAATTTACTATTCTTATTGCTGGCGTTCATTTCGATATCTGTTTTTGCGCAAAATGAAACAGCATCCGGCAGGATTACGAATCCCAGAGGAGAGCCGGTCTCATTTGCTACTATAACAGTAAAAGGGACGAAAACGACTGTTGTTGCACAAGCCGATGGTAGTTTTAAAATACATGCCACGCCCGGTCAGATTCTGGTTGTTTCAGCGACGTCTTATAATAGCGCAGAATTTCATTTGGATCAGATAACAGGTAACGAAATTATTTTGCAACCGGGTACTACTTCGTTAAATGAAGTGGTAGTCGTTGCACTGGGACAAAGTAAGAGCAAAGCAAGAGTTGGATATTCAACCGCTACGTTTAACAGCGATGCCATAAATAAAGTATCACCTGTTAGTATGATGGATGGATTGTCCGGTAAAGTCGCGGGCGCAGATATTTCCAACGTCAGTGGCACACCGGGTGGTTCTACCAAAGTTGTGCTACGTGGTTTTGGCGTAATTGGCGGTGGTAATAATCAGCCACTATATGTAATAGACGGAATTCCTTTGAGTGATGCCACCATCAATATAGGTGGAGCAGGGGGTAACGGGCCTGCACTAACCGACTACGGAAATGGTATGACCGACATCAATCCAAATGACATTGAGTCAATAACCGTTTTGAAGGGGACATCCGCTTCTTCATTATATGGATCAGTTGCCAAGAACGGTGTGATCCTGATCACGACAAAAAAAGGCAAGGCAGGCAAACTTACTGTCGGCATTGCGAGTTCCTTCAACGCGTCTGTAGTTGGTAAATTACCTGACGAACAAACTGAATTTGGGCAGGGATGGGCAGGTGTATCAGATCTGGGTCAAAACGGAAGCTGGGGACCAGCTCTGAACGGTAAGATGACGGCATGGGGCGCTATCGTGGATAATTCGCAACTGGTAAAACCATTTGCTTATCAAAAAAACAGCATCCGTGATTTTTATGAAACGGGAATTGAAGCAAATAATACAGTTTCCCTTTCCGGCGGCAATGAAAAAACAAATTTTTATTTCTCCTATGGTAACGTTTCAAGCAACGGAGTACTGCCGGGAGATTATGATAAACTACAGAGAAATAACTTTAATCTCCGCTTAAACACCACGTTCAATAATCTCTCACTGGGTGTATCCTTAAATTATATAAACAGGCATCTTACAACACCCGCGAAATTTTCTTTAGCAGGGCTGGGTAATGATTTGTTTAATAATATTCTTCAGATCCCGATTGACATGCGAATAAAAGATTTTAGTCTTTACAATAATAAATTTTTCAACGTTGACAATTATTTTACGCCATTTGCTGAAAATCCATACTATGACCTCACACAAAATGGAAGTGAATCAGGCTCTGACCGCCTGTTCGGCAAAATAGATCTTACTTATAAATTCGATCCGGCATTATCTGCCGAGTTCAGGATCGGAGGAGATTTTACCAACACAAGTACCGCTATTTGGAATGCAGTGAATGCGCCTTCTCCGGGCAGTTGGAATTCCGGCAACAATGTGGATGGATCAGCGAGAGCTCCTGATATCGGATCTTACCAACAGCAGGCTGACTATAACGGATTGATTGATGCAGATTTTATTTTAAAATATACAAGGGACCTGAATTCTGATTTCAACCTGGATGCGCTCGCCGGAGTTAATTATTATCAATCGAAAATTACGAACCAGACTGCAGCGATACAGGGACTAACTATTCCATTATTTTATAACTTATCAAACTCAAATAGTCCTCCTACAGCCGCAAACAGCTTATTTGAAAAAAGACTGATAGGCATTTACGCACAGGCTACGGTTGGTTATAAGGACCAATTGTATTTAACCGTGAATGCACGTAACGACTGGTCGAGCACATTGCCTATCGACAATAATAGTTTTTTCTATCCCGGCGCAAATCTTTCCTGGATTGCTTCCCAGACTCTTGGTTTGAGAGGCAGTAAGCTTTCTTTTTTGAAATTCAGGGTTGCATTTGGCGAAACCGGTGCAGATGCATTGCCATACCAGATTTATCCTACCATACAACAAGGTAATATTCCTTCAACCACCGGAATACCTTACGGATCAATTACATTTCCGATTGCCGGTGTAAATGCATTCACCATCACGCCCAACATCGGAAATCCCGGTCTGAAACCAATTATTACCAAAGAATTGGAATTAGGCGCAGAAGTGAAATTCTTTGATAACCGGATAGGCCTGGATGCAACTGTTTATAACAAAGAAACAGATGGCCAGATATTCAATGTTCCCATTTCTCCCTCAAGCGGATATAGCGGGTTAATTGAAAATATCGGAGTAGTCCGTAACAAGGGAATAGAGCTTACTCTAAATGTAACACCTGTTCGGTCAAGAGATTTTAACTGGACTTTCAATTATACTTTTTCAAAGAATGAAAGTGATGTTGTTAGTCTTTCAAACGGATTGAATAAGATTCAAATAGGTTCAGATGGTTTGACAGGCGGAATGGAATTTGATTTGTTTCCCGGCAAGCCGATAGGAATATTTGAAAGTCCTGCGCCGGTGTATTCTCCTAACGGAAAAATTGTGGTAGATCCCAATTCAGGATTCCCGATAGTTAATCCTGACAAATCAGATATTGGCACATCTCAAAGGGATTTCACCATGGGCCTCGTGAATACTTTTACGTATAAAAACTGGGCATTAAATTTCTCTCTTGATTTCAGGAAAGGAGGTTATTTCTACAGCTCCACTGCTGATATAACTATGTTCTCGGGCAATGCGGCCATCACTACTTACAATGACCGGAAACCTTTTGTTATACCAAATTCTGTAAATGCGGTAACAGACGCCGGTGGCAAAACCGTTTACGTGGAAAATACAACAGTCATCCCGGAAAGCAGTTTTGATGCTTACTTCTATACAAATAATAATAAGCCACTGGCATATCCGATGCGATTGATCGATAGGTCTTTTCTTAAACTAAGAGATATCGCAATTTCCTATACGTTACCTGCAAAATGGGCAAACCCTATTCACGCAAGCAGCCTGATGTTGTCAGCATACGGTAGGAATTTCATCTTGTGGCTTCCAAAACAGAATGCCTACATAGATCCTGAAGTTTCAAATCTTGGCAATGATCTGCAAAGCGAATTTGGAGAATATTCTCCAACGGGACCGACCACCGTTCAGTATGGTTTGTCACTTAAAGCGAATTTCTAAAGAATAACACTATTTAAAAATCTCAACCGGCTATCAATGAAATGGAAAAAAATAACATGGGTGAGTTTAATCATAAGTTGCTTTTCAATATTATCCTGCAAACAGCAACTGAATATTAACCAGGATCCCAATAATCCGTCAACGAGTCAGGCTACCGAACAATTATTATTTCCAGCTGCAACGATATCTGCTGCCTCAGCGATAGGGGGAGAACTGGCAATCATCGGAATGTTATGGTCTGAATATACTACTCAGGATGTTTCTTCTTCCCAGTACAGAAATTTTGATTCGTATAATGTTGTGAGTACAGATTTAAATACAGATTACAATCAATTGTATACTGGAGCATTAAACGATCTGCAACTTATAATCGAAAAAGCGAAGACTGCTCAGGACTGGAACTATAACCTGATGGCCACGGTTATGAAAGTTTATACTTATCAGGTGCTTGTAGACCTGTACGATCAGGTTCCATATACAGACGCATTGCAGGGGGGAGCTGATCTTCAGCCGAAGTTTGATAATGGCGATAGTATTTATGAATCATTGTTAAGCACCCTCGATTCAGCACTGAATCAGGATTTTACTTTGTCAACAAACTCAACTCCGGGCAGTGAGGACTATTTATTCAATGGAGATATGTCCCAGTGGAAAGCATTTGCCAATACTTTGAAATTAAAAATGTACCTCCGGATGGTAAATGCTAAACCGGCCGAAGCTGAAGCAGGTATAAATGCTTTATACAGCGCAAATGCCCAATTCCTGACGGTGGACGCCGGCATTACTCAGTGGACCGCTGTACCTAACAAACAAAATCCATTCTATGCACAAAATATTTTTGCATTAAATACTTCTTCAAATTTAAAAGCCAGTGTAACTTTTATTACCTGGCTCACTAAAAATAACGATCCACGCATTGTGAGTTATTTCGGAACATCCACACCGATTGGAGTTGACCAGGGGAATTATCAGAGTAATAATGCGGCTTACAAAACAGCTACCACTTTTGTTCAACATCCAACGGATCCTGTTCAGTTCATATCCGGCCCGGAATCCTATTTTATGCAGGCAGAAGCAAGAGAAAGATATTTCGGAGGAGATCAGGCGCAGACTTTATATAACGCCGGAGTACAGGCTGCATTTGCTTTCTATGGATTTGATGCCACCAGTTATATTGCTCCAGGGGGCAAATATGCGTATCCCGCATCAGGAACGTTGGATGAGAAAATCGACGCGATAATAACTCAGAAATGGGCATCCCTGCCAGGCTCTCATGCGCTCGAAGGCTGGCTGGAAAGAAACAGAACAGGTTTCCCAAAAACGAGCCCCGTTTATTCAACTGATCCGGCATATATAGCAGGAGAATTTGTTGTTTCTGCATCTTCAGTTATCGGAGACGCATTCCCTAAGAGAATTGTTTTTCCAGATAATGAAAGATCTAGAAATACAAATACGCCCGCACAGGTTCCAATCACGACACCGGTTTGGTGGGGACAATGATTTCAAATATAAAATAAGGTATCATGAAGCATATTTTTAAAATTGCGCTTGTCTGTTTAATGATTCTGACTTTTTCCTGTAATAAGGAAACCATTGTTGATACTCCAACCCAGGTAGGTATTTCAAAAGTTGCTTATTACCCTTCCATTCAAATCAACGGACCAAAATTTGTTGCTCTTACAGAAGGGAACGCATATGACGATCCGGGTGCAACGGCCATGCTCAATGGTGATACGACTACCTACACCACAAGTATGGCGATCACTGCCACCACGCCTCCTGCTGTTTACACCATAAATTACACCGCTACCAGTCCCGATGGTTCCAACAGTGATCAGCGGATCGTGGTTGTAGTTCCTGCTTCTGTCGTATCAGACCCTGTTATCATTGCAAATGATTATTCAGGAGTCTACCTGCGGGCGGCTACCGGAGTGACCAGTACGTGGACCAAATTGTCGACAGGTGTATATACAGTAGAAAATCCCGGAGGTTCAACCGGCGTGGGACTGCTGGTAGTCGCAACAAATTATTCTGCAAACAATATTCAGATTCCTACACAGAACAGCCCTTATTTCGGAGGAATAGTAAGCAGTTCTGCAACAACATATGATCCTCCCGGAACATATACCTGGATTTATTTTGCACCCGGCTATGGAACCGGACCAAGAACTTTTGCAAAGCAATAAAAAGAACTATATGAATAAAATTTTCGGAATATTCGCTTTAATGATATTGTTTTCGATGTCCTGCACTAAAAAACTCGAAGACCCCGGAGCTACAGCTACAGTGGCCATGACTAACGAGTGGTGGGTAACGCTTACATTGGGCGGCAGTGATCTGCTTGGTAAACACGTACTTTTCTCTACTTACAATACATCACAAAACGTAGCAGATTCACTTTGGGTGGATGATCTTGGAAATGGATACAATTTTAAATGTAAAGTGCTAGCCAATCCGAAGGCGTTCACATTTTCAACAGATTCTTCCCAAAATCAATACTACGATATCAGGGTACATATCGCCAATGGGAAAATTATTCCAAATGGCGGTATGGGAAAATCTACTGGTAGTATCGTTGATAGTATTTATATGGAAGCTTCATTCGGTGATGATCCAGGAGATACCTATATAATCAGCGGAGTGGCACGTTCCCGTTGGGCAACGGATGATTATAATTGAAAAATAGCAGAGGGGGCGTTTTTATAACTCCTTATTTCATAACAGTAAATTCATGTTATATTAATGACCGCTTTATATACGGGATATATTTTTGCAAAACCCGTATAAATGAAACTCACCATTGCCTGTTTCTGTCTGCTCATTTCAGCAGCAGCTTCCGCTCAATCCGACGACCAGCACACAAAACATTTTTATCATCACTACCGACGGCCTGCGATGGCAGGAAGTCTTTAACGGCGCTGATTCAGGTCTCGTTGGAAATTCAAGATATGTTCAGGACACGTCGCTGACCAGGGAATTATACTGGGATACGACCGCAGAACTCCGACGACAAAAACTAATGCCTTTTTTATGGAATATCATAGCGAAACAAGGTCAGCTTTATGGCAACAGACTCTATGATAACAAGTCGAATGTTGCAAATATTTATAAGATCTCCTATCCCGGATATAATGAAATGTTCACCGGATATCCCGATCCGATTTTCATTCCCAATGTTCCTATATACAACCGTAATATCAACATTTTCGAATACCTGAATTCAAAAAAGGAATATGCCGGCGAAGTCGCTGCTTTTAGCTCCTGGAATATATTCGCGTCTATTTTAAATAAAAAGAGGAACAACCTGCCGGTTAACAGCGGTTATGAATCACTTGCAGACGATAGTTCTGTTAACAATGCGATCATCAACGAATCACAGGATTTAGTGCTGGAGAAAAAAAATACACGTTACGACTTGCTTACTTATCTGGGCGCCAGGGAGTACATCGAACATAAAAAGCCAAAAGTAGTATTGCTGGGTTTTGGTGAGACTGATCAATTTGCTCATGGAAGAAGATATGATCTTTATTTGCAACAAGCTGCCAACTTTGATAAGATGATTGCAGAGTTGTGGTATTACGTTCAGACTGATCCTTTCTACAGAAATCATACAACTTTTATTATTACAACTGACCACGGAAGAGGCAGTTCTCCAACTACCTGGTACAAACACGGTATCCTCACCAAAGGTTCTGGTGAAACCTGGTTTGCAGTAATTGGCCCGGGTATTTCAGCGAAAGGAGAAATGAAATCGGCCCAGCAGAATTATCAGAAACAAATCGCTTCAACTATCGCGCATTTACTGGGAGAGCAATTTGACTCAGGAGCAAATACCGCTCAGCCAATATTTATACCAATGACGGTCAGCTACAATCTGGCACAGAAATGATCACTTTTATTAAGGTTCAGGCCGCTTCAATCATTGGATCGCTTGCTGATTATCTGACCACCATAATCCTGGTAGAATTATTCGGCTGTTGGTATGTTTTTGCGAATTTGATTGGAAATATCGCTGGCGGTATTTTGCAATTTATGCTCTCCAGGTACTGGGTTTTTAAATCGGAGAAGCACAAAACCCTTTTGCAGGCTGGCAAATTCGTGATATTCTTTCTTGGAAATATTGTCCTTTCAGGCATCGGAATCTACGTGTTTACAAGATTTCTCCAAATCAACTACATCATTTCAAAAACACTCACGTCCGTATTGCTGGGCGTGAGCTATAATTACATCGTTCAAAAGAAATTCGTTTTTTCCTGAATATCTGCCTCCAATGGTTACTCAGATGTTAATTTCGGGGAATCGAAAGACCGCCCAACACTTATTGAAATTCATTTCAGCAATTGTATAATAAATTGGAGGCTCTATAGAGCCAAGGCGTTACTATGAACATGAGAAATTTTTTAGTCTTTTCTTTTTTACTTGTCTTCATATCATCGGCATTATCTCAGACTACCAATCCTGCGTCTCCAAAAATCAAAGTTTCTGGATCGATTAAAGGGATCATTGCTGATTCCTCCGGTAAACAGGATATGAGTGAAGCCACCGTTTCTGTTAAGCCGATAGGGCCCGATTCAGCCGAAATACAATTTGTTACCACTGATGAAAGAGGTTCTTTTTCAGTAAAAAACCTGCACGCCGGTTCTTACCACCTCGTAATCAGTTTCGAAGGTTACCGGCACTTCAGAAGAGATATTACTATAAGCGCTACCAATAAAGATCTGGATCTGGGAACTCTTTATTTGAAAAAGGCGACAGAAATGCTGGAGGAAGTTACCATAGAGAGACCTCCCATGGCAATACACAAAGACACGGTAGAATATAATGCCGGTAGCTTTGCTACTAAACCCAACGCAGTAGCCGAAGACCTGCTGAAAAAAATGCCAGGTATTCAGGTTGATAAAAATGGTGTAATTACAGCACAGGGTGAAACAGTCAGTCGGGTACTGGTAAATGGAAAAAGGTTTTTTAGTGATGACCCGAAACTTGCAACGAGGAACCTTCCACCTGACATCATAGATAAAATCCAGGTATTCGATGACCTCAGCGATCAAAGTAAATTCAGTGGGTTTGATGATGGGAACAGAGTAAAGACTATTAATATCGTCACGAAAAAAGACAAGCGCCAGGGTTATTTCGGAAAAGTGGTCGGTGGTATAGGTACGAATGAGAATTATGATGAAAGCATCAACATGCATCGATTTGATAACGACCAGCAGATTTCATTACTGGGACAGGCAAATGACATCAATAAACAGAATTTTACACCTGACGTGATTACTGGAGGCAGGGGCGGGGGAGGAGGTGGATCCTCGAATAATTCAGGAGTAACAACTGTTTGGGCCGGTGGCGCGAATTACCGAAACTCCTTCGGACCTAAAACTGATTTTTACGGAAGTTACTTTTTCAATAGTCAGCATATAGCAGTCAGCCAGCAGGACAGTACTATTAAATCGATTGTTGGCCAAACTGGTCAGGACAGTTCAAATACGACTGCGGGTAGCCAGTCGAATATTCAAAGATTGCAGACTCATCGCATTTACCTGAATCTGGAACAGAAGTTTGATAGTAACAACTCATTGGTTTTTCGGCCTAATCTGACCTTTCAATCGAGCGATCCAAATTCCAATTCCAATTCCTATACAGTTGACAATTTTGGATCGCCGGTTAATTCTTCTGTAAGTAATACTTCCAGTTATAATAGTGGCTTCAATATTAATGGATCCAATTTGCAGCTCCGTCATAAATTCAATAAGAAATTTCGTACGATCTCGCTTGATATCACTGGAACTGCAAACGTAAATCAAGGGTATGGCTATAATTACGCCGTAAATGATTTCTATAAACTTGGAACAGTAGATACACTGAATCAGTATAACGTTGATACTTTGCATTCGTATACCATTAGTCCGACGCTTTCTTACACAGAACCCGTAGGTAAAAATCAGATCCTTGAATTAAACTATAATTACAATTATCAGCACAATACGTCAATAAACAATACGTATGATTTTGTTGATTCGCTCAAAGGCTTTAAATCGTTCGACAGCCTCTTCAGTAACTCTTACAAGTTTGTATCCCATTCAAATCGGTTCACACTGAATTATCGAATACAGAATCCGAAATTTAATCTGTCTGTTGGTTCCGGTTTGCAATTCACCGGATTCAATAGTTTGAATACAACGAAAAATATAACGGTTGAACAGAATTATGTGAATCTCACCCCCACCGTCAATTTTCAATATACCATTTCCAAAACAAAACATTTCCGGTTGAATTATACAGGCAGAACTGGGACGCCTTCTGTAACTCAGCTTCAGCCGCTGATTACAACTTCTGACCAGATAAATTATCAGCAAGGCAATCCGGATCTGAAACCCCAGTTCACACACAGTTTACGTATGTTGTATTCGTCTTTCGATCCGGGATCGCAACACGTCTTATTCGCTACAATCAATGCGAGTACTATAGTAAACGATATACAGTCGGCTGTATATTATAATTCGAAAGGAGGTCAGCAATCCACTTATGTTAATCTGAATGGTACATATAATATCTCAGGGTACTTCAATTACGGGTTTCCATTAAAATCTCCTAAATCCAATTTGAATTTTATCACCAATATCAATTATGGGCAGAGCCAGACCCTTCTGGCACAGGATTCAATTTCAGCGGCACAAAATAACTATGCGCACGTATTTTCTAAAAATACCGCACTGACGGAAACGATTTCCTGGACGACAAATATCAAAAAGAACTTCGACATGAATTTTAGCTCTGCGTCGAAATATAATATAAACAAAAGATCGGGTGCTCCCGGTCAGTCTTCGAACACTCAAAACAACCTGAATGCTTTTTCTGAAACATTTTCTGCAGAAATAACTGCCTATACGAACAGTGGCTGGCTGATTGCAGCTAATTTCGATTATACGTATACCAATAATAATTCAGCTGCATACAATGCAAGTGTCCCATTGTTAAGTCCAAGTATAGCCAAACAACTTTTTAAAAAGAAAAATGGAGAAATCAGACTAAGTGTTTTCGATCTGTTGAATGAAAATACGGCGGTCAATAAATCTGTTTCGTCAAGCCAGGAGGCTTATACCAGAACCAATACGCTCACTCGTTATGCAATGCTGACTTTTACCTATAATCTGAATAATTTCGCGGATGCCAAACAAAACCGCATGCCCGGAGTATTTCCCGGAGGAGGCAGAAGAGGTAATGGAGATTTTAACGGCGGCGGTGGAGGAGGAGGGGGCGGTAGAAACAGACCCTGATAGGGATTTTCTTTCAGTTTGAAAGCTTATTAACAATCTTCAAAAGATTTACTCCTTTTCCTATTACGGGTTTAAATATATCTCCTTCACTTTTTATTCTTTCTATAGCATTGTAAATATTGAAGTCCTGCATTTTCAATCCTTTCTTTACTTCGTCCCATTTCAACGGCATTGACACTGTCGCTCCGGGTTTTGGACGAAGAGAATAAGGAGCTGCAATAGTAGCCTGCGGACGGTTTTGCAAAAAATCAATATACATTTTCCCCTTCCTGTCTTTTACAACTCTTTCAATGGTAGTAAAAGCAGGAAGTTCCTGGGTGACTAGTTTTGCTACGACGCGTGCAAATTCTTTTGACTGATCATAAGTATAAGCGGCGCCTAATGGGACGTAAATATGCATACCTGTAGAACCGCTTGTTTTTGGATAGGATTGGACGCCCATGTTTTCGAGCACATCCTTCGTAACGCGCGCTGCTTCGATCACCTGATCAAATGTATTTTTCCCGGGGTCAAGATCAATGATACACCAGTCAGGATAATTCTCCGTCTTTACTTTGCTGTGCCAAGGATTCATCTCTATGCATCCGAGAGAAGCCATATATAAAAGACTGGCTTCGTCCTTAGCTACCAGGTAGTGCCTGTCCCTGTCATCGGATTCACTGTGATATAGAAATGTTTCCAGCCAGGATGGAGCCTTGCCCGTGATATCTTTAAAATAAAAACTTTTACCGGTTATTCCGTTTGGATGACGATTCATAGACTGAGGTCTGTCCTTCAGATAGGGTAGAATAAAAGGCGCCACCTGATAATAATAATTAAGCATATCCCGCTTGGTAATTTTTTCTTTTGGCCAGTATAATTTATTCAGGTTTGTAAACTTCAATTCATGACCATTTATCTTTTTAACCTGTGTTTCTTCATTGAAATTCAAAAGAGTTTTCCTTTCTGTTTTCCCAACGGGTGAAATTATTTTTTTCCCTTTGAGCATATTGGCTTTAGCGATTGCTTTTTCCGCCGGAATAGTTTTTTCCATAATTATACTTTTTGCATTTTTATCTTCCCTCATACCTTCAAATGAAGGATGACGCATAACTCCATCCCTGGTCATTTCTGCAAAACTAACTTCACATACCAGCTTAGGTTTGAGCCAGGTTGCTTTCGCGTGCGGTGGGTCGGGTCTGAAACGTGACGGTTTATTTACATCGGGTATTTCTTTAAACGGAGATGATTTTATGATAAGTGGTTTAAACTGCCGGAGCAGGTCTTTTTGCACTTTATCACTGAAACCTGTGCCGATTTTACCCTTGTATATAAAATCTTTTTTTTCAAAAACTCCAACCAAAAGCGAGCTGAAAGCCTTACTGGTATCCTCGTTTTTTGTAAAGCCGCCGATAACCATTTCCTGACGTTTATTCACCTTAATTTTTAGCCATTCATCCGTTCGTTCACCGGGTCTGTACAGGCTGTCTGACTTTTTTGCCATGATACCCTCCAGACCGATTTTCTTTGCGGATTCAAAAAATTCGATACCGGAACTATGAAAAGATTTACTGAGTTTTATGATTCCGGTTTTGGGTACCAGTGTTTCGAGAATTTTTCTTCGTTCAGATAAAGGAACAGATGTAAAATTGTAATTATCGAACCACAACAGGTCAAACACGTAATAATACAATTCTCCGTCAGATTCACTTCGCCAGTTTTGCAGTGCACCGAAATTGGAAATCCCATTTTTATCAACCACAACGATTTCACCATCCAGGACTGCATTTATTTTAAGCTCATTCAGCGCTTTTGTTACCGGATAGAATTTTTCATTAAATGATTTGTCGTTTCTGGATTTTAGATCGACTTTATTTTTATTCAACAACGCTACTGCCCGGTAGCCATCCCATTTCACTTCATACTGCCAGCCTGGATTGTCAAATGGTTTGTTGACCAGTACTGCCAGCATCGGTTTCAGGGATTTCGGAAATTTTGACTTTACTGCTCCGGCAGGAATCGTCATTTTTTCAGATGATATTTTCGGTTTATCATTTATGTTTTTCAGATCAGTCGTTTTTTTACACTTGTATTTTTTCTTTCTTTAGACCCGTAAATAGTTTAAATTTTTCACTAAGATGCTTTTTTCTTAGAGCTAACGAGACTATCTTTTAACTGATCCATCAGATCCCTTGTTTTAGAGTGTACAACTTTTAAAGGTTGCACGGCAATTTTTTTACCGGCGGCTTTGGCTTTAATTAATTTCATAAGCTTCGAACTGTAAGTGTCTTTATAGTCTTTGATATCAAATGGGCCGGACAATTGTTTGATGAGCGACAACGCCATTTTTAACTCACCTGGTTTGGGAGCAGAAGCTTGTACATCCAGTTCTTTATGATCTCTTAATTCTTCGGCGAATCTCAACCGGTGTAATATCAAAAGGTTTTCATATGGTCTGATCAAACAAAGGTGTTCTTTATTCCGAAGCACAAAAGAACCCAGGCCGGCTTTGTTAGCTTTTTTTAATGATGCATTCAGTAAAGCATAAGCTCTTTTGCCCTGGCTCTCCGGCTCTATAAAATAGGAAGTTTCATACAGCATCGGATCTACTTCGTTTAAATCAACAAACGAATTGATATCAATCGATTTTGTTTTCTCGGGCATGGCTTCCTGAAAATCGTTTTCTGAGAGAATAACATACTTTCCGTTCAGGTTATAGGCCCTGACAATATTACCCCAGGGAACTTCCTTACCTGTATTTTCGTTCACCCGTTTAAACTTGATATTAGCGTGATCTTTTTTATCAAGCATATCTAAATCAAGACTACTTTCTTCAATAGCACTGAATAATTTAATTGGAATATTTACCAGGCCGAAACCTATTGCACCCGTCCAGATAGATCTCATGGGGAGTAGTTTTTATATATGAGTTGAAAAAGCATACCATTCTATCATCGGGGAGAATTTATGTAATCGGGGATTAAATTCTACAGTTGTCTGAAACCTGACAAGGCAGATTCCACCTGGCCCGCTAATTGAACCTTATACGAAAATAAATATTATGAACAGATTTTTAACGACATTACTCGCCGGTGTAGCGATTGGTTTGTTGGTAGCGCCTGCTAAAGGGTCCGAAACCTGGAGAAAACTTGTAAATGGTCTGAACGATTATAAGGATAAAGTTTCTGATGAAGCAGACGATTTACTTGACTCAGGAGCGCAGGCAGTTAAGAATGGCAAATCAAAATTGGAAGTAAAAGCAAAAGATTGGGCAGATCGCGTTAACTCTTAGAATTAAAGTTTGGAATAATTCAACTCCGATAAAAAAAGCAGGCATAAAATGTCTGCTTTTTTTATTTTAAACGAACTTATATTTTCCCGCCTGGGAAAAAAAACATTTACTAGGATGTTTTTTTCTTGCCGGCGCTTCCATACAAATTCACAACCCAGCGTCGCGGAAAAAATCTGATCAGATCAGAACTTATTTTCGCAAGAGTGCCCGGAACAATTATCAGTTTTTTCTTAAGCGTTTTTTTAACGGCCACTTCTCCTACTGTTCCCGGATCAAGTGCCATCTTCATACCAAACCACCCCAGTTTTGCTTTTGTATCTTTTACGATCTCAGGCTTTGTAAAAACAGGACCGGGACATAAACAGCTAACACTAATGTTTTTGTCTTTTAGCTGGTACCGCAGTGAGTAGCTGAAAAATACAACAGCGGATTTGGTGGCTGAATACATATTTTTTACCGGAATGGGAGCGAATCCGGCCATGCTTGCAACATTGAGAATGTAAGATGGTGCGTTTTTTTCCAGCAGCGGCAAGAGGGTGAGACTAAGTGCCATACAGGATTCAATATTTAGTCTTACCATATACCTCAGCGAATCAAGCGGAAAAGATAGATAGTCATTTGCACCGCCCAGTCCTGCTACATTGCATAATATCTTAAGATGTATGTGATGATCTGTACACCATTTGGCAATTTCGCCTGCTGCGGTATCATAACTCAAATCTATTGCTAATATTTCTACATGAATCGGATATAAGAATTCCAGTTTATTTTTTGCTGCCATCAGCGTATCCATATGCCTTGCAATCAGGATCAGATTATATCCCCTTTTCGCAAGTGCTTCTGCAATCCCATAACCTATTCCCTTACTGCCACCCGCAACCAGCGCATATGGTCTTGTACTGTCGCTGACATGCGTTGAATCCTGTTGAGAAAATGATGCTGTGCTTATGAAGCATATTAAAAAGGAAATAATTAAATACTTCATAAATAAATTATTGAATGGTTTGATCGACGTTACGGTTATCTGTGTTTTTCTTTTGATGAGAATAAAATATATTCGACAATAAACGATTGGGAATAATCCTGAGTAAATAAGAAATAAGAGAAGAGAATTTGCCTGGCACAATAATCATTTTGTGATCAAGCATACCCTGCACAGCCAGTTCACCTACGACGCTGACTTTTACAGCCATCAGTTTACCTGTCCGGCCCAATTGATTTAAGGTTTCCTTTTCGATGGATGGTTTCGTAAATACCGGTCCGGGACAAAGACAACTAACAGAAATATTATCTGATTTCAACAATTGTCGGAGTGAATAACTAAAAAATAGAATGGCAGATTTGGTAGAAGAATAAACGCTTTTTGAAGGAATAGGAGAAAAACCAGCCAGACTTCCGATATTCAGTATATAAGAGGGAGCATTTTTTTTTAATATGGGAATCAATGATAAGCTAATTGCAATAGGCGATTCAAGGTTTGTACGAACCATTCTTCTCAGGTCCTCAACCGGCAAATCCAAAAAGTCTTTCGATCCACCCAAGCCCGCAGCGTTGCAAAGTATATTTACTTCGAGATTTTTTGAGGAACACCAATTAGAAATCTGTTCGGCCGATTTATCCGATGACAGATCGCATTCAAATATTCTCTGCTTTTATGTTAAATCTATTCTCGAGGGTATCTTTTGCAGATTGAAGTTCAGCCATATTTCTGGACACCAATACTAAATTGTACCTGCGTTTTGCCAATGCTTCTGCAATGCTAAAACCAATGCCCTTGCTGCCTCCAGCTATCAATGCCCAGCTCATAGTTTATATGTAACATGTCGTCTCAATGCCCATTTAAATAAGTACGTCAAATCCGTCAATGCCGTTTAAAATACTGTACTTCCTTTTCATGTTTTTCTGCAGCAGCCCTTGAGCTGAAGGTTCCCAGATTACGACGTTTCTTGGTTTTGGGATTGATTTTTCTCGAGTAAAGGCGGTATTCACCTGTCCTCAATTTTCTGATCATAACGCTTTTGGGATTGCTTTTGCAAAGATGATGCCCTGCCAGGGGAAACGGCACGGGTTCAATATATGGATGCTAATCGTTTACCGGAGGAGGAATTCCTTTGAATCATTTTCTTTCAGGGCAATATCGGCATTCAGGTTCACGGAACCACCACCCGTTAGATGAATCGTATGTAAGCGCAGATTGCCATAATGAACAGAAATCACAATTTTATTATCACTGACTTCAGCATTTCCCCATGCGTACCCATTGGACCAAAAATAATTTCCATGTCTGGCTGTGATGGAAAATTCGCGTGTAACTGCAGAATAATTGAACTGGCTGAAGGCTATTAAAGCCGACCAGGAAGCCATTGCACGTGCATAATGATTTCCGCATTCCTCCTCGTTAAAAGGATTTCTTTTATATCCATCATAACGGTTTCGGGTATCCGAAATAATATGTAAGGCTTCTTTATACATTCCTTCATACATCATGCCCGCTGCGGCAGTGTATTCAAGACCTGTCCATGACTCAAAACCATACGACAATGGAACCAAAGGCCGTTTTGCCGGATCTGGATATGATGTAAGCATCATTCCGGATTCATCCCCGAGCGCGTATGAACGCATATTATTAAACTGGTTTCCGAAAGACGAAACGTGATTGTACTTCCAGATACTTTGCAGTGTTTTTCTTATATGGGATGAATCCGCAAGATATCCCAGCCCGCAGATCCAGGCCATATTTTGGCCCACGAGCTGATCTACCAGGCATCCCTCCCCAATCTGAAAGTCTGGATCTTTTAAGTTTTTTGAACCCATACCCACCAAAAGTCCCTGGGCTATGGAAGATTTATTTTCAACAGGTCTTACCTGCTGGATATAGTATTCTCCATTAAATAAATGCTGATCCGTCCACCTGCTGCCATTTTCAAAAAGTTGTGTACATATTTTTTGAAATTCACCGTCCTTTAAATATTCCGCCATTTTAGATGCTGCTTTGAGTGCACCGAGGTACCAGAATTCAATTTCGGGGTTAGGGCCATAGTATTCAATATCCATGGTGTTGTGCTGGCAACCCTCCATGACGCCATCCCTGTCTGCATCCCAGCCGCCCTTGATCCATGCAAATGACAAAGCTTTTTTTACGCCTGGCCAAACGTCCCGAAGAAATTTATCATCGCCAGACAATTGCCATTCACGATATACTTTCATAACGGTTCCCATTTGTCCATCTGCCGCGGCGTATTTCCAATTATTCTTTTTATCAAATGGCAAAGAAACCCGGAAACTCATAAGTCCTGAACTATCGTCCAAAGCCTTTTGATATTCCACTTCGCGCATTTTCATGGCCAGACTGCCGAATAGAAAAGGCGTGGCTTCTTCATAATTCCATACATGGGTGCAATTTCCATAACAGGAACCGGTGGATGCAAACACACCTTCCCATCCAAAAAAGTAACCCTCCTTATTTCGGAACGTTGTTTGAGAACGAAGAGTGCTGCTGTTAAATAAAGCAGCCTCCTTTACTATTTCAGGGTAATCACTTTTAGCGATCAGGTTTACAAAATCGATTGTCTTCGCTTCTAACTGCGGTAATAACGGAATTGTTTTTTCTGCCACGTCCCAGGCATCTTTATAAAAGTTAGAATAATAATTCCCGATAATTACTTTATCATTCCAATCCTTTCGGTTTGGAAAATCCCAGGTCAGAAAAAATTCTATTTCCCTGGTTTCATTGGGAGCCAATCTGAACTTAACCGATAAAGCCGCTCTCGGATCATTGACTTTGGAATCAAATTGAACGTCCCTGAATTTTCCATCATCTGAAAAATCATCCCACATATCCGTGAGATTGTCATTCCATCCTTTTGGACTGAACTGTGTGCGATAACTAATTTCATAATCACCACCTTTATTCGGAGTGGTCAGAGCAATTGTTCCCCAGGCATTTGAATCAAACGGCACACTGTCGGACGACATATATATTCCCGATAGTTTTTCCGATCGTTTAAAAATATTGCGATTATTTTTCGTGCCTTGTGGGATGATAGACCTGTCAAATGAATCGAATTCAACAACGGAACCATCCATACCAATAAAATTATCAAGAGAACCGGCAACGGCTACTGTTAAAGGTTGATTAGTCTTATTTTTTATTTCGTAACGAATCACCGCGATGGGAATTCCACTGTATAGATCGTTTCCCGGAATATATGGATTGAACACTTTTGCTTTTGCGGAAACAGGCATCCCATCATCTTCCAGATTTACAATGGCAAATGGATATCCCGTGTCGAAACTGGCGGTTGCAAATCTGGGAAAACCATGATTGGGAGCAAGACTTCCCTGTGATCCGGTATACTCTGATGGAGAAATAGGTCCGGCTAAAAGTTTTGAATGTTTTTCACCGGAAGAAGTTTCAGTGAACACCATGAAACAGGGTGCCTGCTTGGGTGTAACGGATCCGTAAAAACCCATTCCTGGTTTATTCATAATCTCCACATCTTTCCATTGGCCATTACCGCCAATGGAAATATTGCCTGTGCCTATTCCGCCCACCGGCATGGCAATTTTCTCTACATATTTTCCTTCGTAATGTTTGAATACCGGCCAGGGATTCTGCTGGGAGTAGGAATTAATACTGAAAAGGCAAAGTAGAAAAAAAAGTATTTTTTTCATACATGACAGTTGCAATAATGAGATTGCGTGAAGAATCAGCTACGGTTTTTCAACGGTAACATCCTGGGCAAGCACGGCTTCATCCGGAGTCGTTTCCAGATCACGGTTAAATGCATACAGAGCACTATCAGTTGCTTTTTCACCCCCGGCGATTTTTATCTTATCCAAAAGATCAATGGCTAGTGTTTCTTCTTCAGTTTGTTCTTTCACAAACCATTGCATGAAATTCCAGGTTGCCCAGTCTTTTTCCTTCATGCTCATTTCAACGATCTTGTATATATTGGAAGTATTCTCAACCTCCGATTTAAATATTTTTTCAAAACAATCGTTAACGCTTTTTGGATTGGGTCCTGGACCCGGGATCGGTGCTACAACTACCTGCGCACCACGTTTTAAAATATATTCCAGGATTTTCATCATATGATTCCGTTCTTCATTTTCATGCCGGAATAAAAAATTGGCGATTCCATCATAGCCCTGTGCACTGGCCCAGGCAGCATATGCAAGATAAATTTGTGCATTATGTGCTTCATTTGTCATTTGTGCATTCAGTTCTTTTGCAAGCTTAGCAGATAATCTGTTTGTGTCCATTTTAATTTGGATTGTAATACGAATTTAATGATTATGATTTTGGTTTCATCATACCTATAAAAACAAGCCAGTCACCGTAACGGTCTATCCATGTATCCACAGGCAGGTGCTGAACATTCATTCCAAATCCGTGCCCACCTTTTGCGTAGATATGAATTTCTGCTGAATGTTTGGAAGCAAGCCATTTATCATAAAGTAAAACACTGTTGGGAGCAAGTCCAAGCTGATCATCACTTGCACAAGCCAGAAACATCGGAGGCGCATCTGAGGATACATCTGATAGAATCGTATCTGGTACGTATGCATAAATGGGAGCAACGAAATCCGGTTTGTTATCGCTGGTATAATTAAAAGCTGTCGACGCCGTAACCGTCCCCCCGGCGGAAAAGCCGATAATACCAATTCGGTCGGGCGAAACTCCAAATTCAGCAGCATGTTTGCGAACATATGCGATGGCAGCTTTTCCATCGGATATGCAAAGTGGAATGGTAGCTTTCATTTCAGCTTCATAAGAATCTTTACGTTTACCTGGAGATAATCCAGCCATCATATCTCCCAACGGATCATCTGTATCTATATGAGCGGTCCTGTATTTCAGAACAAATGCTGTAACACCTTTTTTTGCCAGCCATTTAGCGACGAGTGTTCCTTCATTATCAATAGAAAGAAAATGGAAGGCTCCACCCGGACAAATAACTACAGCTGCACCGCTTGACAGAGCAGGGTCGGCGAGGAAAATGGTTAATGTGGGATTCACCACGTTATACACGAGCATCTGATGCATCATGTTATTATTATTTCTTTTTTCCGTCCAGTTCCAATTTTCTGAACCAGGTGCAGGGCCATCATAAAGACTGACTTCTTTTTGAGCCCGGGCAAATAATGAACTAAGTAAAAAAACAAATAGTAAATTTCTCATGCAGGTAATTTATTCAGTAAAAAACAGATCTGTTGTATTATAAATAAAAGATACTCTTATTTCTGAATAATAAACCCATTAAGTTAACTTGGACTAAGTCATTTACTCACCTGAAACGAAAGGCATGAAAATCCTGAAGAAAATATTTGAAGAAATAAGGGTTGTTACCCGCACAGCCGCCTATTTTGCCACCGTATTCGTGCTTATGATGGTAATGAAAAGACTCTACCTCGAAGATTATAATATTGAATTCAGAGGAATTTCCCAGGCCATTATTGGGTCACTGATAATGGCAAAAGTGATTGTTTTGATGGAACTTATTTCGCTCGGTAAATGGGTACAGGGGAAGCCAGCCATAGTAGATGTTATACTGCGTACTTTGCTGTACACCTTGGGTGTTGCAATTGTGATTCTTTTGGAGAAAGCGTTTGAAAAGCGACACATGGTGGAAGGTTTCGGTAACATGATTTCTTATGTGTTTAGTCACCGGGATATATATCATGTGTGGGCAACTACCATTGGCGCTTCGGTTTCCATATTTATATATAATGCATTTACAGTCGTTAAACGGGTTCTCGGAGAAAAAGGACTAGTGAAACTTTTCTTTTCAACACCACTCAATAGCCTGGCACGATAGTTATAATATAAATGTAGTAATGACCCCGACTTTTAAGGCTTGGCTTTCTGTAATACAAATTGTATTCGTTTTGTGCGTCACACCCGTTTTATTATTGGCACAGAATGCACCAGACCTTAATCCACAAAATTATATTCTGAAAGATACTTCTAATCAGATGGACATGATTGATGTCTATCATAAATGGTTTGGAGTTTCACCTGTTCCCAAAAAACCACGTGAAGAAAAAAAAGTCTATTTCACTTTGAATCCGCTGGCCAGTTCGCCAACAAGTTCCGGAAATGCATTTGTGACGAGCACAACCGCAAATTTTCGCCTGGGTCCGGATTCAACAACCTTTCTTTCCTACGTGAATTTTGCTCCCTACTTTAATTTTAACAGGCGGTTTGGACTTCCATTCAGATCCTCCATCTGGCTAAAAGACAATGAATGGAATATTCAGGGAGATATACGTTTTCTCGTTTATCCGCAATACACCTGGGGATTGGGAACATCGCATCCACTCGACGAAAAGGAATGGGTAAATTATAAATACATCCGGTTGTATGAGGCCGTGTTAAAACGTGTAGGCCCTCATCTTTATGCGGGTATCGGTTATGATCTGGATTATCATTTTAATATTGGCAGTGACTCCGGTGTAAATCTGGTAGAGTTTACAGGATACCCGTATGGACTCTCAGGAAATTCTCTTTCATCTGGTTTAACCCTGAACCTGCTATATGATACGCGCAACAGAAATATTTATCCTTTCCCGGGGACTTATCTGAATATTGTTTACCGTGTGAACCCTGGATTTTTAGGAAACAAGAACTCCTGGCAATCTGTATTCATTGACCTGAGAAAATATGTCGAACTTAACAAGCCTTCGAAACCCAATCAACAGAACTTACTTGCGTTCTGGTCTTTTCTCTGGGCTAATTTTTATAATACAACACCTTATCTCGATTTACCCAGTACGGGTTGGGATGAATACAATCGCTCTGCACGCGGTTTTGACCAAAACCGATATAGAGGAAAATCGCTATACTATCTGGAGGCAGAATATCGCCGGGATATTACAAATAACGGCCTTTTTGGTTTCGTTGTGTTTTCAAATATTAACACGGTAAGTGGATCAGGTACCATGTTTACTTCCTGGCATCCTGCCGGCGGTACAGGCCTTCGCATAAAAATATCAAAAGTTACCAATAGCAACTTTGCCCTGGACTATGCTTTCAGCAAAGGGTATCGAACCGTATTATTTAATTTCAGCGAAACTTTCTAGTCGCTGGAAATCTTATAAACTGCTTTTATTTTTATTCTTTGTCTTCTTAGACTTGGCTGCTATCTGCGTCTGAAGATCTTCTTTATAAGGCTTCGAAATGGGATGATCGTTATCTGCTCTCCCCAATCCTGTTGCAGGGCCGCCCTTTGCTGCGAGGTCTCCATCTCTTTCTCTGGATACAAAACCATTTCCTTCATTTTCCGCAATTCTGTTTTTCATGATTTTTATATTTATTAAGTGAGGAATGTATCATGAAATTAAATAGAAAAATCATGCCATAGACTCAAAAATAAAATGAGTAATATAATCGCGAACCGTGTTATAGAATGTTGATTTTCTTTTAACATATTGATTTCCCATTAACAAAAATGTAATTCTGAAAACTGTGGAGAAACCTCTTCGATGAATGAAAGCATTAAAACAGTTCCACGCAATTCTGCCTGGCATTATTTTTTCAGTTATTAGTTTTTATCAAACTTAAATTAAAGTGTATGTCACAGAAAAATGCAAATAAATCAAATCAGATGGACAACGAGGCGAAGATGAAGAATTCAAATAATCAGTCATCCAACTTCCGGCACTGCACAAAAAACCGGACAACAAAATAATGGCAGGGATCAAAAAGGTAAACAGGAAATGGGAAAAGGATCAGGCAATGTTGGAAATAAGCAGAATTCCAGGGACAATTAATAAGTAAGGCCGATGCGCTCTTCAATAAAAAGGGGGGAGATTTAATCGTTCCCCTTTTTTGTTTCGCAATTTGCCGCAAAATCCAATGTTAATTCTTATACTCCTATACTCTTATACTCCTATACTTCACTACTCTCTCGTCGGTGCCTGAGGTTTTAATTTCTGTCCGTTAATCTTATCAATTTGTTCTTCCACACCATCAGGCGAGAAGGTTGCAGGCAATTGGGATGGCGGGTACGGGATAAATGTTTGGAGAAACTCTATACCGTGAAATACAACTTCTGCGATTACGAAATCGTTTTTAACCAGCCAGTCATAGTATTGATCAGAAACGAGGTCTGCACGTTCATAAGGATCCATTCTCAGATTAAAAAGTTTGGCAATTCTGTATGTTATAAACGGATCTGACCACACTTTAAAACCTCCGGCAGCCGACTGTTCACGAATTACTACTTTCCAGTCTTTGTATCGGTATCCGACCATTTGGGCGTCGTCATTAAAATAAGCGAATTCCTTGCGGGCACTGGAATCAGATTTACCCGTGATATAATCAAGTTGATTATATCCATCCAGATGAATTTTATATTCTTTACCTCCTACCATGGCTCCTTTAAGTAGTCTGTCTTTAATAGTTGGATCACCCGCGGCAGCCAGGAAAGTTGGAAACCAATCTAACCCTGCAAAGATTCCATCCGAAATGGTGCTCGGCTTAACATGACCGGGCCAGCGAACAAAAGCGGGAACCCGATAAGCACCTTCCCAGTTGGTATTTTTTTCACTACGGAAAGGAGTGGTTGCAGCATCAGGCCAGCTGAATTGATTAGGTCCGTTATCTGTTGTAAATACAACAATTGTATTATCGGTAATCCTGAGTTCTTCCAACGCCTTCATCAACTTGCCTACATTTATATCCATTTCAATCATCCCGTCGGCATATTCATTATCCGGCATACCGCTTTGGCCACGCATAGATGCTCTGACATGCGTAAACAAATGCATACGGGTAAAATTCATCCATGTAAAAAATGGCTTGCCAGACTGAACCTGCCGTTTGATGAAATCAATACACGCTGTTGTAGTCTCATCGTCGATGGTCTCCATTCTTTTGACCGTCAGAGGTCCGGTATCTTCTATTTTACCACCCGCAAAGGAATGGATTACACCTCTGGGCATATATGATTTTGTAAATGCCGGATCATCTTTCGGGAAATTAGGACGTTCAGGTTCTTCTTCGGCATTCAGGTGATAGAGATTTCCAAAAAATTCATCAAAGCCATGTGCAGTAGGTAAATATTCGTCCAGATCACCTAAATGATTTTTACCAAACTGACCTGTGGCGTATCCAAGAGGTTTCAAAGCCTGAGCAATCGTGATATCGTGGGCCAGCAGACCAACAGGCGCTCCCGGTATACCTACTTTTGAAAGACCGGTACGTTTTGGACACTGACCTGTAATAAATGTAGATCTTCCCGCAGTACAACTATTCTCTGCATAATAATCGGTAAACATCATACCCTCATGTGCCAGCTTGTCGAGGTTGGGTGTTTTATATCCAACAACTCCGAAACCATAGGCACTGATATTTGTCTGGCCCACATCATCCCCGAAAATCACGAGAATATTTGGTTTTTTAGTTTGGGCCTGAGACGTCAAATTGGTCAACAGCAAAATACTAACGCAAAGAGGGAAACAGTTTAGCGCATAAAATGACCTGTTCATTTTGAGCATAAATTTGAATTATACTTTTATTAAGTAATAAAATGAAAAGTGGGCTGAGAGTTTAGAGATACAGAAGAAGGTTCAAGCAGGAATTGGATAAGGCTATTAATCAGGAGAATTCTTATTCAAATATAGGAACGAAATGATTTGAAAAAAATAATTAAAATCGGGATAATCAAACAGAACATTTAATCGGGATTGAATAAATATGCTCTTTGTCAATTAGCAAAATAGGCTTACTTTTTACATTCATTAAACCTTATCAAACGTGAAAAAATATTCTTCCGCACAGTTTATTGTTTGTTATCAATCGTTCTAGCCGAGCTCAATATAGCATTCCAAACTTAATGTACATAACACCGGATTAACGCCTGATTATTTCGATGAAAGATTTTCTGACTTATACCGCAATCATAGAAGCCATCACGGGTTTAGGACTTATGATAATTCCTTCGACTGTAGCCCGCATATTACTCAACTCCGAGTTGGAAGGACCTGTTGCTACATTGTTGGCGATGATTGGTGGAGCAGCTATTTTTTCACTGGCATTGGGTGCCTGGTTTAACAGATCGAATATTCATGTGCTAATGGGAATCAGGATGTTAATGTTTTATAATGCCCTTGTAACCCTGATCCTGTTATTTGGAATGCTGAAAATGGGGATTTGGGGATTGGTTTTGTGGATTGTCGTCATTTTTCATTTTGTACAAACATGTATTTGTCTGAAGCTGGTTCAAAATCGGAAATGAATTTAGGAATGGTAATTAAGTGAAAACAAAATCTGCTTCATTGAGACAATTTATTTTATGGATTTTAATCTTAATTACGGGTTCATCTGTCCATGCTCAGGAAATTGAACCACGCAGTTATGCTGTTGTCCCTTTAGGTCTGCACGCGATGGCTCTGTCGTATACTTTTTCCAAAGGAGATGTGATAACTCCTGGAAATTCACCAGTTCAAAATCTGGACGTGACCAATAATGTATTTAACCTGGGATATGTTCAAACGTTTACATTTTTTACAAAACTCGCGCGAGTCGCTGTAAGTATGCCTTTTGGTTTTTTGAATGGCACGGCCTCCTTCCAGGGAGTCGATACTTCAGGATCAAGAACCGGATTTTATGACGGTCGAATTAAATTTGGTATGAATTTATTCGGTTCACCGGCCCTCGCTCCGAAAGATTTTCAAAAGTTTCAGGAGCATACCGTGTTTGGAGCGAGTATAGTTATTTCTGTGCCTCTGGGTCAGTACTATTCTTCCAAATTAATTAACCTGGGTTCCAATCGTTGGGGATTTAAACCCGAGCTTGGAATATCACACCGGGAAGGAAGATTGTTTTATGAAATCTATTCCGGAGTGTGGATGTATACAAAAAATACGAATTATTTCAAATCCTATATCCAGCAGCAAAATTCTTTATTCAGCTTCCAGGCTCATATTGATTACACCTTCCAACACGGAAAATACCTGGCACTTAATGGTGGATATGCTGATGGCGGGGAAACATCTCTGAATGGATTCGAACAACATGATGAACAGCAAAACTGGAGAGGTGGTGTTACTTTTTCTTCCCCCATCTTCAACAGGCATCAGTCCGTAAAAATTATGGTTAATACGGGTATCGCCACAAAGGCGGGACAGAATTATACGGCACTTACTATAGTTTATCAATATAGCTGGTACTAGTTTGATTCATGGTTGACAAAAACACATTTTATGAAAAAAATACTTTTGGTGATCAATGGTCTTTTTATTGTTTACTTATCAATGGCTCAGGATCCCGGCTGGCCAAGACAATTGAAAAACAACGGATCGGTGATGGTCGTTTATCCACCGCAGGTAGAGAACTGGCAGGACTACCAGTCAATTAATTTCAGAATGGCATTTTCTCTCACACCTGCGCATCAGACAAAACAGGTGGTGGGTGTTTTATATGTTAATGCAACAACAGTTAGTGATACCTATAATCACATGGTTACTCTTTCGAACATGAATATCGTGGGTGTGCATTTCCCGGGACTTGATGATGCAACCACAGCATCTATGGAACAACTCGTGCGATCTATTGTAGACGTTTCGAAATCTGTAACTGTTTCAATGGAAAGAATTGTGGCCTGTACACCTAAACCACAATCAATATCTACTGTCAGTGTTCAAAATGATCCTCCGATTATTTTTGTGAGTAACAAACCTGCGATCATTCTTCAGCTTGAAGGAGATGCGGTTTTGGCAGAAGCAACACCCGGAAGTATAAAATATGTTGTAAATGCAAACTGGCCTGTCTTTTTTGATCCTGCCACATCAAAATATTATCTGTTCGATGATACCGAATGGCAAACAGCAAATCAGCTAAGTGGTCCCTGGAGTTTTACTTCTGCATTGCCATTATCTCTTATCAATCTGTCGACGAATCAAAACTGGTCCTCTTCCTTAAAAAATGCAATTCCGGCACAAGGCTGGTCCGATCCGAATATGCCACAAATATTTTATGCTACCACTCCCGCAGAGATCATTCTTTTTAAGGGGCCACCCGTAATGGCTGCCATTGATGGCACAAGTCTTACGTATGCAACGAACACGAACAATTCCGTTTTTTATTCCAGTGCTACAAAACTTTATTATTATCTCGCCGCCGGCAGATGGTTCAGTGCTTCCGGATTGAATGGTCCCTGGACTTTTGCAACACCGAACCTGCCTGCCGACTTTGCAAATATTCCCAGGAATAGTCCGGCTGCAGGTGTATTGAGTTCAGTACCCGGTACAGAGGAAGCAGCAGATGCAGTTATGATTGCGCAGATACCAACCAAGACAACGATGAGTATTAGTTCTGCTCCACCGGTAACGATTACTTACTCGGGTGATCCGAAATATGTCGCTATTGACGGCACACCACTTTCTTATGTGGAGAATACAAACGACAAAGTAATCATGGTTTCCAGCAATCAAATTTACGCGTGCGTTGGAGGATTCTGGTATAATGCATCTTCTGCTCAGGGTCCCTGGGTTCTCGCGAGTTCGGTCCCCCAGGTTATTTATACAATACCACCCAGTTCACCAGTATACAATGTTACTTATGTAACTCAAACTGTCGTTGTTGCGGGAACGGTGCAATCCAGTTATACTGCCGGGTATATGGGTGCTTTTGTGGTAGGCGTGGGAGTGGGTGTTATCATAGCATCCGGAACGGGATATTATCACCCACCTTATATGTATTATCCGCCGATGGGTTATCCCGTTTGTTATGCAAGTGCTGTTACTTATGGTGCTTACGCGTATCATCCATATTCTTATTATGGTGGTGTCGCGTATGGAGCATCTTATAATTCCTACACAGGAACATATTCAAGAAGCGCGACTGCATATGGACCTTATGGATCAGCAACTGCAAGACAATCGTACAATCCATATACTGGAACCGCAACAAGGAGTGGATCTGTTTCAACTGCATATGGGACAACCAGTGCAGGACAAGCTTACAACACGAGGACGGGTGCATCAGGTTCCACCATCCAGAATAAAAATGCTTATGGAAGTTCCGGTGCATCGACATTTAATAATGGACACGGAACCACGACGAATACTTCGCATAACACGAATAATTTCGGACAAACAACTGCTTCTGCTTCCAACTCCAACGGTGCCAGAGCGGCAGGTGCATCCGGTCCGAATGGAAGTGCCTCGGTAGCCAAGTCGGCTAACGGTGATATGTATGCGAGTAAGGACGGAAATGTATACAGTAATAAAGGCGGTTCCTGGTCACAGGCAGATAATTCAAATTTTAATTCATCCTCAATGCAGTCATCTGCAGCAAAAAGCGCTGGTGTGGGTTCTTTTTCGAAGCCAGGCGGCTCAGCTCCTTCCAGTGAAATGTCCAGTGCAGCGGCTGACCGGTCAAGGGGTAATGCAGGCGCGAGTGCATGGGGCGGTGGAGGTGGTTTTTCCAGAGGTGGTGGTGGCGGATGGGGTGGGGGTGGAGGAGGATTCGGTGGAGGCGGGCGTGGTTTTGGTGGTGGGAGAAGGTGAATTGCATCTTTTTAATAATCTTTTCTTCTACGCAATGAGCGGCCAGATGATTCGAAATGGTACCTCTTTGGTGTCTCGGAGCTGGATAATAATGGGTTCAACCATCCTTATCTGAGACTTCTTTCGATTTGGATGTTTGATAATAAATTGCCCTTTATTTTATCTTCAAATTGTATCTGACAAAAGTTAAAGGACCCCTGGTCCTGAGATGGATCTGAGGTGGCATTGAGGTTGCATCGACCGCCATGATCTCTATAAGGCCTCTGTAAACTCTCTGTAAGGACTCTATAAATTGTTTAAATTAGTTATTTTTAAGGGATGGCCAAATCCAAAACGCCAAAGAAAAAAAGAAAGTTTCCCCCGAAGATGGTGACCGTCAACAGCAGGACTTACGGTAAACATGAGCGTGCTGCGAGAGGTTCCTGGAAAAAGGCCAAACTGAATGATGCGATGAAAGGGCACAGTGAACGTTTAATCGGAAGTAATATGCCGGCTAAACTCATTCTGGATGCACTCGCACCTTATAGAACGAATTTTAAAGGCGGACAGATTTGGCAAAAACTGGTGAAACATTTTGCCAGGCAGGCAAAGCTTTTTAAAGATTATAGTGTACTGGGTATTGAACACTGGGATCTGAACCAACGATATCTAACCAGTAAACTCATGTCGCCATGCGTGAAAATAGACGCGGATCCTTCTTCATCCACATTAAACATAACGGTTAACTCTGAATTCAGCAAACGTTTTCTGTTAAGGAAGAAAGATATCACCAGTTTTCGTATAACGATTATCGTTATGTTCCCTGATTTCATCGCCAACGAAATCACCACGATTCCAATTGTGCTTCCTGATAAACTATTAGACGACGAAACTCCTTATTCATTCATCGTACAAATACCTCCGGGCGCTTCATCCTATCTTGCCTGTTTCAAAGCGGAAGCCTGTGTCGACAATAAAATAGTTGAGCGTCCGGGAAATATAGACAAAGCCATGTCTTTGATAACATCGGAAGTTTGGTAATTTTTAGGTTGACCGGGAAGGATGCTCACCATTTATTTAGGGAATATAGTCTTCCAGTCGTTCTTCATGCTGATAACAATCCATCCTCTTTTTTTAGCCAGATCATATAGGTCCTGACTGAAAGTTCCGATTTTAGAATCTGGTAATCCCTGCGCAGGACCGTATGCATATTCACGTGTTGCATCGTCGTGCAACAGAAGCATGCCGAGCCTCGCGCCTCCTCCCGTTGTAGTATATTCGAGCATTTGTTGATCGCCCGCTGTATTACCAAACGCAGCGTAAGGACGTTTGCCTATAACCATTTGTATTCCCTGAGGTTTACCACCCTTGTCGTCGTTCAGTAACAATTTAGGAATTTTCATTAAAGAAGAAGTGCCTGCTGCACTATCGTAAACATATTCGGTTTCACCCACAGATCCAACGATCTGTTCAGGTGGAACACCATAGGTTTGATTGGAATAAACGCGAACAAAATCCTGTCCGCCTCCGGTAACGATGTAGGTTTTATAACCATTATCACGTAAATATTTCATTACTTCCAGCATCGGCTGATAGATGAGCTCTGTATAAGATTTTTTCCAGCGCGGATCCTTTGCTTTGCTCAACCAATCCTTCACTATGATAGTAAACTGATCTTCCGACATTCCGGAAAGTGTATAACCAGCGATCTTTTCAAGATCGGGTAGCGTTAATTTTGAAATGGCTTCACGATCTCCTGACATCACCGTTTTAAATGGTTCAACTTCTTTCAACTCGGGTTTTGCCTTTACCAGATCGGGGACCCGGTCAAAACAAAACATCAGCTGGCTGTAAAGCGGATGTTCCACCCAAAGTGTGCCGTCCTGATCAAATGTGGCAATACGATCTTCAGGTTGCACATATTTAGAACTGGACTTTTCAGTTGTTGCATGAACGAAATCCCTGATGGCAGTTTTGGCGGCGCCGTCATTCCAGGAAGGAAGCGGATCGACGATTTTTTGGCTTGTTGCCCACCCAATCGAAATGGAGAGGATAATGATCAGGGTAATAATTACTCTCAACGAATTTTTAGTAAAAAAACCTGGCGTTTTCATGCTTCAATTTTTTTAAGTTGATAGAATTAATTCCTGATTGAAGGTAATCTGATAAGTTGTAAACAATTTTAACGCTCCATCATTTAACGGTAAAACTGATTTACTTTTTTTTCATCAAAACTGTAGATAAGATAAAAAACCGCAGGCAGAATAAATACACTACCAATCAAAAGAGCCCAGCCTAAAACCTTTATGGTATGATTGTCTCCAGGCACATTCAGGGAAATGCTGATTCCATTTTTAAATAAAACAATATTTGGATAATGACTATAGCTTACGGCAACAAAGAGCATGGTCACCTGAAAGGCCGTCAGAAATCTTAAGAAAACAGTTTTCCTTTTGTACATCCTCAACCAGAACAAAACCAGTGATAAGAGCGCAAACAGAATTGCTCCGGCACTTACGGGATTTCCAAATAGCCAATGATAAAGTGGAATATTTTCTATACGGGCAGCAATTAGCACCAGAGCTCCTGATATAAAGGCTCCCACATTCATATTTCTTGTTCTTCTGAAAAAAAGTCGTTTTTGTTCCGCCGTGTCTGATTCCCCAATGAGATAAACGGATGCAAGGAATCCACAGATGCAAACTGTAAATAATCCAACAGACAAAGGAAACCAGTTCAGCCAGTCATATATATAAACATCCATAAAACTATTTGCTGCGGGATCTATTTTTCCACTTACGATACTTCCTGCGATGATGCCAAGGAACAGAGGTGTTATAATGCTTGCATATACGAATATCCTGCTGTAAACAATTTGCATTTCATCTTTCACTGCATCATAATTCCGGAAAGAGAAAGCAGTTCCTCTTGCAATAATTCCCATCAGCATCAGCACGAGCGGGATATGGAGATAAACGGATACAGCTGTATAGACAGCCGGGAAGCCAACAAAAAGTATAACGATAGAAATAATCAGCCACATATGATTTGCTTCCCATATTGGCCCCATAATCCGGTACATTAATTTCCTTGTTATGATCTTTGATCTGGGGGATGAAAAAAATTCGAGAATACCCGCACCAAAATCTGCTCCTGCCAGAAGAAGATATAACAAAATTGAAATCCATAAGAAACCCGTTACAACATAGAGCATTTTCTAATTCATTTTGAAATGTACGTTTTCCGGAATATCATATAATTTCCCTACCATTTTTATCTGACGGTATAAAAGAAAGATGACCAGCAATGCCAGCGAAAAATATACGGCCGTGAAAAGGTAGAAACTGTATATGATTCCGGGCATGGGTGTAACTGCTTCCGATGTTCTCATGATTCCCTGAAGTATCCACGGTTGTCGTCCCACTTCAGTTAATGTCCATCCCGCTTCCACTGCAATGAATCCGGCGGGAATGGTATATACAAAGAGACGAAACATCCAAACGCTGTTTCTCCATTTCTTTTTCAAAATAGCACCTGTGAGGTAGATGATAGAAATTAACATCATGATCATACCGAGACCCACCATAATCTGAAATGAATAATGAGTGATGGCTACAGGAGGTTGATTTTCGGGAGCGATGCTGTCAAGTCCTTTTACGGTTGAATGAAAATCTCTGTTCACCATGAAACTCAGCAATCCCGGGATTTCAATATCATACTATACTTTCTTGTTTTTATTATCCGGTATACCACCGATGATAAGCGGAACGGAATTCCCTGTATAATAAAGTGCTTCCATAGCAGCGAGTTTGGCCGGCTGATGTTCAGCAACATATCTCGCTGATTTATCACCGCTGAAAGGTTGCAGGATGGCTGCGATGGCTGCGAATATCACAGCGATTTTAAAAGATTTGGTATGAAAGAAGAGATTCTTCTTACGCAGAATCATGAGTGCATGAACTCCGGCAACAGCAAATCCCGTAGCTGCAAATGCTGCCAACGACATATGTAATGCTTCCTGATACCATCCCCCGTTGAACATCGCTTTTATCGGATCGATATTGATATACTGGCCATTGATATAATCAAAACCTGAAGGATCATTCATCCACGAATTGGCCGACACGACAAGTATGCCTGAAGCCAGTCCGCTGATGCCAACAATGAGGCCGGTAAACCAATGAAACCATGGGTTGAAGCGATCCCATCCATATAAAAAAAATCCCAGTGCAATGGCTTCAATAAAAAAAGCAGTTCCCTCCAGTGAAAATGGCATTCCGAAAATGGGGCCTGCATGCTTCATAAATTCAGGCCATAAAAGTCCCAATTCAAAAGATAACACAGTTCCCGAAACAGCTCCTGTAGCAAAAAAAATCGCAACACCTTTACTCCAGGCTTTTGTTACATTTTTATAAACGATGTTCCCCGTCTTCAGCCAGTAAAAATGTGATACTGCCATAAAAAATGGCATCACCATGCCAATACAGGAGAATACAATGTGAAATCCAAGAGACAGGGCCATCTGGGAGCGGGCAGCAAGGAAGTCATTCATCGTTGGTAAAAATTTAAAGGCCTGCTGAATAAGCAAGTTACTAATTCTTCAGCCTTAACTATTGCGGGCCAACGACTGCAATAAGTGCATTATTTATTTCTTTACAACAAGTACCTGGAATGTCCCGGGTATAAGAGAAGGCCGGAATTCACCTGTCTTTTTAGGTGCAAACTCGCCTGTAGGTAAATAGATTTTATGTGTTATCTGGTCAACAGCCTGTGTTCTCGCGCCTTTTTTTGTTTTCAGATTTTGAAGCACTTGAAATTTATCAGAAGATTGTTCCTGTATGATGGTTAACGTGCCATCTCCATTAGAGGAGTAAATAGTCTTAAGTTCTTTGTCGAAACCTACGGCATCACATTCGTCACCAATAGGAACACTGGTCACGACATTTCCATTTTCTGCATTCATGACGATTAGTTTTTGATTGTCACAACCTGCGAATAAACGCATGGTTAAGCGGTCCATAGCTAATCCTGATGCGCGTTGACCCGGTGCTATCGGCCATGTGTTGAGGATCTGAAATGTTTTTGCGTCAATAACATCAATCTCACTTTTTTCGGCATTGTTCACATAGATCCTTCCTTTCCCATCACTGACGGCGGTCTCTGGCCAGCCGGTGAGTTGAATGGTAGCCGTGACTTTATCTGTTGAAGCGTCAATTACTGTCATGCTTTTACCACGTCCATTGCAGGTGATAACCTGTTTGGAATAGTCATCATAAAAAATGCCATCTGTAAATTCACCTGCTGGTACATGTGCAAGCACATCGAATGTTTTCAGGTCAAATACCACAACGCTATTTGATGAGCCGTTGGAGATATAGCCTTTCCCAAATTCATGCGCCAGTGCGATACCATGTACATCTTTATCTGTCTTAATGACGCCGATAGAATCGCCGGTCGTTTTATCAAGGACGATAACCTGTGTCCCATGCGAAAGATAAAGACGGTTGGAACTGCTGTCTACTGTGGTGTAATCGTAACCGCCGCCACTTTTGATATGAAAAGTCTGACTGATTCTGTATTGCGCCTGAAGGGCAGTACTTAATAATAAAACTGCTCCCAGTAATTGAAATCCTTTCAACATAAATTGCTGTTTCTAAAAGATGAGATAATAATCTGTCCAAAATAAACCGTTATTCTGTAGTAATTCTGTAGAAAACCATCAAATTGAAAGTCGTATGAGTCAGATCAGGCCTGAAAATAATCTTATATTCGGATAACAACCAGTCGGAATGATATCCAGGATGAAAAGATTACTGCTCTTTTACCTTACGATATTCGCTCAGCTAAATACAAATGGCCAATCGGCTCTTCAACTCCTTTCTCCGGACAAAACGATCCGAATAGAAATACAGACTTTCAATAAACTGAGCTACTCGGTATTTGTGGATAATAAGAAAATATTGGATGAATGCAGCATTGACATGAAATTATCAGATGGGAAGAGTCTGTCGGAGGACATGAAGGAGGTAAAAAAAACTTCACGATCTGTACATGAAACCATCGTTGCCCAGATTCCCGTAAGCAGAAGATATATTCCTGATGTCTTTAACGAGCTGAGCCTTCAATTTAATAACCGGTTTGCCGTGATTTTCCGGACCTACAACGATGGGGTCTCCTATAGAATTACAACTTCATTCAAAGATTCAATATTTGTTGCCGGGGAAACTGCCGGTTTTCAATTCATGAAAAACACACATGCGTTCGCGCCCGTCATTCAAAAAAGAGATGACCAGGATGTTTTTCATACCAGCTTTGAAGAATTGTATCCTTATAAAGACCTGGATAGTTTAACGGATAAGGATTTCATGTACTCACCTGTTCTTTTAAAAACCTCCAATGAAATATTCGTAGCAATTACTGAATCTGATCTTGACGATTATCCGGGTATGTTTCTTCAGGGAGCAGGCACCGAAGTATTGAAAGGCGCTTTTGCTGCATATCCTAAAGAGGAAAGGATGGTGGATGGAGAATATCCTGAAATGGTTGTGAGTAAACGGGCGGATTATCTCGCGAAGACCAAGGGTACAAGAAGTTTTCCATGGAGGGTGATGCTTATTGCAAGGCATGATAAAGATTTGCCCGCAAATGATCTTGTTTACCGTCTTGCTTCACCAAGCACAATTAAGGAAACCGGCTGGATTCATCCGGGTAAATGCACGGACGAATGGATCATTGATATCAATCTGTTTAATGTTCCCTTCCGGTCTGGTATCAATACCGATTCTTATAAATACTATATCGATTTTGCGAAGCGGTTTGGATTCGATCGGATCATGATGGATGCCGGCTGGAGTGATCCGAAAGATCTTTCTAAAATAAACCCTCAGATAAATATGGACACGCTGGTAGCATATGCAAAACTGAGAGGAATCGGAATCAGTATGTGGACTTTGTCCATGACACTGGACAGGCAATTGGATAGTGCGTTGAAACAATTCAAACGATGGGGTGTGGATTTCATTATGACAGATTTTATAGACAGGGACGATCAGAAAACAGTAAATTTTTATAAGAAGATTGCTGAAGCCTGTGCCAGGGAAAAAATCATGATCATGTTTCATGGTGCGTATCCTCCCAAGGGTTTCAACCGCACTTATCCTAACAATATTACAAGGGAAGGTGTACTGGGCAGTGAATACAATGCATGGAGCGATAAACCGACAGCGGCGCATAACTGTACAGTTCCGTTTACGCGTATGCTGGCAGGTCCGCTGGACTATGAGCCCGGACTACTCGATAATGCAACACCGAAAATGTTCAGGGCCATCTGGGGAAAAGTAATGAGCCAGACGACCCGTTGTCAGCAGCTCGCCATGTTTATTGTGTACGATAATCCGATGCAGATTTTTTCAGGAAATCCTTCGCAGGGATATCTGGAGCCGGAGTTTCATGGATCTGCTGGGTTCCTTTCCGACCGATCTGGGATACTACGATTATCTTGCAGGCAAGAGTAACCGAAAATATTATCACGGCACGACGGAGTGGAGATAACTGGTATCATCGGAGGCATGGCGGGAGAAAAACCATATGATTGTGGCATAGATTTTTCCTTTTTGCCTGCCGGCAAATATAAAGCGACGATTTGTAAGGATGGAATCAATGCCGACCGGAACGCGATGGATTATGTTATTGAAAAAAATATAATTGATCCTACAAGTAATATGTCAATACATCTTGCACCAGCCGGTGGTTTTGTTATTAGGTTATTGAAAGAATAATAAATAAATCGTATACTTTGAATCAAAAGTCAAATTCCGATACCGGTCAATGCCGGAAGATTTGATGACAGAAATATTGCCGTTAATGATATTGTGAAATTTCGATCATATTACACAAATAAAAATCCGTCTCAAGTTTATTGAGACGGATTTTTATTTTGGCTTTAAGCGTTGGGCTTTAGGCTTTCAGCTTATGTAGTACCGCGTACGGGATTCGAACCCGTGAATCATCCGTGAAAGGGATGCGTCTTAACCCCTTGACCAACGCGGCATTACCGAAAAAACGAGCAACTTATTGCTTGTTTAGGGCCTGCAAAGATATAGGCTGTTGGGATAACTTCCCAAATGTTTTTGTTTCGTAACTTTGCATCCTAAAATTAAACAATAAGCTATGAGCACAGTAAAAGTTGCGATCAATGGTTTCGGCAGAATCGGACGACTTGTTTATCGACAGATCCACAATATGAAGGGTATTGATATTGTTGCGATCAACGATCTGACTTCTCCAAAAGTATTGGCGCATTTATTGAAATATGACTCTGCACAGGGCCGATTTAACGAAGATGTAAAAGCTACTGAAAATTCTATCCTGGTTAACGGGAATGAAGTAACGATATATGCCCAGAAAAACCCTGCTGATATTCCATGGAAAAATCATGATGTGGATGTTGTTCTCGAATGCACCGGTTTTTTTACAGACAAAGAAAAAGCTGAGCTACACCTGAAAGGCGGTGCAAAACGTGTAGTGATCTCAGCACCCGCAACAGGGGATTTGAAAACAATCGTATTCAATGTGAACCATCATATCCTGGATGGTAAAGAAACCGTTATCAGCTGCGCTTCCTGCACTACGAATTGTCTGGCCCCGATGGCTGACACACTTGATAAATCATTCGGTATTGAAATGGGCTTCATGACTACCGTGCATGCCTATACGAATGATCAGAATACCCAGGATGCACCTCATCCAAAAGGTGATCTGCGTCGTGCAAGGGCGGCCGCGCAGAATATCGTTCCTAACAGTACAGGCGCAGCAAAAGCCATCGGACTTGTTCTTCCACAGCTGAAGGGCAAACTGGATGGAAGTGCACAACGCGTTCCTGTGATCACTGGTTCCCTAACTGAGCTTACTTCAATATTAAAAAAGAAAGTAACCGTTGAAGAGGTTAATGCGGCCATGAAATCGGCAGCGAATGAGAGCTTCGGTTATACTGAAGAAGAAATCGTAAGCACCGATGTGATTGGCATTCATTTTGGATCCCTCTACGATGCAACGCAGACTAAAGTGATGACTGTTGGTGATAAACAATTGGTAAAAACGGTTAGCTGGTACGATAATGAAATGAGTTATGTAAGCCAGCTGGTACGCACAGTTCATTATTTTGCCACACTGATCAGCAAATAAATATTTACAGTCCCGCACTACTCCATATTATATTTGAAAGGAATATTATATGCGGGATTGTTTTTCATTTCTTCCCCTTAAAATTGTTTGTATGTCCGACTTCTCCCAATTTGATTTCAAAGGAAAAAAGGCATTGATTAGGGTAGACTTCAACGTGCCCCTGAACGACAAACTCGAAATTACAGATGACAACCGTATGCGGGCATCTATTCCCACTATACAAAAAATATTGAAGGACGGAGGAAGTGTTATTCTCATGTCTCATCTTGGCCGTCCAAAGGATGGACCTACAGATAAATATTCACTGAAACATCTTGTAAAACATTTATCCGATTTACTTGGGCGGCACGACTGTTTTGTTCGCGAACGACTGTATTGGGGATCAGGCTAAGCTTACTGCGGATATGTTGAAGCCAGGTGAAGTGCTTCTTCTTGAAAACCTTCGTTTTTATAAAGAAGAAGAAAAGGGTGATGAAGGATTTGCAAAAAAACTTGCACAGTTAGGAGATGTATACGTTAATGATGCCTTTGGAACAGCTCACAGGGCACACGCATCTACGGCGGTGATCGCGAAGTTTTTTCCCGGTGATAAAAAAATGTTCGGTCTGTTGATGGAATCTGAAGTGAAGAGTGCGGAAAAAGTATTACATCAGGCTGGTAAACCCTTTGTTGCTATCATAGGAGGTGCAAAAGTTTCCGACAAAATGCTCATCCTCGAAAATTTACTTGAAAAAGCAACTGATATTATTATTGGAGGCGGTATGGCGTATACATTTATGAAAGCTGAGGGAGGTAATATCGGAAAGTCACTATGCGAAGATGACCGCATTCCAACAGCCCTGGATATCTTAAAAAAAGCAGAATCAAAAGGCGTGTGTATTCATCTCCCGGCAGACTCTATCATTGCTGATAAATTCGATGCACAGGCGCAGACCTCCACCTCTCCCAGTAATAATATTCCGGAAGGATGGATGGGACTGGACATTGGTCCGAATGCCGGTGAACAATTTTGCAATGTGATAAAAAGATCAAAAACCATCCTCTGGAACGGTCCCATGGGGGTTTTTGAAATGGAAAGTTTCCGTCATGGAACCAAGGCTATAGCGCTGGCAGTTGCCGAAGCGACGCGACTTGGTGCTTTTTCGCTTGTAGGTGGTGGAGATTCCGTTGCCGCGGTGAATATGTTCGGATTGGCGGAGAGAGTGAGTTATGTTTCCACAGGTGGCGGAGCCATGCTCGAATATTTTGAAGGAAAGGAACTCCCGGGGATCGCTGCCATTAATCACTGATATTAAAAGAACTTACCGAACTTCTTACTCTGGAAATTGTTACTTTTATAACCTAAAAAAAACTTATCGTATGAGTACGCGTAATCTCTCGCTCATTATTATAGTAATCGTGATCCTGCTTTTTGGCGGATGCGCCTGCAGCGGTTACAACAACCTGGTTGCAAAAGATGAAAATGTAAAGAACAAATGGGCCAATGTGCAGAGTGATTATCAACGTCGTAGTGATTTGATTCCAAATCTTGTCAATACTGTTAAAGGCGCGGCCAATTTCGAACAGACCACGCTCACAAATGTTATTGAAGCAAGGGCTAAAGCAACACAGGTTCAGATAAATGCCAATGATCTCACACCTGAGAATCTTGCAAAATTTCAACAGGCGCAGGCCGGTTTAAGTGGAGCGCTTGGCAAATTACTGGCGGTTGCGGAAGCATATCCTGATCTTAAAGCCACTCAGAATTTCAGGGACCTTCAGGCTCAGCTGGAAGGAACGGAAAACAGAATCAAGGTCTCGAGGAATGATTTTAACTCTTCCGTTCAGGATTACAATCAGTCCGTAAGAAGTTTTCCGAATAATATATTTGGCAATATGTTTGGATTCCATGCAAAAGCACCGTTCCAATCTGATCCCGGAGCTGACAAAGCACCGGATGTGAAATTCTGACAACGCTAAAACACACGTGTTGAAAATTCCATTTATTTCAAAGAAAGAATTTTTTTCCATCCTGGAAAAAAACCAGATTGTTGCGGCCATTAAGGAAGCGGAACAGCAAACCAGTGGTGAGATTCGGGTTTATGTAGAAAGCCGGTGTCGTTTCGTGGATCCGCTCGACCGCGCTGCCGAAGTCTTTACTCTTCTGAAAATGAAAGAAACGATCGGGCATAATGCGGTTTTAATTTATGTGGCTATGAAAGACCGGCAGCTGGCAGTTTTTGGTGATCAGGCAATACACGAAAAAGTGGGCGATGAATTCTGGAAACAGAAAGTAGAACACATGCTTTCTCATTTCAAAGAGGAAGGCTGTGCTTCAGCAATTGTGAAAATTGTTCTGGATATTGGCGCTGCACTGAAATATCATTTTCCTTATGACCGAAAGACTGACGTGAATGAACTACCTGACGATATTGTTTTTGGCAGATAAAAGCCTTCCCGCTTCATGAAGAAATTATTATTGTCCCTTTTGGTTTTCACTGGTCTGTTTGCCTCCGCGCAGAATATACCTAAGCCGCCAAATCCACCCAGATTAGTGAATGATTTTGCACACGTGATGACTTCTGACCAGGTACAGGAACTTGAAAATAAACTGGTAGCGTATGACGACAGCACTTCTATACAAATAGCGGTGATAACAGTACAGACTACCGGTGATTACGCCATTGAGGATTTTGCTTTAAAAATTCTTCGCGATTGGAAAGTGGGGAATAAGAAAACGAATAACGGTATGGTTATCCTGGCGGCTATTCAGGACCATAAAGTTTATATAGCTACTGGTTATGGAATGGAAGGTTCTGTTCCCGATATAACTGCGAAAGAGATTGTTGAGGATGAAATTGTTCCCAATTTTAAAGACCAGAATTATTATCGTGGATTTGATCTCGGTGCCGATGCTATTATTAAAGCTTCGCGGGGAGAATACACAGCGCCGACTGGTTACAATCAACGCGGCCAGCACGGATCGGGCGGAGGAAATATTATTGGTATCATCATTTTTATCGTCATTATTTTGGTATTGATTGGCCGCAGAGGCGGAGGCGGCGGTGGCGGTATGTTCAGTGGCGGCGGCTTGTTACCTTTCATGATCGGAAATATGCTTGGCGGCATGGGGCGCGGTGGCGGTGGTGGATTTGGTGGCGGCGGAGGAGGATTTGGTGGTGGCGGTGGTGGCGGCTTCGGCGGTTTTGGTGGAGGAAGCGGCGGCGGTGGTGGCGCAGGCGGAAGCTGGTGAGGAAAGTATGGGAGTATGGGAGTATGAGGGTATGGGAGTATGGGAGTATGGGAGTATGGGAGTGGGGAAGGAACTACTTTTCTGAGTTTAGATTTTTCTTACTGGTAATTATTATTTTGGATAAGATTGCGATAATTTCATTTATACCAGTTAATGCTTCTTTTGGAACAACTTCTTCGTTCATTCTTTCGCATAGACTCAGCCAATAAAAAGTTTCATTAGCTTCTTTTAATGCAATTTTCATTTTATGGACAAAGTCTGATCTGCTCTCAGAATGTTGTGCTTCAAAAACATTTGCTCCTATTGAAGTTCCGGATTTTAAAAGTTGATTTGAAATTATAAACTTTCTTCTTTTTTCCAGTGACTCACAATAGTTTACAACTATAACGGAGAAATTCAGTGATTTCTTTATTATAAGACCTTCCCGAAGCATAAATAAGATTTGAAATATATAATTTCAAATCTTATTTAATCTCGCAATAAATTAATGTGAGATTCACGTATAAAATGCAAGAATTTAACTGAGTAAACCTTCTATTCACCCCCATACCCATACCCCATACCCCTCCCCATACTCCCATACTCCCATACTCCATACTCCTCAGAGTTTCGACCTCACATATTCTGACTGTTCCTTAAAACCTGCTGCTTCCTTGCGATCTGCGATTGGTTTTAAAAAATTATCATTTATAAGTTTACTGATTTGTTCCTGTTGGGCGGTCGGTATGGCATCCCGGTATTTAATAATAGCGTCAATTGCTCTTTTGAACTGATCTGTTTTTTCCATTTTCAGTGTCAAAACCGCAAACTGCGGAAATGTTTCAACCTTTTCAAGACTTAGCTCAGGCATTTTACGAAAGCCATCAATGATATAATCGAAATTTGAGTCAACTCCTTCTTTTATGAAGATCGCGACGATGGCAGAATTCAATTCTCCTTTTGCAGGATATTTGTAAAATTGTTTAGCAAGCTGGTAAGCCTGTGGTTCATCCAGCGCACTCAGGGCATACAACGCATTCCCCGAAACCGTGTAGGAAGAGTCTGTAGTATTCTTAATAAAAAGAGGCTTGTATTCTTCATTCTTGAAAGTTCCAATTAATCCGATTGCGTTTCCTTTTACATTTCTGTCCGGATCGTTTTTAGCAAGATCAAGCAATGTGGATTCCATTGCTGTTTTTATTTCAGGCTTGTCGATTTCCAGGGAATTCATGGTAAGAATTCTCAATTCGTAATAGGGATCTTTTAAAGCCGTTTTAAGCAAGTTTATTGCCTTGAGATCGTCCTGATGTTCGGCACAATATTCTATGGCTTCTCTTCGATCCAGGTAAAGTCCTGCGTATTTGTACTGAAAAATAAAATTATCGAGTGTTTTGTGATCTTCCTTTTCGCAAAGGATAATTTTATCGCCATCTACATTGATAAGGTCTGGTTGCTTATCATATTTAAAATAGAAACTATCGCTTTCATTCTTAACCCAAACTTTATGACGCGTTTTAACGCCACCTTCATATACATCAATAGCCAGCGGAATACTGAAAATTTTTCCAGTATTCTGAACCTGCCGGACAGTCACTTTGGCCATTTTTTTTGAATCATCATAAGCATAACTGATATCAAAAATCGGATGTCCGCTACCGTAATACCATTGGTTCCAGTACCAGTTCAGATCTTCTCCGGTTATCTGTTCAAAGGCAAGACGCAGGTTTTGTGCTTCAGCATTTTTAAATTTATTTGTTACGAGATAAAGATTAAGTGCTTTGAAAAATGCGCTGTCGCCTACATAATTTTTGAGCATGTTGAGGATTCGGCCACCCTTGGAATAAGTGACCATATCAAACATATCTTCACGATCCTTATAGTAAAAGCGAACCAGGTTTTTAGAAGGATTCTTAGGATCTGCAAGATATTTTTCAATGTCATGATAATTCGTGGCATCGCCTGCATCCTTTCCGTGTTTATATTCAAACCAGAGTGTTTCACTGAAATTGGCGAAGGATTCATTCAATGTCAGATTACTCCAGCTTTCAGTGGTGACCAGGTCACCGAACCACTGATGAAAAAGTTCATGGCAGATATAATCTTCATATTTATTTCCGTCCGTCAGTTCACGGGCGTCCTGTTGAAGCGCATCTGTATGCAGGGTCGAAGTAGTATTTTCCATGGCACCGCTTACATAATCCCGGGCTGTCATTTGTGAATATTTTACCCAGGGATATTCCACTCCCAGTATGCGCGAATAAAATGTCATCATTTCGGGAGTAAACCCAAAAATTCTTTTCGCCACGGTTGCATATTCCTTTTCTACGTAATAGTTCACGTCCTTACCCTTGTAGGTATCGTGTATTACGGCATAATCTCCTACCCCCATAAAAAATAGATAGGGAGAATGTGGCAGATCCATGCTCCAGTTATCGGTGCGCGTACCATCAGTATTCCTGATCTGAGAAACCAGCTTACCGTTTGAGAGTGTCACATACTTTGAAGGAACTGTCATACTTATTTCTTCTGTACACTTCTGATCCGGTTTGTCAATAGTCGGAAACCAGACAGAGTTGGATTCCGTTTCACCCTGTGTCCAGATCTGGGTTGGTTTATCTTTGTCTGCTCCCAATGGGTTAATAAAATATAAACCTTTCGCATCCGTTATCGCTGCGCTGCCCTGTGTTTTTATGTCGTTGGGTTTGGCTGTATAATCTATGTAAATGGTGTAATTTTCTGAATAACGATACGTTTTATCCAGGTGGATATTCAATGTGGAACCATTGTAGTTGTATTTGAGAGGAATTTGCTGGTTCCCTTTGTTCATTGAAACTTCTTTTATCTCCATTCCCTGCGCATCGAGTGACAGAGAATCGGTTGGATAGAAATGAGGTTGGAGTGTGATCCAGGCTTTCCCGTACATATAAGATTTGGCATAATCGAACCGAACACTGAGTTTGATATGAACCAGATCATTAATATGAGGAAAACTTGCTCTGTAAATTTCGAGTCTGGGATCTTTGGAATCAGCGGTACTATCCTGGGCTTTCACTAAAAGAAACACTGGAAAAGAAAATAAGACTAACAGAATTCGTTTCATTAGCGCCATTTTATTTAGATTGGACGTCGGGAACAGATATATATGAATCAGCAAGAAATATAAAATAATGCATAAGCCCGGTCTCTTTGGGATGAACGGTTTGATGGTGCTTTTTCTCTTCTGTTTGTCGGTTGTTGCACGAGCACAACAGCCAGGTTACCTGATTTTAATCGACGCTGAAAACAAACAGTCATTTACCGTACGTATCGGGGACCAGCTATTTGCGTCTACCGGTCAGGGTCATCTGGTATTATCACAATTAAAAGACAGTAATTATAATCTTAATCTGCGTTTCCCAAAAAGTGAACTGGCAGAACAGGCATTTCCGGTAGCTATGCATGGGAAGGACCTCGGATTTCAACTAAGAGGTTCCGACAGTTCATGGATTTTGTATAACTGGCAGAACAAGGAAATTATCCATCCGATTAATATACACGACAGCAGCAGAATTCTTAACAAAGGTACAAAGAGGGATGACGGTTTTTCGCGCCTGATGGCCGCCGTTGTGAATGATTCTTCGGTGATGTATAATATTTATGCTGGTAAGGGAGTAAACTATGATAGTGCAAGCATTAAAACTCAGCAGTCAGTCAGTAAAAATCAACCAGCATCTGTAAGCCCGGCTGTTCCAGTTGGTGTGCCACCTTTAAAAAATGCTCCCGCGTCAGTAAGTTCATCTCCACCTGTGGTTGTTCAGAATGCCAAAAAAGACAGTGTGATTTCTGTTAAGAAAGCAGTTCCGGTGAATGACAGTCTTGATATTGCAAAGAAGACGATCGTTCTAAAAGACAGTGCTCATGCTGTTAATCGTAGACTGTCTGCAGCAACTCCTGGTGTGAAAAAACTCAGGGAGATAACACTGAAAATATCCCGAAAAATGGTTTTCGAGGACATTGGAAAGGATGGGAAGGCGGATACCGTTACATTATTTGTTTTCTTTGAAAACGCCGATACCGCAGTAAAAAAACAAAACGGTATCCCTGCAGTGGCAGGAATACCGAACGGAAAACCTGCAGACAGCTTAAAAAAATCACAGGTGCTTAATCAAACTATTCCGAAATCGGGGGGAAGTATTTGTACACAGGCTGCTACAGACGAGGATGTAAGTTTTCTAAGGTCAGCAATATTAAAAGCGAACACAGAAGAAGAAAAAATATCAGTTGCCTCAGATGCTTTTGCCATAAAATGTTTCTCGGTGAGTCAGATACGGCTACTTGCCTCCTTACTTGTCTCTGACAAAGCAAAATACAGACTGATGGACGCGGCTCATCAGCATATCACCAATCCGGATCATTTTCGCGAGTTGGTGGACATGCTCACAGACAAAAATTTCCAGCGAAAATTTCTCGCAATGGCTGATAAACGGTCATAGAATCACTCCTTGTATCTTTGGGTTATGCCCCGTTATTTTCTAGAAGTAAGTTATAAAGGTACCGCCTATAGTGGATTTCAGGTTCAGGCCAATGCCGGATCGATACAGGCAGAGATCGAAAAAGCATTCCTGGTTTTCTTCCGCAAACCAGTTATCATGACGGGTGCTTCAAGAACAGACACGGGAGTTCATGCCCGGCAGAATTATTTTCATTTTGATTTTGATGATCAGATAGCTCAGGATAAGGTATACAGATTAAATGCCATCCTGCCGGGAGATATATGTATAAAAGGTGTTTTTGCTGTTCCTGAAAATGCTCATTGCCGTTATGACGCGGAAAGTCGTGAATACAGATACTATATATACGATAAGAAAGATCCTTTTCAAACGGACCGGGCTTATTTCTATCCGTATCCGTTGGACTGGTCTGTATTGGATGAAGCGGCCTCGCGACTTAAAGAATTCAATGATTTTACGAGTTTTTCGAAACGTAATACACAGGTAAATCATTTCAGGTGTAACATATTTGAGAGTCACTGGGTGAAGCAGG
>CAVWRD010000011.1:0-1720000 GCA_963757315.1 uncultured Bacteroidota bacterium | reverse complement strand
TGCTGTTGCTTCCTGCTTTTAATTTTTTAGTTCTTTAAGTAACCCGATAATAAGGGGCTGCAGATCCGTAGCTCAGCCTGGTTAGAGCACTACACTGATAATGTAGGGGTCAGCAGTTCAAATCTGCTCGGGTCTACCAATCACGCTCAACGCAAAACGCTGAACGCTGAACGCCCGATGAGATAGCGCCTTTGGTTTCGCTTTATGCGTTAAGCCTTAAGCGTTTAGCTTACCAGGGGGATTAGCTCAGCTGGCCAGAGCACCTGCCTTGCACGCAGGGGGTCAACGGTTCGACTCCGTTATCCTCCACAAAGCTTAAAGCCGAACGCTTAAAGCCTAAAGCTTGAAGTTGATAAGTTCTTTACATACTGGTGTTTGACTATAGATATTTCTATAGGTCTTATGATTCGCAATCATAACATCATCTACATTAAGCATTTATGCTTTACGCTTTAAGCCTTAAGCTTTAGGCTTAATTAAGTTCTTTGACATATTGGGAAAAAGTTGTAATACCGAGTATTATTTTTATCTATGACACTGCTGTCACAGGCGGTTGTCGTATTAATTTTTAATTTTTTTAAAGCAATTAAGGGCGTATGGTGAATGCCTTGGCTCTGAGAGGCGACGAAGGACGTGGTAAGCTGCGATAAGCTGCGGGGAGCTGCACACAAGCATTATATCCGCAGATTTCCGAATGGGACAACCCATCACGCTGAAGGCGTGATATCCGAAAGGAAGCCAACCCTGGGAACTGAAACATCTAAGTACCAGGAGGAAAAGAAAACAAACGTGATTTCCTGAGTAGTGGCGAGCGAAAAGGAAATAGCCCAAACCCAGGCAGCGTGCTGCTTGGGGGTTGTAGGACCGCATTTAGAAACTGTCATCAAGCTGAATTTTCTGGAAAGCTAAGCCATAGCGGGTGATAGCCCCGTAAGCACAAATTGACAGGGACGAGCGGTATCCTGAGTAAGGCGGGACCGGAGAAATCCTGCCTGAATCTGCCGGCACCATCCGGTAAGGCTAAATACTCCTCAGAGACCGATAGTGAACCAGTACCGTAAGGGAAAGGTGAAAAGTACCCCGAATAGGGGAGTGAAATAGTACCTGAAACCGTACGCCTACAAGCGGTCGGAGCCCCATAGCAATATGCGGGTGACGGCGTGCCTTTTGCATAATGAACCTACGAGTTGCTCCTCACTGGCAAGGTTAAGTTCTTTAGTAACGGAGCCGTAGCGAAAGCGAGTCCAAATAGGGCGCTTAGTCAGTGGGGGCAGACGCGAAACTTTGTGATCTATCCATGGGCAGGTTGAAGTTCCGGTAACACGGAATGGAGGACCGAACTCATTAGCGTTGAAAAGCTATGGGATGACCTGTGGATAGGGGTGAAAGGCCAATCAAACTGAGAGATAGCTCGTTCTCCCCGAAATGTTTTTAGGAACAGCGTCGCATATAGAAGTTTATTAGAGGTAGAGCTACTGATTGGGCTAGGGGGCTTCACCGCCTACCAAACCCTGACAAACTCCGAATGCTAATAAATATCTGCGGCAGTGAGGCTGCGGGCGCTAAGGTCCGTGGCCGAGAGGGAAATAACCCAGATTAGCAACTAAGGTCCCTAATACACAGTTAAGTTGATCAAACGAAGTTTGAATCCTATAACAGCCAGGATGTTGGCTTGGAAGCAGCCACTCATTTAAAGAGTGCGTAACAGCTCACTGGTCGAGGGTTCAGGCACGGAAAATAATCGGGCATCAAACTGTGAACCGAAGTTCTAAGATCGCCACTACGTGGATGATCGGTAGGGGAGCATTCTGATCTGCAGTGAAGGTGTGCGGCGACGCATGCTGGAGCGTTCAGAAACGAAAATGTAGGTATAAGTAACGATAAATAGAGTGAAAAACTCTATCGCCGTAAGTCCAAGGTTTCCTGATCAACGTTAATCGGATCAGGGTTAGTCTGGTCCTTAGTCAAACCCGAAAGGGGTAGATGATGGCAAACTGGTTAATATTCCAGTACACGCTTTAATTTCGATGGGGCGACGCGGAAGTGACCCACTCACGATGGAAACGGAATTCCACGTTTAAGTATGTAGTTATAGGTTTTACAGGCAAATCCGTAGAACTTGACGAAATACGAAAGTATATGAGGGCTTCGGCCTGATTGAGAGTGCTAATAGCCGCCAAGAAAAACCTCTAAGGTTAGGTTAGAGCGTCCAGTACCGTAATCCGACACAGGTGGACGAGAAGAATATTCTAAGGCGCTCGGGTGAGCCGTGGAGAAGGAACTCGGCAAATTGATGCTGTAACTTCGGGATAAAGCATGCCCACTTCGGTGGGCCTCAGCAAAATGGTTCAACCAACTGTTTAACAAAAACACAGGGCCCTGCAAAATCGTAAGATGACGTATAGAGCCTGATACCTGCCCGGTGCTGGAAGGTTAAGGAAGGATGTTCGGCGCAAGCCAAAGCTTCTGACTGAAGCCCCAGTAAACGGCGGCCGTAACTATAACGGTCCTAAGGTAGCGAAATTCCTTGTCGGGTAAGTTCCGACCTGCACGAATGGTCTAATGAGTTGAACACTGTCTCCTCCACGAGCCCGGTGAAATTGTAGTATCGGTGAAGATGCCGGTTACCCGTCACGGGACGGAAAGACCCCGTGAACCTTCACTACAACTTTGCATTGATTTTGAATTACGGATGTGTAGAATAGTTGGGACGCTACGAAGCCTTGCCGCCAGGTGAGGTGGAGCGGTCGGTGAAATACCAACCTTCTTTGATTTAGAATCTAATCCCTCGCGGGAAACAGTGCATGGTGGGTAGTTTGACTGGGGTGGTCGCCTCCTAAAGTGTAACGGAGGCTTGCAAAGGTACCCTCAGTACGGTTGGTAATCGTACGAAGAGCGCATTAGTATAAGGGTGCTTGACTGTGAGACATACATGTCGAGCAGGAGCGAAAGCTGGCTAAAGTGATCCGGCGGTTCTGTATGGAAGGGCCGTCGCTCAAAGGATAAAAGGTACTCCGGGGATAACAGGCTGATCTCCCCCAAGAGCTCATATCGACGGGGAGGTTTGGCACCTCGATGTCGGTTCGTCACATCCTGGGGCTGGAGAAGGTCCCAAGGGTTCGGCTGTTCGCCGATTAAAGTGGCACGTGAACTGGGTTCAGAACGTCGCAAGACAGTTCGGTCCCTATCTGTGATGGGCGTAAGAAAATTGAGTGGACATGACCTTAGTACGAGAGGACCGGGTCGTACGTACCGCTGGTGTATCTGTTGTGCCGCCAGGTGCAGTGCAGAGTAGCTATGTACGGACAGGATAAACGCTGAAAGCATCTAAGCGTGAAACCTACCACGAGATGAGTTTTCTTTTAAGGGTCGTCAAAGACTATGACGTTGATAGGCTATAGGTATAAAACTGGTAACAGTAAAGCCGAGTAGTACTAATTGCCCGTATGCTTTAATTTTTTTTATTTTTCTGTTTCGTACAGTTAAATAAAAATTCAATAATATTCCTGTTACAACTCCCAATATGCAATTTATTGAGCTGGAATTTAAGTAAGATGAGATATGCATGAAGCCCAAAGCTTAAAGCCTAAAACTCTTCCCTCTTAACTTTTAACTCTTAACTTTTTATGGTGGTTTTTCCAAGGGTGTTCACCTCTTCCCATTCCGAACAGAGAAGTTAAGCCCCTTATGGCCGATGGTACTGCACCACAATGCGGGAGAGTAGGTAGCTGCCATATTTATTGAAGCCCTGTCTTTTATTAGACGGGGCTTTTTTTTGAGTTAAGCCTCTCTTAAGTCCGATGGTACTGCATCCGCCAGCTGGCGGAGAGAGTAGGTAGCTGCCATATTTATTGAAGCCCTGTCTTTTATTAGACGGGGCTTTTTTTTGCTCAACCTTTACAGTTATTTTACCAATTAATGTGGTCCCGAATATGCGGGATGGAATCGTGAAATGAGAGAAGGTGGAAATTGAATGAGGAAATGATATTGTGAGAATTAGAGATTTATTTTCACGTTAGCTTTTGCATTGAGCTTTGTGCTTTACGCTTTAAACTCTCTCAAAGTGCTTCCTCATGGCAACCGGATAATCAGTAAACGCAATCTGGGGATCTAAGATTTCAGGATGCCATAATTTCTCCCATTCAAAACTATAATATCCGGGATAATTGTTTTTATACAACAAATCAATTGCCTGAAAAATTGGAACGATTCCCGTTCCCATTAATACGTATTCTTCTTTTCCGTCGATTATTTTTAAATCTTTGATATGCGTATGATGTATATACGGTTTCAAAACAGCATACACTTCTTCGGGTGATTCCTTTGTAGCGCTCCACATATTACAGATGTCCCATACCAATCCGACATGTGGTCCTGCTGCACCTTGCATCACAGTCAGTAAATCTTTTTTATAGATCAACTCGCCGTGAGATTCCAGTAACACGCTTACATTCGTTTTCGATGCATAATCACCCAGTTCATGCAACCCTTCCATAATTAAATTCAAAGATTCCTGTCTGTCACGCTCTTTCGGAAGCTGATTGGGGAAAACACGAATATAAGGGCAGTTAAGTTTTTGTGCAAGGTCGATAAATCTTTTACCCTCATCCAGATTTTTTGTTCTTTCATCTCCCTTTGGCAAATGCATTGCTGCGGAAGAACCCAGATCCACAAACACCAAACCATGATCTTTCATTTTTCTTAAAGTGATGGAAATAGCATCAGAGCTTGAAAATTCTGGTACTTTGGTAAGGTCCATTTCACGCATAATTCCGCGGACCTCAATTCCCTTGTAATTATTTTCTTTTGCAAAATCAATTATTTTATCAAAAGGCCAGTCCGGACAACCCAGGGTTGAAAAAGATATTTTGGAAGGCATTTCCGCTTTTTTAGAAAAAAGATAAGGTAGAGAAGCCAGGCCTATTCCTGAAAGAAGGAAATCTTTTCTTGTAAAAGTTTTCATGACAGCAATCTTTCTATTGAAGGTAATAAGATCGGAGTAATTATTGGAAACTTGGAGAACACTTTAATGTGTGAAGTCACCCATTCTGCTAATAAAACGCTGCGTTATTGGGACAGGAAATGTTTTTCACTGGCTTACTCATCGAAAAAGTTTTTGGCTTTAGGCTTAGTGCTTTAAGATTAACAGGTTATTCCTATCAGTGAATGATCCCTGGTTTCCAGAAGTGAACTTCCCATAAGGAATTCATCTACTTTTCGGGCACATTCCCTCCCTTCGCTAATGGCCCATACCACAAGAGACTGACCCCGGCGTAAATCGCCGGCAGCAAATATTTTATCAACACTTGTTTGGTAAGACTTTTCTGACGCTTTTACGTTACCGCGTTCATCAAGATCAACCCCAAGATCATTCACTAAGCCTTCCTGTTGCGGGTGTACAAATCCCATTGCCAACAATGCAAGTTCACAGGGAATAATTTCTTCCGTTCCCGCGACTTCTACAAATCTTGCGGGGCGTCCATCATCCGTGAGTTTCCATTCAAGCTGGACAATTTTCAGTGCCTTCAGATTTCCCTGTTCATCGCCAATAAATTCCTTAGTTGCCATGGCCCATTGCCGTTCGCATCCCTCCTCGTGTGAGGAAGTCGTTTTTAAAATCATTGGATAAGTGGGCCAGGGCATGAAAGAAGTTCTTTCCTTCGGCGGTTGTGGCAGTAGTTCAAATTGCGTAATTTGTTTTGCATTGTGGCGGTTGGAAGTCCCAACGCAATCACTGCCCGTATCTCCACCACCTATGACGATAACATTTTTACCGGTTGCAAATATGTCTTCAGTCAATACCGGCGCACCACTAACCCTTAGATTTTGTTGCTTGAGAAAATCCATTGCAAAATAAATTCCTTTCAGATCACGGCCGGGTATCGGAAGATCTCTTGGAATAGTCGACCCTCCAGTCAATACGATTGCGTGAAAATCCCGCATGAGTTCATTCGTGCTCATGTCAACTCCCACATTGGTATTACAGCGGAAAATAATTCCTTCCTGTTCTAAAATATTTATTCTCCTGTCTATAATCCATTTTTCCAGTTTGAAATCGGGGATGCCATATCTTAAAAGTCCTCCGGGTGCATCATCCCTTTCAAAAACAGTAACGGTGTGCCCCGCTGAATTCAACTGGGCAGCAGCTGCCAATCCTGCTGGTCCTGAGCCAACCACAGCGATATTTTTGCCGGTACGTACATTGGGTGGTTTAGCTTTTACAAATCCTTTTTCAAATGCAATTTCGATAATATGCTTTTCGATTTCTTCGATCGTCACGGCTGGCTGATTTATTCCCAGTACACAGCTGGTTTCACAGGGTGCGGGACAAATCCTGCCGGTAAACTCCGGAAAATTATTTGTGGTGACCAGAATATCATAAGCATCCTGCCAGGATTTGCGATATACCGCATCATTAAATTCAGGAATCACGTTACCCAGGGGACAACCATTGTGACAAAAAGGAATACCACAATTCATACAGCGCGCAGCCTGTTTATTTAGTTGTTCCGGCTCATACATGTTAACAAATTCCCTGTAATCCTTTCTCCTTTCCTGAACCGGTCGTTTGGAAGGTAGTTCACGTTTAAATTCCAGAAACCCTGTTGGTTTACCCATTACTAAATTCTTAATTTTATTAATCAGGAATTGACACTTACGCGAGCTTTCTTTTCAGACAATACTTTTTTATAGTCTTTAGGAAATACTTTTACAAAATTGCGTAATTGATTTTCGAAATCATCCAGTACAAACTTGGCTACTGTACTCCCGGTATACATATAATGGCGGGAAATCATTTCTTTCATTTCAATGATGTCATCTTCATCCAATGGATCCAGATCGATCATATCAACATTGCATAAAGAAGAAAATTTGCCGTCGACATTGTAAACGTAGGCTATTCCTCCACTCATGCCGGCTGCGAAATTCCGACCCGTTGAACCCAGGATAACCACTCTTCCTCCCGTCATATATTCACAACCATGATCGCCAATCCCCTCGACTACTGTATTTGCGCCGGAATTTCTAACAGCAAAACGTTCACCTGCCTTACCTCTTATAAATGCTTCTCCTGAAGTGGCACCATAAAATGCAACATTTCCAATGATGAAATTTTCTTCCGGAACAAAACCCGCATCATGTGCAGGATAAACAATCAGACGTGCCCCGGATAGGCCTTTACCAAAATAATCGTTTGCATCACCCTCCAGTTCAAGTGTAACACCATTTGTGTTAAATGCGCCGAAACTTTGACCAGCAGTTCCGGTCAACTTAAAATGGATACTATCTGCAGGTAATCCTCTACCCTTGAATATTTTTGATATTTCATTGGAGAGAATAGTACCGATCGTACGATCTGTATTCTTCACTTTAAAAGCAGCGGTTATTTTTCGTCCTGATTCTATTGCTGGTCTTGCTGCTTCGAGTAACTTCCAATCCAGCACTTCTGTGAGACCGTGATCCTGATCTTCCATGTGATATATACCTGTGTACATAGAAGTGGGTTCCTTGAAAAGAATCGGAGACAGGTTTATTTTTTTCGTTTTCCAATGTTTATGGATGCCATTTACTTCAAGACATTCTACCTGCCCGACCATTTCTTCTATAGTTCGGAAACCAAGTTCCGCCATGATCTCTCGCAGTTCTCTGGTTAAAAATTTAAACAGATTCACTACATGATCAGCATTGCCGGTAAAACGTTTTCTCAATTCAGGATCCTGGGTGGCAACGCCCACCGGACAGGTATTCAAATGACATTTTCGCATCATGATACAACCTTCTACCACCAGTGCGGCCGTGGCTACACCCCACTCTTCTGCTCCGAGCAAAGTAGCAATGGCCACATCACGACCAGTTTTTAATTGACCGTCTGTTTGTAACACAACTCTGCTGCGTAATTTATTTTTAACTAATGTCTGATGCGATTCAGCCAGTCCCAATTCCCAGGGTAGTCCTGTATGCCTTATCGAACTGATCGGCGAAGCTCCTGTACCTCCATCATGACCTGAAATCAGGATCACATCCGATTTTGCTTTGGCCACGCCTGCAGCGATGGTTCCTACTCCTGCTTTGGAAACAAGTTTTACATTTATCCGGGCAGCGCGGTTTGCATTTTTCAGATCAAAAATTAACTGCGCCAAATCTTCAATAGAATATATATCGTGATGCGGCGGTGGAGATATCAATCCAACACCCGGTGTGGAATGTCTGACCTTACCAATCCAGTCATCTACTTTATGGCCGGGTAACTGGCCACCCTCACCAGGTTTTGCGCCCTGGGCCATTTTTATTTGTAACTCGTCTGCCTGAGTCAGATAATAACTGGTGACGCCGAAACGTGCTGAAGCAACCTGTTTAATAGCTGAACGCATTGAGTCGCCGTTTTCAAGAGTATCAAAACGGAATTCGTCTTCTCCGCCTTCACCCGTATTACTTTTTGCGCCGATTCTATTCATTGCCACAGCAAGTGTTGAATGAGCTTCGTGGGAAATTGATCCAAAGCTCATGGCACCAGTTGCGAATCTTTTCAAAATATTTTCTTCTGGTTCTACTTCTTCTAAAGAAATAGAATGGCGATTTCTTTTGAATTGAAACATTCCGCGAATGGTTGCAGATTTTTCCATCTGGTCATTAACAAGTTTGGAATATTTCTTGAACGAAGCATAATCGTTCATATGAGTGGAATACTGCAAAAAATGAATAGTATTCGGATTAAATAAATGGAATTCACCCTTACGTTTCCATTGATAAACGCCGCCTGTAGGAAGTCGTTCAACCGGAATGTCTTTCCCGCTGAATGCGAATAAATGTTTCGCGAGCGTTTCCCTTGCAATTTCATCCAGGCCCATGCCTTCAATACGGGATGTAGCACCGGTGAAGTATTTATCTACAACGAAATGATTCAATCCAATGATCTCAAATATCTGTGCGCCCTGGTAAGACTGAAGTGTCGAAATTCCCATCTTTGAGAATACCTTTAGCAAACCTTCGTTGACTGCCTTAATATAATTTTTCTTGAGGTATTCGGGTTCAAGATTGGTTTGTAATTTCCCGGTAACACGCGCATCATGAATGGTTGCAAAAGCTAGATATGGATTTATGGCAGTGGCGCCAAATCCGATAAGGCATGCATAATGATGTACTTCCCATACATCACCCGCTTCCACAATAATTCCCACCTGTCCACGTAATCCTTTTCTAATAAGGTGATGATGAACCGCCGCTGTCGCAAGCAGAGTAGGAATAGGCGCATGGTCAGAATCAATCGCACGGTCTGATAAAATCAACACTTCAAATCCATCATTGGCCGCATCTACTGCATATCTGCAAAGTCTTTCCACACCCGCCTGCAAAGAACCCGGTTTTTCATCGGCTCTGAAATATAGTTGTAAGGTTTTTGCCTGAAAGATTCCTGTGTCGATACTGCGGATCTTTTCCAATTCGTGATTGGTAAGTACAGGATGTTTCAATGCCACACAATGACAATCCAGCGGGTTTTCTACTAAAAGATTTCCGTTGTTTCCTGCAAAAGTTGCAAGTGACATTACCAATCTCTCCCGAATCGGATCAATCGGCGGATTGGTTACCTGTGCGAATAGTTGTTTAAAATAACTGCTGAGGTGCTGTGGCTCGTCGCTGAGCACCGCCAGTGGTATATCAGATCCCATAGAACCTATCGGTTCTTTTCCGTCAAGAGCCATTGGCGTGATAATGGATTCAACATCTTCTGTTGTATACCCGAAAGCTTTTTGGTATTTGAAAATCTGATCGTGATGTAACTCTGTAAAAGCCACGCGTGGTTCGGGTAGTTCTTCGAGCCTGATTTTATATTTGTTGAGCCATTCCGCATATGGCTTGGAAGAGCAGATTTTATTCTTAAGCTCATCATCACTTATAATTCTTCCCTGCTCCATATCAACAACAAACATTTTACCTGGCTGCAATCTCCCTTTCTCACGAATTAATTTCTGATCTATTGGGAGAACACCTGTTTCGGAAGCCATGATCACCCGATCATCCGTTGTAACGCAATAACGGGAGGGGCGGAGTCCGTTTCTGTCGAGCGTCGCACCTATCATTTTACCGTCGGTAAAGGAAATAGAGGCAGGACCATCCCAGGGTTCCATGAGTGATGCATGAAATTCGTAAAATGCTTTCTTTACCGGATCCATCTGATCGTTTCCGTCCCAGGCTTCCGGAATGAGCATCATCATAACATGTGGAAGAGATCTTCCGCAAAGAAGTAGCAGTTCAATCATATTATCCAGACAAGCTGAATCCGATTGCCCGTCAGTAATCAACGGTAGCAGCATTTCCATTTCTTCTTTCGAAAAGAACGGAGATTCAAATGCGTTTTCACTTGTCTTGAGCCAGTTCAGATTTCCCTGAACGGTATTGATTTCACCATTGTGAGCGATATAGCGGAAAGGCTGCGCTAATTTCCAGGAGGGAAATGTATTTGTCGCGAATCTTGAATGGATAAGACCAAAGGCAGATACTATGCGGTTATTATTTAAATCAGGAAAATAATTTCTGACCTGTAAACTTGTCAACTGACCTTTATATACGACGGTCTTATACGATAATGAGGCTAGATAAAATCCGATCGGATCCTTCTTGACTGAATTTTGTATGGTATGGCTTGAATAATTCCGAAGGATAAATAATTTGCGTTCGAATTCCTCGGGATCATTAATGTGATCTGGGCTGGCTATAAATACCTGCTCTATATCGGGCTCCACAGAAAGAGCTGTAGGGCCGATTCCATCTGGATTTACCGGCACTTTCCGATATCCCAGTACTTCAAGTCCAAGTTTGTCCGCTGCGCGGTTGAAAATATCCCTGCACTCTTCCTTGAGCATAGAATCTCTCGGAAAGAATATCATTCCTACTCCATATCGGCCATAAGCCGGTAAGTGAAAACCAAGCCGTATGCATTCGTCAAAAAAGAATTCATGCGGAGTTTGAATCATGATGCCGGCACCGTCACCTGTATTGCTTTCGCAACCGCAGGCTCCGCGATGTTCCATATTCTCAAGGATGGTCAGCGCATCAGAGATAATCTGATGAGACTTATATCCTTTAATATTGGCGACAAACCCGATGCCACAAGCATCCCGTTCAAAAGAAGGATGATATAATCCTTGATTTTGTTCCATTTATTTCGGTTAAGCAGTGAATGGCATCAACGAACAATCGTAATTCTATGGATTTTCTAAGGAAGGGTGTGGTTCGTTTAAAAATATGTAAAAAACCTGATATTTCATTAAGAAAAAAGTAAAAATTCAAAAGTAAAACAGCATAAAGCTTAAGGCACAAAACTTAACGCAAAATGCCCGGAATTTGTTCAGATTTTCATTTGTAAATCAGTTTTTTCCTTCTTCCATTTGAATTTTTACTTTTACTTTCAGACGAGCAGGCTGAATAAAGTATCATTCTTATTTATTTCCGTGTAATCAATCTGATATTTTTTCATGTTTTCAAGCAGGGCTTCATAATCGAGTTTGCTAACAAGTTCAATACCTACCACAGCCGGCCCGGATTCCTTGTCTGTTTTCTGCATATATTCAAACCGGGTAATATCATCACTCGGTCCGAGTACATTATTTACAAATTCTTTCAGGGCACCTGGACGTTGAGCAAAACGTATTAAGAAATAATGCTTCAGTCCCTCGTATTGAAGTGAACGTTCTTTAATTTCCGGCATTCGATCGATGTCGTTATTGCTGCCACTAACAATACAAACAACATTTTTACCCTTAATTTCTTCTGATCTTCTCTCCAAGCCGGCAATGGAAAGTGCACCTGCGGGTTCCACTACGATAGCATCTTCATTATAAAGTTTGAGTATGGTCGTACAGACGCGGCCCTCCGGGACCAGATCCAATTCATCAAGCATTTCGCGACAAATAGAAAAAGTAAGATCACCCGTTCTTTTTACAGCGGCGCCGTCAATGAACCGATCAATTTTTTCCAAGGTAACTGCATGGCCAGCCTTAAAAGCTTCCGCCATAGAAGGCGCACCTTCGGGTTCGAGTCCGATGATTCTGGTTTTTGGGGAATAAGTTTTAAAATAAGTACCTACTCCCGATGCGAGTCCACCGCCGCCGACAGGAACGAAAAGCATATCTATTTCTGAAAGATCCTCCAGAATTTCCAGTGCCACTGTTGCCTGTCCTTCGATTATGCGAAGATCTTCGAAAGGGGGGATGAAAACCATCTGGTTTTCCGTGGTATATTTTTTTGCCGCTATTGCACAATCGTCGAACGTGTCACCTATGAGTCTAATTTCAACGAAATTTTCGCCAAACATGCGAGTTTGATCCACCTTTTGTTTGGGAGTAATGATCGGCATGAACACTACACCTTTCACGTTTAGTTTTTTACAGGAATATGCAAAACCCTGCGCATGATTTCCAGCACTTGCACAAACGACACCTTTGCGGAGTACTTCTTCATTCAGACTGCTCATCATATTGTAAGCACCTCTTATTTTATAAGATCGCACCACCTGAAGGTCTTCCCTTTTCAGATAAACATTGCAATTGTATCTCCTGGAAAGATTCTGATTTAAAATCAATGGCGTTCTTACCACTATTTTTTTTAATCTTTCCGCTGCTCCCGTTACATCCAGAGTATAAGCCCGTGTCGAAGTTTCCATATTTACACTTTTTCTACAACTTTCTTATCAGATTTTGGCAGCGGAGCGGGTTGATTTTCCGGGCGAAGACTTCTTACCGTTTTTCCCGCCTGCCACATTTCGCTATCATGCAATTCTTTTAATTCAACCTCCAGTTTTTCACGATAATCAGGCTTGCTGTTGCTATCAATAGAACGTTGAGATTCTTTTCCTGAAGCTACGCTCTCATATAATTCTTTGAAAACGGGTGCAGTTGCATCTCTGAATTTTTTCCACCAGTCGAGTGCTCCTCTTTGGGCAGTAGTAGAACAATTGGCATACATCCAGTCCATGCCATTCTCTGCAACAAGTGGCATCAGACTCTGAGTGAGTTCTTCTACAGTTTCATTAAAAGCTTCGGAAGGCGTATGTCCCTTATCACGTAGTACCTGGTATTGGGCGGCAAAAATTCCCTGAATAGCGCCCATCAGCGTACCGCGTTCTCCGGTAAGGTCGCTGTATACTTCTTTTTTAAAATTCGTTTCAAAAAGATAACCACTTCCAACAGCGATCCCAAGTGCAATAACCCTATCCTTCGCTTTTCCGGTTGCGTCCTGAAAGATGGCATAACTACTGTTGAGTCCGCGCCCCTGCAGAAACATTCTTCTGAGCGAAGTGCCTGAGCCTTTTGGAGCAACCAGAAATACATCTACGTCCGGTGGTGGAATGATACCGGTTTGTTCCTTAAATGTGATTCCGAAACCGTGTGAAAAATAAAGCGCTTTTCCTTTTGTCAAATGTTTTTTTACAGTTGGCCACAATTCAATCTGTGCGGCATCACTAAGCAGATAGCAAATGATTGTTCCTTTTTCAAGTGCTTCTTCAATTTCAAAAAGAGTTTTGCCAGGCACGAATCCGTCGCGAACAGCCTTATCCCAGGTCTTTGAATTTTTACGCTGACCCACAATTACATTTACACCATTATCTTTCTGGTTTAATGCCTGACCGGGACCTTGTACTCCGTAACCAATTACAGCGATTACTTCATCTTTTAGAACCTGTTGCGCTTTCGATAGTGGAAATTCTTCCCTGGTTACAACTGTTTCTTCAACTCCACCGAAATTTAATTGTGCCATTTTTTTAATTATTAATTATTAATTACTAGTTGTTAATTCTATATTTTATACTTTCTCATCATTTGCTGTTAACCGTTCCCGCACGTGCGGGATCAACGTTCAACTACATCGTGAACACTTCATCCTGTTTATCCAGATATTCATTTTCTACCAGTTCTTCACCAGGTTCAGTTTGTTCAAATTCTTTAAGTTTTTCGTGAAAGCCGCTGCTTGCGTTTATGATGGCCACTCTTGCACTGCGGACAAACTCAATAACACCGTAAGGCTCCAAAGCCTCCAGCAATCCGTCAGTTTCTTCCCGATGCCCCGTAGTTTCAAAAACAGTATAGTCTTTGCGAATCACAACTGCACGGGCCCCATATTTTCTAAGCAGCCTTTCCACTTTTACTTTCTCAACGATTTGATCTGTAGAAACTTTATAAAGTGCAAGTTCCTGCCAGACGATTTCATCGTTTTGATTAAAATACGCTTTTAACACTTCAACCTGTTTCTCAATCTGCCGGCAAAGTTTTTTTACGACTTCTTCTGTTTCATTGATTACAATCGTAAATCTATGAATGCCTTCAATTTCAGAAGGAGAGGTATTCATGCTGTCAATATTGATTTTCCTGCGGGAGAAAATGATGGCAATACGATTGAGCAAACCAATTTGATTTTCAGTGTAAACCGTTATTGTAAATTCCTGCTTCAACATAAAAAACGCTTAACGCTTAACGCTTAAAGCCTAACCCTTAATGCGCAACGCTTGTGAACAAATTATTTTCCGTCATCTTATTTTTTTACTCTCACACTCTCACACTCTCACACTCTCACACTTTCTTCAGCTCAATCTGATTTCACTCACGCTGCAACCCTGTGGAACCATTGGGAACACATTATTTTCTTTTCCAACCATTATCTCTAGCAGATACGCGTCGGGGTGAGACAGCATATTTTTCAATGCCTGTTTCAGAGTTTTCCGGTTAGTGACTTTTTCGCCAGCGATACGATATGCTTTTGCCACTTCTACAAAATCAGGACTTTGAATGTCCACAAAAGAATATCTCTTCTCATTAAAAAGTTCCTGCCATTGACGAACCATGCCCAGAAACTCATTGTTGAGTATAATAATTTTAACGTTCAGGTTTGTTTGCATAATAGTTCCCAATTCCTGAATGGTCATTTGGAAACCACCGTCTCCTGCAATTGCAATAACAGATCGTTCAGGTGCACCAAATTTTGCTCCAATAGCTGCGGGAAGCGCAAATCCCATGGTGCCAAGACCTCCCGAAGTAATGTTACTTCGCGACTGATTATATTTTGCATATCGGCAGGTAACCATTTGGTGCTGGCCGACGTCTGTAACCAAAATAGCATTTCCTCCCGTTAATTCATTGAGTGCGTTGATAACTTCACCCATTGAGAGAATCTCCGTGGTCGGATGCATTTCAGGGTATATGCATTTTTCGTCTTCCTGTTTTTGGAAGTCCCTGAATTTTTGTAACCAATCCGGGTAAGTTCTCTTATCTACCAGTTGTGTAAGCAGAGGCAGGGTTTCCTTACAGTCGCCCCATACAGGTACAGTAGATTTCAGGTTCTTGTCTATTTCTGCGGGATCAATATCCAGATGTATTATTTTAGCCTGTTTAGCATATTTGTCTAACCGGCCAGTAACGCGATCATCGAATCGCATACCGACCGCGATTAAGACATCGCATTCGTTCGTCAGAACATTTGGTCCATAGTTCCCATGCATACCAAGCATACCAACTGCGAGTGGATGATCTGTAGGAATTGCGCCCATTCCAAGAATCGTCCAGGCAGCAGGGATACCTGATTTATCAAGAAATTTTTTAAACTCGTTTTCTGCGTGACCCAGAATTACCCCCTGACCAAAGATTACAAAGGGTTTTTTTGCTTCGTTAATTAGTTTCGCGGCTTTTTCCACGTATTCTTTCCGAACAATCGGTTTAGGTCTGTAGCTCCTGATATGTTCGCTTGGTTTGTATTCTTCATAGTCAAATTCCTGGATCTGAGCATTTTTTGTAATGTCAATCAGTACAGGACCGGGTCGACCGCTTGCGGCAATATAAAATGCTTTTGCTAATACGGCGGGTATCTCAACGGCATCCGTAATCTGGTAATTCCATTTTGTAACAGGTGTCGTGATATTAATTACGTCTGTTTCCTGAAAAGCATCTGTTCCAAGCAAATGCGCATATACCTGACCGGTAACGCATACGAGCGGCGTACTGTCGATCATCGCGTCTGCAAGTCCTGTTACAAGATTTGTTGCTCCCGGTCCGCTTGTTGCAAATACAATTCCGGTTTTTCCAGAAGTCCTGGCATAACCCTGTGCAGCATGAATAGCACCTTGTTCATGTCGAACGAGAACATGATTTATTTTTTGCTGGTAATCGTAGAGAGCGTCGTAAATCGGCATAATGGCTCCGCCCGGATAACCGAAAATCGTATCCACTTTTTCTGAAAGAAATACTTCCAGCAAAGCAGCTGAACCCGACAATTTCCGAATGGCATGTTTTGCCTTTGCCGTTTTATTTTCTTTCACTTCGAGCGTTTCCATACATTATCTTATTTAAAATTCTTTTATTGACCGTTGACCGTTGACCGTTGACCGTTGACCGTTGACCGTTGACCGTTGACCGTTGACCGTTGACCGTGGACCGTGGACTTTTGACCGTTTTGAATTTAATTCCCATACTCCCATACTCCCATACTCCCATACTCCATCTTTCTTCACGCTTCATCGGTAACACAACCCTGAGAAGCATCTTTCACTACCTGCGCGTATTTAAACAACACCCCTTTTGTTGCTTTCAAAGGAGGTTGTTTCCATTTTTTTCGTCTCTCTGCAATTATTTCATCCTTCACTTTTAACGTAATTGAGTTTTTAATTGCGTCAATTTCAATAATATCATCGTCCTCTACCAAAGCGATCAAACCCCCTTCGTAGGCTTCCGGTGTAATGTGTCCGACCACAAACCCATGTGTACCACCACTAAACCGTGCGTCTGTAATAAGTGCTACCGTTTTACCAAGACCAGCGCCAATAATAGCTCCTGTGGGCTTAAGCATTTCGGGCATTCCGGGTGCGCCTTTGGGACCTATATTTCGAATAACAACAACATCGCCAGCATGTACTCTTCCGGACTGTATACCTGATATCAGATCGTGTTCACCGCTAAAGACGCGCGCTGTTCCCTCAAAACGTTCACCTTCTTTGCCGGTAATTTTTGCGACACATCCGCCCGTAGCAAGATTGCCATATAATATTTGCAAATGCCCCGTAGCTTTCAGCGGATTGTCCAGAGGCATGATGATTTTTTGTTTTTCAAAATCAAGATCAGGAGCTTCTTTCAGGTTTTCGGCAACCGTCTTGCCTGTAACCGTTAAACATTCTCCATGCAACAAACCATTTTTCAGCAAGTATTTCATAACTGCTGGCACACCCCCATATTGATGCAGGTCTTCCATCAGGTATTTTCCGCTTGGTTTAAAATCTGCCAGCATCGGAATCTTATTGCTTATTTCCTGGAAATCATCCTGCGTTAAGGGAACGTCCACACTTTTAGCCATTGCAATTAAGTGCAGAACAGCATTGGTTGAACCGCCAAGCACCATTACTACCGTTATAGCATTTTCAAATGCTTTACGTGTCATAATATCTCTTGGCTTTATATCTTTTTCTAACAGCAGTTTGATGGCTGCACCAATGGCTTCGCATTCTTTTTGTTTTTCGGGGCTTATGGCAGGGTTTGAAGAAGAATATGGAAGACTCATTCCTAACGCTTCGATGGCACTCGCCATGGTATTTGCTGTATACATTCCGCCGCAGGCGCCTGCACCAGGACAACTATTTCGAACGATTGCTTTAAAATCGGCCTCACTAAGATTACCGGCAATTTTCTGACCCAATGCTTCAAAATTTGAAACGATATTCAGATCCTGTCCTTTGTAATGACCGGGAGCTATGGTTCCACCATATAACATGATGCCGGGGCGGTTCAATCTTCCCATCGCCATAATCGAACCCGGCATATTTTTATCGCAGCCCGGAATGGTGACAATAGCGTCGTAATACTGTGCACCTGCATTTGTTTCAATACTGTCTGCAATAATATCGCGGCTTACCAGCGAAAACCGCATACCATCCGTACCCATGCTGATACCGTCACTTACTCCAATTGTATGAAAAATTAATCCCAGCAAATCTGTTTTATTAATGCTCGTTTTTACTGATTTTGCGAGATCATTCAAATGCATGTTACAAGGATTGCCATCCCACCCCATGCTGGCAATCCCTACCTGCGCCTTTTTGAAATCTGCTTCAGTGAAGCCTATGGCGTAATACATTGCCTGCGCACCGGGTTGTGTTTCATCCTGAGTTAATGTTTTTGAATACCTGTTAAGTTCCGCCATAGTAATTTGTATAAAAAAGAAACCCGCCTTTTGGAGGCGGGTCGTTATAATTATTTTTGAAATTTAAACGTGGTCAACCGCCTCCCTGCAGAGCAGAAATAATAATAATAATGACCACCACGTAACGGGTTAGCCTGATTATATTATATATACTGCTTTGCAACATGAGAGAAGTGTTGACTGCGAATATACGAACCGCTGATAATAAAACAAAGAACTAAATTATAGTCGATTTCCTGAGCGCAATATTTTCCTGATTGAGCTCGGAACCGGAAATCTTTCCGACCAGATAGTCGCTGATCAATTCACCGATTGTGGTCGTAAAATAAAAGTTCACCGGATCAATATCTTTTGTTACAAAGCCATTTATTAAAGTCCATTCCACAGCTTCCCTGACCAGATCTGCTTCTTTATGTAATTCAAAATGATCCAGCATCATGGCGGCCGAAAGTACAGATCCCAATGGGTTTGCTATATCCTTTCCCGCTGCCTGGGGATAGGAGCCATGAATAGGTTCAAAAAGTGCAGGACCTTTTCCGACCGAAGCTGATGGAAGCAGCCCCAAAGATCCGCTGATTACACTTGCTTCGTCGCTAAGGATATCGCCAAACATGTTTTCAGTGAGTATGACATCGAATTGTTTTGGATTAACAATAATTTGCATAGCCGCGTTGTCTACGAAGAGAAAATCCAGACTTACAGTCGGATATTCTTTTGCAATCTCCTGCACCACTTTACGCCATAGTCTGGATGTTTCCAAAACATTGGCTTTATCAACCAGCGTTAATTTCTTCCTGCGAATGGAGGCCTGTTTGAAAGCAAGATGTGCGATTCGTTCGATCTCGTCTTTGGTGTAACTGCATTCGTCGAAAGCCGATTGCTGATCTGCACTCGTTTCTTTTTTCCCAAAATAAATACCACCGGTAAGTTCGCGGTAAATGATAAAATCTACACCTTCAACATTTTTCGTTTTTAATGGAGAAAGGTGATGGAGTGATGGATAGGTACTTACCGGACGAATATTTGCAAACAATTGCAGAGACTTTCTCAACTTGAGTAAACCCTGCTCGGGGCGTACTTTGGCAGTGGGATCGTTATCATATTTAGGATGACCGATTGCTCCAAAAAGAATGGCGTCACTTTCAAGTGCCAGTTCAACTGTTTCATCAGGTAGCGGGTTGCCGGTTTTTTCTATTGCAACGGCGCCCATGAGACAATATCGATATTCGAATTCATGGTGAAAGCATTCTGCTATAGAATTTAGTACTTTCACGGCCTGCCTTGTAACCTCTGGTCCGATACCGTCACCTTCAATAACAACAATGTTTTTTTTCATATAGTATGCGGGTAAGTGAGTTGCTTATTTTCAAATTCTGTGATTTCCTCTTTCATGCTTAAGAGATAATCTATATCGTCGTATCCATTAAGCAGGCAGGTTTTTTTATACTGACTGATTTCAAATTTCTCTTTTATTTCTTCCCCATCTTTTCGTTCCAAACTGATCGTTTGATTTTCAAGATCAACGATAATTTCAGTTGATGCGTCGCTGTCTACAGCTTCAAAAATATCCCTCAGAAAATTGTCGCTTACCGTTACGGGAAGACAAAAATTATTGAGTGCATTGTTTTTAAAAATATCGGCAAAAAAACTACTTACAACTACATCAAATCCGTAATCCTTGATGGCCCACGCTGCATGTTCACGTGACGACCCACATCCGAAATTCTTACCGGCAACAAGTATCTTTCCTCGGTACTTCAGATCGTTTAGTGGAAAGTCAGCCCTCGGTTTATTTTCGTCATCATTTTCGTAACGCCAATCCCTGAAAAGATTTTTTCCAAATCCATCACGGTTTGTCGATTTCAGAAAACGTGCAGGAATAATCTGATCTGTATCGATATTTTCGATATTGATCGGGACGATTGTGCTTACTATTTTATTAATTGCTTTCATCTGACTATTTTTCTTCACTCCCTCATTCCCATACTCCCATACTTCCATACTCCCATACTCAAATGAGTTCCCTTACATCCGTTACCCTTCCCGTAATGGCGGCAGCAGCTGCGCTGAGGGGACTGGTTAGAAAAGTTCTCGAGTTCGGCCCCTGTCGTCCTTCAAAATTCCGGTTGCTGGTAGATATGCAATATTTACCGGCTGGAATTTTATCTTCATTCATTCCCAGACAGGCTGAACAGCCAGGCTGCCTGAGAAGAAATCCTGCATCTTCAAATATCTTATCGATGCCTTCCAGCTGAGCTTGTTTTTCAACCTGCTTACTACCCGGAACGATCCAAACCTGTACGTCTTTTGCTTTTTGTTTTCCCTTTACAAAAGATGCGACCAATCGAAGATCTTCTATCCTGCTATTGGTACAGCTGCCGATAAAAACGTAGTCTATTTTTTTCCCCTTGATACCCATTCCAGCGTCAAGACCCATATAAGAAAGTGATTTTTCAAAAGAAAGTTTTTCACTTTCTTCCACGTCACGCAGATTGGGAACATGTCCCGAAATCCCGATACCCATGCCGGGATTGGTACCATAGGTAATCATCGGTTCTATGTCGGATGCTTTGATATTAATTTCACGATCGAATTCAGCATCTTCATCTGTGAAAAGCGTTTTCCAATAAGATAAAGAATTGTTCCATTCTTCTCCCTGAGGTGCAAATTTTCTTCCCTTTATGTAGGCAAATGTAGTTTCATCAGGCGCGATCATACCGCAGCGTGCACCCATCTCAATACTCATATTACAGATTGTCATTCTTGCCTCCATTGAAAGATCACGTATGGCTGAACCTGCATATTCAACAGCATACCCTGTAGCACCGCTGGCTGAGATTTTAGATATGATATAGAGGATAATATCTTTTGACAATACACCCTTGTTCAACCTGCCTTCCACATTAATACGCATCAATTTTGGACGGGTCTGCATAAGGCACTGGGTGGCCATCACCATTTCAACTTCGCTGGTGCCGATACCAAATGCAATTGTTCCGAAAGCACCGTGTGTGGACGTATGGCTGTCGCCACAAACGATCGTCATTCCGGGCAACGTGATTCCAAGTTCTGGTCCGATTACGTGAACGATACCCTGATAGGGGTGTCCCAGTCCATAGAGTTCAATATCAAACTTCTTACAATTTTTTTCCAGCGTTTCTACCTGAAGCCGGGAAAGTGCTTCTTTGATTGGGAGGTGTTGATTTTCAGTTGGAACATTATGATCAGCCGTTGCAACAATTTGCCTTGGACGGAATACAGGTAGTCCCCGGTCTTCCAGACCTTGAAACGCCTGGGGACTTGTAACCTCATGAATCAGATGTTTGTCAATATATAAAACAGCTGGTCCATCGTCAATGACTTTGACTACATGTGTGTCCCATATTTTTTCGAAAAGTGTTTTTGATTTCATGGCTAGTCAAAATTATTTATCCTTTGTGCCGATATTCAATTACGCGCTCACAGCTACTTTAGCAAGTTCATGCAAGTCTGCTTCACCCACTTCTTTTTTTGTGTCAGCCAAACGGAGAAATTCAATATACAGGGAATCAATTTCATTCCTTGTAAATTCATATCCAATAATTCTGAAGCGATGGGCAAGGGCACTCCGTCCGCTGCGGGCTGTCAGTACGATTTTTGAGCCGTCTGCTCCCACTTCATCAGGATTTATGATCTCGTAGGTTTGTGCGTCTTTCAGGAATCCGTCCTGGTGAATACCCGAAGAATGAGAAAAAGCATTTGCGCCCACAATTGCTTTATTGGGCTGCACCTGCATTCGCATTGTTTCAGCTACAAGGCGGCTCATGGGATTTAGAGATTTCGTTTTTATACCGGTTGTAAATCCTAAATCCGAGTGTTGACGTATCACCATTACAACTTCTTCCAGTGCAGTATTACCTGCTCTTTCACCAAGTCCGTTAATTGTACATTCAATTTGTCTTGCACCGGCAATAATACCCGCAATTGAATTGGCTGTTGCAAGTCCAAGGTCATTATGACAATGACAGGAGATTACAGCTTTGTCGATATTTTTTACATGGTTGATCAGATATGCAATTTTTTCTCCGTATTGATGAGGCAGACAATAGCCTGTCGTGTCGGGTATATTAACAACAGTTGCTCCGGCTTTGATCACTGCTTCGATTACCTGTGCCAGATAAACATTTTCGGTACGGCCTGCATCTTCTGCATAAAACTCAACATCTGCCACAAGATTCTTTGCCCATTTTACAGCCTGCACCGCTCTTTCTATGATGTCTTCACGATTGGAATTGAATTTGGATTTGATATGAAAATCTGATGTTCCGATTCCGGTATGTATCCGGGGGTGTTTTGCTTTCTTCAGAGCATTGGCAGCCATCTCGATGTCTGCCTTTACAGCACGGCTAAGGGCGCAAACACTGGCATGGCGGACCACTTTCGATATTTCTTCAACGGAATGAAAATCACCCGGGCTTGAAACAGGAAACCCCGCTTCAATGATGTCTACTCCCAGGTGTTCCAGTTCCAGTGCCAGTTCCAACTTTTCCTTGGTATTCAGTTTACAGCCAGGAACCTGCTCACCGTCGCGTAGGGTAGTATCGAAAATGTAAATTTTATCCGATTTCATATCGTTTTGGGAAATGAGTTGAATCGAAGTTATTTTTGTTTGATTCAGTACACAAATCAAAATCCCGTTTGAATTACAGTCCAGAAATGGGGTTTCAACCGCTGAAACCCACGCCAGTCCTTAATTCAGACGTTTCAAATTACGATGCCCAACCGCTCCTCTGATACCTTGTTTCAACTTGTTAAATCTCTGAAAAAGTCGGAGAAGCGGAATTTCAAGCTATATGTGAAGAGAAATACAGCTTCTGACGACCTGAAAATCATCTATTTATTCGATGCACTGGATAAAATGGATGTATATGATGAAATAGAGCTGTTAAATAAGAACAAACAGTTAAGCAAACAACAACTCTCCAATGTTAAGGCTCATTTATACCGTCAGATCCTGTCCAGTCTGCGGTTGATTAGAGGTGAAAATAATATCTTTCTGCAATTGCATGAACAGCTGGATCATGCGGAGATCCTTTACAATCAGGGTCTTTATTTGCAAAGCCTTAAAGTGCTCGACAGAATCAAAGAATTAGGCAGGCAATACCATCAATACAGTTACATATTAGAGACACTATTTTTCGAACAGAAAATCGAAGCACTTCATATTACAAGAAGTATGCAGGACAGGGCTGGACAGCTGGCTACTGAAATGAAAACAGTTAACGAGCAGATACTTCTGGCAGGAACGCTTTCAAGCCTTGCTTTGCAATTATACGGCTGGTATATTCAGCACGGAGTAGCTAGAAATGAGAAGGACGAAATTGCAGTAAAAGAGTTCTTCGAATCCCGCCTCCCCCAAAAAATGCCTGCTGCAAATGGTTTCTATGAAAACCTCTATTTATATCAGAGTTATAGCTGGTTTGCCTTTATTGGACAAGATTTTCTGTCCTATTATCGCTATACACACCGGTGGGTGGAACTGTTCGATAAAGAACCTGCTATGATCGCGATTGAAACCGCGCATTATATTAAAGGGATGCACAATCTGCTGAGCGCCCATTTTGATCTGTTGAATTATCCTAAGTTTCTTGAAACGCTAAATATTTTTGAGAATTTCTTTCATTCAGAAGCCGTTCAGGGAAATGACAACAACCGCATCCAGACTTTCGTTTACCTGCATATCGCTAAAATCAACCAGCACTTCATAGATGGCACTTTTACGGAAGGACTTTCACTGGTTCCATTTATCGAAGAAAAGCTTAAAGAATATGAAATCTATTTGGACAGGCACCGGATACTGATCTTTTATTACAAGTTTGCCAGTCTGTATTTTGGCAGTGGCGACTATGAGCATACTATAAAATATCTTAACAAAATCATCAACTGGAAAATGGATTTGCGTACAGATCTCCAGTGCTATTCCAGGTTGTTGCATCTGATTGCACATTATGAATTGGGTAATGATGATTTACTGGAATATCTGATCAAATCAGTTTACCGTTTTATGGCTAAAATGGAAAACCTGAGTAAAGTGGAAGAAGAAATATTCCGGTTTCTCAGGAAATCATTTAAGCTGGATCCTGCAGAACTAAAACCTGAATTCCCAAAACTCCTGGAAAGACTAAAGACATATGAAAAGAACCGGTTTGAGACCCGCGCATTTGTCTATCTGGATATTATTTCCTGGCTGGAAAGCAAGATCCGAAATGTACCGGTTCAGAAAATCATCAGGGAAAAATTTTTGGAAAATAATGGCGGCCAATTAAAACAGGGTGCAGGTCTTACGCATCCAAAATATTAGCACATGTTTTTCAGAAATGCATTTCTGTTTTATATCGCGCTGCTTTCATTGGTAACTTTTTATTTATCAAAATTTCCCGGCCATAATGGTGACATGCCTTTTTATATCGCCTTGGTATTAGAAAAAGAACAAGGTTCCATGGAGGGCGTGATTGAACGGACAAAAGATGTTCTTCACAAAGAACTTCCTGCACTTGAATATCAGGATCATGCGGACCGAATCAGCAGCGCAGATCCGGTGATATTAGAAAGATACAGGATTAAACCACTTTATGTTTTACTGGTTTTAGCTTTTCACAAACTGGGATTTTCCTATGTCCACGCAACCCTGGTCCCTTCTCTGCTTTGTTATTTTCTGATAGGACTGAGTCTCTGGCAGGTGGTGATAAAACGCCTGGATCCGGTGAAAACGTTTCTGGCAAGTGTATGCTGTATGTTGATCTTTCCGACACTACTGCTGGCCAGACTTTCCACTCCGGACGCTTTATCCTGTTTCATTTTACTAAATGCAGTTTTTCTGATTTACTTCGGAAGAAATAAACTCCTTTGGTATTCCCTTTTTGTGCTGGCAATATGCGCGCGCCTTGACAATGTGGTTTCGGAATTGATATTTCTTTTCGCTCTTTGGAAATGGCCCGTAAATAGTTTTTCAAACAAACTTGCCACCGGAAAATATATTTTGATGTCTTTGGGACTGATCGCGATAGCGCTGCTGGTTAATCTTACGGCTACCCATCATTTTCTATGGTTTACTGATCCCAATTTTTCAGTACCACCTGGTAAGTATTTAGAAAATATAGAACTATACATTTATGTCATTCCTGGATCTTTTTTCATGTATTTGTTCGTGTTGTTTATATTTTCCGGCTTGAACCGCGGATTCAGCCCGAAGCAGGAAGTAAACTATATTTTTTATACAGTTTGTGCCGTGGTAATCGTCCGTTTTATTCTTTATCCTTTTTACGAAGAGCGCTATCTGACTCCCTATTTATTATTTTCCCTGCTTACAATCGCTTTCTATTATGCAGAACCGAGAAAAAGTCCGAAAATCGACGCTACTTATCCCGTTTAAATTACGAGCAAGGTATGGATACCTTATCTTGGTAAATTAATTCAAACCCCGTACCTTTGCCTCCCTTATGCTGGCATTTTCAGAACCGCAATCTCTGTAAAATATTGATTTTCAACTAAGTAAGTTACAAAAGGACATTCAAATCCTGTTGTAAACTGCTTAGTAAATGCATTTGTGGTAACTGTCTTTTAAAAACCTGATATTAAAAATATGGCTATTAAAAAAGAAAATCGTCCCAAAGCCACTTTCTCAAAAATTACCATCGGGCTAGCTTCTCCCGATTCCATTCTGGAAAGATCTTATGGAGAAGTTTTAAAGCCTGAAACCATAAACTACAGAACATACAAACCCGAGAGGGATGGTCTGTTCTGCGAACGCATATTCGGACCTGTCAAGGATTACGAATGTGCTTGTGGGAAATATAAAAGAATCCGTTACAAGGGGATTGTATGTGACCGTTGCGGTGTCGAAGTAACTGAAAAGAAAGTACGTCGGGAACGTATGGGGCACATCAAACTGGTTGTACCGGTTGTTCATATCTGGTATTTCAAAAGTCTGCCGAATAAAACCGGTTACCTGCTGGGCATGAGCTCAAAGAAGCTGGAGAGCATCGTGTATTATGAAAGATATGTAGTGATCCAGTCTGGTATTCGTGCTGACAAAAATCAGAACCAGGGCGATCTGCTGACGGAAGAAGAATACCTTGAAATACTGGAAACACTTCCAAAGGACAACCAATATTTACCCGACGATGATCCGACGAAATTCATCGCCAAAATGGGTGCTGAAGCCGTACATGATTTACTGCAGCGTATAGACCTCGATCAGCTGAGCTTTGATCTGCGTGCTGCTGCAGCCAATGAAACTTCCCAGCAACGTAAGGCAGACGCCCTAAAACGCTTAAGTGTTGTTGAAAGTTTCCGTGATGCAAATACAAGAATAACAAACCGTCCTGAATGGATGGTAATGCAATACATTCCGGTTATACCTCCCGAACTGCGTCCGCTTGTTCCTCTGGATGGCGGCCGGTTTGCGTCTTCGGATTTAAATGATCTGTATCGCAGGGTGATCATCCGAAACAATCGTCTTAAACGTTTGCTGGAGATTAAAGCGCCTGAAGTAATCCTGCGTAATGAAAAAAGAATGCTGCAGGAAGCAATCGATTCACTTTTTGATAACAGCCGTAAATCCAATGCCGTAAAAGCGGAAGGTGGAAGAGCGCTGAAATCGTTGAGTGACGTGCTGAAAGGGAAACAGGGCCGTTTCCGTCAGAACCTTCTCGGAAAACGTGTTGACTATTCCGGTCGTTCTGTAATCGTTGTGGGACCTGAACTGAAACTGCATGAATGCGGACTGCCAAAAGATATGGCTGCTGAACTCTTCAAGCCGTTCATTATTCGTAAACTGATTGAAAGAGGTATAGTAAAAACTGTGAAATCAGCACGTAAGCTGGTTGACCGCAAAGAAGCGATAGTATGGGATATCCTGGAAAATATTTTAAAAGGACATCCGGTCATGCTGAATCGTGCTCCGACACTTCACCGTCTTTCAATACAAGCGTTTCAGCCCAAGTTAATTGAGGGTAAGGCAATTCAGCTCCATCCATTGGTTTGTACAGCGTTCAACGCCGATTTTGATGGTGACCAAATGGCTGTGCATGTACCATTGAGCAGTGCTGCTGTTTTAGAAGCGCAGCTGTTGATGTTATCCAGTCACAATATCCTGAATCCGCAGAATGGTACGCCCATTACCCTTCCTTCACAGGACATGGTTCTGGGATTGTATTATATAACGAAGGGAAAGAAATCTACTCCAACTGAAAAAGTAAAAGGAGAAGGGAAAGCATTCTATAGCCCGGAAGAAGTAATTATCGCTTACAACGAGGGTCAGCTTGATCTTCACGCCTATATAAAAGTAAAAGTTAACGTTAGAAACGAAGACGATTCCCTGGAAAAGAAATTACTGGAAACAACGGTTGGTCGTGTTCTGTTCAATCAGCATACGCCTGTTGAAGTAGGATTTGTAAACCAGCTTCTCACTAAAAAATCTCTTCGCGAAATCATTGGCAATATCATCAAATGGACCAATGTTCCAAAAACAGCTAAGTTCCTTGATGATATTAAAACACTGGGATTCCGTATGGCATTCCGTGGCGGTTTGTCATTTAGTATCAATGACCTTATCATTCCCGACACAAAAGAAGAGTTGCTTGTTAATGCGAAAGTAGAAGTGGATGAAGTCTGGGACAACTACAATACAGGTCTGATCACTAACAATGAAAGATATAATCAGATCGTCGATATTTGGTCCAGGGTCGATACCCGCATAACTGAAACACTGATCCGTGAACTGGCTTCTGATAAACAGGGATTTAATTCTGTTTTCATGATGCTTGATTCCGGAGCGCGTGGATCCAAACAACAGATTAAGCAGCTGGCAGGAATACGCGGACTGATGGCCAAACCAAGGAAATCAGGATCTACTGGCAGCGAAATCATTGAAAATCCGATTCTTTCCAACTTCAAAGGAGGACTGAATGTATTAGATTATTTCATCTCTACCCATGGTGCGAGAAAAGGTCTTGCTGATACGGCTCTGAAGACCGCCGATGCCGGGTACCTTACCCGTCGTCTCGTGGATGTTGCTCAGGATGTTGTTATCAAAGAAGAAGACTGCGGTACTTTGCGGGGTATTGCTACAACTGCATTAAAAGATAATGAAGATATCGTAGAACCATTATACGATCGTATTCTGGGACGTGTTTCACTTCACGATATTTACGATCCGGCTTCCGATAATATTATCGCCAAAGGTGGAATTGAAATTACCGAGGAAGTTGCAAAGAAAATTGAAGAGGCAGGAATTGAAACTGTTGAAATTCGTTCAGTTCTTACCTGCGAAAGTAAACGTGGTGTTTGCGTAAAATGTTATGGCAAAAACCTTGCAACCGGTTATACGGCGCAAAAGGGTGATGCCGTTGGTATCATCGCAGCACAATCAATCGGTGAGCCCGGTACCCAGCTAACACTGCGTACTTTTCACGTGGGAGGTGTTGCCGGTTCTGCATCAGTAGAATCTTCACTCCTGGCGAAATTCGATGGTACAATCCAATTCGATGGGTTGAGAACTGTATTAGCTGAAAATAACGATGGTGCCAAAGTTCCGGTAGTAATCGGACGTACGGGTGAAGTCAGGATTATGGATGTGAAAAACGATCGTCTCCTGATTACTAACAATGTTCCCTATGGAGCAACACTTACTGTGAAAGACGGACAGAAAGTAACGAAAGGTGAAATAATTTGTACATGGGATCCATTCAATAATGTAGTCATCAGTGAAATCACCGGTAAACTGAAATTTGAAAATGTAATTGAAGGAATTACTTATCGTGAAGAAGCTGATGAACAAACTGGTCACCGCGAAAAAGTAGTTATCGATACGAAGGATAAAACAAAAATTCCAGGCATTGTTGTAGAAAGCGGTAAGGAAATTAAAAACTATAATCTGCCGGTTGGAAGCCATATCATTATGGAAGAGGGTGAGGATGTTCGCGGCGGACAGGTTATTGTAAAAATTCCGCGAGTGCTGGGAAAACTTCGTGATATCACAGGAGGTCTTCCAAGAGTGACAGAATTGTTTGAAGCAAGAAACCCGGGTAATCCCGCTGTTGTTTCTGAGATTGACGGTGTCGTTGCTTTTGGTAATATTAAAAGAGGTAACCGTGAGATCATCGTGGAAGCTAAAGACGGTATTGTAAAGAAATATTTAGTTCCTCTCACACGCCAGATCCTGGCACAGGACGGAGACTTTATAAAAGCAGGAGCGCAGCTTTCCGACGGACAAGTAGCGCCGGCAGATATACTTGCGATTAAGGGACCATTTGCCGTTCAGGAGTATGTGGTAAATGAAATTCAGGAAGTGTATCGTTTGCAGGGCGTGAAAATCAATGACAAACACATTGAAGTTATCGTAAGGCAGATGATGCGTAAGCTGAATATTGTTGATCCGGGAGACACGCGATTCCTTGAAGATGAGACAGTGGACAAAATAGAATTCTTAGACGAGAATGACTGGATCTTCGATAAGAAGGTGGTAGTGGAAGCAGGCGAATCAACGAAACTGAAACCGGGGCAGATTGTAAGTTTACGTGAAGTAAGGGAAGAAAATTCCATCCTTCGCCGTAATGATAAAAAACTCGCGGAATTCAGAGATGCTCATTCTGCAACTTCAGCTCCTATGTTGCTGGGAATTACCAAGGCATCCCTTGGAACTCAAAGCTGGATTTCTGCAGCTTCCTTCCAGGAAACTACCAAAGTACTTTCTTCGGCCGCTATTCAGGGCAAAACGGACGATATGATGGGTTTGAAGGAGAATGTTATTACAGGTCATCCTATTCCTGCCGGAACTGGTTTACGTGAATTCGAAAATATGATTGTAGGAAGCAAAGAAGAATATGAATTGCTTCAAAATACGCGGGAAGCCATGCAATTTGACGAAGATGAATAAGTCTAAAATTTAAGATTTAATAAGCAGTAGGAAGCAGAAATGCTTCCTACTTTTATGTACGGTATATAGCAAACAAGCCGATCATTTTATATTTATTAGTATGAGAAATATTGCCATGCTTCCGGGTTTACTCGCTTTACTCCTAACGGGTGTTTTGTTTTATGTTGTTTATCATAAGCCACCAACCGTCAACAGTCAACCGGTAACCGTTAAAGAAAATCAGGCGACCGTGAACAATTTCAGGATGGCTTATTTCAACACGGATTCACTGGAAGCGCATTATCAGTATTTCAAAGACGTACTTGAACAGGTAAAGGGTAAAGAAAATGAAATGAATGCCGAGCTGAGCAGCATGGAAAAAAGCTATCAGAAAAAAATAGCCGAATGGCAGAAGACGGCAACTACTATGTCCAAAGCTGAGGGCGAGCAGGCACAGCAGGAGTATGCGCAGATGCAGCAAAATTATCAGGTTCGGAAACAATCGCTTCAGGAATCCCTGCTTAAACACAATGAAGACCTGAAAGCTGATATCAGGAAAAAAATCGAAGACTATTTGAAAGAATACAATAAAACGAAGGGCTTTAATTATATCATTTCCTACGAGGCAAATTCTTTTATTTATATCCGCGATACCGCATATAATATCACCGACGACCTTGTCAACGGTCTGAATGCAGAGTATAAGAAAAAGTAATACTATCTTCCGGGTCAAATTATCTTATGCCCGCAGAGAGCCATTCTTTTAAACCAACACTGGGATTAGTGGACGCAACAATGATTGTTGCCGGGTCGATGATCGGTTCGGGAATTTTCATTGTAAGTGCAGATATTGTCAGAAATGTTGGCGGTGCCGGGTGGCTAATATTGGTCTGGTTGATTACCGGCTTCATGACGTTGACAGCTGCTGTAAGTTATGGCGAACTGAGCGGCATGTTTCCTAAAGCGGGTGGTCAATACGTCTATCTCAAAGAAGCCTATAATCCGCTGGTTAGTTTTTTATATGGATGGAGTTTTTTCGCTGTCATCCAAACCGGAACAATAGCTGCAGTCGGAGTAGCATTTTCAAGATATGCTTCTTACCTTATTCATGGTCTCAGTGAGGATCATCATATTCTCCAGATTCAAACAGGTATAAACAGTTGCGGATCTCCCACGTTTTTTACAATTAGTGCAGCGCAGCTCGCTTCAATCGGAATTATTGGATTACTGACGTATACAAATACCAGGGGAATAAAAGGAGGTAAATGGATTCAGAATATTTTTACTTCCACTAAATTGTTGGCTTTATTCGGACTCGTCATTGCAGGGTTTATTGCATTTCACCCGGAAGTGTGGCATGCCAACTGGTCTGCCGCCTGGACAGCAACCAAAACCAGTTTGAAAGATGTTTGTAATCCCTCTTTAGGTTTTAATGTCAATTCGATAGGAGGCGCTGCGTTATTAGGGGGAATTGCCGCTGCGATGGTCGGATCCGTTTTCAGTAGTGATGCCTGGAATAATGTAACTTTCATAGCGGGGGAAATAAAAAATCCACAAAGGAATATCGGCCTTTCACTTTTTCTCGGCACCCTGATCGTAACCGTCATTTATGTTTGTGCCAACCTGATGTATTTAGCGGTATTGCCTATGAATGATATTGCCCATACGGAAAACGACAGGATTGCAGTAGCTGCCTCTCAGGTGATATTTGGAAAATCCGGCACCATTATCATTGCAGTTCTGATTATGGTTTCCACATTTGGCTGCAATAATGGATTAATTCTTGCCGGGGCCAGGGTTTATTATACCATGGCCAAGGATAAATTATTTTTCAGAAAAGCGGGCACACTCAATAAAAACGATGTTCCCCAATGGGCACTCTGGGCACAGTTCCTGGTAGCTTCCATATTATGTTTAAGTGGAAAATATGGTGATCTGCTCGATATGATCTCTTTTGTTGTGGTTATTTTCTACGTGCTTACCATTCTGGGCATTTTTATTTTAAGAAAGAAGAAACCGGATCTGCCCAGGCCTTACAGAGCGTTCGGTTATCCGCTTTTGCCAATACTTTACATTCTCATGGGAACTGGTTTTTGTGTTCTGCTCATTATTTATAAACCACAATTTACATGGCCGGGCCTGATAATAACTTTGCTGGGAATTCCTTTATATTTTGTGGCGAATTCCGGCAACAGAAATAAACAGTCGGAATAAAATGGCAATTGCAATTGACTATAAAGAATTATTTAAAACATTTTCATCCGTCAGGATCGGCGTTATAGGCGATGTGATGCTGGATACTTACTGGTGGGGTAATGTGGAGAGAATATCTCCAGAAGCTCCGGTACCTGTTGTAACGGTAAACAAAAAAGAATACCGTATTGGCGGAGCAGGCAATGTAGCGCTTAATCTTGTATCGCTCGGAACACCTGTATCCGTTTTTTCAGTAATAGGAGATGATGACGATGGTCAGATTCTCACCGGACTTCTGAGTGAAAATAAAATTGACGTCAATTATCTCATCAAATCTCCCAATCGGATTACTACCAATAAAATGCGAGTCATCAGCAGAAATCAACAAATGATGCGGCTCGATTCGGAAACTGTTTTACCCCTCAGTACGGAGCAGGAACATGATCTGATTGAACAGGTTGAAAAATTTATAGTCGATCAGTCTCCCGCTGCGATCATTTTTGAAGATTATAACAAAGGCGTTCTCACAGAAAGAATAATTCAGAAGCTTATCCAGATTTGCAAAAAAAATTCCGTATTAACTGCTGTCGATCCAAAAAGAAAGCATTTTTTTGAATACAAAGAGGTGGATATTTTCAAACCCAATTTGAAAGAAGCCAGGGAAGCGCTGAATATTTTAATTGACGAAATCAACGAACCTGCACTTAAGCTTATTCACCAAAAGCTTAAGGACGAACTAAATCATAAAATCTCTTTTATTACTCTTTCCGAAAAAGGAGTTTTTTATGATGACGGCAAGGAGTACCACATGGTTCCGTCGCACATACGTAATGTTGCTGATGTATCCGGCGCAGGTGATACAGTAATAGCGGTGGCAACGCTCGTTTATGCACTTACCCGCAACGTCCGGATTATGGCTGAAATTGCAAATCTCGCAGGAGGATTGGTATGTGAATCTGTCGGAACAGTAGCTATTGATAAAGCAAGACTTCAACGGGAATGTCTCCGTTTATTAGCGGATAAATAAATTATCACATGAAAAAATTCGCTGTTATTGTTGCGGGAGGTTATGGATTACGTATGGGCAGTGATTTGCCCAAGCAATTTCTTTTAATCCATAACAAACCTATTATCTGGTATACGTTGCATACTTTTCTCAAATCCTATAAGGATTTTCACATTATACTTGTTTTACCATCTGATTATTACGATGCCGGAAGGGCTATTTGTGATGAAATAATTTCAGTGAATCCCATTCAAACTATTGTTGGAGGAGCTACCCGTTTTCATTCAGTACAAAAAGGACTTTCTCTGATAAACGAACAGTCGGTAATATTTGTACATGACGGAGTAAGATGTCTTTTAACGCCATCGCTGATCCACCTTTGCTTTGAAGAAGCATTAAGATTTGGGTCGGCCATACCCTGTGTAGATTCAAAAGACAGCATACGCATTGTAAATGAATCGGGGAATACTCCTGTTAAACGAAGCGAAGTAAAACTCGTACAAACACCGCAAACTTTTCTGAGTGAATTGATCCTGCCCGCATACGAAAAAACTTATCAGGAATTATTTACTGATGATGCATCTGTTGTGGAAGCAAATCATCACGAGATTCACCTGGTGGCCGGAGAAGAGGATAATATTAAAATCACCACACCGCTTGATCTGTCTATCGCCGAGGAACTTCTCGAGCCACCATTACATCTCACTTAAGCGCCAGCGTCAAACTCATGATGTTCCGAATGAAGTTTATTCCGGCAGTATTTTATTTGAAAAGTCTGAAAGGGAACGGAAGTGAATTATATTTTAAAAAGGGATACGGAGAAAGAGCAGGTCCGAACTTTCTATAAAATTCGGCAATACCAGGTACTTCTGAGCCCTCAAAATCAAATACAAGATCATTGGCCGAAAATTCCCTGAACAACTGGTCTAGAAGAAAAAACTGTGATTTTTTTTCTCTTCCGGATTTTAAAGTGACCGACATTATATTATAAATCCGATGTTCATCTTTAAAAAAAATACTCGAGCTGAGCAGGCTCCCTGATCTGTCTGCTACCTGACGTACAAATAACATTTTTATTTTTGAAATACGGTGACACAACAATTCAAATTTTTGATAGTGATGTGCTTTGACATGAGGAAACCTTTTTCCGTATTCCTGTCGAAATAGAGAAATGGTAGATGAAAAATCGTCCGACTGGGAATAGTTCATTTGGTTTTTTTCTGATTCAGCCAGATTCTCAAGTAATCTTTTTTTATAACCCTTTCTTATTTCTGCATATGGTTTGGCAAGGTGTAACGTATAATTGTCGCGTCTGATACATTCAGAGGGATCATTGGCATAGTTTAAATGAATCTCGCAAAATCTGAAGTATTTCTTCATATCACTGATAAAAAATTCAATCAGTTTCTGGTCAGCGGTGTCCCGGACAAAAAGACCCAGCTGCGCTGTGAAAGCTGGTTGGTACAAATAGGAAAATCCATATTTCCGGTTCCAGGTTAATGGCATAACTGAATTATAGTCACCTTCAACTAACGCACTCCAGTTTTCAGCCATAGTATCCAGGTAAAATGATCTGGCATAAATCAGTCCGTTGGTTGCATTGAGAATACAGCGATCCCATTTCTCAATGTCGATCTCATTTCGATGCAGGAACCTGATATCGGAAATGTTATCTGTCATGACCCTGCCGCTTTTCGAATTATTTTTTTATAATTGATATTCTGTATATCGATGCTGAATGTGATTCTTTTTCCGAAACTGGTTGATTCAAGTGCCTGGTTGAAATCACTGCTATAAATTAATGGCGCGTAAATATTCAGGGCATTATGGAACAGACTTAACTGTAGCCCGCCTGTATAAAGAAACTGACTGGTGGGAGGATTGTTTTGCCAGGCTTCGGCATATGTGCCAACGTCAAAAAATATTCTTATCGGAACGTCGGAAGGGAAATAAATTTGAAGGTAAGGTAGTATTGAAGTTTAGTGAACTCACCCAGTTGGAAGACTTTCCCTGAACATAGTCAAAATCATCGATTCTCATCTTCAGACCACCATCCCGGTTCATGATTTGTTGAGCCGGCAGACCACCATTGGAAATGGAAGATTTTTCAATTGCGAAAGAAGATGACCTTCCGACAAAATAGTCTTCATATAGATAATCTTCATTTCCGTTTACGCCCAGTAATTTGGGTTCATATCGAGTGACATCTGTGTTGTTTTGTTCCTTCCAAAGACCAAATTTGGCGGCAAATAACCGAATGCTCAGACCTCCTCCGTCCTGATAATTCATAAAATAATTTGCGACTAAATTGATTCGGTAGAATATTTCAGATTGCTGAAATTCTATGCGGAGATCATACGGATAGAGTACCCGGTTGTCCTGTAGATTAAAACTTAACTGATTGACATACCGAAAACTGGTGCTCACCGAATTTGGGTGAATTAGCGAATCCTGAGAAGAAATATTGAAATTGCCGTAGTTGACTTCATTAATAAGATAAGTTTTGAAATCCATCCATTTGCTGATAGTGCTCCTTGCATTTTGGCGTTTAAAATCTACACGGATATAAGGGACAATTTTTGAAAAACTTTCATAAAGCAACCGGCCGGTGCTGTCGGTAGCTTTATTGGTATCAAAATGGGCACCATTGACTCCAACTGTAATATGACTGATTTTTTTGTCCGGATACCACGAATAGGAAAGCCTTCCCAATCCTACCAGTTTATGAGATCCAAAAGCGTAAAGAGGCGTAAAAAGAAATTCAAATTTATTTTCAGGTAAGTTGATATTGTGTATCAGAGCACCCAGCATCAAACCATCATATTGATTATAACCAGGAAGGGGAGACAAGCCTATATAATTATATTTTTCACTGTTTCTTGCAGAGAAAATAAATGTCGGTTTCAATCTCTTCTTCAAAGAATCATTAAATAGTGATTCATTTCCATTCAATTTCCCGAATAGAGGTTGGACTTTTTTTGCCGAATCGGTATCCATCATCAGCTCAAAATCTGCCGGGTATGGATGGCCGAATTTCCATTCATTATAAAATTTCTGCAAACCCATATCAAATCGTTTATCCCCCTCATATTTCCTTAATTGTACAAGCCATAGCCCCGCTTTTTCAGACGCAATAAGAGAATCGTTCTGGACGCTGAATTCGGGTGCAGGTGTATTGACGGGCTGCGTGGTTTTTTCTTTTTCTGCCACTCTCAGCCAGAGATTTTTATGCGACAGAATTTCGGGAGTATTATTTTCAGGTGTAAAATAACTTTTCAGCCGTTGGTCGTAATAATTCATAAACCCTTTTGAAAACCATGGGTGCGATCGCTGATCAGTTATAAGGATGGTTTGAAACCATTGTCCCAAGAGGGTTTTTCGAACGGCGTCATCCCAATCATTTTTTTTTGTACCGATATAAATTAAGCCTGTGAAATCCTGATCTTTCAATGGTATTGACTGCACAATGCTGATATTCTTTTGAGGATAGGGTGAAAGCCATTCCGAAAGCTGAGTGATATCTTTTTTTAATTCGCCAATTATCCGTTTAACGTCGTCGCTGTTTGAAGAATTGTAAAAATATTGGATGTTGATATGCTTTCCTGATTGCAAGTTCAGGCTATCTTTTCTGAGATGATATTGATTGTCCGCAACCCATGCGAACGAATTTGCATTGTTCAACTCAAAATGAACTTTAATGCCGTCTGTAGAATGTGAAATAGTATCGGCAGTAGCTCCTGCGGCTATCAAATAACCATACGGAGCATCAATATCCACATCAAAATCGGCAGTTTCATGATATGCTCCGCCCTGCACCAGAAAAGGCATTGGATGCCAGCCTTTCCCATCATATACCGCCGGCTCCGGGTACCAGTTTTTTAAATCAAAATGATGAGGAGTATAACCATTTCCATTAAAATTATATGGTATCCGAACATGAAAGGATGCAGAAATAATAATACTGTCGCCGGGAATTAGCCGTTGGGGCAGAATTAGCTTTATCACATCTATATATTCCGGGTGATCCTGAATAACGGCAAGTCTGCCATTCACTCTAAAATCCAATCTGTTGAGATATCCTTTTTGTTCCTTGTTTGAAAAATAATAACGTGTGTCGCCGTTTTCCAGTAGTTGTTCACTATACGATGTTCTGTCGTTACGATAAGCATTGGGCCAGACATGAAACCAAATAAAGGAAAGTGTATCGGGAGAACGGTTTGTATACTGCAGTTTCATCAGAGCGTCCAGTGATTTTTCAGCCGGATTGAATTTTACATGCAGATCGTAACGGAGACTTTGTTTCCAGATAGATTGAGCACTACCCTGAAAAATAAAAAAGAATACAGGAAATATGAGAATTTTTTTCAAATAAGCGCCGTTTGAATACTTAGCGCCCTTTTCCTTTAAAAATCGTGAGTAAAGTATGCATCATGATTTTAAAATCAAGGGCGAGGGAAATATTTTCAATATAAATTAGATCGTATTTCATTCTTTCTACCATCTCTTCAACGTTTTCAGCGTATCCGAATTGCACCATTCCCCAGGACGTAATTCCAGGTTTTACCTTCAAGAGATACTTAAAATAAGGTGAGATTTGCAGAATTTGTTCAATATAAAATTGTCTTTCCGGACGGGGTCCCACGAGGCTCATTTCACCTTTAATCACATTTACCAATTGTGGTAATTCGTCAATCCGCCATTTTCTCATGGTTTTCCCCCAGGTGGTTATTCTGTCGTCTTTCTCCGATGAAAGCCATGGCCCCTGTAATTCTGCATCTTTAATCATAGAGCGAAACTTGTGGATCATAAATTTTCTGCCTTTGTAGCCCGTTCTTTCCTGAGAGTATACGATCGGTCCTGCAGAACTAAGTTTTACTCTGATGGCTGAATAGAGTAGAAGTGGAGAGAGAAGTATTAGAGCGAATGCGGAAAACATTACATCTACAAGCCTCTTAATGTGCAATTGCCATTCAGGCATTAGGCCTGTATGGATATCGGTCAGGAGCGCCCCGAATATATTACTGGTCCTTACAGTGCCGGACAATATATCGAGTATATCCGGAATAATTTTTATTTCTACGTCCTTTTCACTCAAACGCTGAATAATGTGCTCTGCGTCCACCTGGTCAGATCTTTCCAGAGCAATAACAACAAGGCGAATATCCTGCTCGTCTACCACTTTTTCCAGCTGGTTCGCACAGCCCAGGCAGGGTATCGGAATGTCCATTTTATCATCCCCTGATTTCGGTTGTATATACCCGGTATATTGATAGCCATTTCCTCTTAATCCGTTAACGGTATCAAAATAAGTGCTTTCTCCAATTTGCCGGGACCCAAGCAACAGGCTTTTGAATATAATGTCACCTTTTCGAATCTGCAGTTTTGCAAGAGATAGTATTATCCACCTCACGGTCCATGTAATCAGGAAATGGCTTATCAGAAAGGTGAAATACGCCTTGTAATAATAGCGATAATCCGTTTGGGGATCATTGATAACGATTGCAAAAAACAATACGGTACATCCGATCAGGCTGGAAAGTGCTGTGCTGGAAAATTCATTTAGGCGCGATTTGCGGTATAGAGAATGATAGGTTCCCGTTAATGCGTAAAACACGATCCATCCGGCCGGAATAAGTGAAAGTCCAAGCCAGAACCGCCCATTGAAAAAGAGCTTTCCATCAATGTATATTGGTTCCTGCAAAAGTGCGCGTCGGGTAAAATACAAAATCATCCAGGAAAATATGGCTGAAATATAGTCGCTCAATGCATACCAGATGATATGGATTTTGTTCCCTTTTTGCAACATGGATCAACTGTTGATTGAATTGTATTTTATTTTCTGGAGTATCTGATGGGCAATATCCATTGCCCTGTATCCGTCCAGCTCTGATACCTGTGTCGGCCTATTCAGTCGAATAGATTCCGTAAATTTCTCCAATTCCATCCGAATAGCGTTAATATCCGGTACTTCCGGATTACGGACCAATATGGATTTAGAACCATTCATCGTTTCTATTTCAAATGAAAAGCCATCGCCGTTATTATTCGAATTATTCAGGCTGATGATTTCCGATTTTTTGGCCAGAAAATCCACTCCTATATAGGCATCTTTTTGGAATATGCGCATTTTACGCATCTTCTTCATAGATATGCGGCTGGAAGTAAGATTGGCAACACAACCATTATTAAATTCCATACGAATATTGGCAATATCAGGTGTATCAGTCATAACGGCAACACCACTGGCATATATATTTTTTACTTCACTCTTTACGATGTGCAGAATAATATCGATATCATGAATCATGAGGTCGAGGATAACGCTCACTTCTGTTCCTCTGGGATTAAATTCAGCTAGGCGGTGAACTTCAATAAACATGGGATGAAGGTCTATGCCTTCTAATGCAAGAAATGCCGGATTAAATCTTTCCACATGTCCAACTTGTAATTTGACATTGGATTCTTTTACAAGCTTTAAAATAGTCCTCGCTTCATCCATATTATTGGCGAGCGGTTTCTCCACAAAAACATGCTTTCCTTTTTTGATAGCCATTTCACAGAGACTAAAATGGAAAGGAGTTGGAGCGATGATGTCGACAGCATCACAGGACTCCAGCAGTAGAAGGGCATCGGTATATCTCTTAATTTGATATCTAGTTTCTACTTCTGCCGCTATTTCATCGTTGGGATCAAAAAACCCGACAATTTCCGTGTCAGGGATAAGTTTCCAGTTATTCAAATGAAATTTCCCCAGATGACCTGTTCCAAATACACCTACTTTAAGCATCCTTACTGTTTAAGGATCCAAATATAAATAATGTGCAAGGATGTGTGGGATAATGAATTCAGGAATGAATCGTAAATGTGGATATGCAGGCATCAGACCTGACCTCGTTCGGGCAGATCCTTTTGAAAAAAACGTAGCCGAAGATATTTGTAAACATTCGAAAATGTTACAGGAATATTTTTTTGAGGAAATACTTTTGCCTTGATAAGTTTAACCAACGTTAAAGAAAAAACAAAGGCAAAAACCACCAGCAGGATGCGAAAACATAATAAATATTTTCTGAGAAAGTAAGTTCTCAGGGATATGCCATCTGCTTTTTCTTTGCCAAGAGTGAGATCCAGCATTTTTTTAATGGCGGGAAGAATCACCGGAATTTTTGACCAATTCGAATATCGGACATCTTCATAAGCATAAGCCATATTGTAACCGGCAGGAAGCTGGGATTTATAATAACTCCAGTTTTCCTTAACGTCATTAAAACTTGCCAGCTCGTGAGAAGGTTTTTCGAAAGCGATATCGTAAAGCGGATCAAGAATAACCCAGCCGTGATCTGTAAGTACTTCAACCAGGTTATGTTTTGCGAATATACCCCTGGATTTCATTTGGGCAATCCTCACATTATATTTGTAGCCCTGCAGAATCCTTGCGAGCACCATTGAAAAACTCCCGCAGGCGCCCCGGCCTGTCATCAGATCAATGGAAGCAGGTTCGAGTATTTCGGATTCAAATCCCTGGAATTGTTTCCCTTCAAAAACGCTCTCTCTGTCAACTAAAAGATTATGACAGGCATGCAAAACTTTCAGAAGTACCGAATCCTGAGAATCAGATGACTTTATCTTACTGGAAATGTCTGAGTGGATGGCATGGAATAGCTCACTCTCATAGTTTGCACCCATTTTGAAATAAAAAAGAGAGGCTAATAAAAATCCGTTCAGAAAAGTAAGAAAATATAAATTCCCAAAAACGCGTTTCGCCATAATTAAAACAACTGTTAAAAATTAAGATATTACGGTTGTAAAAAGGGGTTCCATTTACCGTTTTATTTGCAGGCAGCTGTTTTCCGAATGATCGAATGTAAAACAAAATGAGTTAAAAATAAAAATGAATTCAGCCTATTTTCGATTGATTGTGCCCGTTAACATTCGCTGAACATTTCACAATTTTCATACCACGAAAATTTTCAAATCATTAAGCGGAGTTCCTCGCGGCGTTTATAATACCAAAAGAACAGCGGATGATCAGTTTTTCATAAATTTTCTTCATGTCAGACCCGGCCGCTTCTGCTTCCCTGAACTTAATAATGGCATATTGCTGAATGGTACTGAGCGGAAGAACGATCCTTTCTCTCATCTGAATGGAAAGTTGCTCTATCGGATAATCCGACATAAGTTCCTGTTTTCCAGATAGTTTGAAGATGTATTTTTTGGTAAGTTCAAATTCGTTGAAAATGAGCATCCAGATCTTCCCATATTTTACATGTTTGGAAAAAGCTTCTGTAAGAGGGAAAAAGCATTTTTTCATTGCCATTTCGCTATTGTCCAGCAGGGTTTTAAAATACGGCGAATTATTATACAAATTTTTTACCTGTTTCCATTTACCTTTTTTTTCCATTTCCAGAAGTGCAGTACCCACGCCATAATAACCCGTTACATTTTGTTTTAACTGGCTGAATGCCCCAACAAACGGGATAGCCCGAAGGTCTTTAAGTTCCAGTTTTCCTGAATTCTTTCTTTTGGTGGGCCTGCTGCCAATATTTGTTTCACCATAAAACTGAAGCGGACTTACCTCACCCAGGTATTCAGCAAAATATTCATGATCTCTAAGACCGGCATACGACTGATAGCTGAATTCCGCCATTTCAGATAAAAGCGCTTCTTCGTCTTCAGCCAGGGTTACTTTTCTGGCTGAAAACAAATCGTTGGCAATACCCGCATGTACAAGTTGTTCTATATTGAATTGAGCAGAGTCTACAGTTCCGAAATTTGAACTTACCGTTTGACCCTGTATTGTTAGCTGAATTTCTTTGTTGGCAATGTTTTTACCCAGTGATGAATAAAATTTATGTGTTTTTCCACCCCCGCGGGCAGGAGGTCCTCCCCGACCATCGAAAAACACTACACGAACACCGTATTCCTCTGAAATCCTCGTAAGCTCTTCCTTGGCTTTATAAATGCTCCAGTTAGCCATCAGGTAACCACCGTCCTTAGTTCCGTCGGAAAACCCCACCATGATGGTTTGGGTTTCATGCCTTCTCTTCAGATGTGCACGATATTCCAGATTGGTGTAAAGGATCTTCATGATGCCCGCTGCATGATGTAGGTCGTCTACGGTTTCAAAAAGTGGTACTATGTCGAGATTGATCTGGTCTTTTTTAAGTCCCCCTAATAAAAATAAAGCATATACTTCCATCACGTTACTTGCTTTGTTACACTGGCTGATAATGTACCGGTTACATCCGGACTCGCCATTTTTTTCCTGTATCGTTTTTACTGCCCGGACAGATGCCAGCGTGTCGTTTGTGAGTTCATCTGCAAAAGGAGTCTTTGAAACCGGTTTCAGATGGGTGAGTATTTTTATTTTTTCCTTTTCTCCCAGCGTTTCGTAGTCTACCGGAAATATTTCTTCCCTGTCATTAATTATTTTAAGAACTTTTTCATGCGCCGTACTTTCCTGCCGCAGATCCAGTGTGGCAAAGTGAAGACCAAATATGCGCATTTTACTAATGAAATTGTCTACCATTGTCAGAAACAAACCATTGTTCTGAAAGATCAGCACTTCCCGAATCTTGAGCATGGAAACAAGCATATCTCCATGATCAAAAGGTTTGGTAGGATCCGGTGTAAATAGTTCCTGATATAATCTTTCTTCCCAATTGGCAATAATCAGATCGACTTCTTTAAATGTCAGCCTGCGTTTGAGACGCCTCACATCAAAATAATAACATCTTAAAATGGCTGTACGCAAAGCGTCTGCAACCCTGATAGTTGTTTCTGTTTTTACAAAAGGATTGCCGTCGCGGTCTCCACCAGGCCAGAAACCCATCTGGATTACGGGATTTTTATCACTTACTGCATCCGGAAACTGGGTTTTGAGTGATGACAAAATTTTCCCTGCAGCATGATAAAAAACATTCTCCAGATACCAGATCAGGCTAATCGCTTCATCATAGGGAGTAGGTTTTATCTTTTTAAAAAATGGAGTCTTACCCAGTTGCTGCATGAACGTGTTGATCTCAGCTGCATTGTTCTGAATTACCGCCCGTGAAAGATCGTTTATGATACCTAACACCGGACCCGGATAAAACTGCGTGGGATGCGCTGTGAGCACAAGCCTGACATCATAGTCGGACAGTTTTTCTTTCAGTTCTTTTTCCTTGTCATACTGAATGATTTCAGAAGAGAGATGTTTAAGCGTTCCGGGCCCTCCCATATCATTAACGTTAGTGAAAGCAGCGTCTTCCAGGGCATCAAAAAGTACAACCTGTCTTTCGACGTACTGAACAAACCGAAAAAGGATATCCGATTTTTCACGATCGGTGCCATCAGGATAGTGTTTGCTGAAGAATTCTTCAAGAATCTGAACAGGGCTCTGTTTTTTGTGATATCCTTCTTCACAGTAGGTAAGGAGGATAGATAAAAAAATACCCGTTTTTTCTATCCTGTGAAATGGAAGGGATGTAAATAAACTGTTGTAAAGCTGGAACTTAATACCCACCAGGTTTTTAAACTCCTGCAATCCCGAGGATTGGTTATTCATAAGCGAATTTAAAATTCATTCAACAAATCGAGCAATATATAAGCGGAAAATGAAAACAAATGGGGAAATTCATTTGATATAGTATAAATTATCGTGATTTGTTTCGATTTCATTAATATAATTCGTTAGCTTTGTCGCTCTTTGAAAATGAATTATCCGGTTAACCATATCAACAATTTCTCTTTTCTTACCCGCGCAACCGGTGTCACTATTTCTATTATCATTACGACCCTTTAGGGGTTGTACAATTTCATATCATTCCAGGGCTCAGGCTGTATTCAAAACAGCTTATACTATCAATTTTTTTTAATTTTTTTATATGCAGGTTTTAAAATTTGGAGGCTCTTCGGTAGCCAACGCGGTTAACATTAGTAAATGCACGGCTATTATCAAACGTGCAATTGATCAGGATAAAACGATTGTGGTAGTTTCGGCTCTGGGGGGTATTACAGATACATTATTGCATTGCGCCTCTGCTGCTGCGGCAGGAGATGAAAATTATACCGAATCTCTGAAAGGTATCGAACAGAGACATCTCGACGCGGTGCGGGAACTGATACCTGTTATGAGTCAGAGCAGCATTCTCAGCATGGTAAAAAAAACCTGTAATGAGCTGGAAGATATTTTCAAGGGTATTTTTTTACTCCGGGAACTTTCAGCCCGCACTAAAGATGCTGTCCTTAGCTTCGGAGAATTATTGTCGTCCCGCATCATATCTGCAAGCCTTATTGCACTGGAAATTCCAAACAGCTGGAAGGATTCACGTGAACTGATCATCACCGATTCAAAATTCGGACATGCCATAGTGGATTTTCCATCTACGCAAAAAAAGATGAATGTTTATTTTCAAAATAACAGTGCTTCACTTTTTATTGTACCCGGATTTATCGCCTCTGATGCAGTTGGTATAACAACAACATTGGGAAGAGGCGGATCCGATTATACCGCTGCTATATTCGGCAGCACATTAAATAGTAAGAGAATTGAAATCTGGACCGATGTATCCGGCATGATGACAGCCGACCCGCGTCTGGTAATTAATGCCCGTGTTATACCGGATATTTCTTACCAGGAGGCAATGGAGCTTTCACATTTTGGCGCCAAAGTAATTTATCCTCCGACACTTCAGCCGGTTATGAATAAAGGAATACCGGTGTGGATTAAAAATACATTTGCACCCGCAGACCCTGGCACCCTGATCGAAAAAGTTTCTACTACACATGGCAACAGTATTCGAGGTATTTCAAGCATCCACCGAATTGCTCTTCTTAGTCTGGAAGGAAGTGGAATGATTGGCATTCCCGGTTTTTCAAAAAGATTATTTGAAGCATTGTCGAGACAACAGATCAACGTGATTCTGATAACACAGGCTTCTTCGGAACACTCGATTTGTGTGGGGGTGGATAGCTCACAGGCTGCAATTGCAAAAATTGCCATCGACGATGCATTTGTTTCTGAGATTCAGGCCGGCACTGTATTGCCACTGATAGTGGAGGAAGAACTGGCTATCGTGGCACTCGTAGGCGACAATATGAAGAGTCATCCCGGAATCAGCGGGAAATTATTTGGTGTACTGGGCCGCAATGGAATAAATGTTCGTGCTATTGCCCAGGGCTCATCCGAAAGAAATATCTCTGCGGTCATCTCAACTAAGGACGTGAAGAAGGCCGTAAATTCCTTACATGAAGAGTTTTTTGAAGCGACCTATAAACAACTGAATCTTTTTATTACGGGTACGGGTAATGTGGGGAAGAGACTTATCGCACAACTATCGCAACAAAAACATTTTCTGCTCGACCAACTTCGGCTACAGGTACGCGTTACAGGCCTTGCAAACAGTCGTCATATGCTGATCCAGGAAGAAGGAATAGATTTAAATAACTGGCAGGGCGAATTGGAGAAAGGAAATGCCATGCATCTCCGGGATTTTATCAAAAATATCCATACCAAAAATCTGCGTAATTCGGTTTTTGTGGATGTTACCGCCAATAAAGAAGTAGCGCTTGGTTATGAACATCTCCTGCAAAAAAGTATTTCGGTGGTTGCCTGTAATAAGATTGCGAGTTCTTCACCTTATGTCTATTATCGCAGACTAAAAGATTTGTCGAAGGAATTCAACGCTGCATATTATTTTGAAACCAATGTAGGTGCGGGACTACCGGTGATCGGTACCCTCAACGACCTGCTGCGAAGTGGAGATAAAATAAGAAAAATCGAAGCCGTCCTGAGTGGTACGCTTAATTTTGTTTTTAATCATTACGACGGTAAGATCAAATTTGCCGACGTTGTAAAACAGGCGCAGGATGAAGGTTACACAGAGCCCGATCCGAGACTTGATCTGAGCGGTACAGACGTGATGCGAAAGATTATGATTCTTGCCCGTGAAGCGGGGAATGCCATTGAGATGGAGGATATCAGCAATAAGGTTTTTCTGCCGACTGCCTGCATGGAAGGATCAGTTTCTGATTTTTATATTGCCATGGCAAAAGAAGAGGTGCATTTCAAAAAACTACTGGACGCTGCAACTGCAGAAGGTAAAAAATTGAAGTTTGTGGCGGGATATGAAAATGGAAAAGCTTCCGTGGGCCTGCAGCATGTTGGTCCTTCGCATGATTTTTATCATTTGTACGGGAAAGACAATATTGTTTTATTTTATACCGATCGTTATCCTGAACAGCCTTTGGTGATCAAAGGTGCAGGTGCTGGTGCAGATGTAACCGCTTCCGGTGTTTTTGCCGATATCATTCGGGCAGCCAATACGTAAATTGCCGCTATGAAAGAAATTACCGTTCGTGCTCCGGCCACTGTTGCAAACCTGGTTTGCGGCTTTGATGTGTTGGGATTATGTCTCGCCGAGCCCTTTGATATCATGAATGTTCGGTTGCTCGATAAAAGAGAGGTGATTATTCGCACGACTGATAATTTCCCACTTCCTTCAGATCCGGCTATGAATACAGCCGGTGCTCCATTGATCGAAATGCTGGCGGGTTTAAGAGAAGAGATCGGATTCGAAGTGATTATTACGAAACAAATTAAACCGGGTAGCGGAATAGGTTCCAGTGCAGCCAGTGCTGCGGGGGCCGTAGTTGCCGCGAACGAACTTCTTGGAGATATTTTTACCAAAGAGGAATTAGTACGTTTCGCAATGTTCGGCGAAAAAGTGGCTTCCGGTGTTAAACATGCCGACAATATAGCCCCCTGTATTTACGGTGGTGTAACGCTCATCAGATCAATCTTTCCACTGGATATTATTCCCATTTCATCTCCGGTTTTATTTGTAACCGTTTTACATCCGCAGATTGAAGTAAGGACTTCTGATGCCCGCGAAATATTAAGAAAAGAAGTCCTGCTGAAAGACGCCATAAGACAATGGGGAAATATTGGCGGACTTGTGGCCGGTCTTATGAAAGGAGATTATGAACTCATCGGCAGATCACTGGAAGACGTCATCATTGAGCCTGTGAGATCCATCCTCATTCCGGGATTTGATAAAATCAAGTCTGAATGTAAATCAGCTGGAGCAATCGGAGGCGGCATCTCAGGGTCAGGCCCCTCGATATTTATGCTGAGTAAAGATGAACCCACTGCTCATGCGGTTGCCTGCGTAATGAAATCAGTTTATGACAGGATCGGTGTGAACTATCATATGTATGTTACGACTGTTAATCATAAAGGAGTTACTGAAGCTTAAGACCTCAGTCTTAAAGCGTAAGGCTGATCTCAAAACGCGATCGAAAATCTAAAAAGCAGAAATGTTATTTTACAACTTAAATAAACATTCAGAAAAAGTTGATTTCAGAACAGCTACCATACAGGGACTGGGATCTGAAAAAGGATTATTTTTTCCGGAACAGATTCCGGTATTCCCTTCTTCCTGGATAAACAATCTGGAAAATATATCTAATGAAGAGATCGCCTGGTATGTGATGAATCAATATGTGGGAGATGCCATTCCTGAAAAAATACTCAGGCAGATCGTTGCTGAAACAATTGCATTTGATATTCCCCTGGTTCAGATTTCAAAACATATTTACACACTGGAATTATTTCATGGTCCTACGCTGGCTTTCAAGGACGTGGGAGCGCGATTTATGAGCCGTTGTCTTGGATATTTCATACAGGAGGAGAAACGACCGGTTACAGTTTTGGTTGCAACCTCTGGTGATACGGGCGGTGCCGTGGCAAGTGGATTTCTGGGCGTGGAAGGGGTGAATGTAGTAATACTCTATCCTTCAGGGAAAGTGAGTCCGGTGCAGGAATTACAGCTTACCACCACCGGGGAAAATATTACTGCTTTAGAAGTGGAAGGAAGTTTTGATGAATGCCAGGCATTGGTGAAGCAGGCATTTTCAGATGAAGAGCTGGGCAAAAAAATATTTTTGACGTCAGCTAATTCCATCAATGTAGCGCGTTGGTTGCCACAGCAGATTTATTATTTTCTGGCATGGAAACAATGGAAAAATAAATCAAAACCTCCGGTTATTTCCGTGCCCAGCGGCAACTTTGGAAATATCTGTGCGGGTTTGCTTGCCCATCATTCAGGGCTTCCTGTAAAACATTTTATTGCAGCCTGCAATGTAAATGCGGTTGTCCCGAATTATTTGAAAACAGGTTTATATAAACCTCTTAAAGCAAAGGCCAGTTTATCCAACGCAATGGATGTGGGAGATCCCAGCAACTTTGTGCGGGTTCTTGAATTGTTTAATGCTGAATTTGAACCTCTGAAAAATATGATGAGCAGCGAAAGTATTTCAGATGAAGAAACGGGTACTGCCATACGCAGTCTCTATCAGGATTACAAATATATAGCTGACCCTCACGGAGCGATAGGCTGGCTGGCACTTCAGCGTTGGCTTATCAAACACCCAGATCAGGAAGGGATATTCCTGGAAACTGCTCATCCGGTTAAATTCCCCGACGCTGTAGAGCGATTCTCCGGCGAAATTGTAAAAATCCCTGAATCCGTTCAGGATTTATTTGATAAAAAAAGTGTGTCTGAAAAAATTTATGCAGACTATCCAACGTTTAGGAAGAAACTACTCGAACGAAAATAATAATCTAAAAAGTACAAATAAGAATCAAATGAAATTTACGAAATTGATTTGCGCTTTCATACTTATTCAATGTTGTTTTCATTTTAGTTATGCACAGGATATTACGATCGAAGAAGGAAGTTTCAAAATTCTATTCGCAGAAAAAAATGTTGCTCTGCAATTCACTTACGACAGTTTGCAGGTGGGAAAATATAAGGTGGAGGCCGACTATGTAAATAAGAAAGTAACAGAGATGAATAAGAAGCAGGAAGGCAAAGGGGATGAGTGGGCTAAGGAATGGATAGCTCAGAGAAAAGAAAAATTTGAGCCTGCATTTACGGATGGATTTAAGAACTCATCCGGATTAAAGATTTCACAGGACGCAAAATATACTTTGATTTTTCATACAACTTATATCGAACAGGGATTTAGTACCGCCGGAATTATGGTACACAAAAATCCCGAAGTGAGAGGAGAACTCATTTTAGTCGAAACACAAGGCGAGCATAAAATTATTGCCAGGGCTAATTTAACCAAAGCGATGGGCAAGGCTGGCCCTCATTTTGAAACGGGTGATCATGTAGATGAAGCGTTTTTCGAAGCAGGCAATGCAGCCGGACCCTTCGTAATAAATAATTAAAGGCTGGCTGAAGTTCTTTTCAACAGTTTAATTAGACCATTTCTTTATTTTTATAGTCTTAAACCTTAAAAATAGAATATGAAACAGTTGAAATGCCTTACCCTGACCACATTCATCTTACTCCTGGCCACCCGGGGATTTGCTCAGAAAGTTAAACTGGAGGATGGTGATCTCTCGCCATTGAAATCTGAAAAAACAATTGCTTTTGCTTTCACTTATGATAGCATGTCGATGGGGGGTGGGCATGGACATCCACCCGGGCCTGGACATGCACATGCACAACAGACAGAGACGGAATACGTGGCAAAGCACACTGAAGAATATAATAAGAAATCACCTGGAAAAGGCGATGAATGGGCCAAAGCGTGGAAAGATGACAGGGAGACTTTATACGAACCTGGCTTCACGAAGGAATTCGAAAAATCTGGTGGAATTCAGCCTGACCCAAAAGCAAAATATACGCTTATCTTTAAAACGACCGTTACTGAACCCGGATTTAATATTGGCTTCATGCGTCACAGTGCTGAAATCAGCGGGGTAGCCTGGATTGTCGATTCTGGCAATAAATCGCGCGTAATTGCTAAAATCAGCGTAGTAAATTCTCCGGGTGGCAGCTTTTTTGAAAACGATTATGCAACGGATGAACGTATTGCCACCGCTTACAGCGAAGCGGGCAGGGCCTTGGGATATTTTATAAAGAGCAAACTCTGATATTGTACGTATTATTTTCTTTCATATACATCATGACTCATTGAGGATTGGTTAGGGTATTGAACTGACCCGCTCAGGACCCGCTGGGGGGATGCTGGGGGGTTGCTGGGGGGTACGCCCCGGAATATTCCCGGAAAACTGCCCGGGGATCCTACTTTAAATATTAGAATAAAACCATATTTCATCTGTTTGGAACACCGGACTGCGCTGACGGGGATTAATTGTTGAGGCTATGAAATGAAAAAACCCTCTCAGATCTTCTGAGAGGGTTTGTATTTTATAAGCCTTAGGCTTTAGGCTTTCAGCTTTAAGCCTAAGATTTGACTCAGTCAAATCTTAGATCAAGACCCAGTCCACGTAACTCATGAACAAGCACGTTGAATGATTCCGGTATACCAGCTCTTGGGATACTGTCACCTTTTACGATGGCTTCATAAGTTTTAGCGCGGCCAATGATATCATCAGATTTCAGTGTAAGCAATTCCTGAAGAATGTTGGAAGCACCATAGGCTTCGAGAGCCCAAACTTCCATTTCTCCGAAACGCTGACCACCGAACTGTGCCTTACCACCCAATGGCTGTTGCGTAATTAGACTATATGGTCCGATACTGCGGGCATGCATTTTGTCGTCCACCATATGGTGAAGCTTGATCACATAAATGATACCTACGGTAGCTTTCTGATCAAAACGATCCCCTGTTTCTCCGTCATACAGGTAAGTATGACCGAAGACAGGTAGACCCGCTCTGTCGATATGCTCGGCAATTTCTTCTACCGTTGCTCCGTCAAAAATCGGAGTGGCGAATTTCAACTCCAGTTTTTCTCCGGCCCATCCCAGAACGGTTTCATAAATCTGCCCCAGGTTCATACGTGACGGAACCCCTAGAGGATTCAACACAATATCAACCGGAGTACCATCTTCGAGGAAAGGCATATCTTCTGCACGCACTATTTTAGCAACGATACCTTTGTTTCCATGGCGACCCGCCATTTTATCACCCACTTTCAACTTCCGTTTTACAGCGAGATATACTTTAGCCAGTTTCAATACTCCAGCTGGTAATTCATCACCGATAGAAATGTTGAATTTTTCTCTCTTGTATCTTCCCAGTTCTTCGTTGTACTTGATATTGTAGTTGTGCAACAACACGTTTACGAGTTCGTCAGATTTTGGATCACCGGTCCATCCCAAAGGATTTACATTGAGATAGTCAATACCACTCAGGTTCTTCTGTGTGAACTTTGCACCTTTTCCAATCTGTACTTCACCGAAGTTATTGTTTACTCCCGTAGAGCTATGATCCTTCAGTAATACGCCCAGTTTGGAGATCAATACTTCCAGCAGATCTGCTTCATTTTTCTCGTGCACTTTTTCGATCTTATCAAGCACTGCTTTCTCGCGCACTTTTGCATTCTTATCTTTCTTCGCACGCTGGAAAAGTTTCTTGCTAATTACAACCCCTTCGGTACCACTCGGTGCTTTTAAAGAAGCGTCTTTAGCATCCCCGGCTTTGTCGCCAAAGATGGCACGAAGCAATTTTTCTTCCGGAGTAGGATCGCTTTCACCTTTTGGTGTAATCTTACCAATCAGAATATCGCCTTCTTTTATTTGTGCACCTACACGAATAATTCCGTTTTCGTCCAGATCCTTTGTTGCTTCTTCTGAAACGTTTGGAATATCCGGAGTTAATTCTTCTTCACCTAGTTTTGTATCTCTTACTTCCAGTTCATATTCTGAAATATGAACAGATGTAAATAAATCTTCGCGAACCACTTTTTCACTGATTACAATGGCATCCTCAAAGTTGTAACCCTTCCATGGCATGAATGCCACTTTAAGATTTCTTCCGAGCGCCATTTCACCTGCCTGCACAGCATATCCTTCTGTTAGGAAATCACCATCCTTAACTCTCTGTCCTTTTCTAACAGCCGGTTTCAGATTGATACATGTTTCCTGGTTCGTTTTAATGAACTTAGTGAGTTTGTATATTTTAAGATCGTCTTCGAAACTTACGAGCTTTTGTATTTCATTTCTCTCGTAGCGAACATGGATTTCATTAGCGTCAACAAATTCCACAACACCTTCTCCTTCAGAGTGAATCTGAATACGTGCATCGCGGGCAGCTTTGGCTTCCAGTCCGGTACCGACAATTGGTCTTTCAGGAAGTATCAGTGGCACAGCCTGCCTTTGCATGTTCGAGCCCATGAGCGCACGGTTGGCATCATCATGTTCAAGAAATGGAATGAGTGAAGCACTCAGACCAACAATCTGGTTCGGTGCGACGTCCATGAATTCCACGTCATTTCTGTCGAGGATCGGAAAGTCACCTGTCTGGCGTGATACAATTTTATCTTCTATGAAATTCCCTTTATCATCCAAAGCGATATTTGCCTGCGCGATCTTGGCAATATCTTCTTCTTCTGCACTGAGATAGGTGAGTTTTTTCATGTCCACCTTCCCTTCATTCACTTTACGGTAAGGAGTTTCAATGAATCCCATTTCATTGATTTTTGCGTGAACGCAAAGCGTTGAAATAAGTCCAATATTAGGTCCTTCCGGAGTTTCAATCGTACAAAGGCGACCGTAGTGAGAATAATGCACGTCACGTACTTCAAATCCTGCTCTTTCGCGGCTAAGACCTCCGGGCCCGAGGGCGGAGATACGACGTTTATGAGTTATTTCACTTAATGGATTAGTCTGATCGAGGAACTGTGACAACTGTGATGTTCCAAAAAAGGAATTGATTACAGAAGAAAGAGTTCTGGCATTGATCAGATCCACAGGTGTGAACACTTCATTGTCGCGCACATTCATACGTTCGCGGATGGTACGTGCCATACGTGCAAGACCCACACCGAATTGAGCATATAATTGTTCACCCACGGTACGAACACGACGATTGCTCAGGTGATCGATATCATCGATTTCTGCTTTTCCGTTTGTTAAACGTACCAGGTATTTAATGATTTCAATCATATCTCCCTTGGTCAGTGTTTTCTGAGTTAGTGGCAGATTCAGATTGAGTTTCCGATTTATTTTATAACGGCCTACTTCACCGAGATCATAACGTTTGTCGCTGAAGAACAACTTGTCGATGATACCACGCGCAGTTTCATCATCCGGTGCGTCGGCGCCTCGCAACTGGCGATAGATATGCTGAACTGCTTCCAGTTCACTGTTAGAAGTATCCTTGTTCAGGGTATTGTAGATGATTGCGTAGTCTCCACCCACATCTTCTTTCTGAATGAAAACACTCTTCACGTCCATTTCGATTACCATATCTATGGCCTCTTCATCCAAAACGGTATCACGTTCCAGTACGATTTCATTTCTTTCGATAGAAACAACTTCACCGGTGTCTTCATCCACAAAATCTTCCACCCATGTTCTCAGAACGCGGGCAGCGAGTTTCTTGCCGATGTATTTATGTAATGTTTTCTTATCAACCTTTACTTCGTCTGCCATGCCAAACAGAGCGAGGATATCCTTATCTGTTTCGTAACCGATTGAACGAAGAAGGGTGGTAACCGGGAATTTCTTTTTCCTGTCGATGTAAGCAAACATCACGTTATTGATGTCCGTTGCAAATTCCATCCATGCTCCTTTAAAAGGAATTACACGGGCAGAATATATCTTGGTTCCGTTCGGATGAATAGACTGACCAAAGAATACGCCGGGTGATCTGTGAAGTTGAGAAACCACAACACGTTCTGCACCGTTGATCACAAAGGTTCCGCGTGGCGTCATGTAAGGAATATTTCCGAGGAATACGTCCTGTACAATGGTTTGAAAATCCACATGCTCTTCGTCGTTACAACTGAGGCGGAGTTTCGCTTTCAGAGGCACGGCATAAGTAAGACCGCGTTCCATACATTCTTCAATTGTATAGCGGGGCGGATCGATGAAATAATCAAGGAACTCCAACATGAAAATGTTCCTCGTATCGGTGATCGGGAAATTTTCCTTGAATACCTTGAATAAACCTTCGATATTACGCTTATCCGGAGTCGTTTCCAGTTGGAAAAACTCTTTAAAAGACTGGATCTGAACTTCTAGAAGATCAGGTGTTTCTGCAAGGTGTTTAATCTTACCGAAATTGATCCTGGGTGTGAGCTTTGTGGAAGACATAATGGTATATATCCTTTTTTTAAATGTTCAAACTACAGTTCGCGGGAAAACAAAACAATGCCTTGTGAATTCAATGAATTCCCAACGCATTGATTAATAGCATATTATATGGTGCTGAATAATTATAACTTAATTGATAATACAAACGGACGGCAAAGTTAGGGATTTTGTGTGAATTTTTGGCATTCTTGAAATAAATCGTTGGCCGTTGACCGTTGACGGTTGGCCGGTTTTAGTTTTTTAGCAGATCGGGTAACTTGTACGTAGAAAATCGTCACCCCAGCTAACCCTCCACAGCCAACGGCAAACAGCCAGCGTAAAAGCAAATGGTGAACAGACCAGGTCCATTCACCACTTACTATTAACTATTTACAAGAATCTTACTGAATTTCAACTTCAGCACCTGCTTCTTTCAGCTTTGCAACCAGACCTTCTGCATCTGCCTTGCTAACGCCTTCCTTTACAGGTTTTGGAGCGCCATCTACCAGATCCTTAGCTTCTTTAAGTCCGAGACCTGTAAGATCCTTAACGATCTTCACAACGTTCAACTTATTTGCGCCTGCGGCTTTCAGAATAACTGTGAAAGCAGTTTTTTCTTCAGCTGCGGCTGCTGCACCACCGGCAGCAGGACCAGCGACTGCAACAGCTGCTGCAGCGGGTTCGATACCGTATTCTTCTTTCAGAATTTTTGCGAGTTCATTAACTTCTTTTACAGTCAGTGATACCAACTGTTCTGCGAATGATTTTAAGTCTGCCATTTTGTTTGATTTTTTCCCCCTTCATGGTTAGTTTTTGCCAACTCCGGAGGATGGTTATTAAAAAATTTTTATAAGCTATAATTTATCGTTGACCGTTGACCGTTGACCGTTGACCGTCGATCCGTCATCCGTCATCCGTCATCCTTACGCCTGCGCTCTCGCTTCCAATGCCTGCACCAGACCCGCAAGTTTTGCACCAGCATTCAATCCGCTGATTACATTCTTAGCAGGTGATTGTAACAGGCTGATGATTTCCCCGATAAGATCGTGTTTACTTTTCAGTGTTGTCAACGTTTTCAACTGATTATCTCCTTCGAAAACATCGCCGTCAATAAATGCGGCTTTCAGCACAGGTTTTTCAAGATTTGAATCCTTACGGAAACTGCTGATGATAATAGCCGGTTCCTTTGCACTTTCAGAGAAAAGTAAAGCTGTTACTCCGTTCAATGAATTGTATACACCGGAAAATCTTTTTGAATCCAGATTTTCAAGTGCTTTTTTTATCAGGGTATTTTTGGCAACTTTCATTTCTACTTTTTTGTTGAAGCAGATTCTGCGAAGTTTACCAACTTGTTCCACTGTGAGAGACTCCGTATTGGTCACATAGAAATTGCTGTATTGAGAGAATTTGCCCTTCAACACTTCAATCACTTCGTTTTTTTGATCTTTGGTCATAACCTTTTTTTAAAAATGTTTTATTGAGCAAAAGCTCTTGTATCAATTGAAATGGAAGGACTCATTGTGCTGGCCATGAATACGCTTTTTACATAGGTGCCCTTTGATGTGGCCGGTTTTGCACGGATCACAGCATTGATCAGCTCCTGGCTGTTCTGCGTAATTTTGTCGGGCGTAAAACTCACTCTTCCGATAGAGGCATGAATGATTCCTGCTTTATCTACTTTGAACGCAATCTTACCGCCTTTAACTTCATTTACAGCACCTGCTACGTCATTTGTAACTGTGCCTGTTTTGGGATTCGGCATCAGGTTACGTGGTCCAAGCACTTTACCCAGCTTACCTATTTTAGGCATCACCGACGGGGTTGCGATAACCACATCAAAATCTACCCAACCGCTTTCAATTTTCTGAATAAACTCATCGAGACCCACATAGTCAGCACCTGCGTTACGGGCATCATTTTCTTTATCGGGCGTACATAATACCAGAACCCGTTTGGTTTTACCTGTACCATGAGGCAGGCTGACAGTTCCGCGTACAGACTGATCAGCTTTTTTAGGATCCACACCCAACCTGATGTGAAGATCTACCGATGCATCAAATTTTGCAATATTCACTTCCTTTACCAGTGAAGACGCGTCTTTCAGCGTATAAGCTTTATTCTTGTCGACTTTAGTCGCAACAGATTTTCTTTTTTTGGAGATAGCCATATCATAATTTTTTTAAGTGTTCAGAATCAATTATCCCATGGAGCTTTGCCTTCCACATTGACGCCCATGCTGCGTGCCGTACCGGCCACCATTCGCATAGCACTTTCAACGGTGAAACAGTTCAGGTCCGGCATTTTGTCTTTCGCAATTGCCTCTACCTGGGTCCAGTTGACCTTACCCACTTTATTACGATTTGGCTCTTTGGATCCGCTTTGCAATTTTGCTGCTTCCAGAATCTGAACAGCTGCAGGCGGCGTTTTGATGATGAACTCGAAGGATTTGTCGGAATAAACAGTAATTAACACCGGAAGAACCTTACCGATTCTGTCCTGGGTTCTGGCATTAAACTGCTTGCAGAACTCCATAATGTTAATACCCTTGGATCCTAACGCAGGTCCGATTGGGGGAGCAGGATTAGCCTGTCCGCCTTTTACCTGTAATTTGACGTACCCGGAAATTTGCTTTGCCATATTTACTTTTTTTGGTGTTAACGTGGCGTCTTTAGCGCCACTCCCAAACAATACGATAAACTAAGAACTTTCGATTGGGGTCGCAAAATTAATGCATTATATGGAATATTCAAAAAAAACGGGCCTAAAGCCTAAAGCCTAAAGCCTAAAGCCTAAAGCCTAAAGCCTAAAGCCTAAAGCCTAAAGCCTAAAGCCTAAGGCCTAAAGCCTAAAGCCTAAAGCTTAAAGCCTAAAGCCTAAAGCTGAGTTTTGGTGAGAAGTAAAGGTAAAATTAATTTAAGTGGAGCTCAAAGGGCTTCATCCAAAATTCCTGATCCGGAATACGAGTCTAAATCACTTTTTTTATTCCTGATTATCACCTTAATCTTCATTCATCTTACGGATTGCACAGCGCCGAGCAGATGATACCGCATTTTATTAAAGAGCTTTATGCTTTGGGCTTTGAGCTTTTGGCATTAAATAGAAATTGTTTTCTAATTAAGTGAGCTCATTTTTTTCTATATGCGGATTTCTGTTTAACTTTTTGCCACAAAGATCCATAGCATTCAAATCATTTAAAATTGTCTTCAAATTATGGCAAAGTCAAAGAAAAAAGCAGCCAAGAAAAAGGCGGCACCCAAAAAGAAATCTGCACCTAAAAAGTCTGCTAAAAAAGCACCCGCTAAAAAGAAAGCGGCTAAGAAAAAAGCGGCACCTAAAAAGAAATCAGCGCCAAAGAAATCAGCGCCAAAGAAAAAAGCGGCACCTAAAAAGAAAGCTGCAGCTAAAAAAGCAGTGAAGAAGGCAGCTCCTAAGAAGAAAGCGGCTCCCAAGAAAAAAGCAGCTCCTAAAAAAGCGGCCCCCGTGATAAGTATGCCATCGGCTCCTGAAGTACCATCTGGCGGTTCGGATAGTTCAAACGGATCAGGATCTTCGGATATGGGTGGCAGTTCTTTTTAAAATTGGTTTTGCTGTTTGCGGATGGCGATTTTTAACAACCGAACAATAAAAAAAGACGTCTCGATTAACAAGACGTCTTTTTTATTTTGCCGGAAAAATCTTAAGCGATTTTTTCTACTTGCATATAGTTTAATTCCACGGGAGTGGATCTGCCAAATATCTTAACTGTAACTTTTAGTTTTTTCTTCTCGTCATTCACCTCTTCAATGATTCCGTTAAAATCATTAAACGGACCTTCGATGATTTTGATGGTTTCCCCAATGATGAAAGGCTCACTCATGCTCATTCCGCCTGCTTCTGCCATCTCATCCATTTTGCCAAGCATCTTGTTCACTTCTGCTTTACGCAGGGCAATTGGATTTTCCTTTCCAAGGAAATGTATTACGCTGGGTGTATTTTTAACAGCATCACGCAAATCATCTCCCAGCTTGCCTTCTACTACTTCAACCATCACATACCCCGGATAGTAGTTTCTTTCACGCATGACCTTCTTGCCATTCTGAACCTTATAGACCTTCTCGATTGGGAGGAAGATTTGTTTCACGACTTCACTCCAGCCACCACGGGAAATTTCTTTGTCGAGATATTCCTTTACTTTTCTTTCCTTGCCACTCACTACGCGAAGCACATACCATTTTGTTTCCTTACCGGGCGTCTGCTCCGCAGAATCCGGAGTAGCGGTTTGATTAATTGTTTCCATCAGGATAATAATGAATAAATGAATTTTAAAACTCCACTTGAAAACACATCCATAACACCGACGAGCAATGTTATAAGAATTGTGGCGACCAGGACAATCACTGTTGACTGTTGCAGTTCTGACCATGTTGGCCAGGTTACTTTTTCCATCAGTTCCCGGTACGACTCTTTAAAATAATTTGTGACTTTGTTCACTTGTGTTATTTGAAAATTTGAAAATTGTCTTCGCACGGGAACAAGGATTCGAACCCTGATCAAAGGTTTTGGAGACCTCTATTCTAACCGTTGAACTATTCCCGTAGAAAGCTAAAAGCTATCCCGCTTGACCGAGACAGCTTTTAGTTCTTGCAAATATAATAAAATCCGATTTATCCTATACCGCATTCCGCGGAACAGGTTTCTATTTATTTCAGGATTTCAGTAACCTGTCCTGCACCTACTGTACGACCGCCTTCACGGATCGCGAATTTCAGACCTTTTTCCATCGCGATAGGCTGAATCAGCTTCACCGTTAATGCACTGTTGTCGCCAGGCATCACCATTTCAGTTCCGGCTGGCAATTCAACCTCGCCGGTTACGTCCGTTGTACGGAAATAGAACTGGGGGCGATATTTATTAAAGAAAGGTGTATGACGTCCACCTTCTTCCTTGCTTAAAACGTATACTTCACATTTGAATTCAGTATGTGGAGTAATGGATCCTGGTTTGCAAAGTACCATCCCGCGGCGAATCTGATTCTTTTCAATACCACGAAGCAGTAAACCGGCGTTATCGCCAGCTTCACCTGCATCCAGCAATTTGCGGAACATTTCCACACCTGTAACAGTAGAAGCAAGCGGCGCTTCCATCAGTCCAACGATTTCAATCGCTTCACCTACTTTAATGCGACCTCTCTCGATACGTCCGGTAGCAACCGTGCCACGACCTGTGATCGAGAATACGTCTTCTACCGACATCAGGAAAGGCTGATCAACCGGGCGTGGAGGCAATGGGATATAGCTATCAACGGCTTCCATCAGTTCGTCGATTGCTTTCACCCATTTTGCTTCTCCGGCAAGTGCGCCGGTAGCAGAACCCTGGATAATAGGCGTATTGTCGCCATCGAAACCGTAGAAAGTAAGCAGTTCGCGGATTTCCATTTCAACGAGTTCCAGTAATTCAGGATCGTCGACCAGGTCAACCTTATTCATAAATACAACCATTCTGGGAACGCCAACCTGACGGGCAAGCAGAATGTGTTCCTTTGTCTGAGGCATTGGACCATCCGTAGCTGCGACAACAAGAATAGCACCGTCCATCTGGGCGGCACCTGTAATCATATTTTTTACATAGTCAGCATGACCCGGGCAATCGACGTGTGCATAGTGACGGTTTACCGTCTGATATTCAACATGCGCAGTGTTGATGGTAATTCCACGCTCTTTTTCTTCCGGAGCGGCATCAATTTCATCATACTTTTTAGCCGTTGCCAACCCTTTTGAAGACAAAATGGTTGTAATGGCAGCAGTTAAAGTGGTTTTACCGTGGTCAATATGACCAATGGTTCCGACATTAACGTGGGGCTTATCCCTTTTGAAGGTCTCTTTTGACATTGGTATCTAGTTTTTAATTGTGTTTTTAAATAATTGTGATTCTATTTTCTTTAAATCTGCTTTCCATTTTTCCGTTCAACCACTCTGTCGATATGAGCCGTTGAAGAGAATTGAACTCTTGACCTCTTCCTTACCAAGGAAGTGCTCTACCACTGAGCTACAACGGCATTAACGCTATAGCTACAGATATCTCCACATAAGGATTCCACCATATATGAATATCTGCCTTCTCCAGGATCTGCGGGATCCGGGAGGTGAGAGCGGAAGACGAGGTTCGAACCCGCGACCTACAGCTTGGAAGGCTGTCGCTCTACCAACTGAGCTACTTCCGCATGATACAAGTATGAAAGTATGGAAGTGTGAGAGTGTGAGAAAGAGATACATTTTTTACACTTCACATTTTCATATAATCAACTCAAAGAACTATTAACAATAACTGGAAATGCGCCCTCACATTCTCTCACCCTCACACTTCCATACTTTCCGCCTTCAGCGGGATAGTGGGCAAGGATGGATTCGAACCACCGAACTCCGAAGAGAACAGATTTACAGTCTGTTGTCGTTGGCCACTTGACTACTTGCCCGAATGGTTTCTGCCAGCCTGCAAAAACACGTTTCAAAATTTCAATCCGCCTTTCTTGTCAGTGAGCCTGAGAGGGGGATCGAACCCGCGACCTGCTGATTACAAATCAGCTGCTCTACCAACTGAGCTACTCAGGCTTGATTTCATGCTTACATTGAAACGGAACTTCCTGCAAAGAACTAAAACAGACGTAATTACCCCCTGTTTTTTTGGGAAGGCAAAGGTAAGCGATTTTGTTAAATGGAAAAATTTTGAAGTGTTTTTTCTGGGGAACACAACAGAATCCTCAATCATGATGAAATCACGAGCATAAATTTGCTAAGAGAAGTATTTTTCAGGCAGCTTGTTTATCTTTTTTCCGTTTAATGAGATTGATCAGCGATCCCATTGCTTTGTCAAAAGATTCTTCAAATGATTTGGAGGAACATTTCACGAAATAATCCTGGTGGGGCACGTGGACTTTAATTTCGGCTATTTTATCTTTTATGGTGTGAACTACATTATCAAGTTTTAAGTAAACTTCCACATTTACAATTCTGTCGTGGAAGGTGTCCAGTCGCAATAATTTCTTATTTACATATTCAACTAATTTATTATCGGCTTCGAAACGGACAGTTTGAATATTTACGGTCATATCAACACTTTTTTACAGTGAAACAATAAATTCAAGAACTTTTTTATTCATCAATTATGAGTAAACCAATGGAATGAAATTAAGTCCTTGGAGGAGTTTTTCCAAATTTTTCGACCTATAAATTACTTGTATTTTAACGTAAAAATCATCCTCTCGGATGGTTTTTTTTATGGACTTCGCGAAGTTTCTCAATACTGTTATGAGTATATAACTGCGTGGCTGCCAAACTGGAATGACCCAGCAGTTCTTTCACTGAATTCAGATCGGCCCCATGATTCATCAAATGAGTTGCAAAACTGTGGCGAAGAACGTGGGGGCTTTTTTTGTCGACCGTGGTCACTTTTGTAAGCCATTTTTTAACAGCCAGATAAGCATATTTAGCATAAAGCGGTCGGCCCTTTTCGTTAACGAAAAGAGTTCCGGCCGGTTCCTGTCCTCCTTCCTGCTTAGCCATTTGGTACTGGTTTATTTCACTCGTAAGTGCATAACTCAGTGGGATCACTCTTTCCTTGTTGCCTTTTCCAAGCACCCGAATCGTAGCGGCTTTTAAATCTACCTGACCGTTTTTAAGCGTAATAAGTTCCGTAAGTCTGACCCCGGTATTATAAAACATTAAAATAAGCAGGCGGTCTGTTTTTCCGGCCCAGTCATCCGTGAATTCTATATGGTTGCTGAGCAACTGCATATCTTTTTCTTCAATATAAACCGGAAGTCTTTTTCCTGTTTTTGGACTGATAATACCAATCATAGGCGACTTCTCCAGAAGACCGATTCGTAACTGGTATTTGAAAAAAGATTTTAAAGAAGAAATTTTTCGATTGATCGATTTGGAAGTGATTTTTTGCTCCTTCAGACTAGCCAGCCAGGATCGTACGAAGGGGGTCGTTATAGATTCAACAGGTGTTTCACCAAAAGTAGATTTTAAGAAAGTGTAGAATTGTTCCAGGTCATCCCGATAAGCCATGACCGTATGGGCAGAATATCTTTTCTCGAATTTCAAATAATCGATGAAGCGCTGAAAGAAGCTATCCAATACATTTTGATTGATACATTCAAATTTAAAATTTTAAAAGCTAAAAGTAAAAACTAAAAACCCCTCAGATTTCTCTGAAGGGCTATTTATGAATTCGATGTAGTATGAATGAGTTTTAAGCGTCAAACTTGCCGGTTGCAAGCTGTTGCTTGTATACAGCTTTTAATACTTCGCCTCTTCTTTTGATAGAAGGCTTTGTAAATGACTGGCGACTGCGTAATTGAATCAATACCTTGGCTTTTTCAAATTTCTTTTTGTACTTCTTTAAAGCCTTGTCAATGTTTTCGCAATCTTTTGAATCGATAATCAACATGAAAATACTGTTTTTTTAAAATGAATTTCGGTTTGCAAAGATAAGGAGTTTTTTAAAATAATGTACTAAAAAGGTTGAAAAACACGATTTTTACATCATGTTCACCGGTATAATAGAAGCAATTGGTAATATTTCTACAGTTTCAGCAGAGGGAACAAACAAAATCTTTAAGATTGCATCACCAATAACCCATGAGTTGGGTATTGATCAGAGTGTTTCCCACGACGGGGTCTGTTTGACTGTGGAATCAGTTTCTGAAAGTTTCTACCAGGTGACAGCCGTTGCTGAAACTCTTTCAAAAACCTGTTTATCTCATTGGAAACCAGGCAACAAGGTAAACTTGGAACGATGCGTCAAATTAAACGGCCGACTCGATGGTCATATGGTTCAGGGACATGTAGATACAACTGCAAAATGTATATCTCGTCAAAATAAAAAGGGAAGCTGGGTTTTTCGGTTCGAATTCCCGGAAATATATAAGAGCCTGATTATTGAAAAAGGGTCTGTGGCTGTTAATGGAATCAGCCTGACCTGCTTTGAAGTGACCGATAAAGAATTTTCCCTGGCCATTATTCCCTATACTTTCGAAAACACGAATATTCGGGATCTCGAAGAAGGATCTTTCGTGAACATTGAGTTTGATCTTATTGGTAAATATGTTGAACGGATGATGCGTACAACTGATTCAGGTAATCATGGTATTTACTCAAAAGAAGGTCGAAATAGTTCCAGTTGACTGCCATTCCAAAAATATATCTTATCATTCGTGCTACTCGTAAATTTTAATTTTCCATGGTCGAAGATTTGGTAGTTTCCTACGGGCATTCTTTTTATTATAATATCCGGCGGTAAAGAAATTTCGGTTTTATCTGCATTCAGTATTATTTCATGTTTTATTTCACTCATTTCACTTCGCTGCAAATAATTTACATCGACAAAACGGTTTAAATCAAATCCATATAATTTCATTGCATCCGAAAATCCCATTCTTAAGACATAGGCTCCATCAATTTCATCCGGAATATTCAAGAAATATATTCGACCTGAATTTCCTGAATGGGTTTCTGCATTTACCTTTTCAAGTATCGACGAAGTAACTGATGATGCTTTTCTCCAGTTCAAATTATTTAATTCCAGGAAAAAAAGATTGTAAGCAACAGTGGAAAAAATCAACAAACGTTGAAGGTTCTTATTACCGACGTTAAAAACGATCAGGAATGCCCAAATCATACATACAAAAACCGAGGGAAAATATAACAGCCTGTCAGATTCAGACGTCCGGGTGTTAACTCCTGCGACTAACGGTACTACGCAGGAAATAACAAGCATTAAAGACAAAATTGCTATAGTTCTCCAGATTTTGTTTTGCCTAATTTGATGTATATGTTTTATTATATAATAAAACGCGTACAAAGTCAAAAGAATGAAAACCGATACCAACAGGACAGTATTATTTGATGGCGGCAAAATTAACCGACCTCCGGTTTTTGCTATATTCAGGAAATATTTTTTAAAACTGGTGTGAAAAAAATCATTTCCGTAAGAGCCAAAAAATGCCCCTGATAATAAATATCTGCATATTAAATGAAGGCAAAATGTAAATGTCAGCGCGAAAATCCAATTGCGTATATTCTTGGAATTCTGTTTTTCCAGTAAAAGTAAAAGCCACAATAACAGAGGAAAAATCATGGCTGATTCAAACGCAGTCATACTCATGAAATAACAGAAACAGGATGCCGCGATTTTCAGGTTATTTTTTTTTATTTCATAGTAGCAAAGAAGTCCGGAAAGTGCAAACATGCAGGCCATTCCTGATCCTCTACCCAATATCCAGACCACAGCTTCATTGTGAAATGGATAACAAATAAAAAAAACGGAAGATAATATTGCGAAATAAAATGCATTTGACTTATCCTGAATATTGCGGCCTATTTGAATGGAGAGGCGAAACAGGAGGAAGCTGTTTATCCCATGAATCAGGATATTAAATGAATTAAACCACACAGGATTTAAACCACCTGCAAGGAAGGTTATTAATATGGAAATATCTGAAAGCGGCCTGAAGAAGCCATGAATAAAAATAATCCTCTCTCCGGTAACTCTATACAATACTTTAAAATCGTCAGATACAAAAAAATGATGAAGTACCGGCGCGTAAATAAAAAATGCAGTGACGACAAATAAATATAATAGAAACAGATGTTTCCTGATAGAAAAACCTGAATCTGAATTACCTGATTGTTTTAAGGTCATTTCATCAAATACATTTTTCCATAGCCTTTATTGAAGTATTGGTCCGTGTTATCGCTTTGAGAAGTATACTTATCGAGAGATTTACCATTAAGATTTGTAACTACATGATAGAGATAAACTCCATTTGCCAGCCGCGCGTGATACATGTCAGTTCCATCCCATTTGAATTCAGTAATATTCTGACCTACATGTAAAGGTCCCAGTTCCTCTTTTGTAATTTCCCGAACTACCTTTCCGGTAATCGTTAGAATCTGGATTTTAATATTTTGCGGAACATCGCTTCCTGTTATGGTGAATACAAAAGCTGTGGATGTGGTAAAAGGATTCGGATAATTCAGCATGTTCGAAATCATGGCTTTCGTGATGATTTTAAAGGTCACCTGGTATGGAATGGATCCCGAAGGATTTCCACTATTGTCTGTTCCTGTAACAATTAGAGTATAGTCATCACCCTGGGGATTTATCTGAGTTGTGAAAACCGGATTGAATTCCACGCTGGCCGTATTATCAGCACTACTCGTTGCCGGTGTAAATTTAAGTGTGTCTGAGTTGAAATAGTAGGGATGCATTGACCCATCCGGATATCGCAATTGGACTTTTATGACCGAAGTGTCTTTAAGAAGTAGGAATTGGGATTCGTCTTTTAATTTTATAAAAATATGTGGTTTTGCCGAAACGATATCTTCATTTAGAATATGCACATTATCAAAAGTCACATCCAGTAGTGGATTAAGCATATCTACTTTAACATAGAAATTCTTAAAGAGAAAATTGTTGAAATGGTATTGTTCTGGTTGAGCATTTCCCGGGTTTACTTCCACATTAATTGTATTTAATCCCGGATAAAGTTTGCTGTCTATCTGATAAACAATTCTTACTGTGTCTCCCGAAATCAATGGTTTTGTATTTGGATAAGGTATTATATGTGTAACATTATTTTTATCGATGATCTTGAATGAAATTTTCAGGCTGTCAAACGAAGACAAACTGACGTTTTTGAATGCTACCCCAAATTGTATTACTTCACCCAACTCAACAGAATCCTTACCAGTAAGATATATATTAGGTGCAATCGCTCCTTCGGGAACAGGAACGTAATTGAGTCTCCAATAATTTAATTGGAATGGCGTAGCATGTACTGAGTCTGTGGTCGTTAGTTTTAATTGGATGAACGGAAATTGCTGAACGTTAACTGAAGAAATATCGAAATCCTGAGTTGCTGAATTGAGATTGTATAGAACACTTTGATTGCCCGAAGTGTCCACACCCAGAACCTGTACACCCAAACTGTCGGTTGAAGGAGATTCCAGACTATGACCTCTCCAATGTACCTGTTTCCATTGTTTTGCAGGGCCAAATAGAGGTGAAACCATATTTGCAGAAAGGTTTGGTAAGGGTACATCTGTAGACAGAATAATTTTATCAAAGATTCCCTGGGAATATTTAAATACAGGAGTATATCCGTTGTTTCCTTTTTTATAAACAAGAGTCCAGCATCGGGGCTGATTTATTGAATCAATTAATGTAAAACCCGCAGCAAGCAGGTAATGATATAACGATTTCTGGTGTCCATACAATGCTGTATCTGCTTCCCATGTTGCTGCGTAAGAAAGATTGTTGTTATAATCGATACTTCTCACAACAACATAATCCCCAATTGGAATCGAATCCATCAAATCCATCATAAGTTTTCGGCTGGCAGCGGTTGTATAAGAGAATTCGAAGTTATAATGTGAGCTGGTTTTGCAATTTGCACTTCCGCTTCCAAAACGGAACAGATTGTTTCCGGATGGACCCACATTTAACCATGGTAAAAAAGTAGCAGAGTCGAAAATATTGTATATCAGGGATTGACCGACACATGCACTCGCAATATTTCCGCCACCATTTACTAAAACTGAGAAGTCCGCATCATTTAAACCACTGGTTGGATAAATAGCCTGACTGATATAGAGATTTCCGGTATGCTGACCAAAATGCCAATTCCGGTCCGCTGATAGACTCATTCCGTTACCCGTAGACTGCAGTTGTTGATAATAATGGGACTGGTTGAAACCGACCGTACTTTTTATTGAATCAATATAGATAAATGAAAATTCATTCCAGTGATAAGCCGCATTTTGAGCCGGAACAATGGAAGTTCTCCAATAATAGACTGTGCTATCCGCATATCTTATGCCGGGATCAAATTCAAACACTCCGCCTACCGACGTGATATTTTTTGATACCATTCTGGGAGAATTGAAGGCCTCTGTTGTATCTATTTCCATTATATATTGCGTAATAGGCGCAAATGGATTAGCTGTAGATGCATATAGTTTTTGAACCGGTGTAGTAATAATCGCGTAATTATAAGGGTAAATCGGTGTGAGCTCATCCTGATAAATGAATATCGGAACCGTTACGGAATTGTTAGCCGTTGTTATTTCGGGGACATCGTTGTCTGAGTTAACAGTTACGGTAATATAGTTTTGGCCCTCATCTGTCGTTGCAACTATGGGTACCTGGATTTGCAGGGAATCAGAAAATCTTATACCTGGAATTCTTTTCTTCAGCATTGTAGTAGTGCTGCCATTCGGATATCTTCTGGTAATAAGTATTGTAATCGAATCGGAAACAGCTTTTCCCAGATTATAAAAAGTTGCGCTCAGGTTAAAACTGCGATCTGCAACCGAAATAAACGTTGGAGTCACTAATACACCTGAAGCTTCAACATCGTAATCGGGTAATTTCTCGTCACTAACTGTCAATGACGGATCTCCGTGAATATTCATTTCTTCCGTTTGACACCGGGCAATAAAATCCGTGGGAAGTTGTGTTATCAAATTTCTTCCCGCATCAGACTCAATCGTTCCGATGCTTTTGCCATAATCACTGTTTCCCATCAGTGTGTACATATAATTCAATAACAGATTCAAATAATTTACTACACCAAAATGAGAACTCGCCACGTATGCAATGGCACCTTTATTTTTTATGAGTACATAGTTCTCAGATAATGTTTTTCCATTTGTCAGACGACCTGGGTCAAATGTGTAATAATTTCCTGCATAACATCCGTTCACGTACATAACCGGATATTTTGATTGATTAGTGAATATACTTGGATCGTCCAGATTAAAACCTAATGTAGAAGAGGAGGAGTGTCCAAAATAATCAAGAATACCCAAACCATTATCAAATAGCTGGGGAATCTGAGCATTGGAAGCCTGATTATTCTGGTCAATTGTAGAACTGCAGAACCGAATTACATTTGCGCCAAACAGGGTATCGGAAATTATCTGCTGATAGTACACCATATAATTACACAGCACACTTTCAAGGAACGGATCTGTGGCACCGGTAACATGCATGATATTCTTACGCCATCCTCTTCCTGCAAAAGTATTTGCGGCTGTTTGTTGCACCTGTTCATATGCTATAATTTTTTCAAGATAGTCTTCCACTTCGGAACCTTTAACGGCTCCTAAACGGCCAATGGGAATCAGGTTAACACTTCCGGATCCATTCCCCGACGCAAGCATCACATCAGACGCCGGATATCCGAAAGTAGGTACAAGGTTGAGCTGTTCGGTAGCAGGATTCCCCTGATTCTGCCGATATTCCATATAAGTCATTCCGCGACCTATCAGGAATATAAATGCTGGCTTTTGCCCATAATTATTTCTCGCATAGTTTATGAAGTTCTTTATTGCAAGCGGGTGTTTCTGAATTCCGAACGCAAACTGATCGGTGAGCTCTGCGATGTCCATCGATTGTGCATTAAAAGCACCACCTGCAGTAGAAGAACGATATCCCACATAATCTGCGATGGGATTATTCCCGTGTGTGCCTGTATAAAGTACCGAATTTGTGACTATAAGATAATTGCCCTGATTTAACGGATCTGCATATGATATGAAATTCTTTTTTGTCAAAGAATTAATAGTGTTAATGTTCGATGGATCCTCACTGACCAACACCAGGTTTCTCGATGATGCAGATCCCGGAAGAGCAAAGGTCAGGGTTCCGGCGTTTGAAATTGCGACGAAGCGCTGACCTGTTGTCTGGTCATAAAGTACAGGAATGGAACTGCCCTGATTAAAATTGGTGATCTTTAAATAATATCCACCGACATTAGCCGGCAACTGAAACGGAAAATTAGGTTGTCCGTTAAAATTAAATTGCCTGGGATATGTAAGTTCATAGAATGATACAACCAATCGGTCTGAATAGGTGATTGCCTGCGAATTATTTATAAATTGAAAATTAGAAGAGCTGGTGTTTAAGGAGGAGAGTGGCACTGTAACGTTACTAACAATGTCATCGAAATTGTTCAGAGTAGTATCCTTAAAAAGAGTATTATTTACTTTAACCTGGATTGTTCGAAGGGTGTCTGAACAGCCTGCAGCACCAAATTTCAAATTGGCGGAAGGTCCGCTATTATATATATAAAGATTATTCTGGTTATCAGATACAGGTGCCCCTGGTGATGAAAAATCTGAACTCCAGAATTCACCTATATCGTAAGAAGAAGAATAAATGTATTGCTCAAGAACGTATGCGAGTCCCGGGTTAATTTGGGAATGGAAATAAGATCCAGTTGTGTACATGAAGTAAGGTTCAACGGGCAACACATTAGTAGTTGTGTCGTTGTTAAGCGTATTATAATGAAAAGTAGCACCTGTAGTATTGACCGTCAGAAAATAAACAGATGTATCTGATTGAAGACTCCATTTGGTGGTGTGCTGGTATGCCGGATTTCTGTAAAGAGGTTTATCAGCTTTCCCATCGTTCATTTGTCCCCAGAATTCGATATAATCTGTTGGAGACAGAGGGCCACTACTAACTGAAGTATATAACGGTACCTCTACTCCATTACGGAAAAGTTGAAAATCTTTTGCATCTACAGAAGAAAGTCCTGCGGATGACAGTACGGAAGCAGGGATTCTGTAAAGACCATCCGAAGTGACCTTGAATTTATAGTATGTCTTACTGTAGTCAATCCACTCGTTATTGTAGGGCTGAGCAACGGCAGTTCCCGCAATCAGGATTAATATCAATGTAAAAAATCTATTCATAATCAGTTTAGTTTTTCGGCAGCGGATTATTTCTTGACCGTTTTCTTTTTCATATCCACCAAATCAACTTTTAACGAAAACACATTTGTATATAATGGGTTTGACTGATTGGCCAGATTCGTAAAAGCATAATCCACTTCAACATCTCCCACTTTAAAACCAGCTCCGATGGACGGTTGATAAATCCAGATTTTCCTTTGATTAGTCGTGTCCCTGTCGTCCAGTGTTTGCTGAAAATTGTTTATGCCGGCTCTTACAAAAAATGCATTATTATAAGATAGTTCAAGTCCCATTTTAGGATCTATGCTGATGGGATTTGAACTGACGATTGTATTTCTTTTTCCATCAAACGTGATATCAAAATCTGCTTCAGCGAGTATACTTATTTTCTTATTGATCGGGAAATTATAACTGAATCCGGGTATCAACTGAGGCGCTGTCAATTCAACTGAATTGGATGGAATGTCATTTGATGTGGCATAAAACACTTCTCTCCAATCCTGACTTATATTATACGACCACGCGTTGAAAGTGGTTGTCACATCCTTCGCGACAATACCGAGTTTCCAACGGTCACCGACAATCTGGATGGCCGCATCAAAACCAAATCCCCAGGAAGTAGTGAAATCTCCTGCCAGACGATGTATAATTTTGGCATTTATTCCGAAATTAGTTTTCGTGTTTTTTATCCAGTCTACCTGTTGAGCCAAAGAAATCAGGAAAGCATAATCTGCTGAAGAAAACGTAGTGATATTGCTAAAATCTATGCTACCATCGGGTTGCACGAGAAATACTGTATTTGGTATATCGTCTACGGCAAACCGTAATAATGTGAGACCTAGGGTACGTTTACTGTCTTTGAGTGGAAGCGCCAGGCTTGCAAAATCGTATTTTCCTATGCCCGCGAAGTATTCGGCGTGCATAATATTAAGTTGAGGGCTGGTTCTTATATCAGCCAGAGCGGCAGGGTTCCAATAACCACCAGTGCCGTCGGTAACCGAAGCTACCTGAGCATTTCCCATGGCCATTCCGCGGGCGCCAGCGCCGATATTTAAAAATTCATTGGAATATTTGGCAAACTGGCCCAATGAACGGTTGCAAAAAAGTATCAGCAACAGCAGTAGTAGGGGGCAGCAGGTTCTGATTCTTCGGGTTACTGAAGTCGATACCATAAACTAATTCTAACGCGTTTTTATTCAGAATATTGCGACGTTTTCCGGATGCGAATATCCCTTACTTTTACCGAAATTCCCGAGATCAATTATGTCGCTAGTCACCGAATTAAAATGGCGGGGTATGCTTCAGGATATTATCCCCGGTACGGAGGAACAGCTTTCTTCTGAAATGACCTCCGGCTATATTGGTTTTGATCCCACAGCGGATAGCCTGCATATTGGCAGTCTTGTTCCTATTTTACTGCTGGTTCATATGCAAAAAGCGGGGCATAAACCCTTTGTGTTATTGGGAGGTGCAACTGGTATGGTAGGAGATCCGAGCGGCAAATCTGAAGAAAGAAACCTGTTGGACGAAGAGACTTTGAATCACAATTTGAAGAGCATTCGCAAACAACTCGAAAAATTTCTTGATTTTGATCAAATAAAGCCGAATGCAGCTGAACTGGTAAATAATTACGATTGGTTCAAAGAAATGCATTTTCTGGATTTTATAAGAGACGTGGGGAAACATATTACAGTCAATTACATGTCGGCCAAAGACAGCGTGAAAAAAAGACTGGAAGGCACTTCGGGCATGAGTTTTACGGAGTTCACATATCAGCTGGTACAGGGATATGATTTTTATTGGCTTTATAAAAACCGGAATTGTAAACTTCAAATGGGAGGGAGTGACCAGTGGGGAAATATCACAACCGGAGCCGAATTAATTCGTCGGAAATCGGGGGGTGAAGCATTTGCATTTACCTGTCCGCTGTTAACAAGATCGGACGGAGGAAAATTTGGCAAAACAGAGAAAGGAAATATCTGGTTGGATGCTTCGCGAACATCGCCGTATCAATTTTATCAATTCTGGTTGAATGCATCAGACGAGGATGCTGAAAAATGGGTTAAGATTTTTACATTTTTAAGCCGGGAGGAAGTTGATTTACTGTCAGTTAGGCACTATCAAAATCGGGGTGACAGATTATTGCAAAAAGCCCTTGCAAAAGAGGTTACAATTTTCATTCACGGACAAGTGGAATATGAAAAAGTAATCTTGACTACGGAGAAATTATTTAGTCAGACGAACTCACAGGAAAATCTAAGTGAACAGGATTTGCTCTCCCTTGAGGGAATTATAAAATCAACTTACGCAAAAAGCGAAATCAACCAGGGTGTGGACGTCGTGAGGTTTCTGGCGGAAACGGGTATTTTGCCCAGCAAAGGGGAAGCGAGGAAACTGATTCAAAATGGAGGAATCAGCATCAATAGAAATCGCGTTGAAAATATTCAGTTTAATATAGGAAATGAAATGCTTTTGTATGAGAAATATATACTCGTTCAAAAAGGTAAAAAAAATTTCTACCTGGTGGAGGCGAAATAATGAAAGAGAATCTGTTTAATAGTTCGAAACATTTTTAAAAAACCTTATTTTTGCGCCCTGTTCGTTGGTTTTGCCCGATAGTATAATGGCAGTACGACAGATTTTGATTCTGTTTGTCGAGGTTCGAATCCTCGTCGGGCAACAAGAACCCTTTCACATTTCCGTGAAGGGGTTTTTATTTTTTAAGATTTCGACTCAACCCGTGTGCTATTTCGAAAATATATTTACGCTGCCAGGATCGATCTAATGGTTTTTGTGTAGTGAATTGCCATATCGTGTAAGTACGATGAATATTCGTTTCGGGGATTATTTTCCACTCTGTAAACTCATTATTTTTCCCAATCTGGGAATACTGACTATATTAAAATATAAACAGTCATTTTTCGTTTCATTTTAGTATTTACGATTAGAATTTCCTTTATCCTAAAAACCGATAGATGCCCCTGAGGAATAATTCAGGTAGAAGATCAGGCTATCTGCTGGCAATTATTTTTTTGTTGGCAGGTATCGATCCGGTGATGGCGCAACTGACGGCTGACTTTACACCAAGTGTTAATTCGGGCTGTTCGCCATTAACGGTGAGTTTTGTAAATACATCTACTGGAACAAGCGCCACTTCTACTTACACCTGGATTTTTGGTAATGGAAATGGTATCACAACCAACGTTAAAAATAATCCCGTTTCTGCTACCTACTTTGTCGGACAAATCTACACAGTAACGTTGACGATAAGTGATGGTGGAAAGACCGCGACAATTTCCAAGGATATAACCGTCTACAAAAAACCTGCAATAAATTTTTCAGCGGATCATACCGTAGGATGTTCACCATTGTTAGTTGATTTTTCAAGTTCACTAAGCGCAGGTGATGGTACCATTACCGGAGCTATTTGGAATTTTGGTGATGGTAATTCACAAAGCACCACGGTTGGTTCTGTTTCTAATATCTACCAGTTTCCCGGAACTTATTCGGTTAGTCTTACGGCAACTAATAGTTTTGGTTGTATCAATACTTATAAGATTCAGGATATGGTTACCGTATATCCTGCTCTTAGTCCCTCATTTTTTGTCGACACTACTGCTATTTGTAGTTTAAATCAGCCTGTTCTTTTTCATAACACTTCAACTGGCGCAGGTGCTTTAAGTTATTCCTGGTCATTTGGCGACAACGATTCAAGTACTCTTACAAACCCGACACATCTTTATGCTGCAAAAGGGAATTATGATATTAGTCTGGTTGTATCGAATACTTATGGATGTTCATCTACCGTTACAAAACCCGCTTATATCAATGCCGCAAATTTTAGTGCTGATTTCACTACAAATTCCGCATACTGCCCGGGCAACACAATTATTTTTATAAATAAAAGTACACCCGCACCTACCGGGGTTCCCATATGGACATTTGGCGATGGTGGAAGTGGAATAGGAATTACTTACGGACACAGCTATGCGACGGCGGGTGCATATCCGGTTACGATGTATGAAAACTTTGGAACTTGTCCGGATTCGGTTACTAAGATTATTAATGTCCTGGCTGCTCCCAATATCAGTCCTTTTATACTCAATAAGGGAACAAGTTGTTCCTCACCAATGACTGTTAATTTTTTGGATACCAGTCTGGGTGCAACAAACTGGCATTGGAATTTTACCGGGAACCCAGGCGATACTTCGGATTTAAAGAATCCAAGTTTTACGTACCTGACAAACAACTCGTTTTCACCAACGCTTACAATTGTAAACTCAAATGGATGTTCATCAACAATATCAGAAACTTTTAATACTGCGTTGCCAACTGCGACAATTCATGCAGACACCATTTTAATCCCGTCTGCTGTTTATTGCGCTGATGTTCAAGCCACGTTTACTGCCAAATCTGCTGATACCTTAGCTACCTATTTCTGGTCATTCGGAGATGGGACTACTGATACCAGCGCCAGTCCTATTCATGTATTTTCCAAACCAGGCACATATATTATTAACCTGAGTTTTACAACCATTCACGGATGTTCGGGCGGTGCATTCCCATCAGACACGATCATCGTTTATCCAAAACCACACGCGATTTTTACCGCACAGGATTCTCTTCCCTGTACGACCAATCAATTGGAAACTTTTTATAATCTCGATGACAGCGCTGCACAATTCAAATGGTTGTACGGCGACGGCAAATCAGACATAAATAATAACATTTACCATACGCATCTGTATCAGAATTCAGGATCGTACAATATGACGCTGATTGCTTCAAGTCCGGGTTGTAAAAGTGACACGTCGACGATTACCCGCTTCGTTAAAACAACACCAATACCTAAACTAACTGTTGTAAATAATTGTGATAGTGACAGGTTGAGTGCTGCCCTTACCGTTGTTCCTTCGGGAGGATCACAATATGTATGGAGTTATGGAGACGGATCGCCGAACGATACGGATTTGGTTTACATACCCACCAAAAATCATCATTATCCAAAAGGAGGGGTCTATTCTGCTTCCGTGATTGTTACTTATGGATCCTGTATACAAACTACAGGACCAGTTCCAGTTTATGTATTGGCAAATCAAAAACCCGTATTGAGTTCAACGAAAGATACCATTTGTGCAAGCTCCACGCTTCCAATTAACATAAACACACTTGATACTAATTATCAGCGTAAAGTGACAGGATCAACTACATACTATAATATTTATAAGTGGCAATATAACGACGGCACAACGTTTAACCCGACTGGTAATACTGCTATTAAGACTTCTTTTTCCGGAACTGTATCAGGACTGGTAGCTGGTGAGGACAGTATTCGTGTTATTTTAAAGTCTGCTTTTTTTGGATGTTATGACACCAGTAATTATATACCAATCCATATCATTGGCCCGGTTGCAAAATTTGGCGACGAAAATCAGCTATGTTATCACGCGCCGGTGATATTTTCAGATTCTTCTCAACCAGTTAATGGAGTTCCAATTATTTCCTGGTTGTGGAATTTCGGTGATGGAAATTCTGTTACAAATCTAACAGGTGATACGGTTCAGCATCTTTATGCGCTGCCTGGAACATACAATCCACAATTAACAGTAACAGATTCCAATGGATGTAAGGCCACAGCAAAACTCGTAGTTACACAGGTATTGATATATGGAGCTAAGGCAAATTTTTATTGGAAGCCCATAGCAATTACTCCTGGTTTTCCTATTACGTTTTACAATACGTCGGTAAAAAATACAGGAGTTACATATTTATGGCGGATTTCGGGTAGTGGCGCAACGTTTACAAATCCCGATTCGATTACAGTAACTTTTCCGAATGTTGGTAACGATACGATGACACTTATTGCTTATCCAACTATGGCAGGTGCCTGTATTGATACATTGGCTCAGCCTTTACAGATACAAACCATATCCGCGCCCTTTACCGATTCATCCTATTACTATAATAATTCCAGTTGCCCACCCTTGTTTGTAAATTTTACTGCGGTTCCTGTAAATACAATTGGACTTCATTGGGATTTTGGTGATGGTAAGGGAACGGCAGATAATAAGATTACTCCGAAATACGAATATGATATACCAGGTACTTATATCGTGTCTCTAACGGGTTACGGAGCGAATGGCATTTCGGTAATATCTTATGATACTATTACAGTAAAGGGACCGTTTGCCAAACTTTATTCGACTCTGGATCAGGCCTGTGTTCCGGCAGCTGACACCCTGCATGCTACAGCAAGTTATATTGGATCTTATACATGGGATTTTGGAGATGGAACTGTATTAACTACTCAGGATTCCATAGCTGTACATACTTATATATTGCCGGGTTTATTTACACCGGCACTCATTCTGACAGATTCCACCGGATGTCAGATGTCTTACAAATCTGACCATCAAATACTAATGGATACTTTGTTTGCAGCTTTGGGTCCACCCGTTACACTATGTGGTATAGGTTCCATTTCTTATGGTCCGCATGTTGTAAGTTTTGTCGCAGATACTTTGGGTTATCCGCTTACATATCATTGGGACTTTGGTACCGGTGTCTCGACCGATACTTCCAATATTTTGAATCCAACATTTAACTATGTAACCCCTGGCGATTTTGTCACCGCTTTCCAGGTGACATCACCTGTTGGGTGTACTGCGATGGCGTATGATTCTGTGCATGTGATTGGTCCCTTCCCCATGCTTCACTCACCGGATACAACAATTTGTATAGGAGGACTTGCGATACTTCAGGCCAGCGGTGCTTTTACATATGATTGGTCGCCCGCTAGTAGTTTGAATACAACCAAAGGAGATAGCGTTATTGCCCGACCTGTTTCTACTACGAATTATACAGTCATTGGAGAAGACAGCTACAAATGTTTTCTGGATACAGCAACCATTAAGGTCACCGTTGACTCGTTGCCGGCCGTAAGCATACCAACGCCCGATCCAGTGTTAGCAGGTTCTGACGTTCAGCTTGATCCGAATGTAAGTGCAGATGTTGTGTCGTGGGATTGGACACCACCTCTTTATTTAAGTTGTACGGACTGTGCAATGCCAGTCAGCACACCTTTGGCACCTACTACTTACACTGTTACTGTTAAAACTGCTACGGGTTGTGTTTCATCCGCATCAGTAACCATTAAGTTATTGTGTTTACAAAGTGGAGTATATATGGCGAATGCGTTCAGCCCGAATAATGATGGGAACAACGATTACTTCTATCCTACGGGCAGCGGAGTAAAAATGGTAAAATCATTCCAGGTCTATTCAAGGTGGGGGCAGCTCCTGTATTCAAGAACTGATTTTCCACCGAATGATAAAAAATATGGTTGGGATGGTAACCTGAACGGAATGCCGCAACCCTCAGACACATATGTATACGTCACTGAAATGATTTGTTTTACTGGAGAAAATTTTGTTTTAAAAGGAACCGTTGAATTAGTAAGATAAGCGCAATAGAATTGATGATGAAAAGGATAATTCATTTTTTCATTTTACAAGTTTTAATAACGAACGTGGTCTCCGCGCAGGATCCTCATTTTTCTCAGTTTTTCGCCTCACCACTTACACTAAATCCAGCTTTAACGGGAAAATTTAACGGAGATCTTCGCGTGGCGGGAAACTACAGAAATCAATGGCCTACGGTTAATCAGGCTTATGTCACTTCTACAATTTCTATAGATCTTCCTATACTTCAAAATAGTCTTCGCGAAGGAGATCGCTGGGGAGTTGGAATGATGGCAATGACCGATAAAACAGCAAACGGTATATTGACCAGCAATTATTTTGCATTATCAACTGCTTATCATAAAACCATTGACGAAAATGGATTACATACTATAGGCATAGGGTTTCAGGGCACTTATGCCAACCGGACGCTTGACGGTCCGAGACTTCATTTTCTGGATGGTCTTCAAATTGACGGAACCTGGCTTCCATCTGCAACAGAGCCCGTAAATCTTCAGGTGGTTACAGCAAATTATTTTGACATGAACGCAGGTGCGTTGTACAATGGGTCACTCGATGGAAACAATGAAGTGTATTTTGGTGTAGCTATGTACCATATTAATCAACCTAAGGAATCTTTTCTTGGAGTGGATAACATAACAGTGCCGACACGTCTTACGGTTCATGGAGGTGGTTATTTCCCATCAGCGAGCACGGGTAAGACATGGTATGTTAGTGCTATTTATAACAAGCAGCTTACTGCAAGTGAACTTGTGTTCGGCGGCGCTTTGGAATTGAGTGCCACTACAGATGAAAATAAAGTTGTAAATATTTATTTTGGTGCGTGGGCCAGAGCAAATAATGTTTCGGACGCGATTATACCTTATGTTGGAATGGACTATGGAAGTTTTAATTTAGGTATGACTTATGACGTAAATGTTTCCGGGTTTAAAGTTGCTTCTCAAAGCCAGGGTGGTTTTGAAATCTCCCTGATCTACATCTTTAAAAAACCTACAGACGGGAGCACAAGAACTGAAGTGCAATGCCCTCGGTTTTAAATTTCCCATATTGGGAAATTTATTCAGAATAGGACGCGGATCTGCGTGTATTTTTTACTAAGTCTCTCGACCAGTTTTACGCGGAAACACTTGCATCTGCCGGGTTTTCCGATTATCTTGTGTTCCATAAACCAGATCCCTGATACCCATGAAACAAAATCTTTACAAAGGATCGTTGATCCTGCTGATAACATTTTTCTGTGCAATAGCGTGCAAGAAATCAGCCGATCCTTCCAGCCCAAATACAACTGTAAGTATTCCGCACGATACGACACTCTCGGTTCCACCACCGGTTCCATATCCGGTTAGTCCGGTCCAGGAATGTAATTTTGCGCCAGATTATGGAGACTCCATCGTTTACCCCGAACCCCAATCAAACGGAGACTATTATGTGTTTCAACAAAATAATCAGGGTATCCAGGGTACTTATTTATCCTGGCCTGGTGGATTGAGTTTGAATCCAAACACTGGGGCAATCGATTTAACCCAGTCGGAAACCGGTCAGCGGTATTCAGTTGCATTTGTGAAAAATGGAACTACTGATACTTGTATGTCCCAGTTGATTGTAGGGGGTGCGGCGTATATGGATAGTGTTTACGTGCTTACAACAAACGATACCGCAAAACCCTATTTTAATGCTAATCCCAATTGGCCTTCACCATGTCTGACAAACCAGGGAAAAGGATGCCAGTTTGATTATAATAACTATGCAAAGAACCAGGGCATTGTAATAGATCAGCATACCGGAAATATTGATTTGCAGCAAACGATGAAAAAGAGTTTGTTTGGTCTTCTTCCATTAAATGGCACTACCGTGAATACGACTATCTATTATTGGTTGAATGATGCTAGTAATTATGCGGATCAAAAGATACAGTTGCAGTTAGTCTTTTATAACCATAGATCGGATATTCCGTCTGGTGTGCTGTCTTCAATTACCAACAACCTTATAAATACACTGGATAACCTGCTTTTGAGTAAAGGTCCTTCACCCAGACCTCCACTCATTATTATTGTAAGGGATAATAACTAACCCCTTTTCAGTCCAACAATATTGAGCTTTCCCGGACGTTAAAACAGAGCTACTTAAAATCTGTTTATGTCCGGGAAAGCTTTTTTTGTGACCCTCTCTTTCCTGTTAATCTTGTCATTTAAACAGTATTCTCCAGGACGGCCTTTAAAGTCCATTCTTTCAGCATTTGACCGAGCGGACCATCTATTCTATTCCACGCATAATACCCCGGCAATGGATAGCGCTTGCATGGAAGGATTCAATAAAGTCATTTCTGAGTTAAGTAGTTTGCCAATGTCCAGATTGACGGACAGTCTTCTTTACCAGGCCAATTATAAACTGGGCATAATGAGTGACGTGTATAAAGATTATTACAAGGCCACAATATCTTACCGGAATGCAATGAAATATTCAAAGAATCCAGCAGAACAATTCAGTTTGAATGTGCTGGCGGGTTCAGGGTATTATAATCTGAATAATTTTGATTCAGCAAGTTTTTTTCTTTTGCGTGCAGAAGAAAGTACTGATGAGGGAGGTACTTTCGAAGACCGTGTAAGGTTGTTTAATACTCTCGGTGTTATGTACTATGATAATGGAAATTACCTTCAGAGTAAAAATTATTTCACGCAGGCTCTACGTTTGATTGAAACAAAAAATCCGGCTGATGTTTTTGCATATAGTTTACAATTGAATATGGCAACTTGTTATTATAAGCTTGGTTTATATGAACAGGCACTGAAGCTCTACATTAAAATTCTGAAATATCAGTTATTACCGGATCCGTTATATATGAATATGGGTCGGGCATATGCGGGTCTGCATCAATATCAGTCAGCTTTGACTTCTTTCAAAAAAGTAAAAATTACGGCGGTACCGGGGGTTTTAAATGAAATGGCAAGAACCGCCCTTGACATGGGGGATACTCTTTCCGCGTCTGTCTGGTTACATCAGTTTCAGGATATGAAAAAAGCACTACACACAAATGACCTGGACGATGGGGTAAATGAACTTTATTCAGGCGACCTGGATATTTTTCTGAAGCGTCCGGAATCCGCACTCAGCCACCTGCAGAAATCACTGATTATTTTTTCGGGAAATTTTACAAGTCGTGATATCCGAAAGAATCCCGTAAGCTTCAATGGATCATTTGCCTATTACAGACTTTTTGAAGTGCTTGTTAAAAAAGCGACTGCCTGGGAAATAGAATATAAAAAGACATCCAATCCGGATGACCTCAAGTCTGCTTTTGATACCTATCAATCAACCATTTCACTCCTTTCTTATATTGAAAAAAGTTATGAAATGGACGATGCTAAAATACTGTTGAAACAAAAAAGCGGAGAAGTATATACGAATGCATTGACTGTCTGTCTTGAATTAAACAAATTATTCCCGAAAGCGGAATTCAAAGAAGCCGCTTTCTTAATCACAGAGAAGAATAAGGCATCCATTATGAATTCTCAGCTCAGGGAAAGCAATTTTCTCAGATCTGACAGGTCTGGTGAAGACCTGGCGGGGCAGGAGCGAAATATAAAATTTAATATCGCACGTTTAAATTCCAGGGCGGATGAGGAATTGGATGATCTGACTTTGCAAAAAATAAATAGTGAAAAGTCGGCTTACGAAACGCAGTTAGTAACCCTACGCAGAAAAATGGAGGGAGATAAAAGCTTTTATAAGTTGAAATATTCGGATGATTTTCCTTCCATTGAACATCTAAAAGAAGCTATTGGCGCTAATCAGGCACTCATCAGTTTTTGTAATTTACCTGGAAAAATAGAAGTATTTGTATTAACAAAAGCATCTCTGCAACAAGTTGAAATCGGTAGCGGTGAGAAAATTCGGAGTGATATACATTCCTGGATACAAAACCTGCAGAATACAGAAAGCGGAAGGCATAAAAATAATTTAGAATTGAAAGAAAGCATTTATGAACAATTGATGAAACCAATCATTGGATTGGCAGGCGAAAAAGAGGAGTGGATTATTATACCCGACGGCCTGTTTTTTCTTCTTCCGATAGAGTCTCTGCCAGCTGACAATAAGGGAACCCTGATTCTTGAAAAACATGCAATCAGTTACGAATTTTCTGCCAGATTTCTTATTGAAAATAAAGGACGTATTTATGGACATTCTTTACAAGAGCCCGTGCTTTCATTTGCACCTTTTTCGCAAAGGGCTGCTGATGGGAAGACAGAAGGAATGGGCTGGCTTGAAAAATTGCCATATTCCAGAGATGAAATATCAGAATTAACCGGGAAACGTTTTGAAGATCGGCAGGCGACAAAGAAAGAATTTATCAGTAATCTGAATCTATATCCAATCGTACATCTGGCAACCCACGCGATTACAGATCTGGAAAATCCGTCTGCTTCTTACATTGCTTTTTTCCCTATCACAGGCATACGATCGGAGGATTTTCTGTTTTTGGATGAAATTTACTCTCTCCGGCTGGACAGTTGCCAGATGATGGTTATCAGTGCCTGTGAAACCGGAAGAGGCGAACTTGTAAAGAATGAGGGGGTAATGAGTTTTGCGCGTGCTTTCCTGTATGCAGGTTGCCCAAGCACTATCAATACGCTCTGGAAAGCTGATGATCATTCAACAGCGGAGATTTTTAAGTCGTTCTATGGTTATCTGAAAGCGGGAAATTCAAAATCAAAGGCACTACAAAAGGCCAAACTGGATTTTATAAGGAATAATCCGATAAAGAGAGATCCGGCTTACTGGTCGCATATTGTTCTTACAGGTAATCCATGTAGCTTGTATGCAAAAAAGCAAACCCCGATTTGGCTTGCATTCATAACGGGAAGCGGTATCATTTTATTAATCTTGAGAAAAAAAGTCGCGAAAAGCCGACGAATTTCATAGTCGATAACGGGATTACAAAATGACATTGTCTAAAACTTTCTAAACGGTTTCAGAGACGCCATTATCTGGAAATCAGTTCGGTTATTTTTTCTTTTATCAAGGGATTGTTCTTCATCTTTTCCGTCAGCTGGCTGAGGCATTTATATTTTTTATTTCTAACAACCTGCTCATTTTCGTAATGTAAATGATCAACAATCTCTTTCATTGATAAATTCTCATAGTAAAACAATTCGAGAATTTTCCTGCATGAATCTCCCAAATCCTGAAGTAGTTGATTTAATTCCTTTTTCATTTCCCGATATTGAATAGTCTCAATGACCGCTGCTTCTGGTTGATCACGGTCCATTTCAAAAATTATTTCCCGGCGTCCTGCTCTATCTCTTTTTCTAATTTCGTTGTACCAAAGGTTCTTGGAAATTGAAATCAAAAAAGTCCTGATGCCCGACTCCTGCCTGAATTTATTCTTTTGAACGCAATCTATAAATGAAACTATGGTTTCCTGGAAGATATCATCGGCATCCTGTTTCGTACCACCTTTAGTCATTATAAAAGCTTTTGTTGCTTCTAAATGATCCTGATAGAGCTGTAAAATCGCCTGTTCCAGCAAATCTTTTTCATTTATCGCCTCCAAAAGCTCCGTATCCGAAAATCTGCTTTTTTTATTCATACATTGATACCCATCTGATGAGGGTTTGTATATTTTATTTGGGTAAAATTCAGCTCCCTAAGTTATCTTTGCAACCTAAAATAAAGGAATTTAATTCTTTAAACTCAAACTGCCTGATAGTATAACGGTAGTACGACAGACTCTGACTCTGTTTGTCTTGGTTCGAATCCAGGTCAGGCAACATAAAGCCTTTATTTCATGTACTTGAAGTAGGGGCTTATTGCTTATAAAGGATATTTCTGCCTGGTTAAAATGTAAATACATCATCGATTTCAAATCATCAGGAAATGAGAAAATCCTGGTTAGTTATTGGTTTTGCAATAAGTGCTTGATCGACCCCGGTTGTTTTACAACCGAAAATCTGAATTTCAATCGTTGAGTCACTGAGTTTGGCAGCTTGGAATAGCAAGAATGAATGCTTTTAGATTTTAGCATCGGTTTCTGGTAGCCACATTTAAAGTACTAAAAATAGTGCTATGTAATTATTTGATAGTTAATAAATTATCTCATAATAGATGAAAAGGGTAAAAAGAAATTCGTAAAAGTACGGTTAATAAAGCAGGTGTTTTTGCGTTGTAGATATGGCTTCCGAAAGGTACTTTTAAAGTGTATTTAATCCAATCCTGTTTAAAATAAAATTTATGGAAACAGTAATCGATTTGCTTAAGGCTATACAGCTAAATATGCTGGATGTTGGTGTTGCCGGTCTTTTTATTTTTTCGATAGGTTATCTCATAGGTATAAAAAAAGTGAAGAAACTCACTCACGAAATCTATGGTTTGCAAAAAGATGTTCTCGACTTAAATGAAGAGCTGCTTTATGGCATCCATGAAAACGCGAGCGATACACCGGTTATCGGATTAAAACCCGATCGATTAAACCAAACCAAATTTGCCAAATAAAAGATAAAGAGTATAGCAAATTCTACATTTTTCCTTTTTTTAATACCTCAAGACAATATGCAAGGCTGTTTTGCCAATCAGGAATGATCAGGTTGTATTCTTTTTTTATTTTGGAACTATCCAATAAGGAATACGCCGGACGCTTGGCAGGAGTTGGAAATTCCGATGTTGGTATCGGTAAAATGTTACAATTTATCCCGGTTAATTTTTTTATCTCCAGCGCAAATTCGTACCAGGTTGCTTCACCTTCATTACTAAAATGAAAGATTCCTGGCTCGAAATGGTCGGTTTCTAAAATTTTCATTATAGCTATGGCTAGATCTCCGGCATAAGTGGGCGATCCCCTGTTGATCATTCACTATATTCAGTGAATGTCTTTCTTTCATTAGACGAAGCATTGTTTTCACAAAATTATTTCCAAACTCAGAATAGAGCCAGGACGTACGAATTATTTGAGTCAAGGGATTATTGCTGCTAACAAGTCGTTCACCCTCCAATTTTGAAGCGCCATAAATGTTTAAGGGACTAGTTAAAGCATCCTCTTTCAGAGGGCTTGAAGAAGTACCATCAAATACGTAGTCTGTTGAAATATAAATGAGCCGGGAATTTGTCCTGGCTATAGAAGAAGCGATGAGGCCCGGAGCTTCCGCATTTATTCTGAATACTTTTTCTCTTTCGGATTCGGCTTTATCAACCGCCGTATACGCGGCACAGTGGATAAAGATGTCTACCGGATTTTGATTCAACCATTCTGTTATCAAATCAAAATTTTCAAGTGGGAATTCTTTTCGCGATAGAAATGTAAATTGAAAACCTTGGGATTCACTTGCGATTTTTGCAATTTCATTTCCAAGCTGGCCATCGCCACCTGTAACCACTACCCGAAAAGGTGACATGCTGGATTTCATTTTAAAAAATAAAATCTTTCATTATTGGATCAAATTCAGGTAACTGTTCATCTTTTTCAGAAATCAATATTTTATCCGCAGGTATTTGCCAGTCAATATTCAAACCAGGATCGTTAAAACGAATACCCCCTTCACTTTGCTTATTGTAAAACTGATCGCATTTATAGGAAATAACAGCTGTTTCGCTTAGTACTGAGAATCCGTGGGCAAAACCTTTAGGAACAAATATTTGTTTTTTATTGTCGGATGATAATACAATACTGTATGTTTTACCAAATGTCGGAGATTTTGCACGTATGTCCAGAACCACATCAAGAATACTGCCTTCCAGCACACGAACTAATTTGGCCTGCGCAAATGGCTCCCTTTGGTAGTGAAGTCCGCGAATGACTCCGTAGACTGAAAAGGATTGATTATCCTGTATAAATTCAGTAGTAATTCCGTTGTCATGAAACAGTTGTTTGTTGTATGACTCAAAAAAGAATCCACGCTGATCAGGATAAACTTTCGGTTCGAAAATAGTTATCCCGTTTATAAAGTTTTCCGTAAATGGCATTATTTAGCGTATTGTTTTTCATAATAGCTTTTGTATTCCCCTGACGTTATTTGTTCAACCCATTTTTCATTAGCCAGGTACCAGTCAACAGTTTTTTCCAATCCTTCCTTAAATTGGAGCGAAGGCTTCCATCCCAACTCTCTGCTTAGTTTAGCTGAGTCTACAGCGTAACGCATATCATGTCCGGGCCTGTCTGTTACAAATTGAATGAGCTTTGCAGAATCTCCGGGCTTTCGTCCCAGTTTCCCATCCATTATTTCACATAGTAAGTATACGAGGTCAATATTTTTCCATTCATTAAATCCTCCAATATTATATTTATCACCAATTTTTCCTTTATGAAAAATAAGATCAATCGCTCTCACGTGATCATTTACATATAACCAGTCGCGAATATTCTCACCTTTACCATACACAGGCAGTGGTCGCTTGCCTTTTATATTTATGATCATTAACGGAATCAGTTTTTCCGGGAAATGATAGGATCCATAATTGTTAGAACAATTGGATATGATGACTGGTAAGCCGTAAGTGTGGTGATAGGCCATTACAAAATGGTCGGATGAAGCTTTAGAAGCGGAATAGGGTGAACGTGGATCATATGGTGTAGTTTCAGTAAAATATCCTTCTTTTCCAAGAGATCCATATACTTCATCTGTCGAAACATGATAAAAAAGTTTCTGATCCCAATCATTATTCCATTTATTACGACAAACATTCAAAAGAGTGCAGGTTCCCATCACATTTGTTTTAACAAAGGCCAGAGGATCCGTAATGGAACGATCTACATGACTTTCTGCAGCCAGGTGGAGGACAGCGTCAAATTCATATTTGTCAAATAATGAAAAAATAAATTCCTGATTGGTAATATCGCCTTTTTCAAAAATATAGTTTGGGAGGGATTCAACGTCTCTCAGATTTTCCAGGTTTCCGGCATATGTTAATGCGTCGAGATTAACGATCAGGTAATCTGAATATTTGTTGACAAACAATCTTACAAGATGTGATCCTATAAATCCCGCACCTCCGGTTATTAAGATTTTTTTTTTGGCGAATTCATATTGTTTTTAATATCGGGTATTGATTCAGAAATTAAATCCCGTTTCATGTTTCCTACAAACTTTTAAATTCTTTCGGTTGTTTAAACCATTCTTCCGGGGGAAGAGATTTAAAATACTCATACGTAATTTTGAGGCCTTCTTTTCGGTTGACTTTTGGCTCCCAGCCCAATATTTTTTTTGCTTTACTGATATCCGGTTTTCTTTGTTTTGGATCATCTGCCGGCAAAGGTTTGTAAATTATTTTGTGATTTGTGCCTGCAAGTGCAATCACTTCTTCGGCAAAATCTTTTAGGGAAATTTCTGAAGGATTTCCGATGTTAACGGGCAGGGAATAATCGCTTAACAGCAGTCGATAAATGCCTTCAATCAAATCATCCACATAACAAAATGAACGGGTCTGACTTCCATCACCGAATACAGTGAGATCCTCTCCACGCAATGCTTGCCCTATAAAAGCCGGGAGGGCACGACCGTCATTCAGACGCATGCGTGGACCATAAGTATTGAAAATTCTAACGATTCGAGTTTCCAGTTTGTGAAAACTGTGATATGCCATTGTTATAGCTTCCTGGAATCTTTTTGCTTCATCGTATACGCCGCGCGGACCGACCGGGTTTACGTTTCCCCAGTACTCTTCTGGTTGGGGATGTACCAATGGATCTCCATATATTTCTGAGGTGGACGCAACTAAAATACGCGCACCTTTTGATTTTGCAAGTCCAAGACAGTGATGAGTACCAAGCGAACCTACTTTCAAAGTCTGAATTGGGATTTTTAAATAATCAATCGGACTGGCCGGTGATGCAAAATGCAAAATATAATGTAGTTCGCCGGGTACATGAATATATTTGCTTACATCCTGATGATAGAATTCAAATTCTTCAAGCTTAAAAAGATGTTGGATATTTTTTAGATCACCGGTTATAAGATTGTCCATTCCGATCACATGATGTCCCTCCTTGATAAATCTATCACAAAGATGGGAACCTAAAAACCCTGCTGCTCCTGTTATGAGTACCCGCTTTTTACTCATACGATATTTTTACGATAATAGCCGTTAGTCGGAATCGAAGCATCTCGCCCGATACTTTCATAGTAAAATCCCAAATTGCCTATAGCATTCACATCGAATAGATTTCGACCGTCAAAAATCACTTTATTTTTCATTGAAGTTACCATTTTCAAAAAATTGGGCGTTCGAAATTCGTTCCATTCAGTTGCGATAATAAGCGCATCCGCATTGTCGAGTACCTCATATTGATTCTCGCCATATTCTACAATATCTCCAATCACCGCTTTGACATTATTCATAGCTTCCGGATCATATACTGAAAGTGTACAACCTTCTTTTTTCAGGGCGTCAATAAGATATAATGCTGGCGCCTCGCGAATATCGTCGGTGTTGGGTTTGAAGGCCAATCCCCAAAGCGCGAAATGTTTCCCTTTGAGTTGACCGTCAAAATATTTCCTGATTTTTGATATTAAATGAATTTTCTGTTTCTCATTAACTTCCATTACTGCTTTCAGGATTTTGAATTCATAATTGACATCGTTCGATGATTGGACGAGTGCCTGCACATCTTTCGGAAAACAACTTCCACCATAACCGATTCCGGGGAATAAAAAACGTTTTCCTATTCGCTCATCGCTGCCTATCCCGCGTCTCACCATATCGACATCTGCGCCTAATCTTTCACAGATCTGCGCAATCTCATTCATAAAAGTAATTTTGGTTGCCAGGAAAGAGTTGGCCGCATACTTTGTGAGTTCTGCGGATCTTTCATTCATATATATGATCGGATTTCCCTGACGCACAAACGGATTATATAGTTCGTCCATAATTTTACGTGCCCTCTCAGAAGTAGTTCCAATTACCACTCTGTCCGGTTTCATAAAGTCGTCTACTGCAACTCCTTCCCGCAGAAATTCCGGATTAGATACTACGTCAAATTCAGTTTTGCAATTTTTAGATATGGCATCGCGTACTTTTTCTGCAGTACCGACAGGTACAGTACTCTTGTCTACTATGATTTTGTAATCAGTTATCAATTTCCCCAATTTGTCAGCAACATCCAGTACAAATCTGAGATCCGCGGAACCATCGGCACCAGGCGGCGTTGGAAGTGCAAGGAAAATAATGGCAGCGTCTTTAATGCCCGTAGCCAAATCAGTGGTAAAAGTCAACCTGTCTTCCTTAAGATTTCGGAGGAACAATTTATTTAACCCGGGTTCATAAATAGTAATTTCTCCTTTACTAAGTTTTTCAATTTTTTTACTGTCGATATCGATGCAAACTACATCGTTTCCGGTCTCCGAAAAACAAGTACCGGTTACAAGACCCACGTATCCGGTTCCAACAATAGCAATTTTCATTATAAGGTTTATTGTTTAATATATGGTAGGTTAATTTAAGAATTCCAGGACAGTACTGCTTATCACGTCGAGCTGTTCATCGTCAAGTTCCGTATGCATCGGCAGAGAGATCACCCGTTCAGTAAGCCAGTCAGTATTCTCCAAAATCTGTGAGCCGGTTTCAAAAGACGAAAACATTTTTTGCCGGTGAACAGGTACGGGATAATATATCATCGATGGAATCCCCTTTGAGGCAAGGTACTCATTGAGCTTATTTCTGTCTGCACCTTCCATAATCAGTGTATATTGATGAAAAACATGTTTCGTGTAAGGAGCCCGGTAAGGCGTGATAATTTTTGGATGATCTTTAAAAGCCTTATCATAAAAATCTGCGGCTGATCTGCGTCTGTTTATGTATCCATCCAGCAAATTCAATTTTACATTGAGAACAGCGGCCTGAAGTGAATCGAGTCTGCTATTGCAACCAACGATTTCGTGATAATACCTTTTTTTCTGTCCATGATTAGCAATCATTTTAAAGGTTTCAGCAAGAGAACTGTCTTTTGTAAACAGTGCGCCACCATCTCCGTAAGCTCCTAGATTTTTGGAAGGGAAAAAAGAAGTGGTACCTACTGTGCCGATAGTTCCCGTTTTATACTTCTTTCCATCTGGAAAATGGTAATCGCTGCCAATAGCCTGCGCATTGTCCTCAACCACCATTAAGTTGTATTTCTCTGCCAATTCCATAATTTCCTGCATTGGGGCAGATTGTCCATATAAGTGTACCGGAACGATAGCTTTGGTTTTTTTTGTAATCTGTTTTTCGATGGAACCCGGATCCAGACAAAACGTTTTTAAATCTACATCGGCAAAAACCGGTTTCAGGCGGAGAAGCGCCACCACTTCTGTCGTTGCGATAAAGGTAAAGGAGGGGGTGATTACCTCGTCCCCGGGTTCAAGACCCAATCCCATCAATGCTATTTGTAACGCATCGGTGCCATTAGCGCAGGGTATTACGTTTTCAATTCCCAGATAGGCAGCCAGGTTCCTGGTAAAATCAACTACCTGTTTGCCGTTAATGAACGCAGTTGTTTCCAAAACTTCCCGAATTGCGAGATCTATTTCGTTTTTTATACTGTTATACTGACCCTTGAGATCAACCATTTGAATCGGTCGCATAAGCTCTTTATTAACGGGCACAAACCTACATTAAAATAATGGTATATGCAATGACTCAATCAGTTATGAACGTTATGGGAAAGGATTACATTTGCCTGCATAAACATTTAACAATCTTCATTGACTATCATTTTATATAATCTTTTTCTTCATCTATATCAGATATGTGTCCGGCTTGTTTCTCCCTGGAACTCAAAGGCAGCACTTTGGATTAGAGGTCGGAAAGGGATATTTTCCACTATCAAAAATGCCCAGATAAAAGGAAACGAAAGGATATGGATGCATTGCGCTTCTCTGGGTGAATTTGAGCAGGGAAGACCGGTAATTGAATCACTTAAAAGAACATATCCGGCGACCACCATCATCATCAGTTTTTTTTCGCCCTCAGGTTATGAGATCAGGAAAGATTACGGGGGGGCCGATCATGTTTTTTACCTTCCGATGGATTCAGCCGCCAATGCAAAACGATGGCTTGATCTCCTAAATCCAAAACTTGTTATTTGGATTAAATATGACTACTGGTATTATTATCTGCGCGAGTTACAAAAAAGAAAAATACCCGCACTGCTTGTTTCTCCGGTTTTTCGTTCAGATCAGCCGTTCTTTAAATGGTACGGCAATATTCACCGCCTGATGCTTGATAGTTTTCACGCATTTTTTGTCCAGAACGAAGACTCGAAACTATTATTAAAAACATTGGGAATTGAGAAATCGGTTTTTGTTAGTGGCGATACCCGTTTTGACAGAGTAATAGAAATTGCTGAAGCATTACAACCTCTTCAGGTAATTGAAGCTTTCTGCACAGATCATTCAGTTATTGTTGCAGGTAGCACCTGGGAGGAAGATGAAGAGGAGCTCGACCATTTTGCCAATACACATCAGGATGTAAAATTCATAATCGCTCCGCATGAGATTGATGAGAGCCATCTTAAAGATATGGAAACGCTCTTTCGAAATTCCATTCGATATTCAGTTTTGGAAAAACATTATTTATCACCCATATCGCAGGAGTTGCAATCAGTTAATCTTGAAAAGGTGAATGTCCTTATTATTGACAATATTGGTATGTTGGCCCGCCTTTACTCTTATGCGAAAATATGCTATGTGGGTGGTGGTTTTGGAGATGACGGTGTGCACAATGTATTGGAGGCTGCTGTTTACGGGAAACCTGTCGTTACCGGACCTGTGATTGAAAAGTTTATTGAAGTGATGGAATTGGCGGATCTTGGCGGGGTAATAATTATTGACAATGCCCTTGAAGCCGAATCTGCATTCAATCGATTATTCAAAAATGATGAAGAATATACGTTTCACAGCAAAGCAGCCCGTAATTATGTTTACGCCCGAAGAGGTGCGACTGATAAAATTGTCCGGTACATTCAGGAAAACCGTCTTCTTACCAATTGATAAAAATGTTGAACAATATCTCTCGAATCGTCCCAGCCGATCTTAATCTTCAATTCTCTTTCCATCCAGTATTCAGCTTCAGGCAAGATGCGAAAGTTATTAATGGTTTTGATGCTTCTTTCATACATCGCCTCATCTCCACGAAATAATTCATTGATAAATAAAAACCTGTCATTTACACCGATGGCTTTTCTCAATTCTTTTACAGGAGATCCTTTTAACGTGGATCCCAATTCAGTGAAATTGCCGGTTTTTAGCTTTTCGTTGATAGACGGGCTGTTACTGCCAATCAGATCATTTATTTCCTTGTTAACTGATTGATGGGATAAGGTCGGAATCTCTAACATTGGATCCCCCATCCAGGCTTGATGGCTGATTGGAACTACAATCGTCTCTTGCGTGTGAAGATTCGTTTCTTCTTTTTCCGAAGAAACCACTTTTTCCATTTTCTGAGCATAATCTTCTTTCATCTTATAAGAGAAACTCAGAGATGGCATAACGACGGAAACACCCGGACTTTTTCTTCCGGTTATCGTTACTGTATGAATTTGCGTGAGTTCTGCTTCTATCTGTTTCAGGGTAACAAGCATTTGAAGCGCACTTTCGTTTTGTTCGCATTGTTCATTTAACTTGCTGATGAGTTGCTGCAACCGTTCCATTACTTATAGTGGGAGATGAAATGTTTTATAAATTTAATGCAAATATTTATCCAAATTCCTGCGAACTATGTTTATAGAGCCCGATATTCAGTTTAATAAACGTGGTTGGATTGAAGTGATTTGCGGATCTATGTTCTCCGGAAAAACAGAAGAACTAATCAGGAGACTACGCAGGGCACGAATTGCCAACCTCCGTGTTGGTATTTTCAAACCAGAGTCCGACAAAAGGTTTCACGTTGAAAATATCGTGTCCCACGATGAAAACAGCATCCAATCAATACCTGTCGCGGGCGCAAATGCAATACTGGAGCAGGTTTCAACGGTCGATGTGGTTGGCATAGACGAAGCTCAGTTCTTCGATGATGCTCTTCCAGATGTGTGTGATCAGCTTGCATTGCAGGGCACTCGCGTTATCGTGGCTGGTCTTGATATGGATTATCTCGGAAACCCATTCGGACAAATTCCAGCGCTTCTATCCAAGGCAGAATACATTACCAAGTTGCATGCCATATGTATGCAATGTGGGAATATTGCGAACTATTCCTATAGAAAAACAGGAAATGCCGCGCTATTTTTAATTGGTAGCAAGGACTTATACGAACCAAGATGTAGGATTTGCTTCGACAAAGGTGATTTGTTAAAATAATTTTAAAGAAAAATGAAAACAACCCTTCACCTTATTTTCACGCTCGTTAAAAAGGATATTTTACTGGAATTTAGACAGCAATACAGTTTTTACGGTGTTTTGCTCTATGTGGCTTCTACCATTTTTGTACTTTATCTGGCCATGGGTCAGCCGGAAAGTACAGTATGGAATGGACTTTTTTGGATGATGCAGTTGTTTATTTGCGTAAATGCAATTGCGAAAACATTTCTTCAGGAAGGCAGGGGCCGGCAAATTTATTTTTATTCTTTATGTAGTCCCCTACATTTCATTTTAGCAAGAATGATTTTCAATGCTCTGCTAATGTTGCTGATGAACATTTTAAGCCTCATGATATTTGCATTTTTATTAGGTCTTCCGATTGTTCATCCGGTCGCTTTTATCGGCATTTCTTGTTTTGGAGCATGTAGTATAAGTCTGATTTTTAGTTTTTTGGCAGCCATAGCTGCAAGAGCTCAGCAAAACGCCGCTCTTATGGCGATCCTGGGTTTTCCGCTGATTATTCCACAACTGATGTTAATGATGAGACTTTCAACAATCGTTTTTTCAGATGTGCTTCAAAATGGCCTTGTCACAATAGTCTTGTTACTGGTAAGTTTCGATATTCTGATCGTGTTGCTTTCTTCAATTCTGTTTCCATTTCTTTGGAAGGACTGAAAACAAGTGTGGAAGTTTGGAAGTTTGGAGGTGTGGATCCAATTATAAATCGCCATGTATTTAAGAAGTGGCGTTAAGCATATTTTAGGGTTTGACCGCCTTATACTATTTTTGCGTTCCGGTAATAACTGCAGCCGCTTTCTTAAGTTTACCATATGCTTCGTAAGAATTGGTGGAAAATACTGAGTATCATTTTTCTGCTTTACACTGTTACTGCCGGTTTTTTGGGAGGTGTTCCTGCCAAACCTATTCTAAATGAAACAATTCGCAACCTCTATTTTCATGTTGCCATGTGGATGGCAATGATGATTTTTTTTATAATCTCTGTTGTGTATTCCGTCAGATACCTGAGATATAATAGGGCGGCTGATGATGTTTACGCAGTTGAATTTGCACGAACAGGTATCGTTTTTGGATTAATGGGCCTTCTCACAGGATCCGTATGGGCAAAATATGCGTGGGGAGCCTTCTGGAGCAATGATCCTAAACAATTGGGAGCGGCAATCGCATTACTTATATACCTCGCTTATTTTGTTTTGCGGAATTCTCTCACCGACATGGATAAAGCAGCCCGCATTAGTTCCGTTTATAACATATTTGCTTTTTCCATGTTATTCCCAACCATCTGGATCATACCCAGACTTGTTGAAAGTCTACATCCCGGGGGCATGGGGAATCCCGCGGGGTTTAATACAAAGGATATTGACAGCCGGATGCGGCTGATATTTGATCTGGGCGCAATTCCCGGTTGGACTTTATTGGGAGTATGGATTTCCACCCTTCGAATCCGCCTTAAACTTTTTTCTCTAAAACATGAGATACATGAATAGGTTTGTTTGCCGATTATTCTTTTTAGGAGCCGGATTGATACAGGCGATTTTCGTTGAGGCACAGGATAGTTTGCAAAAAGAAAAACCGCAGATGGCCGGGCTTATGCGTTCCAACGGGAAAATCTATGTTGTTGTAGCGGTGTTATTGATCATTTTAGGAGGTCTTTTCTTTTATCTCATCAGTCTTGATCGCAAAATCAGCAGACTGGAAAAAAAAACTAAGATATAATTCGAATTTAATTTTTCAAAAAATAACGATATATGGCTGCCAGGAATGAATATAAATTTTTTGAAGCGGTAGAAAAAAGCTTCGACAAAGCAACTCCGTTTACAACTTGGGATCCGGGAATTCTGGAACAAATTAAACAATGCAACGCGGTTTATCGCATGTACTTCCCCGTTAAAATTGGGGATAAAATTGAGGTAATCAAGGCTTATCGCGTGCAGCATTCTCATCATAAAACACCCTGTAAAGGAGGTATCCGTTTTGCGCTTTCTGTAAACCTCGATGAAGTGATGGCACTTGCGGCTTTGATGACATTTAAGTGTGCAATTGTAAATGTACCATTTGGTGGCGCAAAGGGAGGTATCGCTATTGATCCTAAGAAATATTCAAGTTATGATTTGGAAAAAATTACGCGACGTTACACATCAGAACTCATTAAAAAGAATTTTATAGGTCCTGGTACCGACGTGCCCGCACCAGATTATGGTACGGGTGAAAGAGAAATGGCATGGATTCTTGATACCTATTTGAGTATGCGGCCGGGTGAGATCGACGCACTGGGTTGTGTAACAGGGAAACCAGTAACGCAGGGTGGAGTGAGGGGCAGAAAAGAGGCAACCGGATTGGGCGTATACTACGGGGTTCGTGAAGTATGTAACATTAAAGAAGTAATGGACAAGCTTGGGTTGCAAACGGGCGTAGAGGGTAAGCGTGTAATAGTTCAGGGACTTGGCAATGTGGGCTTTCATGCCGCTAAATTCTTCAGAGAGGGAGGAGCAAAAGTTATCGCACTGGCAGAATTTGAAGGTGCTATAACAAATTCTGAGGGACTCAATGAAGAAGAAGTTTTCCAACACAGAAAAAAAACCGGTTCTATTCTGAATTTTCCAGGCGCCACTAATATTAAAAAGTCCACTGAGGCTTTAGAACTCGAGTGCGATATTCTCATTCCGGCAGCACTTGAAAATGTAATTAATGGTGAGAATGCTCCGCGGGTAAAGGCAAAAATCATTGGAGAAGCTGCAAATGGTCCGCTGACGCCTGAAGCAGACGAAGTTTTTATAAAAAAAGGTGTATTGGTAATTCCTGATATGTACTTAAATGCAGGCGGTGTAACCGTTTCATATTTCGAATGGCTGAAAAATCTGAGTCATGTAAGATATGGTCGGATGGAAAAGAGGTTCACGGAAAATCTTAACACGCATATTCTCGGACAATTGGAAGAATTAACCGGTAAAAATGTCCGGTCGAAAGAGAGAGAATTCATAATGCACGGTCCTGAAGAAGCAGATCTGGTGTATAGTGGTCTGGAAGAGACAATGATTACTGCAACTCATGAAATAATGAATTGCTGGAAAAGTAATCCATCAATTCCGGATATGCGCACTGCAGCTTATGTTGTTGCGATAAATAAAGTCGGAACATCTTATGCCGAGCTGGGTATCTTTCCTTAGAAGACTTAAAGCCCAAGGTCTAAAACCAAAACAGATTATTAATAAAGCAAGAGCATCATTTGATGCTTTTTTGCTTTAGAAATTAAAAGTTTCAAAAGAATTTTTAAAAAAGGTTTAGGTTTTAGGCTTTTAGCTTTATGATAGATTATTCATCATAAGAAGGTAAAACATTCATTTCCTCAAAATCCAGGATGGCTTTTTTGTACGCGTGACATTGCTGTCCGTTAGTTATCACCAGATATTTAACAGGGATAGCAAGATTATAATGAAGTGCCTGCCAAAGAACTGTTTTATCCAGGGGTTTGTCCATGGCTTTGCATTCGATCATCATCCAGGGTTTGGCGGCTTTGTCATAAACCAATATATCAAATCGCTTGTTCATTTCACCGAGTTTCATTTTTTTCTCAACGGCAATATAACTTGAGGGATATTTTTTTACCTGGAGCAGATATTGTGCGAAATTTTGTCTTACCCACTCTTCTTCCGTTAGTCGTACCCATTGTTTTCGTTGCTCATCGAAAATGAATTCCTTTCCGGAATCCTCTTCTTTGATTTTGAATGCATAATGAGGGTAATAGATTTTAATCATACCTCAACTATTTAGTAAATTACAGAATGTTGTAAGACCGAATGGTTTTTTGACATGAATCTAGTGATGAATTTATGAAAACAAAAGAAGAAATTGTAAGTAACTGGCTTCCGCGGTATACCGGGGAGAAACTTGAAAATTTTGGTTCTTATATATTGCTGACCAATTTTTCTCACTATGTTCATCTTTTTGCCGAAATGCACAAAGTAAAAATCGTTGGGGAAGACAAGCCCATGCAGTGTGCAACAGCCGGCGATATAAGCATCATCAATTTTGGAATGGGAAGTCCTTCGGGTGCAACCATTATGGATTTATTAAGTGCGGTTTCTCCAAAAGCTGCATTGTTTTTAGGGAAATGTGGTGGTTTAAAAAAAAGGAACAAACTGGGCGATCTTGTACTCCCGATTGCAGCAATTCGCGGAGAAGGCACATCCAATGACTATTTTCCACCTGAAGTTCCGGCTCTTCCCGCTTTCGCTCTTCAGAAGGCCATTTCCACTGCTATTCGGGAGTTTGGAGTGGACTACTGGACTGGTACTGTTTATACTACAAACCGCAGAGTCTGGGAACATGACGACGTATTTAAAGAATACCTGAAAAGAATCAGAGCATACGCGGTTGATATGGAGACTGCCACCATTTTTTCTGTAGGCTTCTATAACAAAATTCCTACCGGGGCCTTGTTACTGGTAAGTGATCAACCGATGATTCCCGATGGAGTGAAAACAGCTGAAAGCGATCAGAGAGTGACGGGCGATTTCGTGGAAACTCATTTAAAAATTGGTATAGATTCTCTAAAACAACTTATCAACGGAGGGCTCACTGTAAGGCATCTGCGTTTTTGAAAAAGTTTTGCACCCAATACTTCAAATACGAAATTTAACCGTCTCATTCCCTGAAACAGGAAATGCCGTTCCTGCTTTGCACAACTTCTCCATGGATTTGAATCGGGGTGAGGTGATGGCCGTGGTAGGAGAATCGGGATCAGGAAAATCTGTGATGTCGCTGGCCCTGATGAAATTGCTGGGCAAAAATGCTGTTGTGAAAGGAGATTCCATTTTATTTTCTTCCGATGATGAAAATAAAGTTGAACTATTGGGCATGAACGAAAAAGAATTCCGGTTTTACAGAGGAAAGCAGTTGGCAATGATTTTTCAGGAACCGATGACATCACTTAATCCGGTTATGACGTGTGGTGCTCAAATTTGCGAGCCTCTGAAATTTCATAAAAAGTTGAACGATAGAAATGCAAAAGCTGCTGCTTTGCTACTACTTCAAAAAGTTCAGATTACTGAACCCGAAAAAGTCTTCAGAAAATACCCGCATCAACTGAGTGGAGGCCAAAGACAGCGGGTAATGATTGCCATGGCAATTAGCTGCGATCCTTCCGTTCTGATATGCGACGAACCAACAACAGCACTGGATGTGATTGTTCAGAAAACGATATTAGAACTGTTGAAAAATTTATGCCTGTCGGAAAACATGAGTATGATTTTTATTACCCATGATCTGGGACTTGTAACGGAAATGGCAGACAGAGTGCAGGTAATGCTAAAGGGAAGAATTGTTGAATCCGGAATAGTTAAGGAACTCTTTAAAAATCCTAAAAATTCATATACCAGGGGACTTCTGATGTGCCGGCCATCTTTATATTCAAAGGGCAATCGCCTGCCAGTTGTATCGGACTTCTACGTACCCGAAAATTCGGGTGATAATAATATCAATACGGTTTTACCAGGTTATTTAAATACGAATCCAAAGACAGCCGAACTGGTATTGGAAGCTGATTCTGCAGATAATCCGGGTACCTCACTTCAGGTTCTCCTAAGTGTAAAGGGGTTACACGTACGTTACGTTACAGGCAGAAATTTATTAGGTATCAAAAAACATTGGACAGATGGCATAAGGGATATAAATTTCGAGGTGTTCAAAGGAGAAATTCTCGGAGTGGTGGGTGAATCTGGATCTGGGAAAACTACTCTTGGTCGTGCTCTTCTTGGATTAAATAAAAATTTTCACGGGAATATTTCTTATGAAGGCAGGGATTTGTTAAAAATGAAAAAATCCGAATTGCGATCATTCAGAAGAAACATCCAAATTGTATTTCAGGATCCATACTCTTCTTTAAATCCCAGGCTGATGATTGGTCCTGCAATATCGGAACCGATAAAAGCACATGAACTAAAGGAATCTGCAGAAAGAAAACGATCCGCACTTGAAATGCTAAAAAAGGTGGATCTGGAACCGGCGTATTTTAGCAGATACCCTCATGAGTTTTCAGGCGGCCAAAGACAGAGAATAGTAATAGCGCGGGCACTCATACTAAATCCCGGTTTCGTAGTTTTTGACGAATCTGTTTCAGCGTTGGATGTGAGCGTACAGGCCCAGATTTTAAATCTTATCAACGATCTGAAAGAGAAACTTGGATTTACAGCCGTATTTATTTCGCACGACCTATCGGTAATCCGTTATTTGTGCGAACGGGTAATTGTAATGGAAAAAGGTAAAATCGTTGAATGCGGCAAAGTGGATGAGGTATATCAAAACCCAAAAACCGAATATACCCGCTCACTAATTGCGGCAATTCCAGGTAAAATCTAAAATTTTGGCTCTTTTTTACGAAAAACTATAAAATTAAACCGGGACGTTTTCTGCAGAAAAGGAAGAGATTTTAGCCACGAATCTTTATTTAAACAACCCAACGGAAATTCATAATTCTTCATTACCTTTGCACACTTGTAAAATCATGCCGTAACATGACAGAATCGGGTGCCGTAAGACCTGGTTTGACTGACCAGTTATTCTCAGCTTCGTTCGACTCATGTACCGGGTACAATTTAAAATTTCACACTGAATGAAGCTTTCTCAGTTCAAATTCGACCTGCCCTTAAATCTGATCGCACAACATCCCGCAAAAAGAAGAGAAGACAGCCGCATGATGGTTGTTCACCGGAAAACCGGCCAAATTGAAAACAAACATTTCAGGGATGTGATGGATTATTTTAACGATAAAGACGTTTTTGTTGTTAATAATACCAAAGTATTTCCAGCACGAATGTACGGTCGCAAGGAAAAAACGGGAGCAAAAATTGAAGTTTTCCTGCTCCGTGAACTGAATAAACCAAACAGACTCTGGGATGTAATAGTTGATCCTGCAAGAAAGATTCGGGTAGGCAACAAATTGTACTTCGGTGATAATGATGAACTGGTTGCAGAAGTGATAGACAATACGACCAGCCGGGGACGTACAATAAGGTTTTTGTGGGATGGAACAGACGATGAATTTCGACAGGTACTTGAAATACTGGGAGAAACGCCCCTACCGAAATATATAAAACGTAAACCCGACGAAGAAGACAAAGAAAGATATCAGACTGTTTATGCAAAACATGAAGGTGCTGTCGCCGCTCCGACCGCTGGTTTACATTTTAGTAAAGAACTCATTAAGAGGCTGGAAATAAAGGGAATCCGTTTTGCAGAAGCCACCCTTCATACGGGCTTGGGAACATTTCGTCCTATTGAAGTGGAAGATCTCAGTAAACATAAAATGGATGCTGAATATTACCGGGTGGATGAAGAAGCTTGTAAAATAGTCAATAAGGCCAGGTTGGGCGGTCATCGCATTTGTTCAGTCGGAACCACTACTATGCGCGCACTTGAATCTTCATTCACGGCAGAAAAACTCCTCAAACCTTCCGAAGGTTGGACAAATACATTTATACATCCTCCTTATCAGTTTAATATTGCGGACGCCTTGATCACAAATTTCCATCTTCCCAAAACCAGTCTTTTAATCATGGTGTGTGCTTTTGCAGGTTATGATCTGACAATGGAAGCCTACAAAAGGGCTATCAAAGACAAATACCGGTTTTTTAGTTATGGGGATGCGATGTTACTCGTTTAATCGATTGGATATCTAAAGCGAAATCTCATTTTGGACAATTCTTTGTAATTTCAAAGTAGCGGGAATAACAACATTGATCTTAGCCAGGTATTGGTGACCTGTTATTGTTTGCCAATAATGATTATGAAATTTGATTTTCCTAAAAAGATCAGAAGCGGTTATCTGGCAGCATTTATTTTACTGCTCATTTGCTATTTCTTATCACTCTCTTCATTTGTTCAGCTTAGAAAACAAAATAAATGGGTTAGTCATACCAGGGAAGTAATTAATAAACTGGCCATCCTTAATTCCAATTTGAAAGATGCAGAAATAAGCTGGAATGAATTTATGCATAAGAAGCAGGTTGCCTACCTGAATGACTATAAAGAGAGCGAAACCTTAGTTGATTCTGTTTTTCAGGTTTTATCCAATAGTGTAAATGACAATCCTGAAGAAAAGAAAAGACTGGAAGTGATGCATGAGATCATTGTGAGAAAATACAATATGCTGAATGAAGAACTCAGCATATTAAACAGGAACCATTTTCAAATTAACGATTCCATCCGCGAAAGAGAACAGTTAAATGGCAGTCTCATTAACTCCATTGAGCAGCTTTCGGATTCCATAACAGTAAATGAAAATAAATTACTTTCTCAGAGAACTCAAAGAGTTTCGTATTACGGCAAAATAGTTTTTTGGATCATAATTGGCGCTGGTCTTGTTTCCGGCCTACTCATAATCTATTCTCTTGTCACTTTTAACATTGAAAGCCAGGCCAAGAAAAAGGCAACTATACAGGCAGAATCTTATCATGACCAGCTTGAAAAGAGAATTTCTGAACTCGCGAATGCGAATAAAGAATTATTGGAGTTGAGAAGTATGGAACGATTTACCAGCATGGGCCGCGTGGCCCGCGTTATTGCACATGAAATCCGAAATCCGCTCACTAACATCGATTTGTCTGCAAGTCATTTAGATAACGACAGTCTTGCGGGAGAAGATAAAAAAATGTTTCTTGAAATTATATCGAGGAATTCCCGGAGGATCAATGAATTGATTAATGAACTCCTGTCCGCTACTAAATTTACCGACCTGCAATATGAGGAAATACCCGTAAACGATTTGCTGGACCAGTCACTTCATGAAGCAATTGACCGTGCTCACCTCAAGCAGGTAAAAATTGATAAAAGATATTCAGCGGAAAGGATCTTGTTGAATGTTGACAAGACCCGAATGAAAATTGCCTTACTAAACGTAATCGTAAATGCTATTGAGGCTATGTCTGGAGAAAACGCAATATTAACCCTTGAAACTAATCGGGTCGGTGATCAGTGTAATATCATTATACGCGACAATGGTAATGGTATGGATGATGAAACAATCACTAAAATTTTTGATCCGTATTTTACTTCGAAGGCAAACGGGAATGGATTAGGGATGACCAATACTCAAAATATTGTATTAAATCATAAAGGAAAAATCGAAGTGTTCAGTGAGGAAGGAAACGGTACTTCTTTCGTGATCACATTAAATATTCTAAGTAAAAATCTGGGAAATCTAGTTTAAGTTTATTTGGTGATCGGTCCATTTTTCTTTTTCGCGAAATGGTTCCGTATTTTCAAATATTCCATACAGTTGTTCCATCCATTCTGACAGATCTTGAACCAGTGGATCATCTGAATCATTATTGGCGATCAGGTTGTCATTTTCTTTCAGCTTTTTCCAGATGCGAATGCCATTCCTGATTTCCCGTTCATAAAGCAGAATCACCCGTGTAAGCACTTCTGCAGATACCGGAACATATCTTTCCATTTCTTCATTCTTCCATGAAAGGACGCCATCAATTATTTTAAACTTATATTTTTTATTGCTGCGCATAATATATTTCCGGGAATTTACGGCAGCTTTTACAAAGGAATTTGGAATATGAAGGTAGGAGGAATGTTTTAAAAAGAATTGTTATTTTAATTCTATTTTATTTCCAAAAATGGGAACATGAATTCAAAGACTCGCAGCCCGGACTAAATATTTTTCTCCATATTGCTTTTTCACGCTATCAATCGCCCTCGAAAGTCCGGGCATTTCCTTACGGTCTTCAAATATTCTAATCTGATAGCTGCCCTCGATAAAATTAGAGAACCGAACTCCTAACAGGCGAACCCGCATACGTTTATTATATAACTTATTGAAAATTTCTTTTGCTTTTTGTAATAAAAAAAAATCCTGTGAAGTATATGAAATGGCTGATTGCATTGTCAATGTTTGAAAATCACTGTACCGTATTTTTATTGTAATACACCCCGCTAGTTTGTTATTGCAGCGAAGTTCAAACGCTATTTTTTCAGTCATTCGGACCAACTCCTTACCAAGAAATTCCATATTGCAAGTGTCGGACTCAAATGTATTTTCTGTTCCAATACTTTTTTGTTCGTGGTATGGGATGATCGGGCTCTCATCTATACCCCGTGCCCTTTTCCAAATCTCAAATCCGTTTTTCCCAAGAACACTGATCAACATTTCAATGGGGACCTCACTTAGCGCCGAAATTGTTTCTATTCCAATACTTCGTAAAAGTTCAGCAGTTCGTTTGCCGATCATGGGAAGTTTTTCAATTCTAAGTGGGGCGAGAAAGGATTTCTCATTTCCCGGTTTTATTTCCAGATGGCCATTGGGCTTACATTCATTTGTAGCGACTTTACTGATTAGTTTATTAGTGGCTAGTGCATGAGAAATACTCAGACCACTTTCCTTAATTATTTTTTCCCTGAGGTGCTCTATAAACCGGATTACCCCGAAAAACTTTTCCATACCTGTCATATCAACATAGAATTCATCAATACTCGATTTTTCAAAACATGGAACTTCTGTTTGAATTATTTCGGTAACCAGATTGGAGAAATAAGAATATCTATCCATATCTCCCCGAACAATTATAAGATGAGGACATAATCTTTTCGCGATCTTGGTGGGCATGGCAGAATGGACACCATATCTCCTGGCTTCATAACTGCAGGAGGTGATCACGCCCCGGTCACTGTGACCACCTACTGCAATGGCTTTCCCCCGTAATGTGGAATCACGGAGGTATTCGACATTTACAAAAAAAGCATCCAGATCAAAATGCACTATAGATCGGAATCGTTCCTGACAGGGCATCTCTAATTGGTTTACTCAAAATTACTAAATTAATTAGTAACCGCAATAAGCTATTCTTTAAGTAAACTGGTGATAAGATCGTTGAATTCCTTTTGGAAAATTTCATAATGGTCACCCGTCCCCGGTCCGTTAAATCCAGTGTGAATTTTTCTTACCATTCCTTTCTTATCTATAAATATCGTAGTTGGAAATCCAACTATTTCTTGTAATTCCGGCAGTGTTTTCTCCGTCCGTAGAGAATCATTCACGGACACACCGGTGGCAAGAATGGGGTATGTAACATGGAATCGTGTAATAAAAGGTTGCAATAACTTTACTGTTGAGGAATAAGAAGTCGTTCTTTCGTAGGCTAATCCTACTATTTCCACACCTCTGGTTTTGTTTTTAAGATAGTAGGAGCTCAAAAATCTTGTTTCATCCATGCAGTTCGGGCACCAGGATCCCAGAATTTGAACAATAACAACTTTGTTTTTAAATTCTGGATCGCTCAGTGAAACCTTATGTTTATTCAAATCGGGAAAACTGAAATGTAATACAGCATTGGTAGAATCTTTCAGGCGCGTCAGACTATATTCATCAGGCAGTTTTGCATTTTCATTTCTTTCAGCTTTCCAGCTTTCAATATTTTTTGCACCGGCATAAAAGAAACCATCCTGCATCTTGTTACTATCTACAATTTTACTTGTGAATGAATAGGCGTGGCCTCCGTCAAATGTTGAAAGCATTAGTGTGTCCCCACTTACCTGTCCTTCCAGGAAACGATAGTCGCCAGTAGTAGTTAGAAAAGTTCCTCGAACCTCCGATCCGGATTGCCTGAATTCTCCGATGGCTTCAGTAGAGTCCGTCGGGTTTATAAAATGAGCCGACCATCGGCCTGAAATATTAAATGCTGGTTTCACGGGCTCCGGGTAACGGCTGATTTCATTAAAGGTTGCCTGGAAAGCAGTAGTAATACGATGATCGCCATAATTTTTAATCCAGCTTCCTTCAAGTTTTTGATCATTCACAATCTTCAGCGCAAAGTATGAGTCAAAAAAAGGCATTACAATAAAGAATGAATCGCCTTCTTGACGGATATTGTCCACCAATAAGCGTTCGGCGCCATTGATAATATGAATTATCATTCTTCCTGCGGTCTCTCTTATTTGAAAGTTGAACGGAATCTTTTGGCCATCGTCTCTTAGAATTTCACCTCTCCAGATGCCAATAGATACTTTGCTGTCAGAGAAGGGTTTGATAGTTGGAGAGGCGATTCCAAAAAGTGAAAAAGAAAAACAAAAAATTATCAGGGAATATCTGCAAATGAAGTGCATAAAATAAATTCAGATTGCAAAGGTAAGTCCAATTGCGCCATGATAGATTCAAGTCAATGCTTAACTTTAACCTCATGCTAAAGAAAGCGATTGTACCACTTTTGATTTGTCTGATCGTTGTTTTTTTCTTTTTTAAAATGAAAACCAAAACAGTAATTCCATTATACGAGCAGATCCCAAATGCGCGGCCTTCTGAAAACGAAGAAACGTTTAAATATGAACCGGGTGAAATACTTATCGTCAGCAAAATTTCCAGACCCACGCTAACGGTTTTTCTGCCTTCCAGAGAAAAGTCTACAGGGGTTGCCGTAATTATTTGCCCGGGCGGGGGTTATGTTAATCTTGCAATGGGTTATGAAGGAGAAGATGTAGCCCTTCGTTTTAATGATTCTGGTATTGCCGCTTTCGTCTTAAAATACAGAATGCCTGACGATCATACAATGTTTAAAAAGGAAATAGGTCCACTTCAGGATGCACAAAGAGCCATTTTACTGTTACGTTCAAAAGCAGATGAGTGGGGAATTGATAAAAAACGAATAGGAATTATGGGATTTTCAGCAGGCGGCCATCTTGCTTCCACGGCAGGAACACATTTTGAAAAAAATTACATTGACAATCCAGGCAATATTAATTTACGACCCGATTTTATGCTGCTTATTTATCCTGTTATTAGTTTTGACGAGCGCATCGGACATATGGGTTCAATGCATAATTTACTCGGACCAACTCCTTCTCAGGAACAGATACACGAATTTTCAAATGAAACCAAAGTAACAGAACTAACACCTCCGTCTTTTTTGGTTCATGCTAAAGACGACAGTACCGTTCCATATGAAAATAGTATTGTATTTGCCGATTCTCTTAAAAAACATCATGTGCCTGCAAAGATTTTTCTTTATGAAAAAGGTGGACATGGTTTCGGAATGACGAATAATGCCGACAATAGATCCTGGATAGACACCTGTATCAGGTGGGTCCTGGCTTACAAGCCGGGAACCTTGTCAATGCATGAATTGGTTCATTAGCTCCCTTTCTTTCTCGAATACGGGTTAACCTTGTTTCAAACACAGGCAATTTCCTGGCACGGTTTTTTTACTTGTTTTTGAAAATGTTTCAGATGCAAATCCTTCGTGATGAAAAAATAGGAGAAATACGTCCTTCTGCCTATAAATCGCCGGCTTTCCCGAATACCATTCCGGCAAAACCTGGAAAGAGTTTGATAAAAAATGAAAATATTTCCTGGCTGGTATGTTTTGGGATCGTTTCTTTTCTTACCGGGATGTTAAAATTTTTAAAAGTTGGGGTAACAATGGATACGGTAACATCCGTTTTTTTCTACACTTCACTAGTCGGTGTGTTTTATTTTTTTTATAAAATATTTTCTGCCCCTAAGATCAGTCCTCGGGAAAACACTGGTTCTTTTCATGGTCTGAATTGAGCTTTGCCTTTTTTATCTTCCACTTTATCGAATGTTTGTTGTTTAAATTCGTGGCGTACGGCGAATAGAATCTTTTTTAGTAAAATTGTACCGGTATGAAAAATATTCACATCCGGCCAATTTGTCCAGAAGACAATATTGCCATTGCATCGGTTATCCGGAAAGTACTTACCGAATTCAAAGCGAATAAACCCGGAACAGTATTTTTTGATCCAACAACAGATAAACTGTTTCAACTATTCTCGGAACGGAACGCAATGTATTTTATAGCGGAAGCCGATGGTGAAGTTGTTGGTGGCTCAGGTGTATTTCCGACAACCGGCCTTCCAAAGGGTTATTGTGAACTGGTGAAACTTTATCTTCTGCCTGTGATGCGGGGACAGGGACTGGGACTTAGACTCATGGAAAAATGTTTTCAGAAGTCAATCGAATTCGGGTTTAGTCATATTTATCTCGAAACAATGCCCGAATTGTGCAGTGCCATAGGACTTTATGAAAAAGCTGGATTTTCATATCTGCCCGGCCCTCTGGGCCAGTCGGGGCATTTTGGTTGTGATCTTTGGATGATCAAAAATTTACACTAGTTCTTAAAAAACAAATCCTAATTTTAAGCGTTAACCTAAATACATGAAAAACCAAATCCACAATTCTCTTCTGCAGAGAATTAAAGAACTGCATATTAAAATTCTTCAGTCCAATGACCTTCCGGAAATTGGCAATTATTTGCAGGAAATCCTGGATAAGGTAATTCCCAGTCTGCCGGCATCAGGTGTAAAGTTGCAAAATGGTTATTTGAAAGATATGAGCAGGTCCCGGATAATTCAAATACTGAAAAGCGATATTAAATCGATTGTAGACGGTACTTACAGAAGGGCAGAGATAGCCAAATACAAGGCCTCGATGGATATCGCCTGGTTAAAAAATCTCTTTACTGATTCTTCATCCCCGCAGTAAAATCACATTACTATTTCATCTTTCTTGTAAAGATGGTTGTGAGTTAATTCGGGAACTCAGTCTGATCATAAATAACCCCAAAATCGCAATTACTGCAAATGATACCCGCAGGCTGCTTGCCTGTGCAACATAACCTATCATAGGCGGCACCACCAGAAAACCCAAATAACCCAAAGACGAAATAGAAGCAAGTGCAGCGCCTGGATTAGACATTGGAATTTTCCCTGCCAGACTAAATACAAAAGGAACAACGCAGGATACTCCGAAACCGGTTAACAGATATCCTATCAAAACAAGAATAATATAAGGCGATAAAATGGTTACCGTAAACCCGCTGAATATTAATATTCCGCTGCTGGCTAATACCCTTCGAATCCCGAATCTGTCCGCCATATAATCTCCTAAGAACCTGCCTGTGGTCATCGCAACCATATAAATAACAAATGCAATTGTTGCAATCGCCTTTGTACCGTGTAATACCTGACGGATATAAATACCGCTCCAATCGTACATTGTATTCTCGCAAGCCATTGAGCTGAAACAAATCAGGGAAAATATCAGCATGTTTTTGGGCGGAAGTGTGAAAATTGATCTTTTGACTGAACGATCAGGACGCTGATCCAGGGCATCTTTATAAAAATAGAGCGTCAGCGAGGAAAGAAAAAGGCTTACACCCAGGAGATGCCAGGCAGGAATTATATTTTTGGCAACCATTAAGTATCCGAAGGCTGCACCGGCAAAACCGGCCATGCTCCAAACTGCATGAAAGGAACTCATTATCGATCTTTTATACAGCGCCTGTACGCCGATGGCCTGAGCATTCATCGACAAATTCATGACGTTCCTGGAAGAACCGAATAAAAATAATGCGATGCCTAACACCCATGTATATTCGCTAAATCCGATGCATGCCAGAACCAAATTATACACCATGGCTCCTATGAGCATAATAGTCCTGCTTTTGAAATGGTCAAGCATTTTTCCGGTGAACGGCATGGTAAGAATCAGTCCCAACGGCATCATGAAAAGTAGTGTTCCGAAATGTGCATCATTGAGCTTTAGTGATTCTTTTATTCCGGGAATTCTGGACGTCCAGCTGGAATACCCGAAACCGGAGATAAAAAAATAAACGGCATTTGCCCGCCTGAGCCGGTTGAGGGGAATTTCTTGCATTTAATAAACAAATATAGGGCTTAAGAATAGTGAACATATTCTGGAAAATATTGTTCTTTAAAAATTAAATCAATTGTTATGGAAAAAGTCTGGCTGATAACAGGATGCTCTACCGGTTTTGGTAGAGAACTTGCTATTGAAGTTTTAAAGAAAGGGTATCCTGCTATAGTTACGGCGAGAAGGTTAACTGATATTGAAGACATAGTAAAAAATTATGCTGAAAAATCACTGGCGCTTGAACTGGATGTTACCAAACCCGATCAGATAAAAGCCGTGGTCGAAAAATCGGTAAAACGTTTTGGAGGAATTGACGTACTTGTGAATAACGCTGGTATCGGCTATTTTGCGGCCATTGAAGAGAGCGAAGACGATGAAGTGAGAAGAATGTTTGAAATAAATTTCTTTGGTCTCGCAAAAATGACACAAGAGGTACTGCCCTTTATGCGTGCCCGGAAGAAAGGGCATATCATCAATATCGCTTCCATCGGAGGACTTGTAGGATTTCCAACAGTTGGATTTTACAATGCAACAAAATTTGCAGTAGATGGTCTCTCCGAATCTCTTGCCAAAGAAACAGCGCCGTTGGGGATCAAAGTTACCATTGTTGCCCCCAGTGGATTCCGCACAGACTGGGCCGGCCGTTCAGCCAAAAACAGCCATATTATAATCGACGATTACGAGCCTACAGCACATGCAAATAAAAATACAATCCGGGGATATAGTGGTCAGCAACCCGGTGATCCGGTCCGGGCAGCAAAAGCAATAATCAGTGTAGTTGAATCTCCAAATCCGCCATTACGTTTATTGTTGGGAAAAGCAGCACTCCGTGGTGCCCGTACCAAACTGGAGTTATTAAAAAAAGATATCGATGCCTGGGAGGACACGACCGTTCACGCAGATTTTCCAGAAGGCGAATAAACTCTGGTAATTAAATATTTCAGAAATTATTTGAATAGAGCAGCTCCGGCAATGGTGGCAAATAGTCCGAGCACAACGCTGCCTACCACATAGAGGACAAAGGAAAAACTGATCCCTTGTTTCAATAACAATAGGCCATCATAGGAAAAAGTTGAGAAAGTTGTATAACCGCCACAAATACCGGTAATAAGTAATAAACGCCATTCAGGATTGAAGCCGGTGTATTTGTTGGCAAGGGAATAAAATAGTCCAATCAGGAAACAGCCCGAAATATTTACAATAAAAGTTCCTAAGGGAAAAACAATAGGTACGTGTCTTCCTATAAAAAGTGATAACGTGTAACGAAATATACTGCCTATTCCCCCGCCAATTCCGACAATTAAAAGAGAACGCATAACATTCATCAATTTTTATTTAAATCACACCTTCAAAAACACTTTTTTAAGGTATAAAAAATATAAGAAGGCCCATTTTACGGTTACATAGCAGATGGCCATTACAACGGGCGCATAGAGGGTTGGAGTAAGTTGCCCCAGCCATTTGAAAAAACCATTTGTCGCATATTCCCAATTAATGAAATGACCCGATAAATAAATTAAAATGGAATTCATGCCAATCACTTTGAAAAAGAATGCCCATTTTTTATATCCTTTTACATCAATAACATAATAAAAGGCCGAAAAAAATAATAAACTGATTCCACCAACGAGACAAACAAAAGAACTGGTCCATAGATTTTTATTAATGGGGAAATTAAAATTCCATATTAATGCAAGTATGATGAAACCAATTCCGGAGATAGCCATCCAGGCGGATTTTCTGGCACCGCTATGGGTGCCTTTCTTGACGTATGTGCCCGTCAAAATACCAAGTAATCCAGTGCTGATTGCAGGTATTGTGGACATGATTCCTTCAGGATCATGAATTTCCAAATAAAGTTTACCCGGCATGATAAGACGATCCACATATGATGCGAAATTTCCCTGCATGGTCAGATCTCCCGACGGGAAGCCCGGAGCAGAAGTGAATTTCAGTAATAGCCAATAGCCTATTATAAGCGCCCAAAACCAAATAATCTGCGTTGTCCTTCTGGAGTAGATAAATATAATATTGGCAAACATGTATGCTATCCCGATTCTTCCAAGCACACTTCCGAAACGGATATCTGAAAAAGGCCTTAAATGCAATCCATTATTATAAATTATTCCCAGTAGAACCAATATGATTCCTCTTTTTATTACTCGTGCCAAAACCTTTTCCTTTCCGTTACCTTTTTCAAGTTCTCTTCCTATGGAAAAAGGGGAAGATACACCGGCCATGAAAAGAAATAAAGGGAATATCAGATCGTACATATGGAATCCGTTCCAGGCAGGATGTGTAAGCTGGTTTGCAAAGGCGGCCCAGAAAGGCGAGCCGGTTGCCTGTGCAAGAGAATTTACAATTTCTTCTGCACCTAAAATCCAGAACATGTCGAATCCTCTAAGTGCATCGAGCGAATACAGTCGTTGGCCGCCGATGGGGCCAAGAGGCGAAGCGGGGGACTGCTCATGGCTTTTATGATTACTCATGTAGTAATTTAGGGAATGAATATACCCAAAATATGAATCTCACTCATAATTATTGATTTCCATTTCCGGATAGTGTAAAAAACAACAAACTATGGCCATGTAAAATTTATATTCGTATTTATATTGTAATTATAGAATGATGAAAACGAAAATATATGTAAGCTTTCTGTTGATATTTCTTTTTTTACAAGCGAAATCGCAGCTTCGTCTGTCTGCCATTTTTGGCGATCATATGATATTGCAAAGAGATAAACCAATTAAAATCTGGGGTATTGCCAGGGCTGGAGAAAAAATCGTTGTTACAATCGGCCAAGCAAAAAGTACTGCTGCCGCTGCTCAAAATGGCGACTGGATGATTACATTGCCCCCTTTCGCGGCAGGCGGACCCTATACATTAACCGTAAACAGCAGGAACGATGCGAAGGTTTTTTCTGATGTGATGTTCGGGGAAGTATGGGTGTGCTCAGGCCAGTCGAATATGCAATTCAGAGTGAGTCAGTCGATCAATGCGAAATACGAGTTGCACAGAGCAAATAATTCTTTGATTCGTCAGGTTGTAATTCCCAATAAGCTAAGTTTTAAGCCGGAACAATTTGTAGATTCAACCCAGTGGGTTCTTTCCAATCCTCATACAACAGAAGAATTTACGGCGGTTGGATATTTTTTTGCGCGCCAGATATTTGAGAAACTCCATGTGCCTGTAGGTTTGATTTACGATAACTGGGGCGGCTCACAGGTTGAAAGCTGGATCAGCAGGGATGCAATGCTCGGTTCCGAAGAATTAAAAGAATATGTCAAACAAATGCCTGACAACTGGGATGAGTCAAATGCCAGGGTCGAAAAAGGCACAATTAGAAAACTTGAAGGAATGAATGGAGGAAAAATGCCAGAGACTGATGAAGCAAGTGTTTTAAAATCGGATTACAATTTTTCCGGATGGCTGCCGTCGTCTGCGCCGGGTAGCTGGGACTGGATAGGCCTGCCTGCTTATAGAGGCGAGGGATATATGTTGAGGGAAATAATCCTGGATTCTTTACAGGCTTCCCAGCCATCTACTTTGAGCCTGGGAGTAAATGATATCCGTTTCCGCTGGTTTCTTAACGGCACAGCTTTCCCCAAAACGATGGATAAAATCTTTACCGTTTCACTCCCACCATATACCTGGAAGACAGGAAGAAACATATTGCTGGTTGAAATTGACTCGGAGCCTGCTCCCGACTGGTGGGCAATGGGCATTCGTGGAGAAAATGAATTGATCTTCGCAGATTTTGATGGCGAGAGAATTTCACTCGCCGATGATAAGTGGAAAATGATGCCTCTGTTCAACAAACCACATCACTATATGCAGTGGATGAATAACGAAGGAGCGATTATTTATAATGCAATGCTTCATCCTATTATTCCTTACGGTATAAGGGGCGTATTATGGTACCAGGGCGAAGCTAATACCGACCGTGCCGTTGAGTACGGAAAAACATTTCCGTTGATGATTGAAAGCTGGAGAAAGGAATGGAACGATAATTTTCCATTTCTATTTGTTCAACTGGCAGACTATGGATCAAACGAGAGCAGTAACGTGGGAAGTAAATGGGCCGAATTGAGGGAGGCCCAATCCAAAACACTTCGGTTGTCCGGTACCGGTATGTCTGTAACCACCGATATTGGCGATCCTAAAGATATTCATCCAAAAAATAAACAGGAAGTGGGCCGGCGGCTCGCTGTTATCGCATTGAATAATGTTTATGGTATTAAACAAACCTGTAATGGTCCTCAGTATGATTCAGTCTCTTTCTCAAATGATCGGGCCGTATTGTTTTTTAAGTCGGTAGGGAAAGGCCTGATAGCTAAAGACAAAAGCGGTTATCTTCATGGGTTTGAAATCGCCGGGCAAAACAAAAAATTTTATTATGCACGGGCATATATCCAGGGGAGCCAGGTTGTCGTAACCGCTGATTCGGTAAGCAATCCCGTTGCAGTACGATATGGATGGAGCAATGCACCTGATGATATTAATCTTTATAATGCAGACGGTTTTCCGGCATCACCGTTTAGAACCGACAATTGGCCAGCACTTACAGAATCGGCAAAATTCTTTGATAAAAATTATTAATTATGGATTATTGACTATTAATGGAGTCGAAATTCCGAGTTCATAATTGATAATTAATAATCAATAATTCATAATTGAATACGCTTCTTTCCCACCAACAACGGTTAGCAAAACTCTTACGTCTCTGATATTTTCAGGCGCAATTGAAAAAAGATCCTGCGATAGAACTGTAAAATCTGCCAGCATACCGGTTTTTAATTTCCCCGTTTTATTTTCCTGGAAGCCCGCCCATGCATTATTAACGGTATAACATCTGAGTGCCTGTTCAACTGAAATTTTTTGATCGGGGAACCAGCCTCCCGGATTTTTATCATCGAGCGTACGACGCGTAACTGCAGCGTAAATACCTGCGATGGGATCCAGCGGCGCTACAGTCCAGTCTGACCCAAAAGTGAGGTTAGCACCCGTTTCTAGCAAAGTTCTGAAAACATAAGTACCTCTTAGTCGTTCACTATCTAGTCTTTTTGCTGCCCATTTTCCATCATCAATGGCATGATAAGGCTGCATGGAGGGAATGATTTTTAGTTTGGCAAACCGAACTATATCTGATGGTATTAAATGTTGGGCATGCTCCACACGAAACCTATGATCCTGTACAGGACGTCGCATTTCAGCCTCTTCATATACGTTCAGAATCCAGTTATTCGCATGATCTCCGATAGCATGACAAGCAATATGCAGACCAACGGAATCGGCACCAAGGATCCATTTTCTTAATAGTGTTGTATCAGTTACCTGCAATCCCGTTGAATTTGGTGCATCCAGATAGGGTTTAAAAAACCAAGCAGTGGTTGACCCCAGAGAGCCATCCACGAAGCCCTTGAGTCCTCCCCATCTTAACCGGTCGTCGCCCCAACCGTTTATTTTTACAAATGAATCCAACTTCTGCCAGGTGCGGATAGCTACAAAAGAATATATTCGGAGAGGTAACTGATTTTCGTTTTCTGCCCGTCGGTAAGTTGCCAGGTCGATCCATCCTCCAAAACTGCCCATATCGTGCACCTGCGTCAGTCCGTGTGATAGCGCATGTGCTGCTGCCACCTGCAGTGCCCCGTCGAGTTCTTTTTCTGTTTGAGCCGGAATAACTTTAAATACCAGATTTGTGGCTTCATCACGAAGTATACCCGTCGGTTCTCCCGTTTTAGGATCTTTTACTATTTCTCCACCGGGAGGATTTGGGGTGTCTCTCGTTATTCCTGCCAGTTTCAGCGCGATTGAATTTGCCAATCCCATGTGCCCATCATAACGATTTACGAAAATCGGATGCTGTCCACTTACACTGTCGATCCATTCTTTAGTCGGAAGCTGCCCGCCCCATGCTTCATGATCCCAATCGCCGTTCTTAATCCATGAATTATCTTTTGATGAATCTGCAAAATGACGGACAATAGTTATGAAGTCCCTCACAGATTTTACCTGCCTGAGATTGATGGCACTAAGGGAAAAGCCACCATCCAGAAAATGAGTATGATTATCGATAAACCCCGGAACCAGCATTTTGCCTCCAAGGTCTTTTAATATTGTATTGCTACCGACATAAGACTGGTAGCCGTCTCCTACATAGAGAATAATAGAATCCTTTATCGCGATGGCTGTTGCAGACGGATTTGATGAATCGCCCGTCCATATTTTCGCATTCAGATATACGCGGTCAGCTATCGGATGGTGCGTGCAGGAAATTATAAATAAACTAAATACGATATTAAGAATTAAGAAATAATTCTTCATGCCATTGAAATTTAGAATCTAATATAAGAATATTCAGCGTGTTGGTATTTCACGTAACCAACATAAATAACTTTCCTTTTGCGGGCTGAATGATTTTATTTAACTTCATTCAACAACGATCTGCAGCTGTATACAGCTGCATTTTCTATTTCTATACGCCAAAAGAATATTATGGTACCCGAAGGTTTATTGGATCATTATGCGGGGCGACCGGGATTTTGGGATGAAATGCGCGAGGGTGGTGAATTTCGTGATTTATACCGCAACGTGGTTCATGCATTTAAGCAGCTCGACGTACACAGCCTCCAGCAAAAAGAAAAACTGGCGAGCGAATTATTCATGAATCAGGGTATTACATTCACGGTGTATAATGATGATGCTGGTATAGAGAGGATTTTCCCATTCGATATTATTCCGCGAGTCCTTTCAGGAGATGAATGGAAGATTGTTGAAGAAGGACTAAAACAAAGATTGAAAGCACTCAACCTTTTTCTGAAAGATATTTATTCCTCCCAGAATATCATTCATGATAAGATCATCCCGGCAGAATTAATAGCTTCCTGTCCGCATTATATGCGGGAAGTGGCGGGTATTCAGGTGCCGCACGATATTTTTATTCATATATCAGGCATCGATCTGATTCGTGGAGATAATGGCGTTTTTTATGTACTGGAAGACAATCTCAGAACGCCCTCAGGTGTTTCTTATATGCTTGAAAACCGCGAAATAACAAAACGTCTTTTTCCTGAACTGGTGGCGGCCTCCCGGGTTCGGCGTGTAAGTAATTATCCGCTTCTCCTGCACGAGATTCTGCTTTCATTATCTCCTGCGCAGATATCCAATCCGCAGGTTGTATTGTTAACACCGGGAATTTACAATTCGGCATACTATGAGCATACCTTCCTTGCAAGGCAAATGGGCATCGCACTGGTAGAGGGACGTGATCTGGTAGTTGACAATCACAAGGTATACATGAAAACCACCCAGGGCCTGGAACAGGTGCACGTGATTTATAGAAGAGTCGATGATGATTATCTGGATCCGTTAATCTTTAAGCCGGATAGTGCATTGGGCGTACCCGGACTCATGTCTGCCTACCGCAAGGGTACCGTAGCGATCGTCAATGCCGTAGGAAACGGCGTTGCAGATGATAAAGCCATTTATGCATTTGTGCCAGCCATGATAAAATATTATCTCAACGAAGAACCATTGTTGCCCAATGTTGAAACTTATGAAATGAGTAATCCCGATCAGAGAAAATATGTCTTTGATAATTTGAACAGGATGGTAATCAAAAGAACAAACCAGTCGGGAGGTTATGGAATGGTGATGGGAAATTCAGTGGCGGAAAAGGATTGGGCGAAAGCAAAAAAGGAAATCGAAGCCGACCCCAGAAGTTTTATTGCCCAGCCAATCATAAATCTGTCAACGGCTCCCTGTTTCATTGACGGAAAATTCGAGGGCAGGCATGTAGATCTTCGTCCTTATGCTCTTTGTGGTCCATCAGGGATTCAGATTGTACCGGGGGGATTGACAAGGGTTGCTTTGAAAAAGGGTTCATTGATCGTTAATTCATCGCAGGGCGGAGGCAGCAAAGACACATGGGTTATCGACTGAATCAGGATTTTTAAAAAGGTAAATACATGTTAAGCAGAATTGCTGATTCACTTTTTTGGCTGAATCGTTATATGGAAAGATCGGACGGGATGTTACGTCTTGCAGGGACTCACTATATATTTTCACTGGATAAAGACGTAAGCGGTACGAGTTCCTGGAAACCTGTCCTGGAAATTTTCACTGAATCAGATGATGACTTTCTGAATTCCATAGAAAATAATACGGAAGAATGCCTTAAACACCTGTTACTGAATACTGCCAATACGAATTGCTTAAAAATCCTGGTTAACAGGGCCCGAGAAAACGCCAGAGGAGTGCAGGATCATATCACAAAGGAAGTATGGGAAGAAGTGAATCAGATGTATCACCTGATAAATCAACCCGAATTGTTGTATAAAATTGATTCATTCCACGGGCTTGAAGTGATCGAACCCATGATTAAACACACAGTGATGTATACGGGTATTACGGATATCACGATGCCACGTGGAACAGGCTGGTGTTTTATGAATCTGGGTAAATATATTGAGCGGTGCCTGCAAACAATTGCGTTTACAGAAAAACAACTGGAAGTTATCAATTTCCGGGAGGCGGACACAAACGATTTGCTTCAATGGAAATATCTGCTGTTTAGTTTGTCCGGGTATGAACTGCACGTAAAAACTTACCGCAGTTCAAATCACAATTATAATGTACTTCATCAGATACTTATCAACGAGAATTTTACTCGTTCAGTGATGTATTCTATGCAAAGAATTGAACTATATCTGAACAAAATAATAGGGAATGAAATCAATGAGGAGAGAGCAGCATTACTTCGTGATTTCGGCCGTTTGTTCAGCAAGGTTCGTTACATGGAACTTGATTCGCTGAACAAGGCAATGGTTCCTGTTTTTTTTGAAGATATTAAAGAAGGCCTGATTGAATTCAATCAGCGTGTGGTTCAACATTTTTTCTCTTATTCCTAAGACCGGTAAACATGCCCATTTTCAAGATTCAGCACATCACCAAATATGAATACGACAGGCTGATTCAGGAAAGCATGAATGAAATAAAGATCTATCCTGTCCTTTCTTCGGAGCAGGAAGTGTTACTGCATGAATTGACGATAACGGGAAATCCCGATATTCAAATATTTTTTGATTATTGGGGAAATAAGACAGGTGTGTTCAATCTGTTGCCTCCTCATAAGGAACTTTCTATCAATAGTCACCTGATAGTTCGCACAACCGGAAGTCCGGACCTTCGAATGAATTTTATAAGTGTTTTTGAAGAAATGAATGCAGAAATAATGGGGAATTTAAAAATGCTTGAACTCTCACGTCCTGACTACATTCAATTTCAGGCGCAGATTGATCAGATTATACCTTCCGTTTACAGTTCTGATCACTCCGTAGCAATTACAATCAAAAATTGCAGCGACTTTATATTTAAGAATTTTAGTTATATAAAAGGCATTACAAATGTTGAAACGACGGTGGATGAGATTCTTTCACAAAAAGCGGGTGTATGCCAGGACTTCGCTCATATCATGTTGCAGCTGTTGCGAAGCATGAAAATTCCCAGTCGTTATGTGAGTGGCTACATTTGTCCGAATAAAAGCGGATTGAGAGGAGAGGGAGCAACCCATGCATGGGTGGAAGCCTGGATACCAAGATTCGGCTGGGCAGGAATAGATCCAACGAATAATGTATGGGTCACCAATACGCATGTGAAACTGGCAACGGGCCGCCATTTTACAGATTGCAGCCCGGTGAAGGGCACGTTTACTGGTCCGGCTAATCAGCATCTCACTGTATTTGTTTCTGTAGATTATGAAGACGGCCAGATTTTTGAAGAATTAAATAATGTAAAAATGAAAAGAGAATCCGCAATGGCCGGAACTCCACATTTTTCACACGCTGCACAGCAATAAATTTGTGTGGTGTCCTCCTTTTTATATATCCAAAATAAAGTGATATGTCTGGTTCACTCTTCCAATCTTTTTATCCATATACACAGGAATTATTGGCTGAGTATCCGCTGATGAGCGATGTCATACTGGATACTGCCATTAAGAATGCTTCGGAATCCTACGGGACCTGGAGAAAATATAAATTTTCTGAAAGGGCAGATATTTTTAGAAATGTTGCTGCGATTTTAAGGAGTGATCAGGAAACGCTCGCGACGCTGATTACCCGTGAAATGGGGAAAATAATATCGGAATCCAGGGCAGAAGTTGAAAAATGTGCTACGACTGCCGAATATTATGCAGATCACGCCGAATCTTTTTTAAAAGATGAATTTTTGACCGCCGGTTATACCAGGAGTTTTGTTTCTTATGAGTCCATCGGTGTAGTGTTGGGAATTATGCCCTGGAATTTCCCCTTTTGGCAGGTATTCAGATATGCCGCACCAACCCTGATGGCAGGAAATACAACCCTTCTTAAACACGCGCCAAATGTTTGCGGCTGCGCATTGGCATTGGAAAAAATATTCAAGGAAGCCGGTGCCCCGCTCGGCGTATTTACCAGCCTTATTATCGACACGCCTGCTGTTGAAAAAATATTGGCATCAGATAAAGTTCGGGCTGCAACATTAACCGGCAGTGAAAGAGCAGGAAGTTCAGTTGCGTCTATTGCCGGGCGTTATATTAAAAAAACTGTTCTGGAACTCGGCGGATCTGATGCATTAATCGTTTTGCCCGATGCGGATATGAAGAGTACGGTTTCAGTAGCGTTGAATTCGCGGATGCTCAATGCCGGTCAATCCTGCATCGCAGCAAAAAGATTTATAATATTGAAGGAAGCATTGCGGGATTTTATGCAGGAGTTCATGTTGCAACTAAAAAAACTAAAACAGGGAGATCCTTTTGACAGTTCGGTTACTACAGGTCCAATGGCAAGACCTGATCTCGTTGAAAAACTTGGGAAACAATTGAAAAACTCAGTGGGAATGGGCGCAAAATTGCTATGGGGTGGTGAAATCAATGGATGCAATTTTAAACCGGCGCTCTTAACAGAAGTAAAAAAAGGTATGCCATCTTTTGACGAGGAAACTTTCGGCCCAATGGCCGCAATAACAGTCGCAGCAGATGAAAAAGAAGCTATACGACTTGCCAATGATTCATCTTATGGGCTCTCGGGCAGCATTTGGACAAAGGATCTGGAAAAGGGTATTTCCTTGGCAAGACAAATGGAAACAGGTGCGGTATTTATTAACGCGCTTGTGAAATCAGATCCCCGTTTGCCCTTCGGCGGAATTAAAAATTCCGGCTATGGTCGCGAACTGGGCAGACATGGCATCCTGGAATTCGTTAATGTTAAAACCATTGCAGCGGGAACGTCACGTGTTTAGTGTTATTAATATCGGTTGAAATGATTTCTTTTTTGTAGTCAGGAAAAACATGCGATAAGTAATTGCACATATGACACGATTGAAATCTCTGATTCAGTAAATGAAAGGAATCAATCGTTTTACTTTTGACTTATAGACAGTGAATTTTTCTCCAAATGCTTCTTGCATAAACATTTCCTCCTTGACGATCTTTATGAGAATGCAGATCACCAGAAAAACAATTCCGATATATCCTTTTACCTGGCCGAGCGTCATACTGCAACCGGCAAAAGCGAGCAAAAAGCCGGTATATATCGGATTTCTCGTTACCGCATAAGGACCTGTTTGAATAAGTTCGTGATTTTCCTTAACAGTTATCCGACCGCTCCAGTTTTCACCTAACCAGATTCTGGCCATTAGGGAAAACGTCAAACCCAGAGCACAAAAAATCAATCCTGTAATCTGCCAGATATAGGTTTGTGGAAATATTGGCTGATCAAGAAAATTATATGAAAAATAATTACCAAAAAGGAACATAAAAGCAGTTAATACACAAAAAATATAAATAATTCGGCCCCATCCGGATTGCCTTTTAACTGTTTTTTTTACGGCTAAAGAGGAAATCAGCCAATAGATAAAAATGGCTGACCACATGGTTTTTTCAATTCCAATAAGATTCATGACATTTGATGGATGTTATTTTACCAATGATTTAAATCGTTTTAAATCGGTGATATCCGCCGGAGAGAATAATTCGTTATTATCATACTTGGCCTTTAAAAATAATACTCTCTTGTGCTGAGGATATTTTTTTAATATTTCTTCAATCAGGCGACCCGTCGATTCCTCTTTTTCAAATAAAGGCGTAGGTTCCGGCAATTCAGATTTATATCTGGTGGGCATTCTTTTAATTATCGCTTCGATAGTCGCAAGTTTACCAGGCGGCAATCCTTCTATCCTGGAAGCCTTACCATATAAACCCTGTAATTGTTTTTTACTTAGCGACCCTCGTTGCTGATACTGTTTGTAGAGGCTTATTATAAATGACGAAACTGGATAAGCAAGGATACATTCTTCCAATACTTCATTTATAATATCCAGTCTGTCTTTTTGGGGGTGCATTCGGGTTGTTAAATCGCAAATTTAATGCAGGGACTATCTAATACAATAGGTTTGTGTATGAATTCCGGTGTTTACATTTGTTCAACATAAAGCAGACAAATGCGCCGGGCCTTTCTTGAATATCTCCCAATGCAGGATGGTGCAGGCCTTAATATTGCCTTGTAAATTATTTTTAAAGGCCATTTTTCTTTTTATATTGTATTCAGATGAAGCCATCCTTATTAATCTTTTCAATATTCATTCTTTTATCCGGTCAACTTTTTTCGCAGGACCAAATCAAACTTAAGCGTAAAGACAGAAAAAGGGATATTGAACTGTTAACAACTGATGGAACAATCATTCTAAGACTTTCCGACTCAACTCCATTGCATCGGGATAATTTTTTGAGACTCGTGAAAAGCCATTTTTACGACAGTGTTCTTTTTCACCGCGTCATACAGTATTTTATGATTCAGGCCGGTGATCCGGTCAGCAGGAACGCGGCTCCCGGACAGGCTTTGGGCGATTCAAGTCCACCATATACCATACCCGCAGAATTCAGGATAACACTTTTTCATAAAAGAGGAGTGTTGGCAGCTGCCAGAGAAAGTGATGACGTGAATCCATCAAAAGCCAGCAGCTCCAGTCAGTTTTATATTGTTCAGGGAAAAAAGTTTACCGATGCCGGACTTGATTCCGTTGAAACAAGGAGATTGAAAAGAAAGATTCCCGAATACCAACGGGAAGTATACAAAACATCAGGAGGAACTCCACATCTCGATATGAACTATACGATTTTTGGTGAAGTTGTAAGCGGGATGTCGACCGTGGATTTAATAGCTTCAGAACCCAGCAGTAAGGGCGAAGACAAAGACCGTCCTCTCAAAAACGTAAGGATTTTATCTGCAAGGTTGATAAAAAGAAAAAAGTATTGACTTGATATAAAAGGAAAAGCACCAAGTCTTTTTCGGCATTCCGGCTTTCGCCTTGTACTTACTGACCCGATGCTCCCTTGGGTTGTTAGTCTCCGGTTATGGATTCCACTCCCCAATTGAGATTCTTCTTTCTTGTTACAGATTTCTGTTTCTCAATTACAATTCTAAGGTACGTATTCTCAATTCCCGTTTCCAAATTTTACAGGGTACAGTTTTACACCGCTTTCGCACAAAGTTTTGCACATTTATGGGGCCCCGTTTTTCAGGGTGCGGTAAATTTTAAATGAAGATTATTGTCTTTGGTATTGATGTCTGTCCATAATGTAGACAACGCACCACTTATGAGCGGTGATAATTGCCCGAAATTGTCGTCTGCAGTTTGTTCAGCAGGTGATATCATTTCGTCTCCGGCAAAATGTGCCATGATCGCATTTCTAAATAGCGGAGCTCCGGTAGCTGCATATGAATCGGGCAAAGAATATGGCGGATTTGATAAAAAATAATCGAAATATCCATCAAGATGCTGTGATAGAAAAAGTTTTGAATAAGATGGAAAATCAAGTCCGCCCGGAAGCTTCGCGTCGATGTTTGTTACGTATTTCGTCGTGATATCAAACTCGTTATTTGTCATATTGATAATTCTGAATGGTATAGGCGCAGTAACCAGAGAACCTGTTTCGATATCATACAACTGATTTTCGCCTGTAATTCGTTCTGTGATATCATTGGCGTGGTAGTGCCCGGTGAATATCACGGATAAACCTGTACTCATAAACTGATCGGCTTCTGACTCCCAATTGTCAGTAACATATCCCGGGTCCAGCTGAGTTTGACCCACATAATGTTCGATCATGTTGTGGTGCATCATTCCGAAGATGGTGATATGCCGGCGTTTTGCTTCTGCTACCCAGGAAAGAGCCCATTTCATGGTTTCAGGTTTTATCTTTCCGGCAACAATCGCAATATCCTTGTTGTCATAATATTCGCAATCGTCTATGCCTAATATCCACAAAGAGGGAAACGGTTCGGCAACATAACTCAGCGAATTAGGATCCCGCGCGATTGCATTGCCATATCCATAGGCAGAATAAATTTTGCTAAAATCTGTTGCAGATATCGAAGGGGTTGGGGTTGCATTGTCTCCATCATAAGTTACTGCTTCCGGATTGTTGATGTCGTGATTTCCGGGAACAACAAATACTTTTATATGTGCGTCTGATATTTGTTTAATTAACTGAACAACAGATTGATGACTAACACGCTCCCCGTCCTTGGTGAGGTCTCCCGGGATTAATAAAATGTCTGGTTTCTCAGCTTTTATCTGAGTGATGGCATTCCTGAAAATAGGGTCGCTGAATTCTATCAGTTTGGGATCGGCATCCAGATAGGCGTTAAATGCGGCACCTGTGTTCGCATTATTTTTTAGAAGCGAAGGATCCATGTAATGAATATCAGAAACAACAGCAATTTTTAAATGGAAATAAGGAGGAATCACACCTCCTTTTCCTATTGGATGATCCTTAGTGCAGGATGCATAGAAAAGGGATAATAGAATTATACCTGGTAGCAATTTGGTTCGCATGTCGGTAGATTTAGAAGTGAGTTAATCGGGTTGATGACCAAAATTATTTTCTTTGTCCGCCCATCCCTAATTGATTAATACATTCTTTATTTATCGGGAAGTAATTTTCTATTAGATGGATTGATTTGCGAAAGGGGCTAATTGGTTTTTGCCAAATGCGATCTCAGAGGAACAGAATTTGCATATTTTCCTAAAACCTGTCTCGTTAATTCGTATATTTTACTAAATATTATTTAAGTATATTTTCATTTTTATACTGCTATCATGAATTATATAGTCAAGATTATCGAAATACAACAGGTTACACACGATGTAAAATATTTCAGAACGGAGAAACCTTTGGGATATCAGTTCCTGCCTGGCCACGCAACCGATTTGTCAATTAATAAACCGGGTTTTGAAGATGAGAAGAGGCCTTTTACTTTCACCGCGCTTACCAGTGAATTATACCTGGAATTCACAATTAAAAGGTATCCGGACCATCAAGGTGTAACCGATAAACTCCACGAGTTGCAGACAGGTGATGAATTAATTATCAGCGACTCCTGGGGTGCTATTGATTATAAAGGCCCTGGAGTTTTTATTGCCGGAGGAGCCGGTATAACTCCCTTCATTGCTATTCTCAGAAAGCTTTTCCATGAAAAGGAAACAACCGGCAATAAACTTTTTTTTTCCAACAAAACTGCCGCAGATATTATTTATGCAAAAGAATTGAAGATGATTCTTGGAAATGATGCTGTATTTATTTTGTCCAGAGACAAAAATGATCAGTTTATACACGGAAAAATAGATAGAAGTTTTCTCGAAAATAATATAAGAGATTACAGTTCTCATTTTTATGTATGTGGGCCTGATTCAATGGTGCAGGAAATTGTAAAAACGTTGGGTGAGCTGGGAGCTTCGACCGATGCCCTTGTGTTCGAAAAATAGGTGATATCTTCAGATCATAAACATGTTTACCCTTGCTTTTAATCAGAATATTATTTCTGTGTTTGGTATTTTACATCACCGGATGCCGGGCGAGCCATGGCACCAGGGAAGAACTCATTTCGGGTATGAAACAATATGATCACCTGATCTTAAAGACAGACGGCGATTCCATTGCACTGCTCTATGCTCCTGATGGTGAGCTGGGAAGAGCCGCCAAAGGCAGGAACCAGATAAGAAATTTTCTGTTCAATTTCAGGCATTACAAGGTATTGTATCAATCTTCTTCAATCGATTCACTTACAATCGATGGTGACACTGCCTTCGTGAATGGTTTTTATCAACAGAAAGTAATTGTACCTGAAAATGATACGGTTTCTATTAAGGGAACTTATGCCTCAAAATGGGAATGGCTCCGCGAAGAAGGATGGCATATCAGGCGCATGGAAACGCATCCGATCCACTAGGTATTTCTCACAAATTGTTGTAAAAGTTGAGATATCCGTAGATTTTGTCTGTGGATGGCCCGATTATTTAATATACTAGCCAGTTAAGGACTTTCAGGCATCAAATCTGATATCGGGTTATCAATTCCTGATTGATGGCTGGTTAACCTCAAATGATTAATATGAAAAGGATAAAAATAATATTAGCAATTACAGCAGGGATATTTATTTTAACATCGACAACTACTTCGGCACAGGTAAGTGTGGGTATAAGTGTTACAGCCGGTATTGCGCCTCCGCCATTAGTAGTTTATTCCCAACCGCCATGTCCGGACGACGGTTTTTTGTGGGTTCCTGGATATTGGGCTTACGGAAGTGATGGATATTTTTGGGTTCCTGGTGTTTGGGTCAGGCCTCCGCAATATGGATATTTATGGACACCTGCATATTGGGGTTTTGCTGGAGGTATATACAGTTTTCACGCCGGCTACTGGGGTCCGCATGTCGGATTTTATGGAGGTATAAATTATGGATATGGATACGGGGGAACTGGTTTTTATGGCGGAAGATGGGAGGGAAATTCGTTTAGATACAATACAGCAGTAGTTAATGTAAATAAAACTGTAATTCACAATACTTATATAGACAGAACTGTAATTGTAAATAATACAAATAATCATACAAGTTTCAACGGTGGACCAGGTGGAGTTTCTGCAAGACCTAGTCCACAGGAAGAAGCTGCTGTAAGGGAAAGACATGTTCAGGCCACGGCTGAACAAACATCTCATGTACAACACGCAATGCAGGACAGAAATCAATTTGCTTCAGTTAACCACGGCAGGCCGGTTACAGCTGCAATGAATAAACCTGGAGGAACACCTTATAACAATTCGCATGCAATTAATACAGCACATAGTGCTACTAACAATCCTGCTCAGCAACACCAGCAGCCTCCGGTAAATCATAGTACACCGCAACAACATCCGCAGGCTTCAGCCAATCATAGTACACCGCAACAACATCCGCAGGCTTCAGCCAATCATAATGCGCCGCAACAACATCCACAACCTGAAAATAGTCATCCAGTGCCACAACAACATCAGCAGGCCTATAATAATCATCCGCAGCCCTCACAACAACATGCCCCGCAACAACAACATCACCCTGCACCTCAGCCACAGCAACCACATGAAGGACAACCCCATGGCGAGTCGCCCCATCCAAAGGAGCACTGATTATAAATGAATTCTTATATACCGATGATGGTAGCGCGGTCGGGTTTGTCTTTGAAGTGAATGAATGCTTCAGCAACTTTTACACCTGCTTCCAGACCGCGAAATTCTTCCAGGGGCTTGAAATAATTGAGGTATGTACTATCCGGATCCTGGGTTTTATGCGCGTACATCGCTTCCTTTTTGAGCTCATGGACTTCTGTAATATCTACATAATCCGTTGGAGTAAACCCCATTGTTTCTACACCTGTGTTTACTTCATAAAAATATAGTTGGAATTGGCGGTCCGACCGTAACCATGCTGTCATGGCAAGCATTCCGGTTACCTGGTGATCAGAATGTGAATCGATGGGCCATTGGGTAAAAACAAGATCAGGTTTTGCTGAAAGTATCAACCGGGTCATTTCATCGTTTTTGACCTTGTTCAATTCTGTATTTCCGTCTATCTGGCCGGCAAAAATGAGTTTAACATTTAATAATTTACAGGCAATTTCAGCCTCCCTCGTTCGTAATGCTGCGGACTCAGTATGTGATTTGGAAGGATCTCCCGCTTCTCCTCTTGTCAAATAGATAAATGTCACTGAATGTCCCGCACGGACGTATTTGGCCATTGTTCCCCCGCATCCGAATTCCGGATCACCCGGGTGTGCACCTAAACAAACTACATTAAGTTTTTTTTCCGCCTTGCCTGTTTTTGATTTGCCGGATGCGCTTTCGGAACCGAGAAAAGGTGCGAGGGCCATACCTCCCAGTCCCAATGAAGATTGTTTAATAAAACTTCTCCTTGCAGAATTTTTTTTCAAAAAATCATTGTTAATTCATCAGGAATATATTTTTAAGAAGCAGTTGCAGGAGCAGCTGCCTGGTCATTTCTGTGTGCATATTTCTGAATCAGACCCGGAAGAGATGCGGCAATTGCACCGGTAATAGCAGAAGACAAACCAAACTTACTGCCTAAACTTCCTATTAAACCACCTGCAACTGAACTGGTGAGTAAATTACCGGAACTCAAACTATTTTCAAATTGTGATAATAATCCTGCTCCTGTTCCCTGCGTTGGGGGCGGAGACTGGAGGCCATTACTGATGTGCGTCGCAATTTCTCTGTGCACCGCATCTGCCTGATCTGCCGGAATATTTTGAGTAAGCTGTGGATTGGAATCCATGTGTTCTTTAACGAGTTGCAGGATTTGTTCAAACATAAAATAGTTTTGAATGTGTTTATAAAATAAGGATTGTTGAAGTTAGAATATTTTGAGGGCTAATTTAATTTGTCTTTATTGCCTTCTTAATCTATTGATTCCTAGCGCAAATGAAAAATATTTATGCAGGGAATTTTTGAATTTAATCCTAAAAAACAATTTATTTAAAAATAAATCTGAAAGCAACGCTTTAAGAGATTATAATGTCAGGATAATAGCAAATGGATCAAAAAAAGCTGCTCAATGACTGCCTTAGGGGTAAAGCATCTGCCCAGCATGAGCTTTATACTCATTTTGCCAATGGCATGTTGGGTGTTTGTTATCGCTATACCAAGTCCATGGCAGATGCTGAAGACGTTCTGCAGGAAGGATTCATAAAAGTTTTTAAGAACCTGCATCAGTTCAATGGTACAGGCGAACTGGGTGCGTGGATAAGGCGAATTATGGTAAACACCGCCATCAATTATTTAAAAAGTACAGAACGTTACCAATATGATCTGTCATTTACGGAAAAGAACCTGCACCCGGTTTCCGAAGATAATCCGGAGCTGATCTTAAACGCGAAAGAGCTGGCCGATCTAATTCGCCAGCTGCCGGTTGGTTATCAGACAATTTTCAATATGCATGCGGTGGAAGGTTATAAACACGCGGAGATAGGTAAAATTCTGGGTATCCATGAAGGAACATCTAAATCGCAGTATGCACGCGCGAGAGCTTTGCTGATTGGATGGATAACAAGTAATTCTAAAGACAATAAAACGGGCATATATGCACGAAAATAATTTCGAAGATCAGGTTCATAATAAAATGCAGCAGCTTGGATTTGATCCATCTGATGCAGTATGGACGGCGGTTGAAAAAGAGATTAATAAGAACCAAAAACGCCGCAAACCTTTATTGATCATTTTCTTTTTATCGGGCCTGATGCTTGCCGGTGGAGGGATTTATTTTGCACTGATTAAAAATCTTTCTGATAAAACAATCGCCGGACAAACTTCAAAGGATAATAGTGAAACGAATAACAAACAGTCTGCCCGTAACAGCCAGTCCGAAAAAATGCCGCCTGATGCAACGATGAAGGCAATGGCACATACAAATGAGCGGAGCATTGTGAAGAACGCGAATATGAAGGCTGGAGCTGAAACAAATGATCAAAGTACAGGGAAGGTGCAAAAAACTAATCGAAGCAACAGGCCGGTTTTGATGAATGCTGAAAATAAGGAACCGGAAACGAATAATGCTCAGAATAACCTTGTCCCACCTGCTAAACAAGTACCCGAAAATTCAGGAACAAATTCTAATGATTCTTCTTTTATTAAAAAAGAAATAACCGTAGTTGAGAAAAAAGATTCTCCTAAAGATTCTTCGGAAATTAAAAAAGCACCGCCCGAAAAACATAAAACCTCTTTATGGAAAATCGAGTTAACAGGAGGTGCTGGTTTTTCAGATGTCCATGAGAGTTTATTTAAACAGTCGAATAACACAGGGTACTATACTTTTACGCCGGCAAACGGATCAGCCGGATCGGCTCCACCGCCAAATCCTGTATCATCTGAAATTAACACAGGATTTTCATTCATCGCTGGCCTTAAGCTACACAGGTATTTGTCCAAACGCGTTTCACTTTCCGCAGGATTGAATTATCACTATTTCTCAGCCCGTATTCAAACCGGAAATGCCGTGGATAGTCCGGTCACCGTGTATAATAATCTCGCATACAATTTTTCAACTCAACCTTATTTAGCAAATGGTTTTTATCAGAATGGAAGCGATCACAATTACACCAATCAGTATCATTTCATAGAACTACCGGTTTCGGTGAATTTTCAGTTGAATAAAAACAATAAACTGCCTGTTTATTGGGAGGTCGGCCTGTCTCTTTCATACTTAATTAGCACCAATGCCCTTTTTTTTGACCCCAATGGGAACTTATATTATCAAAACAAAGACCTTTTCAACAAAACACAATTGAGTGGTACAACCTCTATATTGATTGGGATTCCTGTTCATAAAAACCAGCTGCAACTCGGTCCGCAACTGCAATATGGATTCACCGGTCTTTTGAAGTCGGGACCAGTCAGTTCTGAACATCTGTTCTATGGCGGATTAAAAATTTCCTACGTTTTACCCTGGAAATAAATTATGCGTGCAACGTTTTCATTTGTTTGGCAGTCAGATGCAAAACGCTGATATGAAAAATAAACTTTGGCCCCTGAATAAATTTTGCATTTTGATTTTTCTGGCATTCAATTCAAACGGGATGCATGAAAGATAAAGTCACCAGAACCTATCAGATATCCACACCTATTTACGAGGTGCTAACTACTTTCAGACAGTCCATCAAAAGCCAGCCGGCTTTGAACGTAACGAGTCCGGGAAAAATAACTGTTGCAGGCAAATATATATTTTTATCGGAGCCTTATATCGGTATTCATGTAATTGACAACAGTAACCCTTCAAGCCCGAAAAATGTTTCCTTTATTAATATTCCCGGAAATGAAGATATGGCCATCAAAGGAAATACATTATATGCTGATGCCTATGGTGATTTGGTTTCATTTGATATAAGCGATCCGCTGAATGTAGTTACGAAGAATTTTGCTGCAAATGTTTTTCCCGACCATAGTATTTACAATATGGGAGTTGCATATGTTCCTGGCGCCGTATTCAATCCGGATTCTATTAACGTAATTGTTGGGTGGTCAACCAGGGATACAACCGTTGACTATGATCCTAATAATAATGTCTATCAGGTTTATCCAACATATTTCTCAAATTGTAATAGTTGCTCAGCGCTTGCTGCTCCCGCAGCAAACCAGGCTAATAATGCTGTAGGGACCAACGGATCATTGGCAAGGTTCAGCATTGTAAATGACTTCCTTTATGCCGTGGGTTATAGTAATCTGTTGGCCTTCGATATCACGCAGCCCCTGGCTCCGGTCTTTACAAGTACAGTAATGGTTGACTACCATGTCGAAACCATTTATCCTTTGAAAGATAAATTATTCGTAGGTACAAATAATGGCATGTATATGTACGATGTTCAGGCGTCACCATCAAATCCCTCCCTTATTGGACAATTCGTTCATGCACGTGGTTGTGATCCGGTGATTGCCGACGACAGCTACGCCTATATTACATTGAATGATTCAAGCGCCTGTCTGGGATTTTACAATCAGCTGCAGATTGTTGATATCAAGGACCTGGCGAATTCTTACATGGTGAAATCTTATCAGCTCACCCATCCGGAAGGTCTTTCAAAGGATGGAAACAATTTATTTATCTGCGACGGAATCGACGGACTGAAAGTTTATGATGCAACAGACGTAACCAATCTGAAATTGATAAAGCAATTGAAAGATTCAGAAGTTTACGATGTCATTGCTGAAAACGGACTGGCAGTCGTAATGGCAAAAGACGGTCTCTACCAATATGACTACACTGACCTGAACAATATTCATTTAATCAGCAAATTATAATAATACCATGTTCAAAATAAAACTTTCATTGCTTGTTTTCATGCTGATTGGAATGATTACCATGTCTTCGGCGCAAACAAAAACTCTATCCGGTCAGTGGCAATTCCATTCCATCAATAATGTCGGATTGCTGGAAGGTGAGACGGGATCTGCATTTCAGTTGCAAACCATCAACGGTGCGCAATATAAATCATGGTTTGCCGGTGTAGGACTCGGCCTGGATTTTTACAGAATCAGGTCGATACCTTTATTTGCGGATATCAGGAAAGAATTTGGGAAAGGGAATAATAAATTATTTGTTTATGCGGATATGGGAGTGAATTTCAGCTGGGCTACCGACCTGCAAAAAACGAGTTATGTGCAAAATGACAAATTCAGTAACGGCTTCTACAGCGATCTGGGCCTGGGATATAAAGTGGCTGCAGGGAAAAAAAATGCTGTAGTACTCAGTCTTGGATATTCTTACAAAAAAACGATCGAATCATATGATCAGCAATATTATGATCCGGGTTTTATTTACACGCTAACTGCACAAGCCGACGGCAAAGAAAAAATCAATTACAGTTTAAACAGGTTAACTGTTAAGATAGGCTGGGAATTTTAGTGCCTGTCCGTTAACAGAACTCATCGGGAAAATTCGCACTGGCACAATTCTTTTAGGGGTGGAGCATGGACTTAACTGCAGGATACCCCTTTTGGCTTATTAAAAATGGCCTTCCGTTTCAATATCCGAGATTGCAGGATAATATTTCATCGGATGTTTCCATCATTGGTGGCGGAATATCAGGTGCGCTCAGCGCCTATTTCCTGACTGAAGCAGGTGTGGGATGTGTCTTGTTGGACGGCCGGACTATTGGTCTTGGTAGCACCTGTGCCAGCACTTCATTGCTGCAATATGAATTAGATGCGCCTCTTCATCAGTTGATTGACAAAGTTGGGAAAACAAACGCTGTCAGAGCTTATCAATTATGCGGTTTATCCATAGACATTTTGATTGGAATTATGGAGAAAATCGGATACCGGGAATTTGATAGGCGCAAAAGTTTGTACTACACATCTCATTCGTCTCAGAAAAGTTTTATAAAAAAGGAATTTGAGGCTCGACGAAATGCGGGTTTCAATGTCGAAATATTGACCCGTGACCAGCTAAAAGCCGAATACGGCATGAAGGCTGAATATGCTATTCTTTCCCAGGAAGGTGCCACGATTAATGCATATGCATTTACGCATGCTCTATTACAGTACAGCATACAAAAAGGCCTCAGGGTTTACGACAGAACCAAAATAAAATCGATAAAATATAATACCGATAAAGTTGAATTAACTACAGAAGAGGGATATATCGTTAATTCCAGGAAACTCATTAACGCCTCGGGATTTGAAATTGTAAATTTTATCTCAAAGGATATTGTTGATCTGTATTGTACTTATGCCGTTATTTCCGAAAATGCAGCTGAGAAAAAGGAATTGTGGAAGGACGGTACGATGATTTGGAATACCGACGACCCCTATTTATACATGAGACTTACAAAAGACAACCGTATTATTATTGGCGGGAGAGACGAAAAATTCAGTACAAAAACTTCGAGAGAGATATTTCAAAAAAAATCTTCACTTCTTCAAAAAGACTTTGAAAAAATATTCCCTGACGTGCAATTCAAAAGTGAATTTGCCTGGAGCGGAACATTTGGCAAAACAAAAGATGCTTTGCCATACATCGGAGAATATTCAAAAACGCCCAATACTTATTACGCGCTGGGATTTGGCGGTAATGGAATTACATTCAGTGTGGTTGCTGCACAGATAATCACCGATCTGATCAAAGGAAACTTGAATAGAGATGCCGAAATATTTTCATTCGAAAGAAAATCCTAATTGTACATATATGCCGGAGAAGATTAAATTTTATGCAGGAACCAGTGGTTTATTGTTGCCGGTACCCAATAAGCTTTTTTATCCCGAGAAATTAAGGGATAAAACCAGACTTACGTATTACGGATCTCTTTTCAACAGTATTGAAATAAACAGTTCATTTTATAAAGTTCCTATGGCTTCCACAGTCACAAGATGGGCAACGGAAGTCCCGGAAAATTTTAAGTTTACATTTAAACTTCACAGGGGAATAACCCATGAAAAAGGGCTCATTTTCAATCCGGCTGAAATATCATTGTTCATGAAAACGATATCAGCCGTGGGCAATAAAAAAGGTTGTCTCCTTATCCAGTTGCCACCATCTATAAAAATGAGCGATAAAAATCAGCTCTTAAAGTTACTGGAACTTATCAAAGCTTCGAATGCAAATGACGGCTGGGGTCTGTCCATCGAATTTCGTGATAGCTCATGGTATACCGGGCTTATTTACGATTTGATGAGTAAACTTGGCATCGCAATTGTCATTCATGATATGCCGAAATCCAAAACTCCTTTAAAAGAAGAATCTCAAACAATTGTCTACATTCGGCTTCACGGTCCCGCCGGGGACTATCGGGGTTCTTATGAGTATGAATTGCTGCAACATTACAGGCAAAACATATGTACATGGTTAAAACAGGGGAAACAGGTATTTCTTTACTTTAATAATACGATTGGAGACGCCATGAAAAACCTGATTGATATTAACCATTTAGTCCTTAACGAATGTATTGAGGATAAAGTTCCTCATAGGGACGACCGGGATAAGCGCAAACTAAAAACTAAGTCTGTCAATTAAACTAAAAGTTCAATGGCGGCGACTAACTTCATTCACATAAACGCCTAATCTGAGAATTATGATAAAAAAGTATCCATTCTACATGAAAATTACAGTCATAATGTTAGGACTGGTGCTGTTGGTTTATATTCTGTGCAACCTTCGCGAAATACTTGTGCCATTATCCTTTGCATTGTTGCTGGCAATTTTATTAAACCCGGTAACTAAATTGCTGGAAAAATGGCATTTCCCCAAAGTGCTTGCGATAGCCGCTTCCATAATTGTTGCGATGGTCATCATTGCAGGAATTACATATTTCTTTGTTATCGAAGTGAGAAGTTTTTCGGATGAACTTCCGGCATTTAAAGAAAAGTTCGTAACTCTTGCGGCTAAGTTCCAGCACTTCGCGAGAACAGATTTCGGAATAAATACCAAAAAACAGAACGAGTATATCAGTCAGGCGGAGGATAATCTCAAACCGGTATTAGCTTCTGCGATGGGAACGGTACTTGGCATACTGGCGATGTTTTTCCTGCTGCCCGTTTACACATTTTTATTTTTATATTACAAGAAACTCATTCTGAATTTTCTTTTTGACATATTTGCCCGGGCAAATGAAAAAGAAGTAAGTGTTGTGCTGGAACAAACAAGAGGAGCCATTCAGAACTACATGTTTGGCCTATTACTGGAAGCGTTGATCGTAGCTACGCTGAACACATCTGCGTTATTAATCCTGGACGTTCAATATGCTGTTTTATTAGGGGTACTCGGTGCAGTATTGAATATCCTGCCATTTATCGGAGGCATTCTGGCTGTATTATTTCCCATCGTGATTGCCATCGTTACAAAAGACGGGTTTCAGATTCCTTTATGGATAATGATTTCCTATATCGTTATCCAATTCATCGACAATCACTTTCTGGTCCCTTATATCGTTGCATCAAGGGTAAAAATAAATGCACTGATTTCTATTGTAGTCGTCCTGTTGGGCGGTGCATTATGGGGTATATCCGGCATGTTTCTTTCCATTCCTTTTATCGGCGTTTTGAAAATCATATTCGACAGAATGCCGGAAATGAAACCATGGGGAATGTTACTGGGTGTTGAAATTCCGACAAAACGAAAAAGGCACCTGGTAGTCGCTAAAGAATAACCCTTATAATTTACCAGGATTTAGATACTTTTTTAGCTGCCATTTTTCCTTTGGTTGCAAGAACTTTGCCCTTGTCGACCAGGCTGTTCATTTCATCAACGGCTTTGTCCTTTATATCATCAAGACCATCCACAATCTTTTCCCAGGTCTTGCTGCCTTTTTGTGGCGCCACTAATAATCCAACCGCAACTCCGGCCAGCAGTATCAACAATACTTTTTTCATTATATATTTTTTAAATATGAGTTAAGTGATGAAACACGATACATTGACGTTACAAAATCATGCCATATACTTTATTTCCGGGAACAGCCGTTATACTATGCGGAAGTTGGGAAAAAAATGTATTATTGATTATAGCTGTTATGGGTAAAAAAAAGAAAACCAAATCCGGGAAGGGGCAAATCATCGTCGACTTTGAGATTGATGCCGAAATGGTTTTTCTGGTTATTAAAAATATTGGTCAGGCTCCCGTACTCAACTTGAAAATAAAACCAACTGCTGCGATCATTGGCCTGGAGGGTAAAACAGATATTGCAAAACTTTCCATTTTTGAAGAAATCAGTTATCTGGCTCCTTTCAAAGAAATAAAAATATTTGTGGACAGTTACGAATCTTTTTTCAGGCATTTGAAAGACTGGCTGATTAGTTTCTCCCTAAATTATAGGGATGAAAGAGATAAATGGTATAAATCCAAAATTACCCATAACCTGGAAATATATTCCGACCTCATATTTTTCATTAAAAAATCATAGCCATGTTTGATCCTACAAAAACATATCCCTTACCAGGCTTTCATTTTGAAGCAGACATGGGTTTTGCCAGAATGGGATTTACCAGGATAAGCGGTCTGGAAGTTGCCACTTCGGTTATAGAATACCGTGAGGGTAATTCGGTTCGATATAATACGGTGAAACAACCGGGAAGAACCGTTTATGGTAATATTGTATTACAGAGAGGGGTTTTTGCCCTGGATTTTGATTTTTATTTCTGGTGGCAGAATACCTATTTTTTCCAGGAAAGATCTGCAACATTTCGACGGGATATTACTATAAAATTACTGGACGAATCACATAAGCCGATCCTCACCTGGCTCGTTCACAACGCATGGCCCTGCCGGGTTGTATGGGGTGAACTGGACGCGCGCGAAAACAAGGTACTCCTTGAAGAAATGGAAATTACACATGAGGGCCTCCAAATCCTGACTTAAAAAGATTCGGGGCTGGCGGATTTCTTTCCGGCAAAACAGCTACTTAAAATAAGAAAGCGGAATTTCCTTCCACATCCCATGGGAAAGATGGCCAGTTAATACTTCATAAACCAGGTATACCGGCCAGATTATCCAGTGAATAACAAGCAAGGTTATAGAATGGTTATAATGCCAGCTGATCAATATGGAATAAATCCCAAGAAGAAAATAAAGAATGCCTGTTTCGCGACTTCTCATACGTGGATATTTAATATAAAAGTGAAATAATATAAGTTGCCATCTACAATCTACTCCCGTGCCAGCTATATTAATATCTGATGCTCCATTGCCATTCTCCCCAATCTTAAATTCCATGCACTATATTTAATGTGGAAATTGAGGAAAAAAATACTCATTCGGTTTAAAACTAAGGCTAAAAAGACTGGCATGGTATTTCTGATAATTAAAGGTTCATTTCTTATAGGCTGTCAACTAACCAAAGATTAATAAGTGCACTAGCTATGACAGCCATTTTTTTGTAAGAATGGGGCTTTGTTACGAAACAGTTTGCTCCGAATTCATAAGAGAGTTTTTTGTCTTTTTCGAGTGTTGATGTAGTAAGGATTACAATCGGAATATATTTTAATGATTTATTCATTCGAATTTCTTTTAGCGCATGTAACCCCATAACACCAGGCATATTGAGATCAAGAATTATGAGATCCGGAATTTTAGAACCACTACTACTAAGACCCGCAAGCAGGTGTTCCGCGCTGCTGATAGGAACGTATTCGAATGACTTGTCAATTTCCGACAAAGCATCTAAAACAAAGAGTCTGTCGTCCGGATCATCATCTACAATAAAAACCACTTTTCTGGATTTGTCGTACATATTCAATTCAGTTTCTTACTGCATTTCTATTTAAACTCTAACCTACATCATACGTTTAAACACTTCAAAAATGCCCATTACCAAGAACAGAGAAGTACCGAGGCATCCATTAAAAACAAATGCTTCCTCAAAAAACAAAGCAATAAAAAAAGGTAAAACCCTCATCAATCAGAAGAATATTCATGTAAACGGAAACTCAAAAGATCGAAGTGGCTCAGTTGTTCCGGAAAATAGCTTATTTGAAGATAGGGAATTCCTTACGATTCTTACTGAAGTAAAGAATGGCAATTTTAAAGTCAGAATGCCAATCGACAAAGTTGGTATTCAGGGGAAAATTTGCGATACCCTGAACGATATTATTTCTTTGAATGAGGAGATGATGCTGGAGTTTATGCGTGCGGGTAACACGATTGGGAAACAGGGAAAATTAACACAGCGAATTGAAGTGCCAAGTGTAAAAGGATCCTGGAGCACAGGAGTTGGTTCATTAAATGCATTGATAGCTGACCTCGTAACACCTACCATAGAAATTGCACACGTTATAAGTTCTGTTGCGAAAGGAAATCTTTCACAGGAAATGCCTTTGGAAATTGGCGGTCATGCATTACAGGGAGAATTCTCCAGAATCGCCAAAGAAGTAAACGACATGGTGAAACAATTAAATCTTTTCTCCATGGAAGTTACGCGCGTGGCGCGTGAAGTGGGTTCAGAAGGTAAACTTGGCGGACAGGCAAAAGTAAAGGGAGTGGGTGGTGTATGGAAGGATCTCACAGATTCAGTAAACCAGATGGGTAGCAACCTTACGGCTCAGGTGAGAAATATTGCTGAAGTTACAACGGCGGTCGCCAAGGGTGATCTTTCAAAAAAAATTACGGTGGATGTGAAGGGTGAAATCCTCGAACTAAAAAATACCATCAACACGATGGTGGACCAGCTGAATTCTTTTTCATCAGAAGTTACGCGTGTGGCATTGGAAGTGGGAACAGAAGGTAAACTTGGTGGTCAGGCACAGGTAAAAGGAGTGGCCGGAACATGGAAGGATCTAACCGATTCAGTAAACCAGATGGCCAGCAATCTTACCGGTCAGGTAAGAAATATTGCCGAAGTAACAACGGCCTTTGCCAAGGGAGATCTCTCCAGGCAAATTACTGTTGATGTAAAGGGAGAAATCCTGGAACTAAAAAATACCATCAATACGATGGTGGACCAGCTTAATTCTTTTTCGGGAGAAGTAACCCGTGTTGCCCGTGAAGTAGGTTCCGAAGGAAAACTCGGAGGTCAGGCTAAGGTAAAAGGAGTAGGTGGTGTGTGGAAGGATCTCACGGATTCGGTAAACCAGATGGCCAGTAATCTAACCGGTCAGGTGAGGAATATTGCCGAAGTAACGACTGCCGTTGCGAAGGGTGACCTCTCCAGAAAAATTACGGTTGACGTAAAAGGTGAGATACTCGAATTGAAAAATACCATCAACACGATGGTGGATCAGCTGAATTCTTTTTCATCAGAAGTTACCCGTGTGGCGCTGGAAGTTGGAACTGAAGGTAAACTCGGAGGTCAGGCGCAGGTTAAAGGTGTTGCCGGTACCTGGAAAGATCTAACGGACAGCGTAAACGGGATGGCCAGTAGTTTAACAGGCCAGGTAAGAAATATTGCGGAGGTTACAACTGCCGTTGCGAAAGGAGATTTATCCAGAAAAATCACGGTGGATGTGAAAGGAGAAATTCTGGAACTTAAGAATACCATCAATACCATGGTGGATCAGCTGAACTCTTTCGGCTCTGAAGTTACACGTGTTGCCAGGGAAGTAGGTTCAGAAGGAAAACTCGGCGGCCAGGCCGACGTGCCAGGCGTTGGAGGAACATGGAAGGATCTTACCGATAGTGTAAATAAAATGGCGAGCAATCTGACATCTCAGGTAAGAAATATTGCAGAAGTAACAACGGCTGTTGCAACGGGTGACCTGTCGAGAAAAATTGACGTGGATGTTAAGGGCGAAATTCTCGAACTCAAAAATACCATCAATACCATGGTGGAACAGCTTCGTGGATTTGCTTCCGAAGTAACCCGTGTGGCAAGAGAAGTTGGATCGGAAGGTAAACTCGGCGGACAAGCTGCCGTGGAAGGAGTCGGTGGTGTATGGAAAGATTTAACGGATAGTGTGAACGGGATGGCCAGCAATCTTACCGGTCAGGTAAGAAATATTGCGGAAGTAACAACAGCTGTTGCAAAAGGTGATTTATCCAGAAAAATTACAGTGGATGTGAAAGGAGAAATTCTGGAATTAAAAAATACCATCAACACGATGGTGGATCAGTTGAATTCTTTCGGTTCGGAAGTTACACGCGTGGCAAGAGAAGTTGGTTCCGAAGGAAAACTTGGCGGACAAGCTGATGTGCCGGGAGTCGGAGGTACCTGGAAGGATTTAACAGACAGTGTAAATAAAATGGCGAGTAACCTGACATCACAGGTGAGAAATATTGCGGAAGTAACCACAGCTGTTGCGAATGGTGACCTTTCCCGCAAGATCACGGTAGATGTGCGCGGTGAAATACTGGAATTGAAAAATACCATCAACACCATGGTTGACCAGCTTCGCGGATTTGCGTCTGAAGTTACCCGTGTCGCAAGAGAAGTGGGGACAGAGGGAAAACTCGGAGGTCAGGCTAATGTGCCCGGTGTTGCAGGAACCTGGAAGGATTTAACAGACTCTGTAAATCAGATGGCTGGTAACCTGACAGCACAGGTTCGAAATATTGCAGACGTGGCCATTGCGGTTGCTAACGGAGACATGTCAAAGAAAATTACCGTGGACGTGCGTGGTGAAATTCTGCAGCTGAAAGAAACACTCAATACCATGGTGGATCAGCTCAGAGCCTTTGCATCGGAAGTAACCCGTGTTGCACGTGAAGTGGGAACGGATGGAAAATTAGGGGGTCAGGCATTCGTACCGGGAGTAGCTGGTACCTGGAAAGACTTGACTGATAGCGTAAATCAAATGACTGGTAACCTTACAGCACAGGTTCGAAATATCGCAGAAGTAACAAAAGCCGTAGCAAGCGGAGACTTGTCTAAGACAGTTGCCATCGACGTGAAAGGTGAAATCCTGGATCTCAAGAACACGATCAATACGATGGTTGAACAGTTGAATTCATTTGCATTTGAGGTTACCCGTGTTGCACGTGAAGTGGGAACAGAAGGAAAACTCGGAGGTCAGGCTGAGGTAAGGGGCGTTGCGGGCACCTGGAAAGATTTAACCGATAGCGTGAATATGATGGCCTCCAACTTAACCAATCAGGTACGCGGAATTGCGAAAGTTGTAACGGCCGTGGCTACCGGAAATCTAAAACAAAAACTGGCCATCGTATCCAGAGGTGAAGTAGCGCAGCTGATAGATACCATCAATGAAATGATCGATACGCTGGCTTTATTCGCTGACCAGGTAACAACAGTAGCCCGGGAAGTAGGGGTGGATGGAAGACTGGGCGGACAGGCTAGCGTTCCCGGCGCATCGGGCATATGGAAAAACCTTACGGAAAATGTAAACCAGCTGGCACAGAATCTTACAACGCAGGTACGATCCATATCGGAAGTAGCATCCGCTGTCACAAAAGGAGATTTGACAAGAACAATTCGTGTGGAAGCAAAAGGTGAAGTGGAAGCGTTAAAAGATACCATCAATCAGATGATTGCGAATCTGAAAGAAACAACATTGCGTAATCAGGAACAGGACTGGCTGAAATCGAATCTCGCCAAATTTACGCAGATGTTGCAGGGTCAAAAAGATCTGAAAACTGTAACGCAAAGAATACTGTCGGAACTCGCGCAGGTTGTTTCCGCTCACTATGGAGCTTTTTATATTTTGAAAGTAAACGAAGAATTGCAGACGGTCAGATTGAATTTGTTTGCTGCATACGGATACAGAACGGAAAAAAATATACCTACAGACTTTGCCATAGGTGAAGGTTTGGTGGGTCAGGTTGCATTTGAAAAGGAGCGTATTATTCTTTCCAACATTCCGGGTAATTATATCAAGATAAGTTCAGGTTTGGGAAGGTCAAAACCCGCTAACCTGATTATTCTTCCGGTTTTATTTGAAAATAAAGTAAAGGCAGTTATTGAGCTGGCTTCCCTGGATGAATTCAGTGAAACCCATCTGGACTTCTTAAGTCAGCTCACTGAAAGTATTGGCATAGTACTCAATACAATCGAAGCGAATACCAGAACAGAGGAATTGTTGGAACAATCTCAATCACTGGCTGGAGAACTTAAAATCCAACAGGAAGAATTGAGTCGGACCAACGATGAGTTGCAGGATAAAGCATTACTGTTGGTAAAACAAAAGAATGAGGTAGAAGCAAAAAATAAAGAAGTAGAAGAAGCCAGAAAATCGCTGGAAGAAAAAGCGGAACAATTGACGCTGACTTCCAAATACAAATCGGAATTCCTGGCGAATATGTCTCACGAACTGAGAACTCCACTTAATAGTCTGCTGATTCTCGCTCAGCAATTATATGAAAATGCAGAAGGTAATCTGAATGATAAGCAGATCAGATACGCAAAAACAATCCATTCCTGTGGAGATGACCTGATCCAGCTGATCAATGATATTCTGGATCTTTCTAAAATTGAATCAGGGTTTATTACTGCGAACATTTCTTCAATCAGATTTGGAGAAATTGCATCATTTGTTGAAACGACCTTTAAGCCGATTTCCGAGGCCAGACATTTGAAGTTTACAATTGAAACAGATCCGAATCTGCCAGAGTCTATGGACACTGATTTGCAGCGTCTGAATCAGATTCTAAAAAATCTTCTTTCAAATTCTTTCAAATTCACAGAAAAAGGAGAAGTCAAACTTCGCATCTATGAAGCAAGACATAATTGGAAAAACTCGAATAATATTCTCGACAATGCCAACAAGGTAGTTGCCTTTGCGATCAGTGATACGGGTATAGGAATTCCACTGGAAAAACAGAACATCATATTTGAAGCATTTCAACAGGCAGAAGGTTCTACCAGTCGTAAATACGGAGGCACCGGACTGGGCTTGTCTATCAGTCGCGGCCTCGCAGAATTGTTAGGTGGAACAATTGAACTGGAGAGCACACCTACTACAGGAAGCACTTTTACATTGTTTCTGCCGATCGTCAATGTAACAGGTGTTCTCACAAAAGAAACTACGGAAAATTTAAGTGCCTTCCGTCAGCTTCACCTGGGTACAGAGAGTGGAGAAATTGATACTTTGCTGAATTCACTCAGAGTGACTACCGGTGGATTGGAAACTGAAAATATGCAGATTGTCAACGAAATGATTAATGATACCGGAGACGACAGGGCACATATTCAATCCAATGACCAGGTAGTACTAATTGTTGAAGACGATTTGCGGTTTGGGAAGATTCTTATAGATATGGCGCATCAGTACGATCTCAAAGCAGTAGTAGCTACCAATTATATTGAAGTGTTTGATTTCATAAACCGGTTTATTCCAATAGCGATTACCCTGGATGTAAAACTTCCTGATACGAGTGGATGGAGGGTACTTGATCTGCTGCGCAATGATCTCAACTACAGACATATTCCGATTCATCTCATTTCCGGAGAAGAAAATCAGGAATTGGCTTTGAAAAGAGGAGCCAGGAGTTTTCAGTTAAAGCCCCTGGAAAATGACTCTTTAAAGGAACTTTTCGAGGATATTATATCCTTCAATAAAAAAGAATCAAAAAAAGTGCTGGTAATTGAAGACAATGAAACAGATTCTTCTCAAATAATAAAAATGCTTCACAACGGGAATATGGAAGTAACACTCGCAGATACCGGGAAAAAAGCCATAGAGCAGGACGATTTTCAATCTTATGATTGTATTATTTTAGACTACAGCCTTCCTGATATTTCGGGGGCAGACCTGCTTAAAAAAGTTTCTGAAACAAAAAAGAAATTAACGCCGGTAATTATTTATTCTGCGAAAGACTTTAATAGAAAAGAATTGCTTAATCTTAACCGGAATTCAAATTCAGTTCTTTTGAAAGGAGTGAACTCCCTGGAAAACCTATTGGAAGAAACAGTATTGCAGCTTCATATTAACCACAAAGATCTTCCGCCGGAAAAAAAGAAAGTGATTGAAGGTATCCGCATCAAAAGCGATATATTAACCGGTAAAAATATTCTTGTGGTAGACGACGATGTCAGGAATCTGTTTGCACTGACTACCGTTTTTGAACGTTACAATATTAACGTTATCACTGCGGAGAGTGGAAAGGAAGCAATCAGTATTATCAATGATGATAGTCAGCACGTCGATATGGTGTTGATGGATATTATGATGCCCGAGATGGACGGATATGAGACTACACAAAAAATCCGAAGAGAGCATAAGAACAATTTGTTGCCGATTATTGCCGTAACGGCAAAGGCGATGAAAGGTGACCGGCAGAAATGTATTGAAGCAGGAGCTTCCGACTACATCACCAAACCTTTAAAAATTGATCAGTTGTTGTCTTTAATGAGGGTCTGGTTTTATAAATAATTAAGAAATGTCTCCAAAAATATTGTTGGTTGATGACCGGGACGATAATCTGCTTTCAGTGGAAAGCATTCTTGAGTCCGATGGTTACAGATTTGTGAAAGCAGGTTCCGGGCGTCAGGCGTTAAAAATTTTGTTGAGCGAAATGGATTTTGCATTGATATTGATGGATGTGAACATGCCAAATTTAAATGGTTTTGAAACTGCTGCGCTTATATATGAACGTGAAAAACTGAAGCATATACCAATCATCTTCATCACAGCGAATAACTATGGTGACGACAATATATTTAAAGGTTACCGGGCAGGGGCAGTCGACTATATTTACAAGCCGGTAAACCCCGATCTTCTGAGAGCAAAGGTTTCCGTTTTTGTAGACCTTTATTTAAAAAATGCACAATTGGTTGCACAGGAACAAAAACTGATTGCCATTAACAAAAACCTGGAATTGGAAATAAAGGACAGGAAAAACTCAGAAGAAAAAGTTTCCGAACTCAACGTTCAGCTTTTACAAAACGTATCACGACTCGAGGCTGCCAATAAAGAACTTGACTTGTTTGCTTTCATGGCATCTCACGATTTACAGGCTCCCCTGAGAAAAATTCTTGTGTTCAGCGACCGGATAAAAGATGAGTATGCAGAAAAACTGGGGGCTGACGGGAACATGTACCTGACCCGGATCCAGAAAGTGTGCAATCAGATGAAACAACTGATCAATAATATTCTGGAGTTCTCGAAAATTTCTGTAAAAAAGGAATTGTTTACTGAAGTGGATTTGAACAATCTTATTCCGGATATTTTGCAGGAATTGAACGACACCATACAGGAAAAAAATATACATGTCGTCCTGGAAAGACTTCCCGTTTATTGCGTCAATGTTGTTTTAATGCATCAATTATTTCTCAATCTCATTGGGAATGCCGTGAAATATACCAGTAAGACAGGCCCTTCGGTTATACGTATTTATTCGGAAGAATTTAGTGTTAATAAAGTGATAGGAGACAGCATGAGAGAAGTCAGATATGGCAGGGTATTTATCGAAGATAACGGAATAGGTTTTGACCAGAAATATGCAGACGAAATATTTGATATGTTCAGAAGACTACATCCGGTTGCTGAATATGAGGGTACCGGTATCGGACTTGCCCTTTGTAAAAAGATTATTGAAAAACACAACGGGTTTATCTCAGTCAAGAGCGAAGTGGACAAAGGATCTACATTTATTATTTCCATTCCGCTTGAGCACGTCGAATAATTAAAAGAAATAAAGAAGTGAAATTCGTTAGCCTTTATCAGATCCTTTTGAAATCAGAAGTGCGATTAGTGCGATCACGGCAACTACGATAAAAACACCAACCCAAACGCCGGCTTTAAAGATTTCTCCAATAGCCTGGCAACCGGATAACAGAAATATAAATAATACGGCTATTAAAAATGATAATGACTTTTTCATTCTACCTGATTTGGAAAACAAGGCTGATCCGGTCTTAGTATAGATTTCGCTCCCGCAGAGACATAAAATCCAAGCCGGATCAGCCGATCGTTTGGTTTCTTTAACCTGATTCTGATCAAGCCTCCCTTCTTATAAATTTTAGCAGGAACAATACAATTGCGATTACCAGCAGAACATGAATGATACCTCCTGCGGCATATCCAAAAAATCCGATTGCCCAGATTATCACCAGAATAACTGCGACGGCGTAAAGTAGATTTCCCATGATTGTTGATTCTTAAGTTTAATAAAATATTTTTTCTCTCAACCCTGTAGATTATTACATTATCATGCCACCCATATATTATGGATTGTTTCTTCCGAAGAACCCCAGATTCAGCGTGCAATTGAAATTCCGTTGAAAATATTACCCAATATGTCTTAGATGGAAAACTTTTTATGTAAAAGTCTATTTTGAGAGAAAATTGCCTGGCAGACGCATACCCCGTTCATCGGCAAGAACTTTTGTCATTACTTTTTGAAGCTTTTTGGGGATAATATTGGTTTCTTCCGCCGTAAGTAGTTGGTCAATTTCGAAAAATTCATCCTCATCATCGTAATATCCAAAATGCAGTTGATATTTATTGTTGGCATGCAATCTTAAAGATATCTCTTTGTCTTCTTCATATATATGCATACTGATCACCGCCCATTGATCATCATCTTCAAATTCAAAACGGACTTCTATTGCCTCTTTACTCAATACGTCCGTTACCAGTTTCTCAACCAGATCTCCTGCGTGATTCTTTACCAATTCCTCATAAGTCATAGATGGAAATTTAATATTCGGCTAAGGTAGCATCAGGAGGTTTAATGGGTGATTAACTTTGTGGCAGTTTGAATCCCTGGCGCGCTAATAATTTCCAGGTTCCGTTTTGTTTTTTCCAGATCATCAAAACGCCGATCTTGATATCCAGCGGCCCGGTTTTGTTGGTGCCGGTGAACGAACTGGTATTTCTAACGATTGCAATATCACCTGCCACCTGAATAGTTTGATTGCTGATGTCTATTTTTTGAAATATCGTTGGTCCGGACACCACATCATTCAAAAATTCCAATTTGTTTTGAATCACGGCCGTGGAATGCCCAAAACTCAGATCATCAGACGTCAGTTTATCCAGGGTGGATTTATCCTTTGATATCATAGCAGCATTCAGCTTCCCGACATTCGTTTCAATTTCATTATTCTGCGACTGGGCGCGGACAATTCCAAGAGAAATAATACAGGTAACGAGCAGGCATAAACGTAGATTCATATTGCAAAATTTGACAGTTTACTCAATCCGAATCGGTTAAAAAGACAGGTTCGGGGAAGTAAAAGTCGGTAATTAAATGATTTGACGGTTATTTTTCCCGTTTTTGGAAAATAGTATAGAATATCTCAATTTTTTTTAAATATTCACGCCCCTCACCGTATGAGTTTGACTCTGAATAACGTTTAATAAGGGTACTTTAATCCGAATAACCCGTAACTCTTAAAACACCCTATGAAACCCATAGATTATCTGTATTTCAATATCTACAACCATTTTTATCAGCGAAGTTATAGCTCGCAGGACTATCTGGCCCGTATGCAGGCTGTGTACTTATTTTCATTTTCTGCAGGCGGCTGGGTTCTTTTCTTCGAAACTGTTTACCTGCGTATATACAGACATTCCTGGTTCACCTCAAAACCCGGTGCTACAATATTTGCGGCTACTGTTTATATACTTACAGCCATCATTCTCAATCACATTTTCATTGTAAATGAACGTGATCGGAAAATTTACGAGAAATTTGAAGAAGGATGGGACCGTAATCAAAGCAAGAAAAGGGATTTTCTGATTTCTGTTTTTGTTATTGCAGTCCCTTATGTATTCCTGGTAACTCTTTCTATATTATTTCCGAGACATTTATAAACCCATCAGGTATTTCAGCAATTAGGTTTTTCGATTTGAAGATTTGGATTTTGCATATCTTAACTAATTGAAAAAATGTATTTGTAAATATCTTACGGCGGTTTTACTGATTATTACCTCTTATTCAGTATCTGGTCAAACGAGCAATTCCCAACCTAGGTTTCATGTGCTGGTTCTTACAGAAAACGGCGGAATCCATGAAGGATTTGTAATAGCCGCTTTAGATTGGTTGGAAATATTTTCACGGGAGCAACATTTTGATTTTACCGTGATCCATAAAACGGATTCTATATCAGAAGAATATTTGTCGCACTACCAGTTATTTATTCAGCTGAATTTTCCACCTTACATGTGGAGTGATCTTTCCAAAGCCGCATTCGAAAAATATATAGAACAGGGCAGGGGTGGATGGATCGGTTTTCATCATGCGTCTCTTCTGGGAGAATTTGATGGTTATCAAATGTGGGATTGGTTCTCGCAATTTATGGGAGGAATACGTTTTAAGAATTATATAGCAGCGCGTGCAACAGGTACCGTAAGGGTAGAAGATAAAATCCATCCAGTGATGAAAGGCCTTCCTGAAAAATTTTCTCTTCCCGACGATGAGTGGTATACTTATGATAAAGATCCACGACCAAACGTACATGTCATTGCAAATGTGGATGAATCAAGTTATCAACCCCCTTCTGATATAAAAATGGGCGACCATCCCGTGATCTGGACAAATGAAAAAATGAAATCCAGAAACGTCTACTTTCAGATGGGCCATCATGCCAATTTATTTAACTCTCCTGATTTTAAGAAGATGTTTGCAAATGCTATACTGTGGGCAGCGGGTATTGTTAGTGATTAGTTATTGTAAAATATTTCAGGCATCCAAAATTCATATCGAACGTTTAGCTAAGTATAAACGATTCGTATTATGAAAAAGTTAATGGTTATAACATTTTGTATGCTATTGGTTTTGGGTTCTTCTGCGCAAACCCACTCTATAAGTGGATATCACGGAAGTGCAGCCTATGTCGTTCAGCCCAGAATGAGTGTTGGAATTGGTTTTGCTCCTTATTACAGTCCGTTCGGATATTATGGATTCCCCTATGGAATTCCTTATGGAGGTTATTATCCCTATGGCCCTACAAGTCGTCCGACAACACTTCAGAGAAAGGAAGATGAAATCAGATCAGATTATGAAGACAAGATTTATTCAGTTCATCACGATGACAGTCTGACTGCGAAAGAAAAGCGCCAAACGATCCACGATTTAAAGAAGCAAAGGAAAAAAGAGATTCACGATCTGGTTGCGAATTATCATAAAGAACCTGTAACCAAATAATCTGTTAACGGTTTTTAAGTGCAATACGCCCATACAATTGAACAAGGCAGCTTCTTTATATCGGTAATCATTTCGGTTCTGCCAAGTTTAACCTCGCCTGTACTATATTGAATGGCCCTTACTAGGATCACCAATTCATTCGTACTCTCTGATGTTTTCATGGACTGGACTGGTGGCTGGAATATTACATCTGTAGGAAAATTGAACGTTGCTGTATCAGAAATCTCTGCAATGCCTGTGTCCAGATTGCCTACGATAAGAATCATTTTCCATATCACCTGATTAGCAAAAAAGTGAGCACCTAAGGTTTTTTGGGGATCAACAGGGAGTTGGGTTACATTCAATAATCCCGGTTCATTGATTGCTGCCGAGACTTTCAGCGCCGATATATTACTCAGATCACATTGATTATTGAACTGAAAGTTGCTTATAAATGGAAGGTCACTTAGGATTCCATTAACTACAGGGGCATTTTTTGCTTTCCAGTTAATGAACTGATTCAACGCTCCCGTCAACCTGAACATTACCGTGTTATCATTTTTACAGGGATTTACATAAGCAATAAGTTGCCGGATTTCGCGACTTAAGGAACTGGCTTTCCCGAAATTTAAACCACTTTTGACGGAAGCATCTGTTCGTTCAAATTTTCGGGGCATGGACCGCATACATTGTTTACCCTTCCATTCGTAATGAATAACAGTACCTATGGTTCCCTGAATAATGTCATTACTCTTTCTGGCCATAGATTTTTCATTAAAAATTTGATCCGATTGTGCGAATGTACGTTTGTTTTAGACAATTAAATGCATATCAAATCTATATAAAATGCATAACAAATCCAACAACGGATGGACTTGGTATGGATTTATTATGGATTTGATATGGACTTAGTATGGACTTAATTATCTCAATTATGAAAAAATCTTAGCTTACCGGCGGGGACCGGTCAAAAAAACCTGATTTTATAAGCTTAATTTACCTTGGGAGCATCCCGAACCATACCATTTTGATACAGGACAGCTTTAGAAACCTGACCGGTTTCATTCTTTACAAATTCTACTTCAGCGTCTACCACGGTTAGAAAGAACTTGTTCTTTGATTCCGGATAAATTTGGAATTTGGGCTGACCTGTAAGCTGAACAAATAACAGACCGTTTTCAAGTGTGACGGTCAGAAATACCTGGGGAGCAAAATCGTATTTTCCAATATAGGTTTGAAGAAGGGAATTTTCTACCTGAACAGTCTTACGTGTTTTTGTTCTTAACAGTCCTTCCATATGATATACTTTGGAAATACTGTTTACGATCTCCTGGATAATTTCACCGTTATCAGAATTAACCATTACGACCAGTCCATCTCCATCTGTTAAGCTGCCATAATACTGGCACCTGAATCCTTCATTTGCGCCCCCGTGTTGGAAATATTTACCTCCGGAATCACTATCTATGAAAACACCCAACGCGGCGACATTATTCTGATATGGAGTCAATCTCAATTTCGTCATATCCTGATTTAGCACTTTGCGGGATTTGCCTTGATAAGCCAGCTGGGTTTCTATAATATATTTTCCAAGATCTGTCGGATTGGTCCATAAACCGGCGGCCGCTTCCTCAGGATATATATGATACTTTCCGGTGATTTCATCACCATTCATTTTATAACCGGTAGCGAGTAAAACAGGATTTCCTTTATTTGGCTGTTCATAGCTGCTACTGGTCATGCCCAATGGTTTTAGAACATTTTCATACATATATTCCGCGTAGGGTTTATGGGTGATATCCATCACGATCAATTGTGAAACGGTAATTCCTCCTCCGGAATATTCAGATCGAAGTCCGGGTTCCAGCTTAGAGCGTATTGCATCAGAATTAGCAGGTGGTGTGCCATTTAAAATTTGCAGGATGGTTGGAATAGCTTCACCCCGGGCGTAGCCTGGAAAGCCATGAACATTCAACCCCGCAGTATGACTGAGCAAACTGATAGTGGATATTTTTTTATTTTTTGAAACCGAATCATAGGGGAATTTCCAAGTGGTCAGAAATTGATTGATATCATCGTAGAGGTCAAGTTTGTTTTCCTGTGCCAATTTCAAAACGCCGACCCCATTTAGTGATTTACTGATGGAAGCTGCCTGAAAAAGTGTTTGATCGGTAACAGGTATTTTGGCACTGTCATCGGCCCACCCATAACCTTTTGCCCATTCCAGATTGTAATTATGAATAACCGCAATGCTGACACCTTTTATATTGTAATGATTCATACGACTCTGAATGGTCCATTGTGAATCACCATCCATCATAACTGTGCCGACCAGATTATTTTCTACCTGTTTGATTTTATTGAGAATTTCCGGAGAAAGAGATTCCGCCGACTGCGCACGAATATGGGAGGTGGGCAGAACAATAAATAAGAAGGCAGTTAGAAAATAAAATATTTTCTGATTTTTCATGTATTAAATCTACTATAAAAAGGAGTTAACTTACCACTTAAAATGAAGAAGTAACAGATATGAGAAATCATCGACTGCTCTCTGCCGTTTTTTGTGTTTTATTTTTACATACAGCTTACGCACAAACAATTCCGCTCGACACAGCTGTTCATATGGGTGTACTTCCCAATGGATTTACTTATTATATCAGGCATAATGAGGAGCCCAAAAACAGGGTTTTCCTATACCTCGTAAATAATGTCGGATCCGTTTTGGAAGATAGCAATCAACAGGGACTCGCACATTTCATGGAACACATGAATTTTAACGGGACAACCCATTTTCCTAAAAATGAACTCATAAATTATCTTCAGAAATCCGGCGTTCGTTTCGGAGCCGATTTAAATGCCTACACAGATTTTGATGAAACAATTTATCAGCTTCCCTTACCGGCTGATGATCCTTCGATACTTCAAAACGGATTTCAGATCATGCGCGACTGGGCTCAGAATGCCACCCTTGATTCCATTGAGATTGACAAGGAGAGGGGTGTTGTATTAGAAGAAGAAAGACTCGGACGTGGTGCTTCTGAACGAATGGAAAGAGTTTATTTTCCGGTACTTCTTAACCAGTCGAGATATGCTGAAAGATTACCCATCGGCAAAGTGGATATTTTAACCCATTTCCCACCTTCTGCCATCAGAAAATTTCATGCTGACTGGTATCGGCCCGATTTGCAGGCACTTGTTGTAGTAGGAGACATAGATCCGGTTAAAACGGAGGCGCTGGTAAAACAACTTTTTTCGGATTTGAAAACACCTGCGGGTGAAAGAACCAGAACCCAATATACTGTTCCTCTTACCGGACAGAATCATTTTCTGCGGGTTACGGATAAAGAAATGCCACAGACTGTTTTGCAGGTGATGATCAAACATCCCGAAGAAAAGCTGATCACTGAGGAAAATTACATTCATTCCATGCAGCGTGCACTTTTCAATGAGATGATTGCTGAAAGATTTGCAGAACTCGCTCAAAAACCGGGATTACCTTATTTGGAAGCGGGCGCGAATATCAGCGGTTTTTTTGGCCGGATCGACGCCTTCTCTCTGGAAGTTGCACTTAAACAAGGGAAATTTAAAGAAGGATTCCAAACAGCCTGGGAACTTGTGGAGACAGTAAAACGTTTTGGATTTACGCAGTCGGAATTGGACAGGGCACAAAAGAATTATGTGAGTTTTCTGGAAACGGCATTTAAAGAAAAATCCAAAACCAATTCAGAAAGTCTTGTAGGCGAATATCAGCGTCTTTATCTCAATCAGGAGGCATCTCCCGGAATAACCTGGGAATATGATTTCGCAAAAACTCATATTGATCAAATCACTCTTGATCAAATTAATGCAATTGTAAAAGATTATATCCGTGAACAGGATCGGGATATTTTGATTCTCGCGCCCGAAAAAGATAAAGGTATATTGCCGGACTCTGCGACCGTGATGAGCTGGATGAACGAAGTGAACCAGAAAAAATTAACGGCCGTTACTGATGAAATAAATAAACTGCCGCTACTTGCGGTCACACCTTTATCTGGTAAAGTAATTGAAAAGAAAACCATCCCTTCCATCGGAGCTTCGATTCTTACTTTGAGTAATGGCGTGCGGATAATATTAAAACCAACTGACTTTAAAAACGATGAAATACGTTTTGCGGCTTTTAGTCCGGGTGGCACATCCCTTTACTCTGATGCGAATTATGTAAATGCATCAAATGCCGGTTTAATAACAGGGTTTGGTGTTGGTGATTTCAATCCTGTGCAATTGGACAAAATGCTGGCGGGTAGAATTTTTGAAGTGACTCCATATATTGGCGAAAGAACGCAGGGCATTCAGGGATATTCGACGCCAAAGGATTTCGAAACGGCCCTGCAATTATTGTATCTCAGGTTCACCAGGCCCCGGAAGGATTCTGCTTTATATGATAATATTATCAATAGTACAAGGGAACAGCTGGTTAACCGATACAGCGATCCGACAGTTGTTTTTAACGACACTGTTAGCCGCATACTCGGTAACTACAATTATCGCCGCCAGCCTTTCAGCATGGAAAGATTGAATCAGCTCAACCTCGACAAACTGTACAGGATTTACCGGGAAAGATTCTCCGATGCATCCGGATTTACATTTGTGTTCGTTGGAAATTTCAGCACAGATAGTATTCGACCGCTACTTGAAAAATATTTGGGAAGTCTGCCCTCCCTGCACAAACAAGAATCCGCCAGAGATTTGGGAATTCATATTCCCGCAGGCCAATTGACAAAAAAAGTATTTAAAGGTTCAGAAAATAAAGCCACTGTAAAAATGGTAATAGGCGGGGCTTACGTCTTCAGTGCTGAAAACAATATGGTGATGCAGGCCTTGAAGGAAGTCTTAGAAATCAAAACAACCCAACATCTGCGGGAAGACGAAAGTGAAGTGTATTCTCCAAGTATACAGGTCGCGTACAGTAAATATCCTCATCCACGATATTCCTTTAATATTTCTTTTGGTTGTGCGCCTGCCAATGCGGATCATTTAATAAAAGACGTGTTAAAGGAAATGGACACGCTGAGAAAAAATGGACCTACTCAGGAGGATCTTGATAAGTTCAAAGCTGAATACAAACGTGTACATGAAGTGCAAATAACAGATAACCAATCGTGGTTGAACTATTTATTAAGTCAGTATGAGAACCAGGAAGACCCCAATCAGATTTTGAATTACAACCAACGTGTTGATAGTGTCACACGGGCCATGGTTCAAAAAGCAGCACAAACCTATCTCAGCGGAGTGAATGATCTAAGATTTGTGCTGCTTCCGGAACAGACGACGAAATAGAACTATTATTCTGTCTTAAGTGTTTTTGCAGGACTTGTCATCGCTGCTTTTGTTGAATGGAACATAGCCGTCAATGAGGCCGTTACTACAATTACAAGAGCTGATAAAACAAATGGTACTGCAGATAAACCTGCATTATAAGGAAATATCTGCAGCCACTTATGCATAAAAATCCATGCAACAGGGAATGCAATGCAGGCGGCTATCAGAGAAAGCCATAAGTAATTCCTTGTAATCAGTCCGACTACCGATGCGATACTGGCGCCCAGCACCCGCCGGATACTTATCTCCTTTTGTTTCTGCTGCGTAGTAAAAGCTGTGAGACCAAGCAATCCTAGACAGGTGATTATAATAGTGAGTATTGAAAATGCGGCAAATATTTTTCCCCGTTTCAGATCTGCTGCATATTCCGAATTGAAATCCTCATCCAGGAATTTATATTCAAAAGGTAGCTGGGTAAAATATTTTTTCCAAATCGCTTCAGCTTTTGCGATGGTGGTTTTTGGGTCGCCCGGATTTAATTTAACCTCAATAATATTACTGTTGGGTGAAAAAAATAAAAGCAGTGGTTCTATTACGTTATATAAAGACTTCTGATTGAAATCTTTCATCACACCAACTACTTCCAGGTAGTGATTGGATGTGTCTCCAGGGAAAGTCACTCTTTTGCCAATGGCATTGGTCCAGCCAAAATGTTTTACCATGGCCTCATTGACGATTATTCCATGAGTTGTATCAGAAGCGGAAAAATTGCGCCCTTTTACGATGGGTATGCTGAGTGCTGTCAGATAATTGTCATCAATACTGTAGCAGTTGATTCCCTTATCAACGTGTCCTGTATTAGTTTGAACCGTAAAAAGGTTGAGGCTGATACTTGAACTTCCCGGATAAGCATTACCGGTACCTACTATTTTAACGCCTGGCAAAGCACGCAGCTCATTGTCCATCGCCATAATTTTGCCACGCTCGTCCTCGCCGGTGTTTACCGTAATCGTCATTACCTGATCCTTGTTATAACCAACGTCTTTTTTTCGCAAATAAGAGAGCTGCGAATAGACCACCCAGGTGCATATCAGCATAATCATCGAAATGGAGAACTGCAAAACCACAAGGATACGTCGCAGATTCACATTTCCTGAAGCCTTTGAAAGGGCGCCCTTAAGAATATTTACAGGTTCAAAACTGGAAAGATAAAATGCGGGATAACTGCCACCAACTATTCCCGTGAAGAACATGATTGCGAATAACAGGAAAATATTAAAAGGCTGAAAAATAGTTGCTATGGTAAATTCTTTTCCGGAAATAGCATTAAACGCGGGTAACAGAAGGATAACAAGTCCAAAACTCAACAACAAGGCAACAAATGCCGTTAGTAAAGATTCCGTCAGGAACTGCACGATGAGTTGTTGTTTTGTAGACCCGGCAACTTTTCTGATTCCAATTTCTTTTGCCCTGCGGGCAGATCTTGCTGTAGTCAGATTCATATAATTGATACAAGCAATCAACAGCATAAAAAAAGCGACCGCAGAAAAAATCCAGATATAACTCATATCACCCGTTTCTTCGGGTTCTCCTTCCAGTTTCGAATGAAGATGAATATAGGTGATCGGCATAACGCCGTATTGGATTTTTACATTGTATTTTGAGAAAATCGCAGCCATATATTTATCATACATGGGCAGCAATTTTTTATTGAAAGCTTCGGCTGTTGTGCCAGGTTTCAGGAGTACGTAGGTGAAATTGTTAAAGCTGCCCCAGTTGTCTGCACCCTGATTATTCTGACCCGGTTTCAGGAGTGTATTCATTGATATCAGCATATCAAATCGTAAATGTGAGTTCCTAGGGATATCTTCTATTACACCGGTTACTTTATAAACATCGTAGACTGTCTTCAATGTTTTGCCCACCACCAGCTTATTTTTTCCGAAGTATTTTATAGCCAGTGTTTTGGTAATTACAATGCTGTTTGGCTGGTTTAATGCATTGGCAGGGTTACCTTCCAGGAACTTACAGGTGAATATGTTGAAAATCGTGCTGTCGGCCCAGTATATTTTAGTTTCATAAAATCCTTCATTGCCTATTTTGAATAAGGTACGTTCCTTACCCAGCAACCGGGTTGATTCTTCCACTTCCGGAAAATCCTTTTTTAAGGTGGCGGCGAGCGGGAGCTGTGTTACCGTCCAGTTTGTATTTTTATCCTTCTCTTGTATATAGGAAACGATTCTGAAAATCCTGTCCGCCTTGTCGTTAAACCGGTCGAAACTCAGTTCATCTTTCACATAGAAAATCAGGAAAAGACTGAATGTGATACCCAGGGTAAGACCTAATATGTTTAATAAGCTATACCATTTGTCTTTTACTAAATTTCGCCAGGCCAGGAGCAGCAGGTTCTTTATCATAAGTTTATATTGAGTATGACTGATTGTTCTTTGTGATTGCGGTTATTTGATACCCAAAAGGTGCCAAAATTGCAAAAGACTCAAATTCAAGTTATTGCGATTAGTATTTGGACAAAATATGTCCGATATTGGTATTAAAACCGAACACTTTTATGTTAACGGTATTATCCGACCCAATGACTGGGTTATATGACTCATGTGCAGAAAAAAAGTTACCGGCATCTGACCGATAATTATTATTTCTCCTGAGGATCTGACGGGATATTAATACGATTGATTTCCTCCTGTAACCAATCGAGGTCTTTTTTTAAATTCTCAGTGAGAAGAGGGTCATATCCCGGTTTTCCGGCGAGACTGAGTTGACGGTCGAAGGAAGCCTGAATGGCAGAACGCCGTTTTTCCAATGAGTCTTTTGAGATGGGTAACACGGCTTGAAATTAATGAAAATTTTGGATTCCGGAATTAATTCTCACCGCCCGTACAATGGTCTAATATTATTGCTTTTCGAGTGCAGAATAGTCCTTATGATCCGGCACACCCAGGCCCTCCGTCATTAGTTTATACAGACTTTCTTTTATATAATGATTCCACCCCCCGGTACAGTCTTCAAAACATTCTTTTCCGGCGTTGAGTCCGATATGCGTCATGTCAATTTTCGTGGAATCATTGGAATCGCAGATTTCAAAAGCGATTTTTGTATCCTTCCATTCTTTTTTATCCTTCATCCAGTGCAGGTTGCAATCCTCCACATACCAGACAATTTTCTTTGCCGGTATCAGCTCAATAATTCTAAAACGAGAAAATGTTTCACCAAAACTAACGGTAAAAATATCATTGAGATTTTTTGTGTTTCCCCGGGTATTTTTGGTCCACCAGTTTGATACCTGGCTAATTAAATCAGCTGCTTCCTGCGGGGTCTGTTTTACTTCTATTGAAGCATGATAATCTGCGAGCGTGGTAGTGTGCATAATGATTATTTTATGTAAATATATATGTAACTTTTGAGTTACCCAAATTTATTACCCGGCTTCTTTTCAGTTTCCCGGTTTTTTCCCAACATAAAAAAAAGAATTCACAATTTTAGATGCCAGGCGGGAGTCTGGCACTAATTTTACATATAATATTTATACACAGATTAATAGGAATATTATGAAAAATAGAATTTTATGCAGCTTATGCGTTATGGTGAGCTTTTTCGCCGGAAATAAAGTTTTGGCTCAGTCTGGTGCTCTTTATACTATGCCTGACAATTACCGGTTTGACTATGAAGTTGATCAGCAGATTACCGGAAGAAAAAATCAGACGGATACGATACGGTTTTACTATACTAAGTCGGGTGATTATGCTGCTGCATCTTTCAGTCCGAAGGCGAGAATGAAAGGAAATATGTTTATTGTTTTAACGCGCGGGGGAAATGTGGTTGTAATGAACGAACACAAAAAAAATATAAAGGTCATCAGTATCCAAAAAATGATTTCGGATATGACGCAGCTGGTTAAATATATAAAGATCGACAGTCTTATGGCAAATATGAGAAGGAATACGAATGGCCGGGAATTTAGCTCGGTGAAAACCGGGAATACCAGAACTATCGGCAACTATACAACCGAGGAATACAATATATCCGGTAAAAAAGGAGAGAAAGCAAGTATCTGGTATGCAAAAGTTGATTTCAATACACAGGGAGATTATTTAAAAGGGATTATCGGCGGTAATTTTTTGAATATGATGAATGGCGGCAAGAATAATGAGCATCCCGTTATACAGGCTTTAATGCAACCCAAAGTACTAATCACTTCTATTGAGACAACTGATTCAGCGGGTACAAAAAGAAATAATCTTCAAACCATAAGTATTAAGCCAACAGATTTGACGGTTTCGACGATGGGATATGCAGTGGACGATTACAGTAATAAATCGCTTCCCGAAATTCTCGAATCTGAAATGAAGAAGGGAGATAATTTATAGGTAATGGGCGGGATTATTTGGTTCGGCATTTATCTAAAATGTGGTACTTGAACGATCGCGTATCTTTTATAGTATCAAAGAATTCTTCTATATAGTTTTTTATTTTTTTAATTTCCTTGTCGGGAAGGTATCCTTTCAACAGATCCGGTACAGACATCAACTTCTCTTCTTTTGCAAGAAATTCCTTTCTGACATATTCCATTACTTCTGCGGGATGACAATATCCCCGGTAAAGACGTTCTGTTACATGACTGATATCCAGCAATTCCCCGTTTACTTCCGACACAACGGCGTAAGGGGCGTCGACGATTCCGGACATGTCGAAATCGTAAGGAATAGAGAATACATTATTGGTATTAATCACAAATAGTTTTGAATTGTGCTGATAGGGGACTGACCAGTCAGTATTGGAAATCAGATATTGAAATAATTCAAACCGGGCAGCGCTTGTGTCGTTCAAGGTACCTGGTGTCAGCCTGACGTTTTTTAATGCCTTGGCATGTAATCTGATTGCGGTCTTCTCAACATCTTCAATGAAAATTCCCGTCACTTTCGACTGTTTATTTTTATTTTTTCTTAACTCGGTCAGGTCGATATCTGCGAGGCGTGTCAGAAAAGCATAGGGAGATATTTCCTCGTATAATTTGTAGCAAAGAAATTCTTTAAGTATCAGCGCATTGCTGCTTTCCCGGTTGTCGCATGGCAATACAACTTTTAATTTTTTATTTCCCTCAAATACCGTCCCCTTCGCATCGCTTTTTTTTAATTTCATCCATAACGGAGGATAGTAGCATTCTTTTAACCGGTAATTACCCCTTCCTTTAATGCCGACATCCATAGAATCCAAAGTACCTGTGAAATTCTGGTAATAAAGTTTCTCTTTTAGATAGGTTGAATCTTTTTTGGAGTTTCTTACTTTATCAAATGAAACTGATAATGTGATGTGAAGGGGCGTGCTGGAAGCAAATAAGGAATCCGATCCGGTCTGACCAAAAAGCCAAGTAAAAGAAAATATAAAAATAATCTTGAGGGATATTATTTTTTTTATCATTTTATTTCTTCCTCAGATTTTACAACCGATTCAATAGGTTGGGATTTCATCGGGAGCTCTTCCGTCTTTTCCTCCAATACCGCGTTTTCAAATTCAATAGAAGCGGGGCCTGTATAAGGAGATCCGGTAAAATCAAATTCTTCCAGTTTGACACCGTCCGCGCCAGTCTGATTAAATGGATCCACCAGATAATTCTGAATATTATATAAGCAGATAAATATAATTCCTTTGAAAGCGGTCATTATAAATACATACCATACTGTTACCTGAAAACCTGTCTTGCTTAAAAGGGACGCCGGATAGAAAACAACGAATAAATAAGCGCCCAGAAGGATGATCATACGAATAGCCCAGGGTGTTGGATGTCGTTTTGTGGCCATTAAAAACGTAAGACTTTCATTAACACGAAACATAAAAAGCAGCACCCTGACTGAAAAGCTTCTCTTCAATTCTTTTTCATTTTCCTGAATAAAGAGATAAGTACGGTTTGCAAATTCATGAACCGACTGAAAATCCTTCTTTTTGTCAGATAAATAGCCGATAAGTTCATGGGAAGTATTTGCAAGAATATCTCTGATTTCTGATTTCTTATTCTTATCAAGATCACTGCTTTCAAAACAATAAAATAGTGATTGGAGAGAGGCTTTAAACAAGCTTATATATTCCAATGCTTTTTCTCTTCTTCTGAATGCTTCCCGCATTACGAAGGAGATCGGGAATGCGATAATCACACTTACAATGATGAAATCGATATAAAGTACGAAATGGAAATACAGCGATATATAGGAGCTGATTAATGAGAGGCAAATTATGATCGGGGTATGGATACTTAAAATGAAATTAAATTTCTTCATGAACAGCTTTTAAAACCAGGCCGGGTTTATCTTTTTGAAATACAAATTATGTCCGTTCCTTTCGCGACAGCAATCTGCAAAATAGCGATTTTAAATAAATATAAGTTTGAACGAAGATTGACGGGAATTATTCAGATCTCAGACTCTCTTCGCCAGCTGAAGCTCGTACTTATTCCGAGCGCAGGCTGGTTACCGGATTTGCCATGGCAGCTTTGATTGCCTGGAAACTGACCGTGAAAAGGGCTATTGCCACGATAACAACAGCAGTTGTGAGAAATATGGCTGTACCTGTTTGTACACGATAGGCAAATCCGTTTAGCCAGACATTTGCCCCCCACCAGGAAACCGGAATCGCGATCAGAAGAGAAATAATAATCAGTTTTAGAAAATCAGCCGATAACATCGCAGCAATATTACTAACGGAAGCGCCTACCACTTTTCGTATCCCGATTTCTTTTTGCCGTTTTTGCGCCGCGAATGCAGACAGTCCAAATAAACCGAGACAGGAAATGAGAATGGTCATTCCTGCAAAATAACCCGATAGTTTCGCAACGCGTTGTTCCGAGGCATAAAGTGCATTGTAATCTTCATTCATGAATGAATAATTAAAATCCAGGTTATCATTGAATTTATCGTAAAGTTCCTTCACACTCGCAAGTGTTTGCCTTTCTGTTCCGGCTTTGATTTTGACAAGCGAATTCGTGTTGTTCGTTCCATAAGTCAGAAAAGCAGGACTGATTTTTTTGTACACGGACTGGAAATTGTAATCCTTTACCACGCCTACTATTTGTTTCGGCTGACCCCATAACTTCACTGTTTTACCAAGCGGGTTTTTAATTCCCATAGCGTGTATGGCAGTTTCGTTGAATATTACACTGCTACTGTCATTAAAATTGGGAGAGAACGACCTTCCTAGAACGATTTGTAATCCCATTGTTTCAAAGAAATTGTGATCGATATTATTTCCATAATATTCAATACCGAGACCAGGGTTCTTACCATCCCATTCAATGCCACTTCCACTATGAGAAGAATGTCCCAGAAAATCGCCATCGATGTCGGATACATTTAAAACACCGGGGATTTTTCTGAGCTCGGCAAAAAAAGGAGATAGGTTTTTTTGAAGATTTCCTTCGTTTGAGAAAACAATAATATTGTCTTTATCATATCCCAGATTTTTATTCTGAATTAAATTCATCTGTTTATAAACAACCAGTACGCATACGATTAAAATAACCGAAACCGAAAACTGGAAAACCACTAAAACTTTTCTTATAGTCGACTCTCCTAAGGAATTTGTCAATTTCCCTTTCAACACCATTGTCGGCCTGAAACCTGACAGATAAAGTGCGGGATAACTTCCTGCGATAAGCCCCGTAATAAACGTAATGCCGAAGGCTGATAAAACAAGTTCTGTATTCAAATGAAGACTGATTTGCTTACCCGTGATTTCGCGGAATACCGGAAGTAATAATTCAACAAATAAGAACGTCATCATCAGTGAAACGAAACTCATAAGTAATGATTCACCTATAAACTGAAGTATCAGCGAATGCCTTCTTGCTCCTATTACTTTTCGAATACCGACTTCTTTGAATCGACCGGATGCCTTGGCAGTGGAAAGATTCATAAAGTTGATACAAGCAATCAGCAAAACAAATAAAGCAATGAGAGAAAACAATTTTACGTATTCAATTCTGCCGCCTGACACGATACCATTTTCATAATGATTGTGCAGGTATTTGTCTGAATATTTTTGAAGAAATAAATATCCCTCCCATTTCAGAAGATAATTTAACTGGCTGTCTCCTTTATATGCATTCTTTATTTTCTCCTGGGTGAAATATTTTATTTTCTTACTGAACTGATCAATGTTGACCCCATCTTTGAGTAAAAGATACGTGAACATTCCGTTGCTTCCCCAATAGGCCATATCCTCACTTTCTTTTGTCGCGTACTGTTCATAAGATAATAAGAAATCAAATTGCCGTGTTGCATTTTGAGGTGGTGCTTCGAATACGCCTGATATTTTATATGGGCCATCAAATTCTCCCCCGCCATGCCATTCGATTGTTTTTCCCACGATACCGGTCGTCGTATTAAACAGTTTTAGAGCCAGTTTATTTGAAATCAACACACCCGATTTATCGTAGAACGGATTTGATTTATTTCCATCTATTATGCGATACGAGAAAATTTTGAAAAAATTCCTATCCACAAAATTGGGAACGGCCCTGATATGTTTTTCAGTAGAAGAAATAATGCCAACCTCTTCCGGCCTGACAGATACTGCATATTCAATTTCCGGAAGTTCTTTCTGCATGGTTTCAGCCAGGCGTCCCTGTGTGGCATCACTTGTAAAAATGGTTCCGTCAGCATTCGGGGAATTCTTAATTACCTGATAGATACGATTGTCATTAGCATTGAACTTGTCGACATTCAATTCATCACTCACCCAGATGTATATGAGTAATACACAGGTCAAACCCGCAGAAAGGCCTATCAAATTAAGGAGCGTAAATTGTTTATCTCTGATGAGATTTCGCCAGGTTGTTTTAAAATAATTTCTGATCATAAAAACCCCAAATTGGTAGGCATTCAACAATAAGTTTAATAAACTACTAAAAAAAGGCCAATCTTTTAAACGCCTATAAATCAAAGGCATGTACAAGTTACGCTGGCACGATTTTGTACGGAATTGATACAAAGCTGTACGGTCGTGTTTCTTTGGCATTTTCTTCACATCATTTTTCAACATATTTGTATAACCGAAAAACCAGGCTCAACTATAGCGCCAAATAAATGATACCCGGAAAATAGAATTCTACCAAACAGCTTTATTTTTTTACACTTAAACGCCGTTATGAATTCTATTTTTAAAGTACATATTGCCACGTTGATATTATTCCTGGCAACCATCTACCATTCAAAAGCACAGTTTACACCTTCCAAATGGGAGGTTGGCCTCAATTTAGGTACGCTTGTTTATCAGGGTGACCTGTCTGCGGGTAATTTTGGGTATACTTATAATCTGAAACCCTCCGTCGGAGTCTGGGCCGCTAAATCTATCAATGATTATTTTTCTGTGAGATATAGTTTGTCGAGAGGGGATATTGGTGCAGATGAATCTGTATATACAACACCAGCATGGAGAAGGCATAGGAATTTTGAATTTAGTTCATCGGTAACAGAATTCTCGGCTTCCTTTGTTTGGGATCTTTTTGGAAAAACTTACAGGGAGGGTATGAGAAGATTCTCACCTTACTTTTTCGCGGGTGCGGGTTTAAGCATATTAAATGTTAAACGGGACTGGAGCCGATTTGATACGACTTACTTTAATTCAAAGTCTGCGGCATCTGAGGGATTAGGAATTGACAGCACACATAAAACTCCCTGGATTATTCCCGTAATTCCCGTAGGCGCCGGAATAAGATACATGATCAGCAACAATTTTTTCCTAAATGCAGAAGCTTCCTACCGGATTACAATGTCTGATGAAATTGACGGATTCAAATATTCCGGCAATCCTCAAAGAAACGATCATTATTATGGTGTTTCAATTGGCGTCAGTTACAGGTTTGGCGTCAACCGGACGGACTGTCCTAAAATGTAGTTTAAAAAATCATGGGAGTTAACACTGACGTTCATTTCAATATTTTTTATATATTGAAGAAATTCAATTTGCAACTAAGTGAAAAAATACTTTGTCTTAAAATTAATTCCTCCCCGTGCCAGTTTCGGCCAGGACATGACGCAGGATGAAAGAAATATTATGATCCAACACAGTGCGTGCTGGAAATCCTTTATGAATGAGGGAGCTGTTGTCGTATTTGGACCCGTTCTTGATCCGAACGGTGTTTATGGATTAGGTATCGTAGGCGTTGACAATGAAGAACAGGTGAAGGATTTTATTTCAAAAGATCCTGCAAACGGTTTGAACCGTTATGAATATTATCCGATGATGGCGGTTGTTGCGGAAAATAAATCATCGTTATAAAAATAAAAGCCGGCAATTGGCCGGCCTTTATTAATCACCAAATAGCTATTCGTTCACTTTTCGGTTTGTACATTTTATCTCCTTCCTTCACATTGAAAGCATCATACCAGGGATCAAGATTGCTAACCGGCCCATTTGCACGATAAAGACCTGGCGAATGAGGGTCCGTCAGGATGGAATTTGAAGCCATTTCAGGAAGTATATTATTTCTCCATACCTGTGCCCAGTTTATAAAAAATCGTTGGGTAGGAGTAAAGCCATCAATTTTTTTCCCTTCTTTAAATTGCTGTGTTTTGGTAAACGCTTCGTAAGCAATGGTCAATCCACCCAGGTCGGCCAGATTTTCACCGAGTGTTAATTTCCCATTTACATGTAACGTATCCAGAACGGTAAATCCATTGTATTGCGTTACTACCTGGTTGGCTCTTTTATCGAAACTGGCCGCATCATCTTTCGTCCACCAGTCTTTCAGATTTCCGTCAGCAGCGTATTTACGACCCTCGTCGTCGAAACCATGTGTCATTTCATGTCCGATTACCGCTGCGATCCCTCCATAATTCACTGCGTCATCCGCTTCGAAATCAAAAAATGGGTATTGAAGAATGCCTGCAGGAAAAACAATCTCATTGTACGCAGGATTATAATATGCATTGATGGTTGGTGGCGTCATGCCCCATATGGTTTTATCAACGGGTTTTCCAAATCGGGAGATCCTGTCATTATAATTCCATGTGCCGCTGCGAAGCACATTCCCCAAATAATCATTTCTTGCAATGGTGACGCCCTGGTAATCTTTCCATTTATCAGGAAAAGCAATTTTCTTTGTAATAGACTTTAATTTTTCCATTGCTTTTGCTTTCGTTTCCGCACTCATCCAGTCGAGCTTGTTGATTCGCTCTCCGAAAGTTTCCATCAGATTGTTCACCAGGTCCTGCATTCTTTGTTTCGCTTCCGGTTTAAAATATTTAGCCACGTATAATTGTCCTACCATGTCACCAAGATCTCCATCCAATTCGTTGCTGACGCGTTCAGCGCGGGGAAGCAATTGCTTTTGCCCGGTAAGTACATGTCTGAAAGAAAAATCTTCCTGAACAAATGAATTGCTGAGATATGGTGAGGCGCCGTTGATAATCTTCCATTTAAGATAAGTTTTCCAATCGTCGATCGTAACGGCGCTCAGCAACAAATCAACTGTTTTAAAAAACGATGGATTATTCGTTAGGATGCTGTCTGCACCATTCACTTTAAATTTTATCAGGATGTCTTTCCAGTCCATGGAGGGAGTCATCGCAGTAAAATCCTTTACGGAGAATTTATTATAGGTTTTATCAGGATTCCGAAGTTCCACCCGCGTGAGTTGGGCTTTTGCCAGGGCAGTTTCGATACGCAAAACAGCGTTCGCACGAGTGGCTGCTGTGGATTGGTTTTCACCGACAAGCATAAAAGCATTAATGAGATGTTGTGTATATGCAGTACGAACGGTTACACTTCGTTTATCTGACTTGATATAATAATCCCGGTCCGGCAGGGAAGTTCCGCCCTGGTTAAAATTGGGAATATATTGAGTTACATTTTTATCGTCAGGACCAATATTAAAACCAAACAGAGCCGGCGTGGAATTATAAATTCTGTCATAAGTAATTTCACTTAACAGTCCCGAAGTGGTGGTGATGCTGTCAATGCGCTGAAGGTCCATTTTAATTGGATCGTAGCCCAGCTTTTCCAGGGTGACTGAATCAATTCCACTCAAATAAAAATCTCCTACCATTTGATTGAGCCGGCTGGCAGATGTGGATGCCGCTGCTTCTTCCAGCAATCCCTGTATACGATGACTGCTCTGTTCCCGAAGTACGTCAAAGCTTCCCCAGCGGGTTTTTGAAGCAGGAACCGGATTGTTTTTAATCCAGTTGCCATTCACATACAAATAAAAATTATCACCCGGTTTTACAGTCAGATCCATATTTGCGCCATCGATAAATTTAATCTTCGTGCCCGGTGGAGTATAAGCTACCAGGCACAAAACAATAGTTACTGTCAGCAGGTATTTCTGCATTTTTCTCATAAAATTTCAATTATAATTTAAGGTACAAGATAAGTTTGAAATAACATGATAAGTATAATCCATTCAGCTAAGAGGAAAAAAATGTTTTATATTACACTAATAAAACTGATGTATGACAAATAAAAATTCACGTCGCCGGTTTATAAAAAACGGTATGCTTGCAGGTGCTGGATTTTATATTATTCCCCGTCATGTGATGGGCAGAGGTTTCGTGGCACCAAGCGACAAATTAAACATAGCCAGTATTGGTGTGGGCGGCAAGGGCGGTGATGATATCAAACATTTTGCTGACAGCGGGAAAGCGAATATTGCATTTTTGTGTGATGTGGATGATGTAAGTGCGGCTGATACGAGGAAGGCTTTTCCAAATGCGAAATATTATAAGGATTACCGGGAAATGATTTCAAAGGAAAACAAATCCATTGATGCCGTTTCTGTGTCTACTCCGGATCACACCCATGCAGTTGCTGCGATGGCTGCCATGCAATTGAATAAACATGTATACGTGCAAAAACCGCTGACCCACGACATTTACGAAGCCCGTATGTTGACTGAAGCAGCCCACCGCTATAAGGTGGTTACACAAATGGGAAACCAGGGAGCTTCCGGAGACGGTGTTCGACAGTTGATAGAATGGTTTCAGGCGGGGCTGATCGGTGATGTGCAAACTATTTATTGTTATACTGACAGACCGATATGGCCACAGGGAATTGACCGGCCAAAAACGGCGTCTCCGATTCCGGCAACACTTGATTATAATCTCTGGCTTAGCACTGCTCCGGAAAAAAGTTATTTTGAAGGCATGCTTCCTTTTAACTGGAGGGGATGGTGGGATTATGGTACGGGCGCTTTGGGAGATATGGCCTGTCATATCATGGCGCCAGCATTTGCCGTGCTGGGACTGGGATATCCGGTTTCTGCAGAATGCAGTGTAGCCACACGGTATGTTGAAAATTGGAATGCCGCCTATACACCTGAAAGTGGTCCGATATCATCTCATATTACTTTGGTTTTTCAAGGAAAGAATGGAAAACCAAATGTGGAACTACATTGGATGGACGGTGGCATTCAACCTACCAGACCGGCTGAACTTGAATCCAATGAACTGATGGGTGATGGTGGAAACGGAGCCATTTTTATCGGCACAAAGGGAAAAATGATGTGCGGCACATATGGAATAAATCCCCAGCTTCTACCGACCAGTAAAACAAAAACCGCTAATGTTCCTAAAACACTTATGCGTGTTCCCAATGGGGATGAAGGTCACTATGCTGCCTGGATCGAAGCGTCCATGGCAGGATATGGTAGTGAAAAAGCAAAAAACCTGAGTTCGAATTTTGACATTGCCGGTCCTTTGACGGAATCTGTGCTTATGGGGAACCTCGCCATCAGAAGCACGAATATCCAGATAAAGAAAGGGAATGATATTGAATATCCCGGACGTCATATCAAACTACTATGGGATGGGCCTGCGATGCGGATTACAAATTTCGATGATGCAAATCAGTTCGTAAAGAGAACTTATAGAAACGGCTGGAGCCTTGGTGTTTAATTTTTTAGTTTTCTGCCCCCAAATTCCGGTAAAAAATTACGCCGAAATGGCATCCTTATTTTCATAATGGATTGGTTTGAGATCTGTTGTAATGCTATGCGAATCCTTTAATGTTTTTAATTCATTAGTAATCAATCAGATTTCAGTTTACAGCTGCCGGAAACCGATCTGGTAAGCCATTTGCAATAGCAAAAGCATAAACATTTAAACAGATCTGCAATGAAAAAGCTAATTAAAACTTCCAGCTATATTCTGGCTACATTGATGGTATTATTGGTAACACAATTTTCAGTATTTGCTGCCGGTAACAGTGCTGGAAATAATTCTTCACTTTCTGGCATTCAGGTAATTGGTGGCCTTGCGATATTACTCCTGGTTATTTTTTTACCACTCTTAAAATCATCTGCAAAGGAAAAAAGAATCTAGAATAACACGTATTATTTAACCATTGTCTCGGGCGGTCCAAGGTAACTTGGTTTTATATCAGGGAAACCTATTACTATTTTTTGCAACACGATGCCCGGATCAACCATCCAGACTTTTAAAGTATGTCTGCCGCCTTTATTAATTTGGAATTCAGTACTATCAACTATAATATTATTTGCCACCCAATTTTCCCAGCTTTTATTTGTGTGATCAGGATGAAGGTTTATGATTTGTGGGGACCCATCGTCAAAAGAAATCGCATACTGTAATTCTTTTCCATTGAAATTTAAGGTTGGGGAAAAATAAGTGTAAACGGTGGTTCTGCCTGTACTAAAAACAAACATATTATATTCCAGCCTGGGAGATATCGGACCAGGTGTTTGTTGGTCCGCGGTTACAGGTGTAATCGTCATTCCCGATCCGGTGCGACCTATTCCAGGGATCTGTTGCCAGATGACGGGGCCTTTATTTACTACCCGGGAATAATGACTTGCTTCCATGGAAACATATCCGTTTGTTTCAACAAAACCTTTCAAATGGTTTGTTTTAGGAAGTCCATTATTATTTATAACCGCAAAAAAGGTGATTGTCCTGCCGGAAGGACCAGTTATGGTGATGGGAATTTTATGAATGCCAGATGGCGCGCTGTTCCAGTCCACCTGTATCGATAATCTTTGTTGTTTTTCTATTTTTTTATTTTGACCTTTTATTTTTATCCAGGGAACTGAGGTTTTGACGGTATATTCAAAAGGCTTTTTTCCCCTGTTATATAATTCTATATAACTGGATTGCCGAAGCAGGGAATTTAATTGCGGAAGCACTGCTTCTGTTGTTTCATTGGGCCACCAGGAATTCGAGCCCTCAATAGACATGGCCATTAAAGGGGAATCCGGCAAGGAAATATATTCCGTTTTGGGTATTGCATTTTTCTCGGGCTGTTGCCAATTAGTATAACCAATATGAGTCTGATCCATCATATGATTCCATTTACCATCTGACAACACTGTGTTGTAATAATTAGCAAGTTTGGCATCTTCATCAAAATATTTTTTCACACTATCCGCAAAATCATTAGCAGATGCCCGGCCCTGCCTGGCATAGAGTCTGTTTAGGCCGGTGGCAAAATACAGGTTGTTCAGATTTGCACAGGCTTTAATTGGATAAAGTACCAGTTGGTAATAAGCATTTTTATAGTTTTCAGGTAGCCTCTGATAAATTCTTTCTGCTTTTTCGGCGAGAAGATTATAATCCTTCACAACTTTTTCTGCTTCGCTGAAATTGATGAGACTGTAGGTATCCCAGGATAAGAGCTCAGGTTTCCTTCTACTGTTATATTTTGTATAGTCGGATACTAATTCACCAATATCTGTTGCGAACCCGGAACCAAATATCTCCCCGGCCCACTTACGGGTATAAGTTCCAATATTATTTGCATTCCATTTTTCTGTGTCCCAGGCATAATCCAGAAAAAACTGAATAGGTAATTCCATGGGTTTGATATCACCAACGTTTACGATCCAGATTCTGTCTGCACCGTATTGATATGCGAGGTTCATCTGCTCCCAAACTCTGGGAATAGAGTTTGTGTTGAGCCATTTATAATTTCTGGGATCACCTACATAATCAAAATGATAGTAAATGCCATAACCTCCCGCACGGGGTTTGTCGGACAACTTTGGGAGCTTCCGGATATTGCCCCAATTATCGTCACATAATAACAGGGTCACGTCGTCAGGAACCCTCATTCCTTTATCATAATAATCCTGCACTTCTTTATACAATGCCCATAGCTGGGGAGTGGCAGATGCAGGCTTCTGTGTAACATCTTCAATGATCTTTCTCTGATCATGCACGATTCTTTCGAGTAAGGATATATTACTTCCCACTGTCATTGGCATATCACCATCTCCTCGCATTCCGATTGAAACGATACTTTCGTGCGAATCCATTTTTTCAATTCCCTTCTTCCAGAAATCTTTCAACACTATTTCGTTACTGTCGTAATTCCATTGTCCTTTACCATAACGCTTCCATTCCTGTTGAGCTCTCAGCATTGGTTCATGATGCGTAGTGCCCATTACAATACCATATTTATTTGCCAGAACAGGATTTAGTGTATCATCGTCATTAAAGGCATTTCCCCACATGGCAGGCCAGAGATAATTGGCCTTCATTCGCAACATGAGTTCAAAAACTTTTTCGTAGACAAAGTGATTTACACCGCCGAATTTTTCTTTTGTCCAACCTGAGAATGCCGGCGCTTCATCATTGATAAAAATGCCTCTGTATTTTACAGAAGGAGAACCATAATTGTAAATTCCGGACTTTAGGTAGATTTCCTTCGTCTTCTTTACCGGAACGTCGGCCCACCAGTACCAGGGTGAGACGCCCATTTTCCTGGACAATTCAAAAACTCCGTATGCTGTTCCTCTTTTGTCGCTCCCCGCGATTACCAATACGTTGTTAATTCCAGGTGCCGGCTTACTAACAGTTTGCAAACGGAAATTTTCCCATTTGCCCTGCATATCTGCAGTATTTATTTTCTTTTCTTCAGAAAGTTTTTTAATTATTCCGGAGCTGTCGAGGCTGCCGATGATAATAATTGAACTGGCGCTCGACGGCATGGCAAAAACGATCTCTGCTTTTTTTTCGGTGAGCATCAGCAGATCCTGCTGAAGCAATTCCGCCGCTTTGTGAACCAGCCAGTAATCTTTAGGGTCAATGTAAATGAAGGTAGTGCCTGAGGTGCTGACTAGTGGAAAATATCCGGAAGCCTGTTTCTCCTGAACGATTATATCCTGAGAAAAAAGTTTTATGGAAATAAAACATATTAAAAATGACGGAAATAATTTCTCTTTCATTCTGGGAAAGATTATAAGAAATTAGAAACCCACGGAATTCCCGCCGTCCACAGGAAGAACGGTTCCCGTTAAAAAACCGGCCTTGTCGGACGAAAGGAAATAGGCAGCTTCTGCGACATCTGAGGGACTGCCCAGTTTACCCAGTGGCGTCCGGGAAAGAACTTTCTTTTTTCTTTCCTGGTCGCCGTCGAATGCTTTTCCCGACATATCCGTAGCGATAAAACCCGGGGCAATACAATTTACCAGTATTCCTTTGGGCGACAATTCAACAGCCATTGCCCTGGTCATTCCTTCAATGGCTGACTTGGAAGCGGTATATGCAATTACATTTGGTAGACCGTACTGAGAAGCCATTGAACTTATATTGATAATACTGCCTTTTCCCTTTTTGATCATATATTTTACAACCTCCCTCGACAATGAAAATATGGAACTGACATTGGTTAATATGATCTGATGGAATTCTTCATCACTCACTTTTATAAATTCTTTTTTCAAATTGATACCTGCATTGTTTACCAGGATATCAACGCCGCCATATTTCTCTACAATTTGTTTTACCATACCGGGAATGGACTTCAGTTTGGTTAAGTCGAAAGAAATGGGGACGCATAAATCTCCCAGTTTTTCTTTTGCCTTCGAGAGTTTCTGTTGGTTCCGGCCTATAATTATTGTAAGAATTTCACAGCTCACAAATTTTTCCGCGATAGCATATCCTATTCCTGACCCGCCTCCGGTAACTATGGCTATTTTATTTGTGTTGGTTATTTTCATTAACGCAGCTAGCTTTTTTTGATGTTAGGAATTAAATATTATGTGTCAGAGGGACAATTATAAGCAATTGTAATTTAATAAATTCAAATTGCTAGCCTGATATATTTTTTATTCGAGCAGAGGAAGCGCGGATAATTAATTCCGAATGCAAAAGAATAGTATTTGCAGTTTTAATAATGGATGAACCGTTTAAATGATTTATTAAGTTATGTGCAGCCACCTGTCCCATTTCATATCCCGGGTAGTTAATCGTTGTTAAATTAGGCTCTATTACTTTGGATACCGGGTCATTATTAAATCCGACAAAAGCGATATCCTCAGGAATTCGGATTCCTGCCTGTTTAAGAGCCATCATACAACCCACGGCGCAATTGTCGTTTGCCACAAATACGGCATCTGGCCGGGGATGCATCTTCAAAAGTATTTCCGCAGCTCTGGAACCCGCTTCCTGGCTGAGGTTATCAATGATAAGATATTCTTCCCTGAACTTAATAGAGTGATCGGTAAGTGCCTGTCTGTATCCCTGAAGGCGGTCTATATATACATTTCTTTTTGGGGTGGCCGTAATATGAACAATTTTTTTGCGACCCTGCCCGATCAAATGTGCAGTGGCTTCATACCCGGCTTTCCTGTTGTCAATCAGAATATTTGAACAGTTTTTATAATGAGTAACACGATCAAAGAACAGAAGGGGTACATTTTTTTTAAAGAATGGTTCAAAATGGGTGATGTCGCTTGTATCATAGGCCAGTGAAACGAGAAGCCCGTCTACGCGGTTTTTGAACATCGTAGATGCGCTTGATTTTTCTTTCTGCACGGACTCGGATGATTGGGAAATAATCAGATTATATCCTTCTGTGTTCACAACATTTTCAATACCCGCGATTACAGTAGACATAAAGTAACTGTTGAGACGGGGTACTATAACGCCGATTGTCTGGGTTGTCTGATTGCGGAGATTTCTGGCAAAATGGTTGGAACGATAACCCATTTCTTCAGCCAGGTCAGCTATTTTTTTTCGTGTTTTTTTATTAACTACCGGATCATCTTTCAACGCTCTGCTCACAGTTGCACTGGAGATATTGAGTTTCCGGGCCAGGTCGTAGATGGTAATGTCCTTTTCTTTGTTCATACAATCGATTACATATCGTTTCCTAAAGCTAATGTAAATATATTTTTCAAAAAAAATTGCAATCGGTTGCATTTTTGATAAATTATCTTACATTAGTATCGGAATTCAGAAACGGGTATTTGTTTTTTTTCTAACTAACGATTGATTATATGCAACCAAAACCAGCTCCAGCAAGGCTTTCAGGCGCCTTTCGTTTTGCAGAATATCTTCGTTATCCCTCCTTTTCTAATAGTTTTTTTTATTTCAGTCAAAAAAAATACTGTCATTCTTCATTAAAACGGCCGGAGATGCTGAAAAAAGGGAATCTTTTACTCCGCAATTCAAACAAAAAGGATTCGTTGAAAACGTTTTTGAACCCTGTCATCAAACTTTTTCAAACGCCATTAATACTCAATTATATGACCTGAAAAAAAACTTACGATAATAAGAGCTGCGATTAAACCAACTACTGTAATTAATAAAATGATAGTTTATGAGAATTGCCAAGCCGACGTACTCACCCGGAGTATTAAATATGACCAGGGGGTTTTTTAAGTTTTTCTCTATAATATTTTTGCCGGTTTTTATTTCATTCATGCCGGCTTCTTCCGTTTTAGCACAGAAGGATATTCATATTACCGGAAGGATAGTAAGTGAAGTCGGACTGCCTGTTGCAAAAGCGTCGGTCATCGTGAAGGGTTCTTCAGCAGGAGTAACCAGTGACGACAACGGAAACTATGCAATAACGGCACCATCCAACGGCACCCTTGTTTTTTCTTATGTAGGATTTACGTCAGCTGAAATACAAATTAATAATAGAACTTCCATAGATGTAGGTTTGAGTCCCACGCCGAATTCATTGAGCCAGGTAATCGTAGTTGGTTACGGTACCCAGAAAAGAAGTGATGTAACCGGTGCGATCGCAACTGTTAGTGCATCTACATTGCAGGAAGTACCAACTGCCAATTTTGTTACAGAATTAAAAGGCCGAACAGCCGGAGTAGATATAGTAAGTAATAATTCCAATCCCGGCGCGACCGGACAAATAAGAATCAGGGGAAACCGCTCACTGTCGCCGGAAGCAGTTCCAACCAATCCTGCTCTAACAGCGGCAAATAATGATCAGTTGAATGCTCCGTTAATGGTATTGGATGGTATACCGTATGGTGGTTCTATAAATGATATCAATCCGGATGATATTGCCACACTTGATATCTTAAAAGATGCATCTGCAACCGCTATTTACGGATCGAGAGGTTCAGGTGGTGTAATACTTATTACTACTAAAAGAGGTAACAAATCCGGAAAGTCCATTACGAGTTATAATGGATACTACGGATTTTCCAACGTAACCGGTGAATACAAAGTATTTAACGGTCCTGAGTACGCTGCACTTAAAACAGAAGCAGCTGCGGGTAATAGTATTAATCCCGGAACAAATGCATATGGATTAACTACTGCAGAACAGACAGGACTCGCAAACGGAACTTCCACAGACTGGCAAAAATTGATTTATCAAACGGGACAGATCACCAATCAGAATTTGAGCATCAACGGTGGTAATGACAGAACACAATATTCTTTTGGCGGCAGTTATTATAAAGAGATCGGTACTATTCCCGGACAGGATTTTACCAGATACGCGCTGAGGGTTACACTGGATCACCAGATAAACAGTCATCTGCAGGTGGGGATCAATATGATGAATTCCCTTACTTATACTGACTTTGGTGGAAATCCGATCGGGGGTCTGGTTAGAATGAGCCCGTTAGTTTCTCCATATAACAGTGATGGATCGATAAACCAATTGCCGGAGGTTGGGTCAATAGACGGAGCGACGGTTAATCCGCTTTCCATAAAATATAATTCAGGTGCGATATTAAACAACGACCGAAGACTAAGAACATTCAATAGTTTATACGGGCAGTGGAATATTATTCCAGGCCTGAAATACAGATTAAATGTTGGTTTGGATTATAGTCAGGATCAGTCTGGATCTTATTTGGGACCCAATACTTTTTATAACTCCAGTACATCACTTAGTTCTGCCAGCGAATCTGTCGGGAACGCCGAAGCATATACCTACACGATTGAAAATGTACTCACTTATGAAAAGACGTTTGCTGAGAAACACAAATTAAATTTCACAGGACTATATAGTGTTCAGAAAGATCATAATCAGGGCAGCGGAGTATTTGGCACCGGTATACCAGCAGATTATATTCAGAATTATAATTTAAGTCTGGCTTCTCAGGTAAACGCATCTACTGCTACTACTAACCCCTGGACTTATTCTGAGAGAGGACTGATTTCCTACATGGCCCGATTAAATTATGCGTATGATAATCGGTTTCTTGTAACGGCAACTGTAAGAACAGACGGATCCTCCGTATTGTCGTCCGGCAATCAATATTATACCTATCCGGCATTTGCTCTTGGCTGGAATATAGCCAATGAAAAATTCATGGACAAGGCATCCTGGGTCAACAACCTGAAATTGAGAGGCGGCTGGGGAATTACATCCAACCAGGGTATCAATCCTTATGCTACGTTAGGTGCACTTAGCACAAACGCCTATAATTTCGGACCGGGAACTGCGGGACAAAACATTGGTTACCTGGTAACCAGTCTCGCTAACCAAAATTTAAAATGGCAGTCTACTGCTGAAACAGATATCGGATTAGATTTCGGAATTCTCAAAAACCGTATCACAGGTACTGTAGATCTATATTGGCAAAACACCGACAATATCCTTTTACAGGAAAGCCTTCCCCCAAGTAATGGTGCGGGAAGTACGATCGTGAATGCCGGGAAAACAAAAGGTCATGGATATGAAATAAGTATCAGTACAATAAATATCCAATCTCCCAGCGGATTCACATGGTCTACTGACATCAATTTTTCTGTAGACAGAAATCAAATCGTACAACTGCAAAATCCAACTCTTAAACAGGATATCGGCAACGGATGGTTTGTGGGGCAGCCTATCACAGTGATATATGATTATAAAAAAACAGGTATCTGGCAATCCAAGGACATAGCTGAAGCGGCTACTTTTGGTCAGCTACCCGGACAGATCAGGGTGCAGGATCAGAATGGTGACGGAAAGATAAACGCCAGTGATGCCGTAATTCTTGGAAACTATCAACCCAAATGGATCGGAGGTATGACCAACAGATTCATTTATAAAAATTTTGACTTATCAGTGGTTATGTATGCAAGGATGGGTCAAATGGTAGATGTGCCTTATATTACTTCTGATGGTAGTGCACAGGGATTTGACTTTTTTAATAACAGCAGGAATAATCAGATAAAAACAAATTACTGGACACCAACAAATTCAACAAACGGATTTCCAAGACCGGATGCCAGTGCCGATAAATTTATTTATGCATCCACACTCGGATATCAGGACGGATCATTTGTTAAAGTGCGCAGTATTAATTTTGGATATAATCTGCCATCAAAAATGCTGAACAAAGCAGGCATTAGTTCTATGCGTGTATATGTTACCTGCCTGAATCCTTTCATCCTTTATTCTCCGCTTGTGAAAGACGGACTGGCATTGGATCCGGAAGGCAACAGCTATGGCGGTGCCGTTGCAACAACTGCAACTGGTACAGCATCTGCGCCGAGCCGTACTATTACAGTCAATTTAAATGATCCCCCTACCCGGCAGTTTAATATTGGTCTAAATTTAAAATTCTAATTACTTAAAATATTATGTTATGGGAATGAATATCAAAAATCAAAAAAATAAGATATCCTTCATCATGGCGGCTGCTGTAATATTGTTTGCAGCAGGATGTCAGAAATTATTAGTTGAAACACCAAGGGCTCAGATAACGCCTCAGCTTTTCAGTACACCTGGAGGTATTTTAGGTGGTATTGCCGGAATTTATTCTGATATGCGGAATTTATGGGGGACGGAAGGATTTACCAATATTACGCTCGCTGGCACAGATGAAGTTTTAGCAGGTGGTAGTGCCAGCGGCGTTTATTGGTGGACATATAATAATATTATTGCTGCTGACGGTGCAACGAATGCGTTGTGGAATATCGCGTACCAGGATATCAATACGGCCAATGGTGTTTTACAATTCGGTGCAGAAGCCAGTCTTCCAGATTCGACGAAGGCACAATATCTTGCACAGGCAAAATTTCTTCGGGGCTTCTATTATTTTTACCTGGTTCAGACTTTCGGAGATGTCCCTTTACATACCACCTATATAACCAGTGCTACCACTTCAGATTCCCGAGCACCTATCAAGGATGTATATGCGCAGATCATTCAGGATTTAACCGAAGCTTCCAATGAGCTTCCTGCCAAACCGACGGCTCCATTTCTTGGTAAACCGGCGACAAAAGCAGCAGCATTATATTTTCTGTCAAAAGTATATCTAACGAGAGGTTGGTCTAGTGCAGATTCTGCCGGAGATTTTGCTCAGGCAGCATCCATTGCTTCGAATCTTATTACCAATGCAAGTACATATGGCCTTGGCCTGTGGCCTGATTTTGCAAGTGCAAACGCACCTGGAAATGAATATGGACAGGAAACTATTTTTGTGATTGACAGAGAAGCTGATCTTAAATATGGTGAACGTACAACTGGTACCAGAGCATCCGGACCGAAGGAAAATGGCACTAACTTTTTCTTCAGGCCGAACTATCCCACTGTGAATGCAAATTATCCGGCAGCAGGCGGCGCGGCAATTATGACCAGGGATATTCCAAACGGACGTCCTTTCATTCGTATCAGACCAAACCCGACTTATGTTTTAAATCAGGCTTTTGCGGATCAGGTCAACGACACGAGATACGCCAAAACTTTTCAGACAACATGGATAGCAAATACTGCTGGTGTCACTACACCCAGAGGCACACTCACGGTTGGTCTTGACACCGGGATATGGGTAGCACCTTATGAAGTACCTGCAGCAAAGGTTGCTTCGTTTAAAGGAGTGATATTCACGCCTGCCGGAACAAATGGTGCAAATGCATATACGACTGTTATTTATCCTTCCATGAAAAAATATGACGACCCAAGTCGTGCGGACGTGAATGACGCGTCAACGAGACCATTTATATTCGCCCGTTTTTCAGATGTATATCTTATAGCTGCGGAAGCCTATTTTGAAATGGGTGATAACACCAATGCTGCTGCGATGTTAAATGTTGTAAGGCAAAGAGCCGCTCTGGGCACAACCAATCCTGGGGGTTTGGCTGCTGCGATAACAGCTCAAACCATTACTCCTGCGCAGGTAACATTAGATTTTATACTCGACGAACGTTCCCGCGAATTATTTGGAGAATGTCAAAGATGGTGGGACCTGGTACGTACGCAAACTTTAAATGAGAGACTGGCAGCATGGAACCCAACAGAAGCTTATGCGCATTATTCAACATCCAGTCCGGCGAATGCATACATGTTGAGACCCATTCCGCAAGCGCAGATCAACCTGGTAACATCCGGGCCTCCATTCACGCAAAATCCGGGATATTGATAAAAAACCCAAAGTGATATGAATTTTTTATATAGCTTTCATCAGCCAGAATATTGTATACAGGCTGGTGAAAGCGCTATTTTATCACTACAATAAAAGGGTTGAAATGTTCATGCAACAAACAATGCGGTGGTTTGGTCCGGATGATCCCGTGAGTCTGCAGGATATCCGGCAGTCGGGCTGCACAGGTGTGGTAACATCATTACACCAGATTCCTGTAGGTGAAGTTTGGACGAAAGAAGAAATTAATAAAAGAAAAAATGTCGTAGAAAATGCCGGAATGATCTGGTCAGTTATTGAAAGTCTTCCAGTGCATGAAGACATAAAAAAGAGAATTGGAAATTATCGAAACTACATCGAGAATTATAAACAAAGCCTGCGTAATGTAGCCGAATGCGGAATAGAAATAGTTGTTTATAATTTCATGCCCATTCTGGACTGGATGAGAACGGATATATCCTACCAGATGCCGGATAAAAGCTTCGCATTAAGATTTGAAAAATCTGCCTTTATCGCTTTTGATTTGTTTATACTGAAGCGACCGGGAGCAGAAAAGGATTATACTGAAAGCGATATTGAAAAAGCGAGGATACGTTTCGCATCGATGAAGGAAGTTGAAAAAGAAACTTTATACCGGAATGTTCTTCTGGGTTTACCGGGATCAGCAGAAAGATTTACAGAAAAACAAATACTGGAATCATTGAAGACATACGAATCAATTGATCCAAAAACCCTGAAGGAAAATCTTTATTATTTTTTACAAAGCATTGTTCCGGTTGCTGAAGAATCAGGAATTCGTTTGGCCATTCATCCCGACGACCCGCCTTACCCGATACTTGGGCTTCCAAGAATTGTGAGTACTGAAAAGGATATCGTGGATCTCCTTTCGTCCGTTCCTTCTTCCGCAAATGGAATTTGTTTTTGCACTGGTTCATTGGGAGTAAGGTCAGACAATGATTTAGTCGGGATGGTGAAACGTTTAGGGGATCATATTCATTTCCTGCATCTGCGCAGTACACGCCGTGATGTGGATGGAAATTTTTATGAAGCCGATCATCTTGACGGCGATGTAGATATGTTTTCCGTAGTGAAGGAAATAGTTTTATTAATGAAAAGAAGGGGAGTATCCATTCCTGTAAGGCCAGATCATGGTCATCAGATGCTTGATGATATAAAAAAATCTACTTATCCTGGTTACAGTGCTATAGGAAGATTAAGAGGTCTCGCCGAGTTGAGAGGTTTGGAATATGGTATTAATAAATTTCTGTGAAACCGGCCAAAGTGTATTTAGTAAATAAGTGGCGTACTGTTTACCATTTCGCGTTGCTGCATATGGTGATTCTCTTCAGTTCTTTTTCTGCTGACGCAACTATTAAATTGCCTCAGCTTGTCAGCAATCATATGGTTTTGCAGCGTGGCATTGAATTAAAAATATGGGGATGGGCTTTGCCGGGTGAGAAAGTAAACGTACAGTTCAATGGGAACACCAGGAGTACTATCACCGCTGCGGATGGTAAATGGCAGGTGAAGTTTCCGGCAATGAAAGAAGGCGGACCTTATAAGATGGTCCTTAAAGGTGAAAACGAAATCGTTCTAACTGATATTTTAATTGGGGATGTCTGGTTTTGTTCAGGCCAGTCCAATATGGTGTTGCCGATGGAAAGGCTAAAGGAAAAATATCCCGACGAAGTAGCTCATGACAGTTTCCCGGAGATCAGAAACTTTTTTGTTCCAACAAAAGTTGATATAACCAAAGTATATGAAGACCTGCCGCCCGGAAAATGGGTTTCGGCAGTTGGAGTCGATCTCCTGACATTTGGTGGACTTACTTATTTTTTTTCCAAACAACTTTATCAGAAATATCATATACCGATCGGGATCATAAACTCGAGCGTTGGTGGTTACTCCATTGATGCATGGATGAGCGCGGATGCACTGAGCCTATTTCCGAAGCTGACGGAGCAACTCAAAAACCTTTTGGATACAAATTATATAAATCATCTTTCTCGAAATAATCCGCCGAAAGAAAAGACCGGGACTTTTCATAAGGCAGAAGTTGACAAAGGAATATCGGGTCCAGTAAATTGGACCGATCCTGATTTCGTTCCAAAAAACTGGCACAAATTCTGGCTCCCTGGTTATTGGGCTGATCAGGGCGTGAAAGATCTTCATGGCATTATTTACTTCAGAAAGGAAATAAATGTTCCGGCATCCATGACCGGTATGCCGGCTAAACTTTTTCTGGGTCGAATCGTTGATGCGGATTCGACATTTGTGAATGGAAAATTTGTGGGCAATATAACCTATCAATACCCGCCGCGCAGATATACAGTTCCGTCAGGATTGTTAAAGCCCGGTAGCAATATTATTGTTATAAAACTTGTAAATGATTTCGAAAAAGGTGGATTCGTTCCGGATAAAAATTATTCCCTGAATGCAAATGGTGAGAAAATAGATCTTCGTGGCGATTGGACGTATCAGGTTGGTCTGGTGCAGAATCTTCAGAAAAACGAAGGTTATGGATCTTATGAATGGGATACGCAAAATTCACTTACCGGTCTATACAACACCATGGTAGCACCTGCAATTAATTATGGAATACGGGGATTTATCTGGAATCAGGGTGAGGCGGATTGCAATAACCCGAGAGAATATGCAAAATATTTACCCGCGCTAATAAAAGACTGGAGAGATAAGTGGAAGGAAGGAGAGATTCCTTTTTTGTTTGCACAATTACCCGGATTTATGGAAGTAGAATATTCTCCTTCAGAAAGTGACTGGGCCCAATTAAGACAAAGTCAGTTGGAAACACTAACTGTTCCAAATACCGGTATGGCCGTTACCATAGATGTTGGAGAATGGAACGATATACATCCGTTGGATAAAAAAGATGTTGGCGAACGCCTGGCATATTGGGCTGAACATTTCTCGTATGGATCAGGAGATTCTGACTATTCTGCCCCCATATACCAATCATATAAAATTGAAGGCAACAAAATAATTCTGAATTTCGGCCATATAGGTAGCGGCTTTGTTGTAAAAGGAGGAGGCGATCCGTATTATTTTTCTATTGCAGGCGCTGATAGAAAATATGTTTGGGCAAACGCAAAAATAGATGGCGACAGAATTATTGTTTGGAGCGACGGAGTGACCAATCCGGCATTTGTTAGGTATGCCTGGGCCAATAATCCCGAAGGCGCAAATCTCTACAATAAGAAAGGTTTGCCCGTATCTCCTTTTAGTACAGAACAGTAAGTTCAATCTCTTTATTTGTACCGGAAAATCATCATGCGTTTTTGTCGCAACATTCCTGTTGTTGGTCGCATTGGAATTTAGCCGGATGGGGATTGGAATACTTTAGCGCTGGGATGAATTTGGATTTTTTTTGATAAACATCTGCAATTCATTAAGATATTAATTTTTTATTTGTTCTTTTGGTTTAACAAGGGTTGTTTTTTCTAATTCAACCCTTCATTTTTTTTACTAAGACCATTCAGTTTGGGAAATAAGTAGTTTTGTAAATTCAACGATCAAATTCGCGGGAGCAAAATTTTAAGACAATGAAAGAACTAAAATCGCGTGTATATAAATCAGGAGCGCTGAACCTTTTAATTGCATTGCTGATTTTGATTGGCTGCAAATGCTCAGCGCAATCCACGCCGAACCGAACTTTATTGGCACTTTCGAAAGCCGATCATACGCTTGCAATAGTGGATCCCGTTACTCTCAAGGTAATTGCGAAAGTTCCTGTTGGCGCTGATCCGCATGAAGTCATTTCGTCAGCCGATGGTAAAACGGCTTATGTTTCAAACTATGGCGGAGGAAGTTTTCACGAATTGAATGTCATTGATCTCATCGCACAAAAACCGTTACCAAATATTGACACAAGACCATTGTTCGGCCCTCATGGATTGGCGTTTGCTGATGGCAAAGTCTGGTTTACAGCGGAGGGTTCCAAATCTGTCGGGCGATATGATCCTACTACTGCAATGATGGATTGGAGTATGGGAACCGGACAGAATCGTACGCATATGATCTATGTTACTCCCGATGGCAACAATGTTTATACAACTAATGTCAGCTCCGGAACCGTAAGTATTTTGAAAGATACTCTTATCCAACCCGGAGCTCCTCCAGGTCCTCCACCAGGCGGAAAGCAGGGAACCCCGTCAGGGGGCGCACCATTTCCGGGTGCGAAACCACGTTTGGATTGGATTCAAACAGTTATTTCAGTGTCACGGGGTTCTGAAGGATTTGACGTATCACCGGATGGTCGTGAATTATGGACTGCAGCTTCTGATGATGGAAGTATCGCAATCATTGATATTGCATCAAAAAAATTGAGTTCCAAAATTGATGCGAAGGTTTTGGGAGCAAACAGACTCGAATTTACTCCGGATGGCAAACGTGTTTTGATATCAACGTTGAGGAGTGGAGATATTTATGTGTACGACGCGATGTCTCATCAGGAGATAAAACGAATTAATATTGGTCACGGTGCTGCCGGCATTTTGATCGATCCGGATGGTTCACGTGCATTTATTGGTTGTACTGCCGATAATTACGTGGCGATTATAGATCTTAAAACCCTGGAAGTTGCCGGCCATATTAACGTGGGTGGGGGACCCGACGGACTGGCCTGGGCCGTTCGACCATAATATTCTTATACCAGCACCAACCCTTCCCGCAGGGCTTTGTCGTAAGTTTTTTTATTAAACTTATAAAAAGTAGGTGAGCGGTGAGCGCCTATATTTCTCTTTTCATCAGTTTTGACTATGATTCCCAGAGAGATTAATTTACCCGGGAAATTTGAGACATGCAATGTTTTACCTGACATCACTTCATAAAATAGTTTCACTTCTTTCAGTGTAAATTTATTGGGAAGCAGATTTTTTCCGATCGGGAAATGATACAGATGTATTCTCATTGTTGCCAATGCCTCCCTTACCATTTCATCATGATCAAAACCCAGTTTAGGTAGTTTGTCTACCGGGAACCAACGACATTCGCTCGATAAAAAATCTGCGCTGGGATTTGCCTGAATAATATCTGATATGGCATAAAAACCAACCGATAAAGTTTTTCCATATAACCAACTGTCTTTGTCAATCCTGACACCCGTTAGTTCATGAAGTTTGTCGGGATAAATGGAATCGTCATGATTTCGTTTCGGACCGTCAAATGCTTTAAACTGATTTAAAAAAAGGTTTTTAATACCTGTTCGTTCAACCGTAACCCTTTCTGCCGCATGATCCAGGAATTCATCTTTTTTAATATACCCCCCCGGCAGGCACCATTTGGTAAAAATTATATTTTTTAAAAGTAATAGTTTGAGTTCACCTTCATGATAACCGAATATGGCACAGTCCAGGGTCAGGTTCGGCCGATAATCGAGGTAGCCTTTTTTTAAAAAGTCTTTCAGGTCCTGTAACTTTTCCATGGGTATACAATCATTTTCAATTATTTACTAATATTTAGTAAATGTAAAGATAAATCCCCTACCTTCATTTTCTAATTTTTAGTAAATGGGGTTATTTTGGGTATGGGCGAGCCCGATCATTTATTTGTAACGACTAAGTATATTTACCAGATTCAATTTCATTTATAAAAACAAATGTTTCTCATGAAAAAGTTAAGTCAGTTTATTATCAGTTTCGGTCTCCTGTTGTTATGTGCTCATGTGAATGCTCAATCCAGTACGGGAGCTGACTACTTTGCGGGCAAATGGAATGTATTGGTAAAAGGGTTACCTAACGGGGATACCCATATGTTTTTTGTGCTCGAAAAGAAAGATACCACGCTTACAGGTGTAGTGCAGGATTCCACGGGTCTACAAATATCAAAAATTGACAAAGCTGATATAAGCGCAACGTCTACTACTGTTTATTTTGTTGCGCAGGGTTACGATGTAAATCTGCTGATGAACAAAAAAGATGAAGATCATATAACCGGAAGCCTGATGAGCATGTTTGATGCGGAGGGAGAACGCGTGAAGGTTACTAAATAATATAAAATTTTCTATCCATCGCGTTCCATTTAAAATAAAATTCCATGTTAAAAATTTTCAGCCGCTCTATTTTTCTTGTCGTCTCCACGTTATGTATTGGTTCTGCATATTCCCAAAGCAAGTTGCCTCAACTAGGTAGGGATCCCGTCTCATCTGTTGTTCAGGCAATGACGCTGGAAGAAAAAGTAAAATTTGTTGTTGGTAATGGCTTTAGCATGCCTGGAATGAAACCAGATGCCGCTACAAATATTGGCATGACAAAAGATAAAGTAGCAGGCGCTTCCGGAACCACATTCGCCATTCCACGATTAGGTATTCCATCAATGGTTGTTTCCGATGGACCGGCTGGCGTTCGCATTGATTCGGTACGGGGCAATGATCATTCAAAAACTTACTATGCTACTGCATGGCCCGTTGCCACTTTACTGGCATCGTCCTGGGATACAAATCTGGTGAATAAAGTGGGTGTTGCATTTGGAACGGAAATTCATGAGTATGGACTGGATGTTATACTGGGACCTGGAATGAACATTCAACGAGATCCTCTGGGAGGAAGAAATTTTGAATATTTTTCTGAGGATCCCTTTGTTTCTGGAAATATTGCAGCTGCACTTGTCAATGGTATTCAAAGTAACGGAGTAGGAGTATCCATAAAACATTTTGCTGCTAATAGTCAGGAAACTGATCGAATGTCTGTAAATGAAATAATCAGTGAAAGGGCTTTAAGAGAAATATATCTCAGGAATTTCGAGATCGCAGTAAAAAAATCCAGACCCTGGACGATTATGAGTTCTTACAATTATATAAACGGAACATATACGTCGGAAAATTATGATCTGCTGACAACCATTCTTAGAAGGGAATGGGGTTTCAAAGGTCTTGTTATGACTGACTGGTTCGGCGGAAAAGACGCGGCGGCTCAAACAAAAGCAGGAAATAATCTGATGATGCCGGGCACTTCCGGACAATCAAAGGCAATCATGGACGCCGTTAAAAACGGAACACTGGATGAAAAGGTCCTGAATGAAAATATAGCTGGCATATTAAATATTATGCTGAAATCCCCTGCGTTTAAGAACTATAAATTCACTAATAAACCCGATTTAAAAAGAGATGCGCAGATTTCGCGTGGTGCCGCTGCAGAGGGAATGGTCCTGTTGAAAAACGATAACAACTCACTTCCTGTAAAATCCTCTTCAAGTATTTCTTTATTCGGTAATCATGGTTATGAACTGATTGCCGGAGGTACAGGCAGCGGCAGTGTCAATAAAGCTTATACGGTAACACTTGCACAGGGATTTGACAATGCAGGTTATAAGATTAACGAAGAGTTGAAAAATTCTTATACGGATTACATAAAACAATACAGGGCTCAGCATCCTTTAAAAGGTATTATCGAAGAATTTATGCATCCGTCACCACCGATGACTGAATATGTGTCTACGGGCGACGCGGTTAACAAACAAGCCGCTGCTTCTGATATTGCCGTAATCGTTATTGGCAGGAATGCAGGAGAGGGTGCCGACCGGAAAGTAGAAAACGATTTTAATTTGTCGGATACAGAACGATCAATGATAAAAACAGTGGCTGATGCATTTCATGCACAAAATAAAAAGGTAGTGGTTGTTTTAAATATCGGTGGCGTTATTGAAACTTCCGGCTGGCGGAATGAAGTGGATGGAATTCTGCTTGCATGGCAACCGGGCCTGGAAGGTGGTAATGCCATCACCGACGTATTGAGTGGCAAGGTTGACCCATCAGGAAAACTCGCTCAGACTTTTCCAATGACTTACGCGGATGTTCCTACTGCAAAAAACTTTCCTGGTAAAGAATTCCCGGAAAAAGCAACAGCGGGAATGTTTGGAATGAAAGTAGTGCCCGCTGAAGTGATCTATGAGGAAGGAGTTTATGTCGGTTACAGATACTACAGCACATTCAATGTGAAGCCGGCATATGAATTTGGTTATGGATTGTCTTATACTAAGTTTAGTTATAGTCCGGTTAAATTAAGTGCACCATCCTTCAATAACAAACTAACCGCAACTGTGACTATAACAAATGCGGGTAGTGTAGCAGGAAAAGAAGTAGTCGAACTTTATTTGAATGCACCGGCCAAAAAACTCGATAAACCATCCCTTGAACTAAAAGGTTTTGCAAAAACAGTATTATTGCAGCCTGGGAAATCGCAAACTATTAGTTTTACTATTAGTCCAGGCGATCTTGCTTCGTATGAAACTGATATTTCATCCTGGGTTGCAGAAGCAGGAAAGTATACAGTCAATATTGGAGCGTCTTCATCAGATATAAAACAGCGTGTTTCATTCAACCTGTCTAAAGACATTGTAGTGGAGAAAGATCAGCACGCTATGGCTCCACAGGTAAACATAAATGAATTGAAACCGAGTTCAAAATAGACAACTTAAATAGTCACTACCAATCGCCGGCCATCCGGAACATCCAGGTTCCAGAGGCCGGCGATGTCTTTAGACCGGTGACATCTTTTAGTTTCATTTTAATAGGTATAAACTTCTACCTGCTGTATGGAAAATTCATTCACAGGAATTCTTATATGACGCCCCTGATGATCCTGATCACCATTCATCCTTCTACCGGGTTTCCATTTTCCATTTATATACACTCCTTCATTTGACCGGAGAATCCCGACAGATCCTTTTATTTTTTTGGAAGAAGAGAAACTTACCACTATACCTGTACCGGCAATAATAAATTCGTTGTCGCTGGCTTGTATGATAATGCCACCAGTTTCAGGCCAGCCCGGGTTTTTTGATCCGGCTGACCAACCCAGCGTATACTCGTGACAAACTGTTAATTTGTAGTTGCCCATCATGATTTCCTGTTTCTGAAAAGTAGAATCCAGTAAAACACCTTCTATTTTTCCTGCAACCTGGTTTTCGAGAATTGCCGGTGTAAGCTGTTGTAAGAGTGCATAACTTTTACCAACAGGTTCTTCTACCGGATCGACTATCGATTCGATTGAAAAAGGTGAAAAGCCAATTCCTTTGTAGTGGCCCAGAGCCAGGAAGACTTTTGCTGCATTGTCTGGTCCCAAACGTATTTCCGGAATAAAGAAAGGGTTGTTCCTTCTTGTATATAAATCGGAATAATGTTTGAAATAGGGGTTGTAAAAATCCGGCGACAAAATATCAATCTGTGGAGCTCCGGCTTTCCATATGTCCATCAAATGTGGCAATGGGCCCCCGCTTGGGTATTCACCCGGACTTGTATTTTTATAATTCAGTGCGGCATTTACATACATTGGAATATTGTATACTTTTTTTCCTGCGGCAGCGATGGCATTGGCGTAAACAGCATATTGCCATGCCTGAAATATTTCATCCGTCGATAACCCATTGCCAAATATTTTTGTCCATGTGCCATTCATGGAAAAACCGTTTTTCTGCCACTGTGTTACAAATTCAGGAACCAGTTGATTTTTATTTTTTTCCAGATAATTCATGAGCTCAGCAGGAACCTTGTTTTGAAATGCAAGATTGGCGGAGTTCGTGTATTCACGCGCTTCCGTAAGCATACCGATTTCATTTTCTACCTGGATCATGACAACGGTGTTCTCTACGGAATCAATCTGCGCCAGATGCTTCATGAGGGCAACAAAAGCATTTATATCCGCTTGTAAATTAGTTTTATTAAAGGCAGACAAGATCTCTAAAGGACTGCCTTTACTATCTTTTGCACGTTCAAACTTTTCGAAATTTAATTTTATCCAGTCTGGAGCATAACAACTCATGCTATTTTTCCAGGACCCAAACCACAGTAGAATTAGTTTTAAATCTTGTTTCCTGGCTTCTAAAATCATACTGTCGACCAATGAGTAGTCGAATTTTCCTTCAGCAGGTTCCAGTAATTCCCAATATACAGGAGTGAGGACCGTGTTCAGATGCATCAATTTCAATTTCGACCAGGCCGGTCGCATATAATCCAAATCGGAAGCTGTTGAATTTCCGAGTTCTCCTCCAAGTATTAAAAATGGTTTTCCCTTTACATATAACTGGGTAACTCCATTGGCTTGGATGAGACGTGGTAATAATTTATCCGGTTGTGCGCAGGATTTCACGGTACACAAAACAAACGGAATGAAGAAGAAAACAGATAATCTGAATTTTATCATTTGTAAAAGCAAACTTTAAACCAAGTGTTAATTGGAAATGGTGAAAGCTTTAATTCAATTGCTGTACCGTGCGAATATAATCCGATACATTGATCATGGGTGCGATCATAATATCATTTTCATTTTGTTTCAGAAATATCAGGAATTCCCTGTGTGCTGCTGGCGAAACATTTAATGAATTACCCCCGCCGACTCCATGAAACAGAATAACAAGAAGTGAATTCGTTTCCATGGCTTTTTTTGCCCATTCGATCAGTTGAGCACTGCTTTCTCCGTTTACTACGAAACAATCAATATTGTACAAGTCTATTTCATTGATCTTATGCATTTCATTCCTCACCGCTCTGGCGGCGATAAAATCTTTTTTCATTGGATCAATGAAAGACGAATCGCCGATTTTCATATCACCACATGTGTAGGCAAATGTTCTTCTTGTTTTTCCGTCCAATGATTGCAGAAAAATATTTGTCATCCTGGTTTCATTCACCATACGCTGAACGGTGTAATTTCTCAAATCATTTTCCGGTAGCACCCAGGATCTTCCGGGCCCACCGAGACAGGGATGAAATAATGTATGATTACCCAATTCATGACCTCTTACAGCCAGTTGTTTCCATTCATTCATCCTGGATTGAATGGAGCTCGAAAAGGCAGTAATATAAAAAGTAGCTTTCAAATTCAGCGAGTCAAGGACAGGAACGGCATTGTCCAATTGCTGATCGATGGCATCGTCATAAGTCAATACAACAGCACATTTTTTACCCTGCCATGGAAGATTTGATTGTGCCTGTACATCAGGCGACAGCAACAAACTCAAGATGATGACGAGCCAATTTATTTTCATCTTCACTTCATATTTTCTTTGTAAGGTTCAATCAAATGTATTTTGCCATTTTCATTATAAGAAAGCTCTGTGACTTTTGCCGACCTTAGATGAGTCACGCCCTTACTTAAACTGGAATCGTGATAAAATAAATACCATTTCCCTTTAAAACTGCAAATCGAATGGTGGGTAGTCCAACCAACTACCGGGTTGAGGAGTCTTCCCTGATAAATAAAAGGTCCATAGGGATTATCTCCGATAGCATAACATATAAAATGAGTATCTCCCGTGGAATAAGAAAAATAATATTTGCCCCGATATTTGTGCATCCAGGACGCTTCAAAGAAACGTCTGTCATTATCACCCGCTAAAAGTGCATGACCATCCGGATCGAGAATGTTAATCTCTTTAACCTCTTCTTCAAATTCTTTCATATCGTCACTAAGTAAAGCAACTCTTGGTCCCAGCGATTTTTCACCAGGTAATGGTTCTTTAAAATCAGGACTATATGTATTTTTTCTATACGATTGTAACTGACCACCCCAGATGCCTCCGAAGTACATATAATATTTTCCATCGTCGTCCTGAAAAACGGCGGGATCTATAGAATAACTGTTTTTTATCGCTTTTCTCTCAGGTAAAAATGGCCCGACTGGTGAATCGCTGATTGCTACACCAATCTGAAAAATCCCGTCTGGTCTTTTTGCGGGGAAGTATAAAAAGTACTTACCATCCTTAACGGCTGCATCAGGTGCCCACATTTGTTTTTCTGCCCAGGGTACGTCTTTTACATGCAGAGCAACACCGTGATCCCTGACGGCAGCACCTATGTTCTCCATAGAGAAAACATGATAATCCTCCATTGCAAAATGGCTGCCCAGGTCATCAAACGGAATATTGGTATCTATATCGTGGGAGGGATAAATATATATTTTCTCTTCAAAAACATGCGCAGACGGATCTGCAGTATAAATGTGTTTTACGAGCGGCCCCGATATCGCTCTGCGGTTTAAATCATTAAAATCAATATGACTTATACTATCTTCTGGCATTTTAATTTTTTTTATAAGGTCAGGCCCTTCTTTCTTTCAAATCTTTTTCAATTGTCAGCTCCATTTTTTTATTTATTTTATATCCCATCAACAAAACGACACCTAAAATAAAAAATATGCAAGGATAAATACTCACCGACATTCGGATGCCAGATACGGTACTTGCTGTCTGATGTGAAGCCTCTGCTATATATCCATATTTGGCCAGCAGCGCAGCTCCCAAAGCGCCGCCAACGCTTAAACCTATTTTCAATCCAAATATCATGGCAGAAAAAATAATGGCCGTTGCTCTCCTGTTATTTTTCCATTCACTATAATCCGCTACATCGGCAATCATAGCCCACAATAGCGGAATGGTAACTCCATAAAAGAAACCGTGTAATATCTGAGTGACAAATACAATACCAATCGAATCCGGGGAATAAAAAACGAATAACAACAAAAATACGGCTGATAAAAAAAGAAAAGTTCCAAACACATCTCTTTTACCAAACCTATCGGCTAGTGGTTTTGACAACATAATACCTGCGATCATAAAAATAATGCCGCTTGCATTAAACAAACTATTTCCCGATGTGGCAGGATCATCGGGCCATTGAAATCCAGTTGTCTGATTGAGCCAATGTGTGAATTTATTAAAACCAATATTATCGAGGAAAGAAGCTATTGCCGGTTCGTTCAGATAATATTTAAAATAATAAATGTACATGCCCCCTTTCAAGGCCAATGTAATAAAAACCAGAATGGTAAGAAAAAGCATGATCAGCCATGGTTTGTTTTTAAAAAGATCTTTCAGATCCACAGATACCGAACTTTTTTTATTTTGTGCCGGAACAATCCTTTCACGGGTTGTAAGAAATGTTATGAAGAAAAAGATGACACCTGTAATGGCAAAAAATGTCATCACTGTTTTGAATCCGGCCGCTTTGTCTCCATGTCCGGATATTAAAACGAGCGGAAGCAGTAATACCTGTATAACAAATTGTGCAATCATAACAGCGACAAATCGATAAGATGAAAGACTATTTCGTTCTTTCATATTGCCTGTAATTACACCGCTGAGAGCAGAATAAGGCAGGTTATTGGCTGAATAAATAATCACCAGTAGAAAATAGGTAACCAGCGCGTAAATCAATTTACCCGTTTCGCCAAAATCGGGTGTAGAGAAAGCGAGCATTGCTATTATTCCGAAGGGCAGAGATGTCCATAGTATCCAGGGCCTGAATTTCCCCCAGCGGGTGCTGGTCCGGTCGGCAATGGCTCCCATAATTATATTAAAAAATGCGCCAAAAAAGCCTCCCACAAAAATGATAACACTGGCTGTTCCTGCAGGTATTTTATATACATCAGTATAAAAAAATGCAAGAAAGGTCATAAGGGTTTGGAAAATAAGATTAGCAGCCAGATCGCCGAGACTATAACCGACTTTTTCAATTACCGATAACTTTTGGGGTGCGTCTTTCATTTTTTTATTTAAAAACTTTATGAAGAAGATTATTGATTATTTCCCAATGCGATTACTTTTTCAAAAGCTGGTTTGCCTTTAAAATTTCTATCGAATAGCAACGGGTAATTGGTTCTGCCCCTGATAGGCCAGTTGTTCAGCCAGGACTGGCCGTCGCTTACTCCCCAGAATGTTACCCGTTCAATTTTGTCTTTGTATTTAATAAATAGCTTAAATAAATCCTCATAACATTTTGCGAGTTTTACCTGAAGGGAATCCGGCAAACCATTTGGATATGGATTCATGGTGGGACTGCCTTCAAAATTTTGATTTACCTCTGCACCTTTTAAATCCCAGGGATTCGGTAAACATGTCAGGTCCAGCTCGGTGAAACTCACTTTTAATCCAAGCGCAGAATATTCCAAAATACTGTTTTCAATGTCCTGTAAAGGGATTCCTTTAATGCTCCAATGAGCCTGTATGCCAACGCCATCTATCCGGGTTCCGCTTGCTTTCAGCTTTTTTATCAAAGCAATTACACCTGCTCTTTTTTTCGGTTGCTCAATATTGTAATCATTATAATAAAGTTCTGTATTAGGCGCTGCTTTTGCGGCGAGCTCGAAAGCTTTGCGTATATAATCTTCTCCCAACTTCTCCATAAAAATAGAATTCCTCAATGTGCCGTCTTCATTGAGCGCTTCATTCACAACATCCCAGGAATTCACTTTTCCTGCGTACCGGCCAGCCACCGTATTGATGTGATTCGTCATGAACAACAGAAGCGAGTCGCTGCTTTTTATATTTTTTACAAATGGAGACAGCTGACTATGCCATATTAGAGTATGTCCTACTATAAACATTTTATGGCTTTGTCCATAAGCAACATATTTATCAGCCAAGGCAAAATTGTATTCATTCCATCCCGGATGAATCACTTCGCATTTCATAATATTTTCCGGAGTGATAGCGTCGAACTGAGCAGGGATGAAGTTTTTGGCCTGAGGATCCTTTTCTTCAATCTGGGTTGCATTTAAGGCTGCTCCGATCAGAAAATCATTTTTAAATGCGTCTTTTAATGATTTATTAACAACCCGTAAAAATCCGGTTGCTAATACTGCGATAAGTATCAGGACAGTTAAAAAAACTTTCATTTCAATATGGCTTTACTAAATAAATTGAGGGATAAATGTAGCGGTTTATGATGCAATTTTTCCCGATTGTCTTGTTGCATTTTAAAATAATTGTTTAGTTGCAATTTTAAATTATATCAATACGATATCAGTTAAATCAAAATAGATCTTTGCATACCTTCAACCTCATTTAAAATGAAAAAAAATTCTGTAATCGTAGTTATTGGAACCGGCTCCATCGGACAGGCAATTGCCAGACGGGTAAGCGCAGGAAAACGTGTGATGCTTGCTGATATTCGCATCGAAAACTGCGATGCGGCTGCAAAAGTGCTCAGTGAAGCAGGTTTTGAAGTAAACACCGCTATTGTGGATGTTACGTCCAGAGAATCGGTGCATGCTCTCGTTGAAGCAGCAACGTCCCTTGGTGACATTAACGGACTTATTCATGCTGCAGGAGTTTCTCCCTCGCAGGCGTCACCGTCAACAATACTTAAAGTAGACTTATACGGCACTGCACTAGTATTGGAAGAATTTGGAAACGTGATCAGTAGTGGCGGCTCGGGTGTTGTGATTGCTTCTCAATCTGGTCATCGCCTGCCGGCCTTAACACAAGAGCAGGACAAAGCACTGGCCACTACCACAACAGAAAAATTATTATCGCTTTCATTCCTTCAACCCGATCAGGTTAAAGATTCATTGCACGCATATCAATTATCTAAAAGAGGAAACTCTTTGCGGGTTATGGCAGAAGCTGTCCGATGGGGGAAAAGGGGTGCCCGCATCAATACTATCAGTCCGGGAATTATTATTACTCCACTTGCAAAAGATGAACTGGCCGGACCACGGGGTGACGGATATCGCCGGATGATTGAAATTTCTGCTGCAGGAAGAGCCGGCACACCTGACGAAGTTGGAGTTGTCGGGGCTCTGCTGATGGGCGCTGATGGGGCGTTTATTACCGGTAGCGATATTTTGATGGATGGTGGAGTAACAGCTGCATATTGGTATGGTGATCTTGCACCGAAGAATAACCGCTGATTAAAAAGTGTTACTATTTTTTTTATCCCGGTAAAAAATCTGGGAGAAATTGTATTTAAATGAGAATTGCAATTTCACATCATTTGCTTTATAACTGCCGTCAAAATTTGTCCGGCTTCCATATTCGAGTTCAGCACCAGCCATAAAATTTTTAAATGGTGTTGTAAGCAGATTTACGATCGCATACTGACCATTTTCGTATGCTGTTCCCTGTGATAAATCAGTATTGCTGACATGGCAGCCTGAAAAACCAATTGAAGTACTTAGTTTGGGATTCCAGTTATGGTCCAGAAAAGCAACGAATCCGCTTACGGGCAAAGCTTTACCTTTTATAGGTGTCTTCGTATTTCCATTATTTGATATAATACCAACGTCATATGGGCAATCATTCATGTAATTTTCAACACCCGCGCCGTAAACGAAAGACCCCCTGAATACATCAGATTTTGAGAGATTCACGACTGTACTGAGGTGAAGTCCCCATCCTATTACGTTCCCGCTTAAATCATATGTTCCTGTTGCATTGAGATCTTTCCATCCAATGTATCGTAGCATACCGGCGAGTTGAACATGGCCCCAGTCGCCGGATTTTTTGTAATGAGCTGATAAATCGGGCAATGGGAAATGAGAGGATACGCTGTCCAATTCTATCCTCCCGGCATAAGCGCCCTGATCTGCACTTGCACCGGGTCTTTCCAGTGCTACGAACAATTCATTCTTTCCCTGCATAACCGCGTATCTGACTTGCACATTGCGGAAAAAGACCATGCCCGTTGGTCCCCAATATTCCAGTGTATTAGGAAATACGTCACCGTCCATAAATGGTGTGTTGGCTTGTCCAACTAAAATCCTTCCAACTTCTCCATATGCATTTCTTACTCGCATGGTTGTTTGTCCTTCATCGACGCCTACACCGAATAAATCAAAATCAAAAACAGCTGTCATTTCCCCCATAGGAGTAGGCATATATCCTTTTACACCAAAACGTGTTTGCCTTACACTGAAGTAACTATTTCCATCCGTACCATATTCGTTTTTAGAAGTCGGCAATTTTGTAACCCGAAGAGCATCAAACCAGGCCGGATTGATCTGATCAAAATTGTAGCCCAAATCAGTCATGGCGAATCCGTAGATTTCGAGACTTTTCTCTTTTGTTGAATCCTGGGCATTTGTTGAATAAATAGTTACAATGCCAAATATCAACAGCAGCAGCCTGGTTTTCATTATAGAAGTTTTGATGAATAAATGGTTGATGCCTAATTGTACATATTATGCTAATATATTTGTTATAAAAAATTTAAGACTGATGGTTTAACAGTAAAATTGATTTTTTTTCAGGTTAACAAACAAATAATATGACTTTTATCATTCGGAATTACGGCTTCCATCAAGTCCGTCTTAAAATCTGTATCGACTTCTAAGTTTCACTGCGTAAAAAATCGAAACATTGAAAAGTACGATTTGTATTTTATTTTTTCTGACCATTTCAGTAAAACTGTTATCGCAGAACCCGAAGGATACTATTTTTTTCAGGAATGGAAGTATTGTTATTGGCGAAATCAAAATGATCAAACTCGGTGTCGTTACATTTGACCCTGATGAAGCCAATGATATTACGGTTCAATTGATCAAACTGAAAACCATTTCTGCTCCAGGTGTAATTTTCAGGGTAGAGAATACTGCTGAACATGTGTATTATGGCAAGCTGGTTCCAAGTTCAAAACCAGGATTTGTAAATATTGTATCCGACAAGGACACTGTGGTGGAGGAACTGGAGAAAATTTCAGTACTCTATGCTTTTAAAGATGCTTTCCTGGAGCGGTTTTCCGGCAATGCAGGTTTGGGGTATTCATACACGAGATCCAGTAATTTCGGAAGGATCAATTTTGATCTCAGTGCCAAATATGTTACCCGCAAAGATGAAATTACCTTTGACGGTCACGGCATTTATTCCATGTCTGATACCACCTTCACACGGGATCAGGAAGATGTCAATTTCAAATACAATTATTATTTGGGTCCTACCTGGTTCCTGACAGCGTTCATATCGTACCAGCGGAATCTAGAGCTGGGCATAAGCCGCAGATATCAGCAGGGGCTGGGCGCCGGAAATAAATTTATCACTACCCGGAATATTTTTGGCTGGTTGAGATCGGGTGTTGCTATTAATCAGCAGCAAAGCACAGACGGCGAGAAATCGGGTACACTGACAGAATTATTTGGACAGCTGCAATTCAATTTTTTTCGCTTTACGATACCAAAAATAAGTTTCGATTTTTCGCAGACAATTTATTATAGCCTTTCCCAGAAAGACCGCATCCGGAACAGTGGTCAAATGAACCTCAACTGGGAAATCATTAATGATTTTGATCTGACCCTCGGATTCTACAACAACTATGATAGTAAGCCCCCGGCCACAGCAGCCAGCACATTTGATTTTGGAATTGTATTCGGAATTAACTACGAATTCTGAACTCACTGACCGGTCATGGTTGCAGGATCCAGCAATTTCTTGATCTGGTCTTCTGTCAATAAGTGCTGTTCGCGTATAAGCTCAAGTATACCCTTTCCTGATTGCAGGGCTTCTTTAGCGAGTTCCGTGGTTTTTTCGTATCCGAGTATCGGATTTAATGCTGTAACAATTCCTACACTGCGATTTATGTATTGTTTAAGTATGTTTTCGTTCGCAGTAATTCCATCGATACATTGTTTTCTGAAAAGTGGTAGTGATTTAAAAAGAAGTCCCTGCGATTCCATGATCGCGATAGCTTCCACGGGTTCATAAGCGTTCAACTGGAGAAGTCCGGAGTGTGCAGCCATCGTAACGGTGAGATCATTTCCAATTACTTTGAAACAAATTTCATTCATCAATTCAGGCATCACCGGATTTACTTTACCCGGCATGATAGAAGAACCAGGTTGCAGTGCAGGAAGATTGATTTCAAAAATTCCTGTTCGCGGACCTGAAGCTAAAAATATCAAATCACTGCTGATTTTTGAAAGTGCAATGGCGTAACTTTTCAATGCTGATGAATAAATTACGAAACCCTGCTGGCTGCTCGTTGCGGCAATCAGGTCTTTACTCATTACAATTGGAAACCCGGTAACTTTTGCAAGTTGCACAGCACATTTCTCGGCATAACCTGGTGTGGCGGTTATACCTGTACCAATTGCTGTAGCACCCATGTTTTGTTCGCAAAGAAAAGCCTCTGATTTTTTCAGAACAGAGATTTCCGCATCGAGCTGGTTACCAAATGCGTTGAACTCCTGACCGAGAGTCATAGGTACAGCATCCTGGCCTTCGGTACGTCCCATTTTCAAAAGATTGTTGAACTCAGCACCTTTTTTATGAAATGATGCCGAAAGAGCTTCTGCTTCTTTCACTAACTTTTGGTTATGTAATAACAGGGCAACTTTGATGGCTGTCGGATAGACATCATTGGTAGACTGACCCATATTCAAATCATCATGCGGTTCAATAAACTGGTACTCGCCTTTTTTATGGCCACTCATTTCAAGGGCAATATTGGCTAGTACTTCATTGGCATTCATATTAGCTGAAGTACCTGCTCCACCCTGGTATAAATCAACAATAAACTGATTATGGTATTTTCCATCAATAACAGCATTACACGCTTTTTCAATGGCAGAAAGTTTTTCCTTACTCAATCGGCCCGTTTCTGCGTTTGCCCTCGCTGCAGCCAGTTTTACCATAGCGTATGCACGAACATAATCCGGAAAGAAATTTGTTTTCATGCTACTTACCTGGAAATTTTCCAGAGCTCTTGCAGTTTGCACACCATAGTAAGCACTATCAGGAATTTGTTTTTCACCCAGTAAATCTTTCTCTGTACGTGATTGTGCGAAACTTCTCCACCCAGACAGCAGAAGGGTGGTAGATATTAATACTGTTTTGAAATTTTTCATAAAAATGTAGTTTAAAGTAAAATAGATTTTAAAATTAATCCCGCAATGACAGAAGCCGCTGTAGTAATAATGCCGGGCAGCATAAAACTATGGTTCAACACATATTTGCCAATTCTTGTTGTACCAGTACGGTCAAACTGAATAGCTGTGAGCAGCGTGGGATAACCAGGAATAAAAAAGTGACCGTTTGTTGCAGGAAATATTCCCACGAGATAGGCCGGCGACAGGCCGAGCGTTAATCCCAGTGGCATCAGCGCTTTGGTTGTGGCCGCCTGACTGAAAAGCAATATGCTCAATACGAAAAGTGCAACCGCAAACGACCATGGATATGCGGAAACCATTTTACCCAGTGTATTCTCAATGGCCTCAGCATTATTGTTCATAAACGTGCTACTCATCCATACCACGCCAAATACTGAGATGGTAGCGGAGGCCGCAGATGAAAACAAACTTGCTTTGGTCACTGCGCCTGCTTTGGTATTTGCAAATAGTATAATAAATCCGGTAGCCGCCAGCATAATAATCATGATCATGGAAGCAACCTGCAACTGGCCTGCTGCATTCACTGCAAAGCCCGGAACAAAATCTTGTTTTTCTGAAAATATGGGTAGTAAAGAAGGGAAGGATCCTACCAACACAACCGACAATACGGCCAGTCCAAAAATAATAACAGATTTAACGGCACCTGGTTTAAGTTGTGCAGTTGTGTTTTTATTTTCAGCAGGGTCGAGGTTTTTTGCGAATACAGGATCTTTCATTCTTTCGAGAAATTCAGGATCTGTTTCAAGTTCTTTTCCTCTTTTATACACAAACAAAATACCAACCAAAATGCCAATAATCGTAGAAGGAATGCAAACCTTCAGTATATCTCCGAGTTTTATTCCACTTGCGGACACTACCGTCAATAATGCCGCAGTAGCTGCTGAAACGGGACTTGCAGTGATTGCCATATGAGCAGCAGTAACACTCATACTCATTGCGCGTTCAGGCCGGATTCTTTTTTTAATAGCAATTTCAGCAATGATGGGCATTATCGAGTAAGAGATATGCGCGGTTCCGGCGAATAACGTAAAGAAATAAGTAACCAGTGGTCCTAGAATGGTTATTTGTTTCGGCCGACTACGCAGCAATTTTCCTGCAATGGTTACAAGATAGTCCATGCCTCCAGCTGCCTGAAGTGCAGCGGCAGCTGTAACAACACTTAAGATGATCAGCATCACCTCCAGCGGAGGATCTGAAGGCTGCATTCTAAAAACAAAAATTAAAACAAGAAGACCGATCATACCCATCACGCCAAGGCCAATTCCCGACATACGGGCACCAATGAAAATGCAGATAAGCACAATAGCAAGTTGTATCAGTATCATTGAATAAATTTCAAAAGATTATTTATAATGAAAACTAATTGTAGTCATAGCGTAAACTGACGGCGGTCGGACTGGTATATGGCTTGGCGTGTAAGAATTGCGTAAGTAATATTAGTGCCTTTTTCTGTATTTTCATTTGGTTATAACAAATCCCAGTTGGAATCCTATTGAACTGAGCCCATTGATTTTAAAATTGGATTGTTTGTTCGTAGAATAGCTATAGCGTGCGCCAATTAATAATCCATAAGGAGAGTTCTCTTCAAATTTGATAATGGCGCCCAGTTCTGGTCTTACCAGGAATCCCCAGTTGTAATCAGTAGTTACGTATGTATTATAATACAATTCCATTTCAGCATAAGTAGCTCCCAAAGCCAATCCGGCGTAAGGAAATATCTTGTTATTTACATGAAAATAATGATGCACGTTGAGGGCCATCGGGAAAGTATATAAGTAACTGTAAAAATCGGTTGTTACCGCGCCATTATGCACCTGATAAGTTTTCCGGGGAAAATACTGATCGTATGCTGACCAGTTGATTTCTAATCCAACAGAAAGGTCCGGTTTTATCATCTTGCGATAATCGACCTGAAACCCATCCAGGCTCGTCTTGTTGGTAAAACTATTATTGATCGGAACGTTGATATCCCATGACAAACCAAAAAATTCACTGTAAAAAGGAGGCGTATGAGTTCCTTGCGCGGTTCCCTGCGCGGATGCTGCCAAAACCATTGGAATGGCAATCAGGGAGATAAATAATTTTCGAAACATAAAGAATATTTTTAAGATTCTATTTTTATTGAGCACTGATATATGGTGACTGAACGAATGCCTGATTAATGGAATTCAGGGCATTCTGCAAATTTGAATTGGTAGATCCTAATGCTCCACCGTTCCAGTTCGTCCAAATCACATCTAATTTGTCTGTCGGCTTGTTTATATTTTTGAGATCAACCAGTTCAACTATTATTGAGCCTGTTTGGGCGACATATGTCGGATAATAAGGTGGGTACCAGGGATACCAGCCACAATAGTACCAATAACAGCCTCCCCAACCGGGATATCCCCACCAGGAACCAGGGTACCAGCCTGAGTAGATGGTTACTTCTTTCAAAGCTGTAACTGCCACTCCCAGGTCGGCCTGGTGGTTATTGGGCACCTGCGTATATCCTCTGGCTGTAAGGTTATTGCTAACAAGACTCAAAATTGTGTCTCCATATTGTGGATCCAGTACTGAATCATCGCTGGTGTTGGAAATCAGGCCCACATAGGGTGGCATCACAAATGTTTTGTAGTCTTTAAAATTCACAGCGCTGTCAAAATTTGTGAGGACAATAAAATCAGAAGAAAGCTGGCTGGTATTTGGATTTTTATAGCACCCCGTAAACACAATAACAGTGAAAAGAAAAATCGATACTTTTTTCATATTTGTCAGGTTTGATATAGTAAAATTAATATTTTATGCAATTTCGTTCGTGTCTCTATCTTTTAATAGTCAGGCAAAAAGAGACTAAGGCTGCTTGTTGAATATAAACGGCAATTGAATTCTGATGATTTAACCGTTAAATGAATTGTAGCCATTTTAAATGCCGGGAAACTTTTGTTTTTTTCAGTAAATTATATCTTAAGTTGTATTGCTTTAATTCATGCCACGAACACTGCGTATAAAAGTACTTTGTGTAAACTCAACCCTGATAAGTGTGATTATTATGGAAATCCGCTAAAAACTGGATGCGGGAAGAGGGGACAACTTTCCAAGGAAAAAATCCCAATCATTCGGATCCTGCTATACCTGTGACTGATAATTTTTTAAACTTCTCAAACCCAACTTAGAAAATATGAAACAGCTTGCGCTAATTAGTCTGCTCGTTATAATTTCAATAAATGGATTTACGCAGGGCAATAATCTTCCGAGAGTTAAAATACTAGCCACCGGCGGCACGATTGCCGGGGCCGGAAATGCTGCAGATCGTGCTGGATATAAAGCTGGTGCCCTACCCATCGATGAGTTACTGGCAGCTGTTCCCCAGATTCACAAAATAGCAAATGTTACCGGAGAGCAGATAGCTTCCGTAGGAAGTCAGGATATAACAATTGCGATTTGGGAGAAACTTGCGGTACGTATCAACGAAATTTTTGAAAAAAATGAAGCGGATGCCGTAGTTATTACGCATGGTACTGATACGCAGGAAGAAACTGCTTATTTTCTTGATCTGACTATTCATTATAAGAACGCGGTCGTGATCACTGGTTCCATGAGACCGGCAACGGCCATAAGCGCAGATGGCCCGAAGAATCTATATGACGCGGTAACCGTTGCTGCCAGTCCTTCCAGCAGGGGCAGGGGTGTTCTGGTTAGTTTTAACGAAAGTATCTATGATGGCAGGGACGTAACAAAAATCAGTACGACTAAACTCAATGCATTTGCTTCACCAAATACCGGTCCTCTGGGTCAGGTATACGATGGTAAAGTGGAATATTATTCGACATCTGTCAGGGAAGTAAATGTTGGGTCACCCTTCAGCGTAAAACTCGACAGTCAGTTACCCAAGGTGGATATCGTTTATATGTATGCAGACGCTTCTCCCGGACTGATCAACTGCGCGGTGAGTGATGGAGCCAAGGGCCTCGTGATAGCAGGAGTGGGAAATGGCAATTTCAATAAAGCTTATATGGATGCTATTTCTGCGGCGGTAAAAAAAGGTGTGATTGTTTGCCGGGCAGCACGCAGTGTAAGTGGTCGGGTTGTACTTGAAGATGAAATAAATGACAAGGAACTGGGAACCATTGTAAGTGATGATCTCAATCCACAGAAAGCCCGGGTACTGCTCATGTTAGGTCTTATGAATACCAGCGACAAATCAAAACTCCAGGAATATTTTTTCAAATACTAATGCGAAAAGTTTTGTTTTAGCTTTTTCCCACTCATTGTTTCATGGATAAGATGAAACAAAATTTTGCAGAAAATGGAAAAGAATGGTGGCGACATAAAGGAATTCTTTAAATCATTTTTTCCGATTACAAACTGGCTGCCGGGTTATCAAAAAAAATTCATTCGATGGGATTTGGTAGCAGGTATAACTCTTGCTTCCTTTGTACTACCGGAATCGATGGCTTACGCGACGTTGGCTGGTGTTCCTACTTATTTTGGAATTTATTGTTGTATTGCAGGCGGTCTTTTTTTCGCATTCTTCACTACGTCCCGACAGGTAGCTGTTGGTCCTACATCTTCCATTTCCCTGATGATCGGCTCAACGGTAGCCGTATTGTCGGGAGGAGATCTTGCGAGGTGGGCTGATATTGCTGAATTAACTGCTTTGGTCGTAGCTGTACTTTGTTTTGTTGCCTGGTTTTTTAAACTGAGTTCCATAGTAAATTTCATTAGCGACAGCATACTGCTTGGTTTCAAAGCAGGGGCAGCATTATCAATTATGGCTACCCAATTGCCAAAAATATTCGGCGTGGAGGGAGGGGGCAGTAATTTCTTCACGAGAATCTGGCATCTTCTGCAACATATTCCTGAACTTAATTGGACCGTACTATTATTCGGAATTGCAGCAATGCTCATTTTGATCGCAGGAGATTACCTGTTGAAAGGATTGCCGGTGTCCCTGTTGGTGGTGGTTGCATCCATAGTCGTTATGACATTTACAAACTTCGCAGGTGCCGGTTTGCATATCACGGGACTTATACCGGCAGGCCTTCCTTCGATCAGCAGGCCCACTCTTCGATTCAGGGATGTTGATGGTATTCTCGAACTGGCATTCGCCTGTTTTCTAATGGGGTATATCGAGACCATTTCCGCGGCAAGAACTTTCGCGATGAAAAATAATTATACAATTAATGCAAGGCAGGAATTGTTCTCACTGGGCGCCGCAAATTTTGCGGCTGCATTTTCAAATGCCTTTGTTGTATCGGGAGGACTTTCACAGTCAACGGTAAACGAAAAATCGGGAGCAAAGACACCCATGTCCCTTATCGTCTGTTCAGTTACTCTTAGCGTGATCCTTTTATATTTTACCGGCCTTTTAAGAAATCTTCCGGAGGTTATACTTGCGGTTATTGTCATTCATGCTGTTTCAGGACTCATTAAAGTCAAAGAGCTAAAACGGATCAGACAACTTAACCACATGGAGTTTAATATCGCAATGATAGCAATAGCCGGAGTACTGGTATTCGGTATATTGAAGGGTGTAATGATATCGGTGATCATGTCGTTAATCCTTTTGATCAGGCGTAGTTCCCATCCAGAAGTAGCAGTTTTGGGCAGAATTGGGAATACTTCTCATTTTTCCGACATCAGCCGACATCCTGATAATTTAATTATTCCCGGAATTGCAATAATGCGGATTGAATCTTCCATCTTATATTTTAACACGGAAAACATTCACGAAAAAATAAACCATCACCTTAGATCAACGGACACGAATCTCCGGGTTCTGATTCTGGATCTGGCTGCTGCTCCTTATGTGGATGTTGCAGGTTCAAAAATGTTGTTGAACCTGGCACAGGAGTTTCAGAAAAATGGAAGACAGATCCGGTTGGTGGGCGCACTCTCGAATGTTCGCGAGATTCTAAGGAAGCAGGGGTTGGAGGAAATAACCGGAAAAATCAGCAGGTCAAGTACAATTTCAGAAGTCATATCAGGATTCTATGAATAATTCACCATACTAAAATTCTTTCTAATCAAATTATAAAAGTAATATCATGAAGTCAAAAATCGGTGAAAGATTATCAGACATTCCAGAATTATCGAAGAAGGAACTCGTACAACGTGCTAAAGACTTCTCCAAACAATTCCGGGTAAAAGATGGAAGTGAATTCAGGCTTAAAGATTTCGATCCTAAAGAAGATGGAGGGCTGGGCGACGAGGATAAACCTCTCGCAAAACAGACATTGCAAATGGGCGTAGAAGCACTCTCTGCGTTACAGGAAGTTTTATATGCTTACGACAAATGGGCGGTACTGCTCATATTTCAGGCCATGGATGCCGCGGGCAAAGATGGGGCTATCAGGCATGTCATGTCTGGTGTGAACCCACAGGGTTGTCAGGTAACTTCTTATAAAGCCCCTTCGCCAGAGGAACTTGACCATGATTACATGTGGAGGTGCACAAAAAATTTACCGGAAAGAGGAAGGATTGGAATTTTTAACAGGTCCTATTACGAAGAGGTATTGGCTGTTCGTGTACACAAAGAATTTTTGCAAAATCAAAAAATTCCAAAAGAACTGATCACAAAAGATATCTGGGATGATCGTCTCAAAGACATCCGGAATTTTGAAGCATATCTGAATCGCAACGGAATTGTCGTCTGCAAATTCTTCCTTAACCTATCAAAAAAAGAACAAAAAAAGCGCTTTCTTGACCGCATTAATAATCCCGATAAAAACTGGAAGTTCTCAGCTTCCGACGCGAAGGAAAGAAAGTACTGGGATGAATATATGGATGCTTATGAACAACTGATTCGAGGGACTGCTACCAAAGATTCTCCGTGGTACGTGGTACCCGCCGATAATAAAGCGTTCAGCCGTGTTGTAGTAGCGTCTGCTATTATTCATACAATGGATTCCCTGGATATGGAATATCCGAAACTGAGTAAAGAGAAACTGGAGGAACTGAATACTATTAAGGAAGATCTGATGTCAGAAAAATAGGAATTCGAATTATAAATGAGGAAAAACCTGAAAGGACGTCCGCAACCATGTCTTCAGTAAAAAATAAAAATAGCAAGTTATCCGAAAAATTAAAGTCCGGAAGGAATGTGATTTTTTTCATTGCTTCGATTTTAGTCGCTTTGCTGTTAACCCGTTTATTGAGAGATAGTAGTTTTTCAGATTCACAGGACTATGTAATGTTTCTCCTGTTTTTTTCAATTGGCTTATGGGTTACGGAAGCTATTCCTCCATTTGCTGTCGGTTTGATAATTATGGCTTATCTGGTTTTCGCGCTGGGGAATGAAAAAATAAATGAAAATCCACAGGACGTAACGAAATATATCCAGACTCTTTCCAACAACACAATCTGGCTTCTGCTGGGCGGTTTTTTTCTTGCGGAAGCCATGACGAAAACCGGGATCGATGTGGATTTTTTCAGATTTTCAATAAAGCTCTCTGGAAAAATTCCCAAGAATCTTTTACTGGGAATCATGATGACGACCATGCTGGCTTCCATGATCCTTTCCAATTCTGCGACTACTTCGATGGTACTGGCATCTGTGGCTCCGCTTTTGAAAAAAATCGGGAAAGACCCATTTTCAAAAGCATTACTTGTGGGTGTTCCTCTCGCAGCTTCCGTGGGTGGAATGGGCACTATTATTGGAAGTCCGACCAATGCCATTGCAGCAGGTATTCTCGAGAACCTGGGTATGCCTGTAAGTTTTATAAAATGGATGTATTTTGGTTTTCCGCTCGCCCTGGTACTTACATTAGCCGGGTGGTGGCTGCTAAAAAGTAAATTCATAACGACCGACAGCCCCATAGAATTTGAACTGCCTCCACAAAATGAGTCAGAGAATAAATTAATTAAAAAAGAACGCAGGATTGTGCTGGCAATTCTGGCTGTAACAGTACTACTTTGGCTGACCAGCTCACTGCATCATATCAATGTTTCAGCAGTATCGCTGGTTCCCATCGTATTTCTGACTATGACGGGAGTCCTCAAGCCGGAAGATATCCGGAAAATTCCATGGGATACCCTCATATTAGTAGCCGGAGGGCTTTCACTCGGACTGGCACTTGAAGAAACAAAACTCCTTGAACATTTCGCTAACCATTTATTGGGTACTCAACTCGCACCGTTTTTATTGGTGGTCATTTTTGCATACGTCACAATGGTATTCAGCAATATTATGAGCAATACCGCTACGGCAACCATTCTTATTCCTTTGGGAATTTACCTACTGCCTGATCATTCAAAACAAATAGCCATTGTTGTAGGTCTGGCCGCGTCCACAGCACTGATGCTGGCCGTATCTACTCCGCCAAATGCAATTGCATACAGCACAGGCCTGATTAAACAAAATGATTTTTTTCCGGGTGGAATTCTTGTTGGGTTGCTGGGACCGATTCTGATTGTCTTAATAGTTTCGGCGATGTTATAGATGAATATGGATATCCAAATGACAAAAACGTAAATTGCATCATATTTGCATCATGTTGCGATTTTATTATATTACATTTAAGGTCAATTAAATTATATAAATCAAGAAGTTTAATTATGAAAAATAAGATTGTAACAGGAATATTCTTAGGTTCTTTATCGTCGCTGGTGATCTCCTGTAATCAACCAGAAGCCCCGGCTGCTGACAAAGATCAGGTCAAAAAAGATATCCAGGCCAGGGAAAATGAATTTGCTGCAGTTTATAATAGTGGTCATCTTAAAAATATAGGTTACTATGCTGATAGTGCAATTTCCTATTTTCCAAACAGGACACCGCTAATAGGTAAGCAGGCCATTGTAGATTATCTCACAAGTGATTTAGATTCAAATACCGATAAAATTTCATTTAATACCAACGAGGTTTTTGTATCCAAAGATGGTAATCAGGTGCTTGAAATAGGCAGTTTTAAATTAGTGGATTCAGCTAATACAACTCTTAACTCGGGGAACTATATGAGCCTGTTTGAAAAGAGGGATGATAAGTATGTATGCTTAAGGGATATGAGCGCTTCAGAATTGCCCATTAAATAATAGTTGGAAATTTATTGAATCAACGGCTGTCTGAAAGGATTTTCTGACAGCCGTTTTTTTTTATCTGAGCGCGATTGAAGAGTACTATTTTAGTTATCTTCTTCTGCCACCTCCGCCTCCACCTCTGCCACCTCCGCCTCCACTAAAACCACCACCACCTCTGCTGCCTCCGCCTCCGCTACTTCCACCGCCAAATCCTCCACTACTTCTATTTCCCGCCGAACTTGATCTGTTTGATGACATATTATTTGAAGCAGATGGACGATTTGACGACGCCCCTCCGTTAGCAGGACGGGTTGATGCGGAAGGCCCGTTGGAAGGGCGGTTTCCTGAAGCTCCTCCGTTTGAAGGACGCGTGGAAGCTGAAGGTCCGCCACCTCTGTTTCCATTCCCATAATTTCCACTGGCGTTATTATGCTGGACCCGGTTGGAAGTATTTCGGGTATTATTGTAATGATTGATCTGATTTCGATTATTAATGACCACGGTATTTCCTCCACCGTGATAATGTCCGCCATAGTAACCTCCATGGTGATACCAGTTATTATGACGATAAATACCAACAGCTATAACAGTAGCCATGGCGAAATAGGGTGGATGATACCCGTAATAATAAGGCGGGTAGTAAGGCACATAGGCAGGTGAATACACATATTGCACGATCGGTGCTGTCTGAACAACTACGGTTGTTGTGGATGCCGGAACATCTTTGGCAGGTTCCGATCCTGTATAGGCAGGGTTTGCTGTGACGGCAGGGGTAGGCTGTGTCTTTGGCTCGATAACATAATCTTTCCCGTACAGATCCTCGTCACCAACGATTTGGACAGTGATTTTTTTATTTTTATCCCTGTTTACTAAAATGACGGCTACATCCTGTTTTTCAGTTTTACTAACATCAACCTGGAGAATAAACGTATAAGCGGAATCACCCTCTTTTTTGGTGACCACTTTTATAAAATCAATTTTTTTATCGAGGTCCAGATCAAGGTTATTGATTCCGGATTTCGTATTGTTCAGCGATTTTTCAAAATCTTCAATGGTCTTTGATTTGAGAAAAAGATCCATTACAGCATAAAGGTCGAGGTTGTCACCAGCCATACCCAATGATGCAGTATCGGTTGGCGAGCTGGCCTTTGCATCAGTTTTTGGTTGGGAAAAGGCAGGCAGGCTGAACATTGTTATTATAACCACCAGATATGGCAAAAAGCATTTTTTCATAATGAGGTCAATATATCAATAAATTCAAAGCAAGTTAATGAAAAGACATTTCATAAATGAAACGAACTTTTCAATTACCCGGTGATCCCATTTCCTGCTTTGATATCTATTTTTGGAGGTCAGATAAAAAGTAAGACTTATATTCGTGTAACTTAAAAGTTACTAATTATGGCTAACATCGTAAAACATCAGTATTTTTTCCCCCAGGGACCGGAAATGGTATGGGAATACTTAACCAGGTCAGATTTGATGGAGCTGTGGTTGATGCCAAATAATTTTGAACCTATTCCGGGATTCGAGTTCCAATTCAGGATAAAGCCAGTACCACAACTGGATTTCGATGGAATTGTATATTGTAAGGTGCTGGAGATAGTGCCGCATCAAAAATTAAGCTATTCCTGGAGATCCGGTCCGGGTAACGGGAAGATCGACCTGGATTCGATCGTCGTATGGAAGCTGATTCCGAAAGACAATGGAACGGAACTTTTGTTGGAACATACCGGTTTTAAAGAAATCGAGAACTTTAAAATGTATTCAGCAGTAAATGATGGATGGCTTGTTAATATTAAAAAGATCGCCGGCCTCCTTAATAAAGCAAAGTAATAATTGATTAAATTCATTAAATAAAATGCAGAATATGCCGGGGTCTAAACTGAGATGGGTTGTCTTGGTTTTGTTTTTAACCTCGTACTTTAAAATAGAGGCACAAAACGATACCGAAACAAATAAAGCTAAATCAGTAAAAGAATTAATTGAATCAAAACAATATCGCTTTCGTCCGCTTTCCGCCAACACGGCAAAAGGGAGAACCATTCAAATTACCAGCGAATATTTTTTAATGGTTAACCAGGACAGTCTGCAGGTTGATTTACCCTATTTCGGCCAATCTTATTCAGCTGATTACGGATCAAGTGACCAGGGATTTCAATTCAAGTCTCTGGATTTTTTATATACGTCTGATACAACAAAAAAAGGCGGTTGGGAAATAACAATCGTACCGAAAAATGAATCCAAAGCCAGTAAAATTTTCCTGTCAGTTGGTTCCGGAGGATACGGAACGATGCAAGTCTTAAGCAACTCCAGGCAGTCGATTTCTTATTACGGTACGATCGAACCAATCAGAAAATAACGGGTTTCAATATTATTTAAACTGCCAATTCACGCTTAATATTTTAAAGATAATTTTTTCTCGAACATTCCCGTCGTAAAAACAACTCCCTATCGAATATTTGATGAGTCCGTTAAATAAAATCCGGTCGCAATACTTAATCCCGTTAGCGACTGTTGCTTAGTAAAGTCCGCCGGCTGATCAGATTTTTATCAGTATCACCCTGGTTGGTTTTGGACATTCTTTGAAAGATATAATTAGAAGAAAGTTACAGAATTGCAAAATGAAACTCAAACATATATACGCGAGTCTTGAGATCCTGCCCCCGTATTTTTCAATTTAATTGATCAAAAGAAAATCTCCTATTTTTTTGAAGGTACGTTCAATCTAGGTTCCTGAATAGTTCGATTCTATAATTTGCTGCTTCACTTAAAAAATTTTCTTTCATTAAAAAAGATTAAATTGATAACAGAAGACTTCCTCCACTTTTATCAACCTTATAACCTTCAGTTATGAAAAAAAATCTACTCAATTTTTTTTGTTGTCTGTTATCATGTTCGATTATGGCGCAGGTGCAGGTTCCAGGTAATCCGAAACTGCAGGCTCCGGGTGAAATAATTTTACCGGTTAGCAAAACGCCAACCAAACTTAGCCCTGAATTGAAAAACCTGGCAGCGAAAAATAATGGTGCGAAGATTCAAAGTCTGAGTATTCAGGCGAAGCCTGTTCCCACAACAGGCGGACTGGATAAATATATTCAATACCATGGAGGAGGTGTGGTGGTAGATGTTTCCGTAAAAGGAAATATTAATACCGCCAAAGCAGACCTGCAAAAAAATGGCTTTCAGGTGACTGGTGTTTATGGACGTGTTATATCCGGCATCATACCTCTATCATCTATTGATAAGTTGGAAAACCTGCAGTCCATTCAATATGCAAAACCTGCTTTTAAACCTGTTCTTCCGTTTAAATCTGCCAGTACCAAAGGCAACGGAAAAAAATCCGGAAACAAAATCATTCCTGTTATTAGTCAGGGAGATACCGCGCAGCGATCTGAGATAGCCAGAAAAAAATATCATGTAAATGGGGCAGGCGTGAAGATTGGCATACTATCCGACAGCTATGATAACCTGGGTACAGCGAAAAAAGGGATCAAACAGGGAGAACTTCCCGGGCCTTCAAATCCTTTTCATTTTAACAAACCTGTTGAGGTATTGGAAGACCTGGACAGTGGCGGGACAGACGAAGGCCGGGCAATGCTGGAGATCGTTCATGATGTTGCTCCCGGGTCAACGCTTGCATTTCACACCGCTTTTCTTGGAGAAGCTGATTTTGCCCAGGGTATTCAGGATCTTGCGAACAGAGGCTGCCAGGTGATCGCTGACGACATCAGTTATTTTGACGAGCCTTTTTTTCAGGACGGTATTATTGCTCAATCTGTTGACGATTCGAAAAAGAAAGGTGTAACTTATTTTTCTGCTGCAGGTAATGAGGGCGTGAATTCTTACGAACATAGTTTCCAGGCTTCGAATGTTGAATTATTAGGAGCAGGGAACGGCACCGCACATAATTTCAGCGCGCCTGGTGATCCACCAGTGTACGCACAGCCGGTTTATATTCCTCCGGGTGGTTCTCTCATCAGTTCATTTCAATGGGACGAATCTTCGTTTTCTGCAAGTGGTGTGGGTTCCAATTCTGATCTGGATATTTATTTACTGGATATAAATGGCAATGTTGTCGCTGCCGGAGCGAGTGATAATATTGCCAGCGGTGATCCGATTGAAGTTTTTGGTTATGATAACAATACCCAGAGTCCCACTTTTTTTATTGTCATTCTAAAATTTGCCGGTCCCGACCCCCAACATCTAAAGTATATATTATTTAACGACGCGCTATTTTATGCTACGACACCGGCAATACCCGGTGTTCTGTCGGGAACCTGTTTCGGACATCCAAAAGCTGCGGGTGCAATTGCAACGGGAGCGACCTATTATCAACAAACGCCGGCATATGGCGTGGATACGGCGATTATAGAATATTATTCGTCTTATGGAGGAATCCCGAATTATTTTGATATCGAAGGCAATCGCATAACGCCGCTGATCCGTAAAAAACCTGACGTTACAGCCCCCGATGGTGTGAACACATCTTTCTTCAATCCCTTTGATTATCCCGATGGCGCTTTTGATGGTGACTCCTATCCGAACTTCTTTGGCACTTCTGCCGCAGCACCCCATGGGGCTGGTGTGGCTGCACTGATGATCGAGGCACAAAAATTAAATACCATAACACCTGATCAGATCCGTGGTGTTATGTCGTCCAATACTTCAGATATGGACGATCCGTTGACTCCGGGTTTTGATAAAGGCTTTGATGTAGCTTCCGGTTACGGATTGATTGAAGCAGACAAAGCCGTGGGAGCCGTAAAATTCCCAAGCCTTTATATTAAGAACCTGAAACTTGAAGCGGCATGCTCGGATGATCCGTCTTCTATCAGAAACTGGACAGTCGTTAATCCAAATCCATTTGAAGTACAGGTGCAGTGGTTTCTGACCGGAACAAATCAGAACGGTAGTTTTCTTGCACCTCCCGGTGATACGATCTTTTCAACGAACACTTTGTCGTACAAAAACTTTTCGACTCCCAATATTGCAGTTCTCAACTGGGAAGACAATTTTGGATTTACCAGGACGGATGTAGATTTCAGCAGCACGGCAAAGTGTGGAGGGGAAGCGATTTCTTCCACAAAAGATCAAGCCTTGCAGGCCTATGAAGGAAATGTAAAAAGAGGAAATATGGCTGCTGTTTATCCCAATCCGGCAACCGATAAATTCAATGTTTATTTTTCACTCGATACCGATGAACCTGCATCTGTTGAACTCTATTCCCAGGATGGAAAACTTTTGTACAGCAGCCGTATAACGCAGCCAAATGGGCTCGTGAGTATTCCTGCTTCTGGCTATAACACGGGTTTCTATGTTGTTAAATTGAAACAGGGATCAGTGTTGAAGACTTTCAAAGTCTTAAAACAATAAGTAAAAAATCCAGGTCCGGATAAAAAAGTCTCTTTCGCGGTTCAGTCGTGAAAGGGCTTTTTAATTTCGAAGATATTATTTTTTCTGGGACACGGACCTTTGTCAGACTTATAGCCAGCACTTGTCAGGCAGGTGTCATACAGGGGAGGGGTCCCTATAAGGTTCCTATATTGTTCCTATAAGGTTCCTGTCGATTTGAGGAATTTTATTTTGTTGAAGAAAAGTTTGCAGGCCATCTAAGAAGAAAACGCGCAAAAACTTTGCCGAACATGAATGAAGAAAAATATTAAGCGGTCAGTTGACTATTTTGATTCACTTTAAAAATTTGTCTTGCATTAAATACGATCACCGCAATAAAAATGATGGCATAACCGATGATCTGCAGCGAGCTGATTGGCTCGTGAAAGAAAAATGTAGCCAATAAAAAAGCGATGATGGGATTTATATTCAGCAGCATTCCTGCAGTAGACGAATTCAAACCCAGGAGCGCATACAGATTCAGGAATAGTGGTATGATCGTAAAAAACACGGCGATGATCAGTATATAAAAGTAAAATTTCCCTTCAGCCGGCACGGGTCCGCTATATGCAGGGAAGAATGGAAGCAGAATAAAAGATGACAATAAAATATGAGTACTAAGTATGAAAAATTTATCGAATCCGGTATTCTCGCGCTGGGTAATGAGGTAACAGGCATAACTTAACCCTATAATCATACTATAAAGCATATCGGTTAAATCTGCGTAAGAAAGTAATAAACAACCGGCAATGCTCAATAATACGGCCGACCATTGAAGTTTATTTAGTTTTTCATGCAGCAGGAAAAAGGAAAGCAGTGTAGTTAAAATTGGGCAAACCATATATGCCAATGATGTTGCCTTAATGCTGATGTGATTCATAACATAAATAAACGAGAACCAGTTTCCCGTTAAGAAAATACTGCCCCCAACGTTCAGTAAAACTAGTTCTTCGTTTTTCCTGAGGAGACATCCGCTTAAATAGCTGCAGGGTTTCCTTCAACTTTTTCCGCCTGAAAAGAAATGTTATCAGCAGCATCAGTATCGCGCAACTAAAAACACGATAAAACAAAATATCTACAGAAGAATAATCATGCAGTGGTTTGAGAACGAGGCTGAAAAATCCCCAGATAACATAGGCGGTTATGGCTGCCAGATAAAATTTCATTTTCAACCACTACCGTTATGGGTGAAACAGCAAATTACTGTATTCTTATGGAACAGTATGCCGTTTGCAGATGCATTGTAAACTGAATCGATATTTTCTGAAACTGATCTATTCTGTCTGCAGCCTCTTCGCCGTTTGAAGTTCATTCCGAGCGTAAGCTGGTTGCCGGATTGGCAGTTGCTAAATCAGATGTTCATCTGATTGTTTCAGAATTCTATTATCCTTTCTTTTGTATCAGGCGGGTGGTGATGTTTCGACAACCGATCTATTTTATATTATTCTTACACAAATGAAATATATTCTTATTCTGCTTGTCGCCACGCTACATGTCTTTGTTCTCAGGGCCCAGTCGGATCAAATCATTCTGGAGGGCGAAAATTACATAGCTTGTCAACATTCTGCATTAAAGTCAAGAACCGATTTAACCAGGCTGTGCACGGAAACCTTTGTAATCGGTCAAAATCCGATCCAGTCTTACTGGTTTGTATCTGCCACAGACGCTCATATAGTGGTAAACCTATCCGACGGGCCGGAAAATGAAAACAGAGTATTTCTGGAATTATCACGAAAGAAATCATCTTTTAATTTTCCCGACGACTACAGCACTGAAATCGGTGGATACAATGATGTGAGTATTTTGCTGATAGGAAAGGATGGAAGCCACGTGCAGCTGGATCCGTCGAAAAAATCGAAGCTGCATGTACATGTAGATTTTCTCGATCCGCAGCATCTGAAAATCAGTTTTGACGGTGTATTGAGTTCCCGCCAGTTGTCCAGCGAAGCGATTCCAATCAACGGGAAAATATCTTTATCGAGCCGGTCTCCACTCACACAAAAACTCCCTGACCATTATGAAGGATGTGATAATACTATCTACAATACTATGAGTCCGGGTTTTGATCTCGGACAATGGCGTTCGGCATCTGCCTGTGAAACCAGCTTTCATCACAAGATCTGGTCAATGTTAACTGAAGCAATGGAGCCTGCCATTACTTATTTGCAATCAAAACAGTGGCTTTGCGAAAAAGTAAAGGAAAACAAGGTTACGCGGGTGCGATTGCAATCAGAAAATAATTTCTATAATTTCAGAGACTTAAACCAGGTTTTCAAAACAAGCTATCAGATCAATCCAAGCGTCATGATGAATTCGGGTTCGACCAATCATATGCTGGATCTGGTGAATAAGATGGCGGCGCTTCCTATGAATCCAGCGCCGGCCGACAGTGCCCGGGTGAACCAGGAGAGGGATCGCCTGCAAAAAGAACTTTCAGGCATTGGGAATAATATCAATAACAATCAGCAAATCGAAGTGGAAGCCGGTGTAAATGTCTCCTGGTCCAAGGACTATCCTGCGGATGGCAGCCAGGCTTTGGTAACAAAAACGGCTTACGGCTACCTGATTGAAAATACAACCAATCCCACCTGGGGATACAGCTATTCAGGAGGTACTTATATTCTGGTCGGCAGTTGGTCAACACCCGAGCCATCCGCTAAAATGGTCTGCAGTCCTGAACTAAGCACTGACGGCAAAAAGCTCTCTGTACAATCTTTATATATAAGACTGGGATGCGGACAGGAACTCGCCAAAGAAGTGATCGGTCATCTCGACATAGCCGCTTTGCAGCGGATGCTGCAACTGACTCCATAAGTTTTTGCGTTTGTTTCGATGTTTAATGTAGTGGTATTACGTTACCTAATCAACGTTTGCCTTATTTTTGGAATCACAAGAACAACTAACATCTACATCATTTATGAAATATTTAAAATTTCTTTTTGCAGTATTGTTTTTATCGGCGGGATGTCAAAGCAAACCAGACACCGTTGCCACGTCAGATATAACCGGAATCGATTCTTCGATTAAACCTGAAAATAACTTTTTTATGTATGTGAACCGTATCTGGTACGATTCTGCCCAGATACCTCCTTCGCAATCTGGAGTGGGTGCATACATGTTTATGAATTATCCCCAGCGCCTGCGATTGCAGGGTATTCTGGACAGCGTTTCAAAAGCAAATAATACTGCGGGCAGTATTGAACAAAAGCTGGGTGATTTTTATACTTCAGGAATGGATACTGCCACCATTAACCAGCTCGGCTTTGAACCGATTAAGCCATTGCTTGCCAGAATCGACAGCATTAATAATATTACTTCTTTGATGAAGTTTGCTTCAACAGAAGCCAAATCAAACAATTCTTCTTTTTTGGCTTTTGGAGTGGGTCCTGACAATAAAAATAGCAAACTGAACATTGCACATATCTATCAGACGGGTATCGGTCTGCCGGAGAGAGATTATTATTTCAAAACTGATGCACCCAGCGTAGCCATTCAGCAAGCCTACAAATTATACCTCACCAAATTATTTCAACTTACCGGCAGCGATTCAGCAACGGCAGCTAAGGATGCTGATATTGTTTACAATATTGACAAACAACTCGCCGGTTCTCACAGAACAAATATTGAATTGCGCGACGTAAATGCCAATTATAATAAGATGGCCGTTTCAACACTTGTAAAGAAACAGCCAAATATTGGGTGGCAGAATGTTTTAAATGATTTGGGCGCAAAAACGGATTCTATTGATGTGGCTCAGCCAGCTTATTACGACAAGATGAATACCGCTCTGAAATCCGTTCCCATCAGCGACTGGAAAATTTACCTGAAGGCTAATACGATCAGTAATTATGCAGATGTGTTAAGTCAGCCTTTTGTTGATGCTTCATTTGAGTTTAATAAAGCCATTACAGGACAGGCAAAACAAAAAACGCGGGGTGAAAGAATGGCAAGTTCGGTAGACCAATTGTTGGGTGGGGCACTGGGACAATTATACGTTAAAAAATATTTTACTGAAGATGCAAAAAAACGTGTGCTGGACCTGGTAAATAATTTACAGAAAGCATTGGCTGCAAGAATAGATAAACTGGACTGGATGAGCGACAGCACAAAACTAAAATCCAAAGAAAAATTGTTTGCCATCACAAAGAAGATAGGATATCCTGACAAGTGGAGGGACTATAGCCATGTGGTGATTGTAAAAAATAGATATTTTGAAAATATAGTATCCGCTTCAACGAACAACTACCTCTTCCAATTGGCTAAACTCAACAAACCGGTGGACAGAAGCGAATGGTTTACGACGCCTTCAACAGTTACTGCTTATAACAACCCAAGCGCCAATGAAATTGTTTTTCCGGCGGCTATACTCCAACCTCCTTATTTTGACAATAATGCCGATGATGCCTTAAACTACGGAGGCATCGGCATGGTAATCGGTCATGAAATTACACACACATTTGATGACCAGGGCGCCCAGTACGACAAGGAAGGCAACGTAAAAAACTGGTGGACAAAAGACGATTATGCAAAGTTCAAAGCAAAAACGCAAAATGTAATTGACCTCTACAACAGTTTTGTGGTGCTTGATACCGTACACGTGAAGGGCGCAATGACCGTTGGCGAAAATGCAGCAGATATAGGCGGCGTTTCTATCGCCTATGATGCATTTAAGTTAACCAAAGAAGGACAGGACACCACCAAGATTGGCGGTTATACACCAGACCAGCGGTTCTTTATTTCTGTTGCGCATATCTGGCGCGTGAAGATGAAAAATGAATTCCTGCGTTTATGGATAAATAATAATCCACACTCTCCTCCCATGTGGCGTGTAAATGGCCCGCTGATGAACAATCCACATTTTTATGAGTCATTTCATGTGAAGCAGGGCGATTCCATGTATTTACCTGAAGAGAAAAGGATTCATATCTGGTAAACTACGTGGATCGCCCCGGATGGGAAGATTCGTCCGGCCTCTAAAAAAGGTCTAGGGAGTTTTCTGTAACCCGGATTGACATTGTATTGACAGTGTGTATCCGCCGGGCACTGCCTGATCCGGCGTTAGGGATTACCGTTATAAGCTTAACTTAGGCTTTATAATCGCATTGAACCCATTTATGAGCGATGAATATGAAAATATCGCACAGGATAAGGATTTAAAAATAGTTTCCCGAGTCGAGCGACAGATACAACGAATACTCGTTGTATCTGGAATAATATCGATTCTCCTCTTCTGTTTTTTTTTATTTAGAAAAGAACACATTGGATACCTGCCTTTATTTGGGTTATTGTGTATTTCCCTTATATACAAATTCATCAAAATTCTCTTTGAATGGTATCATTACTGGTCGGTAAAAATTCCAGTTAAGCCGCCAGTTACCCGATTATTTACGGTTGATATGCTCACCACCTCCGTTGCCGGGGAGCCGGTGGGAATGATTAAAAACACGCTGACCCGGATGAAGCAGGTGCATTATCCGCATACCACCTGGCTCTGCGATGAGGGCAATGATCCGGAACTTCGTGATTTTTGTGCCTGTATGGATATCCGGTACGTTACCCGGATTGATAAATCCAACGCAAAGGCCGGAAACATCAACAATGCACTGAGGTCGGCCACCGGGGAGATTTGCGTTGTGCTGGATCCGGATCATGCGCCTGCCCCTGAATTTCTGGATGAAATTCTTCCCTATTTTGAAAATCCTGAAATTGGATTTGTACAGATTGTGCAGGCCTATAAGAACGTCCGGGAAACCATGATCGCTAAAGGCGCCGCACAGCAGACGTATATTTTTTATGGCCCGATGATGATGTGTATGAACAGTTACGGGACTGTTCAGGCCATCGGGGCAAACTGCACGTTCAGACGTGTGGCACTCAATTCCATTGGTGGACACAGTGCGGGTCTTGCAGAAGATATGCATACCGCAATGCAGTTATATGCTGCGGGCTGGAAATCTGTCTATCTCCCAAAAATCCTGACTCGTGGCCTGGTTCCGGCATCCCTGTCAGCTTATTTTAAGCAGCAGTTTAAATGGTCCCGGGGAACATTTGAACTGCTCATCCATGTTTATCCACGTCTGTTTAAAAAGTTTACCTGGCGGCAGAAACTGCATTATTTTCTGGTTCCCCTGCATTACGCTGTGGGTTTGATCATCCTGATTGATATCCTGATCCCGGTCCTGAGTCTGTTTTCCGGATTAAATCCCCTGCAGATTGATTTAAAATTACTGGGGCTGATTGCGATTCAAATGCTGCTGATGATTTTGCTGATCCGTCAGTATGCACAGCGCTGGCTTATTGAAAAGTATGAATACGGCCTGCACATTACAGGTGGAGTTTTGCTTTTTTCCACCTGGTGGATCTATGTGTCGGGATTCATTTATACTCTTTTTGGAAAGAAGGTGCCGTATATACCAACCCCCAAAGCGGCAGAACGAAAAAATATTCTAGGACTGGTTTTGCCGAACCTGATCGTTTGTTTTATCATTCTGGCAGCAATGGTATACGGACTTTTGAGAGACTGGACTCCATATAGTCTGATTATGGCTGGATTCTGCCTGCTGAACCTGATTATGTTGGGAATCGTTATCCTAGCAGGCCAGCATTATACCGTCTGGTCATTGAGGCAAAAGATTGCCAGAACAGGATATTTAAGAGGGTGGCTGAGAGGGCTACGGAAGTTTAAAATTTATACCTCGGAAATCATATTTAACCCCCTGCGTTTAACCGCACCGGTCATTGTGGGAATTCTGTTGCCGGTTATTTACTTTTTGCCGTTTTATACGGAAGTTTCAAAACAGCCATCACAAAAAACAGAATTCCCGGCTGATAAGAATGCCGGCGGTTTTTATTTCGGGCTTTATATGCCGGCTTTGCAGAAACACCATTCTTTTCAAAGCATTGATGATTTTGAAAAAAAGGCCGCCTTCCGGTTTCAAATCATTTCTATCTATGAAAGGTGGGGTCCGGAAGGACTGAAATTATTTCCCATGGACCTGCTGCAGGAAATATCCGGACGCGGTGCGATCCCGATGATCACCTGGGAACCCTGGGTGAGTGGTTTCCCGCTACGAAAAAGCAATCCCGGCCTCCGGAACGAGAAGAAGGGAATGAAAGCCATTTCTGACGGTCTTTTCGATAATTATATCCGGGGTTACGCGCTGATGATCCGGGACTACCGTAAACCGGTATTTATTCGCTTTGCTCAGGAACCGGATAATCCGGCTTATCCCTGGTCGCGAACAGGCGGGAACACAAGTGAAGATTATAAGGCTTCCTGGCGGAAAATTGTCTCCCTGTTTGCAGAACTCGGTGTCGGAAATGTAAGCTGGGTATATAACCCCTGGGATCCACTAACCATGATTTCTTATTATCCGGGTGACCAGTATGTGGACTGGGTGGGCCTGACCGGTTTAAATTACGGAACGGCCTCCAGCAAGAAAAAATGGATCACGCTGGAAGAAATCTATGAACCTTTCCGGAACAACCTCCTTCCCCTGCATAAGCCCGTCATGCTGGCAGAATTTGGTTCAACAAATTATGGCGGCGACGGCACGGCTTGGGTAAAAAAATCCTTGTCGGTTATTTCCAACCGTTATCCCGAGATAAAATCGGTTGTTTTTTTTAATAGTGATGAGGATAAAAACTGGATTACAGCATGGCGGCCGGAGCATTCGACCGGTTATGTCGACTGGAGCATAAAGGACGCAGAAGAAATAACAAATGGCCTGAAGGCGATCGCAGGTAAAGGCATTCCATGGACCGCCATTTATCGCCCGGGTAAAATGCTGCCGGTACAGGGGGCTGTTTTAAACGAAAAAAAATCCACTTTTTTGAAAGGCGGTCCAGGCTTATTTACATGGCTCGTGGAAGGAAAACCTTTCTACGTTCGGGGAATTGCATATAATTCCGGTCAAGGCTGGCCGGATATCAATTACCAACCCACGCGCAGACAATTGGAAAAAGATTTTAGGGAAATCCGGAACGCAGGGGCGAATACTATCCGGAGTTATCAGCCCTCTTTTTTCGATAAAAATATACTCACGGTTGCAGACGAGTACGGACTGAAAGTGCTCTATGGATTTTGGTTTGACCCAGCCATTGATTATTATCAGGACAGCGAGCGCGTGAAAAAATATATCCGACAGACGGTTGAACGGGTATCAGCTTGTAAATCATATCATGCTGTTCTAGGATGGTCTGTGGGAAACGAAACCGGGGGATTACTGAAAAAGTATTACAACCAGCCTTATCTGAGCCGGGTCAGGGAAGCTTATATGCAGATGGTTGAGACCATCGCAATTAAAATTCACCAGACGGATCCGGGGAGACCGGTGTTGACTTCGCTGGAGCACAGCTGGCAACTGCCCGCCGAGCTGCAGGCCTTTCACCTGGAGGCGCCTTCTATAGATATCATGGGCATCAATTCTTACTATAAAAAACAAATCGGGGATCTGCAGGAACTTACCCACCGGTTCGATTCCACCAGGCCATACTTGGTTTCAGAATTTGGTCCGGAAGGTTACTGGAACGATGAGTTGACAAAATTGGATACCCACCAAATGATTTCGGAAGCGGGCGACCGCAGCAACGCATTGTGGTATCAGGAAGACTGGAAAAACAATATCATGAAAAACAGCGGATATAATGTCGGGGGAATTGCTTACACCTGGCGTGACCGTTTTGAAGGAAGCGCCACCTGGTTTGGAATAACCGATTATAGAGGCAGGAAAAAATCGGTGTATTACGCATTGCAGAATGCATGGAAAAACGGGCACGCTGAAATTCCCAAAAGCAATATGTTTATTATAGGTCCTGATTTTAAAGTCATGTCGGGTACTGAGTATATTTATTCAATGGTAAATCATGATCCGGCGTATAAAAATATCGAGTGGAAAATGTATAGTACGGACTATGCAAGGGAAATTAAAATAAAAAACGCAAACAATCTTTCGGCCACCATCCGTCTGCCGGATAAGCCGGGAAATTACCGGTTATATGTTTATGCTGGAGATGACAATGGACGGGTAATGACGGCTAGTAAATCGGTTCAGGTCTTCAGTCCTCAAAACCAAAAAGAATGAGCCGGGCGTTTTTATATATTTTATGTCTGTGCAGCCTTAGCCAGCTGCGTTGCGGCCAGGCTGAGGTAAGAAACCTTCCGGTGAAACGACTGGTGGACATCCGTTTTCAGGATGGCCGCTATCAGATTTACCGGTTTGGGAAACCGTATTTTATCAAAGGAGTATGTGTCGAAGACAGCCGTAACCTGCGATTACTCAAAAACCTTGGTGGAAATTCGGTTCGGCTGTACAGTACGATCCGGGCGGCAGAAGTATTGGATTCTGCGAATGCCCTTGGTTTGTCGGTGATGCTGGGTTTGGAACTGTTACCCGAGGGTCCTAAAATGGATTATGGCGATGAGCGGGCGGTGAATGAACAATTCAATCGGGCAAAACAGGAAGTGCTGAAATACCGGAAGTACCCGGCCCTGCTGATGTGGTCGGTCGGCAATGAACTGGGCGTACAAATGACACTGGCAAGTTTTTTAAAGGAACGAAGAATCTGGATTCAGATTAACAGAATTGCAGCCATGATTCATGAACTGGATCCTGATCATCCGACAACAACTGCGGTGGAAGGGCCAAGCAAATTGTTATACGTGAAAAGTTACGGGGATCAAATCGAACTGGCGAGTATCAATTCTTTTAAACCACTGGAACAAATCCGGGAAAAAATGAGCGCGTATGGATGGAATAAGCCGTATGTGATTTCCGAGTACGGCTCCACGGGTTACTGGTTCAAAAACTTCACTGAATGGTATACCTATTATGAAGAAACCAGCTTTGAAAAAATGCAGTTTATTGCCAGACAATATCATTCGATCCGGTCTGACAGTACTAATTGCCTCGGGTCGTATGCGTTCTTCTGGGGCCAGAAAAATGAGTGTACCCCAACCTACTTCAGCTTATTTACTGAAGATGGAAAACAAACGGAGATGATCGATATACTTACTTATTGCTGGACGGGAAAATATCCGGCGGAAAAGTCTGTCAGTCTGTTATCGTTATTTATAAACAATCAGCAATCATCTGGAAATATTTACCTAGAACCGGGGAAGTCTTATCAGGTGCAGTTTACGTGTTTAGGTTCACCGGTAAATTCGATACTGAAATGGCGGGTCGACCGCGACGATGACGACCTGTACTTTGATCCCATGCTTAACCAGGAGAAGCGGAAAAATATATCGCGCGACTCGGTCGTGCTGACCGACCAGCCGAAATCCGCAAATCTGCCGGATCCAAATGTCCGTTTCAGTTATGTTTTTACCATTACAGCGCCTGCGGAGCCGGGACCCTATAGGCTGTTTTTATTCCTGGAAAAAAATCAAAAAGTTTCAACTGCCAACGCCTGCTTCTATGTACACGAGTAGACCGGATGCGGCGGTATTGAAACAGAGTCATGTTTTATCATGGACCAGGAAAGCGATTTGACATGCACCCAACTTAGTCCGGTATAAAGAGAAAAAACGAATGCTTTTTTTACTTCATGGTTCAGACATGGCGTGTTCATTAACTTCGAATAATCTTCTGCAGTTAATATTTCCTTCAGCTTTTTATTTCCGCCGACTTTTGCAGGTAATTCTTCCGAAGGATTATGTCTGAAATATCCATCTTTGGTTGCTTTCTTCAATACACGTTTAAATCGCATGAAATATCCGGGAGGTGTTTCACCATGATATTTTGGCAAAAAAGATAATCATGGAATTTCCTGCAAAGTTTCTCGTTGATATCCTTCGTGGCAATGCTTTCTTTGCCAATGAAAGATTTGAAGGCCCTGAAACTATTTTCTAATTGACGATTTCCAAATTTCCGGTCGGATTTTACAAAGGCTTCATAGTATTCTAAAAAATTACTTTTTAATTTATGTTGTAGAAAATAACCGCTGCTGTAGGCCTGTTGGTTAAGTATCAACTGAGAACGTTTGACTTCCAGGATGGCTCGCCTCATTGTTATGATGCATTTGTATATAGTTGGCGGGACGCTTATAAGTAGATATGTCAGTTGCAATACGTTCGCCTTTTTCTTTGCCCCACTCGAATGAATAGTGGAGCAGTTATTTATTCTGCGAAACTCATTTGAAGATGGTTATTTGTACTAGATCCGGCGGTGCCGGGTTTTTCATTTACTCGCTTTTGTGAACAAGTTCACGGAGTTCGCAAATAAAAAAGCCTCTCCAACTTCGTTGGAAAGGCTTAGTGCCCGGCACTGGATTCCTTCAATCCTGGGATTCAATATTTTGTAAGTTGTGTCTGTCAATTTTGTGTCGTGAATTTAAACAGCAATCAAAATAATGCGTTCAATATTCACTTCTTCGCTCTTCTATTCGTTTTCACTGCAAAGATAAATTTTTGTACCGAATATTTAGTTCAAAACTGGTGTTTAATAAACAACAATTAGCTCGATTTTCTAATTTACTTCGCTCCTGTTTTTTGGGAAAAGGTCAATTAATTAATCAGAATGGCACTATTTTGCCTGAAAAAATTAATTAAATGTTATGGAACGGGTTGACAGAATATTCGGGGGTTCGCTATGTTAGATCAATACCAGACCTTCCTGCAAGGCTTTGTTATAGGTATTTTCATTGAATTTGTAGTAAGCCGGAGAGCGATGAGCTCCGATACTTCTTTTTTCATCTGTCTTTGTTATAAGTCCAAGTGAAATTAATTTACCCGGGAAATTGGAAATATGCAAGGTTTTGCCTGACATCACTTCGTAGAAAAGTTTTATTTCTTTCAATGTGAATTTCTCGGGTAGTAGATTTTTTCCAATTGGAAAATGAAAGAGATGCATTCTCATAGTAATAAGGGCCTCCTTTACCATATCGTCGTGATCAAAGCCCAGCCTGGGTAAGTTGCCTACTGAAAACCAACTGCATTCACTGGATAGGAAATCTGTGTCTGGTTTTGCAATCCTTATATCTGTAATTGCATAGAATCCCACAGATACTATTTCACCTTTCAGCAAGTGGTTCACGGTTATTTGTATTCCGGTTAATTCAAAGAGTTTTTTCGGGTCAAATGCTTTGTTATCGTCCCTTTCTGGATCACCAAAGGTTTTGAATTGTTTCAGAAAAAGGTTTTCGATTCCCGTTCTCTCGGCTGTAACCCTTGCGGCGGCCTGGTCTAAACTCTCACCTTTTTTTACCGGCCCTCCTGGAAGGCACCATTTAACGAGCACCTTATTTTTTACCAATAGCAATTTCAGATCGCCGTCATGGTATCCAAATATGGCACAGTCTACGGTTAATTTTGGCCGATAGGCTAAGTATCCTTTTTCAATATACTCTTTCAGGTCCTTTGCGTTTTTCATTGGTTTTCAACATCATAAGTTTATTTACTAAAATTTAGTAAATATAGGAAATTATCTCCTACCTTCATTTTCTAAATATTAGTAAATGATCATTTTGTTAACCACTTTTTAAAAAAATTTTTATGATGGCTAATTCTTTCCGGCTTATTTTTTTTGTCGGTTCCATGTTAATCGCTGCAGTGGCTCATACTCAAAACAAATTGCCTCATTTGGGGAAGGATCCCAATGCTGCGGTGGTTCAGGCCATGACACTAGAAGAAAAAGCCAATATGGTTGTAGGCAATGGTATGTATATGCCCGGAGTATATGTTCCGGGCATGTTGTTAAAGGAACCGAAAGGAGGTCAAGCTAGGGTTCCTGGAGCAGCTGGAAGCAGTTTTGAAATTTTACGACTCGGCATTCCTTCTATCATCACTTCAGACGGTACAGCTGGTTTAAACGTGTGGTATAATAATCAGGGGCGTATTCACTACGCTACGGCATGGCCAACTGCTACTCTACTCGCATCAACCTGGGATACAGCCATTTTAAAAAAACTCGGAGTTTATTTTGGAAGGGAAGTCAAGGCATATGGCGTTGACATCGTACTGGCTCCGGCAATAAATATCCATCGTGACCCACTTGGCGGCAGGAACTATGAATATTTTTCTGAGGATCCTTTGCTGTCCGGTTGTTTGTCTGCAGCAATGATCGAAGGCCTGCAAAGTAATGGTATCGGCACGTCGATAAAACACTTTGCCGCCAATAATCAGGAAACCAACCGGATGACGGTAAATACCATCGTCAGTGAGCGGGCACTCCGTGAAATTTATCTGAAAGGGTTTGAAATCGCCATAAAAAAATCGCATCCCTGGACGGTTATGACGTCTTATAATTTAATCAATGGCGTATATACTTCCGAACGTAAGGATCTGGTTACCGATATTCTTAGAAAAGAATGGGGATTCAAAGGATTTGTGATGACAGACTGGGGCGGCGGCAAGGATCCTGTAGCGCAGATGAATGCTGGAAACAATTTGATCATGCCGGGTTCACCTGCCCAATCAAAGCAAATACTTGAGGCAGTTAAGAACGGAACATTGAGTGAAAAAATATTGGATGAAAATGTCGCAGGAATTTTAAATGTGATTGTGCAGTCACCCACTTTTAAAAAATACCATTATACTGACGAGCCCGATCTTGAAGCTGGTGCACTGGTGTCCAAAGAAGCTGCAGAAGATGGAATGGTTTTGTTGAAGAATGATAACAAAACGCTGCCTTTAAATGGTCAGGTTGGAATGATCGCTTTGTTTGGAAATAGCGGATATGATTTGGTTGCCGGGGGAAATGGCTCTGTCAATCCACCTTTTAAAATTTCACTGAATGGAGGATTTGCGCGTTCTGGTTACACGATCGAACAGGACCTACAAGCCCTCTATACAAATTATATTAATGAATGGACGGCGAAAAATCCAAAGAAAAACATGATACAGGAATATATGAGCCCCACGCCCCCGATGGATGAATATAATATCGACGACCAAGTTCTTACAAAGGAAGCCGATAATGCAGGCATTGCAGTCATATCCGTTGTTCAAAGAACTGGAGAAGGAACCGACAGATTGCCTTCTGAATTCAATTTGCCTGAAAAGCAAATTGAATTGATAAAGAAAGTTTCAGGTGCTTTTCACAAAGTGCATAAAAAACTGGTAGTGGTTTTGAATATTTCCGCGCCCGTAGACCTGATGCAATGGCGGGATGAGGCGGATGCCATTCTGTTTTCCGGAGAACCCGGTATGGAAGGTGGTATAGCCATTGCAGAGATTTTGACTGGCCAGGTGAATCCATCAGGCAAACTGGCTACGACTTTTCCGAAGAAATATTCAGACGTCCCGTCCTCTAAAAACTTTCCTGGCAAACAATTCCCCGAAAAAGCAATCGTAACTCCGATGGGAAAATCTGTGCCTGCAGAAGTAACTTACGAAGAAGGTATTTATGTAGGTTATCGATATTATAATACATTCGACGTTAAACCAGCCTATGAATTTGGCTATGGATTGTCATATACAAGTTTTAGTTACAGCCCGCTGAAGCTAAGTTCATCTGTGTTTAATGGTAAAATAACAGCCACGACTACCATCACAAACACCGGGACTGTTTCGGGAAAAGAAGTAGTAGAACTTTACCTGAGCGCACCTTCGGGCAAACTGGACAAACCATTGCAGGAACTGAAAGGATTTGCCAAAACTGCCAGCTTAGAACCTGGCAAGTCGCAGACGATTGTCTTCACATTGAATCCGGATGATCTGACTTCCTACGATACACAACTGTCGTCCTGGGTAGCAGCCGCAGGAATGTATACCGTACATATCGGTGCATCGTCATCGAATATCAAACAAGAGGCCTCTTTCAATTTGCAAAAAAATCTGGTGGTGGAAAAAGATCACACGGCATTGACACCTGAAGGAACCATTAATGAATTAAAGCCAGCCAGATAGCACGGCAATATTTATGAAACAAATTAAAGCGAAGATTAAACATTTCATTTTGAAAAAAAATATTCCGTACAGATTTTACACGCTCTTATTGGTCATACCTGTTCTTTTCTTTTCTTTTATTGTAAGAACCGGGCCGCCAACTTCACTTACTATAGCAAAAACTGAGGCGGGAACAGTATCGGGTGTAAGAAATAGTACGGATGATGTAACAGCATTCAAAGGTATTCCGTTCGCAGCACCACCGGTTGGCGATCTGCGCTGGAAAGCGCCGGAGCCTGCCAAACACTGGGATGGAATAAGGAAATGCGATTCCTTTGGCCCGAGTCCCATGCAGGCTAAACCTGTTCCCATGATGGTTTACACTTCCGAATTTTTAATACCGGAAAAGCCGATCAGTGAAGATTGCCTTTATCTGAATGTTTGGACAAACGCCAGGAAAAAAACAGATAAGAAGCCCGTTTTGATTTGGATCTATGGTGGGGGTTTTGGGAGTGGTGGTTCTGCGTGTCCTATTTATGATGGTGAGGCATTGGCCAAAAAAGGAATTGTTTTTGTTTCGATCAATTACAGGGTAGGACCTTTTGGATTTTTGGCGCTTCCTGATCTGAGTAAAGAGTCGAATGGTAAAGGATCTGGAAATTACGGATTGCTTGATCAGATATCGTCACTGAAATGGGTGAAACAAAATATTGCTGCCTTTGGTGGCGATCCCGAGAATGTTACCATTGCGGGTCAATCGGCTGGCTCCATGAGCATCAATTGCCTCGTCGCTTCACCACTGGCAAAAGGGTTGTTCAATAAAGCAATTGCCGAAAGCGGATCGCTTTTAATTAAGAATCCTTATTTCAATATCAGCAATTTGGCGATGGCAGAAGAAAGAGGTAGAAACAGCGCTGAAAAAGCGGGGCTGCATTCACTGTTGGATCTGCGGAAAATGAGCGCTGAAGAAATCATGAAACAGTTTACGGGCCTGTATTCACCTGTAGTGGATGGATATGTATTACCAGAACCCTTAATAGATATTTATGCAAAAAATAAACAAAATCATGTATTCCTGATTACCGGATGGAATGCGGATGAAGGGTTTGCAGCGGGGATTAAGAAAAAAGACGAATACAAAAAACAAATTGAAGAAAAGTATCGTAAAGAAGCAGCTGTATTTCTTAAATATTTCCCGGGTGAAACGGATGAGCAGGCAGCGAGTTCTCAAATCGAAATTAGCCGGGACGAGATATTTGCGCTTTCCGGTTATAAATGGGCGACTATTCAAAGCGGCTACGACAATTCACTGGTGTACGTTTATAATTTCAACAGAAAAGTGCCGGCAACCGGAGAATTTGTAAAATACGGTGCTTTCCATACCGCGGAGGTTCCTTATGTTCTGAATAATCTTCGGTTTTTAAACAATAGGCCATTAGGAGCAACCGACAGTACCCTTGCTGCAATGATGTCTGATTATTGGGTGAACTTTATCAAATCCGGAAGTCCGTATGGTACGGGATTACCCGAGTGGCCCCGATATACCAGGACGGATAATTTGATTATGGTTTTTGACAGCAATGCACAAAAAGAGAAAATACCCAATAAAGACGGATTGGATTTTTTAATGTCAAAACAGGTAATTCTTTCTGAACCTGATATTTTGAAGTCAGAAGAAAGTGGATTTGTTACAAAATTAATCTCAGATGGAACCGACGCCTACAAGTACGAATCTTCTGCAAAAGTTTTTTAGAAATCTATTGGGTGCACTTATGATATTAGCTGCTATTGCGCACTTTACTTTTGAACGAGCAGACTTTCAGGCTCAGGTGCCTAACTGTATACCATTAAATAAGGATTTAGTTGTTATTTTATCGGGCATTGTCGAATTGAGTTTGGGATTGTGCATGATTTTTTGGGAAAAAGAACGCATAAAAGTGGGTATAGCACTGGCGATATTTTATGTATTAATTTATCCCGGAAATATCGCTCAATATATAAACCATACTCCGGCTTTTAACCTCACCACCGATAAAGCCAGATTAAACCGATTATTTTTCCAACCTGTTTTAATAATATGGGCACTATGGTCTACCGGCGCATTGAAATATTTGTTTTACCGGAATAAATGATGGGTTAAGAAGAGAGTATATCCAGCCAGTGGAGGGGAAAAGCATTGATTAATTTGGTTGTACCCTCTTATAAACTGGACAGTTTTAATATAATGGTGCTATGCTTGTCATTTACTCGCTTTTGTGAATAAGTTCACAACGCTCGCAAATAAAAAAGCCTCTCCAACCAAGTTGGAGAGGCTTTGTGCCCGGGACTGGATTGACTTCGCCATCCAGATATTCCCACGAGGGGCTGAACAAAAACCTCATCCCGCTTCGCGGGATTGTGTTTTTCATTTTGTCCGCTTAGCAAAGCAAGCTTTGTACGCTACCAAAATAAAAAACCCCTCATCTTCGATGAGAGGTTTTCGTGCCCGGGACTGGATTCGAACCAGCACATGGTTTCCCACGCTGCGACCTGAACACAGTGCGTCTACCAATTTCGCCACCCGGGCAGAACAACTGTCGCTATATTTTATTCAGGGGTGCAAATATAACTGAGAAAGGGCATACTTTTTCTCTCGCTATGGATATATCAACGGAAGTAATAAGGCAAAGGGACATCGGATCATTTTGGGACCTCTAAACCACTTAAAAATGAGGGGATTAGACCATTTGTTTCGGGCGTCCGAATCCTTTCAGATATACCGAAGAATTATAGACAATTTCCAAATCTAAAGTTTCACACTTTAAGCTTTAAGCTTTAAGCTTTAAGCCTTTTGCTTTCACCCCATTTTTTCGTATTTTTGCAGCCCCGAATTAAAACCTTCGGGATATTATATTATCATGGAAGAAAACCAAATTGTTAACTCAAACGCTGAAGGCCAGGAGCCAACTGCAGAAACTGCAGTAGCTACAGCGACAACAAATGCACCTGCCGCAAACGGAAAGCATCAATTCGCTCCTCCGACAGCTCACGACGATTTCGACTGGACGATCGACAAGAGAAACGTCGCAGCTTACAAGAAAGAAGAGAAAGAGAAGTACGACAAAGTGTATGAAAATACTTTTGTTCAGATCACTGATGGCGAACTCATTAAAGGTCTCGTAGTAGGTGTTACAAAAACGGATGTTGTTGTAAACATCGGATTTAAAAGTGACGGTCTCGTTTCACTAAATGAATTCCGCGATTTGCAGAATTTGAAAAGTGGCGATGAAGTTGAAGTGATGGTGATGGAGAAGGAAGACAGGGAAGGTCATCTTCACCTGAGCCGCAAACAGGCACGTATTACACGCGCATGGGAACGCATCGTTGAAATTCACAAAACAGGTGAAGTGGTTACCGGAACAGTTACCAGCAAAACCAAGGGTGGATTGATCGTTGACGTTTTCGGAATGGAAACATTCTTACCAGGATCACAGATCGACGTGAAACCTGTTACTGACTACGATCAGTTCGTAGGAAAAACAATGGAATTCAAAGTGGTTAAAGTAAATGATACCATTAAGAATGCCGTTGTATCTCATAAGGCACTTATCGAAAGTGATATCGAAGCACAACGTGCTGAGATCATGAGCAAACTTGAAAAAGGCCAGGTACTCGAAGGAACCATCAAGAACATCACCGATTTCGGTGCGTTCATGGATCTTGGAGGATTGGATGGTTTGTTATACATAACAGATATCAGCTGGGGACGTATCAGTCATCCGAGCGAAGTACTTAAACTGGATCAGAAACTCCAGGTTGTGGTGCTCGATTTCGACGATGGCAAGAAACGCATTAGTCTTGGTTTGAAACAGCTCACTCCTCATCCTTGGGATGTATTGCCTGAAACTATTAAAGAAGGTGAAATCGTGAAAGGTAAAGTAGTGAATATCGAAGACTACGGTGCTTTCCTCGAAATCATGCCAGGTGTTGAGGGTCTTGTTCACGTGAGTGAAATTACCTGGGCAAATACACCGATCAATGCAAAAGAATTCTTCAAACTGGGTGATGAACATCAGGCGAGAATTGTTACGCTCGACAAAAACGCGCGTAAGATGAGCCTGTCCATCAAACAGCTTAGTGAAGATCCATGGAGCACAATCGAAACACGTTTCCCTCAGGGAAGTAAACATAATGGTCTGGTGAAAAATATTACACCTTATGGAGTGTTTGTTGAATTGTCTCCTGGCATCGGTGGAATGATTCATATAAGCGATCTGAGCTGGTTGAAACGTTTCAATCATCCTTCAGAATATACTAAGGTTGGTCAGCATATTGAAGTTTTGATACTCAGTATTGACAAAGAAAACCGCAAACTTCAGCTTGGTCATAAACAACTGGAAGAAGATCCATGGAATGCACTCGAAAACACTTTTGCGATCGGAACGATTCATGAAGGAACCGTTACGCGCAAAGATGATAAAGGTGCCCTGGTACAACTTCCTTATGGTCTCGAAGGATTTGCTCCGAGCCGTCATCTTGCTAAAGAAGATGGTAAGCAGATTATGGCTGATGAAACTGCTCAATTCATGGTGATCGAATTTGATCGTAATGAAAAACGCATCGTTTTATCTCATACCCGTATCTGGGAACAGGCTAAAGCCGAAGAGAAAGATGTAGCACGTAAGGAAGCTAAAGTTGATGCTGATAAAACACGGAAGGCCGTAAAAACTATCCAGAACAAGGTTGAAAAACCGACACTGGGTGATCTTGGAGCCCTCGCTGAAATCAAGGAAAAATTGCAGCAGGAAGAAAAAAGCGGAGACGAAACGCCTAAGGCTTAAAGACTAAAGCCACCGCGGTCACAGATTATGAATGAAACCCTCTCTTAACCGGGAGGGTTTTTTTATTCTCGTGAGTCGTGTATTGTATATCGTTTATCGATCTGCGACCCACGATATCCGATCCACGATATCCGATCCACGAACTACGACTATCCGCCTTGACCTTTAGGCTTTAAGCTTTCTTCATGAAAATCCTGTTCCATATTTACCGCCCAGATATTACTTCTGTCTTTTTGATTGTTAATTATATTTTCCACGGCGATCATAGCAGTCATCATACTGTGATCGGCATTATTATAACGATGCATACCATTGCGACCAGTTAAGTATAGATTTTCTATAAGATCAAGAAATTCCTGTATTACGGAAAACTGTTCATAAGCTCCAATATAAGACGGATATGCTTTCGGGATTTTAATTACCGTCGAATCGATCAGTGTTTCATGCTGAATCAATCCAATCGCCCTGATTTCCTTTAGTGCAAGCGTAGTCATTTCTTCCCTGGAACTATTCCAAATTGGATCGGATTCTGAGCAGAAAAATTCCATCCCCACCCAAAGATTGTTTTTATCCTCTACCATATGCGGACTCCAGTTATTGAATATCTGCAGTCTTCCTGCCACCAAATTTTTGTCCTGCAAGTAAATCCAGTTATCCGTAAGTTTCTCAAATCCCTCTCCGTTTGAAGTATTTTGTTTTTTGAAAAGTAAACCTACCATTATGAAATTCCGGTACGATAATTTGCTTGCAATATCTTTTACAATTGAAGGAATTTCTATGTTAGTTAATCCGCTAACGAGATTTTTAACAGGTATCGTAGAAAAAAAATGATCACCGGGAAATTCAATCGTATTACCGGAAGCAAGTTCCCGGCAGGTGACTGAACTTATTTTCATTTTATCGAATACTATTTTTTCAACTTCACATCCCAAATGAATCTCGCCACCGAGTTCCAAAATCCTTTGCGCAACCGTTTCCCACATTTGACCCGGACCTTTTTCGGGATATAAGAACTGTTCAATCAGGCTGGTACTAACACCCTGTTGACGAATGGTTTTATTGGAAGAAAAAACCGATTTGACAGACTGTAATAATGCCTTGCCAATATTTAAATCCTTAATGCGCTGATGACCCCAGTCTGCCGGGATCAATTTGCAATCTACACCCCAGATTTTTTCAGTATAACCTTTAAAAAAGGTATGATATAATTCCTTTCCAAACCGGTTGATGAAGAATTGTTCCAGTGTTTGTTCATCTTTTATTGGAAATATTTTTGAACGTAAATAGGAGAGGGCAATACGGATTATTTTGGCTGTCCCGAAATTCCGGAGGGTTTTGCCATTGAGGGAGAGGGGGTAATCGAAAAAAGAATGATTGAAATAAATTCTGGATTTCCTTGGACGTACTAACATTTTACCTTCCGTAGCTGTTCTGAATTGAGCTTTGTTGTGCAGTTCAATTTTTTGATTATGATAGGTGAGAGGAATCTGGGTTTCTGAATCATTCGCAAGTGGCAGAAACTGTAGCCACCAATTTATTATTTTCTCTGATTTTGAAAAGAAACGATGACCCCCGATATCAATCAGATTGCCTTTATAGTTGATGGTTTTTGAAAGGCCACCTACCTGCGTATCCAATTCTACTATAACGGGTTTAATATCCGTTCTGCTAAGCAATTCATATGCAGCAGTGAGTCCGGCAGGACCGGCACCCATGATAATTGCTTTTTTCATGTCACTTGTTTTGTATGGGTAGAAAAAACAAGCATTAGAAGTCCGGTGAGCCAGCAGAATTCTCCCAGCGTATGGCGCATGGGGAGCCAATCTAAATTAACAATATTTAAAACCAATCCAAGGATCAGTAAAATGAAAATTTTATTCTTCCAGTTAGGCAAAGGCAGGAAACCCGCCAGTACCAAAGGGAACCATTGAACGGAATTGTATTGATGCCGGTAAATTGGATTGAAAATTTCTACAATCATATATAACGTTAAACTAAAGATCAGGATCTGAAGAGCCTGCGGTTTATGATTTCTGGTATGTAAAAAAAATAAAATTGCTAATAAGCCGATTGTGAAAACCGTTCCAAAAATCAAAAAAGACAAAGGCAATTTTTTATGAAATATTTTATAATAGATCACAAAAATATTTCCATTTTCAGAATAGATTTTAATCGGATAAACTATAGGAAGTCTTTCTGTCTCCGCAATATCAAATCCTTCCAGATTCGAAAATCTTGATTCTTCTGTAATATGAGCGGGAGGGAATCCGTTATCTGCATCCTGATGCAACTGTACGTGCATTTTCATTCCATTTAGATAGTCTTTATAGATGGCGGTTTCTGTAGGGCTTGCAAAAACGAATATTCCGTAAAAAATAAATCCTGCAAGAGAAGTAAGAATAAAAGGCAGATATTTCTTATAGTAAATCAGAAAAGGAATAAATAATATAATACCGATCGGTCGCGTAAGAACAAAAATGAAAGCACATATTCCACCAATGATCATTCTATTCCTGGTATTTTTAACAACGGCTGTCAATATGCAACACATAAGAAAAGCTTCTACTAAATAAAGCTGCCCTGCTGAGATAGATGCTTTCCAGGCTTCGGTAGTTGTAAATAAAACGCCTATATTCAGGAGTAGCCATTTCTCCCGATTATCTTTTGTAAGCCCGGAAATCATTCCGATCATACATGCCAGTAAAATATATTGTCCCCAGAACCAAATCCTGGAAATGGTCCTTTGTGGTAAATCGCAGATAGGGTAGAGCAGCTCATGAAAAAAAGGACTTGCTGTAATCTTACTTATATCTGATTCCTGTGGAATTATTTCCTGCCGCCTGCCATCCGAAGACACCCATTGATCTTCCTGCTGATTGTAATACCTTATTCCATCAGCTGTTTGCCAATGAAAATGATATGGAAGTTTTCCGTCTTTTTGCAGACGGGCACCTACAACACGATTCCGCAGATCGCTGGGAAATTCTTTTTCAAACAGCATGTCCCGTAATACTGAATGAGTAAGAACAATTGCCAGTAACACACCGTTAAGGAAAAGAATTTTTTTATTTGGGAGTATCATGCTGTCTGGATTAAACTCGCGAACTAAGATTGCATGTCAAAAAACAATGCCCTCAGTTCATTTGCATCCGATGGTTTCATTTTTCCGCCAAGAATCAAACGCAGTTGGCGACGCCTGAGCGCTCCTTCATATAATTTTATTTCTTCAGCAGTTTCAGGTTGGATGCCCGGGACGGTAATTGGCTTTCGATCCATGTCCAGCGACACGAAAGTATAATAGGCTTCATTGCTTTTATATTTCTGCTGTTTAATAAAATCTTCTCCCCAGACTTTCATATGTACTTCCATGGATGTAGTAAAGGCCCTGCTTAAACTGGCATGTATATGTACCGCATTACCAAGTTTTATCGGATTTTCAAATGAGATATTATCTACAGAAGCAGTTACTACCGGCGAATTACAATGTTTTCCCGCGCAAAGTGCTGCTGCAATATCCATCCAGTACATCAGTCTGCCTCCCATTAGATTTCCAAACACATTTGTGTCGTTTGGAAGAACTAATTCCGTCATAATAACCTGAGAATCTTTTGGTGATTTTGTCATCGCGATAATTTTTATTTTCTGAAAACAGAGATCAAACAGTTTATTGGTAAAAGGGAATTCTCATACTATTACCTTTTCACAGGTTTTTAAAAATTCCTCACTTATATCTGCACCGATACCGGGCTCATCGGGAACTTCCAGATTATATCCATTAAATTGTACACCCCCGATTACCGGATCTGTGAGATGACCCAGTAAACAGGTATCCATATCATAAAACTGTATATTATTTTGCGCCAAAGCAAAATGTGCAAATGCGGACAATGCCAGTCTGCTTTCAAGCATACCACCCATCATGCAGGGTATATTATGTGATTCGCAAACCTGGTTTATTTTAAACGCTTCCGAAATACCACCAGACTTTGAGAATTTTATGTTTACATAGTCGCAGGCACCTGCAAGAATCAGACGTAAGGCATCATGATGATCAAACACGCTTTCATCAGCCATGATTTTTATCGGGGATGATTTTCTTAGCTCTGGCAAATAATGATCATTCCATGTCCTCATTGGTTGTTCACAAAATTCTATATCATAGCTGCCCATTTGACTCAGAACTTTTTTGGCGTTCTCAAAATTCCAGCCTTGATTAGCATCTATCCGTAACCGGATGGAATCGCCTATTGCCTTACGTATCATTTGTATACGTAGCAAATCAGTTTCTATATCCTTTCCCAGTTTGATTTTCAGAATTCTGAAACCTTTTTTTTTAAATTCCAACGCCTGCGATGCCATGCTATCCGGTTCTCCAATACCGATCGTAATATCTGTTTCCAGCAACTTTTTGTTTCCGTTCAAATACTTATAAAGCGGTAAATTCTTTTTTTTGGAAGCAAGGTCATAAAGCGTCATGTCGAAGGCGCTTTTGATGGTGGAATTGAAAGCAGTAAAATTATCCAGGTCATTTAAACGTGTCTTGATATCGTCTGCATCTTTATTTTTCCAAAGCAACGCAAATTCCTTTGCCATTTCGAAACAGGTTGACTGTGTTTCACCTACAATCATTGGGAAGGCTGAACATTCGCCTACACCGGTAATTCCTTCATCTGTTGTTATTTTTAAAAATAAATTTTGCGCATGATACATGGTTCCCGTCGCAATCTGGAAGGGGGTCATGGGAATTGAAAGTCTGTAAATGCAGGTTTGAAGAATCTTCATGAAGATGGTCGAAATTACGATATTAAGCCTAAAGCTTAAAGCCTAAAGCCTAAAACCCGGAGCATAATAAATATCAATCATTTTATTTTTATAGAATAATAATTATTTGATTGCTATCAAATTGCTTTAAGTATAATCATCTTATTTGCTTTAAGCTTTGGGCTTTAAGCTTTGGGCTTTAGGTACTAAGCTTTACTTTTGCTACAGTCTGATTATTATGATTGAACAAACTGTTTCTTTCGAGAATACTGAAAATGCTTTTGCATATAAATCGAATGCAGAGCTCAAAAAAGCAAAATTTCTTTTTAAAAGTATGGGGTCTTCTTTTCTGGTCAAATGGGGAACCCGTTTAACGCCGCTGGCGATTCGTTTTAAGTTGCCAATAAAAGTATTAATTCGCAAAACTATTTTCTCACAGTTCGTAGGCGGAGAAACATTGAAAGAGACGGCCCCGGTTGTTGGTATGCTTTCAAAATATAATGTGAAGGTTATCCTGGATTATGGTGTCGAGGGCGGAAACGATGGAGAATCGGGATTTGATCATGCCTGTGAAGAATTTATTCGTGTGATCAACTATGCAGCTTCGCAACCCAATATCCCCTTTATTAGTATTAAAGTAACAGGATTTGCCAGATTCGAATTACTGGAGAAACTGGACCGCTCACTGGATTTGAGTTCTGGTCCTTTAATGAAACGCTACGCTACTGCTCTCGCGTCTTTTACATCTGATGAATCTCAGGAATGGGATCGTGTACAGGCGCGTATGAAAAAAATTTGTGTGCAGGCTTCTGCAAAAGATATTGGAGTACTGATTGATGCGGAAGAAACCTGGATACAGGATCCGGTGGATGTTTTAAGTATTCAGATGATGCAGGTTTTTAATAAGGAAAAGGTAATCGTATATAATACTGTCCAATTGTATCGTCACGACCGACTTTCATTTTTAAAAGATATGCTCGAAGCAGCGGAGCTCAAAGAATTTGTACTCGGCGTAAAATTAGTTCGGGGAGCTTATATGGAGAAAGAGAGAGCAAGGGCCGCCGAAAACCAATATCCTTCTCCAATTCAAAGGGATAAGGAAGCAACGGATCACGACTATAATGCCAGTGTGGTGTTTTGCATCGATCATATTGATCATATCGCATCAATCATTGCTTCGCATAATGATTATAGCAATCTTCGTGCAACCGAATTATTGAATGAAAAAGGTATTTCTTTCTCACATCCGCATATCCATTTTTCTCAACTTTATGGCATGAGTGATAATATAACTTTTAATCTTGCAAAGGCAGGATGCTCAGTTAGCAAGTATCTTCCTTTTGGTCCTATAGAAGATGTTATTCCATATTTGATGAGGAGAGCTGAAGAAAACAGTTCTCTCAGTGGACAAACGGGCCGGGAGCTCGCTTTAATCAATAAGGAAATAGCCAGGAGGGAAGGCTTAAAGCTTTAATTCCGAATCATTATTTTTGTGACCCAAGGACTGCTAGCTCAGCTGGTTTAGAGCGCTGCCTCGACAAGGCAGAGGTCACTGGTTCGAACCCAGTGCAGTCCACATTTCGAATTAATAATTTATAAAAGCGGCGAAACAAGTCTTGCCGCTTTCTCAAAGAATTGTTTATAAACAGGTCGTTTTCGCCAGACTTGAAAATCAATTTTTTCTGCGTCTCTTAGATCGTCATAAAAAATTTCCCTGAGTTCACATGCTGTCTCGGTGTCATAGACGATCGCATTCACTTCAAAATTCAGATCGAAACTTCTGGAATCCATATTTGCCGTGCCAATCATTGCTATATTGTTGTCAGTTACCATTGTTTTCGCGTGTACAAATCCCTTGTTGTATAAATAAATTTCAACACCTCTTCTCATCAGATCAATATAATAAGATCTTGCCGCCGCATTAACCAGTATGGAATCGGATATTCCGGGAACGAGCAGCTTTACTTTTACTCCACTCAGGGAAGCAATCGTCAAAGCATCCAGAAGTCCGTCGCCGGGGATAAAATAAGGTGTTGTTATCAGAATTTCTTTTGTGGCAAGACCGATTGCCTGCAAAATGGAGAATAATATGGCTGGTGCGCCTGAGTCGGGACCGCTTGCCGCTATCTGTACAATTTTTTTGCCACTTGCGGGTAATGCATTTTCCGGTGGGAAAAAATGAGGATCCGGATGCAGTTTTTCATCTGCACAGAAGTTCCAGTCACAAAAGAACAGATATTGAAGATATTGTATGCCGGGACCATCAATACGAAGATGGGTGTCCCTCCAGAACGTTTTATTTTTATCTTTGTTTATGTAGCGGTCGTCGACGTTTATTCCCCCCACAAATGCAGTTTTTCCATCTATCACAATTATTTTTCGATGATTTCTGTAGTTGAGCCGGTTTGCCAATGCTATAAAATAAATCCTTAAAAAAGGGAAAGCTTTTACGCCATTTTCATTTAGTCTTCTTGCCAATGTTCGTCTAATGGAGCGACTTCCAAAATCGTCATAAATAAAACGGACGGCTACTCCTTCTTTAGCTTTTTGTATTAGGACCTGTTCAATCTCCCGGCCGATTTCATCATCCTCATAGATATAATATTCCAGGTGAATATGATTTTTCGCTTCTTTTAAAGCTTTCAAAACTTCAGGGAACTTATTTTCTCCGTTTACCAAAATTTTTACCGAATTATTCGCCGTTAAAGGACTCAGGGTTTCTTTGAGAAGCATAAATGCGAGCTCCCTATTGCTCTGAACAGCGGCATCACTTTCATCGAGTGTTTTCCTGGAATATTGATAGATCTGCTTATTTAACCTGGCCGATAACTCATCGTCGTCGATCAATTTCTTGCTGTACATTTTTCTGGTACGGTAATTAATTCCAAAAAGGAAATAGAATATTACCCCGGCGAAAGGAACAAAAATGGCGAATAAAAGATAAGCCAGTGATTTTGTTATACTTCGGGTGTCCAGAATAATTCGAAAACAAACAAAAATTAAAACGACTGAGTAAACAACCTCGAATATGGATAACCAGTTCATGCAGATAGTTGATCAACATCTGCTGCATCCTTACCAGATGTTGTTAAATCTGAATCTTCATTTGATTTAACTAACTGCACTTCGCAACTAATCCAAACATCATTTGAAACCAGCAGTCCACCACCTTCCAGCATGCTGTTCCATTCAAGTCCCCAGTCTTTGCGATTTATTTTCCCATTGATTGCAAATCCCGCTTTTTCATTTCCCCAGGGATCTTTCATTACACCTCCGAATTCCACATCCAGTTTAATTCTCTTTGTAATTCCTTTGATAGTTAAATCGCCATATAATTCATAACTACCATCATCGTCAACTTTTTCGTATGTGTTGGCAGTGAAATTAATTTCCTTGTGATTTTCCACATCAAAAAAATCTGCGCTTTTGAGGTGTGTATTTCTGTCGGCATTACCTGTGTCTATGGAGGCAGGATTTATCCAGCAGTCAATTTCTGCAGTCATGAAATCATCTCCCGTGGTATATATGCTGGCTTCAAATTCTTTAAAAACTCCTTTTACATTGGAGATCATAAGATGTTTTATTTTGAAGGCAATTTCACTGTGAAAGGGGTCAATGGCCCATTTGATTTTTGTTTCCATTATTATATATTTTAAAGTAAATAAAAATTAAATTCCAGTATCTTCTTTTATTATTTTTAATCCCTTTGTCCACCGAATCAGTTGATTTAACATGGTCGTGGCTGCCTTCATAGAAATTTCATTCACTTCAAAATCATTATCATCATTGATATTGTGTTCAAAAAAAGGGAAATTAACCGACTCGGTTATCGGAACCATTTTGAGAGTGGACAGATCTGCTTTTAAACTATTGGCAGCCCTGGTTCCTGCTGAAACACCTCCGTAACTAACGATGCCTGCAGCTTTAAACTGCCATTCATGAACCAGGTATTCCAAAGCGTTTCTGAGTGGAGCAGGATAGTTATAATCGTATTCAGCTGTTACAAATATAAATATCTCTGCTTCTTCAATTTTAGCGCTCCATCGTTTGGTATGATCGTGTTGGTATTTTCTAAGTCTCGGATGATTAGGCTCGTCCATCATCGGAAGTTTTATTTCTCCGAGGTCCAATAACTCCACATTAAAACCTCCGTGATTTCCTGCCACTTCTTTTATCCAATTTGCCACAACAGGACCTTTTCTTCCCGGCCTGACTGTAGATGAAATGATTTTTAAAATGTACATATTTATCCAATTTTCACCGAGGTCATAGTGATAGAACCTCCAACTGCTTTATCGTTAAAAAAAGAAACGTTTTCATTTGCTCCTCTCAGTCCGAGTGTATATAGAAGCGGCAGAAAATGTTCGGGAGTTGGTATGGCAAGTTTGGCAGCAGATCCAAGATTTTCATAATGAATGAGCGGATCAGGGTCGCCTCGTATTATCAGTTTCTTAAAAAGGTTATCCATTTTTATAGCCCAGTCATATCCAAACTCCCTTTCATTTATTTTGTTCCAGTCAATCATTTTCAAATTGTGAACCATATTGCCGCTCCCGATAATCAGGACGCCTTTCCGGCGGAGCCCATATATCTCTTTGGCAAGGTCAAAATGATACTGAGGCCCCTTCGTATAATCAATACTCAGTTGCAAAACAGGGATGATGGCTTCAGGATACATATGTTTTACAACCGACCAGGCTCCATGATCCAATCCCCATTCATGATCAAGAATCGCATCTGCTGAATGTATCATGGCTTTCGTTTCACCGGCCAGTTTGGGATTTCCAGGTGCATTGTATTGCACATCATATAAAGGTTTAGGAAAGCCCATAAAATCATGAATGGTGGTGGGAAATTCCATGGCAGTGATACGGGTTCCCTGACTGAGCCAGTGAGCTGACACGACCAAAACAGCGGATGGCGTTGGAATTTCCTTTGCTATTTCGGCCCAGCGAATACTAAATTCATTGTCTTCAATACCATTCATCGGAGAACCATGGCCCATGAAGAGAACGGGCATCAGAATTGATTCTTTTTTTAGGTCTCCGGTAAATTTATTGAATTCCGAAAGGCTGTTCATATCTATATATTCACCGTGTGAAATTTTCGAAAATCAATTTGCTTGATGAGACATGTGCAACAGGTTCTCCACTGCAAGAGCCAGAGATTCATACGTTTCATCATACGTTTCCAGGCGGGAACCATTCAGGAAAAAAGTGGGAGTACCGTTTACGCCGCTTCGAATCCCGCTGTCAAAATCTGATTCTATTCTGGAGAGAACAATTTTGCTTTTCCAGTCCTTTGCAAATACCGCAGGATCGAGATGAAGATTTTCTGCAAAAAGAATCAGGTTGTTTGCTGAAAGAATATTTTGATGTTCAAAAATCATATCGTGCATCTCCCAAAACTTGTTTTGATGATCAGCTGCCTCCGCAGCCTGTGCTGAAATCAACGCCTGAGGATGTATTTCCTGCAATGGGAAATTGCGAAATACAAATTGTAAGTCCCGGCTGAACTGACCGATGAGTTTTTTTGTAAATGGATGCGCAATTCCGCAATGTGGACACTGGTAGTCACCATATTCCACCAGGGTAATTTTTGCATTTGAATTTCCTTTTTTATGATCCTGTTCATTGACAGGCAATTTTAACTTTGACATTTTTCAGGTTTTGATTTTTGATGTCACCATTTCTTCCAATGCATCCAGAATGCCATCGGCGCCCGGGTTGATGCCATCAGGAGAAAGATAACTCCATTGTATAATTCCTTTTTCATCGATCACGAATAATGCCCTTAGACTCTCACCTTCCAATTCATTAAATGCTCCGTATTTTTTTGAAATTTCACCCTTGGGTTCAAAATCGGAAAGGAGAGGGAAATGAAGTTTACGACTTTGAGAAAATGCCATATGGCACCATTTACTGTCAACGGAAATACCCAAGATATCAGCATTAGACTTGTGAAAGTATTTTAAGGTTTCGTTGTACAAAGCCATCTGGTCGCTGCAAACCGGACTCCAGTCTGCCGGATAAAAGGCCAGAATAACACGTTTGCCCCGGAAGTCAGACAACTTTAATTTTTGGTCGGGAGTTGAGTGCAAATCGAAATCAGGAGCAGGACTGCCTTTTTGTAAGATCATGTTCACAAAAATTTAAAATCAGGCATAAAGGTTCAATTCTCATCTGGATGATAAGTCGAAACAGCCTGATTAAATTTACTGAATTATATCGCCAACCTGAGGTTATTTTTGTGATATCTGTAGGTATCGGCTGGATTTTTTTCGCGTTTACCGATGTTGGTTAATTTTCGAATCAAACCTTTAAGACGCCGTTTGATATCGATTAATCACCTATTAACAACTTTTGGTTGCACAGTTGCTACCAAATAATTTAATTTTGCCGGGCTTTCACGGATTTTTAATTGGGTCTCAGAATCTATACATTTAAGCTTCTGGTTTCTGAGCACAGGATTTGTAGAAAATTCAGTATGGCATTAAAAAAGCTTCGTTCGTTCTGGGATGTGTTTGTAGTCCGGATTTTATTGATTACTGGTTTGATCTTCTCCTTCCTGCGTCCAGAAGCTCAAAATCTTTCTCCCTCGGACAGCTTGCAATCTTTAACTCTCGGTCAGTGTATAGATTATGCATTCAAACATCAACCCGCTTTATTTCAGGCATATATTAATCAATCCATTACCAAGACCAACAATGCAATAAATTTATCCGGATGGTGGCCTCAGGTTAATCTTGGGGGAAATTTTACCCACTACAACTCTTTGCCAACAAGTTTTATAACAGATTCCACGACCGGCCAGCCTGTAAAGCAACATACGGGTGTTGTAAATACTGCAGTACCCGCACTGACAGTGAGTCAGGCTATATTCAGTCCAAGCTTGCTATATGCATCCAAAGCCGCTAATTTTTACGTACAGCAATCGGAACAGATAACGGATAGTGCCAAGATCGATCTTGTTGCTTCTGTTAGTAAGGCATTCTATAGTTTGCTTTTGACGATTGAACAAATCACCGTTTTAAGAGAAGACACAGCCCGTCTTACCAAGAATCTGAATGATGCTTACCATCAATATGTAGGTGGTATTGTGGATATGACTGATTATCAGGAAGCAGCCATATCTCTCAATAATTCCAGGTCACAGCTGAAACAGGCGGTTGAAAATGTGATTCCTCAATATGCAAGCCTGAAACAATTGATGGGCTGGCCACCTCAAACAAGATTCAATGTCAATTTTGACACTACTGAAATGAAACAGGATATCCAGTTTGATACAACACAGGAACTTGTATATGAGAAAAGGGTAGAATATCAAATCCTTCAGACAAATAAAATTCTTCAACACCAGGTTACGGATTATTATAAGTTATCTTTTTTACCCACCATATCCGGATTTTTCAATTACAACTTCCAATATGAAAATAATAATCTGGCAGCACTATATGCCAATGTGTACCCATACTCTTTTATCGGAATTTCAGTAAATCTTCCCATTTTTACCGGGTTCTATCGAACTAAAAATATACAGAAATCGAAACTGCAGGAACAGTTACTGGACTGGAGTCAGATTAGTCTGAAATCTGAGATTTATACAGAGTACACTACGGCGTTGGCGAACTACAAATCGAATTTGTATAATCTCTATACCATGCAGGACAATGTTGCGATGGCAAAAAATGTGTATGATATCGTGACTCTCCAGTATCAACAGGGAGTTGTGGCCTATCTTAATGTAATTACTGCTGAATCGAATCTGATTACGTCACAGATTGGATATTTGAACGCGTTGTTTCAGGTTTTATCAAACAAAGTAGATCTTCAGAAATCTATGGGTATCATATATTATAATCATTAATCGATTCTTTAAGCATTCTTCATGAAAAAAGTATTACCAATCAGATTTATTATACTGAGTGTATTGTTTTTTTCTTGTAAGCAAAAACAACCACCACCGAGTCCTCCGGTGCCAGTAAACCTTATTACAGTTAAATCCCAGAAAGTATATTATTATGATGATTTCCCGGCGACAACAGAGGCACTCAGCCAGGTAGACCTTCACCCCGAAGTACAGGGTTATATCACAGGAATATTTTTTACCGAGGGTACACATGTTAGTAAAGGACAGAAATTATATGAGATTGATAAATCGCTTTACCAGGCGGCATATGACCAGGCTGTTGCCAACGTGAGAGTTGCACAGGGTAATCAGGTTCAGGCAAAACAGGATGCGGACCGTTATACTTACCTGAACAGTCATAACGCCATTGCCAAACAGGTACTCGATCATGCTGTAATTGCGCTGGATAATGCTGAAAATCAGGTAAAGGCCGCGGAAGATGCGGTGAGAACGGCAAAAACCAATCTTGGATACGCAACAATATATGCTCCTTTTGATGGCTTGATCGGATTTAGTCAGGTGAAATTGGGAAATCTTGTTTCTGTAGGAACTACTTTGCTCAATACGATCTCGACCATCGATCCAATTGCTGTAGATTTCCTGATCAATGAAAAACAGCTTACACATTATGAAAATCTTCAGCATGGTGTGGGTGTGCATCCTGATTCACTATTTACATTTTTACTTCCTGACAATACGCTATATCCGTACACGGGAAAAATTTCTGTAATAGACAGAGCTGTTGATCCGCAAACGGGCTCGATTCGTGTGAGACTTGTTTTTCCAAATCCAAAATATACTTTGAAAGCCGGTCTGAGTTGTGTGGTTCGTGAACATAACCAGGACACTTCACCACAAATGCTCATTCCGGGAAAAGCAGTAGTGGAACAAATGGGTGAATATTTTGTATTTGTAGCGAAGGATACTATGATGGCGCGTAAATCTGATACAGCACAGAAAAAAGAAGCAGATACGGCACAGCCCCGACTTACGTTACGGGCTTTTCAAAAAAAGGTTCAGGTTGGTCAGATACTTGGCGAAAATCAGGTTATAAAATCCGGAATAGCGGATGGCGACCGAATTGTTGTTGATGGTGTACAAGCTATCCACGATGGATCAGAAATTAATGCAAGTGCTCCCAGCGGAAAATCTGGTGCGAAAAAAAGTGAAAGCGGACATGAATAATATATGATTGCGAATACATTTATTAAAAGACCAGTAACAGCTATAGTTATTTCTATAGTGTTGGTCCTGACAGGGACGATCTGTATTCTGAATCTTCCAATTGACCAATACCCCGAAATCACACCTCCGATTGTACAAGTAAACGGCCAGTTTACCGGGGCTGATGCCGAAACTGTTGAACAAACCGTGGCGACTCCAATAGAGAGTCAAGTAAACGGAACTCCTGGTATGGAGTACATGCAAAGCAACAGTACCAATAATGGACTGATGTCTATCAATGTCACATTTAGTATCGGAACTGATATTGATATTGCTGCCCTCGATGTACAGAATCGTGTTAGCATTGCAACGCCTTTGATACCTGCAGTTGCCAGCAGGTTGGGATTAACTGTGAGAGCATTAAATCCCAGTATGCTGATGATGGTTGCCGTTTATGCTCCGAAAGGAACACACGACATTACTTTTCTCGATAATTACACGAATATATTTATACAGGATGCACTACTCCGTGTACCCGGTGTTGGAAGTATCAATCGTTTCACAGATGATTTCAGTATGCGTGTGTGGATGAATCCCGAGAAGATGGCAGCTTACAACTTGACACCACAGGATGTAATAAATTCTCTTAACACGCAAAATGTTCAGGTAGCAGCAGGATCAGCCGGTGTTCCCCCGCAATCAAAAACTCAGACTTATGAACTGGGCATTTTAGTAAATGGCAGGTTGAACACAGTTCCACAATTTGAAAATATTATTGTGAAAAGTTTGCCAGCTACTGGTGAATTGGTTTATCTGAAAGATGTGGCCCGCGTAGAACTGGGGAAATTTACATTTGCAAGTAACTCTTTTGTTGATGGTCATCGCGCTTCCTATTTGCTTATTTATCAGGCACCCGGCAGCAACGCACTTAAAACTGCGAATGGTGTATATGCAACGCTGGCGCAGTTGAGGCAAACTTTTCCGGCTGACGTGGAATACAAAGTACCTTTTGAAGCTGTAACGGTCGTAAAAGTTTCGATGTCGGATGTAGTCTGGACATTATTAAAAACACTGGGACTGGTTGCACTTGTGGTTTACCTTTTTTTGCAGAACTGGCGTTCTACTCTTATTCCGGTGCTAGCTATTCCGGTTTCCATATTGGGAACGTTTTGTTTTTTTATACCACTCGGATTTACGATCAATACACTGACCATGTTCGGCTTTGTACTGGCAATAGGGATCGTAGTAGATGATGCGATCATTGTGGTAGAAGCAGTTCAGCATTATATTGATGAGCAGAAAATGTCGGCTAAGGAAGCGACTTACCATGCCATGAAAGATATTTCGGGACCGGTTGTCGCCATCGCGCTGATCCTGGCTGCCGTGTTTGTACCCGTTGGTTTTATTCCCGGAATAGTTGGCAGATTGTATCAGCAGTTTGCCATAACGATAGCTATTTCTGTAATACTGTCGGCCTTCATCGCTTTGTCTCTGACCCCGGCTTTATGCACGCTGCTCTTGAAGCCAACTGATGTAAAAAAAGGAGCAAAGGGAATAGACAAAATGTTTTTTCGATTCAATAACTGGTTTGAACGTGTTACAAATAAATATTCCAACGGTGTTCAAAAAAGCATAAGTGCATCCAGGTATATTGTTATTTTACTAATCTGTATCTGCGTAGCTACTTACTTTTTATTTCAACAAAAATCTTCCGGCTTTATACCATCAGAAGATGATGGAAATTTGTATGTCACTTTTCAGTTGCCACCGGCATCCTCGACCACCCAGTCAGTTGGAGTAATGAATAAACTGATGAATGTTGTTGCAAATACACCAGGAGTTGGTCACTACGCAGCGTTATCCGGATTAAATGTACTTAACAATGCATCTAATTCTAATTCAGGTACTATTTATGTTCAACTTAAACCATGGGATGAAAGAAGTGAATCTGATCAGCAGGTGCCGGGCATAATGGATGTCATGCGAAAGAGAATTGCTGATGCAGGCGTTAAAAATGCAAATGTGGAGGTCATTCAGCCATCTCCCATCCCGGGAGTTGGTCAAACTGTCGGATTCAGTTTCCAGATTGAACAGCGCAATACCAATGACGATCTCCATGCATTTGAAACGGTAGTCAAAAAATTTGTAGAAGAAGCAAATAAAAACCCGGCTATTTCTGGGGCTTATAGTTTTTATGGAGCACATACCCCCGGTTTCAATTTGGATGTTGACAGGGACAAGTGTGAAAAACTCGGCGTAAACATCAATGACGTATTTACAACCATCCAGGCTTATATGGGCAGTTTGTATATAAATGATTTTACGGTCTATAACCGCACTTTTCATGTAGTAGTCCAGGCTGATACAACTTTCAGAAAAGTTATATCGGATGTAAATAAATATTATGTCCGTAATCAGGCAGGACAAATGTTACCGCTGGGTACACTGGTCAGTTATTCAACCGCTGAAACTGCACCGCTGATCTCTCATTTTAATATATTCCGTTCGGCTGAAATTGATGGCAGCTCGGGGCAGGGTTATAGCAGTAACGAAACCATTGAGGCGTTAAAAGAAGTCGCAGCCAAAGTGTTGCCTCAGGGATATGAATATGAGTTTTCAGGATTGAGCTATGAAGAAATTAAAGCAGGTTCCACAACCATTTATATTTTTGCTTTTTCTATTACGTTTGTATTTCTTTTTCTGGCAGCATTATATGAAAGCTGGTCTGTACCATTCTCCGTATTATTCGCGGTTCCGATCGGTGCATTTGGAGCTATTGGTACATTATTGCTGGTTCCCAGTCTAACCAATAATGTCTATGCACAAATAGGACTGATTACATTGATAGGACTTGCGGCAAAAAATGCGATACTGATTGTTGAATTCGCCAAAGTGCGTGTTGACAGGGGAGAGGATCTGTTACAGTCTACACTGGAGGCAGTTCGTTTGAGACTTCGTCCCATTATCATGACTTCAATGGCTTTTATTCTTGGTGTGTTGCCATTGGTCCTGGCAACCGGAGCAGGAGCTCAGGCACGAAGAACAATCGGCTATACTGTATTGGGCGGGATGTTTGCAGCATCAACTATTGCCATATTTATCGTTCCGGTATTATTTGTGGTCATTACCAGATTATCATATGGTAAAAACAAACTTGAATACCTGGTAGCGCATCACGATTATTTAATGGAAAAAGCAAGAAAGGTAGAACAACAGGATATTGATCCTGCTTTGGAATTTGATATACAACAATCCCGCGAAAGGGATAAAGCGGCGCAGGAATGATTGCCAATACTTTTATAAAAAGACCAGTTACAGCGATTGTGATCTCTTTAGTGCTGATCATTTCGGGTCTGATTTGTATTAACAATCTGGCCATCGATCAATATCCTAAAATAACTCCACCATCAGTCGGTATTTACGGTTCGTATACGGGAGCAGACGCGCAGACCGTTGAACAAACTGTTGCTATTCCCATTGAAGAACAGGTAAACGGTACTCCCGGCATGGAGTATATGACTTCTACCAATACCAACACCGGGAGTGTGAGTATACGCGTGACTTTTGAGGTTGGAACGAATGTTCATATAGCTGCACTGAATGTCCAGAACAGGCTGGGAATAGCCTCGCCTTTACTTCCAGCGGTAGTAAGTAAACTCGGGATGACTGTAAGGGCAAGTAACACAACCCAGCTAATGCTGGTTGCTGTTTATTCTCCCAAGGGCACACATGATATAAAGTTTCTTGATAATTACACGAATATATTTATTGCAGATGCGATGCTGCGGGTGCCTGGAGTTGGCGATGTAAGTGCACGCGCGGATAATTTCAGTATGCGGGTTTGGATGAATCCCGATAAAATGGCGTCTTACAGCCTGATGCCGCAGGATGTGATCAATGCAATTAATGCACAGAATGTGCAAGTGGCAGCTGGTTCCGCAGGTTCCCCACCACAGGAAAATTCTCAGACACACGAATACAGCATTCTTGTAAATGGCAGACTGAACAAAGTATCTGAATTTGAAAAAATCGTAGTAAAAACGCTGCCTGTTTCCGGAGAACTAATTTACCTGAAAGATATTGCGAGAGTGGAGCTTGGAAAATTCACCTTTTCCAGTAATTCATTTGTTGATGGTAAACGGGCATCTTATATCCAGATTTATCAATCACCCGGAAGTAACGCTCTCGAAACGGCCAATAATGTATATGCTAAACTGGAGGAGTTAAAAAAATCTTTTCCTGCAGATGTAGACTATAAAGTGCCTTTCGAAGCCGTGACCATTATCAAGACTTCCATGCGTGAAGTAGTAAAGACTTTACTGCAGGCATTGGGACTGGTAGCTCTTGTGGTGTTCCTGTTTTTACAGAACTGGCGTTCTGCTATTATTCCGGTTATGGCTATCCCAGTTTCGCTGCTGGGAACTTTTTGTTTTTTTATACCGCTCGGATTTACTATCAATACATTAACCATGTTTGGTTTTGTATTGGCAATCGGTATAGTGGTTGATGATGCGATCATAGTGGTCGAGTCTATCCAGCATCTGATTGATGAACAACATTTGTCGGCGAAAGAAGCTACTTATCGCGCCATGAAAGATATCTCGGCGCCGGTAGTTGCAATAGCGCTGATATTAGCTGCAGTATTTGTACCTGTTGGTTTTATTCCTGGCATTGTAGGAAGATTATACCAGCAGTTCGCGATCACAATTGCCATTTCGGTTATATTATCCGCATTCGTTGCATTGTCACTGACGCCCGCACTTTGTACGCTTCTTTTAAGACCATCGAAGATAAACAAGGATTCAAAAGGTATCAACTGGGCCTTCTTTCACTATAATAACTGGTTCAACCGCTTAACCGATAAATACACCAACGGAGTAAAGAAAAGTATCAAACGCGCCAGGTACATAGTATTACTTTTGATTTGTATTTGCTTCGGGACCTGGTTTTTATTTAAGACAAAACCATCCGGATTTATCCCGCCTGAAGATGGCGGCCGGTTATTTGTTACCTATCAACTTCCGGAATCATCTTCCACAACTCAATCTGTGGAATTGATGGAAAAGCTCATGAAGGTTATTGGCACCACTCCCGGAGTTATTCATTATGCTGCATTTTCGGGATTTAATATCCTGAATGGAGGAGCCACATCCAATAACGGTACTCTTTTTTGCACGCTTGCTCCATGGAGTGATAGAAAGGAAACGGGAGAAAAAATTCCGGGTATTCTCAATGTTATAAAGCAACGGGTGGCAGCCGCAGGCATAAAAAATGCGAATGTAGTTGTTATACCACCTCCGCCAATTCCGGGCATTGGTGTGGCAGCAGGATTTAGTATGCAGATCCAGCAAGGGAATACCAGTGATGATATTCATGCCTTTGAAGCGGTTGTAAAAAAGTTTGTTGCAGAAGCCCACAAAATTCCTGCGATCTCGACGGCCTTCAGTTATTACGGCGCACACACACCTAGCTATAATCTTTCGGTAGACCGGGCGATGTGTGAAAAACTCGGTGTTAATCTCTCTGATGTTTTTACGACCATGCAGGCTTATATGGGCAGTCTGTTCGTGAATAATTTTACTTTGTACAACCGGACTTACCACGTAGTTATCCAGGCCGACACGGCATTTCGTGCATTTGTCTCCAATATTGATAAGTATTACGTAAGAAACCAGGCAGGTCAAATGTTGCCTCTCAGTACATTGATTTCCTATCAGCCCATAGAAACGGCTCCGTTAATTTCTCATTTTAATATTTTTCGTTCCGCCGAAGTGGATGGTTCCACACCACAAGGTTATAGTACCGGACAAAGTATAGATGCACTCAGGCAAGCTGCTGCCAAATATTTACCCAGGGGATATACATATGAATTTTCAGGTTTGAGTTATGAAGAAATAAAAGCCGGCACAACTACTGTGTATATATTTATTTTTTCCATTGTTTTCGTGTTTCTTTTCCTGGCAGCCTTATATGAAAGCTGGTCCGTGCCGCTTTCTGTGATGCTGGCGGTGCCGATAAGCGCCTTTGGCGCCATACTCATGCTCACCTGCGTGCCTTGGCTTACAAATAATGTTTATGCGCAGATCGGTTTGATTACATTGATCGGACTATCTGCAAAAAATGCGATCCTGATAGTTGAGTTTGCAAAAATCCGTGTGGACCGAGGTGAAGAATTATGGAAATCTACCATGGAAGCGGTGCGTCTGAGATTCAGGCCCATAATCATGACTTCCATGTCTTTTATTTTGGGCGTTATGCCGCTTGTGTTCGCTACAGGCGCAGGAGCCATTGCCCGCAACACAATCGGAGTTACGGTTCTTGGAGGCGTGATTGCGTCCACATCCATTTCCATATTTATTGTGCCCGTACTCTTCGTACTGTTTACCCGCTTTTCCTATGGTAAAAAAGAACTCGCTTATTTACAGGCTCATCATGAAGATCTTTTGGAGAGGGAAAAAAGAGTAGAACAACAAAATATCGATCCTGAACTGGAATTTGAAATTGAAGAAGCCAATTCCAGGGCACAGGAAAGACAAAAGCAAGTATGAGAGCATGAGAGTGTGAGAGTAATTTTATTCCGTTAATGAAAGAATATTCCCATCAGGATCTTTAAACCAGGCAACTTTTGAACCACCGGGCGCCGCCCAGATACCCAGATTATCTTGTTCTAAGAAATCATATTTTTCACAAACGATCCCTCTTCCATTTAATGATTTAACCACAGATATAATGTCAGGCACATTCCAGCCCAAAACTGTAAAGCCATGGGGTGTTAATTCCGGAACAGTGGTTACCCTTAGCTCTATTCCATTAGCATCGAATTGCAGTGCATAATCGTCTTCCGATAATAAATTTAGCCCCAATATATCGTTATAAAAAAACCTTGCTTTCTCAGGCATTATGGTTGGAACGAATGCTTTTAGTTTTTTATCACCGAGCATCGTGAAGTCTTTTAATTTAAGATGATAAAATTAGAACAGAGTTTTCATTTATCTTCACTTTATTAATCGAGCCATCATGAAACGGATTTTTTGTTACTGCTTATTCATTGTAATTACTCAATGCGCCTATTCTCAAAATCAGAAAACTGTAACAGTTTATACTACCGCTAACAACACTAATTTCAGAATTACGAAAACAGACAGCGGTCTGAAGTTCTCCGATTTTGGTCAACCCCTCGAAACACAAGTCTGCGTTTTTGTAGACCCGACTCATAGTTTTCAGACTTTATTGGGGATTGGAGGTGCCATCACAGATGCTTCAGCAGAAACCTTTGCAAAAATGCCGGTGGCCGTTCAGAATCAGCTTCTGACGGCATACTATGATAAGGTAAACGGGATTGGATATACTTTAGCAAGAACCAGTATTCACAGCAGTGATTTTTCAAGCGCGAGTTATACGTATGTAAGTGATGGAGATAAGGAACTTAAAACATTCAGTATAGATCACGATCGGCAGTTTAGAATTCCACTAATTAAAAAAGCAACTAAAGCCGCAGGTGGAAAACTTACCATTTATGTGAGTCCCTGGAGCCCTCCCGCCTGGATGAAGGATAATAACAGCATGATCCAGGGTGGCAATTTATTACCACAGTTTAAACAATCATGGGCGAACTACTTCGTGAAATTTATCGATGCTTATCAGAAAGAGGGCATTCCGATTTGGGGATTAACTCTTCAGAACGAACCCATGGCAAAACAGACCTGGGAATCCTGCCACTACTCAGCTGAAGATGAGCGTGATTTTATTAAAACGTATCTGGGGCCAACTTTATTAAAGAGCGGGATGGCCGACAAGAAGTTGATCGCGTGGGATCATAACCGGGATCTGATTTATCAAACAGCCAGTACGATTCTAAATGATAAAGAAGCTGCGAAATATATTTGGGGATTAGGATATCATTGGTACGAAACCTGGACCGGCAGCGCGATGATGTTTGACAACGTAAGAAAAGTTGCAGAAACTTTTCCCGATAAAAAATTGATGTTTACAGAGGGTTGTGTAGATCGTTTTGATGCGACACGTATAAACGAATGGGGATTGGGCGAGGTATACGGCCACTCGATGGTGAACGATTTTAATGACGGCACAGTAGGATGGACGGACTGGAATATTTTGGTGGACGAAAAAGGCGGACCCAATCACGTTGGTAATTTTTGCTTTGCTCCGGTAATAGGGGATACAAAAACAGGTGAGCTGACGTTTACCAGTTCATTTTATTACATAGGTCACTTTTCTAAATTTATCAAACCGGGTGCAAAAAGAATAATCAGCTCCTCCAATCGTGATATGCTTGAGACGACAGCTTTCAAAAATACTGATGGGAAAATTGCTGTAATTGTAATGAACCGATCTGACAAATCAGTTCCTTACATTTTATGGATGAACAACAAAGCTGTAAAACTTGAAAGTCTGCCGCATTCCATAGTCACTTTGGTCTTTTAGCTTTTCAACAAAGCATTTAAAGATTCCTCTTTTTCTAAAAACCTTTTTAGAAGAACAGACTGGTTATTAGCCCGGATAAGGTTATGATCAGGGTATTTAACGGAATAATACAGGTCGTTATTCAAATAGTCGGTTAGAAACCTAATCGCCTGCATGTAAATCGCAAACTTCCCGGCATACAAAAAATATTGAACTTCATATAAAGACAATTCCGATTTCATTTCTTCAAGATATCCCTTCACAATCTGCTGAAAAAATTCCTCTCTTATACTTATTCTGCTGAAATCTGTTTCTTCTTCGCTCACAGGAGATAAGTAGGTACGCAGCATGTCACCTACATCGCTAATATAATATCCTGCCATCACGGTGTCCAGGTCGATCACACATAATCCGATATCCCTTCCTATTTCAAAAAGGACGTTGTTTATTTTAGCATCGTGATGAATGACCCGCAACTTGAAGTCAGGGCTAAGCTTAATTTTTTCGAAAGTGTCAACCAGGTCAGTCTGGGTTGCCAAAAATGAAATCGTTTCCCTTGATTCTTCGATCCTTTTTCTGTTTCCCCTTTGTAAAGCAGATTCAAATTGACTCTGCCTAAGCGTTAAATTATGAAAATCGGGTACTGTGATATGTAGTGAGGAAGGATCAAATTTTGATAGCAGACGAGTAAATTTACCGAATTGTTTTGCCGCTTCGTATGCCAGCTGAGTCTTTAAAACTGCATTGCAGGTATAAGAGTTTTTTACAAAGGGGAATAATCTGTAATAATTATTTTCGGAATCTACAACATAATTCTGTTTGTTATTATTTATCAATGGAGAAACAAACAGGTATCCCGGATGGTTTCGAAGAAAGTAGTCGGATAAAAGACTGCAATTCTCCATAATATCTATTGGCCTGTGAAACACCTGTTGATTAATTTTTTGCAGAATAAATTCTTTACCGGATGAAATTATTTTCCAGGTGTGATTGATCAGGCCGTCACCGAAGGATTTGACGGAATAGTCACTTTGATCAATATTATATTGCGATAAAATAGATTCAAACATATCTGGCAAAATTAAACAGTGATGTGAACAGAAAGCAGATGAGTATTTTTTTATTTATATTCAGTTAGCCATTTATTCAACCATGAGTGAAAATCTCTCTGTTTCTAACCGATTATCATCTCTTGACTTCCTAAAGGGAATGACAATGATCCTTTTGGCCCTGGAAAGTACTTTGCTTTATGAACATCTTTTACCAATTGTAAAAGGGACCTGGTTAGCTCCGATATTGAATCAGTTCTTTCATCATCCATGGCATGGTCTTCATTTCTGGGATCTGATACAGCCAACCTTTATGTTTGTTGCGGGTGTGGCACTTGCTTTTTCAATGAAGAAGCAGCGGCAGACCCTCTCATGGTCGCAGTCTTTTACTAAAATATTAAAAAGGTGCGGATGGTTATTTTTTTGGGGTGTTTTGGACTATGCCGTCAGATCCAGTGGTTTGTCTTTTGAACTTTGGGACGTACTGACTCAATTATCTTTTACGACGCTGGTAGCTTTTCTAATAATGGATTGGTCGGTTCCTGCACAACTTATTGTTAGCGGACTTTGCCTTTTGATTCCAGAAATTTTATATAGGTATTCTCATATTTCGGGATTCGATCAGCCTTTCGTTGACCAGCATAATTTCGGAAACTATGTAGATCGTATTTTGATGAATAAAATCAATCCCGGAGGTTGGGTAGCAATCAATTGTATTTCAACAAGTGCCCATACTATTTGGGGTGTGCTGGCCGGAAAACTATTAATAAGCGGGAAATCCCCGATTCAGAAAATCAAATTTCTTTTAGGTGGAAGTATAATTTTACTTGTTCTGGGTTTCGGACTTGATTGGATTAATATCACCCCCATAATAAAAAGAATAGCAACCAGTTCTTTTGTATTGGCTTCAGGGGGATACTGTTTATTATTTTTAGCAGTGTGTTATTGGTGGATTGATATCAAAAAGCGGCGAAATAATCTTTTGCTATTTAATTTATTTGCGCTCAACTCGATTTTCATCTATCTTTTTAATGAAATTGTGGGTGACCGGTGGTTCACCGGATATATTCTCGCCATTACAAACGGACTATTTGGATATGTGCAAATTCCAATAAACATCGCGAATATAATGGGGTCCCTGGTTGTATTTACTCTTGAAATCGGGCTACTTTATTTCCTTTATCGCAAAAAAATATTTTTCAAGCTTTAACCTTTTACCGGATTTACTGTAACTCCCTGCCTGTTACGACAATATGGGTAGCCACCCAGTCTTGATTGCCCTGAAATAACATAATTATTTTCCCGGTTACACGATAATAATCACGTCAATTTTTCGTTTTAGATAAAGTGATTATCATAACTGAAGTTTTCTCAAGCCGGTGTTTCTACACTGGCTTTTCTTTTTCCTGAATCCCCGTATTTACTAAAACGCATTGTAAAAATACGTTTCATTCATAGCAAAATTCCGAAAGAGGATTGACGGATCTGTGGTTTTTCCATAGCAATACTTTAAATTGTTCCTTTAAAGGTTCATATGGCCAGCCCCACGAATATTTCTCTTTTTTTTCCAGACAGACACTTACTTGAAGATAAAAAGATAACGGTACTTGGTGGTGATATCGGAGGCACCAAAGTAAACCTGGCGGTTTTTGAAGCAACATCCAGCCAAATAAAAATGATAAAATGTTCTACTTATCATTCATCCAGTGCACCTTCTGTAAACAATATACTTAAACAATTTCTTGAAGAGAATCTTGAACTTCATCCCGAAATAATTTCTTTAGGCGTTGCCGGACCGGTTTTCGAAGGCCGCGTTACCGTTACCAATCTGCCCTGGCAGGTAGATATTCGTGAAATTTCAGCCGCTACCGGGATTGCCAAGGTGACTTTAATAAATGATCTCGAAGCGACGGCCTATGGAATTCAGGGAATGGAAGAAAAAGATATTTATACACTTCATCCCGGCGATGTGGATGCTGGTGGAAATATTTCAATTCTTTCACCGGGCACGGGTCTGGGGGAAGCAGGTTTATTCTGGGACGGTAAATTTCATCATCCTTTTGCTACGGAAGGCGGTCATTGTGATTACTCTTGTCGCAGTACTGATGATCTGGAATTGCACGATTTTTTACTCAGAAAATATAAAGTTGTGAGCTGGGAAAGTGTAATAGCCGGTCCGGCAATACATTCCATTTATGAATTTCTCTGCGAAATAAAAAAATTACCGGTAAATCCTGTTGTTGCCGAGAAAATAAAACATGAGGATGCCTCAGCTGTGATAAGTGAAGCAGCGATGGAAGGCACTGACCGGGTATGCGATGAAACCATGCGAATTTATATCCGCAACCTGGCCAGAGAATGTTGCAACCTGATTTTAAAAATGAAATCTACAGGAGGAATTTTTCTGGCAGGCGGCATTCCGCCTAAAATTATATCGCTTTTGAAAGACCCTTATTTTTACGAAAACCTGCTGGATTGTGACCGAATGCAGGATCTTGTGAAAAAAGTGCCTGTGAAAGTAGTCCTCAACGATAAAATGCCGATGATCGGAGCAGGCTGGTATGGAGCATACAATTCTATGTCCATTGTTAATAATCACTCTATATAACATTATATGAATAACAGGCGCTCATTTATTCGTCAGGCCGGATTACTTGCTGGTTCCACTATGCTCGCTTCAGTTTTAGATAAACGGGCATATGGAGCTTTTGGCAGGAATATGGCGCCTGGTGACAGAATCAATATCGGAGCAATTGGGATCAATGGTATGGGCTGGGCCGACCTTCAGTCCGCTTTAAAACAGCCAGGGGTTCAGGTTGTCATGTTGTGTGATATAGATAAAAATGTTTTGGACAAGAGAATGGCTGAGCTTGCCAAACAAAATGTGGATATTTCAAAAATAAAAACTACCGGTGACTATCGTCATGTATTGGATAATAAAGATGTCGATGTAGTTATCATAGGCACACCTGATCATTGGCATGCATTGATTATGATGGAAGCATGCGCCGCGGGTAAAGATGTTTATGTAGAGAAACCCGTTGGAAATTCCATTGGTGAATGTCGTGCAATGGTTGCCGCCCAAAAAAAATATAACCGTGCAGTACAGGGCGGCCAATGGCAACGGAGTCAGAAACACTTCCAGGACGCTCTTGATTTTATATACACAGGTCAGCTTGGAAATATCCGGACTGTAAAAGTGTGGTGTTATCAGGACTGGATGAAGCCTGGTCCTGTTGTACCAAATACAGCACCTCCGCCTGGAGTTGATTATAAAACATGGCTGGGACCCGCGCCTACAAGAGAATTTAATTCCAGCCGTTTTCATTTTAATTTTCGATGGTTTTGGGATTATGCAGGCGGTCTTATGACAGATTGGGGAGTCCATCTGTTGGACTATGGATTGTTGGGAATGAAAGCTGGAAATCCAAAAACCATCGCCGCATTGGGCGGTGATTTTGCGTATCCGGATCTTTATCAGGAAACACCCGATACACTAACTACTCTTTACGAATTTGACCATTTTAATCTGGTCTGGGATAGTGCCATGGGTATTGGTAACGGATCCTACGGCAGGGACCACGGCATCGCATATATTGGTAATAATGCAACACTCGTTTTAAGCAGGGGAGGATGGGAAGTGATCGATGAGAAAATGAGTAAAAATAAAATTGAAAAGCCACTTGTAAAACCTGTCGACAATGGACTGGACAATCATTGGAAGAATTTCATAGAGGTTGTACGATCAAGAAAAATGGAAGACCTGCACTGTTCAATTGAAGCCGGTGCACATGTGGCAACTGTAGCTCAAATGGGAAACATCAGTTATCGTAGCGGAAAAAGATTAACGTGGGACAACGATAAATTTACAGATGAATCTGTAAATGGTGAATATCTGATGAAGGCTTATCATAACGGGTACGCGCTCCCTAAATCTTAAAGCCTGGACATCGTGTTTTGAGTTATGAAATATGGGTTAATGTATACTTCTATAACTCATAATCCATAACCTTCTACATTTTTATAAGTGGAAAGGAAATTCTGTAGGGAATTGATAGCTTCGATTCAAATTTTAAATATGCGGGTAACAAAATATACTATTACAGCAATACTTTGTTTTATGATATCGGCAGCGATTAGTCAAACTCCGCCGGTAAACCTGCTTCTTATTCATTCCAACAATCCTATCGCTTTTGATAAAGTGGATGCAAAAGTAATCAGACAGGCTGTTGAGCAGATTATCCAGATTTCAAATAAAAGAGTAAATCAAATTATTTCAGGAATGAAACCGGGATCAGGTCCGGGCAGCACATTGGCGGTTTATGATCTGATATCCTATGATCTGAATGATCTTGGCGCTAAACTGGGATTAATTTCCCAAACGTATACGGATGATAGTACCAGGAATGCTGCAAATGACGGAAGTCAGGCTTTATCGGATTACCAGACCTCACTGATTTTAAATGTGGCTTTTTATAATGCTTTTAAGAAATATGCGGATACTTCCCTTTCTTTTTTAAAACCTAACCAGAAGAAATATGTTCAGGAACAAATCAAAATTTTTGAAAACAATGGGATGAAACTGGATAGTATCGGGCGAAAGAGGTTGCAGGCTATCAGTGATAAGATGACCATGCTTGGAATTTCATTTGACCGGAATATCGGAATGTACAGGGACAGTATCATCTATTCTGATAAAGACCTGCAAGGTATTCCTGAGAACCAAAAGAAAGCATGGAGAAGACAGGCGGGATTGTACGTAGTATATATAAATACACCGAATTTAACTGAAATTATAGAACATGCAGTTTCAGATGATTCCCGAAAATTAATGTTAACCAGGTATTTGAATCGGGCTTATCCTCAGAATATCAAAGTGCTCGACTCTCTTTTATATTACAGACAGCAGTATGCGAAAATACTGGGTTACAGAAGTTATGCTGCTTATGCCCTGACTGATAAAATGGCAGCCAATCCTCAAACGGTATGGAATTTTGAAAACAATTTGATTCAAAAACTATCTCCTCGGGTTACCACCGACCTTGCTTCTATTCGTGCCATAAAACATCAGATGCATCCCGAACTTCCGGATACTATTTTCTCCTGGGATGTGCGCTATTATAAAAACGTTCTGCTGGACACCAAATATCAGCTGAATACCGATGAACTGAAAGAGTATTTTGAAATGAATGAAACGATTAGTGGAATATTTGAAGTATATCATCGACTATTGGGTATAACGGTTAAAGAGGTGTCGGGTCGTCCTACCTGGTATGGTAAAGTAAGATCCTTTGAAATGTATGTGGGGACGAAAAAGGTAGGCAATTTTTATTTCGATCTTTATCCCCGCCAGGATAAGTATACTCATTTTGCATGTTTCCCTATCAGCCAGGCAAGTTTCATAGGTGGTAAAGAAATTCTTCCTGTTGCCGCACTCATTTGTAATTTTCCCGAAGGGGCAAAAGGAGAACCAACATTATTAAGTCATGAGGATGTTATTACTTTTTTTCATGAATTTGGTCACCTGGTACATTATATGGTCGTCCGTTCAAACCTGGCTTCACAACCTTATACGATCAAACCTGATTTTGTGGAAGCACCATCCCAATTCCTGGAGAATTTTTGCTGGGAATATCCAAGCCTGAAAGTATTTGCAAAAAATTATAAAACTGGGGAAGTACTTCCAGAGAACCTCTTCAACAAATTAAAGGCAACGCGGCATGTTCTTGATGCGAGTTATTATATGCAGCAAATTTATTACGGGCTGATTGATTTTACGTTTGAAGACAAATACGACAGTATAAAATTAATGGATCTTACGACCGTTTCAAAAAATCTGCAACGCATCACTCAGGTTCCATTTATGGATGGAACCCACATGATCGCATCCTTTGGACATTTGAGTAGTTATGGTGCAAACTATTATGGATATCTCTGGTCGCTTGTTTTCGCACAGGATATATTCTCTGTTTTTGAAAAGAATGGGGTTATGGATGCTAAAACCGGAGAACGATACAGGAAAGAAATTCTCGAAGTGGCGGCGAGCGAACAGGAGCTCGATATGCTCAGACATTTTTTGGGAAGAGAACCGAATTCGGATGCTTTCATGAAGTCGTTGGGACTTTGAGGAAAGTATGGGAGTATGGGAGTATGGGGGTATGGGAGTATGGGAGTATGGGAGTATGGGAGTATGGGGGTGTGGGAATAATTTAGCGAATGGAGATCAAACTATTTTATGCGTATTGTTTTTTACTTCCACACTCCCATACTCCCATACTTACCCCTGCTTCAGTTCTTTCCAATGGCCCATTCAATTCCGCCAAGCAGGTGTTTTAAATAAACAGGATCTGAATAGGATTCATCTGTGTGGCCCATTTCCGTATAAAAAGCACGACCGCCATCAAATGTATGGTACCATGCCATTGGATGATTATCACCGTTCTCACCTCCCTTATAAGAGGTTTCATCAATTTTTATTAATACAGTTACATCGGGATTTAAATCCTTGAAATTGTACCATTCATCTTTTCTAACCCATGTGTCGGGCATACCCGCGGTTGAAGGATGGTTCTTATCCACGATGATCAGTTTGGCTTCCTGCTGGCTGGGATGCGATTTAAAATAGGCGCCGGCTAACTTTCCATACCATGGCCAGTTATACTCGCAGTCTGTTGCGGAATGGATGCCCACGTAACCACCTCCGTGTTGTATATAAGTTTGAAAAGCCTGCTCCTGTTCTGGTCCAAAAACCTTTCCTGTAGGGCAGAGAAAAATAACTGCTGCATATTTCTCTAAATTTTTATTTGTAAAGCTGAGAGAATCAGTGGTTGTATCAACCGAAAATCCATTTGCTTCGCCCAGTTTTTGAATAGCTGCGATACCAACAGGAATACAGGCATGATGATACCCGTTTGTTTTAGAAAAAATAAGCACAGATGTTTTTTTTGCAACAGGTCTTCCGGCACATAGCATTAAGAAAAACACCGGAATTATCGCTATAGAAAGTATTTTTTTCATCAGCAAAGCAATTTTGAATTAAAAAAGATGTATTAATTATTTATTCGGAAATCAGTATTTAAAGTACTTTAATCCTGATATTCCGAAACCAAACGTCATTCCCATGATCCTGCAGATCGATGTGACCTGATTTGAATTTAGCGAAGCCCGTCATTTTACCGAATTTGCTTCCCTTCACAAGTTCATACCAGTTCTGATCCCAGAGAGTCGTTGAAACAACCTGAACACCGTTTAAAAACAGCGTTAGTTTTGCGTGGTCCAGTTTTATTTCTGCGTCATTCCATTCGCCAACTGCATGTACCGGCTCGCTGGAAGAAGCGATCAGATCATATAAATCGCCTGCACGGTGTTTATGAATTTTTCCATCCGGATGCCCGTCATTATCCAATACCTGCATTTCCGGTCCTGTCAAATATGGTGAATCGAATTCGGGTGATTCATGCACCAGAAACATAACGCCGCTGTTTCCGTTTTTTGAAATTTTCCATTGAAGTTTCAAATCAAAGTTTTCGTAGGTATCGTCGGTGCAAATATCACCGGATTCACCTTTTAGTATAGAGGCAGCTCGATATAGCGCACCGTCCTGAATTTTCCAACCTTTGCCAAATGATTTTTTATTATAAGTATGCCATCCTGTCGAAGACTTTCCGTCAAATAATAATTTCCAGCCCTGTTGTTTTTCAGTATCCGTAAGCTGATTGATGGTTTGTGCAGACACGGGAATAAAAATCGCCATCAGCAAAACGAAAGCGAGGCAAGTTTTTCTTATCATGAATTAATCTTTTAGCGAAAGTATATAGGTAACCATTACTTTAACGTCAGCAGGAGCCAGAGCAGGATGAGGTGTCATAGGTACGGCGCCCCATACTCCACTTCCTCCGGCTATGATCTTTTGAACTAGTCTGTCTACAGTTGTGTCGGCCGCAGGTGAATATTTAGCTGCTACCTGGGAATAATAAGGGCCAATATTTGCACCCGGATCAGTTTTATGAAGCCGGTGACAGGTTGTGCAATCACTTGCACCTATTAATTCGAGACCTTTTTCGGAAGCTGCCGGTACCGGTGCAGGTGCTGTAGTCGCTGAATCCGTTTTGCCGGATGAAGAACCTGAAGAATTGCAAGCCAGCATAACACTGCAACCGGCAAATAGAACAAGAATGGTTTTTTTCATTTCGCGTAGTTGAATTAAGAGGATAAATTTCGTAAAAATTATGGGAACAACTAATCCTATTTTATACCCAGAACGGCTCGATTAAAAGTCTCATCAGATCCTGTTCCCGCGAAATCATCAAAAGCTTTTTCAGTAACGCGAATTATATGGTTTTTGATGAATACGGATCCTTCCCTTGCACCATCTTCGGGATGTTTTATGCAACATTCCCACTCGAGTACAGCCCAACCTGAATAATTGTATTGGGTGAGTTTACTGAATATAGATTTAAAATCTACTTGTCCATCACCCAGTGAACGAAATCTGCCAGCACGATTTATCCAGGATTGATATCCTCCATATACACCTTGTTTACCGGTTGGGTTAAATTCAGCGTCTTTTACGTGAAAGGCCCGAATACGTTCATGATAGTAGTCTATATAAGTCAGGTAATCAAGTTGCTGTAAAACAAAATGAGAAGGATCATAGAGCAGACATGCACGCGGATGATTATTAACTTCCTCCAGAAATCTTTCATAAGTGATACCATCATGCAAATCCTCGCCTGGATGAATTTCGTAACAAAGATCCACACCGTTTTCATCAAAAACATCCAATATAGGTTTCCATCTTTTACCCAATTCCTTAAAGCCTGTTTCTACCAAACCTTCCGGTCTTTGTGGCCAGGGATAGAAGGTAGGCCACAGTAATGCACCACTAAAACTTGCATGAGCATTAAGTCCCAGGTTTTTTGAAGCTGCGGCGGCATATTTCAATTGCTGAACTGCCCAGGCCTGTCTTGCAACAGGATTTTTTCTATAAGCTTCAGGTGCAAACCCATCGAACAAATCATCGTAGGCAGGATGAACTGCCACCAGCTGACCCTGCAAATGAGTAGAAAGCTCGGTAATCTCAAGATCACATGCATTTACAACACCTTTGATTTCGTCTGCGTATGTTTTGCTTTCAGCTGCTTTTTTGAGATCAATACAACGGGCATCCCAGGTTGGTATTTGCACACCGACATAACCGAGAGATTTGGCCCATTTACAAATTGAATCAAGTGAATTGAAAGGAGCTTCGTCGCCGAGAAATTGGGCGAGAAATATTCCTGGTCCTTTTATAGTCTTCATTTTTTTTGTTAATCGTTAATCGTTAATCGATGACCGTTGAGTTTTTTATTCACAATCTCACACTATGTTCAGTCCATTTTTCCTTTGATTGTGAAGACGCCACAACATTATCAATAAATGCCATGCCTCTGATTCCGTCGTCAACACCTGGGAAATCCAGACTTTCTTCAGAAGGTTGTTTTCCGTCTATCCTTGCGGTTAATGTTTGTGCAAAATTGTGATAGATATTTCCAAAGGCTTCGAGATATCCTTCCGGATGTCCTCCGGGTGTTCTGAAATTATGTCTTGCAAAGGAAGAAAGGGGTTCTTTATATCCTACACCAGCGCGGAGAATTTGCGTGGGTTGATCCAGCCATTTTACAATCAGAGAGTTTGGTTCTTCCTGACGCCATTCGAGTCCTCCCTTTTCACCGTATACCCGTATTTTCAATGCGTTTTCTTCACCGGCGGCAACCTGCGAAGCCATAAGCACTCCTGCTGCTCCATTTTCAAATTTCAATAATACATTTCCGTCATCGTCGAGTAACCGCCCTTCAACAAAAGTATTCAGATCAGCACAAAGTTTGGTGATTTTCAAGCCCGTAATATATTCCGCAAGATGTGCCGCATGCGTACCAATATCGCCCATACATCCGCTTTTTCCAGAGCGTTTAGGATCTGTTCTCCAGGCAGCCTGCGTATTACCTTCACGTTCCGTTAATTTACTTAACCAACCCTGGGGATATTCAACCCATACTTTCCTGATCTTGCCCAGTATATTATTTTTAACCATCGCCCGAGCCTGCTTTACCATTGGATATCCGGAATAAGTATGCGTCAAACAAAGAATGAGTCCGGTTTCCTGCACTTTCTTTTTCAAAAGCCTTGCTTCATCGATTGTAAATGCAATTGGTTTTTCTACAACCACATGAAATCCTTTTTCAAGTGCAAGTATGGCCGGAGCAAAATGGGCAAAATTGGGTGTTACTATTGTTACAAAATCAATTTTCTTATCAGCGGGAAGTTTTGATTCTTTCTCCATCATATCTTCAAAATTCAAATAAGTTCGATCAGGTGAAAGAAATAACATCTCTCCGGAAGCTTTTGCAACATCTTCATGAATGCTCAATGCGCCACTGGAAACTTCAATGAGTCCATCCATCTGTGCAGCAATACGATGAATAGCCCCGATAAATGCATCCTTACCACCGCCAACCATTCCCATTCTTAATTTTCTATTCATATGGCTAATTTTAAAACTCCCAAATCAGGAGTTCGTTTCTGTCGCACAAACTTAAAGCTTTAGACCTTAAGCTTTCATCCAAAAATTGAATTGTTTGCTTTTTTTATTTCCTGAAATAAAAATTACATTTACAATTCCGGAGTAAGAAATGTATTTCTGACGATCCTAAATTAAAACGATTGCTATGTCCTCAAACGCCATCCCGCGCCAACAACTTTTTACAGCAAGTTGTCTGGCTCTTCTTGTCACATCACTTTCATTTGGTATCCGCGCAGGCATTCTTGGTAAACTCGGCATTGAATTTAATCTTTCCGGTTCGGAATTGGGAACCATTGCTGCAACAGCATTCTGGGGGTTTCCCGTCGCTGTAGTGATCGGAGGTATCATAGTAGACATTATTGGAATGAAGAGGCTACTGGTAATGGCATTTATTTTTCACCTTGCGGGTATTATTTTAACTATTGCTGCTACAGGATACTGGACTTTGTTTTTGTCCACGCTGCTTATTGGTATCGCTAACGGAACGGTAGAAGCGGCTTGTAACCCTCTCGTAGCTTCATTATTTACAAAAAACAAAACAACAAAACTCAATCATTTTCACTTATGGTTTCCTGGTGGAATTTTCATCGGAACGCTGATAGTATATTTTCTGAATAAACTGGGTGTGTCCTGGCAAATGGAAGTCGGGATCATGATCATCCCCACACTGATTTACGGATATTTATTCTCCAAACTGAAATTTCCGGTCACGGAACGTGTGGCAGCAGGCGTTTCACACCTGACTATGTATAAGTCTCTTTTTAACTGGCTGTTTTTTTTCATGCTTATTTGTATGTTCGGAACAGCTATTACAGAATTATTTACCGGTCAGTGGATTGATGTTTTGTTAAAAAATGTAACTGAAAACGCAATCCTGATTTTAACCCTGGATACGGGTGTGATGGTAGTTGGGAGGGCCTTTGCAGGCCCGGTGGTCAAGAAGTTTTCGCCACAGGGCGTATTATTGATGTCGACCATTTTGGCGACGATAGGTTTATATTTATTGGGACATAGTACTGGTGAAATGATTTTTGTGGGTGCGCTCGTATTTGGCATGGGCGTGTGTTATTTCTGGCCTACTATGTTGGGCTTTGTTTCTGAAAACCTGCCCAAAACCGGCGCTGTAGGAATGAATCTCATGGGCGGCGTGGGTATGTTTGCTGTAGCGATCTATACAATCATCATGGGTAAACACTATGATTCACTTGTCGCTGCCAAATTGCCGGCGGGTGCAGATTTACAATTGTATAGTAAAGCCCCCGCTGGATCAGAAATGGCAAATGCGCTTTTCGAAGCAAATAAGGCTGCAGGTCCGGCGATCATCAACTTCACAATGATGATCCCGCTTTTTTTGATCGTGGCTTTTGCAGGGCTCAATTTATATATGCGTGGGAGAAAAAAACCGGAGATGCTGGTAGCAGTCGCCGCTGGTCATTAAATCGGTTGAGCATCCATTTTCATTTCGTAATTTCAAATCCTTATAAGGCACATGAATCCTCGCTCGTCCAGGCGAAAACTTTTGAAAAATATGATTGCTGGCTCGGCTGTTCTTGCAACAGGAAGCCAATTACTTTCTTCATATATGCCATTATCCGATTCGGAAAAAATAGTTAATCTAAAAGGAAATATTAACCATTCGGTTTGTCGTTGGTGCTATGATTCTATTCCCTGGGATGAGTTTTGCCAGGGCGTAAAAAATATAGGAATTCCTGCTGTTGACCTCGTGCAACCTAAAGACTGGCCGATGCTTCAAAAATATGGACTCTATAGTTCAATGTGTTATGTTGCCGGAGATATCAGTCTGACAGATGGTTTTGCGGAACCAAAGTTTCACGAAAAACTGGTGCAGCAATATCTGGATGTGATTCCGCTCATGAAAAAGGAAGGATATACAGATGTAATTTGTTTCAGCGGCAGTCGCAGAGGGATGGATGATGAAACAGGTTTGAATAACTGCGTAAAAGGACTTCAGCAAATTATGCCACTCGCGGAAAAAAACGGCATTACTATTCAAATGGAATTGCTGAACAGTAAAATAAATCACAAGGATTATATGTGCGACCGAACCTCGTGGGGGGTTGCATTGTGTAAAAAGCTTGACAGTCCCAATTTTAAATTATTGTATGATATCTATCATATGCAAATCGATGAAGGCGATGTGATTCGTACAATTCAGGATAACAATTCATATATCGGACATTATCATACAGGTGGAGTTCCCGGAAGACATGAAATCGACGAAACCCAGGAGCTTTATTACCCTGCAATTATGAAAGCCATTCTGGCAACCGGTTTTAAGGGATATGTTGCTCAGGAATTTATCCCGGCGGAAAAAGATAAAATCGCTTCTTTACAGAAAGCAGTTATCATTTGTGATGTATAAAATAAAAATCTAAAAAGCTTATTATGGCGGACAATGTGTATGATGCAATTGTAATCGGTTCTGGAATCAGTGGCGGATGGGCTGCGAAGGAACTTTGTGAAAAAGGACTGAAGACTATTATGCTTGAAAGAGGAGAAAATATAGTTCATGTAAAGGATTATGTGAACGCTAGTAAAGAGGCCTGGGATTATCCGCATCGTGGAAGACGTACCCAGGAATTAATCAAGCAATATCCGGTCCTTAAAAGAGATTATCCATTGAGTGAAACGAACCTGAATTATTGGGTTAAAGATTGGGAAAGTCCCTATACTGAAATTAAAAGGTTTGATTGGTTCCGCGGATATCATGTCGGCGGCAGGTCGCTTATGTGGGGTCGCCAAAGTTATAGATGGAGTGATCATGACTACGAGGCAAATGCGCGGGACGGTCATGGTGTAGACTGGCCCGTACGTTATAAAGAAATCGCTCCCTGGTATGATTACGCAGAAAAATTTGCCGGTATCAGTGGCAACCGCGATGGCCTGGATGTATTACCCGACGGTCAGTTTATGCCGCCGATGGACATGACCTGTGTGGAAAAAGACTTTGCAACCCGCATGAAAGATCAGTTTAAAGGTTCCCGGCATGTAATTATCGGCAGAACAGCCAATATCACTGAGGCTTTACCTGGAAGAACTAACTGCCAGTTTCGAAATAAATGTGCGCTCGGTTGCCCGTACGGCGCCTATTTCAGTACACAGTCTTCAACTCTTCCCGCCGCCATTAAAACTGGAAATTTAACCGTACGTCCATGGGCAATTGTTACGAAAATTATTTATGATAAGGATAAAAAAAGAGCAACCGGAGTCGAAGTGCTCGATGGTGAAACAAAAAAAACATATACTTATAATGCAAAAATAATTTTCCTGAATGCTTCAACATTAAATAGCGCGTGGATATTAATGAATTCAGCTACCGATATCTGGCCGGATGGTTTGGGCAGCAGCAGTGGCGAGCTGGGTCATAATATCATGGATCACCATCTGGGAGTAGGTGCGGGTGGAATAGTGGAGGGATTTGAGGATAAATATTATTACGGTAGAAGGGCTAACGGAATTTACATTCCACAATTCCGGAATGTGGGTGGTGATAAACGGGATTATCTTCGCGCTTTTGGATACCAGGGTGGTGGTGGACGTGAAGGGTACATGCGCAGCCCGGAAGAGATAACGATCGGGGCGGGACTTAAAGAAGCTTTAACCGAACCGGGTTCCTGGACACTGCATATTGGCGGATTTGGAGAAACACTTCCATATCATGAAAATAAAATCACCCTTGATAAAACTAAAACGGATAAGTGGGGATTAAATATCCTTGCGATGGATGTCGAATATAAAGAAAATGAAAAGAAAATGCGCGTGGACATGAAAAACGATGCGATTGAAATGCTCACAGCTGCAGGTGTAAAAAATGTTAAAGGATATGACGGAGACGGTACACTTGGCCGAGGCATACACGAAATGGGATCTGCAAGAATGGGCAAGGATCCGAAAACATCGGTCCTCAATAAATGGAATCAGGTTTGGGATGCGCCGAATTTATTTGTAACAGATGGATCTTTCATGGTCTCTGCATCTTGCGTAAACCCTTCACTTAGCTATATGGCCTTTACAGCACGGGCTGCCGACCATGCGGTAAGTGAACTGAAGAAAGGGAACATTTAACTAAAGTGTGAGAGTGTGAGACTGTGGAAGTGAATTATTTACTAGTTTTAGGTTTTTAAGCTTTATGCTTTTTCGAAAATTTTAAAATCAAAAAGATGAACAGAAGAGAAGCACTTTCATCAGTAGCGCTGCTGCTTGGCGGGACAATCATCGGAGCTGAAATGTTTTTGTCCGGTTGTACGAATGAAAGTAAAAAAATCGGCACACTCGGATTGGATTTTTCTCCGGAAGATACATCGTTCCTGGACGAAGTTGGCGAAACCATCATTCCCGCGACAGATACGCCTGGTGCGAAAGAAGCAAAAATTGGAGAGTTCATGCATACAATAGTCAGAGACTGTTACAATAAACCAGATCAGGACATATTTATTGCAGGCATGGGCAAACTCAACGAAGCCAGTAAAACGATGAATGGAAAATATTTCCTGGAATCAAGTCCCGATGAACGTAAAAAATTACTTACAGCACTTGACAAAGAGCAAAAAGAATATACAGCGAATAAAAAACCAACTGATCCTGCGCATTATTTCCGAATGATGAAGGAGCTGACTGTTTGGGGTTATTTTACATCAGAACCCGGCGCCACTAAAGCACTTCGGTACATTGCTGTTCCCGGGAGATACGAAGGATGTATTCCTTATAAAAAGGGTGATAAGGCCTGGGCAACTTAAGGAGTCATGTGTTATTCATCATGTTACCATCCGTTAAGTTTTATAAATAAAAAGACCCGATCATAGAATTCAAATGACCGGGTCTTCCGTATTAAATATTTTCTTTCTGGTTTCGGGGTCCAGATAAATCAGATTAAATTCTCAATAGAATTTATCTTGAGCCATATCCCACATATCCCTGAGTAGCCTTACATCCGCTTTTGCCAGAACTTCTATAGCTGGCACAAGATGCAAACATGGATGTCGCCACTGCAACGATTGCGATAAATAAAAAAGTCTTTCTCATTTTCCTGGGTATTTTAAATTAATAATAAAAGCCTGGTATCAGGTAGACCTACCAGGTAAATCAGAGGAACGGAATTTAAGCTCAAAGCTTAACGCCCAACGCTTGACGCCAGGAGTTGAAAAAATTTTCGAGGGTAGTACTTGGCCCTGAAAGTGAAAGCATACCGCTTAAATCAAGGCTGCAGGATGTTCGAAGGATTAATTCGGGATAAAGCAAAATAAAACAATATAATTCGTATTTGCAATAGGGGGGAACCAATTAGATATTTTTTGTGATTCCGTCCGGCTAAGATACTTTTAGCTCTCATCTAAATACTTCATTTGCAAGTTCATTTTATAGCTATCGGAGGCAGTGTAATGCACCAGTTGGCGATAGCATTGTCGCGAAAAGGTTATAGGGTAACCGGCAGCGACGATGAAATATTCGAACCGGCCAGATCTAATCTGACGAAACAAGGCATTCTGCCTGCGGAAATAGGCTGGAATCCTGAAAGGATACATTCCGGGCTGGATGCCATTATCCTTGGGATGCACGCAAAAGAGGATAATCCGGAACTTTTGAAAGCCAGACAGACAGGCATTAAAATCTACTCTTTCCCTGAGTATATTTTTGAGGAAAGCAGGAATAAAAAGCGGGTCGTTGTCGGGGGCAGCCACGGCAAAACCACTACGACTTCGATGATTATGCATGTGTTGCAGGGGGCCGGAAAAAAGTTTGACTATATGGTTGGCGCCCGGCTTCCCGGATTTGAATTCTCGGTGTCTATTACAGATGCACCCATAATCATTTGTGAAGGTGATGAATATCCTGCAAGTGTTTTAGAGAAACGCCCGAAATTTCACTTTCTTTTTCCGCATATAGCTGTATTGACCGGGATTGCATGGGACCATATAAACGTGTTTCCGACTTTTGATTTTTATCTGGATCAGTTCAGGATCTTTATAAGAATGATAGAGCCCGGTGGGTTGCTCATATATAACCAGGAAGATGAGGAATTGAATAAGCTGGTTTTGGAAGATAGTTCATCATTAGTTCGGAAAAAGGGTTACAGCATACCTGCAAATTTTGTATCTGATGGAAGCACAAGTATAGAACTGGAAGGCAAAAAACAAATTTTGTCCGTTTTTGGCAATCATAACCTGATGAATATTCATGCGGCGTGGCTGGTTTGCAGAGAATTGGATATTTCTGTCGAAATTTTTCTTGAGCAGATAGCTACGTTTTCCGGTGCTTCCAGGAGATTGGAATTAATGGGTGCTAATAATACAACCCGTGTTTATCGTGATTTTGCACACGCACCCTCAAAAGTGAAGGCAACTATGCAGGCAGTCAAAGATCAATTTCCGGGAACTAAATTAATCGCCGTATTGGAACTACACACCTATAGTAGTCTTAACGCTGGATTTTTGAAAGAATATGCACACGTCATGGATCCCGCAGACGAGTCAGTTGTTTTTTATTCTGCACATGCGCTTTCCTTAAAAAGGCTACCGCCTCTTGATCCCGATCAGGTAAAATCAGTCTTTGCTACGAAAGGATTGGAAGTAATCAATTCGGCACAGGAATTGTCGCACTGGTTGCTGTCGAAATCTTATAATAATGCGAATTTACTGCTGATGAGTTCCGGGAACTACGATGGATTGGATATCGCTACCTTTGCGAAGGAAATTATTGCTTAACCCATAAAAATTCATGTTACAATTAACTAAGCCCCTCGCGGTTATCGACCTTGAAACAACCGGAATTAATCTTTCCACCGACAGAATCGTCGAGATAGCCATCGTCAAACTCATGCCGGACGGATCAAAAAGCGTAAAACACAAACTCATTAATCCTGAAATACCCATTCCTAAACAGGCATCGGATATTCATGGAATTACTAATGAAATGGTTAAGGAGGCCCAGACTTTCCGCCAGGCAGCAAATGAGCTGAAACAGTTTCTGGATTTCAGTGATCTTGCCGGATATAATTCGAATCGGTTTGACATTCCTCTCTTAGTAGAGGAGTTTTTGCGGGTTGGAATAGAAATAGATATGAAGGGTCGGAGACTAATTGACGTGCAGCGGGTTTTTCACATGATGGAACAACGAACACTTTCTGCCGCCTATAAATTTTATTGCGATAAGATACACGATGGGGCCCACGGAGCACAGGCGGATGCCGAAGCGACGTTGGAGATACTGGTCGCACAGATCGACAGATATCCACAAATAGGAGCTGACCCTGAAAGCATCGTTAAATTCACAGGAGACGATCAGGTTGTTGACTTTGCGCGCAGATTTTCCATGGAAAATGGCGTTGAAATCTTTAACTTCGGTAAGCATAAAGGAAGAGCGGTTGCTGACGTACTAAAATCGGAACCCCAGTATTACGACTGGATGATGAAGGGAGATTTCCCAATGCATACTAAGCAAAAGCTGACTGAGATTTTCAACCGGACAATGTTAAAAAAAGATAAAACGGTTAGTTAAGCTGGAAAAGATTGCCATCATACCTACCTACAATGAAAAGGAAAATGTTGAGACAATTGTCGAAGCCATTTTTTCCTTGAAAGAAGGATTTCATGTGCTTATAATAGATGATAATTCTCCAGACGGCACTTCAGATATTATTCGTCGTCTTCAGCAAAAATATCCCGAAGAACTTTTCCTTGAAGTGAGAAAAGGAAAGCTGGGTCTTGGCACAGCATACATACATGGATTTAAGTGGGCTGTTGAAAAAGGGTATCAGTTTATTTTTGAGATGGATGCTGATTTCTCTCACAATCCAAAAGATCTGGACCGCCTTTACAATGCCTGCAAATTTCAAGGCGCAGGACTTGCTATTGGTAGTCGCTATGTAAAAGGGGGTGGAAATGTCAACTGGCCAAAGGAACGTATTCTTCTTTCGAAAGGCGCTTCCATTTATACAAGAATTATAACCTGGATGCCAGTACACGACCCTACAGCGGGTTTCGTATGTTATAGAAAAGAATTGCTTGAAACAATTAATCTGGACGAAATTCATTTCACAGGATATGCGTTCCAGATTGAGATGAAGTTTGCTGCTTGGAAACTCGGATTTAAAATAATAGAAGTTCCTATCATTTTTGAGGATCGTAAACTGGGTGTCTCAAAAATGAATAAGGGAATCGTAAAAGAAGGAATTCTTGGTGTTTTAAAACTCCGCTGGGATGCTATGTTTAGGAGTTATCGAAAAAGAGTAAAAAATACTTCGGCCGCCAACACCGTAAATCATTTCTCCGAAAATATGGTGGTAGAAGGAAAATAAACTTTCTTTGCCTACTTCATGAGGAGGGCATTTTTACAACTACATATCGCAGTTTTTCTCGCAGGATTTACTGGAGTATTGGGCAGATTGATCACACTTAACGAAGTAGTACTCGTCTGGTACAGGATGATGATAACCTGCTTAGTACTCTGGCTGATTTTTTTATGGAAAAGTAAAAAATCGATTTCTTCCCGAAAACAGATTATTCAGGCTTCCAGTATCGGCCTTCTTCTTGCACTGCACTGGACCAGTTTTTATGCGGGGATTAAGATTTCGAATGTTTCAACTGCATTGGTTTGTCTCTCATCGATGGGGTTTTTCACAGCGATCCTGGAGCCACTTATGTTGCGTAAGACTTTTGATCTCATTGAAGTTCTGTTGGGCCTTCTGGTAATTGTAGGAATCAGTATCGTTTTTCATTTTGATCCACAATATAAACTAGGCATTATCATTTCACTGATATCGGCATTCCTGGCAAGTATTTTCCCAATTCTGAATCGGGAATTAATTCAAACTATGGACCCTGATACTACTACCCGATGGCAATTGACTGGCGGGTTTTTTTTTATAACAGTTTTGTTGCCTGTATATCTGCATTTTGTTCCGGATGTCAGATTGATCCCGACTTTATCAGACTGGCTCTGGTTATTCATTCTTGCAATTGTTTGCACGGTAATTGGTTACGGATTGTTCATGAAATCTCTTCAAAAAATTCCGGCGTTTACCGTAAATCTGACGTATAATCTTGAACCCATTTACGGTGTTGCAATGGCTTTCCTGATATACCGGGAAGATAAATCGGTGAGCACCGGTTTTTATTATGGGTTCAGTCTGATTATCACGGCTGTTGTTTTACAGACAATCCGACTCAAAAAAATTTCAGTTTCACATTCTTAAGCGGCTTTGGTTGAAATATACCGGACGAGACTTCTCTTTGCCACCGGCAGTAATGTTTCGTCTAACGGAAATTTCAAACTGGTCTCAATTGCATATACGGCGGGATGGGGAAGTTCTGGTTTGCGGGATAATAGTTCAGATTTAATGGCTTCATAAGTATTTGTGAAACTACGCTGCCAGCTATCAATATATTCTGTGCGCATGCTCCGGTATTTCTCGTCATGTTTCTCAAAAAAACTAAGATAATAGCTATAAACCCGGGTTGCATTGGCAGATCCGTCACACAACAAAAAATAACCTTCTTTGGAAGTCATAGGCATGATGCCCACCGGATGTATGCTGAGTTTGTCTTCAACAAATTCATAAATTTCAGTGCCGTTGGTGATCGCGGTTTTCATATGGCCTGTAGAATACTCAATAATGTCTTCCAGTTCACGCATCAACTCGTCATCCTGTATCATTTGTTCATATAACACCTGTATTTTTTCCATTTGCAGTCCCGATAACTTCTTTGGAAAATGTTCCTGTAGGAATTTTTTATTTTCCCTGAATGCAACCAGATTGTTGTAATGAAAAATTACGTCTGCCAGTTGTGGATAGAGTTTATTTTCCTGAAAATTTCTATTGATTTCCTGCAGGTAGGCGAGGAGGGTGTATTTTTTTAATTCGAAATCGATATACCCATCTGCAAACCAGGTTTCGGATAGCGTTTTCATCGTGTTAGGTTTAGTAAGTGATGGAATTTACAAAACTTCTGCTATTTATTAACGATAAGATTTACAAATTGGTATGATGGCCAAAGCAAGTATGGGAGTATGGGAGTTTGGGAGTATGGGAGTATGGGTGTGTGGACCTAACTTTTAACGGTCAACCGTCAATGGTCAACGGTCAACGATCAACGGTCATCCCTGAAAAGATTCCAGTTCTTTCGCAACGGCGGTTAAAAAACTGGCGCCCAGACTACCATCAATAATACGATGGTCGTAACTCATAGAGAGATACATCATGTGACGGATGCCAATTGAATCTCCCTGCTCGGTCTCAATAACTACCGGCCTTTTCTTGATCGCTCCAACAGCCAGAATTGCTACCTGGGGTTGATTAATGATCGGTGTCCCCATCAGACTTCCAAATACACCCACGTTTGTAAGTGTGAATGTGCCTTCCTGGATATCCTCCGGTTTAAGTTTGTTATTCCGTGCGTTAAAAGCAAGAGAATTTACCTGTCGGGCAAGGCCTACTCTATTGTAATTGTCTGCATTCTTAATTACAGGTACAATAAGGCTTCCATTGGGCATAGCAGTTGCCATGCCAATATTGATGTCCTTCCGTATAATAATTTTTTCTCCCTGCAAAGAGCTGTTGATCAGCGGATATTTCTTAATGCATTTTATTAATGCCTCTATGAACAGGGGTGTTAAAGTCAGTTTGGTTCCTTCTCTTTTTTCGAATTCCGTTTTTTCTTTTTCCCGCCAGAGAACCAGATTAGTCACATCAGCCTCAGAAAAACTGGTTACGTGCGGACTGGTTTGCTTACTCCGAACCATATGCTCGGCAATAAGTTTCCGCATTCTGTCCATTTCCTGTATCTCTACGTTTCCACCAAAATTGGTAGCTGTGACTTCGGTCGGTATTGATCTTTCACTGCTGAAAGGTTTGCCGCTTTCATTTTGAAGAACCCTATCATCCACGGAAGAATGACTGTGAAACCCATTGCCGTTATTTCTATTGGTAACGAAAAAAAGTATGTCTTTTTTTGTTACCCTTCCTTCGTTCCCGGTTCCGGGGATTTTCTCCAGTTCTGCCAGACTTATGCCTTCATTCCTCGCAATATTTAACACCAACGGAGAATAAAATCTGTTTTCTTCGGTTAACGATCTCCTTTCGACGTCAGATGACGGATGACCAATGGATGGTTCGTTTATCTTTCTTTGTTCCGGGGTCGGTGTTTCAACAGGCTGGTCTGGTATTCTGTTTTCCGCATGTGCTTCCGATTCTATTTTTGCGATGACCGTACCGACAGGGACTACGGAATTTTCGGGGAACATAATTTCTGTCAAAATTCCTGCCGTTGTAGATGGCACTTCGCTATCTACTTTATCGGTGGCAATTTCTAATAAGGATTCATCCTGTTGAACATATTCTCCCGGTGTTTTATTCCACTTGAGAATGGTGGCTTCCATTATGCTTTCGCCCATTTTTGGCATTAAAAGATCGACAATCGCCATGAAAATGTTCTTTAGATACGCTCAAAAGTATTAATTAATTACTGAAGTACTGCAGACGGGTTTTTAGGGGTTTGCAATAAAATAAATCTTCTTAACAAGTTGAGCACATTTGATCCCGTTAATTCAATATTTCTCTGCCTGTCAAATCGAAACCAAAGTTTTTGTGTAATGACATCTTGTGCATTACCGGCAGCAATCCAAACGGTTCCTACCGGTTTATTTTCTGAGCCTCCTCCAGGTCCCATAATGCCAGATGTGGCGATTGCATAATCTGTATCCATCACCTTTATAGCGCCCCTAACCATGGCTCTTACAGTTTCTTCACTTACGGCTCCCCGGGAAGATAAAATTTCAGGATCAATACCTAATATTTTTACTTTGATGCTGTTGTCGTATGCAACTACTGATCCATGGAAGTACGAACTGGATCCCGGTATACTCGTAATAAGTTGCGCGACATACCCTCCTGTGCAGCTTTCGGCCGTAGACATTGTTTGTTTCCGGCTGAATAGTAATTTCCCGATTGCCTCTTGCAAAGTAATATCGGAATCGATAACAAGCCATTCGTCTACCCTAGATTTCAGGTCAACAAATAATTTGTCCAATTTAGATTCGAGACCCGCTTCCTGCTCTGCATTTGCAGTCAGGCGTAAGCGGACCATGCCATAATTGGGCAGGTAAGCAAGTTTGATTTCGGAGGGCAGTATTTCTTCAAAATCTCGAATATGATCCGCAAGGGTCGATTCACCAACGCCGGCAGTTAGCAGAGTTCTGTGAGAGATATAATTTCCTCCAAATTTATTTTTTAGATAAGGGATCACATTATCGGCCATCATGCCTTTCATCTCGTGAGGCACACCGGGCATTGATATAAATGCTTTACCATTCTTCTCAAACAACATTCCGGGGGCCGTTCCCCTTTTATTTTGAATAACTACACAGGAGGCCGGAACTTCCGCCTGCTTTAAATTTCTTTCGATCAGTGGACGATGAAGAATTTTATTGAAAATATTTTTAACATTTTCGAGCGCTTCTTCATTCACTATAAGTCTGGTCTTGAAATATTCACACAATACCGGTTTGGTAATATCATCAGCCGTCGGACCGAGTCCGCCTGTAATTAATATAATATCTGCATGAGCGGATTCCTCATCCAATGCTTTTAGTATTTCTTCGCGTCCATCACCTACAGCTACACGGCGGTGCACCCAAAATCCGGACTTGTTTAGCTCCATGGCCATCCATGCGCTATTGGTATCGATAACCTGACCGATTAATAGCTCATCTCCTATTGTTATGATGGAAATATTGGTCATCTTATTAGAACCCCCAAACTATATTCATTGTTCGGAGCTGTACTTTCAGGCAGGAAAAAATGTCTGAAGAGCCGTCCGTAAGCGATCAGGCATACCGGTTCTTTCAAAACTACCCATTTTCACAAAATACAAAATCACTTTCCCAAGCGTTAATAGTTTTTTTTCGGCATTATATACTTCATGTTCGAAAACTATACGGTGATCGGTCGGCAATTCTTTTAATATAGTTTTTATGTTTAGAAGGTCGTCATAATGAGCAGGCCTCAGGTATTTGGTTTGCATTTCTACAACCGGCATTATAATTCCAATGTCCTCCATTTCTTTATAAGTGAACCCCAGGTTTCGTATTGATTCAGCCCTGGCGACTTCAAAATACTGGGCATAATTTCCATAGTACACGACGTTCATTTGGTCGGTTTCGGCGTAACGAACACGTATATGGGTTTCAGTTATAAACATCAGGCTCTGAAATTATGGCTGTTTATTTTCATTTAAAAATGAATTCGACATTCATACTCCCATACTCCCATACTCCCATACTCCCATACTCCCATACTCCCATACTTCTCCCATACTCCTCTCTTTCCTCACTTGCCCATCATGCCATCCACACTTACTTTTCCGGGTCCTAAAATCATAATGGTAAACACATTGGTCAGATAGATTGCACCAAGATCCACAATTTTAAGAGGCTGTCCATTGTGATATATAAATACCGCCACGGATAAATTAATAACAATAATAAAAGCCACGATACGGGTGAACAGGCCGAGAACCAGTAGCATAGAGCAGAATAACTCGGCGAGAATTACCAGAATAAGCGAGCCCCGGTGACTTATGCGAAATGGATCATAAAAATTGACTGACAGCTCGCTGAAATTTTGAATTTTTGGCAAGCCATGACCAATTAGCAACAACAATCCGGTGACGACTCTCTGAACCAACATTGCGAAATTGAACGCACCGTTTGAATAAGAGGTTGATAACAGTTTTCTCATCGGAATTATTTTCTTTCAAATGTAAAGGTTTTGAGAATTTTTGAGATGATCTAAAGAAATGTTAATCATATCAGTTATCCACAAGCTGTTTGGAACAATGTTTGGTATTAGGGGAATTAATTCAGAAACTTGGCAGGTGATTAATAATTTCCGGATGAGACGTACGATTCTACCCTTTTTTATTTTTTTGTGTATTCACGCAAAATCGCAGCAGACTTTTTTTCTAACGGATCCACAGGTAACATTTAAACAAGCACAGGAACTCTATCAAAAACAATATTACAGTCTCGCATATCCGTTATTCAGACAGCTCGAATTGGATCAGGCAAACCGCCCGCAGATATATGAGTCCTTTAGTTTTGAGAATGTTCACTATTACACACTTGTTTGTTCACTTAACCAGGATGATAGTACGGCTGTAGATCCGTCAAAGGTCTTTGTGGAGAGGGAAAATAATTCCGCTCGCGGCGAGATGATGGCCTATCATCTCGCTGAATATTATTTTCGTCATCGTAATTATGAAGCCGCACTCAAACTTTACGAAAGTTCTGGCATAGAGAATCTAAGTAATGATGAGATCGCCACATTGAAATTTCATAAGGGATACACCTATTTTATAAGGAAGAATTTTGACCTTGCCAAACCCCTTTTTGACGCCATTCGACAATTAACCGCAGATCCTCATTATATAGATGCAAATTATTACTATGGTTATATTTGCTTTTACCAGAAGAAATATAGTGACGCCTCCTCGGCATTTTCAGTGGTTGAAAATTCTCCGAAATATTCGGCGATCGTTCCTTATTATATTGCCAACATCTATCTCGCACAGAATCAAAAAGAAAAAGCTATTTCTTATGCAGCAGCCAAGTTAGGGAACGGCAATCAATACTACGATGCAGAACTCAGGCAGCTTGTAGGACATGGTTACTATGAAGAAAAGGATTTTAACAAGGCCCTTCCTTATCTCGAAACCTATGTCAATAATGCGAAGACGGTAAGTCGGCAGGATCTTTTTGAATTGTCATACTGTTATTACCAGGCCCGGAATTACAAGAAGTCTATCGAGGGTTTCAAACAATTGGGTGGGAAAGACGATTCCCTGGCTCAAAATGCAATGTATCTGCTTGGGGATGCGTATTTAAAAACAGATCAAAAGGCGAATGCCAGAAATGCTTTCCTCTTTTGTGCATCCAATAGCAGTTATCCTGTTCAGAAAGAAATTTCCCTGTTTCATTATGCCAAACTCTCTTATGAATTGGGCTATCCCGATATCGCACTAGGGCAATTCCGTATTTTTTTAACGCAGTACCCCAATTCTACGTATGCACCTGAGGCACGCGAATTGTTGCTCAACGTGCTTGCCAATACGAGCAACTATAAGGATGCGCTGGCTTTGATGGACAGTGTTACTAATCCATCGGCCTCAGCCAGGCAGTTAAAAGCCAGGATACTTTATGGAAGGGCAACCGAACTTATCAATGATGGCCTGTTGCAGAATGCGGCAGAATTGCTGGAACGTGCTTCGAAAGAACCCAACAATACTTCATTGCTTCCTTATATCAATTTTTGGAAAGGAGAAATTGCATATCGTACAAACCGTCTTGACGATGCGACAACATATTTTCTTGAATATTTGAAAACACCGGTTAGCAGAGGAGAAGTGAATCCTGCTAATGCGAAATACGATTTGGGTTATTGTTATCTGAAAAGGGAAAATTATAAAGAAGCACTTGTTTACTTTTCGCAAGTCGTGAAGAACCCGGCTATTGATGCCTCTGCACTCGAGCAGGACGCCTTCATTAGAAGTGCCGATTGTTATTATATGGATCGCAATTTTAAAGTAGCAGTCCCTATGTACAATAAGGTACTGGAATATTCCTGGCCTTCGTCGGATTATGCAACTTTTCAGAAAGCGATGGTTGCAGGTGTTAACAGTTCTTCAGAAAAAATCAGTCTTCTGAATGGATTGATTCGTAAATATCCGTCATCCGGGCTTGTGGCAGATGCGAATATGGAAATAGCCAATACCTATCTTTCAAATGAACAATACCGTGAATCTCTGCCCTTTCTTAAAAATGTTCTCAATGGCAGCGGAAACGATGCACTTAAACCAAGTGCTTTACTCCGATCCGGACTTGCAAATTACAATCTCGGCAATAGTGCAGAAGCGCTTAGTAAATACAACGATCTTTTAAAACAATATCCAAATTCGGTTGAAGCGCAGGAAGCCCTGGACAATGCAAAATCGATATATGTGGAAGAGGGGAGGAGTGGCGAATATGTAAATTTTGCAAAAGGGATGGGTATTGCAATTTCTACGGGCCAGGAAGATCAGCTCGCATACCAGGAAGCGGAAGTACAATTCAATAACGGCAATTTTCAGGGTGCCGAGCAAAAATTTGAAGATTATCTGGTCAAATTCCCCGATGGTAAATATGCATTGGATGCAAATTTTTATAAGAGTGAAATATATGCAAACCAGAAAAACTGGACCAGGGCAGTTGTCGGGTATGAAGTGGTTGCCGACAAGGCACCGAATAAATTTGCGGAGAAGTCTATTCTGCAGGCAGCACGAATTAATTTCTTCAACTTGAAAGATTACGCGAAGTCAGAAATCTATTATGCAAAGCTTAAGGATTTTGCCAGTTCGCAGGATAATAAAATGGAAGCCATGCGAGGCCTGTTACGCAGTCAGTTTGAATTACAGGAGTGGAGCGCAGCGGGAGAGAATGCCCACGACCTTCTCAACGAAAAAGGTATTGGCTCTGATGACAAGATTATCGCCAGTATGATCATGGGTAAATCATTACAAGCTGAAGGAAAATGTGAATCAGCAATCCCCTATTTTAAAACAGTGGCCTCCCTCAGCCGCGCCGCTTATGGTGCTGAGGCGCAATATCAGATAGCATCCTGTCAGTTTGAACAGAGCCGCCTGAAAGATGCGGAAAAATCCGCCTTTGAAGTGATTCATAAATCGGGATCCTATGAATTATGGGTAACAAAAAGTTACTTCATATTAGGTGATATATATCTTAAGGAGAAAGATTATTTTAATGCCAAAGCGACCTTCCAGAGTTTGGTTGAGAATACGAAAATTGAAGAAATCCGTGCACAGGCCCAATTAAAACTGGAAGAAGTAAAAAAGGCAGAATCGGGTAACACTAAAATTGGAGGTGAAAATTAAGATGGGCTTGAATTTAAATATTATGATGAAGGGAATTATTTCTTTGATAATGATTTTAATTTTTGCATTGGTTGCAGTGCAGGCGCAGGATAGCACAAAAAGAAAAACCATTAACATTACATCTACGTTTAAGCCGTCTTTAAAAAATACGGCAAAACTGAATTTCAATGCGGACGCGCCCCTTATTGATACAGCCCATCCGGACTTGAAATATAATCTCCCGGTACAGTTTCTTTCGCTGATTTATCAGCCCGTTGGATTAAATCCACTCGCTATACCTGCCGACACTTTAAAATTGTGGAAGAATGATAACTACATAAAACTGGGGGCAGGAAACGTTCATCTGCCCTATGCGCAGGCAGGGCTCAGTTTTGGCGATCGTCAGCATTCTTTTTTCAATGTATTTGCAGAAGGATATTCATCGAAGGGTAAACAACCTTTTCAGGAGAACAGTTTATTAGCCGGATCAGTTAGTGGCACCATTAAAACAAAAAATAATCTGGAATGGGATGGCGCTCTTGGAGTGCGGGCAGATGGGTATTATTTATACGGGTATCAGCCAGACACATTGAAATTTGCAAAAAGCGAACTGCAACAGCAGTTTTTTACATTCGACGGCAGGATAGCATTGCGAAATACGGTTCCCACCGAATATGGATTAACTTTCAATCCTAGTTTTAAAGTTGCTGCATTCGGTGAAAATAATACTCCGCGTACTTCGGAGGCAGATATGACCTTAAACCTGCCGCTAGAAAAAACTGTGAATGAAAATTTTGCAATTGACCTGGCGTTCACTGCAGATGTTACCAACTACACAATTGGAACCGGTTCCACTATAAATAATAATCTTTTTCTGGTTTCGCCGGCGGTAGTCTATCATACAGACAATATTATACTGCATCTGGAAATGACACCATCCTGGGATCAGACTAATTTTCACCTTTTGCCAAATTTCAGAGCAGAATATACTACTGACAATAAAGCTTTTACATTATTCGCTTCTCTGGACGGGTACTACGACAAGGGAAGCTTTAAGCGTTTTGCGGGTATCAATCCCTGGTTATGGGCCCCGACAAGTTTGTTAAACACGAGAGTAGAAGAGTTCTTCGGTGGATTTAAAGGATCGTTATCTCCGCATTTTTCCTATCTCGCTAAAGCAGGATTTTCTGAATCCCGAAACATGCCTCTTTTTGTGAATGACAGCCTGGACGGGAAAAATTTCCAGTTAGTATATGAAAATAAATTAGATGAATTCACATTACACGGCGAACTCAGTTATTTAGAAGGTGAGAATTTTAATGTAACAGCGGCACTCACTTTGAATAATTTTAAAACATCAAGTCAGTATAAAGCCTGGGGAATGCTCCCGGTAGAATTTACCACCACCATGCGGTGGCAGATCCTGAAAGATCTCTGGCTTAAGGCCGATCTTTGGGCTTTTCAGGGAGCTTATTGGCGTTATCTTAATAAATCAGTGGGTACAGGAGATGGCGGCTTTGATGTAAATGCAGGAATGGAATTCCGCCTGACAAAGCAATTTAATCTCTGGTTACAGATGAATAATTTGTTCAATGACAAATATCAGCGCTGGAATCAATATTCTGTGTATGGATTTAATATCTTAGGGGGTGTAATATTTACATTTGGGAAATGAGAGCCTTCTAAAGTGAGTGTATGTACAATATATTAAATAAGTACCTGTTTCTAAAAAAGAGTATTCCTCTGCCTGGCTTAGGAACTATATTTATGGAGAGCTTGCCAGCAACCGTGGACACGAGTACAAGAACGATTTTGCCACCTGGTTTCCGTTTCAGATTTGATAAATTCTTTGATTCACCCGACAAAGATCTTTTTGTTTATTTGTCGTCACAGCGCAATATTTCAGATTATGAAGCTCTGCGTCTTTACAACGATTTTACATATTCTCTTAGGGACAAACTAAACTATTCGCGTGAAGTAACCTGGGAAGGATTGGGAACCTTGGTAAAAGACGACACTGGCGAAATACATTTTGAATCTACTATTGCAAATCCTTTATTTTTACCACCTGTGCCAGCAGAAAAAGTAGTTCGTGCGAATGCAAAGCATATGCTGCTTGTAGGTGACCGCGAAAGATCGAACAATGAAATGAACGACTGGTTTGCTGAAGAACCCATTCATGGGAACAGACTCTGGTGGCTGGTTGCCCTGCTTGGTGGCGTTGCTGCAGCACTTGTCATTATGTTTCATTTCTCATCTCATGGCTGGAATGTTGGATCCACGGCAAATGATCGGTTGATTGAAATAAAAAAATAATGCGCCAGTCTGAGGGACAACTCAACTTCACACTGATGAATTTTCTGACCTCATGGTAAACTGTCCTGTTTGCAATAGTGAACTAACCCATTTCGCACTCAAAGTAAAGGATCATTCTGTATCCGGCGAGTATTTTGATATTTTCGAATGTAAGCGCTGCAGTCTCCGATTTACCAAAGACCCCCCGCCCGAGGATAAGATCAGCCGCTATTATCAGTCGGAAACATATATTTCGCACAGCAATACCAAAAAAGGGCTTGTAAATTCTCTCTACCATATAGTACGCAACAAAACACTCAACAGTAAATACCATTTAATTGAAAGCGCAACCGGCGTACGAAGTGGACACCATCTTGATATTGGTGCCGGCACAGGTGCATTTGTTCAATATATGAATAAACACAACTGGAAAAGTGTGGGCATTGAGCCCGATCCCAAAGCCCGTGAGTGTGCTTTAACAGATCATGAAACAGAACTCCTGCCGGGCGAGTCGTTTGAAACTCTGCTATCCTCAAGTTTTGATGCAATCAGTCTTTGGCATGTACTCGAGCATGTTCATGATTTGCATTCTTACATGTACAGAATAAAAGAACTTTTAAAACCCTCAGGTTATGTTTTTATAGCTGTTCCAAACTATACAAGCTCTGATGCAAAAAAATATAAAGCGAATTGGGCAGCATACGACGTGCCACGTCATTTATATCATTTTTCACCTCCTTCTATGCGATGGTTATTAAATGAAGCAGGATTTCAGTTGAAGAAAATAGAACCTATGTGGTGGGATAGTTTTTATATCAGTCTTCTGAGTGAAAAATATGCGGGCAGCCATGCATCAATGTTAAAAGGTTTTTTTTCAGGCGCAGTTTCAAATATAAAAACCCTTTCCAACACGGAAAATTGCAGCTCACTAATCTATATTGCTTCAAAAAAATAAGTAAGTGACTGAAAAATAATCCTGGAATTCGATGACGGGAACTGAATATGAATTCGGTGGAAAATAAGTATACTGAATTCATAATTAAGATACCTTATTCATGACAAGCATTCCGTAAAATCATAAAATTCATTTCCATCAACACGAGTGCCTAGTTGTTTAATTTTATTTCATAGATATTAGGCCATAGTTTACCCGTGAGATAAATTCTATTTTTTGCGGAATCGTAAGCTATCCCATTCATGTAATCAACATCTGGATTCTTCAATTTTACTTCCTTAACGAGATCTCCGAAATCAGCTTTACCTATTACCTCGCCGGTATTCGGATCTATTCTAATGATACTGGCCGTCTGATAGATATTCGCGAGGATTTTTCCATTAACATATTCAAGCTCGTTAATATTTCCGACCGGTCCGTTGTTATCAGAAACACCCAGGATACGATTGATTTTAAATGTTTCCGGATCCAGAAAGGTGAGATTACTACTTCCATCACTCATGATCAGACTGGTTCCGTCAGTTGTCATGCCCCAGCCTTCCTTACTTGGGAAACTAAATTCGCCAATCTTCTTAAAAGTTTTTATATCATAAATAAACCCTTTTTTATTTGTCCATGTAAGCTGATAAAGTTTATTGTGCAGAATAGTAATGCCTTCTCCGAAATATATTTTTTTGTCCAACTCCGCTTTCACCGCGATTTTGCCGGTTCCCGGATCCACTATTCCGACTATAGACCGGGTATTGTCATTTTCCTGCGGTGCTCCTGAGCTTTCATACAGCTTACCATCGTACATCAGAAATCCTTCTGTATATGAATTCTGATCGTGCGGAGTTGCATTTAGAATTGTATACGTGATAGCAGGCGGCTCATTGCTTACCGAGGCTTGAGGGGCGGGATCAGGTTTATCGGATGAACTGGAAGTATCCTTACAAGATGTTACGAGGACAAAGATTAACAGAAATGGCCTTAAAAATTTTTTCATAATTCTGAAACTCCGCAAAAATAGATTAAAAGCCGAAGGAGTAAGGATTCTGATCCGGTGCTTTTTCTGTTAAAATGTTAATAAACAAAAAAAAATAATAAAACCTCTGCATTTCCTGAATCCAGGGTACCTGAAATAAAAAAAAGCGTTCCTTCCGGAAACGCTTTTTTCATAGATAATATTAATTAAGGTTCTGACTTAAATATGTGATTCTATCTTTTTCACAAAATTGCTTTTCGGTTGTGCGCCTACAAGCTTATCGACAACTTTTCCGCCTTTGATAAAAAGGATGGCTGGAATAGACGTGATTCCGTAGTTTACAGATAATTGTGGATTGTGATCGACATTCACTTTGCCCACATTGATTTTCCCATCATACTCTTTAGAAAGTTCTTCAATCACGGGACCAATTGCACGACAGGGGCCACACCATTCAGCCCAAAAATCAATTATCGTCAACTTATCAGATGCAAGTACTTTTTCCTGGAAATTCGCATCAGTGTATTCTAGTGCCATATATCTATTTATTTAAGTGTAAAATTCCGTTTTATTTTCTGAATTCTTTGTCGTTTCAACGACATATTATGTAATGCCGGAGGTGACAAGCTTAAAGCGCAACACTCTCACACTGTATATCAATTATTCCACCAATCAAGAGGTTGTTACAAAATGTCAGATGATTGTCTAATGCGAAACGATCTGTACATCAAATTCAGGACAGTCCTGCAAAAAGGCAGCCATTTCGTCATTCATTTCAAAACCATTTTCCAAAGAATAAAGGCTGATTTTAGCATTTAATTTAGAATCCTGTATGTTGAATTTCAGGCCCGCTTTACCGGGATATTGTTTCATATTTTTTTCCAGAAATTTTATCATTTGATCATTCAGGTGCCTGGCATCCACATCAATGACTAGTTGTTTGGTAAGTATGGGTTTAATACTTTCCAGCAAAAACATCTTATCTACTTTAAATTCAAATTCAGGTCGGTTATATCTTACCTTAAAAAATCCTGTGAGGAAAATATTCTTACCTTTTTCCAGATAGTTTGAATACCTGGCGTAGTCTTCACTCCATAATATGAATTCGCTTTTTCCGGAATAATCTTCAATTGTAAAGGAGCCGAATTGCTTGCCAGTTTTGGTTACCCTATGTTGAGCGTCGATCACAAGTCCTGCAAGCCTGAATGATTTTCCGGGATTGGCCTGAAGACTTACCGCTTCCTTTATTTCATTGAATTCCGAAAGCGTAAGAATACCGTAATGACTAATTTCGAATTTGAAATGATCCAGTGGATGACCACTCATAAACATACCCGTGACTTCCTTTTCATGTTCAAGTAACTCCGTGAGTGACCACTGTTCGCAATTTTGAATTTTAGGAGATTGTACTTCGTAACTATTCGATTCGCCAAACAGCGTATTGCTATGTGAAACATTTTGAGCCTGAACCACGTTTCCAAAACGTATTATTTTTTCAAGTCCGGTTGTTGTTTCTCCAGCGGGAATATGAAAATATTGCGCCCGGTGCAGTTGTTGAAAACAATCGAAAGCGCCGGCATATGCAAGGCTCTCCAGGGTTTTTTTACTTACTGTTCGTTGATTAATTCTTTTTACCATATCAAAAATCGAAATGTAAGGACCGTTTTTTTCCCTTTCTTCTATCAGGGAGAAAACTGCAGCCTCACCTACGCCTTTGAGACCACCAAGTCCCACCCGGATTTCTCCGCGGCTATTTACTGCAAATCCCTGTTTCGATTCATTTACATCAGGGCCCAGTACTTTCAATCCCATGCGTTTACATTCCTCCATAAAGAATGTAATTTTCTCAATATTACCCTGATGATTTAGAACCGCTGCCATATACTCTGAAGGATAATGGGATTTCAGATAAGCAGTTTGATATGCCACATAAGCATAACAGGTAGAATGTGATTTATTAAAAGCATATTGTGCAAATGCCTCCCAGTCGGTCCATATTTTCTCCAGCGCTTCTTTCGCATGGCCATTGCCGGTAGCTCCGGAAATAAATTGATTCTTCATTTTATCCAGGATCGACTTTTGCTTTTTTCCCATTGCCTTTCGTAGCACATCAGCATCTCCCTTACTGAATCCTGCCAGTTTCTGTGCAAGCAACATTACCTGTTCCTGGTACACGGTAATTCCGTATGTATCCTTCAGGTATTCTTCCATTACCGCCAGATCATACTTTATGGGCTCCCTGCCATGTTTGCGATCTATGAAAGCGGGAATATATGCCATCGGGCCGGGGCGATATAAGGCATTCATGGCTGTCAAGTCATCAAATTTATCCGGCTTCAGGTCGCGCAAATACTTTTGCATGCCCGGACTTTCAAATTGAAAAGTTCCAATCGTATCGCCATGCTGGTAGAGTTCAAAAGTTTTTTTATCGTCCAGTGGAATCTGATCTATATCTATGGCCACGCCATGATTTTGTTCAATAAGTTCTAAAGAGGTTTTAAGAATATTGAGGGTTCTTAATCCCAGGAAGTCCATCTTCAACACTCCTGCATCTTCAATAATACTGCCTTCGATTTGAGTCACCAGGAGTTCAGAGTCTTTGGCAGTGCATACAGGAATAATATTGGCGAGATCTTCGGGTGCAATGATGATTCCTGCGGCATGAAGTCCGGTATTTCGCACGGATCCCTCCAGTCTTTCTGCCTCATGAAGAACCCTGCTTCGCAAATCCCCACCGAGATATATTTCGCGAATTTTTTTTACAAGTTCCAGATCATCGCCCCCGATCCCTTCTTTTTCTTCCAAAGATTTTTCACCATCTTTTAATTTCATCGGCGCGTGCAGGACTCGTCTCAGACTCACACCGGGTCGGTCAGGTACGAGTTTGGCCAGCGCATTGGATTCTGCCAGAGGCAAATCCATTACCCGCGCCACATCCTTGATACTCATTTTGGCTGCCATCGTACCATAAGTAACGATTTGGGCAACCTGGTTCCTGCCATATTTTTTGACCACATAGTCGATCACTTTCTGCCGTCCTTCATCGTCAAAGTCAGTATCTATATCAGGCATGGATTTTCGATCCGGATTCAGAAACCTTTCAAAAAGTAAATTATACTTGATCGGATCAATATTGGTAATGCCGATGCTATAGGCCACTACACTTCCTGCTGCAGAACCACGTCCGGGTCCGACAAACACACCCATATCACGTCCGGCCTGAATGAAATCACTGACGATCAGAAAATAGCCGGCAAAACCCATGGTTTTGATCGTGAATAATTCAAAATCCAATCGCTCTGTTATTTCCGGTGTAAGATCTGTATATCTCTTTTTGGCACCTTTATAGGTGATTTCCCGCAGGTACTCCCATTGATTCAGATTGCTGTCATTATGTATTTGAAATTCTTTTGGTATCGGAAAAGCAGGAAGCAGTATATCTTTTTTAAGGTTAAGAATTTCTACTTTATCTGTAACTAAACCAGTATTTGCAATGGCTTCCGGAAGGTCATGAAAAAGTGCCGCCATCTCCGACTGCGTCTTTAAATAAAACTGATCATTGGGAAATTTGAAACGGCGATTCTTTGAACTGATTTCGTCGTTCACAAAATCATCGAAACCGGGGGTGGATTGCTTCTCACCAGTATTGATGCAGAGTAATATGTCATGGGCATTGTAATCATCCTGATCGGTATAATGACTATCATTGGTGGCGATAACGGGAACATTGTATTTTTTAGAAAGTTTCAGTAGAAACTGGTTAACCGTTTCCTGATCGGGTATCTGGTGACGCTGTAGTTCGATAAAATAATCATCCCCGAAAATATCCAGCCACCATTTGAATTCTTTTTCTGCTTTCTCCTCTCCGTCATGCAAGATTGTTTGAGGAACATATGCTCCTATGCAACAAGTCGTTGCTATTATTCCTTCGTGATATTGTTCGATTAACGATTTATCGATACGCGGATACTTGCTATACATGCCCTCAATATATCCCAAAGACGTAAGGCGTATAAGGTTCTGATATCCCGTCTTATTTTTTGCCAGTAATACCTGATGGAAACGTTCATCCTTCTGATCTTTAGTGAACGTTTTCCTCGTCCGGTCGGCTACTACATAAAATTCGCAGCCCACAATTGGTTTCACTTTAAGACTGCCATCAGGGTTTTTGTGTTTATAAGCCTCTGCAACAAAACTAAAAGCGCCGAACATGTTACCGTGATCGGTTATGGCGAGTGCAGGCATTTCATCTTTTACTGCCTTAGTATAAAGACTCTGAATAGATGCCGCTCCGTCGAGCAGTGAATATTGTGTATGAACATGGAGATGAGAGAACGAGGGCATCGGTTAATAATTGGATATGCAATTAACAAAGAAAAAAATCGACCTTATTTATTGTGGGTAACTATCTGTTCACAATGAACACACAATTGGGCTTCAATGTTTAGCGTTAACCTCTGAAGATCATTTAACTAAAAAGTTAAAAACTGACGCCTTTGATCATTGATCCTTAGGCTTTTGGCATAAATTTGTATCTTCACGCGTTCCAGTATCAACAAAAAAATGAAAAATCTGTTCATTTTACTGCTGCTTCTGACAAACCTGGTTGCGTGTAATGCGTTTAAACCAGCTTCCCGGCCTATAGAAAATACTGGCGACCAGCGTACTTCCTCATCTAAGTCCCAGTCTGAATTTATTGATAATATCTCTACAGGAACTTCAGAATCAGGCACTGCGAACACATCAGGATCTGGTAAAACAGCCGGATATTCATCAAAAACTTCCGAAAATCAATTACAACAGGAAAACTCATTAAAAGCAACTGGATTGGGGAAGGGCGAAGACGACTATAACCCATTGCAATTCAAGTTTGCCATTTTAACCAATAGCCCTGTAGAACAGTTAACCAATCTCCGATTGCTCGTTTTTATGGATCAATGGTATGGTACCCCATATCACTTTGGAGGCAATAGTAAGGATGGAATAGACTGTTCCGCTTTTGCCTCTCTTTTGATTTCCAGCGTTTATGATATAAACCAGCTTCCAAGAATGAGTTCGGATCAGTACCATGCAACCCGGAGAGTAGCGAAAAGAGATCTGAGGGAGGGGGATTTGGTGTTTTTCCACACATATGGTAAAGGACATCGTGTAACACATGTAGGCGTTTACTTATATAACAATCGATTTGTTCACGCCTCAATTGCCGGCGTACAAATCAGCAACCTCTCAGAAGGTTATTATATGCATCATTATGTAGGCGCAGGCCGCATAGTCAATAATGACAGTACATACTAATTACCTGTCATTTAGCCACTTCCGGTGTAATTCATTGTATGATAGTACCGGCAGAACTGACAAGTCTTCTCATTTGACGCATTTTGACCGGATTGGTACAAAATTTAGTGTTAACTTGCTGCCCCTTCCGTAGGGCACAATCAAACTTTCATTAAAATTAAATTGATACAGTCATGGCTAAAAAGTTAGCGATCTCTCCAATTGCAGGCACCAAAAACAGAGTTTTTGTAAAACCGGCACCAGCAGAAACAAAGACTTCCGGCGGCATTATCATCCCTGATACTGCAAAGGAAAAACCCCAGCGCGGCGAAGTTGTTGCGGTCAGCGAAATCGACGAAGATGGCAAGAAGCCAGTCGTGAAAGTGGGTGACGTTGTATTATATGGTAAATATTCCGGAACTGAAATCAGTTTCGAGGGACAGGATTTCCTGAGCATGAGAGAGTCAGATATCATTGCGAGATTCTAGGCAAGTGTGAGTGTGTGAGAGTATGGAAGTGTGAAAATACTTTTTACTCCATAACATGCTTCTCTAATTTTTTAATCTTCAAATTTTCAAACTAAATATTATGGCTAAACAACTTTTCTTCGATATCGAAGCAAGAAATAAGATGAAAAAGGGCGTGGACATTCTGGCCAACGCTGTAAAAGTTACCCTCGGACCGAAAGGCCGTAACGTGGTAATCGAAAAGAAATTCGGAGCACCACAAATCACTAAAGATGGTGTAACCGTTGCTAAAGAAATTGAACTGGATGACCTGATCGAAAATATGGGAGCACAGATGGTGAAAGAAGTTGCCTCCAAAACTGCAGATATTGCAGGTGATGGTACGACTACGGCGACTGTTCTTGCCCAAAGCATCATCAGCGAAGGTTTGAAAAATGTGGCAGCAGGTGCAAATCCGATGGATCTGAAACGTGGTATTGAGAAAGCGGTTGTCGCCGTTGTCAATAACCTGAAAGCGCAGTCCCAGACCATAGGAAACGACAGCAAGAAAATCCAGCAGGTAGCATCTATTTCTTCTAACAATGATGAAACTATCGGTAAGCTGATTGCAGAAGCATTTGCAAAAGTTGGTAAGGAAGGTGTTATCACTGTAGAAGAAGCAAAGGGTACCGATACAACAGTTGATGTAGTAGAAGGTATGCAGTTTGACCGCGGTTATATTTCTCCTTATTTCGTTACCAATAGCGAAAAAATGGAAGCTGAATTGCAGAACCCATACATTCTTATCTATGATAAGAAGATCTCTGCGATGAAAGATATTTTACACATCCTCGAAAAGGTTGCTCAGGGCGGTCGTCCGCTGCTGATTATTGCTGAAGACCTGGAAGGCGAAGCATTAGCTACATTGGTGGTGAATAAATTGCGCGGAACGCTGAAAGTGGCTGCTGTTAAGGCTCCCGGCTTCGGAGACCGCAGAAAAGAAATGCTGCAGGATATTGCGATCCTTACAAAGGGTATCGTGATAAGCGAGGAACAAGGCTACAAACTCGAGAGTGCTGACCTAAGCTATCTTGGAACTGCGGCTTCTGTTACGATTGACAAAGACAATACAACTGTAGTTGGTGGAAAAGGAAAGAAGGAAGATATCGTTGCCCGAGTAAATCAAATCAAGGCACAGATTGAAACAACAACTTCTGACTATGATAAAGAAAAATTGCAGGAGCGCCTTGCCAAATTAAGCGGTGGTGTTGCAGTACTTTATATTGGAGCTGCTACTGAAATGGAAATGAAAGAGAAGAAGGATCGTGTTGACGATGCCCTGCACGCTACAAGAGCAGCAGTTGAAGAAGGAATCGTTCCAGGTGGCGGAGTTGCTTATATCCGTGCAATCGAAAGTTTGGAAAAATTGAAAGGTGCTGCCAACGAAGACGAAACAACCGGAATACAAATTGTCAAGCGCGCATTGGAAGAACCAATTCGCCAGATCGTTCACAATTGTGGTATCGAAGGAAGTATAGTGGTGCAGAAAGTGAAAGAAGGCAAAGGCGATTACGGTTTTAATGCACGCACTGAAGTATACGAAAATCTCTTAAAGGCGGGTGTAATTGACCCAACCAAAGTGACTCGTATCGCTCTTGAAAATGCCGCTTCTATTGCAGGTATGTTGTTAACTACTGAATGTGTAGTTGCAGACAAACCTAAGAAAGAAGAAGCGCACGCACATCCGGGCGCCGGTGCTCCGGGAATGGGCGGAATGGATTATTAAGCCGAAAGCTTAAAGCGAAAAGCCTAAAGCTTTTAAGATATAAGAGGTTGTCTTGATAGACAACCTCTTTTTTATTTTAGTGGGATTTATCTGTAGGTATATTCAATACGCTCAATATCAAAGATTTAAATTGGAAATGGTTCGGTCATCCTTCGGTCGTCCATCGGTGGATGCTGGGTAAATGGCCCATTTGACCGAAGGTTGACCGAAGGTTGACCGAAGGTTCTGAGAAGGACCGCCGAATCATAAAGAGAGATCCATGATACCGGGCTGAACGGCCATTTAAAATCACTAAACGATGACTAAAGGATCACTAAAGGATCACCGGGAGAAAAAGTCGCAGACTTCTGATTAATTGTACAGCGTTCAGACTTTCACTTTTAAGCCTGCGAGTGTTTTAGGTTTCGTACTTAGGTCTGCAATGGTTTTCTTTTCCAGTAATTTGAGATTGGCATCTCTTACCTGGATGAGTACATCCCTGAGACCACAGTGTTTTTCATCGCAGTTTGAACATTTTTCATAAAAATATAAACTTACACAGGGAAGGAGCGAGATCGGACCGTCGATCAGGCGCATTACGGTTGCCAGTGTTACATCACCGGGATCTTTCCCAAAAAAGTAACCTCCGCCCTTACCCTTCTTACTCTCCAGTATACCCGCTTTTTTTAATTCGAGCAGGATATTTTCGAGAAACTTCAGAGGTATCTTTTTCTTTTTGGAGATCTCCGCAATAAGAACAGGTTCATCATTTTTCTTTTCAGAAAGATACATCAGGGCCTGAAATGCGTATTGAGACTTTTTAGAGAGCATAGATAGAATCTGTTACAAGATAGTAACAATTTACAACCTAAAGAGTTGGTGAGTTTAAAATCCAAGAACATCCTTCATTGAAAAAATTCCCTTTTTATTCTGAATAAACTCAGCTGCCAGTACGGCGCCACCAGCAAACCCGATTCTATTGTGGGCCGTATGTATAATTTCTATTTCATCAATATCAGAATAGTATCTCACAGCATGTGTGCCAGGCGCCGGATCCCTTCTTTCACTAATAATTGCCAATTCTCCGGTTTTCTCAGCTGGTCTGTTTACCCAGGTTTTGAGAGAAGGAATTTCTATCATGATTTGTTCAGCAAGACTTATGGCAGTTCCACTGGGGGCGTCTTTTTTTTGTGTGTGATGTAATTCCCGCATTTCTACAGAATAACCATGAGGCGCCATGAGTGCAGCAAGTTTCTTATTTAATTCAAAAAAGATATTTACCCCGATACTAAAGTTGCTGGTATAAATAAAAGAAGATCCGTTTTCTACAAACGCATGTTTGATTATTGGATATTGCTCCAGCCATCCTGTTGAACCGCATACAACAGAAATGCCTGCTTCTGCACATTTTAAAAGATTTGCCGCTGCGCTTGAAGGACCGGTAAATTCGATGGCTACGTCTGATTTTAATAAATTTTCTCTGGTCATTTCGTAGCCATTGTCCAGATCTATTTTTAAAACGATTTCATGTCCCCGGGAAACAGCCACCTGTTCGATTGCTTTCCCCATTTTTCCGTACCCAATTAATGCGATTTTCATAATCGTAAAGATATTAATTCGGCATTTAGTACATGAAGACGTTAATGCCAATTATTAATTATTGATTATTAATTATCTGCCGTCAAAGGTCATCGGTCAACGGTCAAAGGTCATCGGTCATCGGTCATCGGTCATCGGTCATCGATCATCGGTTCAATGAGCGGATAATTCGCGAAACCTGGGTTTGTGAAAATCGAAAGCCAGCGTAATACCTGCACTGGGCGTGGGGCCAGGTAATATCATCGGTTTAATCTGAAAACTTAAATCGCTGCTCACATTGAAGTCCTTGAGGTGAGCATCAACTGTTGCGTCAACGATATTCAGACCATAAAATAACAGGAAGAATAAGACGGAATAATCCTGGTTTTTACGAAAGCTGTCCCTGTTCGTAATGATACCGTTCTGATCATTGGTCGTCACGAATGGCAGTAATTCCGGTGCAACTTTCTTGAGGCTGTCGTCACCGACGCTTCCGTTGTTTGCGGTATTTACACATACGGTTAATGCATACTGACATTTCTGGTACCAGCTTTTATTATAAAAGAAAGCATAAGCAGGAATACCAATGGCAGCATATACAATGGGGACTTTCCAATATTTTTTATTGTAAACCTGTCCCGCTCCCGGAAGAATAGCCGAATATAAAGTTGCTTTTCTTGGATTATCGTGTAATCTTTTGTCTATTGAATCTCTTTCAGCCTGGGACATTTTCTTACCGGAATACTGATTATCTTTTTTTTCTAAAATCGAATCCGCCTGCGGGTTTACTATTAGTGTATCCGTATGTTGCGCATTGACCCTGATTGAAAATAAAAGACATGCAATGAAGAAAATAAAAAATACATGCCTCATACTGAACACTTAGTTGATCTGTACGCCGAGCTGGTCCAGAATTTTATTTAGTTCCTGCAGAGAATAATATTCTATATTGATATTGCCCGATCCCTTTGTGTTGTGATTCAATTTGACCCTCGTACTGAAATGAGTTGCTAAAGTATCCTCTATTTTTCTGAAGGATTCCGGTAATCCGGCTTTTACAGATACTTTAACAGCAGGCGCTGTTTTATATATTTTGCGAACGAGCTCTTCAGTTTGACGGACTGATAGAGACCGGTTTTTTATTTCCTGAAAGAGGTAAAGTTGTTTATCTACCGTGTCGACATTGATAAGAGCACGGGCATGCCCCATTGAAATCAAATTGTTGCGCAAGGCAATTTGAATATCCGGAGGGAGTTTCAATAACCGCACATAATTTGCTACAGTACTTCTTTCTTTTCCCATCCGTTCTGCCACCTGTTCCTGCGTATAATTCAATTCATCCATCATACGCCTGTAACTAAGCGATATTTCCATGGCATTCAGATCTTCTCTTTGCAAATTCTCCAGTAACGCGAGTTCAAGCAGTTGTTGATCATTTGCCTGTCGTACATAAACCGGTATATCTTTTATACCGGCAATCCTGCTGGCTCTATACCTACGTTCACCAGATATGATTCTGTATTTTCCTGAATTTAGTTTTGCAACAGTAATGGGCTGAACAATATCGTGCATGCGAATAGAACTGGCCAGTTCCTGTAACGCAGTTTCGTCAAAATCTTTTCTGGGCTGCTTGGGATTGGTTTCAATCTGATCGAGCGGAATACGGAGAATGCCGGTGATGTTTTCAGCTATCGCTGGCCTGAGATGACCTGAAGCTGTTTTCAAATCTGCATCTATGTTCTGAAGCAGCGAGCGGATTCCTTTACCAAGTGCTTCCTTATCTTTTTTATTCGGAGTTGTCATGCTGAAGTATTCATTTTTCAATAGGGCTATTCAAGGATGCGTTCTTCCTTGCTCATTTTGGTCATATTATTTTTTTGCAGAACTTCTTTGGCGAGGTTCAGATAGTTCATGGCACCCTTGCTATATGCATCATATAGTATTACCGGTTTCCCGACGCTGGGTGCTTCACTGATTTTAGAATTGCGGTGGATAATAGTATTGAAAACTATTTCGTCAAAATGTTTTCGCACTTCACTTACTACCTGATTACAAAGTCGCAAACGACCGTCATACATGGTCATTAGTATACCTTCAATTTCGAGCGCCGGATTTAACCTGCTTTGTACAATTTTTACGGTGTTTAATAATTTTCCAAGACCTTCCAATGCAAAGAATTCCGTTTGTACCGGAACAATTACTGAATCTGCCGCTGTCAACGCGTTCACCGTAATCAGACCAAGAGAAGGTGAGCAGTCGATAATTATAAAATCATAATTTTTTCTGAGCGGTTCCAGAATATTCTTCAGTACGCCTTCACGGTCGGGATAGTTTATCATTTCAATTTCGGCGCCCACCAGGTCAATATGGGATGGAATCAGATCCAGATTTGGCACTTCCGTTTTCAAAACAACGTCTTTAGCTGCAACGTGGTTTACCATGCAGTCATATAAACTTTGAGTAACATTGTGCAAATCAAACCCTACGCCCGTCGTGCTGTTAGCCTGAGGGTCCGCATCGACCAAAAGGGTACGAAACTCCAGAACTGCAAGACTGGCGGCCAAATTTATAGCGGAAGTTGTTTTGCCTACTCCACCTTTCTGATTCGCCACACCAATGATTCTTGCCATATCTTCTGCCGTTTGTTTATTTAGTAAAATTCAATCCCTTTTTATATATCAGGGAAAGAATCGTGAAAGTACAAAATTACCATTCCATTCCCCGCTGAGGCGTAAAAATACAAACTTGGCCGCCGAGTTCAGAAAAATGCCACTTCGGCTTAACTTGCAGCCTCATGTATCTTATAATATCAGGCACGAACCGGAAAGATAGCTTCACGTTACGTATCGCCAAACTCTATCAGCTTCTTTTAAAGAAAAAAAATACGGAGGCTCACGTGCTCTCGCTTGTGGGTCTGGATCTTATGGAAAGAAGTCCCGCTGTTATTGAATTGGAAAAAAAATGGCTTCTGCCTTGTTCTAAATATATTTTTATCAGTCCGGAATATAACGGAAGTATTCCCGGAGTTCTAAAATGTCTGATTGATGTTTCAGACGTAAATAAAGTATGGACAGGGAAAAAAGCGTTGCTAACAGGAGTCTCTACGGGAAGGGCGGGCAATTTGCGCGGTATGGATCACCTGACCGGCATTATGCACTACGTTGGGACCATTGTGCATCCGAACAAACTTCCCATATCTATTGTTGACACCCTGTTCAAAGAGGGTGAAATGGAGCATCAGGAAACGATACGAATGATAAACCGGCAGCTGGACGAGTTTATAGAATTTTAATTTAATATTAAACGAGCTTTATGCGTAGCACCGGTTTTCTTGCAGTCGTAGCACTGATAATGGCAGCAATTGATTTGTACGTTTTCCAGGTGGTCAAAATGCTTTGCCAAGGTACTTCATCGCGAACCAAGTCTATTATTTTTACAACCTATTGGGCTGTTTCGATAATTATCATAGTAATTTTTTTGTTTCTTCCATACCTCAATGCAGAACGGTGGCCCAAGAACTTCCGAAACTATCTCTTCGCAACCATTGTTGGATTTTTTTTCGCCAAGTTACTTGCTTCAGTTGTCTTCCTGGTGGACGATCTGCGTCGGGCCATTCAATGGGGTGTTGCCAAGATTTTTTTTAGGAATACAGAAGTGGACGGCGATGTTTATGAGGGCATTTCCCGATCAGTTTTCCTGAGTTGGCTGGGCGTCGGAATAGGAGGAGGTTTGATAAGCTCACTTGTATATGGGTTCTCCAATAAATATAATTACCAGATAAGACGCTTGCCTTTATCATACAACAATTTGCCTTCCTCATTCCGGGGACTGAAAATTGTACAGATATCCGATATACATTCAGGAAGTTTTGATAATAAAAATGCTGTTGAAAAAGGGGTTCAGATGATACTCGACCTGAAACCTGATCTAATTTTATTTACGGGAGACCTGATTAACGACCGGGCATCTGAAATGACCGGTTATCAGGAGGTTTTTAGTCGTTTGAAAGCTCCAATGGGTGTATTCTCAACGCTTGGTAATCATGACTACGGTGACTACGTTAAGTGGCCGAGCGAAGAGGCGAGGGAACAGAATCTGGAACACCTGAAAAAACTGCAGGCAGACATGGGCTGGCGTCTTCTAATGAATGAACACGTGGTGCTCCAAAGAGACGGACAGGAAATCGCTTTAATTGGAATTGAAAACTGGAGCGCCAAAAAACGCTTTCCAAAAAATGGTAAAATGTGGAAAGCTTATCCGGGAGCGGAAAAATATCCTTTTAAAATTTTAATGAGCCATGATCCCAGTCACTGGGATGCGGAAGTAAGGCCCAACTATGGCGACATAGATTTGACGCTTGCTGGTCATACCCACGGGATGCAATTTGGTATTGAGATACCCGGGTTTAAATGGAGTCCGGTAAAATATGTCTACAATCAGTGGGCAGGTCTATACGAAGAGGGTAAACAAAAATTGTATGTAAACCGTGGTTACGGATTTATAGGCTACCCGGGCCGGGTTGGAATACTTCCGGAAATTACCCTTATTGAATTAATTTAATAGTCCGCCTGTATAAAACCAAGCAGGCGATTATTTAATTAATAAGGTGTTAAAATAAATTGTCAGCTAACCAAAATCAAAAAATAAACGTTTCGGGGTTCTGTGAAGTCAATAATCAAAAAAACACTTATGAAGAAAGTATGTTATCTTGTTTTTGTCGTTTTTATTCTATCCTCTACAGGAGTTAAGGCTCAAAGTTTTCATCTGGGTGCAAAGGTTGGTACCAATCTTTCAGAGATTTCAGGCAGATCATTTAAGGACGGGTTTCAATGGGGCTTCACCGCGGGAGCATATGCTGAGCTAAATATTAACAAGAAATGGGATATTCAGCCCGAGCTATTATTTAATCAAATCAGAACACAAACTTCAAGCGATTTCTACACAATTATTGAACATGGATTTAATAGTACTGATGTTAATTTAAATTATTTAAGTATTCCTGTCTTACTGTCTTTTCGACCCATACCTGTTCTTAGTTTGCAATTGGGACCTCAATTTGATATCCTTATGAATACAAGTCAGACCCTTACCTATCCTTCATCCAGCGTTTTCAAGACGAGTGATTTTTCGGTGGTCGGCGGGGCTCAGGTAAATATTGGCATCTTTAAGGCAGGCGCCAGATATGCAGCCGGTTTAACCAATCTAAATAAACAAAATCCAGGCGCGGATTCCTGGAAAAGTGAAAGTATCCAGATTTATATTGGGTTCCGGATTATCTGATCTTAAAAAAGCTTAAAGCTTAAAGGCGAAAGAATTCACTTGATTTTTACTCACAATCTTTCAATTTATAATTAGAAAATATTCCCTCAATCTGAGAGAGAACCTTTTGACATATTTAAGCCTTAAGCTTTAAGATTTGTGCTTTAAGCGTTATGCGTTAAGCTTTCAGCTCAAAATGATGGCACTAAACTTGAACCTTAGGGGATCAACCATAAAAAGATAGGATAATTCACCAAGAGGTGTTATTTTGTCACCCCTTTATATATGACTGATAAACTTTTTTTTCAGCGAAGTGAGCAGGAAATGGATTTCATGCCCATCATTCCGATAAATGAAACTGAACACGATAATCTGCCTGATACTGAGATTCCCAAAGAAATTCCTATACTGCCCCTCAGAAATACTGTGCTTTTCCCTGGAGTAGTTCTTCCAATAACCGTCGGACGGGATAAAAGTATCAAGGCGGTAAATGACGCCTACAAGACTGACAAATTGATCGGCGTTTTGGCACAAAAAGACAGTAGTGTTGAGGACCCGAATTTAACGGAACTGGTCGCGGTAGGTACAATTGCCCGTATTATCAAGGTTATAAAAATGCCCGACGGGGGAACAACGGTGATTCTTCAGGGTAAAAGAAGATTTAAAGTAGGGTCCATAACCACGGATGATCCTTACTTCAAAGCTCAGGTTGTATTATTACAGGAAGAAGAAGCTCCCAAAGACCAGGACTTTGAGGCCTATATTTCCAATATAAAAGACCTGGCAGCACAGATTATTCAACTCTCTCCGAATATTCCTACGGAAGCTTCGATCATTTTAAAAAATATTGAGAATCCTTCTTTCCTGATACATTTTATTTCAAGCAATCTCAATTCTGAACTTACCGATAAACAGGAACTTCTTGCAACTGATTTAATAAGAGCCCGTGCAGACCTTTTAATGCAACTGCTGCAAAAGGAATTACAATTTGCGGAACTAAAAAATAAACTGACTAACAAAACTAAGACGGAGTTAGATAAGCAACAGCGGGATTATTTTCTTCAACAGCAACTTAAGAGTATTAAGGATGAATTGGGCGGTGACACCAATGAACGTGAGTTGCGTGAAATGCAGAAAAAAGCAGAAACAAAAAAGTGGCCGCAGGCGGCAAAAGATATTTTCAAAAAAGGAATAGAGAAACTGGAACGTATGCATCCAAGCACTCCGGACTATTCTATCGTATATAATCATTTGGATCTGATGCTGGATCTGCCATGGAATGATTACACGGAAGATTCGTATGATCTGAAAAAGGCATCGAAAGTGCTTGATCAGGATCACTATGGCATGAAAAAAGTCAAAGAAAGGATTCTTGAATATCTCGCAGTGTTGAAACTAAAGGGAGATATGAAAAGTCCCATTCTTTGTTTTGTTGGACCGCCTGGAATCGGGAAAACTTCTCTCGGAAAGAGCATTGCCAATGCAATTGGTCGTAAGTATGTGCGGATCAGTCTTGGTGGTTTGCATGATGAAAGTGAGATTCGTGGTCATCGTAAAACTTATATTGGCGCGATGCCAGGAAGAATACTGCAGTCACTTAGAAAGGTAAAATCATCCAACCCGGTAATGATACTGGATGAAATAGATAAAGTTGGTACAGATTTTCGTGGCGACCCGTCGTCTGCATTATTGGAAGTATTAGATCCTGAACAGAATAATACTTTTTATGATAACTATCTGGAACTCGAATATGATCTCAGCCGTGTTTTATTTGTAGCGACGGCCAATGATATCGGTCATATACAGCCTGCATTGCGCGATCGTATTGAAATAATTGATCTCAGTGGTTATGCCATTGAAGAAAAAGTCGAGATTGCAAAACGACATCTCATACCCAAACAAAAAGAGGCCCATGGTTTAAAAGGACTACCTCTTAAATTGTCCGATAAAAATCTGGTCAAAATTATCTCTGACTATACCCGGGAAAGTGGTGTGAGGGATCTGGACAGGCAACTTGCTTCCATAATGCGGTATGAAGCGAAGGAATTTGCGTTTAAATCCAAATTAAAAGTTTCCATTACAGAAAAAGACATTGAAAAGGTTTTAGGGAAACCCCGTTACAATAATGATCTGTATAAAGTGGCGAATATGCCCGGGGTTGCAGTTGGCCTGGCATGGACTTATGTAGGCGGAGATATACTGTTTATTGAAACAAGTATAAGTGACGGCAAGGGTGATTTAAAGCTTACTGGTAACCTGGGAAATGTGATGAAGGAAAGTGCAACAACAGCGCTGACTTATTTGCAATCGAATGCAAAAAAATATGGATTAAATGCTGAAGTTTTTTCTAAAAAGACTCTGCATATTCATGTGCCGGAAGGTGGTACACCAAAGGACGGCCCCAGTGCAGGTATTACAATGATGAGTTCTCTTGCTTCGGCGATCACTGGCAGAAAAATAAAACCTTACCTCGCCATGACCGGCGAAATTACCCTTCGCGGTCAGGTACTACCCGTTGGTGGTATCAAAGAAAAAATACTGGCGGCAAGACGGGCCGGTATTAAAGAGGTGATTTTGTGCTGGCAGAATGAAAAGGATATCAGTGAAATTGATTCCAATTTTATTAAAGGACTGAAATTCCATTTTGTAAAAACCATGCAGCAGGTTTTGGATCTGGCACTTGTGTGAGCCTGACTCTAAAGCTTTAGGCTAATTAACAGGTCTTTCACAAAAACTGATTAAACCATTAGGTAATCCTTACGTTATAATTACAACCACAAAGATTTTCATGTTGGTTGTTTTAAGGGTTAAAAAAAGTTCCTCCATGTCCATGGAGGAATTCTTTTTTTAGGCTTAAAGCTTAAAGCTCAAAGCAGAAAACAAGATTTAACTCATAACCCACTTCCACACCTCCATACTTTCACACTCCCATACTTTCCTTTGCGCCTTTAAACGCATCCATGGCAGAAAGACCCAGAAGAGAAAACATGGCATTATCGTCCTCAAAAGAGGGATTTGGAGTGGTTAACAGTTTGTCCCCCGCAAATATCGAATTGGCACCTGCCATAAAACAAAAAGCCTGTTCAGGAATATTCATTTCAGTCCGCCCGGCACTTAATCTAACCATGGATTTTGGCATCAGAATCCTGGCGGTTGCAATCATTCTTACCATATCCCAGATGTCTACTTTAGGATTATGTTCAAGAGGCGTTCCCTTAACTCGTACCAGCGCATTGATGGGCACACTTTCAGGATGCTCGGGCAAGGTAGCCAGTGTATGAAGCATGTTAACACGGTCCTCATGTGTCTCTCCCAGACCGATGATACCACCGCAACAAACACTTATTCCTGCTTTTCGAACGTTTCCCAGTGTTTCCAGTCGTTCATCATATGTTCGGGTAGTTATGATTTCATCATAATACTCGGATGAGGTATCCAGGTTATGATTATAGGCGTATAGTCCGGCGTCTGCGAGTTTTTTAGCCTGAGATTCAGTTAACATTCCCAATGTACAGCATACTTCCATACCCATCGCATTTACGCCTTTCACCATGTCTAATACCCGGTCAAAATCTTTGTTATCCCGTATTTCACGCCATGCTGCACCCATGCAGAAACGGGTGGACCCCGCCTGTTTTGCTTTTTGAGCATATTCCAATACTTCGTCCGTTTTCATCAGTGCGTGGACTTTGATATCAGTATGATACCTGGCGGCTTGCGGACAGTACGCACAATCCTCCGAACATCCGCCTGTTTTAACAGAAAGCAGGGTGCAAACCTGCACTTCAGCTGTGTTATTGTATTTGCGATGAATAGTTGCTGCCCGATAAACGAGTTCCAGTAATGGAAGTTCATATATTTCCTGAATCTCTTCTATTGACCAATTTTTACGGATCATTATCCAGATTTTAGTGTGAGCAGATTTTATAGATGATAACTGAAATTTGTTTTTGGTGTCAGTGCCAGCAGTGTTTCATACATCAGCAAAATAGTTTGCTCAATATCGTGGCGATTCAGCATTTCAACGGTTGTATGCATATATCTCAGAGGTATTGAAATCAACACCGATGGGCATCCTTCGTTAGCATAAGCAAAAGAGTCTGTGTCTGTTCCGGTACTACGGGAAACTGCTCTCAATTGAACAGGAATATTTTTATTAGAAGCAGTTTCACGTACAAAGGCCAGAAGTTTGTTGTGTACCGCGGGCCCAAATGCCAGTGAAGGCCCCTTTCCACAGGAGATGTCGCCTTCAATTAATTTATTCACCATAGGCGTCGCGGTATCGTGTGTTACATCGGTAATGATGGCTACATCCGGTTTGATTCTGCGTGCAATCATTTCGGCCCCACGAAGTCCTACTTCTTCCTGAACGGCATTCACAATATACAATCCATAAGGAAGTTTCTTTTTATTTTCTTTCAAAAGTCGTGCGACTTCAGCGATCATAAATCCTCCGATCCGGTTATCAAATGCACGGGCAATCAGTGTATCATATGCCAATTCATCAAAGCCATCCTGATAAGTTACTACTGAGCCTGGATGAATACCTAAAGCTTCTATATCCTTTCGGTTGCGCGCACCGCAATCGAGAAATAAATTATCAACTTTTGGATGTACTTCTTTCGAATCGGTGTTCGCCATTCGTGTATGGATTGCAGGCCATCCAAACACAGCTTTTACCGGACCCTTATCACTATGAATGATAACTCTTTGACCAGGCGCCACCTGATGATCCACACCTCCATTCCTTTTCAGATACATAAGCCCTTCAGGGTTGATATAATTCACAAACCAACTGATTTCGTCGGCATGTGCTTCAATGACAACTTTAAAATTTGCATCGGGATTGATTACACCAACAGCAGTTCCATATGCATCTGTATAGTAAGTGTCGATATATTTCCTGAGATATTCGATCCATATTTTCTGACCTCCGCTTTCGAAACCGACGGGCGAAGGTGTATTCAGATATTTCTTCATGAAATCAAAAGAACCGGGAAGAAGAATAGATTTTTTAGCAGCTGTAACAGTTTTGGCTTTAGCCATGAAAATTATTTATGGCCAAAAATAATCAAATTGGCAGTATTGCCATCAGTAAAGCAGAAAGCATCATTAACCCGTCTAAAACGAAATAATAGAGATAGTCAGAATTGCTGTTTTTGGCTTTGGGGTAGATCACATACAATATGATGCCCGGAATAATTAAAACCAGAACAATCAAAACTGAAACTCCGGAAAAGAGCAAGCCAACTGTAAAAATGATGAATGCAAGAATAGAAAATACAAATATGCGGTTGACTCCGTTTTCGTCAAAATAATTTACCATTGTACGAATTCCCTCTTCTTTGTCGTACGTACGATCGCGATAATCAAAAAGAATACAAATTCCATAAATAAGAAAAAAGCGGCTTGCCGCAAACCATTTCATTTCGTGATTAAAATGTTGTCCGGCAATAAATACAGGTAAAATAGCTGTCACATAAGTCCAAACTACAGTGAGAAAAATTGTCTTACCGATGGCTACCTGCTTTAGGAATCGGAAGTAAGGAAGTGGAATTTTCGGAGCGGAATATAAAAATGTAAGCAGGGTAGCGAAAAAAAGTGCAAACCAATGCTGACGTAGCTTGTAGAAAAATATCAATGACCCTATTACGCCCGCGAAATAAAATATCAGGTGTGTGTTTTTATGGTGGAGCGACCATTTCGTCCGTTCGGCTAAAGTTTCGCTACGGGGTGTAAGATACCAGTGAAAGTTGTAACTGCAGATCGTCGCAAAAAAAACAAAGCAGTAATAGTCGTTTGAAATCGCCAGGCGTAATAAATAACTGCTCTGCCAGGTCATTAATACTGCACACAGAGAAATGTAAATACTACTAAAAAGAAAAAAATCAACAACTTTCCGGATCCAAATCAAGGTTTATCAATATTGATAGATGATAACTGTACCGGTTGACACTGTATCGCTATGGTTTTGATTAAGATCGACCAGCACAAATTGGAAATCACAGGTATCATTTTCTCCGTTAATACCAAATTCTATAAACTGCCATTGCAGATTGGCGGTGAATTCCGCTTTGTCCACCGAAGGTGTAATGGGTAATCTCGTGCCAAATGTGTCTACAGGGTTGGGTACATAGGATTGATTATGCCTATGCTGAATAATTGTTAAAGAATCACCAGAAGGACTACCGCCTTTCTGCGAAAATGTAAGGGTCACATTAAAACCGTTGTTATCATTATATACGGAACTATTGTAAGATTTTATTCCGATGGTAGGTCCGCTCTGGCTGTTATCTTTACTGCAACCAAGGGCCATTAAAACGAAAATTGACAAAACTGAAAGCCTCGAATTCATCTTGGTGATTTGGACAGCACAAATTAAAGGATTTTCACCAAATGCTTTAGTATTGCACCAGTTAATTGATTGACCAGATTTTTCCCCTTACTGCGGTTATGAACAGCCACAATATCACATATAAGTACGATTGGATCTTTAAGGGGTTGCTCCCGGATTTTAATTCATGCGCCCTGCAGGTGTTCAAAAATCAATTTCATGAAAACATTTTATACGGGGATTTTGCGAGGAGGTTTCATAAAAGCCCCGAAACCGTTGATCATTTGGATCAGGTTCCTTTCCTGCCAGTATCTTTTTTTAAAACTGCAGAAATCAAAACAGGGTATTTTATTCCTGGGATCATTTTTGAAAGTAGCGGTACTACTGCAATGAACCCGGCCAGGCATTTCGTAAAACAATTAGACCTGTATCGTGAAAGTTTCGTTAAAGGCTTTGAAAGATCTTATGGAAACATCGGAGATTATTGTGTTCTTGGTCTATTGCCTTCGTATCTCGAAAGAACAGGATCATCCCTTGTCTGGATGGTTGATGAAATGATCCGGATCAGTGGTCATGCCGACAGTGGATTTTATTTATATGATTTCGACCAACTTCATCAGGTATTATTGAAACTTGAAAAAGATAAACAACCCACTTTGCTTATAGGTGTAAGTTTTGGGTTAATGGATTTTGCGGAAAAATATTCTATGAAATTGTCCCATACTATAGTCATGGAAACGGGCGGTATGAAAGGCAGGAGGGCAGAAATTACGCGTGAGGAACTTCATAATTTACTAAAACAGAAATTAGGTGTAAGCCAAATACATTCGGAGTACGGGATGACTGAACTTCTCTCCCAGGCTTATTCTTCCGGGGATGGAATATACAGACCTGTTCCCTGGATGAAAATGCTTGTCAGGGATGAAGATGATCCGATGGCTCTTCATTTTTCGGGTGAAGGAATGCTGAATATCATTGATCTGGCAAACGTTGACTCCTGTGCTTTTCTCGCGACAGATGATGTGGCAAGACTATACGACGACGGCAGTTTTGAAGTTTTAGGCAGAATGGATAACAGTGATATCAGGGGTTGCAGTTTGCTTTTTGGTTAGGGGTATTCTATGTCTATAAGATTAGTGCAGGCAATCGTGGCTTTTTTATAATTACTCTCTGTGGCAAGTTCTATCAGGCGGATCGTATTATAGCCATGTTCCGGTTTCACTTTTAATGTATCACCTCTGCGAATCGTATTGTACAAATCCCTGTAGAAATCACCATAGTCACCGCGAAGTGATGAATATTTCTCATTTATAATCCTGCCATTTATTTCTGTGTGCAGCTGTCCGTAAATTTCTGCTGATTCCTGACCCCAATCCGGAGATTCTGGCAGAACTCCTTTCCTCAACAATGCTTCCTGTGGATCTTCACCTGATTTAATAAAAGAACCTTTTGTGCCATGAACTAAATACCTGGGCCCAGGTTCACGGACAAGCATACCCGCTTTTAGAATAACTTTCGTAAAGGCATAGTTTAGCCAGAGTTCAAAATAGTCGATAGCTTTCGCATCAGACCTTTGAATACGAATGTCGGCAGTGATATAGTCAGGTAAACCAAAAAGACAAAATGCCTGATCAATCAGATGGGCGCCCAGATCATACAAAATTCCACTACCGGGAATATTTTGCTCCCGCCACGCGCCGGGTCTTCTTTCAGGTCGGTATCTGTCATAATGCGCTTCAAATTCTACAACTTCACCGAGTAAATTCTCATTTAATATTTTTCTTATGGTAAGAAAATCGGAAACATATCGTCGATTTTGATATATGCTGAGTACGCGATTGGTCTTTAAGCTGAGATCAATTAGTTTTTTTGCATCTGAAGAAGTAATCGTGCAGGGTTTTTCGAGAACGACATGTTTGCCTGCATCAAGAGCCCTCGAAGCATATTCAAAATGTGTATCATTGGGGGTAGTAATAACAATGAGCTCCAGTTTCTCATCAAATAACATTTCATCTAAAGTCCGCACAATCTGCACAGATGGGTATTTTTCCTTTGCTTCGTTCCCATGTCTTTGTAAAATACACTGAAGTTGAAATTCAGGATTAGTTACAATGAAAGGCAGATGCATAAATTGTGCAGACACACCATATCCAACTACACCTGTATTCATTGGTTTTTTTTCGAAGTTAGGTCCTAAGATCTGATCAAGTGAATTGATGTCCAATAAAAATACTTTAGCTGTTATAAACTTCTGAGTCTCAGTATTTAAAATGGAAAGTGAAAAACTATATTTCCGGATATTTCATCGGGAATGAGAATCGATAAATCATCTTCCTGGGACTCCCGTATCGGAAAAATTTTCTACAAAATGCGGGAAAAAATTATTTTGAACAAATCCATTGCTTCTGGTCGTTTAAAAAAAAATCGGCATCTTTATCTTTAAATTAAAAATATACATATGAAATTGGTAAAAATAGGTGTTGCTCTTTTTTTAGCTTTCGCGTGTTTCTCGGTTACTCAGGCCCAAACTGCAGATGATATTGTGAACAAGTATCTTGATGCCATGGGCGGAAAAGACAAACTCTCGCAGGTCAAATCAGTTTATATGGAAAACACATCTTCTGCTATGGGAAACGAAGGTCCCAGTACCATTAATCTGGTTACCGGAGTCGGATTTAAAATGGTCTCCGATTTCAACGGTCAATCAATTATAATTGTGTTACTGACAAAGGAGGATGGCAGGTAAATCCATTTTCAGGAGCATCCTCTCCAACTGCGATGCCCGATGATATGCTGAAGCAGAGCAAAGGAAGACTGGACCCCTTCGGACCGCTTTATAACTATGCTGCCAAAGGAAACAAAATTGAATTGCAGGGGAAAGACGGCAATGCTTATAAACTGAAAGTAACCAATGCCGATAGTGTAGAAACGACACTTTATGTTGATGCCACCACCTATTTTATTACAAAATCTGTTTCATCGGCTCAGATGATGGGACAGACCATGGAAGTCATCACTACTTACTCCAATTACAAAAAAGTAGATCCTATCGGAGTATTTTTTCCATATTCATATGAAATCAGTTATGGGGGCCAATTTACCGTTACGACTACTGTAAACAAGATCGAAGTAAATAAGACTATAGATCCATCCATTTTTGTGATGCCAAAATCTTAAAAGCAAAAGGCAGAACCCTTAAAGCGGAACGCCTGATTTTGTGAAAAATGTAATGTTATGCCGAGGTCCCCGCAATTATTGCAGGGACCTTTTTCGTCCAAATATTTAAAGGTTACGCGTTGAGTGTTCCGCGTTGAGCGTTTCCGCGTTACCCTATTCATCGCGGAAAATGAGCTTTTTGTCGCATCGATTGCCCGGGTAGACAGGAAATTCGGACATTGCGCCAGATTAATTTCCCCATGAGTACACGCTGGTACAGGTCTAAGTTTGCCATTGTTTTCTTTCATATCATCGCCTGGGTGATTGTGTTTACTTTGCCTACACTTTTCCACCGGGAACCCGACCAGCAGCATATAAATTTTAAAGGGATGTTTATCATCCGGTATCTGATATTTGATGCCTGCTGGATTCTGATTTTTTACTTTAATCTGCTTGTACTGATTCCCAGATTTTTGAACCGGAAAAGAATTGGTATTTATATTAGTCTGCACCTGCTACTACTCGCTGTTTTTATAACTGCTGTAAATATTTTTCCAAGATCTGGTGAGAAAATCGGATTTCACAGAGAGACACTGTTTACCATATTTCCTTATTTGTTTGTCTGGGCTATGAGTACAGTATACTGGTTTGTTACTGATAAGATAAGGACAGAACAACTTATGAAGGAAAAGGAAAACGAAAACCTGAAAACAGAACTTTCTTTTTTAAGGTCGCAGGTAAGTCCTCATTTTCTTTTCAATGTGCTGAATAATATGGTAGCGATGGCGAGATTGAAATCAGATCAGCTGGAGCCTTCGCTGATTCGCCTCTCCGGATTGATGAGATATATGTTATATGAATCGGACGAAGCTTCCGTAAGTCTTTTGCGTGAAACGGAGTATATAAATAGTTATATCGAATTGCAGAAAATCCGTTACGCAAAATCGCTTATCATCAAATTGAGTATGGATCCGGGAGATAACCAGTTGATCGAGCCCATGCTCCTTATTCCATTTATTGAGAACGCTTTCAAACATGGTACAGGTAATATTGAAAACCCGGAAATAGATATCTCGCTTAAAATATCCGACGGACTTATTGATTTCCGGGTGAAAAATAGATTTGACCCTAAGAATGAGGAGATCAAGGATGAGACTTCCGGAATTGGATTGCCTAATGTGATCAGGAGACTTAACTTGCTGTATGATCAGAAACATATTCTTTCCATTAAAAAAGAAAATGGCTGGTTTACAGTCGCGCTTCAGATTAAACTTCATTGACAATGAAATGTATTGCAGTAGATGATGAACCACTGGCACTAGCGTTGTTACAGGACAATATCAGTCAGGTACCAACACTGGAACTGGTGGCAACCTGCAGTACTGCAATGGAAGCACTTGGCGTTCTCAACAAACAGGAGGTAGATCTGATTTTCCTTGACATACAAATGCCTGGTCTGACTGGTCTTCAATTACTGCAATCCCTGGCTGTAAGGCCAATGGTTATTCTGATTACCGCATATGAGAAATATGCACTGGAGGGATTTAACCTGGACGTTGTTGATTATCTGGTAAAGCCGGTACCCTTTGAAAGATTTCTGAAAGCCTGCAATAAAGCGTTGGACTTTTACAAACTAAAGAAAAATGTACTCTCCGAAAACAATGCATGGCCAGATTATTTTTTTGTGAATGCGGAATATGGTTTGGTGAAAATTGTTTTTTCAGATATCCGCCTGATCGAAGGTCTTAAGGATTATTTAAAGATACATCTTGGCGACACTAAACCATTGATCATTCGGATGAGCATGAAGTCAATCGAAGAAAAACTACCACCTGGTAAATTTTTCAGAATTCACAAATCATATATAGTCTCTTTATCACATGTAACCTCCATTCGCAGAAATTCAGTTTTTCTGGGAGATCTCGAATTGCCGTTAAGTGACTTATACAAAGATGATCTGATGAAGAAGATTGGCCAGGGTCACAAATGATATCTTATTTGGTCGCGGGATTTTAACCGCTCGTCTCAAATCGCCCCTAAATTCCGCATTACCAACCTAGTTTTACACCCACAAACAGATTATATGAAAAATTTGCTGCTGCTGATGATTTTTGTTGCGAGTGCCTTTTCATTGAAGGCCCAGTTCCCCGCTGGTGGAGGTGGAAGAAATATTCCAAATATGGGTCATATATATGGCAAACTGGAAGACAGTTCCGGTCATCCCATTTCCGAAGCTACTGTTCTACTCCTTCATAATAAATATGATTCGGTAACCAAGAAATCTAAAATGGTTTTGCTGAAAGGATTATCTACAAATGGAAAAGGGGAATTCAGTTTTGAAGACCTTCCAATTATGGGGCAAATGAAAATGAAAATATCGGCAACCGGATATAAACCCATGGAACAAAACATAGTGTTCCAGATGAAAATGCCTGCAGGAGGCGCGCCTAAGCCGGGTGCTGATCCGGCACAAAGCATGAATGCCATGAGCGGCGCGATTAATGGATTTGACCGTGATCTTGGAAATATCAAAATGGCTATCGACATCGCACAATTACAAGGTGTTACTGTAACTGCTTCTCCTCCAACACTGAAAATGGATATCGATAAAAAAGTGTACAATGTTGAAAAAGATCTGGTGAACGCAGGTGGTACCGCACTGGACGTTATGAAAAATGTTCCCTCTGTAAATGTGGATATCGATGGAAATCTTACTTTAAGAAACGCTCCGCCAATTCTTTATATTGATGGAAGACCGACCACGCTCACACTGGATCAGATTCCTGCCGACGCAATTGAAAGTGTAGAAGTGATAACCAATCCTTCTGCAAAATATGATGCATCCGGGGGCGGAGCAGGTATTGTAAATATTATTTTAAAGAAAAATCGTAAAAAAGGATATAATGGAAATGTGCGTGCGGGTTCCGACAGTCACGGGGCAGTCAATGCAGGTTTGAATTTCAATTTGCGCCAGGACAAATTCAATATTACAGCCAACGGATTCTACAATCAGAATAAAGGCGTTACAGACGGAAATGTATATCGCTATAATGTTGCGGATACACCTACAGCTATATATCAGAACCAGCAGAATAAAAATGGAGGTGCATTTGCTTTTGGAAGTTTGGGACTGGATTATTTTTTGACAAACAGAACAACTATTTCTGTTACCGGTATTCATGTACATGGACAGTTCGAACCAAATCAAGTGTTGAATAATACCAATTATACATTTTTCCCAAGTGGAACTGACACCAGTTACTCTCTGGGTACAGTAAATTCTCAAAGAACCTTTGATGCAAATGGCATACAGGCAGCGTTTAAACAACTTTTTCCGAAGGAAGGAGAAAATTTAACGGCAGACCTTAACTACTTCGGCGGCACGAATACGAACAATTCGATGACAGTAACGAATTATTTAACAGGACAACCTGGATCAGATGTTGCGTTTGACCAGCAACAAAAAGTGGATGGAAATGGTAAGAACAAATTTCTAACCATACAAACCGATTATGTCCTTCCATTTAACACAAAGACGAAACTCGAAACAGGACTAAGATTAAACACACAACATCTGGTAAGCAATACAGACACTTACTATGACTCAACCGGTAAGGGTAGCTTTTATTTGGTGCCGGCGGCATCCACAAACTATCAAAACACCAATAACGTTTATGCTGCCTATGTTTCGTTTACCAGTGCTGTAAAAGATTTTGGTTATCAGGCGGGATTAAGAGCGGAAAGTTCCAATTATAATGGGGAACTGCTGAATACAAAAGAAAGTTTCAGCAATTCTTATCCCATAAGTTTGTTTCCTTCTGTTTACCTGAGTCAGAAACTGGGAGGCAAACAGGAATTACAGCTGAGTTATACGCGACGGATTAACAGGCCGAACTTCTTTCAGTTGATTCCATATACAAACTATTCGGATAGTCTGAATATTACACAGGGAAACCCCAATTTACTTCCTGAGTTCACAAATAACTTTGAGTTCTCTTATTTGAAAAATCTCAAGGGCAACAATACGCTGCTGGCTTCCGTGTACTATAAGAAAACAACCCAGTTGATCACACGTTACCTGGATAGTTTCACCAATGAGATTACCGGTAAACCGGGTATTGTAAGCACATGGGTAAACGCAAATTACAGTCAGACTTATGGTGCTGAATTTACTGCGGTTACGACAATTACGAAATGGTTTGATCTTACTTCAAATGTCAATATTTACAATTCTTTTATTAACATAACTAATGTGAATACTACATCCCAGCCCGCTTTATGGAGTTGGTTTGGTAAACTGAACGGTAGTTTCAAACTTCCATGGAAATTAAAAATGCAGGTTACTGGATTTTATCAGTCCAAGTCAAACCTGCCTGTAAATTCGAGCGCCGGTGGTTTTGGTGGTGGACCCGGGGGCGGTGCAGGTGTAACCAGTGCCTCTCAGGGATACATATCCCCATTCTGGGCTGTAGACGCCGCTATCACGAGAAGTTTCCTGAAAAATGACGCAGCTTCGATAAGTGTATCTATGAGTGATATCTTCCGTAGCCGCTGGACTGACCAGTATTCAGATCAACAGGGTTTATTCACCCAGCAGTATGATAGAATCAGAGACCCGCAATTGGTGCGCGTGAACTTTACTTATCGTTTCGGAAAAATGGACGTCTCTCTTTTCAAAAGAAAAAATATGAATAGTTCGGGATCTCAGGATGCTATGCAGGGAATGCAGTAAACCAATTTAAATATTAAAAAACGCCATATGAAATTTCTTTTAACGATTGCAATTGTAATTTATCTACCATCTGTAATGTTTGCTCAGGAACAAGTACCTCAACTCGGCAAAGCTTCTGTTAAAGAAGTGATTGCTGCGATGACTTTGCAGGAAAAAGCAAAACTGGTAGTGGGCATGGGCTTTAAAATGCCCGGCGCGGCTCCGGCCAGGAGAGTAAACGCCGACAAGACAAAACAGGATTCAGTAAGTAAAGAAGGCTTTCAACTGCCGCCGGTAGATCCTGCTGATGCAGCTTTGCCGGAAAAGGTACCCGGAGCAGCAGGAAGAACACACGCTATTACAAGATTGGGAATTCCCAGTTTGACATTATCTGATGGTCCTGCAGGCGTTCGGATTGATCCTTTCAGAAACGGCGACAGCTCGATAGCATACTATGCAACTGCTTTTCCGGTTGGTACTCTTTTGGCGTCTTCATGGGATACGGCCCTGGTACAAAAAGTGGGTACAGCTTTTGGATCAGAAATACGCGACTTTGGAGTTGACATTATTCTGGGACCTGGTATGAATATTCACAGAAACCCGTTGGGAGGAAGAAACTTTGAATACTTTTCAGAAGATCCATTACTCACCGGAAAGATTGCGGCTGCAATGGTCAGAGGTATTCAGTCAAACGGAGTTGGCACTTCGATAAAACATTTTGCTGCAAATAATCAGGAAACGAATCGCAACCAGGTAAACACCATCGTGAGCGAACGTGCTCTTCGTGAGATTTACCTGAAAGGATTTGAAATTGCCGTAAAAGAATCTTCTCCCTGGACTGTGATGAGCTCGTACAATAAAATTAATGGGGTATATACTTCAGAAACTGCAGGGTTGCTCACAACTATTCTGCGGGATGAATGGGGATTTAAAGGACTTGTGATGACGGATTGGTTTGGCGGCAGAAACCCCGTTGCTCAGGAAAATGCCGGCAATGATTTACTGATGCCCGGCACAACGGCTCAGTCAAAAGCTATCGTGGATGCAGTGGACTCCGGAAAATTAAACGTAAAACTTCTGGACAGGAATGTTGAGAAAATCCTCAATATCATATTGATATCTCCGTCTTTCAAAAATTATATTGCGTCAGGAAAACCAGATCTGAAAAATGATGCGGCAATAACCAGGAATGCTGCTGCGGAAAGTATGATTTTGTTAAAGAATGAAAATGTTCTGCCAATTGCATCTAAGAAAAAAATTGCGCTCTTTGGTAATACATCCTATGTGTTAATTGCCGGAGGAACTGGAAGTGGTGACGTCCATAAAGCATATACTGTATCCTTGAAGCAGGGGCTGGAAGCAGGAGGTTTTTCAATAAACGATAAACTTGCCAGCGGATACGAAGATTATATAAAAGTGCAAAATGCAAATCGCCCGAAACCCAGGAATTTCTTTATGCTTCCGCCGCCCATTCCTGAAATGAAATATGACGTGGATATAGTGAAACAGGCAGCTGATGAATCCGATGTTGCCATTTTTACACTTGGAAGAAATGCAGGGGAAGGAGCAGACCGTAAAGTGGACAATGATTTTAATCTTTCAGATGATGAACATACATTGCTTAAACAAATCTCTGAGGCATTTCACAAAAAAGGAAAGAAACTTATCGTCGTTTTAAATATTGGCGGCGTGGTGGAAACAGCCAGCTGGAGAGACGAAGCGGATGCAATATTGTTAGTGTGGCAACCGGGTCTTGAGGGTGGCAATTCAATTACTGATGTATTATCTGGTAAACAAAACCCTACTGGTAAACTTGCAACCAGCTTTCCATTGAAATACGATGATGTTCCATCAGCAAAAAGTTTTCCCGGACACGAACTTGATCCGACGGCTCCTTCTGTTCCAATGAGGGGTAAACCATCAGAAGTTATTTATGAAGACGGCATTTATGTAGGATATCGATACTACCAGACATTCCATGTGAAAACGTCTTATCCGTTTGGATTTGGATTGTCATATACTAAATTTAAATATTCCGATCTCAATTTAAGCAGCAATTCATTCAAGGATCATTTGCAGGCGAGTGTAACAGTGACGAATACCGGAAAAGTGAATGGCAGGGAAGTTGTTGAATTATATTTGTCGGCACCCGCAGATAAAATAAATAAACCTGAAGAAGAATTGAAAGGCTTTACAAAAACACGTGTTTTAAATCCTGGTGAATCACAGACCGTCGTGATAAATCTGGATGTTTCTTCTCTTGCATCTTTCAATACTCAGCTGACCAGATGGGTCGCTGACGCCGGAACTTATAAAGTTAAGATCGGGGCGAGTGCGGAAGATATCCGCCTGACAAAGGATTTTAAACTTGACAGCGAAATCGATTTACAACAACTAAATAAAGTGTTGGTTCCGCAAGTGGAGATTAAGGAAATCAAGCCATGATATAATTTGGTTGATAGTGTATGGTTTATGGCGAATGGTTTAAGCAGGAGCATCCATTAACCATACACTATTTACCAAAATTTCACGTAAAGCGCAGTTAGCAATAGCAGAATCACTACAATCAGCGTAACGATTTTAGGGCTTAATTTAAACATGGTTTTGTCGAGAAGAAATGCTTTGGCATTAATCTTCGGCCCGGCGAGGCTCATAACGACCATAATAAAAACCGTAAAGAAAAATGAAAGTCCCATAGCAATGAGAAAGGGGATTTCATAAACAGTTTTGTCGTTATGCATGGTAGGATAGGCTGTGTAAAACCATGTATTATTTCCGAAAACAGCTGGGGCATATTCATTAAAAAATACACAAAAGAAAAGGCCGCTTATTACTCCCACAACTGCAGCTGCCCCGGTAGTTCTTTTCCAAAACATACCAAGCAGGAACATAGCGAATACACCAGGGCTGATAAAGCCGGTATATTTCTGAATATAGGTGAATCCCCCAGCGCTGCTTATACCCAACACATCTTTCCAGGTGAACAAAATAGCAACGATAAGTGCAACTAATGCTACGATCCGACCCATGCGTACCGTTTTTTGTTCTGACGCTTCCTTATTGATATATTTTTTATAAATGTCTAACGTGTAGATCGTAGATATGCTATTGATTTTACCGGCAAGAGATGCGACTATGGCGGCTGTGAGAGCAGCGATGGAAAGTCCTTTTAAGCCCGCTGGTAAAAAACCAAGTACGGCTGAATAAGCGTGATCCATATTCGCGTGCTCCATGGAAGGAAGATGCCCCTGTTTCATCAAAACATAAGCCGCGATACCGGGAAGCATTACAATCAATGGCATTATTAATTTCAGAAGAGCTGCAAATAACAAACCTGTCCTCGCTGTATTCAAATCTGCTCCCAGCGCTCTTTGTGTGATATACTGATTACATCCCCAATAGTTCAGATTTACAATCCACTGGCCGGCAGCATACATAAGAATGCCAGGCAAAAGCAAATATTTATCAATTTCTATTTGGGGTGAATCAGCTGTGGGCTTTTTGAAAATCATGTGAAAATGTTCCGGCGCTGCTTTCATCAAAATGCTAAAACCTTCTGTTGCACCGTGACCACCGCTCACTTTGTCCAATGCCATATAAGAAGTTGCAAGTCCGCCAATAATCAAAACAGTTACCTGGATCACATCTGTAAATCCAATTACTTTCATGCCACCCAGTGTGATAAATATTGAAAAAACAGCCAGCGCAATCATGACAATATGTAAATAGTCAATATTGGTTCCCTCCGGTAACAAACCACTGATTGCAACAGCTCCAAGATATAATATGGAGGTGAGGTTAACGAAAACGTAAATAAAAAGCCAGAGAACGGCCATGATCATCGCGACTGTTTCATTGTACCTCGTTTTGAGAAACTGAGGCATGGTATAAATCTTATTCTTCAGGTAAATTGGAATAAACCAAATTGCAATGATAATGAGCGACAGAGCTGCTATCCACTCATATGCGGACACGGCCACTCCGACAAAGAATCCGTTCCCACTCATTCCGATAAACTGTTCCGCTGAAATATTTGAAGCAATCAGACTGGCTCCGATAGCCCACCAGGTGAGAGATCCTTCCGCGAGAAAAAACCCCTTCGAATCATGTTCCTTACTTTTTCTTTTATGATAAATCCAGTATCCGTAAGAACCGACCAGCAAAAGATAAAGTACAAACACCAGATAATCAGAAAAAACAAGTTGATTGTTCATTTGTAAGCAGTCGTTAATACGTTATAAAGGGTTGCAAATTTTTACCCGTTCATTTTATAATACATTTCGTTCCATCTCAATTCATTCTTGAATTGATAAATATCTGTATTCTTTCCAATTAATACAAACTCTATTCCGGCCATCGTGGCAAAGTCTTCCATACATTCTATACTCAGGTTTTGACTGAAACAAGTATGATGTGCGCCACCTGCCAGTATCCATGCTGTACAAGCGGACTGGAAATCTGGCAACGGTTTCCAAAGTACTCGTGCAACCGGTAGATTTGGAATTGAATTTGGAGCCTTTACTGCAACTACAGAATTTACAAGCATACGAAAACGTTCGCCCATATCAATTATTGAAACGTTTAATGCAGGTCCGGCATTACCGTTAAAAACAAGACGCACGGGATCTTCTTTACCTCCTATGCCCAGAGGATGTATTTCACAGGAGGGTTTCTCTCCGGAAATAGAAGGACAGATTTCAAGCATATGCGCACCCAAAACCATTTCGTTACCGGATTCCATATGATAAGTGTAATCTTCCATAAAGGAATTCCCTCCCGGTAAACCGGTTGCCATTGTTTTCATAACCCGCACAAGGGCAGCGGTTTTCCAATCTCCTTCACCCGCGAATCCATAACCCGCCTGCATGAGCCTTTGTGCAGCTATACCCGGCAATTGTTTCAGCCCGTGAAGATCTTCAAACGTGTCCGTGAAACCTTTGAAGTTACCAGTAGTCAGCATTTTTTTTAAACCCAATTCAATTTTAGCAGCATCTCTTAAAGCTTCGTGTTTTTTATTTCCCTTTTGCAACGATGCTGAAACATTATAAAGTTGTTCATATTCATCAACTAAATTATTCAGGTCGCTTACAGTAACTGAGTGTATGAATTCAACGAGATCGCCTACACCATGCGTGTTCACGGAATACCCGAATTTTATCTCCGCTTCCACTTTATCTCCTTCAGTCACTGATACCTGTCGCATATTGTCGCCGATTCTTAAAAATTTGGCGCCCTGCCAATCATTCCATCCCACCGCCGCTCTCGACCAACAGGCGATCTGGTTTATCAGATGTGGATCCTGCCAGTGACCAGACACAACTTTTCGTTGTTTGCGCATTCTCGTCATGATGAAACCAAATTCACGATCGCCATGAGCTGACTGATTGAGATTCATAAAGTCCATGTCAATAGCGCTCCATGGTATATCACGATTGAATTGGGTATGTAAATGGAGAATTGGTTTATTGAGAATCTTCAATCCATTGATCCACATTTTACCCGGCGAAAATGTATGCATCCAGGTAATCAAACCTATACAGACTGACTGGTTATTTGCATCTTTACAAATGTTTAGAATTTCTTCGGGAGTAGTGACAACTGACTTGCAGATCACCTGCACGGGAATTTGTGAATTTTTATTCAATGAGTCTGCAATAATTTCTGCATGTTCCCTGACAATTCTCAATGTTTCCGATCCATACAGATGTTGACTTCCCGTAACGAGCCAGACTTGCCATTGTTTAAGATCTGCCATGGTTGTTAAAGTTATTGACCGTAGTAAGCGTCTGGTCCATGTTTTCTTTCAAAATGTTTTTTTATTAAGGCTTGTTTTAAGGTTTCTGCATTTGGATTAATTTGTTCGGTAAGAAACGCTATATGCGCAATGGATTCCAGTACCGCACTGTTATATAGAGCTTTGGTTGCGTTTTTTCCCCAGGTAAACGGGGCATGATTTGCAATCAGAATCATTTCGACTTCCTCATACGAAAGTTGGTTTGCATTCAGATGATTTATTATCTGATAACCGGTTTCATGTTCATAATTCCCTTTAATCATTTCATCAGTCATTGTTGGAGCACAGGGAATCGATCCTGTGAAATGATCCGCATGTGTGGTGCCGTAAATGGGAATACTGCGACCGGCTTGCGCCCAGGCCGTAGCATAAGTCGAATGGGTATGAACAATTGAGCCGATATGGTTCCAATTTTTGTAAAGTACTGCGTGTGTTCTGGTATCTGATGATGGGTTTAATTTCCCTTCGACTATATTGCCTTCAAAGTCAACAACAACCATTTTTTTGGGTGATAATTTTTCATATGGGAAACCACTTGGTTTGATTGCAAAAACTGCATTCTGCCGATCGACAATGCTGAGGTTTCCGAAATTGAACATGACAAGACCCAATTCCGGCAATTGTTTGTTTGCTGCGCAAGCTTCTTCTTTTATTTGCTGATACTTACTCATACCTCAACGGAATTCATGTCAAATTAACATTTATTCGGTAACTCCCAAAAAAAGCTGATCATCTGTAACCGAATCAGAGATCGAACCCGTCGGGATTGGGAATGAAATTCATAAACGACCTGAACCCCGCTTTATATTTTCTTTTATTGAGTTTGAAGTAAAATGCTCCTTTTTTGGAACCTGACTTATCTTTTTCCCTAAGCTTTATCAGAAGTTCAGTCGATAAAACCTTTCGACTGAAATTCCGATTATCGAATTTTGTTTCATAAACTCCCTCATACAGATTCTGCAACTGTGGAATAGTAAATTTTTCAGGAAGCAATTCAAAAAGCACGGGATGTGACGCCGCCTGATAACGGAGTTCCTTCTGAGCCATTTTCAGCATGATATCGTGATCGAAAATTAGGCGGGGTGTTCTTCCAACCTGAAACCAATCAGCATGGTAATCTTTTATAATTTGCTTTTCGTACTTATGTATATCAATAAGTGTTGTAAAAGCCGTCGAAATTGTGCGTTCTAATGGATCTCTCTCCGGTTTACTGAAAGTTTGCAATTGGTGCATATATAAACCTTCAATGCCTGTAAATTTTTTTAATATTCTGATAGCGGCTTGTTCCAGACTTTCTGATTCTGCAAGAAAATTCCCTATCAAACTCCATTTGTTTTTTTCGGGTTCCATACCGCGTTTCATCAATAAAACCTTGAGGCTTTCTCCATCAAATCCAAAAATGATACAATCTACGGCGGCAAGGATTCTGGTCTGGCCAGCATATTTGGGCATACAAATAAAAAAGAATTCTTTAGTGAATATAGGGATAGTTCCTTAAAATGTAAACGCCGAATCCAAGGCGTTGCGGGATTCAACTTTTGACTCAGGCTATATATCTTTGCAAATATCATGACCAACAAAGATTTTTTACTGAATGAAACCGGGATAACCAACCAATACAAAAACTGGTTTCTCGATTACGCGTCTTATGTTATTTTGGAAAGAGCTGTTCCCGCATTGCAGGACGGGTTAAAACCTGTGCAGCGTCGCATCCTTCATGCGATGAAAGAGATGGACGACGGAAGATTTAATAAAGTTGCAAATATTATTGGGCAGTCCATGCAGTATCACCCCCATGGCGACGTATCTATAGGAGAGGCATTGGTAAATCTGGGCCAAAAAGATCTGCTTATAGAAACCCAGGGAAACTGGGGAGATGTTAGAACCGGTGATGATGCGGCGGCAGCCCGGTATATCGAAGCACGCCTCAGTAAATTTGCCTTAGAAGTGGCATTCAATCCAAAAACCACTGAATGGCAACTAAGCTATGATGGCAGGAAAAACGAGCCCATCACGTTGCCAATGAAATTTCCACTACTGCTTGCACAGGGTGCAGAGGGAATAGCTGTTGGTCTCGCAACTAAAATCCTTCCTCACAATTTTTGTGAAATATGCCAAGCGGCAGTAAAACATCTGAGAGGGAAAAAAATTGAGTTGTTTCCCGACTTTCAAACTGGAGGCATGATTGACACGGAGAATTATAACGACGGCAGAAGAGGATCCCGTGTACGTGTGAGATCCCACATAGAAGAAATAGATAAAAAAACCCTGATCATACGTGATGTTCCTTATGGAATTACAACTAGTCAGTTAATAGATTCAATTATCAGGGCAAACGACCAGGGAAAAATCCGAATTCGCAAAGTGACAGACAATACTGCAGCTGACGTCGAAGTTCAGGTTGATCTGGCTCCGGGCATTTCGCCGGATATCACAATCGACGCACTGTATGCTTTTACTGATTGTGAAATCAGCATCTCACCGAGCGCCTGCGTTATCAACAGCCAAAAACCGGAATTTCCTTCTATGACCGAGCTTCTCAAATCTTCGGTAGAAATGACCAAAGAATTGTTGAAGAGAGAGCTGGAAATAAAATTATCCGAGCTTCAGGAGAAATGGCATTTTACTTCACTGGAAAAAATATTCTTCGAAGAAAAGATTTATAAAGAACTGGAAAAGAAACATGAGACATGGGAAAAAGTACTCACAGCTATCGCTAAAGCTTTCGAACCATTTCGTAAACAACTAAAAAAGAATATAAGCCGCGAGGATATCGTTAAACTAACCGAAAAGCCTGTACGGAGAATTTATAAATTAGATATAGATGAATTAAATGCTCAAATCAAATCGCTGGAATCGGAAATCAAACAGGTGAAGCATGATCTGAATAACCTGGTCGATTTTGCTGTGAACTACTATGAAGAGCTGCTTAGAAAATATGGAAAGGGTAGAGAGCGAAAAACAGAAATACGACCCTTTGAAGCCATCCGGGCCAAACAGGTTGCTATAGCCAATACGAAGATTTATGTAAACCGTTCCGAAGGTTTTATCGGAACGGGTTTAAAAAAGGATGAATTCGTTACCGAAGCATCGGATCTGGATGATATCATTGCATTTACAAGAGGTGGTACCATGAAGATTGTAAAAGTTGCCGAGAAGACATTTATTGGAAAGGATATCATCCATGTCGGAATTTTTCAAAAGAATGACGAACGTACTACTTATAATATGATTTATCTGGATGGCAAAACGGGAATAAGTTATGCCAAACGTTTTAATGTAACAGGTGTGACCAGGGAAAAAGAATATGACCTTACTAAATCTGAAAAGGCCAAAGTGCATTATTTCTCGGTGAATTCGAATGGAGAAGCAGAGTTAGTACGCGTTTTATTGAATCCGGGATGTTCAGCGCGGCACAAGGAATTCGACTTTGATTTTCAGACGCTGGAAATAAAGGCGCGTACGTCTTTGGGCAACCAGGTAACAAAATATCCAATAAAGTCTGTCAAATTCAAACAGGCTGGCAAAGCCACACTAAACGCCCGCAACCTATGGTTCGACGACAGGTTTGGAAGGTTAAATACTGAGGAGAAGGGAAGTTTCCTTGGAAAATTTGATCCTGAAGACAAGCTCCTGGTAATTTATACGGATGGAAATTATGAAATAACTGATCAGGAACTTACCCAGCGTTTTGACGCGGACAAGATATTACTGATTGAGAAAAATGATCCCGAGAAAATTATTACAGCGGTATATCTCGACAGTGAAAAAAGCCAGTTTAGCATAAAACGTTTTAAAATTGAAACGAATTCACTTCATAATAAATTTCTTTTTATCAAAGAAGGTGAAGGCAACAGACTGGAAGCTGTCAGCACCGATGAAGAGCCAATTTTAATAATGCAATCCGGCAGGGGCGCGCAGATTCGCAAGGCTAAAATTAAAACAACAAAGGCTGTAGAAGTGATGGGATGGAAGGCCGTTGGTGTAAAATTAACAGAGTATGCAAAATCCGTCACAATGGAATGGGAACAGAAGAAAAAATCCGGTCAGCCCGAATTGTTTGACTAATTAAAATGACAACGCCAGCTTTAATACCATCAAATGAAAAAATACTGCCTGGCATGTGACCTGAAAGACGAAGACGATCTCATCAGGTCTTACGATGAATATCATCAAAATGTCTGGCCTGAAATCAAGGAAAGTCTTAGACAATCCGGGATTCTCGAAATGGAAATTTACAGAACGGGAAACAGGCTTTTTATGATTATCGAGGTGGAACCGGATTTCAGTTTTGAAAAGAAAACTGAAATGGATCTCGCTAATCCTATCGTACAGAAATGGGAAACCCTGATGTCGACATTTCAAAAACAAATTCCCTGGGCTAAACCCGGTGTAAAATGGTTACTGATGGACAGGGTATTTAGCTACGAAGTCTGATTGAATAAATGTTTCCGCATGCACATTCCTACTATTGATTCACACCAGCACTTCTGGAAATTTGACCCAAAGCGGGATAGTTGGATTACAGAAGATATGCAGATATTGCGGAAAGATTATCTGCCTGTTGATATCGAAGCGGTTTATAATAAAAATAAAATAAAAGGTTCTATAGTTATTCAGGCAGACAGTTCGGAAACGGAAAATATCTTTTTGCTGCAGCTCGCGGATAAGTATCCATTTATTCTTGGCATTGTTGGATGGATTGACTTGACTTCAGAAAACCTGGAGGAACGTTTGAATTTTTATAGACAATTTCCAATTTTGAAAGGATTCAGGCATTTACTACAGGGGGAAAAACAAAGAGACATCATGCTGAATGCCGGTTTTCAAAACGGGGTAGACTTATTGGGCAAATATGGGTTTAGTTACGATTTGCTGATTTTGCCGGACCAGCTTGGATTCACTGAAAAGCTTGTAGCTGCTTATCCGAAACAAAGATTTGTTATTGATCATCTGGCAAAACCTGAAATTAAAAATGGGATCATAGCCGACTGGAGAAAGGGAATCGAAAAATTTGCATCCTATGATAATGTATACTGCAAAATTTCCGGCATGGTCACAGAAGCGGATCTTGAATTTTGGGAATTGGAAGATTTTCACCCTTATCTTGATACTGTGTTGGAGGTTTTCGGACCTAAACGCATTATGTTTGGGTCAGACTGGCCGGTGTGTTTGCAGGCGGGAACTTTTGAAGATATGAAGGGCATTATAGATGATTATTTTAAATCATTTACGCTGAACGAACAAGCGGATATTTTTGGAAACAATGCAATTGACTTTTACAAACTGAATTGAAATGGCTCGATGGATTTGTACTTAAACAACAGGGTAATCATTCTAACTGAAGGTGAAAAAAACCTTACAGATAATATTATACAAATCTTATCCGGAGAGGGCTCGATTGTTGTTCTTCTGGGAAAAGATGTTTCACTGCGTCGCCATCAACAATATGAAAATACTGGTCTTAGTGAAAAAATACTTCTTATAGATGTAGAACTGGAGGATTCTGCTGAATGTAAAAAAGCAATTGATGAAGTTATTCTTAAGTATGGGCGCATAGAAGGTTTGGTGAATTTACCAGCCGTATATTCCAAATACAAACGGGAAGAAGATTTTTTGAAAATTTTACAAAAAAACCTGTCAGGTTATTTTATAATTACCCATAATAGTTTACCGTATTTAAAAACTTCAAGGGGTTCTGTTATAAACATCAGTATTGAACCTGGTGAATTTGAACAGGACAGTCCATCGTCTGCAACAAACGGCGGTATAATAGCGCTTACCAGAGAATGGGCGGTCGAACTTTTAAAATATAATATTCGGGTAAATTCAATAATTAATAAGGTAAACACACCGGAAATTGGTAATATAGTAGCGTTTCTGCTATCAGAAAAATCGAGTCATACAACAGGGCAGGTTATTCGGGCAGATAAATAATATATTATCAGATGAAAGCATTGGTTTGTACAAAACCGGGGAAACTTGAGTATGCTGATCTGGCAGAACCAGTTTTGAAATCTGGACAGGCCATTGTCCGAATCAGAAATATCTGCATTTGCGGAACTGACTTACACGCTTTCGAAGGTACTCAGCCATATTTCAATTATCCACGAATTCTTGGACATGAGTTATCGGGTGAATTGGAAGATTTTGATGTCGCGCCCGGATTTCAAAAAGGAGATAAAGTAACTTTTCTCCCATACGTGAATTGTGGAAATTGTATTGCATGCAGGACTGGTAAAACGAACTGCTGTGAAAAACTTGAGGTCTGCGGTGTTCATGTCGATGGGGGTATGGTGGATTATTTTTCAATTCCTGCGAGGTTGCTTGTTTCATCTCAGGGATTAAATCTTTCCGAACTATCATTAGTAGAACCTTTTGCAATCGGAGCCCATGGAATCAGGAGAGCCGATGTGCAGCAAGATGAGTTTGTACTCGTTATGGGAGCGGGGCCTATTGGTATATGTGCAATGGAATTTGCCCGACTCAGAGGTGCAAAAATCATTGTCACTGATACGAATTCTTACAGATTGGATTTTTGCAGGTCAAAACTGGGACTCAGACATGTAATAAATGCAGGGGATGAATATATCGTAGAACAATTGAAAGACATTACTCATGGAGAAATGCCGACCGTCGTTATCGACGCGAGCGGAAATCTAAAAGCAATCAATCAGGGGGTGCATTATCTTGCTCATGGCGGGAGATATATTTTGATAGGACTGCAAAAAGGAGATTTTGTTTTTAATCATCCTGAATTTCATAAAAAGGAAACCACTCTTATGAGCAGTAGAAACGCCACCCGCGAAGATTTTGAAACAGTCATCTTCAATTTTAGAGAAAAGTTGATTGATCCCCTTTTGTTAATCTCAAACAGGGTTAAATTTAATGAAGTTGCGTCCCGGTTTTCAGACTGGCTGAATCCGGCTAATCATATAATCAAGGTGATTGTGGAAAATGATTAAATAATTACAATGAACCTATCCAAAAAAAACCTGGAGCTAATCCGGCTGGCTGGATCGGAAATTCCCGACAGGAAAATCTTTGAATTGCCAGAAAAAATACTTCAGTTTGGAACAGGTGTTCTTCTTCGTGCACTCCCGGATTACTTTGTTGATAAGGCCAATCAAAGGGGAGTCTTCAATGGGCGAATTTTGGTTGTGAAATCCACTCAAACAGGCGATATAGAATCATTTAACAATCAGGATGGATTATATACATTGCAAATTCGCGGAACAGAAGACGGTGTTTCCGTAAACAAATCGCTTATCTGCTCATCTATCAGCCGCGTCATTTCGGCAAGTCACCAATGGAGTGAAGTTCTCGCCTCTGCAGCGAACCCTCAGTTACAAATTGTCATATCCAATACAACGGAAGTAGGTATTCACCTCGTTGAGGAATCCATCTTTCAATCTCCTCCTGTTTCATATCCGGCAAAATTGCTTGCTTTCTTACTTAAAAGATTTGAAATATTTAAAGCAAATCCAGACTATGGGATGACAATCATACCTACAGAACTTCTGACTGACAATGGAAAAAAACTGAAAACGATCCTGACAGAATTAGCGGAATTCAACAGGCTGAGCGACGTTTTTTTAAACTGGCTGAATCTCCATAATCGTTTTTGCAGTTCATTGGTTGACAGGATTGTTCCCGGTAAACCGTCGCCGGCTATAAAACAGGAACTTGAAAAGCAATGGGGGTATACGGATGAACTCATGTCTATATGCGAACCTTACCGGCTATGGGCCATAGAGGGCGATGAAACAGTTCGTAAAATATTGTCTTTTTATAAAACAGACGACGGTGTTATCATTACAGATGACATCACGAAGTTTAAGGAACTAAAATTGAGAATGCTGAATGCAACACATACATTAAGTTGCGGACTTGGTTTTCTTTCTGGATTTGAAACCGTATTGTTAGCCATGGAGGATGCCATCTTCAGCACGTTTATTAAAAACCTTATGATGGATGAAATTGGTCCTTCAATACCTTATTCTATACCAGAGTCTGAAATCAACGAATTCGGGTTAAAGGTTTTGGATCGATTCAGAAATCCATTTCTTCAACACCACTGGCTAAGCATTACAATGCAATACAGTTCGAAAATTGCAACACGGGTCTTGCCTGTATTAAAAAGATATTACGAACTGTTTAATAAGCCGCCTGAACTGATTTCAATGGGTTTTGCTGCATACATCCTGTTTATGCGACCCGTTAAAAAAGAATCTGATAAATATTACGGCACACTGAATAATCAACATTATCTGATTAATGACGATCGTGCATCGCTGTTTTACGGAATCTGGGAAGAACGATCAGTCGATCAAATTGGTACAAGCGTTTTGTCGAATGAGGAATTATGGCTTGAAGACCTGACTCAGTTGCCGGGGTTCGCAGATTCAGTAATCAGGAAATTGAAAGGCTTTATTCGTCATGGCAGTTTACATGTAATAGCTGCTTATTCAAAAAATGGGAAATAAAAAAGAATGACAATCATCTCCAAAGAAACTTTTTATTTTTTAAGTCAGATAAAATTACATAATAACAAACCATGGTTCGAAAAAAACCGTCCATTATATGAAAGAGCGAGAACAGAATACCTGGGGTTTATAAAAGACCTCATGGGAGGCATTCGTAAAATTGAGGCAATCCCTGAAAAAGAACCTATAAAATATGTTCAAAGAATTTATCGGGACATTCGGTTTTCGAAAGATAAGACACCTTACAAATCGCATTTTAGTTCCATCATAGACCGGGCTCCTGACAACAAAAAATGTCCGGTGTATATCCAGATTAAACCTGGAAACTCAATGATGGGTGGCGGTGTATGGGATCCATCGGCTGAAACTCTGCGAATGATACGGCAGGAAATTGACTACAATTTGGCCGGGCTTAAGAAAATTACCAATGCAAAAGATTTTCTGAAGCAATTCGGGAAAATATCAGGAGCTAAACTATCGAGACCGCCAAAAGGCTACAATGCCGAAAACCCGGGTATTGAAACTCTTAAATTCAAACAACTCTATGTTGAAAGAAATTTCGACGACGATATTGTATTGTCAAAACACCTTATTCCGGAAATATTAAAATCCTATAAAGCTGCATTGCCCTTCTTCCACTATTTTGATGTGGTAATGGGAGAATAAGATAGTGAACTAGTTGCCAGCAACTGAATTCCTGCGAAGTTTCAGGCGTATCGTGGCGTTGCCTTTAAAATCACTTGAAAGAAAGGTTTCATATCTTTTATCTCCATCACTAATCACCATAAGTGCGGTATTGGGAGGGTATTTTCCAAGATTCTCGGCAAACATGCTCACTTCATTGACGTCCAGAGAACTATCCAATTGAACATATAAATTGAATGCACGTTCGGTTAAACCCTGATGCGCGATTACAAGTTTACCATTCAGGAAAACCGAAATACTGTCACCATCCACTTCAGCATTATCATAAAAACTAAGGCGTACACTATCCGAGGATACTTCAATTTGCTTGCTTACAATCTGCTTCCTTTTTTTGAAATCTTCATTGATTTTTAAAATATCAGTCGGTACAATAGGTTGAGAAATCGCAACAGGCGAACTACTGCTTTTTTCAGTTATGGTAGTTTCTGAAGGGCTTGATTTTTTTGCAGTGGAAGTGGTTTCAGAAACATCAGGTTTCTTTCCTGTTGAAGTGGCTGCTGCAGATGCAACCGGAGGATTTGTTTTTGTTTGTTGGGAAACAGTTCCACCACTACTTGTTTCGGTCGTTTTTTTAACGGAATTCACAGCATCAGGAACGGCAGCCATTTCCGATTCCTGATTTGCGTCATTACCTTTAACTACATCAGGGACTGGTGGTTGCGGTTTCCAGAAACTGCGTGTACTCGTCATATCTTTAAAAATACTATCCTCGACTTTCGCTTCCGTGTACAGCGTATAATTCACTCTGAGATCCGGACAGGTATAAGTATATTTTTTATCGCGATAAAAGTAACCAACCAATTCCGTTTTTACTTTGGAAACGTGAAGAGTTCCATAGAAACTCAAAATACAATCCACGCTATTTTCAGTAGAATTTGTCTTAAAATATATAATTGGAATGTCACTAATCACAAGCTTCTTTGTACTTGGATCAAAAGTTCCTTTGACAACAAAACTCTGGTAAACGTCTTTGAAATAATAACCAAAAAACCCCTTCACATGGGTTCCCTTTTGTGAAATAATGAGTTCGGTGAGATAGTTGTTTTGGATACCCGACATTACAACATTGGCCTGCCCATACCAGTAACCTGTGACTGTTTGAGCCTGTACGGTGTAAGCACTAAAAATGATTAATAGGAGTCTCAGGCGTTTCATGGGCTAATTCTAAAGGTGATCACCACAACTTAACGTGGGAAAGCGGCAATCATTATACCATAACAGCATTATTTTGGGTTCCCCGCTGAAAATCATCAATTTTTAACAAGCGGATAATTATTTAAGGAACCTTTTGATTTCCCGTTGGGTATCTCTTTCCTTAATTGTCTCCCGTTTATCATAGAGTTTTTTACCCCTTGCCAGACCGATTTCCATTTTTAAAAGACCTTTCTCGCTCAGGAATATCCTCAGAGGTATGATTGTGTAACCCTTGTCTTTTAGTTTATTTTCAAGCTTTCTCAGTTCCCTTTTTGTAAGAAGAAGTTTCCGGTCGTGAACAGCTATATGATTGTTGGTTGTTCCAAACCTGTATTCAGCGATATGGAGACTTCGAACCCAAAGTTCCGATTTGAAAAAAATGCAAAAACTATCTGCAAAATTTACTTTGCCTTCCCGGATAGATTTGACTTCTGTACCGGTCAGAACCATGCCTGCATCGTATTTTTCTTCGATGAAATATTCATGATAGGCAGACCGGTTTCTTATTTCAGTCATAATTGCAGTAAAAATTTTGGGATCAAATCAGCTCTTCAGCAGGGCCAGCAATGTGGCAACTTTTTGTTTTAGTTCTTTGCGATTTACAATTAAATCCAGAAACCCGTGTTCAAGGAGAAATTCACTCCGCTGAAATCCTTCCGGAAGGTCCTTTTTTATCGTTTCACGAATTACCCTTGGACCTGCAAATCCGATTAATGCTCCCGGCTCGGCTATATTGAAATCCCCCAGCATGCCGAAAGAAGCAGAAATGCCGCCAAAAGATGGATCTGTTAATAATGATATATATGGAATTCTTGCATCAGTCAGTTGTGAAAGTTTAGCCGAGACCTTAGCCAGTTGCATAAGAGAAAACGCGCTTTCCATCATACGTGCTCCTCCTGATTTGCAAATGATCAGAAGAGGGGCTCTATGCTGAAGGCAGTAGTCCGCAGCTCTTGCAATACGTTCACCCATCACACTTCCGAGGGAACCACCAATGAATTCAAAATCCATACATCCTACTACCATATGATGTTCGCGAACTTCTCCAGTGGCGATTCGTATGGAGTCTGTAATATCTGTTTTATTCCAGGTTTCCTCAAGGCGTTTTCCGTATGACTTCAGATCGGTAAAATGGAGAAAATCTTTTGAGCGGATGTTCTCGTAGAGAACATCATATTTGTTTTCGTTAAAAAGGATTTCGAAATATTCGTCACTTCCTATCCGATGATGAAAAGAACATTTTGGACAAACGAAAACATTCTCCCGAAGTTCTGTAACTGTACAAATATAATTGCAGTTCGGGCATTTAGTCCATAGTCCCTCAGGCGTTTCTTTTTTCTCTGCTGTGCTGGTAAGTATTCCTTTTTTGATTCTTTTGAACCAACTCGTTTTTGTTTCTTCTGTAGTTCCTTCCTCACCAGAAAGATTAGCCTCAAAATCTTCTTCGCGCTTCATCAAAACAGATTTTTGGGGCTAAGATAGGGAATTCCCGTTTCCTGCCTTATTTTTGCCTTATACCACTGATTTTCAATTTTCAATGCAAATATGAAATGGTCTGAATTCTTCACTTCGTCGATTGGCAAAAAGTTTATAATGTCTCTTACAGGAATTTTCCTGATTTCATTTCTCGTGGTACATGTAGGCATAAATGCTTGTATCTGGGCCAATGATGGCGGACAGATGTTTAATCTTGCTTCGCATTTTATGGCAACTACGATTGTTATCAGAATCGTGGAGGTAGGATTATTTGCCGGACTGCTCTTGCACATCGTTCAGGGACTTGTAGTAGAAATTCAGAATCGTTCACGACGTCAAACAGGGTATGCCGTAAAAATGGGCAACAAGGGAAGCAAATGGTACAGCCGGAGCATGGGTTTACTGGGTACTCTTCTTCTTTTTTTCCTGGTAATGCATCTTGCTCATTTTTGGGTGCCTTCCCGATTTACCGAGTTGCCAACTATAGATATAAATGGAAAGGAAGTAGCGAATCAATACGCAGAAATCATCCGTGTTTTTCAGAACCCGCTGGTAGTTTCATTATATGTACTGGGCTGTATATCCCTGATGTACCACCTGCTTCACGGGTTTCAAAGTGCGTTCAGGACTCTTGGTATTCCTAATGGGAAATATATAAAACTGATAAGAGGATTTGGTTTTGGATTTTCAATAATAGTATCGTTGGCTTTTGCGATGATGCCGGTTTCAGTTTTCATCGGCTGGGTCAGTTAATATAATTTCCATTTGATCAACAATGTAAATTCTCAAAAAGTTTATGCTCGATTCAAAAATCCCCGCAGGACCCCTGGAGCAAAAGTGGAATGAATATAAGGGCCATGTCAAACTGGTTAACCCCGCAAATAAACGAAAGATAGAGATCATCGTTGTGGGAACAGGTCTTGCAGGAGCATCAGCGGCCGCAGCACTTGCAGAAATGGGATATCAGGTAAAAGCCTTTTGTTTCCAGGATTCTCCTCGACGTGCCCATAGCATTGCCGCGCAGGGCGGTATCAATGCGGCTAAGAATTATCAAAATGATGGTGATAGCGTTTTCCGTTTGTTTTATGATACAGTGAAAGGAGGCGACTACCGTTCACGCGAATCAAATGTTCACAGACTTGCAGAAGTAAGCGTGAATATTATTGATCAATGCGTAGCACAAGGTGTTCCCTTTGCACGCGAATATGGTGGTTTGCTGAGTAATCGTTCTTTTGGAGGAACACAGGTACAAAGAACTTTTTATGCGGCCGGCCAGACAGGACAGCAGTTACTCATTGGCGCATATCAGGCACTGGAACGGCAGGTAGCACTTGGTAATGTTACAATGTATGCTCGTCATGAAATGCAGGAGCTTGTAGTTATCGATGATAAAGCAAGGGGAATCATTACAAGAAATTTGTTAACCGGTAAACTTGAAAGACATTTTGGCCATACTGTTTTGCTTTGCAGTGGTGGTTATGGGAATGTATTTTATTTATCGACCAATGCAATGGGTTGCAATGTTACTGCGATCTGGAAGGCTCACAAAAAAGGAGCATTTTTTGGAAACCCTTGTTTTACGCAAATTCATCCCACCTGCATTCCGGTGTCAGGCGATTATCAGTCGAAGCTCACATTAATGTCTGAGTCTTTAAGAAACGACGGCCGCATCTGGGTACCCAAAAAACAAAATGATAGTCGTAAAGCGAGTGAAATTCCGGAAGATGAAAGAGATTATTATTTAGAAAGAAGATATCCTGCATTTGGAAATCTGGTCCCCCGCGATGTTGCCAGCCGCGCTGCCAAAGAAAGATGCGATGCCGGTTACGGAGTTGGCACATCGAAACAGGCGGTATACCTGGATTTTGCTGAAGCCATTTTCCGTTACGGAAAGGTAGAATGCAATAAAAATGGAATACATAATCCTTCATCGGAAATTATTATTCAGCATGGCCGGGATGTTGTTAAAGAAAAATATGGGAACCTTTTCGATATGTACGAAAAGATAACCGGTGAAAATCCTTATGAAATACCCATGCGTATATATCCGGCAGTACACTATACAATGGGGGGACTGTGGGTTGATTATGAATTAATGACGACTATCAAAGGATTGTACTGTCTCGGAGAAGCCAACTTTTCCGATCATGGTGCTAACCGTCTTGGCGCTTCAGCCCTTATGCAGGGACTTGCTGATGGCTATTTTGTGATACCATATACAGTGGGAAATTTCCTGAGTGATGAAATTCGCACAAATAATATTCCTACTGATCATCCGGAATTTGAAAAAGCCGAGAAATTAGTTTCAGATCGCATGAGCTTTCTGAAAAATATTAATGGAACCAAAACAGTCGACCATTTTCATAAGGAATTGGGAAAGATCATGTGGGAAAAATGCGGAATGGCGAGAAATGCAAAAGGATTGCAGGAAGCTATTACAGAGATTCAACAATTAAAAAAAGAATTCTATAGCGACTTGAGAATTCCGGGCGACATCTATGAAATGAATCCTGAGCTTGACAAGGCAAATCGCGTAGCTGATTTTATTGAGCTGGGAGAATTGATGTGCATCGATGCCCTGAACAGAAACGAAAGTTGTGGTGGTCATTTTCGGGAAGAAATGCAAACGCCGGAAGGCGAAGCAAAACGCGATGATGAACATTTTAGTTATGTGTCTGCCTGGGAATTTAAATCGGAACATTCCTGGGAGTTGCATAAGGAGGTTTTGACGTTTGATGTTGCCAAACCAACGCAGAGAAGCTATAAATAGTGTGAGAGTGTGAGAGTGTGAGAGTGTGAGAATTGCCAATGTAATTCAAAAGAATAATTAAAAGAGAAAAACGATTCTAATGGAACATTACAAAATGAACCTGACTCTGAAAATCTGGCGTCAAAAAAATGCCGAATCAAAAGGTCGTTTTGAAACTTATAAAATTGAAGATATTTCTTCAGAAATGTCGTTTCTCGAAATGCTCGATGTCTTAAATGAGAGACTGATTCGGGAAGGGGGGGATCCTGTAGTATTTGATCATGACTGTCGTGAAGGTATCTGCGGAACTTGTTCCATGTATATAAATGGACGGCCGCACGGTCCCTGGCATGCAAATACAACCTGCCAGTTGCATATGCGCGCGTATAAAGATGGAGATACTATAACGATAGAACCATGGCGCGCGAATGCATTTCCCGTAATAAAAGATTTGACGGTTGACAGATCAGCTTTTGACAGAATTATTCAGGCTGGTGGATATATTTCCGTTAACACAGGAAATGCAGTGGACGCGAATTCACTTCCGATAGATAAAAACCTGGCTGATGCTTCTTTTGCAGCTGCAGCGTGTATAGGATGCGGGGCCTGCGTCGCAGCTTGTAAAAATAGTTCAGCGATGCTCTTCGTTTCTGCGAAGGTTTCCCATCTCGCATTACTTCCTCAGGGAAAACCCGAAAGAAAAACACGCGTATTAAATATGATTGCTCAAATGGATAAGGAGGGTTTCGGGAGTTGTACGAATACACAGGCATGTGAATCAGTATGCCCGAAGGAAATCTCGATGACCAATATCGCTAAACTAAACTCGGAATTTATTTTGGCTGGATTAAGCGAATGACAAATAAAGACCCAATACGAGTTTCTCCGATCTTGCTATTTTGTCAGTAGTTTATTTTTCTGTATGAATATTTAAATGATTCATTTTCAGTAGACGTTCTATTCGCGGTTTGTTGGTATGCTACCCAACAATGTACCAACAAAGTATCAACGATATACCAACAAATGCAGAAGAAAGGTAGAATGAATGCACTTTTTCAAATAACTGCCTATCTGGCACTCTTAAAAAAAGCAACGCTGCCCCCGACCCAGGTTTTGTCCTGGTTGTATCTAACTCCAATCATTTTCCCCTTGCTTAATCTTGCCAGATTGATAGCGGGTTTTGGTCTTGCAGCTCCTTCCGGCCAAATATACATAATTCTGATTTCGACTTTAGCCGGGTCTTCGGGAGTTTGAATCACGGCCGCATATTTTACTTTTTTTTGAAGTATCCAGTTACCGGGTTCCTTTACCGCGTCAATATCCTCCGGTTTAATATCTATAACCACTCCCTGACCTGCAAAAGAAAACAAAGGTTTAAGTACGTAGTTCCCGAGGTCTTCGGGAATTTCCTTTATCTGATTTAAAAATACTGTTTCAGGGACATATGGATGCCTGATAAATGGCAACGTATATTTCGAAATCCTATAGAACCAGTTGGGATGGGGTATCCATTCTACGTCCCATTCTTTTGTGAGGTCTATATATTTTCCCAATGAATTTTTTTGTGCATGCAGGTCGTCAAAAATAATCCGGTTGTAAATTCTATTGACTCTTATTTTTTCTTTCTTCTTCGCATGAATATAAAACAATTGATCACCCTCCTCAATCAGATCGGTTATACAAACAGGCTGAATACCAAAATAATCTTCCGTGCAATAGAAATCAATTCTCGTTTTTTGTTCATGAGGTTTGATTTCGAGTAAAATCGTGTTCTCTACTTCACCATCACCTAATAATATTTTCTTTAAATCTTTTAGATAAGTTGGCCGGTCGTAATGACCAAGATATTGTGTAAAATCCCTTGTGATTTTGAAATGTTTCTGAACCATCTCGGGATAATAAACCTGAAATCCATAGAGCGTAGGAAATCCCTGCATTTCGATCAGTTGTGGTTCCAGCTCATTTTTTTCATTTATGCAAACACCAAAATCAAACGCAATAAAATGCGGATGATTTTCCTTCCCGGGAACAAAATCGCTCGCGGGAATGGCTTTTTCAGATTCTTTTTTAAAAGAAGAAGACGTGATAATATCAACGATGGATTCACACGCGTTGATCATTTTATCTTTGAAAGAATCAGGAACGAAAACGGGTGTTTCTGCTACACGGAATTCAATTGCCCCGGGATGTTTTGAATTCAGGTCATCCAGAAAGACTTTATATTTTTCCTCCGTAAAGGACTCATTGAATAATTTTCGGAGATGAGGAATCATTTTTAAAGCTTAAGGCCTAAAGCTTAAAGCCCAAAGCTCGAGGCATAAATAAATCTATTTTTGAATTATGAAATCAATCTCTGTCACTCCCATACTCTCATACTTTCTTCATCCTTGCCTGGCGATATTCAGGAAATTTGGAATTACAAGTGAATATGTTCTTCTGATTTTATCCGGATCATTTAACTGATGTATCATGCTTTTCCATTTTTCTTCCCCATATCCTTCGATTACAGTTTTCTTTTTATCTGCCCTCTGAAGATACATACTCATTCCTGATGCATCTGCCTCGGGATGGAATTGGGTGCCTAGCATATATTCATTAAAACGAATGGCCATGATTGCTCTTTGTAATGGGATGTGTGGTCTTTCCTTTTCTATTGCGAGAATACTTGCTCCTTTCTTTTTAATATCCGTTTTTTCTTCTTCTATCACCTGGTAGTCACGGCTGTCCACGGCATAAAACGGGTCTTTCAGACCATGAAAGACCGACTCTTTTTTTCCTTCCGTTTTCATGTGTATGGGGAAAACGCCAAATGCTGTTGATTTTCTCTTTGTCACTTTCCCGGTTTCAAAAAACCGGCACGCGAGTTGGAAGGAATGACATATAAAGAGTACATATTTTTTATCGGCTTCATTCGAGATTTTATTATGCTTAACAAGGTTGTGCAGCCAGTCCATATATTTATTATCCCAGGAAACCCCTTTAGTTTCCAGCGGGCTGCCTGGACCGCCACTGGACAAATAAATATCGTAGGAAAGGTCGGGAAGTTCTTCTTTCAGGCGGACGTCATAAATTTTGGAGACTACTGTTAAACCCGTAGTCCTCCCATATTCCAGAAGTATTTGTTGAATGCAACGCATACCTTCATTTGGACGTCCTTCATAGAGATCGAGTATTGCAACACGTAACGTTTGGTTCATCCTGCAAATATCTTCAAAAAAATCTGTTATGGCTTCAGCAAAAAAAACACGCAAAAAACTTTCTGTGAATTTTGATACCCGTGTTGAGCTTACTGGAAGTATCAGGAAAATTCCTCCTGGTAAAATTTTGGGAAATACTTCTTCCAATGATCTGATTGAAGTGATGGTTAAATTAAGGAGAAAGACTCCTATCAGGAATTTTATCAGGGGCATTTCCAGCGGTAAAAATAAGCCGATAAGCCAGGAGGTGTTTGAGCGCAGGTTCGGTGCCTCCATCGAAGATATTGAACTGGTCGTTGCTTTTGCACGGCAATATGACTTTACAGTAGTTCAAACCTCTGTTTCTAAAAGATGTGTGATCCTCAAAGGTCCGGTTCGAAATTTCTGCGATGCGTTTGGAGTTTATCTTTCTGATTTTATTCTGGACTCAGGTATTTCTTACAGATGCCGGACAGGTTCCATTTATATTCCGGCTATATTAAAAGACATCATTACTGGTATATTCGGATTGGATACTCGTCCGCAGGCAAGGCCCATGTTTCACATTTTGAGAAAAGAAGGCAGAGTAGTGAGTCCGAAAGAGGCTGATATTTCATACAATGCGGACGCGGTAGGCAAAACTTATAAATATCCCCGCGACGTAAATGGTTCAGGTGAATGTATTGCTTTGATAGAATTGGGGGGTGGTTACCGAAATACAGATTTGCAAAACTATTTTGACAAACTTGGATTGACTTTACCTGTCGTCACATCTATTTCCGTAGATGGGGCATCCAATTCACCTTCGAGCGCTGATAGTGCTGATGGCGAAGTGGCTCTGGATATTGAAGTGGCCGGTGCGATTGCAACCGGCGCGAAAATCGTAGTTTATTTCGCTCCAAATACCGACAAAGGTTTTTTGGATGCAATTAGTACAGCGATTCATGATCAGACTAACAAACCATCTGTCATCTCAATTAGCTGGGGCTCAGCAGAATCTCAATGGACTGATCAGGCCATGCAGAATTTCAACGAAACATTTATGTCTGCAGCTGCCTTGGGCGTAACCATTACTGTTGCAGCAGGAGATAATGGCTCGTCAGATAAGGAAACGGATGGCAAAGCACACGTTGATTTTCCGGCAAGCAGTCCTTTTGCACTTGCTTGTGGAGGCACAAGATTACTGGCCAACTCCGAAACAGTGTGGAATGATATGGATGGATTTGCAACGGGTGGAGGCATCAGTGACGTTTTCGCAGTACCGGACTATCAGAAAAAAATTTCCTTACCCCCTACGGCAAACGGAAATAAAAGAAAAGGAAGGGGTATGCCGGATGTCGCTGCAAATGCTGATTCAGCTACAGGATATAATGTACTGGTGGATGGACAATGGACGGTTGTGGGAGGAACGAGCGCTGTTGCTCCTTTGATTGCGGGCCTTATTGCTCTTGCAAATCAAAAATTAAAAAGGAATGTGGGATTCATTCATACTAAGCTATATGATGCCACTGCTTCTGTATTTAAAGACATAACAGTTGGAAATAATATTACGGCAAAAAATGGGGGATATAATGCGGGCCCGGGTTGGGATGCATGCACGGGGCTGGGCGTACCCCTGGGAAATATAATAAGCGCATTATAATTTTGCTGCTAATCAAACTTCCTTCCCTGTGTGTACCAGAAATCTCTCATGGAGAAAATGAAACTGAGATTCGCATAATTTTCACGGATCAGGTTGTTGTTCGTCGTGCCTTTTATTCCGTATTGCAATACCACCATGAATGATAAAATTGAACGTTTGGAATTGAAACCCATACCCACAGAGCCTCCAATATCATCTATCGGTGTGCCGTTTACAATCAGATAAGTTTTATTGTAGTAAAAACCTGCCTGAAAAAAATTTGTTTCGAACAATTGGTTGAAAGCAATTTTCTTTTTGGAGATTTCAAATCCAACGGATGCACGCTGACTGTTTTTATAGAAAAAATCTCCGGTTGCAGATGACAGACTGGACCAGTTTTGAAAACGGTAATCTGCCACGAATGTATATTTCTTGTCTTTCGTTATAGAAAGACCAAGTCCATAACTGGTAGGAATATTATAAGTACCTACGGTTTGCGTACTGCGAAGTACATTTGAATCCAGATTTATGACGTTTACATTCGTCTCTGTATTCAGTGCCGTTTGATTTGCATATACAGCTCCCAGCGTAAAATCCCAATGTGCGTTTATGGACGCATAATATTGAAGTCCATAATCTACATATAAATTATTGTAAAAAGTATTGTTGTTTTTAGACAGGTAAACAGAAGTACCCTGTCCGAGAACAATATTCTTATTTGTAATGGAACCAAATAAATAAGAAGTCGTTATACCTACTGACAGATGATTAAAAAATTCATAACCGTTTGCCCAGTAAACTTTATTTATTCCGCCATAACCCTGATCGTATGTCGGAAGATCGCCGACGTTGTAACCGATTGGTCTCGTACCTGAGTACTCATAATTTTCTTCACTAAAAGGCACGATTCCAACCGAGCTTCCCCAGTGTCTTAATATTTTTGTACCAAAAGAAACTCTTTTGAAAGTAATGTCAGAAGACTGATGATTGGTTTGGCTTACCGGATTACCTGAATAGTCAACATACTGTCCATTCACACCTATTTCTCCTGCAAAAAACTGATTGTCCAAACCGCTTAAAGAAGCCGGGTTATTAGTTATGATATACCTGTTGTTTCTGTAGGCAATACCAGTGGATCCCATACCGCTTGTTCGGTTGATAATATTATCCGTTAAATCTCCTATGGCATGAATAGAGTAGGGTGAATTATTAGTTTGCGCAAAACCTGTAGTTAGAAGGCATGATGAAAAAGCAAAGGAGGTCCATAGCCGCAAAAAAGAAAAACCGTTCGCTTTGGTCATTTTAATAATATGAAGCGTAATAGATTTGCAGTGAAATTTGATTTGACTTCTGAGCGTTGAAAGCATCTCCCATCACAATCCTGTTGAACGAAGTGTTGAAAGTTGTACTGGGTGCAACCAACATCAAACCGTTTTTAGCATTGTTCAACGGTCCCTGATTCATCGCATTCTGGATATATGTGGTGATATCATACGAATAACTTGTATTCGTTCCATACAAATAGTCAATACTGAGACTTCCATTTCCATATGGCAATATGGGTCCTATCGTGTTACCCTGATCGGTTAATGTCATGTTAAGCACGGGTGGCAGACCATATAAGGGACTGTATGTTCCCTGCACCGGTTTTATTACCAATACCGCTTTCATTACTGCCAGGTAATCCTGATAAGCTAACAAGCTGGTGACGGTTGGGAAAAGAAGTTTTGTATATACAGCAGTAGCAGGTTGAAAGAATGCCTGGTTGCCGGTAGCCCTGGATGAAATTTCCGGATTATTCTTATTAAGCAATTGAAGTGGTGTGCCGGTGCGGTCTGCAGAGATCTGATTGAACTGAGTTGTCGGATTCATGATGGTAAAATCTGCTGTCAACTGATTGACTATAGGACCCGGTTCGTGATAATATATTCGCAAAACAATAGAGTCTCTAAAACCGTACATGGCGCCAGGATAATTGGGATCGGGATATATAGTTAGTCCTTTAAAGTAACCGCGAAACATAGTAACATTCATGATCGTATCAGGTTGTCTGTACATCAGTCCGAAAAGTTCCTGGCCCATACTATAGGGCATTGAAATTTTTATTGAGTCTCCTTTTCTCTGACTGGTTAAACCGGCAGTAGGATTAATCTTCACATCTGCATATCCGAGAATTGCAGGATCATAAGGAATGGAATCGATATTGTAAAACGCATTCTGTTGAGCAGGATAATCCATTACCTGGGTGAGCTGGCTTACTAGAAAACGTTGTACCTGAGTTGTGTCGCCGTAAAAACTTTTATTTATCCGCAGGATCAGCTGGATTGAATCGTAGACAGAGTAGTTTGTGAGAGTAGGCAGTGGACGGGGTGCCCCTATATCTGTAAAACTTCTGGAATTTACTGTGCCAAAAAAAGGATCTATATAACGACCAAGTAACTGAGCCGACGATCCTGATGTTATAAACGAATCCAGAAATACGGTACTTAGTTGTACAGCGAAGGTATCGACCCTTACTACATTCGTTGCATTGTCGCCATTATATACACTTTGAAAAGAAATTTGTGGTTTAGTACACGAAGATATTACCAGCAAAAATAGAATGGGTAAGAGATAAAAAGGAAATCGATTCTCTGGATAATATTTTCTTACCATGCTTAGTTTCTCCTGTTTAAGGATACTGTTTTGGATAAATAAAAAAAGCAATCAGAATGTATGCGGTTAATAAGAAAGTCAGGTATCGGGTTATATAAATTCATGAATTCGTCTTTCCGCACTTTGTAAAAGGGCAAAAGTATGTTTTTTGAATTCGATTAACAATTGAAACGCATGAGGTTATTTGATAAATTTTTGTGAAATCCCCTTATTTGTCCGTATTTCGCGCTGCAAATAAAATACTTTTAGCGCTACAAAAACAGTATTATTAATACAACAATATGAAGCGGATCTATTTCCATTTATTTTCATTATTCGTTTTATGCACTTTGGTTTCCTGTCATTCAAACAGTGTTCCCTATACTCAAAGTGGGAACTGGGTTACGGAATCACAATTAAACGGACCGGCACGCAGTGAAGCGGTTTCATTTGTAATAGGCAATTTTGCATACGTTGGTACAGGATGGGATGGCTTAAATGTCAGGTACAATGATTTTTGGAAGTACGATCCATCAAATAATATCTGGTCGCAGGTATCCAGCATGCCGGCAAATACTGAAAGAAGTTCAGCGGCAAGTTTTGCGACAACATCAAAAGGTTATGTGGGCACCGGATATGACGGATTCAATTACCTGAATGATTTTTATGAATTCGATCCGGTGTTGAATACATGGACGCAAAAAGCCCAATTTCCAAATAGTCCCCGATATGAAGCGGTTGGATTTGGATTGGGAAGCATGGGATATATGGGAACCGGTTTTGACGGAAGTAATGCACTAAAAGATTTTTATCAGTACGATCCTTCATCAGATACATGGACAGATATAGGATTCAGTGGAAATAAAAGATTTGGTGCCGTTACTTTTACTTATAACAATCAGGCTTATTTAGTAACGGGACAGAATGGTAACGTGATGCAAACCGACTTTTGGGTATTTAATCCGGCTTCAGATTCGCTCAAATGGACTGAACTTCGTCATATAACAAATTACAGCAGCGATTCCTATGATGACGGGTATACAAATATTGCCCGCTGGAACGCAGGAGCTTTTGTAATCGGAGATAAAGGATATGTCAGCTGTGGTGAAAACGGAGTGTATTACACTTATACCTGGGAGTATGATTTTGCTTCAGACCTTTGGACACAGAAAACTCCTTTTGAAGGTCCGGCAACTTCGGGTCCAGTAGGATTTAATGTTGGAGGTTTTGGTTACATTGCGACTGGAAGAAGCTCGTCAGGACAGACGGGAGCATCTGACTTTCTTCGTCAGTTCCAGCCCAACGTTACTGAAAATCCAAATGACAATTAGGAATAAATATTCGTTGATAGGAATTACCGCGTTGCTGGTTTGCTTCGCGGTAATTTTTTTTAGCAGGCAAAAACAGTCTGAAAATAAAATCTACGTACATGCGGAAGCAGTACAAACCGTCTACGGTTGGGGTTACAACATTTTGGCCGATGACAAAATTTATATCAAGCAGGAATTTATTCCGGGGGTGCCGGGAAAACTGGGATTCAAATCTGCAGAAGATGCCTTGAAAGTAGGTAACCTCGTTGTGAAAAAAATAAGTTCAAATCAGTCGCACACCATCTCCGCCGGCGAGCTTGATAGTCTTGGTATTTCAGTAAAATAAAAAGTAAAAATGAAAAAGCCGTCACGCTTGCAGCGTGACGGCTTTTTTCAATTCGTTCAACCGGGTAGACAACATGTAAACGTGATCATGAAGGATAAGGTGATTCCAAGGGTCCGGTTTTTAACGATACTGGTCAATTGTTTTCATCAGGATGGATTTCGTTGGTTTCGGGTTTTCAAGGGATGATCGGATGGTTTCAGGATTGGATTTTGGTTTCTGCTTGGTTCTTTCTGGATTTGGACTTTCTAATGGTCAGGATTTAAGGGTTCGATTTATTTGGTTTTTTTCAGGATCTGGATTTGGACTTTCTACTGGCTAGGGTTTAGGGGTTCAATTCGTTTGGTTTTTCGGACTTTGTTTTCAGCTTTGGGCTTTACACTTTAAGTTTTTTTCGGTTTTCAAAGGATTTTTTCGATGCATCAACAGTACAAAGATGCTCAGCATTGCAGCCTTTTCACAACTTATTCGATAAAGTAGCCCAAACCTTCGATTTTCAGTGATAAATGAACGATTAACTAAAAATCCTCATTGCTGATTCCCCATTCCTCAATACTTTTGCCCCTCTTTAAATTCATAATAGATGAGACAAATCGCTTTCCGCGAAGCACTACGTGAGGCAATGGTAGAAGAGATGCGCCGGGATGACCGGGTTTTTCTGATGGGTGAAGAAGTGGCGGAATATAACGGAGCATATAAGGTAAGCCAGGGTATGCTGGATGAATTTGGTCCAAAAAGAGTAATTGATACGCCCATTTCTGAACTTGGTTTTACAGGAATTGGGGTTGGTGCAGCGCAAAACGGACTTCGGCCGGTGCTCGAATACATGACGTTTAATTTTGCAGTGCTGGCTCTTGATCAAATATTGAATACAGCATCAAAAATGCTCGCAATGAGCGGCGGTCAGGTAGGATGTCCCATTGTTTTCCGCGGTCCGAACGGATCAGCAGGACAACTCGGAGCTCAACATTCCACTGCATTTGAAAGTTATTTTGCGAATATACCAGGGTTGAAAGTTGTATCACCAAGTAACGGGTATGATGCAAAAGGTCTTCTTAAACAGGCCATACGATATGAGGAAGATCCCGTTATTTTTATGGAAAGTGAAGTTATGTATGGCGATAAATCTGAAGTGCCCGAAGAAGAATATTATATCGAACTGGGGAAAGCAATAGTTACAAAACCAGGCACGGATGTTACGATTGTTTCCTACAACAAAATGATGAAAGTCGCCATGACAGCAGCTGCTGAACTGGAGAAAGAAAATATCAATGCGGAAGTTATTGATCTGAGAACTATTCGCCCGCTGGACTGGATGACGATACTGGAGAGTGTAAAAAAAACAAACAGGCTGGTGATCATTGAAGAGCAATGGCCCTTTGCTTCTATATCTTCTGAGATTTCTTACGTTATACAAAAAGAAGGATTTGACTACCTGGATGCTCCGATCCGCCGGCTCAATTCTGCAGATGCTCCTTTACACTACGCCGCGAATCTGGTAGCTGCAGCAATGCCTTCCGTTGAACGAGCCGTCAAAATGGTGAAAGAAGTGATGTATCTGAACAAATAATTTATCAGATTACATTAAAATAAAACCTGGACAAATGAAATTACTACTCGCGGGTATCTGCCTCGCTTTTTCGTTTTTTATTGCCAGTGCCCAATCGGTTTATCAGCCTTCCTCTGAAAATCTTGCTGCCAGAAAGTGGTTCGACAGCGCAAGATTTGGGATGTTTATTCACTGGGGAGCTTTTAGTGTTCCAGGTGCAGGAGAGTGGGTAATGAATGACCGGAATATTACCTACACGGAGTATGGCCGCCTGCAGACTATTTTCAATCCGGTGCGGTTTGATGCCAATAAATGGGTGTCGGCTGCAAAGAGGGCGGGAATGCAGTATATCACTCTTATCACGCGTCACCATGATGGATTCAGTGAATGGGATACCAAGCAATCAGAATGGAAGGTTACGAATACCGATTGGAAACAAGACGTAGTAAAATTAATTGCTGCGGAATGCCAGCGACAGGGCATCCGTTTATTTGTGTATTATTCGCTGCTTGACTGGTACAGGAGCGACTATCAATATGAAACAGGTAGAACAGGTCACGGGTCGGGGAGAACTGCCAAAAGCGACTGGAACCATTATATCGCCTTCATGAAAGCCCAGCTCACTGAGTTACTTACGCAATACGGTCCCATCGCGGGGGTCTGGTTTGATGGTTACTGGGATCAACTTGCTAATGATCATGATAAGATCAATAAACCGATGGTAGACTGGCACCTGCCAGAAATATACGCCATGATACATCAGTTGCAGCCGCAATGCCTGATAGGCAATAATCATCATCTGAGTCCGATTGCGGGAGAAGACTTTCAGATGTTTGAAAAAGACCTGCCAGGAGGGAATAGCACAGGTTTCGGAGGCCAGTCGGTATCCACTCTTCCATTAGAGACCTGTGAGACGATCAATAATTCATGGGGATTCAATATAACCGATACTCATTACAAGTCGTTCAAGGACCTTATTCATCTGCTGGTCAACGATGCAGGTTATGGCGCCAATCTTTTATTGAATATTGGTCCTTTGCCTAATGGAGAAATTCAGACGGCTTTTACTGAAAGGCTCGATAGCATGGGAACCTGGCTGAAGAAAAACGGATATACGATATATGGTACACACGCGGGTTATATGAAACCACAGGACTGGGGTGCCATAACAGAAAAAGGAGATAAGGTTTACCTCCATATTTTTAAAACGGATGGGAATAAATTTTTTGTGAAGATTCCTTATAAAGTAAAATCAGCTGCCATGGACGGTCGTTCATTAAACGTATCGTCTCTGGCGGACAATTATATAATGATCGATCTCAAAGGATCGTCACCTGATCCAATAGATACAATCATTCAGCTTGAAGTTGTAAAATAAATATTTGTTCCCTCTGAAAAGGAAAAATATTGATTAGTGAATAGCTTTAAAAGCTGTTCCCATTACAACCAAGGAAATGTATGCAAAGCTGATTAACACAAAACCGAATACTGCCAGTTTAAGAAACACTTTGGCAGGTGCGTTTACGGAATGGTCTAATTCCTGTTTCATAGGGTTAAATTTTAAATCTGGTTTTTTCTATAGATATTATCGAACACAAAATAAGAAGAGGAACTGGTTCCTGCAACGTATTTTTACGAGATAAAACACCTTTAGACGCAGATTTGAACCTTACTTCGCAATAAGCCTTTATTGAACTAAATTGCGGTCTAATTGGCTGAAAACCCGGCCTTTATTTTATAGAAACCGAGAAAATATGTCGAATATTCTAATCGTTGATGATGAAAAGGCAATCCGAAAAACCCTCAGTGAAATCCTGTCCTATGAAGGATATAAAATAGATGAAGCGGGCGACGGGGAAGAGGGTATTCGAAAATTCAGGGAAAAAGAATACGATGTCATACTCTGTGACATAAAGATGCCCAAAATGGACGGCATTGAATTCCTTGAAAAAGCAAAAGAGGCGAACGCCGACATTCCGATTATAATGATATCGGGGCATGGCACTATTGAAACAGCCGTTGAAGCTGTAAAAAAAGGTGCTTACGATTATATCTCGAAGCCTCCCGATTTAAACAGATTGCTGATTACTATTCGTAATGCCATGGATAAAACTTCCCTGGTTGCAGAGGCTAAAGTGCTTAAAAGAAGAGTAAGTAAAGTGCAGGATATGATTGGAGAATCCACGCCCATTCATAAAATCAGAGAAACCATAGACAAAGTAGCGCCTACGGAAGCGCGCATACTTGTAACGGGCGAAAATGGAGTTGGCAAAGAGCTTGTTGCCCGCTGGGTGCATGAAAAAAGCAATCGTGCGGCCGGCCCACTGATTGAAGTAAACTGCGCCGCCATCCCGGGAGAACTGATAGAAAGCGAACTCTTCGGACATGAAAAAGGTTCATTTACATCGGCGGTAAAACAGAGAATCGGAAAATTTGAACAAGCGAATACAGGGACACTTTTTCTGGATGAGATTGGGGATATGAGTCCAAATGCTCAGGCAAAAGTGCTTCGCGCTTTACAGGAAGGCAAAATTACAAGAGTAGGTGGTGATAAAGATATCAATGTAGATGTGCGTGTGATAGCTGCTACGAATAAAGATCTGTTGAAAGAAGTGGATGAAAAAAATTTCAGACTTGATCTCTATCATCGTCTGAGTGTTATAATAATTCATGTACCGTCATTGAATGAGCGAAGAGACGACATACCATTACTCGTTGATAAATTCCTGCAGGATATCTGTAACGAATATGGTATCGCACGTAAGGGAATTGACGATGAAGCTATTCGGGCATTGCAGGAATATAACTGGACGGGCAATATCAGAGAACTGAGAAATGTAGTTGAAAGGCTGATTATTCTTTCGTCAAAATCCATTACCCGTGAAGATGTCGCTAATTATGTACTGCCTAAAAAGTAAGCTTATTAAAAATTATATAAATATGCCAGACGGTTCCTCCAATCCGCACTACCGCTGTATTTTAACAACTCAATATAAAGGTACTTTTTGACCAAAATAAAATCGCTTAAATGTCTTCACACCAGGTTCTGATTCTGATATTGATCGCCCTTATCCTGTTTATTCTGCCTGCATTTGGTTTGTATTTCATGTTTAAGAAAGCAGGGGCTCCTGCCTGGAAAGGCGTGGTACCAATTCTCAACAGTTACGAAATGCTCAGGTTAAGCAAAAGACCAATGTATTTGTTTGTACTGCAATTTATTCCTGTAGTAGGCTGGTTCTTTACTTTGGCAATTCTTGTTGAGTTTGTAAAAACTTTTGGCAAGTTCAGATTCTATCAGCATGCTTTAACGGTATGTAGCGCCGGACTTTATTTTATATATGTCGGGCTCAATAAAAAAGATAAATATATCGGAGCAGATGCCGCAAAGAAATATAAAAAATCTGCTGCAAGGGAATGGGTTGATGCGGGCATTTTTGCAGTCATTGCTGCGACGCTGATCCGGACTTTTGTGTTTGAAGCTTATGTGATCCCCACACCGTCGATGGAGAAAACCCTACTAGTAAACGATTTTCTCTTTGTAAGTAAGTTCAGTTATGGTCCGCGTATTCCAAACACGCCAATTGCAATGCCATTCGTGCATCATACGATGCCGTTTTTTGATATTAAATCTTACGTTGAATGGATTCATATTCCTTATACAAGATGGTTTGCCTCACCGGTAAAAAGAAACGATGTGGTGGTATTCAATTTTCCTGCGGGTGATACGGTTATTAATAAAGAAGAATATCAATCTGCAAAACCATATTATGATGCAGCCCGCGAGCTGGGAAATGGAGATATGAATGCAGGCAGAAAGATTATTTTAGGTGATCCGGATTCTTATCCAATAATTATAAGGCCCGTCGATAAAAAGGAGAATTTTATTAAACGCTGTGTTGGCGTGGCGGGCGATACACTGCAGATAAAAGATCAGGTTATATATATTAATGGTCAGGCAACGAATCTCCCTGATTATTCCGAAACGAATTACATAGTTACCACCGCAGGACAGCAACTCGACGAGACGGTGATGAAAGATGAATACGACGTTGACATAAATGACGGGGAAGAGTTTCAGCAAACAGGAGTACCCAACAGATATGCAATATTGTTGACTGCTTTAGCACGTGATAAAATGATTAAAAGCGGACTTGCAAAAAATATTATACCATATATTGACAGCAGCAAGGGCGTTTATCCGTACGATCCGCAATACAACTGGACTAAAGATAACTATGGTCCTTTTTGGATTCCTAAGAAAGGTGCAACGCTGGCACTTACACCGCTCAATTATCCTTTTTATGAGAGAGTAATCAGAGACTACGAAAAAAATAAGCTGGAGATACAGAACGGGAAAATATTTATCAACAATAAAGAAGCTACGGAATATACCTTCAAAATGGATTACTACTGGATGATGGGCGATAATCGTCATCAGAGTCTTGATAGCCGCTACTGGGGATTCGTACCGGAAGATCATGTAGTTGGCGAGGCCTGGATGATCTGGCTGAGCTGGAAAAATGGTGTACGCTGGAGCAGGCTTTTTAAGAAAATTAAATAATCTGCCATCATAATCATGAAAGAGAGCAGTATTCAAATATTTTTTCAGACTTATCCGGATTCCGCGATGCTCAACCGTGATGATGCTGATTTATTAGAAGCTGCGAGAAAAGCTACCGGTTATGCGTATGCGCCGTACTCAAATTTCCTGGTGGGTGCAGCTGTCCGTCTGATAAATGGAAAAATACTTTCCGGTTCGAATCAGGAAAACGCGAGTTTTCCTGTTGGTATCTGTGCTGAGCGCGTTGTACTTTCGGCAGCTTCTGCAACTTATCCGGGAGTAGCGGTTGTCAGCATGGCTGTCACCTACGTCAACGAGACAGAAGATGACGGCAAGCCGATCAGTCCCTGTGGTATTTGCAGGCAAACTCTCGCAGAATATCAACTGCGATTTAATCAGCCAATCAGCCTGATCCTCGGAGGCAAAACGGGAGAAATTTATATTATTAACCGGGCAACGGATCTGCTTCCATTTGCGTTTAGTAGGTTGGACCTGAAATCACATTAATTTTTTAGAATAAATATTGTGCCCTTTATGAGAAAATTGGTATTGGTTGTAATTACTGTAATTGCTGTATCCTCTTATTTTGCCTGTTCCAAATCTACTCCGCAAACAATGTCCTGCACCGCAACACCGCCGGATGAAGATTCTGCTGTGCTGATAAAATTTGCCGGCGATTCGATACCGTTAACGAGAGATACCACAGGATTATATTATCATATTATAGATTCAGGCTCATCGTTCAAACCTGTATCGACCAATCAGCTTCTGGTAAATTATGTTGCCAGGTTTATACCATCCAATCAGACATTTGATTCTGCCGTAAATTCTACTCTCGGCGGCGCGCCTCTTAACCAGCTGATAGCGGGATGGCAAATTGGTTTACCTAAAATTGGCGTAGGTGGTCGTATTCAATTATTTATTCCTTCAGCTTATGCGTGGGGGTGTACAGGATACGGCGCTATACCTGCCGATGCTCCCGTATTTTTTGATATTGAGCTACTTGCAGTGCGTTAGTTTTTCCTAACTTACGATTCTAAATTTTAATATTTATGAAACGTACAGCTACTGCAATTTGGAAAGGATCCGGTAAAGATGGAAAAGGCGTATTAACTACCCAAAGCAAAACTCTGGATAACACACAGTATTCTTATAAATCCCGTTTTGAGGAAGGTGTGGGAACAAATCCGGAAGAGCTCGTAGCAGCTGCGCATGCAGGCTGTTTTGCAATGGCACTCAGTTTTCAATTACAGAATATGGGCATTACTCCCGAAAGTCTCGATGTAAACGCGGTTGTTACACTCGACCCACCTACTTCTTCAATCACATCTTCAGCACTGACGCTTAAGGCCAAAATATCCGGCATCACCGATGAGCAATTCAAACAGGCAACTGAAAATGCCAAAAAGGGATGTCCCATTAGCAAATTACTCAATACAAATATTACACTTGAGTCGTCACTTATTTAAGCATAATACTAGCGCTCATCAATTAATCTAGAACACATTTTATTTTCAACTGTCAAATGGTAGGGACGATTATGAAAGGTAAAAAAAACAACCGGAGGGATTTTCTTAAAACATCTTCTTTAGCTGCTGCGGGATTCTTTATTATACCGAGACATGTACTGGGGCGTGGATTTATTGCGCCCAGTGATAAATTGAATATTGCCGGGGTAGGCGTAGGAGGTCGTGCTGAAACAAATCTACCAAAGGCATTTAACAATGGCTCCGACAATATTGCAGCCCTCTGCGATGTAGACGACAGGAGATCTGTGAATGCGAGAGCGAAATGGCCAAATTCGCCATATTACAAAGACTACCGCGTAATGTTGGAAAAGGAAGGAAAAAACATCGACGCGGTGATGATAACAACACCGGATCACATGCATGCACCGATAGCTATGGCGGCTATGGAACTTGGAAAACATGTGTATGTTGAAAAACCGCTGACGCACGACATTTATGAAGCCCGAATGCTTACAGCAGCTGCAAAACAATATAAGGTTGTAACGCAAATGGGAAATCAGGGAGCATCAGGAGATGATATCAGGCTTATTGAAACCTGGTTGCAGGAGGGATTGCTGGGAGATGTTCATACTGTTCATGTATGGACAAATCGCCCGACATGGCCACAGGGAATACCTACGCCAACCGGTCAATTTGATGTTCCCAAAGAACTCGATTGGAATTTATGGCTCGGCACTGCACCACAACGTGATTACAATCCCGCTTTTCTTCCGGCAATCTGGAGAGGTTGGGTAGATTATGGTTCTGGTTCGCTGGGAGATATGGGTTGCCATTTTATCGACTCACCTTATTTGGCATTGAAGCTGGGTTATCCAGTATCCGCAGAGACCAGCATTGGATCTGTGTATAGTGGTTATTTTAAAGAAGTCATTAATACAGACGGCTTTCCGCCGTCAGCCAAAACGTATATTCAATTTCCACAACGCGGTAATATGGTTCCGGTGAAAATGATTTGGTATGATGGGGGCATATTGCCTGAGAGACCTGCAGAACTGTTGCCTGATGAAGAAATGAGTAAGGTGGATGGCGGAATGATATTCGAAGGAACAAAAGGGAAATTATTAGCCGGAAAGTTTGGTGCTAATGCAACACTGTTACCCACCAGCCTGATGAAAGATCGGGTGATGTCCAAATCAAAATTTCCGTTAGTAGAAGGTGGAACAGAGGGCCATCAGCAACAATGGGTGAAAGCGTGCAAAATTGGATACGGGGCGTATACCAGTTCGGATTTTGCGCTTGCAGGTCCGCTAACTGAAACTGTTTTAATGGGAAATCTTGCGGTAAGAAGTTATCAATACAGTGAGAATAACAGTAAGGGCGAAAAAATATTCCCCGGCCGCAAAAAATTACTTTGGGACGGAGAAAAAATGGAGGTTACTAATTTTACCCCGGCCAATCAGTTTGTTAAAAGGACATATAGAACTTATTAAGCGAAACGCTTCATGTTAAACGCGAAACGCATAATGCTTGACGCGTATCCCATGTAAAATTATTTTATTCGATTCTTTCAAAACAATTCATCCATCAACTAATATTTACAATCTAACTTTCAATTATTACTTGTTATATGAAAAATAGAAACAACAAATCAAGAAGAGATTTTCTGAAATCCGGTTCGCTGGCTGCTGCCGGCTTTTTTATTGTGCCAAGGCATGTACTGGGCCGAGGTTTCATTGCTCCAAGTGACAAACTGACCATTGCCGCCATTGGAGCGGGTGGAAAGGGTGAGAGCGACCTGCATGAATTTTCTAAAAGTCCAAATGCCAATATCGCTTACCTCTGCGACGTGGATGACCGGCAGATTAAGAAGTCCGTTGAACGTTTTCCAACGGCAAAACGATATTATGATTTTCGTGAAATGTTAGACAAGGAACACAAGTCGATAGATGCGGTATCTGTTTCTACTCCCGATAACTGTCATGCTGTTGCAGCAATAGCTGCGATGCAGCTGGGTAAACACGTTTACGTTCAAAAACCCCTGACGCATGATATATATGAGGCAAGGCTTCTAACAGAATCAGCCAAAAGATATAAAGTTGTTACACAAATGGGGAACCAGGGAGCATCGGGAAATGGTGTTCGCACGATGCAGGAATGGTATCGTGCCGGAATAATTGGAGATGCCACTGAAATAAAAGTTTGGACCAATCGTCCTGTTTGGCCCCAGGGTACAGGAACTCCCAAGAGTACAGATCCGATTCCGGATGAACTCAAATGGGATCTGTGGCTTGGTCCGGCAAAAGATGAACCCTATCATAAGGAGTATGTACCGTTTAGCTGGCGTGGTTTCTGGGCTTTCGGCACGGGCGCGCTGGGGGATATGGGTTGTCATTTGATCGATCCCGCATTTAAAACCGTGGGACTGGGTTACCCGACTGATGTTCAATGCAGTCAGGTATCGATATATGAAAAAATGTGGACGGCTGATTATTTTCCGGAAAGTTGTCCGGCCGCTTCTTCAGTTATCCTTAATTTCCCGGGTAAGGAAGGTAAACCCAACGTAAAATTACACTGGATGGACGGAGGTATTGTACCCGAAAGACCAGATGAGTTAGGTGCTGATGAGCAGTTTGGAGGTGGTGATGGAGGTGTGTTGATTATCGGAACAAAAGGCAAGATGATGTGTGGCACTTATGGAAGTGATCCAAAACTGCTTCCTACTTCCAAAACAAGTGAAGTAAATATTCCTCAGACTCTGGCACGTGTTCCTGAAGGACATTATGTGCAATGGATCAATGCCTGCATTGCAGGATATGGACGTCAGGAGGTAAGTTCACCATTTGAATATGCCGGCCCGTTAACAGAAACCATTCTGATGGGTAATCTCGCACTAAGAGCTTCGAATATCAAAAAGGGAAATACATTTCCGGGAAGAAAAAAATTACTTTGGGATGCTCCCAATATGAGGATTACCAATTTTGAAGAAGCCAATCAATTTGTAAAGAGAGATTACAGACAGGGGTGGTAAATTAATTGTTAATTGTCAATTGACAATTACAATATTGGTATTTCGTTTTTTGAAAAAGTATCCATGATGTTTAACATCAGTTCATTTCGCAAAACGGAAATTTCTGACATATCAGCTACCCAGAAAGTAATATCGTAGCTAACAGAATTTTCTGCAAAGTTATTGACTGTTACGGCGGGAGGTGGATCCTGCATTATTTTCGTATTCTTTTTTAACTCTTCCAATATCAGATCCCTGGCTTTTCTGAAATCCGATTTGTAAGGAACGCTTATTGCTATTTTGACCTGTTTGTTGCGGTTATATGCTGTCCAGTTAATGAGCTGCTGTGATAAAAGATCTCCGTTTGGCACAATGATATTGGCTCCTTCACCATTATATATCTGGCTTGACCTGACGCCTATCTCCTGAACGATTCCTGTTTTGCCACCGACTTCAATCGTGTCGCCAATTTGTATTGGTCGTTCAAAAGCAATGATTACTCCGGAGACCAGATTATTTACGAGATTTTGCAAACCAAAGCCAATGCCTACTCCAAGAGCTCCAATCAGAATGGAAATTTTATCGAGTGGAATCCCAACTGCGGCTACAGCAATCAGAAAACCACCAGCCCAGATTCCAATTCTGACTATCAGTGCAACTGACCCAAGCCTGGTTTTTTTATGTGGACCGGGATTATGGGTTTGATCGAAAAAGAAATTTACAAACTGTGACAATACGGAAGAAATCCAAATGATAAGAATAAAAAGAATACCGCTTGCATATGTAAATGTGATACTACCTATATTCCTGGGCTTATTAATGATGTAAAGCAACACCCTGCTCAGTTTGTCGTACAACATCAGGTCTTTAGACAGAGAAAGAATCCAGACCACTATCGCCACGACCCATAAAATATTGCGCATCTTATTCTTCAGATGTACAAAATTTAGAAAAGCAAAAAAGCGATTATGAAATGCTTCCGATTGTGTATAAACTGCGTCGATAAGAATCGTACAGCAAACCTTTAAAGTAATGGCAAGTACGAGACTGTCAACTGCACTATAAGCGAGAATTTTCGCAAGTGTTAACCTTCCAGTCAGATTGCATACTACGGAAAATATAATCTGAATTAGGGCGAACGTTAGCACCCAATAGCGTGCTTTTGAGTCTTCGAGAGTTTTAAAAACAACAGATTTTTTTCTCAGCAACCATGCGCATAATATTATAAATACTAAGCCTGTTATCAACAATCCCCATCTTTCGCCATAAGCAGAATCTAACAAGAGATCATCTATAGCAAAGATGATCCATATAGATGCAATGCAAAACCACACAACTTTTCCAGGTTTAGTGAGATAGTTGAAAAGAAGTATCGATAAAAAGAAAAGTCGGAACAATTCGTTGAGATGGGTATAAACAGCCGGAGCGCTGGGATATAAAAATGGTCCATAGGTAAATAACAATAACAGTGCGGATAAAATCGCTGATTTTTTTAGAAATACCAGATTGGTTAACACCGCATCTCTATCTGCCATTTTGCGAACTACACGCATAATGATTAAAAACCAGACCATAAATATTATACAAATGCCGGCATTAATCGATCTTGTATCCCATGTGGTGGACATAAATCTCCTGGTCACCTTGACAGAACGTCCCATCGCATCCTCCAACACGTCCTTTATTGATACTTCATAATCAGAAGGACTCATTTCAGAAAAAGGTGCTTCCTCCTGTTTCCACATCGCTTCTGAAATCGACTGTTGCCGGTCCCTGATTTCTGATTGCAGGTCCTGAACTACCAAATAATTTATGGAGACACGGTCTCTCAATGTGTTAACCTTAATAGTAGTGGTATGAAATATCGAATCGAGTAAAAGAGAACGGTCATGCATGGCTTTCATCTGCCCATTTAACACAATGTCCAGCGAGTCGTTCAGTAAGGTGCTATCATGTTTTACTTCTCTTATCCGCTGATGAATACTATTCAGCTGATCAACATAAGCCGACAGGGATTCTTTCCAATCCTCCAATGTCTCTTTTGACTCATTCAAAAGAACCAGCGATGTATTCAGATTTCGCAGGTTTAAGGGATTATCATTTCTTTCCAGGCGGGTGTGAAAATAATTCAAACCCCGCTCCAGTCCGGAGATTAATTTTATTATACCGGTAGTATCGAAGTTTTTATCGAGGAAATTTGCTGCACGGTTCAGACTGAAAGAATAAGATTCGATCCTATTCACCATAAAAGGAACCGTCGTATCTTTTATTTCCGCCTCGAGTAAGATAGAATCAGAAATTCTTGAATTCAGATCCATCGTGGAAGTATCAATCTTCAGGCGATGGTGGACAAAATGCTTTTTTTTGACCTGGGCATTCACCTGGTTGTATAACAGACAACAGAGGATTAAAGAAATAAAAAACGGGAGCCAGTTTTTAACAGGCATAAGCCGCCAAATTTTAGACAAAGTACGGTAATTGCAGAAGTTTGTTTCGGATAAAAATCAGAAAAAGAAGGATATCTATTCACTTAACATGCGTGAAAGCATGAGAAGTTCTGTTTTTTTGTAGAGATTAGACTCGTTGTCAAAACATTTGCTGAACTCCTCCAAAAGGGATTGCATTATCCGGATATGATTTGAAGGTTTGAAATGAAAATCCGAAGGTGTTATGGCGATCCGGTTAAAATAATTCATAACATCTTTATGCGTAAATACCTGTCCGCTCATTGGATCGATGAAAAATTCAATACGGTCGATGGCTGCTTTATCATTTCCTACATCGGCAAGTTCAGGCTTTATATAAGCGAGAACAAACTGTCGTGGGATATTAATTACTTTTACAGGGATGTCAAGTAACTCGCTCAACAGCAGGTATACGATGCCGTTAATAATTGTATTGCCTCTTTTGGTTTCAATTACTTTATGAATCAGAAATTCTTCCGGATGCTGATAGCCCACTTCAGTCCCTTTCAGATTGTAGTAACCGTAAATGATACTGGTAAGTACATTTACCTGTTCGAGCGGTGTGAGGTAACTATTTAATTCGAGCCAGATATTCCGCCTTAATTTTTCAATTTCTTCCAGAACCGGACTGGTTGCCAGATCAGGATATTGGAATTTAGACACCAGCAGACTGGCAGTAAGAAGATCGTGATAGCTGCTGGATTTCCATCTTTGAAAATCTTCGGTGAGGTCCCGGTAATGAAGACGATGAATGAGCATTTCAATTCTCTCCTGAATCGAGTCCTGTAAGGTATTTTCCCAGAGGTATTCCAGATTTGGAATGATGCCACGGCCATAACTGATAATTCTGTTACTTACCGTTGTAAATACTTCTTCATCCGGGTCATCGATCAGATGAAGTAAAGCTTTTATTTCTTTGGATTCCTGCATGGGGTTGGATGGTTATTTCTTCTTACGATAAAAAGTCCGGGTTAACGGGATGAATATCGCAGAAGTTAAAAAAAATGCAATGACAATCTTATCCACAAACCCTATTTGGATGTTTATTTCCGCATAGAACTTGCCTGCCCTAATTGGATAACGCAGGATTTTTAAAAATCTTATGAAGATTTCTTTTTCTTCGGAACTCTTTTTGGAGGATTGGCTTTTACATCTTCTATGATGGCCTTGATTTCCGGTAGCTCGAGTGAACCTACATTTTCCTGTTTTTCTTTTGGGATTTTATAATTACGTAGTCCCTGCTTAATGTATGGACCATATGGTCCCCTCAGCAATTGAATTTTTTCTTTTTCAAAAACTTTGATAGTTCTTTGTTCTTTAGCGGCCCTTTTTTCAACAACTATGGGAGATGCTTCATCAAAACCTATGGTGTAAGGGTCAAATTCTTTTCCGAGCGAGTAAAATTTCTTGTCGTGTGCAATATATGGGCCGAATCTGCCGATACTTACTGTAAGATCTGAGCCTTCAAAAGAACCCAGATTACGTGGTAATTTGAACAGTTCCAGTGCATCCTCCAGATTGATTGTTTCAATGCTCTGCGTATTTTTAAGCTTGGCAAACCTCGGTTTTTCTTCGTCATTTTGTTCGCCAATCTGTGCCATCGGTCCGTATCTACCCATTCGTACAATGAGTTTCTTTCCCGAAACCGGATCTATGCCCAACTCTCTTTCTCCACTAATTCGTTCTGCATTTTCAATCGTATTGTCGACGTCTTTTTTGAAGGGTAAATAAAAATCATCGATCATAATATTCCATTCGATTTTTCCGCTGGCTACTTCATCGAATTCCGCCTCAATACGTGCGGTGAAATTATAATCCATGATGTCGTCAAAATACTGCTTGAGAAAATCAGTGACTACCAGACCGAGATCAGTAGGAAACAATTTCGATTTTTCAGCACCCGTGGTTTCCTGTTCCGATAATTTACTGATCTTATTTTCTTTCAATTTTAAAATCCGGAAATTTCGAATAACACCTTCCTTATCTCGTTTTTCAACATAACCCCGCTTGAGTATCGTAGAGATTGTTGGTGCATATGTTGATGGTCGTCCAATTCCCAGTTCTTCCAGTTTTTTTACCAAAGATGCTTCAGTGTACCTCGGCATGGGGCGGCTGAATCGTTCAGTAGCCCGCATTTCCACCAAGGGCAATTTTTGATTCACTGTTAGTGGTGGCAGCATACCTTCCTGATTTTCTTCATCTGCGATATCATCATCATCGCGATCTTCCCGATATACTTTCAGAAAGCCATCGAATTTTAATACTTCGCCACTTGCTTTCAACTCCTCTTTATTTGTAGAAATCTGAATGATAGCGGTAGTCTTCTCAAGTTCGGCGTCTGACATTTGTGACGCCATAGTTCTCTTCCAAATAAGTTCATATAATCTGCGAAGATCAGCGTCCTCGACAGTATCGTTCTCCATGTATGTAGGGCGTATTGCTTCATGTGCCTCCTGGGCGGATTCATTTTTATTTTTGAAAGTCCGTTTTTGATAATACTTATCTCCGTATTTGTTATTGATCTCCGATTTGAGACTGTCCATTGCGGTTTCACTCAGACTGACACTGTCTGTACGCATATATGTGATCTTACCACTTTCATATAATTTTTGTGCAAGCAGCATTGTTCTGCTTACTCCGTAACCAAGTTTTCGGGAAGCTTCCTGTTGAAGAGTGGAAGTCGTAAACGGAGCAGCAGGAGATTTTTTTCCTGGTTTTACCTGTATTTCTGTTACTGCATATTCTGCGTTGACACATGATTTTAAAAATGATTCTGCGCCTGATTCTTCAGTATATTTTTTGCCTTCGGCAGAGAATACTACATTCTTTCCCGAAATATCTTTTGCAGAAAATGAGGCCTCTATCCTGAAATTACTTTGGGCAGTAAATGCGTTGATCTCTCTTTCTCTTTCCGCAATTATGCGCACGGCAACACTCTGAACCCGACCGGCACTCAGATTATTCTTCATGCTCATTTTACGCCAGAGAACGGGACTTAACTCAAATCCGACAATGCGATCCAGAATACGGCGGGCCTGTTGCGCATTGACCAGATTCATGTCTACTGTTCTAGGCTTTTTAACCGCAGCTTCTATTGCTGGCTTTGTAATTTCATGAAAAACAATGCGTTTGGTGGTTTTTGGATCGAGACCCAAAACTTCGCAAAGATGCCAGCTGATGGCCTCACCCTCGCGATCCTCATCCGTTGCCAGCCAGACTTCCCCAGATTTCTTTGCAAGGCTTTTTAATTCTTTTACAACCTTTTGTTTATCCTCGGGAACGATATATCGTGGTTTATACTTGTTATTCAAGTCGATACCCATATCGGCTCTCTCCAGATCCCGTATGTGGCCATAGCAGCTTTTTACTTCAAAACCTTCACCCAGAATTCTTTCGATTGTTTTTGCTTTTGCCGGGGACTCCACGATCAATAAATTCTTCGCCATACTCGTTCAAATGATATTATAGGTGCCTCAAGGCGTGCAATTTTACAGTATAACATTGAAAGTAAAAAATGGGTTCACGCCAAATGGTGGTTCTTTGATGTACTCAACTCCTTAGTTTGCAGGACTATCTGAGCCATTTTGGAGATTATCCTGATCCTCCTTGTTGTTTTTACGTTTAAACAGAGACATATCCACCTTTCCGAAACGGAAATTAAATTGTAGCCTGAAAAACTGAGGATCTCTATATCGAATACTGTGCTGAGTAGAATTCTCTGAATTTATAAAAACATCTGATCGGCGGGTGGCAAAGATATCACTGACGCTAAAAGTCAGACTGGCGGCTTTATTTTTTAAAAATTCATATTTTATAGAACCATCCACGCCTCCTGTTGGAAGGGAATATCCCTGAGCGTTTCCGCTCACAGTACCACCCCGGCCACCACCGCTTTGTCCGGCAACACCGCCAGGTGGCAGTACCGATTTTGAAGTGTAATCGCCCGTAACCTGAATAGTGATATTTTTAGGCAGTTTGAACGTGGTATTAACTTTAGCGAACCAGCTATAACTGGCAGGTGCGGTCGGTATTGAATCTCCTGCATTGATTTTTGAAGTGTAGATATTCAGATTAGTAGTTAAATCCCACCATTTGGTCAAACTGTTTCTTCCAATCAATTCCAAACCGCCAACATAACTAGAGCTTGCATTTATATATGTATTTATAAGTACTAACGAATCTGTCAGCGGATTGATCTCGGTCGTTTGATAACGGGTTATCAGATCAGTAGTGTATTTATAATATACTGAAGCAAGAAAAGTGTTTTTTCCATAATTTAACTGGTAGGACATTTCCAGTGAATTTGTAAACTGCGGTTTCAGATTTGGGTTACCACGACTCAGGTTCAGAGAATCTGAATAATCTGTGTAGGGAGAAAGTTGTAAAAAACCAGGCCTGTCAATTCTTCGGGTGTAGTTTAATTGAAGACTTTGATCGTCGGATAATTTATCCGTCAAAAACATACTGGGAAAAAGACTGATGGGATAATTATTGCCAAAGGATCCAATGGTATCTTTAATGCCGCCGGGGCTCTCAGCGTCCTTTTCTGCATAACTATTAGATCCGTTATAACTAGAATTTTCTGCACGCAAACCCAATTGGAATCCAAAATTGCCAACGGTATTCGAATATTGAACATATCCCGCAAGCACCTGATCGTGATAAGAATAATCTGAAGACAGCAGCGGTTGGTAAACCAGGTTTCCTTCACTGTCTACCGTATTAAAATTATTTAAATTACTAATATTTCGTATAGCGACCCGGGCTCCTGCTTCAAGTTTCGATTTTTCTGTAAACGGGTTTGTAAAATCCGTTTGTGCAGTTATATATTCATTGTTTCCGGAAGAATTTGTCTGTTGTTTATAGATGCTAGATAACGGACCACCAGGAATTTTGTAGAGATATGAAGTAATCGGATTGATACTACTTGTAGTTCCCTGTGTATAATTCGCATTAGCCGTCCATTCTTCTCCGGATCTTGGGAAGTTATGTTTGAAGCTTAACATACCCGATTTATTCTTAAAATCAGTTGTGGTATTTGAATAACGTTGAGTAAATGAACTATTTGAATACCCACTTTGGTAAATACTGTCGGTTGTGATTCCGCTGTTTGTAGTAGGAGTGGACATTCCATGCACGAGCGTTCCGGAAATAGTAAACGTATTCCTGTTATCCAAAAAATAATCCATACCAATACGACCGAAAGCAAAATGACTGTTGGCGACATTGCTATCCACTTCATGCAGCTGATATTCGGGATCGGAAATAAATGTCAGACGATCAATAGTGCCTGGTGAAATTGTTTTTCTATGATTATAATTTGCGCTGACGAAAAAATTAAACTTCCCCTCTTTTATATTAATATTTCCGCCTGCATTATATCCGCCATTTTTATCTATACCTGCTCTGATTGCTCCGTTATAACCAGGCTTACGATTTTTCTTCATGATAATATTCAGAATTCCGGAAACCCCTCCTGAAGCATCAAATTTTGCACCTGGATTTGTAATGATCTCCACACTTTCTATTTCGTCTGCCGGGATCTGATCAAGAGTTAAAGTAGTTGGTTGACCGTCCACAAAAATTGTAGGAGATGCGTTACGAAGCGTCACATTGCCATCAATATCGACGGCCAGCGAAGGAATATTTTTCATGATATCTACTGCGGATCCTCCGGACGCCGAAATATCTTTCTCCACGTTGTAAATCTTTCGGTCAATGCCCAATGAAATAAGAGGTTTATCAGCGGTGATAGTTACCGTTTGCAGACTCGTCGGGTCAATTTCCATTTTTATATTACCCAAATCCCGATCTACTGCACCGATTCTCTGATCAGGATCAGCACTTTGAGCATCTTTGAAATTAAAAGCTACTTTTTGGTCGATGAATTTATAACCGATGGCACTTATCTTCAATCTGTAGTTGCCGAAAATGGGCAAATTTTCAAAACTGAAATCCCCATTTGCTGGGGTGATTGCTCCACGAACTACAGAATCGCGCCGACTATGACTGGTTGTATCGAAAACACTCATTACCAGTTGAACAGACGTGCCATCCAATCCCTTATTGGATTTTGCGTCGACGATTTTACCATAGAAATGTCCGATTGCGGGTGATTGTCTTCCGTTTTGTCGCCCGAATCCAGACCCGGAATGGATAGCACCAGCTGCTAATACACGATCCGGATGAATCGCTGGGTCTATATGACCTGATTTTATAGTATCCTGCTGCACAGCATTTAATGAATGATTTGCGGAATCTGCCGGAAGAGAATCTGTTTTTTTAAGAGAAGAATCCGTTGACACTGGTGGTAAAACAACAGTACTCGAATCTTTCAGGATTGGGATTGGTAAAGGATGCGTAGAGTCCTGACAAAAAGAATTAACTGAGGACGCGAATAGAAATAAAATTGTTAAAATACCAAATGCGTGACTTTTCATAAAAATACTACAATAGAAATACAAGTTTCAAGGAATGTGCCTAACTGAATTGCTAAACGGTTGTTAAGACGAGAGCGGGTAATAAAACTAACTGATCCAATTAATGGAAGAAAATAAATGGGTGGATGACGGGGTTCGAACCCGCGACCCCTAGAACCACAATCTAGTGCTCTAACCAGCTGAGCTACAACCACCATTCGGGCTGCAAATCTAAGGAAAATTTGCAAATCCGGGAATTGGAAAATAGAAAGCAGATTTAAGAGGCTGCTTTGCATGCTATTCGCCCGTCAACTCTATTTGCCGTTAACATATATGAGTGGTTAATATTCAGTGAATCAACAACAATAGAGAAGCATTAATCGTTATTTTTGGACAATGTCCAAACTGTTTTCATTTATGCTGAATAAAAAGAATTTACCTGTTGTACTGTTCGTATTTGCCATAGGAATCGCGATTGCACTAAAGACCTTTGCTTTTAAAGGGAATCCCCCTACGAAATATGAAAGTATATTAAAGAATGTTAGTGAGTTGCTGGAAGAGATTCATTACAGTCCAAAAAATATAGACGACCAGTTTTCGAAGGAGGTTTTTAAGAAGTTTTTAAGTGAGGAGGATGCAGAAAAAAAAATATTCTTAAAATCCGATATACAGGAACTATCCAAATATCAAACCCAACTCGATGATGAAATTCTGGGCAAGGCGCCGGTAGCCTTTGTGCCAGCCGTTGTTGTGATCTATAAAAAAAGGCTGCAGGAGACCCAGAATATCTCTCAGGAAATTCTTTCACAACCCTTTGATTTTAATAAACAGGAAACAGTTAACCTGGATTACGATAAATTGGATTATCCTGCAAGTGCAGCAGCCCAACGGGAAGAAATCAGAAAGAAATTAAAATATCTTACCCTTGAAAAATATGCAGAATTATTAGATCAGCAGACAACCGGAAAGGGGAAGCCGGGATTTATCGCAAAAACAAATGAGCAACTCGAAAAAGAAGCCCGTGAGAAAACACTTAAAGTTTCAGACCGTTTTTATGAGCACCTTAAAATAAAAGCTGATGAAGACAATTTCTTCAATGTTTTTGTTGAAACGATCGTCCAGTGCATGGATCCTCATACCGATTATTTCCCTCCCGTCGAAAAAAGATCCTTTGATGAAGATATGAGTGGCAGGTTTTATGGCATAGGAGCAGCACTCCGCGACGAAGAAGGAACCATTAAAATCGTCACACTGGTTACCGGAAGTCCCGCTTGGAAATCCGGACAGGTCACCGTGGGCGATGTGATTCTGAAAGTTGCGCAAGGAAACCAGGAACCGGTTGATCTTAGCAGCTACATGGTAGAAGATGCTGTAAAAATTATCAGGGGTAGTAAGGGTACAGAAGTAAAATTGACATTGAAAAAAGCGGACGGTTCTGTAAAAGTTGTAACGCTTATCCGGGATGAAATAGTTCAGGACGAGAAGTTTGCAAAAAGCGTAATTATTCAAAGTGACAAAGGGAAAATCGGATATATTTTTCTTCCTGAATTTTATGCGGATTTCGATAATCCGAAAGGAAACCGTTGTTCGGTTGATGTTGCCAGGGAACTTATCAAACTCAAGGAAGCCAAAGTAGACGGAGTGGTACTCGATCTCAGAAACAACGGAGGTGGGTCACTTATAGATGTTGTGCAGATGGTCGGACTGTTTATTGAACAAGGTCCGGTAGTACAGGTTCGTGATCGCGATGGCAAACCTCAGGTATTGAATGATCGTGATAAAAGTGTTTTATATGATGGGCCACTGGCAGTCATGGTCAATGAATTCAGTGCATCTGCATCAGAAATTTTCGCGGCAGCTATTCAGGATTATCACCGCGGAGTAATTATTGGGAGCACAAGTACTTATGGTAAAGGAACTGTGCAGAGAAATATTCCGCTTGATAAGAATGTTGGTTATAATGATCTCGGCGGACCTTTGGGAACTGTCAAACTTACGTTGCAAAAGTTTTATCGCATCAACGGCGGTTCCACGCAATTGAGAGGAGTGTTCTCAGATATCGTACTTCCTGATTTGTATGAACATTATAAAATTCGTGAGAAGGATCAACCAGATGCATTAGCGTGGGACGAAATGCCCAAAGCTGACTATACTACCTGGAAATACGCCTACGATATTAATAATATTAGAACTTCAAGTACAGAAAGAACGAATTCTAATATTGCATTCACAACCATATCAAAAAACGCCGCGTGGCTGGATAGTCAGAATGATAAGATGTATCCGCTAAATCTGAAGGCATATCAGGACGAACAAAAGATGGTACGTGAATCAGTAAAACAGATTGATTCGGTCAGTAAGTTAACTGTACCCATGAATATATATTCAATGCCTCAGGACACATTAAGATACAGTGAGGATAAAGATAAAGCAGATAGGTACAAACAGTGGGTCGACAGTCGCAAGACAGATATCTATCTAAAGGAAACAGTAAATGTTATGGATGATATGATTTCATTGAAATCAGTCGTGTATAAAAATTAAGAGATATATTATAAGTTCGAACTGGCAACGAGAGATATTTTTATTTTTCAAAACTTATTTTGGTAGCAATAACAGCTATCAGGGTTCCCATAACTGCGATTAGTCCAAAAGAAATTCGCAAACTCGTAGCCTGGGCTATGAAACCAATAACAGGAGGTCCTATCAGGAATCCAAGATAGCCAATTGTGGAAACAGCTGCAATTGCTACGCCTGGCGACATCAGTCTTGATTTCCCCACAGTGCTATATATTAAAGGTATCACCGAGGAAACTCCGGCCCCTACAATCAGAAATCCAATTGTAGCTGCAATGAATTCAGGAAAAAAAACCGCCAGCAGCAAACCAGTTGCAGTTAAGATTCCACTCAGCTGCAACATTCTTTTCATACCAATTTTATAAGATACCCAGTCCCCGACAAACCTCCCGGTGGCCATCGTACTTACATAGGCAGTAAAACCTACGGTTATCCATTTCGGATCGGGTCTGACGATTTTTGCAAAATAAACACCACTCCAGTCACTCATTGCGCCTTCACAAATCATGGCACAAAAAGCGATCATTCCAAAGTTTAAGATGGACCTGTCAGGACGAGCAAAAATTGGCTGTTGTTTATTTTGGTTACTGTCTTTCGAGATGAGGCTGCCTCCAAAAATAATCAGTATCAAAAATGCGATTCCAGTTACGCATAAAAAATGAAAAGGCGGAATTACTTTGTAGCGAACCATTAAAGTTCCCAATGCACCTCCAGCAAATCCACCCATACTCCAAATGCCATGAAAAGAAGCCATAATAGGCTTTTCATAAAAGGTTTCCGTACCCACCGCCTGAGTGTTCATGGAAATGTTTAACATATTTCCTCCTAAACCAAAAAAAAATAGTGTGACCATCAGGGATGCAGATGAGTTCGCGAAACCCAGCATGGGGAGTGTAACGGCATATAAAATTGCAGCAGTTAATGCAATAATGCGGCTTCCGTATTTCGCAACCAGAAAACCAGCTACAGGGAGCGATATAAGTAAACCCACCGGCAGACAAAGAAGAACCCCGCCAAGCGCTGCATTACTGAGTTGCAATCTTGTTTGAATGTCGGGAATTCTGGATGCCCAGGAAAAGAAGCAAATTCCTGCGAGAAAGAAAAAGCAGCTAATTGCGATGCGATGTTTTCGACGTTGAGGTAAGGGCATAATAAAAAAGCAAATTACTGTTTTGCAATTTGCTTTTAAGAATAAACTCTGCGGAAAGAGATTTAATTTTTCTCTTTTTGGAGAGTTGATTTTAAAACATCCTTTTTCTTTGGATCGGAAATTGAATAGGCAAGCTTCACTGCACCATATGCGTTAAGAATTCCACCGGAAGCACTTAATTCAGAAAGAGGAACCATTTCATTTTCTGATCCTGGTCGTTTAGCTTTTACCAATGGCATGAAGGCTGATTTTTCTATGCAATATTTTACTTCTTCGGGAGTCAATGTCGGAAAATATTCCATAATAAGTGCTGCGACACCGGTAACGACCGGAGCAGCCATACTCGTTCCATCTAAATTACCATATTTATTTCCGCCTGGCAGCGTTGAATAGATTCTGGTACCCGGAGCAAAAACATCTACTTCTTTTTTTCCATAATTGGAAAATGAAGCTGTATAACTTTTAAAACTTTCTTCAGCTTTGGGATCACTACTTGCGCCGACTGTTATCCAGTTCTTTGCATGAGAACGTGAATTTTTATAATTGGGATTTGGAAAATTATCCACTGAATCAACGTTCTCGGCATCATTCCCCGCGGCGTGTATCAATAATACACCTCTTGATTCCGCATATTTTACAGCATCATCAACCCATGATTTTTGAGGTGATAAATTTTTGCCGAAGCTCATATTTACGACCCGGGCACCATTGTTTACTGCGTAACGGATAGCGAGTGCTATATCCTTATCGTGTTCATCACCGTTTGGAACTGCACGGATCATCATAATCCTGACATTGTCAGCAATCCCATTTATTCCAATATTATTATCTCTTTCTGCTCCGATAATTCCACTAACATGTGTACCATGCATCGGATCCGCGGCCATAATATCATTGTTTCCATATATACTATCCTTGATATTATTTTCATCATCTTTAACGATATCGCCACGATAATTCTTAGGTGCAATTGCTTTTATCTCCATTTTCTTTTCCTCGCGGTCAGCTTGTTCGGTGAATTCAGTGATGAATGTAGTATTTGTCATATCCATGATATGATTTTCCTTGAAAAGATAGAGTAGAACGGATTTTGCGGTTCGTGCATCTACATCGCTCGTCACGAAGCTATCCAGATCATTACCTGTATACTCCTTCCGGCCCATCGCAGCTTGTAATAAACTATCGCTTTTTATACAAGCGCTTACGACCCGTTTCAACATGAGCAGATCCACCCCATCGTCCGAACCATCACCCATGATTTTCTTTTTTGCCTTCACCCACATTTCATAGTGATCGTGTGTATCGGCGCTCATACTGTCTGTAATGATTTTTTTGTTGTCAAATTGTTCTTTGTATTTGTAAAATACACGGCCTTCTTCCTGTGAATCGTCCTTAACATTCGATCCATCTTTTCCGCCAATGAAATTCCAGCCATGAATATCGTCTACATATCCATTGTGATCATCATCAATTCCGTTGCCGGGAATTTCTCCTGGATTTGTCCAAAGGATGTGAATCAAATCTTCTTGAAGAGTATCAACACCTGAATCAATGACCGCTACCAATACGGGTTTGCTTTTGAGATTTTTTAATCGAAGGAAATCATAGGCATTGGCCAGACTTATCCCATATACACCATCTTTTTCTTTATCGAGCAGATGCCAGCCTTTTACAAGTTCAGCTTTAGAATTAGTTCCCTGTGCTAACGACGAGATTGAAAGAGAAACCAAAACGAGAAGAGAAAAAAAATGTCTTGCACGAATATTCATCATTAGATTTTTATACAGCCTGCAATCGTAATCGTAGCGGCTCTGGTTTATATTGTTATTTTAAATTATTTGGACCCGCAAAGATCATCATATGTTTAATATATAATGGAATATAAGGATAGTTTTTAACGGTTCTTTAATTGGAATATAAAAACCACCCGTCTGTTTTTGGTTCTTCCTTCCGCAGTTTTATTATTCGCAACCGGACGGTCATCCCCAAAACCTGTAACCTGAATCCGATTGCCTTCTATTCCCATGGAAACGAGCGCTTTTTTAACTGATTCAGCGCGTTTTATAGAAAGTTTCAGATTATATTTAGCGCTGCCCAGATTGTCAGTATGCCCTTCAACTGTCAAATAGAGATCGGGATTTGATTTTAAACTGTCTGCCAATTCTTTAAGTGCGGGATATGAACCCTTAGTCAGGCTAACACTATTAACACCAAACATTACATTGGCGGCCACAAGTTGAGCCCGTTTAACGATTTCTGCTTTAATGATCGGGCAGCCCTGATTTTCAACAGTTCCAGGCTGATCAGGGCATTTGTCTTGCTCATCGTTCACACCGTCATGATCACGATCCGGAATAGGGCAGCCATGGTATTTTGACACCCCCGGTACGGTTAAACATGAATCTTCCTCATCATTTATACCATCCTGGTCAGAATCAGGTATCGGACAGCCATGATAACGGAGTACTCCCGGAATCATTTTACACGAATCCTCTTCATCATTTATGCCATCATGGTCCGAATCAGGAATGGGGCAACCATGCCATCTGGGCGGTCCTGGTATTGTTTTACACGAATCCTGAGAATCAGGAGTGCCATCTTTGTCTGTATCTTCTTCAATTTTGGGAATCGGTTTTGGATTGTTTAACCAGATACCAAAAGAACCACCGAAGACCTGATTATGAAATTCAGAGGGGTAGGTGGCTGTATATGCATTGGTCAGTCCACGGCTGAAATACGCTCCAATTAATACATTTCCGAACTCAAAACCCGCTTTGGCTACTACGCCAATATCGAATGTTTTGTATTTATCTGTACCATTTCCCACTAACAAATCTTCTGATCCTGACTGATAAATATAATTTGAAGAATTATACTGCAAAACCCTGTTCTGATAACTCTCGTTAGCTCCATATATAAAAGCGAAATATGGGCCTGCGCTGACATAAAAATGATTTTTCTGGTTCCTAGACAAAGAGAGCTTCCAGGTGAGATAAACTGGAATTTCAACATAACTCAGGTTCAATGTATGTTGGTTATACAAGGTGTCGTTTTGGTAAACGGAAGAATCATAATAACGTTGAAATTGATTTCCTTTCGCGCTGTATAAAATCCCTGGTTCCAAAAACAGATTGTATTTGCCAAACGGAATTTCAGCCAGCACGCCTAACTCAAATCCTGTATTTGAGGAAAAGTATCTCCCATTTGAAGTGTCGTACCCGGGGATTGAATTTTTTTCAATCAGATTAGATGAATGGATACCTCCCCATGCTGATAACCTTATCTGAGCTGAAAGTGAAGAGTATAACAGAATGGATAATAAAATCGTCCATAAGCGCTGGGAAATCCATCTCGGGTTCATTGTCACTATAAACGTGTAGAGAATCACAATATTATCCTCTGAAAGGCCTAAAGCTCAAAGCTTAAAGCCCAAAACATGCAATTTTTTCGTGTGAAATATAAAAAATAAGGTTTTAGCCTTTTAAAGGTCAAATTGTATTCCTTGTGCCAGTGGTAAATTGGTAGAGTAATTAATTGTATTCGTTTGACGACGCATATAAGACTTCCAGGCATCACTACCGCTTTCCCTTCCTCCTCCTGTTTCTTTTTCTCCACCAAATGCACCGCCAATTTCAGCGCCTGAAGTGCCGATATTGACATTTGCTATACCACAGTCACTTCCTCCTGCCGAAAGAAACTGTTCCGCCTCTCTAAGGTTTAGTGTCATAATTGAGGAGGAAAGCCCTTGAGGCACATTGTTTTGAATATTTATAGCCTCGTCCAATTTCTTATATTTAAGAAGATAAAGGATGGGCGCAAATGTTTCCCGGTGAACAATTTCCATTTCTGGCTTGGCTTCTGCGATGCACGGCTTCACATAACAGCCACTTTCATATCCATCACCTGAAAGAACACCACCTTCAACTATAAAATGGCCACCTTCTTTTTTGCAATCCTTAATGGCACTGAGATAGATGTCAACGGCAGTCTTATCAATCAGTGGACCGACATGGTTTTTTACATTTAACGGATCTCCGATTTTAAGTTGTGCGTATGCTTTTACAAGACGGCTTTTTACATTTTCATAAACATTTTCATGAATAATTAGTCTTCTTGTACTCGTACATCTTTGTCCTGCAGTTCCCACTGCTCCAAATAAAGATCCTAAAACAGCAATATCCAAATCTGCCTGCTCAGTAATTATGATTGCATTATTTCCTCCAAGTTCAAGAAGAGATCTTCCTAGTCTGGATGCAACAACTGCGGCCAACGATTTGCCCATACGAGTAGATCCAGTAGCAGATATCAGAGGGATTCTTTCGTCGGCACTTATCCACTCACCCACTTCACGACCACCTGTCACGACACTACTGACACCTTCGGGAACTTCATTTTTACGAAAAATATCCGAAACAATCTGTTGACAGGCGAGTGAGCAAAGAGGGGTTTTTTCTGACCCCTTCCAAATTGCGACATTGCCACAAACCCATGCAAGCATGCTATTCCAACTCCATACTGCTACAGGGAAATTAAATGCTGATATGATTCCAATGATACCTATGGGATGCCATTGTTCATACATTCGGTGCTGTGGTCGTTCACTATGCATGGTGAGCCCGTGTAATTGCCGTGAAAGTCCTACAGCAAAATCACATATATCGATCATTTCCTGAACTTCCCCCAGACCTTCCTGTAAACTCTTACCCATTTCGTAACTGACGAGACTACCCAGAGCATGTTTTTTATCGCGAAGTGCTTCGCCTATCTGACGTACTATTTCTCCACGCTTTGGCGCAGGCCATGTTCTCCAGGCCACAAAGGCTTCCTGCGCTTTAAGAATAATTTGATCATAATTTTCTGATGTTGTCACAGATACTGATGCAATCTTTTTTCCGTCGACAGGAGAAAAAGATTCAATAGTTTGTTTCTGATCGTCATACCATGTTTGTCCTGTGGAGCTTCCTGCGTTGCGCGGATGAATGCCAAGTTCCTTAAAGAAATCCATATCATTCGATTGAAAGCGCAAGTTATTAAGAAAGTATGGGAGTATGGAAGTATGGCAGTAGGGTCGGACTTTGCTTAAAATAAAAGACTATCCCTCCTGAAAGGATATTCTTTTACAATGTTTTGTAAATTATTTTTAAAAGTGAATAACCAGATTCGTCCACAGCCTCATTCCGTTGGAACCCATTTGAACCGCATCAAACGGACCACGGGATTCACTATCACCCCAGGATGCATTTTTAGCTCCTGCAGTAGCGGAAATTTCAGGATGAACATTGAATATATTATCCACTCCGAAAATCCACGATACATTTTTAGTTATTTTAAAAGAAAGGTAGAGATCAGTCGACAATTTAGGATTGAAAACAAAGTTTTCTGTAACCGTCCGAGTTCCATTATCCAGTTCAACATAGGGATCGTAACCAAGGCCGGCGTCGGGAATACCGGCCCCATATAAAATAGAGAATATGATGATTATGGCTAAGCAGTACCCCGATTTATGGATTGAGAGTCGAAAAACCATATATTATTATAAATAATATTTTGTTTTCCCCGAAATATCAACAGCAGATGGCTGTATTTTTAGAATTTTTAGGCTGAGGAATTATGATTTATAATTTTTTTTTGCATTCTTTGACTTCCCAACAATCCGGTGAATTCCTGTTGTACAGGATTATGTTACTCCTCCAGCGCTGAAATCCGTTATCGAATAGTTCCACATTCCGTGAATGCCTATTATTCACCCGATAGCACCCTAAACATGCGCCTTTTTATCCGTATTATAACAGTCTGCCTATTATTTGGCACCCCGACACAAATTCTTCTCGCTGGATCGGTATCCGCAGAACCTCTTAAATCACCGGTTTTTAAAATGAACGTGATAAGGTCGTTGAACGATTTTATTTCGAAGCAGAAACATATAAAAGCAGGGAGAGGACATTCATCAGGGTCTTCAGATGCCGTGTCGACGACAGTAAGAGTATGTTCTTGTCAAATAGTTGATTTGGTGTCTTCGAACTATGATCACAGGCATGTTGCACTGCTCGCTGAGAAAGCAAATTATGGAAGCAATACAGATTTTATCATAACCAGGAATCGTATAGAAAAAGAAAAAAAACACCTGAAAAAAATGTTTTATGATAAAATAAAACTGATTTCTGAAGTTCATCAGACTGTTTCATGCAGGTCATTATATTTTGAACTTAAAACAGTAGATAGTCAACTGCAGTTATATGAAATTCTAAATGTAGATTCCAATTAACAAGGAACGGGTTATCGGAATTAAACGAAATAAATAATATCAAAATTTTAATACTGTTCCTGTTCGCTGGGAAAATCGTTCGATTTTACGTCCTTAATATATTGTTGCACTGCTTTTGTAATGGGCTCATGCAAATTGAGATATTGCCTGAGAAATCGGGGTTTAAATTCGGTGTTAATTCCCAGCAAATCATGCATCACCAGCACCTGTCCGTTACAATATTTTCCTGCACCAATACCGATTACCGGGATGCTAATTGATTCAGCTACTTCTTTAGCAAGCAATGCTGGAATTTTTTCCAGCACAATTGCGAAACAGCCAGCTTCTTCCAATAAGCGGGCATCGGATTTCAATTTATTGGCTTCCATTTCTTCTTTTGCGCGTACTGAATAAGTGCCAAATTTGTAAATTGATTGTGGGGTAAGTCCAAGATGCCCCATAACCGGAACACCTGCAGCCAAAATCCTCTTTACTGATTCCATTACTTCTTCACCGCCTTCCAATTTAACGCCATGTGCCCCTGTTTCTTTCATAATGCGAATTGCTGATATGAGAGCCTCCTTCGAATTTGATTGATATGACCCAAAAGGAAGGTCAACGATAACCAATGAACGGGTAACTCCCCTGATCACAGATGACGCGTGATATATCATTTGATCCAATGTAATTGGAAGTGTCGTTTCATGACCTGCCATTACATTGGATGCCGAATCACCTACGAGTATAACGTCAATACCTGCCTGATCAAACAATCGTGCGAAGGAATAGTCATAAGCTGTAATCATGGAAACCCTTTCACCATTCACCTTCATATTTTGAAGGATGTGGGTCGTAATTTTCTTTGGGGCCATTTATTAAAGTTGAGAGATAAAGATAATGTGATTTGATCTAATGAAGGGTTTGACCGGCTTCATTTGACAGATGTCGTAGTTGTTTGCAACTCGCGGTAAAGTGCTTGTATCATTCCATCTGCCAATCCGATTTTTGGCACGAATATTTCTTCTGCATCGATCCATCTCATAACATTTATGTAAATTAAAAGTGCGGGAACGATTACATCTGCACGATCTTCTTTTAAATTGTAAAGACGCATACGGTCGGGTACAGAAAAACTATTGAGCTCTTTATAGTAGTCCTTCAGGAGTTCAAATGGCAGCGGTTTACCATCCTTTCTTTTGGAAAGTGAAAATACTTTATTGATATTTCCACCAGATCCGATGGCGGTAAGGTGTTTTGTCATATTTCGTATTTCTTTTTTCAGAAAATCTTTCATCTGGTCCCAATGTGCTTCTGTAACCTGATTTTTAATCAGGCGGATCGTTCCTATATTAAAGGATTTTTTGAATAACAGTCTGTTGTCGGCGAAACAGGTGAGTTCTGTACTTCCTCCGCCAACATCGATATACAGGTAGGAATTATCACTATTCAGGTTTTCTGCAATATGATTCTCATAAATAAATGCAGCTTCCTCATCGCCGCTGATTATTTCAATTTTTATTCCTGTCGCGTTCTCCACTGTTTGAATGATATGTGATCCATTTTGAGCATCCCGCATGGCAGATGTTGCGGCAGATTTGAAATTTGTAACACTATAAGCATCCATTAGATATTTGAAGGAACGTATAGTGTTCAACAACATTGAAGTTTTTGTTTCGGAAATCACTTTTTTTTCAAATACATCGAAACCCAGTCGTAAAGGGACGCGAACTAAATTTAGCTTTTCGAAAAAGGGTTTTTTTTCTGAATCGATTACTTCCGTTATTAGCAATCTGGCTGCATTACTACCAATATCAATCGCTGCCAAAATCATAAGTGTTGGATATTTAGATTAGCGTGACCTGATCAACCGGTGTTGCCGGAGAAAATTCCTGTTGAATAACCGGTTTAATAATCTTCTGATTCAGATACTGATAAATTTCAATTTGGGAACGTACCTTTTTCGATTGGTCCTTTTTATAATGATTCTGTAGGTTATTGTCCAGCCACCTCGCTTTTACATTGTCTGAAAATTGTATTTGTAATATTTCATTGAGCTCTTTCCGTATTCTTGGATCCAGTACAGGACAGGTAGCTTCTATTCGATGATCCATGTTCCTAACCATCCAATCAGCCGAAGATATATAAACTTTTTCTTTGCCCTGGTTGTGAAAAATAAAAACGCGCGCATGTTCCAAATATTCGTCCAGTATACTGATGGCTTTTACAGCGATTTTAAATTTTTTGTTTTCTGGCATCATACAAAATATGCCTCTTACGATAAGCCTGATTTCCACACCTGCCCGCGCAGCTTCATATAATTTATATATGAGTTCTTCGTCGGATAGTGAATTAACTTTTAGTGTAATGGAAGCATATTTTTTATTTTTTGCTGCTTTGATTTCTGCGTTGATCATTTTATATAATTCCTTACGGAGGTATATGGGGCATGGAATAAGTGTTTTACATGCTTTTAGCGGAGTTAATCCATATTTCCAGTTCTCCATATAGTTGAACATGCGGTTTACATCTGCCATTATATTTCTGTTCGCGGTCAGGAGGCAATGATCACTATACATGGCAGCCGTTTTCTCGTTGAGATTTCCTGTGCTCACAAAACCATAATAAATTGACCTGGGGCCCTTCTTTTTTTTGATCAGACAGAGTTTAGAATGAACTTTCATGTTTGGAATTACATCAATCACTTTAACTCCTTCTTCTTCCAACAGTGACTTCCATTCCAGATTTGCTTCTTCATCAAAACGTGCGCGATATTCCATCATGGCAGTTACCTGTTTTCCATTCCTGACTGCATTTATGAGTGCATTAATCACTTTGGAATTGGAAGCCAGTCTGTAGCATGTAACTTTAATACTCGTAACGTCGGGATCTATAGCGGCTTCCCGTAGCAAGTCTATTACCGCATTAAAAGAATGATAAGGAAAATGCAACATTACATCCTGTTCAAGAACAACATCTGTAATTCTGTGTGAACTACGCACGAGGGGATGGGGAAATGGTTTTTTGCGTTGTCCTTTTCGGGTAAAGACATCCGGGAACTCAATGAAATGTCTAAAATTATGAATTCGGCCGCCCGGAATTGTTGTGCCTTTTTTTGCCAGAGAAAGTCCTTTAATTAGGTATTCCAGGAGATCCGTGTCCATTTCCTTATCGTAAACAAATCGAACGAATTTTCCTTTTCGTCTATTTTTGAGACCCTTCTCAATTTTTTGCATAAGTGAAGTGGAAAGATCATTGTCTATGTCGATTTCAGCATCTTTTGTCACTTTAAAAACCCATGATCCATAACGATCATAACCAAAATAAGAAAAAATATTTTTTAGGTTATAACGGATTACATCTTCCAGCAGGATAATATAGTTTTCTTCGGGAGAAGGAGAAGGCAGTATTACAAAACGCCCAAGAGTTCGGCTGGGAATCTCGATCAGGGCAAATTTTTTCTCTTCCTTATCGGGCGATTTTCTTGTCAAAACTACTCCGAGGTAAAGGGATTTCTCCCTGAGGTACGGAAATTGGGGTATGCTTTCGATCATCAACGGAATGATATTAGCACGAGCTTCCTCTTCAAAATAATTCTGCACAAATTTCTGCTGGTCCTTATTCAGGTCTTTCTCAGTGATCAGAAAAATCTTTTCATTCTTCATTTCACTATATATATTTCTCCAGATCTCGTCAAATCGTTCCTGTTGCTGTAATACAATAGATTGAATCTGAAGAAGAATTTTGTCCGGAGCAGTTTCCATGTGCATGTTCAATTTCCCCTTTCCGCTGTATTCTTTCATTCGATTCAGGGCAGCTACCCTTACACGAAAAAATTCATCCAGATTATTGGAAAAGATCCCCAGAAACTTTACCCTTTCCCGGAGAGGTACTGATGGATCTGCTGCTTCCTGTAATACCCGGGCATTGAAAGCCAGCCAACTTATGTCCCGGGGAATGGTTCTCCTTTTCATAATAGACATCCGTAGCTTTATTGCAAAGTAAGCGGAAATAGAATTTGGAAAAATGTAAAACCGGAATATTGGAAATAGTCACAAAACGGTAACAGGCCGTTTATTCCCTCTCCGTAAAGGAATTGTGAATGGAATTATAAAAAGGACCAAATACCGTTGGATTATCGGATGAAAATCGCCCCTTTTCCATTATTTATCGCAATTTAGAGTTTCGTTTACCAGCTTCCCCAATCTTTTCTTTGAAAATCTGAGAATTATCCCGACCTTCGCCGTCCAAAATTCCGATGGTATGTCCAGAGTATGTCAGTTAACCGGTAAGAGGCCTATTACAGGGAACAGCGTTTCCCACTCAAACATTAAAACAAAACGCCGTTTTTTGCCAAATTTGCAACAAAAGCGTTTTTTCCTGGCGGAAGAAGACAAATGGGTTACCCTTAAACTTTCAACTGAAGGTATCCGGACGATCAACAAAAGAGGACTATACGCTGTTGTGAAAGAATTACGTAAGGCAGGGGAAAAAATCTGATAATTTCCAGCATTTAAATATATAAATTCAGAAAAATGGCCAAGAAAGGAAGTAGGGTACAGGTTATTCTGGAATGTACTGAACATAAGACCAGCGGCAAACCCGGAACGAGCCGATATATCACTGTAAAAAACAAAAAGAATACTCCAGAAAGAATGGAGCTAAAGAAGTTCAATCCCATTTTGAAAAAAGTCACAGTACATAAAGAAATTAAGTAATCATGGCAAAAGCAGCAAAAACCGCGATCAAAACAAAGGATGCACGTGCAGCAGCCGAAGCAAAAAACTGGACAAAAGTTATTAAGGCAGTAAGGAGCCCTAAAACAGGTGCTTATACGTTCAAAGAAGCAATTATCCACAAGGATAGTATCAAGTCATTTTTAGCCCAGAAATAGACGGCACGCCAATTTTTTTAAGTTAAGCTGTTCCTTTCCGGAGCGGCTTTTTTTCTTTAAAAAATTTCTAATCAACCACCTATGGGATTTTTTGATAAACTATTCGGGAAAAAAGAAAAGCAAACTTTGGACGAAGGTTTGCAAAAGACGAAAGAGAGTTTTCTCACCCGGGTAGGCAAAGCGATCGCGGGAAAAACTGTGGTCGATGAAGATGTATTGGACAATTTGGAAGAGGCCCTCGTAAGTGCAGATGTGGGAGTCGACACAACCATTCAGATTATTGAGCGGATTCAAAAAAGAGTTGCCCGGGATAAATATCTGAATACCTCAGAACTCAATGAATTGTTGAGAAATGAGATAGAGCAGATGCTAAAGGAAAGTGGTGCGAACAGCATCCACGATTTTGACATTCCGGCCAGAAAACCATATGTTATTTTAGTTGTGGGGGTGAACGGAGCAGGCAAAACCACGACTATTGGCAAACTAGCCTATAACTATAAAAAAGCGGGATTTAGCGTGCTTCTCGGAGCCGCTGATACTTTTCGAGCGGCAGCAACAGATCAATTAACTGTTTGGAGTGAGAGGGCGCAGGTGCCGATTGTGAAGCAGGGTATGGGAGCTGATCCAGCGTCTGTAGCATTTGATACTGTTCAAAGCGGACTTTCCAGGGAAACCGATGTCATAATCATAGACACGGCTGGACGCCTTCATAATAAGACACACCTTATGGAGGAATTGAGCAAGATAAAAAGGGTTATGAAGAAAGTGATTCCTGATGCCCCTCATGAAGTTTTACTGGTTTTGGACGGCAGCACCGGTCAGAATGCGCTTGAGCAAGCAAGACAATTTACAGCAGCTACCGATGTAACATCTTTGGCCATTACAAAACTTGACGGCACCGCGAAGGGGGGGATAGTACTTGCAATCGCCAACCAGTTTAAAATTCCGGTAAAATATATTGGTGTGGGTGAAAAAATTGGGGACTTGCTATTATTCGACAGCCACGAATTTGTCGACAGCCTGTTTAAGGAATAGAACGTTTGAATTGAAAGACGTAGCCAGTACACTTACTAGTTTAGAAACTGCGCTTTATCTCTGGTGTTTAACAGTCTTCCAAAGCCTTTCTATGTGGATTGGAGGACTATTTATCCCTGCTTTAGACAATATCCCACCTCAGGGGCTGTATATATCCGAAGTAAATTTAGTTTTTAGACAAATCCGACTTTTCCACACTTGACTTCAGAACGAGCCATCCAACAACGGCTGCCAACATTGAAGCGATTAGTACTGCCACTTTTGAACTTTGAATTAATTCATCATTTGCGCTGAAAGCCAGGTTGGTTATGAAGATTGACATGGTGAATCCGATACCTGCCAGGAGCCCTATGCCAATTAATTTGGTGGTATTTATACCTTCGGGAAGTTTTGCTATTCCCAGGAGGATGCCTAAAGCGCTAAAACCTGCTATGCCTAGTGGTTTCCCTAAAAGTAATCCCAGGGATATACCCAGACTGTTTGAGCTGAAAATTTCTGTTTTCCAGGCTGCTGGCAGATGGATGGCTGTATTAGCCAATGCAAAAACAGGGATAATGAAAAAATTTACAGGCTTATGTAAAAAATGTTGCAAATGTGCCGAAGGCTGGACATCGTTATTTTTTCTAAATGGTATGGTAAAAGCTAATAAAATTCCGCTCAATGTTGGATGAACTCCTGACAAGTACATAAAATACCAAAGAAAAATTCCCGGTATGAGATAGAACCATAGCGACTTAACATTCAACTTATTTAATATCAAAAGGCAAAGAAATAATCCCAATGCAAGTGACAGGTATAAAAACGAGAAAGACTGGGTATAGAATATGGCTATTATAATAACAGCACCCACGTCATCTATAATTGCCAAAGCTGTAAGAAATATTTTTAGCGACAGGGGAATTCTTTTTCCAATAAGAGATAAAATCCCTAATGAAAAGGCGATATCCGTCGCCATCGGAATGCCTATTCCCGGTTGTTCAGGTTTTCCATGATTAAACAAAAAATGAACAAGTGCAGGAACCACCATTCCTCCTATAGCAGCTAAAGCAGGAAGTGTGGCGTTTTTAACAGATGAAAGTTCACCAATATAGAGTTCGCGTTCTATTTCAAGTCCGACCAATAAAAAGAAAATGGTCATTAATCCGTCATTGATCCATTCTTCAATGCGAAAGGGTATGCTCACTCCAAAAATGTTCAATGTTGCCTGTGTATGCCAGAAATGGATGTAGTCAGGTCCAAGGGAAGAATTTGACAGAATTAGCGAAATAACAGTACATCCGATTAATATCAGACCACCTGCCTTCTCACTGTTAAAAAATTGCTGGAATAGCCCGGTTGATTTTTGTGCTTTGCCCATGAATTTCGAAGGTACCGTTTTAAACTATTGAGTTCCCAAGTGACGGTTATGCTAATTTGAGAATGTGAACATTTTTATGTGTAGTTCTTTTATTTGATCAACAATTAATAAGGATCGGGTCTAATTCATCCATTCATTATAATGAGCTAATTTTGCGGGGCATGAAAACAAAATCAATACGCAGGGATAAGGTGAATATCATAACCCTGGGATGCAGTAAAAATATGGTGGATAGCGAAGTGCTCAGTGGACAATTGCACCTGAATGGTATTGAGGTTACCCACGAGAGCACGAAAAGGGCCACCAATATTGTCGTCGTTAATACTTGTGGATTTATAGATAAAGCCAGGGAAGAATCGGTGAATACAATATTGGAACAGGTGGCCTTGAAAAAAGAAGGAAGCCTCGAAAAAGTTTATGTTACCGGATGTCTTAGTCAGCGGTATCGTGATGACCTGGAAAAAGAAATTCCCGAAGTCGACGCCTGGTTTGGTACAATGGAAATGCCATTATTACTCAAAAAATTAAATGCAGATTACAAAGCCGAACTGGTAGGTGAGAGATTGCTTTCGACTCCGCAGCACTATGCATACCTCAAAATTTCTGAAGGATGTAACCGTACCTGTTCTTTTTGTGCAATTCCTTTGATGCGTGGTCTTCATGTGAGCCGACCTATTGAAGAGCTTGTAAAAGAAGCCGAGAATCTGGTTCGAATGGGGGTGAAGGAATTGATGTTGATAGCACAGGAACTGACTTATTATGGATTGGATATTTATAAAAAAAGACAGCTGCCTGAACTTTTGAATCGACTGTCAGATGTGAAGGGATTGGAATGGATCCGGCTTCATTATGCGTACCCAAGCAAATTTCCATTAGAAATCCTGGATACGATGCGCGAACGTGAAAATATCTGTAACTACCTGGATATGCCTCTCCAACACGCCAGCGACGACATTTTGAGGGCCATGAAACGTCAGATTACACGTTCAGAAATGTCCGAATTAATACATTCTATCAGGGCAAAAGTGCCTGGCATTTGCCTCAGAACAACTCTTATTGTAGGATTTCCCGGTGAAAAAAAATCGGATATTGATGAGATGAAGGAATTTCTGACTGAACACCGATTTGACAGGGTCGGGATTTTTACATACTCCCATGAAGAAGGAACTTCCGCATTTGCCTTGAATGACAACATTCCGGCAGATGTGAAAGAGGCGCGTGCACAGGAAGTCATGGAACTCCAGCAGGAAATATCTTACGAAAAAAACCAGGAAAAAATAGGAAGTATATTTAAGACCATTGTGGATAAAAAAGAATCAGGCCGATATATTGGCAGGACGGAATTCGATTCTGTGGAAGTTGACAATGAGGTAATTATTCAAACTGATTCACCTCTTAAGATTGGAAGTTTTGTTTCCGTCGAAATAACGAAAGCGTATGATTTTGATTTGGAAGGTCAGGTGGTGAAATGAGATTTAACGAACTGAACAAAATAAATATTTTTCTGTTAGGTAATCGCCAAACGACAGGATTATAATTCCCAGTTTATCGCTTATGAATTTTACTGCCCAACGGGTTTCTTATCAACAAACGGGATATTTTTCCAGAATCATTACAGATTATCTGAACGGAAATGATTTCCTGCGCCATTTTTTTAAACATCCGGTTTCCTTTGAAGGAGTTGAGTCTTCCATAAAGTTGAGGGAGGAATTTCCAACTGATCGCAAATTGCTGGTAACTACATTAAAGCAACAGTATGAAGATCTGCCCCCTTGCGAATTAGTCAGTAAAAATTTGGAAAGGCTTGCAGATCACAACACGTTTACCATCACCACCGCACATCAGCCAGCAATTTTTACAGGCAACCTTTACTTCATTTATAAAATTCTGCATGTTATCAGGATTGCGGAGACTTTGGAAAAGAAGTATCCGAGCCGGAATTTTGTACCTGTGTTTTATATGGGAAGTGAAGATGCTGATCTGGATGAACTCGGACATATTTACCTGGACAAGGAAAAACTCCTTTGGGAAACAAATCAAAGCGGTGCAATCGGAAGGATGCATCTTTCCGGACTCGAAAAAATAATACAGCGTATCGAAGGAGAATTTGCGGGTTATCCATATGGTCAGGAGCTCGTAAAATTGCTTAGAGATTGTTATCTAAATTCTGACAGTATACAAAAAGCAACCCAGAAAATAATTCACGAACTTTTCGGTTCATATGGCCTGGTAGTTCTCATTCCCGACAATAGGTTACTAAAATCTGTAATGCGCAGTGTTTTTAAAGATGACCTTTTAAAACATCTTCCATTTCAAATAACTCAAAAAAATCTGCAGGAGTTGTCAACTCATTATCCTGTACAGGCCAATCCCAGAGAGATCAATCTCTTTTATCTTAAGGATGATATTCGGGAACGCCTGGATAGTAAAAATGGGAAATTTGAAGTAAACAATACGAACATTCGGTTTTCACCGGAAGAAATGGAAAGAGAATTAGCTGAGTATCCGGAGCGGTTTAGTCCGAATGTTATTTTGCGGGGATTGTTTCAGGAAACCATACTTCCGAATATCGTGTTTGTTGGCGGTGGTGGTGAAACGGCCTATTGGATGGAACTCAAACCTCTTTTTGAACATTACTGTGTGCCTTTTCCAGTTCTCATTTTACGTAACTCTTTCCTGCTCATTAAAAAAAACTGGAGACAAAAAATCGAAAAGGCTGGGTTGCAGCCAGCAGAACTGTTTAAGTCTGAAGAAAAATTGGTTGAAGAATATGTCCGTCAATTTAGCCCTCATGAATTGAGTTTGCAAACACAGATGGATGAAATTCGGGGATTTTATGGGTCACTGAAAAAGATTTCTGCTGCTGTCGACAAAACATTGGAACAACATGTGGACAAGCTGGAAACTCAAAGTATTCAGAAATTAGAGGAACTTGAAAAAAAGATCCTTCGGGCGGAAAAGAAAAACCACGAAGAAGTTCGAAGGAAGATTTATGAAATAAAAGAAGCATTATTTCCCTTAAACAACCTCCAGGAACGAATTGATAATTTTATACCTTGGTATGCTGAATATGGAAGATCCTTTATAGACCTTCTTTATAACAATTCACTTTCGTTTGAACAGGAGTTTGTTATTCTGGAAGAATGATCTGTAATTCCGGTTTGTGGACAACCAGAAATTTTAATCAAAATTATTTTCCCAACCGTCTTTTTTCATTTTGGCGATTTTCTCAATAACGTCGATCTCCAGTGTTTTTTTAAAATCTTCGACAAGAGCGGATATTTTTTCATCGAAAGCTCCAAGAATACAAGCCGCAAGGATACCCGCATTTTTAGAAGCATTTAATGCAACCGTTGCTACAGGAATACCATTTGGCATTTGAAGTATAGACAAAATAGAATCCCAGCCATCCAGTGAATTGGAAGATTTTATTGGAACACCAATTACTGGAAGAGAAGTAAGCGATGCAACCATGCCAGGTAAGTGAGCGGCGCCGCCGGCGCCGGCAATTATGACTTTGAATCCTCTTTCTTTTGCTTTGGAAGCATAGGCGACAAGTCGATGCGGTGTCCGGTGAGCTGATACAATTGTAAGTTCAAATGAAATTCCAAATGATTTTAATAGATCTGCGGCTGGCTGCATGACTGTTAAATCACTATCGCTGCCCATTATAATCGCCACCTGGTTCATACAGTTAACTGAGTTTGGGGTGAAATGACGCGCAATTTTTGCCTAATGGCTTTCGCTTTGTAAACGAGATCGCTTTTTTCAGGACTTAATATAGTAATATGACCCATTTTTCTTCCTGGTCTTGTTTCTTTTTTCCCATAAAGATGAAGAAAGATATTCTCCATTTTTAATACTTCTTCGATTCCTTCATAACAGGCTTCTCCTATATTCCCTTCACTGCCTATCAGGTTTACCATTGCGGCATGTACAATATGTTTCGGATTGCCTAAAGGGTATGAAAGCATAATACGCCAAAGCATATCAAACTGGGAACTGAAATTTGCTTCGATTGTGTGATGACCGCTGTTATGAACTCTCGGAGCTGTTTCATTTACCAATATATCTCCATTTTTATCTATAAAAAGTTCAATTGCGAAAATCCCGGAAGTTTTTAAATCCTTTACCACTTTTAAAGCTATTGCCTCAATTCTCCATGTTGTTTGCTGAGGTAATTCAGCCGGACTTAACTGATAGTCCAACTGATTCAAAACAGGGTTAAAAATCATTTCCACGGGAGGATACAATGCAGTTTGTCCTGTGGAATTAATGGCAACTATCTGTGATATTTCTTTATGTATTTCAACTTTTTTCTCCAGTATAGAGGGTTGGTCAAAAGCCAGATGAAAATCTTTTTCACCAGAAAGTACTTGTACACCCCTCCCATCATAGCCTCCGGAAGCCAGTTTATGCACTGCGGGAAAAAAATCATGGAATTTTTTTAGATCATCCCTTTTTTCTGTTAGTCTGAAAGCAGCGCTTGGAATGTCATTTTCTTTATAAAATTGTTTTTGCAATGCTTTATTACGGATTATCCGAAGAGCTGAGGGAGATGGAAAAACTTTCACACCTTCTATTTCCAGTTTTTCAAGGGCCTCAACATTTACGGATTCAATTTCAATAGTTAGGCCATTCAGACCTTTTCCAAAGTTATAAACATCATCAAAATTCCTAATATCACCTTTTACAAACCGGTGACAAAGATGAGCAGCAGGACATTCAGGGTCATTTTCCAACACGCTGGTTTCCACAGGATAATTAACAGAAGCCTGTAAAAGCATTCTTCCAAGTTGGCCACCTCCCAATATTCCTATTTTGAGCATTTTTCCAATTATGGCATGAAGATAAAACAATCTGGTTTCCACGCCTTATTAAGTGGTTTTTACATAATAATATGGCTGGATTTTTGTTTTAATAAGTAACTTTATCCGTCCCAATGCATATTATTTTTCATTGCATGAAAAAAATCCGGTTCCTTTTCCAGGCCCTCTTATTGTTAGCCTTCAATTTGACTTTTGCGCCCGTATTTTCACAAAATTCTGTCTATAGCGTTCGTTTTCTAGACAACCAGAAGTCATTTCCCAAAATAAGTGAAATGATGAGTCGGGAAGAAGATACTCTCCAAAAGCAGTTTCAGGCTAAACAGCTGGTTTGGCCAGCCAGATTTGTTTATATAAGGTCGTTTAAATACGACAGCGAAATGGAAGTCTGGGTCAAGAATAAACAGAATGAAAAATATAAATTTTTCAAAACCTATAAAATTTGCGCTTTGGCGGGTTCTCTGGGTCCAAAGAGAATGGCTGGCGATTATCAGGTACCGGAAGGTTTTTATTACATTAATGAGTTTAATCCTCGGAGCCTTTATCACTTATCACTTGGTTTAAATTATCCGAATGCTTCCGATAGGATGTTGTGTGATTTGTCCCAACCAGGCGGCGATATTTATATTCACGGAAGTTGTGTAACGACAGGATGTATTCCAATTACCGATGGACAAATTGAAGAGCTTTATGTGCTGGCTGCGCATGCAAAAGACCTGGGTCAGGATTTTATTCCTGTTCACATTTTTCCTGTAAATTTTGAAAACCCAAGGAGTGTTGCATACCTAAATAAATTTCTCTTAAGTTTTAACGAATATGTTCCTTTTGAGAAAAGTCTGCAAAATGCTTTTTACTATTTTGAAAAAAATCATCAGGTTCCACCGGTGATTGTTAATTCTAAGGGTGAATATGTAATTGAGGATGTCCCGGTTCCTCCTGTATCTCCACAGAAAGCAGAATCGAGGTCTGGTTCAAAACTTACCCATCCCGAACAGCCGATCCCGGAAGGTGAGCTTGCTGTAAGTGTAGACAAACTTCCAACATACCCGGGCGGTAACGCTGAATTTAAAATATTCATTGACAAATTAAGCGTGGATATGATAAAGGAATTGGAACCCGGGCAATCTAAGGCTTTTGTGCTTATGGAATTCATAGTAGATGAAAATGGAAAAACTATTTATGCAAATGCCATTAGCGGGGGCAACAATAAAATGAACCTTAAAATTGAAAAGGCGTTCACGAATATGCCTCTATGGGTGCCGGCGATTCGTCAGGGGAAAAATGTGCCGATAAAACTCAAGCAGAATATTATGATTGAAGCGCAGTAAACTTCAGTTATAAAAATAATGTTTGTACTGTTTCCTGGGACCGCTGTTGCAAAACAATTTTTCTACCTTTAATTATTTTATCCAGTAACTCTGTTTGATAGTGTCTGATCGTAAGAAGTGTTAAGCCCTTTTCCACACGCACATCAAAGAATTGCGAAGCCTCATGTGCTAGTTTTGTTATTTTATCTTCGATATCGTCAACACATAATTGTAAAATAACTGCTCCCGTTTGTACCAGATTTGTCTGAAAATGTAATGAGGATAATATATTATAAAGTCTCGCCGTGCCTTCTTCTCCAACGAATGAAAAATCCCTGGAGATAAAATGTATCAGGACCTGATTTTGTTTCATCACAATTATCGGCGGAAGTTGTGATATATGTCTTGAATGAATAAGAGTTCCGGGTAAATGCTGATCCTGAAAACATTTTACACGTAGAGGAATATTTTTATTCTGTAGTGGTTTTATAGTTTTTGGATGTAAAACCTGGGCTCCATAAAAAGCCATTTCAATTACTTCATCATATCCCAGTTCGCGGATATAAATTGCATCAGTAAATAATTTTGGATCGGCGTTCATAACACCTTCAACATCTTTCCAGATCGTGAGGCTTTTTGCATTCATAATATTAGCAAATATTGCAGCCGAATAATCGCTCCCTTCCCGGCCGAGTGTTGTGCTTTCATTGGCTTCAGTCGAGCCGATAAATCCCTGAGTAACCACAAATCCAGTTTCATCAAACAGTGGAAAAATTTGATCCGAGATTCTCGTACTTGTCTTTTCCCAGCAAATATCAGCTGCCTGGAATTGGTCATTCGTTATAAAAACATCCCTGACGTCCACCCACCGGTTAGGAATGCCAGATGCACGGAGAAAATCGCTAATAATACAAGTTGACAAAAGTTCGCCCACACATACAATCTGGTCGTAGTAATAGTTAAAATTTCTTACGGGTTTATCGTGGATTAACCATTCCACTTCCGTAAAAAAATCGCCCATCCTCTGCATTAAGAGACTTTTGTTGGTAGATTCCAGCGATTCCGCAATTTGGAAATGTTGTATTTTTATTTGTTCAAAAAGTTCCAAAGCATTTACTGTTTTGCCCGAATAAAAAGACTCTGCAACTTTTTCGAGTGCATTGGTAGTTTTGCCCATTGCAGAAATTACAATCAGCAATTTCTCAGACCTGAATTCTTTCAAAATGGAAGCCAGGTTTCGAATACGTGTGACTGAATCAACACTTGCACCTCCGAATTTAAAAACTTTCATATAATCGGTTTGTCGTCGCGCAAAGATAATATGGTTCCCTATCGCAATAACTATGTTAAAAAAAACGATAATAATATTTGTGTTCAAAAATCGATTGTATATTAAACGGAATATTATTAATCATGATATCAACCTTGTTTTGCATTAATTGTTGGCTGGCTATATGTTCGGGATTTCATCCTTTTACCCCGAGTTCTCAATTGGACACGATGGAAAATGAAATATTACAATTTGTAAATGAGGACAGAAAGCAGCATAATCTGAAATTGCTCCAGATGAATACTTTGGAATCGTCTCTGGCTTTGAAACATAGTGGGGATATGGCCACTGGTAAAGTTAAATTTGGCCACGATGGCTTCAATTCCAGGGCAAAAACCATTCAAAAGGAATTAGGAGCTATAGAAGTCGGTGAAAATGTAGCTTCGGGCTCGATGACGGCACGCGAAGTTGTAGATGGTTGGCTACATAGTCCGGGGCATAAAAAAAACATCGAGGGTGATTTTATTCTCACGGGTGTTGGTTATGCCCGGGACAAGAAAGGAGACATTTACTTTACCCAAATTTTCTCCAGGTAATCCCCCGAATTGATTGCATATAAATACCAAAACGTAACTTGCTGTTTATGGAAAAGCAGGCAATCATTACCGTACAGGATCTTTCCAAAAAATATGGAGATTTTGAGGCGGTAAAAGAAATTAGTTTTAACGTCTACAATGGCGAAATATTTGGATTGCTTGGTCCGAATGGTGCTGGGAAATCGACAACATTAGAAATTATTGAAACGTTGCGAACTAAAACATCAGGAAAGGTAGTTGTTGACGGTATTGATCTTGATAAAAATCCTAATGAAATTAAAAAAAGAATAGGTGTTCAATTGCAGACTTCCGGATATTATCCTAATTTGAATTTGACAGAGTTGCTGATTTTATTTGGTGGTTTGTATAACCGTGAAATAAAACCATCAGAATTTTTGGGAAAAGTAAATCTGCTGGACAAAGCCAGGTCGAAATATAAAGAACTTAGTGGAGGTCAAAAACAGAGATTTTCCATAGCTACTACGCTTATTAACCAACCTAAAATAATATTTCTGGATGAACCAACTACGGGACTCGATCCCCAGGCAAGGAGAAATTTATGGGATTTAGTGCGTGAAATTCGTTCGTCCGGCACCACAGTAATTATCACCACGCATTATATGGATGAGGCGGAAGTTCTTTGTGATCGCGTTGCCATTATGGATTCCGGAAAGATTATAGCATTAGATTCACCTGATCGTCTTATTGACCAGCTGGTGGCTACTGGTTTTGAAAGGCCAAAGGAAGTAAAGCAGGCAAACCTGGAAGATGTATTTATTCATATGACGGGAAAAGAGTGGCGGGAAGACTAACTATAAATACACAAGTAAATATATTACGTGTTGGCGAGATAATTTATTAATGAGAATCAAAAAAAGCTATGATTGACGTTCAATATCCTATAGGTAAATATGAACCAAAACCTTATTCTGAGCAATTAAAAATGGTTTGGTTAAACAATATTCGCCAGTTACCCAGCCAACTTGAATCTGCAATTCAGAATCTCGACGCAGAGCATCTGAACAGTCCTTACAGGGAAGGAGGTTGGACCATACAGCAACTTGTACATCATATTGCTGATAGCCATATGAATGCATACATTCGGTTTAAACTGGCGATTACAGAAGAAAATGTGACTGTTAAATCTTACAATGAAAAATTGTGGGCGGAATTGGCCGACGTGAAATCCACACCCATCAATATTTCAATTACCATTTTACATGCCTTACATTCCAGACTCTACGCCGCCATAAAGGATCTTAGCGTGGAACAATGGAACAGGACTTTTAATTATCCCGGAAAATCAGAGGCGGTTACTATTTGGTTTTTGCTGGGAATGTATAGCTGGCATGGCAATCATCACGTGTCACATATCCTTGCCTTTCGGGAGAAAAATAATCTTTGATTATGAGGGATCTTCGATGGAAAAAAATTTCATCTCAATATATTTCCAGGGATCAATGGGGAACTGTACGGAAAGATGTATGTCAAACCCCGGACGGGAAAATCATTGATCCTTATTTTGTGTATGAATTTCCAACCTGGGTTACGGCAGTCGCCATCACAGAAGAAGGTAAAATAATTTTGGAACGCCAGTATCGATATGCTCTCGACGTAACCTGTTATGAAATCCCAGGGGGTTGTGTGGATGAAACTGACAGCTCCCTGGAAATGGCCATTGAACGTGAATTATTAGAAGAGACTGGCTATAAGTTTGCTAATTATGATTACCTCGGAAAAACTTCATCCAATCCTTCTACGAATAACAACTGGATGCACATGTATCTGGCAACCGGCGGTCGATATGAGAGGGAACAAAAGTTGGATCATAATGAAGATATTGAAGTGTATTTATTTACTGTGGATGAAGTAAAAAGATTATTGGAAGAAAACAAGATTGTCCAGAGTATGCACGTAACTACCTTATACTATGCATTTGCTAAAATGAAATTTCTTTGAGATTAACTTCCCCTGCCAAAAAAACGCTTCCGCAAATAAGTATAAGGTCCTTGGAGTTTGCATTTAACACGGCAGTTTCCAGGGCAAGTTTTACATTTAGAAAACTTCTGCCTATCAATCCCATTTTAGTTGCAATCACCGCAAGCTCTTTTTCGGGAAGGGCCCGCGGAATCTGTGCGCGGGTAAAATAGTACGTTGCACGTTGTGGTAAATGACTTAAGATTTTTTCCACTTCTTTATCTTTCACCAGTCCAATAATTATATGTAATTCCTCACAGGTAGTATTTTCAATTTGTTTCGCGATGGCTTTCATTCCTTCTTCATTATGTCCAACATCTGTAACAATCAGCGGGTTTTCATGAAGAATATCCCAGCGACCATGTAGTCCTGTAAGAGACTTCACTTGTTTCAATCCATTTTGCATATCTGTATCCGATATATTAAACCCCTTTTGATTTAAAATTGAAACCACCTCTGAAACGGTCACGATATTTTTCAACTGATATAAGCCTGGTAGGTCCAGATAGTAATTTTTCTTTGTGTTATTATGAATATCTGTTAATTGAACAAATAACAAATGGTTTTCATTTTTCCATTCTCCTGGAAATCTTCTCCGACTTGCAAAGTAGATGGGAGCATTTCTTTCGTTTGCAATTGTCAAAAATAAATCCTTAATTTCTTGCTGTTCTTCGCCTATGACAACCGGAATGCCCGGTTTTATAATGCCAGCTTTTTCAAATGCAATTTTTTGCAGTGTTTCTCCCAGAAGATCCATGTGATCATAACTGATATTTGTAATTACAGATATTTCGGGAACAATGATATTTGTGCTGTCTAGTCGTCCGCCCAAACCTGTTTCCACTATTGCGATATCAACTTGTTCTTTCGCGAACCAGTCAAATGCCATTGCTACGGTAATTTCAAAAAAAGACGGCTCAATTGATTCAATGAGATTCTGAATGCCTGCTGTAAAAAGTACGACATTTTTTTCCGGAATCATATGCCCGTTGATGCGAATCCGTTCCCTGAAATCGTGAAGATGAGGCGAAGTATAAAGTCCGGTTTTATATCCGGCTTTCTGTAAAATTGCCGCCAGCATATGACTGGTTGATCCTTTGCCATTTGTACCCGCTACATGTATTGACTTGAATTTTTGTTCGGGATTTCCCAAATGACAACAAAGAGCCTGGATGTTTGTCAGGTCTGATTTGTAAGCCGCAGCGCCAATTCTGCTAAAGAGAGGTAAGCGGTCAAAAAGATATTCAATGGTCTGGGGATAATCCATAGAGAAGTTACCCTGATAAAGAATCAATTATTATTTTTAAAATCACCGCGTTTCCATGCCTGAATGAAATCAGCCCAAGCCAGCGGATTAAAAATATTCTGAGGGGGATTTTGACCAGTGTAAGAGTACTTAGTGGCATTTTGCCTGAGATAATAACTTGCTGCTTCTCGCGCGTCAGTGGGTAGGCCCTGGGCTAAAATTCTTCGTTTGGCTGCACTATTATTTTGACGTGCTATTTCAATTTCATCGTCCGGAACTTTGGTGTTAACAAAATCCCGTTCAAACTGCTCTCTGGTTGGCCGGGGACGTATTATGGTCGCGGGTAGATACATAGTATCCGTTATCAAAAATTGAATGATACTCCATTGATTGCCTTCCAGGTTTTTCGGAACGTCATAAAGTTTTGGTTTATAGCCGATACTGCTGAATTCAATCTGATCACCTTTCATTACGACTATTGAAAAAACACCTTGTTCATTTGTGAAGGTTCCGCGGTGTTGCCCTTTTACTACAATACTCACTGATGGAATGCCCTGGAGACTATCAGCAGTCACAACCACGCCGTAAAATTGCACAACGGAGTCCTTAAGTTTGTCGAATTGAGCTTCAACGGCAAAAGGAAGGCTAAGCAAAAAGAGGTATAGTAGAGATTTTTTCAAATCGCGGCGAAAATAAAGTTTATAAACCGTAAATCGTTAACAAATTAATGTCCCCATAGTTTAATTTTGCAAACGGTTTCTTCTTTTAACAAAACATTGCGCATGAATGTTGAAAATGTGCTAAAAGCACTTGGTACGGTTCAGGAACCAGATCTGGGAAAAGATCTGGTCACTTTAAATATGATCAGGGATATTGTGATCAGCGGAACGGATCTTAGTTTCACAATTGCACTTACTACGCCGGCTTGTCCACTAAAGGATCTCATTAAAAAATCCTGTATTCAGGCAATTCATCAGTTGGTCGGAAATGATATTAATGTTAGCATTCATTTCATTTCAGAAATGAAAACTAAACCAATTGCGCCTGAAAATGTATTGCCTAAAGTAAAAAATATTATTGCGGTAGTGAGTGGGAAAGGAGGAGTGGGCAAGAGTACGGTGGCATCGAACCTGGCATTGGCATTAGCAGCTGATGGCGCGTCGGTAGGATTGATGGATGCGGATATCTATGGACCTAGTCTTCCGATTATGTTTGGAGTGAGGGGAGAAAGGCCAATGATGAAGACGGTGGAAGGGAAGGGTATGATATTACCATTGGTAAAATATGGAATAAAACTTATGAGCATTGGTTTTCTCATTGACGAAAAAAATGCAGTCGTTTGGCGGGGACCAATGGCCAGCTCAGCTATTAAGCAATTTGTTTCTGAAGTTTTTTGGGATGATCTCGATTATCTTGTAATTGATATGCCACCCGGTACAGGAGACATACATCTCACGATCATGCAGTCTGTTTCCGTTACTGGTGTAATTGTAGTGAGCACACCTCAGGACGTCGCTTTGGCAGACGCGAAAAAAGCTATCGCAATGTTTGCGCAAGCTCAGCTAAAAGCTCCTATCATAGGATTGGTAGAAAATATGAGTTATTTTGTAGGTGAAGAAACTCCCACCCACAAATATTATATTTTTGGAAAAGACGGTGGAAAACGTCTTGCGGAGGAATATAATATACCCTTTCTTGGCCAGATACCTTTAATACAGCGTATCAGGGAAGGTGGAGATGAAGGGAAACCGGTAATGATAAGCGAAGATACCGTTTCGAAAAGGGCGTTTCAGGATTTTACAGGAAACGCTGTACGAAGTATAGCAATGATCAATGCCAATATCAATGTAGCAAAACGGGCAGAGCTTGTGGATGTTTAAATTTTTCTATGTACGATATTCCATATTTCAAGGCGGGACATCCAGATGATGTAATAGAGTTTATGCAAGCCCATCCTTTTGCTTTGATATGTGGCTCAGATATAAATGGGAAGCCGGTGGCTACCCAGGTCCCACTTTTATTTATGCAACGTGAGGAAAAATTATTTCTGCAGGGACATTTTATGAAAAAGCAGGATCACACAAATGCTTTTATCGATAATCCTAATGCTCTTGTTATTTTTTCAGGAGCTCATACATATGTGAGTGCCAGTTGGTATGAAAATAAGCAAATAGCGAGTACCTGGAATTATCAGGCGGTTCATGCCGCAGGTACAATACGTTTTCAGAATGAAGATTTTTTATATCAGTTATTAACCAAATTGACCGAAACTTTCGAACAAGCGGATTCACCATCGCTTGTTCAAAAAATGGATCCGGAATACGTAAGCCAAATGATGCGGGCTATCGTTGCGTTTGAAATCGAAGTTAACTCAATCAGAAATGTATTTAAATTGAGCCAGAACAGGGATAAAAAATCATTTGAAAATATTATTTCCAAGCTCAGCGACCAGGGAGAAGATGCTCGCGAAATTGCCAGAAATATGGAAAGGAAAAATAAAACTGCATAGTGACCAGGAAAAAGCTTATTGAACAGATCCGTTTAAAAAAAAATTATCTTTGCGTTGGTCTTGATACAGATCCGATTAAAATTCCTCCCTTTTTAAATAATTTTTCCGATCCCGTATTTGAATTTAATAAAAGGATAATTGATGCGACCCTTGACCACTGTGTTGCATACAAAATAAATACCGCTTTTTATGAAGCTTCCGGAGCTTCCGGCTGGGAAAGTATGCAGAGGACAGTGGATTACATCCCGCTCACTCATTTCCGAATTGCAGACGCAAAACGAGGAGACATAGGTAATACGTCAGCAATGTATGCGAAGGCGTTTTTCGAGACACTTAACTTTGACGCCATAACAGTAGCTCCTTATATGGGTGAAGATAGTGTCAGGCCCTTTCTCGAATATGAAGATAAATGGACGATTCTCCTCGGACTTACTTCCAATCCCGGCGCCACCGATTTTGAATTGCAACGTTGTGAAGATGGTCTGATCTTTGAAACTGTATTGCGGAAAGCATCTTCCTGGGGTACAACTGAAAATCTAATGTTTGTTGTAGGAGCTACAAATGCAGACTGGTTTACGCACATTCGTACACTTACACCAAATCATTTTTATTTGGTACCTGGATTGGGAACTCAGGGGGGCAGTCTGAAAGAAATTTCTACAAGAGGACTTAACAAGGATGGCGGCTTGCTGGTTAATGCGAGCCGCGCAATCATTTATGCGAGTTCAAGTGAAGATTTTGCTGATAAGGCTGCCTTAATAGCTGGCGGATATTCAAATGAAATGTCAGGTTATCTAAACAATAATGGTTAGTTATAATTTTATAACTAACCATTCGGAAAGAATGTAGAATTATGTTACAAGTTTACCTTTGATTTATCATTATCCTTTTCATCTTCATCGCCATCTTTTTCCACAGATTTATCGCTGGTATTTGCGAGACGTACACTACCAAAACTACTCTTGATTTTAATTTTTGCATTTCCATTTCCTGCCTTGCCTGCATAATTCCTGTCGAATTTGGGTCCTGATGATTCATCGTCAGAATCTTCGTCTATATTGAATTCCGTCTTATTATTAAAACTTCCGAAATTAGTATGTACATCAAATTGGGCGGATAGGTTATCCGATACTTTTAGATTAACCGTTGAGTAAGACTGAAAAAGAGAAAGGTTATTGACCGCATTGTCGACAGTAATATCAACATGACTGCAGAATTGAACATCCACTTTCGAATTGCCGCTTATTCCTGCTACCTGCGAATTGCCATTAAATTTTAATATCACATCCGCATTATTCAATCGTCCGATTTCAGCTTTCCCAAATTCCACATGAACTAATGTAGCATTGGGTAATTTCCCCGTTGTCATTTCCCCGAACTTGCTTGTTAAACTGGCGCTTCCGTCAAAATTTGGTACATTTATTTTGCCGAAACTATTTTCTATGCGAAGGGGATTCTTAGAGGGCATGATCACTTTGTAATCGACATAAAATTTTCTGGCACCTTCGTTTTTATTCCAATTGTCTTTTCCTGACATATGTCCGATGTCTGTTTTGAAACTTATATCGTGACCTCCCTGATTATCTTTCACGTTTATCAGATCCATCATCTGCTGAGCCTTTTCTTCTGATGAGGCGTTGACTCCGATTTCAATTTCAACCTGGATTTCGTTTTTATCCCAAGTGGTGATAACAACGTCGCCAAAGGAATTCTCAATCGATAAACGGTCGTCGGGTCCTACGTTGTAGGATTTTGAGATTGTACGTTTCTTTTCAATATTATCACCATCCTTGGCCATGCCGAGAACAGGGGCCAGGGCCAGGGCCAAAAGAACGAAACCTTTATACGGATTTATAAGCTTTTTCATACTCTGTCTTTTTGATATGTTTGATTTTTTTAATTATGTCCAACTGCTTATTTAATAGATCGATCTGAAGCTGCAGATTTGAAATCATTGCTTCGATCACCTGTTCCCGATTTGAATTCGTCGGTAACTGGGTTTTAAGTGAATGATATACACTATCCAGTCTTTGTACATCTCCCGAAAATTGCTTGTAAAGAAGCGGTTCATCTTTTTCGAGGGTTTTTAGTTCTTCATGTTTCAGTTCAATCAGCTTAGTATAGTAATACATTTCCCTATTGTCACCGATATCGGATTTCATACTGGAAGTATCAGGCACCGATGGCGTTTGCACAACCTGATCTGTATTTTTCTTAATTATTGGTAAAGTCTGAGCAATTCCAGAAGTCGAATCTGCCGGCGGATTTGCGACTGGAAGATGATTACTGGTATCAGGGCGAGATTGTTTTTTTACTGCGAAAGAAGGAGAAATTTTACTTCTCTGCAATGAATGATATAATACACTTGTCAATGCTACCAGTAACAGGGTAGCGGCAACACCCATCAAACGCCTGAATGTAATTGAACGAACAGGTTTTGATTTCTTAATGTCGGGATCTATCTTTTCAGTTATTTTTTCCCATAACCGTGGATCAGGGATATCAGTATCAAATTTCTCCCGATTTTCAAGAATAAATTTCTCCAGTGGACTGCTCATGATAAGCCTCCTTGTTTTATAATTAATAACAATTTCTGTTTTGCGCGCATATATTGTGTTCTTACAGTAGCATGAGAAATCTGCAGAATTTCCGCTATTTCTTCCTGATCATATCCTTCAAACAAGTGAAGACTTATTACCGTTCTGTAACCATTTGGTAAATCTTTCACTGCTTTCTTAATCTCTTCAACTTTGAATTTCAATGTTTCTTCATCAAAACTGTCTTCTTCCGGTAAATAAACTGCACTCGTTTTTTCGATATCAACAATTTGCATTTTTCTTTTTCTGAGTGCATTAATCGATTTATTAACTACGATTCTTTTCAACCATGCACCGAAAGTTGATTTATATGCAAAGCTGTCAATCGCTGCAAAAGCGTCAACAAATGATTCCTGCAAAACATCTTCCGCGTCGGCCGTATTATTTACAATGCGGAGACTGGTATTAAACATCGCTTTTGAATATTTCTGATACAATTCACCATAACTGCGTCTGTCGCCCTGACGGCAGCGTTCCACAAGTTCATCATGTTGTATAGTTGCGGTTAATTCCAGCATCCGTATTTGGTTCATATATAAGTACACAAAGAAACGTACGATGTTGCATCCGGCTTAATTAATCTGAATTGCAAGGTTTCGAGTCTTAGTTATAAGGTTTATAGTGAGTATGTTATGCAATCACAATTTTTGACTAGATTAAGGTGATTCAGTCAAAAAATAATGCATTAATTGCATTTCAACACACCAATCTCGACGACAACGCTTTTTTGTATTTTCGCACCCAACTACATTATTATGGCCGCTAAAACCGATGTTTTTCAAAGTCCGGATTATTATCAAATGGATGATTTGCTTTCAGAAGAACATAAACTGATACGTGAGTCAGTACGTAATTATGTTAAAAAGGAGATAAGCCCAATAATAGAAGACTGCGCTCAAAACGCAGTTTTTCCGGAAAAAATCGTGAAACAGCTGGGAGATTTAGGTTGTTTTGGACCTACTATACCAGAGACTTATGGAGGTGGTGGGTTGGATTATATTAGTTATGGTTTAATGATGCAGGAACTCGAAAGGGGAGATAGTGGAGTCCGTTCAACTGCTTCTGTGCAGGGTTCTCTTGTAATGTTTCCAATTTATGCGTATGGCTCAGAAGGTATGAAGACGCGCATGCTTCCGAAACTAGCCTCTGGTGAATGGTTGGGGTGCTTTGGCCTTACAGAGCCGGATCATGGTTCTAATCCGGCCGGGATGCTGTCTAATTTCGTAGATAAGGGTGACCATCTAATTTTGAATGGAAGCAAGATGTGGATCAGCAATGCGCCATATGCTCAGATAGCCGTTGTCTGGGCAAAAGATGAACAAGGCGAAATCCGGGGTTTAGTTGTAGAGAGAGGTATGGAAGGATTTACCACACCCACAACTCATGGAAAATGGAGTCTTCGGGCTTCAGCCACGGGCGAACTCGTTTTTGATAATGTAAAAGTTCCCAAAATGAACCTGTTTCCAGAAATCAAAGGGTTGAAGGGGCCTCTGAGTTGTTTAACAAAAGCGCGTTATGGAATTGCTTGGGGCTCTGTAGGTGCTGCTATGGACTGCTACGACATTGCTTTGCGTTATAGTAAGGAACGAGTACAGTTTGGAAAACCCATCGGTGGCTTTCAGCTGCAGCAAAAAAAACTGACTGAGATGATTACAGAGATTACTAAGGCACAGCTATTGAATTGGAGATTAGGTGTATTGATGAATGAAAAAAAAGCCAGTCCTGCTCAGGTTTCTATGGCAAAAAGAAATGGATGTGAAATAGCGTCTAATATTGCAAGGGAAGCCAGGCAAATACTGGGAGGAATGGGTATCACAGGGGAATATTCCATAATGAGACATCTTATGAACATGGAAAGCGTGCTTACTTATGAGGGTACACATGATATTCATTTGTTAATTACAGGGATGGACGTTACGGGTTTCAATGCGTTCACTTAGTCAACCATCTACCTAAAATCCTTATAATTTATTATTTATCATTTTAAGTAAAATATGCGCATATTTTTAATAGGATTTATGGGTTCAGGAAAAACACACTGGGGAACCAGGATTTCCGAGAAGCTGCATATTCCCTTTTACGATCTCGATGCAGTTATCGTAAATTCAGAAGGCATGAGTATCGCCGAAACTTTTGCAATTAAAGGAGAGGAATACTTCCGGTATATGGAAAAACAGACATTAGAGGATTTGATTAACAGGGAGCAAAATTTTGTTTTATCGGCAGGCGGGGGTACTCCCTGTTTCTTCAATAATATCGAACTGATGAAAAAGAATGGGAAAGTGCTTTGGCTAAATACTTCTTTAGATGTATTGAACAAAAGACTCCTGAAAGAAAAAATGTCCCGCCCTTTGTTGAAAGGAATTACTGAAGCAGGTCTTCGCGCTTATATTATCAGGAAACTCAGTGAACGTAAAATGTACTATGAACAAGCCGATTTGATGGTTCATGAGGAAATGGTAGAGTTGGAATCTTTAGTCAGAATGCTGCAATAAATTGATCATTAAAACCAAATTCCATGAACAAACGTTTCTTAATGTTAGCGGGTGTCTTAGGTGCTCTCTCTGTAATAGCCGGTGCAATGATGGCTCATCAACTGAGACATTTGATGCAGGACGAAGTATTGGAAATTTATCAAACGGCAGTCCGGTATCAATTTTATCACGTATTTGCTTTGATGGCAACCGGTATTCTAAGCGAAAGATTTCCAGGTGCAGCTATAAATAGGGCAGGCAATTGTTTTATTGGTGGCATTGTTTTTTTTAGCGGATCTCTTTATTGCATATCTGCGATTTTGACTATGGGTAAAACAGTACCTTTTATATTGGGCTTGCTAACACCTGCTGGTGGATTTCTGTTTATTCTGGGTTGGGTTTTTTTAGCCATGGCAGTATGGCAAAAAAGGTCTACTTAACATATCTTTGTCACAATGGCCCAGCGTTCAAATTCAAAGAAAAACCAATCCTCCGGCACATCTTCCCTAAAATCTGATAAGGAAACCAAACTTACCATTTCCCAGGTCATTCGGGATGAGCGTACGCATAAAATTACCGGAGCTGTATTTTTATTGGTATCCATATTCTTGTTCATTAGTTTTACTTCTTACTTGTTTACCTGGCGGGAAGATCAGGATAAAGTATTTCGGGGTATTTCTATACTTTCACCATCTCACGATGTAAAAGTGGCCAATCTGCTTGGCAATTTGGGTGCTTATATTTCTCATTTTTTCTTTTATGAGGGATTCGGTATTGCCAGTTATTTTATCTGCTCCTTTTTTTTCATAACGGGAATTAATTGGTTGTTTGCCAAGAAGTATTTTTCTATAAAACGAAACATACGTTATGTATTGATCGGACTTGTTTATATTTCTACAACACTTGCATTTGTATTTCGGGGTGCGTCATTTCCCTGGGGAGGTGCGTTTGGCGATATAACAAGCGATTGGATGGTGCGTTTCCTTGGAAAAATCGGTACGGCTTGTGTGTTATTTGCCGGCGCTTTATCATATTTTATCTGGCGATTTAATCCAGAATTTAAAATGCCTGATGTAAATGTAAAAAGCAAAACAGATAGTGTTTATCCTGAAGAGAATCCTGAAAAGGAAGCGGGAGCATTATTATTCATAGATGAGCCGGTTTTAAAGGCAAAGAAAAATAGACTTAAGCAAGAGGAAGATATTCCACTGATCATCGACAAAAGCGAAGAAACTAAAGAAGAGAAGGTACCTTTTCTGCAAGACGAGCACAATAAGAAAGAATTTACTTTTAGTCCTGATGTTTCAAAGCTGACTAAAAAAGAAATGTCGGGTGCAAACCCGTTAGAATTAGAAATTAAAGAAGTAACTGAGCAGCCATCAAAGGGAAAAGATTATCCGGATAATCCAGTGAATGCAGACACCACTCGTGATTATGAACCAACTCTCGATTTAAGGAATTACAAATTTCCAACTCTGGATTTGTTACAAGCTCATGGTACCGACCGGATTATTCAAGATCCTGCAGAACTGGAAAATAATAAGAATCAAATTATTGGCACACTCAAAAACTATGACATCGACATTCAAAAAATAAGTGCAACGGTCGGACCAACAGTAACCCTATATGAAATTGTACCGTCACCTGGGGTGAGAATTTCCAGAATAAAAAATTTGGAAGATGATATTGCGCTTAATCTTTCAGCATTGGGGATCCGAATCATTGCTCCAATACCGGGTAAGGGAACTATTGGCATTGAAGTTCCAAATGTAAAAAAGTCGGTTGTAAGTATGCGTACATTACTGGCTTCCGACAAATTTCAGCATAGTACATTCAATCTCCCGATTGCAATCGGCAAGACCATTAACAATGAAAATTTTATCGTAGATCTTTCCACTATGCCGCATTTACTAATGGCCGGAGCAACCGGTCAGGGCAAATCGGTTGGAGTTAATGCGATACTGGTTTCACTTTTGTACAAAAAACATCCTTCTCAACTCAAACTTGTCCTGGTCGATCCGAAGAAAGTAGAACTCAGTCTTTACCGGATCATAGAAAAACATTTTCTTGCTAAACTGCCGGGTGAAGACGAGCCTATAATTACGGATACCAAAAAAGTCGTGTATACCTTAAATGCGCTTTGCATTGAAATGGATAACCGTTATGACTTACTCAAAGAAGCTGGTACCCGTAATATTCGTGAATACAATGATAAATTTATTAAAAGGAAACTGAATCCGCAGAAGGGACATCAATATCTGCCGTTTATCGTTTTGGTAATTGACGAATTCGCTGATCTGATAATGACTGCTGGCAAAGAAATTGAAATGCCCATAGCTCGTCTTGCGCAATTGGCCAGGGCTGTGGGTATCCATTTAATTATTGCCACTCAAAGACCTTCCGTCAATATTATTACAGGAACTATAAAAGCCAATTTTCCCGCTCGAATAGCATTTAAGGTTTCATCAAAAATCGATTCACGTACCATTCTTGATACGGGGGGTGCAGAGCAATTAATTGGGAAGGGTGATATGCTTGTTTCGTATAATGGCGATATAACTCGTCTTCAATGTGCATTTGTAGATACACCTGAAGTTGAAGAGGTTGCCAATTTTATTGGTAAACAACAAGGATACCCGCAGGCGTTTTTATTGCCTGAATATGTTGACGAAAGAGATTTGGATGCAAAGGATTTTGATGCGAATAACCGTGATCCATTATTTGAAGATGCAGCCCGACTTATTGTACAGAATCAGATCGGTTCCACATCGTTGATTCAACGTCGTATGAAGCTTGGTTATAACCGAGCTGGTCGTTTAATGGATCAATTGGAAGCAGCGGGCGTTGTTGGTCCTAATCAAGGCAGTAAGGTAAGAGAAGTAATTATCAAAACGGATGCAGAGTTATCTGTATTTCTTGCGCAAATGAGCAGATAATCCCCTCACCATTAATGTACATGGCATAACGATTGCAATTTGAATGGTATATCTTGCACACTCTTATTATCAATTTTCAAGTATGAAGGCGTTACTCAGTTTTTTAACCGGGCTTTTGATAGCCAATACCTGTTTGTCACAGGGAAACGATCCGGAAGCGAAAAAGATTCTGGATCAGGCGTCGTCAAAAATAAAATCCTATAAAACCATTAAAGCTGTATTTACACTCCAACTCGAGGATGCCCAGGGCATTTCTCAAGGTAGTAAAAAGGGTACTGTGTATATGAAAGGTAATAAATACCACGTTCAGATTACCGGCCAGGAAATATATTCAGATGGAAAGACTATTTGGACGATGGATAAGTCCGCTAATGAAGTCACAATAACGAAAGTAGATCCCGGTTCCAATACTATGTCACCGCAAAGGTTGCTTACCAATTTTTATGATAAGGACTTTCTTTATAAAGTAAATGGCGAACAGAAACTGGGAGACAAAACGGTTGTTGAAATTGAAATGACGCCCACAGATAAAACGCAGAATTTTCATAAAATCTATTTATATGTAGACAAAAAAACACATTTAGTAACCTCGGGCAAGTTTCTTGACAAGAGTAATAGCAAATATATTTATACTATAAATAGTTTAACCGGCGATTTGAATTTGCCGGATGCAAGTTTTATATTTGACAAAACCAAGTATCCCGGGGTTGAAGAAGTAAATCTAACGCAGTAGTGTAGTCGATGATGTGCTGTAGAAGAATGCCTTTTATTTTGTATTTTTTATTTATTTGCCCCATCTGAAACTTTCCAGATCAAAGCCGGCAAGATCAATTACGCGATCCACAACAGTGGATACAACTGCTTCAATAGTTGTCGGGTTACTATAAAATGAGGGCGAGGCTGGGCAAATAATCCCGCCTGCCAATGTAATAGTTTCCATATTTCTGATATGGACAAGGTTATAGGGAGTGTCTCTCACCACGCAGATTAATTTTCTTCTCTCCTTAAGAATAACATCTGCGGCGCGGGAAATTAAGTCCGAAGAAACGCCGGCGGCAATTCGCCCTAAATTTCCCATGGAACATGGGATAATAATCATTGTATCATATTTGGCAGAACCAGAGGCGAAAGGCGCTTCGAAATTGTCTTTTTCATAAATATTGAAAGGTAAATCTTCATATCGTTTATTTCCAAGTTCTGTTTGCCACACCTGACGTGCATTTTTTGTCATTACTATGGAAACTGTCTCCCATTGATCACTCAACTTCAATAATTTCTCTAAAAGAATGCTGGCGTAAAGAGATCCACTGGCCCCAGTAATGGCAACAACTATTTTTCGCATGACGCGGTTTTCTTAGGTTTACAAAGTAGTTGAATTATGTTGATATGCATCAACTAAAGCCATATAAATGGTACTTTTCCAAAGGTGTAACTTATTTTTAAGGCTATTAATTTTATATTTGACTTTTCATAGGATAAGGTTTAATGGTTAATGGTATTTGATTAGTGCGGCCTCCCTTCAACAAGGAGGCTTTTTTTATGAAGGCAATTAGAATTATTTAGCTACTTACTAAAATTGAGAATGGCAAGATGGGAGGGATCAAAATGATCAGAAGGAATACGGATATCTCCCTGATGAAATAACGCAGAAGCCTGTAAACGCAGGAAGATATTATGATTCTTACTAGGCTTCGCGTAAACTACCCGGTCAAAACTTTCTTTATTATAAATTCCCAAACAGTAAATATTTATATAATATTTCCCTTTTGGAAGGCTTACCCGAATCTTATTTTCAACATCGGGGTAAAAGACCTTTTTTATTACACCTGCACCCCGAAGGTCGTAACGATCAAATATTACAAAAACTGAGTCAATCTTGGAAAGTTTGTCGGAGGCATTTTGAAGCATAATAGTCACTGTGCTCGAATCCTTTTGGGTCAATTGGTTTGCGGCATAACAAGGACAATATGCCACGGCAAGGAGGATGAATATGATTTTTCTAGGGAGCATCAGGTTTAGAATCCAATGGGGGCATTAAACTTGACTCTTTCAAGTTTCACATAAAGTACAAAATCGGTAATAATTAACACAGCCTTACCCATTAAAAACGAAAAAAGCAGGTTTTTATGTTTAACCTGCTTTAAAATATACATAACTAATTAAGCCTCAGCCATATCTGGGATAGCTTCTACTTTATAATCACCCGTATCCAATTTCTTCTTAGTAGTCTCAAAAGCTGTAAGTGTGGCTTCTATATCCTGATCAGTATGTGTTGCCGTTGGAATCAGACGATAAATAATATTTCCTTTCGGTATAACAGGATAAACTACAATGGAACAGAAAATTCCATAATTTTCACGCAAGTCCATTACCATTGCTGTTGCTTCAGGAATATCTCCCTTCATGTAAATCGGAGTAACAACGGAATCTGTTTTCCCGATATCAAATCCTTTTTTCCGAAGGCCTGTCTGAAGTTTAAGTGCGTTATTCCAGAGTTTTTCTTTTAATGAAGGATTGTTTCTAAGTAATTCCAGTCTCTTCAGATTGCCCTTTACGAGTGCCATTGGTAAACTTTTGGCATAGATCTGACTTCTTATATTGTAACGAATATAATCCACAATTGTTTTTTCGCCAGATACAAATGCTCCGATCGACGCCATTGATTTAGCGAAAGTTGAGAAATACAAATCGATGTCATCCTGCACTCCCTGCTCTTCTCCCGCTCCTGCGCCTTTTTTTCCAAGCGTTCCAAATCCATGCGCATCATCTACAAGCAGACGGAAATTATATTTAGATTTTAATACGGCAATTTCTTTAAGTTTTCCCTGGTCACCCGCCATACCAAAAACTCCTTCTGTAATCACTAAAACTCCCCCGCTATTTTGTTTTTCAATCAAAGCATTTGCGCGCTGTACCTGCTTTTCAAAGTCGGCGAGGTCATTATGTTTAAAAACATATCGATGACCCGCATGTAATCGGAGTCCATCTATGATGCACGCGTGGCATTCTGCATCATATACAATAATGTCGTGTCTTCCACACAATACGTCAATAATGCTCACCATACCCTGATAGCCATAGTTGAGAAGTGCAGTATCTTCTTTTCCGACAAAATCGGAAAGTTCTTTTTCAAGTTGTTCATGCTGATTACTATTTCCACTCATCATACGGGCACCCATAGGTGACGCCAATCCATAATCAGAAGCTCCTTCAGCATCCGCCTTTCTTACTTCTGGATGATTCGCGAGACCGAGATAGTTATTCAAACTCCAAACTATCATTTCCTTACCGCGGAATTTCATTCGGCTTCCGATTTCACCTTCCAGTTTTGGAAACGCGAAATATCCGTGTGCTCTTTCTCTGTGCTGCCCGATTGGACCCTGATGCCTGGTGAGCTTTTCAAAAATATCTGCCATATTATTTAGTAAATTAATTAAAAATTGATGCAAAAATAATGCATTTACGCAACCGGACAATACTCAAATGCCGATACCTTTGTTTTAAAGCTTTATCGATCATGTGTAAGTACTTTTTCTTAATTGCATTTAGTTTATCCGGATCATTTCACGCTTTATCTCAGCCAAGTAATTTACCGAATACCAGACCGAAACTGGTCGTAGGAATTGTAGTAGATCAGATGCGTTGGGATTATCTCTACCGCTATTTTGAAAAATATGGAGAGGGTGGGTTTAAAAGAATGTTAAAACAAGGATTTTCGTGTGAGAATACATACATAAATTATTTGCCATCTTTTACTGCTGTTGGACATACCTGTATTTTCACGGGTTCAGTTCCATCCATTACGGGAATAACAGGCAATGACTGGGTAGATCAATTGACAGGTTCACATGTTTATTGCACCGAGGATAGCACAGTTCAGTCTGTGGGTGTAAACTATGCACCGGATGGGAAAATGTCACCCAGGAATTTGCTTGTCACCACCATTACCGACGAATTACGTATGGCCACTAATTACAAATCACGCGTTGTGGGCATATCATTAAAAGATCGGGCTGCAATTTTGCCTGCAGGACATACTGCTAACGCAGCATTCTGGATGGATGATTCCAGCGGTAATTTTATCAGCAGCTCTTATTACATGAACAGTCTTCCCGAAGCTGTGGAAAAATTCAATAAACAGAAAAATATAGAGCAATTCACGAATAGCGATTGGAACACACTATATCCAATCAATACTTATGTTGAAAGTGATTCGGACAACAAATCATACGAAGGAAAACTTCCTGGTGATGTATTGCCGGTTTTTCCTCATAATCTAAAATCAGCCTATGCAAAAAATCATGGATCTTTTCGTTCAACTCCATTCGGAAATTCATTAACGATAGATTTTGCCAAAACCATATTGGATGCCTATCAACTAGGTCAGGGTGTTGCGACAGATTTTCTTACAATTAACTGCGCTTCGACTGATTATGTAGGACATTTATTCGGACTCAATTCAGTTGAAATCGAGGATACTTATTTACGACTGGATCTTGATCTCGCTTCTTTTTTTTCATATCTCGATCAGAAGATAGGGAAGGGCCAATATTTGGTTTTTCTCACAGCGGATCATGGAGCGTCTCATGCAGTGGGATATTTACAGACGAACAAAATGCCAGCTGACTTTTTTGTAACCAGTAATATTCTGGCTAACCTCGACCAGCTTATACAACAGAAACTCGGATATTTTAAAGTAATTCGCTCCGCAGGTAACTATCAGATCAATTTCGATATGGAAAAAATTGCTGCTTATAATGCAGACTTCGACGCGATTAAAAAGTTGGTTGTTGACTTTTTGAAAAAACAACCCGGAGTTGCGTATGCAGTTGATTTAGAAAAAATCCAGGATGCACCAATTCCGGACGCGATAAAATCGATGATCATCAATGGATATAATTTTAAAAGAAGCGGACAGGTTCAGGTAGTTTTTCAACCGGGATGGCTCGAATCATATGCAAGGACAGGAACTACCCATGGGACCTGGAATCCTTATGACACCCATATTCCTCTGTTGTTTATGGGCTGGGATATTCACCCTGGCGCTTCAGCGGCCCGCGTTAATATGACAGATATAGCACCAACCCTGGCCGCGCTCTTACATATTCAGACTCCAGATGGCAGTATCGGAACGCCCATTCTGGATTTGTTTGACAGGTAAATGTAAATAACCAAATAATTAGTCAACAATATTGACAATTACTTTTAATCGCAAAATTTTCGCTTATCTATTCAATTTGCAATTATCTTATTTGGGAAAGAGTGCCTGTCTGATCCTTTCAGCGACATCCTGCAAATGATATTTTGTCAATTTATCTGTCGAAACATTTGCCGCTGCCAATATACGGTTATGTAAGGCTGTTAAGTGACCTCTTGCAATTGATGGGATGTCCGTGTTTTTAATATCTGCACCGAAAAAAATAATTAAACCCCGGGGTAAACCAGCAGGAATAACTGGTTGTGCCGGATTCATCAAGGAAATCATTATTTCCACAAATTGTTTTTGTAAATTTCGTCTGAACGGATCAATAGTTCTTGCACCATCCAATTCTTTCCACAATCCTCTTTCCAAATCGGTTATCAGATCGTCGGGTCCATATACAGAAGCTTTGCCAAATCGGTCCGACAATATTTCCATTCTAAAAAGGCGGGATGAAGATATCAGAGAATTTAATACGCTTACCTGCGTATTTGAAATCAACTCCGAAGAAGCAGGACTACTTATTTTATTTAAAATGTTTTTGTCCAGGAGCCAATATGGTGTCGTGAATAATTGAACCTGAAGAAAATTAACCGCATTTTCTTGTATTATTTTGGGAGTGGGCGCATAAACATCTCCGGGTTGTTCCACACTTTTGAAGGTTTCATAAATGCCTCCGACGTTTTTAACAACGTGATTCATATATCTGCTAAATTGACCGATAAGCTGTGAGTACATGTCTTCAAGATTATCATATGTATCCGCTTCTTCCCTGGTCCAAACGGGTAGCTGTACTAATATTTTTTTGAGATTTAAAATCCCATATTCACTGGCTTTTATATTATTGTCACTAAGGTCTTCTGTTTGGGAACGTGGATCAAAATTCTGTGATTCACCTCCGAACCAAAGTCTGGGATTTGCTTTTAGACTATCTATGATCCATTTATTTAAGACTTTTTTGTCTTCCTCTTCATTCCTGGTGTTCGGAATTAACTTATATCCCCAAAGTATAGCCCAATTGTCGTAAGGACCAATTCGGGGATAAAGACCTTTCGGTCCGATTTGATCTTCTGGTTGCGCCACATAATTAAAACGAGCGTAGTCCATTATCGAGGCGGTATGCCCATTAGATTCTACCCAAGCTTTGTCTCTGAGTTTTTCGACCGGAGTAAGACTGCTGCTTCCCATGTTATGCCTGAGGCCGAGCGTATGACCAATTTCATGTGATGAAACAAAACGGATCAATGTTCCCATGAGACTGTCGTCAAAAATCATTTTACGAGCACGCGGATCTACTGCGGCTGTCTGAATCATATACCAGTCGTGCAGAAGTTTCATAACATTATGATACCATCCAATATTACTTGTAAGTATTTCCCCGGTTCTCGGATCGGCTTCATTTGGTCCATATGCATTTTCGATATCTGAAGCGAAGTAACGTATGACTGAAAACCGTGCATCTTCCAGATTCATCGTGCTATCATTTTCGGGCCATTCCTTTCCGATAATAGCATTTTTAAATCCGGCTTTTTCAAAAGCCGATTGCCAGTCATTAATCCCCGCGATTAAGTAAGGTCTCCATTGTTTTGGAGTTGCGGGATCAATGTAAAAAACGATGGGTTTTTTTGGTTCAACAAGTTCACCTTTTTGCCAGCGTTTAAAATCCTCTTCTTTTGGCTCCAGACGCCAGTGGTGAATAAAAGTACTTGTTTTGGTTTTCTGCAGAGAGTCGCTATATACTGAATATTCGCTGGCAAAATATCCAACCCTGGGGTCGAAGATTCTTTTGCGCATAGGAATAGCAGGTAGCATAATGAATGAATTATTAAGTTCCATGGTAACTGCTCCGGCCACATCAGATGCGGGCAGACTGGCAGCTGATGTTCCAAAAGTTAAACCGGCGGGCGATGACGAGGAACTGAAGGTTTTGACGGATCTTACCTCAGTATTCAGCGGGTAACTGTGGATATAGCTGATGTACGATCTTTCAGCTGATATGCCTCCCAGATTATACCTTCTTTTCAGATCCGGTCCAAGACTTACCGGCTGATTATCAAGTTTGAAAAAATCGGTAACATCTATGATGACACTGGTCGAATCTTTCCCAAATGCTTTAATGTCAAAAGCGGCTGCAATGGGATCTACGTTTGAATTTCTGACAGCCTGTGCAATAGGTTGAGAAGAGTCTGGTGCAATACTAACTATCGTCATCACACGAAGAAAAACATTATCTGAAGGACCTCTTTCCCAGCGTATGGTTTGTTCATTTACTTTTTCCCCTCCATAAGAGTGGCTTCCAGCGGGCGTTTTATCAAAACGGGTAATCGCAAGTATTTCCTTGTTAAAAAGAGAGTCCTGAATTTCGAAATACCATTTATCATCTACTTTGTGAACCGTGAAAAGTCCTTTTTGTGTAATTGCTTTTTCTGTTATTATTTCTTTGTAAGGTTTTGGATTGGATTTCGGTATAGGTGAAACAATCGTTCCGGTTACTGTTACCGGTTTCTTTGAAGCTGGGATGGCCGGATTTTGTTGCGAGTAAGAAAAATTAAATAACAATAGTGCGATGAATAAGCTAAAAATAGATTTCATCGAATGAATATAGATAAAAAGACTTAATACATGATGGACTGCATTTAACGCTTTTATGTGTGGTTATGGCGCGTGGTGAATGGTTACAGTCATTTGCTGAGTAACGGAATGGTTAACCCACCTTTATCATTTGTAAATTCGGAAATTCAAAAGTGAAGGAGAAAAGATAATATTTTTTATGCATTTCGGTTAATGCAATTCAAATCTTCAAAAGCTGTTTGGAGTCGACTTATAAAACTTTCCTCGCCCTTGCGAAGCCATACGCGCGGATCATAAAATTTCTTATTCGGACGGTCTGAGCCTTCCGGATTGCCCAATTGCGCTTGCAGGTATGGCTCATTTTTTTTGTAATACTTCTGAACACCTTCCCAAAAAGCCCATTGCAAATCTGTATCAAGATTCATTTTAATTGCACCATATCCAATCGCTTCGCGAATTTGTGATTGCGGCGATCCGCTGCCTCCATGGAAAACAAAATAAACTGGTTTCGGTTTGGTTTTCAATTCCTTTACAATGTAATCCTGACTATTTTTTAAAATTACAGGACGCAATTCCACGTTGCCCGGACTGTAAACCCCATGAACGTTTCCAAAAGCGGCAGCGACGCCAAACAAAGGACTTATTTTACTCAATTCTTTAAAAGCATAGGCTACATGTTCCGGTTGGGTATACAACTTATCATTTTCAACTCCGCTGTTATCCACACCATCTTCTTCTCCGCCAGTTACTCCGAGTTCTATTTCAATGGCCATACCAAGAGGTTTCATTCGTTTAAAGAATTCTGCAGAAGTATGAATATTTTCCTCAAGGGGTTCTTCAGAAAGATCAAGCATATGGGAGCTAAATAATGGCTGTTTTTTTTCCTTGAAAAATACTTCACCAGCATCAAGTAAACCACTAATCCAGGGAAGCCATTTTTTTGCGGCATGGTCCGTATGTACTACTACCGGAATTCCGTAATATTTTGCAACATTGTGAATATGCATTGCGCCAGATATACCGCCTGAAATATTTGCCTGTAATTTGTCATTCGGCATACCTTTTCCGGCAACAAACTGAGCTCCGCCGTTTGAAAATTGTATAATAATGGGAGAGTTCACCTTCGCAGCTGCTTCCAAAGATGCATTTATAGTATCAGTTCCGGTAACATTTACTGCAGGTATTGCAAATTCATTATTTTTTGCATCCTCATAAAGTGCTTCAAGTTCATCGCCGAATAACACACCTGCTTTATATTTTGCCATGTTATAATTTTCTATTTAAGACTGCGAATATACGATTTCCCAATCGCACGAATATGTAATATTCATTGAAAAACATCGAAAGTTTAATCGCCATGGGATAAGAATCTTAGAAATCGTTCAGTCCTGGAATTTTCCAAGGTTTTTTTGTATTAAGGCCAAATTTTTCTGAAGTGTTTGTTTTAATTGTCTTTTTACAAGCTGACCCATGGAACGACTTTTCAAAAATATCGGCGCTTGAAATTCGGTAGCAAGCTCACTGCGTAGTTGGACAAGTTTCTCGGGAGTTGAAATATTATCAGTAGTCATAATATTTAGAAGATGCATTAATCTAAACCTTGAAGAAGCGACTCGAAAAGCCATCATGGTTCGTTCTTCCGTTTGATATTGAGTTATGGAATCCTGGTTAAGATATTTGGTACAAATATCCACAAGTGATTTATTCTCTTTAAAAAACTGAGGCAGGTAAATATTTTTTCTGCCTTCATACGACTGTTGATCAAAATCAATTGCGCGAATTCTATATTGAAAATCTTCAATATCCGGCGTTATATCTACGACAAAGTTATAAGATCTCATGTCTCCCAATAAGCGTACAAAACATCGCTCATTAAATTTTACAAACTCCTTAGCAAATCGTATTCGGTTGGTAATAGGCTCATGCAGATAATTTAAAATGAAAATGTCTCCTGGAATTCCCGGAATATGGTCTTCAATAAGGGTTTGCTGATGAGTAAAAAAACTAATTCTATTTGGAGATAGCAAATGTTCCAGTTCAAGACCGTATACCCGTGAGGCATCTGCTTGTTTTATATAAAAATGATCATAATTATCATTGAATTTATTTACAATTCGAATTCTGAAGGGACTAGAATTCGCAAAGCTGCAGAAGTCAACACGCGCAACATCCAGATGTTTACTAAATGTAAGGTCCCCTTCTGTTTTTAAAATTGCATACATTTTCACTAATCCGCTTCGAATGTATTGCCAATGTTGCATGTCGTATGATACCGACTCCCATAGACTGTCTTTTCCATTTTTATCTTTTAACGGAACCGCGTAAGCGACGTGTAACAGATCTGAGTAGGAAACTGGTAGTTTTACCTCTCGTCCATGTTGCTGTAAATAGTTTCTCAAAAGATCGTTTACGGGGAAAATCGGTTTTTTCCGGGATGGCTTATTGGTTTCATTATTGTTTGGCGCATTTGAATTGAAAGAAAAATGCATCCTTGATCTTTCTATAAAGATCGATTATTTAGATTTAATGATAAATGAGAACTTGATAGTGAGATAAAGAGAACTGGGATAAGTTCTCCTGATGAGCTCCCCTGCTAAATTGTTCGGAGAACTTAGCAGGGGTTATTGGATAAACGTTGATTGTTTAAATGGATACTGGTACTGTTGCCGGTTACTTGCGAATTTTGAATTTCAAATGTTTTTCTAAGGATCAGATATTAGGAGCAAGATTTCTTTACGGAGCCAAATCAAGCTCGTTTCTACAGGATTGGATTTATTCTATGAGGGCGTCTACAAGTTTTGATAAATGCCCTGTTTTGCGGAAAGGATATAGTGGATTAAAGCAGGTTTTCGAAAGGATAAGGAAATTGGACGGAATCAGATTTACAAAGAATTTCTAACGGATATTGGAAAAAGAACTTAGTCGGTTTTGGATATTGTAGGAATTATCACTTATCAAATAACTTCGGATTCAAAAATAACTTTTGCGCATATTAACAACAATAGCCTTTTTGCCTGATTTTAACGGTTCACAATATACCCTTCTCATAGCAAGTTAACGAAGCCGGATAACGTATATCTACGAATTGTGAAATGTCCGGCTGAATTCATTGTCGGCGATTACCATCCGGATTGCAGAAGAATTCAAATTTCGATTTTATACTTTATGTGTAAAAGATTGTAAAACATCATATTTGGTAACGATATGAAAATTGCCGCTATCATCTTTTGCAAGAACGGCTCCGTTTTCCTTGCTAATGAGCGAGCTGATTCTTTCTACCGGAGTTTCAAAAGAAACGACGGGATAAGGCGGCTCCAGAACTTCCTGGATTCGTTTGTGCCTGATTTCAGCGCCATTATTAATAATAACATTAAAAAGGCCGCTCTCACTAATTGCCCCCACAGGTAAACCGTCAACCATAATCGGAATATTTTCTATGTGAAGTTCCTTCATTCGGTCAAATGCTTCACCGACGGATTGTTCCGGATTTAAGGTAACCAGAGAATACATTCCGCGAGCACTTACAATATCACGAAAAGTCTTAACATCAAGGAACCCTCGTTCCATCATCCATTGATCGTTATAGATTTTTGCTACATAACGACTGCCATGGTCATGAAAAATGCATACAACCAGGTCATCTTTTTTTAGTCTGTTTTTCAACTGTATGAGGCCCTGTAAACAGCTTCCGGCACTGTATCCACAAAAAAGACCTTCGTCTTTGGCAAGGCGACGGGCCATTATCGCACCACCCTTATCGGTCACTTGTTCGAAATGATCGATAACGCTCATATCATAATTCTGCGGAACAAAATCTTCGCCGAACCCCTCAGAGACATAGGGATGTACTTCGTTCATGTCAATTTCTCCGGTGTTAAAATATTTTGTTAACAACGATCCAAAAACATCGACAGCCCATACCTGTATATTTGGATTTTTTTCCTTTAAATACATTGCTGCACCCGTTATTGTTCCACCCGTACCTGCTGTACAAACTAAATGTGTTATTTTCCCGTCTGTCTGATTCCAAATCTCAGGCCCGGTGGTTTCATAATGCGCGAGGCGATTGGCGAGATTGTCATATTGGTTACAATGAAAAGAATTCGGAATTTCTTTGGCTAATCTGCGTGCAATTGAATAATAACTTCGCGGATCTTCAGGTTCAACGTTTGTAGGACAAACTATTACCTCTGCGCCAACTGCTTTGAGAATATCTGATTTTTCTTTCGATTGTTTATCGGTTGTTGTAAATATGCATTTATAACCCTTTACGATAGCCGCTAATGCCAAACCCATACCAGTATTCCCACTGGTCCCCTCAATAATGGTTCCTCCTGGTTTGAGCTTTCCTTCCTGCTCAGCAACTTCAATCATCTTAACTGCCATTCGATCCTTGATCGAATTGCCCGGATTGAAGTAGTCTACTTTGGCGGCGACAATACACGGAAAATCTCTCGTGATTTTATTTAGGCGGATGAGTGGCGTATTGCCGATTGTTTCAAGAATATTATTTTTTATATCCATTCAACAAATGTACAAAGGATTAAGCACTGTCCCCCTTTGTCCAGTTCCCGGCATACCTGGAATTTCTCTTTCCCTGAAAATATTTATCAGTCAATATAAGACCGAGAATTATGTTTATGCCAATAAAAATATTTACGTAAGAATTATTGAGAAACTTACTCCAGTTGATTTTATCAGCTTCCTGGCTATAAGTAGGGATAAGATTATTACTGGATTGATTTACCCAATGAATCTGCCCGACAAAATAAATAAAGAGACCGATAATCATAGTGAGGAAGAAAGCCGCAAATATGCGGATCACATTTTTATTTATGTAGCTTTTCGCAGCAGGTGCAACCTGATAATTGGCAATTTCCTCCATTATATTTTTTGAGAACCGCAGTGACGGTACTTCAAGATCATCTTTTTTAAGCATTTCATGAATCCCAAGCAATTGCTGATAACTGTCTTTCCAAAGTTGATTCTCTGCCAATCGCTGGGTTATAATTTTCTTGTCCTCAGGGCTGCAGCGTTCGTCGATGAAATCCCAAATAAGTTTTTCCATTTCCTGATCCATAGTATCTTTTTTTAAAATCAAATGTTCGGATAAATCTTTTTTCTCTCCATTAATCCATATAAATTTCACGTATCTCATGAGAAAAATGTTTTTCCATTTTATCTTTCAGTCGTTGCCTTGCACGATATAATTTCACTTTCACAGTGTTCGGATCCAGTCGCATAATTTTACCAATTTCCTCCAACGACTGATCGCCCTGATAGAATAAGTTAAGTACCTGTGCATCGTCGGTACTGAGCATCGAGATAGCATTTTTTAGCATAGTATGCTTTGATTTTTGCTCAATCCCGTTGGCGCTAAATCCAGATTCCTGGTTTTCAACCTGCAATCCAGTTCTTTCGTTGTCCAGCGAAACAGTATCGAGTTTTTTCTTTCTTAAAAAACTTAGACAGGTTGTTCTGGTAATGGTAAATAACCAGGTGCTGAACTTGGCGTCTCCCCTAAAATCGGCCAGCGATCGATAAGCTTTCACAAATACATCCTGAGCGATCTCCTCAGCATCCTCTCTGTTTGTTGTAAATCTCAGAACCAGTGTAAATACATAATCCTGATACTTTCTAACAAGTATTGAGAATGCAGTTTGATCCCCTTTGAGGATCCTGTTAATAACTAGTTCTTCTGATTGTCCGGCTGTTACCACTATTATAAGACGTTCATTAGTTTATTCCGGTTACAGTCTAAGGTACATTTAAAGACAGTATGGGAGTATGGGAGTATGTGAGTATGGGAGTATGGGAGTATGGGACTAGGAATGGGGTGTTGGAACGGGAAAATAAGTAGATAAGGGAAAAAATCATAAGGCTTGACTACTTTAAAGTTTTGAAATAATTCCAGCTACCTGTAACCTGCAATAAAAGGTTGTAGTCTTATAAGGGAGTAACAATGTTTAATTTTTAAAAAATAAGTTTATGGGACCCGATCAATTGGTATTTTTTTGGCTTATTCTTAGCAGCCTTTCGATTTGTGCAATGATATTCGGTATAAGATATATTAATAATAAGGAAAATATGGCGATGATTGAAAAAGGCCTGGATCCTAAAATAAAGCAGGAAAGACGTCCGGCTCCTTTTCGTAATCTGAAATGGGGTTTATTACTGGTTGGTTCGGGTCTTGGATTATTCCTTGCTTATTTTCTGGATAATTTCGTACTGTACAATATCAAACACCCTAACAGTGAATTTAATGATGGTGCAAATGCTCCTATTTATTTTGCCCTTATAGCCATCGGAGGCGGCATCGGCCTTATCTTGTCATATAAGATAGAAAGAAAACAACTACCCGATAATCAGCTGCTTTAATGATTTCGTGCTGTTTGCGGTAAAGAGCTGTTGTTTTCCAGCAATTCTATAGCTTTTTTAAATACAGGATCTGTTTGGTTAATCACGTAAAAATATCCCTGTGTATGCCACATAAATCTTGCGAGAAGTGCCTTCAAACGTATTTCTACCTGATTACGGTCGGTAAGATTCACCCCTGTCAAATTGATTGAATCTTTTTTGGCAAACAGATTAAGAGAATTCCAAATCTCCTCGTCCTTTTTAAAGCCGGAGTAAAATGTTTCGGGTGACTGAAACTGTTTCAGTTCAGTTTGATGCTGTATATAATATTGATAAATAAAATCATTCATAGACCCACTGATATAGAGGGCAGTTATTTTTCTTGAGATCTGAGTAGTGTCGATTGCCACAAAAACGTCTGGAGTAATGCCACCGCCGCCATATACTAATCTTCCAGCCGGAGTTTTATAAACCTGGCCCATGTGATTATTGGCTGTGTCTCCATGGATGACCTCACCATTATGATAACGGTCTATAACTTCCTCGTTGTACGCTTCCCGTCCTTTATTGTAGGGTTTCTGAATACTTCGCCCCAGAGGAGTATAGTAACGGGCAATGGTTAGACGCAGTTCGCTTCCATCATTTAGTTCAAATGGTTCCTGCACCAATCCTTTACCAAAAGTTCGCCGTCCTACAATGCTTGCCCGGTCCCAATCCTGAAGCGCACCTGCAAGTATTTCACTAGCCGACGCGGTGCCTTCATCTACTAGTAGAATTAGTTTTCCTGATTCAAAACTTCCCGGTCTTTGCGCGCGATATTCTTTTCGGGGGCTTTTTCTTCCTTCGGTATAAACAATTAATTCATCGTTACCCAGGAATTCGTCGGCCATATTTACTGCTTCATCCACAATACCTCCGCCATTTCCCCGGATGTCCAGAATTAGTTTTTTCATCCCTCGTTTTTCAAGAGCTTCTATCGCTATCATAAATTCTTCGAATGTGGTCCTCGAAAATTTATTGATTCTTATATAGCCAGACTCGTTGTTGATCATGTAGGAGGCATCCAAAGCAGGCAACGGGATCATACCACGCTGCAAAACAAATTTTTTGGGTGTGCCATTTCTAAATATTATAAGATTTACGATGCTTGCGCCCGGGCCTCGTAGTAGTTTTTTTATTCTTTCCGCAGTAATATTGTTGCCGGCGACGATAGAATCATTCACACGGATGATTTGATCTCCAACCTGAAGACGCGCTTTGTCGCTTGGTCCACCGCTGATAACGTTAGTTACGTTGACCGTATCGCCCAGGATTTGAAATTCAACACCTATTCCCTGAAAATTCCCCTGAAGATCTTCGTTCATTTCTACCTGATCAATAGCCGGTATATAATAAGAATGCGGATCCAAATGGGAAAGTAAACCCTGGATAGCTTCATCACTCAGCGAATCAGCGTGAACCGAATCTACATATTTGTCTTTGATGATATCCAGCACTTCCTGAACAGGGCTCAGTTTGCCTGTCTTAAAAAAACCTCCCGTATTGGTGCTTGGATAAAGTCTGAAACCTATGAGCATTCCCAAAATCATAACTACTGCAAATAGCAACGGCAGCCAGAAGTTCAGTTTTTTCATGTATTTTATTTCACCTGATGACTGCAAATTAAGCAAAGTAATGATGCACATACCATACACCATAAACCATTTAACTTCGTTCCCGGATCATTTAAATTTGAACATGTCAATACTGATTGCGGATAGCGGTTCTACAAAATGTGAATGGTGTTTTATTTCAAATGGAAAGAAACAAATTATTACGACCCAGGGTGCAAGCCCATATTTTTTGAATGAAACACAAATTGTTAAATTGATGAAGGATGAACTTTTGCCAGCGTTAAAAAAAAAGAGTCCCTCCCGCATATATTTTTATGGAACGGGTTGTGCAGCTCCGGCAAACCGTGCAGTTGTAAGGAGAGCTATTAAAACTGTATTTCCTGAGGCAGTGATAGAAGTAGAGCACGACCTTACAGGCGCAGCGCGTGCTTTATGTGGCAACAATAAAGGTATCGTTGCGATATTGGGCACGGGTAGCAATTCTGGCTATTATAACGGCAAGAAGATTATACGCAATAGTCCGGGACTTGGATATGTACTGGGCGACGAAGGTAGTGGAGCGTACCTGGGAAAGAAAGTCCTACAACATTATTTATATAAGACCTTTGACGTGGAGCTTCATGATATTTTTTACAAAAAGTACAAGATTGGTGCTTCGGATATTCTGGATTCGATTTACAAAAAACCTTTGCCTAATCGTTATATTGCTTCTTTTGCCATGTTCCTGAATGCGAATCGCGGACATTATATGATCGAAAATATTATTGAAGATGGGCTGAGTGATTTTTTTTCAATTCATCTGTCACAGTATCCAGAATCTGGCAGAGTCCCTGTTTTTTTTACGGGAAGTGTGGCTTTTGGGTTTCAGGATATTCTGAAAGAACTTTGTAAGACATATGGATGGCAAGTGGGAAAATTTCTTGCCAAACCAATGCCCGGACTAATTGCTTATCATAAAAAGAAATAATGGACTTTGAAAAAATTACCGAAGAACAAGGACCATACCGGCATCTGGAGAAGATGGGAATTCATGAGCTGCTCACTTTCATTAACAAGGAAGATCAACAAGTCCCCTTAGCGGTTGCTTTGTCCATCCCTCAGATTGAGAAATTGACAGAGACGGTTACTGATAAAATGTTAAGTGGAGGACGATTGTTTTATATCGGGGCAGGTACAAGCGGGAGATTGGGAATATTGGATGCCAGTGAAATTCCCCCGACTTATGGTATGCCCTATGGATTAATTATTGGCCTAATAGCGGGAGGGGAAAAAGCCATAAGGACGCCTGTAGAGAATGCGGAAGATGACAGGGAGCAAGGTTGGTTGGATCTTTGCGAATTCGAAGTGACAGAGAAAGATATTGTCATCGGAATAGCTGCCAGCGGAACGACCCCTTATGTAATCGGCGCTTTGGAAAAGTGCCGCTCAAAAAAAATAGTAACCGGATGCGTAACATGTAATCCTGGTACACCTCTGGCGGCAGCTTCAGACTGCCCGGTTGAAGTTATAGTAGGACCCGAATTTGTAACCGGAAGTACTCGTATGAAAAGCGGTACAGCCCAAAAATTGGTTTTGAATATGATTTCCACCACCGTGATGATCCGGATTGGGAGGGTTGAAGACACAAGGATGGTCAATATGCAGTTAACAAATAGTAAACTTATTGAACGCGGTACTGGTATGCTCATGAACCAAACCGGTATAACAGACTATCAGACTGCTAAAAACTTACTGTTGCAATTCGGCAGCGTTAAGAAAGCCGCTGAAAGTAGAAAGAGGTAAGAAAACCAAATGCATAATATAGAACCATATTACAATTGGCGACATATTTACGTGAGTGAAGAGGACGAAAGATCGCCTTTTTACGGACGTATTTATTCGGAATTTGAATTTACGCAAGCGATCTACAACTATTTGATACATCCGCAGTGGGACGAATTTGGTTCAAGAACACTTTATCTAAAAGTCTTACTAGCTGATTACGATGAGAAATATATAATTATAGAACTCATTGGTGAATGGAATGATGCGATAGAGAATGACATTATGAGCCTTAAAAGAGAAGTGGCAGATAAATTCATGACGGAAGGTATTTTTAAATTCATCCTGATTGCGGAAAACGTATTGAATTTCCACAGCGGCGACAAGGACTATTATGAGGAATGGAAGGAAGACATAGACGATCAACAGGGCTGGATTGTTTGTATTAACATGCCGGAGCAGACGCAGTACGATTTTCGCCGTGCCAAATTGGACCGGTATATTAACCTGATTGAACAACCAGATTGGCGAATTTATAAGCCTTTTCATCTCTTTAAGCTCGTGTCTGCCTTGCAGGAAAAGAGATTGAATAACACATAATTTTCAGTTCACTTTGAAAATAAATTTTTTGTATCGCAGGAATGATTTAATTTCGGTTTTACATATGTCAATCACAAAAGCATACCGTTATTTTTATTTTTACTTCTATTTTAGAAGCAAATCCGGAATGCTTTTGTTAATCAACAATTAGATTTAAAACTTAACAATAGAATCCCGGTCAAAAGCCGGGATTTTTTTTTCATATGCAACACCCTATTCAAAGAGTAGCAATTCAGGGATACGAAGGAAGCTTTCATCAGGAAGCGACCAGGATCTTTTTCGGTGAGAAGACAAATATCCTGGCCTGTGCCAGATTTCAGGATGTCATAAAATCTGCGGCGGATCCAAATCTCTGTGATGCTGCTGTAATGGCTATTGAGAACTCTATCGCGGGAAGTATTCTTCCGAATTATTCCTTGCTTCGCAACAGCGAGTTAGTAATAGCCGGGGAAATATATTTGCAAATCCGGCAAAATCTGGTAGTGAATCCGGGGATTACATTAAAAGATATAAAAGAAGTACATTCTCATCCAATGGCAATACTTCAGTGCCTGGAGTTTTTGAATCAGTATGACTGGAAACTAATTGAAACTGAAGACACGGCTCTGAGCGCTAAACATATTCATCAGCGCAAAAGCAAACATATTGCAGGGATCGCAAGCAGCCTTGCGGCAGATCTGTTTCAACTGGAAATGATTGCTCCCGATATTCATACTATGAAAAATAATTACACCAGATTTTTAGTTCTACAACGAAAAGAAAATGTAGAGAAGGTTTTAAATGCTAATAAGGCTTCAGTCACTTTTCATACGGACCATTCGCGGGGTAGCCTGGCAAAAGTACTGACACTTATAGCAGAAGCTGGAATCAACCTGAGCAAACTTCAGTCGTACCCAATACCAGGAAGCGATTGGAAATATAGTTTTCATGCCGATATGGAATTTGAAAACACGGATGAGTTTGAGAATGTTATATCAGTCATTAAACCGGCCATTTCCGATTTAAAGATATATGGTGTTTACCAAAAAGGAATTCAGGCATAAAATATTGTGTGAACATGCATCGAATGCATACGATATAGTGGGGATTTCTAATATTGACATTTTAAAAAATGAAAACAGCTAATCGACTGGATGGAATTGGAGAATATTATTTCTCCAAAAAATTACGTGAGATCGAAGATCTTAATCGCGCGGGTAAAAATATTATCAGCCTTGGAATCGGAAGTCCTGACCAGGCACCTCATCCCGACGTGATAAGGATTCTGAATGAAGAAAGTATCCGACCGGATGTCCATGCATATCAAAGCTATAAGGGATCTCCCGTTTTACGCAAAGCGATGGCCCGTTGGTATAAGGATTGGTACAATGTGGACTTAAACTCAGAATCAGAGATTCTACCTTTAGCAGGTTCCAAAGAAGGGATCATGCATATTTGTATGTCTTACGTGAACCCGGGAGACTTAGTATTGATCCCGAATCCTGGTTATCCAACCTATCAAAGTGCGGCAAAACTCGCCGGCGCTATCATAGCCGGTTATGAGCTCAAAGAGGAGAACAATTGGCAGCCCGATTTCGAAGAACTAATCAGGTTAGTAACTACAAAACGTTCGGGCCAGGAAAAGGTCCTGATGTTTGTGAATTATCCGCATATGCCAACAGGTAAGCTGCCCACCAAAAAGCTTTTTGAAGAATTGATATCATTTGCAAAAGAAAATCAGGTTCTTCTGGTACACGATAACCCATACAGTTTTATACTGAACGAAGAACCTATGAGCATATTCCAGTCCGAAGGAGTCGGAGATCATGTTATTGAATTGAATTCGCTTAGTAAATCACATAATATGGCCGGTTGGCGCATTGGAATGATGATTGCAAAATCGCAACATATAGAAAATATTCTCCGGTTCAAAAGTAATATGGATAGCGGGATGTTTCTTCCTTTGCAATTGGCAGCCGCAAAAGCATTATCACTTCCCGCGTCATGGTATGAGGAGGTTAATAAATTATATTACAGTAGAAGACTGGCTGTAGAAGCGTTACTCGATGGTCTGGGATGTAGTTATTCAAAAAATCAGGCTGGACTTTTTGTCTGGGCTAAAGTACCTGAAGGAATCGCCGACGGATATGCCATGAGTGATCTGCTCTTATATAAAGCAAATGTATTTGTTACACCCGGAGGCATTTTTGGAAGTGCAGGAAACAATTACATCAGGGTGAGCTTATGTGCTCCTGAAGAAAAAATTCTTGAATGTTTTAACAGAATTAAGGCGACAGGATTCGTAAAACCTAAACACCATGTTTGATACCGTTGCAATCGTAGGAGTGGGTTTGATCGGGGGTTCTTTTGCTCTTGCATTGAAGGATCAGGAATTGGTTAAGAAAGTCGTGGGAGTAAGTCGGAGTGGGACGACTGCCCGTAAAGCATTAGAACTTGGAATTATCGATGAAGTATTATCACTGGAAGAAGCGGTAAAAAAAAGCGATTTAATTTATGTGGCAATTCCTGTAGATGTTACTTTACCTGTAATGAAAAATATTCTGGATTTGATATCCCCACATCAAATTGTAGCGGACGCAGGTTCGACCAAAAATGCCCTTTGTAAATTTCTTGGTGGCCACCCGGCCAGGAATCGGTTTGTAGCTACCCATCCTATGTGGGGAACCGAATACAGTGGACCCGAAGCTGCTGTACACGACGCATTTCGGGGTAGATCATGTGTGATCTGTGAAAGAGAAAAATCTGATCATGACGCTTTGAAAGTGGTTGAAGATATTTATCTCCGGTTTGGAATGTCGCTTGTGAATATGGAAGCTGAAAATCATGATGTGCATGCAGCTTATGTAAGCCATATTTCACATATCACTTCTTTTGCATTAGCAAATACTGTTCTGGAAAAGGAAAAGGAAGAAGATGCCATTTTTGAACTGGCAGGGGGTGGTTTTGAAAGTACAGTTAGGCTTGCGAAAAGTAGTCCGTCTATGTGGGCTCCGATATTCATGCAAAACCGCGAGAACGTCCTGGACGTATTAAATGAACATATAACGCAATTGAGAAAGTTTAAAAGCTGTCTTGAGAAGGAAAACTATGAGTATTTGTGCGAATTAATGGAAAACGCAAACAAGATCAGCAGGATTTTGAAATAAAATATTTAAACGAATACGCCGGTGCGAATTTTTACATTTTGATGTACCGAGATGTAGAATGAAACAAATAAAAATGGGAAAGCAGAATCAGGTCATTTCACTTATGGATAATGCAGATATCAATTAATTTTCAGAATAGATAAGGTGTTAAGCCTTAGGCCTTAAGCTTTAAGCTTAAAATAGTACCTTTGCGCAAAATTTCAGAACCGTATGAGCACATTTGAAGGGCTTGGATTGCAGGAAAATCTACTGACGGCTATAACCGCATTAGGCTATGCCCAACCCACTCCCATACAGGAAAAGGCAATTCCTGTCCTGTTAAGTGGTACCAAGGACCTGGTTGGCCTGGCGCAAACAGGAACAGGAAAAACAGCGGCATTCGGATTGCCCTTGTTACAGCTATTGAAAGTCGATCAAAAATTCCCACAAGCGCTGGTGGTTTGTCCGACTCGGGAACTTTGTATGCAAATAGTAAGCGAATTGGAGCTTTTTAAAAAGTTCATGACGGGAGTCCAGGTGTTGGCAGTTTATGGCGGAACATCCATTGGTATGCAAATCAGAGATCTGAGGAGAGGTGTTCAGATCGTAGTAGCTACGCCTGGAAGACTGATTGACCTGATTGAAAGAAAGGCTATCAACCTGGAGGAAATAAAATATGTGGTGCTCGACGAAGCAGATGAAATGCTGAACATGGGTTTTCAGGATGATATCGAATTTATCCTTCAAAATACTCCCAAGCGAGATGCAACCTGGTTATTTAGCGCAACCATGCCTGCAGAAATAAAAAGGGTTAGTCGTAAATACATGAAGGAGCCGATGGAGATAACTGTTGGCACAAAAAATACGGCCAATAAGAATGTTGATCATCAGTTTTTTGTTACGAATGCACATCACCGTTACGAGGCGTTGAAGCGTATGATCGATTTCAATCCGGGTATTTATGGAATAATTTTTACCCGCACCAAGGCTGATGCTCAAAATATTTCAGAAAAACTCACAAGAGAAGGATACGATATTGATGCGCTTCATGGCGATTTAACCCAGCAGCAAAGGGATAAAGTGATGGGAGAATTCAGAGAAAAATCACTACAGTTGCTTATTGCGACGGATGTTGCTGCGCGCGGTATAGACGTGGTCGGCATCACTCATGTTATAAATTATGAGTTGCCAGACGACGTGGAAGTTTACACTCATAGAAGTGGAAGAACAGGACGTGCTGGAAATACAGGCGTTTGTTTATCCATCATTAATTCCAGGGAAATCGGGAAGTTACATCAGATTGAACGCATAGTACAAGTGCCATTTCATAAAGTTGAAATTCCCACTGGGAAGGACGTATGCCGCAAACAGTTTTTTCATTTTATGGATAAATTGTTGAATGCGGATATCAGTCATGGAGACTATGAATCCTATGTTCCAATGCTCCAGGAGAAATTTGCAGACGTGAGTAAGGAAGAGATATTAAAGCGGGTTGCGTCAAAGGAGTTTTCCCGATTTCTGAAATATTATGAAAATGCAGAAGATTTAAATGTTCGGGCTGTTCCAAGAGGCAGGGAGGCTGGTGCCCGCGCCCCGAGAGAACGTATTCCTATTGGTGGCGGCGAAAGATCGTCATCCCGACCATCGTTTTCACCGGGTAATGGGGATTTTGTAAAATTGTTCGTGAACCTTGGTACCAAAGATGGTTTTTATAAGGCCAGTTTTCTTCAGTTTGTGCTTGATATGAGTGAGCTGCGAAAGGATGTGCTTGGAAAAATTGACATGAAAGAAATGAATAGCTGGATCGAAATCGACAGGAAATCAGCGCCCCAGATGATCAGAGCGATTGATGGAAAGAATTATAAAGGCCGTCGGATTAGAATGAATGATGCAAATAGCCGATAATATAAAAGTAACTCAAATAAATATTCGCCATGGTTGCAACTAAATCAATGAAAGAAGTCACGCAGCAAGCCTGGATCAAACGTCCTTTGATTATTTCAGGCCCTTGCAGCGCCGAAACGGAGGAACAAGTGATACAAACAGCCACTCAATTGAAAGAAACCGGTAAAGTGGATGTTATGAGGGCAGGTATCTGGAAACCCAGGACACGTCCGGGAAGTTTTGAAGGCATTGGAACCAAAGGACTGCCCTGGCTTCAAAAGGCAAGGGATATTACGGGTATTCCGGTAGCAGTGGAAGTGGCTACTGCGAAGCAGGCTGAAGATGCATTACATTTTGATGTGGATGTATTATGGATTGGAGCCAGAACAACAGTAAATCCATTTAGTGTGCAGGACGTGGCAGATGCATTGCGTGGTGTTGATATTCCCGTACTTATTAAAAATCCCATCAACCCTGACCTTGAACTTTGGATCGGAGCCGTTGAAAGAGTCGCGAAAGCAGGAATAAAGCAAATCGGATTAATACACAGGGGATTCAGCTCATATGGAAATACCGAATATCGGAATGCGCCTATGTGGCATCTCGCCATTGAGATGAAACGACGCCACCCGGGCATGTTATTCATTAATGATCCGTCCCATATTTGTGGCCGGCGGGATATTTTGCAGGAAGTCGCACAGACTGCAATAGACCTGGATTTTGACGGACTTATCATTGAAAGTCATATTGATCCTGATAAAGCATGGAGTGATGCAAAACAGCAAATTACACCTGCGAGGTTGGGAGAAATGCTTGGAAATATTCGCTGGCGAAAAGAAGATATTGCTTCAGATGAGTATCACGCTGCGCTGGAAAAGCTGAGGCAGCAGATAAACCAACTTGATGATGAACTGATGCAGATTATCGGTGAAAGAATGAAAATTTCAGAAAAAATCGGACAATATAAGAAAGACAATAATATTACGATTCTTCAAACAAATCGGTGGAATGCCATATTAGAGAGGGCCTTCAAGAAAGGAGATAAACTTGGACTTAGCCAGGAGTTTATAACGAAGTATTTTGATGCTGTACATATGGAGAGTATTAATCATCAAAATAAAGTAATGAATTCCTGACAATAACGAATGTATGCTGAAAAAGACTTTTTCATTTTCCACTTCTAAAACAGTTTGCTATTTTGATGCTTCCCTGGCACAAATTGGAAACCTGGTGGAAAAAGACAGGTCTGTTTTTATCACTGACCAGCACATTTTCGACCTTCATAAGAAATATTTTAAGGGAGCAAAATGCGTTCACATTCCTGCAGGTGAATCATTTAAAGTACAATATATAGTCGATCAAATAATTGAACAGCTTATCGGTTTTGGTGTTGACCGGCAAACGACTATTATCGGTGTTGGAGGAGGTGTAGTAACTGATATTACGGGTTATGTTGCTTCTGTTTATATGCGCGGAATTCCTTTTGGCTTTGTTCCAACTTCTATTTTAGGAATGGTGGATGCTTCGATTGGCGGTAAAAACGGAATTGATATTGGTAATTACAAAAATATGGTGGGGGTTATCCGTCAACCCGGTTTTTTATTTTATGATGTCTCTCTTTTACAATCACTGCCATCTGAAGAGTGGGTAAATGGGTTTGCCGAAATCATAAAACACGCGGCGATAAAAGATGTTTCACTTTTCAATGATCTCGAAAAAAGCTCTATTAACATTTATCGAAAAAATAAAAAGGCACTTACCGAACTTATTCGCAGAAATGTAATGATCAAATCCGGAATAGTTCAAAAAGATGAATTTGAAAGTAATGAACGCCGCCTCCTGAATTTTGGTCATACTCTCGGACATGCGGTTGAAAATGTATATAAACTGCCTCATGGTCACGCTATTTCCATAGGTATGAAAGCAGCATGCCTGATTTCAGAAGATATGCTGAATTTTAAAGGGACAGCGAGGGTTACTGGTTTGCTCCGTCAATATGGTTTACCTGTCGATATTCCGGTTGATTTCGGAAAAGTGGTTGAAATCATGCGAATGGATAAAAAGAAAACGCGGGATATTATGCATTATGTGCTCCTTGAAAAAATTGGAAACGCTGTCATCAAACCTATACCGATGAATCATTTGGAAAAACTGCTGTATTCAATTGCACGCGCCAGATAAAATAAAATGAACGTCACTATTTCTCCTTCTGTCATAGTCGGAAACTGTCAGGCACCATCGTCTAAAAGTTCCATGCAAAGAGCGTGCGCTGCTGCTCTGGTTTCGCAAACAAGAACACATATCATGAATCCCGGCAGGTCAAATGATGATCTGGCTGCTCTGGGAGTGATACGCAATCTCGGTACGAAGATCGAAAATCTTCCCGACGGTTCTATTCTTACAGACAGCAACGGTGTTAACCCCATTAATGATTTTGTGAATTGTGGCGAAAGCGGACTGGGAATTCGCATGTTTGCACCTATTATAGCGATGAGTTCTGAATTGATTATAATAGAAGGCGAGGGCAGTCTATTAAATCGGCCAATGAATTTTTTTGACGAGATCTTTCCAAAACTTTCTGTTGAAGTTCGTTCGAATATGGGGAAACTTCCTCTTCAGCTGAAAGGTCCGCTGGTGCCCGCAGATATCCATACAGACGGATCCTTGAGTTCACAATTTCTCACCGGCCTGCTAATGGCTTATGCAGCGTCTGATGCAAAAGATGTTACTATTGAAGTCGCCAATTTGAAAAGTAAACCCTATGTCGACCTCACTTTGACGGTTATGCGTGAATTTGGCTTGAAAATACCTGTGAATAATAATTACCAATCATTTTATTTTTCAAAAGAAGATTGGATAAAACCAACTGGTACTGTCGAATATACTGTTGAGGGCGACTGGAGTGGAAGTGCTTTCCTCCTGGTTGCTGCGGCTATTGCGGGTCGGGCAACCATTCGGGGGCTCGATCCCGAATCGACACAAGCTGATAAAGCAATATTAGAAGCTCTGAAGGATGCAGGCGTGTCCATGCAAATTGAAAAAAATGAAATTTATGTTGGAGAAAGTCATTCACATAAATTAAAGGCATTTCATTTTGACGCAACCGACTGCCCTGATCTTTTTCCACCTTTAGTCGCACTAGCTTCTGTTTGTCAGGGATCGAGTTTTATAAAAGGAGTTAGCCGTCTCGCATTTAAAGAAAGCGATAGGGCAGTTACTTTACAGGAAGAATTTGGAAAATTGGGCGTAGATATTTTAATAAATGGGGATGTAATGGGTATAAAAGGCGCAGAAAAACTGAAAGCAGCCACAGTCCATTCTCGTCATGATCATCGTATTGCCATGGCGGCTTCCGTGGCAGCATTAAGAGCTGATGGTCCGGTACAAATCGAAAAAGCTGATGCTATTAATAAATCCTATCCGGATTTTTTTAGTGACATTGGCAAACTGGGTGTTTCTGTGCACATTCTAGACAAGATGTTCTAACATGAATTCATTTGGCCGGTTTTTCAGAATGACAATTTTTGGCGAATCCCACGGGGCAGGGGTAGGACTTGTATTGGATGGCTGTCCGGCAGGCTTATCGTTAACAACTGAGGATTTTAATTCGGATTTAGAAAGAAGGAAGGGTGGAACACAAAAAGGAACCACACCTCGCCAGGAATCAGATATTCCCATTTTCAAAACCGGATTGTTTAACGACAAAACAACCGGTGCACCCATTACCATCTTATTTGAAAATAACAATACACGCTCGGGAGATTATGATAAGCTTAGAGCTATTCCAAGACCCGGACATGCAGACTTTGTTGCACATGAAAAATTCGGAGGTTTTGAAGATTTCAGAGGTGGTGGGCATTTCAGCGGCCGTCTTACGGTGGCACTTGTGGCGGCAGGCGTAATTGCAAAAAAAATACTACAACTCGTAAAAACAGAAGTCACTTCTGAAATAAAAGAAATTGGCGGTCTGGCAGATCTGGAGGCTGGACTGCAAAAAGCTATTGATGCAAAGGATTCAGTCGGTGGAATATTGGAATGCAGAGTTCGGAATTTGCCGGCATCATTGGGTGAACCATTTTTTGACAGTCTGGAATCCCTTATTTCTCATGCTGTATTCTCTATTCCGGCGATACGAGCCATTGAATTCGGTACTGGATTTGCAGCAGCCCGTATGTTCGGTTCGCAACACAATGATGCTATTGCAGATAAAACCGGCAGGACATTAACAAATCACGCAGGGGGCGTTGTCGGTGGCATCAGCAATGGAAATGAACTTGTATTCAGGATTGCCGTTAAACCAACTTCATCAACTCCAAAAGAACAGGAGACATTTAATCGAGAGACAGGAAACCGTGAGTTATTTTCTGTAAAAGGCCGGCATGACTTGTGTATTGCCCTCCGCGTTCCGCCCGTGCTGGAAGCTGTAACCGCAATTGTTCTTGCAGATCTTTTATTATTGGAACAAAAAATACCCCGGGTACTAAAAGTCAATAGTTAATTTGGAAATTTATTATCTGACTAAATCAAATTGGTCCAATTGATGAAAACTCAGATCCAGTACTTCAAAATTTTCAAAATGTGGCCAGCTAAAATGCCACCATTCTGTAGGTAATGGTTCAAATCCATATTTTTCCATCGCTTTAGTTAACAATTCCCTGTTTGCGATTGCTTCGGCCCTGGCATCTTTGAAATCCTGGTGTGCTGAATCAGAAAAATTATCGAAATCTGTTGGCATTGCAACCAACTTGTGTGTAGTTAAATCTGACATAGAAAGATCAACTGCGATGCCACGGTTATGACCGCTTCCTTTAGAAGGATTTGCCGCGTATCGATCGTCTTTCACTTTTTCCCATAGGGATTCAGTAACACTATAGGGACGATAAGCATCGAATATTACTAGTTGAAATCCGAGGGTGGCTAAAAAAATGCTAACGCTATCCAGTGCTTCATACACAGGTTTTCTGAGATAAGTTGTTTTAATAATTCCAGGATATAATTTCCTGTGCATGAAATTATTTTCTGAAGCATATCTCAAATCCATCAATATACCATTGATGTTTGTAAGGGAAATCATTCGCTTTTCGGGATGATGCAAAAGACTTTCTTTGTACAGCGAAATATTATTGATGTAGGACAAGCCATGCGAGCTTACAGGCAGTTTTTGTGCAATAATGAAATGTGTAAGTAATAGGAAAATTAAGGTAGAAACCAATCTGAATATGCCTTTTCTCAATATTTTGTTTTTCATCTAATTAGTTGTTTCTTTAAAGGTCTTCTGGATATTTTTACAAACCCGGTTTACACTGATGAAACAAAGCAGTTCATATTTTTATATTTTTCTGAGTGTCAGTTTCCTATTAATTCAGTGTAAAAATAATGTCGATAAGCCACCAGAAAAACATGTAGTGGTAAATCCGGCAAAACTGGTCGAAAGTACATCTGAAGATATACACCATACTCTTGAATACCTGAAAACAAATCAGGGACGACTCAATGATTCAGTAGGAATTAGTTTCTTAGGACTGATTGACAGTCTGTACGATGCAAATAGTTATAAACCCATCTGGCTCAGGGGCGAAAGAACCACACCGGAAGGCAGCTCCTTTACCAATTTAATTCAGAACAGTCGGCTTTGGGGATTATTCCCAAACGATTATCACTACAATATACTTGCGTTTATTGACAGGGCTTTTTCTCTTGATACAAATGCTTCTAAAAATGCCGCTTTGTGGGCGAGAAAAGATCTCTTATTAACGGATGCTTTTTTTCTGATGGTCAAAGATCTTAAACGAGGACGAATCCCCTATGATAGTGTGACCTTGAGAACTGACACATTGTTAGTGGATAGCATTTATACTAAAACACTTAATCAGGCATTACAATCAGGTAATGTTTCGGCGGTGCTGCATAACCTGGAACCAAGATCAAAGGGATACGATTCACTGAAAGCATATATAGGGAATTTTCTGGATTCCGCTTCTTTTGCGCCGTATACCTATCTGCCTTATCCATACACTGATTCGGTTGGATTTTTTCATTTGCTGCAAAAACGACTTGTGGAAACCGGAAATCTGTCGGATACGGTTCCGCCTATGAACTTGGCCAAATTCAGATCAGCGATTATCAGATTTCAAAAAAAATATGAATATAAAGTAACCGGATTTACTTCCAATTCTCTGGTCGACAGGTTAAACAATACCGACCTGGAAAAATTCAAAAGAATTGCAATTACACTTGATCGTTATAAGCAATTACCAGATTCTTTTCCCGAAACATATGTCTGGGTAAATCTGCCGGGTTATAACCTGCGTGTAATCAATCATGATACTGTCGTATTTACTTCTAAAATTATTGTGGGCGGACCATTAACCCGTTCTCCGGTACTTACCGCGGAGATTTCCAATTTTATAACGATGCCTCAATGGACTGTACCCTTCAGTATCGTATTTAAAGAAATGATACCGAATATTATCAAGGATTCAAATTTTCTGGCAAAAGAAAATCTCATGGTTGTTGACGACAATGACAGCGTACTGGATCCCCATAAAATCAATTGGAAAAGAGTGGATAAAAAGCATTTTCCTTACCAACTGAAACAGCGTGAAGGCGATGATAATTCACTTGGAGTTATTAAATTCAATTTTAGAAACAAGTATAGTGTCTATCTCCACGACACCAATGTGCGTTGGAGATTTGGTAACTCATATCGGGCAATCAGTCACGGGTGTGTGCGGGTGAAAGAATGGGAAAAGCTGGCTGATTATCTTGTTAGGAATGATTCCCTCCGAATTCCGCCTGATACAATTAAAGCCTATATCGCCCGGGGTGAAAAACATATGTTCAGTGGATTTCATAAGCTACCGCTTTATATGCGATATTTTACCTGTGAAGGCAAAAACGGCAAAATCATATTTTATGAAGATATTTACGACGAAGATCGGAATCTGATTCAGAAATATTTTGCCAATAAAAGCGTTTTTTAGTCTGGTGGACTGCTCATAAAGCCAACCTGTAACGCTAAATACTGACAATATGAAGAAATCCATTTTCCTCGCTGGACTTTTTTCATGCACGTTTATAGTGCAGGCACAGAATGTATCGGGAACTCCATCTAAATCAGTCACGCATCATAAATCCAAGAGGGAAGTAAGTAAAGAAAAGATTCACTATGGCACGGCCAGTTTCTATGCCAATAAATTTGAAGGAAGAAAAACTGCTAACGGAGAGACTTTTAGTCAGAGCAAATTTACCGGCGCCAGCAATATACTTCCTCTAAATGAATGGGTCAGGGTTACTAATATGCGAAATAAACTTTACGTCGTCTTACGAATTACAGACCGAATGCATAAAAATAACAAGAGACTTATTGATCTCAGCAAATCGGCCGCGAAGAAATTAAAATATACTGGTTACGGTCTCGCTCATGTAAAAGTTGAAGTGCTCGGTAAAAAACTACCTCAGGGAATTGTTCGCGGATAATTAAGCTACTGCCTTGTTCACCAATGCCGCTGCTTCACTGAGTAGAATGGCAGATTGAACCTTCAATCCGCTTTCCTCAATCAGCTTTTTAGCCTCTTCGGCATTTGTTCCCTGAAGTCTCACTATTATGGGTACATGGATAGAACCGATGGAATGATATGCATCGATAACCCCCTGCGCAACTCTATCACATCGTACAATGCCCCCGAATATATTGATGAGAATGGCTTTTACCTTCGGATCTTTTAAGATGATACGAAAACCTGCTTCTACAGTTTGTGCATTTGCGCTGCCTCCTACATCCAAAAAATTCGCTGGTTCACCTCCGCTTAGTTTTATCATATCCATAGTGGCCATGGCCAGTCCTGCACCATTAACCATACAACCTACATTTCCGTCCAACTTTACAAAATTAAGATTGTACTTGCCGGCTTCGACTTCTGTAGGATCTTCCTCACCAATATCACGCATCGCTTCCAGATCCGGGTGGCGCATAAGGGAATTATCGTCAAGATTCATCTTACAATCCACAGCAATAATTTTCTCATCGCTTGTCTTAAAAAGCGGATTAATCTCAAGCATACTGCAATCGAGACCTACATAAGCATTATAAAGATTAGTTACGAACTTTACACAATTCTTAAAGGCTTCGCCTGAAAGACCCAGGTTGAACGCTATTTTTCTGGCCTGAAATGCCTGCAGTGCAGAACCCGGGAATACCCATTCTTTAAATATTTTTTCAGGAGTGTTATGCGCGACTTCTTCTATATCCATACCGCCTTCTGTGCTATACATAAATACATTCTGACCTTTTGCACGATCCAATAAGATCGAGAGGTAAAACTCTTTGACCGGATTGGAGCCTGGATAGTATACATCCTGAGCAACTAATATTTTATGAACAACTCTGCCCGTATCCCCTGTTTGGATTGTAACAAGAGTTCCGCCGAGCATGTTCGATGCGAAATTGCGTACGTCTTCGGCATTTTTAGCCACTGCTACTCCGCGTTGTTCTGTTCCCTTGATTTTTCCCTTTCCTCTTCCACCTGCATGAATCTGTGCCTTTACCACGGCAAATGAATTGCCGGTATTCACCTTTATTTGTTTATAGGCTTCCTCTGCGGCATTCGCTGTGTCAACCGGAATGCCCTCCTGAACGGGAACATTATATTTTTTGAGTAATTCCTTGGCCTGGTATTCGTGCAGATTCATAGAGAAAATTTAAACGAATGTAAGCGATAAAAATTTAATTTTTTTGCTTCGACTTCGTGATACAAAAGTATATCGTCAAAAATTCTTTTTGTCAGAAAATGCGGACGGGCGATAGACCAAACTTGTGATAGAGCAAACCAAAATGCGGGACGGGGTAAAACATAACAGGGGACGAAATAAGGAGTCGGGGAGGCGTGCAATAAAGTTTATTCAGTATAAAATATATCCCGAAAGAATCTGATTTGTTCGGATTGCCTTCGGGATGGGTTCGGATTGCCTATCCGAAATCCGGATAGGCAATCCGAAGGAATCCGATTATCATTTCGAAAGATCTCACCCCAATAAGTCGTGCATTTATATATTGCTTTCAGCATTTAATTGATAAGAAAGTAATTGTCATTTTTCATAACCTTCCCTTTTATCAATAAACATCTGAGAGATTCATAGAATCTGTAAAGCCAGTTATACGACGCTTCCTGAAATGTAAAATCCTGTAACATACCTCTATTTTGATATTAGAAATCAAAATAGAAATATGTCACAGGAGGGCCAAACCTCTTAGGCAACCGTCCTGAAAATGACGGTGAAATGCAATATTTACTCGGTAAATTTTTTTATTTCACATGTTTATTCAACGCGCCGGCCATTTCAAACATGGATATTTGATCCTTAACAAAAATAGGTTTTAAAGCAGCATCTGCGTTGATCATGCGTTTATTTGCTTTGTCCTGAAGATCATTTTTCTTAATATAAACCCAGATCTTCTTAATGATTTCAGTTCTTGGAAGTGATTTGCTTCCAACTACTTTTGACAAAGCATCACTTAATGTGAGGGGTGCCATGAATGCTGCATTCGGTTTGCGTGCAGATTTTTTCTTCGCAGGTTTTTTTGCAACTGCTTTTTTAGGTGCTGCTTTTTTTGCTGCTTTTTTAGGTGCTGCTTTTTTTGCAGGCGCTTTTTTAGTTGCTTTCTTGGCTGCTTTTTTGGGTGCTTTTTTTGCTGGTTTCTTAGCTGCTTTCTTTGCGGATTTTGCCATAAAAAATGATATTTAACAGGTTAATAAAGAGGTTAGCAGATTCAAATGTAGGGATTTTGGAAAATCCTATACTTAATATTCAATTTTTTTTTGTTTTCAGATCATTAATCCGGCAAGATTCATCAGCCCCCTTTTAACGATAAATCGAATTCAATTGGATTCCCAAGTAATAAAGGGCATTTTCGATAAAACGAAATATGAGCCCCCGGCAAAAAAATACCCCGTTTCCGGGGTATTTTTGAATCACAGAATATCTGCTAAGGCTGGACGGTAGTTTTCAGTTTATCCTTGAATACTTTTTCAAATTTTTCTACTTTGGGGCGTATTACGAACGTGCAATAAGGTTGTGAGCCATGTAAACGGTAGTAATCCTGATGATAGTTTTCAGCTGCGTAAAAATGGCTGAAAGGGGTGATTTCTGTGACTATCGGATTGCTATATGCACCGCTTTTATCCAGTTTGGACTTATATTCTTCAGCTTTTTTCTTTTGTTCGGGATCATGGTAAAAAATCACGCTCCTGTATTGAGTTCCCACGTCATTTCCCTGACGGTTCAGGGTTGTAGGATCGTGGGCCTCCCAGAAAACTTCAAGCAGCTCGTCGAAACTGATCACTTTTGGGTCATAAATGATTTGAAGACATTCGGCATGCCCGGTTGTACCGGTACAGACGTCTTCATATGAAGGATTTTTAACAGTGCCCCCCGAGTATCCTGAAGTTACTTTGTAAACACCCTTTAGTTCCTGGAAGACTGCTTCGGTACACCAAAAACAACCCGTACCAAAAGTTGCTGTATCTGTCTTTAAGCCGACTGGTATCGTTTCTTCGCTCATAGCTATATTTTGTGTTGATGGCTGGCTACATGAAACCAGCGAAATTGCACTGAATAAAATGGGTATTAGCATAATAAATTTCATTCTTGTTTTCTTAGGCAATATACGTAGCTGTTAGAGGCCGGGATTGCAAGATATATGACAATTGAAGCCTTTTAAATGTTCGTTAACTAACTTTGATTGGAATGATAAGATACTACCCGGAATCTGCCCTGGGGCAGCTCGAATTCGATAAAATAAGAGATTTACTGGCTGAAAAATGTAAATCGGCGTACGCCAGGGACAAAGCCGTTTCCCTGAGGGTTCATACACACATGGAAATCATTCAAACAGAACTTAAGAGAACTGGTGAATTTAAAATGCTTCTGGAACAGGACCAGTTTTTTCCAAACGAGGAAAATTTGAATTTAGCCCGCGAAATAAAATTACTCGGATTACCGGGTGCAATTTTGAGCGGAGAACAATTCCTGCAGATACGTAAACTAGCGGATACCCTCCGCAAAATCTTCCAGTGGTTCGATACGGAACGGCGGCTTGCATACTCATCCTTGGCTTCGGTTATAAAAGACAGTTATTACGAGAAGTCAATTATCCTTTTTATCGATGAAATTCTGGAAGAAAATGGCCAGGTTCGGGATAAAGCTTCTCCTGAACTCGCGGGTATAAGAATGTCTTTAGCTAAGAAAAGAAATGAATTGCGAAGATTATTCGATCGGATTGTCGGAAAATTAAATAAAGCAGGATACGTAGCTGAAACGGAAGAAGCATTTTTAAACGGACGACGCGTGGTGGCTCTTTTCGCTGAACATAAGAGACAGGTTAAGGGAATACTTCATGGTGAAAGCGATAGTCGTAAGACAGCCTTTATTGAACCTGAAGAGACTGTTGGACTTAACAACGAAATTTTCTCTCTGGAACATGCTGAAAGCAGAGAGGTAAATCGGATTCTGAGAGAACTCACTCTCAGGCTTTCCACATATGCCCTTTTGTTGGCTGCATACCTGGATATCGTGGGGGAATTTGACTTTATTCACGCAAAAGCACGGCTGGCCATGGATCTAAACGGGGTACATCCCAATCTTGAAGATGGTTCACATATCCATCTCATTCAAGCGGTTCACCCCTTATTATTCCTTTATCACAAAAAAACGCACAAGCCCACAATACCAGTTAATATAAAACTGGATGACAAGAACAGAATCCTTGTTATTTCCGGACCTAATGCAGGCGGTAAAACAGTTACTATGAAAACCGTGGGTTTGTTACAACTTATGGTACAGGCCGGTCTATTGGTCCCGGTTGCTCCTGATTCGAAATTTGGAATTTTTAAACAAATTATGATTCATATTGGGGATACCCAGAGCTTGGAATTTGAATTGAGTACCTACAGTTCTCACCTGATCAATATGAAACATTTTATGGAGCAGTCCAATGGACGAACTTTATTTTTTATCGATGAGCTGGGTAGTGGAAGTGACCCAAATCTTGGCGGAGCATTTGCGGAAGTTATACTTTTAGAGCTGGTAAAAAAACACGCGTATGGAATTGTAACTACGCATTACTTAAACCTAAAAGTGATGGCCAATAAAACACCTGGTATCATAAATGGTGCGATGGCTTTTGATGAGACGAGTTTGCAACCCCTATACCAATTAATAATCGGTAAACCTGGAAGTTCTTATACTTTTTCTATCGCGGAACGTATAGGCTTGCATCCCGATCTAATCCGAAATGCAAGAAAACTTGTAGACGAAGAACATTTCAAACTCGATAAACTATTGAATCGGACTGAACAGGATTTGAGAAATCTGGAAATAAAAGAAAAGGAATTACAGAGGATGCTTAAGGAAAATGACTTATTGAAAACAGAACTTGAAAAAACGATTCAAAAAGAGAAACACAAACAACAAATACAAATTCTTCAGGAGCAAAATAAAATTTCAGCAGAACGTTATGTTTATTTGAAGGAAATGGAGAGGAAGTTGAAACAGATTATATTCGATTGGCGTAAATCGGAAAATAAAACAGAAGTTATCCTCCAAATGCAGGCACTTTTATTCAATCAAAAAGAAAAACCGACAGCGGATAAAGTAAAAAAGAAATTCGACGCGAAGTATTTAGAAGTAGATGGTGATATCCGCACGGGGTCGACTGTTAAAATGAAAAAAAGTCATCAATTCGGTATGGTTCGTGAACTGCGCGGCAAGAAAGCAGTCGTGCAGGTGGGTTCGGTTCCCATTACCATCGACATTTCGGATCTCGTATTAATTCGCGAGAAAGTCAAACCTGAAACATCTTAGAAAATCGTATGAATCCAAAACAACTGGCTGCTGAAAAGGCGGTTTCTTTTCTGGAAGATGGTATGACAATCGGTCTGGGTACCGGATCTACCGCCTATTGGGCCATTGCGAAAATAGGTGAGAAAATACAGGCAGAAGGATGGAAAATCAAGGCTATTGCCACTTCCAGGCGTTCAGAAGAACAGGCAAGGGGATTGGGAATTCCTATATTTGATTTTTCCACTATTAAATCCATTGACATAACAATTGACGGTGCTGATGAAGTGAACGACCGGCTGGAACTCATAAAAGGAGGGGGCGGAGCATTACTAAGGGAGAAAATAGTGGCCTCTAATAGCAGACAAATGATAGTTGTAGCGGATGAATCAAAATGGGTTAAAAACCTCGGGCATTTTCCTTTGCCCGTTGAAGTGGTCCATTTTGGTTGGGAAAGGTGTTTTGAGAAATTACAATTACTGGGATGTGAGGCTGAAAGAAGGATGCAGGGAACTGAGCCCTATATAACTGATAATGGAAATTATATTGTCGACTGTGCTTTTGGTGAAATTAAAGATCCGCCGGCATTACATGAAGCAGTTAATGCAATTACAGGGGTGGTAGATAACGGGTTGTTTATTCACATGGCAACCAAATTAGTACTTGGTTTTAAAAACGGAGAGACAAGCGTAATAAGTATATAAATTTAGGATACCATGATTTTTTCCGGTCTTTTACAAATCATCCGGAAGTCTCTCCGTTTTATTTTAAAAAAGCCGATCAGCTGGCTCTCCGATAAACTTAGCTCCGCACCAGATAAAGAAGCCGTGATGAAGGCACTTACTGATTTATACGCAGAGTCTTACAAGTCAAAAACCAAAAAGCTAAAAAAAATTAATCTTGCTGACGTTGATGGAAGGTTGATCATATTCAGCGATCAACATCGTGGAAAACGAAATGGCTCGGATGATTTTGCCATTTGCGAGAAGTCCTATTTAACAGCTTTGGATTATTATAACAACGAAAAATTTTATTTTATTAATCTGGGCGATTGCGAAGAACTCTGGGAAAATACAATGTTTGGCATTGCGAAATATAATAGCGACGTGTACAAAAAGGAAAACCTTTTTATAGAAAGAGATGCCTATTGTAAAATTTTTGGGAACCATGACCTTTTCTGGGACAATGATCCCTTATCTTCCTTTTGGTTAAAGAAAGTTTATGGTAAAGTAATTCAGATTTTCACCGGCGCTGTCGTACGTTTCGAAATTTCGAATGAATCGAGTCTGAATATTTTTTGTACGCATGGCCATCAGGGAGATAAACAGAGCGATGGCAATGCATTCAGTAAATGGTTTGTAAGTTATGTGTGGGGACCTTTGCAGGATTTTTTGGAAATAAATACCAACAATCCATCTACAAATGATAATTTGAAAACACTTCACAATATGTATATGTATGACTGGAGTGCAGGCCAAAAAAGTACGATCCTTATTACAGGTCATACACATCAGCCAGTTTTTAATTCTCTTACTCATTTGGAGCGATTATATCAACGTCTGGAAATTGCGAACTCTTCTCATAATGCAATTGCAATAAAAAATATTGAAGCTGAAATACCAAGAAGAAAACGAGAATATAATTTTATAAGTCAGTCATTTGATAAAATGAAACCGTCTTATTTTAATTCCGGTTGCTGCTGCTTTGATGATGGAACAATCACCGGAATTGAGATTTGCGAAGGGTTTATCCGACTTGTCAAATGGAGTCTTCAAAATGGAAACTCGGTCCGTTTTGTGGTGGAAGAAAACGATTTGAGATCGTTGTCAAAAACTTTGGCGTCAAAAGATGGCTAAATATCTTTGAACAGCTCTGAGGCAATATGTCTCACATCTGTTTATTTATTTCCTCAATAACTAATATTTTGAGTTCAAAAAAATTGGTACAATACTTACTGTAAGTAATGTTATTAAAAAGAAACTCGAAACAGGGATCTGTGTTGGATCAAACTCAGGATTATACTTTGATGGATCCGAATGAAAGAAATGTAGATCTGTTTCCTGATCTGCCTGAGCGGATAAATAATATAAAGACTTCGTGAATCAACGAAGTCTTTACTTTTTACATACTGGCGTGCAAATAGTCTTTTAACTGCGAAATAGTTTCCTGCTGATGTTGGATAGTCTCGCGGATGAGGTCATGTATTGAGACGACGCCGTAAATTTTATCCTGTTCGAAAACTGGGAGGTAACGAATATTTTTGTCCGCCATCAATTGCATACAGTGCTCTATGCTATCATATAAGTTAACCGCGGGTAGATCGTTCGACATAATTTCTGATACCGGTGTATCTGTTGAAGATTTGCCTTTCAAAATTACTTTTCGTGAATAATCCCGTTCGGTCATAATTCCAAGATAATCCTGATTTTCCATGACCATTACAGAGCCAATATTCTGGATAGACATAATTTGAAGTGCTTCCAATACGGAAGTTGAAGGAGGGACCGCAGTTATTTTTCGTTCCTTATGTAGAAAAATATCAGATACTTTTTTCATGCAGGCCAATTTTAAGTGAGCAATCGTTTCAAGTAAATTACTAATAAATATCTGATAATCGTTCTGGGAAATCGGGTATCAGGAATTCTAAGGGTAATACCTTAGTGGGTACATTTTATATACTTCAAAGTACAAACTAATGAATATCAACGGTTATGCGGTAGTTTTAGGATAAAAACAGGAGCTCGGCAACGACATATATACTGCCAACATTAGCTGATTGGAAAGGTTGAATGGAGTTTTCAAACAGCGGAGAGATTTGTGTGGGTGGTGATTTAAAGGTACTTTTGACTTTCAAAATCGGATTTAACATGTCAAATCAAATGTTATTATTATCAATGCCCGGGGGCAGCGAATGGATTTTAATTGTTATTGCAGTTCTTGTATTATTTGGGGGCAAAAAAATACCTGAATTTATGAAAGGTTTAGGGAAAGGGATGCGTGAATTCAATGATGCTAAAAATAATGTGAAACAAGAATTTGAAAACGGCATGAACGAACAACCTTCTAAGTCTGTTCCTGCTGAACCTCTTAAGTAAGAAAACTATTTTAAATGAAGGCGGCCCTGGTAAAGTTTATTTACCAGGGCCGCTTTTTTATCATCCTGTATTATCGCGTTTCAGTAACTGGCGGAAGATCCCTTTTAAGCATGTCATTCCGATTTGCAATTTCCCAGGCAGTATAAAATACAAGTTGTGCCCGTTTAGCAAGAAGATCATAGTTGATCTTGTCAGGAGTATCTGATGGCTTATGATAATCCTTGTGAATGCCGTCAAAGTAAAATATGATTGGAACGCCTTTGCGGGCAAAATTGAAATGGTCACTCCTGTAATAAATACGTTGCGGATCTTTAGGATCATTAAATTTATAATCTAATTCCAGGCCAGTATATTTTTTGTTCATCGCTACGCTGATTGGATGCAAATCGGAACTGAGTTTATCATCACCTACTATGTATACATAATTATTAGAGTCGCCCTGTTTTCTGTCAAGAACTTTTCTACCGATCATATCAATATTCAGGTCTGCAGTGGTTTTGTCCAATGGATAAAGTGGATGATCCGTATAATATTCAGAACCCCAAAGTCCCTTTTCTTCGCCTGAATTAGCCAGGAAGAGAATACTTCGTCGCGGGCCTTTACCAGCAAATTTTGCCTTTGAAAATGCTGCGGCTAATTCCAGTATGCTAACTGTGCCGGAACCGTCATCATCAGCTCCAAAATAGATGACGGAATCTTTTTTACCAAGATGATCATAGTGAGCGGAGATTACAAGAACCTGATCTTTTAAATCACTACCCTCTAAGTATCCTAAGACGTCTGTGCTCTGCAACATATTGGTTTGCTTCTGAAGCGCGATCCAGATATTTGCACTATAAGATTTTGGTTCCGGAGTTCCTGATTTTATCTGATCAAAATCGGAACCCATAATGGCACGTGCCATATTTGTAGAAATATAAAAACTATTGGGACGGACTTTTGATCGGAAATAACTGCGATACATCATTCCTTTATCCGAAACCATCTTGTGTGGAAAGTCTTCCTGAATTATAAAAACAGCTACGGCGCCATGTTGCTGTGCTGCATCTTGCTTAGCATAGGGATTAAATGTTCTTTTATTGACCTGCGCCTGAAGTAAACCAGGAGGATATGAATTCAAAACAAGTACAATTTTACCTGCGACCTGCAGTCCTTTATAATCGTCGCGGGACGAATCTGAAATTCCATAACCGGCGAAAACAATGTCAGAAACGCCGAATGAAGCAGTATAGGCGCTGGATAGTCGAACGTCGAAATCCCTGTTCATTTCATAAGGTTCTCCGTTTATAGTGATGCCTGCATTGATAAGACTGTCCTGGTAAACGGGATAGGCGAGTTGGAAACTGTCTTTGTTGCCAGGTCTCAGTCCAAGACTTTTGAAATAATCTTCAATATAAGCGGCTGTTTTGCGCTGACCGGCAGTTGCTGTTTCCCTGCCTTCAAATTCGGGCCCGGCAATTTGATAAAGATGTTTTTGAAGATTTTCCGACTTAATTGTATTGGCAAAGGGAGCAGGATCTGTTTTTTTCTGACCTTGACAAAAAAATACAGATCCGGCCAATAAAACATTCAATGTTATTTTCATGGGATCAAATATATTGAGTTCCCAGCCAATATATTATGTCTGTTTTACAAATTCAACACTAGCGTGCAGTTTTACATCTTCCCCTAATACAACACCTCCGGCTTCTGTTGCCGCATTCCATATGAGTCCGAAATCCTTACGATTTATTTTTCCTTCAACAGTAAAACCTGTACGCGTATAACCCCATGGATCCTTTATTACACCGCCATGCTCAACATTCAAAGTGATGTTTTTAGTTATACCGTGAAAGCTAAGATCCCCTTGTAAAATGAAGTTTTCTCCAGAAAGCTTCTCAAACTTTGTACTCACAAAACCCAATGTTGGATGTTTCGATGCTTCAAAGAAATCGGCGCTTTTCAAGTGCGCGTCTCTCTGTTCGTTGTTAGTTGTAATTGAGTCAACATCAGCTGTAAAACTTATTTTAGCCGTGTCGAAATTATCGTTCGTAGTTTCTATCGTTGCATTAAACTTGCCAAAAGAACCCGTAACGCTGGTTATCATCAAGTGGCGAATCTTAAATTGAATTTCCGCATGCGTAGAGTCGAGAGTCCATTTAGTAATAGCCATAAATATATTTAAAGTTTAAACATCGAAATTAGTTAATTTATCTCAAAACCAGGGAAAATCTGTGAATACCTTGGTAATGTATAATGAGGGGGTATTATAGAACCTTTATTTGCCTTGTGATTGGTTAACTTTGCAGCCGTTTATGAAATCAGGATTTGTCAATTTGTTTGGAAAACCGAATGCAGGGAAAAGCACCCTCATGAATAGCCTGATGGGTGAAAAACTAGCGATCATATCCCATAAGGTTCAAACCACCCGTCATCGAATTAAAGGAATTATTACCGCGCCGGGGTATCAACTGATACTTTCTGATACTCCTGGAATTATTGATCCAAAATATAAATTACATGAGAAAATGATGGATTCAGTAAAACAGGCTATTGTGGATTCGGATTTGGCCCTGTTAATTATGGATGGGAAGGACAATCTGGAAGAAAACGATGGCATCTTTTCCCACTTGAATTTGAAGGTCCCGGCAATCGTAATAGTTAATAAAAGCGATAAGATGAAAGCCGAAGATATTGAAGAAGCAAAAGTTTATTTCAAAGACAAAAAATATTGCAGGGAGGTTCTATTTATTTCCGCTCTCAAAAAAATTAATATTGATATCCTTTTGGGGCGCATTATTGAATATCTACCGGAGGGTGAACCTTTTTTTGACGGTGAAGAAATGACTGATCGGCCCGTAAAATTTTTTGTCAGCGAAATGATCAGAGAGAAAATCTTTAGCATTTATGAAGATGAAATTCCTTATCATACTGCCGTCCTCGTGCAGGAATATCAGGAAAAAGATACTCTTACCAAGATTCAGGCAGACATCATAGTACAACGAGAAACCCAGAAGGGAATTTTGCTTGGAGAAGGTGGCAAGATGATCCGTAGATTGGGAACCGAAGCCCGTAAGGAAATAGAAGAGTTCATTGGAAGAAAAGTTTTTCTGGAGCTGTTTGTGAAAGTAAGACCTAAATGGCGCGACAACGAACTTCAGCTCAGGGAATATGGTTATTAGTTTACATCATAATTTATTTCATAAATGTCCGGATTTACAGTAGCAATTACGGGAAGACCTAATGTGGGTAAGAGTACGTTATTTAATCGATTACTTGAACAGCGCAAAGCGATTGTAGACGACCAAAGTGGTGTAACGCGTGACCGCCAATATGGTGTGGTGGATTGGAACGGCAAAAATTTTAATATTATTGATACCGGAGGTTTTGTTCCGGAAAGTGATGATGTGTTCGAACAGGAAATAAAAAAACAGGTTTTAATAGCAGTAGAAGAGGCAAATGTTATTATTTTCATGACGGATACTGCTACCGGCATCACGAATCTTGATGAATCCATGGCAGACCTTCTGCGACGTTCTGTGAAACCTGTTTTTCTGGTAGTAAATAAAGTGGACAACAGTGACCGTTTGTTAGAAGCCGCAGAGTTTTACAGTTTAGGATTTGATCATATTTTTTTTATTTCGGCCATGAGCGGTAGTGGTACAGGTGAATTACTGGATGCGATCACAGATCTTATGCCAAAAGCAGAAGAGGACGAATCCATGTCGGCCCTGCCAAAGTTCGCCATTATTGGCCAACCAAATGTGGGAAAATCTTCACTTTTAAATGCACTTGTTGGCAGTGAGAGAACAATTGTAAGCGATATTGCCGGAACTACCAGAGATAGTATTCACACACACTACAAATTATTTCAAAAAGAATTTATTCTGATTGATACTGCCGGAATACGCAGAAAAACAAAAGTGAATGAGGATCTGGAATTTTATTCAGTAATCCGGGCAATAAAAGCAATGGATGAAGCTGATGTTTGTTTGCTGTTACTTGATGCTGAGAAAGGACTGACTGCTCAGGATCTGAACATCTTTTCGCTGGCTGTAAAAAAAGGGAAGGGGCTCGTTGTCGCTGTAAATAAATGGGACCTTGTAGACAAAGAAACAAATACGTCGAGGGATTATGAATCTAAATTAAAAGAAAGGTTTGCTCCATTCACAGATTTGCCGATCATATTCATTTCCGCGAAAGAAAAAACCCGCATTTTCAAAGTAATAGAATCCGCTCTGGAAGTTTTTGAAAATCGTAGCCGAAAAATTCCAACTTCAAAACTCAATGACGTGATGTTGAAAGCGGTGGAAAATTACCACGCACCCGTTGTTCGTGGGAATGCCATTAAGATAAAATATGTTTCACAATTGCCGACACCCGTGCCATCCTTTGCTTTCTTCAGTAACTATCCGGATGATATAAAACAACCCTATAGAAATTATCTCGAAAATCAAATGAGGAAAAGTTTTCAGTTGGAAGGTGTGCCCATTCGAATATACTTCCGGAAAAAATAATCATCCGGAAAAATGCTAAATCCTTTGGTTTATGAGGTGAAAATGACTAGCTTTGCGCGCAATTAAAATAACCTAAATGAAAAAATTCCTGACTGTTCTTGTTATTGCTGCAGCAATGTCGTCCTGCAGTGGAAGCGGAGATGCCGCTACCAAAACTGATTCTGCTGTAACTGCTGTAGCTGACAGCGCTAAAAAAGCAGTAGATTCTACGGCATCTAAAGTTGATTCAACTGTTAAGGCAGTTGCGGATACGGCAAAAGCTAAAATTAATGCAGTTTCAGATAGTGCTAAAAAAGCTGCAGCGAAATAATTTGATAAACTGATTTAAATCTCTTCCGGCAGACCGGAAGAGATTTTTTTTGTTACTCCCTACCTTAAAGTGGTATTGAATTTCGTCCGTGCGACTGCTATTTTGCAGGATGCATTTCAGGATACTATATTTCGCTCCAAGGATTTTCTTTTTTTTTATACTTTTTATACTATTTGCTCAAATCTCTGTTGCAGACGCCAAGACCTGGACGGGATTCGGAGGAGACTCAGAATGGTCCAATCCATTAAACTGGTCCAATGGCAGTCTTCCTTTGACAACTGATGACGTATTGCTCGACAACGAAGCATTGCCAGTCTCCTATCAAGTATATCTTCCTGATATCGTTGTGGTTTTAAAAACTCTACATATTATTCCTTCACCAGGCAGGAATATAGAACTCATTCTGCCAAATACCAATGTGAGTTTGGATGCACTTACTGTTACAGGTCCTGGTTATGGAATTGAATTAAATGCAGGTGCCATTTTTAGAAATGCATCCGGACTCTCGTCAGGAGAATCACTGATGATTGCTGATTCGATCATGATTCACGATGGTGGACGTTATATACATCAGACCCGCGCTGCCCATGCAAATGGTATATTGAAATTGCTTTCAATAGCACCGGGTACTGAACAGGGAGTCTTCGACTTCGATGTTCCCCGATCTTCTTACACTATATCGGTGAGCAACCGGATTTATGGCAGTTTGGAACTTCATGCGACTGCTTTGGGCGCTGCTGTAAACTATACCGGCACCGGCGCAAATCCTCTTACCGTTCGTGGCAATCTGCGCATAGGTGCCAACGTAAGTGTGAGTTTGGACTTGAGTGGTTCGAATGGAAATGTATTTATAGACGGAGATTTTATCCAGGAAGGGGGCCAGCTAAATTTGGCTAGCGGGGCGGGGGACAACACGGTTTGCAGAATAAACGGGGATCTTTATCAATCTGCTAACGCAACAATTACCGAATCGAATAGTGGAAATCCTGTCTTGGAGTTAAATGGAAATCGATCACAGGCAGTAGCAATGGCTGGCAAAATTACAAACCAGGTAGGTTTCCGAATCAATAATTTGGCGGGTTCGGTGCTAAACGTCCCACTAACACTTCCATGGTTATTGATCTTAGAAAAGGGTGCACTTTATAGCTCAGCATCGGCGCTACTTACACTTGATGTTAATTGTAATGTGGAGGCAGATAGTTTAGGTTCGTACGGTTCTTATGTAGATGGTCCGCTTTGTAAACTTGGCCTCGAAGGCCAGGATCATTTTCTATTTCCTGTAGGAAAAGATGGGAATATCCGATGGATAGAAATGAAAACTGCTAATGGCGATTTTACAGTTGAATATATTCATCAAAATCCAAACCTGATTGGTACCGCAATAGGACCCGGTCTGAATCATTTATCCGGTCTGGAATATTGGACCGTTATTAAAAATGGTGTAAAAGATAGTCTGTCCAAAATCGAATTATCTTTTTCTTCAGCGCTAAGCGGGGGAGTAACAGACCTGAATTATCTCAATGTTGCAGAATATCACTCTGGAGAATGGGAAGATGCAGGACATAGTGCAATTACTGGAAATAATATCCTGGGTTCGGTATTGAGTTCCGAAACTGATTTTTCAGCTACCCAATATACGCTAGCAAGTACTGTAAATTTCGAGAATCCATTGCCGGATATTATTATTGATCTTCAGGTGACTCAGCCCGCTGAGAAAATATTGTTCAACTGGACTTTTGCCGGACCTGTTACCCCTGATCATTTCAATTTGTACGAAATTTCTGATAGCTCTGCCATACTTTTAACAACCATTCCTGCGATTAATAATCAACGAGAATATAGCTGGAACTGTGCACCATCGTTTGAGAAAGGAAATCATTATTTTCGTCTTGCAATGGTTGATGCGACTGGTAAAGTATACCTTGGAAAAATTGTTTTACTCCGGGAGAACGGACCGAACCCTGAACTATCCTGGGTTTCATCAGGAGTTTCAGATTCATATGGTAAGTTGTCCATAATGACTGAAGCACCTGTCGAGTGGAGTTTTGAAATTCTGACAATGGAAGGCCGCGCGATTAAAAAGGGAGTTTTGAATTTGGGAAGTGGCAAAAATTTTATCGATCCTGAACTGGAATCGTTTTCCTCAGGTGTATATATATTCCGGGCTTTAGATTCGTCAGGAAAAAGTCACTCCTTGTTGTTCAGAAAGTGAAACAGGTGGTCAGCAAGTCCATTTGCTTATGATATTATTTGCTGAATTCTGATATTCTTCAAACATTCTATTCTGATTTTTTATAAAACTATTGTCATCCAGTTTGCCGAGCACCTGATCCATTTCTGCTTCATTTTCGTATACCATTCTTCGAAATGGGTTAGCATAATCTTTTTTTCTGGAATTGAATATCCCTTTTGTAATCCAATCAGCAGTAAGGATGCTTTGATGGATTAGTTCTTTAAATTCATTCAGTCCGATTTTCTTAAAACAAATTCCATGAATCTGCCAAAGCAGATCTATTGCATGAAGTAATTTATCATATGAGTATTTTCCAGCTTCGGTTACATAAAAGTTATGAATATCATCCCATCCATCTATGTTGTTAGATCGGATATTGTTAATGAGTTTATCCAGCGAAGTTTTTTTGATTAGCTGACCTCCAACATTGACCCATGATTCAGGCGTCTGATTTTCTGGAAGTGAATTCTGTAAAGCAACAAGACTGCTTAAATTATTAGATTTTATATAACGTAAAACCTGTTCGACGGTGTAGTGAATAATTAATTCTTTATAAATCGCATAACCTTTTAAAAGTTTTAGTATTCGAACTGTTCTTTTACTATTTTCAAATCCTTCTGCAAAAAAAGGAGTGGAATGAAGAGAAGAATCGTTGGTATCAAGTAATTGTTTTCCCCTCGCGATCAATGCTGTTCTATCGAATAGCAAATCCGGAGGAATAGTTTCATTGGTTGGATATTTATGTGAGAAATGTTTATACCAGGACCTGGCTGCAATTATCTGAAGCTCTTCTATACCTGAAGCGAGTTCCTGTGCACTGTCCGGAGCCAAATAATCGTATTCAAGAAATTGAATTTTTTCAAGTCGCTTATCACGGTCAGTATATTTCCAGGCATTTCTTGCCAATGCGTACATATTGTGCAAAAACCAATAAGCTGGCATAATTACCAATTCGTCATTTGATGCATCATTACTTATCAGAGAGAAAGGAAGCGGAATATCGAGTTCCGCCGGATAGTCCCCCTTAGTGACAATAATAAATGAAGCAAATCGGGAATTATGTTTAACGCTTACACAGAGTCCTGGCCAGAAACCACGTCCTGCAATCAGTTCGCCATCTGCACCTCGAGAGTTGTGATTTGAACCAATTGTGGCACCCGCCGCCATGTTCGTTTGTCCCATAAGAAGAGATGCACATAAGAATGAATTATTATGATGCTGCTCATGTGCAGGAAAAATTAAAGAATTCAATACTTCACAACACGAAATTGTAGAATTATTTCCCAAATATGAATTGATCAGCCGGGCACCATATTTAAGTTGTGAATTCGATGCGAGAATAAACCGGACAGCTTTTACTCCATAAAAAATCCGGCATCCATGCCCAATTATTCCATTCACGATTTCGCAACCTTCACCGATCTGTGTACTTGAGGCATAAGAAGAATTGATAGTGAGGTTTTTCAGTTTATTTGCGCCTTTTAAATAAGCATCCGTTCCGATCTTAACATCCTTAATAATTTTACAATTTTTGATGACTGTTCGATCGCCGATGGTGCCATAAAATCCCCGCCGAAGGTCAAATCCTTTATTGCTAAAATATCTTAATTTATCTTGTAAAATTTGATCGTCACGAAACCTGCTGAACAGCCAAGCATCACCCGGCAGCATTCCTTCGAATGGGATAATACTGCGACCGCCATTTTCGTTGCATATTTCGAGTTCAATGCGGATGGCTTCAGGTTCTCCTTCTTTTAAAATACCGTTTCCGAATTTTGCATGGTCCGTTGTTTCTATTTCATTTACGTTTATGAGAATTACATCATCGCCAATAATATAATGTGATAAATAACTAACATTGTCTATGACTACATTATTCCCGATATCGCAGCTAATGATGGTACTATTGTAAAGGCCAACTGGCCTGCGCAGATTATGAAATTCGAGATAATAGGATTCAAGTACTCCGATACGGACAAAACCATAGAAATTGCAGTTGTGAACAAGCTCGGGCAGAAATTTACCTGAAACCAAAACGAGATTCCAGTCGTCTGCATTATTTCCATTTTTTTTCAGTTCCTCTACTTCGTCAAGTTTGAGGTGTCTGTGTGATCCCGACAATTTATATTGTTCATTTCTTAGATAGTATTCATCTTTTCCTTCAGGCAGATATTCAGCTGGGATAAAATCATATCCAAGATTGCGCAATGGTGTTTTTGTAATCTGATTCATACGGTTTATTCTACTGTTACACTTTTTGCCAGATTACGGGGTTTATCAACATCCAGTCCTTTAGCGATCCCCAGATAACAGGCAAAAAGCTGAAGCGGGATAACTGAAAGCAGAGGCGAGATCAGTTCGTCGGTTATTGGAATTATCATTGTATCATCAGCCATTTTTGTTATCTCATCATCTCCTTCACTGACTACTGCAATGACTTTGCCTTTTCTGGCTTTAATCTCCTGGATATTGCTAACGAGTTTTTCGTGATATTGACTCCTTGGTGCGGTAAAAACCACTGGAAGATTTTCATCAACAAGGGCAATAGGTCCGTGTTTCATTTCAGCTGCAGGGTAGCCTTCTGCGTGTATGTAAGAAATTTCCTTCAATTTGAGAGCACCTTCCAGAGCAACGGGGAAATTATTTCCGCGCCCAAGATATAAAGCATCTTTTACGCCCTTGTATTTTATAGCAAGCTTTTTTATTTGTTCTGCCGTATGAAGCAATTCTTTTGCCTTCTCTGGAACTGATTGTAATTCTGCGAGCAGTTGAAAATATTTTTCATCAGTAATAGTTTGTTTTTCTGATGCGATCTTCAACGCGATCATAATCAAAACCGTGAGCTGCGCTGTGAATGCTTTGGTGCTGGCAACTCCGATCTCAGGACCTGCATGCGTATATGCACCTGCATGCGAAATTCGAGCGATAGAAGAACCGACCACGTTTACGACGGCGAAAATAAATGCCCCCTGTTCCTTAGCTTTCTCGATAGCTACAATAGTATCTGCAGTTTCCCCACTTTGAGAAATTGCAAAAATCACGTCCCCCTGATATACTATAGGATTTCGATATCTGAATTCTGATGCGTATTCAACTTCTACGGGAATTCTACATATTTCCTCAATAATGTATTCGGCTATTAGTCCGGCGTGCCAGCTCGTGCCACAAGCCACAACTATGATTCTTCTTGCGTTGACCAGTTTTTCAATATTATTCTGAACGCCTGCCATTGTAATGGTGCCTTTTGTGGCATTCAGCCTACCACGCAGACAATCGAAAATGGTATCCGGTTGTTCAAATATTTCTTTCAGCATAAAGTGATCGTAACCACCTTTTTCAATGGCCGTAAGTTCAAGATCAAGTTTTTGTACGAAAGGAGTAATCTTTTCATTTCCAAGATTCTTTAATATCAATTCGTCATTTTTAATAATCGCCAGCTCATAATCATTTACATAAACAACTTCTTTTGTATACTCTATGATGGGAGAAGCATCGGACGCTAAAAAATGCTCACCTTTGCCAATACCAATCACAAGCGGACTTCCCTTTCTGGCGGCAAAAATGGTATCCGGATGATCGCGATCCAGTAAAACAATCACATAAGCGCCGGTTACTCTTTTAAGTGCAATACGCATGGCTTCTTCAAGGCTGCAATTATTATTGTGTTGAATGTCCTCTATGAAATTTAACAGTACTTCGGTATCAGTATCACTTTTAAAAACATAGCCTTTTTTTATTAACTCTGTTTTTAGTTGTGTATAATTCTCAATTATGCCATTATGTATCATAGCCAGTCTTCCACTGACAGAAAGATGAGGATGTGCGTTGCGATCACTTGGTTCGCCATGTGTGGCCCACCTGGTATGTCCCATTCCCGCATGTCCATGAAGATCATTCCCAATTATACTTTCCTCGAGTGCGGCTACTCGACCCTGTTTTTTATAAACGCGAAGATCTTTATCCAACAGAGCCACTCCAGCGCTGTCATATCCGCGATATTCCAACCTTTTGAGTCCCTTCATTATAACAGGATACGCTTCCCTCGGACCTATATATGCAACTATTCCACACATGTTAAATTTTTAAATTAATTCAAGTCTGGTTTCAAAAAATTTATCGGATTACAATAAAATATTCGCCATAAAAATCGATGCCACAGTAAAATAGATAATTAGACCTGTAACATCTACCAGTGTTGCTACAAAAGGTGCTGAGGAAGAAGCGGGATCTGCCCCCAGCTTTTTTAATATTATCGGGAGCATACTTCCGGCAAGTGTACCCCAAAGTACAACACCAATCAAAGAAAAACTAACTGATAGACCGATAGCGTCCCAATGATATCCGTATATATCCTTAAAAACGCCACGGACCATCAACAAGTGCCATACGAAAATCCTTATGAAACCAATCAGGCCAAGAATTGCTCCGAGCATAAAGCCTGAAAGTATTTCCCGGCGCATAACACGCCACCAATCCTTAATCGTCACTTCACCCAGGGCCATAGCTTGTATTATAAGAGTAGATGCCTGAGAACCGCTGTTGCCGCCGCTGGACATGATCAATGGTATAAAATTGGTCAGGATAATCCATTTCGCAAGTTCGTCGTTATAATATGCCATGGCCGTAGCCGTTAGCATTTCACTCAAAAAAAGTATGATCAGCCAACCCACTCTTTTTCTGATCAGTTGGAAAAATGGAGTTTCCAGATAAGGGTGATCCAGAGCTTCTGTTCCCCCTATCTTTTGAATATCCTCTGTAAATTCCTCCGTTGCAACCCACAGTACATCGTCTATCGTTACAATGCCCAGCAGCAGTTTATTGTTATCAAGTACCGGAAGCGCCATTCGGTTATTCATTTTAAATGCCTGGTTGGCAGTCTCCTGATCGTCATTTACATTGAGATATATAAACCTGTTATCAATTACGTCCTCGATCTTCTTGTCAGGATCAGCGAGAATTATCTCGCGGATTTTAATGTCATCAATGAAAATTCCCTTTTCATCCACTACATAAATAACATCAATGGTTTCACTGTCTTTACCAACGTCGCGGATGTGACGAATGACCTGACGTATAGTCCAGTCTTTTTGGACTGCTATATAATCGGGAGTCATAAGTCTTCCCACACTGCTTTCAGGATAACCAAGCAAAGACAGGGTAATCTTGCGCTCTTCAGGATCCAGCATTTTAATCAGCTCCTTTACCACTTCATTGGGCAGATCTTCCAAAAAAGAGGTACGATCATCCGCGGGAAGACCGTTCAGTAGTTCAGCAGTTTTTGACGGTGAGAGCTCCTGTATTATTCGCTTCTGAATCGCGAAATCCAAAATCTTAAATGTACTTATGGCACGATGAATACTCAGATTACCAAGAATTTCACCCTCATGTTCAGGAAATTCATAAATTAATTCCGCAACATCACTAATATTCTGACTATCCAGAAACTTGTGTAATGATTCCGGATCACTCGATTGGAACACTTCCAAAAACTGATATTTAAGTGGGGTATCTTCGATTTCGACGGCCATCTTCCAAATTTACAGCGAAGCCTTGATAAATTGCGTTTGAAAATATCCTTTATAGTATCTGGCCCGATTATTTTACCATTATGATTTTATCATGTTTATTCATAAATGATTCACCCGGACGAGGTCGAGGTGTTTTCACATCCCTGGACTTGAAATCTGGCGAACTTATAGAAGAATCCCCCGTCATCGTTATGAACAGCGAAGAAAGAAATCTTCTGGATAAGACCCTTTTACACGATTATATTTTTGCATGGGGCGAAAACGCGATGGAATGCTGTGTCGCTTTAGGATATTTATCCATTTATAATCATGACTATCATTCAAATGCTGAATACGAAATGGACTTTGAAAATTCAATTATCAGAGTAAAGACTGTGCGAAGTATCGAAGCTGGCGAAGAAGTATTTATCAATTATAATGGTACATGGAATGATAAAAATCCGGTTTGGTTCGAGTTGACGGGAAAAAAATAAGAATTATTTTTTTGTCCTGCTTAGAACAGGTGAATATCTGAAAGATAAAAGGAAACCATAACTATTAAGTTTAAGATTCTCTACCCCCATTGTAGTTAATGGCAATTTGAAAAATGGCTCAGCCTGAAAAGAAAATCCTTTTCCCAGATCGGTTTCAAATCCAAAAGAAATATCCGCCACTTTAAACCAATAATTTACCTGTTGGTCGTCATAAGTCTTATATGCCAACAATCTTTGACCGCTATAGAAGAAATTGATATAAGTTTGTTTCATTAAGAAATATGACGACAAACCAGCATTCAGAAAAAATTTCGTTTTTACATTTTGTGCAAAATCATATCGCAGGGTTAATGGAACTTCCCAAATATTAGCAGCACCGTTAATATAGTCAATAGGCGGCGGAGCTGCGGCTGTCCACGGTTGAGACCTATTTGAGGTAACCGTCTTTTGCCCTGGTGCCCAGAAAAATTTATTCGAATAAAATATTCCGGTATTTAACGACAACTTGTTTGTAAGATAATAGCCAACAGTAAGACCAATATTATTTCCAAGTTGATTATTTGTTATTCCTCCGGCATCTGTGTAGTCAGGTCCAAAAGACAGTCCGAGATTTAATGATCGGTTCAGCCGAAGCGACTTGTAGGGTATTGACACTGGATGATCGGGCAAATCTGAAATGGACTCATTTCCCTTTATAGTTTCTGGTAAGTAGTAATTACTAACTATTACCGGAAGTGCGTGTCTTGTGGACATATCACGAGAACTTTCAATTTGATTTGATCCACTATTTGATAAAAGTCTGGCCGATGTTGAATTGGACGTGGCTGAACCATAATTTGAGTTCCTGGTAAAGTTTTTATCTTCTCGTGTTTTGGCGTGTCCCGGATTTCGGCTAATTGATAAACTTCCCGCTATCAATGCTCCGCCTGCAACATCCTCATTGCCTTTAAATTTTGATTGATTTTTGGCGATCGAGTTATTTTTAGATATTTCACCATTCTTTTTTTGAGGATCATAAGAAGATGGATCCTCCATATTTATTTTCGTTTCAGAATTTACTGAACCACTTGTATTAGCCTGAGTAGACGTATTGCTTTTAACAATGTTAAGACTGTCACCACGCCTGGAAATTCCACTCAATTTGGAACTGCCTGACTGGCGAGTTGTTAGTCCTTCCGATAATTGTTGATTTGATCGAGTAGAATGTTGGCTATAATTGAAATTTTTAATGGTAAAAATAGAAAGACCTGCTATTACGATTACAGCCGAACCCCATACCAGCGGATTCATTCGGCTAAAACGAAAGCCATCCGGCGGCCGTTCTGGAATTTGCTCTATAAGTTTCTGTTCGAGCCGGTTCCACGACAACGACGAGGGGTCGGGTTCGTACAAATCCGCCGCATCTCTGCTTAACCGGTCAATATCTTTATCAGAAAGGTTCGACATATGTTCTCACATCAGCTTTTTTGGTTAATATTTTTCGAAGGTTTTCTCTTGCCTTTGATAAATTCGATTTCGAAGCGCCAACTGAAATTCCCAAATGCTTCCCAATTTCTTCGTGAGAAAGGCCCTCAATCACGAATAAATTGAATACTGTTCTATAAGCAGGAGACAACAACCGAATTGCTTCAATGATTTCTTTATACGACAGTTTGTCGATTCCAGTTTCCCCGCGATCGGCAATTTTCTCTGATTCCTCTGAAAGCACTTGCCCATGGAGATATGAGGAGTTCTTACGATAATAGTCTATGCAGGTATTTACCAGGATTCGTTTGAACCACCCTTTAAGCGCCATTGAAGTTTCTGCATGCCTGTTTTCGTCAAATTGATTTATGTTTTTAAAAAACTTGGTAAAACCTTCATTTACGATTTCTTCTACCTGATATTGATTATGCTGATAACGATAGCAGATTTTCATGGCATATCCCTTGAGGAATTCATATAATTCCTTTTGGCTGGCACGGTCATTTTGCCTGCACCCAGCTATTAATGCGCTAATTTGGTGGTTACCGTTAATCAATAGTCTTAAGGCCTTTTGCCAAGGTGAAGTTAATAGCGCAACTACTTCATCTTTATTAAATTACGTAAATCTTATGTTAAAGGTTGCCACCCAATAATTTTAGTTCTCCGGAGATAAATAGCTGAATCTGAATATTTTGTGATGTAACTAGCATGCCAATGATTTTAGCTTCCCGGAGATGTCCTGAAGAATAAAATCCAGAAAACAACTCTTTATTCAAAGCCTGATCAATTGTTAATTTATTTGCACCCAGATAAGACTCGATATCCAGATATGATTTACCATAAAGGGTTTTTCGTATTTTGTTTCTAAACAGGCTGTGGGCTATTTTAAGTGCCAGATCTTCTCCTTCGAGTGAATATTGAATGTCTGGTATTTGTAATGTCTGTTTAGCAGTATCTAATATCGGAGTACCTCTTAAGTAAACACTTCCATGATCACTTCCGGCAAAATCAATTCGAAGTTCCACTACATGATTATCCAGGCCTCGAAGGCTTACATCTTTTACAACAATAGTTCTTCCCTTTAAGTCAAATACTTTATTGCGTAAACTATCCCGTAAAATATTTGTAAGAAAATTAAAATCATAGTTCATGCTCAAATAGAGGCGAATTCCATTGCGATTTTCGGTTTGCAAAAGGGAGGGAAGTGATGCAGGCTCTTTAATATGGTTAGTGGGATCAGAGCTGAATTGTGGCCGACAGGAAATGCCAAGAGAAATTGAAAAACTGTCCTTTATATAATTGAGTTGACCTATTCTAAAGGCTGTCGGATTTAGCAAAAAGTATCCATACTTTCCAACAGCAATTTTCCTGAATACACTGTCTTTAAGTCTGCCGGTAAATTTTTCAAAATTTAATCCTGAAATGCTTTGATCTATTGAGGAAGTAAATGAGACCAGTGAAGAGCGGATGCTATCCATTACAAGTTGTGTGATATCGTTCGAAAAAACAGATACTGAACATTTGTCTACGGGCTGAACCCGATTGATACTTGTAGAAGTTCTCAGTTTGTAATTAGGCAGAAATTGTAAATTAGAACTAAGTGCCATATCTACCTTTCTTAAAGATTGTGGCGGAAACCCACAGTTTCCGGAAATCCATGGTGTCACCGGTATGCCTGCAGTACACAAACATTTACTTCCACTCACCTGATAGTTGCCACCAAAACGTATATTGATTACATTATTCATGCAGGAAATTTGGAGACTATTTCGAATAAAACGGTACTTGTATCTGAAATTGCAGGAAGAGTATATGAATTCTGGCCATGCTTCGGATGTAAATTCCGAGGGAACCAATTGTTCAGCTTTTGCCACAATTGGCGCTGCTGCAATTTTAAATGGAATGTCCAGTTCTGAGAACGGAAGTTCAGGAAGGGATTGTTCCTCTTTGGAAGACATGGTTTTTTTTGAAGAGGTGCAAGCCACAAATACCATCAATAAAAAGGGTAAAACGAGTTGTTTCATTAGATTTCCTTTCAGAGAGTAAACGAATATCACAAATGTTAATTGTCAATACATAATTGAATCGCGGCAATTCAAAAATGACAGCAAAAAGAATAGTTTATTAAACGAATAGAAATTGTAAATAATTACCTGTTGTAGTGATAATCTTTGCATAAGAATACAGAAAACTTTCTAACAACCCGGCCATTTTTTTCTATTAAAATAGGATCAAGTGGAATTATCCGATCGAAATAAGAATTATAGGAGTTTGGAATTGCATTATTTTCATTTTTAAGATTCCTGAAACGTGGATTTGAATCGATAAAAATAGCATCTCTCCCGTTTAATTTATGCAAATCCGTTCCTACAAAATCGAATTGAAGCGCTCTTTCACCAACAACGTTTTTTGCGTAAACTTCCTCATCTAAAAAGAAATTTAAAATTGCAGAGGTTTTATAATCATCAGACGAAAAAATAAACGAATCCGGATATTGCTTACGAATCTCCTCGACTTTGTTTGAAAAACTCTGCCATCCAAACCAGGTATCGTCTGAACGGATGGGAATAATATAGAAAATGACTTCAATTCCTAATAAGAGATGAAGTAAAATAGAAAAGCGTAACTGATATCGTACCCATTTTATATTCCAAAACCTGGCTACCCAAATAATTCCGGTGATATAAGCAGGCATCATCCAATTTAACTTTACCCAATAAATAAAAGAAATTGCAAAAAATCCGACAAACAGTGGTATAAAAAATGAAAGCAGGAATAATTGATCAACAGGAATTCGAGAAAACGAAATTCCGTACTTCCTACAGATACGAATAATAAAATAAATTAAAGAAATAAATATAAACGGAAGAAGGATTGCAGACTGATGCCCGATTACGCCCGCAAAACCAACGAAGTCGATATGTAGTCCCTCATTAAGTCTGCCCTCAGATTGAAACTTAAATGACGCAAATCCATTGCGAATATTCCAGATAACTACAGGCAGAATGGTAATGGCAAAACATAAAAGGTAAATAAAAAACCATATGAAAAACCGCAATTTCCTATAGGGTTTACTTATAATTAGAAACCCAACCAATCCGATAATTAGAAAAACAGCCGTGTATTTGGAATCGAAGCTAAGACCAGTTGCAATTCCAGCCCAGAACCAATAAATATTTTTTTTATTAAAAATGGCCTCATATAAAAAATTCAAGCTAATTGCCCAACAAAGCATCAACGGCACATCAGGGGTTGAGATCAAAGAGAGAATGCTAACCATGACTGTAGATAAAATAAGAGCGGTCGCAATACGTGCCTTGTGTGCACTTAGAAATTTTTTTGCCAGTTGGTAAAAAGCAAAAACGAAAAGTAGAGTGACGGTTGAATCGGCAAGTTTTAGAACAAATACTTTTTTACCTAATAAACTTGTAAAAAACCGAAGCAGATAAGCGATCAGAGGAGGGTGATCATAATAAGATAACGCCAGATGCTGCGCATAAAAATCGTAATAAGCATCCTGTGGCATTATGCCCATGGCTGCTATAAAAAAGAGTCGAATAGCAATCAGGAAGATGCATAAAAAGACCAGAGACTTTTCACCAGTTGAAGGCCGGGCGACAAACAGGAAATTATAAACGGCCTTGGCCATAGGCTTATTTAGCAAATTCAGCCCTGATTACATTTAGTGCTCCACCTGCTTTAAACCATTCAATTTGAGATTCATTGTAAGTATGATTTACAAGAATCTCTTCCGGTTCGCCGTGCAGATGATGTAGAACTATAGTGAGGGATTTGCCTGGTGTAAACTGAGTTAATCCGTTGATGTCTATAACATCATCTTCTAAAATTTTGTCATAATCAGCTTTATCGGAAAAAGTTAAAGCCAGCATTCCTTGTTTTTTCAAATTTGTTTCATGAATTCTTGCAAAAGACCGAACTAATATAGCACGTACACCTAAGTGGCGTGGTTCCATTGCCGCATGTTCACGGGAAGAACCTTCTCCATAATTCTCATCTCCTACCACGATACTTCCAATGCCTGCCGATTTGTAGGCACGCGCAGTTGCGGGTACCGGTCCGTATTCCCCTGTCAGTTGATTTTTTACGGAATCGGTTTTTTCATTATAATAGTTCAGTGCACCGATCAGCATATTATTGGAAATATTATCAAGGTGTCCTCTGAATTTTAACCAGGGTCCAGCCATAGAAATATGGTCGGTAGTACATTTTCCTTTCGCCTTTATCAATAATCGCAAACCTTTCAAATCAATTCCTTCCCAGGGTTTAAACGGTTCCAATAGTTGAAGTCTCTGAGAATCTGGCTTAACTATTACTTTCAGTTTTGATCCGTCTTTGGCAGGAGACTGGTAACCAGGATCATCAACAGAAAATCCCTTGGGAGGCAATTCAAATCCAGTGGGTTCATCGAGCTTTACATTAATTCCATTTTTATTTTTCAGAGTATCTTTTAGTGGATTGAAAGAAAGATGACCAGCAATTGCAAATGCGGTTACTAATTCCGGAGAGGCTACAAAAGCGTGAGTTGAGGATAATCCATCATTGCGACGGGCAAAGTTCCTGTTAAAGGAAGTTATAATTGAATTTTTCCTGTTGGGATCATCAATATGTCGCGCCCACTGTCCTATGCAGGGACCACATGCATTAGCGAGCACCACTCCTCCAATTTTTTCGAATGTTTCCAGAAAACCATCTTTCTCGATAGTAAAACGTACTAATTCACTTCCCGGTGTGATTGTAAAATCTGCCAGCGTTTCAAGATTTTTTTCGATAGCCTGTTTTGCAACGGATGCTGAGCGACTAATATCTTCGTATGAGGAATTGGTACAGGAACCAATAAGGGCAACTTCCAATTTTTCAGGCCAATGATTGCTTTTTACGGCATCCGCAAATTTCGAAATAGGCCATGCCAGATCCGGAGTGAAAGGACCATTTACATGTGGTTCTAATTCATCCAAATTTATTTCAATTAGTTGGTCATAGTAAGCCGCCGGATTAGCATAAACTTCGGGATCAGGTCGCAGGGAATCTTTAATATTGTCCGCCAAATTGGCTACTTCTTCACGATCCGTTGCTTTTAAATAAGCCGACATTCGTTCATCATAGGGGAATAATGAACAGGTAGCACCAATTTCTGCTCCCATGTTACATATTGTAGCCTTGCCTGTTGCGCTGAGACTATCAGCACCATCTCCAAAATATTCCACGATGGCGCCTGTGCCGCCTTTAACTGTTAGAATACCTGCAACTTTTAATATGACATCTTTGGCAGATGCCCAACCGCTTAATTTACCTGTGAGTTTTATACCGATAAGCTTGGGCATCTTTAACTCCCAGGCCAAACCTGCCATTACATCAACAGCATCTGCTCCACCGACACCTATCGCAATCATTCCTAGTCCTCCGGCATTTGGAGTATGAGAATCCGTACCAATCATCATGCCGCCGGGGAAAGCGTAGTTTTCCAATACTACCTGGTGAATGATGCCGGCTCCTGGTTTCCAGAATCCAATTCCATATTTGTTCGAAATTGAGGATAAAAAGTCGTAAACCTCTTTATTAACGTCAAGGGCAGTCGTCAGATCTGATTTGGCACCTGTTTTTGCCTGAATTAGATGATCGCAATGCACAGTGGAGGGAACAGCCACCCGTTCTCTACCGCATGTGCTGAATTGTAACAAGGCCATTTGCGCTGTAGCATCCTGCATCGCAACCCGATCTGGTGCAAAATCCACGTAATCTTTACCTCGGGCATAATTGCGTATTGTGTTCGAATATAGATGTGTAAAGAGTATTTTTTCAGATAATGTGAAAGCAGTGCCGGTAATTTTTTTTGCTAAGGCTATTTTTGAAGGCATTTCGTCATAAACTTTCTTAATTAAATCCAGGTCGAAAATCATGATCGTCGAATTTTAGTTAATGGGGTGGAAGAGAAGCAATTCAGATTACAAATTTACCTAAAAAATGCGTTAAAGCCTAAGGCGTTAGTTGCTCTTTAGCCTATTTTTTTTAATTTTATAGATATGAACAGAATGAAGGGATTCATTGAATGGCAATTGTTCGGCGTTTGTTCTGCAATTGGCGATCGTTTGGGTATCGCAACAACACGTATACGAACTTGGTTTATCTACATTTCTTTTCTAACTATGGGATCTCCCCTGATCGTATATTGTGTTCTTGCTTTCTGGATGAATATCAAAAGATATATCAAGGCGGCCAAAAGAAACCCTTTCGAAGCTTAGAAGTTTTAAAATTTGAAATCTTACGAAGATTTTAAATTGCTTTAAACTACAGACTTTCTCAGTCTCACGAGTTTGGTAAGAATTTCCTCCAGTAGATGCAGCTTCAACATGGTCGAACCATCACTTTTTGCATTTGCAGGATCCGGATGTGTTTCAATAAATAAGCCATCTGCTCCGGCTGCGATGGCTGCCATGGCAATGGTCTTAATCAAACCAGGATTTCCACCGGTGATACCAGTACCCTGGTTGGGCTGTTGCAGCGAATGAGTGCAATCCATTACAACTGGCACACCGTGATCTTGCATCCAGGGAATATTTCTATAATCGACAACAAGATCCTGATATCCGAATGTATTTCCTCTTTCGGTGAAAATTATTTTATTGTTTCCAGCCTTTCGAATTTTGTCAGCGGCAAATTTCATGGATGGTCCGCTGAGAAACTGACCTTTTTTTACATTTATTATTTTCCCGGTTTCTGCTGCTGCAATTAACAAGTCAGTTTGCCGGCAAAGAAAAGCTGGGATTTGCAGTACATCCACAAAAGCTGAGGCCGGAACTGCCTCATCATGTGAGTGAATATCTGAGGTAGTTGGTATTTTGTATTTCTGGCCGGTTTTTTGAACAAGGCTTAATGCATTTGTATCACCAATGCCGGTAAATGATTCACCACTTGTTCGGTTAGCTTTTCGATATGAAGCTTTAAATATATATGGTATTCCCATCTTAATACAGAGTGATGAAACTTTTGAAGCTACGATATCAAGTATTTCAGCCGATTCAACTACACATGGCCCTGCAATCAGAAAAAAATTCTTTTCATCAAAGTCCTGGTTACTAAAGAGATCTTTTAAATATGAATACATAATTTTTGAAATGATTTTATGAAATTAGAAGTATTTCTTTTCAGTATCCTTTATATTTTCCAAATACTTCTCTAAGAGTTTTCTTTTTCAAGCTATGAAAAAGTGCCTGAAATTTCGTTTCTAAAAAAGGATACACTTATTTGCAGGCTAGACCGCGCAGGAGGGTAATATGCTTACGGAATCAAATCCATGCCTTCTTAATTTCTTTTATTTAAGACTTTGGAAATATTGCTTTACGTATTTTCGTTAAATTATAAATCGTCACTGATGCTTAGTACAAATGAATATATAATTTCGATTGCTTTTGCTGTCATTTTAGCTACTATCCTTGCTTATATATTCTGGATTCAGAGAAAACAAGCCAAATTAGGTAAGCCGTCTGCGGCAACAGAAGTTGGTGCTTCCACGTTGCCACTGAAATTGCAGGCGTATGAGCGACTGATTCTGCTGGCAGATAGGATTGCGTTGCCAAATCTTATAAGTCGTGTCAATCACCCTGGACTAGGTGTACGTGAAATGCAAAATTTGTTGGTCCAAACCATTCGTCAGGAATTTGATCATAATATAACCCAACAAATTTACGTAAGCCCTGAGGCCTGGGATGCGATCCGAAGCTTAAAAGAACAAAATCTCCTCATCATCAACCAGGTCTCATCCTATCTTCCGGAATCGGCTACCGGACAGGATCTTAATAAAAGTTTATTGGAAATGGTAATGCAAAATCCTAAAGCATCATTGCATCACGTAGTTTCTGATGCGCTTAGTTTTGAAGCAAAAAAAGTGCTTTCTTGAATTCGCGCAGAAAACCAGCTATTGGCAATATTAATTCGAGTCGACACTTATGTCCATGGGCTCCAATATCATGATAGTTGTATTTATGGTTTATTGGACTTCAGATTTGAATTCGTAAATTTGCAATATGGAATCAACTGTGGAATCTCCGTTGAAATTCAGCAATCAGGCAGTAAAGGAAATCAGGAGATTGATGAATGAAGTCGGATTTGATGGTAGTAAGTTTCTTAGAATCGGCGTAAAGGGTGGAGGATGCTCCGGCCTCTCGTACATCCTGGGATTCGACTATCGTCAGAAAACGGATCAGATTTTTGAAACTGATGAGCTTACTTATATAATGAATCCTTCTCACAGCATATACCTCGGTGGAATGGAAATACACTGGGACGATGGATTAAATGCTCGCGGTTTTACCTTTAGCAACCCCAATGCATCAAAGACCTGCGGTTGCGGAACTTCCTTTGCTGTTTAGCAGATACCCGAAAGGTCTTAAATGCGACTGCAGATTTAAATACGCCCGATAATATGGTCGAGGACCTTTTTTCTGTGATTTGCTGAAACCAAAGTTCCTTATCAATTTTTCAATTTTACAGAATCATCAGATTCCCCCTGGTGCTTAGTATCAACATTTCTATATGATAAAAAGAAAACAACGGGGAATATTAACAGGGAAAAAATGGTAGCACATATTAATCCACCGATCACTACTCTGGCGAGAGGTCTTGAGCTTTCGGACCCTATTCCTGCAGACATGGCAGCAGGTAATAAACCTATAGTTGCCATGAACGCCGTCATCAAAACGGGACGTATCAGAGAATTTACCCCACGTTTTACTGCAGTATATAAAGGATTTTCTCCTCGAAGTTTTTCAAGATTTTGTTTGAACGCAGTTGTGAGCAGTACTCCTTCCAGAATGCAAATCCCAAACAGTGCTATAAAACCAATACCGGCAGAAATGCTGAAATTTGTCCCCGTTATCAGGAGGGCAAAAATACCTCCTACAACAGCGAAAGGCACATTTAGAAATACCAGACCGGCGTCTTTGAGATTTCCAAACATAATAAATAATAGCAGAAAAATCAATAGCAAACTGATTGGCACCACTTCCATAAGTCGTTTTGATGCCCTTTGTTGATTTTCGAAATCTCCCTGCCACACCATTTCATATCCTTTTTTTAACCGTACTTTTTCTTCCACTTTTTCCTGTGCCTCTTTAATAGCTGACCCCATATCTCTTCCTTCAATAGAAAATTTAATGGCAGAATATCTCTCATTGTCATCCCGGAATATGAGGCAGGGCCCCGTTTTTTGAGTGATATCTGCAATTTGCTTAATGGGAACTTTGGATCCGGATGAAGTTGGAACCTGCAGGTTACCAATGTCTTCATCTGAAGATCTGAATTCTTCGGGGAATCGTATACGGATATCAAAATGCCGAACGCCGCTTTCGTAAAGTTGCGTTACTGCTTTTCCGCCAATTGCCATTTCAATAACAGCGTTAGCATCGGCAGTGGAAACTCCATACAACGCCATTCGATCCTGATTTAAATCAATGTCCAGTTCAGGCTGGCCAATATTCCTGATAACCCCCAAATCAGTAATCCCTTTTACGGTTTTCAGAACATTGTCAACTTCGTCTGATTTTGATTCCATATAGTTTAGCGAATCACCAAAGATTTTGACACAAATGGATCCCTTAACCCCGGAAACCGCTTCTTCCACATTGTCCATGATGGGTTGAGAAAAATTCAGTTCTGCACCTGGAACTACAGATAATGATTTCCTCATCTGTTCAATTAAATCACCTTTTGAAATTTTTGGACTCCATTCCTCCTGAGGATAAAGTGAAACATCAAATTCATTATTGTAAAATCCTGCCACATCGGTTCCATCATCCGGCCGGCCTGTTTGGGAGACTACTTTCTTGACCTGTGGAAACTGCATCATAATGCTCCTCATCTGGTTTGCCACCTGCACTGATTTATCCAATGCAATGCTATAAGGCATTGTTGCCCTCACCCAAAGCGAGCCTTCATTTAGTTCAGGAAGAAATTCTGATCCCAGAAATTTAAACGAATAAAAACCGATCACGACAAACACTATTGAAACCCCAAGCGCTATTTTTTTATTAGCAAACACAAACCTGAAACCGAATAATATCCACCCTGTCAGCAGATGAGTAAATGGATTGTGTTTTTCTTTTACATTTTTATTAAGCAAAGCGTTCACGAGAACAGGAACCAGCGTAAGTGTAAAAATCAATGCGCCAAGTAATGCAAAGCCAAGGGTGTAAGCCAATGGCGAGAACATTTTTCCTTCCACTTTCTGAAATGAGAAAATAGGAAGGAGAGCAGTAATTATTATAATTTTGGAAAAGAAAATTGACTTGGCTAGTTCAGATCCTTTTTTCTTGATCATTCCCATCTTTGCCAGTTTATTAAATTTTTCCATATTATGGATTTTGGCTTGTTGGTCAAGCATCACAAAAAGCCCCTCCACCATAACTACGGCTCCATCTATTATGATTCCAAAGTCAATTGCACCCAATGAAAGCAGGTTTGCAGACATGCCCATCAGATGAAGACAAATAAATGCAAATAGTAAAGAAAGCGGAATAATCATTGAAACAATCAACGTTGTTCGCCAGTTAAACATAAACAGAGAAACAATCAGGGTAACGAGCAAAATGCCTTCTATCAAATTGTGCATTACCGTATGAGTCGCATAATGGATTAATTCTTCCCGATTATAAAACGGAACTATTTTTACATCAGGAGGTAATACCCGATCATTTAGCTTCTGGATTTTTAATTTGAGCGCTTTAATAACCTTATCCGGATTTTCTCCTTTCCGCATAAGTACAATTGCTTCTACCGCATCATTATCATTTGAAACCGAACGTGTATTACTGCTGTCAATAGCATCTGATCTCCCGACTTCGCCCAGTCTTGGTAATCCGGATATTTGGACGTCCGCAACATCCTTAACTAATACTGGCAGTCCATTGATATTCGTAATAAAAATATTTTTTATTTCATTTATATCATTCAATAAGCCAATTCCGCGAACGATATAAGCCTGGCTGTTCTTATTAATTACATCACCACCAATGTTTATATTGCTTTTGCTAACCGCGGTGTAAATATCAAGTGGCGTTATTCCCAGACCACTTAATTTCTGCGGATTCACCTGGATTTCATAAGCTTTGACAGTTCCTCCAAAGCTGACTATATCTGCAATACCCGGAACCGATCGCAGTTCACGATCGACGGTCCAGTCCTGTAAAGTTTTTAACTCTCTGGGATCTCTGAACGAGCTGACCAGTGTATATCGGAATATTTCGCCAGTTGGACCAGTAGGAGGTTGTACCTGCGGATTTATATTATCTGGCAGAGTAACATTTTGAATTAGCGTATTTACCTGCGTACGTGCATAAGTATCCTGCACATCATCCTCAAAAATCAGTTTAACAACAGATAATCCGAAAATGCTTGTAGAACGCAGGCTTGTTTTTCGATTTACGGGATTCAGGGCAATCTCAATGGGTATAGTTACAAATTTTTCTACTTCCTCCGCACTTCTGCCCGGCCATTGGGTGATTACCGTTATTTCAGTATTGGTGACATCGGGAAATGCCTCTATCGGCATATTGATGAATGTGATTACCCCATAAATTACCATGATTATGGTAGCGAAATAAATGAAGTATTTATTTTTCAGTGAGAAAGCCAGAATATTTTTTAAGGTCTTATTCATCAAATACTTTTTGTACTAGCTGTTCAATTCCTGGTAGATTAGTAATGCCTGTGTTCCTATAAGATGTTCTCCTTCAGTAAGACCTTCGGAAATGAAAGCACGATCTCCGACAGTATTTAGCACCTGGACTGGTCTGATTGTAATATCTGAGGGTGATTTATATACCAGCACATAGTATTGGCTGTGATCGAATATTAAAGTTCGGGCCGGAATGCTGAGCGTTTTTTTGTTTTCTGATGTATTTACAACCACACTTGCAAACATTTCCGGTTTCAGCTGATAACCCGGATTTGCCAATACAATCCGCAGCTTCATTACTTTATTGGATGGATCCAGTACATTCATGACTTTGTCAATTTTTCCGCGAAATATCTTTCCTGGGTAAGATAACGTCGTGATATTAACACTATCACCCATTTTTACAAATGAAATATTGGATTCATAGACATTCGCCATTACCCAAACATTTTTCAAATCGGAGATTGTAAAGAGCCCTGTTGAATTATCGGAACGAATCATCATATTGTTGTTAACCTGCCTGTCTACCACAAATCCGTTGATAGGTGATTTTACGATGTACTCTCCTGACATACTGCCACCGTTCAGATTTAAAACACGTTTTGCTTTTTCTAATGCTGAAAGCGCCTGATTATATCCCTCCTGGGCAGCTAACTGATCCCTTTGCGATGCAAGACCACTCTTAAACATATCGTCTGTGGCTTCCATATTTTTTTTTGCAATATCCACATTGGATTTTGCCGTTGTGTAATCATTGCTATAGCCGGCCATATCAGAACTCTTAATTACTGCGAGTACCTGGCCTTTTGTCACATAATCCCCAATCATAACTTTTATCTCAGAAACTTGTCCACTGATCGTCGGAACAATTTTAATAACATTATCCTCATTGAAATCTACCTTTCCTGTCAGGGTCAGCGTATTCAAAACACGCGAATTACTAACCGTATCAATTTCTATTGTTTTTAAGAGTGAGTCTGGCAATATATACCCTTTTTTTTCTTCGGTAGATACAGTACTATCCTTGCAGTATGAGAACCCCACTACAATAAGTAAAATTGCGACGAAGTTAATTTTATAATGTGCTTGCATATATTTAGCTGGAGGTTAAGGTTGAAAGAAATCAGTACCTGTATAATAATTGATGTCCTCGAAAGAACTGATACGGTTGAATTGTATATTATTTGATGAAAGAATATTGTCTTTGTATGATCCGTAAAAATCCAGAAAATCTAACAGTGTAAGATTTCTCTTTTGATAATTTATTAATACTTCATGTAGTAGGCGGTCAAAGTCCCTTAAAAATTTTGGATCGATCGTCCGGTACATCTTGTCATTTGCAAAAGCTTTTTCCAGCGCATGAGATACATTCTCCTGTACAGTCGCTTCCGCATTAAGTTGCAGAGCGGTGTTTACTTGTGTGTTAATTTTTGCTGACTGGATATTACCTTTGTTCCTGTTAAATAATGGCAGATCTATTGCGGCGCCGAGACTTGTTAGATTGTTAATATAGGAGCCCTGCTGATCATATGCGAGTGAGAGCGTCAGATCTGGTACGCCTAGTGCTTTTTGATATGAGTAATTTAAATTGCTTGCTTCCACATTCGTTCTTGCAATCTGCAAATCAGATCTGTTTTTATAGGCCGAGTCCAGTAGTGTAGTCAATGAATATAACGCCGGGTCCATATTTTCCATTTTAGAAGAATCCAGAATTGGAAAAACAAAAGACCCTTTGATCTGAAGCACAAGTCTTAACTCACTTTCCTGATCATTTATCTGATTAATTAGATTATTAAATTCGCCCAGTAGGGTATAGAGCTGAGCTTTTATTCGCACTACCTCTTTTTCAGCAATATATCCCTTGCCTTCCTGTTCTTCAAAAGCACTAACAACCCGCTGAAGAGAAGTGATTTCTTCACTGTAAGCCTTGGATGATTGAAGTAGAAAATAAATATTGTAAAAATCTGTGCGCAAAGTATATTTCAGGGTACGTATCAGATCGTAAAACTGATATTCTGCAAGACGTGTGTTGGTCTCCGCTATTTTCAGCTGTTTTTTTCTTTTACCCGCAAGGTAAATGAGCTGAGAAAGCTGTGCCGTCAATTCGCCACCCGTCGAATCTGGACCTACAGGAAAGAATTTTTTAGTTTGCGAGTTATACAAACTATAAAATACCGACAGATTGGGATTGGGGTAAAGTTTTGCCTGAATTTCAAGGGCTTTTTGAGATTGAATATTATACTTTTGAGCCAATAGCGTATAGTTGCCTTTTAGGAAGATCTTTTCAGCACTGTCTATATTAATTCTCAATGTATCGGTGGGAACCTGGCCGGATACATAGTTAAATCCACAGGATAAAACAATTAATGCGAGTATTCTTAATGACATGACTATTTTATGTATGTAAACTTTCAACAGCGGACTAATGTACAGAGGCATTTAAACGAAAACCCATTCCGTGTATTGTTTCGATCTGAACAGTGGCATCTTCCTTAAAGTATTTCCTCAGTTTAGTGATGAATACGTCCATACTTCGGCCTAAAAAATAGTCATCTTTTCCCCAAACGTTAAGTAATACTTCTTCTCTCTTTAGAATTCTATTTGGGTGTTCGCATAAGAACAATAGTAATTCGGCTTCTTTTTGAGTCATGTTAAATGCAGTTCCTCCAATGGATAGTTTAAGGTCTTTAAAAGAAAATTTCATTTTCCCGATTTGAAAATTTAAAATCTTCTCGGAGTACATTTTCTTGGTTCTGCGTAAAAATACATCGATTCGCAAAAGAAGTTCCTGCATGCTAAACGGTTTAACGATATAATCATCTGCGCCGCATTCGAAGCCATGTATCCTGTCCTCTTCAAGGGATTTAGCCGTGATCAAAAGAATTGGGATCTGGTCCGTTTGTTGACGTATTTTTTTTGCGACCGCAAAACCGTCTTTATTTGGCATCATTACATCCAGTAAACATATATCGAAACTCTCTTTACTAAATTTATCAATCGCGGCCTGACCATCCGCACATAGTACTACCTCATATCCGGCATCAGCAAGATTATCTTTGATAACGTACCCGAGAGAAAGGTCGTCTTCTGCCAATAAAACTTTTGATTTTGTATTCATTTGAGCATCATTTATATCTTGAATCTAAAATGGTATAATTAACCGGAATTCAGTTCCGATTCCGGGTAAGCTGTGAACTCGGATTTTACCGTCATGACCGTCGATGATTCTTTTTACAAAATTTAGCCCTAACCCAAACCCTTTCACGTCATGAATATTTCCCGTCGGTACACGATAGAACTTTTTAAATATATTTTTAAGGTATTTTTTTTCAATGCCTATACCATTGTCTTTGACTGAAATAAAATACTCCGACTCTTCTTTACCTGCTTCAACGATGATATGAGGTGCGATAGAATATTTCAACGCATTTTCCAAGATATTAATAATGGCGAGTTCCAAATGGCCTTCATCCGCATGAATATTGGTTTCGTAGTTTTCTACTTTTAATTCAACAAGTGCATGTTTTTGTTCAATTAAAGGTTGGAGTTTATTCAATGCCTGTTCGATTAGCCTTGCAGGTTGCACATTTTCTTTTTCAATAGGGAATTTTTTATTTTCTGCGGAGGCTGATTTTAAAAGTTTTTCGACCTGATTTTGGAGGTGGGTTGTTTGATTTTGAATGATAGATGAATACCTTTTTAGCCTTTCTGGTTTCTGACTTATGTCATTTTGAGCAAGTACGTCCGAGGCGATTTTTATTACTGCCAGGGGTGTTTTGAATTCATGTGTGAAATTATTTACGAAATCTTTTTGAACTTCAGCAAGGAATTTTTGTCGATAAAAATAAAAAAGGCTTATAGCTAGTCCTATCAAAGCCAGAAATAATGCTACACTACTGATTATCCAAAAATTCATTTCGCTCAGGATATACTGAGAACGATGAGGGAAATAAAGCAAAATATGATCATATTCCTGCGTAAAGACTGGCAAACCACGCGCCGTAGTAATACTGAAACCGGATGCGGCCGTAGGAATATAGTCCTCATAAACGTATTTTTTTAAGCTGCTGCTGTAAGCGCCCAGTTTTACATCGGTCAAAACGTCGAAGTCTCCGAATTCTTTGCGAATATAAAAGGTGAGGGAATCCTGCTCAGGAATCGTATCTGCCTTAAACAGGTAGTAATCGTTTGCAGGATTGTGAATAAGTTGCTGTAGGCTCTGTTCCGGGTTATCGTTCATTTCCAGGTCCTCAAAAACTCCGCGAAGACTTTTCACAATATTCGTATTGAATTGCTTTTGCTCAAAAGAATAAACCTTCGTAAGCCAGTACAATTGTACAATCACGATGAGCCCAATTAACACCGCGGCCGATAATACCAGCCATTTAAGCATGGAAGACCTCATGAAATCAAAAAATTGAATCGCAAAATCAAAAAATTGAAACGCAAAATTGAGATAGTTTCTGTCCTATAAAATTACAAAAATGGTTAAACAGCAGTTAAAGAGTTGAAATTCAATCTAAAGAACAAATTTTAGCGGCAATTAGTTTGGGGGTATCTGGCTGTTTTTCTAAATTAGCTCAAGCAAAATGCTCTAATATGAAAAAAATTTGCCTTGTTTTATTGTTCTTGGTTAGTATCAGCGTTTATTCCCATGCTCAGTCAACCCCGGCGCAAACAACCCCAACTAAAACTAAAGCTAGTAAACCCGCAAGCACAACTGCTACCAGCAAGCCTGCGACGGTTTCATCAACCCCAAAAACGGCGACAACCGCAGCAGCGGGTCCTACAAAAAAGGATGGAACTGCAGATATGAGATATAAGTCCAATAAGGAAGCCGCTAAAACTCCCCCGGCAAATGTGCATACCAAGAAGGATGGTACACCAGATAAACGATATAAAGAAAATAAGTAAAATTTAAATCATCAAAATGAAAAAGACATTTTCCATTATTGCCATGCTGCTGATCTTATCCTCGGTTTCATTTGCGGCCTCAAATTCCGAGATGAATCTTAATAATTCGAATCGTCATTATCACGGTCATCGGAATTATAGACATTATTATCACAATAATTATCGGCATCATAGAAACCAATATCATCATCATAGTGGTCGTCATTCACATCGATCACACCATAGGAGATATCATAATGCCGTATAACTCATAATTTTACCGAAGACGCAAAACTCATTTATCCTTCTTTAAATAAAAAAACCCTCTCCGTGTCAAGACTGGAGAGGGTTTTTTATGGGTATTTAATTTCTATTTTTTAATTGCGGTGGCCAATTGTTTTTTTATTAGTGGTCTGCTCATGTCTGTATCTGCTGCTCCAAGGGGTCTTTTTCTGGCCATATCAATGAGTATTGGCGCGGCTACAAAAATGGAAGAATATGTTCCAGTTATAACTCCTATCAGCATTGCAAAAGCAAATCCTTTTGTTACTTCTCCGCCAACAAGAAATAGTATGAGGATAGTCAGGAACACAGTAAGCGAAGTCATTACAGTTCGTGGCAGCGTTTCATTTACTGCCTTATTGATAATCTCAGCTTTTGTTTTACCTCGCAGTGTGCGGCTATCTTCACGAATTCTATCAAATACTATGACCGTATCATTCATCGAAAACCCTATTACAGTGAGTATTGCAGCAATAAAGTGTTGATCGATTTCGAGTGGAAAAGGCACGACTGCCGGTAAAAATGAAAAAACCGCAAGAGTTACCAGAACATCATGAAGTAAAGCAATGATGGTACCCAGTGAGTATCTCCAGTCACGAAAGCGGATAAATATATATATGAAGATAAATATCAGGGCAAAAATGGTCGCTTTTACAGCACCCGCTTTTAAATCTTCTGAAATAGATGCGCCGACTTTTTTTGACTGTTGAATAAATTTATTGGTAGAGGTAAACTCTTGTGCGCTGGTTCCTGCGGGTAAGAATTTTTGTAATCCGGAATACATTTTATTAATGACGGTAGAATCTGCAGAAGCTCCTTCGCGATTAACCAGGTAATCTGTTGTAATTTCAAATTGTTGGTTTGATCCATAAGTTTTTACCTCGGGATATTTTCCCCATTGCAAATTCAACGCATCTTTAACTTCCTGCTCGTTTAACGGTTTATGAAAGTTTACGATATAACTTCTTCCACCCTGAAATTCAACTCCTTTCTGAAATCCGTGAAAGTATGCGGAGATTCCCAAAATCAGTACAACCACAGAAATACCATATGTTACTTTTCGGTACTCAATAAATTTAAAGTTTGCATGTTGAAAAACTTTCTTTGAGATACCGGTAAAATATTGAAAATGCCTGTTCTTATTGGTATAAAAATCAGTTACCATTCTCGAAACCAGAATTCCACAGAAAAGCGAAAGTGCAATTCCTAGCATTTGTGTAGTGGCAAATCCAAGAACAGGTCCCAGACCGAAGTAGGCTAAGATTGCAGCGGTCAAAAAAGTCGTAACGTGAGCATCAAGAACAGGCGCCAGTGAACGTCTATATCCATCATTTACCGCGAGCTGGTAGCTTTTTCCCCGCGTCAGCTCTTCCTTAATTCTCTCGAATATGATAACGTTTGTATCTACGGCCATACCGATCGTCAGAACAAGACCGGCAATACCCGGCGCGGTAAGCGTTGCGTGCATGGCACTCAAAATACCTATTGTAAATAGCAGATTTAGAATCAGCGCGATATTTGCCACCCAGCCTGCGGTATTATAATACACTAGCATCAGCGTGAATATTACCAGGAAAGAAATGCCGAAAGCTAAAGCACCTCCTTTAACAGCTGCTTTTCCAAGTGTCGGACCAACAACCTGCTCCTGTACAATTCGTGCTGGGGCGTTCAACTTACCACTTTTTAAGATATTTGCAAGGTCCGTCGCTTCAACTATGGTTTGACTTGAATTCCTATTTCCCATTGAAATCTGAGAGTTGCCACCAGTAATTGGACCATTGACATACGGAGCGGAATACACTACTTCATCAAGAGCAATAGCGATGGGATCATGTTTATTTCCGACTGTGGCATCTGTAGTCATTTTTGCCCATACGTCCGCTCCATGTTTATTCATGCTCATTTCAACCACAACACCTCCTGTTACGGGATCATAGTCCTGGCGCGCATCTGTTATTACTTCTCCTTCCAATTTTGCCTTATCACTTCCAGGAACAGTTTTGATAGCATAGAGTTCCAGATAAGGATAAGCTTTGCCGTTATCATCAGTGTTCTGTTTTCCCCACATGAATTTTAAATTGGCGGGAAACTGATTTTTTATCGCCGGAATGCTCAGATAACCATTGACTGTGGACGTATCTTTCAACAAGGGGGTCGCTATAGCGGAAGGGTAATGGACTTGTCCTTTTTCGTCCTGAGTGGGTTGAATAAAATGCATGATTCGCACCAACGGATTCCTGTTTAATGCATCGCTCGTACTATCAGTTGTCGAATCTTTTTTTGCGAGAGTGGCTGAATCTTTCACGCCGTTTAAATATTTCTGTAGTGTTCTATCCGCATTCTGTAAAGAATTGGAGAGCTCTGAAATATTATAGACATCCCAAAATTGCAGATTCGCAGAGGACTGAAGATATTTTCTTACTCTGTCGGGATCGGTTGCCCCGGCAAGTTCAACACTGATAATTCCCTTATTTTCATCCAGCTGTATGTTCGGCTGCGAAACACCGAATTTATCAATACGTTTTGTGAGTACCTGAAAGGTTTGCTTCATTCCTGCCGAAGCTTGTTCATGTAGATAGCTGATTACCTCACCGTCAGAAGATTCAAATTTTAATTTGTTTCTGTTTGAATTAGCAAACAAAGGAGCAAGTTTGGTACCCGGGTTGCTTTCTTTAAAAGCCTCGGAGAAGAGATCGATATAGTTAGTGCCACCCTTGGTTAATTTTTTCTGATTCGCTAATTGAATTGCTCTGACGAGATTCGCGTCGCGTTGGTTATTTGCAAGTCCTTTGATTAAACCTTCCAGCTCAATATCCAAAGTGACGTTGATTCCACCTTGCAAATCCAAGCCTAATAAAAGTTCACTTTCTTTTGATTTTTGATAAGTGGTTCCCCACCATGTGATTTTAGTATCCTTGGTAGAATCCAATAGTTTCTGAGTGCGTTCACGAACTAAAAGGGAAAGGCTGTCTTTATACAATACCTGAGCATCTTTATTACCCGGATATTTTGTTTCTGCAGAAGGATATGTGTTTTTAACAAAACGTTCCGCTTTTTGAGACATAGCAGATTCGTGTTTGTTCACAAACCAGGTAAAAGACAATTGGTAAAGAGAAATAACAATCAGTAAGCCTGCAAATATGCTAACCAGCGCTCTCATTGGTTTTCGGTTTTTTTTAAGAGCGGCAAAGATAGGTTTTCCAATTGATAACTAAAATGTTAAGACGATGGATAAGATGCTCTGTTTTACTACTTTCATGCACTTAAACGTAAATTCAAAATAATCCGCGAGAATTCATGATCTTGAACAAGTCCAAACCCGTGTTCCTTTCAGGTAAAATAAAGACTTTTGGCCTTCAGCTTTTGGTTTTAGGCCTGTTTTGCTGCAATAAATCGACAACTAACGTCGCGGATAAGTCCTTCGTGGGGCTAACTCATGTGGCCTACGGTCTCGGACCTCTGGGTATGACAATAGATGGGATTCCCCTGTTTTCCACTCCATTATCTTTTGGAAATACGTCCGGTGTTGATGGAAATCCTTATGATACTACCATTTCGAGAGTAAGTGCAATGAATATATTTTTGACTCAGGACACCAGTATGAATATAAATGGGAATGCCGCATTTCAGCAGGGAAACCATTATAGTATATTCTTTTTTGATACCCTCGATTCAAGATCCGTCAGCCTGATTATTTTGCAGGATAATCCTCCTGTTATCTATGACACATTTACAACAATACGTTTTATGAATTTTTCACCGGGTACTTCTTTTGGTCTCAAATTCATATATACGAAAGATTATTTTGTAAATGACACATTTCCGATTTCTGTCAGGGACACCATCAACACTCCGCTAAACCCCTTTGTCGGTTATAATCCGAACCCGTCAATTTATACTTTTAGTCAATATGTTCATATTGGGATGAATCAGATATTTGCTTATACGGATAGTGTTAATCCCAGGCCGGATAGCTCCAATTTTATCAGGCTTGACAGCCTCCAATTTGATAGTACGAAAAATTACAACGTATACTTACAGGGTTTTCGCGATTCTGCCGGGTCATCACAAAATAAATTTCAAATTAAATCCGTGAGGGTGAATTGATAAATCCCTTCTCTGTAAATGAAATTTTTCCATTCCTGATGTGAACAGGATATTCTATATTTTTTAAAAATAACGTACATTTGCGGCCGCAATAAATCGCAACAAATAGCTATGCAACTATCTTCAATATTATCTCGTTTCAGTGAACCCGAGACATTAAAAATGGCTAAACTCAGCCGTGAACTTCGTTCTCAGGGAGTAGATGTCATTGACCTGAGTGTGGGTGAGCCGGATTTCGACACACCGCAACATATTAAGGATGCTGCAAAAAAAGCAATCGATGAAAATTGGAGCCATTATACTCCGGTACCAGGTTATCTCGATCTGCGTCAGGCAATCTGCGAAAAATTGAAAAGAGATAATAACCTGTCTTATATCCCCGATCAAATTGTTGCGTCAACAGGTGCAAAACAAAGCCTTGCCAATACCATGCTTGCTCTCGTAGACGAAGGAGATGAGGTTATCATCCCGACTCCATACTGGGTTACTTATTCAGAACTTGTAAAAATTGCACGGGGAAAAGTTGTCGAAGTACATACAAGTTTGGAATCAGGATTTAAAATTACTCCGGGGCAATTAGAAGCTGCAATGACTTCAAAAACGAAGGTCTTTCTGTTTTCCTCGCCCTGCAATCCTTCCGGTGCTGTTTACAGCAAAAAAGAATTGGACGCTCTTGCCGTCGTGTTCAGAAAATATCCGGAGGTGGCTATTATCTCGGATGAGATTTATGAGTATATAAATTTTGTAGGCAAACATGAAAGCATTGCACAATTCGATGACATAAAAGCGCGAACAATAATCGTGAATGGTTTAAGCAAAGGTTTTGCCATGACAGGATGGAGGTTAGGATATATTGCTGCACCCGTTGAAATCGCAAAAGCCTGTGAAAAACTACAGGGACAGTTTACGAGCGCGACCAATTCGATTACGCAGAAAGCTGCCGTAACTGCACTAACTACCGACCTGAAACCGAGTTATGAAATGGTAGAAGAATTCAGGCGCAGGCGTGAAAAAACAATGGAATTGGTGAATAAAATTCCAGGTATCAGATGTTTCAATCCAGAGGGTGCATTTTATATATTTCCTGATATTTCTTCATTTTTTGGAAAGTCAAACTCAGAGATTACGATTCACAACTCAAATGATCTGTGCATGTACCTTTTAAATACTGCTCATGTTTCATCCGTAATGGGCGACGCGTTTGGAGAGCCACATTGCATCAGATTTTCATTTGCGAATAGTATGACTAATATCGAAAAGGCCTGGAAACGAATTGCGGAAGCGTTATCCAAACTAAAATAGAGAAGTTTAATTATTTTATCGGAACCTTGGAAAGCAGTGTGTTGTGAATATTCAGGACTTGCGGTATCAATGCCCGAATACCGTCGTTGATTATAACAAAATCACAACGATTGATTTTCTCGGACTCATCCATTTGCTGATGCATACGTTGGAAAACCTGGTCTTCTGTGATTTGGTCCCTTTTTATAACTCGCTCAAGACGTAACGATTCGGGAGCTGTCACGCCAATAATAAAATCAAAAGTACCCTCCATATTTGTTTCAAATATGATTGCTGCTTCCTTCATTGCATAAGGTGCTTTTTGATTTTGCATCCATGCCTTTGCATCAGTCAAAGTTGCGGGGTGTACAATCGAATTGAGTAGGTTTAGTTTGTCGTTATTGTTAAAAACAATATTCGCTAAATATGCGCGGTCTAGTTTTCCATCTTTATAAGTTTCAGGGCCAAATGCGTCAACAATTTGTTTCTTCAATAAAGAATTTGTGTTCATCAGATCTTTGGCTGCCTGATCTGCATAATATACGGGAATTGCAAGTGTCTCAAAAATCTGCGCGACGGTTGTCTTGCCAGAACCCATGCCACCGGTTAATCCGATTTTCAACATGTCCCAAATTTCATTGAAGAAAACGTTTTACTTGGGCGCAAATACCCCTGGATTATGGCCTACTTTTTTTCAGCAACCGACACGGCCTTATTGATGTTTTGTGTCCATTCTATGGAAATTGCGCTTTTTTCAATTTTCATATAACTACCAGGACTGGTTTCAATCATGATAGTTCCATCTTCGTTCACCTTATTGACTGTTCCATGTATCCCGGCGATTGTGACAATTTTGTCGCCCTTTTGCATATTTTGCTGGAAAGCTTTAGCCTGTTTGGCTTTTTTCTGTTGGGGACGAATCATAAATAACCAAAATACTAGGATCATGCCTCCAATAAGAAGTAATTGCATACTACCTGCACCTGGAGCTGCTTGTAGCAAAATAACAAAGTGACTCATTTTATTGTTTTTATTTGAATGTCTAAAGTTGTTTACCATTTTTTCTTTTGAACCAGAACACTGAATTGAACTTCATTACTCTGGCTACCAATCGTGTTGGCCATTATATATAATTTCTTGTGATTGATCCCTATCCGCCCTTCACTATTAAATGACGCCTTGATAATACCTTCTTTACCGGGCAAAACTGGCTCTTTGGGCTGCTCAGCAATTGTGCACCCACAACTGGGCTGGACACGGGCAATTATCAGTGGTTTGTCGCCGGAATTCAAAAAACGATATGCCACTTCAAGTTTTTGCCCTTCTGGTATTATACCAAAATCGCGGGTTGTAGAATCCAGCCATGTAATTTTTGTAAAAAGACTGCTGTCTTTCGGAATTTGCATAGAACTGACCCCGTTCTTCCTCGAATCACCTTCACTGCAGGAAATTAACGATGAAAGGACTATAAAAATCAAAATCACTTTATGCATTAACTGATAATTTTTTGCAAACCTATTAAAAAAACCTGTCATAGATCAGAAGCCTTTAAAATTCACTTTGTGCATCTTATTTTCGGAAACCAGGTCTTTATGAATGTTATCAAGTATTCCATTCACAAATTGTCCGCTGAGAGGTGTACTGTATTCTTTAGCCAGATCTATATATTCGTTGATAGTTACTTTGGGGGGTATTGTTTCAAAAAATAAAAATTCACAAACACCCATTTGCATAAAAATCATATCCAGAGTGGCAATCCGTTCGGCGTCCCAGTTTTTCAATTTTGGACGGATCAATTCCATTGTGATTTCTTTTTTCTCAAGCACTGCAGAAAGCAGTTCCCTTGCAAATAATTCTTTATCCTGACTGACAATTTCTTCAAAATTAAATGCTGTGGTTTTATTTAGATAGCCGGATACCAGTTTTTGCATCATTTCAGCATCATCACTCCAATTTGGAAATATGTCTTCCAGATGAGATTCAAAAGACTCATTAGTCAATAAAAAATCATTGAAAATATATTCCAGGATTTCTTTTTCGGGTTTTTTCTCACGACTATCCTGGGAGATGTAATCCTTATAGACATCAGTTTCTTTCAAATCAAGATATATTTTTCTTACCAGGTCTGCGTGATCAATAAGCTCAGGTTTGTATTTTTTAATAATTTTCTGATAGGATTCCTGTTCGAGCATTTTCCAAAGTAGTTGATTGCCCGCCAGTTTTGTGTTTACATTTTTGTCGAGTTCTGAAGGAAGGTGTTTGGATGAACGTCGTAGTGAATCTGTTTCAGCGTAGCGGGCAAGTTCAGTTAGAAAATAAATAAGATAAACGAATAATTGCCCGGATTGGTCAAAGTGCTTCTGCAGTATCTTCTGCGCATCTCCCGTTTTATGGTTATTCTGAGCCTCCAGGGAGTACAGGGTTTGCATTATTTTGACCCTGATGTTTCGTCTCGTGATCATGAGTAAGAACTTTGCTTATTTGCGGCTGCGAAGATAAGGAATAGAGAGCTTCTTTTTCAAAGTATTCCAAACCGGAATAACGTCGGGAGAAAGTTTTAATAGGAGGGTCCCGGAAATATAAATTAAAAGAAAACAAAGACTGCGCAGGAACATTGCAGTAAAACCGTGTATTTGGTTGAATAATAAGTAACTGACAATATAACCGGAAAAAGCTACTAGGAGAGTCAGTCCCGTTTTAAAATTGAAAGGTTGCAGATTAAATTTATTCAAAAGAAAAAAGTACCTGATGGCATTATAGATGGAATATGAAATCAGGGTGGCGATAGCAGGTCCGATGACTCCTAGTTTCTTTGCCATGATATAATTCAACGGGAGTGTAATGCCGAGAAGGATCATGCCCGTAAGAAATTCAAACCTCCAACGGGTGGATGTTCCAATAATCTGCGAATTCACTCCGGTGCCCATGTCCACGATCCGCCAAATACCGAGATATAGAAAAATAGGCATCGCCTGTTTGTATGCGGATTGTAAATGAAAGTTCTTAACAGCGTCGAGAAAATTCAACCAAATCAATACAAAAATACCACATGAAAAAATCAACTGATTGATCGAAGAGTGCTGATAAATCCTCTGTATTTTTTCAAAGTCTTTATCTTTCCAGGCCCGGGATAAATGACCGATAGAAGCAGCTACGATACCCCTTTGCGGCGCCTGAATCAGACTTGCAATATTAACTGCGAGGCTGAATATTCCAGCCATGGTGAGTCCATTCGGAATGACAGCTGCTATCACAATATTATCAAATACATAAGCAATATTCTGGATTAAGCCTCCACTCCAAATAAACGAACAAAGCAAAAGGATTTTTTTAAAATACTTTCTGGAAACTCTGCTAATGCGAAGGGTTAGGTGAATTTCTCCCGAACGCATCAGTACAAACAATAGGATAATGGCTAAGGTCAGATAGGTAAACGAAAATAATTTTATGAACAAATCAAAATCACCAATAATATGTAAAAAGAAAAATATGGCAAGTATAGAAGTTAGTAATTTAAATAGCATCTCTTTAAGAAAACTTGTTAATACAGATTTTCTCAATTGCCATGCATATGCTTCCAGAATAGAATACATTGTCAGCCCAAATCCCAGCGGGAAGACCCATGCGTAATACTTAACAAAATCCGGGGAGTTTGCTGAAAATTTTCTTACAACGAGCCCCTTAAAAATATACGCAGCTGCAAGCACCATAATAAAACCGAATATGGACGTGACAAAAGCCCAGCCCATCATGTCATTATCTTTTATTTTCAGGTTATCCTGATAGTATGGATAGAATTTTGAAATATAAGCTTGCATCCCAAAATTTGCGAAGGCATTTATAATATTGGCAATCCCTATAAATGTTCCGTAAAGACCATATTCAGTTGGGGTGAATCCACCTTGACGGGTAAACAGATAAGTGTTTAAGAACCCCAGTGCAAAACCAAGATATATTATACCCGAAGAAAGTATGCTTTGCCGCCGAATGGTGCTCATGCCAGAATTGTTGCGCTGCAAAGATGAAGGTTTTGTATCAAATGATCCGACTATGGATTATCTGTTACATTACGCTGATTGACGTAAAAATTCTTGTCTATTAACAGAATCGGATTTCCATCTTTTGATATCCGTTCTTTTTTCCATTCTACACTGGGTTTCAGCCAGTGTTCACCATTTACATCAACGCGGACCGGCATATTGAAATCGGAATTACAGTTAGTCCAGCGATATACTAAATTTTTTTCTTCAAATTTATATTCTAAAACAGGTACCGAAGTAGACCGCAGGTATTGATTAAAAACAGGCGTAAAATCTATTCCGGAAACTTTATTTATATAATTCTGAATGTCAAGAGCTGTTACGGTTTGATGATAGAAATTTTGGTTTAAACCACGCATAACGTGTCTGAATACTTCATCATTATGTATGACCTGTCTGATAGTATGAATCATATTACCACCCTTATAATATTCGTCTGTGCCTTCTGGCCCATGATTTACTCCATAATACTGAATAATAGGAGTCTTGTTTTGAATCGCTTTTCTTGTTCCAATACAATAGGCATTTCCTGCTTCTTTGCCGAAATAATAACCGGTATAGAGAGTTTCGCTGTAATTCGTGAAAGACTCATGTATCCATTCATCAGCGATATCTTTACACGTGATATTATTCCCGAACCATTCGTGCCCGCTCTCATGAACTATTATGAAATCCCACTTCAAACCCCATCCGGTTCCTGATAAATCCCTTCCCAGGTACCCCTGAAGGAAATGATTTCCGTAAGCAATATCACTCTGATGTTCCATACCCAGGTGCGGCGACTGTACCAGCTTATAACCATCCTCATAAAAAGGGTAGGGCCCAAACCAGTATTCAAAACAACGCAGCATGGAATCAACTACAGTAAAATGTTTTTTTGCTTTCTGAAGATCATAATCCAGTACCCAGAAATTGCATTCGAGATTTCCTTTTTGACCGTAAAATGTGTTACGCCAGTTTACATATTTACCAATATAGGGTATGATGTCATAATTGTTGATCGGGTTTATGACCGCCCATGTCCAGGACATCATTCCTTTTAATGAGGAGGATTTTTTTATTAGCCTCCCATTGGCGACAGCTACCAGGCTATCCGGCGCCGTGATTGTCAAAATTGCTCCACTATCTGGTTCGTCTCCCAGATAGTCTTTACAAGGATACCAGACGCTCGCTCCTGTTCCTTCGCAGGCTACACTCATCCAGGGACGTCCAAGGGAATCTCTGGTGAAAATAAATCCTCCGCCCCATGGGGGCCGAACGGCGATCTGCGGATTTCCGTGATAATAAATGGTAAGTTGCCTGACACAATCAGTGCAACTTTTCGATTGTTTCTTTTTATTTGATGTCTCATTTAAGGTTTTAACATGAAATACGTTCCCTTCACGTTTGAACTCTAATTCTTGGTCATCTTGAATAATGCTGTCAATTTGTAGTGGTTCCTGAAGATCAATTTGAATTACTCCGATTTGTTGCTGACCAGGATTATTAGCCTGGATGGTATGGGAGGAATCTCTATATGTTATGGTGTTCTTACCTCGTATTGATTTATTTTCAAAGTCCGGTGTGAATGAAATATCGTATTTGAGAACATCGTATCTACGTTCGGAATTTAATGAACCTCTTAAGGTATCTGCATGAGTAAATTGAGTTTTCTCATCTTGAGCCGAAGCTATGAAAACAAACAAGTTGCATAAAAGGGTCAATAATGAAATCTTTTTCGCCTGGTGAATCATAAAAGCGATTTTCGTGTCGGAATGAATAATTTGATAATACAGGGAAAGGTCTATATTTTTATCTTAATCAGTGGTTTTTCATTCGCCGCTTGTAAGTCAGTTTCTACCAATAATAAAAAAATATTTCACTATAATGAACCAACCGGCATTGCCAGCCTCGATCCGGCATTTGCAAAAAACCAGTCAATAATCTGGCCTGTTCATCAGTTATATAATACACTTGTACAAACAGACAGTAATTTAAATATTATTGCTTCCCTCGCAAAATCGTGGGATATTTCAGAAGATAAAAAAACATACTGTTTTCATTTACGGCGTGATGTTTTTTTCCACGATAATGATGCGTTTCCAGATGGAAAGGGGCGACGGTTAAACGCTTTCGATGTCGTTTACAGTCTCAATAGAATATTAGATAAAAAAACTGCCAGTAGCGGAGCCTGGATTTTTAATGAACGCATTTCTGGTATGAATGCTTTTCAGGCAATAGATGATTCTACTTTTAAACTTCAATTATTGACTCCTTACCATCCGATCCTGGGATTGCTAAGTATGCAATATTGTTCAATAGTTCCCCATGAAGTGGTTGATAAGTATGGAAAAGATTTCAGAAATCATCCCTGCGGAACAGGTCCTTTTCAATTTAAAAGTTGGGAGGAAGGTCAGGAACTGATTTTGGTTAAAAATGAGAAATATTTTGAAAAAGATACTGCAGGGAAACGACTGCCATATCTGGATGCAATTAAAATAACGTTTTTCGATAATCGCGCCACGGAGTTTCTCCTGTTACAACAACGGCAACTGGACTTTATAAATGATATTGATCCCTCGTATAAAGACGAAGTCTTAAATAAAAATGGAGAATTGAAGAAGGATTGGATTGGAAGGATCCTGCTTTCGAAAAGTCCGTATCTGAATACGGAATACCTCGGTATCCTCGTAGATAGTAATTTTTCTGCAGTTAAGGAGTCTCCATTACGTTTATTGAAAATCCGACAGGCTATAAATTATGGAATTGACAGAAAAAAAATGATGATATATCTTCGGAATTCTATTGGTAGGCCAGCCGAAAATGGTATTGTTCCTCCAGGCCTTCCTGGTTTTGATTCCTCAGGAATACATGGGTATCACTATGACCCGGTAAGAGCCAGGCAGTTGGTGAGCGAAGCAGGATATCCTGACGGAAAAGGACTTCCTCGTATTTCTCTAAAAACGGTAGACACCTATTCAGATCTGGCTGGATTTATAGCCCGGGAGCTGCAGGAAATAGGAATTAATATAGAAATTGACATTACACAAAAAAGCCTGTTACTCGAAGAAACTGCCAAGTCTCAAGCAATTTTTTTCCGGGCAAGTTGGATAGGAGATTATCCGGATGCAGAGAATTTTCTGAGTATATTTTATTCCAATAATCCTGCGCCTCCTAATTATACCAGATATAAAAGCCAGAAGTTCGACATGCTTTATCAGAATTCATTAAAGGAAAACAACGATAGTATACGATATTCCATGTATAGAGAGATGGATCAGCTAATGATAAATGATGCCCCAATAGTACCTCTGTGGTATGATCAGGTTATTCATCTCGTTAACCCTGCAGTAACCGGTTTCAATGCAAATGCTTTAAACCTTTTGGAACTCCGTTACACACAGATTCGTTAATCACTCCGGATATCCAGTGACAGCTTATCTTTGCGCGATTCATTTTCTGATTAAACAACCTCAAAGTATGACGGAAAGTCAGTTCATAAGTCTTCGTCGAACAGCTGATTTCATAAACAAATTATACCCTCATAAGCCGTCAATTGGTATCGTGCTTGGAAGCGGGATCGGGAATTTGACAAAAGAGATCGAAATCGAATTTCAAATTAATTACGCGTCCATTCCTGATTTCCCGGTTGCAACAGTGGAAGGTCACAGTGGTCAACTTATTTTCGGAAAGATGGAAGGCAAACGAATAGTGGCAATGGCTGGTCGGTTTCATTATTATGAGGGATATCATGTTGATCAGGTGGTTTTCCCCGTCAGGCTTATGAAATTTTTAGGGGTTGAGACAGTTTTGTTATCAAACGCAGCCGGCGGAATGAATCCTTTTTTTAAAGTAGGCGATCTAATGATTATTACAGATCATATCGGTTTATTTACAATTAATCCACTGATCGGGCCCAATCTGGAGGAATTGGGAACACGTTTTCCCGATATGAGCGAACCCTACAATAAAAACCTTATTCGGAAAGCTAAATCTTTCGCAGCTTCAAAAAATATTCCCGTGCATGAGGGTGTCTATGCCGGAGTTACGGGTCCAAGTTTCGAAACCAGGGCAGAATATAAATTGTTGCATGTTGCAGGTGCAGATGCGGTAGGTATGAGTACAGTTCAGGAAACGATAGCCGCAGTTCATATGGGTATGAAGGTTTTTGCTCTAAGTATAATTACGGACATGGGCATTAGAGAAGAAGAAAATATTATCACTCATGAAGAAGTGCTGCAGGCAGCTGGTATGGCAGAACCCCGGCTGACGGCCATTTTCAAAGGATTGGTAGCATCTGTATGAATATTAACGTTTCATCAGTAGTCCGCCCGCAAGGATTGGTTAATTTTCCATCAAATTTATGGATGAAGAGTAGCGGCATGAAGATTCTTCTGTTGGTGACATTTTTGATAATTGGTTTTTTGAGTGTTAGTGCACAGAGTGACCCAAGCAGCAGATTTCGTAGCATGGGAGGCGGTCATGGAGGTAAGGATTCCCTTCAGCATCGAAAGGATGATACGATGAGCATTACATATCGCTTTCTCGATTCGAGCCGCCTGTTGAAAATGGACTCAGAAATTTATAATTTTTACCTGCGTTACCCACTATCTCCTACGTATGTTGATTTCGGCAATATTGGCACAGCCTCGCATGATCTTATTTTTAATCCGGTTATGAGTCCGGGATGGGACGGAGGATGGCACGCTTATGACCCTTATGTTTTTACTGTTGAGAACTCGAAGTTTTACAATACTACAAAACCATATTCGGAATTAGGTTATTTGCTAGGATCAAACGCAGAACAGATGATTAATTTGGTTCATACGCAAAATATAACCAGAAATTGGAATGCTTTTTTTCAATACAGATTGATAAACTCTCCAGGATCTTTTGGAAATCAGAACACAAATCACAACAACTATCGATTTACCTCCTGGTATCAATCGAAAAACAAACGTTACCAGGCATTTCTTGTTTTACTGGGTAGCAAGCTGGAATCTGCTGAAAGTGCCGGAATTCAAAATAACGCAGATCTGGATTCTAGTACGTTTGCAAATCGATTCACTATTCCAACGAATATCGGTCCCTCTCAAAATTTTGCAAGTGTCAACAATGCATTTGGAGTTCCTATTCCAACGGGTACTTTTTATACAACAGGAACTTTTATGCTTAGGCAGCAATATGATGTTATCGGAATAAAAGATTCTATTGTAAACGATACGGTCGTCATTCCACTGTTTTATCCCAAATTCCGTGCGGAGCAAACCATCAGTTATTCTACATATCATCAACATTTTAGTGATGATGCCCCCCAAGCAGCCTACTATATAAACAACCTTCATTTTATTTCTACACCTGATACTCTCAATTTGAGTGATCTTTGGCATAACCTGACAAATGATTTTTCTTTATATTCCTTTCCGGATTCAAAAAATTCACAACAGTTTCTTAAAGCTGGGATTAGCTTCCAAACCATGACGGGCACTTACGACGCCGGCGCACGTTCTCTTTACAATGTATTTTTACACGGGGAGTACAGAAATAAAACACGAAATAAAAAATGGGATGTTGAGGCACACGGAAACTTTTATATAAACGGGTTTAATGCAGGTGACTACAGCGTGTATATTAGTTTAAAACGGCAGATAAGTAAAAATCTTGGATACCTCCAGGTGGGTTTTGAGAATGTAAACAGGACATTAAGTATGGCCTGGAGCCAACAGAGCAGTTTTGGATTTGGAGTGCCTGCGGGATCGTTTAACAAAGAAAATGTAATTCACTTATTCGGATCCATTGATCAACCTAAATTAAATCTGACTCTTACAGGAAATTATTATTTACTTAATAACTATCCATATTTTACCAATTATTATAACGCTGCGCAGGAAACGAATCCATTTAATGTACTAATTGTTACCGGTGATAAAAGATTTCCCTTAACCAGACATTTGATTTTACGACTTATGGCGGCAGTTCAAAAGGTGGCGGGAGCTTCTCCCGTTAACATCCCTTTATTCGTAACTCATGGTCAGGTGGGTTATGAAGGCAAGCTGGGGTTAAAAAATTTAAATCTTGCTTTTGGACTTGAATTCCGTTATTTTACCCCTTACACGGCAGACGGTTATTCACCCGTAGTAGGTCAGTTCTTTACGCAAAATCAGACTACCATCGCCGAAAAACTACCTGATATTACTGCTTATGTAAATTTCAGAATTAGAAGTTTTGTGGCCTATTTCAGAACAGAAAACCTTAATACTTTTGAAATTTCGCCCGCAACAGGATTTGGTTTTACAAATAATAATTTCGTTGCGCCATCGTATCCCTACGCCGGACTGAAAATAAGGCTTGGGATATACTGGAGTTTCGTAAACTGACGTTTATAAAGAGTGGAAACTTAAAATGACAAATACGCAATTCATATGGAAAAGACTTGTTAGGATAATTCGCTTTCTATTTACAAAAAAAGATTGCTGTAAATGAACAGAATATATCTAATAGCGTTTTTAATGACGTTAACTTCAAATGTATTTTCACAAATGAGAGTTGGAGACGATGCCACTGAATTATCTCTTCCGGACCAAAACGGTAAAATAGTTTCTTTATCAGATTTAAAAGGAAAGGTTGTCCTGATTGATTTCTGGGCAAGTTGGTGTGGACCTTGCAGACACAATAATCCTCACCTTTTAAAAATATACAACAAGTTTCATGATAAGGGCCTTGAGATATACGGAATTTCATTGGATGAAGAAGTGAATAGCTGGCGAAAGGCTGTTCGCCACGACAGGCTTTCCTGGATTCAGGTTATTGATGACAAGGGCTGGCAAGCGCAATCGGCTTCAAAATATGGTGTTGAAATGATTCCTTCTTCGTTTCTTCTTGACAAACAAGGCGTAGTCAGAGCTATTGATCTGGAAGGTTCAGAATTGGAAAGTAATATCAGGGAATTGCTAAAGGACTAGATTCGGGGTGTTTAGGTTCGCAAGCTTGCGATTCAATTTCAGTTTCCAAGGTAACGTGCTGTATATTTAGATGAAGAAGCTGATGTTTAATTTCATTTTTTATTTTTTCCTGGTCTTCCATCCTGGTATCTTCTTTTAACACTACATGCCCGGTCAGGGCATTTTCCGTAGTGCTTAATGCCCAGATATGTATGTGATGAAAATCTTGCACTCCGGAAATCTTTTCGATAGTCGATCTGACAGCTTTCAAATTAATTCCCTGAGGAACTCCATCAAGAGATAATCGCAGACTATCCCTCAAAAGATTCCAGGTACTGAAGACTATTACCACCGCTACCAATATACCGAGGATTGGATCAATCCAGTACCAATTTGTATATACTATAATGATACCCCCGACTACAAGTGCGGCAGAGACTACGGCGTCTGACATCAAATGGAGAAAAGCACCCCGGATATTCAGATCGCTTTTTTTATTTCGGAAAAAAAGTAACGCGGTCGTTGCATTTATGATGATACCGATTGCTGCAACGATGGAAATGGTCTTACCGGGCAGAACTTCTGGCAGAATCAATCTATGAATGGACTCGTATAAAATCGCACCTATGGAAATGAGCAGAATCCCGGCATTTAACAAAGCTACAAGTACAGTAGTTTTCTTGTAACCATACGTGTAGATTGTATTCGACTTCGCCTTTGTCATGCGAAAGGCAAAAAGTGACAATCCAAGACCGGCGACATCGGCAAGGTTATGACCTGCATCCGATAAAAGTGACATTGAGTGGATTGCAATTCCAACGATAGCTTCGATAAAAACAAATAAAAGGTTTAGAATTATTCCCACAACAAAAGCGGTATTTACCGACTTAAGCTCGATAACATGACCGTGCGAGTGACCATGATGACTATGTGAATGATCTGAATGATTATGAGTATGATCTGAGTGGCTGTGTGTATGTGTTTCCTCCATGGAGCTTCAAAGTTAGTGAATCGCAAAATATGACTCTTCGGACTGCCTTATAAATATTCAATTAGGGAATAGTCAATGGAGCATAACCCAGATCAAATCAAACTTATAATCAATTATAAAATGAGCCGGTGCCCAATTAGGAAGGGTTTATGTTTTGGTAATTCTGTATTTCATTATAAAGCGTATCTCTTTCAACAGGTTCACGCTTAACTTGTTTTATCAGCGCAACTAATTCTGCAGTGGAAAGAGAGGGGTTTTGTTCTTCGGAACCCGCCATCGAATAGATCTTTGTAGAGTCGTCGATCGTACCGTCAAGATCATTAACTCCGAACGAAAGTGTTAGCTGGGCTCGTTGACGTCCCAGCATTGGCCAGTAAGCTTTAATATGAGCGAAGTTGTCCAAAAAAATCCGGCTTACTGCGTAGACTTTCATATCCTCCAGGACAGAGGATTCATGAATATCGCTCATGTCATTTCCTTTATTCCTGAATTTAAGTGGAATAAAAGTATTGAAACCGCCTGTTTCATCTTGCAAAGACCGGAGTCTTTCCATATGATCGAGACGATGGGTGTAATTTTCTATGTGGCCGTACAACATAGTCGCGTTTGAATGCATGCCCATAAGGTGGGCATTACGATGAATATTCAGCCATCCGTTTGCATCAACTTTATCTGCACAAATTTGCTCTCTGATTTTCTCATCAAATATTTCAGCACCTCCGCCAGGCAGGGAATCCAATCCTGCATTATGTAATAATTGCAAACCTTCTTCAACAGGTAATTTTGCTTTACGGAACATATAGTCAAGTTCTACAGCCGTAAAACCCTTTATATGAAGTTCAGGTCGATGGGATTTAATTTTTTGCAAAAGCTCCGCAAAAAAATAAAGATTCATTTTAGGGTGAACTCCACCAACGATATGAACTTCCGTAACCGGTTTTCCGTCGTATTTTTTTACTCTGTCCATCATTTGGGATATACTCAGTTCCCATCCTTCTTCTTTATGTGCGTATAGTTTTGAATAGGAGCAAAAAGCGCACGAAAAAACACAAACATTTGTTGGTTCTACGTGAAAATTTCTATTGAAATAGGTTTTATTCCCGTGTAATGATTCTCTGACATGATTTGCAAGTACACCGAGGTAGGCGAGATTTCCCTTTTCAAAAAGTAAAACTCCTTCTTCTGCCAGAATTCTCTTTTTATTGACTATTTTTTCGCCGATTTTTCGGAGTGATGAATCTTGCTGACCTTCCAAAATAGAATTGATTTGACCATTGATCATATTTCCAGGGCTTTGATTTTGATACATAAAATTACGAAGTAAAGAGCAAAGCTTTATTCCCGGCAGACCCTGTTTTATTGGGTAATTCCACTATCTTCCGTAAACAATTTGGATTATGCAAAGATTTCAGGGTCTGGTTGGGATACTTCTCATAATTGGGCTGGCTTTCATTTTTTCCAACAATCGGCGCCGTGTTAATCTGCGATTGGTATTGTCAGGTTTGACGCTCCAGATTTTTATTGGAATATTGGTTTTAAAAATTACACCGGTCATTTATTTTTTTCAGTTCCTTGGTCGCATTATGGGTAAGATTGAACATTTTGCTTTTCAGGGAGCCGCATTTGTTTACGATGGTATTGCTGTTCCGTCGAAAGATGGTGGAGTAATGAATTATGCGATGGGAGGCTTTGTCTTCGCCTTTAATGTAACAGCGACAATTATATTTGTTTGTGCACTTGTTGCAATTTTTTACTATTTGGGAATTATGCAACGCATAGTTGCTGTAATAGCAAAGGCAATGAATGTAATAATGCGCGTTAGCGGCGCTGAAGCTTTGAGTAATGTGGCAAGTGCTTTTGTGGGTCAAATTGAGGCACAAGTAATGATACAACCCTATTTGCCTGGAATGACTAAAAGTGAATTACTTGCAAGCATGTCGGGGAGTTTGGCTTGTATCGCTGGCGGTATTCTGATTGTTTACGCAAATATGGGCGCGCAGGCAGGTATAGATCTGGCCCCAAAACTTATAACGGCTAGCCTGATGGCAGCCCCTGGTGCATTAGTAATTTCTAAAATTGTTTGGCCTGAAACCGAAGTAAGCCAAACTATGGGGACGGTTAAACTAAAAGTTACGAGTCGGTATGCAAACTTACTGGACGCAATTTCACATGGCGCCGGTGAAGGGTTTAAGATAGCAATGAATGTAATTGCAATGCTTATTGGGTTTATTGCTATGATTGCATTAATCGATTTTCTTTTATCAAAAATTGGACATTTGGTAAATCCGTCTTTTGATTTGAGTTTAAATTGGATATTCTCTCAAATATTTTATCCGTTTGCCTGGTCAATGGGCATACCCGGTGAAGATATACGCAATGCAGCTACTTTGTTAGGGCAAAAACTTACCGTGAACGAATTCGTAGCATTTAAGAGCCTCACATCTGGCGCCGTGCCAATCATTTCTCAAAAAGGATTGCTGGTTGTAAGTATTGCAATATGTGGTTTCGCTAACTTCAGCAGCGTGGGAATGCAAATTGGTGGAATAGGAGCGATCGCACCTGGGAGAAGAGCTGACCTTGCAAAACTTGGCTGGAGAGCTTTACTTTGTGGTACACTTGCTTCTTATCTATCAGCTACTATTGCTGGTATCATTGTTTAGTTTCCATAATCTTTGCGATAATAAATGTGATCACATTAATCCGGCAATCGTTTTTCCAAGATAAGGTGCGAGTGCAACACCCATACCGCTCAATCTCACCACGCAATAAACACGGTCGTTAATTTTTTTAACTATGGGTTTTTTTTCTTTGCCCATAGCCATTATACCGCTCCATCGAAGGTTAATATTGAAATTTGTACGAGGAAGGATTATCTCTTTCAGGAATCTTTCAAGTTCATGTTGAATAGGTTCTGAGATATCGGATGAAAACGTCTCTTCTTCCGTCATAAATTTATTTCGCGCTCCTCCTAACAGTATGCGTTTCCCAAGATTACGGAAATAAATAAAACCATCATCACAGTGAAATGTGCCCTTTATTTTCAATCCTTCGATCGGATCTGTAAGAAGTATTTGCCCTCTCGCGGGAATTACATCCATTTCAGGAAGGAGAGATTTGGCAAAAGCATTTGTGCAAATCAATACCTGGTCAGCGTTTAACAAGACCGATAAATTTGTTTGTATTTTAACTCCGGAACTTTCGTTTTCCATATTTTTTACTTCCACCCCCGTCAAAATAGTTACACCCATTGAACTGACCAGCTGTACCAGAGCTTCAAGCAATTTGCCGGAGTGCAATTGTCCTTCCAACTTATTTTCTATTAGGTGGGTTAGGCCGCTAAATCCAAATGTTTTAATTTTCGAATCATTAAGCTGAAACGTTTTTTGTTTGCCTGTAATTTCTTTCAATTTACTATTCAGTTCGTCCATCCTTGTTCTAAGCTCATCAATATCTTGAAATTTACCGGGAGGGATTAACTCGTAGCCGCCTAGATTTTCATAATCTATCTGATGTGCTCTAAATTTTGAGTGAATCTTTTCAAGTCCTTTAAATCTCATTTCTACGAGTGCCAGCATTTCATTTTCCCCGATCGAATTTGTGTCGGCTATTAACTCAGAGAAGCTGCCGAAACAGGCAAAGCCAGCGTTACGACTACTCGCTCCGCTTGGAATAACACCCTGCTCCAGTATGAGTATATTTTTTTTGGGGAAGCGTTTTTTAATAAAATAAGCTGACCACAGTCCGGTAAAACCGCTGCCTATGATAATTATATCCCTGTGAGCAAAAAAAGATTCGGATTCCCAAACAGAAACAGGCAACATACTGTGAACTTGAGAAATGGTCTATAAATGGATCGCTTCTCCATATGCAACTTCAATGGCATCTTTTACACTTTCGCTAATGGTTGGATGCGGATGAAGGCTGTTTAATACTTCCTCGTAAGTAGTTTCAAGTTTTCTTCCCACTACTGTCTCAATGATTATTTCGGTTACATTGTATCCAATCATATGTGTTCCCAGCCATTCACCATATTTGGCATCGAATATGACCTTGATAAAACCCTCCGTATGTCCCGCAGCGGAAGCTTTTCCGGAAGCACTTAATGGAAACTTGCCTACTTTAATTTCATATCCTGCATCTCTGGCTTGTTTTTCGGTAAACCCGGCTGATGCGATTTCAGGTGTACAATAAGTACAGCCTGGCACATTATTATAATCTATAGGTTGAGGGGCGTGGGCGTATTTTTTTTCCTGGTAAGCTATATTTTCAACACAGATTATACCTTCTTTGGATGCTACATGTGCTAGAGCTTGTCCGGGTGCACAATCCCCTATCGAATAAACGCCTGCGACATTTGTATTGTAGAACTTATCTACCGAAACTTTTCCTTTTTCAGTCTTTACTCCAATTGATTCCAGTCCGATGCCTTCAATATTGGCTGAAATTCCTATTGCGCTTAATAATATTTCGGCCTCGAGCACCTGTTCGCCAGATGGCGTTTTTATTTTTGCCTTTACTCCACTTCCACTCGTGTCTACGCTTGTCACTTCACTGTTGACTAGTATATCAATTCCTGATTTTTTAAAAGATTTTTCGAGTTCTTTCGAAATGTCTTCATCTTCCACCGGAACGATGCGCGGGAGAAATTCTACGATTGTGACTTTAGTGCCAATACTATTATAGAAGTATCCAAATTCTACACCAATAGCACCACTACCAACAATGATTATACTCTTTGGCTGTACCGGAAGATTCATCGCTTCCCGATACCCAATCACTTTTTTGCCGTCTTGCTTTAAGTTTGGTAATTCACGACTTCGGGCACCTGTTGCTATAATTATGTGACGTCCTTCTACAACCTGTGTTTTATTATCTGCACCCGTAACTTCAATTTGACCTTTCGACTTGAGTTTTCCGAATCCCATAACAACGTCGATCTTGTTTTTCTTCATTAAAAACTGGACACCACGGCTCATCTTGTCCGCAACGCCCCGGCTTCTTTTGATAACTGCGGGAAAATCGGGGGTACCATTAGCTTCAATTCCAAATTCTTTCGCATGCTTAATATCTTCATAAACCTGTGCACTCTTTAACAGCGCTTTGGTTGGAATACAACCCCAGTTCAGACAGATTCCGCCCAGGCTTTCTTTTTCAATAATGGCTGTTTTAAAACCCAACTGAGATGCACGTATGGCAGCAACATAACCGCCAGGACCGCTGCCAAGCACAACCACATCATAGGCCATAAAAATCAATTTAGATAAAAATGAATAGATAATTTCGGAGTGCAAATTTAGGATAAAATTGGATAATCTTCTGCACTTGAATGTGCTCATTTCACTATCATCAACTTGTTATAATTTGCGGCATGAAAAAAATCCAGGTACTCGCTATAGCAGTGCATCCTGATGATGCGGAATTAGGCTGTTCCGGCACCTTAATGATGGAAAAAGTTCATGATAAGACAATAGGGGTGGTTGATCTCACCAGGGGAGAGTTGGGCACTCGCGGAACCCCTGAATTACGACTACAGGAGGCCGCTTCAGCCGGCAAAATCATGGGCCTGGATATGCGACAGAACCTGGGGATGTCAGATGGCTTTTTTCAAAATAATGAAGAAAATCAACGAAAAATTATTCAGGTATTACGCCAATGCCGGCCAGAAATTGTTATTGCCAGTGCATTGGAAGACCGTCATCCAGACCATGGGAGAGCAGGAAAGCTAATCTCTGAAAGCTGTTTTCTAAGTGGCCTTAGAAAAATTTCCACCCACGACGAAAAAGGAATGGAACAGGAATATTGGCGGCCCAAGTACGTATTTCATTTTATTCAGGATCGATTTTATCAGCCAACTTTTGTGTACGACATAACTAGTGTATTCGATCGTAAACTGGAAGCTATCAGGTCCTATAGTTCCCAATTTTATTCAGATAACTATCGTAAAGATGAACCACAAACCTACATTTCCGGACCCGAATTCCTCGATTCTATTATCGGGAGAGCACAAATGCTGGGTAAGATGATTGGGGTAAAATATGCGGAGGGATTTATCTCCGAAAAAATGATTGGAGTAGATACCCTTGATTCTTTCGTTCAATTTGATACATGATGTGCATAAATGACCAATTATAGCGTTATTTAACAGAGTTATCGCAAAATAAAGAAATACCTTTGCATCGATTTTAAGTTAAAGCCTTTACCATGCAAATGCCCAAATTTTCAAATAGCCCACACACGTTTCACGCTGATCTTAAAAAAAGAATTAACTCTTATTTTGACCAGACAGGAAAATCTATGACTGGTAACTTTGCCCTGTATCTTAAAGCGGCCGTCTTAGGTATAAGTTTTCTTGGATTGTATATAAATCTTGTATTTTTTACGCCTCACATTTTGTTAGCGATTCTGGAATGTATTGTATTCGGCTGCGTGATCTCGGCTATTGGATTTAATGTAATGCATGATGGTGGCCACGGTAGTTTCAGCAAAAGCAAACTGATTAACCAGATGGCGGCACTGTCCCTCAGTGTTCTTGGCGGAAACAGTTTTATTTGGCATAATAAGCATAACATCATTCACCATTCCTATACAAATGTGGATGGTATTGATGATGATATCAATATTCAACCTTTCATGCGGATGAGCAGCAATCAAAAAAGGTTAAAGCTCCATAAGTACCAGCATGTATATTTCTGGGGTTTGTATGCAATGTTATATATTCTCTGGATTTTTATTTTGGATTACAATAAGTATTTCAGAAAACGAGTTGGAGACGTTCCATTAAAAAAAATGAGTTTAATGGATCATTTTAATTTCTGGATTTTCAAGGTAATTCATGCGGTCATATTCATAGTGCTTCCGATTTACTTTGTGGGTCTGGGCGCATGGATAGTAGGTTTTTTAATTACAACCGTGGTAACGGGTCTGTTGATCAGCATTGTTTTCCAACTTGCCCATACCGTTGAACATGTATCTTTTCCACTTGCAAATATTGATACTAACAAAATTGAAAATGAATGGGCGATTCACCAGGTGAATACGACTGCTAATTTTGCCACACATAACAGACTTGTTTCCTGGCTGGTTGGTGGCTTGAATTTTCAGATTGAACATCATTTGTTTCCTAAAATATCTCATATTCACTATCCCGCCGTCAGCAAAATCGTCAAACAGACTTGTGCGGACCATGGTATCAAATATGTGGAGTTCGCCCACGTACACAGCGCAATCGCTTCTCATGTAACCTATCTCAAGCATTTAGGTAGAGCGTCTTAGTTGAATGGTAAGCGAAGAATTCAATTTTATTAATGAGAAAATATTATTGCCCTTTCTGAAGAGAAAGGGTTTTATTTTTGGCAGCATTTCAAAATTTATCAACTTTCATCGTCAAACGCTCTCCGTTAAGCGTTCACCTTAAAACCTTATTTTTACACACTTAAATTGTTTCTAAATATGAGCAAAGTAAGAGTGGGAATCGTGCAGATGTCCTGCGGGCATGACAAGATTGTAAATTTTAAGAAAGCGCTGGAAAAAATCGATGAGGCTGTTGTCAAGGGTGCGCAGATAGTTTGTCTGCAGGAACTTTTTACTTCCTTGTATTTCTGTGATGTTGAGAGCTATGATAATTTTCTTCTGGCGGAATCGATTCCAGGACCATCTACAGAAGCTTTACAGGTCATTGCCAAACAGAATAAAATTGTGATCATCGCATCTCTTTTTGAAAAGAGAGCCCATGGAATATATCATAATACTGCGGCTGTTATCGATGCAGACGGAAATTATCTGGGCAAGTATCGTAAAATGCATATACCAGACGATCCTGCTTTCTATGAAAAATTTTATTTCACACCTGGTGATCTGGGTTATAAAGTTTTTGAAACGAAATACGCTAAAATCGGAGTACTGATCTGCTGGGATCAATGGTATCCAGAAGCGGCTCGGATTACTTCACTAATGGGGGCTGAGATACTTTTTTATCCAACTGCAATAGGCTGGTCTACAGCACAAGATTTACCAACCAATGAAGAGCAATATAGTGCCTGGCAAACCATACAACGCAGTCATGCTGTAGCCAATGGGGTTCACGTAGTGAGTGTTAATCGTGTTGGAATAGAGCAGGAAGGCGCCATGAAATTCTGGGGTGGATCTTTTATTTCAAATCCTTTCGGTCGCATATTGAAACAGGCCGGTCAAGACCAGGAAGAAGTAATTGTACAGGAACTGGATACTTCTCAAACTGACCGTTACCGCACACATTGGCCTTTCATGCGCGACCGCCGGATTGATTCTTATGTACCCATTACAAAAAGATTTATCGATGGAGATTAACCATCCCACACCGAAAGAACTGGGATACCGTTTCCCTGCCGAGTTTGAATTGCACGCAGCTACCTGGTTAAGCTGGCCGCATAAGGAGGCATCGTGGCCTGGAAAGATTGAAAGTATTTTTAACCCTTATTGTTTATTCATCAAGGCATTAACGGAAGACGAGTTCGTTCATATCAATGTGGCAAATGAAGAAATGAAAACATTTGCGACTGAAAAGCTGATGTCCATTTCTGTTAATTTAGATAAGGTGAAATTTTATACACATCCTACTAATGATGCCTGGTGCCGGGATCATGGCCCTGCCTTCCTGATTAAACCCGGTGCTGAACAACCGAAAATTATCATCGACTGGAATTATAATGCATGGGGAAATAAATATCCTCCGTTCGATCTGGATGACCGCATACCTACATTGATTGCATCTGCTTATGAAGTCCCGGTTTTATATCCCGAAATTATTATGGAGGGTGGTTCAGTGGATTTCAATGGAAAAGGAACTTTGGTTACTTCAGAATCCTGCCTGATGAATCAAAATCGCAATCCCATGTTGAGTCGCTCCGGTATTGAATCCTATTTGGAAGCATTCTATGGTGTTGATCAGGTGCTTTGGGTGAAAGATGGCATTGTAGGAGATGATACCGATGGTCATATTGACGATACCGTGCGTTTTTATAACGGGGACAGTGTGCTGACTGTTGTAGAAGAGAACAAGTCGGATGAAAACTACGAGATTCTTCAGCATATCCTGACCGACCTCAAAAAAATGCGTTTGCTGAATGGGAAGCAACTGAATATTGCTGAACTGCCTATGCCGGATAAGATTGTTTATGAGGACCAGCGCCTGCCGGCTTCGTATGCAAATTTTTATATTGCCAACGGTGTGGTAGTTGTGCCAACTTTTCGTTGTAAGAAAGATGACAAAGCACTACAAATTATTCAACAGGCTTTTCCAGATCGCAATGTAATTGGCATCGATTCTACTGATATTATCTGGGGTCTGGGAAGCTTTCACTGTCTGAGCCAGCAGGAACCCTACGTATAACGCCATTGGCGTTATACAATGTGGTGAGTGTGTGAATGGAGAAATATGAAAGTGGAATGGGAATTCGTTTTTTAATTCCTGCCATATTATTTTTGCGCAGTGTTTAAACTGTCGCTTTAAAACTCAAATACGATTGCTACATGAAAAAATTGACTTTTTTTGGTTTGTTTGTATTCTCTTCTTTAATTGTCTTTTCACAGAAAAAAGTAAAAGAAATCTCTATCCTGCCTGAACCGGTAAGCATCACCCGGAGCACCGGATTTTATAAACTGCCTGACCAGATCACGGTTAGTTTGCCAGATCTTCCTGAACTTAATGAAACCTCAAAATCTGTTCTTGGTAAGTTAGTCGTAACTGGAAAAAAAGTTTCTCTGAGCAATAGTAAAAGCGCGACCATCAGATTTATCCTTACCAATGGAAAAGACAAAGATTGGATGAAAGAAGAAGGATATTATCTGTCCGTGAAGGCAAACGGGATAGAGATTATGGCGAACAAACCTGCTGGATTATTTTATGGAGCACAAACACTTTGGCAGCTAATGCCGAAGGAAATTGAAAACGAAACAAAACGGGATAGTATTGACTGGGAGGTTCCTTTGGTGGTTATCACAGACTATCCTCGTTTTGAATGGAGGGGACTCATGTTTGATGTATCCCGCCATTTTTTCACAAAAAAAGAAGTCAAGGATTTCATAGATCAGATGGTCCAATATAAATTTAATCTGCTCCATTTGCACCTTACAGACGATGAGGGTTGGAGAGTTGAAATAAAAAGCCTTCCAAGACTAACAACTGTGGGAGCATGGAATGTAAAACGGGAAGGGTATTTTGGAACCTTTGCGCCAATTCCCAACGATGAACCTCGACATTTTGGTGGGTTTTATTCGCAGGAGGATATTAAGGAGATAGTTAAGTATGCGCAGGATCGTTTTGTCAATATCCTGCCAGAAGTAGACGTGCCGGGACACAGTATGGCTGCAATCGTGTCATATCCTGATCTTTCATGTACTCCGGGAGCAGATAAATATCAGGTTATTTCAGGTGAAACCTTTATGGACTGGCCTGGCCCTGTTGCAAGGCAGGACAATACTCTCTGTCCGGCTAATGAGAAAGTGTACACATTTCTGGATTCAGTTTTTACAGAGATCGCGCGGCTGTTTCCGTTCCCATATATTCACGTTGGCGGCGACGAATGTGCAAAGAATTTCTGGGAACAAAGTGATGCAATTAAGCAATTGATGACCAGGGAAAACCTGAAGACAATGGAAGAAGTACAAAGTTATTTTGAAAAACGGGTCGAAAAAATTGTGGAGTCAAAAGGGAAAAAACTAATAGGGTGGGATGAAATTCTGGAAGGAGGACTCGCTCCGAATGCTTTGGTTATGAGTTGGAGGGGAATCAAGGGCGGAATAGAAGCCGCGAAAATGGGCCACCAGGTTGTGATGAGTCCAACAACTTATGCTTATCTGGATTATATGCAGGGAGATGCAATCAGCGAACCGCGTGTATATGCAACTCTTCGGTTAAATAAATCCTATGAATTTGAGCCGGTTCCAGAAGGCGTAGAATCAAAATATATACTGGGCGGACAAGCCAATCTCTGGACGGAACAAGTGTATAATACACGGCATTTGCAGTACATGGTATGGCCCAGGGCCCTGGCGATTTCAGAATGTTTGTGGTCGCCACGCGACAAAAAAAACTGGGACTGGTTTGCATCTAAAGTAGAGAGTAATTTCGGTAGAATGGACCTTCAAAATATTAAATATGCAAAAACCATGTTCGACCCAATTTTTCAGGTGAGCAAAGATGCACGAGATTCATTGGTAATCACATTGAGCACCGAAATTAAGGGCCTCGACATACACTACAGTTTCGATAATTCCCATCCTGATAATTTTTATCCGGTCTATAAAGAACCTTTGGAAGTACCCAAAGATGCAGTCATGTTAAAAGTTATAACATACCGGGGAGACCAGGTATTGGGAAAGCAGATTGACATGCCTGTTTCTGAACTGAAAAAACGACTCACAAGGGGGAACTGAGACAAAAAAGACTATCCACCACTTATTAACAGAAGGGTAATACTTTGTGCATTTTGATTAGGTTTGTCCTGTACCAATAAACTGATCCGTGCGTTTAAAAAGTTTGGATATAAAAGGATTTAAAAGTTTTGCTGACAGAACCCATATTCTTTTTAATGAAGGTATAACAGGAATCATTGGCCCGAATGGTTGTGGGAAAAGCAATATTGTTGATAGCATTCGATGGGTCATCGGCGAACAAAAAATTAGTCATCTCCGTTCCGAGAATCTTGAAAGCCTGGTTTTTAACGGCTCAAGGAACCGGACAGCTTCTGGCCTTGCTGAGGTGAGTCTTACATTTGAGAATACCAGAAATCTTCTTCCGACAGAATTCAATACAGTAACTGTTACCAGAAAATTCTACAAAAGTGGGGAAAGTGAATATCGACTTAATGATGTAACCTGTCGCCTCAAGGACATTCAAAATCTATTTCTGGATACTGGAATTTCCACTGACAGTTATGCTATCATCGAGTTGGCCATGGTGGATGATATTATTCGTGATAAGGAAAACAGTCGTAGGCGTATGCTCGAGCAGGCCGCGGGCATTTCAATTTATAAGACCAGAAAAAAAGAAGCCCGGCAAAAATTAGATGCTACAGAGCAGGATCTTGCGCGGATCGAAGACTTGCTTTTTGAAATAAATAATCAGTTAAAGACGCTTGAAAACCAGGCAAAAAAGGCAGAAAAATATTTTGAAATAAAAAAGGAATACCGGGAGGTAAGCGTAGAACTGGCCAAAGCCTCTTTAGAAGGATTTAATACCGATTATAAGAGTCTTCAAGGACAATCTGAAACTGAAACTGATAAAAAAATCAAACTCGAAGCAGTAATTGCCGGTGAGGAAGCCGATATTGAAAGAGAAAAACTTGAATTTGTAGAGAAGGAACGCCAATTGCAGGCGCTCCAACATTCGTTTAATGAGTTAGTTCAACAACTTAGAAATAAAGAAGGCGAGAAAAATCTAATTTCCCAAAGAATCAGTTTTCTTGAAGAGAAGGAATTGAATCTGCGTGATTTTCTTCAAAAAGGCGCAAATCAGATTGAAGGTTTGGAAGAAAGCGTCTCGTTTACCGAGAACCAGGTTAAAGATGAAAATATCAAACTCGACCATATATTGCTCCGTTTGGAATCCCTTCGTGAAAAAACGGAGTTTACAAAAAACTCGTTTAGCGATATTAAGACGTCGTTAAATCAATTGCGAAGTGATCACGCGCAGGCACAACGTAACCAATTTGAATCGGAGAAAATTCTTGCAGTTGCAGACACGTCCATCCAAAACTTCGCAAGAAGTTTGAGGCAACTGGAAGAAGAATCTGAGATTCGCAGAAGTCAAATTGAACAACTTGGTTATGACAACGCTCTAACGGAAGATCTTTTAGGAACCCGTAAAACGGATTTGTTTCAATTGGAAGAGCACCAGGAGAGAACCCGCGAACAAATTTTGCAAACGCAACAAAAACTGGAGGACCTGAGACAGGAACTCGCAGAGGAAAGCAGGAAATATGACGCAAAGAAAAATGAACGTGATCTTTTGAAAAGCCTGATCGATAGCATGGAAGGCTACCCCGAAAGCGTGAAATTTTTGCATAAGAACCCCGACTGGAATCATACTGCTCCTGTTCTCTCTGACATCATCTATGTAAAAGAAGAATTTAGAACTGCTGTAGAAAATGTACTTGAACCATATCTAAATTATTATGTTGTGAATGATCTGGAAGAAGGCCTAAAGGCCGTACATCTTCTGGACGATAACAAAAAAGGGAAAGCAAATTTTTTCTTACTTAACAAATTTCCATCTGAAATAAACGAAACTCATCAACAGCCTGACGAAACCGTTCCCGCACTGAGTGTCATAGAAGTTGATGCCAAATATCTGCCATTGGCAAAATACTTATTGCAGCATGTGTTTATTGCAGAAAATGAGCCATCCATAGAGTGGTTTAATAAAGAGTCTAACGGATCTGTTATTCTGGAAAAACATGGTAAATATGTAAAAGGCAAATACTCACTTACAGGTGGAAGTGTGGGGCTGTTTGAAGGAAAGAAAATTGGCCGAGTCAAAAATCTGGAAAAGATTTCCCAGGACGTTATTGCAAGTGAATATATCGTAAACAGATTGAAATCTGAAATTCAAGCAAGACATAATGAAGTAATTAGCTTTAATGAACAACTAAAAGAGCAGGCGATTCGGCAGGTTCAGGAAGATATAAATCGTTTGAATAATCAACTCTTTGCCATTCAAAATAAAACTGAGAACCTCAATGGAATGCGGGAAGCCTCGATAAAGCGAATGGAAGAACTCAGAAGCCAGATTCAAATTACTCAGGAGTCAATTGTGGAAACCAGAAATAACGCGCAGCAGTTATTAAATGAAGTCAATGAGCTAAAACAGGAAATTTCTCTTAGTCAGGAACAGTATTCGTTGGCAGAAGTTGCGTTTAACATTGCACAGGCTGAATTTAATGAAATGAATCTTCAGGTAATTCAGCAAAAGAATCAAATATCTGCTTTAAAGCAGGAACGGGAGTTCCGAAATAAACAATTGTCCGAATTGAAAATTCAAATAGAGGACAATCAATTTCAGTTGGAACAAACCCGACAACAGACTACAGAAAGTAATGAATCCCTATTAAATTTGGAAGGGGAACTTTTTAGTTTATTAAGAAAAAAAGAGGAAGAAGAAAACAGACTGAATGAAGCGGATCAAGCCTATTATCTGAAAAGAAATAACCTGAATGAGAAAGAGTCAGCCCTTCGTAATCTGATACGACAGAAGGACAACTCTGAACATATCCTGAGCGAGATTAAAGATAGACTCAATGATTTAAAGTTGAAGCTTGCAGGTATGAAGGAAAGGTTGAATGTAGAATTCCGGATTAATCTGGATGATATAATTGATGAAATGCGAACTGATGATCTGTCAATTGATATCCTGCAGGAAAAAGCCGACAGGATGAAGAAGAGATTGGAAAACCTGGGTGAAGTGAATCCTACTGCTGTTGAAGCCTATCAGGAAATGAAAAGACGTTTTGACTTCATCGTCGAACAAAAAAATGATCTGGTAAACGCAAAGGATACTCTTTTGCAAACGATTCAGGAAGTGGAAACTACTGCCAATAGTCAATTTCTTGATACTTTTGAGAGAGTGAGAGAGAATTTTCAAAAAGTATTCAAGGCTTTATTTACTGAAGAAGATACAGCGGATCTCGTTCTGGAAAATCCTGAAAACCTTGCCGAAACGGGTATCGATATAGTGGCAAAGCCAAAAGGGAAAAGACCTTCATCCATTCAGCAATTGAGTGGAGGAGAAAAAACACTTACAGCGACAGCGCTGCTTTTTGCTATTTACCTGATTAAACCAGCTCCATTTTGCATCCTGGATGAAGTAGATGCTCCCCTTGATGACGCAAATGTGGGCAAATTCACGAATATGATCAGACAGTTTAGTGACAATTCACAATTTATAATTGTTACCCATAATAAAATGACAATGAGTTCGGTAGATGTAATTTACGGGGTTACAATGCAGGAAGTGGGCGTTAGCAAGCTTGTGCCCGTTGATTTCAGATCTCTAACCGCACAGGAATCATAATCAAACATCAAGAAACCACTTCGTAAATTTGTACGGGATGGGCCTTATGTTTTAATTGAACCTCTTTCAATTTATTACAATGGAATGACTGCTGTATCTTTTCGAATGAGCTTTGAGTTATTATAATTTGACCTTCCTCTGCGACCTGATGCAAACGTTCTGCTGTATTGACTGTATCCCCTATAACAGTGTAGTCTAACCGGCGCAGGCTTGCAGAACCGATATTTCCACTAATCATTTCACCCGAGTGTATGCCGATAGATACTTTTGGCCTGAATCCAAGACCATTGGGATCCGGAATAATTTTTTCAATTTGGGTTCTGACTGCAAGACAGGCGTCCACTGCTCTATCCAGATGATATTCATTTCTGAATATTGCCAACACCGCGTCTCCAATAAATTTATCGACATATCCGTTTTGTGCAATTATTTCCTTTACAATCGTATCGAAATAGTTGTTTAACATGTTTACAACCACATTGGGTTGCTCAGTTTCGGTAATGGAAGTAAATCCACAAATATCAATAAAGGCAACAGACGCTTCTATCGTTTCGTTTTTTAACAAAGCTGACTCGAATTCGGGACGATTCATAAAATTGAGTACGGTTTCATCTACGTACATCCTCAGAATATTATTTTCCCGAATCGCCTTAAGGGTTTGACGCGTTTGTGTGACATGCCGTAAAGTTTTCATGATTGTCAAATCCAAATCTTCAAAGTTTACTGGTTTTGTCACAAAATCAAAAGCACCTCTGTTCATTGCTACGCGAATATTGTCCATGTCACCATAGGCTGAAACGATAACTGCTTTTATTATCGGATTTAACGGACCGATTTTATCTAATAAAGTCAATCCATCCATTTCTGGCATATTTATATCACTTAATACCACGTCCAGATCCTCTGTTTCTCTGATTTTATCAAGTGCTTCTACGCCGTTGATGGCAAATGCAAATTCATATTGTTTATCCCGGATTTGTTTCCGAAACCGCTGCTTAATAAGTACCTCCAAATCCGGTTCATCATCAACAACAAGTATCTTTGCCATCATTCAAGCGATTTAAGTTTCTCTTTCAGAAGGTTGAAGTCCAGAGGTTTTGTTAAAAAATCATCTGCTCCCAATTCGATAGCTTCACGATGTTTTTCTTCGTCACCATAGGCGGTAATCATCATAACAATTGGAGGAGGTGATTTGAATTTCTTTTTGATCTCGCTCAGTAAATCAAAACCGCTCATGCCTGGCATATTAATATCTGAAAGAATTAAAACCACTTCATGAGGCGCACGATCCAGATATTCCAGGGCAGAGCTTGCAGAAAAAGTGAAGACAAAATCAAATTCGTGCGATTTTATTTCCTTTCGAAAACGTTGTTCAAATAATTGCTGTATGTCTGCTTCATCGTCAACAACCAAAATTTTCATCAATTTGAATTTAATTCTTTAATTATTTTATATCTCATTTACAAACTAGTGAATATGCCTTCTTTTCATCACTCCACCCGAGGCCTCTTTTATGGTGTGTGCAAATACAAAGGCCTGAGGGTCAATTTCAGTTACCAGATTTTTTAGTTTTCTCAGCTCGAGTCTGGTAATTACCGTAAATATAATATCTACCTCATTGTGGACATGAAATTTACCTGGCAAAAAACCGCGTTCACCTTTATATATCGTAATTCCACGACCTAATTCGTTAACAAGCCGGCTTTTTACCATTTCACTTTTACCCGAAATTATTGTAACACCCGTGTATGCTTCAACTCCTTCTACAACATAGTCAATTGTTTTAGTCGCGGTAAAATAAGTCAGCATAGAATAAAGTGCCGTCTGAATTCCGAACCGGGCAGCCGCAATGCTAAATATCAGAACATTTAGCGCTAGAATAATTTCACTGATAGTAAAACTGGTTCTTCTCCAGGTATAAAGTGCCAATACTTCAATTCCATCTACCGCACAGCCTGCCCTCATCGTTAAACCTATTCCAACTCCCAGAAAGAATCCTCCAAAAATTGAAACGAGTAGTTTGTCCGAAGTGATGACAGGGAAAGGAAGGTAGAGGCATGCCCCCAGAAGTATGATGCATATAAATGTTTTCCAGGCAAAATGTCTGTTTATAGTATACAATCCCATTAAAACGAAAGGTAGATTGGCAATTATTATAACATAGGCGAGTTTAAAACCGTAAATTTCATGAATGAGTAGAGAGATTCCCGTAATACCACCATCAAAAAAATTGTTAGGAACCAGAAAACCTTGAAGCGCAAAAGCCGCCATTATTACACCGACAATAATCAGGAACAGATCGGAGAAGTAAAATTTATTATGACCGGTAACGGAGTGAGCGGTTTGCAATTCTGATCTTAATGTAGTCAGATTTTGATGCTGGCCGCTTACCAACATATCAACCGCAGATTGTGTGAAAAATCGATGTTCTTCAAGGAATCGAATTTGTATTTCAATCCATTCAGTTCTGGATTTGATAATTCCCATATTGTGCATTTCCTGAAACAGGTTTTCTGCATTTTCCTTATAGTCCGTGGTACCTAAATAATAGAGATCCGCGTCACAGAGTATTTTGGATTTTAAATCCAATGGTAACTGCGGCAGGCGGGTTGCGTCAATTAAAAGGCATATTTCACCTATATTTTCCGATGAATATCCGAAATCGGGAAGAATTGTTTTTGCTAATTCACAGGAACTGTCTTCATGACCTGCATACGTATTCAGGTATCCTGTATCGTGAAAAAGGGCAGCAGTTTTAAGAATAAGCAAATCTTCTCCGGAAATATTTTCTAATTGAGCCAGTTCCTCACTCGACGCGAGAACTTCTTTTGTATGCTGAACATTGTGATAGAGAAGATTAGATGATAACTCATTTTGCAGTTTATTCAATATAAAAATACGGGCTTCTTCAAATCTCATGAGATCCGGGTTATAATGAGGCTCTTGTAAATGTAAATCAAATTAAGTATTCTAAAGCGTAAAGTGCCAGGTGTGCGCTCTAAAACTTTAACCGCGCGATTACACCTTTCGCTCCCGCCAGAATAACTGAATTGCCATATTTTGCTTTTCTGCAAACATGAAAACTCCTGGTAGAAATTAAGGTCCAATTCCTACCACCATCAAATGATATGTCGACACCTGTTACACCACAACACAACAATTGTTGATCACTTAGATATTCAACGGAACTGCGATATCCGTGCGGGGGGCTTATCGGGGAGGTTTGAACGAAGGGACGTAACTGAATACGCAAACTATTTCCAAAACTGATTGTGTCATGTGAAAAGTCACCACCCACAATAAAACACTGATTCGAATTATTAGGATTGATTGCAATAGAATTGGCGCCTGTAGTTTCTTTGCCCTGGTTTAATAGTAAAGTGTAAGAGTCAGAATTAATATAAAGTCTCGATTTTTTTCCTCCGGAAACCATAACGTATCCATTTTCAGGAATTATACGAACATTGGATCCGCTGGCTGCAAAATAAGCTTCACCAACACTCATGGTATCAGCATCTGATAATTTGTTTTCATACCAGCTGACTCCCTTATCATTCGATTTTATAATATATTTCTTGCTAAAGACTGGATCTCCAATAGCCATTGCTATGTTTCCATTAAAATCCATTGCATCCAGAAAAGCAGATTTGGAGGAATCTTCGAATACGGTTTTCCAGTTCTTTCCTCCATCAGTTGTTCTAAGTATGACGGCTGGATCCGTTACACCCATTATAATTGCTTCATCCTGACTGAAGGCTTCTATATCTCTGAAATCAGACTTTTCAAATCCCGGAACACGAATCCATTTCCAATTTTTACCTGAATCAATTGTAAGTCCAACACTACCTTGAGATCCGCTCACCCAAATAATAGCATCATTTAAAACACTAAGTCCCCTAAGAGAAACGGGTTTTCCGGTCGCAAGCAACTCGATTTGCTGCGCATTTGAAAAAAAGGCGGTAAGCACGAAAAAAACTAAAATGATGAGTCTTTTCAATAGATCTAAAATACACTCTATTCCGCAAAAAGAAGTTGCTCATCTCTTTCTTCGACTGGTACTTTAACTATAAAACCATCATAGTCGACATCATCATGATTGCTGAATGCGCCATAAGCGTCGACGCTATAACCGATGGTGCCGTCGTTCGCTTCCATTACATATAAAATTGACGAATCGGAAGGATCCGATTCTCCTTCAAAGCGAAAAGTCTTTATAATTTTCAAATCTTGTGGCTGATAAAACTTGCCCTTTCCGATACTGAAACCTTCTGGTGTCAATATAAATTCATTATCCTGTCGTTTTAACCTAAGCTTTTCGATAACCTGGCTTAATGTTGTCATTTCTGTTGGCTTTGTCATTTCATTGTTTTATTTAATAGCTTAATTCCAAATGCTGTACCATTTATTGGCAAGGGAATTGAATTTAATAATAATTAAGTGAACATGAACATGCGAAATTTGACGGAATCTAAGATTTTGATAGTAGACGATGAACCGGATGCACGATTTCTGTTTGAAAGAATATTAGGAAAAAGAAATCTTAAGAGCGCTTTTGCCAGAAATCTCACAGAAGCTACAAATGCGATGGAAATGGACCATCCTTCGCTGATTTTTCTGGACAATAGCCTTCCAGACGGCAGGGGAATCGATTTTATTCCATTTTTAAAGGAACATTATCCTGGTACTCGCGTGATTATCATAACGGCAAACGATAACATTTTTGACAAAAAGATAGCTTTTCAAAAGGGTGCGGATGATTTTTTGGGCAAACCATTGAGTTTGGAGCTTATAAATCGAACCTTGGACGATATACCCAGTGTACACCGGTCCGTATGAAACATTCCCCGATTTGTAGAATAATTTTCTCTATAGTTAAACAAAAATCTGAATTTGCAGACTGAAACCCTTGGAATTAAGTTTTGACAATAATTCAGATGTTTGTGGAATTTGAATAGTATCAATTCAATCATAAAATTCCCTAACCACTAAAAAACAACAAAATATGGGAAATCTGTTATATGTAGTTGCAGTGATTTTAGTAATTGCGTGGGCCATCGGCTTTTTCGGTTACCATGCAGGAGGCATTATTCACATACTTCTGGTAATAGCCATCGTAGCGGTACTATTGAAGGTAATACGGGGTTCGGCGGATTAAAAAAGAAGCGCACATTTTGGGGTTTTTGTGGACAAATGTTATAGTTATTGTTTTGGTAATGAGCAAATAGTTATTTAAATTGGTATGGGTGTTGCGCATAATTATAAAATCCTAATTTATGATTGCAGCCGTTGCTCATAAGACTCCTGGAATTATTCTCGAAAAACTAACGAGGTTGCTGAATGCACTGCAGGAGGTAAAAAATCATTATGAGCATGTAGCAAAACGTATTACCAATCAACAACTGAAATTATCGATCCTCGGCCTGGCTCAGGAAAGTAAACAATATGCCAATGAACTAATTGCGCACATTGAAACCCTGGGCGGTATACTGAATGATAAGGTTAAGTCAGAGTGTAATCGACTCGACGGAAATAATGAAGCACAAAGTTTGGCTCAAAGTGCTGAAGATCTTATTCAATTGAAGATCGGAGAGCAGCAGGTGATGAAGACCTATCGCGATGTATTAAACGAACCATTTTTATATGATACTATCCGCCAGATGATTCGTTATCAACAAAATGGTCTCTTGCACTGTTTTTCCCAGATCCGGATGTTATATGCTACACTTCTAAAATCAAGTAGTTAATTATTATTTAATCCTGCTGGAATTAATAATTTTATAGATTTTATTTGAATTTTTATAAATCTGGCAGGGATTTTAGTATAATTATATCTATAACAGTGTTTATCATTTAATTTAAAAAAAAATAGAAATATGAGTACTTCTAAAGTTTTACTAAGTCTTCTCGCGGGTGCAGTAGCAGGTGCTGCAATTGGAATTTTATTTGCACCAGATAAAGGATCAGAAACACGTCGTAAGATATCCGAAGAAAGTAATGACTTGGCCAATAATTTGAAAAGTAAATTCAACGATTTGATTGATGGGGCAAAAGAAAAATTTTCTTCTCTAAAATCGGAAACGGAAGATGTGGCAGAAAAGGGGTATTCAGCATATAATCGTACTAAGGCTGAATTTAACTCATAGTTTTACGATCCAGAAAACAGATTGCAATAAATTAAAATAATTTCGACTTAGAAATTATTTTTTTTTGCTTTTATTTTGCGACCGTATAGAATAATTTTTAGTAACGCGTCAATTCAGGTTGTATGTTATCGATATAAGCGAGAATACCACCTTTCAGATTATATAAATTGCTAAAACCAAAATTTTCTTCAAGTTCTCTGATGGCCTTACTACTTCGTACACCTGATTTGCAATATATCACCACTTCTATATCTTTTGGAATTTGATTTGCATGACTTGAAATCGTGCCAAGCGGAATTAACTCTCCTCCGATTTGAACTATTTTATATTCAGACGGCTCTCTGACATCCACTAATTTGAACTTTTTATCACTGAGCTGCCATCTGCGTAGTTCATTCACGCTGATTTCTTTAATCGGTTTTTCCTCAACCGCTTTCATATTGCAAAATTGTTCATAGTCTATGAGCCCGTGAATTGTCGGATTCTTTCCATTTACCGGATTATCTTCACGGCGTTTTATGTTAAATGTTCTGCTTTCAAAATTCAGCGCGTCGAACGTATAAAACCTCCCTGATAAAGGTTCACCAATACCTGTAATAACTTTTATGACTTCCAGGGCCTGAAGGCTCCCAATAATTCCAGGCAATACACCAAGCACACCACCTTCAGCACAACTGGGAACAAGCCCGGGTGGTGGTGGAGTTGGATAAAGATCTCGGTAGTTAGGTCCCCGTTCTCCTTTTTGGTTTACATAATTAAAAACGGAAACCTGCCCTTCAAACTGAAATATTGATCCATATACGTTTGGTTTATCCAACAGTAGGGTTGCATCGTTAATGAGGTAACGGGTTGGGAAATTATCCGTTCCATCAGCCACCACGTCATAGTCTTTAATAATTTGAAGTGCATTCCCTGAATTGATATGCGTATTGTGAATAATAATATTTACATACGGATTCAATGCTTCCAGTCTCCGTTTCGCAGCTTCTACTTTAGGCTTACCGATTTCACGAATGTCGAACAAAACCTGTCTTTGTAAATTGCTATCATCCACGACGTCAAAATCAACGATCCCGATTGTGCCGATACCCGCTGCTGTAAGATAAAGAAGGGCCGGACTGCCAAGACCACCGCTGCCGATAATCAATACCTTCGCAGCTTTTAATTTTAGCTGCGCTTCTTCGCCAAACTCAGGAATGATGATATGCCGGTTATAACGTGCGAGTTCTGCTTTTGAAAATTGTATATTACTTAGTGACATAGACGTTTTTTAATGGATTCCCCCTGCGATAGCAGGAACGATACTGATAATACTGGATTCATTAACTGGTGTTTTCTCTTTCTGCAGATCCCTAATATCATCATCACCTGAAAATATATTTACGAACGATCTGAGGCTGCCTTTTTGATCTAGAAGATGTTTTTTAAGTTCGGGAAAATCTAATGTGATCCTTTCTATGATCTCAGCTACAGTTTCAGCTTCAACCTGAAGTCTGGCAGTTTGATTTGTGAATTTTCGTAGAGGTGTTGGAATAATTACTGTTGCCATTATATAGTTTTATTTAAATGAACAGATGAAATGTTTTCTTCTTCAAATTGTGCAATTTCGCTGAGCCTCCAGCTACGTATATGGTCAACTTGTCCCTGCATCACAGAAACAATAATATACGAAAACCAGGGTTGCGCTGCTACACGGTCATGCTCGGAAGGTATGGCCGGGTGATCTGGATGCGAATGATAAATTCCCAATAACAGTAAGTCGTTTTCCAAGGCAAATTTTTCTGCCCGCATATAATCCTTTGGACTTATCTCAAATCTTCTTTTTTTATCGCCGGGTTTGGCATTATCCACAACCCGGATTTTAGTAATGGTTCGGGTACCATCAGCCTGTTCATGTCCAAATAAAAATCCACAACATTCATCCGGATAAATTCGAATGCCTTCTGCTTTAATTTCAGCAAGCGGGTTGGAATCAATAAGGATCATGAAATAATTTTTTATTGAGTTCTCCGTATTTGTCTCCATTGTCCGGAAGTAGGGTAACCACTATTCCTTTTTCAAGTGCCGAGGCTACACGGATTGCTCCCGCGAGATTTGCCGCCGAAGATGGGCTCAGGAGAAGCCCTTCTTTCTCTTTCACTTCTACGATCATTTCATATGCCTCTTCTGTAGATATCTCAAGATTTTTATCAGCCAGTGATGCGTCATAAATTCCGGGAACCATGGCTGTTTCAAGATGTTTCCATCCCTCCAGTCCATGTAGGGGATTATCGGGCTCAAGAGATATAAGCTGGATTTTTGAATTTTCCTCTTTAAGTCTTCTGCCCGTGCCTACAAAACTTCCTGTCGTTCCGAGACCGGTCACAAAATGTGTTATTCGGGGGAGTTCTTTTATTATTTCAACAGCGGTTCCTTCAAAATGTGCCTTCCAGTTATTTTCATTTTTATATTGATCTGCATAAAAATATAAATCCGGTGTTTTCTCGGCTAATGAACGAGCGACCTCCTGGGCACCATCGGTTCCTTCAAAACGTGAGGTCAGTATAAGATCAACGCCCAGTTTGCGAAGTATTGATTTTCTTTCTGATGAAGCATTTTCTGGCAAGCAGAGAGAAACCTGTATGCCCAGGATTTTGCCGATCCGGGCATAAGCGATACCAGTATTTCCGCTGGTCGCATCCAATAGTATCTTACCGGGATAAAGTTGATTCTTTTCAATAGCATCCCTGAATATGGCGTAGGCTGCCCTTGCCTTGACACTTCCTGAAAGTTGCTCCCATTCCTTTTTTGCATAAAGGAATACATTTTCCTTCCGGAAGATTTTTGGAAAACTTACCAGAGGAGTATTGCCGATTTGCGAACGAAGGGCAGCCAGTTTTTTTTTCATTACTGGAGATGCACTACTGATTGTGTTCAACATATTTAAAATAAAAAAAGCTCCACATGAGTGGAGCTTCTGTATAGTTTAAGATTTATTGATATCTATATAAGAATATTCCCCACCCGGTTTATCCGGTTTGCAGTACAACAACAACAGCAAATTGAGAAAATTCTTTTTTTCATTCCGTTTATCTATCAACACAAATATACTTCAATAGTTCTAAAATTAAAGTGTTTAAAATGAAATTGTGATAAATGGCGGAATTCAAATCATTTGAACTATTGTAAAAGTCCATCGATTGTCACGGCCACATAATATATAGCGCCCAGTGTCGGACCACCGGCATATTGAATATATCTGTGATTCAGGAGGTTTGCACCACCCAGTTTAACAACCATATGTTCCCTTTGAAAACGGTAATTTACCTGCGCATCAATTGTATTAAAGGCTGAAACCTCTCCGTTTACGAGCGGGCTCTGCCAAAGAAAGGAATCCTGCCATCTCCAGGTTATATTAAAACCTGTATTTTTTGCAAGTCTTGGATTTCCAAAAGAAAGGGCCGTATTCCATTGCGGAGTATTGAAACCTGTAACAAATATATCGTTCGGATTACTCGCTTTCATGTTATTGAAATTCACATTGCCGTTAATAGCGTACCCTTTATAAAAATTATAGGTAATGGCAAGCGCGGAACCCCAGTTATAATAAGTACTGATAGCGTTGGTATAAACCCGGTAACGACTTTGTCCCTGACTAGCAGCATTTCCGCCTGACGCTACCGTTGGGTCCCTGTTGCGATCCAGCATAGCCAGTACGCCGGCATTTGTTCCGACCTCTACTCCGTTGGGAACGTATACCTGAACCTGTCCCAGGAATCCGTTATATTGATTCACATAAGCGTCCAGATCTACTACCAGCGAATTATCGAGTAGGATGGATTTATATCCGAATTCGAATGATGTAATTTTTTCAGGTTTTGCATCCGGCAGATTGGCAATCTGGAGTAAGTTTTGGTTAGCGAGAGCAACCGCATCCGTATTGCCCTGTGCGCTTACAACAGCATTAAAGTTTACCACAGATTGCTGCGTATAACTATTCTGAAGATAACCCAGGCCATCATTAATAAATGGAAGGCTTCCCACGCGTCTGACCCGCCCATTGTTTACAAACGATAACGCTTCGAAGAGTGCAGGAAACCTGTATCCTTCCTGGAATGTGAAACGGAAATTGTGTTTTTCATTAACCGTATACACAGCGGCAATTCGTGGAGTCCAGATGGGTTTATAATATGGGTTGTAATCAATACGAAGTGATCCCCACAATTTTAATTTTTCATCAAATAATGTTTTAGTAACCTGGAAAAAACCACCGATATTCTTATATGCTACCAGACTTCCAAAGGTTCCGTTTGGTAATTCTTTATTGCGTTCCGTAAGAGGCCTTGAAAAGTCAACAAAATTATTTCCGTCGGGGATAATATCATACAATCGGGCATTGCCACCAATCAATAAATTAAATGTCTTCGTATACTGCGTCAGATCCCATTGGGCATCCACATTATATAAACGGCTTCTTTGCCAGAGAGCGGCGCCTCCTGTAACAGGCGCGTCAGGTGTGGTAGCTGATTTAATATCCCAGTTATTAATATTAATAATGGTATCCATCAATGATTTGAAAGCTGCCGTGCCAGGTTGAACGCGACTTGAATCCGCCTGTGAACGGGCATATTGATTCGCTGCGGCCAGGTTAGCTGAGGTTAATGCTCCACCATGCGTGGCAGCATATTGATTTAATGCATTTTTGTATTTTGTTCCCCAGCTGGTCGGAGTTTTAGTATCCGAAGCACCTCCTGTATGAAGATCCATATTATCAGCCAGTGGTTTAATATTATATGAATGGCCGGTATTCTCGATGGACATATAAGCACTGATCTGATAATTACTTCCCTGCAATTGAATATGATGATTCTGAACTGAAGCGTCATTGAGCCTTATTTTATTTCCCCTCTGAAAGGTTCCATCCATTGTTCCATAGCGGTATCCGTAAGAAAGTTCCGCATTTTCCGAAACTTTCCAGTTTAACTGACCATCGAATTTTAAATTACTGACTTTCGGATCTGCTAAATCATTTTCCCAGTACCCGGTCCTTGCGATCCGCAAGGTCTGATTTGGTTTACCATCTATATTAAGTCCGCTTAGTGATATCAGATTGCTTCCTGCCAGAGCATCATCACCATATTTGTTCCAGCCATCATAGGCTGTATTATTAGCGGGACCATTGAGGGCCGGAAATAAAGGGTTTGCACTGGGAAGGTTATTTGGATTCTGATCATTTTTTGAATTTGATCTCCAGTCAATTCCCTGCATATATCCAAAATTCAATTTGAATGCAAATTTATTGTTGAATGCTTTTGCATAGCGAATAGCTGATTCCGTCAATATACTTGGAGCATCATCAATTCCATCTACATGGTTCACGCCCGTATTCTGATACAGACTGAGTCCCTGATAAAGAAAAGGACTTTTAGTAATAAGGTTTGCCATTCCGTTAATTGCATTCATGCCATATAAAGCTGATGCAGCACCGGGAGTGATTTCCACACTGGCAATATCTAATTCAGTAGGGCCTATGGCGTTTCCAAGTGGAACCCCTAAAGTTGCGGATTGCATATCAACACCATCAACCAGTTGTACAAAACGGAAATTATTGGGAATATTAAAACCCCTTGTGTTGGGTATTTTAAATGTCAGACTGGAAGTGGTCATTTGTACTCCCTTTACATTTTGGAGCGCATCATAAAAATTAGGTGATGCCGTTTCCCGGATAGCGCGGATGTCAAGTTTTTCAATAGCCACCGGCGACTTCAATCTGCTTTCCGGAACCCTAGATGCGGTAACTACAACTTCCTGTCCAAGAGCAGTCTGGGTTTCCAGGGCTACATAAAGTTTTGAATCGATACCTTTTACTGTAAATTCCTGTGGAGAAAATCCAACAGAAGTGAATATAAGAGTGAGGGGAAATTTATTTTTTGTCCGGATATTAAAAGTTCCCGAATCACTGGTAATAGTACCGGCTATCGTTCCCTTAATTTGCACGCTGACACCTTCGAGCGCTTTACCGGTTTCTTTGTCGGTTACTTTTCCCGAAACATAAATCAGATTGTTACCCTGTGCCCATATGGTATTTGTAAATAATATTGCAGCGAATAAAAAAACTAACCGATTAAATACAATTCTGTACATTTTTGTAAGCAGTTTGGTGTTGATGTAGAATTTTTCTGTTGATAACTAATTTCGATTAAAGCATCATTGATGTCAATTATAATATTCTGGCTTTAAGCGTATGCTTTGAGTTTAAAATCTACATCGCTCAGAAAAACTCAGTTTCATTAGGTTATTTTTAGTTATTAGTCTATTAATTAAGTAGGCTAAATGGACGTTATTTTATTTTCAATTTTCATCATGAAACATTATGCTTTAGGTTAAATTAAATATGAAATACCTTTTACCAATGTGATAACGCTGGTAATGACTACCATCAGACCAACTGCCACGTACATGGCCCTCATAGGTATTTTACCAACGAAGCGGGCAGCAATAGGTGCTGCTATGAGTCCACCAATAATGAGTCCGGCAACATCCAGTATAAAAAATGTCTTCAGGTAAATGAAAAATGCGATTGAACTAGCAAGTACAACAAAGAATTCTGCGAGACAAACAGATCCGATCACGTAGCGGGGATTTCGTCTTTTCGATATAAGTGAACCTGTAACCAGAGTACCCCAGCCGCCCCCGGCAAACGCATCCATAAAACCTCCGGCGGATGCCAGCCATCCGGCTCCCTTAATTTTATATTGAAGATTTTTTTTCCTGAATGCTTTTTTCACAATAAAATATCCCAGGTAAAGTGTGTAAAAAGAAAGTGGGATTCGTACATAAACTGAATATTTTTGTCCGTAATAAGCTAGAGTTACCCCAGTTAAAGCGCCGATAACACCGGGAATAACTAGTGTTCTGAATAATTTTTTGTTGATATTTCCAAAACGATGATGACTATATCCTGAAACTCCACTGGAGAATACACGGGCAGTATGTACACGACTGCTCACGATCGCCGGATTCACCCCATTAGCAAGCAGGAAAGTTGTCGAAATCGTACCATAACCCATACCCATTGATCCATCTACCATCTGAGCCAGAAATCCCGTTAATAACATCATAAGAAATGAAGGCAGGTTTATATACTCAGGAATTCTTTTTATTCCTGAACCGATCTCACGTAATGGGAAATAAGAAAGTATAGCATGACCAAGCAGCATGAATAAAAAAGCAAGCAGACAGAATAGTACAATCTTTGTCCAGTTTTTACCAGCGGGTTTGCTAACTTCTTCAAGTTTTTGCTTCTTGGCACTCAGTAATTTGGTCAGGTCGTCGAGTTGCCGCACTTTTTCAGCGAAATCGACTTTCAGATCCTGACGTATTGAATGCATATTTTGAATGACCCCTTCTATCTCATCAGGAATCAGTTCATTCAGCTGTTCCTTCATTCTTTTAGCGATGGTCGGTGATTTTCCATTGGTGGAAATGGCGATTTTCAAATTGCCTTTATCAACTATGGACCCCAGATAAAAATCGCAAAGTTCCGGCGTGTCTGCTACGTTAACAAGCAATTTCCTTTGTTTTGAAAGTACTCTGATATAGTTGCTGACGGCTTTGTCATTCACCGCTACAATTACAATTTCTTTTTCCTCCAGATCTTCAGGTTCAAAAGCTTTTTCAAAAAGTTTTATTTTGGGATATGAATCTGCAAGAACTCTTACCCGGTGAGAAATTTCTGTTGCCACTACGGTAACTGAACAGGCCGGTGCGTTTGTGAGGATAGCTGTTAGCTTTTCCAAACCCACATAACCGGCGCCAACAACCAGGACTTCCAGATTTTCAAGTTTTAGAAATACCGGAAAAAGATGATTCTTGTCCACCTCATTCACTAACACTCCTGGTACTTTTTTCTCACTCATTATTCAGTTGCCTGTTGACTTTTTGTATTATGACTTTTCTAATATAATGGCGAAAATAGAACATTCTCTATTAAATTAGTAGACTTTATGGATTTATTTTACTTAATTGTCACTTTTATCGAAATAAATTGCTTTAAAAGTTGCAAATAGCCATTTAAAGCAATAATCAATAATAGATAATTAAACAAGCTTTTTCCTAACGGCAAAATCCCCAAAGGATTCCTTTGATATTCTTTCTTTGGAGAACTGGGAAAAGAGCACATCAAGTTCCTGTAAAATAGCCGTTTCATCCAGGCTTTCTTTGTATACTTTATTTAGGCGCATGCCGGCATGATCCCCCCCAAGTTGAAGATTGTACTTACCTAGTGCAGTTCCAATAAAACCAATCTCGGCGATGTATGATCTGGCACAGCCATTGGGACAACCGGTCATTCGCAGTATAATATCTTCTTGCCCAAGCCCGTTTTTTTTGAGCAGCGGTTCAAGTTTACTGATCAAGGAGGGCAGGTATCGCTGTGCTTCCGCAAAGGCGAGCGGACAGGTATTCAACGCAACACAGGCCATGGAGTTTTTTCTAAGGGAAGAAATGGATTCCGTATATTCTTCTATCCCGTATTTTTTTAGGATTTTTTCAATGATCGTTTTGTCATCGTCACTAATATCCGAGAGGATCACATTTTGATTGGCCGTAAACCTGAAGTTTAGTTTCCTGGTTTCCGCAATTTCATATAAGGCTGATTTCAGAGCGATTTTTTCATCATCAGTTACGCGGCCATTTTCAATAAAAGGTGTGTAGTACCATAGTTTATCACTATTCTGAAACCAGCCATAATAATCTTTACGTTCAGTGAACTGATACTTTTTTTCTTTTTCCAAAGGAAAACCTGTTCTGGCGGCAAGTTCAGTTTTAAACCATTCGATCCCCATTTTGTCAACTGTATATTTCAGTCTTGCGAGTGATCTGTCAGACCTGTTGCCATAGTCTCTCTGAATGGTCACGATTTCATAAATCGTTTTCAGAATTTTTTCCTCGCCACTCACAAATCCTATTACTGTGGCCAGCCTGGGATAGGTTGCAGGGTTGCCGTGAGTGGATGAAAGTCCGCCGCCGATGGCAATATTATATCCAAGGAGTTTTTTGTTTTCAACGATAGCAATCAGACCCAGGTCATTTCCGAAAACATCAACGTCGTTATTAGGTGGAATAGCCAGTGCGATTTTAAATTTTCTCGGCAAGTAACGATCCTGATACAAAGGATCTTCTTCCTCTTTTTTGTCGACAAGTTTTTCTTCATCCAGCCAGATCTCGTAATATGCTTTTGTTTTTGGTAAAAGCAGTTCATTAATTTTATAAGCAAAATCGTGCACCTCCTTATGTATGGGTGATTGTTTTGGATGTGCCGCACAGATCACATTTCTATTGATGTCCCCGCAGGTAGCAATGGAATGAAGTTTGGCTTCATTAAAAGCCTGGATAGTTGGTTTGATGTGTGATTTATACAAACCGTGCAGTTGAATGGTCTGACGTGTGGTAATTTTGATAACACCTGTTGTATGTTCACCGGCAATATCTTGTGTCGCGAGCCATTGGTCGGCCGTAAGAAATCCGCCAGGCAATCGAAGGCGGATCATAAACGAATACAGGCGCTCCAGTCTCTTTTCGGCTCTTTCTTCCCGCCTGTCTCTGTCGTCCTGCAAATACATCCCGTGAAATTTTACCAGGGCCTTATCGTCTTCGCTGATGGCTCCTGTGATTTCATCCGCCAGTCCTTCCATGATTGTACCTCTCAGTGAATCACTGGACTGTTTCACTTTTTCTATAGATGACAAATTGGGTTCGCTCATGATAGTTGATTCAATAAACATCTTTCAAATACCGTCCTTCAGTTTTCAATTCATTAATATAAGCGTCCGCATCATCGATTGATCCTGATTTTTTAATCAGCTCGATAATGGTTTTCTCCACGTCTTCACTCATTTTTTTTGCACCGCATATATAAAGTGTGGCACCTTTTTCCAACCAATTAAAAAATTCTCCAGACTTTTGGCTGATTTTATTCTGAACATAAATTTTTTCATCCTGATCCCTGGAAAATGCAACATCCAGTGAGTGTAATACACCAGTTTCGAACCATTGCTGCAATTCCGTCTGGTAAAGAAAATCAGTGGTGAAGTGCTGATCGCCGAAGAATAGCCAGTTACGACCGCTGGCTCCCGCCGATTCCCGCTCACTTAAAAATGCCCGAAAAGGTGCTATACCGGTCCCGGGTCCGATCATAATTACATCTTTATCATCCTCCGGCAACCTGAACTGATCATTGTGATGTATATAAAAATCAATTTCGGAACCTGCTTTGAGATTGCACAAATGATCCGAACATAGTCCGTATTTCAATTCTTCCTCAATGGTAAATTTATCGCGGGCCACGGTAAGGTGAACTTCCCCATCAACTGTTTCCAGCGAGGAAGAAATAGAATATAACCTCGGTGTAATAGGCTCCAGTTGTTGAAGGAAAGTTTCAAAATGTGCCGGCTCTTTTACCGGATATTCCCTGATTAAATCAAGCAGTCCGGTTTTTATTTGGGGGATATCCTCCTTAATCTGGTCTGCATATTTGGCAACCACGCGTTCGGGCAGATAAACGATATTTAATTTTTTGTGCAGGAGTTCAAAAGCCGAGCAGGTCTCATTTCGGTGCACAAATGTTCTCTCCGCATTTAATCCGGTAAGTGATATAATTGCTTCAACAACTTCTACAGGATTGTGCGGAACAATTCCAAGGGAATCACCAGGTTTATAGTAAACTTCTTCGCAGGCTATTTCAATATGATGGGTTTGTTTGACGGATCCCCTGTCATTGAGATTTATATTGGTCAGGATCTTTCCGCGATATATTTTTTTGCCCGATGATTTCCTGGTGATTTTAGCTGCAGGCTGTACATCCGATTGGTTACCGCTGATTTTCTGAATCGCAACATTCATCCAGTTGTGCGCATCTGTTTCAAAATCTACGTCACAGCGTTGTATATCCAGGATACGCTCTCCACCGAGGTGACCAAGTTGAAGATCTACATCTTCGCCAGCTTTACAAAACATCGGATAAGACGTGTCGCCAAGCGCAAGCACTCCATATTTTAATTTGGGTAAATTGAATCCGTTCTGATGGATATGATCATAAAATTTCTTGGCGGAGGCCGGTGGTTCACCCTCACCTTGCGTACTGATAACAGTTAGGAAATATTCTTCTTTCGGGAGATCCGTTAACCGGTATTGATCCAGACTCACAATCTTAGCATGAATACCTTCCTGTTTTGCACGCGATGCAAAGAGATTTGCGATTTTTTTAGAATTGCCCGATTCTGTTCCGTAAGCAATCGTAATTTTTTTATTTTCTGCAGAATTATTTCGGGAAGGATTTTCCACCAGACCTATTTCATTCTGAATGCCCTCGAGAAATCCAATTGTCCAGGTTTTCTCCTCCTTATTGAGGGAGTCGATAAATTCCTTTATTTTTTTCTTTTTTTCCTGGCTGATCATGCTCTAACCTCCTCTTCCTTATTTTTCGAAACTGGTTTAAAATAGAGTTCACCGTTATTCTCTTTTTCTGCCTTCCACTTTAGTTCTTCATGAAGTCCCGCCACTTTACCAACTATAATCAGCGTCGGGGAATGATAGTTGCCCTTTCCGAAATCTTTTTCAAATTCATGAATAGGTGAACTGATCACTTTTTGCAAAGGAGTTGTTGCCTGTTCAATTACGGCAATATATTTGTCAGCGTGGATCCCATGATTCAGTAATTGTTTCACCAGTTCGTCCGTCGTATCACCCGACATATAAAATACAAGAGTGTCTTCGGTTTGTGCGAGTTCAGTCCAGTATGCAGACTGAATAATATCGCTTTGGTGCAGGGTTAGAAAACGTACCGCTTGCGCATGATGCCGGGCTGTTAAGGGAATGCCCGCATATGCTGCGGCCCCGCAGGCTGCCGTAACTCCTGGAACGATTTCGTAAGAAATATTATATTTATTCAGGGCCTGCAATTCATCCAGCAGATTTGAGAAAATAGAAACATCTCCGCCTTTTAAACGAACTACTTTTTTCCCCTGAAGTGCATAGTCAACGAGCAATTCATTAATGATGTGCTGCGGAGTCGATCCATCACTTCTTCTTTGCTTACCTGCATGTAATATCAGCGCTTTCGGGTTAGAATATCTTTCAAGAATAACTTCACTCACCAGACGGTCGGTAATGATAACTTCAGCTCCCCTTAAATGGCGGACAGTTTTAATCGTGATCAGTTCCGGATCTCCCGGCCCCGCACCCGCAAAAATTACTTTATGTATTTGTTTTTTTTGGTTCATTCCATTTCAGAATTAACGAATCATTGTTGAATCATACAGGCTCCGACAGTTACGTTACTGGTTTCATCAATCAGGATCACTCCGCCATTTACCCTAAGTTCTCTGTAAAGGTCATAGGCGAGAGGTGATGCCGTTTTGATTTTTGCACGAACAATTTCATTCAATCCTATACTTTCTACCCCATCTTCTTTTTCAAATGAATTTACATCCAGTCTGTATTCAATTTCCTTAACCACAGATTTAATTCGGCGGCTGTTATGCTGTAGTAAATATTTATTACCGGCTTTCAATGGTTTGCTATCCATCCAGCATAAAAGCACTTCCAGGTCCTGACCCAATTTTGGCTGGTGATCTTTTTTAACAATCATGTCACCACGACTCACATCAATATCGTCTTCTATATGAAGGATTACAGCTTCACCCGCGTGAGCTTCACCCACATCCTGCCGGTTTTTTTCGATGCGGGTGATGCGGCTGCTGACACCTGCAGGCAGAACAATTATTTCGTCTCCCTTATGGTAAATGCCGCTGATTATTTTTCCTGCATATCCCCGGTAATCATGCAGTTCATCTGTTTGCGGTCTGATTACGTATTGTACGGGCATTCGGGCGTGTGTAAGATTTGTTTCTGATTCTATGGAAATAGTTTCCAGAAAATCGAGCAGGGTAGGGCCATCATACCAGTTCATATTAACGGATTTATCAACAATATTATCTCCGTTCAGCGCACTGATGGGTATGAAATGAATATTTTTCAGACCCAGTGATTTGGCAATAGTTGCATATTCAATCAGTATATTGTTGTAAACATCCTGCGAAAATTCTACCAGATCCATTTTATTGATTGCAACAACTACAAAGGGCATATTCAGCAGGGATGCAATAATTGTATGTCGGCGGGTTTGTTCCACAATGCCATTTCGGGCATCTACCAGCACAATCATTAGTTGAGCATTGGAAGCTCCGGTAACTAAATTGCGTGTGTATTGTGTATGCCCTGGCGCGTCTGCAATTATGAATTTACGTTTTGGAGTGGAGAAATATTTATAGGCAACATCGATGGTTATGCCCTGTTCTCTTTCCGCGCGAAGACCATCGGTTAAAAGTGCGAGGTCAATACTTCCTTCTAATTTGTTTTTGCTCTGTTTTTCAAGTGCCTCAAGCTGATCACTAAGGATGTTCTTGCTGTCATACAATAATCTTCCGATCAGGGTACTCTTCCCGTCATCTACGCTTCCTGCTGTTATAAATCTTAAAAGATCCATTCAAAAATTATATTGATTAGAAATAACCGTTCTTTTTTCTGTCTTCCATCGCTGCTTCCGAAATTTTATCATCTATCCTGGTTTCTCCTCTTTCGCTGGTACGGGTAAGAATTATTTCGTTAATGATATCATCAATGGTGCTGGCGCCTGATTCTACTGCCGCTGTACAAGTCATATCGCCTACTGTTCGGTACCGTACTGATTTTCGCATGACCTCATCCGTTTCTTCCAATTGTATGAAAGATGAGACGGCAACGAGCTGGCCCTCATGTGAGATAACATCCCGTTCATGAGAAAAATAGATCGTTGGCAGGTCAATTTTTTCGCGACGTATATAATTCCAGATGTCGAGTTCTGTCCAGTTGCTGATAGGAAAAACACGCACATTCTCTCCCTTCTGAATTTTACCATTGTAGATATTCCACAATTCAGGTCTTTGTCTTTTTGGATCCCACTGACCGAATTCATCTCTCACAGAAAATATTCTTTCCTTCGCTCTGGCTTTTTCTTCATCTCTTCTGGCGCCTCCGATGCAGGCATCAAATCCGAATTCTTCGATGGTATCAAGAAGGGTAAATGTCTGCAATGCATTTCGACTTGCGAACTTGCCTCCTGGTTCTTTTAGAGATTTGGAACGGATCGTATCTTCTACTTTACGCACAATCAGTTTTTCCCCAATTTCATTAACAAGCTGGTCACGATAATCCAGGGCTTCTTTAAAATTATGTCCCGTATCAATATGAACCAGTGGAAAAGGAAATTTCCCCGGGCGAAATGCTTTCAGTGCCAGATGCACGAGCGTGATCGAATCCTTTCCTCCGCTAAAAAGCAGCGCTGGTTTTTCAAACTGCCCTGCTACTTCACGCAGAATGTAGATTGCCTCACTTTCTAACTCATCAAGATAGTCTGTCATTTTATTTAGTATGGGGGTATGGGAGTAAGGGGATATGGGAATGAAAACATTTTATTTTCACACTCCCATACTCCCATACTTTCATACTTGAATGTTTGTACTCACATGGATGCCACACTCTTTTTTATCTGCATCTTCCCACCACCATCTGCCGGCACGAAATTCTTCCCCGGGACGAATGGCGCGGGTACATGGCTGGCAGCCAATACTCACAAAACCACGATCGTGCAAAATATTATAGGGTACCTCGTTTTCAGAAATATATTGTCTCACTTCCTCCTTCTTCCATTGAAGCAGGGGATTATATTTATTAAGCTGGTTGACTTCATCCCATTCAAGGAGACTAAGCTGACTCCTGTTGTCAGAATGCTCTGACCGGATTCCTGTTATCCATACTTTCTGCCCCGACAGCGCGCGTTTCAGGGGTTCCACCTTCCTTATAAAACAACAGGCCTTACGGTTTTCAATGGACTCATAAAAAGCATTGGGCCCCTTTTGATCTATATATGTCTGCAGCAAGGATGTATTTGGAATATAGGTATGTATCGAAACTCCATACTTTTCCCTGGTGGCCGTCCAAACGGCATAAGTTTCATTGAAGAGTCGACCGGTATCCAGAGTAAAAATATTTACCGGCAGATTTTCAGAAACGATATGGTGCAGGATAACCTGGTCCTCCAGACTGAAACTGGTAGAAAAACATACCTGGCCAGGAAACAATTCTGAAAATAAATGAAGAGAATCGGAAATTGAAAGTCTACTGATTTGGTAGCTTAAATTCGAATTCAATATGTCTGCTGTTTTGTCCATGTATCAAATAACCTGTTTAGAAAAGTAAAGAGAAGTTGGAGGATGTGATTTACTTCTCAACAACATCCCTTACAACAGGGACGACAGACATGGAAAGAATTAGCAGAATAAGTCATAATCGGGCAGTCTACAAATTAGATGGACAAATATACTTCAGGGAATTGGATTAAAAAAATGAAGAAAAGGATTATTTTGACTAACCGTTGCTATTGGCCTGCTATCATCAGTCTTAAATGAAGGGTCACCTGCAACATTTTTGTATTTCCATATATTTACAAAATGAAGATTGCAATAATTAATGGCCCTAATTTGAACCTTTTGGGGATTCGGGAACCGGGTATCTATGGCAGACAGACATTCGAAGATTTTCTGAAAGGACTGAAGGAAAAATACCCTTCGGTTCAGATCGACTATTTTCAAAGTAATGTGGAAGGCGAACTAGTTTCCGAATTACAGCGGGTGGGGTTTTCGTACGACGGGGTGTTGTTGAATGCGGCCGCTTATACGCATACATCCGTTGCACTTGGAGATGCGGTGGCTGCAATAAAATCGCCAGTGATAGAAATACATATCAGTAATGTTGCTGCCAGGGAAGAGTACCGGCTTCGTTCTCTAATTGGAGCGAAATGTATAGGGGCGATTTCAGGCCTCGGCTTAAAGGGCTACGAATTAGGTTTGTTGTATTTCTTATAAAAAAACCCGCATCATCAGGGCAAAACCATTGTCCTGTTTAGGCCCGTCTGTAACCTTGATCACGTGAAGGCCATTACTGGACCAAACCATAAAGACGTCTCCTTTTTTAGACTTGGACAACTGTCTATCTATTGCGGGTAACACACCCCCTTTTGCAACCCATCCAAGGTCTCCCTTTGTTACCGATTCGCCTCCCATGGAATAGGTTTGTGCCAGATGTTCAAAGCTGCCCTGGTCATTTTTTAGTTTTTTTATAATTGATTTCCCAAGACTATCCGCAATTCTGTATCTGAATACGGTGGTATCTATGAAAATCTGACTGATTCTATAAAAGCTATTGGGCAGTCGGGCAAGGATCTGAACCAGGAATTTCTTCCCTGAAATGGTATATGGGCCGTAAACCTTCTTTAGTTTTCCGGTATAGGCCAAACTATCGGCCAGATTGGCAAAATGGGTGGTTCTGGTAACGATAACGGTGTCCAATTCGAATTTTTTCTTCATTACATCCTTTACATAAAGTGGGGAATTGGGCGATTTTTCCAGTTCCTGCTTTATATCGGCCATCGATTTATTCTGACTATAACAGCATAAAGAATTGATAACCATCAAAATGAAGCACATAAATTTCAGCATAAGCATATATTAAGTTTGCAAATATAGTCAGCCCCAATCACCTGTTACCGCAACAATTTTCCTTACCGGATCGTTTTTTGCAGGAAGCTTACATTATGCGAAGACTCATTCTTTTTCTCCTCCTTTTCATAAATATTAAATCCTATTCTCAGGCAGGATCTTTTATAATTGGGGTAAAAGGAGATACACTTAACAGGGTGGATTCTAAGTCTATGAAACAGGGTAAATGGGTAAACCGGGTAGATGAGGTTAGGGGAGAGCCCGGTTACGAAGAGGAGGGCGAATATAAAAATAACCGTAAAGAAGGAACCTGGCGATTGTATAGTCTTGAAGGTGACCTGATTGGTCTCGAGTTTTACAAATGGGGAAATAAAGATGGCCTCTGCCAGTATTTTAATTCTTCTGGTGCATTGTTAAGAGAAGAAAACTGGAGGGCTTTAAATCCTGATAAATTGTACGACACATTGGTTGTAGAAGATATCGATCACCTGAACGAGTATAAAACAGTCATCGTAAAAAACGAAGGAGTTGCAATACGCGATGGATATTGGAAATATTACAATTCATCTACTGGCATGATTTATAAAACTCAATTTTATACCCTCGGAAAATTGGAAGTCCCTAAAACCAGTCCAGGTTCTGATTCTGCAAATGTTGCTTCCAAGGTAATGGTTAAGCCAAAAGAAGTCCAGGATTATGAGAAGAAGAATGCCGGTAAGAAAAAAATAAAAGTGCGGGACGGTGCCACTGACTAAATTGCTTTTGATTTTTCCTTCATTTCTTTGACCAGTACTTTGTCAATTCTTTGTGCATCCATATCTACAATTTCGAATTTAAAATCTTTCCATTCTATTTTCTCCCCGGTTCTTGGAATATGTTCCAGTTGGTGTAGTATAAATCCGGCCAAAGTGTCGAATTCATGCTCTCCTTCATTCATCCATTCAGTTTTATCAAAATGGGCCAGAAAATCATAAAATGGAATTTGTGCATCCACCAGGAAAGAACCGTCATCCCTTTTTACGATTTCATAGTCTGTCATATCCGGTTGGGGAATATCACCAATTAGTGCTTCCAGAATATCATTTAGCGTGATCATGCCCAGCAGACTTCCGTACTCGTCGACAATACAGCAGGTATGGGTCTTGGTTTCTTTGAATTTCTCAAGTACCTGGTATGCCGTATTATTTTCGGGGACGAAAAGTGCCTGCTTCATGATGTCTTTAAAAGGGGTGGAGTCCCCAACAACGTACATATCTTTAATTGCCACCATACCCTTGATATTGTCAATCTCACCATCGCAAACCGGATAAACTGAATGAGGTTCTCTGATAATTTTCTCTTTTATCATTTCTTCTGTCTCATTCAGGTCGAACCAAATGATATCGCTGCGATGGGTCATTAGCGAAGTAATATTCCTGTCCCCCAGGTGAAATACCCTTTCAATAATATCCTGTTCTGCCTCCTTAATAGTACCCTGCTCCGTTCCCTCGTTGATGATTGCTTTGATTTCATCCTCAGTTACATTGCCTTCGGGTGATGGTTTTATAGAGAATAACACGAAAAATATATTGCTTAACCAATTTAACAGAGCAACAATGGGATATCCTATTTGCGAAAAAAGTTTCATGGGACCCGTTGCTATAAGCGCTATTCGTTCAGCTTTTAACAAGCCAATTCGTTTCGGAATAAGTTCCCCGAATAAAATAGAAAGAAATGTTACGAAAATTACAATCAGTCCGGTGGCAATACTGTGCGCATACCTTTGCAGGTAGGGAATTTTTTCAATATAAGGTTTAAAGTCGTCACTGAATTTTTCGCCGGAATAGTATCCGGTTAAAATAGCAATAAGAGTTATTCCAATCTGAGCTGTAGATAGAAAAAGTTCCGGACTTTCAGTAAGGCGCAGAGTTTCTTTAGCTTTTAAGTTTCCTTTGGAAGCCATTTCTTCCAATTTCGATTTCCTTGCAGAAACAAGGGCAATCTCAGCCATAACAAACAACCCATTCAAAAAAATTAAACAGAAAAGTATAATAAATGCAAACATGTTGGAATTACTTTAGACTAAGGGCACCAAACTGCTTCTTATAAAATAAACTCATCACACGTCCAACAATGGTACCCAAAATTACACCGCCCGCTATATCCAGTGGAAAATGAACCCCAACATAAACCTGAGCGTAACAAATTACAGAAGCCCAAATAAATAGGATCCATCGCCAGGAGCCGGTTTGATTTAAAGTTATAAAAATAAACCATGCTGCAGCGAAATGATTGCAGGCGTGTGAGGAAGTAAAACTGGAGTTATGAGGACAGTAATTCACAAGGACTCTGATATTGTCTGCCAGTTCGGGATCGCTGCAAGGCCGGTAACGAAAAATTAATGTTTTAATCAATGAACTGCTGAGAAGATCGCTGATTATCACGGTCATGATCAAAGATACAGACCACAGGCACCCCCTGATACCAAAATTTACAAGGGCAAAAACCAGTAGAAATAAATAAAAAAAATACCAGAATTCCTGCTGCCGTATAAACGGCAGAACCAGATCAAAGAAGGGATTTATCCAAACCTGGTTAATTTCATGAAATAACCAGTAATCGAATTGAAGAAGTGGTTTTAAAATATCCTGGTAAATCACTGAATGCAGTAAAATCATGATTGCAGGATAATAACACTGAATTTAAACTCCATACTCAGGTGTCGGTTGAAGTATCAAAGATACCTAAATTGATTCGTAGGATTATTGTTTAAAATATCAGCAAATAAAAAATTGCAATATAAAAATAAAATAACAATAATTTAGTCGGATGAAGTTTGCGAAACATTTTTTAATCTATATCGCACTGCTCGCAATTTTTGGAGGGTTGATATTTTATCTTCTTCATAAAGGTGCTGCCTTGGATCACAACTCTTCATTTTTGCCAGACCGGTCTGCTATTTTAAATTCCAAAGACGAACTTACCACAAATCTGTTTCATACTAATATCAGTGAAGCGCTTCCCCGTTTATTGTTACAGATTATTATAATTATTGCAGCTACTCAGCTATTGGGATTTGCATTCAGGAAGATCGGACAGCCGGCAGTAATTGGTGAAACTTTCGCAGGTTTGCTGCTGGGACCCTCCTTATTTGGACTGCTTTTCCCCGCATCTTTTAATTTTATTTTTCCTATCGAATCTCTTCAAAACCTGCGTTTCCTGAGTCAGATTGGTCTTATTCTTTTTATGTTTATCGTTGGGATGGAACTCGACAAAAAATTAATGAAGAAACAGGCATTCGAGGCGGTGATTATAAGTCATGCCAGTATTCTGATTCCATTTAGCCTTGGGGTATGCGTATCAATGTATTTGTATAATTTATATGCCCGCGAACACACCAGTTTTTATGCGTTTGCTTTATTCATGGGGATCGCAATGAGTATAACCGCTTTTCCCGTGCTTGCGAGGATCATCCGCGACAGGAAAATGACGGAAACAAAACTTGGTATACTTGCCATGACCTGTGCTGCATCGGATGATGTAACGGCCTGGTGCCTGCTGGCACTCCTGATCGCTTTTATAAAATCAGGATCAGGTATGAATGGATTGTTGCTGATTGCCCTGGTAGTTATCTATGTATTCGTCATGCTGGTTCCGGTCAGGATAATTTTGAAGAATGTCGAATCGGCCTACAAGAACGGGAAAATCGGATATAATGCACTGATGTCGATTATGTTTATCCTGCTTCTTTCCTCGGCATACTGTACGGAACTGATTGGAATACATGCATTGTTTGGAGCTTTTCTGGCCGGAATCGTCATTCCTAAAAACGAAGCGTTGCAAAACAAAATTATCGACAGGATTAGTGATGTGAGTATGGTTATGCTGCTTCCTTTATTTTTTGTGTATACAGGGCTGAGAACGCAGGCAGGCATTTTGAATACACCGGCCTTGTGGTTTAGTTTCAGTCTCATCCTGATTTGTGCGATAGCTGGAAAACTCGGCGGAAGTGCACTAATTGCCCATTCTCTGGGACAAACATGGAAAGATAGTCTTTCCATAGGTGCACTAATGAATACGCGGGGGCTGATGGAGCTTATCGTTTTAAATATCGGATATGATATGGGAATTCTGGGTCCTCAAATATTTTCGATGATGGTGCTGATGGCGTTGCTAACGACTATGATGACAAGCCCGATACTTAACTGGATAGGGGTGCCGGGAAAATCTGCATATAAATCTGAAACTTCATAAATACTTCTGTTTCGAAAAATATTTTTCCGTTTACAAATATTTTTGGAGCGTCCGAATCGTATTTAATTTCCAGGTAAATCAGCGGATTTTTTTGGGGGTCGATCATATGAAGGAATTTGATCATCGGAGCGCCGGTAATCCGAAACGACTGTTTTAAAAATTCACCGGTTATTTCGGTAATCATCTGCATCATACATACCCCGGGTAAAACGGGTTGCCCAGGGAAATGCCCCTTGAAAATGTCATGCTCCTGGTTAAGTTCAACAGCAGCCTGGATTTGATTTCCGGATTCTGTTAACGATTGGATGATATAGAGGTCATTGAGCAGCAGGTGCGGGTATTTTTTTTAAAGTAATTGAAAAATGTGAGATATTAAAATGCCGGATCGAAATACTATCCGGCGCTAAACCAGGAGAACCGCCGTAGATATAGGCTTCCATGACCGGCTTTTTAGTTGAAGCTCTTTGCATTTTAACCAATTGCCGGCAACTACTATCAGTGACATAGTAATTAACTCCTTCAATTTGAGGAAAAGCATGGTAAATTAATCCGCTGTCCTTTAACGCATAATACTTACCGTTAGATAAGTTTCTGTAGAGGAGCAGTTCAAAATCTTTACGCAGGGTTCTGATCAGTGCTTCTTTATTCATTTGCGGTATAATCAGATAAACTTTAAATCCACTGTCGTGCAGGAAACCAAAGTCGAAAAAACTGAATCCCATTTCATTTGTAAAAACGATCCTTGTACTGCTGTCTGGCATGCGTTTTATAACCAATAATCCACTGATATGTTTCCCAATAACATCTACCGAGGTTTTGTAGATGACATGATGAAGATCCGGTTTAAATTTTAGCAAACACGATTCATCCGATCGAATTTTCTGCATGTTCCGATATTGATTGCAGGAAAGATTCAAAGAGGTTAGGCTAAGGAATATTAAAAATCGAATCGGTGACTTTAGCATTTAATATTTTATTCTGAAAACGGATGACGGTTTTATCGCCGGAAAGCTCAAACATCCCGATCTCCGTTGCCGTGAAATCCTTTTTATCTATGAGGATATTTATATTTTTATACAGTGCCTTCAGATTCTTTGCGAGCGGAGTGAGTTCAACAAGGAAACCCCCGGAACTTTCAAATATGCGTGATCGAAAATCCGGATTATCCAGCATGCTGCCACCGACACAGTCAATGAGTATCCGGTTTACCTGCTGGAAAACTTTATTTGAATTTGCTGATATTTTATTTTCTTTCTGGCCCTCTTTAATAAGTATTTTACCGCCATTTAAGATCATAATATAAGAATAGGGCTGAATATATTCCATCCGGATTTTATCGTTTTTACGATACCAGAATTTACCGGTGGAATGAATATCTTCTGAAAGCATACTCAATGATTTCTCCTGTTTGAAATCTGATTGAATGGATTCCGTAACCGCTGTTGCCTGGGCGAAAGATTTTTTAAATGTTTCCGGATTATTTAATAAAATGTAACCGGGATATTGCGCCGCACATAAAACAAAACATAAAAGAAAACCACCCAGGCAAACCGATTTAATCATAAGGATTCAAATTAATCATTTTATCCAGTCGAATTATTTTATATCCTTTGTTCCGGATTTCTTTCAGCAGCCGGGACAGTATTTTCGGAGTTGATTCACTGGTATCGTGCAGAAGCAGGATAGCACCGGGTTTCAGCCTGGCAATGATTCTTGAAAATAAACGTTCTTCATTTCTTATAATCGTGTCATACGAACGGATGGACCATCCGATGGAAACAAATCCTCCCATTAGTACTGCTTTTTTGAGATTAGGATTGGTAACGCCATAGGGTGGGCGAAAAAATCGGGGGTAGTTTCCGGTAATTACCTGGCAGGTCTGACTGGCGAGCTCCAGTTCATTCAACATTTTTTTCGAACTGTACAGATCAAAAAAACGATCGTGTGAATTGCTGTGGTTTCCGATTATATGTCCCTCGCGCACAATTCTGTTAAGAATCTCTTCATTCTCCGGGATATTTTTACCGATACAAAAAAAAGCAGCTTCCACATTATTTTCCTTCAGAATATCCAGAATACAGGCTGTTTTTTTACCTGCCGGACCATCATCAAAAGTCAGGGAAATATATTTTTCCCCAGTCTTTACCGAACAAACAGACTTTAAAAAAAACCCCATTTGAATGAAATAACTGCCGCAAAATAAAACGGAAACATATACAAGCAAAAGCCATCCATATGGAGAAATACTTGTTTGAAAATGGCGGTCGGCCAATATCCACGCGAGAATAAGAAGTATATAGAATATATTAAAAGACCGGTTGTTCAAGATTTGCTTATTAGAATTAAACTATGATGAGAGTCATCTGACTTATTATGTATAAGAATGTTTCTGTATGGTGGTTTGCTTTCTTCCATCCAGAATGGTGTCATTTGTTCTTTTATTATAATGGCTGACATCCACATAGCAAACCCTGATGCAGTAGGATAGTCACCACATAGTGATTTAAAAGGGAAGAATGGTTTTCCCTGATAAACAGAATCCAAAGATCGTATATTCAATTCGCCGTTTTTGAAACTCTCCTTATGTGATGACAGGATCAGATCAACCTGCTCCATTGTTGTTTTATTTTCATTCAGAAATTCCAATATTGAACTTTGAATGATATCTTCACTTTCAGGTATGTAGAAAGTATGTAAGGCCTTTAAGACTGCCAACGGAGTTTTTCCAGGTTCTTTGTCCAGCAGAAAAAATGCAGCTCCCTCACCGTCGATATTGGCGGCAGAAGCAGAAGAGTTCCTGTACAATCCAAACCGGCTCAATATAGCATGACTATCATCTGTGATTTCATCTAGTGCGCCTATGAGCACCGGACCAATACCTTCCTCTAATAGAAGTCTGGATTCAGTCAATGCATTTTCAAATGAAAATGATCTGTGCACAATAGTGTTATTGTAGTTGTGGCATTTGAGAACCAAAGCAATTTGCGCACCGACTGTATTATGTGTTGACTGAATAAATGCTGTTGGGCTCAATAATTTTTCATCAAATTCAATCATGCGGCGCAGAAAGGATGAACTGTCTTCGAGACAACCATATGCGGTTGCTGTGAGAATGGCTGCCGGATTTTCAATTTCAGCATTTCTGAGACATGTCATGGAAGCAGCGACTCCCATTTTCACGATCCTGCTCATACGCCGAATCATTTTGCTGTCTACAAATTCATCATAATCGGGTTCGATGGATTTGAAATAATTATTGTTTGTTATTTCACGCGACAGGAAAAATGCGTCCGTATCCAGGCTGTGTTGGGGAGAAATATTTCCAGCGGATCGGATATAGATCTTCATAATTTATTTTAAGATGCAGAAAATATGAGAGATGAACAGTTCCCTCCGAAACCAAATGAATTCGACATTACATTTCTTATTTTCTGATTACTCAATACCTGGGTAACCGGCTGAAAAGGCAATTCTTTCATTGCTGTTTGTAAACGCAGATTGGGGAATATAACACCATACTGAATGGTGAGGACAGAATAAACGGCTTCAATTGCACCGCTCGCGCCCAGGGTATGTCCGGTATATGATTTGGTGGAACTCATTTTAGGAAAGGATCCGTCAAATAATAAACGAATAGCTGTTCCTTCAGCAATATCATTATTCTGAGTTCCGGTACCATGCAGATTGATATAATCAATTTCTTTTGGTTGAATTCCGGCCAATTCCAGGGCTCCTTTCATTGCAAGCAATGAACCCGTTCCTTCGGGTGATGATGCTGTTTGATGAAAAGCATCATTGGCATTTGCGTATCCACTAACAATTACTGATGATTTCTTTCCAAGCTGTTTTAATCCCGTCTCGGAAGCCAGCAAAAGATATGCAGCACCTTCTCCAAGATTAAGTCCGCGACGATTTTCGTCGAATGGTTTGCATAATTCTTTATCGAGAATTAAAAGTGTATTGAATCCATTAAGCGTAAATCTGGTGAGTGCATCGGCCCCTCCAACAAGCGCAAAGTCAAGCAAACCGGCTCTTATCATTCTTGCACCTGTAAAAATAGCATTTGCAGATGAAGAGCAGGCTGTACTGACCGTGCTCACAAAATGCCGCAAACCCAGATGATTTGCCACCAGTTCAGTGATAGCACCACACTCATGGTAGACGACGTCAATGAGTTTTCCGGCAGCCTTGTCTTTCGAAAATACTTTGAAGAAATTTTCCGTTTTATCCATTCCTCCAACTGTATTTGCAGAAATAAACCCCGTACGTGAATCAAAACTTTTTTCCCATCCGGCATCCAGCAGTGCTTCATAGGCTGCAATACAACTGAGCAACGCTGTACGTGGCAGATAAGCTGGCATGCCACAGGCCGAAGCAAGGTCTTCATTTGAGAATTTTACTTCGCCTACCGGAAGTTCTCCCTTATGAACAGACTGCAGCCATTTCATCTCGCCAATACCGGCTTTTTGAGTACTCAGGGATTGAAGATTTGCAAGTAGTCCATTGCCGATTGCGGAAACAATGCCCATGCCGGCGATAAATGAGTGATTACTCATGTGGACACCTTTTCTTTGCTGTTTTCTGTAATATAACTGGCGATCGTTCTGATTGAATGAAAAACCGTAGGCCCGTCTTCGGCGTTGGATAATTTAATATTGTATTCCTGTTGTAATAAAACTATCAATTCGAGTGCATCAATAGAATCCAGTCCCAATCCTTCAACAAAAAGCGGTTGGTCGTCTCCAATATCTGTGGGTTTCAAATCCTTTAAATTCAATCTCTCAATGACCTGTTCTTTCAGCTTATACATTAATTTATCCATAGTCCATCCGGTTCAGTTGATTCAAATTATCTGCGTTAAATATCAATGTATTTTCCTGATTATTCAATTCTGATAAAAAAAGTACTGCGCGATAATCTTCTTGGAAATAATCTACCCATCCGCAAATACAGTTTTTTATTAGTTTGTTTTCAAATAAATTCATTACATATTCAGTCATAAAATTACCATCGAAGTCTTTAAATACAAAAAATGCATTTTCACCTTTGAAATGATAACGAATGGAGATTTCTCCTATTACAATATTTGGTAAGGTATAGACAAATAGTGAAGGACTGGCACCGTTACGAATAGTTTTAGCGTATTTGACGTCCACATCAAGACTGCCATGGGAATTGCTGAGTACGAGTCCCGTTTCGTCGTCCTTATATCTTTTTTCATGCTGCGTTCCATGAAGCAGAACCTCGGCCGCAAGAATCCCCAGCTTGCAGAGGTTATCCATTTTATAGAATTTGGGATAATGAATTTCAAGATGTGTATAGACAATATCAAGAAAAGATCCAGCCGTCCCCGGATGCTCAAAAATGATCTGCCCGTCTTTAATAATTTTGTTTTTGGTAATCAGACAATGAGCCGATATTACAGGAATGCCTTCCAATGTGGATTCATTTTTAAAGAGATTTAGAAAGCAAACCGTCTCTGAAAGTAATCATGGAGGCTAAACGATGTAACCAGGTTTTATGATTTTTTACATAAGGATTTGTGAGATCCCACACATAACCAGCCAACACTGAACAAATCTGACTCTTGATAAGTGCATCCTGATCGTTCGCGAAGAAAATAGTATCAAGCGTGCCTTCGTACCAGGCCATTACATAGGATCGAAAAGTATCTACTCCCTGCATCATAATTTTCATATATTCATTTTCCCAATCTATCTCACGTCCATTTAGTTTCTCAACCACGAGTTTTCCTGCAATCTGGCTGGAAACGGTTGCCAGCGTAACACCTGACGAGAATACCGGATCCAGAAATTCAGTAACATTTCCTGTAAGTACAAAACCTTCGCCGAAAAACCGATCAGTGGTAGACGACCAGGATTCAAGAACCCTCGGCTCAAATAACAGTTCAACATCTTTAAATCTTTCTTTCAGATAAGGTTCTGCAGCAATCATACTCCTGAATTGTTCTTCCGTATTGCCAGTATAATGATCGAAAAAAGAAGGATCACCAACATATCCAAGCGAAGTGACTCCGGTTGCGAACGGTATGATCCAGATCCATACTCCGGGTTTATGTACCACAATGGTTATGCGATTTGGCTCATCCGACATTTCTCTGAGACGATCGACTGTGTGACTAAATAATGCTTTACGTGGAGGAAGATTGGATGGTTTATCCAGATTGAATAATTTTGGAATTACCCGGCCATATCCACTTCCGTCAATGATAAATCTTGCTTTGATCTGTGATGAGTTCCCATTTTTATCTTTTACAGTAGTAATAGAATCAGCGCCCTGGAATTCAATGCCCGTTACGGTGGTTTCATAATCGATTGGAACGCCCATTTTCTCCACCGTGTCAGCAAGAGTTTTGTCGAAATCAGCGCGGGTAACCTGCCATGTCCATTGCCATCCTTTGGTAAATTGATCGTCAAACCGATAGTCGCAGGTTTTACCATCCTTGACGAATTTGGCACCACCTTTTTCCTGAAATTTTTGCTCTTTAACGGCATCCAGAAATCCTGCTTCATCCAAAGCCTCCATACAACGCGGTAAAAGACTTTCGCCAATTACAAATCGTGGGAATTTCATTTTTTCTACAATTCTTACTTTATAACCTGCTTTATTTACAATGGAAGCGGCCACTGTGCCGGCTGGACCCGCTCCGATTACAAGCACATCTGTTGTTTGGATCGACATAATTTTGAATTATCAGTGATTAAGTTTCGCTTTTTTACATTTCAGAAGCGTATGACTAAGGCCAATATCGTCAATTCTTTCTTCAACAACAAAACCGGATTCCTTAATGCATTGCAGAAAGACTTCTGAATGATACATCTGACTATTTCCATTGGCCATTGCTGTAAAATAAATAGAAGTCTGCTGCAAACAAAATGCTGCGGCTTCAAATCTTTGAGTGTCCCAGAATGCTTCCAGGATCAGTACATACTGATCTGCTGAAACAGCATCATAGCAACGTTTTAAAATTGAGGTGATTTCCGCTTCCGAGAAACAATCCAGGAACTGACTCATCCAGATCGCATCAAAACCCTTCGGGAACTTTGTATTTTCATCCAGTAGATTGGCAGGATAAAAAGAAATTCTTTCGCTGAGGCCTGCCTGTTTTACTTTTTCTCTCGCAACATCGAGTTGACCGGGTAAATCCATTATCGTGATCTCGATATCTTTTACAAATCTGGCACTTGCGATCGCCCATTTACCCGTATTGCCACCTATATCCAAAATTTTTTTGATACTTCCATCGTAAACCTTCGACAACGCAGACGGAAAAGCCATATCCGAAAAAAAATGATCGAAAGCAAACCAGCTTTTTTGAACATTGGGAGGAAGTGAAGAAAGCCCTTCATAAATCGTGTCCCATTCACCAAATTCTTTCAGTCCGGCGGGCTTACCCGTCTCAATGCTTTTGTCCAGGTCGAATAATCCTTTATAACAGATGTCATGAACAAAATTCATGTTTACATTGGTAAGCGGGTCATTGCAGATATAAGTTCCTGTTTTTGTAATGGTATATTTTCCGTCGTTCAAAATCACCAGCCCGATGCCCAATGCTGATTCCAGTAAAACTCGTAATCCATATACCGGCAGGCCAACCTCACTTCGAATCTCATCCATCGTAAGGCCTGCGCTACCTCTCTCCAGCAATATCCTTAATACTCCGGCATTGCGAAGCACACGGGTAACCTGGAACACTACTGGCCCGAATGCAATCCATTGTGCAAGTCCTTTTGCCTCCAGCGCAGTTTTATTGTCTTTCTTGAAAAACTTCATTTTTAATTGTCAATTGTTAATTGTTAATTTTCAACGGGCAAGATTCTCAACATGTTTATAATTGAATAAATTACAATTCCTCATCAACAATTGACAATTAACAATTGACAATTATTAGTGCTGCATTACATCCTCCGAATCCCGAAGCGGTTTTCAGGCATTTCTTCAGTTTAATATGCTTGAGTTCTTTTATGACATGAATAGGTTTTTCCGTACCTGGAGTTGCAAACCCAAAACTGGGAAGTATGATTTCTTCTTTCATGGAATGTATAGTGACGATCGTTTCTAAAATTCCCGCGGCGCCCAATGTGTGGCCATAATAACCTTTCAGACTGTTTACCGGAACATTTTCCAGCGACGCAAGATGAAATGCTTTTGCTTCCATTTCGTCATTATATCTTGTTGCTGTTCCATGGGCCGAAATAAAATCAATTTCATCTGGTGATACAGATGCTTGTTTTAATGATCTGTTTATGGCAAGAAATAATTCTTCACCGGTACGCGAGGGACCTGAAATATGATTTGCATCATTAGACACCGAACCTCCACTTAACAAAATAGCTCCGGGAGTTTTACGTGCCGATAAAACAACTGTAGCGGCCGCTTCGCCCAAACTTATTCCGTCGCGCGCTGCGTCAAAAGGCTTGCATGGGTTCGGACTAATTGCCTGAAAAGACTGAAAGCCCGAATATATAAAAGAGGTTATAAGATCTCCGCCGGAGATAACAAGATTCTCATACCTGCCAGACTGTATCAATCGCATTCCGGTAATCATCGCTAACAACCCTGAAATACAGGCATGAGAAACAACAAGTGGCTCAGTAACGAAGCCGAGATATTTTGAAATAATATTTGCACTTGTATTCAGGGAAATGCGGTCTGTTGGTATCTCCTCATCCGATATATTTTCAACCAGACTGATATTTCCTTTCGTGGAAGAAAGTATAAAACCATTTTTGCTGTCCGCTGTATCTATCGATGATTGTTGAATGGCATCTGATGCCGAATCCATAATTATTCGCTCGAATCCCGAAAGGGAATGCGTTCCCGATTTGTCTTCAGAAGGTAAAAGAGATGCATAAAATGATTGTGGCGATATACTGGAATTGTGCTCGCGAATGGCTGAACGGCCATTCTTCAGAGCTTCCATATTTGCAGAAGTTGTTTTTCCAAGCGGAGAGAAAATATTATCAGCTACAACATATACATTTCTCATGAACGACTTTTAGTTTGTATATATTTTCTTTTCCATTCTTCAAAAAAAACCGGATTCTGAAGTTGCAGGACTGAATGCATCCTGTCGAGAAATACCTGTACCGAATTTCCGGTGGCTACCAACTCTTTTGTGTTCTTGTTAAACAGGCGGTAACTGAATTTAATTTTTGCTGCGTCACACGGAATAAACAACGTTTCAACTAATACCGTGTCCCCATACCGGAGGGACTTTTTAAATGAGCAGTCCACATTTACAACAGGAATCACAAAACCATTCTCATAAAAGTCAAGATATCCTATTCCATATCTTTTGCCAAAATCCTCTCTGCCGTCTTCAAAATACCTGATGTAATGACCATGCCAGACAATGCCCAGGGGATCCGCTTCATTGAAACGTACCAGTACTTCCGTTTCAGTTTGTAAAATATTTTTTTTGGACATTATAGTTCAGATGATTGTTCATTTAATTACGACAGATCATTTTACACCGGCACCCGATTTCCATTGATCATAGTCTTTGCTTTTAACATGACCAATGGCACTTTTAATAGCAGAAGCCCAATAATTCCTGAAACCGAATCCACTTCCTAATTTCCCTTCGACCCTCGCCGCAGTGAGAACTTTTTTGGAATCCATATCGACGACCGTAAACCAGATCGTGCAAATTTTAGCAGTTTTACTCATCCCTTCCATGATGAGCAAAACGCCATATCCCTTCAGTGCACCATAGTTGAAATTTTTAACAAGATTATCGATATCCTCAGGCTTTAGTCTGGTAAGATCCGCTTCGTTTGATGATTTTAACTGATCGGGATCAGCTTTATAATTCCTGTCTTCTACTTCTTTCAAATTTGGTGTCCAGTTGGATCTGCGATAGGCGTCCTGAATGTCGTACTTTTTGGCTTCGCTAATCATCAGATCATTGATCCCGTTGAATTGAGTAGACTGGATGGTTCTGGCATTGGATGCTTCGTCGTTTACCAGTTTCGCAAGCGTGAAATCAATGCCCAGATAGGTTGTCGGGACCGATTCATTGTTGAAAAAAGCCAACGCGGAAAGTGCCTGACCATTCATGAATGAAGGGAGTATAACTCCTATAATCGCAATTGTAGCGGTAAAAAATTTATTTTTCATGTTGCAGTATTTACAAATATTTTCATTTCGCAGGAGGCCAGTATTCTTCCCTGATAACTGACTACCCCGGATACAAGGGAAACCTGCATGATATTCGTGAGCAGCGTGACTTCCATCACGATTTCTGCGTTTGCCGGTGGCCATTCCACGACAGACAATTTTTGAACGGTGCCGATATAACCAACTGGGACTTCTTTATTTTCTTTTTTAAAAAAATAGCCGGTTCCTGCAGCTGCAGTCTGAGCCATGGATTCCACCATGCCCGGGGTGGAAAAATAACCTTCTTCCACAAATGGATTGTCATTCTTTGCGATAAAACTACAAGAAGATTTTTTTTCATCAGCAAAAAGCAGCCTGTCCACCATTACAAATGGGGGTTTCTGTGGGATGAATTCCGCTGCAGACTGCGACTCAAATTGCATTTGCTAAAGATAAGAAATCCACTGAAAGTGTGAAAGTGTGAGAGTGTGAGAGTGTGAGAGTGAAAACCATATCATTTTCAATTGATTTTCAACTGGGCTGGCCCACTCTCACACTCTCACACTCTCACACTCTCACACTTTCTCGGTCTCCCAAAAATCATAATAGTTATACCATTGCAGCGGATATTTTCTGATGGTATTTTCCATCGCAAAACAATAATCACCTAACATTTCCGCGATCGATAATTCCCTGACCCCTGCATATATCTTTGACGGGGTGGCATAAAAATGATAGTCAAGAGAATGATCCTTCATGGCAAATACAAATGATACCGGCGACTTGAAACTGTTTGCAAGAAGGAATGGGCCGGCGGGGAATAAAGCAGACTTATTTAATAAAATACCTGATAGCGTTTTATTCCCTTTCAGGAAACGATCGGCATGCATACAGACAAACGCATTATTATCCAATGCATGCTGGATAGCGTAAATATGAGAAAGATCTTCTTTTATAAGAATTATCCGGGCTGAATGTTTTTCGGTTATACTTTCCAGATAGTCCTTGATCTGTTGCTGTTCACCATCGTACATAACAATATGCATATCGGTACCAAGGCGTTGCAGTAAATGGCCCGCAATTTCCCAATTTCCAATATGTGCACTCAGTAAAAGACCACCTTTTTTGAGTCTTACCATTTCCATTAAATTCTCTTCTCCTTCAAATTCAAAACCAAATGGATTTTTTAATCCCGAAGTAAGCACGACCTTATCAATGATCGTTTGACCGAACCAATAATAGTTTTTATAAATACTCAATACGGATTTCCAGGCAGGAAATCCAAGACGTTGCCGGAAAAAATTATACTGGAATCGAAAGGCCCTTCCTGAAAAAATAAAAAAATAGAAAACAACAAACCTCAATAACAGATAGGCTGGCTGCAGGCCGGCATGCTTAAGCACCCAGACGAAAATACGGAAACCCGTTTTATTACCCCTGGACTTGCCCTGCCATGACGGCATCGCTTGGTTCTTTTGATTGAACGTGGGAGATGATATACGAATGGAAATCCTGGAAGCTGGTGATCAGTATAAAATCTTCTGGTTTTACTTTGAATGAAAAATTGTTTTCGACAAGTACAACGAGATCAATGTAGTCAAGACTGTCCAGTTCCAATACCTGTCTAATGTTGGCGTCCGGAACCATCCTGTCGGTATTTACTTCAAATTCGTCGGAAAGAATCCCGTTTATTTTATCAATAATGGGGAGTTGATGTTTCATAGCTAGTCAGTTTTAGGGTTACGACTTCCATTTTTTTACGATTAAGGAGGAATTCGTTCCTCCAAAACCAAATGAATTCGACAAAAATACATCTATATTTTTGGTCGTGGAAGTTTTTACGATATCCAATTTGGAAGAATCATTGTCGGGATTCTCAAAATTGATATTAGGGGCTATAAATCCATTCTCCATCATAATCATTGAATACACGATTTCACTTGCACCAGCCATCCAGCATTCATGTCCTGTCATAGATTTGGTGGAACTTACGGGAACTTTTTTCTCACCAAATACTTCCACAAGTGCCCTGGCCTCACTCGAATCTCCAGCCTGTGTAGATGTTGCGTGTGCGTTGATATAGTCAATCGAAGAACTATCCATGCCGGCATCTTTAAGAGCCATAATGAGTGATCGCACGGGACCATTTACGGTAGGGTTGGAGATGTGTTCACCATTCGAAGAAAATCCATAACCAACGACTTCTGCCATAATATTTGCTCCTCTTTTTTGAGCAGATTCCAGACTTTCCAGAACGACGGTTGCTGCACCGCCACTGGGAATAAGACCGTCACGATCCTTGTCGAAGGGTCTGGATGCTTTTTCGGGTTCAGACTCATGGGAGGAGAAAGCAGACAATGCATCGAAGTTGCTCATAGATAATGGATTTATTTCCTGTGCCCCTCCGGTAATAACACATTCCTGCAAGCCGGTTTTTATGAAATGATAACCAAGGCCGATTGCGTGAGAACCACTGGCACAGGCTGCACTCACTGTTAAATTTATTCCCCGTAGTTTGAAGATAGTAGCCAGATTCATCGTGACCGTTGAATTCATTGTTTGAAAAACCGCACCTGATCCAACCAGCATGGTGTCTTTTTTCTGTCGCATGATATCAACAGCTTCAATAGTAGATTTTGCCGAACTGTCATTTCCGTATAGAATTCCTATTTCATTACTCTGGATATATTCAGCATTAATACCCGCCTGAGCCAGGGCCTGAAGTGTGGCCATATAAGCATATTCTCCTTGTTCGGGAAGCATAATCCGCGCACGACGATCCAGCAGTCCTTTTAAATTAGGGCGTTCAACAAATCCTGTGAGGGCAGAGCGGAAACCCATCTGTTTTCGGCAGGCGTCGAAAATAATACCTGACTTACCCCGAAGCAGGCTTTCTTTAACTTCATCCAAATCCTTACCGATGCAGGAGTAAATGCCAAGGCCGGTTATTACCACTCTGTTCATTGGGCCAAATTAAGGAAAGTATGGGAGTATGGGAGTATGGGAGTATGGGAGTGTTTAATATTTTGAATTCTACGAATCAATATCTTGAAAATTATCAACGTGTTGGTTGAAAATTAAAATTTTCACACTCCCATACTCCCATACTCCCATACTCCCATACTCCCATACTTTCTCCATGTTCTACGAATACATCCCACCATTAATCGATATCACCTCCCCAGTGATATAGCTGCTTTCCGGTGATGTCAGAAAAGCAACCAGATGTGCAACTTCCTCTGGAGTTCCAAAACGATTTACGGGTATGATCGATTTCATCTCCTTTTCAGAAATATTTTCAGTCATATCCGTTTTAATAAATCCAGGTGCCACTGCATTTACCGTTATTCCGCGCCTTCCCACTTCCTGAGCCAGGGCTTTAGTCGCTGCAATAACACCGCCTTTGGCTGCTGAATAATTCGTTTGACCCGGCAGTCCTCTTAATCCTGAAAGTGAAACCACATTAATGATACGGCCATACCTTTTCATAATCATGTCATTTAAAACCTGACGTGTCACGTAAAAAAAACTATCGAGGTTTGTACGCATAACATTTTCCCATTGTTCATCCTTCATCCACATCATTAAAACATCGTCTTTAATGCCGGCATTATTTACGAGTACTTCTATCGTATCATCTTTGTGAGAATCCTTCCAAAGTCCAAGAATGTTACTGATATCTTTGTTGTCGCTTACATCAAATGGGAGTAGTTCGCCAGTTCCACTATTTTGTCTGATAACCTCCAGAGTCTGCTCAGCCTCAGCGAGATTGGATTTAAAATTAATCAGAACATGATAACCGAGTGAGCCGAGTTTTATGCAAATAGCCCTGCCAATTCCCCTCGAGCCTCCGGTTACCAGTGCACATTTCATAATGGCTCATTTTGTAAGAGATAATTTTTTACTTTTTCCTGTTCTTCGTACCTGGGACTGTCTTCAACAAATTTCGGGAATATGTTCCTGATCGCTGAATATACCCGATGGGTTGCAGGAGATAATTTTTCCTGACAATTTAAATAATCTATCGCCTGTAACACAGTTATGGCCTGAATAGTCAGTACTTCAAAACTATTGTCAATTACTTTTCTGGTCATCAGTGCAGCATTACATCCCATACTCACGATATCCTGATTATCGTTGTTATTAGGGATGCTGTGTATATACATAGGATAGGAAAGTGTCTGGTTTTCCGCAACCGTCGAAACAGCCGTAAACTGCATGCCCTGCATACCAAAATTAAATCCCAGAACTCCCAGATTTACAAAAGGTGGCAATATTTGATTCAACTTATCATTTAAGAGATAATTCAATTGCCTTTCGGCTAACATGGAAAGTTTGGTGATCGCTATTTTCAGTTTGTCCATTTCAAGGGCTACATAATCACCATGAAAATTTCCACCATGAAAGATGTTTTTGTTCTTGTAGTCAATCACCGGATTATCATTCACTGAATTCAATTCCTCCACCAGAATTCTTTCTGAATGTTCAATGGTATCGTATACCGGTCCAAGAACCTGTGTTACGCATCGTAAAGAATAATACTCCTGCACTTTGTCTTCGAATATATCATATTCAATATTTGCCGGATTGTAAAGATGCTCAGAACGATTATGGATCATCTTGCTGAACTTAAGCATGCCTCTCATCATAGCGGCTACATAGTTCTGTCCCGTATGATGTTTTACAATATTCAGTTCTTTTGAATAATGATCGTCGTAGGCTTCCATGATTTCATTCGTCATGGAAGACATCATCACGGACCAGGCCAGAAGTTTTTTGGCGTATACGATATTGACCAGACCAATTCCCGTCATGGCAGACGTACCATTGATAACTGAAATTCCTTCCCTGATCTGAATATCAAGAGGTTTGAGTCCTGTTTTTTTGAAAACAGTAGCTGTGTCCTGCCAGGCTGATTCATACCATACTTTACCTTCACCGATTAGATTCAAAGCCACATGAGCCAATTGTACGAGGTCGCCACTGGCCCCGACTCCGCCATGTTCATAAATGCGGGGGATGATATTATTGTTTATCATTCCTGCAAGCAGTTCGACCAGGCTTGTATGAATTCCCGAATATGCCTGCATCAGACTGTTTAGTCTTGCCACAAGAACTGCTTTTCCAAGCTGCGGGCTGATGGTATTACCCATGCCCGAGCTGTGGCTGCGTATCAGATTATATTGAAGTTGAAGTCGGTTCTCATCGCTGATTTTGTATTGGGCCATGGGACCAAAACCTGTGTTAATGCCATAAATCAGTTTGCCTGTCGAAAAATGTTTCAGGAATTCAAAACTTGCATCCACTTTTTCAATAGCAGCAGGATTCAGGGTTACCTGATCCTGTTTAAAAACGATATCTGAAAAATTGATGAGTGAAAGTCTGTGCGATCCGATATCTACCATGTATGCAGTCTGTTTAAAGTGCCAACAGCGCAAAAAAAGCGAAATAAGACCAGCTATTCAAATTTTTTATAATACACTCTAAAGTCTCAGGTTTAAAGCTTAAAGCCCTTCGCCCACCGAATCACGCATTTGCTGGAGAAGGTGGGTGAAGCTCCAACTCTGAAGTGAATGATTTACTAATTGTACTTTATCCTTCTTCGTGGAAACTTACAGTGAAAATATGCATGCCGTTCACGAATTCATAAGTAGTTTTCATTCCAGATACGTCAGTTATTTGTTGAAGAATCGAGAGACCGAGGCCGTGTTGATCAGTCGCTTGTCCACCTTTCGAAAATCTCTTGAATAATTTATTTTGGTCGAGTGCTCCATCCTGAGCGGTATTGGAGATGATGAATTCATTATGCTGAAGTTTTACATCAATGGAACCTCCTTCTTTCACATGCTGTGTCGCATTGCTGAACAGATTGTTCAGAAGAATATCTGCAAGCTGCGTATTCATGGTTACCACGATAGATTCCAGAAAAGAACTTACTTCAATATTTTTCCCCTGCCATAGTTCCGACCAGTCGTTCATCTTTTCTTCCACCGGTATTTTAAAATCAAACAGACTGGTTTCTGAAAATTGCCGGTTATCAATCTTGCTTAATAATAAAAGAGATTGATTGAGTTTGGCCATCTTCCGGATGGCTTCATAGGCAGTTTGTGCGGCATTACTTTGCGGTTCAGTAAGCTGTTCATCCTGAATCAGTGTGTCCAGTTTTGATCGTACGATTGCGAGAGGTGTTTGCAATTCGTGAGAGGCATTTTCCGTGAATTCTTTCAGTAGTGTATATTCTTTATCAGCTGCCAGGATGAACTGATCCAATGTATCGTTGAGCAGTCCAAATTCATCAATATCGGTAGGAGTGAATGAGGGTATTTTTTTTTCTCCCAGCCTGAATTTTTTCATGGCCGTCAATGTTGCATAAAATGGTTGCCACAGTCTGCGAAGCAGCCACCTGTTAATGAGCAGACTGACTATGAGAATTAAAATTACCGTTAACAGCGAGATGGCAATAATGGACCGGTTCATATCCCTGGTTCCTTCAAGCGATTTTGATACCCGGAATAAAAACCACTGATTCCCCACGGGAAGAGTAAAACTGATTTCACGAAAATCTTCTCTTTCATGAAAATCTTTTGAACGGATAGTTCTAAAAGTTCGGGTTAATTCATGAACAGACGTAGATTCATATGAAGTTCGCTGATCCTTGACAGCTATAGGTTCTGGCGCATGGTTGTATTTACTCACATAGGTTTGGATTTCCCGTTGTTCGATTTTGAGGTCCTCATCTACCTGGTTAATCATAACCCACCACAACAGGAAATAGAAAGCAATACTGGCCAGCAAAAAAATGATAAGAGTGGCGAGCAGGTTAACCCGAAAATATCTGTGGAATAATTTCATGGGTGGTCGCTGAATTTGTATCCCATTCCATAAACAGATTTTATATAGTCCAGTGCACCGGCCTGTACTATTTTCTTCCGGAGATTCTTTATATGAGTATATATAAAATCGTAGTTGTCTGCCATATCCATATTATCACCCCACAGGTGTTCAGCGATCGCACCCTTGCTGATCACTTTATTCTTGTTGCTTATGAAGTACAACAACAAATCATATTCCTTTCTTGTAAGATCAAGCATCCGGTTTTTCACCTGAACAGTTTTTTCCCGGAGATCAAGGTGGAGTTCATCGAAAGTCAGACTATTCTTCCCGTCGAAGGATTTTCGCCGAATGATGGCGGATACTCGTGCTGCCAATTCTGATAAGTGAAAGGGCTTTGTCAGGTAGTCGTCGGCCCCTGACTGTAGACCATGAATTTTTTCATCCAGAGAATTCCTGGCGGAAATGATAAGTACTCCATCTCCTTTATGGCTGGTCTTCAGTTCCCTGAGCAGTTCCAATCCGCTTCCTCCGGGCAGAGTTATATCCAGAATAATACAGGCATAGTCGTAGAGACTGATTTTTTCTAAAGCCGTTTGAAAGTCCAATGCTGTTTCACAGACAAAATGCTCAGAATTCAGATAATCAAATATGCTGTCTGACAGGGCTTTTTCGTCTTCGATGATCAAAACCTTCATTGAAATGGGTTGATTTCAGGAATCCAGCTTTAAGTTATGTAAAACCTCTGCGAATTTGGGAATGAATACTGGAGAAATATTGTAGAGGATCGCCTACCATGTGAATCGTTCACTTCCTGTATCAAAACCGTGCATAGCGAGAAAGCATCCCCTGCATAATTGCTTAGTATTCAAAAAATTACCTTGTGGCAATGTTTTTGGACTTGTTGTACGCTCACCCACCAATAATCAACAATTAATTCACATGCTTAAGAATTATTTTAAGATCGCCTGGCGCAATTTGATGAAGTACAGATTTATCTCTTTTATTAATCTGTTCGGATTGACAGTTGGAATTACCTGCTGCCTGCTGATCACAATTTATATCGTGAATGAATTGAGTTATGACAGGTATAATAAAAATGCGGATAATGTCTACCGTGTTACGAGAAGTTTTAATAATTCAGAAGGCGTGGTTTCTCTTACCCTGAGCACCGTGGCACCACCTTTCGGATATTATTTTCCGACTGATTTTCCCGAGATCGTCAAAATGACACGCCTGCTTAACAATGGAACAACCCCGCTTAAGTATAAGGATAAACTCATTTCCGAGCCTGAAGTTTATTTCGGAGATGAAAATTTATTTGATGTATTTACATTGAAAGTTCTGGAAGGTGATCCAAAAACCGCATTAAAAGAACCTTTTTCTGTTATGCTCAGTGAGGATGCAGCCAAAAAATATTTTGGGAATGAAGATCCTATGAATAAGATCCTGAGAGCAAACAATCAATTTGATGTTAAGGTTACTGGCGTTTATCAGAAATTTCCTGCAAATTCTCATCTGCATCCGAACATATTGGTCTCATTTAATACACTGAAAGATTCTGCGGTTTACGGAGCGGAAAATCTTCGAACCAATTGGGGTAACAATTCATTCTTCACTTATCTGCTTCTTCCTGAACATTACGACATAAAAAGAATGATCGCGAGATTTCCGGAATTTGTCGACAAGCGTATGGATCATAAGGATTACAATGGTGCGCTCCCTTCAAAATTTACGAAGATCGGATTGCAGAAGTTAACCGATATCCATCTTTATTCACATACTGATTACGAAGCCGAACCCAATGGAGACATAACACGGGTTTATATATTTTCAATCATAGCATTATTCATTTTACTGATCGCCTGCATCAACTATATGAATTTGTCCACTGCCCGTTCTGCTCTGAGAGCGAGGGAAATTGGTATCAGGAAAGTGATCGGAGCGAGAAAAAAAGAAATCATATTCCAGTTCCTCAGTGAATCGGTTTTGATTGCCTGGGCTGCCATTATTATTTCCCTGATTCTGTTATATTTTACTTTGCCCTGGTTAAACCAGTTATCAGATCAAAATCTTTCAATGGATATTCTGTTGAAGTGGCAGGTTCTTATTCCCATCATTTCAGCTCCCTTCATTATTGGAATTTTATCAGGAATTTATCCTGCTTTATTTATGTCTTCTTTTCAACCGGTAAAAACGCTGAAAGGTTTATTAAAAGCAGGTAAGGGAAATATTTCATTCAGAAAAGTTCTGGTAGTAACTCAGTTTGGAATCTCCATTGTGCTGATTATAACAACCATTATTGTATTCCAGCAGCTGCGGTATATGCAAAATACTTCGCTTGGATATGACAAGGAGCATCTTGTTACTATGCCGTATAATAATTTTCTGAATCCTGCCTATGAACAATTCAGAAATGAGTTGCTCCGGAATCCGAATATAAAAGAAGTGGCCCGCAGCTCTCGCATTCCAACCGGTAGATTGCTGGATGAAATGGGCGCGTCTACTTATGTGGGTGATTCAGCGAGGCCAATAACAGCCGATATAAAATTTGTAGCCGGCGATTATGATTTTATTCCGACATACGGGGTACACATAGTAGCAGGCAGGAATTTTTCGCGATCCTACGGCACCGATACTTCCAATTTTATATTGAATGAATCAGCGGTCAGCGCAATCGGTTGGAAAACACCGCGGGATGCAGTTGGAAAGGATTTTAAATACGGCTCGACCAAGGGCAAAGTGATTGGAGTGATGGCAGATTTTCATTTTGAATCCTTAAGAAATAAAATTGTTCCCATCATTTTATGTAACCCGCCTGTCACCGCCACGGATTCTTATTTTAATAACCTTTCTATTAAAGTAAGTGGTAACAATGTGCAGAGTACTTTAGCGATGGTTGGAAATGCCTGGAGAAGATACCTTCCCGAACTTCCTTATCAGTTTACATTTCTGGATGAAAAATTCGACCAGCTCTATAAATCTGAACAACGTCAGGGAACGATATTCACCGTATTTGCCTGCATCGCTATATTTATTGCCTGCCTGGGTTTATTCGGACTTTCGGCATTTACTATTTCCCAACGCTTTAAGGAAATTGGCGTACGCAGGGTATTAGGTGCTAACGTGGATTCAATTGTCCTCTTGCTGTCCAAAGATTTTCTACGGCTGGTTTTTATAGCGTCAATAATTGCATTTCCCATAGCCTGGTACGCAATGACTCACTGGCTCGCAGATTTTGCTTACCGCGTCAATATTCAGTGGTGGGTTTTTATGCTGGCAGCCGCACTCGCATTGGTAGTTGCATTAGCTACCGTGAGTTTTCATGCTGTTAAAGCGGCTGTTGCTAACCCGGTAAAAAGTTTGAGGTCAGAATGAGGTCTTAATAAATAATATGCTAGTAAACCGATATCTTTTTTGATTCGGTAATTCCATCGTGCATAATTCTCACAATGTAAATGCCTGACTTTAATCCTGATAAATTTAAAATCAGGTTGCCGCTGGTTGCGACCACATGATTATTCATGGACTGGCCGGCGATATTCAAAACGTCAACTTCGTATCGCCCGTTGGAAGGGAAGTCGATTTTAACATGATCTCTTGCAGGATTCGGGTATACTGAAATAGTTGCCAGCTTATTACCGATCATTACGGGTATAACGAATGAATTGGTTTGTTTTCCATCTAAGTCTGTTTGCATTAACCTGTAATAAGAAACTCCGTCGTAGGGAGATTGGTCGTAAGCAGTATAAGATTGATCATTGGCACTGGTGCCGGCACCTGTTACTTTTTGAATATTTTCCCAGCCGAGACCATCTCTGGATCTTTGAATGGTAAAATAGGCGTTGTTTGTTTCTGATGAAGTGGTCCATTCAAGTTCCACTTCACCATTTTCTGGGAATGCTTTGAAAGAAATTAATGTGATCGGCAAAGGCGTGCTGACAGAATTAATAGATCCTACATAAAAAATATTATTCAGATTGGCGAGCGTTAAACCTGTTCTGTTTATTTGGGGATTAGCAGTTGTTCCTGCGTTCACTCCAGCAGTTCCGTTAACGCTGTTGACCAGGGTTAATCTTAAATCTGATACCGCACCAATCAATCCGAATCCTGTTCCCTGTGCATCCAGGTTATAAGTTCCTCCTGCCAGTGTATTGGTGGTAACGGCCCAGTTCAAATCTTTCCTGACCATAACCGTAGAAACTCCATCTGCAAATGAAACATTGGTATTGGTAGTTGCATCTGTATAAGTCACACTGATCGTACCTCCTGTAGTAGGACCGGCAACCGGTGCTGAAACAAAAAACGGTCTGTAATCGCTGGCAGTTCCCATCGGGAATAATCCTGTTACAGATCCATTAGCAATTACGCCTGTTTTAAACCATCGGGTGAATGTACCCGTATTGATCATCGTCCCCGAACCATAGCTAAGCGTTCCATTGTTGGCCACAGATAATCCGAGGGTCAAAGTATTTCCGTTCAGATTAATATTTCCCTGTGTCATCGTAAGGTTTGTAGCTATCTGTGTGTTATTGACCAGCTGAATTCCTGCTCCCGAATTATTGACTGTAAGATTTGTAAAATTTTCTCCTGCGGGGGATGTGATGGTTTGAAGTGCTGATCCGTTAAAATTGACCGTGCTGGTCGCTTCCGTAAAACCCGCGGTTCCATAGTCGTTCCAGTTGCCGGCTATATTGATCGTATTGCCGACTGGTGTAATATGTCCTCCGGTAATTGTTATATTATTATTTGCTGTAAGACTATTTACCAGCGTGATGGCATTCCCGGTAACCAGTATATTATTAAAACTCATTCCTGCACTCGTAACATTCAAATTGTTACCACCAAAAATTACGGTAGAAGTAAAACTGGCGGCATCTACGGTGCCACTGTTGTATGTCCAGTCCTGACTTTCTGAAATATTTCCTTTCAGCGTGAGCGTTCCACCTGTTTTGGTGATGTTCACAAAAGGTAGAAGGCTCTGGGTGATTGCAAGTGCTGTTCCATCCAATATTTCATTGGCCGATCCAACAATATTAATGGTAGCACTGCCTCCACCGTTCGCAGCAGTGTTGGTTAAAAAAACATTCCCGTTCACATTTATGTTTCCGGTATTGAGAGTTAACCTAGCCGTTCCCGCCAGGGTAAGATCCCCTGCAGCGGTAATGGTGTTGGACACCGTAAATGTCTGATTGGTTATGGCAAGAAATTCAATATTCTGCAGGCTCAAACTACCGGAAATTGTATATGGAGTTGTATTTCCATCTGTAAAACAATAAGTAGATGTTCCTGCATTGATGGTTCCTGCTGTGTAAGTAAAGTCGTTGGAAGAAGCCGGGAAATTTGAAAGGCTTAGTGTTCCTGTGAGTTTATTAATAGTCAGTTTTGGCAAACCACCGGCTCCTGCTATTGTACTTCCATTAAAATTTTGAACACCACCCCCGGTGATATTTACCTGTCCGGTACCTCCGCAACCGGCAGCGGTATTCGTCACATTAATGTCCCCGCTTACTACAATTGTACCAGTGTTCAGATTATAAAATAATGTGCCTGTAAGATTCAGACTGTTTGCAACGGTGGTGTTACCCGCAGAGGTAATATTATAGTTGAAACCTTTTCCAACAAATTCAAGAATATAAAAGGCAGCGCTTGTTCCGGAGATGGTGGTTGTTCCGCCTGTGGCATTAAATCTTACGGTACCGTTGTTATGAACAAAAGTCGCGGAAGTAAAAGCGGCATCATTATCGATTTCGAGAACGGCAGATGTGGATGTGAAGGCGGTGCCGGCAAGTGTAAAATTTCCTCCAATCGTAATATTCGCTGAGCCTCCGGAAAATGTTCCTGTCGAAAAAGAAGCGTTATTGACGGTTGAAATGGTATTTGCACCCTGTGTAATAGTTCCAGTATAACCATTAACGGTAATACTAAGCGCATTTACAGGTACATCGATAGTACAATCGCCATTTCGTGTATTGTTAAAAGTAACTGCGTCTGCCATGCCGGGAACACTGAATCCACCCGCGCCACCGGAAACATTAGACCAGTTGGCCATATTATTCCAGTTGGAAGGACCAACCGCAACCCAAAACCGGGCTGCACTCAGGCTGGTTGAAAAACTTATTAATAAAACTAAACATAAACTTATTATGGCTAGTCTCATAAGTATTGGCTTTGTAAAGAATATTGGAATTACTGACTGGCTAAACGGAGATAAACATGAATTATTGTTTTCATTTTCAATATTTTGAAAGGCTTAATATGCCCCCGGCAGATGCAAACCTGTAAGCTGCTCTTATATTTATCTGAGTGCAACGTTTTATCTCCCAACTTTGTCAGACGTAAAAAACGTCCATGATTCGTTCATGCCTTATCCTTGTATTAATTGTGGGCGTTTTTTCCTTTGCATTTATACTTACATTCCATACGTATAAATAGATTCTATAATGACATCATTTAAAGCACCATTCTTCATTTCGTTTTCAATGGTCTCAAAACTTCCTTTGGGCAGACTGTATTTAATTTTTCCCTCTTTCAGATAGTGCAGGAAATCGCAGGAATCCTGCAGTGTTGAAAATATATGAGAGGAAAGTATAACTGTTTTATTGAGTTTTTTCAGTTTCAGTAAAATATCCTGAATCATCATGTTACTGGAAATGTCCACACCGTTAAATGGTTCGTCGAGAATAAAAACTTCATTCTTTTGAAGTAGCAAACCGGTAATGGCCAGTTTCTTCTGCATACCCGTAGAATAGGTTTCGGCGTATTGACCCAGCGGCAATTCAAAAAGATTATACTTTTCTATATTTTTATTGACTATCCCCCTTGCATTGCAAAGCAATCTCAGATATTCCATGGCAGTCATATGGGAGAGATAGTATGGATTGGTTGGTAAAAAACCTGTTTGATTTTTTAATACACCGCCATCATATTCAACCTTCCCGGTGAAATCTTCCAGTCCACAGATACATTTAAACAAAGTTGTTTTGCCTGCTCCATTTTCACCAATGATGCCATGAATTTCTCCTTTTTTAAAACCAAGACTGATCCCGTGAAGTACCTCGTGATCCCCATATGATTTGGACAATTCGGTTAATCGGATCATTTCAACACGGCATTTAGTCTTCTTAAAGATTGTGAATATAAATTAGGGATGGAGTATAATAGGAAAGGGGGAAACAATATGCTTATTCCTATCTGAATATTCTGAATCAGGTTTAGTCGTACCGGAAAATTTGCATAAATGCCTGCTACAATAAGAATCATATATAACTGCCCGATCAGCATAACTAATAAGATCGCCCAAATATCTGCAGGATTAAAAACAGCGAGCGGAACGGCAATGAATAGGCTCATCAAAAAACTATAACGCAAAGCCGTTTTGATTTTCCCTTTCAGGAATTCTTTCGGTGTCTGCGAATAAATCCACACATAAAACAGAGGTTCCTGTCCGGAATAATAGGTCAGACAAACCAGGAAAAAACCCATCAAACAAAAAATGCCCAGATTGAAATTATGGTAGATGATGGATATAACGGAACCCGAAAACAATATTATCAGCAACCAAAAAGTTCTTCTGAAACCAACTGTAAATTCGTAAGGTCTTTTTGAAAAAGGAGAGGGGACTACAAAAGAAGATTTCGTTCCGCTGTTAAACAAAGAAAAAACCGAACTCATTAAAATGGTAATGAATCCGATCATCGGTTGATTTTTGTACAATAGAAAAATAAAAAAAGGAATTGCAAAAATGATATTCTCCAACAATCTCGTGATTCGATATTTTCCCTTCGTAAATATGGTTTGAAGGAATTCATTTCTCGATTTTTCTCCTGCTGTTGAGACCATTACCAGACAGATGAAAGAATAGAAATACTGAGGGAAAGAAACTTTTTTGAAGAGGATAAAAGAAACCCATATAAAGACGCCTGTCCCAACCAAAATCCCGAAAAAGGGATTTGCTCCGAAACCCCGAATCATTCTGATTTGTCGTCTGAATTGTAATTGGAAGTATTCCTTCATTACCCCAAATCATTTTTGTCGAAAAACTATAAATATAAGTCACAGTTGGCAATATGCCGATATCGACAGTTATTTGAATGTTCCGGAATAGGTGATGAGATTGCCGATATGCTAAATTTGAGTTGTCGCTCATTTATTCCGGATAATAAATCTCCAACGACTCATTAAGACAATTAAAATATCCGTAAATAATGCCAACTGCTCAATTTACCCGTCCATCACGCAATAAACTCTTATGAATAGGTATCTTTAAAATCGATGAGACCGGTATTCGTGAAAGAGAATTCCTAATGTTGGATACGTCTATATTCACGCAATAATTATTTCATGATCAAAACCATACTAATTGATGAAAAATCCGGGGACTTGCATTCCGGAAAGAATGAAATGCTTTTTCATAACGCGGGTAATATAACTAAACCGGCAGATATGAAATTATGTGTTTCCAGTTTGAATGGTTTCAGTGTCATTCAACTTTCAGAAATCCTTTATTGCGAAGCAGAAAGCAGTTACACTACCTTTTATATGTTGAATGGTCAGAAGATCATAGCATCCAAATCAATTATTGAATATGAACAGCTTTTGGAAGACGATTTCTTTTGCCGTATTCATAAATCTTATATTATCAACCTCACCCATGTGAAACAATACAGGAAGGGTGAAGGGGGAACTGTTCTGCTAACCAATGGCAAGGAAGTTGAAGTATCAAGAAGAAAAAAGGAATTCTTTCTTACCCGGATAAGAGGTATGTTTAAGATGTAAGGACCAAATCGGACGCTAGGGTATTATCAAAATTTTTTCAATAAAAGATTTATTCTTTCCGTATACATTTTCCACCCTGATCGTATAATTGCCACCGCTAAGACCCGTAACCGGGATATTGGTGTTGCCGGAAACTGAAAAAGATTTAATTGTTCTGCCGTTCATATCTGAAATAGATGCGTTATAAATATTGCTTGTCCCTTCAATGCGTATGGAAAACTGCGACTGACTGGGATTCGGAAATAGTTTCACACTGATCACTGGCTGACTATTTTCATTTGTTGGCGATAACGTTTGCCGTGCATCTGCAGGACCAGTCACCGTGTTTATGATGGGTGTTATCGTTATTCCAATGCCAAACTGATTGAATCCGGATAAATTATTTTGTCTTGCATAGCCAGAAGAGATAAGACGGCCGGGAGTTCCGGGATCTGGTAGTACACTTCCGGGAGGAATACTCCAATCCACTGCATTACCCGAAGAAATGGGGCGACCCAATATGGCAAATTCATTATCGCCCAAACCTTCGAAATCATTAAAATACAACAGCAGGTCAAATTTTCCGGAAGTAGGTATAATGTCGGTCGTTAAAAACCATACGCCACCGTTGTTTACGGAAGTGTACGGCGTTCCGAAATCTGACACCAGCAAACCATCGTCAGTTCCCGGTTTTGGGCCAAATGACACATCTACATAATTCAGGTTGTTCAATACATCTGTTGTAAGATTATCCAGTATCGCCTGGTTGCATTCAGTTGCATTGCCTACAGGAAACAAATAATTGTTCACTGTGAAAGGAGTAATAAATCTTCTCAGCGTTCCATTGAACCAGCTGTTGACAAAATTCGCATTCGACGCATCTGCTGCTACTGAAAATTGTGAACTGCTTAACGCAATTGCCTTGAAACTCCCCGTAGAAACAGGTCCTTTAATGAGAAGCCAGTTGTTGGAGATGATGTCGCTCGCAAAATTAATTTGACCGGTGTTTACAGTGATGTTTCCAAAAATATTTTTGCTGTTCAGTGTTTGGATACTGTTGCTGGTTAACGTTAACGTACCCTGTCCATAATTATAAGGAGTTGTAGTATTGTCTAACCAGTCGGCCAATTGTGAATCATCCAATTTTTCCAGGATGATAGTCCCGTTATTAATAAGCTGACTTCCATCCGCGAGTGTAATTCCACCTGCTATAGTGAGTGTTGCACCATTTTGAATATTTATCTCCGCCCCATTTTCTATCCACATAATATTCTGGGCAGGCAGATAGTACGAACCCAACAGTGCAGCGTAGGCAAGAATATTTCTCTTCATGGCTGGTTGATTTTGAATTAGACAACTAATTATTAAAGGCAGTTTTTTTCAGGGTTTCCATTATCTGCAGACGCTTCTGTAAATCTTCAATAACTGCCTGCTGCCTGCTAATAATCGTCTCGATATTTTCTGATCCCTGAAAGCTGGTACCCGTTTTGAGTTGTGCATTCTCCTTTTCGAGTTTTTCCACTTTTATATTCAATTCCTGAACGGCTTTAACAAGGGGTACTACAAAATCGCCGTAACGCAAACCATAAAAATCATTTTCGTTTTTGGGCTTGTCAACCCCGCTGAAATCGTAGCCGGACTCACTGGCAGCCTTTTCCACTTCCTGAGCCACAAATCCCGAAAAACGCATCTTCTCTTTTTCAGTTATGGCGTTTTTGGAAGGTGCATCCAATTCAATTTTGCGACCCTGAATTAATTTATTATTTAAACTGGTAATATCCAGATGATAGGTTACAGGCCGTAGCTTCATGATAAAATTTATTCCGATAACATCATCGTTAATATCTTTTTTATAACGTCCATCACTAAACGTAGTCCATCCTACCTGGCCACCAATGGAATTGGTTGCCAGATTTCCGATCCTTGCCTGGCTGCTTGCCGTGCATACGACTGCCTGTCCAATAGCGATACAATTAAACAATCCGGTAGCATTGATATCGCAATTGGCACCCAGGATGGTATTGTTATAACCCATATCAAACTGGCTTCCTGAATTATAACCTACGACGGTATTGAATTGGGAATTAGATGTATTTCCCATCGTACGGCTTCCTATGGCTGTATTGAAGCTGCCCAGGGAACCTCTGTTGCCGTCCATTGCAGTCGCGCCCACCGCAGTATTGTCAGTCCCCGTCGTATTGAAATATAAAGCGTCAATTCCGTCTGCAGTATTATTATTTCCACTAGTATTAAATCTAAGTGCGTCTCCACCGTTCGACGTATTTCCTCCACCAGTTGTGTTTTGTTCAAGTGCGGAAGAACCAACTGCCACATTACCTACGCCATTCGTGTTGCTGGTAAGTGAAAAACTACCGACTGCTGTATTAGTTGAACCAACAACCGTTGCATACATGGACTTATATCCCACCGCAGTATTGAAGACTCCGTCAAACGAACCAGAAAGAATATTGGTTGATCCGTTGTTAAATAAAGCAGAGTCCCCAATTGCAATTAATCCCTGCGCACCTATATTGGAGGCCAAAGCACTGTTGCCAATAGCAACATTACTATAACCAGTAGTATTGGTTTTTCCTGCCTTTAATCCAAAAAAAACATTTCCTGTTTTCGGGTGAATTTCTCCTGCCCAGATATTGTTGACCCGGAAATGAAGCGCTTTATTATCCGTAGTACCCAAAAACTGGCTACCAGGAGTTGTGCCATTATTGCCATCAAGACTCCAGTCACCTCCGCTGACAATAGCAGACTGCCAGATAGGAGACGAGGGAGTTCCCATATTTACAAGCAACTGATTTTGCGTTGAATCATAAACCAGTAGTCCCTTGGCAGGATTGCTTATTGCATTGATATTTGCTGAAGTCATTCGGGGAATGAGAAGGCCTCGATTTGTACTTGTAATATCTAACATCGCAGAACCATCGGGAGGATTCACACCGATTCCGATATTCTGAGCCAGAGTTACGCCATGCGTAAATAATACGAGAAATAAAAGAAATAAAAAATGAATAACTTGTTTCATAACGGGAGGTTTAAGTAGATGAAGTAAGTATCAGGAGAATCAGGATTCAATAAGATTTACGGGATGGATTTGACAAAGGATGTAGATCGATCAATAAACTACAAGTAAAAGTAAAATGGGGACTTGTAAAAGCTCGTTCTAACGAACGGCTTCTTTTAACTACCTACCGGTGAATCCTATTTAATAATCGGAGTATAGCTCATTTCTGATGATGCAAAAAAAATACTATCAATCTGAAACTGCAATCTGGTCAATATTGCAAATCGGCAGTTTTACCAAACACCTGCTGTACATTTTTTCTTCATGACTCTGTGCACCTTTTATAGATTAAGTGCTTATACTTTTATCAAAGAAGGAAAATGTTTAAACCATATTTAACCTGTAAAAACAAAAAAGGGTCTCAATCTCTTGAAACCCTCTGTGGACTTGTGTGGGAGCACACGGGTTCGAACCGCGGACCCTCTGCTTGTAAGGCAGATGCTCTGAACCAGCTGAGCTATGCTCCCTTTTAAGGACTGCAAAGATAAGGTCTAAATAGTTTCTGCAAAATAAATTCCCTGTATATTTGCAGCTCGAAAAATTGACTCCGTAGCTCAGTTGGTAGAGCAAAAGACTCTTAATCTTTGGGTCCTCGGTTCGAGCCCGAGCGGGGTCACCTCACCGGGTTCATGCAAATTCCTGCCTGAATCCGGTTTTTTTATTTCGCTGAAACCCTTGTCCAGCGTGTATATCAGCTGAATGACCTCGTTGACCCGACCGGTTCGACCTTTTGCTTTGTCAAAACTGAGTTTTTCCGGAAAGATCGAACCGATAATCTGTCGCTTCTTCTGAATAGATCCCTCGAGAAATGATTTGTCCAGGCACCTCATATTCTGAATAGCGGATTTCAAGATGCTGCCGATATTATTTTCCACGTCTTTCAATCCGGATAATTTCCCTTCTAGCATGTTTATTTTGGGCTGACATTCGTCTTTCAGTTCACGATAATCGCACGGATCCATTTTCCCGTCCGCGAATAAATTACGCGCGTTTTTCAACCGGCTGTTCACGTCTTCTATCTGCATCAGAATCTGACCGCGCTCTTTTTTCGTTTGGGCGGTCTGGTCATTAAAAGTTTTTTCCAATAAAGGGATATAAACTTCGACCATGCCAGGACGGGGAGTAAATTTTTTGAGTTCCCGCACGAACCGTTCGTTGGCTTCAGGTGCCTTCAGTCTAAAATTGCAGGGCATTTTGCAGTGATAATAATAATAGTAACTGCTGCGGCCTTTGGATGCGCTGCCGGTAAGTATTTTTCCGCAGCAGGGACATATCAGAAACCCGCGCAAAGGGAGCGACTCGTCACAACTGATTTTCGTCGCATCATTTACTTTTTTGCTTCGCCCGTTTATTACATCCTGCACCACGTAAAAAACATCCTCCGGGACAATGGGCTCATGCTGCCCCTTCACGAAAAAAGCCTCCTCGTCTTTGTATTTTCTGATATGGACCTTCCCGCAATACACGGGATTGCGTATCAGGGTTAGAAAATTATTTTTCCCGCAGGTAATACCTCTACGGTTGATTTCCTTTCTGACCTGGTCGGTGGCGAAAATCCCGCGCGCGATCTCCTGAAAAGCCCATCGGATAATGGGTGCGTATTTCGCGTCGGGGCGCATGTGTTTCCGCCGGTCTTCCGAAACACAATTAACGTAACCGATTGGCGCCTTACCCATATAACGACCTTCTTTAGTCGCGCGCCGCATACCGAAAAATGTATTCAGCGCACGACGATCGTTTTCTACTTCGGGTGCTGCGAGATAAAAGGCCAACATCATTTTATTTTCGGGAATGCTGAGATCGAGAGGCTGCTCGATGGCCTGGGGTTCGACGCCCAATATGCGCAGTGTACCTATCATGCCATAGGCGTCGCCGGCGTTGCGACTGAAACGATCCCACTTGGTAAATAAAATAAAATCTGTTTTGCCGCGATTTCTCCGGAGTTCGGAAAGCAACTTCTGCCAGGCGGGACGAATGAATGTTTTCGCGGAATGATCTTCGAAAATAATTTTCCGGACTTCAATGGAATGACTGTTGCAATATTTTTGCAGCGCCTCGGCCTGGTTTCGCTGCGAATAACCCTTCTCTGCCTGCTCGTCGGTACTGACGCGTATGTATAAATCGGCGGTTTTCATAAATCATTATTTACGATCAAAATAATCAATCGTTGCAACCTGATATAATTTTTTGGCCGTGCGGGGAAAACTTTTCTTCCTTCCCGCGCCTTATAATTTCATCGACCTCCAGCTTCGCGAGCTCTGTTAAATAAACTAAAATAATTTTTGCTTCTTCGGGGGTGACGATGGTTCCATGACCGCGGAGTATTTCAATGACGTTTTCGGGACTCATGACCATCACTTCAAAATCTTTTTTTCAATGGGTTTAATTCCATCCCCCGCCGTAGGCGGGCCGGGCTTTCCGCTGCTATCTCCCGCTAACGCGGGAGGATATACGCTTCAATCCCTGATGGGTTTGTTGAGATATGGAAATTCATTAACGCATAGTATTGTATTATTATAATACAAAGATGCGTTCAACATAAGTCAACGTTTTTATGAATTGAAGAGTTAGATTTGTGAAATTGTAAATGATGAAATCAGAATTGCCCAATAATGTAAAAAAGTATTTGTAACTTTTGGTTGAACTACCTTTCTATTCGCAAATGACCAATTGCGTGAGCATATGAACAAACCGGCGACCAGGGATTTGGATAAAGACAATGTTAAGATCTATCTCGATTACCTGGATAAGGAAATGACGATAATGGGGATTCTTTCGACTTTCAGCATTGTTACTCTTGGATTTCTGGCCGGCAAAATCATTTTCAACGATGCACTCCCACCGAAGTATAATTTTTGGGAAAATTCTTTTTTGTTTTGTTTTTTGGGTTTCCTGGGTTTGGCGATATCTGCCTTGGCTTTTTATCTCCAGCGTTCATTATTGGCATGGTATTATGGTCAAATCAGCCTGAACCTGGCAAAATCTGATTATGAAAGCGTCTTGGAGAATCTAAACGATGCCGATGGTTGGGGAACCTGGATAAGATATCAAATTGGATTTGGCGCGCTGACTCTGGCATTTACCGAATTTGGATTTCTGATGTTGGTAAATAAGATAAATTTTCTACAGATTCACGCAACCGGTTCAGCGTTTGGAGTTCTTCTGATTGTATTCATAATATTTTCTATAAAAGTCGTTTCTGTTTCAAAGTTTCGTAAAAAGGAGAAATAGGGCTCCGATCCTCTTCAGATAAACCTGGCTCCGCAAAAATAAATTGTGCCAGGGAATATATTTGATGTAACCAAAGGAATGCAGATCCTGCAGCGATTTATACGCTGATAATATCAGCAGTCGCTGAATAATCAACTTTTAATTAGGGAACCGTCGCCGAGACCGCCACGGATATTAATTGTCAGAAATAATTAAAACTTCTGCTGGCCCAGAAATTGAAATAGATATCTAAAATACTTAAAATGAAAAAACTATTACTGTTATTAGCAGCAGGAGCAGCGGTCAGTTATTTCTTAAACCCCGAAAAAAGCACTAAAACCCTGAAGAAATTATCGGCTTCTCTGGACGATATTAAGAATAGGGCAGTAAATGACATGAGTGAACTACTAGAAAAGGGTAAAAAATGGGTGGTATAGTTTATTTGAGCAAAATATTCCACGATCAAAGATGAACAGGTTTTGAAAACAATACCACTTTATAAGGACGTAGAAAAAAAACAATTGAGTGAATGGCTCAAAGAAGCCAAAGACCTGGAAAAAGACGATCAGGAACAGGCCATTGCAGAATATAAAAAAATAACAGCAGCCTATCCCACCAGCGAGAAGGCCTATGATCGCCTGATGGTCCTTTTTCGTTTGCAAAAGGACGAAAAACAGGAATTGTTTTGGATTGATAAAGCGATCAGGGTCTTTAATAAAACCTATAATAGCGCCTCGAGAAAACCCAACGCGAAAATAACTGCCATCAGCAAATCCCTCATCCGTTCGCTGGGTCTGGCGGATAAAAAAGGTAAATTCCTCCATCAGCCGCAGCCGATTGCAAGGTGGGAAAAAAGGAGATCATTGGTAACTTTTAGGCGGTCTAAACGTCAGACCAAATAAAATGAAAAAAATTAATCAGACCTTTCTCTTTATCTATTCCCTTCTGGTTACGCTGGCTTTTATAATCACTGTCGTTTGGTTTTCCGGGAGAATAAACTTTAACCCGGCAAAATTCGATAACATCGAAGCCCGGCAGATAAAAATTGTTGAACCGGACGGCACACTGCGAATGGTGATCTCTGACCATTCCAGATTTCCGGGTATTATTAATAAAGGAAAGGAACAACCTTTTGACCGCCCTCAGGCAGGTATTCTTTTTTATAATGACGAAGGCTCTGAAAATGGCGGACTCATTTTTGGAGGTGCACAAAACAACAAAGGAGAGGTCGTCAATTCAGGAGGGAGTCTGTCCTTTGACAGGTATAATGGGAATCAGGAAATACAGTTGATTGGAGTAAATGATAAGGATGACCGGTTTGCGGGACTGAGGGTTTCTGACAGCCACCCTGCTGAAAATAAAGATCCTTCAAGAATCTGGGTCGGGAGAAATGAAGACGGCACTTCAGAAATTGCGTTGATGGATTCGTCCGGTAAAAAACGAATGATTCTTCAGGTTTCGGCGAATGGAAAAAGCAGTCTGACATTCTTCGATGATAAGGGTAAAATATTGAATACATATGAGTAGTCATACTATTAAATTACTTTTTATTCTTTGTCTGCTAACCGATAAGACTCCTCATGTGCAGCTGAAACTCGATGACCTCACGCCGAAATTTATTTCATTTTATGATTCGGCTGTGCGGATAAACGCATCGGAAAACGAGCGCTGGCTCTTATGGAAAAAGTTATATGACTTTGCGGCCACACCGCCGACGCCTGCGGGAGATTCTATTGCGCGCAAATTACTCGACAACGCCTGGCCGAAATATCCCGAACTGCTGCCGTCACTGAAAAACGGGATCAGCAATAAAATTTTCGACGAAGCGGAAGGAGTTACAACGAAGATCTCTGAACTCCTGTTACCCGATTCCGCTTTCCGGATTTATATAAGGACTTACGTGGGCGGCTTTGAAGTGAACGCTTTTACAACGGCCTATAACAAAAAAATTATGACTTCGCTTCCGGTTGAAATTCCGGACTCAACCCGTTTTCCGATTATGGTGCACGAACTGGTGCATGCCGTGCATATCGGGATGGGTAGTCTCTCCGGTGGCTGGCAACGGCGTATAGGCGTGATCGTGGTGACTGAAGGTCTTGCGATGCGGGCGACGCAACTGATTCTGCCCGGGCGGCCGGATGCTGATTATACCGAATACACGAAAGGCTGGCTTGAAAAAGCGACCACGAAAAACAACGCCATTCTGAATGACGTTTCCCAAAAACTTTTTTCAGACGCCGATGCGGATATCATGAATTTCACCATGGGAACGGGACCCAGCGGTCTGGAGAGAGAGGCTTATTATGCCGGCTGGGTGGTGGTGGGTTATTGGCTGAACCACGGGAGGAGTTTTGCGGACATCGCTCGCATTCCGGAAAAAAATATGCCGGGGGAAGTGGATGCCACGCTAAAAAAGATGACAAAATAAAAATTTATAACCATCGAGCCTTACCTTAGCAATTAACCTGAAGTTAATAATTGTGAATTTTTCGGGTTATATTTTTATCAAACGCTGCGTCTCCACGTGGCGTTTGCAATTTTTGCCGTCAGATTCTTTTCAGATAAACTAGGCTCCCCAAAAAAAGATTGTGTGAAGGAATGTATTTGATATAACCAAATGAATGAAGATCCTGCAGCGATTTGTAATAGGTGGCGCGCGCGCTGACTTTTGCGTATGACATGAGCGCCTCGCGGTCGACCTCGATGGGATTTTCGCTGGCATGTAACAGGTAGGCGAGCAGCAGCGCCATGTACATGCTGATGTGTACGGGGGCGATGCGCGGATCGGCGAGGATCGCTTCGTAAAATCCGGTGAAATGTTCCTTCAGATCCATCGCCTCAATATCTTTTTTTTCTGCGGAATAATGCCATCTCCCCGCGTCCCGCTGGAAGCGGGACCGGGGCCGGGCTCTTCGCTTCTATCTCCCCGCGAAGTGCGGGAGGATAACCGCTCCGATCCCTGATGGATAAGATTAAATCGCCAGTCCTTTTTTATGACTTGTGTTTTTTTTAGGCAAAAGACTTTCTGTCTTTTCTTTTTTTGGAATTTTTGCAGAAGATTTCTGCAGGGTTCCATCATTTTTTGGGATGCCTTTATTGGCCTTATATTTTTCTATAATGTTTTCAGCAGACTGACCATTGTTTTTTGTATTTGGCGTTACACTTTTTGGATCTATTATATGCATCCTGGGATCTATGTCCTGCATTTGTTTCCTTTGCTCGGCCAGTGCATGTAGATCGTTCTTTTCGGTCTTGCTGAGTGGCCTGCCGCTTTCATCTGTAATATCCAGCGTTTTAAATTTTGGATTGGCTGAAATGATAATGGGAGAGACGGTGCCGATGATATTTTCCGGCAGGATGATTTTTTGGGTATTACCACGTTCCAGTGCTTCTACCATTTGGTTGAACTTTTCAGCGGGCATCTGTGGCAAAGGCAATTTAAAGAGTTCCGTGTGCAGATCAAAACCGTAAGGTTTGTAAAACTGTTCCTGTTTGAAATTACCATTGGGCTCCTTGCTGTTGAAATCGAGTTTGATCCAGGCATTCTTCACTTCACCCTCTTTATTTTTTAGATCCTTATTGACAGACCGGCCGTCCAGTAGATTATAGGCCTCTTTCATGGTTACGCCTTTACCATGATCCAGATAGAATGTTTGTGACTTGTTTTCCTGACCGGGTTTCTGAAGTGTCGCGTCGTACTTATTCAGAAAATACATTTCTGAATTATCTGATTTCCGGACATGCAGTTCAGCGTTCAGTTTGTCCTTATCGTAATGATTGGAAAAGGAGAGTTTAAATTCTGGTTTTCCTTCTGCCATGTTTTTTTCAAGCTCCGGATGCAGTCTCTTTTCAGTGCCGAGATAAAACAAGCGATCCTGTAAGAATTTTAAATTTTCCTGGTTCATGATTTACATTTTATGATGATTAAATAGATTGACATTTTAGAATTATCCTGGGCTGGTATTTCAAGTATCAATTGCCGCTCTCCATTTTTTTCGCTGATCTGGATAAGAAGCTTTTTGTGTTTATTGATTGTGAAAGAAGGAAAGGCAAAAACAAAGTCTTGTTCGCTCTGGCCAGCAACTTTTTGATCTGGGTTTCGCCAAAGCGGTGATAAATCTGTTTCCTGAACGGCTGTTCGTTTTCCGGAATGTTTGTCCTTTACAGAAAATCTGATGTTTTCGCTTTCGAAATCTATATCAGAACTATTTTCAAGTTTCAGCTTAAACCACAACAGATGGTCATGGATATAGATTCCCTGCAAAATCAATTTCATTTCTTCATTACCGGTGTTTCGATGCAAAAAGGAATTTTGATTTAAAATATCTATCGCGGCAGAGTCGAGATTTGCCTCATTGACAGTGTCAGAAACAGTTGGAACTGATTTTTCATCTCTGGAGAAACAGCAGATTAAGCGTATCCGGGTTCTCCTTATACTGAACAAGGAATGAATACAGTTTCCCGTCAGATGTAAACACGCTCAGATTTGTGACTGGAAAGCCTTTTCGTCCTGCTTTCAGGAAAAGTACATTATTGAGGATTGCATCTTTGTGACCGATGACATCTGATGAACCGATATCTGCTTTTTCAATTCGGTAAGGAAAAATGATGTTTGTTGTTTTTTGATAACAGACACTTACGTTAAAGGACTTAATAACGGTCTGAGAAAAGACATTCAATGCTAAAATCGAAAAGCAGAAAATAAATATGAGTTTCATGTTGGTATTTATTTTTCTTTTGAATCTTTAAGCAATAGTCTGTAACCGGCCTTCACGGTAACCTTCACCAGCTTTACTTTTTTGCTGAGCAATGTTTTTGCAGCCTGAATTCCTGCCCCTGCTGCCTGAGCACCAATAGAGGGATCAAGAGTCGCGAGATTCATGGAACCAATTGCCTGATCAGTTGATTGTTTGGCTACATCCCGGTTAATGCTACCGGGAATATAGATGCCGGCTAATCCATCCAAATCATAGGCTTCCAGGGAAACAGGGAGAATGTTTTGTCCGGATCTTACTGAACTGAACTGAATTTTTAATCTTTCGCCGTTCAGTGAAGTGATGCCGTAGATGAATTGATTTTTTGATATAAAGTGATTATTGATCCGTACATCATTCAATAATCTCAGTTTTATGGTAGAACCGGGCACAAGTGTCTTGCGTCTCGGGTATCTCAGCCTCGATGGCATTGTCAATATTTTTATCGATGGACAGATCTTCGGCGAGATCGTAGAAACGATTAATTTTTAATTCTTCTGTTTGATTTTCCGGATCAGAGTTGAATGTTTCCGGATCAGTATTAAGAGAATTGAGACTTACCTGAAAAGCAGGAACAGCATTATGCTTTTTTAATCTGGCCATACTGTCCTGCAGGATTTCAGGATGCTGAATAGCCATTACTTTGTCAAGCATGGAACTGATCTGTTCCATCCGGGGATCATGGACTGGTTCGGGTTTAGCTTCGTGTATCCTAAAATCTACTGGATTTGGAACATCTGAAAAAGATTCTGATTTGTTTTTTGGTATTTCCGGTTTTTGATTTATTACCGATTTCAGTTTGTTTAGCTTATCCAAAATCCTGGATTCATTCTCATCAGCCTTTGAAAATTTTAACGTGTCAAAAGACAGGTCCTTTTCCTTGAGGACATAATAAGGATCATTTTTAATTTTATCTCTAAGCATAACAGAGTCTTTGCTGGCTTCTTCGTATAAGGACAGTTTGGATTTCTCGGCGCCTTTTTTAAAATGTGGATCGGGCAGCTTTACATTGAGGCTGGCAGCAGTTGCTTTCGTATTGGATTCGTCTTTTCCTTTTCCTCCTCCAAGGGCCCAGAAAAACAAAAGAACAAAGGGCATAACAAGCAGCGGAAGCACCAGCAGAAACTTTTTTTTCATCGTTTATTTTTTTTGTGACTTTAAAATATTTTCGAGCAACAGTTCTTTCAGGCGAAGGCTGTCTCGGTATCCGAGAGGCATACCTGATCTTAAATGCGTAATGATTAACATTGGATTTTTCTTCGGTTTATACACAACAGAATTCCTCAGCACATAAAAACAAAGGGCAGCTGACACAATGCAGAATAAAAAGAACAATATTTTTTTCATTGTTATCTGTTTTCAGTTTTTAAATCCTTGTTTTCTACAATGACCCATTTTTCAATCAGGAATCCGTGCGAGTTATTATCTGACCGCGATACATTGCGCAAATAACCTTCCGTCACCAGGCTTCGCGTAACGATGGAAGTCGTTCGGACTATTTTTTCATGCCCGGCAAAATGAAACCAGTAGGGATAGACATTCACATTAATACTGATCGTATCAACTTCGATCGTCTGACTGATATTGCCGGAAATGATATTCCGGTAATAACCGTTTTCTTTCAGGTTGTCATATTGTTTTTTGGCCGAAGCATCCGCGAGATATAGCGCCCTGCCCATATTGCTGTTGATGACTTTTTCATCCGGATCGAGGGTAAAAAAATAATGATGGAACATGCTGATATGATCCCTGGCTTCGACAGGAATATTGTCCTTTCTGTCAGCTGCAAATGCTTCGAGTACTTTACCATTGGCGAGTATATAAATATGCTGCTCAGCTGCACCAGCCATCTGCATGGATTTATAAATAACAAGGGCAGAGATCGAAACGCAGCTAATCAAAAAAAACAAACTGAAAGTCCGGATATACTGAAAGGCGGTATTGATATTTTTTGCTTTGGTGAACATGGTTTGATTTTAGGGTTGGCCGGAGATTTTTTTAGTCATGTAATGATCGGTCGGCCTTGTTGTTGGGTCAGAATGCGGAATTTTCATCTCAGTCGTTTTGGAATTCCGCATGGAAGCCAGTACAGAAGACGACTTCCCGGCTGATCATCGCAGAATAAGTTGTGGCAAGCGCCGAAACCTTGCTGAATAACGCATGCCCTCCTGCCTGAACAATATATCCTGCAATCGAAGGCACCGTGAAATAGCCGACGATTGCAATAGCCAGAAAAATCAGGTAAGCAGAATTGGTGCTCGCAAAAAAAGGATCTGTATTCCCGGCAGCAAGTTGCATCGCCTCCATATTGAGCTGAATCTTTGCCGTGATGGCACCGAAAATATTTGCCACCGGCAGCCACATGAATACATTGATATAACGCGCGAGCCAGTTGCGGATCGTTTGGTGAAAACCGTCAAAGACACTGAGGCCAAAAACAAAAGGACCGAGAATCGACAGCACGACCAGTTTGAATGTGCGGATGGTGTCGATGACAAGCGCCGCACACTGATAAAAAAATTCAAGTGCCTCGGCTATCCATGTCTTGATCAGATTACGCAAACTGAATACGGAAAATGCATCTGCGATTGGATTGGAGCTGCCACCTGAAGAATTGGTTGTTCCATCAGGATGCGTATACTGGTACCAGTGCGACGGATCATTATCCGGAGAAGTCGAAGGATTGGATGGAGGTGGATTATCGAGCTGTTGCTGTTTTCCAGCCATCATGGCAAAGAGTGCCTGGTTGGTATTCTGCGCCATGGCATCGGTCGCCGCCACAGTCGGTTGCAGGACGCCGTTTATCAGGTCCAGCACCATGGGAAAAACGGCGATACAAAATCCGATCACGAAGGGGCGGAGCAGGGGATAAAAATCAATCGGTTCAGCACGGGATAAATGGCCCCAGACGCGGTAGGCGATATACCAGAGCGCCGCAAACCCGGCAAGGACGCGGCCTACACCGATCAGCTGACTGCAGAGCGGGATCATTTCATCATAAAGATTTTCCAGCACCTGCTGCAGACCGTGGAATTCTTCATAACTGTCCTGCGCCCACGAAATACCCGGCAGGTTTAATAACACTGCCAAAAAACAAATGCATTTGATTCTTTTTTTCATAACACACAATTCCTTCGCACACAAAAAATCACTCAATACAAACTCCGCACAGAATTCAAATCTGTTTCCTGTTTTGACAATTCAGCCGAAAGTGACGCTATCTTGCTATTAAAAGCCCTTAAAAAACTTAGCTGTTCATGCGTATCAGAATAAATGCCATCAATGGCATGCAGCCTTTCAGCGTCGCTCATACGCAACGTATTTGCTGTCATCACATTTAATAAATTAGTCAGATTCTTTTCACTGCCGCTGATCAGGTTATTATAAACATTCGACAGATAAATAATCTCATCAGGAGAAAAATGTTTATCCTGTTTAAAAATGTTGTAAGCCGTTTTATATTCTGATACGATGCTTGCCTGGTCATTGATGATATCGATGACCCTCTCATATTTTTGAACGGCAGGACTGACGGCGAGCAGGCCATCCAGGAATGCCTTGTGTAAACTGAAATTTCCTTCAGATATACTCTTAATGGCATTATAACCGGTCGTCAGAATTTCATAACCTTTATAGAGATCACTGAGGATATTTTTTAATTGCAGTAATTTCTCGATATCCAGCACCAGCCTTTCCAGCTCATAGGCCTGGGCATTTGATTTTACGGGCATCAATTCAATACTGAATAACAGGCAAAGACAAATCCATATTTTTTTCATTCCAGCGCTTTTAATAATCCATATTCATTTGCTTCATCCATCCTCAAAAAATTGATCTGATTTGCTTTGTCACAAAAGCTTTGTGTAAAAGCGTACTTGTCCTCCATATCATTATAGCTTAAGTCAATTCGCTTAATTCTTTCGTCATCCGTCATCTCAAAAGTCCCGTCCGTTAACACGGCAATCAGACTATTCAGGGTTTTCATGGATTCATCAGATATATTTAAATACACGGCTTGTATATATTGCAATTCTGCATTTGTAAGCTTACCTGAGCTGTTTGTTTTTTGAATCAGCGATTTAAACTGGGAAACAATGGACAGCTGATCAGCAACAATGATGGCAATTTTTGAATACTTCGCAACGGAGGGATTGACTGACTCAAGGGAACTGAAGAAGACTGAATGCAGATTGAATTCTCCTTTTTTGATTTCTCCGATTGTACTCAGTCCTTCCCGGGCGATCTTATATCCCTTCTCCAGATCGACGATATAGATTTCGAGTTTGGCAATTTGTTTCAGCATAGCCTGGATATCTGACTGTGCCCTCAGTCCTCCTAAAAGGGTAAAACTTGTGCATAAACAAAACCATCGTTTCTTCATAAATGAATAATTTCAATAACCCATTTTAATTCACCGTGCCCTGTGAACTTATTCCAGTCCGTATAATGCTTTCACTTCATCAATTTCTCCCTCGGCAACCCCTCTTTGTAAACTGAGCTGTACGTTCTGATTGTTGAACCTCCTCAGGTCATCGTAATTTTTCTGCATTCCTGCGGAAGCACTGTTGATGATATTTAACCGCTGCGCATCTGTCATCGATGTTGTGAGCGTATTAATAACCATCAATGCCTGATCGAGATTCTTCAGAGTCTGGTCAAGAATACCCGAATACACATTGGCCATATAGTCCAGCTCCGTAACCGAAAAATGCTTATCCCGTTTGAACAATGCATATACTGAATTATATTCCGAAACAATACGCGACTGCATTTCTACCAGTTTTTTGATTTTATCGTACCCTGAAATAATATCTTTTACAGTTTCCAGTTCTTTGTAATAATCGGCATAGAGATCGCGGATCTTGGTAACCCAGTCCGTGATATCATCCAGATCCAGTTTGGTCGTAATATTTTCCAGTTCCTTTTGCGCGTTTTGGAGGACAATTGTCTCATTTTGTATCTGCTGGATGACCAGGTCAGCGGCATTGATCGCGGCTTTAATGATCTCCAGAATTACTATCTGAGCATCGGCTGCTTTTTCCAACCCAATAACAAAAAACAATCAGCAATACAATTTTTTTCATAGTTATTTTTGATTTCTGAGATCTAAGGCAAGCGCCCTAATACCTTTTTCAATACTTCCAAACCGAGCAGCATATTCCTGCACTTTCATTTTCTCTGTTTCCTCTGTCGTATAAGCCAGATATTCTTCCAGCGAAACTTCAGTCCGGTAAACCCTGGATAATGTTCCTCCGAGAGATATGAATACTTCCTTATATTTTTTTGTCGGATCATTGGCTTTGTTGATGGACAGCACCAGCGTTTTTTCTTTTTCTGTTAGCCCGAGCAGTTCCTGGATCTGGTCGAACTTGTTCTGATACTTACTCTGGTCGAGTAAAATCTTGCAGTCGCTGTTATTGATGATCGCCTGCTTTACAACAGGAGAGGAGATGATATCTTCTACTTCCTGCGTAACGACAATGGCTTCTCCAAAAAACTTGCGAACTGTTTTAAATAAATATTTTATGTATTCTGCCATGCCTTCCTTGGCAATCGCTTTCCAGGCTTCTTCAATCAAGATCATTTTCCGGATACCTTTCAGTTTGCGCATCTTGGAGATGAAAACTTCCATGATGATCAGCGTGACAACCGGAAACAGGATCGGATGATCTTTGATATTGTCCAGCTCAAAAACAATAAATCTTTGTTGTAACAGATCCAGGTTCTCCGTTGCATTTAGTAAATAGTCAAATTCGCCGCCTTTATAATAAGGCCTTAACACGTAAAGAAAATTCGATACGTCAAAATCCTTTTCCTTGACTTTATCGCCTTGAAGGACCAGCACAAAATCATTTTTCAAGAACTCATAAAAACTATCAAAGCAAAAAAATGCCTTGTTTCTTTCATAATAACCAGTCAGAGCATTTGAAAGCGCCACATATTCAGAACGGTTAAAATTTTCATTATCCTTTTTCCAAAGCGCCAGCAACAATGTCTTAATACTTTCTTTTTTTTCCGTATCAAGCGATTCACCCGGACCGATAAAAAATGGATTGAACCGGATCGGATTGGTTTCTGAATAAGTGAAATAATATCCGCCAACCATATCACACAAACCTTTATAAGAATGACCCACATCTACCAGCACGACATGTGTGCCCTGTTCATAATAACTGCGAACCATATGATTGGTAAAAAAACTTTTACCGCTCCCGAAGGCCCGAGAATAAATTTGTTCCGGTTTGTGATGATGCCCTTTTCAACCGGCTCATCTGAAATATCGACGTGCACTGGTTTTCCGGTCAAACGCTCTCCCAGACGAATCCCGATCGGACTTAAGGAAGACCGGTAAGTAGATTCCAGATTCAAAAAACAGGAAGCCTGCTCTGCGAACGTGTCAAAGCTGTCGTTCATCGGAAAGTCGGCTTCGTTCCCCGGTATGCCCGCCCAGTAGATCTGCGGTGATCCCGCCAGCTCCTGCTTCGGCACCGCGTCTAACTGGGACAGGGCGGATGATACCAGGTTTTTTATGTCCTTGACGGATTCCTTTTCGTTTGTCCATGAGAGTATGTTGAAGTGTGCTTTGACGGGCAGCCGCTGATCTCCGATGGCTTCATTCAGAAAATCGTTGGTCGCGTCTTTAGCAATAGCGTTCTCCCTCGAATAAGCAGACAGGGACTGTAGTCTCAGTCGTTTGCTTTCAAACTGCTTGATTGTTTTCTGAGTATCGTCAATAAAAATATATTGATTGTAAATATGGTTGCAGGGCAGCAGTTGACCTAACGTGGATGCAAAACCGACAGAGAATTTTGTTTTATCTGTGGAGTATCGATCATAATTAATCCTTGAACCGCAAAGACCCGGCAAATCATCAGGATTGGACAAAGTGTACAGCTGGCAGTATGCATCGCCCACTTTAATACCGTCATTAAATTCGATGTCCTTAATGACTAATTGATCGTCATTTAGTAGAAAACAATATTTCTCAATTAGACCGGCTTTTTTATGAATGCTGGTCAGATCTATATTTTTCAGTCTGCGCATACTGACAAATCCGGAATCTTCCAACAGTCGCTGAAACTGCCCCACACCATCCTGAAATTCCTGCAAAAATGATAGGGTTCAAGGCCTGATCGGGAACGATGGATTTACGAAGCAGATTGGACGCGATCGAACTGGAAAGTTTCCGGTTAGCCGGTTTCTTTGTTAAGTATATATAAGACCGGTGCGCTAAAAAAGGACGCTCATTGAAAAACAGTTCTGAACTGCGCGTCAGAAAACTGGTATCAGTCTTGGAAAAATCAGACTGATACTTTGAATCAATGAACCAGTCCTGCTTATGGAAAATGGATTGCCGGGGAAGGATTTTGATTGCTTTGACCCAGCTCTGGTGAAAGGATTCGTAATCCTCGTTGGATAAAGTGAATATTTCCGGCAGGCTGATTTCAAAACCGATCGTTATATCTCCCTGTTTTGAAAGGATACAGTCGTGTTCGACTGCCAGTATAGGCAATATGTCATCCAGATTTCTTTCCATCAGATTCACTCTTCACTTAAAAATCAATCAACCCCAAAATCAAATCATCTCTCCTTCACAAACTTGACATGCGTCTGTACGAACCCAAGTTTTGTATAAAACTTACGTGCATCCGACCTTTTTATGTTGGCAGTCACTTCCAGGCTTTCGCACTCCATTTTTGATAGCCTTTCTTCAAGAGCAGCAAATAAAGCCTTCCCGATTCCCCGATCCCTGTAATTTCTGGCGACATACATTTCCTGGATCTCAAAAACCTTCCCTTCATGATGTAAGCAAGCTTTGTCCGTGGCAACTGATAAACCCAATAGGTTCATCTTCCTCATTGACTGCGACCAGATAAATTTAGCTCGTCTATTCAGGTTTTCTGAAAACCTTTCTTTGAAAGGTTCAAAATCAAAAGTTCGTTCTTCCAGATGACTGATAAAACTGAATACTGTATCCACATCATCAATTGATGCTCCCCGTATTTTATAGTTTGGTTCCATATTCAATAAATAACTTTCTTGAATAACATTTTATAACACCTGGAATACTCCGTCTCGCCATTTTCTTTTTTAAGCCATGTTCCCCATACTTACTACTCAACCTGAATACAAATATAAAAACTCCAACTACCAGCCAAACCGACTATGCAAATACTGATATATCCATTTATCCCAGCAATGTAGAGTATAGCGAACAGCAACAATAAAATTACAATCCCGCCCCCCAGCCACCAGATATACTGCGCCTTCAATCCTTTGAACTCGATCGGCTTGTTGATGCCTTTGTTGATTTTGTATACACTGTTAGACACCAAAAAATGATTTTAGAACAGTTGCCACAATTACCAAAAAAATACAACTGCCAAACCAGCTGGCCGCGACCTTACTGGTATCATGATCACCGTGAGACCATTTCTGATAAACTTTGATCGCACCCACAAGTCCGAGTACCGCACCGACTGCATACATGAGTGTGACGCCTGTTGCAAAATAACCAGTCAGGTTCGTTGTCGCTGCCTGGATGCCGGCATTCCCGTCCTGACCAAAACTTCTGAACGCTGCCATCATCCCCATCAAAAAAAATATTCTCTTCCCATTTTTCATATACACATTTTTTTAGATCATTGAATAAAAAAAACCTCCATCCTTCCTACTTCCCATTGCACTTGTTTCTCCTGCGCTTCGGAAGGAATGGAGGAGTTCCCTAGGGGTTCCACAATTGTTTCAGATCCGAGGTGTCGAGCGAAATACCACAAATTGTCTTTGCTTCGATTTTGATATGATTTGAAATGTCTTCCTGCAGATCTGATCCCTGAAGTCCTGGATAGGATTTCAGTTTGACCTGTATGGCCTGCAGCAGTTCCTCTTTTACCATTTTCGTTTTTGACGCAACGACAAAAACTTTTTTAAGGTCTTCCAGTAAATCGTGAACGACGGAAAGTGATATTTCATCATTCGATGAAACAGCAGACAAAATCTTTGGTGATTCATTCCGCAAAAAGGCGAAGACCTCTTTTCTGAAATAGAGCGACAAAACTGCGATGTAATATGTACCAGGAGAAAAACTAAAAACCAGATAAACTCTGACCAGGAAATTTTGCTGAGCATATGTGTTGATTAATTACAACACAAAGATGCATTCAGAATGTAATGAAGGCTTTTATGAAAAGAAGAGTTTGGTTTATGAATTTAAAAATGATTTATTGGATGCATTGTAGGAGTACACATTCTTTAACGGATTGCAAAAATTTAAAACCATTCAGAACCTATTATTCAGAAATGTATGCGGCGAAGATAGCACAGCAGTTTGCCTGCTATCTATTCACTCTTTAAACTTTTCACCGGATTGGCCAGGGCTGCTTTTACGGCCTGGAAACTTATCGTTGACAACGCAATGAAAAGAGCAAAAAATCCTGCCCCGATGAACAACCATACACTGATATCGATCCGGAATGCAAAATGCTGCAGCCATTGATTCATGGCGAGGAAAGCGAAGGGTGAAGCCAGCAGAGCCGAGATGATTACAAGCTTTAAAATGTCTTTTGAAAGCATGACAACAATATTGCCGGCAGATGCGCCCAATACTTTGCGGATACCAATTTCTTTGGTACGTTGTTCGGCCGTAAATATAGCCAGTCCTAATAAGCCTAGGCAGGAAATGATAATCGCGAGCATAGCGAAGCCGTCGGATAATTTGCCTGTCAATTGTTCATTCCGGTATAATCTCTGGTATTCCTGGTCGCAGAACTGATAAGTAAATGGATGCCGGGGATCGAGCTCCCTGGAAACCTGTTGCAGGGTGGCGATGGCCTGCTTTGTTTGGCCTGACGCGGTTCTTATCAATGCGAACTGACTTTCTCCATTGGCCGGATCGGACATATAGAGTACCAGTGGAGAAATAGGATACTGCAATGATCCGAAATTAAAATCCTTCACGAGGCCAATTATTTTTCCCTTTCTCCCATCGAGTGTTAATGATTTACCTATGGGATCCCTGTATCCAATCATTCTCAACGCCTTTTCGTTAATAATGAAGTTCGTGGTATCAGCGGGAAAATCCCTGGAGAAGTCACGACCCTGAATAAGACCTAGGCCCATTGTTTTTATAAAATCATATCCCACTCCGTCGATGCAGACTACGGCGCTGTTTTTCGGGTCTTTCCCGGGCCAGGTAATGTCGGGAGTGTTGTCATCCTGAATATTTGAAAACAGGAAATAGCGGTGAGTAATACTTTTGATTCCCGGCATCCGGGAGAGTTCCTCTTTGAATACATCAAACTTTCTGCCCAGCTCACCTTCGATGGGCATGTAGATGAGATTTTCCTTGTTGTAACCAAGATTCTTTGCCTGGACATAGTTCATTTGTCTCGCAACGACAATGGCTCCGATGATCAGCACGATGGAAATCGAAAACTGAAAGATCACGAGACCTTTTCGAAACAGGAGGGCGCTCCAACTGAACTTAAATGAGCCTTTAAAAACTTTTATCGGGTTCAGGGAAGATAAAAAAAGTGCAGGGTAACTACCGGAAATAAACCCGGTCATCAGCACCAGCAAAAGCATCATCCACCAAAAGGAAGAGTGCAGGGCAGTCAGAGACAACTGTTTTCCCGTCAATTTATTAAACGCGGGAAGTGCAAGGGCAACCAAAAAAAGAGATATGAGTGCCGAAATAAAACTCAGCATAATGGCTTCGCTTAAAAATTGAATAATCAGTTTTGACCGGAGAGCACCTACGGTTTTTCGTATTCCTACTTCCTTTGCCCTTTTGACTGACCTCGCGGTAGTCAGATTCATAAAATTGATACATGCAATGAGCAAGATAAATATGGCTACAACAGTGAAAATATGCAGGTATTCAATCCGGCCGCCACTGGGTTTACCATTTTCAAAATGATTGTACAGGTACATTTGATCAAATCTTGTAATCCCCAGTTCGACACGAAATTGTGCTTTGTCGACGGGTAAATAAGGAGTGAGAAAATTCCTGATTTTATTATTTACGGCTTCCGGATCCGCCCCGGATCGGAGCATTACATAGGTATAGAGCGGTTCTTCATAGTAAAATAAAGAGGTCAGTCCTATATCGTTCCTGACCGAATCCAGTAAAAATTTCCAGTTTATTAAAAAATCAAAATGCTGAGAAGAGTTTACAGGCAGATTCTCAAAAACGGCGGATACCTTAAAACTGATGAATTGGTTTTGCGGTCTTTCAAGACTGACGAGCTTACCAAAGGCGGCTTCGGGACTTCCGAAAAAATTCTCTGCCATCTTTCGTGAAATAGCGATATCAGAAAAACCGGAGAGCGCGGTTTTGGAAGATCCCTGAAGAATTGGATAACTGAACATGCTGAAAAAATCAGCGCTGGCAAATCCGCCTTTGACTTTTATATTTTCTTCGCCTTTTTTAAAGAAAGGATTTTTGTCAATCATGTAAAGGCTGCTGGCATATTCAATTTCTGGAATTTTCAGTTTTAGTTCGCGCGTCAGTGCCCCGGGCGTATTGTAATCAGACTTCCCGAATGCGTCACCGTAAATATCATAATGAATGCCGTAGAGACGGGCACTGTTGGCATGATAGGCGTCCATGCTTTGCTCGTCCCATACCCAGAGGAAAATCAGGAGACTGCAACCCATACCGAGGACCAGACCGGAAATATTGATCAGGGAAAATGCCTTGTTCCGAAGCAGGTTGCGAAGGGCGGTTGTCAGGTAGTTTTTCAGCATAAAAATTAATCCCAAATAAGATAACCAATATTTTACTGTCTGACAAAGAATAAAATCCTGCCGCGGGTTAAATGGCCTCGCCCGGAGAATGGCTGCCCGCCTGGAATCCAGGGTCCCGTCAAAGAACAGGGTTCCGCCTTAAAGCAGGAATTTTTTTCTAAAATAAAGCGGTCATGATATTTTACTGACTATCATATTGATCGATTACAACACGTGATGCTTTCAACACAAGTGATCGTTTGTTATCCTTAAAATAATACCCTGGCAATGAGAAACAACCCTGTTGCGGAAGCAAGAGCACCGATGGTTTGGGCAACCCGCATTCCGGCCGGTGCGAGACGTTCGGCTGTGATCGCAATTGCCACGGCGACCATTATGCGCAGATCCATGACTCCGATGACCAGTAGAATCATCATCAACCCGAAACAGCATTGGATGCAATGAATGCCGAATCGCAACCCCAGCAGCAAGGCCCCGCCTGCGCTGGCCGGCATCTTCATACTACAACCAGCCTGCCGGCAACAGTCCAGTTGTTTGGACTTCCATCCGGAGAACTGGAGCAGACCGGCGATAAGAACGACCACACCGATAGCAATAGGAACCGCGCGCGACAATTCCGGTTGTTGCATTTCTGCTGTTGCCAATGCAACACCTAATGGGAAAACAACGATTCCGAAAACGGTCCATATAAAGAAGTAACCCGTTCCCACTAATACGGAAAGCCAGCCCACGGGCTCTTGCGAATTTTTTCCGATGGCCTTCCGGTAGCGCACCAGCATGGGAACAAGCGAAGGCATCATCATCGCAATCATCATCACGGCCCACATCCCGAGAAATGAAAATGCTGCGCCGGACCAATCGCTCCCGGGCATCCATGTCATGGTCATTGACCAGCCGCCTGGCATCAGCATGCCATCCATGGTCGACATGGATCTGCTCCAAAAAATCGTGACCCCAGTGCTGGCCGCAAAAACCAGCGCCGATACACCAAAGAAGATTCGCATCAGCCCTTTTTATATTCGTCATTACGGCGAAACCATGTACCGGAAATCTCATTTCGTCCAAGTGGTGCCCGGTCCAGCCATTGATATACACTCCAAAGTGCATCCAGTCCGCGGGCAAAAGCGGAATAAGTGTGGAAGACGACGCCGTCTTCTATGGCAAACGCACTCATTCCCGGTCTCTCCCTCGTGAATGTGGCAACGTCGGTCCCGGTCGTCGCAGCAATTTGCGCTACCGGATCTTCACCATGTTTTGTCATGGAGTCACCGATGCCTTGTACCTCCCACGCCGGTTCGCGCCGATAGTTGTACTCGATACCGCCGTCCCGCTGTTGTTCCTCGCTAAATGAAACATTAAGGTCAGAGTTGAAGTCACCACCGAGCGACGAGGCCCAGGGAAAAGTCCATCCCAGTCTCCGCTTATATGCCTGTAATTTTTCCAGCGGTCCCCGCGATATCGCATAGAACGAGACATCGTGATTCTCCAGGTGGACGGCATTACCATTGAACCCGTCTGCGATCGACGAACAGTTGGGGCAACCCGCCTTATATTTTTCGCCGAACATGAAATGATATACGAGAAGTTGCGAGCGGCCTTTAAACAGATCCGCCAGTGAAGCGACCCCCTCATCCGTTTCAAACCGGTACGCCTTGTTGATGCGGACCCAGGGCAGTTGCTGTCGTTGCAAGGCAACAGCGTCGCTGCGACGGGTTAGCTCCTTTTCTGCTTTGAGAAGATCGAGGCGGGCAGCCAGCCACTCTTCACGCGTTCCAGTTGTGTGTGTTGCAGTATTATTACTCATAATCTTAAAATTTAAAATTGAAGTCAAAGAACATTCCAAAATTACATTATCTATATTTTGTGTGATATGCCTCCGGTGTATAATATCATTATTTTCGAATAGAATTATTGCAAAATCATTTCGGCATGAAGCACATCTCTTTGTTCCTTTTGATATTGCCTATTATTACTTTTATTCAGTTACAAATTTATTTTATGAATGAACAACTGCAAGCCATTAGCGACGGGCAAAAGAACTCATGGGATAAGGTTTCCATTGCCTGGAAGAAATGGAATGAATTTACAATGGATTTTTTAAAGCCAATGGGCGATGCGATCATCAAAGCGCTGGACATAAAAAGCAATGACATCGTGCTGGATATTGCTTCGGGAACAGGCGAGCCGGCTTTTTCCATTGCGGCCATTGCAAAAAACGGCGAAGTGCATGCAACCGATTTGTCTGCTGAGATGCTGGCCATTGCACGTGATTATGCAAATGAACGTGGGATAAACAATATAACGTTCAAAATGGCAGATGTTTCTACACTCCCTTTCAATAACAATTTTTTTGATAAGATAAGCTGCCGGATGGGTTTTATGTTTTTCCCGGATATGGAGTTGGCTGCAAATGAAATGTTCCGGGTTTGCAGGAACTTTGGCAAAGTTGCCATCTCTGTTTGGGCTGCACAAGAAAATAATGAATGGTATACCACCATGATGCAAGTCTTATCAAAGCACATTGAAATTCCCCGGGTCACCTGCAGGCGCGCCCGGGATGTTCCGGTGCGCAAAGCCCGGTTTGATCAGACAGTTATTTGAGCATGCCGGATTTAAAAATATTAGGGAAGAAACTATTTCCGGCAAATTGGATTTTGGGACAGCGGAAAATTATTGGCTAAACAGAACAGAAATGTCTGAAACAATTATAAGCTTACTAAGCAAGGCCGATGAAACAATTTATAAAAAAATAAAAAATGAGTTGTTTGCAAATTGTGATAGCAAGCTCATTAACGGAAGGCTTATTATGAATTATGCTTCCCTCATCATATCTGCTGAGAAATAATATTAGGGGACTGAGGTAGGAATGATCATTATTTCTTGGAATGAAAAGCAATCCTGCTTCCCTCCCATATAAAATAAAACGCTGTCTCCCTCCAGAAAAGATATTTGACCAGTGTAAATTGGCGTCAAAGTGGTATCGGAAAGAATAGAACCTTTCGCCAGGTAAGAAAAAATAAACAGAAAATAAAGGGAAACGGGAAAACGGTTGGAGAAAAGAACCTGCCGGAAAAAACGGCTGAACCTGTATAACTGCCCACTAACCTGTCGCTATATTTTTGAGCTTTTCTAACTTGTCGGAAATTTTCTTCACTTCATGAAAAATGACTTTCGTTTCCGCGAACTGCAGGTTTTCTTTAAAAGCCTTGTCCAGTAATTTTTGGTGATGTTCCAACTGTTCTTCCAATACAGCAATTTCGGTGGTCAGCGTGGATGTTTGCATGGCTGATAAATTTAGAGTGATAAAACACTTACCAGTTCCATAAAATTACTACAAACAATAAATAATCAAAAGTCCCCCAAGGGTTAATTTTTGGTTATTACCAGCCGGGCAGGTTAACCAGATTAATGAGCAAACATTGACACGCCAAAAAATTAAAAGGGTGAAAGCACCCTTAGTTATTGCGAAAATGTCTGAATGAAAACTTTACAGTTCATGAATGAGGTAAACGATTAAATAATAATAAGCGATGATCATGAACAATATTTTGAAAAACCATAATGCGTAAATGGGCCCTGAGATATAATTGGGAGCGGTGATATCGTTTACAAAAGAACTTTCGAAATTTTTCTTCTTTTTCCAGATCCAGTATTTTCTTTCGTAAAATATTTTCCAGGCGACTGCACCAAAAAAATATTGAAGCAAATCGAGTGCGAGGGAAGTAGCGAGCAGCAGCAGAGGACCATCGAGCAATCCTTTTATAATAGGTTGATTGGGATCCGGCCTTTTGAATATCCAGATGATGGCGATTCCTCCCAATGCCAGACTTCGATTGACTGTACTTGCATTGGAAGTGTATGCATTGGTAAAACTCAGAAAGTCGTTCAGGGTTTTACCTTTCTTTTGTTTTTCAGATTTCGCGACTTCGTCCTGTTTCTGTTTGTACTCGGCTATTTTATCAACAATAATTTTATCAGTCGATTGTGTAAATGACTGAAGTTGCAATTCCTTTTGCTGATCAAATATTTCTTTAAGCTGCTCAGAACTTTGCTCATTCCCCATATAGTCAGCATTTTCTGGTTATAAGGCGCCGCCGTCACCGCCGCTTTCGGGGGCGGGAGTGGTTGGGACCGGTGGAAGAAAACCATGTCCATTTTTAGGTGCCGCTTTCTTCTTTGCTGCCTTTTTCTTCGGAGCTGCTTTCTTTTTAGGAGCAGCTTTTTTCTTGGGAGCAGCCTTCTTTTTTGCAGCTTTCTTTTTAGCAGGAGCTTTCTTTGCAGCCTTTTTGGGAGCTGCTTTCTTTTTTGCGGTTTTTTTGGTTGCTTTTTTCTTTGCCTTAGCCATAATGTATATTTAGATGAGATTTCCTATAGTAATTTAATGATAGTCTTTCAATCTGCTCCAATTTTGATTTGCTTTCGATCAATGGCAACCATTAATATAATCCTGTGCAGAAACATTTTTCGCTGTATACCCCTGGTTTTCGTTTTCTGCTTTTGCTTGAGCGGTTGGCTCATCTTTGGCACAAACGGCAGTCGTGAAACAGGGGGTTACACTGCTGTTACCGCTCATTATGAAAAAATAATATGTACATGCCGGTTGAGCTGGTCCCGAATTGGGTTGCCATACAATTGTCACCGATTGATTTTTATTTCCATTCGAACCGGTGGCGGTGAGTGTAAATTTTGTATCAGTCTCTGTCGGCTGAACCGTAATTTGACCGGTCGCTGCAACATTCTTATTCAGAATTTGCTGACTGTAGCCCAGTCCACCCCAGCCTTTTAAGTTAATGACACAACCCGATCCACAGTTCTGAACACTCCAAATCACATTCGCAGTAGAACCGATAGGAATGTATCCACTGGAGGGGTTGGTGGTGAAATTTATTTTCAGATCAGGCAGCACAGGAGCCTGGGGCTTGCTGATCAGCGAAGACGGCGAATTGGTACTTGCAGCGCCGAGATTAGCCCATGTTAAGGGAATGCCGCCACCGGCAATTACCTGCGATTTATAGTAAACGCTTTTGTTGTTGCCCAACGCGAAAACATTTAGCCTTCCGTCTTTATCCTTGCAGGCATTGATTGCCTGGAGCTGGGTGCCACCCAGGTAATCCCAATTTCCAAAACTTCCATTGGGAACTACCTGCCAGATATGATAACCGATTTGATCGTTGCCAATAGCAAATATTTCCAATCGTTTGTCCTGATTGGAATTCACGCAGAATTGCTTGATTTTATTTCCGCCAATAGTACGCCAAGCGCCAAAGCTGGCTCCCGCAGCTGCCTGCGAAACACTGTAAATTCCACCGTCACCTCCCAATGCAAATAATTCCAGCCGCCCATCCGCGTTAAGCGCAGTTGTAATCGTCCGGATATCATGCCCACCCAGTGTTTGCCATTCCGTCCAGGTATTGGATCCCGTTGCTGTTTGCCATTTGTGGTACACCACTTTGTCGTTACCGATGGCAAAAAGTTCCTGCCTGCCGTCGAGGTTCGTGGCAAGGCTGATAAACCGAAGGTCATGACCTCCAAAATTTTTAAGTACGCCGCGCGCATCATTTGTAGTTACGTTACTATACCACCAAACTGATTTATCGCTGCCAAGAATAAACAAATTGACAGTCCCGTCAGGATTGGCCGCAGTGGCAAAGCTTCCTTCGTCACTATTGGAGGATAACAAATCTTGTAAATTATTGACAAATACCCAGCCCCAGCCACCATTGGGAGATGTTTGGAAACAGTAGAATACTTCACCTATGTACATTATAAAATTATATAAACTTCCGTCGGGTTTCCTGCCGGCTGCATTGTTCCAGCCGCCCCCAAATTCAGTAGTCGTAAGCCAATGCCAATCACTCCAGCTATTCCCTACCTGCTGGTATATGTGCGCACTGCCAACAAATACTTCCATCCGTTGATCCTGGTTAGACAATACTTGTATTGGCTGCGCTTCGCAATCCAATATGACCCAAAATAGAAATGCTGGTAATATCAAAGACCTAAAAAAACTAGCGACAGATTGTGCATGCATAAAATCATTTTAAAAGTCTAATGAATAGTTATCGGTATATGAATCGTAAAAAAACGAAAAGGGGAAACTGCGTTTTTATGAATTCAGGAATATTTTTATCGTGTAACGATAGCCTATAGGTAATCGATTCAAAGATTTGATAATTTTGACTTCGAAACAGAGGTGCGAAAGAATATCCTTAATTGGGTTTGGAAGGCAAAAAATCCTGCGGACTGCATTGCAGAATCCTGGCGAGTTTGTTCAGGTGTTTGATATTGTAATGAGAGGGATACTTGCGGTTTTCGATTTTACCGATAAAGCCTTTCGACAGCTCGAGTTCATCGGGGCGATTTCGGGCCAATAACTGCCTAAGAATTCCTTCCAATCCATTATTTTTTCAGGCTATTTAAAACAAATTAAAACTAATCTGTCGATGAGAATAATTCGATTAGGTTTAATTTTAATATTCATGCTTTATACAAAACATCAATACCTAGGCAAGTATCCGGTTGATCCTGATAGTAAAAAGTTGATAGTAGGGACCATCCATCCACATGTACACGAAAAGTTTCAGATTCCCTTCTTCTATGGCAATGTTTTGAGTATCTGGAACATATTAAGTGACGCATTCCCAGGTGAGATTGCAACGCCGATATCGCTTGAATCAATTCTATCATTTTTGAAGACAAGAAAAATAGCTTTGAGTGATACGATTGTTGAATGCGAAAGGAAAAGTGAGACCGCACTCGATGAGGACTTGGTACCGACCAAACTTCACATAAGTTTGCTAGACCAAATCAAGCATTCGAATGTTACTGATATTTATTTTACAAGCGGATTTGGTAAGAACAACGCTTTCAAATTATTTTATGTTGATTTGCTCAAGCAGAAAATAAATCAGGCGGTTAGAAAAAACAGAGGCCTGGCACTTGACAAACAATTCTTCGGCCGGCCCATTAACCTGCATGTTTTGTATTCTCCTTCTGGCGCGGCGAATGTTGGATTATCGAGAAGCAAGTCCTATCTGGCGGTTAAGGACAAATACATCGGTTCGAAACATCCGGTTTATGATTTCAAGGTAGATTATTATCATGCTAAACTCACATAATTGAATATCAATTAGTTATTTACTCCTAATGAACCCAAAAATGTTGTAAAATTAGGGGATATCTAATAAATATCCTAATTTTAGGCATAATTAGGATTCATTATGAGATCTGTAGAACGTCCCCCAATTGTAGACGGGAAATGGAAATATGAAGACCTGCTTGATGAACTGATATATCCTCACTTCACCTTGTTGACAGAAACAGAAGAAAGCTCATACCCTTACTGGGATAAGTGGAAGTATAAAGCCCTGGAATGGAAACTCGATCCGCAAAAAATCTGGAGTATCGTAAAGACAAGAAGAAATCATGGTTATAAAATAGATTTCAAAGGACTGGGTTTATTCCCCCTTCATTTCAATACACCATCTGTCATACAGGAACAATTGCACCAACTGGATATGGATTTGGGTGGCACATTGAATGCCGGAGGTATCATACCCGAGGACCAGAAAAAATATTACCTGATGAGTTCGCTGATGGAAGAAGCCATTGCATCGAGTCAGATCGAGGGAGCGGCCACTACCAGGAAGGTCGCGCGGGAAATGCTGGAATCAAACCGTAAACCGGCCAATGTTTCTGAACAGATGATCGCCAATAACTATGAAGTGATGCAGTGGATCGTGAGGAACAGGAATATCAAAATGACGCCTGAACGCATCCGGGAAATTCATTTGATCATAACACGACAGACACTGAGCGAAAAAAAGAAGAAGGCGGCTTCAGGACTTCAGATGATATTCGAGTCATCGATGTGCAGACAGGTGCGGTCGTGCATATACCGCCTGCCTTCGATAAACTGGAGGAACTGATAGAAGAGTTTTGCATTTTTGCCAATGACGAACGAAAGACGACTTCATTTCTTCACCCCATATCAAAAGCCATCAGTCTGCATTTCCTTGTCGGATATATACACCCGTTTACGGACGGCAACGGCAGAACGGCGCGTGCCCTGTTTTACTGGTATCTGATTAAAAAAGGATACTGGCTGATTGAATACATGTCGGTATCGCGCGTCATCCTGGGATCAAAAGCAAAATATACGCGGGCCTATCAGTATACCGAACTGGACCAGATGGACCTGACCTATTTCATCATGTATAATCTGAAAGCTATCAGCACCGCGCTCGATGATCTGAAAAAATACGTGGCGCGCCAGCAGCAGGATAAGAAAAATATATTGGGCCTGTTGCGCGAGACGGACTACAATGACCGGCAGATTGCCATTCTGCAGGAGATCCTGACCGAAACAAAATCTGTCTTTGTGGTGAGCGGCATTGAAACAAAATTCGATGTCAGCAATCAAACGGCGCGAAATGATCTCAACGATCTGGTCTCCCGCGGCATTCTGAAAACCCGTTCCGTTGGCAAAACAATTCAGTACATCGCGACACCTGATGCAGCGAAGAAAATAAAATAACAGGTTAAAATATAAATGGAATGGTAATAGATTTAAGTAAGGAAATAATACCGCGGCCAAGAATATGTGCGATCGATTTAAAAGTTGCAGACAGTAAATTTTTGAAATCGCAAGGCCATAATGTAACTGATGGAAGTTTTGGATCTGTTATGGACCTTCCACTTTCGAATCACAATGGCTCTCTACCCATTATTTTAGATTATTATTGGCCGGTAAATTTTCATGAATATGACATACTGATTGTAGATCTGACAAACGAAGTTAGTAAACCATACATTTCTAAGGAACATACTGAAATAAAATCCAGAACTGGAACAGTGAGTCAGCTCGTATGCAGATATCCCATGAATGTCTTTGATCCAAGACCATATGCGTCATTTCAGTTATTTAAAAAAATATCTGATTTGGATAAAAGAAAATTTCTTCAGATTGTGTTTGCGTGTGGAGATTATAACCAAGAATATGAATCAATAAAACATACAACTGAACATTACAGTGGAGGTCCCAAATTTACACATGGCATCTATGATTTTCTTGGCAATCTTCCATTGGTCACGGATAAATACGGAACTGAAACTGTAATACCAGAATCGGGTGCGTGGTTAAAAAAACTTTTCATTTCTCATAAATCCAATTTATCATATCGACAAACATTTAAACATCCTGAAATATGGGATAAGGAAGAACAAGTCTGGATTTCTGATCCCAATTATTTCCCGTTAATGTTTAATGGTAACAACGAAATGATTTCTTATATCAATATTAATGAAAATATGACAACCCTCGTTTTTCCAGACATCGAAAAAAAGGTGATTTTATAAATGAACTATTGACAGATTATCTGCCATCACTTGTTCCGGAGGTTTTTCCGTTTTCAACTGAATACACATGGAGAAGTGACCCTGAATACTTATTGCCAAATGAGATAGAATTGAATATAAGAAAGGATAGAATTAGAGAAGAATATCAAAGGAAACTTAATGCTATAGAAAATGAAATTTTAGAAAATCGAGTTGAATATAAATTTCTACATGACCTATTAACTGAAACTGATATCGCTCTTGTTAAGGCGTTACAGAAATTTTTGACGTGGCTCGGATTCAGCAATGTCGTGATTCCGGATGAGAAAGGAACTTCGATAAAAGAAGAAGATTTACAGGTGCCAATAAGTAATGGACTTTTAGTTATCGAAGCGAAAGGGATTGGCGGCACATCAACTGACGGTGAATGTTCCCAAATTTCTAAAATAAAGCGTCGTAGAGAAAAGCAAAGAAATGCTTTTGATGTTTATGCTTTGTATATTGTCAACCATCAGAGATTCCTGCCGCCTTTACGTAGAAAAAACCCTCCGTTTACTGAACATCAGATATCAGACGCATTAAATGACGAAAGGGGACTGTTGAGCACCTGGCAGCTTTATAATCTTTACCATGAAATTCAAGCGGGTTTAATAACAAAAGAAGAGGCCAGATCAAAGCTGATTGAATTTGGATTGATCGAGATCAAGCCAATTGTGAAGGATTCTCTTGGTGAAATAAATCATATTTATAAAAATGGTGTAGTTGCTATTATAAATTTGACCACCAAAATAAGCGTAGGTCAGACATTAATAGGTCAAAAAAACGACAGATTTTTTAAAATAACTATTCTATCAATTCAATTGGATGATAAAAATGTAACATCTACAGAAAATGGGGAAGTCGGAATTATGCTTGACGTACCTGTTACGATTCATACAAAACTTTGGACTATTTGATTCTTCCCCCGGAAAATTCACCCGATTTACAATTTCGAAAACATGTAAAACAACCCAAACTGAAATACACTGTTCTTGATGGTTCCGTCAAAATAGGGTCCCTTGGCCAAATTGACAAGTCCAAGATTATAACGGGCATCAATACCCAAACCCTTGGGAAGCTTGTAACCGATTCCGAAGGCCCAGGAAAAATCTGTGGACTGTGTGACGCTCCGGGTATCCACAGATTGCCCATTCGCATTTTGATGGGCGCTGAGTAAAAATCCGAGCTGCGGACCAGTCTCCGCGAATAATCCCGAACTATGCTGATACTTGAAAAGCACGGGGATGTTCAGGTAGTCAAGATTTGTCTTGGCAGAGAAATACATTGAATTGAGAGCGTCGCCCTGACCGGAGTACATGATTTCCGGCTGCAGTGAACAACTGCTGAATAACGGAACCGAAGCCAGCACACCTGCATTGAAATCCGATTTTGAAGTCACGGCGGACTCCGACGGTGACGACACCAGGGTGGCGAGATTGTAACCGGCCTCAATGCCAAACTGAATCTGCGCACTTGCAAATACCGCGCTTGCTGCTGCGATCAAAACTAAAAGCACTCTTTTCATCCGGAGTATTATTTGATTTCTAAAAAACGTTTAATTTGTTCCGTTATTTTCCCGGTGGAAAAGTTCCAATGAAATGCCGTCTTCCCGCCGTAGGCGGGACCGGGCTCTTCGCTGTATCCCCGCTGTTAGCGGGGGATGCCGCTTCGATCCCTGACGGAATGTGCAAAGTTGTTGATCAGAATTTGTGAAGCCACTTAATACATACACGCCAGTCACAAAAAAATAGCCACCCGATATGGATGGCTATTCAATAAAATTATTCTGTATTAATGCGCGATTTGATACGATGACCAATTTGTTCCATCATAAATACCTAAAGTATATAGTCCCGAGCTAAAGCCAGTCATGGTTATCGAAGTGAAATATACGGCGCCTGCTGAATAGTCCTGGCTGTAAACGATTGCTCCGGTGCTTAAGCTGGTTAATTTAATTTTTCTAATCCATACGGTACCGATATATCCGCTGGCTACTGAAACATTTAAAATGGTGGGTGCGGGATTGGGTGAAAATGTATACCTCGGATCGGGGCCGCAGGCTCCGCCCTGATAAGTAAAGAATTTACTCGAAGTGATAGTAGTGCCGCAGGGTTCAGTATAGCTGACCTGAATATTTGAAGTAGGTACTCCTGAATTGGGCGTTCGCAACACAATTACGTTGCTACCCTGACCATAATTAATTGTCCAACCCATCGGCACAACCCAGTTATAGTTGGTAATATTCCCCGCAATACTGAGCGTCATGGATTGATTGTAGCAATAATTCGTTGAGCCGTTATTACCCGTAATGGGGAAATCCGCAGGTGTATTTGCCCCTGAATGAATCGATTTAGAAATGGCTGGTTGAGCCGTCCCACAAGAAGTCACATTGGCAGTTAATGTAATATTTCCACTCGAAATTTTTGTTAGTGTAATGGTTGGTGCTGTAGTGCTGGTTGAGGAAACCAAACCTGCAGGAGATATACTCCATACTACGGATGCGTTACAAGGCAAACCAGCTATTGAATAAGTTCCCGAAGAACATAGTACTGCGTTGCCGGAGAGTGATAAGGAAGGTTGTGTAATCGAAACGACGCATATGTTTGTAAGTATATCAGTGGTACCAAGGTGAACGGTGGCACTCACATTACTTTGCATGCTTCCACAAATTGGAGTCAATGTTATGGTGTTAGGAGTGGTAGGAATTGCTGCCGGAGCTGCGACGCCATTATAGAGCCAGCCATTATTAGGGCCTAAATACCAGGTATAACCGGTAACGCCTGGTCTGCCCGCTCCATTTGTCACGGTAAAAATAACAGGAGTTGTTGATCCACAAGTGACAGCCATAGTTGCCGGAACACTAAAATCATTGGCCACAATAAGCGATTTGGAAATTACAATTTTGCTAATTTTCAGGGTTGATGCATTTTCAGTACTTATTCCGGTATTTGGGGGCAGTGCTGCGACTATTAAATAATTTTGGCCTGTAGGAGTAGTGAATGAGGGACTGGTAGCCACTATAGCTTTAGTAGACGCTACCTGGAAAGACCATGGATTTTGCCCGGTTATTGTAGTAAGATTATCATATCCGCAAATCGTATTGGCTAGTTGCGATGTGGGGCTTGTAGCTATAAACACATCAGGCCAGGTGGCACTTAATCCGACCGTATAATTTGTCAATGTTGAAGAAACGGTTAGAGCAACTGTATAAATATACCCGGGTAAAAATGGGTAAGCTATTGAATATTCAGTTCCCTCATTTGTTATTATTTCATTTCCACTCACAAACCCGTCCGAAAAATTAGTTTGAAGATTCAAACCTGTTCCATCAAATGACACACCGCCTACAACTGAGAAATGCGCATAGCCGTTCACTGTAGGCGGCGTAGATATACTAAATAAATTACAGATGCCCTGGTTTAAATTACTTTTTGTATAATCTATCGTCTGCGAATAAACCAGATTACACACTAGATTTACCAGAATAAATATTAAATAGAATTGAAAGGTGCATGCGCCTTTATTTCTAAAATGTTTGCATGTCATTTTAATTTGTTTTAAGGGGATGAACAATAAAGAAGAAAAAATCAGGGGGTAGGGAAAATATTGAAGAACAAAGGATAAGTTATAATCGAGAGGTTATATTTTAAAACGATGTAGATATGACACGCGAATAAAGTATTGCCGACAATAACTCTTATCGACTGCTTTGCTAAAGTTCAATAAGTTTATCCGGACTGCAATTTTATTTCTACTGATTTTTCTCAAATGATGAAAATACTTTTTTTAAAACTCTCCGGTTTCCTGGTGCCCTGGACAATATTGAGTTTTATCTAAACCAGGCGACCTAAGTGTTTTCCCTTAGATGGCTTCATAAAAGTTATTCTCAGCGAAAGAAAATTACTAATAAAAAAAACCGCCCCCTTTCAGAGGCGGCTTTTTTCATAAAGTGTTTTTTATTTTTTCGGTAACAAAAAGAAAACCCCAAACTGGAACACGCTGTTTTTAACAGTTGCATTATTGATGTCACTGGCCTTACTGATATTAGTCAGCCCGAGATTATAACGGGCATCAATACCCAAACCCAGTGGAAGTTTAAATCCTAAGCCGAATACCCAGGCAAAATCTGTGGACTGCGTACTGCTCTTAAAATCGATCGACTGTCCTCCACCCGTTTCTTTCGCGCTGAGTAAATATCCAAACTGCGGACCAGTCTCTGCAAACAGACCGGAAGCGGTCTGGAATTTAATAAGCACGGGCACGTTCAAATAACCGTAATTCAGTTTTCCGTTGGAGACACTATCCGAGAAACTGGTACCCTGGCCGGAATACAGTATTTCAGGCTGTAATGTAACACCGTTCACAAGAGGAATCGAAGCGAGTATGCCACCGCTGAAATCCGATTTCGAACTGGCACCGGGCTGAGATGGTGAAATCGTGAGCGTTGTGAGATTGTAAGCGGCTTTCACACCAAACCGAATCTGGGCGCTGGCCAGCGTTGCGCTTCCTGCTAAGATCAAAACGAGCATCATTCTTTTCATAAATCTGGATTTTTAATTTTTAATTATTCTCAATTATGGATTAAAATCAATTCTCAGAGAAATGTCTAAAATTGAGAATGCAGGAACTTTTTAATCCGGATATAAAACGTTTTTTTTATTTCATTATTTCTTTGATTTATTAAGCGCCGGTTCTCAATAACAAATCATTCACAACTTGCGAATATTATTGGGGAGGAGGGATGCATTTTTACCCCTCCCCAATTTTTTATGCAATGGGTAATCATTACACATCAATTTATTTGTGTCGGAATTCGGGATACATTTGCATTGTTCCCGCTTCAAATCAAATCCCATGCGTCCGGATTATCCTTTCAAATATTTTTTTGACGAGCGTAATAACTATGTCTTCCTGATTGCATCCCTCGCTGCAGATTCACTTACAGTCTGATTTTTTTAAGGGTTCTATTTTTTTCATTTAAATCAGACTGTCATGATTCAGACCAAACATATAGTGGGCCTGCGTGAAGTAGGCATCGGTGATGTGGACTGGGTAGGAGGAAAGAATGCATCACTTGGCGAAATGATTCAGCATCTTTCGCCCCTTGGAATTAGTATTCCGGATGGCTTTGTGATTACCGTCAATGCGTATCGCGATTTTATTAAAGCCAATGAACTCGATAAATTCATTCAGGAAAAATTAATTGAAATTGACTTTGAAAATATAGAGTCCTTGCGCAGAGCAGGGCTTCAAATCAGGAGTTCCATAAGAAATGCAAGATTTCCGCATGAACTAGCTGAAGAAATAATAAAAGCATACCACAAACTTTCAGAACAATACGGACAAACAGATACCGATGTGGCGGTGCGTTCCTCTGCAACTGCGGAAGATCTGCCCGACGCGAGTTTTGCAGGTCAACAGGAAACATATTTAAATGTCCGTGGCCCGGCCGCACTCATCGATGCGGTGCGGAACTGTTTCGCGTCTCTGTTTACCGACAGGGCGATCAGTTACAGAAACAGCCTGCACTTTGATCCGCTGGCGCTTGGTCTTTCCGTCTGCATTCAAAAAATGGTGCGCTCGGATCTTGGCGTATCAGGAGTTGCATTTTCTCTGGATACTGAAAGTGGTTTTAAAGATGTTGTTGTAATTAATGGCTCGTACGGCCTCGGCGAACTGATCGTACAGGGCAGCATTTCACCTGATGAGTTTATTGTTTTTAAACCAAACATCGCCGAGGGTTTCATTCCGATCATCGAAAAAAAACTAGGGAAAAAAGATCAGCTGATGGTCTACGGCGACGACCCCGATGAACGCGTGAAAATTATCCCGACGGAGAAATCGGCGCAGGATAAATTTTGCCTGGAAAATAAAATGATTTTAAAACTCGCGTCCTGGGTGACCGAGATCGAAAAATATTATACACGCGTCAAAGACAAATGGTGCCCCGTGGATGTCGAATGGGCGATCGATGGACTGACGGGCGGCCTCTTCATCGTGCAGGCGAGACCCGAGACGATTCATTCCAGAAAGGAAAAACATCTCGTCACCGAATACACAATGAAACCGCACAGCGAAACGCCCATATTAAAAGGCATCGCGGTGGGAGATAAAATCGCCTCCGGAAAAGTGCATATCATGTATTCACTCGACAAGCGCCTCATGGAAGGCGAAGAATTCCGCGAGGGCGACGTGCTCGTGACGGATATGACCGACCCCGACTGGGAACCCATCATGAAAAAAGCGGCCGCGATTATCACCAACAAGGGCGGCAGGACCTGTCATGCGGCTATTGTTGCCCGTGAGATGGGCGTACCGGCTATAGTGGGATGCTACCACGCAACAGAAAGGCTGAAACCCAATCAATTGGTCACTGCCAGCTGCGGAGAAGGTGATGTTGGTCTTATATACAATGGTCGTCTTTCTTATTCCATGACTCAAACAGATTTAAAACTGCTTCCGAAAATAAAAACAGATCTGATGCTGAACGTGGGCTCTCCCGGAATGGCTTTTCAGTATGCCCGGATGCCGCATAAAGGAGTGGGGCTAGCGAGGGAAGAATTTATCATTAATAATTATATCGGTATTCATCCGCTCGCACTTTTAAAGCATCATCAACTGAACGACTCACAACTCACGGACGAAATCTTCGAAAAAATAAGGGGCTTCGAAAATGAAGAACAATTTTTCATACAAAAATTATCATTTGGCATCGCAAAAATTGCCGCCGCATTTTTCCCCGAGACAGTCATCGTGCGTTTTTCAGATTTCAAGAGCAATGAATACAAAAATTTACTCGGTGGCAAATATTTCGAGCCCGATGAAGAAAACCCGATGATCGGCTGGCGCGGTGCATCAAGATATTATTCTCCCGACTATAAAGCCGCATTCGGTCTCGAATGCCGCGCAATAAAAAAAGTCCGCGAGGAAATGGGACTTGATAACATCGCTGTAATGGTTCCTTTCTGCAGAACGGTTGAGGAACTCATTCAGGTGAAAGAAGTCATGTCAGCATTCGGATTGATTCAACACGAAAATAATCTGTTGTTGTTTTTAATGGCCGAAGTGCCGTCCAATATTTTACTCGCAAGGGAATTTGCCAGGCATATCGACGGCTTCTCGATTGGTTCCAATGACCTCACACAACTTACGCTGGGCCTGGATCGCGACTCATCCCTGGTGGCACATCTCTATGACGAGCGAAATGAAGCCGTAAAAATTCTGCTGCGCATGCTGATCCGGACTGCCAAGGAATGTGGAGTAAAAGTAGGCATCTGCGGCCAGGGACCATCTGACTTCCCGGACTTTGCGCAGTTCCTTGTGGAAGAAGGAATCGATTCGGTTTCCGTTACCCCGGATTCGATTATCAAAACCATCAAAGCGATTCATCAGGTCGAAAATCTTTTAAAAGAACCGGCATTTTAAAGAACCTGCATGTCGATTAACAGAAATATTTTAACGCTCGAAGAATTCCGCAAACAGGAACTCCGTTCACTGCCCAATGCAACAGGTGAACTGTCCAACCTGCTGCGCGATATTGCACTCGCCGCAAAACGCGTAAACGTAGAAGTGAATAAGGCGGGACTTGTTGATATACTCGGACCAACAGGACAAACAAATGTCCAGAATGAGTCTGTTCAGAAACTGGACGAATTTGCGAACAACCAGTTCTATCCAGGTCTTGCGACGCGGAGTTAGCTGTGCGGGGTTCGTATCTGAAGAACAAGAAAACCTCTTGCATTCGACGAAGAGCTGAGTAACCAGTCAAAATATGTCGTAGCGATTGATCCGCTCGACGGAAGCAGCAATATTGATGTGAATATTTCTATTGGTACCATCTTTGGAATTTATCGCCGTGTGTCAATCCTTTAAGTTTTTCCTGCAAATCGATGATTTTCTTCAAAAAGGCGAAAGGCAGGTGGCTGCGGGATATATTATTTATGGATCATCTACCATGCTCGTGTATGCGACAAAAAGAGGTGTGAACGGATTTACCCTTGACCCGTCCATCGGGGAATTCACACTCAGCCATCCGGATATCCGCTGCCCGGAAAACGGGAACATCTATTCCGTAAACCACGGTAACTCCTTTCTTTTTAGCGAACACGTGAAAAAACAAATTGAAAACCTGCAGCAGAAATCTTATTCACTCAGGTATACCGGATCCCTCGTCGGGGACCTGCACCGCAATATGCTCAAAGGTGGAATTTTTTTATATCCCAACGAAAAATTGCGCCTGGTCTATGAATGCAATCCTTTTGCGTTCATCCTCTCCATCGCGGGCGGCTCCGCGACCAATGGCGATCAGAATATTTTGGAAATCAAACCGCAATCACTGCATGAGCGGACTTCTTTTTTTGCCGGCAGTAAAAATATGATGGCAGATCTCTGAATCATTTGTACTTACTCCGTATGAATTAGAAAATATTATTTTTTGAAAGTACCGACGCATATTTGAAAGTTGAAAGCCGCAGTCACTTCAATTAATCTTACTCCTTATTCTTTAAGCGCTGCATTAAAAAGTAAAACGTAACTGTATATGAGGTTTACGAAAGAAGCATTTTCCGCAACAGCTGTTAAGAAAGTTTTTATCAGGTGGAAATAATTTATATTAGTCTGACTTTCCACTCTTATAACGTCTCCCCTCCATTGGCCGGACAGGGCTCCGCGCTCGAATCCCAGTCAGCAGCGGCGATAACCGATTAAGCAGGCGATGAGCTTCGTATTAATAATCGCATTTAGTGACATAGGTACCTCTGAATCATCACGAAACAAAAGTGACTATTTACCCAAAGGGTTGGATTACTTCTTAACAAACTTGGTAAATCAAACCCTTGTTTATAAAATCCGGCGCTGGATGATCGTTGACAATAGTTTTTATTTCGTGAGCACCAAACGATACCGTAAGAAATTCCCTGAAACCAGGCAAGAGTTATACCTGACGCTCTAATAGAATAATAGTTCTCAAAACGTGAACTTTTTGAGTGAATTTCATCAGCGCGACATCCCCCGTCGATTGAAATGATTTCCTTTAAAAGATGCGCGGCTTTAACTAAAGAACCCGCCCCGAATATTCTTTCACAGATAATAACTAGTCTAACCACAGAAAAAGTTTGCTCGTGACGATACACAATTCAAACCAAAAAGAACTCCAGGCTGGCAGGTGACCTGCACCAGCAGTGATTTTTCATTTTCTGAATATATTGATCTGAACCGGTTTTCGTTTTGTCAGGCTAAGTTGAAAGGCCTTCTAAAACGCGCCTGAAAATTGATTTTTGTCACTTTTAATAGTGAAAAGGTTCACTACAGGTGCACATTATTCGATCTAATTTTGCCTCAGGGATTACATAAATACAATACCACCATCAACCATAAATAACTTGCTTACCGTTAATATTCCAGAATTCCGAAAGCAGAAACATTAAAATAGCCATATTTTCTTCTATGAAACTATCCCAATTCGTATTTGACCTGCCGCTAAATTTGATTGCCCAGCATCCTGCTAAGATCAGGGATGAAAGCAGAATGATGGTAATCGACAGGAAGACCGGGCAGATTGATAATAGACATTTTAAGGACGTTATTGATTATTTTAACGATAAAGACGTTTTTGTTGTCAATAATACTAAAGTGTTTCCTGCCAGGTTGTTTGGCCGAAAGGAGAGAACAGGCGCAAAAATTGAAGTTTTTTTACTAAGAGAACTTAACAAGACAAGCAAACTCTGGGATGTCGTCGTGGACCCTGCCAGAAAAATACGGGTGGGTAATAAACTTTATTTCGGTGATTATGACGAATTGGTCGCTGAGATAATTGATAATACCACCAGTCGCGGTCGGACCATTCGGTTTTTATGGGATGGAAACGATGATGATTTTCGTCAAATGCTTGGAACCCTTGGTGAAACACCCCTGCCAAAACATATCAAACGTAAGCCCGACGAAGATGACAAGGAAAGATACCAGACAGTTTATGCCAAACACGTAGGGGCGGTAGCAGCACCGACTGCAGGATTTCATTTTAGTAAGAATCTCATTAAAAGACTTGAAGTAAAAGGGATACGATTTGCTGAAACTACATTGCACACAGGATTAGGCACTTTTCGACCTATTGAAGTGGAGGACTTAACTAAAAATAAGATGGATGCTGAATACTACCAGGTGGAAGAAGAGGCATGTGCGATGGTAAACAAGGCCCGCCTGGGGAGGCATCGAATATGCTCTGTAGGTACTACGACCATGCGCGCGCTGGAGTCTTCTTACACTGCTGAAAAATTATTGAAACCTTCCGAAGGATGGACAAATAGATTCATTCATCCACCTTATCAATTCAATATAGCAGATTCACTCATTACAAATTTTCATCTTCCAAAAACCAGTCTTTTAATTATGGTATGTGCGTTTGCGGGGTACGATCTTACTATGGAGGCATATAAAAAAGCGATTAAGGACAAATATCAGTTTTTTAACTATGGCGATGCCATGTTGGTGATTTAAATGGCTTATCTCTTAATCCAGAATTTTAAATTATTTTCAAAATCCTGTTCAACCAAATCATAGTTGCGCGGTATTTCTTCATCCCAGCTGCAACAGGTAACCACTCTTGTCCCCACAGGTAATTCCTGCAATTGTATATGTAAATACTGATTATAATAATCGTACAAAGAATCTGAGTATTCTATAGATGAATCAATTTTATCTGTACCGCTTAAATTCTCAAAAAATGGATTATATAAATAGAAATGATCATATAGTTTTAAATCCAATTGTGTAAAATTTTTATGGATGAAAGAAACATTTAATAAACCAAGCATATTTTTAGCCTCCTCTGCAAATTCTACTAAATTACCTCTCTGTTCTATTCCATAAATAATTGCGCCTGGTTTAATATAGGCGGCTGACAAACAAAACTTCCCCACACCACTACCAATATCCAAGACCTTTGTACCATCTTTTGTTACAAGAAACTGAATAGCTTTTCTGGCAATATTTAAAGGCGTCCAGTGTTTGGCTGCTAATTGCTGAATATCTCCGGGATATAGTTGATCGAATTGAAAATCACTGCTGAACCAATTGTCTATTGGCCTGGGTTTTAATTTTGCTAAGAATGTCATTTTATTATGCCCGTTATTTTTCTTAAGTTGATAATTGCACATTTAATATTACACCAATGAACTGAATCAAAATTATTCGGGAAAAGATTTTCTAAATCGTCGCGCAGTTTGTGCAGGTAGTAAGCAATCAATCCCGGGTATACGTGCTGGTCCTGCATCGTTTCAATGAAATTTTTAATGATTATTTCCACTTCCTCGCAGTCATCCGCCTTCTTCAGTTGATGAAGAATATCCATTTTGTATCCTTCAAGTGTCATAAGTAAATTTCGTATCGGCCATTATCCTGGATTGACCCAGGTTATAAAATTATCAATTCGTCGCATTCATTGCTGTAAACCATATCACTTTTATAAGTGACAATTATCAATTTTTAAAGCGTTAAATTTGAAATCAGTATGAGCTTATCTGGAATTTTTCCAATAGAAAAATGGGAATTTAATACTGAATCGATTCTTTCAGATTTGTCACCTGAGGATTTTGCATTGCTTACTGCTCATCAAATTGAACAGGTTTACAAAAAAGGAGAGGTGATTTTTCGCGAAGGGGCTTACTCCTCCGGGATTTATTATATATTAAACGGGAAGGCGAAGAAATATAAAATAAACAAGGAAGGGAAAGAGCAAATCATTTATGTGGCCAATACCGGGGAGCTGATTGGTTATCATGCCATTTTATCAGAAGATCGTTATCCTGACTCCGCAGCTGCTTTAGAAGAAAGCATCATTGCATTTATCCCGAAAGAAGATTTTTTAAAAGTCCTCGATTTCTCAGAAACTTTCAGTAAAAGATTGTTGAGGACGCTTAGTCATGAGTTTGTCGTGTTGATCAATAGTTTAACCTTATTCGGTCAGCGAACGGTTCGGGAACGATTGGCTCTGCAATTGGTATTACTCAGGGAGAAATATAAAATTAATTTCAAGCCGGGAATGCCGGTGGATATCAACCTGTCAAGGGATGATTTAGCAAGTCTGGTCGGAACGGTTCGGGAAAACGTCGTAAGAATACTTACCGAATTTAAACAGGCTGGAATTCTTACAACAAAAGGCAGGAAAATTACCGTTTTGGAGATAAAAAAACTGATTGAAATCGCAAATTATCAATAGCCAAAACTTCTAATATTGACAATTGTCACTTTTAAAAGTGATAAAATTTACCTCAGCGCGAAGCGGTTTAAAATAATATTGCTTTCGTGCCAGAAAGTAAATCAGGTAAATGTTCAAACCCAAATTATTCGATACTTTAAGGAACTACAGTCGCCGGCAATTTCTTAAAGATCTGATGGCCGGTCTGATAGTGGGTCTGGTTGCCCTGCCCCTGGCGATTGCCTTCGCCATCGCTTCCGGGGTGTCCCCTGAAAAGGGAATATATACGGCCATAGTTGCGGGATTTATCATTTCAGCTTTGGGAGGCAGCCGGGTTCAGATCGGTGGACCAACGGGTGCCTTTATCGTAATTGTCTATGGCATTGTTCAGTTGCATGGCGTGAACGGTTTAATCATTGCAACCTTTATGGCCGGTATCATGCTTATCATGATGGGATTTGCCCGGCTGGGATCGGTAATAAAATTCATTCCTTATCCTTTAATTATAGGTTTTACCAGCGGTATTGCACTTATCATATTTTCCTCCGAAATAAAAGACCTCCTGGGTTTAAAAATGGGAGCGGTCCCGGCAGACTTTCCGGATAAATGGAAAAGTTATTTTCAACATATCCGGACTTTAAATATCTATGCCGTTATGATCGGGGTTTCTACCATACTGATCATTTCGTTATGGCCAAAACTTACCCATAAAGTGCCAGGTTCCCTGATAGCAATTATCGCTACGACGATCATCATGCAATTATTTCATATTCCTGTAGAAACTATTGGAAGCAGGTTTGGAAACATTCCCTCATCCCTGCCATATCCGGTATTTCCGCATCTGGATTTCGCAACGGTGAAAAATCTTTTTCAACCAGCCTTTACCATTGCGCTTCTCGGAGGCATCGAGTCTCTGTTGTCGGCCGTTGTTGCCGATGGAATGATTGGTGGGAATCATAAATCCAATATGGAATTAATCGCACAGGGGGTTGCTAATATATTTTCATCTGTTTTCGGTGGCATCCCCGCCACGGGAGCAATAGCCCGCACGGCTACCAATGTGAAAAACGGTGGCCGAACGCCGGTGGCCGGGATGATTCATGCAATTACATTGCTACTCATATTGCTTTTTTTTGGAAAATGGGCTTCCCTGATACCCATGGCAACATTAGCAGGTATTCTTATCGTAGTGGCCTATAACATGAGTGAGTGGCAGAACTTTCTTTCCATATTAAATGGACCGCGGAGTGATTCGGCGATTCTGCTTACAACGTTTTTTCTGACCGTATTGATCGACCTGACGGCTGCTATCGAGATAGGCATGGTGCTGGCTTCTTTTTTATTCATGCGCAGTATGATCAAATTCAGTCAGGTAAATATTATCTCCGGAGATATTTCAACAAATGCCAGGGAAAAAGACAAAGAATCAGTAGAAAATTTTATTATCCCTAAAAATGTGGAGGTCTTTGAAATATCAGGCCCTCTTTTTTTTGGGGCAGCTTACAAATTCAAGGATGCCTTGCGCTTTATAGAAAACCCGCCAAAAGTACTCATCATCCGCATGGGAAAAGTTCCTATTATTGATGCGACAGGAATTAAAACGATTAAGGAAGTAAACAAGGAATCAAAACATAGAGGAACTAAATTAGTATTATCGGAAGTTCATAGTGAACAGGTATTGGAAGAGCTCAAAGAAGCCAGATTACTTTTTACCATTGGTAAAGCTAATGTTACAGAGACTTTTTCCGGAGCTATTGAACGGAGTAGGATTTTATTGCACGACTTGACAAAAAAAACAGAGAAGGAACATCTATAAAAAAAATCCTGTTTACCGGTCTGTTTATTTGCTACCTCAAATTGTTTTCACGTGATTCTTTGAAATCATTGCAAAAAGAAAGCATTTTCCTGGCTAAATTTAAGATGTCATTTCGGGATGATGCTTTAGTCAGGTATTCACTGGCGCCAATGGCCAAAAATTCTTTTTTGTCCTTGATAAAATTGGAAGTAGAATAAATAACTTTTGGTATATGCCGGTAACGGACTTTATTCTGCAGGTAAATAAGGACTTCTTTACCATCCAGGCCGGGCATGTTATAGTCAAGAATGATGAGACAGGGAAGTTCATGGTCGTGTATATCCGATAAATATTCAATCAGTTCCTTCCCGCTGTTTACTGATATTAAATGATGGCTGTCTGTGATTTGTTGAAATGCTTCCGTTAAAAATTCCTGATCTTCAGGATCATCATCAGCCAGACAAATGGTCGGTTTTGAAGAAGGAGATCTTTTCATAACGCCTGTCTTTTTTTGTTAACCGAGCGTCACTCTACCTAGCCCCATTTAACTAGGGTAAAAAACTGTGCCAATAAATTGCCATGAATAAACTTTGTTGTTAAATCCTACATTGGAAGAAAATACTCAGTGTCCAAACTTCAATGCACGGTGTCCATGGAAAGAATTTTTAACAGCTACAATTAATATTTTTTTAAACTGCAAAACAAAAAATTCTGGTTGGTACCGAAGGGAGTTTTATGGTCTTTTCTAACGCAGTGAATTTTACTAAAAACATATTGCAGTTCGAATGTCAGTTTTTCTGCACTATATTGTTTTACATGAAGCCCGCTACATTTTTCCGGACCTTGTTCGGGAAAAGTTCTAATAATTTAAAAGCCGGTTATAAATTTTCTCGCGATATCCAAATAATTTGAAACTTATACAGAATAAGTTTTACGAACCCCCCAAAAGATATTCCTGACGCTTTAACAGAAAAATAGTTCTCAAAACGTGAACTTTTAAGTGACTTTTATTACTATTCTAATCACCCTCTAGCGAAAGCATTACCGCCAGAGAATCCATATAATCTCTCCAGTGAACGATCCTGCGGTCAGCGATGGTAATGATGGAACAAAACCGGTTGTCATAGGCTTTTCCGGTAGAAGCGACTTTGCCGTGAACTTCATATTCAAGAATGAAAAAGTGGGGAGGCTGAGCTGACTTATATACGCGTAAATGGTCAGCGGAGTGAAGAACATTTGTATAACCACTGAACCAGTCCATATACGCTTCACGGCCTTTGATTTTTCTGGTAAAACCTGGAAAGATGTAGAGAAATTCAAACACAGCGTTTTCAGCGACGGCATCCCAAAAATGTTCTCCATCCACTTCCCCTTTTAGCCCTTCCATAATAATGCTGAAAAAAGGCGCGGCATTTTTATTAAACCCGGGATGATTCCTGTTTGCTCTTTCTGTTTTGATTGATTTCTTTTCCATTTATATAGCTTTTATTGAATGTCCTAAATACCGCCCTTTTCTAAAACACCCTTCAGCGTATTCAGACTTTCAGCCATATCCCTGGCCAGCATCCCGGGAATAAACAGGTTCATAATATTCATGGGGTATTTATTCTGTCCGCGCATTGTCCATTTCAGTTCGGTTTGTTCGGAGGCAATGGCACTCGTGGCCATCTGCACGTCGGCAATATTCTTAAATGGTTTTTCAAAACGGACTTTGGAATCAACCTGCGTTCCCTGTAAAATTCGCGTGATTTCCTGTTCGCCCTTTCCAACATTTTTGACCTCACTGTCCCAGGCAGAAACAAAACCGACGGTACCGTCGATGCCCCTGCCGATTCTTTTCATGTCCGGATCCATCATCACCCATTTGTTATAATAAACCTGATTGGACAGCAGTTTTACAAAATCAAATACTTCGGGATCCGGTTTGCCGATGACGATTTTTTCTTCAATCGTATATTCTTTCTTAATAAATAACGGTGCCACTAAAAATAAAAGGGCCAGCAGGACGATGATAATGCCGAGGACTGATAACATGACGGTATTTTTAGAATTCAAAATTAGGATAGTATGGCATTTAATAGTTTAACTTTATAGAACACCCGCCCATACCGTCTTCGCGCATAAAAAATGAATGATGCGCTACCTGTTGTATTTTTTATATCTGGAATGGTATTGGGGTTTCCGACTTGCAAATTTTATTATTCGACTTGAAATTAGCGGGGAAAAGAAATACGGCATCCGCACCATTGGCATTAAAAATCTTTCAAGGGCTGTTTCGGTTGAAGATCGCAAGCATCTCAATAAGTATGAGCCTCTAAACTATTACACTTCCAGCCGCTTGTTTAGTTATTTGCAGCCGGATGATATTACATCAACACTATTGGATGTAGGATGCGGCAAAGGTCGTTAGTTGGCCATGGGTGCGGCTTATGGATTTTCAAATATCATCGGCATAGATTTTTCCAAGAAATTGTGTGATGTCGCAGCAAGTGTTTGCATAGGAATAGAAACCAAATATCCGGATATATCCATTAGCATTGAATGTATGGATGCGCGTCTTTACTGTATTCCGGAAACGGTAGGCATTTTATTTTTATTTAACCCTTTTGATGCAGCCGAAAAGAAAGATCGTCGGGATATAAGTTCTCAAAACTTGAACTTTTTGAGTGGGTTTCACCAATGATTTTCGTTAAAGGATGCGCGGGTTAAACACAAGAACCTATCCGAATCTGCGTTCTTAAAGAATAGCACGCCGCGCATGACCATTCACAATTCAAACCAAAAAGAACTGCATGAGCTCGCTGCCGGATTGCTCAAGGAGAAAGTCGCAGACGAAATTATCCTGGGAAGCTTAAAGAGCAGGGGAGTGGATTCCTACTATGCTGAAATTATTTTGCAAAATGTGAAAACGGATGTTGAAGACCGAAAACAATTCTGGAAACATATTCTTATCGGAACCTTTGTTTTTTTAACGGGACTCACACTCACCCTGGGAACCTATTATTTGGCTGAACCCGACAGAATATTTTATATATTTCCAGGCCTGATGCTCGTGGGTATTGCTTCCATCATCCGGGGATTTATTTTGTTCCGATAATTCAAGTTGCGTTTTTCTTTTTCAAATGCCGTCCCCTGCCTACTACGGTACCGGGGTCTTCACAGTAGTCGAGCGGCCAAAAAAACCCGCGGAAAAGGATTAATGAAAAGTGTTGAAGAAAATATATTACCCTATATTTTTTTTGCTGTTTCCACACCGGAGCCCAAGGCATGTATAAGCTCGTCGGGTTGAGTTAATTCGCGATCCCTGTGAACCTGATGCCACTTGGTCCCGTTGTTCTGGCTTTTCGCACGCGCTATGATTAATTTTACTCCGTCTGATAATATGATTAAGAATGTATCCTGTCCATCTATGAGGTGTTGACGGGCAAATCCAATACTATGGATTCCTGCAAAGAAATATTTGAATTTTAGCATGGTATATAAATCAGCCTCTACTTTACCGTTGATTCATGATCTATATACCATTAAATCGTGCCTTTACATCAACGCTCGTTACTTGCGTGCTGTTTTCTTAAATCAAGTAATTTGGCACTTATTATTCGGAGTTCGTGGAATAAACGTTTCACATCACCTAAAACCATGTCGTTAGCCATTGCCGTATCGAATTCCTGTGTTATGGCTTTTAACTTAAGTTCCAACATTTTAATTTCTTCGGAGTCGCTTACATTCATGACTGACGAATTTCGGTTTCAGAAATACTTATCAGTCTTAAAGTTGAGGGAGAAACAAAATGACCCGAAGGGTCAGATTAATTTGCAACTCAAAACAAGGTTGAGGCTATAAGATGACTAGTAAGGTACGCTTTAATGTTGATCTCTAAATAGATTGCTTGTAACCGTTATAAAAAAGCAAATAGCTTCAATTCGTGAATTAGAATTTTGAAGAATCTATAACTTAATCTGAGTTATCAATTTCCTATAATTTTTTTAACTCGTTCAGCTTGTTCGATACTGCTTTAAGGTCATGATATATGACTTTTACTTTTAGCCAGAATTTCATTTTGGCATATGGACCGATCGGGTAAATTTTCTGGGGGTGCAACTGGATTTTTAACGGTTTATTCACAGCGTCAATTTCCCGGGGGTGCACTTTAAATTAGACTTACGTGTTTGGTATACAATCAAAATTTTGGGGATGTATGAATGAGACCATGCCGTCTCCCGCGTCCCGCGGGACCGGGCTCTTCGCTTTATCTCCCGCGAGGCGCGGGAGGATGCCGCTTCGATCCCTGACGGATTAGTTTTCTGGGAGGAGTTATTTTTTTAAATCGCTTAGGCATAATTGGCTTATGAAATATTATACTTCTCAGAAATACGAGTAATCAAAACAGGGATAACAATCCCTCAATCACAGAAGCAAAAATTCTATATGTAATGGGCGGTAATTCCAAACTGGAAAAAATTACACTTAAGCTCTCGAATTTTTTGGCTCTGAAAAATAAGGACCAAACCCCAAATCGCGAAGAACAAACCAACAATTGTAAACATTGAATGGAATTAATCTCAGTTACTTTCTAAATATAATAAGAAAATTGAATTATTTCCCACCCGTTTTGGCTTCATTGTTTTTAATAAAATATCCAGGTTCGATTCTCCTGTCATCTACTGTCTTTTTTAAATGATAAAGATGCCGAAAATTCCTAGCACCAATAATAGTTCACAAAACGTGAACTATTTTGAGTGGTTTTCATCAGTGCGACACCCCTGGATGCCAGCTAAGCCCCATGAATACCTTCCAAAACGAAGATTTTCATAGTCGTAAATCTAGCAATGGTGCGCAAGAAATCAATCCCCGGAACAACCTTTCATTGATTCTATGTGTCAGGTATCAAATAGTCGGAATGAAAATACGTTTTTTTGCCTTCGTTACTTTTATAATAATACTAGTTTCCTGCAAAAAAAAGAAACTTTATTGACGAATGAAGGAATTATTACGGGATTCGATCCATGTGAATATGCAAGTATTATAGAATGCCCCTGTGCATGCGGTAATTACGTGTTCCATTTCACAGGTACGGGCGACTCGACCAATATTGTTATAGATAATAAAGAAATATTAAAGTTCGCCGCAAACACGCAGTTCCCTGTCCGGTTGACGGTAGACTGGCAAAATACAACCCGTTGCGGCCAAAAAGCAATAAAAATATTGGGATATAAATTATTGTAATAGTTGTGCTAATTGTTTTCACTTATGGATGACTGTTATGATTGACAAATTATTTTTACCGCCGTTAAACTATTTGATTTATTTTGTGTCCATATCAGTAACTAATTAATTTCGGATTGAAGAGCAGGTTGTTATTTGTAATTATAATAGTGGTTGTAATCCTGGCCCATCTCCATCGCCATTAATATAGTACTTCCGGCAAAAGTTCTGTATGCCTCATCCTGTCTTACTCGAAGACTGGTCCTAAATTTTCAGGCACCGAGCGCTTGGGAAGTGGAATACCTGGCTGACAAACTCAAAAAACATTATCCATTAAAATCTCCGCAGGTCATCATGCAGGCCATTCTGCATTGCTGTACCCAAGTAAAAGCTACACATCCAAGAGAAAAGTTTGTCTAGTGCGTGGTCGGGCATTTCGCGCGCTGAGAAGAATCGTGGGATGCCGCTGCAATCGCTGATGGATTAGTTCATACTATACAGGAAAAATAGTTCTCAAAACGTGAACTTTTAAGCGACTTTTAGTGTACAACCACCCTGCACCTGGCCCTCAGTCATAAGAAGTTAACGTTTGCTATAACGAACATTTTCCGCTATATTTGTTCCTTATAGCGAACATTATGAGCGAACGATCGACCACCCCGGTTCCTAAACTCCTGAAAATCATGGGAGAACTCGGGGAAAATATTAAACTTGCGAGGCTGAGAAGAAAACTCACAACCGACCAGGTCTGCGAACGGGCAGGCATCGGCCGGACCACTTTATGGCAGATCGAAAAGGGTATGCCCAATGTAACCATGGGAGCCTACGGCCAGGTGCTGTTCGTGCTCGGTCTTGAAAAAGATTTTCTGAAACTGGGAGCAGATGATGAACTCGGCCGCCGGCTGCAAGATGCGAATCTCGCAACCGGAAAAAGAGGTCGTAAGAAAAAATAAAGAAGAAAAAGATCATGGATATTTTAGTATATGCAGACTGGTTTGAATTAAAAACTCCCACGCGCATGGGTACACTAAATGTTTCGCATGTAAAGGGCCGTGAAGTTTTTTCATTTGCATATGATAAAGACTGGTTGCAAAAAGGAGAGGGCCGGATGCTTGATCCGGATCTTCAATTATTTTCGGGTCCACAGTATCTTTCTCCTGATAAAAAAAACTTTGGGATTTTTTTGGATTCTTCCCCCGACCGATGGGGACATCTCCTTATGAGGCGACGCGAAGCCATTGCCGCGCGCTTGAAAAACGAAAGGAAAAAAATCTTTTCCAGGAAGATTTCCTGCTCGGTGTTTTCGATCAGCAGCGCATGGGTGCCCTGCGTTTTAAATTATCTGATGACGGACCCTTCCTGAGTGATAATGCGGAACACGCGGCACCGCCCTGGACCTCGCTGCGTGAACTGGAGTTTGCGAGCCTGCAACTGGAAAAAGAAACACTCTCCGATAAAGAGTCATTGAAATGGCTGAACATATTACTCGCGCCCGGCGCCTCTCTCGGTGGCGCCAGACCGAAAGCCGGTGTCACGGACGAAAAAGGAAATCTCTGGATCGCGAAATTTCCGGCCGCCGCGGACCGCGCGGATACGGGTGCCTGGGAGATGGTGACGAACGACCTCGCAAAGGACGCGGGCCTCGATGTGGCCACCGGACAAGCGAAAAAATTCAACGACAAACGACATACGTATTTATCGAAACGCTTTGACCGCATCGGTACCAAACGCCGCGTACATTTCGCCTCCGCGATGACGCTGCTCGGCCGGAGCGATGGCGCGGAACCCGCGTCCTACCTGGATATCGCGGGCTTCATTATCAAAAATGGCGCGGACCCGAAACGGGATCTCGAAGAACTCTGGCGCAGGATCGTCTTTAATATCGCGGTGAAAAATACCGACGACCATCTGCGTAACCATGGGTTTTTGCTCACCACGGGCGGATGGTCGCTCGCACCGGCCTATGATGTCAACCCCAATGAACAGGGATTCGGCCTGGTACTGAATATTTCAGAGACCGACAACGCGCTGGACTTCGGCGTCGCGCTCTCCGTCGCAAAATATTTCCGCGTGGAAAAAAACGCCGACTCGATTCTAAAACGCGTCCGCCGCTGCGTAGCCAAATGGAAAACCGTCGCAAAAAAATATTCGATCCCTGCAAGCGAAATCAGTTCAATGTCAAATGCGTTTGAAGAATAAGTAATGATTGTCAGGACAGCCAGTGAGTTTCGTTAATCCAACATTACAATCAAGCAATATTTTATCAAAAAATGAATTAGAAACCAGGTAAATTTATTGGGTAAAAGTCAATATATATGCTGAAAATGTATGTAAAAATAGCCCTGCGTAACCTGGCAAAAAATAAATTGTATAGTTTAATCAATATTGGAGGTTTAACTATTGGGGTTACCTCGTGTATACTGATTGGGATGTATGTGTCGAACGAATTAAGTTATGATAAGTTCCATAAAAATGCTGACCGTATCGTGCGTGTTACTACAGAATACACGGTTAACGGCTTCAAGAATCAGATTGGAACAACAGCTTCAATGGTCGGTCCGGGACTGGCATCTGCTTTCCCGCAAATAGAATCTTATGTCAGGATACGAAATCGTGATCCTTATGTAGTTCGTTACGATAAAAAAACATTTGTAGAAACAAGGTTTTATTTTGCTGATTCTACTTTTTTCAAAATTTTTTCATTCCCACTTATTGAAGGTGATCCCCGGCATGCGCTGGACGCCCCGGATAAAATAGTGATCAGTGAATCCATGGAAAGAAAATACTTTGGAAGCACTAAAGCCCTTGGCAAACTGCTACTGATAGGGGGGACGAAAAGTTACCTCGTATCCGGAGTTGCCAAAGATGCACCAGTTAACTCACAAATTAAATTCAATTTTATAGCTTCCTATGCGAGCCTGCCAAACGCAAATGCGCCCTCATGGAATGTAGAAATCTATACTACTTATTTATTGCTGCATAACATGCAGGATAGGAACGGCCTGGAAAAAAATATAACCGCTTACGTGAGGACCCAAAAAGAAATTGAAATGCCTGGGAATGATTATTTGACTTTTCGCCTTGAACCATTAACGAAGGTGCATTTATACTCTTCGCTTAACGGACTCGAACCAAATGGCGACATAACCTATATCTATATCCTGATTGTTGTTGCATTACTGATACTTTGTATTGCGAGTGTTAACTATACTAATCTTGCCACCGCTCAATCAGTGACAAGAATGCCTGAGATCGGGATCCGCAAAGTATTAGGTTCATCCAAATGGCAACTTTTTTTACAGTTTGTAGGAGAATCGCTGTTGTTAAATTTCATTGCCTTTATTTTGGCTGTTGCCCTCGCCATTTTGGCTTTGCCTTTATTTAATGCTTTGATCGAACAGCCAATAGACTCCGCGGTGTTGCTTAAACCAGGTAGCAATAGGTTTGATGTTTCTACTATTCGTTTTCATCAGTTTTGCATCCGGTGCATATCCTTCTTTTATATTAAGCAATTTGAAATTAATCAAAGTATTAAAATCAGGGTTTTCTTTTTCGGATAAAGGCGGAAGTGTTAGAAAAATCCCTCATTATTTTCCAGTTTGTCATATCACTTTTCCTGATTATTTCCACAACCATTATTTTACAGCAATTGTCTTATTTGCGTGATAAAAACCTTGGGTACGACAAAGACCATTTAATTGTGCTTCCTGTCGACGGGATTATGCGGGCAAATTATCAGCCCATAAAAGATGCACTGGAAAGGGTACAGGGTGTAACATCGGTTAGCGGTAGCCATCAGGAAATTACGAATATAAGCTGGCCTGACGCGTTGAGGACAAATCTTAATGCAGCGGCGACACCATTATAGGTAACCGTTACACCTGCTGATATTGATTTTGTTCGAACAACCGGAGTGCAAATAGTGTCCGGGACTGATTATAGCCTGTCCGACTGGAAGCAATTAGATTTTGCAAACAATAACAGGCCCCGCATAATACTTATATTTTAAATGAATCCGCTGTGAAGGCTCTTGGGTGGACTCCTGATCGCTTATCGGGAAAACACTTTATCTGAACTTCAACAAAGGAGTAGTAAAAGCAGTGGTGAAAGATTTTCATTTCGCTTCCTTACATGAGCCGATCAAACCATTGGTTATTTTTCTCGATTCAGGTTACTCCGCACTTATCAATGTTATGTGAAGATATCAGGACAAAATATTCCAGCAACTTTACAAGCCCTTAGTGAAACCTGGCGCAATTATGTACCACATCGGCCGTTCCAGTACCATTTTTTAGATGATAATTTCAATATGCTTTATCATGACGAACAACAAACAGCCGAAATATTCAGTACTTTTTCTACCCTGGCGATTTTTTTGGCATGCCTTGGGTTATTTGCCCTTGCCGGTTATCATACGGTACAACGCGCCAAAGAAATCGGAATAAGAAAAGTGCTTGGGGCCAGGGTTATGCAAATTGTGTTGCTGATTTCGAAGGATTTTATAAAGTTGGTTGCAATAGCCTCAGTATTGGCTTTTCCCATTGCATGGTTATCCATGAATAGTTGGCTACAGAGTTTCGCATATCGGATAAAAATTAATTGGGGGGTGTTTTTATTGGCAGGGTTGGCCACAACGGTACTTGCATTCTTAACTATCAGTTTTCAAGCCATCAGGGCCGCCAGGATGAACCCTATAAAAAGTATTAAAACGGAGTAATAAACGAAATTCGTCGCAAAAAATATTCGATCCCCGCCAGTGAGATCGGCTTGATGACAAATGCCTTTGAAGAATCTTAATTTTTGCGCTTTGCCTTGGGGCTGGAACTCTCGACGTCTTTTCTTTATACCGATATAGGCGATCGCACTTATATCAATACAACGGTGCTCAGCGGGACTGCCATCCAGCCGAGTTCTTTTTGGTACTCGGAATCAATCGACAGTTTCCAGTAAGGCCTGCTGAAGGGTTCACTAAATATTTCTTATTATTTCTATCGTGATACTATTCTTTGCGATATGCGGTATGATCGCCTGGGCAGTCCTGCTCATGCTTCTGTTTAGTTCTGTGTTCTTCTGTAGCGACACGCTGGAGAACAAAGAATCAACGAGTACTTCGCACGAAATTTACAAACAACTCATGCAGACACAGGATAAATCAGGATAATTCTGGAACGAAAAAAAGTTCTCAAAACGTGAACTTTTTAAGTGGTTTTCAGTAGTGTGACCCCACCTGAGCAGCCAAAAAAAAATCACAAACACATCCCGCTCAAAAAAAATCACATAAATCCTCATCCAATAAAATTTTCAAAGAGAAAATATTGCAGAGTCGATTTTGAATCGCTACTTTATGATTTCGATTTTTCATATTCCCTTCCTGCTTTAATTTTTGGCAGTTTAAACCCGGCTATAATCAGCCAGATAAACCCCGGGAAACCTTGTCAGCGGGATTAAAAAAAGAAGCTTGGGAAAGATCAGGAAAAAAGCACTTGCCTCCCCAATCACAGCGATGATTATTCCTGAAACACTAAGCCATTTCGGAAGCGTCTTCATGAACAACGACGGAACGGAAATACCTGCGATCAGTAACCCCAGGGGTACAGAATATCCAACACCACCCGTGGCAAATGCGACGTAGTAAAGGCTCCGGATAATATTTTCGTTGGCCGCGATACCCGGGTAAGCCATCACCCACATGATCATGGACGTAAGGCCCAAATTAAAAGCAGTGAGAAAACCTCCGAAAAGAGCAATATGATTACCGGCTGCCGTGGTACCGAGAAATGCCTGACGGCTGACGATCGTGGCCGTGAAAATACCCAGCGGAATCGAAGAACAAAACTGAAAGAAGGCACAAAACAACACATCGTGCGACTGATTTTGAAAATACCGGACAATGGTTTCCGCGGGTTCCCAGGGGCCGGGAAAATAGGGAGGAATTCCTCTGAGGGAAATGACGAATGATAACCCGGCATTGAATAATAAGGTGAATGCAAGGGCTACAAAACCTGGGTGAGGTCCCTTATGTTTTTTGGCAATAAGCGTTTCCATACATTTTGTTTTTATAGTTTAAAAAAAAATATCAATTGTATGTATTAATGTAGTCTGTACCGCAAACCAAAATAGCAAATAAAAAAGGATATCATAGGTGTAAATATTTCTTGATGGATTCAACATATTGCTCGAATGAATTTCTGCCCTTTTTGGTGAGTGTACAGACGGTTAGCGGATAGTTGCCTTTAAAAGTTTTTTCAATGGTGATATAACCTTCGTCGTTTAGTCTTTTTAACTGGTGACTCATATTTCCCTGGGTTGTTTGCGTTGCCTCCATCAATGTATTAAAATCCGCTTGTTTCACTTTAATGAGAACAGAAACGACGGCCAGTCGGACGGGTGTGTTAAGAACTGGGTCAAGTTCTGAAAACTGTTTTGCCATTAGACTTTTGAATTTCTCAGCAGATAGCCCGGTACCAGATAACCTGCAATGATTGTAAAGCCGTGCAGCAGGGGTTTATACTGATCAGCAATATAAATACTGGCAACGGCTGAAACTAAAAACAAAACACCTCCAACGGTCAGGGGTATAAATTTCATTACCCAGCCCGAAACAAGTGTGCCGATGCCCGCGATAACCAAAGTATACGTGAAGGGCATTTTGCCCTGGGCGACATTAATAAATACAACCACAAAAAAACTGATTCCCAGCACGATCCACATTTTATTGATGAAATAATCAGTGTAGGTTAAGGTCGTTCCGGAATTTTTTCTTTTTAAAAAAATAATGGTGGCAACCACTCCGACCACGGCAAGGATGGGGAAGGGGATAAAATATAATGGAGTAGAGGTATACTGATGCAGACCGAAATAAGCGAAACTCGCAATGGCGATCAGCCAGCCCCAAAGAAGAAATCCAAAACTGTTTTCACGAATATTGTCTTTACTTTTTGAAATCGCATCCGCAATCAGGCCCAGACTTTCCTGCGGGGATAAACTATTTTCATATTCCATATGGTGAAATATTTTTTATTTCCGGGACAAAGATAAGGGTTTGGTTTGTACGGCAAACCAAATTGCCATATTTTTTTTGACATACAATAATATTTTCAAATCAAAAGGGTTAAAACACCCTTTTTTTATTTCCACCCGACTATATATTGCAGAAACGATTCCATATCGTTTTTAAAAAGGTCCGTCCTGCATTTTCATGCGGGACTTTTTTTCTATTGGCCGGTTAAACTACGTGAAGTAAGTTTGCTAAATATTTTAGTAATGCCCTCTTACAAAATAACCATCATCCGGATAAGCGGAAAAGGCCAGTCCGGCATCCGCTACACAGACCTGACCAACATCGAACAAATTCAGGCCGTAGTAAGAGAGAAATTGCGAAAGGCCGGTACGCTGGATACCCTTGCTTTCATCCTGGTTGAGAAGTCAACTAAACCAGCGGAAAAAGATCTTTAGTTCGTCAGAGTAGTAAGCCCTGGCATGTCCATGCCGGGGCTGTTTATTTTTTTCCAAAATTCGTGGTTTCCAATTTATGTATTCTATAGTGAACCAATATGGCAACCACTATCACGATCACCGGAATGGAAATTTATGCAGTTTATATTTGTGATCTTTTTATGGCCGGTTTAAGTTTAAGACGGATGTATTGTTGCAGCAGGTTCGGATATATATTGTAAAAAAGATTACAAATTGATAAAATAAGCGCCCACAACAGATAACTTTTGACCAGTGCATAAACAATCACCACCGAGAAATAGATAAACAATGAAAAATGAAATTTCTCAAAAATATAGGTTTGATAGTATTGTTTCTCAATGGACGATCTGTTTATCAGGACAGGTTTGAATTGGGGGTACTTGTTTCTCAAAAATTGAATGACAAGAGTTCTGTTCTGAGCGAATTTGTTGATATACTTCACACCAATGCGTTTATAAAAAGCGGTATTCCGGCTCAGTTGTATGGCATCGAATAATGAATTGGGGAAAAATATAGGTATCAGACTCATTCCAAGTACGTCAAAAACGGAATCATGGTTAACCAGGGTATAACAAAATATTGTTACCGGCGTTAGAAACAAAATAGTCCAAATCAGGTTAGGGATCATATTATATATGGCAGCTAATCTGTATATTTTTAGGGATTCTTTTTCTTTAGCAGTAGTCGGCATGGAGGTGAACCGGATATTTTTAATTGTCCATGTTATTAAGACAAAACGCATAGCGGATTCCGGACATCGTCTTTATTTTAATTAAATTTATTGCAGTGAGTCGCGGATTTGGGAGCGCAACTCCCCAAATTAATGTTCATGAAAGAAACGAAGCCAATTCAAAATACCATAATAACCGACCGGCTGATTTTAGAAGAGATAAACCCGGATGACCATGATTTTCTGATTTCCATTCTCAATTCAAAGGGATGGATCGAGAATATTGGTGACAGAAATATTCATTCAGTAAACGATGCAATTATATTTATCCGTAAAATCCTGGAGACAGAAAACTTTTATTACTGGGTGGTCAGAACCAAGGAGGAAAACACACCCGTTGGCATCACATCCTTTATAAAAAGAAGTTATCTGGATCATTTCGATATTGGTTTTGCCTTTCTTCCGTTTTATCAAGGGAGAGGTTATGCTCATGAGGCTTCAAAGGCAGTTTTGGCAATGGTGTCAAAACTACCTGAACACAACACAGTACTGGCTACGACAAGACCTTCGAATAACAGCTCGATTAAACTGCTGACCAAACTTGGATTCAGGTTTGAAAAGGAGATTGAGATAGAAACCAGAAAGCTGCATATCTACAAAAACAGATTTAGTTGTAAGAGCTGAAAAAAATTGATAACTCAATGAGGGTTCTCCTTTTTCTGTAATTGTTTTAATTCCTTCAGTTTTTCTGATACCGCTTTCAAGTCACGGTATATGACTTTTACTTTAGCCAATATCTCATTTTGACTAATAGACTGGTCCAGTAAATTTTCGTAATGACGTACCTGAATTTCTAACGCCTTGATCGCAGCGTTAATTTCTTCGGTGGGCATAACTGATAAATTAAGAGTGATATAACACTTATCAGTCTACATAATGTCGTGCGGATTAGCAGTTCGTAATGCTCAATTATTCGTCAATATATCGTTTAAACAACCAAAACCTAAAACCAAACTAACTTACATATTTATTGAAAAAACCCAAAACTAAAAATGCCAAACAAAGCCCCGGATTGAAATCTGGGGCCTTTAATTAAACCTTATCTCAAAATAGGTGGTTGTCCAAGGATCTTTATATAGAAATCTTTTTATGAATGGTCTTGGCAGAAAAAATTCATTTCACAGTGGAGTGCACAAACTTAGGGATTTCAACGTTCGAATCTAAAAATATAAGTTTCACATTTTATGCAGGTCCGAAAAAATCCCGGAAGCCGCCAACCCTTCTCCGATGGCCTGTATGAGAGATTCCGCTCTGAGGGAATGGTCTGCCTGCACCCAGATGGTTTTGTCTCCCAATGCCAGAACGGCACCAGGACTGATATCGATTTTTTTCGCTGTCAAGGATGATGCAATACCGATGGTCATAATGCCCGGCACTGCGGCATACTAAGGCATCCCATGTCTGGCCCTAATAGTTGTAAGTGAATTGGTTCACCCATTGAATATAGGAATGTTACCGGAAATGATCTAAGGGTATTTGCTTAGTTCGAATTAAATTTTAGCTGGCACATGTATTGAACAGCTGCTTTAAACAAAAAAAATTTTATGGAACCAAAAAAATCAAATGCACAAAACCAAAATCAAAACACAAATCTCGCCACCGCCGAAAAACCGGAAAAGGATGAAGATTTAGATGAAGAATCATTCGACAATGATGTTGAAGACGAAAAGAACGAAAAAGATGACAATGACTCCGCTGAAAACAAAAACGATACGCGTGAGCTTGAAGGAGAAGATAAGAACGACGAGACTGAAGAAGACAGCTAGTAGCAAGAAAAGAATTAAAAGCCTATGACAACTTCAAAAGGGTCCGGTGTCTGGCCCTTTTCGTATTTATAAACGGTGCAAATGAACCTTAAAAAACAGTTCGCAAAATGCGTACTTTTTAGTGACTCTTAATGTGCGCAACCCCCCGGCTGTCAAAAACTCGCTGGTACATTTCGTTTTTCTCAACCAGCGAGTTCTCAAAACGTGAACTTTTTAGCGACTTTTAATCCGAACAACCCCCTGCTCCAATTCCTCCGCCTCCGAATCCCCCTTCCGCCCGAATCCTCTCCCCCCAGTTATGGAAATCTCCAAACTATGCCTCTCAACAAAAACAACCTCGCCCATGAGAAAAACCCCCATCTTATTTTACCCGTCCAATTGTCGGTTCATCCGTCCGTTCATCTCCGCCTTCACTCCCTCCGCCCTCATCTCCGCCCTCACTTCCCTCGCCCTCACATCCTTCACCATCACAACCTCCCGCGCCCAGTCCGTGCATCAGCTAGACGTGCGACCCGATTCCGCAGACATAAAGGAACTGGTCGATCAATATGCGCAGTCCATAAATAAAGCCGACTCCACCCTCGCTTACCATTTGTTCGCACACACCGGAACAGAATCCTTCGTCCACCCGGCAGGATTTGAACGCGGATGGCCGCAAATAAATACGAACATCTACAACACATTGCGAAACCTGTATTCCAAGCGAAAATGGAACATCACACATGAACGCATCTGGCTGTTTGAATGCGCGGCCTCGGTGGAAATAGAATGGACGATGGATGTCACGCTGAAAAAGGACAACAGCGCCCTTCGGTTTAAAGGGAATGAGACTCAGCTATGGGCGAAATTAAAAGGTGAATGGAGACTGGCCCAGGTGCATGACTCGGGTATAAATTAAACCTGCGACTTATATGCCGTCTTCACGCCGCAGGCGTGACCGGGCTCTTCGCTGTATCTCCCGCGAGACGCGGGAGGATGCCGCTTCGATCCCTGACGGAATAGTCAAACGAAGTGCTAGTTGGCAATAGACTTTTTACCTGAGCGTTCTAAGCGTGCTGAAGTTTATTTTATATTATGTACTACGCAACGGAATTAGTCAAATTCAAAAAATATAAGAAGGTGCTGGAAGAGATTTTCCGGAAACCTGAAATCTCAATATCCAAAACTGGATCAACGACTGCGGAAAATCCCTCCCTGACAGGTTATGCATTGGAAATCCTGTTTTCAATTTGTCAGTTAAAGAGAAATAATTTCGAGGAGGCTTTTCAAGTTGAATTTGATCGGGCTGAAGAAAATCTTAAAAAACTGAATTGCCCTATACAGCCCGGAAACAATTGTAAAAACGAAAAATTATTTTTTGCAATTCAGGGAAAAGAAAAATACAATCGAATCTTATCGATCATTAAAAAATTAATTGGAAAAAAGTCAGTTAGTATTATTGAACAAAAATCTTCTTTCCGTTATTTCGAGTTGTCTTACGATTTATTACGGCATCCTCTATTGACGATGGAAATGGTGCGAAAGACGGGGATATATCCTTTTAGTCCTTACGCTAATATCAAAAGGATAATTGGGTTCGAAACCAAATCCAGCGTTGCATATCTTAAAGAAATTCCAAAATTATTCAAAGACGAAGTAATCGCTTTTTACAAATCTGGGGAATGTTCAAAGTCATTTGTACGGGCTATTTTATTATTTACACAAATAAGCCACCAGTTCGCCTCGCATATGCTCTTTGATTGCCTGTTCCCCTCAAAAGAATATTTGAAAGAAACAACCAGGCAATTTCAGTCTTTCTGTAAAAACCATTCTTTAATAAAAGGAAAGTTATGGAGGACACCGAACCTGGACTTACTGGAAATTAAAGCCAGACCGGACTTTCTGATCAATAAGAAATTATATGAAATGAAGGCCTGTAAGAAGTTCTCAATGAGTGAATACCTGCAGGCACTTACTTACCTGATTTTCGCGCAACAGACGGAAAACAGAGAAATATATGGAGAAGTTAAGTCAATCATACTTTATTATGTACTCACCTATCAAAAAATAGAAATCCGAGTCAAAGACTTAAACCTGTCAGAAGATTCTTGGGATAAAATCGTACTAGCCCTGCAACGCTACAAAGCCAGAAAAACCAGAAAATAACCGGCATCCGACTTTCAGAATCCTTCTTTCGCTTTCTTTTTTTTAATAAATTCATATTCCACTTAAATGATGAAATGAAATTTGCAAAGTTTGATGGTAATAGAATTGAAGCTTTGAAAGGAGCTCAGGGAATTTGTCCGGGTTGTGGCGCCGAATTAGTAGCAAAATGCGGTGAAATTAAATTACACCATTGGGCACATAAGGGAAATCGTAACTGCGATCCGTGGTGGGAGCCCGAAACTGAATGGCATCGTTCATGGAAAAATAGTTTTCCCATCGAATGCCAGGAAAATATTTTATATGATGAACAAACGGGTGAAAAACATATTGCAGATATTCGTACCACACATGACCTGGTAATAGAATTCCAGCACTCACATATTCACCCGGATGAACACAGGCAGCGCGAGAAATTTTATAAACATATGATCTGGGTTGTTGACTGCACCCGGCTGAAAGGAGATTACCCGCGTTTTCTAAAAGGGAAAACAGATTTTAGACTGACGGACGAACAGGGAAGATTTTTCGTGGACTATCTTGATGGGTGCTTTCCATCCGCATGGATTGGAAGTTCAGTGCCGGTTATATTTGATTTTAAAGGAACTGAAATCATAGACGACCCAAATGATATCAGAAACCACCTGTACGTTTTATTCCCCGCGTCGAACCGCAGAGAGTCTGACTTGTTCGTGATATCACGCGCATCTTTCATCTCAAATACAATTCATGATAAATGGTTTAAAAAGCAACAAGAACCACCAAAACAAATTGCGAATGCGCCGATAATAAATAACATTCAGTCGGGACGCAGGGAATCTCCGTATGTATCTGATCGCGGTAAAATTATAAAACGGCGGCGTCTGTGAAGTAAATTCGTCTAATGGTTTCCACTTACCTGGCATTGTTTGGTATTTATATTCTCTATATTTATAAACCCAAAACAACACCACATGAGAAAAATACTTCTTTTTATTTTTATTCCGATTCATTTATTTAGCCAGGATTCATCTTCTAATAAAAAGGCTCTGACAAAACTCGAAACGCTATCCAACCAGCAGGGGACTATTATTAAAAAGGAATTTATGGATTTGGGGAACTTTGCTGGAATGAATGTCGAATTACTAACCATAACCGATCAGGTAAAAGGAAATTCCAAGACTGGTATTAAATTCTCAAATTCCGAAAGGATCGGCTACTCTTCGAGAGAATATTCATCATTTCTGGATGGAGACGAAATCAATGGCTTGCTGAAATTTCTTGATTTTATTCAGACCTTATCTGATCCGGTAACAGTCTATACAGAATTTAATTACCAAAGCAGGGGTGATTTTAAGGTATTTGCATACAGAAAACCTGGGGCTAAATTATGGACGGAAGGCGCCTATGCTGATAAGTCCTATAGCGGCTCCTATTTGGAATTGAAACAGAAGGAAGTCGCATCTTTAACGCAGGCTCTCCTTTCGGTAAAGTCGAAACTGAATGAGTAGATTAAAACTGTTTACGTTTCAACTGATACTATTGTCAGCACAAATGATTTGTTTCGGCAAATTGATTTTTAATTCTGAAGCATAAGTGAGTCCGAAATACTGGTTTTCCTGGACCGACGCGTACACAAGGGGCGACAGCAGTTCATATGCATCTTTAAAAAATCTCCGCGATTTTACCGGATTATCCGAGATCATTTTTCCTGCCACCAATGCGCCACCGACTGCCAATAAGGCTTCCCCTGGCGTTTCAATGGAATCAAGAAAATGACCTCCCTGTTTTATCAGCCACTGATATAAGAGGCTTGCTTTGCGGATTTTGAATCCTAGAGGTGCAACGCTGCCACCATAGATACCTATAAACAATCCCTGCTTATGAGTGCCGTTGCAGATGACCAGTACTTCCGGTAAATGCAGTTTTCCTTCCGGAAATCGATGAAAAAACTGTGAGGCGCGCCGGTCCATGCCGGATGTTTCCATCTGGAAATGAAAAAGTTTTAATTCATCTAGGATTTCCAAGGACTTGGTGGGGTGGGTATGAAATATCAATGGTAGTAGTCCGTTTTCAAAAGCGTGGTCAATGACTCTTTTCATTTCCCGGGGGTTGGGTTCATAAATGTCGCAGGGAGAGTCGGAAATATTCCTGACAAAAACGACATCTTTTATTTTGAAATCAGAACGATTGACCGTCTTTTTACATTCGGCGATCAGAAGACCTCCTTTTTCAAATTCCGGCAGATATTCACGGGTTAATAGACGGGAAATTTCTCTGGGAAATGTAAAGCGTGCGGGACAGGAAAGCCTGAAAAAATTTCCATTGGGATGAATATACGGTTCGATCAGCGAACGGGAAAGCAGTTTCCGTATCACAAGCTTTGGTTTGGGATGTAAAGCCAAAGGGAATGCCACAGATGAAAACCTGACAAAAATTCGTTATCTATGAAGCAGAGTTCTGTATAATTTTTAAACACCCTAAACCATAACGTGAAGAAAAACAACATCGAATCCGTCGTAAAAAAATTCACGACCGAATTAAAACCGGATCATCGCTTCGCTTCATTTGATTATTGTTACAACTATTTCATTACCACGAAGGACCTGACCAGGGATATGGAAAGAAGCTGCCTTACTCTGGGCTTCTATCTGGCGAGCTGGGGTATGTACCGTGGATCGAGCTTTCTCCTGCAAAACAGTCTGATAGTTTTTAAGCCAACCATCGAATACATAGCAACATTGGATCAGTCAGTATGGGAAATTGATGTCGACAGCTACAATGAAGATTCTATGCTGCAAATCGTTGATATCTACCGCGAAATAAAAGATTGTCTTATCCTGAATCACAACGCGGATCTGACCCTGATTACCAAAACACTGCTCGGCGTCTTTGGCTTTGTTCCGGCCTTCGACCAGTATTTCTGCTATGCCATGCGTCGTGTTTCCAAAAATGAATGTGGTTTCCGAAGAATGAACCTGAAATCTTTGAAAACAATTAAAACATTTTACGAGGCAAATCAGTCTGCCGTAAATAAATTATCTGCAAAAACATACACGATCGACTTCCTTACCGGAAAAAAGACGGACATACATTATCCAAAAGCAAAGATCATTGACATGTATGGATTCAAAGCAGGTAAGTAATGAATTGACCGGGTACGTTAGCAGTTTGGTAAGTCAGTTAATTTAGATACTTCCTTTTTGTGTTTGGGGTTACAGCAGATTATTTTCCTTCACCTTGTGAGTATCACTAGTCCCTAAATCGAATTTAGAAGTTCTTACATAAATATATCCTCCGAAGCCCGAATAAAAACAACACGACTCTTCAAGCGATTTACGCACTATTCATCCGATAGTTCCTAAATCTTCAGTAAGGATGAATAATGAGCACAACTAATGGTTTTTATGTAGTTGATTGAATTGAATTGCTATAAAGAATAAACACTTTACTTTTATAAGTTAGTTTATTTGTATCTACAATGTGTAGCATTGTTCGATTAAGCTTTAAGATAAGATTGTTAGGCGGGCATTAATATATATAATGTGAAAATTACACACTTAGGAATTAAAAATTTTCGGCTCCTCAGTAATGTAAATCTTTCATTGGAAGAAGATTCAACTATTGTTGTAGGAAGGAATAATTCTGGTAAAACCTCACTCACAGAGATTTTTCGGCGACTTCTTTCAGAAAGAAATCCAGAATTTAGCTTATACGATTTTAGTGTTTCTTGTATTTCCTCCTTTAAAATTGCTCTCTGTAAAAAAATTGGAGGATCTGAATTATCGGAAATTAGAAATTCATTGCCGCTTATTGAAATAAAACTTACTATTCAATACAGTGAAGATGATGCTGATTTAGGCGCACTAAGCGAATTTATCATCGATCTTGATTCTAACTGTAGTCAAGCCGTGATTGTCATAAAATATCAATTGGATGATGGTAGAATACCTGATTTATTCGAAGATATTGAAGATGATAGCGATGCAAGTAAGATCAAATTTATTAAGCTTTTGAAGGATAGGATTCCAAAATTATTTAGTACCAAAATCTATGCTCAGGATCCAAATGATGAAGGGAATATTTCTATCATAGAGTATGCAAAATTTAAAGAGTTGGTTGGCGCAGGTTTTATTAACGCACAAAGAGGCCTTGATGATGTTACGCATGCGGATAATGATGTCCTTGGAAAAGTGCTTGGCAAACTTTTTAAATCAGCGGGAAAAGCATCTGCGCCCGATGACATGAGAGAGAAATCTGAACAATTGAATGCAGTTATACTTGAAATTCAAAATAAAGTTGATACAGATTTCAGTGAAAAATTGAATGCTTTGTTGCCAGCACTTAAAATATTTGGCTATCCTGGTCTCGCTGATCCGGATATGAGTACTGAAACCACATTGAATATTGAAAATATATTAGATAGTCATACAAAGATTAGATATGGTCATGGGGAAGGTATTTTCCTGCCGGAGGCATATAATGGACTTGGATCCAGAAACCTTATCTATATCCTTTTTCAGCTGTTTGAATTTTTTAGAGATTGGCAGATAAAGCCTGTAAACAATGGACTTTACTTGGTTTTTATTGAGGAACCCGAAGCTCATTTGCATCCGCAGATGCAGCAGGTATTTGTAAAACAGATTAATCAAATTGTTAAAGAATTTTCAAAAACTTTGAATAATGATCAATTATGGCCTGTCCAATTTGTAATAACAACCCATTCCACTCATATCGCAAATGAAACAAAGTTTGAATCCATACGATATTTCCTAACTACTCGAAATGAGCAGAAGGAAACCCGGATAAAAGATCTGAGAAGTGAATTTAGTTCAGCCGATGTGTCATCGGATAAAGAGTTTCTGCATAAATACCTGACTTTAACACGTTGCGATTTGTTTTTTTGTGATAAAGCAATTCTTATAGAAGGACCAACCGAACGCATTCTCATGCCAGTTCTGATCGAAAAGGTGGATGTAACAATTGGAGATAAATTAAAACTTAAGTCACAATACATCGCCACGATTGAAGTGGGAGGAGCGTATGCCCATCATTTTTATAAGTTTCTGGATTTTCTCGAACTGAGAACTTTAATTATTACGGATTTGGATTCTGTAAAAGAAACAAAGAGTGATAAAAAAAATAATTATTCTGCCTGTCCGGTTGCAGAAGGCTCTCATTCATCAAATTCGGGGATAAAAAATTGGTTTAATAAAGATTCAAAAGGATATATTCCTTTGAAGGAATGCATGGAGAAAAAAGCAACTCAAAAGGAAAATAGTTATCGAAGAATAGCGTATCAGATTCCTGAAGAGGGGAAATTATATTGTGCTAGGAGCTTTGAAGATGCTTTTATGTTGGCTAATTTGGCTCTGTTTGATATCGAATGTAAAACGGATAAGGAGATTTCATTAATGGCTTATCAAAAATCGCAAGATGTTGAAAAAACAAATTTTGCACTGGAATATGCGTTAGAAAAAACTAACTGGGTGCCCCCGCATTATATTAAAGAAGGGCTTGAGTGGCTTTCTCTTCAGTCAAATATGGAAGTACCTGTGGCTCAGAAAGTAATAGCTGAACTTGTTGAAGACTTAAAAGTTAAAAAGGATGCTTAATCCTGCAGAGCTGGCATCTGAGGAATGCCTGGAAAAAGTACATAACGCACTGAATGCAGGTAAATGTTTCAGGCTGGAAGCTGGTGCGGGAGCTGGTAAAACCTACACGTTAATTAAAGCATTAAATTACCTAATCCTTCAAAATGCAAACCGATTTCTAAGAAATAATAAGAAAATCGCGTGCATAACTTATACCAATGTTGCAAAGGATGAAATAAAATCACGTACAGACAATCATCCTGTTATATACGCTGAAACAATACATGCTTTTTGCTGGTACTTAATTCGGGATTTTCAAAAGATAATTCGATCAATGGTTTCCGGTCTAACAGATCGGTGGGGCGAACGATGTGCCGAAGCTGGTGAATTAGGGAACCGGGAAGTGATTTATAATCTTGGCTATCCTAAAATGACTGCAACAGAAATTTTCCTGCATCATGATGATGTTATTAAGATTATGACCGAACTTTTAAGTGATCAAAAATTCAGACTTCTTTTAAAATCAAAATTTCCTATTATTTTAATTGATGAGTATCAGGATACTAATAAGTTACTTGCCGAATCTATGATTGAATATTTAGTTGAAGCCGAAAACGGTCCACTGATGGGATTTTTTGGAGATCACTGGCAAAAAATATATGGTACTGCTTCTGTAGGTCTAATCTCCGCATCTTCGGAAAAAATGGCGGTAATTGGGAAAAATGCAAACTTTCGGTCCGACAGATTGATTGTGGAGGCTTTAAATAAAATGAGGCCGGATTTACCACAACAGGTACGCGATCCGGATTCTACAGGTGAAATTTTAATATTCGATTCCAATGCGTGGGTGGGCGTAAGAAGAAACGAAAACCAATGGAAAGAGGATCTTCCTGAAACGGATGCTCATGAAAATCTTCAAAAGGTTATAGATGAACTTAAAAAACTGGGTTGGTTATTTCAGCCTAGTTCATCTAAAATCTTAATGTTGACTCATACAGTGCTTGCATCTGAACAAGGTTATCAGAAATTATTAGCTGCTGTTCCTGATAGGGACGATTTGATAAAAAAGAATAATCCGACGATTGCATTCCTCTCTGATATTGTTGAGCCCGGAGCCGAAGCTTATATTGATAAAAAATTCGGTGCCATGTTTCAAGCTTTTAGTATGAAGGCACCAAGGATTGTGAGACATTCAGATAAGGAAATTTGGCATCACAATATGGATGAACTAATTAGGATTCGGGAAATAGGTACAATAGGTGATGTCCTGGACTTATTGAAAATTACCAAGAAACCAAGACTCCCATCTAAAATCGAAGAAGATAATAAATTATACGAATTGCTTTTAAATAAACTGGAAAAAGAACGGACAGACGAAGAAAAAGGAATAATTGAGCGCTATTCTTCATTAAGATCCGTCCCTTATGCCGAATTCATCAGACTTGGTAAATATATAGATGATAAGACAGTATACTCTACAAAACATGGGGTAAAAGGTGAAGAATTTGAGGAAGTCCTTGTAGTGTTTGGTAGGGGGTGGAACCAATACAATTGGAATCAAATGTTGGAATGGGCTTCAACTGCAATTCCCAAGGGTAAGGAAGAAACTTTTGAAAGAAGCAGGAATTTATTTTATGTCGCATGCTCAAGACCTAAAAAAAAACTTGCATTATTGTTTACGCAAAAACTGTCTGATCAGGCTCTGGCAACTTTAAAACGATGGTTCAGAGTAGAGAATATTCACTTATAATCCCATTTTATAAATCTATATTTTTTATTAAGGTATCTATAACCTTATCGTTTCCTTGTCAACTAATTTTAATCTGATTAAACTCTGATGGCAAAAACTGGCCCCAACATACATTCTTTTAAACGCAATTTTTTCAACACCGCCGTGGCAGACATTTACCGGGCTATTGATGGTGGAAGTTTAATAGGAGCATTTATACTATCGTTTTGTTTGATAGATCACATGACTTGGATCGAATTCGGAGATGAAAAAATGGGATTTAATAAATGGATCAAGAAGAGACTACTTCCTTTAAATATATTTTATTCTGAAAAAGACGAAGAACTGTATAGTGTGAGAAATGGTTTAGTTCATACATATGGACCATCACGTGAAATATTGAAGCAGAAATTTGAAGGGTATCAATTATTAAATTGTAGTCCGGCAATGCATTTGCAGAAAGTAAATAACAATGTGATAAAAATATGCTTGTATAGTCTATTGACTGAAATTGTTTTCGCTGTTCATAGCACATTTGAAGAATTCAAGGAGGCGGTTTCCGAAGATCAGTTAGACAGAATGAGCAAACAAATCAGAATATTTGGCGTAGAACCTCCGCCACTTTTTCAAAATATGCACAGGGCACTCGCTGCATTTGACAAACCGGGAAGAATTACATTAATTGATGTGAAAGCAGACTATACAGCGAAGATACTTTACCCGAAAGAGTAAATATGAGTTTTTGAAGGGACTAAATTAATTATTAATGTGATTTTTCCCTATGAGTTATAGATATTTGGTTTTAAGCGTTTTGCATATAAATGATTTTTTCGAATAATTTAGTGTATACGATGACAGAACGTTGTTATCTCTTTATATTGTAGTGATAACCGCTTTTTTATGGGCTAACTTAACATCACCTTATGCCACACGGAGTAACTTCAAGGCAGCTCGCAGGTTACCAGGACTTTTTTCCAGAAATTAAACCTTATTGCAAAGAATACTACGCTTGCCAGATTGGTAAGGACACATTGCTAACTTTTATCTGTCATTTTTTAGGGCACTTTCGTCAACCACTCCCTTCAAACCGAGATTTCATTCGGGAATTTTTTAAGGATGATAACCCCGCCTACGATGTTTACCTAAAAGCATATATTTCAATCAAAGAAGCAGATATCATTTACAGTTTGTTGAATGTGGAGTCATTGTTGAGATTGTACCAATGGACCATCAAAGCCCAAATTCCTGATGATGTAGAACAATCGCCTGAATGGATGATGGAAATTGAAGAACCACTATTCACCCTGTTTCTCCTTTTTAACGATGACGTTAAAGAAGATTACCAGTATGCTATTGACTGTATAAAGGAAAGTGGAGAAGTGTTTTCTCCGCAAAAACTTTTCTTTGCCATGAGTTTTCCACAACATGACTTGGTGAATGCTGATTATGCTCAGCTCGTATATTCCCAGCTTTATAAAGCAATGGAACTCCTTCGTTTTATGGCACGTAATGAAGAGTATAAGCTATTATACAAGGCAATGTTATCTTATTTCGAGTGTATTAATACTGAGGATTTTGTACGTTCCATGTATGCCGCAGTAGTTGAAATTATCTCAGCCAATAAGGGCGGCTATGTTATTCTTGCTCCTGCACCAGGAGAGGATTTTGAAAAAAACTGCGATTTCATAGAGAAGCTAGTTATTCAAGATTCTGCATTGTTCGTGCAGGACGATTTTTTGGAGATCCGAAATACGCCATTTCGGAAATTAAAGAGAGGAGAATATATGATTATCTATGACCTATTCATGGTAAAGAAGGCATACAACAGCTTATATTTTAAATTGCTTGATTTGTCTGAAACAGACAAAGGACTCTTCAAAAAGTCATTCGCCGGGTCCTACAAGACTGATTTTTCGGAAAGCACACTCGTCTATGATGTGGTATCCAAAATCTTCCCCGATTCTAAGGATATCAAGATATCCGGCGACGAATTCAAGACAAAGAAAATTAAAACAGAGCCGGACTACTATGTCCGCACAAATGATAACAAACAGTTATTATTCGAATCCAAAGACTTTTACGTGGCTGGCAATATAAAGGCGTCGTATGACTTTCGTCGTATTGAGCCGGAATTAAAAAAAAGGCTTTTTAAAGAGGTTTTCGATGACGGACACATAAAAAATGGTGCCGTCAGGCAATTAGTAATTAATGTACAAAGGTCACTCGACAATGGGTTTATTCTGGACGAAAACTATGACTATAAAACGATTGAAATTTACCCCATTATTCTTGTGCATGACGCCCTGTATAGCGCATCTGGTTTAAATTTTGAGGTAAACCAATGGTTTAACTTGGAAATAGAATCTCTACGCTGCAACAGTAACTATGCCTGGTTTAATTTTGATCAAGTATTACCTGTCACGGTAGTAGAAATTGATACTCTGATTCTATTTAGGGATAATCTGGCTACAGCAGCCGATTCGCTGGACAATCTGATTCGAAAATATCACACCTATACTCGTATGAATTATTCTGAGTTGAATACAGAAGAATATGTAAATAAATCAGTTGTATCATTTTCCATGTTTGCCCGACAACATTTCTCTTCTAAAGGTATCAAGCCAAATATCCCAATTATAACAGAAATGTTTCGTCAATTTGAGATAAAGTAGTTTTTGAACGATGTTGACAAATTGACAATGATTGTTATTACTACTTTTTTGATTTTGAATATGGGTATTGCCATATGAAATCCTACTTTTTGTTATTCTTTTAATGAATAACATCAATCGTTTCCTGAGGTTACTCAAAAACCAAGTACACAAAATAGTTCACAAAACGTGAACTTTTAGCTAACTTCAAGTGGTCCTTACCCGGCCGTGGATAAACTCCGCTCCATCCTAAACCTCTGCCACTCAATACAAAACCCCATCCATGCGTCCCCTCCCATACACAATAATAAAATCCCGCCAACAATACGAGACCTATCGCAGCGTCGCCAACTATCTCACCAGCATCAAAAAGAAAACAAAGGACGACCGCGACACCATCGAACTCCTAAACCTGCTGATCGAAAAATGGGAGAGAGACCAAATCAAAAGACTCCCCGAAACCGATCCGCCCGACCTCCTTCAACACCTCATGCAGAAAAATAATCTCAGACCAATCGACCTTGCTACAGAACTTGACATTAAAAAAAGCCTTCTCTCGGATATCTTGCATTTCAAAAAGGGCATCTCGAAAAACATGACCCGTAAACTTGCAAAACGATTCAACACGCCAGAAGAGCTTTTTAGTAAACCCTACAAACTCCAATGACCCTCAAAACCATCGTATTCATTTTACTCGACCTCCTCATCATCCACATGCTGATCAAACTTCTCTTCGGTAAATACAAAAACCTGGTGGATGACCTATCAAAAATGTCAATTCCCATAAACTTTGTCCCACTGCAAAAAAATAAAGACTACAACTGGCTGGGCACATTTAAAATACTGATGCTGTGTGTTTTAATTCTGGGACTATTCCTTTTCGAACAACCCTTTTTTTATTAATTCCGGACTCTCTTAAAACATATATAATGAAAGAAGTAGATACAAATAAAATCGTTGCCGAGTTTGAAAGTTTTTGCATAAAAAATGATGCTGCCGCTCAGGCATCAAATCCTAATCTTGCAAACAAGTATGCTAAAAAAATAATTAACTGCTACTTACAGTTAAAAGAAATGGGAAAAACCAATGAATTATCTAAACTATTAAAATCAGAAAATGAAAATGTACGTTTATGGGCAGCAACTCATACATTACAAACAAATGAAGTTGAGGCAAAGCAAGTATTACATGAATTAGTTGTTAAACCGGGTCTCAATGGCTTTAGTGCAGAGATGACATTGCGACAATGGGAGAAGGGGAATTTAAAATTAACTTACGACACTTATAAAGTTAAATGGTAAGGCTGGATTGACGCTGATTGCAAAATCGTGATAACGCAAAGTGAGTTTTTCTCAAATTAAAGGCTAATTACAATTTATCAATTCCAACAAATTTAAATCCCCTGCCTTTTAAAATAGGGACCAGCAACCTGACAGTGTCATAGGTCCTGTTATTCAGCCTCATGTTCTCAATATCCGACGTCGAGTCATGCATGAGAAATAGCCCGCGGTCGACTTTTTCAATTTCTGCTAAATAAGCAGCCGCGCAATCCTCTGCCGTCAAGTGCCTGTCCCAAAATGCATAATCGTTGGCGTTCACCTCCCAAAAAAAAGGCCCGACATAAGTATGGGACTCGCTAAACTCCTTATTTAGAAAATCTGACATTGCGGGCGTCCACTGACCATAAGGAGCACGGAAATAAACTGGGTTCGCCGGGATGATGCTTCTGATCAGTTCATCCGTCGATTTTATTTCCTCAAGGAACGCCGCCTTTTGACCACTTTCAAATAAGGCTTTCATATCGGGGTGATGGTAGGTATGATTACCTATAAAATGACCCAGCTGGTATATTTCAGATAAGACGTCGGGATATTGTTTGATGAATCTCCCAACGCAGAAAAAAGTAGCAGGAATGTTTTCTTCCCTTAAATAATTTGCGAGCAGAAGTGTTTTCGGACCGGGTCCGTCGTTCAGCGTTTCACCGGGCCCGTCGTCAAACGTTAAGCAGAAAGTCTTCTCGGGAAGATGGAGACCGTTAATTTGTTGTAATGAAAACATTTCCGCGAATTTAATAAAATTTAAAACGCATACTATTTGAGTAACTTCAAAACGGGTTCACCAACTTCGTGGCCGGCCTTCCGGAAGGAGGTCGATGCCTTAGAAAAAGGTCTCAGCCATCGGGAAAAATTCAATGACTCTTTACAATTATAATAGTATAACATGCAAAACCCCTCAGTAATTATTTACATGAATTTGCTGGCCCTTCTCATCTCTGCATGTGGGCCTGGTAGGACCGAATCGACTAGTGATCAAGCAGTTTCTGATTCTACTGTTGCATCCATTCACTTCGAGATTGTAAATCAACAATCGAATCCCCTCAATTTGGATGTTTATATTGAGGATACTTCCAGAATTTCTATCCTTAATGCATACTTTGTAAAAAAGTATAAGACGCCGGAATCTATTGGTATCCTGATAAATTATTTTTCGAATAGAAAAATTGCAAAAATCTACTTTGATAAAATTAATAAGGTATCAGAGAAGGAGTCCAACGCGTTATTCAAGTATTATATTGCTGTCTATAATTATAATCCTGGATCAGGTTATGATAGTCTTGCATTCATGCATTCGAAGTAGATGTTAAAAAGTTTCTCAATACTATCCTAGATATCTATAACCATGGCCAATTCAATACGGCGTCGAATCAAAAGTTCACAAAACGTGAACTTTTCATCAACTTTAAACTTAATTCCCTCCCCCCATCTCCCAAAAAACTCCGACCCGGAATAAAAAACTCATTTTGCCTCGTCCGGATAAATTTTGACTTTCTTCAGGCTTTAACCGCAAAAAAGTAAACGTACAAACCCCCAATCTTTTCCCCACGCCGCCATTTATTTTTCCATCTGTAATTTTTTCTTATAACTTTAGCCTACACAAAAAACACTTAGCTCAAATAATATCCGGCCTTGACCCCGCATAACAACGATATCGAGTTTCAGCCCGAAAAGGATCCGCGCGAATCCAAAAAATCCACAGCCGATCCTTCTTCCGATCCTGCCCAACCGCGCACAAAATCCGCCACCTCGTCCTCATCCGACCGCGCCTCTTCAGTCGCAGCCGACCGCCTCCTCTTCGCACAAATCGCCGACTCCAACGAACAAGCATTCGAACGAATCTTCGACAAATACACATCCATCCTTTCCCCTTCCTCCTCGACCTTGTCAAAGTCGAAGCCGACGCGAAAGAAATTATCCAGGAAGTCTTCTTAAAAGTCTGGCTCAAACGTGACACCCTCGCCGCCATAGAAAACCCGGCGGCTGGCTCTACACAGTCGCGGCAAACGAAGCCTACCTCCATTTCAGAAAAGAAGCCCGCTATACAAAACGTCTCCAGAAAATTGCCGCCGACTCAACCGCCGCCGCCGTCGACCCCAACCTCTCAGATATACATGAACAGTTCGATACAAGAGAAGTCAAAACCTTAATTGCCGACGCGGTAAAACAACTGCCCAGCCGCCGGCGCCAGGTCTTCCAGATGAGCCGCCTTGAAGGTTATTCAAGAAAAGAAATTGCGGAGACACTGGGTATCTCAGAGAATACAGTCAGAAACCAGCTGACAGATGCGGTGGAATTTATACAGGACTATATTATTAAAAACAAATCGCTGTACCTTCCGGCATTGCTGATTGGTTTGATTAGTAGACTGTAGGGGGGAGGAAGTAAATACGAAGAAGAAGTTTATTGAGGTAACTTAGAATAAAGAGGAAGACAATTCGACGGAGGATAGTTAGATGGAGGATTATAAGGTAGCTCCTTAAACTGAGCCCACCGGATAATGAGGGGGACACCTTAGAATTTGGTCACACCGAAAAAGAATATTTTAGAGTAATAATAAACGCGCTCTTGTCCGTTTAAATACCCTCCCACACTCAACCTTATCGCTGAAGGCAATTTTAAAATGAGGGAATTGTAATGGAATAGATAGTAAAAAATGGTACCTGCTGGTATCTGTAATTAATTAGACTTCTTTCAATTTTATTCCATTGACATCAGTTCAGGTTCAATCCAATTTAAAATTACCATATAAGCATTAAATCTCTCTTTGCCAGCTTAGGTTAATTAAATACTGGAAACGATCAAGAATTCATGAGCAATTTATCCAATCAAAAAATCGGTTGATTAATACGTCCACTGTATCATTTCTAAAATGATCTCCAAATATTAATTGATACGATACATCGATTGATATACATCAATATTTCCGTCAAAGCGCTGTATTAAAGGCCATTTCTAATCATCTTCAATTCAGATACGAAACACAGTAATGTTTTTTGATAACGGGTTCTAAGTGTTTTTACCTAGGTGAGATCAGTTATGCAATGCTGTAAATTTTTAAAAAATATATCTAACGGTTATGTTCACACGAAAAATAACTAAGGGTAAACACTTAGTTGAAAAATAAAGTTCAATAATATTTTGGTTTGAATAGTGATTGTCCATAATATTGATCATGCAAATCGATGATGACTTCTAAATCATCGAATCATTTTCAAATCCATCCTTTCAAAGACGATTGGCTCTGACCGAATAAACCAGCGAGTAGCACACTTCGCTTTTATCAGTCTGATTTTTTTATTAGTATTTTTTTTGGCTGCAGATACGGCATGAAAATCTTATGCCCCTTTGTGAAATGAAACAAAGAGCAACGGCTAATTCATGCCCAAATTTCGGGAGTCGATTTTTTGGAATATTAATTATCTCTTTCCAAAAGGCTACTAACGTCCTTGGAATGGAGCATATAACGTTTTGCATCTTAAGAACAACCAAACGCCTGCTCATGTTGAGAGTGCTGTCGCCATATTTTGTCTGCCTGCTGGTATTACTTGTCGTGAGTTATGGGAAACTACATGCAGAAAGTATCTACAATAGTCTCAGCTATCATGATGCATTTTTCAGAGAACAGCTTTGTGATACAGTTCCGGCTCGGCCGATTCATATTTCACGCACAGACTCCTTGTTATACCAGGAGGAGTTTTTTTGTCAAGCTTCGCAAGACGGTGGTCTGTATTTTCCATGGGGAATTGAGAACGGAAATTTACCGATTACGAAACAACCTCCCTTGCTGAGTGTAAAAGGAAATATTTTATATGACGTAAACTATCGGTCAAGATTAGATACTCCTTACGCAGAGAATAATGTTTATCAGCATACCATTCAAACCCGACTGGATTTTGTGTACAAGGGGCAATACCCTTTTAAACTTTATCTGACGGCACACTTTGGTAATTCTCCGCTGTTTCGAAAATACTTTGATCTGAATTTTAGCTACACGAGAAATGATTTTGTCCGGCTTATGAAACAAAACATTCTCCAGGCGGGATCATCATACCTCATGTCTAGATTTAAAACACTTGATTCTTTAAAACAACTTATTGATGCAAAGCGACTAGCCATTCTTTCGTTGCGCGCAACCATGCCAAAAACTGATCCTGCCCAGAAAATAGTGGAAGAAAGAGAGAAGTCTGTGTTTGAAAATGGGAATAGATCAGCTGGGAATGGATCAACATTCCCATCTGTACCTGGTTTCAGCCTGAATACAGGCGATAGCAGTAAATCATATTACAAGAAAGAAGATTCCTCCCTGTCATCGAATTTGATTTTGAAAAAGAAATCAATGACTTCTGCAACAGATACCATACCTGGCAAACTATATTCTTATGAAAACGAAATCACCGAAAAAGAAAAGAAGCTGGATAGTCTCAGTCAGGACTTACAGAAGTTAATGACCACTTATAATCAGGTAAAATCCCTGCAACAGGCCAACCAGGAGCAATGGACCAAAAATATTGAAGGCGCCAGAGATTTAAATGGACTGAAGGATGGCCTTCATCAAATGGGTATTCCTGATTCGGTTCTTCCTAAAGGTTATCAGACGCTCTATGCCATTCGTTCCTTCAGTGTCGGCAGAAGTGTCGTCAACTATTCTGAATTATCAGTTAAAAACGTAAGTATTACGGGTGTACAGGCAGAATACAATCCAAACTACTACTATGCTTTCGCGGCCGGAAAAATAACTTATCAGTTCCAGGACTTTGTTGTTCCCAATAGTACAGGCAGCAATCAATCGGTGGCACTCGTTCGGTTCGGTAAAGGAATGAAGGATGGTAACCACATCATTTTTACCTACTACACAGGTAAACGCCAGTATTTTAATTCATCGATTGTATCTCCCGCCGTCAGCACCATACCATCCTACCTGCTTTCAGGTTATACTTTGGAAGGATTATTTAAACTCAGCAGAAATATTTCTTTAACAGCCGAAGTCGCAAAATCAACGGGTCCATACTACTCACCGGATAGTGCCCAGAGTAAAAACTGGAGGCATTCGCTGTTCAGTTTTAACGACCACAGCAATGAAGCCTACTCGGTGAAGTTGAATTCCTACTTCCCCCAAACGTTCACACGCTTCAGTGCCAGTTACAATTATATGGGTGCCAGCTTTGAGTCGTTCAGCACTTTTTCAACAGGCGCCTCTCAAAAAAGATGGCAAATGAGACTGGAGCAACCTTTTTTTAAAAGGCAACTCACCGTCATTTCATCGGTTCAGCAGAATGAATATTATAATCCTTTTGTCGCAACTACTTTTTCCAGTTCGGCAGTTCTTGCGAGCTTTCAGGCTAATTTGAGAATACGCAAATGGCCTTATCTGTCCCTGGGTTATTTCCCCAGCTACCAACTCACTAAAATCAGCGACAACGAATTTTCAGAAAACAGATACTACACACTTGTGGCAAACGCGGGATACAGTTACCGGTATCATTCCCTGCAGATGTCGACCACGGCCATATACAGTAAATTTTACAACGCCCCGAGTGACTCAGGCTTTGTTTATTTCAACGCCGAGAATTTCCTGGTGAGTCAGTTTTTCTTTTTAAAGAGGTTCACGTTTCAGTTTGATGGATCACTGAGCGCGAACATCGGATACAATATTTACACGATTGCCAATAATGATCAGGTAGCAATAAACAACCTGATTTCTGTTGGGGGAGGATGGAAGATGATCAGGGAATCACTTGAACAGGAACTGCAATGGGGATATTCCGGCAATGTGACGCTGAATTTTAGAAGACTCGGAAGTATACAATTGATGATGGACAAAGGATTTATTCCGGGTCCGGACAAAAAACTGGTTGAAAACAATATGGGACGACTTACTTATTACAAAACTTTTTAAATAACGTTTATGCGTACATGTTTTTTTAGTTGCGCATTTTTTCTGGCAACCATTTTTACAGCAGGAGCACAGCTGACGATTTCTTTACCGGAACCGCCCTCAGCTGTAGTACAAAAAAGCCAGCTCTGGAATGTAATAATGATTTATTCCGGAACCTCTCCCATTAGTGTTACAGTTGGCCTGAGCCTGACGGATGCGATGACTAACCAGCCGGTTATGACTGCCATGTCCCGACCGGTTATGATAAATAGCGGAGTCCGGCAATTTAGATCGGCTGACATGGAGCCTGCACAATATACTTATCAGTCATCCACTGCCATTGGACTAAGCTCACCGAATGCTTTTATACCTATAGGTACCTATCGCGCCTGTTACACGGTGTACTTTTCACGGGAGGGGAACAAAGATGTGGCCGCTGAAGAATGTCTGAATTTTGAGGTGGCCCCTTTGAATCCTCCGCTGCTCAATATTCCCGCCGACTCAGCTACTGTCGAGACTGCTTATCCCCAGTTTGTCTGGCTTCCGCCTACACCCATGATCCTGTTCAGTGATCTGAATTATAATATTCTCGTTACAGAAGTTCAACAGGGCCAGTCACCTTATGAGGCCATTCAGGAAAATATGCCGGTTTATTCAATGGATCATTTGCGTTCCATGGTACAGAATTATCCGGCGTCTTACAAGAGTCTTGATACCGGGCGCGTATATGCCTGGCGCATCATTGCGAAGAACGGTGAATCCTTTGCCGGACAAAGTGATGTCTGGACTTTTCGAATTGCTTCGCGGAAACCCGAAGTGCTTATACCTGCTAACAAGACTTATCTCGAATTGAAAAATGATAATAGTTATCTGGGAACAGCATTGATTTCGGGCGACACACTTGCGATTAAATTTTATTCCTACGACCGGACACACGACGCTGCGATCCGCTTCCTCGATGAACAGGGTGCCGAGGTAAAAACCCTGAATGAGAAAGTGCTTTATGGAAACAATTTTATGGTACTGGTACTTAATCATTCGTTCAGTTCTGACAAAACATATTTTGTTGAGATAGCGGATTTGCAGAACGGACGTTATCGGGCTTCTTTCAGAATGACTAAATAAAGTTTTTAACAGTTATTGTTTCGTTATGATACTTCAGTTATCGAATCGCTACGCCAAAGGAATTGCCTGGTTTTTTTATTTCGTTTTTTGTTCGTCACTTATACTTCCCTATCGCGCAAAAGGAGAAGCCAGTGTACCATGGCGTTCTGCATATTCAGGAATCCCAAAACCAGAATTGCATCATTGGAAATTACCGAACGCTGCCGGCGTTTCATTTATGCCAACTTCACCGGTTATGAACATCCCTAGTGCAAAAAAAGTATCCGCTAAACTTGGTACAAAAAATAACTTTCTTGGAGGCCCGAGTCAGCCGGAAATGTCTTCTTTCAAATCCGTCGGTGATGAAAATATGGTGAACCTGTTCACGGGTGATTTCAATTATAATATTCCACTCATGGATGTCGGCGGTTATCCTTTGAATATCTATTACAGTGGCGGGATCACGATGGAACAGGAAGCAAGTTGGGTTGGACTTGGCTGGAATATCAATCCCGGAAATATAAACCGGAATGTCCGGGGCGTACCAGACGATTTTAATGGCGATGATTTATTAACAGAGACCCAGACAATTAAAGCAAACAAGAGTTGGGGTCTGGGTGTTGGGGGCGATGTTGAACTTTTCGGGATTAAAGCTCCAATAAATGTAAACCTCGGTGTGGCGTTCAATAATTACCTGGGTCCATCTCTTGACCTGGCACTAAGAGGCCAGGTAGGTTATAAAGTTGCTCAATTTGCAGGTTCAGAAAAGAGCGGCGCCACTGTTGGAGCAAGTGTTGGAATAGATATTAACTCAAGATCCGGAACTTCTTTCACTGGTTCAGTTTCACTGAATGCCAGATCGTACAATGATTCCCACGACTTTAATTTTGGCACTGGGTTGTCAACCGGCTATAATTCACGTAGCGGAATCCACGCCCTTCAGATCTATAGCCAGCAAAGTTTCAATAACGAAAATGCTGCCAAGAGAACAGGTAAAGGTCCTGGCATAGATGAATCTTCTAATCTTTATAGTACTTCTATTAGCTTTTCCAAACCCAGTTATATTCCATCCATCCGACTGCCGATTACAAATACTGCATGGTCGGCTCAGATTCAGGTAGGAGCTGGAATGTGGGGACTTGAGACGGACCTGCAAATGGAGGTATACGGTCAGAAATCCGAAATAGTCGCTTCAGATACAACACAGATAAAACATCTGGTCGGTTATCTCTACTACCAAAATGCTAATAATCATCCTGATTATGTAATGGATTTTACACGGTTTAACGATCGCGAAGTGACACCCAATACCCCGGTAATTTCAGTTCCCCAATATAGCTATGATGTATTTTCTATTCAGGGCGAAGGTACGGGTGGCAGTATTCGGCCATTTAGAAATGACCTCGGCTATGTGCGCGACAACGTCACTACTTCAAAGGATGGTAATACAGGCGTGGGCGTAGATATGGGCCCTGTGGCACATTATGGAGCGAACGTTAACCTAATAAAGACGCCTTCCACTATCGGTGAATGGAATAGTGGCAATAAACTTCGTAATTCAATTTCCTTTACTTCCTCCAATGGGACTTTTGAAAATGTATATTTCAAAAATCCTGGTGAAAATTGTGTTGTTGATCCAAACCGGTTAAATCAGCTCGGAGGAACAGACTTAGTCAGGTTTGCTCTTGGTGGATCAAATAACTCTCCCACCATTGAACCGCAATTGCAGCGATTTGGTGCAAAAACACTGGAGGCCAGTTCTACAAATATCAATCTCGCTCAAACGCCTATTATTTCTCAAAGAAATAAAAGAACACAAGTTGTGAATTTTCTGACTGCCGGGGAAGCATCAATCGCCGGGCTAGACAAAATAATTAAAAGCTATAATATAGTTAACACCAATGGCAATTTTTTAGACAACACAGCCGATACTCTTTTGTACACATCCATTTCCCGTGTTGGATCATACCGGTTGGCGCATCATATTTCTCAGATTAATGTTACGGAAGGAAATGGTAAACGCTATGTATACGGACTACCGGTTTATAATACTACACAGAAGGATTTTACTTTTTCAGTTAACCCATCTTACACTCAAATACCAGATCAGGTAACAATAAATCCTAATGATCCATCAACAGGTTCTTCTACTTTAAATGCTTCCGGTGTAGATGGGTATTTGCAGGTTAGAACAACTCCCGCTTACGCACATTCGTTTTTACTTTCCGGTATACTGTCATCAGATTACGTTGATGTAACAGGAAACGGCATTTCAGAGGATGACCTGGGTGAAGCCGTTAAGTTTAACTACACAAAAATTGCTTTTGGTACGCGGACGGTTCATAAATGGCGTACCCCCCTCGGCTCAAATTCAGCAAACTTCAATGCCGGTTTGCGGTCAGAGAAAAAGGATGATAAAGGAATGATATCCTATGGCGAGAGAGAATCCTGGTATTTGCATTCGGTGGAATCTAAAACGATGATTGCTCTTTTTTATCTTTCTGGAAGAAGTGATGGGAAAGGTGTTGTAGATTCTGGCGGAACTGTTGATGCAGGCGATACCCTTCTCAGAAAACTGGATAGCATTGCCCTATATAATAAGTCGGATCTAAAAAAGAACGGGCTAACGGGAGCCCAACCGATAAAAACAGTTCACTTCCATTATAGCTATGCACTTTGTTCGGGCACTGCTGATAATCTGGTTTCAGGAGGAGGCAAATTAACGCTGGACAGTCTTTGGTTTACTTATAACGGAAAAACAAGGGCTTTTAAAAATAAATATATTTTCAACTATGGCAGCAATCAGACTTATTCATTTGCCGCCTCTGATAAGTGGGGTAATTACAAACCTCAAAGTTTGAATCCGTCGGGATTACGAAACGCCGACTATCCTTACACGATACAGGACACTGCTTCCAAATCAACACTTGACCAAAATGCAGCAGCCTGGATGCTCAACAAAATCATCATGCCCGCGGGCGGAGAAATTGATGTTTCCTACGAAACAGATGATTACGCTTATGTACAAAACAAGCGCGCATCCGATATGATGCAAATTGTAGGTTTTGGAAATACAAATACCTACAGTAGTTCAAACAACAATTTATACAATGTTCAAAGTTCCTCGGAAAACGACTATGTATTTATACAAGTCCCGGTCACATGCTCTAACAGAGCGGACGTACTGAATAAATATTTGTCAGGCGTATCTCAAATGGCATTTAAAATATGGGTGATTATGCCTAAGGGACCTGAATATATAACCTGCTATGCCAGTTTCAGTGATTACGGTGTGGACGTTTCTCACAGCAATATTATTTGGATAAAAATGAACCACCTTGCCGGTAAAAGTCCTTTGTCACTGACGACACTGGAATACCTGCGTCAACAATTACCCGGACAGGCTTTTCCAGGTTATGATGTATCTGAGAGTTCGGGACTGTCTACTATTGGCGATATGCTGGTTGGAATGTTAAGCTCACTGGAAACAGCTTTTTCAGATCCGGTAAATGCATTCCGGAAACAGGGCTTGGCGATGCACACCGATTTAACCAAATGTTTTGCGCGATTAAATGATCCCGATGGATTTAAATATGGTGGCGGCTACCGGGTGAAAACGGTGGTTTTAAAAGATAATTGGGATTCGATGACACTCCAGAACAAAATGAGCTATGGCAAGCGATATGATTACACAACTACTGAAAATTTTCAAGGTGGTCTACGCAGAATCAGTAGTGGCGTGGCTTCTTATGAACCTTCTATTGGCGGTGAAGAAAACCCATGGCAAACGATTATTCAGGTCGAGGATGATCTGCCGGCGGGACCGTCATCGTTCGGAGCAGTTGAAATGCCTGTTTTAGATGCTTTTTTCCCCGCGGCTACTGTAGGTTATAGCAAAGTAACGGTTACAGCAATTCCAATTGATTCAAATAGTACCAAAAAGACCCGTTCAGGAATTGGCAAACAGGTAACAGAATTTTATACTGCTAAAGATTTCCCGGTCAACTATGGATATACTCCTTTTGATGCTGCCAGTGTAAAAGAATTCCACCAATCATCAAGTCAGGCTTTCCTGTTTAAATATGCGAACGATTTCAAAGCCCAGTCGCAAGGGTTTATAGTAACCACCAATGACATGCATGGTAAAATGAAATCCCAGTCTTCTTATGGGGAAAATGATACGTCTACCCGGATTAGTTATACTGAGAATTTTTACAAAAACACAGGTGTTAATGGATTAAATGACAAATTTAATTTTATAAGTAATACTGGTCAGGGCACGACATATTCAGGCAATATTGGAATTGATGTAGATCTGATGACAGATGCCCGTGAATTCACGGTGAAAAGTTCAAGCGTTGAAATTCAGGCCCAGATTGATCTCTTGTTCCTTGCATTTTTTGTAGTACCCATCCCAACAATATGGCCTGTCACCGGAACTTCCCAAAATTCATTCAGGGCAGTTACCACCACGAAAGTGATCAATTTTCATGGTGTACTGGATAGTGTGGTAGTGATCGATAAAGGAAGCCAGGTATCGACCAAAAATCTTGCTTACGATGGGGAAACAGGCGAGGTGCTTGTTACAAGAACAAATAACGAATTCAATCAGCCTGTTTATAATACTTCTTACCCTGCTTATTGGGCTTATGGAGGAATGGGTTTGGCTTATAAAAATATTGACGCAGTCTACTCGGGTGTAACTTTTGGTCAGGGAAGAATCACAGCCCCGTCAGGTTTTGATCAGTCAGTATTTGAAAGTGGTGATGAATTGTTGATCCTGGCTTCAACAGCTGCAACCAGCGGTTGCGATCAGCAAATCGCAAGCGGACCTGTAACGATTGTCTGGGCAGTTGATACCAATAAGAATAAAACTTCTCTTATCACTACTCCCAGTTTTGTTTTTCAGGATTCCAGCGGCAAACCTTACACAATGGTTTCTGCAAATTTCAGAATTATTCGTAGCGGACACCGTAATATGCTGGATGCCAAAGCGGAGACAGTTACCAGTTTGGCAAATCCTTTGGCGTCCGGGAAACTCGCTTTTGACACGACGACCAAAGTTGTCAACGCATCGGGAGTAGAATTCAGGGAAAAATGGCGTGTGGACAATGATGTGTTTGGACGTTTCCGAACGGTGAAAAACCAAACTACCTGTGTTGTGACTTTGATGCCCGACAGTTTGGGATTTCTTGAAATGAGCATCAATCCCTATAGAAAGGGACTGTTGGGCAACTTTAAATCTTACCGGACTATGGTGTTCTATAACGACCGAAAGGAGTATGACACAAGTGCTAATACAAATATTTCAATCAACGGCCAGCTAAGCAATTTTAAACTTTATTGGGACTTAAATACAAGTAATAATCTGGTGCCCGACGTGGCGAGTACTCAATGGGTCTGGAACAGTAAACTGACCCGGACGAATGCAAAAGGATTGGAACTGGAAACGCAGAACGCCCTTGGAATTTATACATCGGCCCAGTATGGTTATCAAAAAACACTGCCGGTAGCTATCACAGACAACGCAATGTATGGTGAAATGTTTGCGGAGAATTTTGAGGACTATGGCTATGCAGAGAGTATCAACAATACGAGTTATAATTTCCTGAATCGATACGTGGATTTCAGTCATATCAATAGCTCATACATTTTAAATACCGGCAATTCTAACTTCAAAGCACATACGGGCAAATATGTTTTAGCGGTAAATGGGCCTTCGTCGGCTTTGACCATCCCGGTCCTCACACTGCCCGATACAACCAGTTTTGTAGCGTTGAACTATTTGAAGGATACCGTGCGCGTATTAAACGATTTGGGAGGCAATTATTCTTTTACGCCCACTACTCCTTCTAGTTATCTTAATACAGGTACTACCATCTTTTCAACGACCCATCCGGGACTTCAAATCAGTATCATACCGACGGATCAATATACCGCCGGAACAGGGGGCAATCCTGGTACGAGAACGCACTTCTATTCAATGGCCGCCAATTTTTACATAAATATTACAGACCCTGGTACATACTCATTTCTCGGTGAGATGAGTACATCTTACAATGAGAATAACGTTACTCTACATAATCATAGTAATGGAATGACTGTCGATATCTGGGACACATTGGGAAATTTAGTAAATGTGTTCAATTTATCACAATACCAAAATGGCTTTAATGATACGGCCCAAACTTATTCAGTTCATCTTTGTGCCGGAATATATCAGGTAACTTTTAGTAGTAGTGAACTTTACTCCGCTTCAGATAACGGGTCTACGGAAAGTAATAATGTCTATAGTTGGTCCTGTACCAATTCCAGTTCTCCGGACTACAAAAATCTGAACAAAGTGAACGGCTGTATTTTCACAGAACCGGTGAGTGCTTCCTTACCAATGGAGAATCCCTTATTCACTATGCCGGCAGGAAAGCCCATGTTATTCTCAGGCTGGGTCCACGAAAACTGCGGAGACCCGGCCAATGGAATTTCTTGCAAGGATTTTACCTACACTCATAACCAGGTGCAACTCAAATTTGATAATGGAAGCATCAACGATGTCACACTTTATCCCACCGGTCCCATAGTAGATGGTTGGCAAAGATATGAGGGGACGGTTCAGGCACCTTCCAATGCCGCCAGCATGACGATGACTTTCGTTAACAGCGGAACGGGTACGATTTATTTCGATGATATCCGTATGCAACCGCTGAACGCAAATATGAAAGGATATGTGTATGATCCCGTGAATCAACGTCTGGTAGCAGAACTGGATCCCAACAACTATGCGAGTTTCTATGAATATGACGAAGAAGGAAAGTTAATCAGGACAAAAGTGGAAACGAAACAGGGTATAAAAACGGTTACAGAAACACGAAGCGAACTTCAAAGAATTATCCATTAACAAATAATCTTTAGTATAGTGATGAAAAATAATATTGTTTCATTTGTTTTCTTTTCTTCTCTGCTATGCGGCATATCGTCAAGTGCGCAATCTGTAAATGAAGATAGTCTGCAATCTTTTGGGGAACTGGTAAAAATAAAATCGTTTTATAATCGCCAGCCATTTGACCTGACAGTACACATCGAACGGACTTCGTTTCCAGGTAATGAAGGCAAAGACAGTTTGCAATCAGATTTAAGACTCTACAGCGATCCACATCAATTCTATATTCAATCGGAAGATTTGGTAGAAGTAGGGAATGACTCGGTATTAGTTATGCTCAATAAAGGCTCAAAACAAATTCTCCTTTATTCAAACCGCCAAAAAATAACCGGAGCAAATATCAGATCGTCTCTCGCCATATTGCCGGATTCATCCTGGAGTCAAATCGCTCAAAAATATAAGGCGAGGTTATCGGTAGTAGATGCCGGTATAAACCGGATTGAAATTGAAAGCCGGCAATTGATTCCTGAAAAGGGAATGTCAAAGGAATCCATGCAGGTCGATTTTCACACATCGACTCATGAACCTGTATCGATGGAGCAAATTCGGTATTCGCTGGTACCAATTGACTCGGCAGGGTTTAATCAACTTCAGGCAAGCCCTATTTATAAAGATAAAATAGTAGATGCTGTCGGTAAAAGCGGTAGAATGTATTTCGTAATCAAAGAGGAGAGAACGACGTTCTATTTTACGAAAATCAATTTTGAAATAAAAGGGCCTCCAATAAAACTAAATGATATTCTGGTAAAACAGCCCAACGGTGAATATGTGGTGACCAGCAAATACGAGGGATATTCACTTTCGAACGAATTGTAATATTCATGATTTTTTATCGATAAAAAAATGATTACGATCAGAACTTTAATCAAAACCAGGACTTGCCAATTAATAATAACCCTGGTATTTCTCTCGGTAAATCTGAAATCGGGAGCACAGATATCAATTAAAGGTCCCGTTTGCGTAACGGCTGATACGAAGTACCAATACCTGATAACCGGGAACTGGAATTCAAAATCCAATATGAAAGTATTAATCAAAGGCGGCAAACTTGGACCTGGATTCAGTAGTAATGTTGCCGGTCCCGTTCAGTCTTCCATTTTAGTCAGTTGGGCTGCAGGGAACCTCAATCAGATTATCGTTGTAACAAACGTTGGGACTGACACGCTCAATGTGAGAATGACTACTGCTTTAAATGGTGGGGATATCAATGACAGCGAGCGGTTTCAAATATTTAAATATGACCGGCCTTCCTATTTTTTTCATTGCACGAAATCAACTGGTGGCTCCTGCGATCCATATTATCTGTATCAATGGCAGCAATCAGATGATGGTATTATTTGGAATGATTTGCAGGGAGCAACCGATCAGGACTTAAAATTTTCAGAACTGATAAAAGTTGACCGCTATTTCCGAAGACTGACATCAGAGGTACATGGCAATTCGAAAGCATATTCGGATGTGGCACAATTGAGTATCGCCTTGCCCTGATCTTCTTTAACGGAGACCAGAAAAAATATAGACTCGAAAAAGAAACTATAAATATTAATCAGATGACGATGTCATTGATCCCGAATGGTGCTCAGCCACTTTATCGCAAACTTATCATAAGCTTTTTGTTTAGCTTTCTATTTTATTCCTATAGTCTGGCACAGACCGTAGGAATTAACGGTACGACCACCGTTACGCTTGGCACCTCTTATAGCTACCTTCCAACATTTAATGGATCCTTTACCACGACTTACAATGGATCTTATTCATGGATAATTACAGGTGGTGTAATTACAGGAACATCCAATACTACTAAAAGTGGTACTTGTTCGGGCGCGTTGGCATCTGTCGGAATAAGCGTAACATGGTCTTCGACCACCGGTACTTTAAAGTTTACCTGTTCACCTGGAAACGTTACGATTACTATTACCGGCACTGCTCCTCTCTCCGCAGGAACTCTTACTGCACCATCACCATCTACTGTTAATTACGGAGCGGCTCCAGGTACTATAACTGGTACCGCTGCCACGGGTGGATTTTCCTCGCCCACTTATACCTATCAGTGGTATAGCTCTCCGGATAATTCAACATGGACATCTATTTCGGGCGCCACCAGCCAGAATTACACTCCCGGTGCGTTATTTACTTCAACATATTTCCGTAGAATGGTTACTGAAACTCATACGTCTTCTACGGCCTATACTACCTCTGTCTGGATCTCTGTGTGGCCCCAAATTTCCTGCATAATCGCTGCACCACAAACCATCACACTTGGGTCCACTGCTGCTGCTTTAACATCCAGCGTAAGTGGTGGCAATAGTATCTATACCTATCTCTGGAAAAGTTCTCCCGACAATTCAACATGGACAAGTACGGGTGTAACTACCAGCGGTTACAGTCCGGGTGCATTAAGTTCCACTACCTATTATGAAATGACTGCTACCAGTAATGGTGCAAGTGTTACGAGCAGTTCAATATTAATTACTGTTAATGTACTTCCTGCCGGTGTCTTAAGCGTGACTTCTACCACGCCCAGCGGTAACGGATCCATCAATCAGCTGACTTGTACTCCAAGCGGAGGTAATGGCACTTATACATACGTCTGGTATTGTTCTACAAACGGAGGCAGCAGTTATTCAGTAGTCAGCGGTGCAACTTCTTCTACTTACACGACCGGTGTGATTACAGCAACCACGCTTTATTATGTTGCCGTTTCGTCCATCACGTATACAACTAACAGCAATACGATTACACTTACCGTACCTTCGGCACCTTCGATTAGTGCGAGTCAAACCACACTGTGTAACGGCGCCACGGCAACGCTTACGGCGACGGGAGGAAGTGGAAATTATAAATGGTATAATTCAAGCGACGTGCAGGTGGGAACGGGTACAACTTATTCAACCACCAGTTCCGGAACTTTTTATGCCACTTCTTCTACCACATATGGTATATCCGGACACAGCAGTACAATTGCAACATCAGCCCTGAACTCTCCGGTTGCGGCTGCTATTGTTGGAAATACCGTTTGTGCATTGAATTCAACAGAGCAACTAACTGATGCAACAACTGGTGGCGTATGGAGTTCCAGTAACTCATCCGTTTTAAAAACGGATCTGAACGGACTGCTGACTGGAAAAGCAACCGGCGCGGCGACAATCACCTATACACTAACGAATGCTTGCGGTACTTCCGCTCCGTCTCTGGGAGTTAATGTGATTCCGTTTTCTACTCTTTCCCAAAGTTTGGGTGTCGGTGTGAATGATCCTGTGGTATCTGATACGATATCTCTAATACCCAGTACAGTTAAGACGACCCAGTTTACCGAGGACGTTCCTTATTCCTCCGCGCACACGATAAAAAACGCGGTGGCATTAAAAATTAATGAAGAAACACCTCTTTATATACCAGGAGATTTTACTGCCAGGGTGGTATTCAAGATTGAATACGGTCATACCTCTTCAGATATTTACTCGGTTGATCTGGCTAGTCTCTCCGTGTCTTATAACAAAGACGGAAGCAATAAATACAATTCCATCAACTATTTCTATTTCAGGAGTGCGGAATTTACACGTATCACCATTGACAGTGTGCAGGCACCGACAACTGTTGGCGGCGTAAGCTTCGACACAAAACAGGTTCTGCTTTTTATCAATTCACTGGCAGGAACACGTTATTATACGCTTGCCGATAATATGCAGCCCGCACTTTCTTACACAAATCCTTCAGGTGGTGGTGTGCCGGATGAATTAACGGTTAATTGGGTGTACCCGGCTCATACCGATAACAATTATACGCAGCTGGAATGGACCTGGCTGGAAAATGACCTGGTCAGCACTTATCAAAACGGTCCCAGTTTCGATACTGTTTCACTATTCAAAAACGGAGCTACAAGAGTTGATCTCCCCGGCAATGCTACAGCGGGAAGTTATAATATTCCGTTGTTCTACAATGGCACAGGAAAATTATTTGTGCGAGCACGTGGCGTAAATCTGATGCCATCCGGCAGTCGCAGCGACGGGCCCTGGTCGAATGTAACTTACTATTCGTTCGGAGGACATAATACAAGCCTCAATTGGCAGGTCAGAACTACTTTCGCTGAGGAGGGAAAGCATAAAACTGTCATGCAATACTATGATGGAACTTTACGTGAACGTCAGACAGTAACAAAAGATAATAGTTTGCAAACGACTGTTGTCGCCGAAACTATGTACGATGCTCAGGGCAGGCCTGCTGTGCAAATATTGCCAACACCCGGAATAAGCAGCATTATCTCCTATACAACCAATCTGAACAAATTCAACACGCAGGTGGACAATACAAGTCCGCTGGATTATTTTGATTTTACCACAACGACTTCGGGTAATTATAGTACCTGTCGCATGGATACTTTGAAAGGCACGAATCAATACTACAGCAGCGGAAATCCTGCTTTAACCCAAACCTCATATAACAAAAATATTCCGGCAGCGAACGGATATGCCTATGCGGTTACCCGTTATACACCGGATGCCACTGGCAGAATCATGATGCAAAGCGGAGTAGGAGACTCGATGAGAATGGGTACCAATCATGTAACGCGCTACTATTATGGCACACCTGCCCGCGAAGAAATAGACGCATTATTCGGAACAGAAGTGGGTGATTATACACACTATTTTAAAAACATGGTTCAGGATCCGAATGGACAAATGAGCGTCAGTTATGTGGACATGCATGGAAGAACAATTGCAACTGCATTAGCGGGAGAGTCACCTGCTTCATTACAGGCTTTAAATATTACAGACACCACACAGTACAAGAATCAGGCGGGCAAGATCATGTCTCGAAACCTGCTGGACAGCGCTTCCAATTCACTGAAAGGGAATAGTATTGAATCTGTCAACAGTCTGCTGGTTCCAAGTGCCGCGCTTTATAATTTCCAGTACAATCTTTCCAAACAAACCCTCAGACTTCCCTTGTGTAATGGTGACAGCGTAACCTATAAATGCAAATTTGATTTACAAATAGCAGTACACGATGAATCCGGTGATACAACGGCTACCATTTTCAATTACACGGGTATCGATACGATTAACTTTCAGAACTCAATTTCGTTGTTGCCGGGGTCTTACAGCGTGCGAAAAACACTGACGATTAACCAGGATTCTCTTGCTGCCTTTCTTAATAGTTACGATACTTCAGGCGTAGGCATTTGCCAGACTCAACAATTCTTGGCAGACTCAGTTGCAGCGCTGGATTCCACTGCGTCGGGTTGTAATATAACACCTGCAAACCTGACCTGCAGCAGTTGCCTTTCCACGTTGGGTAGCTATTCAACCTATCTGTCAAATTATGCAACCAGCCTGGGCGACAGTTCAGTGAATCAACTTTCATCCTCACAACAAACAGATATCAGGAATCAATTTCTAAATGACTCCAGCTTTTGTGCGTCACTCAATGGAAATATTTCTCATACGCTGGAAACCATCCGTAAACAAATGCTTACGGATATGATATCAGATAGCGGACAATATGCCCGGATGTCTGGCTCAGGATCTATCTACAATGCGTTTAATATCTATTCCCCTTCGGGAAATGCCACTTATACCCAACCATTCTATAAATATCCGAGAAATGAATCACTGACAATTGACAATTATTATAATGAATATGGTCAGGTGGATTCAAGCGTTATTGGTGCTGCTTTGTATGCGATGTCTGACACTAGTTTTGAAGAAGCTTACAGAAGTCCCTGGGCATCTTCTTTGCTGCCCTATCATCCGGAATTCTCTAAACTAAAATATGCTGAGAATAATCTCACTCCCAGTTACAATTTTATGGATAGTGTGAACCAAACGGTAACTACTGCTTTCAGTCCTGTTGCGAGTGATCCATTCTTCACAGTGATTTCGACAACGACAGATAAAAGCACCATGAAAAAATACAGCGATACCACCTGGCAAACTGGTTATAGCATGTGGCAGTTGGCCTATGGTGATGGGTTTGGATGTAAACTTATGTTAGACACTGGTACTCGTAACACTTGCTACAATAATATGCCGAAGCAGCTTACAACAACGGGTACTTCGGTCAATACAGTAGGTGGTACGTTCGTTACATTGAGTTCGGCTATTCAATCGCAGGCATGGAGTGCATACCTGGGATTTTATTCTTCAGTACGCAACGACATGGTTAATCGCTATATCAATTCACACGCCGATTCAACGCACAATAGCGCTATCGTGAGTCAGGGATATAAAATTTATTTCCCCAACGGTGAACAGCAACGTGTGGCAGATTTGGGCTGGGGCGCCTGGTATCCGGCTCCGGGCGATTCAGTTTTTCCGAAAATCAACCTGAGTGATTCTGCCGCTGCATACTCTAACCACTGCGCTGGTTATATTAATGCATGGCAAATTGCCCTCATGAACTGCCCGGCACTGGATTCACTTCCTTCAAAAGATTCAATCCTGAATTTGATTACGAGCAGAATGCAGCTGGTATGTCAATATGGAACGGACGGCGCAAATCCTTTTGGTTCTTCAAGCGTGTCACCGGCTCATGCGGGTGCGTCTGACACCAGTTTCGAAGAGGTAGTAAAAACGGTACTTACCAACGTTGGAATTTCAGAAGGCCTTTATTGCAATCCGTATTATATAGAATATCCTAAACCTTACAATAAAAATGTACTTGTTACAAAACAGTCTATTTCAGCAATCGACACATGTAACTGTTCACAGTTTACTAAACTAAAAACTGAGATTACCGGGGCTGGATACAATATTGATTCACTTTCTTCGATAAACCGGTACCTACTGGCAACTTATCAGGACACCATTTCAGCGATACTTTATCAGGGTCTTCAAAATTGCGGACACTTCTGGGAGACAAATTGCCATCAAACCGGATGGGGTACCGGCATTGAAAAAGATAGCGTATACTATTATCCGATTATACATTGTGATACGATGTATTCGATTCCACTTGCAAGCCCGCAGCCTTTTCCTCAATTTCTGACTTGTGGTTTCAGCGGTAGTACGTATGGCTGTTACAGCTGTGCTAATTTCAAAAGTTACGACTCGGCTTTTTACAACGAGTTTCACACCCATCCGGACTTTACGGATTCCGTTATCAGCGATACGGTTATTGCCTATAATAACCTGTTTGCCGAGTATCTTAACTTCAAAACCGGTTTGCAACACGATTGGCTATACTATGCGAATCAGTTTAGAAACAGTCATTGCAATATCGGAGGAATCACGGGAACTGCTACAGCATTAAGTATTTGTCTTGATCGCAGAGCCTTGAACGATACGGCGGGATTTATTACGCCTGTGTCACCTTGTCTGCAAATGCGGGATCGGTCGACGGTAAAAGCTGCTTTGATATATGATCTTAACCAGCAACAACTCATCGCCAATTTCAACACATCATACCTCGCGAAATGTTTGGCGGCGAAGGAAACATTTAATGTGACGGATACTATAAAGGAATATCATTATACACTTTATTACTATGATCAGGCTGGAAATTTGATAAAGACGATTCCTCCAAAAGGCGTAAATCCAATTTATAGACAAACCTGGATAGACAGTGTGGAGAGCTTTAAATTAACCGGAACAAAACTGGTTCCTAACCATTGCTTCGCAACGCGGTATTGTTATAATAGTTTAAATCTGGTGAACCTTCAGAAGTCTCCTGATGGGGGCGTGAGTAAATTCTGGTATGACCGGCTTGGAAGATTGGCATTAAGTCAGAATGCAAAACAGGGCGGCTGGGGTAATTTTTACAGCTATACGCAATATGATGCACTTGGAAGAATTATGGAAGTGGGCCAGATCAACTCCGATACGGCCATGACTTATACGAGGGTTAAGAATGACGCAAACCTTCAAAGCTGGTTTACGCACAACAATTCAAACCGGAGTCAGATTGTGCAAACAGGATATGATCTTCCCTATGGTGTAACGGTATTATATCCCAATGGAGTATTATATAATTGTGAATTGAATCAGGAAAACCTGCGTAACCGGGTTAGTTATGTACAAAAAATTGACACAGCAACGAATACTTTTCCGGCAAGTGCCACCTATTATAGTTATGACGTGCATGGAAATGTGGATACGCTGTTGCAGGATTTTGGAAATTCAAGCGGCACGTCCAATGTAATGAATGGCTCAGGCAACCGGTTTAAAAAAATGTCTTACGATTTTGATCTGATCAGCGGTAAAGTAAATCAGGTGAGTTACCAGGTTGGTCATGCGGATGCATATTACCAGCGCTATAATTATGATGCGGAGAACCGGTTGACAGACGTATACAGTGGAAAAGATAGTATCATGCTGATGTTGTTTCCGGAAAGGGAAGCACACTATAGCTATTACGCTCATGGTCCTCTTGCAAGAACTGATCTGGGTCAACTTCGGGTGCAGGGATTGGATTATGCCTATACATTGCAGGGTTGGATGAAGGGAATCAATCCCGTAATGGGAGGTTCGCTTTCAAATGGAAATGATACGACAGAACAATTCCCGGTCTCCCAGGACGTTTATGGATTTAGCCTGCATTATTACTCTAAGGATTATAGAGCGATCGGATACGCGGCGCCATCCACCGGTGTGCTGGATGCGCTGACAACAAATGCAGCTTCACTATTCAATGGAAACATTGCAGCCATGGCAGTAAACATCCCGGAAATTGGAAATCCGCTGGTATACAACTATCATTATGATCAGTTGAACCGCATCGTTGCCATGGATGCTTACCAGGGTTTAAATGACCAGAACGGAACGTTCACACCGGTGAGCCTTAGCACTTATCAGGAAAGAGTGAGTTATGATCCGAATGGAAATATTCTGAAATATAACCGTCACGGTGATGCAGCAAGAATATCAATGGACAGCCTAACCTATACGTACAAACCCAAAACAAACCAACTCGATGAAGTAGCTGATGCAGCGTCTGATGCTTCACCTACGGACTACCCTAAATACAATGATATCAAGCAGGGACAGTCGGCAGGAAATTATCAGTACGACGCCATTGGAAATTTAATTTCTGATAATAGCGAAGGCATCACAAATATCACCTGGAATGTCTACGGCAAAATTGCGAGTCTCACAAAATCAGGACAGACGATTTCTTATACTTACGATGCTTCGGGCAATCGGACAATGAAAGCTACAAGCTCTCTGACTACAGCATACGTCAGGGACGCCACAGGCAATGTCATGAGCGTTTACACTCAACCCACCAGCGGAGCACTCGTGCAGAGTGAAATGGATATCTATGGTTCGAGCAGGCTGGGTATGGCCACACAGCACCTTAACCCGGATACAGCTCAATTATTAGGGGCCGTTGAATTTGATTCGTTGAGAAAGAGTATGTTTACCCGCGGCGAAAAACTCTTTGAACTATCCAATCATTTAGGCAACGTGCTTGTTACCATCGACGACCGGCGGATACAGAAAGATTCCAATGCTGATGGAACTGTAGACACTTACGCGGCCAACATCTCAAGTGCGAATGACTACTATCCATTTGGCATGACGATGCCGGGACGGAACTATACCGCTTCTTCTGCATACAGGTATGGATTCAATGGACAGGAAAAATCAGATGAAATCGATATAAATACAACTACTGCGCAGTTCTGGGAATATGATGCAAGAAGTGGACGGAGATGGAATTTGGATCCGAAGTCCAATCCATCGTTAAGTTCTTATTCTACTTTTTCTGATAATCCAGTATTTAATATTGATATTTTAGGAGATACAACGTATAGATTTAATAAATCTAACGGAAATTATATTGGTATGGCTGATTTGAACGCTGCAGGTCAAATTGGCTCGTATGGGGCTATGAGGACAATTGGTAAGGGAAAAAATAAACAAGAATTGTGGAATGGTCAGTACTTTAATTTTGCAGATGATGTAAACGATCCTAAGGATATTAGAGACGGAATTATTAATAAACTCGTTTTTGTAAGTAATAATGAAATAAAAGACATTCTTACTTCACAAGGGGCTTTCAATTATGATAATAAGAATAGTGCATTGAATTTTTATCAAAATAGCAAGGGGGGGCAACCTTTTGATTATTCGTATTCAACAATTCCGGATAAATATGGAGCACAAGGCGCAAGTTCAGACCCACTTATCACTCCCTCTAGAATTCTCTTTTTACCTGAAGGCGATAATACCGCACATAACCATATGAATTTTGGTAACTACTTATGGGGAGCTTCAGGATTTACTTTAGGATTTAGTTTTGGAACACTTCAGGCGGGTGCACATGTTAACAGTTTGCTTAATTTTCGTTCAAATAATTATTCACCACAATGGGATTCTCCAGACGATCAAAATTCAATCAAAAAAGGAGCATTTCATGCCTTACAATTTAAATATAGAACTATTTTAGAATTGAGGCACCAGGCAGAAATTAAGCAACAAAGTTTAAAATAATAATTTACAAACTATGAATATATTTCGCAGCGCAATGTCCATTTTTTTATTTATGGTTTTTTATTCCTGTTCTAACGAAAATCATAGTAATGATGAAATTGATAAATTTATATCAAAATATCAGAATGAACATTTTGATAGTCTAAAAGGTATTTCTGTTTTCCAAAGAAGTAGGACTGTCGATGAAATTGTTTATGGTATCGGAAAATATGAGGGAAACAGACCACTTTATTTTATTGAATACAATATACCGAGAAAATCAATAAGCAAGATCAATAAATCTCTTTTGGAAAAAGACAGTATACAAGATTATTTAACGAAAAGTGAAATTACTAATGCAGTAAACACAATAAGAAAGTACGATTTTTTTCTTTTAGCGGTTGATAGTTCTGAAAATGTGTTTGTAAACCCATTTTATATCAACGCACCTGCATACTTTTTAAGAATTAAAACAGAAACGGGAGATAGCATTGTCAGGAAGGGATACGTTTATAAATTGTATAAAGGTAACTGGTATATAAACAAGACTCTGAAAAAATGAATGACATCGGAAGACATAGGAAAGAACTGGGAGAATTGGGTATTGGGAATTTGAAGATTAGCAAGAAATTACGATTTATGGAAAAAAATAATTGAGTCTTCCCGAAAATCTCGAGAGTCAGGTAACATTTTATTAAATGTAAAGCCGAAAAAATAATTTTGATAACGCAAAGAGAAGAAAAGGACAGCTATATCATAGATTTTTGCGATAAAGAGGACTGGGACGCATTTGATTATATTATAAAAACGCTAAAAACAAAATTTAACGCGCGAGTTATCAATAAACTAGACGGCCCTGAATCAAGAATTTGGGATTTAGATATCGAAGGAGTTCCGTTGAGTCTTCATAACAATCCATATGGAAACTACTTAAAAGCAACTTCTTTCGAAGCACGGGATTATTTAAAAAATACATATGAGAAGTTCAGTATATTCTTTTATTGACATCATTATCTAAAAACTCATATTATATAAAAAGGCCAAAAAATAAAATGAATTAGGATTTCGGTAGATACTTTGAAATAACCAACAAGCCAAAGGCAAACCAGCTGGATGAAATGGCGGACGCTGCTAATGACGCTTCGCCTACGGACTACCCCAAATACAACGATATCAAACAGGGACAGTCAGCAGGAAATTATCAGTACGACGCCATTGGAAATCTGATCTCTGATGTCAGTGAAGGCATTACAAACATTACCTGGAATGTCTACGGCAAAATTGCGAGTCTCACAAAATCAGGCCAAACCATTTCTTACACTTACGATGCCTCGGGCAACCGGACAATGAAAGTTACAAGCTCTCTGACTACGGCCTACGTCAGGGACGCCACAGGCAATGTCATGAGCGTTTACTCGCAACCCACCAGCGGAGCACTCGTGCAAAGTGAAATGGATATCTATGGCAGTAGCAGATTGGGAATGGCTACACAGCATCTTAACCCGGATACAGCTCAATTACTAGGGGCCGTCGAATTTGACTCCTTAAGAAAGAGTATGTTTACCCGCGGCGAAAAGCTCTTTGAATTATCCAATCATCTAGGCAACGTGCTCGTTACTATCGACGACCGGCGGATTCAGAAAGATTCTAATGCTGATGGAACTGTAGACACTTACGCGGCCAACATCTCAAGTGCGAATGACTACTATCCATTTGGCATGATAATGCCAAATAGAAACTTCACCGCTTCGTCAACATATCGGTATGGATTCAATGGACAGGAAAAATCAGATGAAATCGATATTAATACAACAACCGCTCAGTTCTGGGAGTATGATGCAAGAAGTGGACGGAGATGGAACTTAGATCCGAAACCTATAGCTAGTTTAAGCCGGTATTCAACCTTTGCAAATAATCCAATTTGGAATAGTGACATTAAAGGAGACACACTGAATGATCCTAACAACATTGTAGCAAATTATGAAACATCGGTTAAAAATCAAATTACAGTTATTAATACTCTTTCTAAAGTTGCTGCAAACAAAGAAACCAAAAATCTGTTTACTACTTATGCTGCAAATTTGAATGGCGTTTTAACTAATATAAATAATCTTCGAACATCAAATGTTGTATATGATGCCATCATTGACAATTCGCCTACGGGACCAGGAATAGGTGGGATAACCAGGATTAATTCAACAAATGGACATGTCGAGTTTGCCTCCGCCACAGGTTCAGAGGCATCTGGGGCTGTGGGCCATGAAATATCACATGGCATTCAATATGATAACTTGTAGTTATCATTGCGAAGAGACGGGCAAGGTGGAGCTCTTGCGGATATAACAGACGAGGTTGGTGCATATACAACACAAGCAGGATCGGAATTAAATATGGGAAGCATGATTAATCCACCAGTAGTGAATGAAGCCTTTGTTAGAAATATCACGATGACAACAAGTAAAGGAACTGAACAGCCATACTTAAATTTTCCTGCTGGACCAATCAATGGACTTGCTGCCGATGGAACTGCGACTTCTCAATTAAAAGCCCTAAAGGATGAGCCTTATTGCATGGTTTCTCAAATTCACCTATGAATGATTATTACAAAGGATGGGAGGTTGATAATCAAATTGGGCAAAAGGTTAGAGAGAAGTTTGTCTCAAAATTTTCAAATTTTCTAAATAGGCCGCAATGAATAATAATCTTAAGAATCATTTTTTAATTTTGATGGTTACAATTGTGTTTATTCAATGTAGCTTACCGAAGAGAACTAATAAAGAAACGAACAACGCCATTGTAGGTCTATATGTAAATAAAATAAAAGCTAATCATTTTAAAGATCGCCTGGAATTATTTAAGGATTTCACTTTCTTTTTGTCCACTACCTATGAATGGAGTAAATATGAATATTCTGGTACCTATGCGATAAAAAAAGATACTTTAATATTGATACCCAGAGTAAATAGTGATACAAGTAATAAAGAAAAATTTGCGAAAAATTGGTTAATTAAATTCAAGGAAAAAGAATTAGTTTCTTTGGAAAACCAAGATTATTCATTAGTAAAAAGCAACTAAAAATATGAGCTTGTTATCTAGCGACGGCTACATTGAAATTGGATTCCCTTTTACTTTTTACAGGACTTTTCCCGGCAAAAGTTTTGATTGCAAAGAAACAGGTTTTTATTAGGATGGTTTCTTTAGAATTTCTCATTGTATTAAAAGTTGCTTTTATGTTATGACGTGCATGGAAATGTGGATACACTGTTGCAGGACTTTGGAAATTCAAGCGGCACTTCCAATGTAATGAATGGCTCAGGCAACCGCTTTAAGAAAATGTCTTACGATTTTGATCTGATCAGCGGCAAAGTAAATCAGGTGAGTTACCAGGTTGGTCATGCGGATGCATATTACCAGCGCTATAATTATGATGCGGAGAACCGGTTGACGGACGTATACAGTGGAAAAGACAGCATCATTCTGATGTTGTTTCCGGAACGGGAGGCGCACTATAGCTATTACGCTCACGGTCCTCTTGCGAGAACTGATCTGGGCCAGCTTCGGGTGCAGGGATTGGACTATGCCTATACATTGCAGGGTTGGATGAAGGGAATCAATCCCGTAATGGGAGGTTCGCTTTCAAATGGAAATGATACGACAGAACAATTCCCGGTCTCTCAGGACGTTTATGGATTTAGCCTGCATTACTACTCTAAGGATTATAGAGCGATCGGTTACGCGGCGCCGTCCACGGGTGTGCTGGATGCGCTGACAACAAATGCAGCATCATTATTCAATGGAAACATTGCAGCCATGGCAGTAAACATACCGAAGATTGGAAATCCGCTGGTGTATAACTATCATTATGATCAGTTGAACCGCATTTTTGCGATGGATGCCTATCAGGGTTTAAATGATCAGAACGGAACCTTCACACCGGTGAGCCTTAGTGCTTATCAGGAGAGAGTGAGTTATGATCCGAATGGAAATATTCTAAAATATAACCGTCACGGTGATGCAGCAAGAATATCAATGGACAGCCTGACCTATACATACAAACCCAAAACAAACCAGCTCGATGAAGTAGCCGATGCAGCGTCTGATGCTTCACCTACGGACTACCCTAAATACAATGATATCAAGCAGGGACAGTCTGCGGGAAATTATCAGTATGACGCCATTGGAAACTTGATCTCTGATGCCAGCGAAAGCATTACAAATATCACCTGGAATGTCTACGGCAAAATTGCGAGTCTGACGAAATCGGGCCAGACCATTTCTTATATTTACGATGCTTCGGGTAACCGGACAATGAAAGCTACAAGCTCTCTGACTACGGCCTACGTCAGGGACGCTACAGGCAATGTCATGAGCGTTTACACACAACCCACCAGCGGTGCACTCGTGCAGAGTGAAATGGATATCTATGGCAGCAGTAGACTCGGCATGGCTACACAACATCTTAATCCTGATACAGCTCAAGCGTTATCAGCCGTCGAATTTGATTCGTTGAGAAAGAGTATGTTCACCCGCAGCGAAAAGCTCTTTGAATTATCCAATCATTTAGGCAACGTGCTTGTTACCATCGACGACCGTCGAATACAGAAAGATTCCAATGCGGATGGTAACGTAGACACCTATATCGCAAACATTTCCAGCGCAAACGATTATTATCCATTCGGAATGATGATGCCTGCAAGAAATTATGCTGCATCTACTAGTTATAAGTATGGGTTTAATGGAAAAGAAAATGATAAAGATATCAGTAACGGTGGACAAGATTATGGAATGAGAATTTATGATAACAGATTGGGTAAGTTTCTTTCAGTTGACCCAATTACAAAGAAGTATCCGGAGTTAACGCCTTATCAATTTTCTTCTAATACGCCAATACAAGCCGTAGATTTAGATGGGCTTGAAAAATTTGATATTATCACCACCTCCTTTGCACCTTTTGATATTTTTGGAAAGGATTTTTTCGGTGGATATTACGGAGATGGTGAAAGTCGAAAATTTGGAGATGCACCTTTTTCAATTAGCGGCGATATTGGAAAATATAGAACAATGGGCGCTGTAAGTTTTGATATTTCAAGTATGCGCGGTGCTTTGTACGCTACCACAGGCGCAACTACGTCAACATATCACAGGAAAAACTGGAATCCTTTATCTGACTACACGGCTACCTCACCTACTAACCTCGAATTTGAAAATTATTCAAGTACTTCTAATTCTCTCTCTTTCAAATTTCACACTTACGGCTCAGATCAGGCTGTATTTACTTCAAATTTATCATTCACCCCAGTGCCTAACATTGATAATCATGTAGATGTAAAAATAACGAAAGTAGGAACAACAAGACTTAACGTTATTGGTCATGTTTCTGGCGACCAATTTCCTTCCAATGAAACTTATCTGCGCGATCAAAAAGGAGGAATCTTAATATTGGGTGCCTCAGGTGCAAATCGCGGACAAGAGGGACCATACTTCAGTTTATGGCGTGATTCTAAGAAATCCATGTCATCATTTTCTCTTGATATTTTATTGAATAATGATGATACATTTAAAGGAGTTCAGTTAAAGAATAAATTCTTTACACCTGAAGAATGGAATAAGCAATTTTTTAAAGTAAGTCCGAAAGAATCAAAGGGGACGAAAACTGGAGATTCAGGCGTTTCAACACAAACATTTTAATTATTATGAAAAACAAGTATCTGATCTTTCTCCTTTTTGCCATTTCAGAAAGTTGCCATTCTAATGTTGATAAAATTGATTTTATCTTACAAGAAGGCTTTCATGGCGATTGTGTTATTATTTATAGTTGTAAAGATGGAATAACACCTATGAAAGAAAATGGTATAAAACAAATAACCGTACCCGCTTCCGGTATTGTAAAATTGAAAGAAAATATCTTTTATGGTGAGATCAAATACAGATATTTTATTGGCGATAGGAATAAAGGTTATATCGAACTTAAAAATTATAATTCATTTCAAGTTCCAGTTACAGATAGCTTCTATGTAGGACCAGGAACGTCGGTAAATGAATTTTCAACAGATAGCAATAAATATATGTCTGAAAATCAATCAGCATTTGTATTTTATGTTCATAAGCTTGGCGATACTTTGCAATCCAATCACGACAATTTGTGGATAAGAGATACACTAATTAATCAAGCTAAGATTAATGCACATTTTAAATAACTTGGGTTTCGTTTCAATAAATCAGAACTCTGTTGAGGTTACAGAATTGCCGCTCTACACAACCTTAAAGTGCCGTACAAAAAAGAGATCTTGGTCAAGTAATAAATGATACGAGAAATTACAGGCATTTTCGAATTAAATTAAATATCAAAAAATTGATAAGTAATGGCAATAACTCTTGACTTAATTTCTAAATCTGCAAATAGATGATTAACCCTGATACAGCTCTGCGACTCCTCAATTAAAAGCCCTAAAGGATGAAGCCTTATTGCATGGTTTCTCAAATTCACCTATGAATGATTATTACAAAGGATGGGAGGTTGATAATCAAATTGGGCAAAAGGTTAGAGAGAAGTTTGTCTCAAAATTTTCAAATTTTCTAAATAGGCCGCAATGAATAATAATCTTAAGAATCATTTTTTAATTTTGATGGTTACAATTGTGTTTATTCAATGTAGCTTACCGAAGAGAACTAATAGAGAAACGAACAACGCCATTGTAGGTCTATATGTAAATAAAATAAAAACTAATCATTTTAAAGATCGCTTGGAATTATTTAAGTATTTCACTTTCTTTTTGTCCACTACCTATGAATGGAATAAATATGAATATTCTGGTACCTATGCGATAAAAAAAGATACTTTAATATTGATACCCAGAGTAAATAGTGATACAAGTAATAAAGAAAAATTTGCGAAAAATTGGTTAATTAAATTCAAGGAAAAAGAATTAGTTTCTTTGGAAAACCAAGATTATTCATTAGTAAAAAGCAACTAAAAATATGAGCTTGTTATCTAGCGACGGCTACATTGAAATTGGATTCCCTTTTACTTTTTACAGGACTTTTCCCGGCAAAAGTTTTGATTGCAAAGAAACAGGTTTTTATTAGGATGGTTTCTTTAGAATTTCTCATTGTATTAAAAGTTGCTTTTATGTTATGACGTGCATGGAAATGTGGATACGCTGTTGCAGGATTTTGGAAATTCGAGCGGCACGTCCAATGTAATGAACGGATCGGGGAACCGGTTTAAAAAAATGTCTTACGATTTTGATCTGATCAGCGGCAAAGTAAACCAGGTGAGTTATCAGGTTGGTCATCCGGATGCCTATTACCAGCGCTATAATTATGATGCGGAGAACCGGTTGACAGACGTATACAGTGGAAAAGATAGTATCATGCTGATGTTGTTTCCGGAAAGGGAAGCACACTATAGCTATTACGCTCATGGTCCTCTTGCAAGAACTGATCTGGGTCAACTTCGGGTGCAGGGATTGGATTATGCCTATACATTGCAGGGTTGGATGAAGGGAATCAATCCCGTAATGGGAGGTTCGCTTTCAAATGGAAATGATACGACAGAACAATTCCCGGTCTCCCAGGACGTTTATGGATTTAGCCTGCATTATTACTCTAAGGATTATAGAGCGATCGGATACGCGGCGCCATCCACCGGTGTGCTGGATGCGCTGACAACAAATGCAGCTTCACTATTCAATGGAAACATTGCAGCCATGGCAGTAAACATCCCGGAAATTGGAAATCCGCTGGTATACAACTATCATTATGATCAGTTGAACCGCATCGTTGCCATGGATGCTTACCAGGGTTTAAATGACCAGAACGGAACGTTCACACCGGTGAGCCTTAGCACTTATCAGGAAAGAGTGAGTTATGATCCGAATGGAAATATTCTGAAATATAACCGTCACGGTGATGCAGCAAGAATATCAATGGACAGCCTGACCTATACATACAAACCCAAAACAAACCAGCTCGATGAAGTAGCCGATGCTGCCAGCGATGCTTCGCCTACGGACTACCCCAAATACAACGACATCAAACAGGGACAGTCGGCAGGAAATTATCAATACGACGCCATTGGAAATTTAATTTCTGATAATAGCGAAGGCATTACAAATATCACCTGGAATGTCTATGGCAAAATAGCGAGTCTGACAAAATCAGGACAGACGATTTCTTATACTTACGATGCTTCGGGCAACAGGACATTGAAAGCTACAAGCTCTCTGACTACAGCTTACGTCAGGGATGCCTCGGGAAATGTCATGAGCGTTTATACACAACCTACCAGCGGAGCATTAATCCAGAGTGAAATGGATATCTATGGCTCGAGCAGACTGGGTATGGCTACACAACACCTTAACCCGGATACAGCTCAATTATTAGGGTCCCTTGAATTTGACTCCTTAAGAAAAAGTATTTTTACCCGCGGTGAAAAACTCTTTGAGTTATCCAATCATTTAGGCAACGTGCTTGTTACCATCGACGACCGCCGGATTCAGAAAGATTCGAATGCTGATGGTAACGTCGATAATTATGCTGCGAATATTTCCAGCGCCAATGACTACTACCCATTCGGAATGTCAATGCCCAGCCGAAACTTCACCGCTTCCTCTTCCTATAGGTATGGATTCAATGATAAAGAAAATGACAAAGATATCAGTTACGGAGGTCAGGACTATGGAATGAGAATTTATGATACCAGATTGGGTAAGTTTCTGTCGGTTGACCCAATCACAAAGAAGTATCCGGAGTTGACGCCTTATCAATTTTCTTCCAATACGCCAATACAAGCAGTAGATTTAGATGGGCTTGAAAAATACATTGTTACAACACGGGCTTTTATACCAATGGCAACTTTACCAAATCCAGCTCCTTGGGGTTCTTCACAAGTTAAAGGTGACAATAGAGAATATTACGCTCTAAATACTACTGCATATAGAACAGAACAAAAAGTAAAAGTAGATTTTGACAATAAGAAGGTTTCTACTATTAGCAATAGAGCGAATGGTTCTACGGGATTAGATTCAAAGGGTAATGAGACTAATCCCCCACAACATTCCGATCCTGATGTAGCGGGACCTCTTCCGACATATGATAAGCCAGCCCTCGACAAAGGAACTGCAACAACTATCTATCTTATAGTAGATGCTCATGATAAATTAATTTCTGGTGCTCCTCATATCAATTATGATTTAGCTATTACGATAACTCCAAATGTTGGTGCGGATGGAAAACCATTGCTTGACAAAGAAGGAAATCAGACATTTGATTATCAAATAAAAGGTATAAAAGATGGGTTTCCTGCTTATGAATTATGGATAACTGACGAAAAGAGTAACAAGTCCTATCTTTTATTACATACAAATCCAACGGAAGCAGGAAAGAGTCCCTGGTCGTTATGGGGTTCAGGTGACGAGAAATATAATGTGAAGGGCAATAACTCTACTCAAACGTCAGCTACTCAAGTTAAATTTAGTGACACTAAAAACACTCCGGAATGTAGCGGAGATGATTGTGATAAATAAAAATTATTGACAATGAAGTTTTATTCTATATTCATACAGGGGTTAAAGTATTTTATTCTACAAACTTTAATGGAGGTCATCATAATTATTGTGCTGTTATATTTAGGTATTCCATATTTTGAGATGAAAGTAGGCAATGAGAGTTTTTATAAGATGGTTATAGGTGTTTTAGGGTATTACGCTTTAATAAAATGTATTTATTATGGATGGATTTACCTTATTGCTTTTACTGGTATTGGTTTTATATGGAGGCTTAAAACTCGGTTTGCATATAGTCTTTTGAATGCAATTCTAAGCATAACTTACATTATGCTATTCTTAATAAATGGTAAGCAGTTTAGTTGGGTATTAAATCCTCTTTTGGCATGTATTGCAGCATCCTCAATAATTATAATAATATTTAGAATCAACAGAATGTCTCAAAAGTCGAAGACAGCCTCTTAAGTATTCTGATACTTGATGTAGAAATTTTTGATTTATAACAATATGCGAAAAACTTAACTGGTAATTCTGACCAATATGCATTAAACCAGCTCTATGAGGTCGCCAATGCGGCCGGCGACGCTTCGCCTAAGGACTGCAGTACTTTAATTTCTGGAAATCCAAATGTATATGTATCAGGAAAGGATAATAACAATAAAGATGTCGAGAATCCAGATTTCATTCCAGCTGCAAAAAAACCTGAATAATGACAATAAAGAATATTTATATCCTTGGAGTTACTTTATTTTTTATTGGTTGTTCTGGAAATCAAGAAAGAATTAAACGGACTTTGACAAATGATAATTTTAAATTTTGGTTTCGCTACCATAGAAATCCGGAAAGACCTTATTCCTTAGGATATTGTTTTTATTCGGATGGAACATTCACTAGATACTTTTATCCAGACAGCAATAAGAATATTCGAATAATCAATGAATCACCGTCTATTTTTTCTGAGCCGATATGGAAAATAGTTGATGATTCTACATTAATGATTGGTAAAGATGATTTTTTTAAAATTATAGCAATTACAATGGATAGTGTTGTGCTTAAGGGAAAAGCAGAGGATGATTTTTTGAAGCTACACGTGGAAAGGAATCAAATAACTAAACCAATACGTGCTGTTCAGTAAAAGTGGAAGGTTATTGTTGCTAGTGAATGCATTACAAACATCACCTGGAATGTCTATGGTAAAATTGCGAGTCTGACGAAATCAGGCCAGACGATTTCTTATACTTACGATGCTTCGGGCAACAGGACACTGAAAGCCACAAGCTCTTTGACTACAGCATACGTCAGGGATGCATCGGGCAATGTCATGAGCGTTTACACACAACCCACCAGCGGAGCACTCGTGCAAAGTGAAATGGATATCTATGGCAGCAGCAGACTGGGAATGGCTACACAACATCTTAACCCGGATACAGCTCAATTATTAGGAGCCGTTGAATTTGACTCCTTGAGAAAGAGTATGTTTACCCGTGGTGAAAAACTCTTTGAACTATCCAATCATTTAAGCAACGTGCTTGTCACCATAGATGACCGGCGTATTCAGAAAGATTCAAACGCTGATGGAACTGCAGACACCTATGCTGCTAACATTTCCAGTGCCAATGACTACTACCCCTTTGGTATGTCAATGCCTAGCCGAAACTATACAGCCTCTTCAACATATCGGTATGGATTCAATGGCAAAGAAAATGATAAAGATATCAGCAACGGTGGACAAGATTATGGAATGAGAATTTATGATACCAGATTGGGTAAGTTTTTGAGTGTGGATCCATTACAAAGAAAATTTGCATGGAATAGTCCGTATTCATACGGAGAAGGTGATGTGATAAGAAGTGTTGATTTAGATGGATTAGAGAAGGTTATTGTTAATACAGTAAGCTTTGCCCCTTTTGATTATTTCGGTAGAGATTTATGGGGTACTTATGGTGGAGATGGAAACAATCGGAAGTTTGGCGACAATTTGAAGTCTACCGTTGTTAATAATACAACGTTTACTAATTTTCGGATCAGAAGTGAAGCAGCGATAGATTTGACGACAATGAAAACGACTTCTGCAAAGGCGATAGGTACTTTCTCGCATTATTATGAGGATCCTCCGGGACCGTTTGATATGAATTTTCACATTTTTCATTCTTCCAATCAGAGTTTTTCAAAAGCAACATTTGAAGGAGGGTTCTATAGTGGTCCTGTAACTGGCTATAAAGGAAGTACATTAGGATTGGATTATCATTTGCGTGGCGGTAATGCAGCGGCTCCCTTTGGGGCAGGTGCTGACATTGATGTAAATGTCAAGCTCAATTTCTGGAAAACAGGAAAAGTAAATGAAATAGGTGTTAATGGGAATGTTGTAGGAGACAAGTTTCCCTCCAACGAAAATTATCTTACGGATAAATTGGGTAATAAGCTTTTTTTAGGAGTTTCCGGCATTAATTCGGAAAATAAAGATAATGCTCCTTATACCGAATTGCCCGGCGATAATAAAAGGCAAATGCAAAGTTTTTACTTTACAATTCTTTTTAATAATGATGAAACCTTTAAAGGTGTTCGGTTGCCAAGTGGTACGGAATATAATTTGTCAGACTGGAATAAAATATTCAAGACCTTAAATCCACAAAGCAGTAATACGGGTACTTCTGTTGGGACTTCGACGTCTAGTAAAAGTGACGTAAAAACCTCTAATAATTAATCTATGAGACGAATACTTTGTTCGGGATTGTTGATAGTTTTTATTGCTAGTTGTAAAAGAGCAGAGCCTGCTGTATATCTAATACCCCAAGATTATAATGGGGTAGTTGCTGTAGTGTACTCGCAAAAGATTGGTTCCGAGGAAAAAATAGTCAATGGAAGACGTCAATTTATTATTCCCAAAAATGGTATTTTGTTTACTCAGATGGGCTTTTCGGATGGAGGAAGAAATGATCTTTTTTTAATAAAGACAGTTAGTGGATATGATACGTTGAAAAGTTATTTACCAAATAAGGATACGACTGGTAAAAAATTTGGAGGCGACTATTATAAGATTTATACAAATGACAGCAATCAAGTGGCTGTAAATTTTAGGCAAATAATAAACTTGAGCTTGCCTAGTAAGCAAAGCGGAAAATCTTGCAATTTTGAGTATGAATTGATAACAATCGGAAGGGCAGCCACTCTTAACGATTCTACAGGGAAAATTTTTGCTGAACGATTGGATATATACTTGCAAGATTCTATTTGCAATTGAATATCGGTAGTGATGTTTTGAGACTACGAAATTGGCTGTGTAAGCTCCCCTTAAATCCGGGCCATTCGTGATTAGAGTTTTCTGGTTTTGAGGTCCCTCTGAGGTTCTTCAGGGAAAATGATACGAAATTTAGGGTATCGCAAAGATTAGCAGAAGCTTTTCTGCAGTGCAGAAGCTTCAAATCATCCCAAACTCAGCATTATCTCTGCGGGCAATATTAAATAAGAGAGATATAAGGCATAGATAGTACAAAATGTTACTATTTGGCATCTGTATTTGGTTAGCCTTCATTCAATTTTAATCCATTGACTACCAGTTCAGACTTTAGAACACTTTTATTAAAAATAATCTCTGGAGAAATTTCCGGAGAGGATAAGGCTCTGTTTTATGATATTATCCTGGACGATAGGATGGAAGAAGAATGTAAAAATGTTATAAAGGAACTCGGAGAGGGATGTGCAGAATTTTATTCCAGATTTGAATTCAAACAGGTGGAATGGGAATCTATAAAGCAAAGGATACTTAAGGGAGGTTCGGTTGAAGTGGAGCCGGTTATTTCAAATACTGGAAAGGTTGTACTTCAGACTGACAGAATGCTCCCCGACACTCACGTAAAAATAATGCCCGTTAGGAGATTGAATTGGATTGTTAAAGTAGCAGCATCAGTTGTTGTTTTATTAGGATTAACTCTTTATTTTAGATTCCTTAATAAATCAAAGACTGAAAAATCTGTAGAAAAAAATCTAGCTCTTGTACATGACGTTGCCCCAGGTGGTAACAGAGCAACCCTTACTCTTGGCAATGGCGCAACCATGGTTCTCGATAGTGAAGCAATTGGAGCACTTGCACAGCAAGGAAATACAAGAATTTCAAAAGCAGATAGTGGACGACTCGCGTACGCGGTTGAAAATAATAAACCTAATGAAAAACTGGGGATAATAGAAGAAAATATACTGACTACTCCACGTGGTGGTCAGTACCAGCTTGATCTACCAGACGGAACAAAAGTCTGGCTGAATTCAGCTTCATCCATTACGTACCCTACCGCATTTTCTGGAAATCAACGATTTGTAAAAGTTACAGGTGAAGTATATTTTGAAGTGGTACACAATGCGAGTATGCCATTCGTTGTAAAAACAACCAACAGTGTAATTACTGATCTTGGAACCCAATTCAACATCAATGCTTATCCTGAAGAAGGAGCGATAACAACAACTCTCATTCAGGGCAGCGTTAAGATTTATGTTGGTTCAAAAACAAATATATTAATTCCAGGTCAGCAGGAAATTTCTCCTATCGAAGGTGAATCGGTAACAATAAAAAACAAAGTGGACATAGATAAGGTGATGGCCTGGAGAAATGGAAAAATGTCATTTACGGAAGTTTCTGTCAGACAGCTGATGGCTGAAATTTCCCGTTGGTATGACGTGGATATTGAATATTCCGGATCAGTTCCGAACAAAACCTTCTATGGTTCGATAAGTAGGGATGTCCCACTTTCAACAGTTTTAAATGCTTTAAGAACATATGGTCTGGAAACAAAAATTGAGGGCAAAAAAATAATTGTACGATAGAGAATAATATTATATATTTTTTGGAAAAACAGCGAAAATTACATTCTCCTTTCTCCACTGCCCCGGTCCAGCCCCGTATTTTTTATTGAAAGCTGTACTGAAATTGGATTGTTCCCGGTATCCACATTCTTCTGCAATGGCCTGGATGGTCAGGTCGGATTCGCGAAGCAGTTTCTTCCCGTTTTCCAGCCTTAAATGTTGACCGTATAGAAATATCGAGGACCCATAAACATGTTTAAAGCAGTCCTGAAGGGTCTTGGAATTCAACCCGACTTTTCGGGCGAGTTTTGAAACGGAAATATGCGTCGAAAGATTGGCTTCCAAAATATTTTTTGCGTTTAAAGTACATTCCACCGCATGACGGGTGAAAGAAATATTTTTTTTGGTGACAGGAGATTTGGAAAACATGATGCGCTGTTTTAAGAGTAAATAAACAACGCACGAAGGTCCATTTCAAGTCCAGGGGTCACTGGACCCCCGCTAAGGTCCTGACAACATGGAAGATAAATTTAGAAATAAACATCCCGTGGATAAATAGAAGGGAGATCCTAAAAATTCTTTTATTGAATAAGTTACCTTAGAGGATCGACGATCGATCCTTTATGGCAACGTTACCACCCATAGCCGATGAACACATCGATGGACTCAAGATGAGTCAGTCACTGAAAATGTTCTTTTATATGAACCGGTTGAAAACTTTAAACGAATTACTCCGCCGACCCATGTCAGAATGGTTCGGTTTCACCGGCTTCAGTCAGCACCTCCTGTATGATCTGATGGGATTTCTTGAAAAGAATACACTACAAGCCTTTGTCCTCGAATAATTTTAGTACTTGCCCACCTGCCTGTACATCATCATAAGTAAATCTTTTACTCCTTCGATGTCTTTTCTTTCCGGACTATAGGATTTGGAGCGCATACTGTCAGCTGAAAGCTTGCCCCGGCGTGGAGTGGAGAGCCATGGCGCAATCTGTTCGAACAATTTTTTTTGCGAAGGTGTGAAAAGCAGTTTTGTTTCGCTCGCAGCGCGGAAGAAAATACCGATTTGGTCTACCGGAACACGGCATTCTACCATTGCTTTTTTTTCCGAGAGTGTAGTATTTGTTCCTGAAATAGCGAACATACTCATTCTTCTTTCCAGATAATAGAGTTCTTCCTGGAGCCACGCGCTGAGCTGTTCGATAAGAGGAGGATGTTTGGGCAGCAGACTGCTTTCAGGCTTTGATGGCAGCTGACGCAGATCTTTGCTGAACTGTAGTACCCTGCCCATTTGATCCCGCAGGTCCTCTGATAAACTGACCTGATTGGACAGGTAGGACACCATATGCTGCACAAAATCTTTGTCATTATAATTTACATAAATCAATACCTGAAGGACAGAAGAGAAAGAATTTCCTCCAATGGCTTTGACAATATTATCAGCTGGTTCACTTCGAATATTTTTAAGTTCTTTCAAAAGGATTTTCCAAAACAGTAATTCCGCATAAGAAATTGTCTTCCGGATTGGATTTGCCAGAAAACGCCGGTAACCTGCAGCTATTATTTCCATCACAGCCTGATCTGCCTGGTCGGCCATCTCCCTGCTGAAAATAATATTCCCTTCTGATTCCAGTTCCTTTGCAGTCAGCACGAAATACACATCCGGAACTTTTTCTCTCGTGTCGAAGTATTTAGAAAATCGTTCCTCAATAAAAGACAGAAGGCTAAGGATGGATTGGTAAAATTCGTCGTATGCATGGCGCAGTAGGTCAGACTGATTAGGAAACCGGATATTCTCCTCGTATAAACGGTCGAGGAATCCCGTAAGTGCCGACTGGTGAATTTGAATAAGACGTTCTATCTCTTTCGTTTTGCTGATCTGAAAGACCTTTTTTATGAGATTATTCCGGAGTCTTTCGGTTTCCAGATGTAGCGCGCACAATAAATTATAAGACTCCCTTTCAGCATGAAGATCGGATAGCTTATTCGGTGAATCTATCAATTCCGATACCATTCTTTCAAGAAGTTCGAGCGGAAATTCCATTTCTTACATTTTTCGGAAATAGCCAGCTTATAAATCTACGTTCTTAAAAAAGGCAGTTTCTGGAAAATGTGTTGGCAAATGGAAATATTTTTGCACATACCTTGTCAGGTAATTTCGCCAGTGTATTTATTCTTTTAAATCAAAATTGAATAAATTTTTCGGATGAACTTCCAGGCCTTTTGCAATAGCATAAATAATTGAGAGAGTAGTACTATGCTCACCATTAATGACTCTATAAATTTGTTTTGTTTCAAGATGACCCGCAGCTGCGATATCTTCAGGGGTTACGCCTTTGGCATCCATTATTTTTTTTAAATTCCTTCCAAAAGCATTTAAATATGGCTGGTTTCTAACATTCACCTGTTGAAGGTGAATACTGGAATTAAAATAAAATTGTCATCTTTGACAAAAAGGTAAATTATTCTTAATTTAGCAAACAAAAAAAGTAAGATTACTTACTTCTTATATTTTAATTTTGCGATTCTTCGAATAATTTGAAGCGTTTCGCTAAGAATCTCACGCAGAAAACCGCGAATTTTCTAAAAGCTGAGATGGTAGTGAAAGCCTGCTCTATATCAATATAGGGCGGGCCTCTATCAGCTTATCAGCTTTGGGCCCTCGCGGTGCCTCTGTGTGGTAAGACGGGGCTCGTTCTATATTTTTCTTTGGTCCCATTCAATCTGATTCTACGCCTGCCTAAAATAAAAAAGGAGTCGCTGCTAATTCTTCAAGATGGCAGGACGGTTAAAAAATAGTAATGAAGAGGATCTGATCCGGAAACTGCGGGAAGGAGGGGAGAGTGCTTTTGAAGAAATCTTTAATGAATGGCATGCTCCGCTGGTATTGAACGCATACCGGATTACGGATAACCAGTCTGCGGCGGAAGATATCGCAGAAGACGCCTTTATTAAATTATGGGAGAAGAGGGATACGTTTTCGGAGATCCATTCACTGAAATCCTATCTCTACACCATGACCCGTAACGCGTCCCTCAACTGGCTGGAGAAAAACAAACGCGAAAAACTTAGGTATCATAAACTGCCTGTTAAGGATCTGGATGATAGTCCAACCATGCTTGAAAATATGATCTTCCATGAAATGATGGCAGGTATTTACTCTGTTTTGGAGAAACTCCCCGGACAATGCAGGAAGGTTTTTATCATGCATTATTTGGAAGGTAAAGAGATCCGGGATATCGCAAGAGAACTAAACATAACAACCGGCACCGTCAATACCCACAAATTCCGGGGCATTCATTTACTTCAGAAAGCACTGCTTGGATCTTTCATCTGGCTACTTTTCTGGAATCACTAAGTAAAAACCCGTAGGCCATATTGCCGGAAATTTATTTTCAAAAAAAACTTCCGCTGCCTGTATAAGATTTTCAACTTTGCTTTGTCTTTAGCCATAAGGACAAAGAATTAATTTTAACTTTCTGGAATGAATACCGGAGAATCCTTGCGGACAGATTCTGATGACGAGCTCGCAAAAAGGATCGCCTATCTGATCAATGGGTATAACCTCAGGAATCTTTCCGTAGAAGAAGACCGCGAACTGGATGAATGGGTAACAGCGAGTATGCGAAACCAGCAGTTGTTTGAAGAACTCACAGATCCCGCCAACCTGGAAAAATGGAAGGGCGTGATGGAAAAACTGGACAGGAAAGCGGCGTTGGAAAAAATCGGGAGACGTATCCGGTTTGAACCGAAACCCCGCGCTTCATTCATATGGAAATCCTGGTCTTACTGGACCGCTGCAGCAGTCCTGACAGGAGTGATTTTTTTTGGCGCTTACTGGTTTGAAAAAAGAACATCCGTTCATTCATCTTTGATCGCAACGACTATGGACCTGCCGCCGGGTGGCAGTCATGCAACACTGACCATGGGTGGGGGCAAAACGATCCTGCTCGACAGTCTGAAAGAAGGAAGGATAAAAAACAACAGTGGGGTCGGGGTGATGAAAGACAGCAGCGGATTGTTATACGAAATGACAGAAAAAAAAAATGCGGAGGTTTTATTTGACATGATCAAAACACCCGCCGGTGGCCAGTTCCGGGTCATGTTAAGTGACGGTACGAGGGTCTGGCTGAATGCCTCGTCATCATTAAAATATCCCGAATCATTTTCCGATTCATTGAGAAAAGTGGTGTTGACCGGCGAAGGATATTTTGAAGTAACTAAAAATGCATCACGTCCTTTTATCGTAACCGTGGGAAACAATGATGTGCGCGTGCTCGGTACACATTTTAACGTCAACGCATATGCGGACAATAGTGAAACTGTTGTCACACTTGCGGAAGGTTCTGTAAAACTAAACGGCTCAGCACTGCTCAGGCCGGGACAGCAGGGATCCATTGACCAGGCAGGAAAAATCCGCACTGGTCCCGCAGATCTGGAAACCGCACTGGCCTGGAAAAACGGACAGTTCATTTTTAAGATGACGCCACTCGAGGATCTGATGAAACAGGTATCTTACTGGTATGATGCGGACATTGTGTACAGGGACACGATTTCAGAACATTTCAACGCGCGGATTCCAAGGGATGTGCCGGTCAGCAAACTGCTTCACCTGCTGGAAGCAACCGGACAGGTACATTTCGAAGTAGAAGACAAAAAGATAACGGTCATGAAATAGGACCGACTACAAACAGCTACTCTGCACGCCGGGATTTATTGCTCACACAAAACCAAAACTATGCGGTTAAAAGCATGCTATAAATGGCTATGTACAGCCAGATTACTTTTTATTTATTTCATTCCGCAAATACTGTTCGCGCAATCGGCGGAACTGATCACGCTGAAGCTGGATAACGCTTCCTTGCAAACCATTTTTTCGGCCATTGAATCCCAGTCGTCTTACCATTTTATTTTTACGGGCGAAGAGCTGAAGGAAGTAAGACCTGTGACCCTTTCTGTAAACAAAGTCACGCTGCAGGATGCGTTGAAACTATGCTTTCAGGACCAGCCGATTTTTTATACGATAGAAGATCATTTCATCATTGTGCATAAAAAAGAAAAAGAACCGGTAACCGATCCGATAAAAATTTCAGGAACGGTTAGAAATGAAAAAGGAGATCCGGTAAACGGAGTCGCGGTCAGTATACTTGGAACCAACAGAGGGACCACCACCGAAACAGACGGAAGTTTTGTTCTGGAAAATGTTACAAGAAATGCCACCCTCGTTTTTTCAGGAGCAAATGTCGAAACCTACCGTTTAACCCTGCACGACCAGCAGATAATAAATGTTACACTCAAATCCAGGATAAGCAACCTGGATGATGTACAAATCATCGCTTACGGAACAACATCGAAAAGATTGAATACCGGTGATGTCACTTCTGTTCCCGCTTCTGTCATTGCCGAACAACCAGTCTCTAACCCGCTTGCGGCAATGGAAGGTCGGGTTGCAGGTCTGGTCGTCACTGAACAAACTGGCGTACCTGGTGGAAGTTATTCAGTACAGATCAGGGGACAGAACAGTATATTTAACGGGAACAATCCATATTATATCGTGGACGGTGTTCCATTTACTGCTGCATCAATCAATTCCAATATTGTAGGCTATTCAATAAACGGGGGTGGGAACCCGATGAACGATATAAACCCTGCTGACATCGAAAGTATAACAATATTAAAGGACGCAGACGCAACAGCTATATATGGCTCACGCGGTGCTAATGGTGTGATATTGATAACAACCAAAAAAGGGAAGTCAGGGAAATCAACTCTGGACCTGAATATCAATAGTGGCGTAGGTGAAGTAACCCGGACGATGCCCCTCATGAATACCCCGCAATATATTTCTATGCGTGAAGAAGCTTTTGCCAATGATGGTGCAACACCTGATCCAACATATGACCATGACCTGACAGTTTGGGATACTACAAAAAATACGAATTGGCTAAAAAAAATGATAGGTAATCAATCAAATATTATTAATGTTCAGGGCTCAGTTTCAGGAGGCAATACCAATACACAATACATCCTTGGAGCATCCTATTATGGTACGACAACAGTTTTTCCAGGAGATTTTTCCGATAAGAAGACATCCGTTCATGTCGGTCTGACGCAGGCATCAGAAGATCAAAAATTTCATCTGACATTTTCCGGCAACTATGTGATCGACAAAAACACACTCCCTCAGATAGATCCCACTGGATTTGCTTTTAATCTTCCTCCGGATGCACCCGATCCTTTAACTGCTGATGGCAAAATAAATTGGGACAATGGAAACTATGGATTGAATCCTTATCAAATTTTGCTGCGCCCATACAATTCAAATACGACCAACCTGATAAGCAATGCAACCTTGAATTATGAACTGTTAAGGGGGCTGCTGTTGAAAGCAAATCTGGGATATACAATCATGCAGGTGGACGAATCCTCCGAAACACCTGTATCTGCGGTGAATCCGGCTTATGGACAAACGACTGGATCAGCTTACTTTGCAAGTCACAATATAAGTACCTGGATTGCCGAACCCCAACTGGAGTACAAACGAAAATGGGGTATTGGCAATATCAATCTTCTTGTTGGACTCACCTTTCAGCAAAGTCTGAATCAGGGACAGACCCTATCTGCAACAGGCTATACCAATGACGCCTTACTCGGAAATTTGGCTGGCGCCGCTGATATCCTCGTAGAGAATACCACCTATAATTTATATCGCTATGATGCTTTCTTTGCCAGATTGAATTACGACTATCAGGAGAAATATATTATTAATATAACAGGTCGCAGGGATGGATCGAGTCGTTTCGGTCCTGGAAGACAGTTTGCCAACTTTGGAGCCATTGGTGCAGCCTGGATATTTACCAAAGAAATGGGAGTAAGAGATTTGTTACCAGTTTTAAGTTTTGGAAAATTGAGAGGGAGTTATGGCATAACTGGAAATGATCAAATCGGCGATTACCAGTATCTGGACACCTGGTCACCGGTTATTTACCCTTATCAGGGAATTGCAGGTTTGCAACCAACAAGTTTAGCTAATCCGAATTATAGTTGGGAGACGAATAAAAAGACAGAAGTCGCACTGGACCTTGGATTCTGGAATGACAGACTTTTTATTTCAGCCGCTTATTTTCAAAACCGGTCTTCTAATCAACTTATCTATTATCCTCTCCCGGGAATTACAGGTTTTTCACTTATTGCCGAAAATTCAAGTGCTACAGTCCAAAATACAGGCCTTGAAATCGAACTGAATTCCACGAATATAAAAACGAAGGATTTTTCATGGACAACTGGATTCAATATTTCGATACCGAAAAATAAGCTGGTAAGTTACCCAAACCTGGCTGGTTCTCCTTTCGCATATAAATATGTAATCGGTCAGCCATTGAGTATTTATGAATCTTTCCATTATAGTCAAGTGAGCCCAATTACAGGACTTTATACGTTTGATTCCAAGGATCCGAATAATCCTGTTTATCCGAATGACCTGAAAGCAATTAAAAATACAAGCCCGGTTTTTTATGGCGGTTTTCAAAATACATTCTCTTATAAAAACTGGCGACTGGATTTCTTTTTCCAGTTTGTTAAACAGCAGGGATTTAATTATCTGGATTTTAATCCAATTGAGCCGGGAATGTATGGAAACCAGCCAACCGTGGTGCTCAACCGGTGGCAACAACCGGGGCAAAATGCACCGGTTGAAAAATACAGTCAGAATTATGGAGACGCTTTTAACGCATATGCCAATCTCGCGTATTCAAGCGATGGCGTAATCAGTGATGCAAGTTTTATCCGGTTGAAAAATATCAGTATGTCCTACAGTTTTTCAGGGCCATTTATATCCCATTTAAAAATGCAAAGCGCGCGGATTTACCTGCAGGGACAAAACCTGATAACCATCACCCATTATTTGGGGATGGATCCGGAAAACCAGAGCAAAAGTATTCTTCCTCCACTTAAAATTTTAACTGCTGGCATTCAGTGCAGCTTTTAACCATATTACAATGAAAAAAAAATTTATTCTTTTCTGGCTTGGATTGTTTTTCCTTGTGTCCTGTAAAAAATTTGTTGAGATACCGGCTCCCCCGACCCAACTGGCAAGTCAAAACGTCTTCACTTCAGATGCATCAGCGACATCAGCCATGGTGGGGACCTATAGCATAATGATGAGTAGCATTGGATTTGCGAGTGGCAGTATCCGAAGTATTACTCAACTTACCGGTATGTCCTCGGATGAATTCATAAATTACAATCCCGATGCTTTTGTAGAGTCCTTTTACAAGAACAAGCTGACTTCTGATAATTCATATATTCACAATAATCTTTGGAACGAAGGCTACAAATATATTTACGCTGCCAATGCTATTCTTGCTGGCTTAACCAGTGCTACCGGAATGACCGACAGTACGAAAGGTCAGTTGGAGGGCGAAGCGAAATTCATAAGGGCATTTTGTGATTTTTATCTGGTGAATCTTTTTGGAGATATTCCCCTTATTGCTACAACAGATTATCAGACAAATGCTGTTGCAGCCAGAACATCTTCCGCATTAGTATATGCACAAATCATTTCGGATTTGAAAGAAGCGCAGTCTCTGCTATCAGATGATTATCGTTATTCAGGTGGTGAAAGGATCCGACCAAATAAATGGGCTGCAACTGCACTACTGGCCAGGGTGTATTTGTTTCAACAGGATTGGCTGGATGCAGAATCCCAGGCGACGTCAGTTATTAATAATACAAGTCTATATAGTTTAAATCCAGATTTAAACACTGTGTTTCTAAAAAACAGCAACGAAGCAATCTGGCAACTCATGCCGGTGCAACCGGGATTCAATACCCTTGAAGGAAATACTTTTATTTTAACAGGAGCACCACAAAATGTATCCCTTGCCCCTTCATTGTTGGGATCATTTGAACCAGGAGATGAAAGAAGAACAGATTGGATTGACAGCATAACAATCAGTGCCATGAGTTACTATTTTGCGTTTAAATACAAAGTACAGGTCAGTTCTGACCTCACTGAATATTCCATGGTATTGAGACTGGCTGAACAATACCTGATTCGTTCGGAAGCAGAAGCAGAACTCAATGATCTTTCAGCCGCAGCCATTGATCTGAATATGATACGCAACAGAGCAGCCCTTCCAAATACTTCAGCAGTTACGCAAGCTGATTTCCTTACCGCGATTATCCATGAACGACAAACAGAGTTATTTTCAGAATGGGGCCATCGCTGGCTGGATTTGAAACGAAATAATCTCGCCGGTCAGATTTTAGGGCCGCTCAAAAGTCCGGATTGGCAGGCTGCGGATACACTGTATCCCATTCCGAAAGCTGAGATCACTAATGATCCAAACCTTACTCAAAATCCGGGATATTAATAAAATAGATACTGATTTTCTAAGAGCATGAGACATATCCTGTCTACTGCATTTCATTTTCATGAATTCTCTTATATGAAAATAATTCGTGGTTTTCTTTTTTTGACTTTTCTATCTTTTCAATTTAAAGGGCATAGTCAGTCTCTTACCCAACAGAAGTTTCCGAAAATTGGAGATCATTCTCCCATTTTTTTATTGAACGATTTGCATTATTACTCTAAAACAAAAACCAGCTCAGCAGAATTCAATGGAAAACCAATGATTATTGATTTTTTTTCAGAAGGCTGTGACGGTTGCTTTATAAGTCTGCCCCATGTAGATTCACTTAAAAAAGAATTTGAAGGAAAGGTCCAATTTCTCCTGATAGGAATGAAAAGTTCCGGAATAGCAAATCAGTATGACAAGTATATGAAACATTATGGTCTTAACATGCCCGTAGACTATGATGATTCAACAATCTGGAATTTGTTTGGAGCCCGGCTTGTTCCTTATATAGTATGGATAGATGCTAATGGTATTATAAGGCAGCTTACAAATTCCTTTGCGCTGAATAGATCTCGCATTCAAAATTTACTTGAAGGGAAAACCCAACCCCTGACCATATCAGTGAACCAGTCAGATGATCAAAATGAAAATTATTATAACAATTTTTATGACAATACGAAACCTTTGCTTATTGGCGGAAATGGCGGGTCTGACACATCTTTTTTATTTCGGTCTGTCCTTTGTAAATGGGACTACAGAACCTATTTTCATAGGGATCCGTTTATCAGTTCAGCCAATAAGAACCGCATTCAGGAAGTGGGCCCAAGTTTGAATATACTTTTTGAATTGGCTTTTGGAGACACAGTAAACAGTCAAATGCCCAGGGTAATCGGCGATACAGAGATCAACCATTATGGCCAATGGGCAAGGTTTCCGATCGTAGAATCAAACCGTAGTTCTCTTTTCAATTTCGACCAGGATTCGGCAAAAAATATATTCAGTTATAGTCTGATACTGCCGGGTAGTAATTATACTGCTAAAAAATTGCAGCTAATGATGCAAAATGACCTAAAAAATTATTTTTCATTTGATGTAACTGTAGAAAAAAGAGAAATGCCCTGTTGGAAAATAGTTGCAGGGAAAAATGCAGAAGAATTAATTAAAACCAAGGGTGGGTCCCCCAGTTGGGCTGGTAATTTTTCAGGTTTTACCTTACAAAATCAACCAATCAATTCTTTGTTGGTAGAGATTTGGGGATTCCATCAATATGAACCGGTTTTTATTGACGAAACCGGTATCAGTTATAATATTGATCTGAAAATTGATGCCGTCCTAAGTGATTTGAACGATATAAAAAAAGCATTACAAAAAAATGGCCTGGATCTGGTGAGGGGAGAAAAAGAAATGAAAGTTATCGTCATTAGGGATTCGAAATGAATTTGATCTCTCCGATATTTAATGGATAAATAATTAAAATATGGTTCTGAATAACAACCAGATCATTGTGAAGAATCGCCATATCTGTTATTTTTCCATTTCCTTTTGGTAGGTAAAAACTATAATGATAGCGACCGCTCTTCAACCCATATACATCGATGACCGCATATAAGGAAAATATACCTTTTTCCTCATTGTCCGCCTGCAAGTCGGAGTTTATTAAAATCCAGTCCTTATTGATACATCCTACCCTGTTTACACGAAATCCAGGCGAGGCAAAAGCTGTTGAATTCTGGTCTGGGATAGAGACCAACCTGAATTTGGCGTGCACGTTTGTGTCAATTGTTTGTCCTCTGTACAATAGATTGAAATTGCTATCTATACAAATAAATTGATTGTGATAAAAAAATATATAAACGTACCTGCCGGAGACCCTGTCAAATCGCAAAATGCCGTCTGTACTGAAAACCCCTTCTGACTGTTTTTCTAATAGATTTGGCCATAGGCGCATGTGAGGAGAGTCCGGTGATAATTTGCCAAGGACATTTTCGTTTAGCTTTGTGTCAAATGTTCTGATAGCAAAGGAACCAGGCGTACCCGGAATGCAAATAGAGTTGGAAACAGTAGGTGAAAAAATCTGCGAAAGCAAATCGGTAGGAAAATCTATCCGACCCTTCAAGACGGAGCCTGTTTCATAATTATTTAAATAGAACGACGGCGAGTCAATACATAAATGTAAAGATGACAGGATTGTAATTTTTTGTTTGGGCAACTTGAGCTGGAAATATCTTAGGTTTAACTGTTTCCAATCTATTTCAAAAATGAAACCCGGATTAGTATAATTCCCAAGATAAATAAATCGTTCTGTGAGTCCTGCGAAATAATATTCCGGATTTTTTAAATCGATTGATCTTGGCGGACTTAAAAAATGCGGAGGGAATATTCTTATAAAATGATTTTTTTGCAGGTTCGGCCCAATCGCGTTCAACTGCAAAATAAAGACTATTAAAATACTTATAAAAAAGCAAACGATTAGCCGAATAATTGTTTTCTTATCCATCTTTTAAATTTCAGATAAAAAAGGGCCATATTGATTTTAATGGCCCTTTTTTAAAGTGACTTTTTATTGTTGAAAAGCAGTTGAAGAACAAGGAGAATTATTTGAGACAGCCACTTTACCTGATACAATACATGTTGCTAAGCCCCCAGGACAAGATACCGGAGTATCACAGGATGTCGTAACGGTTATATATGCGTTGTTTGTTTGATTCTCCCCAGTTTTAAAAGCAAAAGAAGCGGACAATGCGAACACGAATGCTGCTGAATAAAGCAGCGCTTTTATTTTTTTCATTTTATAACTTTTTATATGTTTTAAATATTACCTACTCTTTTATTCAGGTTTTCGGTGACCCCTGATCTTATTGCAATAAAATAGTTTATGCAGTAGAACTTCTTTTCGACTCCAGCAGAATCCCTGACAAAGCCAGCAGGATAAATACGATATTGAACCACATATGCTCTGTCCAGGACATTTTCTGCAATATCCCGCCACAGGAACAGGGAATGAACTCACTGAACTGCAAAATGGCAAATATGTAAGCGGTGAACATGGTCATCAGGCTGAAGGAAGCATATAGCCCGATGAGTTTGGTCTTTGGAAAAGGAAGCAGGATCGCAATCAGGATTTCAACGGCGGGTACAATCCAGATCCAGTTCCAGAACCTGGCAAGCAGTGGCGATCTGCCCAGCTGTGCCTTGAAATTCTGATAGTCGAGTAATTTGCTCGAAGCGGCATAGACAAATAACAAAATGAATAAAAACGCGATAATATCCGGAATGTATTTTTTTATTGAAATGCTGGCGTGCATTATACAAAGTTGAATGCAACTTTATATCTATTCCAAATCAAAGGTGTTGGCAATCGGAAATTTTATTTTTTTTGTATCCTGCTTGGCGGATAACCGAAATATTCTATGAACTTGGTGATGAAACTGGTCGTTAATTCATAACCAACAATGCTTGCAATTTTTTTGATCGGCAGCTCAGAATTTTTGAGGAGGCGGTGAGCCTCCTTCATCCGCTGATCCAAATGATATTCGAAAATACCTTTTCCGAATTCCTGCTTAAAGGCCAGCTTAAAAGTCATTTCGTTCATGCCCATTTCTTTAGCCAGGCCTGAAATGGGAAATCTTCCATCAGGATTTTCTTTCAAGCGGTTGCTCAATTCCTCCAGGAGTTCTTTTTCTTTTGTATTGAGAAGCACAACCGGTTCTTCCTTTCTGGACGATTCAATCATCACGGACCATACATATTCCCGGATTCTGTCTTCAATAAAAACTTCGTTCACTGTGTCATCAAAACGCGAGCGTAAAATATCCCGAACGATTTTAATTGTCCGGTCGCCAGCAGCTCTTTGTGGCGTAAGGAGTGACGAATAGGATTGTCCCGACGATCGTTGAAAAGGTTCAGCCAGTCTTGGAAAATGAAATAATGTTTCGGCCAGCATGCCCTCAGAACAGGAAATTTCCAGGAACCTGTATTCTTTGTCAGCTTTAAAATCGGCCAGGATAATTTCTTTCCCATAATGAAGAAAGCTGAACTGGTTTTCTTTCAGTCTTAGTGAACCGATTTCCGGTATTCTGGATTTCAAATTATTTTTAAGTGCGAGAAATGATCCTGTCTGAAATGCCGGAGGCCTCAGAAAACAACTGACCAGGTGAAGGAATTTATAAATGCCCAACTGGATGGCAAAATCCGCTCGTTCGAAATTTTGCATAATGACTGTGCCGGAAGCCGTCTGGCCGGATGCAGAAATAGCGCCCCGCAAAATAAGTCCCCTGTAACCATCCGGCAGGCCAGGTCGCAACGGAAAAGATCTGTCATCCCGTAGATCGAAAATTTCTTCCATCTGGTTAATTTTTTTAACAGGAATCTTACGAACTGAAATCTCCGGAATAGCAAATTCAAATGTAACAATTTCTTAAAACGCAGAATTTTTTTTGTAAAATTTCTTGCGGAGCCATGAAAACTGAAAAGCACGTAAGGGTTTTTATGTAGATCAACCTGCGTCACTTCGCAGCCATTTTAATGCATTAGTTTTCTTGTTTGAATTGAAAATGGCATGAAAAAATTATTCAAGTGTCAGGGATACACGATCATCAGTGTTCAGCAGGAAACATAGAAAAAAATTTTGATGCATGAATGGATAAGTCCTTTATATTCCGAAAAGTTGTGACATTGTCCTTGCGGATAATGCGTGCAGTGTTTTTGGTAACGTTTATTTAGGATGCATTCAACAAATCTCACAATTTGTTTTATCACTGCAGGAGGGAAAAAAGAGCGAAGAAATTTTATGCTACAGCTTTTTATTACCTTAATTGGCCAAACAAGCTACAACCATGAAAGAGCTCGTATTATTTGCAACTCTAATATTATGTGCAAAAAAAGGATTAGCTCAGGATCTTCCGCGTATTGAACACGACACATTATTTTCAAAAAGTGGTTATAACGTATCAGAAGGAATGCTCGTTCATCTTGGTGCTGGATCAAATACCGTGGATGGTTCTTTTATTTATGTAAAAAGAAATGAAGACGGGCCATATAATTATAAATACAATATTCTTCCTGCTCCATGGAAAGACGTACGGATGCACGTATATAGGGTAACAAAAAGAGGTAACAAAAAAAACGGTTACACTTATTATGCGCTGCTTCTTGCACACTCAGGTCCGAAAATTCAAGTTGATATCGACAAGACGTTAGCTGCCGGCGAAATTATAATGCCTGAGCCCCTTAAAACGTCGTCAAAATAATATCGAAAATGGAAGGTGGCTAATTGGATGACTGATAACTAACATTTTATTACCACCAACGCCATCTTGATAATATACTGCAGGTAAATCTCTGGGGCTTTTTTTTGTTTGATCAAAGATGATATTTTAAGCGATGAAAAATATTCTTGCGTTCGTTTGTTTTTAGTTGGCAGTTTTTTCTTTTTGCTCAGGCCAGGACTGGGCCAACCTGAAAAGATACAGAGACGCCAACGAACAATTAAAAGACAAAAAAATCAGAGTGGTTTTTATGGGTAACTCCATCACGGATTCCTGGATCAACCAGTCACCCGCGTTTTTCGCCGACAACGATTTTGTGGACCGCGGCATCAGCGGTCAGACCTCGCCGCAAATGCTGCTGCGTTTCCGCGCGGACGTCATCGCCCTGCATCCCAAAGCGGTCCTGATCTTGGTCGGCACCAACGACATCGCGGGTAATACCGGGCCCTCCACCCTCGAAATGATCGAGGATAATATCGTGTCCATGGCGGAACTCGCAAAGGCAAATAAAATCACGCCCGTACTATGCACCGTGCTGTCCGTTCTCAAATACTACTCGGCGCCCGACGTCCAACCCGTCGATAAAATCATTGCCCTCAACGCCTGGCTAAAAACCTACGCCGCCAAAAACCACTTTATCTATCTGGATTATTATTCCGCCCTCGCCGACGACCAAAAAGCCCTGAAAAAAGAATATTCCGAAGACGGCGAGCATCCGAACAAGGCAGGTTATGCGATTATGGAAAAAATAGTGCTGGAAGCGAAATGACGACCCGCTACGAGAACCACCTGCACAAACAGGCCGCCGACAAACTCGGCCCATCCCTGCTCATAATAAACAACGACCTCCGCTCCGCCATGGCAATCATCTGCAAACATGTTCGAAATAAAACCTTATAGTTAATCAAATAAGATTTTGTGGACGATCTAAGATTTTCGAATTCAGTGTACAGGATGATTTGAGTGAAATGAAAGCGTGCCCGGTAGAAGTTTTAATCCATCTAACAATACCTAGTTACCCACTAATTTCTTAATTTCGGACTTCTTCAAAAAACACTCCTGCTCTATTTTTCACATTTAATCCGGGAGTAGCATGGTATCAGGACTTGTTTTTTCATTCATTAATTTATTTATTGTTACTGGGCAGTGCGAGCAAATGAATCAGTCAAATGGAGGAAAATAACCACAAACAAAATATTGGTAACGAACACGAAAACCCGTCTCCTCAAAGTACCGAGTTCCCCCCTAACGAAGGAGATTCTCCAGTCAAAACGGAGGAAACAAATCCGACTTCAAAACTTCGTAATGAAATTGAAAATGAAAAAGCCACCGAAACCGCTGTCATCCATCACGAGGATAGATGGACTAAATACAATAGAATAGCTTTTTGGGGAGTAATCGTGAATGTATTTCTCATGATCTTTACCGGTGCCCTTTTCTTTTTGAATAAAGAGGGGATAAAAGCGGCTGTTCAAGCGGCTAAAGCTGCAGATAGCACTTTTGGTTTGTCTAAGAAAAACTTCGAGATTGAGAATACCCCTTATTTGCAAGTATATGATATCAGACTTCAAATGCGCGACCAGAGTATTGATACTGTAAGTTATTCTGTAAAAAGTCTGGGCAACTATCCAATTAAAACATTCGCCGATATTGGCTATGTGGCTCTCTTTAACAAGCATAAAGATCAAATGCTTATAGAACAAGTAGATTCTACTATTTTTAATTACCCACCACTTAAAACCACAAGGTATATTTCCAAAGAAGTACCTCTCGATCTCTATAGTTTTGCAACGCACAATTATTTTGGAGGTAAAACACTTGATAGCATAAAAGATGGCGAACTTTCCCTTCTCCTTATAGGCAGAATAATATATCTCAACCCCGAAAACGGGAAACCACGAGAATATGTATATCAGGCTCAGTTGTTCCCTATATTTTATGGGAAAAAAGTGGCACTTAGAGCCAGATATTTTTTCACTTACAATGAAAATTTTGACCTGCCGTATGATACAATGACGTTTATTGTACCAAAGGATCAGTACAAATTTCAACGAGCAAAGAATGCCGCTAAATATCAAATTGAAACAGAGGAAAATGAATTTAATAGATTGAGTGAACCATATTTTGAAACGTTTATTAATTCTATTGATTCTATTACCACGCATAAGATTCAAATAACCTATAGTATTGTGAATATTAGTGAAACCCCCGCTGAAATTATCGGCAGGAGAACCAACTATTATGTGGATACAGCCGTTAATGATTGGGGTATGAGTATCGAACCAACCTTTGATTCTCTTGAGAAAGTGATGAATTTTGGTATAAATAGGGTGATTCTTAAAAATGATCCCGTCGTTGACAAGTTTATACTTACTCCCAAGCCGCCTGATAAAGAATATCCTCAAAGTGGCATTGATTTGTTGTTGAAATATAACCGATATCTATATATCGCTGATGAAATTGAATTTAAGAATGTGATTTCCGGAAAGAAAATGCTCTATAGGTATATCATCAAAATAAATCCATATTGGGGTAGTCAGCATCTTCCATTTTCTCAAACCATTTACCATAAAATAATAGAAGAACCTGTAAAATGAGATATTTTGTCATATTCTTAATTGGCTTTTTTCGCCGATCACCTAACAAACAATTATTCAGGTGAACAGTCCGCTAAGAAATGAGATCAAAAAGTTTTCCGCTGCCGAAAGAGAAGAGGCATCAGCTATTGTGAAACTAAAAAATATCGTAAAAGTCCGCTGGAAAGGTAGATGGATTATTATTTCTGAAGAAAACAAAAAATGTTTAACAATATTAATATATGGATATCGGTGAATATTTAGTCAATTCTGATGAAGAATTTTTAAAACTCGCCTCATCGTTTGGAAATATAGTGCCGTCACGTAATAATAGTCAATTGATTGATTTATTATTAGCCAAAACCAAGGAAGATACAACAAAAAACTCCTTATCGAAGCGGTTCGGAATGGGCTCATTTCCAATACACACTGATGGTGCGTATTTTAAAAGACCTCCTCGATTCATTCTTCTCAGGTATGTTGGCACGCTGGAAAAAGTAACTCCCTCAGTAATAGTTCATTTTGATTTTGATAAATTGAATAACGAAGAATCAGAGTTTATTAAAATAAAAACCTGGTATGTGAGTGGGATAAATGGCGGATTTTATTCTAACATTTACAATAATGAGTATTTAAGATATGATCTGCAGGTGATGAAGTTGGTAAACTCAGCAGATAACTGTATGGACGGGATACTGAAAAACATGAAACAGACTAAAATAATTTGGAGCCATAATAAAGTGGCTGTCATCAATAATTGGGCTTGTCTGCATTTCCGTCCGGAACTTCAGGAATATGAAAATGAAAAACGAATTTTGCAACGAATAAATATACAATGATGACATCAGACTGGAGTTATGAGGCTTTATACTCCAAAGCAAATATCTATATGGAAAGGGCCTTGGAAGCAGACCGAAATTCAGCACTTTTTCCATTTTGGGCGAGTTTGGCGCTTGAATTAATAGGACGTGCCACGTTAGCTAAAATTCATCCGGCTCTTATTGCGGATCCTAGGGAAGGTAACTATATACTTCATGCCTTTGGTTACGGATCTTCCAAAGAGCTTCCTAAGACTATTGGTGCAAAAACAATCTTCTTGAGACTTCAGATAATTATTCCGGAATTTACTTTTCTGGATGAGAAATTCTGCTTGTCTTTTATTAATATGCGTAATGAGGAGTTGCATACCGGCACTCCAATTTTTGAGGGTTATTCAACAAACGCCTGGTTAACTAAGTTCTATTCGGCAGTAAAAATTCTGCTGGAATTCCAGCATAAGAATCTGGCTGATTTATTGGGTAAAAGTGAGGCCACAATTGCTGAACATATGATCACTGAATATAAGGAGGAATTCGTAGGCAAAGTAAATGAGAATATTAAGAAATTCAGGGATACATTTAATTCGATGGAAAGTTCGATACAAGTTGATAGAAAAGAGGGAAGAGACAAATTGGCACTTAATTTTATACGAAGTGAAAAATTATTTGAACGAACCAAATCAGTATCATGCCCGGCATGCTCGAATATTGCATTACTCATCGGTCGATTTATTTCGCAATCGGAACCAAAGATATTTTCTGATCGGGTCGTAGTAAATATCAATTTGCTTCCTATCGAATTAAAATGTTTTTGTTGTGATCTGAATATTTCAGGAAATGGGGAACTTACCGTTGCAGATTTAGGTGGACAATTTGCATATGAAGAAAGTTTTGATCCGGAAGATTATTATCAAATTGAAACTGATCCGATAAAATTATTAAAAGACAGAGGATATACTATTGAAGATTTGGAAAATGAATTAGGGTATGGCGACTATGGTAACGACTAGAATTTGATATAAAAATTACAACACTTCGGCGCAATCTTGCGCTCTTGGATATCGAGGGCGAGTTCGAAAATTTCCGGGCCCTGCTGATCGCTGGTTATGTGATGGGCAGTCTCTACCACTGGGCTTTTGGCAAGGTGATGGTCGAACTCTGATTAATGTAAAATATTGATTATTAGCTTATTATAACCTTATCCCTGTTACGAAAATAGAGTTATACTATTATTAGGCAAAAATTGTTACAGAAAAATTGTTACAAAAACGTAAAAACTAATATAATTAGGTATATTTGTAACAGGAATTGTACTCCTTTTATTAATGTCTAAAACCTTATTTATTATGCCTAATCCCGGGTTGATAATGAAATCCTTTAGAGAGAAATTTGAATATGTGCAGGAGGAAATTGCAGAATATTTAGGCGTTTCCCGCGAATTGGTAAGCATGTATGAAACAGGCGAAAGAGAAGTTCCTGTTGACACACTAGATAAATTGAGTAACCTTTTTTGTGTCGAACCAGATGCTTTTTTTGCTGATACACCGGAAGAGGCTATTGCACAAGTAGCGTTTGCCTTTCGCAAAGATGAAATGAGCGCAGAAGATTTTAATGAGATTGCCACATTTGGGAAAATTGTAAAAAATTATCTGAAAATAAAAAAAATAGATGGCTCTCTTTAATGATAGGATTTTGGAAGTACGCGCGAAGAAATTTCGTGACGAGATGGGAATTGGTAATGCAGATCCAATAGATCTGTACAAAGTGCTTGCGGAAAGAAACGTAGTCACCAATTTTCGTCAGCTCAGTCGTGAATTCTCTGGTATGGCCCTGAAAGCTGGTGAAGACCGTTTTATCCTGGTCAACAGCAATCAGACAAAAGCCCGTCAGCATTTTACAATAGGGCATGAACTGTATCATTTATTCGTTCAGGCTGATTTTAGTTTCAAACTCTGTAAAGTCGGGCTCTTCGACAAAAAAGATAAGGAAGAGTATAATGCTGATGTATTTAGCAGCTATTTATTGATGCCCGAGGCTGGAATTATTAATACAATACCTGAAGAAGAACTGGCAAGGGCTTCCGTCATTACTCTTCCAACCATAGTCAAGCTGGAGCAGCATTTTGGCGTCTCACGCAAAGCCCTGATTGTGCGTCTGGATAAACTGGGACTCATAAAATATCCAGCTTATGAACAATACCTGACAGGTGTTACTAAAAGTGCCAATCAACTGGGGTATTCAAAAAGCCTTTATGAATCAGGTAATGATTATAACCTGATAGGCGATTATGGCACCAGGTGTAAAAAGCTTTTTGAAGAAGATAAAATTTCGGAAAGCCATTACTTCAATCTGATGCAGGATATAGGTGTCAATATTGACGAAAAATTCGATGATAATGGATTCGACTGGTGAACCGAAGATTCTTTTAGACTGTGATGTGGTGATTCATTTTTTGAAAGGAGGGAAAATACTTGAACTGCCTGCCATATTCCCCGGGCGGTTTGTGATGCTGGACAAAGTGCATCAGGAGCTGATGAAGAGAAATAGTAATGCGATTCCGATTGCTATGTTTCTGGGATTAGGCAAAGTTCCGCTGATTCCGATGCCCAAACAGTTGGAAATTCAGAAAGAATATTTTTCGTTGAAAAAAATAATGGATGATGGTGAATCTGCTTGCCTGGCGGTTGCAAAACATCAGAAGGAATATGTAGCAAGCAGCAACATTTCTCAAATTGCGGATTACTGCCTGTTACATGGGATCGTTTATTATACGACGATGGATCTGTTACATGAGGCAACTGTAAAGAAAATAATGACCGACGCAGAATGCGATCAATTTATTCAGGAAGTAATCAATAAGGGGAGCAGATTACCAAATATGACCATTCAACAATATCGAAAATCAAAAAAATTATAAATGGTAAATCACAAAGTATTTATATAAAGGGAAAGCCCCAGGCGTTTTGCGAGAACTCCGAGGGCTCCTGGAATGATAACAAGCAAGCTTAGTCATCCCACTTGTAAAGTTTCAGTCGTAAAAGTAAGGTTGTTTGATTTATAAAACAACCCACTCCTAAGGCATCTGTACCGTTTATCGTACAGGACATCTTCAAGACTTCCCTTTTAGCTTGCCGGCTCAACGGCTCACCCGCAGTATTCCTGAAAGACGGGCCTATTCAAATAAGCTTTCAAAAAAGGAGGTTATAATGACATCCATTGATAAGTATGATCATGCAAAATTTATTATCGGCAGGTACGATCTCTATCTCAATATTGTAAATAGCAAAAGTGCTTTTTATATTGGGTTAAATACATTTTTACTCAGTGGCTTATTAACTGGCTACACATCTATTTATAGTCAGCTCCATAAACCTCAATACCTGATCGTTCTGCTTGTTCTTTTTGCCGTTAGTAGTTTATTTTCTATTGGTTTGACTATTCTGGCCATCAATCCTTACCTGAAATCTGGTAATGACCTTTCGAAGGATAGATCATTTCTATTTTTCGGTTCGGTCGCGCACTATGATAAAGGCAATTTTATAACAGCTTATAGCCAACAGGATGGTGAACGCATGCTTCACGATACGGTCTCCCAAACCTGGATGCTGTCCAAAGGCCTGGTATCAAAATACAAGAAGCTAAAACTGGCCGGTTATCTCCTGATTTTTCAATTCGTATTGTTAATTCCAATTATTTATTTCATCACAATTAATTTAATTTCAAAATGAACATTTTCGATAGTTATACCCAGCGCATTCGTGCAAGCATCCAGCAGGATAAAATCAATAAATCGCGAAATGAGGGATCCTCAAACTTTTCAGGCGGTGATACCAGAGTTAAATCTAAATCAAGGGGAATTGGTGCGATTGGCTCTATTCCTAGGTCTATGCGACCCGAAAACAGTCTGCTGACATTAAATCAGGTTATAAAACAAGTTGATTTCTCGAATGCATTAATTGGACAACATCCCGATTTCCGTTATTTAATCGGAACGGAGGAAATGGAAATGCATTACATCACCAGTGTATTCATGGACATCAAAGGATCCACACAGATGCATGACGTGTATGATTTGGAAACACAACTAAACATTACGAACGCAATACTGAGTGCGGCTATACATGTTTGTTTATTGTTTGGCGGGAATATTCAACGTCTTCAGGGCGATGGTGTATTTGTATACTTCGGTGGGAAGAATGTAGCCAAGGAAGAATCAGTCAGGCAGGCAGTCACCGCTGCCGCAATGTTTACATATTTTGTCAAAAACGATCTGCAGAAATTGTTCGAAGAAGACGGAGTCGAAAATATAAGTACCCGTACGGGCATTGATTTCGGTGATGATCATGAAGTCCTTTGGGGAAATTTTGGTATCGGTAGTTGTGTCGAATTGACAACTATAAGTCTGCATACCAGTTTGGCCAGTAAATGTCAACAAAATGCTGGAAGAAATGGAATTGTTGTTGGAAGACATGTAAAGGAATTCTTACCTAATGAAGAACAATATTTCGACTACGTAAAGGATTCAAAGGGAGATCCTGATTATTACGTTTATATCGGGCGCAAAAAAGGTCTGAACTATAATCAGTATGTTTTTAATTGGTTCTCATTTCTAAAAAGCCTTTCTTACATACAATCGGGGGATGATGGAAACTTATATGTCGTTTCCCCCCAGCAACAGGAAGAAGACCGCTTGAATAGTTTGAGAAGGGCAGCAAGTGTTATTCAGGGAGGCTGCGCTTTTACGGATATCAAAGGGCACATTTCTTCCGATCCTGCAGGAGTTCAAAACCAGCCACACCGATTCCATCATGAGTAGTTCGTTTCTACCAACTAGAAAGCCGTATAACAGGTTTGCGTTGCTGAACGTTCAAAAGCTGTTGTTGGAGAAGTATTTTCCGTTCCTTAAATGTTCGATCAGGAATCACGTTTTGACATGCGATGGATGGATACAGCCAGATAATTGTAAGGGTAGATACAAAATACAGATTGAATATGTAGCAGGAAGGGAACCAAAATCAACCATTCTGTTTCCCAAGATTGATCCATGCAGAGAAATACACATGTTTAATGATCACAGTATTTGTCTGCACTATCCACCCGATATGTTTTGGACCGAAAAAATTAAAATTTATCAATTCACTGTCCCGTGGATTTCGGAGTGGATTATTTATTATGAAATTTATTTATTAAACGGAGGAAAATGGGAGGGAAGAGAGTCACCTGTTCATTTCACGGAATCTGATGTGAATGTGAACCAGGAAGAAGGATAATCAGCCAGAAATTTCGCAAGATTTAATTCAGGAGATATTTATAATTTTTTATGTTGCGAACAAATGAAATTCAAATAGGAAACTGGTTAAGATACATTCCGGACGGAAAGTTCTGCACAGTTAGGTCAATTGAAGAATATATTCATATGGACGGGGCTCTGAATAATTTCCAATGCAAAATTTGGGAACTAAGCCCTATAAAAATTAATAACGAGATGTCCACATTATTTGGATTTAAACCAGGCAGTTCTGGATTTTCTAAATCAGTAAATCAAAAAATGAAATTGAACCTTCGATTTGATACCGATAATAATGCAGAACTATGGTTTAATGATGCTTTTGTCCAAGAAGTGCCGTTTGTTCATCAACTTCAAAATTGTTATCATGACATTACGGGAGAATATCTTGAGGGAAATTTATACGGGTCGCCCATATAGCCTTATTCCATACAGTATTATTTTTCGAATCATCCTTAACACGGATCAACTCGCCAATGTGCTGGTTGAGCTCTATCTTGTAAATGTCGTACTCTGGCAACGTGTACCGGTCTATAACCACTCGCGCAAGCAGAATTTTTGGCTGCATTCTGAGTAGCAAATGAACCACCTGCTTCTCTTCCATTAACAACTATAACAAAATGAGAAGTGGGTGCATATTCGCTGGTTGAATAGGGTCTGTGTTCAATATAAGCTGCTGGCATAACAGATAAATTTTTGTTTAGAAATTATTCTATAAAATTAAAATCTAAAAATTACAATTTATCCATTTACTGAAAATAAACAGCGCGCCTAATGGTTTACCATTAGACGGTTGCAATAATTATTTATGGAGAAGCGCTTTTCAAAATAATTATTTAACTCCATAGTACTTCAAAAACACTCTCAGGTCTGGCCAATTTTTACCAGCAACAAATTTCAAAAGATCGTATTTCACATTATTACTGATTTTGAGCCTTTTTTCACCTTTGCAGTCTCTTCAAGAATCGATGATCTTTATAGTGTTTGATTTTCAATGTTTGAAATTTGAGAGTCTGCATATAATGATATAAATTAATGTACTGCACAGAAACTAAAACACCATGAAAAAGAATCGTCGCATAATTGGCATTTTGTCGATTTTGGTGATAATGGCATTGGGGACATTCATTTACTTAAAGATTTTTAAATTCGATGTTCATGTAAAAAATGCGGCACTTCCTGAACAAATCGTATTTGTTAACTCAAATGACGATATCCTCAATGCCGGTGTAATTTTTAGTGCAAAGAAAGAAATGGCTAAATCAATTGCCGTGATTCTGGTTCATGGATGGGGTGTGAATTTCTATTCGCCCACCTATATTTCAATAGGAAGAAGCCTTTCAGAAAAAGGATATACCTGTGTTGTTGTAAACACAAGAATGCATGATATCGGAAATGTAGAAGGATATAAATGGGGCAAACGCTTAAGAGGCGGAGGCTATTGGGGTGTTGGAAACGATCAAACGAAAGACATTTCTGCATGGGTTGATTTTGCTGAATCAAATGGATTTAAAAAAGTGATACTGGTTGGCCATAGTGCCGGCTGTGCGGCAGTTCGAATTTATCAGGCAGAAAAACAAGATAACCGTGTTATAGGATTGGTGTTTGCTTCAGGGAATGTGAATGCTGATAGCCCGATTGATTCATCGCTGGTTACAAAGGCAATTCGTTTTACATCTGAAAACAAAGGTGATGCGCTTGTGGAAGACTCAACACGTTCTTTTCCATCTTACACGAGTGCAGCTACGATTATGGACATTGTGAACACTCCACCAGAATACAAGGATTTTTTTGGTATTCATTCTGTCAAAGCAGGTATTGCAAAAATAAAATGCCCAGTCTTGGCTTTTTATGGCTCAAACGGGGATATAGGTAACGAAACGGATTTGGAATTGCTAAAGGCAAGTATCAAAAAACAATCAAAGGGACCATCCAGCGTAACGACTACTATGATTACAGGTGCCGACCATATGTATGGCGGCCAGGAGGAACAGGTTGCTGGTGTAATAGCAAAATGGATAGAGAATATTTTGAAAAAATAATCTAAAAAAATTGTCATGAGATTATTTGTTCTAACGTTGTGTTTACCCTTTTTTTCTGCTGGCCAGACTGGACATACTGGCGTTGTAAGGAAAACTGGAACCCTGCGCATGCCAGGTAAAAATCGACAGCAGTTTTCATACGCGTTGCGCTTACCTGATTGTTCCGGAAAACAGGAAAAAAAATAATGGGAAGTTTATTAAGCTGCCCTTTATCATCGTCGAAAGTAAAAACCCCGACGAAAAAAAAAGATCCGCTGTTGTTCACGACGGGCGGCCCGGGTGGCAGTTCGCTCGGATGGGCGAGGGGAGCGGCCGAGCATTCCCTGATTAACGATCGTGACTGCATCGCCTTTGAACAAAGAGGCACGCAGTTCGCCCTGCCGAATCTCTGGAGCACGAACTCAGTGATGCCATCAAAGAATCCTATCGCAGAAACTTAGATAAGGACTCCATGGTGATCGAGGGCACTAAAAAATATAAAAAAGCACTGGAGGCGAAAGGCATTGACCTCGAGCGGATATAATACGGATGAAACGGTCGCGGATATTTTGATCTGCTAACGACCCTGCAAATTGATTCGGTCAACCTCACGGGGGGATCCTACAGCGGTGGACTCATGCTCGCCGTTTTACAGAAAGATTCTTCGCGTATCCGGTCACTCATTCTCAATTCCCCGCTTCCGACATTTGTTGCGTATCGATGAGGATGAGCCCGCCAATTTCAACGAGGCGCTCAATTACCTGTTTGAACATGTAAACAAAGACTCGACGGATAAATCGTTGTACGGAAATCTGAAAGAAAGATTTGAACAGTATTTTTTATCCATCGAAGGGAAAACATTTAATATATCCTTATATCAGAGAAGGACTCGACCGATAAACTGCAAATTGAATATACCCGAAACGAGTTGCTGCAACTGATTGAAAATGCCTTTGGCAATCCTTTCTCAAACGCCCGGATCGCGCGTCTTATCACTGATATCATTTAGGGAAACAGGAGGCCTATATGAAAAACTATTTAGATGGTGTTTTTGAAAATGGAGACGGACCCTCGGGCATGCGCCTCTCAGTATATTGCGCGGATCAGGCTGCATACAATAATGAGAAAGTGATTCACGCAGATGTATAATGCCTATCCCTGGATGAAAGGATATCATATCAACGATGTGTATAAAGCGATGTGCGATTGCTGGCAGGTCACACCCATCAATCCGCAAACCAAGCAGCCGTTTTATTCTGCTAAACCGGCACTTCTGATGGACGGACAAATGGATAATGCCTGCAGGCCTTTATATATCGATATGATCCATCACTACATGCCCAACAGCCAGCGGATGGTATTTATCCCTTATGCGCATATGGTCGGGGGAAAAGACCTGGAAGAAATAATGAAGGAGTTTTTAGAAAATCCTTACCGGAAGATTTCATCCCCGCAGCCGGGAATCATTGCTTATTAAACCGAAGCGATACGGGTCTCAATTTATACCCTTGGCACTTAAATATTTTAGAGCGGCCTCCAACGCCGGATCTTCATTATTGACAATACTTTTTATGGTCCTTTTTGCCTGGATATCGATTCGTATTCCTCTTTGTTGTGTGGGTGTTTTATCGGGATAATATATGCCATAACCGGAATGTGTAATGCCCAACTGGCCGCCCATCGGAATGTATGATACCACACCATCGGTACCGGCGGTCTGGCTGCCGATAGTTATCGAGTGGGGGATAGTCTGCAGGCACATTACGGAGTATTCACCCTGACTCTGGCATCTTTCATCGGCAAGAATGATCACAGAGCCTCTGTAAGTTTTGAGATTGACAGCGCCTAATTTGGGCGACAGCTGCCATTTAAAGAAACCCGGATCGTCTGGCATGATATAGGTTGAAAAGTTTATGGGTGAAGGCTTGGGTAAAAACATGTCGAAAATGTTATAGAAAGCATCATTTTGAGTATAGTTGCGCGCGTCAAAGATCACCGCCTTTTTGCTTCTGATCAGTGCTTTAATGCTGTCCACATTTTTGTCCCATATCTGCATCGTATAAATGTAGGCTATGGAATTACCCATTGTTTTGTAACCAGTCTCGTTCATCGTATAGTCGTTGATATACTGCCAGTCCCTGTCTGATTTCAATACGGTGCGGACCTCAGTGCTGAATACTTTTGTCCCGCGTCTGAGGGTTATTTGTTGAATAGGTTTGTCCGTAAAAAACAAACCAATTTCAAAGTGCCTGTTCAGTGACACCTGACCGGATGATGTGGTATATTGTTTTAATCTTTCCATTCGCTTTGAAATGGATTCACCATCGACGGCGAGTATAATATCGCCTCTTTGAATATTGGCTGCACGACACAAAGAATCGTTGGCTGTCCGGTTGATCATCACCGTATCATTCAGGATGGTAATATAAACAGGCAAAGTATATTTTCCCCAGATATCGTCTTTACCGATCAATTGTGAATGCCCGTCGTGTAAACTAACGGCCAGCTGCAATAGTATTTTGTAATATTCCAGGGTATCGGTTACGGACCTGAACTTCGGAATAAATTCCGGTAATACGGTATTCCAGTCCACCTTCGTGATATATTTATAGGGATCGTAATAATAGATGGCGTTCCAGAATCGAGCCAGAAACAGCAGGCGAAATTGCGATGTAGGCCAGGTCATTTGCTCGTATGGGTTCTCTCCACCATAATCAGTATAGTTATTAAATTTTACAAAACGATCATTACCCCGGTTACGATGGTTGTAAATAAACTGCAGCGTTTTACGATTTTGCTTATTAATAATGGACGAATCTTCTAACCAGCGGAGATCGTGATTTTTGATAAAAATATCTCCTGATAATTGGGCTGTCGGTAGATTATCGATTGGACCCGCAGCCGAAATAAGTGCAGACAATTCAGCATTCAATGCTGTGCGACTTCTTGTAGAAATCACCTGATCGATATGGGCAATGAACACAGAATCCCAATTGATCGTGCCGCCTGCTACATTTGGATGATGGTATTTGAGAAATCCCCACACTTTGCAGAATACGGCAATGCTTTCTGTTTGTCTCTGTGCTGTGGCATTTTCTGTGAGACCTGACAACAGAGCCAATGTGATCAACATTTTAAAGACCAAACGAATTATGCGCATGAGATAATTGTTTGAGACAAAAATGCCCAAAGACGCAGCCCGGATGAAATATATTCGATGAAGTTGGTCAAAACAGGTTTGAACCAGATCGGATCAGGTTCAACGGGCAAAAACATGGGTTCATCGAAAATCCTGTTTCGTTTATTCGCGAATCATGTAATTTGAAAAATGACACTCAATTATAAGCAGAAAGGTCTGATAGCTGAAATTGCATATCTGTTTGTTATAGGAGTGCTAAGTCCTTTTCTTGCAGGTCTACAAATCTGGTCCGTTCATACCATATCCTACTCGCTCTGCTACGTGCTGATCAATTTGTTACAACTTCCAACGATCATTTTATTCTACCGATGGTATCTGCCTTTTACAATTGCCAGAAGGCGTTATCTGTTATTTATACTCCTGTTGCCAGTTTATTTTTTGTTGTACGGATTAAACGGTCGGTTTGCAATATTAGCCGTGCTGTATACGCCTTTTGTACCGGAAGGATATAAGCGGAATATTGCAGGTGCCCATCCGCTGGATTTCTCTCAGGGATATTTCAACGAGTACATTGGTTATACCTGCCTGGTTTTATTAGCAGCCACATCCTTATATATTATCAAGATGCTTTTCGAACGGGAGCATAGAATAAATGGCCTGGAGACAGAAAAACTCAAACTGGAACTTAGCCAGCTTAAAGCACAATTGCAGCCGCATTTCTTTTTTAATACGATTAACAACTTGTACGCACTGAGCGTGCAGCATTCGCCACAAACACCCAAAATGATTAATGACCTGTCGGGCATCATGCGCTACATTTTGTATGATGCACGCAGTGAACGGGTTCCCCTGCAACAGGAAATAGATTTTATCAAAAGTTATATCAGTCTGGAAAACAAACGCCACAGCGAAGAGAATATCATCGAACTGGTCATTCAGGGCGGAACAAAAAATATCGATGTGGAACCGCTCCTTTTCCTGCCCTTTATTGAGAACACATTCAAGCATGCTTTACACGCAGACATGCCTGATAAGTGGGTCAAACTGGTTCTTACCGTTGACGACGATGAATTGGTTTTCCAGTCAACCAACCCTTCGATACCGAAGCACCTGCGACCGAAACAAAATAGCGGAGGCATCGGACTCAGTAATATCACCAAACGACTTAAGCTGCTGTACCCGGGCCGGCATGAATTGGTGATTTATGATGAAGCGAATACATTTACGGTGATTTTAACCATCGGTCTGAAATATGATTAACTGTATCGTTGTGGACGATGAACCACTGGCCCGTCAACTGATTGTATCCTACTTACAACAGGTACCCGGTATGCAGTGCCTCGGCGAATACAAAAGCGCCGTCGAAGCTTTTGCTGCGTTGCATTCGAATCCTGTGGATGTTATTTTCGTCGATATTGAGATGCCGGGTATCAACGGTTTGAATTTTATTCGTTCCCTGAAGAAAACGCCGGCGGTGGTTTTTATAACTGCTTATACTCAATATGCAGTAGATGCTTTTGAGATTGATGCAATTGATTATCTGGTAAAACCCGTTACCATGGAACGGTTTCTGAAAACGGTATGCAAAATCATGCCGGCCCAGGATCAGCAAAATACTGTTCAGCAAAAGCAGGATATTTCCAGCATATTTCTAAAAGTCGATAAGCGTCTTGTCAGAGTTGACCTGGGAAGTATTATTTATGCTGAGGCCCTGGGTGACTATCTGAAAATACAATGCACAGACCAAACCCTTATCGTTTACTTGTCCCTTGGCAAACTTGAAGTGCTTTTACCTGCTCAGTCATTTATTCGCATACACCGGTCTACTATTGTCAATAAACAATACATCCGTTTTATCGAAGGAAATTTTCTCCGGATAAATGATACCGATCTTTCTATTGGATTGACTTACCGGGATCACTTGTTGAAGATGCTGGGTAATGGCGAACTAAAGGAATAAAGCAATGAGCCCCGGTTACCTGATCAGCAGACCGGTTACAATGGCAAGTCCGATACTCATCAGAGTCCCGATAACGAGATATTCCGTTTTGATTTCCTGGGGCTCTTTGTCATTGAAACGAATAATGGCCTTGGCAGCTACTAACAGTCCAATGGCTTCGTACTGGCCTTTTAATACAAAAATGAAAATGATAATCCGCTCTATGATTCCAATCCATTTCCCCGCATCAGTGAGGCTGCCCGCATCTTTTATTTTATCACGCCATTGCTGCGTAACCTGACCGATCAGGACGGAAGATGGGAAAGACAGAAATACTAATGCAGTCAGCATTTTCCAGAACGATACTTGGCCATTGAGGTGTTGCAAGGCATGTTGAAGATCCTGCTGGTTAAAAAAAGTAAAATACCAGCAACCGAAAATCACCCCTATATGCATGAACTGATCTGCCAGGAAATATCCTATGGTAGGTTTTCGGTAAGATTTCCAGCCGTCAATCAATATATGTGTTGCGAGAATAACCAGGCTCACCAACCAGTATTGCGAGCCGATCGTTGCCCAGACCATCGCGCCAGTGATAAGACCGTGAAGATATAAGCGGCCTGAAGCATAATGCTTTTCTATCCGGTCCTTTACCCATGATTTCGGTTGCAATATGAAATCGGTTATCAGATGTGATAACAGGACTTTGGTGAGCCAGATGGATGCATCAATCATGATAATAAATGTATGATTTTATCATATTGCTTGAGCAGCTTTTCAATTTCAAACCACCTGGCTGAAACCACGTGCTGATGAATGGTGCTTTTTGATTTTTTTATTTTTTTAGCAATTTCCTGCTGGGTTTCACCCTGGAGTAATGCAAATATAATCTCGGCCTGCCTAACGGTCATATCTTTAAATATCGCATTGAGATAGTCTGCAATTATTTGCAGGCCTTCGCTGGCCAGAGGATTACCGCTGCTGATGCCAAGCCGCGTTCCGGTTTTTGACATGTCGTCAAATGCACGACCTGACAAAACAAAGGCTTCTCCCTTCGCCATGCCTAATGACCCGATGGGTTTTTTCACTTTACCGATGCCGATGCTGATCCTTACATCGGACAATCCCATTTTCCCGTCGCTTGCCATGGCGATGGCTGCAGTCCTGCATCTCAGAGAGGTATTCAGTGCAAGCGATGCATTTTCCTGGTAGACCTGAAAGCTGTCACCCCGGTAAAACTCGTGGGGGAGGGGGGCGAGCAGGGTCTCCAGCAGTTTCATTAATTTTTTTTCCTTTACAGCCGGTAATCGGGTAAAGTTTACAATATCTCCGGTTAAAACTGCATGTATACTCATGGCTTTGATTGGAAACACGGAAGATACGAACTTTTTTGCTAATTCGTATAAACATACGAATAATAAATTAGTTCGTATAAATAGACGAACTTTTAAGATATTCGGTAAAAAAGACTAACATCAAAACAGCCTCTCGTTCGGTGGCTCGATGCCGACCAGGCGGATATAGATCTTGGTCTGACCTCGGTTGAGGAAAGTTAACTTCCAATAGTTATTTACGTCCTTAAAATTTGCCACTCGCGAATTGCAAAAAAATATTTTCAAAACCTACTCCATATACTCCTAGAACTAAAAAAGTGGATAAGCCTAAAAAGAAGGAATAAATTAAGCAAGAACAGGAACTAATTCTAATCCGTCATCCAAATCTTTGTCTTGCTGTTCGTCGGTATCTGGCTGAGTTTTTCTTGAATCAATTTCTGCTTGCACTTGTAAAATAGATTCCTCACATTCTTTAAGGTTAGCAGAAGACAATCCCCATCTCATTATTTGAGTGTATTTAGTGGTATAAGAGGCTAATAAATCGTAAAGAGCAGATAATTCCAGTTCTTTTAAATCTTGTGCCATTCAATTTGTATAATCAGTGACGCTATTACCATCAAAAATTATGCTACCGTATTTTTACTAAATATAATAACCACCAAAAAGATGTTTGAAATTTAGAAAGCCGGGGGCATATTCCCGGCCTTCTTTTTTATATGCCCGCATTTGCAAAAACCAAAATATCAAGCTGCAAAACTTATACCTTTACATCAGTAATTCCCACTAGTTCCAACTGGTATATAGTTGCCTGTTCTGCTCCGAATCCGGTTTAAGCCGTATAAAACAAATACTGGAAACCAAAATGTTGAATACAGTTAAAACGGATCCGGTTTTCCAGCCATACAGAGTAAATAAAATCAAGATTGTTTACAGCTATTACGACGAACAGAATGTATTTTTATTTTCCATCTTTCTTACACCTGATAAATACCTCAATTGAACATCCTTAAAATTTGCAATTCGCGAATCGCGAATTAAAAATTTAAAAGTTCTCAAAACGTGAACTTTTTGGGGCGTTTCAACTGGGGTCAGTGGCTTGAAAATAAAATAAAAAATAAATCAGAATACTCCGAAGACGGCGTGCACCTTAAATCAGAACAGTCTTTCGTTCGGTGGCTTGATGCCCACCAGGCGGATATAGATCGTGGTCTGACCGCGGTGGTGAGTCTGGTGCTCGAAAGCCTTGAGCAGCCACGCATAGCGCGTGTCTGTGATATTGCGCATGCCCGTAATCTCGCCGTATTTGCCTGGATCCAGTCCTTTTATATACTGAAGGGCAATGTCGTAGCTTTTACTTACATAATATATGACGGAATCCTTGCCCTGCGCGGTGGAGCTGTTTTCGAGGTATCCGTCGGGCCAGTCGATTTTTTCACCATCATGCCAGTTGAACTTTTGGCCGGGCACCCAGTTTATCTCTTTACCAGTGGCGACCATGTTGAGGAAGACATTGTCCCAGGCCAGGTGCAACATCTGCTCCGCGAAGCTGCGAATAGAGTCGACTGGTCTGAAGGAATATTTGTCGGTCGGCATCGTGTTGAGGTAGTCAAGTGTGTAAGCTTTCGCCCGTTGCCAATCACTGATGAATTGCGCCTTGATCTGGTCTCCGGTGAGGCCTTGCGCAGATGCGCCGGAGCCCAGGCCGGTGAAGATGGCGAAGGCAAAACAAGCGAATAATTTTTTTACGAAAGAGCGACTCATCGCAGTCGTGTTTGACATAATTAATTTTTAGTAATAGATTCTGCTTCTATTTACCCGAATTTGGAAAATTGATCCCCGGCCCGAAAAAACACTCGTACGCCTGAATTTTCCCGTCTTTTATCCTGAAATAATCGGTGTTCCGAATTAATTTACCGGCTTTATTCCAGCCCTCGGAGATGACAAAGGCTTCATCACCATTTACAGCGAACTTCTCTATTTCGAATCGTTCGATATTAGAGGCATTTGGCCAGCACCTTTCCTTTACGACCTTCACATCAATATGATCATCAAGCGGGCTGGAAAAAGTAAATCCGGTTGCCAGAACTTGCTCGAGTGAATTCCAATCGTTTTTCGACCAGGCGCTATACCAGGCGTAGATGATTTTTCCGTTTGGCGTATTTTGCAACGCCACTGCCGGGCCGGAGGGGTCCTGGGCAAATCCCTCCTGGCAGGATAGGATAGTCCATACCATAAGAATTCTGCCAAAGAGAGTAGTCATTTTCATAATTTCTTATTTTCATGAAGACAATTCCGGAAGCTTTTTCCGGACATCAGGTGCTAAATTTTTTTGTGTTATGGCGCCGAGGGAACTCGTATACTGGATTATGGCATTCAGCAGAACGGACTGGAAAAATCTTATATGGACGGCGGTCATTTTATTGGTAACTGCGGCTTTTCAGTTTCACAGGCATCATCCAGAAACCGCCTTTATTTTAGTGGGAGTTGCTGTAATGATAATCATCATAATATTTATACAGCTCCGTAGAAAATAACCGTTCTCAAGTTTGTTTCATCGTTGACTTGATCAGGAGACCGGTTACGATGGCCTGCCCGATCGAGGCAATTATAATATTAACTTTGTAAACATGGTAAAGGCAAAGAGGAAACGAGCAGATAAATATGATACCAAGCGATCCATAAACAGCGGCTTTGAGAATGATATATGAGCAGGAATATTCTTTTTGTAATTCTTGTCATTGAAATAACATCGTCAATTAGCTGTCGTGAAAAAAATACCGAAGACGCGCTGAAAGCCTACACATATTGGGCGGGGCAATCCCCGACGGACGACGTTAAGCCTATTAACGGTAAATATTTTGAATCTGCTAATTGGTCGAAAGAATATTCGGTATACCTGGAGTTAAATGTCTCTACATCTTGGGTAAATCAATACATTAAACAGAATAAATTAGTCAGATGTATAGATAATTACAGTGTTCCAATTGACGCACCAATATGGTTTAAGATTAATAAAAACTCAGTAATATTTATTCGATCTGAAGATAATTTTGGTTCTGTGTATTTTGAAGATACTGTTTATAAGAAAATGTTCATCTATGAGATGCAATTGTAACTTTTCCCACTAGTCCCAACTGGTATATAGTTGCTTTGTTCTGATTGAAGGAAATATTCGGGCAAAATTCTGTCACCGTTATATCTCAGAGATTGCCCCAAATATTTCTCAGCATCAGCAACTATTACTCCAACCTGTTCAACCGGGACGATTTAATAACAGGTAAAAAAAATCATTTATTCAGATAGGTCGATAAAATATACTGATTTGTCGAAAACAGTTTTCGGTTTACCCACTCCCCGGTATTTTGCTGTCATGAAAAGATCAGCATCCTTAATGGCAATATTTTTAATTTTTTGTAGTCACATCCATGCACAAACGTTGTATGCAGATGCGAAAAAAGGCGGCGGCGAACTCCAAAAAGCGGTTGCATCGGCCAATCAATATCCTAATGGAACTCCCGTCACGATCAAAATAGCGCCGGGATTATACACACTGTCAGACATTTTAAAGATAGAGTCAGTGCATGGCAATACGGCTCCCTATGTCCTCGAGGCCCTGGTGATGCCGGACGATTCCAACTGGACACCGGCCTCTATGCCCGTGATTGAATCCATATCAGGAAACAACGACCGGAATTTTTTTGATCACTGTGCGGGCATCGACGTGGAAAGGGCCAATATCACCATCCGCGGAATTAAATTTGTCGGTAATGCCAATCCGGCCGTGGATTATTATTATCCGGTTGTCAGAGACAGCCTGCTGCTCAACAACCTGAATATCTCTCAGTGTTATTTCATCGGTGACAGGTATGGTTCTGTTGTGCAGGGCGCGATCTATGCCGAAGGTCCGGGTATCCACGTTGACCATTGCATTTTCCACGATTGCAAAAATGCCGTTTTGGTATTTGAAAAAATACGAGACTTTTCTCTGACCCATTCGATTATCTATGGTGCCTATGAGTGCGCGGTCTGGTATGGCTATAAAGACCCCGACGAACCTTTCGTTTTCAGCGACAATATCGTTTCACATTGCAATTATTTCTGGGCGAGCTCAAAAGGGCTTGATCATTCGTCATACCGGTTTTACCATTCCCTGATATGCGAAAATGAACATTACGTGGGCGTCCAAAATGGTCAGGGAGGCGTGGTTTCACTGGACAGTAACACAACCTATGCAGAAACGAACGTCCGCAAATCGGGTTCCGTCAAATTGGTAGAAGTAAAAACGGAAGGATTTCCGCATAACTATCTGAATCTATCTGCAGATTCAGACGGCACAGATATCGAAGCCGGAATTTTCATGGCCGTAAAAAGCGGATTAACGCGAAAAATGTCAATTGGATTCCATTAATTTCTTCAGCCCCTTATTTCCGTAAATACACGGCGTTCCGGCCTGATATTTAATTGTCCACCTGATTTTATCACCTTTTCTCAGCTTTCTGAATCCCTCCCTGCTTTCTATAAATTTATTTATCTCTTCATTGGAACTCAGGATCACAAAAACGGGAGGTACACTGAATTTGTAAACTGCGATGTCCGAGACCAACCCCCTGGCATCAACGAAATCCTTTGTGGGCAGAACACCTGTGCCTGAAACGCCTGCCTTGAAAATGTCAGATGACCAATACCGGCTAAAATCAGAAAAAAACCCAGAAGAATACGCACTGCTTTTTGCAAGAGCAAATATCGCACAGAAAAAAGTTCACAAAACGTGAACTTTTCGAGGCGTTTCAACCAAGTGATGAATCCCCGGCCTGTAAATTCTTTCAAAACCGCTGAGTCCAGATCGTAATGCCGGATTCATCAATTTCAATGTCATCTATTTTCGCGTTTGTCGTGCCGATGCTTTGTAGAAAAAGAGCGGTGAGCGCTTTTTCCAAAGGTTGCTTTACGGTGGGTTTTTTTAATTCATCAGTAAGTGTCTGCTGAATTTTATCGTGCGTCTTACTTACAATTGGACTTCCCAGCACACCAAAATAGTCCACCGACAGATCATCGTCGAGATCGATGACCGGATCCTGCTGGTGCAGTTGTTGTCCATCGATGTAGGGACTCAAATGCACCGTGACCGCCATGTTACCGAAATTGGTGTCAGGCCAAAGCACATCCTGCAGCCGACGGGCACGGGAATAATGCCGAGTACAAAAACATATCCTTCCCCTTCGCCCACGATGGATGGATTGGGTGAATGCAAATTAATATGGAGTAAAATTTCGCCCTGACCCAGCGACACCGTCATATCCTCATCAAAATTGCAGTGTACGTCATTCAGCTTGTAACGAACCCGGTCAACGATAAAAAGATGTCCAAACGAAAAATATTGAAAACCGACATCGGTGCCTCCGGAGTTAACGCCTGCGAGCTGATCAATGGAAAGCTCACTCACCGGCAAATCAATGTTAATGTCATTCATACCGTCACCGGAAAACAGCGGTCCGAAACTTAAAAAACTTTTCGATTGAACGACCGTGCCGTCGGAATTCTTGATGGTCTCGGTCCTGCCCGCGTCGGTCTGACTGAGCTGGACTGCTCCGCCCGCAAGACCAATATTTTGAATCAGGCTGATGACCTGAGCCGCGGGTATGGTCCAGATCTGATCGGTAACAAAATCTTTCGCTTCGAGATCCTGGAAATTCGATCGCGCGACGACCGTCATATTGCCGCGGTGACTGGGGAACTCGTAGGGGTTGTCGTTCATCGAAAGAAATAGTATCCCCTCTGCGGGGCTCGTGCCTTTGAATTCATTTCCAACGAGAAAAATAACGCGTCCGATCCGGCCGATCAACGCGCCTACCGGAAGACTCCGGCTCAGCGATTCTTCAGAAAGAAATTTATCCATGCCCTTCGGCCCGGTCTTTTTATTTTCCTTACCCGCGGACCATGAACCCTCAGCGGATATCTGGATTTGCTCACCCTTCTTAACATAGATATGCGTATCCTGCCAGATTGCATTTGCTGAAATTATCAGTGTATGATCATAAAGTGTTTTCTTATTTGATTGCTGAGCGTTTACAATTGTTGAGCGGACTGAAAATAATAATAACAGTAAAACCGAAAAATGACCGGGTTTCATATCGTTGATTTAATCCTAAAATGGATTGGTCGATAAAACCTGTAAAATGGTAACAAATACTTATTCAAAAAACTATCTAAAAAACTATTTTATTTATTTCGTAAATAATTTGCAATTCGCGAATTGCGAATTAAGATTTAAAAAGTTTACAAAACGTGAACTTTTGGGGGCGTTTCGACTATCTGGTGAGTCTCGCAATATAGATCTGCCGTTTATCGATTTGGGAATATTCGTCCAATTCGGGGAAAACTTTAACCATTAAATGACTGACTCTAAGGCTGATGGAAATGGCATATACATTGCCTTATGTTAAGTGGTTTTTCATAGGATATTGGATTTTAAATCGGGCTGGATTTCTATCCGGCCTTTTTTTATTTTACGTCAATCAGTTACCAATAATATGGGCGATTGAGCGAGTTTGAAAAATCATATAGGTTTTCAAATAGTTCGCAAAACGCGAACTTTATGAAGCGTTTCAACTACTTGCATCGTCCAGGCCTGTGCCACAAAAATATTTCGATCGTGTTAAGTCACTTAGAATTCCATATATTGATTGCAACATAGCATGAAAATACCGTTGACACTTACCATTGTATTGTTCACAAACTTTGCTTTCGGACAAAAAAGCGGTGACTACCTTATTTCTTATACTGACACAACATCCGGACAAAAATTAATTGGATATAAATCTAAAAACGGAGAAATAATTATCAGGGCAGAATTCTACTTTACTTATACTGACACATTTTATACGATGGCAATAGTTCAAAAAAATACTAAATGGATAGGCATCGACAGAAATTGTAAAACTGTTTTAATTCCATTTATGTATGATAACGGACCTGACTATGTTGAAAAAGGACTTTTTAGATTTGTTGAGAACAAAAAAATAGGTTTTGCAAATGTGTATGGCCAAAAAATAATATTAGCACAATTTGATTTTGCAACTCCGTTTGAAGACGGTCTTTCAGAATATACTTTGGGCGGACACATACAATACGAAAAAGGTGGCGAATATTCGTATTGGATAGGTGGTTATGAGAGTGGTTACTTAAACAAGTCTGGACAACGGTTTAAGAAAGTAACCGAATTGAAAAATAATAGTAGAGAAGCGTGGACCACCAATAATAATCACGTGCTATTGAACAGGAATGGACAAATAATTGAGACCTACGATAAATGATAGTCACTATGATTCTTTCATGGATTCCATCTAGGACGTCTTGCCGCAACACCAGGAAGGCAGATTCGTATTTGACAGTAGAAATTATTTCCTTGGCACGATGGTCAGGCTAAAAATCAGTCGCTAAAAAATGCTGAAACCAACATACCGGAACGCGGTCCTGTTTCTTTTTGTGAAGACCCTCGTCTTCGTAGTCATGATCGCTTTTGTGAACAACAGATATATTTCCTACGTCACCGACGTGCACAAAGAAGCCGGTTTGCTCCGCAATACAATAAGCTATCTGGGTTATGTCCTGATCTTCGGCGTCATTCCGTCCATTATTATTTTTTCTGCGCCCATTTATTTTTCATTCCGGATAAGGCAACCCCTGTTCTTTATAACCGTGATCGGCGCCATCTTCGGTCTGGACTATTTCATTTATTCCAGATTGGGCGGATTTGCAAATAATGTGGAACGATATTATTTCTGGGTCTCAAACTTATTAAGCTTTTTGATTTTCTTTTATCGGCCCATCAAAATTAAACTCACCTCAAAAACATAGTTCGCAAAACGAGAACTTTTTGATGCGTTTTACACATTTGTAAAGTCGGTATCAAATTCATAACAAACCTGAATAGCCTTTATTGCCGCGCCGTTATGCATTCACATTCATAAATAAAACAAGCGTTGAAATTTTTATTTGTTCAAGATTGTTTCAACACAGACACGGAATAATTGTAAAAAAAAGTAAAAAAATTAAAATCATCTAAGGGTTTACATATAGAAACATGCGATTCGCCTAAGTGTTAGACCTTATTTTAAAGACATTTTCAAAAAATTCACTTGATTTAAATCTATTTTTTTAAATTTTTATTGTTTATTAAAAATATTCTCTCAGATTTATGACGCATCCCTAAAAACCTAATTGCTGTATGAAAATCGTTGTCTGCCTCTTCGGCGCATTGATTTTTTTGATTCACTGCTCTTTTGCGCAGGTGGATTCTACAGCGATGAGGATGGCTCAGTTTCCAAATCGCATTTTTGCAAAGATTAATTCCAAGGCTGCCAGCCTGGATGACGCGCTTACAAAACAAACAGAAAAATATCTCCGAAGATTAGCGAAAAAAGAAAAGAAGATGCAGGATCATTTGTATAAACTGGATTCAAATGCCGCCAAAAATCTATTCAACGGAACAGAGGCGAAATATGCTGCGATGGAAAACAGCATGACTACAAGTGTTTCAATGAACGGTGCTCCTTTGACCGGCGAATATCTCCCGTACGTTGATTCTTTGAAAAGTTCGATTTCATTCGCGCAGAGAAATCCGGCACTGTTAAATGTCTCACCTAAGATTCAGGAAGAGATTAATGCATCACTCGCACAGTTTAATAAGCTTCAAAATAATTTTAGTAACGCCGATCAGGTTAAAGCTTATATACAACAAAGAAAGCAGGCGTTCAAAGATCAGCTTAATCAATACGTCCAGAATTCTGAGATGAAGAAATATCTGGATCAGTATAATCAACAAGTGTACTATTACTCGCAACAAGTGAGAGAATACAAAGAAGCTTTGAATGATCCAGACAAAATGCTGGAAAAAGCGTTGGTCATTTTGAATAAGTTTCCAGCATTCACACATTTCATTCAGCAGAACGGACAACTCGCGGGACTTTTTGGTATTTCTCAGAATTATGGAACGGCCGAAGGACTTGTCGGACTTCAAACACGTGACCAGGTTCAGCAACTTCTTAATGGACAAATTTCGACGGGAGGAGACGCGGGAATGAGTGCCCTGCAATCGAACCTGGAATCTGCTCATCAGCAACTTGATCAGTTCAAGAGTAAACTTTCTTCACTTGGGAGTGGGAGCGGAGATATCGATATGCCCGATTTTAAACCCAACAATCAAAAAACAAAATCCTTATTGAAAAGATTGGAGCTAGGTATGAATATCCAAACCACGCGGGCCAACGGATGGTTTCCTAGTACCACAGACATTGGACTCAGCCTGGGATATAAAATTTCAAACAAGAGTACCATCGGCGTTGGTGGATCTTACAATATCGGATGGGGAACAAATATTAATCACGTTCATTTCTCGAGTCAGGGTGTAAGCCTGCGATCTTTTATCGACGTGCAGATCAAGAAAAATATTTATATCAGTGGAGGCTTTGAAGAAACCTATACAACACCATTTACCAACCTGACGCAATTAAAAACCACAACCCTGTGGCAACAAAGCGGATTGATTGGACTGAGTAAAATGGTTTCACTGCCGGGTAAAGTTGTTAAGAAAACAAAGGTGTCCATATTATGGGACTTCCTGAGTTATTATCAACGACCACCGAGCCAGGCATTTGTATTCAGAGTCGGATATAATTTTTAAAAAATAGAATTACTAAAGTCAAAATAATATTTGATATGTTCTTTTTTCGGAAGCTTTTTTTTCAACTGTCGATCTTTATCGGCTTTGTCATTTTACCATTTGGATTTCTCTATGCTCAGAGCGACGCTAACTCACCATATATCCCAAATATTATTCCTCCTACTCCGAATGCAGCGGCACTCATGAAATTCACGGATGTGCCAGTAAGTCCTTACACCGGTACATCAGACATCACAGTTCCCGTATATACTATTCAGGCAAAAGGAATTACTGTACCAGTTAGTCTTTCATATCACACTGGTGGAATAAAACTAAAGGAAGAAGCAAGTTGGGTAGGACTCGGATGGGCGCTGAATGCCGGCGGAATGATATCACGAACCATCGTAGGACATGATGATTTTGGATCTGATGGAATTTATTACCTCACTACCGCGGTTCCACAACTTCAAGGCGATTTAGTTTATCCTCAGCCTCCACAAACTCTTGATGGGCGGTTTATCAGCATAAATTTATTTGACTTTTTTTGCGATTATCTGGTAGGAACAAGTACAGGGACTGAAAATTTTTCTAGTGCATTTGATTATGGTCAAGACACCTATGATATGGAACCGGATATTTTCAGTTACAATTTTCCCGGGCATAGCGGCAAATTCATTCTCACTCGGACTGGAACAGTCGTTATGCAAAAACAGGAGAATATCAAAATCCAGTTTCAAGGCACAACGAGCAATGTTACTTTCACGATTACCGATGATCAGGGAAATAAATTTTACTTCAACGTGCTTGAACAGACAAGATATGCGGGAAAAAACCCACAAATTTCATCTTGGCTGCTCTCAAAAATTGTTACAGAACAACAGGACAGTGTGATATTTAACTATTCTACCGGAGGTGCAACAACCAGCACGGCTCCTGACTATTTTCAAAACTCAGGTAATTTTTGTACGGCGATCCAGGGAACTACAACTCAGTATGGAAATGTTCCTCTTTACTACAATCAAACCTTGCAAAGTATCGACTTTACCAACGGGCATTTACAATTTGCATTTGACTCAACCAGGAGTGATCTGTTGAATAGCTATAAGCTCGACTCACTATTGATTTATTCCAAAAATTCAGCTGGAATACAGAGTTACATAAAGCAGGAAAATTTTTACTATTCGTATTTTAATTCGACCTATCTGACGACGAATTATGCAGAATTTTACAGATTAAAATTAGATAGTGTTAAGGAAAAATCCGGAAATAATTCTTTGCCTCCTTACTCATTTAATTATAACAACATAAATCCCGGACTGGGATCGGATAAACATTCATATAACGTGGACCATTGGGGTTATTACAATGGTGTAGACAATTCACAAAAAGGTCTTATTCCGACTATGACATTAATTTATAATCCAATTGTAAATGAAATCTCCCCTTATCCAATAGTTCTCAATTACCCCTCTCTTGGAAGTAGTGGTGCTAACAGGCAGCCGAGTTTTCCAAGTATGCAAACTTTTTCGTTGCAACAGATTACCTATCCGACAGGCGGAAAAACCCTGCTGAATTATCAGGCTAATGACTATGATTATAATAATTCGATTGCGGGATCACCCGATCCTTTTGTTTTTGTCCAAACTATTAATATAGACCCCCAATTTGTGATCACCCATCATGGCTATACCACAGGTACAATTGATCTGACCAATATTTTTCCTGTTATACCATCAGCTACAGGAAACAACCTTACGATAAATATTGGTTACAGATATCTTACTACTACCAATACTGCATATTCCGGACCACCAACCGGACGAATTACTTTCACGATAGGTGGTGTTAATTCCGATATTACAAGTGCCCACTGTCAGGCTGGTACTAATATTTGCACCATTTCATTTCCAGAGAATTTTAATCCGGGTATTTATACATGGACTGCGTATATCGATGCATCTGTTGATACTGTAAACACATTCGCGGGTATTTATGCAGACATGGCGTTTACTGAAACACAACAAGGATACAATCAAATACAAAATAACAATTATGTAATGCCGGCGTCGGGCTTACGCATCCAAAGTATTACTAACTATAAAGATGCAAATACTATTGCTTCTGAAAAAGTATACGGTTATACATATTCGAGTGACAAACTGGGAACTGGCCAGCCGCAACAATATACATATGGACGAATAATGTCCATGCCCTGTTACGCGAGATATCAGATAACTACAACAACCGCGGGAGGATATTGCACCGGAATGTTTCTTTCCAGCAGCAGTATAATTTCTCTCACCAGTTCGAATCAGGGCAATATTGTTGGATATGATCAGGTAACAGAGACAAGTATTGATCCTCAAACAGGTCAGGATATTGGCCAAACTGTATATAAATATTTTAACAGCCCGGATTCCACTATCTGGTTTGCAGGTTATCGAATGCCGGGTGTATTTAATATGGGAAATAATCTCAATGGTCTTTTATTGTCCAAGGTGAATTATGCAGATGTGAACGGGATTTATAACAAAGTGGACGAAATTGATTATAGTTATCACACGACCAACCGTCTTGTCTACTTCAGTCCAAAATATCAATACTTTCAAAGAGTTGGAGGAATATTACCCGGTGATTGCACAGGAGATACGTTGGCTAATACACAAGCTGTAGCATGGTTTTATCCCTCGATAAAATCCGAGCGTGTCTTATTGGACTACACTAATAAAGTTTTTTATCAACAAGGTGACCCGACCAAATCCGTAACCAGCACTGCGAATAATTACTATGATAATCCTGTCCACTACCAGGTTACCAGAACCAAAACCATCGATAGTAAAGGGAACACACTTTTCACCGTATTAAAATATCCGCAGGATTACAGTTCCAACGGGCTGCCAAATACCGGAAATAATATGATAGACAGTATGATCGGAAGAAACATGATCAGTGAAACAATTGAAAAACGTGACAGTTTGATTTATAACGGATCGCCTACAGGCTATATACACCGTGCCCAGTTAAGCCTATACCGTCAATTGGGAACATCACTCCCTATCGTCCCCGATAAAATTTATAAACTGGATGTGCAATCCCCAGTCACCAATTTCCAGCCAGTCTATTTTTCAGGAAATACAATCAATTTGATAGCCGAAATAGGCTGATGGCCAGTTTTGATCAGTATGATGCATACAATAATATGCAGCAGTATACGACAACCGATCAAAACCCTGTGAGTATTATCTGGGACTATTCACATGTTTATCCAATCGCACAGGCTAAGAATGCTGTAATAACGGATGTAGCCGCGACGAGCTTTGAAGCAGACGGATATGGAAACTGGACTCCGTATACGGGAACAATTACAACTGTAACCATCGCTCCGTTTCCACCAACCGGAAATAATTATTATAATCTGACAACTTCAACAACTCTTAGTAAATCCGGATTGGTTTCCGGAAATGTGTACATCATTTCTTACTGGAGCAAAAATGGTAGTTATTCGATCAGCGGTGGAACAGGTAGCTCCGTAACGGGCAAAACAATAAACGGATGGACCTATTATGAACATAAAATAACAACGAGTTCTTCGACACTTACCATTTCTGGTACAGGCGCAATAGACGAAGTGAGATTATTTCCTTCAAATTCATTGATGACAACTTATACATATACTCCTTTGATCGGTATGACAACAAGTTGCGATCCTGATAATAAGGTGACTTACTATTTTTTTGATGGATTAGGAAGATTGAAGTGGGCAAAAGATCAGGATGGAAATATACTTAAGACATATCAGTATCACTATTCAGGTGGAGCGACTCAATATTAATATTAAACTATCCATTAAATGTTTAAGAATAATAATTCTAAAATAAATTTCCTGGTAGTAATTCTTTCAATGATTGTTGTCAGTGGTTATTCACAGGTAACCATTACAGGACCTACATGTGTAATACCTGGAGTAATTTATCAATATAAGATCCAGGGCAACTGGTCCAAGAATTCGAACATGCAGGTTTGTCTGTCTAACGGCGTGATTGCTGATTCTACAGCCACAAGCAACTGTACACCGCAATCAGGGGCACCTCTCGGGACTGTTCTTGTAATATGGAATCATGGTTCCAACGGATCGCTTCAACTAAAATCGACAGCCGGTAGCACATCCCTTTCGGTAAATATAACTTCTCTTTTATTTCCGGGATCTATCGATACAACAGTTTCACGACAAACAATCGGTACCCATAGTATTCCATCATTAATAAAATGTTCTGTAGCAACAGGTGGTTCCTGTAGCCCTGTGTACAGTTATCAATGGCAGCAATCGATTGATATGGTCGATTGGTCTGACATCAAAGGGGCAAATGCACAAAATTTAAATTTTTCTTCTGTTATTACACAATCCAGTTTTTTCAGAAGAAAAACTACCGAAGGCGCATCAAGCACTATTTCGTATTCCAATGCTGCGTTTGTAGATGTATTAATCATCCTTCCACAATCTGATAGCACAGGAAAAACAACTAGTAGTAGTTTTTATGAAAATAAGTATTTAAGAATTTTAAAGAATAGAAGCCCGTACAATGATATGGATATGAATTTGTACTTCGAGTTCTCTTACGCATATGAAAATGTTTTAAGGACTGCGATTGGAAATAAATTTTCTGAAAAGAAATTAACCACTTCAAATGTTCTATATGTTTAACGACTGCGGTCAAAAAAAGAAGTTGGTTTTTCTGCCAGTATTTATTTTTTTCTTTCTGTCTTCAGCCTTCTCTCAATGGTCAATAACCGGCCCAACTTGTGTTGTAGCAGGAACTCAATATACATATACCATCTCCGGTCCCTACACGTTCATGACAAATATGAACTGGTTCCAGACAACAGGTGTTATAAATGGATCTGGAAGTGGTACGCCTTTGCCGCAGATTCATGTGACCTGGAGTGCAAATGGCACTGTCAAAGTAACCACAACTAATCCAAGTGGAAGTGCCTCGCTAAATGTAACTATTATTAACGCCCTTTCACCAGGAACACTTAACAGCTATTCCCAGAATATCAATTACAATACCATTCCTGGAACGATTATCAGTTTGACTTCTGCTAGCGGTGGTAATTGTTCTCCTGTTTTTACCTACCAATGGCAACAGAGCACCGATGATGTAAATTTCACCAATATAAGTGGTGCTACTTCTGTGAGTCTGAGTTTCACAAGCCCGTTAACACAAACCATGTATTACCGACGTAAAGTAACAGAAACAGGTTCAGGATCGGTAGCATACACACCTGTTGCTACAGTTTTGGTTTATCCTCCCTTAGTTCCCGGAAATATTAATCCATCTCCCCAAACAATTAATTTCAATCTGGCGCCTACTCCACTGACTCTTTCAGGAGTTTCTGGGGGGACTAATAGTTATACTTACCAGTGGCAATATTCCTTAGATGGAGTAACCTGGATGAATATCGGGAATGGTACAGGCTATGGCAATGGAACAACGCTTACTCTTCCTGCTTTGCAAGTGCTAACATATTATAGGGTAGCGGTTAGCAGTAACGGAGTATCTGCAAATAGTGGTACCGCAACTATTACGGTAAATCCCGAACTTCTTGCTGGAACTATTTCTCCAGGTTTCGAAACGGTAAATTCTGGAACATCACCGGGTGTAATTACCAGTACTTTAGCAAACGGTGGCGGGTGTAGTGGCAGTTATGCATATCAGTGGCAGAGCTCCACGGACGGAATAAATTTTACAACTATATCCGGTGCTACCACGCAAAATTATACACCTGGAAATCCCACTTCAGCAATTTGGTATAGAAGACAAACCACCTGTTCCGGTGTGACGGTCAATTCCAATTTATGCCAGATTACGATAAACACGGGAATACCGGATATGAACTTTATCACCACGCGCGCGATTTTAAAAGCAGGTGTCACGGATTCTGCAACTGCCGCGGGATTAACTAGTCCTTATGATGTTGCACAGACTACGCAGTTTTTTGACGGACTGGGCAGACTTGTGCAAACTGTAGGTATGAAACAGACACCACTTCAAAATGATATGGTGTCCGTAAATGTCTATGACAATTTTGGCAGGGAAGTAAATAAATATCTACCCTATCCCGCGACAACAAATGACGGAAATTACAAAGTGACTGCTTTTAGTGATCAGTATAATTTTAATGCTGCTCAATATTCTGGTGAACAATATTATTATTCGGAGACAAATCTTGAATCTTCCCCATTGAGCCGTGTTGTGAATACCTATGCACCTGGCATCAATTGGGCGGGTGCAGCAAGGGGAGTCGGTGTAAATTACCTTGCTAATCAGGTTTCAGACAGCGTGCGTATTTGGAATATAGCATATCCAATTGGAAGCATTCCCGCAACAACTTCTATTTATCCAACAGGAACATTATATAAGACCATCACCTCTGATGAAGTGGGTCATCAGATAATAGAATACAAAGACGAGACGGGTCATGTAATTCTCAAAAAAATACAACTCGCTGCATTACCCGGCACTGCGCATGTTGGTTGGCTCTGCACCTACTATGTTTATGATGAATTGAATTATCTGAGGTTTGTCATTCAACCGCAGGCGGTTGTTGTCATCAATAGTAACTGGAATATAACTATGGCCATTGCCAATGAACTTTGTTTCAGGTATGAATATGATGCACATGGTCATATGATCATCAAAAAAATTCCCGGTGCTGGCGAAACATGGATGGTCTATGATATCAGAGACAGATTAGTGATGACGCAGGATTCCCTATTGCGCAGTCAGCAGAAATGGTTATACACAAAGTATGATTCGGAAAATAGACCTGACTCAACTGGGTTGATAACTGATCCCACGAATTACAACCAACTGACTTACCAGGAAACAACTGCTTTTGCTACTAATAATTATCCGATTGTTAGTTCCTATACAACAAAAGAACTTCTGACGCAAACTTTTTATGATGATTACAACTGGGTAAGTACCTATAGCGCACCGGTGTCTTCTACGATGGCAACAACTTACACTGGAAATAGCAGTTATTTTATTACGAGTTACAATGTTTCACCGGTTTATGCAGCAAGCCCAACTCCTTTCTATTTAACAAGAGGCTTGGTCACAGGCAGTAAAATTGAAGTAGTCGGCACTGGAGGCAGCCAGTATCTGTATGTATCTAACTTTTATGACGATCGGGGCAGAGTTATTCAATCACAAGGCTCCAACTATACTGGGGCTATAGACACAACAACGATACAATATGATTTCAATGGAAAACCAATCAGAAATCTGGTAAGTCATAAAAAGAATGGGAATACGGTACAGGCGCATACTGTACTGACTAAAATGGATTATGATAATGTATTTCGCTTAAAACATATTTATAAAAATATTGATGGTGCCGGCTCCGATCAACTGATCGACTCCATGCAGTATAATGAACTAGGTCAGTTACGAGCGAAATATCTTGGAAATGGCATCGACAGTATGATCTATGATTACAATGTCCGAGGTTGGCTCACTGGAATTAACAAGAATTTTGTGGGAGGGACAACGAACCACTATTTCGGAATGGAATTGGGATATGATAAACAGACATCCATTACAGGAACTACATCATATACGACAGCACAGTACAATGGAAATATTACAGGCACTGTCTGGAAATCTGCCGGCGATGGTGTGGGCAGAAAATACGATTACATTTATGATGATGTAAACCGTTTAACTGCAGCAAACTTCGTCCAAAATACTTCGGGTTCTTCCTGGGACAACGGATATATTGATTATACCACCAGCAATCTCACCTACGACGCCAACGGGAATATTATGTCTATGAATCAGAATGGATTTAAAGTGGGTGGTTCAACTCCTATCGATCAGCTGACCTATACCTATCAGACGAATTCCAACAAACTTTCACAGGTAAACGATGCCGTGAATGATGCCAATAGTAAACTCGGGGATTTCCACTATACAGGAACCAAAGGATCTGCAGATTATACATACGACGGCAATGGAAATCTTATCACTGATAATAATAAACTGATCGATAAGATTTCCTACAACTATTTAAATCTTCCGAGCCTTGTACATCCGAACATGAAGGGCAATATCACATACGTGTATGATGCCGCAGGAACGAAACTTGCAAAAGTCACGAGCGATTCCACGAACAGGCATGCAATTACAACACTTTATATCAATGGATTTGTTTACCAGCAAACTGATACCATCACCAATCCAACGGGAGGAGTAGATACACTGCAGTTCATTACTCAGGAAGAAGGAAGAATTCGTTGGGCTTATCATAAATACACAACAGGAGCTTCAGCTTACGGATTCGAATATGATTTCTTTGAGAAGGATCATTTGGGAAACACAAGAATGGTTCTGACTCAGCAAAAAGACACAGCCACTTATCTTGCCAGTGGAGAGGCTGCATTTAGAGCGACCGAAAGCCAGCTGTTCGCAAACCTTACAACAACTACTATAGCAAGAACAGCTGCGCCTGGATATCCCACAGATATTACCATTACCAATCCCAATGATACCGTATTCAGAGTAAACGGAAACGTGGGCGGTCATAAAATGGGACCATCACTCTTACTCAAAGTAATGAGCGGAGATAAGGTTGATATTGCTGTTCAATCTTTTTACAACACCGGAACTACAAGTGCACCCAATACAAGTATAACGGATGTGCTCGCATCCCTTGCAACAGGAGTTGTAAACATGACAGCCGGAGGAAAAGGATCTCTTACGGACTTGAACAACACAACCACTAGCCCCATCTATGCTGCTCTAAATAGTTTTCTCCCGAGTGATGATCCAAATACATCAGGTAAACCTAAAGCATATCTGAACTGGATCTTGCTCGATGATCAGTTAAAATACGTAAGTTCTTACCCGCAAAGTGGCGGCATCGCAGTAACAAATGCAGGAACGCTCAATACGTTGGGCTACACTGGACTTCCGATCACAAAGAACGGATTTCTGTATATTTGGGTAAGTAACGAAACACCGAGCTGGGATGCGTTCTTTGACAACCTGGTGGTAAAACAATACGCAGGACCGCTGCTGGAAGAAACACACTACTATCCCTTCGGTCTTACCATGGCCGGGATTTCATCTAAAGCCCTCAAACCCTTTTATGCGGAGAATAAATACCGTTACAATGGAAAGGAACTTCAGAATAAAGAGTTTTCTGATGGCACTGGAATAGAAGACTACGATTACGGAGCAAGAATGCAAGACCCGCAACTCGGAGTATGGCATAATCCAGATCCTCTTTCCGAAAAATCCAGAAGATGGTCGCCATACAATTACACTTATGATAATCCAATCAGGTATATAGATCCCGACGGAATGACGACTGTTGCTGTAATGTTTGGTAAAGATGAAACAGAAGCAGACAAGAATCTTGATGAAATGTTCAAGAGAGATGAAGACAAAGAAGAAGTCCGGAGAATGGTAAATGCGGCATTGGAAAATGCGTCCAAAGTAAATTTTTCTGGAAATCAACAAGACCCCCATGTAAAAAACGGACCAACTTATCAATATCAAGGGGGTACGGTTCAAAACTGGTCAAATCCAAATTCTAAGGAAGATAGGTATTCAGTTTTTACTGATGATAAAGGAGTTAAGACAACTTTTCCAGGTGCAAGCATTACTGATTTTATGGTTCCTAAGGACGATGGATATACCACATCTAACGGAGGGATACATGCAGATGGGAGTTTTACTTTGGCATTACTGGAACACGAATATGGGCATTATTTGCAAGCTCTTGCCAAAGGGTCAGTTTATTATAACTCAGTTATAGTTCCGGCGAGCTTATATAGTATATCCACCGGTACAATTGAGGAACATCGTCTATTTTGGACGGAAAAAGACGCAAGTGCACGTGCGGCGGCATTTTTTGGAGCAAATTCAGCCATAGCACGAGATAAAACTCAACCTAAGGAATTAGATAAATAAATTTCCTAAAAAAAAATAAATGAAAATTATATTTATAATATCATCAGCAATTTTTCTTTGTTCTTGCGTCCCCGATACTAATCCCAAGTTATTTAACATGCTAAATAATTCGAATAAAGAATTAATTATTTGTACTTCAAATGATTCTTTATATCAAGACAGCGATCTTTATTACGGAACAAAAATTTATATTAAAGCTAATAAAGTTAATGATTATCATGGAGTACCACTTGGTAACAGTTTTTTTATTTTCATTTTTGATAAAGACACTGTTGACCTTTACCAACGAAACAATACTTTGCAAGGTATTAGTCAAAAATCAATTTTAGGTAGCTACTTTCTTTTAAAAGACACCTTAAATAAAAACGACACCTTAAAGTTCGATGATATGAAACACATAACATTGATCCACTACCTAACAAAAAACTAATATCTTAACATTGATTTCTATTGATTCTTTAATGTGAGCTATTTTAAGAGATTGCAAATAAACTGGGTTAAAAAGTTACTTGTTTGCATTAGGTACTTATTCTGTTTTGCTTTTTTTGTACTGATAATATCATTTTCAGGTAGGAAAATGAACAGAACATATTTGCCAATACCCTTTGGGAAATGGCGTATCCATAGCTACAAAATTGTCAAAGATCCTACAGCGTTAACAATTACTGAAGTTAAGTCTATGATTGGTAAAAAAATTTATTTGGAGAATAAAAAAGCAATTATTTTAAATGACACATGCGATTTGCCAAACTATAAATTGCATTGGGAAGGAGACGATTACTTAGAAAATAATTTCAGGGTCGATGGCAGTACTTTGAAAATAGTTGGCGACAGTGTCCAAATATTAAGTTTATCGTGTAATTCAAAACCTCACTTTTTGAATAGTAAGTTTCCAAGGGATTTTTCTTACGATTTCATATTGACTTCTAAAACTATTTTGGCTGAAAAGAGCGAGGGAAAAAGCCGACTGGTTGGACCCGATGATTGAACGCGAAGACGAATGGCTGGATAAATTCGACCGAGAAAAAGTCATCGCTCGAGCAAATGATTTGCAATAAGAAAGATTATTTTTAAGCGGAATTAGAACATCAAAAATATTTGCAAAAAATAATTATTAATGAAAGCAAAACATACCCTCATACTATTGATTTTTGGATTTTGTCTCGACTTCCTGGGTGGCCTATTTAAGGTTATGCACAGGCAGGGAGCGGACTCGATCTTGACCATCGCCGCTATCCTGAAAATCGCTGGCGCCTTACTCGTCCTTTACAAGTTGGTAAACTATCCAAAATGGAAAGACTTCCTAAACAGTTAATAAAGAGTTTGATTCAAATATGAGAAACAAATTTTATAAGATTTAATCCCGTTCATTTAATCCGAGTAATTTTTCTAATCTGCGTTTACGATTATAAATATTAGGACGCATTCACAGAGGGCTGCCACCACAGCCTGGCAGCTTGTCTTTGGAAATATTTCAAAATTGTTTTACTGAATTCCTTTACAAAGTTCGGCTTGCCGCTCCGGGCGTCCAAACCGGCGGCATAAACGCAAAGCTCACACCACAAGGCCATCCTTTATACGCCTTCTTGTTTTGCCTTAGTCGCGGCGCGCCGGATAAATGTTCCATAATTCATTTAAAACATTTTTAATTAAAGATTATGGAAAATCAAAATCAAAATTCAGACTGGACAAATGTTTCAGAAATAGAACTTATTTACAGATCAAAAGTGAAGGCTTCAGAAAGACCAAGAGTGAGAGATTCAAAAGAAGCATATACTCTTTTAATGTTTCATTGGGATCTTGACAAAATTGAATTACTTGAAGAATTCAAGGTAATATTTCTTAACCAGGCTAATAAGGTGCTGGGAATTTTTAATGTTTCTTCAGGAGGAATCACGGGGACGGTAGCTGATCCAAGATTAATATTTTCAGCTGCATTGAAAGCTTCCGCCTGTAATATCATGCTGGCACATTCTCATCCAAGTGGAAATCTCAAACCTAGCCGCGCAGATGAAGAATTAACCCAAAAATTAAAAAACGCCGGGCAATTCCTCGATATAAGAGTGATAGATCACCTGATCGTAACCAAAGATCAGTATTTTTCTTTTGCTGATGAAGGGTTGATTTAGTCCCTTTTTAGTTAATGTGTTGAACCAAATCTATTGACGCAGTCTAAAATTTAGTCTTCAGGATTTCCCCGGAAAACTTCGTTTTACTTTTGATACTCCCCAATTGAATTTATGTTTTTATAAGACCGGATTTTAAGACGGATGACGTTGCCGAATTTGCAACGGGCGAGATGTTCAATTGTTGCACAATTGGATCTCGCCGCCGATCAGTCTCCGGTGTCGACTGGCGGTTTTTGGAGAGAATGATATTAGTTTGAAAAGTGAAAACGGATGTGATGAAAGATGATAGACTTCCCAAAGAATGGATCAGCTTTAGAGTAAAACCGGAGGAATACGATAAGATTTATAAATTATTTCAGCATACAACCTGCAGAAAATTAAGTGAGTATGCCCGTAAAGTTCTTTTGAATAAGCCTGTTGTTATAAAATACCGAAATCAATCAGCTGATGTCTTTCTGGAAGAAATGATTTTATTAAAAAACGAATTGAGTGCTATTGGTAACAATTTTAATCAAGCTGTCAAACGATTGCATTCCCTGGATACGGTAACTCAGATCAAACCCTGGTTGCTTGTTTATGATTCTACGCATAAATCTTTTGTAAAAAAGGCAGAGGAAATCGCAGAAAGACTCAATCAAATCTATGAATTATGGTCGCAAAAATAACCAGCCCTCATAGCATAAAGAAGGCGCTTAATTATAATGAAAAAAAACTGCAGAGTCGACTCGCCAGTTGCATTTATGCTGGAAATTATTTGAAAGATGCAAGGAATCTAAATTTTTATCAGAAACTGAACCGGTTTCAAGATTTGATAAATCTAAACCAGCGATCAGCTAAAAGTAACACCCTGCATATTTCCTTGAATTTTGATCCGTCAGAAAATTTAGCCAAGAAGACACTCATAACTATCGCCCAAAGTTATATGGATAAGATAGGGTTCGGCATCCAGCCATATCTTGTCTACGAACATTTTGATTCGGGACATCCGCATATTCATATTTTAACTACAAATATCAAGTCCGATGGAGCCCGGATTGATACATTTAATATTGGTAGATTAAAGTCTGAACCTGCCAGAAAAATAATTGAAAGTGAATTTGACCTCATTAAGGCGGAGGGCCGAAAACAAGAAACAGAGAATTCGACTAAAATAACTAGAGTACTGTATGGCAAAGGAGAAACAAAGCGCTCTATTACTACTGCCCTTGACAAGGTATTAAAACACTACAATTATAATTCACTAGCCTCTTTAAATGCCATCTTAAAAACCTTCAACGTTTATGCTGATCGTGGCAGGGAAGGTGGCAGAATTCATAGGCACCGGGGCCTTCTTTTTCACGTTCTGGACTCTAACGGTAATAAGCTTGGAGTACCGATAAAAGCAAGTTCCATATACAGTAATCCAACTTTGCGTTATTTGGAACAACAATTCGAGAAAAAAGACCCTGCAAGACAATCCTACCGCCAAAACTTAAAGGATACAATAAATAAAGAGCTTTCAAAAAATCCAGTCAGCATCGATGACTTTATTATTGAGTTAAAAAAGCAAAATATTGATACTATTTTAAGGCAAAACGAAAAGGGATTCAAATATGGTATCACGTTCGTCGATCATAATCATAAATCCGTATTCAACGGCAGTGAAATTGGTAAGGAATATAGTGTCGCATCTCTTCAAAAGCGGTTTTTTCCTTTCAGGGAAAATCATTCGGCCAAGGCCAGTAATAAGAATAAAATTTTGCCAAATTTTATTTCCCCGAAGAAGAAAACCGGGCACGAAATTAATATTGGCCAAGTAAATACCACTTCTTCGTGTCAAATTATTAAGAACCTATTAAATGTCGAAATTGACGATCCCAGATTGTTATATCCACTGATGAATAAAAAGAAGAAGAAGAAAAGAAAACTGAATTTTTAACGAATTAGTATGTCCAACGGTACAGGTGAGAATGAAATGGGTTTGCAGAAAATTACCGGGTTCATCCGAAATGCGAGTATAGTCGTTATGCTTTTGCATTTTTATTATAATTGCTACGATGCCTTTGCGAAATGGAGTCTGGTTTGGAAGATTACCGATCGTTTTCTGTTAATTCTTGCGAGAACAGACTTATTTGTAGGGTTAAATGCAAAGTTGGTAGTGTTGGGATTACTCTTTCTTTCATTGATCGGCTCCAAAGGGCGCAAAAATGAAAAATTAAAATGGCAAACAATTGTAGTTTATTTGTTATTAGGCCTCTTTCTATTTTTATTTTCTCAAGAGGTTACTAAGTATTTTGATTCCTCTGAGTCTTTTGCTGTTGCCTACATGATTTTGGTAACTATTGGTTTTCTCTTAATCTTAAATGGAGGTGCCCGGTTATCCAGATTGATAAAACTATCTCTTGGCCAGGATATTTTTAATGAATTCAATGAAACCTTTCCACAGGAGGAACGATTGATTACAAATGAATACTCGATCAATCTGCCGGCTCGTTACAATCTTAAAGGTAGGATCCGGAATAGCTGGATTAATATTATTAACCCTTTTCGGGCATTACTGGTGGTGGGATCGCCGGGATCAGGTAAATCATATTTTGTAATACAGCATGTGATCAGGCAGCACATTGCCAAAGGATTCACAATGCTGGTCTACGATTTCAAATATCCGGATTTAACGCTAATAACTTACAACGCTTTAAGGGACAACTCAAATGCATTTCATTCGAAACCTTCTTTTTATCAGATTAACTTCGACGATCCTTCTGCAAGTAATCGGTGTAATCCGTTAGACCCGGATATGATGTTTGATATCACCGACGCGACAGAATCATCCAGATCGATTTTACTTGGATTAAACCGGGACTGGATTACGAAACAAGGTGATTTTTTTGTGGAGTCACCTATCAACTTTATAACTGCAATTATTTGGTTTCTTAAGAAATATAGAAATGGAATCTACTGCACATTACCTCATGTAATAGAACTTATGCAGGCAGATTACGAAGAATTGTTTCCTATTCTTAAAACAGAACCGGAGATCGAAGTGCTTATAAACCCTTTTATTTCAGCTTATCAAAATGATGCAATGGAACAATTGGAAGGACAGATCGCAAGTGCTAAAATTGGAATGGCAAGGCTATCATCTTCACAGTTATACTGGGTTCTATCAGGAAACGACTTCACCTTGGATATTAACAATCCAAAAGCTCCTAAAATCCTCTGTCTGGCGAATAACCCTCAGAAACAACAGACATTCGGCCCAGTACTTATCTCTCTATGTAACACGTCTGGTTAAGCTTGTAAATCAAAAAAGCAAGCTCAAATCCAGTTTGGTATTTGATGAATTTCCTACCATCTTTTTTAACGGGATTGACAATCTCATTGCAACAGCTCGTTCAAATAAAGTAGCTACCTGTCTTGGAATGCAGGATTTCAGCCAGCTGAAGAAAGATTATGGTAACGAACAGGCGTCGGTCATTATGAATATTGCTGGCAATATCATAAGTGGACAAGTGATGGGGGAGACTTCACGATTATTGGCTGAGCGATTTGGGAAAATTACCCAAATAAAGGAAAGTGTAAGCATTAACAGGAATGATACTTCTGTAAGTAAATCCAGTCAGATGGATTTTGCCATTCCGCAATCCAAAATTTCCTCCCTATCATCAGGAGAATTTGTAGGCATGGTCGCCGATGACCCGGATCAAAAAATAAAATTGAAAACTTTTCATTGCGAGATTGTAAATAAAAATAAGACACGGGATAAAGAAGAAAAGTCATATAAGAATTTAATATCTAAAAATAATGTTGATGCAAATTCAATAAGTGAAAATTATTTAAAAATCAAAACGGATGTCGCGGTTCTGGTAGAAACAGAAATAAAACGACTTTTAGAACTATCAAATTAAAAAGTAAACATATGATGAGGAGATCTGAAATTGCGGTAATGAAAGCAGTAGCCATATGTCATAAGCCTTTTTTAAAACCTGAAGAAGCCATGATTTATTGCAACCTCGGGAGAACACAACTTTCAAAAAAATGTGATGAATTCGGTGTTTACAAAAATACCAGCGGGTATCTTAATAGGCAGGAACTGAATCTTATGATGGCCGGTGAAGAGACATTGTTAGATAGGTCTGTAAAAAAAATAAAATGAATTCCGGAGACTAATCTGACATTCTTATTTGAATTTAATTTCTGAATTAAGAAACTGCCGTAACCTTTTCAGGAGTTGGCAATTTGGCAATTATTGCAGTTTGATCCTTTGGTCTATGTCTTTTACAAGTATCATTCACATATTTAGTAGTATGGTGTCCGAGCAATAAGGCGTCTGTGGCACTATCCACTCGTTCATCCTGAAGTAGGATGGAAAAGCTAAGTCTTGCAACACTCCAGGTAACAAGCTTTTTGATTTTTGCGGTAACAATCCAGATTTTAAGGACTTTATTGGCGCCATCAGCAGTCGGAAGCTGGAAGATTTTTCCATTATATTTTGGACTTTTCCTGGCAAGCCGTTTATCTAAAATGGTCTTAGCAACTGTATGCATAGTAATGATTACTGGTAGGCCCGTCTTGGTCTGAATGATTCTCGTCTTAATTGTGTCGTTTCCGATATCGGTCCAGGTAAGTAAATGGACAGCTGCCCATCTCAACCCTGTGTAACAAAAAAGAATAAATGCTTCCCTGACTTCTTCTTGAAACAGGGTGTTTTCAATAATTTGAGATATTCGTCAACTTCTAAATGCTCTTTAAGCTTTCGGTTTTTGGCTGCTTTTGCTTTTACGTCTTCAGCAGGATTAATTCTAAAGTACCCTTGCTTTGTCGCGGCTTTGATCATGCGTTTGAATTCAGAGAAATAATTCATCGGAGTGTCTCCGTCAAAATGGTTTAGCAAATAGTTTCTATACCGTTGAGATAATTCTTCAGTGATTTCAGTGGGAGGCAGAGATTTCTTATCAACGAATGTTTTGAAATGCACTTAGATCGTTGCTAAATGTCGCTTGCTTTCACGCGTTTTTTTTGACAAAGTCATGATAGAAGTCTAGGAAATTAATTTTAAAACGGTGCGCAGGTATATAACCAGTACCGACTGATTGTCGATCGATAACCGATGGATCTAAAACAACATCGAAGGTTAGATTCAACGGTATTAAAATAATATAATACTCCTTGTATTATCTCATTGTAAGAACTATTTGTTTGCACACGGCGATCAAAAGATACCTTTTTTCAAAATAAATTAGTTTTGGTTTAACGATTAACCTAAATTTGTTTAGTTAAACGTTTAAGCAGGTAGTTTTGGAGACTCCTGAGCATGTATGACTTAAAGCAATTCGTCATTCGGGGGTCTCCTGTTTTAAAAATATTGCGATGCCATATAGATCAGCGGTGCACCTAACATCGAATCATTCTCCTCCACGTATCAGAATTCTGAAACAATCGGGATAATATACCTGACCAGACAGGATTTCATTTCTTTTACCTAAGTTTTTAAAGCCAAAATAACTATTATGAAACGATTGCTTTGTCCCGTATTAACGATATTCCGCCGGACAACCATCAGGTCCTTCAGCTTAAAAAAATTTGCAACTTTTTCTTTTTTCATTGCGTTGACACTTCTTTGTTATTCGGCATTAGCCTGGAATAACATCGCAAAAACGATATCTGGTAGAATTCTGAACATGGACGGATCTGCCCTGTCAAACGCCACCATAACAATAAAAGGAACTTCCACTTCGGTTATCAGCGATAACGACGGGATATATCATATCGACATTCCTGACGCTATCACTGATCCTGTTTTGATTGTTAGCTCCGTAGGTTTTGTTACTAAGGAAATTTCTGTTGGCGGCAAAACCAGCGTTGATATTAATTTAGAGGTGGACATTAGAAGACTCGACGGAGTTGTTGTTGTCGGTTATGGAACTCAGCGAAGAAAAGATTTAACCGGATCCATCGCTTCGATCTCCGCAGCGCAAATTCAACAGAGACCTGTTAGTACTTATGAAGACGCCATTGCCGGCAGCGCAGCAGGAATTGACGTATCTCCGCGCAGTGCCAGACCAGGAAATGTCGCTGAAATTGTTATTCGTGGAATCGGTACTATTTCCGGCGACAGAAGTCCACTTTATGTTGTAGACGGATTTCCAACGGATGCCTTGAACGCAGCGGCGATTAATCCGAGTGATATCTCGTCAATAGATATCCTGAAAGATGCATCTGCCACAGCTATCTATGGGTCGCGAGGAGCGAACGGAGTTATCCTGATTACCACAAAAGGAGGCAGACCCGGACAGGCAAAAGTAAACGTGGCAATAAAATCAGGTTTTGCTCAGGCAAATAGACACGACTTTTATAAAGTTTTAAGTGGTCCTGAATACGTGGAATGGTACAAAGAAAAAGCACAGTTCGCCGGCACACCTATTCCTTCGTGGATCACGAATTATGATGGCCATACAAGCACCGACTGGCAGGACGCAATATATCAGAAAGCACCTTTTGGTGATTATTCTTTGAATGTTGCCGGAGGTACGGACAAGCTCACTTATATGTTTTCGGGAAGTTTTCTTCATCAGGATGATATTCTGCTGAATGCCGGGTTTGATAAATATTCGGCGATGGCAAAAATTGACTATAAGGCTTCCAAACGCGTTAACATGGGCATCCTTCTTTCGCCCAATTTTACAAAACAAAAACTCAGCGCGCCGGAAGATGATTTCTCTTCTCTCACAGGAGCCGCTGTTTTACTTCCTCCGATCATTCCGGTTTACAATGCGGATGGTACACCCTCCGATCCGAATTCTTACGGCATATTAAATAATCATATGGTGAATCCATTAACCATCGCGCAAAACTGGCAGGGATCCAATACGAATTTCTTCTTAATGTCGAACGCCTATATCGGGATAAATATCCTGGATAATCTTTCCTTCAAAACCGCCCTCGGAGCAAATGTTTCTGATTATGACTATTATTTATTTCAGCAGAACGGTATGAATGGGCAGGCTCTTTATCCTGTAACTGCTACGGAACATAATTCAACCCGCGTAGTAAACTGGGTCAGCGAAAACACCCTAAATTACAAACTGAATTTTAAGGAAGACAATAAACTGGATGTACTTGCAGGATATGTAGTACAGAAAGTAGATCAGACAAACGTTGGAGCAAACGCCAGCAACTATGCCAGTAACCTCGCGCAGACGGTAAACTTCGGTTCTACACAAACGGCTTATTCAGGTGCTACCGGCAACTCGCTGATCTCCTGGCTGGGAAGAGTAAACTATTCCTATAAAGACCGATATCTGCTTACCGCTACCATCCGTCAGGACGGAAGCTCACGCTTCGGTACGAATAAACAATGGGGAACATTTCCTTCTGTAGGTCTAGGTTGGAATATTGCCAACGAAAAGTTTATGGGCGGCATGAAGGCAATTGATCATGCGAAACTCAGACTCACCTGGGGAGAAACAGGAAGCAATTTCATTGGTGATTTTTCTTCCAAAGGAAGTCTGAATGCCGTGAACTCTTCATTTGGAACAACCAATGTAGTAGGATTTGTCAACGGAGATCCGGGCAATCCTGATCTCTCCTGGGAAAAATCAGATCAAACAGATATAGGTTTGGATCTGGGCCTGTGGAACCGCTTCTCCCTGGTATTTGATTATTATCATAACGAGTCAAACGGTTTGCTGCTTTATGTAAACACACCGCCGACTACCGGTTACAGCAGCAATCTTCAGAATATAGGTGCCATGAAAAAATGGGGTTATGAATTTACCCTCAATGCAAATATCATTAACACAAAAGACTGGAGCTGGGACCTCGGTGGTAACGCGAGCTACCAGAGAAGTGAAGTCACTAATCTCGGACCTGATGGTGGTCCGCTCTATCAGTTCTTTCATGTTCTTGTAACAGCAGTGGGTGGACCACTTGAGCAGGAACAGGTACTGAAACAAATTGGTATTCTTTCTCAAAAAGACATCGATGCAGGTGTTGCCAAAAAAGCCGTGGGCGACATGGCAGGCGATTATAAATTTCTCGATGTGAATAAAGATGGTCTCATCGATGCGTTTAATGGAGCAGATGGTTACCTCGATGGAGACAACAATCCCCGCTGGCTCTACGGATTCAATACCAGTGTACGATATAAGAACTGGCGTTTTTCGGCTCTCTTCCAGGGTCAGCAGGGAGCGCATATCCTTGACTTCGTGTATCAGATCATGAGCCTGCATAATAATAATACCAATATGGACAGATACTTTTATGACGGTCGCTATATTTCCGAATCACAACCTGGAAACGGTAAAGTCGCAAGAGCCGGATACAATGATATCGGCGCGGTTTCTTCGTGGGAGATCCAGTCTACCGACTTTTTAAGAGTCAGAAATTTAAGTCTGTCTTATACATTTCCATCAAGCACAGCAAAAAAAGTATGGACGGACAATCTTCGGGTTTATCTCTCCGTGGAAAACTTATATACCTGGAAAAGTTATGAAGGTGGAAATCCGGAAGCTGTGCGTAACGGATTTGATACGCAGGTATTTGGAGATCACCGTACACTCGGTTTGAATTCGGTGGCTACAGCGCCGATTCCGCAAACATTTATTTTGGGTCTTAATTTTTCCTTTTAACCTGTAAAAACTATTGTCATGTATAATAAAAATATATTTAAAAACAGGATCTGGATATTACCGGTTTTGTGTATCTCCATTTTAACTTCCTGTTCAAAAGATTTCCTGGATGTCGTACCGGTGGACCGCATTCCCAAGGAACAATTTTTTAAAACAGAAGCCGATCTCACATCTGCAGTGTATGGTGTGTACGCAGCTCAAAGGAATTTATATGAAAACACCGAAATAGGTTTGTACAACCTGGAAGAAACAAGATCAGATAATACCAATCAGATCTACGGTCTTCAAACAGAACACAGGGCAGTGGATAATTTCACCGTTCAATCCGGAAACACTTCCATCACGGACACCTGGGCAAACGAGTATAATGTGATTAACCTGGCCAATGCCGTTATTGACCGCGGTCCCGGTATTGATATGGACGCTACCACAAAAGCACAACTGATGGGAGAAGCCTATTTTATCCGGGCCAACACTTATTTTCAATTGCTGCAGGACTATGGCGCTGTGCCGCTGAAAATAAATGAAACCGTTTCGCTCAGTGGCGATAACAACCTTGCCAGGGCATCCGTGGACTCGATATATCTGCAAATCATCAGCGATCTGCAAATAGCCTCCACCACACTTCCGGCGAATTATTCCGGATCGGCAATAGGACGCGCAACCTCCTATGCAGCTTATGCGCTGTTGGGAAAAGTGGAATTGCAGAAAGGCGACAATGCATCGGCAGTAACCGCCCTGCGCAAAGTCGTATTTACAGGATCGCCTTATTCTCTTCTGACGAATTATGCAGATCTCTGGATCCCGACAAACAAGAATTCAGCTGAGTCCATTTTTGAAATTCAGTTTTTGCCTCCACTGGATGGTTCTCCGTTTTGGAATTATTTTGCACCGGCATCATTGAATGTACCCGGAGGACAGAACAGAAGCGTGGCACCAAATACACCAAACCAGGATTTGATCGATGAATATGAAGCCGGTGATACACGTCTGGCTGCTTCCATTGGAATTGATCCGGACAACAGACCATATATTCTGAAATTTAAAGATCCCGGAGTAATAGTAGGCAACGATGCAAATAATGATTTCCCGGTGCTGAGATACGCTGATGCGATTTTGTTACTGGCAGAAGCGCTCGGCGAAACCACCGAAGCCTACGATCTGATTAATCAGGTAAGAGCTCGTGCGCATCTTGGTCCCATTGATTCCTCTACACCGGGTACCTTCATCGACAAAGTCATGCATGAACGTCGGGTTGAACTGGCTTTTGAAATGCACCGCTGGCATGATCTGTTAAGATTGCCACAGGCCGAAACGATCAGCATCATGAATGCAAACCTGGCTGAAGTATTTCCTGGTCAGAATATTACCATAGATGCACATAATTTACTTGCTCCGTTGCCAAATACCGAACTTGGTTCTAATAAACTGGCAACGCAGAATCCCGGATATGTACAATAAACTTTAAATACGCTTGCTATGATAATAAGATTATTCGGATTGTTCATGGTTGGTTCATTTTTATCTCTGCCTGCTTTTAGTCAGGAAAAATTTAATGGGATCGAATCCAATATGAGCAATCTTTACCGGATTTCCGATGCGAAAACCCGTTCCATAAGCCCCGAAAATTTTAACGGCGCAAAGGGCAAAGGAGGAATGGCGACGACTGGGACTGGAGCCGGTCCGGCAAGGGATTTAGGACCGGGATGGAAAATTAGTCCCAGCGTCGTTATCAAATCCAAAACCACATTTACCATCGCTGAAATTGACGGATCCGGATCTATCCAGCATATCTGGATGACGCCAACCGGCGTCTGGCGCAATTCCATTCTCCGTTTTTACTGGGATGATGAAACAACACCTTCGGTAGAAGCACCCGTTGGGGATTTTTTCTGCAGCGGATGGAACCAATATAGTTATCTGCAATCCCTGGCGGTTTGTGTAAATCCCGGATCAGCATTTAATTGTTACTGGCCCATGCCATTCCGGAGAAAATGCCGTATCACAATGGAGAACATAGATACAAAAGATATGGTTCTTTATTATCAGGTGGATTACGTACTCACCGAAGTGCCCAATGATGCTGCCTATTTTCATGCCCAATTCCGGCGTGTCAATCCACTCCCATATAAAGCGAACTATGTGCTTGTCGATAGCATCCGTGGAAGGGGACAGTATGTGGGAACTTATTTAGCTGTTGGAGTGCATAACAATGGATGGTGGGGAGAAGGGGAAATTAAATTTTATATGGATGGAGACACTGATTATCCAACAATCTGCGGCACCGGAACGGAAGATTATTTTTGCGGCTCCTATGATTTTGATACGAAAAAGAAAAATAGTGCAGGCGTGGAAGAAACAAACTACACCGAATTCTCAACTCCTTATTCGGGATTGCATCAGGTGATTAAAGGAGATGGACACTATGGAATATCCCAGCGATTCGGATTGTATCGTTGGCATATTAAAGACCCGATCCGTTTTGAAAAAAGTTTGAAGGTTACTATTCAGGATCTGGGCTGGCGCAGTGAAGGAAGATATTTGCCGTTACAGGACGATATCGCATCTACGGTATTCTGGTATCAGACTGAACCCCACAACGTTTATCCTGTGTTACCCTCTAAAGACGCACTCGAAGTGAACTGAGTTCAGGGGAAGTTAACCGTTTAAGAATTATATTTGAAAGGTGCAAAAAAAGACATCGTTAAAGGACATCGCAAATCATTTGGGCGTTTCAACGGCGCTTGTTTCTTATGTGATCAACAATAAAGAGAAGAAAGCAAGGGTGGGTGCAGAACTGGCGAAGAAGATTCGAAAAACGGCAATCGAATTTAACTACCAGCCCAACCTGATCGCGCAAAGTTTGAAAATAGGTAAGACTAATACCATCGGGTTGATCGTGGCGGATATTTCCAATCCCTTTTTCTCGTTGATCGCAAGAATCATTGAAGATGAAGCAAGAAAACATGGGTATGTCGTAATTTTTGCAAGCAGTGATGAAAGTGCAGAAAAATCGCAATTATTAATAGACGTATTTCTGAACCGACAGGTAGATGCCTTTATTATTGCACCTACAGAGAATACGGAAAGCCAGATTAAAACATTACAGAAAAGAGGAGTACCCGTTGTATTGGTCGATCGGTATTTTCCAAATATGGATTCGGACGGCGTGATGATAAATAATTTTCAGGCAGCCTATCAGGCAGTGGAACACCTGATTAAAAACGGAAGAGATAAAATCGGAATGATGACCTACGACAACAACCTGATTCATATGCAGGAAAGAGTGAGCGGGTATAAAAATGCATTGAAAGATTATGGCATCCGGTTTAGGAGCTCCTGGTTAAAAAAAGTTTCCTACCAGCATATCACGCGCGACCTGGCTCCTGAACTTAAATCGTTGCTAGTACCGGAATTACAGGTTAACGCCTTTTTCTTTGCAACCAACTCCCTGGCTGTGGAAAGTCTGAAAGTGATTAATAAAACAAGTGTCAGAGTGCCGGAAGATCTCGCGATTATTTCTTTTGACGAAAGCGACGCATTTGATCTTTTTTATTCTCCTGTTACCTATGTGAGCCAGTCAGTGGAAGATATTGGGCGAAACGCTGTTCGCCTTGTTATGAACCGGATCGCAGACAGTAAAAGCAAATTTTCCCGCGTTGTCGTGGAAGCTAAACTCGTTATTCGAAGCAGCTCGGGAAAGAAAATGAAAGAATCACCTGGTAAAATAAAAGCGGGATAATTTTTTTGTTCCCCTGCTTAATCGTTAAACTTATTCGCATTGCCGATTATTTAAGATTTCCCAATGAAAAAATCCCTCACCAGTTTATTGGTCCTTGTTATGCTGATAAATAATGCCTGTAATGAACCGGAGAATAAATCCGGTGAAAAAAAAGAAGCGGCCCCGTCCGGTCCGGGAACATTCGGACATGACCTGGAGTTTTTGTCAAAATATGATCAGGTTGTTGTTTTAAAAAGCGCTGATTCCGATGCACAGGTGATAGTATCACCAAAATATCAGGGAAAAGTTTTTACATCCACAAACGGCAACCTTCCCGGACCCAGTTTTGGTTGGGTGAATTATAAAGCGTTCGATGCACCTGTAGATCCGCACATGAATGCCTATGGCGGTGAAAACCGTTTGTGGCTTGGGCCTGAAGGCGGAAAGTTTTCGCTGTTTTTTAAACCAGATACAAAAATGGTGATCGATAACTGGAAAACACCTGCAGATATTGACACAGCCAGTTGGTCGATAGTCAGTAAAAATGATCGTTCTGTATCTATACGGAAGGATATGCGACTGATGAACTATAACGGCACTGAATTATTATTAACTGTTAATCGAACCATCTCGCTGCTGGACAAAAATCAGGTTGTTGAACGCATCGGACTCACACCAGATTCCGCAGTGCGATTTGTGGGTTATGAAACCAATAATACAATTACAAATAATAATGAAAAAGCATGGACCGAAAAAACGGGCATGCCCTGTATCTGGTTACTGGATATGTTTAAACCTTCTCCGGAAACGGTGATCGTCGTTCCCTTTAATAACCCCACAAAAGATTCTTTTAACCTGGTAGCTACAACAAATTATTTCGGCGAAATTCCTCCAGACCGGTTAAAGCATGACAGCAATACTCTTTTCCTGAGAGCAGATGGAAATAGTCGCGGTAAACTGGGCATCAAACCCACCAACGCCAAACCTACTGCCGGCAGTTATGATGCAGCAAATAAAATTCTCACGATCATCATATTTGATGTAGAACCTGGTGCCCGATACCTTAACCAGGAATGGAACACAACCAAACCTTCTTTTTCAGGAGATGCAGTGAATGCTTATAACGACGGACCATTGGCAAACGGTTCCCAAATGGGACCTTTTTATGAAATCGAAAGTGTTTCTCCGGCGGCTTTTTTAAAATCAAAGGAGTCTCAGGTCCATCATCATTCCGTTTTTCATTTCACGGGCAGCGAAACAGGATTGGATCAGATCGCTCAAAAATTATTAGGCGTCTCCCTCGAAACCATCAGGCAAAAATTCTGAAATACTAAACCTTTACGATGAGTCAAACCAAAACCTATCCGAAAATCGGCATCCGCCCCATCATTGATGGCAGGCTGGGTGGCGTAAGAGAATCTCTGGAAGAAACCACCATGAAGATGGCGCGCAATGTAGCGGCTGTTTATGAAAAGGAATTAAGATATCCGGATGGAACAGCAGTTCAATGTGTTATTGCAGACGGTTGTATCGGCGGCGTATATGAGGCATCGCTTTGTGCAAAAAAATTTGAATCAAATAATGTAGGTCTGTCACTTTCAGTAACGCCCTGCTGGTGTTATGGAAGCGAAACTATGGACATGAACCCTTCTATTCCTAAAGCAGTCTGGGGTTTCAATGGTACAGAAAGACCCGGTGCAGTTTATCTGGCTGCTGTGCTGGCGGCGCATAATCAGATGGGACTTCCCGCATTTGGTATTTACGGAAGAGATGTGCAGGATCTCGGTGATGAAACTATTCCTGCAGATGTAAAAGACCGCTTACTGGGTTTTGCAAAAGCAGGTCTCGCTGTAGCCATCATGCGTGGTCAGTCTTACCTGGCCATTGGATCGGTTTGTATGGGAATCGGCGGATCAATTGTGAATCCTGATTTTTTCAGGGCGTATCTGGGCATGCGTAATGAATACGTCGATTCATCGGAAGTGCTGAGAAGGATCGAGAAAAAAATTTATGATGAAGATGAATTTCAAAAAGCACTTGCCTGGACAAAAATAAATTGTAAGGAAAGCAATGACTTTAATGCAAAAGAAAAACAATTCAGCAGAAAAGAAAAAGACGACCACTGGGAGTTTGTGGTGAAGATGACCATCATCATCCGCGATCTGATGTTGGGGAATGCAAAACTTCGTGAAAAAGGTTTTGGTGAAGAAGCACTTGGTCACAATGCCATCGTCTCCGGTTTTCAAGGGCAACGACAATGGACAGATTTTCTTCCCAATGGTGATTTTTCAGAAGCCATTCTCAATTCATCTTTTGACTGGAACGGAATTCGTGCACCCATAACGGTGGCGACAGAAAATGATGCGCTGAACGGTGTGAGTATGTTATTTGGAAATTTGCTGACGAACACAGCACAGATTTTTGCAGACGTTCGAACTTATTGGAGTCCTGACGCCGTGAATCGGGTTTCAGGATGGAAACCAACAGGTGTTGCAGCAGGTGGATTTTTGCACCTGATCAATTCGGGTTCTGCTACACTGGATGGCAGCGGTCGGCAAAATAAAAATGATAAGCCAGCAATGAAACCGCACTGGGAAATATCCGAGGCAGAAGCAAGAGCATGTCTGGATGCTACTACCTGGTATCCAGCGGCTAATGGATATTTCAGAGGCGGTGGTTATTCTTCCAAATTTCTAACGCGTGGAGGCATGCCCGTTACGATGTGCCGCCTGAATCTGATCAACGGTATTGGTCCCGTACTGCAGATCGCAGAGGGAGAAACGATTGACTTACCCGAAAACGTTCACAAAATACTGGACGAACGTACAGATCAAACCTGGCCAACAACCTGGTTCGTTCCCAGACTAACAGGTAAGGACGCTTTTACGGATGTATATTCCGTGATGGCCAAATGGGGTTCCAACCATGGTGCGATCAGTTATGGTCATATCGGTCACGAACTGATCACATTAGCATCGATGCTGCGTATTCCGGTTTGCATGCATAATGTGGAGGAGGAAAGAATTTTCCGGCCATCTGCCTGGAACGCTTTTGGTGCTGAACCGGAAGGAAGTGATTACAGAGCTTGTGCTACTTACGGCGCTATGTATAAATAATTTAAAAAGCTGTATATGAAATCAAATCCGTCCGCCTCTCTCTTGCGATCGCCAGATGGCGGATCTTATTTCCGTCCCTTTGCGATGGTAACAAGTTTATTTCTGCTCTGGGGATTTGCACACGGATTATTGGATGTGCTGGACAAACATTTTCAAAATACGCTGCACGTTTCCAAAATGCAATCCGGCATGGTCCAATTTTCATTATACATCGGATATCTGGTGATGGCAACACCTGCAGGAATTTTCATGAAGAAATACGGATACAAAAAAGGGATTATTCTTGGGCTCTCTCTTTTTGCATTCGGGGCTTATCTGTTTTATCCGGCCGCTAAATTGGCGGCCTTTGTACCTTTTTTAATGGCGTTGTTTATTATCGCCTGCGGTTTGTCCTGTCTGGAAACAGCAGCAAATCCTTATACAACTGTTCTTGGTCCTCCGCAGGGTGCGGCCCGGCGAATTAATATTGCGCAATCTTTTAACGGACTTGGATGGATACTTGGCCCGCTCATGGGTGGTCTTTTTATTTTTGGTGCTTCACATTCCGCTGGTGGTGGAACATTTGATTCGTTGATTACGCCCTACATGCTGGTGGGGACAGTAGTTGTAGGTGTAGCCATTCTCTTTGCGTTTACGAAATTGCCTGTGATTGTAGAAGATAATAAAGAAGGAATTTCTGAAAACGCACCCGCACGCGAACTGTTAAAACATCCGCTGTTCATATGGGCAGTCGTGGCGCAATTCTTATACGTTGCTGCACAAACGGGCGTCAATTCATTTTTTATTAATTATGTAACGGAAACCATGACGGATGTACAGGTTTCAATAAGCCGCATCATGATACATCTTGGCGGATTTGGCCGCGTGTTTATGCCTAAAAATCCCGAACAGGCGGCTTCACTGATTCTGGCACTTGGTGGTATGGGCTCGTTTTGGATCGGTCGACTCTCAGGCGCCTGGTTTATGAAATTCATTTCACCCGGAAAATTACTTGCGCTCTATGGTCTATGTAATACCATCCTGATGATCGTTGTGATTATGCGACTGGGATGGCCAAGCGTGATCTCTCTTTTTTCCTGTTATTTTTTTATGTCAGTTATGTTTCCAACCATTTTCGCATTGGGAATAAGAGGCCTGGGTCCTTTAACCAAACGAGCATCGTCCTTCCTGGTCATGGCCGTTGCCGGAGGAGCATTCTGTCCTCCGCTCATGGGAGCGATCGCAGATCATTCGGGTATGTCCATCGCATTCATCATTCCCCTGTTTTGTTTCGCTTTTATTTGTTGGTATGCCCTATGGAGCAATAAAAAAGCACCTGTCGCGTCCGGACCACTAACGACGGCTATTTATCACTAACGATTACTTCATGCCGCAGGATATTTTTTGTATAGGAATAGATTTTGGAACCGATTCAGTGCGGTCCATTATTATGAACGCGTTTAATGGTGAAGAAGCCGCATCAGCGACTTTTTTTTATCCAAGATGGCGTGAAGGATTATTTTGTGACGCGTTGAAGAATCAGTTCCGGCAACATCCGCTCGACTTTATAGAAGGAATGGTTGCCACGATCAAACAGGCTACGCAGAAAGCTGGCCCGGTTATTCAATCGAAAATAAAATCCATTTCTATAGCGACAACGGGGTCCACACCTGTAGCAGTAGATAAAACCGGAACACCGCTATCACTCCTCCCGAAGTTTATGAATGATCCTGATGCGATGTTCCTACTTTGGAAAGATCATAGTTCCATAAGTGAAAACGCACAAATCAACACGCACGCAAAAAAAAATAAGACCGACTATCTGCGTTATGTAGGTGGTATTTATTCTTCGGAATGGTACTGGTCTAAACTTCTTCATATCCTGCATGAAAATCCGTCGGTCCGGACACATGCAGTTTCGTTTGTGGAACACTGTGACTGGATGCCGTTTTTATTAACGGGCAAAAAAAATATTCAGGAAATGAAACGCAGTATCTGCACTGCGGGACATAAAGCATTATGGTCAGAAGACTGGGGTGGTTATCCGCCGAATGAATTCTTTTCTTCCCTTGATCCTGTTTTATCTGACTTCGCGCCTTCATTGCCTGCACAAACATTTACAGCGGATCAGGTAGCAGGTATCATTTCGGAAGAATGGGCAACGAAACTCGGTCTCGATAAAAATGTAGTGATTGGAGTAGGTGCTATGGACGCACATATGGCAGCGGTAGGTGGACAAATAGAACCCTATTATTTAAGTAAAGTGATGGGAACTTCCACCTGCGATATGTTAGTGGCTCCCATCGGGGACATGAAAGGAAAATATGTTCACGGTATTTGTGGTGCTGTAAACGGCTCCATCATTCCCGGTATGACCGGATTGGAAGCGGGGCAGTCGGCATTTGGTGACGTGTATGCATGGTTTAGAAATATTCTCTCCTGGCCGATCAAACATTTACTGGATGAACCAAATACGGATCAGATCGAAAAGCTCATCGATAAAATAATTCCGGCACTCAGTCTGCGAGCTGAAATGTTGGATTTTAATTTGGACAGTGAGTTGAGTCTCGACTGGTTCAATGGCAGGCGCACACCCGATGCCAATGCCATGCTGAAGGCCAGCATCACAGGTATCAATTTGGGTACCGATGCACCGGCGATCTTTCGTTCACTGGCAGAAGCAACTTGTTTCGGGGCAAAAGCCATTGTAAATCGTTTCAATGAACAGGGTATACCTGTACAGGGAATTATTGGGATTGGTGGTATAGCCAAAAAATCAGCGTTCATCATGCAAATGATGTCAGACGTTTTAAATCTTCCGATCCGGGTTAATCAATCTGAGCAAAGTTCCGCACTCGGTGCCTCGATGTTTGCCGCAACGATTGCCGGAGTTTATACCAAAGTGGAAGATGCGATGGCGGCGATGGGACAGGGTTTTGCAAAACCTTATTATCCGCACCCGGGGAAAAATAAATTATATGAAAGCAGGTATCTGAAATATCTGGTTAATGGAAAATTTGTGGAACAAAACACACCCGCGATGAATACATAACGATAAAAAAAATGAAACGATTACTTCTTATCATCTTCCTGTTTTTCGGCAGCTTCTTATATGGCCTCGCGCAGGCGAAACAACCCGATTCCCTGATTTCAGTAAAGAATTTACCTGCACAGCTTCTTTCGTTTATACGGGAAATCCAGTACGAACCACTAGGATCAGCAAAGGCGTCGATCGTCTGCGAACGGATTTCAAAAAATATAACGCTCATTACGCTCACCTGGAATTTAAAGGATTCTCTGCAGCAGGACGATTGGAAAATCATTATTCAACCCTCTTATCAACCTACCTTTCATTGGGCGCCACATCTCACGCCAACCGATGATCATATTATCGCGCAACATGTGTTTCGTTCTCCGGCGCTGATTATGATGTCTGCACAAAAACAAATTTCTGTTATTCCAAATCTGGACCTCCTGAAAAAAATCCAACCCGTTCCCTGGTATATGGATATGAATGCTCGGCAGGAAAAAATGGTCCTGGGAATGTGTCTTTCATCTGTTAAAGAACATACATTGTTTGTGCGGGAAAAGGGAGCGGTCTATCCTCCTGGAAAACTGGAATTTGGATTTTATATTTTCACGGAAGAAAATCCGACTGCACTCTTTGATCCATGGCGAAAACTGGATTCTTTTTTCTGGAAAAAATGGGGAACAGAAGCCTATGCGGCCAATCAGCCACTGCAAAGAAAGGATCTGGAACCGTACGCTTCGTATACATACAACTGGGCATTTAATAGCTGGAAGAAAGCGGTGTGGCAGGATATCGATCTAAATGGAAAAAAAGTCGGTGGAACCGTGTTCATTGTAAACGTTACACAGAGTCCGAACTATCCCGGAAAAGTGAATGAAAGAGAATTCAGATCCGTATGGAATCAGGCCTGGTTCAGTTCATTTCGATCTGCGGGTGGGCTTTACCGTTATGCACGAAGAACAGGCAACCCCCAACTAAAGGAATATGCCGTAAAAACGAAGGAATTGGCACTTTCCTTTCCACAAAAAAATGGTTTTTTTGATGCGCTCATAGCTACCGAAATGGAACAGGTAACGGAAGATGGGAAAATATATAATCGCTCCAAAGGATGGGGCAATTATTATTTCGGTAACTCTGACCGGAATCCATACACGGGCGATACCCGTAAAGCGCCCTATCATGTACTGGATATGAGTTTCACGGCTAGCCTGATGCTGGACTGGTATAACGAACTGGAAAAGGATCCGCGACTCCTTACTTATACAACGGCATATGCCGATGCGCTCATTAAAATACAATATGCAAATGGATTCTTCCCCGCATGGCTTTCGATAGAAGACAAGCATCCGCTCGACAAATTGAATCAATCACCTGAAACATCCATGTCGGTGACCTTTCTTCTGAAATTATTTGAGCTTACAAAAAATGTTAAGTATAAATCAGCCGCATTAAAAGCCATGCAGGCAATAATAGCTTCTGATATTCCCAAGGGACGTTGGGAAGATTTTGAAACCTACTGGTCCTGCAGTCGTTACGGTTCTACAGAACTTGTTGGAAAAAAAGTAGAACGAAACGACATGTTTAAGCAAAATAATTTTTCGATGTACTGGACTTCAGAAGCGTTATTGTTGAGTTATCAGATTACCCAAAATAAAAACTACCTCAGATATGGTCAGAGAACACTCGATGAATTACTGATGACCCAGGCATGCTGGCAGCCACCATATATGTACGTAAATACGCTGGGAGGATTTGGTGTGATGAATGGAGACGCAGAATGGAACGACGCGAGACAAAGTCTTTTTGCAGAACTTATCCTTAACTACGGAAAACTACTCCATAAGGGCGAATATATTCAACGGGGCCTTTCCGCTCTCAGGGCTTCCTTCGTAATGATGTACTGTCCGGAAAACGCGCGCACAAAAACACAATGGGAGGAGCGCTGGCCTTTCTTTGGTAAGGAAGACTATGGATTTATGATGGAGAACTACGGCCATGGTGGAGTCACTGGAATAAAAGGAGAGGGCATTGGCGAATTCACCATATATGATTGGGGAAATGGTGCGGCTGCTGAGGCATACAACCGGATATTAGATCATTATGGAAAATCTTTTATTCTTACAAAATAGTTTGTCGGGTAGTGTGACTCAAAGGCATTTATTGTCGCACACGGAAGGCATCGTTGATGAGAAATATATTAGTAAGTCCGGTGACAGACATTATGCACTTGGCCAGCGAATTGTTGTTGACGAAACGGATGTAACGCATATGAAAAATCTGATTATAAAAGTTGTTTATCGTATTCGGGAAAATATAAAATAATATAGATTATGAATGACAGTATACCAACCAATATCTTTTTCGACGATGCACTGACTAAACAAATAAATGAAATAGTCGGTTTCCGTGATTCCCTCAAAGAAAAGAATAAAGCGGTATTTGAAGACGAAGACGTTTTTATTGCACTGAATTTTGAAAGCTTCCCCAAATATGGACCTGAAAAAAACAGCTTGTCCTTTGCCACCTTTTACAGCGACAATCTGCCGCAATCAATTAAAAGCGAATTCGAAAGCTATTTCGTTCCTACAAGTTTGATCAGAGATAAATAGGTCCCCCGGAACGACAAAATCCGGAAAGACTGCCCGCTTGAATGGGATCATTCAGCAATCTACATGTCCAGATTTAAATATTTTTAGTGATATTTCAATTTAAGTAGATAAGTAACACTATCGAAGATCTTAAATCACATTTGTTTGATCCGGAATCTGTACTGGTTCCGGAATGTGATGTTTTGCAAGTTTTCTCTTCAGTAACTTTTCAAGCCGGTGATGAGACGGAACCAGAATAGCTGCGACCAGCACAAGGGCCAGCAACATCAGTACCGGCATATGATGAGTCCGGGATTCCAGCCAGGGATGTATCAGTAGCGAAATAAATTCAAAAAATAATAAGAGTCCGACCAGGATCATGAACTCGATTACGCCGGGTTTGATTTTTTTTCTTCGAAGAATCAAAACCAGAATAAAAAATAAGGGAATAAAAGCGGCAATCGCAAACAGTTGAATATTTTCCCGTCGGTCTTCTTCCGCAAGAAGACGATCCAGTTCCATTTTCTGTTCTCTGACCTGTTCCCTGAAAACGAGCGTTTGAAATTCACGCGCTTTTTGCTGGTTGTACAGGCTGTCTTTGATAGCCATGCTAAGTTCCATATAATGCACCGTGCTGTCAAAGTTATTCTTCGAGCGGTAAGCCTGGAAAATCAAATCGGCCGCCTCGAGTTCGCCCAGTTGAAATGGGGTTGAACGACCGATATCAAGCGTTTTTTTTGCATAAGCAATACCTGAATCTGTTTTGGAGATCGCGAGGCAGGCTTTTGCCATTCCATTGCAGGCTTCCATTAAATCCTTATATACTTTTTGTGATTCCAGAAGTGCAATGCTCTGATCGTAAAATCGGATGGCTTGGAGGTAATCCTGTTTTTTATAGTAAACATTTCCAAAGATCAATGGAATATATCCGTAGTGCGGCTTGCCGTTATTTTTCAAATCATTTTCTGCAGCCATATTCAAATACTGAAGGGCAGAATCAAGGTTGCCGGATTTTTCATAGATACTCCCTATGATGGTATAGATGTCCGTCATAATGTTTTTACCGGCGATGGATTTACATTTTTCCGCATACAAAAGAGCGTTTGAATAGTCAGACTGGTCGCGATATATGGATGCCAATGCACGGTACGTGTCTGCGATCGCATTTTGGTCACCCAGTTTTTCGAATATTTGAAGTGCCTGAAGAATGAAGGAAAGTGCTTTTGGATAGTTGCCCATAATCCAATAGTTCCCACCGAGCAGATATAGGGCCTGGCCTTCCACCTGTTTCATGTTTGACATCTCTGCCTGTAGCAGGGACTGTTGCGCATAATGGATACTCGAATCAGTATTTAAGAAAATGAATTTTTCAGCCGATTCTATAAGCAGCCGAATGGATGTGGTATCGGGTTGAGATGGTTCTGCGGTCACCGCAAGTGTACGGATGAATAGTAGTATTGACAATATGAAATATTTCATATTTTGGTATTTGACAGAAAAAGATAAGACTTTCACAAAAGTCTTAGTAATTTAATTGATACGTCATTTTATTCTTGTTTCTCTAATTAATATAATAATAAGAATTAAAAATTGTCCGGACCATCTGAAATAAATAAAATGATTGAGCACCTTTTCCGGCATGAATCTGGCAGGATTGTTTCAGTTTTAACGAGAATATTCGGTTCGGAGAATCTCGAACTGGCGGAAGACGTGGTGCAGGATTCCCTGCTCGAAGCCTTAAAACTTTGGACTTATAAAGGTATTCCTGATAATCCGTCTGGTTGGATATTCCGGGTGGCAAAGAACAAGGCATTGAGAATCGTCAATCGCGATAAATATAAAAAGCAATACGTTTCTGATGTGGTTCATTGGCTGCAATCGGAATGGACCGCCCTACCAGCCGCCGACGAGCTTTTTTCCGAAAGTCAGATTGTCGACGATCAGCTGAGGATGATGTTTACCTGCTGTCATCCGTCTGTTTCTCCGGATTCGCAGATTGCCCTGATTTTAAAAACACTTTGCGGCTTCAGCATACCTGAAATTGCCCGGGCCTTTCTGACCGCAGATGAAAATATCCAGAAACGCCTGGTACGAGCAAGGCAAAAAATCAGGGAAAGCAAGGTTTTATTTGAAGTACCGCAAGGCAGTGAATTAAAGGCAAGATTACAAACAGTATTGGAAGCCATTTACCTGCTGTTTAATGAAGGGTATAGTGCTTCAGGCGGCATTCAGTTAATAAAATATGAGGTTTGTGAGGAAGCGATCAGGCTGGCGGAAATCATTGTTAGGCATCCTTCTTTTACCGATACCCCCGACGTTTATGCACTGCTCGCACTGATGCAACTGAATGCTTCGAGACTAAAAGCCAGACAGGATGAAGCCGGTAATATTCTTACTCTAGAGCTGCAGAATCGTTCAACGTGGGATCTTGTCCTGATGGAAAAAGGGTTTTCAAATCTAAGAAAATCCATTACTGGAGAAGAGATTTCCATCTATCACATTCTGGCATCTATTTCCTCCTATCATTGTTCGGCCGCCAGTTTTGAATCAACAGACTGGAAAAGCATTCTTTTTTTATATGATAAACTGATACAGGCCGATTCTTCGCCGGTTGTATTACTTAACCGGACGGTTGCATTGGCGAAAGTGAAGGGAACGGAAACAGCTTTGGCGGAACTTGAAAATCTGAAAAATTTACAGTCGCTCAGGTCTTATCATTTGCTATATTCTGTATTCGCGGAGTTTTATATGGAATTGAACCGTTTTGGAGAAGCTGCCAGGATGCTGCGGGTGGCCATAGAACTAGCAACTCTCCCCGCTGAAAAAGTCTTCCTAAGTAATAAGCTTTCTCAATGTGAAAAAATAGTTTTATAACCATGTCCTCATTAGCTGGTTCCATGTCTCTACGGCATATAAACAAGTAAAAAATCATAAAATGAAAGAGTTTTTGTTAATACTAAAAACAGAAGGCAGTGTTTGGACCGATCTTTCCCCTGAACAGCTTCAAAAACATCTGGAGCATGGGGGCGCTTATATCGGTAGCCTGATTAAAGAAGGGAAACTGAAAAATGCCAACCCCGTGGATAAGGGAAGCCGCCTAGTTTCCGGAAGTAATGGGGTGATCAAGGATGGGCCCTTTAATGAAAGCAAGGAAGTGATCGCCGGTTATTTTCATATAGTGGCTAAAGACATGGATGAAGCAGTAGCGATTGCCAAGGCCAATCCAATCTTTAATGATATACCGACCAAAATTGAAGTTCATCCTATGATGGCCATCAGAGAGGCTTGATTAATAAAAATAATATGAAGAATTCTATATTTATTTTATCCCTGGTAGCGGTTTTGAATTCCTGCAATTCCGGAACGAGTAAAGATGGAAATGTTGTTGCCGAATTTCCTCGAAATGACACCCTTCAGTATGCTTATAAAGCGACCTATTCTTCCGATATCAGCGTGCCGGGAAACCAACTAAATGCACAAAAGGTTTTACAAGTCTGGAAAATGTTTGAGACGGCAAGAATTCAGGATATGAAACCCTACTTTTCTGATAGCGTTAAATACGATGATGCCCACGGAATGCATTTTTACGGGCCAACGGAAGAACTTCTTGCGTATGCGAAGTCTGATATTGACAACCTTGATTCCATGCGATTTGATATTGTCATGTGGCAGAGCGCGCATGTTAATGATAAAAACGAAGACTGGGTGAACATCTGGTCAAGAGAAAGAAGATATTCAAAGAGTGGCGGTAAGGCTGATACGGTGCTGATCCAGGAAAACTGGAAAGTGAAAAAAGGGAAAGTGGTGGCTTTTGATCAATACCTGGCCAGCCATTAAGCAATGCAGATCCAATGCGTGTATTGTAGCACTTGGTCTATTATTTGTCGCAGCTCCATCATACCGATATGGCAGGCATGGCTGATCTTGATCATTGGTTCAGTCGTAGCCGGTATTTGTGAAGAGATTGGTTTCAGGGTGTCTTTTTTTTTGGATCATCAATCAATTTTAAAAAGAAAATGATGCGACGACAAAGCTTTATATAATTTGGAGTTATGTTTTAATTATAGGAAAGGGGTAGTTCAGTCAAATAGGTGGGCTAAATATTATTTTTCTAAGGCTTCAAAATTTGGTCATCCAAAAGCAAAGGCAGAATTAAAGTCTATAAAGACAACCGCATTTTCAAATCGAACTGAAAATCGAAAAATTAACTCCAAAGAAAAAAAACTAAATCAAACAGTAAGAGCCGCTAACAATTTTAAATCATGAATAAAGTGGTTCGACATCAGCCCTAGGAGGTCACCTAACGAAACATCCTAATGCAGAATGTTTCTTTTTTTTATGGCAATAGATTAAACCAACCAATAAGTTGCAAAGCTCTGGTTGATGGTTCGATTAGTGTCAATAAATCCCTCTAACTTTTCTTATATGCAAGGCTAATATGAGAAGAAAGTAAAGATGGCCTACGTTTTTAATAGGTTCGATTTCCCATTAAGGTGTTTATCTTTTTATATGCTTTGTGTTTGTTATCGTTCTGGGCAATATGGGAAAGAAAATTCAGTATAATAGCAACTTCAAACTCATCTGCTTCAATATTGTGTTTAGCCAAAACCTCTACCGTCTGTTTTAACGATATATTTCTAAATGTAAAATTAGTATAGTCAGAAAGTATGTTATTTCTGATAAGCAATACCTAATCCAACAAATAATAAATTATAGAAGAGAGTTGACCTAACAGTCTCGTTTTCGAATATTCGCTTCGCATTACTTAAAGTAAGGTTGCATCTCTTTGACCGAAGGAACGATGTTAATGTAAAATGCTACAATGGCATTTGCTATATCGTCTCGATTATAATTCCCACCGGTAAAAACCACCAATATATCCATGGCTCTCCAAAAAAATATAAGCTGCCCGCCAAGGCCAGTTGCCCAGGGAATATCAGTTCTATATCGGGGTTGTATAAGCAGGTCAGTCCAAAATTGAAATCCATAACCACGAGGTTGATTTGGGCTTTCCGATGGCCTGGAAACCTGGGCACTTAATGATTGTTTTACCCAATCAGTATCTAAGATCTGCGTATAGCCCCATTTGCCATAGTTCATATACAAAAGCCCGAATTTGGCCAGATCCCTCGACCTTAACCGAAGTCCCCATGCAGCAGCAGTCATATCCTTATCCTTTAGCATGGGTTCCCATGTATATTTTTTGATACCCAAAGGGGCAAACAAATTCTTCTCTGCATATTTATCCACTTTTTCGCCGGTAGCTTTCCTTAATATCTCTCCTAAAAGCGTAGCACTGGCGGCGCTATAATTCCAGGTTGTACCCGGAACGGAGGTCAGCTTACGGCTTAATATAAATTGGACCGGATCGTCGCTTCCGTCCATTTGTATTTCGGTGTTTTTAGGATCGAGGTAGGGAGTGTTTTCATCCCACTCCAGCCCGCTGGTCATGGTTAACAGATGCCGGATCGTTATTTTTCTTTTAGCCGGATCGAAATATTTTGCATATTCCGGGAAGTATGAAAATATCGGCTCATCGATGCTTTTGATAAAGCCTTGCTTTAAGGCAATTCCGATGCAGGCCGAGGTGAAACTTTTTGAAATACTCCTGCAATCGTGCAGATCGTCAATCGTGTGGTTTATATAACCGGCATAACCTTTACCTACTACTTCATCTTCGCCGGCAAAATAATTTTCGTATATGAGTTTGCCATGCCTGAGAATGAGCATGCTGTGGATATTTGGATAGGTGTTATCCAGTATGAGTTTGGTAAGTGCTACAATTTTACCGGTGTCCATCCCTTCGTTATACATCGGTGCAACAGGCAACCCATCAGCAAGCTGCGCAGGTTGCACATATGAATAAGAAGTGGAGCGGTAATGCGAATGACAGCTGATCAATGGAAAAGATCCCAGTACGAAAGCTAAAAAAACGCGCGTTGTATTTGTCATTTATTTTATTGTTTAAAAAACCTTCCAGAATTCACCATCAGGCTAAGCCGGTGACTTTAATTGACAGTCAATGCGAAAAAAACATGCCATATCGCATTTTATTGACAACCATTATCTTTTATATCTTGGTCAAAAAAGAGTGCATGTTTTCGATACAGTGTATGTTTGATAAAAGTGAGTTTCTACGAGCAATTGGGCAAATTGGTCCGGGTTGAAAAAACAATAAGATAACTCAGGCAGAGAGTGAAGCTAAAAGTCTTAAATCACTTAAAAAGTAGTTCGACATCAGCCCGAGGAGGTCACTTAAGGAAATGATTAATTAAGATCATTTCCTTTTTTGTTTCTTGTAACTTTCTGGAAACAAGATAATTGATCCTCTATTTTTCACTTCAATAAGCGGTTCGAGAAATTCGAGCAATTATCTTATTTCATTATTGTCTGACAAGAATTGTTCTTCAACAGCTCTAAAATCAATTTAGCGGTTCGATTTCCTGTCAAGTCTATTGTCCATCGGTAACTGATCCACTATAGGTCTTTGCAATTAGATAAAGAAAGTCTAATACATTTTCCTGGGGCCTGCATTTATTTTTCCTGATCGTTTTGATCGGCTTTTTCCATTCTGGACGGTTGAAATCTTTTGCGGAATAATCTTCCTAAATATTCCTTTTACAAGAATGTCGTTAATTTCGCAGTGTTTTAGAAGACGCTCTTCTTGTTCGACGAGAGAGTAACCTTGCCTTTTTTGTTCATCGGTGCTTACCCTAACGTAAATATAGGCCGATTTCATAGCGATAAAATTTGGTGTTATCCAATTTCAGCTATCTGGCGGATATTTGAAAGGCTGGAAAATTATGAGAAGAAATAATTAGTTAATAGAAATTATAACAAGTATAAACGAGGCCTGCTTATTTAATTTTAAGAAAGCTCGCATTAATGGCAACTACAATTGTGCTTAAAGCCATTAGGGCAGCACCAGCAGCGGGGCTCAATAAGATACCCTGTTTATACAAAACGCCAGCAGCCAAGGGTAGAGCCACCACATTGTATCCAGTTGCCCAAACCAGATTTTGAATCATTTTTCTGTAGGTAGCTTTCCCAAATAAAATCAGACTCACAATATCTTTGGGATTACTGTTAACCAAAACGATTCCCGCAGTTTCAGCAGCAATATCACTACCACTTCCAACAGCAATCCCAACATCTGCCTGAGCCAATGCAGGTGCGTCATTGACACCATCACCTATCATGGCAACAAATTCACCTTTATTCTGTAATTCTTTTATCTTTTCTAATTTTTGATGAGGCAATACGCCGGCAATAAAACTATCCATACCTAAAGTATCACTTACACTTTTTGCCACTTTACTATTATCTCCCGTAAGCAATATCGATTTAATATGGTTTTGTTTTAAAGTCTTAATAGCAACCATAGATTCGGGTCGTATCTTATCAGATAAAGAAATGAATCCAACCAGGTCGTTCTCTACAATTACAAATACAACTGTTTCGGTATCATTTGTAGAAAAACTCTCCAGTATTTTTATATTATTTTCTTTTAAATATCCTGGACTAACAACCATTACTTTTTTTCCATCTACGGTTGCTTCCACACCTTTACCTGTAAGTGAATTAAATTTATCGGTACCAGGAATGGCTATAGCCAGGTCTTTTGCTTTTTGAAGAATACCCGTAGCAATTGGGTGTTCCGATTTTTGTTCCAATGCTGAGCCCAACCGGAGGACTTCATTTTCATTAATATCTTTTTGTATGGGTACAATCCTTGATACTTCGAATTTCCCTTCGGTAAGTGTTCCTGTTTTATCAAAGACAACAGTTGTAATTTTTCTTGAATTCTCAAATGCAGTTCTGTTTTTTATCAGTAGACCATGTTTTGCAGAGAGTGCTGTCGATTTTGCCACTACTAAAGGCACAGCCAAGCCTAAAGCATGGGGGCAACAAATTACAATTACCGTAACCATTCTTTCAATGGAAAATGCCAGCGTTTGTCCTGTTAAATACCAATATAAAAATGTACCGATGCCTGCAAGAATCGCAATAACGGTTAACCATTTTGCGGCCTTATCTGCCAGCAACTGAGTTTTTGATTTTGATTTTTGTGCGTCATCAACCAGTTTTACAATTTGCGACAGATACGAATCTTTCGAAGCATGGGATACTGTTACTTTAATCGCTCCGTTTCCATTGATAGAACCGGCAATTACTTTATCACCTTTTATCTTTTTGACCGGTTTTGATTCGCCCGTCAACATGGATTCATTCAAGTAACTCTCTCCCTCCAGAATGATTCCATCAGCTGCCACCTTTTCTCCAGGTTTTACCAAAATGATATCCTTTTCTTTTAGTGAACCGGTTTTTACATCATGAATCATGTCCGCCATTACCATGTGCGCATCCGAAGGCATCAACTGCACCAATAGCTCCAGATCCTTTGACGCCCCCGCGACTGATTTCATTTCTATACAATGACCCAGAAGCATAATCAGTATCAGTGTTGCAAGTTCCCAGAAAAAATCCATGCCTTTCAGACCAAATACGACAGCCACACTATATGCGTAAGCAACTGTAATAGCAAAGCCTATTAAAAACATCATTCCGGGATTCTTTGCTTTCACTTCTTCTGCCAACCCTTTTAAAAAAGGCAAGCCACCATAAAAATATACTATGGAGGACAAGGCAAATTGAATATAGATGGAGCCATCGAAATTCCAGTGAATACCGATAAATCGTTGAATCATTGTTGACAACAACATAATAGGAACAGTCAAAGCAAGCACCACATAAAACCGCTTTCTATAATCCTTAATCATCATCGCATGATGATCATGGCCTTCCATTCCCATGGCAGGGTTTGCGCCGCGCTGTATGTTACCGTGATCCATATTTGAATGATCCATCATAAAATTTATTTAATAAGTTAAAGTAATTTCTCAGTTATTTAATACTGAAAATAGGGGGTTTCAAATATCACTATATATAATACTTTTGTTTAGTTATGAATCTGTACGTTAAAAATATGGTCTGCGACCGCTGTATTCTTGTAGTAAGACAGGAATTGGACAAACTTAGTTTACCCTACAAAAATATTCAACTTGGTGAAGTGGAGCTGTCTGAAGAACCTCCGATAAAAAAAATAAATGAATTAAAGGATCATCTGCAAATATTAGGCTTTGAACTGTTGGATGACAAAAAAAGTACATTAGTAGAAAAAATTAAATCCGCCATTATACAACTCTTTCAGACCAAAGACGAAGAACTGCTCACCAAAAAGCTTTCCGTATTGTTATCAGAAAAATTAAAACTGGATTACCATTATATCAGCGGATTATTTTCTTCCATTGAAGGTCTAACCATCGAAAAATATGTAATCCTCCAAAGAATCGAAAAAGCAAAAGAGCTTTTAATGTATGCCGAACTCACACTAAGTGAGATTGCTGATAGATTAGGGTATAGCAGCGTTCAACACTTATCCCAACAGTTTAAAAAGACAACAGGCCTCACACCATCCCATTTTAAGGACCTGAAAAAGAACATGCGTATCCCACTGGATAAGATATAATCAGGAAATAATATACTTTTTTCTCATAATCTTGTAACGATCTGCTCCGGGGAATGTAGCAATTTGCATTAGGCTAAAGCCTAATAAATCGCTACAAAATGAACTCAACAATAACACAGAAAAATCTGGTTATAAGTCACCGGAAAATATCGGGTAACCCATTTACTAAAGAAATTTTCCCGGTTACAGGAATGACTTGTGCATCTTGTGTTATTAGTGTCGAATCTACTTTGAAGTCTTTGCCAGGTGTAATGGAAGCTGCTGTAAACTTTGCAGACCAAAGCGTTCAGGTATCGTATAATCCTATAAACACAACTCCGGAAATATTTAAAAAAAGTATTCAGGCTATCGGATATGACCTGATAATTGATACAGCCAATAAAGATTTATTGAAAGAAGAAGTTCAGAGGCAGGCATATAAATCGATCAGACGAAGAACAATCGGTGCCTCTTTATTATCTCTGCCTATCGTTTTAATAGGCATGTTTTTGATGAAACTGCCTTATGCAAACTGGATCATGTTGTTACTGTCTGCCCCGGTGTTATTATATTTCGGTAAAACGTTCTTTACCAATGCGTGGAAGCAGGCCAGACATGGAAAAGCCAACATGGATACCCTGGTTGCGGTAAGCACCGGTTCAGCATGGTTGTTTAGCGTTTTCAATACCATTTATCCAGCCTACTGGATAAATCAGGGTTTGCAGGCAGATGTATATTTTGAAGCTGCTTCCGTTGTAATTGCTTTTATATCCATTGGGAAATTATTGGAAGAGAGGGCGAAGTCAAAGACTTCATCAGCTATCAGAAAATTAATCGGATTACAATCTAAAACCGTGCATATTGTCCTTGGTCAGGAACAAGCAGATATACCCGTGGAAGATGTAAAAATAAATGATGTTTTGGTGGTAAAGCCCGGAGAAAAAATTCCTGTGGATGGAAGAGTAACGGAAGGTTCGTCTTATGTAGAAGAAAGTACGATTACGGGTGAACCACTGCCTGTTTTAAAATCAGAAGGAAGCACCGTATTTGCAGGTACACTCAATCAAAAGGGTAGTTTTCAATTTGCAGCGGAAAAATTAGGCAGTGATACTGTTTTGGGCCAGATCATCAAAATGGTGCAGGCAGCTCAGGGCAGCAAGGCACCTGTTCAGAAATTAGTCGATAAAATTTCAGGAATTTTCGTTCCTGTGGTTATTGGAATATCATTAATTACGTTCGCCACATGGATGCTTGCAGGGGGACCCAATGCTTTTAGTCATGGATTGCTTGCAGCAGTCACCGTGCTTGTCATCGCATGTCCATGTGCACTCGGTTTGGCCACACCAACTGCCATCATGGTGGCTATTGGCAAAGGTGCAGAATCGAATATTCTGATCAAGGATGCGGAAAGTCTTGAACTGGCAAGGAAAGTAAATACCGTTGTTTTAGACAAGACCGGAACAATTACAGAAGGCAGACCTCAGGTGACAGATATGATTTTCGTTGAAAATGAATTTTCAGGATTTCATAAGCAAATATTACTATCTCTTGAAATTAAATCCGAGCATTCCCTTGCCGAAGCGATTGTAAACGCACTACTCAAGGAGGATGTCAAACCAGAGACAATCGAAAGTTTTGAGAGCGTTACAGGCAAAGGGGTTATTGCTTTTTTTGAAAACAACCGATACCTGGCTGGTAATTCCGTTCTGATGAATGATTTTGAAGTTAAGAAGAATCTTTATCTGGAAGATCATACCAGGAACCTTCAACTACAGGGGAAAACAGTTATCCATTTTTCAAAAAATGATACCTCCGTTGGATTGATAGCGATCACAGATCCCTTAAAAGCAGGATCAAAAGCAGCTATTCTAAAATTACAAAACCAGGGGATTGAAGTGTTCATGTTGTCAGGTGATCATTCAAGTTCTGCACAGATTGTAGCAGAGCAGGTAGGAATCAAACAATTTAAAGGAGATATGTTACCTGCACAAAAAGAAGAGTTTATAAAGTCACTTAAAGCATCTGGAAGAGTAGTAGCCATGGTAGGCGATGGCATTAATGACAGTCAGGCATTGGCGCAGGCAGACGTAAGTATTGCCATGGGAAAAGGCTCCGATATTGCGATGGATGTTGCACAAATGACTATCATCGGTTCCGATTTGAATAACATTTCTAAAGCATTCAAATTGTCGAGAGACACCGTACGCACTATCCGGCAAAATCTTTTCTGGGCCTTTATTTATAATTTAATTGGCATCCCTCTTGCCGCCGGTATTTTGTATCCCATCAATGGATTTTTGCTCAGTCCGATGATTGCTGGTGCAGCAATGGCGCTCAGTTCAGTGAGTGTAGTGAGTAATAGTCTGAGGTTAAAACTGTCTCGTGCTCAATAATGAATGAGGTGGCTAGAGTTGAAATTATATAACAATGTGTATGAATCCTGTAACAACCACAATTATCGACTGGTCTATTTTTGTGCTGTAAATAAATGAAAAATGGAAACCATAGTTTTTAAAACGAATATGAAGTGTTCCGGATGCATTGAAAAAATAACTCCGGCAATGAATGAAGTGGCAGGAAAGGATCATTGGATTGTTGATTTGACTAATCCTGACAAGACACTTACCGTTTCTGCTGAAGGCGTTCAGGCAAAGGATATTCAATCGGCTGTGGAAAAAGCAGGTTTTAAGGCAGAAAAGCTTCCACCCTGGTTAATTCTATCGTAAAATACCAGAATCCAGTTCATATTCGTTTTATATATAAGCTACCTTTGGGGTATCATATTCATAAATGACAACTGTAAGAACCATTGGACAATTTTTTATTGGAATCTTTAAATCCTTATTTGTAAGGAAGAAAGATTGCTGCAATTAGTCAGGATGAAAAAAGTTTTAGCAACCATATTAGCCTTTGTTTACCTCTCTACTTCAATGGGAGCTACTATTCACCTGCATTATTGCATGGGAAAACTGGCATCCTGGGGACTGATCAACCATGAGAACAAAAATTGTGAGGGATGTGGAATGGTCAAAAATAAGACTGCTTCACACTCAATGACTGCAAAAATGGATTGCTGCAGGGATGAACACAAGCAGATTAAAACAGATAAGGACCAAAAGCTTTTCCCTGTCGAATTCCTTAAAAGCAATAATCTATCCCAGGCCATTTTTCTAAACGAGTCATCGACAGAAGGTTTCAAGGCTTTTTCTTTTTCAATTGAATTTCCAAATACCAATGCTCCGCCTTTATTAAATAAACTTCCGTTATTTGTTCTTTATCGCAATCTCCGCGTCTGATTTTTTCTTCCCCAATAACGCTTAACATGCTGTTAAGCCAGTGTCCGGTCTTCTATCGGCGCTAAGCCATCAATTATTATTTTATACTATTAAATAAACTTTTATGCAAACGTTTAAAACGTTTTTGTTCATTGCTATTGCAGTGACGGCAGGTGCAACATTCTCCTATGGACAAACTTCAAAAGAGAAAATGCCGGACAGCAAATCAGACACTGCTGCGAAATATATCTACACTTGCACTATGCACCCGGAAGTGATAACAGATAAACCGGGTAAATGTCCGAAATGCGGGATGACCCTGGTAAAAAAGAAAGTAGATAAAATTTACACCTGTCCTATGCATCCGGAGGTGATCAGTGATAAGCCTGGTACCTGTCCAAAGTGCGGAATGAAGCTGGTCGAAAAAAAATCGACAACAGCAATGAAGATGTAAAACGACATTAATTGTTTTCTTATGGTTCAGAAATTAATAGAAATATCTCTCCGCAATAGGTGGCTGGTGTTAGTCATTGCATTGGCCCTGTTTGTTTGGGGCGCATTTGCTATAAAACAAAACCCGGTTGACGCCATTCCCGACTTATCGGAAAATCAGGTAATCGTTTTTACCGAATGGATGGGAAGAAGCCCCCAGATTATCGAAGATCAGGTAACCTATCCTTTGGTCAGCAATCTTCAGGGCATACCGAAGGTGAAAAATATCCGGGGTACTTCTATGTTCGGAATGAGCTTTGTTTATATCGTTTTTGAAGACAATGTGGATGTCTACTGGGCGCGTACCAGGGTTTTGGAAAGATTAAATTATGCGCAGCGATTACTTCCACAGGGTGTTACTCCCGCACTTGGCCCGGATGGGACCGGAGTTGGACATATTTTCTGGTATCACATTGATGCTCCCAAAATGGATCTCGGCGAACAGCGGGCTTTACAGGATTGGTACGTAAAGTTCGCATTGCAGACAGTACCTGGTGTAGCTGAAGTAGCATCGTTTGGTGGTTTTGAAAAACAATATCAACTGGTGGTCGATCCCGTGAAACTGCAATTTTATAATCTCTCCATGATGGATGTGGTGAACAAAGTAAAAGCCGGAAACAATGATGTGGGAGGAAGAAAATTTGAAATGAGCGATATGGCCTATATCATCAGAGGATTGGGTTATATCAAAAACAAGGAAGACATCGAAAATATTGCCTTAGCAAATGATAAAGGAATTCCTGTCCGGGTAAAAGATGTCGCGACCATACAAATGGGGGGAGATCTTCGTCTTGGAATATTTGATGCCAACGGACAGGGTGAAGTTGTGGGTGGAATTGTTGTGATGCGCTATGGTGAGAACGCTGATAAAGTGATTGGAAACATAAAAACAAAAATGAATGAAGTGCAGAAAGGCCTGCCCGAAGGAGTTTCTTTTAAAATTGATTACGACCGGAGTGAACTCATTGAAGATGCGATTGCTAATATAAAGGATAAGCTGATCGAAGAAATAAGCATCGTATGTATTATCGTTATCCTTTTCCTTTTACACTGGAGAAGTGCTATGAGTATCATCATTCAAATCCCGATTACTATTGCCATAAGTTTTATTCTGCTCAATGCATTTGGGCTATCAATCTAATATCATGTCGCTAACTGGTGTTGCGCTGGCCATTGGTGTGATCGTAGACAATGGCATTATCATGAGTGAAAATGCCTATCGCAATTTATCAGAGTATCAAAATAGTAAGGAACCTAACTAATTACTATGAACACAATCGTAAATAAAAATAAATGGTGGAAAAGGAAATACTATAAAATCCCTGAGAAAGAACGTATGGGTATTATTGAACGGGCATGCAAACAGGTATCCCGCGGTGTTTTCTTTTCAACCATCATTATTATAACCTCTTTTCTGCCGGTATTTCTTCTTACGGGTCAGGAAGGTAAATTGTTTCATCCGCTGGCATATACCAAATCGTTTATCATGCTGGTAGATGCAATCCTCGTAGTTACGTTGGCCCCTGTTCTCATTTCAATATTTATGCGTGGGCGATTCAGGCCGGAAACTGCAAACCCTGTCAACCGGTTTCTTGAAAAAATTTATGAGCCCCTTATTCGCGCCTGCATAAAATGGCGCAAAACAACGATTGCAGTTAACATCATTGCACTTGCCATCAGTATACCCATGATCATGAGTCTCGGAACCGAGTTTATGCCGCCACTCGACGAAGGCACGATTCTATTCATGCCTGTTACGCTGCCTGATGTTTCCAACAGTGAAGTCAAACGCATTTTACAGGTACAGGATAAAATCATCGCATCTGTTCCGGAAGTTAAATCGGTATTGGGTAAAGCAGGAAGGGCAAATACGGCCACGGACAATTCCCCCATCAGCATGATAGAAACCATCATTATGTTAAAACCAAAAAATGAATGGCGGAAAGGAATTACTAAAGAATGATATCATCAATGAACTGAACAGCAAACTCCAGATACCCGGTGTGACGAATGGATGGACACAACCCATCATCAATCGCATCAATATGCTTTCAACAGGCATTCGCACGGATGTGGGAGTAAAAGTGTATGGACAAAATCTCGACAGCATTTATGCTTTTGCGCAAGTCGTTAAAAAAGAACTGGAAGGTATTGATGGTGTAAAAGATCTGTATGTTGAACCAGTCACAGGTGGGAAATATATTGATATAACTATCAAACGTGAAGAAATCGCACGTTATAATTTAAGTGTGGATGATGTAAATGCAGTAATTGAAACTGCATTAGGCGGGGCACAGATCACAACTACCATTGAAGGTCGCCAGCGCTTCTCTGTCAATGCAAGATTTGGCCAGGATTTCCGAAATAATTTGGAAGCATTGAAACGCTTGCAGGTTCAAACAAATGGATTTGGACCCATCCCTTTGCAAGCTGTTGCTGATGTTAATATTACAGAAGGCCCTCCAATGATCAATTCTGAAAATGCTTTATTACGCGGCACCGTTCTGTTTAATGTGCGTGAGCGGGATCTGGGAAGTACCGTATCGGAAGCACAGCAAAGACTGGATCAAATGATCGGCAAAATGCCAAAAGGTTATTTTATGGAATGGAGCGGGCAATATGAAAATCTTATTCGGAGTGAACAAACCCTAAAACTCATATTACCAGTTGTGCTCCTTGTAATTTTTATCAGCATGTACTTCGCATTTCATTCAGCCCGGGAAGCACTGCTCAGCCTGATCACTATTCCCTTTGCGCTTATTGGCGGGGCTTATCTGATTTATTTTTGAGGTGTGAATCTTTCTGTTGCAGTTGCCGTTGGTTTTATCGCGTTATTCGGACTGGCAGTTGAAACCAATATTGTCATGATCATTTATCTCAATGATGCCATGCAACAACTCGTTGCAAAAAAAGGGAATTCAAGGGAAGCAATCCGAAAAAGACCTTCGGGAATATACAATCCAGGGTGCGGCCAAAAGATTGAGACCTAAAATTATGACAGTGAGTGTTACACTATTTGCACTTGTTCCGATTTTATGGAGCAGTGGCGTAGGCAGTGATGTAATGAAACCAATTGTATTGCCGATGGTAGGTGGTGTGATCACTTCAGCAATTTATATTTTACTCGTTACCCCGCTTATTTTTTTGATGAGAAAGAATATGAACTAAAAAAATATGGAAAAATAGATAGTGCCTGAAATAAAGCATTACAAAACAGTAAACCATGAAAAGAATTTTATAATGTTTGTTTATCTGTTCTGCTGTCTCAAACTAGCAGTTGGTCAAACTTTGAAATTAACAGAATATTTTAGATAGCGTAGGACAATCATATCCTTCTTTGAAAATGTATGATGCAGAAATTACAATCACTGGATGCCGCGGCAAAGGAGCAAGAACTGGATGGCACCAGAAATTTCAACTGGCTTGTGGATGACACCGTATAATACAAATCTATGGAAAACAAACGGGGCGGGCAATACAGGCATGGGACAATATATGATATTGCGCAAACATTCCCGAATAAAAAATATAATAAGGCTAATGAAAATTACATGAAAGCAATGTCGTCGGTGGAAAAAGAAAATAAAAAAGCAAACCTGAATGATTTATTTGCTGCTGCAAAAAAAAATTATTATGAATGGATAATTATTGAAAAAAAACTATCAGTGCATACATGAGCGAAAAACTTATTCAGTTCATGATTACCAATGCAGAAACAAGATACAGGAATGGCTTGGGAAAAATAAGTGCATACTATAAGGCAAAAGCCGCTCAGGGCAATATTGAAAATATGCATCTTGCATTCAAAATGAAGTATTACAAAAAGCGTATCATTCTAAATACATTGATGAACCGCGACAAGCTGATGGATTTTTCTGTTGATACAAATTATGCTGTTACAGATTATTAAAGCACAACATTTGACAGCAGTTTATTTTATACCAGCAGCAGTGATATAAAAGCAATTGATCAAAATATTCAGCTAACCTACCTGAACAACATGTTGAAAAAGCAAGTTTAAAACCACAGTTCGGTGTTCAGTTCGCTCACATGTTTGGTTTTGGAGGTTTTCCTGTACAATTTACTTTCATGGGAACGGTAAAAATCCCATTTGCAATGGTCAACCAGACAAAGCAAACCAATGTGAAAGTTTGAAATGGAAAGCCCAATCAATGGAGACCCAGAAACAAATGATGGCAAATGAATATTGCGGCATGGCTTACCAGATGCAACAGAATATTGCTGCAAGAAAAAAGCAAATACTATTGTTTGAAAATAATATCATACCTGCATTAAGGAAAAACTACGAAAGCACATTGCTTGCTTATGAACAAAACACAGAAGAACTTTTTGAGTTATATGATGGTTGGGAAACACTGAACACCACACAATTCGAATATTTTGACCAGTTGCAGGAATTATTAATAACACAGGTGGGCCTGGAAAAATTATTGGAAATAAAATAATTCTTAAATGAAAATAAAAATTTGGCATATATTCTTTCGTTTTGTGGCGCTTTTTACTGCCTGCAACAATTCAAGCAGAAAAATGCAAAACAGGAAGCCGAACACTGAAGATATTTATACATGTTCCATGCATCCGCAGGTGCTGGAACATCATCCGGGAAATTGCCCCATTTGTGGAATGAAATTGATTAAGAAGAATGCAAGCCAACTTCCAACAAATAATATTGAACTTGAAACTCTGCTTAAACCAACTAATGAATTTGTTGTTGCATCCCTTACTGTCACAACACCGGAACTAAAAAAAATTGATATACCCGTAAAAGTATATGGCACGATTGAATATGATACCAGGGCAGCAAGTACCATATCAGCACGTGTTTCAGGGCGAATTGAAAAATTGTATATCCGCTTTCGGTACCAGGCGGTTGAAAAAGGTCAAAAGATAATGGATATATATAGTCCTGAATTCCTAACTGCTGAACAAAATCTATTATTCCTTTTGAAAACGATGCGGGTAATACTTCTTTTATTGATGCAGCTAAACAAAAATTATTATTGCTTGGTATGAGTCGAAACAGATTGAGCAAATGATAAAAAGTGGCAACCATTATACACGATTAGTATGTACAGCAATTACAGCGGACATGTGCATGATGCAGGTATGGAACACGATGGTGAGTCTTCAATTAATATGAGTCCTGCTGCACCAGTCACTCAGGAATTATCACTTAAAGAAGGTATGTATGTACAAAAAGGACAAACACTGTTTATGATGATGGATCATCATCAGGTCTGGGCTGCACTTCAGATTTTTACTTCCGATCAATCCCTGGTTAAAATCGGCGATCCCGTCAGAATCATTCCAGAAACAGATACTACTGCGATTATCTCAGGCAAAATTGATTTTATTGAACCCTTTTTTCGCGCCAACAGCAAAACACTTACGGCCCGTGTATATTTTCATAATCATGCCATGTGTTGGTAGGCAGTCATGTAACAGCAAATATTTCTACGGCACCCAAAAGCGCTTATGGTTACCAGTGTCAGCAGTTCTTTCTCTGGGTATGAATGAAGTGGTGTTTAACAAAAGTTCTGGTGGTTTTATTGCTCATAAAATTATAACCGGCATTCGTTCAGATAATCTGGTTCAAGTGATTTCAGGGATAAGCGAGAAAGATACTGTCGCTATGAATGCACAGTATTTTATAGACAGCGAAAGTTTTATAAAACCTTCATCAAAATAAATGATATGGTAAACTTCTATCCAAATAAATTGTTGCCCATTATTTTTTCTATGTTGGTCATTTCATTTTTATCGGCTTGCAACCATTCGCCAACGAAAACTACTCAGGTAGTGGCTGTATCTGATGTATATTATACTTGTAGCATGCATCCGCAAGTAAAGGAAGACCATCCAGGTAAATGTCCGATCTGCCAGATGGATCTGATTGCTGTGCCCAAAACCAGTATGAAGGCAAATGGCGAAATACATCTTAATGCAGAACAAATCAGACTTGGTAATATTCAGGTGGATACAATCAGGAGTGGAAACATAGGAGACAAAATGGTGCTTACAGGAACATTGAACTTTAATGGGCAGAAACTAACTACTGTAAGTATAAGGGTGGAGGGCAGAATTGAAAAACTATACGTAAAGAAAACGGGTGATTATATTCATAAAGGTGAGCCGATATATGATCTCTATAGCGAGCAACTCAACAACGCAAAGCAGGAATATGTTACCGCCCTGCAGGAGCAAAGCACGATCGGTAATACACTAATTAATTACGGAGCCTTGGTGGAAAGCACCAGAGGTAAATTGGTTTTGTGGGGAATGACCAATCAACAGATTGTACAGCTCGGTCAAAATAAACATGTATCAACATCCACTACCTTTTTAAGTGCCGGTGAGGGATTTGTAACAGTCCTGAACGTGCAGGAGGGCGGTTATGTTACAGAAGGCTCACCGGTCTTTCAGCTTGCGGACTTGTCAACGCTTTGGGCAGAAGCGCAGGTTTATACGACGCAATTATCATCCATTGATGAAAACAGCAAGGTAACTGTACAAATCCCTGATCTGGGGAATCAAATCATTCCTGCAACCATTTCATTTGCAAACCCCGAAATTAATCCTGATACCAGAATTAACCTTGTGCGAGCCACAATACAAAACAAAAATAATCTGCTGCATCCGGGAATGCCAGTTTATATAATTACCAATAGCAGACAACATCATTCTATTACGCTTCCTCTAGATGCAGTCTTAACCGATAGCAAAGGATCAACTGTTTGGGTGCAGAAAAAACCCGGGGTCTATTCAGTCAGAATGATAAAAACCGGAATTACAGATGAAAATACAATAGAAATAAAATCGGGCTTACAGGCTGGTGATATTGTAGTAACCAGTGGCGCTTATCTGCTCAACAGTGAATATATTTTTGAGAATGGAAACAGTCCTATGGCGGGAATGAAAATGTAAAAAGCTTTTTCGGTTCAGACTGAAAAAGCTAAAGGAATGTTATTTGAAAGCGAAGCTAAAAGTTTTAAATCATTTAAAAAATGGTTCGACATCAGCACGGTCAGGTCACTTAACGAAACATCCTAAATTAGGATGTTTCGTTTTTTTATGCCAATAGATTATACTAACCAATAAGTTACGACACTCTTTTTGATGGTTCGACTACTGACAATAAGTTCCTCCATCCTTTCGTAAATGCAAGGTTAAAATGAGTAAGTTAATATGGGCCTGCGTTTTAGCAGGTTCGATTTCCCATTAAGGTATTTATCTTTTTATATTCTTCGTGTTTGTTATGGTTCTGGGCAATATGGTAAAGTGTATCAGCCCGCTAAATAGCTGGACTAAATTAGTAATTCAATTTAGTCACTTAAATTTATTGATTATATTTCTCGCAAATGCTCAGACAACTTGGTTCCAAGATAATTGCATAGCTTATTATTATTAAAGTCAAGCTGCGTAAGTCCATTCACAAAATGAGCAATTGCTTTACCAACAACTACCTCCCATGGTCTGGAAGTCTCTGTCAATCCGATTAGGATATTCCGTAATTCTTTCAAATCAAATCCTTTCCGGTCATACCCACTATTTTTAAATGCAGTCATGACTGCAAATTTTGAGTGTGTCGTAAATGACTGAAGCCATTTTTCTATTTCAATTTCCAACTGAACCCAGTTCATATTCAGGCTCCCAAGTACTTCGTCACATAAAATAAGGTTCTCCGCAGCCCTGCATGAAAGCTTGAAACGAATTAATGGAGGATTGTTTATAGTCTGTTCATCACCGTCATCTCTATCCCTCAATGAATAAGCTTTAGCATTGTCATAAACCCCATTGAGTATTTCTATAACTGCATTTTCATAGTCATTCATATTTCCCAATCCACCAACGGAGCAGGGATAAAATTTGATAGAACGATTTGCCGACCTAATAGCTTCCTGCCAGATTCTTACGTCATCCTCACCCTCCACCAGGAGAATCGGGTTTTGGTTGAAAATATTGGATAATGGATGGGCACCGAAGACCGGAAGAATATTCTGATACATCTCATTTAAAGGTCTAAATGTGATGCTATTGTCGCCGTTACCCATAACAGCAAATCTAGATTCAGAAAAATTGAGTAAGGCTCCAAGAATTGCCGTACTATGGGTTGCAATGATAATTGAAAACTTTCCTGACTGAACGAGCGTGATCAAAAAAGCGATGAAATTTGATTGTAGGTCGGGGTGAAGATGAACATCAGGTTCATCCATTAGTAAAATATTTTGTTTCTCTTTTTCACAGCTCTTTTCAAATGTCAGACATTCTATCGCAAGAGCTATGAGTTCAGATTCTCCGCTGCTTAAACTGGTTGAATCAATTTTTTGATTATTGCTTTTTAAAACCAGGTCAAAATCTCCTTTATTTGTTCTCGCAATTTTTATATTTGCTAAAAGCGAATTGATCTTGTCAAGGATAGTGTCAAACCCAGGAAGCGTCCTGTCTTTTTCAATCTCCGTCAAATAAATGATAAGTAGCCGCCTATATTGAGTGACAGAATAATTTTTAAACTGATTCCATTGGTTATGTCTTTTACTATTTCTGGCATAGGTTTGATCGTTCGCCGAATTTTGTTCTACGCCGTAATCAAAATTTAACATGCCGCCTCTCTCCGGAGTAACATAGCTAATTTCTCCAAGTCTTTTTGGAACCAGTTTTTCATCTATTTTTTTCAGAAGCGTACTTTTACCACAGCCGTTTTTGCCTAGCAAAATATTAATCTTAGAAAGGCCTGTTAAAGAGAATTGTCCTACTTCTATGAGATCCATGAAGTTGAATGGGTTAAAGTTTTTATTTAAATTTACTTATTAGTTTTTTGATCAATTCCATATCCGTATGATCTTCCATTGGTTCAAGCGAACTCAAAATCTTTTTCTTGTCTCCTGATGACGGCCCCGTCTCCATATTATCCAATAAACTTAAGCCTTCCCTCAAGCTTTCATCCTTTTGCAGTTTTACTATAATAACTTTTACAAGGGCACTTAACTGGCTTTGATTCCCCTTCGAGGCGATTACTCTTAATATGTCAGGCCTACTTGCATAGTCAAATATTTTATCTTTTGTTGCCAGCTGATTCAAAATTAATTTGACTAACGTATCGCTAAGTCGAATAATCTGATCTTCGCTTAATCCGCTAAGATCATCAATAAGAGATTTTGAGATTCTTTCGTTCGATGAAACTGTATCCAGGAATTTCATCAGTTCAGGACTACTATCCGTTTCCAATACCCGGGTAAGCATATTCCCTGTGAATGTTATTACTTCTTCATCCGTTGTTAAAAACATTTCATTTTCGGTTGCTGTCAGGAAATATTGCTGTAAAAGAAGCAATGCCTCAGTTTCTCCTTCCTCGTCCAATACGATGTCTTTATATAGCAAGAGATTTAGATGTTCCTGATCTTTAAGGTTTAATAAACGGTCAAATAGATATTCTTTTCCGTATCTCCTTGTAACTCTTTCCAGGTATAAGTGAAATGAAAATTTTCCGCTAGTAATCCTGTAAATATCCAAAATATATTCTACAGAAATAGCAGCCTCTTTATCAGATTCTATAAAATCAGTTAGCTGCTGATTTTGGTTTCCAATTTTTTGAGGTTTAAATATATTTTCGGTTGCATCCTGAATCCATTTTAAAGACTGACTGGATAAATTCTTTGAAAACTGAGTTTTGATCACTGCCGAAAAATTGCTCATCTCAAACAGCATGTCATCCTTATTTTGCGGCTGGAAAGACATATTGCCATCATTCAACTTAAAATATAAGCTGCCAAAAACCGGTTCAGACAATTGAAAAGATTTGCAATAAAAATAAAGATCAAGGTAACGCCTATCTTTATCCTCTAAAAACTTGACATTTTCAATTAGTTTCCCCAAAAAAGTATCATCTAAAACCCATTTTAGCCTATTGCCATACAGACCAATTTCCTCAAATGCCAGATCCTTTTCAAAATATAAATCCTGAAAAATCGATGTCAGTTGTTTCATGCTGACTTCCGAATCTGTTTTGGAGAGATAATTGATAAAAAGTAAATACGAGGAATTGTAATTCTTCTCCTTGTTGTTCTTTAAAATTTGAAAATAGCTTATTAAAAAATAGTTTAAGTAATAGGAGGCTTCTGTTATAAGTACACTGTTATACCCAATAACTAAATCTGAATTTTGGGCAATCGGGATCAAGAGCGGTAGTTTAAACTCAATAATATTACGAATCCTGACATTTTCGTATTGATTTAAGTGATTTACAGAACCCAAATAACAAACACATTCAAAATAATTTACACCATCCGTCTCCACTGTTCCCCTCTCAAAAGCCTTATCTAGTCTTTCAGTAACAAACTCAATAGTCGGTTCTTTATACCCAGGCTCATCTGAAATGGTCTTTTCCAATGTTTCATAATCATGTGATTCGATAGCTTCTATCAATTTAGCAGGAATGACGGTTGTGCGGTTGGACAAGATTCTTTCTATTGTCCGTAAATCCGCCCGATGCTGGATTGCCTGAGTCTTCGCAAGGAATGACTTTAAGGGATCATCATTTTTTATAATAGGCATAAAGTTTTCCGGTTTGAATAATGCTACCGGATTTTCCGCAATAATTGAGTAAAAATCACTCCATTCTTCGCGTAATATTAAGAGCTTACAAATAACAGATTCATGTAGAGCAACAAATTCCTTTCCATTTTTCAGCGTTTGAATACTCAGTTCTGTAATTAAATTATTATAGAACTGGATTATCCGGCGGGGATTGGTTGCAAATTCCTTGGAAACAATATCTACGGAAGTCGGGCTAAGATTCAAACCGAATTTCCTGTTAACCGCATTTGCGAAATCAAAAATGTCGTAGGTCTTATACGGCTTGATCCTAATTGTAATATTAAAAATTTTCCTGAGAAACTCATCAGCATCGCTGGTATCTGAATCACCTTTAGACGATGTAACAATATGTTTTCTCAATGCCTCATCATCCATTGGGATAACAAATACAATCCTGGGATTATTCAATAGAAAATTCTTGGCGGTGGTAATAAGTTCATAAGCCACATCGCTTGGGCATCTGTCAATATTATCAATTACGATTATTATTTTTTTCAGTCCAGATAGGAAATGATCCCCTTTGACCCATTTGATTAGTTTATTAAGCATACCCCTAGGTTTTAGAGAAACTGAAACCATCTGGTTAAAGCATTCTTCGAATTGCTCGGGAGCAAAAATCATTGGCTCAGAAACAGACACTTTGTAATCAGAAAATGCTTTTCCTAAAATATTGATCCCAAAGGCCAGAAACGCAACAATCAAAGAGAGTGTTATTTTCAAATCCGGGGAATCAACAAACTGAATCATAAGAAATCCGACAAGAAAGATAACGGCAGTATAAATAAGGAACCACCAGTTAGTCTTTCGGTTGATCTTTACGTCAGAGTTTTTATTGGTATAGAATGATTCAAACAAAGATGTTCGTTCAAAATTTAGTTCACGTTGAACGTCCAGCAGAAACATTCTGCGGAAAGAATCATTGGCATATTTCCAGGCATCATAAGTGATGAATTTTATTTTTGCATCCTTTTCCTGTTCGAGGTTTTCACGGACAGTTTTAATTACAGACGATTTACCGCTACCCCATTCGCCGAATAAACCAATCACAAACCCTTTGTGATCATCCGTTTGCAGGATCGCCTCTTGTAAAGCGGTCGCATACCATTTAGCATTTAATAAATCTTCTGTGTCCAGATTTATTTCTTGATCCAATAAATATTTCATCTACGAGGTTTAAGAGCGTTTAATGCAAATAAATATAGGTAAATATAGAAGTGGATGTACAATCAGGTTAATAGTCGTTGAAGCAGGAATTAAAGTTACAAAATCCGGGTTCTATGTATTTAAAATATTTATACACTGAAAACTAAGAGTTTTTACTTAGGCCGGATCTGCTAAGACGCTACTTTTAATAATCTACTCCCGTACTTCCTGAAATATTAATGGATCTGATCTCATCTATTAAAATATTGGATGGAGGCGCCGGTGAATTTAACGGTGTCTCAGGAGGCGGTTTAATTTGAATTTTCCCCTTAGTAATAAATTCTCTGACATATTCCAGGAGGCGACTCAGAAGATTTTGAACAAGAGGTTTGAGTTCGTTCATGGAAGATTTCAATGAGTCTTCCAAAAACTCGTAGTCTTCTGATTCCACAGAGTCCCATGTCATATTAAGTCCATAACCCGAATTGGAAGTAGTCTCTCTTTTTATCTTCGGAATTTTAAAAAGCTTATCCCCGTCGATCACGAATGGAACTTTTCTGCCGTGAATAAACACATGTCTTTGATGATAAAAAACATCCAGTTCATCCAGTGATTGTCCTACCACATTTGTCGGTGCCAGAAGAGAAAAGCACTTTTCCATATTGTCCCTGAGGCGACCAGAATAACCCTGAAAAGCCATAATCTGATCCATCACAATTTATAGTCTTTGAGTGAATGGATCTGTTTCGTTTTATTCACGTCATCAGCAATCAGCTGCATAAAAAAAAGTGACTCCAAAATCGTATAATGATGCTGGGCAAAATCAACGCCAACCTTTTCATATTCTTCCGAAATATTTTCCATCCCGGACATTTTACCTTTACCCTGGTGTCCTACGAATATCTTCCAGATTAGTTCATAAGAAGGAAGGTTCATTTCTATAAAATCCGCAGCCCATTTTTCTAATCCATCACCATGTTCCCGAATAGTGTATTTCATGTATGTTCTTGTCTTAATTAATTATAAAGATTATTGTACCAGCCCCCTAATTAGCTGGACTAAATTAGTAAATCGATTTAGTCACTTAAATTCAGGATTATATTTCTCGCAAATGTTCAGATAGCTTGGTCCAAAGATAATTGCATAACTTATTATTATTAAAGTCAAGCGGCATTTGTCCATTCACAAAATGAGCAATTACCTTTCCAACTTTTTCAATTGAAAACCATTGATAATATCTTTGAAGGATATTTTTACATCTTCAATTTCAATGACGGGATAAGGAATCCAATTTTAAAGTCGAAATAAGGGAGTCCACCATTTTTTTCTTCAACTCAAAAATTTCATTAAGCCGTTGATAGCAGGTATCAGAATTTGGAAGTTGATCAATACTCAATAACGTCACTCGTGTTTTCCAAATTTCCACCTTTCCAAAGCGCTTAGAAGAGTAATTCTTACCTAAAAAATATGTATAATAGACTGTTTTGATGGAATCATTTTCTTGGCTGACGGTTGTATCCCTAAAGTTTGTTCTGTATTCGATCAAATGTAATAGTTTTGGTTCTTTAAATTGCCCTTGCAGTTTTTCAAATCCGTCCGCAACATACTGGTATCCATTCTCATCGGCAAATTCTAACATAGTTCGGGCAGAACGATCGTAGCCGTAACGTCGGTCTTCCCGTATTGCCTGAATTTGAAAATATCCTAAGACGATTAGGAAAATGGCAAAACTCAGGTTCAATCCAAACAGGTAAAAGGACTTTACCCTTTTAGAATACTGGATGATCATAGCTCCGAACCAACCGATTAGGAGACCTGCGATCAGGACGGCAACGGGGATAAAATTGAAAAATAGTGCATCAGATACATGTATCGGCCACTGACCTTGTAAAAGGAGATGTAGGTAGATGGCAAGGATTCCTAGAAAATAAAGGACTAAAACTCTTTTGGCGATCTGCATACCGGGATGTGCCTTTCGATATATCTAAAGTAGGTAGAAATATTTATAATGAGGAAGTTGGATACAGATTGTAAGTACCCAAAATAGTGGACTGTTTTAAATGTGGATAAAAGCAAAAATTGATAGGTTGGATAACTAAAATAATTAACTTGAAAGGGAAGCAAAAAGTTTTAAATCATTCAAAAAACAGTTCAACTTTATTCGAAGGAACATCACAGTTTAACGGACCTGGAGTAATCCAAGCCTGGGGTTAAAGCGACGTTGTTTTGATTCGTCGTGAGTTCATTTCAATATTTCATGTATACTTTGCTGTTAGTTTAATAATGTAAGATGCCGCCATAGGGAACGGCGAGACTCCACTTAAGGGTCTGATTCAGTTAAATCGTTTGTAATGAGTTTTTAGGCTTTAAGAAGCGAGTATCTTTGTAGTATAAATTCAGATCGTATGGATCCTGTTGTTCAATTAACCCCGGAACAAGCTAAAAGCAAAAACGAGTTTCTTAAGTGGTCAAACGACGAAGAAATCAGACTTCGTGGAACTTTCATAAAGTACGCTGCAAACTTCGAGGTTATGCTAAATAACATCATCTCTAAAACACTTCCAACCGATTCACTACGTGAAGAGTTTCGAAAAAAAGCGGGTGTGAAGAAAAACAAAAAGAAAGCGTGGTATGAGTACCCACTCTCGAGCAAGATCAAGATCGTGAAGACCTGTATTCAAGAACACTTTCCACATCTGTATCCCAGGTATAAAGATGACTTTGATATAGTGACCAAATTCAAGGATCTGAGAAACGATCTAGGTCATGGTACAATGTTGTTCGATCTGATCGGTGAAGATCGTACTACGGTTCAAATCGTAACCGTAGATGGTGGATATACCCGACAAGACATCAAGATCAATGATTTGTGGAAACAAGTCTCAGACTTCCAGAAAAGTTATCTTTTAAAGCTGCCCGACCTGGGGTGGTTGGGGTTTAAAGACGATGGTGCTTTGATAGCAAGGGGTTTTCCAACCGTGTAGATAGTGACGACCCAACGATTACGGATTACTGATGGTTTGGGTGCCAGAAGTACCATATCTAATACTTTTCGCACCTTTGATATATGAAGGACTCTCAACCGCAACCACCACTCCACCCTTTCAAGAAATACATGAAAGACCAGGAGATGAGAGTTCGCGGTGTGTATCTCATGATGGCGGTCGACACCGATTGGATGCTTGGTGCTATCATTGTCACAATCATAGGAACCAGACCGATGACAGACTTTATAAGATTACTCCGTCAGGCTGGTATCAAGAAGAAAACAATTCCCAGTGATCTGACCTTAGACGAGAAGACCAAAATGGTCAAAGAGTGTATGAAAGAGATTAGACCGGATCTGTGGATTAAGCATGAAGAGGATCTGAAAGAAGTCGACAAACTTCGCATGTTCCGGAATCTGTTCGCTCATGGTAAGATTGATTGGGACGAGGTTAACGAGGACGGATCACAAATGATGATCTCAACGATGGAAGCAGACGGTATCCATACCACTACACATAACAGGAAAGCACTCTGGAAAAACCTGATCGACTACACCAATAATCTGAAAAGTTTGTTGGAGTCGATAAACTATGAACTGATTCCACCGGATGCAGTTATTGATCCTACTTAATACCAGCCGTGTTAAACTCAATCATCGTAAACTTAAGATGAAATATGTTCGTTGTGCATCTCGCAATTGTGAAATATCAGACAATTATTCAAGTAGAAAGCGAAGCCAAAAGTTTCAAATCATTCAAAAAATGGTTCGACATCAGCCCAGTCAAGGTCACAACCTAAGCGTAAATCCAAACAGGTGACGGTTTTGGGTGACAATTCGGGAATGACTAAATAGAAACCACCTAATTTTTGGGTGGTTTTTTTATACCTTAAACTAGCCAAAGCTTAAAACAAATCAAGGATAACTTCGCTTTCACAAATTTTACCCTTAAAAATGATCCCTCGTTTTGGCTTTATTGTTATGGTTTAATGAATGATGCATAAATGGATAATCCTAATAATATTAGAAAGCATGATAAAATACAAATGGAAATCGTTTCGGCATTCCGAAATATTGGAATTGAAGCGATTCAAGAGTATGCAGGAAAAGGTTGGAGAGCTGATGTCCTTGTCCCAAATAATGGCAAACCAATTGCATTCGAAATTCAGCTAAGCTTATAAAAAGTATGTGAGGCAAAACCCAAAGTTTATTCATGGTCAATATTTCGATTTGAAGGAGCGTATAAGCCGGGCTCAAAGCTAACCACACCGCTTTTAACCTGACGATGAATAGCATTCTGACGCCTGTGGAATTTGAACGTTATTTGAAGTTACAAAACTCAACAAACAAGCTATGAAATGGATCTTGTCACTGATTTTCGGTTGTATATTTATGTCAGGTATCGCACAAACCAAAACTGATAATGAAGAATATCTCGCTGATTCGAAGAAACTAAAAGACGGATTCGTTAACAGCTTTTATCCGAATAACCGGGAGATCTTCTTATTACCACCGGCCGCCTTTGTCGCAAAGATGGATTCTTTAAAAGCCCCCTTCGACAGTCTGCTCGACGTATACAAGGACAAACTGAATCCCGAATTCATAAATCTGCAGCAGACCGATCATTCCCTATTCATTGATCAGTGGATATTGATTTACCCTTTCTTTCATTATCGGTATACGAAAACATACGTTGAGAATTCTAGCAGCGTGAAAAAACGCCTTTCGTCAGATAGCCGCAAATTGAATATCCCTTCCAGTATTCCCCTCGACGGGTATGACGGTTACCAGGCCGCTTTCCTGCACGAAAAAACAGACAGTGCCCTGAAGACCGGTCATTTTTCCCGTTCCGACAACCAGAAGCTCGATGCAACTTTTGCAGTTATTCCATTTTATTTCTCGAATAAAAAATGCCGTGACTATGTGGAGTACACGTGTCTGAAAAATCATATTGATAATTTCGGCATAAAGGATATTGGGAAATTATACAACCGGTTTACTACTACCTGTACGGATACTGCGTATACACACGCCGTCACCGTGATGTACGTTGAAGAACTTGCGGGCAGAAAAGATCATTTGATTTTAACCTACAAGACCGTCGACGGTTTTCACCTGGATATCCATTTATTCCTGCCCGATTCGACGAAGTTTCCTTCGAATGATAAAGCCGCAATTGTTTATTTTCATGGGGGCAGTTGGACAGAAGGCAAACCCGACTGGTTTTTCTGGCCCTGCCGTTATGACGCGCAGCATGGAAAAGTCGCGGCCGCAGTGGAATACAGGATCGGTGATCGTTATGGCACGCTTCCCTTTGAATCAGTTAAGGACGCGAAATCCGCTATCCGCTGGATGCGGGCAAACGCAGCGCAATATCATTTCGACCCGAACAAAATCATCGCCTCCGGCAATTCTTCGGGTGGACATATCGTCCTCTGCGCAGCACTCCTCAACGGCTATAACGAATCGACAGATGATCTTTCCGTCTCCGCAAAACCGGACATCCTCATGGTTAACTCCGGGGTCTATGATCTCACACTTGGCAACGAATGGCTGGAGGCGCTACTTCCCAACAACCCGGATTCGGTGAAAACGATTTCTCCCGCCTACAACCTGAAAAAAATTCCACAACCCATCCTTCTCATCCACGGCACGGAGGACAATAACGTACCCTATTTTACCGCTGCGAAATTCGCGAAGTCCATGAAGGAACTCGGCAACAATATCGAATTCAAGACCCTTGATGGTTCCGGGCATTTCTTCTGGTATGACCCAAAGTATTCTGATGACATGAACAAGACACGTGGCGCTTTTTTAGAAGCGAATGGGATAAAATAACAATTTAGCAAATGGGATAATCTTATGCATTTTTATTTAGATCAGAATCGCGATGCATAGTAGTTACAATTCATATTTATACCTGTCACCCGAAATAAATAATACTTTTTATTTTTATTAAAATACATAATCAAACCTTTCTTACTTATGAAAGTGAAGCTAAAAGTTTTAGATCACTTAAAAACTGGTTCGATATAAGCCCGAGGAGGGTCACTTAACGAAACATCCTAATTTAGGATGTTTCGTTTTTTTAAGCCAATAGACTATACTAACCAATAAGTCGCGACGCGCTGCTTGATGGTTCGATTTCTGACAGTTGATCGCTCCATCTTTTCCTGTATGCAAGGCTAAAATGAGACGAAAGTTAGTAGGAGTCTACGTTTTAATAAGTTCGATTTCTCATTGAGGTTTCTATCTTAGTATATGCTTCGTGTTTGTTATGGTTATGGGCGATATGGTAAAGAAAATCTAGTATAACAGCTGCCTCGCAGTCATTTATTTCAATATTGTTTTTAGCCAAAATCTCAACTGCCCGTTTTAACGATATATTTCTAACTGTAAAATTATTAGTGTCAGAAAGTAGATTATTCCTTATACATGTATATTCTGTTTACTTTTGGTACACTCTCGTGGTTTATTTATGGACTCGCCACTAACAACTTCCCCGTATGGCTCACGAATGGATTTACGTTAATACTTGCTTCTGTCATTTTATATTTTAAAATACAAAACACATCTAAATATTCTGAATAGCTCAATTAATCCTCTTAAGTTTTAGAAAAGGTGTATCGACCGAGAGATTCCGAGAGAATTGTTCATAAACGAACATAAATTTACAATAAGGAAGGTAGCGACCATGCAAAAAGAAAGCTATGAAAAATAAATTTAAAGTAGGTGATCATGTAACTTGGAATTCAGAGGCAGGGTATGTATCCGGAACAATTATAAGAATCCATTCGAATGATTTTGATTACAAAGGATATACTCATCACGCCAAAAAAGAAGATCCCCAATATGAGATTAAGAGTGACAAAACAGATCATATTGCTGTCCATAAAGGGGCTGCACTTTCCAAAATTTAAAGGTGAAAATAAAATAAACCCGATTACGCAGCTGCATGAAGGACCGAAATGCAGAAGCACTTATCGCTAAAGAGGTAATAACTATCTCATGCCGCTTGTGAAAAATGGTAAAGATTAATAAAGTCAATTAATTAGCTTCTCACCGATGTTTACTCATTTTACTAAAGAGGAAAAAGCTATACACTACCCTGAAGACAGACGTGTGGTTATTGCCATTAAGCCTTACATGTTAATAATTCTTGGAATAATCATAGTTGGGTTAATTGCTGCTGCATGGTTACAGTATTTGCTGATAGGATTACCCGTAAATCCTTCTTTAGTTCCTTATTCTATAACACCCGAATATCCTAAGGGGTTTCCAATGTGGGTTAACCTGAGCCATTGGGTCAACTTCTTTTTTCTTGTACTCATCATAAGGAGCGGACTTTCCATTTTAGTGGATCATCCAAGACTTTATTGGAATAATGGTTGTGCGCCTGAAACAAATTGGATACGTTTTACCCCATTAAAAAAGCCTAAAGACAAATCCTGGACTGCTAAAGAAGATGCCCGTTATATTAGCCCGCTGGCTGGCTTGCCCGGTTACCGGCATTCCATCGGAATAGCAAGATCCTGGCATTTTCTAACTGTTCCTTTTTTCGTATTGAATGGTATTGTTTTTATTATTCTCTTATTTTGTACCAATCAATGGGAACGTCTTGTCCCCGTCTCATGGAAAATAATTCCTGATGCGTGGAACGTTTTTGTTCACTATGCAACGCTAAATATACCAACAGAACCTAACGGGTTTTATCATTATAATGCGCTGCAGCAAATTTCATATTTCGGAGTCATATTTATATTGGCACCCCTGGCGATGCTGACCGGAATGGCTATGTCACCTGCTATCGAAAATCGTTTTCATTGGTTTCCAAAATTATTTGGCAATCGCCAAAGCGCCCGCTCCATTCACTTCCTGGTAATGTTAGCTTATGTGGTTTTTATTATTATACATGTTGTATTGATTTCCGCTACCGGCCTCGTTCGTAATATGAACCATATTGTTTTGGGAACCGATAACACAAGAAGTCTCTCAGGTTTGTATATCGGTATATTTATTATTGTGATTACAATAGGTTTTTGTTTCCTGGCGCATTGGCTCTCATGGAACAAACAACGTTTACTACAGCATCTTGATGCTGCCATCAACGGAAATTTATGGCGTATTACATTGAACCGTTTTAAACCCAAGGCTTATTATAAAAAGAAAGATATTACTACCTATTTCTGGCCAAATGGAAAGATCCCGGATTCGGAGGAGTGGAAAAAATTAGCTGAAAATAATTTTATAGATTACAAGCTAAAAATCGGCGGACTGGTAGAGAACCCCGTTGAATTATCATTGGAAGAACTTAGAAATTTAGAGAAGGAGCAAAGTATTACGATGCATCATTGTATCCAGGGTTGGTCTGGCATTGCAGAATGGGGAGGCATTCCTATAAGTAGGATTGTGGAGCTTGTCAAACCCCATCCTTCCGTAACAACCGTTGCATTCTATTCTTTTGGAGAAGGTCTCTACGGAGGATTTTATTACGATACCAACACGCTTGATAATTGCTTGAAACCGCAATCCTTACTAGCCTGGGAAATGAACTACGAACCGCTTTCACACATTCATGGTGCTCCCCTCAGGCTTCGGATAGAAAATCAATTGGGCTATAAGATGGTAAAATGGATCTGCTCCATTGAGTTTTTGAGGACCCATAAGTCACTGGGAAAAGGTCAGGGTGGTAAAAATGAAGATGATGAATATTTTAATCTGCTGGCAGATACTTAATCTTAGTGAAACTGGACCTGGAAAGTTTTAAAGTTCCGGTACACGCTCTGTTACAAAACCATCACCTGGTTCTATAAGCTTAATATGAGAGATGATGTATCCATAGAGATCGTTAAAAGTAATGATACCCGTGAGCTCTTCCGGTTTTACTTTAAAAGAAAAATTGTTCTCGATTACGACTACAAGGTCAACATAGTCGAGGCTATCCAATTCCATCACCTGACGAAGATTTGCCTGAGGGGAGATCCGCTCAATATCCACTTCAAATTCTTCTGAAAGAAACAGGTTGATTTTATCTATAATATATTGAAACTCTTTCATAATGGCTGATTTGCTGAAGAATACATTTTTTGACAATCAGGAAAGAATTCGTGCCCCGAATACCCAAGGAGTGCATTCGTGGTTCGTCACCGGCTAAGTGGAATTAAATTTGTTTCCTTAAATCTCCTTTTTCGTTCTTCAATTTTTTGAAATACCCATAACGGCCAGGTAGATTCATCTTCTGCGTTGTAAATTCTGATTTTTTGATCTTCACGGTCCTTTAGAAGTTCTCCTGAAGTTGTATTCAGGATCTTCGCTGCTGTTTCAACTCCTGAATATGCGGCACCGGCCACCCCATGAGATAACGTGCTAGCCCCGCATAGGTAAAGATTTTTTATTTCGGATTTATTTCTAAATGTGAAAGGGCCGATTTGATTAAATGTTTTTTCAGTGCCGTATACATTTCCATCAGTGGAATTTATGAAATGTTGAATTGTTTTAGGTGTACCCAATTCAGCCTGGATAATATGTTGCTTTGCGCCAGGTATTACCTTTTCTACATTATTTAAAAATTTGTTTATGATCTTTTTCTTTCGTTTATCATATTCTTCTGAATGATAATCATTTTCGATGTCAAATTCTTTAAAGATGTTGTTTTCAATAAATGTTATGACTTCAAAATTATGATATCTGCCATTAAAAGAAACCGGATCCTTAAGTGTGGTGCAGCTAATAAAGACGCCGGGAAATACATCTCCTTCAGCCGGATGCTCCCCTTTTAGTTCATTATATATTCCATCAATATTGTCGCTTTTGAAAGACCATATATTTCCAGAGTCAAGGCCTGACTTTTTTATATCCATATCTAACGTTAAAAACAGGATTAATGAGGTAACAGAATATTTGGTTTTTGAAAGTTTACTCAGCAGTTTCGCACTTAAGTTTTCTTTTCCTGCCAAATTCAAATATGTGTTTGAAGGATCTGCATTTGATATAACCCGTCTGGAAAAAATTTGTTCGCCATTTGAAAGCTCTACTCCGAATGCGTTTTTGTTTTCGATTAAAATTTTTTTTACGTTCTGTTTTACCCTTAATTCTCCTCCATTTTTTTTCAAGGCATTAGTCATGGCTTTAACGATGCCTGCTCCTCCTCCCATTGGATAGAAACCACCCTGGAAATAATGATTCATTATTACACAGTGTATGGGGAAACTTGCCTTAAATGGTGGTAATCCATAGTCACCGCATTGGATATTCAGGACGGCTTTTAACAACGGATCTTTCAGATGCCAGTCAATTACCCTTTTCAGGCTGAACAAACCATATTTACCCATGTGACGTGTTCGAAAAGGAATAGTAAGATGGTCCCAAAATGTTCGCATTTCAGGAATTAAGAAAACCTGATCACTTACTTTTTTAACCAGTTCAATATACTTTTTTAAATTTTTTTGTTCTTTCGGAAATCTGTTTGCGAGACTTTCATAAAGATTATTGAATCCGGCCGGCATATCAATCTTTTTATCACCAAGCCAACAATGTTCATAACTGTTTTTATTCATTCGGAAAAAGACCAGATCATTTGCAATTCCAAGGCCCTTGTAAAGATTGTTTGTTGATTGGCCTTCATCCAGGAGGCCTATATAGTGCACTCCGGGACTGAAACGCTGGCCTTTTAAATGAAAACTATGACACCAGCCTCCGGGAATAAAATGCTGTTCTAAAACCAGTACTTTCTGTCCGGTTTTCGCTAGGCATATTGCTGCCGCCAGTCCGCCTGCTCCAGATCCTATTACTATTACATCAAATTCTTCCATATGAATAAATTGATTTTTTCAACACCATGCATTAGAATACGTGCATTGCACAAACTGGCTCATTAATATAATCAATAAGATCATGCCAATACCCGTTACAGATTTAATTGAAGTTATTTTCATGATTGTGAAGTTTAACGAAAAAATTATTTTAAGATAGTATCCCTCAGTTTAAAAATTGATACATAACTCTTATAATATGTTACATAATTCACACATTTCTATATTTTGTTCATTTAGTAGTTCAAATTTGCACACTCAACTACTTAAAGAGTATTAAAATCAAAAAAAGTTACAAGAATTAAAAAGAATTTTACTTATTCTCAATTTTTAGAATTACCAGCTTATTAAATGGACGATTATTTTAAAAAAACATGCTTTTTTTGTAACTTTTTCTTGCCTACACTCTCTTTATTGTATTTATTTACCTCCCGTAAAAAAATAATACCATAATACTCAGTAAAACATTCAAAAAGGCAGCTTATGGTATGCTGATTTGCTCTGTCGGTTTTTCAACATCCGTTTTTTCACAGGCAAAACCACAACTTACCGGCCCGGAAATAGCTTCCGTTGCCGTAACGATTACGGCTTGATGGCCCCTTTTCATAGTTTCGGCAAATTGCAAAATGCCGGGATCTTTTGATTTGGCGATCCAGGCAGTTGCCCAGTTCTGCAAGGGCATTAGTCTTTACAAAAGAAGCCGGGCGAAATGATTCATGCCCGTCCAGCGCATGAAGTTTTCCTTCATGATAAACTTTTAAATTTGCCCAATCCGGTTTACCGAATTGGGCAAAACGAAATTTGAGTCGTTTTGCCCATTTTCATATTAAATGAGTCGGCAATTAATTTAGCTCATGACAATTGACGATGAAATGAAAGTATTTTTTGATGCCCATTAACTATTTATCTTTTGGCCTCCAGATCCTTTAATGCCTTGCCGTATCCCTGGACTCCGAACCTGAAATAATTGTGAGTTTGGTCAAAAAGTGGTTTGCCAACAGCCCGGTGATGGTCACATTTACTGGGGGAAAACGGACCGGCGGACGGTTCCGGGGGACGACAAAAAAATAATAAAAGAAAACCACCTGATTTTTCGGGTGGTTTTTTTATTTATTCAATAAACCGATCGTTTTGTCTCGTCCTATTGGGTGCAACTGGCCAGTTTGTTAACGCAGCTTGCAAGAACACTTATTCCTTTGCCCAATCCCCTCAAGCTCATTTTTTAACAGGAGCAGGTGGGAGGCTGGTGTTATATATGTTTGAATATATTTTCCAATCTCCATCTTCCTTTCCATATTGCGATGTATTTTCCTTTATCAAGCGTGGTTCCTTTTCCATCACCCATGCTATAGTTTCCTTCTTCTATCAAGTTCTCTTCGTTGCCGTAGACAGCTGTAGTTTCGTCTTTATATTCTTTTATTCCAAATTTATTAACTTCTGAAACAAATGCAGCTATAGCTGTACGGCCAACAATCGGGTCCCCGTTGGGTGGAAAAATCTTGCCATCCTTTGTGTAATGGCTTACCATTGCTGCACTGTCTGATGTAATGATAGCCTTTGCCCAATCTTATCTTTCCCTTCAATAATTTGTTTCATTGTTGATACATCAAACGCAACGGCATCTTCTTTAGTTGTGGTAGTAGTAGTTGCACTATTACAACCTGTGAACAGAAGTGCTGTAAAAACAATAATAAGATTAAGGTCAATACAAGTTGCATTATATTTATTGGTTTTAGTTAGAAATGAAAACGTTGTAGCATGAATTTAATCAGTTACGGAGTTTAGTAAAATTTGTGATGTGGAAATATATACTCAGTTTCTGTCACGGTATATCAAATGATTAAATTCCTATAGAAACAAGTGCAGGCTTGTGTTTTGCTATCTATTAGTCTTGTTAGCCGGGTTGTAATTTAAGAATATCTTTTATCGAACTAATTCCAATTTATTAATGGGCAAACAAAGCAGGTTTTTAATTCTCTTTCTCATACTGATTCCTTCGTTGTTAATGGCTCAGCAAAAAGATACCCTGATCAAAAAGCTTGATAGCCTGACCAATAAAACTGATAGTGTTGGTGCCAAACAAAAAAACGTTACAGTACCCGAGGCTTATAATGAAAATACTAAAATTACGCCCCGGACTTATATGATTTTGCTGGTGAGTGACATAAAGCAGCAGGTAACTTCCCCATTCAGGGCTACCGGTAGTGACTGGATAAAAATAGGTGGTTTTGCATTGGCGACTACAGCCGTTGCACTATTTGCTGACAAGCCGATAAACAAATTTGCGGTGAATCTCCGAAATGAAAGCCCTCCGGCGGTTTCAGTCAGTATGTACGTGACCAATTTCGGCGGGGCATACGAAGCATATACCCTGGCCGCTTTTGCGGCCTATGGATATATTTTCAAAAAGGAAAAAACTAAAACTACTACCTGGCTTGCAACGCAGGCATATTTATCCGCGGCATTAATAGAAACCTCGCTTAAGTATTTGACAGGCAGACAACGTCCCTCTTACTACGATCCTGTTACCCATCAGAATAACAACATATTTCATGGTCCTTTTTATCAATTTCAAAAAGATAGAAACGGAACCAAGCCCCCGCCTGAATCCTATACCTCTTTTCCATCGGGTCACACTACTGTAGCTTTCGCCGCAGCAACCGTTTTTGCAATGGAATATAAAGACACCAAATGGGCACCTATTCTTGCCTACTCAGTTTCTTCACTGATCGGATTGAGCAGGATTATGCAAAATGCGCATTGGGCTTCAGATGTGATAGTGGGTGCAGCCCTTGGCTTCTTATGCGGAAGACAGGTAGTTAATAACTATCACAGATATGCGAAACTGCAAAATGCCAAAAAGAAAAATACGCTTAGTTTCAGTATAAACTATATGGATGGTGTAGTGATGCCCGGGATCGTTTATAAATTCAGGTGATCGATCGATCGCATATCCTAACTCTAATTATAGTGCCCTTTCCGCTGCGAATCCTCCCAGTAAAACATCAGAAATATCCTTTGTTCCGTGTGCGTATAATGCAAAGGGTCATAATATCGCTGGGTATGAGTGTTAAAATAGAAATCCTGTTCCATACCAAAACTGAGTCCCTGAAAAGGTGGACTGTTAGTCTGGGTTTTATCATCTGGATTGAAGTCGTTCCGAGTGTTCCCTGACGTTTTTCGTCATTACCCGTATTGTTAAATGCATGTAACAGATAATAATAATACCAGATACTTACCGTCCCGTATTTGCCAAGAGTAAATCCCGTTTCTATTTTACCTTGTACTCCATAGGCAAAACGATAATCGCGAGACTGTGAAGTGTCCGAGACAGGCCCGACACTGGTGCCGGCGAAAGGCACGACACCCAGATGAATATTGGTATACAAACTGTTTTTCTTGTTTATCGGGAGCTTGGTCAACAATCCGCCACCAAAAGAGGTGGTTGCCAGTTCAAATGCCGTCATATCGAAGTAATCATAATAATGGAAAAGTCCATACAGCATTTCTATATTGCCCAGCTTGGCATTCTTACCAAATAAAATTCCATAGCCTGTTATATTATCGACTATTTTTCTTCCCTCGCCAAAATTGAACTCGGAGCGAAATCTGAAAACATCGAAGGGTTTTCTTGGGCGCTCTTCAAATGGATTGCCATAATCAAGCTGAAGATTCAGCATTTGAACATTATGCCCTGAAAAAAGTTTTAAACTTTGGTCATTTACAGAGTGTACACCTGCATAAAAAGTAATATTCATGGGCTCTGTTTGATAAACTTCCTTATTGGTTCTTCTGAAAGTTTTTCCCTGAAAAAGGCGGTTTACACCTCTCACAGGATCTACGAGACCGGCTAAGATTTCCCGAAAGACCCTTTCTGGTCCTATCGCCCTGTCATCCAGGATATTTGAACTGATCCGGTACATGATTTCTCCTAAGGCGATTCCATCGAAAGTTGTATTTATCAGGTCTTCACGTTCCGGTGTCCCATTTTCACCGAAGATCTTCCACATGTAGCTCCCGGCAAAAACAATGGGTGCTGACTGCCAATAATTATAACCATTTGATCGTGCTGCATTGTAATAAAAACTGCCTGTCATCGGGTGTGAAAGAAAGTTATTGCCAAACCTGTCCTGGTCCCATTCCCATCCGTTTCCCCAGGGAAAGCCAGCCGCTGTGGTTCGTTTCCAGGTGTGTAAATCCACTTTTGCAAATTGCAGGTGAAAAACCGATCTGTCCACTACATTTAAGATCACGTTCATAGCAACGACCTGCAGTGCAGGATTCCAGATTGGAGATTTTTTGTTGTATTCAGGATCGTCCTCAAGCAGGTTATTGTATCGGTTTTTTTTTGTGGAATCGATAAGTCCTGATTTTTTGGGTACGTTGCCGGAGCCCGTGGAGTCTGAATAGAGGAGAATCTGGCGTTTTCTGATATCCTTCAATTGTTGTTCAATATTACCCCTGGATGGGACGATGGTATCTGCATCCGGGTGAATCTGATTACTCCTGGATGGGATAGTATCCGCATCGGGGTGAATCTGTGCAAAGAGTTGAGTTGAAAAAAAAGTGAGTGTAAGGAAGATGATGGCGGTTGTTTTCATTTTATCAGGGTTCAGTTATAGCAATAGTTCATTGTCAGTTAATCAAAACAAAGACCATCATAGCTGCACTAAGAAAAATGAAGATTTCTGCGCATACACGGGGCTGATTATAGTAAAAACACTATCCTTATTATGTATGCACCATTTTTATTGGCAATTTGCCTCCATTAACTGACACCTGTATGCGCATAAAAGAGACTGCATATCAATTTATTGAAATACAAACCCTTCGGCATAATGTAGAATATTCGTCACCTTCTGTTTATTAATCAGCTGCAGCGCCTATTTAAGTACGACAACTTTTTTCCGAAAAACATTTTCAATCGTATGTATTACACTGTAATCTGTAGGCACACCATCAGCGGATAGATGTGGGTGCCGAGCTGCATTTAATAGCCGGGCACGAAAAAATATTTACCAATAGAAAAGCTCCTGAATTTAAAAATGATGAAATATGGAAAAATAATTTTCAGGCATGGTGTATTCATTCAAAATTGCCGATCGAACTACACCAAACATTATATAATCAAATGGACGATTCTTTGTGATAAAAAAAATGAGGAACTGGTTCTACATCCTGTATTTCAAAAGTGAGTAGAACCAATTCCCGAAAATTCATTTTGCTGGTGGTTAAAATCCAAATCCTACATATATGGAGAGGCCGTTATTTTTAGCACTACCCAAGGCAGCACCCGTTAAATTATTCGATTTCCCAATATCTGTAAGACCATAATTATATCTGGCACCGATCGTAAAATTTTCGATGTCAAAGCCCAAACCACCTGCCAGTCCAAAGTCCCAGCGGTTGAAATCTTCCGCATTTAAATCCGTAACGCTCTGAAGAGTTCCATTGTTATTTACATCCTTAACATTAGCATTAGTCATATAGGCCCCGTAACCGCCCACATGAATACTGAAATTTTTCGTCAGATTTACAACTGCTAAAATCGGCAATTCAACATAACCCAGGTTAAACCTGTATTCGCCGCTCCCCTCTGCAGCATTATTATAGTCTGTTTTTGAACCCTTCAGACTGTATAATAATTCTGGCTGGATGGAGAATCCTGTTGAAACGGGAATCTTCGAAAATATTCCCACGTTAAATCCTGGTTTCAAATGATTGTCAGTAAAATTATCAGAGGAAAGGTTGGTTAAATTCAAACCTCCTTTGATCCCAAACTTTGTAGCCAGAGCTGACTCATCTGATGTTTGTTGTTGCTGGGCGTGAACTGTGGAAAAAATTACCAAAGACGACGCAATTAGAAGAAATGCAAATTTTTGTTTAATACATGTTTTTGTTTTCATAACAGATTTTTTGTTCAGAATAGACTATTCAATTTCTATGCCTGCACATCTGTAGAAAACGGCTCACTTAGCCTGCTTGGCGTACTATCTAAATTTCCGAAAAAGGAAAACCACCTGATTTGGGTGGTTTTCTTATCATAATGCAATAGCTAGAATGGACTGGTCCCGATATTAATTATTTCTGATATGATCTAAAATAGTCGGCGCGGTTGAAGAATTGTTCAGGATGGACAATATTAAATGTTCTGGTTCTACTTTTTTGCTCTTTAAAGTTTTTGCTTCAGCTACTGCTCCCTGAATTGTTTGTTCAGCACTAACATTTAACGGCATGGCGTTTTGAGGAGCTTTATCAGATTTAACATTCAGTTCAATTTCTTTTTGTATTTCTGCTAAATCAACTTTGAAGCTTTTCAAAATACGAACAGCTGTATTGTCTCCTTCCCGCAGCAGACCAAGCAGCAAATGTTCTGTACCTATATAATCATTTCCAAGCCGTTCTGCTTCCTCCCGGCTAAATGAAATGATTTCCTTCATTTGTCTGGAAAATTTGAAACCCATTTTAATATGTTTTAATTAATTAAGTTACGATATTTTGGTCTATCATGAATATCAGCGGAACGACTTCGTTGACCTGAACGGTTCGATATTCTGATTTGCGAAAAGGGATAGGTCATAAACAACATCCTGCGAAATTTGTCTCATTTTTTGTCGGGTTTTAAATGTGTTTTATCGATTATTTAATATTCCCATGCGTAGTATTAATATTTTGCTCTAAGAGTTTTATTTTTTTAACAATTAAAGCAATTTCAATCATGCGTATTTCCAACTGTTTTTATATTCTTTTTTTTGCGGTCGTTCTTAATTCATGCTCAAAGAGCGTCAATAAAACCAACACGACTACAGGTAGTACTGATAACTCAAAATATGTTGTGGATACTTATTCGGGAGCTACCGTTCAGAATTCTATTAATGGACCCACGGAATTGTGTGTGGATAGCAAAGGATTTTTATATGTCGCAGAAACGAACCACAATGCTATTCTGAAGGTAGATCCCATAGCCCATCTTGCGGGTCCTTTTACCGGCGCCTTTGATCAACCCGGGTGCATGGACGATCCATTTGGAAGCGGTGATCCGTCACTGACCTTTCCCAGCAACCTCTGGATCAACGATGATATTATATATATTGGTGATTATGGTTGTGGTACCGCAAAAAGCTGCACCACAACGGGAGGCTCTCAGACTATTCAATTTCTGAACCCAAATAATATTGCAGCAGATGTCAACGGCGCTTGTGTAGATTATAAGGGGAATATTTATTTGTTCGACACCTACGCTGGTATGTTTGAAGTCCGGGCTGCTGACCATGTCATTACGCCCATTGGGATAAACACGCAATTCGGTATTATCAGTTCGATGACTATGGACGCGGATGCCAAGAATGTTTTCATATCTGCGGGACACAGGATCATAGAAATAACTGAAGACGGAACGGTATCGATTATCGCAGGATCGGATTCACTTGGAAATAAGGATGGTGCCGGCTCCCAGGCAAGTTTCGGTGGCGCGATGGTTATATGCACAGATCCCGACGGGAATATCTATGTCGCCGATATAAACAATAATAGCATACGCGAAGTCACCGCCAATGGCACGGTCACTACGATTGCCGGAAATGGCAAACAAGGTTATGTAGACGGAACAGGAAATAACGCAGAATTCTATGCTCCTTCTGGCATCGCCTTCACCACTTCCGGTGATAACAATATTTTATACGTAAGCGATTTTTATAATAATGTAATCAGGCGTATAACTTTTCCAAAACAATAAGTCCACGTCCGTGAGTGGAGTTATTGTTTTTGCCTGCTATCCATCCAGATCAGCAACTTTCAAATGATCAATGACAGTAAATGAACCCGGCCATTCGTAGAAACGGGCCGGGTTTGCAGTTAAATAAATAACTGATTATGAAAGGTTTAACGGTATATGATGGTAAATGCCTGTTTGAGATTTCCTCCTGAAACAACGATGATGTAGGTACCCGGTGGCATTGTGGGGGACCTTGGAAAATTGAAACTGGAATTTTGGGAAACATCAATGTTCCGGTTCATCAGTCGTCTGCCTTCTGTATTGTAAATAGAAACCTGATAAATTCCCTCAGTAACGGCACCGAATCGTACAACGACCACAGTCGTAACCGGATTCGGTGAAACCTGTACCAACGGATTGTTCCCCGTGAAGGAAATATATTTAACCGGACTAAAACTGAATTTACCATCGCCGTCAACCATGCGCAGCCGGTAATAGATCAGTCCCGCATGCAGATCGTTCAGTGTATCGATATACGAATAGGAAATGTCCGAACCCGGACCCGAACCGGAAACAGACCCTACTTTTCCTACCGACACAAAATCATTTCCATTAGTGGATCGCTGTATTTCGTAGAAGCTTACATTCACTTGTGAAGTGACCAGCCATTTCAGGTAGGCATTCCCGTTGTATTTTTCCACGGTAAAATTCAACAGGGTAAGGGGCAGCGCGAAGTCGGAGGACACAAGGGTCCACCAGGAATAATAATTCGTTTCGTTCTCACCGGTCAATACCACCTGATTCGTGATTGTATTGTCCAGGCCGACGGGTGGCACGACCCAGCTATTGGAAATGCTGTTCCAATTTTGTGCTTCCAGATTTCCTTCGGTTATACTGTTGCCTGCTTCGTTCCATTCGTTTTCAGTATAGGAAAAAGTGAGGTTGGACAGGGTTGGCTGCACAGTATATCCCGACGTGCTGATCTGCCAGAATCTATCTATTACATGGGCGGAGTTGTCCGATCCATTCCTGTCCACATTGGTAACACCAGGTGGCAGATAGTGACTGTTTTGCCAGTCGGGTCCTGCATACGTGCTTAGTTTAAAATGACCATTGCCGTTTCCTCCTGAGGAGGTGAAAATGACGGGGATGGGATTGCTTCCGGAAACGAAGGGGATTTTATACGTAGCGGATTGTGTTCCCAGATTCCAGATCATATTGTTGTTGGCCCCCTCGCTTACAACACCTCCCGAACCAACATTCGTTAACGCGTCAGCTGCTGGATTATCGATCACCAGGGTGGCATTGTTGGTTATAAATATATTGGCGCCGTTGAAAACGATCCTGGCCTGGGGAAATCCAAACACAGGCAATAGCACCACGGATAAAATGTTCAGAAACTTTTTCATGGTATTCTATTTTTCTGCCACAGCGTTTGAATTGTTTTGTACGACAGCTATCAACTGAACTTTTTTATCCAGTGCAGAAACAGTGCTCATGAGCAACTGCAGTTGCGACCGGAGTTGTTCGTTGCTTTCGGCAAGTATCTCATTCTGATTTTTCAGCGTGGTTATCTGCTGTTGCTGTTGTTCGATTTTTTCGGTTCTTTTTTCCAGTGCCTGGATGGCAGTAAAACTTACTCCCATAAGGTCCGACTGGTTGATTAATGTATCATTGCCAATGGTGCCAAGTGCATCCTGGCCGAAAGCATGATGGAAATCCTGCGCCATCGGTCCGTAGTGACGGTATATTTTTGGATCCTGCCCTTTGTAGTTCCAGGTGCCTAATTTGAATTGGGAAATCTTTTCTAAAAGAACTTCGCCGTCCACTGGTACAATTTTTTCTTTTTTCGTACTGTCGCTGATCACCGACCAGCTGTTGTCGCCATGATTGGCCACTATTCCGGTGCGGTTTGTGTTGCCTCCGGTTAAAAAATAATATCCATTGTTGAAGCGGCAGATCATCTGGTCGTCCGTGCCACTGCCTACCGAACCGGCGTTCCATGGATCTGTATCACCAAACATCGCATCTCCTTTATGTCCGCCGTCAAAAAGATTCACACCAAAAACAAGAGAATTATTTCCGGTTGCATTGGAATTTGCGCCCCAAACGAATGAATTATTTCCCGCGGCCGTTGTGGTATTACCCATGGCTACGGAAGCCGTACCGCTGGCGGTGGTTAACTCACCCATGGCTGTTGAATAGAAACTGCTGGCTGTAGTCACAAATCCCATAGCAGTGCATGCAAATCCCGTTGCTTTTGTATTGTCACCCAGGGCCAGTGAACTTTGTGCATTGGCGGTATTCTGATTGCCGATAGCGGTTGCGTAACTCGCACTTGCGTTTGACAAATTTCCCATGGCCGTCGATCCGTATCCGGTAGCGCCTGTTTCGTTTCCCAATGCAACGGCACCCTGCTGGGAAGCAAAAGTTTCATTCCCGAGTGCCACCGAATAATCTCCATCGGCCTCTGACCGGTATCCTACAGCAATCGATCCAATACCTGTTGCCCGAGTAGTGTTTCCGGTTGCAGTTGAATACATTCCTTTTGAGGTCGTAAACTGCCCTGCTGCAAAAGAGAAATCTCCTGTTGCATTGTTCAGTTCGCCTACTCCAATGGAACTTCTTCCCGAAGCTCCTGATCCATTGCCCAGCGATACGGAATACAAACCCGTGGCCATATTTCCATAACCCATACCTACAGAATATTTGCCGATGTTTACGGAATCCCATTCGTCAAACACAGCATACCCAGCGCGAAACGCTGCTTTGTCGGGATACCACATCATTCTCCTTCCGCCTTTTGAAATGGGTGTGTTGTGTAAGGAAGCCGGTATGTCGCCGGCCGCGCTAAACAACACACTGCTATCCACGACGTGCAGTCGTGACAATGGGCTCGTTGTACCAATTCCAACATATTGTCCGTTATCGAATAATTCAGAATTGCCGACTGTGGAAGTTCCGGTGAATTTCGCGAGATAATTTACCGTTCCGTTCAGTGCAGAACTTCCATTGGATATTTGCTGCCAGGTATTTCCATCGTTGAACCAAAACGTGCTGGTGGTCGTATCATACACGAGCAACCCTTTGGTATTGGGAATGGTTACCCGGGTTACTGTGCTGGTCCGCGGAATCAACAGTCCCTTGTTGGCTGCCTTGATATCCAGCATAGCATTGACATCCGGTGTACTTCCGTCCGCGTTGATACCAATATTTTGTCCGGACGCGATACTTGATGAAAAGACGATGATGATTCCGGTCATCGCGATGAGTAAAATTCGTTTCATGTGTATGTTTTAATTGTTCTTTATTTGGAAGGTTCGGATTTTGTAATCTGGACGAGTGGACTTTTATTTTTTTGCTGGTGGCATCATATGGGAAAACATGTTGCCGCTGGATTCCTTATATCCGGAGGGAATGCGGAACATATCCGCAGTAAAATGGCCTTCTTCAGCTTTGATTAAATCCTCTTCAACTGCATAGTCCTTGCCGGCAACGACCATTTTTACAAAAACGCCTGTACCACCAGCATTTTCCAATGCTTTCATCATTCCGCTTTGCGAGGTCTGAATGCCGGCAAATTTGGAGTACAAGGCAGAACCAGGCACTCCGGTACTGGTCCAGATATCAATAGTTGAAGTGGATTTGTACATGCCGGAACCGATGGTGGAAACCATTTTCGAATGGGTGCAGGAGTATCCATGTACTGTTTCTGTTCCGATCCTGGTTATCTGATATTTTTCCCTGTCTCTCGACATGGCTGTATCTATGATGTTTAATATATAAGAATTGGATTCAGGATACAAAATGATCGAATACTTTGGCGCATTGAAACGACCGAGGATGATCATCTTATTCATCTGAACGCCCGGCATGGGGATTCTCTTTTCCGACCTCCCTTCGCCGTCATTTGTAAAATAGAGCTCCGAACTGTCTTTGTTAACCGTGTTCTTTCCGCGGATTGTCGTGGTATATTCATAGTGCATACCACTGCCTCCGTTTGAAGTCTTAAAACTTTCTATGGCTTTCACAGAATCCTGCGCGGATACGCCTCCATTGCCTGCCAGTATACCAAGCGCTTTCATGGTCAGGTCTGCAGAAGAAGTATCGTTTGGATTCTCTTCTGCTGCTCTAGCAAATGCGCCTAAAACACTGTGAGTGGCGGAACTGTCTGCAAGGGAATTGTTTTGATTGCCAGACACTGATTTGTTCTGCGTCTGTGTTGAATTGTCCACTTTGTCCAGCGCCTGATTGGTCGTCTGACTGGCCTTGTTATTGGCTCTGCTCTGGGCCGTACTCTTAACTGTGTTGAGTATGTCTTTGAAGAACTGCGCATATGCATGGCCGGGACAATTGAATATCCCGATCCATGTCCAGAGTATGCAGGAGATAATTTTTATTTTCATAGCAGGTTTTTTTAATGTATGATCAGTTTCAGCAGCAATCCCAATGCAGTCAAAAGCAGCAGGATGGAAAGGATGAGAAAAAATATGGCTGCCCGTTTAGGCTCTCGCTTTTCCCTCATCGGCTTTATTTTCATCTTAAAGTTCAGCGCATAAAAAAACGTCCGCCGATATACTCGACGAACGTCACCTTAAAATCGTCAAAAAGAAATCAGGCGGCGCTTTCCCAGCTGAGGATGGCCTGAAGATGATCTGTCTCATCCTGCCGGAAAAACAAACGGGCATTAATTCTTACAGCCAGGTCCGCTGCAATCTGTAAGCCGAGACCGGAAGTTTTACTGTCCACGCGACGTTCGTCCAGACTTATATTCAGTATCCCGGCCACGTTCTTTTCTGAATAATTAGATACGGCCAACGATTGACCTTTGGTATCTACCACAACCGGGGTTTTTTTGTCCCCATGCCGGATGGCATTCTGTAATAAATTTCTGACGATCACCGTCAAAAAGTTTTCATCAGATAACTGAACGAAATTTTCCGGAACAAGGCATTGAATCTGGAGTTGATCGTTTTCCGTTTGATATTTTACCAGACTGATTTCCCTGTCTACGAGTGCCCTGATATTAACAGGAACAAATACCGGTTTGAAACTTTCCATCTGGCTCTTGCTCCAGATCAGCAGATCCTCCATGGTTTCCAGCACATTTTCAGAAGCCGTTTTCAAACGTTTCTCATGTTGTTTCATGGATTCTTCTGAAAGCATATCCGGCCTTTCTTTTTGCAGTTGCAGGAGCTGTACAATCTTACTAACGGGCGATCGCAAATCGTGTCCGATGATACCGAATAGTCTTGCCTTCGTATCATTGGCTTCCGCGAGGTGCTGGTTCATCAGGTCCAACCGGTCATTTTTCTCATTAAGCGTCTGATTTAATTTTTCCTTGCTCCGATAATTAAAATACAATAGAAGAGAAATCACACCCAGCGCAGCTAATCCAAGAATGAGTATCTGGCGTTGGTGAGAAGCGTTTTGCAACTCCAGTGTCCGGAGCCTGTTTTCCTTGTCGAGCGACTGGATCCGCTGTTCTTTTTCATTTGTTTGGTAATGCGTTTCCAGATCGGCGAAAGTCCGGGATATTTTTTCTTTCGTGAGACTGTCCAGTGCTTCAACATATTCTTCATAAAATTGAAGTCCCGCCGTTGTATTGCCTTTTCCTTTTTCATCCAGTGCCAGGTACTTCAGTATATTCGAATAAAGTTCCTTATTCAATTGTTTGGCCACCGGCAGGGCTGGTGTGAGCAGAGCCATAGACTGGTCAAATTTGCCAGTCTCTTGCAGATACCTGCCTCTTACCATCTGCGATTGGAAAGTCAGCAAAGGCGATTTTACTCTTGCTGCAACCGTATCGGCCTTATCGAGATAGGGTAATGCATTCCGGTACTGTTTCCGGTTGATATAGTAGAGGGCGATGTTCAGGTCAGAAGTCATCACCTCAGAAGGAAACATCGAATTGGTTTTAGTGTCTTCTTCCAGCTTGGCATTGTAGTATAATGCAGAATCAATATTGCCGGCACTGGTATAGGCTTCAACGAAAGAACTGAGAAGACGATTTCTCACATTAGGCGAAACGTTGGCAAACCGTTCTCCTTTGTGTAGCGCATCCAGACTCTTATCCACCATCTCCGTATTCAGATATAATTTGGATAGCATATCGCACTGAATGGCATAGTCAAATTTCTTCTTGACATTTTGCGTGGTATCCACTTCTCTTTCCCGGAGTTCAATGCTCCTGATAAAATAATCCTGTGCCGAACTATAATAAGACTTCTGCTGGTAATAACTCCCCAATGCGTAGTACAGGTCCTGAAGAAGGGCCTCATTGTGTGTCGTGTCAGCAATTGACTGCAAAATCATTTTGCAGGATTCTACTTTGTCCTTTTGCTGCAATTGGAAATTGACAGGAATAAGCGCCACGCAGGCTTTCGTGATCTGCGAGGTATTGTGTCCTGTCTGCGCTTCATTGAGACTTTGGTAAAAATAATACTGGGCACTGTCAAACTTCACCTGATAATAGTTCCCGAGTGCAATGTAGAAAAAGCATTTTGCGCGATTAGTATAATCATCTGATTTTAGCATTTGAATGCCTTTCTTTCCAGCCTGTTCGAGTTTAATAAAATTGTCTGAGGCGCCGTTGTTGTTCAATCGTAAGGATTCACAGTAATCAATCCACGCTTTTATTTTAGAGGACTGATCGGGCAGTCTGGTCAAATCCGGCTCCTGAGCCAGCAAATTATTTGCATATATGATAGTCAGCACACCGGTCATCAACAATAATCGGTAGAAATTTATTTTCATAAAGATGGTTTCATTCAGAACTTTCCGTTCAGCGCGTTTTTATACAATTTACCCATGGGTAGTTCTGCATTCGGAAGATATATTTTATTTCCCCTGACCTCATTTATTTTATCCAGTTGAACAACAAAACTCCGGTGAACACGCACAAATTTTTCCATTGGCAGTTTATTTTTCATGCTTCCCAATGGAGCAAGCACCAGGTATTGTTTTCCCGTTGTCACAATACGGGTGTAATCTTTCATGGCTTCCAGGTATATGATATCCGGTATACGAAGTCTGTGTTTTTCATATCCCTGCTTGATGATCAGGCAATCGGTTTCCTGGTCCTGGTCAAATGCATAAGCCTTGTCCCGCAGTTTGAAAAAGTCCCGCAACCGGTAGGCGCAACGCGCAAACCGTTCTGCGGATAAAGGCTTCAGTAAATAGTCAAATGCCTCCATCTCGTAACTTTCTAAGGCAAATTCCGGGTGGGAAGTAATGAATATCGGAACCATGGATTCATTCCGGAACATTCTCACAAGTTCCAGGCCACTGAGATCCGGCATTTCGATATCCACAAAAATGATGTCGGGCGGATGTTGATGAATCATTTCTGCAGCATGCATGGGATGTGCGCAGGAAGCGATCATTTTTAGGAAAGGGAATTTATCCGCTTCGTTTTCGAGAGCCAGACGATCCAGTTCCTCGTCGTCGACGATAAGATATTTCAACACGTCGGGCATAAGAAAAAATAGGTAAGGTTTTCAAATCTAAGGCAATTGAGGGAAACAAGTGTATACGTTAATATTCTTTTTGAATTTAGTTGTTAATAATAGTAATTTATGATGACTTAAATGAATTGAATGAAAGAAAATAAAACCACCGAACGTGGCCATGAATTTTATATGAAATCATGCATTGACTTAGCGCTGATTGCTAAGGCCAGAGGAGATTCGCCGGTAGGATCCATAGTGGTTCAGCACGGCGTCGTCATTGCTGAAGGGATTGAAGGAGGGAAAACAAAAAAGGATATTACTTTTCATGCAGAAATAGAAGCGATCCGCGAAGCGAATATAATTACGGGCAATACTGATTTGTCTGATTGTATTCTATATACAACGCACGAGCCCTGCATCATGTGCTCCTATGTGATTCGTCACGCAAATATTCAAGCGGTGGTATTTGGTTTATCAGTTGTAGAAATTGGCGGTCTGCATTCCTTCTATCCAATACTCGCGGACACGAAAATAAAAAAATGGGGAAGGCCGCCCCGTATCGTCAAAGGCATCATGGAAAGAGATATTAAGAATTCAATTGCGTAATTTGAATTCGAGCGATAGAGAATTATAAATCCATTCTTTTGCTGGCAACTTTTATTTCTCAGATAAAAGGAAATTACGATTTCTGTTAAACAGGTTTATCAACCGGGGAAACGAGTGGTAAGATTGTGAAGTCGATCCTGTACAAATCTTCCAGCGAGATGGATTTAAATATATTCAGATATTCTTTTACCAGTGCATGGAACAAGGATTTATGCGCTGGTAATTTCAATCGTATCCTGGCGGCTAATTTACCTTCCTCTGTTTTATAAATGAATTTGGCATATAGATTGGCCATCCTCAACCGCTCATTGGATTCAATCTGTTTTTCACTCAATACCCGCTTACTCATGTCCGGCATTTTCGAAATAACGGTTTTGTCGTAATACTTTTTGAATACGAGCTGTTTGCCGATGGTTCCGGAAGCATTTTGAACAAAAGGGTTGCCGTTGACGATGGCCATTTTATGATTTTTGGATCTGAAAAGTAAACACATATTTTCCGATAATCAAAGGTAAATTCTAAGTGTATCTTCCGTTTTGAAACGGAAGTTACACGGAAGATGTACCCAGGATGTACGGAAAATTTGAAAAACTTCAAGGTTCCATGTACATAAGTGGAGTTTAGAAAATTAAAACTCAAAATCTGACGCGGTCAATAGGTTCTTTAGACTTGGGCGTTATAGTCTGTTGATCCGGCATATATTATCAGTTATATCTTTTCTTTTTCTCGTATCTATAAAGCACCAGCATTAAAGTCATTGATATAAAAGCATCCACTGCAGGGAACGAAAAAGTAAAAGGATCATTCGCATGCCAGTTGCTATATACGACACCCAGCATGATAAGCATCAAACCCAGCGCAGCAGGACGGCCGGTTTTCAATTTGAAATGAAGAAGAACCCCGATGCCTCCCAGCGTTTCTGTTATTATGATGAAATAGAGGAACCACCGGGCGTATCCATAGTGACTGAACTGTTCGACCAGGTCGTCAAAGTTTTTTAATTTATAACCAGTCTCGATAATAAATCCAAAGCCGTTGATAATTGTGATCGCCCATAAACTGCAGCTGATTATTTTGTTTAAGGGATAAGGGCTTCTGGTTTTGATTCCTGGATTTCAAAACCCGGGATATATGCACTAAGAAATATCCGATAAACAGGAAGTTCAACGATTTCCCCCAGTTAAGCACAAAAACCAGCACACTTATTACTCCTGCATTTTGCAATGTTTGCAAAATTGACGAGGGCGGCATTAAGGACCAGTAGGGCAGCGACGATAATATAAATTTTAGATAGTGGAATATCCAGCCGGGCATTTGGTTTTAAGATGAAGCCAAGCATGCATCCTGCTAATACAAAAGCTATGAAAATAAAAATGGGCATGCGTTCTTAGTTGGAATGTCAGTTAGCATCAGGGAAACCAGAATGCAATGAAATTATGATATAATTTACCCATGATCTTCCCCTGTGCAGGGGGAATTGCAGCTGATATTGAATTTTGTGATTTTGATATGATTAGATTTTCAGCTGAAAAATGCTGACCGGCAAGTACGCCATTACTTAACCGTTCAACCTTTTCTACATCCTTACACTCTTACCGGCTTCCGCTCGCGGAAAACAAACCATTGCATCTTAATGTTGGATTATTTTTATTACATGCTCCGATACAAAAATTTACTATTTGCATTTACATTGATTGCTTTAACTGCTAAAGCGCAACATCCCTTTAAGTATGACAACACTGTTTACAAAGGCGTCTATCTGAATGAGGCATTCAGACTAATGGATTCCATGAATAATTATTTACTGCTGGATGTAAGAAGTGTTGGCGAATATGCTGACACATCCCGGGGAACTGTTTTGAATATCGGAAGAATCAAAGGATCCATAAATATCAATATAGATTCAATCCCCGCACATCTTGATCAATTAAAAAAATATATTAACCAGCCTGTTTTTGTCTACTGTTCGCACAGTCAGCGGTCGAGAAGGGTTAGTAAACTGCTGGCCGAACATGGGTTTACAGAAGTTTATAATATCAATGGAGGAATGACCCAGTTAAATCTGATGGATGCCTCCCGTTTTCCGGAGAAGAATAAGTACATGATAACAAATCTGGCTTATAAGAATATTGCATCCACCGAGGCTTTTCATTTAATAAAAGATACACCTTCAGTTGTAATCATTGACATCAGAACGGTTCGGGAATTTGCATCGAACGACAGTCTGATCCAGAATAATATCGGACATCTGAAGAATGCAATCAATATTCCCCAGGCTGATTTTGAAAGTAAATTTGATTCCTATAAAATCTCCAATGATCGTCCGGTGCTTCTGTATGATCAATTTGGAGTTAACAGTATGGATGTTGTATATGTACTGAAGGCAAGAGGTTTCTCGAGAATTTATAATTTGTTCGATGGATATGAAGATTTTATTTCTGATCATAGGTTGAACAAAGCAGAATTAAGTCAGATGATCATAGACCCCGCACCTTATAATATAGTGGACCCAAATGGATATATGAATTTATTGAAGGAACCCAATGTGGTGATTTTGGATACAAGACCTGTGGACGAATTCAATAATAAGGCACGTTCGGCTTATATGGATCTGGGACATATCAAAGGAGCCATAAATGTTACATCCGTTGATTCGGTCGAAATGATAACTCGTGGAAAGGACAAATCAACTGTGTTTTTAATTAATGGTTCAGGATCCGAAAAAGCTGCCATCATTTGCCGCAAGTTGGTAAATGACGGATATAATAATGTGAACTTTCTCAATCGCGGCCTTTATAATTTTGTATGGTCCACTGCCAACGTAGAGGACTGCAAATCCGGGAGGGAATTCCTTATTGATCACGACGGACTTTACTGATTTATTATTCCCGCTGAATTTCAAAAATCCTAACGCATCTTCGGTGTATAAAAAAATGAATGCACTACGGAATTGTCGCCATCGGATCAAGAGGAGATGTGCAACCCTTCGTTGCACTGGCCCTGGGTTTGAAGAATCGTGGTCATGAAGTCACTTTGATGGCTCACGAAAATTTTAAGGAGTTCGTGGAAGGATTTGGTCTTTCTTTTGTTCCGATAAGAGGCAACGTCGAAGAAATGCTTCAGTCGGATGAGGGAATGCAGGTACTCAGAAAAGGGGACATTATATCCTTTTCAAACTACTTGAAGAAGATCACCATGGAAACGGCAAAGACTGTTCTCGAAGATATTCTGGAAGCATGCCGAAAATCTGATTTTCTCATCACCAGTCTGCTGGCCCTCCCATGGGTCGATTCTGTGGCAGAGAAACTTGGAAAGCGATGGGCAATTATACAACTCAGTATAGCAACGGTACCTACACGGGTTTTCCCATTGGCTCTTATGGACCTGTTTAATTTCCCCGCCTTTAATTTATTTACTTACCGTTTTTATGAATTTGCTTATCATCATTCAGGAAAAAAGACTGTGAATAAATTTCGAGCCTCGCTGGGCCTGCCGAAATTAAAAGTACCGTTACTGAAACAAATCGAGTTAGAGAAAATACCGAATCTTCATTGCATCAGCCCCTCACTTATTTCTCGTCCACATGATTGGGCAGAGAACAACGACATAACCGGTTTTCTGTTTTTGCCGGAAACGGTACAAAAAAATATTCCTGACAATTTAATACAATGGCTGGCTCAAGGTGACAAACCAATTTATATTGGGTTTGGCAGCATACCTATACCCGATTCGAATCTTCTTAAGAAATTGATCCAAGTCCTGCTGGATACTACATCGCATCGAATCCTGTTCTGTTTAGGCTGGTCGCCTGCAGTTCCATTGCCCGAGAATCCACGACTATTTACCATCGACACTATATCACATCAATGGATGTTTCCACGATGTAAAGCAGCTGTTATTCACGGAGGTGTTGGCACTACCGCAGCGGGTTTGCAGGCCGGAATACCACTTGTAATAACTTCTATCATTGCTGACCAGCCCTGGCTGGGAAAATTGATTACACAAAATAAGCTGGGAGTTCATATTCCTTTTAAAAAACTCGATCCAAAAAACTTCGCTGCTGCTATTGATACAACACAAGACACCGATATAATTCGAAACGCTCAAAAGATCAGCGAACAAATCAACCGGGAAAACGGCCTTGAAAAAACGCTGGATATACTGGAGAAATATTTTAAACCTGAGTAACTCTGAAAATATTTAGATCGACGCATCATCCCCGCCATTTTTTCCAGGCGCCGGTGGACCAAAGGGCCAGATATATGAGAACAATTTGAAATGGCAATCTTAACCAGCGTTTCAGATCTGTGTTCAGTCCGAAAGAATCCCGATGATTAACCAGCTGCGCAATATTTCCCGGGAAAACCAAAACAAAAAAAACAGCGACAATCCAGCCCATAGTTATCCGTTTTTTTGTCCAAATGCTCAACAAGGTCCCCAGCAGGATTTCTACTATACCTGATAGGGCTACAACGAGATCAGCATTCATCGGCACCCAAATGGGAACCTGCGCCTGAAATGCCTGTCTGGAAAAGGTCAGATGACCAATTCCTGCCAAAATCAGGAATAAGCCAAGCAGTATTCGCACGGTAGTCTGACCTCCATTTGTCTCATTTCGCATATTCAAAGGTCGTTCTCTTTTTATACTCCAGGTGGAAAATATGGTCGTGTTATCTGTATGTTATCTCTGAAAAATGGCAATATTCTCATTAAACCCTAAGTGTTCATTTCACTCTAATTTGAAAACGTACTTATATGAAAACGATCCTTAAACTAATCCTGATTTGCGCAATACTCGCAGTAACATTTAGCTCCTGTGTAGTTCGTGAGAGAGTATACGGCCCGCGTTATGCACCGGCTCATTATTCAGCGGTTTATTATCATTAATTCTCTTTTGGCAGTGGTTTAATAGATGTCGCTTTGATAAAGTCAAAGCACTAGCAGTGCGAAGACCCTTTCCAGGGTCTTCTTTTTTTGGCAATATCCGATGAACTACTACTCATAAGGGTATTTACTTAGTGACTCCACGTTTACTGAGTTCACAAAAATTTCATGTCAGAAAAAATCTCGGATTATTGTAAGAACTATCTTTGTAAGCCTTTTACCATTACCGATTAAACCTTTTCAACTATGAACTTTCTGAAAAAACCATTATTTCAGTTTGTGATGATCGCTATCCTGATCATTGCAGCACACGGACTTGGCCGTCGAAGTGCAAAAACTTCGCAGGCACATACTATCAAACACAGTATTTCAGTAAAAGAGTAATCAGATACTTTCAAATTCACCAGGATCCGTCAGATAGTTTTTTATTTTCTTTTTATTTTTCATCCATGGTTGTTTCGCAACCTCAGGAGTGCAGGGTCCGTATGTGAAGACTTTAATTTTTCTGTTTTCTGATTCCCTTTTTAGTTTCAGAAGTACTTCATCTAATATTTTTCCCTCAAAAGGAGTATACATAAAAAAAACAGTGCCGGAAGAGTAATCAGCATAACGGGCATCCTCATTTGTAAAGTCTACTCCTGACAGATTTAATGATTCCGCTTTGGACCTAGCATATCTGCAAAACGCTGGTTCATATTCCACACCTATGGATTTTATGCCACTTAACAGATTCACCAGAATGACAGTCTGGCCTAAACCAGAACCCAGATCAAAAAACACATCTTTTGGTTTGAACGCCGATTTTTTTATAAGGTTCAAAATAATTCTGGCAGGAGTTTTTTGATAGAAAACCATCCCGGGTACAGGTTCCCTGGTTTCGGCGGGAATGTTTTGATCTGATAACAGGCCGTTTAGAAATATATCCAGATTATCATAACCTTCTTCGGTTGATTCCTCTCCAAAATCATAGTCCAGATATTCATTTATAAGTGCTAACAATGGATGCCCACTTAAATTCTCATTTAAAATTTTCATTCGCAGAAAATGAAACATTTCCGAGTTGATTTCTTCTAATTCTTCCCTGACTTTCAGTGCGTATTTTTTTAACTCGTCCAATTCATCAGATGCTTCGTTTTTATCCACGAGCGCGTTGATCCTGTCTATTACATGAAATTCAATAAAATCAATAGCCTCTAATCTCTCGTTGAAGTTTTTTGCAGACTGTAACAGGCTATTGATTTTGATGCTTTTTATATCGGAAAGAATTTCTTCGGGAATGGTATCTTTCAAAAGAAATTAATTATTGTCGAGAGAATATTCTTTTTTCAAAAAAAGAATGAGAGAAACCGCCTGTTTTCTTAATTCACTCAGGTCATTTCGGTAACTGCTTATGATGCCTTTTGTTATCTCTATTGTTGATTTAAATTTTTTCAAATCTTCAGCATTCGTATTAATGATTCGAAGTTTCCCAAAAACAAGTGAGGGAATACTAGCCGACCCATCCTTATTAAATACTGTATGATAAGAATCAAAGGAATAAAGCTCGGGGTATATGTCCAGACACTTGTGAAAATATTCTATATAATAGCCTTTTTGAGCGTCTACGTCTTTAATATTACTGTAGTATTCAGAAATTCTGTCTGAAACCTGCTGTTTGGTGATCAAGCGCATATTTCCGGAACTTACCAACTGGTTAATCGTCCTGTCCGAAAAAAACATTGCATGTTGATTGTGAATATATTGGCGGAGGTGATAACAGGTAAATATGTCGCTGTCGTTTTTATTTATGTCCGGAGTTAACAGGATCTCCAATGTGTCCATTCCATACATTTGTGCATAAAGAGATGTCATTTTGCTGTTTACCTGCGCAGTGTCTGTTTTTAAATCCTGGATCATGGATTCGATATATTCCTTTTCCTTACTTCTGTCGCTGACTCCTTCCCGAATGTTTTCTGCTATAAAACCCAGCGTAACTGCCAGAAATATCATGAGGAATTCAAGGAAATATTCCTTAAAACGCTTCTTTTTATGTTCCAGATCTGGATGATGATGAACTTCCATGGCCCAATTTGCCAATAATTGTCTCATTTTGCAAATAATTAGTTCAAAATCCCGGATAAAATGAGCCTGCTGAAAGATCTTTACTCCCTCCGTTTTTACAATGGCCTTTCCGATGACCTGAAAGAAGTGCTCCCTACTTTCCAGAAACAACTATTTCTGAAGCAAATATTTACGGATGAATTCGCGGCAAAAGAGTTAAAGGCAAGAATGCGGCATACCAGTGAAGTACTTCATCAATTTATGCCGCCTGATTACAAACAAACTGTTGATATCATTTTAAAATTAATCAGTTTTTGGAAAAAGAGAGGAATGAGTTATGGTGGTCTTGAGCATATGTTCATTCCTGACTATATAGAAGTTTACGGCATTGATCATTTTGGCTTATCCATGAAGGCTTTTGAAACTGTCACACAATTTGTGAGCTGCGAATTTGCAGTAAGACCTTTTTTTATCAGATATGGTAATCAGATGGTGAATCAGATGAAAATATGGTCCGGGCATAAAAATGACAGAGTAAGAAGATTGTCCAGCGAGGGGAGCAGGCCGCGACTGCCATGGGCGATGGCTATACCTGCATTGAAAAAAGATCCTTCACCGATATTGCCGATTTTGGAGAATCTGAAAAATGATCCTTCAGAAGATGTGAGAAGAAGTGTGGCCAATAATATTAACGACATCGCAAAGGATCATCCGGATATCGTGATGAAGCTGGCCAGAGATTGGAAGGGCATCAGTAAGGAAACAGACGCGATTATAAAACACGGATCCAGAACACTTCTGAAAAAAGGACATGCGGAAATTCTAAGTCATTACGGATTAAAAAGTAAAAATATCCTGGTTTCGGATTTTAAAATTCAAACACCTGTGGTAAAAACAGGGGCTAGTTTATCTTTCTCTTTTCGCATTAAGAATGCAGACAAAAAAGATCAGACCATCAGATTGGAATATGGTTTGTATTATAATAAATCAAATAATCAACTGGCAAGAAAAGTTTTTAAGATCAGTGAAAAAAAATATAAAGCAGGATGCGGTGATTGATACATTGAGAAATCAGTCTTTTCGAAAAATAACTACCAGAACATTTTATCCCGGAAAACATCAGTTATCCATTATTGTGAATGGTGAAGAAAAAATGATAAAGGAATTTATGTTGAAATGATAAGATAATGATGAACCCGTTAAATCAGTTATATGCCTGAAATCCCAGACGTAGAAGTGTTTTCAAAGAACCTGAATCACGTTCTTGCAAATAAAAAATTGACAAAGGTTAAAGTAGTAAACGGGAAAAAACTTGCCGATACCGCGAAAGCGTTATCGAATAGTCTGGAGGGAAAAACCTTAAAGAGAATATATCGGTCAGGAAAAGAATTCCGGTTTGAATTTACCGATGGTACTCTACTCGGACTGCACCTGATGCTTACCGGCGATATGTTTTTCTTTGATAAGAAAAATGATCATCATTCTACTATAGTCGAACTTTATTTTGAAGGCGACAATAATCTTGCTTTGACGGATCGCATGAGGAATGCAAATATCAAGTTGAATCCGGTTGACAAAGACGGGATAGATGCCATGGAGTTGGATTTCAAATCTCTGAAAAATATATTCAACAGGAAAACGAAGGTCAAAGATATTTTACTCGATCAGGATCTGATCAGGGGCATTGGTAATGGATATTCGGATGAAATTCTCTGGGAAACCAGGATCTCTCCTTATTCTGTTGCCTCCGCCATTCCCGATGAAAAAATAAAAGAACTCGTAAAACTGATTCCAAAATTGCTGAAAGAAGCAATCCGAAAAATAGATAAAGCTTACCCGGGCAAAATTAATGACGAGGTAAAAGAATTCCTTTTAATACATCGCAAAGTCGGGAAGAGCCCAACCGGTTACCCCATTCATATCGATACCAAGGGTAGTCGGAAAACTTATTATACAGATGAGCAGGTTTTATACGCCTAAAGCCTAAAGCTTTAAGCTTTAGGCCTTAATAAGGTACAGTCCTGTTTCGAAAGCGGACGCTTTCTTCCGCGATCTACTTAGTAACTGTTTAACAGTCAGTAAGTTAATTACTGGTATATTCTTGGTGTAGGAACATCTTATATTTTTATCCATTCCAATTACCTGTTTATGATAAAAAACTATTTCATCAGCGCATTGAGAAGTATGAGAAGAAATCTGAGTTTCACTTTTCTCAATGTATTCGGTCTGAGTTTAAGCATTCTTTCCTGTCTGATCATATTTCTGATCGTTCGTTATGAGCTGGGTTATGATAGTTTTAGTAAAAAGGCAGACAGAACCTATCGAATTACGCTGAATGCGCTGGATTTTAACGCCAATATTTCACTGGCAGTTGTTCCCGCATTACGTAATGATTTTCCCCAGTTAGAAAATATCACCCAGATTTTTTATCAGCGAGATGGCCAGGTGCAAATAGGACAGAACAGGTTCATTGAAAAAAACTTTGCATTTGTCGACAGTCAGTTTACAAAAATATTTGATTATAAATGGATCAGTGGTGATCCGACTACTGCACTTTATGAACCCAATTCGGTTGTTCTCACAGAGACAACTGCACATAAATATTTTGGTGATAAACAGGCAATGGGAGGAATCATTAATCTTGGAAATGAGTTTACGGTAAAAGTAACGGGAATTATCAAAGATCCGCCTCCCAATACGAGTCTGCCTTTTAAATTCCTGGTTTCTCTGAATACCAGAAAATTCGACGAAGGAATGATGCGTGAGTTTTATGCCATTCCTGGTTTCAGTTATGCTTACCTGGTTATCCCGGAGAATTATTCCATTCATGATTTGGAAAAACAAGTACCTGCATTTCTTACTAAACACTGGGGTAAAAATATTGCGGAAGAAGCACACCTGCCATTTCAACCCTTGCGTGAAGTTCATTTTGACCAGCGGTATATTAATAATATTATCACACCTACATCCAGAGATACCTATTTTGGACTGGTTGCCATTGCAGTTTTTATTATCGTAATGGCCTGTATTAATTTTATAAATCTGTCAACCGCACAATCCGTAAAACGTTCAAAAGAAGTAGGAGTCAGGAAAGTAATGGGTGCGAGCAAGCCCCAATTGGTTCAGCAATTTCTGGGCGAGACTGGATTGCTGGTTTTGATTTCAGTTATTCTTGGATTGATAGTTACCATCCTCGTCTTGCCTCAGGTTTCAAAATGGCTCGACACAACGATCGATACAAAGCAATTGGCTGAACCCGTCGTGATCGGTTTTCTGATATTTATCACACTGCTCGTTATAGTGTTGGCCGGCGTTTACCCGGCATTTATACAGTCGTCTTTTAACCCGGTAGATTCCCTGAAGCGAAAGACCGGCATGTCTTTTCGGGGCATCAATCTGCGCAAGGGTCTTGTGTTGTTGCAGTTTGCCATCTCGCAGATTCTGATTGTCGGGACGCTCGTAGTTGCGCATCAGATGAATTTCTTTCAGAACGAGGATCTTGGATTCAACAAAGAAGCTGTTGTTAATTTTCCTTTGCCTGATCAGTCTAAACAGGAAGTGTTGAGGCAACAATTGCAGGCCGAACCGGGATTAACCGACATCAGTTTTTCTTCAGGAGCACCCTCATACTTCAGCAACGCGACCAGTTTCTCCTGTCCTGAACAGGGTCTCATGAAGGACGATGTGACCGAGATGAAATGTATTGATGAAAATTATATCGATATGTTTGGATTGAAGATGCTGGCGGGTGAAAAAATTTCGAAGAGATATGCAAAAGACAGTATCATTAAAGTGGTGATCAACGAAACAATGGTACATAAGCTCGGCATTCAGGACCCTCGCCTGGCTATCGGGAAGAACCTTAAACTGGGATGGGGTGATTCCAGGGTCATCGGTGTGATTCAGGATTTTCAAAGTGAATCCAAACATAAGAAAAGAAGGTCCTGTGTTTTGTTGTATGGTCCTGATAATTTTTACATGGTCAGTGTAAGAATAAAACCGAATAATATCAACAGCGCGATCACGCATATCGGAAAGGAATGGTCTGCATTATTTCCAAAGGATGTTTTTGAATACGAATTTATTGATGAACATATCGCCAACTGGTATAAACAGGAGGCAAAAGTTTATACGGCTTTTAAATTGTTCTCTTCATTGGCAATTTTAATTGGATGCCTGGGGTTATACGGCCTTGTTGCTTTCGCGGCAGTACAACGTACCAAAGAAGTAGGTATCCGAAAAGTATTGGGAGCATCGATATTCGATATTTCAGTCACTGTTTGCGAAGGAATTTATTTTTTTAATTGCACTGGCATTCCTGATCGCAGTTCCGGTGGCTTATTATTTCATGTACAAATGGCTGGAGAACTTTGCCTATCATGTAAACATTGGACAGGGAATATTTTTTATTGCAGTGGGAATTTCTTTCGCGATAGCAATTATCACGATCAGCTTCCAGGCGATAAAAGCAGCGATGGCAAATCCAGTCACTAGCCTTAGATCAGAGTAAACGTTTATGGGTTATGGGTTATGGGATATGAGTTATGGATAAGGGCCACTCATAATCCATAACTTATAATTCATAACTAATAAGGAACCCATATTCCATAACTCATATCCCATAACTCATATCCCATAACTCAATAAAGCGTCCACTCAACCACCTTGTTCACCAAACTCTCCTGATAAGGAACCGAGACTTTAATATAGTTGTCAGTATACCCTTCCATCATTGCTTTATCGCGACTGCGTTCGAACAGAACTTTCCTGGTTTGTCCTTCGTGAAGCGAAGTGAAGTATTGCATTTTCTGAAAAGAAAGATTTCGAAGAATTTTATTTCTTTCATTCCTCACAGAAACCGGAACGACGGGTTTCATGTCTATTGCGCGGGTGTTTTCTCTTTCCGAGTAGGTAAATACATGCAGATAGGATATATCCAGATCGTGTAGAAAATGAAGTGTTTCATCAAAATCTTCTTTTGTTTCTCCAGGGAAACCCACAATTACATCTGCACCGATGGCAGCATGGGGCATTAGGGTTTTGATACGTGCTACCCTGTCTGCATAGAGCTCTCGTAAATAACGGCGACGCATGAGCGCCAGTATTTTATTACTTCCGCTTTGAAGCGGGATATGAAAATGCGGCATGAACCGATCGCTGTTTGCTACGTGTTCTATAATTTCATTATTGAGAAGATTCGGTTCAATCGAAGAAATCCGGTATCGTGGAATGTCGTGAATCTGATCCAGCGCCTTTGTTAGTTCGAGAAAATTTTCTGTCTTTCTTTTGCTTCCTGCTTCAGTATTTCCAAAATCACCGAGGTTCACACCTGTCAGAACAATTTCCTGAATACCCTTGGCCGCCAGTGTTTTGACATTTTCAATTACGTGACTGAGACTGTCACTACGACTTTTTCCGCGGGCCATAGGAATGGTACAGAAACTGCACTGGTAATCACATCCATCCTGCACTTTTAAAAAAGCCCTTGTCCGGTCACCCGATGAATAACTATCGTGAAATATATTTACCTGGTCAATATCACAACTGCAGATTTTTGCTGAATCGCCCTTTACAAGCTCACGGATATGTGCGGCCATATTGAATTTTTCCGCAGCGCCCAGCACAAGATCTACGCCGGGAATTTCACTAATCTCTTTCGGTTTAAGTTGCGCATAACATCCGGTAATAACCACAAAGCTTTCCGGTGACTTGCGCTGAATCTGTCTTACCAGATAACGACATTCTTTGTCAGCATTTTCAGTTACAGAACAGGTATTAATTACATATACATCTGCCAGGGAGTCAAAAGACTTTTTTTCAAAGCCTTCCTTTTCCATTAATCTTGAAATGGAAGAAGTCTCAGAGAAATTGAGTTTACAACCCAGTGTATGAAAAGCGACTGTTTTTGGCCCTGACATAAGGGCGCAAAGATAATATGAAAAGGATTTATGCCTGTAACTTTAGCGATGCGTTGGCAATTCCGGCTTTTCATTGTTTTTGGATTATTTGTCTCCTGTCATTCTTCTGATTCTGGTGGAAAATCCAATAACGTCGGGAACCCACCTTTTGACCGACATGGTCAGATAATACTTACTAAACATGCTCGCTGCCGGATGGACTGTCGTCATATTTCCATGCGCGAAATTCACGAAATACTGGATAACGGAACAATCAACTACGACAAAAGTGAACCATATTCACACCCCGACCCAAAGTATGCGGTTGAAGGGTATACGGAGGAAAAGCAACACTTGCGTATTATCGTTGCACCGGAAAATGAAAAACTGATTATTGTAACCTGCATCGAACTGGGAGTGGAGTGGCAGTGTGATTGTAGATATTGTAATTGAGATGGTTTGATGAATATATACAGAATTTTCGATAAATTAATCTAATTATTGAATGAATAATTTCGCCAGCAAACTGTATACGCTCTATGCTCTCTTTTGGTTCATCCTCTTTACATTGCTGGCATTTCCATTTGTAATTATTTTTTCTTTTTTCGGTAAGCGTCGTGGAGGAAACATGATCTGGAGTATGGCGAAAATTTGGGCAGACTGCTGGTATTTCCTACTCGGCATTCGTCATGAAAATATTTTTGAATCGGCTTATAATTCATCGGGCAATTATATATTTCTTGCTAACCATATTTCCTATATGGATATTCCCTGCATTTTTATGGCAATTCGGAAACAACCTGTCAGGGTACTTGGTAAAGAAGAAATAAAAAAAATTCCTGTGTTTGGATACATATATAGTCAGGGCGCCGTGATGGTCGACAGAGGCAATACGGAGCGAAGGGCAAAAAGTGTAAGGATTTTAAAAAGCCTGCTGAAACACCATATTTCTATTTTTATTTTTCCGGAAGGCACATTCAATGAAACCGGCAATCCACTCAAAACATTTTACGACGGAGCATTCAGGATTGCCATCGAAACACAGACGCCGATTAAACCCGTGTTATTTCTGGACAATTATACAATAATGAATTATAAATCTCTGCTTGGTTTAAAACACGCCAAATCGAGGGCTGTTTTTCTGGAAGAAATCAGTCCGGAAGGGTATACCTTAAAGCAGATTTCACTGTATAAGAAAAAGGTATTCGACCAGATGGAAGAAAAATTAAGATCCTATCATGCGGCATGGATAATCCCCGCTTAAAATAAACTTAAGACCAACTCCGGTTGTTTGATATTAATAACACATAATAAAAAAATTTGTACGCTGAAATAATCATACCGCTGGCGCTTCCAAAAAACTATACATGGTTTATTCCTGATCAGCTGATGGAAGGTCTCCTGCCTGGTTGCCGTGTAGAAGTGTCTCTCCGAAATAAAAAGTACGCTGGAATTATTAAAAAATTCGTACAGGAAAAGCCGGCAGCCTTTGATCCCAAACCGATTGAGAGTGTGCTGGATGCCGAGCCACTGATTTACAGGGAGCAGCTGGAACTTTGGGAATGGATCGCTGATTATTATATGTGTTCCGAAGGTGAAGTAATGGCGGCTTCTCTGCCGGCACACTTTAAATTAAGCAGCGAAAGCATCCTGGTATTTAACGAGATTTTTGGAGATGATTTTTCTTCACTGGATCATGATGAATACCTGGTTGCAGAGGCATTATTGCTGAAGAAAGAATTGAAAATTCCCGAAGTTCAGCAAATACTGCATGGAGCGGCCGTATATCCTGTGGTTAAACGTCTCATCGACAAATCGGTGTGTTATATATATGAGTCGCTCAAAGAACTTTATAAGCCAAAGACGGAAACTTATATCAGTTTACACAGTGATTATTCTTCTGATGAAAAAATAGAAGCCTTATTAAATCAGGATAAGAAATGGTCGCGCGCAGAAAAACAGCTCGAGCTACTGCTTTCTTTTCTTCATCTTCAAAAAACAGAGCCCGAGATATCACGTTCTGCACTGTTGAAGAAATCCGGTGCTTCGGACGCGCAATTGAAAGCGCTGATAACAAAAAATATTTTTGTCGCAGAACAAAGATCTGTAGACCGCCTCCAGGTGCTGCCCCGAAATATTCATATTTCATTTGAATTATCGGCCGCCCAACAAAAGGCAATGACGGAGATTGAGACTCAGTTTGAAGCAAAAAATGTAAGCCTCCTGCACGGGTATACTTCCAGCGGTAAAACACAGGTATATATCAGACTCATCGAAAAACAATTACTGGAAAATAAGCAGGTCCTCTACCTCGTTCCGGAAATTGCACTCACATCGCAGATAGTCCGCAGACTACAGATGCATTTTGGTGGATATCTCGGCATTTATCACAGTCGTTTTAGTCAGAGTGAACGCTTCGAGATTTGGAATAAAGTTCGAAAAGGAGAGATCAAAATTTTACTGGGTGCCCGGTCAGCTTTATTTCTCCCTTTTACTGATCTTTCTTTAGTTATTGTGGATGAGGAACATGATGGGTCCTACAAACAGCAGGAACCTTCGCCCCGTTATCACGCCAGGGACACGGCCATCTATTACGCTTCTCTCTTTAAGGCCAAAACTTTACTTGGCAGTGCAACGCCGTCTATTGAAAGTTACTATAACGCCGTAACCGGCAAATATGGATTAACTGAGTTGATGGAGAGATATGGACAGGTAGCCATGCCCGTTATAAAACTGATTGACACAAAAAAATTTTATCAGAAAGACGGATCAAAAGTCATTTGTACACCAGATCTGCAAAAAGCAATACAGGAAGTTCTGGACAACAAAAAACAGGTGATTCTTTTCCGAAACAGGCGTGGTTATTCGCCTTATCAGATATGTAAAATATGTGGCTGGATTCCCCAGTGCAGAAACTGTGACGTGTCTCTCACTTTTCATAAACTTTCCAATAAGCTCCTGTGTCACTATTGTGGCACATCGTATCCTCCTGTAAATACCTGTGCGGCCTGTGGAAATCACGAATTCATTCACAGGAATTTCGGCACAGAAAAAATCGAAGAGGAACTGGAGACATTATTTCCAAAAGCGCATATTGCAAGAATGGATTTGGACAGCGTCCGGGGTAAAACGGCTCATGATATGCTCATTAAGCAATTCGAACAGAACAGGGTGGATATCCTGGTCGGCACACAGATGGTAGCAAAAGGTCTGGACTTCGACCACGTGGATCTAGTAGGAATACTGGACGCCGATAGTCTTTTAAATTTTTCGGAATTCCGCGTGAATGAACGGGCTTTTCAGCTTATGGAACAGGTGAGCGGAAGGGCGGGGAGAAAAGATGGGAAAGGCAAAGTGCTGATCCAGGTTTCCAATACCAGGCATCCCGTTTTGCAGTGGGTGATTGCTCATGACTATAAATCATTTTATATCCAGGAAACTGCTTCCCGTCAGCAGTTTTCCTATCCGCCCTTTTCACGTATCATACGCATCAGTTTTCGTCATAAAATACAGAGTGTAGTTCACGACGCGTCTTCTTTATTCGCGCTGCATCTGCATAAAGAATTCGGAACTTACCTTACCGGCCCGGGAGAGCCCGTTGTTGCGCGAATAAGGAATCAATATATCATGGAGCTGATGTTGAAACTGCCGAAAAATGGTAGTACAATTGCATTGGCGAAACAAATGATCCAGCAGCAAAGGGCCATTCTTCAAAATGACAGGAAGTTCAGGTCTGTCGTAATTACACCCGATATAGATCCGGTCTGAATTCATATTTCACTATGCCAATAGAAAAAAATATATCCCTTCGTCCTTTTAATAGTTTTCATATAGAAGCGAATTCATCAATATTTGTTTCCGTTAAATCTGTTGAGGATTTGCAGGATGTATTTTTTACCCATACGAAAGTACCGGTGCTTGTTCTTGGTGGGGGCAGCAACATATTACTCGTCAATAAAGAAATTGAACGGGTTCTGAAAATTGATATCAGGGGAATCGAAGAGGTCAAAGAAGAAACTTCGCACATATATGTAAATGCAGGGGCAGGAGAGAACTGGAACGATTTTGTTCACTATACTTTGTCCAGGAACTGGGGTGGTCTCGAGAATCTTTCACTAATACCCGGTCAGGTAGGAGCCGCGCCCATACAGAATATTGGTGCCTATGGTGTTGAATTGAAAGACGTTTTCTTTGAACTGGAAGCGTATGACCGGGAAGACAGAAAAGTACATGCGTTCGGAGTAAATGATTGCAAATTTGGATACCGTGACAGCATTTTTAAATCGGAACGAAAGGGTCGTTATATTATTTTGAATGTTACTTTCAGGTTGAACAAAACCCCGGTGCTGAAAACCAGCTACGGTGCTATTCGCGAAGAATTGAAAAAAATGAATGTCAAGTCTCCAACGATCCGGGATATATCAAATGCGGTCATAGCTATCCGGCGTTCGAAACTTCCCGATCCCAAAGATATTGGTAACGCAGGCAGTTTCTTCAAAAACCCGATCGTAAATCAGGAGAAATTTCTTTCTCTCTCAAAAAAATATGCAGATCTGCCGGCTTATCCGCACGAAGATCAGTTAGTAAAACTTGCCGCCGGATGGCTGATTGAACAAAGCGGATGGAAAGGATATCGTAAGGGGGATGCGGGTGTTCACGAAAACCAGGCGCTCGTGCTTGTGAATTATGGAAATGCAACTGGAAGTGAAATATTGGATTTGAGTAAAAGAATTACTGAATCGGTATTAAAAAAATTCGGCGTTGCACTTGAGCGCGAAGTCAATATTTTTTAAGATTTATTTTTTAAAGAAAAGAAAAATAATACCAAGAATTGTCGCTGTTTGACCGATCCAAAAGATAAACATCCATTTTATAATGTCCGCCCTTGTATTGGCTAAATCTACCTTAGTTGCCAGAAGTTGCGAACGGTCGCTAAATTCATCTTTTATCTTTTCTTCAATATATGACGTAAGAACTTCGGCAGGTTCTTTACCAATTTTAAGGCTGAGAAGGTTATAAAGTTTTGTTATAGAAACAGAACTCATTCGATATCTTTTCATACAAAAATAACTTTTACTATGAAAATATCAATACAACGATTTTGGTATTTTAACCCTTTGTGCCTGGTATGAAAAATTTTACCCAAACTCTTCATCTTCAGTTCCCATACTTTCCGTACTCATATTCATCATCGAGCCTATCAGATCTTTAAACTCAATTTTACCTTCCACAACTTTTTTGCTGATCATACTATAAGCAGAAAGGCCATGTAAAACAAATTCCATCAACAGCGCCATTTCTTTTTCATTGGCATTCTTGAAATGTTTTTTTGTAAAAGCATGTAGCCCGTCTACCCGGTATAGCAATCTCACTTTGTCGTCATCTTTAGAATTGAAAAACATATCCAGATGATTTCCTTTATCGAACCAGCTTGTAACAGGCTTGTAAGGATTTTCTTCGCCACCCTTTCTCTTTTTGAATAGTTCAGGGTTGGGGAAATAATTGACGAACTGAGAACGAAATGCTTTTTCCAGAAGATTAAATGCCACCTGGTAAGGACCTTCCTGTTCACCTTCGTATACCAGTTCTATTTTCCCTGTTATCGATGGAATGATTCCTACGAGATCACTCATCCAGACCTGTGTTTCTCTCTCATTGTTTAAAAGGGATCTTCTTTCTGCAGCACTTATGGCATTCTCAAATGCAGCGATGGTAAGTCTTGCTGATACACCACTTTTCTTGTCCACAAATTCACTCGTACGTGCTTCGAATGCAACCTGTTCAATGATTCTTTTGACCATATCGCTGATCTTCACGCGAACCTTTTGATCTTCGGCAATATCCGCTTCCTGTTCAGTTATAAGCAGTGCGTGATCAATATTTTTTGGATAATGAGTTAATATCTGACTTTCTATTCTGTCTTTTAATGGCGTAACAATAGATCCGCGATTTGTATAATCTTCAGGATTTGCAGTAAATACAAACAATATATCCAGTGGCATACGCAATTTGAATCCGCGAATTTGTATGTCTCCTTCTTCCAGGATATTAAAAAGAGATACCTGGATGCGCGCCTGCAAATCGGGAATCTCGTTGATAACAAAAATACCCCGGTTACTTTTTGGAATGATTCCAAAATGTATTACTTCTTCATCTGCGAAATTCAAGCGCATATTCGCCGCCTTTATGGGGTCGATATCACCGATGAGATCTGCCACACTTACGTCCGGCGTCGCGAGTTTTTCACTGTATCGATCATTGCGATTCAACCAGGATATAGGAGTATCATCTCCTTTCTGACGTATCAATTCTCTCGAAAATTTCGAAATAGGAGCGAAGGGGTCATCATTTATTTCACTACCCGTGACATATGGAATGAACTCATCCAGCAAGTTGATCATTTGTCGGGCCATTCGCGTTTTTGCCTGACCCCGCAATCCCAGAAAAAGGATATTATGTCGCGAGAGCAGAGCTCTTTCTGTGTCAGGAATAACGCTGTCTTCATAACCCACGATTCCCGGAAAGCTGTTTTCTTTTTTATGCAGCTTTTTCAAAAGGTTTTCCCTTACCTCTTCTTTAACAGAACGATGCTTATAACCAGACTTCTTCAGGTCACCCAGTGTTTTGATTTTCTCAATATTCATTTTAATTCTTTATATCGCTGTTTTGTTGAATTAATCGTCTATCGTGTATCGCTTATCGTAAATCGATTCACGATAAACGATCCCCGATACCCGATCAGCAAATAGATTCAATCGTTTTTTAATAAACCGTTTTCCTTTTCCCGTTTTCGAAATCCCGGAAGATAAAAGCACCGAGATGATCGAGTGATGCAAAAAAAGCTTTCCCATTATTTGTTTCTGTGAACTCATTCACGAATCGTTGCAAATAAGGGTCGCTGGCAATCATAAATGTAGTAATGGGAATCTTAAGTTTTTTACATTGAGCGGCAAGGTTAAGACAGCGGGCTGTAATTTTCCGGTCAAGACCGAAGCTGTTTTTATAATATCTCTTTCCCGATTTCAGACAGGTTGGTTTTCCATCTGTAATCATAAATATCTGCTTATTTGGATTTCTTCTCCTTCTTAAGATATCCAATGCCAGTTCTAATCCGGCAACGGTGTTCGTATGATAGGGTCCAACCTGAAGATAGGGAAGATCCTTGATTTCAACGGTCCACGCATCATTTCCAAATACGACAATGTCAAGCGTATCTTTCGGATACTTTGTGGTGATGAGCTCGCTTAGTGCCATAGCTACCTTTTTGGCGGGAGTAATTCTATCCTCGCCGTAGAGTATCATGGAATGGGAAATATCAATCATCAGAACAGTAGAAGTCTGAGTCTTGTAGTCAGTTTCCCTGATTTTAAGATCATCCTCCTGCATATTAAATGAATCAATGCCATGATTGATCTGCGCATTCCGGATGGATTCTGTAAAATCTATATGTTCCAGCTGATCTCCGAATTGAAAGGGTCTGGTTTCAGGATTTATCTCGTCGCCGCCCCCGGGTTTGAAACTATTGTGATCACCTGCCTTTGTTTTCTTTAATTTCCCGAAAATTTCTTCCAGCGATCTTTTTCGAATTCCCTGTTCAGTTTTGGGACTAATGGTAATGGAACCAGTCTGTTTATTTTCATCTATATATCCTTTGTCTTTCAGCTCCTCAATAAAATCACCCATCCCATATTCGCCTTCGGTGAGTTTATATTCTTTATCCAGTTGATTCATCCATTGAAGAGCCTCTCCGACATCACCGCTCGTATAGGTGAGTAGTTGCATGAAAACATCCAGCAGCTGGTCAAATTTAGACTTGCCGTCCTTTTTAGGGTCATATTTTCCAAACTGAAAACCGATCATAATTTCAAGTTAGTACTTTTTAGGCTTAAAGCTCAACGCCTAAAGCCTAAAGCTGTTTTTTAATTTATTCTTGTTATGTAGTAAGACGATTACCACTAACAATTAACAATTGACAATTAAAAAAGATCGAATTTCCTAAAAAACGAAGCCCCTGTTCGTTAAGAAAGGGGCTCGTATACATTGCGGAAATTTACTATTTCAATTTATTTGTCTCCGGCGGTTTGGAATTAAATTGTTTATCCATTTGATCAATCTGCATAAGCATTCTGTAAGTGGTAAATATATCCTGCACGAATTGCTGTTGTCTGTCTGATAAATTACCTGCCTTACCCTGTAAAATCATATATGCGTTAGTAGCCAGCTGGTCATCGCTGTTCTCATCTCCAAGGGATTTGTAATAACGCATCTGTTGCTGAAGATCCTTTTTCAGTGAGGCTTCTACTTTTTTCGCAAGTTCCAGGTCACCCGAAACATAACATGCCTGGAGGAAATCTGTAGAAATCGCATCCTGCTGGTTTCCTCTGTTAGACGTCATGCCGTAGGGGAAATTAGGTTCATACACATTTTTGTCAAAATGTTCCAGCACATTCCGGGCTGAATCTTTTCTACCGGCATCCACCAGACTGAAAGCAACCTGCGAGTGAGCCATCCGGATACTATTCAGATGGCGACGGTTTTCCTCGTCGTAATATACTCCCGGTTTAATTGCATCACCGTAAGCAAATTTATTCATGATGGTATTATATGCCGCATCATTGTCAACCTGCCCTTTGTCAAATGGAACCAGCTGGTAAGAAAGTCCTCTTAGCCTGACATATTTATCCAGACCCAGATCTTTCAGCTCCTGTGTGGATGTAAAACAGATAGGGCGTTTCCAATGATTAGCTGCGATGACAGCATAAATAGCCAGATCATTTTTGAGTAAATAAGAACGATTGATATCTATTTTTAATTCGCTCAGTAAACTATCTCCCGGATGTACCAGACCTGCCGCAATTACTGCGGCGGAATCTACGGGCACCGTAAATTTTTTCACGGGCATCAGGTTGAAAACATCATCATCCTGCTGTTGGGTATATTTTGGATCGTCGCTTCCTACTACATTTTTTAGAATGTCGTATAGATCGTAATATTTTTTCTGGTCAAATCCGGGTAAAGGAGTTATATAGGCGACATCCCTTTTATTTCCCTGTATCTGTTCCTTAGTAAAGATGACATCAAATGGTGCGCTCTGGTTTACTTTATAGCGCAATTCGTTCATATACCAGTCCGTTCCAAGTAAACTGTTTACCACTACCCGTACATCCGGTCGAATACCCTCTACTTCCTGTGCATACCATAAAGGGTAGGTGTCATTATCTCCGAAAGAAAAAAGCATGGCATTTGGCGGACAACTTTCCAGATAATCCTTTGCAAGATCCCTTGCCAGCGTTTTTTTACTTCTGTCGTGATCGTCCCATTCCTGATTTCCCATAATTACGGGAACTGCAAGGAGACATAATCCTGCTGAAACATAATTTGCTACGGGCGCCTTCATAAATTTCTCAAACATCTCTTTCACCCAGATTACTCCAAGGCCGATCCAGATTGCAAAAGCATAAAAGGAACCAACATACGCATAGTCACGTTCTCTGGGCTGCTGACCTGCCTGGTTGAGATAGATCACGATGGCCATACCAGTGAAAAAGAAAAGAAGCATGTTAATTAAGAAGTCTTTTCTGTTCCTGTAGTATTGAAAGAACAAACCGATCATTCCAAGAATGAAAGGCAATGCATACATACGGTTATAAGATTTGTTTTTGGTATGAATGCTGTCTGGCAGTTTGTTCTGGTCCCCATAAAAATAATTGTCAATAAATGAAATACCTGTAATAGCGTTTCCATCCCGGATATTTCCAAAGCCCTGGAGATCATTTTGCTTGCCGGAAAAATTCCAGAAGAAATATCTCAGATACATCCAGTAAGTCTGATAAGTAACGAAATACCGGATATTATTTCCCATCGTTGGAGGATCGCCTTCAGCCACATTGCCGTAGTTTTTATATACGTCTGTCTGTCCGCGATCATTACCATTGTCCCACATCCTGGGGAAAAAATGAGAAGAAGGTGTATTATTCCAGTCCTGTGCAACTGACTTTCCTGTCATAATATATTTGTCTGTTCCTTTGGTATACTGATCGCTGCCTTCTGTGCGTCCCGGACGATCGGGATAATCCGGGCCATATACAATTGGCCAGTCTCCATATTGGTCCCTGCTCAGATAACCTACGAGTGATACCGGATTGTCCACATTGAACATATCAACAGCGGGGTCTGCATTGGAGCGGATCATGGTAGTGAAGTAGGTGGAATAACCTAACAACATGAAAGAGATGGACCAAATACCTATTTTAAGAAGATAGTATTTTTTTCGAATGGCATACCTGAGAGCAAAGACCAGTATCGCAGCAAGTAAAATGAAGAAAAAAGCAAATCCCCAGAAAAAAGGAAGACTAAGATCATTCACAAAAAATATGTCAAACCAGGCCGCACCTTTAATAGTATACTGAATAACAAATTTCTGAACCAGGCCGGTAATAACACATCCTATTATAAAAGCAAACACCGAACCCCAGGCTGTTGTATTATAGCGTTTGTAATAATAAACCATCACGATCGCGGGAATCGTAAGCAGATTGAGAAGGTGGACTCCAATGGAAAGTCCCATCATATAGAATATAAATATGAGCCACCTGTCCGCGACAGGATCCTCGGCCACATCTTCCCATTTCAGAATTGCCCAGAATACCAGGGCTGTGAAAAAAGAAGAAGATCCATATACTTCCCCTTCCACAGCACTATACCAAAATGAGTCGCAGAAAGTATAAGCCAGTGCGCCCACGGTACCGGCTGCCATGATTGTAAAAATCTGCTGGGAACTGAGGGCAAGACCTTTGGGCTGAATTATTTTTCGCGCAAAATGGGTGATGGACCAGAAGAGGAAAAGAATGGTGAAACCGCTCAGGATTGCACTCATAAAGTTTACGGCTCTTGCGGCGGTATTAGGGTTATCGCCAAAGAGAATGATAAAAAAACGGCCCATCATCACAAAGAGTGGTGCTCCGGGCGGATGGGGAATCTGTAATTTATAGGCGCTGGAAACGAATTCACCGCAATCCCAGAAACTGCCGGTCGCTTCCATCGTTAAAATGTATACCATACAGGCAAAAAGACAAACCACCCAGCCTGATATGTTATTCACCTTCTTATAATTCATAGTCCATTGATTTTTAGGAGTGACAAATATATAGAGACTGGCGGACTCTTAACCAAGAAGTATGGGAGTATGGGAGTATGGGAGTATGGGAATTGAATATGTTTTGCAATAGCTTAACAACCTTATTTTACAAGTGTATAAAAAAATCACATTCCCATACTCCCATACTCCCATACTCCCATACTTCACTCAAAGTATACCTTCACAGTCTGGTAAAAGAGATGATGCTGTAAAGTCTGATCGGTAAAGTCCTGCAGACCAAAAAGTCCTGCGGCATTGCCCTTATTAATAGCTAACTCCAGATAATTTGCAGAGTTAAAAATGGCGAGTTTTTCTCCCTGGGGCACGTCAGCATAGGATTCGCTTATTCTTTCAATGATTTCATTTCTTTTGAAAACAATGCGGAAACTCCGTCCCCTGCGCTGAGCCTCAAATTCATCCCGTGTAATATTTACTACTACATTTTCGAATTTATCGATGAATAGTATCTGTCCTTCAATATAATTGTCACCTAGTAATGGTCTGAGTTCGTTCTTCTGAATAAAGTTTACATCCGGATTGCCCAGTTTCTCCGGGAATTCGCCCGATTCTATTGCTTTTATTGCCAGACCTATCATCCGGACGCAATAAAGAGTATTCTTAATTTCATTTTTATCCAGTGGAAGTCCGATAATAAAATCCGGTTTAACAGGAAGTATCATATTCAAAAGACCATTATCGGCGCAGAAAATATACTGGCCGTTTGCAAACGCCAGCAGGATAAACTCAGGTTTCTGTTCAAACAGGTTTACCAGCACAATATGAAAAGTATGTTCCGGAAATTGCCAGATCGTATTTCGGCATATATAGGCTGCCTGTGGATAATTGAATGGTGCGATTTCGTTGGAAATATCGTGAATGCGAAAAAACGGGTCGATTTGTAAAAGTTGTCCCTTGATCGCTCCGGCAACGTAATCCTGGAGGCCGAAGTCTGAAGTAAGGGTAATAAGCGCCATCTTTATCGGTTCGTTTTTAATTATACGGCCTTATTTAACCAGTTCCCCATTTTTGAAATAGTGTCTGTAAACCAGCTTATCAGCCAGAGACGGGAAAAATTTATTTAAGAAAACCGTCAGCTTGCCGGCAAAGGTAAGAACCAGCACCCTTTTCCTTTTTTCAATGGCGGACAGAATATATTTTGCACAGGTTTCAGCGCTCATGAGTTTGGATTCATCAAGAACACTTTCGCCCTGACTGACTCCCTTGCTGTTAAGGGCAGCATTACGAATGTTCGAAGTAGTAAAACCGGGGGAAACCCACATCACATGAACGCCAGTATACATGAGCTCGGTTCTGAGAGACTCCAACCAGCCCTGTAAAGCAAACTTTGACGCAGAATATCCACTTCGTCCCGGCAGTCCCCGATATCCTGCAGCTGAAGAAATTCCTACTATCGCTCCTTTTCTTTCTATAATAAACGGCAAAGCTTCTTTAGTGCAATATACTGCGCCCATAAAATTTACATCCATCAGCTGCCTGATGACGTTTGTTTCGGTGACGTCGAAGAGTGAGCGCATACTAATACCTGCGTTATTAATAAGTATATCAATTGTGCCAAAGGTTTCCACAGTAGATTTAATGAACCGCTTGCATTCCTCTTCGTTGCTTACATCACATACCATGGTATGTAACATAAATTGAGAATATTCAAGCTGCAGTGCATAAAGTTTATCATACTGCCTGCCACAAGTAGCTACTTTGGCTCCTGTTTCAATGAGTAGCCCGATCAATGCCCTCCCGATCCCTTCACTTCCGCCCGTAACTACTACAACCTTATTGCTGAAAAATGACATATACTTTTTTGATAGCGTAAAATTAGGTTAAGAAAAGAATAGTGCAGCACCTTATCATGAATATCTGAATTGATTTCATAGTTTCATCAAACGAATGCTTTATATATAATCTATGAAAAATTTTCTGATTGTTTTTTTCATGTTGGTTTGTGCGATTGGGAGATCCCAACAATCTGTGGGCCCCATACCTAATGCCAAACAACTATCCTGGCAAAATGCACCTTTTTATTTATTCATGCATTTCGGACCGAATACGTTCACCGATCTGGAATGGGGAAAAGGATCTGAAAAGGAAGAGATATTCAATCCGAAGGAAATGGATTGCCGGCAGTGGTGCAGGATTGCGAAAGCGGCCGGTGCAACGGGAATAATTATCACCGCCAAACATCACGACGGATTTTGCCTATGGCCAAGCGCTTATTCAAATCATACCGTAGCACAAAGTAAATGGAAAGATGGCAGGGGAGATGTGTTGAAAGAATTATCCATTGCCTGTAGGGAATATGGATTATCCTTTGGTGTATATCTTTCTCCCTGGGACAGAAATCATCCTGCTTATGGGACAAATGCCTACAATGAAGTTTTTATAAATATGATGAAAGAGGTAGTCGCTAACTATGGACCATTCTTCGAATTCTGGTGGGATGGCGCGAACGGCGAAGGTCCCAATGGAAAAAAACAAGTGTACGACTGGCATCGTTTTGAAAACACCATGCGTCAGGTTGCTCCAAATACAATGATATTTAGTGATATCGGTCCCGATATACGCTGGGTGGGAAATGAAAACGGAATTGTTGGAACTACAAACTGGAATCTGCTGGATACTGCAGGATTTAGCAGGGGTGTTGGTGCACCTCCAAATGATACTCTTAACCAGGGCAATATAAATGGTCTGAACTGGATTCCGGCTGAGTGTGACGTGAGTATACGCCCCGGCTGGTTTTATCATAAAAAAGAAGACAGCCTGGTAAAATCTCCGGAGACTTTATTTAATATTTATTTAAAATCAATTGGACGGGGTGCTAATTTAATATTAAATGTTCCTCCTGATACCAGGGGACTTATATCCTCTTTTGATTCTGCGGCACTGATTGGATTTGCGAAACTTCGATCACAGAGTTTTGAAAATTCATTGCTCAATGAAAATGGAGTTACTATTTTATTAAATAAAAAAATTCTCTCCGGGTTTAATTCCGGGACAAATGAAGTTGTTAAGTTTGGAAACAATTACAAAGCTGAATATTTAGAAATTCGTTTTAAAAAGGAAGTCACGGTGAATTGCATACTCCTGAAAGAAGCACTTCAATGGGGTCAGCGGATAAAATCTTTCAGAATAGAACTTTATAACAACGATTCTCTGACATACACAATTAACAATACGACTATCGGACATGAACGTTTAATTTCATTTGCATCCAGGAATTGTGATCAGATCCGCGTACATATTTTGGATGCAAAATCAGATCCCATATTGGATGGGCTTTCAATTTTCCATATCCCCGCGGATCTGGTGGAAAGATGAACAGGACGCAGGATTTTAACTGAAAACCAAATGCAGATTAAAAGAGCCACCCTGATAGAACAGATTGCAGATGAAACAAAAGTCTGGGATTTTATTATAGTAGGGGGTGGCGCCACCGGCTTAGGTATAGCAGTGGATGCAGCTTCCCGCGGATTCAAAACATTATTGCTGGAACAGTCTGATTTTGCAAAAGGCACTTCCAGCAGAAGTACCAAACTGGTGCATGGTGGTGTTCGTTATCTTGCTCAGGGAAATATTGGTCTTGTGGTAGAAGCATTGAGGGAACGCGGAATACTTTTGAAAAATGCTCCTCATCTGGTAAGGAATGAAAACTTTATAATACCCAATTATTCCTGGTGGAGCGGTATTTTTTATTCAATTGGTTTATCTGTTTATGATCTGCTGGCAGGCAAACGCAGTTTTGGAAAGTCGAGATTGATTTCTCGTAATGAACTCGCCCGCAGGATACCGAATATCAAACAAGATGGATTGAAGTCCGGAGTGCTTTACCACGATGGACAATTTGACGATGCGAGACTGGCGGTAGCCCTGGCACTAACAGGAATTGATCAGCAAGCAACACTACTCAATTATTTTAAAGTGTGTGGCTTGAAGAAAGAAGGAAATAAAATAACGGGGGTATTTACAAAAGATGTTGAGACTGGTTTTGAATATAACCTAAAGGCAAAAGCGGTAGTTAATGCGACAGGTGTATTTGTTGATGAACTTCTCAATATGGATGAGCCCGAAGCCAGAAAACTCGTTCAGCCAAGCCAGGGTATACACCTTGTTTTTGACAAATCTTTTCTTGGTCCGCATGATGCCCTGATGATACCGAAAACAAAAGATGGAAGAGTTTTGTTTGCCATACCATGGCACGATCGAACGCTCATAGGCACTACTGACACTCCTCTTGATGCACACCAGTTGGAACCAGTTGCCCTGGAAGAAGAAATCCGGTTTATTCTGGATACAGCAGCTGACTATCTAACAAAGATGCCTAGCCGAAATGACGTGTTGAGTGTTTTTGCAGGTCTTCGTCCGCTTGCAGCGCCGCAAGCTGATCAGAAAAAAACCAAGGAAATCTCCAGATCACATAAGCTGATTGTTTCGCCATCCGGACTTATAACCATTACAGGCGGGAAATGGACAACCTATCGCAAGATGGCGGAAGATACCGTCGATGCGGCGATCAAAACGGCAAATTTGCCTTATAAAAAATCAATTACCCAGACCCTTTCTCTGCATGGGTCTAAGGATTCAGTTGAATGGACTGATTCATTTTTTGTCTATGGCAGCGATGCCTTGGAAGTAAAAGCACTCGTAAAAGAAAACGCTGACTGGAAAGAAGCGCTGGATTCCAGACTATCTTATATTGGCGCCGAAGTAATTTGGGCCACCCGGTTTGAAATGGCAAGAACAATTGAAGACGTACTTGCACGAAGGACCAGGGCATTATTCCTGGATGCCCGCGCCGCAATAGCTATGGCTCCCAAAGTGGCAAGACTAATGGCAAAAGAATTAAACAGGAACGAAGATTGGGAAAAAGAACAAATCTTATCTTTCCTTTCGGTTGCAAAGAATTATATTTTAAGCTGAGGCTTTAAATATAATTCTTTGCAACGCCTAAAGCTTAAAGCCTAAAGCTTTTTTTTACGATAAACGCTTATCGGTTTCGAAAATGAAATTGCTATATGAAGAAATATATTCTTGCTCTTGACCAGGGCACCACCAGTTCACGCGCGATACTTTTTGATCACAAAGGTCAGATCAAATCCATAGCTCAAAAAGAATTTACCCAGATATTTCCCCAGCCGGGATGGGTAGAACATGATCCACTCGAAATATGGTCATCGCAGGCAGGCGTCGCTGCTGAAGCAAGATTAAAAATAGGCGTAGGGATCACTGAAATTGCTGCCATTGGCATTACCAATCAGCGCGAGACAACGATAGTTTGGGACAGAGAAACCGGCAAACCGGTTTACAATGCAATAGTATGGCAGGACAGAAGAACGGCCGGTTTTTGTGAACAACTGAAACAGTCTGGTTTATCAGATAAAATTCGTTCGAAAACCGGATTGGTTATCGATGCTTATTTCTCTGGATCTAAAATCAGATGGATATTGGATAATGTTCCTGAAGCAAGGGGAAAAGCATCCGAGGGTAAATTAGCATTTGGTACGGTAGATTCATGGCTCGTATGGAAATTAACCAACGGTGCTGTACATGTTACCGATATTACGAATGCATCACGGACAATGTTATACAATATTCGTGACCAGAAATGGGACAAAGAATTATTGGGGATAATGGGTATACCCGAAAGTATGCTTCCTGAAGTAAAAGAATCGAGTGAATTTTATGGAGAAACAGATGCAAAAATATTTTCAGAAAAAATCCCGATTACCGGAATTGCGGGTGATCAGCATGCAGCTTTATTCGGACAAATGTGCCTTGAAAAAGGGATGGTGAAGAACACCTATGGAACAGGGTGTTTTATGCTTATGAATATTGGTGATGAATTTACAGAATCAAAAAATAACCTGTTAACAACGGTTGCCTGGAAAATTAATGGTCGCATTCAATATGCATTTGAAGGCAGTATTTTTATTGCGGGCGCTGTGGTACAGTGGTTACGTGATGGATTGGGAATCATAAAGAGCTCTTCCGAAATAGAAGAACTGGCAATGCAGGTGGAAGATACAAATGGTGTTTATTTCGTACCTGCATTTGCAGGACTTGGTGCACCATATTGGAATCAGGATGCCAAGGGCACTATTGTAGGTATTACAAGGGGAACGAAATCAGCACATATAGCCCGGGCTGCAGTTGAGGCCATTGCATATCAAACGATGGATGTATTAAAGTCAATGGAAGCAGACTCCGGAATTTCAATCAAAGAATTGAGAGTTGATGGTGGTGCTACTGCAAATAATTTACTTATGCAATTCCAGGCCAATCTTTTGAATTGTAAAGTTATTCGTCCGGAAATAACAGAAACTACCGCATTGGGCGCAGCTTATCTGGCAGGGCTCGCTGTTGGTTTTTGGAAAGACAGTTCTGAGATTTCGCAATGGTGGAAAGCGGAGCGGGAATTCGTGCCGGTTGTTGAACGCGGTAAGATGCAGGCCGGTATTGAATCATGGAAGCAGGCGGTTTATGCAGCTCAGGCCTGGACTCAAAAAATAAAATAAATAATATGACTCCATTTGTTGCAGAATTTATCGGTACAGGAACTTTAATTCTATTGGGAAATGGCGTAGTGGCCAATGTATTGTTGACAGATACGAAAGGTCACAACAGCGGTTGGATTGTAATAACAACGGGATGGGCGATGGCTGTATATGCAGGAATTGTGATAGCCAGTCCTTATAGCGGAGCACAATTAAATCCTGCAGTTACAATCGCCATGGCTGTTGCCGGAAAAATGGACTGGGCTTCTGTTCCATCCTATATAGCAGCACAAATGCTGGGTGCGATGACTGGCGCTTTTTTAGTGTGGCTTGTTTATCGTGAACATTTCAACAGGACTTCCAATGCCGGATCTCAACTGGGAGCATTTTCAACTTCACCCGCTATCAGAAACAATTTATCTAATATTATCAGTGAACTGATAGGCACTTTTGTTTTGGTGTTCACTGTTTTTTATATCACCGGAGCTGAGATCACGGACAGCAAAGCAAAAATAGGCCTGGGATCCATCGGAGCGCTGCCCGTTGCATTTCTGATTTGGGCGATAGGTCTTTCACTTGGCGGAACTACAGGTTATGCAATTAATCCTGCCAGAGATCTTGGCCCAAGAATTATGCACGCTATTCTTCCGATAAAAAATAAAAGTACCAGCGATTGGGGTTACTCCTGGATTCCAATCGTAGGACCCATACTTGGCGGACTACTCGCAGCCTTTATATTTTTGACCTTTAAATAAAAAGGGTTAACCCATATTCTGAGACCTTTTAAAACGGCCTTGAGCCGTTAAGCAAGTAAGCAATTATACAGGCTTATCAAAAACTTAACTTAATAGCATACCATCACCAAAAAATGCTATGTATGTTAAAGTCAATGTCGTTAAGTCTTGGAACTTTTTCATGTATAATCCTTTGTAGCTTTTTAAGTCATGCGCAAACATGGTTGCCGAGAGAACCCAGCCCGGGAGCCAGCGTTTCCCAGACAGTCGGTATTTCAAAAATTAATGTAAACTATTCTAGGCCGTCGGTTAAAGGAAGAGAAGTGTGGGGAAAATTAGTTCCTTATGGCTGGAATGTTCAACCCTTTGGTGCCGGAAATAGTGCACCATGGAGGGCCGGAGCTAACGAAAACACAGTACTTCACTTATCTCATGATGCAAAAATCGAAGGGACTACTGTCCCCGCAGGCGACTATGGATTATTTTTTGTGATCAATGAAGATAATTCCGGAGAAGTTATTCTTTCAAAAGATTCTAAATCATGGGGGAGTTTTTTTTATGATCGCAAAACAGGATCAGATGCGTGCAAAGATTTCAATACGTAATACATCCTATTTTACAGAAAGGCTGGACTATTCCTTTGACAGCGTGAGTAAAAACATGGCCGAACTTGATTTGAACTGGGAGAAAAAACAATTTCCGGTAAAAATTGAGTTTAACGTGGATGAAATTGTTATGGATAACGCCATAGAATTATTAAAAGGTGAAACTGGATTTACTCCTGGTAATCTGAATGCTGCTGCAGCTTACGCTTTGCAAAATAATATAGATACAGCGCAGGCTATGAAGTGGGTTAACCGGTCAATCGCTAACGGTCCCACTTATAATAATTTAAGAATCAAAGCGCTTCTTCTCAAGAAAGGAGGGGATAGTCTGTCATCTGATAACTTAATGAAGACAGCATTACCTCTGGCAACTGAAAATGATTTGAATATTTATGGTTATCAGTTATTAGCCCAAAACAAATTTCCGCAAGCTATAGACGCTTTGAAATTAGCAACAGAAAAGTTTCCCCAAAGTGCAAATGCCTGGGATAGTCTGGGCGAAGCTTATGCCCTTTCGGGGGATAAAAAAAATGCCATTGTAAATTTTAAGAAATCGTTGAGTATGAACCCTCCGGGTCCAACCAAAGCCAATTCGGAGAAATATCTTAAGCAATTGGGAGCGATGTAGAATTCTTCTTAAAACAAAAAGGAAAGATCTTCATTAGATCTTTCCTTTTTATTTTTCAATGTTTGCTTTCATTTTAGTCATTATTTTCTTTCTTTTCTTTCTGAAATAACTGCCAGCCATTTGTTCCTTCTGATTTCAATACAACAATCTGATCCGCGTTTTCAGTAGTTATATAATAAGAAGTACCAGCTTCAGTCTGAATTTCAAAAAGATCGCTTACCCAATTTTTCTTTACAATTTTTTGCAATGAAGTTTGCAATTCAATTGGCAGCTGATTGGGACTTATAAAACGTGTAGTCGCTATCAATTCTCCGGTTCTGTTAAAATAAGCAGATAATACAACATCATTTACGTTAAACCTTGCCTTGATATAGTTATCGGTAATTTCCCATTGAACATTGCTGGCGGTTGAAAATTGTCTGTTAAATGATGTGACTACAGATTTACTGACGTTGGATGGAGTGGCATCTGCAAAACTAAAAATTGTAAGACTCATGAATGCTAAGCTTAAAAGCAGGATTTTCTTTTTCATTTTCTTGTTTTTTATTGGTTTGTATTTGTTTGATTGACGATACAAATATAGAGTACTTTATAGTACTATGCAACACATAGTAGTATGAATGGCATAATAATATGTATAAGCGGTTAAATAAGCTTGATGAATGTCAATTTAACTGATTTTAACAGGGCCTGTTTGTATTAGATTTCTCTTCGTTACCTTTATTGTAAATGATTAATTATGAAGAAATATATCCTTAAAATACTGATAATCATATTATTGCCTGCTTATATGCAGGCCCAGTCCGGCGACACAACCTATGCGGACCGGTTAGGATTTCCAAAAGGATCCCGCGTCCTCATACTCCATGTGGATGACGCGGGGATGAGTTTTGACTCTAATATTGGAGCTGAAAATGCTTTAACAAAGGGTGCTTCAACTTCAGTTAGTGTGATGATGCCCTGTTCCTGGGTACCAGGATTCGTGGATTTTTTAAAGTCCCATCCTGAAATTGACGCCGGTTTACACCTTACGCTAACATCAGAGTGGAAGTCTTACAGATGGGGGCCGGTCGCGGGGAAAAAAGCCGTCCCAGGGCTGGTAGATAAACAGGGAGATTTATGGCCAAGTGTTTACGAAGTAGTTACCCATGCAAGTGCAAATGAAATAGAGATGGAAATGGAGGCCCAGATTGACAGAGCCAGAACCATGGGTTTTGAGCCTACACACCTGGATACGCATATGGGAACAGTATTCGGGTCTCCCGAATTTCTTATGAAGTATATCAATCTTGGAATTAAAAATCATATTCCTGTGATGCTTCCCGGAGGCGCTGATGTTTTAATCCAGGAACAGATGAAATTTCCGGATGCCACAATAAATGAAATGAGAATGTTGGGAAAAATGTTGTGGACGTCCGGACTGCCAGTTTTAGATGATCTTCACAATTTTAGTTATGACTGGGTTATACCTGCAGATATAGTGTCTGATGACAAGAAATTGGATGAATATAAAACCGGGAAATATATTGAAGCATTAAAAACACTAAAACCCGGACTTACCATGATGATTATGCATTGTACCAATACGGGTCCCGAATTTAAATTTATCAGTGACAGCGGTCCTACACGCAGGGGAGATATGCTTGCTATGATGAATCCCGCATTCAAAAAAGCAATTGCTGACCAGGGAATTATTTTGACTACCTGGCGGGAAGTAAAACAAAGAAGAGACAAATTAAATTGAAATAATCTTTCTTGCGGAAGGACTTTTGTATGAAGCGATGTGTATATTAAATATCCTATATATTATCGGAGACGGATAACCGCGAACCCCTGCTGATTACCGGAATAAGGAACAGAGACTTCGTCTGGTGAGAAACGATGAGATTGCTGGAAGTTCAACATTTTATTCATTTTCCAGAAAACAAGAGCATCTCCGGTTGACTGGCCCTTCATATTAAGCGTTGTTGTTGTCGCCAGCGGATCATCATATCCGTCCATACTGTTATAAACAATATATAAGTTGTTTTTTTCCGGAATAAGCAGGTAGGATAGATCAGGATTATTTGATTCTGTGTGTTGCTCCATATTCAGGATTCCGGTCCAGGTGCTGTCTGAGGAAATGCCGGGGAAATAAAAAAGATTTAAATCACCTTTATTGCGGATGACGGGCATAGGACTTAGTCCATTATTTAATATATATGTTTGTTTATTTTCGTTGACATCTTTGACTGGTCCGGAATAACTAGCCATCAAATAAGCGGTTTCCCAGTTTGTCATAAATGGAATTTCCGGTTTTTGAAATTGGAAAGGAGAACCATATTCTTTCAGATACATAAAGCCGCCACCCTTCAGGGCAATAAAACTTTCGTGGGTAAGGTTTTTATTTTGAATATCTCTGTCTTGCGAATTGAAATGATAGGCGGAATCAAAATAAACTATTCCTTCTTTCATCGAATACCTGTAAACTTCTACATTTTTAAATGTTGTTCTTGCGTAGGAAGATAAGAGTCCGACACTCGCTTCACTTAAATCATTATCAATAGACATGGCTATGTCTTCCATCCTGTAAAATATTGAAACAGGAATTTCCCTGAAATAATATTCACTTCCATCTTCACAAACATGAAAGAGTGAAAAATTCCGGCTTATAAAAGACGGCGATACCATTAACCATTCACCATTGTTCGCTAATTTGATTGGCAGATTATCGAAACTCTCAGAAGGAAATCCTAATTCATCGTCCTGAATGCAGGGAATTGAAAATTGCTTGTGCGAAATTTCTCTCTTGTATATAAGATTCCAGTCCGAATCGAATAATAAAGCATGAAGCTTAGTGAATTCTTCATCCGAATTATCAAAAATAACTAACAGGTTTTTTGAATGATCCTCAGATCTGACTAAGATATAACTGGATGCTCTGGCTGAAAAGGGCAAACTGTCTATCAATCGGGTTTTACTGGTGATATTTTCATCCGTAAAATAGCGTCTGCATATAATTTTTGTGTTTCCAAACGAATTTGTAATAAAAAGCTGATCAAGACCTTTATTCCCTGCCAGCAGCCACTGTTTTTGAACTCCCGGCACATTGGTCGCTTGAGTTTCATTTAACAGATCTAGTTTGGCATTGAATAAATCGATACTTAATAATGGAGGAATATCTGTCGCACCCTTTCTGCCTGAGTACCTTGGTTTTTGTAATTTTTCTGCCCAATAGTATTCTCCGGATTTTCCGATTATTTGAAATCGAATCAGAGATTTTGAATAGAAAAATGGAGAATAAATTACGTGCTGTGCTTTTACATTTATCGAAAGACAGATCAAAAAGACAATTTGATATGGTTTGAACCAGCGCACTTTATCCTGTTGCTTACAAGTTAACAATATTATTCCTCTTCATCGACATCTGTTTCGCTTTCATCTGTATCTTCCGAGACTTCAACTTCCTCTTTTGTATTTTTTGAAAATTCACTGAACCATCCGCCGGATGCAATCAACGACAATGGTGACCCGCTCTCAATAACTTTCCCTTCATCGAGAACAACAACATAATCGGCATCTCTCACCATTGAGAATCGATGGGCAATGATAATAACGGTATTGTGTTTTCTGATTTTTTCAATGCTTATTTTAATTTCTCCTTCTGTTGCATAGTCCAGATTCGCAGTGGCTTCGTCCAGGATTAATATCCTGGGCTTTGCAAGAAGGATTCTGGCGATCTGAATCCTCTGTCTTTCTCCAACAGACAATCCAATGCCATTTTCTCCAACGATTGTATCTAATTCCAAAGGCAGTCGTCTAACGGTATGTTCAAGTCCCGCTGCAATTACTGCCTCCTCAATTTCCCCGGCAGTTGCATCGGGTTTTTTATATGAAATGTTTTCACGCATCGTTCCGTTAAACAGCGCTCCGTCGGCAGAGACAATGCCAATTTGCTTTCTTACGGATGAGGGATCCAGCATTGCAATGTTCTGACCATCGATAAAAATATTTCCCATGTCCGGACTATATAGTTTTAACAAGAGATCTATTATTGTTGTTTTGCCGGCTCCGGAGGGACCGACTAATGCAGTCATTTTACCAGGTTCAATCACAAATGAAACTTCATCCAGAATTTTTCTGTCTTTTGTATACGAAAATTGTATTTCCGTGAATTCGATTTTTCCATTTTTTAAAGTCAGCTCTTTTCCACTTCTTGGTTCCTCGGGTTGATCAATTAATTTAAAAGCACGGCCAATTGAAACAAGATTTTGTTGCAGAGATATCCACAACGTAGCCAAATTATCAATTGGACTATATAAGCGGTCGAGGTAGGTCACAAACATGACCACATCGCCCGGAGTTAACTTATTTTCCAAAGTTAGATAGCCGCCATAACCCAATACCAAAGCAGTCGATAAATGTGTGAGAGCAGTTTCCCAGAATTCATATTTATTCGCCAGTCGCGATCGATGTATATAGTCTGCATAAGCTTCTGAAGAAGCGTCTTCCAGATTTTTCAACTCTCTGTTTTCCGCCCCCGATAGTTTTACCGTTTTAATTCCGGATAGGGCATCCTGTATTCGCGTTGATACGCCTTCCCACTTTTGATAGTATTCTGTAAGACCAAATTCCAGTTTTTTTGCTGAGGTCCAGGCGATGAGCAGATATAGTGGAATAATCAGAAGTGAAATAGCCGTCAATGTTGAATTTTCCCAGAACATGATGGCCAGTATGCCAACCAGACCGATCAGTTCCGGAAGAATTTGTTGTGAAAATCCATTCACTACTGCAGATACTTCTTCAGATTGGTCAATTCTCTTGGCGATTGCTGCCGCAGGCCTGCGAACAAAAAAACCAAGCGGCAGATTTAATACATGACCGAATGTGCTCAGTATAAAACGCTGTTCAATTCCACAGGAAAATTTTACATTCTTATTTTCTCCAATTCTCCAGAGAAGAGTAGAGAAAACGTTGATGATGAAAAGCCATATAACAGCCCAGAGTAACGTGTCAAGAGCCTGATTAGGTGTGCGGGGAGCTACCTTTCCTTTATGATGTGGCTCCTTTTTTTTATGTCCTGTTTCTTTAACCAGTCCGGATTCCTTTCTGGCTGAATCCCGTGCCTGGCTTACAAAAACGCCAGCTACGTCATTAATAGCTTCCCGGTAAATTAAAGGTTCAATCAAACTGGTAGTTGTACCCAGAAGACTGAGTACTACGACCCATAAAAACTGCTTTTTAAAAGGGAGAATCAGTGAAAAAATACTGCGCCAGATATTCCTTTGTATACTTTTCGGTAAAATCATGCTACCTGAGAGTTAGATCGCAAAAATAGATTACCAAAGCAAATAGTAACGGCAAACTATTGAAATGAACTTTAGCCTTAAGCTTTAAGCGTTAGGCTTTAAGCGTTATTCTGGTACGTATTTTGACTTTATACACTGTCCAAATCCTGCTCTATGAAAAAACTGTCTCGTATAATTACGCTTGTATTTCTACTCTATTTAATTTCCTGTTCGAAGAAGAACATCGATCCGGAAAAGCAGTCACCGAAAGGAACAGATTCAACAGCAGGACCCACTTCACCTTGTACTGCAAGTCCATCAGATATATTAGGCATGACGATTTTTCCAGCAGATAATTCCTGGAATCAGGATATCTCTTCTCTGCACCGTTGATCCGAATAGTGTTCAGATTTTAAATGCGTATGCTTCATCCGGAGTAAAAGCAGATTTCGGAAGTGGATTGTGGGACAATGCACCTATTGGTATTCCTTATGTAGTTGTTTGCGGTAATCAGCAAAAAGTTCAAATAGTGTTTCGGGCAAACGGATATGATGGGGACTACGGAGATGAAAGTGATCCCGGTCCATATCCCATACCTCTGAATGCTCCGATTGAAGGAGATGGTCAGGGTGATTCACATGTACTCGTTGTAGATAAAGACAATGAAATTTTATACGAACTATATAATGCCAGCGTAAACGGTGATCATTGGGAAGCATCTTCAGGTGCCGTATTCAATCTTACTTCGGATGTACTCAGGCCCGATGGCTGGACTTCTGCAGATGCTGCAGGTCTGCCGATTTTTCCGGGATTAGTAAAATATGATGAAGTCGCAAGTGGTGTAATTCATCACGCAATTCGCTTTACACTTTCTTCATCGAATGTTAAGGCCGCATATATTTCGCCGGCTACGCATAAAGTGAATAGTAGTGGTGGACAATATTCCATTCCTTTTGGTACGAAAATAAGATTGAAATCAAATTTCGACGTGAGCAGTTTCCCGGCAAATGATCAGGTTATATTGAATGCCTTAAAAAAATATGGACTTATCCTGGCAGATATTGGAAGCAATATGTATATCAGTGGTGCGCCGGATGACCGCTGGAATAATGATGAGCTTCAGCAATTGGGAAAAGTGAAAGCCTCGGATTTCGAAGTGGTTAAAACAAATTAAAGTTAGGTTTTAGACAGTCAACTTCACGATGTGCGTTTGCCTATGTCCGAATCAATATATTTACATTTCAAATTACAAGATTGTAACTTTCTTAAATATCGAACTCGCCGTATGTCCTCCGAATCCAAACGTATTATTCAAACTATATTGAACTGATTTGTGCACAGACTTTCCAATAACGATATTCAAATCAGCAGGAATTTTTTCGTCAATAATCTTTGTATTAATAGTACCCGGTATGATATCGTGTTTAACGGATAAGATACTGATGATACTCTCTACCGCACCGGCAGCACCAAGCAAATGTCCAGTCATCGACTTGGTAGCACTAATCAGAACCGGTAGTTTTCCGAATATACTTTCAACCCCTTTCATTTCACTGATATCACCGATTCCTGTTGAAGTGGCATGCGCATTTATATAGTCTATATCGGAGGGTCTGATACCCGCATCTGTCAGGGCACGCGTTATACAAAGTTTAGCACCCAATCCTTCCGGATGTGTTCCGGTGAGATGATAAGCATCAGCAGCCATTCCGCCGCCAACCATTTCTGCATGGATCGTTGCATTTCGATTAATTGCATGATCCCATTCTTCCAGGATCAAAGCGCCCGCACCTTCGCCAATAACAAATCCATCTCTTTCAATATCAAAAGGCCTGGATGCCATTTCCGGAATGTCATTTCTTTTTGAGAGTGCCTGTGATGCGCCGAAACCTCCAACAGAAGATGGTGTCATGGCAGCTTCCGATCCTCCGGCAACCATGATCGTGGCCTTTCCCAATCGTATCGTATCAAACGCACTAATAACCGCAGTATTCGAAGATGCACAGGCAGATACCGTACAATAGTTAGGACCATATAATTTATGACGGATTGATATGGCACCTGCCGCGATATCAACGATCATTTTTGGAATGAAATATGGATTAAACCTGGGCGTACCATCTCCTGCATAGAATTCCTTTAATTGCTCTTCAAAGGTTCCTATTCCGCCATTACCTGAGGCCCATATCACACCAATGTCATAGCGTTGCTCCTCACTCATTGTTGAAGTATCGAGACCCGCATCTTTTAATGCCTGGTCACTTGCTACCATTGCGTAAAGGGAAAAAAGATCATATTTTTTGATCTCCTTTTTCTCGAAGAAGTCCTCCGGGTGAAACCCTCTCACTTCGCATCCAAATCTTGTCTTGAATTTAGAGGCATCAAATTTTGTAATAGGACCTGCGCCGCTTTTGCCTTCCACGATATTTTGCCAGAATTCATTCACGGAATTCCCCAATGGACTGAGCACACCCAGTCCGGTGACTGCAACTCTTTTCATAATTTATGAATTTGCGTTGGCGAAGATAGTGCGGACTATTTTAACAGGATTAATTGTCCGAAATGATAAGACAAATGATTGGTCCTGTTTTGTAAAACGGCCAGTTTATTTCTTGTGGGTTCTTTTTCAAAATCAGCATCCGTCATGGATTCATGTCTTCTAAACCATGCTTCAGGAGTCATTTTGGCAAATTCATTTTTTAGCCTGTCGTGCACATCCGTCCAGATTTTTCTTAATTCCTGAATAGATGGAATCTGTTCAACAGACTTGTCTGGTTTTTCCAGGAAAACCGGTTGCAAAGCCGGAAATGCTCTTTTACCAAAACCCAATATTTCAGGCATCGCATCATGTACAGCTGCCAGATGACCGACAAGATAAATGCCCCTGTTTTTGCCCGGTGCTATATCACGCGAAAGTTGATCATCAGTCAGAGAGTTTATTAATTTGGTGCAACGATCAATATTTACCTGCCAGGCGTTTAGTGCTATTCCGGTTGCAATGCTTTTGTAATCCATATTTTATAATTTGAAAATATATACCCGGATTTACCGGATGGTAAATGATAAACAATTTTATTTGAAATTAGTTCATGAATATTTTTTTTTCCTGCAAAAATTTCAATTCCTAAGGTAATGATTGTTCACCGACGGAAACATTTCAATTTTTGCGGATAAGGATTAGTTTTCCCGCATCATCACTTATATTTGCGCATCCATGAATAAATTTATTCATCAAATTTCCTGCTCCTACCTGGCAATCATCATCCTTATCCGGATGATGGCCATGCCGATCTCTCTTCTGGATTATTCGCTCAATCAGAGATTTATAGTCCGCAGTCTTTGCGAAAACAGATTCAATACTGCATCGCAATGCTCCGGAAAATGCTTTTTAAACAAACAACTGGCAAAATCAAATGATGGTCAGGGAACTTCTGAACAAAAAGGAAACAACAGGAGTGTGATCATCGATTTCTTTCAACCAATCGAAAAATTTTCTTTTGATTGCCATAATAATCATTCTACGCATAACAAAACATTTGTTAGCTCACGGCTTATCCACTCTTATACAGATAATATTTTTCATCCTCCGATTCATGAGTCTGAAACTCAAAGCGTTTAATATTTAGCCTTAAGCTTTAAGCCTCAAGCTTTCTTCTTTTTAATTTCCAAGTCGTCTGTCTTTAGATTATGGACTGCATGAAAAGTATTTTCATATCGTTGTTATTATTTTTTTCCGTTAAGGGATTCTCCCAAAGATTGCTGTCAGGCAATATTGTCGACCGGATCAACGGCGAACCTTTGCAGTGGGCTGTTATTAGTCTGGGAAAAAACGGATCCACTGTAACCAGTAACCAACAGGGGTATTTCCAAATGATCATGAAAAACAAGGATTCGGTTATATATGTATCACTGATCGGTTACCACACTCAAATTATTGGATTGAAAAATACAAAGGTGCCGCTTACAATTCAGCTGGAAAGGGGTCCTGTTGACCTGAAATCAGTTACTATAACTCCGCAGACAAATGGTGCCACCTTTCATACTCTTAGTGAAATTGATCTTCATATCAGACCCGTCAATTCTTCCCAGGATTTAATGCGTTTGGTACCAGGTCTGTTTTTAGGGCAGCATCATGGCGGTGGAATTGCTGAACATATTTTTCTAAGGGGTTTTGACGCAGACCACGGCACAGACGTAAATGTATCTGTAGATGATATGCCAATTAATTTAGTGTCACATATTCATGGCCAGGGTTTTTCAGATTTGCATTTTTTAATTCCTGAACTGGTTACCGGTTATGAATTTGGTAAAGGGCCTTACTATGCTGATCACGGTGATTTTACAACCGCCGGATATGTCGGTTTTCGTACCGCGGATGTACTCAATAAAAGCATGGTTAAATTGGAAGCGGGCCAGTTCAACACGGGCCGGGTTGTTGCAACGATTGATCTGTTAAGTGAAAAAGCCAGCCAAAGTGGAGAAAGTGCTTATATCGCCGGAGAGTCAAATTATACGGATGGTCCGTTTGACTGGCCACAACATTTTAGTCGCTTAAATCTTTTTGGTAAATACAATATGAATCTTGGTGCAAAGAATAAATTAACGGTTACTCTTTCTACTTTCAATAGTCAGTGGCGTTCTTCCGGAGAGATTCCATCCAGGGCCGTAGACGAGGGACTGATTGGCCGTTTTGGATATCTGGACAGCCTGCAGGGTGGCCATACCAGTCGCAGCAACATCATAGCCAGATTTGGTTCTTCATTGTCTGATAACTGGTATGTTCAGAATCAGGTATACTATTCCTGGTATAATTTCAGTCATCGTTATAACGATACTTTTTTTGCAGATGACTCCGTCAACGGCGATCGACTCAGGCAACAGGAAACAAGGAACTTATTTGGGTACAATGGCAAATTGGTCAACCACAGTTATTTCAGCAATAATACGGATCTGAATTCTTCAATTGGTTTAGGAATGCAATTTAATAGCATTCACAACAGCGAACTTTCCCATATCAACGACAAATTTGAAGTATTAAATTACCTGGGGCTAGGAAATATCAATGAGAATTATGTGAATATTTTTGTTGATGAAAACCTGCGTATCGGCAAATGGCTTTTTAATGCTGGACTTCGTATGGACTGGTTTTATTTTAATTACTTCGACAAGCTAAATCCGCAAATGCCATCGAAAATCAAATCTGTTTTGAGTCCTAAACTGAACGCAGAATATACAGTGAATCAGGAAATTCAGATTTATTTAAAAACAGGTAAAGGCTTTCATTCAAATGATGCTAGGGTTGTAGTTGCCAATCAGGGACAGAAAATATTACCTGCCGCTTATGGAATTGATTTTGGTGTGAATTGGAAACCTGCTGATCACTTGTTTATTAATACTGCTGTCTGGTATCTTTATCTCCAGCAGGAATTTGTATACGATGGTGATGAAGGTACTGTTGATCCGGGAGACAAAACAAGAAGGGAAGGAGTGGATATTTCTGCCCGTTATCAACTCAACAGTTGGCTTTATGCTTTTTTAGACATTAATTATGCAAATGCCAGGGACATTCGGGCACCCAAAGGAAATAATTATGTGCCACTTGCTGTACCATTGTCAAGTGCCGGGGGACTTAACTATAAATTTGCCAGCGGAATAAATGGCGGCCTTAGTTATCGGTATATGAAGGATCGCCCGGCCAATGAAGATAATACGATGGTAGCAAAAGGATATTTTGTGACAGATCTGACGGCCTTTTACACTAAAAGGAAATTCGAAGTGGGAATAGAAATTCAGAACCTGTTTAACGTTTCCTGGAGAGAGGAACAGTTTGAAGCCACCTCACGTTTGAAAAACGAACCGGCACCTGTCGATGATGTTAATTATACGTCCGGAACACCATTCCTCGCGAAATTGGTATTTGCAATTTTCTTTAAATAAGATTTTGCATGAATAAAATTATATTCAAATTATTTTTGAACTTGTCAATATCATATGATGAAGAAAAATAAAAAAGTTAAGGCAAGTTTGTCTGAAAGAATTTCGGCAATTACCATCGCGGCGCTTTCTGTAATTGGTTTGATATGGATTCTATCAATGGCTTTCAGTAATAAAAGCAAATTGCCGGTACTTGGAGATCCGGGTCATGTTGCAGGTTCATTTTCTTTTACCAACCAGAATGGAGAACTGATTAGTGAAAAAACGGTGGCAGATAAAGTTACTGTTGTAGAATACTTTTTTACATCCTGTCCCTCGATTTGTCCCGTTATGAATGAAAACCTGAAAGACGTATTCGAAAAATTCAGATCGGATACCTCATTTGTGATTTTGTCGCACACAGTAGACCCCGAAAGAGACTCAAACACAGTTCTGAATAAATATGCGAAACGATACGGAGCAACCGCACCAGGCTGGGAATTTTTAACGGGCAATAAAGATTCATTGTATAAAACTGCCAGCAGAGATTATCTATTATCGGCCACTGATGGCGGAAGCGCCAACTTCATACATACTCAGTATGTTGCCCTGTTAGATAAGAAAAGAAGAATCAGGGGGTTTTATGATGGAACCAATAAAGAAACAATATCAAAACTTGAATCTGATATTAAACAGCTTTTAAAAGAAGAATAAAAAAAGATAAATTATTTTGTCATCTTCAGCTTGTCAACTATAAAACGTCCGAGAAGAGTTCCCATTTTATTACTTCTGGTACAGGAATACTGATAATGAATTCCTCCGTAGAACCTCGACTGTTGTGTTTCCCATGCAGCATCCCTGAAAGATTTATAAGACCTGCTCTTTATTCCGAATTCCAGTTCGGTTGAATCCGTAAATGCAAAATTATCTCCGAACACACTTGTTAATACCTCGCATGCAGCGGCAGAAATAGTACAGTGACCACATGTATATTCAGGAAACGGCGGCGTTTGAAGATGGGGTCTCCAGTTAGGATCAAAATATTTGTTGATCGCTGTTTCCGGTCTGAGTGTATTATAAATATATTTTATGTTCCAGCATTGTATGAAAGCATCAAACAACGCAATGGAGGATTTCGCGTATGCGTAAGTTGTCTGGTTAAAATCAAATCCCGCTTTCTGTGCCGCTATACCTACAACGCCCATCCAGTGACCAGGAGGAGAGAATTTCTTTGTGCCAAACATCAGATGGCCGGAAACATTTAATTTAAATGGATTGTCGTCCCAGAAATCGGCGATCCAGGCTTGTTCATCTGTTAAACTATCGCCGGTTTTTTCTATTAATTTTACTTCTTTGTAGTAATTGCTATTTTTATCAGTAACATTAAAAGGATAGGGGGGGTCAGGCATAAACTGATTAACACTGTCAAGCACCAGACTGCGGATCTCCCACCAGTGTGGTTCCGCCGCCGAAGAATAAGCAGGAGGGGTGGGAACCCAGCGACCGGGAGAATCTTTCACCTCATATTCAGTTGCTCCTCTTGTTTGTAAATAATTGTCATGCCTGCTCCAGTTCATAATAACAGATGACACAGTATCGCTGAAAGCAATTGAGTTATTCAAAATTTCGGATGGCATTCCATGGTCTGCAGCGAGTTGTTTTAAACTATCTGTGAAATACTGCATACTGCCTGCCGGAAAAGTTACCGCCTCACCGAGTTTGCAATAAGCCAGCAATGCGCTGAATCCGAAATTTATTTTTTGACCTGCCGGCGGTTTGGGTACCGGCCCCAGACCGCGAAGCTGGCCTGCAAGAGAATTATATTTATCGGGATAACCAGCTGCTATCACTTCATAACCTGCAACAGCTGCATACAAATAATTTCTGGATGCAACCATGGGGGAGAAGTTATTACCCATTACGATCGTGTTCAGTTCATGAACGGTATTGCAATAGAGGGTTGGGTCGTTGAAAATTTTTTCGTAATCCTTTTTAGTAGAACAGGCTGTAAAACATAAACCGGCAAGAATCAATGCAGATAATCTCTTCATTTTTTATTATTTAGCAGGCAATCGGGAACCCACGAGTTAGTCCCTGTTTCTCATTTTGCGCGGCAAAAATAAAGTTATTTATTTGTACTGACTGATTTTTCCCATCCCGTTTCTTTGAGCGCCGGATCGTTTTCCTTTTTCAGAAAATCGGCATTTGCAAATGACTCCGCTTTCCAGAATAGCATAGCATCATCAGGAACAACTTCTACGGGTGTTTTCCACGAGATGGAATTTTCATTATAAGCAGGATTCGATTGGGAATTATAGCAGGAAATGATAGACCAGCGGGCAGCATCAGAAAGATTGGCTTCAGAACGATGAAGAAGATTGCTATGAAATATCAGTGCATCTCCTGGTTCCAGTTCACAGTAAACCAATTCCATCGTATTAAGTGCATTATCTACCATTATCATATCCGCGCCTACCTGTTCCCCCGAAAAACCATGATTTACCCGACCCAGTTTATGCGAACCCTTAATCACCTGCAGGCAACCATTCTCCTTATTGGCTTTGGTTAAGGCAATCATCACGCTAATCAGCTGATCCGGAAACATGAACTGATTTTTATACCAGTAACCATAATCCTGGTGCCATTCCCATGCGCCACCAACTCTCGGTTCTTTCTGCATCAGTTTGGAATGAAAATGACAAACCGGTGCGTCGCTATCCAATAGTTGGGCAACGGAATGTACCATTCTTTCACTCCTGGTGAGATATCCAAATACATCGTTGCCGGGAGTAAACCAAAGTGAGAGTTTGGTCTTTTTACCCGAAAGATCATTCAGATCCAGCGCATTTTTACTGATTGAACTGTCTTCAATAGCAGTAACATATAATTTATCAACCTCCTGATTACTGCAAAATTTTTTGATGACTACATAGCCATCTTTATGAAATGTTTTTATCTGTTCTTCAGAAAGATTCGTGAATGGCATAACATGATTTATTAAAAATGAATCGCCGACTCTTCAGTCGAACAAAAGGTAGAAATATTTTGCCAGATAACCAACTGAAATAAAAGACTCAAATTGTTGAAAACCAGCGTTATGAACAATAGTTAAGCCAAATAAACCGACCCCGATCTTTCTGTTCTGTAAGTTATCCAATTTGGCACCAGACTTGCTTAATACGGATAATAAACCCTTACAATGATTAAAACACTGATCCTCTCTTTTTTTCTTTTCATTTCAATTTTGGCCGTAGGTCAGAATACTGCCTACGTCGACAAGAAATCAAAAGAATTTATTCTTACTCCAAATCCTAAATCAGAGTTCGAAATAGTAGGCTACGAATACCCGAATATCTCGACCAAACGAATGATTTGTTTTTCTTCCAATACCAACCTGGTGAATGATAATATGGCCAAGTGTCCTTTGGGTGCTTATTTTGAAACTGGCAGAATGAAAGAGGGTGACCGGATCATTTATCTTGGCAAAGAAGGCAGTTTCAGTAAGATGAATTATATATCCGGCACCGGCAAAAAAACTATCTTTTATTTTCCGAAAGGAAGTTTTGTTATTAAGTAAGAGAGTTCGCGGGACTGGTTTTATTTTGTACCTGCATTTGCAAAATTAATTTTTGAACTCAACCCTGTAAGCGAGTATTCAGGAGGACCCACCCAACGTTTGCAATAATACCTGCTCAAGATGTTTTACCGGGAGAGTTATCCATAATTCAATCAGAGTAAATTTAAAGTCTTTCGTACAGCCAATAAACATTAAACTTAGTTTGAAACAAATAGATAGTCCATCTTCCGATTTCAGGCTGAACAGGTAAGATTCGACAATAATTCCAAATTAAAAAAACATATTCTTTTTTGTAACCCTTTTACGATAACGTAATCTAAACAGGTATTATGTTCATCTTAATATTAAAACCATGATACTTAAAAATCTGTTTAGAAAAACCGGTTCACTTTTGCTGATCTGCTGCGGAATTGTTTCAACTTCCGCATTTTCGCAAGCTAAACCCCAGCTTACCGATCCTGAAATTGCGTCCGTTGCAGTTACGGCAAATCAGATAGACATTGCAAATGCCAACATTGCAATAGCCAGGTCAAAGGACAAAGATGTTCTGGAATTTGCACAAACCATGAAACGGGATCACCAGTCGGTCATTGACCAGGCAGTTGCACTGGTAACAAAGCTAAAGGTCACGCCAAAAGACAATCCCACCAGTCAGAAATTGCAGGCTGACGCTGCACAGACTCAGAAAATGCTGGAGTCGAAATCGGGAAAAGCATTTGATAAAGCATATATAGACAATGAAGTGGCCTATCACAAAGCGGTTATATCTGCGATAGAAACCGTTCTGATACCGGAGGCTCAGAATGCGGAGCTCAAAGCCTTTTTACAAAAAGTACTTCCTGCTTTTCATGCCCACCTGGAACATGCTGAGATGATCCAAAAAAATTACTAAGTTGAAAAATCTCTTCATTGACATCAGGACGGGCTTATATCTAGTGATATTCCTGTCATTGTTTGCACGTTGCAATACTCCACCTGAAAAGGAGATACATTCTGTTCATACCATCGTGATCAGTTCCATGCAGTTCAATCCATCGGAACTCACCCTGGAAAAAGGAGACACCGTGGTATTCATTAATAAGGATTTGGTTGTGCATGATATCACTGAGGGGCCGGACAAGACGTGGACTTCTTCTAATTTATCTCCGGGACAGTCATTTCGAATGGTCGTTCGGGAGAGTGCAAATTACTATTGTTCAATTCACCCAACAATGAAAGGCAATCTTAAAGTCGAACCCTAATGGATCGTAATGGAGCAGCATTAAAAATAGGAGAGAATGGTCTTCGGGCAAAAGAGGTGTTTGATGAGTCGAATACTTACGCGACTTATTGCAGTCCCTTAAGACAAGATGCATTTGATCTGACAAATAAAGAAAAAATTGAAATTATATCGGAATATTTCAAAGAGATCATGAAAACAATGGGATTGGATATGGAAGATGATAGTTTAAAAGGCACACCGGGACGCGTAGCAAAAATGTTTATAAGCGAAATATTCAGTGAGCAGCACGATTACGGCATGCTACGATGGTAGGTTCAAAAAAGAGGAAACTAAAAATGAATTTCTGTCTTATATATAATATATAAAAAAGCTAGTTAACAATTTTCCTCATTTAACTATCTCAAATAAAAAAACAGACACGCCGCAAATTCGCATCAGCCTCCAAAGCCAAAGTAGCTCTTGAAGTCGTAAAAAATCAACAAACATTCGCTGAATTCGCAAAGAAATTTTAACACAATCCGATTATAATCTCCCGCTGGATAGCCGAGTACCTCACCAACAACGGGAGCTATTTTTGAAGGATCGGACAGCAGAAGAACCAGATATTGACCCCCAAGAGTTGTATGTGCAGATCGGACAGCTTAAAGAGGAGAATGAATTTTTAAAAAAAATCTTCAAGAAACTTGGGGGGTTTTTAACCCTGCGAGGTCCCCACGAAATGTCAAATCCATATCGGCAGGTTTAATATTTCAGAATTTCCTTTCTAAAGACTTGTTTCGTTCTTTGATTCTCAACGATAATTACATATATGCCAGATGGAAGTCCGTTCAAGTTCATTTCTTTCTGGCCAATATTATTGGTTAGTCTCGTAATAGTCTGGCCATTTATATTGAGTAGTTGAATATCAAATAAGTCTCTATTTCCGGGTGATACAAATAAAAGACTGGATACAGGATTGGGGAATATGTTCAGATTGAAACTGTCGTTTTCCATAGTTGGCTCAATGAATCCAATGCTTTCCGGGATCACACTTTGACCAGATGAACCTCCGGAAGAAACTTCAGAAATGCTGAATCCATTAATATAATTGTAAGTTGACCCCCTCGATAATGAAACCACTATATTTCCAGATGTGGGAACCAGATTTATAAGTTTCGCAGCGCTGGTGGAGTTATTGTCTGTACTGACTGTTACTGTCTGGCTTCCGCTGGTGAATGTTGTTTTTTGTCCGTCAGTTCTGCTCCGGCTGGCATAAAGTGATACATTATATTTCTTGGAATTATTTAAACCTGAAATAGTAATCGTCCTATTTGACGTGGAATAACTCACAAACCGAATTACTGTGTCAGGACACATGGTTGCTCCCGTCGTATATCCTGTTCCATTATCGGCAAAATTGTCCTGGTAACTCAGGATAGTCTTGATCTGACTTATGGATCCATCAGAATAATTCAGCAATCCGGAATTCATGTTATTCTGTACTCCACTGCCAACATTCCAGTTATTCCACTGGCTATTTTTAAATGGAGTAACACCCCCATAAATTCTGACATTAATCACGGATGGCGGCGCCTGATTTACTGTAATAACCGCGCTGTCATAAACACTATTTCCAAGACTATCAACTGCTGTTAAACGGAAAATATAAGTTCCCTGCACAAGACTACTAATAATAGTATTTGGTGAAAGCGGATTGTTGATAACGGCTGTTCCAGGACCTCCGGTTTCGGTCCAAATACTATTCACAACAGGACTGCTGCCGCCGACAACCGTTCCGGTAACAGAGACCGAATTTGTAGGTAAAGCAATCGTTTGGTTTACTCCTGCATCGACAGTTGGCAGAACTGCTGGCTGAACCAGAACATTAATCAAGGAATTGGATGTGAGGCCCAGAGCTATCGTCATAGTAAGTTGGAAAATATAATTTCCCGGATAAGATTAGTTACTAGCGTTGTTAATTTTGTTGAGTCTGCAAAGACAGCTGTTGAAGGCCCTGCATTCTGACTCCAAATGATTGAAAGAACTGGACTGCTGCCCGCAGTATCTTTTCCGTTAAGTAATGTATTATGTGGAAATATGATCGTTTGATCCGGTCCCGCATTTGCCTTGGGAGAAAGTGGCGGAGTAATTGTGATTTGTATCGTTGAGACTGCAGAAAGTCCGAGACTGTCTATGGCGTATAGTTGAAAAATATAAGTTCCCTGAATAAGATTTGTAATTGAAGATAGAAGTGAACCAGGATCCGAAAAACTTGCCGACGTTGGCCCGCTGATCTGGTTCCAGGTAGTTGAAATAATTGGACTGCTGCCTATAGTATCTTTTCCGTTAAGTGAAGCATTTTGTGGAAATATGATCGTTTGATCCGGTCCTGCATTTACTTTAGGTGAAAGTGGTGGATTGACTGTGATCTGTACTGTTGAGACTGCAGAAAGTCCGAGACTGTCGATGGCAAATAGTTGAAAAATATAAGTTCCCTGAATAAGATTTGTTACTGAAGTTAGAGATAAACCTGGATCAGCAAAATTTGCTGGAGCTGGTCCGCTAATCTGATTCCATGAAGTAGAAATAATTGGACTACTTCCTGTCGTCGTATTTCCGCTTAATATTACCGTGCTAATTGGAAAAGTAATTGACTGATTCGTACCAGCATTTACTGATGGACCCGTTGCAGGAAGAATATCGACCTCAAGAGTCGACATTTCTGTGAATCCAAGACTATCTATAATAGCAATCTGAAAGATATAAGAACCCTGCACTAAGTTATTAATAACAGATCCTGAAGAATCTGGCGTATTAATAAGGGCTTGACCAGGACCGCTAATTTCAGTCCACAAAATTGATGATACAGGACTGCTGCCTTGAATGACTGAAGCCTGAACTTTCACTGAATTCAAAGGGTAAGTAAGTGATATGTTATTTCCTGCGTTAACTGTTGGAGGAACCGGTGGTAAAACGACAACCTGGATTGTTGAAATTGCACTTAATCCCATACTATCTGTAACCTGGAGTTGGAATATATAAGTTCCTGCCACAAGATTAGTCACCTGCGTTATTAAAGAATCCGGGAGAAGAATATCATCCAGAGATGGACCGCTGATTTGCTGTCCATAACGTTGAAACAATTTTACTGCTTCCTGCATTGTCTGTTCCGTCTATAAAAATTGAACTTTGAGGTAGAGTTATTGTTTGGTTGGTGCCAGCATTTACGGTAGGCGGATAAACAGCAGGCAAAACAGTAATCTGAACAGTAGATTGGCTGGACAGTCCCGCGCTGTCGGTAACTGAAAGTTGAAAAATATAAATGCCCTGAATAAGGTTAATGATTTGTGTGTTCAATTGGGTAGGAGAGACAATACTCCCTGAACCTGGTCCCGAAACCAAACTCCATAAAATTGATTTGATTTTACTGGTCCCAGCCGTGGCGCTGCCAGTCAGGGTTGCCGTGTTGACGGGTAACGATATTGTCTGGTTGGTACCTGCATTGCTTACAGGTGGAACAGGTGCCGGTAAAACGGTAATTTGAGTATTTGCTGAGGCTGAGAGACCGGTACTGTCTGTTGCTGTGAGTTTGAAAATATAAACTCCCTGAATAAGACCAGTAACCTGTGTGCTGGAAATTAATGGCGTAATTATGTTTGCAGCAGAAGGTCCACTGACCTGGCTCCATGTTATGGAAGTGATTTTACTATTTCCTGCAACAATAGAACCGCTTAATGTTACAGAATTTACAGGCAATGTAATGGTCTGGTTGTTCCCGACAGTTAATGTTGGACCGGTATTGACAATATTGATAATAATTTTGAATCCATTAAGATAGTTGTACGTAGATACCCTTGTTATGTTTACCGTAATCTTACCGGCTGAAGGCGAAATGCCAGTAAATTTTGCCGCACTTGTTGCATTATTATCAGTAAGAACTGTAACCGCCTGTGATCCGATAGTGAATGTTGTTTTCTGGCCATCTGTCCGGGTCCTGCTTGCATAAAACTCGAAACTATATTTCGCTGAATTGTCCAGTCCGCTAATTGTGAGTGTTCGGGGAGAAGTTGAGTAACTGCAAAAACGTAACGCGGAGTCAGGGCAAATCGTTGCACCAGAAGTATAATTCGCCCCGTTGTCGGCAAGATTATCCTGGTAGCTCAGTGTTGCGATGAAAGGACTGGAAGTTCCATCGCTAAATTTAAAAGCTGAAGATGCCTTGTTGGTTTTGCTCCGGTTCCGACATTCCAATTATTCCACAGATGAGTTGTGGAAAGGAATGGACCCGGCGATATAATCTTACGTTTACCGCATTCCCACTGGGTGTATATACAGTAATTACGGCACTATCAATCCACTGTTTCCGACACTATCGGTGGCGGTTAAACGAAACACGTAAGTTCCTGCAATCAGACCAGTAACCTGTGTCGAAAGTGATGCAGGATTTGCCATGACAGCAGAATTTGGACCACTTCGCTGGGTCCAAATGGTAGAAAAAACACGACCGCCGGTACCCGGAGTCGCAGCACCATTTAAGGTAAGTGTAGTTGTTGGCTGTACGATGGATAAATTACCACCTGCATTAACGGTAGGTGGCAGAGGTTGTTGAACAATCACCTGGGTTGCTGAATATCCGGTCAAATCAAAACTGTCAGTTGCAGAAAGCTGGAAAATATAAGTGCCACGAATCAGGTTGGTGACAGTAGTGACAGGTGAACCGGGAGAAGTAAAAACAGCATTATTGGGACCGCTTAACTGGGCCCAGGAAAGGGAAAGTATTTTACTGTCACCAGGTGTAACACTGCCGTTAAGAGTAACAGATGTTGTTGGCAGGAGGATTGTTTGATTGGTGCCAGCATTAATAAGTGGAGGAGTATGAGAATGACCCAGTTGCCATTGAAGTAACCATTGATAAATATTTTTACCAAAACCGGGAACCGCGTAAGCTGTATCCCAATATTGATCAAAACAACAATGCCCATTACCCGCAATGACATCGGCAATAGGGAATAGGGTTTTATTATATTTCTGAATCGTATCCTGTACCCGCTGAAGTTGCGGAATATAACTCGGATCCGCTCCTCCTACAAAGCCAAGAAAATTAATATTCCGTTTAGCTGCAAGGTATAGTTTTGGAAAAGTTACGTCCTGTGTTGCGGGTGACATAATTACAGACGCAGCTACAAGTTTAGAATAAAGGCTGTCTGAAGTACTTAAGCAGGTATTTCCAATAGAAGGTTTTCCTCCTGCAGAATATCCTGTAATATAAATACGGGTACTGTCTATTTTTACAATGCCACCGATGCCAACCAGCAGTCTTTTTGTAAGATCATTGAAGTTAGGATTAAACCAGGTTGTGTCTGGCGAATAGGAAGAAGCCTGCGGAGCAACAACAATAAACTTTACAAGCTGGCCTCCAAAAAAAGTTTGGGCTTTTTGTCCCTTGTTAAGGTCGACTAGTATGCCGTTGCCCAATAGTACAGATGTATCCTGGTTTCCTGTAATCCCTGTCACCGTGATTGCAGCCTCTGCACCATGATAGGCAATGATGAGTGGATATTTCTGGCTGCTGTTCTGATTCCAGTCATCAGGTGCCCATATAATACAGGGAGCAGTTGTGTTGGAACCCTTGATATATTTGATCCCGGTCTTGTTCATACCGGGAACAAGATTTACCGTCTGTCCAAAACCGGCAATAGCTGTACTTAGTGTTAATAGGAAAGCAAGGGTAGCTTTCAACTTATTTGGTTTACGATTTACTTAATCGTGTTTCTGTAAAATGCTTATGCAATTATCTATGCTGCTAATATTCAGGAAAGAACTCAGGGATCACAGGAACTTGCATGTTAATAGAAACGACCACACTAACGCTATAAGCAAAAGAACTGACTTCGAAACTACTTGGTTTCCAATTCAAAAAAAAATTAAAATACCCGGAGTTGAAAATAATTTTTGCCAGTCAAAATCGATTGATGAACCTGGTTGTATGTTAGGATAATATATATCACAACTCAATCTTATTTAACATAAGAGAGGTTAATTCAAACTAAGTCTGGAGAACCCTGGAATGATTATTCACCAGACTACTTTGAAGCATCGTGTTCGATTCTATTTCCTTTCCGGCATTTTCTAGTTTCTTTGAACGCATTAAATGCTATGGACTGTAAGTCGTGACCAGGATTTCCTTTGAAAATTTTATTTTATCGAAATCACAAAATCGAGTGCTAACCCAAATTCTTTATGGGCCATAATTATTATCAATGGCTTTTCATTTATAATTGAAACCGGTTATAAGTTGAAGAACTTTGATGATTTAGTGGAACAGTTCGCTCATTATGGATATGCACGATGGTTTTTATATTTTATAATCATAGCTGAAACTTTGGGAGGTATAGTAATACTCAAAAATCGTAAAATAAAAATCTGCAATCACAGCGGTCTTTCAAGAATCACATCCATAACTTATAATATAGATTCTTCCGGAAAAGTCGTTCAGCTAAACAACCTTACGCGGAAACCGTCAGAAATGCGTCTTTACATCTGTTGGAGTGCATACATAAAGCGCAGTTTTGTCTTTTCTGTCCAAAGCAATATTTCCTGATAAACCCCGATTGCCCGGAAAGTCCACCTTATTAAAAATAAATTTTGAGAAACCAATTGGTTGCACATATATTTACAACCGAACGGTTTATTAATAATATAAACAGAAAGCCCAGTTAGTCATGATCCATACCCTCAAATTGTCACTTAACACCGTAAAATTGAAAAGCCTTTGATCTTGCATTATCAATAAAATTCAAAATAATTTAAGTAATGTTTTATGAAAAGATTTTTTGGTGGATCTAATATTCCAAAATCGATTTTTATAATTATTGTAATTCTTTTTTTTATGGTATTTCGATCCAACGGACAAAAAAGTAAACCTTCCGACAGTGGCTATGTACTTGTTAATGGCATCAAAGTTTATTATGAAGTATACGGTGAGGGTAAGCCCATTGTTTTACTGCATGGTGCTTTTTATACCATAGAGATGAACTGGGGACAACTAATACCTGAATTGTCAAAAACAAGAAAAGTAATTGCCATTGAATTGCAGGGACATGGGCATACACCGTATACAGACAGAAAATTAGACTTTGCCACACTGGCAAGTGATGTGGAAGGCGTAATGAATTACCTAAAAATCGACAGTGCGGATGTTGCAGGATATAGCATGGGTGGTTCCGTGGCTTACCAGCTGACCATCCAAAGCCCTAAACGGGTAAGAAAATTAGTAATCATTTCTTCTACTTATAAAAGTTCTGGTTGGCTGCCCGAAGTAACCAGCGCACTTAAAAACTTGAAGCCCGAATATTTAACGGATACTCCACTGAAAACGGCATATGATGCGGTTGCGCCAGACAAAACAAAATGGACAAATTTCCTGGAACAGATGATTGCTTTTGCCGGGACGTCTTTCAACATGGGCGACTCCAATATTGCAAAAATTACTTCGCCGGTTTTATTGATCTCGGGCGACAATGATGGACTGGATAAAATTGAGCTGATAAAAACGTATCAACTGCTGGGAGGTGGTGTATCTGCTGATATGGTGCCAATGCCAAAATCCCATCTGGCCATTGTTCCTTCGCAGAGCCATGTCAGCCTGATGATGCAGACAAAAACTATATCAGATTATATGGATGACTTTTTAAAATAAAAAACCGCAACATATTGTTTGTAAATATGTTACGGCATACCAGTGATCCCGCTGGGACTCGAACCCAGGACCCCTACATTAAAAGTGTAATGCTCTACCAACTGAGCTACGGAATCTGACGATTCTCAAATCAAACGCGATGGTCTCTGTTTTGAGGGTGCAAAAATAGTGTAAAATGAGCTTGATAAAAATTATTTATGAAGTAATGTTGATATGTGGAAAAAAGGTCGTTTTTACCCTATTTTATTCTGCTCCAGATCTATTCTATCTTCCTCGCGCCGTATCACATCTTCGTCATACATTTCCTGTAATCTTAAAATCGTAAGCTGTCTCGTCATAAAATCACCAATGTCAATGAGCACCTTGTTAAATTCTTCAACCTGCAACTCCTCATTTTCATTTTCTTTCAGGAATTGAATATTTAACTGTGCGAAATTCAGTTCGTCTTCCAGATTCAGCCTGAAGTTTTTTATCAGCTCATTCGTCCTCAGCAATTCGGCGTGATTTTCTTCCAATCGGGCGATAGATAATTTTAATAGCAACTGATGTATTTGCTGGGCCTGAATCTCTGCAGGTATTTCAAGTTTATCTTCTTTCAGCTTTAATCTTTTAATGATCCAGGGAAGTGTTAAGCCTTGCAATACCAGTGTTACCAGGATCACAACAAAACTCACAAACAAAACAAGATCCCTTTCCGGAAATTCCTTTCCGTCGGCCAGCAGCACCGGAATCGCAAGTGCAGAAGCCAGTGATACTACGCCCCGCATGCCGGCCCAGCCGACAAGAAAAACTTCCTTGCCATTTGGTTTTAATTTTCCCTCTCTCAAATTTTTATTAAAGAGAAGAGGCAAATAAGTTGCGGCACAAACCCAAACCAAACGAATCACAACAATCAGCCCTGAAATAATAAGTCCATATCTGATTGCTTCCTGAAACGAATAATATTTCAAACCTTCAACTATCAATGGCAGTTGTAATCCGATTAAAATAAAGATCAATCCGTTTAAAATAAATGCGAGCGTTGTCCACACGCCCGTGGCCTGAAGTCTCGCTTTATAATTCAGTATGTCTTTCTGCCTTGACGACAAAAACAATCCACCACTAACGACAGCCAATACACCGGATCCGTGAAAATGTTCTGCCGTGAGATACATCACATAGGGTGTCATCAAAGTAAGTGCCGTAGCGATGCTGGCGGTGGTAGTAAATAATTTATGTACATAGTATATGATCTGCGCAATAATAAGTCCTGTTAAAATACCAACCAGGGTCACAACAACAAAAGAAACAGCGAATTTGTGAAAAACGAAACTCCCGGAAATGACAGCAGCCAATGCAAACCTGAAAACCGTTAAACTTGCTGCATCATTCACCAGACTTTCTCCTTCCAGTATTGTCTTTACTTTTTTAGGGATCCTGAATAATTTCAACACAGAACTCGCAGCGACTGCATCCGGGGGCGAAATGATGCCGCCCAGCAGAAGTCCGATCGACAAAGTAAATCTGGGTATTAATCTTTCAGAAACAATTGCAACAATCGCGGAAGTAACGATCACAAGTCCGAATCCGTGAAATCCGATGGGCCAGCGCAATTTCCAGAAATTAGGCCAGGAAGTAAACCAGGCAGCTTCATATAATAATGGTGGAAGAAAAATAAGAAAAATCAAATCCGGACTAATAGCAGTTCGCGGAGCTCCGGGTATCAGACTTACAAGCAGCCCTGCTATTACCAGAAATACAGGATAAGCGATCCTGAGTTTTTGACCGAGAATTACCAGGAGCATCACGGCAAATAAGAGCGATATAACATATATGAGGGCTTCTTCGACCATGTTTCAAATTAAAGGAAAATCATCAAACCTGTTAATTGGTTAAAATCTAAATACTGCATCTGAAATCATCCTCAATGTTTAACTTAGACCCGATTTTGATTCCATTAATTCTCTCTCATATGAAAAGATTTTTTCTCTCGGGCTTTCTGATGATTTTTATATTTAGTATTTCTGTTTATGGTCAGACTAATTGGGTGAAGTTGATCGACGAATCAACTTTAACCGGTTGGAAACAACTGATGGGTAAGGCGCATTTTGCCAATTTTAAGGGCACCATAGCCGGGACTTCTGCTTATGACACTGTAAACAGTTATCTGGCAACGGAAGCAGAATATGGCGATTTCGTATTGGAAATGGAGGTTTTTATAGATGATACCCTTTTTAGTGCAGGCCTCCAGTTCAGAAGTCATTTCGACCAGTTCGGCAACGGTGGTAAGGGGAGAGTATATGGCTACAATTGTGAAATAGACCCATCTTCACGTAATTGGAGCGGCGGAATTTATGATCAGGGCCGGCGAGGCTGGCTTTATCCTTTATCACTTAATCCAAAAATGCCTGGCTGGCGATTGAAAGATTTCAATAAAGTCAGGATCGAGTGCATAGGAAATGAGATGCGCACCTGGGTAAACGGATCTCCGGCAGCTTGTTTAGTTGATATGACCGATTATAGTGGGTTTATTGCGATAGAAATACCAGGAACTACTAAAGCGGGAATGGTTGGGCATCATGTGTTTTTCGGTAATATGCGTATAAAATCTTTAAGCAAATTCACACAGGATCTTCCCAAAGGATTTTATGTAATGAATACCATTCCGAATTCGCTTACTGATTTTGAAATAAAGAGTGGCTGGAAACTTTTGTTCGATGGAGAGACTTCCAAAGGATGGCGGGGTGCTTATAAAGACAGTTTCCCATCGAAAGGATGGGAAATTCAGGACGGTCTTATCACCGTTCTTTCCTCAGAAGGTAAAGAAGGGGCAAATGGCGGTGATATAGTAACGTTAGATCAATATAAATCGTTTGATCTGTCATTCGACTTCAGAATAACACCCGGTGCCAATAGTGGCGTTAAATATTTTGTAACGCTGAAAGAAAAGAATGAAGGCTCAGCCATCGGTCTCGAGTACCAGATCCTGGATGACAGTCTGCATCCGGATGCCAAACTCGGAAGAGATGGCGACAGAACCATGTCTTCTCTCTACGACCTCATAACTGCAGTTAAACCAAAACAATTTATACATCCGGTTGGAAAATGGAATACGGGCAGAATTATTGTTTATCCCAACAATCACGTGGAACATTATCTGAACGGTATCAAAGTACTTGAATATGAAAGAGGCTCCCCGGCTTTTCGGTCTCTCGTAGCCGTTAGTAAGTATAAAATATGGCCCGGATTCGGCGAAGCGCCCGAAGGTCATATCCTGCTTCAGGATCATGGCAATGAAGTCAGTTTCCGGAGCATTAAGATTCGAAAGCTTGAATAAACAAAATAATTAACTATATGAAAAGGAGGGAATTCGTAAAAAATGGTGCCCTTGCAGCAGCGGGAATTCAAATCCTGAATTTCCCCGTATTTGGCAAATCCGCTCCGTCTAACAAAGTCGTTCTCGCTGTGATGGGCCTGAATGGCCGTGGTTCATATCTGGCAAAATCGTATGCACAGCTGCCCAATGTGGAAATCGCCTATATCTGCGACGTTGAGGACGGCGCTATCCAGCACGGGTTTGATGCACTTAAAGATGCACAACGCAAACCTATCTTAGTAAGGGACATCAGGGAACTCGTCCAAAAAAAGGACTTTGACGGTTTGCTGATTGCAGCTCCTGATCACTGGCACACACCTGCTGCTATCCTGGGAGTGTCCAACGGTAAAAATGTATATGTGGAAAAACCCTGCGGACAGAATCCCGCAGAGGGAGAGATGCTTGCAAAAGCAATGAAACAATATGGCAAACTCATCCAGATGGGTAACCAGCGCAGATCTTTTCCAACCCTGATAGAAGCCGTAAAAGAAGTCCGCCAGGGGATTATTGGAAATCCGTATATGGCCAAATCCTGGTACGTGAATGATCGGAAATCAATCGGTATAGGTAAGGTTGTTCCAGTTCCGGCTACATTAAACTATGAATTGTGGCAGGGACCAGCGCCCAGAAAAGAATATAAAGACAACCTCATTCATTATAACTGGCATTGGTTCTGGCACTGGGGAACGGGGGAAGCCTGCAATAACGGGACTCATGAAATTGATTGCTGCCGCTGGTTTCTGGGCGTGGATTATCCCACTAAAGTGAATTCATCGGGGGGCAGGTATGCTTTCCAGGACGATTGGCAAACGCCCGACACGCAGGTTGCTTCTTTTGAATTCGGAAAAAATAAACTGATTACCTGGGAGGGCAGAAGTTGTAACAAATATCCGGTAGAAGGATCCGGCCGCGGTTTTATCATATACGGGGACAAAGGTACTCTTGTAAATCTGGGTGCGGGAGACTATAAGATCTTTGATACCGGCAATAAATTAGTTAAAGAAGTAAAAGGAGAAATGGGTGCAGATCCTGCAAACCCCATCAGCGCAACGGGTAATCTGGATTTCTACCATTTCGCAAATTTCGTAAACAGTATTAGGGGAGAGGCCACGTTAAATTCACCCGTAGACGAAGCACAAAAAAGTGTTTTACTGTGTCACCTTGCCAATATCTCCCAACGCACAGGCAATACGTTGTACTGTGACGAAAAGAACGGTCATATTCTTAATGACGCAAACGCCATGAAACTCTGGCAAAGAGAATATGCTGTAGGCTGGGCTCCTAACTCTTAACAAGTGTGAGAGTGTGAGGGTGTGAGAGTAGTATAAGAATATAAGACTATAGGACTACAGGAGTGAAACCCATAACCCATCCCTCATAACCCATAACTCTCTATGACCCTCTCTGCGATCCGCCGGTAAGTTTTGTATTTCTCGAAAGTCCCTTCGTATTGGTTTTAATCTTTTGGTTTTGCTGACTCGGTTTATTGTTACCGATTCCACCACCACCCGGGCGGGTATCTTTTTTATTTTTCTTATTTGGAATAAGCGACATAATTCTTTATTTATACATAAAGATAATATTTTTTTTCACGTTGACCGTTGATCCCGCAAGTGCAGGAACCGTTGACCGATAACCGACGACTGTTGACCGATAGTTGATGGTATATGGTTTATGGTATATAGAAGATGATCGATGGAAATAGTAAATGATTAATGGTAAAATGATTTATAATTAATATTATCTAATTGTAAACTTTGCGGCATACTCTTATACTCCTTTACTACTCTCACACCCTCACACTCTCACACTTGTTTAAGTTGCTTTAACACTTTCTTCTGTTTGATAACATACCGGAACTGTACGTATACGGACAGTCAAAAAAGGCTTAATCCCTTGCTATTATTGATTTTCAGCACATTAATGTTTTGGCACGGCATTCCTTAATATTGTCTGAAGCGACGTATTTTTTTTCTTTATGTTTTTTTTCAAGCAGCTGCAACATGATCGAAGAATATGCGTCTTATCTACAGACACTAATCTTATCTACAGACACTAATCAAAAACATTAACCATGAAAAAGTTTATCTTATCAATAGCAGTTCTTCTCGCACTGACCTGCACATCATTCGCAAAGAGTCCTGCTGGTATTAACGACCGGGTTTTCGCTTCTTTTCAAAAAGAATTTAATCGTGCATCCGAAGTAAAATGGGACGTGACTAAGAATTATGTAATGGCCACTTTTCAGTTGGACAAAGAGGTTCTGTTTGCTTATTATGATTTCCAGGGCAATATGGTTGGACTGGTTCATCATATGCTTACCAGTGATCTGCCAAGTGATTTACAAAAGGCAATCAGGAAACATTATTCAAATTATTGGGTCTCTTCTCTTTTTAAAGTGACCAATGAAGAAGGTGTTTCATATTTTATCCAGCTCAAAAATGCCGATGAAACCATCGTGTTGAGCAGCGACGGATCAAACGGCTGGCACAGATATACTGTTCCAAAAATTTAAACGATTTAACTCTTAATATTTTTAGCACTAGTCTTTTGGTTTAGATCCTGAACCCCTCCGTTCCCGGAGGGGTTCTGCGTTTATATAAAAAAACACCATCTTCACTGCTGATTTAGCAAATGATGCAAAAGACTTTGGTTGTTGCAGGCGGAGGAGCCGCCGGGTTTTTCTGTGCCGTCACCGCAGCACGTTTAAATCCCGGAATAAAAGTGGTATTGGTGGAAAAAACGGGAAAACTTTTATCCAAAGTAAAAGTAAGTGGAGGCGGACGTTGCAACCTCACTCATTCCTGTTTTTCCATTCCTGATATGATTAAGAAATACCCGCGTGGTTCCCATTTTGTAAAAAAAACATTTCACCAGTTTTTTACAACAGATACTATTCAATGGTTCGAAGAAAGAGGAGTCCGGCTTAAAACAGAAGAAGACGGACGAATGTTTCCCGAGAGTAATTCCTCCCAAACGATTATCGATTGCCTGCTTCGGGAAGCAAAAAAATATGCCGTAGAAATTCGCATGCATCACGGGATAAGAAACATAGAGTATCTAAAAGACCCCGATTCTTTTATCATTCATTTCAATAATGACCTAAGTCTCCATGCGGATTTTATTTGTCTGGCATCGGGCGGATATCCGAAAACTTCAATGTTTGACTGGATAACCCAAACAGGTCATAGTATCGAAGAACCGGTGCCCTCCCTGTTTACATTTAATATGCCGGGTAATTCTATCACTTCACTGATGGGCATTTCTGTCCCCGACGCTCAGATAAAAATTTCGGGTGAATCGCTTAAAGAGAGAGGTCCTTTATTAATCACTCATTGGGGTATGAGTGGTCCTGCTGTATTGAAGTTGTCTGCCTGGGGAGCGCGCATTCTGAATGAAAAAGAATATCAATTTGAAATTCGTGTGAACTGGCTGGGCGAGAAAAATGATCAGCAACTCCGTGACGAAATTCAAATGATCCGTGAATCTGCGGGAGGAAAGAAGATAAGACAAAAAAATCCATGGGATCTGCCACAGAGACTTTGGGAATGGATGCTGGAACAAGCCGGAATTCAGGATATTTATTGGGCCGATCTTTCTGTACTACTTCAGAATAAATTAATTCAGCTGCTCGTTGGCCAGATATTTAAAGTGGATGGTAAAACGACATTTAAAGAAGAATTCGTTACGGCTGGTGGCGTTCGTCTCGCAGAAATTAATCACCATACCATGGAAAGTAAAATCAGACCTGGCTTGTATTTCGCGGGTGAATTATTAGATGTGGACGGAATTACGGGAGGTTTCAATTTTCAACATGCCTGGACGAGTGGATTTATTGCTGGTAAGTCGATTGCTGAAATTGCAAAGTAAATCGTCGACCCCCGCAAGTGCGGGGTTGACCAAAAAACATTCCAACAACGTTTATCCGTCATCCGTTCCCGCACATGCGGGATCAACCGTCAACAATCAGAAGAATATCCTTTCCACTGTCCAGTATCCCGCGACAACTGCAATCAGTATAGAAACAGGAATTACGATAACTTTTCGATAGTATGGTTTATCGCTGAACCATTTGGCAAGTAAAAAATAAGCCAGCAAAATAACTGTAACCTGTCCCAATTCAACGCCTGCGTTAAACATCACCAGGGATAACAGATAGTCTTTTTTGGGTAATCCGATTTGCCCCAACGCTCCCGCAAATCCCATTCCGTGAACCAATCCAAATAAAAACACAACCGCAATACGGGATGCTTTTAATCGTGGCGAAAAAATATTTTCCATCGCAACATACATGATAGATATCGCTATAAGCGGCTCGATAATTTTAGTGGGTGGAGTAATGATTTGGTAAATCGCTAATCCCAGCGTTACAGAATGAGCAACTGTAAATGCTGTCGCCTGCCATAAAACCGGTTTTAACTTCGGACTTAGCAGGAAGAGACTTACTATAAAAAGTATATGGTCAAATCCCAATGGCAGGATATGCAGATACCCAAGTTTCAGATAAAGTATAGCCGCATCGGTTCTGGACATTTTTTCTAATTCCCCTGGTATTACATGAGCCATAATAGGCTGATATCAAACTAATGAAAAGCAGAAGAACGCCAATTTTTTTTCTAAAGTCAATACCTGAATATTTAGAAATCTGTTTCATATGCTACTTAGAAAAGACAGTAAAAAATCATACTCGAATATTTGGATCCCTTGAATAATTCAAAATCTGTTTGAACAATCAAAACCTGTTTCGTACTTTATTAAAAAAGACAGCGAATTTGAGTTTTGCAAAAAAGGGAACGCCGGGGGTATTGCTAACTTCATCGACTGGATATTTTTCATATTTTAATCTCGTAACGTATTCAAATTGTGCCTCGTTCCATCTTTGATTCAACAGGTTTTCAATAGACAATCCTATCTCAAATTTTTTACGGGTATAGTTGGCCGTTAGATCTGTGATAAAATATCCATAAGCAGTGAGTGAATAATCTGAATTAGCTGCCCGGTTGTGCAGATATCTGTAACTAATGCCTCCGTTCAGTCCATTTTTAAATCTGTAATAGACACCGGCGGTACTTGTGAGTGTGGGTGCCAGCGGGAGATAATTTTGCCCTTTAGGTGCATCCAGATCTCTTGGTTTCGCGAGATCAACATTCAGGTTTACGAAAAGCCATTTTGCAATTTGATATCTCAGAGAAAAGTCAACACCTTTCCGAACCGTTCTTCCACCCGGTTCCACACTCTCATCGCCAAAGTCTGATCCATAAGTGAATTCCTGCTGAAGATATAAATACCAAAAAACCGTATTAATAAAAAGATTGGGTATCGGCTTCCAGTTTATACCGATGTCAAATCCATAAGCGGCAGGCAGTATCTGATATCCCTGATTGGCAATTACAACGCGGGCATCATTGGAATGAAATCCTTTACCCGTTTTTATATAAAATTGCATTTCCTGATTTGCCGTGTATTGAATATTGAATTTAGGACAGAGGATCGATTTCGTCTGCGAAGTGTTTAATCCATTGTAAATTTTCGACGCGATATCAGAAGCCGGAGCTTGATTGAGGTAGTAGAAATTAAAATAATCAAACCTCAACCCAATATTAAATACCCATTTCCCGGATTCCAGTGTTTCATTAATATATCCAAAAGCATTTGCTTCTTTTATCATACCATATTGAATAAAATTGAGAATGCTGTCTCCATTCACCGTGTGAGACAACCAGCTTGGATGGGTGTGATCATATCTTATTCCAGCTCCGGCAGATGATGTTAAAGATGTATTACCGAAATAATTTCTATGCGAGAGTGTACTTTTATATCCATAAATATCCCTTGATTCATGCTGACCAAATTCATCTCCATGTACAGGATCAGCATAGTAGAAAGTAAAATTACTGATCAGGTTAAAATAGCAGTAAGAATAGAATGCCTGGTTTTCCCAGGTAAAATCATTTTTTAGTAAAGAAGTTAATTTAAGATTTGCATTTGTTCTGGTTGTATATCCACCCTGCGAACTGTCGATACTGCCGAAGGGATCTTTGATATAACCCTCCGCCTGGGCCCGGTTAGGAATTTCACCGGCTGCCCTCCATTTGGATTTTAATGTAGATAGCGTAAATGTCAACGCATTATTAGAACCCAGTTTAGTATTAAATTTTCCAAATAAATTGTATCTGTTGAAATGCTCTGGTACATCAAATGGTCCGCCATTCGTATATAACGCTTCTCCTGCGATATAAGCACTTTGTCCTTTTTCTTTTGCCCTTTCACTTAAAAGATTCATCATCAACAAACCTCGTCTCGTATCAAACTGACCATATTCCGTTTCAGCAGTATTTTTATTCAGAACGTTGATGGTATGATACGCTACGAATCCCGCTGTACAGAAATCACCTTTATCAGCATAGTATGGTCCTTTACCAAAATCATATCCCGCTATTGTTTCAGGAATTACAAAATGCAGATCCGCATAACCCTGACCGTGAGCTTGTGAAACCAGGTTCACCGGCAGTCCATCTACCGAAACGTTTACATCTGTGCCATGATCCGCATCAAATCCGCGAAGAAAAATCTGTTCGGCCTTGCCGCCTCCCTGATGCTGGGCTATGAATAGTCCGGGAACCAGCCTGAGCAGATCCTGTGCTGATTTCACGGGTATTATGTTTAAGTCAATCCTGCTTAATGTTTTTGAACTGGTAAGATTATCTACGTGATTGGTGATCGTTATTTCTGTCAGATTTATAAGACCTTTCTCAAGACCAATGACGATTTTATTTTCTGTACTGTCAATCACCTGTCCTTCCAGGATATGCTGTGAATAAACGATGGAACCCGTTAAAATACAGCAGGAGAACAGGAAGGCATATTTGAAAGCGGTGGTAGTGCCCAGGCCGAAATGCAATCCTTGGAAATACATAACGGACTTACGAAGTGGAGTAAAGGGCGGATTTCAAAGTCAGATGTTTTATCTTTATTCCGATTAACGCTTAACGCCCAAGGCGTAAGGCATAACCCATCCCGCACGTGCGGGACAACCCCTAACTCAATAAAATCTTATTAAAATGAAACCCCTGCTTTGTTTAATATTGCTTTTCGGAGTTATTGCCAGCGCAAAATCTCAAACAAAAGAAAAATTGACATTAAAACAAGTCCTGTTAAATCAACTTAAAACCACCCACAATAAGGAAGAATGGTTTGCACCCTTGAATGTGGCCATTGACGGGTTAACGGCCGAACAGGCGAACTGGAAAGAGAAGGGCGCGGATCATTCAATCGCCGAACTAACAACCCATATCATATTCTGGAATCAGGATCAGCTTTCAAAATTTCAGAACCAGCCAGCACCAAAATTTTCGGGCGATAATAATGAAACTTTCAAATCTGTTGACAATAATTCCTGGCCCGCAACTGTAAAAAAAGCGGACTCTTTAATGACGAATTGGGAAAATGCTATAGAAGCTGCAGACGAAAATAAACTCGAAGCCTGGTATGAGATCATCGCTCATATCAGCACACATAACGCTTATCACACGGGTCAGATAGTTTATATCAGGAAAGTGCAGGGGTCGTGGAATCCCGCAAAGGGAGTGAAATGAAAGTATGGGAGTATGGGGGTATGGGAGTATGGGAAGATGAATATGTCAACGGTTAACGTATGCGATTCACGAAAAAATAACGATATGCAAACCAGAAAAGAATTTCTCCGCAACAGCGCAGGTCTTATAGGAAGCCTGGCTATTCCCTCATTTTTCCACACTCCCATACTCCCATACTCCCACACTAGTTCTGGTTTCCCGCCTCCGGGACTTCAATTGTTCACATTTTTCAATTCAATTGATAACGATGTGGACGGAACCCTGAAACGTATTGCGGAAATAGGCTATGTAAATATTGAATCTGCATTCAGCAAAAAAGGCGGTTATTACGGTCTTAAACCAAAGAATTTGCTTCATTACTTAAATGGCCTGGGGCTGAAATGGAAATCCCATCATGTTCTAGGCGCACCTTTTAAACTTCCGCCCGGAGCAAAAATGCCACTGGATGCAGACGGCAAACCACTCGTGATTCCGCCCATGAAAAATCTGCGCGACAATATGCAGGTGCTTGTTGATGAAGCAGCAGAAGGTGGGGTGGAATACCTGGTTTGCGCCAATACACCCATCAACACATTGGATGAAATCAAAGTCTTCCATCGAAGTGTTAAACAGGACGGATGAAGCTTGTAAAAAAGCAGGCTCTGCGTTTTGCTTATCACAATCATGATGCGGAATTTCATGCGGTAGAAGGAAAGATCCCTTATCAAATAATACTTGCAGAAACGACCATGAAATGGAACTTGATCTTGCCTGGGCTATAAGGGCGGACAGGATCCTGTTGAATTATTCAAACAAAATCCCGGCAGATTTCCATTATGGCATGTGAAAGATCTGGACAATACATATCAAACCATTCTTCCTGTGGGCAGTGGAACTATTGATTTCAAAAGAATATTTGCTGAATCTGAAACAGCGGGCTTGAATATTATTTTGTAGAACACGATATGCCAAAGGATCCATGGGACAGTATTCAAAAAAGCTACCAGTTCTAAAAACACTGGCCCCTGTATAATAAAAATATTTTTATTTAGTATGCGTGGATTACAAACCATTCTATTTCTTTTCATCTCCAATACATTCATGACTTTCGCCTGGTACGGACATCTGCGTTTTAAGGATTTCAGCTGGGGGAAAAATATGGGTCTCTTTACGGTCATTCTTATCAGCTGGGGCCTGGCGTTTTTTGAATATCTTTTCCAGGTTCCTGCCAACAGGATTGGATTTAAAAATGACGGGGGACCTTATTCACTGGTACAGTTAAAAACAATTCAGGAAGCCATTACACTTACAGTGTTTGTCGCTTTTACACTGATTTTTTTTAAGGAAGAAAAACTGGCATGGAATCATCTGGTAGGTTTTGGATTCCTGATAGCCGCAGTGTTTTTTATATTCAAAAAGTGGTGAATCGCTGTCTCAGATTATCTGTATTAACCCTTCATTTACAAAGCCTGCCCCGGCTATGAGCTTATTTGAACATTCATGTAATAAATCCCGGATCTTTACTCTTAATACTTAAGTTTGCGGCCTTGTAGCCTATTGGTAAATTTGATAATAATATTTTTTACTTTTTCCTTTTTAATTTTCACTCTTTAATATGAAAAATATTTGTTTTTTAGTTTTTGCTTTTTCTATTTCGTTTTTATTCTCTTGTCGTCAAAAACGTTCGGGAACTCCCAGGGTTTTGGTTTATACAAATCATCTGTCCGATTCGAATTCAGAAGCGGGAATTCGAACTGTTCAGCATTTAGGAGAGATCAATGGATTTGAAGTTGTTCCCACTGACACAAGCACATTATTTACGGATAGTTCACTGGCTACTTATGCTGCTGTTTTATTTTTAAATCGCTCAGGAGTAAACCTGGGTTATATGGAAAGAATTGCCTTGGAAAGATTTATTCAGTCGGGCGGTGGCTTTGCCGGCATTCACCCCACGGCTAAAACTTTTAACTGGCGCTGGTATGGACGTATGATCGGTTCAACAGGCGATTCCGGTGTATCATTTATGCATCAGCAATATGATGGCGGACGGGTCCAGTATAGCAACGACAGCATCACAACGGCAAATGAGAAGGATAATGCAAATTCTAAAATTGTGTTGAACGCCATCGAATTCGCGATTGGCCACTACGAACCACTGAACTATAGTCTGGCTACGATTCCTTATCCGCCTTCTGAAAATCATTTTACGAAACACACACTTGTTCAGGGTACATTTTATGAACCCACTGAAATGACAATACTTCCAAATTTTGATATACTGGTCCTTCAGCGTCGAGGGGAAATTATGTTGTACAAACAGGGAACGGGCACCGTGAAACAGGCAGGATTTCTGAAAGTATATTATCAGGCGAAAGCAAAAGGGGTTAACGTGGAAGAAGGAATGCTTGGCCTTTCGAAGGATCCGGATTTTAAAAATAATCACTGGATATATATTTATTATAGTCCCATCGATACTTCGGTTAACAGGCTCTCGCGTTTTGTTCTTGAGAATGACACCGTAATAAATAGTTCCGAAAAAGTTATCCTCGAAGTACATGCCCAACGTGAAATATGCTGTCATACCGGCGGCTCAATAGCTTTTGGCCCTGACAGTCTTTTATATTTTTCTGCAGGAGACAATTCCACACCTTTTGATGAACCGGGCCAGCAATTTGTAAGTCACAGCTTTGCACCCTTAAATGATGCACCCGGACATCTACAATATGATGCAGAGAGATCGGCTGGCAATAGTAATGATCTCCGTGGAAAGATCATACGAATTCGTGTACACAAGGACGGTAGTTATGAAATCCCGGAAGGAAATCTTTTCCCGCCAGGAACTCCGAAAACAAGACCCGAGATCTACGTAATGGGCGACAGAAATCCTTACCGCATTTCAGTAGATCAGAAAAACAGTTATTTGTATTGGGGAGAAGTGGGTCCCGATGCACCGTTCGACAGTTTGGCCACCCGCGGACCGCGTGGATATGATGAAATAAACCAGGCAAAAAAGGCAGGTTATTTCGGATGGCCATTTTTTGTGGGGAACAATTATCCATATCACCAATACAATTATATCACAGGTGTTTCAGGCGATGCATTTGATCCGGCTAAACCTGTAAATCATTCACGAAACAATACAGGTATTAACTGATCTTGCCGCCTGCGCAACCTGCATTTATCTGGTATCCTTATGCAGTTTCACCTGAATTTCCGGAGCTGGGATCAGGCGGCCGTAATGCTATGGCGGGTCCGGTTTATTATACGGATATGTATCCTGCTGCAACCCGTTATCCGGATTATTATAATGGGAAACTATTTATGTACGACTGGATCAGGGGATGGATCAAAGTAGTGACACTTCAGCCCAACGGCGATTTTGAACAAATGGAACCTTTCATTCCACATACTGTATTGCACAATTGTATTGATATGGAAGCCGGCCCTGACGGCAGATTGTATTTGCTGGAATATGGAACAGGATGGTTTCAGAAAAATGCCGATGCAGGGCTTTATCGAATTGACTATAGTGCTCACCCCGCTCCGCCTGTTGCCATAACAGCTTCTGATACTGCTGCTTCTGCGAAAGGTCCTTTTGCATCAGGTTACGCGTTAACTCAGGTGATGGATTGTAAGAGTTGTCATAAGGAAGACGGCGTTTCAATCGGTCCTTCTTTTAAAAGAGTCGCTGAAAAATATGCGGACGATAAAAAAGCAACCACTTATCTGAGACAGAAGATCATGAAGGGCGGAAGCGGCGTCTGGGGAGATGTTGCGATGTCTGCTCATCCGGACATTGCTCAAAATGACCTCAGCCATATAATAGAATATATTCTCTCATTAAAGCCAAAGGCTAAAAGCTCAAAGCCGAAAGCCTAAAGCAAGTATGGGAGTATGGGAGTATGGGAGTATGGGAGTATGGGAGTGTGGGAGTGTGAGATACCGCCAAACCCGCACGTGCGGGGCCAACCGCGAACGAATAAACCATGAAACAATTAATCGTACTCGTTATAATAACTGCGTGTTTTCAATTCAGTCAGGCGCAGATTAGAAATACTGGTGAGATAAAAAATGAAGAGGGCGTTGTCGTTCCCGGAGCAACCAGTTCATATATTAAATACAGATGTATCCTCTGTCAGTGACAGCGCAGGGTTGTTTTTTATTCCGGATTTGCCGAAAGGAATATATTCTGTTGAAGTATCATCCGTCGGCTATGCAAAAATTCAAACAAGTATACAACTTCCGATTTCAGAAAGTCCATTTGTATTTCATCTGACCAGATCTGCAAAGCAACTCGATGCCGTTGTGGTAACTGCTGAAAAGCAGGAAGCAAATATCCAAAATGTTCCCATCAGCATTACTGCGTTGTCGTCCAGAGACATTGATGCCTACAGGCTCTGGGCCAGCAAGGATCTGAAAGGTATTGTTTCAAATCTTTACGCCGCGGACCCGGGAGACGGCAGAAATGTAATTTCTATTCGTGGTATAACTTCCACTTCTTATGACCCGGCTGTCGTTACTTATATCGATGGTGTTCCCCAGTTTACCCTCGATACATATATCCCCCAGCTGTTTGACGTGGATCATATTGACGTATTAAAAGGACCACAGGGAACTTTATATGGAAGAAATGCGATGGGAGGGGTGATCAATATTGTTACCAGGAAAGCCCGATAATCAGTTACATGCTTCTATTGGAAGTCAGTGAAGGAAATTATGGACTGCAACGGTATTCATTTCAATTTAGTGCCCCCTTAATTGCAGGAAAATTATTTCTTGGCGTAGCCGGTTTATATGAAGGATCGGAAGGTTATTATATCAACGATTTCAACAATACTCATTTTGATAAACAACACAGGTTTGCAGACAATATTTACCTGAAGTATTTATTAAGTCCTCAGTGGTCATTCACGCTGAATATGAAAAACCTGTGGAACCGCGACAATGGAGCATTTACTTTAAATCCTTCGATAGCCGACGCGTTTGTAAATCCTTATCACCTTGATCAGAATGCGATTGGAGAAATGGTAGATAACAGTTTGAACGGATCCCTTGTGATAAAACATACAGGTGCGAAAACTGATTTTAGTTCTCTCACAGCTTATCAATCCAACTACAGGTATTACGCAACGCCGGTGGACGGCGACTTTTCTCCGCTGGATGCCGTCAGTATTGTAAATAATTACGGTAAGCCATGGAATAAAGTAAATGCATGGACGGAAGAACTCCGGCTCTCGTCAGCAACGGCTTCTTCTTCACCTTTAAAATGGGCTGTCGGTTCTTATCTTTTTCTGCAGAAAGCACCCAACCAGCAGGGAACTCATTTTGGCGCTGATGCAGCTGCTGTAGGATCTCCCGACAGCAATTATACAGTAATCAGTACGACCCAAATAAAAAACGAAGGATTTGCTTTTTATGGTCAGCTGACTTATGCCTTATCGAAATCGTTTACGGTAACGGGAGGAATCAGATATGATTATCAGGAATCAAATGAAGAAGTTTCGGGAATGTATTTACCGGATGGATCGTCCAATGGATTTGTAACTCAGCCTGATACCTCCGGAAAAACATCTTTTAATGCATGGAGCCCGATGTTCTCCCTTTCCTATAGCGCCAATGAAAATGCGCATATATATATCAGTTATAACCGGGGATATCGCACGGGCGGACTCACACAACTTTCAACCGACCCGACACAACCACCGCTTTATCCTTATCAGCCTGAATACAGTAATAATTTCGAACTGGGTTTCAAAGGCAATTATTTTAACAACAGGCTTCATGCAAACGCCGCCGTTTTCTATAACACCGTGCAGGACGCTCAGGTTCCCACATTGATACTTCCCGATGCAATAACGGTGATCAAAAACGCCGGAGGCCTCACCAGCAAAGGATTTGACGCAGACCTCCAGGGTCTCGTGGCAAAGGGACTTGAACTAACCTATCATTTTGGCTATACTCATGCGATGTATACAAGTGGTGAGCTTTCTTCCAATGGTTCATCGGAAAACCTGGATGGAAAATATCAGGTATTTACGCCCGATATCACTTCCATGGCGGCAGTTCAATATAGTAAGCGATTGTCGGGGTCTGAAAATGTATTTGTAAGAGGAGAGTGGTATTATTTTGGAAAACAATACTTTGATTTGCCCAACGATTTAATTCAATCCTCTTATCAATTGCTCAATGCCAGCGTCGGAATTTCTTACAAAGAATTCAGTTTTACTTTCTGGTCGAGGAATATAACCGGGACTAAATATGTGTCTTATGCCTATAATTTTGGTGCCGCGCGTCTCGGCGATCCTTCTACGGTTGGGGTTACATTTAGGTATAGATTACACTAACGTTGGCGGTTGGCGGTTGGCAGTTGCCGGTATTTTCACACTCTCACACTCTCACACTCTCACACCCTCACACTTGCTTTAACTTCCGAAATGATTCACCCGATACATCCACTGCCCGCTGGTGAAATCGGGCATGTCCACTGTCTGATTTCCTAGCTCGATACTCATTTCACTTAATGGTGTTATGGAACTCCAGGCAGCAGCGTCGTATACGTCCATCGGTGTGTTGGTTTGTTGTTTCACAGATTCAACAAAATCCTGCAGCACGAAAAAATCCATGCCGCCGTGTCCTGCGTTCTCTGCTTCCTTCCCCCATTTTTGCCAGTCTGGATGATCATATTTATCCAGATACGGTTGAGCGGGTTCCCAAACATCAGCTTTTGTACTGACTCCTTCAATATAAAGCGACTTATTTACATCCATCCAGATACCATGTGTTCCCTGCACTCTGAAGCCGAGAGAATAAGGTCTTGGTAAACTGGTATCGTGCTGCAATAAAATAGTTTCTCCATTCGCGCAGCGAATCTGAGTTGTTACTACGTCGCCGAGTTTGAATTCTACTTTTGCGTTCGGATGATCAGCTCCGCCTTTCTTTACAATATACTCATGTAACCCGCGTGACTTAGTAGCGAAGGAACAAAGAGATACGAAACGATTTCCATAATTAATATTCAGCATCTCTGCGATCGGCCCGATGCCATGTGTCGGGTACAGGTCACCGTTACGATGTACACTGTGATTAGTGCGCCAGCGTGCTTCTGAAAAACCCTTTTCGCCAAATTCAACTCCGCTGTCATAAGGCGTTTTTCCATCATTCAGTTTTACACCTCGAAGATCGTGTTGGTATCCGCCCTGCATATGAATGAGCTCGCCAAAAAGTCCCTGTCGCACCATTTGCATGATGGCCATTACATCCCTGCGGTAACAGACATTCTCCATCATCATTACATGGGCTCCCTGCGCGGATGCGGCATTTACTACGTTCCAGTGATCCTGCAATGTTATTCCCAGTACCACTTCCGTTCCGATATATTTTATACCCGCAGAAATGCCATCTAGTATCATCGGCGTATGCCATTCCCAGGGAGTGGCAATCAAAATTGCCTGCAAATCTTTTTCCTCCAGAAGTTTCCTATACGCGTGCGGGTCGCCTGTAAATATTTTAGGCATCGGCTTCCCCGACTTCGTAACCAGGTCGCGGGCAGATTGCAACATACGATCGTCGATATCGCAAATGGCAATGACGTCTACATCTGATCGCTGTAACGCGTTCCACAAATGATTTTGCCCGCGAAGTCCGGTTCCGATGATTCCAAGTCTGATTTTATTGGAAGGCGAAATGGCAAACAGGGAAGAAGGGCGCATTAAACTGACACCGGCACCTGCTATGGAAATGTTTCTGACGAAATCTCTGCGTTTCATGTTAGTGGGTTATGAGATATGAGATATGGGTTATGAGTTATGAGTTATGAGTTATGAGTTATGAGTAGAGATATGAGTTATGGTAAAATTAGTAAAAACTCATCTCCCATAACCCATAACCCATTACAGCTGAACCAGCTGATTCTTAATAGCGTAAAGCACCAGCCCCACGCGGTTGGTAACATTGAATTTTTTGAAGAGGGATTCTCTGTATCCGTCTACAGTTCGTTCACTTACAAACATGTCATTGGCGATCTGCTGATAGTTTTTTTCACTACAGGCATGTTTCAGAAATTCCATTTCACGATCTGTAAGCCTGGGAAGCGTATTGGAATTGTCCGTACCCGCAGTATGGAATGACTGAATAACTTTACGGGTGAGTAATTCATTGTAGTAATAACCCTTGGCGAGAATTTCACTGAATGCAACCTGTAATTCATTCGGGTCCGCATCTTTTAAAATATATCCACGGGCACCCTGATGAATCATCTTAATGATCGTGGTATCAGAATCCATCGTACTCAGTGCAAGCACCTTTATATCCGGATGATTAGCGTGAAGCCATGCAGCCGTGGCATAACCATCCATAACGGGCATGTGTATGTCCAGCAAAACGATATCAGGTAGACGATCGGGTTGCAGCTGATCAATGAATTCCCTTCCATTGCCCACATCCATCAAAACCTTATACTGCGGGAATAGATTGATAAGCACGGCCAGCCCCTTTCGGAACATGGTATGGTCATCAACGAGTGTTACATATTTCACGTCAGACATATCTCATCTCAATTTGCAAGGTAGTTCCTTCTCCCGGTTTGCTTAGAATTTCTGCATTGCCCCCAACAAGGGTCGCTCTCTGTAAAATATTCTGCAGACCAAGCCCTTCTTTTTTCTTTAGTGCAGTTTCCGGATCAAAGCCGATGCCGTTATCAAATATGGTTATATACATTCGGTTCTCCATATACCTGATCGTAACTCTCACGTCAGTAGCCTCCGCATGTTTGATAATATTTTGAAGTCCTTCCTGCACAATTCGAAAGGCGATCAGTTTATGCTGATCCGGAATATTTTTTTCTGTACCCTGTATATCAGAACTGATTTTTACAAATCCGCTTCTGTTGATGCGGCGGATTTCCTGGTTAATACTTTCCTGCAAACTCATCTGCTGAATACGCTGACTACTCAGACTTTTTGCAATATCGCGCAGCTCCGTCATGGCAAGACTGATACTTTCTTTTACATTTCCCAGCAACTCACCGTCCGCAACATGTGTATGTTCCATGATGCCCAGTTGTATTTTAGCGAGACTGAGAATCTGACCTACGTTATCGTGAATTTCCTGGCTGATCATATCGAAAGTCTGCTCCTGTATTTCCAATTTGGATTCTAGAAGCTGTTTGTCAAATGTGGCACGCATGAGCTGACGTTCTTTACTCATCTGAACTTTTTTATTGTTGTAATAAAATAGCATAACCAGGAACAGGACGCCCAGGAAAAGAAGTATAACGATGACTCCGATGATGGTGAATACTACCTGATTCTTTGCGTCCTGCATAAAATAAAAGCATAACAATAACCTGAATATACAAGGGCATTTACGACTGGCATAATAGCACCGTAAAGCTTGATGTGCGCAATTTCAACGTGATTAACCAATATATAAGCCTGAAGACTCAATACGACGAGGGTAATCAATCCAAAAAAAAGATTCAGGGAATTTATCCAGAAATAAGGTTCCTTAATAAAATTCAATTCTTTATGATCAAGCACTGTGAGTCGGACCAGGCATAATCCTGAAAAAACGATAAGCATGATCATGATCAGGCTCAGTGAATACGAATTGAACTGACTGGATTTCTGAATAAACATAAAATTAAAAACCACCAGCAGCATACACAGTACACACACGATATAGAATATGATGGATTCCTTCCTGGTTAAAAATAGCATTTTACCCGCTAAATAAAACAGGAAGGGAGTCGAAACGATCAGGTATAAATTATACACGATATAGTTCGAGGGCCATCCGAAAGCCTGAAAATTCATTGCCGTTAACTCGGTGATATTCACAATCACCAGGAAGGGTATGAAAGCCTGCAGTGAACAGGCTTTCAGACCTTTCCAGCAATAAATGGCCACACAAAGGCTCAGGATCTGAAAATATGCATACCAGGTAATGTGCAGCATGGATTATGGTTGAAGTCCGCCGAGATCATAACCCGTTCCACCGCCGGAACCTCCGCTACCGTTAGGCTGAGCTACCAATGCTCTTACCACTTGTCCCGTCGAAGCATCTGCGGGAATCAGAAAGATAGCAATGCGGCCGTTATTAGCCGATTTCTTTGTGGCATTCGGTTCATAAGTTTTCAGATAATTCAAATCATACACGCCGAGTTCCACATTAATTACAAGCGTTTTGCCGGCGGCGGAATATTGTGCAAGAGTTGCATTCAGCCAGTTCTGCAAATCCTGACCGTTAAAAGATTCTCCAGTTGTGAGCATGCTGGTTTTCGTAAGAGTCGAAGTAAAAGCCTGGCCGCCGGGATTGGAGAATCCATGTTTCAGCATAAAAGCCGGATATCGGTCGATGCAGGCCTGGGCTGAATCAATATTTACCGTGCGGCCTCCCGTATCTGTTTCCATTTTTTCCCGGATTACGATAAATGAACTGGAGGATGGTTGCTTACGTGATTCCATGGGAATATTTCGAAACGAAAAAAGAAAAACGGTGAAGAATAAGAATAAATACAGGATGAAAGGTTTCTGTGACATAAATATGGGGTTTGATTATTACTTTAAAATACGTAGAATCTGTATTGCTTTTATGCTATTGGAAAGAAACGGGATTAATCCCCGGTATACCGGGAGAAATACCCGGATCAGATTCCTGTTTTATCCCCTTGTTTGGGATAGGAGTGCTACCGTAAGTTTGTTATTGAAACCTAAACCCTCGGCCAATTTTTAACCATTACCTTATCCGATCTGTATTTCCGGTGAAAATGTTTTGAATTTTATCTCGTGGACTAGCAATCGTTTGGCCTTCCTGTTCTCAGGGGGGCCTTTTTTTGGTTATGGGTTATGGGTTATGGGTGATGAGAGATGGGTTATGCGTTTGTTTTTTGTTTTGCGGTCAGTATAGAACTTCGTAGCATTTTTAAAAGAGAAGAGGCACTATCATGGATTGTAGAAAATTCATTAAATTCTATGTAATTCGATTCTTTTAATAATTCAAGCCAATACATAGTTTCATCACATTCTTTTTGCGCTATCGCGAGTTTATGGATGAAATCATTTCTACTTTCTGCGTTTTGAGCTTCCCTGATCATAGCGCCAATAGAAGTCCCGCTTTTCAATATTTGTTTGCTTAATACAAATTCCTTTTTTGAATCGACTAAATTCTTGTACAATTTGATAATTGAGATGGAGAATTTGAAACTATTATCTTTTAACACACTCTCAGCCATAACGCACAATGTATAACCCATCTCTCATAATTCATATCCCATAACCCGGTTATAAAACCCCATCCCGCACATGTGGGATAACCCACCTCCCATAACCCATATCCCATCACCCATAACTAAAACAAAGTTAACTGCCCTTTCATCTTAGTCTTTGGCAACAACATCTTAAAATGATTTTCCTCTGCGGCGATTTGATATAGTTCCGATTCCTGATCGCGACTCGCGATGATAATTTGTGTTTCAGAGGTAATAGCAGAAAATAAAGATTCCACTAATTCGGGCCTGTTGTTTTCTTTGGAAAGATGGGAAAGCAACAGATGAGTCATGAAAGAGGGCCGGTGCCTGATATAGAGATCCAATGCCTGGCGGTTTGACAAATGCCCGTTTCCTCCCCTTATCCGATTTTTCAGAAAAAAAGGATAACGACCCTTTTCCAGCATTTCTTCATCATAATTGGATTCCAAAAACGCCACGTGACACTGTTTGAAATAATAAATCAGCTGGTCGCAGGTTTGACCAATATCAGTGAACACACCGATATTCGTTTTGCCGGCACTGATCATAAAACTATAAGGGTCTACGGCATCATGTTTTTTTAGAAAAGGAGTTACCCGGAGGCCGCCGATTAGAATGGGTTTTTCAGATGTAAAATGAAAAACAAACTTTCGTATTTTCCAGAAACCTGCCTCTTTCAGGGTGGGCTGGGTTACATAAACCGGAATCTTATACTTTGATACTAATTGGTTTACACCCAGTATATGGTCACTGTGCTCGTGGGTAATGAAGATGGCTTTTACCAGGGCCATGTTCAGGCCCAGTTTTTTCATGCGGGATTCCGTTTCCCGGCAGGATATTCCGGCGTCTATAAAAACTGCTTCTTCCTTATTACCAATGTAATAGCAGTTTCCGTTACTTCCCGAATTCAGCGAGGCAAATGATAAAGACATGCTGGACACGAATTTAGCAGTCTGCCGGAAATAAATGGGGGATGTGAAGAAATAAAAACTTGAACCGGAGTCTTCTTGGTTTTATTCGGGATTCCTTATATATGAATTCTATAAAACTTTATATATCGTTCGTAGTTTGACCAATATTCCTTCGCCTAGCTGATCGAACGACATACGAACGACATACGAACGTGGTACGAATCTGATACGAACGAGATAAGAATAAAGGGATAAGAAAACCCGAAGAAAGCATTAAAAGGGAGGGGTCGTAACAACTGAACTAATAAATACCCTACCTTTTTTGGGAACTTTATTTAAACTTTTTCTTTTACCGAAGAAGGCAAAATTAAAAAATTATTTTCATTTTTGTATAGTCAACAATTCTTTTTTGAATATCAGGTTAGAACGCGCTGCGGTTAAAACTTGTTCCAGTTCCGCTTTCTAACGGTAATTCACAGTTGAAATGTTGATGTAGAAATCCATTTTTTGATTTTTAAAATCTATTCCTATGGGAATTATTAAAGATGGAATCCTTGGTGGCGTCCAGGGTTCTGTCGGTCCTGTCACCGGCAGTAACTGGAAAGGCATCAATGTGATTCGCGGCAAACCTTCCGGCAAAAGGAAAAAGTCCACTGAAGGACAGCTAAGGCAAATGGCGAAATTATCGCTGATGTCTGGTTTCCTGAGACCGTTGACGGATTTACTGAATGTGATGTACGCTGGCGTCACGATTCGTATGTCCTGCTTCAACAAAGCATTATCGTACAATATGCGTAATGCGGTTAAAGGAGACTATCCATCGTTCGTTGTCAACTATGAACAGGTGATTCTGGGCATGGGTGATTTGATGAATGTAAAAATGCCAAAAGCTGAATCTTCTTCGAAAGGGATTTTAACTTTTAGCTGGGCTGACAACAGCAATGAAGGAAGCGCAAGGGCAACGGATCGGGTATTCGTTGCTGTCTACTGTGAAGACTCAGGTTACTGGAAAACAGTAGGTCCTGATTCACAGAGAAATGCCGGCAGTTATACATTAGATGTAACTGTATTCAGCGGCAAAGCGGTACATGGCTATATTGGCTTTTTGTCCGCAGATAGCAGGTTTGTATCGACCAGTCTTTATACTGGCTTAGTAAACATTCTGTAATCACAACATATCTAATTTGACCCTTCGGGGTTTCGTGAGGGCTGCCATGAGGCGGCCCTTTTTTTGTTTTTTTGAGGTCACAATTTGTGACCTCCAAAAAAAAGGTATGTATGAGTCCGCATTGATTTTTTATTGTTTATTCGAACAATCGGATTTCGGATAGCCATATCCGTGAAATCTTATTACGTTGTGGTGCTGGGCAGTAGTGGAAGCCAATACCTCTGGGCAGCGAGCTTTTATGACGACAGGGGAAGAGTGATTCAGTCACAGGGCTCCAATTATACCGGTGCAATCGATACAACGACTACTCAATTCGACTTCACAGGCAAGGGTATACGAAATCTCGTGGGTCATAAGAAGAATGGCAATACCGTGCAGACGCATACGGTGCTCACAAAGATGGACTACGATAATGGATTCCGGTTAAAACATATTTATAAAAATATTGATGGTGCGGGTTCTGATCAGCTGATCGATTCGATGCAGTACAATGAGCTCGGTCAGCTTAGAGCGAAATATCTTGGAAATGGTATTGACAGTCTGGTGTATGATTACAATGTTCGAGGCTGGCTCACGGGGATCAACAAGAATTTCGTGGGAGGGACAACGAACCACTATTTCGGAATGGAACTGGGTTATGATAAACAGACTTCTATTGCAGGAACTACTTCCTATACCGCAGCACAGTACAATGGTAATATCACAGGAACAGTCTGGAAATCTGCCGGTGACGGCGTGGGCAGGAAATATGATTTCACTTATGATGATGTGAACAGGCTCACGGCAGCAAACTTCGTTCAGAATACATCCGGCTCATCATGGGATAATGGGTATATCGATTATACGACCGGTAATCTCACTTACGATGCCAATGGAAATATCCTATCCATGAATCAGAATGGATTTAAAGTAGGAGGTTCAACTTCCATCGATCAGCTGACTTATACCTATCAGATGAACTCTAACAAACTGTTACAAGTAAACGATGCTGTGAACGACGCCAACAGCAAACTCGGAGATTTCCATTATACGGGAACGAAAGGATCAAGTGATTACACTTACGATGGCAATGGGAACCTTATCACCGATAATAACAAACTGATCGATAAGATTTCTTATAATTATCTCAACCTTCCGAGCCTTGTTCATCCAAATACGAAGGGAAATATTACCTATGTATATGATGCTGCAGGAATGAAACTCGCAAAGCTTACCAGCGATTCCACGAACAGGCATGCAACTACGACACTGTATATTAACGGATTTGTTTACCAACAGACAGATACCATTACGAATCCAACGGGAGGTGTAGACACCCTGCAGTTCATTGCACAGGAAGAAGGACGTATTCGGTGGGCCTATCATAAATACACAACAGGTACATCAGCTTACGGCTTTGAATATGACTTCTTTGAAAAGGATCATCTCGGAAATACGAGGATGGTTCTGACGCAGCAAAAAGACACGGCAACATATCTGGCCAGCGGAGAAGCTGCATATCGTGCAACTGAAAGTCAGCTATTCGCAAACCTTACCACCACTACCATTGCGAGAACAGCTGCACCTGGTTACCCGACAGATATTACTATTACCAATCCCAATGATACAGTATTCAGAGTAAACGGAAACGTAGGTGGTCATAAAATGGGACCATCACTTTTAGTAAAAGTAATGAGCGGAGATAAGGTTGATATTGCAGTTCAATCCTTTTATAATTCCGGAACAACAAGTGCACCGAATACCAGTTTAACAGATGTGCTGGCATCCCTTGCAACAGGAGTCGTAAACATGACAGCCGGAGGAAAAGGATCTCTCACGGATCTGAACAATACAACCACGAGCCCGATTTATGCTGCGCTGAATAGTTTTCTGCCAAGTGATGATCCAAATACATCGGGAAAACCGAAAGCATACCTGAACTGGATACTCTTGGACGACCAGTTAAAATATGTAAGCTCATACCCTCAGAGCGGAGGCATTGCTGTAACAACAGCAGGAACTCTGAACACGCTGGGATACACCGGCCTTCCGATCACAAAGAATGGATTTCTTTATATTTGGGTGAGTAATGAAACCCCAAACTGGGACGCGTTCTTTGACAACCTGGTAGTAAAACAATATGCTGGACCACTGCTGGAGGAAACACACTTCTATCCCTTCGGACTTACCATGGCGGGTATTTCTTCGAAAGCTCTCAAACCTTTTTATGCGGAGAATAAATACCGATACAATGGAAAGGAACTGCAAAATAAAGAATTCGGCGACGGAACAGGGCTTGAATGGGATGATTATGGTTTCAGAATGTACGATGATCAAATAAGTCGGTTTTTTAATCTTGACCGGTATAGTGAAAAATTCGCATTACAATCACCGTATGTTTATGCATCAAATAATCCTATAAATTTTATTGATAAAAATGGAAATGGCACCGAAGATCCAATAGCAAATCGACTTGGTCAAATTGCCAAAGTAATAAATGAGCAATCGAACACTGCTTGGCATTCTGGTTTGTCTCCAAGCGGGACTTTACCTGGAGGCAATCAGCCGAGGTACAATACTCAAGAAAAAGGATTTACAATTGTTCAAAAGGGTGATGAAATTGCGGGTAAAGCCACACAATCCGGAACAACGTTTAAAGATGATGATGGAACAACCCAAGGTAATGACATTAAGATACGGAATGATGCTGGAAGCGGCGAAAATAGAATTGGGGATTTACATACTCATCAACAAAAAGACGGAAGTGGTACCCCCCAAAGCCCTGACGACGTTATGCTTCTCAGAAATGAAAAAACGGGATTTTCGGGAATTGTGGAGGGAGGAGATAAGCGGTATGCGTTGGTCGTTACTGATGCGGCGAAAGCAAAACAATATCTCGATAAGAAAAATACAAATACATTACAAGCTGCGTTTGACACGCAATATGAAGATCCTAAGAATGGAAACGAAACGCAGCGGACAATAGCAGGAATAATGGCAATGATTGGGGACGGCAGTCAATCAGGCGTCTCTTTTTATGTAACTACAGATAAAGATAAAATTACATTTACCAGAGTGGAAGCAAAAAAACCTCCAGATAAAAACGATGATCAAAAACCTTCTGGGAATTAGAAGTCAAATTTCAAAAAATTGAGATATATGAAAACTCGAATATTAACTATAGTAATATTAATTTGTTCGACAGATTTAAGTTGCAAGGGACAGCATCGATCAAATGAAATTGTAATTAATACAACTGACACCGCTGTTTATAACAAACTTATGTCCATGGAGTTTGAAAATTACATTGGCAAGGCCACTGTTGATCAGTTCTTAACAGATGTGGGCATTGAATACAAGGATTCTACTCTCGGATTTGCCCCAACTTCATATTTGCGTTATATTATATTTGGTTATAGCGACAAATTATCGGTTGAAATTCAAGTCAATGAATTTAAACACATGAGCAGTTGGAGTCCTGAACATAAATGGGATATTAAAAAATTCAAAATGGAAAAAATTGGTGAAATTAGATTCAAGTATTTAGGAGAATGTATAAAATGTTCGGGATAAAAAGATTTGAATTATATCTAACTTTTTTAGATTGCGAGTAGCTGAGTTAACGATGCCAATAGTAAACTCGGGGATTTCCACTATACAGGAACGAAAGGATCAAGTGATTACACTTACGACGGCAACGGAAACCTTATCACCGATAATAATAAGCTGATCGATAAGATCAGCTTATAATTATTTAAACCTTCCAAGTCTTGTACATCCTAATACGAAGGGAAATATCACATACGTGTATGATGCCGCAGGAACGAAACTTGCGAAAGTCACCAGTGATTCCACGAACAGGCATTCCACCACCACACTTTATATCAATGGATTTGTTTACCAACAGACAGATACGATTACAAATCCCACAGGAGGAGTAGATACCCTGCAGTTCATCGCCCAGGAAGAAGGACGTATTCGTTGGGCCTATCATAAATACACCAGCGGCACATCAGCTTACGGATTCGAATATGATTTCTTTGAGAAAGATCATCTCGGAAATACGAGGATGGTGCTCACACAGCAAAAAGACACAGCAACCTATCTTGCCAGTGGAGAAGCAGCATTCAGGGCAACTGAGAGCCAGCTCTTTGCAAACCTCACCACCACTACCATTGCAAGAACCGCTGCACCCGGTTATCCCACAGATCATCACGATCACTAATCCCAATGATACTGTTTTCAAAGTAAACGGAAACGTGGGCGGACATAAAATGGGGCCTTCACTACTTCTTAAAGTGATGAGTGGTGATAAGGTAGATATCGCTGTTCAATCATTCTACAATACAGGAACTACCAGTACTCCCAATACAAGTTTAACAGATGTACTCGCTTCTCTTGCAACAGGAATAGTTAACATGACAGCCGGAGGAAAAGGTTCACTCACCGATCTTAACAATACAGGCGCCAGTCCGATTTACGCGGCACTGAACAGTTTTCTTCCAAATGACGATCCGAATACATCAGGGTAAACCAAAAGCCTATCTAAACTGGATATCTGCTCGACGATCAATTAAAATACGTGAGCTCTTACCCGCAGAGTGGAGGTATCGCAGTAACAACAGCGGGAACATTAAACACACTCGGATACACCGGTCTTCCCATCACAAAGAATGGATTCCTGTATATTTGGGTGAGTAACGAAACCCCGAGCTGGGATGCGTTCTTTGACAACCTGGTCGTAAAACAATACGCCGGCCCGCTGCTGGAAGAAACACACTACTATCCCTTCGGTCTCACCATGGCCGGGATTTCATCAAAAGCCCTCAAACCCTTTTATGCGGAGAATAAATATAGGTATAATAAAGGTTCTGAATTAGCAAACAAAGAGTTTTCTGATGGCTCTGGTCTAGAGATGTATGAAACTCATTTTAGAGAACTTGATCCGCAATTGGGAAGATGGTGGCAGTTAGATCCTAAACCAAATTACGCTCAAAGCCTTTACTCTGCGATGAATAATAACTCTTTAAGCTTTAATGATCCATTAGGTGATACTGTTAATCAAAAAGGATTTACCAAAGGCGAATTCATAAAAGACCTAAATAAGGGGGTAAAGGTGAACAATAAAAACAGCCCATATTCTTTTGACAAAAAAGGGAACTTAAAAGTCGACAATAAAAAATATGACAAGCTTTCAGATAATCAAAAAGCGATTGTAGACAATATAAAGGGTGCTATCGATAGCAAGGTTACCTTTACAGTCCAAAAAGTAAATGAGAATGACAAAATAGACGGAAATATAACCGGTGAAAATGGCGAGGTATTAAGAAACCCGACATTTAAAGAGGCAAATATGTCAGGAAAAACTGAAAGTATTGATGCAACCCATACCACTATTAAAGTTGTCGACCCAAGAGAAGGAATTAACCAAGACTTAAAAGATCCCAATGGTAAATCAATTCCATCAAGCCCTACTTGGCTTTCAATTTATCATGAGGTTGGTGGGCATGGGTATTTGAAATATGTGGAAGGTGATAATAGAGGGTGTAGAACTATTGATTATGAAAATCAAATAAGGTCACTTAATGGAATGCCGCTGAGGGGCTATGATGATGCTCATCCGGATAAATAATCATTATATAACAACAAATATTGCAGTTCTTGAAATACTATATCTTCATTTTTTTAGTTTTTTTCTTTAACCTTTCTTATTGCCAAAGGAAAGAAGTACCATCTGTCAAAATAACTAAAGTTATCTCCTCAAATAATAGTTTTTCGATATATAATGTGTCGATTAATAATTTTAGTGACAGTGTAATTTGTATTCTACATTCTCACTTTATTTTATTGAGTGTAGGCAATAATCCTCAAACCTTAGCAGCTATGGAAAAAAGTGAAACTAATGAAAGGTATGATCTTAAACAAGCTGCTAAAGATACATTAGTCACCTATGAGGTACCTCAATATCGGGGATCCATTATACTTCCATATCAGGGATTAAATTTTAGTATTGTGATTGCTTCTTCACCCAAAGAACAATTTCTGTCGATTGATTATTTTTACTTGTTTGACATTGATTATAGAAAGTTCAAGAAGGAAATGATTATTGGAAGATGGTATCAAAAGTATCATTTAACTAGTCAAAAGATTGTTTTGCCTAAGTAATTTAAAACTCTCAAACCGGTGCAAATGCTGTTTGTCATCCTTAGAAAGATTGTTATTCAAATGATCGACTTTGTGCGCAAACAAGAAATCGCAGGGCGGCTATTACATCTTTACTGGCTGAGTTATATCTAGAGGAGACATTTTTTGAAATAAATTCTTCACAATAATCACCGAGTAAAATAGAAGTATTTTTATCGTAAGATAAACTTAAAATGATAGCATCAATGAAGTATACCTCTTCCAAACTATTTGCAGATGTTGCACTTTCTATGTAATAAAAGGCTGCCCAAATCTGAGCAGCCTTTTCAGTTTTATGAATAAACGTTGACAATTAACAATTATCAATTGACAATCGAAATTTATTGTTCCGATACCGGCAAAGGAAATTCTGTCCATATATCGTCGCCGGGACGATCGATGGGCAGGGTGTTCAGTAAATTGTAACGACGCACATCAATCCAGCGGTGGCCCTCCATGAAAGAGAGAGTATCTTCTTTCGTACAACATTTCGCTGATTAGCGCAGACTGCGTCATTGCGCCGGAATACACTGGCAAGATTGTGTCCCGCACGGATTACATTTAGCGCTGTTACGGCTTGCGGGAGATTATTCAATTGAATATTTGCTTCTGCATTTATCAGTATCAGTTCTTCATTTCGATGATCGACATCGGTGCTGTGGAACTCGTGAATATCCATACATCGCGATCGCTGCTCAGACCATCCAGTGAAGCAACAGAATTTCTCAGTGTTGCTTTTGAAATACGATCATCACCGGGTAAAATATCGGCCGCATATGATGGATTGGCAACTCGCACTTCACCTGATTGATTCTGCGGAATAAATCCTGGATTTAACTGATCGCCAGATCCTGTTCCAAACACACTGTATACGCCTAAATTGAAATTACTATTCAATCCATAAAAGGATTCATTCAGTGCAGTGAGAGCCGCACTCCAGTTCGATAAGTATATCTGAACCCTCGCCGACAATGCACGATTGAATTGCAAAAGTCCGGCTGCATCACTGAATCCTGCGAATCCGCTGGAAAGAGGAAATATTACAGAGCTGTCTGAAAGATCCGTTTTTCCGGAATCCAATATACTTTGAATACCTGTTAGTGCAGGTATCAAACCAACAATCGGACCGAGTGCATCCGGATTACTTACATCCAGACGTATTCCATTTGAATCAGTCAAATTGAGATTCAACAAAAGCTGAAATGCAATAATAGTTCTGGCGAAGCCAGTATATCCTGCTTTTTCTTCAGGACTAATCAACGTAGATTTTGTTGCAGCCTGAATCAGCGTATTGCAATTTTTGATCACGCGATATCTGGAAGCCCAGGTGTTTGTAATATAAAAATTACTATTGCTCAATACAGAATTGTCGGCACCCAGCAGATCCGTTACATATCGCGGCTCTGATGCAGAGAAGCGATAAATTTCTCTACCGATCGTTCCGACGTCATCGAGATATAAAGCCGAGTTCGTGCGTATACCAGATTCTGATCCGGTAACCAGATTATTTAAATCACTCGCCGATGCGTTTGATAAAAAACTTTCAACCGTCGGACTATTCAAGTTGCCATAATCTTTCTGGCAGGCAACGAAGAGCGTACCGGCGCCGATTATAAACAGACTATTTAAAATTATTTTTTTCATAATTGTTGATTCAGGTAGTTTTAAAAATTCAGTGAAATGTGAAAATCAGCACGTTTGGTGGCAGGATAAGGATCCACATCTACATTACTGGAAAATCCCTGTTCCGAAATTCGAAACTTCGGGATCATACGAAACGTATTTTGTCCAGACAAAAAAGTTCGTCATGGATACTCCAACCTGAAAACCCTTTATAAAATTATTTGCAGTCGTGTTGAAGGAATAATAAAGACCAATTTCGCGAAGTTTCACATATCCTGAATTCTGTACGAATTCCTGAGCACTTGTACCGACCTGGCTTATACGATATGCGCCATTGGGGACGCCTTTCTGAATCGTTTGTGCATCCCAGTCCGCACTGGTTCCACCGAAGTCATTTTCAAGATTGGTAAGGTTAACATTTTGTCCGCCGTTTTTCCAATGCAGCAGAAAACGCAGACTCAGTTTATTCTGGAAAGTAATTTCATTGTACGTATTCATTTGGAAAATGGGTTCTGAATCTCCCCACTTCACGATACCTGTTGGTGAAAGACCGAGGATCTGTGTTGCAGACGCTCCCTGTTGTATCTGGTATGAACCGAGCACATATCCAAAAGATCCCTGCGGTGTTGGTGGTATAATCAGTCTTGTGACGAGAGAACGGTTGAGCCAGAAATTTAATGTGGTGTTCCATGTAAAATTTCTTGTCGTAATGGGACGGGCATTCAAACTCAATTCAACTCCCTTGTTCTGCAGGTCTCCCGCATTCAGCCAGCTGGTTGAAAATCCGGAAGAGGAGGGAGGATTGCTCAGCATCAGGAAATTGTAAATGTTCTTTTTGTAATAAGTCAGTTCAAAATTCAATGCACCATTCAGCACACTGAAATCAATTCCTGTTTCGAACTCTGCCTGCCTTTCAGGTTCTATATTCGGCTGTCCTTCCTGTAATCCAATCAGTGAACCGGGCAGTCCGCCGATATTGGAAACATTCATCGAGGTAAATTTCGAACCATAGGCCGGTGTATTATTTGCTTCACCGTAAGCGGCTCTCAGTTTGAAATTGCTGAAGAATCCGTTGGGATCCAGGAGACCGCTGCGCGTGAGGTTCCAGGATAGTCCTGCTTTTGGATAAGTATAAAATTTTGTGGCGTCGCCATTGTTTGATGAACGGTCGAAACGAACTCCGGCGGTTGCGGTGATGGATTCAATGATGCTCGCTTCTTCCTGAATATATATTCCCTGGTTCTGGAATTGTGAACGGAACTGCGTTGCCGTAAGCGAACCTGCCTGATCAACATTCGACTGGCCCGAGATCACCTGCGTGGCCGCATTCAGCAGGTTGTTATAATTTCCGTCTTCCTGTGTAAATCCGGCAGAGGTGGTTAGTATAAGGTCTTTTGATGCAGTATAAGTATTTACCAAAGAAGTGATAAAATTAATATTCAGGTTATTGGTAAATCCTTGTATGGACGTTCCCTTGTTCACAGATTGAAATTGCAATTCACTGGGGAAAAGTACATTGGTCTGCAGACTGTAAAAATCAAATCCACCTCCTCCTATAAATTTAGTCACGCTTTTTTCTGAACGCTGAAATACGGCTTCGAGCCCGATACCCGTGATGAAACGGTTTACCCCTTCATGATTTTTCATCAGGGCAATCGTTTGTAAGGGATTGGAAGCAGCGAAAGGATTATTGGGATAGTTACCATATTGATCCGGATGCAGCTGTGCAAACTGAGGAGTGGAAGAAAGCGCGATGCCGAGTGTCACGCCCGCGTTATCATTTCCTGAAAGGCCCCTGTCCGCACCAGTATTCAGATAGTTTGTGCTGATGCCTATTCTTACATTATCCGAAATATGATGATCAACATTGAAACGGAGACTGGTATTCCGATATCCAGTATTTTGTACGATACCTGTTTCGTCTTTCACGCCGGCGGACATATAAAAAGTTGTTCTTTCATTTCCACCGCTCACACTTACCAGTGTGTTTCTTGCGAAGCCCGTATTGCCAAATACTTCTTTTTCGTAGTCGTACAGTTGTCCGCTCGCTTTTGCTGCGGTAAATTCTGCTGCATATTTTACACCTGTTAAACTATCACTTGATAAACCCGCTGCGGTCTGTGCGGTGAACTGACGAACACCAAGCAGTTTGCTCACTTTAATAAATCCCAGGTCCTGCGAAAAAGTGATATGTGTTTTTCCAACCTTGCCCTTTTTTGTTGTGATGATGATAACGCCGGCAGAGGCTCTTGAGCCATAGATGGCAGCTGCAGATGCACCTTTGAGAATTTCGACGTTTTCGATGTCTTCTGCATTGATATCAGAAATTCTTCCGGAGGGATTATCCTGGTTGGAAGTTAATGCACCACCACTGGCTGCTCCGGTTACAAAATTCAGACCTGCAGATGTGGCGGTATTATCAACAAATACTCCGTCAATCACATAAAGCGGTTGTGTATTTCCGTAAACAGAAGTTACTCCGCGCAGTTTGACGGACTGGCCACCACCCGGAGCTCCTGTATTCGAATTGATTGTTGCTCCCGGAATTTTTCCACTGAGTGCCTGATCGAAAGTCTGCGAAGGTGCCACACCATTGAGTTGCGTAGCATTGATCGTGGTTACTGCGTTGGCCAGGTTTCTTCTTTTGATAGTCGTACTTAAACCCGTGACGACTATTTCATCCAGTCTGCCGATATCTTCCACCATTTCAATTTTTAAATCGGAAGAAGCGTCGACTTTTATTGTCTGACTTTTAAATCCTGTTGAAGTGATGACCAGGGTGCCATTTGCGGGTGTGTTTATTTTAAATTTTCCTGATTCATCAGTGACTGTGCCCTGGGTTGATCCGAGGATCGAGAATACTTGCTCCAAAAATCGGATGTCCCTTTGAATCAAGGATGGTTCCTGTGATGGGTTTCACCTGAGCCTCACTGATCAAAGGCGTCCAGGCGATCAGAAACAGAAATGCTGTGATCAATTTGAATTTTCTCATAATACTGATTGGTTAATGGTTGGTTTGATTTGGTTTCTATAAGCCTAAAGCTTAAAGCCTAAAGCCTAAAACTTTTTAGTTTATAGTGTATGGTTGAATAGTGAACGGATTAGATTTTCATTTTATGTATTAGGTTTTAGGCTTTAGGCTTTAAGCTTTAGGCTTTAGGCTTTTTTGGAGTAGATGTGAGAACCGTATCCATGTTCTACAATCTGCCGGGCTCTGGGCGGATATGTAGAAAGATCCTGAGGAGCAACAGAAGCGAGTCCGTCCACATACCGGTTGAACAAACAAAATGCTGCAGCAATCAATACTGTGTCGTGTATATCACGATCCGTTGCACCTTGTTGCCTTGCATTTTCTATGTCTTCCGGAGAACTGACTTGCCGCTTTTCTGAACCTTGCCAGCGATTTGTAATAGAGATTTTAATTTATCAGAAATCGGCGCTTCTTTATAATTGCGGCGAACTGCTTCTACCAGGTCTCTGTCACCATCCAGATAACAGACTGCTATCTCGCCATGTGAATTATGACAATAGAAACAATCGTTCAGATAGGAAACATAGGTAGCGATCAATTCACGATCTGCCGGACTTAATCCAACAGTATCTCTCAATAGAACTTCCGCCAGCGCACCCAGTGGCTCAGCGGTTTCCGGACGAAAGGCCATTAGTGACCTGATACCTGGTAGTGTTTTATCTACATCAATGTGAGGCATTGTGTTTAATTTTTTGGATTAATAAACTTTGATAGTGTGAGAGTGTGAGGGTGTGAGAGTGTGAGAGTCTGGTGTTAAAAGTTTTTCATTCTCACACTCTCACACCCTCACACTCTCACACTCTCACACTACTTGATTAGTCCCGCCTGCGAGTACCCCTCCTTCGCCCGCATAGGTGCACGATCAACATATACCTGTCTGTCTGCCGGCGCCCAGGTGTTCAGACCGTCTACATAACGATTGTACATACAAAAAGCGGCAGCGATTAAAACGGTATCGTGAATTTCACGATCAGTGGCACCGAGTTTTCTTGCCTCTTCAATCTGTTCTTTCGTTACGTGTTTACCGCCTTTCTGAACGCTTGCTGCGATGGATAACAGAGACTTCAATTTTTCTGAAATGGAAGTCGATTGAAAATCATTTTTAATGTCGTCTATGAACTTCATGTCACATTGAAAATAATGCTGCGCCATGGCCCCGTGTACATTCTGACAGAAAAAACAATCGTTCAGATAAGAAGTGTAAGCACCAATCATCTCTCTGTCGCCGCGACTTAAAGTATTGTTTTCGTCGTGCAATAAAATTTCAGCCAGTTCATTTAAAATGGTTCCCGTATCCGGACGGTAAAGCATAGGCCCGCGAATACCCGGTTGTTCATTTTTTAAATCGATGTATGCCATTTTTAATTTTTTAGATATGATATCCTTTATCGCCCATTCTTTTTCCCATGTCTATATATGCATCTTCACCTTCTGGTGTATAAGCCGCCAGTCCGTCCACATACCTGTTGAACATCGAGAAACTTGCAGCTATCAGCACCGTATCATGGATATCCGTGTCATTAGCGCCCGCTTTTCTGGCTGCGTCAATGTCTTCAGGAGTTACCAACTTTCCATTGCTCTGTACTTTTCCGGCAATCTCAAGCAGCGCATTCATTTTTGGAGAAAAAGAATGCGTATTCTCTTCTTTCAGTAACTCGTCCACAAGATGTTTTTCCCCATTGAATAAATGGCGTGCAGCCGCTGCGTGACTGTTCATGCAAAACAGACAACCGTTACGATGTGATACATACGCGGCAATCAACTCTCTTTCTGCAGAGCTCAATGGAGACGGACCTCTCAATAAAACTTCTGCAAGATCGCAAAGTGGTTTGCCCGTTTCCGGACTGAATTGAAACAGACTTCTGATACCTGGAATACCTTCTTCAACAGTAATGTGAGCCATTTTTAAAGCTTAAAGCTTAAAGCGCAAGGCTTAAAGCAGGGGTTAGTGAAAAGTTATTTAGTGGAATATTCATCATGTTTTGTTTGTTTATGAATCAACGTGATGAAAAATCCTATGAGAAAAACAAAGTCGAAATAGAAAATTGCATTTCCGTATCCTCCCAGCATTCCAACAAGTGAGCCGATAAAAAAAACAGCGATGCCTGTTATCAATCGACCCAGGTTGAAACATACTCCGGTTGCAGTGGCGCTGAGAGAAACAGGGAATAGTTCAGGTATGTACATCGACAGCGCTCCCTGACTCATTCCAAAAAATATAGTGATGAATGCGATTTGCAGATAGGCGCTCAGATTAAGCGTGGTTGTCAGTCTGAATAAAAAGAATGCCAGAATAAAACTGGCCGCGAAACAAATCAGCAGTGTTCTTTTTAGTCCTACTGCATTCACCACCCACCCGGAAATAAATCCGCCGAGTAAACCACCACCACCCATCATCATCAGCGCGATGCCTCTTTCTTTTTGTCCGCTGGTTCCTGAGACAAGATTCTGGACCCAGAACGGCAGCCAGGAGAATGTGGCCCATAAACCAATCAATGCAGCGCCAAATACAAGAGAACCCATCACCAGGTTTTTTCTGTACTCTTTGCTGAATAACTGCTGGAGATTATTTCTGGACTCATCCGGTTTTCGTTTCGCACGTTCCCATTTTTCAGATTCTGCAAAGAGAAGTACTGCCAATCCGGATAAAAGCACGGGAATAAGACCAACCATAAATGCATATCGCCAATGGGAGACGAGGTAGGTGAGCAGACCCGCAGAAAAAATTCCGACAGGAATAGATATCGACAAAATGCCCAGCAGGATTTCTCTTTTCTTTTCCTTGTATCCTTCGGAAATCAGCATGGTAGTAACGACCAGCACACCCCCGATACCAAAACCGGAAAGAAAGCGGTTGAGTACAACAGTAAACCAGCTTGGCGAAAGGCCGGTCAAAATTGTAAATATTCCATAACAAAGCGTTGCATAAATAAAAGACCTCTTTCTTCCAATCCTGTCACAGAAAATTCCCCAGATAATTCCGCCGGCTGTCCAACCGAAAATAAAAACAGCGTTGATGGTTGCACTTATGTTTTCAACGTTGCTCGAATCCGAATCGTGCAGAAGATCTTTGATTGCGTCTGGCAAATAAACCGACATCAGGGTCGACACCGTACCGCCAATCATGCTGCTGAAAAAGCAGATCAGAAACAGCGCCTGTTTATGTTTTTTAAAACCAATAGGTTTTACTGATGATATTTCTGCAGAGGAAGTCATGAATGCTCTATTTAAAATTTTCCTCACCTTGTCTTGCCAGAACATCCTTTGGTCTGTCGTACCCGATCGTTACCAGTCTTGACGCGAGTTTCTGATAATAGGCGGGATCTTCCGGACAAAAAGTTCCCAGTCCATCCACGTACCGGTTGTACAAACAAAAAAGTGCAGCTATCAATACGGTGTCGTGAATTTCCTTATCTGTAGCTCCGGCATTTTTTGCACGGATGATATGTTCCGGTTGAACTGCCTTACCGATCTCCTGTACTTTCGAACCAATCACCAGAAGGGATTTCATTTTTTCCGAAAGAGGTGCATTCTCCAGGTCGTAATATACTTTGTCGAGCAATTCCTGACTTCCACCAAGAGCTATCACTGTGGCCGCGTGAGCATTCGTACAAAAACGGCACTGATTTTTAAAAGAGACGATGGTTGCAACCAGTTCTCTTTCCATTTCAGTGAGTGTATTCTTTCCCCGTAAAAGAATCTGCGTGAGCTCGCGGATAGGCGCGGCTGTGTCAGTCCGATTTTCCAATAAGCCGGTGATGCCGGGCAAACGATTATTCAATTCAATATATGCCATGACTAGGGTTTGTATTGTGATGTATATGGATGAAATTGTTTCCATGAATGCCAGAATTCCTGATAGGATGCAAGTTGTTCGAGCTTTGCATCTTTTAAAGGACCGGCTAATACAAAGACCGTCGATCGTCCAGATTGAATGCGTGTTGGAATCCGTAAGCTGATCAGCTGAATAATTTGGAATGAAAAAAAGTGTTTGTCCGTGAATTGTTCTGTTGAAGGCATGGAAACTACTCGTGTCTTTTTCCAAAACAAGCAACACAGGCTGGTTGCCAATCGTATCCTGAATAAAATAATGCTGAAGAAGGTCGTTCCAGTCATATGCCTTTTCCATTCCATTCGTTTTTATTCCGACTACCCAGGACTTCATCTTCCAGGATGCAGAATCTCTTTTTTCCAGATGTCCTTTGATGGTACCCTTGTCAAAATCGGCGAGGTCGTCATATTCATTCTGATAGTTGGAATCGGGTTGAAGGATGGTTGAGTTTGGATGCAAACGTAGCCAGGATGCAAGGGAAGCCTGATGAGATGGAATTTCATTCAGGTGTGAACCCTTCAAAGGACCGGCGATCGCAACACCTGTTGCCTGCTGCCACCAGCTTTTGGTCGTAGCATCTTCAAACATCGCGTTGAAATGATCCATACCCACCAGACGGAATATTTCAGGTTTGCCATTCACAAAAGGACTGTAAACCCTTCCCGTTCTGCAAACTGTACAGTAGGTAACCATTACAGGCGTATTACCAACGGTGTCTTTCACCTGGTGATGATAACCGATGATCTGTATCGGATAAGCGCGGGCCTGTCCGTTGATTTCAATTCCGATTACCAGTTTATCAGAATCCATTTTATTCTCCTTTACATTTGAGAAATTCTTAATGGATGGCTGATAAAACATTTTATCTGCTTCAAACCGGAAATTGAAAAAGAAGAAAATTACCAGATACAACACGACGATCAACGACAGAATAATCTTCGGAAATATTTTTCCGCGGGTACTGAATATCCTGTATAAAGGGCCAGCCACTAAAATGATTCCGATGATACGGAGGATCCATTTATATTTTTCAATAAAATAGGCCCAGTCGATACTATTCGAATGCTGACTTCCCGGGAACGGCATGATAAAATAAACGCGCAATATTTCTGTAGCCAGTAACAGAACAATGCCGATTATTAAAAATAATCGTGACATAATCAATCTTTAAATAATTGGGATAAAATGAGACTTACAGTATCAGGCTTTGAATTCAGGTGGTTTGCCGGGTGCAGCAATAAGTGGGTCTTTGATGCTGACAATATTGAATACAGCATGATTGCGTATTGAACTTTCACACTTCCATACTTCCACACTTTCATAATCATAAATGTAGTCGCCGTTGTTGATATTCTTTTGTATGTCCGAACGACCACTGTTTTTACTATTGGGGGCCAAATCATTTGAGGCATTCTCATATTCTGATTTAGCTTTTTTCAGAACATTTTTATGATCGTCTGCAATACAAAGTAAAATCAGATTGCCGTCGGAAACCTTACGTTTTACATACCTGAAGATCTTTCCGTTGATATTGATTTCACCATCAAAACGTTCAAAAGTCTTTTGTTCTACCTGGTAGGGATTGAATAAGGGAATTTTCAGCGTGACCAGATCATTCTCTTCGTATAAATCCTTGTCAAGTCTGGCTTCCAGGGAGGCATCTGCCCGTTTCTCGGCATAATAGAAAAGGGCCCTGTACCCGATCATATTGAAAAGGAGGATGAGGAGAAGTATTATGGAAGCTGACTTTCTCATGCAACAGTTAGTGTGGTAAATATAGGAATTTTTGGTAACTATGCAGGGACGCGCCGGCGATTGAGAATTTATTAAATTTATTTACATGGTAATAAGTCCTGCTGCGGGCAAACCCGCCGATTCTGCCATTCTTGCAAACATTCCGCGACTGATAACTGCTTACTATTCTTTACAGCCCGACGTTTCAAACCCCTCGCAGAAAGTGGCATTTGGAACTTCCGGTCACCGGGGTTCTTCTTTATCCAATTCATTTAATGAATGGCATATTCTTGCCATCACGCAGGCGATTTGCACGTACAGAAAACAAAATGGAATTGAGGGCCCGCTTTTTTTGGGTATCGACACGCATGCACTTTCAGAGCCGGCATCGGTTACTGCATTGGAGGTACTTGCCGGAAATGAAGTGGAAGTTATGATTTCCGAAAACAATGAATACACACCAACGCCTGCTGTATCACAGGCAATTCTGACGTATAACAAAGGTCGCGAAAAAGGATTGGCAGATGGAATAGTTATAACGCCTTCACATAACCCGCCCGAAGATGGTGGTTTCAAATACAATCCGACAAATGGAGGGCCTGCCGGTACGGAGATCACTTCCTGGGTAGAAAAAAAAGCAAATGAAATTCTGGAGAACAAATTAAAAGGGGTTTTAAGAATGCGCTACGAAAAAGCGCTTCGCGTTTCCTCTACCCATCGTTTCGATTATCTGAATCATTATATAAATGATTTGAAGAATGTCATTAACATGGATCTCATAAGAGATTCAAAAATAAGTATTGGTGCCGACCCGCTTGGCGGGGCGGGTGTTCACTACTGGGGCCCGATAGCGGAACATTATAAACTGAATTTAAAAGTTGTGAATGACGCAGTGGACCCGACATTTCGTTTTATGACGGTGGACTGGGATGGCAAAATCAGAATGGACCCATCGTCTCCTTACGCAATGCAGAAGCTGATCGGAATGAAAGATCAGTTTGACATTTCAGTTGCCTGCGATACCGACCATGACAGGCATGGTATTGTAACAAAAAGTGTTGGCCTCGTACCGCCGAATCATTATCTGGCAACCTGCATTTTCTATTTATTGCAGCACCGCCCATTATGGAAAAATGATATAGCTATTGGTAAAACACTCGTGAGCAGTCGTATGATAGACCGGGTGACTAAAAAATTAAATCATCCTTTATATGAAGTTCCCGTGGGATTCAAATGGTTTGTGGACGGGCTGATAAATGGCTCACTGGGATTCGTTGGGGAAGAAAGTGCAGGAGCGAGTTTTTGTAGATTAAATGGTGAAGTGTGGACGACGGACAAGGACGGATTTATTCCTGCGTTGCTGGCGGCTGAAATGACTGCGACTTTAAAAAAAGATCCTGGAGAAATTTACAAGTCACTGGCAGATGAGTTGGGTCAGTCCACTTATGACCGGGTTGAAGCAAAGGCAAATGCAGAACAGAAAGCCAAACTCGCGAAATTAAGTCCGGACCAGATCACTCAGAAAACGATGGCGGGTGAAAAGATTACGGGAATACTTACAAAAGCTCCCGGCAACGGGGCTTCCATCGGAGGTTTGAAACTCGAAACAGAAAATGGATGGATTGCAGCAAGACCCTCGGGAACAGAAGACATCTATAAAATATATGCGGAAAGTTTTCTTGGCCGCGATCATCTCAATCTGATGTTACAGGAAGCGCAGTCTATTGTGGATTCCGCACTTAAATAGTTATGGGTTATGAGATATGAGATATTGGTTATTTAGGACGTTTTTAATTGAATTCATAATTCATATCTCATAACCCTAACTAATAAACACACATAACCCATATCTCATATCTCATAACCCATAACTCTTAAAGTGAAGTATCTAAAGGTTCTCTACATCCAGGTTCTCATTGGCATTGGTCTGGGTATTTTCTGTGGCTGGCTTTTTCCGGCATTTGCTCCCACTGCATATTGGATCAGCGAAAACTTTATCAAAATGATTCGCATGATCATCGCACCCGTGATCTTTTGCAGCATCGTAACAGGAATTGCAGGTGCGGGCAGCATGAAAAAAATGGGAAAGGTAGGTGTAAAAGCCCTGATATATTTTGAAGTGGTTTCATCTTTTGCGCTGGTTATTGGACTGATCGTAGCGAATCTTATAAAACCGGGTGCCGGAATCTCGCATACTGGTGGGCAAAGCAGTCAGGTTACAGACATCGCGAAACAGGCCGCGTCTTTCAATTGGGGAGAATTCTTTTCACATATTATTCCATCAAATATTGTAGACGCCTTTGCGAAGGGAGATATTCTGCAAATTTTATTTTTTAGTTTTCTGTTTGCAGCGGCGCTTAAACAACTGGGAGCTGACGGAAAAACAGTTGTAGACGGTCTCAATAAAATCAACCAGATTATGTTTAATATCCTGAAGATCGTTATTAAACTGAGTCCGGTCGGTGCATTTGGCGGAATGGCTTATACAATTGGAAAATTCGGTTTTACGAGTTTGATGGTTCTGGGAAAGTTGATGATCTGTTTTTATATAACTGGACTGCTTTTTATTTTTATTGTTCTCAATTTAATAGCCAGATATTTTGGATTCAGTCTCTGGAAACTGCTTTTGTATATTAAGGAAGAAATTCTGATCGTATTAGGCGCCAGCAGTAGTGAAGCGGTTCTTCCTTCCATCATACAAAAACTGGAACAGGCAGGTTGTGAAAAAGAAGTGGTGGGTTTATTAATTCCTACAGGATATAGTTTTAATCTTGATGGGACTTCTATTTACATGAGCATGAGTGTAATTTTTCTGGCGCAGGTATTCCAGATAGATCTGAGTCTCGGTCAGCAACTTGTAATTATTGGCATCATGCTCCTTACGAGCAAGGGTGCGGCGGGGGTTACAGGTGCTGGATATATTGTATTGGCTTCAACACTAACTGCCATGAAAATTATACCGCTGGAAGGGCTTGCCTTGCTCATCGGCGTAGACAGATTTATGAGTGAGGGTAGAGCACTGATCAATTTTATTGGCAATGCTGTGGCAACGGTTGTTATATCTAAATCGGAGAAGTCCATTAATGAAAGCATTTATCAACGGGTAGTAGAAAAAAAATCCCCCGCTAAAATTGCTTTAGGTAATTGATTTTAATAATGGCATGGTCCTCAAATACTGCTTTGGAATTAACGGGATCAAAGCCCTGATGATTGAATATTAAATATATATACGACAAGGGTTGATACTCCCAGGAGAAGCGGATATTATAATTATTGGAATTGTTTTCGGTATTCTTCTGATAAAATGCTGTTAACTGTATACGGGGATTGAGCGCGAACCTTCCCTGAAGTACAACCAGGTCGATTGTTGTATAAGTTTTCAATTCGCCTACTCCAAAAAATCGGTTTCTATTAAATTCTCCCGTCAAAGAAATCTGGGGTATCGGCGCGAATTGCAATTTCCAGTCGCCAGTATTCAATCTTCCATTGTAATAAGTCCCCCAGGAATAATTTATATAGAGGCTCAATATTTTAGAAGGATTACTACTGAACCATATTTGCTGTTGCAAATAGTGATATTCCCCTGGTAAAATATTAACACCCAACGGTTGGAAGACATTTGTAAGATTTTGATAAGTGGGAATGAATCCGTAACCGAAATAAGCTCCACTTTTGAAATTTAACCAGATCGGAAAAAAAGAATAATCCGCTTCAACGAGTTTTCCTGTGGAAGTCTGAAAATATACTTCGGGATTAAATCCGGGTTCGAGTGCCAGGAGATATTTTTTCAAAGGAAGACTCTTACCACGGTAATAATAGAAAATACCTGGTGTTGTGCCAATAACATCTGTACGTGATACGAAACCCATTTCAGGATTAAAATTTTTGGTGACAACAGATTCTGTCCACCAGAGTTTCCATTTATTGGAGGAATTATAATATTGAACGGCGCCTGCGAATCCGGACTGACCTGTTTTTGTAGAATAGGAGTGCGTAAAAATAGTATTGAGTGAATTCTCTTCACCCATTCTGAAAAATCCGTCTACTGTATTCTCTACACTTGAACCATGAGCATCATTTTTTATTGTGGACATCAATCCAACCCGGTTTTGTTCTCCGAAATTTTCGGATATTCTTCCTACAAAAAAATCAGTATACGGATAACCGCCTGTATTTCCCTGTCGCATCACAATGGCACCGTAGTTCAATTTATCGGAACGATGAACCAGTCTGGCCCCACCGATAATTGGTATTGGATTACCTAAACTATCCAAACCGATTGACCGGCTGTTGAAGGGCTGTATGCGCATGGAACCTCCGGAAAGATCCGGTGATTGTTGCACACTGATTCCAAACAGAGAGGCGTTCTCCAGAAAGAATTGTCTTTTTTCCGGAAAGAAAACAGAAAACTGACTCACGTTATTTACCTGCTGATCCACGTCAGCCTGTGCGAAATCAGTGTTTACTGTGAGATCCAGAATTGTATTTGTGTTGAGCGCCCATTTCAAATCACCACCCACTTTAACTGTGGTATTTTCGTTAGTGACATCAGGAACGATATTCTGCTCATGATTGTACTGAGTTAAAACGTAAGGTTGAAAACGGATATTAGTTTTTGGTGGAGGCGGCTGAAGATTGGTTAACCTACCTGCATATTTCATACGCAATGAACTATACGCGTGCGGAAATTCCGATAAAGCGCTGATCTCATTGGTGAGCCTGCGATTTCGATATACATTAAAGCCCCAGCTCTGAATGCTGTCGGTCGATTTGGGATACCTGAGTGTTTGCCAGGGTATTGCCAGTTCAGCGGTCCATCCCGAATCTGTTCTGTTTGTGCGCACACGCCAAAGTCCATCCCAATCTATATCATAATACAAATCGTCAAACGCGAGCAGGTCTTTTTGTACACCATAAGCGTCCGTGACAAAAGACATGGCATTCCGGTGATCATTGAATCCATCAAAGGCCAGGGATACGAGATCGTGCCTTGTGATGTCGAAATCCCGAATAAAATCTGTTGCCATGATTGCTTTTTTGCCGAGAGGATCAAGAGCAATTACGCCAACATACAAGTACAATTTATTGTAGAGCACTTTAATTTTTGTTTCGAAATGCACTGGCTTTCCCTGTTCAGGATCAATTTGTACAAAACGCGGAGAAGCGGGAGCCAACGCCCATTCCGGTTCATTCAGGATACCGTCTATTTTAAGCAGCGCATCAATTTTTACAGCGCGGATATCTTTTGTTTTTGAAGTAACCGGTACAGTATCGAGGTGTGTAAGAGTAATTTTTGGTCTCGGAACAAGACTTGAAGTGTCCTGTGCATGCGTATGCTGTATGGCAATACCAGTAATTAATATTGGTAGTAAAAATTTCATTAGTTGTTTAAGAAGGGACGACAGCTCTTATCCTTGTTTGTCCGCTGCATACACTATACCTGCAACAGCACGGATTCGATCCATCGTTTCCATGAGTAACATTGAATCAGTGTGAGACATGACGGGACTTTCGATCAGGCCTTTTCGAAGACAATCTCCCACATGTCTGGCTTCATATTGATAACCTGATCCACCTTCCTTATGAACAGGAATAATTTTTTTTGTGTCTTCTCTTCCAGAAAACATTTCTATCGTGGCGCTGGGAGCATAAAAGCGGCTGGTAAGCCGAACTCTGCTTTTTGTTCCTCCGATATCTGCTTCTGTGCCCAGGTTCGACGTAAGGGAAGAAAAAAGCTGGGCCATTGCACCATTTTTATATTTGAACAACATAGCACACTGTTCGTCAACGCCGGTTGGAGCGGGAGTCATTGACGCTTCAATCTCATCTGGTCTGCCTAAAAATGAAAGAGCCATGAACACATTATAGATTCCAATGTCCAGAAGACTTCCTCCGCCAAGTGCGGGATCAAAAAGCCTGGGTGGTACAGGTGGTTGCGGAATAAACCCGAAACTTATTAATACATTCATTATATCGCCCAATTCGCCGGATCTGATAAGTTCCATTACTTTTTCGTATTGCGGAAGAAACTTGGACCACAATGCTTCCATCAAAAAAATCTTTTTTGTCTGTGAAACATGTACCATGTCTTTTACCTGGCGCAGATTGAGTGCGAATGCTTTTTCACACAGTACGGCTTTTCCATGATGAAGACAAAGAAGCGTATGTTCGTGATGAAGGCCATGCGGTGAGGCGATGTAAATCACGTCCACATCAGCATCTGAAACGAGATCCTCATAACTACCGTACAGTTTTCGGGCAGGAAATTCCCTGGCAAACTCTGTAGCCGTTGAAAGTTCGCGTGCGCCAAGGGCGAAAAGTTCAGCATCGGCAACCAGTGCAAGGTCAGCTGCGAATTTCTTTGCAATTCGTCCGCATCCCAGAATTCCCCATCGAATTGTTTTCATCCCCAAAAATAATTGTTAATTGTCAATTGTTAATTGATAATTGTTAATTCAATCTATATACCAAATGAAGAATGCGATTCATCGGGAATGTTGCAAATAGAATTATCATTTATCAATTAACAATTGACAATTACCTTTAGTGCTTTTGACATATGACCAGGTGGAGAGATCAGGAAGTATATAAAACCATTACGCTCGCGATTCCAATAATCATGGGAGAACTTGCACAGATGTCTCTTCACCTGATTGATACTGCTATGGTTGGAAATATCAGTTATCAGCATCTGGCAGCTTCATCGCTGGTAATGACTGTTGCCAATATTCCATTTGTACTTGGCATCGGTATGACGATTTCTGTATCTCAGCTTGTATCCATGGCCAATGGCCGCCGGGATCATCAGTTGATTTCACACTATTTATTCAACGGATTTGTTTTGTGTGCTTTTTTTGCTCTGCTGATTTCTGGAGGTCTTGTATTCGGAAGAAATATTCTGAAACACCTGGACCAGGATCCACAAGTTGTCGTGTTGGCACTGCCCTTTATGAAACTTGTTGGGCTGTCAGTCATTCCCATGTTACTCTTTATGACCCTGAAACAATTTACTGACGGTCTTGAATACACGAAGACTGCGATGATGCTTTCTGTGGCCGCTATGCCGATAAATATATTTCTGAACTGGTTATTGATATACGGCAACTGGGGTTTTCCAAGACTGGAGCTGGCAGGTGCCGGTTATGCAACGTTGATTACGAGAACGCTCATCTTTTTAGTTTTGGGAATCATCGTGCTCAGGCATAAAACTTTTAATCGATTTATTGCCGTGAGAAGCCGGCAGTGGAAATATAATTTTTCAACGATGAAGGAACTGCTTCGCATCGGAGTTCCGAGCAGTATACAGATGGGAGTGGAGATTGGCGCTTTTGCGGTTTCCGGAATTATTATCGGGACGATCAGCGCCGTATCTCTTGCCGCTCACCAGATTGCTCTGAGCTGTGCGGCTTTTACATTCATGGTATCGATTGGACTGTCACAAGCTGGATCTATCCGCGTGAGCAATGCATTTGGAAGGGCAGACTGGCTAAAGATCCGGGTCATTGGTAAAACAACTTTAGTTACTGCTTTTCTATATGGGTGTTTTTGTGCTGTAGCTTTTACCCTCTTCCGCTGGCAATTACCATTGGTTTTTAATAAAAATCAGGACGTAGTTCGATTATCTGCTCTGTTATTATTATTTGCTGCTGTGTTTCAGATCTCTGATGCAACGCAGGCAACGGGTGCCGGGTTATTACGTGGAATCAAGGACGTGAAACTGCCCACTTTGTTGATGACGATTGCCTATTGGGTAATAGGACTTCCGGTAGGCTGGCTTTTCGCATTTCACTACCAAATGGGGGCGGCAGGCATGTGGCTGGGCCTGATCCTGGGGTTAACATTTGCATCCGTTTTTCTTGGAAGTCGTTTCCGGAATATGGTGAGAAAAAGCCTGCCTGCCGGCATGCAGGCTTAAAGCTTAAAGCCTAAAACTGAACGATTAATGTTTTTCGATTAACGATTAACGATTAACGTTTAACGCAGTCTTCAGGATTTTAGTTTTTCGAGTCCTTTTGCAAGATCTTCGACCAGGTCATCAATATATTCGATGCCGATGGAAAGCCTTAATAAATTTGCGGGGCTTCTGGGCGCCTTTCCTTCTGCGGATCTTCTGTGTTCTATCAGACTTTCCACACCGCCGAGACTGGTTGCATGTTTAAATAATTTCATGCTACTTGCAAATTGCACGGCCTGTTTTTCACCTCCTTTCAACGTGATAGAAATCATGGAACCAAATAATCCATTCATTTGCTTTTTGGCGATTTCATGATTTGGGTGATCAGGCAGACCGGGGTAAAATACCTGTTCAATAAGAGATTGTGATTTCAGAAAATCGGCAATTTGTACTGCATTTTTTGTTTGCCGTTCGAGGCGGAGGGAAAGGGTGGCGAGACTTCGATTCAGAAGCCAGCAATCAAACGGTGAAGGAACGGATCCTCCGATAACCTGATATTCACGAATTTTTTCTGCGAGTTCATTTTTCTTTTTGATAATGATAACACCTCCGAGCACATCCGAGTGACCACCAAAGAATTTGGTAGATGAATGAAAAACAATATCAGCTCCCAGTTCAAGAGGTTTTTGAATCAGTGGAGTAGTCCAGGTATTATCACAACCCAAAAGTATGTTCTTTGCTTTTGCGATTTTTGAAACGGCCGTGATATCTGTAATCTTCAACATCGGGTTGGAGGGTGTCTCCACAATGATCAGCCGGGTATTGGACTTAATTGCATTTTCGATTGTAGCTACATCCGACATATCCACTTCTGTATACGCGATTTTCCATTTTGGAAGCATGGACTTTACAAGATGTGCAATTCCGTGGTAACAATCATCCGGTATGATAATATGTGTATCAGGTTCAAGAACTGTCTGTGCAAGCGCCATTGCCGCAGCCATTCCCGAGGGAAAGGTAAAAGCTTCTTCTCCGCCTTCCAGCAGGGCCAGTTTGATTTCAAGACCATGCCGGTTTGGATTGTCCCAGCGGGTATAAACATATCCCTTTCCGCCGATTACACCCGCTTCGTCACGTTCAAAAGTAGTGGTCAGATGAATGGGACTGATTACTGATCCTATTTCATCATTCATATGTCCGGCGTGTATTGACAGCGTTTCGAAATGCATGGATATTTTTTTCGTAAAGATAATCATAGAACAAGTATGGGAGTATGGGTGTATGGAAGTGTAGTTAAAAAAAAATACCGGAGTATATCCGGTATTTTTTTGCTTATAGCTTTGTGCGAGGATAATTAATAATCCATAATCAATAATCCATAATTGAATTGATCCTTGTTATTTAACAGAAACAAACACTCTTGTTTTTTCCCAAGTCATAGCAAAACCTTTGTCAAACTCTTTATCAAAAATGGTATAAATTAATTTTTCCTGAACGTCTTTCATAGTTTTTGGTTTTACTGTTACCTGCAGAACAACTTTTTTAGGATCCATATTTGTGCTGCCGTCTTTAGCCTCGCCCCACTGGCCGGTTTCGGAATTGAAGAAAACGGTCCATTCTGTTGCACCTGGTGTCATAAATAAACTGTATTTACCGGCAGGCAGGTCTTTGCCTTCTACTTTGATGGCTTTGTCCGTAGTAAAAATAGTGGCTTCGTTGGCACCGGCTCTCCATAGTTTTCCGTAAGGCAAAAGTCCGCCAAAAATAGTTCTGCCTTTCACAGAAGGACTGCTGTACTCAATCGTTATGGTTGCGTCTTTTATTTTGCCAGCTGCTGTAGCCGGAGGGCTTGGTCTTTTGCTTTTATCTTCCTGCGCCCAAAGATGACTGCAGAATAGAACACCAACGAATGCAATTCCAATAACCCTGGCAAGAAATGTTTTTTTCATATGAAAGTTGTTTTGTGAAAAAATGAATCTGTTTTTTTTAGAATCGCAAGTTAATCAATTTCAGGTATCTTCTATTTCGTTTGTTGACAATAGTAAGGATCGGGTAAATTCTTTCCCAGTCTTTATTCATTCGAAAAACATTTTTCTGTGTCAAAAATGCAAACTAAATACGAACTTGGCATCCCGAACATTTATAGAAAATCAAAAATAAAATTCATGAAACGATTTGTAGCAATTTTTATGCCCGTTCTGCTCATCATTTGTATTTCTTTATGCAGCGGTGCCACGCCTTCAGGTTCATTATCAGCAAGCAATACCGTAAAGACCGGTGATACCAGTTCCATCAAATCAGAAGTTGCATTCGGTTCTACAGCGGGATTCAAATTGGGAGTTCAGATGTGGACATTTATGAGGTTTTCTTTTACGGATGCACTTAATAAGGTGGATAGTACAGGAATTAAATATATAGAGGCTTTTATTGGTCAGAAACTGGGTGGTAATTTATCCGGATCATTTGGTTTAGACATGACAAAAGACACCCGCGATTCTGTGAAGAGTTTATTAAAGAAAAAAGGCATTAAAATCATTGCGATGGGCGTAATTGTTCCCAGGAACAGGGAAGAATGGATCAAGACATTTGAATTGGCCAAAGATTTTGGTTTGAGTTACGTAACCGCGGAGCCTATTAAATCGCAATGGGATATGGTGGACAGTCTCGCCGGCGTTTATGGTATCCCGGTAGCCATTCACGATCATCCCAAACCGAACATGTATTGGAGTCCAGACTCTGTACTGGCTGCAACCGTTGGTCATCCTCATATCGGCTCCTGTGCAGATATTGGACATTGGGCGCGAAATGGTTTGAATCCCGTAGAATGCCTGAAAAAATTAGAAGGACATATTATAGGAGTACACCTCAAAGATGTTGTCCAATTTAATAATCCAAGAGCTAATGACACTGTTGTGAGTAAAGGTGTAGTCGACCTCCCAGCAGTTCTGGCAGAACTAAAAAGACAAAACTTCAAGGGAATGTTATCTATAGAACATGAGTCCAACTGGTATAACAGTGTTCCCGACGTTCTTTTCACAAAAAATTATTACGACTCCCTGGTGCAGAAATTGCAGTAGACTGGATTAACAAACCATTTACACCATGTATTTGACTGAAAGCGTTAAATAGGTTTAATAATTAAACCCATTCATTGGAATTCAGTCCAACAAAAAACAACATGTATGAAGAATTCATTCATTAGGTTATTTGCTCTAGCATTTTTTGTGATTGGCATAGGATTGTCCGCAGGAGCGCAGACAATATATGTTAAAGTAAGACCGGTTGCACCGAAAGAAGTCGTAGTTCGACCCGCACAACCTTCGCCCCACCACATATGGGTTGGGGAAGAGTGGACTCCTCGCGGTGAAGCCTACGTATACTCTGGCGGTCATTGGGCAGAGCCTCCTCACCCGGGATGGATTTGGGTTCCAGGTCATTGGAAAAAACACCCCGAACACGGTGAATACTGGATTGCCGGACATTGGAGGCATGCGTAATTAGATTATGGGTTATGAGTTATGGATTATGAGTTATGAGTTGATTTGCCAAACCCATAACCCATATCTCATAACCCATAACCCATAACTCATCTTAGTTTTTTACAGCAGGATACCCTTTTGCAACCCAGTCTGTCTTAATATTATGTTCAATATTAAGAAGATGATCATTGGTAAATTTCATTTCGTTCAGTAAACTAAATGCGGGTCTTATATTGGGGCAATGTTCGAAAGGGCAACAGCCGCAATAAATGATAATATTGGCATCTTTTGGCAAACCGCCGAGGTATTGTTTTAGCTTTTCCAGGTTTTCTTTTTCGTTAGAAGGACCCATATCTACAGACCCTTTTATCAACGCACCGGGTCCTACACAAATGATAATGGTTTTTTTCGCATTTGGATTATTGATGGCCGCCGCCAAATCGGCCGGGGTTATCAGTTGACTGTCTTTCCAGGGTTCCGACCGGCCTTCCATTCTTTCATGATATTTTTTGAATGCGAATGCACTGATGATGATAAGAATAAAAATAATCCGATATTTCATAAACTTCATGGGTTAATCGTTTTCATAAAATTAATCAATATTCTTCCTGTTATTACCCGACGTTCAGGTACCATATGCCGAAACCAAATGTCCTCCAATAAACATCACGCTTACGAAAATAATTAGTTGTATAATACTAAATAATTTAGTAAGATTGTGGTGGATTTAATACAAAAAAATGGTTCATCATGGAGTTGTTATACTATGAATCGGCCGTGCAGGCTGGTTTCCCTTCACCCGCACTGGATTATCGGGAGGAACGGATTGATCTGGACAAGGAACTCATTCGCCACCCTCTTTCCACATTCATCGTGGAGTGCTCGGGTGATTCCATGATGGGTGCGTTTATTCCGGCGAGAGCAAGGTTGTTGGTGGACCGTTCGCTCACCGCTGTGAACGGGAATATTGTGGTGGCCATCTTGAATGGTGAATTCACCGTAAAATTCATCCGTAAGAATGAGCACGCCTGCTGGCTGGTTCCGGCAAATAGCAAATACCCCGAAATTAAAATCAGTGCGGAAATGGACATGCAGGTCTGGGGTGTGGTCACTCATATTATTACTGACACGCAAGACCTTCGAAAATGTATGCGCTAGTCGACTGCAATAATTTCTACTGCTCCTGTGAAAGAGTTTTCGACCCCCGGCTGGAGGGGAGACCCGTGATCGTTTTGTCCAACAACGACGGCTGTGCGATTTCGAGGAGTGAGGAGGCAAAAGCGCTTGGTATTGCGATGGCATCGCCCGCGTTTATGATGCGGAAAATGCTTGATAATAATAATGTTGCTGTATTCAGTTCTAACTATACTCTATATGGAGATATGAGTGATCGTATTTTTAGTACTCTCGCATCCTATGTGCCGAAAATAGAAAAATACTCGATCGATGAAGCCTTTTTGGATCTTAAGGGAATCGATGCTGATGATTTAATGAAACTCGGCAATACACTGCGGGCTGTGATTAAGAAGAATATCGGGATACCTGTATCCATTGGAATTGCCTCCACCAAAACGCTCGCGAAAATGGCAAACCGCCATGCGAAGAAGAACTACAAGGAGACATCCGTTTTCTGGGCGGCGAATCAAACACTGACCAATGAAATGCTGTCTGCAACATCCGTGGACGACATCTGGGGGATTGGTGGCCAGCACGCGTTGTTTTTAACACGACATGGTTTTAGAACCGCCGCTGATTTTGTTTCTGCGCCGAAGGAATGGGTACGGAAAAATCTTTCAGTTGTCGGCCTCCGTCTTCTTTATGAGTTGCAGGGAACACCTTCGATTGGGTGGGAGGAAGTAAAGCCATTCCGGAAAAATATATGTACGTCGCGATCCTTCGGAAAGCGCATCGCGGAGAAAAGCCAACTTGCGGAAGCCATGGCAAATTATGCAGCAGCATGCGCTGCCAAATTGAGATCGGAAAAAACATGTTGCAAAATCCTGCAGATATTTATACAAACGAATCCGCATAAAACGGACGAGCCGCAGTATTTACGCTCGGTGGATATTTCCTTAGAACGGGCGTCGAATCACAGTGGTGAAATTATTGGGGCTGCGCTTCGTGGATTGGATTTTATTTTTAAACCCGGCTATCTGTATATGAAATGCGGCGTCACCGTCATGGACCTGGTGCCGGAGTCGGCTGTGCAGGCAAGTTGTTTTGATGGAGCAGACCGGAAAAGGAATGGCCGGCTGATGGAGACCGTCGACAACATAAACCAGCGTCTGGGCAAGGAAGTTGTGCGATCCGCTGTTCAGGGTTTTGAGCGGCGTTATAAACTCAAAGCGGATTATTTGTCGCCCTGTTATACCACGAGGATGAGTGATATTTTGAAAATAAAAAACTGAAGCAAGTATGGGAGTATGGGAGTATGGGAGTATGGGAGTATGGGAGTATGGGAGTGGTTGATAGTATTAAATAAATTAGTGAAGGCGTCGGTAAAAAATTGATATGAAAAATTCCCATACTCCCATACTCCCATACTCCCATACTTGCTTTTATGTTGTTGCAACCATTTGAAGAATTCAAACCTGTTTATTTGTCCAGACTGATTCAGCTGGGCAGAAGGTATCTGGTGTCACAAACCTATGTTCGGGCGAAAGAGATCGAAAGCGATCCTTTTAGCTCGAGGGTAAATTTATTATTCTCAGACTATGTTCAACCGGGAGAAGCAAAACTTCATTTCAATGCAATAAAAAAAGACAGATATGCTTCGATCATTGATCTTGAACGACCGTCACATTTAAACAGGGTCCGCGAAATTCTTATGGAGGGATCAGGATACAGGATTTTTTTTGCTGTTGTGCGTGATGCGAAAGAGCTGGAAAACGAAATAAACAAACATTACAAGGAAAAATTGAAACAGTATATCGACAAACAAACCAACTGGAAGATTTCGAGAGATACGATTGTGAAGCCGTCGCTCCAATTAAGTTTTGGGGAATTATTCATTATTCTCAAACACGGCAGTCAGCAAATCAGGATTAAATTTGAAGACATTGAATAAAGGCATAAGGCGTAAGGCGAAAGGCATAAGGCGAAAGGCATAAGACTGAACACGTAACGCTAAACACGAAACAGGGACGACTATGTTACCCTACTTCCACACTCTCACACTCTCACACTCTCACACTCTCACACTTTCTTTGTTCCTTTGCAAAAAGAAGAAAGTAAAACATGTGTTACGACATATCCTTCACGGTTAAACTAAAAGATCTTCAGTCTTATTTTCCTGATCTGGAAACGCCTCTTCAGCTTGAACTGGATTTTGACGGCATGCATATCATGGGGCACAGTTTCAACAATCATCCGATATTATTTTTTGATCGGGAAAGCAGAAAGCTCGCAATACAGTCCATGGAATGGGGTGTAATTCCTTTTTATGTGAAGGACGAAAAAAGTTTTCTTCGTCAGCGGGCATCGATGCTGAATACGCGCAGCGAGCGCATACTGGGTGATGAAAAAAGTTATTGGTATAAAATTCGTAACCGGCGCTGTCTGATTCCTGTTACCGGGATCTATGAGCACAGGGCCATTAAAGGGTGGAAGAAAAAAGTACCGTACTATATAACGTTAAAAGAGCAGCCTCTTTTTTTCCTGCCGGGTCTTTATTCCGTGGCTGAACTTCCGGATATTGAAACCGGTGAAATCGTCAGGAGGTTTACATTCAGTCTCATCACGCGGGATGGGAACGACCTCATGAAGAAAATTCACAACGACGGAGAAAATCGTGGAAGAATGCCATTATTTCTTCCTCTTGAGTTAGCAAAGGAATTCTTAAACGAAGAACTTTCTCCGGAACGCTATCAGGAGATTCTTCAATTCGAAATGCCGGAAGAAAATATGACGGCTATAACAGTCTACACTATCCGAAGCGCCAAAGGGAGGCCAGACGAAAAGCTTAAAAACGAATTCTGGCAATGGGAAAATCTTCCTGAGGGAAACCTTTCAAGCTAATCTGACCATTCGATTACCCGATTTAATAAGATTATAGAGGAAATGAATCAATAAATTACTATTTATTTACTTTGACGTAATCGATAAGGCAGAGACATTGAATTCATAAAAGTACTATTGATATACTCTAACGTAATCAATATAGTAGTGAACGGGAAGCGCATTTATCGATACTCCCTTTGAGCCTCCCCAGTCGCCACCGAAAGCAAGATTCAGAATAATAAACTGCGGTTTGTCGAAGGGCCAGTATGCAGTTCCTGAGTGATCATTGACGAACGTGAAAACTTTATTTCCATCAAAAAACCAGTCGATACGATCGGGATACCATTCAACTGCGTAAGTGTGAAAATCTTTCTCCGGCGAAGTAAAATGTATACGGCTGCCCTTGTTACTGGTTTTTGCATGCTCGTTAAAATGCAGCGTGTCGGGCATATAGCCGACGTGTTCCATAATATCGATTTCACCACAATCGGGCCAGCCTATTTTGTTTATGTTCGAACCCAACATCCAGAATGCGGGCCATGTTCCCAGCGCAGATGGAATTTTGGCTCTTACTTCGATTCTTCCATATGTAAAATCCTTTATCCCCTCTGTTGATATATCTGCAGATGTAATCGGATAAACATGACCATTCATTTTAAATGAATCATTCCTGGCAACGATGTCCAGCATGCCGTTCGTTATTTGCGCATTTTCAGAGCGGCGATAGGTATAATATTGTAATTCGTTGATTGCGAATATACCCTGTGTCATATTTCCATTTAGAAGGATCCGGTAATCCGGGTACATCGAATTCATCATGCCATACCAGGTTTGTATATCCATATTTTGGCTGGGCGTTTCCTCTATTTTGTAGGAAGAATACAAATAGAAATGCGAGGATGATACTGGTTAAATACCTTAATTTCATGATATACTATTTAGAATATTCCGATAAAGATCGATGCTTCAAATCTATCATTAAATTGCGTGCCCGCAACACTCGCATCCGGATTGAAACTATGTATAATATATTTGGCATAATTAAAAGGAAATATAAAAATGAATTTAAAATCGATTGCTATAATTTCTGTTTTTGCTTTATTAAACTCAATTGCCCTCGGACAATTAACCGCGGATCATAATATGCCGACCGTTAAAACAGCCAATGGAATTCTCATGGGCACCGGGCTTTCAGGAATAAGTATGTTTAAGGGAGTGCCCTATGCGCAGCCACCAGTAGGTGATCTCAGATGGAAGGAACCGCAGCCGGTTAAGAACTGGGAGGGCACCCGCATGGCTGATCATTTTGCTGCAAGAGCCATGCAGCTTCCCATATACAGTGATATGAAATTCAGGTCAGCCGGCGTAAGTGAAGATTGTCTTTACCTGAATATCTGGACTCCGGCAAAAAAAAGTAACGAAGGTCTTCCAGTGCTGGTCTATTTCTATGGTGGAGGATTTATGGCGGGTGACGGATCCGAATTTCGATACGACGGTGAGAGTATGGCCAGAAGAGGTATTGTTGCTGTGACTGTCAATTACAGGTTAGGGGTATTTGGATTTATGGCACATCCTGAACTTACTAAAGAATCTCCTCATCATGCTTCCGGAAATTATGGACTGCTGGATCAGACGGAAGCGCTTCGGTGGGTTCATAAAAATATCGCCGCATTTGGAGGAGACCCGGATAAAATTACGATCGCAGGAGAATCAGCCGGATCTTTTTCTGTGAATGCGCAGGTTATTTCGCCATTGCCCAGAAATTTATTTTCTGCAGCGATCGGGGAGAGTGGATCTCTTTTGAATATCAGACCTACTACAACACTTGCTGATGCTGAGAAAATGGGAACGCAGTTTGGAAATCTGGCCGGAGCTTCTTCTCTGAAGGAGTTAAGGGCCATGTCAGCAGAACAAATATTGCAGACAACGTCAAAACCTGGCGCTGGATATTTTTCAGTAGATGTAGACGGGTATTTTTTCCCGGAGTCGCCGATCACAATTTATAAAGCTGCAGCCATTGCAAGAGTTCCGCTTCTGGTGGGATGGAACTCCGGAGAGTCGGGATGGCAATCCATATTAGGAAATGCAGAACCAACAAAGGAGAATTATATAAACGCCGTGAAAAAATTATATCCCGGCGAATCAGAAGAGATCTTGAAATTATATGAAGTTAAATCTGATACCGATGTGCAGGCAGTTGCAACCGCGCTGGGGGGAGATCGTTTCATAGCATTTGGTACCTGGAGATGGGCGGATTTGCACGCTAAACTGAATCTGGCGGTTTATCGTTATTATTTTACCAGACCCAGGCCGGGTCTTAGGTCGGACATCAATAAACCATCTGCCGGATCAGTTGAAATGGTGGAAAAACCCGGGACCTTCAATGGCGCATCGCACTCAGCAGAAATAGAATACGCGTTGGGAAATTTGCCTACCAACCGGGTGTATGACTGGCAGCCTGACGACTATCTGGTTTCCTCCATTATGCAGGACTATTTTGTAAATTTCATAAAGCGGAAAGATCCAAATGGAATTGGTTTGCCATACTGGCCATTATATCAGTCCTGGCAAAAAGATCCTGTTCAGTATATTGGTGTGGAAACCGGTAGACGTCCTGAAAAAAACAGGGACCGGTACTTATACTTTGAAAAGCAGGCAGACAAAAAATAAAAAAATTATTCAATCTTCAGAACTACGTCTCCATTCTGAGGATGTCCGGTGCAGGTAAGTGTAAGTCCGCGTGCGAGATCGCTATCAGTGAGTACTTCATTATTTGACATCCAGACATTCCCTGAAATGCGTGTGGCTGCACAGCTGCCGCACTTACCTGTTTCGCAACTGTAAGGCAGATCCAGTTTGATTTTTTTTGCAGCCTGCAGAATGCTGTCGGGATATCGCACTAAAAAATCAAATTCAATTCCTTTTACGTTCAATTTTACAAAGTGTGATGCCTTGTCGGGAGGTCTTCGCGTTGCGATTTTTTTATTCCCCGGATTAAAATCCTCCTTTTTAATCTGTTCCAAACGGAATCCTTCTTCCAATAAATGAAAAACGATCATGCGCATATAAGATTCAGGACCGCATAAATAAAAAAGTGTTTTCTCGTTATCGAATTGACGTAATCTTAAAAATTCAAGTAAAAGATCCCTGGTTCAATCGTGCTTTTCTGAGGTCGGATTCTGTACTGAAAAGGAAATCAATATGTATACGATTTGGGAAATCGAGAGCCATTTGTGTAAGCTTCTGATAAAATGCCGTTGTTTTCAGGGACTGATTGCTGTAGATCAGATAAATGGAGATTCCTGGATAAAGATGAACCACCGTTTTTATCAAAGACAAAACAGGCGCTATTCCACTTCCGGCCGCGAAAAAGAAAATACTGGTATATGAAACTAAATTGTCGGGGAGTCTAAAAAAACCCGCTGCACCTGTTGTTAGTAATCTGTCTCCCGCTTTCATCCGGTCGACTAATTTTCTTGAAAAATGACCATTGTCAATTCTCTTAACTGCGATTGAAAGCGGTTCGTTCAATACGGGTGAAGAAATAATAGAATAGGAGCGTCTGATTTCTCCCGAATGAGTTTTATCAACAAGTGTAATAAACTGGCCGGCCTGGTATTCCACTCCGTGACCATTTGCGAAGGTAAAAGTTTTGAATCCTTTCGTTTCCTCCCGGATTTTTTCAATAACCAGTTCTTTCATAATCATTCGGGTAAACTTTTTATCCCTGATGAAATTATTGCGGGAATTGAATTTGCAATTTAAATGAAGTGATTATTAAAAACTTGAATTAAATTCATAGCTCAACATCAAAGATGCTATGCCACAGGATTCAGTCAGAATCAATAATCAGGCTGTTAAACAGAATACTTACGATGCCATTGTTGTTGGTTCAGGTATCAGTGGTGGATGGGCTGCGAAAGAACTTTGTGAAAAAGGATTAAAAACACTGGTACTTGAAAGAGGCAGGAATGTGGAACATATCAAAGATTATCCGACTGCGACCATGGCACCCTGGCAATTTGATCACCGGGGAGCGATAACGGAAGAAATGCGCCGGGTGCAGCATATACAGGTTCGCGGATTTTGTAATGAAACCAATAAACATTTTTTTGTAAACGATCTGGAGCATCCTTATACTCAGGTTAAACCATTTGACTGGATCAGGGGATATCATGTTGGTGGCAGAAGTCTGATGTGGGGCAGGCAGTGTTACCGGTGGAGTGATCTGGATTTTGAAGCCAATGCAAAAGAGGGTCATGGCGTAGACTGGCCGATCCGATACAGGGATATCGCACCATGGTATAGTTATGTGGAAAAATTTGTAGGGATCAGTGGTTCAAAAGAAGGCTTACCTCAATTGCCTGATAGTGAATTTCTTCCGCCAATGGAAATGAATTGTCTGGAAAAACATGTTACTGAAAGTATTCAGAATAAATTTTCCGACGGACGAAGAATGATTATTGGGAGAGTGGCGAATCTAAGCAAGGGTCTTGATGGAAGGGGGCCCTGTCAATATAGAAATCTTTGCGACAGGGGATGTCCGTTCACCGGATATTTCAGCAGTAACGGTGTAACGCTTCCTGCGGCGAATGTTACGGGAAATCTCACACTCAGGCCTTTTTCTATCGTAGTAAATGTGATATATGATAAAGATAAAAAGCGGGCCACAGGCATTCGGATTATCGATGCCAATACCATGCAGACCGAAGAATATTATGCAAAAATAATTTTTCTAAATGCGTCTACAATTGGCACAACAGCCATATTGATGAACTCTGTATCCGATGTACATCCTAACGGACTGGGGAATGCCAGCGATGCGTTGGGCCGAAACCTGATGGATCATCACTATCACGTAGGCGCCAGTGGCAGTTATGAGGGATTTCGGGACAGCTATTTTTTTGGAAGAAGAGCCAATGGAATTTATATACCAAGATTCCGAAATGTAAATGACAAGACAAAGCAAAAGGACTATGTTCGCGGATTTGGATATCAGGGTGGTGCCTACCGGGGAAGAGTAAACGAACTTGAAGGAATAGGTGAATCTCTGAAAGCGAAATTAACAGAAGCAGGTGACTGGTCCATGTGGCTGGGTGGTTGGGGAGAACATCTGCCTCATCCGGATAATCGTGTTAAACAGAGTAAGGATAAAAAAGATAAATGGGGACTTCCCCTCATGGATTTTGACTGTATATGGCGTGAAAATGAACTGGCGATGCGAACGGATATGATGAACAGCGCGGCGGAGATGCTGGACAAATCCGGAGTAAAAAATATTCAAACTTTTAATGATCCGGAGGCTAATCCGGGGCTCTGCATTCATGAAATGGGCACAGCCCGTATGGGAAAAGATCCTAAAACTTCTGTATTAAATGGCAACAATCAGGTTTGGGATGCAAAAAATGTTTTTGTTACTGATGGAGCGTGTATGAGTTCCAGTGCAAATCAAAATCCATCACTTACTTATATGGCGCTTACTGCAAGGGCGGTCGATTTTGGTGTGCAGGAATTGAAGAAAGGAAATATTTAAAAGCTTAAAGCCTAAAGCCTAAAGCCCAAAGCTTAAGGCCTAAAGTGTGATACTTACGTCTGTCAATAGCAATATTCCCCTGCGGTTTTCGTTCTAGTAAAAATCTGCTTATGAGATCAAGAACCAAATGGATATTTATTTCAACTGTTTGTATATTATTTACAGCCTGTAAAAAAGACACTGCTACCACAAATTCTTCGTCCTTAAGCGGAGATTGGACATTCGAAGGATTCAATGCCCAGACATCCAGCACCGATATCGATAACGAAGGCGGTGAGATTTTTAAAACGGTGACTACATCAAACTATATAACAGAATCCAACGGCGGTTCTATAAACATCTCCGGTAATACGATGACAGGCACCGGTATTACTTATTCGGCTAATATGAAGTTGTTTGTTTCAGAGTACGACAACGACGTACTCGACGATACGCTTACCACTTTTCTTCCCTTCAGTATACCTCCAACTAATTCAGTCTCCACTTTTGATGTGATTGGATCCGATTCAATTCATTATACCAGCGCTAGTATGTTGGGCTCAGCCGGAAATGGCAGCCCTGCTTCGGACGGTGCTAAATTTTCCATATCCGGAGATGTTCTGACACTTACATCCAATGTAATCCTGGATAAGGTAATTGACACACTGGGAGAAACAATCATGCAGCATGAAACAGCTACAGTGATTGCAACGCTGAAACGAAATTAGAAATATTAAAAGTCTTTATTCTGTATTAAGATTTTTTTGGTTTTTCTCTCTTGGCAGTGGAAATTGATTTTAATATTGTTTTTCCTTCCATGATCTGTTTAGGATCTTTTACCTTCTTCATTGAATTGATAAAAGCTTCTTTCAGTAGTTTTTTTATATAAGTTTTCGGAAACTTATTTTTTTCTGTGACAAGCAGGTACCTATACTGATTGCCATTACCTATCAATTTTTTTTCCGGATCCGCGATCTGACTTCCCCAGTAAAATCCGAAATGCACATTGTGACTTGTTCGACCCACTGCGATATTGCAGAAAGTATGACCAACTCTGTCGGTAGGTGACCATCCAAATGCAAGTGCATTATAATTGTCGTAAATCAGCTCATTTGCTTTTGGATAAAGCCCCCAAACAAAATCTCTGAGCCATAAAGCAGTTTCCTGTATTTCCGGCGGAAATGGTTTTAAAAACTTCAGCAAATCAGAAAGGTCTTCTTTAGCCATCGGCTGTAAAATAGATTCGATTCTAAATTTAAACAAAAAAGCTAATGATTAAACGGTCGTAGTTCATCGATTAACGATCCACGATTAACGATCCACGGTTAACGGTCATCGGTCAACGGCCATCGGTTCCCGCACATGCGGGATCAACGGTCAACGACTACACCTTAACCGCCTTCCATTTCCCTTTTCTGAAATAGTACCAGGCAACCAATGCTATCATCGTTTCGGCTACGGGTATGGCGATAAACGCACTCGTTTCTTTTAAATGAAAACCATAAGCCAGCAGATAAGCCAAAGGAACCTGAAATAACCAAAAACAAAAAAAGCTTATCCAGGTTGGCGTTTTTGTGTCGCCTGCCCCGTTCAACGCCTGCATCATAACCATTCCAATACCGTAAAAAATAAATCCTGATCCAACCCAGCGTAAAGCGAGCGCACCGATTTTTATAACAGCTTCATCGTTCGTGTAAATCCTCATTATAAAATCTGATAAAAAAAGAAGTACAAACATCACAGTGCCCATAAAAAACACGCTGTATTTTGCCGTCATGTAAACACTCTTTTCAGCGCGAATAGGACTTTCTGCACCCAGATTTTGACCGACGAGGGTTGCTGCTGCATTACTAAGTCCCCAGGCCGGAAGAATAAAAAAAGCAAAATTTCTTATGGCAATCTGGTAACCCGCAGACGCGATTGTCCCACCGGTTTGGGCAACCAAACGGGATAATACAATCCAACTGCCGCTACCTATCAGAAACTGCAAGGTAGCCGGCCACCCAATGCTGACGATTAATTTCAACAATTTCGGATCGTAATTAAAATGAACCAACTTCAAACGAATTATTCCTTTTCCCCTGAATAAGTGATAACACTGGTAAACTACGCCACCGGTTCTTCCAACAACGGTTGCAATTGCCGCTCCCCTGAGTCCCAGGTAATGAATAAAGATTGGACATAAAATGATGTTGAGGATACTTGCAAGCCACAGACTTTTCATTGCCATAGCAGCGTCGCCGGCACCTCTGAAAATTCCATTTATCAGAAAAATCAACATAATCACAAGACTGCTTCCAAACATGATCCGGGTAAAAACTGCGCCTTCTTTCACGACCTGCTGATCTGCTCCCATCAGCGACAATATATTTCCGGCAAACAGAGCTCCAAGTACACTTACAAAGGCCGTTGAAATGAAAGCAACGATGAGTGATTGGGCGCCGGCATGCGAAGCTGCATCGGGATTTTTTTCGCCAATCCTCCTCGCCACAACGGCGGTTGCAGCGGTACTTAGTCCGATGGCGATAGAATAAACGAGTGAAAGAACGGATTCTGTTAATCCTACAGTCGCAACTGCGTGGGGGCCAAGTTTACTAACAAAGAAAATATCAACCACGGCAAAGACACTTTCGAGGCTCAGTTCCAAAATCATCGGCACAGCCAGCAAGAAAATAGCTTTGGTTAGACTCCCCTGAGTGTAATCACGCTGATCGCCATTTAGTGAAAGGCGAATAACAGATAAAATTTTTTTAACAGTTAGCCGGTTATTCATTTAAGGGTGCTAATATCGTGACTTAGATTGTAAAGCAACTATTTCAAATGTTTTACAGTCATTATGAAAATAAATTATGAAGAAGACGGCTTTTATCGTTATTATTTGCGTGCTGGCTTTTGCCTGTACCAAGAATTCGCAAGTCGGTAACAGCCTGGAAGGCAGGTGGCAATTGACTGCCATTTTTCTTCAACCAACAGGCGTAGGGAGCTGGTATCCAGAGGATTCTATCCCCCCGGATTATATTCAATTCAATGGTGACGGTACCTTGAATATGTCACCATATGTTTCACTATTATTTGTAAGTCCGACAAATTATAAAATAACCAGCGATACTACGATGACGATGCATTTCCCCAGTCCCTACGAGGCTAATAACTTTTACCCATTCAATAATTTTTATTATAAGTTAACGGATTCCGTTTTACTCATCTATCCTCCGGATATCGAACTTGCGATCGAAAAATTTATAAAAATTCCAGCCCCAACTTCTTCACAATAAATTTTTAAAGCAATCAATGAGACAAGACTTTCCAGCCGCCTTCAGGAACATTGGTAACTGAATCAGGAACGGGCCTGTCCCACAATACTTGATTGGACTCCGGGCTTTTTAACTGAAACTTTAAATAGTACCTGCCATTTGGGTATTTTATTCTGTACTTGTCGATATCGGGTCCAAAACCCTTGAATAGTTTTCCATTCACAAGAAACGAAAATTGAATTTGGGAATTATTCCGTGGTGTAGTGACTCTTCTGATGGTTGTCGCAATGGTGTAACGGATATCCTGATTAATCCGATAGTGCCGCCAAATTGCAAATAATATTACGAGCAACGCCAAATAAAGTCTTACCGAATATATTTTTCCAACCGTTCGTGTGTTCATGGATCCCCGAAGTTAAATCAGGACCTGATATACGTTACGTGGCCAGAAAACAGATGACCTGATCTCGATATTGAAATAAGATTTTACGGTTAAATATCGTACGTAATCAAGTTTTGATTTTTAATCTGAATAACTTGGTGGTGTCTAAAATCTAGTCAGATGGATAAGAAACTACAAAGTCAGGTCGCCATCATTACAGGGGCCAGCAGTGGTATTGGTGCAGGAGTAGCAAAATCACTTTCGGCAGCCGGCGCGACGGTAGTAATTAATTATCCGGTTGTTCCTGCAAAAGATGCTGCTGAAGCGGTACTTGCTGAAATTGTTGCAGCGGGGGGCGTGGGTATGACATCCATGTGTGATGTGAGTAAAGAAGATCAGGTACAAAAAATGTTTGCTGATACCATTCAGCAATATGGTACCGTGGATATTTTAATAAATAATGCAGGGCTTCAAAAAGATTCTCCCTTTGAATCGATGAGCCTGGAACAATGGAACTTTGTTTTAAATGTGAATCTTACCGGTCAATTTCTATGTGCCAGGGAAGCCATTCGGGAATTTCTAAGAAGGGGTGTTGATCCGAAACGTTCGAAGGCTGCCGGCAAGATCATTCATATGAGCAGTGTTCACGAAGTGATACCCTGGGCAGGACATGCAAACTATGCTGCCTCGAAAGGCGGCATTATGATGCTTATGAAAACACTTGCACAGGAATTCGCCTGGAAAAAAATCCGGATAAACAGCATTTGTCCAGGCGCTATCCAAACACCCATTAACCGCGCGGCATGGGAAACCCCCGAAGCATTAAAATCTCTGCTTACACTGATTCCGTATCAGCGCATTGGTATTCCGGAGGATATTGGGAATGCTGCCGTCTGGTTATGCAGCGACGACAGTGATTATATAAACGGCACATCTCTTTTTGTTGACGGAGGAATGACTCTATATCCCGGTTTTATTGATAAAGGTTAGGACGTTAACTCAAAACCTGTATGAATCCAGAACAAGCACGATTAGACCTTCCTGTTTGGAAAAAATGGGGGCCATATGTAACAGATCGGCAATGGGGAACTGTGCGGGAAGACTATGGCGAAAACGGAGCTGCCTGGGAATATGTAAGTCATGATATGGCCCGGAGTAAAACTTATCGTTGGGGAGAAGAGGGAATTGGCGGGATCTGTGATGAAAAACAATTTCTGTGTTTTGCAATTGCGTTGTGGAATAAAAAAGATCCCATTCTTAAAGAAAGATATTTTGGGCTTACAGGTAATCAGGGCAATCATGGGGAAGACGTAAAGGAATATTATTATTATCTGGATAATATACCTACGCACTCTTATATGAAAATGCTGTACAAATATCCGCAGCAGCCTTATCCTTATCAATGGCTCATAGAAGAAAATAGTCGCCGCAGTAAAACAGATCCGGAATTTGAATTAATCGACACAGGGATATTTAACGAGGATAACTATTTTGATGTCTTTATTGAATATGCTAAAAATAATCCGGAGGATATACTTATTAAAATCACCATCTGCAACCGTTCCCTGCATGATGCGACGTTAAATGTTTTGCCAACACTCTGGTTTCGGAATACCTGGGACTGGGGTTATGATTCGTACAAACCAAACCTCTCTGTTTCAACTCCGGGTTGTATTGATATTATTCACGAAAAATTCGGACATTATTATTTTTATTTTCAGGACAATCCGGAATTGTTATTTACCGACAATGTCAGCAACAATAAAAAACTGTACAACGTAGAAAATAAACCGGGATATTTTAAAGACGGAATTAACAACTATATCGTACAGGGAGAATCATCTGCTGTTAATCCTGAGATGAAAGGAACAAAAACAGCTGTCAACTATAATCTATCAGTTAAAGGCAATCATTCAAAAATAATAACGCTTCGGCTATCCGGGGAGGAAAATAGAAATCCTTTCGCTGATTTTGATCAGATTTTTGATTTAAGAAAAAAGGAAGCGGATATTTTTTATGATGAACTACAGGCAGGGATGGAAAAAGAAGACGCCCGTAATGTTCAGCGACAGGCATATGCGGGATTGTTGTGGAGCAAGCAATTTTATTATTTTAACGTGTATCAATGGTTAAAGGGTGATCCCGCCCAGCCACCGCCTCCGTACATAAGGAATGCAGGGAGGAATCACGGTTGGAATCACCTCGACAATATGGATATCATCAGCATGCCCGACAAATGGGAATATCCCTGGTATGCTGCCTGGGATCTTTGTTTTCATGCTGTGGCATTCATGCCCATCGATCCCGGTTTCGCCAGATCGCAGTTACTTCTGCTAACGCGGGAATGGTATATGCATCCAAATGGTCAGCTGCCTGCATACGAATGGTCTTTTAGTGATGTTAATCCTCCTGTTCACGCATGGGCGGCCTGGCGGGTATATCAGGGAGAAAAAAGATTTCACAAAGTAGAAGGCAACAGGGATTTCCTGGAAGCAGTTTTTCATAAACTATTACTCAATTTCACATGGTGGGTAAATCGCAAAGATGAAAACGGAAATAATCTTTTCGAAGGTGGTTTTCTCGGCCTGGATAATATCGGGGCTTTCGACAGAAATACGAAACTACCACCTGGTATAAGTTTAGCTCAATCAGACGGAACCAGCTGGATGGCGATGTATTCTCTGAACATGATGAGAATTGCCCTTGAGCTTGCCAAAGAAAATTATATCTACCAGGATCTGGCTTCTAAATTTTTTGAACATTTTCTTTCCATTGCTGAAGCCATGTGGTACAAAGGCCCTCAAAAAGACGGACTTTGGGACAATGATGATGATTTTTATTACGATATGTTATATGCAGACGATGGCCGGTCACTCAAATTGAAAATTCGTTCGATGGTCGGACTTATTCCCATGTTTGCCGTGGAAGTTCTGGAGGATGATATTTTTCTGCAACAAAAAGAATTTGTCGGTAGGTTGAATTGGTTTTTAGACAACCGCCCCGACCTGGCTTCCCTTGTTTCGCGCTGGAATGAAAAAAGCCCCGGTGAGAAACATTTGCTATCAGTGTTGCGGGGAACAAGGCTTACAAAAATAATGGTGCGTATGCTCGATGAGTCCGAATTTCTTTCTCCTTATGGTATTCGGGCTCTAAGTAAATACCATCAGGAAAACCCCTTCCGCGTTGAACTAAAAACGGTTACCCTTTCCGCCGGATATACCCCTGCGGAAGGAGACAGTTCGATGTTCGGAGGTAATTCAAACTGGCGGGGCCCGATTTGGATGCCTATGAATTATCTTATCCTGGAATCCCTGCGTCGTTTTTATCAATATTACGGGGATGACTTCAAGGTGGAATTTCCAACTTATTCAGGAAAATATCTGACACTCTACCAGGTTGCTTTACAGCTGGTAAACAGGTTGACACATATTTTTTTAAGGGATGAACACGGTCAACGTGCAGTTTTCGGCGCCAATGAAAAAATGCAGACAGACCCACATTTCAAAGACTATATACTATTTTATGAATATTTTCATGGGGACAACGGACGTGGAGTCGGAGCTTCCCATCAAACCGGGTGGACGGCCATTATTGCAAGATTGTTATTCCCTATGGAAAACGAAGAAAAATGGAAACACATGAATTAATATAAAATTTGAAAAAATGGACAATCCCGAATCAAAAGGAACTTCCAACGTAAAGTCTAGGCAGATTATCCATATTGCTTTGCAATTACTTTCGCTGGCTTTTTTGTTGGGCTGGTGTTTTCAGATACTTTCTCCTTTTTTGAATCCTATTCTATGGGGTGCAATACTGGCAGTGACGCTGTATCCCTTACATAAAAGATTGAAGAGAATACTAAAAGGGAAAGGAGTTCTTGCCGCTGTAATTCTCACTGGTTTTATTTTTATCATGCTGATAGTTACTGGAACCTGGCTCGGCATAAAAACCGGCTCCGAGATTAAAACCAAAATAAGCGATTACAAAGAAGGCAAACTAAAAATACCGGCTCCTCCTGCCTCTGTGAAGGAATGGCCGGTAATTGGCGACAAGGCTTACCTTTTTTGGCAACAATTAACTTCAGGCATGGATAATATAATACAAAAATATCCTGATGAAGTTAATTCTGCAACCAGTTATTTTCTTCAGTTACTGGCTACCGGTGGTAAGGCATTTTTGATTTTCGCGGTTTCCATTTTGATCTCAGGCGTTTTCTTATCCTATGGAGAAGAATCCGCTGCTTTCGCACACAATGTATTTAACCGCCTTATAAATAGTACCAAATTTGACATGGCAAGTATTGCAGCTATCACAATCCGTAATGTGGTGCGTGGTATTCTCGGTGTTGCTTTCATACAGAGTTTATGTGCAGGTGTTGGATTTCTAGTAGCGGGTATTCCCTATGCAGGTATCTGGACGTTGCTGTGTCTTATCCTCGCAATTGTACAAATCGGTATTTTCCCGATTGTATTGGGAGTATTAATTTATATATGGACAACTGATCATACTACCACGGCCATCCTGCTCACCATCTGGATGATTCCTGTGGGATTGCTTGACAATATTTTAAAACCGCTCATGATGGGAAAAGGAGCGCCGGTTCCAATACTCATTATATTTCTGGGTTCGCTGGGGGGATTTATTTATTCCGGAATTGTGGGTTTATTTACAGGTGCAGTAATCCTGTCGCTCGGCTACAGGCTATTTGATACATGGCTAAAGGGCGGTGAAATTTAATCAGGAAATTTTGAAAAAGATTTTTGAAAAACTATCTGGTATCTGGAACAACCGGCAGAGTTTTACTTTTCTGCTGATTATCCTCGTAATTTATATGTTTGTTGTTATTCCCATGTTAAATGAAAGAATACTGGGAAAACTTTCATTTATGGCTTTTTACTATCTTTTTTTGACCAGTGGCATGCATTTTCTGGATATAAAAAGGAAACTTCCTATTTACCTGATTTTTATTGTAGTACCGCTTTTCGTTTTGGTTTTACAAATAATTTTAGATTCCGGTTGGTTGACGCTTGCGCTGGACATATTTCTGATTGTATATTTTTTCTGGCTGGGATCTATCCTTCTTATAAGGACGTTCTCAAGGGGTCATATTACTGTAAACCGCGTTCAGGGAGCAGTGATCGTCTACCTTCTTTCAGGTTTTGCGTTTGCCCTGATCTACCATAGTATTTATATAATTGGAGGACCATCCGCTTTTAAGGGATTAGTTTCTTCGCAGCGAACGGAATTTATGTATTTTAGTCTGACAACGCTGACAACACTGGGTTATGGAGACCTGACTCCGGTAAATGTGTATGCGCGATCTTTAACCGGGCTGGAAGCGTTAATAGGACAGTTGTACCCGGCAATACTTATCGCGAGGCTTGTATCTATGGAATTAACGACAAAACAGGAGTCGTGAATTCTCCTTAGGCGATATTTCTATTTAACAGATAAATCGAAATTCCTGTTTTTTTTCTGATCAATAAAGATAACTTTAATGAAATTAATCTGCATGTCTTCAGTTTTAGCCAGGGGGCTGGTCGCCGGTTGTTTATTTTTTTCAATCATTTCCTGTGGGGAAGAAGAAAAAAAACCTGAAGTTTCACCTGAAGTGAACGTGGTGCTTACCGGCAAAAAAGATATTCCAACGTATAGTGAATATGTAGGTCAGGTATATGGTCTGACAGATGTAAATATTGACCCGCGTGTTCAGGGCTGGGTAACAGGCATGTATTTTAAGGAGGGATCCCTCGTACAAAAAGGCAGCCTGTTATACACCATAGATGATCAGCCGTTTGTAAATGAGCTTGATGCGGCAAAAGCAGAAGTTGCAAGGACGCAGACCCTTATGGAAAATAAAAAGACTGAGCTCAGCCGGGTAAAACCACTTGCCGACATGAATGCATTGAGCCAGCGCGACCTCGATAATGCAAATGCCAACTATGATGCAGCAGTTAATGAAGTCAAAATCTCACAGGCGAGGCTTGAAAATGCAAAGATAGAATTAGGTTATACGAAAATGACTGCACCTATAACGGGGATCATCGGAATTTCCAAGGTACAGGTGGGAGATTATGTTCGTTTAGTTAATCCTGGCAGTGGTATAAATACAATCTCTTCCCTTGGGGAAGTAAGGGTGCGTTTTCCTATTTCAGAAAACGACTATCTGAATTTTTCAAATGAATACAGAAAAGATCCGAAAAGCAATAACTTCCAGGAGGTTCCGGTCGAACTGGTCCTGGGAGACGGGACTATTTTTGGTGAGAAAGGGAAGTTACAATTAACAAACCGCCAGATAGATCCTGGTACAGGATCCATTTTGATTCAGGCAGTATTCAAAAATAGTAGTGGGGTTTTAAGACCTGGTCAGTATGTCAAGGTCCGATTTAAAACAGGGGAGTTTAAAAATGCGATAGTCATCCCTCAGCAGTCTGTCAACCAGTTGCAGAATATATACCAGGTATTTTTGTTAACCGATAGTAACAAATTAAAACCAACGCTTATTAAAGTGGGTAGCCGGGTAGGCAGCAACTGGATCGTAAATGACGGGTTGAAAGAAGGTGATAAAGTTGTCATAGTAGGCAGTAATTTTTTAAATCCTACTATGGTAGTTAAACCTGTAATGATGAAATGGAATTACGATTCCACTTCAAAAGATTAGTTTCTCAGAAATAAGTTTCCAACTATAATTTATGAGTGAGTTTTTTATCAGGAGACCGATTGTTGCAATGGTAATTTCCATTTTTACCATAATACTGGGCGTGCTGGTTCTCAAGAAAGTTCCCATTTCCCAGTATCCGGAGATTACGCCGCCTATGATTAAAATCACGGGTAACTATAGCGGGGCAAATGCTGTAAATGTTGAACAATCAGTTGCAACTCCTATTGAGCAGGAAGTTAATGGAGTAGAAAATATGCTGTACATGCTTTCCATCAACGCAAACGATGGAAGTACTACGATTCAGGTTTCTTTTGAAGTTGGGACCAACCTCGATAATGCGAATATGCTTACGCAGAACCGCGTTGCAATTGCAACTCCAAGCTTGCCGGCCCCTGTAAAGGAACTCGGTATCAGTACGAAAAAGTCTCTCGCATTTCCGATGATGATTGTGTCTTTGTATTCTCCAAACAATACTTACAATGCGCAATTCATCAATAATTATTCATATATCAATGTCGTTGATCAGATCAAACGTTTGAAAGGAGTCGGAGATGTGGTAGTTTTTGGTGCCGCGCAATATGCTATGCGTGTCTGGCTGAAACCGGATAAGATGAATGCCCTGGGTATTTCTGTAGATGATGTTACCAACTCTTTAAAGGTTTATAACAATATTTATCCCGGTGGTTCATTTGGTAATAATCCTGCACTTCCCGGAATACAGAATACTTATACTGCTCAATTGCAATCCAGGCTGATCAGTGTGGATGCTTTCAACAAAATAATTCTGAAATCCAATACAAGCGGCGCCCTGGTAAGACTCGGCGATGTTTCAAGAATTGAACTGGGGACTGAAAACTATTCACAGTCCTGCCGCTACAACGGCCGTAATGCATCGGCGATTACCATTTATCAGGTTCCTGGAAGTAACGCACTTGATCTGGCTGCCAGTGTACGGAAAACAATGGAAGACCTGAAACAGAATTTTCCTGACGACCTCGACTATACATACTCGTTAGATACAACACTCGCAGTGAGTGCAGGTATTGACGAAATTATGCATACACTGGTGGAAGCTCTGGTGCTGGTAATTTTGGTTGTATTCATTTTTCTTCAGGACTGGCGTGCCACACTTATTCCATTATTAACCGTGCCGGTATCCCTTATTGGTACTTTTATATTTTTTCCTCTTCTCGGATTTTCGGTGAATGTATTGTCTTTGCTGGGTATGGTTCTGGCAATCGGACTTGTAGTGGATGACGCCATCGTGGTTGTTGAAGCTGTTATGCATGAGATTGAACATGGATTGAGTCCTGTGGAAGCTACAAGGAAAGCAATGAAAGAAGTTGCAGGACCCGTGGTAGCGATAGCGATTGTACTTTCTGCTGTATTCATTCCGGTTGCGCTTACAGGTGGTATTACGGGTAGATTGTATCAGCAGTTCGCCATTACCATTGCTGTTTCAGTGTGCCTCTCGGCATTTAATGCATTAACGTTGAGTCCTGCGTTAGCAGCATTGCTTCTTCGTCCGAAAAAAGAAGGAAAGAAAAAAAATCTGCTGGAACGATTCTTTGCTTCTTTCAACAGGGGATTTGACAAATTCACAAACGGATATACAAGGCTGGCGGGTTTTTTCACAAGGAAACTAATTATCACGCTGATTATTCTGGGTATCATCACACTTTCTGCTGGTTCATTGCTGAAAAGTGTACCCGGGGGTTTTGTACCGGAAGAAGATGAAGGATATTTTTTGATGGGCACATTATTGCCCGATGCAGCTTCATCAGAAAGAACGGATTCGGCCACACATAAAATTGAGGCTGTTCTAAAACAGATTCCCGAAATTCAATCATATACAGTTATCAATGGATACAGTATTTTATCCAGTACCAATTCAAATAACTCGGGAACAGTTTTTGTGCAGTTAACGCCATGGCATGACAGGAAAAGAACTTCCAGAGATATCATAAGGGAGGTCAATCAACGATGTGCGTTAGGAGTTACTGAAGCTACTACTATCGCCGTCAGTCCTCCACCCATTCCGGGTTTAGGTAATGCCGCAGGATTTACGTTGGAAATACAGGACAAGTCGGGACAATCACCTTTATTTCTTGGAGAGCAGGCGCAGAAGTTTATCCAGGCTGCTAAAAAACATAAAGAGATCGGTAATATTTATACTCTCTTCCGTCCGAATGTTCCTCAGAAAAGTATAGTTGTGGATAAGGATAAAGTTGAAAAGCTTGGCCTGAGTCTGAATTTGGTGAATAGTACCATTTCAGGTCTGATGGGGAGTTCATTTGTAAACAATTTCAATGAATTTGGAAGGCAGTATAAAACTTATATCATGGCTGACGCGCCATATAGAATGAAACCATCAGACCTTAGTCAGTTTTATATCAGGGATCCTCTGGGTAATATGGTGCCGCTGGCCACACTTGCTACTGTTCGTGATACAGTTGGTCCTTTGTATACGAACAGGTTTAACTTATATCGCTCAGCTGAAATTTCAGGTTCGCCGGCACCCGGATACTCTTCTTCACAGGCACTCGATGCTTTGGGTGAAGCAGCAAAAGAATCTCTGGCAAAAGGAGTCGGCTTCGCTTATAGCAATATGTCGTTTCAGGAAAAAGCAGCGGAAGGACAGAGTGGATTTGTTTTTGTTATGGCGCTGGTTTTTGTATTTTTTATTCTTGCGGCACAGTACGAAAGCTGGAGTTTACCATTCAGTGTTTTGCTCGGCACGCCATGGGCAATCATGGGAGCGATGCTTGGATTGTTTCTCGCCAGACTTAGTTCCGATAATTATGTAAACAATGTTTTTGCGCAGATCGGTCTGGTAATGCTTATCGGATTGAACGCAAAAAATGCTATTCTGATCGTTGAATTTGCAAAAATGAAATTGGAAGAAGGCCTGTCGGTTAAAGAGGCGGCGATTGCAGGTGCGAAATTGAGATTCAGGCCCATCCTCATGACCTCTTTCGCATTTATACTAGGCGTAATTCCACTGGTAAAAGCGTCAGGTGCAGGATCTCAATCCAGAAAAGTAATGGGAATGGCTGTTTTTAGCGGGATGATTACGGCAACCATCCTGGGGGTCATACTGATCCCTGCTTTTTTTGTTTTGATTGAAAGAAAAAAGAAAGTAAAACCAACAGAGGATAAAACCAATTCTTCTGACACACCCCAACACGTTTAATAGTATGATCAGGAAAATAACATGGGTTTTGTTGGCATGTAGCACGGTAATAGGAACAGGTTGTATGGTCGGTAAAAAATATACCAAACCTGAAATGCCGGCTGACATTGTATATCCGAATGCTACAAAAACCGATACTTCTGCGCTGGCAACCTGGTTTGACGTGTATCACGATACGGCATTACAAACCCTGATAAAAAGGACTATTGACAGCAATCTGGATTTGCTTACTGCAGGAGCACGTATACAGGAGGCACAGGCAATGTCAGGTGCTGTCAAGGCTAATTTATATCCTTTTCTGAGCTACCAGGGTGCTATCGGTGGCGGGAAAGCCGGCACAGATGCCACGAAAGTTAATGGCGGTGTACAAGGTGGTCTTGTCAATGCATTCGGTGTATTAAACTGGGAACTTGATTTATGGGGAAAGCTGCGGCATCAAAGTCAGTCAGCCGTCAATGATTTCCTCGCATCTGAGGCAAACCGGGATGCTCTGCAGGTTAGTCTGGTTGCAGAAGTGGCTACCGATTATTTTTTGCTGAGGGATCTGGATAATGAACTGATGATTTCGCAGAATACGCTGGAGGGAAGAAAAAAAAATACGCAGATTATTTCAGATAAGTTCAATCATGGTTATGTTTCTGAATTGGATCTGCTGCAGGCCAGACAGCAGGAAGCGATTGCAGCTACTGCCATTCCCGGATTTCGTCAGCAGATCACCCTCACAGAAAATGCGATCCGCGTAATTCTTGGTATGGGTCCCGGACCGATTGTTCGTGGTGCAAGCAACTACGACCAAATACTTTCACCAGACATTCCGGTAGGAATACCTTCCCAGTTACTTGAAAGAAGACCAGATATCGTAGCTGCTGAATTCGCATTAAAATCGCAATTCGAAAGAATCGGAGTTGCACAGGCCAATCGTTTTCCAACTATCAGCCTCACTGGCATTCTGGGATTTGCCAGCCCCCAATTATCGACCATGCTTTCGAATCAGGGACTTGTTGCGAACGGTTTTGGATCTATAGTAGGTCCGCTGTTCAACTGGGGACAGAATAAAAAGCTCGTTGAGGTGGAAAAACAAAGAACTGAACAACTGTATTATCAATACCAAAAAACCGCGCTGAATGCATTTGCAGATGTTGACAATGCGCTGGCATCCTACCGAAACCTCAGCGAACAGTATCTGGCAGTCAAACAACAGGTGGATGCAGCTTCCAGGGCCCTGGTACTTTCTCAGGCCCGTTATGATGACGGTTATACTTCCTATCTGGAAGTGATTATTATGCAGACCAATTTATTTAATGCACAGTTGCTGGAATCTGCCACTTTGCAACAGAAACTGAATTCAATTGTGTCGTTATATAAGGCATTAGGTGGCGGCTGGAAATAAGATTTATTTTATAATATATGAAGGGGGTTAACCTGGAATTGGTTCCTGCTATTTATCTGGCGATTCCGTTTTTATTATTATTAATTTTTGTTAACTGGACGGGATATCGGTTTAAAATCCGTTATATAAAAAAATTCCCCGGAATCGAACATGTAGGAATAGGTCCGACCGAAGGATCATTATTGGGTCTGACTGCCCTCTTACTTTCTTTTACATTCGGGATGGCATCTACTAAATATGAACTTCGTCGACAGCATCTGGTAACAGAAACAAATGAAATCGGTAAAACTATTTTAAGATGTGATCTCTATCCGGACAGTATTAGGAATTTATTGAGAGCGGATCTAAAAAATTATTTGGAAACCAGAATCTCTTATTTTGAAGTAGGAGATGACGAAGAACGTACAGACTTTTTATTGGTTCAGGCGGACTCTATATCAAAAATTATTTGGAAAAGGGTGACTGACCTTTCGCACAACAGGGATTATTGGATAGCTACTGAACAAATGGTTCCTTCTCTGAATGCCATGATAGATATCGTAGTAACCAGAGAAGCAGCGCGTAAAGCAATGGTTCCCAGAATGATCCTGGTCGTACTTTCTATATTAATTCTGGTTTCTGCTTTTCTTTCCGGTTATGGAAGCAAGAACCTGGAGAGAAATAAAGTTTTGGTGATGGCCTTTGCAGTTATGACCACACTTGCGTTGTATCTCATAATCGATCTGGACAGACCACGTCAGGGATTTGTGAATCTGGATTCCGCCGAGAAATTAATGGTTGACCTCAGGAACGATTTTTAAACTTTTTTATGGAATTAGTTCCCGTGAATGAACATCTGGAAGGAAATCCTGAGTTTGCCAACAATCCTCTGTTGCAGGAAAGTCTTCATATGTCAATTGATTTTTACAAAAAGGTGGGATTTACGCCACCCTGGATATGTTATTACGTAAAGCAGGATGGCGAACTGGTTGGATGCGCAGGAATAAAAGGGAAGCCTGTCAACGGAACAATAGAAATTGCATACGGTACTTTTGAAAGCTTTAGAAATCAGGGTGTAGGCACCGGAATTTGCAAAATACTGGTAGATCTTTCTTTAAAAACTGACTCCTCGATCCGAATTACTGCCAGAACACTGGCAGAAAATAATTTTTCAACTAAAATTCTGAAGAAAAACAAATTTAAATTCATTGGGGATGTTTATGACCCGGAGGATGGAAATTTATGGGAATGGGAATACCAGAAATGACTTTTATTCCAGGAATTCAAGCTAAATTGACTGGAAGTAAATCCCACGGCTAACATGAGATACAGATACAATCTTCTCTTTGCAATATTCCTGAATTGCTTATTTCTTTTTTGTTTCTCCTCCTATGCTATATCGAATGATACGCTGAAAGCTGCTTCTCTTCATCCATATGGCAGATATATTATAAGTACTAATGGAAGTCTCGAGCTGATAAGTTCTGCTATACATTTTGGTTATAGTTTTAAGGGCAGCTCATGTGCTGTTTATGCATATGTTCCTGGCTCCGGATTCCATAACTACCTTCAATATACGCTGGACGGCGTTTATCAAAAGAGAATAAAAATTTCCGGAGACGATCGTAAGCCATTCGTTATCTCCGGGCTAAGTAATGGCAGCCATACCATTTGGATTTATAAAGCAACGGAAGCACAAACCGGTCCCATATTTATTGAAAAGATTATCGCACACGATATAACTGCATTGAAAGTTCCTGAGTTGCCCTTGATTGAATTCATTGGAAACAGCATTACTTGTGGTGCAGCCTCCGATCCATCCGAAATACCTTGCGGAGCTGGAGTATATCATGATCAGCATAATGCTTATTATGCTTACGGACCAAGAGTAGCGAGATTGCTTCACGCAAATTTTATGCTGAGCAGCGTGAGCGGGATAGGTATTTACAGGAACTGGAATACAAATGGTCCAACCATGCCGCAGGTATATGAAAAGGCAGACCTTCAGTTTGATAGCCACCGCTTCTGGAATTTTAAAACATATCATCCTGCTGTTGTAAGTATTGCACTGGGAACAAACGATTTCAGTGAAGGAGATCATGTTCATGAAAGATTACCATTTGACAGCGCTGTTTTTGTTAATAATTATATCAGGTTTGTGCAGCTGGTTAAATCCAAATATCCGGAAGCCACGATTGCACTTCTCAGCAGTCCGATGATAAACGGTAACCGGAGAATACTTCTTCAGAATTGTCTGAAAGCAGTTAAGAATAAAATAGATTCCATCTATCCTTCATCCAAACGGGTTGCTTTGTTTTTCTTTGAACCCATGCAGGCAAGGGGATGCGGCGGTCATCCAAATGTAGAAGATCATGCGATTCTGGCTGAAGAACTTTTGCCATTTTTCAAAAAACTATTATAACCCGATGATCACGAATAAACCTTCAGCCATTTTAGTTTCTTTTATCCTTTTCGCTGGCATTTTTGGATGTACTACAGGTTCAGAAAACAGACTGTCTAAAGCTTCCAGAGAAGACAAGAATGGCTGGATTTATGTTCATCTGGAAGGATCTCCCTCCGATATCGGGTATCAACATGGATTCCTATTGGCAAATGACATCGACACCAGCATACGGGCTCTTGATCATTTATTGACGCATGAGACAAAAAGGAATTGGCAGTTTTACCGGAATGCCGCCAAAAGTTTTCTTTGGGATAAATTAGATCGTGAATACAAAGATGAAATAAACGGTATAGTAGAAGGCCTGCAGGCAAAAAATATAAAATATGACAGCCTTGATCTGACTGCATACAACGGTTTGGAGGAACTTGCATACTATTATGTGCCAATGCTGGATAATTTAGCTAAGCCTGGATCAGGAAATAATAAGGCGCCAGGCAACTGTAGTGCATTTATTGCAACCGGCAGTTATACCAAAGATGGGAAAATTGTAATGGCTCATAATAACTGGGCTACCTATATTATAGGACAGCATTGGAACGTGATAGCAGATATTGTTCCTCAAAATGGACATCATATGCTAATGGATTGCATGCCAGGTTTTATTCATAGCGGGGATGATTTTGTGATTTCCGAATCCGGAATTCTGATCACAGAAACAACGATTACACAGTTTAACAGATTTGATTCTACGGGAATACCTGAATTCATGAGAGCCCGTAAAGCTGCACAATACAGTAACAGCATCGATGATGTTATAGACATATTTACCAGGGGTAACAATGGCGGATATGCGAACGACTGGTTGATAGGGGATACCAAAACAAATGAAGTCGCAAAACTTGAACTGGGTCTGAAAGATTACAGAGTCTGGCGCAGTAAGGACACGGCGATTATAGGTTCCAATTTTCCAAGCGACCCGACGCTGATAAAAGAGGAAACAACATTTAATGTAAATGATTCTGTCAGTTCTCCGAATGCCAGAAAAAAACGCATGACTCAACTGGTATTAGTTGATATGAAGGGAAAACTGGATGTGGCAAACGGAAAGCTAATTGAGGCGGATCATACGGACGCCCTGGAAAATAAATTCAGGAATAACCGGTGTGTTATCTGCGGACATATTGATGAGGATCCAATGGGTTGCGCCGAATGGAGCATGGCACCTTACTATCCAATGGGAGCAGTGCAGGGAAAAGTTACCAGTTCCGAATTAGCGAACAATATGCAATTCTGGGCGCATATGGGGCATCCATGCGGTGAAGATTTTATCGGAGCAAAATTTTATAAACTTCATCCTGAATACGCCTGGCAAAGCAAATACCTGAACAATATGATCTCTTACCCGTGGACACTTTTCACGGGTGTAAAAAATAAAGACTAAGATCCTGGGATCAAATGTGTCAAATGTGCAATTGAGAAATTGGGGAAATGATGTAAGGAAATGCTAATCTGCAAATTAACGCGTAGGCATAACAAACAAATGTCTTATTTTCTTTGCATCAGGCTTTTTACTTTCGCCTTAGAAAGATTGTCTTTCACTTTCCATTTTACAATCTCGGAAATGAGTTTAACGGGAAGAGGTTTGTCGAGATCAAATCTTATAGTTCCTTTTGAAGTATCGTAGGATTTGAGCTTTTCGTTGAATACATTTACGGGACCTGAGGTTGGATAAAAACCAAAATGAGTTTTGGTAGCAGAAAAAAATGCCAGCACACCGTTTAATTTGTATGCTGGCATTTGATAACTGATCAATTCTTCTGCTCCAGGTGCCGCTGCTTTTATGGTTTTTCTAATTATTGCTAAACCTTTGCGAATCTGGGCCGGATGAAATTTTATGTATTCGTCAACAGTTGTAAAAGTTCCCTTTTGCATCATGGGATCGTATGAAAGGTACTATTGAATACAAATTATTATTTTAACCCTTCAGTTCCAAAACTTTTTATACCTGATATAAAAAAGACCTTTTAAAATGTTGGATTTTAAAAGGTCTGGAAATAAATTTTTTAAATAAATATTTACATTCTGTCGGGACCGTTGTTAATGTCCACCGAAATCAAACACCAGTCCGCCAGTAAAGCTGAATTGCAGGATTGTTGCATAAGTGGTATAGACATATCCGTAATAGAATGCATTTCCCGTGGCCTGAGCGCTTCCCAATAACTGGGCTCCGATCTTAATTCCAACTGAATTGGAAGCTTTGAATTTTACACCGGCTTTTAAATCCCAGGCAAATTTTGTTTCTGAACTGGCGTTCTGATAGTCGCCTTTATAAAAAGCAGCACCAAGACCGATTCCGCCATATGGCTGAATCTTGGGATTATTCATATAGTATTGCTCGAAGTTCAACAGCAAGTAAGATATTACTGCGCCGTCTGAGCCCGCGTTTTGCTGAATATTGCCAACGTAAGTATAAGTTGGAATTTTTGTACTCTGGTATTGATATAACAATTCTATACCACTTCCCTGTTGATTAACACCTTCAAGGGAAACGCCCCAGATTCCACCTTCATTGATGTATGAATAGGCATTACCAAAATTCAATTTGTCCCTGAACGTGTAACCTCCAAATGCATTGATAGATAAATGCTGTGAATAGCCAACTGCGGCAATAATCAGAATTACGGATGTAATGAGTGTTTTTTTCATAAATAGTTTATTGAAGGTAAATTTCGGATATTATCCTGAGAATTATTTATTTTATACGTTTTACTGTTAAACGGAAAGAAAGTATGGGAGTATGGGAGTATGGGAGTATGGAAGTGTACATAAAATCATGGTATCATTATAAAAATGAATTATTATTAATAAAAAGTTTCACTCCCATACTCCCATACTCCCATACTCCCATACTCCCATACTCTGTTTTCATTTTGCCGGAGTAATCAGTATGTTCCTGAAATCGATCGCGCCATGATCTCCCTGCATCATAATAGGACCGGGTTCGCCTTCTGAACTGTCGAGAGCTCCTCCTGTAATACCTGGAATTACCTGATTGCAAATGACTGTTTTGCCATTTACGGCAAGCGTAACTAATCTGCCTACCAACGTAACATCATAGGACTGCCATTCACCTGCATCTTTAGCCATCATATCTGTTGGAACCAGAAATCCATATATGGCTCCCAGTAAATCCCTCGATGGTTCCATTCCTTTGCTGTCAATGATCTGTATTTCATATCTTCCTCTCAGGTATACGCCACTGTTACTTCCTTTTGGATATCTGAATTCTATGTGGAGTTTGAAGTCGTTGAAACGCTGATCGCTCATAATATTTGAACCTGAAGCCGGACTTTTCATGATGCCGTCTTCAACTTTCCACTGGTTAGTGCCGTTTACATGCCAACCTTTCAGATCTGTCCCATCAAATAATTTGATTTCCTTACCCCATACCGGTTCCGTTGCCCTTCTTAATGAAGGAGCGCGTGCCCCGGTCAGTGTAAATTTATCCCCGTTAGATTCGACAATTGAACCCGACAAACTATCTCCCTGAAATTGGGCCTCGAAAACTAAATCATTAGGAGACGGATCCCATTGTGGAGGTATTGAGAAATTCAATTTTGTTCCATCGAAATTGACCTTTGAAATTGGACGGGCACTTCCTCCTGGTCCTACATATTGACCCATTAGAGTATGAAGTCCCGAATGATGCACTTCCAGCCAGGCGGGAAAAGATTTGCCCGATTTATAAAGTGTCAGATCCCAACGCCCTTCAAGGGGTGATTCAAAATTCCCGGAATAAATTGATGTATTGGCCGCGGCATATTTAAATATTGAAAAGCAAAAAGTAAAAACAAGGAAGTAGCGGAGCAGGTAAGATAGTCTGTTCATGAGATTTTTTATTTGAAATGTGATTTCGGGTTATCATTAAAAACGGTTCATATGTTGCTACATAAAATTAAGAAATCCTTTGCCACCATGAATCAAAAACCTGATCATGGTCCAGATCAACTAATTGCCCGATCATGGGATGTAGAATGTTTACATGCAGATGTGAAGCTTCATTTTTTATTCGTATGATAGGGTCATTCCAGGAATGAACTGACAACGAAAACTTCGACCAGTGCACGGGCAGGGTTTTATTGGTACGGAGATCCATGGCGGCTTTCACCGTTTCTTCCGGAGTCATATGAATATATTTCCAATTCTTGTCATATTGTCCGTCTTCCAAAACTGCCAAATCAAATGGGCCAAAATGATTACCGATCTGTTTGAAATGTACATCATAACCTGAATCACCTCCGATAAAAATTCTCTTGCCTGGGGTGAACAAAACAAAAGACATCCATAAAGTTCCGTTTCTTTTAAACCCTCGCCCTGAGAAGTGCCTTGCAGGCACTGTCTCAACTATAAAACCTTCATCCAATATAATTTTTTCGTTCCAGTCTTTTTCTTCGATTATATTTTTATCATAACCCCAGGATTCCAAATGAGCTCCTACACCGAGTCCGGTTATTATTTTTCTAATTTTCGATTTAAAGGCCAGCATTGTTTTATAATCCAGGTGGTCCCAGTGATCATGTGTTATAAATAGATAGTCAATGATTGGAAAGTCATCTGTTGAATAAATATCAGATCCTTTAAAACTTTTGGTTGTAAATCGAAGGGGAGAAGCATTTCCGCTGAAAACGGGATCAACCAGAATTGTCTTCCGATCAATCTGCATGAAATAAGAAGAATGTCCAAACCATACCAGTATGTTTTTATCAGGATCGAGATTGAGAAGATCAGTTTTTATAGATGGAAGAGTTGATGCAGGTATTTTATTTTTTGTTTTATCAAACAGGAATTCCCTAAGTACACGGAAATAACTGGTGCCCTCCGTAAGTGCGGGCGTGTTCGTCAGATTCTGGAATCGACCGTCTCGATAATTTGGTGAGTTTTGAATTTTTGCAAGACGTTCTTTTGATGGAGCCTCGCCGAAACGTGCACTGTGCATGAACAAATAAACAGCTATAATGCAAATTAAAATGAGAATGCCGGAAATAAGCATGAGTTTATCAGATGATTTGTAAAGATATACATCTATAAATCACACACCTTATTGCCAGTGTTGTTGTCACGCCCGTAAATAGCAATTTCTACGACTTATTATTAATTCAGGAAAACAGGTTAAATTCATGTTCTGAGTTCATTCTCTACAAAAAACCAGCATTGAAAAATCTCCTTATCATTTTTGCATTGTGGCTTTGCTGTAACCAGGGTTTTGCACAGGAGAACACAGCCAGTGGGAAAGACAGTATACCCACAACCGCAAATAAAAAAGATAGCTTATCGGGGTTTGACAAATTCAATAAAAAGGCAGAGAATTTATTTAAAATTTTGCCCGTTCCCATCTATTCATATTCACCCGAAGCAGGAAATATTTTCGGGCTGGCAAAGTTTAACGTGTTAAGTCTTTCGAAGAAAGATACGATCTCGAAACCTTCAAAATTATCAGGAGTATTTACAGCTTCAACACTGGGGAGGATCAATGCGTCTATTGCAACCCAGTTGGTATTTGATGAAGATAAATATGTCATCATCAGTTATGTGAATTATAAAAAAGAGCCTGAATATATCTGGGATATCGGTAATACAATAACAAAAGATCCGGAACAGGATATTATAGAAAGATTTGTATTTGCGGGAACAGCACTAAGGCAGATTAAAAAAAATTTGTATGTAGGAATTCCATTCGACGTCTCCGATTATTTCGACATTCAAACCGATAGTAATAGTTTTCTCGTAACGGATTCCGTAACCGGATTAAAAGGCGGTACAAGTATCGGCTTAGGACTGGCTGCTGCCTACGATTCAAGGGATAACCGCTATAATCCACACCATGGTTCATATATTCTAGGCACCGCTTTATTTTATCCCGGTGGTTGGGGTCCGTATGCATTTTCAAAATTTTCACTGGACGCAAGGAAATATCTGAATCCCTTTAATAAAAATGTAATTGCCGGGCAAATCACAACGAGTTATGCAAACGGAGTTGTTCCTTTTTATGAACTTCCTCAAATGGGAGGTGACGCCCAGATGCGCGGTTACTATGAAGGCGGACTTCGCGATAATGTTTTACTGGATGCTCAGGTCGAATTACGCATTCCTATCTGGAATATTTTTGGAATAGTTGGCTGGTTTGGTGTAGGCCAGGTTGCCAGTTCCTACAGTAAAGTTGCAATGGACGAATTTCATTTGTCTTATGGGCCGGGTCTGCGCATCATGGTTGATTCAAAACATCAGACTAATCTCAGGTTCGACTTTGGATTTGGACCGAATGGTGTTCAGGGTTTCTACATCAATTTCGGGGAAGCATTTTGAGTTTGAAAAAATTAATTTCTCACGGGATCGACTGCTCATATTTTTTTATCTGTTTATCCAACTCGCTAAATTGATTCTATGAAACAAAAGGTATTTCTTACCGGCTGTTTGATTATATTTTCCGGTTTTATTTACTCTCAGGGACAACGATTTGATTTAAGCATTACGGATCACGCCTGGAATGCCTCGTGGATTTGTGTTCCGGACGAATCTCCAACGGGATTTGGAGTCTATCTTTTTCGAAAATCATTTGAACTGGTTGACAAACCGGATTCCTTCATCATTCACGTTTCAGCAGATAACAGATATAAATTGTTTGTAAATAAAAAACAGGTCTCCCTGGGACCAGCAAGAGGCGATCTGGATCATTGGAATTTTGAATCCCTCGATATTTCAGCATTTCTCCAAATTGGAAAGAATATTATCACTGCTCAGGTGTGGAATGAAGGTGAATGGAGAGCAGAAGGGCAAATTTCTCTGCGCACGGGATTTATATTGTCGGGTGAAGGAACATCGGAAATATTGAATACAAATAAAAGTTGGAGATGCATTCACGATCGCTCCATTCAGCCTCTTCCCTTTAATACGAGAACATATTATGTTGCAGGACCCGGTGAACTGATTTCTATGAATGAAGATTTGGGAGATTGGCAATCTGCTGAATATTCCGACAGCAGCTGGAAGAATGCTCAAATTATTTCTTCAGGTATTCCCAAGAATATGATCGGCGGATATGGAACGGTAAACAGCTGGCTGCTGATTCCTTCAATTATTCCTCCAATGGAACTTAGGACGCAATCTTTAGTTAAAGTAAGTAGGTCTTCCAGCATTGATTTGACTGAAGGATTTCCTACTGTAAAGAGATCAATATCTGTTCCTGCACACAAAGTTGTTACCATTTTAATGGATCAGACTTTTTTGACGAATGCGTATCCAACCTTGGTTTTTAGCGGAGGATCCCGCGCAGGCATTTCACTCAGTTATGCAGAATCGTTGTATACTAAATACCCCTCGAAAGGAAACAGAAATGAAATTGATGGAAAAGTATTTATTGGAAGGATGGACAGCATTATTTCGAACGGTAAAACACATCAGGTGTTCAGTTCGCTTTCATTTAGAACCTATCGTTATCTTCTACTAAGGATAACAACAAAAGAAGAACCGATAACGATAGAAGACATATACGGTACTGCAACTGGATATCCCTTCCAGATGAATGCGAAGTTAGAATCGGAAGACCCGGAATTAAATAAAATACTGGAAACCGGATGGCGAACTGCCAGATTGTGCGCTATGGAAACCTATATGGATTGTCCGTATTATGAGCAGCTGCAATATATCGGTGATTCCAGAATACAGGCACTTGTTTCTTTTTATAACAGCGGCGATGAAAGGCTGTTGAAGAATGCCATGAATGAAATGGATAATTCACGCCGGCCAGAAGGCATCACACTCAGCAGGCACCCTTCTTATACTCCGCAGTATATTCCAACTTTTTCATTGTGGTATATTGGTATGCTACATGACTATATGATGTATGGCAGAGATAGCTTGTTTGTCATAAATAAACTTGCGGGCGAAAGGCAGATATTAAACTATTTTAAAAACTATCAGGGAAAGGATGGCTCTTTAAAACATGTTCCATTTTGGATGTTTACAGACTGGGTCGAAACAAGCGGGTGGGTATCGGGGACATCTCCCACCGGAAAAGACGGAAGTTCTTCTTCAATTGATCTGCAATTATTATGGGCTTATGAACTGGCCGCTGATCTGGAATCCAGATATGGCATGCCGGCTTATGCAGTATTATATAACAAATACGCCAATCAGTTGAAGGAGACAATAAAAATTAAATATTGGGATGTTACCCGTAAACTTTTTGCTGACAGATCCGAAAAAGATTTGTTTTCGCAGCACTCGAACGCCCTCGCCATTTTAACAGGTGTCATCGATTATTCTGACGCCGCTTCCCTGGCGAATAAAATCATTTCGGATACTTCATTGGCTCCTGCTTCCATATATTTTAAGTTTTATCTGCACAGCGCCCTGATAAAAGCCGGAATGGGAAACAATTATTTGAGTTGGCTGGGCCTATGGCGGGAAAACTTGAAAATGGGGATGACTACCTGGGCTGAAATATCGGATATAAATAACGCCCGTTCCGATTGTCACGCGTGGGGGGCAAGTCCGAATATTGAATTTTTCAGAACGATATTAGGAATCGATAGTGATGCTCCGGGTTTTAACAAAGTAAAGATTGAACCACATTTGGGAAGTTTGAAAAATATACAAGGTGAAATTCCCCATCCACAGGGTAAAATCGGAGCACGGTATTTATTTGAAAATGGAAAATGGAAAGTTCAAATAGATCTCCCTAAAAAAACAAATGGACATTTGGTCTGGCAAAATCAATCCTATCCATTGCAGGAAGGACAAAATGATTTCACTTTTTAACAAGAAAATTATTCGGTTATCTTCTAACTTCGCGGAAGCCATATGCCGTAAATTATCATTATCAAAACAAAATCAATTTAAATGTGATGGTGGAGAAGACGCATTCAACTTTAAAATGTACTATTTGTGGATTTCCATTGTATAATACTGACAAATGCATCAATGAGTCGAGTTACCATTGTTCCTCGGCAGCAGCCCGGTTTTGGGATTATGAAAGAGGCAGCTTGGAACAATCAAAAGCCAAGGATCATTGGGATAAATCCAAACAGGACGTTCCGAATAGCGACATCGAAGCTGCTTGATTTTTCAATCGTCGGAACTATTTTCAAATTTGTTTAAAAGATCATCAGATGGAAACATCAAATGAACGTAAAACATTTTCCGAATTAATACATGGCGTAAAACCAGTTTTAGTCGATTTTTCTGCTGAATGGTGCGGGCCATGCAAAATGATGCCGCCAATATTAAAAGAATTGAAACAGATGACGGGAGACAGTTTGACAATTCTGAAGCTGGATATTGATAAAAATCCAAAAATAGCAGGGTTATATTCCATTCAGAGTGTGCCAACTATGATTCTGTTTAAGAACGGCGAAATACGGTGGAGGCAGAGTGGTGTTTTAAATGCAAAACAAATTAAATCGGCTATTCACCAATTCGTTTAATCAATACCCATCTCACGCGAAAGTTTAAAAAACGAATTCCTTGAAGATAGTTACTTTGCTGAGTTTATTGATTACAATGAAATTTAGCTTGTATGGTCAGGCTAACTGGACTGTTGAAAAAGAGAAAGATGGGATAAAAATTAGCAGCCGGCCAGCTTCTTCTTCCCAATTTAAGGACATCCGTGTTGAAACTGATCTTCCTGGAAATATCGAACAGTTAAAATCCATTTTGCTGGATGTGAATCACTATAGGGATTGGAGTTATGCAACCAAGAAATCTTCGCTAATCAAGACGCTGGGGCCTGGCAAATTGATTTACTATTCGGAATTTGAAGTTCCGTGGCCCGCAACAAACAGATATTTTTACGCTGATATTGATTTGAAGCTGGATTCGATAGCTCGTACTTTAAATGTGATCGCTGTAAACCTCCCGAATTATTTGCCTGCATATAAGGATCTGGTGGAAGTGGTTTTTACAAAAGGTGTTTGGAAGGTTTCAACCATTTCAAGTAAGTCCATTCATGTTGATTATTCCCTGCAGCTGAATCCCGGCGGCTCTTTGCCTTCCTGGGTAATTAATCTTTTTTCTTCAAAAGGGCCCATGGAGACTTTTGAAAATATAAAACAAAAAATGATTGATTTAAATACCGGGACTAAAAATTAAATTTTTGTGTTTTTACCTATTGATTTCAATCGACAGAATCCAGGCATCAAGATATCCTGAGATCGGTCACATAAATCGGCATCTTAGTCTTAAATCTCCCGGCCAGGTTTTTTCGTATATGTTTTAAAAATGAAAATCCGTTTATTGTTCGGGATATCTATCCTTGGGGCATTAGCAGGCTGTTCCCATCTAAATAAGCCAATTGTAAGTGAACAATTTATCGACAGTCTCATAATCAACTACAAAGAACCTGGATTTGTAAAATCGAATGATTTATCGATGCAGTTTTGGAGGAGCCGCATTGACTCAATTCATCCCGGAATAGTCAGTGAATCGAAATTAGCCGGATTGCTCTCTATGCGTTTTCATTTGTTTGGCGATATTCGGGATATAAAAATGGCTGATAGCATTCTAAGAAAAATTGACAAGGATTTTAATCACAAAGAAGCACAGCCCAATCTTACACTTGTTGGCTATTCGATACTTCAACATCGGTTTAAAGAGGCTGATAACTTTTTAAATGAGGCTAAAAATATCGGGCTGAAAAAATATGACCTTTTAACTTCCTCGTTTGATGTGGATTTTGAATTGGGAAGGTATTTTGATGCAGAAAATGAATTAAAAAGGTTGAAATCATCATCCGATTACGGGTATTTCTTCAGACTTTCTAAAATGAATCATCTGAACGGACTAATTGACAGTTCTATTCACAACATGATGCAGGCTGCCTATTTGGAAAATGGAAGTCCTTATCTCGAACAGGTGGCACTTTCGAATGCCGCGGATCTATATGTTCATGATGGCGATCTAAAAAAAGCAGCGGATCTCTATACGAAATGTATCAGAATGAACGCTGCTGATTTTCATAGTATCGTTGGATTGGGGTGGATCGCACTCGTAAAAGATAAAAACGATTCATTGGCAGAAAGGGCTTTTAGTTTTGTTCAAAAACATAATGGGTTGCCCGATGCATGTTATAAGCTCACTCAGATGGCTGAGTCAAGGGGTGATACCGTTCTTGTAAAGAAATGGGCAGAAATTTTTACTTCCCGCGCGACAGACACGGTTTATGGTAATATGTATAACAAATATCTGATAGAACTTTATACAAGTGTTTTGCAAAATCCGTCACTCGCGGAACAAATCTCAAGAAAAGAATTGCAGAACCGGACTACACCTCAAACACACGCATGGTATTCCTGGTGTCTGTTTTCAAACAATAAAAAAGAAGAGGCTTACGAACAGTTTGAAAAAAATGTTTCAGGGAAACCTCTTGAAGGTCTCGAACTTTATTGGATGGGAAGACTAATGCAGGGCATGAACAAAGGATATAACGCACAGCTGTTTTATAAAGCGGCATTTATCAATAAGTATGATCTTAGTCCGGCTATTTTGAATGATCTGGAAAGACGTCTGAATTAACAACCTGTCTTTAAAACTAAAAGTCTAAAATGCGCAGTTACGCATTTTAGACTTTATATTTTTTTGATAAACTTCCAGGTAATTTACCAGGGACTGGCTTCGTAAGGAAATGAAGTGAGAAATGGTTTATCGTTTCCATTTACATGATCACTTGTAAGGCCGGGATTGTCGCTACCACCCGGGCCGCCGAATACGAGCGTAAGCTCAACATCTATCACGTCATCACTCAATGTTCGACCCGTCAAAACTTGCATTCCATTGTAAAAACTGGTTACCCCGGTAGTAGAGGCATTTAATACGTCAGTTGAAACAACTCCTATAAACTGATCTGCTGTTAGTCCAAGCAGGTTGGTGCTGAACTTTGGATTTAAAGTTAGTAAGGAGGTTTTCATATCGTTGGTAAATAATCCGGGCATTGAAGATGGTATAGTTGTATTGAAACTGTCTTTACCACTCGCCGGAATAAATACTGTGTTGATGGCAGGTCTGCCCACCTGATCGGCCTGATCATAATATATAGTCGGTGTTGGAACAGGACCACCGCCATTGTTTGATTTACTGCATGCGGCTGCACCCATCGTTAAAATCAATGAGCCCAATATGATTTTTCTTATTTGATTCTTTTTCATGTTTAAAATTTCTTAATTGATAAATTGTTAATTTAAATTTGATAAGGTTCTATAACTCTTTCTTTTTTGTAGTGAGCCAAACATTTATTTTACCAGTGCTGTTCAAAAGCGACTTCGGAACTTCTGCTACAACACTCATAACATTCGTTCCTGCAAATGCATCAATACCCGGATTATTAAAACCCGCTGCTTTACCAGCAAGAATTGCATGATATTGATTGAGATCGAAGAAGAAAGGGTCATCACGCGATCCCGCAAATACTTTGACACCATTTGAACTTGTGGAAATAGTAGGAGTGGACCCGTACGCTGTAACGGCTACTGCTGTTGTAAGGGGTCCTTCCACTATGCCACGAAGTCCTGTGAGGGATGGCTTTACGGGTCCGTAAAAATTCATCATTCCTTTAGAATACACAGCCTGAATAACCAGGTCCTCCACATTATCTCCGTTGTTGTCAATATTAAACTGGATTAATGTGTTGGAGTCGAAAGCCGCGGCAGCTGTTGAAGCAGGAGCAAGAAGGCCCTGAGTGTTTCCAATGAATACCAGATTATTGGTATCTGCGCCATTGAATACATACAGGTCGGTAATGTCTGTTGTTTGATTTTTTACTGCAGGCGCATCAATATGATCGGACGCAAGTAAGAAACCACCAATCGTGGTAGCTATAGCTACCAGGACGATTAACACAAGTTTTTTTTGTTTCATATGATTTTAATTATGTGATTATTTGAAAGACCTACGAGAAATACAGCGGATCAGATTTTTTTGGAGAATTTATTATCATGAAGTTTGAATTTAACAGAAAGAAATTTTTTTATTCTGTCCCTTTTGGAATTAGTTATTCGTCTTCATGTTATTCATTCATCAAAACAAAAATCATGAAAGAGTATTTATTACTGCTAAGAGGGGGGAAACCCGCATCTGCCAAGACTGAATTAGAAAACAAAGCTGAAATGCAGGCCTGGGGAGCCTACATGGGCAAACTTGGCGAAAAAGGTCAGCTTGCCGGAGGATTGCCCCTGGTATCCGGAGGCATGGTGGTTTCTGCAGAAGGATCTCTGTCGGAACCTGTTAAATCGCCCAAAGAAGGTATCGTTGGAGGTTATCTGATCCTTAAGGCAGACAGCATTCAAAAAGCGGTGGAATTGGCGAAAGACTGCCCTCATATCGCCAACGAAGGCAATATTGAAATAAGGGAGATTGCACCAATGCCTGCTATGTAATCGTTATAAAGCAGTGTGCCATTTCAAAATGGCACACGCTTATTTTGAATGGTCTTTCGTACGGTGTCAGGAACCTTTTACCGGCACCGAAAGTATAATGGTAATCACATCGCCCACTGAGCCACCGGGTTTTCCAATATTGTAGTCCTCACGTTTTATGGTGAATTGTCCATGAAAATTACCGCCAGAATCTTTGTTCTCGAATGTAAATGGTATCTCACATGTTTTGGCAATACCTTTTATCGTCATTGTTCCACTGGCCTTATACCCTGCGGCAGTTTTTTCAATTTTACTTGATTTAAAACTGATCTTCGGAAACTTATCGGTATTCAACCATTCTTCCTTATTCCTTAAGTCGCTGTTACGCAGACTTACCCCGGTACTGACGGTTTTTGCATCAATGCTTGCTGTTATAGAACTTGCAGAGAGGTCTTTCTCATTGAATTTAATATCTGCTTCTAAGCCCGTAAAACTGCCGTGTACCATTCCGAACGGGCCGTGCAAAGTAAAATTAACTTTTGCGTTTGCTGTATCTACTTTCCAGTTGCCGGTTGCCGGCAGTATTAATACAATAGCGGTCGCCGCCAGGAGCTGTTTAAATTTCATACGCTTTGTTTTTATTTATTGTGTAATGCAAACCCATTGTTCTTTGTTTTTTCTGCAAGAAAGACATGAATACCCGCGTAGAAATCCACACCTTGCAGGTCATTTAATTTTAGTAAACTTCCGGGCGCGTCTCCTCCTATGAAAAAATAATATACTCTCACGGCCATACCTATTCGTGGCCGCCATTGGTTATAATATAACAGGGACATCGGAATACTTACTTCCCCCCACAACGTTTCATAACGCGGCGTAAGTGAATAAACATCCGGTCTTGTTACCCCGGGGTTATTACCATGTCCGAGACCTTTGATGATCGTCATGTTTGCATAGAAATTTTTATAGACATTCCAATCCGCCTGAATACTGATTGCTGCAGGTAACGCCATATTGAAATGATTTGCGGTGAGAGACTTTAATGAATCACCTTTATAAAAAACAGCACTCAGCGTTTGATCGAATTGTATATTGCTCGAAAATTTTGATTGATGCCAGTTGGAAAAATTCGCACTGTCAGCCTGGAGATGATAGGAGGCACTATTCCTGTTAAAATTTATATAACCAAGGTCAATAAGTGATATGCCTATTCTATATACGTAGTTGGAGCCTTCCTGTTTCTCTCCATTCGCTTCAGCGTTATAGATTGCCGGATCTTTCAGATGCAAATACGTGAATCCGATATCCGCGCCAAATCCATGTCCATGGTTCAGATCACCATAATTATTTATTTTTTTGTACGTATCAATATCGGTTCTTCCATAATCAACCGATGAGTTGGTGAATACGATATTGGCCGTGTCATTGATCCTGTATGTAATATTGGTATTCTTTGTATATGCTGCAGCAATACCCTGTAAGTAATTCAGACTGATACCACCTTTCAGTTCATCCCTTCCCTTGTTGTACAAAACAGTTGCATAGTGAAAACCATATGATATCCAGTTCATGGCGTTAACCCTGGATGTGCTGTCGTGAAAATTGGTATTCCAGAGATCCGGCTGCAGCAAATAAGCAAAAGAGTTCTGGGCTAGATTACCTGAAATATCCTTAATGTTCGAATAAGATCTTTCAGCAGATCGTGAATCCGATAACATGTTTTTTTGCAACCTTGACAAAGAAAGAAGGACCCAGGACTTCAGCTGAAAAAGTGAAGTTGTATAACTTATCCAGGATCCTGTGGATTAAAATGAGTAAAGAACAAATCTTCATGTATGCTTCCTTTAATGATTTTATTGACACCGAAAAATGACAGAGAATTTTTGGGAGCGTATAAAAAAGTGTTGTCGAACACTTCATCTACGGCGATAATATTGACATCCCATTTTAGTTTTGAATCTGCTATTGAACTTGGATTCAGAAGCGAACCCTGAATACCGGCATAATTGCTATTCCGTATTCCAAGATTTTGTTGCGCCAGCACATAAAAACAATTGCCCATACACATAACAAATACGAACATCTTTTTCATAAAACAATAATTAATCCCTCAGCTGCATTTGCAGCATTGGCATATTGAAGGACTGGGATTAATCGGGAGGACAAATAGGTCTGATACTCTTCCTTCAATAAAGACCGATCGCATCTAATCGACTGCTGATTCTAAAGAAACAAATATTGAAAGAGATTGTTATTCAATATTATTTTAAATTAGTACGTCTTCAGGTGAATAACAGTTGCGTTATATTATTCCGTAATTAAGTTATACAATTCACAGATTTATATTTGAAAGGTCATGACTTGAAGTGACCAACAATAGTCAGCTATAAATTCAAAATTATGCTGAAAATATTCTACAAAATTGAGGGCCAACTAAGGAAAATCCCTGTTGTCAGAGTTCTCAAAAACAATGCCCGCCGGCATCGATTATTTTCTTAAATTCATGGCGGGCTGCTTCCGGGCAGCCCGCCATGAGTTCCGATTGCCAATAAAATGAACCGCCGAAACGCCTTTAAAAACATCGTTTTAGTATCAGGTACGTTAATCACGCTGCCGCTGTGGATGCAATCATGCGGTATAACAGACACGGATACCCATCTTTCAACATTCTCCCAGGATGAGCAAAATATACTTGCTTCAGTAGTCGACACTATTATTCCCGCTGGTAACAATATCGGTGGCTTATCTGTCGGAGTTGATAAATACCTGCAAAAAATGTTCGGGGATTGTTATGAATTTGCGGTTCAGGAAAATGTAAAAAAACAATTACAATCTTTGAATACTTCAGCAAATAAGAGTTTTGCAAAATCTTTTGCGGACTGTACACAGCAGCAAAGGCAAAGTCTCCTGTCGAATATTTCAATTTCGCAGGATAAGGATCAGAAATCTTTTTTTGATTTGATGAAATCCGAAACGATTCATGGATTTAATACATCACAAAAAGTGATGGAGGGTTATTTTGACTATAAAGTTGCACCCGGCCATTATTATGGTTGCATAAACATAAATACCTGATAATGGGAGATATCCAAATAGATTCCTCCAGGAAAAGAAATTTTGACGTTATCGTTATCGGTTCTGGCGCCAGCGGTGGCTGGGCGGCCAAGGAATTCTGCGAAAAAGGATTGAAAACATTGGTGCTGGAAAGAGGTCGGGAAGTCATTCATGTGAAAGACTATCCAAATGCTTCAAAACCTCCATGGGCATTTGAACATCGTGGCACTGTGTCCATCGCCGACAGAAAGGATTATCAGGGAGCAAAATATCTTCGGGAAGAAACATTGAATTGGGTATTGAAAGACGACGAACAACCTTTTATTCAGGAAAAACCTTTTCGTTGGGTGCGTGGTTACCATATGGGTGGCAAGTCACTTATGTGGGCAAGACAAACTCAAAGATGGAGTGACTTTGACTTTGAAGGACCTATCAGGGACGGATTTGCCGTTGACTGGCCAATACGCTACAAGGAAATAGAGCCCTGGTATAGTTATGTTGAAAAATTTATTGGTATTGCAGGCAATAAAGATGGTTTACCGGAATTGCCCGACAGTGAAGTGATGCCAGGTTTTGAGATGAGTTGCGTTGAACAATATTTTAAAGATAAGTTGAAGGAAAATTATAAAGACAGACATCTGATACAGGCACGTTGTGCCCATCTTACCAATCCGCAGGCAATTCATGTTCAACAGGGCAGAACTAAATGCCAGAACCAGAATATGTGTAACAGGGGTTGTGTATTCGGCGGTTATTTCAGTAGTAATGCATCTACTTTGCCCTGGGCACAAAAAACCGGTAACCTGACTCTCAGACCACATTCAGTAGTTCATTCCATTATCTATGATGATAAAAAAGGCAAAGCCACCGGCGTAAGAATCGTGGATGCTTCAACAAAAGAAATGGTTGAATATTATTCCAATATCATTTTTGTAAATGCATCCGCTTTGAACAGCAATGCAATTTTAATGAATTCTGTTTCAAGCCGTTTTCCTGCGGGTCTTGGCAACGACAATGGTTTGATGGGTAAATTTATTGCCTGGCATAATTACCGGGGAAAGGGGGGCGCCGAATACGAAGGACTCAGAGACAAAAAAACAGATGGACGAAATCCCAGTAATAGTTATATCCCAAGATTCAGAAATGTATTCAAACAGGAAATGAATTTTTTGCGGGGATATGCAATAGGGATCGGAGGTGGTAGAAATTTTGAACCCGACACTCATTCAATAGGTGATCAATTAAGAGAAAATTTATTGCATCCTCCGTTGGGAAACTGGCATGTAAGCTGCTGGATGATGGGTGAATCCGTACCAGTAGAAAATAATCACGTCCGCCTTCACAAGGAACTAAAAGACAAATATGGAATTCCCCAGTTAGTTGTTTCCTGTGAATGGAGTGAAAATGACGACAAAATGGTTGCCGACTTTGTTCAACAAACGACTGAGATGTTTGAAAAGGCAGGATTTAAAAATATCAAAATAGAGGATACCAAATCTCCGCCCGGTTCCGATATTCATGAGATGGGTGGCGTACGTATGGGTCTTGATCCCGCTACCTCACTGGTGAATAAATGGAACCAGTTGCACCTTTGTAAAAATGTATTTATCACTGACGGTGCCTGTATGACATCCACTGGCACACAAAATCCCACTTTGACATATATGGCTTTGACGGCCAGGGCAGCGAACTATGCGATGGACGAATTGAAAAAGGGTAATATTTAAAAATAAAACGAACACATGAAAAAACATTTTTTTCTTTCCTTACTAACGATCGTATTGATCCTGTCGGGTAAGGTTGTCATTTTCGCTCAAAACAACCAGCGACTATATACGGCCCCTTTAGGTGTTCAGGCGTATACATTCAGAAAAAGCTTTCCCATCAGCATTCCAAAGACATTGGACACAATTAAAATGCTGGGGTTTACCGAAATGGAAGGAGGTGGCAACAGGATTCCACCTGCGGACTTCAAAAAATTATGCGATGAAAGGGGCATCAGTATTCCTTCGACTGGGGTTGGTTATGATGAACTGGTGAAATCCCCCGACTCAATTATTTATCGCGCTAAAATATTTGGATCAAAATATGTGATGTGTGCCTGGATACCTCACACAAATGGTGTACTCAGTTTTGACAATGCAAAAAAAGCCGTAGAAGACTTCAACAGAGCTGGTAAAATTCTCAAAGAACAGGGACTCATCTTTTGCTATCATGCGCACGGTTACGAATTTCAGCCTTATGGTAACGGAACCCTTTTGGATTACATATTTGAAAATACAAATCCTGAATATGTTTCATTTGAAATGGATGTATTCTGGATGCAGTTCGGAGGAGGTGATCCCGTCGCCCTGCTTAAAAAATACGGAGATCGTTGGAAACTCGTACATCTTAAAGACATGAGAAAGGGAACGATTAAGAACCTGACTGGTCTTACTTCTCCCGAAAACGATGTCCCCTTGGGTACTGGTGAGATCGATATTCCCGGCATTCTGAAAGAAGCCAATAAAATAGGAATCAAACACTTTTTTATTGAGGATGAAAGCGATCACGTGCTTGAACAGGTTCCACAAAGTATCAGCTACCTGAAAAGCCTGAAAAATTAATTCCCTTAATATTTATTTAAACAAATGAAAATTTTCTGGCGTAAGCTGAGTTTATTACTTGCTGTTAGTAGTTGTTCTTTTTTAACAAAAGCACAAATTCCAACCGGCTATAAAGGGAAACCATTTGCGGACTCGGTTTATACCAAAGGTGCTCAAACTATTCCGGGACGGGTCGAGCTGGCTTTTTACGATTTAGGTGGGGAAGGTGTCGCTTATCATGATAGCACACCTGAAAACGAAGGAGCGAAGTTGAATCATTCAACGGGACATTGGAGACCTGGTGTACCGGAGTACATTGTTTTTTTTCGCGAACATGATGGAGTGGATATTTCTTATACCAAAGATTGGGCTGATTTCAACCATCCGAATAAAGTGGATCCAATGGTTAATCAACTTTACATAGGATGGGAGTCAGACGGTGAGTGGACCAACTACACTGTAAATGTAAACCGTGCGGGCAGATACCGAATTATAACAGTGTACGGTAATCACGACAATAAATCAGAACTATGGCTGAACGGCGGAAAAGCGGCGTCACTAAATCTGCCGGAAGATACCGGGAACTGGCATTACTGGACACAGGCTACGGTTGGCGAAATTGTATTTCCACGGGCCGGACTTAATCTTTTAACACTGAAATATAACCGGGGTGCCAACCTGGCTTACCTGGATTTTTTATTGGTTGAAGCTTATTGATTCATCGCCATCTTGAAATATTTTCCCATTTCTGTTAATTCGTAGGTATCCCAGGATTTGAGCATGGGTGGTCCCCACTCAGGATCAAACACCCACGCAGTCCAGCTTATCTTTCTGTTTTCCAGATATTTTATAATCTGGTATGCATAGTGATTTGGTCCGATGGTATCATTTGCCCGGAGACCAAATCCAATTTCAGTAGCAATAATTGGATAATTGTCAGCTGCAAATCCAAAATCCTCTTCCCATTTAGGTGGCCAGGGTTCCTGTCTCTTCCAGGGATATGGATGGGTTACATATCCGATTCCTTCCGCATTGATGGGTTCTTCACGTAAAGGAGTGAGATCATAAGCCCAATCCATTCCCGCAACCAGCGGAATTTTTTCCGTATCGAATGAGCGAATAAGGTGTATCAGATCTTCATTAATTTTTTTCCAGTCGGCCCAACTGACATTACCCAATTGTCCTCTGTAAGTCGTCGGCTCATTAAAAAGTTCATAAAAAGCAACCGTGTTGTTGCCTTTGAAATGGCGTGAAACGGTTTGCCAGAATTCGTATGTTTCTTTTTGTGTTGTATTATACATCGGATCCTGAAAAAGTTCCATCTTCAAATTGCCAATGCTATGCCAGTCAATGATTATGTACATTCCAAGATCCGTACACCAGTTTGCTGCCGAATCCAGCATCTGAAGATATTTCACAGCGCTTCTTTCCCTCCAGGCGATAGGATGTACAGGAATGCGAACCAGCATTGTTCCCATTTGTTTTACTTCTTCAAAATGATGTTTATTCCAATGGCCCTGATGTTCAAGTTTATCCGGATCTGAGATTGAAAGTCCGCGGAATAAAATCGTATCCCCTTTTGAATTTACAAACCTGTTTTTGTAAACATGAATCAACGGAAGAATTTTTGCTTTGGGATTTTTTGCCGGTTGCTGGGGATATGATTCATTCCACCACATCCGATATTTTTTTTGCGCGGTATCCTGTCCCTGAGTTTGCTGGCCGTAGAAAAGAGAAATTATTAGTATAGCCAAATACCCCGAAAATTTATAATTATGCATAATAGAATAGATTAAATATTTCCCAGCTTGTAAGTTATTAAATATAGGAAGATCGTCTGATTAGACTATGGTTTTACACCGAATATTATTGTCATAACTTTAGAAAGAAATGGAACTGTTATGATTTATAAATTTGAGAAGCCGATACAAGGCTCCATCGGCATTGAAAAATACCAATGCACTATAAAGTGGAGAAACGGAGAATTTATTTCCGATGAACCAACATCATCCGGTGGAAAAGACCTCGGTCCTGATCCCCACACATTATTACTGTCTGCACTGGCATCCTGTACACTTGTAACACTCAGAATGTATATTGACCGAAAAAACTGGAACATTCCTGCCATTTCTGTAAATGTTAATATGTATCAGGAAATCAAAAATGATATAACCACCTATATCATTGACCGCGACATCATATTTTCAGCTGATACGCCCGAAGAACAGAAAACCAGATTACAGGAGATTGCTGCAAATTGTCCGATTTCTAAAATTCTCGAAGGAAATACAAAAGTTAGAACTTATGTATTTCGGGATGGGGAAACAAAGACAATAAAATACGCCAATGAAGAAATTACCGTTGGCTGGAAGCCCGGTTTCTGCGAGCACTCAACCCGCTGCTGGACTCAGCTTCCACAGGTTTTTAAACCGACTGAGAAAAAATGGATCGATCCAAATGGCGCAACAGGAGAGAGAATTGAAAAGCAGGTAAAGGAATGTCCGTCCGGAGCATTGACATTTAACTATAATAAAAGCAAGGAATAAATAAAATAGTAAAATCTGTCTGGCAGTTAGATTAAATTAAACTTCAACAGATTCAATCTTATGCAGGATCTGTGTTTTTGGATTCATTATCAGTTTTCCCTGCACTTTTCCCCAAAGCTTTTGAAGCTCGACCAGGGAATCTTCTGCATTTTTTAAATTGTTGAATTCAAGATCGATCATGATATACTTAGGATTATCGACGGGCTGCATTATCGAATATCGAACAACTCCACTTTTTTTGCGATTGATGGGATCACTGTCAAAGGCTTTTTTCCAAACATTAAAATCTGAGATATTATGTTCGATTTGGAGAATTGTCATATTCTTATTTAGTGTAAATTAGTCATTCATTAACTGTAAAAACAAAATCATGTTTGATAGGATAAGGTCTATTCTGAAAATAGTTATCGCGATTGCTTTTTTTACACCTCATTCAGTTTACGCGCAGGTTCTGCACAGCAGATGGGACGAGCTTACTGCCAGCGAATGGTCAAAAGCACTTCAGAAATCAGATTCTACATGTATTCTGCCGATTGGCATTCTTGAAAAACATGGACCTCATGCTCCCATTGGTTCTGACCTTATACATGTCCGGGAATGGGCAGCGCGGGCAACCAAACAGGAATATGCAGTTGTATTTCCAGATTATTTTTATGGTCAGATAAACGAAGCGCGACACCAGTATGGTACGTTTGCTTTGCCTGAACACATTGTTTGGGAATTGTTGGAAGCTACCTGTGACGAGATCGGCAGGAATGGTTTCAAGAAAATCCTCATCATTAACGGACACGGAGGCAATCCCGAACTAATAAAATATTTTATTCAGACAAGACTGGAGAAGGAAAGAAACTATGCGGTATATTTTTTTGAACCAAACGCAGACTCGGCATACAGGCGACAGCTTTCTGCGCTACATAAGTCTGACCCGGCCGACGACCAACACGCAGGTGAACGGGAAACCTCCACACTTTTATATTTGAGACCCGACCTGGTTCATATGGACAGCGCAACAAATGAATCCGGAGCAAATCAGAAAAGACTGGACATACCAAATGTATATACGGCAATCTGGTGGTATGCAGATTTCCCCAACCATTATGCGGGTGAAGGTGCTAAGGCAACAACAGAATTGGGAAAACTGATAACAGAGCATACCCTGGGTCAGCTGATTACGGCCTTAAAGGCGGTTAAAGCAGATAATAAAACATTGGCACTTCAAAAGGAGTTTTTTGATCGGGTAAAAAAATAATAACCATCCGGTAATATTACTTTAGAAATTGCATGGATTCGAGATTGAAACCACCTTTTTCTATATAGATCCTTAATGTATGAATTCCGGGACTCAGATTTATTTTTGATGAAGACACTTGCCTCCAATTCTCATAACCATTCGTATTGGGAATCTGAATGTTTTTAACGATCGTTTTATTGTCGTCCGTTACCGATACCATTCCTTCAGAAGTTTTTGATGAAACCGTAAACAAAAGGTTATAATTTCCTCCATCCTGAACATTAACGGTGTACTGTAACCACTCGCCGTCTTCGATGCTGCCGACATAATAGTTTTCAGTATGGTTCGGATCTCTGTAAATATCTACTCCGTCGTTTCTATAAACTCCTCCTGTGTTACCCGTACTTTCTTTACCCGTCGATAAACGATAATTGGCAGTGTCCTTATCGTAGTATGCAACACCATTTCTTCCTAAATCGTAATCCACTGCGTGAATGACGGATTTATCGAATATACTGTTTGACATAAAAGGCTTCGACTCATAACTAAATGGTTGCCTTATCATCGCGTCGATGACATCCCTGTGAACGATGTTGCGTTCACATTTTGTATTCAGTGCCAGTTCCATCAGGGCGCTGTATACATTATTTTTTAAAGGCGGTTTGTCAGACTTCCCATTCCAATAAGCAACCAGCGCATTGTAGTCAGGATTTGACTTAATCTGAAGGGGATTGTTGTTGCCAAGTTTTTTTAAAGGCCACCACGACCATCCTATATTATTGGTTTCAAAAAGATGAATAGCTTCAGTAAACCATACGTTTGAATTTTCACCTGTTTCGCCAAGCCAGACAGGTACATTATACTGTTCACGGAAATTTAAAATATGTTGAATGGATTGCAGGTCATTGCTGTTCCAATATTTGTGGAAACTTAAAACCATATTTCCATCCCATGGTCCAAGCATTCCATTATAATTATTACCCCAGCCATTTCCTTCAATGATAATAATATGTCTGTTGTCCACCTCACGAATTGTTTTCGTGATGTCCATCAACAATTGTTTGAGTTCGACATTCTTTTTTTCCTGCAGGCCATTGCGATCGTTGGTAGTGTCTTCAAATCCCCAGTTTGGCTCATTTAATATATCATAACCTCCCACAGTTGGTTCGTTTGAATATCGTTCCGCCAGTTTTCGCCACAAAGCGATAGTTTTTTGTTTATTTGCGTCGCTTTGCCATAAGGACGGTTTTGAAGGATCCCTGTCCGAAATATTCAAATCGTTTCCCTGTCCTCCGGGGGCTGCGTGTAAATCGAGAAATACATACATTTTATTTGCTTTACACCAGGAAACCAGGCTGTCAGTCAGAGTGAAGCCAATGGTCCTCCAGGTATTCTTACCCGCAACGGGTTCTGCTTCAATCGGCAGAGTAAAAAGATTGTAATGCATGGGCAGACGTACTGAATTAAAACCCCACGCATGCAGGGAATCGATATCGGATTTAGTTGTATGATTAGAAAGCCAGGCCGTATAAAATTCCTGGGTTTGTTCTTTGCCAATTATTAATTCTATACGCTCTCTTATTTTATGCTGCTGACCTTCTTTATTCAGGTGCAGCATATAACCTTCCTGCACCATCCAGCCACCCAGACCAATTCCTCTTAGAATAACATTTTCTCCTTTTTCATTGACAATTCTTTTGTTGTCCGCCTTTAAAAATCCCTGACTTTTAACAACAGAAAAAAAACAAAAACTGATCAGCAATAAGAGATAAATTGATTTACGCATTTTGATGTCTTAATTCGGAATGTAACAGAACAATTCACATTGAAATTAAATAAAGTATTTTTATAAATGAACACCGGACGATGAAGAAATTAGGTTTAATATCTGTACTGCTCACCATTACGATCACGTACACGTTTGTTTTTTGCAGAGAAAAAACAGTTATACCCCCGAAATCAATTGAACAGACGGTGCTGGATCAGGTCGATAGTTTCTCTGATGTTATCTCAGGAGTTCAAAATATTTTGATAAAAGGAACACCTTCGGAAGCGCAACTCCAGGATCTTTTCCTGCAATCAAGGATTGCGTATAAAAAATTTGAATGGGCTGCAGAATACTTTGTGCCGGGAACTTCCAAAAAGGTTAACGGACCTCCGGTTCAGGAGGTAGAACTACCGAATGTCCTTGTTATTGAGCCATCCGGACTGCAGGTTATTGAAAGTTTTTTATTTCCCCATTATGATAGTACGAAAAGAAACCTTCTAATATACCAGCTGGGTTTGTTACGGGCAGATTGTGAAAATTATAAGTCTTTTTTCCGGTCAAATAAAATGAACAACTGGCAGGTATTCGACGCAGTTAAATTAGAAGTTTTTAGAATTATTACACTGGGTATTACTGGTTTTGATAACCCGCTTACTTTAAGGAGTATGCAGGAGTCATCTGCCAGCCTGGAAAGTTTGCGAAAAGTGATCAATCATTTTGCCGACGCTAAGAATGCAGAAGGTCTGATATCGAAATTTGATCAGGCCGTCGGTTACCTCGATAGCAATTCAAATTTCAATTCTTTCAACAGGATGGAATTCATAACTACATATTCCAACCCGATTACCATTGGCATTTCCGGATTGAAACAAGAACTCAAAGCAATCAGTTTTAAATACAATATTTTATTAAATCAGGACGCCAAAACCTTGTTCGACACGAATGCCTTTAACGTCAATGCGTATGCGCCTGATCATTCTTCATTTATCACGCCCGAGAAGGTGACCCTTGGCAGGAAACTTTTTTCAGACCCAATACTATCAGGGAATAACAATCGGAGCTGTCAGTCCTGTCATCAACCGAAAAAAGCGTTCACCGATGGTCTTATAAAAAATACAGTTATCGGGAAAGCTGATCAGTTAGGAAGAAATACCCCTTCATTGGTAAACGCTGCCCTTCAGCCCTCTCTTTTTTACGATATGCGGGTTAGCTCGCTTGAAGAACAGTCTCACAGCGTAGTTCAAAGCGAAAAAGAAATGCATGGCTCCATGACTGTATCGGTTAAGAAACTATGGCGGAATAAAGAATATCGGAAAATGTTTCTGACTGCATTTCCGGATGAAGATAAAACTAAGATTGACACTTTTGAAGTTATGAACGCAATTGGTTCATACATACGCAGTCTTGTTTTGTTAAATAGTCGATTCGATGAATACATGCGGGGAAATAAAAAAGTCCTGGATGATAACGAGGTCAACGGATTCAACCTTTTTATGGGCAAAGCAAAATGTGCAACCTGCCATTTTATACCTATGTTCAGTGGAAATTTTCCTCCCGGATATAAACAAATGGAGTCTGAAGTAATTGCTGTTCCAGCATCGCCCGCAGGTCTGCAGATTGATCCGGATCCGGGACGGTATGGGATCATAAAAATCGAATCATTTAAACATTCTTTCAAGATACCAACAATTCGGAATGCTGCTCTCACTGCTCCTTACATGCACAACGGCGTTTTTGCAACGCTGGAAAAGGTGCTGGAGTTTTATAACAGGGGAGGAGGGGTCGGTTCCGGAATTAAGATAGAGAATCAAACACTGCCTGCCGATAGCCTCAATCTCACATTAAAGGAACGGACCGATATTATTGCTTTTATGAAAAGCCTTAATAGCAGATTCACAGCGGAATGAAACAAGTTGAGCGATAAATAATTATATTACATTACTTCTAACAAGGAAAAGACAGCTATATGAAATTTGCATTATTGACTGTTACATATGGGGGACTATTTTACAAAGGTGCGGCCCTCACACTGGAACAACAGATCCGCCGGGCTAAAGAAATCGGCTTCGACGCATTGGCCATAGAAACCAAACGTCCTGTTGCATCTCCGCTTGATTTGAATAAGGCCGATCGAATACGCATTAGGAAACTCGCAGATGACGAAGGCATAGTTATATGCGCAATTGAAAGCATGTCGAATTTTGCGGGAAAACATATGGAAGAAAGAGAAAATAATTTTGCCATGATGCGTCTGGTATTGGAGATGGCAAAGGACATGGGCGTGAATCTGGTAAAAGTATTTGCTGCATGGCCGGGAATTATAAACGATGAAGAAGATATTGCACTATACGGACAATTTGAAAGAGGCAATTACTATAAGCGTTTATGGCCGGCTGAACTCAGAAGATGGAATCATTGTGTGGAGGGTATTCGGGAAGTAGCAGATATGGCAGCTGATATGGGTATTACACTTGCCCTGCAAAATCACGCGCCTGTTTTATCGAAAGGATATGAAGATACTTTAACGATGATGCAGGAAATTGACCGCAGGAATGTGAAACTTTGCATTGACGCCCCGTTGTTTTATGAACGTCAGAGTGATGAATACATTCGTGAAGCCGTGGATAAATGTAAGGGACATATCGTGCATTCCCATTATGGTGCCTGGAATTTCAGCCAGAAAAAGAATGGGGAAATAATACAGGAACCTTCGCCTTCAAGCGGTGATCTCATCAATTATCAGGCATTCATCGAGGCGCTTTATCATACTGGATATAGTGGATATTTAACTTCTGAATATTGTTTACCGGTTCTTAAAAATCATCAGCTTGGCGGATTGGAGGAAGTGGATCATGCTACACGTATTACACTTCAGTACATGAAACAACTTGTACAGCAGGCTGTGCTGGCCTAGGCTGTTAACTACCTGATTGCTTATGCTTCGTTTTCCGAAGACTCGTCTCAGTGTTATGATGTTCCTGCAGTTTTTTATCTGGGGCGCCTGGTACGCCACGGGAGGAAATTACATGAGGAGTCATGGAATGGGTAGTGTCATTTACCTCGCGTATATGACGAGTGCCATAGGCGCCATCGTTTCACCTTTTTTTCTTGGCATGATTGCCGATCGTTTTTTTCCGGTTCAGAAAGTGCTGGGACTGATGCATATCCTGAGTGGTGTTTTTGTTTTTTGCGCACCGTTTTTCGCAGAAGGCAATTTTATTTCAACGCCGCTATTTCTTGGATTTCTTTTGTTGCATATGCTTTGTTATATGCCAACAGTAAATCTGGCTGCTGCTACAGCGTTTCACATTTTGGATAACAGGGAAAAACAATTTCCACTCATTCGGTTATTTGGAACACTGGGATGGATTGTCGCCGGCATTATCGTAAGTAAAATACTACACGCCGATGAAACTTCTGCCCCCATGCACATATCAGGCATTGGAGGAATCCTGATGGGAATGTATAGTTTTAGTTTGCCTGATATCCCGCCGGCAGGTGAACGAAAAAAACTATCTGTTCGTGATGTCTTAGGTCTGGATGCCTTTGCTAAATTGAGATCCAGACCGTTTGTTATTTTCATTATCAGTCTTTTATTCATCAGCCTGCCCTTTGCTGCCTATTTTTCATATGTCCCTGTTTTTCTTCAGGCCGCTAATATTTCTAATCCTGCTTTCAAAATGACATTTGGACAGATGTCGGAAATCATTTTTTTGCTTTTGTTGCCTTGGTTTTTTGCGCGTTTCGGACTCAAATGGGTATTGCTTACAGGAATGCTGGCCTGGGTAATCCGTTATTCTTTGTTTGCATTGGCAGCGCCGGGTGCGATTGAATGGATGATGATGACAGGAATATTGCTGCACGGGTGTTGTTATGATTTCGTTTATGTAGCAGGACAGATATATATCGACAAAAAAGCGACTCCGGAAATACGTGCGCAGGCACAAGGACTTTTTGTAATAGTGTCTTATGGAGTGGGGCAGGGTCTGGGAACACTCGCCGCAGGCGGAGTTTTTAACAGTATCATGCACAACAGCAACTCACTGTATCAATGGCAAAGATTTTGGATGGTCCCACTGGTCTTTGCTGCCGTCGTGACGATATTGTTTATGATTGGATTTAGTGAGAAGACGGCTCATCAGAAGTTATGAATTGCTTGTTCATCTGATCATAAATCTTCATAAAATTATTTGTCTTCCCGTCACGGTCTATGATCGATTCCCAGGTGCTGAAGGGTTCCCATATGCAACTGCCTTTTCCCTTTCCTCCTGGTAGTTCAAAAACTATCTTATTAACTTCTTCTTTTTTGGATGAATACTCTACTACAATTACATCTTTATTGTATTTGTTCACGATCTCGTTCAAATTATCTCTGAGATCATCGAGCGTTCCATGCCATTTTGGATAGTATGAAAATCCAATCACGTCGAAATGAACGGATCTTGCTAACATCTGATTAATAAAAAATACTGACTCATCGTGCTGACCGCCCAATGCAATATGCAACATGATGACGATGGTTGGATCAACCGTTTTTACGGCTGCAACACCTGCGGAAATCAACTGCGCAAGACTATCCGGATTACTGATGCTTCCTTCAGGCCATACCATTCCATGATTGATCTCATTACCAACCTGAACCATATCCGGTTCGGTTCCCTGATCTTTCAATTCCTGTATCACTTTTTTGGTATAGTCGTATAGCGCTTTCTTCAGATCGTTGAACGACAGATTGCGCCATGCAGCGGGCTTAAATTGTTTACCCGGATCGGCCCAATAGTCACTGTAATGAAAATCAAGCAGCAGTTTCATATTCGCCGCCTTTATTCTTTTTGCCATTTGTTTGGTGTGCTCCAGATCGCAAAATCCTTTATGGGGAGAATAACCACTGTCAGCGGCGGGATCATTAAATATTCTTAGTCTCACATAATTAAATCCATGATCCTTTAGTATGAGAATGGGATCTTTCTGCACTCCACTGTCAGAGAATTTCATTCCGCGGTCTTCCAGTTGGGGAAGAAATGAAATATCGGCGCCCAGCATTTTAGTCGGGTGTCTTGTCTTGGCTGCGTCACCCTGCAATTCATAATTTTTATCTATACTGATACTCGCGGCACTTGCAGGTGAAACAGCGATAATGTCTGTTGAACCTGGCCAAAGCCCGACCGCTTTCGCTTCAAATTTGATAGAACCACTTTTCTTGTCAGATTGAACCAGAACCTGGCATTTTCCATTAAACAGGGATCTTTGCCAGGCACCTTCTGCACATTGATCAGGTTCATGGCTGCTTGGATCTCCATTTCCTACTCCGATAATTTTTCCATTTCCCGATATTGAAAAACGAATCATATTATCAGCATCGGGAACTTCGCGACCCTCTTTGTCCACGACACTGATGTTGATTACGGAAATATCTTTTCCGTCGGCAAGCATAGTAGTTTTATAAGGTGTAAGAACTACTTCTTCAGGCAGACCGGTGGTTTCTACTTTTGCGGTTAATTTTTTCCCTTTTTTATAAGCTATTGCAGAAAGAATCCCGGGTTCATAATTTACCTGCCAAATTAAATGACTGTTACGTGGCATATCTTTTTTGCCAAGACTCTTTCCGTTCAAAAACAATTCCACGTTATCTGCATTCGTGTTCACCCAAACATCAATGGGCCGACCTCTTTTGTTTTTCCAGTTCCAGTGTGGTGAGATGTGAAGCACATCTTTGTCCGTCCACCATGACTGATAGTAGTAATAAATATTTTTGGGAAAGCCGCACATATCCATGATTCCAAAATGAGAATTGATATTGGGCCAATGAAAGGGAGTAGGTTCTCCCCGATAATCGAATCCTGTCCATACAAATCCCCCCGTCCAGTATGGATTTTCCGCGGCAAGTTTCCACCATTCTTCAGCGGTACTTGCCCACCAGGGGGCAGTGATGTCTTCATCCGGAAGATACCCTCTGATACTGTCCTTTTCATAAACCCCTCTTGTAGTGACTGTACTTCCCATTTCCGTTCCCATCACAGGTTGATTAGGATGGTCACGATGATAGTCGGCTACTCCAAACTGCCGGTAATTAAATCCACGTACAGGAATTACTTCATTTACTCCTGTAAAGAAATTTGCAAGGTCAGCAGCATACGTACTGGTCCTTGTTGGATCCAGTTCTTTTTGTTTGGCCAGAAAAGTTTCTGCGATTCTTTTACCAATACTATTAGTTTGTATCCATCCCTCTTCGTTTCCAATCGACCAGAGGAACACGCTTGGATGGTTGCGGTCGCGAAGTATCATTCTTTCGAACTGGCTCATATTTTCTGTACTGCTATTCAACGAACGATTCTCATCCAATACCAGCATGCCCAGACTATCACATGCATCAAGAAAAGCTGGCGTCGGAGGATTATGACTGGTGCGGCATGCATTTGCCCCCATGTTTTTCAATAACTCTATCCGGTAGTATTGCATGTAGTCAGGTAAAGCGCTGCCTATTCCCGCGTGATCCTGATGATTGTTGGTTCCCAGAATTTTTATGTGTTTTCCGTTCAGGAAAAATCCCTGCGCGGGATCAAAGCGAAGCGTTCTGATTCCAAATTTTTGGAAAATAGTATCCACTGGTTTCCCTGCATTTAGAACTATTGAGAAAACCCTGTATAAATAGGGATCTTCCAGCGACCACAATCTGGGATCTGTAATTGATATTTTTTCTGTCAGGGTCTTATTTTCATTCACTGCCAGAGTAAAAGCCAGTTCTTTCGTTTGCCCGATTTTTTTTCCATCCCGGTCGGTAATAACTGAATAAACAGTTCCGCTGGTTGCGGAAGGATTTTTATTTTCAACAGTTGTCTCTATCGTTACAGAAGTGTTTTTTCCTTCGGATTCAGTGTGAACAAAGAGCCCGCCATCCGGAATATGCAGATTATTATACTGGTTTAAAAATACGTTCCTGTAAATTCCGGCACCTTCATAAAACCACCCTTCATATTGGGTCGCATCAACCCTCACGACTACAACATTATCCCGATCGAATTTTATGTAGTCAGTGATATCATATCCTATCCCGATATATCCGCTTAAATTATTCCCGACATAAAACCCATTCACCCAGATACTCGCATTTCTGAAAATTCCGTCAAATTGAATTTGAAAACGGCTTCCTGAATCTGAGCCTGCAACAGTAAAATGTTTCCGATACCAGCCAATACTGGTTTGTGGAAATAATCCGCCGACGGGTTTATAGCCATGGGATTCAACATTCGCATCGTTGATATTTACAAAAGGCAGTTCCGCTACCCAGTCATGAGGAAGATTCACAGATCTCCATGAACTATCGATGAATCTGGGTTCAATAGCATTTGTTCCCCAGGCTCCTCCGGATTTAGCAAAAATATTGGCTATGCTGTAATTAAAATCTTTTAACGGGTCGGCTGAGTTTCCAAAATGAAACTTCCAGTTTTCATTAAAATTTATTTGTTTTCGTTGTGAATTTTGTGCGGGGACTTTCGACAATGAAAAAACCAGCAAGCCGATACATGTTAACAGGCGGACATTGAAAGTTGGCATAAGAATATTATTAAAAAGATATAACTAAGATGGATTATTTATCGGAGAAACCATAGAGTGCAACAGTAGGTTTTCCATTGTTATCAAACGCTCCCAGCGTATAACCCTGCCAGTTATAACTTTCAGGTTCCCAGTAGAACACACCCAGTCCCATACCATTCGATAAAGAATTTGTTTTGCTGATAATATCCGCTATAAATGACCTGCATGTGGAAGGTGCACTCACATCCATGCCGATTTCACAGATCATAACAGGTTTCCCATACCGCGATACCATATCGCTCATATTAGTCAGACACTCCCCATCGAGCGTTTGCCAATTGGTAGTGGAAGGATAAAGCGACATGCCAATGATATCAAAATTGGCGCCATTAGAACTCAGCCCGTCAAACACCCAGCGGAACATCGTATTGTCATAACCGTTAGAAATATGAACGATTACTTTGGTAGAATCGTTCACGGATTTTACAGCCTGATATCCCGCATTTATGAGTTTGGCAAATTGTGCCATATTGGTGGAAGCCCTGCCATCTTCCCATAACATGCCGTCATTGGTTTCGTTGCCTATCTGCACCCAGACAGGATTAATGCCGTTGGATTTTAAAGTGTCCATAACGTGTTTGGTATAGCTGGATACCGTGTCTGTTAAAGATGTAAAATCCAAACCGGTCCAGGCAACAGGTTTCATCTGGTGACCGGGATCCGCCCATATATCGCTATAATGGAAATCAATTAAAATTTTTAATCCGAGATTATTTGCCCTTATAGCCTTTTTAACCAGATCGGCAGTATTACACCATCCGTCGGAAGGATTCACCCAGGCTCTCAGACGGATTGAATTGATGCCAAGTGTTTTTAATAACGACAAACAATCCATTTTTGCCCCGGTACTGTCATAAAAAGAATATCCTGAACTTTCCATTTGTGTTAACCAGCTTACGTCGGCGCCTTTCGCAAAACTTGCGGGCACCGGTTTTGGTAAACTGTCGGTAGGCGGAGCTGCAGGAATGTTATTGTCATTTTTCTTGCATCCCAGTAGTATGAAAAGAACGCAGACATAAAAAATCTTCCTTCCAAAGTTTAAACCCATAACGTCATACTTTATTTCGTAACTGCTGTCAACTGGTTTTTTCTATCCGATGATTCACGGAAAATGGGGACTGGTTCAAGTACAATCTTTTGTTGTACCGATACAGTTACGTCTTTGTTTTCCACCACCTGGAGCAACAGCTTGAATGCTTCCTTGCCCATTAATACGGTTTGCTGATCAATCGTTGATAGCGAAGGCGTAGTGTGTTCGCTGAAAAGTTCATTGGCGAAACCAATGATTCCAAATTCATCGGGAATTTTCAGGCCATGTTCCTTGATTGACTTCATCAATCCTAATGCGCAGAAATCTTCCACAGCAAATACTGCGTCAGGTCGTTCGGATAAAGAAAGAAAATAATCAGCAGCTTTCTTTCCGGATTCTATTGAGATATTCCCCTGGAAAACCAGAGTGGGGTCAAATGGTAAATTATTAACCTGCAAAGCGGCCATATAACCTTTAAGACGGTCATAAAAAACTTTCACATGCTGAGGTCCGGATATGTGAGCTACCCGCCGGTATCCCTCTTTGATTAATCTTTCAGTTGCCAGAAATGCTCCTTTGTAGTCGTCAATTACCACTGAAGGAATACCCATATTGTCATTACCACGGTCGAAAAAAACAATGGGTAGCCCCCTTTTTGCAACGTCTGTGAAATGGGAGTAGTCAACTGTTTCCTTCGCAATGGATACCAATATGCCATCCACCCTTGCCGCCAGCAGGGTCTCTATTCCCATTACTTCATGTTCGTATGACTCGTTCGATTGATAAATCAGGATATTATAGCCGTTTACATTTGCCACAGTCTCGATCCCATGGACAACAGAACCAAAAAAATTGATCTCTGCGCTGGGGATAATTACACCGATCATATGGGTCTTACCACTTCTGAGTGAGGAAGCGACCTTGTTTCTTTTGTAGTTCAGGCGGCTGGCGACTTTCAGGACAGATTCCTTTGTTTCAGCGCTTATTTTGGGATGATTTCTTAAGGCCCTGGAGACGGTTGCCGGTGTGATATTCAGTTCCCTGGCAATATTTGATAGCGTTATTTCATTAGCCATTAGTGCAATCGATTACCGTACAATTTTAATCAAAAAAATGGAATTCTCAATTTTAATAAGAAAGAGGAGCCGTCAATCAATCACTCTCAAAATTGCAGATCCAGAAACCTCGGAAAATCATAATTGTACGCTCTTTATGCAGCAATCCGGTCATATTTCATGGTCCTTATTGAACACGAATCGGACAATCAAATACCCTTACAAATTGAATAGAATTCAAAAACCCTGATTTATTCAGCGTTTTATTGAAGGTTAACCCAATTATCCGTCCTTTTAATTTCATTTGAAAAATATTTGAATCAAAATTTGGCGTGATAAATAATTTTCGAAATATTGTGTAAAATTTACATTTTAAACAGATCAGGATATCGCTTTAAAACCCGGTGGGTAAAATCAGCATCCTGATAAAATAAATATTTTTTTAAATCAGAATATTATTCAACTTCGTGTAATCGATTGCATTAAGATTTACTGAACCAGGTATATTTTTAAATTTTAATAACTGCCATTTTTATGAGAAAGAAACGATTGCCTTGTAGAAGGGTCATTCCCCTGACCTTGCTGCTATTTATTTATTCATTCAGCTTCGCTCAGACCAGAACAATCTCAGGAAAAATTACAGATGCTACAGATGGCACAGGTTTACCAGGTGTAACAATCCTTGTGAAAGGAACTAAGTCCGGAGCACAAACTAATAGTGATGGCAGCTTTAGTATGACCGTTCCATCGTCGGCGACCACTCTTGTCATTTCATCAGTTGGATATGCTTCTAAGGAACTGGCAATAGGAAATGGTGACCTTAATATCAATCTTGTTAAGTCAACGACAATAACATTGAATGATGTGGTCGTGATTGGTTACGGTACGGTCAAACAAAAAGATCTTACGGGGGCCGTATCTACTGTTACATCAAAAGATTTTCAACAGGGAGCAGCAATAACTTCACCGGATCAGCTGATAGCAGGAAAAGTTGCAGGTGTTTCGGTAACATCTAATGGCGGACAGCCCGGTGCGGCAGCCACAGTCCGCATCCGTGGACTGTCTTCTCTTAATGGAAACAACGATCCATTATACGTAATAGATGGTGTACCCATGCAATCTTTATTTACACCTCCACCAAATCCAACATCAACTATTCCCGGAATAGCAGATCCTTTGTCTTTAATTAATCCTAATGATATCGAAAGTGAAACTATACTTAAGGATGCTTCTGCCGCTGCAATTTATGGTTCAAGAGCATCCAGTGGAGTAATTCTTATTACAACAAAAAAAGGTAGAGGTGGAGCGCCAAAATTTAATTTTAATACACAATTGGGAGCTTCTGTTATCGCAAGAGAAGAATCTGTACTTTCTACTGATCAGTTAAAGGCTTATGTAAATGCGAATGGTACGCCTGCTCAGATAGCTGAAATGGGTGGAGCAAATACCAACTGGCAAAACGAAATTTACCAGACAGGTATTATTTCTAATAGCAACATCAGTATGTCTGGGAGTTTAAATGACATGAAGGGAATTATTAATAGCTTACCTTATTATGTTTCTGTTGGCTACCTGGATCAGTCAGGTATCTTAAAAACTGATAACCTTCAAAGAACCACGGCGTCGGTTAGGTTAAATCCCAGTTTATTTGACAATCATCTGAAGATAGATATCAATGCGAATGGTTCACATGCCAATACGAGATTTGCAAATCAGGCAGCCATTGGTGCAGCAGTATCCATGGCTCCGACGGAACCCGTTTATGAAAAAGGAAGTCCCTTTGGTGGATATTTTGAATGGACGGCGAATGGATCCGATAGTACGCCAAATAACAATGCGACAAGAAATCCGGTTGCGTTACTGAATCAATATAATAGTACAAGTACAGCAGATAGACTTTTTGGTAATGTGCAATTCGATTATAAATTACATTTTCTGCCAGACCTGCACCTCAATCTTAATCTGGGACTAGATGAATCTAAAGGTGAAGGAAGTGTACACGTTCCGGGAGACGCTGCACAGCAATGGGGAACAACTACTAACCATGGACAAAATTACCAGTACAAGGGAACGAATCATAATACTGTTTTAGAATTCAAGCTCAATTACCTAAAGGATATACCTGATATTAATAGCAATATCAATGTAATCGCGGGGTATGGTTATTACAATAATCTTGGAACTACATATAACTATGCTTCATTCGATTCTCAGGGAGATACGATTCCTGGAACTGCACCGCTCTACCCATCCAGTATAGCCGAAAATACCATGATATCTTATTTTGGACGGTTGATTTATACTTACGATAATAAATTTATTCTGACAGCTTCCTTACGCAGCGATGGTTCTTCCCGGTTTTCCTCAAACAACGGCTTTCGCTATGGCTTATTCCCGGCAATAGCGGGAGCCTGGAAAATAAATGAAGAAAGTTTTCTAAAAAACTCCGCGACTATTTCAAGTTTGAAACTCCGAGCCAGTTACGGGGTAACTGGTAACCAAGACGGAATCGGCAATTACGGATATATCCCCAGTTATTCCCTGAGTAATAATGGCAGCCAATACCAGTTTGGAAATAGCTTTTATTATTTATATACACCGGCACCCTATGATGCAAATCTGAAATGGGAACAGACTGCTTCAACAAATATTGGTATTGACTATGGTTTTTTGAATAATAGAATTTCTGGAAGTATCGAGTACTATTATAAGAATACTAAAGACATGATCAACTATTTATTCATTCCGGATGGCACCAATTTTACAAACAGGTATACATCGAATATTGGAAACATGGTTAGCAAGGGAGCTGAGTTTACGATCAATGCAGTAGCTGTGCAGACTAACAAAATTGTCTGGAATCTATCCTTTAATATCGCCTACGAGGATATAAAAATCACCAAACTTACCAATAACACCAATGACCCTACTTTCTATGGAGACGTGACTGGTCCCAATATTGGTGCAACAGGTAATACAATCCAGATGAATACGGTTGGCTACACACCGAATGCTTTTTTTGTTCTTCAGCAGATTTACGATCAAAAATCGGGAAAGCCCATTGAAGGACTTTACGTGGACCGCAACAGAGACGGGATAATTTCTTCACCCCCTTCTTCTCCGGATGCTTATCATTATAAAACACCATTTGCTCCGGTTATCATGGGTTTTAGTACTTCGGTCAGTTATTTAAAATGGAGCCTCAGTACCGTATTACGTGCCAACATCGGCAATTATGTCTATAATGCGGTTGCTTCAAACCAGGCAGTTCAGAGATCCATATTGAATCCAAATAATTTTATTTCGAATACGCTTACCAGTTATACCAATACCAATTTTATCAACAATCAATATTATTCTGATTACTATGTTGAAAATGGTTCATTTCTGAAGATGGATAATCTTGGTTTGAATTATAACCTGGGAAATATAATGAACAGCAAAGCCAGATTAACAATTAGCGCGAATGTTCAAAACGTATTCGTCATAACAAAATATTCAGGTATAGATCCGGAAGTTTATGGAGGGGTAGATAATAATATTTATCCAAAGCCAAGGACCTATACGCTTGGTATAAACGTTGGCTTTTAATTTTTAAATTATAATCAAATTATCAGATATGAAAAAGAATCTGTTTAATATACAAAATCTGGCTTTCGTAGCGGTTACTATTCTTACCGCTTGTGGCAAAGATCTGAATCGATATCCTTCCAATTCAGCAACGGCTGCCACTGTATATAGCACCGCAGATGGTTACAAACAGTCTCTTGCCAAAGTGTATGGATCATTTGCACTCACAAGCAGTACCGGTCCCGGCAACTCAGACCTGGGAGGCATTGATGCGGGTACTTCTGATTTCGTACGCCTTCTCTGGGATGCACAGGAATTAAGTACCGACGAAGCAGTTTGTGCATGGAATGATCCCGGCGTACCGGATTTTCATAATTTGAATTGGAATTCAGGCAATGTAATTCTTAATGGACTTTACAGTCGTTCCATCTATCAAATCACGGTGGCAAATTCCTTTATAGCGAATGCCAGTGACGCGGCCATCGCGAAATTTTCCGGCGGTGACGCAACAAATATTAAATACTATCGTGCTGAAGCGCGCTTTTTGCGCGCTTACCAGTATTCTATCTTAATGGATCTTTTTGCCAACCCTCCATTTACTACAGAGAAAAGTCCGATTGGCACTGCATTCTTACCGCCGCAAATTGCCAGAGCAGATTTGTTTTCATATATAGAATCTGAGTTACTAAGTCTGGACAGCGCAAATGCGATGGTACCGGCTCAGAAAAATGAATACGGCAGGGCAGACCAGGCCTGTGTTTGGGCTCTTCTTGCCAGGATATATTTGAATGCTGAAGTTTATACAGGAACAGCCAGGTACACTGATGCAATTACATATGCCAACAAAGTAATTGCAGCAGGATATACTTTGCTGCCTAAATATCAAAACCTTTTTCTTGCAGACAATAATTTAAACAACACCGAAACTTTACTCGCCATTAATTACGACGGTCAGAATACTCAGAACTATGGTGGAACTACTTTTATCATCAATGCGGCTATCGGGGGTAAAATGACACCTGCTGTTTATGGTGTTCCTGGTGGGGGATGGGGAGGTAACAGGGTTACTTCAAATATTCCTGCCCTGTTTCCCGACCTGACTGGTACACTGGATCATCGCTCATTATTTTACACAAATGGCCAGAATGAAACAATCGACCAGATTGCCAATTTTAATGACGGGCTTGCAGTTACAAAATTTCAGAATGTAACTTCTACAGGAGCAACACCTACGAATGCAAGTGTTTTTGCTTCCACCGATTTTCCTCTTTTCCGCCTGGGTGAAACTTACCTGATTTATGCTGAAGCAGTATTAAGAGGTGGTACAGGAGGTACTACGGCACAGGCAATCACTTATTTCAATATGCTGCGTCAAAGAGCCTATGGAAATACATCTGGCAATGTAACCACACTGGCGGTTTCAGATATCCTGAACGAAAGAGGCAGGGAACTTTATTGGGAATGTTTCAGACGCACAGATCTTGTTCGTTTCGGTGTATTTACATCCGGTTCTTTTTTATGGCCCTGGAAAGGTGGGGTGTCTTCCGGTACCGGAGTGGCAGACAATTTTAATGTCTTCCCGCTGCCATCTGTAGATTTAAATGCAAACCCAAATCTGATTCAAAACAAAGGATATTAAATTCGAAAGCAACTTATAAAGCGATTGTATGAAAAGATATTTAAATAAAATAATGCTGACAGCTGCCGCCGGCATATTCTTATTCAGCGCCTGCAAAAAAGATGAAGCAAAAGTTTATTACAACGGCGGTACCGCACCGGTACTGACTTCAACAGCAGTGGATTCGATTCCTCTTCCTGTAACTGACACGACGGCTTTTGCTGTTACTTTCAGCTGGACGAACCCGAATTATCAGTTCTCTAATGGTGTAAGTTCTATGAACGTAACTTACTATCTCCAGATAGATACGGTAGGTGCAAATTTTACCAGTCCGAATATGCAGACTGTTGCGATCAATTCTGCGCTCAGTCAGACTTTCAGTGTCTCGGCTTTTAATGCGATACTTGGTAACGGATTGCAGTTAAGTTTCGGCCAGCAACATAATATACAGGTGCGTGTTGAATCATTCCTGCAGCCATTTACATCGGCAACGGCTTCTGCAGCGCCTTTGTTTTCTGCGCCGATTGACTATCTGGTTACGCCCTATGCACCACCTCCAAAAGTTGCACCACCAAAATCGGGAACACTATATATTGTTGGCAGTGCTATAGCGGTAAGTGGCTGGAACAATCCTATCACTCCTGTTTCCCAGGTACCTATACAGGAGTTCAACCAGATAAGTCCCACAGAGTATAAAATTACTGTACCGATTGTAGGTGGCGGCGAGTACAAGCTGATTGCAGTGAATGGATCCTGGACCGACCAATGGAGTGTTGCAACGAATGATGATCCTACAGCAATAAATGGTGGTCCCTTTGTATACAACGGCGCAAATGTACTGGCCCCGGCAGCGAGTGGTAACTATGTCATTGATGTCAATTTTCAAACGGGTATGTTTTCTGTAACTCCACAGTAAATCACATTCAATGACGAATAAAAAAAATAGTATGAAACAAAATATATCAAAACTCTTTTTAGTCGCACTGTCATTGCTGTTGGTAATTATGGCCTGCACCAAAGTATCCAATACTTTTAATCCGAATGGCCAAACCCCGGCATTAACAGGTTCTGCAACAACCATTGCTCCGACACCCACGGATTCGCTGAAACAGGTGCTGACCCTAAACTGGACAGATCCGATGTATGCAACCGTCAAGTCCACCGAAAAATATACGATTCAGTTTGATTCTTCGGGACGCAATTTTTCCAAGGCAGTGAATGTTGTGGTGAGTGGTGTTCTTACCGATACTTTTATAGCAAAACAAATTAATGATATAGCATTGAGTTTTGGATTTTCCTACAATGTGGCGTACAATATGGACGTGAGAGTGGTATCTTCTTATGCAAATAACAATGAGCAACTTAATTCAAACACTCTTACGATCAGCGTAACTCCTTATGTTGTTCCTCCAAAGGTTCAGCCGCCCATTACAAAACAGCTATACCTGGTTGGCGATGCCACACAAGGAGGCTGGAACAATCCGGTGCCCATTCCTACACAGCAGTTTGAACGAATAGATTCGGTAGATTACGGCGGAGTATTTAATATGATCGGCGGTCATCAATATTTGTTATTGCCTGCTAATGGTGACTGGACAAATAAATATGCTGTTGCGGATAACACAGTGGCAGGTTTAAATGGAGGAGGAGTTTTCGGATACAATCTGTCCCAAAATTTCCCGGGCCCTGATAGTTCAGGACTTTATAAAATAATGGTGAACTTCCAGGCTGGTACTTTCACGGTTACTCCATATACTCAGGTGCTGCCTGATAGTTTGTTCCTGGTAGGCGACGCAACAGCGGGTGGCTGGAATAATCCTGTTCCTGTACCATCACAGGTATTCAAACGAATTAATTCTACAGAGTTTTTTATTAAGATTCCCCTAGTAGGTGGAAAGCAATATCTCATGTTGCCAAAGAATGGTGACTGGTCAAATAAATTTGCGGTAGCAAATAGCGCTGTGCCCGCTGCGGGTGGTCCTTTTGGTTATAACCTGAGTACCAATTTCAATGGCCCGGCAAACGACGGAACTTATACTATAACTGCGGATTTCTTAAACTATCAATATACTTTAACCCAATAAATGGTTTTGATACTGTAAAACTATAAGGTCTGAAAAACAAAGAGGCGGATTCAAAAACGCCTCTTTGTTTTTTATCTATTTTTGACCGTCCTCCGAAAACCGCCGAACCTATAAACAATGAGGGGCATGAAAATATTTTACTTTGTTTCAGGATTATTATTTTTCACTTATTCTTTGCGGGCACAGGAACTGGTATCTGCGCCTCAGTTTCCGGTTGATACCAGCAATGTATCAATCACAGTGGATTGCTCATTTGGGAATCAGGGACTATATAATTATTCAAATACAAATGATGTATATGTGCACGTTGGAGTAATAACCAGCGCGAGCACCAGTAGTTCGGACTGGCGATATGTTCCTTTCACCTGGGGCACTGCTAATCCCGCGGCGAAAGCTACGTCACTGGGGAATAACAGGTATGTATATGCGATAAATAATATCCGCAGTTTTTTTGGTGTTCCCGCTTCCGAACAAATTCTCAAAATAGCGATACTTTTCAGGAATGGAGATGGCTCTCTTGTTCAACGGAATACGGATGGCAGCGATATGTACCAGCCCGTGTTTGCATCCAGCCTCGCTATAAAATTTACAAATCCTCTGTTCCAGCCAACCTACAATCCCATTCCCGTACTTATCAGCAAGCATATTGGAGATTCCATTAGAGTCACTTGTGCTGCCAATCATCTTTCAACGCTCAAATTATACTTCAATAGTGTATTGATAAATACGGTTATTTCCGGTGATTCAATTACATCCAATATTCCGATTACCGTTAACGGAGATCAGCAGGTCGTGGTAGTGGCAAATGTTAGTACGGACGTTGTGGCAGATACGTTTCATTTTTTTGTGAACTCGGCAAACATTGTACTGCCGTTGCCGCCCGGAGTGAATGAGGGTATAAACTATCAACCCGGTGACAGTTCAGTTATTTTAGTCTTGTATGCGCCATTTAAAACAAAAGTGGTGGTGGTGGGTGACTTCAATAACTGGCAGCAGGCGACGGCTTATCAGATGATCAAAACGCCTGACAGTAATTATTATTGGCTTGAAATAGACGGGTTGACTTCAGGTACGGAATACGCTTATCAGTATGTAATCGACGATACAATTGTACTGGCTGATTACAACACGGAAAAAGTGCTCGACAAAAATGTAGATCCCGGTATACCTTCTTCTACTTATCCAAATTTGAAAACTTTTCCCTCAGGCGCCAGTGGCACATTAGCGAGTATCATTCAAACCGGACAATCCGCCTACAGCTGGCAGGTGCCAATTTTTAAAAAACCGGCAAAAGAAAGTTTGATGATTTATGAATTGTGGCTGGCTGATTACACCACTGCCGGTAACTGGCAGAGTCTGATCGATACCCTCGGTTATTTAAAACATCTCGGAATCAACGCTGTCGAAATTGAGCCGTTTACCAATTTTGAAGGATCGGTGAGCTGGGGTTATAATCCCAATTTTTACTTTGCTCCCGATAAAGTATACGGAACTTCTACGGCTTTAAAACAATTTGTAGATGCCTGCCACCAACAGGGAATAGCAGTGATTATGGATATGGTAATGAATCATTCATTTGGAAGCTCGCCCATGGTGCAGATGTACTGGAATAATGCATTGGGTGTTCCTGCATCCAACAATCCCTGGTTCAACCAGTATCCGACACATGCATTCAACGTTGGATTTCAATTCAATCACGAATCTCAGGCTACTAAAACTTTTACGCAAAGAGTCATTAATTACTGGCTCACCAATTATCATATCGACGGCTATCGTTGGGATCTTGCAAAAGGATTTACACAAACCAAAACCTGCGATGCTTTTGGGAACAATTGTAATGTATCTGCCTGGGGTAATTATGATGCAGGACGCGTTGCAACCTGGAAAAATATCTACGATCAGATGCAGTCTGCATCTCCCGACAGTTATTGTATTCTTGAAATGTTCGCGGATAATGATGAGCAGGCAGTAGAAGCGAATTATGGAATGATGCTCTGGGGTTCTAACCTGAATCCAAATTATAACCAGGCTACTATGGGTTATAGTACGCCATCACCGGGTGGTGCAACATGGGATCTCACAGGAAGTATTTATACATCGCTGGGTGGATGGAATAATCCGGGATTGGTTGTTTATCAGGAGAGTCATGATGAAGAACGTCTGATGTACAATAATGAGAATTATGGAAACAGCAGTGGTTCCTACAATATAAAGGATACAACCACCGGTTTGCAACGTAACGAAGCTGCTGCCGCATTATGGGCTCTTGCTCCCGGACCGAAGATGCTTACTGAATTTGGTGAACTGGGATACGACTATTCAATCAACTGGTGTAGCAACGGTACCGTAGATCCTTCCGGAAGTTGCCGTCTTACGCCAAAACCCATTAGATGGGATTATCTTCAGAATAGTTCCAGGAAAAAACTACACGATGTATATGCATCTATGATGCAGCTTCGAACCAGTTATCCGGAACTTGATACGGCGAACTCAGTTTATTCTCTAAACGGACCATTTAAATATTTGCTTGCATCTGGTTCTAAAACTGCCGCAGTGGTTTTTGGAAACTTTGATGTCACGACAACTACTGGTACGGTTCCATTTCCGACGAAAGGTGTATGGTATAATTATTTCGGAACAGATTCTTTGCAGGTTACCGGAAGTCAAAACTTTACACTGGCCCCGGGAGAATACAGAGTCTATCTCAATAACAATTTTAAAGATACCAGCACTAAAGACACAACGGTTGCACCGGTTAATGCTTTGGCAATAAAAATTTATCCAAACCCGGTTGTAAATGGAAGTTCAGTAATAGAATATGATCTGCCGCAATCAGCAACCTGTAGCCTGACGATTGTAAGCATGGTCGGACAAACAATGGGTACATTCAATCTGGGTCAACAGGCGGCTGGTAAACATATTATCAGTCCGCGCGATTTACCGGTCTATCTTTCATCTTTTGCAAACGGTGTGTATACGATTAAGATGGTGAGCAGCCTGGGTAATGTCGTTTCAAAGTTTATGGTGGTGCATTAATCGCAATCAGGACTTAATGGCAACTATCCTGATTCTTTTGTAATCTGCATTCCAGATTCCATCTCTGTAATGGGTTGCCCTGAGCTTGGCGTCCACCTCATCCAGAATATCTTCAACTTCAGTTTCTGGTATGTCATACAGAAAATTAATTCCAAACATCTTAAACCAGTCTTTCATTCCCCGATCCCCATTGAGAGGTGTATTTCTGTCAAAATGCTCGGCGTGAATTACACGGAAATTTTGTTTTTCAAGTTCTGTAGCATATTCGCCAATGGAAGGGAAATACCAAAAATCCATATTTGCATTTTCGTCGTAACCTCTATTTTTCAGAGTCATTCTCATAACATTTTCCATTTGCTGAATATTACCCTTACCGCCGAATTCCAGAACGATTCTGCCGTTTTCTTTCAGCAATAAATACATTTGGCGTATTACTAAATCTTTTTCTTTTATCCAATGTAATACAGCGTTTGAAAAAATGGCGTCAAAACGGACATCGAAGTTCATTATCCTGGCATCCGCCTGAAGAAATTCTATTGAAGGAAATTTAGTTTTAGCTGCCTGAATCATCTCGGCAGAATTATCTACTCCAATCACCTTAGCACCTGTCTGAAAAATTTCTGATGTCAGGTCACCTGTACCACAACCAAGATCGAGAATTGTTTCACCTGGTTTCGGCTGCAAATACGATAGTATTCCCTCACCAAATTTTGAAACAAAACTATGAGTCTTGTCATATAGTTCAGTGTTCCATTTCATATTCATTTATTTCAATAAGTTATTTAATCCTTCCCTGTCGAACAAAATACGACCAAGTTTAAGATCCGACCAGCCGGGCTTCAGTTTGTAAGTAAATTCCGGAGTATTGTCTTTTATATCGCATTCGATATAGCAGGTAGTCACCCGATTGTTTTTAATTTCTTCCAGATCTTTTAATTGATGCAGATGTGTCGAAATAATAAAAAGGGAATGAGTGAATTGCGTTATTCCCTTTATGGTCACTGTGCTTATTTCCAATGCATCCTCAATATTTGTTCCCCTGAATAATTCATCAAACACCGCGAAACATCTTTCGCCTTTGCGGGCTTCTGTAATCACATTTTTTAATGCAATTACTTCCGACATAAAATGGCTGTAACCGCTTACGATACTATCGGTAAGATTAATGGCCACAGATATGGTATTAAAAAAGGGCATCTTTGCTTTGGAGGCCGGAACAGCCAGTCCTTTATGTGCCAGATATACACATAAACTGACGGCTTTCAGAAAAGTAGACTTGCCTGACATATTCGGTCCGGTTAAAAGAAGAACATTCTTATCGGCTGTAAAATTATTTTTTACCGGATTTTTGATAAGCGGATGGTAAAGCCCTTCTATTGAAAAACCCGTGTTTTCAAAATCAGGAAAAACAAATCCATGGCGAATAATACCTACGCTGATAGAAAGATATGCTTCGAATAAATACCAGCTTTTCCAAAACGCTGCCGCCTGCCCGTTCGTAACTTTTTCTGTTAACACCTTCATCAGTTCAACAATATGGCCGATCTTCAGTTTCTTTTTCCGAATGATCGGTTCATAACGTTCCAATTCGAAATCAATAAAAAAAAGATGAAGTTTTTCGAGCTCCGATGCATATTCATCGGGGAAAAGTTTTCGATTGATCTTGCTGATATAGGTGCTGTGTATCTTGCTGAAAAGCAGTACAAGCATCATCAGTTTCCCTCTCTTCTGTGTTCTTTCCTTTTCCGAAAACATTAATCTTCTTCTCAAATGCATGCCTAAAAATGTCCCTGCTGAGAACGTCTCAAAGAAGTCATAGATATCTGATAGATTAAATCTCGAAAAGGAATATTCTTTTAATATTTCACGGTTTCCTATATATCCTTTGAGTATTTTCTGCCGGTATAAAATATCTGATTCAGAATCCAGGGGATTGATCAGCAAATCATGAACCATTCTTCCGGAAAATAAATTGTAAGTGGAATCAAATAGCGGAACGATTTCATCTTCTATGTGCAGGTCGTCGGTGTTGGTCATTTATGTTTATCGTTTCTCTTTTAAAAGATAATCGTCTTTCCTTCTTCTTAAAACCATAATCGTTTCCGGTGGGCTCGGACGCTCTTCCCACTCGCCGGTGGATTGGTTGAACACCTGCATTTTAAAGATTCCCAAATGAATAAGGTCCTGATCTATTTTTTTTATTTTGAAATACATAAGATCCGCACTGTCTGCATCCATGGGACGCATTTTTAAGATATCACCACTATCCGTTTTTTCAACGGAGTAGTGAATCAGTTTATTTTTTTCATCCTGACTATTCATCAAAAGAATACTGTCTTTCATAAACGTAATCTTGGCAGTACCGATGTCAGGCCCGTATTGCCATACACCTATCAGGTCCGCTGGTTGGAAAGACTGTGCAAATAGCTTCAACGCTAATATCCATAATACCGGAATTAAATAAAACCTTTTTAATTTCATTAAATGGAAATTACGAACGAAGTTAGCCTCAATTGCAAACACCTGTGAAATGAAAGGTTAAAACAAGGTTTATCCGGCGGAATTCTTTTGACGCCGCTGTTTGTAAGAATCAAACCAATGATCCTGGAATTCCTTAGCCAGAGAGAATAATACACCGGTTGACCAGGCGAAACTTAACAAACCGGCGATAGAAATCATGCCCTCCAGTAGTCGCCATTGAAGCGGGAGATTGTATTTACTTCCAACGGTTGTGTATTCATTCAGGGAGAAATAGATGGACAGGCTGCTGTTGGTAAAACAACCCTTCCAAATGAAAAACAGTCCCCAGATCAATACTTCGAAGAGGTGAACGATCAGGATTAAACCGGCAGCAAAAATGATCGGCAACAAGCCGACCATCATATTTTTTTTGGTGTGCAAAAAACGCTTAGCAGTAAAATTTACGCGAAGCACGGTGAGCATCCCAAATCCATGTATAGTCATAGTAATGGCCATTAATATGCCGCCCCATAAAATCTCTTCAAGGGAAACAACGTATACGGGTTCAGTCTGGAGAAAGATCATGAAAAACTAATGTTTGGACGGGTCAAAAGAAAAGAAATATACCAACTTTTTCACAGATGCCAGGAGAGTCTCACTTATAATGTAACTGTCTTTAAATTTTTCAAAACAGTTCCATTCTTTATCTCGTCAGATGGAGTAAAAAGTAATTGATCACCCTCATTTAAATTCCCATAGATTTCAATCAGATCATTGGCTTCCCTTCCGGTTTTTATTGCTACCCTTTGAGTCTGATTGTTAACAACACGAATAATATAAACACTCTCAGTTGAATTGACCACGGCCGTTTTGGGCACTATGAAAGTGCTGTCTGCGCCAGGCAGCGGAAGATTTACTTCTGCTACCATTCCGGGTAATAGTTTTTTGTCGTTGTTGATCACATCCATTTCTACTCTTTGTGAACGCAACCTGCTGTCAATCGATCCGGATAACCTGTTAATGACCGCTTTGAATGGTTGGCCGGGAAGGGATTTAACAGTGAAGCTTACCGCATTTTTTTGATTTAGATAAGATGTATATGCTTCCGGAACTGATAATACCAATCGAAGTTTTTTCTGTTCCTGCAAATTGAACAGAGGAAATTCAGAACCTTTTCCGGAGGGACCTACATAAGCTCCCGGGTTCACGTTCCTCGCTGTTATCACCCCGTTGAAGGGGGCACGTATCTGCAGATAATTTTCTGTTTGCGAAATTTCTCTTTGGGCGGATTGTGCTGCCTGTAACTGTGCGTAATCAGAATTTTTACGGGCGACTGCCTGCTCCAGATCATTCGGTGAGATCGTACCCGGAGTTTTACTGGTTTCCACAAGACGATCGTAGTTTGCTTTGCTGGCAAGATAAATTGCTTCACGGGATTTAACAGCTGACTCGGCACTCTCAAGTTGGGATCCTAATTCCGGATCATCCATGGTGGCCAGCAATTCGCCTTCCTTAACTTCTGAACCAACATCTACATATAATTTTTTCACAAAGCTGTTTACCTTGGCATAAAGATCCACTTGCTGATATGGCACCAATTCGCCCGGAATTTGCAGGGAAGAAGATAACCTGCCTTTCTTCAAAAGAAAAACATTGGTGGCGGGATCTGCTGCCGTTGAAGTTTCCGATTTTTTCTTCTCTGCATTTTCTTCTGAATGACAACCGGATATGGATGTCACAAACAATATGGCATAAATTAATCTTTTTCCAAACGTAGACTTTATCATTAAACGCTGATTCATTGGCTTGATTTAGTACTATTAATTTTATTTCGCCGAATGTTTCAATTCAGGAATATAATGTACACTGTCTTTGTCTTCCGGATCAAGTGAAACAGAAGCCGTTGATGATTTATTCTGAACCCAGGAAAATACCATGGGCAATATGAATAAGGCGGCAAAAGTGGAAGCAATCAGTCCGCCAACAACCGCTCTGCCCAAAGGAGCAGCCTGATCTCCACCATCGCCCCATCCCGATGCCATGGGCAGCATACCCACCACCATCGCAACACTTGTCATAAGAATTGGTCTCATCCGAAGGGCCGCTGATTCTTTTGCACTGCTCAATGCATCGCCCGTGTGAAGTCTGAGATGTTCTGCATTGGTAATTAGTAAAACGGAATTGGCAATGGATACTCCTACCGACATGATGATGCCCATATAAGATTGAAGATTGAGCGTTGATCCCGTGAGCATCAGAATAATTAACGACCCCAGCAGAACCGCAGGCAACGTAGATAAAACTACCAGGGATACTTTGAACGATTGAAAATTAGCAGCCAGCATCAGGAAAATAACGGCGATTGCTGTCACTAATCCCAATTGCAAACTGTTTAACGTATCCGTTAAGACTTCTGTCATGCCCTTTGTTTCAATCACGAGCCCGCGGGGTAATTCTCCCAATGATGCCATGGCTTCTTTCACATCTCTTGTCGCGGTGCCCAGATCCTTGTTGTTAATATTTGCAGTGATAGATAAAAAAGGGGTAACTCCTAAATTATCGTTTTCTCCGTATGTGGTATCTTTTTTTACATCAGCAACATCTCCAATTACCGGACGGGTCTCATTACTTAGGACGGGAATTTCATTTATGTCATTCATGCTGGTCATTTGATTCTCGGGTATCTGAACCTGAACTCCATAACTAACATTGTTTTTTGTATCGATCCATAAATTTTTCTCTGTATATCTGGATGAAGATGTAGCAGCAACCAGGGAACGCGATATATCACTCAGTGAAACGCCCAGCTGTGCTGCACGGATTCTATCAATATTAATATCAATTGTAGGATATTTAATAGGTTGTGCCAGTTGAACATCGCGCAAATAAGAAATCTGTTTCAACTTTTCAATTACTTTATCGGCATACTCTTCGTTAATCTTTTTATTTTTCCCTTCAATCCTGATTTCAATGGGAGTGGGAGAGCCCTGACTGAGCACTTTGTCAGTGAGTTCAATGGGTTCAAATGAAAGTTTTACATCGGGCATGACTTCCTTCACTTTGCTGCGAAAAGTTTCTTTCAAATCATCCAGTTTTACTTTATACGACTCTTTCAACGCAACCTGAAGAACGGCTTCCTGGGGGCCGCTCATGAAAAGATAAATAGGACTGGTAGAAAATTGTCCGGGATGCTGACCAATAAAGGCCGATGTCACTGAAATATTTTCTTTACCAACCATACTTTCAAGAATCTGCAATGCCTTGATTGTTTTCTCTTCGGTTCTTTCCAGCCTGGTACCATCCGGAGCACGTAGTCTCACCTGGAATTGACCACTATTCACTTTCGGTAATACATCACGACCGATATTTCTGAAGAGTATAACAACAAGCCCGCAGGTCACTATCACATATAAAATAACAATGGGTTTCTGAAAAGGAAAAAGGCGGTCTAAAAAACGCAGGAAACGATTCCTGAATTTTTCAAACGGGGTGAGTTTTCCATTCCCATCAGTTGAATTTTTTTCCAGTAATTTCTTTTTCTGGTCCCAGGTATCCAGTTCTTCAGATGGAGAAATATTTAAAGAAGCATATTCTTCTTCATCTGTTAATTCATGACCATCTGTGGCTGATTTATGATGATGCCCCTTCATAAGCCAGTTCGCCAGAATCGGAACAAAGGTTTGTGCCAGAAAATAAGATGTAATCATAGAAAAAGCGATCGCCATGGCAAGTGGCAGAAACAAAGAACCGGGAATGCCTGTCATGGTAAATGCCGGCGCGAATACGGCGAGTATACAAAGCAGAATAAGCAATTTTGGGAAACGCAATTTCCTTACACGCATCCCAGATAGCAAGGGCTTTGGGTTTGCCGAGCGCGAGATGCTGATGTATATTTTCAATCGTCACCGTCGATTCGTCAACCAGAATGCCGATGGCAAGAGCAAGTCCGCTCAGCGTCATGATATTGATTGTTTGTCCGCACAGATAAAGAAACAATACGCCGGCGATGATGGAAGTGGGAATGGTTAGCACAACAATAAGTGCTCCGCGTGCATCTCCTAAAAATAATAAAACCATGAGTCCTGTGAGAATAGCACCAATGGCTCCTTCACTGATCAGACTTTTAACAGCATTGATCACGTATACAGACTGGTCAAATTCATATGATAATTGTACATCTTCGGGCAATTGACTTTGAAAACGGGGAATCGCTTTCTTTAAATTCTGTACAACTTCCCAGGTAGAAGCATCCGCTGATTTTGTAACAGGAAGATAGATGGATCGCTTTCCATTCACCAATGCATAACCGGTAGTGATATCAGCTCCATCTTCCACTACGGCGATATCCTTCATGTAAATATTTTCTACACCGCCTTTGAAAATGGGAATATTCTCAAAGTCTTTTATATTTTTTATCGTCGTGTTGGCGGGAGTGAAATAATTATAGTTTCCGATTCTTACATTTCCCGCAGGTGTTGCCTGGTTGTTCTCTCTCAATGCAGCAACAACCTGGTCCGGTGTGAGATGATGTATCCTCAGCAATTCAGGGTTTACTTTTATTACGACCGTTCTTACGTTTCCCCCAAATGGCGCGGGAGAAACCAGGCCGGGTATGGATGTGAATGAAGCCCGCACGTATACATTCGCGAGATCCATGAGTTCGTTATTCGATCTGGTTTTACTGCTTAACACCAATTGACCAACGGGCAGGGTAGAGGCATCAAAACGTATAATAAAAGGCGGCTGCGCGCCTGGCGGAAAGGAAGCCTGCGCTCGATTAACAAAAGTGGCAACCTCAGCTGCTGCCTGAGCCATATTAGTGCCAGGATAAAAAGTAAGTTTGATCAGTGTAAGTCCGAGAATATTTCTGGTTTCAATACTTTTCACTCCGGACACATACAATAACAGGCTCACATAAGTCTTTCCGAAAAAAGCCTCCATCTGAGTGGGTGTAAATCCGCCATAAGGATTAGATATGAAAATAACCGGAAGATTCAGTTCGGGAAAAATATCAATCTTGATGTTACGCACTGCGTTTACTCCAAAGAAAAATAATCCAAATACAATTACAATGATGGATATCGGTCTTCTGAGTGCGCTTCTGATTAATCCCATGTCTACTTGATTTCATTTTGAAACAAACCAAAATCACCTGTTGCCGCTGCTTTTAGTAACAAAGCCTGCCATACATTATTATTTGAAATATCCCTGTCTGTCTCCGCACGGTTTAGTGCATACAGTGCCTGAGTAACATCCACAATATTCGCCAAGCCATTTTTATATAATACAGATTTCTGCGTAAATGCATCGGAGGCTGCTTTCACCTGAATAGGTGCTTCGTTATAATTATCGACTGCATATTTTATTTTTTGATCCGCCAGGGCGAGTTGCGTTTTTATCTGCTGGCTCACCAGGTCATATTCATCTCGTAATCCTTTTGAAGTCCATTCCTGCTCCGCGACTTTCTGATGAACCCTGATGGGATTCGTGAGATTCCAGGTTACACCGACTCCAAACAAATAATTCCCATTGGATATTTTCACTCCATCTGAATAACTGTGAGAAAAAGCATCGGGATTAATCTGACTGTAATTGGCGTCGAATCCGGTTCCCCGGCCCTGCACCACGCCCATCAGAGAGAATACGGGATATTTAAAACGATCGAAATATTTCTCCTGCTGAATGCTCACGTCAATACGGCTTTGATAATATTTTAATATCGGGTGCTGATCACTGTTCGTCGTAACCGGATCATATAAGGATGCAGGAATGCGGGATATAAAAACTGTGTCCAATAAAAATATCTGATAGGGAATACTTAATAATTGCGCCAGCTCGCTGGCTTGTTCAGCCTCATAATTGATCGCATTCGTCAGTGCGATCCTGGCATTGGAAACTTCAGCATTGGCCTGTGAAGAATCCACGCCCGGGTTGAGCCCGTTTTTAGTACGATTCAGAACAACCCACCGCAATGTATCAGCACGTTCCAGGTTTTTCTGCTCTGACAGTTTAATTCTTTGGGCAGCTAACAGGCTGAGATATGCGCCGGAGACTCTCACTTCCAATTGGAATTTTTCCTGATCGAGATCATTGGCATCACGAACCACTTCAGCCTGTGCCACATTGATATTTTCCTTCACTCTTCCAAACGTGAAGAAATCCCAGCTGATGTTCGCCAGGTATAAACCACCAAAGGCTGCATTCCAGTTTTGCGAGAGGAATGGCGGACCCGAAGAAGCTACTCCGCCACCTAAGGCAATCACGGGCCCGAATTGTCCGTTTGCCGTACCATAGGCCTGTTGTGCCGCAAGATTCAGGTTGGGTAAATATTCTGAAGAAGCTTCTTTAACGTTGGCCTGCGAGGCTTTTAAATAATTGGTTTTTGCCTTGACCGTTCCATAATTTGCAATCGCCGAATTCACGGCTTCTTTTAATGTCAACACCTGACTGTTAGCCCGGACGGCAAAAGTCAATAGCAGAAAAACGGCCGGAAAGAATTTTCCACCTGAAAATTTAAACGGGTTGCTGATACGTTCGCAATAATATTTTTGTAATTTTTTAAAGTAGTTTTTTTTGATAATCCTTATTTGCCCATCAAACATCGGTTGTTCAGTTTATTTTTTATCCTGAATCATTCTCTGTGAATGAATCCTTTTTGGATACGCAAAATTAAGGCTTGCTGAATCAAAATATGCCGGTTCGACCGGGAGTTGAAGATTTATTGATGTGCGGTCATTTCGCCTTGCCGAGCGCCATTTTATAATCATCAGGCGTTCCGGTAATCTTGAGATTGATGAAGTGTGTTTTCTTATCCAAATTGCGATATTCGATGGCATCCACCTGATCAGGATTCACTTCCTCCTGTTTTTTGCCAAAGAGTTTACTGAATCCGGCCTGGGTAACCAGTTTCAAAGGTATCCGAAGATAATATTCCATGTGTTTATCCATAGCCTGACTTCCGGAAATCTCCAGGTAACCCAGAGAAGAATTGATATTCATGGATGGAATAGAAAGCGTGTTGTTTTTGAATGATAATACATTTCTCAGTGTATCAAATCTTACCATATTCAGGTTCTTATCCTTGAAATAAGACGACATAGCCTGAATGGGTGTAAAATTCACCAGTTCGCCATTATAAATGTTTACATCTATCTGTGCTTCCGAGTTTTCCATAATGGGCGTGAGGTCGGGATGTATTTGAATGTAACATTTTATCAGACCACTTAAATGGCCCTTTATGTTTTTATTGATCACATAGTCCTGCCCCAGATAATCAAGTTTCAGCATTAGTTTTTCCAGATCTACATCCTCCACATTTATTTTAGTTTTCAGATATATTTTATTCGGATCAGTTCCGTTAAAATGCGCCCTCGCACCAATTTTTCCCCCGGCCAGTTCTATTCTGAATGTGTCAAGATATAGTTGCTGGTTTGCCAGCATCCTCACTTTGGTGGAAATATTTTTCAAACCCAAATGACGGTATTTTACATGACCGATATCTATGGACGCATTGAAATTGATAAAAGGAATGTTGAATATATTGAAAGCATTTGCATGAGACCCGGCAGAAGTTGCGACGGGTGTGGCAGTAACAGTGCTGTCATTTTGAAGATTGGTCATATCCTCTTCAGCGGTCTGCATATAGTTTGTCAACTGGTTTATGTCCAGGAAACGCGAAGCAAACTGCAGGTAGTTCTCCTTATTTCTTCTGGCTGTATCTTTTCCGGTATATAATCGCATGCTGATATTAAAGTCGCTTCTTCCGATCTTACCCTGAAGAGTATCAATTTTAATGAAATTATCAATCCCGAATTTTACATTGCCATGTATGCTGTCGAGCTGGTATGGATGTTTTACACATTGCCCTGAAATATTGGCAATCTTTATATTTGCAAACCTGAAAACGGTGTCATATTTCAATTCCGTTTTTGAACGTAACCAGATATTCGAGAATATTTCCTGCTGATATTCTTCAGGAAGATATTTTTGAGCCCGCCGTCCCAGCAATTCATGCAGAGCCAGCCTTTGCGATTTAAGATCAAAAGCAATCAGCGTCTTCCCTTTTTTTATTTTATTGAACCAGAGAGCATAATTATTTACACGTCCATTTAAACGGATATCACTGCTGTCAACGTGCCCGATAAAATTTCGTAATAACAGGGCAGTATCATTAATCGTTAGTTCTGCTCCAAAATCATGGAATACATGGGGATATTTTTTAAAGCCGACACTTAGATTTTCAATATTGAATTTCCCTTTTGGCAGAGGTTTTGGATGAAGTAACTCATTCACAGATGTCTCGAGTGCCAGGCCGACATTAAACCCGTAGATTTCTTCTTTTGCTTTTCTGCTTCTTGCCGAATCAAATGACAGTAGTTCTTTCAAAACTATTTTGTTGCTTCCTGCATTTAACGTGAGGCGTACCGGTTTCTCCTGTTGGTGGAACAGGGCAGGCAAATCGCTCAAAGTTCCGCTCATATGAAAATCAGAACTTCCAACTCTGAACGAGAGGGTGTCCAGACTTAGAAAACCATTTTTCATATTTGCATGCATATCGAGATGCTCGATATTATATGGATAGGAGGGAATCCGGAATGTAAGATTGGTAACTGTTAATTCACTTTGTATACCACCAGTGAGTTTTCCGATTGTTTGTTCAGGTAGACTGATATCTACCAGTTCTTTAAAATCCATTTTCAGATTGATATGCCCCGAAATACGTTGCAGATCTTTTATGCCGAGGAAAGCACCTATAAATCCCAGTTCGAGATCTGAGTTTACCTGCATTAAAATTTTAGGATTTGTAAAATCACGGAGTACCAGATTGCCTTTAAAAAGCCCCTTATCCGGCTTTGCACTGAAATTCAACAAACGCAGTTCTGAAGTTTTCAGATTCCTGTCCGTTCCGTTGGTATAGTATCCTTTAAAATTAAGGGAGTCAAGTTTTGTTTTTGATTCGGTATTATGCAACCATGCATTTTTACAGGAGAACGTAAGGTCTATGCGGGGCTGTTGATTACCACTCAATTTGCCTTTAACTGCTCCTGAGAAATTGAGAAGTCCGTTGTATTTAAAATGCTTCAGTTCCTTTGACATCTTCTCCGGCGCAAAGGCAAACAATTGTCTGAAATCCGGCTTGTCTCCCGAAAATTTTAAGTCCACAGTATTGTCATGGAGCAAATCTGCAGTTCCGCTGATATTAAATACAGCATCTTCGAGTTTAAGTTTACACAAATCTATTGTCAGCAATTTTGTTGTTAAACCATAAGACAGTTTTATATCTGATTCGAGATGTCTGTGACGGAATAGAACAGTGTCGTCAGGCCTGGTATAATCAACAATAAATGAACCCTGCAGATCAGAAAAAATCTTTGAACTGTCACTGCTGAATGAAGATTGTATTCTGTCAATATGTGAAACTACCTGTTGATTGCTCTTGCTATCAAAGAAGGAAATATTCATGTTCTTCAAAACAATCTTCTTCAAATCGAGATCAAGTGCTGTTGTTGTATCTTTTTTTGAAACGGGCCCGTCCTGATATATCCTGCCCGCTTCAACAATATTTATTTTTCCATCATTATCCTGTTCCAAATGAAGCTGGCCATTTTTAAGAAAAATAACTTTTACCCGATAATGTTGTTTTAGTATGTCCGAAAGACTGAATCCTGTAAATATTTTTTCTGCTTCAAACAGAGGTTTGTCCCTTTTGTTTTTACCGGAATAAAAATATACGTCTTTCAATGCAATGGATACATAAGGAAAGTTCTCAAAGACTGAAATATTGCTGGACCCTATTACCAGTTCTCCGGGTAACTTTTTATTTAATTCTTTTACTGCCAGGAAAACCAGGCGTTGTTGCTGGGAATATAAAATTGCGATGGCTGTAACTACAAGGAGCAATAAGCAGATGAAGGGGATAAACAGGAACCGGATAAAAAGTTTCCGTAAACGGGTTTTCATTGGATTTTAGTTGACTTCGCGCCACCCTGCCGGTAAGCAGATCAGGCTTACAAAATACTCAGCTGATCTTTATAAAACAACCTGGAACCCTATTTATTGTGGAAGAATCTGGTCCCCTGACATGTATTTATATACAATTGATTATCATGGAGATGTGAAGTCATTCAACCGTATATCTGTAAACCAGTCTCCCCGGTTTTCCGTTTTTGTCAATTCCTTCCACTACTACTTTATAAATACCCCTGCTTTCAGCATTATAATATTCCAGATTTGCGTTGCCTTCCTTATCTATTTTTAATTCCGGATTCCAGTAAATGGTGGGGCGCATTTCAGGCTCTGCAGAATTATCATTTGCAAAATTATATTTCGGCGAGTAAAAGTTTCTTGCTTTGTAAAATCCCACGGGTGCAATAGGCAGCACGCCTATAGCCGTGACGTCTTTTCTCGCCTGGCTGCCATCTCTGGTGGTAATGATCAATACTCCGTTTGCACCTTCCATTCCATAAGCCCCGGTGCTTCCGTATTTAAGCACTTCAATAGTTTCAACCTGAGGGGCAGGAATGTCGTCAATATTAAATGATGGCCCGAATTTGATTTCCGCTCCGTCCAGTATCAGTAACATGGGTTCGGGAGATTCGGTAGGACTGGCGACAGAATGGGACTGTATAAAGGGCATCCCCTCGTTAAAAGTAATACCATGCAATCTTCCATTTAAAATCTGTGATAATTGTCCGCCTGTCTGGTCAATTTCATTACCATGTATTATTTGATCGGCAAAACCAGCGCCTCCAACATTTTGTGTCCTGTACTGATTATCCTGTACAACAGTTTTTACTGTTACCGGATTCAGCGACTTAAATTTCCCGGAATTATAGTTGGTATATTCAAAATAATTTTTTTTCTCTTTCTCCAGGTAATAACGCAAACTGCTGTCTTCTGTGTTTTGCGGAATGTAAGACAGATTAGCCACTTTGGGATGTTCCTGATTCGTAATCAGGTAAGTAATTTTGGTACTGTTTTCTTTCCCTGAATTCACAGCACTTAAAACAACATGGGTGGTATCAGTAAATATAAGATTCGAAAACTGGAAAAGGCCTTTGTTGTCAGATGTGGTGCTCAGTAATTGGCCGCCATTTGAAGGTATCAGATTTACTGTTCCGTTTGCCAATGGTTCGTTTTTAAGGTTTGTGATTTTACCATTTATATTTAATCCTTTTTCCGGTTGAAAAGATAAGGTCTTTGGAATGTTGTTCAATACCTGTTTCCACTCAAAATCACGATATCCCTGTGTTAGCATTAATACGTCCAGGTTACTCCTCGTCTCAGCGCTGGTATCTTTAAAATAATAATTGGGCTGCTCTACATAACCCGTAAGATCAGAAGTGAGCAAAAGATTGGTTAGTATATTCCTTTCTTTATTTTCATCCATCGGTATCTTACTCTCATTAAAAATTGTAACGGAGAAGTGTCCGTCAACCGGCAGGCCGGCTGAATTTTTTGTACTCACTTGCAGGTTTACTTTTTCTTTCTTTTTAAAACTGGTCTTATCCGTGTGAATTTGCATGTTTAGCTGATCGTTGTTTTGTACAAAGAACAATCGTTCGCCAAGAGGTTCACCATCTGCGGAAAATAACGTAACAATAGAAACGCCTGTTGGAAGTACTTTTCTGTCCAGATCAAGAGTAACTATTTGATCTTCCTGTTTGTAGGAATATGTCATAGTTTTCCCGCCGGAATAAATTACGAGGAGAAAATCTTTGTTTTTGTTAACCTGGTAATAAGGATTGTTTGCTTTTAGCCTTAGAGTTATAATTGAATTTGAATCGTAAGCAACTGAAAAAGAAATTCCGGAGACTTCCGGCTTCGGCAGATAAACTAAATTCTGAGATCCGTCTGCAAAACTCAGTTTCGCTTTATAAGAGTTGTCCTTTTCAGGATAAAAAATAAAAAATCCCATTCCAAGGTGAGAAGATTCAAATGAACATACCTGTTTGTTGTCTTTGTCTAACAATACTCCTTTAACACTCATACCCAGACCGTTTGTGCCGATTGCTTTAAAAGCCACTTTTGTTCTGATACCTTCAATCAAAGTTCCACCCTCCGGAAAAAACTGAATGTCCGGTTTATCTGTGATCGCATGCAGCATATGTTTTGTAAGGCTATCCGGAATATTTCTTTTTATAAAAGACCCAATTGAAATAGACTGATCAAAAAAATCGTTTTCACCCTGGTTCAACATCCATTGGGTATAGGCCCTGACACGGTAATTTCCCGGAAGAAGTGAATCACGAAGGGCAAAATCACCCCAGCAAATTCCACTGTCAAGTCGCAGATTTATTGACTGATCGATTTTATTCCAGGGGTTTATCAGGTCGACATGTAATACGCTGCTCAAATCCGAAAGTTTGTGATTACCTGCTTCCGTTAAATAAGCTTTAAAGAAAATAGTATCACCGGCAGCGTAATAAGGTCTGTCAAATTGCAGATATGGTTTTTCAGGATCATAAGTAGAAAAATAATTTTTCAACTTATTAGCGATCTCCGACTCGTAGTAACCTGACTGGGCAAACACTCCGGAACTGGTGCAAATCGTTAATGCGAGGAATAAAGTGATAATTTTCATGTGGACTTAAATCAATAGGTCGAAGCAAAAAAATGTTTTATAAACATCATTTTCATCATATGGCTGTATAAAGCTATTAGACAGTTCAGAAGCCATCGTGGCTGCTTTAAGGCAGTTTAAATCTATGCTTTTCTTTTGAAAATCGATTTTACGCCTGAATTCCTGGAAAGGTCAATTCCGCCTTTCAGCCCGCATTCAATTCAGAATTTGGACATAACTTCGGCCGGTAAAAACTGTCCAGGTCAATCTGGTTATTTATATGAAAAAAGCCGAAGCAGCAATTTCACCCGGTTTCAGGTTCAGGGAAGCGATGAAAAAAGAAAAACCGCTCCAGATAGTTGGGACCATAAATGCAAATCACGCCTTGCTGGCAACCCAGTCAGGCTTCAATGCAATTTATCTTTCAGGAGGCGGTGTGGCAGCAGGATCATTGGGTATACCGGACCTGGGAATTACCACTTTAGAAGATGTGCTGATTGATATTAACCGGATTACCAATGTAACAAATACACCTTTACTCGTTGACGTTGATACGGGTTTTGGTGCGTCGGCTTTTAATATTGCACGGACTGTAAAATCACTTATTAAATCGGGTGCGGCTGCCCTGCATATGGAAGATCAGGTAGGCGCTAAACGTTGCGGGCACAGGCCGGGAAAAGAAGTGGTGAGCAAAGAAGAAATGGTCGACAGGTTAAAAGCCGCTGTAGACGCCAGAACGGATGAAGGTTTTGTTATCGGTGCCAGAACAGACGCATTCGCCAATGAAGGCTTGGAAAAAACACTTGACCGCGCAGTCGCATACGCAGAAGTGGGAGCCGATTTCATTTTTGCAGAAGCGGTACCAGATTTGTCGTATTATCAGAAATTTGTAGAAGCTGCCGGAATACCTGTACTGGCAAACATTACAGAGTTCGGCATGATACCTATGTATACGCTGGATGAATTGCGTGATGCAGGGGTCGGTTTGGTTTTGTACCCGCTTTCTGCCTTTCGGGCTGCGAACAAAGCCGCAGAGAATGTTTATCAGCATATCCGGAAAGACGGAACACAAAAAAATGTTTTGGATACAATGCAAACAAGGGAAGAGTTGTACAAAAGTATCAGCTACCATGAATACGAACAAAAATTAGATACACTTTTTAAAAAGTTTAAAAATGCCTGACAGCAAAGAAATACCAGCTTTCAAGCCCAAGAAAAGTGTAGCACTTTCAGGTGTGGTTGCTGGTAACACCGCCTTATGCACAGTGGGAAAAAGCGGCAACGATTTGCATTACCGGGGTTATGACATTTACGATTTGGCAGAAAAGGCATCCTTTGAAGAAGTCGCCCACCTTCTGATTCATGAAAGTCTCCCCAACAAAGTGCAACTGGAAACGTACAAAACAAAACTAAAATCATTAAGAGGTCTCCCGGATGTCGTTAAAAATATATTGATACAAATTCCGGCTTCAGCACATCCGATGGATGTGCTGAGGACCTATACATCGGCGTTAGGAACCGTTCTTCCCGAAAATGAAGATCATAATTCGACAGAAGCAAAAAATATTGCCGATAAATTACTGGCATCTTATTCTTCTGCACTTTTATTTTGGTATCATTATGCTAACCATGGAAAAAGAATCGACGTCGAAACCGATGACGATTCTATAGGTGGACATTTTCTACATTTATTACATGGGAAAAAACCAATCGATTCCTGGGTGAATGCAATGCAGATTTCTTTAAACCTGTATGCTGAACACGAATTCAATGCTTCTACTTTTACAGGTCGCGTAATCGCAGGTACAGGGTCTGACATGTATTCGGCAGTTACGGGAGCAATTGGTGCTTTGCGCGGCCCCAAACATGGCGGAGCCAATGAAGTGGCATTTGAAATACAAAGTCGTTACTCTAATCCTGAGGAAGCGGAAAATGATATTCGTCAAAGAATTGAAAAGAAAGAAATCGTTATCGGGTTTGGGCATCCGGTATATACAGTTTCAGATCCAAGAAATGTAATCATAAAAAAAGTAGCCAAAAAACTGTCCGATGAATCCGGAAACAGGCAGCTGTTTGACATTGCTGAAAGATTGGAATCGGTGATGTGGAAAGAGAAAAAGATGTTTCCGAATCTTGACTGGTTCTCAGCAGTGTCTTACCATTTGATGGGCATTCCTACAGCAATGTTTACACCATTATTTGTTGTATCAAGAGTAACGGGTTGGTCCGCTCATATTATCGAACAACGACAGGATGGAAAAATCATTCGCCCAAGCGCCAATTATACAGGTCCCGACGATTTACAGTTTGTACCCATAGATAAAAGAAAATAAATAAATAATGTCATCACAGATTTCGAATGAGAGACCGCAACCGGATAAAGTTTTGACTGATATAGTGGATTATGTTTTGAACTATGAAATTAAAAATGACCTTGCCTGGAAAACAGCGCACTATTGTTTATTGGATACATTGGGTTGTGGATTGGAGGCATTGACTTATCCTGCCTGTACTAAATTATTGGGTCCGATTGTACAGGGCACTATCGTTCCTCACGGTGCGAAAGTACCGGGAACACGATTCCAGTTAGATCCTGTACAGGCTGCATTCAATATAGGCACGATTATCCGTTGGCTGGATTTTAACGACACCTGGTTGGCAGCTGAATGGGGACACCCTTCAGATAACTTAGGTGGCATCCTTGCCACGGCAGACTGGCTTTCAAGAACCTATATTGCGGATGGAAAACCCGCCTTACTCATGAAAGATGTGCTGGATGCCATGATAAGGGCCCATGAAATCCAGGGTGTTTTGGCTCTTGAAAATTCATTTAATAAAGTAGGGTTGGATCATGTGATTTTGGTAAAAGTCGCATCAACAGCAGTCGTTGGAAAATTAATTGGATTAACGAGAGAAGAATTAATCAATGCTGTATCACTTGCATTTGTCGATGGTCAGTCATTACGAACCTATCGTCATTCGCCCAATACAGGCAGTCGTAAATCCTGGGCTGCCGGAGATGCAACTGCCAGAGCAGTAAGACTTGCACTTATTGCAAAAACAGGAGAAATGGGTTATCCTTCTGTACTCACTGCTAAAATCTGGGGCTTTTACGATGTTTCATTCAAAGGGAAAGAATTTAAATTTCAGCGGGGATATGGGTCTTATGTAATGGAAAATGTTTTGTTCAAAATTTCTTTTCCTGCAGAGTTCCACGCCCAGACTGCAGTAGAAGCAGCGATGATAATACATGATCAATTGAAATTATGGGGTAAAAAAACTTCCGACATAAAGAAAATCACGATCCGTACGCATGAAGCCGTTATACGGATCATCGATAAAAAAGGACCATTAAACAATCCTGCAGACCGGGACCATTGCATTCAATATATGATTGCTATACCTTTGCTGTATGGAAGATTAACAGCGGCTGATTATGAAGACGATATTGCTTCCGATTTGAAAATAGATATGCTGCGTGATAAAATGGAATGTGTCGAAGATGCTCAATTCACAAAAGATTATCTTGACCCTGAAAAACGATCTATCGCCAATGGGTTGACCTTATTATTCAACGATGGCACGGGTCTGGATGAAGTAGTTGTAGAATATCCCATAGGGCATAAAAGAAGAAGAGAGGAGGGGATACCGGAACTAATAAATAAATTTAAAATCAACCTAACCAGGAAATTTCCGGAGAAACAGCAGCAAAATATATTGGGAAATGCATTGGATTATGAACAGTTCCTGTATACACCCGTAGATGAGTTTGTCGACCTAATGGTGATTTAAAAAAAATGATATGTCAGTTCAAAGGGAAAAATTGATTTTACCGGAAGGAGGCAAAAAATTGTTGCTGCATTCCTGCTGCGCACCCTGTTCCGGAGAAGTAATGGAAGCGATTATTGCCTCGGGCATAGATTTTACTATTTTCTTTTATAACCCGAATATTCATCCAAAAAAAGAATACGACTTACGCAAGGATGAAAATATTCGTTTCGCAGAAAAACACCATATCCCTTTTATTGATGCCGATTACGACGTAGACAATTGGTTTGAACGTGCTAAAGGAATGGAAATGGAACCTGAACGTGGAATCCGCTGTACGATGTGTTTTGATATGCGTTTTGAACGAACTGCTTTATATGCTTTTGAAAACGGGTTTGATATGATTTCAAGTTCTCTTGGTATTTCCCGATGGAAGAATTTTGATCAGATAAATGATTGCGGTATCAGGTCTGCTTCGCATTATGAGGGGATCAGATATTGGACCTACAACTGGCGTAAGAAAGGTGGATCCGCACGTATGCTGGAGATCAGCAAACAGGAAGAATTCTATATGCAGGAATATTGCGGTTGTGCATATTCGTTAAGGGATACCAACAAATGGCGAATGGAAAATGGCCGGGAGAAAATTAAGCTCGGTGAAAAATATTATGGGGTGGAATAACCGTAAATTCAAAATCAGGAAAAATTGAATCGTTTTTGCGTTTCCTGATTTCTTTTATTTACCGGTAGACTTGTCCAACACAAATTTCGAACAACTGTCTCTCGCAGAAAGATAAATCCGGTTGTAACTACAAATACCATCCCGATCTCTTACGGAAGCAAATCCCTAAATGGCACCAATTATGCAACATATATATTTATAGATCCCTTCCGGAGTTTCTGTCTACCATTTTTATTCTCAAAGAGCATAAACCTACCGGTTTCATTCGTATCTGCTTCGAAATTTGTCCTTAGTTAGTCCGGGGTAAGTCCGGGAGTATGCCGGACTTACCCCGGACTAAGAGTTTAAAATTTACGAACAATTCCCGAAGAAGAGTAGGTTCAAATATTAAACTGTATTGGTCGATGGACTAGAGAGATTGAAGTGGTTTAGTTTCCACTTATTTTGTAGCCCTTAAAATACATTGTCGGAGAAAATTTGTAAAACTGAATCGTGAGAAGTTCTAAGCGGCGTAACGAAGGCTGGTAACCGGGTTTGCAATTGCTGCTTTGATTGCCTGGAAGCTTATTGTAAACAATGCTATCAACAAACAAACAAAACCGACCGATACAAATATCCACCAGCTGATACTTATCCGATAGGCAAAATCCTGTAACCATTTGTTCATCACCCACCAGGCAATGGGAGACGCGATACAAATGGACAATACAACCAGTTTTATAAAATCTCTGGACAGTAGCTCAAAAATATTTGTGATCCTGGCTCCCAATACTTTTCTTATGCCAATTTCTTTTACGCGTTGTTCTGCCGCGAATGTGACAAGGCCGAATAGACCCAGACAGGCAATAAGAATCGCAAGGATTGAAAACACAAGTAAGATTTTTCCCGTGCGCTGATCAGAACTGTATTGTTTATTGAATTCTTCATCCAGGAAGGTGTAGCTGAATGGCTGGGAAGATACCATTGAATTCCACCTGGCTTTTATTTCATTCAACAGGCCCGGGATATCGCGCATGTTGATCCGCACCGCCATGCCCCGATTGTCCTGCTGAAGTTTTAATACCATGGGCGCTACCTGGTCGCGCAGGGAGTTGAAATTAATGTCCTTTATCACCCCAATAATATTTAACGCAATGAATGCCCCTTTGAGGTCTGTAAGCATATATATCTTTTTGCCCAGAGGATCTTTTCCCCCATATAATTTTGCTGCTGTTTCATTGATGATTACAGCAGAGGAGTCGGTCGGAAACTGAGCAGAAAAATTTCTTCCTTTTTTCAATGGTATCTGAAATGTGGGAAGATAACTTTCATCAACAGGCCATGCTTCCATCAGTGTAAAATTTTTGCCATCAAATTGGGGAACCGTCATGAAACCCTGCTCAGTTCTGAACCCTGTCACAGGCAAAAAACCGGAACTTGTTACATTTTTTACCCCTGGCATCATCAGCAATTCATCCTTGAAAGCCTTCGTATTGTTATTCAGCGCAGAACTGTTTTGCAGCAGTAATACCTGTTCCTTGTTGAACCCAAGGTCTTTGTTCCTGATATACTGAAGCTGGTTATAAATTACCAGGGTCCCGATCATCAATATAACGGAGATGGTAAACTGCAGCACCAACAGTGTGTTCCTCAATGCTGAACCTTTAAAGCCCGTGGACAAACTGCCCTTCAATACTTTGATGGGTTGAAAAGAAGAAAGAAAAAATGCAGGATAACTTCCGGAGATCAGGCTTACCACAATGAGGAACATTACAATGCCCGATATAATAGACGGACTTAATAAAACGGACACAGGAATTTCCTTACCGGCAAGCTGATTAAAAAGCGGCAAGAGTAAAGCAGCGACTGCAATGGCTATCACGAACGACAAAAAACAGGCAACCAATGATTCTGTCAGAAACTGCGCGATCAGATTATTTTTCAGTCCGCCCAATACTTTTCTTACACCTACTTCTTTTGCACGATTGGCCGAAGATGCCGTTGAAAGGTTCATAAAGTTGATGCAGGCAAGCAATAATATAAAAATGGCGATGGCTGAAAAAATATATACATACTGAATGCTTCCGTTGATCCCCAGTTCATTGGCCAGGTGGGAATACAAGTGTATATCGGTGAGGGGTATCAGGTTACACCTGATGAAATTGCCGGCTTTTTTGAAATCACCCACGTCGGTATTCAAATCTGTCTTAAACTGTGGGGACAGATATCGTTCGAATGCCGCGTTCATCTGTTTTTCAAATTTCCGGATATCCGTGCCGGGTTTCAGAAGCAGGTAAGTCGTAAAATTGTAATTGATCCAGCTTGGATTCAGTGTCGCTTCCAATTCGCTGATGGACAGGAACAGATCGAAATTGAAATGGGATTGTCTGGGAATATCTTTGATAACTCCGGTAATTTTATAATTATTACCTTCCACTAAAACCGTCTTCCCCAAGATATCCAGGCTGTTGAAATATTTCATCGCAGTGCTCTCACTAATCACCAGGCTATGTGGTTCTTTGAGCGCGGTTTTTTTATTCCCTGCGATCATTGGTAATGTAAAAACATCAAACAGGGAGGAATCTGCATAGGCGACCCTCTCTTCCCGAATGTTTTCACTTCCCTTGCGGATAACTACGCCTGAGCTGGATTTGATACGCGTATAGTTTTCGATCTGATTAAAATCCCTGGCAAAAGCGGGTCCCATGACTGCCGGCACCCATACTCCATGGTAATTGAAATCACCGAACTTGACCTGTTCCTCGATCCGGTAAATATGATCAGCCTGGGTATTAAACCTGTCGTAGCTTAATTCATCCAGCACATATAGGGCGATTAAAAGAGAACAGGCCAGACCGATTGACAATCCTGTAATATTCAGAATGCTGAAGATTTTGTTTTTCCTTAAACTTCTCCAGGCAGTTTTGAAATAGTTCTTAAACATAAGAACGTGTTTTATTTGGTTTTTAAACTTCTTACGTTCCTAAATCTGTGCCGGATACTATAGTACTGGTTTATAATGTAATAGCAATCTACTAACAAACTGGCATGTTCGATTTTGAATATATGTGCGTTTTACAATGGCGTGAAACGGTAGTAAATGGAGCCGATTACTATAAATTGGGTCGTCCAAAAAATAACACATACCCATCAGCATCTTCAATTTCGAAACCTCTGAGATTATCACTATTGTTATGGATAGGCTTTTTAAACACTACATAATTTGAAAGATATTCTTCAAACAGTATATCCGGTTCTTCGGTAGAGATGTAAGCATCCCATGGAGCCCAGTCATGACGGGTATGATTAGGAGTAGGTTTTATTTCAGATGCAATGGCCTTCAGCATAATGGAAATATCGTCACGGCCAACAATCGCCCAATAGGGATCATCGTCTGGACCAATATGCTGGATTACGAATCCGAGTTTATCTACGTAGAATGAAACCGAAGTTTTTAAATTCGAAACAATTAAAAAGGGCGATATGTGAGTGAGGTTTGTCATCGTATTATTTTTACCCAGGCACCAATTTAATTCTTTGCTTCGTACAGTGTACTAACAAGACCTTAGAATTTCGATATATTTGGTTCCCTGTAATTATGAGGAAGATGAGAATCACTGTTGTTTTCAGAGTTTTATTATTTGCCATTTTCATATTATTTGTAAATTCTAACGGATATTCTCAAAGCCCCGAATTCTCTTTAAGGGAATTTGCTTCAGGACAAATAAAAAAGGGAGTTCGCTCTATAGGCATGGGAGGCGATGGGGCAACCTGGGGTAACTATTCTTTGGTTTGGAGAGATTCGAGTACAGCTCTTTTGGACGTCGGGACAAATCAATACACAAATAATAACAGGTTTGGTTTTACTGCTATTGGCGTAACGTTGCCTTCATTTAAAAATGGAATAACCTTTTATGCCATCGCACTTTCTCAATATGCGACCAATATTTCTACGTCTCTAAAGTTACCTGGGATGGGAGGGGCAGCGATCCCAATGCAAGGCGATGGGTCTAATCAGGCTGTATTTGTGAAAATGGCGATGCCATTGGGTAAAGGATTCTCGTTTGGTTTATTGTTGTCCTATGAGCGAACCATTTTTGACGCTGTTTCAGAAATGACTCCACAAGTGTATGGCCGATTTCAAACAGAATGGTTGCCTTCCGGAGGATTTGGCTTTTCATGGCAGCCGAATAAACGCATTCTGGTTGGGATGAGAGCTTTATTTAATAATGATAACGAAACGATCATAGATAATGCGACCACTTCACATGGAATGAATAACACACAGGAATACAGACTGGGAATTTCTGTTGGAGTTTGGAAAGGCGCGTTAGTTGATTTGGGCGGAAATATAAGGCATCGCTCCAATCAGATATTTAATACATCAAGCACAGCTACCGAGCCGAATATTGGATTCGAACAAAATTTATGGCAGCGTCATTTTGCGTTCAGGTTTGGACTGGATGAAACCTCGGAAACCGGAGGCTTGACTTTAAGATTTAATCCCGTTGTCCTTGATATGGCATATGTTCATGATATGGCCATTGCAAGGGTTGGCAACCTATTCGGGCCAACCAGCAATTCCATTATTGCAACGCTGATATTTGATTTTGGAAACTACCTGAACAAAAAAGTTAGGGATCAACTAAGGATGTTCTGAATCCATATAAAAGAATCCGGGGGACATATTTGTGTACAGCTGTTTCCAACTCAATGTTTAGTCTTCGATAAGAATCATGATTGATGAAAGAATGCGATTTACAGTTAAATGGAAGGCCGGTAAGTATTGAAATCCTAACTTTCATTTTCTCCGGAGATCAATTTCAATTTAGTAAAAAGCAAACCATGTTAATAGGACTGTTAGTCGCATATCTTTTTCTGGGTGGCAGACATGAAACCTTTCTGCTCAATCCGAATCTGGCAAAAAATGTAAGTACTTATGTGAAAGATAAAAGCCGAAAAGAGAAAATAGACAAAATCATCAAAGCGGTTGCGAAAGACCAGGAAGAATTTCAGAAAAAAACTGAGAAAGGATCCGATAAAAAACTGGTTGACCTGAACATGAATCGTACTTCAACCAGGGAACAGTTTGCAGATGTCTATAATGGTTTTTATACGGATCTCATTAGTTTGCAAAATAGTTTCCTGGACTCAGAGATAGTAATCAGATCGTTGATCAAACCGGCTGAATGGGATAGTATCATGAATAAGGTTTTAGTTACACCCGAAAAAGCAAAAGCAAAAAAACAACTTGCCAGTGAAAATAAGAAGTTACACGACCGGCTTATTCGTACATGCGATAAAAGTATTTCGGATTCTGCCGGGAGAGCCGAGGCTAAAAGATATGTAGACGAATACACAGCAAAAGGAGACTCAGTCTCGGCTGCTTTCCTTGATTTAAATTATAAATATTTAAAAACGCTGAGGCTTTATACTGCAACCCACGGCGATTTTGAACAACCGCGTGCAAATATGATCACACTGCGAAGAAATTATACTGAGTCCCTGGTAAATATGAGATTTAAACTCATTGCAATTACACCCGCTGATAAATGGGACGGACTCGCGAAAGAGTTAAACAACAGTTTTACCTATATGGGAGCGGGGCTTTCAAAATAAAAGTATCTTTCTATTAAATATTCCGGTTCAACCCATATTTGTATGTGGCGAGCCTCTAAAAATTTATTTAATTGAAAAAAGATATCGGAGTCCTTATTCTCAGACTGGTTTTTGGATATCGGCTGGTAGAAGGCATGGTCACTGTATTAATGAACAGGCAGATACCCGGCCTCGCTCAGTTTTTTGAATCTAGTCACATTCCCTTTTCTTTAGTCAGCGCCTATCTTGCCGTATACGCCGAACTTATTTGCGGTATCTTATTTATCATTGGTCTTTGGGTTCGACCAGCTGCGCTAGTCATGGTTTTCACTTTTACGGTGGCCATTGTATTCGTGGATTTCCCGGCTGGCTTTGAAAGGGGGTTCCCTGGCTGGTCCATATGGGCAGTATCTGTTTTTCTTTTCTGTTATGGTGCAGGGAAAATTTCATTGGACGAAAAATTGTTATCTGATTAAGTTAACCTGATGCGCGATACTGATTTGCAAACTGCAAATATTAATTGGATAAAGGAATATGAAGTAGATAGAAAGAATTTTCATTTCGGCGGCCGGCATTATTCGCATACAGAAAATCTGGGCTATTTTTTTGATGGTGATAGGATAATGGCAATTCTTGCCAATGGAAATATTGTAAATGAATGGACAAATTATTTTGATTTTTTATTTGATGAAATAGAACTTGCGGAACAAAAAGCGCTTAAAAATATTCCCAAAGGAACAAATATTATTGTAGACGAATTAAAAGCCTGAAGTATTTAACGTGAAGCCCAACCTGACAATACTCAATATTTCAGCAGGCATTTATCTCTTGGGCTGTTTAATATATACGATAATAAATTATTCGGTTTTATCCGACGCGGAAGGATGGGGTGTTGTGTATATGGTTGGTCTTTTTATTTTTGGATTAACTGCTATAATTGTTGATCTGCTTATCCAACGATTCATTGAAATAAAAAACTATCAAATAATTGTATCATTGGTAGTACTGGCAATTTACATTGTATTGTTTTTCCTCGGCAGGTAATAAATTCCGTGTGACGTAAGTACAAAGAAGTTTAAATTGTTTATACATTTGTGTCCCCCCACGAAATATCCAACAGCATATTCTCTTGCCGATTAGTTTTAAAAGTTGAATTCTTTTAACTACCGGGTAAAAATATTCTTAAAAAGTACAATGTAAAACAATAACAAAATGAATACAACATCTATGTTCCCCCAGGGACAAAAATTACCAGGCGATGCGTTCACAGGAGATGCTTTTTTATCTCCGTTGGTTGGAAGAGACAAAAACAATGATTTTACAGTTGGCAGTCTGATCTATGAACCAGGAACAAGAAGTTACTGGCATTCGCATCCAAAAGGACAAATATTAATTATCATTGAAGGTGAAGGTATTTATCAGGAAAAAGGCAGACCAGCACGAGCCATTAAAAAAGGCGATGTAGTTGTCGCTCCCGAAAATGTACCACATTGGCACGGCGCATCTGCTACAATCAGAATGGTTGACATAGCAATTACCAATTACAAAGGCGATGAACAGGCAACATGGCTTCAATCAGTGACGGACGACGAATACAATAGTGCAAACAAATTAAGCCCGGTGGCCGCAATGGATCTCGCCAAATAAATATTACAACTATGGCAAAGGAAGCTCCGGATTATTCAGTTGATCCACATCTCTCACCGGCGGTGAAAGCTTTTTTAAAACCATTGAATGCAGGAGGTCCTGCACCAGAATCTTTGTCCGAACAGGATGCGCGGAAAGCACTGATAGATCTGCAGGCATCAGTAAAAGTTGATGTATCTGGTATCGATGAAACTGAAAAAACGATTACTCAGGACGGCTATACTGTAAAACTCACCATCGTGAGGCCAACAGGGAACGAAAATAAATTGCCACCGTTCATTTTCACTCATGGTGGTGGATGGGTGCTGGGTGATTATCCCACACATAAACGTTTGGTCAGAGACCTGGTTGTAGCATCGGGGTGTGCGGCTGTTTTTGTTCATTATACGCTTTCACCCGAAGCGCATTATCCACAAGCTATCCATGAAATTTACGCTGCGGCCAAATGGGTGTCAGAACATGGTGATGAAATCAATGTGGACGGAAAAAATATGGCTACCGTGGGCAACAGTGCGGGAGGTAATATGACCGCTGCATTGTGTTTGCTGGCAAAAGATAAAGGTGGTCCCATGATTAAACTGCAAATATTATTTTGGCCATCTACTGATTCCAGTTTTACGCAGGATTCTTATGAAGAATATGGTCAGCAACGTTTTCTTACCATACTATTGATGAAATGGTCATGGGACAGATATACGATGGATGCAAAACAACGCAAAGAAAAATATGCTTCTCCGTTGCAGGCTTCTCTTGAAGAATTGAAAGATTTACCACCTGCTCTGATTCAGGTTGCAGAAAATGATATTTTACGAGATGAAGGCGAGACATACGGAAGAAAATTGGAGCAGGCCGGCGTAAAGGTTTTATCAGTAAGATATAACGGAATGATTCATGATTTTGGAATGTTGAATGGATTGGCTGAAACCGTGCAGGTAAAAGGTTTGATTGAACTGGCAGCGGCCGAATTGAAAAAGCACTTGCAATGAGTTTTGAAACAACTAATGGTTTAATAATTTAGAATACCAAATACAAATTAATTACTTGGTAGCTTGTTTGTTTTAAAAAAGTTTAGACTTTTCCCTGTAAACAGGAATACGAAATTACCGTTTACAGAGTCACTGAAAGAAGTAAGCGGTTTATAAATCGTATAAAACATTAAATCCAATCGTAGTCAGTTTGTCATTGTTGATTCCGATCTTATAATAGGCGCCTACTGTTACTGCGTGCCCATTCCATCCTTCTTTGGAAGAACCGAAACGGCAACCGGCCCTGAACAAAGGTCCATAGGAGGCACCATCAAAGTTTGAGTAACTGCTTTCGGAGATATTTACTTTATTGTATCCAAAGCCCACGCCAAAATACCCGCCAAAATTCCTGTCATTTGTCATCGTCGACTTGCAGCCGATATTATAGTCAATGACCAAAGGCAGATCATAAGAAAAAATTACGCCCGCATCATCACCATAAGTATTTGACACGAGGCCGATACCAATGCCAATAGGAGCGCCCACACTGATTGAACTATTTTCATTCTCAATAAAATTATACCTGGGGAAATAGGTCAGGTTATTTTGCTCAACTGCAAAACTTTCGGAACTGCCCTGACCCTCGTGTAATGTTCCCTGTAAAACCGACAACGACAAACCGAAACTATGCATCAGCTGCTGCGCATTTGAGTTTGCCATGAACGTTAGGGTGAATACAAATGCAAGACAAATCGGCTTAGTGATTTTGAGGTTTTTCATAAATGTTTAAAGGGTTAATATGTGATTTGTAAAGAGCTGTCTGATGATCATTTTATCAGACAGCTATTCATTCAGTATCGGTAATTATTTATACAAAAAATTCCAGGTAAAAAGATAATCATTTATATTATCCGTAGATACAATATGCGCGGGCTGCTGATTGTTGTTGTTAGTATAGACATTGGTCACCGCGCCGCCATTTGCTGCATATCCCGTCACCAGATTTTTATTGAACCATGTTTCAAGGCTCATGAAAGATTCAGTGCCCAGGATATTGCCGAGGTTCAGCAGACTGATCGTTTTAAGATTATTCGTCTGGTTTCCGTAATTGCATGTCGTTTCCTGGACGAAACTGCCGTTCAGGTCATATTCTTTAATGTCAGTGATATTTCCGCCGGAGAATGTATACGTGAAGGAGCCCTGAATGGAAACCGGTCCGGAACCCAGATTCGAGTTATGGGCCCGCTTGGACAAAACCCCATTCGTATAAGTAAACACATCCTGTTCGTGTGATCCTGCCATGTTATAATCCAGCTTCTGCAAAACGTCATTCCCATCATAAGTATAAGACGCCGTGTAACCATAGGTTTCCGTAACCGTTAATGGGTTGCCGTTTGCGTCAGTCGTAATGAATAATGTATCCTGGTTAACGCTATCCACGATAGAGGAAATTCTGGATGAATCGGCATATGAAATCAGATAAACGGTATCGTTGGTAATATCCGGATCAGTGCCCTGTTGGATTCTTACCAGGCTGGTGCCTGTGCCGGGATTTGGATTGGATGAATTATTTTCTTTTTTGCAGGATGTAATAGTAGCTAATGATACGATGCATGAAATAAGCAACAGCCTGTTTTTCATATTTAATTAGGATTTTGACCATAAAACGAATACCGTATTTAATTAGTATTCCCGAACGGTTATATTAGGAGTGAATGCAGGCTGGACTTCTAAGGGTTTGCCCTTAGTTACTGGTAATAATATTGGTCGATTTTCGATATTCCCGTCAGTTATTTTTTACCCTTTTTAATGTGTAGACTTTATTTTCAAGCAACTCACTTTCTGGCGGTCGGCCATCGTCGTAGGAATGAAATATATTGCTTAGTTTATATTCTTCGTCGCTGATGGCCGTTAGCATAATTTGGAAAGAATCCTTACGGGTGCTGTCATCGGATCGTAACATTATAACGTAAGTGGTATTCGATTTGCCAATTCTATAATTGTAATTGCCTTTCCAGCCATCTGTGCTCCCGAGGGAAAAATATAATTTATTGGAATTTATAAAATTTAATTCGATGCTGTTATTGTCCCCCCGTTGTGTAAACCAATTTCCTGTAAAATTATTTAGATCAGATTGTTGGGCGTTAACTGAACCTAAAATGACCAATGTAAATAATAGTAAAGGAGTTTTTTTCATTTTAACCTCAATCAATACGTTAATATCCCGGATGTACTTTTTTTAAATACGCGTCCATTACCCTGATCAGCTGAATATCCGAATAAGGCTGCCAGCCGTGCCCACCTCTTTCACCATAAGTGAAACTGCCACCGTAGTATGGGTTAGTGGTTTTGGTTAAAAAATCTTCCGTGTAGTACACCCCGAAATTCAGGAAAAAGTCGTCGTTACGGCCGCAGAAAACATTGAGTTTACCAACAAGTTTTGGTCCGACAGTCGTCCAGTTTTTTTCAAGGTAATAACGGAGATCAAAGTTTTCTTTCCAATATCTTGCCACGCTGGTATCGATGGCCCCGGTTTTTTTATCAAACAGCGGTTTAAAATATCCATCATTGCCAACGGGGCCAAATACAGCGCTCCATATATCCAGCTGTCCGCCCGACCGGCCCCTGGTGCCATTAACCAGTTCCATCGTGTTGCGCTGTTGTGAAGTAAGAACGGCGTCGCCGGTTACGTGGTCGCGGGTATTTATGGTCGGCACTTTATACCATTCATGCTCTTTGTAAAATGCGTTTTTGTCATCATACACATTGATTCCTTCCACATTCCTGAAATCAAGCGGGTCGGGATATCCGGACCAGGTACCGCCGTAGAAATCAGGATAAAATACCTGCAGCGCAAAAGATTCCCATCCGCCAGTTGAGCCGCCCGTGAGTAAGCGCGCCCAGCCTTCTCTGATGCAACGATATTGTTTTTCAATCTCAGGTATTAACTCCTGATGAATGGCATCTCCATACGGACCATTGTTAACTGTATTTACAGCGTACGAATCATCAAAATAGGGAGATGGGTGCTGTAATGTAACAGCGATAAATGACGGAAACCCTTCAGAAACCCAATCTTTGTAAAAGGGGCTTTTATCATCTTCCGTAAACCTGAACGGCGCTCCCAATGAAAAATGCCCTTCCTGATAAATGGTTGGATAATGTTTGTCAGGATTTTTGTCGTAGCCATTTGGCAAAAGTATCGTAGCGCCTAAATAAATTGGCTGACCCCAGAATTTACTCAGTATTGCACTTTTTATTTTGATGTGTTTAAGCCACTTGGTATCGGGAGGCACTTCTATTGGAGGAATTATCTTGTCCGTTTGCAACTGTATGCTTTCGCTTCCGGTTTCATTAATATGGACTTTAACTATTGTACTGTACAAATTGCCTGGCGAACGGCGCCAGTCCTGTCCTTCCCATTGGTCCATATGCATCCACAGTGTATGTCCGTCCGAGCGTTTAAACTCCGTATACTTATTTAATACGGCCTGTATGTAATATTCTCCCGGTGGAATTTCTTTGAGAGAGTTCATCGGATAACCAAGTGTGTTGCCATCGACAACCATTTCCTGCCCGGGCTTGAGGTTTTCAAAATCGACACCAAAAAACTGAGTACCATAACGGCCAACCTGCAGACGAAGCTCTGTATTGTTTGCACGTGATACTACCAGAAACATTCGCCCGGTAAGCGGCTGATCGCTCACGGCAGACGGGAATGAAATTTTGAAAGCTTGTAAGTCCTGGTTTTGCTGGGCATCAGCACTTGCCAGCCGGAAGATTAAAAACACCCAGGTTATCAGTAGTAATTTTTGTTTCATATAAAGCGACAGGTTGGTAAATAAATATTTTATTTAATCTTTCATATTATTCTCAGACTGAAGGTGATCAAAAAAATCGGCCGAAATCAATATTATCTAAAATATTTTGTTTTTGCCTTAATTCAAATTGTGCCAGACACAGCCATGTAATGCAATTGGTTGTTCAATAACAGGCTATTCTTAACTTTTTTATAAATACCCCGAACAATAACCGTAAGCCAAATGAAATGTATATTCGATTATGAAACTTCCCGGCATTTTGCTTGTTCTGACGGTCATTAGTTTTTCCGGCTGCAGGAAAAATATTCAGGCGGGAGTAAATATCCGGGCCGATGGATTTGTAATAGATTCTGTGAAAAACAAAAAGCTGGCGAATGTTACAGTGTACCTGATTAGCGGTCATGAATTTGGTTTTCAAAATGTTTACTATGATGGCGCCGTGGATTCTGCTGTGACGAATACCGACGGATCTTTTTCGATTAATTATACGGCCGACGGTATAAGTTATGATTATGCTTTGTCGCTGAAAAATATGGATCCTAACGCTCCGAACCGTTTCAATGCGGTTATCCCTGACCGTATGCATCCTTTCTATGCGTTCAATTTTAAAACCCAATTGAGCGATATAGCCATCAGTGCGAGAGAGCTGAATTTTATGAAGATTCACCTGAGTCTGCTTTCAAATCCATACGATACGCTGTTGCTTTTCGTGAATCCCTCTTATCCTGAGGCGGTACAGCAATATAATCTTTATGGAAATACCATCGACACGACGGTGCTGGCCAGGAGCCTGCCGGAGGGACAGAATTTTGTAAGCTATGAAATTATAACAAGCCAATTGAGGGATTCTATTCTGTTTCGCCAAGTAACGGATACGATCATCACCAATCTTACGGATACATTTGCAATTCAAAAAAATATTCCATCTGCTTACGATATTCCACTGGCCACTCTTCCTCATTGATGCAAAAAGAGATTAAATCCTTTTCAGATAAACCAGACTGCAAAACCATACAGTGACTTGTATCGAAATCATACACTCTGCCCGAAAATTAAAATGTAAGTAATTATATTTCACCGACTAAGGCGAATGGCATAGTTTCTGGTCAACTCTCGACGGTCATCGGTCATCGGTCATCGGTCATCGGTCATCGGTTCCCGCACGTGCGGGATCATCCAAAAAGCAGCTATGTTTAAAAACTATTTAAAAACTGCCTGGCGCAACATGCAGCGCAATAAGATGAACAGCATCCTGAATATCTCGGGGCTTGCGATTGCCATGGCCTGTGTAATTATGATCGTGCTCTATGTGCGCGACGAATTGAGCTATGACAAGTTTTTTGCCAATGCAGATCATCTGTTTCAGGTGAATATGACGGTTGCGGATAATGGTGGCCCTGAAAGCACTACCGGAGGCAATACCGCACCTGCAGTAGGGCCGGCCCTGAAGGAAATGTATCCCGAAGTAGAATCGTACGCGAGAGTCTATCGTCCGGGTGATTTGATAGTTCGTTACGACGGAACGACTAAAGCGGAAAACTTCTATTCGGAGAAAAATATCCTGGGCGTCGACTCAAATTTTTTAAAGACCTTCAATTATCAGCTTTTACAAGGCGATGCAACCGCTTGTCTGCAGAAGACAAACTCTGTTGTTTTAACTGAAGCAACAGCAAAAAAATATTTTGCCGACGAAAACCCCATAGGTAAAATTTTATTGTTCGATACAGATAGAAAACCCTTTGTTGTAACCGCGGTATTAAGAAATATCCCTTCCAATTCTTCTTTTCAATTCGATTTACTAACGCCGATCTCCGCTTATCCCGAAGTGAAAAAGCGAAGCTGGAACTGGGGTTGGCTGCAGGTAAACACCTGGATAAAATTGAAAAATACGATGGCTGTCGACGGAGTATCGATGGCAAAACTGGAAGCCAAGTTTCCTGAAATGGTGAAAGAGCGGGCATTTGGTCATGGTCAGTCCTATGAAGAGTTCATAAAAAGGGGCGACAAGCTCCGTTATAGTCTGATGCCCTTTACATCGGTGCATTTGCACGCCATCCCCATGCAAGTGCCTGCCCGGCTGACGACATTAAGCGATATAAAATATGTCTATATCTTTTCAATCATTGCCTTGTTCATCATCATCCTTGCCTGTGTAAATTTTATGAACCTCTCAACAGCGCAATCTGCAACGAGGGCAAAGGAAGTCGGCATTCGAAAAGTGATGGGTTCCATAAAAACACAATTGATAAAACAGTTTCTTACAGAAGCAATGCTATATAGCTTTGTTTCAATGATTATCGGGCTCTTACTGGTTCTCTTTCTGTTAAAGCCTTTTAATGAAATTGCGGGCAAATCACTCGCCTTTGATTCGATTTTTACAAGTTATATCTGGCTTTTTGTATTGGGCCTGTGTTTATTTACAGGATTGCTTGCGGGTTTATATCCTGCATTCTACCTCACCTCGTTCAAACCCGTCGAAGTATTGAAAGGTGTAAAGCTTTTCAAAAATAATATCGGTAGTCTTTTAATAAGAAATGGCCTGGTCATTTTTCAATTCACGATCTCCGTGGTACTTATCATCTGTACGATCGTGGTGTTTGAGCAACTGAAATATGAACAGAGCAAAGACCTTGGGTTGAATAAAGAAAATGTTTTAGTCATAGCCAACACAAAACGTTTGGGAAATAACGAAGAGTCCTTTCGGGAAGAGCTTACAAGACAGCGGGCAGTAATCGATGCGTCTATTTCGAGCAGCATTCCGACTAAAGGAAATTTTGGCGACGGCTATGTGCCTGAGGCAACTGAAACAGACAAGCCTTTGTTGACTGATATAGGTCTTTCTTCATTTATGGTTGACAATGATTTTATTCCCACATTAAAAATGCAAATTTTGCAGGGAAGGAATTTTTCGAAAGAATTTAATGATTCTGCTTCTGTAATTATCAATGAAACTGCTGCAAAACAGATAGGCTGGAAAGAACCGGTAGGAAAATATTTGACCTATCCAGGCAACAGTCAGCGGTTTAAAGTGATTGCCGTCGTAAAAGATTTCAATGTCGCTTCGTTTCATGAATTAGTCGAACCATTTGCTTTTTTTAATACTTCATCAAAAACCTATAACCTTCATTCTTCATTTATCTCCGTAAGATTGCAGCCCGGAAAAATCAATGAACAGATTGGCAGGGTGGAGGCGAAATGGAAACAGTTTGCTCCGGCTACACCATTTGATTTTAGCTTTTTGGATAATGAATTTGATTCTTTATATCGCTCAGAACAACGGATGGGCACTGTATTTGGCATTTTTACTTTTCTCTCCATTTTTGTCGCTTGTCTTGGTTTGTTCGGCTTATCGATCTTCACCGCAGAACGCCGGAAAAAAGAAATCGGCGTGAGAAAAGTGCTGGGTGCTTCTGTGCAAACGGTGGTCGGATTACTATCAAAGGAGTTTTTAAAGTTGGTGACTATAGCGACCCTGATTGCTTTCCCCGTTGCCTTTCTTGCCATGAATAAATGGCTCCAGGATTTTGCATACAGGATAAACATGGGCTGGTGGATATTTTTTATTGCGGGTGCATCCGCTATGGCCATTGCATTGGTAACAGTGAGCTTCCAGGCAATCAAAGCAGCTATAGCAAATCCCGTCATTAGCCTTCGTTCTGAATGAACTCCGGCTAATAATGCCAGCATTCGCTTATAATGACTTTGTCCGCTGAAACTATGGCGAAAAGGGGAGTGCTAATAATTATCTATTGTCCTCTTCGAACTTCAAAACTATTTGCCTGAAATTTTCTTGCTCTTCTTTCGTGAAATGTTGACGACCTGTTTTATTCGCAACTCCTAAATTGCCAGTGGAATCTGGAATGAAAGTCAGATTTGGCCCAATCACACTAAATAACACAGGATCAACCGAGGCGAAATACTTTTTGAAAGCCTGTATTTGATCTTGTCTCATGTCGTTATTTTTTTACATGATGAAATAGTATTTAAGCGTACTAATACCTGTTAAATGAAGATTTATCAAAGTTCGAGAAAATTATGTAAAAAAAATACTTTTATGCGTACTCATAGCTTAACTGGGTAGTTCGTTCATTTATTTTGAGAATTATTCAAGCGAAAAGTCCAATGAACAGATAAAATTTACGCATTATAATTTATGTCGAATTATACCCGGCCACTAATTTTATTTTCTCTTCAAGTAGATATTAAGACCACCAGATTTCATGGAAGTGTATTTTTTGCTATTTGGATCGATTGCTGTTACACTCGAGATAATTAAATAAACCAGGTCTTCATTTATTTTTTTAATTTTCCAAACCGCAGCTGAATCGTGGTCTAAATATTTCATTATTAATACTTCATTATGATTTGAAGAATTCAATCTGAAGTGGAATTCTCCATTGTCAAATGTTACAACACTATCATTTTTGAAATCCCATATTCTAGTGTCTTTTCCATCTGTATTTTGCCATTTCCCAACTAAATCCTTTGGACTTAGTGATTGAGTGAAAGCACTATTTGGCAAAATAAATAAAACAGCTAAAGCAAAAAAGCAAGCAATTTTCATGTTTTCATTTATTTGAATTATTCCCCTTTATTAAATATTTCTCAGTTTTAGTCTGATTTTTACATTATACGGTTCTGGCATTGACCATTCTTTCCAGGAGTTTCGTTCTTTATAAAAATGCCAATATAAAACTTGTTTAATAAGCAGTTCATCTTTATTTGAATCAAAGATTTTATACTTAATTACATCTAAACTATCATTCGGATATATCAGCAGATATTTTTGACTGTCTAAAATCTCCATCCAATAAGAGCATTTGAGAGTTCTAAGTTTTGGCAAAATAAAAGTGAGCGAATCAGGACTTGTAATATCCCATATTACAGCCTCAACGGAGTCCTTTTTTGCTGACCATCGTCCAATATATTTGCTAGTATTGAGTTTGTACCGGAAGGGATTTTTAGACGAATCGCATGCGGTTATTAAAAGAAGAATGACAAAAAAAAGACTAGTTCCGAGTCCTCGCCAGATCCTAAAATAGGATCGAAACCTTGAATTTATTGAACTATCAGACATTATGTTTTCATACGTGTATGTGGAATAAGATAAAGCGAGTTTAAATTTATCACGTTCATTGACTACTGATTCTAGTTAAATGTATTACTGATTCTTTACTGGCATCCCGCTCCTCAACCTTTCCAGATTTTTCGTTAAAGAAAATTATGGTGTAGGGTTTAAGTGTGATTTTGTCATTATTTAATATCCCTAGTTTATACGTTCGTAGTCCACGACTCATTTCCTCAACATCCGAGCTCATTATAGACATAATTTGCTCATTGTTAACTGTATCAATCGTGAAGTGCATAACAAGAGTCTTCTTTTCATTTACGTGATTGATCCAAAGATTTATGGTGTCCTTGAACAAATATTTTGTAGGAGAAATAGCTTTTTTTTGACCATCCACCTGCCATGTTCCAATCAAATAATGAGGAGTATTATATTGAGCTATTCCATCGACTGAATAAGAAGAGAGCAGAATAAAAAATAAGAATTTGAATGTATTCATTTGGCTTAGATGACTCCCCAGGTTTAATGAATTATTACTTTAGCTCATTTGCTTTTAGTTGCTTTTCTAGTTATATGATTTTTTTATCTTATTAAAATAACCGATCCTGATATTATTTTCGAATTGCTGGTCAATGGATCATAGTAATCAATTATCCAAACATAAGAGTCCATGTTTTGCGGCAAACTATTATAGGTGCCATCCCATCCACGGCTGACATCAGTTGTTATAAAAACCTTATTCCCCCAGCGATTAAATATAGAAAAGCTCTTAATTTTTACCGGGATACTACTGGGAATTCTGAATACATCATTTTTACCATCTCCATTGGGCGAAAAAGCATTTGGCATAGAAAATTTATAAAAAATGTCGATTGAAATTTCATCCGATCCTTTGCACCCATTTGCATCTGAAACATCAAATTGATAGGTTGTTGAATTTATTGGCTCTGCAACTGGATTCAGTGAATTGGGATTGTCCAGACCGGTTACAGGTGACCAGTTGAATGATACAATATTTCCGCTTACCACCGGATTTAACTGAATGGAATTGCCTGGAAGGATCAACGTATCTTTTCCGGCATTAACGACGGGGGAAGTATACACGATCATAGTAATTGTGTTGACTGAATTGACAGGTAGCGTGCATAGTTGATTTTCAGTAAGGGTGCAGCTGACGATATCATTATTAAGAAGTGAACTCGTTTGGAAAACACTGTCATTCCCATTTGTGTTCATCCCGTTAATTTTCCATTGGAAAGAAGGATTAATACTTCCGTTTGTCACATTTGCCTTGAATGTGACTGATTCTCCTGAACATATTTCGCTCTTTGGTGTCGAGATTGTCACTACAGGTGCTTTATTATTACTTACATGCATCTGAATCACATTAGACTGAACAAACACTGGAATCGAACAATTTGTGGTATCAGTTATTGTACAGCTTACAGCATCCTGATCCGACAATGCGCTATCCCTGTATATAGGGGCATTTGTTCCTACACCTACTCCGTTTACTGTCCATTGGTATTTAAGTCCAGGTGGACTGCTACCTATATTAGCCGTAAAAATAACAGATGTGCCCGCACAGACTGAATCAGCGGAAGTTGATATGTTTATGGAAAGCGGACTTCCTGCAACAAATAATGTATCCGGATTTGAGAGATAAAATTTACATGCTGTCGCTACCACGCAGCGATACTGATTGGTATTCATACTTACAGAAGCATTCGAAATATTCAACTGACTTGTAGAAGATCCTGAATAAACCAAATTGTCACTCAGACCAACCCAAAGATTACCGGATAAAACCTGCCACTGATAAGTGTTTGCAACTGGTATGTTGCAATTGAATACAGTACTGGAACCTGCACAAATATTCATTTTAACAGGTTGGGTTATATCGGAAGGAGTTAGATTATTTGTTATTTTTCTAACCCTGTAGTTAAGCGCATCTGAAATGTAAACATTGCCGAAGAGATCTGTTCCAGCACTGAGTGGGTCGTTCAACTTGGCTGAAGTTGCCGGACCGCCGTCACCACTAAATCCAACTGATCCGGTTCCCGCAACGGTGGTTATTATCCCGGAGCAGTCAATCTTACGGACCACAGCATACTCTTGATCCACAATATAAATATCACCAGCATCATCGACCGTAACATGACAAACTACCCCAAGTCTTGAAAGTGCTGCAGGACCCCCATCACCACTATATCCAACAATTCCATCTCCTGCAATGGTTGTTATGATTCCCATATTATTTATCTTCCTAACTCTCCGATTAAAATAATCTGGTATATAAATATTGCCTGTATTGTCTACGCCTACCTGCATAGGATAATTTAATTGGGCCAGGGTTGCGGGTCCGCCGTCGCCGCTATATCCTAAAATGCCTGTGCCTGCAATCGTAGTTAGGATTCCCGCACTGTTAATCTTTCTGATTACACCATTTTCGAAGTCCGACACGTACACATTACCCATATCGTCCGGTGTCGCCCCATAAAGATATCTGAATGAAGCTGAGGTTGCCGGACCTCCATCACCACTATATCCATATAAACCGTTTCCCGCAATGGTTGTTATTATTCCTGCAGTATCGATTTTCCGAACTCTTAAATTCGAGTCTATAAAATACATGTTGCCTGCCCGGTCAGAGACAAGGAAAGATGGACTCATTAATTGTGCAGAAGCAGCTGATCCTCCGTCACCAGAATAACCTGCAGTGCCGGTTCCGGCCCAACGCGTAATAATGCCCGAAATATCTACTTTGCTTATTACATTATTGCCCGGATCAGCAAAATAAACATTACCCTGTTTGTCAACGACTGTTCCCCACGGACCATAATTAGGTGAATTGATTGCGGATCCTCCATTGACGGAATTACCCTGCTGTCCGTTACCAGAAATTGTCGAAATATTTTGCGCATGAACGATTGACGGGGTACAAAAGAATATAAGTAAAAGCAGGCCATGCAACAATCGGCGGGTAATGTTCAAAGGGCTAAATTAGATAGACGAAAGATACAAATCATCCTTGAAAAATTCGTATTAAAAAACAGCAAAAGAAAAAACAAAAAAAGCTTCGATTAAAATGTAGGACATTTCTTTGGTGTTGGATTAATGAAACAGATTTTGGGTTGAGAAAGTAAAAGGAAGCTATTTATGGTTTTGCTAGACGAATAGAACCGGTAATAAAATTGGTTTATATTAGATTTTCAATTAAATGCCCGTCACCACCACCGTTTACAAATACAACCGTTATGCAAACTGGATGCTGATCCTGTATTGCCTGGCTGCCCTGGGACTTTTCATATTTTCCTCGGGTCTTTCTTCCATAGGCGTTATCATTTACTGTGTGTTTCTATTCGGACTGCCCATCTATGTGGGCATGAATCCAAAATCTTTTTTGTCTATAAGACGTGTTGATGACCTCACTCTGACGATTTCCAACGACAGCATTCGTTACGGTGAAAATTTGTTTGACATCCGGCTGCTGAACGATCTGAGCATTTTCATTTATGCATTTGACAATTTCGCACACGAACAGACAAGTGGTAATGGTATGACGACCCGCGTTCTGGAGGACGATGATAAAAACACGATCCATTTTTTCTATCTCGATAAAGAGTATGAGTTTACTTTTTTCCTGGCAAATTATAACCAATATAAGGAACTGTATGCTATCGTAGCAGACTGGCAGAAAAATCTCATTCCCGTAAAGGCACGCTCAGCCTTCGATGACGGATATATTACTGAGCAGATTAGAGAATACGGCTTTGTGTAGTTATCATTAAAAATTTATAGTATTTCGATCCAGCCATCTGGGGGAGCGCTGCTGCCCATTTTACATGAGCATCCATCAACCAATGTGCGCACTCAACTTCGTCTCATGAATTACTTACTTGCTGCTGGGGGAGAAGAGCTATGCGCTTTTGAACAGTAATTAACAATGGTATTGATAAAAGGTATATAAGAACGCTGACCATAGTTGTTGATTCTTTTCGTTGTAGGATAACGCTTATCGATACTACGGTCATAGAAGTTGCCATCCGGATCATAGTCCGTAAAGCCGCTGGAAAAATTATAACGTTCGGAGACTTTCCATTGAAATACGAAACGGTAGACAGACCGGTCGGCGTATTTGTTGGATTTGTTTGCCATTTCCTCTTTGCTCACAATCACATATTTTCCCGGATAATGCTTGGTTAAATATTCATCCATATCCTGGGTCAGTTTATCCTTTCCTGGATATTTCTCGACGAGCAAAGTTTCACTGTGCATGTCAAAATCTGACGGTATCCACTTGCTGCCATCTGAAAACGACCGGTTTCCGGGACCGCAGGCAGAAAAACTTATACAGAACAGTGAGAAATAGGCTAACTTTTTCACAAATGGATTATAATGAATACCGAACGAAAACCATGGTGAAATATTGCAAATGCAGGCTCGTTGCAAGAATTATTAATTTGCATTGAAGATAATGGCTGAAGTTATTTCAATTACAAAGGATCTGGTGAGTGTTCATTGCCCGAAGACGGAAAATAGAAAAACGATACAGATCTATGGTAGCTCAATTTGGTTTAGCGATAAAAGAAAGAAAATATATTTAACATGATGAGAACAGTTATTTTCGCCGCGTTATTATTCCAGGGATTGTTTGCCAGCGCGCAGATACTCACTATGCCCCCTGAGATAGAAAAAGCTTACGCCAATGGTACCCGGTCCATCAGTGGGAAGCCGGGAAAGAAATATTGGCAGAATCACGGACACTATACTATTTCTTTAACAGTAGCGCCGCCAGATAGCATTATCAGGGGCGTAGAGCAAATCACCTATTTCAACAATAGCCCTGATACACTGAGGAGCCTGAACATGAAACTTATTGTGAATGTTCACCGCACCGGGGGAAGAACTGGAAAAACCGATACATCGGCCGGAATCAGGGTGGACGAGATCATGATACGCGGCGTCAAAACATTCTGGGATAATACTATTGACACTACAACCAATCAGATGATAGATCTTCCCGACCCATTACTGCCTCATGATTCCATAAAGCTCAATATTGCCTGGCATTATAATTTGTCACACCGGCGCGGTCGTGAGGGTATAATCGATTCAACCAGTTTCTATATAGCTTATTTTTATCCGCGCATTTCGGTTTATGACGATTATAATGGGTGGGACACGCAACCGCATACGGGTCCGCTTGAGTTTTATAACGATTTCAATAACTATACAGTAAATGTCGATGTCCCAAAGGATTTTATGGTATGGGCTACGGGGACTTTACAGAACCCGTCCGATGTACTACAGACTGCTGTTGCCGAACGTTTAAAGCAGTCAATGACGAGTGATTCTACCATACATGTTGCTACTATGGAGGATTGGATTGATAAAAAAGTTACAGTTCAAAATGCTCACAATACATGGAAATGGTCTGCAAATAACGTAAGCGATGTTGCCATAGGTATCAGTGACCATTACGATTGGGATGCAGGAAGTGTGGTTGTCGACAGCACAACTCAGCGTCGTGTCAGCATGCAGGCCGCCTTCGCAGATACTTCGCAGGATTTTCATCACTCGGTACAGTGGGGAAGATATTCGTTAGCCTGGTTTTCAAATAACTGGCCGGGAATTCCCTATCCCTATCCGAAATCAAACGTGTTCCAGGGGTTTGCGGATATGGAGTACCCGATGATGATCAACGACAGCCACAGCCCTGACCTTGGTTTTGCTGAATTGGTGCAGGATCATGAACAGGCTCACACCTACTTTCCTTTTTACATGGGAACTAATGAAAGTCGTTACGCTTTTATGGACGAAGGTTGGGCAACCACGTTTGAATATTTGATCGGTATTTCCGAAAAAGGTAAGGAAGGCGCTGATGAATTTTACAAGTCATTTCGGGTCAAACGATGGATACATGGCCTCCATGACAAGGAGAATCCCATTATTACCCCCAGTCCCGATATTACATTTGGGGCAGGTAATAATAGCTATGGCAAGCCGTCGCTGAGTTATCTGGCTTTAAAGGACTTGCTTGGCGATAAATTATTCAGGAAGGCGTTACATAACTACATGAATAACTGGAATGGTAAACATCCCATGCCGTGGGACTATTTTTATTCGATGGAAAAGGGCTCCGGAAAGCTTTTAAATTGGTTCTTTTATAACTGGTTCTTTACATCCAGCTACATTGATCTTGATTTGGATAAAGTCGACAAAACTGGGAAAGGGTATGTGCTGGGCATTAAAAACATTGGTGGATTTGCGGTTCCATTCGACGTGGCTGTGACCTATGATGATGGATCAATTGAAAGCTTTCATCAAACACCGAAGGTTTGGGAGCACAATCAGAAAGAAATAGCTGTGATAATCAAAACGAGAAAATCGGTAAAATCATTGAACCTGCAGGGTGGAATATTTATGGATGCCAATGAAAAGGATAATACGTGGACTGCCAAATAGTTTTGGAAAACCCCGTACAATATTACTTTTAATGAACACAGGTTATAAAATGAAATCGTTATGACCTGCTTAATTAAGCCTGCCTTAATATGTAAATGCACGCATTTATTGTTTTTGTTTTCTTAAAGGCAGATCGAATTTACCATCGGTTAATTGCGAAGGCTTTTGGGTAGCAACATTTACAAGCTCTCCTGAAAATGTACCAGTAATACGAGTTTCGCTTTTAGACGTTATGACAACTGTGACTGTCGATGTGTGGCCAAATTCATAATCTGGATAGATTGCTTTATCGTTTGGATAGGAAAGCCTGAAATTTGCAAAATGATTTCCGCCATTACTTCCCGACGATTTAAACCGATCCATATTTTCCCATTTTATGGTTGTAGAACCAGCCGCAGCGACACCAAAACCAAATTGTGGCGGATTTTTTTCGGCAGGGTCGTTACTCATCAGCGTAAAAAATACTTCACCTTTTGAGTTTATTGTAGCCTGGTTCGCGTATGGATCGTGCCCGCTCCATGAATAAAGTTTACCGTCAATCTTATAAGAAAAAGTTGAATTTTGTTCTGCCGATAAAGCCGCATCGGCTATATTGCCTGTTATGCCTGAATTGTGGCTACCCCAGGACGTTATCAAAAATCCTGACAGTACAAGTGCGATTATAGATAAATAGTTTGCTATGTTTTTCATCTTGACAAATAATTATTATCCTAAAATTACCTTTGAATTAGTTTCCTGTCTGTAGCAAATCGACCAGTATATCTTCATAATCGTCAGACGTTCGAAGGTAGAAATTATCGGAATTGCTTTTTTTCATTTTTATTCTTGTTTTAAAAGAATTAGATTGTGGTATTCAAAACTGCCTACTTTTCATTGAAAAAAATCAGCTCCATATTTTTTTTATCACTCCTGGTGTTGTTTAGTTACAGTAAAGTCCTGATGTTCCTGCATTGCCAGGTGGACAATTTCATTGCAACGGGAACCACGGATTGCGATTGCGAAAAACAGATAGAGGATAGTAACGACAATGGTCAGGCAAACGCATTGAAAATAACAACCTTCCGCGAAAAGCCTTCCGAAAATAATTTTATTTTCAATAATCTATCGGCCGGGCTCTGTGGCTCTTTTATAAGGAATCTGCTCACTCAACCTTCATGTGAATCTCGCTTAACAACCGGATTTATACCGACCATATTCGAACCACCGAAAGTTGTCCCTTTCACCGCATAGCGTCACACATGCTCATTTATCGCATTGGTATTCTGCTTACATGCAATAATGTTTGTTGAGCGAACTATGCCATTTTATAGTCTATTATTATTTGCAGGATTAGAAAAACGGTACTACGCATCCGCAATTGCCAGCGGCTGAACCGAATGGCTATGTGTGCATGTACTTGCCTGCACTTATTTACCCAATCTTAAAAACTTATTAAAATGAAATCAATCATTTTCATGATGATGGCTATAACCTTCGTCACAATAATTTCCTGCCATCCCAAATTGACCGCTTCAAAATCACCGACACATGCCATCACCGATAGCAGGGGAAACAAAATGATACTGGGCGAATGTAACAGGCAAAGCCTGCAGGAGACGCCGTTTGCAATCTGGTTCCTTAAAAATTATTCGGAATACCAACTGGACAGCAATACATGTGATGTATTAAAGGTGAAACTGGCGCATAAAAAACTTGAGATATTCATGGGCACCTGGTGCGGCGACAGCAGAAGGGAAGTGCCTCGCATGTTCCGGATCTTAGATTATTGCGAAGTAAAGCCCTCTCAGGTTAAGCTGGTGATGCTGGGCAATATAGATACCCTTTATAAGCAAAGTCCTGACCACGAAGAGTGGGGCCTTGAAATTCATCGTGTGCCGGACTTCATCGTGTATCACCATCAAAAGGAAATAGGAAGAATTGTTGAAGAACCAGTTGTTTCCCTGGAAAAAGATTTACTGGCCATTGTCAGTGGGGATATATATACGCCGAGCTATCCGGCCGTATCTATGATAATTGAATTGTTTAAAAAGAACCCTTCGCCTTATTCAGAAATGCAATTGAATGAATTCGCGAATTGCTCTTAGGCCATTTAGTAAAAGCGCCGCGCGAGCTAAACACCTATGGGTATGTGAAAATGGCTGCGGGCGAAATGGGGAAAGCGGAAGCGGCCTTCAAAATCAACATCATCTTATACGGCAATATAGGCGATGTGTATGACAGCATGGGGGATTATTACGTAAAAAATAATCAACTGAATCTGGCAAAAGAAAACTACCAGAAAAGTTTGCAACTGGATTCTGCCAACGATGGCAGCAGGAAAAAGCTCATGAAATTGCAAAGCAATTGAACCTGGCCGATAAAGTGGCGCCAGAACAAAAAACGAAGACATAAAAAGTTTCGACTAATATGTAGCCCGTTTCTTAAAGATTGAATTGAGTAAAAATAAGGTGGCGAATGTCACCTTATTTTATTCTCTTTTTGGTGGGGCGTTCCTTTTAGAAAATCCTTCTCCCACGATTTATGCCTCAATCCTTAACGCGTATGGGCTATTTTACCAGGCGCTGAACTTCGAATTTATGTTCATAAATGGCTGCAGTCTTTGGATAGGTTGATGAAAATTTTAATACACTTTAAAAAAATAGGCATGAGTTGCATCTAACGGCTCTATCGGTCTGCCATCACAACATATATTTTGAACTAAATAGTAATATTGGTCAATATTTTTATTTAATGTAATTCCAACAGAAATATTCAAGCATTTTTTTTCTGCTTGAAAAATATCGATTATTGCCATTGAGTAAATTCCTTTTTTTTAGCAATAATTCCTATTGAAAACTCATATTTGTCAGATAGCTCTTGAAATGTAATTACTTGAGCACCACTTCCTGGGATAGTATTAGGAGTAAAACTTCCAAATCCTGGTACGTAAGTAAAAGAGTCCACTGCTGAGACTATAGAATCTTCCGTCCGGAATGTGCCTATAGGACTTGTCAGGAGTATTTATATTCCATTATAACAATCACTTAATTCCATTTTTTAAATTCCGCTGAATCAGTATTGATACATTTATTTTATCGTTACCCATTCTTCGAATGAATTCTTTGGTGATATTTATTGTGTCAATGTTAGCTTCTGATTCTATTTCCCCGAATTTGGAAAATTGACCCCCGGCCCGAAAAAACACTCGTACGCCTGAATTTTCCCGTCTTTTATCCTGAAATAATCGGTGTTCCGAAGTAATTTACCGGCTTTATTCCAGCCCTTAGAGATGACAAAGGTTTCATCTCCATTTACAGCGAACTTCTCTATTTCGAATCGTTCGATATTAGAGGCATTTGGCCAGCACCTTTCCTTTACGACCTTCACATTAATATGATCATCAAGCGGGCTGGAAAAAGTAAACCCGGTTGCCAGAACTTGCTCCAGAGAATTCCAATCGTTTTTCGACCAGGCGGTATACCAGGCGTAGATGATTTTTCCGTTTGGCGTATTTTGCAACGCCGCCGCCGGACCGGAGGGGCCTTGGGCAAATCCCTCCTGGTAAGATAGGATAGTCCATACCATAAGAATTCTACCAAAGACAGTAGTCATTTTCATATTTTTTTATTTTTAAATAGACAATTCCAGAAGCTTTTTCCGGACATATCTGCTTTATTATTTTTTGCATCATGGCGCTGGATGTCGCCATGCAGTAAACCAACGCGTTCGACATACTTTCGAATGGAAAGAAAACCCTTTAGAATCAGGCTGCAACAATAAACATAATGATTAAATCAGATTTTGATCTGCTAAGACGGACGGGTTTTTTTAAATAGATTTGTTAATTTGAGACCGACTTTAATCCGATTATTGAACCGATCAATGTTACGATAAAAAATATTCTCCAAAAATTTACCGGGTCTTTAAAGACCCAAATGCCCAACAGTACAGTTCCTACAGCACCAATTCCTGTCCAGACTGCATAAGCAGTTCCGATGGGTAATGTCTGGGTCGCTTTAATAAGTAATACCATACTAATTATCAGTGTAATTAAAAATCCTATATACCAAAGGTAGAGATCACTTCCAACAGCTGTTTTTGCTTTACCCAAACAAAAAGCAAAGGCAGTTTCAAATATTCCTGCGATGAATAATAGGATCCAGTTCATTTTTTAGTAATTTATTTCCCCAAGATAAATATGTATTCCGTTGTTATAATTCGAAAATACTTTGTGTGTTGACAATTTTTTAAAGACATTCTTATGGTTTTTCAAACTCGGATAAATTGATACTCTTTTTTGTAGGAAATGAAGAGTTGATTTAAGGTTCGCTTTTCTTAAAAGGAATATTATTGAAAAATACAATTTGCAACTGATTCCTGTTACGGTTTTCAAAAATCTGAGTCATAACGCCCAGTTCTGTCCTTAGGTTTTTATTAATGACCCATCCCAGCGCACCATACACACGATCCTGGTTAAAGACAGGTGTATTGCCATTCAGAAATATTTCATTGTAAGCTGAAGCATACAATGTTTTTGGAGACATCAGTTTGTCGGTGATAGGAATATTCAGAGATAAGAAATACCTGTATCTCATCCTGAAATTATCCGGAAGAAATCTTTCTTCGATTCGGTACCTGTGGAGTATGAAAACCCTGCCAAAGTTCTGTCGTGTTATAAACTGCTGATAAATCGTGTATGTATTGTTCGATGATTTCCGGTCGGTATTGGGAACATAGGGTTCTGCATAGACGTATGCAAATCCCAGCAACACATTATTATTATTCTCCGTTAAATTGTAACCGATGCCGGTGCGCAAAACAAGCTGTTCCAGATCACCGATAAAATTGTAGTTACGAACCTGTACCTCATTATACCAATTCCATTTATTATTAATGGCCTGATTTCCAAAGTAAACAAACCAGTTACCAAAATTTGATTTCTGCCCAGACGAGGTTTTTAAGCTTAAAGTAACTAAAGCAGTTATAGCTAAATGCCTAAAGTGAAGTGATCGCATCGGGGCTGTTATTAAATTAAAAATTAACGAATCGGCCCGTATTACAAGTTAGATATTTATTATAAAAACTTACATTTATGTCATCAAATACTCTCCCGTGGACTCGAAAATGTAGCTATTTCCATTGAGCCACAATTTTAGTGTTTTAGGTCGCGCTGATTGAAGAGTTAATTTATCCGACCGACCCCATTGAAGATTTAATGAATCTGAGTTGACTTTATCCTAAATTTTTACCCTGATTCCTCTAACAAGTGATTGACTGATTTTCCGTTACAATTGTGCCTGATTATTCCTTGGTTTATGAGTTAATAAACAAATCAGTACTTAATCCAAATTTTAAAAAAATGAAAAAGCTGAAGAACATCCCAGGCGTTTTTTATTCGCTTGTTATTCTATTCATATTATTTTCCTGTAACAATAGTCCGCTGGAAAAGCCAAAAGAAGTTGCTGACACTACGGTTACAAAGAACCAGGCGCCCATACCGGTAAAGGAAACTGTCATTACAGCAGAGCAACAAAAAGCACTTACGCCTGATAACGTATTAACTGGGTTGAAAGACGGAAACACGCGATTTGTAAATAATAATGTTACTGCCAGGGATCATTCGAGCCTGGTGAGGAATGCCTCTTTTGGTCAGTTTCCTAAAGCAGTTATACTTTCCTGTCTGGACAGCCGGATACCTGTTGAAGATGTTTTCGACAAAGGCATTGGTGATATTTTTGTTGCACGTGTTGCCGGTAACATTGTCAATGATGATATTTTAGGCAGTATGGAATTTGGCTGCAAAGTATCCGGTGCGAAATTGATCGTGGTATTGGGCCACAGCAGTTGCGGAGCAGTAAAAGCCGCGATAGATAATGTAAAGCTGGGTAACATCACTTCACTGCTTAATAAAATTAAACCGGCTGTATTGAAGTCGCAAAATTTTGCCGGTGATAAAACTTCTAAAAATGCTGAGTTTACTGATGTGGTAGGTAAGAACAATGTTCTGAATTCTATTGAAGTTATAAAAACCAAAAGCCCAATTCTCAAGGAAATGATTGATAAAGGAGAAATTAAGATTGTAGGTGCATACTACAATATGAAGACTGGAGAAGTAACTTTTATTGAATAAAATATCGCAGCCCTATTCTGTTGAAGTGCTACAATAAATCTGACTCATCATATCTACCTTCGTCGGTCAATTGAATGAAATATTGAGGGTTGATTCAGGAACACTGAAAACCGATTATCTGTAAAAATTGGCCTCAAACAATTCTAATCGAACTTGGACGGACCCGAGCCCTTTTATTTAATGCAGTAAAATCAATATATCTATTTAGTGAAAGTTATTTACTGAAACATAGCAGAAACAGTTTTCTTTTCTACGTTCAACTCATCTATATAGTGTGCTTTCCTATTAGTTTGATTTGTAGCCTCTTCCGACAAAAGTTAAAGGGGGAAATTTTTGATAAAATGAGTATAAAACTATTATCTTTGCCGTCCCCCGGATAAAAAATTCAGGGGAATAAGAGGATCGGTAGTTCAGTTGGTTAGAATGCTGCCCTGTCACGGCAGAGGTCGCGGGTTCGAGTCCCGTCCGGTCCGCCAGGTTCCTTTTTAAATCTTCAAAACCCTTTAGAACCCTTGATTCTAAAGGGTTTTCTCTTTTTTAGGATTCGCTATTCTTCGCGATTTTTCGTACTTTGTTTCAGTAAGGTTTCAGTGACTCCAAAATGTTTCAGTAAATGGCAGGCCAGGCCAGTATTAAGTTTTACCTGTTTGAAGGCTCCAAAAAGGAAGGTGTCTTCCCCATCTATATGCGGATAACCTATGCCCGTAAAAAAGCAGAGTATCATACCGGGTATACCTGCACAAAAAGAGAATGGAATGCAGCTGATACCAAAACACACGTACCAGTACGACCGTCAAGGTCAAGGACATTTTTGTTTTCTCCTGTTATACGGGACTACGTTTCCAGGATGCTCAAAATCTCAAAACGGATAACCTGACCAGTTATAATAAAAAAGCTTTCCTAAGGTTCGCGCAGGAAAAAACAGGCCGGGCAATCGATATCCCATTGTTGCCTGTTGCTAAAAGGATCCTGGATAAGTATAAAGACGAGCCGGAAAGGAAAATCCTGCACAAACTCCTGCCAAAAATCAGCAATCAGAAGGTGAATGCCTATCTGAAAACCATTAGTGACCTGGCCGATCTAAAGAAAACCCTTACCCACCATATGGCCCGGCACACATTTGCGACAACTATTTGCCTGAACAATGGGATGCCTATGGAAGACGTTAGTAAGTTACTGGGGCATTCGAGTTTAAAAACTACAGCTATATATGGAAGGATTACCCAGGACAGACTTCAAAAAAGCATGGAAAGAGTCAATAAAAAAATGTAGCCATTGAAATATCTAATATCATTTAGTTTTTTGTTTGCTTGCTTATTATCAAACAATTTATATTCTCAATCAATAATTCCCAAAGATCTATATGGCATTTGGGTTTTGGGATCAGGCAAAACTGCTCCTACTTTTACGATAACGAATGACAGCACTTTTTTTCAAACTGACTTTCATTCTAAGACCGAATTATTTACATATACCATAGATTCTATCAAACACAAGTATTATTTTAAACCCAGGCCTGCAGGTCCTGACAGTATCGCATATGTTACTTTTCAAATTTTAAAAATATCGGATAATGAATTTTCTCTGATTCCAATCAAAGAATCAATTTTTATGAATAATTCCTGGATAGACGCTAATTTATCAAAGGAAGAAAAAAAGGCAATTCCATTAACAAGAAAATAATAATTAGTTCGGGGATAATTCTTAATAAAATGAAGAAACGTATTCCAAATATTTGGTATCCTTTCCAGGTTTGGTTGACAGCTATATTCATTGTCGGACCGGCATTATTTTTTATTTACACAATAATTATTAGCCAAGGTGAGTCAGGTTATAATTTTCCCTGGATAACCGTATTCATCACTTATGTAGTTGTATTTTCTTTTTTACCCGTATTAAGTTTTTATTTCCTGGCTTTTTACCTACTATCTAATAGAGATCTAAAAGAATTTCTTATAAAAATCATATTGGATATTTTATGCATCATTGGAATATTTTTTACCAACAAGTATATTGATACAAGTCCAATTGATTTCAATTTTATTTGTATTTATTCTGTTGGAATAATTCTATCAGGTTTTCCTTTCAGAATTTATAAAAAAAGTAAATTAATTGTCGGGGGATAATTCAACCGGAATATAAATATGAAAATGTTGAAATGTTTTATTCTTTTCGTCATTCTGATTTTATCAGAGAATGCGTTTTGTCAATTTTTGAAACCCGCTGATTTAATTGGCAAATGGACATTTTCAACGGATACAGCGATTTCCCCAACGATACAAAAATGGGATTTTAAAAATGATACTTTATTAATCATTACCGATAGCGCTAACCCATATACTCATTTGATTCTATCGTATGTTATATACCAATCAAAAGATACAACCATTTTAAAAACACATCGATATTTCAAAAGCGGTAGTAGTATTTATTTTTTCTATTCAACTAACAAAATAACCTTTGATAAATACAATTTAAAAATATTAAGATCTGAAGATGATAGATTTGCGGGTGAATGGGAAACTGAAAAAGGGCACCCTTGGATTTTTATTTTAAAAAGAACTGAATATTATAAATGGGGGTAATTCCTAAATGATGCAAAAACGACAAGTAAATAAATGCTATCCTTTCCAAGTTTGGGCAGCGACGATCAGGTTGCGCGTTTATGCTCCCTCATTTATTATCATGACCAAGGGATACCGCTAAATGACAAGCTCTATATATTCCTACAAAGCACGAAAACAAGTTGCTATAATCTTAAAGTAATCGATTTCCCCCAAAACTGATTATTTAGCTATTCTGAAAATCAAACGGAAAATAAAATTGCTATTATCTTCATATCGATTACGATTACTTCAGCCTCTGTTTTAGTTTTACATATATAGTACAGCGGTGACGCATTTCATTCCAACCATGTTGCCTTCTCCAAACATTTTATATACGCTGTGTTGAATATATTTCCTGATTTCGAATCCGTCAACTTGTAGGCGTAGTTGTCATCTTTAATATCACTTATTGAATATTGACGTTTACAACGTACCCCAGTTAGGGTATTGTCTTGTGTTCGTGATGTGTCGAAATTTGGAGTCTTCAAAAAACACTAATATGAAAATCACTGCATTTTTTTCCCGCTGGCTTGTTATAGCAACGCTAATAGCGATAGGGCTCTGTTCTTGTCAGAAAGATGGCTTACAGCAGTCGACGTCCTCCGGTGGTTTAATGAAAACAGATCTAACTGTTGGACTCCCACCCGTGATCACTTTTTGGGATAGTGTCGCACGTATCCCCTATACGGCTTATCCTGGTGATCCGCCAGCAGGTGAAGTGTATTCCGTAGGATTTTCGATCAACAACAAAGGATTCGTACTTGGCGGGATGTTGAACACGGAAAGTGGGGAATACGACCATGTTCCCGACTTGTGGATGTACGATCTTACCACACATGCCTGGAGCAAGCAAGCGCCGTACCCGGGAAACTACGGATTTCTTGTAGGAGAGCAGGTATTTGTGATCGGTGACAATGCCTATGTGATCCAGGACAATTCAGTCTGGCAATATAATCAACCTTCGAATCAGTGGACGCTTAAACATGCCTTTCCGGGTATAGACCGAATTTGGGGAACTGCCATGGCCATCAACGGCAAAGGGTATCTCGGTCTTGGCTTTGACGTAACCGGTAATCCTTCCCACTTGAAAGACTGGTGGCAGTATGATCCGGCATCCGATAGCTGGATGGAAAAGAATAACTTTGCCGGCGAATCGAGGGATGGCGCCGGAGGTTTTTCTATAGACGGAAAAGGATATGTCCTATTAGGGTGGTCAAATAATAATACCAGTTTCAATACGGTCTGGAAATATGATCCGACGGCAGACAGCTGGACCAAGAAACAAAATTGTCCCGCATCCGTGTCGTGGGCACCGGCGACTGCGACGATCGGCGGCATTGATTACGGGCTGATGACAGATGGCAGCCATCTCTGGCAATATAACCCCGCTAGCGATAACTGGTCCAATCAGGGAGCTATCTATGGTGGGTATAGGTTTGAGCCGGCAGGATTTGTCATCGGGAACGGTTATATGCTTGTGAATATATCGGCAGTGTCCTACACTTGGTCGAGGTAATCTATCATTTTTTGTGAATAGATGTAAGAGATTTTGTCAAAACTGCGCTTTATCTCTTTATTTTAACCGGTGAACAGATAGGATACATTCGCTAATCAGCAGGACATTTAGCATACTTCACGAACAGATAAGTATTTTTTCATCCACGCATAATTTCCATTTATTTTTTTCGTTGCTCTCGATTGTATGAAAAGACTCGCTGATAATGTAATTACCGGGATAGACAGGAAACTGAACCTGTACTATTATTATTCCAACTATTCGGGAAGGAATATCGTGCGCAGGTGTACTTCGCTTACCGGTGAACGCGTGAAGAAGGACGCTGCATTCAAAGGCTTCCGCGAAAGCGGAAACCGGATGAAAGAGGCATCACCGATCGCTGCGTCCCTATACAATATGGTTCCTCCGGAAATAAAACAATATAGCCTCTATCGCCTGTTAACCGGTGAAGCATTGAAGATGCTCAAGGCAGGGAAGGACTCAGCAACAATTACTGAAACGCTGAAACTGATCTATATAGATCCACTTCTTCAAAATCCTGCAAAGGATCGCGTGTATCTTGAAGGGACAAGACAAAAAAATCATAACAACAGTTCAGGCCTCGCGGATTTTACCCGGCATTTCCCTATCCATTCTACTGGTAAAAGCAGGTTAAGACGCAGGCGCAGAAGCCTTCAACATACTATTTTGAATTTTTTGGAAAAGGAGACAATGCTATTATCTGAACCAACGATCTCTGTCTCGGATGATCGGATTTCCATAATAGATAATGAACAAAAAAAGCCTCAAAAGCCAACCCCTATACCCAAGACAAAGTATCCGGAATTGATTTACCAGGGCCGTCTTCGGGAATGTAAAAAACTGAAGTTGTGGATTCGTTCTTCCGCTTTTCCCGGAGCACAAAACTGAGTCAAAAAGCCTGCTTACCCGCCCCGGAATTAAACTTTCCTATATTTTACGCTTAGCTTAAATTTACACCAATTAATTAGCCTATGCCACTGGATAAAAACAGGCAGTTCCTGGATTTTGAGAAACCGATCAAAGAGCTCTTCGACGAGATAGAAAAACTCAGGCAAACGGCGGAAAAGACCAAAGTTGACCTTTCTGACTCCATAAATAAATTATACGACCAGGTTACCGAGCGCCGCAGACATATAACCACCAATTTAACGCCCTGGCAGAAAGTCCAGCTCAGCCGCCATCCCGACCGCCCCTATACCATGAAGTATATCGAGAAGCTGTCGGAGAATTTCATCGAACTATTCGGCGACCGTAACGTAAGGGACGATAAAGCCATGGTGGGTGGATTCGCCCAGCTCGAAGGTGAGACCGTCATGTTCATCGGTCAGCAGAAGGGTACCAATACCAAAATGCGACAGATGCGCAATTTCGGAATGGCCAATCCCGAAGGTTATCGTAAGGCTTTGCGGTTGATGCGACTTGCTGAGAAATTTAATAAACCAGTCATTACATTGATAGATACACCAGGTGCTTTTCCTGGTATGGAGGCAGAGGAGCGCGGACAGGGAGAAGCCATCGCGCGTAATATTTATGAGATGATTCGGTTAAAGGTGCCCGTTATATGTGTGATAATCGGAGAAGGAGCTTCCGGTGGTGCATTGGGCATTGGGGTGGGGGACAAGATTTTCATGCTTGAAAATTCCTGGTACACAGTGATCTCTCCTGAAAACTGCAGTTCTATTTTATGGAGAAGCTGGGATCAGAAAGAAAAAGCAGCAGAAGAACTTCGCCTTACTCCCGATAATATGCTGGGATTTGGTTTGATCGACGGTATAGTACCCGAACCCATCGGTGGTGCTCATTGGGATTACAATGAAGCAGCGGCATTATTAAAACCCAAACTTGTCGAGACCATTCGTGAACTTAAAAATATTTCTCCCGATCAGCGTGTCAATAATCGCATTGAGAAATTTTCAAAAATGGGTTTCTGGGATGAATTGCCAGAACAACCAAAAATTCATCTCAACGGTGATCATGTTTCTGAAGTCATTGATATAATCCCTGCCAACCATGAGTAATCTGATTCCTGTATTGTCCGGTACCGGTGTTGCACTCGTTACACCATTCACTTCTTCCAAAGCAATCGATGAATCCGCACTTGCAAAAGTAATTGAACACGTTCTCGAAGGTGGCGTTGAATATGTGGTTACATTGGGAACCACCGGTGAAACACCCACTCTATCAAGAGATGAGAAAGTTCGCATCGCGCGTCTTACCATCGAATTAGTAAACAATCGTGTTCCTGTTGTAATCGGAGCGGGTGGGAGCGATACAAAAGAAGTAATTCGTGAAATTGAAAAACTGCCAACAGATCACGCGGTGGCGATTCTGAGTGCGAGTCCTTATTACAGCAAACCTTCTCAGGAAGGACTTTATCAGCATTACAAAGCAATTGCTGAAGCTTCACCAAAACCTGTGCTCCTGTATAATGTACCTGCAAGAACTGCACGTAATATTAATGTGCCAACCGTTCTTCGTCTCGCCGAACTTCCAAATATTGCCGGCATCAAAGAAGCAGGGGGAGATATGGCGCAGTGTGCATTGATCCTGCGTGATCGTCCTTCAGATTTTCTGGTTGTGAGTGGCGACGACGCGCTAGCATTTCCTCAGATCGCCATCGGTATGGATGGAGTGATCAGCGTGGCGGCAAATAGTTTTCCTCAGGCTTTTTCCAATATGGTGCGTGCAGCATTAAATGGAGATCTGAAAAAAGCCAAGAAAATAAACGACGGATTGATTGAAGGGTATGAATTATTATTCGTTGAAAATAATCCTGCAGGCGTGAAGGCCGCGATGGCTGAACTGGGTATCATTGAAAATGAACTTCGTCTGCCACTCGTACCTTTGAGTAAGTCGTATCACGATTTAATGAAAAAATACGTTGTAAGCTTAAAGCCCAAAGCCGAAAGCCTAAAGCTAAACGCCTAAAGCTGAAGGCATAAGGCTGAATGCAGTGAACAGTTACTAAATACTTATATTACACTTTCACACTCTCACACCCTCACACTCTCACACTAGTTAAATATGGCTTCATCCATTTTCCGGAGAAAATCGCTAGAGAAAATAATCAGAGATGCAGAAGCGGGTTTGGGAGATGCACATGAACATAAAATGAAAAAGGTACTCGGTGTTCGTGATCTCACGTTCATGGGTATTGCAGCCGTGATTGGTGCCGGCATATTTTCCACGATCGGCACAGCTGCTTTTCACGGAGGACCCGGAGTAATTTTTCTTTTTCTGATTACGGCCATCACCTGCGGATTCACTGCTCTTTGTTATGCAGAATTTGCTTCCCGTGTTCCTGTTGCGGGTAGTGCTTATACTTATTCATATGTGAGTTTCGGTGAAGTGATCGCCTGGATCATCGGCTGGGCGCTGATTCTTGAATACGCGATCGGTAATGTGGTTGTTGCTATTTCCTGGAGTGCTTATTTTAATAATATACTCAGAAATATGGGCATTCATCTGCCCGACTGGCTGTCGATCGGTTACCAGACAGCAAAGATGACATATGCGAGTGCAGTGGAAGCGCATAAACCTCTTGAAAATCTTATTTACACCAACGCGCCTGAAATCGCGGGTATCAAATTTATCATCAATCTTCCTGCATTTATAATCGTAGGACTAATTACTACGCTGGCTTATATCGGAATTAATGAAAGTCGCAAGAGCGCAAATTTCATGGTGGGTCTAAAACTCGTTGTGCTGGTTTTTATAGCGGTTCTTGGTTTCTGGCTGATCTTTTCTACAGGAACCACGGGCAACTGGAAACCATTTCTTCCTGAAGGCATGGGAGGAGTAATGCAGAGTGTGTCGTCGGTGTTTTTTGCTTATATAGGTTTCGATGCCATCTCCACCACAGCAGAAGAATGCAGGAATCCTCAAAAGGATCTTCCGAAAGGTATGATCAACTCGCTTCTTATTTGCACTTTAATATATGTAATCACGGCACTCGTGATTACGGGACTCGTGAACTATAAGGAATTTGAAAATGTTGCTGATCCGCTGGCTTATGTTTTCGATAAATTGAATATGCATAAAATAGGATTTATTATTTCGATAAGCGCAGTTGTTGCATCAACATCTGTATTGCTCGTTTTTCAGATCGGACAGCCGAGAATATGGATGAGCATGAGTCGCGATGGTTTACTGCCACCTGCATTCGGTAAAATCAGTCCGAAATTTAAAACACCGGGTTTTGCAACCATCATATCCGGCCTGTTCGTTGGTTTAACAGTTCTCGTTGTAGATGATAAACTGATGACCGATCTAACGAGCATCGGTACCCTCTTTGCCTTCGTGCTGGTATGTGGTGGTGTCTTATATCTGCCCAAACTTATCAAGGTTCCTGGTAAATTCAGTATTCCTTATCTGAATGGGAAATTCCTGATTTTTATTTTCTTTGCAATTTTCCTGTTTTTCTCCAGGCATCGCATTGGAGCCGCATGTGCGAACTTCAGTGGAGAATCCTACCAGGAAATTCTGTTTCTCTTATTCCTGGTCGCTGCATTTGTAATCTCAGTTCTCACATTCATTCGAAACTATTCCATCATACCCGTACTCGGTGTATTGTTCTGTTTATACCTCATGATTGAAATCCCCGCCAAAAGCTGGATGGTATTTTTCATCTGGATGGGAGTGGGACTTTCGATTTATATGCTTTATGGAAGAAGGAAGAGCAGGCTTGCTGATCGGCCCTAAGAAAGTATGGGAGTATGGGAGTATGGGAGTGTGGGAGTGTGATTATCACTTTCAACTCTTATAATTAATATTTTATTTCTCATAAGAAAATCTGTCTGTTTTCCATTCCCATACCCCCATACTCCCATACTCCCATACCCCCATACTCCGTCCCCATACTCCATTCTGATCTCAGACTGATCACCGGATTCGCCAGCGCTGCTTTCACCGCCTGAAACCCTATCGTCAAGAGTGCTATGCTAAAAGAAATAATACCTGCAATGGCATAAATCCACCAGCTGATATTAACTCTGTATGCAAAGGATTGAAGCCAGTGGTTCATAATCCAGACAGAAAACGGAATCGCAAGTACAAAGGCTATCGTTACCAGGATCATAAAATCTTTTGAGAGAATGGTTACGAGGTCGCGAACTGAAGCGCCGAGTACTTTTCTGATTCCGATTTCTTTGGTTCTTTGTAATACGTTATAGGCAGAGAGCGCAAGTAACCCGAGACAGGCAATCACAATTGCAAGCATGGAGAACAAACCAAATACATCTCCGAATCTTTTGTTCTCATCATATTGTTTTGCGAAGAACTCATCCAGGAAAAAATATCCAAAAGGATCCGACGGGTAATAACGATCCCAGATTTTCTTTAGTGAAGCAATCGTCGTGGACGCCTGTTGCGGATCTATTTTTATACTATAATTGTTTCTTGCCCTCGGACTCAACATCAGAATCAAGGGAGTGATTTCTTTCTGCAGTCCTTCCTGATGAAAGTCTGCCACCACGCCCACAACCTGCATGGTATCGTCGTTCATGGAAATAATCGTCTGATGCAGCGCTTCTGCTGGATTTTTATATCCCAGTAATTTTGACGCGTTGGCATTTAATACGATCCCCTTTTTGTCTGCGGGGAAGTCTTTTGAAAAATTCCTCCCTGCCAATAACTTCATTTCATATCCAGGAATAAAATCGTAGTCAACCGCTACTTGAAATATATTGGCCGCGCCCAGGTTTTTTCCAGTCAGGGCTTTCCAGTTTGTGGCCCATAAAACCTCCTGTCCCATCACAGTAGAAGAACTTGTCAGATTTGTTATGCCCGGAATAGCAAGTACGTCATTTTTAAAACTTTGGTATAAAACATCACCCACAGAATCTGATGCAGATAATGGTCCGTGTAATACAATGGTCTGATCGATATTAACTCCCAGATTTTGTTTTCGCATGAATTGCAACTGACGGTAGATGATGATCGTTCCTGAAATCAATAATATAGAAGTAGCGAATTGTCCGACGATTAATCCCTTTCTCAACCACTGACCTTTACCAGAATTCTTAAAGAGACCCTTTAATACTGTAACCGGATTAAATCCCGACAATACAAATGCCGGATAAATTCCTGATATAAAACTGCCGGCGAGAAACAAACCACCAAACGCAAGAATATAGGAAGGCGGCATTTCAAACAGATTGCCCAATGGCTTTCCTGTCAAAACGCCAAAGGGCTTCATCAGTATAAAAGAAATAATTACTGCAAAAAGGAGGGCCAGCAGATTGATCATAAAACCTTCCACCATAAACTGAACGACAAGATTTCTGCGAACGGCCCCCAATAGTTTTCTTACTCCAACTTCACGCGCTCTTTCCAGCGAACGTGCCGTGGCCATGTTGATATAATTTACCCAGGCAATGCCGAGTATGATAAAACCGATCAGGTATAAAAAAGCAACTGATTTACCGTCGCCGCTTGGTTCGGCTTCTTCTGTATAATGAGAATACAAATGAATATCCTGCAAAGGAATCATCTGGAAAACTGAATGATCGTGATTGGCCAGATTTTCAGAAAGATTATTCACGTGTCTTTCTGCAAAAGCAGGCAGCGCAGCCTGCAGTTTATGTGGATCAGCGCCGGGTTTTAGTCTGATATAAGTATAGAAATCCGTCCAGAACCAGCTATCCTCAGCACCACTTTCCGATCCGGTTGCATTTCTTGTTCTGTTTGCAAAACTTTTATAAGAAACCAGTGCAGAGAATTTGATATGAGAATTGCCGGGATAGTTTCTATATACACCCGTTACGAGCAGGGGTGAAGTATAGCCATTTCCCTTCCAGTTCAGAATTTTTCCAAGCACGTTCGTGCTGTTAAAATATTTCCTCGCCAGATCTTCAGAGATAACAATTTTTTCCGGTCCTTCCAAAGCAGTCTTTGCATCTCCGTCCATTAATTGAACACCGAACATATCCAGAAAAGCGGGTTCAGCATAAAAGATTTTGTCCTCACTGAAACGAATATTGTCCTTATCATTAGAGAGCAGCATATGCGTTTTGAAAAAACGGGTAGCTTCTTCTATTTCAGGAAAATCCTTTTTTAGACGCGGGCGCGAGTGCTGCGTAGTTGGACGCATCAAGAACAGCGATTTTTCCATTCTGGTAATCGTCGAGTTGTACTCTGTAAATCTGACTGCTCTTTGGCTGAAAGCTATCATAACTTCTCTCGAAAGCAACGTATTTAAAAATCAGCAAGCAGCTCGTCATGCCCAGGGCAAGGCCGAATATATTCAGCGCGGCATATCCCTTGCGCTTAGTCAGATTTCTGAAAGCGGTTTTGAAGAAAAGAGCGATCATAGTGTGAGAGTGTGAGAGTGTGAGGGTGTGAGAATGGCGATTTTCATTTTTAACTCTGATTGAAATTATTTAGTTGGACTGCCAAACATAAATTAAGAAGCTGTTTTTCACCCTCACACCCTCACACCCTCACACTCTCACACTTGGTTCGCTATTCTGTTCTCAGGCTCTCCACCGGATTCGCCGCCGCGGCTTTCATCGCCAGGAAACTCACCGTAATCAATGCAATCGCCAGAGCGGTTACTCCTGCCAAAACAAATACCCACCAGCTCATATTCAATCTATAGGCGTAATCCTCCATCCATTTGTTTACAGAGAAGTATGCAAGTGGCCATGCAATCGCATTTGCGATCACCACAAGTTTGATAAAGTGTTTGGAAAGAAGAGTAACAATGCTTGTCATGGAAGCCCCCAGCACTTTGCGTACGCCGATTTCCTTAATCCTTCTTTCAGCAGAATAAGAAGCGAGTCCGAACAATCCGAGACAGGAAATCAATATCGCCAGGAATGCCAGTATCCCAACCATCTGCGTGATTTGTGCATCGGTACGATATACTTCTTTAAAATGATCGTCGAGCAACTCATACTGCAGTGGATGTCCGGGGAAATTCTGCTGCCATAGTTTTTGAACCAGCGCAATCGCCTGACTGGCTTTATCCCCATTCACTTTTACGGAGAGTGTCCCGAATCCCCATTCCTTCTGATTGTAAAGAAATATGGTTTCAATTTTATAATGGAGTGAATTGAAATTAAAGTCTTTGGCGATTCCTACAATTCTGCCCGTGGAATCAAAGCCAAATTGTTTGCCAATCAATGTGGATATGTCCGCATTGGGTTTATCTTTCAATATTTCATGCGCCAGCTTTTCATTTAAAATAAACTCCTTACCATTCGCGTTTTTGTCGTGCGAAAAATCCCTTCCATAAGCGAGTTTCATTTTATAAACATTCATATAATCGGGATCAACCATCAGGATGGTACTGGAGATTTGTTGTTTTGCCCCGTCACCTTTAAATTCCACGCCGGTCTGATCCAGATGTCCGCCCAGCTGATCACGGCAGGCAGTAACGCCCGATACAAAAGGGCTTGCTGCAAGTTCCGTTTTCAGTAAATCATATTTCGTGTATGTGATATCATCCAGCGTGACGGTGATCATATTATCGCGGACAAATCCCGGATCCTTGGACTGCATATAATTCAGCTGACGGAAAACAAAGATGGTAGAAATGATTAAAAAAATCGCACTTACAAACTGACCAACCACGAGCACGTTTCTGAAAACTGCTTTTTTACCTGCAGAGAGTCCGCCTCCCTTTAACACTTTAGACGGTTGGAAAGAAGAGAGATAAATTGCCGGGTAAATTCCGGATATAATTCCAACAATAACTGATCCGACTACAATGGATATGATGATACCCGGATGTTGAAGTAATATCGGCTGAAGATTTCTCTGACTTAAGTTTTCGATATAAGGAAGAACCAAAAATACGAACACGGTTGCCAGCACCAGTGCAATCAATGAAAGCATGATGGTTTCCCCGATAAACTGAAGACCTAACTGAAATCTCTGGGCACCAATTGATTTACGAATGCCCACTTCCTTTGCTCTTTCTGCAGATCTGGCAGTGGCAAGGTTCATAAAATTGATACAGGCGATTGTCAATACGATCAGGGCAATGATCATAAAGATATTGGTGTAGTTCTTATCAAATTTCTGGTAATTGAGATAGTCCAAACCGATATCTGCAGAATTTGAATGAACATCTTTCAAAGGAAGCAGAAACAATTCATAACCTTTCCAATTCTCTCTTTCGTTCATATGCTTCTTAAGGTACGCTGGAAATTTTTTCGTCATTGCCGCCACACTTGTGCCAGGAGTCAGTTCCAGATAGGTATTGAGCCAGTTGCCACCCCAGTTTTTCAACCAGTCAGGTTTGTAAATCGTATTGAATGAAAACAAGGCTTCGAATTGAAACTGGGAATTATCGGGAATATCTTTCAAAATGCCGGTCACCACAAATGTTGACGTATCTCCCGCGTAGTGATTGATTGTTTTTCCGATCGGATCAGCATCACCAAATAATTTTTTTGCTCCTGACTCTGTAAGAACGGCGCTGTTTGGTTTCAGTAAGGCCGTTGCGCGGTCTCCTCTTAGAGAGGAAAGTCGAAAATGTTCAGGAAAGTAGAGTCAACAAAATAGGCATGTTTATAATAAATTCTTTTTTCACCGAAAGTCATTTGATAATCATCGTGCCAGTTAACTCGGGTATAGTTTTTTACTTCAGGAAAATCTTCTTTCAGAGTAGGTCCCATGGGAAACATGGACAGCGCTACTTTTTGAGGCGACAACATACCTTCCCATTTCTGCACCTCATTGAGACGGTAAATATTTTTTGAGTGCATCCTGTCGAAACTTCTTTCATAGAATACAAACAGTGTGATCACCACGCAGGCAGCCATTCCAATGGCAAGCCCAACGATATTGATGGAAGTGTACAGTTTATGTTTTGTCAGATTGCGCCAGGCGGTTGTCAGGTAATTTTTTAACATTCTTTATTTATTTTGAAGAAAACTTTTGAGTATGGGAGTATGGGGGTATGGGGGTATGGGGGTATGGGAGTATGGGGGTATGGGGGTATGGGAGTATGGGAGTGTTGTAAAGAGTATCTGAGTAAGTAAATGAACTCATAATTTAAAATTCATAATTTATAAATCAACTCCCATACTCCCATACCCCCATACTCCCATACTTTCTTCCTATTCCGATCTAAGACTGGCAACCGGGTTCGACAACGCTGCCCGTATACATTGATAACTTACAGTGATCAAAGTGATCGCAACAGCACCCATTCCGGCGGAAATAAATATCCACAAAGATAAAGTTGTGCGATATTCAAATTGCAATAGCCATTCATGCATGAAATAATAAGCTACCGGAATCGCCACACAAAGTGAAATCAGCACGAGCACAATAAAATCCCTCGACAACAATTTCCAGAGATTTAAAACAGATGCCCCCAGCACTTTTCGCACACCGATTTCTTTTGTTCTTTGGACTGCCATAAAAGACGCGAGTCCGAATAATCCGAGACAGGAAATAATAATGGTCAGACCGGCAAAAAGTGCAGCCAGCGTACCTGTTCGTTTGGTATCTTCAAATTTTTTCGCATATTGTTCATCCACGAAATGATATTCAAAAGGATATTCAGGATTATATTTTATGATAATCTGTTCCATCTTCTGCATGTCAGTCTGGATATTGCTGCCGGCAGTGAGTTTTACATTGATCACGTTTAATCCGGTATTGGCAGCGCAACCCTCGATGGCCATGGGGGATACAGGGAGAAACGGCGATCTCAAAATGAAATCCTTGATAACGCCGATAACGTGGTATGTGATGCCGTTATCTTTTATAAGTTGTCCGATCGGATTTTTAAAGGCCATTGTTTTCACGGCGCTTTCATTCAGCAACGCAGCAGTCGAATCTGTCGGGTACTTATTCAGATCCATATCCCGTCCCTTAATTATTGTCAATCCTGCTGTGTTAACCAGGTTCTCATCTGTGCTGAACCGGTCGAAATCTGTTTTATCATTGGGCGATTTTCCATCCCACATGATATCCCAGGTATCACTCCAGACTTCAGTGAGGGGCCAGCTCGTTCTGTTTACCATGGTGGCCACACCGGATTGAAGTAATTCTTCTTTCACCAGTTTATAATTTTTATTAAGCGTGCCGGTCGTAAAATGATAAACCAGCTGGCTACGATCATATCCTGTATCTCTTTTCTGGGCAAAACGGATTTGTTGGGCAACGGCAAGAGTGCCGATAACTAATATGATCGCAAAGCTGAATTGCAAAATCACGAGAATTCTTCGCGGAGTTATTAAAGCCTGTGCGTTTTTAAATTTTCCTTTTAGTACGGATACCGGTTTGAATGAAGAAAGGAAAAACGCAGGATAACTTCCGGCAAGCATGCCTGTGACAAATATGAACAGTACAGCATATAACCAGAATGCTGGATTCAGATAAGGCAGAGCTAAATTTTTTCCAAGTAAAAGGTTGTAAGAGGGAAGAAAAACCTGGGCGAGTATCAATCCGAAAACTCCTGATATCACGGCTATAAACATGGATTCTCCCAAAAATTGTATTACCAAAGCAGATTTGTAAGCACCGGATACTTTTCTTATTCCTACTTCCTTTGCTCTTTTTTCACTCCTCGCCGTACTGAGGTTCATAAAATTGATACAGGCAATCAGCAGAATAAAAGCTGCGATGATGATAAACAGTCTTACCGTATCAATCAACCCACCACTTGCTACGCCATTTTCAAATCTGGAGTACAAATGCAATTTGGCTAGCGGGTAAAGAAATACTTGTTCTTTAACGACTCCTTTGGAATGTGTTTTACTGATGTTTTTAATTTTTTCATTAAAAGCGGTCAGACTGGTTTGAGGTTTCAGGAGTGCGTACGTGTTTACAGAATTATTATCCCACTGATCATCATCAAAGTGCAATTTTTTTATGAGTTCCCATGGAAGCAGGTATTCAAAAGTGAAACTGGTGTTGGTTGGAAGATCTTTCAGAATGCCAGTAACCGTGAAGCTGTTACTGTCTATCCTGATTTGTTTATTCATGGGGTCCTCATTTCCAAACATCTTCTTCGCCATTTTTTCAGTCACGACAATAGAATATACGTTGTTCAACGCTGTTTGAGGATTCCCTTTTTTGAATGGGAAACTGAACATCTTCAAAAAACTGGGATCAACGAATAAGAATTCACTCGAAAATTTTTTATCACCCGCAATGGTTACAAACCAGCCACCTGTGGTTCTGGTTATATCCTCAACTTCCGGATAATCTTTCTTAAGTGTGGGGCCAAGAATTTTTGGAGTACTGTTCCAGCACTGCAGTTTTCCGCTGAATTCACCACGATTCCAGGCTTCAAATATTCTGTCCTTATTCTCATGAAACTGGTCATAACTGATTTCGTTTTGTACCCAGAGAAGAATGAGAAGGGCACTTGCCATTCCTATGGCAAGTCCGCTGATATTGAGGAAGGAAAAGGCTTTATTCTTTTTAAGATTCCGCCATGCGATTTTTAGATAATTTCTGAACATAATCGAAGGATTCCAATAGTTGAAGCAATACGGTATAAAATATTATGAATGACTACCAAACCGATGCCGAATTCTTAAATCATTAGGAATCATAAATTTAGGATCAGCACCCGGGAAAATAATGTTCGTAATTGATACATCAGTGTTCGTAAGCCTAAAGCTTAAAGCCTAAAGCCTAAAGCTGAAGGCATAAAGCTGAAGGCGTAATGCTCAAAGCTTAAGGACTAACACATAAAAAATGAAATGTAAAGAGCGACGATCCTATCGTACATTTCTGTAATAAATACGTACAGTTTTTTTAGTCCCGATTTGTACAATGATCTGAATTATAGTTCGGTATCTGTCTGGCACTCAATTTAGGGTTAACCTTCTATAAATACTTCCTGCCATGTCAAAATTCATAATCGGTATTTGTATTCTGTTAACAACATTTCTTTCTGTTCCACAATTTGCATTGACACAGAATACTGAAAAAATCATTTTTAACAACAATGACAGTACAAATGACTATTACCTGGCCATTCCTCCTCTATCCGGAAATATTGAGGGAGTGCAGGTTTTACTGACAAGTTTTATGGCGCCTGAATTTATTCTTTCTGAATCTAAACTTCAGAATGTTGCCTACGGAAATAACCTGTTAACAATTGTCGCATCCATGGGCCTGGCACTCTCCGCAGATACTTCATCTGTTAACCGGATAAATTTTATTTTGAAGAATGTTATTAGTCGTTATTCAGCGGATACATCCAGATTTGCGATTGGCGCTTTAGGTTATGCCGGGAATATTGCTCTGCGTTATACTGAAATGTGTTATGAAAATCCAGGACAATTTCCTCTTTTGCCAAAAGCGGTTTTTGTAATTAATTGTCCGGTAGATCTGCCAGGACTGCTACATTGGTGTGAGGCAGAGATTAAAAAGAATTATTTTCCAGGTAATGTCGCTGATTCAAGATATATCTTAGACGCACTTACAAAAGAATATGGCAGTTATGCTGATCATCCTGAAAAATATATTCAGGTTTCTCCCTTCTACAAAGAAGGACCAAGCCCTGGCAAAGAACAATTCCTGAAGAAAGTTGCCCTCAGGTTTTATTACGACACTGACATAGAATGGGAGCTGAAAAATCGCCGGAATAGTTATTATGATACTTATATTCCTGACGGGTCTGAAATGGTTAAAAGACTATTACTCGAAGGGAACGATGATGCAGAATTTATTTCTTCGAAACAACCTGGTATGCGAAGTAACGGAATGAGATCTCCATTCTCCTGGTCATTGCCGGATGAAATCGATTGTATTCAGTGGGTAAAACTCAAATTGAAAATATTTAATCCTCAAACCTACAGTCCTGTCTATAATTTGCCTGTTCCTGCCGGTTGGTCGAGGGAAGTTTTTACATTACCTCCCGACTTTGCAAAGCAGATCAAATTTAAAGGAGTGGAAGAACTAAGGTTTTTCCCGGGATGGGGAGATGAGAAAACTGAAGACTACTGGTCCTATGCGTTTCTCTGGTGGCTGGAAGGAAATCAGGATATTGACGCTTCTATTCTGCAGGATAATCTAAAAATTTTGTATTCAGGTCTGATTGAAAGAAATATTGTTCAACGCAAGATTCCAAAAGAAAAATTATTTCCGGTTGAAGTCAAAATTCATAATATAAAAACGAGCGCGGGAGATTTGAAAACATTTGAGGGGACTGTCCATATGCTCGACTATATGCAACAGGCACCCATGATTTTAAATCTGCGGATTCATATTCGTGATTGCATTGATAAGAGTCATACTTCTATACTTTTGGAAATATCCCCTAAATCTTTTGATCATCCCAACTGGCAGCAGCTTGATAAGCTTTATTTGGGATTTGATTGCGTTAAGCCTAAAGCCTAAAGCTTGAAGCCTAAAACTGATATTCAAATCTTGCAAAAGAAATATGATTTTCAAGTCAATATTTAAACGAAATTCAAGGTTCCAAAAAGAAGTTTTCGGCTTTCGGCTTTAAGCTTTAGGCTTACAAAGATGAAATTCCAAATCGGCGACAAAGTAACTGTATTGCATTCCAACGAAGAGGCGGAAGTGGTGGAGATGATCAACGATAAAATGGTGTTGGTGGAAGTACGGGGTGTGAGATTTCCAGCATACATCGACCAGCTTGATTTTCCCTACTTCAAAAGATTTTCAGAAAAAAAAGTACAACCTGTACAAAAGCAGAAAATTTTTGTAGATCAGCTTCCGAAAGATAAATCCAAAAAACCAGGCATGCCGTTAGACGGATGCTGGCTTCGGATTTTACCGGTATCAGATACAGATGAGTTTGGGGATGAAGTAGTGGAGAGCTTGAAAATTTATCTGGTAAATCACACGGATAAGGGCATTAAGTTTATTTACAAACTGAGTTATTCAGGTAAACCGGATTTTAATCTGAGTAATGAATTAGCAGCTTCGAAAGATTTTTATTTGCATGATATTCCATTTGAAAACTTAAATGATGCGCCTTTATTTGAATTTGAATTTAGTCTGCTGAATCCGGAAAAATCCAAAGCTGCGTTTTTCGAATCTTCCCTCAAGCTGAAGGCTAAACAGGTTTTTTCAAAAATTGATGAGATCCGGAAGAAAGGAGACGCGAGTTTTGCATATAAATTATTTGAACATTATCCCGATAAGTTACCCGACCAGGACAAGGACGACTATGTGCCGGCGAATAAAAGAGAAAATAAATTATACGATGCAAAACAAGGACGGCAAAATCTTGAACCGCCTAAATACGAAGTAGATCTTCATATTGAGAAACTGGTTCCCGAGTGGAAACACCTTACCAACTTTGAGATACTCACCATCCAGTTAAACACGCTCGAAAAATATATTGATCTCGCAGTTGCCCACCATCAGCATAATCTTATTGCCATCCATGGTGTAGGTACGGGTAAATTAAAGGATGAAATCCACGAAATTTTAAAGAGCAGACGTGATGTGCGGTCTTTTATTAATCAATACGATCCAAGATACGGATACGGCGCAACGGAGATATTTCTCTAAATTCGCGGCGGCTACCGGCCGGGCCATCGTGGCGCTAACGGCGCCAAGGAAAGTCCGGACAGCACAGAACAATGTACCGGTTAAGCGCCGGGGTCATCGTTGCATGGGCTTCATGATACAGACAGTGCCACAGAAAATAACAGTCACGCCTTTGGCGTGATAAAGGTGAAAACGTAGAGTAAGAGCCTACGGCTTCATACAGTAATGTATGTCGCGGGTAAACCTTGCATGCTGAAATGCCATGTAAATCGCGGTTTCCCGCCTCGGCGGGAAAATGGGCTGTTCGTCCATTATTGCAGAAATGTTTTACGCGATGGGTAGGCAGCTGGATCCTTTCAGTAATGAAAGGGCAAGATAAATGATGGCAGTAGAACAGAATCCGGCTTATGAGCCGGTAGCCTTTTTTTAAGCTTTAGGCCTTGAAAGCTGACGCCATTTTTTCGAGAAGCTTCGTCTCAATCATTTTCTGTGCAAGCAGCAACATATTCTTATATGCTTTTGCTCGGGAGATACCGTGACCGATGATCACAGGTTTATTTACACCAAGTACAGGAGTTCCACCGTAATCTTCAAAGTTGAAACGGTCGAAATATTTATTCTGGATTTTCTGACGATCCATAATTCCATGTAAGGATTCAGCGAGTTTCAGAATTACGTTTCCTGTAAATCCTTCGCAAACCAGCACATCAGCATGGTCCAGAAAAACATCCCTTCCTTCCACGTTTCCTATAAAATGAATCTGTTTATTTTCTTTGAGCAGGGGATAGGTGGTCTGCGCAAGAACATTTCCCTTGCCTTCTTCTTCCCCGATATTGATAAGACCCACTCTGGGTTTGTCGATACCCAGTATATATTTCGCGTAGAGTGATCCCAGTGTGGCGAACTGATTCAAGTGTTCTGCCTTACAATCGGCATTGGCGCCTACATCCAGCAACAGACCCGTTGATCCATTTTCCATGGGTATGATGGTCCCAATGGTAGGACGTAAAATACCTTCAATAGGTTTGATGGTATATAATGAACCGATCAGCATCGCGCCGGTATTACCTGCACTGATAAAAGCATCCGTTTTACCGGTTGCCAGTAACTCAAAACCAATTGCGATGGAAGAATTTGGCTTGCCTTTCAGAGCCTTCAACGGATGTTCATTCATTCCGATGACTTCACTGGAAGGGATGATCCGATATGAATTTGCAGGAAGTTGCTGTTGTGACAAAAGAGTTTTTAACTGTTGTTCGTCGCCAATCAGCGTTACCTCAGCAGGTGTTTTTTCTGATATATAATCGCGTACTCCTTTCACCAGTTCATCCGGTGCAAAGTCTCCGCCCATCATATCTAATGCAATATTCATCCGTATAAACTACATTATAAGCTATGAAAAATTATTCTAAGGCGCTTTTTCTACAACTACTTTGCCTTTGTAAAATAATTTTCCTTCGCTTACATGTGCGCGGTGACGCACGTGCAGTTCACCTGTAGTAGAATCCTTACTCAACGTTAGTTTTGACGCTTTGTAATGTGTTCTTCTTTTTGCACTACGCTGTTGCGAGTGTCTCCTTTTGGGATTTGGCATGACTCATCAATTTTAAAATCTATAATCTATTCCGGGTTGCGGAATTTTTCCAGTGCTTTCCATAATGGATTCTCAACGTTGTTCGCACCTGCATCCATCTTCTTCAACACGGCCAGTACTTCGGGATTACAATTCGGGCCGCCAATCTCGTCTTCCTTGCACATTCTTTGAACAGGAATACTCAGGTTCACGAATTCATAAATCCATTCCGCCAGATGAAGGTGGCTTTCTGTTCTGGAAATATAGTGAACATCAGGGTCTTCTTCTTCCTGGTTCATGATTTCCGGGTCTTCCACCAGTTTCACAATCACCTGAAATTCGTCCCATAAATCCAGGGGCAACGGATTTCCACACCGATCACAAAAAACCTTCACGGAGCCGGCAATTTCAAACCGGAGCAACATGAAACCCAGATTCTTTTCCAAAAACAACTTTACCGTTACGTCACAGTCCGAAAAATCCTGCTTTTGATATCCCTCAAAGAACCTGTCTGTTATTTTATAATCGTACGCATGAATACCGGGCTTTAGACCCACAAACGCAAGTTCATATTCTCTGCGGCTGTTCATGAGCACTTTTTTAAATAGTCGGCAAAGGTAGTGCGTTTCAGGCACATTTTACCTATCTTTTTTCCAGTTTTATGAGTTTATTTCCACTGTCTGTGAACAACTTAAGAAAATAAACGCCTGGCGAAAAAGAGACAATCGACAACTGCTGAATATAGCCCTGACCGGTCTTTTCCATCAATTTTCGGCCCAGCACATCAAATATCTGTATTTCCCGGCAGGTTGAAGGGGTTTTAATAGTGATATCGCCACTTGTGGGATTTGGGTACACTTCTACGGAACCCGGTGAACCATTGAAAATCATTCGGACCGGCGAAATCAGGCTATCCCCATTTTGAAAATAAAGCACAAGCCGGTAGTAGTTGTTCCCACCCAAAAGCTGTGCGTCCGTAAAATGGTACGGCTGAATGGAATCCAGATGCGGAACGGAGGGTACCTGGCCAATATTAGAAAACTGCAGACTGTCAGAACTTCGTTCAATAATGTATTTAACCGATCCTATTTCCTGCCAGCTGGACCAGTTCAGTAAACCATTTGAGTTTGAGTCTGTAACAGTAAAGTTTTTTAACCAGGCAGCCAATGGATGATCCTGTTGCTGCCCGCCTCCGTTTATCCAGAACTCAGAAAAACCAGTAACCGTTGTTTCGGCATAATATCCATTGTCATATGGAATGATTTCCACGTCCTGCTGTGGCCGGTGGAAAATATAATTTCCCTTCCGATTGTTTAAAAGGCTGCTGTCTTCTTCTGTAATTAAACTGCTACTATACTGAGTAACACCACATGAATAAGCATCTTCTACATTTAAACAGGAGATGCAGTTATTGGCCCGTATCAGTTTATTGGATTCGGAATCTGTGAAATAGTAACGGACACCAACACCCGAAGTTGCCGGGTTCGCCGTCCTGACCACCCAGTTCCTTTCTCCATAATACTGATCCGCTGTATCTCTTATGGCGGCAGTATCTCTGTACACCGTAACTTTTGTATTTCCAAGATTTTGACCGTTGGAATTAATGGAGAATATTCTTTGGCCGTTTTCATCAAAGTCAATCCAGTTTGTTCCATTAACCGGCTGTGAGAGAGTTGTTGTCAGACTGTCTGTAAATACCGGGGCCTTGTCAAAAACATGAATATCATCGATTCCAATACCTTCATAATTAGTTCCGGGATCAGAGTACATGACTATCCGAAACCTGATTTTATTTGCAATAACGGGAATATCATAACTCGAAACATGCCAGATCGTGTCTGATAATTGCCAGGCTTTCATAGCAACATCATCATACCAGTTAACACCAGTCGATGCATTTCCTAAAATGGTCCATACAGAATCGTCCAGACTATATTCCACCCAGTGAAAATCACAATTGCAGTCGTCTTCCGTCTGGAAAATATGACTGAAAGAAAGTACTGGTTTGGTTAAACTCGTCAGATCAAAACAGGGTGAGTACAAAAACGAATACTCATTGTCGTTATAATTGCCTGTAAGATTTGTAACCCATGCATTGTTCCCGTTCGCGGCTTTATGAATTATTTTTTTCTGTGGCTTGCCCCACTGCCAGCTATCGTTTAGTCCGTTTGTAAACCAGTATCCATTATTATTTTCAAATCCTTCCAGATAGGGGTACTGATTTATAACCGGTGTAGTCTGGATACTATAGTCGGCTGAACTATCATTATTCTGGTAATTATCCGTTGGATTGGTAACCCATGTTTTGATTTTATATTGCTGATATTCAGACATATCCACTGTTTTATTAAAGGTATATTGTATACTATCCTTGGGAGGTATGAGGGCTATGTTTTCGGTGACAGTATCCTGGTTTATGGCGTATGTTACCGGGATATTTTGTATAGTATCAGTCCCGTAATTTTTGACGATAACAGTTACTTTTTCGGCGTTGGTGAAAGCACATATATTTTTTAAAACAGGTTGAATGATAGCCTGCATACCTACGTCGTTCAGAGCATTTGTAAGAATAAAATCGTCAAAGCTAATACCGCCTCCCGGCAAAGCCTGAGGGTTGGAAGAAGCGGCAGGTGTATTTCCTTCCGACCCACATTTTATTTGAAAGCTGCTGCTGATTGTTTGTGATGGTGTGGCTGCTGCCAGTATACCCGTCAGGTCCAGATTGAGTTTTACGTAGACACCTGAAGGATCTGCAGGATCACTCAGACTCTTCACAGGAATCCACGCCGCCTGATCGTTGCCTCTGATCCAGATATTATTTCCGGGCAGAGCAGGGACAGCAGATTGTTTTTTGAAATACAAATCGAGCCATATCTGATCGGATGCCGAATAATTTGATAAGTTAAATGTGTTGATCAATGAATCCGCCGCATTTGTACCTTGTTCCGTTACATCAAGTAACATGCTCCTGACTCCCGTTCTTGCAAACCCGGAATTGAAAAAACTATTTAACCTTCCATTGGGCGCAGAGTTTCGAAAATCGGCACGATCGAGACTATCCAAACCTGTTTGCGAAGAATTGTATGACTTGTCAATCGCTGATTCAAAACTTTCCGTGAAGGAGGGGCTTAAAATCAAAGGATCGTTTCTCAGGGTTTTAATGATGGAAACAATAGTATCATTTCTGGGAATTGTATCTGAAGAATAGTGGATCCATGTTTTTATGGAATAAGTTCCTGTGGAAGAAAAATCATAGCTGTCAGCAGGAGAGAATGTATAAACAGTACTCGAACCTGCTATCAGGGGCAAGGCTGAAATCTCGGTAACGATAGCTCCGCCGTTTACCTGATATGAAAAACTTACGGGTGAAGAAGTCGCCACTGTACCTGGATTTCTAACAAGGATGCTTATACGCTGTATACCTGGTTGGGAACTCGTGAACTGTCTTCCACCAGAAGGTGATATTAGTGAGTCCACCACAAGATCGTTATTGAGGATCGTGGCAGTGCATGAACCTGAGTTTGGTATAATATTTTGTCCGGTTGAGCGTCTGCCTCCGATACCGTTGTATACCGCCCTGACAGCGAGCCAATAACTGCTGTCTTTATTTAATGGTGTAAGAAGAAACGACGTATCAACGGTATTGCCTATCACCTGCATGGTATCTCCGGACAACTTCATAATATCGTATAAGTCAGCACCCGAAATAGAGTTCCAGTTGAGTAACGCGTAACCGGGGCAGGTATTGGTTACCGTTAGTGCCGGCTGGCCGATGATCGTAAATGGATAATCGCTGGTATCCGAATATCCGGCAACATTACGCGTAATTCGAATAAGCGCGTTGTTGGATACCAGTGATGGTACCGTCCAGTTATAAGATCTGCTGGTAGCGGGAATAGAATTATTAATAGTGTTCCAGCTCACTCCGCCATCACTTGAAAATTCAAGTGTGAAAGTATTGGGATCACCACCATAAGCGCTCCAGCGGACAGATTCTGTTTGTCCTGGTACCAGGGTTTCGGTTCCAAACGGGTATTCAACAGTTACAGAAGGTTGGATAATTTCATAAGCTACATAGAACGACTGCGGTCCTGAGGGTATGGCTGCCCCATTTACCTTGATGGTGTAATTTCCTGCACCAGGATTATTTATCAAAACCTGTTCAATATTATTGGTGTGATCCGGACCTTCGACCGCGTTATTGTTGACGTTACCTGCCGATGGATCGAGAATCATCGGATGATGTACTGTTCCACCGGGCTCAGTTACCGTGAGATCCAGATCATTTACCAGAGTAAGAGGAGCTTCAGGAACCGCGGGTTCGTCGGGCCAGTACAACAAAATTTTCAATTGATAAGTACCGGCCGGAACTGACGGAATGGTGAACTGCTGGCTCGTATTATTCGATACCGATCCTGAGAAATAATGATTTTGTTCAAGCGCTTCAACTGTTGTGCGACCACTGATCATTCCGAATCCAAAAGTGAAATCAGGGCCTGGATTGCCCAGGTCAACAGCGCTATTTGTGACCAATGCCTTGAGCAACGCTCCGTCCGGATACACGCCTGCATGCAGTTGTTTATATCTTTCAACGATCAGTGCGAGTATACCTACCGCAGTAGGACTCGCCATACTGGTACCATCCATAGATGCATAGGCATTTACGGGGATAGTGGATGTAATCTCGACGCCCCCCGCAACTATATCGGGTTTAATTCTGCCGTCATTTGTAGGACCGCGACTGGTAGCTCCACCGTTTGAATAAGTCACGTTATTCATCGAACCGACGGTAAGTATATTCTTTCCGGTCTGGAAACCGGATTTAATGGTTGCAAAACCTGTAGGGTAAGGAGTACAGGTAGTGAAGCCATCATTTCCTGCGGCAAAAGCATGAAGAAGTTTGGGGTAAGCGAGCATTTGCGAATCGACATAATAGCTGAGCACGTTATAATCTCCTTCACCAGGACAACCTCCCAATCCGTTATAATAGGAGTTATTTGTGAGCGGCATATTGTAGTCAGCAACATACGTCGGACTATTCACCAGAATATTACTAAAGTCATTAACAACCAGGTGGGCTCTTGGCGCCATACCGGCCCACATCGGATTTACAATTCCTCCTCCGGCAATCGTTCCGCTGGTATGGGTACCATGATCATCTACCGGCTCGTCGGTTCGCATGATGAGTTTACCGGCAAGATCAGCATGCGCTGAGGGATCTGCATTGTCACCTATACCAACGATCAGATTCTTTCCGCTCAGATTTCTGCCAATTGTAGCTGCCAGTGATTGTACTCCGTGAATAGCCCTGTTATTATAGTTTAGGGGAATATCTTCCAGATGAATGGGATCAATGGATTTAACGAAAGGAAGTTGGGATAGTTTTTTTATTGTTACGGCATTCCCCCTTACAAACCGGGTGTGGGCAGGCTTAATTTTTGTTTCAACAATTTGTGCACCTGACTCGTATAATGCATCGTCAATCAGCTTATTACTCATGGAAAAACAAGTAACAGCTATAAGGTCTCTAGGACCGGCGTTCTTTTCGGAATAGTTTATAAGATGAGAATTGATCTTAAATTCAGGAGGGAGAGCATAAATATTCCTAATACCGAATTCTGAAACATTCTTCGCAAGAATATCGGGTTGGCATACTGCCTGGTAATTGTACCCTGAGATCCATTGTTCAATTTTAATTCCTATGTCAGCCAGCTCCTTTTTTTTAACGGGATTTACCAGCTGATTCATCTGCAGGATAACATAGTACTCGCCCCTGAAATGGACGGATTGCCAGAGCGGGTGGTTTATTTTGTGTTTAAGAAGACTGTTAGTCTCCGAAAGTTGACCATTTCTGAATACGGGGGGCCGGGTGAAGTCCTGGCCAAAGACAGCCAACCCTGTCAGGAATACCACAAGGAAGGCAGCAACTACTCGGCACATGAAGACTTAGATTTTTGTCCGGTTTCTATCAAAATATCAGAATAATTCTCAAAAGTTTCTAAAAACTAAACGAAGTGCTGGTCCGATTATTTCATCCTAAACTTTTGGAAACGAAACTGGTACACCGAAATTCCAAATTAATTTTGGGAATGCCCGAATTTCCTTTTATTTAGCTGAAATTCAGTGGCTATACCATTTGGATTACCTTCCTGTCGAAAAATGCGGAATTTGAAGTGAACCTTCTTTTTTGAGTGCGCGAAGTAATTTGAAACCATTTTTGCATACCATCTACCGACTTGTATTGCTATCCTGCCTGCTAAGCTTTTGCACTAAGGCAAAAGCTGGAATAAGTTCCGCTATTTATATATGTTCCGATACCACTCCAAAGAATCAGACGCCGAAAAAGCGAAGTAGCATTACCCGGTATTTCAATATAATTACCGATCAGCAACAAAGGGACTCATTGTTTTTGGTCTTGGGCAGAACAAACGCACCCATTCCGCAAACCGATAGTCAGGTCTGGAAGTCCAGACAAAATAGTTTTAATGTATACGGTGGCAAACAAATCCGCTATATCTATTATAACCAGCTAAAGGTATTTGGAACTACGATTGAAGACACATCCGTTGTGCCTTCAAAGCTGATACGTTTTGCCAATATGCTTCATTATGATACCCGTGTCTGGATGATCCGTCAGTCCCTTTTTTTTAGTGAAGGTGATACGGTGAATGCATATAAATTAGTTGACAACGAAAGATACCTGCGTCGCCTTCCTTTTATTCAGGATGCCCGTATCTATGTAATTAACAGTTACCAGAGCAGCGATTCTATTGATATAGTCGTATTAACAAAAGACGTTTTTGAATATGGAACCAGTATCGCCGATCTGAATAATACGAAAGCTGCTGTCAATGTATTTAATACGAACTTGTTGGGAGCAGGACAAAGAGTTGCGGTTGGATTTAGCTGGGACAATTCGTACAATCCTCAATGGCGCACGGGGGCGAGTTACACAAAATATAATGCAGGGGGAACTTTTGCAGATATATCTGTTGGATATTCTCTGTTGAATGACAGAATAAATACGGATACAGGGCAATATGAAAAGTCGGCATATTTAATGATCAATCGTCCGCTTTACAGTACCTGGGCCACATTTACAGGTGGTTTGACTTTGTCTACAAATCAGTCTGTGAATATTTTCAGTCTGCCAGATTCGCTGTTTAGGAATTACGCATACGGACTGGTGGATGTATGGGGCGGGTACAATTTTACCAACCAGTATAAAAAGACAGGCTACAACAGTTTGAAACCAAATATAGGTATCGAGTTCAGAAGTTTTAATATGGATTTTACAACCAATCCAACACAAGAATATTTAAAAACTAATCCAAATTATAATTCGCATTATTATCTGTTAGGCCAGCTGGTATTCTATCATCAGGATTTCTTCAAGACCAATTACTTTTTCGGTTTCGGGAGAACCGAAGATATTCCGATGGGATATACTTATTCCGGAAGTTTCGGTGTTGAAAACTGGATGGGTATGAACAGGAGTTATACAGCCATACAAGCGCAAAAATATTGGTTCCTGGGAAAAAACCTGATCAGTTCGAATATCGGATTTGGTGGATTCTGGCATAATCAGCAATCGCAGGATGCGGTTTTGCATGTTACGGCGGATTATTATAGTAATTTATTTCCTTTTCACGGCCATGGTCCAAAGATCCGGGAATTCTTACATGCTGATTATATCGTTGCCTTCGACACCGTTTTATATAAGCCCGTTAATATTAATAAAGAGAATGGAATTTTTGGTTACCGGAATACGCAGTTTAATAATTTTCAGCGACTCAATGTAAGCGCACAGACAAACTATTATAGTCCTATCAGTATCTATGGATTCAAATTTAATTTCTATTTGTTATTACAGGCTTCCTTACTCACGTCTCAAAAAGAACCGCTTACGAAAAGTCCGTTTTACTCTGGCTTCACATTAGGCTGCCAGATAAGAAACGAAAACCTTTCATTTAATACTTTACAGATTTCAGCAAGTTATCAGCCGATCGTAGTCCATGGTCCGATCGCCGCATACGGACCGAGCAGTATTTTCGTATCCATTACCTCTGTAACAGCCTTTAACTTCCCGATCTTCGCCCTCTCACAACCAACCCTGATACAATATCGTTAAGCAAGTATGGGAGTATGGGAGTATGGGAGTATGGGAGTATGGGAGTATGGGAGATGGGAGATGGGAGTATAAGAGTAAAGTTATTTAGTTATCAAGTTAATAGTTCTAATGTTGTTACGGTTTTATACTCTTATACTCCTATACTCTTATACTTGCTTTTAAGGCAACTTTCATCTGGGAAAAGATGTCATATAAATAATGTGAAAACTGTTTTACTTTTTTGTTTTTTGTTTTTTTCCATGTCGGCCTGGTCGCAAACATTTCCCGTAACCGGTCAGCTTGCATCCACCGCATTTCCGGTTTGCGGGACCGACATATTCAGGCAGGCAACGGTTCCTATTGGAGTTACACATTTTTTGACAGTACCGGGATGCGGAATTTATGCAGACAATAACCCATTTTGGTATTCTTTTACCTGTTTTGTAGGAGGCACGCTGGGATTTCTGATTACTCCGGCTAACCTGGGGGACGATTATGACTGGATGTTATTTGATATTACTGGTCACAATCCCGATGATGTTTATACGGATGTTTCGCTGGTTGTTGCAGGGAACTGGGCCGGGACATACGGACTTACAGGTGCAAAAAGAGGCGGCAGCAATACTATAGAATGTGCCTCGGTTCCATCGGATAACGAATCGACATTCAGCAATCTGGTGACCCTCATCCGGGGACACAATTATCTTTTGTTGATAAGTCACTATACGGAAAGCCAAAGCGGTTATACATTGGCGTTTGGCAGCGGCACAGCAAGTATTACTGATCCTCTTCTGCCAATCTTAAAAACTGTTTCTGTAAGCTGCGATAGAAAATCTTTAACTGTCGGTTTAAATAAACAAATGAGATGCAGTAGTCTGGCGGCTGATGGTTCTGATTTCATACTTGCGTCTAATCCTGTTTCTCTTGCAGGGGCAACCGGTATAAATTGCAATATTGGATTTGATATGGATTCTGTTCTTATTAATTTCAGCACACCGTTATCTCCGGGAAATTATTCTTTGTTAGCACAATTGGGAACTGACGGTAATACCTTGTTAGATAACTGCGGTAACCAGATAGACGTTGGAGACAGTATAGCATTTAAGGTTTTGCCATTACAGCCCACACCTTTTGACAGTCTGATACCACCTGGCTGTGCTGCAAATATTATACACCTGGTATTTTCAAAACCAATTCAGTGTAGTTCTATTGCGCCTGACGGATCAGATTTTATCATTACCGGAAATCCAGGTGTGAAGGTTGCTGGTGCGACTGGTAATTGTTTAAATGGATTAACAGGCACAATTGATCTCACACTTAATTCGCCGATTGTTACAGGTGGAAATTTTTCCGTTAAACTCGTATCAGGCAGCGATGGAAATACAATCATCGATGCATGTGATATGCAAACTCCGGCAAACTCCACTGTTTCTTTTATAACGGGCGACACAGTAAATGCCGGATTCGGTTATAACACAGCGCTTGGCTGCAAATACGACACCATTGCTTTAAATTATATTCCTGAAAATGGAGTTAATCAATGGCAATGGAATATAGATTCTTCAATCAACAGTAATGCAATGGAGCCGTCGATCGTCTTTACTAAATATGGCATGAAAAACATTCAGCATATCGTCTCAAATGGGTTTTGCAGCGACACGGTAACTGAAGCCGTTAATCTGAGCAATACACTGCAGGCTCAATTCCAGTCTCCAACAGAAGTTTGTCCGAAAGATGTTATCAATTTCACCGATAATTCTATAGGAAATATTATTTCCTGGAGTTGGAATTTTGGAGACGGAACCGGCAGCAGTCAGCAAGCACCTCTTTCTCATTTGTTCCCGGATACCTGGGCAGGGAAAACTTATAATGTAAGTCTGGTTGTTAAAAACAATTTAGGATGTTATGATACTCTTACAAAACCGATCACCAAATTACAAAGCTGTTATATAGCGGTGCCAAATGCATTTACTCCAAATGGTGATGGCAAAAACGATTTTTTATATCCGCTGAATGCGTTTACAGCAAGTAATTTAGAATTCAGGGTATTCAATCGTTATGGTCAATTGGTTTTTGAAACGAGGGACTGGAGCCGAAAATGGGACGGAACGATTAATGGTGTTTTACAACCGGCAGGCACTTATGTCTGGACCTTACAATATACCGACGGTTCATCAGGAAAAACTTTCTTTCAAAAAGGCACTAGTACGCTCATTCGATAATTCACCCAATTGTTTAAGGTGGTCGCAAATAAAATGTAAGCATTCCGGAATCAGCTAACTTTATACGTGTAATTTATTATTTCCCGCCTCCAAAGGATTTCGGACGCTGGAATGGTTTATGAAGTATTTATTTAAATAGTAATCTAATGGAAACAGCAGAAAAAATGACTACAGAACTGGAAACACTTTGTATTAATACTGTAAGAATACTGGCCGCAGATGCCGTTCAAAAAGCCAATTCTGGTCATCCGGGTACAGCGATGGCACTTGCACCGCTGGGACATTTACTATGGTCGAAAATAATGAATTACAATCCGCAGGATCCGAACTGGCCTAACCGTGATCGTTTTATTTTGTCTGCCGGTCATGCATGTATGTTGCAATACAGTTATCTCTATCTCACTGGTTATGATTTAACGCTGGGTGATATAAAAAAATTCAGGCAACTGCATAGTAAAACACCTGGTCATCCGGAATACGGACTTTTAAGTGGCATTGAAGCCACCACCGGCCCGCTCGGTCAGGGTTTTGTTAATGGGGTAGGAATGGGAATTGCGCAAAAATGGCTTGCCGAGCGATATAATAAACCAGGATTTAATCTTTTCGACTATCATATATATGTTATTTGCAGCGATGGAGATATCATGGAAGGTATTACTGCTGAAGCAGCATCTGTTGCAGGTAACCTGCAACTGGGGAATCTGATTTACATATATGACGACAATCATATTACCATAGAAGGAGACACGTCCATTACGTTTAACGAAGATGTGGCCGGCCGTTTTCAGGCTTACGGATGGCACGTGCAGGTATTGCCGGATGGAAATGATGTGGTCGCGATTGAACAGGCTTTGAAAAAAGCAAAAGACGAAACTACCAAACCATCGCTGATAAAATTGAGAACCCATATTGCTTATGGAAGTCCAAATAAAGTGGATTCTGCATCGGCGCATGGATCTCCTCTGGGAGAAAACGAAGTCAGGTTAGTAAAAAAATTCTTTGGATTCGATGCTGACGAATCTTTTGTGGTCCCCGACAATGTTCTGACTTTTTATCGAACTGCGGGCAAAGCTGGAATTGAAAAAGAAAAAATCTGGAATAATTTATTCAACCAGTATAGAGAAAAATATTCAGGCGAGGCAAATGAATTTGTTTCTGCTACCAATGGCAAAATTCCTTCCGGATGGAAAGAAAAGATTCCGGTATTCAGTGGAAGTGAAAAAATAGCAACCCGCAAAGCTTCAGGAAAAGTATTGAATGCAATTGCAGGACAGATACCATTTCTTATGGGAGGTTCAGCAGATCTTTCTCCGTCTACAGATACTATTCTTGACAAATTCAATTCTTTTTCTCCTGAACACCGCGACGGAAGAAATTTTCATTTTGGAATCAGGGAACATAGTATGGGAGCCATCCTGAACGGAATGGCGCTGACAAAAGGGTTTATACCTTATGGAGCTACTTTTTTAATCTTTTCAGATTATATGCGGCCACCGATGAGACTGGCAGCCATTAGCAAGATAAAACCCATTTATGTTTTTACTCATGATAGTATCGGGTTGGGAGAAGATGGGACGACACATCAACCCATTGAACAATTGGCGGGACTCCGGTCAGTCCCAAATATGATGGTTATTCGTCCGGCAGATGCAAATGAAACGGCGCAGGCGTGGAGAGTTGCACTCGAACATTCAGGAGGACCGGTAGCATTAGTTCTTTCTAGGCAGGGACTTCCGGTAATTGATCAGGAAAAATATGCAAAAGCAACAGGTCTGGAAAAAGGAGCATATATTCTCTCTGAGTCAGAAAAAACCCCGGATATTATATTGATTGGGACGGGGTCTGAAGTTTATCTTTTGTTGGAGGCGCAAAAAAAATTAAAGGAGAAATCTCTCAACGCGCGAGTGGTAAGTATGCCTTCCTGGGAATTATTTGAAATGCAGGACGCCGCCTATAAGGAACTGGTTTTTCCTAAAAATATACGGAAGCGCTTATCCGTTGAAGCAGCTTCCAGTTTTGGTTGGTTAAAATATACAACAGAAGAGGGCAGGAGCCTGGGGATAAATCGTTTTGGTGAATCGGCTCCGGCGGAAGAAATCTTCAAAGAATTTGGATTTACTGTTGAAAATATAGTATCATTAGCGGAATCGTTATAAACCTGGATATGAGTCATGATGAAGTTTCCTTATTACGCACGCGTAGCTCTTACATTATTTGCAATTGCATTGATATTGTTGTTCATGTGGTTCGGAAAAAGCCTGCTGGTACCGTTATTCTTTTCCTTTCTCGCAGCGATTCTGCTACATCCGGTTGTTCTGTTTTTTGAAAAGCGACGATTACCCCGGCCACTTGCTGCCGGAATAGCATTGCTCATATTCATGGTATTGTTTCTTGGATTATTTTATTTTTTCACCAGGCAATTGATTCACCTTTCACGGGATCTCCCATCACTTCAGGAAAAAGTGCTGGAGAAATGGCAGGAGGTTCAGGATTGGATTAGTGACAAATATCATATTACCAATACGCAGCAGATATCATATTTACATAAGTCGGGGACAGGCATCCTGAACACGGCCATGAATTCAGTAGCTACAACAATTATGGGTATTGCCTCCACGTTGATTCTTACAATTTTCTTTTTCATATTTACTTTTTTTATCCTTCAATACCGGCGTTTAATCATGCGATTTGTTATTGAACTTTTTCATGAATCTTTTAATGAACGTGTGCAGGAAATTATTTCGAGAATTCGTTCATTGATTAAAAGCTACGTGCAGGGACTTCTTATTGAAATGAGTGTGGTAGCCATTCTGATTTATATTAGTCTGATAATTATTGGAGTAAAATATGCATTGCTTTTCAGTATAATGGCTGCCGTACTGAATATCATTCCTTATCTCGGCATATATTTTAGCATGGCGGTAGCAATGCTTATTACCACAGCTATAGGTTCAACCGGTCATGTAGTTGCCGTAGGCATCGTTTTTCTCGTTACACATTTCGCTGATGCGAATATCATATTGCCACATGTGGTTGGTGGAAAAGTGAAGATGAACCCTCTTGTAACAATACTCGCTGTATTAATTGGCCATCTCGTTTGGGGTATACCTGGTATGTTTTTGTTTATTCCTCTTACCGCAATTATAAGACTGATCAGTGATGAGATACCGGATTTGAAACCCTGGGCAATACTGCTCGGCGAAGAAAAATAGTAAAAAGCTCAAAAAATGTTTTATTTGTAGAATATTCTCCCCGGGCCAGGGGTAATCATTCATTTACCGTTTGTCCTGAAAAGGGCTTGTTCTTTGCTCTTTACAGGAAACCCCAGTCAAAGCTTATGACGATCAACAAATCTGTCAGAAAGGTAGTCAGGCGGATTTTTCGCATTTTACTCACAATCGTACTGATATTATTGGGCTTAGTCCTGCTCATTCTTGTTCTTATCCAGACCGGACCGGTTCAAAATTACGGTCGCGGGAAGATGGAAGCCTATCTCGAGAACAAGTTGCGCACAAAAGTTCGTATAGGCAATTTATATGTCGGGTTTCCCAGTCGGATTGTTTTGAAAAATATTTACCTGGAAGACCGTCGCAAAGACACTCTTTTATCGGGCGGTAAAATAGAAGTCGATATCAACATGCTTAAACTGCTAAGCAGCGAATTGCGTGTAAGTCATCTTGAATTGGATGATATGACTATAAGAATACGTAGACAACTTCCCGACTCGGTTTATAATTTCCAGTTTATTGCAGACGCATTTAGTTCACCACCCGACACTGCTGCAAAGAAGAAAAGTTCAGGTGGATTTCATTTTGTAATAGGAACGATCAGGTTACATAATGTTCACGCGATATATAATGACGATGCAACGGGTAATGATCTGAATATTGCGCTGGGAGAATTTAATACGAAGTTAAAAACATTCGATCCCGCCCATCAGGAATATGCAATTCCTGATATAAGCCTTTCGGGTGTTACCGGCAGCATCCGTCAATATAAACCAATTCTTATTCTTCAAAAACTGGCAGATACAGTAACTGTACATAACGAAAATTCCACGCCTGTCAAGCTGCAATTGGGCAATATCGATTTTGCCGGCATTAACCTGAACTACGGAAACGAAGTTCAGCAAACAGATGCCACGATACATCTGGCGAATTTCAAACTGGTTGCTGACTCCATTGATCTTGCAACATTGCATGTTAAATTAAGACAGATTTCATTAACCAATACATCAGCAGCCTGGCATTTTGGTAAAATAATACCGCCTAAAAAAGAGGAAAAAGAATTACAGAAACCAACTTCGCCGGCTGATGCAGTTTGGAGTATTGACGTAGCAAAATTAACAATCGACAGCACAAACATTCGCTATGACGATGATAATAAAATTGCTCTGAGGCAGGGTATGGACTATAATCACCTGAATGTAAAACGCCTTCGGATTCATACTTCAAACCTGCATGCAGATCCTACTAATTATAATGCTTTAATCACGGGAATTTCACTTGAGGAAAAATCCGGCTTTTCACTGAAGAACCTGTCTGCCGGAATTTCTTACAATCAGAAAGGTATTTCTGTAAAAAACCTGATAATCCAGACTAATAAATCTCAAATCCGTAATCAAACCAACATCAGTTATAAGTCTTTCGAAGATTTTAAAAATAATCCGGGAAATGTTCAGACAAACATTGAATTCAATCACGCACAAATAGCCACTCAGGACATTTTGGTTTTCGTCCCTTCCTTGAGCAATACACTAAAGAATTATTCGCAAGCTGCAATTCGTTTAAATGGAAAAATTTCAGGAAGGCTGAATGACCTGAAAATTTCTTATCTCGAATTAGACGGACTCGGAAATACTTCGCTTACTGCATTTGGTGAGATTAAAGGACTACCCAAGGCAAAAACTGCTATATACAATATTTCCATCTCAAAATTAAAGACTACTAAAACGGATATCGACCGTTTTGTTCCGCGGGGAACAATTCCAGATAATTTGCGAATACCGGAAGACCTTTCTCTTAACGGAAAGTTCAATGGTTCCTTTAACCATTTTTTAGTCCAGTTGCATTTGGTAACAAATGAAGGCAGTGCAGATATAACAGGATCCATGGACGTAAACAGAAAAACATATGATCTCACTGCTCATACAAATTCATTGGATCTTGGGTATATATTAAAGATGGACAGTCTGATGGGCAGATTTACTTTAAACGCCACCGCCAAAGGATCAGGATTTGATCCGAAAAAGATGAACGGTGATTTTCATGTGAGTCTTGATGAAGCCCTGTTCAAATCGTATGAATACCGTGGACTTGTTTTGGACGCAAAAATGAATAATGGAAACGCAACGATCGCTTCCTCCATGCACGATCCAAATATTACTTATAAGTTGAATGGAGAAGCAAACCTGTCGGGGAAATATCCCTCTGTAAAAATGAAACTGCAATTGGACACTATAAATGTATTGGCGTTAAATTTATTAAAAGACAGTTTGCAAATGCATTTTGCATTGGACGCAGATTTCAAATCAACCGATCCGGACGCACTTCAGGGACAAATGGTAGTTAGTGATATCGGTATGAAGCTTGGGAAACTTGCTATTTACACTGACAGCCTTTCAATGACGGCTAATCATTCAGATACCGGGCAGTCTATTCATATACATTCTGAAGCTGCCGACATCGATTGGACAGGGCGTTATAAACTCACGCAGACAACAGAATCTTTAAAACAATTTATTAATAAATACTACAAAATCCGCAATGCCGGAGGTGATACAACAGAACCTGAACAGTGGCAGATGTCTCTGGAATTGCGTCCGTCGCCACTTGTTCTGGCGGTTATGCCCTCTCTTAAGGGCTCGGATAGTTTAACGGGACATATCGTATTCAACAGCACAAAAAAAGATTTTAACCTGGATCTGCATACGAATAAAATACAGTTAGATCAATTGATTATTCATCAGTTTAGTGTAAAGGCCGAAACCGGAAATAACAGCCTCAATTATAATATCTCATTTGCAAATGCCCAGCAGCCGGGGTTTCAGCTTTATCAGACTAATTTGTCCGGAGCGCTAGCTGACAATAAGCTGACGAATACCCTGCATTTAAAAGATAAAAAAGCAAAAGACAAATATATATTGTCGGGATCACTGGCTTCGGTAGAAAATGGTTTTAAATACGTATTTAATCCAGACAGTCTGCTTCTCGATTACCAACGCTGGCAGATTCCCGCAGATAACTTTGTTCGTTATGATTCAACCGGAATCATTATCCGGAATTTGAAACTAAGTCACAATACTGAATCCATCAGTATCAACTCAAAAGAAGAGACAGTAGAATCACCACTTGAAATCAGTTTCACCAATTTTAAAATAAAAACGCTTTCCCAGTTTGCAGAACAGGATTCATTGTTAATAGGGGGAATAATAAATGGGAAAGCTGAAATAAAAAATTTAAAAACTAAACCCCTGTTTACATCGGATATTAAGATCGATAGTTTGATGTATGAAAAAGATTCACTGGGTACCCTGGTTATTCAGGTAAATAACACGGAGTCGAATACCTACAATGCACATATCGCGTTAAACGGACACGAGAATGATGTGGTGATTGATGGCAAGTATATTTCCGGTGAAAGTAACATGGACATGGAAATAAAACTGAATCAGTTAAACCTGGCATCATTTAAGGGATTGGCAGCAACACAGGTTCGTAAATTATCCGGATACCTGAAAGGTAATTTGCACGCCAGCGGTAATCTGGATAAACCTTTTTTAAAAGGCAGTCTCCATTTTGATCATGCTGTTTTGGTGCCTGTTATCACCGGTGAGCCTTTAAAACTTTCTGACGACGTCATAAATTTTGATGAAGACGGATTTGACTTTAGCGATTTCGTAATGCAGGATTCTGCAGGAAATAAGGCAACACTGGATGGGAATATATTTACTAAGGATTATAAAAATTACAAATTTGACGTTTCATTTAGTGCCCAAAATTTCCGTGCGGTAAACGCCCCGAAGGAACCGAATCGGATGTTTTATGGGAAACTAAATATCAATGCCGACATTGATGTGACCGGGGACATGAATTTACCTAAGATTACCTCCTATCTGAGGGTAAATAAAAACACTGATTTTTATGTCATACTTCCAAGTGACGATCCTGAAGTTGTCGACCGGAACGGAGTTGTTGTATTCGTAAATAAGAACAATACCGTCGATTCCACACATTTTAAATCTTTCCTGGATTCTCTCGCCACCCATGCCAGATTAAAAGGTATGGATGCTGCCGTAACGATAGAAACGGATAGCAGCGCACAGTTTACACTAATCATCGACGAAAGAAACGGAGATGCACTTGCTTTAAGAGGCAGAGCTGATTTAACTGGGGGGGTTGATAAAAGCGGCAAAATCAGCCTGACTGGCAATTATGAACTTGTAAACGGTTCCTATAATCTTACGCTAAGCGTTTTACACCGGAGTTTTATAATTGAGAGGGGCAGCACGATAACGTGGACGGGAGATCCCAAAACTGCCAATATTAATATTACTGCCACTTATACGGTGAATACTGCTCCGATCGACCTGGTAGAACAGCAATTGTCTGGTCAGTCATCTTCCGACCAAAACCGTTATAAAGAAAAATTACCCTTTCAGGTAAAACTGATGATGACCGGAGAATTACTGAAGCCGATCATAAAATTTGATATTTCACTTCCGGAAAATTTATTGGCGTTGTGGCCCGAAGTAGATACCAAACTGCAACAGATGCGCACCGATGAGGCGGAAGTAAATAAACAGGTTTTCGCATTGTTGTTACTGGGCAGATTTATACAGGAAAACCCTTTTCAGACAGCCGGAGCTCCTACGGATGCCGGAACTATTGCAAAACAAAGCGCCAGCAAGTTGCTGAGCGATCAGTTAAATCAGCTTGCAGGATCTCTGATCAAGGGCGTTGATGTGAATTTTGACATGAATTCTGACCAGGATTATTCCTCAGGTACTGCTACAAACCAAACTGAATTGAATGTAAAAGTTTCAAAAAGTCTTTTCAACGACAGGATACGCGTTACGGTTGGCAGCGACTTTCAACTCGAACAAACAAATCCCGGACAGGATGCATCCAATATTGCAGGAGATGTAAGTGTTGATTATAAACTAAGCAAAGATGGCAGGTATATGTTACGTGTATTCAGGAATGATGAATATGAAACCATTGTTCAGGGTCAGGTGATTGAAACAGGTGTAAGTTTCATCCTGACTTTTGACTACAATAAATTTCGTGAATTATTTATAAAGAAAAAGGAAGTACCGGTTACTCCTGTACCCAAGAAACATAAAACTACTCCTTCAACGGATAATACGACTATAAAATGAAAGGAGTATCTATAAGAAAAAATTTAGTATTAATATGTTTGGCGCTTCTATTTTACTCCTGCAGCGAAACAAAAAGTCTGGAAGAAGGACAGTACCTATATGATGGCGCAAAAATAAATATAAAGGCTGATCCGGCGCTCTCAAGAAAAAACGCGAAGGCATTAAAAACAGAGTTGGATGGTTTACTTCGTCCAAAACCCAACGGGAGTTTTTTGGGTATCAGAGTAAAATTACTTTTATATAATATGGCCGGAACGCCGAAGGGGAAAGGACTCCGTTATTTGATCAGAAATAAACTTGGAGAACCACCGGTACTTGCCTCGTATAGTGCGATGGAGAAAAACAGAGAAGTTCTGCAAAATCGTCTGGAAAATCGCGGATATTTTAAAGATACGGTTATACTGGATACGGTTTATAAAGGAAGAAAACTGAAAGCCATATATACTGCGGTAATTGGGAAACAGTATACCATCAGAAATGTAGTATATCCTTCAACCGACGATTCATTAAGTCGGGCCATTGCAAGACTGGCCCCTCATTCATTATTAAAAAAGGGCGACCCATATAATCTGGATGTCATAAAAAATGAAAGGATTCGCATTGACAATATTCTAAAACAGAAAGGTTATTATTATTTCGGTCCTGATGACATTTTAATAAGGGCTGATTCAAACGTAGGCGATCATCAGGTGGATATGAACCTGATTGTTAAAAAGTCCACACCGCCGGAAGCTTATAAAATTTATCGTATTAATAATATTATAGTTTTTGCAGATTACAACGTGCATACCGACACAAGTATAAATGTGGAAGGGATACCTAAATATCTTGACTTTACAATTGTTGATCCTGAAAAACTGTTTAAACCACAAATATTTGGTCGTTCATTAATTTTTAAATCGGGAGATGTTTACAATCGAAAGGATCATGATCTTTCGTTGAACAGGTTGATAAGTCTGGGGGTTTTTAAATTTGTCAAAATACGATTCGACGAGTCAGACACATCGCAAAATAAATTAAATGCCTACTATTATCTCACACCGACAGAAAAAAAATCAATCCGTTTTGAAGTCTCCGGTGTGACTCAATCCAATGACGCAAACGGCGGCCAGGTTTCAGTCAGCTGGAGGAACAGGAATTTATTAAGGGGCGCTGAATTATTAACCACTACTGTTTACGCCGGATATCTCAGGCAATATCTGGGACATAATCAGTATACGAATAATACGAAACTCGGAGGAGACGTGAATTTATTTCTGCCGAGAATTATCGGACCCATTCAATTCCAGACAAACAGCGGATTCGTTCCAAAGACTAAATTCAATCTGGGTTATGAGTTTTATGAACAATCCCAACAATATACCCTGAATTCATTTAAGGCCAGTGCGGGATATGTCTGGAAGGAATCCCTTACCAAGGAACATACCCTTGAAGTATTTCGTATAAACCTCGTCAACCCGACACATATAGATTCTTTGTTCCAATTACAGCTGGATACGAATATAGTACTGGCCAGGAGTATTGAAAGAGCCTTCATCATCGGCCCTACTTATAATTTTAATTTCAATTCGCAATTGAGACCAAATCATAGAAAAAATAACTTCTATTTTAACGGGAATATTGATATTTCTGCAAATATTATCGGTCTTGTTGAAGGTGCAGACGTCAATAAAACGGGTACTCAGAAAACAATTTTTAATGTGCCATATTCCCAATATGTAAGAGGGGAAATTGACTTTCGTCATTATTTGAGTTTTTCGCCGACTACCACTCTGGCAAGCCGTTTCACAATGGGTATCGGGTATGCCTGGGGTAACAGCTCTACGATGCCCTTTATTAAAGAATTTTTTGCAGGTGGTGCAAACGATATACGTGCATTCAGATCAAGAGCACTCGGTCCCGGCAGCTATTATGCAGGAAGCCGTGATACTGCATTTATCGCGGATCAACCCGGTGATATTAAAATTGAAATGAATTCAGAAATCAGATTCAAATTGTTTTCAGTTGTACGATGGGCCTTCTTTGTTGACGCGGGTAATGTGTGGACATTGCGATACGACAGCTCGAGGGTTGGCTCGCAGTTTCCAAAAAACTGGCCAAGTCAGATAGGTGTTGGCGTTGGCACGGGTATCCGACTAGATATTAGTATACTGTTAATCAGGCTGGACCTGGGAGTGCCGGTGCGTGAGCCCTGGCTGGTCTCCTCCGATAAATGGGTATTTGATACGAGGAATACTGTTTTGAATTTTGCGATTGGATATCCGTTTTAAGCGTTGAGCTTAAATAGCAACATTCTTAATAGCAGCGAATAATGATTTCCACATCAGATTAAAAATGGAACGATGAATATCCCTGTTGTATTGAATAGTACCCATACGTGTTTTTCCGTTTTTCGGATTGGAATTTTTTACAACTGCTCCAGCTGCAATGGTAGGGAGCAGCTTGGTTTTGTATTTATTTTTGTCGTCATCTTTTTTAAGCAGTTTTAAGGAGAGATCGTCGTATATTAATAACAACTTTCCCCTTGCACTCGTGTTGGTAGCATCAAGATGGTATTGCAGTTTTGATATTTTACCTTTTTCAACTTCGGCCAGCGCCATCGGTCTTATCAATGGATTTAATGAAACAGCGTTTAGCTCTCCCAATTTGGCATCGAGCTGAAAAGCTCCGTTCTTATCATTAAGTTTCATTCGGATATTTGCAAAAAAAGGTGTTTCATTCAAAAATGAGGCGTTGAAATTTAACCGCATTTGATTATTTGTTCTGATTCGGACAATCATGTTTGTGACATTGTCGAAAGTAGCCTGAACATGAAAAAATGTAACTTTCCCGCTGCTGTCAGATTTGTCATTTTTTTCCTTGTATTCAATATAACTATCCCTGAGCAAAATTTTCGGTGCGTACACGCTGAAGGGTAATTTCATGATTACTTCGTGCGGGTATTTATCAGTTCTGTCGACCGAATCGTGTGGATACGATTTATCCCTGAAATCCCGAATGGAGGCTTGAAAGATTTGAATAGTATCTGCAACCAGCTGACCCAATAGAAGAGCGTGAATGTCCATGTGCAGGATGTCTACACTGTTGACTCGGATATCGAGACGATCAACAGCGAATTTATGAGCCCTGGCGAAATCAGATTCCGACAGAAGTGGCTTCAATATTATCTTATCAGTATGAAGTTTTTCGGTTTGCGTATTAAAATCGAAACCTTCGACATTCATCTTGTAAAACCGATCTTTAAAAGGCAGTTCGATTTGGTTGCAATGAATTGCGAGTGTCTCAGAAAATAATATACGGCTGCTGTCATTTTGATGTGCACTGTCAATTAAGACACCGGAAAAACGAATACTCAGGCCTTTGGTGATAATACTCGCCCTTTTTGACTTCCTGTCTGAAAGGGTCACGTCCGCATTGTCGAGTACAATACTATCTGCTTTAATACTTTTCAATTTGCCAAGTATCGCCTGGTATAAATCGGATCGCATACCCGCAGTTAAACCCGGCTGAGTTTCCTTTTTTTCGCTGCTTAACCGGATTTCGATATTTGCATTTTCAATCCTGATGATGTGAGCGCTGATTTCTTTATTCAGAAGGGCTTTGGGAGTTATGACGCCGGTAATAGTGAGTTTTGGGATTTGTATAAAGAATAAATTTTTCGGAGCTGTCTTTTGGTCTGTCATATTTTGATAGACCTGACTGTCCGGAATCATTTCTACATTTTCTGCTGAAAGATTCCCGAGCTCTTCATTAATCACTAGATTTTTGTAGTTAAGCTGATAGAGTCCTTTGGATTTGACTGTAATCAGACTATCAAGCTTTTTGTTAACCAGTTTATATTTATAACTCCTCCAGAATAAAAATCCTGCGACCAATAATATCAGCAAAATTGCGGACAAAACATAAAAAGTCTTTGATTTGTGGAACGCCTTTTTCTCAGCCATTTGCCAGTGAATTGATTTTGATTTGTAAGGCGCACCTTAAGAAAATTTAATTATTATAGGAAGACAATGAAGGATATTTTATATCAGCAGGTATCTTTTGATATCCCAGGTTGCTTAAAGCCTGCGACTGTCGAAACCAACTGTAAACCCGGTTCTTTACCTGTGCAATAAAAGATTTTGTAGATGGTTTCACGGGTGCCTTTTCAACGTATTCTGCATGAGATATCTTAACTTTTACGATAACCATCGCATTTTTTATTGCCTGCTGCTTGATACTCTCATTCAGGCATTCGATCGTGTTTACTTCTTCGGGATCATTTACCAAAAAGGCTTTGCCCAAAATCTTCAGATAGTAATCTCTTCCTTTTCGGAAAAAGTCAAGCTTTACCGGAAAGGTTTTATCGAAAGCATGAATAAACTGACTTGGTCGCGGAATAACAAACCAAAGCTGACCAATCTGATCTGTTTCCAGCACTTTCACAACGCATACGGGTATTTTTAATACCGCGTCACTCATCGAAAAGAATAATGCGTATTCCAGGTCTTTTATCTTTTCCTCAATAAATGGTAATGGCAGGTATCCCGACATAAATTTGTTTTTGAGAAAGGTTCAAATGGGATACCATTTGCGAGTAACAGCCTATAGTTGTCATTTTACCCGTTTAAATTATTTACAATCAGCACTTAAGGAAAATTAACTAGATTGCTTAACATGAGAGATTCGCTTGAATATTATACAACTTGAGTAAAGATTTCCCCACAATAGACTGATTTCGAAAAACGGAACCACAAAATCAGTGGCACGAAATTGAAGGAAGAGGAGATACTGAATAATATGACATCTAACTGGTTTAAGAATTCATGGAAGCTGATAAAAAAAAGCGCCATTCAATTTAACGACTTCAATGGACTTAAATTAAGCGCTGCGCTTTCTTATTACACTATTTTTTCCATTGCGCCCCTTCTGATAGTAGTCATATTTCTTGCCGGTATATTTTTTGGCCAGTCGGCTGTTGAAGGAAGAATTTACTATCAGATAAGCGGCTTGGTCGGGCATGATGCGGCATTGCAAATACAGAATATAATTCTTAGTACAAAAGAATCCAGTCATGGTAAAATCGGCGGACTGGTCGGCGCGGTGGTATTAATTATAGGTGCTACAGGGGTTTTTTCGGAAATCCAAAGTTCGATTAATTATTTATGGTCGATTCCTGCTCCCGATAAAAAAGTACTCCTGATAGCAGTATTAAGAAAGTTAATTTCTTTTTCTTTATTGATTGCAGTTTCCTTTCTACTCCTGGTCTCGCTAACGGCTAATGCACTGCTTGACCTGTTGAGCGACAGACTGAAAACCCTATTTAGTGTCTCTCTGCTGAATTTATTCTATATCGTAAACTTGGGTTTGATCTTAATTGTTATCAGCTCGATGTTTATGCTGATTTTTAAAATACTTCCCAATTCATCCATATCCTGGAGAAATGCCTATATGGGTGCACTGGTCACCACCATATTATTTTTATTAGGGAAATTTGTTATCGGATATTATCTCGGTTATTTTAAAATCAGTGCTACCTATGGTACTGCGGCCTCAATTGTTATTCTTATGCTGTGGATATACTATTCTTCAATCATTTTATATTTCGGGGCCTGTTATACGTCAGCATATGCAGAACATCGCGGGCAACCAATACGTGTACGTTGAGAAAACGTCCGGCAATGGCGGGAGAAACAGATTTGAAATTTATTATTAAGTTAATTTACAAAACAATCAAAAACCAGTTTGAAAGTAAATATTACTCCGATACAGGAATTCATATCGCAGCTGCGCATTTCCTTTCTGGGAGATGACCTGATGCATAAATATGACGATGAAAAACCGCCGATTCGTTCTGAACTTTTTAGTCTGGAGCAGCTGGAATCTTTTGCGCTATCACTGGCAGCCAGTCACCAGTTAACAAGCGAAAAGACTTCAGAACAATTATTGAAAAGGCTGGCGGATAATGAGGAAATCCTCCTGGAAGTACATAATCTCCTTACAGCTTCTGCTAAAGAAAATAAACGTATTACCCCGGCAGGAGAATGGTTGCTGGATAATTTTTACCTGATTGAAGAACAAATTTATACCGGCAAAAAACATTTGCCGAAAGGATATAGTAAGGGTCTTCCACAACTTGCAAAAGGACCCTCCGCAGGATTGCCGAGAGTATATGATCTGGCAGTCGAACTGATTGCGCATAGTGATGGCCGTGTTGACCTTAAGAGCCTCAACAGTTTTACGATCGCATATCAACAGGTGTCGGAATTGAAGCTGGGAGAACTTTGGGCAATTCCTATTATGCTTCGCCTTGCATTGATTGAAAATCTGCGCAGACTCGCTGCCTTGATTGCGAAAAACAGGATTAATAAAAACCTGGCTGATTACTGGGCGGATCAAATGACAGAGACTGCAGAAAAAGATCCTAAAAGCCTCATCCTGGTAATTGCAGATATGGCGCGCTATGGACCACCACTCGAAAGTTCATTTGTGGCTGAACTAACGCGAAGGCTGGTCGGTAAAGGGTCTGCTTTTTCGTTGCCTATCAGCTGGATCGAACAACGGCTTTCTGAAAACGGTATGACCAGTGACGAGCTGGTGCATATTGAAAATCAGAAACAGGCTGCAGATCAGGTTTCCATCAGTAACAGTATAGGCAGCCTTCGGTTTTTGAGTAGCAACAACTGGCGGGAATTTGTAGAAGATGTCAGTGTGGTTGAAAATATTCTGAATTCGGAAACTTCAGCCATATATCCCCTGATGGATTTTCATACGCGTGATGAGTACCGTCATAGCGTCGAAAAGATTGCAAAATCGAGCCATCATTCTGAATCATCCATAGCACAATTTGCTGTAAGACTTGCAAATGAAGGTTTTCTTGTTCATCCGGAATATCCGAGATCAGGACATCTGGGTTTCTACCTCATCGGGAAGGGCCTTAAAAAATTAATCAAAGAGTCTGGTGCCAAATATACCGTCTGGGAACACTTTACAAATTTTTTTAAAAAAATTCCTTTACTCTTATACACAGGGATATCGATTTTTCTGGCAGCGGTTATGGCGGGCACATTAATTCTTCGATGCTGGGAAGAAGGTTTCCGAAATCCGTGGATACTGGCAGCTATTAGTTTGATTTGTTTGGTAGGTTGCAGTCAGCTTTCTATCTCTCTGATCAATTGGCTTAGCACCCTTGTCATTCGTCCGCTGATTCTTCCGAGGATGGATTTTTCTTTAGGCATCCCGGAAAAATACAGCACGCTGGTTGCCATCCCATCCATGTTTAATAATAAAAAAGAGTTGGAAGAACTGGTAGAAAATCTGGAAGTGCGTTTTTTGGCTAACAGGGGCACGAACATTTATTATGCGCTGCTAACGGATTTCAAGGACTCTAAAGAAGAAACCGAACCGGGTGATGATGATTTGCTAAGGATGGCAAGGACAATGATTGAAGATTTAAATAATAAATATGGCAATGAAAAAAGCGGCCGTTTTTTTCTTTTTCATCGTCCCAGAAAATACAATCCCATGGAGAAAGTTTGGATGGGATATGAAAGAAAGCGGGGTAAACTCGCAGAAATGAATGCGCTTCTACGGGGAAATGGAAAAGATAAATTCTGTCTGATTGTAGGTGATTCAGCCGAATATGAACGGATAAAATATGTAATCACCCTTGACTCCGATACTCAGCTTCCAAAAGATGCCGCCTGGAAAATTGCAGGTTCGATGGCCCATCCAATGAACCAGCCACATTACAGTGAAAAGAAACAACGAATAATTGAAGGATACGGAATTCTTCAACCAAGAGTGGCCGTCAGCCTGCCTTATGATGACAGCACCAGATTTTCGCGCATACATGGAAATGAACCCGGTATTGATCCTTATACCCGTGCTATTTCAGATGTTTACCAGGACATTTTCGGAGAGGGGTCATTTATAGGGAAAGGTATATATGACGTTGATGCTTTTGAAAAAGCCATTGGTAACAGATTTCCGGAAAACAGGATCCTGAGCCATGATTTACTTGAAGGCAGTTATGCACGCTGCGGTTTATTAAGCGATGTACAATTATATGAAGCTTATCCAACCCAGTATGAAACAGACATGAAGCGCCGTCACCGCTGGATAAGAGGCGACTGGCAAATTGCTTCCTGGATACTTCCCTGGGTTCCGGGACCCAACGGCAAAATATTGAGAAACCCGATCTCCCCATTGTCAAAATGGAAAATATTTGACAATCTCCGGCGAAGCCTGGTACCTATCGCTTTGATGAGCATGCTCTTATTTGGTTGGGTTTATTCACGTTCGCCCGTTTTCTGGACTCTAGCTGTCTTAACAGTTGCTCTGCTTACTTCAATGATTAGTTTTTTGTGGGAGATCTGGCAAAAACCAGAGGATGTGCACATACTGCAACACGTGGTGGTAAGCTTTCGATTTTCACTGCAGAATTTTGCACTCCAGATTTTCCTGCTTGTTACCATCCCGTATGAAGCATTTGTATACCTGGATGCAATTTTGAGAACCAACTGGCGAATGCTCATCAGTCACCGGCATCTGTTACAATGGAATCCATCCCAGAATTTAGTAAGCCGCGCTAATAAAAATTTATTTCAATCGTATGCCTTCATGTGGTTTCCTGTAGCCCTCGCGCTCGGAGTCTACTTTTGGATGCATTTTGAACACGCGAGCGGAAAGATTATAAGTCTTCCATTTCTGGTTGCATGGATGCTGATTCCCGCGATTACCTGGAGAATCAGTTTATCCGACAAAAGCAAAACAGTCGACCTCAGTGAAAAACAAAAATTATTTCTCAATAAACTGGCTCGCAAAACCTGGTCATTCTTTGAAACGTTTGTTGTAGCCGGCGACAATTGGTTGCCGCCAGATAACTATCAGGAAAGTCCGGTGGAACGGATAGCACACCGGACTTCGCCGACCAATATTGGCCTCTCGCTTCTTGCGAATCTGACTGCTTTTGATTTTGGATATATTCCCATGCAGATTCTGCTAATAAGAACTTCAAACACTTTACAAACTCTGCAAGGCATGACCAGGTATTCAGGTCATTTTTACAATTGGTACGACACTCAAACGCTCCAACCTCTGCATCCGAATTATGTTTCTTCCGTTGATAGCGGAAATATGGCTGGTCACCTGATCACGTTGAAACAGGGTCTGATGCAATTGGCCGACAAACCTGTAATCTCAAATCAGTTTGTAAATGGCCTTCAGACTACGTTGGAGATTCTGAAAGATAAAATGGCTTCAAAAAAAGGAACCGAACAAATAGAAAAGCTAATCCTGTCACTGGAAGAGAATGGAATTAATTCTGTAAGGAAATTATACGGTGACCTGCAGAATCTTTTGGAAGAGACGGAAAAGCTGACTGGCATATTTAATGAAGACTCAGATGCTGCCTGGTGGGCAGATGCGCTGTCTACACAAGTGAGGGAAGCTTACAACGACACTTATGAATCCTGTCCTTTTCTTTCTGTATCAAATTTCCCCGATCGGTTTAAATTTCTGGAAGAGAAATTATTTTCCCTGCTGACTTTACAGGAACTCGCCTCACTTGAAATTTCGTTGATTCCGAAAGTACATTCGTTAAATGATGAAGAGCTTGCTCCGGAAGAAAAAATCTGGCTTGAAAATTTTCGTAAGCAGATAATTGAAACCTGCCGCCGTGCAAAAGAAAGATTATTGCATATCCAGTTGCTGTCCCGTTTTTGTGATGAATTCGCCGATATTCAATTTGATTTTCTGTATGATAAATCGCAACGACTTTTATCTATCGGATACAATGTAACGGATCACCGCAGAGACAATGGCTTTTATGATTTGCTGGCTTCTGAATCCAGACTAACTATTTTTCTGGGTATTGCACAGGGAAAATTGCCACAGGATAGTTGGTTTGCCCTTGGCCGGCAGCTGACAAATCCCGGAACCTCACCTGTTCTGGTTTCATGGAGCGGATCCATGTTCGAGTACCTAATGCCAGTTCTTGTGATGCCCGGATTTGAAAATACACTTTTGGATCAAACGAATAAATCCGTTGTTCAAAAGCAAATTGAATATGGAAAGAAAAGAAATGTCCCCTGGGGTGTTTCAGAATCAGGATATAATCTGGTAGATGTTAATCTCAACTATCAATATCATGCTTTTGGTGTTCCGGGACTTGGTCTGAAGCGTGGACTCGGAGAGGACCTTGTCATCGCACCCTACGCTTCTGTTATGGCATTGACGGTGTCGCCTGAACAGGCAATCGGTAATATTCAGGAAATGGAACGGGAGGGATTCGGCGGCAAATATGGAATGTATGAAGCGATAGATTATACGCCAAGCCGACTTACACGAGGACAAACTTTCGCAATCGTAAGATCGTTTATGTCCCATCATCAGGGAATGTCTTTTCTGTCTATTTCTCATCTGTTGCACGATAAGCCCATGCAGAAAAGGTTCGAAAATGAAGCACAGTTCAAAGCAATTATGCTCTTATTGCAGGAGAGAATACCTCACGCAACTGAATTTTATTCACCGACTGTACACGTATCCGACAGTGGAGTTGCCGAGCAGGAAGTGCAGATGCGTGTTATAAAAACACCCAACACGGTTTTACCTGAAATTCAACTGCTATCTAACGGTCGCTATTATGCGATGATTACAAATTCCGGCAGTGGATACAGCAGATGGAAAGACATTGCGGTAACGCGTTGGAAAGAAGATGCGACGATAGACAATACGGGAATCTTTTGTTATATAAGAGACCTGGAAAATGAAAGCAAGTGGTCAGCAGCCTATCAGCCTTTGCTGAGAACAGCTGAATCTTATGAAGTAGTATTTTCGCAGGGCCGGGCCGAATTCAGAAGGCAGGAACAAAATTTTGAGACGCATACTGAAATTGTTGTGTCTTCCGAGGACGATGTCGAAATGCGAAGGATACATATCAGCAATCGTTCACGTAGAAAACGATTGCTGGAAGTAACCAGTTATGCGGAAGTGGTGCTCACTTCACCAGCTGCGGATGCAGCTCATCCGGCTTTCAGTAATTTGTTTGTTCAAACAGAAATACTTCCCCAACGGGATGCGATACTTTGTACCAGGAGACCCCGGGGTGCAGGTGATCCGCAGCCATGGATGTTCCATCTTATGAAGGTTCATAATGCGGAAATAAAAGATGTTTCTTTTGAAACCGACCGCTCTCTCTTTATCGGTCGAACAAAAACCATTCATGAACCGGAAGCATTGTCAAAAAATCAACCGCTTTCTAATTCACAGGGGGCAGTACTGGACCCGATTGTTGCCATCCGATATCGTTTTTTTATTGAAGCTCACGATTCAGTAACTATTGATATGGTTCTGGGAATAGCAGAAAATAAGGAATTATGTACTGCATTGGTAGAAAAATATCAGGACAGACCTCTTACAGATCGTGCGTTTGAGCTTGCATGGACACATAGTCAGGTTGTATTGAGGCAGATAAATGCATCCGAAGCTGATGCTCAATTATATTCCCTGCTGGCAAGCTCCATCATTTTCTCAAACCCTGCACTACGAGCCGATCCGGCGGTAATCATTAGGAACAGGCGTGGTCAGTCCGCCTTGTGGAGTTATTCTATTTCAGGTGATCTGCCCATTGTTCTGCTGCAAATACAGGATGCCGCCAATATTGAACTGGCCAGGCAGATGATACAGGCACATGCTTTCTGGCGACTAAAGGGCCTCATGGTTGATCTGGTTATATGGAATGAGGACTACGGTGGTTACCGGCAGGCCTTACAGAATGAGTTGCTGAGTTTGATATCTCCAGGTATAATCAGTGATGTAAAGGACAAACCAGGTGGTATTTTTATCAGGTCAGGTGAACAGGTATCTCAGGAAGACAGAATCTTATTCCAGGCGGTTGCCAGAATTATTTTATCTGACAGTTTGGGAACTCTTGAGGAACAGATTAAGAGGAGAAGCAAAGTAAAACCGGTGATTCCTTATTTTACGCCAACTAAATTTTACGCATCACAGGAATCTGAAACGGAAATACCAAATGATCTGATTGCGTTTAATGGTCTGGGTGGATTTTCGAAGAATGGTTCAGAATACCATATCATCACAGGCGCAGACAATCCAACGCCGGCTCCATGGTGTAACATATTGGCTAATCCTGTATTCGGTACGGTGATTTCAGAGAGTGGGCAGGCTTACACATGGATGGAAAATGCGCATGAATACAGAATTACGCCCTGGAACAACGATTCTATTTCTGATTTGTGTGGCGAAGCATTTTATATCAGGGATGAAGAAAGCGGTAAATACTGGTCACCTTCTCTGTTGCCCAATCCCGGAAAATCAAACTATCACTGCGTACACGGATTTGGATATAGCGAATTTCATTTTGCGGAAGATGGAATTTTTTCATCCATGACCGTATTTGTTGATCCGGAAGAACCTGTTAAATACATTCGTTTTAAAATAAAAAACCAGTCGGGCCGGTTACGCAAATTATCCTTGACCGGATTTGTTGAGTGGGTATTGGGAGATTTAAGATCAAAGACTGCTATGCAATTAACTACGGAATTAAATTCCGAAACGGGTGCATTGTTTGCCGGGAACGCATACAACAGCGATTTTGGAAATTACATAAGTTTCTTTGATACAGACGATCCTTTAAAAACATATACCACCGACCGCGCAGAATTTCTTGGAAGAAATGGGACTTATAAAAATCCGGAAGCCATGGGTAAAGCCAAACTTTCGGGTAGAACAGGCGCGACTCAGGATGCCTGCGGTGTACTGCAATCAGCTATGGATCTGACAGATTCGGAAGAAAGAACTCTTGTTTTTCGCCTGGGAGCCGGCAGAGATCAATTCTCCGCCATTCAAACTATCAAGAATTGCAGAGGCGTTTCTGCAGCGGAAAATGCCCTGGCCCGTGTAAAAAAACTTTGGATAGATTCACTTTCTGTTGTGCAGGTAAATTCTCCGGATCCTTCGATAAACTTTCTCTTTAACGGATGGCTGAACTATCAAACGCTTGGATCCAGAATATGGGGCAGAAGTGGTTTTTATCAGTCTGGTGGCGCTTTTGGTTTCAGAGATCAGTTACAGGACTCACTATCGTTGATGCACAACCGCCCGGATCTGGTGAAGCAGCAGATTCTGCTAAGCGCTTCCAGGCAATTTCGGGAAGGTGACGTTCAACACTGGTGGCATCCGCCTATGGGCCGCGGTGTGAGAACAACCTGTTCCGACGATTATTTATGGCTTCCTTATGTTGTTTCGAGATATGTTAAACACACTGGCGACACTTCCATACTGGATGAAAAAATAAGATTTATTGAAGGACGGCTTTTGAATCCTGGTGAAGATTCTTATTATGAAATGCCCGGTATTTCAGAGCACGCAGAAAGTTTATATGAACACTGCAGACTTTCTATTAGGCATGGCCTGAGGTACGGTGCGCATGGATTACCTCTCATGGGTTCGGGTGATTGGAACGATGGTATGGATAAAGTGGGACACGAAGGAAGAGGAGAAAGCGTATGGCTTGCTTTCTTCCTGTTTGATGTACTTACCCGTTTTCAGGAAATATCTTATTCCAGAAAGGATTTGGATTTTTCAGATCGTTGTAAAAAAGAATCTGTACAGCTAAGGAAAAATATTGAACTGAATTCCTGGGATGGTAACTGGTATCTGCGTGCATTTTTTGACGACGGTACGCCACTTGGTTCATCGAAAAATACCGAATGCAGAATTGATTCGATTCCGCAAAGCTGGTCAGTTATTTCAGGTGCAGGAACTCCTGAACGCGTTAAAACTGCTATGAACTCGGCTCATTCCATATTGGTAAAAAAAGATCTTGAGATCATAAAATTATTCGATCCGCCATTTAATCAGTCTAATCCAAATCCGGGTTATATCAGGGGATATCTGCCGGGTGTTCGTGAAAACGGCGGACAATATACTCACGCAGCCATCTGGCTTATCATGGCAACGGCCATTCTGAATGACAAACATCGCACATACGAATTAATGAGAATGGTTAATCCAATAAATCACGGATCTACCCCTGAGGAAATAAAAAAATATAAAATAGAACCGTATGTAATAGCAGCCGATGTTTATGCTGTAGAAAATCACGGGGGAATGGGAGGCTGGACCTGGTATACAGGTTCAGCCGGCTGGATGTACCAGCTGCTTGCCGAATCTTTTTTTGGATTAAAAAGAAATGGGAATCGTTTGAGTGTAAAACCCTGCATACCTGAAAGCTGGAACGGTTTCGAAATCAACTATAGATTTTCAGATACAATGTATCATTTGAAATTCGAAAGGGTAGAAGGAGATGCCCAGACGAAATTAGTGCTTGATGATATTGAACAGGAATCGGACGATATTCTCCTCGTGAATGATAAAATGGAACATGAAGTCAAAATCAGGATGGTCAAATCTGAAAAGTTGGAGATCGTAGCACACGATAGTTTGCAGACTTAGGTTTTCTTTTTAATTAAGGTATTTGTTTAAATCAATCAAACTGATCGGTTTTTCCCAAATTCTAACAGAAGTTAGTTTATCAGAAATGCTGTGATCGTACTGATATGCACTAATCAGATTGATTCGTGTATTTGGGAAATGCTGCATGATATAATCTGTTTTTTCCCATCCCAGACCGTCTGGTAAATTATTATCCAGAAAAATAATATCCGGATTTATTTTTTCAATGTTTTTCATGCCCTCTGCCAATGTGTGATATATATAAACTTCGAAATTCTTTCTCACAAAATAATTTTTCATGAGCAGACAAAAATCTGTCTCATCGTCTATTATGAGCACACTTTTAACAGAATTAACTAGGTTTTCCATTCCAAGATTTACGGGCAGCGCTATGGCGGTTGTTTTTTGAAGTATTCAAATATACCAACAGTTTATAAAATTAATTTCATTCTTTTTGACTTTTTCTGTAGAAAATCATCTACATGAACGCAGTCGTGCTGAAGATTTAATTCAAAATGCCAGGTAAATTGAGCATTAAGCTTTCTGGCATGATATTGAAATTGATTAAGTATAACTTATTATTCAACCTACAATTAATTTTATGAGCAGTCTTTTATATCTGATCGCAGTCATATTGATTATCGGATGGATCCTTGGGGTTTTTGTATACAGTGTGGGGGGATTGATCCATGTTTTACTGGTAATCGCCATTATTTCTCTGATATTGGGTTTAATAAGAAGGGCCTAATGCCCTTCTTTGAATAGATTTTATCTATCGCAGTATCAGCATTCTTAAAAATGGCGGATGTCCTAACGAATTAAAATTTTTATTATGAACATGATAGAAACAGTTCAAACGAATCTCGGTCTTACGCCATTAAAGAAAATAGATCCAAATACCCTGGAAACTATGGGTCGTTCGGCTGATCTGGGAAACACGGCATTGGCTCAGGCGGGTATTCCGGCAATTTTGTTGGGGATATACAACAGGCTTGAATTGGATCCTGACTTTAGCACTTTGCAGGCTGATAGTGGCAGAATGCTTGAGAAAATTTTTGGAAAATCCAAAGATGATGTTGTAAAAAAAATAAAAACATATTCTAAAATAAAGGACGACAATAGCGAACAGGAATTGGAACATATTGCTTCTGAATCCATGCGGGTTATAAAAGAAAAAACGGCAAAAGCTACAAATGAAAATGCGATACGAAATTTTGTAGCCACTAATAAGCCTGACATTCTGTTGTACCTGCCGCCATCTTTGGATCTGGGCATTTTATTGCTAAATAATAACCTGGACGACAGAACTGGAAAAATGGAGGGGCCTGTTTCTACACTTGTCCATCATTTGGAAAAGATCTTCAATACTTCAGACAAAGTATAACGGAAATTATTCGGCGTTAACATTGTTAGTTGGCTGTTTGTGCTTTTTCCTGAAAATTTTATCTATCAACCAGCCCGCTTTTTCTTTAACTTTTTCAGCATTATTGGTAACCAATCCCGCTATACCCCATTCAACAGCCTTTCCCATCGATTTGCCAAATAAGCCTTTAGCCCTGCCCAATAATAATTTTCGGCTAAGCATGCCTGTACCCAGACCAAAAAGGGCTTTAATAAGATCCCCCCGATGTTCTTCTGTAAAGACTGACCGCACTCCGTTTTTAATCAGATTAAGGGGCTTCAGATTTTCTGATACTCTTTTAAAGGTTTCTTCAATATCCTTTTTTTGAGCTTCAGCCCTGGTTTCTAATTGAGAAATTGCCAGTGCCAGTTCATCTGCATTAGTGACTTTACTTCCCATAAGGATTATTTCAACATTTTATTGATCAGCTCCCTGGACACGGGGTTTTTGATCCACCTGTGACGTTGAGTATATAAAACCAGTAAAACAATGGCATAAAAACCGCCAACTGCAAAAAAACCATAGTGATACGACCCCATCAAATTGCCCAGAAAAAGAGCCAGACCTACACTCAAAAGTATAATCACCAGAGTTCCAATAAATAACATAGAAACCATCACTACAACTGTAGATAGAATATCAGCTGATTTACTGATGGTCTTTAACCTGGCAAGCTCAATCTTGGTCTCCAGAAAATCTTTCGACTTATCGATAAGTGCGCTTATTGTATCCTGTGAATCCATAAAATAAAATTAACCGAAGTTAACTACTTTAAAATACCCTGCCCTTTCATTAAGGCCTTAACACAGCCTTAGCGGTAATCACAAATTCCACAGTATGGGTAATTAATTACCCAAAATTGCGATTTTTAAAGAAAAAAGGAGTAAATTAAGGGGAGAATTTTTGGTGTTTTATTTGATTTTAATAGGCTAATCAAAGATAATCGCATGATCAACCTGCTTCAGTCGCAAAAGCAACAGCATAAGATTCTGCCTCATCATATTGCTCTTTTAAATCTCCTTCATCTTGACTCAATGTCTCTTGAACAAAGAATTGAAGATGAAATCAACGAAAATCCGGCTCTTGAAGAGAACAACAATTCTGATGACGCCCTGAATGATAAATTTTCAAAAGAAACAGTTCAGGATTTTCAGAATTGGGAAGAATACGGATATGATGATATCCCGGACTACAAAACTGAATATGAAAACTATTTACCCGCCGACAAAATGCCTGACCGCCAGATTGCGGAAATGCCTGATTTCAGGCAGGAATTGAAAAAACAATATCGTTTCGCCGACCTTGATGAAACAAAATATAAGATTGCTGACTTCATTATAGATTCTCTGGACGAAAGCGGATTTTTAACGAATGATCTGGAATCCATAGCCGAGGAAATCTCATTCAAACAAAACATCTGGGTGCATGCCGAAGATCTGGAACCTATATTGAAAAATGTACAGGAGCTGGATCCAATAGGATGCGGTTCAAGGAATTCCGGTGAGTTTTTTCTGTTGCAACTCGAAAGATTGAACACAAAATCTGAGAACTGTTTATCCGCCATCAAATTGGTCAGGGACCATTTCGATGACCTGCACGCTTCCAATATTGAAAAAATAAGAAGGGAGATGAAAATGCGCGACGGCGAACTCAAAGAGGTTCTGCAACTTTTGGCATCGCTGAAATCAAGGCCGTTTGCAGGTACGGAAAATATAACACATGTAAATAATTCTATTTTCCCCGATTTTATCATAACGGTAGAGGCAGATGAAGTTTTTGTTTCACTTGCAAGGCAGCGTTCTGCTTCATTGCACGTTAATCAGGCTTGGGCGGAAACAGTTCAGCAAATGGACAATGATAAAACGACTGACCGAGGAACGCGTATGTATTTGCGGAGTAAACTGGCTTCGGCCCAATGGTTTATTAAAGCGATTCGGGAACGGGAAACTAATATGCTCAAAGTAATCCGGGCAATTGTTCAATTTCAAACGGATTATTTCAAATGCGGAGGAGACACGATGCAGCTTAAGCCCATGGTGTTAAAGAATATTGCGGAGATTGTAAATCTGGATATTTCAACCGTGTCCAGAATCACTTGTAATAAATATGCAGACACACCCTTTGGATTAATTCTGCTTAAAGATTTATTTACGGAGGGTCTGTCGAATAAGGAAGGGACGATAACGAGTAACAAGGTCATTCAAAGAATCGTGGAAGATCTGGTACAGAAAGAAGATAAGAAGAAACCATACACTGATCAACAGCTGGCAGATATTCTCTCCCGGGAAGGTTATATTGTGGCTCGAAGAACAATCGCAAAATATAGAGACCAGTTAAATATTCCGGTAGCACAAATGAGAGCTTTGTTTTTATAATTAGTCACACCAAAATTTCTGAATTACTAATTTAATGTTTATGAAAAAAATTCTTGTAATTGACGATGACAGAGACATTTGCCTGCTTCTGAACAGATTTCTGACACGTCGCGGATATGAAGTAATCGAAATGTATACAGGTAAGAAGGCCCTTGTCTGGCTCGAATCCAACGAACCCAATCTTGTAATGTGTGACTATCGTTTGGGTGACATGGACGCAATGGAATTACTTACAAACATTAAAACGAAATACCCCGACGTTCCGGTTATTATAATCACCGGATACAGCGATATGCGGACCGCTGTGAAAGTCATGAAAATGGGAGCTTATGATTATATTACAAAACCACTTCTGCCCGATGAAATCATGCATACGATTCAGCTGGCAATAGAACATAGTGAAAGGAGTAAAAACTTGCAGCCTTCCAATTCGGGATCAGAAGTTATTGAAAAATCCTCTCCCGAAAATAAAGGAGTTACCTATTCCGGAAAATATATTTTTGGCGACTCTGAGGCCTTCAGAAAAATTTTAAAACAAGTTGCGTTGGTGGCTCCAACGAGTTACAGCGTTATTATTTATGGTGAAACAGGATGCGGTAAAGAGTCGATTGCATTTGAAATCCACAAACGAAGTAAACGAAGCAGCAAAACATTTATAGCTATAGATTGCGGCGCCTTGTCAAAGGAATTAGCCGCCAGCGAATTGTTTGGACATGAAAAAGGTTCATTTACAGGTGCCATGAATCAAAAGATAGGATGTTTTGAACTTGCCAATGGTGGAACGATATTTCTGGACGAAGTAACCAATTTGCCTTACGATGTTCAGGTTTCGTTATTACGGGTTGTACAGGAAAGGAAAATGAGAAGAGTAGGTGGAACCAAGGACATCGACCTGGATGTTCGTATTTTGATTGCAAGTAATGAACTTTTGTGGAACGCTACCCGCACTGGTAAATTCCGTGAAGATTTATACCATCGCTTCAATGAATTTTCAATTGAAATCCCTCCTCTGCGTGAACGTGGAGATGATATCATGCTTTTTGCGGGGCATTTTCTTCAGACCACAAATGAAGAATTAGGGAAGAATGTCAAAGGATTCGACCCCGATGTGGAAGAAATATTTAAAAAATATGTTTGGTACGGTAACCTCAGGGAGTTGAAAAATGTGATCAAACGCGCGACGCTTCTTACAGAGGGGGAATTTATTGAAGCAAGGACTTTACCGTTTGAAATTTCCAATTATAGCAAATTGCAGTTTGGAGAACAATCCTCCACTAATACACCCAGTACAGTTTCACCGAATTCTTCGGACGGAAAGACAACCTGGAATGGAAAAATAAATTTGCACGAAAGCTCTCTGAAGGAAGCCAGTATCGACGCAGAATATGAGATGATCCTTCAGGCACTTAAAGAATCAAACTATAACAAAAGTAAAGCGGCACAACTACTTAAAATTGACCGTAAAACCCTCTATAATAAAATGACCCTTTATGAAGAGATGAAGAACCATTAAAACGGTCAGACCCGCCTTATAAAACAACCCCTTTTATAAAAACTGTCATGTCCCCTGAAAATTTACCCATAAAGGTTTTAATTATAGACGATGACGAGGAAGACTTTTTTCTCACCAGTCAGTTCATACACAAAATAAGGACCAGGAAATTTATAATTGACTGGTGCTATCGCTATAAAGATGCGCTCGAGGCGATTGTCGAATCTAAATACGACATTTATTTTATTGATTATTATTTGGGCGGGAAAACCGGCCTGGAACTTATGAAAGAAGCGTTTGAACAAAATTGTGAACAACCGCTGATTTTACTAACGGGCATGGGCAATCAGAAAATTGACCTTGAAGCCATGCAGGCCGGCGCTTATGATTACCTCGTCAAACTTGAATTAAATACTGAAAAACTGGAGAGGTGTATTCGTTATTCGCTTGAAAGAGCTGCGGCAACAAAAGTACTTCGCTCCAATGAAAGGAAATTCAGAAGCATTTTTGAGAGATCAAAAGATGCAGTTTTCCTAACGGACGAATCATTAATGTTTAAGGACGTGAATTTTATCACGTCTGAAATGTTCGGTTATTCGAAGGATGAGTTGATGGATCTTAACCTTAATCATTTTTTTGCAAACCCCGAACAGTCGAAGGAAATAATGAAGACGCTTCAAACAGACGGAATTGTGGAGGATGTTGAAGTGCAACTGATCAATCGTAATCACGAAATATTGTATTCTGTTTTATCTCTGTCCATGGAAATGGATGCGGACGATAATCTATATGTTCAGGGCATCATTCATGATATTACAAATCTCAAGAAAGCAGAAAAAGTAACCCTGCAGGTTGAAAAAATGGGCGCAGCAAACCGTCTGGTGCGTGCACTTGCCCACGAAGTGCGAAATCCTTTAAACAATATCAATTTGTCCGTAGATCAGCTGGCACAGGAAAATGTAACTGAGGCGGGAAACGTTTTTCTCGAAATCATCGGCAGGAACAGTAAAAGAATAAACGATATTATAACAGAGCTCCTGCTTTCCTCTTCCAATGCTCCCGAAAATGTTCGTGAGAGAAAAGCCCTTCAGAACATTCTGGATGAATCCATTTCAACTATTATCGACAGGATAACGCTAAAGAAAGTAAACTGGAGAGTGATTTATCCTGATGAACCTGCGTATATCATGGCCGATTCCATGAAATTGAAAATTGCATTCACGAATATTATAATCAATGCCATCGAGGCTATGAATGAAAACAAAGGAGAGTTGGATATTTCCGTTACCAGCCAGAACGGTCATCATCTGGTTTCAATAAAGGATAATGGAACTGGTATCAGCAAGGAGTTGTTACCTCATTTATTTGAACCCTATTTTACTTACAAAAGAAATGGGCTGGGTCTGGGTCTGGCCACAACCCTCAATATTATCCAGTCTCATAAAGCATCTATCGACGTTCAAACCGGTGTTGATAAAGGATCGAATTTCATTCTGAAGTTTGAGAGAGCCTGAGGCAAGTATGGGAGTATGGGAGTATGGGAGTATGGGAGGGCCGGTAACGTTATTTTCTCATTTATTTCTGGTGAAATACTCTTTTTCTTTTTTGTTGGCCGAACGAGATTGTGGACACTAACTTAAATCCATCTCGTGTGAGGGAAGGTCCTATAATAAAAAAATCCTTAGATTTTTCCGTATTGATTGTGAACCTTTGTGAATTTCTAATCACTAAAAAGAAGTTTATTGTTTCAAATCAGCTCATGAGATCCGGCACGGCAATCGGAGCTAATGTATTCGAAGCACAACATTCAGAAAGCAGACTGGACTTCATTCACAAAATGAAGATTGCGTTAAAAGAAGCAAATGAAACTTTTTATTGGCTTAGCCTATGCGAAAGAACGGGAGATTTAACTGATAAACCAGAATTTATTAAAGGTATTAATGAAATTATAGCTATTCTTTCCCGGATCGTAATTACAAGTAAAAAAAATCTTGAGAAGTAATACTCCCATACTCCCATACTCCCATACTCCCATACTTTCTTCAGCTTTCTTTAAGTATTTTCAACAGCACTTTCTCGGATATGGTAAGGCCCGAACTTTCTTCCGGATTTTCTGATTGTTCCAGCAACCGTGCATAACGGGAAAAATTATTTTCCTCATACAGCCTTAGCAGGCCAGGGTGCACATAATATTTTTTACAGATTGCTCTGGAGTTCCCTAGTTTTTTACTTACAGAATCCAATACGGCAACAATATTTTTCTTCCTTTCGGTTTCTGATTCCACATTCTCCATGGCAGACAGGGTTTCAAGAGCATGCACAGAACCAGCCCAGGTTCTGAAATCTTTTGCACTGAAATCTTTTCCGGTTGACTTTTTAATATATTCATTTACCATTCCGGATTCGATGATCCTGCGGTTTCCTGATTCGTCGTAATATTGAAATAATTCCTTTCCCGGAATGTCCCGACATTGCTCCACGGTTCTGGCAAGTTTCTTATTCTTAAGCGTTATTTCATGCTGAATGCCTTTTTTTCCGCGGAATGCAAAACGCATCCGGTCACCCGTTATAGATACATGTTTGTCTTTCAGCGTAGTTAGCCCATACGAACCGTAGAGTTTTTCGTAATTGCTGTTTCCAATCCGGATATAAGTCCTTTCCATAAGACTTATAACCGTAGCCAGTACTTTGTCCTGGTTTAGCTCACGAATCTGTAGGTCCGATTCCAACTGCTCACGTAAACGGGGAAGTAATTTTCCAAATTCATACAAACGGTGAAATTTGGTTTCACTGCGTACATGTGCCCATAGGCTGTGATAGCGGTATTGCTTTCTTTTCCGAAGATCGAGACCTGTTGCCTGGATATGACCATTTTCCAAGGGGCAAATCCATACTTCCGTCCAGGCGGGCGGGATAGCCAGTTTTTTAATCCTTCTTATCTCAGGCCGGTCTTTCAGGGTTTTACCTTCATGCACATACGTAAAACCTTTCCCCTTCCGCGTACGGTGAATTCCCGGCATATTATCCCTCACATAGGTCAAATTAACCGCGTGGGCCGCTTTTTCGTAGTCTTTGTCGGCTCTCAACAGTTCCTTATGGGTTAGGGTCAGGACAAGTTCCTCCATTTTAACTCATTTTGATATTTTGACATCCTGGTCCATTACTTTTTGGAATATCGGTATATGATTTGAATCAATTTATGCGGAACCCGGCACTAGAACGCAAAAAACAGCTTTATGGATATAAGGGATTTTAATTTTATGGACGGAATGACCAAGACCCAGGTACTTGCGACCGATGGGGTTTTTCTGGCAGAAAGGAATGACGGTTGTTTTCGAATAAGCCTTTATCAGGTGAATGACTTCTATGTTGAGATCTATTACCATAAGACACGCTGCTTCTATATATGCATAAGAAGCTTTGAAGATGTGAGCGAACTCTATCCATATTTGCAGGATATTGATATCTCGGAAGTCTATAAATTGATCTACAGTATTTAATATTTTCATCAAGTAATAAGATCTACGCTCGCCCATTTTCGTGCAAAATATTCCACAAAAAACAACCCTTCCATGACAATATTTGCCTGTTTCATTAACTTTGGGTTATAAAATCATGCCCCCGATTAAACAAATTCTACCTGATTTAGTCATTGCAAAAAGCCGGATACAGATTACGAAAACGGGAACTGAGTCCCTTCGTTAATTTCAGAAAATCAAAAGAAATGAAAAAACCGCTTATTATTTTAAGCCTGGTCATGATTTGCGTTTTCCCTTCAATTGCCCAAAACAATCAGACAGTCTATCATACCGCAGTCGGATTGAGATTGGGTACCGGTTATTCTGACCTCATCTCTCTTTCTTTAAAAACTTTTTTGGCCGATGGCCCTGGTGCACTCGAATTCAACCTGGGTGTAAAGCCTGCGACTGATTATAGTACAGGCTGCTGTACATTGGATAATAATAGTGATGTGACTATGTTGTCTTTTTCTGCATCTTACCAATACCACGTGAAAATTTCGGCTGTACCGGGACTTCAGTGGTTTGTTGGGGGCGGGTTTACATTGACCAATACTTTTTCAGGAGATAACGGTTATAGTGGTATTGGTCTTGGGCTGTTTCCAACGGCTGGCGGCGATTATAAATTTTCAAAAATACCCTTGGATGTTTCAATTGATATCAGGCCAACTTTCAGGCTCGCTTCTCCCCAATACTACAATTATGAAAATTTCTACTTTCCGGATTTTGGTTTTTCTGCACGCTATACCATTTTTTAAGCTCAAAGCCTAAAGCTCAAAGCTTGCGGCCTAAGACCTTTAAACAGTTACTAAATACGGTATTAAATATTCGACTATTAATCATTAACTAGCACATCAAAAGCTTTACGCCTTAAGCTTTAGGCTTTAATTTGGGCTTTAGGCTTAACAAATGGAATCATTAAATCACATATTTGAACGGTTAAAAGTTTGTATACTGGTACCAACTTTCAATAATGAAAAAACACTTGGCCTTCTGTTAACGGATCTTCGGATTTTTAATGTCCGTATTATTGTAGTGAACGATGGTTCGACCGACGAAACCGAAGCCATACTCGAACGCTTTCCAGAAATTCGTACCTTTTCTTATTCGCCCAACAGGGGCAAAGGATACGCGCTCCGCAAAGGAATTCGCCTGGCAGTTGAACAAGGCTATGATTATGCTATTTCCATAGATTCAGATGGTCAGCATTTCACAAAGGACTTACCTGTTTTTTTAAAAGGACTTGAGGATAATCCGGGATCACTGATTATCGGCGCAAGAAATATGGACCAGGCTTCGGTGCCGGCTAAAAGTAGTTTTGGACATCGGTTCTCAAATTTCTGGTTTAAGGTTGAGACCGGTATCGAATTACCCGATACTCAATCCGGTTACCGTCTCTATCCTATAGGAAGAATGCAGCGGATGATTTTTTATACTAATCGTTTTGAATTTGAAATCGAAGTGATTGTTCGCGCGGCCTGGAAGGGTATACCTGTGATTTCGGTTCCGGTATCGGTGTATTATGCACCGCAAGAAGAAAGAGTAACTCATTTCAGACCATTTACAGATTTTACAAGAATCAGTATTTTAAATACCATACTTGTTTTTATTAGTTTCTTATATATAAAACCGCGGGATCTGCTGAGACGATTGTTTCTGAAAAATAAATGGAAAGAAGTATTTGTAGACGAACTTTTCAACCCGGCTCAGTCAAATAAAAGAAAATCCGTGTCTGTTGGCTTCGGTATAATGATGGGAATAATGCCCATATGGGGTTTTCAGCTTATAGTAGCTGTTTTTCTGGCTGTAGTTTTTAAATTGAATAAAGGCCTCGTCATATTATTTGCAAACATCAGTATTCCACCAATGATACCTCTAATCATATATGCCAGTTATCGTTTCGGTGTATTCTGGATGCCCGATACTGCTAAACCAGTCTCTCTCACGAAAACACTTAGCTTATCGGCGATCCGGTATAACTTCAAACAATATCTGTTGGGAAGTATTAGCCTGGCAGTCATGGCTGGATTAGCCGCCGGACTTATTAGCTTTGTCTTGTTCGGGTTATTCAGCAAAAAAAACCGGATCGTCATATAGCAATGGCAAAACCATTTCTTTATATCTACAATTATTTTGCCCGCAACAGGAAAATGTTTTTCATCGTGTTTGTCGGGTTGTTTCTGATTACCGGATTCTTCGCCTTGAAAATTAAGCCGGAAGAAGATATCTCAAAAATTCTTCCGAAAGACAAACAGTCTGAAAAGTTAAATGAGCTTTTTCGCAATACAAGATTTGCCGATAAGCTTGTGTTGATGGTCTCAATGAAAGACAGCAACAAAAAATCTCCTGAAGTACTGGCTGCATTTTCTGATTCATTTACGTCAAATCTTCTTCGATTATATCCCGATTTTGTTATTGCTGTGGATGAACGGATAAATGACAGTTTGTTTCCGGAAATAACGGAGATGATGTTTAACCACTTGCCGGTTTTTCTGGACCCTGATGATTATTCTTCCTTCGACAGCCTGAAAAATCCTGAACTATTAAGAACAATTTTATTACGCGACATTAAGACTCTTTCTTCACCTGCCGGTTTTGCGATGAAGCCAATTATAAGCAAGGATCCCCTCGGCTTAACAAATCCGGTGTTTAAAAAAATCAGACAGCTTCAATATGATGAGAATTTTGATCTGTACGATGGTCACATAGTCAGTAAGGATGGACGCTATATGCTTCTTTTTGTAAATCCGGCTTTTACGTCTGATAACACCGGTAAGAACGATCGTTTGTTAAAAGGAATGGATGAGATTATTGAAAAACTGCAGAAAAGTGAATTTAGTTCCGTGGATGCAAATTATTTTGGAGGAACTGCCGTGGCAGCGGGAAACGCTTCCCAGCTACGATCCGATTCGTTTCTGACCATTGGCATCACGGTATTGTTTCTCATTTTATTTATCAGTTGGTATTTTAAAAAGAAAAGAGCTCCTTTCCTCATACTTCTGCCGGTTGCATTGGGCGCTTTGTTTTCGCTCAGCATCATCTATTGGATGAAAGGAACCATTTCTGTCATAGCACTTGCTGCGGGTTCCATCGTGCTCGGTATTGCGATCAATTATTCCCTGCATGTATATAATCACTTTCTGCATCGCGGTGATATGCGGGCTGTTCTCAGAGATTTGACTTTCCCGCTTACAATTGGCGGCCTTACCACCATTGGCGGTTTTTTATGTCTTCAGTTTGTGCAGTCCGAAATACTTAAGGATCTTGGACTTTTTGCTGCTTTTAGCCTCATAGGCGCGTCTCTCAGTTCTCTGATTTTCCTACCTCATTTAATCCCTATATCTGTTGTGAATGGTTCTTCCACTACCAAAATAAGGCAGAACTCATGGATACTTCGTTTGGCAAACTATCACCCGGAGAAAAACAAATGGCTCATCCTGGTCATTTTTGTCATGACCATCCTGTTTGCTTTTTTTATTAACAGGGTGGGATTCGACCAGGATATTATGCATATGAACTATATGTCATCAAAATTAAAAACAGCTGAAGCGACACTGAATAGAATTAACGAATATAGTTTGCGATCGGTTTATCTCGTTACAGATGGTAAAACGCTGGAATCAGCATTGATTAAACAACAACTTGTAAATGATAAAATAAAAACACTTCAGCAGAAAAATATTATCCGGAAATCTTCCGGAGCTTTTAATTTGCTGATATCAGATTCCCTGCAAAAAACAAGAATTAGTTATTGGAACAATTACTGGACAGATAAAAAAAAATCTGATTTATACAGCAGCCTGACTAACACTGGCCAGACACTTGGATTTACAAACTCCGCCTTTCAACCCTTTTATCAACTTCTTCAGAAAGAATATCGGCCCCTCGATTCTATTGAAACAGACATATTGAGAAGAGGATTTGCAAATGAATACATCATCAAAAACCAAAACGGTGTCTCACTCATCAGTTTGTTAAAAGTAGAACCGGACGAAAAAAAACTTGTGTACCAGTCCTTCACTGGTTTTCCAGGGCTGACTGTTATCGATAAACAATACATGACGTCGAAATTACTGGATTCGGTGACAGCTGATTTTAATCAGATTGGATGGATGGTTTCCATACTCGTTTTTGGCGTATTACTGCTTACATATGGTCGTATTGAACTTACCCTAGTTTCCTTTATTCCTATGGTAATCGCGTTTATATGGATTCTTGGAATTATGGGTCTATTGGGTTTGCAATTTAATATTGTAAATATTATCCTGTCCGCTCTGATTTTCGGACTTGGAGATGATTATAGTCTTTTTATCATGGATGGTTTATTGCAGGAATATAAAACCGGCAGGAAGAATTTATCCAGTTATAAATCCTCTATTGTACTCTCAGCTGTTACCACCCTGGCAGGGTTGGGCGTCCTGATATTTGCAAAACACCCGGCTCTGCGTTCCATTGCCCTTATTTCGATAACAGGTATATTAAGTGTGGTGCTTATAGCGCAGGTATTGATTCCATTTTTCTTTGATTTCCTGATTCGTAACCGAATTCAAAAAGGATATTTCCCCTGGACGGCCGCCGGACTCGTCAAATCTGTTTTCTCATTGAGTTATTTCGCACTTGGCAGTATCCTGGTTACTTTCTGCGGAATTATTTTAATCAAATTGAATCCGTTCCAAAAATCAAAATCAAGGTTGTTATTGAATCGAATTCTTTCTGCTTATACCTGGTCTGTGTTGTACATAATGGGGAATGTAAAAAAGAAAGTCATAAATCCAGCGGGCGAAGATTTTTCCAAACCTGCTGTCATCATCGCCAACCACCAGTCGTTTCTGGATATACTCATTATGACAATGCTTCATTCAAAAGTGATATTACTAACGAATAACTGGGTTTGGAATTCGCCCCTGTTTGGATGGCTTGTAAGAATGGCGGGTTACTATCCCGTTAACAGGGGAATTGAAAACAGCACGGAATACCTGGAGCAGAAAGTGAACGCCGGATATTCCATAGCTGTATTTCCCGAAGGAACAAGATCTGCCGATGGGCGAATAAAAAGATTTCACAAAGGTGCCTTTTATATTGCAGAGAAATTAAAATTGGACATACTGCCTGTCCTGATTCATGGGACAGGATATACAATGTCCAAAGGAGATTTTTTATTAAAAGATGGTTTTATAACAATCAAATATCTGCCAAGAGTAAAATACGAAGACCTTTTCTTTGGAGTTGACTATACGGAAAAAGCCAGATTTCTTGGAAAATATTTCAGGCAACAATACTCAAAACTAAAGGAAGAACTTGAACAGCCGCGCTATTTCAGGGAACAACTCGTTTACAATTATTTATATAAAGGACCTGTTCTTGAATGGTACCTGCGTATAAAAATCCGGTTGGAAAAAGATTACAAGGTCTTTCACGATTTGCTGCCGAAAAAAGGAAAGATACTGGATCTGGGATGTGGTTATGGATTTATGAGTTATATACTTCAATTTACTGCTCCGGACAGAGAAGTCACAGGTTTTGATTACGATGAAGAAAAAATCGCTGTAGCAAACCATTGTTTCAGCCGTCATGATAACATTCTTTTTCTGAGAGCTGATATCAATGAGATTCAATTCGGAATCGCTGACGCCATCATATTGTGTGATGTTTTACACTATCTGCAACCAGAGCAGCAGGAAATCCTGGTTCAAAAATGCATGGATTCGTTAAGCGCAGACGGTATTCTTTTAATAAGAGAGGGAAATTCAGAACTAAAAAACCGGCACAAAAGAACCCGTTTAACGGAATTATTTTCAACAAGGATATTGGCGTTTAACAAAACAGCCGGTCACCCTCTGCATTTTATATCGGGAGAAACCATTCACGAAATGGCATTTCGGCAGGGACTTGATTGCCGCGCTTTCAGTCAATCCGAATATACATCCAACCAGCTTTTTGTAATCACTCATCCGGTAAATTCCTATGAAAAAGTTTGATGTCTTGATCATCGGAACAGGCATGGGCGGATTGGTCTGTGGAAACATTCTTGCCAAACAGGGATATTCCGTATGTATGGTCGAGAAAAATAAACAATTGGGTGGATGCCTTCAGATATACGTTCGCAACAAAGTAATATTCGATTCGGGTGTGCATTATATCGGTGCGCTCGGCAAAGGGCAGAATCTCTATCAGATATTCAAATGGCTGGGTTTGATGGACAAACTGAAATTGGAAAAAATGGATCCGGCATTTGATCGCATTCTGTTGGAAGGTGATGACATGGAATATCGGATCATGCAGGGATATGAGGCTTTTGAAAAGGAAATGATTCGTGTTTTCCCACAGGAATCAAATGGAATTCAAAAATATATCAGCACCATTCGTGAAATCTGCGACAGTTTCCCGCTCTACAGATTACATCTCGAAGGTGATCCTGTAAAGAAACAGGAATCCATGAAAATTTCTGCGAAACAATTTATTGATACGATAACTTCCAATGAAAAACTAAGATCGGTCCTGGCGGGGAATAATATGTTGTACGCCGGTGCAGCTGACACGACGCCCTTTTATATTCACGCACTCACCGTAAATAGTTATATTGAAAGCGCGTGGCGATGTTTGGATGGTGGCTCTCAAATCGCAAAAATTCTGTCGGAGAATATCAGGATTTATGGAGGAACTATCATAAAAAACAGAGAAGTCAAAAAACTGGTTACAGATAAAGGACTGATAACTGGAGTACAGCTAAGTGATGGAACTGGCATGCAGGCAAAATATTTTATTTCGAACACAACACCAGCACATACTTATCGGATGCTGGATGAGAATTTAATAAGACCGGTCACGCGCAGGCGGGTTGAAAACATGGAAACAACCGTGTCCTCATTTATTCTCAATATTGTATTTAAGAAAAACCATTTTCCTTACATAAAACATAACTACTACTATCATAAAACCGGTTCAGTGTGGGAAATGGAATCGTATAACCAGGATAACTGGCCGCTAGGATATGCAGTTTACCTTTCTCCCGGTTCGAAAAACGAATTTGCCACGGGGATGACTATTTTTGCATATATGAGATACGATGAAGTGCGACCCTGGGCCTCCAGTTTTAATACGGTATCGGCAAAACAAAACAGAGGATCCGAATATGAAGAATTCAAAAAAAGAAAAACCGATCAACTCCTGGACAGGGTAGAGGAGCGCTTTCCTGACCTGAGGAAGTCAATCCTCCACACATATACGTCAACGCCCCTTAGTTTTCGGGATTATATCGGAAATGATGATGGCAATTTATATGGCGCCGTAAAAGATTACAAAAATCCGACTGGAACGCTCATTTCTCCTAAAACGAGGATTCCAAATCTTTTTCTTACCGGACAATATCTTAACCTGCACGGAATTCTTGGAACTGCCATCAGCGGACTGATTACATCTATGGCGCTCACGGGAAAGGATGATTTTATTGAAAAAATTAGAAATGCCTGAAGCTGGAAAATTCAAGAGAAGACTATTAAGGTTTTTTTTGGTTATAACACTGCTCATCCTGACTGGTGTGATATACCTGTTGGTCGTATCTAGTACAAACCCTCCGCATGTTGAAGATAAAACAGCGATGAATTGGGAGCGCTCAGAAAAAAGTGACGGACTAATTACATTAAATAATAATTGGTTTCGGAAAAGCAGATCAGGTCTGTTTGAACTTTATGTGGAGGGTCGGCCTTTTGAGCGCGGCGTTGTGAACGGGAAATTGACCAGGGAACTGATTCAGTTGCAGGAAGACTATTTCAACGACCAGATAAATAAAATGGTGCCTTCCAATTTTTACAGGCATTTTTTAAAATATGTAGTTGGCTGGTTTAATCGTGATTTGGATAAACACGTAACTGAAGAAGACAAAGAGGAGATCTATGGCATTTCATTATCTGCATCAGGAAAATATAATTATATCGGAAATAATTATCAGCGTATTCTCAACTATCACGCTGCCCACGATATTGGTCATGCACTCCAAAACCTTGCGCTGGTCGGTTGTACATCTTTCGGTACCTGGGGATCAAGATCAGAAGACGGGAATATGATTATAGGAAGAAACTTTGATTTTTATGTAGGTGATCACTTTTCGGAAAACAAAATTGTTTCGTTTGAAAAACCTTCTGATGGTTTCAAATTTATGTATGTTACATGGGGAGGTTTTATCGGTGTTGTGTCAGGCATGAATGAAAAGGGACTGACTGTAACCATCAATGCAGCCAAATCTGATGTTCCCACTGGATCGGCTACCCCGGTGTCGCTGGTTGCACGTGAGATTCTGCAATATGCACAGAACATTTCCGAAGCTCTGGCAATTGCAAAAAAAAGAAAGATGTTTGTCTCAGAATCCTTTCTGATTGGTTCTAGTGAAGACGGGAAGGCCGTTATCATTGAAAAAACTCCCGATTCAGTGGGATTATACGACCCGGGGAAAAATGAAATTATTTGTGCAAATCATTTTCAAAGTAAAGAACTCGTGAATTTAAAATCAAACAGGATACAAATCAAACAAAGCGCATCAGATTATCGGTATCGGCGTCTGGAAGAGCTACTCAAAGCAACTCCGAAAAATTCGGTCGCAGAAACCTTAAGAATATTAAGGGACCGGAGCGGTATGGAAAATTCGGATATAGGTCAGGGTAATGAGAAAGCCGTGAACCAGATGATTGCTCATCACTCTATTATTTTTGAGCCTCAGAAACAACTGGTATGGGTTTCAACCGGACCATGGCAATTAGGCGAGTTTGTCTGTTATGATCTGAATAAGGTATTTTCGCTGGCTGGAATGAAATCGAACCAGGAAATTGCAGATTCAGCATTAAACCTGCCTGCTGATTCTTTTCTGCTCACAAATAAGTATCAGCTTTTTCTGGATTTTCGCAGATATAAAAAAGAAGTCAGTGAAGGCAAAGATGTAAATCCTGATAGTCTGATTCTCAGCAATCCGAATTTTTATCAGTCCTACCAACTGGCCGGTAATTTGATGTTTAAGAAAAAATTATACAAAGCGGCCGAAGAATATTATAGGACAGCGCTTTCCAAAGAAATTGCCACGAAAAAGGAAGAGAACGATATTCGGGATCAGATCGCGAAGTGTGAGGAGAAAGCGCATTAGAGTGTGAGAGTGTGAGAGTGTGAGAGTGTGAGGGTGTGAGAGTGTGAGAGTGTGAGAAAAATTGAACTTTTGAAGATAAAAATTATTTCAATGAAATTAAACTTACTCATCATTTACATTCTCACACCCTCACACTCTCACACTCTCACACCATGTTAATAGGTGTCGGCATAGACATAATAGAAGTAGAGCGAATCGCTCTTCGGGTCGGCAGAGACTCGGGATTTCGGGATCTTGTATTCTCAAAAGACGAAATCATGTATTGTGAATCGAAAGCATTCCCGTTTCAACACTTTGCTGCCCGTTTTGCAGCCAAAGAAGCATTTCTCAAAGCCGTTGGAACTGGATGGGATACTGGTTTATCTTTCCGTGAAATTGAAATCCTCAATGATCCGAAAGGCAAACCAATTGTTCGTATTTCCGGTGAAACTGAAAAGCAATTACTACCATTGGGAATCCGAACCATTCATGTATCAATGTCACATTTAAAATCGACAGCTACTGCTGTTGTTATTCTGGAATCATGAGTTATCAGAAAACCCATACATTTTTAACTCAATCGGAGATCCGGGAATTACAGGAAAGGAAACTGCGCGAGCTTATCACATATATAAAAAAAAATTCTCCTTACTATCAGCGCATTTTTAATCTGCATAAAATAAATCCGGATAGTATCAGGACCTTGCAGGATCTCACTCAATTACCATTCACAACTAAAGAAGATTTACAACTTTATAATGACGAGTTTCTCTGTGTTCCTAAAGAATCTGTACTCGAATATACTTCCACCTCGGGAACCCTCGGCACACCCGTGACGATCGCACTTACAGAAAGGGATTTGCAGAGACTCGCGCTGAATGAATTCGGCTCGTTTACATGCGCAGGCGCAACTCCACACGATATATTTCAACTAATGCTCACCCTCGATCGACAGTTCATGGCTGGCATGGCATATTATTCGGGGATTCGTTTGCTGGGTGCTGGCATTATCCGTTTGGGACCGGGAGTACCTTCCTTACAATGGGAAACAATATTCAGGTTAAAGCCTACGGTGATTGTTGCAGTACCATCCTTTATTTTGAAACTGATTGATTATGCAAAGGACCACAATATAAATCCTTCTTCCTGTTCGGTCAGAAAGGCTATATGCATTGGAGAAAATATCAGGCAACCCGACTTCTCTTTGAATATACTCGGGAAGAAAATTACTGATCAATGGAATATTCAATTGTTTTCCACGTATGCATCCACTGAAATGCAGACTGCCTTCACCGAATGTACAGCCGGCAGGGGCGGACATCATCAACCGGAACTTGTTATTGTGGAGGTCTTAAAAGAAAACGGGCAGCCCGTTGAGGCCGGGGAAGCCGGGGAAGTTACGATTACAACACTGGGAGTTGAAGGCATGCCGCTGTTAAGATTTAAGACGGGAGATCTCTGTACAGTTCATCATGAACCCTGCCCCTGCGGTCGTAATACTTTGAGGCTATCCGCCGTGATCGGCAGAAAAAAACAAATGATCAAATTTAAAGGGACTACATTATTTGCGCCCGCGCTTTTTGATCTGCTGACAGGCATGGAAGATATTAGCGATTTTGTTGCAGAAGTATTCTCCAATGAAATCGGCACGGATGAAGTTTTGCTACACCTGCTTGCAAAAAAACAAACGGAGGAATCGGATCATCGGATTCGTGCTTATTTACAGGCAAAATTGCGGGTCACCCCGCACATCAGATATATTTCTGCGGAAGAAATACACAAACTGCAATTTCCCGGTGAAGGAAGAAAACCCGTTAAGTTTATTGATAAACGAACTTAAGTCGATAACCGTTGATCCCGCGAGTGCGGGAACCGTTGACCGATAATAGTTGCGGTTGGAGCATGAAATTCGAAATTCATAATTTGCGATCAGTTACATGAAATATTTCTTACAGTTTATATTATTAATAATTGCTTCTATTACGGTCAACCCCGCACGTGCGGGGGTCAACGGTCAACGGTCATCGGTCATCGATCATCGGTCATCGGTTATCGATACTTCCTCCTTCAACCGCCCCGCATTCTACAAAGCCATGCAGGGCAACAATAAAGAACTGGTCAACGCACAGTTAACAGAATTGAAATCCCTGGAACCGAAGAATGCGCAGAATGCTTTTTTGGGAACGATGATCATGAAAAAAGCAGGACTGGGGGGAAGTCCCTCGGCAAAACTTCATCTCTTTAAAGAAGGACATAAAATGCTGGAGGCAGCGATTTTGGAGGACCCGAATAATGCAGAGTTTAGATTCCTTCGCTTACTGATTCAGGAAAATGCGCCGGGAGTACTTGGATATAAAAACAACGAGGAAAAAGACTGTGAAATCATCCGGAAATCCTACAAATCTTTACCACCCGACCTGCAGCATGTCATCGCTGACTACAACAAAAAATCGAAGTTTTTAAAGCTTGAGGTTTCTTAACTTCGAACCTACAATGGGCAAAAAAGTTTTAGCAGTATTTTATTCGCAATCCGGCCAGTTAGAACAGATTATAGATCATTTTATCCAACCATTTGTGGAGGCGGGTGCCTCCGTGGAAAAACTGCGTGTTTACCCCAATCAGGCTTATCCCTTTCCCTGGACAGGCAGGTCATTCTTTTCAGTAATGCCTGATTGTGTTCAGCAGGTTCCGGGCAAACTTCAGGATTTTACTTTTAAAGAATCCAAATACGACCTGATTGTGTTAGGTTATCAGGCATGGTTTCTTTCTCCCAGTATTCCTTCCAATACCCTTATGTTTGATCCCAGGTTCAGGCAGATCGCAAAGGGAACGCCGATTATTACTATTACGGGCGCAAGAAATATGTGGATAAGTGCCATGGAAAAAATAAAACCTGTTTTGAGGAATATGAACGGGAACCTGGTGGGTAATATCGCCCTGGTGGACAGGCATCATAATTTCATAAGTTTCGTTACTATCTTCTACTGGATGTTTAAGGCTAAGAAAGAACGTTTGTGGAATATTTTTCCGATTCCAGGTGTTTCAGAACAGGATATTCTGAATACAAAAAATTATGGAACAACCGCAATTCCATACCTTGAAAAGGGTAACTGGCAAGGATTTCAGGAAGAACTTGTGCGACAGGGCGCAGTACCAGTGAAGTACGCACTCATGTTCATTGAGAGCAAAGCAAGAAAGATTTTTAAAGTCTGGGCAGGCATTATTTCTAAACGCAAAAAAAAAGATGCCTGGCTTGTTGCATTCAAATATTATCTTTTAATTGCGCTATTTATAGCCGCTCCTATAATTCTTACGGTTGATGCGATCTTGTTCAAACCATTTCTACAAAAACGTATAAAGAGACAAAAACAATATTATTCAGGAGTGAATTAACCCGGCAATGCAGATGGAGTTCAAAGAGGTATATATTACAAAAACAGCTACTTATTTTCCCAATGAGCCGGTCTCGAACGACGAAATGGAGCAATTCCTTGGACTGATAAATAAAAGTCCATCCAAATCAAAGCGAATTGTTCTGCGTAATAACGGAATTAAAAACCGTTTCTATGCCCTTACAAAAGAAGGCAAACCCACTCATACCAATGCAGGGATGACTGCTATGTCAATCCGGAAAATGTTGAATAACGAGGTTGATCAAATCAGGTCAATTGATCTGTTGGTTTGTGGTACGTCTTCTCCCGATCATATTATGCCTTCTCACGCAGTGATGGTACATGGGGAACTTCCTGAAGCCGGGGCCATAGAAGTGGTTTCTCCTTCCGGAGTCTGCTGCGCCGGTATGCATGCTCTGAAATATGCATATATGTCTGTCAAAACGGGAGACTCAAAGCACGCAGTTGCAACCGGATCAGAACGTTTTTCAGCTGCACTAAAATCGGATATATTTGAAGATGAAGCAAAGAAACTCAGAGAATTAGAAGATAATCCATACATCGGATTTGAAAAGGAATTTCTGAGATGGATGTTATCCGACGGAGCTTCCTCATTTCTATTGTCCGATAAAAAAAACAGCGACGGATTCAGTCTTAAAATTGAATGGATAGAAGGTGTTTCCTATGCACATGAAATGGAAGCCTGTATGTATATGGGTGGTGAAAAAATGGAGACAGGTAAACTGAAGAGTTACCTCGACTATAGTCCGGAGGAAGTGTTGTCGAAATCCATCATGAGCATTAAACAGGATGTGAAATTATTGAGTGAGAATATTGTACCCCTGGGCGGAATAAAACTATCCAAACTTTTTAAGGAGAAAGGACTGAATCCTGCAGACGTGGACTATTTTCTGCCGCATATGTCGAGTGAATTTTTTAGGGCCAAGATTTACGAACAATTACAGAAAAACGGTACGCCAATCGAATACGACAAGTGGGTGGTTAATCTCAGCAGCCTGGGCAATGTTGGTGCGGGATCTGTATACTTTATGGTGGATGAAGTTTTCAATAGTGGTAAATTGAAGGTCGGTCAGAAGATCCTGCTATTGGTTCCCGAAAGTTCCCGGTTCTCTTATATGTATGCCTTGCTCACGGTATGTTAGAAAGCCCGAAAAAAGTGTGGAGGTATGGAAGTATGGAAGTGTGGTAGTTGATTTTGCTATTATCGGTTAACGGTCATCGGTCAACGATAATAAACCTGAATTATGAAAAAAGACGAAATCCCCCAGGACCTGGGAGCCCTCGGAAAAATTACTACAGAGATTGTTTATGCGGTTGATGAATCGGGCAACTACACAACAGTTCCCAGCAACGGTTGGGAAGTAAAATCTTCAGCATTGGACGTGGCATGGAAAGACGTGGAGAAACGAATTGCAGATGCCCGACAAAAAGTACTACAGAAAGAAGCCAGCCCGATTTTGTATTTCATGGAGCTCCGTGTAATGGACATTCCTATAGTCGCCGCTTACACCGGTTTCTGGAAATGGCAGGTAAAAAAACATATGCGATATGCAGTTTTTGAAAAGCTTTCCACTTCGAAGCTCGAAAAATATGCAGCCCTGTTCGAAGTTTCGGTGGAAGATTTAAAAACAATGCACACAAATGAAACTTGATTTTCAGCACACCCAGGCCGCCCATTGTGAAAACGGCGTAACAACCAGCCTTCTCCGGCATCATGGGGTAAATCAGATTACTGAACCGCTGGCTTTTGGAATCGGCTCGGGCCTGTTCTTTGTATATATTCCTTTCATGAAAATAAATAACGGTCCGGCGATCGCTTTCAGAACGCAGCCAGGACTTATTTTCAAGAGAACCTGCAAGTCGCTGGGCATTTCATGTTGAAAGAAAAAAATTCAGATCACGGGAAGAAGCCGAAAAAATATTGATGGAATGTCTTGCCGCTGGTCAGCCGGTCGGCTGTCAGGTAGGTGTTTATTATCTTACTTATTTTCCGAAAGAATATCGCTTTCATTTCAACGCACATAATCTGATAGTATTTGGTAAAGAAGGGGATAATTACCTCATCAGCGACCCTGTAATGGAAATGGCAACTTCCCTGAGCAGTTATGAACTGGAAAGAGTTCGTTTCGCCAAAGGCGCTTTTGCACCAAGGGGGCAGCTTTATTATCCAAAAGGCAAAATCGAAGTAACCGACGAGCAGATTAAAAAGGCAATCAGAATTGGTGTCAAACACAATATTCGTGATATGTTGCATATCCCCGGTCCGATTGCCGGGATAAACGGAATACGTTTTACTGCCAGGAGAATCAGAAAATGGCGCGATAAACTGGGACCTCAAAAAGCAGGCAGTTATCTCGCACAGCTTGTTCGTATGCAGGAAGAAATCGGTACAGGTGGCGGTGGATTTCGTTTTATCTACGGAGCGTTTTTGCAGGAGGCATACGCTTATTTAAAACTCGACGAACTGATTGACATCTCCAAACAGTTCACCCGTTCAGGTGATATCTGGCGATCTGCTGCCGTACAGGCTGCGGGAATATACAAAGGGCGTTTAGGAACGCAGGCAGATTTCGATGTGATGAGCGACTATTTACTCGCTTCTGCCGATATAGAAAAAGCTGCCTTCCAGGCACTCTCTAAAATTAAATGGCCCGTATGAGTGATCCCGCCATACATATTGAGGGACTGGCTTTTCAATATCCACGGCAGGAAGGTATCCAATTCAAAAATTTTAATCTTGAAATTATTGCGGGAGAAAGATTCGGATTATTTGGTCCGAATGGTGCCGGCAAAACAACGCTGATGAATCTGATGACGGGAATCATCAAGTATTCATCCGGAAGTATTCGACTGCTCGGTCACGAAATCAATGATCATCCGAAATACATTAATAAAATATTTGGATTCGTACCTCAGGATTTTTCTTTTTATCCCCGGTTAACCGCCAGGGAGAATCTCTCATTTTATGGAGCATGGTATGGCATGAACAAAAAACAAATCAGGACAAGGACTGACGAACTTTTTGAAGTACTGGGTTTAAGCGATGTTGGTAATCGTATACTGGGAACTTTTTCAGGAGGCATGAAAAGAAGAATAAACCTGGCTATCGGAGTTTTGCATCAGCCAAAAGTTTTGTTTCTGGACGAACCTACAGTGGGAGTGGACGTTCAGTCACGACATGCCATCATTAATTATCTCAAAAAACAAAATGAGAACGGAACAACACTAATATATACTTCCCATCAACTCGAAGAAGCCGCAGAATTATGTAATAACATTGCCATGATGGATAACGGGAGAATAATTGCGCACGACAGTCTTGAAGAGCTCCTGCGAAAATACGGGCAAAATGGAATGGAAGAATTGTTTCTTGAACTCACCGGTAAAAGTTTCCGCGACTGATGCGAATACTTAGAGCAACCATTGTAAAAGATATTAAGATACTGCTGCGCGACAGGGTAGGACTCTTCATGATGTTTTTTATGCCGGTCCTGCTGGTGGTAGTTATAACAAGTGTTCAGAACAGCACATTCGAACTGGTAAACAATAATAAAATTTCGCTGATCATTTATGATGATGATAAAGACAGTCTGAGTAAACAACTTATTGAAAGTGTTCGTAAAATCGGACTGTTTAATTTACAGATTTCAGATTCTGCGATCGGGGAATCTGAAATCTCTGCACAGATGCGCAGCAGGGATGCACTCGTTGCGCTCGTTATTCCTAAAAACTTTACCGGCTTTATTCAAAAAAAGGCGGAGGAAATTGCCGACGCAATCATTAATAGATCCTGATTCAGTCCCGCACGTGCAGGATAACCCATCACCCATAACCCATAACCCATCACCCATAACCGCACTTCCGGATTCAATGATCATGTTTTATCATCCCGTCATGCAGGCCTCATTCAGGCATTCGGTGGAAGGCGCATTGAACAGTGCGGTTCAGGTGATACAGGGGGAAGCTATTGTGAAAAAATTATATGAGGCCGTAAATCAGAAAGCCATACCTCCTGATCTGGAAAAGCAGATAATATTCGGGCAATTTCCTTTGTCTGAAATTCCGGTATCCAGAAATGGCAGCCGAAATGTGCCCAATGCATCCCAGCATAATGTGCCCGCCTGGACCATTTTCGCGATGTTCTTCATCGTTATATCACTGGGTGGTTCGATGGTGAGAGAAAAAAACAGCGGCAGTTTTATTCGTTTGAAAACTATGCCCGCCAGTTATTTGAATGCTTTGTTTTCGAAACAGTTTGTATACCTGATGGTAACTTTTTTTCAGGCTGTCGTTATTTTTTTTATTGGGAATAAAATATTTCCATTTATTGGATTGCCGGTATTACATATGCCTGCAGATATCTGGGGATTATTTACAGTTACGATTATTTGCGGTTACTGTGCCGTTAGTTACGCCATCTGCGTGGGAGTATTCGCGAATACAGCCGAACAGTCCAACGGATTTGGCGTGGCCTCAGTTTTAATAATGGCAGCCCTTGGAGGTTTGCTCGTTCCCTCTTTTGCCATGCCCGCCAATCTTCAAAAGATACTTCGACTCTCTCCTTTGCACTGGGCACTGGATGCTTATTACGGTCTCTTTCTCGAGGGTGGAAAACTGAGGGACATATGGATGAATATTCTATCTTTATTGGGATTTACCGCAGTTATTCAATTGCTAACCTTATACGGGCTAAAAAAGAAAAATTTAATTTAAACAATGATGGAAACAGTCGATTTGAAGAGACAGTTAAAAGAGCAGATCATCCACTTCCTGAATCTTACTACCGTTAAACCAGAAGACATCAAAGACGACGAACCATTATTCGGCGAAGGGCTCGGATTGGATTCCATTGATTCCATCGAATTGATTGTATTATTGTCCCGTGAATACGGAATCACAATTCAGGACCCCAAAGAGGGGAGGAAGATCCTGGTTGATATCAACACCATGGTGGCCTATATAGAAAAAAACAGAACCAAGTAAACAGCTACAGTTGAGCAGGATCTTTATTACAGGCATGGGCCTGATAAGTGCAATAGGGGATTCGGTAAAAGAAAACAGGGATTCTCTTCAACAATCACGCAGCGGAATTGGAGATATCCAATTTTACAAAACCGCATACGCGGGTATACTTCCTTCGGCTGAAGTAAAAACTTCAACCGATGAACTCAATAAAAAATTATTCGGTAAGCCGAATCCTTCTGTCACCAGAACTTCTTTGCTTGCCTTACATGCAGTAGAAGAAGCCATTCAGGACAGCGGATTAACAAATCAGGAAATTGCTTCTGCAGAAACGGCACTCGTCGGAGCGACAACAGTTGGTGGTATGTGCCTGACGGATGAATTGTATAGTGACGCTTTGGCAAAAGACAAAGGCACACCTTATTTATCTTCCTATGATTATGCCTCAGTTGCTCTGGCCATCCAGCAGCGCTATGGAATCTCAGGTGAAATCAGTACGATCAATACAGCCTGTTCCTCCTCCGCAAATGCCATTTCATACGGAGCCCGTTTGATCCGTCATGGATTTGCCAGAAGAGTAATCGTTGGAGGAGCTGAAAGTCTCGCTAAGTTTACGATCAATGGTTTCAATGCTTTGAATATTCTTTCCTCCAAACCCTGTGCTCCCTTCGACAGAGACCGAAGCGGATTAAATCTGGGCGAAGGAGCTGCTTTTTTAGTATTGGAAAAAGAAGAAGACCTGCATGGCAAAAAAACCTACGCGAAACTTTCAGGATTTGGAAATAAAAACGATGCCTATCATCCATCTTCTAATTCACCGGAAGGAATCGGACCCTATCTCTCAATGAAAGAAGCCTTGGAGAATAGCGGACTGGCTGCCGGCGAAATTGACTATATAAATGCACATGGAACAGGAACTGAAAACAACGATGAAACAGAGAGCCGTGCCATGATAAGATTGTTTGAAAACGTTCCCTCTTTTTCATCCACCAAATCTTTTACAGGACATACGTTGGGCGCTGCCGGAGCTATTGAAGCTGTTTATTCAATTCTGAATCTCTTTCACCAGGAAATATATCCCACGCTATCTTTTTTGAATCCGATTACTGAAACGGGATTGACTCCTGTGCTTCGATACTCGGGTAAACCTATGAAGCATGTTATGTCGAATTCATTTGGTTTCGGTGGTAATTGCAGTACATTGATATTTTCAAAAACCTGAACATGCCCTATTTCCATCAATCCATATGCATATCACCGCAGAAAAGCTTTCCTGAAAAAGATCTGACTGAGATGTTGGAATCAAAAAATAATTTGCTGTTGGTGAACGAACCTGCTTACCCCGGTATTCCTGCGGGTGCCAGAAGAAGAATGGGAAAATCAGTACGTATGGCTGTTGGTGCCGCACTGCCGCTGCTGGAAAAATCTCAGCAGCCTGATGGAATCATAATCGCAACTGCAAACGGAGGAATGGAAGACTGCATCAAATTTCTAAACCAGATTGTGGAATACAATGAAGGACTCCTAACGCCCGCTAATTTTGTGCAGAGTACTTCTAACGCAGCAGCTGCGCAGATTTCACTGGTAACAAAAAATCACAACTATAATATAACCCACGTACATCGGGGGCTGGCTTTTGAAAATGCGCTGGTAGATACGATGATGTTGTTGGAAGAAAATAAATCTGCCCGATACTTGTTGGGAACTACCGATGAGGTCTCGGCGTACAATTATAATATTGACAGTCTTGCGGGTTGGTTCCGCATAAAACCTGTTTCAAACAAGGATCTGTTTGATGAAAAAGATCATGGTGCCATAGCAGGCGAAGGATCTTTTATGACATGGATTAATAATATAAAGGAATCCGCCAGCGCGGAATTGCTCGCGGTAAAAACAATCCACACGGAAGATCCCAATATTCTGTTGGCAAGTCTGAGTACATTTCTAGCTGAAAATATAGGAACAGGTCAATGGCCGGACCTTTTACTCACGGGAGAAAATGGCGACGCCAGACTGCTGCACTATTATAATGCAGTCGAATCTTCCATGAACGATTCCGTGTCTGTTGCACGTTTTAAACATCTGAGCGGAGAATACTGTACTGCTACTTCCTTCGCCTGCTGGCTGGCCATACAAATATTTGAAACCGGTGAAATTCCAGCGTTAATGATAAAAAAACCCGGAACATCAAAACCCTGCAGGCGAATTCTCATTTATAATAACTACCGCAGTGTTCAGCATGCTTTTATTTTAGTTTCAGATGTAAACGGTTGACCGTTGACCGATGACCGATGACCGATGACCGTTGACCGATGACACGTTGACCGATGAACGTTGACCGATGACCGATGACCGTTGACCGCGTGATTGGAAGGTTTAAATACTTTATTCAAAATGAATTAAGTTTAGATAACAATTGCTCAATTTTACCATCATGAAATTACGGTCAACGGTCATCGGTCAACTGCCAACGACAAATGTATTCCGGTCATCGGTCATCGGTCAACGGTCATCGACACTTCTCGCATCCCTCATACTACTGGCTGCGTGCACCACCAAAACTGACCCTTACAAAAACTGGAGCACTGTCAACGGAAACTCCACCGGGAATAAATATTCTTCTCTGACTCAGATCGACACCAATAATGTTCAACAGTTAAAACCGGCATGGACTTATCATACAGGTGATGCGGATACTGCGGCACATTCTCAAATACAATGCAACCCCATCATTATAAAAGGAATTCTTTATGGAACTTCTCCACAACAGAAATTGTTTGCAGTAGATGCGGCAACAGGAAAAGAAATATGGAAGTATAAACCATTCGACAGCGTTCCCGGAGGAAAAGGATTTTATTTTGGCTTAAACAGTAATCGGGGTGTTGCTTACTGGACCGATAGTGCTGACGATGAAAGATTATTTTATACAGCAGGACCCTTTCTGCGTGCCGTGAATGCAAAAACAGGAAAGGCCGTCGAAACTTTTGGAGTAAAAGGAAAAGTGGATCTCAGACAGGGACTGGGCGTAGATGCCAGCGATTTGTTTGTTACGGCTACTTCTGCACCTACTGTTTATAAAGATTTTGTAATTACAGGTACCCGGGTATCCGAAGCAATGGATGCGGCACCCGGACATATACGGGCTTATAATGTAAGAACAGGAAAAATGGAGTGGATATTTCATACCATTCCTTATCCCGATGAACCAGGTTATGAAAGCTGGGAAGATAAGAATGCCTGGAAAACAACCGGAGGAGCCAACAACTGGATGGGAATGATCGTAGATCAGAAAACTGGGATTGCCTATATTCCACTGGGTTCTGCTTCTATGGATTTCTATGGAGGGAAAAAGAGAGGCAATGATCTGTATGCAGATTGTATGCTGGCCCTGGACGCCAATACCAGGAAAAAAGATCTGGCATTTTCAATATATACATCATGATACCTGGGATTGGGATCCTTCTTCAGCACCCGTTTTACTAACGGTGAAGCACAATGGAAATGACATCGATGCAGTTGCGCAAACCACCAAGACAGGTTTTGTTTTTTTATTTAATCGCGCTAACGGTGATCCTCTTTTTCCGATCGTAGAAACGCCCGTTGATACCACAACTGAATTAACCGGTGAAAAATTATCACCCACTCAACCGATACCGCAAAAGCCGGCGCCATTCGTAAGACAGAGTTTCACAGAAAAAGATATCAATCCTTATTTATCACCAGAGGAATTTGCAGACGTAAAAACAAAACTCGCGGGATATCGCACAGGGAAAATGTTTATGCCCGAATCCAAAGAAGGTACAATTATCTTCCCCGGATTTGACGGAGGAGCAGAGTGGGGCGGCCCCGCGGTGGATCCTGCAGATGCCACGTTATATGTGAACGCTAATGAAATGGCATGGATACTTAAAATGATCGACCTGGATAACACACCAAAAACAAATGAAGACTATGGCGCAGCAGGGCAGCGATTATATCTCCAGAACTGTATGTCCTGCCACGGTCCGGATCGCAAGGGATCGGGAAATTATCCATCCATTCTCGACGTGAATAAAAAAATGAACAAAGATCAGTTCGTTCAGTTTATCAGTGCCGGAAGAAGAATGATGCCCGCGTTTTCATTTCTCCAACCGGGAGACAAAGAAGCCATTGCATCCTATGTGCTGAATATTACTGCTGATCAGAAAAAACCTTTTCATCATGAGCTCACGGACCTGGAGAAATTCAGACAGGTTCCTTACTCGATATCCGGATACAATAAATTTCTCTCCAAATCCGGATTGCCTGCACTTGCCCCACCCTGGGGAACACTCACGGCGATAGATTTAAACAGTGGTGATGTAAAATGGAAAACCGTGCTTGGTAATGACAGCGCTTTCGCAGGTAAACCACAAACAGGAACAGAAAACTACGGCGGACCGGTGATCACTGCCGGTGGATTATTATTTATCGCAGCTACAAAAGATGCTAAGATCAGAGCATTCAACAAAAGAACTGGTTCGCTTCTGTGGGAAGCAGATCTTCCCAATGCAGGATTCGCCACACCCGCTGTTTATGAATTGAACGGAAAACAATTTGTGGTGATAGCCTGTGGCGGCGGAAAATTGCATACAAGTTCGGGAGATAGTTATGTGGCGTTTGCGCTGCCTTAAGCGGAACGTTTAACGCGTAACGTTTAATGCCAACTCAAATACTTTGCATTAAGCTTTAGCGTTCAGCTTTACGCCTGATAAACATCCAGGCAATGGGAGCAGAGATAATAGCAAGTATCGCTGCAATCGCCGCATGACGATTATCTGCTGACCCGAATAATGCACCGGTAAGTGCAATGGAAAAAAAGATCACTGGCAAAAGAAAAACTAATATCAATCCATTTCTTTTCAGAGGAATCCGGAAAGGCCGATACTCATCAGCAGCTTTTTTTCGAAGCTGTATCAATGCAATAAATTCCAGATACAATTCCTGCAGTGTATAAACAGATATCCATGATGAACAGATCAGCGAGCGGATTCAGAATCAGGACGCTGACAATGCATGCACATGCAATGATGGAAATATAGGGTGTCTGATATTTTTTGTGCCGTATCGTAAATATTTTTGGAAGCAGTTTATCTTTTCCCATAACGGCTGGTATCCTTGAAACAGAAAGCATCACTGCGCAAAAAATTCCCATTGAACTGGCCAAACCTCCGATAGAAAGAATACTTCCCAGTTTATTTCCGCCGATCACAGTACCGAGATAAGGAATACCTTTCTCTGCAAACACGGTGGCGGAAATTCCGGAATGAAGTGCGAGATACGTAAAAGAAATATAGAAAATATACACAGCGCTAAAAGCCAGAATGATTGCTTTCAGGTAAGAACGAACGGGCCGGTTCACTTCACCCGCATAAGTCGTGGCATTGTCCCATCCAATACAATTCCACATAATCGTAAAAAGCGCCAGACTGAGAGACGTTCATTCCACCGTGCTGATGTTCAACAGAAAAACCAGGATGAATAAATCCTTCAAAATATAAAATGATAAAAGGAATCGCAACCGCGACCATTAATAAGATAGCAGTACGGCCAACAAGTACAATACCCCTGATATTCAGAAGGCGATCAGCCAGATCATCACCAGGCAAACAGGTGTTTTATACAATTCAATCTGCGGAAAAAAGAACGCAGCATATTCTACGAACAAAACAGGATAGATGGCGAGGTCGACGAATGAATAGAACCATGTCCAGCAACCCTCCATAAACGCCCATCGTATGCCGAGTCCGCGTTTCACCCATTCATAATAACCACCCTCCACGGGCATCATGCTGTTCAGTTCCAGTACAACGAGGATCATGGGAATATCCCACATCAGCGGTGTGAGAATTAAAAGGGGAATGGAATAACTTCCTGCATAACCGATCAGTGGTTCGAGACCGTAGGGACCACCTGAAACGGTGAAGAATATCACTGCCGCCAGGGGCAACACACTTATTTTACGTATGATTTTGGGAACCGGGGAATTACCTGAATTCATCAAGGACTAAATCTCCGCAACAATACAACTAAATCAGCACTGTGGCGGCCGCCGTGGGCTTTTTTGCTCCAATTTTTTACGTATATTTGCCGCCCTCAGGGCACTGAAAATGAAAGTTTTCACCTGCGGATGGCCCCGTAGCTCAACTGAATAGAGTATTTGACTACGGATCAAAAGGTTTCAGGTTTGAATCCTGACGGGGTCACAAATCCTTTTCAGCGTAGCTGAGGAGGATTTTTTATTACTGAGCGTTGAAAGCTTGCTTTCAAAAGCGAAGGAATAAAAAAGCCGGGAGCTGCGAAGCAGCTCAAAGGATTCGGGTAAGGCCAATGCGAAATGGATCAATTATCCTGACGGGGTCACAACTGATATTAAGACATATGAAGTTAGAAGGGAAGCAAAAAAAAGGGGGCGTTATTTAGAGGGAAAACCCCCAGTTAAATGTAAGAAGTACACTTTCTTTTAATGTCATACATTTAACACGCGTATGCATATTTTTCATTTTTGCTGTTTAGCATGAACCTTTTGGGTTATTCAATAGATGCGTCAGACAATGACTCTTACATGAATGCTGATATCTGGGGAAAGAATATTTGTGATTGTCTTGACTTCGTTAAAAATCGACCGTTACATCTAAATGAGAAATTCAAGCTTACAAAAAAAAATCTCGATATTTCGTATACATATGACTGCTTTTTAATTGTTTCCGATAGGTTTAGGATTTTTTGTGTCAGTAATAATTACCAGGGGCTTCATTTTTTTCAAATTCGAAATTATCCTAAACATTATTTGTTCCAGGTGAATAACATTCTTCAATTCGACTCAAAAAGACGAGGAACACGATTTTTGGATTTTAATCCCAGTTGTAATGAATATCAAGAAGTAATTGGAGCTAACCCCGTCTGCTTAGTTGATAATTTAATTTTGGCTAATGGATTTTATCGAACAGATTTAGAATTTGGTGGTGGCTATTCGAAATCACCGATTATCCTTACCGGTGTTGAAACTGGCTCAAAATTGAAACTGGAAAATTTTAAGGGACTTAGCCTGGAAAAAATATTATCTCAGTACGAATGGGAAGATAAATAGATATGGGTCAACATAACTTAATTGACGAGTGCCGTAAGCTCCCCTTATTACTGGGCCTTTCGTAATAATAGTTTTTCAGTTGCTAGTAATTCTTGGAAAACGGAATTGAGAGCCAACATAGGCAAGGCTTGCAATCAAACATTTATCCTTACGAGTAACCATCAATCCACTTTTAGCAGTACTCTTCTCCGGGTTTTCATGTCACCAATAAATAAGGTATCTCCCTTTAAGGTGAATGGTCTCTTTTGGTCCGTGTTGATATAGGACGGGATGGATCCTCCAAATACGTGATGTGTTATAATGGATGTTTTATAATCGACCGAGTAGGTACCGAAATAACCCAAAGCATAACTCGTGATATATTTGTAAAGATTAACTGAATAGTTTTCTATTGAATCAGCAGGTATCTTTAAAGGCTCCTCAGAAGAGATGTTTATATTCAGTATGAAATTTTTAGTATAAGTGAAATATCCGCGTGGATTTTTTCCGAAAGGATATTCCCAAACACCAGTTGAACCCAGCTCGGAATATTCTATCAACTTCCAGGTACCAGCCAGTTTATTTTCCGATTGAATTTCATTTAACGAGTTATTTTCATTTTGACAAAATGAACTTTTCACAAATAAAAAACTTAATATCAGGACAATTATAAATCGGGAAGATTGCATGGTATTTTTGGCTGTAGTCTGTCAAAGTAAGCGATTAATGGCCGATCCTGGATAATGAATCAGTAATAGCCATACCGTGGAAGTACTTTTTTTGAAATTAGATATTGATTTCAAAAAGAGATAAATGAACGTCGTCGTGTATTTTGTATTTGTCTTTCCGCCAATCTCCCTAAATGTGGTATTGTCAGAGATAAAATGATTAACTAATTTTATTCATCAGGAAATCGCAGTCTTTGAAATGTAAATTTTATTTTATGGGAGTAGTATATGCGGATATCGAACTAATAAATAGCGATGATCTTTCGATGGCCAGCCAAAATCTTATCGGAACAGATGAAATAAAACGAATGCATTTGAGCATGCTCGTTGATACCGGCGCGTATATGATGGCCATCAATGAAACGATACAGTCACAACTTGGTTTCCGCCTTATTGAAAAGAGAAAAGTTCAACTTGCAAGTGGCGAAGTGGTAGAGTATGACGTAGTAGGGCCAATTGATGTCAGGTTTGCAAACAGGCGGGCTGTTTGCAGCGCTTTTGTATTACCCGGTGATGCCATATCCTTATTAGGTGCGATTCCTATGGAAGAAATGGATGTGCTTATACATCCCAAACGACAGGAGCTTGTCGTAAATCCTGAACATCCTTATTATGCGGTGTTAAGAATGTAATAGCCTCCTGAAATTTGCTTCTTCACTATAGTACAGCCGCTGTGCCGGAATCGAACAGTCTGAGTTATGATCAAAATCGCATCTTATTGATTGTTAATAGTGTGCGAAGTCTGGCGTTCTATTGGCTGTAAAAACATCATAAAATCTTACAAAATCTGGCATGATAAAAAACTATTTTAAAATCGCTTTCCGTGGTTTTTGGAAACACAAGTTATTTACGCTGATCAATGTACTCGGATTATCAATCGGCATCAGTGCGGCACTGGTCATTTACCTTGTTGTGCATTTCGATTTTACATTCGATAATTTTCACAAAGACGGATCACGGATATACAGGGTAGTAACCAACTATACCTATCAGGGATTGCCGGGATACAATCCTGGTCTCTGCGGACCGATGTTCGGTGCTGTCAAAACAGACGTCTCCGGATTAGGAATAGCTGCGCCCATTTTAAAATTGTCGAGTCCGAATGTTATCAGTTTTAATAATAATAAGCCGGAGACAAAGATCAGGTTACAGCAGGATGTTGTTCTTGCAGATGAAAATTACTTTAAACTATTTAATTATAAGTGGATTGCCGGCTCAGCAACTACTTCTCTGAATGCACCGTATCAGGTAGTTCTCACAACAGCACAGGCGAGAATATATTTTCCATCACTTTCATTTGATCAGATTCCTGGCAAAACGATCATGTATGACAGTATAAAAACTACTGTTTCAGGAATTGTCGAACCGCTCAAAGGCAATACCGATCTTTCTTTTCATGATTTTATATCCTACAGCACGGCTTTTGCCAATGCTGATCTGAAATCGCAATTGCGTTTACATAATTGGGGCGGCACCAATTTTAATGCACAACTATTTGTAAAGCTATCGCCAAATATTTCTACCCTTCAAATTGAACATCAACTGGACGAGATTTTAAAAAGGAATTATCAACCCGGGCCCGATCAGAAAGGGAAATACGCATACTTTTTATCTGCAACCGTTAAGCGATATTCATTTCAATGAAAACTACGGAACATTCGGCGCCGGAAGAGTGGCCAATAAGACAACTTTGTACGAGCTTTTAGCCATTGCATTATTCCTGTTATTATTAGGCTGCATCAACTTTGTCAATTTAACAACAGCCCAATCGGCTCAGCGGGCCAAAGAAATTGGTATACGGAAAACAATGGGAAGCAGTCGTCGTCAACTGATTCTCCAGTTTTTGAGTGAAACTTTTTTTATTACCCTGATCGCCGTTGTTGTTTCCGTCGTTTTAGCACCACTCATTTTAAAACTCTTCGGAGGATTTGTTCCGGCGGGAGTAAATGCCAATCTGGTTAACAGACCAGATATAATTATTTTTCTTGCAGGATTGACCATCGTGGTGAGCCTCCTCTCCGGATTTTACCCTGCACTCATTCTGTCGGGTTATCAGCCGGTACAGGTACTCAAAAACCAGTCGCTGAGTAAAACCAATACGACCCGGAATGCATGGCTTCGTAAATCTTTAACAGTTACTCAATTTGTTATTGCGCAGTTTTTTATCATGACCACCGTATTGGTGGCCAGGCAAATTCATTATGCAATCCATAAAGATCTTGGATTTAAGAAGGATGCAATTCTCCTCGTTAATTCTCCATCGAAGAACAGGCGGTCAACTACGACCACACTATTTATGGATAAGCTGAGGGCCATACCTCAAATCGAAATGGTCAGCAACGGTCACGACGCACCAACGTCCGACATCACGAATTCGACAGAAGCAACCTATAGAGACGGTAAAAAGGAAATCAAAATTGAGGATATGGCTGAAAAATTCGGAGATTCCAATTATATCAGATTATATCATATCAAATTACTGGCGGGCCGCAATCTACAGACTGATGATATCGATAAGGCAATCCTCATCAATCAAACTTTTGCGAAACGAATTGGTTTTAATGATTCCCGTGAAGCAGTCGGTAAAATGATCGATAATTTTAACGGGGATGCGCGAATGCAGATAGTTGGTGTGGTTAGTGATTTTCACCAGGAATCATTGCATTCAGAAATCGCGCCGCTGGTGATACTTACAAGCAGCGATCCTAATTTTACAGGCACTTTTCATATTGCCCTAAAATCACAAACACCAAAAGGTGATGAATGGAAACAGGCTATTGCAAGCATCGAAAATGTTTGGAAAGAAGTATACCCCGAAGATGCATTCGATTACCGTTTTTTTGATGAAAGCGTGGCGAGGTTATATACTGCAGAACAGAAGGCTTCCACTTTACTAACCTGGGCGACAGGATTGTCTATCCTTATCAGTTGTCTGGGTTTACTGGGGCTCGTTGTTTACACGACCAATCAGCGTACAAAAGAAATCGGCGTTCGAAAAGTGCTGGGTGCATCTGTTCTCCAAATAGTCAGATTATTGTCTTCCGAAATGGCATTCCTTATTTTACTGGCTTTCGCAATCGCTACGCCCATTGCGTGGTGGGCAATGAACAGATGGATACAAAACTTTGCAGACCACACCAGCATCAGCTGGTGGATATTTGTCTTGAGTGGAGCGGGAATGCTTGTAACAGCATTATTCATATCCGGTTTTCAAACAGTAAGGGCGGCATTGGCGAATCCTGTCAGCAGTCTGAGAACAGATTAGATTTTGAAGTTGCACTTAATCTGCAATTATTAGATTTAATAACTAACAACCTTAGAATAAATACGCAACTCCCACTAATAAATTAATTGTGCTAACAGGGTATGGTACGCTAACATGAAACGGCATTTGAAAGTAAGGCGGATCATGATATTCTGTAAATGAATGCGTGGGAGTTGCATGCATGAAACAAAGATTGCCGGTTAACAGTAGGTCCGGCGCGATTCTATAGTTTACTCCTGCATCTATCTGATAACAAAAAGTAGTGGGCAATGGAATTTTATAAACGCTTTGCAAAGAAACAATGGGCGGATTGCTATAAGATGCCCCTATCTCATAACCAGGAATAGTAGTTTTTAATACCCCTCCAAGAACACCACATTCAAAACTTAGTTTCCCATTTTTTGTAAAAGGAAATTCAAATGTTGGCCCTGCTAAAATTTTCCAGATATGCCAATTATCGGTCTTTACGCCAATCTCGGAACCTGCAGGCATTCCAGCAGCCAAATGTCTGGCGATTGCAAAATCATTTACATTGTTTTGTTGCCAACCACCCAGAATCTCAATACCGAAATGAGAATGTCGGAACCCATAAGAAAATGAAACTGTAACTGATGGACCTGGTTTCGCAGCACTTGGGAAAGTACTGGAGTCGGGAACGGTATTGCTGAATTTTCCAACTGGAAAGGAAGGACCCACAGAAATGGCCGCCTTAAAAGGTAAGTCGGTATTCTGAGAGTACGTTTTGCATATTGACAATGATAAACAAAGAATAAAAAGAATAGGCATCCTTTTCATACAGGAATGATTACCTGTAAAAAACAAGCAATTGAAAAATGGCGGAATGGTTCTCGACTTTAATTTGAACATATGTAGAACACAAAATAATAATAATATTCATTATATCATAACCAGTGAAAAGCCGCAATGAAACGTTCAAATTTGACTATTAACTTAATTTATTAACAGGGAAATCAGCATTATCGTTCTAACTTCATTCTTTAAACTTTTATCCTAAATAAGAAAGAATGTCGAGCGAGGCAGTTGTAAAACTGGATGCCGGTGATCCGCGCGTAATCGAAGCTAAGGAGTCAGAAAAACGTTTGTTCGATTTCTACGGACTGAAAACAAAAACGAATTACATCACACTACCGGTTTTCAATATACGCATTCGTATAACGGAGATCGGTTCGGGGAAACCCGTTATCATCGTGCCAGGTAATACCGGCGATAGTTTCCCTCTCGCTTCGCTGATGGCAGAATTAAAAGATCGAAAGCTTATCGTCCTGAACCGGCCGGGTGGTGGATTAAGCGAAGGCATCGATCATCGCACGCTGGATTTTAGAAAATTTGCCGTACAAACGATCACTGCCGTGATGGATGCTTTTCTGCTGGATAAAGCTCCTTTAATCGGTCATTCCATCGGCGGACAATGGTGTTTGTGGATGGCGATGGATAAACCGGATCGTGTGACTGCCGTTACTACTCTGGGTGTTCCCGGAAATATCATCAGCACAAAACCACCATTTGCCCTTCGTCTATTATCTGTTCCCGGTTTGGGTAATCTGATGTTTAAATTGATCAGGCCAAAAAACCCGGAAGGTGCTCTCAGGGGGCTTTCTTTTATGGGCCATTCAAAAGATACAATCAGTGGTTTGCCCGAAGGCCTGAATGAATGTTATTTTTATTTTCAGCAGTTGCCCAATTTCGAAATATCCGGTATCAGTCTTATGCAAAGAGGTAATTTATTGAATGCCAGATCGGAAGACCGGATAAGTGCGAACGCAACTAATGAACTATAAAACAGCCGGTTATGTTTTTATGGGGAAGCCATGATCCTTTCGGAACTGTTGAAACTGGCAGACAAATTGCAGATTTTATTCCGACTTCAGAATTTCACGAGATCCAAAACGGGGGACATTTACCCTGGCTGGATGAACCGGCTGAATGTGGCAGACTGATAAGTCGTTTCTTTTCAAATGTTTAGATCCATTCCGAGGTGTCGATTGCTCACTTGTGCAAAAGCTAAAATAAGTTTCGGATCCCAATTTCTAAAATATTCCTGCCAGATTCAGCCCATATTTGTTCTGGTCAAAACCTGACCCGCTCAGGACCCGCTCAGGGGATGCTGAGGGGGTGCCGGGGGGTTAGCCCCGGAAACTCCTCCGAGAACTCTTCGAAAAGTCTCAAAATTTCAGAAGAAAACTGCCTTGAATACGGAATGGGTATAGAACTTGTGGTGGATTTGGGTAAAAAATTTATTCAAAAGTTTAAAAAATCCAATCTATGGGAACTCTATTAAATGGTATCAATGGACCTGTTATCGGAAAGGTCGGCCCGGTAGTGGGCTATGTATGGAAAAAAAAGGCAGTAATTCGCAGCCTTGCAAATAAAAGCAAAAAACCTCTTTCACCCCTGCAGTTACAGCAACGCGCCAAGTTCAGGCTGATGAATTATTTCCTGAACTCACTCAAAGATCTTTTGAATGTTACCTACGGACATCTGGTAGAAAATATGACGGGCTTCAACAAGGCTTTTTCATATAATGTGAAAAATGCCATTACAGGCAATGATCCTGCATTAAAAATTGATTATCAGAGGGTACTTCTGGGAAGAGGTGATCTAACGAATGTATCGATGCCGGTGGTCATTCATTCCTTCAGAAGGAAATCTTGGAATTTACATGGACAGACAACAGCGGAACAGGTTCTGCAAAAGCAACAGATCAGGTTTTCGTTGCCGTTTACAGTGAAGAACAGAATAATTGGATTTATGGTTTGAACCTGGCAGCGAGAAATACAGAAAGCTGCAAATTAGATATTACAAGAATGATTGGAAACGAAGTACAGACCTATATCGGTTTTATTGCCGACGATGGAAAAGATGCAACCGATAGTTTGTACCTGGGCAGTGTACAATTATAATCGCAGGTCATTCGAGATAATAATGTTTGATCGGATGAAGATCTGCATCTAACTCATACACTAACGGAGCGCCCGTTGGTATGTCGAATTTTTCAATATCGGCATCACTGATATTGTCGAGATATTTTACAACACCTCTCAGTGTATTGCCATGAGCTGCGATAATGATTTTTCTTCCGAGTAAAATTTGTGGTGTTATATGCATATTCCAGTATGGAAGAACCCGGTTGTTCATCATTTCTTTCAAACTTTCTCCGTAAGGAATCTGCAAGGTTGTTAATGCACTATATTTTGGATCGGATGTAACACATCTCTTATCATCTTTAGTTAGGAGGGGAGGTGTGGTTGCAAATCCCCGCCGCCAGTTATGAACCTGTTGCTCGTTATATTGAACCACCGTTTCATCTTTATTCAAACCCTCCAGTGCACCGTAATGTCGCTCGTTTAATTCCCATGCTTTAATTTCAGGAATCCACAACAGATTCATTTCTTCCAAAACAATATCTAATGTCTTAATCGCTCTCTTCAGATAAGAGGTGAAACTCAAATCGAAACTGAAACCTGCCTTAGATAAAATGCGCCCAGCCTGTTTGGCCTGTAATACACCTTTTTCGCTAAGATCAACATCCTGCCAACCGGTGAATTTATTTTCTTTGTTCCATTCGCTTTCTCCGTGACGCAGGAGCACCAGTTTGTGCATATGTATAAATTGATTGATCGGCGGGGAAGTTAAAAACGATATCCGATATGTATCGCATATCTGAATCCGATACTCCAAAAATTCGAGACACCACTGCTGCTGACTGTTTGGCCATTTGACAAATCTTTCAGCAAAGGATATTTCTGTTTAATCGCTTCCAGTATTTCCTGGACACGCTCACTATAATCACCTGATGAATTACCCGTGAGTTTCACGCCGAAATAATAACTGGTTATGGCCGGACCAAACATTACGCAATCGATTACAAATCTTTTTTTAATGACAAATTGATAACCGAGTTCACCTCCGATATTCAAAAAATCCATGGATGTATTTAGTGTAAGATTATCCTGAGTAGTAGTGTCGTGGCCGTACCGCTGATTATTGAAATGATAATAACTTATAAAAGGCGCCAGATAAACACCGTGCGGCGCTGCATCTTTATTTTCGGCTGAAAGGTAAAAACGGTATTCCGATCCAATCACGAATCCGCTTTTCGATTTGTTCTTGTCGAATTGTAACGGACTGTTTGCAATAACTGTTGGCATCGGAAATTCAATCGGGCCACCGAAAATCGTGATGCTTGAATGATTGGATAATAGTCGTTCATAGTTTATCTGAACACCGTTGGAATATAAAATCCAGCTTGTAATATTTAATTTAATGACATTTTTAAATTGCTTTTCATGCGCAATTTTAGATGAATCCTGTTGTGCCTGAGCTTTCACCAAAACAATCAACAGGATTGCTACTGTGCTGAATTTTTTTAAGAATGTCAGCAGTGAAGTATTATTAATTTTATTCATGAAAAGGTTTTGAGTGTATTCATATTGTTGGCTTCTATTCAATTTAATGTAATCTCATTCTTCCCGATGCATGAAACTGTCGCAGCAAAACGACAGACGAGTTCTGTTCAAATATAAAAAGCTCGAAGAGATATCACCGGAACAGAAATAATTTCCGTTTTTTTTCAGATGGCTAATAAGTAAAATTAAGCTGTATTAATCTGTTAATCAAGAATTTGACGTTGCATTTAACCGATAAACGAAAGGATCTTGCGAATAGGATGTAATTTCAGTAGTTCCGGATTCTTAAAAATAATAAAGACAACCCCGTTTTCGAATACCAATTTTAATTTTATCAAAATGAAAAAAGCTTTTATTTTTTCCCTTCTTTTTATTGCCGTCATACATACCGTTTCTGCCCAGGCAGGCAATAAAACTAATTTGAGTCTTCAGGTTTCCAGCGCCGTAGCTGCCAATCGTGCGCAACTTAAAAATTATGTTTGGACCAGGACAATCCAGGTATTCTCCGAAGGTGCTCTGAAAACCACCATTGTAAGTTCCATGTCTATAGGTCCGGATGGTAAAACGGTTGCCAGTGCTGTTTCCAATACACCTGCAGAGCCTCTTCCGGGAGGAATTCGTGGAAAGATTGCAAGGGACAAAATTGCTGATATCAAAGCTTATGTAGACGATGCGGTTCAGATAAGTGCGGGATATATATATATGTCGAAGGGAAAAATGGTAGACTATTTTGATAACGGAAGTATTTCACAATCAGGCAATACGATAACTGTTAACGGAACCAACGTGGTGAAACCCAATGATCAGTTCACCATGAACCTTACTGCAGGAACGCTTGCGTTTGTAAGCCTGAATATCAAATCTACAACTACAAAAGGTGATGCCTTAACAGAGACCTGCAACTATAAAACTTTCAGTAATGGATTAACTGCATTTAATGATGGCGAATTGGATCTGCCCGCGAAGAGTATGAAGCTAATGATCACCAATTCAAATTATGCCAAGAAACTTCAATAAAAGCTTCAGAGATGATAAGGAAGCCCTATTTCCGGTTGAACGGTGAAGGGCTTTTTTATTTGTCAAGAAGTGATTCCCTGTATTGTTTTGACTTAAAATAGAAATCGAGTTGTATACCAATCGCATGTAACGGTCCGACGTATTGTTTGTTCTGGAATTGATACACATAATAGGTTTCAAAATCCATGCATTTTAAAACCTTAATTTCTGTGCCAATTGCCAGTCTTAACCGGCTCTGGTGAGGGTCGTTTAAATAGTAGAAATATTCGGACCAGACATAGCCGTTAAAGGTCAGGTATTCTGTTTTAAGATTTCTTACGAATTTAAGTCTGGGTCTGTAAATGGGTTGAAAATCGCCATTAACCCAACGCCAGTCGAAGCGGTTTCGGGCGATCATCACGATATCTGCCGGCAGGTGAAAATTATCGTCCACTTCTGTTTCAAATATATTTATTGTTTTTTTTGCGTCGCCGGCCGGGGGAGTGGAATAAGAGTAACCCATTCTGAACCAGAGGAAATAGCCTCTGGCGGTATCATTCAGTTCTGTGTTGTTTCTTCCCTTGCGTAACCAGGGTGCGGCGAAATAATCGATATACAAACCAGCTGTTCCGTCGGTATAAGCAGAGTTTGATTTTGTTCCCGATATAAGAGAATACAATCTGAATTTTTCGTTTATCCTGTAATAAGCTTCAATTTCCGGCCATATCTGTTTGGGTACGGAACTGGAATCCTGGGCAGCCAGCGCAAATGAGTTAGTCAATAAAAAAAAGAATAGGAGCAGTTTCAGATAGGTAATCTTCATTCAGAGTTTTTCGTTTAACGGTTAAATTCAATTATTATCCAACGTTTGTTGAATTCTCCCGGCTGTATATGTTCTTAAACGGTTTATCCATCTTTCGGTCCAAATTTAATCAGAATATTTATGGCAGGGAATGTAAATCAACGGCTTATTCCGGGTTATTCCTCAAATGTTTTACAGTTAAACATCTAAAAATTTATCAGGTATTGGTATGGGTTACTTAACTTTAGTTGGTTACTCCTCAAAAAAACTATTATATATGAAAAAAGCCTTCTACTATTCTGCAGTCATTTTATGTTCTGTAATATTGTTAACATCATGCGGACCCACGCTTACTGTAACGAATGATTATGATCACACAGCGAATTTCAGCCAGTATCATACATTCAAAATTGTAAAACTTGAACAACAGTATCAGGCGCTGAGTCAGTTAAACCAGGATCGTATCATCAAGGCTGTACAGGCCCAAATGGCCGCCAAGGGTTTTACGCCTGCTGATAATTCGGACCTTTTGGTTAATATCACTTGCATATTAAAGAATCAACAGGAAATAGTTGCAAATTCATATGGATATGGCGGTGGCTATCGTCCCTATGCATGGGGTGGCGGAAATATGTCAACTACGGTAAACGTGCAGAATTATACTGCGGGCTCCCTGATCATTGAAGTAGCTTCTTCTGCAACCAATAAATTGCTTTGGGAAGGTATCGGAAATCAGGACATCAATTCTCCATCGAGCGATCCTGACAAAACGGTTCCGGTTATAGTTCAAAAAATCATGGCAAGTTTTCCTCCGGGAGCGTCTAAGTAATAATTCAAATCAAGAAGATTTAATAAAAGTAAAAGGGGAGTTATCTCCCCTTTTTTTATTGTACAGAACCAATTTCTGCTGTGATGTTGACGTATGAAATTTTTAGAGCCGGTAACCTGCGGTAAATAATATTGCCAACGTGCTATTTGCATAACTGGACGAATAATATCCTTTAAATTCTGCAGCATAGGAAACTCTTCCTTTCTGATAGAAGCGGTATCCTACAGTTGCGGAAAAATCTGCAAGAGACCATGTTGACGCATCATGATTTGTATCGAATCCCGGAGAGGAAACTTTATTGAATGAAATGGACTGGCCCATCGACCAGTTGGCATAGATCTGTTTGGAAAATTTCATCGACACAACGAACAGCAGCGGGATATTTGAATTGGTAACATGTGCATTCGTTTGCTGACCGCTCATCGAATCGACTATGGTACCGCTTGCGGAATATATCCGGTTATAACCTGTTTCAAATCCAAGCGCCAGAAATGAATGTTCGGGTTCCCACATACCTCTGAGAGAAAATGTATAACCCCAGGGACTCACCTGGTTTTTAAATGTAATTACATTATTGAAAAAAAAGCTGGGACCTATACCTCCGTAAAGCGCGAATTTGTGGTAGTGCTCCTCACCGGGCGTCAATTCGTTTTGTGCAATACACTGCGAAGCGATAAGGCAGGTGGAAACAACTATTATCAAATTTTTTATTCGCATGATTTATTATTATGGAACGGAAATTTAGATTTGATTTTTATTCTTTTGTGTACCAATCATAGACTACGTAACAGGGATAGTCGGAAATAAACCCGTCAAACTGTCCGTTCTTAATATAATTTGCGATTAGTCCAGCATCGTTCAGTGTCCAGCTGATCACTTTAATACCGGAAGCATGAGCGGTGGCCACATCACTCAGTAGCAGCCCTCTCGAATATCTCGGACCCCAGCGTGTACATCCATTGTCCATCACATCCTGTAATGTAAGCTCACACATTGTTTTTAAACTGGTGTCTGCGCGGTAAGCCGGATATGATTGAAATTCCTGGATAACTTCATTGGAAGGCAAATCTGCATACACAATTATATTACGTCCAACAGCTTTCGCATGTGCCTGGGCATTTAATATCACTGGTTCCAAAGCCTGAAAGATGCCTTCATCTCCCTTAATGTCCAGCCAGAAATAAGTGAGCGTAGTGGAATCTATAAAGGCCTCAAGACATTGAGCCAGTGAAGGTATTTTCTGTCCGTCGACCAACCTGATATATTGTTCCAGAAAATCAAAACGATACTGATTATAATCACCGGAAATAGGGCTCTTCTGTGTAAGACGGATGTCGATATTTCCATCATGCATCATGATGGGTACTGTGTCCAATGTAAGTTGGATATCAAATTCCAAACCATTCACACCATAGTCCTCATCATTTACAACACCCAGTAGTGAGTTCTGCGCAAATGGAGGATTGGCGGTAGTTTGTACGCCGTGATGAGAATAAATTTCAAAAGGCTGGTTCTTGACGGTTGGTGAAAAATCTCTGTCGTAACTCAGACTGATGGCAGATGAGTTATTGCTGGGATCGAATACATTTCCGGGTAACAATAGAGCTGAAGGGTCGCCTGTTTTAAGAAAAGCGATGGCATCTTCTTTAGGAAGGGTAAAATTGATAAGTCCTTGTGTAGGCACTTCCGAAAACCTCCAGAATCCGGAAAACTTCAGGGAACTGTCTGATTTATCCAATCCATATTCCAGGATAAAGAAAACACCACCCTGGTTACTGAAAAATGAAACCTTGTGTTTGGATGTCTTACAAACGAATTCCGTTCCCAACGCAGAACTTCCCGAACTAAGTTTATAAATACCTTCCATTTTTTTCATGGAGGTACCGGAAATGAAATTCACATTTCCGAGTTCCACCACCGGCTGAACGGTAATTCCATTCTTGGAACAGGAGAAGAAAATTAAAATTAGAAGAAGGTATTTATATGAATATCGAAATGTCATGATGTTTAGTATTTCAGTTATAAGTTTAGACCAACCTGGAATTCAGGCACCCAGTATCTCTTACCGTTTACGGGAAATGCGGGCCATGCAATAATATGGTATTGGATATAGTCCATTTTAAGCCCCAGCGACAAGGCTCTGTTCTTATATAATTTTTGTTCAAATGTTGCCGACAAACTATAACCATTCACAAATCCATTTGTAACCGGAAGTACATTTTTATCTTCACTTATGTACAACGCACTTGTCCAGTATAAATCACCGCGAACGGCAACGGCTTGTTTTAGCAAACGCATGGCCGAAAGTAATAGAGGGTTGTTGTTCCCAGCCGGTAAGTGTGGTTGCGAATCCGAATTCATATAGTCTCCCGTAGTTCCAGGCTACGTTCCACCCCAACGCCACATAATTATCTTTACTGATCTGATAATTCCAGTAAGGTCCCAGTGTAAACCGGTTGGAGATAATCAGGCTCGACCAGCTTCCCTGCAGATTGAAATTCATAGGAAGGGTATATTTCGCCTGATAAGAAAACATGGGTGCCGTGATAACATCGTCGGTCCAGTCCCTCGGAGTTACCACGTAGATAACGGATATCGATGAAGAATAATGACCACCCGGCAGTGGCTGCGGTAAAAAGAAACTGGCTTTATGAATTTCAAAACTATCTTCCTGTTTCTTCTGACTAAACCCGGAGAAACAACAAACGATCAGGATAAAAAGCAGGAAGAATCTGCACTTGCAATAATTGCTAAATGTATTCACTAAGTATTTTTTTATTTAGAAAACTGGTCAGCATTTTAGTTATTGGTACCCTGACCTTACAGCCGTCCACAGACCTGGGCGATTTCTTAGGAAGCAGCTTTGTTGAGGACAGGTTTGGTACGTGTGTAAGTTAAATTATTCTTTTGTGAATAGGACAGTCTCTGGTCATTTAACCGATAAACCGATCGATTTGATCCTCCCCGGTTAGGCAACGGTTAACATTGGAACCTTTACCGATTTTAATCCCTTATAAAGTTGCTCCACCAGATTTTGGTCGAGCAGGAACCTGCTGATATGTTCCTTCGTTACCCATGTTTTGGTGATCTGGTAGCCGTTGAAGGTTTTCATCATTTCGTATGCTTCCGCTTTTCTTCCCATATGTGCGAGAATGGAAATCAGCAATACCGAATTCAGCACCAGTCCGGAAATGCCGGATTTATCTACCAGCTGATACGCAAGTGCATATTCTTTGTTTTTGAAATGATAAAGACTTATAAACAGATTAAAGAATGGGGGATAGGACCTGTTCCGGTCGATGGAATCTCTGATCAGTGTGATACCCTGTTCATATTCTCCGGTGCAAATCATCAGGCAACCTATAATACCTGAAATACCTGAAGCATTGGGATTCAAGGCCAGTGCATATTCCAGCGATTCCATTCCAGCCTTTTTGTTGTTATGAAAAATATTTGCCATTCCCAACGTGATATGGGCATGCTGGCTCACCGGATTTATTTTCAAAGCTTTGTGTGCACATTTATATGCGTACAATAGTGGATTTCCTTTTGTGGACTGATGGAATAAAATAGATAACAGCGAAAGCTCACCAAGGAAGGCCCAGGCGACTTCATTGGAAGAATCCTGATCAATCGCGTGTTCCATGGCTGCATATGCTTTGTTGAAACTGATCCTGTTAAATGTGGAATAGAAATCGTTGTACCAGGACAGCATCGTGAAATAGGACTTTCCGAATTTATTTTTAGTTAGTCCTTTCTTCAATTGCTGAATAATCAGTCCATTAAAATCGCCCAATGCAGCAATAATATGGGTGACTATATTGTCGGCTACTTCAAAGAGGTCAGAAGGAACATAGGGGCGGTGATATAATTCTGTCCAAATCTGGGCGCCGCTGTGAGTATCTGTTAACTGTACCGCAACACGTAACCTGCGGGATTCAAATTGAACATTCCCGGTTACAATATATTGAACACCAAAATCAGTTGCGACTTCATGAATCTCTTTATTTTTTAAAGAAAGCTGTCGGGTAGTGTAATATGATAAAACGGAAAAATCAGGGAACCTTCCGAATTCCGCGCTGAGTTGTTGCCCAATACTGTCTGCAAATGCCAAACGCGATTTGTCTTTCTCAAAAGACTTGAAAGGCATAATGGCAATGGTAACCGAACCGGTCTGAGTCTCCTGTGGATCCGATGTTAGGTCTTCATTATTTTTATCTTCCTGCAGGCTTTTGTTTTCAAAAACGGGCACATAACTTCCTTTTGGAATGGTGATCTCAATGGGATCGCTGGCACCCTGGTTCTTATAATAATAATTTAAAGCGCGACGTAGTCTTCCGGCGTGGATTCTGACGATCGCATCCTGTTGTGGTTTGAAACTAATGGGTTTATTCAACACATTAATTGCGATGGTGTATTCCTTAATGGTATTAGATCTCCCATGCACGGTTTCATTTACGATATATGTAAGGAAGCGGCGAAGTATGTCTGAAACGGAAAATGCGGGACAAAGAAATATTCTCCGGACTTGTTCATGAATCAGTTCCTCAGAAAACTGATCCATGGTATTGGATGGTTCTATGGCACTCATCAGATAAGGTTTTACAGTTAAATGCTCGGGCCACTAATCTTTGCCTAACCAATATAGTACCTTGAGTAAACGAGGGACGGATCTGCGACTTCAAATATATGGAATTATACTCATTTGGTTCACAATCGCGATTTTTTATGAACAAGCTTCAAACTGAACTCGGCCTTGTAAAAACACGTTTTCCATCGCACAACTCCATCATAGATTTACTATACAGAAACGACTCTGATTTTAAATCCCTCTGTGCTGATTTGTTTCTCTGTTCAAAAATGATGCAGGATTTTGAAGAGGAAATTGCAGAGAAACAAAAGGCACTTGCTGAGTATCGGGATATTGTAAAAGATCTGGAAAAAGAATTATTGACGGTAATAAATAGTACTCAGAATAATAATTGATTGAGCCGGGGAATTTTTTTGAACCGCATTTATTGCATCACTCGTTTTTTTGAGCCGTCATCATAATACATTGTTGTAGTTGTGTTTTTTCCATCGAAATTTATTTCGAAAAAACCTCCCGAATTCCACATCAGAAACTCATTGGGCGACAGGGAATCATTATATTTTTTGATTTCTTTTTCAGAAAGCATTTTTTCCTTACTTCCTGCTCCACTTATGATGTAATGAATGCTGTCTTTCGTATTAAAATATTGAAGCGTGTGTGCATGACCGCTGGCATAATAAATTCCAGGATATCGGATAAGTATTTCATTAATTCTTGAGATCATTTCTTTGTAAGAAGGAAAGTCGGGTGAAGATGCCTTAATACGGGCAAAGATATACGGACTTTTCACAGGATTATTATATGGACCGGTTACGTGGACGGGATGATGTGCTACGACGAGTACTTTTTCTTTCATCAGATACGCCGTTTTTATTACACTGTCCAGTCTGCCGTAAAATGTTTTTTCTTCTTCCGGAATTTTGCTTTTTTTAATACCTGTCTGAATAATTCTGTAGGTATCAATAAAAACAATGCGAATGGTTTTGTTGTTGAGGTCCACAAATTCTGGTCCGTAGCTTCCATCTGCCGGCTTAAAAACGTCGTCGGGATTAGCGATATTGGTATTATTCCTGAGATTTCTTTTAATAAAATTTTCTTCCATCCTGAGTTTATCTTTTCCTTTTTCATAAGTTTTTCTGTTCCACCAGTCGTGATTGCCAGGAACAAAATAAACCCATCCTTTGTACCTGTCAAGAATGTTGAGTTGGGATCTCACTTTTTCAATCGTGTTCTCGGTGCTGTCAAATCCTTTATACCCGTATGGAAGCAGGTCCCACAAAATGTTTTTATAGCTGTTGTCTCCCAGAAAAATAATTACGCTGTTCGGGTTATCGAGGAGTTCTTTTTGTGCATTTTTCAATGCTAATCCGGGCTGTTTATGATCCCCCGCATCTCCAACCAGAAATATTTTAAAAGGCACCTGTGCATTCAGGGATTCAAATGAAATCAGTATTGTGCAGAGTAAAAATAGTAGATAGGTTTCCTGTTTCAAATATTTCATGCACATTATACCTGCAAGTTGCATTTAATTTTAATACGCTTCATTCAACCAGGTTTAACCGGGAAGGAAACTTTCGGGACGGCATCACCGGGTTGTGCGATTTTACTGTTAAATGTATTAAAATTAGATTCCCGCTGCCGGGTTGGGTAAATTTGACTGCATCTGCAGTAGTTCAGACACCCGATTCTTAGCTACAGGACTTTTGACAGGAAGTTATTTTGTTCAGCTTCGAAGGAATAAAACCCATCCATGCAATATTTAAAAAGAAGCACTAGCAGGCTCTTATTAATGTGTCTGCTCCTATTGCCTGTAATTTTAAAAGCTCAGAATGCGGAAGAAACTAAACCTGCGTCTCAGTCTAATGAAGCAGCCGAACTTGCAAAAAAACTGGCGAATCCAATTGCCAGCCTTATCAGTGTTCCGTTTCAAAACAATACCTTTTATGGCATAGGATCTTTGAAAGGAACACAAAATGTACTTAATATACAACCTGTTGTTCCGATTAAATTGAATGAAAATTTAAACCTGATAACCCGATACATTATTCCGATCGTAACGCAGTATAATTTAACAGGTGAAGGGTCTTCGCAATCGGGACTGAGCGATGCTACTGTGAGTGCTTTTCTTTCCCCTTCGAAAACAGGCAACGGAGTCACCTGGGGCGCTGGGCCGGCATTCCTCGTTCCCATTGCAACAGATAGTTATCTCGGTACCGGGAAATTTGGAATCGGACCAACGGCCGTCATATTAAAACAAACAAATGGATTTACATTTGGAGCACTTGCAAATCAGATTTGGTCCGTAGCCGGAGAAGCTGACCGGGCCGCAGTAAGTCAATTATTCGTGCAACCTTTTTTTACCTTTAACTGGAAAAGTGGTGCAGGAATCGGTGTGGTTGGATCAATTACCCAAAATTGGGAAACAAAAATAAATACTACCACCATAACAGTTCCTTTTACCGGCATCACAAAATTTGGCAAACAAATCATTCAACTTGCTGTTGGTCCGCAGTTTCCAGTTACAGGTAATCCAATTGCATCGTTTGGTTGGCGGGCACAACTCACACTTATTTTTCCTAAATAAAAACCATCATCTTTTTTAATATACAATAAACCAATTATGAGAAAATTATTAGCCGGCTTTTTCATAATGATTTCTTTCTTTTTGATTTCCTGCGGTCCAAGCAAAGAGTTGGTAAGCACCCGAGCAAAGGTTGACAGTCTGAGTACTGTTGTCAATCAATTAAACGGACAGGTAAATCAGTTGAATGGTCAGATTAATCAATTGAACGGAAAGCTGGCAGATAGTAGTGCCCGGATTGTGCAACTGAAAAATCAGAACGCGATTGCCATGCAGGAAGCATTGGATTGTAAAATGGCGAAAGATGCCGCTGCCCGCAGACTGGAAGAATTAAATCAGGCGATGAAAGCAAGCGGAACTTCCATGAAAGAAATAAAAAGGAAAGCTGCAGATGCACTGATTCAGTTTGCAAATGCCGGTGTGGATGTTTCTTATAAAAATGGGTTGGTTTATATTTCCTTACAGGACGCTTTATTATTTGATCCGGGAAGTGCAAAGCTTGGAAAAAACGGACAGGAAGCGCTGGCCGTAGTTGCACAGGTTCTGAACGACAATCCGAATCTTCTGATTTATGTGGTTGGTAATACGGATTCAGTGAAAGTAACCAAAGCCAAAGGATTTTTGGACAACTGGTCGCTCAGTACAGAAAGGGCAAATAGTGTAGTGCGCGTTTTGCGTGATCAGTATCAGGTAAGTCTTGAAAGGGTTACATCGGCCGGCCGTGGAAAATTCAATCCTGTTGCTGATAATAGTACGGAGGAGGGCCGGGCCGCGAACAGACGAACAGACATTATTCTGAATCCAGACTTGTCCAGGTTTTGGGATATGGTAGATAAACAGCCTTAGCTTAGTGAGATTAAAGATATACATTTAAGGAGCTGTAGTCTGTCGTTCAATTGGAATGCCAGACTATTTTTATTGCATAAAAATTATAGCTATGAAAAAAATATCAGGCAGCCGGATCAAATTCATCCTGTGTGTTTTTTTAGTTTCTATCAGTATGATAGCAGCTCTGCAATCGCATGCCCAGATATTTAGTGATTCATCCAAAAAATATAAGTTCTATCTTGAACCTTACCTGATGTTTACCAGCATGAGTGGTACTACAGGCCTTGGAAACCTTCCCAATACTTTTATATGTGTTCCGGCGAGTGAAGTATTCAGTCATTTGAAAATTGGCGGTATGTTGTATGCTGAAGTACACAACGACAAACTTGCTTATACGTCGGATCTTTTCTATGCTGATCTTACAGAGGATGCTTCAAGTAAAAATGGTGTAATTAGCGGGACTGCTACTCTTAAACAATTTCTTTGGGAACTAGAGGGGTTATATCGCCTGAATCCATGGTTGGAGGCGGGTATTGGGGCACGGATAAATAATATTACTGCGGGTCTGAATATTAATTATCAGCCGACTCTTCCTGGCGGTTTTTCTGCATATGCCAGTTCGCAAAAAAGCAATACCTGGGTGGATCCTCTCATCGTAGTTCGACTGAAAAAAGCCGTACAAAATAAATGGCTTTTTCAATTGAGAGCAGATATGGGAGGATTTGGAATCGGTTCACAGTTTGCGTGGCAGTTACAGCCAGATATATTTTTTCGTGCTTCTAAGCTTATGCAATTTGGTTTAGGATATCGTATTATTTCCATGAACTACAATAACAACAAAAGCGGAGGTGATTATTTCTTATACGACATGGAAGAATATGGACCGCAAATAAGAATCGGATTTAATTTTTAAGATCAATTTGAAGGATATAGTGATGTCAATTATTTACATTTTACATACCTACATTGAGATTAACTTGGAAATTGTATAGAAGTATAACTGAAAGTAAAATTGTTTTCCTATTCTTTACAGGATTATTCATTTTATTATTGAATCAAAATTCAGTGTATGGTCAGCAAAAAAAAGATATTCCGGACTCACTAGATTTCAGCAAACAGGTAGATATTTTTGATCTGATCCGTAAATGGACGGGGAAACCGGCTAAGCCTGCTGAAAACACGCCAAAGGCATTTGACAGGAATCTTTCCTTATTACCGATTGTCGGATATAGTCCTGCAAATGGTTTTGTTGTGGGTGCAGCTATCAGTGCGACAGAATTCCTGGGTGATCCCAAAACGACACGTTTATCCACGGCTTTGTTAAACGCCTCTTTCACTACAAAAAAACAGGTACTGTTAAACCTTCGTTTCGATTTATACCTGGATAAAAATAAATGGTATGTATCCGGGGACAACCGCTTACTCTTTTTTGCTCAGCCAACCTATGGTTTGGGAATTTATGGTTTACAGGACCAGACTTATACTTTTGGTTTAAATGGAGCTGATGTTTCGCGCACAGATTCGGAACAACCTATGCGATTCAATTACATAAGACTATACGAAACTTTTTCCAGAAAAATATTTAATCACTGGTATGCAGGAATCGGTCTTATGATTGATTATGATTTTAATATTAAGGACCAGGCACTTCAACTGGATTCTCCCGTATATATTACATCTCACTACGTTTATTCACATGCCTATGGATTTGATACTGCGCACTATTCAACAAATGGTATTTCATTCCAGGTCATTCATGATAGTCGCGATAACCCGGTAAATCCTTATTCCGGTAATTATTTAAACCTGGCTTTTCGTGTTAATGCTGTTGCGTTTGGGAGCACTCAGCCCAGCACCATGTTATATTATGAGTTGCGGAATTATATAGGCATGAGTAGTCGAACTCCGAGAAATGTTCTTGCATTCTGGTTCTGGGGTGTTCTCACAACATCCGGACATCTTCCTTATCTGGCGAACCCTGCAATAACCTGGGACACTTATAACCGGTCGGGACGGGGTTATATTCAGGGAAGATTTCGCGGAGATAATATGGTTTATGAGGAAGCAGAATTCCGATACCAAATTTCGAGAGACGGATTGTTGGGAGGTGTAGTGTTCACGAATTTTACAACAGCCAGTAATCCGCTTACGGGAGAAAAAATCTTTAATAGCGTTGCACCCGGTTATGGCTTTGGTTTACGAATTAAAATGAATAAAAAAGACAGAACGAATATCGCCGTTGACTATGGAATTGGCGACGGATTTACGGGTATTTATTTTAATATCAGGGAAGCATTTTAAAGCTGAAGGCTTAACGCTTAAGGCTTTTTCTTTTTCAGAAAATCATAAGTCACACCTATCTGCCAATAGAAAGTGTTGGGGAGTTTCTCTTTGTAGGTGAAACTCTTTGAAGCGTGATTTGTTGTAATGGTGGCTTTAATATCAGCGGGATTGATAGGCATGGCATAAGTTGGCGTAAAATTAAATGACCAGTTACCAGCAGTAAAATTCACGGGAGCACTGAATTCATAATCCAGGATTTGAAACTTGTCAGAATTCAAAACTTCGCCCGAAAGCGTAACACTGTCCGGCAAAGGCTTGCCGCTTCTGGGAATCCTGAACCTGCGATTCTGATAATATGAATTATATGAATTTTGGGTAGCGGCATTCATAGTGACCGTAGGTGTAATATTCAGGTTGCCAATATTAAATTGCTGTTGCAAGGACGGAGATACCTGATAGTCCGGAATATGGTTGCCAAATGTCCATGTGAGGTTCACACCGGGCTGAATGAAACTAAATGAATAGCTACTACTGTATGCCAAACTTCCTTTTTGTTCAGAGGTTACGCTTCCGCTGCTCTTGCTGTATATAAATCCAGATAGGGTAACCGATCCACTATAATTTCCGGGATTGAAACTATAAGAACCATCCAGTGTATACTGATTTACCTGCGGCGAGGGTTCGTGTACGTTATATCCCACACTCAGATCGATCTCAAAGCCGGATTCAAAAATATAACTGATCTTGGGGGTGACCGTTGGAATTACCGTCGAATCCTTTCTCCCATTGTTTACATCGTTCGACTGATAAACCAGGTTTAATTCAAGATGAGATGGAGTAGAGGCAGATGAGTCGGCATTTGCGACTTTTTTAACGGTATCTTTTTTAATTATTGAAGTGTCTTTTAGTAAAAGGGAATCTGAAACAACCGGAGTTGTTCTGTAAGAATTTTGTAAAACAGCTGGTTTGTCCTGGGCCATTAAAGAGGATGAAAAATAAAAACAGCAGGTATATAAAAAGGGGAGAATAAGGCTTGCTTTCATTCATTCAAAGGATTGCGTCTGCACTGATTCGTGTATCGATATTAATCTTGAAATATACAGATTATTTGAGATTGTATTGGTTAGAAGTACTTTTCTCACCATGATTTGGATTTTTTAAATCACCAATTCATCAGATTGAACGATTTTTTCAATAAATAATCTTAATTTAAATGGACGATTGCGCCTTATAAACAAGGCTGCCTTATAAAATAATATAACATGAAATGGATTGGACTAATCCTGATAGTTTTATTATCTGCATGTAAAAATAAGACCCCTGCCTGTTTAATCGATGCTTCGGATATTCTGAAAGGTTCACAGGGAAAATTAATTACCGTCAAAGATACCGGTTACAGAGTGGTGGCACTTTATGATGAAGGATGGGACAGTCTGAAAGGTGGCGCCTATTTATTTTATCCGAATCAATTTCTAAAGTCTTATACTTTTTATCAGAATAAGGTGGCGGTTTACAGCGAAGTTTTCGATGAACACGGATATCTGACTCATACTATGGGTAGTCCAATGGTGGCCAGAGTGATCAATGATATGGGGGAGGATTCAGCCTATGTTCAGGTCTATTTTTACAAGCCGATGAAGACCTATCAGCTATTGAATATCAAAATAAATAATAACAAGGCGGTAAATTATAAACTGGAAACGGATACTAACTATTCGAATTTACAATCTGTAACATTTGGGATAAATACGACCGATCTGAATCACATCAATATGTATTCGCAGATAAAATATATGGATGATTGCACTAAAATTGAACACGTCCTAAGTGATTCGCTTTTTCTGATTAAAGATTCACATAACGGTCTTACGCCTGCTTCGGCGAAATAAAGGTTTAATACTTGCTATCAAATTCTTTTGACAGCCGATTTAAATAACTGGTATCAGGAGTCGTTTTACCATTCTGAATGAATATGCGATAAACAAAACGCGCAGACTCGCCTTTTTTGAGTTTCAGATTCAATGAATATTTTCCGTTGCTGAAAATGTTTTCTCCAAGCGGATTGGCAGCGAACAAACCATAACCACGGGCATGCCAGAATGTGGGATAACCGGGATTGCCTTTATGATCAAAAATGGTAATGCTTACCGAATCATTTCCCATTTTTCCGAACACTTTACACCAAATTCCACGCGTGCTCCACGCAGAGTCGCCTTGTTTGCCTTCGCTGGTCAGATAATTCCCGTTGGCAATGGTATCTCTTTTTACCACCGTAATATTTCCTTTATTATCCGTAAACTTTTGATCTGCTGCAGACGGGATTTGTAATTCATGTGCCAGCCTTAATCCCAACAAACCATCTTTGGCATCTGCAAATAATACATCGGTTACTGCTTTTAATTCTGTTATACGGTCGATTGTTCTTTTGTTTCCATTGCCGCTAAATATATAACGTGTTGTTTCTTCCAGCAGGATCTGGTTTTGTTGATTGACCCAATTTGCATGGTAAGACAATTCCCCATATGGGCCGCTTGAAATTTTAAGGATACTGTCGGTTTTTATCCAGCCATAAAGAGATTTTTTCTCCACCGGTATCGCATAGGAATTATTCCAGAAGTCGAGATTATTCACATTTTCATAAGTAAACCAGAGTCCGATATGATGCGGATGATCCGTGGGTTCGCCTGGTCTTGGATTCAATGGAAAACCGCGGGTTAGAATTGTATTGTCACCATCGTAAATGGGAAATAAAACTGGTTTTTCGAGAGAGTCGGGATATAAAAAGCTGGTAAAGGGATTGGAACCTATCAATATGTCGATACGCTTTTCATTATTCACTTTTACCAGCCTCACTTCTTCAGTTTGCTGTGCGTTGACGAATAATGGAGATAAAAAAATGAAAAAAATAAATTTGCGTAGGAGCATGATATCCCGGCTGTTTTATCAATATTGAAAAGGTTTGCCATCGGCCAGCACGTTTTGCGATTGTTCGTCAAAAGTTACTTTGAGACCCGTGTGTGCGGCCGCAGTTGTCATGATATTAGCAATGGAATGACTATAACCTGCTTCTACCGGCGCATTAGGTTGATTGCGACTCCGAACACATTCCATCCAATTTCGTATATGGGCCGACGTTAGTTTATCGCCTCCTGTACTTGCGGAGCTGACAACTTTTTCAGTGTTCGATAAGTCCAGAACAGGTAAGAGATTGGGCTGCATATGCATTTCATCTGCAAAATGTTGGGTAAGACCGCCTGTTGGGGTCACTTTATTTGTATTGAGGTTAATCTCGCCTCCGTTTGAATAATAAATTTCTGTCGGGTTTTCATCACCATTATCCATACGCGACTGAAAGCTGACCTGAAAGCCCGTTGAGGGATCGTCTGCCGGTCCATAATCAAAGGCGGCGGTTATGGTATCCCAGTTTTTCCTGCCGTCTTTCCACATATAAATTCCTCCGTTCGCAACCACGGAACGCGGATGCTGGTATCCGCTAAACCAATGTACAGTATCAATCTGATGGCTCATCCATTGACCAGGCAATCCGGAAGAGTAAGGCCAGAATAACCGGTATTCCAAATAGTAACGGGGATTAAATGGCACTTCCGGACGATTGAGCAGGAACCGTTTCCAATCCGTATCTTCTTCTTTCAACAATGGAACCAGTGACGGTCTGCGCCAGCGGCCCGGTTGATTTACATTCCATGTAAGTTCAACCATTACAATATTTCCGAATTTACCGGAGCGAATATATTCGTTAGCAGCCTGATAATTTACGCCGCTTCTTCTTTGAGAACCTATCTGCACAATTTTATTGGAGGCTTTAATGGCTTTTAGTGCTGCTCTGTTGTCTTCCATGGTCTCTGCAAATGGTTTTTCAACATAAGCGTCACACCCGGCTTCCACTGCCTGAATTGCATGTCTTGCGTGTTGAAAATCTGCCGTACTTATGAACACCACATCGACAAGTTTTCTGTCGTACAGTTCTTCATTATTTCTACAGCCGATAATATCATGCTGCATTTTTGCTTTCCATTGGGAAGTGCCTTCATCTCTTCGTCTGTTCCAGATATCAGAAACAGCCACGACATCAAAATTTAATTCTTTGTAATGATTCATGAAACAGGGCATATGAGTAGTGCGGTGACGATCGGAGAATCCCACCACTCCTACACGAATCCTGTCGTTCGATCCTATAATGCGATTGTAACTGGAAGCTGTCCAGGCTGTTCGGGCCATCATAACACCTGCGCCTGCAAGTGCCGATTTTTTAACAAATGCACGTCTTGTATTTTTCATTGGCGTTAATTACATTCACTGATAAAGATAGTGTTTTGTAAAAATAACGTGCCGGCCAATAGGCAGGTGCGCCAATAAAATCAGGAGGAAGATATTAAACGAGTTTGGGAACCTCTTCCAGTATCTGACGAAGGAATTCCGTTGATTCTTTCTTTTTAGAATTGGCCATATCATACAAGGTTATCTTATCCAGGAGCTGATCAACAGTAAACTGAACCATCTGCCATAAGGACCTGGCGGAACAGTCCACAGAATTAGTGCATAGATTTACCGAACCGGTATGTTGTCCACAAAAATCTTTATCATATAAAACGCCACCCAGCGCCTGTAGTACATACTTGATTTTTATTTCTTTTGAAGGTTTTGCCAGTACATACCCACCTTTATTGCCAGGGGTACTGTTTATGAAACCCGCCATGCGAAGGGTTCTGGTAAGTTTTGCAACATAATGGCTACTAAGGCCCTCCGCTTTGCTTAGTTGGGGAATGCTCATGCCGTCTTCGGTTTCACAACCCGCGATACGGATGAGAACCCGTAAACCAAATTCTTCCTGTGCGGTAATTTTCATAAATTATTTTTCATATAGCTTAGAATCGTTCATTTCAAATTTTACATTTCTCATTCTTCAGCTTTAGGCTTTAAGCTTTGCGCTTATTAAAGCCATCCCAATTCCAACTGCGCCACTTCCGACATTTTTGATTTATCCCAGGGAGGCGTCCAGGTAACTGAAACATGCACATCATTCACGCCTTCGATCTCTCTTATCTTCTGATCAACTTCCACAGGAAGGGATTGTGCGGCGGGGCAACCCGGTGCTGTGAGTGTCATCACAATCTGAATATTATTGATAGGCAGAATATTTATTTCATAGATCAGGCCCAGTTCATAAATACTTACTGGGATTTCCGGATCGAAAATCGATTGTAATTTCTCAATTATTTTTTCTCTCAATTCTTCCATCTCTTAATTTTTTGAAGGAACGGGTTCCTTTATTTTGTACGCCAGGGCGTAATGTTTCATTTGCTTAACCATGCTCAAAAGTCCATTCGATCTCGTTTGTGCGAGGTGAGTTGTCATTCCAATTTCACGGATGAAGTCCAATCTGGCATCTATGATTTCATCGGCTGTTCTTCCGGACAAGACCCGAATGAGCATACTGATCAATCCTTTTACAATCAGCGCATCACTGTCTGCCTGGTAAAATATTCTCCCGTCTTTAAATTCAGCGACAAGCCAAACCGAAGACTGACATCCGCGTACACGATTTTCATCAGTCTTATAACGAACGTCGAGCACAGGCAGTCTTTTTCCGAGATCAATGATGTATTCATACTTGTCGTCCCAGGAATCAAATAATCCAAATTCATCAATGATTTCCCTTTCTGTTTCTTTTATGCTTAGGTCCGGGATCATTTCTTTAATATTTTTACCACCTGCTTAAGTGCATTTACCAACTCATCAATTTCAAAAGCTGTATTATATAATGCAAAAGAAGCACGTGTTGTGCCGGGTATACAAAATCTGTCCATTAATGGTTGTGCGCAATGGTGGCCGGTTCTCACAGCAATTCCACGGTTGTCCAACAGAATGCCAATATCCTGAGGATGTGCGCCTTCTACAATAAACGAAATAACGCTTACTTTTTCTTTTGCTGTTCCTATAATACGAAGACCTGGAATTTTTTCCAGCTCTTCCTGTGCATAGTCCAGGAGTTCATTTTCGTGTTTTCTGATTTTTTCTTTTCCATAGAATTTTATAAACTGAATGGCTGATTTAAATGCAATAACATCTGCCACATTCGGTGTGCCTGCTTCAAATTTATAAGGAAGGTCATTAAACACAGTCTTCGTAAGTGTCACTTCTTTTATCATTTCACCGCCGCCCTGAAAGGGAGGCATGTCTTCCAATATTGCTTTCTTGCCGTAAAGCACACCCACTCCGGTTGGTCCGTAGATTTTATGTGCCGAGAAAGCAAAAAAATCACAATCCATATCTGTCACGTCTATATCAAGGTGCACGGTGGATTGTGCTCCGTCTACCATGAAGACTGCACCTGCTGCATGGGCAAGAGCAATCATATGTTTAACGGGATTTATAGTTCCAAGTGCATTGGAAACATGTACAATCGAAACGAGTTTGGTCTTTGAAGACAACAATTTCTCATACTCATCCAGCTCCAATTCTCCAGCGTCGTTTATAGGAATTACTTTCAGAATTGCGCCCTTCTCCTCACATAAGAGTTGCCATGGTACAATATTGGAATGATGTTCCATGTTGCTGATGATAATTTCATCACCTTCCCTGATATTTTTTCTTCCCCATGAATAAGCAACGAGATTGATTCCTTCCGTAGTGCCCTTAGTGAAAATGATTTCTTCACGGGAACCAGCACCTATGAAATCCTTCACTGTATCGCGCGTTTCCTCAAATGCCGCAGTTGCTTCTTCTGCCAGGGTGTGAATGCCGCGGTGGATATTCGCGTTTAAATGATTGTAGTAGTAAGTAAGCGCATCTATAACAACTTGCGGCTTTTGCGTGGTTGCGGCATTGTCAAGATAAATCAGTGGTCTTCCTTTTACTTTCCGGTTTAAAACCGGAAACTCCTGACGTATTGCAATTGCATCCAACGTCTTTGGTATGGTAAGAGAGATACTCATGACAAATCACTTTCCAGTCTATTAATAATCAATTTTTCGACCCATCCCCGCAGGGGTTCAGGTTTCACCTGATCTAAAATATCGGAGGCATAAGCTCCGAGTAAAAGATTGCGGGCAATCTTTTCAGAAATACCACGGGATTGCAAATAAAATAATCCTTCTTCATTAAGTCTTCCTACCGTACAGCCGTGAGTACACTTTACATCATCGGCAAAAATCTCCAGTTGGGGTTTTGTATTTACACTGCTTGTATCGGACAGAAGTATATTCTTGTTGCTTTGATATGCATTGGTTTTTTGTGCTGCCTGTCTTACAAATATTTTTCCATTGAAAACACCTGTTGCATGGTCGTTCAGAATTCCTTTATACAGTTCGTTACTCAGGCAATTCGGTTTAATGTTGTCGACAATTGTATGATTATCGATATGGCTGTGGCCCGATTGAAAATACAGTCCGTACAAATGCGCTTCGCAATTTTTTGCATCCAGAATCACATTCATATTGTTCCTAACCAAACCACCGTTTAGTGAAATCGTAACGGCGTGAGTAAAACTCTTTCCAATTTGTCTGATATGTGTTGTGCTGACCTGGTTAGTATTGGATCCATCGTTTTGAATTTTATAATATTCTAATCTTGCATCAGTTTCAACAATGATCTCCATTACCTGGTTTGTAAAACTTTCGTTTGATCCCAGCGTAGCATAATTTTCGACAATCTGAACCTGAGCCATTTCATCGACGATCATCAGGCTGCGAGGCTGTGAAAAAATGTTTACTGAACGGGCGTCCGTTATATGATATATATAAAGAGGATGCTCCAAATGCTGACCTTTTTCCACATGTACAAATACGCCACCATGTACAAATGCGGTGTTTAATGCATTGATTCCATCTCTCTGATAATGTCCACTGTCACCCAGCCATTTTGAGACCAGGTTGCCATAGTCACTTTTAGAAGCTTCTTCCAGGGCAACTACCTGCATGCCATTTGAACGAATCCGTGAAAGTGAAAAAGAGTAAAAACCATTTACAAAAACCAATTCATTCGCCTGTTCATTACCCGGAAGGCGAATCGTTTTAAGATCTTCCGGCGTTATAGAAATAGTGAGTGGATCAACAGGAAGTTGAAACTCTTTATTGAATAATCCCGCTATCCGGGTATATTTCCATTCTTCATGTTTCGAACCGGGAATGCCTCTGTCTGAAAAAGCCTGAAATGCTTTTTCTCGTAATTTGTCCAGATTGTCATAATCATCATTGGGCTGAAGCTGGTCAAATCTTTCTTTAAAATATGCGATCGTATTCATGATGGCTAATTGATAACTGCCATTATGCAGCCTCTACAGTATTTTCATTTTTAATAAAATCATATCCTCTTTCTTCCAGCTCCAATGCCAGTTCCTTTGTTCCCGATTTCACAATTCTCCCATTATATAAAACGTGTACGAAATCCGGAACGATATAGTCGAGCAGGCGTTGGTAATGTGTGACAACCAAAACGGCATTGTCTTTATTGCGTAATTTATTTACGCCATTGGAAACGATTCGTATGGCGTCAATGTCGAGTCCTGAATCTGTTTCATCCAGGATCGCGAGTCGGGGTTCGAGCATTGCCATCTGGAATATTTCATTTCGTTTTTTCTCTCCGCCTGAAAAGCCTTCGTTAAGAGAACGACTCAAAAGAGACTGTTCCATATTGACGAGTGCCATTTTCTCTTTCATCCTTTTAAGAAAGGTTACCGCATCAAGAGGCGCTTCTCCCCGGTATTTGCGCACTTCATTAACCGCAGTTTTAATAAAGTTCACAGTATTTAATCCCGGAATTTCTACCGGATATTGAAAAGCAAGAAATAAACCTTCAGCTGCCCGGTGTTCCGGTGACAGTTCAAGAAGGTCTTTACCGAGAAATTCAACAGAACCTTCGAGAACTTCATAATCACTGCGTCCTGCAAGAACAGAAGCCAGCGTACTCTTGCCTGATCCATTAGGGCCCATGATGGCGTGTACTTCACCAGGCCTGATATCCAGATTGATTCCGTTTAATATTTTTTTACCTTCTATGCCAGCATGCAAATTCTGAATCGTCAACATATTTCTACTTTATAATTTTTGTTTCTCTGTTATTACCGATGACCGTTGACCGATGACCGTTGACCGTTGACCGTTTGGAAACGTTTTCCACTCTCACATTCCCATACTCCCATACTCCCATACTCTCCTCAGCCTACACTTCCTTCAAGACTAATTGCCAGCAGCTTTTGCGCTTCCACTGCAAACTCCATCGGAAGCTGGTTCATCACTTCTTTGGCGAATCCGTTGATGATGAGTGCGACCGCTGTTTCCGTGTCAATTCCGCGCTGGTTGCAATAAAAGATCTGATCTTCACCGATTTTTGATGTTGTTGCTTCGTGTTCTACTACAGCCGTATTGTTTCTTACCTCGATATAAGGAAAAGTGTGAGCCCCGCATTTATCGCCCAATAACAAGGAATCGCACTGAGAAAAATTTCTGGAATTCGAAGCATTTTTGCTCACGTGGACAAGACCCCTGTAACTGTTATTGCTGAATCCGGCAGATATACCTTTGGATACAATTCGACTTCGGGTATTTTTTCCGAGGTGCATCATTTTTGTTCCCGTATCTGCCTGCTGGTAATTATTTGTGACTGCAACTGAATAAAATTCACCCGTTGAATAGTCGCCCTTCAAAATAACACTGGGATACTTCCATGTAATGGCTGATCCCGTTTCCACCTGTGTCCAGGATATTTTCGAATGATGGCCTTTGCATATTCCCCTTTTAGTCACAAAATTGTATACTCCACCACGACCTTGTTTGTCGCCCGGATACCAGTTTTGAACGGTTGAATATTTTATCTCCGCATTTTCCATTGCTACCAATTCAACAACGGCGGCATGTAACTGATTTTCATCACGCATTGGCGCTGTGCAGCCTTCCAGATAACTCACATAACTTCCCGCTTCGGCTACAATGAGCGTCCTTTCGAACTGACCGGTATTTTCAGCATTAATTCTGAAATAGGTTGAAAGCTCCATCGGACAACGAACACCTTTTGGAATATAGCAGAAAGAGCCGTCACTAAAAACAGCTGCGTTTAGAGCAGAAAAATAATTGTCTGTAATTGGCACAACTGATCCCAGATGTTCGCGGATTAATTCAGGATGCTCCTTTATTGCCTCGCTCATGGAACAAAATATGATACCGAGTTCAGCCAGCTGACTTTTAAAAGATGTTCCAATGGAGACGCTGTCAATCACTGCGTCGACGGCTACGCCGGTGAGTCTTTTTTGTTCTTCCAATGAAATGCCCAGTTTTTCGAAAGTCCTTATCAGTTCAGGATCGATTTCATCCAGGTTTTTGGGATTGATTTTCTGTTTTGGTGCGGAATAATAAATAATATTCTGATAGTCTATTGGCGGATATTTAATGTTTGCCCAGTTGGGAGATTTCATGGTAAGCCAGTGCCTGTACGCTTTTAATCTCCATTCCAACATCCATAGTGGTTCTTTCTTTTTGGCAGATATGAATCGTATAACATCCTCGTTTAAACCCCTTGGTGCTTCGTCCGCTTCGATTTGGGTTACAAACCCATATTTATAGTCGCTGAAAACTGTTTTTTCGATCGTACTCAATTCATCTTCAGCGCCCCGGGATTTGGGTTGGATAAGGTCTGTCTTCATTACACAAATTTACGAAACGGTTTATACTAAAAAGTATAAACAGGTCATTTTCTTTATCAGAATCTATGAAAAAGGGATGCAGCGTTGAGAGTTTCTATCTTGTCCCTGCGTCTTGCTCTTCGAAAAGGTAGTACTAATTGATTAAGTTCTTCCTGAATTAATAATCATAATACATTGTAATTCAACATATTATGAAGTGTATAATATGGCGTTTAAAGTATACTCCGGAATTTTCTTTTTGGAAAGAGGATATCTTCTGCGGTTTCGTAACCTTCTTCGGCCACTACATTAAGTCGTTTTTCCGATTTCTTTTTTCTGATCATTTGAAGAATGAGCAGCGCTGTGAGAGTGATTCCAACTGCTATCAGAACTTTCTTTTTTTTCATGTATAAGTGCACTGAAATATTTGGTCAACAATTCGTGATATAGGCTGTCGGTATAAAAATCATGCCGTTTTAACCGAACCGCAGAATAACTTACTTTTAAACATACAATATGACGGTACATCCCAATAAGTTTCCGTTTTATCAAAAACTGGCTTTCATTCTGGTAGCTCTGATCGCCATTGGCTATCTGGTGGTTCAGGGAAAGCAAATACTGAGTCCGCTTATTTTCGCCAGTTTGTTTTCCATTTTATTACTGCCTCTTGCCGACTATATGGAACGAAAATTTAGGTTTAGGAGAGGCCTGGCTTCCATATTGTCTGTTTTAATATTACTGATTTTCGTATCGACAATTATTTATTTTATAGGAGTGCAAATGCGCGATTTGGCAGACGACTGGCCCCAATTCAAGATTCAGTTAAATAACTCCCTTGCAGGAATACAACACTGGATCGCTGTAAAATTCCACGTTAATTCCACCAAGCAGCTTACCTTTCTAAAATCGGCAGCCGGGAAGGTGTTGGATTCAGGTACAGTTGTATTAGGGGTAACAATTATTTCAGTCTCTTCCATTATTCTTTTCCTGGTTTTCACTTTCATTTACACAGTTTTTTTATTATCCTACAGGAGACTGATTTTGAATTTTTTAATTTCCGTTTTTCTCGAAGAAAATTCTTTGGTGGTTCACGACATTATTGAAAAGGTCCAACATATTTTAAGAAAATATATTATAGGTCTGTTTATAGAAATGTGCGTTGTTTCTGTAGCAGTGTGCATTGCATTTTGGGCTCTAGGAATCAAATACGGAATCCTGCTCGGGCTCATTACAGGTCTGTTTAATATCATTCCTTATATCGGCATATACACTGCCATGATGATCAGCCTTTTGATAACATTTGCCACTGCGGCTACGACTGGTAAACTTTTGTTAGTTGCAATCACGCTCATAGTAACCCATCTTGTGGACAGCAATATTTTATTACCCGGAATAGTTGGTTCCAAAGTGAAAATTAATCCCCTCATTACCGTACTAGGCGTGGTGTTGGGTGAAATGATCTGGGGAATTTCGGGGATGTTTTTGTCGATTCCTGTAATTGCCATCCTTAAGATAATATTCGACCGTATTGAAAGTCTGAAACCATGGGGCGTTCTGTTGGGAGAGGAGGAAAAAAAGCCGTTAATAAAAAGGATAGGCAAGGAAGTTTCTTCTCTAACGAACGAAGACAATAAACAGGATACATGAATTCAATGCCGAATTGGTTAAAGCCCTGATGTCCCCGAAAAATCTTTAAATGCCTTAATAGTCTGTTGTACGGATTCTTCCGTTTGTCTTCTGTCGAGTAATTCCAATTCATATAATCCATTTGACATCAAAATGGCCAGCATTTCATAACGGGGTCCAATCGCTATATAAGGATTCTGATCGGCAAAAGCAGGGCGCATTTCCTGGTCTGCTGAAAGCCTGTCCATTTGTTCCCGGCTTACGTCATGCAATTTGAGAGACATGGAAAAAGAATTTATGCAAATCTCTGAAGTTTAAGCCTTAATGAAAAGATAGCAATACAATGTTTTATAAACTAAATGTTAACGTTGTTTTTGCCCATTATGTTTTAAGTATAAAAACTTTCTCTTAAGCCGTTTTTAAACTTAAATTATTATTCAGGAACAATTACATTTGCGATATGGCAGTTTTGAAAAATGTGCAGTTTTCCAAATTAATTAAGGCGGAAGGGCGATTGAGGGAGTTTAATTTTAGAAAAAGTAACGGTATAGCCGGTCCGGTGTATCATATTGATGTGAGCGATGATCGGGGGAATCGTTATTATATTAATATGTTGCTGGTAGACAATGAGTGGACTGTACAGGAGAAAAATCTTCCACCATGGATACAGGAAGCAGTTGCCCAGTTTCATCCGTCCATTGTAGAACAGGAGGGCTGACATACTGTAATTCTATCGACATTATTTTCTTTCCACAAACACGGCTGTGCCATAAGCCAGCACTTCTGTTACTCCGTTCATCACTTCATTTGCATCATAACGCATATTGATGACAGCATTGGCACCCCTTTCTCCAGCGTGTTGTATCATTAGTTGAAAAGCTTCTTCTCTTGTTTTTTCGCATAGATCGACGTATATCGAAATCGTTCCTCCGAAAATTGTTTGCAGGCCACCAGCAAGGTTACCCAGTAAACTTCTTGATCGTACGGTTATTCCTCTTACTACTCCAAGATTTTTGGTAATTTGATATCCTTCTAAAGAAATACTGGTCGTGATCATGGTCAAGTCAATCATGTTGTATCATTTTATTTAATCAAAATTAAGTTCATTTTGTTATCCAGGCCCGGAACATTTTAAACTGCTTTACTATAAATTATCTTTATAAAATTCCTCAAAAATTAATATGAGTAAGTCCAGGCTGGAGGCATTTAGCGACGGTGTGCTCGCCATCATTATTACGATCATGGTTTTGGAAATTAAAATACCACACGATACAAGTTGGAAGGCACTCGTCGAACAGTTACCAATATTTTCCAGCTATCTGTTGAGTTTTATTTTCATTGGAATTTATTGGGGTAATCATCATACTCTAATTGGTGCAGTCACTCATACAAATGCCGCAATAATCTGGTCGAATTTGAACCTGTTATTTTGGTTATCTCTAATTCCCTTTGCGACAGGATGGATGGGAGAAAACCATTATGCCCAGAATACAGTTATTTTTTACGCCGTACTCTTACTAACCTGTGGTTTATCTTTTACCATTCTTCAGGTTTGTATCGAAAGAATAACAAAAGATAATTCAAAGCTGGCGGAAGCACTTGCATGCGCAAGACGTAAAGGTATCTTTTCAATTTTTTGTTATCTCCTGGCCATTCTGCTTGCCTATTATAATACGTTATTTTCTGCGATACTCTTTTGTACAGTTGCCGCAAGATGGCTGATACCGGATAGAAGTGTTGAAAAAGCTATCACAAATAAAAGATAAGTGTAAACCATTAGATCTCATTTGAATACTTCAGAATTTGATGGGGTTTTTTAGAGTAGAACCTGCAATAAAATCCGACCGACCCCGTTTTTATTTTAACCCAAACAACCAATTATGAAAAAGTTGATTTTTTCAGTGTTAGTGCTTTGCCTTTCCAGCGTTGCTTTTTCCCAAACTTTTATGCAAGGCGTTGGAATTAATGTGGTCCTTCAATCTTCCTCTGGTAGTTCTGCAGATCCTGTTGGTGCAATCATTTACTCACCAAGGGTCAGTTTTATGGAGACAGAAAATTCATCGTTCACGGTAGGCCTTCCCATCAGTCTTGGATTTTCAGGATCTTATAATAGTCAAAATCCGGATGGCAATTCACTTAGCGTTATGCTGGATGCTCCGCTGATGTTTAATTATAATTATGGTGCCGGATCAACCAAAGAAGCTGAAGACAAGTTTGGATTCTTTGCAGGTGTGGGATTTGGATATCATACGAATGAATATACTGCTACAGATCAATACGAATATGAGTATTCCAGTAAGATGGCTGGTTTCGGACCCGCTGCCGATTTTGGAGCGCGAATGGGTGTAGGGAGCGGAAGCCATAATTTAGAACTTAAGTTTTCCTATATGAAAACTCTGGATGTAACAAAGTCAAACGTAATTGGTATCGGCTGCCTCTTTAATTTTTAATCCAAAACATATTATAAAGAGGTCAGATCAATTACGAATCTGTATTTGACATCTCCTTTCAGCATTCGTTCGTATGAAGTCTGAACATCCTGAATATTTATCAGTTCAATATCAGATACAATTTGATGTTTTGCGCAGTAGTCGAGCATTTCCTGAGTTTCGGGTAGTCCCCCAATTAAAGATCCGGCGAGACTTTTTCTTCCAAGAATTAAATTAAAACCTATTATTTCAGCGGGAGTAGGAGGAGCGCCCACGCAAATTTGCACGCCATTCGTTTTTAATAAACCCAGGTACAAATTGTAATCATGTGGCGCCGATACTGTGTCGATAATAAAATCAAAATATCCCTGCACCTGCTTAAGTTGTTCGGGATCTTTGGTTAAAATAAACCTGTGCGCTCCTAACTTATGCGCATCTTCTTTTTTTGAAGGGGAGGAGCTTAGCATTGTTACTTCTGCACCGAAGGACACTCCAAATTTAACCGCCATATGACCAAGACCTCCTAAACCAAGAACCGCCAGTTTATGTCCTTTACCCACTTTCCAATGTCTTAAAGGCGAATATGTTGTTATTCCGGCACAAAGCAGAGGTGCCACATTTTGAAGCGGAAGTTTATCGGATATGTGCAAAACAAAATCCTCATGAGCAACAATCATTTTCGAATAACCGCCATAAGTAGGAGTCTTCTTGTCCTGTTCCGTTCCATTATAGGTTGGTGAACTTCCGTTAAGACAATATTGTTCGAGGCCTTCTTTACAATTCTCACAAATCCTGCAGGAATCTACCAGACAACCAACACCTGCAAGTTCCCCGGCTTTGAATTTTTTCACGCCGCTTCCCACCTTTGTTATTCTTCCAACAATTTCGTGTCCGGGAACCATCGGAAAAATTGAATTGCCCCATTCGTTTCGAATCTGATGTAAGTCCGAATGGCAAACACCACAATAGAGGATTTCAATTTGTATGTCTTTGGGTCCGGGTTCGCGACGATCAAGATCCCATGCTGATAGTACACCATGCGCATTTTGGGCGGCATACGCTTTTGTTTTTGACATATAGTAAATCTGGATTTTAAAATTGAAAAGAGGAATTAGAAATCGGTTCAGATTATATTATCCCAGCGCGCTAAACCTGTTATTAATAAAATCCCAATTAATTACTGACCACCAGGCTGTAATATAGTCAGGTCTCTTATTTTGATATTTCAAATAATAAGCATGTTCCCAAACATCAAGACCGAAAAGAGGTTGTCCTTTTGAATCGCTGATATCCATGAGGGGATTATCCTGATTAGGCGTAGAAACTACATCCAGCTTACCATCTTTTTTAACGATCACCCAAGCCCATCCGCTTCCAAAGCGGCCCTTACCTGCATCATTGAATTTCGTTTTCATTGCATCCATCGAACCGAAATCCCTCTGAATCGCCGTCATCAACGCAGCCGATGGAGCCGTCGTTTTCCCAGGAGAAGTCATAAACTGCCAAAACAAGGAATGGTTATAATGACCACCAGCATTATTCCTCATCTTGACAGAATATTTGGAAATGGATCCGAGCAGATCTTCCAATGAAACTTTAGAAGCATCTACTTTTTCTGCGTCCACCGCTTCCGCAAGATTTTTTGCATAAGACGCTGCATGTTTGGTATAATGTATTTCCATTGTCATCGCGTCTATTGCAGGTTCTAATGCGGCATAGGCATAGGGAAGAGGTTGTTGTTTATACGGAACGGGATCGGGCATGTTTAATTTATGGTTATTTGGAGAATCAGTATTTGCTAATGCCGTGAGAACGGATCCTGAAAGACCTGCAACTACACTTGCCTTACCTGCTGTGTGTATAAAAGCGCGTCTGGATAAGTCGTGATTTGACATAACTGATTTTTTTAGTCACTAAATTTAAGAAATTCTGGTGAAAGAAGATTTAAAGCTTCAGAAGGCTGAGACCTTAGCTTTTCAGGGGTATAACAGGTACCTGATTCTTTTGTTTTTGAATTCGGAGAGTGCCGGCTCCCAGCTTTTGCGTATTTCAACTTCTGAAATACCGGCAATAATCTGTTGTCGCAATAACGAAACACCCGCAAGCTTGTCGAAATTTCCTATCTGTTTATTTTGGGAAGCATCAAAAAAAATTTCTTTCTTCGGGTAAGCTTTGTAGCACTCAATTAACCATTGAAGATTTATTTGTTTTTTAATGCGCAGTTCGTCCAAATTGTATTCCTCCAGATCAAGACCAAAACAAACAGAATCCTGATAAAGCGGGTGTTCACTCATCCCGGGTATCGACACGGGTTTAAAATTATATTTATACTTCCAGGAGAGAGCGGGAGCACCAATCATTGTAAAAGGCCTGTGAGTTCCCCTTCCGATGCTTATAACCGTTCCTTCAAAAAGGCATAAACTGGGATATAAAAGAATAGCCTGCGCCGTATTTAAATTGGGAGACGGGGATACTGGTAGAACATATTCTGTCGAGTGCGTATAGTGTTCTACTTTAATGAAACGTAAATTACAGACAGCTCTGTTCATTAGCCACCCCTCTCCATTGATCATTGTTGCCAATTCAGCGATCGTCATACCATGAGCAATCGGAATAGGTTGCAAACCCACACCTGAACGTAATGAATCTACCAAAACGGGGCCGTCTACAAAATACCCATTTGGATTGGGACGGTCCAGTATTAACAATAGTTTATTAAAATTTACGCAGGACTGCATCACACGCTGTAGTGTGATTATATATGTAAAGAACCTTGCACCCACATCCTGAATATCAAAAACAATGATGTCGACATCGGCAAGATCTTCTGCAGAAGGCATGGATTTTTTGCCATATAGTGATACAATTGGAATGCCCGTTACAGGATCGTAACTGTCCGAAACTGTAGTGCCGTTGCTTGCATTTCCGCGAAATCCGTGTTCAGGACCGAAAACTTTTACGACATGTATTCCTGCATGCAAGAGACTGTCTACAAGCGATACACCTTTAATTTGAGAAGTAGGATTTGCAACAACTGCAATTCGTTTACCAAATAATAATGGAAAATATTTTTCAGTTTGTTCTGCTCCGGTCCGAACGGTTGAGTCTTCGGGTTGAGCGACAGAAAATTTGACAAACAACAAAGTAAAAATCAGTAAGAAATATTTACTGCCAATTAAATTTCCAAATTTCCGGGTATTCAAAAATTTTAAAATTTAGGAAGGGAGAAATTAATCGTAAAGTTTTTTTGCGATACCTTCTACCATGTTTTTAGGAAGCAACCATGCAAAAAAGGCGCTGAGTTTATTCGCTGCACCAGTAATAACTTCAGACCTTCTTCGAAAAAGACTTTCAACTGCAATATCTGCCACTGTTTTTGGCGACATATTAAATCGCTCAGCGGCCCTTTGACCTTTAAGTCCCACCTGCGCACGTTTTACAAAATTGGTATCTGTAGGTCCGGGACAAACGCAGGTAACCGATACATGAGTACCCTTTAATTCCTGGTATAAACCTCTGCTGAAATTCAGCACATATGCTTTGGATGCGGCATATGCAGAAAGCATTGGAACTGCCTGGTAGGACGCCGAGCTTCCGATATTCAATATATAACCCGCGGGCTGTTTAAGTAATTCCGGTAAGAATAAACGCGTTAGTTTGGTGAGTGTAATAATATTCAAATGGAGCATTTCCGCATGCTCTGCAGCAGTGTACTTTTCAAAACTGCCGCTTAAACCATACCCGGCATTGTTGACAAGCACTGATACATCAAACTGATTTTCCAAACACCAGTCATAGACTTCTTCAGCTGATTTATCTAATGCGAGATCTATCGCAAACCATCGACAGTTTCTTTTGGTAGTAATCCTGATTTCGGAGGAGACCTGCTCCAGCAACTCAGCCGAACGCGCAACTATTAACAGGTCATATCCCCGCATGGCAAGAGACTCTGCAATAGCTTTTCCAATTCCTTTGCTACCTCCTGTAATGAGAGCAAAAGGCATGTTAAATTAATTTGGTTTCGCGATATCCTTAGTTCTGGACTTTGGAAGCAAAACGATGGTAAAAAGGAGTTTTACTGTTTTCGTCTTTCGGCATGTATTTACCTGTTATAATTGGTACATACATTACACGCCGGCGACTTGCTTCCCCTATATAAGGAGACTGCTGTGCACGGTGCCAGATGCGGCCGTCATGAACAGTCAAATCGCCCGCATTGATATCAAATCCGATTTCGCGGGCATCCGGATTGTTATCTATGAAGTATTTTTTCTTGAAAAGTAAACGTAAGACTCCCTGAGTATGAGTTCCAGGTAAAACGCGCAGTCCACCGGCTTCAAAAGGAACATTATCCAAGTGTATACCAACATTCAGCATCGGCATGATCTTCTGTCCCAGAAATAAATCTCTCGGGCTATCAGTATGCCATCCCATTTGGGAGAATTTGCTTTCGGGCGTCCTTACATAATGATTCAGGATAAGACCGTCTTTTTCATTTTCCGCAATGCGCCCTTCATAGGGAGCAAGAAGTTCAAGTAATGCTACTAAGCGTGGATCTTTCAGAAATTCGTGAAAAGCGGTGCTGTAATTCGACAGGAAACACAAACGCTGGATGATTGTCTGTCCGTTATGGTCTTTACCAAATTTAAGTGGCACCCCATTTATTTTGTCAACTCCTTCATCCAGTAATTGCTTTTCAATCCGGTTCAATTCCTGGATAAAAAAGCCAACGGTTTCAGGTTTCAGGACATTCCGAAATACGATCACCCCATTTTTATGGAAAAAGGTTGCTTGCTCCGGGGTTACCTTATCACCTAGTAAGAATTCAGGGCATACTAATTTTTTCATATCATAGTAGCATTTAAGTCTTTAGCAGCAAAAACCAGCTGCTTATAACCCAATTTTGGACAGGATGAAATTAACTTAAAAATAATTACGATTTTTTATTATTGGCAAAATTAATGAATAAAGTGCTATTAACCAGCCTTGTTTTAAATTCTTATTGCCACGACGGCCGGTTCCCGGAAACAATAAAACGCTCAAAAAGAGTCCTTGGTATCTTGTTTTAGCCATTTTAACCTTTTCCATATTGGGGAAAAGTCTGTTGGTTTTCACGTTTTGTAAAAATCAGTGTTAACCTGTAAACAGCGTATGTAAATAAGGGTGCTCCCAGTACATCTATGGTGTAATGTACATGTTGAACCAGTAATAAAAAACCCAATAAAATCGATGCAAACAGCGCATAAATGCGGTCGTATTTATTCTTTAAACAAAGAAAAATAAGAAAAACTGTCGTTGTATGACCTGAAAAAAACAGATCATGAGTTATATAACGCTGACCATAAAATTGGTTCGTAATAGGATCCATCAGCGGAATTAATCCTACCGGAGGATTCAAGGAAATCAGTCCTATACAGGCCATTCTGACAAGCGTTGCGCCATTATAAGCCCATAACATAACGAGCAGCATCATCGGATCACGATAGATTCTAACAATCAAAATCAGACAACAAGACCAGATCAAAAAAAAGACCGCTACGGATACATTACGGGGTGGAATCCATTTCAACAAAATATCTGCAATAAAAAATCCATTCCTTTCTTCAATGGCGTTAAAAAAAAATGGCAGCGCTACTAAAATGCCGATAAAGATCAACATGCCGATCCAGAATTTCCATCTAAAAGACGACATTCTCCATGCAGACGACCATGTAAGGCGTAAAGCAGAAGGCTTAGTACTTAAGACCGGTTTTTCATTAATTTCCTTAAATGGACTCAGACCAGGTTTCTTATTTCCTTCTTGCAAAAAAAATTAATTTAAAAAAAATTGATTTATATCAATCTAAATACTAAAGAATTAAATCAGTTCAGGGCCTTCTGCCTTCTACATTAAGCCTTGAGCTTAAAAATGCCAACGTTTAAACGCTTCCATTGCTGCGTATTTCGTAAGCCCCAATAGTGCATACAAATTGGCGGTATTTGCGTTCCTGTCTTCTGCTCGTTGCCAAAATTCGCGACTATCAGAACCCTGAAATGGCACCATATCTTTTTGAGACTGGTGAATAAAAATTCCAAAACGTTTTTTAAGTACCTGATCGGGGCTCATTGGAATAGCCATTTCTATTTCACTTACGTCCCATTCCTGCCAGGCGCCTTTATATAGCCAGATCCAGCAGTCTTTTATCCAGGGTTCTCCTTTTTCTTTTAAACGCCTAAAAGATTCAAATACGATTTCAAGGCAAACTTTGTGTGTACCGTGAGGATCCGCCAAATCTCCGGCACAATATACCTGATGGGGTTTTATTTTTTGCAGAAGATCGATTGTAATCCGGATATCTTCCTCACTCATTGGATTCTTGTCAATTGTTCCGGTTTCGTAGAATGGAAGGTTCAGGAAATGAATTCCACTATCCGGTATTCCCACATAACGGCAGGTTGCACTGGCTTCGCTGCGGCGTATAAGTCCTTTTATATTTCTTATTTCCGGAGAATCGACAGCTGAGTTCTTTTTTTCTTTCAGGAAACTTTTTGCGTTGGCAAGAATTTCAGTTGATCGTTTGTTATCCATCCCAAAAAGTGATTCGAATCCGACGGCGAAATCAATGAACCTTGTCACAAATTCATCCGTAACCGCAATATTTCCAGAAGTCTGATACCCGACGTGGACTTCGTGGCCCTGATCATGCAAACGCATGAAGGTACCGCCCATTGAAATAATATCATCATCGGGGTGTGGAGAAAAAATCAAACATCTTTTCGGATAGGGTATCATCCTTTCCGGTGCATTTGGAAGTACCTGATTTTTTCCACCCGGCCATCCGGTTATACTGTCACGCAACATGTAAAATACTTCCAGATTGATCTCGTAAGCGTCACCCTTTAATGCAAGCAGGTCGCTGAGTCCATAATCGTTATAATCCTTATCAGTAAGACTCAGAATAGGTTTCTCCAGTTTTAATGCAACACTTACTACCGCTCTTCGAAGAGTATCCTCATCCCAGTCACAATCACCCGTAAGCCAGGGAGCTTTAAAACGAACCAGTTCGGAAGCTGCTGCAGTATCGGCCACAAATAAAGTATTCTCGTGTTGCTGAAGTAAGGAAGCTGGCGTTTCTTCAGTAGCCGGGCCCTCCAAAGATTTCTGAACAGCTTTAGATTTGCTGTTGCCCCAGGCCATAAGTACGATTGCCCGGCTTTTGAGAATCGTGCTGATGCCCATGGTGACCGACAATCGTGGAACCTGGGTGACGCTCTCAAAATCTCCGGCGTTGGACAGACGGGTTGAATTTTCAAGAGGTGTGACACGGGTTTTTGAATAGAGGCTTGATCCCGGTTCATTGAATCCAATATGTCCGTTTGATCCTATACCGAGTATTTGTAAATCAATCCCGCCAGCATCTGTTATCGCCTGTTCATATTCATTGCAAAAAACTTTCATGGATTCTTTTGGCAATTCACCATTTGGAATATGACAATTTTTTGGATCAATATCAATATGATTAAAAAGATTTTCATTCATGAACCGGTAATAACTCTGGGGAGCATTTCTTTCTATCGGATAATATTCATCCAGGTTGAAAGCAATAACATTTTTAAAACTAAGACCTTCTTCGCGGTGCATCCTGATGAGTTCGGCATATAGTTTCAAAGGAGATTTTCCTGTTGATAATCCAAGCACGCATAGTTGCTTATTTTTTTCTTTTTCGCGAATCAACGTAGCAATTTTCTTTGCAACATATAGTGAACCCGCGGTTGCATCCGGATAAATTTCCAATGGAATCTTTTCGAAAGCATCTACCATTTTCATATTGCAGCGAGTTTATTAAAATTATTTGCGAAAATAGGTCATTAAGGCTAAAACAAGTGTGGGAGTATGGGAGTACCGGAGTATGGCAGAATAGGAGTATTGTTACCTTTCGTCAGTTAAATAATAGATTCATAACAAAGAGAAAGGAGCTGCCTGCTTTCCGAACTCATTTTACGGTCTTCAATTTTTTGCTGAAGTCCCAGCATTAATTGCTGATATCGTTGATGAACATCTCTTTTTTTATTCAATCTGGCCACTATAAGATCTGTACACAAATTGCTACCTGTGTGGGTATTCAATGACCAATTAGGTTTTGCTTCAAAAAAACTATCCATATGCTGAATACTGCTCATTTGGTTGCACAGCGGAACCAAATCATATTGCATGGTTTGCGCAAGCCAGTCGCCTACCATAAACAAATCTTTATAATTGTATACTGAATAATCTTTTACAACTTCCTGCATCGGATCATTGGACGGGAAATCTTTTATGTACAAAATGATACTGCAAAGATTTGATTCTTTGTTAAGAATATCGCCCATATATGTTTCCTTGATTTGCTTTATTTCCGGATGCCATATTTCCAGTTGGAAGCCAATACGATAATTCACAGGAAACTGACTTAGAAAGATAATTGAGAGCTCGTCCTGACTTTTTTTATTCTTTCTTTTAAAACTATAAGAAGAACGGTGGAATTGAAATCCGGCATGTTTCATTGGACCGCTCGTTACCTTATAGATATAGGACTGAACTTCATGAAGCCATAACTCGAGTGATGGTATTTTTTTACTTGAAGATTCCATGCCAGGCTATTACATCTTAACGAAGGGCTAATATCCACTAAATTAAATATCCTGGGTCGCATTTGGAAATAATTATACCAGCCATTTTTGCAATTATTCCAATCTTCCTGAAATTACAGGAAGAATAATACACGAAGCATTCTTATTGTCGTGCATGATCCGGATAACTGATTTTTGAAAATCCGAATCATTGCAGGTATAAATGTCAGTGAATTTCTGGGGATTTCTGTCGGAAAGGGGAAACCAGCTACTTTGAATCTGAATCATTACCCTATGTCCTTTTTTGAAAGTATGTGCCACGTCGGTTAAGCGAAACCGGATCGTTTCTGTTTTACCCGGTTCAAAAGGCTCAGGTTTTTCATAACTATTCCGAAATTTACCCCGGAATATTTCACCTCTTACAAGCATTTGATATCCTGCCATGGGATATTTTCTTTCCCCTTCATCAACTGCGTAAATATCTACGTGATTATACGATAGCGAATCTGGAAAAACATCAATGATTTTTACTACAAAATCAGCGTCTGTTGTACTGATACTGCTTTTCAGGTCAGCGACTACTGGTCCGCCAACGGTAAAGTCTCCTTTAAGAACGTCACTCTGATAAACAAGTACATCTGGCCGGCGGCTTGCAAAACGCTGGTCGTCCGTCATATATTCACGTGTTCTGTTGAAATGAACATCTTCAGTATATGGGACGGGGTGTGCCGGATCGCTGGTATATTCATCGTAGGAAATTTCTTCTACCGGCAGGCTTTCCGATAATCCGTTATTCTTCTGTAAATAAAATTTCTTCTCTTTTGCCTGGTCTGTTGGCCAGGAATCGAATTTTCTCCAGGTATTTTCGCCTGTAAAAAATATCGTTGCACCAGCAACATGGGGATCGATTTTACCTTTCAGGTAATAATTGAAAAAAGGAATTTCAATTTCATTCTGATAATAAATGGATGTGTTTGCGGCAAAATTTATATTGCCCATGTGCGTTCCATCATTACTTGCCCATTGACCATGATACCATGGACCTATTACTATTTTTGTATTTGTTTCAGGACTTTGATTCCTGATCGCCTTATAGAGATTCCATGCACCGAAACAATCTTCTGCATCAAAGAGACCGCCGACTACCAGCATTGCCGGTTTGATTTGATATTGGGCCACACGTGCATTTCTGGCCTGCCACCAACCGTCGTAATTTGGATGATCGTACAATTCCCTGAAAAACGCAATACTATCTCCCGTGAATTTTAGCAGATTCTTATCAGCTCCCTGATTCAGGTAGTACTGATAATTATCCTTGCTGACATATGGATCCGGCATCGGAGTTTCCTTGTTTCTTGGAAGCAAGTGTGGTCTGCCAAAACCATTTGCAACATAAAAATCAAAAGCATCCATGTAAAAAAAAGCTCCATTGTGATGAAAATCATCACCGATGAACCAGTCTGTAACCGGTGCCTGAGGGCTGACTGCCTTCAATGCCGGATGTCCTGACGCCGCGGCCATTCCCGCATAGAAACCGGGATATGAAATTCCGAGCACACCAACTCTGCCGTTGTTACCTGGAATATTTTTTACCAGCCAGTCAATCGCATCATATGCATCAGTCGATTCATCGATATCACCGGGTTTTTTATTTCTTATAAATGGTCTGACATCAACAAATTTCCCTTCACTCATCCATCTTCCACGCACGTCCTGGATAACGATGATATATCCTTCCTTTAAATAATTCAGGAAATATGATTCCGGAAATGGCTTGAATTCCCCTGCGCCATAGGGTTCGCAACTGTAGGGGGTTCGCGTCATGAGAATAGGATGTTTTTCCGAGATATCTTTTGGTGAGTAAATGGATGTAAAAAGTTTTACGCCATCGCGCATAGGTATTGACTGTTCGATTTTGTAATAATGATCATGAAACCATACACTGTCTACGCTGGTAGATTGTGAGGAGGCCGTAAATTTTACGAGAATAAACAGAAAGATCAAGCGAAATTTAATGATATTCATAATGTGGGAATGTGAAAGAGTAAATGAATGTAGCGAATGTGGGCATGAAATTTTAAATTTAATCAGAAAATTCATTTCCACATTGATACATTTCCACAATTTCACGTTTTTCATATTGTGAAAGACAAACGCCTAAAACTATTACACTAAATTGTATAATAATCAGACTATAAATGTTTAATCGCAGGAAATTTCTCGGATCTTCCCTGATCGCTTCATCGGGTATCCTTTTAAGGACTTCGGCATGGGAAAATAAAGTGGGTTCGATCATAAACAACCCCATCGTAATATCGACCTGGGATTTTGGAAAAGCTGCAAATGCGGCAGCGTGGGAAGTACTGAGTAAACAGGGTAGAGCACTGGACGCAGTTGAAGCAGGCGTGAAGATCCCGGAATCAGATCCTGAAAATCATTCTGTAGGATACGGAGGACTGCCAGATAGGGACGGACATGTAACGCTTGATGCCTGCATCATGGATGAGAATAGCAACTGTGGTTCAGTAATGTGTCTTGAATATATTGTTCATCCGATTTCTGTTGCAAGACAAGTCATGGAGAAGACCCCCCATGTTGTTTTGACAGGAGAAGGTGCACTGCAATTTGCACTCGAGAATGGATTCAAAAAAGAAAATTTATTGACGCCTGAAAGTGAAAAGATGTGGAAAGAATGGCTGAAGACTTCCAAATATCAGCCGGTAATCAATATTGAAAATAAAAAATATACCGATGGTAAGTCGCTTAGTCCCGGAGGCCCATTAAACCACGATACAATAGGAATGCTTGCAATAGATTACAAAGGCAATATGAGCGGAGCCTGTACTACGAGTGGCATGGCATTCAAAATGCACGGACGTGTTGGCGATTCTCCCATTATAGGTGCGGGGCTGTATGTTGACAATGAAATCGGATCCGCAACATCAACGGGTGTTGGTGAAGAAGTAATTCGCATTGTAGGTTCACATTTGGTCGTTGAATACATGAGGCAGGGCCTTTCACCCCGCGATGCCTGCCGCAACGCAGTTGAAAGAATTGTAAAGAGAGATCCGAAAAAAGCAAAGGATCTCCAGGTTGGTTTTCTTGCTATAAAAAAAGACGGGAGTTATGGAGCATTTTGTATTCAGAAAGGATTTACTTATGCAGTAAGATCTGCAGCAGAGGAAAAAATTTATGAATCGGAAAGCTGGTTTAATTAAATGAATAGGAATATACTTGAAGTTTGTTGTTATAATCTGGAGTCGGCAATAATTTCTTCAAATGCCGGGGCCGGCAGAATCGAACTCTGTGCAGACCCATCAGCGGGCGGAACTACGCCTGGCATCGGGCTCATTAAATCTGTCAGAAAGAAAACTGATATTGAACTTTATCCGATCATACGCATCAGGGGAGGAGATTTTTTATTTTCTGAAGAAGAATTTGAGGTAATGATGCATGATGTAGAAGCTTGCAAATCGGCTGGCTGCGATGGAATTGTTTTTGGAATGCTGCTTACAGATGGCCGTATAGATCAAACCAATTCAGCAAGAATCATTGAAAAAGCTTACCCGATGGGAGTATCCTTTCACCGCGCTTTCGACTGGACGAGTAATCCTTTTGAGGCACTTGAGGAAATCATTGCAATTGGTTACGAGAGAATACTCACGTCAGGCCAGCAGCCCACTGCCATGTTGGGTGCATCCTTAATCAAAGACCTGATATCTCAGGCTGCCGGCCGAATTGAGATTATGCCGGGTTCAGGAATTCGTGCAGGCAATATCCTTGATTTGAAAAATGATACAGGTGCGACAGAATTTCATAGTTCAGCAAGAAAATTGAGAAAATCTTCCATGGAATTCATTCAGCCTCTGATGCTGGAAGACCAATCAATTGAAATGGCCGACAGGCATGAGATAGAACAAATGGTAACCAAACTAAGACAAGTGTGAGAATGCTTGTTTTCAGTCTACTTTAGAAATTTTCAGAAGGTTGGTAGGGAGATGTTCATCTACCGGAATACTTCCTGTATTGATGATCACATCGCCCTTTTTAATAAACCCTCTGTGTTTGAGTATTTCTTTAAGATCGGCTACAATCTGATCCATACTTTCTTCTTCGGCATAGTGAAAGGCACGTACACCCCAGCTCAGACTAAGCTGATTGATCAGCGTTTTTTCTTTAGAGAAAATATATAAAGGTGATTTGGGTCGATAGCTTGACAACATAAAGCCGGTATAACCGCTCTCTGTCATGCCGATCAATGCATCTGCCTGTGTATCTTTTGCAAGTTTACATGCATTATAACAAATGGCGTCACTGAGGAAGGAAGGAGAATGTGGCTGTGGCTCCAGTTCATCTTCCCGGTTATAGTGATAATCTGTTTTCTCCACTTCCATAATAATTTTACGCATGGTTTCAACCACAAGGGTAGGGTAGTTGCCAGTCGCAGTTTCTGCGCTTAGCATAACGGCATCGGCGCCTTCCAGAACCGCATTTGCCACATCGGTGATTTCGCTTCTATTAGGTTTTGTGCGATCGATCATGCTTTCCATCATTTGTGTGGCAACAATCACCGGCTTGGCCCTGTGAATTGATTTGCGAATGATTTGTTTCTGTATGAGTGGCACCTGTTCAACCGGAAGTTCAACTCCCAGATCTCCCCGCGCAACCATTATACCGTCTGACTCCAGAATAATTTCGCGCAAATTGGTCAGTGCTTCAGGCATTTCAATTTTGGCAATTATTTTGGTTTTACTTTTTTTGAGATTTAGCTTGTCACGAAGTCCCACAATATCATTTACTTTCCTTACAAAAGAAAGAGCGACCCAATCCAGCTTTTGTTCAATGATAAAAGCCAGATCTATTTCATCTTTTTCGGTTATTGCTGGCAGTGAGATTTTAGTATCGGGAAGATTTACACCTTTTTTTGATGAAAGTAAACCGCCCAGTTTCACTTGCACTTTAACATCATGGTTTTTTTCTATGCTGATTACTTTTACTTCCAGTTTTCCATCATCAATCATGATGATATTTCCTATTTTCACGTCTTCGTGCAGGTTTGGATAGGAAACATAAATTCTATCCTTGTTTCCAACAAGTTTAGTATTTGTGAAAGTCAGTATTTCACCTTCTTCAACAAGCATGCTGCCGCCTTCAATTTCACCTACGCGAAGTTTTGGTCCCTGCAAATCACCGAGGATGGCAATATTAAAAGGTTCAGTGGAATTAATCTTCCTGATATGTTCAATGATTTTTGTCTTGTCTTCATGGCTGCCGTGGGAAAAATTGAGACGGAAAACGTTTACCCCTGCTTTTACCAACGACAATAATTTATCATAAGTATCGCAGGCCGGACCTACTGTCGCGACTATCTTTGTTCGGTGAAATGTGTGTTCTAATCCGGCCTTTTTATCCATCTGGCCATACAGATATTTTTCTATGTTTCTAGACATGCTAATCGTGTTGATTTATACGGTTATATCAGGATGCTAATATTTTAATAATTTTCAACCAGTCTTCCCCAATTTTTTGTTTGGCTTTTACTGCTTTTTCCAACGGTGTAAAATGAATTTTGTTATTCACTACACCGACCATCACATTGAATCTGCCTTCCAAAAGGCACTCGACAGATGAGTATCCCATTCTGCTGGCGATAACCCGGTCAATACAACTTGGTGAACCTCCTCGTTGAATATGACCAAGAATGCAAACACGCGTGTCCACATTAGGTAACCTTTGTTTAACAACTTTGGCAACTTCTTCAGCTCCGCCATAATTGTCACCTTCCGCAACCACAACAAGGTTCACAAGTTTTTTTCTTTTTTCCTTTTCCTGTAGTGAACTAACAAGCTCTTCGATATCTGTTTTTCGTTCAGGTATCAGAATATTTTCGGCTCCTGTGGCAATTCCGCTGTGCAATGCAATATATCCCGCGTCCCTGCCCATAACCTCAATTACAAAAAGACGGTCATGCGCGTCTGCCGTATCACGAATCTTGTCGATAGCTTCCACAGCGGTATTTACTGCTGTATCAAAGCCGATTGTAAAATCTGTGCCCGCGATATCTTTGTCAATCGTGCCAGGGATTCCGATGCAGGGAATTTCAAATTCTGAGCTGAATTTGTGGGCGCCTCTGAAAGAACCATCTCCTCCAATAATAATGAGACCGTTAATTCCCAGTTTTTTAAGGTTGGCAAATGCCCGGGCCCTTCCTTCATATTCAAAAAATTCTTTACAGCGCGCGGTTTTTAAAATGGTGCCACCACGCTGAATTATATTGGCTACACTACGTGAATGGAGCGGAATGATATCGTTTTCAATAATTCCGCTATATCCTCGCATGATACCGAAAACTTCCAATCCATTATAAATTCCTGTACGAACTACTGCACGAACGGCTGCATTCATGCCCGGAGAATCACCGCCGGAAGTGAGCACCCCGATTTTTGAAACTTTTTGTTGCATTAATTAAAAAAAAGTTGAATTTGTTGAATACGGTTCAATCAAATGGCAGATTCGTTGATATTATTCAGTCTTTCCGAACGAAGTCCCAAAAATAAGCATTTGAATCGAATCCCGTGCACGCAGAGATGGTTAATTCACTTTGTTTCTCATATATGAATTTCTGCTATCATACATCTCGCGCTGCCACCCCCATTAGATTCGATGTTTTGAAGTGATGAGTGTACAATCCGGTTTTTCTGAGTAAGTAACTGCTTTTGTTTCAGGTCAAGTGAATTCCAGGCCGCACTGGACATCACCATTATTTTTTCATGATTTTTATTTTCCAGTTGTAGCATGTTGCCGGCAAACTGATTCATCTGAGCAGATGTAATGTCAATAATCTGTTTGTCACTTGCCAATATTGTTTCAGTAATATATTTTTTTTCTTCAGAATTTGTAATTGAATCCAGACAGATCACTACAAACTGATCAGCGACACACATCATTACATTCGTATGATAAATAGCCTGGCCCTTGTCGTCCGTGGCATGAAAGGCAATTGGTTTATAATTCATTTTTTTACAGAATACTTCTAATACCGAGATATCGGTCCGCGGTGACAGGCAGGCATACGCCAGGCGTTTTTCACGATCCAATACCATACTTCCCGTTCCTTCCAGAAACTTACTCCTTGATTCGTATTCCGTAAAATCGATAAGTTCATGATAATTGAATTTTTTTTTAATGATATCCAATACTTCTACCTTTCTCTCTTTTCTCCTGTTCGGCGCGAACATGGGATAAAGACAGTAAACGCCAGATTCGTGAAAGGAAATCCAATTGTTTGGAAATATGGCGTCCGGAGTATGAGGAGAAGGCGAATCTTCAACCACAGTTACATTTACTCCTTCTTTTTGTAACTGACCTACCAATATGTCAAATTCCTTTACGGCTTTTTCAGTGAGATTTGCTTGCTCACTTTTTATCTGAAAACTATTATTAACCGCCGTTTCTGCATTATACATGAAATGCATGGGCCTGATCATTAAAACATTCGATGTGGTTTGCATAAATATTTATGGTTGCCTGTTTGTCGATTCCATACTCCCATACTCCCATACTCCCATACCCCCATACTTGTTAAAGATCATCCCTCAATAAGGGCATGCTCATACAATGAAACCCACCTCTTGCTCGTGAAAGTTCAGCTGAGGGCATCAAAATCACAGTATCCTTTATAGACTCGATTTTCATATTCCCATCTTCCAGATTTTTAATCAGATCATGTGCATGAATTATTTGAAATCCATTTTCTTTGAACGCTTCGATGGTTTTGTCGTTCCGGTCATATCCCAACACAACGCCTTCTTTCAATGCCAGCAGATTGCAGGAGTCGGTCCACTGCTCCCTCGCGTCAAATGGGAACTCATTATTTCCTGAATATATAAATTTTACCTTACCACCACACATCAAATCTTCCTTGCTAATTTCCGTCAGAAGATCTTCCAGATTGTCAAAATATACCGGATTGTCGATATCCTTTTTTTTGAATTGTATGATCTTTAATTTTTCATCTTTTTTTGACCCTTCAAGCGCTCTTTGTACAGGATCTTCATCTTCGTGTTTCATTGATTTCTTGGAAAAAATGCCCAGCATAACCCAGGCATCTTTTTTTATCTGCGTGAAAACAGTGTCGATATGCATATAATCACGTTTTTTCGGAATCTTTATGACAGTGATTTTTTTTACGACACCTTTATCAAATAAAAGTTGGATGGCCTGATGCGCGGCTTCCATAGTTGTTCTTTCACTTATTCCAATTAACAAATGGTCTTTCGTGACAACCATAACATCTCCGCCTTCAAGTGTTACTTTTTTATCATCAGATTCTTTGGGTAACAGAAAATGATGATAGCCATCGTTAAGTTCAAGGATTTTATCCTGGTAAGATTTGAAAAATGGGTGATTAAAAAATATATACTTAGCTATCAATGCCTCCCTGGTACGCGCTTTTTTTGCTGGTTTGTTGAGCAGGACATACTCATTAATAACGATGCCTATGTCGCGTGTAAAAATAAAATTCGGGATCGGCGCAAAAAGCATACGGCCTCCTTCGAGTGTGCCGGTAATAAAAGTTTTTGCAAGTGCAATCGGACTAAGTTCCAATAGTTCTTTTTGTGTAGCGTAGGAACAGTTTTCTATAGCGCAAACGGATGCGGCGAGTTTCAGGCGGATTTCCAGTTCTTCCAGAATTTCGGCCAGAAGCCATTGTAATTCGATCACTTTTTCTGATCTGAAGAAATCTTTATGTTCGGGTTTATAAAAATTCCTGTTATTTCTTTCAGAATCGATGTTTTTGAGTTTGCCAAGTATCAGATCGGGATCCAGAAAATACAAAAGCAACTTAGTATAGAAATCATATTCTTTTCTACGGATTGTATCAAGATGAACAATATCCTCAAAAAGCCAGTCTTGCGCTTTTGATGGTACAACTTTTCCCAATCCACTGTCGGGACTGTGTACAAGAAGCCTTCTTAGCCGACCAACCTCAGAGCTAACATTAATCTGTCCGGTTTTGCTCATAACTAATTTTTCGAAACCTAAAGGTAACTAAACACCCTGCGCGTTCAAAACCTAACGCTTGTTAGTTTTCTCAACCGAATTCTGTTATTTTTGTTCGTACTATTTTATTTACTATGGATTTTTCATTTACCGAAGAACAACTTGCTATCCAAAAAGCAGCAAGGGATTTTGCCATGCAGGAATGTTTGCCGGGAGTCATAGATAGAGACGAACATCAAAAACTGCCGCTTGAGCAACTAATGAAGTTGGGCGAACTTGGATTTTTAGGGATGATGGTTTCCCCAGAATATGGCGGATCAGGTTTGGACACGGTGAGTTATGTATTGGCGATGGAGGAAATAAGTAAAATTGACGCAAGTGTATCAGTAGCTATGAGCGTAAATAATTCTCTTGTATGCTGGGGACTCGAAAAATTTGGCTCTGGATTTCAGAAAAACAAATGGTTGAAACCTCTTGCCACCGGCAAGAAGGATGGGAAACTATATATAGGCGCCTTTCTGCTGAGCGAACCGGAAGCAGGTAGTGATGCTACTTCCCAAAAAACCACTGCTGTAGATAAAGGCGATTATTTTATACTGAATGGAATGAAAAATTGGATAACCAATGGAAATTCGGCTTCTGTTTACCTGGTTATGGCGCAGACAGACAAAGAAAAAGGAAGCAGGGGAATAAATGCATTCATCATTGAAAAGGAAACTCCAGGAATCCTTGTAGGTGCTAAGGAAAATAAACTGGGAATCAGAGGAAGTGATACACACAGCATCAGCTTTAATGAAGTAATCGTCCCCAAAGAAAACCAGATAGGAGAAAACGGATTTGGATTTCAATTCGCTATGAAAACATTGGCCGGAGGAAGGATTGGTATCGCATCACAGGCGCTTGGACTTGCATCCGGAGCATATGAGTTGTGTCTGAGATACGTGAAAGAAAGAAAAGCATTTGGAACAGAAATTAAAAACCATCAGATTATTCAGTTTAAACTGGCCGACATGGCAACCCGCATTGAAGCGTCCCGTTTACTCTGCTTAAAAGCGGCAAGAGAAAAAGATCTGGGAATGGACTATGCGCAAAGCTCATCCATGGCTAAGGTTTTTGCAAGCGAGACAGCAATGTGGACAACTGTCGAAGCGGTGCAAATTCATGGTGGGTATGGTTACGTTAAAGAATATCATGTGGAAAGACTTATGAGGGATGCGAAAATTACACAGATTTATGAGGGTACAAGTGAGGTACAACGTATCGTGATTTCCAGGAGCATACTCAAATGAAAAACGCCATGCAGATTTCTGCTTATCAGCAAATCCAGGATATTTTGCGTCCTTCAGACATAAAACTGGTTGCTGTTTCAAAGACAAAATCAATAGAAGATATACAATCGATGTACGATCTGGGACAACGGGATTTTGGTGAAAACTACGTGCAGGAACTTTTGGAAAAACGCGCGGTTCTGCCAAATGATATCAGATGGCATTTCATAGGGCATCTTCAAACCAATAAGGTTAAATATATCGCGCCATTTATATATATGATTCAATCGGTAGATAGCCTGAAACTACTACTTGAAATAGACAAACACGCAGCAAAAAATAAACGTACGATACTTTGTCTTCTTCAAATTTTCATTGCCAGTGAAGAAAGCAAATTCGGACTCAATGAAATGGAGCTGGAGTCGCTTATTCAAACCGTACTTCAAAACCATGAGGAAGATAAATTCCGCCATTCACTGGTGAGCGGCTGCATGGGAATGGCTACGCAAACAAATAATGAAGAAAAGATCAGAACAGAATTTAAATCACTTAAAAAGACTTTTGAAAAAATAAAAAAAGCTTTTCCGTATTATCCGGTAGATACGCTGAGTATGGGCATGAGCAGTGACTATTTAATTGCCATCGAATCCGGATCCACGATGGTACGTATTGGCAGCCTGATATTTGGCGCCAGATAGACTTTCGGCTATAGACATAAAATTAATTAATTTCGCCTTTGATAAATTTAATACATGGCGGAATTGAATGTCGAGGGGAAATCCCTTAATTTTTTGGAAGAAATTATAGAAGAGGATCTTAAGGCTGACAGGTATAAATCAATTCTCACACGATTTCCACCCGAACCTAACGGGTATCTTCACATAGGTCATGCAAAATCAATCTGTCTCAACTTTGGGCTGGCAAATGAATATAGAGGAAAAACCAATCTTCGTTTTGATGACACAAATCCAGCAAAAGAAGAAACCGAATATGTAGATAGTATTATTGAAGATGTGAAATGGCTTGGTTTTATTCCTGATAAAGTTTTATACGCATCCGACTATTTTGAACAGCTTTATCAATATGCATTAAGACTTATTGACAAAGGATTAGCGTACGTTGATGACAGTAACAGCGAAGAGATAGCTTTACAAAAAGGAACCCCAACACAAGCTGGAATTGCTAATAAATTTCGGGGCAGGACTGTTGCAGAAAATCGCCGGTTGTTTGAAGAAATGAGGGATGGGAAATATGCAGACGGTGACAAGGTACTAAGGGCAAAAGTAGACATGGCTTCCCCTAATATGCACATGCGCGATCCGATTATTTACCGGATAAAAAAAGCTCATCATCACAGAACAGGAAATAAATGGTGCATATATCCAATGTATGATTTTGCACACGGCCAAAGTGATTCAATAGAAAATATAACACATTCCATTTGTACTTTGGAATTTGTTACGCATCGGCCTTTGTACAACTGGTTCATAGAGAATCTGGAAATATTTCCTTCCCGGCAGTACGAATTCGCCAGATTGAATATGACTTTTACGGTTTTGAGTAAACGAAAATTGCTTCAACTGGTCGAAGAAAAATATGTCGACTCCTGGGACGATCCAAGGATGCCGACGATTTCGGGTTTACGAAGGAGAGGATACACACCCGAAAGCATAAGGAATTTCACAGATAAAATAGGCGTTCAAAAAAGGGATAATCTCATCGACGTTTCGTTGCTGGAATTCTGTTTACGCGAAGACCTAAACAAAAATGCACTTCGCAGAATGGTTGTTTTCGACCCCCTGAAAATTGTTATTACTAATTATCCTGACCAGGTGGAAATGTTAACTACCGAAGATTATCCTGAAGGAGCAGAAAAAGCAGGAAACCGGGAAATACCGTTTGGTAAAGAAATTTTTATTGAAAGAGAAGACTTTATGGAAGACCCTCCAAAGAAGTTTTTCAGGCTTGCACCAGGAAAAAGAGTCCGTTTGAAAAGTGCTTATATCATAGAATGTGACAAAGTGATAAAAGATGATAAGGGAATAATTACGGAGCTTCAATGTAGCTATTTGCCCGAAAGCAAAAGCGGAAATGATGTCTCGGGGTTAAAAGTGCAGGGAACTTTACATTGGGTTAGTAAATCTCATGCAATAGGAGTTACACTTCGACTATACGACCGCCTGTTTAAAGTTGAAAACCCTTCTGTGGAAGCTGGTGATTTCAAGGACTATATTAATCCTGATTCCCTTAGAGTAATTGAAAATGCTGTTGCTGAACCGTCGCTGGCAGAAGCGAAATCAGACGAGCGATTTCAATTTATACGTAAAGCTTATTTCTGTTTGGATAGGGAAAGTTCAGAATCCAAGTTAATATTCAACAGAACTGTAACCCTAAAGGATACCTGGGCTAAGGAAATAAAAAAAGGATGACTGGTAACGGACTCGAAAAATGCCGGTAACAGTCATCCGTGAAACGATACGAAATATCAGTTGCCGGCCGGTTTTCCGCCGCCTCCGCCTCGCATTTGCTGCATATTTTTTGTACGCCAATCCTGATATTGTTTGAACAGTGGATCGCCCAAAACAGGCTGAATCCGCTTGTCTGCCTGATCGGTTATAGCCTGCATTTTCGTCTGTTTTTCATCCTGACTGAGGGATTGGTCCTGGAAAATTGCACGGCGCTGCGGGCCATAAGACATACTAATTGCAACAACAGAATCTGCCTGTACATCAGTCATTTTCAGATCTGTTATTAATTTTTGTTTCATTTGGGCTGCCCGGGCCGCGGGATCTCCCTGCTGCGCGAAGCTGTTTACTGAACTAAATAAGGCCAGCATGACAAATGCGCCTGCCGCGATAAATTGTTTCATAATTTGAAGTTTTTTTATAATTATTTTGTTTGCCAAATACATGCCAATGGTTGTTAACAGTTTCATTCTTTATTCTAATGGCAAATTAGCTTTTTCAACAAATCAATAAGACTTTCAGAACTTCTGTAAATTGCACCTATGAATCAATACCTGGAATTACTTGATCATATTGTTCGTAACGGAGTTCATAAAGAAGATCGCACAGGCACGGGTACACAGAGTTGTTTCGGCTACCAGATGCGTTTTGATCTGAGGAATGGTTTCCCCATGGTTTCCACCAAGCAACTTCATTTAAAAAGCATTGTATATGAATTGCTCTGGTTCCTGAAAGGAGACACAAATATTAAATATCTGAAGGATCATGGCGTAAGAATATGGGATGAATGGGCAGACGAACGAGGAGAACTTGGACCGGTTTATGGTAAACAATGGAGAAGCTGGACTGGCGCCGATGGAAAACAAATTGATCAAATCAGTGCGCTAATTCACCAGCTTACGACAAACCCTGACAGCAGGCGATTGATCGTAAGCGCATGGAACGTGGGAGATCTGCCGGAGATGGCACTTATGCCATGTCATGTTTTATTTCAATTTTATACATCCCTATCTCCAAATACTGGTCGCAGGCAATTAAGTTGTCAACTTTATCAGCGCAGTGCTGACGTTTTTCTGGGCGTGCCTTTTAATATTGCATCGTACGCACTTTTAACCCTGATGATTGCACAGGTTACTGATATGGAGCCCGGAGAATTTATTCATAGTTTTGGTGATGTCCATTTATATAGTAATCATCGTGAACAGGCGGCGCTGCAGTTAACGCGAACTCCCAATCCCCTTCCTATAATGAAATTGAATCCGAAAGTGAAAAATATTTTTGATTTTCATTATGAGGATTTTAGCCTGGAAAATTATAAACCCCATCCTCCAATTAAGGCACAGGTAGCTGTATAAACTAATATTTGATGAAGTTGTCGATAATAGTAGCCGCTACAGAAAATAATGCAATCGGAAAGGATAACCAGATGTTGTGGAACCTCCCTGAGGATATGAAATTTTTTAAAAATACCACATGGGGATATCCGTTAATAATGGGAAGAAAAACATTTGAGGCGCTCGGAAATAAACCACTTCCCGGGAGATTCAATATTGTAATCAGCAGGCAAAAGGGATACAGTACAGGAAACAGTGAAGTTCAGGAAACAGATAGCCTTATTAAAGCAATCGCGCTTGCACAAAAGACCGATGCAAAAGAAGCTTTTATAGGAGGTGGCGGCCAAATTTATAAAGAGTCTCTTTTATTATGTGATACGATATATATGACAAGGGTCTTCGTACAACTAAATGGCGACGCTTTTTTTCCTGAAATTCCCAAAGATTTTTTTAGGCTAACCAGCTCTAAAAAGGTTCACGCGGATGAAAAACACGCATATGCTATGGATTTTCAAACCTGGACCAAAATTAAATCCATACCGTCTCACATACGATAAGGCCCTTATGTATTCTAAATCCAGACTTGCTGTTAAATGGGTTCGATATTACATTCATGCATTCAATAGCAGAGGTCATGGTATTCATTCACCTTTCGTATATGATTTTATCAAATCGGTCCTGAATGATAATCGAAATTATTATGCGTATGAAGAAATCGAAAAATTAAAAAAGATGTTTCTTCGGGATGATAGAATCATTCAGTATTCTGATCCGGGTGCCAGTTCAGTTAAAGGAAAAGAGAGATCAAAAAAGCTGTCAGAAATTGCAGAGAATGCTGTATCAACTGAAAAATTTGGACGGCTTTTATTTCGCCTTGCAAACTATTATCCCTCTGAAACAATCATTGAATTGGGTAGTTCCCTGGGAATCTCAACGGCTTATCTGGCATCAGCTAATCACGCCAGTAAGGTAACAACTATTGAGGGGTCTTATCCCATTGGAGAAATTGCAAAGGAAACTTTCGAAAGACTAAAATTGAAAAACATTCAATTGATGAATGGCAATTTTGATGAAGTTCTTGAGAAAGTTATTAATTCAAATCCTCCGGCGGATTTAATATTTATAGACGGTAATCACAGGAAAAGAGCAGTGCTGGAATATTTTGAGATTTTTTTGAATAAAGTTTCACACTCGTCTTTGATTATCATTCACGACATACACTGGAGCAGGGAGATGGAAGAAGCCTGGTCAATAATTCAAACACATCCGAAAGTTAAAATGAGTATTGATATTTTTTCAGCGGGCCTGGTGTTTTTTAGAGATGAATTCCAGGTAAAACAAAAATTCATGATCCGGTTCAATTAAATTCAAGCACGTTAAAAATTAAAATTGGCGATCAATATCCCATCGGAACTTATCCAATCACTCAGCAAAATGGACCATTTTGATCCGGTCAAATTTCTGGCTGCTCATGCATCAGAAAACCAGATTGTGTCAGTGCATATGAATCCTGGAAAATCCAGTCACTCTGATAAAGGGTGGCCGCCTGAAATAAAAGACCCGCCGTTTAGTTTTATTGACAGGGTTCCCTGGTGCTCTGATTCGTATTATCTCTCTGAACGTCCAGCTTTCACATTCGATCCCTTTTTTCATGCGGGACTTTATTATGTGCAGGAAGCATCCGGTTTATTTCTGGCACACGCACTCAAACAGATTGCAGATGTAAACAAAAATCTCAGGGTTTTGGACTTATGTGCTGCCCCGGGAGGGAAATCCACTTTGATCCAATCCATTATTTCGACCGGGTCCCTCCTGGTAAGCAATGAAGTTATCAAAACGAGAGTCCCAGTTTTATCTCAAAACATGATTAAATGGGGATTCGCTAATGGTATAGTTTCAAATAATGATCCGGAACATTTTAAACGACTGCCTGGTTTTTTCGACATTATCCTAATCGACGCACCTTGTAGTGGAAGTGGTCTTTTTAGAAAGAATCAGGAAGCTTCCGGAGAATGGAACCCTGACCTGGTACACCTTTGCGAGTTAAGGCAGCAAAGAATTGTGGCCGATGCCTGGGACAGTCTGAAAGAAGACGGGTACCTGATTTACTCCACCTGCTCTTATTCAAAAGAAGAAAATGAAGATGTAGTAGACTCGATATTCCAAAAATTTTCATGCGAATCTGTTCCGTTATATCCGGATTTGAACTGGAATATTATTGAAACAATATCCCAGAAACACAAAGCACATGGATACAGATTTTACCCCTACAATGTTTCCGGAGAAGGATTTTTCATATCTGTAATTCAAAAGAAACAGCCAGCTGCCTCTTTAGGCTCAGTCAGGACGAAGTATAGTTCCCGAAAAATCGCTAAGAGGATTGAACAACAGATTACACCATGGATAAACGAAAAATCACTCTCCTTCGTCCTGATTGGGGAAACAATACACGCAATTTCGGAAAACCTGTCAGACGACCTGGAAACTCTTCAAAACAATCTTTACCTGAAAAAAGCCGGAATAAGGGTAGGAAAGTCGGGTGAAAAAGAATTGATACCAGATCATGAACTTGCTTTGGCCAATTTTTTGAGGAGGGATTCTGAATATATCGATATTTCAAAAACGGATGCCCTCCATTTTTTACGCGGCGAGGCATTTGAAAGGAATATAGAAGGGAGGGGCTGGAGTGTTGTTTCATACCAGAATCAGCGATTGGGATGGATAAAATTGCTTGAAAAAAGATTTAACAACTATTATCCCAAGTCGTGGAGAATACGAAAACAGGAAATATTTTAATATTTTATTTGCAAGATAAGTAAGCATCTTTGCGTTCATCCATAAATGCCTGACATGAAAAACAGGATTGTACTTTTTGTATTATTCATATTTTACGCCTTTAGGGGACATTCACAACATGTTCAATTGCGTATTGAGGGTACCAATGGTAAATTTTACCTGGTTCATATGGTGGTTGCTAAGGAAAACTGGTATAGTATAGGACGTTTGTTCAATCTTAGCCCTCATGAAATAGCCAGTTTTAACAATATGAGTTTTGATAAGCCACTGGAAGTAGCAACACAACTTAATATTCCACTCAATGTTTCTAACTTCGATCAAAAACAGCTTAAAATTCCGGGTGAGACCCTGGTGCCCATCTATCATAAAGTTGAAGAAAAGGAATGGATGTTCAAATTGAGTTCTGTATACAATGATGTACCGGTTACCAGTCTGGAAAAATGGAATAATATTAAGAGAGATGATTTAAGACCTGGAACCGATCTCATCGTCGGATTCCTAAGAGTAAAAACGGATCTTTCTCCTTTGGCTTCTGGTATTTCTTCAAATCCTGCTGTTATAGCCTCCACTACAGAACCTGGCAATAAAACGGGCAAGCAAACGGAAGTTGGAGCTTCAACAACAGCTTCTGCCCCCTTATATAGGGCGGAACCCACTAAAACTCCGGTTACTACTGTTTCTAATACTTCTACCGGAACATCTACTGTAAGTAATACGAATGAAAAAATAAATAACTATGCTTTGAGTCATAGTAACGGTGGATTTTTCAGTATCGATTATACCGCCTCTGGAAAAACTGGCAGCGGTCAGGCTGGAACATTTAAAAGCACCAGCGGATGGTCAGATGGAAAATATTATGCATTGATGAATGGAGTTCCTGTTGGAACGATTATCAGGGTTGTAAGTGCAAATGGAAAATCAATTTATGCAAAAGTTCTTGGTCAATTACCCGACATGAAAGAAAGCGCCGGGCTGCTTATTCGCATCAGTAACGCTGCATCAGCTGAACTTGGTCTCGGGGAAGGCAAGTTTCCGGTGGAAATAAAATATTAATAGTTATTGTTTTGAATGACCCCCGCCGTCCTCTGGTTTTTTACAACAGGTGGGCAGTTTTTTGTACGCTTCCGGATCTGCTGTAACATCTCCTGCATCATAGCCTACATTGGCGATGGCGGTTTTAATATTTTCAATCGAAGTACGATCCCACAAGTAAGTAACTTTACACGTTTTCTTTTTGTAATCCACCATGACTTTCTGAACACCTTCTTCGCGAGTAAGGTATTTTTCAATTCTGTCTTTACATTCTTCACATTGAACAGTGGGTACACTGATGGTTGCAGTTTCGAAAGCTCCTTTACGCACAGGTGCCTCAACCTGGCAGAACCCAATAAATCCCGATAACACCAAAACCGACAAACATAAAACCTTTTTCATATGCTCTTATTTAACTTCAAAAATACGAAACTGCATTCCAGTTAGCAGGATCCTCCCTCCATTTAACAAGTGTTTCATGTTGAGCCGGGCTCACCGAGCCTTTTTCCACAGCCAGTCCAATCAGGTTGGAATAGTCAGTCAACGACTTGGTAACTACAAGTTCTGATGAAAAAAGTTTAGCAGCTTCGTCAAAACCATAATTAAAGATAGAAACCAAACCGGCTATTTGCAAGCCTGCTGCTCTGAGTGCATGGATAACAGCCATGCTGCTTTTTCCTGTTGAAATCAAATCCTCAATTACTACTACCTCTTTCCCTTTTTCATAAAAACCCTCGATTTGATTTCCCATTCCATGCTCCTTTGGTTTAGACCGAACATATATGAAAGGAAGTTTAAGCTGATCTGCAACCATTGCTCCCCACGCGATTCCTGCAGTTGCCACTCCGGCAAGTATATCAGCGTTTGGGAAAATATCGAATATTTGATTGCACATTTCCGATTTTATAAATTCCCGGATATGTGGAAAGGAAAGTATTTTTCGATTATCACAATAAATTGGACTTTTCCATCCGGATGCCCATGTGAATGGTTTGTCGGGACTCAATTTTATCGCCTGGATTTCCAGCAGTTTTTCGGCAACAGCTTTTTCATTAGTCATGATGTGAAGTTAAAATATTTATCGTACACGGTATCGATTTGGACATTAAAGTAAGTTGGGTAGCTTCAACATTACAATCTGCTTTTTATATTTACATAAATTATGAAAGACGATAACAGAATATTTATTCAGGCAGGCGGCGGGTTGGTGGAAAATGAACAACGTGAGGTTCTTTTCATATTCAGAAGAGGTAAGTGGGACCTTCCCAAAGGAAAACTGGATAGGGGGGAGACATTGGAACAATGTGCCATTCGCGAAGTAGAAGAAGAAACAGGTGTCGGACAGCTTCAGCTTATACGTTTTTTACTTATTACAGAACATGAATATGTAGAAAGAGGAAAGAAAATTCTTAAAGAAACACATTGGTGGCTAATGAAAACAGGCGGAAGCCAAACACTCGTTCCTCAAACAGAAGAAGATATCACCGAGATAAAGTGGGTTGGATCTGCAGATTTTGATGTGGTATTGCAGAATACTTATCCTGCAATTGTAGATGTATTGAAATCCGCTGGTTTCTTCTTCACATAAACCGTTAGACGACTAACACAAATCAGTTTTTCATTTTTGTCTATAATCTTGATATCCCATACATGAGATGACATCCCGAGATGAAGCGGGATAGCAGTGGCCGTAACAAATCCATCCTTTACGCTTCTTAAATGATTCGCATTTATTTCTACACCGACACATATGGACTGATCAGGATCCACAACCAGTACAGAACCAACGCTCCCAATGGTTTCAGCAAGTGTTGCAGAAGCCCCGCCATGCAATAATCCATAAGCCTGACGCGTACGGTGATCAACTGGCATGGTGGCTTTAAGATAATTTTCTCCTACTTCGGTAAATCTGATTCCTATCAGATCGTTCATTGTATTGGCTGCAAACTGGTTCAGCTTTTGAATATCCCAGTCTTTCTTAAACCAAATCGACATAACTGTTAGGTTTACTTTTTATTTCTTAATGAATCGGCAACAACCTGAGGAAGAAACTGGGAAACGTCGCCACCGTTGCGCAAAACATCACGAACCAGTGTAGAAGCAACGGAAGTATATTGAGGCAGGCAGGTCAGGAAAACGGTTTCAATTTGAAAATCAAGACTCCGGTTCATATCCGCAATCGCCTTTTCATATTCAAAGTCATTCACATATCTGATACCCCGAATAATATAATGTGCACCTACTTCCTGGCAACATTTGATTGTTAACCCGTCATATAAAACCGCATCTACGCCGGGATTATCTTTATAAATTTCATTTATCCAAGCTATTCTCTGTTCTTCTGAGAACATTGGCAGCTTATTTACGTTGCGGCCAATTCCTATTACAACTTTATCAAACAGACCCAACGACCGACTGATTATATCGAGATGTCCGATGGTAATTGGATCAAACGTACCCGGAAATAGTGCGATCCGTTTCATTTTTATTTGAAGTTATTGAAGATTAGAAACTTTGTCAGCCAATAAATACAGGACTGCCATGCGAACCGCCACGCCGTTTTCCACTTGTTGTAATATGATTGACTGTTTGCTGTCTGCCGCATCACTGTCCAGTTCTACGCCTCTGTTAATTGGGCCCGGATGCATAATTACTATTTCCTTAGACAGGCTGTCAAGCATTTTCCTGTTTATACCGTAAGCGAGACTATATTCACGCAGGGATGAAAACAAGACCTGATTTTGTCTTTCAAGTTGGATTCGAAGTACGTTCGCAACATCACACCATTCCAAAGCCTTTCGCAAATTATATTCAACCGGAATGTCAAATGCTTCAGTAATGTGAACGGGTATTAAAGTGGGTGGTCCGGCCACCATCACTTCAGCGCCCATTTTTTTAAGAAGATAAATATTACTTAATGCCACTCTCGAATGCATAATATCACCAACGATAACCACTTTTTTGCCTTCCAATGAGCCCAGTTTTTCTCTGATCGAAAAGGCGTCCAGTAAGGCCTGAGTGGGGTGTTCATTAATACCGTCGCCTGCGTTTATAATGGCTGCTGGTATGTGTTTAGCCAGGAAATGAGGAGCCCCGCTGGCACTATGCCGCATCACCACCATATCCACTTTCATGGATAATATATTGTTTACTGTGTCCAACAGACTTTCTCCCTTGGATACGGAAGAGCCGGATGCCGTGAAATTAATAGTGTCTGCAGACAACCTCTTTTCTGCAAGCTCAAATGAAATTCTTGTTCGAGTGGAATTTTCGTAAAACAGGTTGACGATGGTGACATCGCGCAGTGTTGGAACTTTTTTTATCGGTCTTTGAAGAACTTCCTTAAACTGGGTGGCTGTGTCTAAAATAGTCTGGATGTCGGAAGCTTGTAAATCTTTAATGCCAAGGAGATGTTTGGTACTTAGTTGCATTAAAAGTCAAAGTTATATTTTCGAATCCAAACGGCGAAATAAGGCTTAATTAACGTTCGTCAAAACAACACAACTTCCTCTTTATTGTCTCTTTCTTTCCAGAGAACTTTTACCCGCTGGGTTATTATGGTATCTATTGATCGACCAATATAGTCGGCCTGGATAGGCACTTCACGGCTGAAGCGACGATCGATTAACACACAGAGTTCTACTTTAGCGGGTCTGCCAAAAGCGAGAAGAGCATCCATGGCCGCACGAACCGTTCTGCCAGTATATAACACATCATCAATAAGGACTACTTTTTTATTTTCCATGCTGAAAGGAATATCAGTGCGATTTATAGTATGTAGTCCCTGGCGAATGTCATCCCTGTAAAAAGTAATATCAAGTTTCCCATAAGTTATTTTTTCCGGTGCTATTTGCATATTAATCTGCTGAATAATCCGGTCTGAGAAGAATATACCCCTTGGCTGAATGCCGATAATCACCAGGTCCTTAAAGCTCTGAAGATTTTCCAACAATTGATGGCTCAATCGCTGAATAGTAATTTCCAGTTCTTTTTCGGTCAGGATCGTCTTCAATTAGAATATTTTTATAAAAATAATGAAACGGTCAGGCTTCTGCCAAAAAAGGATATTCATGACCGGTAGGGGGATCAAATGTCTCCTTGATGGTTCGGGCGCTAAGCCAACGATACAAATTCAATATGGACCCTGCTTTATCATTGGTACCACTGCCTCTTGCACCTCCAAAAGGCTGCTGTCCCACGACTGCCCCTGTAGGTTTGTCATTTATATAAAAATTTCCAGCCGCATGCCGTAGTTTTTCGGTCGCCCGTTCAATAGCAATTCGGTTTGTACTTACGATAGATCCGGTTAATGCATAATTGGAAGTTGAGTCAACGAGATCCATTGTTTCCTCGAATTTATTCTCATCGTAAACATATATAGTTAGGACCGGTCCAAATATTTCCTCTTTCAATGTAAAAAAATTCGGGTCTGTTGTAACGATAACGGTTGGCTGAATAAAATACCCCTTAGTTTTATCGGTAGTACCGCCCGCTATAATTTTCGCATTTGTATCTTTTGAAGCACGGTCGATATAGTCCTTAATCTTATTAAAACTTCTTTCATCAATTACGGCATTTACAAAATTGCCGAAATCCTCAACTGTACCAACTTTTAATGAATTTACCACCGACACCAGTTCCCTGAGAATTTCTTCCGAACGGTTAGATGGAATATACGCCCGGGACGCAGCTGAACATTTTTGTCCCTGATATTCAAAAGCACCCCTTACAAGTGCCGTTACTACAACTGCATTATCGGCCTCCGGATGAACCAGCACAAAATCCTTGCCCCCGGTTTCACCAACAATTCTTGGGTAAGATTTGTATTTGCCTATGTTTGTACCAATCGTTTTCCAAATCGTATTGAAGACTGCAGTTGAACCTGTAAAATGAATTCCCGCAAAATCCCGGTGACCGAAACAAATTTCTCCCAGTTCGGGGCCATCTGCATAAACCAGATTGATAACACCATTAGGAAGCCCCGCTTCCTGTAAAACTTTCATGAATGTATAGGCACTAAAAATTTGTGTATCTGCAGGTTTCCAGACAACTACATTTCCACACATTGCTGCAGAGGTTGGTAAATTTCCACCAATGGCTGTAAAGTTAAACGGCGTAATCGCCAGCACAAATCCCTCCAGTGAACGGTATTCCATTCGGTTATGCATACCACTGGAACTTATGGGTTGTTGCTTATATATTTCACTGAGATAATGCACATTAAAGCGTAGAAAATCAATCAATTCGCAGGCGCTGTCAATCTCAGCCTGATAAACATTCTTACTCTGACCGAGCATCGTGGCAGCATTTATATGATTTCGATATTTCCCGGCCAGCAAATCAGCAGCTTTCAAAAAAATGGAAGCGCGATTTTCCCAATTCAAATTTTCCCAGGTTTCTTTGGCAGCAAGGGCCGCGTTAATTGCCTGTTGGATCTGGTTTTTATCAGATCTGTGAAAATATCCAATTGTATGTGATAGTTCATGTGGAGGGCACATTCTGATTTTCTTGCCCGATTTGACTTCCTTACCGCCGATAACAGCGGGGAATTCAGTTTCTACTTTTTTAAATTCTGCTAATGTTTTTTTTAGAGAATTTCTTTCCGAGGAACCAGGAGCATAAGATTTTACCGGTTCATTGATCGGAAGAGGATAGTTGAAATAGCCAAGGTTCATTGTTGATTTATTTTTCGGATGAAGGATGACCGTCAATCATACCGTTTCTTTTTCTGACATAAGATATGCTTTAATAAACCCGTCAAGTTCTCCATCCATCACTGGCTGAATATTGCCTGTCTCGAATCCCGTACGGTGATCTTTGATCATTTTATAGGGATGAAAAACATAGGAGCGGATTTGTGATCCCCACTCAATTTTTTTCTTACTGGCATTATTGGCATTCTTAATGGCTTCCCGCTTACGCATTTCTTCTTCATACAAGCGGCTTTTTAACATAGCCATCGCTTTTTCACGGTTTTCACCCTGTGTACGCGCTTGTTGACATTCTACAATAATTCCGCTGGGTTTGTGTGTTAGCCGAACTGCTGTTTCCACCTTATTCACATTTTGGCCGCCGGCCCCGCCACTTCTGAAAAACGCCCACTCTATATCTGCCGGATTTACTTCGATTTCGATTGTATCATCAATGAGTGGATAAACATATACAGAAGCGAATGATGTGTGGCGACGTGCATTACTGTCAAAAGGAGAAATTCGAACAAGTCGGTGTACCCCGCTTTCTGCTTTCAGAAATCCGTATGCAAAGGATCCATCGAATTGAAGAGTAACGCTTTTTATTCCTGCCGACTCACCGTCCTGAAAATCCAGTTCAGATACAGCCCATCCCTGTTTTTCCCCATACATGCGGTACATGCGCATAAGCATCTCGGCCCAGTCCTGGCTCTCAGTGCCGCCAGCGCCCGAATTTATTTGTAGAACTGCAGGTAATTCATCTTCCGGCTCGTTGAGAGTAGATTTGAATTCGGCTTCATCGATAAGATTGAGTGCTTTTTCATAGGCATTACCGGTTTCTTCTTCGGTTGCTTCGCCTGATTTCCAGAATTCCATTAATACGGCAAAATCCTCAATAGCGGTATCAACTGCCTGGTAAAGTTTAAGCCAGTATTCATTTACTTTAATATTCTTGAGAATGGCTGTAGCACGGACATTGTCGTCCCAGAATCCGGTACTTCCGGTTAACTGTCTTTCTTCGTTAATTTTGATTAGCCGGTTATCGACGTCAAAGAAACCTCCTCAGTCCGCTCAGCCGGGACCTCATATCTAATAGCTTTTCCTGTGTCATAGTGCCGCAAGTTAAACAAAAAAGCCTAACGCTTATGAGCATTAGGCTTTTCAATCTAAACCTTGCTGGTTTTCTGATCAGATTCTACCTGCTTATTAAACCAGGATCTCAAATCATCTTTAGTTTTTCCCGTTTTCTTTTGCAACCTGCCCAATAGTTCATCTTCTTTACCTTCTTCATATTTCAGGTCGTCGTCTGTCAAATTAGCATAAGCTTTTTTTAATTTGCCCTTCAACTCATTCCAGCTTCCTTTTACAAATAAATTATCCATAGTATTAATTTTATACCATTATTAATTCAATCTTCATGCCACCGGAATTTGGGGTCTTTAATAATTAACATTTAGTAAATACTATGAAAATCGACTTTCGTTCAGACACAGTAACCAAGCCATCAGGAGGAATGATGGATGCGATGATCAAAGCTTCCGTGGGTGACGATGTGTTCCGCGAAGATCCTACGGTCAATCTGTTGGAAAAGGAAGTGGCAAATTTGTTTGGTATGGAAGCTGCATTGTATTGCGCAAGTGGTACGATGTCCAATCAAATCGCTATTGCAAGTCATACGAGTCCCGGTGATGAAGTAATATGCGAACAGGAGTCACACGTTTATATTTATGAAGGCGGAGGAATTGCCTACAATTCCGGATGCCAGGTAAGACCTATCACGGGCGATCGGGGAAGGATAAGCGCTGATCAGGTTTTGAAAAATATCAATCCTGACGACGTACATAAAGCCAGAACTTCTTTGGTTTGCCTTGAAAATACTTCGAATCGCGGTGGAGGTAGTTGTTACAATATGGAAGAGATTAAAAAAATCAGACAGGTCTGTAATTCCAATCAGCTGAATCTTCATCTCGACGGAGCCAGACTTTTCAATGCAATAGTGGCGAAATCAGAAAAACCCCTGGAATATGGGAGAACTTTCCATAGTATTTCTGTTTGTTTTAACAAGGGTCTTGGGTGCCCTGCCGGTAGCATTTTGTTGGGTTCGGAGAAATTTATACTACAGGCCAGGAGAAAACGGAAAATATTTGGAGGAGGAATGCGCCAGGCGGGATTTTTTGCCGCCACTGCTTTGTACGCACTTGAAAATAATGTTGAAAGATTGAATAAGGATCACGAAAGAGCAAAAAAAATCAGTGAGGCTCTTCATTTACATCCTTTGGTCAAATCAGTACTTCCTGTTGAAACAAATCTGGTAATCTTCGAATTGGTTGATGGGGAAGATCCAAAACGTTTTGTATCGAAAATGAAAGAAAAAGATATTCTTTTATTAACAATTTCCGATAAGCGCTTGAGAATCGTAACTCATCTCGATATTTCTGATGAAATGGTGACTATTTTTTTGAAAAACCTGGAACAATTCGGGTAAGCAAAACTGTAAACCTTTTAAAATAACAAGATTCATATCGTAATTTTGCTCGCAACTTAAAAAGCCGATATTTAATTATGTTCCCTAACATCTCTCCGGTAGAAACATTGGCGTGGAAAAAACTTCAGGCTGATCAGCACGTCATGAAAGGAATTCAAATGAAAACTCTTTTCAGTGAGGATAAGGAAAGATTTAACCGTTACTCCATTATTTTCGGCGATATTTTATTTGACTATTCAAAAAATCTGCTAAATGCTGAAATCTTTTCACATTTACTGGATCTGGCGGCAGAATGTAAAGTGTGGGAAGGTCTGCAGGCGATGTTTAGCGGAGAAGCCATCAATCATACTGAAAATCGTTCAGTATTGCATACTGCTTTAAGGAATTTTTCAGGTGAACCTGTATACTCGGATGGGAAGGATGTAATGCCGGAAGTAATGCAGGAATTGGAACATATGAAATCCTTTTGTCAGAAAATTCACAATGGTGAATGGAAGGGATATAATGGTAAACCCATACGCAATATTGTAAATATCGGAATTGGAGGAAGCGATTTGGGACCAGTAATGGTTACCGAAGCTCTGAAGTATTATTGGATCGACGGTATGCAGGCATTCTTCATTTCCAATGTGGATGCAACGCAAATAGTTGAAGTATTAAAGAAAATAAATCCCGAAGAAACTCTTTTCCTGATCGCTTCAAAAACATTCACGACGCAGGAAACCATGACAAATGCACACAGTGCAAGGGATTGGTTTTTAAAATCTGCCATTGATCCAGCACATATTGCCAAACACTTTGTTGCTTTGTCTACCAATGAATCTGAAGTGGTGAAATTTGGCATTGATCGTTCCAACATGTTTGTTTTCTGGGATTGGGTTGGGGGACGATATTCTTTATGGAGTGCGATCGGTCTTTCAATAGCACTTGTCATTGGATATCCTGCTTTCGAAGAAATGTTACAGGGAGCACATATATCTGACAAGCATTTTAAAAATACACCGTTTGAAAGAAATATCCCGGTCATTATGGCCCTTTTGGGTATCTGGTATCGAAATTTCTTTGGCTCTCAAACCGAAGCAATCCTTCCCTATGATCAATATATGCATCGATTTGCAGCATATTTTCAACAGGGAAATATGGAAAGCAATGGAAAATCTGTAGATCGGAATGGTATTCCCGTTACATATTCCACAGGACCTGTGGTTTGGGGAGAACCCGGAACGAACGGACAACACGCTTTTTATCAGTTAATTCACCAGGGCACGGTTTTAATTCCCTGCGACTTTATAGCACCAGTTATCAGTCATAATCCTTTAGGTGATCATCATGCAAAATTGATGTCAAATTTTTTTGCACAAACTGAAGCGCTTATGAATGGACGAACTCCTGATGAACTATTAGCCGCAAGGGTAAAAAACGAACTGATTCCTTTTAAATTTTTTAGTGGGAACCGACCAACAAATTCATTTCTAATCAAGTCTATAACGCCTTTTTCACTGGGACAGCTCATTGCTCTCTACGAACATAAAATCTTCGTTCAGGGACTAATCTGGAACATATACAGTTTCGACCAATGGGGGGTTGAACTCGGAAAAGAGCTGGCGGGAAAAATACTTCCAGAACTCAAAAACAGCGATGAAACCAGCAATCATGATTCGTCTACCAATGGACTGATCAACTGGTATAAAAAAACCATCTTTTAAAGAATCCCATTTAAAATAAAGCCCCGCTTACCACGTTTTTTAAAAGCGAATGAAGATCATCCTTTCGACAATCAATAACTCTATGCAAATCTCACCTGAAACGGGCAGAAAACCCCGTACCTTGAAAACTCAATTTTTTATTATAGGTGGCGTAATTGCCGGCCTTTTAGCTGTTCTCTATATTTATCAGGCATATGGGTCTAAAAGCATTTTTCGCCGGAATAACGGCGAATTGATTGCCAGTGTAAAGGATACTGTAAATAAAGATTCAGTATTACTAAACTTAAAGCCAGCCGTATTGGACACGGCTAAATACGATCAGTTGCTTCAGGCGCTCGATAATGGCGACAGTTCGGGTCGCTGGCCGGTTAAACGGGCATATCCATTGCCCGGAGCTATTTTCCCTTTCTCCAGAATTGTAGCTTTCTATGGAAATTTCTATTCTAAAAAAATGGGAGTATTGGGAGAATACCCAACAGACACCATGTTTGCCAAACTTCAGGCTGAAATAAAAAAATGGCAGATGGCAGACTCCACAATACCCGTGAGGCCAGCTCTCCATTATATTGCTGTTACAGCACAGGGTTATCCGGGAAAAGGTAATAAATATCGCCTGCGTATGCCGTTTAAACAGATAGATTCCGTAATTCGCATGGCAGCAAGAATAAATGCGCTGGTTTTTCTCGATATACAGGTCGGACAAAGTACGGTTCAGGAAGAAGTACCACTTCTTGCACCTTATCTGAAGATGCCGCAGGTGCATTTAGGAATCGATCCTGAATTCTCGATGAAAACTGGCAAAAAACCCGGTACAGTCATCGGAACAATGGATGCTACTGATATTAACTTCACCATTAAATATCTGGCGGATCTGGTAAAAACGAATGATCTTCCTCCTAAAATTCTGGTTGTTCATCGTTTTACCCAGGCCATGGTAAGGGACTATAAAGACATAAAACCAAATCCTGAAGTGCAGGTTGTAATTGACATGGATGGCTGGGGTGCCCAATCAAGAAAACTTACAACATACCATGATTATGTCTATAAAGAACCTGTTCAGTTTACAGGCTTCAAATTATTTTACAAAAACGATTTTCGTGAAGAAAACAGTCGTATGATGACACCTGCGGAAGTTCTAAAACTCAAACCCAGGCCGGTTTATATTCAATACCAGTAAAGACTGATGACCTATCATTATCGACGCAACAGCATCCTTACTACGATGAATCCTGTTATTGTAAGAAGAAAAACGATGATAATTGCCCAATACGTCCAGGAAAGATTACCGATAGAATGACTACGCTTTCTCGTTTTTTTATTTCCCAGATCCCGATGCATTTGGTGATTTAGAAGTTTTAAATCTGATTCCAATTGCTTTTTGTTCTTTAAAAGATCCAGACCCTCCGACGCGTCTTCAACAAAATCCGGCGGTAGCTGCTCTTTAAAATCTATTAATTCTTTTCCCCGCATAACAGGGGAAAGATGACTATCCAGCAGTGCAGAAATCTTATTTTCCGGATTTCCAGGATTCATATCATTTGTTTCATCCTTCATTATCAGTCCTCAAATTTATCCATTTTATTTTCCAGCAATAATCGGAGATTTCTTTTTCCGTTTTGAATATGACTTTTTACCTGAAGTAAAGTGAATCCGGTTTCTGCCGATATTGTCTGGTAGGTTTTTTTATCCAGGTAGCACTTCCGTATGCATATTTTCTGTAACTCATTCAAATGCTCAATTGCTTCCAGCATTTCTTTTAATAACAGCTCATTTTTAAGTGGGTCCGAAACTTCTTTTTCCTCGGCAGGTTCAACAATGGACTCGACAGAAATTTCATATTTCTTGCTTCTCAACAACATTAAGCAATGATTCTTTGCAATCATATAAAGCCATGAACTGAAATAGGTCACTTCATACTTATGAAGTTCAGTAATGACTTTTAAAAAAATATGCTGTACGGCGTCCTTTGCTTCTTCCTGATTTTTCAGATATTTCATCGAAACTCCATACAATAGCATTGTATATCGTTCCAGAAGTATACCCAGCCATTCATTGTTTTGATCTGCATAAAAATGCCTTAGAATTTCCTGATCGGTTAAACTACTATGTGAAGAATGATTCAATTTTTAAAACCATCTTTTTGCTAAGATGCAGAAATCAGTTTTTTGCACAAATAAGTGGTTATTTGTCGCCGAAGCTTACCTTGTAGGCATCAATGGCATTTTCTATTACTTTCAGTGCCATTGTCTTATCGCCAAATTCCTCCACTTTAACTGCTTTGTTTTCCAGCTTTTTATACTCTTCAAAAAAGTGCCGGAGTTCATCAAAAAAATGCTTTGGCAATTCTTCAATATTGTTGTAATGATTCACGCCGGGATCTGTAGCACAAACGGCAATAATTTTGTCGTCTGCATCGCCGCTGTCAATCATCTGCATTACACCCATTACTTTAGCCTGCATCAGACAAAGTGGGACAACGGGCAATGAAGTGATTACAAGAATGTCCAGTGGATCCTTATCGTCGCCATATGTTTGGGGAATAAATCCATAGTTTACGGGATAATAAAAAGAAGAATAAATAACCCGGTCAAGTTTCAGCAATCCGCTTTCTTTATCGATTTCATATTTAGCTCGTGAGCCTTGCGGTATTTCAATAATAGCGTTTACGATGCGAGGCGCAAAGCTTCCATAAGGCACGCCATGCCAGGGGTGTGAAACGTTCATTTTATTCATAAACCGCGGGTTGTATCTACAAACCTACTCATTCAGTGTCACTACGCAAAACGGTCTTGGAAGGTGATCAATGTTTATCGTTTAGAATCTCTTTGAGATCCACCAGCCACACTCCATTTAACCGAACTATGCGAACAGTAGTGGTATCTTTTCGGAAACTATTGGAGTAGGTGTATGTAGTAACCGAATCATTAATCGTACGGATATATATAGGAAGAATATTTGCTTCGCGGTATTTTTGCCGGGTTTCCGGATCCATTTTATCAAAGCCTTGTTGCCACTTGCTTATAAGCAATAGATTTACTGAATCATTGAGTAAATAAAAACGGGCTTTTTCATAATCTCCATCCAGAGAAGCTCTGATAAACTGACGCCCGGCATCCTGCGCGTCTTCTGCCTTATTAAATGTTTTTCCCGCATTACATGCAAATAGAAATGCCAGGAGACAGTAAAGTAAAATGGTTTTCAAGGAAAATATTCTGTTATTTATTTATTTCAGCTTCAAAAAATGCATTTAGCGTTAAGCCTTAAGCGTTCAGCGTCAAACGCCTCCCTGTTCTATCGCTTTATCTTTTTCATATGCCTTGATAATTGCCTTAACTAACCGATGTCTTACCACGTCTTCCTCGTCCAACTCAATATGGGAAATTCCATCTATCCCTTTCAGAATATAGAGCGCTTTGGCAAGTCCGCTTTTTTGATTTTTCGGAAGATCGATCTGGGTAAGGTCACCGGTGATAATTGCTTTGGCACTCGCGCCTATCCTGGTTAGGAACATTTTTAATTGAAGATCAGTTGCGTTCTGAGCTTCATCCAGAATTATAAATGCATTATCGAGTGTGCGACCGCGCATATAAGCAAGAGGGGCAATTTCAATCGTGCGCGTAGTCATATAATATCCGAGTTTATCAGCCGGAATCATATCATCCAGGGCATCGTAAAGCGGACGCAGATACGGATCAATTTTTTCTTTCAGATCCCCAGGCAGAAATCCAAGATTCTCACCAGCCTCAACTGCAGGTCTTGTAAGAATGATTTTTTTCACCATCTTATTTTTCAAAGCTCGTACTGCCATTGCCACAGCTGTATAAGTTTTACCGGTTCCTGCCGGACCGATGGCAAAAACGATATCATTTTTTTCGGAGGCGGTTACCAGCCTTTTCTGGTTTACTGTTCGGGCCCGTACGGTTTTACCATTCGGTCCAAATACAAGTATATCATTTGGATTCCTGTCCACAAAGTGATCAACCGTTTCAGCATCATCACCTCCCAAAATCTGATTAAAATAATTTTCTGTAAGGCTGCCGTTTCGCTCCAGATATTGTAGGAGAAGATCTATTTTTTCCTTTGCGGTTTCAACCTGCTCAGGCGCACCACTGAGTTTTATCTGGGTTCCGCGCGATAAGATTTTTAAAAGTGGGAATTTTTTTTTGAGGATATCTAGTTTGCCATTGTTTACACCAAAAAATTCAATAGGGTTAACAGTTTCAAGGTTGATAATCGTTTCAGTCAATTCAGAAATTTTTAAGTTTTCAAATGAGGTTTCTGCAGCATCACCCGACGCATGTCGTCAAATTTAATTCTATAAAGTCATATTTCAAACAACTTACTTATTAACAGATTGTGCATTTAATCTTAGCATCTCGGCATAAGTCATATTTTTTTCCATGGCAAGCACTGTAAGTCCAATTCTTTTAACTCTTGTTTCAACTGTCTTTGCGCTGTCAATCCACTTACTGTAATACATCTGATGGGAACGTGGCAAAATATTAAAATTTTTATTTGCTGTAGGTGAATCCGCCAGACATTCCAGCAGTTCAGCATTTACTTTTAAAGGTTTTTTATCTTCTTCTAGAATCACTTTCAGTTTGGCACCCTTGTTTTTGTGAATTGCCTTTCGCAGTGTTGATTTTAAAGGCAGAATAAAAGTCCCATTGCCCATTGGCAATAAAGCCTGTTGCGAAATGCTATAGGCATCTAACATTCCTTTAACACGAAATGATTTTTTAAAACTGGGTTTTAACTGTTCAGAAATATCTGATGGAATTGTGATGTATGACCAGCCAGTCTTCTCGCCTTGTTTGCCGAATTGTTGTATTACAGCTGTAAATTGAACCATGCGATAGTAAAAATACCCTGTAAATATAATGGAAAGAGTGAATCAGGAGATTCGTAATTCTTCTTCGATGGCTTCATTAAATCTGGGACTATTTGCCTTAATCCAATCCGGAACTATTTGGTCAGAAGTAATCAGCCATTCATTTCCGTCTTTGAACATTTTAAACATGAGACGATTGCCTCTGTCATCACTTACATCTACGGTGAACAATTCTTCGTGAAGACCATTCACTTTACGAAAATTAAACTCCCGGAGGCGGCCTTCCGCCTTTATGAGTTTGGTAAATTGTATATTCCGGTTGAATTGAACGATCATGTTGTATTATTCGACTTTATCACTAACAATTTTCGTGCTATAATTTGGTAAGAGTTTATTAATATCCGGAACATTTATCCACAGGAACCTATTTTTGTCTGATGGGAGAGTCACCTTTTATTTCAATATGCATTCCTGCGTATCGCAGGAAAGAAAACCTCAAACGACTCCTTGATTCCATAGAAACTCAGAATTTTCGTCATTTTGAAGTTGTTATTACCGATGATAGCCCCGACGATGAACTCCGGAATCTTGTCGAATTTCATCCTTTGGGAAATAAAATCAGATATTTTAAAAATGAGAAACCCCTGGGTAGTCCCGAAAACTGGAACCAGGGCTTAAAAATGGCCAGGGCAGAATGGATAAAAATCATGCATGATGACGACTGGTTCACCGGTCCTGAAAGCCTCCATATTTTTACGGAAGCGATTAAAAAAGGTATCTCTGTATTTTATTTTTCAGCTTATACCAATGTATACCCGGAAGGGCATTTAAAAACGGTCGGTCTTGGGTCAAATCGTTTGTCAGTTTTATCTCAATTTCCGGAAATTCTATTTGTATCGAATCGAATAGGTCCTCCAAGTGCTGTACTATTTAAAAAAGAAGCTTCCATTTTTTTTGATAACAGAATGAAATGGCTGGTAGATATTGATTTTTATATACGATATCTAAAGAGTTTTGGCCCACCGCAATATATTCCGGAGAAACTTATTTATATCGGTATTGACAAAAGCCAGATTACAAATACAAGTTTTGGGAACCCGGGCATAGAAATACCCGAAAGATTTATGCTGGGTGAAAAATTAGATGAGACTACCATAAAACACCTTTCTATTTTTGATGCCTGGTGGCGTTTTATCAGAAACCTTAAAATCCGGGATGTATCAAAAATCAGGCAATCTGGATATCAGAACGTTATACCCGCATTTATTCCTCCCATGATAGAAATGCAGAATAAGATTTCCGTGGGACTTCTCAGAATAGGTTTCATTTCAAAAATGTGTATGTTTTTTTGTTACCTGAGGGTAAGAAATTATCGTGATTGATTTTTTCTTGATTTCAGATTTTAAGGAAGAAACAGCTCCCTGTATTGCGCATTGAATTGGGTACGGCTGAAATGCAGGTCAGCATAATGATATGCCTCCTCAGACAACTGGATACATAAGGCCCTATCACCCAAAAGTATTTCGATAATTTTGGTGCCCTGACTCACGACTTCAGTTTCTTCGAATATCTCCTCGATTAACATGCAATTATAACCATCTTTCAAATGCGTAAGGTTTCCCGGGAGTGCTGTAACGACAGGTATGCAACCATTCGCCATTGCCTCTTTTATAAACATCGGAAATCCCTCATAGGAAGAAGTTAGTAAGGCAATATGCATTTTTGATAAAAGAATGGACATTTTCGCAGGATCGCTAATCTCTCCATGAATCACAGAATTGGTTTTCACTTTCGATGATAGCTCGTTTATCAGGGTGCCGGCAAAATGAAATTCGATGTTCGCGTGGCGATCAATCATGTTTTCGGCAATCATATTTACTAACCGGATTCTTTTTTGTACGCCGCCTCTGCCTGCGCATATAATTTTTAGAGGTGGCGTATAAGACTTCTTTGTTTCCGGCGGAATAGTGACTCCGGGTTCGATAAAAAGGACGCACTTCATGAATTCCGGATCAATTTGATATGCCTTATATTGTTTTTCAATATTATCTTTTGTATAGTAGTCATAAACTATTCGGTAGTTCAGTAAATGATAATTTTTTAAGCCAAAAAATTCCATGCCTTTTTTCCCGAATGTGAAATTGTGGAGGAGCTCAATACGAATTGAATTTTTGCTCAAAAAAGGTAACATGTCATAAAAGAATGTCGAATTTGAACCGAGTATACGGATCGATTTGTGGCGATTTAAATAAAAACTGAAATAATGAACAGAGAACAACCTGAAAAGGAGATAGTCACATAGAATATGAATATCCCTGCATTGTGAGTTGGGAATGTCATAAAATTCCTGCCGAAAAATATCATTGGGTGAATATCTCGTAAAAAATACTTGTTTTTCAATTTCCGGAATGGATTTCAAAATGTCCAGATGTATACGTTGTGCACCTCCCATGGCATAACGATCAAAGAAAAAGAAAAGACCTGATTTGGATTTCTTTTTCAACAATGCAAGTGGAAGAAGGATTATCAACGAAGGCAAATAAGTGATTCTGAGAAGTATCCTAAAGAGTTTTATTTTCGTGATATTGTGCATGATAGATTTGAGGTGTCCCTGATTTGCGCCCGTAAATATATCCATAAGCAAATAATCGAACAGTTACATGGCTACAACTTTTCAATACGGAACAGATAAATTATCGCTTGCCGATGTTATTGCTATTGCTGATGGCACTCTGCGTGGTGTTATTCCGTCAGGTTCAATGACGCGAATTCTTAAAAGCAGGGATCAGGTGGCAGAAATTGTCTCCAGTAAAAAGTCGGTATATGGCATAAACACCGGTTTTGGTATTCTGTCCAATACGCAAATTTCTCCTGAAGAAACCCAGACTCTGCAACACAAAATTTTACAAAGTCATAGTGTTGGCGTAGGACGAACTATTAGTCCTTTTTTATCCAAGATAATGATGATAACCAAAGTCCAGTCACTTGCTCAGGGTTATTCGGGAATTCAACCCGAAACACTGGATAGAATTTGCTGGTTTATTGATCAGGATATTTGTCCGTTAGTGCCTGAAAAAGGCTCAGTAGGAGCATCCGGTGATCTGGCACCGTTAGCCCACCTCTTTCTTCCATTGATTGGATTGGGAGAAGTTTGGGTGAAAGGCAAAATTTTACGAAGCGCCGATATGCTTGCTGAAAACGGGTTGCTACCATTACAATTGGGTCCGAAAGAAGGACTTGCTTTAATAAACGGCACTCAATTTATACTCGCTTACGCTATTGCAAACCTGCAGAGAATGCATTATTGTCTGGAATCCGCAGATCTGATCGGAGCGATGAGTCTCGAAGCTCTGACAGGAACGAATGCGCCATTTGATGAACGCCTTCATAAACTCAGGCCTTTCAAAGGTAATCAGCTGGTGGCGCAAAGACTTCGTAAGCTTTTATCAGCTTCGGAAATCATGAAGAGCCATGTTGATTGTGGCCGTGTTCAGGATCCATATTCACTTCGGTGTATGCCGCAGGTTCACGGCGCCAGCCGCAATGCCTGGTTGCACCTGAAGGAATTAACGATGATTGAAATGAATTCGGTAACTGACAATCCTCTTATTTTTTCCGCAGACGATACTGTTAGCGGCGGAAATTTTCACGGTCAGCCGCTGGCTATTCCTTTAGACTACGCGACTATTGCCGCGTCTGAAATAGGTAACATTTCAGACCGCCGTTCCTATCTCTTATTGGAAGGAAAGTGGGGACTTCCTATGCTTCTGATGAATGATGTGGGACTTAACAGTGGTTTTATGATTCCACAGTATACCACGGCTGCGTTGGTAACAGAAAATAAAACTCTTTGTTTCCCTGCCAGTGCTGACAGTATTCCAACTTCTCTTGGCCAGGAAGATCATGTGAGCATGGGAAGTATTAGTGGACGCAAACTTGAAATGGTGCTTGAAAACCTCGAATATATTCTGGCTATTGAATTGATGACCGCTTGCCAGGCCATTGAATTCCGCAGACCTTTAAGAAGCAGCTCTATTCTTGAACATTCCCATGAATTCGTACGGCAACAAGTAAGTTTTGCGAGTGAAGACCGGATATTTGCGGATGATATACGTAAAATAAAATCTATGATCGAATCATTCAGTTTCATAAAAGAAGCCGATTCGTTCGCTCTTTCCCTGGGCTCTGAACTGAACAAAGGATATGAAAATTTTTCTCTAAATAATTAATATGCCGCATTCGAAATATGATCCTGTGAAATATAAGACGCCAACTGGTTCCCAATTAAACTGCAAAGGCTGGATACAGGAGGCGGCTTTAAGGATGTTACTGAACAACCTGGATCCCGAAGTCGCCGAACGTCCTGAAGAGCTCATCGTTTATGGAGGACGCGGAAAAGCCGCCCGTAATTTTGAAGCGCTGGACGATATCATTGCCAATCTGAAAATATTGGGGAATGATGAAACTCTGTTAATACAAAGTGGCAAACCTGTCGCCCGGATGAAAACACATGTAGATGCACCCAGGGTACTTATATCGAATTCACAACTCGTACCCAGGTGGGCGACCTGGGAACACTTTGACGAGCTGGAAAAGAAAGGTTTGATGATGTATGGTCAGATGACAGCCGGTTCATGGATTTATATAGGATCACAGGGTATTGTGCAGGGAACCTACGAGACTTACGCAGCAGCCGCTGATAAACATTTTAATGGCACACTGAAAGGTACTCTGAATGTAACAGCCGGTTTGGGAGGTATGGGAGGCGCGCAGCCCCTGGCAATTACTATGAATGGGGGAGTTGCCCTTATTGCAGAAGTGGAAAACTGGAGAATTCAAAAAAGACTGGAGACAAAATATCTTGATTACTCTATCCAGGATCTTGATGAAGCTATCGACAAAGCTTTGCAGTTTAAACATATAAAACAAGCTGCTTCGATCGGTGTTTGTTGTAATGCGGTGGAACTGCTAGATAGATTGCTTGAAAGAAACGTTATTCCTGACACACTCACTGATCAGACTTCAGCCCATGATCCGCTGATTGGTTATTGGCCTCATCAAATTCCTGCTGATGCAGCTAAAATCTTAAGAGAAAATAATCCGGATAAATATATTGAACTGGCATACGAGTCTATGAAACTTCATGTTGAGAAAATGCTGGCACTTCAGAAAAAAGGCGCCATCACGTTCGACTATGGAAATAACATCCGGGCTCGGGCATTTGAAAAAGGACTTTCAAATGCATTTGATTTTCCTGGTTTTGTTCCTGCCTATATTCGTCCCCTTTTTTGTGAAGGTAAAGGACCTTTTCGCTGGGCAGCTCTCAGCGGAGATCCCACGGACATAGCTGTTACGGATGAATTGATGATTAAGCTTTTTCCTGAAAATCATTCATTGCAACGCTGGTTAAAACTTGCAAAAGAGAAAATTGCATTTCAGGGTTTACCCGCTCGTATTTGCTGGCTTGGACAAGGAGAAAGAGAAAAAGCCGGACTGGCTTTCAATGATCTGGTTCGTACAAAAAAAGTAAAAGCTCCAATCGTAATAGGCCGGGATCATCTCGACACTGGCTCGGTTGCTTCACCAAACAGAGAAACAGAAGCGATGAAGGATGGCAGTGACGCAGTGGCTGACTGGCCTATATTAAATGCACTTGTCAATACAGCGGGTGGTGCCAGCTGGGTTAGTCTTCATCATGGGGGTGGTGTAGGTATGGGATATAGTATTCATGCCGGGATGGTAATCGTTGCAGACGGAACGGGTGCCGCCGGAGAAAGACTTTCGAGAGTGTTGAGAAATGATCCCGGGCTTGGTGTAATTCGTCACGCTGATGCCGGTTATCCATTAGCACAAAAAACAAAAGAGGATTTTCAACTTTGAATTGAAACATGCAAAGCAAACTGCTGATCAATATTAAACAACTCGTGAATACAAGGTCTGCTCACGAGCCGCTTTATGGAAAAGAGATGAATTCTGTGCCCTTTATTGAGAATGCATGGCTGTTGATTGAAGGAAATGAGATTGTAGCATACGGTGAGATGGCATCTTTAAATAAAGAATTGCCGAGTCTTCCTAAAGAGCAGATTGACTGTAGCGGAAGGTTTGTTTTACCGAGCTGGTGCGATAGCCACTCACATATTGTTTTTGCAGGAAGCCGTGAAAATGAGTTTGTAGACAAAATAAGGGGAGTTTCGTATGCAGAGATTAATGCACGGGGTGGTGGCATACTGAACACGGTTCATCTTACAAGTGAAATGTCTGAAGATGAGCTTTTCCGTATTTCCTGGAAAAGAATGGAGGAAATTAAAAAACTCGGGACCGGCGCCATTGAAATAAAAAGCGGTTATGGGTTGACGCTGGAAGGTGAATTGAAAATGTTGCGTGTTATCAAAAAATTAAAAGAGAAGTCCGGTTTGTTAATAAAGTCGACTTTTCTTGGAGCACATACATATCCCGCAAATTTTAGAGACGACCACTCTGGGTATCTGAACGAGATTGCTAATGTGATGCTTCCTGTTATAGCAAAGGAAAAACTGGCTGACTACATAGATGTTTTTTGTGAAAATGGATTTTTTAGTCCCGAAGAATCTGAATTTATTTTACGTGCAGGAATGCAAAATGGGCTGAAACCAAAAATGCATGTCAATCAACTGAATTCGATTGGTGGCATCGGTATTGGAATAAAAGTCAACGCTGTTTCGTTGGACCATTTGGAAACAATGCAGGAGAAAGAAATTATTGAACTGGAAAATTCAGGATGGAAAGGAATCTGTACATTATTACCGACTGCAGCTTTTTTCCTTCGACTTCCGTTTCCACCAGGAAGGAAGCTGATTGAATCTGGCCTTGCTATTGCACTGGCTTCTGATTACAATCCCGGTTCTTCACCATCCGGCAATATGAATTTGGTAATTGCGATGGCCTGCATTCAAATGAAGCTACTACCGGAAGAGGCACTGAATGCAGCAACAACAAACGGAGCGTTTGCGATGGGTCTTGGTCATTCAGTAGGAACGATTTCAGTTGGCAAAATTGCAAATTTAATAATTTCTTCTCCTGTTCCCTCTCTGGCATACTTGCCTTATAGTTTTGGTAACGGACATATTGATAAAATAATAGTACAGGGTGATATCGTCGCTTAAGCTTTGTATATTGGGATTAATAAAAAATAAATGCCAACTATTCTTTCGCGCAAAAAAAATCCGGCTGATTTTATTGAAACGGTCGCCCGGCGCAGTACGGTACTTCGTGTAGCCGATAAAAAAGGAGGGTTGGAGTTTTTGATTTCTTTCTTTTCGGTAATACGGCCAGGAAAAAACAGTAAGGACCCCGCAAAAAATTTGCAATCGCTGCTTGTCCATATGGAACGGCATCCCATCCTTTTATCGAATCTCCATAATGCTCTTTTATCTCAATTGATTCACTCCGATCTGAGTTTAGCATTTACTGAAAGCGGTATCCCGCTTGCAAATGGTTTCTGGCAGGAGTTTTTTGGGAGACTACGTCACAAATTTATTCCAGCGCTCCAAAAGGAGAATGATTTCTTGTATGTAGTAAGCAAAATATTCTATCGGCCTGATGATTACCGATGGGTAGAGGCCATACCTCATGGACAGTGGAAACAATTTTTTGAATCCGTAGGACTTGCTTTTTCAGTAGATGATAGAAATATTTTAATTCAGTTAATGCAATCTTTAAAGATTCTCAGTTTCCAGGTTGCTAATCTCGGACTGGAAAAAGAAGTACGCAGGCATCTCGCTTCACAGAATATTGATGAGAATCCATTTGTCAATCAAATAGAACACATCCTGAATATTGAAAAAGCCTTTCATTCCGAGGATGTAGACTTATTGACAACGGAAAGTGAAAGACTTCAGAAACTGGCTGAACGAGGTATCGAGTCTATTGAATATATCAGGCTGAATCACTCAGGTAGCGGTACGAGTATTCATCAGACTTATACACTTTTAATACTTAGTAATAAGCTTAGCCGTATCGAATTAATTACTGATATCCTCGATGGAAACTCGCATTTTAATTCTGATAATTTTATTTCTTTTTTCAAAATGCTGGTGAAAAATGAAAACAGAAAAAACAGTATTCGCGAATTTCTATCGCAATCTCTCGGATATGTTGCGTATCAGATTGCTGAGCACAAAGGCTCCAAAGGAAGCCACTACATTACATCATCAAAAAAGGAATACCGGAAAATGATGTGGAGTGCTATGAAAGGAGGAGGTATTACTGCTTTCATTGCGATCTTTAAAAATTTAATTTCAGAATTCGAATTGCCCATATTCTGGCATGGATTTGCGTACAGCGTCAATTACAGTATTGGATTTTTGATTATTGATGCAACCGGTTCTACACTCGCCACAAAACAACCTGCATTTACTGCAAGTGCAGTAGCAAGTTCCCTTGATACAAAAGGAAATACCTACAAACCCAATTTATATAATCTTGCTATAACGGTTGCAAAAGTATCCAGAAGTCAAATTGCATCATTCATTGGGAATCTTTTAATTGTATTTCCGGGTGCGTTTCTGCTGGCGTGGCTTTATGATCTGGTAACAAAAACTAAAATCCTTGAAGGCGACAAAGCGAGAGCCATGCTTGAAAGTCAGCATCCATGGCATAGTCTTTCCTTGTTCTATGCGTGTAATACGGGTGTATTTCTTTTTTTGAGCGGAATTATAGCCGGATACGTTCAAAATAAAATTCTTTATGGCAGAATCGGGGAAAGACTTTTGGATCATCCATGGTGGAAAGTAGATAGCTCCCCGGAGAAAAGAATTCGCAGAATAAATTTTATTGAGAAAAATGCCGGGTCAATAATTGGCAATATTTCGCTGGGATTTATGCTTGGCATGTCTTCCATCGTTAGCAAGTTTCTGGGATTCCCTTTTGATATTCGTCATATTACCATTTCAGCAGGAAATGTAGCTATTGCAATATATGGCCTTGGATTTAGAAATATTCCCGTTACTTATTTGGTGATTGTATTTTTAGGAGTGCTGGCGATCGGCTTGTTAAACTTCCTCGTAAGTTTCTCACTGGCTTTTATTGTTGCCGTCAGATCACGTGGCGTTGAACTTAAAGACTACCCGGAATTCCTTGGTATTCTAACCCGTTATTTTATCAAAAAACCGTTGGATTTTATCCGTCCCCGCAGGGAGCTTTCCGAAGCAGATTGATTTTCTTTCCTTATCATTGCTCATTCCAATTACGCTATATGACACCTATAATTGAATGCGTACCCAATTTCAGTGAAGGCAGAGATCCCCTGATCATTCAATGTATCACTAAAGAAATTGAATCAGTCGAAGGGGTCAGGCTGCTTAACGTTGATCCTGGCAAAGCAACAAATCGCACTGTGGTAACTTTTGTCGGCCATCCATCGGCAGTTTTGGATGCTGCTTTTCTTGCAATTCGAAAGGCAGGAGAACTCATAGACATGCGTCAGCATCATGGTGAACATCCAAGAATGGGGGCGACAGATGTTTGTCCGTTGATTCCTGTTTCCGGAATAAGTATGGAAGAAACAGCTAACTGGTCCAGGAAACTTGCTGAGAGGGTGGGGAACGAACTTGGCATTCCTGTATTTTTATACGAGGCCGCTCAGAAGAATCAGGCAAGAAGTAATCTATCGGTTATACGTGCGGGCGAGTACGAAGGATTTAGTGAAAAAATAAAAAGACCTGAATGGAAACCCGATTTTGGCCCTGATGTTTTCGATGAAAAACGGGGAGCAACAGTTATTGGAGCAAGGGATTTTTTGGTTGCTTACAATATAAATCTCAATACGACATCTGTTCGACGCGCAAATAGCGTAGCATTTGATGTGCGGGAGGCAGGCAGGAAAAAAAGAGAAGGGGATTTTGCAACAGGAAAGATCGTCTTAGATGAAAAAGGTAATCCGGTTATGATTCCCGGTTCACTAAAATCGGTAAAAGCTATCGGTTGGTTTATTGAGGAATATAATATCGCACAGATTTCAATGAATCTTACAAATCTATCCATAACTCCGTTGCATATAGCTTTTGATGAAGTATGCAGAAAAGCTGAAGAAAGAGGTTTGCGTGTAACTGGAAGTGAACTCGTTGGGTTGATACCGCTTCAATCGCTCCTGTCAGCCGGAAGATATTTCCTGAAAAAACAGAAACGATCCGCAGGCGTATCAGAGAAAGAGCTCATACGAATTGCGATCATCACAATGGGCCTTGATCAGCTCAGTCCTTTTAAGCCTGAAGGGAGAATCATCGAATACCTTTTGAAAACACCCGCTGATGAAAAATTGATTCAGCATACGCTCTCTGAATTTGCGGATGAAACCGCCAGCGAATCTCCCGCACCTGGTGGAGGTTCTGTTGCTGCTTATATTGGTGCACTGGGTGCAGCTCTTGGCGCGATGGTTGCGAATTTGTCCGCACAAAAAAATGACTGGCAGTTATTCAGTGATCTTGCTGAAAAAGCTTCTGCTATTAAAAAGAGTCTTTTGTCATTGGTGGATGCAGATACCAGGGCATTTGAAGGAATTCTCAGATCCAGGTCTCTTCCTAAAAGCACCGAATCAGAAAAGGACATCCGTGCTAAGGCAATTCAGGAATCTGTGTACCAGGCCATTGAAATTCCTTATCAGGTGATGCAACTTGCTCTGGAGTCATTGGACATATTGAAAGTTGTTGCTGTGGAAGGAAATCCAAATTCGAAATCTGATGCTGGCGTAGGCGCATTGTGCGCAAGATCTGCAGTTATGGGAGCTTATTTAAATGTAGCCATAAATGCCATTGGCTCCGAAACAGAAAAGAACATTACGGCCAAACTAAACGATGGAAAAATAATGCAGACGAAAGCTGTCGCAAAAGAAAAGGAGATACTTGAGCTTATAAATCTTATACCAATTACTTAATATTTGCAGTTTTTATTTATAATGTGAAAAAAGTGCACCTGTGAAAAAATATCAAGGTGTAAATGAATTTTTTAATTAAAAATTTCACTTGCTTATTAGCTCATTTCCACAATTGCACATTCCCTCACTATTGATTCCGTGATTAAACAATTGTTCAAAATGGTATTCCTATATTCACATATCCCATAACTCTTTTCCACTGATCACAATACATAGCACTCAATTCCAGGGGCCCCAGTACGAAATTATATGTAAACGTTAATGCATAACCCGATAAAAAATCAGGCGTATCATAAAATTTATTCCCGTTATTGACAAAGTTGCTGAATAGTACGTTTGCTTTGCCCGTCAGGTAAAGATTCCCGTACATATTATATCGGAATCCGGCCTGCAAAGCAGCGAGGCTTGATGAATAATAGGATCCTTCCCTTAAACCCGCAAAAGTAATCTGATTGTGAAAGCTTTTAGTTAGACCTCCGATGGAAAATTGATTCATAATATTTCCTGTTTGGAAGTTCATTCCCGACTGCACTAAGAATAGTAAAGTACTTTTTTTCGATAAAGGCGCATAGCTTTCAAAATGAAATGTGATCCTGGGATAAGGCGTATTAGCAAGTACTGTATCCTCGTCATGTGTACTGGTATGTAATTGAATATTGGGATTTTGAGTATATACCCAGGCCCCCTCTATCTCAGTCTTGATCCCTCTTTTTGGATAAACAGGTCTGTCGAGTGAATTTTGTTTAAAGAAAACATAGCTGGTAGGAAAATCATCGGTGCCGTTAAATTCTACTGCTGAAGTAATGGAAGGATTAAAGCGGGTCCATTCAAACCTGGTTCCAAAGCCAATAGTAACGTCCCGATTTGTAGAGTATCCAAGTTTGCCATCCATCACGAAATAATTCTGAGTATAAATTCCTGCTTCTTTTGTATTGCGGTATGTTGTGATATTCAGCTGATCAAACTCAGTTGATAAAACTAACGCAAATTTCCTGCCCCGTCCCAGATACTGCAGGTGTTCGGCTTTCACCTTGAAGTTTTCGCCGATATTCAGTGTTACCAAACTTCTGCTGTTGGGTGTGAAAAAATCCCTGGAAGTTAAATTTAAAATGGCACTGATGCCGCTGAACTGATTATAGTGTAGTGACAGTTTAGCAAAAGTAAGCGGGCTTTCAAGCACATCAAATACGATTTTCGCTGATTGATCCGGTTGTGGATCGAGGTGATAAGTAATTCTGGTATAATATCTCGTACCACCAGCCCGACGCACCATAAACGCCAACATGTCTGGCGTATATACGTGATTGGTTAGCAGTCCCATGGTGTGAATAAAAAAGTCCTGCTTTGTGAAATTCAATCCCCTCACTTCATAGGATGAAATTTTTACACTATGTACTTCAGGCAGTTGTTTAAAAACAGCAGTGTCACCGTAGAGGCCTTTTAAAGAGTCCGCGAGTTTCTTCAATTGCGGATACAATTTTCTTCCTTCTTCGAGTCCGGCTTCAATAATTTCATCTGCCTGCGAAAAAGTGGCCATGCTGTATTTTTCCAGCGGTGTTTGAACGTAAATATTACAAAGGGGAACTTCGAGCTTGGTATCTTCAGCTTCGCGAAAAAAAGCTACTTGTAAAAGCACCTGAAGAGCATTGTTCACTTTGTTTGCAGGCAATAGGCTGGCTGTTACATTACTGCCAATTACAAATTGTGCCCCCATTTCCCGAACATCTTTTACAGGAAAATTTCGAACAATTCCTCCATCTACAAGCAGTTTGCCATTATAATCCACCGCCGTAAATACAGAAGGTATAGCCATACTCGCACGTACTGCATTGACTATTTCTCCACTGTCTAAAACCACCGCCTGTCCCGTTGAAATATCAGTAGCAACACATTTAAATGGAATATCCAGCGAATCGAAATTCTTTATTTTGTAAACAGGGAAAAGAAGTTCTGAGAATTTCAACCACAACTCCTGACCCTCCAGAACGCCTGTCGAAATCCTGAAAAAATTATTTACCCATGGTAGTTCGATATCGTATTTGCCATATTCGTCTTTTTCTTCCATGATAATTCCGCGAAGAGAACTTTGATTGGACAGTAACTGATCCCAGTGAATATGACGTGCAATACTTAAAATAGAATCCGCAGAATAACCGGCAGCATACATCGATCCGATGATACTACCCATGCTTGTACCAGTCAAATAATCAATAGAAAGTCCTGCCGAATCAATCGCCTTCAGAATGCCGATATGTGCAAGGCCCTTTGCACCTCCGCCACTTAAAGTAAGTCCGATTTTTGGTCTTTTATTTACGGGAGAATCCTGTGCTTGCGATCCGATATTAAAGGCAACGTTTAAACAGCAGGTGATAAATAGGGTACGGACTGTTAGTATTTTAAAAATTGAAGTTTTAGAAATTTGAAAATTGATATAGATAGAATTTTGTATTTAATATTAATCTATAATTCTCAATTTAAAAAGTTTTAAGTTACGGGTATTCTGCGTTAGCCTTCTTCCTCCAATTCAATCAGTTTTTCGAGCGCCGTTTCATAGTTTTGCCTGGCTACAGTTAAACTGAGCGCTGCCTTTTTATACTCCGATTCAGCAACCAGAAATTTCTGCCGGTCTACGTATATTTCGGGAGCAGACAATTGAAGTTCTAACCTGTTACTTTCAGATTGTAGACGTTGAATATCGATTTCGAGTTGCTCCACCAGTTTTTGTTGTTTCTGGAGTTGTTTTTTTGCTTCCTTATTAACAGGTTGATTTACTACCGGTGCCTTCGGCATTTCCTGAACAGGTTTTTCAATTTTTTGTTTACCGGTTAACGGTTTGGACTGTGCGTTCATCCTTTTATTCCATTCAACCCACTCATCATATGTACCCTTAAAAACTTTGATCCGGCCATCTTCAATTTCCCAGATCTTATTTGCCGTTTTAGAAATAAAATACCGGTCATGACTTACAAGTATATAGCTGCCTTCATATTTATTTAATGCTTCTGCCAGCAGTTCACAGGAATGGATATCCAAATGGTTGGTTGGTTCATCAAGCAGAAGAAAGTTTGCTTTTCCTGCAATTGTTTTCGCCAACGCCACCCTGGCCTTTTCGCCACCACTGAGCACTTTCACTTTTTTCTCCACATCATCCCCTGAAAATAGAAAGCATCCCAGAAGTGATCTCAGTTCCAGATCATTTTTCCCGGATCCCGCCTGTTTCATTTCCTCGAGTACCGTGTCATTCAGATTTAATGATTCCAGCTGATGCTGGGCGTAAAAACTTGCATCCACATGATGACCCCAAATACGTTCGCCCGTAAATGACTCCGTGCCTGCAACGATTCGCAATACGGTTGACTTGCCCTTTCCATTGGCACCGATCAATGCTATTTTATCGCCTCTTTCTATCTCTGCTTCTGCATGTTGAATAATATGGTTGTCTCCGAAACTTTTACTGATATCCTTTAAATGCACTAGAACTTTGCCCGGAGGTCTGTCTATTCTGAATTGAATACGCATATCGGGCCTTTCCATTTCGACATTCTCCAGGCGGTCTATCTTATCCAGTCGTTTCATGGCCGATTGAGCGGCAGCTGCCTTACTGGCTTTAGCCTTGAAACGTTCTATAAATCTTTCCTGTTGTTTGATATAGTCTTTCTGGTTTTCGTAGGCCTTTTGCTGAATAGTAATCCGCATTTCTTTTTCTCTTTCATAAAATGAATAGTTTCCACTATAGAAATGAAGATCCTGCTGATAGAGTTCGACAATTTTATCAACCATTCTGTCCAGGAAAAATTTGTCATGACTCACAATAACCACCGACCCCTCGTAATTCTTTAAATATTTTTCAAGCCACTCAATAGATGGAAGATCCAGGTGATTGGTTGGCTCATCAAGCAGAAGCAGATCCGGTTTTTGAAGAATCATTTTTGCCAGAAGCACCCGCATCCGCCAGCCGCCGCTGAACTCGCGATATGGCCTGTTCAGATGTGCATTTGCAAAACCAAGTCCTTGTAATACCTCTTCTGTTTTGTGGTGAATATTATATCCATCCAACAGATCCATTTCATGGAGTTTGTCGGTATATGTAGTTAATAATTGTTCTGATTGAGGTCTGCCTGCTTTTTCCTCCCTTTCCATTTCATGAACCAGGTCTTCCAATTCTTGTTCCAATTTCAGAACTTTGTCAAAAGCACCCATGGCGACTTTTAAGATACTGTCATTCGTATCAAAACTGAGCAGGTCCTGATGAAGATATCCGATGCTGGTATTTCTGCTGCGTTCAACCGTGCCGCCTGTTGGAGTGTATTCCCCGGCCAATAATTTCAGGAGAGTCGATTTACCGGTTCCATTGTATCCAATTAATCCTATATGTTCTCCGGGTTGAATATGCCAGGTGGCATCTTCCAGTATCACACGTGCTCCGAACTCAAAAGTCAAATTCTGAAAACCTGCCAGCATATAATAAACGTGATTATTTCAAACGCGCAAAAATAAAGCAAATGCATTTAGAATTATCTTTGATTAAATTCTATTATGAGGAAGGCCGTCCTGTTGATTATTGTTTTAGCTCTGGCCCTCGGTATTACCTATCTGGTACTTCATAAGAGCAGTTCCGCAAATGCAAAACCTGAAGACAGAGACCAACCTCTTGCAATCAGTTCCAAAACTTCCGCATTTAACCGCTCTTTTGAGGAAGTCCTGAAGGGCTATTTTAATTTAACCGATGTATTGGCAAAAAATGACAGCTCCGCGGTTAATACGGCAGCCATGAAATTAAAGACTTCTATCGATAGTATACGCTTTGACCAGTTTAAAGCCGATACTTCGATAGTTCAGACTGCTGAGAGCCTGGCTCAATCAATTCCCGGTGAAATTTTTGGGATGACAGGGGAAAAAACCATGGAATTAAAGAGAAGGGAATTCAATATGATAACGGCTGATTTATATTCCCTGATAAGAGTGGTTAGATATGACGGAAGTGTTATATATCATATGAGTTGTCCCACAGCTTTTTCCGACTCTACCGCAGGAGACTGGCTGAGTGCGTCTAACGAAATAGTAAATCCCTACAAAAATAATAATCGCTCCGATAATAAATCCAATGGGGAATGTGGCGAGCTCAAGGATAGCTTGCATTTTTCAGGAACTCCAGGCGAATAATACAAAATACTATATTTTTTATTTTTAGCTTTCCGCTTATATAATATTTGACTTCAGAAAGAAGCACGGATAATACATTCGTTATATAAATAAACAACACATGAGAAAAAGAATTCTAATACCGCTATTATTTATTGCCGCTGGTGTATTCGCACAAAATGAAAATGTGGATATGTCCATGATGGCAAAAATCAGGGAAGAGGGACTCAATCACTCTCAGGTAATGGAAATTGTGTTTAACCTGACGGATGCGAATGGCCCGCGACTCATGCAATCACCCGGATATTTCAAAGCAGCCAATTGGGCTAAAACAGAACTTGGGTCCTGGGGATTGACGAATGCAAAACTGGAGGCCTGGGGCAAATGGGGTAAAGGCTGGGAACTGGAGAAATATTATCTGGCGATGACTTCTCCTTATTATGAGCCGTTGATAGGATTTCCCAAAACATTTTCGAAGGGGACCAATGGTTTAACACATGCTCAGGTTGTGTTAATTGATGTTAAAGATTCTTCAGGTCTTTCTGCCTATCAGGGCAAATTGAAAGATAAAATTTTACTACTTAAGAGAAACGATACACTCATGCTGGGTTTTAAACCTGATGGCACCAGATATACGGATTCTGATCTGGTCAAAATGGCCGCTTTCGATCCGAAAGCTCCCGTTTCCCGAAACAATCAATTTGCCTCATTCGCGGCGGCTGCCCGTTTACTGACATTAACTAAGAATATGGCGGAACAGGAAGGAGCTCTTGGAATCCTGACTTCAAGTACGCGAAACTCTGACGGAACAGTTTTCGTACAGAATGGAATTCCTTATAATTCGGATATGGTTGCCGGACTCAATGATATTTCAGTTGCCTACGAACATTTCATGACTATTCAAAGATTATTAGAGCATCAGATTCCCGTATCCCTTGATTTGGAACTGAGTGCTAAAATTTTTCCTGATGATCAGCAGGGTTATAATGTAGTCGCTGAAATACCGGGAACCGACAATAAACTCAAAGACCAATTAGTAATGCTGGGAGGCCACCTGGATTCATGGCAGGGATCGACTGGCGCAACGGACAACGCAGCGGGTTCTGCAGTTATGATGGAAGTGGTTCGCATTCTCAAAGCAGTGGGTGCAAAACCACGCAGAACAATACGAATTGCACTATGGGGAGGTGAAGAAACCGGGCTTCATGGATCCAGAAACTATGTAAAAAATCACTTTACTGATACTGCTACAAAAAAATTCAATGCTGAGGGAGACAAACTCTCCGTTTACTTTAATCTGGATAATGGTACGGGGAAAGTCCGTGGTATTTATCTTCAGGGGAATGCAGCCGCTAAACCAATTTTCGAACAATGGTTCAGGCCATTCAATGATCTGGGTGCTTCAACGCTCACTTTACAAAATACCGGAGGAACGGATCATCTTTCATTTGATGCAGTTGGTTTGGCAGCATTTCAGTTTATTCAGGATCCGATGGAATATGGTTCCAGAACTCATCACAGCAATATGGACAGCTACGATCACCTCAGCGCCGATGATATGAAACAAGCAGCGACAATTATCGCTGCATTTGTTTACGACGCTGCACAACGCGATGAAAAAATTCCAAGAAAACCATAGGCAAGTGTGGGAGTATGCAAAGTATGGGAGTATGGGAGTGCCAGCTATTTGTTTGAGTTCTAATTAATTTGAACTTTCATATTCCCATACTTTGCATACTCCCATACTTGCTATTCTATTTTTTTGTAAACGAAATTGATCACCACATTCTTTTGTTCGTTAGAAACGATTCTTTCCTCATATCTTTTTTCTCCATCACTAATGACTAACAAGGAAGTGTTGGGTGGAATATCTCCAAGGTTTTCTGCGACCATCACCAACTGGTGTGGATGATCTGAAGGATCCACCGAAATATGTACGATTATGGGCTGATCGGATATTCTGGCCTTAGAAACAATAATTTTATTGTCGTAGTAGACAGATACTGTATCGTTATCAATGGCACCGTCATCATAAATCCGAAGTTCAATATCGGAATGATTTACTGACATGGTTTTGAGTAACTCATTGGTCCTTGTCTGAAGTACAGACGGTATCGGAATAGGTATCTGTGGTTGGTAAATTTTTACAGTACTATCACTCAAATGAGAACTTTGAACGGGTTCTGTTTCATGACGTCTGGAAGCAACAGGCGCTGCACTCTTCGTTACTGATGTCGTATTTTTCGGAGGCAGTTTTGTATCCTTAGAAGGCGTTTTTTTCACGGTGGTACTTTGGGATGCGGGTGCATGATTTGCTGCAACAGAAGGATTTTTATTGGTGCCGGTATTCTTTTTACGCGCCAGCAATTCCTTTTCTTTTTTTTCCAGAAATGGTTCTTTGTAAAAATCTGTCTCGGCAACCCGGTGCAGAAAAATACTTCCTTTCCCACAATCGGCCGTCGAATCGTTAACGTTTGTGCTGAAATAGGTTCCCTGCAGATATTCATCATTTCCCAGTTTTGAATATTGCAGCAGACATGTCATAATACAAACAGAACCTGATGCTAACCGGACCTCCAGAAGTTTTCCTTCTTTCAGCAACACTTTTTTAGTTTGAAAATTTAGTGTGCCGGAGGCATTTGCTTTGCCATAAAATTCCTGGCTTTTATAAGAATAGGTAACTGCTTGAAATTTGTTGCGGGTCTGTGCAATCTGCACTTCCATTTTATATCTGTCGTCATAACTGCCGGTTACACGTTCGGTGATATCGTTCGAGCGGAAATGACCACGCCAGATGCCGGTAAGATCCTGCGCATGAAGCAGGTGCATCATAAGAACATTCGCTAATAAAAATAGAAAAAAGTGTCGGATACAGTTTTTCATCAATGGCAAATTAGATAAAAAAATTTCCAGATGAATTTATCCAAAGCAAAATCTGGCAAGAGTTTGTTAATTTTGCAACCCTCAAAGGAATAGACCATTGCATGATTAATATCACATTACCTGATGGCGCTGTCCGGGAATATCCGGAAGGAATCAACTCCCTGGAAATAGCAAAGTCAATTAGCGAAGGACTGGCAAGAAAAGTAATTGCAGCAAACGTGAACGGAGAAGTTTGGGACGCCACTCGTCCATTGGTTAAGGACTCATCGCTGAAACTCCTTACCTGGAACGACGAAGATGGCAAATCTACGTTCTGGCATTCCACCGCTCATCTGATGGCTGAAGCAGTGGAATCTATATTCCCTGGAGTGAAATTCTGGGTGGGCCCGGCTGTCGAGAACGGGTTTTATTATGACATGGACCTTGGGGGCAGGCATATCACTGAGGATGACCTTCGAAAATTGGAAGCAAAAATGACGGAACTGGCTGCCAGGCAAAATCCCTATGTCCGGAAAAATGTGCCGAAAGCAGAAGCAATTCGTTTTTTTGAAGAAAAGGGGGATGAATATAAACTCGATTTACTCAAAAATTTAAATGACGGAGAAATCAGTTTTTATACACAGGGCGGATTTACGGATCTCTGTCGCGGACCCCATATCCCAGACACTGGTTTTATAAGAGCACTCAAGCTCACAAATATTGCCGGTGCATATTGGAAGGGCGATGAAAAAAACAAACAACTCACCCGTATTTACGGAGTTAGTTTTCCTTCAAAGAAAGAACTGGACGAATATTTACTGATGCTTGAAGAAGCCAAAAAGCGTGATCATCGCAAACTTGGCAAAGAAATGGGCATCTATACGATGGACGACGATGTAGGTCAGGGCCTTGTCCTTTGGTTGCCAAATGGCACCGTCATTATTGAAGAGCTGGAAAAACTGGCAAAAGAAACCGAATATGCAGCAGGGTACAAGCGTGTGGTTACCCCTCATATTGCCAAAGAAAACTTATACCTGACCAGCGGGCACCTACCTTATTATCAGGAAAGCATGTATCCGCCCATGGAACTCGATGGAACAAAATATTACCTGAAATCGATGAATTGTCCGCATCATCACAAAATATATGCTGCGGAGCCCAAAAGTTACAAAGATCTTCCTCTCAGGCTGGCTGAATATGGAACCTGCTATCGTTATGAACAGAGTGGCGAGCTATTCGGACTTATGCGGGTACGCTGCCTTCACATGAACGACGCCCATATTTATTGCAGTAAAGCAGATTTTGCCAAAGAGTTTCTGGCCGTAAATGAAATGTATCTCAAGTATTTTAAAATATTTGGTATTGACAAATATGTGATGCGATTTAGTCTGCATGATCCTGCAGAACTGGGTAAAAAATATATAAATGAACCGGAGTTATGGCTGGAAACAGAAGCAATGGTTCGAAAAGTGTTGGTGGAATCAAATATTCCCTTTGTAGAGGTTACCGGAGAAGGAGCTTTTTACGGACCGAAGATTGATGTACAAATATGGAGCGCCATTGGCAGAGAGTTTACGCTGGCTACCAATCAGGTCGATTTTGCCCAGGGTAAAAGGTTTAAACTGGAATATACCAACCGTGAAAATCAGCCTGAAACTCCACTTATTATCCATAGGGCACCATTGGGTACGCACGAACGTTTCATAGGTTTTTTGCTGGAACATTACGCTGGTAAATTACCATTGTGGCTGGCGCCGGAACAGGTTAAATTGCTGCCTATCAGCGATAAGTATCTTGACTACGCACAAACTGTTTTAGAATCCCTTAAAAATGCAGATATTCGTGCAAGTATCGATGACCGAAGTGAAAAAATCGGGAAGAAGATACGAGACACTGAACTGGCAAGGGTACCTTATATGCTGATCATCGGCGAGAAAGAAATGACCGAAAATAAAATATCGGTCCGACGTCAGGGTAAGGGAGATCTGGGAACACAGGAAATAGAAATATTCATAAGAGACATAAAAACAGAAATCAAACAAAGATCCTAAAAAAATTAAACAGGGATCTTTTATATCGTTCATCTAAAAACAATAAATGGCATTTCCACCGAGACCTCCAAGAGGTAATTTTAATCCAAGATTCCGTAAAGAACAACAGCAGGAACACCGTACCAACAACATGATTCGCGTACCCAATGTACGTTTGGTTGGAGACAATGTAACAGTGGGTGTTTACCCGATTGCTGAAGCCATCAAGATGGCTCAGGAACAGGCTCTGGACCTGGTCGAAATTTCTCCGAATGCTGATCCCCCTGTTTGCAAAATTATAGACTATAATAAATTCCTATACGAAAAGAAGCGGAAGGAAAAGGAAATGAAAGCCAAAAGCAAGGCTTCCGAAGTAAAAGAAATCCGTTTTACTCCGAATACTGACGATCACGATTTCGATTTTAAAGCGAAACACGCTGAGAAATTTCTGAAAGACGGCGACAAAGTAAAAGCATATGTTCAATTTAAAGGCCGTGCAATCCAGTTTCGCGAAAGGGGAGAACTGCTCCTGCTGAAATTTGCTGAAAGATTAAATGAAGTGGGTGTATTGGAAGGAATGCCAAAAATGGAAGGTAAAAGAATGCTTGCTATCTGGGCCCCTAAATCACAGAAAAAGAAATCCTGATCTTCACGAATCTGCATTCCCAGAATTTCCTCTCATGGATATTGTACTTATTGGCTCCGGAAATACGGCGACCGTGCTTGGGCGCAAAGCACTGGAAGTTGGTCATCGTATTGTTCAGGTCTTCAGCCGGAATGAAGAACATGCAAATCAGTTGGCTGTCAGGCTTTCTGCAAGTTCCACCTCGAGTATCAATTCCATTGAAAAAAATGCTGATCTGCTGATTGTAGCGCTTAAAGATGACGCGATTAAATCTTTTATACAGGAAATTGGCGGGTTGAAAGGTCCGATAGTTCATACGTCGGGAGCCATTCCAATGGAGGAAATATCAGGTCAAAATATATTGTATGGCGTTTTGTATCCACTTCAAAGTCTGCGTAAAGAAATAGAAAACCTTCCTCAGTTAACTATACTTGTGGATGGTAATAATGAAGATTCAAAAAAACTGATACATGAATTTGCCAGCTCTATTGCTGAAACCGTACTGGAAGCAGACGATATTACCCGTTTGAAATATCATCTGGCAGCAACCCTGGTGAATAATTTCACGAATCATCTGTTTACATTGGCTGAATCATTTTGCGAAAAAGAAAATATATCATTTACAGAATTACAACCACTGATGGAAGAAACAGTAGTCCGTCTGCGCACCGAATCACCCAGTCGTCTTCAAACGGGTCCGGCGATTCGAAATGATATCGTTACATTGGAAAAACATCGGCAATTATTATTGTCTTATCCAACTCTTTTGGAATTTTATGAAAAATTTACAAGAGAAATTCAAAACTATCATATCAACCTGTGAAATTGCTTTGGGCTTTACGCTTTAAGCGTTTAGCTTTAGGCCTTAGGCTTTCAAAAATCAATTCATGAATCTTCTCAACTCTTTTAAACCCATAACAACACTGGTATTTGATATTGACGGGGTATTGACAGACGGAGGAATATTGGTTTTTGATACAGGCGAACAGGTGCGTAAAATGAGTGTGAAAGATGGATATGCTTTGCAATTGGCGATTAAGAAAAAATATAATATTGTAGTCGTTTCAGGTGGTAATGGGCTAGGCGCATCTATACGATTGCAAAAACTGGGAATCACAAATGTTTTTCTCAATGTAAATGACAAGACCAAAATATTGGAAGAATATTTAGAGAGAAATAATTTGACCTGGTCTGAGACATTGTATATGGGGGACGATATACCTGACTACAGCCCGATGCAGAAAGCGGGTATGACATGTGCTCCGGCTAATGCAGCCCCTGAAATTTTGCAGCTTGCCCGATATATATCCCCCTATATAGGCGGAAGCGGCTGTGTGCGTGATGTTATTGAGAAATTACTCCGTTTGCATGGAAATTGGGACCTCGATCACGGCATTCCTTCGCATTAGGCAAAATTATTTTATGAAGACCAATGCCTTTACAGCCTTTTTCCGATTAGTGCGATGGCCAAATCTGATATTCATTTCCCTCACCCAATCACTGTTTTATTTCTGCATATTAATTCCAAGTTTTTATCTGGGCCATCCGGTTCTTGAAAATATATTAAAGGTTGATGATTTTATTTTATTGAGTCTTTCATCGGTATTGATTGCAGCTGCCGGTTATATAATCAATGATTATTTTGATTTGCAAATCGACATGGTGAACAAGCCTGGTAAAGTGGTGGTGGAAAAGATAATAAAAAGAAGATGGGCCATTATATGGCACTGGTTACTTTCCGGTTTTGGTATTGCTATCGGTTTTTATCTTTCCTGGAAACTCAGAAATATTTTTATAGGTCCTTCTAATTTGTTTTGTGTGTTACTGCTTTGGTTTTATAGTACCAGCCTCAAAAAAAAATTATTAATTGGCAACATATTAATTTCACTGCTTACAGCCTGGGTTATCGGGGTGCTTTACCTTTGTGAATTCCGTATTCACCGGTTTGTTAGTCCTGAATTTCACGGCGCTCTCTCACGTGTCTATAAATTCGCGGTGGTCTATTCCTCATTTGCATTTATTATTTCTATTGTACGCGAAGTAATCAAAGACATGGAAGACATGGAAGGCGATGCCCGTTATGAACGTCGTACGATGCCGCTGGTATGGGGACTGAATGCTGCAAAATTATTCTGTTATACCTGGCTGACTATTTTGGTCGCTGCACTGATATGTATTCAGTTTTACGTATTACAGTACAGATGGTGGTTAACAATTATTTTCACTTGTTTAGGGGTAATATATCCTATATTCCGGGTGCTGAAAAAATTATCGGTAGCCACGAAGACTGCACAATTTCATAAACTTAGCAATCTGATCAAATCAATTATGATGATGGGAATTCTTTCCATGATTTTTTTAAAATATTACACTTCATGGATCGGATAATTCTCGCATCAGCTTCCCCAAGGAGAAAACAATTATTGGAATGGGCAGAAATTCCTTTTGATCAGGAACCAAGCGATTCCGACGAATTGGTGCCGGAGGATATTTTGGTTTCGGAGATTCCTGTTTTTTTAGCCAGCCAGAAAGCTGCCATCGTCAGAAGACGTATAGGGCCGGGGAAAATAATACTTGCCGCGGACACCGTCGTTGTTATGGATCAGGAATTGCTGGGAAAACCAACAGACCGGTCAGACGCCATTAGAATGTTGTCATTATTGTCAGGATGCATTCATGAAGTAATTACCGGCGTTGCACTGACCGATTCAAAAAAAGAAATTCTTTTTTCAGAAGTCACAAAGGTCCGTTTCCATCCAATCTCAACACGCGAAATAGAACATTACGTAGATACCTATTCGCCTTATGATAAAGCGGGAGCTTATGCTATCCAGGAATGGATCGGCGTTGTTGGCATTCATTCTATTGAAGGCGATTTCTATAATGTGATGGGTTTGCCTGTTAGCAGGGTGTTACATGAACTCAAGAACTTTATTTGAGTGTGGCAGTGTGCGAGTGTGGTAGTTCTATGCAACCACAACTATTAACTACACTTCCACACTTCCATACTTCCACACTTTCTTGGGGTCTTTTTCTCCTGAAGCACTGTTTCTTTCGCCTTTTCCTCGGCCGGCACTTTAATTATTTTTAATCTCGTCAATACTGCCGAATGACTGAAAAGATATTACAGTTTATATGGAAACACAGATACTTTAATCAGCAGGGACTTGAATTAATAACAGGAGAATCTGTATTCATCGAATTTCCAGGCGAAGAGAATATACATCAGGGACCAGATTTTGTAAATGCGCGAATAAGAATCAATGAAAATCTATGGGTAGGTAGTGTAGAGCTGCATTTATTTTCCTCGGGGTGGACCAAACATAATCATTCGGACGACGAAAACTACCGTAATGTTGTTCTTCATGTAGTTTGGAAGAAAGACAGTCTTCACATCAAAAGAGACATTCCCCAACTTGAACTTTGCGACCGGATTCCGGGATTAATGTTGCAAACCTATGAAAACTGGATGTCGAAGCCGGTTTTCATTCCTTGCGAATTGTCTGCCTCAAAAACAGAAACAAAAAAATGGGAAATCTGGGCTTCCCGATTATTAGTATTAAGGTTGAATAGAAAAATGCAAATCATTCAGGATTCATTGAGTAAAAATCAATATCACTGGGAGGAACAATTATGGTGGATGATTGCATCAAATTTTGGCGGCCCGGTGAATTCTGCATCATTTGAAGCAATGGCCCGAAGTATTCCCTTTACATTAATTGCAAAACACAGGCAACAATTTATTCAGCTCGAAGCATTATTCCTTGGTCAGGCAAATTTGCTGGGAGGAGAATATCATGAACCTTATCCACTTATGTTAAAGAAAGAATTTCTTTTTCTTAAAAAGAAATACAAACTAAAAAATATTTATGAATCAGTTCATTTACTGAGAATGCGACCCGAGAATTTTCCTTTTGTTCGTCTTTCCCAACTCGCGTCTCTTTCATCAGAAAATTCGACCCTCTTTGCCTGGATATTGAATTGTGATTCATTGTTTTTGTTGAAAAAAAAGTTGATGGTCAAAGCAAATGACTACTGGCACAATCACTATATGTTTGAAAAACGGACACCCTTTCGTGAAAAAATACTTGGAACGGATAAGTGTAATAATATTATTATTAACAGTATTATTCCGCTACTTTATACGTATGGAAAACTCGTACCCGACAAATTTATTTTGAAGAAATCGCTGGACTGGTTGGAAGAAATGCCAGCTGAGAATAATCAATTGCTGGAAGGCTGGAAGAGAATTGGTGTTTCAGTTAAAAAGGCTGCTGGTTCGCAGGCACTTATTGAATTGAAAAAACAATTTTGTGACCAGCGTAAATGTCTGGAATGCGAAATTGGAAAACAATTATTGTTCCCGCAGGAAATAATGAGCAATTTCTAGCCAACACTTTCAACAACTTTTGGCCAGTTATAATTTACCTGGACGTCGATATCGGGATTTATACTATACATCACCGGACAGGTATCTGCAGCTCTTTGAAGAATCAGTTTATTTTTTTCTGATAGCTGTAATTGTTCTGGTAAATGAAATGTTAATGAGATCCCTGAAATACGCCTTGGTTCAGGTTTCATTGTTTTTTGGATTTCAATGCGAGTACCCTTCAGGTCTATATTCAAATCCCTTGCTTTCATACCCATAATGGTCAACATGCAAGAGCCCAGAGCAGTAGCCACCAGATCACTTGGTGAAAACCTTTCTCCTTTTCCCTGATTGTCAGTAGGTGCATCGGTTTCAATAACTGTACCGGAAGCTAAGTGTTGAGCAACCGTTCTCAGTTCTCCCTCGTAAATAACTGTGGAGGTCATAAATTTTTTCATAAATTTACACAGTAATTTTAATCATGCCGTTAAAAAACTTTTTGTTTTTCATTCCCATTGTTATTCTTTCCTTACCCGTTTTAGCCCAACAGCCTGGTTCATCTGATTATAATTATAGTAACGAAAAGAATGCCGCTAAGCAACAACGGATCAATCAAATGATGAAAATGGATGAAGAAGGAGAAATCATTTTTAATCACTATGGAGTTTTTGGGTTAAAACTGGCAACCAACGGATATGGTCTTTTTTATGAAAGGGGAAAGTTTCTTACGAACAGAAAATCCCGCACGCTCACATTTGAGTTCAATGAAATCAAAGATCCCAAAGACCACAAAGAAGCTGTTTCTACGGATGGATATACATACAATTATGTTTCTGTTGGACGATTAAATAATTTCTATGAATTAAAAGCGTCTTACGGTCAACAGTTTTTACTGGGTGGCAAGGGCAATAAAAACGGAGTTGCTGTGACATATTTATATAGTGCAGGACTTTCACTCGGCATGCTTAAACAATATGTAATGGATCTGCAGCCAACCACTCAAAATCCAAATGTTCTTACCAGCACGTATCCAACCATATTTGATAGTGCTTATATCGTTTATGATACCAAGGGTTTGAGCGGGGGATGGAACCATTTAAAGTTTACACCGGGATTAAATGCAAAGCTTGCCATGAGATTTGACTATGGCCGTTTTAATCAAAACATTACCGCTTTCGAAACCGGAGTCACTGCTGAATATTATGTGCAGGAAATGCCGCTGATGGCATATGTACAGCCTAAACACTTGTTTTTCAACGCATATATTAGTATTATGTTTGGCAAACGAAAGTGATTAATTTTGCATAATCGTAAAGCTATGCAGGAACTTCCCGTTATTTCTTCCACAGATATTGCAGAAAACAGAATCAAGAAACCCAGCTGGCTTCGGGTTAAACTTCCTATTGGTGAGAATTTCAAGCAGGTGAGAAACCTGGTTGACCAGCATAAACTTCATACTATTTGTGAAAGTGGTAACTGTCCCAATATGGGTGAATGCTGGGGTGCCGGTACAGCCACTTTTATGATACTTGGAAATATATGCACCCGAAGTTGCGGATTCTGTGCAGTAGCCACAGGCAGACCTCTGCCGGTAGATTGGGATGAACCTCAGCGCGTGGCCGAAGCCATATTCCTCATGAAGGTCAAACATGCGGTGATTACTTCGGTGGACAGAGACGAGATTAAAGATGGTGGAAGTATAATATGGCAAAATACAATTCGGGCAGTCAAATCGTTAAATCCAGATACAACGCTGGAAACACTCATTCCCGATTTTAAAGGGGAAGAGGAGAACATTCAACGAATAATTGAAGTGTCACCGGAAGTTGTATCCCATAATATCGAGACGGTAGAACGGCTTACCAAACAGGTTCGAATACAGGCCCGCTATTGGAGAAGTATGCAAACTTTACAAATTTTGAAAAAAGGCGGCATGCGCACCAAGAGTGGCATCATGCTTGGATTGGGTGAGAAGAAAGAAGAAGTAATTCAGACAATAAAAGATCTGGCAAACAGTGGTGTAGACGTGATAACAATAGGCCAGTACCTTCAACCGACTAAAAAACATTTGCCGGTGGAACGTTTTGTTCATCCCGATGAATTCGCAGAATTCAGAGAGATTGGTTATGAACTTGGTCTTGATTACGTAGAGAGTGGGCCGTTAGTGCGTTCGTCCTATCATAGCGAAAAACATGTGGTAAAAGGATATGGACGAAATAAATGGATTGAGGAAAAAACGATAAACGTAATGAACTAAAAATTAGACGCGGGGTTATCCCGATTTCCAAAAAATATTCTTAGATTGTTTAAGCTCTTTGCGGTATTTAATGTATCCCCTCATTCACTCTGAATCCCGATCTATTAAACCCTCATCTTACGTCTTCTTACGTTTTCTTACGTCTTTTTACGTCTCCGGGCATGTTTCGTTCTATATTACTTCCATATTCGTTCGATATTCCTTTCAGCGTTCCGGCCAAACCTGGCAAGAAGTTCAAAAAGATACTCAAACCAATATAGAAGCAATATAGAACGAGAACATAAACCGTATAAGAAGTTTTCTCAATTTCAATTTGCATCAGCCCTTTCATTCACCTGGCAGATCCAATTATGGATGTGGTGGCGGTGCTGGTGCTCCCGGAGGTACTGGTGGTGTTGGCGGCTGTCCCTGGTGAGCTGGTGCACAGGCTGCAAAATAGAGCATGCACAACACGGCAATTATAATCCTTTTCATAATGTATGATTTTTGTTAATAAGACCAGATTTCTGGTTACTTATTCACATAAAAAAGTCATGCCAGCAAAGCCTAAGCTTGGAGCTCGAAGCTTAAAGCCGGAATTCAAATCGTCCTTAAATTCGCAATAAATTAAATACAAAGGGGAGTTTAATGATCAGCAACACAGCCTTAAGCTTTATGCCTTAAGCTTTCTAAGCCATATCCCAGACCAAAGCACTTGCACCTAGAATGGCTGCGTCTGATTCCCGCAAATGACTCACTAAAATTTTAACTTTGTTTTGAAAGACCTGTATCAGGTTCGCTTCCATATGCTCCCTGGTAGGTTTTAGAATGAAGTCACCCGCTTTTGTTAGACCACCAAACAAAATGATGGCCTCGGGACTGGAGAACATTACAAAATTTGCAAGCGCAGTGCCAAGAATCTTGCCGGTATATTCGAAAATTTCTTTAGCAATTTTATCTCCCTGTACCGCCGCGTCGTATACTTTTCTGGAATCAATTTCGTCCAGAGGAACTTTTCGCAGCAGACTGTCTTCTTTCGAATTCGCCAACACTTCCTTTGCTGTTAACATGACACCCGTAGCTGAGGCATAACTTTCGAGAGATCCTTTTTTACCCGTTCCTTCGTGATACCTGCCCTCTGGTATTATGATGGTATGTCCGAGCTCACCTGCAAAACCATCATGACCAAGAATGAGATGACCGTTGGCTACTATACCGCTGCCTACTCCGGTTCCGAGAGTGATCATGATAAAATCTTTCATACCCTGTGCCGCACCGTACATCATTTCCCCGATGGCAGCTGCATTCGCGTCGTTGGTAAGATTGGTTTGTATCTGGAATTTATCCTGAATCATTTGCGCCAGTGGAAGAATTCCTTTCCATGGCAGGTTAGGTGCGTATTCTACGGTCCCAGTATAGAAATTACCATTCGGTGCACCTACTCCAATGCCACGAATCCGGCCTGTACCACCAACGTTTTGTATCAGCGAAGAAAGTTTCTCGTGTAACTCGTCAATAAAGGTTTCAACCTTTTTATGTTTTTTTGTGGACAGATTTCCTGTAAGTAACACGTTACCGACACGATCGACAATTCCATACTTGGTACCCGTACCACCGATATCAATTCCCACGGCAAGTGCTTCCAGTGAGGTAGGAGTAGAAGTAGCTTTTGACATAAATGATCAACTAAATATTTATAATTAATGTCCGCCTGCCTGTTGCAATGCATCAAAATCTATCCCCTGTTTGATCAGCATTGCTTTTACTTTCACGGCATAAAAGGCGAGATATGTGAAACAGGCAACACCTACCAGGTATGACCACTGAATACCCAGATAATTATTACCTGCAAGCCAACCCTGCAGGAGGCTGATTATACCGCCGCCAAAAATCATCATGATTAGAAAACTTGCACCTTCATTTGTGTGTTTCCCCAAACCCGCAATGGAAAGTGTGAATATGCATGGCCAGAGCGTAGAGCAAAAAAGACCCACGCTAATAAATGCAAAAACACTGGTCATCCCGTGAGATAGCATTCCAATGAAAAGTGCCACAATGGCCATTCCTGAAAATATCAATAATTGTCTCGCAGGGTTACCCCGGCTCAACAACGTACCAATGATCATGGCTATTATTACGAAAACATAAATGTAAAAAGGAGTAATGTCATGCTTGGCAATTTTGTTTACCAACAGAAAAACGCCAAATGCCAGATAAGGCATCACGAAATTTAGAATTTTTCTTGCACTGGCACCTACTCCAAAAGCACCGACAGAACTTGTCCATCTTCCAATCATAAGACTTGCCCAGTATAAAGAAACAAATGGGGCAATATTTTCAGTCGGAAATGGAAGTCCGTCTGCGGTAGCAACATGTTCTTTCATAAACTCAGGCAAATTGCTTGCAGTGCTCACTTCCACACCAACATAAACGAAGATTCCGAGCATACCAAGGGCAAGCTGACCATATTTTAAAGGACTTCCTCTGTCAACTACTTTTCCTCCACCAGCTGCTGCTTCATCCGCTGCTACGGCATCGAGATCTATTTTATTGGGCAGGGATGAAAATTTAAAAACAGCCGCCACAATTAAAAATGCAATTCCAAGAATCAGATAAGGAGTTTTTATGCTTTCAATACTTGCGACGCCTTTGGTTCCAATCGCAACAGTTCCAAATATTGCAAAACTTACCAGCAGAGGGCCAATGGTAGTACCGAAATTGTTTACTCCACCTGCCAGGCTTAATCTTTGTGATCCGGTTTTAGGATCACCCATTATAATAGCCAGTGGATTCGCTGCTGTTTGTTGTAACGAAAATCCAAGTCCCACAATAAATAAACCGGTGATCATTAAAGTGAAGGAAGCCGTTTGTGCTGCCGGATAAAATAACAATGTACCGAAAGCGGAAATGATTAAACCCAGCGCAATTCCATTTTTATATCCTATGCGATTAAGTATATCGCCACCATTTGCTTTTGATATAAAAAAATATATTATAGAGCCGACAGTGTAAGCAACATAAAAAGCAAAAGTAATCATTTGAGACTGCCACTGTTGTAAATGAAGTTTTTCTTTGAATACGGGAATCAGAATATCATTGCTGGCAGCGACGAATCCCCAGAAAAAGAATACACTGATAAGGACTCCGAATTGCGACCATTTGGTGTTTTGGCTCATAAGCTAGCAAGCATTTAAATGAGTGTTGAAAGTAGTTAAGTTTTAGCTTGATGAAAAATTTTTTCATATAGCATTAGAATCCCTGAATCCTTCTTAAATTGATCTCAATTCTGAAAGTCGCTCTCACTTACAACTTGGTTTCATGGAGATTTTACATGTTTCAGCAGAATGTTATCCGGTTGCAAAAGCCGGAGGGCTGGGAGATGTAGTGGGCGCCCTGCCCAAATACCAGACTGTAGCCGGACATATTGCCAAAGTGGTTATGCCGATGTACAAAACAAAATTTTTGTACAATAATGAATTTGATGTTGTTCATAAAGGGTATACCAATTTGGGAAACTGGTGGTTTATTTATACTGTTATAAAGGAAAGAAATAATAAACTCGGATTCGATTTATATCTACTAGATATTAACGGACTTCTTGATCGCGATAAAATCTATGGATATGATGATGACCTGGAGAGATTTATTGCATTTCAAATTGCAGTTGTTGACTGGCTCGCGTCATGGAAACATCGTCCTGATATTGTACATGTGCATGATCATCAGGCTGCTCTCATTCCGTTTATGTTCAAACATTGTTACCGGTATCAGAATCTGCGCGAGTTACCAACTATACTTACCATTCATAATGCCGAATACCAGGGCTGGCTGAGCTGGGAGAAAAGTAATTACATACCCGCCTGGGATACCTGGAAATCGGGTTTACTTGAATGGAACAAATCGATTAATTCTCTCGCCTGTGGCATTCGTTGCGCCTGGAAAGTAACAACAGTGAGTCAGAGTTATATGGAAGAACTACGTTGGCAGGCAAATGGTCTGGAGGCGCTGTTTGAATATGAGAAAGGTAAATGTTCTGGAATACTGAATGGTATTGATACCAAGGTTTGGGATCCTGAAACGGATAGCTATCTGGAACATCATTTTAATGTAAAATCTAATACAGCGGGTAAAACCAAAAACAAGGAAATACTTTGTGAAAGATTCGGACTGGATATAAACAAACCATTAATTTCTTTTATTGGTAGGCTGGTTGGTGAAAAAGGTGCTGATCTTTTACCGCAGGCTATCGGAGATTCATTTTATTATATAGGTCGGAAAATGAATTTTCTGGTGTTGGGAAGTGGTGCACCTTATATTCAGGACGGCCTTGAAAGAGTGAGTGTTTTAAGTGAGGGCGATTTTAGTATATTTATAGGCTATGATGAAGCGCTCAGTCACATTATTTATGCGGGTGCAGATTTCATCATGATGCCATCAAGGGTTGAACCCTGCGGTTTAAATCAGATGTACGCGATGAGGTATGGAACCGTACCGATCGTAAGGGCAACAGGTGGCTTAAAAGATACTGTGAAAGATTTTGGTGATCCTGAAGGGTATGGCGTTCGGTTTATCAATCCAATCGTAGGAGACATCACACACGCGATTTGGCGTGCCGTACAACTATATCAGGAACCTCTCTTGATGGAAGAATTAAGAAGAAGGATGATGCGCCTGGATTTTAGCTGGGAAACCAGTATGCAACAATATTTAGATCTTTATGCTTCGATTTAATCGAATTTAATAAATCAGACTTTATGTCAAAAAAAGTATTAGCTGTTATTTTAGGAGGAGGTGCCGGCACCCGGTTATATCCATTAACTGCGAGCAGGTCCAAACCAGCAGTACCCATTGCGGGTAAATACAGACTGGTTGATATTCCGATTTCAAATTGTTTGAATTCAGGTATTGACCGAATGTTTGTGCTCACACAATTTAATTCAGCCTCCCTGAACAGGCATATTAAAAACACATATCACTTCAGTGCATTCAGTTCGGCGTTTGTGGATATTCTCGCAGCAGAGCAAACACCTGATAACCCTACCTGGTACCAGGGAACAGCTGATGCCGTGAGGCAATGTCTTCGGCATCTGGGCCCTTTTGAAAGTGATTATATCTTAATCCTTTCCGGCGACCAGTTGTATCAGATGAATTTTATGGACATGCTTAATAATCATATTAAGCAGGAAGCAGAAATTTCCATCGCCACCATTCCCGTTGCGGACAGGGAAGCATCTGAATTCGGTATTTTGAAAATGAATGAAAAAGGTTTTATCACTTCATTTATAGAGAAACCAAAAAAAGATCTGCTCAAAGAATGGACCAGTGATACTGGTCCGGTCATGCAGGGACAGGGTAGACACTATCTGGCGTCTATGGGTATTTATATTTTCAACAGACAATTACTGGTAGACCTTCTTCAGAATGAATATGTGGAAGCAACCGATTTCGGAAAAGAAATATTACCTCAGTCCATCGATAAGTACAAAGTAGTAAGTTATCAGTATGATGGTTACTGGACAGACATTGGAAATATTTATTCCTTCTTCGAAGCTAACCTCGGTTTAACAAAAGAAATTCCGGATTTTAACTTGTTCGACAACAATAATCTCATCTACACACGCGCACGTATGTTGCCTCCTGCGAAAATAAGCGGGACTACTTTGGAAAAAACAATTATCGCTGAAGGATGTATCATCAATGCATCGCGAATAGAAAGCAGCGTGATAGGTATTCGTACCCGAATTGGCATTGGAACCACCATCGTAAGCAGTTATCTGATGGGAATAGATTATTATGAAACCATTGAAGAAATAAAACACGATAAAGAACATGGTTTACCATCCGTTGGTATAGGTGATCGTTGTTATATTCGAAATTGCATAGTAGACAAGAATTGCCGTATCGGTGATGATGTTAGAATTAATGGTGGATCGCACCTTGAAAATACTGACCATTCATTGTATACCGTAAAAGATGGAATCGTGGTGATCAAAAAAGGTGCAGTGATTCCAAATGGTTTCGTGATTTAGAATTTAACGATTGCTATGACCACACATACCGGATCTGATCAACACAAACTGGTTGAGAAACCCAGGCTTTCCGTTTTGCAGATCTTTACAATGAGTTTTGGTTTTTTGGGTATTCAGTTTGGATTTGCGTTACAGAACGGAAACACGAGTCGTATTTTACGTTCATTCGGTGCTGATGTTGACCAGTTACCTGCATTCTGGTTGGTAGCTCCGCTTACAGGCATGATCGTTCAACCGCTGATCGGTCACTATAGTGATCGCACATGGAACAGGTTGGGCCGAAGGAAACCATTTTTTCTTACAGGCGCAATATTAACCTGTGTGGCACTGTTGATTCTTCCCAATTCAGGTTCTTTCTCTTCTGTTATTCCGGCACTATGGATCGGAGCGGGTATGGTAATGATCATGGATACTTCCATTAATATTGCCATGGAACCATTTCGTGCATTGGTCGCCGACAATCTTCCTGACAAACAAAGAACACTGGGGTTCAGTATACAAACTTTTCTGATCGGACTGGGGGCTGTAGGAGGATCATACCTACCCGAATGGATGGGTAAACACGGGTATAGTTTGCAATCCGGCCCCAACGGTGTTGCCGACAATATCCGATACTCTTATTATATAGGTGCGGCTGTTTTGATGATAGCGATTTTGGTAACCGTATTTTTTTCCCAGGAATACGCTCCGAAAGAATATGAAAAATATCATGGCAAACCCGATCAGTCGCACAAGAAATCCGGAATCGGTGAAATCATCCATGATTTTAAACACATGCCAAAAACCATGCGACAGTTGGGATTGGTTCAGTTCTTTTCATGGTTTGCATTATTTTCTATGTGGGTATTTACCTCAGATGCAGTTGCTACTCATGTATACGGGCTCACAGGCGATTATTCAAAAACGGTTGCGTATAATGAAGCCGGCAATAAAGTGAGTTCTTCCTTTGGAGTTTACAATGGTGTTGCCATGTTTTATGCATTGCTTCTTCCTGCGATTGCCAGAAGAATAGGTCGTAAAGCAACACATGCATTTTCATTGATGGCGGGAGGTGCGGGATTAATCTCTATTTTTTTTATAAAGGATCCTGCTATGTTAACCTATTCGATGATAGGTGTCGGCCTGGCCTGGGCAAGCATTCTGGCTATGCCTTATGTTATTCTTTCAGGATCTATTCCGCCCGGTAAACTGGGCATTTATATGGGCATATTTAATTTCTTCATTACACTTCCTCAAATCGTAAATGGCGTTTTCGGTGGATGGATTGTGAAACATATTTATGGCGGACAACCCATTTATGCCATAGTCCTGGCCGGATTCCTTTTATTCTGTGCCGCCATCAGTGTATTGTTTGTGTATGATGCTGGCGATATTCGAATCAGCAGAAAACAACAAAGACTGGCAACATCATGAGAAAGCTCCAGATTATTTTTTTTATTTTATCTTTTAATTACTGCTTGTCGCAAAACCTTTCTGTCGATTCAATAAAACAGGCAAATGGAATCAATATATATCCAAAGAGTTGGTGGATCGGTATGAAAAATCCACACCTGCAGGTAATGGTGCGGGGTAAAAATTTCGGAAAGGCAAAAATAATTTTTACACAAAAAGATAATCCTGGTATTACTCTGAACAGTATTCAAAGAACAAAAAGTCCCAACTATCTTTTTTTAAATTTTACAATCGGACCAAGCGCTAAACCAGGAAAGATAACTTTTGATCTTCACAGCTATGATACCAGGTATATTATGGGAGTCACGCTTGAAAATCGGACTCCCGGAATTGGTAAGACATATGCCCGCGGCATCAACTCCTCTGATTTTATTTATCTATTGATGCCAGACCGCTTCAGCAACGGCGACCCTAACAACGACCACTATGCGAATATGCGCGACTCGGTGGTAGACAGAAGCAACCCGCTTGGCCGGCATGGTGGCGACCTGCAGGGTATCATCAATCATCTCGACTATTTTCAACAGCTGGGTGTTACCGCTTTATGGCTTACGCCCGTGATTGAAAATGACATGCCTCTTGAAAAAGAACCGAATGGCTGGCTAAGCGGATATCATGGATACTGGTTCACGGATCATTATGAAATTGACAAGCGGTATGGTGGAAAAGAGTCTTATTTGAAACTGGTAAAAGCCGCTCATGCAAAGGGCCTTAAAATAATTCAGGACGCGGTGTACAATCATATTGGTGCACGACACTGGATCATGGACGACCTGCCGGACAGCAGTTGGATCAATTGGTGGCCTGCTTATCAGGGTACGAATCACCGTGAGCAAGCCGTCTTCGATATTCATGGCTCGGCAAAAGATAAGGAAGTGATGTTAGCCGGCTGGTTTGTTCCACATCTCCCGGATTTGAATCTGAGAAATCCCTTATTGGCGACTTACCTTATTCAGCAGGCTGTCTGGATGACTCAGGAATTTCAACTGGACGGATGGCGGGTTGATACTTATAAATATTGTGATCCTGTTTTTCTGAACAATTTAAATGCCGCACTCGATAAAGAATTTCCCAAGATCACTTCCTTCGGAGAAGCTGTGGTCAATACGGTTGCCGACGGTGCATACTTCTGTAAAAACAACCTCAACGTCTCCTGGAAAAGTAATCTTACCGGCATACTTGATTTTCCCGTATGTTATGCTATGTTGGAAGCAACAAAAAAAAACCAGGGATGGAATAATGGCGTTAACCGGCTATACACAACGCTGGCTGAAGACATGCTATATAAAGAACCGATGAACAATTGCATTTTTCTTGACAATCATGATATGGACAGGTTTTATTCGGTTGTCGGAGAAGACTTTGCTTCTTTCAAAATCGGTATTGGTTTACTGTTAACCATGAGAGGGGCTCCGCATTTGTATTATGGTACAGAAATCCTCATGAAAAATTTCAAGAATCCTTCGGACGCGATGGTAAGAGAAGATTTTCCAGGTGGATTTACCGGAGATCCAAAAAATAAGTTTCTTCCCGCCGACAGAACAGATAGCGAAAATCTTGCGTTCAATTATATTTCGAAACTTGCGAATTTCAGAAAGACTTCCTCAGCACTTGAATATGGCGCTCTCATGCAATTTATTCCTTCTCATGGAGTGTACACTTATTTTAGATATGATCAAAAGCAAACCATTCTCTGCACGTTAAATTCAGATACAGTATCAGCAACATTTCACTTTAATGATTTTGCTGAAAGAACCAAAGGATTTGACATGGCTGAAGACGTCATGACCGGTACAATTTATCCACTGTCTGATAAAATGATAATTCCTGCCCGATCTATCACGATACTGGAACTAAAAAAACGGTAGGCTGACAATAAGGTTGTACATTAGTAAAGATGAATGATTCCATTAAAGAATATGAGTTTACCCATTTTGTAGATTCCACGAAACCAGTTTGGAATTACTCCCTTTTTTCTGATTCCGATATCAGCAATTTTCAAAATGGGACCCACTATCGCTTATATGATATTTTTGGTTCACACGCCCGCGAAGTATTGGGAACAAAAGGATATTATTTTGCAGTTTGGGCACCTAATGCAACCGCCGTTTCTGTAATTGGCAATTTCAATCACTGGAATCCTGCCAGTCATCCACTCTTTGTGCGTCTTGAAAAATCTGGTATCTGGGAAGGATTTATTCCTAACGTAAATCGGGGAGAAGTTTACAAATATCATATCCTTGGTTTTAATGGTTCTGAAACTGTGAAGGGAGATCCTTTTGCACATTTCTGGGAACAAAGACCGAAAACTGCTTCTATTACCTGGGACCTTGATTATGAATGGAAAGATGAATCCTGGATGCAGACTCGAAAAAAGCATAATGCCCTTGATCAGCCCTGGAGTGTATATGAAGTGCATCTTGCAAGCTGGATGCGTCCTCATCCTGACGACGAAGAAACCTACAATACTTATGATCAGATTCGTGAGAGACTTGTTCCTTATGTGAAAGAAATGGGATTTACCCATGTGGAACTTATGCCGGTGATGGAATATCCCTATGATGGAAGTTGGGGTTATCAGGGAGTAGGATATTTCGCACCAACTTCCCGGTTTGGTGATCCGCAATCTTTTATGGAACTCGTAAATGCATTTCATAAAGCAGGAGTTGGTGTTTTGCTGGACTGGGTGCCCTCTCATTTTCCTTATGATGCACATGGCCTTTATTTGTTCGACGGCGCAAATACCTATGAGTATTCTGATATGCGAAAGGGATATCATCCGGACTGGAACAGTTATATTTTTAACTATAAAAGGGGAGAAGTAAAGTCTTTCTTGATAAGCAGTGGCCGTTTTTGGTGCGACCTGTTTCATGCTGATGGTATTCGCGTGGATGCAGTGAGTTCGATGTTGAAATTGAATTATTCGAGAACAACAGGACAATGGGAGCCCAATGAATTTGGCGGCGATGGAAATTTAGAAGCCATTGCATTTATCAAAGATTTAAATGAAACACTATACCGCGATTTTCCTGATACACAAACTATTGCCGAAGAAGCAACAGACTGGCCCGGTATCAGCAGACCGACATTCGCAGGCGGCCTTGGATTTGGAATGAAATGGATGATGGGTTGGATGCATGACACACTTGATTATTTCAAGGCAGACCCTCTCATGCGTAAAGGACTTCAGGATAAATTTACATTCAGCATGATGTATTTTTATGATGAAAATTTTATGCTCCCTCTTAGTCATGACGAAGTAGTGCATGGCAAATCGCCTATGTTATATAAAATGCCAGGCGATGACTGGCAGAAATTTGCAAACCTGCGACTCATGTATACCTACATGTTTACACACCCGGGCGGCAAACTTCTTTTTATGGGTAACGAATTTGGTGCAACTGATGAGTGGAATCATAAAAGTGAATTGCAATGGTATTTATTGAAATATGAGTTGCACTGGAAAATGAAAGATTGTGTACGTGATCTTAATCTTCTTCTTAGATCAGAACCCGCGCTTTATGAAAATCAATTCAATATTCATGGCTTTGAATGGATCGATCTCGATCATAGACAGGAATCAGTTATAGTATTTAGAAGAAAAGGAAAGAGCCCGGAAAATGATATACTTGTCATTTTAAATATGACGCCCGTTGTTCGCAACAACTGGAAAGTATATGCAAATGGGAAACCAGTATGGAAAGAAATTTTTAACAGTGATGAAAGGAAATTTGGCGGATCGGGCGATATCTTCAATCCGGATCCCATTGTTACGCTCGTTGACAAAAATGAAGATAGATATGAAATAAACATTCACCTGCCGCCTTTAGGTGCAGTAATTCTGAAATAAAAAACTTATTCCAATTTGGGTGTATAACCAAAGAAAGTCATCGCGAGAAATAAAATAAAAAGAATTAAAATCATCGTAATTACAAGTCCAATAATTCCAATTAATAGTGCCCTCCACATGGAATAAACCAAACCGCCGGAGTCAACATGTTGTTTAATTTCAGCTCCCTGCCATGTTTGCATAATTGCCGTCCCTACCAGAATACATAAAAGTGGTACAATTATATTAGGTGTCTTGCTTGTTGTTGATAACAAAAAAACAGCTACTAGAAATACAATGCAAAGACAAATCCCTATTATCCATGTTTTTTTTATTTTTTCCGGATGACCCAACTGTTTATAGTTTTCTGCAATGATGTATACTGTTGTAAGTGGTCCTCCAAAGAAAGCGGCAAGCTGTAGATGTCCTTTTTTATAAATTTGGTTTTCGAGGTTCGTATTTAATATTTCATGATCCATCGCTTTGAATACATTTTTTTAATAACAGGTTTTCAGAAAATATCTTAAACCTAGTAAATATTCGAATACTTTCTCAGGATATTTAGTATTCTATATAAACACGGGCGGCAGCATTTAACGGTTAAAGCACTTATATATTAATCATTTAAGTTCTTAACTTCCATTGGGATACCAAAACTGAGAATCCATGTCAAAAGATCATTCAAAAAAAGACGACAAGAAAGATCACATCATAGTTTTTAAAAAGTCTTCTAAAAGTCTTTCATCATTGGTATTCGAACTCATAAGGCCATATAAGAAATGGCTTGTTGTTATCTTTCTCGCGATGTTATTGGAAACCGCGATGAGTCTGCTGGGTCCCTGGCCTTTAAAAATAATAATTGACAATGTTGTCGGTCACCACGCTTTGCCCGGTTGGTTGTCATGGATAAATGATTTAACAGCGGGTGACAGTAAAATGGCTGTTGCGGGTGCGGCAGCTATTGGTTTGATCCTGATTGCATTGATTGGTGGAATAGCTGGTTACATTGATAATTATTATACGGAAAGCGTAGCTCAATACGTCGCAAATGATTTAAGACAGAAGGTATATCATCATCTGCAACGACTATCGCTTTCGTATTACGATTCCCATCAGATTGGAAACATATTGAGTACGATTACTTCGGATGTATCGACTATACAGGGTTTTGCTTCGTCTGCTCTCCTGAGCATTCTAATTGATGCACTCACAATTCTCGGAATGTTGGGACTCATGTTTTATATGAACTGGGATTTTGCGTTGGTTGCTGTTGCCGTCACTCCTTTGTTGCTTTTATTTGTTGCCCGATTTAAAACAGCCGTCAAAAAAGCAACTCATGCTGTGAGAACACAGCAATCAACCATGGTTTCTGTACTGCAACAGGGGCTGGAATCTGTTAGAGCCGTAAAAGCCTTCGACAGACAGGATCTTGAAGAGTCAAATCTGCAGACTGTAAGTATGAGTACAGTGAATGCTTCTTTGAAAGCCAGAAAAGTCAAATCATTACTTTCTCCGGTGGTGGCACTGATCGTATCCGCATGTACCGCTTTTGTTCTTTGGCGTGGGGCTCATTTAGTTCTAATCGAAGCAATGACCCTTGGAGGATTAACGGTGTTTCTTTCATACCTCGGAAAATTTTTTAAACCTGTTCAGGATTTGGCCAAGATGACAACATCCATAGCGCAGGCTTCGGTTGCATTGGAACGTATTCAGGCTATTCTGGATACGGACACAGTAATACCTCAGAAACCTAATGCTAAGGAACCTACCAATGTGCAGGGACATATTGATTTCGAACATGTAGCTTTTTCATACGGTCCTGAATCACCTGTTTTACTCGACGTAAATTTTTCAATTAAAGGCGGACAAAGAATTGGTATTTGTGGACCAACAGGCGGCGGAAAATCAACCGTAGTCAGCCTGATCCCCCGTTTTTACGACCCAACAAAAGGAAGGGTTCTTATAGACGGAGTGGATATCACAGATTTTCAATTACATGGCGATAAAGGATTACGTGACCAGATCGCATTTGTTTTACAGGACACAGTATTATTTTTTGGTACAATCAGAGACAATATAGCATATGGAAAGATTGGCGCAACCCAGGAAGAAATAGAAGCTGCGGCAAAAATGGCCAATGCGGATGAATTCATAGCAAAAATGGCCCACGGATACGATACAATGGTAGGTGAAAGAGGTCTTACTCTTTCAGGTGGGCAACGTCAGCGTATTGGAATCGCCAGGGCGATAATAAGAAATTCACCTATACTTATATTGGACGAACCAACCGCCGCGCTTGATACAGAATCTGAAAAACTCGTAATGGAAGCTCTTGAAAGGCTGATGAAAGGAAGAACCGTTATTATTATAGCACACCGCCTGAGTACTATAAGGGATGCCGATAAAATTGTCGTTCTCAAAGGAGGATTCGTGGCGGAACAGGGGACTCATGATGAACTTATCACGCTTAATCAAATTTATGCAGAACTTTACCATATACAGTCAGGCGCAGAACCATTGGTAAATGCATAATAAAAACAAACCTTATCATTCATTGAAATAAAAAAAATGTCACATTCAAACGCAACCAGGAGTATCATCATATTACCTGACGACACGAAGAAGCCTATTGTGGATGCAATAGATCAGGCGAAAAGCTCTATTAAAATCAAAATGTTTGTTTTTTCTGACCCTGATCTGATAAATGCAGTAATTGCAGCAAAGAAACGGGGAATAGACGTACAGGTCATGCTTAATCCAGCCCGTCGAAGTGGCGAAGAAGAGAACGGTGAAACCAGAAAACTATTGGAAGCTGCAGGAATTGAAGTAAAAGACAGCAATCCTGCTTTTGGCTTAACGCATGAAAAGTCTATGGTAATTGACGATGAGGTTGCATTTATAAAATCACTCAATTGGGCAACAAAAAATCTAACGGTAACCCGGGATTACGCGGTTATCACAAGTCACAAACATGAAGTCGATGAAGTAGTTGCGTGTTTCACTGCTGACTGGGATCGGAAGGATTTCGCACCGGGAGAACACGCAAACATGATTTGGTGTACCGGTAATGGCCGTGACCGTATTGCACGATTTATAGATGAGGCAAAACATACTTTGTTTGTTCAGAACGAACGTTACCAGGATTCTGTGATTATTGAACGACTTGTGAGGGCTGCTATGCGAGGTGTGAAAGTACATGTAATGGCGAGGCCGCCACATTCACTGAAAAAAGAAAAACTGGTTGAAGCTGTTGGTGGCTTAAGAATTATGGATGACGTAGGAATTAAAATACATACGCTACGTCATTTGAAACTGCATGGTAAAATGCTTATCGCAGATGGAAGCCGTGCAATTGTCGGATCTATCAACCTGGCACCGGGAAGTTTCGACGACAGAAGAGAGCTTGCCATTGAAGTTCACGACGAGGACATTGTTGAAAGACTTCATCAGATAGCCCATGAAGACTGGGGAAATTCTCATCCGCTCGATCTGACCGACGAAGGTCTTATTACAGACCTGGAAGACAAGGGAGAGGGCGGTGACGAAAATCTTGGCCTTAACCTGAAAGAAAAACACAAACACCAGGAAGACTGAGGAAAGTATGGGAGTATGGGAGTATGGGAGTATGGGAGTATGGGAGTTGGGTGAAACTACCTTACATCCTTTCAGGTACTTTGATACCCAATAATTTCATGGCTGACTGAATTATATTCGCAGTCATAACACAGATCCTTAATCGCAATTGTTTTTTGTTTTCAGACTCAGCCCGGTTAACAGAATGCTCCGTGTAAAATGAACTGAAAATCTTTGCGACGCTGAAAATATAATTTGCAACAAGTGAAGGGTTCATTTCGATACATGCCTGTTGTAAAATGGAACCATATTTTTCAAGCGAAATCAGTAATTCCTTTTCGAGAGGAAGCAAAGCAGTTAAGTCATTGGAGGGGTAGTCTCCCGGCGATTCTCTACGTAAAATTGATTTGATACGGGCATATGTGTACTGTATAAACGGTCCTGTATATCCATGGAAGTCGATCGATTCTTCCGGATTAAACACCATCTTTTTTTTGGGATCTACACGCAACAGAAAAAACTTGAGCGCACCCAACCCAATAGTATTATAAAGCTCTTTTCTTTCCTCGTCTGTGAAGTCATCTACCTTGCCCAGTTCTTCTGTATGTTTTGCCGCGATACCGGTCATCTCATCTATAATATCGTCAGCATCTACAACAGTTCCCTCTCTGGTTTTCATTCTTCCTGAAGGGAGTTCAACTAATCCGTATGACAAATGAAAAAGACCGGCAGCTGATGGAAGTTGAAGTTTCTGGCAAATGAGCCTGAGCACTTTAAAATGGTAATTCTGCTCGTCCGCAACCACATAGATGCTAAGGTCTGCGTGGTATTCTTCGTATTTGTTTTCTGCAAGTCCAATATCCTGTGTCATATAAACAGCCGTACCATCACTCCGCTGCACTATTTTTTCATCGAGACCGTCATTTTTAAGGTCAATCCAAACGCTTCCATCTTCTTTTTGAAAAAATACGTTTTTCTTCAAACCCATTTCAACCATATCCTTCCCTAAAAGATATGTTTGGCTTTCATAATATATCTTGTCAAAATCACTTCCAATTCTTTTATACGTTACGTCAAAACCTGCATAAACCCAGCTATTCATTTTCTTCCACAGTGCGATCACTTCAGGCACACCTGCTTCCCAATCCACCAACATCTGCTGGGCCTCTTTCATGAGAGGTGCCTCTTTCTCAGCCATTTCTTTCGAAAAACCAGCAGCTACGAGGGGTTCAACCTGTTTTTTCAACTCTATTCCAAACAATACGTAATAGTCGCCAACAAAATGATCACCTTTAATACCAGTAGTTTCAGGTGACGATCCGTTTGCAAAATGTTTCCAGGCAACCATGCTTTTGCAAATATGAACTCCGCGATCATTTGCAATGCAGGTTTTTATACTGTCGTATCCAAGTGCTCTGTATATAGCTGCCACACTCCAACCCAGAAAATTATTTCTGAGGTGCCCTAAATGAAGTGGTTTATTCGTATTAGGTGAAGAATATTCCACTATAACACGACGACCATTGACAGGTTTTTTTCCGTATTCTTTGTTATCGTATTGTTCATTGAGGAAATTTATCAGGATGCTATCTGCAACTACCAGATTCAGAAAACCTTTTATGATGTTAAAATTTGCAAACCAATTTGGTTTTAGTGCGATGAGAGCATCACCGATTTTTTTGCCGAGAACATCGGGTGATTCTTTCAGGAATTTGCTAAACGAAAACAGGATAACCGTATAATCTCCAATGAATTCTGGTTTGGTTTCATTCACCAGAATATCTCCGAGGTCTATCCGGTAGTTATATTTTTCGGTTAAAACAGTCTGAACGGCAAGTTTGATGCCGGTAACAAGCTCCATTTCTTGGTGAATTGTCGGCAAAAGTAATATTTGTTGCGTAGACTTTTTGCCTTAGTTGAATTAACTTCGCGCCCGGAATCTAAGGATTTATGCCAAAAAAGGAGATTATTTCTATTATAGACTTTTTTTATCCACCCTTCAGGAAAATTATTCCATTACAAACTTTCCGTTATGCTGCCTGCGGAGGAGCGAATACCTTATTGGACATATTCGTTTTCTTCTTTTCATATAACTATATTCTGCATAAAGAAATTTTGCATCTCGGATTTATTTCGTTCAAGCCATATATCGCCGCGTTCATCATTTCATTTTTAATAAGTTTCCCTACAGGTTTTATGCTCATGCGACATGTAGTATTTCCAGGTTCCGTTCTCCATGGGCGAGTACAACTATTTCGTTATTTCCTACTCGTTCTTATTTGCATTATTCTGAATTATATTTTTATACGTCTTTTCGTGGAGCAGTTTCATTTATATCCCACAATAGCTAAAATTTTTACTACCGCAATAATTATTTCCTTCAGTTATCTGACACAGAAAAATTTTACGTTTAAAACCGAGAAAGCATAAAGCTGAAAGCTCAAGGTGAAAAGCGATGCAGAATAACAGATGTAGTTACTCAGTCCGATTTATTAACGTCCCTCGCAAATCGAATTTTGATTCCATTTCGCACTACAATTATTTGTATATTTAATTATTACTTTCAAACACCCGGCTTTGGGCTTTAAGCCTTGAGCTTCCGGTTTAAAAACGATTGTTTATGACTACAACCCGCAGAAATTTTATAAAGACCAGTGGACTCTCCGTTGCTGCCCTGGCTATTGGATCTCAGAAGTTAATGGCCGCCTATCCCGACAAATACCTGGGTATTCAACTCTATACTGTACGGGCTGACATGGATAAAGACCCATCAGGAACGTTGAAAAAACTTGCAGAGATGGGTTACAAATACGTGGAACACGCAAACTATAGAGACCGGAAGTTTTACGGTTATGCACCGGCAGATTTCAAAAAGCTTCTTGATGGGCTCAATTTAAATATGATAAGCGGTCATGTGCAGATGTTGCCCAAGGATTATGATTTTACATTAAAAGATTTTTCTGACAAATGGAAATATACCGTTGATGATGCTGCAACCGCTGGTCAGAAATATCTGATTTCTCCCTGGCTCGATGATTCTTTGAGAAAGAATATGAATGACTTCAGAGCATACATGGACGTTTTCAATAAGTCCGGTACGCTTTGTCAAAAGTCTGGAATGAAATTCGGATATCACAATCACGATTTTGAATTCAGCACTAAAATTGACGGTGTTTTACTTTATGATCTTATTCTTACAAATACAGATCCCGCACTTGTTGCACAGCAACTTGATATGGGGAATCTATACAACGGCGGATATAAGGCCATCGATGTTGCAAAAAAATATCCGGGACGTTTTGAGTTGATGCATGTAAAAGATGAGATTCCTGTAACGAAAGCATCAGCAGAGAAATTTGAAAGTACCATCCTTGGTAAAGGAATAGTTGGAACCAAAGAAGTTTGTGATATTGGACGTACCAGCGGGGGTACCAAATGGTTTATCATTGAACAGGAATCCTATCAGGGATTAACCCCACTGGACTGTTCAAAACAGGATTACGATATCATGAAAGGCTGGGGGTATTAAGCTGAAAGCTTAGAGCCTAAAACTTTTTATAGGATTATGAAAAGATTCAAAATAAAACCCTCTTCGGAAAATGAAGAGGGTTTTTTATTCACCTAATTTTTATTGTAAATCTAAAAGGCAGTTTTAGGCTTTAGGCTTTGAGCTTTAAGCTTAGTAACGGTAATGATCAGCCTTAAATGGTCCTTTAACCGGAATGCCGAGGTATTCGCTCTGTACTTCCGTTAATTCATCCAATATCACACCAATTTTGGGCAGGTGTAAACGGGCAACTTTTTCATCCAGATGTTTCGGAAGAACAAATACTTTGTTTTCGTATTTGGAATGATTTTGCCACAATTCAATTTGAGCCAGCACCTGGTTTGTAAATGAGTTACTCATTACAAAACTTGGATGGCCTGTAGCGCAACCCAGGTTCACCAGGCGACCTTCCGCTAAAATTATCACGTCCTTACCATCTATATTATAAAGATCCACCTGTGGTTTGATAGTATCTTTCGTGTGACCATAATTGTCATTGATCCATGCCATGTCAATTTCAATATCGAAATGGCCGATATTACATACAATGGCTTTGTCTTTTAGTAACCTGAAATGTTTTTCGGTAATCAGGTCCCGGCATCCGGATGCCGTTACTACGATGTCGGCTTCTTTAACGGCATCGATCATACGCTTTACTTCAAATCCGTCCATCGCTGCCTGAAGAGCACATATCGGATCAATCTCTGTAACGATTACGCGACAGCCTGCTCCATGTAAAGACTGTGCAGACCCCTTACCTACATCACCATAACCACCTACGACAGCTACTTTACCTGCCAGCATCACGTCCGTAGCTCTGCGAATGGCGTCTACAAGACTTTCTTTGCAACCATACTTGTTATCGAATTTCGACTTGGTGACAGAATCGTTTACATTGATTGCGGGAACTGGAAGAGTTCCTTTTACAACTCTTTCGTAAAGTCTGTGAACACCCGTTGTAGTTTCCTCAGAGATACCCTTCACATACTGAACCAATTCAGGATATTTATCCAAAACGATATTAGTAAGGTCGCCGCCATCATCCAGAATCATATTCAATGGTTTGTCCGTTCCACCAAAGAATAACGTTTGTTCAATACACCAGTCTGCTTCTTCCAAACTCTGTCCTTTCCAGGCAAATACACCCACACCCGTCGCTGCAATTGCAGCTGCTGCATGGTCCTGAGTCGAAAAAATATTACATGAACTCCAGCGAACTTCTGCGCCCAAATCAATCAGTGTTTCGATAAGAACAGCAGTCTGAATAGTCATGTGAAGACACCCGGCTACCCGTGCACCTTTCAATGGTTTGAGTTTTCCATATTCAGAACGTAGCGCCATAAGACCAGGCATTTCAGCTTCTGCAAGACGGATTTCCTTACGGCCCCATTCAGCCAGACTCATGTCCTTCACTTTATAAGGAAGGTTGAGATCGATATTTTTTGTTTTTACAGACATAAGATGTGTTTAGGCTCCAAAGATAAGTTTGTAGAACAAAATCGGGTAAAACATTCTAAATTTTGGAACAAATGGCATATTATTCGTAACTTTTACGAACAAAACTACTTTATCTTATGCAAAAAGAGCCTTCAAAAGAACAAACGGAGCCTGCAATTTTACCATTGGATGAAAAAGACAAAGCAATTTTGAGATATCTGCAGTTTAATGCGAAAGCAACGGTACGGGAGATTGCAGCCAATGTGCATCTCAGTACTACGCCTGTTCATGAACGCATTAAAAGAATGGAGGACGAAGGAGTGATTCTTCAATATGCCACTTTACTAAATCATTCGCGAATCAACAAGGGATTGATGGCAGTTTGTTATATCTCATTAAAGGAGCATAATAAAAAATCAGGAGGCAAATTTATAAAAACGATTCAGGAAATGCCCGAAGTAACTGAATTCTATATTATTTCGGGAGCGTTCGATTTCATGCTTAAAGTAGTTGCCGAAAACATGGACGACTATTACAATTTCCATGTGAACAAATTAGGCCAGGTTGAAAATATTGCCCAGGTTCAAAGTACTTTTATCATGGGAGTGATAAAAGCCAGTCAGCCTATGATCAGTTAGTTTTCAAAAGATGGGCGACGACTTTATCGATTGGCAAACTGACAGATTCTTCCGAAAAAGTGTTCCAGGATATAAATCTAAAGGTTTCGGTTTCCCCTGTTTTTCTATAGATTTCCATCTGGGCTTCATCGAAATCAAATGATTTTGTACGGAGAGGTACTTTGATTTCTTCTAACGCTTCAACGAGATAATAAATAGAAATAATCTGATGTTCCGGATTGAATGCACTCATCTGAAAAAAATCGGTTGTATAAAGGTGTTCTGTGACGCGTATGCGCAATGACATTTCTTCCAGGAACTCACGTTTTAAACAATCTCTTGTTCCTTCTCCAAATTCCAGACCGCCGCCCGGAAATTTTGTGTATTGATTTCCGCGAATGAATTCATCTGATACCAGGACTTCACGATTTTTACCCGATAAAATGCCATATACTCTAATATTGAACATCGTTTCAGATCATTAGAAGTTGAAAAAATATCAGTCACCCCTCGAAAATGAAGGGTGACAATTTGCTTAATCTTTATAACCAGAGGGAAAATTTGGAGGTTCCGAGCAGATTCGAACTGCTGTAGAAGCTTTTGCAGAGCTCTGCCTAACCGCTCGGCCACGGAACCTTTTAAGGTTGGGCAAAAGTAGTATATTCGGTTTAATTTGCCTAAATCAGCAAAGGAGAAATGCAACGAATAGAAGAGAGCGAACTTATCATAAATAAAAGGGGCGCTATCTATCATCTCGATCTTCGTCCTGAAGAACTTGCTCAGAAGATTTTTTTAGTTGGCGACCCTGGTCGCGTACCTGTTGTAAGTAAGTATTTCGACCGGATAGAGATAAAACAACAACATCGTGAATTTATTTCGCATACGGGTTTTATCGGATCCGAAAGATTTACAGTTATTTCTACGGGTATCGGTACTGATAATATTGACATTGTGATGAACGAACTCGATGCACTGGTTAATATCGATTTTTCTACGCGCACAATAAATCAGAACCATGTGCAGTTGCAAATAATCCGGTTGGGAACGTCCGGCTCACTTCAAAAAGAAATTTCTGTCGATTCATTTGTTGCTTCCTCACATGGGTTGGGGATCGATAATCTGCTTAATTTTTATCGGACGGAGCCCAGAGGGGCGGAACAGGAAATTCTGCAGGCATTCATAACACATACGCAACTTCATCAGCAATTTGCGCATCCTTCTATTGCTTCAGCATCAGCTTATTTAATGAAATATTTTACGGAGGGTTATTTTACCGGCATTACAATTACGTGTCCGGGTTTTTATGGTCCACAGGGCAGGATATTAAGACTGGGTCTTCGTCATCCCGATTTGATCGACAGGCTTACCAGCTTTCATTTTGGACCCTATAGAATTACTAATTTTGAAATGGAGACTTCGGCTATTTATGGCTTGGGAAATATGCTGGGTCATCACTGTCTGAGCTTGAATGTGATCGTTGCAAACAGAATTTCCAAAACATTTTCGTCAGATGGACAATTAGCGGTTGAACGCCTTATTGAGAAATCACTTCAGGTAGTTCGATCGATGCCGCATTAAATTTATCTTTACACCTTATGAATATGATTTTTTCAAAATACCAGGGCACTGGAAACGACTTTATTCTCGTAGATAACAGAAACAAAGTCTATTCCGCAATTTCCCGGGAAGAAATTAAACGAATCTGCGACAGACGTTTTAGTATCGGTGCTGACGGATTTATGCTTTTAAATCAAAAAGAGGGATTTGATTTTGAAATGAAATATTTTAACGCTGACGGAAATCCGGGTTCGATGTGCGGTAACGGAGGGCGTTGTATTGCTCGTTTTGCTTACGATCTGGGAATTCACAAAGACAGCTACCATTTTCTCGCCAGCGATGGTGAACACTACGCCGAGATAGAATCCGGTTCAAATATTGTAAACCTGAAAATGAAAGATGTAGCTGGTTACAAAGAAATGGACGGTATATTTATAGTGGATACGGGGTCGCCTCACTACATAAAATTTGTAAGCGACGTGATGGATATAGATGTGGTGAAGCTGGGGACAGAAATCAGATATAGCGAACCTTACGCAAAAGAAGGAATCAACGTTAATTTCATTGAGGAAAAGGAAGCTGATGAGATTATTGTAAGAACCTACGAACGGGGTGTTGAAGATGAAACTTTTTCATGCGGAACCGGTGTTACAGCCTGTGCAATAGTTTGTCACCACAATGATGTGGGATATAACGATGTAACCGTTATCACAAAAGGGGGAAAGCTTGTGGTAAAATACGACCGTTCTTACGAGAACGCTTATACGAATATCTGGCTTTGCGGTCCAGCGGAAAAATCATTCGATGGAAAAATTGATGTTGACATCAAAAACTCTAATTTCTGAAATACTCATCCCTGATAGGAAGCTTTGCAGCTCTGCTTCTAATTGTTTGTTGTTTTATTCCCTGGGCCTATTATCCCGATCTGCATCAGAATTTCACCGGTTTTTATTCGGAACAGAATCAATACGGTAAACCCGGAAAAACCTTTATTGTCCTTTCAGTTATTTGCATCGGTTTTTTTCTGACACCAAAGATTTGGGCAAAACGGGCAAATCAGATTGTGGCTGTTTTAGCATTTGCCTATGCATTGAAAAATTATTTTTTATACGCTGCATGTTATTTGGGAATTTGTCCTGAAATACGTTTCGGTCTTATTGGAATGTTATTTTTTTCACTAGTCATACTAGTTTGCAGCCTTCTTTCCAAATCGAATATTTTACCGAAAGTCTGAAAGCTTCTGCCATCCACTATTAACCAGTTAGTATTGTCCCTGAATCAGTTTAGCAATCGCGAACGCACATCCGGCGGCGAGTGCCCCAATCATCATTACCCTGAATGCTCCGCCTATTTTATTTACACCGGTAAATTTACTTTTGAAATATCCAAACACAAAAAGGCAGACAAGAGTGATTATGGAAGAAATTTTCAGGCCCTGTATACCGTTGGAAACAAAAAAATAGGGACTTAATGGAATCAGACCTCCTACGATATAAGAAAAACCAATATTAAACGCACTTTTTGTGGCTCGTTTCGGATCAGGTTTTTCGAGTCCAAGTTCATATTTCATCATCAATTCAACCCATTTCTCCTTGTCCTTACTAACCTCTTCCACGGCTTGATTTTGTATATCATCACTCAGACCAAGTGAGGAAAAAAATGTTTTGAGTTCCTGTTTTTCTATTTCGGGTACTGTTTCAACTTCTTCATATTCCCTTTTCATTTCAGAATTGTAATGATCTACTTCCGTTTTACCTGCCAGATAGCCGCCGAGGCCCATTGCGATTGAGCCTGCAGCAATTTCCGCAAGGCCGGCAATAATAATCAGACTTGTATGTACGACAGCTCCACTCAATCCTGCCGCTAAAGCAAATGGAACAGTAAGCCCGTCAGACATACCTATAACGATATCACGAATAGTATCTGCCCCAAATACATGTTCCTCCCTGTGTACATGAGCAGTTGCCGACACGGTCAGATTGCTATTTTCGGGATTTATCATGAAAAATTTTAAGCAAGTTAGAAATATAAATCCCTATTTGAGTATGGCAAGACTGTCTTCAATGATTTCAAGACATTCGTCCAGCTGTACTTTGGTGATCGTCAGGGGAGGTGCAAACCTAATTTTATTTCCGTGAGTTGGTTTGGCCAACAACCCATTTTCTTTTAACTCTATGCAAAAATCCCAGGCTGCATCGGGCCTGGTTTGATGAATTACAATCGCGTTCAACAATCCTTTTCCCCTTACTGTTTCAATAAAAGGAGATTTGAAAGACATAATTGCATTTCTAAAATATCGGCCCATTGTGTCTGCATTTTCCATCATATTTTCCTCTTTAAGTACTGAAAGGGCTGTAATTGCCAACGCGCAGGCAAGCGGATTGCCTGCGTATGTTGATCCATGTTCTCCTGGTTTTATGGTAAGCATGATTTCATCGTCAGCTAATACTGCAGATACAGGCATTACACCTCCACTCAACGCCTTACCAAGAATTAAGATATCAGGTCTGACATTTTCATGATCACAGGCCAGCATTTTACCTGTGCGTCCCAGTCCTGTTTGAATTTCATCTCCGATAAACAACACGTTAGCCTGTTTGCAATACTCAAAAGCTTTGGCCAGGTAACCTTCTTCGGGAACTACTACTCCGGCTTCGCCCTGAATTGGCTCCATCAATATGGCCGCGACTTCTTTATTTTCCAGGGCTTTTGCCAATGCAGACAGATCATTGTATGGGATAATGTCAAAGCCGGGCATAAATGGACCGAATCCGGTATAGGAACTGGGATCACTGCTAAAAGAAATCACTGTACTTGTCCTGCCATGAAAATTATTTTCGAAAACAATAATCCGTGCTTTGTTTTCAGGTATTCCCTTTACGTCATAACCCCATCTTCTGGCAAGTTTTATAGATGTTTCGACTGCTTCTACGCCGGTATTCATTGGCAACACTTTGTCGTATCCAAAGTAGGAGGTTATATAACGCGAATATTCGGCGAACTGATCATTGTGGAATGCCCTGGACGTCAACGTAAGCTTTTGCGCCTGGTTGATCAGAGTGGCAATAATTTTGGGGTGACAATGTCCCTGGTTGAGCGCAGAATAACCACTCAAAAAATCATAATATTTCTTGCCGTCTACATCCCATACGTAAACTCCCAAACCACGAGAAAGCACCACGGGTAATGGATGATAATTGTGAGCGCTGAATTGGTCCTCCTGTTCAATAAAAGATAGACTGGTTTGAGTTTCGGCAGTTGACGTTTGCATAAAATAAATTAAAAGTAAAAAGAAAAAATCCTGGTAGGGTTATGTAAGTGCTTAGCGTCCTCGATGATTGAGTAAATCGAGGTTTCCAGAAAGGATTGATATGGTGTTCAGCTGTAAGATGAGATGCGAATTGGACCACAATATACAAAAAAAACTAAAAGCTAAATGACGCATTAAAGTTTACAGGATGGTAGTCTTCCAGGCATTTGGGAAATCAATCGCCGGTAATTCAGATTTATTGAAAATTCCAAAAATAGTTGAACCGCTTCCGGACATAGCAGCATAAAGAGCACCCGCTGTATAGAGGTCATCTTTTATTTTCCGGAGTTGTGGATACTCTTCAAAAACAGGCAATTCAAAATCGTTATAAATTAAATGAGGCCAGTCATGAACGGGTTTTGAAATACTTTCTTTTAAATTATGAACAGAGTTCCCGGGTTTTATTCTGTTATACGCCCATTCTGTCTTTATCTGAATATCCGGATGAATTAGCTGTATGGAATATGAAGAAAGGTCTAGTTTTATGGGTTCAAGAATTTCGCCGCGACCTTTTGCAAAACAGGGATCAATATGTAAAAAAAAAGGGCAATCACTTCCCAGTTTCGCTGCATAATTTTTCAATTCCTGTTCGGAGATCTGCAAATTAAAATAACGGTTCATCATAAGGATCATTTCAGCCGCGTCTGATGAACCGCCTCCCAGGCCGGCGCCCATTGGTATTGCCTTGTGCAGATGAATTTCGAGTGGAGAAACGGATGGATAATGCTTTTTTACCATCTCATAGGCACGCAGAACAATATTGTCATCTGAATTTCCTGATATTTTTAAACCTGTTAATATGATTTTTGTAAAATGGGAGGGGATGATCTCCAAAGCGTCACGAATAGCAAGCGGGTAAAAAATGGTCTCAAGATTATGAAAACCATCTTGTCTTTTTGATAGAATGGAAAGTCCAAGATTTATTTTTGCATGAGGAAAGGAAATCATCCCGTTCTTCCTTTTTTCCGGCTGTTTATTTCATCCCGGATTTTAATGGCCCGAATATAATCTTCCTGTTCAAGTACTTCAGAAAGAAGACTATTGAGGTCTTCGAGCGACAAACCACCCAGGTCTTCTTTGGCCCCTCCTTCAGTAGTTACAGTTTCCTTAGGAAGTTTTTTCTTTCCGGCGCTATCCTCCATCAGTATGCCGGCACTTTCAATAATATTCTCATATGTATAAATGGGACAACCAAATCGAACTGCCAATGCCAGGGCATCAGAAGTTCGCGAATCAATTTCCACGGTATCGTGTTCACTTATACAAATCAATTTCGAGTAAAAAATCCCTTCCTGAAGGTCAGAGATGATGATTTCCTGAAGGTCAATGGAGAAAGCGGTCATGAAATTTTTCATGAGATCATGGGTGAGCGGACGACTGGGGTGCATTTTTTCCAGGGCAACGGCAATAGCCTGTGCTTCAAAGCCTCCGATTACTATAGGCAGCCTTCGGAGACCATTAATCTCTCCCAAAACCACCGCATAAGAATGAGTTTGCGTAATACTATGCGACAATGCAACAATTTCCAATTCAATCTTCTTCATAAAACGGATCTGCCTGCAGGCTTGACTTAAAAGATGTATTGTTAAAAGGGCAAATATAAAAAACTAATCTCTTCAATAAAGGAATATCCCAATACTATGAAATCAACTAGGACAGCCCTTTAAGTTTCTTGACAGCCGTAATCAGTTTGGGTAAAATTTCAAAAGCATCCCCTACAATACCATAATCTGCCGATTTAAAAAAGGGAGCTTCGGGGTCTTTGTTGATAACAACTATTATTTTACTTCGGTTTACACCGGCCAGATGTTGAATGGCACCGGAGATGCCTATGGCAATATATAAATTTGGTGCAATCGTAATCCCTGTTTGCCCCACATGTTCGTTATGAGGTCTCCAGCCTGCATCAGCAACCGGGCGACTGCAAGCTGTAGCAGCATGAAGCAATTTTGCCAGTTCTTCAATCGGTCCCCAATTCTCTGGTCCTTTCATTCCTCTGCCTCCACTAACCACAATTTCTGCTTCTGTAAGTGGAATTTCTCCGGAAGCTTTAGAATCAGATTTAATAGTAACCAATGCGGGTTGTTCTGAAAAATTCTCCTGAACAATTTCAGTTTTGCCATCTCCGGTTGAAACAGGGAAGCTATTGGGGTTTAATGAAATTATTTTAACACCTGTTTTAACTGAAACGGTACAAAATGCCTTTCCGGAAAATACGTTCTTTTTTACCTGGAACCCGTTTGATGTATCAGGTAAAGCTGTTGCACCTGTTACCAGACCGGCTTTCAATTTGGCAGAAATACCAGGAGCGATTGCTCTTCCGGTGTTGCTATGAGTAAGAACAACTACTGAGGAATTGTATTTGCCGGCGATCGCTGAAATAATTTCAATATACTGTTCAGCATCCAGATTATTTAATGACTCACGATTAACCTGATAAATTTTTTGAATCCCATATTTTCCCAGTGAAGCCAGATCTTCCGAAACAGTTCCAAGCAAAAGTCCTTCGGCAGCTACACCCGTTTGTTTTGCGATGGCCGCTCCGTAACTCAGTGCCTCGAGAGCTGTTTTTTTTATTTTACCCTCCGAATGTTCAATGAAAATGAGAACTGACATATTCTTAAAGTGTGTAAGTGTGAAAGAATGGAAGTGTGGACATTTAAATTAGTTTAGCTTCTTCGTGTAATAGTCGCACGAGCTCTTCCGGATTATCCGCCGGAATCAATTTGACGCCTTTTTTTGCAGGGGGCAATTCGAATGAAACAATTTCTGTGAGGGTATCTGCTGCAATCGGCTCTTTTACTATCAGTGGTTTACTACGGGCACCCATAATTCCTTTCATGTTCGGAATACGTTGTTCAGCCATTCCTTTCTGACAACCGACTACGAGTGGAAGTTTTGCCTCCACCGTTTCTTCACCTCCTTCAATTTCCCTTACAAGTGTGGCAGTGCTGCCGGTCAAATTCAGCTTGGCAGCCAGTGATACAAAAGGAATGTTGAGAATCGCAGCAACCATCCCTCCAACAGACGCTCCGTTAAAGTCTATCGTTTCCTTACCGGTTAGTATTAAATCATAATTTTCTGATTTTGCGAGAGATGCTATTTGTGATGCCACAAAAAAGCTATCCGATGGTTCTGCGTTTACCCGGGTGGCCTGATCCCCTCCAAGTGCAAGCGCTTTTCGAATTATTGCATCGCAATCAGCGCCACCTACCATTACAAGATGAAGGATTGCAGAAGGTTCCTTTTCTTTGAGCTCAATGGCGCGAACAAGAGCATACCATTCATCATAAGGATTCAATATCCATTGAATTCCATCTGTTACAAATTTCCGGTTGTTATCTGTGAAGGCTATTTTTGCCGTCGTATCCGGAGTTTTACTGATACAAACTAAAATCTTCATGTTATTTGAAAAATATTTAAAGTTGCTTGTGCAACTATGCAAAGGTATATCTTGACAAGGCAAGTTTATGATAAAATAAACGAAAACGAACCCAGACAATGGAGAAAATAGAAAAGCTTTTAACTTTCTTAAATAACTCGCCGGATGATCCATTTCTTAAACATGCCCTTGGTCTGGAATATATCAAAATTGGACAAGAACAAAGAGCAAGACAGTTATTTGCAGAGATACTTGACCTGAATCCTTCTTATGTTGGAACTTATTACCACTATGCACGCTTATTGGAACGCGCGGGCGAAATAGAAGCGGCAAAAGAAGTCTATGAGAAAGGTATGATTGCGGCAAAAAAAGCAAATGAAACACATGCATTCAATGAGTTGAAAGCGGCTTATGAAGATCTTATCTATTAATTATGAAAAGTCTCCTTTCGGATTTTAAGGAATCTATCGAAAAACTGGATATTTCAAAGAAAGATCGGATACTGCTCGCCGTAAGCGGTGGGATGGATTCAGTTGTTCTTACATCCTGCGCGTCTATGCTGGATCTGGATTTTGGAATCGCTCACGCCAATTTCCAATTAAGAGGAGAGGAGAGTGAAAGAGATGAATTATTTGTTCGCAACCTCGCCGATCATTATAAGAAATCATTTTATGTAAAGAAATTTGATACAAAAAAATATGCTGAATTGCAGAAATGTTCTATACAGGTTGCTGCCCGTGATCTCCGTTATAAATGGTTTGATGCACTAATATCAGATCATCCTGGTTTATTTAATTTTGTTTTTATGGCTCACCATCTCGATGATAATATTGAAACAATGCTCATGCATTTTTTCAGGGGAACTGGCATTGCCGGGTTAAAAGGAATGCCAATAAGAAATGGTAACCTGGTCAGACCTTTACTGTCAGTACCCAGAAGTGTAATAAAGGAATTTGCGAATTCGCAAAACCTGGCATGGGTGGAAGACAGTTCAAATGCGTCTGACGACTATACCAGAAATTTCTTTCGTAACCGGTTGATCCCATCCCTTATTCCTGTTTTCCCGGAAATTCATATGAACCTTGAAAAAAACCTTCACCGTTTTTCTGAAGCTTACGACCTCTATCATCAGGCTATTGAATTTCACAAAAAAAAATTACTTAAGCCGAACGGAGATGAAATTCATATACCAATTCTGCTTTTGAAAAAAGCTAATCCCCTCCAGACAATCATATACGAAATCATTAAGGAATACGGATTTTCTCCGCCTCAATCGGAGGAACTGATCCGGTTGATGGATAGTGTAAACGGGAAATATATAATAAGTAGTACACACCGCATCATTAAAAACCGACGATGGCTGATCATTGCGCCATTAGAAATCCAAACTCCCTCTCATATTCCAATAGAAGTTAATGATTCACGAACCGATTATTCAGAGGGTCAGCTTCGAATCGAAAAAATAGATTTATCTGAAACAGTTTTAATTACAAAAGACCCGTTTGTCGCCTGGTTGGATGCTGATAAAATTCAATTTCCTCTAATTCTCAGAAGATGGAAAAACGGTGATTATTTTTATCCCCTGGGCATGAAAAAAAAGAAAAAATTAGCCCGCTTTTTCATAGATCAGAAACTCTCTAAAACTGCCAAGGAAAAAATTTGGGTAATTGTTATGGATAGTCAAATTATATGGGTAGTGGGTCAACGGATCGATAATCGATTTTGTATAGGTCCTGCCACGAAAAATGCTCTGCTGATCAAAAATATCGGTTAGCCGGAAATTTTGTAAGTGCTCAGATATTTTAGAAGTTTAAAAATGAGGATGTTTTAATTCATTCAAGAAAATGTTTACAACATCAGGTCTCAATGCAATAGTAAAGAGCATACCGAAAAGTGCCCCATAGAAATGTGCATCGTGATTTACATGATCTCCACCTTTACGGGACATGTACGCAGAATAAAAAAGAAATAAACCACCATAAATAATTGCCGGTACCGGAAAAACCAACACGATAATCTGTTGCCAGGGTCCGAGAAGTATAAACGAAAAAAGTACGGCTGATACTGCCCCTGAAGCCCCCAGACTGCGGTAGTCGTAATCGTTGTAGTGTTTGATATAGGTAGGAATATTCGAAACGATCAGTGCTCCGATATATAATGCCAGGTAGTAGAATTTCTGAAGTCCCAGATCGCCCTGGTAATGCACTTCCATATAAGTTCCAAAGAAATACAGGGTAAGCATGTTAAAAATCAGATGCATGTAGTCGGCGTGTATCAGACCACATGTAATAAACCTGTAATACTGATTTTTTTTGCTTATAGCGGGCGGCCAGAAAATCAACTCATCTACAATCTTACCATTCCTGAATCCAGCTATGGAAATAACAGAAGTAACAATAACTATGGCAAGAGTAATGTTGTTGAACATGAAGAAGATAAACGGGTTTAAAGATATACTTTAATTGCAGAATTTAAAATAACCTACTCGTGATGATATTTTTCGTTTCGACCAATACTGCATGCCCGGTAAATCTGTTCCGCCAGTATCAACCGCACGAGTTGATGAGGAAAAGTGAGTGAAGATAATGACCAGATAAGTTTTGATTTTTGAAGTAACATTTCATCCAGTCCGAAAGCGCCACCAATCAAAAAAACTAACTTTTTAGTTCCTTCAGTTCCCCGGATCTGGATAAATTCCGAAAATTTTCTGGATGTAAATGATCTGCCGTTTTCATCCAGGCAAACCAGCCAGTCTTCAGGTTTGAGTGCCGACTGAATCAACTCATTTTCCGCTATCTTTAATTTTTGCGGTGGGAGGGATCCGGTGTTTTTTTTAAGATTGAATAAGCGCCATTCGATGGAGTAATAATTTTCAATACGTTTAGTAAAATCATTTACACCCTGAGATATATAAGTTTCATGCGGCTTGCCAATTGCCCAACATTCAATTTTCATCTATCAAAATTGTTCGGTTAGCTATTTTTTGTAAAATGGATTGATTGTTTAGGCGCCCTCTTTTATTAAAAATCATCGGCATTTCTATATGCTTCAATAAGATTCAATTCACCTTCTTTTCCTTGTCCGACCATACCATGCTCCATACCAAGCATTCCTCTGTATCCTTTATTGTAAAGATGCTTGAATATATTCTTATAATTGACTTCGCCTGATCCTGGTTCTTTTCGCCCGGGATTATCGCCGATCTGATAATAAGCGATCTCATCATAGGCCCGGTCAATGCCTGGGATCAGATCTCCTTCGTTTCTTTGCATATGATAGATATCAAATAATATCTTGCAACTCGGACTATTCACTGCCTTACATATCACATAAGCCTGTGAGGAATGGCGCAGAAAAAGATCCGGAGTATCACTTAATGGTTCCAGTACCATCACGATTTGATGAGGTTCCAAAATTTCCGCTGCCGCTTTCAACGTCTCCAGGACGTGCGCAGTTTGGTAATCTAAGGGAATAGATCGATCATAATTTCCCGGAACAACAGTAATTAGTTTTCCTGTGCATCTTTTAGACGTGTCTATCGCTTCTTTAGTATATTTCAGGAATTTATCCCGCCACTCCTTATTGCCTGAACAAAGCGATGTACTAACAGGCCAGTGATCAAAGGCGTGCACGAAAACGCCCATGGACATATTTAACTTGGTAAGAAGATTGCCAATTTTTTCCTGGTCCTCCGGTTTTCTGTCCATCATGCCGTTGTCCTCAATAGCGCGAAATCCCTGATCGTATCCGAATCTTATTTGATCTTCGAAATCATTACCAGCGAGATTTTTGAAAGTGCCATCGTGAAATGCATAGTTCAGCTTAAAAGGTTTTCCCGATTCACCTGTGTTCGTTTTCTTTTCTGTAATAAAAGAAAGAGGCATCGCCAGAGCGCTTCCGGTAACAAATCCCTTTTGAACGAAATCTCTTCTTCTCATTTTGAATTTTTAAGATTTGTATTTCTGATGTCCTGATGCGTTAAATGCCTTATTTTAATTTCTGAAACCTCGCAGGAATTCAGCTACAGGCATTCTTTTTTTTCCTTCCAGTTGCATTTCTTCTATATAAATATAACCATCTGAAGCAATGAATCTCAACCAATCCTTCCCATTTGTTTCCATCTCACTGATTTTACCGTTATGATTATATTTTTCTGGTCGGGATTTAAAGATTTTAAGCATTTTATCTTTCAAATAAGTAAAAGCGCCGGGAAAAGGACTCAGACCTCTGATTTGATTATGAATTTTAGAAACGGAATCTTCCCATTTTATTTCACAATCTGAAGTAAAAATTTTAGGTGCCATTTTTAAAGAACCGGCGTCTGCTATAATTTGTGATTTCTCCTGCAATGTTCCGTCCATTAAACCGCGTAAGGTTTTGACGACAAGGTCAGCACCGACTATCTTCATCCGATCGTGTAATTCCCCTGCAGTTTCATTATTGCCAATTGGAATCTCTTCGAAGAGTAATATATTTCCCGTATCAATTTCCTGCTGTAGTTTAAAAGTTGTTACACCTGTAATTGTTTCTCCATTCATGATTGCTCTGTTAATAGGCGCCGCACCTCTGTACTGAGGCAACAAAGAACCATGAAGATTGATGGTTCCCATAGGAGGCATAGCCCATACGGATTCTGGTAACATCCGGAAAGCCACCACAACTTGTATATCGGCCTGAAAACTTTTCAATTGTTCCAGAAAATCAGGTTCCTTCAACTTTAAGGGCTGAATAACCGGGATATTATTTTGCAGGGCAAATCGTTTCACCGGAGATTCATTCAGGCGCAATCCCCGTCCTGATGGTTTGTCAGGTGCAGTTACAACCGCTGTAATATGAAATCGGTTTTCCACGAGACTACGCAGACTTGCAACTGCGAAATCAGGGGTGCCCAGGAAAATTATTTTTGGATCAGAATTCATTTTGAAGGCTTAAAGCCCAAAGTTTAAAGTTAATTTCTAAATAAAACGAAACTAGTGACTAATAAATAAACGGGCAGAGATTTTGCATTATTCAGATTGAATTAACTTTGCCAATTATTGAATGCTTTAGGGTCTGGCGTGGCAAACCAATTTTAATAATTAAAACTTCTTTATGACCGTTCAATCCGGTAACACGATTAAAATTCATTATCACGGAAGGTTATCTGATGGTACAACTTTTGATTCATCCGCGGGCCGTACTCCACTTGAATTTACAGTGGGAAGCGGCCAGGTTATCAAGGGTTTTGACGATGGCGTTCAGGGTATGGCAGTTGGAGATAAAAAAACAATCGAAATTCCCTTTATAAATGCTTATGGACCGGAAGATCCCTCTATGATCATCGAGTTTCCGGTAGAGCGACTTCCGGAAGATATGAAGCCGGAAATCGGAATGCAATTAAATATGAACAATGCAGAAGGCCAGCAATTTCCGGTTGTCGTTACTGAAATAACTGATGAGAGTATCATCCTAAATGCTAATCATCCGCTGGCGGGAAAGGATCTTATATTCGACCTGGAACTGGTTGAGATACTGGATTAATTTTTTTCTGCAGAAACAGATACAGAGCTGCCAGACCGATCAGGGATACGGCCAGTAACAAGACTGACCCCTGAAGTCCATTTGTTCCACCTGTAATATTTTCATCACCTTTAAATTCTGTTTGTAACAGGGTTTGGAAGGACTCATCGCCTGAAAACCCCAATACCGGACCAATCATAAAATTCCAACTGATATGAAAACATATCGAAAACCAGAGATTTCGGGTATATATATAGTTTAATCCAAGAATTAGACCCATTACGAAACTATTGGCTAAGGAAAAAAATCCGAGCGAGGTCCAGTGAAAAATCATAAATAAAATGGCCGATATCGATAATGCGGTCCATTTCGAAAAAGATCCCAAAAGATTATTAAGGATGTAACCCCGGAAAATAAGTTCCTCGCTGAATGATATCAGGACGGTACTTCCAAAAGACAGGAATAGGATTCTTGGGTCGAATATAATTTCCGTCCATTTCAAATGACCTGTTGCTTGCAAAAGCAGGCTGACCGCAGAAATAATAAACACTGCGAGCATGCTTCCGGCAGCTGCTTCACGCCAACGGCCAACTATATCCAAACCCAAAGAAATAAAAGATTTTCGATCTATCCAATGACGAAAAGCAAATGTTGTTAAGACAGAAAGAACAAAAAAAAGCAGGGTCATGGTCCAAAGATTGCCGCCTTTCGCAAGTGATTGAATTCCCGAACTACTGAAATCACCTTTTTGAAATCCAAAAACAAGTATAGCTACGCCGATCAGCAAAATGATGAGAAAAGAAATGACAAAAATCAGAACACGAAGCCATCCTTTTCCAAAGATTGCAGCCGAAGAATTTTTTTTGTACATGAAACTTGTTTTTATAGCTCTGCGAATATCGTAAGTTGGCTAATTTAAAAAGAAAAATATTTCTGCTGACACTTTAAAGATGATATTTTTATCCTTCATTTCACTGTTAATTTTCCAAAATGAGTAACGATATTTTATCATCTATAACAGAACGATTTTTCAGGTATGTGAAGATTGACACGCAAAGTGATCCTTCTTCTGCTTCACAACCGTCAACTGCCAAACAGCTCCATCTGAGCCGGTTACTTTTAGAAGAACTCAGGGTTATGGGGTTAACGGATTCTGAGCTTGACGAAAATGGATATTTGTATGCAACGATTCCCGCTAATTCAAATAAACCGGTACCAGTCATATGCTATTGCGCGCATGTGGATACATCTCCTGACTGTAAAGCGAGTGATGTAAAACCGATTCTTCATAAAGACTACAGGGGTGAAGACATTATATTGCCTGATGACCCTGAACAAATCATACGAACTACTAACCATCCTTACCTGCTTGAAAAACTAGGGCTGGACGTCATAACAGCTTCCGGAAAAACGTTGTTAGGTGCAGATGACAAAGCCGGTATAACAGTTATCATGGAACTTGCTTCCCATCTTATACGACATCCTGAAATTAAGCACGGAAAAATTCGAATACTCTTCACCCCCGATGAAGAAATTGGCCGCGGAGTCAATAAACTGGACATGAAAAAACTGGGTGCAGATTTTGGATATACATTGGACGGACCCGAAATAGGAACTTTCGAAGAAGAGACATTTTCTGCAGATGGGATGAAGTTTATTTTCTATGGTATTTCCGCGCATCCCGGACATGCAAAGGATAAGCTGGTAAACGCAATCAAGATGACTTCGGCTTTTATTTCAGAGCTACCTCATGACGAATTCTCACCTGAAACAACTGAAGGCAGATATGGATTTGTACATCCGGTAAGCATGAATGGTAATTCTGAAAGAATGGTTGTGGAGTTTATAATACGTGATTTTAATACTGCTAAATTACTGGCATATGAAAATTATCTGAAAGACAAAGCTGAAGATGTGTTGCGAATATTTCCAGGAGGCCGGTTTGAATGCGAAATCAAAGAACAATATCGAAATATGAAGGAAGTGCTTGAAAATAATCCGCAGGTTTCAGCAAATGCCCGCGAAGCCATTCGCAGAGCTGGCATTCAGATCAGAGAATCTGCGGCGAGAGGAGGTACAGATGGTTCCAGATTATCTTTTATGGGAATGCCATGTCCGAATTTGTTTACAGGTGAAATGGCTTTTCATGGAAAACATGAATATGTATGTGTGCAGGACATGGGGAAAAGCCTGGAAACGATCATTCATCTCAGTCAGATTTGGGAAGAAAATTCTTAACCAGGTTTTTCTTGTGGAGAATTTCGCGGATAATCTGAGTTGCGTGTACCCTGGAATTTTCAATGAACCAAATATGCGTATCCATACCTCCGCATACAACTCCCGCCAGGTAAATATTTCTCCGGTTGCTTTCCATTGTGTCTTTGTTATAGCTGGGGTACCGCTTGTCGTCTTTCGACAGTTCAATGCCCAACTTCTCCAGAAACGAAAAATTTGGCTGGTATCCTGTCATCAGCAGCACGTAGTCATTGGGAATCGTAATAATCTTTTCAGCTGTTTTAATATCTACTTCCTTCTCCCGGATTTCCAGTAAACTTGAATTAAAATAAGCTTTTATAGAACCTTCTTCAATCCGGTTTACAATATCGGGTCTGACCCAATATTTTACACGTTTACCGATTTCAGGTCCTTTGATCACCATTGTTACTTCTGCACCTTTACGAAAACTTTCAAGGGCTGCATCAACTGCAGAATTATTTGCACCAACGATCAGCAATTTTTGCATAGCATAAAAATGAGGTTCTTTGTAATAGTGCCTCACTTTTTTTAAGTCTTCACCGGGAATATTCAGCAGATTGGGTATATCATAAAATCCAATTGCCACTATTATATTTTTTGATAAATAGTGAAACGCGGGAGTCAAAATTTCATAATACTCTCCCTCATACAAAACTTCAAGAACCGGTTCCTGCAGGTGAATATTTAAATTCTGCGAAACGGCAATTCTCCGATAGTATTCAAGAGCTTCAGGTCTGGTGGGTTTTGCGTTATTGCTTACAAATGGTATTTCTCCTATTTCGATCCTTTCAGAAGTCGAAAAAAAAGTCATATTTGAAGGATAGTGATATAGCGAATTGACAAGCACCCCTTTTTCAAGTATCAGATAACTTAGCCCGGCTTTTTTTGCCTCCAGTCCGCAAGCTAACCCTATCGGACCGCCGCCAATAATTAGTACATCCAGTAAATCTGCCATGGCTTCAAAGATAAAACATCTGGTTCGTGAGTGCATTTCCGGTTGTCAGTCTCCGGAAATTAGTACATTCACCAATGTACCCAGTATGCTCTTTAGCATATTACGACTTACCAATAGGGATCCGTTAAGGGTTGATTTAGCTTTTCGTTAAATAATACAAATCGCCAACAGACGTTAGTTAACGACCGAAAGCTTATTTTTACTTCAATAAAACCAATGTTACGAATGAATTTCTTCTTTCTCCAGATAATCATTGATTCTTCTAAGATTAAAGACAGTCTTGCCCGCGCGGGTATCATTCCAGGTCCGGGAAAACAAAACCTCTGGGACATTCTGGAACGTGGCGGCCCACTGATGATACCGCTGGCATTATTACTGATTACGGCAATATTTGTTTTTATTGAGCGCGTTATGGCCGTTAACAAAGCATCCAGGATGGATGAGAATTTCATGAATATTATCAGAGATCATATTGTAAATAATAATGTTACTGCTGCCCGCAGTCTTGCAAAAAATACAAACAATTCTACTGCGAGAATGATCGACAAGGGTATTCAGCGTATAGGAAAACCGATAGATGCCATCGAAAAAAGTATGGAGAATGTTGGCAGACTGGAATTATATAAAATGGAAAAAAATGTTTCAATTTTATCGGTTATTGGGTATATAGCCCCTTTATTCGGTTTCCTTGGAACCATTATCGGAATGTTTCAGTTGTTCTACAACATCGCGTCGACGGGTGAATATAGCATTGCAAATATCGCAGGAGGTATTTATGTAAAAATGATTTCTTCGGCCGGAGGACTTATTATCGGAATCATTGCTTACATCATGTACAGATATCTGAATTCACAAATTGACAAAACAACAAATAAAATGGAAGTTGCCAGCGCAGAATTTATTGATATTTTACAGGAACCAACCAGATAATCTTAAGAAAGTATGGGAGTATGGGTATGGGGTATGAAAGTGTGATAAAACTTTTAACTCAAACTACCACATTAAAAATTACTAAAATTGAATTTAAGAAATAAACATAGGGACGAGGGCGAGGTTCATACAGGACCTTTAAATGATATATTATTTATTCTTCTGCTATTTTTCCTAATAGTGTCAACACTCGCAAATCCGAATGTTGTAAAGCTTTCACAACCTAAATCAAAATCTGATACCAGGTCAAAGCAAACTGTAGTGGTATCCATCAATGCAAACCAGCAATTTTTCGTGGGAACTACGCAGGTAAGCGTATCTGATTTGAAAGCCAAACTCCAGCCTTTTCTGGCCAAAGAAACAGATCAGCCGTCAATTGTGATTAATGCTGACAAAACAGTTCCAATAGACGATGTTGTTGCAGTAATGCGGGTGGCTCGTGAACTGGGAGCAAGAACGGTATTGGCGGTCGATAAAAAAGGTGTTCAATAACTTCAGAAATAAATATGGACGCGGGCGGCAAGCAGTGAAACCGGACCCCGGTCCTGATTATAAGCAGGATGTAAAACAAATTGGTAATCGAGCGTGGCGAAGAGATTAGTGAATAATTTCACCTCATAAAATAGTTCCGCTATATTTTCCCTGGTATAATTGGGGAGTTTACCATCACCTATCATAAAACCATAACCTCCGATGTTTAAAAAGTCTCTGTGGTCAGCCGAGATACCATTACTTACAAAAGCCAAACCAATATTGTCTGTGGTTCTGTTTTTTCCAATGCCATAATACCTCAAACCTAAACTTCCGCTGTTATCAATTTCAGCAAAGGCCCAGGAAGCCGTTTTTCCATCATTCCATCCAAACCGGAAAAAACCACTCAACCGGCTGCTTAAGGTCTGATTACAATTAATACCTATTCCATATTTCTTGCCTCCATAGGCGGTGCCGTGAACTACGTCAAGGGATGTGTCAGAGCCATTCTTGTATTCATCAATAACTGTCTGATAAGCGGGGGCTTTGGATGTATTATAATAAAATAGTAGTCTGACGGCTCCCGGAAGTTCGTGGATGGAATAATTCTTCTGTATTTCTACCGTTTCGCTGTTTGTTTTAGTCCAATCGAAATTAAGTGTAGGGCCATTTGCATAGGTCGGTTCAAGAGCAGTACCTGCTCTGAATACCCATCCTGGCGTGTAGTATTCTGCGATCAGACCATAAGTATATCCGCGTGTATTGGCCGGATAGTCGTAGGCACCGTTGTTCATCAGGGACCAGTTCATGAAATCACTTCGCGGATCATGACTCACCGAATTCTGATCAAAAAAATCCGCAACGCCAAATTTTCCGAAATTTAAGGTTATACGTTTTCGCGAAACTCTTTCTTTAACCTGATTCGTGCCATCATCCAGCGTATCGAAATTATTCTTATCCAAAGTAAATTGTTGTCTGATAAATATTCTTGCGACATACACGACCGTTTGATCAGCTCCGATACGAAATGTTTCTCCATTAGGAAAACCCGCAATACCAAGAGTACTGCTCAATCCCTGACCACCAGCCATTTCGGGATTAAAATATACTGAGGCACCTGACCACAATTTTCTACCCAGAAATGCGGTAGTTGTAACTGAGTAAGCACGGGCAGCATCAGGCAAAAAACTGTTCTGACCGATGTAGGTAGAATGAAAGGGGGCATTATACTGAATGATACCTGTAAACTGAAAATGAAAATTCCAGGCTGTATCACTTAGCAACGGATCCTGTGCATGAGTGACTTCGCCTAAGGTGCAAATGGTAATTAACAACAGAAAATTGCGAATAAAACGATTCATCTATTTTTTTGGCTTCGCAAAAATAATGGATTGTATGCTTGAATCGTCCTTTCAATTTTTATTCACTTTTATCATTCTGTTATTTCCTGAAAAATCTTTTCTCATTTCTATTGAAAATCCTTTTGCAATATACCATTCCATGATGTTTTTCGCATAATCATGGTGGATTTCTAAAAACAGCGCACCTCCGGGTTTGAGTTTTTGCAGGGCTATATTTCCAATTATCTTATAAAATAAGATAGGATCGTCATCAGACACATATAGCGCAACCTCTGGTTCGTAATCCCGCACATGCCTGTCCAGCGAATATTTTTGGCTCTGTGGAATGTACGGTGGGTTGCTAATGATCAGATCTACCGGAAGAATGTTCCCGTTTTGAGCCGAATTTCCGATATCACATAAAAAAAATTCTACCTGCGCATTAAGAACCTTACTGTTTCTAATGGCAATTTTTAAAGCGGACTCTTCAATATCCAACGCACTAACCTGAAAATCTTTGCGTTTTTTTTTGATGTAAATAGCGATACAGCCACTGCCTGTTCCGATGTCCAGTACAGAAGTTCCTGCCACACGACCGGAATTTTCTTTCAGTAACCAATCCACCAGTTCTTCAGTTTCAGGTCTGGGAATTAATACATGTTCGTTCACATAAAAAGGGTAAGAACCAAACCAGGCTTCTTCCAGAACATATTGAACCGGCCTCTGATTTACTAAATCAGAGAGATAATGTTCAAATAAATCCTGCTGTTTTATTGTAAACTCATTTGTTTTGCTTAGAACCTGAATGCTTTTTGACATTCCCGTCAGTCTTTCCATTACGAGAAAACTAATGGCGGATGCTTCCCGCTCATCGAACAGACCCGAAAGACTTGATATAAGAGTACGATTGGCAGTTTCGATTGTCATTAGCGCAAACTTACAATGATTTAAATTGCAGTCTATGTCGACGAAATCAAATTTTGCGCCTGAAAATAATACTAGTACAGCTGCTGACGAATACATGCATAGATGCATTCAACTGGCTGAATTAGGTGCCGGACGCACTTCACCGAACCCATTGGTGGGGTCAGTTCTCGTTAACAATCGAAAAATAATCGGGGAAGGTTATCACGAATATTTTGGCGGTCCCCACGCGGAGGTAAACTGTTTATTGTCCGTTAAACAAAATGACAGAAAACTGATACCAAACTCCACGCTATATGTTTCTCTTGAACCCTGTGTTCATCACGGAAAAACACCGCCCTGCACAGATCTTATTATACAGGAAAAAATTTCCAGGGTAGTAATTGGCTGTCGCGATCCGTTTAGCGAAGTAAATGGAAAAGGAATCGAAAAATTATTGGCTCATGGAGTAGCTATTGAATTCCCCGTTTTGGAAGAATTAGTAGTAGAAGAAAATCGCCGTTTTTTTACTTATCACCTTCAAAAGCGGCCCTATATTGTTTTAAAATGGGCACAGTCTGTAAACCAAAAGATCTCCGGCGGGTCGGGTGAAAAAATACAAATATCCAATCAATATTCAAACAGACTTGTACATAAGTGGAGAAGCGAGGAAGCAGGTATTATGGTTGGGTCACAGACAGCATTAAATGATAATCCGGAACTTACAAACCGCCTATGGACAGGTAAAAGCCCCGTTCGTGTCGTTGTTGACAGGGAGCTTAAACTCCCCGACAATTTGAAATTATTCGATGGAAAAGAACAGACTGTTGTCCTGAATAATATCAGTGATTTGTCTGCCGGTAAGGTATTATTTAAAAAAATGAATCCCGCCATGCCTGCCGTAAAATCAATCCTGGATGCCCTTTATTCAATAAGATTACTGAGTGTTCTAGTCGAAGGTGGTGCGAAACTATTACAATCTTTTATAGACGAAAATAGCTGGGACGAAATTCGGATAATCACTAATCGCGAGTTGGAAATACCAGAAGGCATTTCTTCTCCGGAATTCAGGAATGCGAAACTTATGAAGTCGGAAATATTAGGATCCGATACGGTTAGTTACTTCAAGAAAGTGTGAGAGTGTGAGAGTGTGAGAGTGTGAGAGTGTGAGAGTGCGGAAAAGCAATCTGTCTTTTATTAATAACCTTAAACTTGAATAGGATATTTTGCAACCAGTAAGTATCACTTCCACACTCTCACACTCTCACACTCTCACACTCTCACACTTTCCTTAGTCTTTCACTCACGATCAGTTCTTTTCCTCCGCTGCGATAATCATAAAATCCTTCTTTAGATTTAATACCCAGTTTGCCAGCAGCTACCATATTTACTAAAAGTGTAGCCGGTGAATATTTGGGATTGCCAAACCCGTCTTTTAACACGGTTAAAATAGCCAGACACACATCCAGACCTATAAAATCAGCGAGTTGAAATGGTCCCATTGGATGAGCCATCCCTAATTTCATAATGGAATCTATCGTTTCTACAGAAGCAACTCCCTCCTGAAAACTTAAAATTGCTTCATTAATCATGGGCATCAAAATGCGGTTTGATATGAAACCAGGATAGTCATTTACTACGCATGGTGTTTTACCCAGTAACATGGATAACTCAACAATCTTATTTGTGACTGCAGCGTCGGTAGCATAGCCATTGATAACTTCAACAAGTTTCATGATTGGTACAGGATTCATAAAATGCATTCCGATAACCTGAGAGGGGCGTTCAGTTTCTGCGGCGATTTTTGTAATTGAAATAGATGAAGTATTGGTAGCTAGAATAGCAGCGGGCATTGCATATTTATCGAGTTCACGGAAAATCTGAATTTTAATGTTTTCATTTTCAGTAGCTGCTTCAATGATAAGATCTGATTCAGGCACGCCCAGTTTTATGGAATCAAACAAGCGAATACGATTGTAAGAATTGATTTTTTCTTCCGCAGAAAGAGATCCCTTTTGTACCTGCCTTTCAAGGTTTTTTGAAATGCTTTCCAGTGATTTTTTTAATTGGTTCGATTGTGTGTCTATTAAATGAACGTAAAATCCATGTTGGGCGAAGACATGTGCAATACCGCTACCCATTGTGCCCGCACCAATAACCGAAATTTTATCCATAGACTACCATTTTCAAACAAGGATACGAAGCTTCTCTCAGGTTTTTACCCTTATCTTGCACCTCCTATGTATCCGAATTTATATTACGCCGTTAAGGATCTTTTTGGCCTCGATTTAAAGTTCCTGCATTTTGTAAATAGTTTTGGGTTTTTTGTCGCTCTTTCTTTTATCGGAGCTGCTACAATCCTAACCCGCGAGTTGAAAAGAAAGGAAAGCCAGGGCTTGCTGGTGGCAGAAGATGAAACAATTACGGTGGGCAAACTAGCCAGTCCCGGTGAACTTTTTACCAATTTTATAATTGCTTTTCTATTTGGATATAAGATCATTGGTTTATTTACCTCCAATTCTCAGTTAACACAAAATCCGGCAGATTATATTTTTTCATCGGCTGGCAATGGTTGGGCAGGCTTGGCTCTGGGACTGTTTTTTGCGGGTATTAAGTGGTATGAAAAATACAAACACCGGCTTCCGGCTCCCGAAGAAAGAAAAATACGTATCTGGCCGCACGATCGGGTAGGGGATATTGTTATATATGCTGCGATTTTTGGATTTTTAGGTGCCAAAATCTTCAATAGCCTTGAGACCTGGGATGAATTCATTCGAAATCCTGTTGAATCTTTGGTTTCTTTTAGCGGACTTACATTTTATGGCGGGCTAATAATTGCTGCACTGGCTGTTTGGTACTATGCCCGGAAACACAAGATCGGCTTTTGGTATTTAAATGATGCCGCTGCCCCCGCACTTATGTTTGCATATGGTGCCGGCAGAATAGGATGCCAGGTTTCTGGGGACGGTGATTGGGGTATTCCAAATAGTGCATATACGGTTGGTTCAAATATGAAATCAGTTCCTGGTACCCTGACAGATTTTCAATATGCTTTAGGCAAAAATGCAGAATTCTTTGCGGGACAGTTTGGATCTGGTAACGTACCTCATTTAACAATAAAAGGACCATCTTTCCTTCCAAATTGGTTATTTGGTTATGCATACCCACACAATGTTATTGGAGAAGGCGCAAGGATTGCAGGCTGCACCGGACCTTACTGCGCCTATCTTCCTGTACCAGTATTTCCAACTCCTTTATACGAAACAATAATTTGCCTTAGTTTATTTTTATTGATTTGGTCTGTCCGGAAAAAATTTAAGGTACCGGGTACCCTTTTTGCTTTTTATTTAGTCCTCAATGGTATTGAGAGGTTTTTTATTGAAAAAATACGGGTGAATACACGCTATTCGATTTTTGGATTCCATCCCACCCAGGCTGAAATCATTTCAAGTCTTTTGGTTATAGGAGGGGGTTTCCTGTATTACTATCTTAAAAAACAGTATCGGGATCCTGTTAAAACTGCTCTTGCCGACAACTAGTGGAATTATAAAATCACTTGTTTCCAACCAACCGGGTATGCCGGGGGCCTTTTTATTTTTACTTTTACAGTTTTAAATACAATCTATGCCATCTTTCGATATTGTAAGCAAAATTGACGCTCAGACGCTCGACAATGCAGTAAACGTAACAAAAAAAGAAATTCAGAATCGTTTCGATTTCAAAGATTCACCTGTTTCCATTGAATTGAATAAAAAGGATATGAAAATCGATTTGGAAGCGGCCAGCGATATGAAGATTAAGCAAATAACAGACGTACTAATCAGTCGTTCTATAAAACAGGGTATTGACCCCCTGGCCTATGACATGTCGAAAGAGCCGTATCCCAGTGGTAAAGTGACAAAGAAGGAAGTGCCTGTACGGAATGGGCTGAAGCAGGAAGATGCAAAGAAAGTCGTAAAACTCATTAAGGACTCAGGCTTGAAAGTTCAGGTTGCAATTATGGACGATCTCGTGCGGGTAACGGGCAAAAAACTGGATGATTTACAAGCTGTTATTCAACTTTGTAAGAATTCCTCAATAGGTATCCCGCTTCAGTTTGACAATATGAGATCTTAAGCAAGTATGGGAGTATGGGAGTATGGGAGTATGGGAGTATGGGGGTAGAATTGTAATGATAAAAGTTTGGATTTCAGGGTGTAAACCCCTAATTTTGCCGTCCCTTTCGTGCCGGGAAATCTTTAATCATGTGCACGGCTAAATTAATAATTATGAAACAGAAAATTCATCCCGAAAATTATAGATTGGTTGTATTCCGGGATATGAGCAATGGTACAAGCTTTCTAACCCGTTCAGCCGCCAATTCACGTGAGACAATTAAATGGGAAGATGGGAATGAATATCCTCTTATCAAACTTGAAATTTCAAATACTTCACATCCATTTTTTACCGGAAAGAATATGCTGGTAGATACTGCCGGACGTATCGACAAATTTAAAAAACGTTACGAAAAGAAGTCTTAAACAATCAAGATTTTTAATAATCCCTCTCAGCAAAATGAGAGGGATTTTTTTTGAAAAGCATTTTAAAGTTAGTTTTAACGATGAATTCGCTTTCGCTGGTGGATGGCTCCTTTGCAGACAAGTTCTATCCGTTTTCATTGACACGTTCCGTAGCAGACATTCGTTGCGGCATTTTGACCATCCGTGAGAAATGGGCTTATTATTTCAAAAATATTCACCCATTGCCAGACGATTTATCTGTGCCTGCAAACGTTATTCCCAACCACTCTCTGATTCGATCTTTGCTGAGTAAAAACAGAGAGGATATATATCGATATTCCAACAGACTTCTGAATCTGGCAGACATACTCCGCCACAATGAATCGGAATTAAAAAATGATTTTCATCTCATAACTGAAGGACGATTTTCCGAACCCATTTCTAATACCAATAAAATAACTGGCTCAACCATTTTTCTTGAAAATGGAGCTTCAGTAGAACATTGTTACCTGAATGCAAGTCAGGGTCCAATATATATTGGAAAGGATGCACAGATTATGGAGGGCTCGATGATCAGAGGACCCTTTGCAATTGGGGAAAAAGGCATCGTAAAAATGGGTTCCAAAATATATGGTGCCACGTCTGCAGGTCCAGGATGTACACTGGGTGGTGAAATAAAAAATACCGTTTTATTTGGATACTCAAATAAAGCACACGATGGTTATCTGGGTGATTCTGTTGTCGGGGAATGGTGCAATCTGGGAGCCGGTAGTTCCAATTCGAATGTTAAAAATAGTGGGGGGAATATTAGACTCTGGAATCCCGTTGTAAAGTCATTCATCGAAGGCGGGATAAAATGCGGAGTTATGATGGGCGACTATTCAAGATCAGCGATAAACACCTCATTTAATACTGGTACAATAGTAGGGGTATGTTGCAATGTTTTTGGAAATGGCCTGACACCTACTTATCTTCCTTCCTTTACCTGGGGTCTGTCTAATATGTCTTATGATTTTGAAAAAGCAATTCAACATATTGAAAGATGGAAAAAATTTAAGGGAATGGAGTTAAGCGAAGAAGAGATAAAAAAACTAAAATATATTTTTGAACAGGAAAAATTACAGAAATGAGAAAGCAAATTGCAGCAGCAAATTGGAAAATGAATCTGACTTACCAGCAAGGCGTTACTTTATTGCAAACTATAGTATCAGCAGACATCACATTGAAAGAAAATCATGCTGCCGTATTTGCGGTTCCGTATCCATATCTGGAAATGGCCAATGACACGGTTCAACATAAAAAAAATTATTTCGTAGCCGCTCAAAATTGTTCAGATAAAAAATCAGGCGCCTATACGGGCGAGGTATCTGCAGAAATGCTGAAATCAATAGAAATCGGATATTGTCTGGTTGGTCACAGCGAACGACGCGAATACTTTACTGAAACCAACCAAACACTGGCAGAAAAACTTAACCTCTGTTTAATTAATGGGATCACACCTATATTTTGTTGTGGAGAAGCACTTGCAACAAGAGAACTCGGCAACCAAAATAGTTATGTAGAGAACCAATTGAAAGAATCCCTTTTCCATTTATCCGGTGAGGAATTACTGAAAGTTGTAATTGCTTACGAGCCCATATGGGCAATTGGAACAGGCAAAACAGCCAGTACTGAACAGGCACAGGAAATGCATGCCCATATTCGTTCGGTGTTGGCTGATCAATACGGTGAAACAATTTCCTCCCGGATATCCATTTTATATGGAGGAAGTGTGAAAGCAAACAATGCACGCGAATTATTTAACTCTAAAGATGTAGATGGCGGTTTGGTCGGAGGTGCATCGCTATTAGCCTCAGAGTTTATTGAGATCATAAAAGCCCTTAAATAAAAGTATTTTGGTATAAGAGCATAATTTCTGCCAGAATTTACTTGCACACTTTAATTTTCTCTATGAAAAAAACCGCTGACCATATTCTTCAGCATATTGTTTGGCGGGGGTTGTATTATTTTTCAGTTCTTCTTATTAATATCAGTATCGCACGTTTTTTCGCAGCAGAAAAAAGTGGTCAGATTTTTTTTATAGTCAACAATCTGGCCCTTATTCTTTTAATTGCCAGTGCGAGTCTTGAATCAGGCTGCGCTTATTATGTTGCTTCGGGAATTATAAAGTCATCTCAAATTTCCAGATTTTGTTTGGTCTGGGCGATAGTCGCTTCATTGTTTACATTAACGATTTGGAGTTTCCTTGTTTATCATTCCCATCCCGTTTATCTAAACAATTATGGATTTCTGGCAGCTAGTTTTCTTTTTATATTGGGCGTTTTGATGACTACTTATTTCACGTCTCTTTTTAATGCCAGGAAGGAATTTGGACCACCAAATAAAATTCTATCTCTTATAAACATATTGCTACTCATTGTATTATTTACGGGTAAAAATAATGCGGTCATAAGATCTCATTTTATACAGATATATTTTGCATGTTTTTTTCTTCAGGGTCTGATGATAATGTTAACTTATTTCAGAAAGGAAACTAATGCAGGGGTCTCTTTGTGGCCGGGAAGATCGGTTTTAAAAAACATCCTGAAATATTCATTAACTGCTCTGGCGGCCAATCTCATATATTTCCTGGTCAACAGGATTGATTATTGGTTTGTACAATATTATTGTTCGCCGGGCGACCTTGGAAATTATATTCAGGCCTCAAAATTGGCGCAGATGTTTTTGATACTGCCAAGTATAGTCGGAGCTACTTTATTTTCAATTTTTTCATCCCGGACTAATTCATCTGATGCCAGGGAACTGACGACTGCCATTCGTATTTTATTGTGGGTTAACGGCGGACTAAGTTTCTTGATAATCGGGTTTGGCTGGTATTTCATTCCTTTATTTTTCGGAGCTTCTTTTAATTACATGTATTATCTTTTTATATTGCTTGTACCCGGAGTGTTGTGCGTTACGATGAATTACCCATTAGCTTCGTGGTTTTCGGCCAATAAGAAAATAGGCGTGAATATCAGGGGATCTCTTTTGGCAGTGGTGATCATTTGCGCTGGTGATATTGTATTACTTCCCCTATACGGTGTACGGGCTGCATCCGCGGTGAGTAGCGCAGGATTTTGTGGCGTTTATTTTTACGGAGTTTTTACATATCGAAAGGAAATTCCAATACCGTGGAAGGATTTGTTGATGGTCCGTAAGTCAGATTTTACCTGGCTTTTGAAGTCGTTGAGAACCGATGTTCAGGAACCTTTACCAGAAAATATTGCTGTCTAATATTCAAACACATGATGAAAGTTCTTTGGCTGGCAAGCTGGTATCCAAACGAATCGGATCCGTTCAGCGGAGATTTTATCAAACGACAAGCAGAAGCGGTTTCTGTTTACCAGCCTCTTATTATAGTCTATGCAGGAAAATATATACCTAAATTTATCGACCGGGTATCTTTGAATAAAGCAGATATTATCAAGGTCAAAAATCTGAATGAAAATGTATTGTATTATTCAAATCCCGGCGGGAAGAGTAATATCTTTTCAAAGTTTCAATCTCTTGCAGGATATATAAAGAAACATAGAGAATTCATTGGGCAATTACGAAGAAGTAATAGCATGCCTGATATTGTTCACGTTCAGGTAGCGATGAAGGCGGGATTAATTGCCCTCCTCCTAAAATGGAAGTACAAAATCCCTTATGTATTAACTGAACATTGGACGGGATACTATAGGGAGTCGACTGACAGCTTATTCAAAAAAACTCTTTTTCATCGATATTTCACCCGATTAATATTAAAAAATGCTGAGATGTTTCTGCCTGTCAGCGAAGCCCTCGGAAATCAGATCGAAAATAATTGGATAAATATTCCATTTCATAAAGTCCCGAACGTCGTAAATACCAGTCTTTTTTACCCAGCCACCAATGAACGGCCGGATAAATTCCGCTTTATTCATATTTCATCTTTGGTATTTCAAAAAAACCCGGAGGGAATAATCCGCGCTTTTGCCGAATTATTAAGTCAGGATATTCAGGCTGAATTAGTACTTATAGGCCCAATGAATTTTGCTTTACAAAAAATGATCGAGGATAGCTTGCTGTCAAAAGATAAAATCCTTTATCTCGGTGAAATTTCATACGAAGAAGTCAGTGTCGAATTGAGAAATTCATCCGCTTTGGTGATGTTTAGTTATTACGAAAATTTGCCTTGCGTGATATTGGAATCTTTATGTACCGGCATCCCGGTCATTGCAACAAGAGTCGGAGGCATTCCTGAGGTGGTGTCTGATGAAAATGGAATTTTGATAAATGCGGGTAATGAAAAAGAACTTTTGGATGCGATGAAAAAAATGATTAAAAATTATAGGATGTTTGATAAGATTAAAATCAGTGAGAGCGCATCTGCCCTGTTTTCTTATGAGACAGTTGGAAAGGAAATTACGAAAGTCTATAATTCAGTTTTGAAGAATAAGATTTAAGTATAATTCTGATAATGATTTATTGAGAAGATATTTTCAAGAGATTTCATTTCTTCAGTACTTAAGTTTGAAGAAGTGGTTACGCTGATCGCATCTTGTAACTGATTTTCGGTTCTTATCCCTATTACGGCTGAAGATACAGGCTGACGTGACAAAGCAAACAATATGGCCAGCTCATAAGGAGTCTTTTTCGATATTGAATTTAGTAACTGCGATGATTTCACTACTTGATCCTTGGAATAGTTCAAATAGGATTCAGCAGGTTTGGAAAATAATAACCCTTTTGCCAGAGTACCTCGGGCTAAAACATTTAAGTTATTTTGAACTAATAAAGGAAAGACTGTTTCTTCAGGCCTTCTGTCCAGAAGACTATATTGCATCATTACGCAAATTATAGAAGAACGCCTGACGTACTCTCTGATTACGTTCGGTCGAATAGAAGAAATGCCATATTCCCGAATTTTTCCTGCTTTCTTCAGGTATTCAAATGCTTCAATAATATCATCAATAGGGTCTTCTGTCGTGCCACCATGGAGCTGATATAAATCGATATAATCCGTTTGTAATCTTTCCAGGCTCCGATCAACAGCAGAAAGAATATATTTTTTTGATGGCACCCAGTCCATACCGGAACCATCTGCTCGTTTCTTATTTCCAACTTTTGTTGCCAGAATTAAATTTTCTCTTCTGTTTCGTAGCACTCTTCCTAAAAACGATTCATTTAACCCATCGTGATAGATATCGGCGGTATCGAAATAATTGATCCCTTGATCAAAAGCTCTGTGAACAAGGGTTTCAGACGTCGATTGGTTCAGATCCAGCGACATTGTGCCAAAACCAATTTGACTGACCATCAATGACGATTTTCCAAGTTTGCGATATTCCATTATTCAAAATTAGGCGTGTATGAGTTGATATAATTTTTTTGATATGGTTTTGAACCAACTATCTCATCTTTCAATCTTAATAAATTATCTTTATTTTATGAACGATTCTTCAGAGAAAAACCTGCGCAAAAGGCTGCGAGTGGGGATGAAGAGGATTTTTGAAAGCCTTGGCAATGAAAAACTCAGACTAAATTTTCTCCGCGCTGTACCATTTTGGATTGCTTCACTGCTGACTGGCCTCATTGCTGTATTTTATTCAAAAATATTTTTACTTGCCGAAAACAGTGCTGATAGTTTATTTAAATCAGTTCATTGGTTATTTTTTATAATAACACCCACTTGTTTCCTGATTGCCTGGTGGCTCGTAGTGCGCTTTGAAAAATATGCAGGAGGCAGCGGTATTCCTCAGGTCATTGCAGCAATCGAACTGGCTAATCCACGGGATCATCATAAAATCAGAAAATTGTTGAGCATTCGTGTAATCGTAATTAAAATAATTTCAAGTTTCTTCATGATCCTTGGAGGCGGAGTGGTTGGAAGGGAAGGACCAACTATTCAAATTGCAGGGTCTGTTTTCAGAAAGGTAAATCAATTGCTACCCAAATGGTGGCCCAAAATTTCCAAGCGAAATATGATTATGACAGGCGCTGCTGCAGGACTTGCTGCCGCGTTCAATACGCCGTTGGGTGGAATTGTATTTGCAATTGAAGAATTAACAAAAACTCATATTAGTTATTTCAGAACGGCACTTTTCACTGCAGTAATCATAGCTGGTCTTACGGCGCAAGAACTATTTGGCCCTTATCTCTATCTGGGATATCCTCTTATTAAAGGGTTGTCAGTTTACATTTTTCTGGGAGTAATTTTAGTTGCATTGCTGGCTGGTTTGGGAGGAAGTTTGTCAGGCAGGATCATGTATTCTTTAATTGGTGCCAGATCCAGGCTAAAAAATCGGAGTCATATTATAATATTCGTACTGCTCTGTGGATTGATAGTTGCTTTCATTGGATTTTTGACAAACACCGAAATGATCGGTTCGGGAAAAAATATAATGACTCAGGTTCTATTTACTTCCGATAAATATCTTCCCTGGTATGCTCCGCTCGTACGGATGACTGGATCCATTTTTTCATTCGGCACAGGTGCTGCAGGAGGTGTGTTTGCCCCTGCGCTTAGTTCCGGTGCCTGTATTGGCTCTGTTATATCCGGCTGGATGAGTTTATCCGATTCGAACACCAATGTTCTCATACTTGCAGGCATGGTTGGTTTTCTGACCGGAATCACCCGAACTCCCTTTACATCTTCCATTATCGTATTGGAAATGACCGATCGCCATAATCTGATCTTTTATCTCATGCTCGCCGGAATAATTGCCAGTATGGTGTCCCTGTTGGTCGACAAACACTCCTTGTATGACAGGCTAAAGGTTCGTTATTTGCGGGAAATTGAAAGGGAAAACTTAAATAACCTAGCAAAGGATCCTCAACAAGGTTTTTGATAGTAAATCCACCCATTTCCACACTCCCATACTCCCATACTCCCATACTTTTTTTCACTACCTTCGCGGCTCCTCAAAAATGAAGAGAATCGGTCATGAAGAATATCCGGAATTTTTGCATTATTGCTCATATAGATCATGGAAAATCAACCCTGGCAGATCGCCTGTTACAGGTTACACATACCATTAGTGACCGGGAAATGATGGATCAGGTGTTGGACGACATGGATCTCGAGCGCGAAAAAGGTATTACAATCAAAAGTCACGCTATACAAATCAATTATACGCTGAATGGTCAGGAATATGTTTTGAATCTGATAGATACACCAGGGCATGTGGATTTCTCTTATGAAGTAAGTCGCGCATTGGCCGCCTGCGAGGGAGTATTGTTACTTGTAGATGCATCTCAGGGCATACAGGCCCAAACCATTTCGAATCTCTACCTGGCTATAGAAAATGACCTGGAAATTATTCCTGTGATCAATAAAATTGATATGGATGGAGCTATGGTGGAAGAAGTTACTGATCAGATTGTCGACCTGATTGGATGCAAAAGAGAATCCATTTTATTGGCAAGCGCGAGAACTGGTCTTGGCGTAGACGCTATCCTGGAGGCAATCGTGGAAAGAATTCCGGCACCTGAAGGAAATCCGGACGTTCCGCTACAGGCATTGGTATTTGACAGCGTATTCAATTCGTTCCGCGGAATTATAGTTTATTACCGTATCATGAACGGCGTGCTGAAAAAGGGTGACAAAGTCCGGTTCGTTTCAACAGGCCAGGAATACCAGGCGGATGAAGTGGGGATTCTTAAACTTGGTCTTGATCCAAAACCGGAAGTTCGGGCAGGCGATGTGGGATATATCATCACAGGAATAAAAAATGCAAAAGAAGTTAAAGTAGGGGACACGATTACTTTGAGTTCAAACCCAAACCCTCAGATGATACAAGGTTTTCAGGAAGTAAAACCCATGGTCTTTGCCGGAATATTTCCAGTGCTGACGGAAGATTTCGAGGAATTAAGGGAATGCATGGACAAACTCCAGTTAAATGATGCTTCACTGACTTACGAACTTGAAACATCCCAGGCGCTTGGGTTTGGCTTTCGTTGTGGATTTCTCGGAATGCTACACATGGAAATCATCCAGGAAAGGCTGGAAAGGGAATTTAATCAGACCGTTATTACAACTGTCCCCAATGTTAGTTTCATTGCTTACTCCACCCGGGGAGAGATCATTCAGGTTAATAATCCAACCGAAATGCCTGATCCCACACGCACGGAAAGAATCGAAGAACCCTTCATTAATGCTCAGATCATTACGAAGCCGGAATATATTGGAAACATTATTACTTTATGTTTAGGAAAGCGTGGTATACTGTTGAATCAGAATTATTTAACTCCAACACGCGTAGAACTTCATTTTGAAATGCCACTAACTGAAATCGTTTTTGATTTCTATGACAAGCTGAAAAGTCAAACACGTGGTTATGCTTCGTTCGACTATCACCCAATTGAATATCGCGAAAGTGATATAGCAAAAATGGACATATTGCTGAATGGAGAAAAAGTCGACGCGCTGAGTGCATTGATTCATCGTAATAGAGCAGCAGACTTTGGAAGAAAACTATGCGAAAAGTTAAAGGAGCTACTCCCACGTCAGCAGTTTCAGATTGCCATTCAGGCTGCTATTGGGTCAAAAGTTATCGCCAGGGAAACAATCAGCGCACTTCGAAAAGACGTGACCGCTAAATGTTACGGGGGAGATATATCCAGAAAGAGAAAACTTCTTGAGAAACAAAAAGAAGGAAAAAAGCGTATGCGTCAGGTTGGTAATGTTGAAATTCCCCAGGAAGCCTTCCTGGCGGTACTCAAACTAGATGAATAGAACAAGTGTGAGCGTGTGAGAGTGTGAGAATCTGATTACCATTCTCATACTCTCACACTCTCACACTCTCACACTTTCTTTAGTTCGCTTTCTTCTTATTCTTGTCAGACTGTTGCTTGAGAAGCTCTTCATTTATCCCTCCGTCATCATTGAGAATTTTTTTATCAGTCGGGAACTGACCGTCTTGTAAAGCAGTATTGAATACCTTGGAAACATGCAACCACTGGCCATTCTGCCAGGTGAATCCTTCATAGTCGCCGTCAGGAACGTAGGTTTCTCTGCGATTGGGTTCTTCCGATTCGGATATCAGATGATCATATATGATCATATTCAATGCAGTGTCATAATTAAATGAAGCCACCGCCTCTTTTTTATACTCTATATAAAATCTGGAAGCTTTATATTTTGCCGCCGCTGCAGAGTCATTTTTGAATGAGAAATATGGTCCGCCAAAAACTGGTTGCCCTTGATCGTTAAAAGTAAGTACCTCCATCCACTTTTTATTGCTGTTCACCGTAAAGTCATCAAAACCCAATAACGTATAGAAATTCTCACCGTTATATTTTTTCTGAATGATGCGGTAGTAAATAGCGCCAATCCAATTGTTTGGACCACGAACTGAATCCGCGGGCTTTGGAGTAAAAGTAGAATAGTCATGTAACGGGAATAATTTTAAAGAACCGTCTGCAGTTCTCATTTGAATAGCCCCGCGTTGAAAATATTGATAGTCATCTTCTTTTATTTGCCACGTAAATATGCGAAAGCTGCTGTCCGGCGCATATAATCTTGATATGGATTGCAGGGAATCAAAAGGGAAATAAAATGAGTTTGGAATCTTTAAGGTTCTTACAAGTAATCTTATAAAAAAACTGTCCGCTCTAAATCTTTGATTCGCTTCAGGCGCATTTACTATTTGAAAAGAAAAAGGCACCAGGGAGTCCTGTTGTTTTTCCAGTTGGGACTTTTCTGTACTGTTGATATATTTTGCCGACACGAACTGTGCCTGACAAGTCGTGAAATATAGAAACATCGGCACAAAAAATAAAACAATATACTTTTTCAGGGTCATGGATATCTTATATTTCCGCACACAATTTACAAGTAAGATTTGCAACTACTGGCAAATGAAGCAATTCTTTGCAAATTTTATGATTTTTGAAGCGTAGCGGTAAACTCTTCCAAATTGTTAAAGTGAAGATCTATGTCTTTATCCGGTAATTCCTGCTCAGGTTTCGTTGTGAGAAGAAATACGGTTTTCATACCTGCATTTTTTCCAAATTGCATATCACTGATATTATTTCCAACCATGATTGATTTTTTCAGGTTGATTTCAGGAAAATCCTCAACAGCCTGGAAAGCCATTCCGGGATTTGGTTTCCGGCACGGGCTTGAAGGTTCTGCATCAAGACAGTAATAAATCCGGTCAATTTTACCGCCTTTTTCCGCTATTCCTTTTATCATATTTGCATGAATATCTTCCAGGTCGTCGATGGTCATGAGTGCTTTCATGACGCCACGTTGATTTGTAGCTAAAATCAAACGCTGAAACCTTTTATTGAAGTATGCAATGTTTTCAGGTGCTTTCGGATAGAAAATGAATTCGTCCCAATTCCTGACATAATTTCCCGGATTTTCATAATTAATCACACCATCTCTGTCCAGGAAAAGAGTCCAGCTACTGTCAACTTGAGAAAGATCGAACATCTTAATTGTTAAATATGGGTAATTGATGCGGGTAATTCTATTTGAGCTTTATCATAGTCTTCAGGGATTCCGATATCAATAAAGTAAGCATCAGATACGAATCCCAGAATTTTTCCTTTTTGATAGTTCTTTTCAAGATAATCTTTCTCAAAAGAAAAGACGGCCGGATAAGACCGCTTAATAAAGGACTCTGTATTAAGCGCATACACACCACCGTTAATAAGTCCTTTGGTCTGCTGTTTTTTTTCACTGAATCCGGTTACTTCCATTTTTTCATTTATAGATACGGCTCCATAACGATCAAAGTCAGTCATAGACTTTAAAGCAAGTGTACAGTCAGCGTTTTGTTGCTCATGTAATCTATATAACTTCGAGAACGAAACGGAAAAAAAAGTGTCAGCGTTCAATACAATAGAATCCCTGCTGGTTATTTGCTTACAGGCTTTGTAAACCGCACCACCAGTGCCTAGGGGTTCCGTTTCAATGGAGAATGTGTATGAGTCTTTTGGTAAATATCCTTTTACAAAATTTTCGATCAATTCAGTTTTATACCCTAATGCAAAAACGAATCTCTTGATTCCTTCCTTTTTAACATAATCCAACAGATAGGACATAAAAGGCCGGCCTGCAATGGGAGCGAGACTCTTGGGAAGGTCAGGCACAACCTGTTTTAACCGGGTTCCGAGACCGCCTGCCAAAACAATTGCCTCGGTAATCATCTGCTTATAATTTAAAATATTCCTTTTCTACAAGCTCGCATATGATATGACCAATCAGGATATGTGATTCCTGTATCCTGGGAGTGTCTAATGAAGGAACGTTAAACAAATAATCGGATAGTGATTTCATTTTTCCTCCTGTTTCACCGGTAAATCCGATCGTGATCAGTTTCTTTGTTCTTGCCGCTTCAAATGCTTTCACAATATTTCCTGAATTACCGGAGGTAGACAAACCTATCAGAATATCTCCGGGATTTGAGATACCACGGATAAGACGGGCATAAATTTCATCATAGCTGTAGTCATTGGCAACTGCGGTCAGATAAGACGTATTGCAATGCAGGGCTTCTGCCGGTAATGCAAGTCTGTCAGTATAAAAACGTCCGGAAAACTCCGCTGCAAGATGTTGTGCATCTGCTGCACTGCCTCCATTTCCTGCAAAATAAACCCGATTCCCGCTTTTAAAAGCTTTAACAATTTCCCGAACTGCTTCAATAATATTATTGAGCATCACTTCGTCCAATAAAATTTTATTCTTTACACTAACAGATTCGCTGATAATATTTTTGATTCGATCAATCATAAATTAAATTTATATGGTCCAGGTTGTGAGACCGTGATCCACAAACTGATAGGATTTGCAATGGCCTCCAAATTCATTAATTTTTGCCATCACCTGGAACTTGGAATTTCCCGGACAATAAAATATCATAAAACCACCTCCGCCGGCTCCCGATATCTTACCGCCAGTTGCCCCAGCCGATTTCGCTGTCAGATAAATTTCTTCCATCCTGTCATTGGAAATGCCTTCCGCCATAAGTCGCTTTTGCTGATATCCGAAATCCAGGATCTCACCGATTTCATGCAATCTGCCTTTAAGCAGTGCTTCTTTCATGCGCTGTGATTGTTGTTTAAGCTGGTGCATGGCTTCGATAGAAACGGATTTCTTATCGAGTACATTCTGGCTTTGCTGTGTAATAATTTTTGCAGATTCTCTGCTCGTTGCAGTGTAGTAAAGCAGTAAATTATTTTCGAGTTCGAATAAATACTGTTGTTTAACGCGGAGCGGATTGACAATTACTTTATCCTCTCCAAAAAATTCCATGTAATTCACCCCTCCGAATGTAGCAGCGTACTGATCCTGTCTGCCACCTGCCATTTTCAAATCCTTCCTTTCAATTTCATAAGCCAGATGTGCAATATCATATTCACCCAATGGCAATTTGAGCATTTCCGCAAAAGCGCCTACAATAGCTACCACAAGTGTGGAAGATGTTCCAAGTCCTGATCCCGCTGGTGCATCCACGAATGTGGATAATTTAAAACCGGAAGGCATGCCTGGATAAGATTTCCTTATCCTGTCGTAAACACCCTTATGCAAATCCAGCACTCCGTTAAATTCTACTGGAGAACCTTTTTGGATTACCTGCTTTGTTTTGTAGTCGATAGATTCGAAATGAACTTCATCAAGTTCTGTAAGTTCAATGTTTGCGTAGGCATACAAGGAAACAGTAGCGTTGAGAATTGCGCCTCCATAAAGATCACAATAAGGGCTCACGTCTGTGCCGCCACCGGCAAGTCCTATACGAAGAGGTGCTTTACTTCTGTATATCATGGGATAATTCAAGTAGGGTATTTACCAGATTCTTCCAGGAATATTTTATTTTTTCTGCACGAAGATGAGGAATAAAAAATTCTTCTCCTAATTCGTAAAATCGAAGAATGGCTTCAGACAATGAAACCGGGTTTGGTTCAGCAAGCAAACCGGTCTTTTCATGCAATACCTGTTCAGTGAAACTACCCACATTGGAAACGATCATAGGCTTTTCAAAATGATAGGCCAGGGGAGTAACGCCACTTTGAGTTGCGTGACGATAAGGCTGAATCACAGCGTCGGCTGCACATACATAATACCGAACCTCTCCGTCGGGAATAAAATCTGTTTTGAGTATAAGCTGATCCGAAATTTTTAATTCTTCAATTAGTTTTTTATACTGATTGGCATCTTCATAAAATTCACCCGCGACCAATAAACGAATGCCGGATTCTTTGATCGCCGGTTCGGCCATCGCTCTTAAAAGAATATCCAAACCCTTATATTTTCTGATGAAGCCAAAGAATAAAATGATTTTTTCCTTTTCTCCGATACCCAATTTTAATTTCTCGTTCAACAGATTCCTCGCAACCGTTTTGGAGACGTTTTCCCCAAAATTGTCATATAAAGGATGTATCACTCGCCTGGCTGGTTTGGCTTTTTCAAATTTTCTCAGGTCGTTCATCACCGCTTCACTCATGGTAACAAAAGCGTCACAACTTCTTAAAAAATATTTTGTGAAAGGTTTGTCACCCGGTCGTTTCTCGTGTGGAAGAACATTGTCGGTTATGGCTATGATTTTTGATTTCCTGTTCTTTCTTGTCATTCTCAAAATACTACCTAATGCCGGACCCATAAAAGGAAGCCAGTAACGAACAACTATCAGATCGGGTGCTATCTTCTTCAATCGTTTGCCAACGGCCAACCAATTGAAAGGATTTACAGAATTAATCAAAGAATGAATTTCTATGTTCCCCGGGGATGGATCCGAAGAATACTGTGTTGTTCCGGGAAAAAGGAATGCGGGATACTGTAAAGTGAAGGAATAAATAGAACAGGAATGACCATCCTCGATAAAACTCAGACAGAGACGCTGATCAAAACTCGCGAGGCCACCACGAAGAGGCCATGCCGGTCCGATAATGATAACTTTCATAAGTCCGTTCTCTTTTCAACCAGGTAAGAATTTCTGTTGGGAGAATTCCGGGATATCAGTTCAGAAATAAAGCCTGTTACAAAAAGTTGTGTGCCGATCACCATCGCTATCAAAGCAACAAAAAACAACGGCCTTTGAGTAATTCCGGTTTTATCAAAAAATATTTTCGAAAAGAACAGATAAAAAAATACAACAAAGCCAAAAATAAAACTGAACATACCCCATGTCCCAAATAGATGCATAGGCCTTTTACCATATTTGCCTACAAACATAATTGAAGCAAGATCCAGCCCGCCAGTAATCAGTCGCCCGACACCAAACTTGGAGACTCCATATTTCCTGGCGTGATGATTCACCACTTTTTCACCAATTTTAGTGAATCCCGACCATTTGGCTATTAAAGGAATATATCGATGCATCTCACCATACACTTCAATTCCTTTTACTACATTTTTTCTGTACGCTTTTAAACCGCAGTTAAAGTCGTGAAGTTTGATTTTGGATACTTTTGAAGTAACCCAGTTGAAAAACCTGGAAGGAAGTTTTTTTGAAATGGGATCATGACGAAGTTGTTTCCATCCGCTTACAAGATCAAAACCACCTTTAGTGATCATTTGATAAAGTGCAGGAATTTCATCCGGATCGTCCTGTAAGTCGGCATCCATCGTAATCACCACGTCACCCAGGCTGCTTTTAAATCCTTCATTAAGAGCGGCAGATTTCCCATAATTTCTCTGAAAACGAATGCCCTTGATATGACTGTTCTCTTCGTTAAGAGATTCAATAATTTCCCATGACCGGTCGGTACTTCCGTCGTCAATCAGAATTATTTCGTATGAAAACTCATGGTCTTTCATCACACGTGTAATCCAGGAAGTCAGCTCCGGGAGAGATTCCTCTTCATTTAACAGCGGTACGACTACAGATATATCCATTCTGATTATGAATTCGGTTCTTCTTATGAAGTTGTGTTTATTTGTTTTTTCCTTCGAACAAGGGATGCGATAATAAATCCAAACAGGCTATCTACAATAACACTATAACCGTATCCTTTTATCAGGCCCATCGGTTTTGTTTGCTGATCCACATCCTTAAACCCTTTCATAGCCTGTTCCATTTGTTCAGGGCTCCACTTTTGATTTCGGTAATATATTTGAGAAGTGGTTCTAAGATTCTCCCAGAACAAAGGATCTATCAATTTTAGATAAACCAGATTGAAAATTATATATACAAATTCTGAGATCAGAATCACGATAAAAATCGACTGAAAGATATCTTTCATTTCGCCAAACCCACCAAGTTGTCTTCTGCGTGTTATTCCCGCAAGCACATACATTGTCAAAATAATTACATAGGTAACCACCGCAAACAAACTGAACTGTATCGGATTGGAAGCGAGATACCGGTAACGAATATATAGGAGAACTGCATAAATAAGTCCCGTTAACAATCCGAATCGAAGTCCGATATAATATTTTGATTCCTTCTCCATTCATTAAAAAACTTAGGGATTATTTTGAAAAACATCCACTTCGCTTTTTTTGGTGAATGCGCCACCTAAAAGGGCTGCAATGGTTCCAAAAAACAACGATCCCAGGAAAGCAAATATCGATATCGGCACAGGTTGCAAAAATTTCTTGGTCATTGCCATCCCCTGATCAATCTGATCTTCACTAAGATTCCCTTTTGCCTCCATGCCTGCTCTTGCATGCTGAATTGCCTGATCTGTGAATTCGGGAAAAATGAGTAAAATAGATATCAGTGAATAAATAGCAACTATAATAGCAACTACTAAAGCTACTTTAAACCCATATCCGAAAACTTTCCCAAAAGTCACTCCATCAGTTTGCTGTTTTCCAAATTGAATACAAAAAATGATAATTGCTATAACCTGCACGATTGTAGATAACCAACCGAACCAGGTCTCGAATTGAAGATGGGCAAAACCTCCAATCAGGTTGATTACAACTAATATCAGCGAAAGAACTATTCCTTTGCCAATAAAATCCGATGATGTTTTTTTCATACAGCTGTTTTAATAATTGATTAAGTGTTCAATGTCAATTTCCCTTTATTGAAAATTCCAATTGGTTTCCCGGTAAATTTCCTATTGTGAAACGGTGAATTTTTTGATTTGGAAGAAGTCTTAGTCAGGTCGTAATTCCATTCAACACCCGGATTAAACAAAGTCAGATTTGCCTTCTGACCTTTTTCGATTGAAGTTGATTCAAGTTTGAATATTTTTCGCGCATTTCCTCCAAATAAATTATATATTTTTTCTGCCGGCAAATCAGGAAATAGTGTTTGGATAACAGCATATGCGGTTTCGAGACCGGTCATCCCATATTTAGCATATTCGAATTCCAGCACTTTGCTATCGTATTCGTGAGGCAGGTGATGGGTCGCAATACAATCAATAGTTCCGTCGAGAATTGCCTGTTTTAAAAGCGAAACAATTGATTTGGGTCGCAGGGGTGGAAACACTTTCAGATTCGTATCATATTCTGTCAGGGCCTCGTCATTAAAAAAAAGATGATAAGGAGTAACTGAACAGGAAATATCGAGACCGGAGTCTTTCCCTCTTCGAATATATTCTAAGGATTTGGGTGATGTGACACCTGTAAAATGAATGCGGGACTGAGCATATCTGGCCAGTTTAATATCCCTGGCGATGATGAGTTCTTCCGACATCATTGGCTTGCCTGGCAAACCTAGCCTCGTAGAAACAATACCTTCATGAATAAGTCCATTGGGGGAAATGCTGGAATCATCCGGAATTTGTATGATTACACCCTGAAAAGCTTTTACATACTGAAGGGCTTTAACAAGGACCCCTGATGATTGAACAGGATGTAGTCCATCGGAAAACGCCACAGCACCGCTGTTTTGCATATCATACATTTCAGCAAGGTGTTTTCCATCCAGATTTTTTGTGATGGCACCAATGGGCCAGATTGAGACAGGTAAACCCGAAGATCGCTGCCGAAGAAACTCTACCTGCGATTTATTGTCTATTACGGGCTGTGTGTCAGGGATCAGGAAAACATCCGTAAAACCTCCGGCTGCTGCTGAAGCTGCACCCGTTTCAAGCGTTTCTTTAAATTCATATCCCGGATCAGCGAAATTGGAAAAGATATCTACCCAACCCTGACTGACCTGCAAACCTTTTTGATCGATCGTTTGATCTGCATTCTCATTTATCGATGGTCCGATATCAGCAATAATGTCATTTTCAATTAAAATATCCTGAATAGTGCCGTGATGGATGGAGAGAGGGTCAATAATGCAAGCCTGTTTGATTAGCAGCTTCATCTATAAGGAATTGCGCGAAGATACGGTTTACAGATCAATTCATTTTCAGACAAGATTTTTTATCTTAAATTTGCATCCCTTAACGGAGAATTCGGGACGTAGCGCAGCCCGGTAGCGCGTTTGCATGGGGTGCAAGAGGCCGCTGGTTCGAATCCAGTCGTCCCGACTTTTTATCTTGATTTTCCATTGATTAGAAGCTGTTCGGAGACATTTCGGACAGCTTTTTTATTGTATTGGTGTACCAGGCAATATTGGCATTTTTCCTTTCAGTTTTTCAGGTACCGAAGCGCAACAGCCCCCGATTTAAAAACCGTAGACTCAACGAGTTTTAGTCGTAATTTCTCTTGCAGGTTGATGTCTTCAAACAACCGTCTCCCTTCTCCTACAACTAACGGGTGAACTACAATTCGATATTCATCAATCAGACCAAGCTCTGCAAGTTGTGATGGAATCGCTACACCACCGGTTAAAATATCCTTGCCTGGTTCTTTTTTCAATTTAAGTATTTCGTCTTGAAGACTCGTACGAACGATTCTTGTATTTTTCTCTTCAACCTTGTCGAGCGATCGTGAAAAGACGACAATTTTATCGACAGCGACAAATGCCTCAGCATATTCGTAATCTGATTTTGTCTCCCCGGAAGGGTTTTTCAGCACATCGGGCCAATAAGGGACCATTAATTGATAAGTTTTACGACCGTAAAGGAATGTATCAACAGCTCGAAGGAGGTGCAAAAAATAATCAAACGTTTCTTCATCGGGACGGAATTTGGTATGATCGCAGCAGCCATCTATGCTAAGGTTGATCGCATAGATTAGATTTCTCATCTGATTACTTTTTTATTTTAATTTCTTTCGGTCCTGGTGATGCGCTTCATACCTACAAGGCAGGATTGGTCTTATTGCATTTTCATAAAAATAGTCTGTACGGCGCCCTTATGATAATCTGGTGGGACAAATATAAAATAGCCATAGTAACCATTATAGGGGTAAAGTTGATAAAGGCGATTATATGAATCGTCAAACGAAATAGTATTTTCGCCGGTACCGGAGTCTAACGGGTCACCTACCGAAACCATGTATCCTCCATAGGGAAGCTTTTTGAACGGAAAGGTGACGATCGATAACTGTGTCCCCTAAAGAAAAGAATCCATTTTGAACTGATCTCATTTGTATCCTGACTGAGTCATCGCCAATGGCATCAATTTGCATAGTCATCGTTTTGCCATTGATTGGATAGCTGTATAAGTATTGGTCAATGCCGGAATAATATTTGTATGCGGTGTAACTGCCTTCTATTGCATGTGCGGGCGTAATCGTCGCACCGTTCTTTTTACAAGCCGCGAAGATGATAATACAGGAAAGTGCACTTAAAATTGCTGATTTCATGCCGATAAGGTTGGGCAATGAGATAGAATAAAATGCTCACTTAAAAATAATTAAATTTATTGAAAGCAAGTGTTAATGATTCTGACTGTCAAAATGCAAGGTATGTCTAAACCCGCAGGATTGCATGGTAATAATGATTTCCACCTTCATCTTCCAACTCTTCAATGATGGATAATCCTGAAGAAGAAATTAATTCCTTGTATTCCTCTGCCCCCAATGATATCGAGAGTTGTTCAGTCATTGCATCCTTCCATTCTATTTTGTTAAGAGGAGTAGTGAACAATAATCTTCCGCCAGGTTTTAATGCTGCAGCCATTTTTGCAACAAGCGACCGCTGGGTTTGTTCGGGTAGCAGAAAGATCAGTCCCACAGCGATTATGCCATCGAAGGAGCGATTAAAGAAAGGAGATTTCTCGGCGGATTCACAGGCAACTGGTGTGTTTGGAAAATTCTGACGAAAGGCTTCAATGATTTTCGGCGACGCATCCAACGCATATGCATTCAATCCTTCTTCGAGTAATATTTTAGTAATTGGAATACCGGTTCCACATCCGACATCCAACACGACGGACCCTTTTTTAAAGCTTCGGGCCCAGTCTCGGGCTGTAGAAGAACCAATTCCATTTACTGCCTGCCCCCGAACTTTAATAAATATTTCTGCGATGCTATCGTAGCCATTGGATTCGTCAATCATTCTGAACGTAAGCTGGTTACTGGATTTGCTATGGCTGTTTTTATTGCCTGAAAGCTCACAGTAACCAATGCGATTGCAAGCGAAGAAATTCCTGCCATGGCAAATATCCACCAGTGTATAGTTGTGCGGTATTGGTAATCCTGTAACCAGTTCTGCATAGCCAACCATGAAACCGGAAAAGCAATGATACAGGACAGTGCCACCAATTTCAAAAATTCCTTTGAGAGTAAACCAGCAAGCCCCTGAGTGGAAGCGCCCAATACTTTACGTATGCCGATTTCTTTTCTGCGTCGTTCGGCAGTATACGCAGCGAGACCAAATAAACCCAGGCAGGAGATGAAAATGGCAAGTACTGAAAATATTCCTGCGAGATTACCAATCAATGTTTCGGTGGAAAACAATTTATTAAATTCTTCGTCCAGAAATTTATATTCAAATGGATAACCAGGGTTGTTAGTTTTAAATACTGCTTCTGTTTTTTCCAATGCTTCTGAGAGATCAACATTCGGCTTAATTCGAATTGTCAGCACGTTGGCATTTTTTGGATTACAGAATAGAATAAGTGGCGATCCCGCAGCATACACATCATTATAAACAACATCTTTAATAATTCCTGCAATCTGAAAGTTCTTCGAATTGATGGAAATAGTGCCGCCCGCCTTACCCTCTTTGCCCATAAGTTTCTTCAGCCCTTCATTAATTATAACGCGATTACTGTCAGCATCTGAAGCTTTGTAAAAATCTCTGCCTTCAATAACCTTCATATGCAGTAGAGAAATATATCCCGAACTTACCTGGTTGGAATGAATGGTCACCTTATTGTTGAGATCTTTTCCTGGCCAGGTAAAACCGTCGGTATAACTGTAAATATGTAACGGATCGTGCACGCTCATTGCGGCATTCTCTATATATCCTGTGGCAGTTAATTGACCAAGCACTGAATTAAAATGATTCCTCACATCGCCTTGTAAATCCGTCATAATAAGCCGTTCTCTGTCATAACCCAGATCCCGCTGTTTAATATGTTGTATCTGCATATATATTATCGACGTGCAAATAATCAGCATGATGGAAACTGCAAACTGACTGATCACTAAACCCTTTCTGATAAAAATTACTCCTGTGCCTGTCTTTATTTTTATTCCTTTCAGAACTTTATTTGGATTAAAAGAAGACAAATAAAATGCAGGGTAACTTCCCGCTATAAAACCGGTAGTTAAACCGACAAGCAGCAGCCATCCAAGGTGCGACAGACTAAACAGATTAAATCCCAGCGGTTTTTTGACGAGGGTGCTATACATGGGCAGAACAAGATAGACGATGAGAACAGCAAGAATCACTGCCAGGAAAGACATCAGTAGGGATTCAGCAATAAATTGAACCACCAATTTGTTTTTTCCCGCACCCATCACTTTTCGAACACCTACTTCTCTGGCGCGTTTTTCTGACTGCGCAGTGGATAGGTTCATGAAATTGATGCAGGCGATAAGAAGGATGATAGCTGCAATAACAGAAAAAAGTTTTACATATTTGATATTTCCGCCGTCCGGTTTGCCATCCGTAAACTGGTTTCTTAAATTCCAGTCATTCATGGAAAAAAGTACGGCTGACGCTGAAGGAACACCCGTTTTTGCGGCTATATATCCAAATAATTTTTTATTTATACTCTCAGGACTGGCAGAGGGATGCAATTCAACCAATGTTTCCGTCAGATTGTTGTCCCACGGTTTCATCCAGTCGTTTTTATTTTCAAATACAACATAAGGAGACATCCATTGGAATTTGTAAGAAGAATTTTCCGGAAAATCCTTGAAAACGCCTGTTACAGTATACAGCCCGTCAACACTAAATCCCTGATTGGCATCCATCTTTATTGTTTTACCAATTGGATTTTCATCCCCAAAAAACTTTTTCGCTGTTGTTTCATTAATTACGACTGATTGCAATTCATGAAAGACTTCATCGGATTTTCCGAATATAAATTCGGGATCAAGCATTGCGATTATTGACGGATCGACATATGCCCCTGATTCTTTTATGGATTTATCTTTCAGAACGAGCAGCTCGTCCATTGTCCAACTCAAACGTCCTGAATTTTTTATACCTGGAATATCAGTTTTGACAGCCTGAGCCATCGGTCCCGGAGTTGAGCCCGATGTATTGATTTTACCTTCATTATGATGATTTTCCATAATTCGGTAAATGAAATCCCGATTTGCAAATGAATGGTTGAAAGTCAATTCGTCTTCTACCCAGAGAAAAATTAAAGCAGCAGCGGCAATACCTATTGCAAGCCCTGTAATGTTCAGAAAACTATAGGTCTTATTCTTCCAAATATTGCGAAATGTGGTCTTGAGATAATTCTTAAACATAGTGATTAATTTTTCTGCTGGTGGTATTCAAGCTAATAAAATGCCGAATGAATATTGACTGACTATCAACAGATTGTACCACAAATGAAAATTTAGACTGTACGTTTTCGTAACAAGGGTGTTCGCTAACATGGAAACCTACCATCTTTCCAACCCCAATAATTTTTTTCCTAAAGGTGACAATTCTGCAACGGCATTTCTTTTTTCTCTCTCCAGTGGGTCGCCTGGAAATGCATAACCCGTCATGGCATTTCTGTTTTTCCAACTGTTAATACGCCACTGCCTCAGTTCTTCGTTTTCTTCCTGGGCCGGCATCATAGCGAGGTATTGCGCAATTCTTACTTTATCCTTGCTAGTATTTGCACGAATGCCGTGAGGTTCCAGACTGTTGAATATTAAGAGATCACCTGCTTCCAGTTTTACTTTTTCCAATTCGAAACCTGAAGTGTCCGGTTTATAATGGTCCCTGTTTTCAGATTGTGTTAATTTCCATGAATCATAGGTTCTATATAATTCTGGCACACATTGAAATCCTCCCATCGCATCATCTAACTGATCTGCCAGTGCCAATACACCCTGAACGTTCTGTGGTTTAGTTTCGGGATCATAGTCCCAATGAATAAATCCCTTATATTCAAAACCAGGTCTTACAGGGAAATTCAGGTTCGCACGATCAATCGTTACCCAAAGTTTTTCAGTTCCCCATATATCAGCAAATGCCTGATGTACTTTTGGATATTGTCTGTTATCCCACAGATACTGGTGGTTATAAATTTCCACCATGCCGGTATTATTCAATTCTTTCATTTCCATCTGAACATTGGGCCTTTTGTACCAGCTTTCAATATCGTTTGGGTTTTTATCTTCATACTCCCAGAGATAATCAGCCAATTTTTTTACCTGCTCTTTTGGAACAGCACTTTTAATAATTACATAGCCATTGTGGATCCAGAAACGCCAGTCTTCTTCCGTCAGTAACCGGAGTGGTTGTCCATTAGATCGATCATTTAATTTCAATTGACTTGATTTTGCCGTCGAGGGATTACCAGGAATTTCTTTATGAGCCATTGTAAACTGATCAGCGGCCGCCATCGTTTTTGTTGTCATATTATTTATTTGTGAAGTAAAAGTAGGATGAACAAATGGGAAAAACATGTCGATACGGCCTTCGCACAGACTCATTGAAAAGTCCTAAATTTGTTAAAGAATATTAACGACTCGTTAAACAGCTATATGAGAGGTTTCAAGTTATACAGTTCTACTGTATAGCAGTCATATCTTTATTCATTCGAAGCCCGCTGATGCTGAAATATTTTTTATTCTTTGTTTTTATTTCAACACCCATTTTATTACTGGCTCAATCCGCGACCGATACAATTATAAATCCTGGCATCAAGCAGGTTGATCTGATAGATATCGGTCAGCGTATCCTGAATAAAAATTCAGTAAACAGAGAAGATTTAGTAGTAAACAAAAAAGGAAAAGTTCATTTCAGTGCATTTCCTGCGGTGGGGTATACGTTACAAACCGGATTCGCTGGAGTAATCAGTGCAAACGCCGCCTTTTATACCGGTTCGCATAATCACGAAACTGAAAACATTTCAACAGTTGTAACCAGCATCGCCTACACCAGTAAAAGTCAGATCATTTTTCCCATTGCCTCCAGTATCTGGACGCATAATAATAAATATAATATTCTCACGGATTGGCGTTTTTTGAAATACCCTTCTGAAACATTCGGTCTCGGTGGTCACACCCAGCAGGACAGCAGTTACAATCTCGACTATTCATACGTTAAATTGCATCAGGCTCTTCTTAGAAATATAAGCAAGGATCTCTATGTCGGGATCGGGTATGATTTTGATTATTTCTGGAATATTCGCGAAGTAGATCCGCCGATTGGAGAACCAACCGATTTTCAAAAATATGGCCTTTCAGAAACGGAAAAAGCGTCAGGGATTTCGATTATTTTAAAATATGACTCCAGAAGAAATCCGATTAATCCCGAAAAGGGTATTTATGCCAATCTTTTATTTCAGCCCAAATTTACTTTTATGGGAAGTGACGCGAACTGGCAATCATTATTGGTAGAATTCAGAGCCTATACAAAGTTGTCGCCACAATCAAGAAATATTCTGGCTTTCTGGAGTTATAATTGGTTTACGCTTGGCGGAACACCTCCATATTTATTACTGCCCAGTACTGCCTGGGATGAATTTAGTAATACCGGAAGGGGATATATCCAAGGCAGATTCAGAAGTCCGAATATGATTGATCAGGAAGCCGAATACCGGTTTGTAATTTCCCGAAACGGATTATTCGGCGGGGTAATTTTTGCCAACGCAGAATGTTTTTCTGATGTAGACAACGGAAAATATGAAGTGATTTCCCCGGGCGGCGGCCTGGGTATTCGGGTTATGCTGAATAAATTCTCCAGAACCAATCTCGCTCTTGATTATGCCTGGGGAACTATGGGTTCGCGCGGGTTCTTCGTAAATCTTGGAGAAGTATTTTAAGCTTAACGTCTAACGCGTAACGCTTTTTTGTTACACAGTATCTTGAGTTTTTAAAGCATGCGTTTAGCGTTAAGCGTTACGCGTTTAGCGTTAAAGATTCCACCAATAATTAAATTTCAACACAACAGCTCTGTTGCGTACGGCGAAAGGCGTCGTATAATAATTGTCGGTATACACCAGGAAAAAATCAGAGGCCGGTTTGTACCTCCATTGCAATCGGGTATTGATGTTCATGTTCTTTATTTGCTGATTGTACTGAACATAAGCAGTCAAATATAAATTATTAGTAAAAGTGATGTCTATGCGTGGACCGATGAGTAAAAACTTTGTATTCCCCCATGGCTGGGGTAATACCAGTTGTGTATATGATGTAGTTAGCGTAATACTCACATAGGGTTGCAGTCTGAATCCTACATCATTGACAATAGTTAATTTATTTCCGCTTGCATAATATCCTCCGTAACGAATGGAAAAATCATAAGTGAAAATACTCTGGGGTTTGGAATAAAAATCAACACCACCTGTATACCATTTGTGAATCGATCCTGGTTTTAATGAATCAATTCCGGTATTGGTGGGATCAAAAGGCGCCTGAAGATTCACAAAGTCCTGCATGGTTACCAATGTAAGTGTCGCTTTATTTCTGAATGTGATCAACCAGTCAATGATATTTTCATTGTCGGTCGATTTAAATTTTTCGCTGTAGTAAAAATTGGAAAACCACTGCGGTCCATGACTCAATACCGACCCTGCTGAAGGCAAAAAATAATAGGAAACCTGGGGATCAAATCTGATATAACCAACTCTTGGAATATATCCAGCCTCTGCTTTATAGTTCGCACCGATATATTGATATGCTCCGTTTATAAGCCATCTTTTACTGGAGTACTGCAGGTTTCCGGCTACTACCCAATCCTTTCCGCTGACATTCGGTGTGAACGATTTCATCACCAACTGTTTTCCTGTCCAAAAATTGTCTGGGGAAGCAAGATTGTATTCCAGTCCAAACGTTCGGTTATATGTGGTGTATTGGGGATAGGTAGAATCCTTGCCTGGCTGATAGTCCAGGGATTGTTTGTTCACCCATAAAAATCCAATATTGGAACGGGAGAAAACCTTTCTTTGCAATGCCAATACAGCGAAGTTCTGCTGAGGTAATCCGATTGAGTCGACAGTTCCCGTTTGCATATCCATGGCACCTATGCGCCAGTTTTTATCCAGTTTACCGCTGAGTCTCGCACCAAATTCAATAGGCACACCGAGTCCGATTCTTCTTGAAAAAAATGGACGTATGTCAGTATATCCGAAATTGTTGAACTGGTCGCCGTTCTCCAGAAAGAATTGTCTTTTTTCAGGATAAAATAATTCATACCTGCTGAGATCCACCACTTGTTTGTCAACTTCAATTTGTGAAAAATCGGGATTAACGGTAAGATCCAGATTGAGCGATGAAGTGATAGATATCTTTGCATCTCCTCCCACCATCGTTTTGTATGCAGTAGGAATATTTTCTCCGTATGTTTTTATTGCACGTGTAAGAACATAGGGAATGACAGAAACGTTGGTTCCCGGGGCCGGGGGAACCGAATCCCAAAGTAATACACCGGTATACGCCAGTGAGGCAGAAGGAAATTGCCTTGGAACCGGTGCCCAGCTTGACTTTTCAGTGGTCTTTAAATCATTCCGGCTGAGATTGATGCCCCAGGTAGGCAACCCTTTTCTATATCGCAGCGTTTTAAATGGTATGGCGATTTCCATTATCCATTTGTCGCTGTATTTTTTAACCTTTGAATACCAGATATTATCCCAACTAAGATCCACTTGTCCGCCCTGATACATGGTTCCGTCCCATTGGGCACCTGCGGCATTGGTACCAAAAGTGTAACCGCTCGTTTCGTCGCCATAGGTATCCAGGAAGAAAATGAAATTGTCGTTTTTAGTAAAACTGAAATCCCTGCGAAGGGATTCGACCATATAAGGACCTTTCATACCGTCATGGCAAACAGCAGAGAGATAAATAAATTTGTTATCATACATCATTCTAACTTCGGTTTTGACGTTGGCGAATGAAGTGTCCATGGGGAGAATCATGAAAAAATTCCTGGCAACTTCGGCTTGTTTCCAGGACTGTTCATCCAGGACGCCATCAATTAAAACCGGATCCGTAGTGTGATGAATATGTATGAGATAACGGGCATTCTTTTTTTGAGAGAACCCAGCAAGACTGATCAGGCATGAAAAAAATACGGAAAAGACGGATCTCATCAACAGGAATCGTTTTGCTGCTAATTGGAAAAAATACGAATTATTATATAAACTGCTCTTTTTGTATTGGTTTTCATTTTAATTGAGACTAATTTAACGACCTGCGCCCAATATATGGCGCAATACTTGCGTTAGTGCGATAATTCATTTTCCAATTCCCTTGAGCCGTTGTTTTTATCCATCTTCCTTGAAAGATTCCTTAGCCTTTAAGAAATCTTTTAATCATGAAGTTTCTAATTTGTGTTCTTCTGCTTTTTTCGGAACTATCTGAAGCGCAACGCTGGCACGTGAACCTTTCAGGAGGTATGTCTAATTATTCAGGTGATCTGCAAGCCAAACGTTATACGTTTGACCAATCTCTTTTCGCTTTTGGGTTTGGCGCCCAATACGATATTACAAGGAATTTTTCCGCCGTCAGTAATATCAATTTCATGAAAGTGGGTGCGTCCGATAAATATAATAGCGCAGATCTGGTTTTCCGGAACCTGAGCTTTCAAACAAATATTATCGAATGGAATCTGCTGGGCGAGTATACGTTTTTAGACATGACGGAAAAAAGATTTTCACCATACGTTTTTGGAGGTATTGCTGTTTTTCATTTTGATCCATATGCGTTCGATTCCACAGGACAAAAAGTTTTTCTGAAACCCCTGAGCACAGAAGGAGAGGGACTTCCTGAATATCCCGGTCAGAAACCCTATAGCCTTACCCAATTCGCTATCCCTTTTGGAGGCGGAATTAAATTCAGGGTAAGCGAAAATGTGGTGCTTGCATATGAAATAGGTCTCAGGAAAACTTTTACGGATTACCTGGATGATGTAAGTACGGTATATGTAGATAAAACCATATTGCAAAACGAAAGAGGTCCTCTGGCAGTAGAAATGACTTACAGAGCAGGTGAATTAAAAGGTGGAGATCCGAATTACCCCGTGGCCGGTACTGAAAGAGGCGGTCCAAAATACAACGACTGGTATTATTATACATGTATCCGTGTTAGCATCGCCCTGATCTCCAGGCGAGATGGATATTATGGACGTGGACGAATTGATTGTCCCCCTAAGGTGCAATGAGTTTAGTTGGTTAATTTTGTCATCTAATAAAAACGATGGCATTTAACAACTTAGCTGAATTTTTAAACGCGCTGGAAACTGCAGGAGAACTCATTCGTATAAAAACCTACGTCGATCCCAAATTAGAAATCGCAGAAATCACCGACAGGATTAGCAAGACGGCTTCCCGAAATAAGGCACTACTGTTCGAAAATACCGGTTATGATTTTCCGGTATTAATGAATGCATACGGCAGCGAGAAAAGAATGTGTATAGCACTCGGAGTGTCGCGCCTCGATGATATCAGCAGGGAAATCGAAACTTTATTTAAACTGCTGGCCGGTCCTAAAGAATCTATTCTGGACAAACTGAAAATTCTTCCCAGGCTTACTCAATTTGCTGCCTGGATGCCTAAAGTCAGTCGTGGAAAAGGTGCCTGCCAGGATATTATAATGGAATCTCCCAACTTGTACAAACTTCCCATCATTACCTGTTGGCCGAAAGATGGTGGTCCTTTCATTACCCTGCCGGTAATTCACACTAAGGATCCTGAAACAGGAATTCGAAACGTGGGTATGTATCGGATGCAGCTGTTGAACGAGGGCCTCACAGGAATGCACTGGCATAAACATAAAGTAAGTGCGCGACATTTTGAAGCATATAAGAAATTAAAAAAGCGCATGCCCGTGGCCGTTGCATTGGGCGGAGACCCGGTATACGCCTATGCGGCTACGGCACCTTTGCCCGATAACGTGGATGAATACATGCTTGCAGGATTTCTGAGAAAAAAGAAGGTGGAACTCGTACGATGTATTTCACAACCAGATCTTGAGGTACCGGCAGACGCAGATATTATTATAGAAGGATATGTTGATCCTGAAGAAGCTCCCATTTGGGAGGGACCATTCGGAGACCATACAGGATACTATTCCCTTCCCGACTGGTATCCATCATTTCATGTGACGGCGATCACTCATAAAAAAAATGCTGTTTATCCTGCGACCATTGTCGGTATTCCGCCCCAGGAAGACGCGTGGCTGGGTAAGGCTACAGAAAGAATTTTTCTTGCTCCCATGAAGATGATGATGATTCCTGAAATCGTTGACATGGAAATGCCGGTAGAAGGTGTTTTTCACAATCTCGTGATTGCGCAGATACACAAAACATTTGCGGGTCACGCGCAAAAAGTCATGAGCGCTATGTGGGGAGCAGGACAAATGATGTTTAACAAAATCCTGGTACTCGTGGATGAAGGAGTTTCTATTACTGATTATCTCTCACTCGCGAAATATGTCTTCAGCAATTTAAATCCTGCGACAGATATCACATTTGCTCAGGGTCCGATGGATGTGCTGGATCACAGTTGTAGCAAGCTAGGATATGGAGGAAAAATGTGTATTGATGGTACTAAAAAATATGAGGAGGAACAGGATGATCAGTATGAAACGACCCGTGATATGTTTCTTCCCGATACAAATTGGCTGGAATCGTTTCCGGAAATAAAATCCGTTAACAGACAACTCATGGAGAGAGAAATTCCATGTCTGATTGTTTCTGTTATCAAGACAAGAAAAAATCAGATCCGTGATTTGCACGCGCGTGTTGCTGAGAAAATATTTGAAGTATCAGGTGTTAAATTGATTCTTTACGTGGATGAAAATATAGATCCATCGTATCTGCCTGTTGCTCTATGGCGGTTTTGTAATAACCTGGATCCCAAACGTGATTCCATTTTATTTGAAGGAAGAAGAAAAGATAAAATTCATGCCTGCATGGGACTTGATGGCACTACAAAAACCCTGGCACTGGATAGTTTCCACCGCGACTGGCCCAATATAATCGTCGCCGACGATCAAACAATTGAAGCAGTGGACAGAAAATGGGACTCTCTTGGAATTGGGGAATTCATTCAATCACCTTCACTATCTTTTCGAGATCAGCTTTATGGCGAAGAAGCCATTGCGTCTGTTTAGGGAAAATACAATCAAAATTCCTGGTTTTAGGCTTTAAGCTTTGGGCTTTAGGCCTTTGTAAATATATTTTGCTATAAGCTCTCAAGCCCTAATTTTGCGCCCGGAGAGATGGCAGAGCGGTCTATTGCGGCGGTCTTGAAAACCGTTGAAGGTCAAACTTCCGGGGGTTCGAATCCCTCTCTCTCCGCTGAGTGGCATATCAAAACATATCAAAAGCTCGTAAATTATTGGTTTACGGGCTTTTCTGTTTTTAGACCCTTTCGGAATTGTTCAAAATTACCCAAGGTTCAGGGTACAAATTCGGGAGTCATCCATTTATTAGTATGGTAGCGGTTTTACTAGGTAAAGGATTTGGCGTAGAAACGTTAGAGCGCTATATCACTTCGCTTAAGCATACCCGTTCTTTTATTCAAAAGTCACTCTTAATAAAATCTAAATGCTAACTTAATAAACATCAATTGGTCCACTTTTCGCTGATGCGACAATATCGCCAAAGGCAATAATAGCCCCACCCGATTTGAAAAAGACCTTTAAGTATGATATATCAACAACGAAAGGAAAAGTATATGAGCTGGTTTCAAAATAATTGTAAGAAGCAAAAAACCATTCCAAAATCAATAATAGCCCAACAGAAAAAATGAAAAAACACAAGACATATTTATTCGTAATCGCGTGTATTGTTTATCCATTTATGCAAGTCATCGCCCAAAATCCTCTCATCCGCAATATGTATTCTGCCGATCCTTCTGCAAGGGTTTTTGGTGATAGTGTGTATTTGTATCCTTCACATGATATTCTTGCAACATCTGGTCATGGTCGCGCAGGTTGGTTTTGCATGGAAGACTATCATGTGTTCGCATCAAAGAATTTGACCGATTGGAAAGATGATGGCATCGTTGTAACGCAGAATAATATTCCCTGGGTTAGGCCTGATAGTTACAGCATGTGGGCGCCTGATTGCATTTACCGGGACGGAAAATATTATTTCTATTTTCCAACTGCCCCAAAAGATACAACCACTTATGGAAGAGGCTTTGTAATAGGTGTTGCCATTGCAGATAAACCTTCCGGCCCATTTACAGCTCAAGCTGAACCTATAAAAAATGTGCATGGCATTGATCCTAATGTTTTTATTGATAAAGATGGGCAAGCATATTTATACTGGGCATTGGGAAATATTTACGGCGCAAAACTGAAAAACAACATGCTTGAACTGGATGGTGATATAAAAACATTGGGTGTCCTTCCGGGAAAGGGTTTAAAAGAAGGCCCATTTATGTTTGAACGCCACGGCAAGTATTATTTAACTTATCCTCATGTAGAAAATAAAACCGAAAGGCTGGAGTATGCGATAAGCGATAATCCGCTCGGGCCATTTAAAGTTACCGGTGTCATTATGGATGAATCGCCGCAGTGCTGGACCAATCATCAATCCATCATTCAATATAAAGGCCAATGGTATTTGTTTTATCATTTCAATGATCTTTCTCCAAACTTTGATAAAGCAAGATCTGTACGTGCCGATAGTTTATTCTTTAATACCGATGGCACCATTCAGAAAGTTGTTCCAACACTGCGCGGCGTTGGTGTAACCGATGCAGGCAAAAAAATACAAATAGATCGTTACAGCGCCAAAAGCGATGATGGTGTTATAGTAGATTTTATAGATACAGCTAACAGGTTCGAAGGATGGAAAACTATTTTCAGTAAACCTGGTTCATGGATTCAGTATAACACTGTTGACTTTGGTAAAAACAAATTAAAATTACTGGTGATAAGAGCGGTATCGTCCACAGGCGGCATTCTGCAAATTCACACAGACAACATCGAAGGGTCATTGATCGCATCTGTCGAAATTCCTGCAACAAATGAATGGAAAGAGATTAAAATACCTACATCAGCATTCAAGCAGGGCATTCATCACATAGTTGTTTCATTAAAAACCGGTTCAGCGATTGAAGTGGACTGGCTGTATTTGGAATGATGTGGAATAATAGATGAAAAATATGTATCAAATATAATTTTTCCGGTACTTTACATGACTTTTAATAATTGTCAGAATGACATTTAACGATTTAAAAAGCCACAATGAATTTAAAACACGCACTCATTTTATCCGTTGCAGCTCTGGTAAGCCAGGCCTGCCTGGCCCAGGAAGCCATTAAAGAAGATTTTAAACCTTCCACGCTTAATCAACCCGGACAAGAATACCCGCAGGTGAACTCACAGGGGTATGCAAAATTTCAAATAAAAGCTCCCACTGCAGACACTGTCCGGGTCAGCCTTGGCCTTGGCGGAAGAGGTGGTACCCTGCTTACCAAAACAGACAGCGGCTATTTTGTTGGAACAACTGAAGGGCCAATGGATGAAGGGTTTCACTACTATCATGTTACCGTAGACGGCGGCATTTTCAACGACCCCGGCACATTGAATTTCTATGGCTCTACCCGTTGGGAAAGCGGCATTGAAATACCCGCCCACGATCAGGACTTTTATGCGTTGAAAGATGTGCCCCATGGCAATGTGCAGCAAATTCTTTTTCCATCAAAAAGCACCAACACGCAGCGCCGCGCTTTTGTTTATACGCCACCGGGATATGAAAAAGATAAATCTAAAAAATATCCTGTTTTGTTCCTGCAGCATGGCTGGGGCGAAGATGAAACAGCGTGGAGCAACCAGGGGCATGCCAATCTTATCATGGACAACCTGATTGCTGAAGGCAAAACAAAACCATTCATAATCGTTATGACTTACGGCATGACCAATGAAATAAAATGGGGGCACATGAAAGAGTTTAAAATTGAACCATTTCAAACAGTACTGGTTGATGAATTGATACCGTATGTAGATGCCAATTTCCGTACAATTGCCAATAAGGAAAACCGCGCTATGGCCGGCCTCTCCATGGGTGGAATGGAAACGCACACCATAACGCTGAACAAGCCAGATGTATTTACGTATTATGCGTTGTTGAGCGGGGGCCTTTATACGCCGGAGGAATTAAAAGGCAAGTCAAAACCCAAACTCATCTTTATAAGCTGTGGAAGCCGCGAAAGGCCTGATGCCGTTAAGAATGCAGTGATCGCATTAAAGGGAAGTGATTACAATGCGGTGTCTTATATTTCGGAGAATACCGCACATGAATTCCTTACCTGGCGCCGAAGCCTGCTTGAACTTGCACCACTGTTGTTTAAGAATTAGCAACTTTTATTTCAACCATAATAAGTTTACCATAATGAAGTACCTGATCATTTTTTTTTCAGCTATAATAACCAGCGGCATTTGTATTGCCCAATCTGATAATTTCAAACCAGCTTCTACCAATCAACAGGGAAAGCAATATCCGCAGGTGAATTCTGAAGGGCAGGTAAGGGCCAGTATTGCTGCACCGGATGCGCAAAAAGTGCAGCTCGATATTGGTGGGAAAAAATATGATATGGTGAAGGATGAAAAAGGGGTGTGGACAGGAGAATCGCTTCCGCAGGATGAGGGGTTTCATTACTATCAACTTAATATTGATGGCGTGTCAGTTCCCGATCCGGGTAGCCTTTATTTCTATGGTGCCGGACGCTGGGGAAGCGGGATTGAAATTCCTGCCAGCGACCAGGATTTCTTTGCGTTAAAAGATGTGCCGCATGGTTTGGTGAGTGAAAATATTTATTTTTCTAAACTAACCCAGACATGGAGGCGCTGCTTTGTTTACACACCTCCCGACTATCACAAAGATACCAAAACCCGTTACCCGGTACTGTACCTGCAACATGGAAGTTTTGAAGATGAAACCGGCTGGTCGCGTCAGGGGCATGCAAACCTGATTCTTGACAACCTCATTGCTGACGGAAAAGCCGTTCCGATGATTATTGTGATAGATAATGGTTATGCATATAAACCGCAGGAAAATGCTGGCGATAACAAGGTCCGCCCGGAATCCATTTTTGAACAGGTGATGATAGATGAGATTATTCCAATAATTGATGGAAAATTTCGTACCATACCCGATCGTGAACACCGGGCGATTGCAGGCCTTTCCATGGGCGCTAACCAAACCATGCGTATCATCATGAATAATTTGGACAAGTTTTCCTCGCTTGGTGCTTTTAGTGGTACCTCAAATTATCCCGGCACAGATGTGATTAATACGGCAACATTCCTTGATGGAAAATTTAGCAATGGTGCAGTTGTCAACAAGCAATTTAAAGTGTTTTTTATAGGGCTTGGAACTAAAGAGCCTAATCCATTTCCCGGCTCAGTTGGCGCATTCCGCGATATGTTGGATAAACAGGGTATTCGATATGTATTTTACCAATCACCCTATACAGCGCATGAATGGCTTACCTGGAGAAGGGACCTGGAACAATTTGTACCATTACTCTTTAAAAAATAATATAAATCCCGTACATATTCTCAATTTGTAATAGTGCCTGGTGGACAGCATGGCCCTGGTGTAATGGAGGATAAATATTACAAGATGATGGTTGATTTTTTTAATCAACAATTAAATCTCAGCAAGAAATAAGAACTAATGAAAAATACAGCCAAAAAACTTCGTTTACTGGTATTAGTTGCAATAGGTTTTATTATTACCCCGGCTTTTTCTCAAACATCAGTGATTACTTTGGACCCGGCAAAAGCCGGTACCAATGTAAGCCCAATGTTATATGGCTTGATGACTGAAGAAATTAATCATTCTTATGATGGCGGTCTGTATGCAGAGCTGATACGCAACCGTATTTTTAAAGATAGTAAAACTATACCCGAAGGATGGACCCTGGTGCAGGATGATATATCTGCAAAAGCAAGTATAAAATTAATAGCCGCTGAAGAACATGTTCCGAATGATGAGCGCCGCAATGCTATAAACGGGGCGCTCTCTGCCTGCCTTAGACTTACCGTAGAAAAAGCTGATGGAAGAGTGGGTATTGCGAATGAAGGTTACTGGGGCATTCCTGTAAAACCTTCCACCACCTACAGTGCATCATTTTATATAAAGGGAACCGACCGCCGTGAACCCCCGCGCTGGCCCTGGGAGCCAAAACCTACCGCACCACCGCTTCCGGTTATTGAAAACAATACGCCTGGGCCCATAACAGTTTCCATTGAAAGCAATGATGGTAAAACGATATATGCAACGGGTACTATCAATTTGGAAAAAAGTATTTACTGGAAAAAATACCAGGTGAATTTAACAACAGCGGCAGATGTAAAACCAACTAAAGATGCGCGGTTTGTAATTTCTACCAACCGCACCGGGCAATATTATTTCAATCTGGTTTCTTTATTTCCACCAACGTACAATAACCAGGCTAATGGTTTCCGCACTGACCTGATGCAAATGCTGGTTGATATGAAGCCAAAGTTTTTGCGTTTCCCCGGTGGAAATTTTTTAGAGGGCCCTATGATAACCGATGCATTTCCCTGGAAAAAAACATTGGGACCTTTAGAAAGAAGGCCAGGGCATAATGGCTCCTGGGGCTATCGGGCAACTGATGGCATGGGTTTACTTGAGTTTTTGGAATGGACAGAAAATATGGGTGCTGAACCTGTATTAGCCGTATATGCAGGATATTCTTTGGAAGGAGATCATATAGATGCAGGCCCACTTTTAAAACCTTATGTGGATGATGCCCTTGAGGAGATAGAATATGTAACAGGAGATACAAGTACCTATTGGGGCGCTCAGCGTGCCGCAGACGGGCATCCTGAACCATTCAAACTTACCAACATTGAAATTGGTAATGAAGATTGGTTCGACAGGTCGAATAGTTATGATGGAAGGTTTACCCAATTCAGAAATGCGATTGAAACAAAATATCCGCAACTCACCTGTATTTCTACCATTCCCGCTACGCAATATCCTTCTATGCAAGTTACATCAGGCAAATCGCCACGGGTTGTTGACGAACATTATTACCGCAACGCCTGGGAAATGTGGGAGAATGCTTCGCAGTATGATAAATACGACCGCAAAGGCCCTAAGATATTTGTGGGTGAATGGGCTACCCGCGAAGGTGCACCTACCACTAATCTGAATGCTGCGTTGGGTGATGCTGCATGGATGACGGGCATGGAACGCAATTCAGATTTGATTATCATGTCCTGCTATGCGCCGCTGTTTGTAAATGTAAATAAAGCTACTGCCACAGCGCCCAAAGCATGGCAATGGGATTCTGATTTGATAGGCTACGATGCACTGAATAGTTATGGCTCGCCATCTTATTACGTGCAGAAATTATTTAGTCAATACTTGGGAAATAAGATTGTGCCTGCAACGGTTACAAATTTGCCCGTTCAAAACGCCCCGCTTACGAAAATGGACAGTGCAGATGGTATAAAATACAAACCGGTCCCTACTATATTTTATTCGGCAACGATGAATGATACTACAGGAACTATTTATCTTAAAATTGTAAACACGATCGCAAAAAAACAAACGATAAAAATAAATCTTGATGGCGCTGTAAAGGTTTCACCAGAAGCAACCGTCGTTGTAATTAAAAGCGATAAACCCGATGATACAAATACAATCAACGACCCGCAAAAGATTGTGCCGGTTAAATCAGTTGTAAAAGATCTGAAGAATAGTTTCAGCCAGGACTTTCTACCTTATTCGGTAACTATTATGCAAATTCATATAAAAAATAATAATTCAAAATGAAAATGCGGGTTTTATGAAGCGGCTATCAATGCTGATAATAAAGAGATGATGTGGGGTAACTATAACGGCACTCCCGTAAACACCATTACTATTCAGGATGGCATCCGTTCAGCGCTTCCAGGAAAAAGAGTATTTTATAATATTGGTTGTGATGTAGTGGATACTATGGTAATAGAAAATACCTTTGCTCAATGTTCTTTCGATGGCAAAACCGGGCTGAAAGCAACCTACTGGAATAACAGGAACTTTGATGGTCAACCGGTTATTACACAGCAAATAACTAACCCTGTACAGCTTACCGTTTTAGGACAACATGAGTTTGCTCAGGGTGTACATATTGAAAATTTTTCGGCTAAATATGAGACAAATTTTAATCCTGCCGAATCCGGAGAAATCACTTTTAATACAGAAGCCTGCGGTACATTTCAACTATTGGTAAATGGTGAAATCATTGGGCGGTCACGGATGTGGAGAGCTTTGCCTCACAAGTTTTCTTATAAAGTTGAAAAGGGTAAAGAATATAAAATAGAAGTCCGTTTCACACAAACAGACAACTGGACAGCAAGTCTCGGATTTAATTTTGGGAAAGAAGTGCCGGTAGAATATAACAGTCTCATTGAAAAATTAAAAGGTACAGATGTAGTAATATTTGTGGGTGGTATTTCGCCAAGGCTTGAAGGCGAAGAAATGCCAGTTAACCTACGGGGATTTAAGGGAGGCGACCGTACCAATATTGAACTGCCGGAAGTGCAACGTAACTGCCTTAAGGCGTTAAAGGCGGCAGGCAAGAAAATTATTTTCGTTAACTGCTCCGGTTCCGCTATCGGCATGGTTCCTGAAACAGAAAGCTGCGATGCCATTTTGCAGGCATGGTATTCCGGTGAGCAAGGTGGAAAAGCTGTTGCAGATGTCCTTTTTGGCAATTATAATCCTTCGGGAAAATTACCTATTTCTTTTTACAAGAGCATCGACCAGTTGCCTGGCTTTGAAGACTATTCAATGAAAGGAAGAACTTACCGATATATGTCCAGCCCACTTTTCCACTTCGGTTTCGGGCTCAGTTATACCACATTCTCCACCGGGAATGCACAATTGAACAAAACAGAAATTAAAAAAGGCGACAATGTGCAGCTTGTCATACCGGTTTCTAATACCGGCAAAAGAAACGGTACAGAAATAGTGCAGGTATATATTAGAAAAATAACTGACACCAGCAGTTTGTTAAAAACATTAAAAGGATTTAAAAGAATCGATATTCCTGCGGGAAAAACAGTAGAAGCCATCATTGATTTACCGTATAATAGTTTTGAATTTTATGATGGAAATACTTATCAAATGAATGTTGTTCCGGGTGAATATGCGGTTTGGTACGGTAGTAGTTCTGATGAAAAAGATTTAAAGCAGGTGAAACTTAAGGTTAATTAAATATCAAATTTTAAGAGAATAATTTACCTAAGAGCCAAAAATAAATGAAATATTTAGCACCCATTATATTTTTATATCAAGCGTGTTACATGTTCATGCGCAGGAAAAACTTTATCCCAATGAATTTAATTTAAGCGAAGTTGTATTGTTGGATGGGCCTTTCAAAACAAGAATGTGGCCGGAGTTATAATCTCACCGCGCTCCTAAATCCGTTTAGATATATATAATTAATGTGTGAACTCGCGATTACCAACTCACTGTTGTAAAACTTTATTTACAAAAAAATTAAAAAATATTTGGGCAGGTTTAACGTTTAAGCTAAATTCGTTTGGTTAAACGTTTAAGCAGGTTAATTATAGGAGCTTCCTGTTTGTCGTGACTTAAGCAATTCGTCAAAAAACAGGAGCTCCATTTTTTAAACTTTTGTATGCCATTACGAAAAACGTTATACTCAACGTCGAATAATTCACCTCCCTGAAGGTGCTCGCTCTATTCAGTTTACCCAGCTGAATACTAACAATGAAAATCTATTATAACCCTGTTGTTAATGCCAAAATTAATTTTATGAGACGATTGCTTCATTTTGTATTTTCGATCGTAGGCCGGAAAAATATCTTCCCCTGGACTTTAAATAAAATAGCGGCTTTTCTTCTTTTTATCGGACTTGCTCTGGTCAGTCAGACGGCGTTCGCTAAAAATGTCAGTATTATAAACGTTTCCGGCAGAGTCCTAAGTATAGATGGTTCTGTTATTTCGGGAGCAACGATAACACTCAAGGGAACAAATCATGCCGTCATTTCAGATAATGCAGGATCATACAGCATCGAATTCTCCGATACCATTAAAAATCCGGTTTTAATTATCAGTTCGACAGGTTACGTCACAAAAGAAATTTCTGTTACTGGAAGAACCAGTCTCGACGTCAACCTGGAAGTGGATATCAGAAAACTGGATGGTGTAGTAGTAGTTGGGTATGGTACCCAGAGAAGAAAAGATTTAACAGGTTCAATTGCCTCCATATCAGCTGCTCAAATTCAACAACGGCCTGTGAGTACATATGAAGATGCAATTGCAGGCAGTGCTGCGGGGATTGATGTATCACCCAGGAGTGCAAGACCCGGTAATGTTGCAGAAATTGTGATTCGTGGAATCGGCACTATTTCCGGCGACCGCAGTCCGTTGTATGTTGTAGACGGATTTCCAACGGATGCCTTGAATGCAGCGGCGATTAATCCAAGTGATATCTCTTCGATCGATATCCTGAAAGATGCTTCTGCCACAGCAATCTACGGCTCGCGGGGAGCAAACGGAGTTATCCTGATTACTACCAAGGGTGGCAGAGCAGGTCAGGCCAAAGTAAACGTGGCAATAAAATCAGGTTTTGCCCAGGCAAATAAACACGACTATTACAAAGTTTTAAGTGGCCCTGAATACGTGGAGTGGTACAAGGAAAAAGCACAATTCGCCGGCACACCAATTCCTTCATGGATCACGAATTATGATGGCCATACCAGCACCAATTGGCAGGATGCAATATATCAGACGGCACCCTTTGGCGATTATTCTTTGAATGTTGCCGGAGGCACAGACAAACTCACTTATATGTTTTCGGGAAGTTTTCTTCATCAGGACGATATCCTGCTGAATGCCGGATTTGATAAATATTCGGCGATGGCAAAAATTGACTACAAAGCTTCCAAACGCGTCAACATGGGCATCATACTTTCGCCCAATTTTACAAAACAAAAACTCAGCGCACCGGAAGATGATTTCTCTTCACTCACAGGAGCCGCCGTGTTACTTCCGCCGATCATCCCGGTTCGCAATGCCGATGGGACACCCACCGATCCCAATACGTATGGTATATTAAATAATCATATGGTGAATCCATTAACCATCGCGCAAAACTGGCAGGGATCGAATACGAATTTCTTTTTAATGTCAAATGCCTACATCGGTATAAATATCCTGGATAACCTTACCTTCAAAAGCGCACTCGGAGCAAATGTTTCTGATTATGACTACTATTTATTCCAGCAGAATGGTATGAATGGCCAGGCGCTCTATCCAGTAACCGCAACGGAACATAATTCAACCCGCGTAGTAAACTGGGTTAGCGAAAATACGCTCAACTACAAATTGAATTTTAAGGAAGACAATAAACTGGATGTACTTGCAGGATACGTGGTTCAGAAAGTCGATCAGACAAACGTTGGAGCAAACGCCAGCAATTATGCCAGTAATCTGGCACAAACAGTAAACTTCGGTTCTACACAAACGGCTTATTCAGGTGCTACCGGAAACTCGCTGATCTCCTGGCTGGGAAGAGTAAACTATTCATATAAAGACCGCTACCTGCTTACCGCCACCATCCGTCAGGATGGAAGTTCCCGCTTTGGTACGAACAAACAATGGGGAACATTTCCTTCTGTAGGTCTTGGCTGGAATATCGCGAATGAAAAATTTATGACGGGTATGAAAGCAATTGATCACGCGAAACTCAGGCTTACATGGGGTGAAACGGGAAGTAATTTCATCGGTGACTTTTCTTCCAAAGGAAGTCTGAATGCCGTGAACTCCTCTTTTGGAACAACCAATGTGGTTGGATTTGTCAACGGAGATCCGGGCAATCCTGATCTCTCCTGGGAAAAATCAGATCAAACCGACGTCGGTTTCGATCTGGGTCTGTGGAACCGTTTCTCACTGGTATTTGATTATTATCACAACGAGTCAAACGGTTTGTTGCTCTATGTAAATACACCTCCGACTTCCGGATATAGCAGCAATCTTCAGAATATAGGAGCAATGAAAAAATGGGGTTATGAGTTTACGCTTAACGCAAATATCATTAACACAAAAGACTGGAGCTGGGACCTCGGCGGCAATGCGAGCTACCAGAGAAGTGAAGTCACCAATCTCGGTCCCGATGGCGGTCCTCTCTATCAATTCTTTCATGTTCTGGTAACTGCAGTTGGCGGACCGCTTGAACAGGAACAGGTTCTGAAACAAACTGGTATCCTTTCTCAAAAAGACATTGATGCCGGCGTTGCCAAAAAAGCAACAGGTGATATGGCAGGAGACTATAAATTCCTCGATGTAAATAAAGATGGTCTCATTGACGCGTTCAACGGCGCGGATGGTTACCTGGATGGAGATAACAATCCCAGGTGGCTGTACGGATTCAATACCAGTGTGAGGTATAAGAACTGGCGTTTTTCCGCGCTGTTCCAGGGTCAGCAGGGAGCTCATATCCTTGACTTCGTTTATCAGATTATGAGTTTGCATAACAACAATACCAATATGGACAGATACTTTTACGACGGCCGGTATATTTCCGAATCTCAGCCTGGCAACGGTAAAGTCGCAAGAGCCGGATACAATGATATCGGCGCGGTTTCTTCCTGGGAAATCCAGTCCACCGACTTTTTAAGAATCAGAAATTTAAGTCTGTCTTATACATTTCCGACAAGCACCGCACAAAAAGTATGGACCGACAATCTTCGGATATACGTCTCCGTTGAAAATCTATATACCTGGAAAAGTTATGAAGGTGGAAATCCGGAAGCTGTTCGTAATGGATTTGATACACAGGTATTCGGTGATCACCGGACGCTCGGTTTGAACTCGGTGGCCACAGCGCCGATTCCGCAAACATTTATTTTAGGTCTCAATTTTTCCTTTTAACCTGTAAAAACTATTATCATGTTTAATAAAAATATTTTTAGAAACAGGATCTGGATACTACCGGTTTTGTGCATCTCAATTTTAGCCTCCTGTTCCAAAGATTTCCTGGATGTGGTACCGGTGGACCGGATTCCCAAGGAACAATTTTTTAAAACCGAAGCCGATCTCACCTCAGCAGTATATGGTGTGTATGCGGCTCAAAGGAATTTATATGAAAACACCGAAATAGGTTTGTACAACCTGGAAGAAACCAGATCAGATAACACCAATCAGATCTATGGTCTTCAAACAGAACACAGGGCGGTGGACAATTTCACCGTTCAATCCGGCAACACTTCCATCACCGATACCTGGGCAAACGAGTATAATGTGATTAATCTGGCGAATGCCGTTATTGACCGCGGTCCGGGCATCGATATGGACGCGACTACAAGAGCACAACTGATGGGAGAGGCCTATTTTATTCGGGCCAATACCTATTTTCAACTGCTTCAGGATTATGGCGCGGTTCCGTTGAAAATACATGAAACCGTTTCACTCAGTGGAGATAACAACCTAGCCAGGGCATCTGTGGACTCAATATATCTGCAAATAATCAGCGATCTGCAAACAGCCTCCACTACGCTTCCGGCGAATTATTCCGGATCGGCAGTAGGACGCGCAACATCTTATTCAGCATATGCCCTGTTGGGTAAAGTAGAACTGCAGAAAGGTGACAATGCATCGGCTGTAACCGCTCTGCGCAAAGTTGTCTTTGCCGGATCTCCTTATTCTCTTCTGCCGAATTATGCGGATCTCTGGATCCCGACTAACAAGAATTCCGCTGAGTCTATTTTTGAAATTCAGTTTTTGCCTCCGCTCGATGGCTCTCCATTTTGGAATTATTTTGCACCGGCATCGCTGAATGTACCCGGAGGACAAAACAGAAGCGTCGCACCAAATACACCGAATCAGGATTTGATCGATGAATATGAAGCAGGCGATACACGTCTGGCAGCTTCCATTGGAATTGATCCCGATAACAGGCCCTATATTCTAAAATTTAAAGATCCCGGTGTAATTGTAGGCAACGATGCAAATAATGATTTCCCGGTTCTGAGATATGCCGATGCAATTTTATTACTGGCAGAAGCCCTGGGCGAATCCTCGGAAGCCTATGGTCTGATTAACCAGGTAAGAGCACGCGCACATCTTGGTACGATCGATTCTTCAACACCTGGCACTTTCATTGACAAAGTTATGCATGAACGTCGGGTTGAACTGGCATTTGAAATGCACCGCTGGCATGATTTGTTAAGATTACCTCAGTCTGAGACCATCAGCATTATGAATGCAAACCTGGCAGAAGTATTTCCTGGTCAGAATATCACCATAGACGCACATAATTTACTTGCTCCGTTGCCTAATACAGAACTTGGTTCCAATAAACTTGCAACTCAGAATCCTGGTTATGTTCAGTAATATTTAAAAAATCTATATGACAAGAAAATATTTAATGCTTTGTATTTGTTTGTTGTCATCCGTCGCGACATTTAGCCAGGAAAAATTTAATGGTATTGAGTCTGATATGAGTAATCTCTATCGTATTTCTGATGCCAAAACAAGATCTATCAGTCCTGAAAATTTTACTGGCGCAAAAGGAAAAGGCGGAATGGCAACGACCGGTACAGGTGGGAATGCTGCAAGGGATTTAGGACAGGGCTGGAAAATAAGCCCGAGCGTAATTATTAAATCAAAAACTACTTTTACAATCGCGGAAATTGATGGTTCAGGATCAATTCAGCATATCTGGATGACTCCTACTGGCGTGTGGCGCAATTCAATCCTTCGATTTTATTGGGATGATGAACAGACGCCTTCAGTGGAAGCTCCGGTGGGTGATTTTTTCTGCAGCGGCTGGAACCAATATAGTTATTTGCAATCTCTGGCAGTATGTGTAAATCCTGGAAGCGCTTTTAATTGTTACTGGCCCATGCCGTTCAGAAAGAAATGCCGAATTACCATGGAAAATATTGATACAAAAGATATGATACTTTATTATCAGGTTGATTATATTTTAACAGAAGTGCCTTCCGATGCAGCATATTTCCATGCGCAATTTCATCGTGTAAATCCCCTCCCTTATAAAGGCATATACGTTTTGATCGACAGCATCCATGGTCGGGGCCAGTATGTTGGAACTTACCTCGCACTGGGCGTTCATAATAATGGTTGGTGGGGAGAAGGAGAAATTAAATTCTATATGGATGGAGATACTGAGTATCCGACAATTTGCGGCACAGGAACGGAAGATTACTTCTGTGGCTCCTATGATTTCGATACAAAAAAGAAAAACAATGCCGGAGTAGAGGAAATTAATTACACTGAATTCTCAACACCATATTCGGGATTGCATCAGGTAATTAAAGGAGATGGACATTATGGTGTTTCTCAACGCTTCGGCATGTATCGCTGGCATATCAAGGACCCTATAAGATTTGAAAAAAGTTTGAAAGTTACTATTCAGGACCTAGGCTGGCGCAGCGGAGAGAGATATCTTCCTTTGCAGGATGATATTGCTTCAACTGTATTCTGGTACCAGACAGAACCACATAATTCATTTCCAGTTCTTCCCGGAATTGAAGCATTGGAAGTGAACTGAATGACCATTACTTAAAGGTTTAAGCAGTATATTTGAAAGGTGAATAAAAAGGTTTCTCTTAAAGATATAGCCAATCATTTGGGAGTTTCTACAGCACTCGTTTCCTATGTAATTAATAACAAAGACAAGAAGGCCAGGGTAGGTATAGAAATGGCTGAGAGAATTCGCAAAGCAGCCATTGAATTCAATTATCAGCCCAACCTAATTGCACAGAGTTTGAAGATAGGTAAAACGAATACTATTGGGTTGGTGGTAGCAGACATTTCCAATCCTTTCTTCTCATTGATTGCACGCATCATTGAGGATGAGGCCCGCAAACATGGTTATGTAGTAATTTTTGGAAGCAGTGACGAAAGCGCCGATAAATTAAAACTCTTGATAGATGTTTTTCTGAATCGTCAGGTGGACGCAATTATCATTGCCCCCACTGAAAATACTGAAAAACTAATTCAGGGTCTGCAAAAAAGGGATGTGCCGGTAGTTCTTGTAGATAGATATTTTCCGAAGATCGATGTGGACTGTGTGATGATTAACAATTTTCAGGCGGCCTACAATGCTGTTGAACATTTGATTTCGAACGGAAGAAATAAGATTGCCATGATGACATATGACAATAGCTTGGAGCACATGCAGGAAAGAGTCAACGGGTTTAAAAATGCGCTCAGGGACAATGGTTTGAAATTCAGGAATTCCTGGTTGAAAAAAGTGTCCTATCAGCATATCACACGAGACGTGGTTTCAGAATTGAAATCATTGCTTACACCGAATATACAAGTTGATGCTTTTTTTTTCGCAACCAATACATTAGCCGTTGAGAGTCTTAAGGTAATTAGCAAATCAGGAATTCGTGTGCCGGAAGACCTTGCCATTATTTCATTTGACGAAAGTGATGCTTTTGATTTATTTTATCCGCCGGTAACTTTTGTAAGCCAGTCTGTAGAAGAAATTGGAAAGCAGGCGGTTAATTTGGTGGTCGGTCGGTTAGCAAATCCAAAGAAAAAATATGAGCGTATTGTAGTAGAAGCAAAACTGGTCGTCCGTAGCAGCTCTGGCAAAAAAACAAGGAACATGTCAAAGGGGAGAAAAGCAAAATGATTTTTCTGGATTTTTAATTGTCATATACAGCACCGATAAGTAACCTATTATAATTTGCCGAATGAATAAATTACTCACCTGTTTATTGTTATCAGTTATGTTGGTAAATAGTTCCTGTAATGAACCTGAAAAAAATACGGACATAAAAAAGGACGCACTTACCTCTGCTCCCGGAACATTTGGCTACGATCATCAGTTTTTACAAAAGTATGACAGCGTTATTCTTTTAAAAAGCGACGATCCCGATGCTCAGATTATAGTTTCTCCCAGGTATCAGGGAAAGGTTTTTACTTCCACTGCAACCGGCGATCAGGGATTTAGTTTCGGCTGGGTAAATTATAAGGCTTTCAGCGATTCGGTGAATCAGCACATGAATGCATACGGCGGCGAAAACCGACTCTGGCTTGGTCCGGAAGGAGGCATCTTTTCTCTATTCTTCCAACCAAAAGCAGAGATGGTTTATGAAAATTGGAGGACTCCACCTGCAGTTGATACGGAAAGCTGGGGCGTGATTAGCAAAACTCAAACGAGGGTGGTTATGCAGAAAGAAGTGCACCTTGTAAATTATCAGGGTACCGCATTAAATCTGAAGATTGACAGGTCGGTAAGAATTTTAAGCCGTCAATCCATCACGAACGATTTAGGAGTAGACTCTAATATTCAGGTAAAAGTGGTGGCTTACGAAACGACCAACACAATAACAAATACCGGTGATTTTGAATGGACGGAAAAAACCGGCATGCCCTGCATCTGGCTGCTGGATATGCTAAAGCCTTCTCCAACTGCTGTGATCGTTGTTCCATTTTTGGACACACCCGTTGATTCTTTTAGTCATGTGGCAACTACCAATTACTTTGGAGAAATTCCGCCTGACAGATTGAAACATAATAACAATACTTTATTTTTTAAAGCGGATGGAAAGAGCCGGGGCAAACTCGGTATCCATCCTGAAAAAGCAAAATCAACCGCAGGCAGTTACGACTCCACAAATAAAGCGCTTACCATTATTTTATTTGATCTTACACCGAATGCGCGATATCTCAATCAGGAATGGAACACCACAAAACCTCCATTCTCCGGAGATGCAATAAATGCGTACAATGACGGGCCTCTGCCAGATGGAAAACAGATGGGTCCATTTTACGAAATCGAAAGTGTGTCACCGGCAGCATTCCTTAAGCCCAAAGAATTTCTTATTCATCATCACACCGTTATTCATTTTACAGGAGAAGAAAAAACGCTGGACAAGATAGCCCAAAAATTCCTCGGCGTATCACTGGAGACCATTCGTCAACAATTCTGAACCATATAAACCTAACCGATGAATCAGATAGAAAGTTTTCCAAAAATAGGTATCCGGCCTATTATAGACGGCAGACTTGGCGGCGTAAGAGAATCCCTCGAGGATACAACGATGAAGATGGCCCGAAATGTTGCAGCCTTTTATAAAAAGCATTTGAAATATCCAGATGGGTCTTCCGTCGAATGTGTTATATCAGACAGCTGTATTGGTGGAGTATACGAAGCTGCACTCTGTGCTAAAAAATTTGAATCGAACAATGTAGGTCTTTCACTGTCCGTTACACCTTGCTGGTGTTACGGAAGTGAAACGATGGACATGAGTCCATTCCTGCCCAAAGCAATCTGGGGTTTTAATGGAACCGAACGTCCCGGTGCAGTTTATCTCGCCGCAACGTTAGCAGCACATAATCAGATGGGTCTTCCTGCCTTTGGTATTTATGGCAGAGATGTGCAGAATCTAGGAGATGAAACAATTCCCGCGGACGTACAGGATCGTTTACTGTCATTTGCAAAATCAGGTCTTGCCGTTGCTATCATGCGGGGCAAATCTTATTTAGCTATAGGTTCCGTTTGTATGGGTATCGCCGGATCAATCGTAGATCCTGATTTTTTCAGGGAATACCTGGGTATGCGAAACGAATATGTTGATTCAACAGAAGTACTGAGACGAATTCAGAAAAAAATATATGACGAAGAAGAATTTCAAAAGGCATTAGCCTGGACAAAAAATAATTGTAAGGAGGGTAATGACTTCAACGCAAAAGAAAAACAATTTCCACGAAAGGAAAAAGATGAACACTGGGAAATGGTGGTGAAGATGACCCTGATCATTCGTGATCTTATGATTGGAAATTCGAGACTCGCCGAAAAAGGTTTCGGTGAAGAATCGCTTGGTCATAACGCCATCGTTTCCGGATTTCAGGGTCAAAGGCAGTGGACAGACTTTCTTCCGAACGGAGATTTCTCGGAGGCGATATTAAATTCTTCCTTCGACTGGAATGGCATTCGTGCACCATTTACGGTGGCTACAGAGAATGATTCATTGAATGGAGTTAGTATGTTATTTGGTAATCTGCTTACTAATACAGCACAGATATTTGCAGACGTACGAACTTATTGGAGTCCTGAAGCAGTAGAGCGGGTTTCAAAATGGAAACCACAGGGCAATGCATCCGGCGGCTTTCTTCATCTTATAAACTCAGGTTCTGCTACGCTTGATGGAAGTGGCCGTCAAAATGCAGATGGCAAACCCGCCATGAAACCTTTTTGGGAAATTTCTGAAAAAGAGGCGCAGGATTGTCTGGATGCCACAACCTGGTATCCTGCAAACAATGGTTATTTCAGGGGAGGTGGATATTCCTCAAAATTTTTAACGCGTGGAGGCATGCCAGTTACCATGTGCCGTCTGAATCTGGTGAAAGGAGTGGGTCCTGTTTTGCAACTTGCGGAAGGAGAAACGATTGATCTGCCACCCGACGTAAATAAAATTCTCGATGAACGTACCGATCAAACATGGCCCACCACCTGGTTTGTACCGCGGTTCACAGGAGTTGGTGCATTCAGGGATGTGTATACGGTGATGGCGAAATGGGGAGCCAATCATAGCTCCATCAGTTATGGACATATAGGTCGCGATCTGATTACGCTCGCTTCGATGTTGCGAATACCAGTTTGCATGCACAATGTGGACGAATCGAAAATATTCAGACCTTCCGCATGGGATTCCTTTGGTTCGGATCCTGAAGGAAGTGATTATCGTGCCTGCAATAATTATGGAGCCATTTATAAATAATTGTCAACGAAGTCTATGAAAATAAAAGAGCCTGTATCTCTGTTTCAGTCACCAGGTGGAGGAACTTATTTCCGGCCCTTTGCTATGATCACTAGTTTATTTTTACTCTGGGGTTTTGCACACGGGTTACTGGATGTATTGGATAAACATTTCCAAAATACACTACATGTATCAAAGGCACAGTCTGGCATGGTACAGTTTTCATTATATATCGGATATCTCGCGATGGCCGGCCCGGCAGGATCTTTTATGAAAAAATATGGTTACAAAAAAGGTATTATTCTCGGACTCACTCTTTTTGCAGGAGGAGCATTTTTATTTTATCCAGCTGCAAAGCTGGCTGCCTTCCTTCCATTTTTGATTTCACTTTTTATAATTGCCTGCGGTTTGTGTTGCCTGGAGACTGCAGCTAATCCCTATACAACCGTATTGGGTCCACCACAGGGTGCTGCTCGTCGAATCAACATTGCGCAATCGTTTAATGGATTGGGCTGGATCCTGGGTCCTCTGATGGGCGGACTTTTTATTTTTGGTGCTACTCATTCAGCAGGAAGCGGAACTTTCGATTCCCTGATTCCACCTTATATGCTGGTTGGATCTGTTGTGGTGGTGGTTGCCATTCTTTTTGCAATCACAAAATTGCCCGTAATTGCAGAAGATAATAAAGAAGGTATTTCTGAAAACGCTCCGGCCCGCGAATTACTAAAACATCCTTTATTTATTATGGCGGTTGTCGCACAGTTTCTCTATGTGGCTGCTCAAACCGGGGTAAATTCTTTTTTCATTAATTATGTTACGGAAACAATGCTCGGTGTCCAGGAGTCTGTAAGCAGAATGATGGATCATCTGGGAGGATTTGGCAGAGTTTTTATGCCAAAAAATCCTGAACAGGCAGCGTCTCTGATACTCGCTCTGGGTGGGATGGGATCTTTTTGGATAGGTCGATTATCAGGTGCTTATTTTATGAAATTTATTTCACCCGGTAAATTACTGGCAATATATGGTTCATGCAACTCCGTTCTCATGATTTTGGTGATTATGAAACTGGGATGGTTAAGTGTCATCGCTCTTTTTTCAACCTACTTTTTTATGTCGGTTATGTTCCCAACCATTTTCGCGATAGGATTAAAAGGTCTGGGGCCATTAACCAAACGAGCAGCATCTTTCCTTGTGATGGCTGTTGCCGGCGGGGCATTTTGTCCGCCACTGATGGGAGCTATTGCAGATCATTTTGGAATGCCGATTGCATTTATCATACCTCTTTTTTGTTTTGCTTTTATATGCTGGTATGCCGTATGGAGTAATAAAAAATCACCAACAGCAGCAGGAAATATTGTCACAGCAGTTTATCATTAATTTTTTATGCCTGAAATTCCTTATTGTATAGGCGTGGATTTTGGAACTGATTCCGTCAGATCCATTATTGTAAACGCACAGAACGGAAACGAGATAGCTTCTTCAATTTTCAACTATCCCAGATGGCAGGAAGGTCTTTATTGCAATGCTGCACTAAACCAATTCCGCCAGCATCCGATGGATTATACGGAAGGATTGGTTGCAACAATTACAAGTGCGTTGAAGGAAGCTGGCCCATCGGTCCGTTCAAATATCAGGGCAATTTCCGTTGCCACTACGGGATCAACACCGGTTGCTGTGGATCAAACCGGTACGCCACTTGCCCTGCATCCTGATTTTGCTAAGGATCCCGATGCAATGTTTCTTTTATGGAAAGATCATTCATCCTTTAAAGAAACTTTGGAAATAAATGAACACGCAAAAAAATTCCAAAAAGATTATCTCAAATGTGTAGGCGGCATTTATTCTTCAGAATGGTATTGGTCAAAACTTCTTTTTATTCTTCGAAAAAACAAGGCGATTAAAAAACACTGCGTTTCATTTGTTGAACACTGTGACTGGATACCGTTTTTATTAACAGGAGGAAAAAAGATTGGCGAAATGAAACGCGGTGTGTGTGCCGCTGGACATAAAGCATTGTGGTCAGAAGAATGGGGAGGGTTTCCTCCCGATGAATTTTTCACTTCTCTCGATCCTTTGCTTAAAGGATTTGCTGCTTCGTTGCCATCCTACACTTACACGGCTGACCAGGTTGCCGGCCTGATTTCTGAAGAGTGGATGGACAAGCTCGGGTTGAATAAGAATGTCGTAATTGGCGTAGGAGCAATGGATGCGCATATGGCAGCTGTAGGCGGACAGATTGAACCTTACTATTTGAGTAAGGTGATGGGCACTTCTACCTGTGACATGCTCGTGGCGCCAACAAAAGATATGGTGGGAAAATATGTCCATGGCATTTGTGGTATGGTCAATGGTTCAATTATTCCGGGTATGACCGGCCTGGAAGCCGGACAATCCGCTTTCGGCGATGTGTATGCCTGGTTTAGAAACCTGTTGAGCTGGCCACTTAAGAATTTTTTGAATGAAACTTCAAGCATTCAAGTTCAAACTATCATCGACAAAATCATTCCCGAACTTAGTCGTGAGGCTGAATTGTTGGATTTTAATGAAAGCAGTGTACTGAGTTTGGATTGGTTCAACGGCAGACGAACTCCCGATGCAAATGCACTTCTGAAAGCGGCCATTACAGGAGTTAGTTTGGGAACCAGCGCACCGGAGATTTTCCGTTCGCTTGCTGAAGCCACCTGTTTTGGAGCCAAAGCCATCGTGAATCGGTTTAAAGAACAAGGCGTAAACATAAAAGGTCTGATCGGCATTGGTGGAGTGGCATTAAAATCAGGATTCATTATGCAAATGATGGCTGATGTAATGAATCTTCCCATAAAAATCAATAAATCTGAGCAAACTGCTGCACTTGGAGCAGCTATGTTTGCGGCAACAGCAGCGGGTTTGTTTTCAAATGTAGAGGAAGCCATGGCTGTAATGGGAAAAGATTTTGTGAGACCATATGTGCCGCATCCCGGTAAGAATAAATTATATGAAGCGAGATTTAAAAAGTATCTCACAACAGGAAGTTTCATAGAATCTCAGACTGTGGGTCTCTAAAACAAGTCTGTCCATCATTAATCCTTTATTGTCTTTAAAATATTCCAGTGAAAAAAACTTGTTTAGTTTTATTTATATGTTTTTCTGTAATTCAAATCTGCAAAGCACAGCAGATGAATGGCAAGAGTTTTGAAAACCTTGAGGATCTGCCTGTCCAACTTCGATCATATATAAACAATATTGATTATAGCGCCTTAGGTCATTATATTGCAAAAGTTAAATATGAAGTCATATCGGATAAAATATTTAAAGTTTCACTTACCTGGATTATTAAGGACTCTCTGAAACAAGATGACTGGAAAATAATAATTCATCCTGGTTATACACCTACATTTCACTGGGCTCCTCATCTCACACCCACAGAAAATCATATTATTGCCCAACACGTGTTCAGATCTCCTGCATTGATTTCTGCCTCATCTCAAAAACAAATCGAGATTGTTCCCGATCTGGATATTTTAAAAGAAAAACAACCGGTTCCATGGTATATGGATATGGATGCAACGAAAAATGAGATGATTCTCGGAATGAGTCTTTCTTCAGTCAAAGAGCATACTTTGTTTATACGTAACAGCGGTGCAGTATATCCTCCAGGAGTTTTAAAATTTGGTTTTTATATTTTTCTGGATGAAGCCAATGCTGACCTATTTGATCCCTGGATAAAATTGGATTCTTTTTTCTGGAAGAAATGGGGATCTAAATTATACGCAGAAAACCAACCATTGGGATCAAAAGACCTGAGTCCATATGTCCGGAATACTTATAACTGGGCTTTTAATACATGGAAAAAAACCGTTTGGCAGGATATTGTACTGAATGGTAAAGAACTGGGCGGTTCTGCTTTTATTGTTAACGTTACACAAAGCCCCAATTATCCCGGAAAAATAAACGAACGGGAATTCAGATCAGTCTGGAATCAGGCTTGGTTCAGTTCTCTTCGTTCTGCCAGTGGCCTGTATCGTTATGCACGCAGAACTAACAATAAAGAATTGTTGAACTATGCATTAAAGACGAAAGAACTTGCCCTTTCATTTCCACAAAAAAATGGTTTTTTTGATGCACTCATTGCGACGGAAATGGAACAGGTGATTGACGACGGAAAAACGTATAACCGTTCTAAAGGATGGCAGACTTATTATTTCGGAAACTCTGATAGAAATCCTTACACGGGTGACACCAGGAAAGCGCCTTACCACGTGCTCGATATGAGCTTTACTGCTGGTCTGATGCTTGATTGGTACGAAGACCTGGAAAAAGATCCCCGCCTGCTGACTTATGCAAAAACATATGGGGAAGCATTGATAAAAATTCAGCAATCAGACGGATTCTTTCCGGCCTGGTTATCGATTGACGACTTTAAGCCTATGGATATCCTGGCTCAGTCTCCGGAATCATCCATGTCGGTTAGTTTTCTTTTGAAACTTTACCGGGCAACAAAGGACGAACGATTTAAATTATCTGCATTGAATGCAATGCTGGCTGTAATGAAAACGAATATTATTCAGGGGCAGTGGGAAGATTTTGAAACCTATTGGTCGTGCAGCCGGTTCGGGTCGACTGATCTGGTGGGGCAAAAAATTATAAGAAATGATATGTTCAAGCAGAATAATTTTTCTATGTATTGGACTGCCAGGGCACTCCTGGATTGTTGGAAGCTTACCAGAGAAAATAAATATCTAAAGTATGGTCAGAGAACGCTCGATGAACTTCTCATGACTCAGGCCTGCTGGCAGCCGCCATTTATCTACATAAATGCATTGGGCGGATTTGGCGTAATGAATGGCGACGGTGAATGGACGGATGCAAGACAAAGTATTTTCGCCGAATTAATTATGGATTATGGCCGGATACTTCATAAAAATGAATATACCGAGCGTGGTCTGGCTGCACTCAGGGCTTCATTTGTGATGATGTATTGTCCCGAAAATGCCAGGACAAAAGAACAATGGGAAGAAAAATGGAGTTTTTTTGGTAGAGAAGATTACGGTTTTATGATGGAAAATTATGGTCATGGGGGACAAACCGGCAAGAAAGGCGAAGGCATCGGGGAATTCACAATCTACGATTGGGGAAATGGATCAGCTTCTGAAGCCTACAACAGGATACTAGATCATTACGGTAAAAGTTTTATTCTTTCACACTAACCGTTTAGATGTTTTTTCAGTACATAGTTTCCAGAAAAGCTAATTGATCTTTTGTAGGCAAAGGTTTGCTTTCAATTAGTTGATCCAGTATCAAAATGTTTTTATTTTTTGAATCGAATGCTGGCCATTTGACAAGGCCATCTCCATTAGGATTGCCTGTTTTAATAAAATTTATCCAATAGGCCGACATTTTACCTGCAAGGGTTTTATCAATAGATTCCCAGGGCCTGTTCAACGTATTTAAATTATCGTAAGCATAAACAATTTCGGAGGAATGAAAAGCACCAAAGGCTGTTTCGGCAGTATAAGCAGGAAGCTTGCGATTAAAATTATAAACATACACTTTCGCCTTTCCCTTTTTATTTTGAATATTGGCCCAGGCATATCCCTGTACACCAAAAGTCATATCCCGACTTAAATCACCAGCTGATTTCCCGGCTATCAAATCATTTGTGGAGGGATAAAACTGTAGCAATTTAGCAGCATTTGATCCGTATGTGTTTTGAATCTGAGTTATGAACTCAGTAGAAGATGGACGCTTAGTTGAGATCACTACGTCATCTCCATTCCATCCTAATAAAACAGGAACATCATTTTGATGCCCCTTTGTGTAGATTTCTAAAAGAGATTCCGGTATTACAAATCCATCTATAATAGGAGAGGAAAGACCTCCGTTTGATTTTAAAATCTCTGCGGCTGATTTTTTTCTAAGATCGGCTATAGACGAACAACTTAAAGACTTAGCATATTCGACACCATTCGACTCAGCAGCTTTTAAATCCAATGCGGGTCTTTGTTTTCCTGACAAAACACTTCCGCCACTTTCCGCAATGGCACCATTTATTAATCCTTTTGATTTGGGGGAAGCACATAAAAGACTCACGGCAAACGCACCTGCCGACTGACCTGCAATGGTTACCTGGTCAGGATCTCCGCCAAATGTTGCGATATTCTTTTTGACCCACTGTAGTGCAGCAATCATGTCTAACAATGCATAATTTCCCGACGCACCATATCCTGATTCCTGTGTGAGTTCCGGATGTGCGAGAAAGCCAAATACGCCTACTCTGTAATTAATACTTACAAATACAACACCTTTTTCAGCCACCGCTTTTCCATCATAAATAGGACAGGCAGTACCTCCTGAACGAAATCCACCTCCATAGATATATACCAAAACCGGTTTTTTCTGCGAAGTTTGTTTCGACCATACGTTTAAATACAAACAATCTTCACTGATGGGTTCCTTTGGAATTAAAAACTCTGATGACCAGTACATAAATGGAGTGGGACTGTCCTGATACGGGCTGGCGCTAAATTTTGTACAGTCCAATACTCCATCCCATGGCTTAACTGGTTGAGGTGTTTTCCATCTTAAATCGCCCACCGGAGGAGCTGCGAAAGGTATTCCTTTAAAAATATTTATGTCATCACTCTTATAACCTGAAACCTTGCCGTCCATCGTTTGTACAACCACTGATGAAAGACCAGTTTGCGCATTCAATTCAATAATAAAAAAACTAGCAAAGAGAAATAACGACCATTTGAATGCAGACTTCTTCATATTTAAATATTGTCAATAGCTTGATATTGTTTTCTAAAATATATTAAACAATCTAACTCATTTTTGAATCTCGAAGAGTTAACGATCCTATTTATTAAAATCATTCTCTTTATTAAAAAATCTGATTTCCTTTCTGGAGAAACTGAAAACATGCTCTTCGTCGAAGGCATTGAGTAGCGTAGTTACGGTTTGCCGGCTGGTTCCGATAAGTTGTGCAATTTCCTCATGTGTCAGATAATTCGGTATGCGAACCTCTTTTCCCAGCCATTTGGCGCGATCCTTTACATCGGCCAGAAGCTGTTCTATGAATAATTTAAGCCTGGTCTTTACATCAAGTTGTAAAATATTCTGCAGCCTGTTCTCGAAACGCCTGATCCTGAATCCGGAGATCTTGCTGTATTTTACGGCAAGCTTTGGTTTACTGAACAGTAATTTATTGAAGGCATCCAGAGTAAATGAACAAAGACTTACATCCTCTTTTCCTGCCTGAGCGAATTCCCCTCCCAGATTTTCTTTCTCCAGACTTACCTGTCCAAAAAAATCACCCGGTTTTAAAATATCCTTGATCACTTTATTTCCCAGATCGTCCAGGTATCCCAGCCTGATAATCCCTGATTTCAGAAAATAAATATTCTGGTGCTGATAGGCTTCGAAGTATATGAATTCGCCTTTTTTTGCCTCTTTATAATTATCGCTCACGTTCAATTCATGATATTCTTCATCCGACAAATCAGAAAATAACGGAAACTTCCTTAAGATGACTGAATTGTCCGGCTGCATGCTGTAAATTATTTAGAGATTGTTTGTTGCCATTTTATAAAATACCCATATCCTTCATGACTTCGTTGGTGATGTCGAGTCTTGGATTTGCATATATCACGGTAATGCCCTCGCTTTTGTCGAGAACAGTTGCATAAGAAAGCCTGTTAGCCGTTTTTTGAATGGCGTTCTTAACAGAATCTTCCATAGGTTTTAAAAGTGCCAGCCTCATTTTGAAAAGGTCACCTTCGAACCCGAACCTCGCTCTTTGAAGGTCACGTACTTCTTTCTGGTGTTGATTTAGTGCATCAGATCTTTTTTCTTCGCATCATCTGTTAACATTACTTCATCACGGTTAAAATCAAGCGTCATTTTTTCAACAACGGCTTGTTTATCTTCAATCTCTTTTTGCCAGATCTTCGCCGTCTGATTTATTTTCGCAAGCGAATCCCTGTAGTCAGGCATTTTATTTAATATGTATTTGCTGTCCACAAAAGCAATTTGCCCGAATGAAGCAAGTCCGATATTCACCAATAGGAGAGTTGCAATAATAGTTTTCATATATCGCAAAATTATTATTTAATCCTGCAATCGAAAAAACATTCTACATGCCATGTTCAGCTACTATGCGTTTGTCTTTTTCAGCAGTTTTCAGAAGTTCGTAATCTTTTTCTGTCTGGTCAGCATATTGAACGGCAAACTCCGTTACCGCTCTTGCAAAATCATCCGTTTTACCAATATATCCTGAAATTTCCGGTGCTCTTCCTGCTTTAGCATGTGACTTGGCAAGAGCCCAGGCACATAAACTGGCATAGTCTTTTAATATTCTGGGTGTGAAATTTTCAATATTGGCACTCGCTTTCATATCTCTCAGCTGTCTTACATAAAAATCTGTTCCGTCCTTACCTTTTGTCCATCCAAGAAAAATATCACTAACGGTTTGCATTAATCGCTGTCCGTTCACAACCCTTTCTCCATGATTTTGATATACAGAATCCTCGGTATAATTCTCCAGAACCGATTTATTTCCTTCTTTAAATTGCAGGATAATGGCATCTTCATTACTGAACGTAAAAAGTCCTATAAAGCAACGGGTACCTACGCTTCCGACGCCGACTACCTTCAGTGCCGCATCTTCGAACCGGTACCTGCTTAACAGGGATTTTTTATCATCGGTTAAACTATGGTAATAATCTTCAAAAAAACCAGTGGCTGAGTTTATCAAAAGGTCGCTGTCCGCCGGATGGTAAATCAGGGGAGGGTCATCCAGGATTCTTCTTTTACCATTTTTTATTTCAGATATCCTGGGAAAAACCGATTCATGAGTATGATGCCTTGCTTTCTTTGTGATCTCTTTTATTTTGTTTACAAATACGGTATCTGCACTAAACATCTTTATCACGGCCGATTCATCAATTCGGTTATACCACATTTCCAATTGATGCAGGGCTAAGAATTCACGCATTTTTTGTGTGTACATCATCACCGCATTATATGCAGCTTTTTTGTTTTCTTTGTCTGAATAGTTTTTGTATCGACCCGCAACAATGATGCTTGCTGCCAGTCTTTTGACATCCCATTCAAAAGGTGCTGGCAATGTTTCATCAAAATCGTTGATATCAAAAACCTGATTTCTTTCAGGCGTGGCGTAACCGCCAAAATTCATCAGGTGGCAGTCACCACAACATTGCACATAAATCTCACTGCATGGTGTATTTGAAAGATCTTCAGCCATAACGATGGCTGATCCTCTCAGGAAAGCGAAAGGGGATAGCAACATCCTTCCGTAACGGATGGGAAGCAGTTTGGGAACCCTGCCCGCACTGGAATCAATCAGCAGCTGAATCGGATCGGTACGGCCCTGTTTGGGTGCCATAGTAGCATGCGCTTCCCTCGGCGTTACCAATCGCTGTTTTTTTCCTGAATCCATTCTTTCTGCCAAAGAAGGCATCGGGTTCCAGATTTTTCTTTCGGGGTAAACCAGTTTATTTACAGCTCGCATTTAAGTCTGATTTAAATTGAACTTTCTAAGATAAGTAGAGTTTTTCTCAATTCACTTTTCCAAACACAATTGGTAAACGAACTATTTTGCCGGTTCTATAAAATCCCAGAGATTACCATACAAATCCGCGAATACCGCAACTGTTCCATAAGTCTCGACAGCAGGAGGCCTTACGAAGTGAATTCCTTTGTCCAGCATAAGTTGGTAATCCCTGTTAAAATTATCAGTATATAAAAATAAAAAAACACGTCCGCCCGTCTGGTTGCCGATTGCATTTTCCTGATTCACGCCAACGGCTTTTGCCAGCAACAGTGCACATCCTTCCGAACCTGGAGGTGATACGACCACCCATCTTTTTGTATCTGACAATACGGTATCTTCCACTAACCGGAATCCCAGCTTTTCAGTATAAAAACGAATCGCTTCGTCATAATCTCTTACGACGATCGTTATGCGGGCTATAAACTGATTCATGGTATAAATTTATCTCTATTAACCCGTTATTTTTGTATCTCGCCAATACCCGTAACAATACTTCATGTTTAGAATATCATTGATAACTTTCGTCTCCATTTGTTTTTTCAGTTTCAAATCGTACTCTCAAAATAAGGACACCATCATTCTCTATAACGGACAGGAGTTGATTGGGGAAATACAGGGTGCAAACCTGGGGGCGATTTCAATAGATGATATCGATTTAAAAATGCAAAACATTAAATTGTTTAAGATTAAAATCCTGGTTGTACACGAGCGATTTAAGATCGAAACAGTTGACAAACATTTTTTTTACGGAACAATGAGTACATCTGATAAAAACGGATGGGTCGATATTCATCTGGCAGACAGCTCAAAATTCCCACTACGTATTACCCAGATTTTTCAACTCATCTCCCTGGAAGATAATTTCTTCAAACGGCTAAACGGGAATGTTTCCGCCGGATTAAGTTTTACAAAATCCAGCAATATTGGTCAGGTTAATTTCAGTGCAAATATTCAGTATGCCACCCGGCTGATTAATTACCAATTGACCCTCTCTTCAATTGGCTCCATTGATTCCGGAAAATTTTCGAGGGACAATGAAAACGTTCAGTTATATGCAGCGTATGATCTCAACACAAGCTGGTTTCTGGCTTTGGCAGCACAGTACCAGAGAAACCTTGAGTTGTCGGTTTCACGGCGGTTTCTGGGAATTACGGGTGTGGGAAATAAACTTTTTATCGAGAAAAACTGGCGGCTTCTGATAATATCAGGTATGAGCTACTCCCAGGAAAAGAGTACGGAGGGCGTATCCAGCGGATTGTTATTGGAAATTCCTATTGTGTTCCAGTTTAATTTTTACAAGTTCCGTCATCCCGATATTCAAATCAGCAGTAACCAAACTGTATATTTTAGTATAACACAGGGCGGCAGGGTTCGATACGATGCCAGTACCACTTTCTCCTGGCAGCTTATCCGTTATTTTTATCTGAATTTAAGTCCCTACACAAATTTCGATAACCGGCCGCCCGCAGGCAGTATAAGCACTTTCGACTTTGGTATCGTGTTCGGATTATCTTATAAGTTTTGAACGCCTAACGCACAACGCTGAGCGCTGAAAGTTTTGAGTTTACAGATTTAGGCTTTGGACTTTAGGCGTTACGCGTTCAACGTTGCGCGTTAAGCTTACCAGATGCTGACCCTCAAACTATCGGGCTGATACATTTTATCACCGGGCTTCACGTTGAAGGCGTCGTAAAATGCCGGAACATTTGCCATCGGCCCATTTACACGTTCTTTGGCAGGTGCATGTACATCCACCATCAGCTGATTTGCCAGCGTCTCTTTTCTCTGTGCATAAAGCCAACCGTAGGCATATCCGAGAAAATAGCGTTGTGCAGGCGTTAGGCCCCCGATTTTTACTCCCTTCTTGTATTCATCGGTTTTTGAAAAGGCATCCCAACCCAAAAGCACACCACCAAGATCGGCAATATTTTCTCCCTGCGTGGCATTTCCGTTTACATGCAGTGTATCGACCGGATTGAATTTATTAAATTGTTGTATGATCCTTTCTGCGCTTGCGTTGAATTGTTTAATGTCAGAAGGCTGCCACCAGTCGCGAAGATTTCCGGCATCATCAAATTTTCTCCCCTCATCATCAAATCCATGTGTTATCTCATGACCAATGGTAGATGCAGCAGCATACCCATACACAAATGCATCATCGAGGTCTTCATCTTTTTTACCCGGTACAATGAAAATGCCGGCAGGTAATACGATTTCGTTGTTGCTGGGGTTATAATAAGCGTTGTAGGTTTGCGGCGACATAATCCATTCTGTTCTGTCAACCGGTTTCCCAAGTTTATTTACTTCATAATTCGTCCACCACTCCGCAGCTCTTTGCACATTCAACACCCATGGACCACGATCTATGGCCAACGCACTAAAATCTTTCCATTTATCGGGATAACCTACTTTCTTGGTTACTTTGGAGAGCTTCAATAAAGCTTTTTGCTTGGTGCTGTCACTCATCCAGGATAGTTTCATGATTCTTTCTTTGTAAGCGTCGCGTATCGCTTCTACCAGGTCACTGTATCGCTGTTTTGTTTTCTCATTAAAATTTTCTTTTACAAATAACTGGCCCAGCGCTTCACCCATCGCGGATTCTTCAGCATCGAGTACTCTTTTCCAGCGCGGTTTGGGTTTTTCAACTCCCGAACGGGCTTGATAGTAACTGAATATATTATAATAATTGGTTGAATCCAGAAATCTGGCTGACTGCATCAGTAAATGAAATGCCAGATAATTCTTCCAGATTTCCAGTGGTGTTTTCGTGAGTTCCTGATTAAGAGCTGCTAAAAATTCAGGTTGACCCACAATTACTGAATCGAGTGTTTTAATACCGGTGCTGCTAAAGAAATCATTCCATCCGATTTTAAAATAAAGTTTCTGTAAGGAAGAAACATCCATCTTATGATAGTTTGAATCCGGATCGCGAAGGTCCTGAAGCTTTCGGGAGGCTTTTGCCAGTTTTGTTTCCAGGTCATAGACGGAATTTGCAGCTGCAGTGGCATTCACGCTGTCTTTGCCCATCGATCTGAAAGCTTTATACTGATATAATTTGTAAGCTGCCCTGACTTTCAGCGTTTTTTCATTTGTATTAAAATAATAGTCCCGGTTACCCATGCCCAGACCTCCCTGGTATATATGGAAAACAATTTTATCACTGTTCTTTTCATCTTGAGAGATTTCTTCACCCATAAGCACATTGGTGCCTTTATTCTGGAGAACTGCGGTTTCTTTTATCAGATCAGGAATCGAAGTGATCTTTTCTATAGCACCAAAATCCGCCTGAAGTGGTTTCAGCCCCTGTTTTTCGATATCAGCTGAGTCCATCCCGCTGTACCAGAAGTCTCCAATTTTTTGAGAAATACTTCCCGCTTGCATAGTGTCTGTGAGTGCTTTTTCATTAATAGCCCGAAGACGATTGTAAATATCTTCCTGCACTAACTCTCCAACACCCCATCCCGACTGATCCGAAGGAATCGGATTATTTTTTATCCAGGCTCCATTTGCATAGGAGAAAAAATCCTGGGCAGGGTTTACGGTCGTGTCAATATCAGCTGCCAGGAAATCAGGCGCTTCTTTTTTTTCAGCAGGCTGACAGGCCGCAAAAAATACTAAAGCCATTACAAACCAAATACGGTTGGGCATATCGATTATTTTTTGAATGAATAGTTAAGGGCAGCCAAGATAGTAAAAACGGTCTATTCTTCAAGGTTATAAGTAGAATTAATATGGCGAATAAAAGCAACTGCATCCGATTTGATTTCCATACACCTGTACAGAAGTTGAAGATTATAAGCTTTCAGCAAATTGATGTCTACGCTGAGCTGAATCAGATCCTCGTCTGAAATATTGCGAAACTTGCCATCTGGTAAAGTCTTCTGCATAACCACAGCAACCGCGTTTTCCGGAGTTAAATGTTTCGACATAAAAGTCTCCAGTATTTTGCCCATGTAATCGATATCCCTGTTTTCTATTTCATGCAAAACATTTATTTTCTTTTCATAGTTATCAATATGCGACGCTAGTTTTGTTTTTACAAATTTTTTCAGGTGCAGTTCCGTTTTAATGGTAGAGATCGCGCCGGTGGAAGGATAAAATATATTCATATTATCACTACTTCTGATCAGCTGCTGAATTTTTATCAAATCCTTTTGTTTTCCCGGTTCTGTTAAAAGTGAAAAGAGACTGTCAATCCTGTTTAACTGTATGTTCAGACTTGAAACCAGCTTTTCAATATTGGTTGTATCATTCATAAGATCTTCCTTCAACTGACCCGCCAGTTCCACTACATGGTTGTTGTCCGTTATGTATTCTCGTACATTTTCAGCCAAAAAGCCCATGGTTACCGCAAGAAAAATCATGAGAAATTCCTGGAAATATTCTTTGAAACCTTTGTGACCTTCATGATGGCCCGAATGATGATGAACTTCCATACATGTAATATTTAGAGACTAATCCTTGTTAAATTCACTAAATGTAAATCATTTCAAAATTTAACCGGTAATGTCCAACCTTTGGTGATAATTTTGGATAATTTTATAACTAACAATTGTTGCCATGCCGGGGGATTCCATACTCATTAATAACAAAGCAGTTGCCAGTCATAGTTTTGATGCCATCGTGATAGGATCCGGAATCAGCGGAGGATGGGCAGCAAAGGAATTATGTGATCATGGCCTGAAGACACTGGTTATTGAAAGGGGAAGAAATGTGGTTCATCTGAAAGATTATCCAACTGCAACCATGAATCCATGGGATTTCGCACACAGAGAACAACTGCCGATTGAGGTAACAAAAAATAATCCAATCGTTAACCGCTGTTACGCATTCAACGAAACATCACAGCATTTTTTTGTGAAGGATAATGAACATCCTTATGTTCAGGAAAAACCATTCGATTGGATTCGCGGTTATCAGGTGGGAGGAAAATCTTTACTGTGGGCCAGACAAACACAACGATGGAGTAAATATGATTTCGAAGGTCCTGGCAGGGACGGATTCGCCATCGAATGGCCCCTCGGTTACGATGAACTGGCACCATGGTATTCTCATGTTGAACATTTTGCAGGTATTGCAGGAAATTTCGATGGTCTTGATACATTGCCAGACGGCGATTTTTTACCAGCCTGGGAAATGAATTGTGTGGAGTCGGATATCAGTGCTAAAATAAATGCACACTATAAAGATCGCCATGTAGTACAGGGCCGCTGCGCCCATCTTACAAAACCAAGGGACATTCACATTCAGCAGGGGAGAAATCCCTGTCAGGCCAGAAGTGAATGTGAAAGAGGTTGTCCTTTCGGCGGATATTTCAGTTCCAATTCCACCACACTTCCCTGGGCTGCAAAAACCGGAAATCTCAGTTTGAGAACGGATGCTGTTGTTCATTCCATCATTTATGATGAACAAAAGAAAAAAGCCACAGGAGTTCGTGTGATAGATGCGCATACAAAACAAGAGACCATCTATTACGCTAAAATAATTTTTGTAAACGCTGCTTGTTTGAATTCCAATTTGATTCTGTTGAATTCTGTTTCGAATCGTTTTCCCAATGGATTTTGTAACGATAGTGAGTTGTTGGGGAAATATGTTTGTTTTCACAATTATCGTGGAACAGTATCCGCTGCGTACGATGGGCCAATGGATAAATATTATTACGGTCGTCGTCCCACACAGCCAATGATGCCCAATTTCAGAAATGTGCGTAAGCAGGAAATGGATTTTCTGAGAGGTTATATGGTACACTTCAGTGCAGGAAGAGGAACCGGAAATTATGATGAAAAAGGAGCGCAGTTAGGTGCGGAGTTTAAAAATAATCTTACAGAAGCCGGACCATGGTATGTATCAGCGATGATGCAGGGAGAAACGATTCCGAAGGGTAAAAATCACGTGAGATTAAGTAAAGACCGTAAAGACGCCTGGGGCATACCGGAACTGATTGTATCGGTTGACTACGACAACAATGATGAACTTTCTCTGAAAGATTTTCTGGAACAGACTTCTGAAATGTTGAAAACGGCGGGGTGTACCGATATACAACCGCGCGACAGCAAACAAGCTCCGGGACTGGATATACATGAAATGGGAGGTTGCAGAATGGGAAAGGATCCAAAGACTTCCCTTCTGAATAAATTCAACCAGTTTCATCTATGCCCGAATGTTTTCGTAACGGACGGTGCAGCGATGATTTCAACCAGTACACAAAATCCTTCGCTGACATTTATGGCCTATACTGCCCGCGCTGTTGATCATGCAGTGTCAGAATCAAAAAAAGGAAATCTGTGAATACATATGATGCCATAGTAGTCGGTTCGGGGATTAGTGGAGGATGGGCTGCAAAAGAACTTTGTGATGCAGGCTTGAAAACACTGGTGCTGGAAAGGGGAAGGGATGTAAAACATTTGAAAGATTATCCAACTGCCACGTTAGCCCCATGGGAATTTCCGCATCGTTTGCGAATGACGGATAAATTCATAAAAGAAAATCCACTCATTACCCAGGCGGCCGGATTTGATGAAGCCACTCAGCATTTCTTCATAAAAGATAAGGACCAACCCTATGTGCAGGAAAAACCATTCGAATGGATTCGTGGTTATCAGGTGGGTGGAAAATCACTGATCTGGGGAAGAGCCTGCCCCCGCTGGAGTAAATATGAATTCTTAGCGCCTGCAAGAGATGGTTATGGAATCGAATGGCCCATAGGATACGATGACGTAGCTCCCTGGTATTCTTATGTTGAAAGATTCGCCGGCATCTGCGGAAATAAAGACGGACTGGAAGCCATGCCCGATGGAGATTATCTTCCTCCATTCGAATTTAACTGCGTTGAAAAAGATCTTCAGAAAAAAATAAGTGCAAAATACAAAGACCGTTTTATGATTCAGGGACGGTGGGCGCAACTTACCGTTGCAAAAGAAATTCATGCGAGGCAGGGTCGTGCACAATGCCAGGCACGTGATCTCTGCATGCGTGGATGTCCGTTTGGCGGATATTTCAGTTCTAACTCATCGACACTACCCTGGGCTGCAAGCACAGGAAATCTGACCGTTCGACCTTTCAGCGTGGTACATTCTGTTCTATATGACGAAAAGAAGAACAAGGCAATTGGTGTTCGTATTATCGATACAAACACTCATGAAGTTTCTGATTATTATTCGCGGATTATTTTCATGAATGCTTCGGCACTCAATACCAACCTGATTTTATTGAATTCCAAAACAAGTCGTTTCCCCAACGGACTGGGTAATGATAACGGATTACTTGGAAAATATATTTGTCATCAAAACTATCGCGGATCTGTTGGTGGCAATATTGATGGTTTTCAGGACTCTTATTATTACGGAAGAAAACCCGCTGAGTCCATGATGGCCAATTTCAGAAATCTGAAAAAGCATGATATGGATTTCGTCGGCGGATATATGGCATTCATGGGTTGTTTCAGAAGGAGAGGAGCAACTACTGATGGACCTGAGATCGGAGAGGACTATAAAAAAGCACTTTCCGAAGCCGGTTCCTGGGGATGTTATATGTATATGCAGGGTGAAACTGTTCCTAAAGAAACTAATAAAGTTTATCTGAGTCGGGATAAAACAGACCAATGGGGTATTCCACTTTTGGTTACAGATGTTGCTTACGATCATAATGATGAATTACTTTTAAAAGATTTTCTAACGCAAGCTTCGGAAACACTTTCGAATGCCGGAGTAAAAGACATTGAACAATACGACAATCATTGGGCACCTGGTAGGGATATTCATGAAATGGGTGGATGCAGAATGGGCAGGGATCCGAAGACTTCATTGTTGAATGGATGGAATCAGCTGCATGAATGTAAGAATGTATTTGTAACCGATGGAGCCTGTATGACGAGCACTGCGAATCAAAGTCCTTCCATTTTATATATGGCCTTGACCGCGAGAGCGACGGCGCATGCTGTTGATGAAATGAAGAAACAAAACTTATAAATTATTGATTATTGATTGTATTCAATTGATAAATTAATTGTGTTGATATATCGTCATTCAATTAATAATCAATAATCAATCCCGCACATGCGGGAATAATCAATAAATTGCGCTTTCAAAATAAGTGGCTTGAGATATCTGCGCGCGGTCAATAAATATTTCTGGAAATACAAGTGGAGACTTTTACTGGGTCTTCTTTTCGTTTTTCTCTCTAACTATTTTCGAATTCTGGCTCCTCAGGTGACCGGTTATGTTGTGAATTCTGTTCAGAAGGAATTGTTTGTTCAGGCAAAAGCAAGATCTCATGTTGCAGTGACTGAAAATTCCGACTTACGCGCTCAGCGAAATCAAAAATCTGACACGGCAAATTATGATATACTCGTAAAAAAATTCATTCGCAAATTAAATACTTCACACAGGAGTTTTGGACAGAAAGTGGCACTTTCGGGCATTACATTATTAGTGCTTGCGATCATCGGCGGCGTATTCATGTTTTTCATGCGACAGACACTGATCGTCATGAGCCGGCATATTGAATTTGATCAGAAAAATGAAATTTTTCAGCACTATCAGCAACTGGATACCGCATTTTATAAAACGCATAGCACGGGCGATTTAATGAGCCGCATGGCAGAAGATGTAAGCCGGGTGCGTATGTATACAGGCCCGGCAATCATGTATCTGGCAAACCTGCTGGCAACTATCGGTTTCAGCCTGTACTTCATGATTCATAAAGATGCATTGCTCACTCTATACGTGCTGGCTCCACTACCCATTTTGGCGGTAACTATTTATATGGTAAACAACCTGATCCACCGAAAGAGTGAAAGGATTCAGGCTTTGCTAAGCAATCTAACCACCAACTCGCAGGAATCTTACAGCGGGATACGGGTAATAAAATCCTTTGTACAGGAATCGGCGATGCTTCGTTTTTTTACCTCAAACAGCGAAGAATATCGAAAAAATGCGATCGGTCTTGCCAAAGTGGAAGCCATCTATTTTCCATCTATGGGTTTGATCATCGGATTGAGTACTCTTTTAACAATTATGATCGGGGGCCTCTATGTTATACACGGAACACATCAAACAGATCTGGGTACTATTACAGAATTTGTAATTTATATTACCATGCTTACTTTCCCGGTAAGCGCTATCGGCTGGGTGGCCAGTATGATCCAACGTGCATCAGCTTCGCAGAAAAGATTGAATGAATTCCTTGAAACGAAACCAACCATAAAAAATATTCCTCAGGCTACCAGCCCAAAACTTACCGGAAATATAAGCTTCGAACATGTTGATTTTACTTATCCGCAAACCGGAATTCATGCATTGAAAGATTTTACACTGGAGGTAAAAAAGGGCGAAAAAATTGCCATTATTGGCAGAACCGGAAGTGGTAAAACCACTCTTGCACAATTGATGCTTCGTTTTTACGATCCTTCTCATGGCAGGATACTATTAGACGACAAAGATCTCCAAACGCTGAACCTGACTGACTTCAGAAACCAGATTGGCTATGTTCCGCAGGATGTATTTCTCTTTAGTGACACCGTTACTTCTAACATCCTTTTCGGTACCGACCGGAGGATACCTTCTGAAGCCAAAAAAGCAGCTGAGTACGCCAGCATTGACAAAGAGATTTCTCAGTTTCCTGGCGGTTACGATACCCTGATCGGTGAAAGAGGTGTTACACTCAGCGGTGGCCAGAAACAAAGAATCTCTATTGCAAGAGCACTGGCGGGGAATCATGAGATTGTCATTTTTGATGATTGTCTGAGTGCGGTTGACGCCCGTACCGAAAAGGAAATTATTGGCAACCTGTACAGGTATCTTCAGAACAAAACCTCTTTTATTATCACACACAGAATCTTTACTTTATTTGACTTTGACCGAATCATTGTCCTGGATCAAGGAAATATGGTCGAAACAGGTACACATGCTCAACTGCTTGCAAAAAACGGCTATTATACGCGTCTTTACGAGCAGCAACAGAAAACAGGCTCTGAGCGCCAAACCCGCGACTGACTTGATTTGCGTAAAAACACGCGCACACTAATTAATTGGGGAATTTTTTGCCAGTTCTATAACAATATTATATTTTTATGCGCTTGCTTTTATTTTTTACCTAAAACAATCAACGTGGCGTACGAGAACAATGACAAAAGAATGGAGAGTGTTTACAGCAAACGAATCAGGGCCGGTAAGCGCAGGACTTATTTTTTCGATGTGCGTGCAACGCGCAGTAATGATTATTATCTAACGATTACTGAAAGCCGGAAAAAATTTAATGAAGACGGGTACGACCGTCATAAAATCTTTCTTTACAAAGAAGATTTTAACAAGTTTATCAAGGCTCTGACCGAAGCTGTTGACTATGTTAAGACGGATCTGATGCCTGATTTTGATTTCGATGCTTTTAATCATGATCAGGTTGCAGAAAACGGAGATGGACATCATGAACATCATGTTCATCCTGAAAATCACGCATCTGATTTGGCGCCCACTGCACAAGTTGCAGAATCTGTCGAAGAGGAACCTACGAAAGTAGAGTCAGTTAGTTCTGCTCCTGAACCTAAATCAACTTCCACCGACCATCTGGAAGAAGTTGATAAGTGGTAATTTAAAGCTGAAGGCATCAGGCCGAATGCTCAATGGTTAAAGCTTAAAAACTTTTTGGTTAATGATCTGTGTGAATCACAATCATTAACCATTTTTTTTCCCGGTCAACAGTCATCGGTCATCGTTATAAATTCCGCAGCACGTCGCGTAATATTCGCCCAATAAAACTGATCATAAAAAGAGGAGGGCATAATCGTAGCTGTGTTTATCGATTGGATGACGGACTCAGCAAATGATACCCAGTCATCATTCCCGCAGATAGTTAGTTTACCATCGCATAATTCCGGATTAACTCCGATGGCACCATTCTGCGTTGATACGACATTGAGATCGAATGCAAGTGCCTCAACAAGTTTTGTTTTAATGCCACCGCCAGAACTAACGGTATTCAAAAATGTCCGACAGCCCTTTAGATAAAGGTTCAGGTCTTCCACAAAACCCAAAAAACGAACGGATGGAAATTCTCCCTGCAAATATGTTTCAGGGATATCCAAACCGCATATTAATATTAAATAGGAAAATCTACGGTTTTGTAAAATCGGATTTACTTTGAAAAGAAGATTTTCAAGGGCTTCTCTGTTCGGATAATATGCAAATGCTCCGTTGAAAAGCAACAACGGAGTATCTCCTGCAATGTCCAGCAGCTTCCTGATTTCCAAATTTGCAGTCAGACGATTTTCGACGGAGGGCGGTTCCGGAATTTCTGTTCCGAAACTAACGGTAATGCACCGTTCCTTTTTTAGGCCAAATGATTGAATAGCATAATTACGGTCTTCATCCTGGATAAAAAAATTATAGTCTGCAATCCGGTGAGTGAATTTTTCATATGCCCAAAGAATCTTCCACCACCATTTACCTAAACTCTTCCAACGATTTCCCTCCATATTGTGTGAATGAACAACAAGCCGAACGCCACAAAACGTTTTCAAAAGAAATCCAAGCCAGCCGTAATAAGGATGCTCGAGAATCAAATGAGTGGCTTTCTTTTCTCTGATCTGTTTTCTAATTGTGAAAAAGATAAAGGGATTGATATATCGCAACGTGGAATTGGAGAGGCAATTTATCACTGAGTATCCATCCGCAAAAGACGGTTGATTTTTTTGGGTTGTGACAATAGTGACTGAATGATACCGGGAAAAATATTTATAAAAAAGTGCAATACCTTTTTGCCCGCCGGATCTCGCAGGAAGGAAAGGATATGAAACCAGGCTTATTATATTCATTATTTGGAACTCTGTGTAGGAACATCGCTCATAGCCTAAAGCTTAAAGCCCAAAGCAAAAATTTATTTTTCTTTATTCAGCTGTTTTTTATAAGCAGCCATATAATCCTTCAGTGCAGCGTGATATACTGACAATTTACGTTTCTTTTTGTAAGCCTTTTTCTTAACAGGATCCTTAACAATTTCGCTGGCATATTTGGATGCTTTCGCAAAAATTTCCCTAAATTGTAGTTGCTCTTTAGTGTATTTTACTTTGCTGCGGTCAGGATATTTACCAGCAAATGTTTGTCCATTGATCACTTTAAATACAAGTTTCTTTCCGATAGCTCCGGATAGACTTTCTGTGATTATATTTTTGGTGACTCTGGCCATTTTTGCTCTTCTTAACCTCTAAGTTAAGAAAATTTACCTCCATCTTACGTCTTCTTACGTCATTTTACGTCTTTTCCCGCCTGCAGGCATGATTCGTTCGAGCTTCCTTCTATATTAGTTCGGGATTCCTACGGGATTCATTGCGGCGGCCAGCTAAGCGCCTGAAAGATTTTGCGAACTAATACATAATCAATATAGAAGCAATATACAAGCCAAGTACTTCAAGTTTTATGCTTTTAGTTTTGAGCTTTCAGACTTTGGCTTAATAATACCCAACTTTTGTAATACTGCTAAGATCAGAATGAGATATGTAATAAGCACCGCCCAGATACTGATATTATTTCCCATTATATAAGACTGGGGTTCAAAACGGAATTCTATGGTATGCGTACCAGCGGGAACGCTCATACCCCTGAGCACATAATCAACACGGCAATAAGGCGCAGATTTGCCATCGATGAAAGCATTCCATCCTTTATCATAATAAATCTCACTGAACACCGCAAACTGATTTGAATTTGATTTAAAATTATATGAAATTTTATCGTTCAGATTATCGATGAGACTGATAGAAGCTGAGCTATCCTTCACCGGCATGGAGGAAATTTTGTCCTTGTATTGATTTTCCACAATTGCTGTGTCGCGTACATTAATACTGTCCAGAGCTGCCATTTCTTCATCGGCACTATTTACAAAATGAATGGAAGAAACGAGCCAGCAGGAACCAAAAGCTCCGTTATTTATCATCGCAAAGTCCTTACCATCCTGTCCTTTACGAATAATATATTTTGTATTCAGCATATTATAAACCATCTGGTTTCCTTTCACCAGCTGACGTTCAATAATATCATTGTACAAAGCAAGTTTAGCCGGATGGTATCCACCTACTGAATTATGAAAATAGGAAGTGTGTGCATCCTGAAAAGGATCTCCGCTGGCGATGTCCAGTACCCGAAAATTCTTTTCCGGATCTGCATTGATCTGTCTGTCTGCATCCGACATCACAAATGAATCATCGACGCTCACAGCATCAGAATAACTATCATCACTAAGATATTTTTTCCCTTCGGACATCAGGTCGTAAGAGCAAAGCAGCAGTAGTCCTGAAACCAGTACAACCGGTTTCAAATTACCACGCAGGTAAAACCAGCATAAGCCTGCAGACAATACCAGGAAAATAAAACTCCGAAGCAAATCAGCCTGGAATACTCCCTGTCTGTCTTCTCGTAACGCAGGCAACCATGCACTCACCGTCTGCATGGCCTTTTGTTGAATCTCCATAGTTTCCTGCTTGCCACGGGACATTTGTTGTATCAAATCTGATGCAAGTTTTTGAGAATCCTGTGCAGCCTTAAAATCGCTCATGATATAAATGATCAGACTTAATACGATAAGTCCGACAGAAGCAAACAAAACCTTTTTAAACTTTTTAGAAATTTCTTCTTTACTCTCTTTTGAATCGATGAATTCCTGTAATCCTAAAACAGCCAATAATGCAAAACCGAGCTGTGGCATCACAAGAGCCATGGAAGGCGCTCTGAATTTACTGTAGAGTGGAAAATAGTCGAATAAAAAATAATTGATCGCCGAAAAATTCCTGCCCCAGGCGAGTACTATTCCAACGAGACAAATTGTAAGTATCCACCATTTATGCCAACTCTTTACGAATACTATTCCCAGAATAAATAAGAAACAAACTACGGCACCGAGATAAACAGGACCAGCAGTTCCCGGCTGGTCTCCCCAGTAAAGCCAAAAATTTGTTTTACCCAATGCATAATCCTCCGGAAATCCGATTTCTGTCATCTTATCCGCCAGTTTCGAATCTCCGGTAACTTCGCGCCCGGAATATCCGCCGCCCTGCATACCAGGCACAAAAAGCGTAAGCGTTTCACCAATTCCATAACTCCACATAAATGCGTAATCCTTATTTAGTCCGCCCTTTGTTTTATTAGCTGAATTCGCCGAAGTAAGTTGAGATTTTCCACCCCTCATCGTTTCACCAACCAATTCGCGGGTGGGTAATAACGTATATGCATAACTGAGCAATCCAAGTAAAAGAGAAAAAGCAATCAGCGAATAAGCAACTATAAAATGTTTAATTGATTGTTCTTTCCATTTATTAATAAGATAAACGAGACAAATAATTCCAATGATCAATCCGGTATAATAGACTATTTGTAAATGCTGAATACTCACTTCCAGATTAAAAAAAAGTGCAAGAACTGCTGTTCCTCCTAAATATTTGCCACGAAGGATTAACAATACCCCGGCAATTACAGCAGGCATATAACCAATCGCAATAAGTTCCGTATCGTGACCTACTGAAATTAAAATAGGATTGAAAGTCGCAAATCCGTACGCGATTGAACCCAAAATGGAAACCAAAAGACTCAAACCAAATACCTGCGTTAATATATAAAAGCAAACACAGGCACTGAAAAAAAATGAAATGGGTTTCCAAGGTGTTTTGCCCAAATAAAAAATCCAGTTTACCCAACCGACAGTAAGCGCATGCGTACTTTCAATCGCAATGTTATAGCCCGGCATCCCTCCGAACATAGATTCGGACCATAGGGGCCAGTGACCATATTTTTCCCTGTAATCATTCGATTGCTTGGCCATTCCGGTATATCCCTGTACGTCTGCCTGCCGGAGAGATTTACCCTCCAATGCTGTTTTATTGTAGGCGATAGACACGATCAGAAAAACTGCAACTGCGATAACGTGTGGAAGGGCTTTTTTAAGAAGCGATGAATTCATACAAGTGAAACTGGTTAATCAGGCAAAATAATGCTATTTTATGCAGAAATTTGGATTTTTGACCAATGGCTTTACTCAGGATGCTCAATCGCGCGGCTTTCATTTGCAATGTATGTTTCCTTCTTGCAATTTGTTTATTGTGGTTTAATAATCCTTAAATCCCGGACTATCATCACTGATCATTGTAATGGGATTTTTGCTTTCTATCGTACTGAATATAGTAGTAAATATCTGGCTGCTTGTTGCTAAGGATTTCTAAAAAATCATTGTCAGGAATTCCAAGGATGCTTATATACATTAACGGAGGGATCCTCGTCATCCAATTAATCTTATTAATAAAATGATCAGGAAAATTCTCGACGACAAACCCACGAAACTTTTTGTTTTTTTTACATCTTTTTTTATCGCCAACGCATTAATTGCAGAATGCATAGGAGGAAAGATTTTCTCTCTTGAACATACTTTCGGTTTCAAATCCTTTTCCTTTTCTTTGTTTGGACAGACTGGACTTGCTTTTTCACTTACCTGCGGTGTTTTACTATGGCCACTTGAATTCGTGATGACGGATGTCGTAAATGAGTTTTACGGTCCAAAAGCCATCCGCCGTATTTCCTATATCGCGGTTGCTCTGATATCCTATGCATATCTGATGTTCTTCATGGCTATAAAAACTTCGCCTCGGCCGATTTTTGGGTTGTATATAATCAATCCAGTGGTGTGCCTGATATGCAGGCAGCTTTCAAAGGAGTTTTCGGTCAGGGTATGCGGATCATAATCGGTAGCCTGATTGCATTTCTGGTGAGCCAGATGGTAGACGTTACCATTTTCCACAAAATCAAAAAAATAACAGGAGAAAAACATGTATGGTTACGCGCCACAGGTTCGACAGTTGTTTCCCAATTGGTAGATAGTTATATCGTATTATTTATTGCTTTCTCGGGAAACTTTACCTGGCAGCGGATTTTGGCATTAGGCATGGTAAACTATACTTATAAATTTATTATGGCGATCGTACTCACACCTTTGATTTATCTGATTGAAAGAGCTATTGAAAAATACTTCGGTCATGAACTCACGCATAAAATGAAGCAGGCAGCCATGGGAAACGTCGTGAACGAGTGATGGGATATGGGATATGAGTTATGAAATAAATTTTATTAAACCCATTTCTCATATCTCATATCTCATATCTTATAACTCATGACAAAGTCATCCATAAAATATCCGTTGCCGATATCGATCAATTCTTCCTGCAAAAATGAAAAACCCATTTTCTCATAGAAGCCGCGCGCTTCGTTGTGTCTATTTACATTCAGGCGCAGGGATATACCACCTTCTGCCTTCACTCTTGAAATTACATCTGTCAATAAATATCTTCCGAGGCCCTTGCCCTGTAAATGACTATCCAGATAAATTTTATTTAATTTAAAAATTCCTTCTTCTGTTAGTCGCGTATACGAAGCAAATCCCGAGGGCGTTCCCTCATAAAAAATAATCAGAAAATTCTGACCTGCATCAAGCTGATCAGTCAGTGCCTCCGGACTGTAGATGAGATCCATCATATAGTCAATTTGTCTGGATTCCACGATATCCTGGTAGGTGGCTGGAAATATTCGTAACGCGAGTTCCCGAACTTCCCATAAATCCTCTTCAGGTACATCACGAACTTCAAGGACGGGATTGACAGGTTCCATTTTCATTCAAAATTTAAAATAATCCGAAAGGCATCTAACAATTGGCCTTTGGAATTGTAAATATAAAAAACAGTATATGGAAAAAAGGAATTTGGGAAGATCTGGAATCAAAGTTTCACCATTTGCTCTTGGCGGCAACGTATTTGGCTGGACGGTTAAAGAATCCGAGGGTTTTGGAATTTTGGATGAATTTATTCGTTCTGGTTTCGAATTAATAGATACGGCAGATGTGTACTCAACCTGGGGTCCGGGAAATAGTGGTGGTGAATCGGAAGCCATGATAGGTCGATGGCTTAAAAAAAGAAATAACAGGTCGGCAGTTGTGATAGCCACCAAGGTTGGAAAACCGATGGGTCCGGGGAAACTGGGTCTTTCGAGAAAGTACATACGTACCGCAGTGGAAGATTCTTTAAAAAGACTTCAAACCGACTACATCGATTTGTATCAATCCCATGACGACGACCCAAACACCTCCATGGAAGAAACACTGGGCACCTATACCGATCTGATAAAAGAAGGAAAAGTTAGAGCGATCGGTGCATCTAACTTCACGGCTGAACGGCTGGCAAAGGCCCTTGAAGTTAGTAAAGCGAATGGGTATGCCCGTTATGAAACCATGCAACCCCCATATAATTTATATGACCGGAGTATTGAAAAGGACTTACAACCGCTTTGTGTTAAAGAAGAAATAGGTATTATTTCATATTATGCGTTAGCCAGCGGATTTTTAACGGGCAAATACCGTTCAGAAAAAGATCTTCAAAAAAGCGTTAGGGGACATGGCGTGGGAAAATATCTGGATGGGAAAGGAAAGAAAATTCTTGCAGCACTGGATGAAGTTGCAGAAAAATACAAATCATCTCCCGCTGCAGTTGCCCTTGCATGGCTGATGACCCGGCAGGCCGTTGTTGCTCCGATCGCGAGCGCAACTTCTGTTGATCAACTCGACGAATTGCTCAAATCGGTCGATTTAAAACTTGATGCAGCGGCTTTGGATCTGCTTTCAGGGGAAAAAGAATTGTTGACGGTTGACGGTTGACGGTGTGTCGGTATTGTCAGTCGAATTGACTCCCATACTCCCATACTCCATACTCCCATACCCCCATACTCCCATACTTGCTTCAGCATTCCGGCAAACTGAGCGGCACCTGAATTGCCAGACCTCCATCGGAGGTTTCTTTGTATTTACTATTCATATCGAGAGCTGTATCCCACATGGTCCGGATAACTGCATCAAGGGATACTTTTGCAAAATCAGGCATACTTTGGAGTGCAAGCTGGGATGCAGTAATAGCCTTAATGGCACCCATAGTATTACGCTCGATACAGGGAACCTGAACCAATCCTCCTATAGGATCACAGGTTAAACCAAGATGATGTTCCATAGCGATTTCGGCAGCCATCAGGGCCTGTCGTTGTGTTCCACCCATACTTTCGGTCAGAGCAGCTGCAGCCATGGCGGATGAAACGCCAATCTCAGCCTGACAGCCACCCATTGCTGCAGAAAGCGTAGCACCTTTTTTAAATATACTTCCTATTTCAGAAGCTGTTAGGAGAAAAGAAATGATTTTATCCTCTCTAAATTCATCCGTAAAGCATATAAAGTATTGTAATACTGCAGGAACTACGCCAGCTGCACCATTAGTTGGCGCGGTTACTACTTTTCCAAAAGATGCGTTTTCCTCGTTGACTGCCAGGGCAAAACAACTAACCCAGTCCAGGATGTATTTGAAGTCCCTTCCTCCGTTTTTAATTTCCTTCACCCAGCTATGATAGTCATCGTATGTTCTGCCATTAAGAAGCTTTTTATTAAGCGCTGCTGCCCGTCTGCTTACCTGTAAACCGCCGGGCAGGGTACCCTCGGAATGGCAGCCTTTGTACATACAGTCCTTCATTACTTCCCAGATCTTTAAAAGCTCGTGCCTCACCTCCGTCTCGGGTCTCCATGCCAGTTCGTTTTCAAGTACTACCTCGTGAATGGCAAGACCGGTTTTCATACACCAGTGAAGCAGGTTTCCTGCAGTATCTATTGGGAAAGGAAGTTGTATAGTTTTCTTTTCTGTGTGGTTACCACCTTCTTTTTCAATAAAACCCCCGCCGATAGAGTAATATGTTTCTGCTACGGGTTCATTTTCGTGAAAATCCGCCAGGAAGCTGAGGGCGTTTGGATGATGGGGCAGCGTTTCTCCCATTAGAAAAATAATGTCTTCTGAAGGGTCAAATGCTACGTTGATCTTTGGGATCAACGACTTTTTCTCCTCAATCTCCTTTATAATCGCGGGAATAATGGAAGTATTTATAGTTACAGGATCGTAACCCGCCAGTCCTAGCTGAACAGCTATATCGGTTCCGTGACCTCTTCCGGTTTTTGCAAGTGACCCGTAAAGCAGAACCCGTAGATGTTTTAAATCTGGCAAAAGCCCTTTTTGCGATAATGAATTTATGAAAGACTGTCCGGCTCTCCAGGGTCCTAAAGTGTGTGAACTTGAAGGACCTACACCAATTTTAAAGATATCAAATACCGAAATGGGTTCGTAAGGCAAGAAAATTATTTGAACAAAATTACGATAAAAAAACCCCGAACTTGTGTCCAGGGTCGGTTTAGCAGGTAGTGTATGGTTACGGCACTCGGTATAAAAATCTTAGCCTTGAACAGTAAGACAGCCCAGCAGATTCAAATGCTGCACGATTTAAATTTTTTTAGCTTCTTCTTCTCTTTTTTTCTTAGCAAGGAGTTCCACATATCGTTGTTCATATTGATCCCATTTAAATTTCCTGGAAAATATAGCTATAAATACGACTATCAGGATCAAGGCGAGTATAAGTACGCCCGGGTTAAAATCCGAAGTGCGACTTATCATACTGGCCCTTTTATACCATCCGGAGAAAAAGTTTATCGCAATGGGTATTACGAACAGCAATGCAACGGGAATACCTACCAGGAATTGTCTGAATGTTCTTTTTTGTTTTTCCCGGTTCAATTTCCAGTAATTTATAAAAGCCTGTTCTTCTTCTGTGAGCATAAAAATCTGGATTTAAACCTTGTCCCCATAAGGAAAATATGGAACAAAAATTGAGGTTTCGTGGGGTATATGGTTAGTTTTCAATATTTTATTTTAATTTTCATATAATTATTAGGCTGTATTAGCGTTCGTTAATTACTTTTAAAAGTAAATCCAAAGCGTTGAAGATCCCTTTATTACTAGTTGAATATCTGTATAAGAACAGAAAGATGGCACTTCCTGGTCTGGGCATCTTTACGCTGGACAAGTCTGTCGTACTGCCTGAAGAGAACGATCGTGATTTACTCTCCATGCCGAATGCAGTACAGTTTCAAAATGCAAATATAGCCGCAGCCGATAAAGAGTTAATCAGCTTTATAGTTGAGAATACGGGTAAAATCCGGCCTCTTGCTATTTCGGACCTGGATTCCTATCTAACCCTTGGTGCCGAAATGTTGAATATCGGTAAACCTTTTCATCTCGAAGGAATTGGAACGATTACTAAAAATAAGTCAGGCAAATTTGATTTTACTCCCGGAGAATACACGTTGATTAAAGAGAATACAGCCGGGCAGGATCAACCAAAGAAAAAATTATATAAGGCGGAAAAAAAACAACAAGGCACGCAGCCAGCTATGCAAAACAGAAGCATGATGAAAATTGTCATCGTGATTGCTGCACTGGTGGTTGTAGGGATGGGTGGCTGGCTTATGTATAAGAAAAACAAACCTGCCGGATCGGAAACCAATTCGGATACCAGTTCGGCATTACAGCAGCAAACATCCACTGCACCAGATTCCCTGGCAATTGAAACTGCCAAGAAAGACTCTGCAAAAAATGCGTTAAAAGATTCTTTGCATTCTGCAACTGCAAACGAACAGGGCCCCGTTAATTATAAATTTATAATTCTTGCAACCGATAATAAATTACATGCCCTCAAAAGGTATAAACAACTAATAGGCTTTGACCTCAAAGCGCATTTATACCAAAAGGATTCGACTTTCTTCAAAGTATATTTCCAATTCCCGGCGCTGGCAAAAGATACGATACAGATTAAAGACTCTCTTCGCAAGCAATATGCTCATTCCGTGAGCATAGAGCAATGATGAATATTTGCTTACTTTCGTTTTAATAAACGATTGTATATGTATTCACTTGCGCTGACATTTGCTAAAAAATCTTTTCATTTAACGGTCATTTTTTTTATTATTACTTGTGCCGTCAATGCACAAACTCCTGCCGACAAACCAGAGGCAACAGAAGTTTATAATCCTGTTCCAAAAATTGTGACTCCGGGTAAAACCGATGCTGAACCACCGTCTGATGCAATTGTTTTATTCGATGGTAAAAACCTTGATTTGTGGCGTGCAGAGGGTGGCGACACAACTAAAGCCGCCGGCTGGAAAGTGCATGATGATATTATGACAGTGGATAAAAAAGCCAGGGGGATACTCACCAGACAACGATTCACAGATTTCCAATTACATATAGAATTCAGGATTCCTGAAAACATTACGGGATCTGGTCAGGCGAGAGGAAACAGCGGTGTATTTCTCGCCTGCATTTCCGATTCAGGTGCAGATGTTGGGTATGAATTACAGGTATTGGACAATTATAACAACACAACTTACGTAAACGGTCAGGTTGGAAGTATGTATAAACAGGCGATTCCCCTTGCGAATCCTTCCCGTAAACCAGGTGAATGGCAGAATTATGAAGTGGTATGGACTGCTCCAAGATTCAAAGAAGATGGGAGTCTGGTTTCACCTGCCCGGGTCACTGTTTTTCTGAATGGTGTGTTGGTGGAAAATAATTTTACATTATTGGGAGGAACCCAATATATAGGCAAACCACACTATACAAGACATGGGGCCGCCCCAATAAAATTACAGGCTCATGGCGATGCCAGCGAGCCCATCAGTTACAGAAATATTTGGATACGGCCTTTGTAATTAATAATCAATAACTACTTCGTGACATATACCGCTCCATCAGGCAACTGTTTCAACAGGATCATGTCCTTATTCTTCAATATTGAATCAAGTGACGGCATGTCGGGATTATCGAGATCCTGAAACCAAACCAGGTAATTATTTTTGGTTTTGTAGTATTGTTGTACATGAGAAGGGATAGCAATACCAGGCAGTTGATGCACCGGTAATCCGGTTGAAAAATACATGGCATCTCCTGCATTAGAGTAAATGGAAATTTGCGGTTTGAATATAGTTTTATTTTTTTCTATAAACTGTGCAATTTCTGATTGTACATATGGATCTTCCGTGTATCCCGGAACACCGGCATCTTTCACACCGTCATAATATTCGTAATCGGTCAGATATTCAATTCTCAGGAACAATAGTGCAATTGTAAAAAATGTAAGCCCCCAGATCCACTTCATTTTGTGAGATTTGTTTGAAATGAATCCGGGAATCCACCAGCTTATACTCCATAACAGAGGTATAAACATCGGAGACAACAAACGATTTGTGAACAGTTCATATCGGGTAAGCCTTGATGAAATGGCCATAAAAATGCAATACATCAAACCGGTTAATGAAATCACATATTCAAGTTGGGAAGGCGACTTTATTTTCCTCTTTGAATAAATCATGCTGAAAATAAAATAGGCCACTACGGATAAAGTCAGTAAAGCAGCTAAAGCCGGTATTCGTTTAAGCATCAACCAATCACAGAACACGTCTCCGAAATATTCCATAATATTCAGAAGGCTTGTATTATTTTTCAACCGCATACCAGTTGCAAAACCGGTTACCTCCATATTACGGATAATATTGACCAGGATTAAAGAAAAAGAAAGACTACCAAAAATCAAACAATGAAAAATTCTGGTTCGCCAGGAAAGGGATTGGTTAAAGAAAATCAGGAATCCACCTGTCATAATCAGAAATACTCCCGCATAGCGGGTTAAACAGGCAATGGAACAAATGATAATGGACAAGAACAACCAGCCCGTAGTAAGGTGTCTCAAATATTTTGAAATGCTCACAATAAAAAGAAGAACGAGCAGGATGAAAACGGTCTCTGACCATAACAACGAATAGACTTCCTGAAGAGCCGGACTGAAAAGTATGCAGACAAGTAAAATGCGTTTGTACCATATCGACGGTTTCTCATCAAAACCATTCATGATTGCGCCACTTGAATACAATACTGTTCCAAATAAAATACCGTTCAACACAGGCCCGAATTGAAGCGGGTCGAGACGTGTTACGAAGGAAACAATTGATAAAAAAAAGGATATCCAAACGGAAAATCAACTACGGGAAGATTTTCAAAAGAAATAAATCCTTTCCCCTGCACCAGGTGTCTCGCAGCACTTATATAAGTAACAGAATCGGGAGAAACTCCTATGCCGCTATGTTTTGAAAAAATCTGTATTATGAAAAACCCGATCAGGGCAAAGAGAAGAGAATCCAGGTTACTCTTAATCGAAAATAAATGTGTCTTTACTTTCATTTGTTAATTCAAAGATATTGGAATGAAGATAATTTTTTCTATCAACACCTTGGCCTAATTTCAATTATTGTTTCAGATCAAAGAATTGATGAACCGTGTCACCATTTTGTTAGTCTTTCTAACATTCTGTTTCTCAAATTGTGTCAGCGGACAAATTTTTGGAGGAACACCCTCCAGCGTTAAATGGAAAGTTGTACATTCTATTCCTGCCAATATTATTTATCCACCGGGATTGGATAGCGAAGCGCGTGAAGTTGCGTTTCTGGTTTCGGCATTGAGCAAATCCACTCTGTCTACTATCGGCACACAGCAAAGGCCTATAGACATCGTTTTTCACAATTTGACAACCATACCTAACGGGTATGTACAATTGGCACCGTTCAGAAGTGAGTTCCAGTTAACCCCTTCACAAAACAGTTTTGATCTTGGAAGTCTGCCCTGGCATGAAACATTGGCTATCCACGAATACCGGCATGTGCAGCAATACAATAATTTTCGGGTCGGTCTGTCGAAAGCCTTTTATATTTTGTTTGGGCAGGATGGTCTTGCGCTCGCCAACAGTCTCTCTGTTCCTGACTGGCTATTTGAAGGTGATGCTGTTTTTCAGGAAACGCTGGTAAGTCAGCAGGGAAGGGGTCGTCTTCCGCTTTTCCTGGCAGGTTTTGATGCACTTTGGGTTTCCCGGAAAAATTATTCCTGGATGAAACTCAGAAATGGATCTTATCGTGACTATACGCCGAACTGGTATCCGCTCGGATATATGATGATCGCTTATGGCAGGGAACATTATGGTGCTGATTTTTGGAACAAGGTGGCAGGCGAGGCAGCAGCATTTAAGGGACTGTTCTTCCCTCTTCAGAAAGCGATAAAAAGGAACGCGGGTGTTTCCTTTGAAAAATTTCATGACAGTGCCCTGGCTTTTTTTCAGAAACAATTGCCGGAACAAGCTTATGCCAGTCCGGAAGCTGAGTACGGAAAAAAAATGCATCATTTTGTAGCAGACGAATTGTTTCCCCAATTTATAGATAGTAGTCATAATGTATTTTTAAATATCAGCTATAGACGTCCTCCTGAATTTGTGACGCAACTCAAAGGAGAAGATAAATTAACCCGTTTGAAATTCCAATCGGTTGCTATAGATGAAACCTTTACATACCGGAATCACAAAATTGCTTACACCGCGTTTGAACCCGATCTGCGCTGGGGGTGGCGTGACTATTCTGTTATCAGAATATTAGACATCAACACAAAGAAAGATATCAGATTAGCTGGCAAAACAAAATATTTCTCACCAGATATTTCTCCAGACGGGAATTCTATTGTTGCGGTAAATATGGCCAATACAGGCAAAAGCTCTCTGGATATTCTGGATATACATTCAGGTAAGATCATATGGCAGATTCCTAATCCTGATCAACTCGTATATACTTATCCAAAATTCTTTTCCACGAATCAGGTAATATCGGCAGTTCGAAATAAAAGAGGGGAGATGGGATTGATGCAGATTGAAATTCCATCAGGAATCCAACATCTGCTGATCGACTGGTCGATGGAACCCATCGGATTTGTTTCAGTTGAGCGGGACAAAATATATTTCACCAGAACTTATCATGAACAGGATCAGGGATTCTATTTAAAAGACGGTCAGATATTTTCACTGAAAAGAAATGCCAGTACAGGGAATTATCAGTTATCGGGTGGATATGAAAAAATAACCTGGAGTAGTTTGACAAGTGCGGGGTACAGGATGGAAGTTTCTGACGAAAAAGATGCATTCGATAAGCAACCAGTTGTTTTCCCCCCGATCGATACGTCGGAGAAACATTTGGTTTTTGCTTTGGACCACCCACCATTCCAAATACCATTTCCTATACCAGACTCAAATTTTGAGGTGAATTCATATAATAAATTCACCCATCCTTTCAATTTTTATAGTTGGAGGCCCTATGTCAATGACCCTAATTATACGCTGGCGCTTCTCGGACAAAATGTGTTGAATACATTTCAGTCGGAAATATTTGTAGGGTATAATCGTAATGAAGAATCGAAAAATGCGGGGATGGATTTTACATACGGCGGCTTATTCCCTTATATAAATGTAGGCGCGGAATATATAATTGATCGAAATAGTTACTATGGAAATCAAAAAATATACTGGAACGAATTACTCAGTTACGCAGGATTATCAGTCCCGCTGAATCTAAGCAGGGGTCGCTGGTTGACGAGCCTGGAAGGAGGGAGTAATATTACTTTCCATCAGGAATATTATAACGGGACCTTTAAGGACAGCATTAAAAACACTACTTATTTTAGTCTGGATCCGCAGATACTTTTTACGCATCAGTTACAAACCGCAAGGCTTCAAATATATCCTTCCTTTGCCCAAACCCTTTTGTTACAATATAATCAGGCAATTACAAATATTTCCGGAAACCAACTGCTGGCTTCTGCAAACTTTTATTTTCCCGGATTTTCTTCAACAAACAGTATTGTGCTGAATACTTCATTCCAGCAACGCGATTCATTAAATCAGGTGAGATTTTCCAATAATTTTCCTTTTGCAAGAGGATATACGGGTGTGAATTTCTATCAGATGTATACAGTTGGCATTAATTATAACCTGCCCCTTGTATATCCGGATTGGGGATTTGCCAATATGGTTTACATATTTCGAATTCGCGCAAACGCTTACTATGATTACACTGGAGTGCCCTTCTATTATACCAATGGTCCCGGTGTTCAATCACAATATCGTTCAACAGGTATTGAGATCTACCTTGATACACAATGGTGGAACCAGCTTCCTTTGAGTTTTGGAATCCGATATAGCCGTCTCCTGGATGCTGACTATGCCGGACGAGGACCTAATCAATGGGAGCTCATACTTCCGCTGAATATATTGAATAAAGGATACAGCAGCAGATTTACCAATCTTTAGAAAGATACTTCTCATCGGAAGGAAGTTCTTAATTTTGCGCGCTTCCGGAGAAAGTCATCCGGTATACTTTATGAAATATAAATCAGAAATAGAAAAGAGAAGAACTTTTGCAATTATATCCCATCCGGATGCCGGTAAAACGACACTTACTGAAAAATTCTTATTGTTTGGAGGTGCTATTCAGACCGCCGGAGCCGTTAAAAGCAATAAAATCAGAAAATATGCTACCAGTGATTTCATGGAAATAGAACGCCAAAGGGGTATCTCCGTGGCGACATCTGTTATGAGTTTTCAATACAAAGACAAACTCATTAACCTGCTCGATACACCTGGTCACAAGGATTTTGCAGAAGATACTTACAGAACATTGACTGCAGTAGATAGTGTCATCCTCGTGATTGACAGTGTAAATGGGGTAGAGGAACAAACGCGTAAGCTCACTGAAGTTTGCCGCATGCGAGATACCCCGATTATTGTTTTCGTTAATAAAATGGACCGTGACGGCAAGAACAGGTTCGAGCTGATGGAAGAAATTGAAAATGAATTACACATCAAACTACATCCGCTCACCTGGCCCATAAATAATGGGAAAGATTTTAAAGGTGTATATAATCTTCACGATAAAAATCTGATTCTTTTCACAGCCAATACTAAAGCCTCTGATGAAGATGTGGTACAAATACAAGATCTGAATGATGCACTTCTGGATGAAAAACTCGGCGAAAAGGACGCTTCCCTTCTCCGTGAAGATGTTGAGCTCGTAGACGGAGTATATGGGCCATTAAATAAAGAAGATTATCTAAGTGGCAAAATTGCTCCTGTATTTTTTGGATCCGCCATTAATAATTTCGGTGTACGTGAAATGCTGGATAATTTTATCCGTATCGCGCCTGTACCTCAATGCAGACCCACCACGGCTGGTGCAGTTTGTCCTGAAGATGAAAAATTCAGTGGATTTGTATTTAAGATCCACGCGAATCTGGATCCAAGGCATCGCGATCGTATTGCTTTTATCAGGGCATGCAGCGGAAAATTTGAACGAAACAAATACTTTCATCATGTGCGACTGAACAAAGACGTTCGTTTTAGCAATCCATATAGTTTTCTGGCACGTGACAAAGACGTAATTGAAGAAGCATATCCGGGAGACGTAGTTGGTCTGTTTGATACCGGAAATTTTAAAATTGGCGACACCATTACTGAGGGAGAAGACTTCTATTTCACAGGAATTCCTTCTTTTTCACCTGAAATATTCAAAGAGGTTCAGAACAAAGATCCGATGAAGACAAAGCAACTTGAAAAAGGTCTGTTGCAGTTAACGGATGAGGGCGTGGCTCAGCTCTTTACTCAGTTTGGCGGAAATAAGAAAATTATAGGATGCGTGGGTGAACTGCAATTTGAAGTAATACAATACCGGCTGCTTCACGAATATTCAGCATCGGTGCAATTCAATACAATGCCATTTTTTAAAGCTTGCTGGATAACAAGCAAAGACGAAAAAAAACTACAGGATTTCGCAAGATTCAAACAAAATAATATCGCCGAAGACAAAGACGGACAAATGGTCTATCTCGCGCAAAGCGAGTGGTTTCTAAAAACCGAAATCAGTAATAATCCTGAGATTGAGTTTCACTATACTTCGGAGATACACAAGTAGTGTGAGAGTGTGAGAGTGTGAGAGTGTGAGGGTGTGAGGGTGAAAACAAGTTCAAAATTGAGTGAATTCACCTTTTTTAGTGCATTGTAAAGATTCATTTTGATGTAAATTAAAATGTTATCCAAAATGTTTAGAAAAGATGGCCCGATTGTAAATAAGTCTGTTGATTTCGCGATTAAAATTGCTAATTATTGTAATTCACTCAATAGCAAAAGGCAATTTGTCTTTTCAAATCAGTTGTTAAGATCCGGTACGTCCATTGGAGCTAATGTTTTTGAAGCGCAATACGCAGAAAGCAGATTGGACTTCATCCATAAAATGAAAATAGCCCTGAAGGAAGCAAATGAAACTCGTTATTGGCTTACATTATGTGATAGAGCGGATAATCTGAAAGTTGAGGAAGAAACAATTAACTTATTGAACGAAATCATGCGGATCCTTTCAAAAATAATCATCACCAGCAAGAAAAACCTTAATTAAAACCCTCACACTCTCACACTCTCACACTCTCACACTCTCACACTATTTCAGTCTCACCCCCGTATAGTTATGCGGGCTAATCTTCTTGAGTTCTTTTTTAACAACGGCAGCTATGTCCAGCCTGTCGATAAATTCATGAATAGACTGTTTTGTAATTCCATTTTTTCCCCTGGTGAGTTCCTTGAGAGCTTCATAGGGACTGGGGTAATCCTCTCTTCTTAAAATTGTCTGAATAGCTTCTGCCACAACCGCCCAGTTATTTTCAAGATCCATCGCGAGCTTATCGGAATTTAGCACAAGTTTGGTGAGTCCTCTTTCAATGGACTTAAGTGCAAGAATCGTATGGGCAAATGGAACACCAATACTGCGCAAAGTAGTTGAGTCAGTCAGATCCCGCTGAAGGCGTGAGACCGGAAGTTTTGAAGATAAATACTCGAAGGTTGAATTTGCGATACCAAGATTTCCCTCTGCATTTTCGAAGTCTATGGGGTTCACTTTATGAGGCATGGCCGAGGAACCAATTTCACCATCTTTGATCTTCTGCTTGAAATAATCCATAGAAATATATGTCCACAGGTCACGGCAAAAGTCTATCAGTATCGTATTGATTCTCTTGATACAGTCAAACTGAGCTGCCAGCAGATCATAATGTTCTATCTGGGTGGTGAATTGCTGCCTTTTCAGTTCCAGTTTTTTCTCGACGAATTCATTGCCGAGTTTTATCCAGTCACGATTCGGAAAAGCAACAAAATGTGCATTGAAATTTCCTGTGGCTCCGCCAAATTTGGCTGTAAAGGGAATTTGGATGAGGAGTTCGATCTGATTTTGAATTCTTTCCACGAATACCATCATCTCCTTACCCAGTGTTGTTGGGGATGCCGCCTGGCCGTGCGTTCTGGCAAGCATTGGCGTGTTTCGCCATTGATTTGCAAGAATTCCAAATTGCTTTTTAAGATTTAAAATAAAAGGCAGGTATTCTATTTCAACCGCGTGTTTCCAAAGTAATGGAATTGCTGTATTATTAATATCCTGTGATGTGAGGCCAAAATGAATCCACTCAGTCGCTTCCGTATCCTTTGTTTCTTTCAGTTTGGACTTCAAAAAATATTCGACTGCTTTTACATCATGATTGGTTGTTTTTTCAATCTTCTTAATTGTAAGTGCGTCTTCCAGGTTGAAATCCTCTACAAGTGCCAGCAAATATTTTTTTGTGCCGGCGGAAATGGTGAAGAACTTCTTTTCGGACAGAAAAATGAAATAGGAAACTTCCACCTGAACCCTGTATTTTATTAAAGCATATTCGGAGAAATATTCTCCCAATTGCTGTAACTGGCTTCGGTATCGCCCATCGAGCGGTGAAATGGCTGTAAGCGGATGAAGTTCCATATACTCGTTCGCAAGTAGGGATTATTTGGACGCCTTACCTACATTTGCAGCCAAATTTAAACTAATCGCGTTGGAAAGAAAAATAAGGGTAGGTGCCGTGAGTTATCTGAATACCAAACCGCTGCTCTATGGAATACAAAATTCGCCCATAATCAACGAAATTTCACTCATAGAAGATTATCCCTCTAAGATTTCGGACAAGCTCCTCAGCAATGAAATTGACATTGGTTTAGTGCCGGTAGCCCTCATCCCAGAGATGAAAGAATTTCATATAAACACCAATTTTTGCATCGCCTCCGATGGACCGGTTGCATCAGTTTGTTTATTCAGTGCGGTGCCGGTCGAAGAAATAAAAACGGTTTTGCTGGACTATCAGAGCAGGACGTCGGTATTGTTAGCCGAGATTCTGTTTGAGAAATACTGGAAACAAAAACCTGTTTTTCAACACGCAGGTCCTGATTTTCTGAACCAGATTGGAGGTGCAACTGCAGCGGTCGTTATTGGAGACCGTGCACTACGTCTGCGGTCTGATTCGCCTTACGTGTATGATTTAGGGGAAGCCTGGAAAAATATGACAGGTTTACCCTTTGTATTTGCTGCCTGGATCAGTAATAAAAAATTAGATAAATCATGGGTAGACCGATTCAACCAGGCGAATGCATTTGGAGTTCAAAATATTCCATTGGTATTGGAACAAATAACGGATCATTTTTTTGACTTTAAAAAATACTATACTCACCATTTAAACTACGTGCTCGACGAAAATAAAATGAAGGGCTTGAATCTTTTTCTGAAAATGTTAGCGGATAAGAAGAACGTTACCCTTTCTTACAATATTTCCGCAAAGTGAGCTGGCTTTAATGATGTAAACAAAACCCCCGGTATCCTGTTTTTGACCCTGGAAATAAGTATACATATTTTACAAACCTGAGGTGTTACACTTAAATATTTAAAAATTAAAGTGTAACACCTCAGGAATTATTGTTTTTAATTATGATTTATCTATTCCTGTTTCTTTACACTAAATGTACCATAAAGCGCACCTCCACCAGCGATCAAATTTGCATTTATCGTACTATCTGCGGCGCTATAGATACCCGAACCGTTTTCAACGGAGCCAGCCTGACCTAAATTCAAGACAGTATCCGAATAACTGAAGGCAGTCCCGTTAATCGTATATCTGCCTTGTCCATAATAAGTGTTACCATCTGCGCCTACTCCTTTATGAAGTAGCGTTCCGTCAGGCCTTAGATCGAAGCTGTAATAATTGATTGCGGGAGAACCTGTAACCTGATAAGTTCCAACCCAAACACCCACGATAGTAGTCGGAGGTCTTAGTGTGTCAACCACGATTTTGGTAACTGTGTCTGTGACTGTGTTTGTTTTCGAACAGGAACTGTTCACTAAGCTTATAGAAGTAAAAACAAAAGCCAAAAATAAAAAGCCAAGTAATCTCATGAAATAGAGGATTAAGGGTTAAAATGATTGATTCCAAAATCAATATAAGAACGTTTATCACTTAATTATATTTTTCAAAATATTTTTTATTTGCCAAGGGTTTTTCTTAGACCCAAATCTAACAAACTGATTGTTCCGCTAATTTGCAATCATGCAGAAAAATGATAAGATTGGCAAATTAGGAAGATTGTTGAAATGCAGGATAGTTTCCATGTTCTGAAGTAATCCGGAAGATTTCTCAAAAAAGCGGCCGAGTATAATACATGTTGTGCTAAAATACCGACCGGAAATAAATTTGAATATGAGGAATATCGATTGCCCGTCTCTGGATTGAGCCAATACCCGATATATTTGAATAGTTGCAAGCTAATTTGGTCGGTTTCCCAAAATAAAAGCAATAGAAGTCGGTAAATTAGCGTGAAGACGAAAGTATCATTTGCACCTTGTGAACGACGACGGCGGATCTTTATTCATTCTTGAATTCAATCTTTGTTAAGATATTTAGCCGACTTCCTTACGGAAAACACAGTAAAATGAAAAACTCTGATTAAAAGAATTCATTGCTAATCGGACTTTTGTAAAATCATGATTTAAATCAATAAAGCTAGTAAATTATAGACTGGCTAAGGGTTTACCCTTACGTAAAATGTATTTTGACGACTTTTTACTTGGATGACAATAAACTTTCTAAATTCACATTATTGAATAGGCTTAAGAATAGATTGTTCTAACTAAATTTAGAAATCCAAAGTTATTAACAACTATTATGAAAAAATTATTTCTCGTATCTGTTATCGTTTCTCGGGTAGCCAGTTAACTTTTAATCTTGAAAACTGTAACGAACAAGAAAGTTACAAAACTTTGACAGATCGCTGACAAAGTTTTAACCGTTATGTCAGTAACCTATATTATCTGTAAAACATACAATTCGGATCCAATTGCAATTGTTCGTTTGGGGAAACAGTGGATTGTCGATTCCCTTTTTGAGAATTATTCGGCTCAATGCCGGAACACTTGTATAAATGAGAGGTGGCTACAGCAATATTCAAAATTTAGATAATTATATCGTTATAATATGGCCTGAGGTACTCAATTTTTTGTCATTAATGGGTTTATCTTACTTATACTTTTTCATTTCAAAATTCGGATAGTACTGAACTTTTACTACACAATCCGAATATCGACTATGCCAGGATAGTCAACTTAACTGAAAATTGAACAATATATGACTCAACTAATTCCGCATTGTCATATTATGTTTATAAACCTTAGTTTAATTAGGTATATTAAATTCGATAATTGAATTCGAAAATAAAAAATCGAAATTATTTCTTAATTATAGGCTCCATAGCTAATTTGTCCTCAATACTTGGGACACCAGATTTTACATCATAGGGAGCCGACATCGGACGTTTTTCGATAACTATTATGCTCTCGTAATAGTGGATTGAGTGAACAGATTTTGTAAAATCATCCACTAAAATCTTTTTTGTATGCCATGCATGAATCTTATCGATAAAGTTCTTACTGTATTCTATGAATGATCGTTTTTTCTTGTAACCTCCTCCAAAATACTTGAAATATGAAGTGTGTAAATCCTCGCATAAATAAACACCATTTTCTTTTACCTTATCAAACAGTATTTCGAATGTTGTAATCTGCTGATTCATTGTATGACCGCCGTCATCAATTAAAATGTCTAATGGAGGAAGCGTGTCACGTAATTTTCTTAAAAATACTTTGTCCTCCTGTGATCCAATAAAGACTTTTGTGTAATCATTTTCGAATTTTTTGCATTCCGGATTTATATCGACTGAATAAATCATCGCATTTCCATGGAAATAATCATTCCACATTTCTATTGATCCTCCATGTGCTGCTCCTATTTCTAACACGTTAATCTTCCTGTTCCGCATCTTGCTGAAATGTCTGTCATAAACCTCGAAATAATGCCGCCATTTGTGGATCAATTTATGATCCTTTTCAAAAAAAAACTTTTCCAGGTCATTCAATATTTCCATTATCTAAATTTGAATCAATACGTTTTATTTTTTATGCAAAAAATGTTCAGCTGAACATCATATATCATACCTGGCTTTTTGTAAGGGTAAAGTGGCTTGTCATAAACTGATGTTGCCTCCTTAATATAATATTTGAATCCTTTTTCTACGAGTAAAGCAAACAGATAAGATAGTTCAGCATTTTGTTCGAAGGTCCCGTGATACTCTAGGAAAAGATGATTTACAAAATGCAAATGATCGGATATATCTTTCATCACCTCATATTCTGCACCTTCAATATCGAGCTTCAAAAAATCGACAGGCTTGTTTATATAATCTTTCAAACGAATGGCCTCTACCGGAATAGTATTTCCTGATGTGTTCTTTTCAATACGGCTTGACATCGATCCCTCGTTGGCAAATTGAAGAACAGTATTTTCAATCCATACAGCTTCACGGCGAGTTTCGACTCCTTCGAATCCGAATTGTCCAACATTATTTTTCAAAAGTTCAAAATTTCTCTCATCAGGCTCGAACGCCAATATTGTTGCTTCCGGGTATAAATTCTTCAAATAAATAACGCTCAGTCCGATATTAGCACCACAATCAATTATATACGGTTTGGTGGGAAGGTCCTGCTTGTAAATTTCATCAACAAAAATTTCCTTTAAACCGTGTAATAGTTCGGTCGGACTGTAGAAAGAAATTGTTTTACCTAATAATCTGTGTATTCGGATTTTACCTGAGTTTAGGTGCTTGTAATATATTTTTTTTACCGGTCCAATATTCACGATCTGATAGGGATTATGAAATATCTTGCCCATTCGCAAACGAATTCCCTGCGCTATATTTTTACCAAACGACTTATTTTGCATGGATTTTAATTCAACAAGCGTACAATTTACAGAGAACAAAGGAATTCTTTATAATCCGATCTAATATGTTTTCAATCCTGATCTGCTCTATTAACGTTTCTTACCTCGAGAAGCTAAAAATAAATATTCAGGAAACGATAGGAAATGAATATGAATTATTGGTCTGGGATAATCTTGCAAATACAAAACCCATATCAGAAGTATATAATTTGCTTGCGGAACAGGCCAGATATCCTTACTATTGTTTTATTCACGAAGACATTCAGTTTCAAACCGAAAACTGGTCGGCCAATCTGTTATCTGCGTTTGAAAATAATACCGAAACTGGATTTATAGGAATTGCGGGATCTAAATATAAAAGCCGTACACCTTCTGGCTGGTCAACCGGGTTGCTTGATCTTGACTACTGCAATATATTTCACAAGAATAAAAATGGAAAAGTAGATCATCTTTACAACAATCCGAGGCAAGCTGTAATTGAACCCGTGGTTAATATAGATGGAGTTTTTATTGTAATGCGAAAAGAAGTTTGGAAAAGCTCGAGGTTCAACGAAAATTTATTAAGAGGATTTCACTTATATGATATCGATATATCATTTCAAGCGACTAAAAAATGGCGGATTTTTGTAATCTTTAATATAGACATTCTGCATTTTACCGAGGGAGGAAATTATGGAGATGAATGGGTAAAAGACACTATGAATTGGCATAAAACCTATTCAAAAGAACTACCTCAGGTTGTGGATGGCATTTCGTTGCAAAACGGTATAGAAAGAAAAATCGGAAAAAACTGGTTGTATCGTCTTTATAGAGAAAAAATATCGTGGCGTAATAAATGGAAATGGATTGTGGCCGGTAAACTATGGCAGTATCCTCTGGTCTGGCCTTATATTGGATTTTTCCTTTTCGGAAAATATATTATAAAAGCCCGAAGTCTACACCGTAAAGATTAAAGAAAAACAAAGAGAAAGAGGAAGGAACCCGGGATCGGAGCTGCCGTATGAGATCGTATAGCTGCAAAGCCCTTTGCAATAAGAGACTTCAAATCCTTGTTTTTAAGTCTATAGCCGTCTTTCTTTTTAATATTAGTCTCATGTTACCTGCCATTTTTGCATTCTTTTCCGCATGGCATAATGATTGACATTGAGTTGTGAACCATTAAAGACTCACCTTAAATAAATCAATATTATGGGCAAAATAATCGGAATTGACCTCGGTACCACCAACAGCTGCGTGGCAGTAATGGAAGGAAACGAACCCGTGGTCATTGCAAATGATGAAGGGCGCAGGACTACACCGTCTGTAGTCGCTTTTCTGAAAAATGGCGAACGCAAAGTGGGAGATCCTGCTAAGCGTCAGGCTATTACCAACCCTGTCAATACCATATCCTCAGTAAAAAGGTTTATGGGCCGCAGGTATGACGAAGTAACAAATGAAATTAGTCATTGGAGCTATAAAGTAGTAAAGGGTGACAACAATACTTGCCGTATTGACATAGACGGCCGTCAGTATACTCCCCAGGAAATCAGTGCGATGATCCTTCAGAAAATGAAGAAGACTGCAGAAGACTATCTGGGTCAGGAAGTTACAGAGGCTGTTATAACCGTACCTGCTTACTTCAACGACGCACAGCGGCAGGCAACCAAAGAAGCCGGAGAGATCGCCGGATTGAATGTTCGACGTATCGTAAACGAGCCAACTGCAGCTGCGCTGGCCTATGGACTGGACAAAGCCGGTAAAGATGAAAAAATTGCCGTTTTTGACTTAGGTGGCGGAACATTTGACATATCTGTGCTGGAACTGGGTGACGGGGTTTTTGAAGTGAAGTCAACGAACGGTGATACACACCTGGGAGGTGACGATTTTGACAAAATCATCATCGACTGGCTGGCAGACGAATTCAAAAAAGACGAAAATATAGATCTCCGCAAGGATCCTATGGCATTGCAGCGTTTGAAAGAAGCTGCTGAAAAGGCTAAAATTGAACTTTCCTCTTCAACAGAAACTGAAGTCAATCTTCCTTATGTTACTGCCGTAGACGGAGTACCCAAACATTTGGTGAAAAAACTCACACGTGCAAAATTTGAGCAACTTTCAGACAAGTTATTTGAAAGATGTCTTAAGCCTTGTGAGCAGGCTATGAAGGATGCCGGTTTAACCGTTTCTCAAATAGATGAAGTTATTCTGGTAGGTGGAAGCACAAGAATTCCAAAAGTTCAGGAAATCGTGGAAAAATTCTTTGGAAGAAAACCAAATAAAGGCGTCAATCCGGATGAAGTAGTAGCCATCGGAGCCGCAATTCAGGGAGCTGTATTAAGCGGTGAAGTAAAAGATGTGCTTTTACTGGATGTCACTCCATTGAGTCTCGGGATTGAAACCATGGGCGGTGTAATGACCAGACTGATCGACAGCAATACGACTATTCCGACCAAGAAATCTGAAACTTTCTCTACAGCGAGTGATAATCAGCCAGGCGTTCAGATACACGTGCTGCAGGGTGAAAGGCCAATGGCAAATCAGAATAAGAGCCTGGGCATGTTTAACCTGGATGGGATACCACCAGCACCCAGAGGAGTTCCTCAAATCGAAGTCATTTTTGATATAGATGCGAATGGCATTTTGCATGTTGTTGCTAAAGACAAGGGAACCGGAAAAGAACAAAAGATTCGTATCGAAGCCGGAAGCGGACTGAGTAAGGAAGAAGTGGAAAAAATGAAAGCTGAAGCCAAAGCAAATGAAGCGACCGATAAAGTGGCACGTGAACGCGTGGATAAACTCAATCAGGCTGACAGTTTCGTTTTTCAAACAGAAAAACAGCTTAAGGATCTTGGCGATAAAATTCCAGCCGATAAAAAAGCACCCATTGAAACAGCCCTGGTACATCTGAAAGAAGCGCAAAAAGAACAGGATTTAGCAAAAATCGACGCGGCAATCGCTGAAATTAATACAGCGTGGACAGCTGCCAGTGAACATATGTACAAAAACACCCAGGAAGGCGGCGCACAATCTGCTACAGAAGGACAGCCTAACGGCAACGAACAATCGAATGCGGGTAAGAACGCAGAAAATGTAACCGACGCTGAATTTGAAGAAGTTAAATGATATTAACTTAAGATATGGAGATAAGGGCTGACCACTGCGTCAGCCCTTATTATTTAAGCAGTTATGATTGAAAATGAGCGTTGGACATGATATAATTTTTCATAATAAGGGTTTGCAGGCAACCTCTCTCATCGTATATTTGCACTGCAATTAAGAGCAAAATGATCGCCTTGCAAGCTCAATAGGTTCTACACTTCTTACTAACGATTCTTCTGTGTTCTCCTCGTTTTTGCTCTGAAAGTTTTTAATCTAAAAATGGAATATTTATGAAACAGGTCGTAATGCCATCTATTGTAAAGATGGACACTGAAACACTTAAAAAACTGACTACTGAAGTAAGAGAAACGCTCGCAACTGGTTTAGATATGCCGGCCGAAAAAAAACGTTTTACTCTGGTCAATCTCTGGCAAATACACAGGTCTAAAAAACAACCTACCCGTATCACCAGAAAATGGGCCATTTAATATAGGGTCATTACTTTGGAAAGATGGAAAGGATCCAACGTAGTTCTGAATTTTAAACACTGTTATTGAAAACAGTGTTTTTTTATTTCGGGTAAAGCCAGCCTACATGATGTCGAGCGCCTTGGCAAAAAACGTGCAAATAAAGGGTAATACGAGAATACAAACTCCGCCAATTAAGGAGTATAACCAGAAAAATGCAACCACGGAGACGAGAAAAAGAAACCAATAGAGTCCTCTGCCTTTTTTTGTATTTTCCATGCAGCCAATTTGTTTCGCAAATATATTCTAATTAGAATTGTTTACGCCACAGTACATTAATTTTATTACAAGTTCCCGTTTTGGTATTTTCGCCACAAGCATGCCGGCTATACACGATTGCCGGCTATTGAACTTCAACCGGAGATGAAATTACATTTTTACTTACGTTTCAGTACCAAACAGGGTCAGGATCTATTCATTTGCGGAAATATTCCCGAGCTGGGGTATCAGAATAAATTAGTTACCCAGCCAGTTTTAATGCAGTATAAAAATCAGGATTTCTGGGAGATTACCGTAGAACTTGCCAATCTTCCATCAGATCCGGTGAGTTATTATTATCAGTTAAAAATGGAGGACGATAGCATCGTACATGAATGGGGAAATGACAGGGAATTCAAAATTTCTTCAAAACACGATGAAATGCAAATTTTCGATACCTGGAATCATGCGGGTGAATATGAAAATGCATTCTATACCGCACCATTCCAGGATATACTTCTTCCCAACAGTCCGAAGAAGTCTGGAAAAAAGACACCCAAAATTTTTACCCATATTTTCAGGATAAAAGCGCCCCTTCTTCACAAGAATGAAGCAGTTTGTATTTCCGGAAACGGTTCTGCGTTCGGGGACTGGTCAATGGCAGATCCGCTCATATTAAGAAAAGAAGGAAAATGGTGGACCATAGAGCTTAATTTGTCAGGCTTCCAATCTCCGGTACACTATAAATATGGAGTTTATGATGTGAAACACAATGCGCTGGTTCAATTTGAAAATGGTCCTAACAGAATTCTTCTCGGCGATGTGCAGGATGACCGGCTAACTATTCTTCATGATGGGTTTATTCGTCTTCCTAACAGCACCTGGAAGGGAGCGGGTGTGAGTATACCAGTATTTAGTTTGCGTTCGAAGAGTTCACTGGGCACCGGAGAATTTGCCGACATCAGATTACTTGTGGATTGGGCGCATAAGACAGGATTCAAAATGATTCAGATCCTTCCGGTAAATGATACTTCTGCAACAGGCACCTGGATAGACTCATATCCTTATGCGTCTATATCTGCGTTTGCCCTGCATCCGTTATATCTTAACCTGGATGAGATGGCGGGTAAAAACAATTCTCCGTTTATTAAATCACTCAAAACGATACAAAAGCAACTAAACAGTCTTGCTGATCTTGATTATGAAATGGTGATGCAGACAAAGACAGCAGCAGCAAAAGAATTATTCAATGGAGTGAAATCTTCGTTCCTGAAAGATCCCGATTACCTGGAGTTTTTTCATCTCAACAAAACATGGCTCGTTCCATATGCTGCATTTTGTTATCTGAAGGATGTAAATGGATCCGCGGATTTTTACAAATGGAAAACATATGGAAAATATTCCAAGCTTACAGTAGATCGCCTTACGTCACCTCAATCCAAACAATACGACCAGATCACCTTTTATTATTTTTTACAATATCATCTGTATCGCCAGCTGCGAAAATCAGTTCAATATGCTCATGAAAATGGAATCATAATAAAAGGAGATATACCGATTGGCGTATACCGGCATAGCTGTGATGCCTGGGTTTCTCCGGAATTATATCACATGGATATGCAGGCCGGCGCACCTCCCGACCCGTTCGCCGTAAAGGGTCAGAATTGGGGATTTCCGACATACAATTGGGAAAGTATGGCTAAAGATTCATTCCAATGGTGGAAGAACCGGTTTTCACAAATGGCGATATATTTTGATGCGTTTAGAATAGATCATATACTCGGTTTCTTCCGGATCTGGAGTATACCAATTTCCCAGACAGAAGGAATTATGGGACATTTTGAAAAGTCAATTCCCATACATCGGGTGGAATTTGATGAAAGAAATATCTACTTCGATAAAGACCGTTATACCAAACCTTTTATAAACGAAGCTGTTCTTTGGGAATATCTGGATGCAGATACTGAGATCCTAAAACCCATTTATTTTTCAGAAGATAATAAAGGGAGATTTACAATGAAAGAATTTGTAAATACCCAAAGAAAGATTACCGACTTTTTTGAAAACAGGACAACAGACCCACTCGATATTAAAATCCGTGAAGCATTGATGAACCTCATTTCAAATTTAATTTTATTTGAAGTGGAAGGCTCTCAGGGAACACAGTTTCACTTCCGGTTTTCGATGGAAACAACTTCATCTTTCAGGTACCTTGACTGGCATCTGCAAAATCAGCTTCGGGAACTTTATATAAATTACTTTTTCCAGCGTCAGGATCTTTTCTGGAAAAAAGAAGCCATGAAAAAACTTCCGCTTTTGAAAAGGTCAACCAATATGCTTGTATGTGGAGAAGATCTTGGCATGGTACCGGCGTGCGTACAAGACGTTATGAAACAAACAGGAATATTAAGCCTGGAAATCCAACGTATGCCCAAGGATCTTTCTCGCGAGTTCTTCAATCCGGCTACAGCTCCTTACTTGTCTGTAGTTACTCCATCCACACACGACATGAGCACCATCAGGGGGTGGTGGGAGGAGGACCGGAATAAAACACAGAAATTCTACAATGAAGAGTTGGGACAATGGGGTGAAGCACCTTATTTCTGCGATGCCTGGATTAATAAGGCCATTGTACAAGAACATCTTCATTCTCCAGCCATGTGGAGTATATTTCAGTTACAGGATTTGCTGGGGATAGATGAAAATATCCGGAGGGAAAACCCGAATGATGAAAGGATTAATATTCCAGCCATTTCAAATTATTATTGGCGTTACAGGATCCACATTTATCTGGAAGATCTAATAAAAGCAAAACCTTTTAACGAACAGCTGCGGGAGATGGTAAAATCTTCCGGCCGATAATTTTTTTGCATTGAAAATTCAATTTATTTCTTATAATCTTAGATTTAAATATCCGTTTACAATATCCCGTGGTACGAAAACTCATCAGCCTACTCTGATTGTAAAACTGGACCAGTTTGGACTTTCTGGTTACGGGGAAGCTCCGGCCATTTCTTACTATCATATTCCAATTGAAAAAATGGTCGCTGACCTGGAAATCAAAAGACCAGTTATAGAAAAATTTGCTTTTACCGAACCTGGTCGTTTCTGGCATTTTTTACACCACCTGATTCCAAACAATCCTTTTCTCGTTTGTGCACTGGATATTGCTGCCTGGGACCTGTATGGCAAGCTTCAAAAAAAACCGTTGTATGCATGTTGGAAACTCGATATAGGAGAGGGCCCCTTGACGGATTATACAATTGGCATTGATAGCGTAGAAAATATGGTTGAAAAAATGAAGGCAAAACCATGGCCCATATATAAAATTAAACTTGGTACTTCTGACGATGCGAAAATAATCCGTGCACTTCGAAAACACACAGACTCTATTTTGAGAGTTGATGCAAATGCCGGATGGACTACTCAACAGGCGATGGAACTTATACCGGCTTTGTATGAATGCGGCGTGGAATTTATTGAACAACCACTGGAGAAATCTGACAGGGATGGCATGAAAATACTTTTTGAAAAATCACCAATACCCTTAATCGCCGATGAATCCTGCGTCACAGAAAAAGATGTGGAAAATTGTCATGGTTATTTTCATGGAGTGAATATTAAATTGACGAAATGCGGTGGCCTTACTCCTGCACTACGAATGATTGAGAATGCAAGAAAACTGGGAATGAAAGTGATGGCCGGAAGCATGAACGAAAGCAGTATTGGGTCTGCGGCAATTGGCCATTTACTACCTTTGCTGGATTATGTTGATATGGACGGCCCATTATTGTTAGATGAAGATATTGCAAGTGGTTTGGAATTTAATAATGGTAGAGTAACTCTATCCGGTAAGCCTGGACTTGGAATTGAATACACAGGCCTGCCATTACCAAATTAAATAACATGGCTGAAGATTTGGTTATTATACAGGGTACAAAAGAAGAACAATACCTGGAACTCATCCCGCAGATAGCAGCTTTGATTGACGGAGAACCGGACCTTATTGCAAATCTTGGAAATATCTGTGCATCTCTAAAACAGCAATTCAACTGGCTTTGGATTGGGTTTTATTTAGTGAAAGAAAATGAACTGGTGTTAGGACCATTTCAGGGACCAGTCGCCTGCACGCGAATAAAAAAGGGCAGAGGCGTATGTGGCTCGGCGTGGGAACAAATGAAAACAATTATTGTTCAGGATGTAAATAGTTTTCCGGGGCATATTGCTTGCAGCAGTTTGTCGAAATCCGAAATTGTAATTCCTGTAATCCATCAAAATCAGGTGTTAGCTGTATTGGATGTTGATCATTCATCTTATGCAACATTCGACAAAACCGATGAATTGTTTCTTTCGGAAATAATAAGCCTTGTCAATTTTTAAAAATAAATTAAACAGTCGTTTAATTTTAACCAGTAAGTCCTAATTTTGCTCTCCGTTGCTTGCTTCCGGCAGTCTTGAAAGTCCCTTCCAAAACGGACTCGTTTTTTACTATTTATGAAAAAAAATATTTTATTTTTTCCGGTATTGATGTTATTTGGTTCAGCATGTGCGCAGACAGGAAATGATTCTGTTTCTTCAAAGACTTTGGAGGACTGCGTAATTTACGCGCTTGCTCACCAGACGAATATACGGCAGTCGCTCATTGATGAACAAATCACAGAGCACGAAATTAAAATTCAGTTGGCAGACTGGTATCCACAAATAAATTTTTCAGGAAATTATCAGAATAATTTTCAACGTCCGGTTTCTATTTTTAATGGTGTGCCGGCACCTGTTGGAACATATAATCAGGCCTATGGTTACTTCGGTCTTGATCAGACTATTTTCAACAGGGATGTCGTTATTGCCCAGCAATCTTCAAAAGACGTTCGTCTGAGTGCCAAACAAAATACGGTAAACAATAAAATAGCAGTAGTATCCAATGTTAGTAAAGCTTTCTATGACCTGTTATTGTCAAAGGAGCAGATTGCTTTGCTTGATACCGATATTGTTCTTTTACAAAGAAGTCTGAAAGACACATATAATCAATATAAGGGAGGATTGGTTGACAAAACAGATTATCAGCGCGCAACTATTAGTCTGAATAATGCCAGGGCTTCCCGCAAAACAGCCGAGGAAACGCTTAAAAGTAAAACGGCCGTACTTAAATTATATATGAGTTATCCTGTCGAATCGAATCTGAATGTTTTATATGATAGTGCCTCGATGAGAGAGCAAGTCACCTCCTTTGATACACTTCAACAGGTAGATGTCAACAACCGTATAGAACTTCAACAATTGGAAACGCAAAAAAGACTTGAAGAATATAATCTGAAATATTATAAACTAGGATTTTTGCCTACTGTTTCTGCTTTCGGAAATTATAACCTGAATTATTATAGTAGTCAGTTTAAGAATTTATATCAGGAAAATTTCCCTAATTCATATGCCGGCTTAGCTGTTACCTTTCCAATCTTTACCGGAACTCGCCGCGCACAGCAGGTTAAAGTGGCCAAGCTCCAGATTGAAAGACTCGATTACAATTTTAATTCTCTAAAAGATTCGATTCGAACGCAGTATATCGAGGCCCTGTCATCTTTTAAAGCAGACCTGAACAACTATTTCGAACAAAAGGAAAATCTCGAACTGGCGAGGCAGGTTTATAATATCGTACAGCTTCAGTATCGTGCAGGAATAAAAACCTATCTGGATGTTGTAGTTTCCAATAACGATTTATTCTCTGCCCAGGTCAATTTTACCAATGCCATTTTCCAGGTGCTGAGCGATAGAATTGACGTGGAGCGTGCACTGGGAACACTAAAATATTCGTATTAATCATCCTGTTATGAATAATTATAAATACGTTGTTTTTTTATTAATTATTATAAGCCTGTATTCGTGCAGCAGCCAGCCACCTCCGCCTCCGCCTCCGCCGGTTTCTGTAAATGTTTATACGGCAAAATCAGGCAGCGCTGAGTATTTCAATTCCTATCCGGCAACGGTAACTGCTGTAAATCAGGTTGAAATCAGGCCACAGGTAGCAGGTTATATTACGGGAATATTTTTTACAGAGGGTCAGCATGTTGAAAAGGGACAGAAACTTTATTCGATAGACCAGCAACAATATTTGGGGGCATACAATCAGGCTGTTGCACAGCTCAATGAGAGTCAGGCAAACCTGGAAAAGGTCCAACAGGATGCTGACCGATACCAGGAACTCGGGAAAGAAGATGCTGTTGCACAGCAAACAGTTCAGCACGCGCTCGCTGATCTTCAGACGGCAAAAAAACAGGTGGACGCGGCCAAAGCTAATGTGAGTGCGGTGCAGGTAAACCTTCGATATTCCACTATTTATGCTTCGCTGTCCGGCACTATCGGAATTTCACAAGTTAAAGTCGGTGCGTCGGTTACGGCAGGCAGCACCATATTAAATACCATCTCTTCAGATAATCCTATTGCGGTGGATGTATCACTGGACGAAACACTGATTCCATTTATTGAAAAAGAAAGAAAAGAAGATCAGAGGAAGAAATTCGATTCCACATTTACACTGGTTCTTGCTGATCAGTCCAGATATCCGTTTCCTGGCAAAATATACATTGTAGACCGTGCAGTCGACCCTCAGACAGCGACGATCAAAGTGAGGTTGTTATTTGAAAATCCTGGAAATATTTTAAAAGTGGGTATGTCTGTAAATCTCAGAATTTTGAACAACAGCAGTCAGAAATCGTTGTTGATACCTTACAAAGCAACAGTTGAGCAAATGGCAGAATATTTTGTATTTGTAGTAAATGATGATACCGTGGCTCAGCGTAAAGTTTTCCTGGGTCAACGGATCAGGGACCAGGTTATAGTGAGATCCGGACTTCAGGAAAATGAAATAATAGTGGTGGACGGAGTGCAAAAATTAAGAGATGGAACAAAAGTGAAACCGGCGTTCCAGCATTCACCCGGAACGGATTCATTGAATCATCATATAATCGATTCGTCAAAAAGAAAATCATCCTAATCCGGCAGCAGTATGATCGCAGATACTTTTATTAAGAGGCCGGTTACGGCCATTGTCGTTTCCATCGTTCTGGTTTTGGTAGGCCTTCTTTCATTAAACAGCCTGCCTGTAAGTCAATATCCGGATATTACACCTCCCACGGTTCAGGTTACCAGCAATTTTATAGGTGCGGATGCACAAACGGTGGAGCAGACCGTAACCACGCCTATTGAAACCCAAGTGAATGGCACGCCGGGAATGGCCTACATGCAGAGTAACAGCACAAGCAACGGTCAGAGTACAATAACCGTAACCTACGAAGTTGGAGCGGACGTAAATAATGGCATGCTGGATGTCCAGAACCGTGTGGGCATTGCTTCGCCGGCACTCCCTGATGAATTAAAGAGACTTGGGGTAATCACCAGGAAGAGAAATCCAAGTATTCTTCTGCTGGTCGCTATATATGCTCCCAAAGGAACACATGCAGTTACATTCCTGGATAACTATACCAATATATTTGTTCATGATGTATTGTTACGTGTGAAAGGGGTAGGAGATGTTATTAACCGCGCAGATGATTTCAGTATGCGCATTTGGCTTAAGCCGGATAAACTGGCGCAATTGGGCCTGACTGCAACGGACATAACGAACGCCCTTCAGGAACAAAACGTTCAGATCTCCGCCGGTTCAGTTGGAGCACCTCCCCAGAACTCAATTCAATCTTTTGAATATTCAGTGGTTACAAACAGCCGACTGTCATCAGAAGAAGAGTTCAGCAATATTATCGTTCGCTCCAATCCGGCTAATGGTTCAATCGTTTATTTAAAAGATGTTGCAAGGATCCAGCTTGGAAAATTCAGCTACGCAAGCAACTCATTTGTGGATGGCAAAAGAGCATCTTATCTGCTCGTGTATCAGGCTCCCGGTAGTAATGCACTTGCAACTGCTGAAGGTGTATACAAAGCCATGGAAGAACTGAAAAAATCATTTCCGACCGACATTGATTATGTTGTTCCTTTCGAATCCATTTCCGTGGTACAGGTCTCCATTCATGAAGTAGTTCAAACATTGCTGGAAGCCCTGGGTCTGGTAGTGCTGGTTGTATTTTTATTTCTGCAGAGTTGGCGCGCAACACTAATCCCTGTCCTGGCTATACCAGTTTCCATAATCGGAACTTTTATATTTTTTATACCACTCGGCTTTACAATCAATACGCTTACGCTGTTCGGATTTGTACTTGCTATTGGTATTGTTGTGGATGATGCCATTGTAGTAGTAGAAGCCGTTCAGCATTATATTGACGTAGAAAATCTTTCTGCGAAGGAAGCCAGCGATAGAGCTATGAAAGATATCTCCGGTCCCGTGGTCGCCATCGCACTTATTCTCGCGGCAGTATTTGTTCCTGTTGGATTTATTCCAGGAATTGTGGGCAGGCTCTATCAACAATTTGCCATCACGATTGCAATATCAGTGCTGATATCTGCTTTTGTTGCGCTATCCCTTACGCCGGCATTATGCACCCTGCTCCTTCGCCCGATGCATATGGATAAATCTTCGAAGGGACTCAACCAGTTCTTCTACCGGTTTAATAATATGTTTGAACGTTTTAACAATGGGTATACAAAGAATGTGGGTATCTGGATAAAACGATCACCCTATGTGATTATTCTCCTTATATGTATTTGTACGGGTGCCTTTTTTTTATTCAGGGCCAAACCAAGTGGCTTTATTCCACAGGAAGATGAAGGCAGATTATACATTACCTATGAATTGCCGGAAGCTTCTTCAACAGCAAGAAGCCTGGAGACACTGAATAAAATGATGAAGATCATTTCTGAAACCAAAGGCATTCATCATTATGCTGCGCTTGCCGGTCTTAATGCAATTACTTTTGCCACAAAAGCAAACAGTGGGACTATTTTTACTTCCCTGAATCCCTGGGACGAACGTAAAAGCAAAGATCTTCAAATAAAAGGTATCACAGCCACCCTGCAGAAGGAATTCACTGCCATTAAAGAAGCGAATATCATTGTCATTGCACCACCAGCCATACCAGGACTAGGTCAATCCGCGGGGTTCACATTTGAACTGCAGCAAAAGGGAAGCACAGATGATGTGAAAACTTTTGAAAAGGTTGTTAATAATTTTATTGCTGCTGTAAATAAAAGACCTGAAATAAACAGGGCATACACTTTTTTTAATGCGAGAACACCTGGTTATGCTTTGAATGTGGACAGGGATAAATGTAAAAAACTTGGCCTCTCTCTTGGCGACGTATATAATACAATTCAGACTTATCTCGGGAGCTCCTATATAAATGATCTTACAATTTACGGCCGAAACTTTCACGTAGTTGCGCAGGCTGATACAAACTATCGCGGCGATATTAACGACCTGAATACTTATTATGTCAGAAATTCTGAAGGAACAATGGTACCTCTGAGCGCCGTCATTTCCTACAAAATAACTGAGAGTCCCGCCCTTTTATATCATTTTAATTTATTCAGATCTGCAGAAATCATAGGAGAAGCAAAAGCCGGATTCAGCAGTGGTCAGGCTATCCAGGCTTTGAAAGAAGTTGCTGATCAGAATTTACCTGCTGGTTACGGATATGAATTTGCGGGACTGAGCCGGGAAGAATTAAAAGCAGGCAGCAGCACGCTGCTGATCTTTGCATTATCTATTGTATTTGTCTTTTTGTTCCTTGCAGCATTATATGAAAGCTGGCAGGTTCCTTTTTCTGTTTTACTTGCAGTACCAGTGGGAATGTTGGGTGCAATTCTAACTTTGACATTTATTCCTTCACTTGTAAATAACGTGTATGCGCAAATCGGAATGATTACACTGATCGGTTTATCAGCAAAAAATGCCATCCTGATTGTTGAGTTTGCCAAGGAACGTGTAGACCGTGGAATCCCTGTTGTAGAAGCCACACTGGCAGCCGTTAAACTGCGTTTGCGACCTATTCTTATGACATCATTAGCCTTTATTCTGGGTGTGTTACCATTGGCTCTGGCTACAGGTGCAGCAAGTGTTGCACGCTCAACAATAGGATTCACAGTATTGGGAGGAATGCTCGCCGCTACTTCCCTGGCTATTTTTATCGTACCGGTTCTGTTCGTTGTAATTACGAGACTTTCTTACGGTAAAGAAAAATTAACCGAATTAAAAGGACAAATTCCTGGACTTACAGAATAGTGAATAAAAGAAGCCTTTCGGTTTTTCCGAAAGGCTTCTTTTATTTTAATATTTTTTCAAACCTATCTCAGAGTAATAGGCTCCTGCAAAGATCCAACTGAAATAGTGGCCTTATTATCGCAAGTACCGTCACCGAAATCTATCGTTCCATTTACAGACTGGTTATATGAAAATCCAACCACGCCCTGTTTAATGTAGGGGCAAGCAATTGCCTTTACAAGAGGGGTTGTAATAGTCCATACAATGTTTGATCCGTCAGATGCAGAGAAAGAACTATTCCCTGTGATGTTGTAAACGTCATCAGAAATATCAAATGGCGTGCTGGAACCTGCCGTCATTATATAAGTTCTGTTGTGGCTGTAGTGATAATTTGTTGTATTAGGATAAGTAATGATACCATTTGTTACAACGGTATTGATACTGATTCCTACTTGTTCTGATGAATTATTCGTAATCTGATATGCTCCCTGTATACCGTATCCGTTTACTGTATAATTGTTAAACGTTACAGTTGCTGATGCCTGTGGCGCGATGATAGGACCGGTGAACACGTAAGTTAGTTTTCCAGTGCGGAAGATACCATCTGCACTCGTGCAACCTGTGCCGAAGTCAAGTGTCAGTGTTTTAGGATATTCCCCTGGGACTGAATCAGACAGAGTGTAAATTGCACAGCTGAGACTGCCTGTTTTCACTCCTTCAGTTCCTTCAGTTGAAAATGTTGTTGTTTTACCAGATTGAATATTTGATGAACTCCAAACAGTGCTGTTGTCAGCAAAACCAACAAATGCATTATTTAAAACATCGTAATAGGTGTTATCTGCTACGGTTGATGAATCCGATAAAGTAGCAGCGCTCGTATTGTTAGAATTCGAAGCGGCGTCCTTCTTGCAGGAAGTCATGCTAATTACTGCAATAAGGGCTATTAGTTTACCTGCGATTTTGATAGTGCGGAAATTCATAGAGTCTATTGTTTAGTTGATTTACTCTAACGCTTCCTTTATTTACTTATTTTATCCACGAATCGGAATTCGATTTTATAGAGACAATACATTGAATATCAATGTAAATTGAGTAGGTATCTCGATAAATTAAGAAGAAGTTATTTTAGTTCTGTCGCCTATTGGGACGGGCAATGGGAGTTAAATTTCCCATCTCTAGATTCTTTCCAAATTTGAGAAGAAAAAATCGCTTTCTACCCTTGCATTTTCATCACTGTCACTTCCGTGAATTGCGTTTTCTCCAAGGGATTCTGCAAAAATTTGTCTAATAGTTCCTTTGTCAGCCTTAGCAGGATCTGTTGCACCAATTAACTTCCTAAAATCAGCCACCGCATTCTCTTTTTCGAGAATTGCAGCTACAATGGGACCACGGCTCATAAATTCCACCAGTTCGCTATAAAAAGGTCTGGCGTTGTGCACAGCATAGAACTCGCCCGCCTTTTGAGCAGAAAGCTGAGTCATTTTCATTGCAATCAGTTTGAATCCGGATTTTAGAATAGTATCCAGAATTGCTCCTGAATGACCATTACCAAATGCATCAGGTTTAATCATTGTGAAAGTGCGATTGCTCATTTGTTTCCGTTTGGCCGGCAAAGGTAATACATTTTGCAGGAGATTTGGGAATGGTGATATAATTCTGCACCTTTGCAACCGTTTTACATGCAACCTATTACGGATATTATTCCCTTACTGACAGAACCAAGGACTATTGTAATTGTAATGCATCAGAAGCCTGATGCTGATGCAATGGGTTCCTCATTGGGGCTTTTTCATGTTCTAACTTCAATTGGGCACAGAGCAACGGTAATTTCACCTACCAATTGGGCTGACTGGCTAAGCTGGATGCCGGGGGCGAACCTGGTAATTGACTACGAACTGAATTCGGATCATGCAAATGATGTTTTAAATAGTGCCGATTGGATCTTTTGCCTCGATTTTAACGTATTACATCGTACCCGTAAAATGGCTGAACCCATTGAAAAGGCAAAAGGTAAACGTATTCTTATCGATCACCATCAGCAACCGCAAAAAGAAGTTTTTTCATATGGTATCAGCGATACCACAAAAAGCTCTACCAGCGAAATGATTTTCGACTTCATCCAGTCTTCTTCTCAGGGACACAGAATCAACCAGATTGTCGCAGAATGTTTGTATGCAGGTGTAATGACAGATACAGGATCCTTTCGTTTTAGCTCTTCAACTTCTTCCGTTCACCGTATGGTGGCAGTTTTAAAAGATACCGGATTTGATCACACCAAAGTGCATGAAAATCTTTTTGATAATTTTCTGGAAAACAGGCTGCGTTTTATAGGTCACGCCCTGTTGAACAGAATGGAAATATTTTATGAATACAATACTGCATTAATAAGCATTCCATGGAAAGATCTGGTGAAATATCAGATCAGAACCGGTGATACCGAGGGATTAGTCAACTACCCATTAAGCATTCAGGGAATAAAATTCGCCGCACTTATAATAGACCGTGATGAGGAAATAAAATGTTCTTTCCGGAGCAAAGGCGGATTCGATGTTAATCTGTTCGCCAGAAACTATTTTGAGGGTGGAGGGCACCGGAATGCCGCTGGTGGCAGAAGTAGTCAAACACTTGATCAAACAGCACAGCGCTTTCGCGCTTCATTATTAGAAAACGCTTTACAATTACAATAAATCTGCAATGAAAAAAATCAATTCTGTTCTTATTGCGCTTCTTGCAATCCTGTTTCTGGTTTCCTGTGATAACAAAGGTTTAAAAAAGACTAAATCGGGATTATTATATAAAATCATTTCGGACGAAAAAAATCCATTGGTAAAAAGAGGTCAGTTTATGAAACTTAGCTTCAATCAGAAGATAAGGGACTCCATTCTGTTCACTTCTGACAGCAGCGTACCTGCCTATGTAAGAGTAGACAGTGTACCACCCAACGCCTACAATCCTATCGAAATTTTTCAATTACTGAGGAAGGGTGACAGCGCTGAAATTATTCAGCTGGCTGATAGTATTCAGAAGAAATCCCAGCAACCCTTACCTCCGTTTATTCATAAAAAAGATAAAATCATTCTCAGTCTTCGTGTGTTAGACGTTTTTCCCGATGAAGTTTCTGTTCAAAAAGACCGTGAAGTGGTAATGGATAGTTTCCACGCAAAGCAAATTAAAACGATAGAGAATTATCTTCAGCAACACAATATACAGGCCACTAAAACTGGCGATGGCGTATTTGTGGAAATAAAAAACCCGGGAACAGGTGCTTCCGCCGACTCTGGCAAGCAGATATCAGTCATCTATACAGGAAAGACATTTCCTGAAGGAAAAGTTTTCGAAACAAATGATAAGGAAGATGGTAAACCGATTCAATTTGTTATTGGTGCAAGAAGGATTATCCTGGGTTGGGATCAGGGAATTAGATTGTTGAAAAAGGGTGGTACAGCAACTTTATATATTCCGGCTTTTTTAGCTTACGATCAACAACCTGCTGGTCCAAGTAAGAAACCAAACGAAAACCTCATTTTCGATGTCAAGATCGTGGATGTTACTGACGCCCCTGTCGAATCTGCAGTTCCTGGTCGTCCTATGCCTAATATGAGGCCAAATAGCCGGCAGGTGACTCCTCCTGCTCACAAATAGTTTTACCCGTGGATGTCCTATGCGTTTGCATAGGACGTCCATAAACGGATTGCCTGAACCGCCTCTTTAACATCATGGACACGGAGAATCTGGGCGCCCTGGTTCAATGCGAGTGTATGCAAAACAGTGGTCCCGTTTAATGCCTCTTCCGGAGTTATATCGAGGGTTTTATATATCGTTGACTTTCTTGAAAGACCAACCAGTATAGGAAGTCCAAGTATTTTTAATAAGTTGATATTCTTCAGCAGATAGAAATTTTGATCAATAGTTTTTGCAAATCCAAATCCCGGATCAATTATAATGTCCTTGATCCCAAGTTTATGATATTTGTCAATTCGCTGATTAAAATAATTCAGCAATTCTGATATAATATCATTGTAGTCTGTTAGATTTTGCATCGTTCCCGGATTCCCCCGCATGTGCATGCATACATATGGCGTTTTATGGTCTGCCGCAAGTTCTGCAAGGAAATCAGTCTCGCCGGCTCCTATATCATTGATGATAGCAGCGCCTGCATTTAATGCCGATTCTGCCACTTTATAACGGTAACTGTCAACCGAGATAATAGCCGATGGAAATCTGGACGCAATCAGATTTATCGCCGGAACTACACGCGCCAATTCAGCATCTTCAGAAATCTCATTTGAACCCGGTCTGGTACTTAGTCCGCCCATATCAAGAATCGAAGCTCCATCCAATAACATTTTCTCTGCTTGCCCGATCAGATCATCTTCGGAATGAATCCGGCTACCGGAATAGAATGAATCAGGCGTTAAATTAAGAACGCCCATTACAATAGGTTCTTTCCAGCTAAACAACCTGCCCTTGCAATTAAGTGAATACATAATGAATCCGTAAATTTAGGCACATCATTACTATATATTACTTTTGGTCATGAAAGATACTCTGCTTCAATATGAAAATGTCGTGAATTCCTGCCGGGACATTTTTATGAAAAAGAATGCTGACTACGGAACTTCCTGGCGGGTGCTAAGAATGATTTCTATTCTGGATCAGATATTTATAAAAGCTAAACGCATTCGGACTATACAGGAAAAAGGTGCTCAACGGGTAGGAGAAGATATTCGCGGCGAATTCCAGGCCATTGTAAATTATGGAGTCATCGGTTTAATTCAAATTGAGTTAAAGTCGGAAGAAGTTGAGGATTTGAAAATCGAAAGGACTGCCAAATTGTATGACGAGAAAATACAATTCACGAAAAAAGTTATGGAAAATAAAAACCATGACTACGGGGAAGCATGGAGGGAAATGAGTCAGGAGAGTTTTGCCGATCTGATATTAATGAAACTTCAGCGAATGCGCCAGATCCTGGTTAACGATGGAAAAACATTGATCAGTGAAGGCATCGATGCGAATTTGACCGATATAATAAATTATGCAATTTTTGCACTGATCTTAATCGCGGAAGGGCGACAGGCAGCTTAAAATCCTTACATGAAAAACACCTTTCTGAACACCACCCGTTTATTGGTAGGAATACTATTTATTTTTTCCGGATTGATCAAAGCGAATGATCCTCTTGGACTCAGTTATAAAATGCAGGAGTTTTTCGAGGTCTGGAATTTATCGGCTCTGGATGCCTGGACTCTCGGATTTTCAATAGTGATGATTGTGTTTGAAATTCTCGCGGGCGTTGCAGTAATACTCGGATGGAAGATGCGTTTGTTTGCATGGTTACTACTACTTTTGATCATATTTTTCAGTTTCCTTACAGGGTACGCTGTTATTTCTGGTAAAATCAGGGAATGCGGATGTTTCGGAAACTGTATTCCTCTTCAGGCAATGGGTTCATTTTTGAAGGATCTGATTCTTCTTTTGCTGATAGTGATACTATTTATTTACCGCAATGAAATAAAGTCGCGGATTTCTGCGAATGGATGCAAACTTTTATTGGCGCTGACCCTGATCTTTTCATTCACCATTCAATGGTATGCGCTGCGCTACCTTCCTGTAATAGACTGTCTGCCTTTTAAGAAAGGAGCCAATATTTTGGAGAAAATGAAAACGCCTGCAAATGCAATTCCAGACAGCACATCAATTAATTTTGTGTACGAGAAGAATCATAAAACAATTGAATTTTCCGCGGATCAAATGCCCTCGGATCTTGACAGCAGTTATGTTTTTATCAAACGTTATGACAAATTAATCCGGAAAGGAAATGCGGAACCTGAAATAAAAGATTTTTCGCTCATCAGCAAATCCGGGAACGACAGTACATCACAAATTCTTAATCGCCCGGGGTATCAAATAATGGTGATCTCCAGAAGTTTTCCTCAAACAAATCCTTTCTGGAGTAAAACATTTACATTATTATATACACTGGCCAGATCAAAAAATATTCCAGTAATTATCGTGACTTCCGACAGGGAAGGAGCCAACGCATGGTTAAATTTGAATGATTTGAATATGGCTGAAGAAACGTCTGGCGGCATTCCTGTTTTCGGATGCGATGCAACAGCAGTCAAAACAGCAGCTCGTGCAGATCCGACATTTTATCTGTTAAAAAAAGGCACCATACTTAATAAATGGAGTTATGCAAGTCTTGAATTGGCTATTCCTTTCCTAGCAGAGTTAGCACCACAAAAGACTGAATTATATTCTCAATAATGACAGGACGGTTTCTATCAAATTGTTTAAGTGGTGCTCTTACGATGTTGGGTGTCGTAATAATTGTATTTGTTTTATTTCAGGGCTTTGGTGATCCAGCGAGACTTATAATAGGTCAGCGTGCGGATGCAAGCACACTCAATAATATTCGCAAAGAACTTTATCTGGACCAACCGAAATGGAAACAATTTATATACTACCTAAATGATGTTTCACCGATTAGTATTTACAAGGAGACGGAACTGACAGAAAAAAATATTCGTTGGATTGGATTAGGTGGAAAAACGAAGCTCGTTTTGAAATTTCCTTACCTGCGTCGTTCATACCAAACCCGCAAACAGGTATGGTCGATGATTATGGAGGCACTGCCCAACACAATCTTTCTGGCTTTTGTGGCGATGTTTATCGCGACCATTGCAGGTATGTCACTGGGCATTCTCGCAGCTGTAAAAAAAGATACCTGGTTGGATACGACCGCTATATTTACCAGTGTGCTGGGAATTTCCGTGCCTTCTTTTTTTATGAGTATATTGATCGCCTACGTATTTGGATTCGTGTTGAACAGATACACAGGCTTGCATATGATCGGTAGTCTCTTTGACACGGATCCTTTTAACGGCCGGCAATGGCAATTACAGAATTTGATTTTACCGGCTTTGACTTTAGGCATCAGGCCAATGGCAATTATTGCCCAATTGACCAGGGGATCAATGCTCGATGTATTAAATCAGGATTATATCAGAACTGCTTATGCTAAAGGGTTGTCAAGAAAACAAGTAATATGGCGCCACGCAATTCGAAATGCCTTAAATCCGGTAATAACTGCAATTACAGGTTGGTTTGCGGAATTGTTGGCGGGAGCTTTTTTTGTAGAATACATATTCGGATGGTACGGGATTGGCAAGATTACCGTTGATGCACTCACCAAGCTGGATTTCCCGGTTGTGATGGGGTCAGTCTTAATTACTTCATTTTTTTTTATAACTGTAAATTTACTCGCCGATTGGCTGTATCAGGTTGTAGATCCGAGAGTAAGTTCCTGAAACATAAACATGAATATCAAACGGAAGAAAATTACTTAATAACTACTTCCTTGATCAGGTTTTCTCCAAGAGCTTCATTCACTCTTTCCCTTATCTTATCTTTTTTATAAACGAGCTCTTGTTTTAATGGTGCAACTGATGTTTGAATATATAATGTAGTACCGTGAATTTCAATTTTATCAGTGTATCTGGCAATGGTTTTACCCATAATTTCTTCCCACACTTCCGTTATCTGGAGGGCCAGAACGTTTCCTTTTAAGCGGCTTTGTTTCAGAAACTGCCGCATTGCTTCCGCCATAGAATATTCACCCATTTATCAAAGGTATATGGTTTAAAGTGTATGGTGAAAGGGTAAAATAAGATTTAATAAACCATGCTAATAAATCATATATTATAAACCGATTAAACTGTAATCGGTTGCCAATTTTTCGAGATGTTTCTCTATCCGGTCGCGATGGGTATCAGTTAAAAAAAGTTGGCCATTACCAGGCACGCAGACTCTTTTTAGTAATTGATGCATTCGTTGTTCGTCTAGTTTTTCAAAAACATCATCCAGCAATAAAATAGGAGCAAACCTTTTAGTCTTTTTTAAAAGTTCATATTCTGCCAGCTTCATTGCGAAAAGTAAGCTTTTGCGCTGACCCTGTGATGCTATATTTTTAAAGGATTGGTTTTTCAGCGTAATATCAATGTCATCCCGGTGAATTCCAGCATGAGTTCGTTGAAGCATGAGATCCTTGTCCCGTGATATATGAAGCAATTCCGCATAAGGACTACTTAACAGATCACTTTGGTAACTTAATTTCAGGCCGTCGTCGGATCCTGCTATATATTTATAAATTGTTTCAATGGAAGGCAGGATATCCTGAAAAAAAAGCTGGCGTTTTACAAAAATATAAGTTCCAGGACGCTGGAGCTGCGCATCATATACGTCCAGTAAACTTCGTTCAGTTGAAATACGTTCAGCCAGTGATCGCAGCAATTGATTACGCTGTTGTAAGAGTCTGTTGTATTCGATGAGGTGCTGAAGATAGAGCGGGTCTATCTGGCAGAGAAGCGCATCGGTGTATCTACGTCGTTCGTCACTTCCCTCTGTAATGATTCTTGCATCGTCGGGAGTAACTATAACACAAGGAAACTTCCCGATATGAACCGAAAGACGCTGATAAATTTCGTCATTGAGAAATACTTCTTTTTTCCCCGTTTCACGAAGAATACACACTACATTTTGCTCACCGTTTTCCGTTTCGAATTTTCCTTCAATTCGAAATCCGGATTTTCCGTGATGCATATTCTGTAAATCAGACTTAAAAAAATAACTCCTCGTAAAACTTAAATAGTAAATCGCATCCAGCAGATTTGTTTTCCCAACCCCATTTTTTCCATAGATTCCGATAATCTGTTTGTCGAATGAAAAGTCTTTCTGAAGATAATTCTTGTATTGAGTGACTAATAAATTCCTGAGAAATAACATTTGGTTTCCGGATTAAGGATTTAAATTATCAAAAACGCTCGTCAATCGCTGCATGTTAAAGGCTTCGTTCTTTAATGACCTGGCAAACTTGGCGATGTATCCGGTAAATTTGCTGACCTTGAAAATCATGTGAGAGGTGAACACCAGGTTTATCATGGAAAATATTAAGGGTTAAGCTGTTGGAAAGGTAAAAAACAGGTCTTAAAACACCTTGATAACAGAAAAAATTCCCGTTTACCCCTTATCTTTGCCCCGCCTTAGCCGATTCGGCTGGTTTAAATCAAATTTACGTAAGTGGCTACTAAGTTTTCAAAAGAAACCTACTTATACTGGTACGAACTCATGCAGCTGATCAGACAATTTGAACAAATGGCTGAAGAAAAGTATAAGATGGAAGGAAAAATCCGCGGATTTTTTCATGCTTATATCGGTCAGGAAGCCATAGCTGCCGGTTGTATGACAGCCAGTCGTCCGGACGACCCTTTCATAACAGGTTATCGTGATCACGGACTTGCTTTATCCAAAGGAATTAGTGCCAATGCCTGCATGGCTGAGCTATATGGAAAATCGACAGGGGCTGCGAAGGGGAAGGGTGGCAGCATGCATTTTTTTGGTGTAGATGTTAAATTTTTCGGGGGGCATGGAATTGTGGGTGCACAAATTGGAACCGGAGCGGGGCTGGCTTTCGCTGAAAAATACAAAGGCACAGATAATGCGGTACTTACTTTTTTCGGAGATGGGGCTGCCAGACAGGGAATATTACACGAGGTATTTAATCTTGCCATGTTGTGGAAACTGCCTGTTATTTTTATTTGTGAAAATAACAACTATGCAATGGGTACTTCTGTGGAGAGAACCTCAAATGTTGTGGATATATATAAATTGGCAGATAGCTACGACATGCCGGGAGATTCCATAGATGGTATGAGTGCAGAAGCGGTACATGAAGGAGTTTCAAGAGCCATTAAAAGAGCCAGGGAAGGTGGCGGACCTACATTACTGGAAATTAAAACTTATCGATACAAGGGGCATTCTATTTCTGATCCCCAAAAATACAGAACCAAAGAAGAAGTGGAAGAATACAAACAAAGAGATCCTATAGCCCAGGTCGCTGATTCCATTCTTTCAAAAAAATTTGCAACACAGGCTGATTTGGATGCCATAAATAAGAGAGTGGCAGAAACCATCGCAGCGTCTGTAAAATTTGCAGAAGAATCACCTATTCCGGACGATGATGAAGTTTATAAAGACATTTATCTCGATCCGCATTATCCATTTATTAAAGATTGAAAACAGCAACCCTGTTTCATAATTCGCAGACATGAGTGACATTAAAAATCGTGAGCATTTAGAAAATGAAATTTCCCCGCTTGACAAATGGAAACACTTCGAGGAAAATTATGGTAAAAAGAGCGCTATTGGCATTGCTTTAGTTCTTGTTTTAATTCTCGGATATTTCGGTTATAAACAATATATTCTGGATCCAAAAGAGAAACAAGCTTCGGAAGCTATGTTTCGTGCTGAAGAATATTTTCGTGCAGATTCAATTAGACTCGCTCTGAATGGAGATGCCGTAAATGCCGGATTTGCGAAAATCATTACCAGATATAGCGGTACAAAAGCTGCTGATCTGGCTGCTTTTTATGCAGGCAGTTGTTATTTAAAACTCGGAGACTTTAACAATGCTGTTAAATATTTGAAAGATTTTAAAACTTCGGCTGTTCAGGTTCAGGCTAAAGCGTATGGACTTTTAGGTGATGCTTATTCAGAATTGAATAAGAAAGACGAAGCAGCTGAGCAGTATAAAAAAGCGGGAACATATTTTGATCAGGATGAAGTTATTTCTCCCGAATATCTTTTTCGCGCCGGATATCTTTATGAAAGTATGGGAAAGAGTCAGGACGCAATTGCGATGTATCAATTGATTAAAAGCAAATATCCCGGGTCGCCGCGGGGTTTTGACATTGACCGTTACCTGGCCAGGCTGGGAGTAGTTAAATAAACAGCATGTCTTCTTCGGGAAAATCTAAGAGTGCAACAGTTAAGCTAAAAAATGCTTCTGTTGTCATAGTGAGGACTGAATGGAATGCGCAAATTGTTGATGAACTATTTAAGGGTTGTATTAAAATTCTCGGAGAAAATAAAACTAGTTACCGCGATTTCACGGTTCCAGGAGCATTTGAAATCCCCTTTGCAATAAAATCTTGCTGGCATAAGGCCGGGAAGAAAAAACCAGATGCCTTTATCGCGCTCGGTTGCGTAATTAAAGGCGACACTCCTCATTTTGAATATGTATGCAGAGCTGTTACTGACGGAATTGCCGCTTTAAATCTGCAACTTCCAGTTCCTGTAATATTTGGCGTTCTAACTGTAGATAATTCTGATCAGGCAACAGAAAGAATAGGTGGGCGGCATGGCCATAAAGGCGAAGAAGCGGCAGAGGCCGCCATTAAAATGATTTCTTTTTCAAGATCTGTCTAACTAAGAATCAAATTGAATATCCAGCTTTTCATTCCGTGTTTTGTTGATCAGCTTTATCCGGATACGGCGTTCAACATGATTCGTGTTCTTGAAAAAGCAGGTTGTACTGTGCAATACAATGAGGAACAAACATGTTGTGGACAACCAGCATTCAACGCCGGATTTCGCGATGACGCAAAAGAGGTCTGCGTTAAATTTCTAAAGGATTTCTCCGGGACAGACTATGTTGTTACCCCCAGCGCGTCTTGCACTGGTTTTGTCAGAAATTATTATGGAGATTTATTCATGGATTCTTCCTATAACAAAGAAGTAAAAAACATTGGCAGAAGGATAATTGAATTTTCAGATTTTCTGGTCAATGTAATACACCAGGAAAATTTCAATGCCAGTTTATCGGGAAAAGCGACCTACCATGATTCTTGCGCTGCACTTAGAGAGTGTAAGATAAAGAAGGAACCGCGTAAATTACTGTCGCAGGTAAAGGGTCTTGAGGTCGTGGAAATGGAAGATGTCGAAACCTGCTGTGGCTTCGGTGGAAGTTTTGCAGTGAAATTTGAACCCATATCTCTGGCTATGGCTGACCAGAAAGTAAAACACGCTTTAGATACGGGGGCTGAATATATAATTTCTACAGATCTCTCCTGCTTAATGCACCTTGACGGGTATATCCGACATAAAGGACTTCCGCTTAAAACATTACACATTGCAGACGTGCTTAGCAGCGGCTGGTAAAAAACCACCCACCATGCCACAAGGGCAGGCGGGTGGTGACCTTAAAACAACCTGTCGCAAAAGTTTAGACTGTTTCCAGCCTTTAAGCTAGTATACGATATTTCCACTGCTAAGGATGCTTGGAAGTATTCCAATTGTCATTGTCCGCAGGAAAGCCAGTTTTTTTAACTTTCTTTTTCTGATACCATTTCAGTATACAAAATGCGATAAGCCTTAAATCTTACCTTTAAATCTTAAAAATTTTAAATTCAATGGCTTTTTGGCTTATAAAATCGGAACCAGAAGTTTATAGCTGGGATCAGCTAGTGAAAGACAAACATACCCGCTGGGACGGAATCAGAAACTATGCTGCCCGCCTTCATTTAAGGTCCATGAAAAAAGGCGATCTGGTTTTTTTTTATCATAGCAATAAGGGCACTGAAATAGTCGGTATCGCATCCGTAATTAAAGAGGCATATCAGGACCCTACGACTTCAGATCCCGCGTGGTTTGCTGTAGACGTGAAACCGCTGAAAAAATTTGTGAAACCGGTAAGTCTGGAACAAATCAAAAATGAAAAAAAGCTTTCTTCAATGGCATTGGTTCGTATAAGTCGTTTGTCTGTTCAGCCTGTAACTGAGGAAGAATGGAAAATTATTATGAAAATGGGGGGTATGGAATCATCCTTATGAAAATAGATAAAAAAAAAATACTGATATTAGTTACTTGTTTTTTAACATCGGCTTCTCAGGCACAGCCTAACCCATCACTACTTAATATTCAAAATTACGTCACCAGGGTAAAGCCGAATATTTACGATTCCAGTTATACTGATCTGCATTTTATAGTTGGCAATAGTATCCATTATCTGTATCCTATTTACCAGTTATTGGGTGACAGCAACAAATTTGCCAGCAAATTTACTGCACCGGTTTATTACGATCTTCTGAGTCAGTCCGTCTCATTTTTGGGAGACTACGAAGCAGCCTTGGAATATCAGGCTAAATCCGATACCACTCGTGTTTCGGATGTCGAAAACAGACAAATTGGAAAGAACATTCAACTATTAAAGGATATTAAGAATGTGGATGCGCGGAGATTCATCAGTTTCATCGCAACTAACTATTCCGTTATTATGCTAAATGAGGCATATAACAAACCATTACACCGTGCATTTGCTTATTCATTACTTGACGATTTATACAAACGGGGATTCCGCTATCTGGCAATGGAAATGTTAAATCCAATGCCTGATCAGGAACTTACTAAACTCACTTATAAGACCGGTCATTTTGCAGCGGAACCTGTAGCTGGTGAATTGATTCGTCTTGCTCTGGAATTAGGTTTTAAATTGATTGCTTATGAGGATCCGCTCGGAAATCAGCATACACCCACAGAAAGGGATTCCATCCAGGCTTTGAATATTGCGAATATATTGAAGCAGGATCCCCAGGCAAAAATATTTGTCTATGCTGGCTATGGACATATTGCCGAGAAGAGTACAACGCCCGATTTTATTCCAATGGGAATGGCATTTAAAAAAATGACAGGCATTGACCCCCTTACAATTGATCAAACTGATATGAGTGAAGAAAGCAATTTCTCTTTTGGTAAAGCATTTTATAACGCATATCTGGAAAAGTTTCCGGTTTCTTCTCCTTCCATTCCACTCCATGACGATGAGCCTGTAAACGTTACCGGCACTACATTGTACGATCTCACAGTTATTCATCCCAAGACTACCTATAGCTATTCCAGACCAACCTGGCTGGCATTATCAGATCGCAGGCAGCCTGTTTCGATTAAGCCAACGAACAGGAATATTTTCCTTGTACAGGCGTATTACCAATTTGAATCTTTCGGCACTATTCCGGGTCAGGTGATCCCGGCAGATCAAACGTATTTTATTACGGGTAAGGGTTACTATACACTATATCTCCGACGAGGTTTGTACATTCTTATTTTCCGGGATATACAATACAAAACTTTGTATACCCAACATCTCGAGGTTAAGTAGATTCTTCCTCAAATCGAATTCCATGTAAAGAAAGTTCCTGCAAAACAGGTTCGTAAATTTCCGGGATGATCGGGATATGAAGACCTTTTATTTGAATTTTATTTTCAAGTATTAATTTCGCGGCAATCCCAAGGGGCAGACCTACAGTTTTAGCCATCGCTGTTCTTGAGGAATTTTCTCCTTTAACCACAAGACTGCTTCTCAAGCTGTGATTTTCATTCTTCCATTCATAAACAAATTCGTGAAGCATCAAAATCATATCCCGGTCGGAATCTTTCATTCGCCAGTTTTTTTCTAAGAGCGTCTGAAGAACTTTCGCTGACGTTCTACAATTGACCGGTAAGGGTTCATTTTCAAAAAGACCAAGCTGATCATACAAATATTTATTTGCAATATTCACGTATGGTAATAAAGGTTTGCTCCAGTCTGAAATTGTTTTTATATTCTCAGGTATGGGCGAAACATCATCAGTCAATTCCGCACTCACAAGATTTTGCCAGCCAAAACAGAAATCGGGATGCCGTAAAGTAGTTCGGATAAAACTATCTGCCGATTCCAAACCGTATACTGGCATATAAGCCATGGAATCCCGATTCGGATACCACGCAAATTGACCTACGGACTTGATATCAACAGTGCCGGGGTTTCGAAAAATATTTTCATAGGTTATTTTTTTTATCAGTCCCGCCTCCTTGAAGATTGCTCCTGCGGATCCCGCACTGACGACGTTCGCGGGATTCCAGCTTATTTTATAATGCCATGGATTGTCATCATTTTCAGGTGCCACCAGGCCTCCTGTATGCGATCGGAATTCGATAATCTTCCCGCCGGCTGCATGAATTCGATGAATTAGCTGCATAGCGCTCATATGGTCAATACCCGGATCGAGTCCCATCTCATAAAGAAAAAATAAATTTTTCTCCTTGATCTTTGACGACAATTCATTTATTTCTTTATCAGTGTAAGATGCTGTGAGTAGGTTTTTCCCATTTAAAAGGCAATCTTTGGCAACTAAAATATGTAAGGCCGGAGGGAGAAGTGAAATGACCAGGTCGGCTTTCTTAACCAGCACAGTTCTTTCCGAGGAATTTTTAACGTCTACCTTTACAGGATGAACCGCTGTAGACGGCGTCAATTTCTTTTTTAAAGTTTCTGCATTGGAATCGCCGATAATGAGATTCCAATTTTTTTGTGTGCAGACATTTGTGAGGTAGTCTATAAGGAATGTAGCCGATTTACCCGCTCCAAACAGAACAATACTTTTCATCTCCAATAATAGAACAATTCCATTGATATCTCATCTGCCGCAAACCCAATTTTTTGATACCTGGAAGTTATTGATCAAGCCTGATTTCACCCAAGTCTACGCGCTGACCTTCTAAAACTTTAACGTTCTTTTCAGTGGAAGTACTGTTTAATTCTTTTAAAGCAAAAACCAGTTTCCAGGTGCCGGGTTGAAGGTCCATATCAAAGTATCCATTTTTACTGTTTACTTTGATTGAATCACTTCCCCGCACCGCTATTACAGAAGGGGAAGAAAGTGCAGGAGATATGCGTCCTTCTATTGAACCATTATGCAGCAGCCGCTCTGCATGTATACCAATCACCACTACAATAATGAGGCAGAGTTCCAACAATCCTCTTCGCATATGGTTTCAAATTGAAATCGGTAAAAAAATCTATTAACAAAAAATTACATGGAAGGATAATTGGCTATCGGAATCACACAGGATGGAATGCAATAGTGGATTTCAACTTCTATGCCAAGGACTGGCTTTGGATTAAATATTAAATGAAATGATTGTTAACCCCTTACTAATTAGAAACGCTGGTGTCTGGAAACCCGGAATTTATTATTCGTAAATGTGAGATTACTTTTACGCCTCTGGAACTCTTGGGTGCTTTCAAAGTGACAGTTTCTCCCGGTTCTAATCCTGTGAAATAGAGACTTTCGGTCTTGAAAATTTTATCGTTATTTTGAATATAGTCTATACTTACTATCACCTGATCCATCACAATAGCAGAATTGTTGGTAACTGTTACCGGAAAACTGGAAATACCACCAAATACACCTGTTGTATAACGGCCCAAAACCAGGTCGACATAGCTTTCAGGATGTGCTTTAATTTTCTGATAGAGCATTTCTGACTTAACAAACTGACTTTTTTTCAAGCTGTCGTTTATATTTGAAGAGGAAACAAAATAGTTTTGCGCTAATACTGAATCCTTCTTAAAGATCACACTGTTAGAGTTCTTTTTGCCTGCGTCAAGGATGTTTTTTTTTGCTACACTATGAATTGTTTTTGAAAAGTCCATTTCATCTGATGTAGTTTCGGGGTTTTTGGCAACTACGCTACCCGTACCAGTATTTTGATTATCAGGAACCGAAATTTCTTTTTTGTTCGCCATCTCTTTGTCTCTGCCCAAAATGGCAGGATGCTGTACATGCCCATGTTGCGGATGAATTTCATCTTTTGAGAAATATTTTCCACGATCGGAAATGACGAAACCAGTCAAAAGGCCTGCTCCAAATAGTAAAATTATCGTGCAGGTCCATAGTATTTTTCCTGAAATACGAACGGGTCTGCTTTGTTTTTTTGTATATAGATCCGAATTGCTGAGCACCGGAGTTTTCTCTTCTGAACTATCCCATTCTATAATAAATCTTTCCTTTGGAACGGTAACCTGTTTTTTTTCCGAGGGAAGGTTTACATAGACTGATTTGAGGGAAGACATTACTTTTTGCGGGGTAATTTCTTTAGAAATTGCATTCGAACTTTCTGACTTTATCCTTCTGTAATTATCTTCTTTTTGTTCAGGGACTGGCGGCGCAAAGGGCTTTATTTCCGGGATCTCCCCTGGATATCGCCATGCAGCACTCTTACCTACTATCCATAAAAGATCGTATGCTTTCAAAGGCATTTCCCTGATCTCATCTATGGTAAATGGGCCTGATTCTTTATTATTCCGAAGTAATAAATAACTGCTCATGGTTTAGAGATAAATAGGGCGGGTGCTGCATTTAGGTGATTCAAAAGTATTAAATTTTTTGTAAAGGGAACGTTATAGCTATACGATGGCCGGTGGTCAGTAATACAGGGGAATGAATCGAAAGCCTTTTAGTTTGCTCCATTCCAAAGCAGGTGCGGGCACTTTTGAAAAGCGGGTTAGATAGGCGGTAGCATTATACACTGATGAGTTCGTTGGAATACTAAAAAGATTCGCATCAGGAGCAAAATAAAATTTTCTGTATCTCGGGAATTCGGGAATGGCTTTGCCATTAATGATTGCAGGATTTGTACTGGCTCCAATCATTCCTTCGGCGCCGTAACCCAAACTCATATTCAGCCAGTATGGAAATCCCGAACTGGAGGGTAAAAAAGATGCAACATTGAACGAGAGCCAATAGGTTTGTCCATTATAGTCTTTCAACATGCGGGAAAGAAAATTGTCTCCCAGTTCAGCCGGATAATATTTTGCGTAAGGAGATCCATGAAATGACCACTTCAAAGATATTCTTTGTTGATTCCATCCTTTTTGTTGTGCTGCGAATAGGGCCGCGCCAAATATATTTGCGATCATGTCCCCTGACGAGAAACCCCATTTAGATGAAAATCCGTCAAGGATCTCAACAATGGACATGTAACCAATGGCAGTTAATCCCCCAACCGCGATCGAAGCATCGTTTTTCACTCCGCACCACCGCATCAGATCATATTGTATTGCGCCTATGTTGTAGGCAGTTGTTGCATGCCCGGCTTTATCCATTTGAAGCCATTCTCCATTATCATTAAAGAAATGAAAATGACTTCTGGGATGTTTTCGGTACCAAAGAAAATAAAGACCCGCAGATATTACGACGCCGGTAGCTACTTCAGTGATGACTACTGTCTTTAGACGGTCTGGCTGATACGTTGTACTGGGTGGTAGAAAAATGTCCTGAGCAATTCCGCTCAGAGAATTGAGAAGGAAACAAATCATAATCACGGGTTTCGAAAGAAGATTTCTCCATTTGCTACCCATTAAAAAAAAATCAACCAATCGACAGAAATTTTAAAAGATCATGTAAGAAAACCAGGACTTGGTTCATTTAAAAATCAATATCTTAGGTTCAAATTTAAAGCAAGTTTTATGGATGCGGTGATTCTGGCAAAAGTGAATAATTGGTTAGTCGGAAATTATGATCAGGAAACGAAGGATGAGATTAACCGGCTTCAGAAAGAAAATCCGGATGAATTAGCAGATAGTTTCTATCAGAATCTAGAATTCGGAACCGGAGGACTGAGGGGAGTAATGGGAGTTGGCACCAACAGGATTAATAAGTATACAATTGGTATGGCCACTCAGGGTTATGCCAATTATCTTTTGAAATCTTTTTCAGGTCATTTAGTAAAAGTGGCAATTGCTCATGATAGTCGAAACAACAGCCGCTTTTATGCTGAAACGGCTGCAAAGGTTTTCGCCGCGAATGGAATAAAAGTCTTCCTGTTCCAGTCCCTTCGACCAACTCCTGAATTAAGTTTTACCATCCGTTATTTGGGCTGTCAGGGTGGAGTAGTTTGTACTGCATCGCATAATCCGAGGGAATACAATGGATACAAAGCCTACTGGAACGATGGTGGTCAACTTGTGCCACCTCACGACAAACGCGTAATGGAAGAAGTTGAAAAAATTGGATCTATTGAGGAAGTCAAATGGACCGGCGGTGAATCTCATATAACCATGATTGGAAAAGAAATGGATGAAGCATATGTCAGTATGGTAAAGAATCTATCCGTTTATCCTGAGATCATTGAAAAGCAACATAATCTTTGTATTGTTTATACACCCATTCATGGAACCGGGATAAAGCTGGTACCTGAAGTTCTTCAAAGATTTGGATTCAGCAATGTGCACGTAGTGAACGAACAAACCAATCCAGACGGTAATTTTCCAACGGTCGCTTATCCTAATCCTGAAGAAAAAGAAACAATGAGCCTGGGCCTGAAAAAGGCCAGAGAAATTGATGCTGATATATTGCTGGGTACTGATCCCGACGCTGACCGGGTGGGGATTGGAATTAAGAACGACAAGGGCGAATGGGTACTTATGAATGGCAACCAGACGGCCGTACTCGCATTTAACTATTTGATAGAAGCCAGAAAGGAAAAGGGTATTTCCCAATCAAATGATATGGTCGTAAAAACCATTGTAACAACTGACATGATTGATGAGATTGCCCGACAGGCACATATTCATTGTTATAATGTTCTTACAGGGTTTAAATGGATCGCTGAGTTGATAAAGGAAAAAGAAAAAACAGAAAACTATGTCATTGGTGGCGAGGAAAGTTATGGTCTCATGATCGGCGATAAACTACGCGACAAAGATGCAGTCAGTGCAGTAGCTATTCTTTGCGAAATGGCGGCTTATGAAAAAAACAAAGGAAAATCATTATATGATAAATTGATTGATCTGTATTTGAAATTTGGTTTTTACAAGGAATCTCTCATTTCAATAACAAAAAAAGGAATGGATGGGCAAAAGCAAATTGCGGATATGATGTCTTCATACAGGAGTCATCCTCCGTTAACAATCAATCGTTCCGATGTTGTGATTTTACTGGACTATCAAACGAGCAGGGGTACAAATTTAAAAACAGGGGAAACTTGGAAGATCATGTTACCTGTGAGTAATGTGCTCCAGTTTATTTTAGGTGATGGAAGTAAAATTTCTGCACGACCTTCCGGTACAGAGCCCAAAATAAAATTTTACTTCAGCGTAAATGAGAAGTTAAACAGCCGGTCATCATTTGAAACGATAAACTCTTTGTTACAAGATCGAATCGATGCTATAATTGCAGACCTCAAATTGAATTAAATTCCGGGAAGACTTATTCTAAAATGAAATATATCATTCTTTCTCTGGCGGGTTTTATGTTGGTGATTTCAGCGGTCGCCCAAATCAGACTACCGGTAATTTTCGGAGATCATATGGTCCTACAACGTAGTAAGCCGATACCCGTTTGGGGCTGGTCTTCGCCGGCTGAAAAGGTTTCAGTTACTCTTAATCACCAGAAGAAAGAAACTGTTGCCGACAAAAATGGAAAATGGCGTCTTACACTGGATTCTGAACCTGCGGGTGGTCCATTTGAATTTATCGTAGAAGGAACCAGCAAGGTAATCTTTAACGATGTACTTGTAGGAGAAGTTTGGATTTGTTCGGGGCAGTCGAACATGGAGTTTATGTTGAAATCTGCGCATAATGCTGATGATGAAATAAAAAATGCCGACTATCAGAAGATCCGGCAGATAAAAATACCTCTTACAATCAGCAGTTCTCCAAAAGAGGATTTCAGTCCAGAGCAATGGATTACTTGTTCATCCCAAACAGCCGGTGATTTTACCGCTGTTGGATATTTTTTCGCACGCGAATTGTTCAAACATTTGCAAGTGCCTATCGGCTTGATTAACTCAACATGGGGCGGAACAATGGTTGAGGCGTGGACAAGTAATGCCGCACTGATGAAGAGTCCGGAGTTCAAAAACGCGATTGCATCTGTATCCGGTAAAGAAGTTGATTCTATAATTAAGGAACGGAGAAACAAACTGGAAAAACAAATCATATTAATCCAGAAAAATATTAAGGATACTATTCCGGAACTGGATTGGAAAAACCCTGATTACAATAGTTCGAATTGGCCGGGCATTAGTGTTGCTCAGAATTGGGAAAACCAACGGATTGGGTTAATTGATCTGGATGGAATCGTATGGTACAGAAAAGAAGTCGTTCTCGATAACAATTCTGTTTCCAAACCCTTTACACTTTCACTTGGGAAAATAGATGATAATGATGATACTTATGTAAATGGGATCTGGGTGGGCTCAACCAAAAACTGGTCGATGGAAAGAGCTTATCAGATTCCCGCCGGTATATTTAAACCTGGAAAGAATATCATAGCGGTCAGAGTTGAAGATACAGGAGGAGGGGGTGGGTTCTATGGCGATTCCACATCCGTTTATTTGAAATCAGACTTTGGATTTGTTTCATTGAAAGACGGATGGAATTTCCGTGTAGCAAAAATATCCAGGTCTACCACAGGAATTGGTCCGAATGATTATCCAAGCTTTTTGTTTAATGCAATGATTAATCCGCTTATTCCTTATGCCATTCGCGGAGTGATTTGGTACCAGGGAGAAGCCAACACCGGACGTGCTTATCAGTATCGGACCGCCTTCCCACTTATGATCGCAGATTGGAGACAACATTGGCAGGAGGGCAATTTCCCATTTTACTATGTTCAACTTGCCAGTTTTAATGCTGAGAATGGAGACAGCGAACATGGAAGCACGTGGGCGGAATTGCGGGAAGCACAAACAAAAACTTTAAGCCTTCCTGCTACGGGCATGTCTGTAACTACTGATATTGGTGAATCAAATGATATTCATCCAAAAAATAAACAGGACGTCGGGCTTCGATTGTCGTCTATAGCACTTAATAATGAGTATGGCCAGCTCATGGAATATAGCGGTCCCATATATAATTCAATGGTTATTCAGGGAAGTAAAATCCTCCTGAATTTTGACCACGCCAAAAATGGATTTCTCGTGAAAGATAAATATGGATATATTAAAGGATTTGAAATCGCAGGTGCTGATCATCATTTTCACTACGCAAAAGCCTTCCTGGAGGATAAAAGAGTAGTCGTTTATGCAAACGAAATATCGGATCCGCAATCTTTACGTTATGCCTGGGCTGACGATGCTGGCGATGCAAATCTTTATAATCAGGAAGGATTTCCTGCTGTTCCTTTCAGAACGGATCAATGGAAAGGGATTACAGATGACATAAAATATTCAGTAGAGAAATAGCCGGGTTTTACAATTAGAATTCAGATCTATAGAATCTGTTCGCTTATCACTCCTGATTTTTTGTTTTTCAGAATTAGTTTTTTAGCACCATAATGCGTCATTTCTTCTTTAATCAGGAAGTGCTCAGCATCATATTCAACAAGATTACTGGGTTTCGAAAGACCTGTTTGGCCGCGCCATATATCGAGAACGACAGGCTCCCATAGTTTGGTTTTTGCCGATTTGTACGACGCGTCAAGAACCGCATTCACAACATATCCGTCATAAAAAGTTTCTTTGGGACTGGTACCTTTTTCCAGGGCATTAAACATATCGGTAAACATGTGGTTATATCCAAGATCGTTCAATTCATCACCAACAGGAAATAGCCATCCGGAATTGGATTCAGCTTTCTCAGCTACGTAGTCGGCTCCCTTGCCCGTTGTGAACATTTCAAACCCTGTTCTTAGAAAATTATTTATCCAGATCGTTCCTTCCGTACCCATAACCTCATCACGCAAATCCAATCCACCTCGAAATGTCCAGCTCACCTCAAACTGGCCGATTGCGCCGTTTTCATATTTTACAAGACCGATGGCATGATCTTCGGCCTCAATAGGTTTTACCTGCGTATCAGCCCAGCACATAACTTCTACCGGCTTAATGTCCTTTCCAATAAAGTTCCTTCCAATTTCTACACAATGGCAGCCAAGGTCCAGAATACAACCCCCGCCGGCCTGTTCAAGATCCCAGAACCAGTCACTATGCGGGCCAGGATGAGTTTCCCTCGACTTTGACCACAGAATTCTGCCTAGCGCCCCATTCTTAACACTTTCGAGTGCCTTTAAGAATTTCGGAGTATATACGAGATCTTCAAGATATCCATTAAATATTTCGGCCTTTTCCACAGCTTCGAGCATCCGTTTTGCTTCCGCAGCATTTCTTCCAAGAGGTTTCGTTGTAATTACAGCCTTTCTATGCTTACAACATAAAAGAACGGCAGCTTCATGTAAATTATTGGGCAAGGATATACATACCAAATCGACATCAGGATTCGCTATGGCTTCTTCCATATTCACTGTCCAATATTTACATCCATAGTCAGAAGCAAATTTTTTTGCCGACTCTTCTCGTCTTGAGTAAACACTTATGATATTGTCGCGGGTACGTTGTCCCTGTATCGATTCTGCATAAAACCTTCCGATAAATCCGGATCCTAACATTGCGATTCTCATAGTCTCATTTTAAGTTTGATAAAAGTCATTTTGTAACACGGAGATTGGATGCAGATCTATTTTCTTTAAAGAAAAGAATAAAATAAATAAGGACACCCAAAGCGATATATGCAGGTACATACCAAATTTTTGTCCAATCATGGCCCGTTGCAGTTACGTTGCTTTTAACAACAAAGCCTGAAAACAAAGTGCCGATAAACATGCCCACGCCGTATGTGGCAAATGTAAATAAGCCCTGTGCTGCGTTTTTGATGGTGGCTCCTGCTTTTTTTTCTGTGTACATATAACCCGTGACAAAAAAGAAATCATAACAAACCCCGTGTAGTATAATACCCGCATATAACATCCATAAATTAGCGTCAATATTGCCGTATGCGAAACAAATATACCTGAGGATCCATGCCACCATACCCATCATCAACATATTCTTTACACCGATACGGTTAAAAAGAAAAGGGATTGCCAGTATGAACACACCTTCGGAAATCTGGCCAAGTGTCATTTTCGAAGCCGCGCCCACCATACCTATTTCATTCAGGAAAGCGTTTGCAAATCCATAATAGAATGAAAGTGGAATACAGACTAAAATCGCTGCAATAAAGAAAATCATATAGGACTTGTTCTTAAACAATACAAAGGCTTCTGTTCCCAGCGCCTTTGAAGCAGAAGAAATACCAGCACCCTTAGGAGGTGTATCTGGTAAAAAAAAGCTGATGAAACCCAGTAGTGCAGAAGCGCCTGCGGCGAGATAGAAGGTATTCACAATCAGTCCGTTTTTTTCCCATTGAAGTTTTCCAATCACCAATCCGGCTGCTATCCATCCCAGGGTTCCAAATACCCTTATCCACGGGAATTGTTTTCCGGGATCACTCATTTGATTAAAAGCGATACTGTTGGATAAAGCTATTGAAGGCATATAAAGTAGCGAGTAGACCAGAATAATCCAGTAAAAAGGCCCATTTAACGTTACCGTAGTTGCCAGATAGAGAAGAACAGCACCTAAAAGATGCAGGACGCCCATGATTTTTTGAGCTGCAAAATAACGGTCTGCTACTAATCCAATAATGAATGGTGAGATCATTGTTGCAATGGCAAGTGCACTATAAGCAGCCCCGATCTGAACGCCGCTGGAATGCAAATCATTTGCCATATATGTACTCATCGTCACATACCATGATCCCCAAATAAAATATTCAAGAAACATCATTAGAGAAAGCTGAGCTGAAGCAATCGACTTCATGAAAACTATTTTAATTGAGATGAGGATCGGGCTGAAAAGTTACAAATGAAAAGACGTAATGTAAAAAATTCTTCATTTATCTTGCAGCTATGGAGGTGTTAGCAGATTCATACAGGCACAAGGGTCTTAGAAAACAACTTGTCGAGACGATACGTAGCAAAGGCATAACAAATGAGCGCGTTTTACAGGCGATACTGGAAATTCCGCGGCATTATTTTATTGATTCAGCTTTCGACAAAATCGCTTATGAAGATCGCGCTTTTCCGATCGCGGAGGGGCAAACAATTTCGCAACCCTATACAGTAGCGTATCAAAGTCAGCTGCTGGATGTAAAACATCATGAAAAGGTGTTGGAAGTTGGAACCGGAAGCGGATATCAGGCCATTGTACTCGCAATGATGGGCGCGCAGGTTTACACCATTGAAAGACAGAAACAGATTTACGATCAAAATAGGAAATTTTTATATCTCAGAAATTTTCCGGCAGTGCATTATTTTTATGGAGATGGATATCTTGGTCTTCCCACCTATGCTCCTTTTGACAAAATAATAGTAACGGCCGCTGCTCCTGCCGTTCCCGAGAAATTAGTAGAGCAGCTTAAACCCGGCGGCAAAATGGTTGTACCTATAGGAGAGGGGAGGGTTCAGCAAATGTTTCGAATTCTTAAGGATGAATCGGGAAATATACATGAGGAAATATTTGACGACTTCTCATTCGTTCCTATGTTGCAGGGGAAAAACAGTTAATATCGAACTCTTTTTCATATTTTATGTTTCAAATTCGCTTTTGAAAAATTGATTTGAATGACTCCTGAAAGAGAAACAAGACTAAAAACTGTTCTGGCAAACCGTCAATTTGACTTGACCGTAGTAATGGAGAATGTTTTCGATCCACACAATATTTCAGCGGTTATGCGCACCTGTGATGCGGTAGGTATTCAGGACATTTACATACTTAATACGAAAATCAGCAAACATAAAAAATGGGGAGCAAGGAGCAGCAGTAGTGCAGCCAAATGGCTGACAATTCACGAATATGATAGCGCTTCGGTTTGTTTTGCTGAATTGAGACAAAAGTTTTCTCTTATTTTGACAACCCACCTTTCTTCTAATGCTGTTTCCCTTTATAATATTGATTTTGCCAGGTCCGTCGCGTTGATTTTTGGCAACGAACATGACGGAGTCAGTGAAGAAATCCGAACATTAGCCGATGGTAATTTTATTATTCCTCAGGTAGGCATGATACGATCGTTGAATATCTCCGTTGCCTGTGCCGTAAGTTTGTACGAGGCGTTTCGGCAGAAACAAATGGTGGCAAATAACGGCGCAAAAAAATTACCGGAAACTGATTTAAAAGTATTGTGGGATCGTTGGAGTATAAATAATGATTAATCTTGAAAAAATTAAAAACGATAGCCATTGCAGGTTTTATTTCGGGATCGCTGGATGCCGCCGCGGCAATATTTTTCTATACCAAACCACACAACCTGCATAATGTCAGTATGCTTTTTCGTTCTATTGCTAAAGGATTATTAGGCAAAGAAGCCTTTTCTCCGGGTGTAATTTATCCGCTTATTGGGTTAATTCTACATTTCCTGATATCAAATATATGGTCGGCATTTTATCTGACTATTTTATCTTCGGCATTTAAATCAGGGTTTTTATTGGCAAAAACAGTTTTGTTCGCAGCGTTAATCTGGGTAACAATGAATGGTTTTGTAATGCCTGTTTTTGGGTATAGCGGAGCACACTATGACGGATGGTCAATTATGAGATCTTTTCTCATCCTCGTGTTTTGTGTTTCGGCACCTGTTGTCATTATTATTGAAAAGAGAAGCAGATATGATAATTAAGAAAGTGTCGAATACAATTTACAGGTACTGCTCTATTCAATTTTTCAATTTCTTTCTGTAGGCCGCATTTTCCTGTAAAGTGTGAATACTTACATTTAGTTCGAAACCTATTAACAGAATTAATGCATTAAAGTAAATTACGATCATGAGAATCAGGATGGTTCCAATTGATCCGTAGACTTTATTGTATGTGCCAAATTTATTAACCCAGAATGAAAATATAAAAGTGAGCAGTATCATAAGGGTGGTAGCCAATGTAGTACCCGGTGATATGAGTTTCCATTTTTCGTCTATTGCGGGAGCATGTTTGTAAATAAAAGCAATAGTAAAATAGAACAGTGGAATAATCACCACCCATCTGAGAGATTTTATAACACCTCTCATAGAGCTTCTCTGTATATTAAATGCCTTAAACACATAACGAAGTAGCTCGTCCTGCGTAACCAGAATCAGCACACTTCCGATGAGCAATAAAATCATCACCAGCGTTAATCTGACTGCAACAAGGCGATTTGCAAAAAAATTTCTGCGCTTATAGGATGTCAGTGACCTATTAAAAGATTGCATAAGACCAATCATTGCATTTGATGCATAGTAAAGCGCAACTATGAGTCCGAACGATAACAATCCGCCGCGTTGTTTCGTTAAAAAATCATTCAAAAAATTATAAACAAGTAAATAAGTATTCTGATTAGGTGTAATCTCTTTTGTTAAAAGTAGTAGTTGTTTAATTATTTTTTTTGAAACCGGTAGATAGGGGATTAGAGTACAGAGAAATATCATTGCGGCGGGAATAGCCATGAGGAAGCTGAATGCAATGGAACGGGCCCGGTCATTTAAACCTACTTTTTTTACCTGGCTTCTAAAAAAATTAACTACATCATATAAAGGTAACCCTTGAAATCCGGGAAGAAATATTGACTTGCTCTTCGAAGATGCATAACGATAAGGTAAGGAGGATCTTATGATTCTGTCAAGCGTGGTCATTGGTTTATTTTAGACTGCTGACCTATTCTTGTTTGTTCATCCAGGGCCTTTTGATATTCTCTGGCATTTTTCATATGTTCAGAAAACGTCTCTGCAAAATTTGAATATCCCGAAAAATCCGGCTTGGCTACAAAATAAAGATATTTAGTTTCAGGAGCATTCAATACATCATCAATGGTTTCCAAAGATGGTGTACAAATTGGACCGGGCGGCAAACCCTGATTCAAATAAGTATTGTATGGTGATTCCACCAGTAAATATTTCTCGTAGACTCTTTTTAGATCGAAACGCCGGAGCGCAAATTTTACCGTTGGGTCAGCTGACAACCGCATGCCGCTGGCAATTCGATTCAGATAAACACTGGCAATTTTCGGCTTATCTTCCTTACGTGTAGTTTCTTCTTCAACAATGGATGCTAAAATGTATGCAGTTTTTCGATTTAAATGATGGTCTGATGCCAGTTGCAGCCTTTCGGGCGTCCAAAATGCCTGGGCAGCTACCACCATCTTTTTGAATATTTTTGAAGGTGTTGTGTTCCAAAAATACGTGTAGGTGTCGGGAAGAACCATTGTCATTTCAGTATTGGTGTCAACCCCGTATGATTTAAGCGAATCGGAATTATTCAAAAAACGCATAAAAGTTGCGGAATCACATTCCATTTTTCTTCCTATTAAATCTGCCAGATCGTCCCTGATTCGCAATTTCGTTATTACAATATTCACCGGCGTTTGTCTTCCATTGTGAAGCATTTTAAGAATGCTCCAGAGATTCATTCCGTTATGAATTTCATATTTTCCAGCTTTTACAGCAGATTGGTAATTGACACGTTTTGCAAGCCAGCTAAATACCAAAGGATGGGTGAATACAGTGTCCTCCCGAAAAACCGAATCGAGTTCATTATAGTTCATTCCGGAATGAATATAAAGATCGTATTTGGGAGAATGGAAACCGGTTCCCGGACCAAGAATCAGATAAAATCCTTCCGCAAAAAACAAAAGAATTAAAATGACCAACAGAAGAATCAGTTTTTTCACTTGTATTTGGATTATTTACCAAAATAAACAAAAAACCCCGTCATTGGAAAACGGGGTCTCAAATATTGCGGAATATATTTATTTCTGTTGGGGTGGAATGCCGGGCATACTGGTAGGCGTGGCTTTATAATCACGAGCCTTGTTGGACGTTGCCTTGGGTATGAAAACTGTAGAAAAAAGACAAAGTAATACTACTACGGTTGCCAGTATCCAGGTTCCTTTCTCCAAAACGTCAGTTGTTTGTTTAACCCCCATAAACTGGTTACTGAACCCTGCCACATTTCCAGCCAGACCTCCTCCTTTTGGATTCTGAACTAAAATTATTAAACCTAATAAACCACATGCGAGCAACAAAATAATTACAAAAAATATCATGGTATAGCTGCTTTTAACTGTTCAATTCTGGACGCAAAATAAGCGCTTTTGGGGGGATAAATCAAACTTAATTTCTGATATAAGGCTATTGCATTTTCGTACATACCCTGCTTTGCCAGGACCTCAGCCATTGACTCGGTGAGTATATCTCTATCCTCCAACGAATGCGCCGCAAAATGACGAATCCTTTCCGTTTCCTTTTCATTGGTTTTTTCAACCAAAGGACTTACAGGTATCTTTTTCATAACCTTCAGCCAATCTGTAAAACTTTTTAATTGTTTACCGAAATTATCTGTGGGTTGGTCTTCCAAAACGAGTTTAATGCCCTGTGACGCGAAGTAATCTACCATATGATAAGGAGTAAAAAGGATAGATTCTGAATTTTTCGCGTCAAAATTTGTTAAAGGTTTTTGAGATTCGGAATAAGGCAGCGCAATATCGTCAGTTGTTATTTCATTTATTCCATCAAATGCCTCATAGTCATTCTCGTTCGAGTTCGAATTTGAAATCGAGGTTTCCGCCTGAGTATTATCCTCCGGTACCTTTTCAATATGCCCGATTTCTATTGGCGACACATTCTTTTGCTCCACCATTGATTCAGATGGGGGTGTTTCAAAGGTTTGTAGATCTGAGTCAAATGGTCTGTCAAATGCTTCCAGATCATGGTCGGATTCATTTAAATCTTCCTCATTTGTATATTCAAATTCATTGACGATGTCCTCCTGTGTTTCCAATTGGACAGAATCAGAGGCGGCATTTGGAGTTTCTATTATCTCGTCTCCATTTTCTGTAGAATATTCAGGTGAATTCTCCTTTTCTGTCTCAACAATCTCGTTGTCAAATTCGGCAGTTTCATTGCCAAAAACATCTACTTTTGAATCCTTCGGGGATTCCAATACTACTTCTTTATCTGATTCAGATGATACCTCCTTAAATGAATCAGTCAACTCAATATTGTATTTGGAAATTAAATCATCGAATGACATCACCCGGTCTGAGTTCTCTTCATCCATTTCAAACTCAAAATTGATTGGTGATATTGGTTCTGATTTATTTTCATTTAAGGCGTCCTCTTTATTCTCGTTCAACTCACTAATCGGTGAGTTGACTATTTCAGGATCTGGAATATTTTCTGTGGAAGTTTCAGTCCTAAATTTTTCGTCGAAATGATTTTCTGTTTGTGCGCGTTGGATTGCAGGAAATAATTCTTCTGGTTCGGCATTATTTTTATCCTCCAATAGCATCTGCAACCAAAAAGCATTGTGAAAGTACAAGGCAGTCTTCATGCTTTCTTTTTCGAAGCTGCTGTGACTTTCCAGCTTTAATTTTTTGGACAAGAGGAAATGTGCCGCATTGAACGATGGAAATTCATTTATAATCTCACGTATTTCATCCAGAGAAACTGAGTCAAGGTCGTTCTTTCCGAAAATCGCGTCTAAAATGGATGGCAGACCACTGTTCATCTGTTATTTGTTACCAGTTAGAAAATAAGCGGTTAAATAGGTCATCTGTCATTTGAGAAACAATCTGTGGTGTTAAACTTGCCTCAGCATCGCTCACACTTTGTGTTGCCGGGAAATCGAAATTCCGGGATATATCAGTTTCAAAATCCGGTGTTCCCAGTTTCTGTTCCGTTAGTCTGTTTTTCAATGTCATATGTATAGTTACAGTAAGGCGGTCGATCGATGCTGCCTGATTAGAAACGCCCGCCGTGGTTATATTATACTCTGAAACATATGCGGTTACATCATAGTCAGCATTTTCCGACAATATTTGAGTCAGCTTGGTCTGATTACTGATTTTTTGTTTCAGTTTATCAGTCAACTGAGGACTTAATTGCGGATCCACATATCGCGCTCTGTTTTCAATAAAACCAATGCGTATCGTTTTCACTTCGGGCGGAATGGAAACATCTTTAAACGAATAAACCTTGCAGCCATTTATAGTCAGACAAACTAACAATACGCACAATGACAAACGTAGTTTGTCAATAAAAAATCTATTCCTATTCACTAATATCATACTCCTTTAGTTTTCTATACAAAGTCCTTTCACTGATTCCCAAATCAGAAGATGCGTCTTTACGTTTTCCTTTGTGTTTTTTAAGAGCTTTCAGGATTAACTCTTTTTCCTTATCCATTATACTCAGCGATTCTTCTACTTCCTCGTGTTGGTGAATGCCGTTATGTCCATTGGCATTATTATGCAACACTACAGGCTGGTTAGGATAGGTTGAAGTTCCGAGATTTCCCTGAAATAGCTCCTGCGATTTGTGTTCTTTCAAATCACGGGCAAAAGCTTCCTGAGCATCTGCAGCGAGTGAAGGGTTTTTCAATATTTCCAAAAACATTTTTTTTAATTCTGTAACATCTTTCTTCATGTCGAAGAATAATTTATACAGAATTTCCCGTTCATTGGAAAAGTCGTTAGGCGCCTGATTCAATGAAGTTGGCAATACCATGGGCAATCGGTTAACCTGGTTTTCAGGTATAAATTTTCGCAATTGATATTGGGTAATCAATTTGTCTTCTGACAGAACAGATATTTGTTCTGCAATATTCTTCAACTCTCTGACATTTCCGGGCCAGTTATATTGGATTAACAGATTTTTCGCGTCTTCATCCAGTTGAACAGGAGAAGTCTTATACCTTTCTGCAAAGTCAACAGCAAATTTTCTGAACAATAAAGTAATATCGTCCTTACGGTCTCTGAGCGAAGGTACCCGGATCGGAACTGTACTGAGACGATAGTATAGATCTTCCCGAAATCTGCCGCGATCTGTAAGTAATAGTAAATCCTTGTTTGTAGCGGCGATGACTCGTACATCTGTTTTCAGCACTTTGGATGAGCCAACGCGAATAAACTCGCCCGCTTCTAAGACCCTCAACAAACGAGCCTGAGTTCCCAAAGGCAGTTCCCCGATTTCATCAAGAAAAATGGTGCCTCCGTTTACAGTTTCAAAATATCCTTTACGGGAGTCTACCGCACCGGTAAAAGACCCTTTCTCATGACCAAATAATTCTGAATCAATTGTGCCCTCTGGAATAGCACCGCAATTTACAGCGATGAACGGATTATGTTTTCTGGCAGACAGGGAATGAATAATATGTGAAAAAGCCTCTTTACCCACACCACTTTCACCTGAAATCAAAACTGTCAAATCGGTATTTGCTACCTGGACGGCTACGCCAAGTGCAAAATTAAGTTCGGGGGCATTGCCTATGATTCCAAACCTGTTTTTTATTGCCTGAAGTTCCATTATTAAATTTTTTAACGCTTAATTAGTCTGCCGATTTCAAAGAGAATGTCCAATTAAGGTCGCTCCTGTACAATGTTCCACCTTCACCATTGCGTAATCTCCTTTATTATAGGCAGCTCCGTTTTTCGGAAAAACAACCACTTTATTCTGACTATTTCTACCCATCCAGGCTAAATCACTTTTCTTGGAATCACCTTCAATCAGGACTTTCGAAATTTTTCCAACATCGTTTAAATTCGATTGTTGCGATATTTTATTTTGCAACCTGACAATTTCATCCAGTCTTTTTTTCTTTACTGTTTCGGGAATATCATCTTTATACCTTCTCGCTGCCAGTGTGCCTGGCCGCTCAGAATAGAAATACATATAACTCATATCGAAACGACATTCCCGGATAAGTGATAGTGTCTCATGATGATCTTCCTCAGTTTCCGCGCAGAAACCCGAAATGATATCCGAAGTAATACCGCAATCGGGGATTAGTTCCCTGATCCTTTTGATTTTGGCCAGGTACCATTCTCTCGTATAAGTTCTGTTCATTCTTTGGAGGACGATTGAAGACCCACTTTGTACCGGCAGATGAATATAATTACAGATATTTTCGTAGCGGGCAATGGTGAGCATCACTTTATCGGTAATGTCCTTTGGATGGGAGGTTGAGAAACGTACTCTAAGGAGAGGTGAAATTTTGGCAACCGATTCCAAAAGCTCAGCGAAGCATACCGACTGTTCGTTTTCGGCGCCTGAGTGCCAATGATAGCTGTCTACATTTTGTCCTAGTAGAGTTACTTCCCGGTAACCTTTTTCAAAAAGATTTTTGCATTCAGAAAGAATAGTGAATGGATCTCTGCTTCTTTCCCTTCCCCTGGTAAAAGGAACCACACAGAAGGTGCACATATTATTACACCCTCGCATAATACTCACAAAAGCATTTACACCGTTGCTATTTAATCTTATAGGAGCAATATCAGCATAGGTCTCATCACGGCTGAGCAACACGTTTACAGATTTTTGCCCGCTATCAGCCTCTTCAATTAGAGTAGGTAAAGTTCTATATGCATCAGGCCCTACAACCAGATCTACAAGTCTTTCTTCTTCAAGAAATTTAGATTTCAATCTTTCCGCCATACAACCCAAAACTCCGATAAGCATTGCCGGATTCGATCTCTTGGCCTGACGAAAAATATGCAGTCGGCTCCGGATAGTTTGCTCAGCTTTTTCCCTGATGGAACAGGTGTTTATGAGAACAAGGTCAGCTTCATGAAAATCCTTTGTCCCTCCAAAGCCGGAGTCCTCCAGTATTGAAGCAACTACTTCGCTGTCGGCAAAATTCATTGCACACCCGTAACTCTCAATATAAAACTTTCGGGTTTTGGAAGTAAAAGGTAAACTGGTCATTTGTCGAAAGACCCATCGGATTATGATGGGATAGCAAAATTAATCAAAACCCAGTAATAAATGACAGGATGACAGTTGACAGATATTCTGAGCGGAAGACGGGACTCGAACCCGCTACCTACAGCTTGGGAAGCTGTCGCTCTACCAGGTGAGCTACTTCCGCTTTTCTATTTCGAAACAGCTTCCTGGACTACTTTTCTGGAAGCCAGCCAACTATCTTTTAAAGGTATTATCCAATTATTTTCAAGTTCTTTTTTTGTGGACACGGTGTTATTGAACAACAAAGTTTCATTCGTTATAGTTCCGTTTAAAATTTCACCTGACAGTTGGAATATGGGTAGGAGGCGAATATTCTCGTCTATCAAAAAGGCAAGCGTCTGTCTTTCCAATAACCCCACACTAAATCTTTTTTCGATTTCTTTTATAAAATGGACTGAAGAATCGGTACTGCAACCACTCACTCCGCTGCCGGTTTCATCAGCCATTAACAATATAAATTGACCAAAGAATAGATTTCCGTATCCTTTCACTTTTATTCCGTGTGAATACCAGGATTCAATGAATTTGTTGATTTCATCTTTAATAGGAAATACCTCAGATATATCAAAGGCCCGGTTTGCCTGATATATCCATATTCGTGAGGCTGCATCAAATTCTTCCGGTAAAAGTTCCCGGTAATTGAAATCCATGATGCAAATTAATTAATCAGGTGCTTAGATGTGAATTATTTCTTCCTCAGAAATCTCAAGATTAGCCTTTAATTGTTCGATTTTCTGTTTTTTCAGTTTGATCTGACGATTAATATTATCCAAAATTGGTTTGATATTTTTTCTGTCTAAACGGATGAGATTCCTGTTTTGGATTTCAATCAGTTTTAACTGTTCAGAATTTTGTTCAATTTCAGATTCCAGCATTTGAAGATTGGCTATGGCCTTTATCAGGTTTTGACTTTTCAAATCATTATAGTTGTTTTGAACTACAACCTCCCTTATACTGTCCTGCCAGATGATTTCAGGAACGGCCTGATAAGACAACGTTACAGATGGAAGATAGGGTGTATTGGCCGAAGAGTTTATATCGGCCTGCCCTGCTATTGCCGCTTGTTGATTGGAAAAATTTCTCTCTATTTTGTCGCTTGCAAAATAAGAGTTTAAGCCCGGTACAGAGTTAACTGATGTTATCAGTTCTGAAGCCTGAGGTTGTTTATTCACCATAATCGTTCTCAATTTTTCTGATTTGCGCTTTTTTAGAAGCCTGGAGAACGTGGTTTTTTCAAATTGAACAAATTTTAAAGAGGAAGATGCGACTTTTACTGTTTTAATAAAAGTTCGATTTACGGTATTGCGGGCGGTTTCTTTTTGTGATTTGTCAGGTAACCTGAGACCAAATAACAACAATGAAATAATCAAACTTAGAATGATGAGCGGATTGAATTGGTTCCTTTTAAAATTAGGTTTTCCTAAAAGGCGGCAAATCCGCTCCATTAATAGCCATGGCTTGTTGCCATTTGCAGCCAGGTAAAAGCCAGTTTGCATTTGTCTGAATTTTTCAAGGCAAAACAACGCTTCGGCATATTGCACTGCGGGAAACCCCATGGCTATAACACTATCGTCACAAGCCAGTTCTCTCTCTCTTTCCAATGAAGAATAAAAAAGTTGGGCAAACGGATTAAAAAAGAAAATTTTCCGAAAAAACGACATCAGAATGTTAATCACATAGTCTGTTCGGCGAATATGGAACAGCTCATGTATCAGAATGGCCTCTATCTGCTGAGGTGAAAGACGTGTAATCAGCGAAACTGGAAGTAAAATGAAAGGTTTAAAAAATCCGCTGGTCTGAGCCGTTTCGGCAAGATCTGACAGATAAATTTTAACTCTCCTGGTTATTCCAAGTATTCTGGAGTGTCGATCGATAAAGCATTGAAGTTCCTTTGAAAACGCTGTTTCTATTTTATCAATCCGATTTTCCCGCGACCGAATTAAATATTGCAGACTTCGGACTAATAAAATAGTTACATAAATCAGACTGAGAATATATACCCAGAAATTGACGGAAGATGTTATTGGTATGAAACCTGAACTGAAAGGTTTGACAGGTTCATTGTTCAGTTTTATTAAGGTATAAACAAACCATTCGGCTCCAATGAAAGCAAAAACCAGAATAAGATTATGTTTTCCCGCAGATGAAATCCTGATGTTGGAGGTTAAAAAATAATAAATCGCCCATAAGACAGCCATTTGCCAAATGCTGTCAACCAAAGACCAACCCAAAACAGTCATAAAGTTTTGGTAAGCCAACATTCTCTATTGTTTTTTCAGGTTATTTAGCAATTGCTGAATTTCTTCCAGCTCTGCCGGAGAAGCTTTATGATTTCCAAGTGCATGGATAACAAGTTCTGTTGGGGAACCTCCAAATAAATTCGTAATCATCTTACCTAATAAATGCTTCTGTGTTTTTTCACGACTAACTATAGGACGGTAAACGTGAATTTTTACGGAATCATCCCTGTCTACGAGCCCTTTCTCAAACATGATTTGCATCAGTTTTAGCGTAGTAGTATAACCGGCATCCTTAGTTTTTGAAAGTTCTTCATGTACATCCCGGACGCTCGCTTTATTTCTTTCCCATAGAACCCGGAGAATTTCCAGTTCGCTTTCCGTTGGTCTTAAATATTTAGATGTTACCATATGTGTTGATTTTATGCCTAAAGCAAAATACGATTTTATTCGTAAAACAAATTTTTAAAATTGTTAATTTCAAATAATTCTGCTTTAGAACCAGTCGGATAGTCTTGACTTGAACAGATAGGGGCATCTTTATTATAATATAAATTGGTATGATCTAAAAAACTTTCCGGGCATAAAGAAGGTCTGAAAAGAGCTAAAATAATTCAACTCATAATCAGCAATATCACATGTCGAAATGATAGGTTTTTATTTATTTCTTTTAACGAAGCTTTTCTCTGTTTTTTGGATTTTTTGCAATTTCGACTGAGCGTCATGTGTAGAATATAATTGCGCCAGGGTAGGAGCAATTACCAGGGAAACGATAGACATCAGTTTGATTAAAATGTTCATCGATGGTCCGGATGTGTCCTTAAAAGGGTCTCCAACTGTATCTCCGGTTACGGATGCTTTGTGCGGTTCTGATTTTTTATAAAACATCTCACCGTTTATCTCAACGCCTTTCTCAAAAGATTTTTTTGCATTATCCCAGGCGCCACCGGCATTATTCTGAAACATACCCATTAGTACGCCACTTACTGTTGCGCCTGCAAGAAATCCACCTAATGCCTCTGGTCCGAGTAAAAATCCCATAATCAGGGGCGAGAGAATAGCGATTGCACCGGGTAACATCATTTTTTTTATGGAAGCATCGGTAGAGATAGCAACACATTTATCATATTCCGGTTTGCCGGTTCCTTCCATAATTCCAGGTATTGTTCGAAACTGTCTGCGAACTTCCTCCACCATGGCCATCGCTGCTTCGCCCACTGCCCGAATTGCGAGTGAAGAAAAAATAAAAGGAATCATAGCACCTACAAATAGAGACGCCAACACTTTAGCTTTATAAATGTCTATTCCGTTAATGCCTGCAACTCCTACAAAAGCCGCGAAAAGCGCCAGAGATGTAAGTGCAGCAGAAGCAATTGCAAATCCTTTTCCTGTTGCCGCAGTGGTGTTTCCAACTGCGTCAAGTACATCCGTTTTTTCGCGAACTTCTTTTGGTAATTCACTCATTTCTGCAATACCACCTGCATTATCAGCAATGGGTCCGAATGCATCTATGGCAAGTTGCATTGCGGTAGTAGCCATCATTCCGGCTGCTGCGATTGCAACACCGTATAATCCGGCACAGGCGTAAGAACCCCATATTCCTCCAGCCAATACCAGTATGGGTAAACAGGTGGACTCCATCCCAACCGCCAGTCCGCCTATTACATTTGTGGCATGCCCTGTAGAGGATTGACGAATAATGGAAAGAACAGGTCTTTTACCAATTGCGGTATAATATTCAGTTATCATACTCATTAAAGTTCCTACAGCTAGTCCTACGGCTATAGCTCCCAGTACTCCCCATTTTGTAAATTCTATATTACGCAATACCATCGTATCCGGAAGTATAAAATAAACCAATCCTATAGACGCAATTGCAGTAAGTACAATTGATCCCCAGTTACCCATATTCAGAGCTTTCTGTACGCTTGAAGTGCTAATGCTCGCACTTTCACTAATACGCACAAAAAAAGTAGCTATAATTGAGAAAAGGATACCAGTACCTGCGATCATCATAGGCAATAAAATAGGTGACATTCCACCAAAATTATCCTGGGAAACTGTTTCTTGTCCAAGTACCATGGTTGCTAATACCGTGGCAACGTATGAACCAAAAAGATCAGCACCCATTCCAGCCACATCTCCCACATTGTCTCCAACATTATCTGCAATAGTGGCAGGGTTACGTGGATCATCTTCAGGTATTCCCGCTTCGACTTTTCCGACCAGATCTGCACCGACGTCAGCGGCCTTTGTATAAATTCCGCCACCGACACGAGCAAAAAGTGCTATGGATTCTGCACCCAGTGAGAAGCCCGTCAACACTTCTATGGCACGCAACATTTCAGGAGAATTCACTTCTGCTCCAGGAGCAAAAACAGCTTTTAATATAATGAATAAACCTCCAAGTCCTAATACTGCCAGACCCGCTACGCCCAAACCCATCACAGAACCACCTGTAAATGAAACTTTCAACGCCCGGCTGAGACTCGTTCTGGCCGCATGGGCAGTTCTGACATTAGCTTTGGTTGCAACCCGCATTCCTATATATCCTGCTGTTGCACTAAGTATAGCGCCTAATGTGAAAGCAATTGAAATTGCCCAATGTGAATGGGGATTAGTGCTGGCCATAATTCCCAACAACAAAGCAACGATAACCACAAAATATCCCAGTATTTTCCACTCTGCCTTCAAAAAAGCCATTGCTCCTTCAGCAATATAGCGGCTGATCTGTTTCATGAGGTCGGTACCTTCCTCTTGCTTGGAGACCCATCTGTATTGAATAAAAGTGTAAAAAAGACCAACGACTCCCATTAGGGGTACCAGATAAATCAATTTGTCCATATTAAGTAGATCTGAGATTTTTAAGGGAGGCAAAAATAGTGGAAAAGCGTTAAAACCCCCATAAATGACGCCATTATATTACCCCATATTGGTATATAACTCAGGATATTATTTCCGAATTATCATAATATCACCTACCTTCGCGCTCCATTTTTTAATGGTCCCGTTTCAGACGGGAATTGCCCAAACGGCCCCATAAGTGATCTGCCAGAGCAGATCCGCCAGCAGGGTGTCATTTAAAACCTCATCAAAAGATGCCAAAGGTTAAAACAAACTCGAGCGCCAAAAAGAGATTCAAAATCACCGGCACCGGTGAAATCACTTTTCAGAAAGCATTCAAAAGGCATATTCTCACAAAAAAAACAAAGAAGAGAAAAAGGCTTATGGCCAAAAAAGGCAAAGTAAGCAGTGCAAACCAAGACTTCGTAAAACGTCTTTTGCGTCTGAAGTAGTCAATTTTTTTTCTTTAATTTTCAAATTATTAAAAAATGCCACGCTCAGTAAATTCGGTTGCCTCAAGGGCCCGCAAAAAAAGAATACTCAAACAAGCCAAAGGTTTTTACGGAAAACGTAAAAATGTATATACCGTTGCAAAAAATGTATTAGAGAAGGGATTAACCTATCGCTACGTAGGGCGCAAACTAAAGAAACGGGAGTATCGTGCTCTTTGGATCGCGCGTATTAATGCAGCTGTCAGAGCTGAAGGATTAACTTATTCTCGTTTTATTCATTTATTGAATGAAAAAGGAGTGAAGTTAGACAGGAAAATACTGGCAGATATTGCTATGAATGAACCAGAAGCTTTTAAACAACTGATTGATTCTGTAAAATAAAAAATGAGTGATTCAAAAAGTAGGTTTCCAGGAGGTAATTGATAACCTTTTGGAAACCTCTTTTATTTTGTGGATAATCTCAAAAATTTACATTTGTACCTATATTACCTAAACTATTAAATCTTCCTACCATCATAAATCCTAACGATTCAATGAACAATACGTATGCTGACCTTGTCCAGCAAACGTTTAATTTTCCTCAAGAAGGTTTTGTTGTAAAAGAGAATTATCTGGAATTCAACGGCGTTGATATAAAAGCCCTGATTGACAAATATGGAACGCCTCTCAAAATCTCATACCTGCCAAAGATTGGTATGCAAATAAAAAAAGCCAAAAAGATGTTCGCATCTGCGATGTCCAGGCATAAATATGAAGGAAAATATTTCTATTGTTATTGCACGAAAAGTTCTCATTTTTCATTCGTGGTGGAAGAGGCACTTAACAATGATATTCATTTGGAAACTTCGTATGCGTATGACATTGAAATCATAAAAAAACTATACGCCAAAAAAAAACTTACCAAAGACACTTATATAATCTGTAACGGATTCAAACAAAAACCATATACCAGCCGGATTGCCTCTCTGTTGAATTCCGGTTTTAAAAATGTTGTTCCCATATTAGACAATAAAGACGAACTGCAGCAGTACAAAAAATCAGTTAAAGTTCCATTCAAACTCGGTATAAGGGTTGCCGCAGAAGAAGAACCGAATTTTCCTTTCTATACTTCCCGTCTTGGATTCAGGCCCCGCGATGTGCTGGAGTTCTATGTCGATAAAATTGAAGGGAATGAAGACCGCTTTCAGCTCAAAATGCTCCACATATTCCTTAACAAAGGTATCAAGGATGACATTTATTATTGGAGTGAATTGAATAAGGTTATTAATCTTTATTGTCAATTGAAAAAAATATGTCCCGAATTAGACTCCATTAATATCGGTGGTGGATTCCCGATAAAACATTCCCTTGGATTCGAATATGATTACCAGTTCATGATTAATGAAATAGTAGGTAATATAAAAAAAGCGTGTAAACGTAATCATGTTCCCATGCCTAACATATTTACAGAGTTCGGCAGTTATACAGTAGGAGAGAGTATGGCGCATGTATATAGTGTGATCGGACAGAAAATGCAAAACGATCGGGAAATATGGTACATGATTGATTCTTCATTTATAACAACATTGCCTGATACCTGGGGAATAGGAGAACGTTTTTTAATGTTACCGATAAACAAATGGGACGTTGAATATCAACGCGTCGTTTTGGGAGGTATAACATGTGATAGTCACGACTATTATGACTCCGAGGAACATATTAATGAAGTCTTTCTTCCCAAGCTCAATAATGGAGAACCTCTGTATTTAGGATTTTTTCATACAGGAGCTTATCAGGATCAGATAAGCGGATATGGCGGCATTAAACATTGCCTCATTCCTTCACCGAAACATGTAATTATAAGTTATGATAAAAATGGGAAGCTGACCGATTGGTTATATGCGAAAGAACAAACGGCTCAGAGTATGTTAAAGATTCTCGGATATAAATGACATCAATTCACACTCCCATACTCTCATACTCTCATACTTGTTTTCAGTGTTTCAGTTTATACTTCTTGTTTACTTTTTTTGAATTGAAATAGTCGTTCAGTTGCTCTTCTGTCATATTGTTATTTTCGTCTGTTGGCACATCGATCAGCTGAATTTGAATTTGTTGTATCTCATCTTTTAATTTGGCAATCTTTTTCTCAATATTTGGATCCCTGATTCCTGTAAGGCTATTTTCCTGAAGTTGATATTCAAGCCTTTTAATGGAAGAGCGAATTAAAGAGGCTGAATTTTGCTCGGCAGTTTTCTGAGGAGCAACTGCTTCTTTTACTGGCACAAGAGCAACTCCTGCACTGGGCAGGATTTTACCTACAGTTTGTGCACTTGCAGTAGTCATAGAAGAAAATACGGTACCTCCAAGAGCTGTTGAGCCGGACGTCATATCAAAAGTTGTACGCGTTGAATTTGTGCTTTTAACTTTTTTGTCCAGTTCAACAAATGCATATTTTAACTGGAGGGTGTAAGTGTGTACTTCTTTTACAGTTCGGCTGTATTCCTGCAACATAAACGGATAATTGAGTGCCGACCTGATAAATACTTTAATCACCATTGTATCCTTAATGAAAAATTTATTGGTTCCTATAAAGTAAAGGAGTAATAGCTTTTGCCTGGCAGAATCTGTTTCATTTACAAAATCGTATGGTGCCACCCATTCAAAATCGTCACCGCATTCCCTGACATCCTTGTAGTTTTTAATAGGATAGTTTGAGAAAAACCTGATATTTTCAATTGGAAAACTGCCCTCATCACATTTAACCCTGAAATTAATTGTGTCCCCTTCATCTGCAATTAAAGAACTGCTGACTGATGGTTTCAACCGGGACGGAATGATCTCAGTTGTAAAAAACTGTATCGTAAACGTCGTATCAACTTTTTCATTGGGGTCATGTAAATTCTGCACTCCTACACGTACCTGGTATGGGTAATCATATTTCAATTTACCGGAAAGAAAATAGGATCTGTCTGCTTTAAATGAAAGCAAGCCGTTGTCCTTATTTATTTTGAGCCCCAGTGGAGAGTTCATTAGATACCAATAATAGTTAGTAGGATTTTTGTTCACTTCGAGAATATAACTAATGGTTGAATCCACGTGAATCGTAAAATAGGGATTGAGATTTCTGATTCTTAATACTGTGTCTGGCACCGTGGGATTCTTGAACAGACTGTCCTGAGGAAGATTGGTGGTATCGGAAAAAGGGCGGAATTGCGCCTGACCAAATGAAGAAAAAACCCAGAGAAAAAAGAAAAATAATAAACTAAAAAAAAACTTTACAAACGGTTTAAACATGAAACGCAAAAAAATGATGGGCGAAAATATATCACAAAAACTAAAATAAAAGTGAAATTAAAAGTCCCCTCTATGATTAAAGGGGACTACAAACCAACACGATTAAATCTTCATAAAAATATTAGTCGATACTAATTTGCCTTGAACTTGGCTTTGATTCTTCTTTCTTAGGCAAAAGAAGCTTTAGAACACCGTTTTCATATTTTGCCTGAATACCTTCTACAGCAACTTTTTCGTCCAAACTAAAACTGCGTTTGAATGATTTATATTCAAATTCACGACGAATAGTTTTGTATCCATCCTGAGAAGGAGCTTCATCCTTAGAGTCGAAGCTTATAGTTAATAAACCTTCCTCAACATGGATTTTAAAGTCTTCCTTAACTCGTCCGGGTACGTTTAATTCAAGATGAAAAGCATCATTAGTTTCATGAATATTTGTCTGGGGAAACGCAAATAAATCCTGACCAAACGAACGAACCGCTGAACCAGGTATTTCATTCAGAAAATCATTGAACAGATTTCCAAAAGGCCTGTTGTTTACTTTAACGAATGTCATAATATTAATTTTAAATTCTTTTATTGAAGGTGAACATGCTTACTGGTCAAACGATATACCATTGCATCTTTGGAAAAGAATATAAGCCATTTTGACACTTGCCAAGCGATTAATCGGCCACAATAGCAGTTATCGATATTTAATATGGCATATTTGCTGATGAGTAAACCTTTATTACGATTAAATTAATTCGAAGCGGTTAATTTTGAACCTTTTAATTAATTTTGTGTTGTTTTAAAAAACTCAATTAATGTATCCGGAAGAAATTGTTATACCGATGAAAGAAGAGCTGACCGAAAATGGATTCAGCGAAATGAAAACTCCTGAAGAAGTTATCAGCCAATTGGAATCAAAAGGAACCACTTTGGTTGTAATCAATTCAGTATGTGGGTGTTCTGCAGGCACAGCCAGACCTGGAGTTTTGATGGCTGTTCACAATACTAAAAAGAAACCAGATCATTTGGCTACAAGTTTTGCAGGTTTCGACCTGGACGCAGTACGAACGTTGAGAGAAAGGCTGCTGCCTTATCCGCCATCTTCACCTGCCGTGGCGTTATTTAAAGATGGGGAACTTGTCCATATGATAGAACGTCATCATATTGAAGGCAGATCTGCTCAAATGATAGCCCACAATCTGATAGCAGCGTTTGATGAGTATTGCTAAAAATAAGAGATTTTCTTACATAATTTCCGCATAAATCGAAGGATGTAGACGTTATTTCTACATCCTTTATTTATGAAATCCAATCAAAAAACCCGCTCACTGTTAGAGCCTTCAACAAATCTAAGGTCACAAAATAATTCTGCAACTACAGCCCTTGCAATCAGTAAAAAACTACTGGAAATAAAACGAATTTCTGGCGCTGGCGAGATGACGGAGTTGAACATGGCACTCTGGAAACATTTGAAATAATATTCACCGAAACTTCGACATTTTCAGGAAATCCTGCGCTAGTTCAGTATGAACTTGTAGCCGATTGAAAACCCAACAGGAATCAGGTCAGTGGTAAAACTGGCTCCATATTGATTTTTTAAATAGTCTATGTAGTTTTGGGCATCTGCACTGCGAAAGGGAACCAGTAATGTCAAAGACAAAAATCCTTTTGAGGAAGGCTTTTTTGACCGAATGTCGATGCCGATACCCATTGTGGGACCATAGAACAATTTATTAAATTGGGAATTATCGGCGATGACTACCGCGGCATTATATCCATACATGGCAGTGAAAAAAGGATTAACAACAGTTCCTTTGTCGGGTGAAAGCCTTAGTTTAATACCTGTATTATATCCGAAACCTCCCAATGCGTAACCACCTCCAAAAAAAATCCCGATATTTTTCTGGGGATAAACCAAAAGATTAGCTCCAAATCCACCATAATCAAATCCGATTCCGGGACCAAAATTTACGATATCAGATTTTCTAGGATCCTGGTCATTGGTTTGAGCAGTTAAAAGCTGATTCGATAACAGACAAATGAGGATCAGGGTTAAAAATTTACTGTTCATTTTTCAGATTTTATAGTAAGAATATTGAATAAAGTATTTAAAAAAAATAGGTAGTTACTCTTAGTCCATTTGGATCTGTTATTATTTAACGCTCAATCGGGTGGGAATCGCATCTTTAGTAAACTAAATGTTATTTGACATAATATAAATTATAGGATATATTCTAAAATGAATATATCCGTTTATTAACAAATTCTGAAAGGTATTAAAGGATTACCTATTGATATTCAGAATTTTACAAATATTAATGGAATATTTTAATGAAGTATTTCTATCAATTCCAAATTATTTAGAAGATAGGCGGATTTACACGCAAAATCTTGAATTGAAATCTTGGATAGATTTCCGCAATAATTCAATATAGTAACCTGGTTTTAATTGTATTTTTTACATCCTTAAGCAACCCGATTGCTTGAGCCGACAGATTCTTATCAACGTCCAGTACCACGTAACCAATCTCATCGTTCGTCTTCAGATACTGCGCAAGAATATTGATATGATGACTCGATAATTTCGTATTAATTTCGGATAAAACTCCCGGGACATTATTGTGAATGTGCAGAATTCTGTGGGTCTCGGGATGCTGTGGCAAACTGAGCTCAGGAATGGTATGAGATCCGGTGGAAATGCCCATTTCAAGATATTGATATAACTTATTACTTACATCATCTCCGATATTTTCCTGTGCTTCTTCGGTAGACCCGCCAATGTGAGGCGTTAGTAATACATTGGAAAGGTGTTGCAGTGGTGTTGTGAACTTGTCCCCATTTTTTTCCGGTTCTAACGGGTATACATCCACGCCTGCACCTGAAATATGACCCTCTTCCAGGGCTTTGGATAGCGCTTCCAGATCAACAACTTCACCCCTGGCATAGTTAAGCAGAATAGCACCTTTTTTAAATTGCTTAATTACTGTTTTACTGATCATCATCTTCGTTTGGTCTGTGTCCGGCACGTGAATGGTAACAATATCTGATACAGATACGAGCTCCTTAACAGAGTTTTTAGCCATGGCATTTCCCAATGGCAACTTCGTATCAATATCATAAAAAATAACTTTCATGCCCATAGATTCGGCCAATACACTCACCTGGGTACCAATATTTCCATAACCAATGATTCCCATCGTTTTTCCGCGTAATTCATAACTACCGCGGGATTCCTTCATCCAGATACCCTCATGCGCTGCTTTACTTTTATCCGGTATCCTCCGAATCAGCATGATGGATGCGCCTATCACAAGTTCCGCAACTGAACGTGTGTTTGAATATGGAGCGTTAAAAACGGCAATCCCGTCTTTTGTCGCATTCTTGAGATCTACCTGGTTTACACCTATACAAAAACAACCGATCGCCTGTAGTTTTTTTGCGGCCCGGAGTACCTTTTCGCTTATCTGTGTTTTAGATCGGATGCCCAACAAATGAACATCACTGATTTCCTTTATCAGATCGCTTTCAGAAAGCGCTTTTGTCAATTTTTTAACGGAAGTATAACCAGCACCCGTAAACCGCTTAACTGCCGCATCACTTATATTCTCCAGAAACAGAATATTGACTTTTTCTTTCGGATAACTCGTAATTTTTTTATCTGCCATAATCTCCTTGCGGTTTTTGCGTTATTTCCTTTTAGGAAGTGGCAAAATTGCCCCTAAAAAAGGAAACTGAAAAACAAAACTCTTGTACTTAGGCCCGAATAGCATAATTTTTTACTTTTGCACCCTTTAACTGAAAAAAATACCTGTTGAAAACCATTTGCTGTTATTTATTTGCCGCATCATTCCTTATTTGCTGTGGACAAAGCCCAAAAGTTAAACCACCTGCCAAAACACGGGACACCACTTTTCAGGCTATGGCAAATCCGAGCCCAAAACCCATGAACGCTGCTGAGTTCAGGGTTTACCACGATGCTTCAAGCCGCTTCTTCGATTCACTGTTCTTACGAGGTTTTAACGGCGGACTCGTTGTGGCTCACAACGGGACTATCGTTTACGAACGTTACAACGGTTTTAAAAACCCCAGAAAACATATCGACAGCGTTAATGCACATACGGCCTTCCATCTGGCTTCAGTTTCAAAAACTTTCACAGCCATGGGAATTTTGAAATTATGGGAAGAAGGAAAACTGGATATACACGATGATATCTCTAAATACTTATCTGGCTTTCCCACAGGAGTCACGATAAAAGATCTGTTAAGTCAACGAAGTGGCTTGAGAAATTATGTGCATTTCATGGACCAGTCGGGTTGGGATAAGCGAAAATATCTTACGAATAACGACTTATTGCAATACATTATAAAACATCATTCGGAGATTCAGTATACTGCCGCCGGTCATCACTTCGAATATTCAAACACGAACTATGCATTCCTGGCACTTATAATAGAAAAAGTTTCAGGTGAAACATATGATGAGTTCCTTACAAAAACTTTCTTCCAGCCCCTCCAGATGCAGGATACCTATGTGTATTCAATCAAGGATACCGCAAGTGCAACACGATCTTACAAATTAAGCGGCAGATTGTATCCTATGGAATACCTTGATATGGTTTATGGAGATAAAAATGTTTACAGCACTCCGGAAGACATGCTCAAATGGGATGCTTCTCTTCGCGGTGGAGTAATGTTTAAACAATCTACACTTGACAGCGCTTACACACCTTATAGTTTGGAGAAACGCGGCAAAAGGAATTACGGTTTTGGCTGGAGAATGATTGTATATCCGGGAGGAAAAAAACTAATTTATCATAATGGCTGGTGGCATGGTAATCGGACCGTGTTTATTCGGATGATGGAAGAAAACGCTACCATTATTGCACTTTGTAATAACGACAATAAGCGGGTTTATGCATCTAAAAAACTCTGCGACATTTTTGGAAATTATCAACAGTCACACGAAAATTTCGATGAACCCGACAATGATCCCGAAGGTCGCGGAGGCGAAAAAAGATAAGCCGACTTTTTATCCACACGTCAGGCTAACAGCATTTTCTTACCTTTGTTTGAATGAAACAGCTTGAAACTTTCTTAGCTGGATTTAGTTCCTCTTATAAAATTTTCGACAATTCAACAGCCCTTTCTCTTTATAAACCGAGGGATCCTTTTTCTAATAAAGGAGATTTTGGTCACGCGTTAATACTTGCAGGCAGTTATGGAAAAATGGGTGCAGCTGTATTGGCAGTAAAAGCTTGTTTACAGTCCGGCGTAGGTCTAATTACATCGCATCTGCCTTCCTGCGGATATGAAATTATGCAAACCGCTTTACCCGAAGCAATGGTAAGTGTTGGTGAAGGCGAGTTTGAATTAACCGGCTTTCCGTTACATATTGAATTATTTCAGGCAGCAGGTGTTGGACCTGGTATAGGTACTAATAAAGAAACGGCAGGTATGCTAAAAAAATTTTTGAAAGCATTTCACAAACCCCTCGTTCTCGATGCCGACGCGCTCAATATCATTAGTAAAGATCCCGAACTTTTATCGTCATTGCATCCAAATACGATCATTACACCACATGTTAAAGAATTTGACCGTCTGTTCGGAATAAGCACTCAAGAATTATCAAGATTTGAGAGAGCAAAAGAAATGGCAATTAGATATAAAATTATCATTGTACTTAAAGGACACTTTACAGGTATTTTCTATCCCAATGGAAACATTTCATTTAATACAACGGGCAACGCAGGTATGGCGAAAGGCGGAAGCGGCGATGCACTGACTGGTATAATAACATCTTTGCTTGCTCAATCTTATGCCCCCGATTCAGCTGCTTCCTTAGGAGTCTTTATACACGGACATGCCGGGGATCTGGCTGCATCATTGTTTTCAGAAGAATCCATGTTACCAACCGATCTGATAAATTGCCTGGGCAGGACTTATCTCGAATTAAAGAAAAATAGTGTTGGATATGCTGTTTGATCCTTTGAAAATCAGAAGTATCAGTTTTAAGAACAGAATTGCAATTTCACCGATGTGCCAATATTCATCTGTTGATGGATTTGCAAACGACTGGCACTTGGTCCACCTTGGAAGTCGTGCTTCCGGTGGCGCCGCCCTGGTAATGCAGGAAGCAACAGCAGTCTCGCCAAACGGCCGAATATCACCTGATGATATGGGTTTGTGGAAAGATGAACATATAATTCCATTAAAAAGAATTACAGATTTTATAAAAAATCAGCATTCTGTACCTGCAATCCAGTTGGCACATGCAGGAAGAAAAGGCAGTGTCACTTCACCATGGAAAGGCGGGAAGATTTTGCAAGCAGTCGACGGAGGATGGAAAACGACAGCGCCATCTTCCATTCCATTTCGGGATAGCGATCCTGTACCAGAAACCATGACATTGACTGAGATACTTCAACTTCGCGAAGATTTTAAGTCTGCAACCCGACGTGCTTTGGAGGCCGGGTTTGAAGTGATAGAAATTCATGGTGCACATGGTTATCTTATAAACAGTTTTCTTTCACCACTGAGTAACCAGCGCGCTGATCAATATGGCGGTTGCTTTGAAAACAGAATTCGTTTGCTAAAAGAAATTAGCGCAGATATCAGAATAATTTGGCCTGAAAAGTTTCCTTTATTTGTACGTATTTCATCAACGGATTATGCAGAAAACGGTTGGGATATTGCTTCTTCAGTACTGCTGGCCGGCGAATTAAAAAAACTGGGAGTGGATCTCATAGATTGTTCATCCGGAGGTCTTGTCCCGAACGTGCATATACCACTTGCTCCAGGCTACCAGGTTCCATTTGCTCAAAAAATTAAGGCAGAAGCGGATATACTTACTGGTGCAGTCGGGCTCATCACTTCCGCAGTTCAGGCAAACGAGATCATCAGTTCAGGAAAAGCCGATTTGATTTTTATCGCCAGGGAATCTTTACGGAATCCGAATTTTCCTCTGACAGCTGCAAATGAATTAAAAGTGGATGTAAACTGGCCCTCCCAGTATCTGCGGGCAAAAAAAACCATCTTATAAAGTGATACTCAGTTTTCCGCTATCACAGGCAGAGTAAACGAAAAAATACTTCCCTTTCCCGGTACACTTTCAATGGAAAGTTCTCCGCCGTTTTTAGCAAGGAAATCCTTGCTCAACATAAGGCCCAGACCCGTACCGCTTTCTTTGGCAGTACCATTTGTGCTGTAATAATTATTTTCCTGGATTCTTGCCATTGCTTCCTCATCCATTCCAACTCCATTGTCTATTATCGATACCCGGCAAAACGAACCTTCATTTTTCAGCTTTACTATGATTTTCCCTTTCTCTGAAGAAAATTTTATCGCATTAGAAAGCAAATTTCTAAGAACCAGTTTTACCATGTCCTTATCAGCAAAAACATCAAACGCACCGGTAATTTCTTTTTTTATAGATATCTTTTTTGTGGCAGCTTGCAATTTATGAACATGAATGGCATCTTCCACGATTTCTTCCATGCCCAGTACCACCGGTGTGATATTGGCAGAATCCATCTGGTTTTTAACCCAGTGCAAAAGATTTTCCATAAGACCTGTGGTATAATTGAGGTCATTCACAACATCAGGAATAATGGCTTTTATTTCCTCCCCGCTCATATCCTGTTGTTGCATGCCGCGAAAAAGATTACGCAAGGCATACATGGGGGTTTTCATATCATGTGAAATAACAGAAAACAGTTTGTTTTTTAATAAGTTCAATTCACTAAGCTCAATCGCCTTTTGTTCAATTTCTGTTTTTTGTTTCTCTATCTTGTCATTCGTTTCCTGCAGGGCTTTATTGGTGGCCAGGATTCCAAATTGATACAAATTGTTTTCTTTTTTTATCAGAAAAAGAGCATAGAATATAAATATGATCGCGGTTACCTGGTTGAACAGATAAAGGAAAAAATTTGAAGTATGTAATTGATAATTATATTCTTTATTGATTACAACAAGTACAAAATAACTAACCATTGAAAGTCCAACTGAAAACAACATCTGGCTGATCAAAGGAAGAAAAAAAACGGCCAGAACACCATTTAGTATGAAATAGAGTTCCACACCTAAATTCATTCCACTCATGAATACAATAGAAGTGGCCAACGGATAAAGAATAAAATAAGTAATCATACCCGCTTCAAATCGGAAATAGAAATTTAAATATAAAACCACCAGACTAACCCAGGCGGGTAAACTCGCCACAAAAAAAGAGAGGAAGGGGAATTTATAATTGCCAAAAAAACAGATAAATGGCACCACAATTCCCGTTATAAACTGAAAGAAATTAAGTTGATTGAATACACTTAGTTTACCTTTTTCAAGCTCATCCATGGTTCGCGTAAAACCCAGGGACTTAATTTCTTCTAAAAAATGATGAGATTTTTGGGTTAATGCTTCAACACGGTCATGAATCGACCAGTTCTTTATACCGTATAAAATTTGAGAGAATTTAGTTTTCCAGCCGTCAGAACTGCGACTGATGTCCAAAATTGAGGACTTACCTAGTATAGAACGGGATTTACCACCGCTTTTCATTCGATATTGGTCTTAGGATAAACCAATTTAAACATTAATTCTGAAAAGGACAAATTGCCACGACATCTAAATACAAAGATTCTGTTTTTGCTCGGGAAATATTGAATTCTTAATTCAAAACTATGACAATCCGAAGACCAAAACTAACGAAAATAAAAAAGAGCATCTGTTTCTGACAGGATGCTCTAAATATTATAAAACCAAGCACTAAAGCCTTATACTTTTACCGCTACTTTTTTCTTCGCTTTCTTTAATGCGGCTTCAATTCCTTTACTCAGATTATCAAAAGTTGGTTTCCCGTTGAACATTTCTCCGTTGATAAAAAATGCCGGAACAGTTGTCACACCTTTTTGAATACCTTCTCTAAGATCTCCTTGAACCTGCCATCCATAAGTAGCGTTTACCAGGTGATCAAGAAATTTCTTGTTAGAAATACCTGCTTCCCTGGAATGCAGCTTTAAACTGGTAGTTCCGAGATTATGCCGGTTATGAAACAATATGTTATGCATCTCCCAGAATTTTCCTTCCTGGGCAGCTGCCACAGAAGCTTCACCTGCTTTGAGACTGCGCTGATGAATTTTGGTAAGTGGAAAATGCCTGAAATTGAATCGTACTTTCCCCTTGAACTCTTCCATGATCTTTTTAACGACCTCATGAGCTTTAGCGCAGTCCTCATTTTCGTATTCTCCGAACTCCATAAGGGTAACGGGAGCCGTATCAGGACCTACAAATACATCTCTTGGTTCAATGATTTCTATGATTTCCTTCTTAAAAGCCATAATATATAATCCTTTAAAATTTTTCGCTTTACCTTATAACATTTTTTCTTGCGGAAAGTTGAGTAAAAAGCCTCCAAACCAGACTAACTGGCGGGAGGCGGCTAAAAATAGGTATTTTAACTGAAAAACCTAGTATAATTTACAGGTCTTACAGAAGTTAATAAATTAGTTAACAACTTATTAAGACGCCATACCGGATTTTTTCCTTTCCTCCAGTTCATTGCGGAAAACCACAATGCCATCAAAGACGTCAACTAATACCGGATGTAGATGATCAATTTCCCCGGCTAAGATCTTTTTACTCAATGGATTAACGATTTCTTTTTGTATAAGCCTTTTTAAGGGACGGGCCCCGTATTGAGGATCATATCCGTTTTCCGCCAGATAATCCACTGTATAGTCAGTGTATTTTAATTGAATGTTATTTTTCAACAACATTGTTGATAACTGGTCAAGTTGAATTCTGATAATCCCTCTGATTTCAGTTTTTAAGAGGGGGTGAAACATAATGACTTCATCTACCCTGTTCAGGAACTCGGGCCTTATTGTCTGCCTTAGCAATTCCATTACCTCAACTTTAGTCCTGTCTACCACTTCCTCTTTATTTACCTCCGATACGTTTTCAAAATTCGCCTGTATAATATGACTGCCCATATTACTGGTCATTATTATGATCGTGTTTTTAAAATTTACGACCCTTCCTTTATTGTCAGTCAATCTTCCATCATCCAAAACCTGAAGTAAAATATTAAAGGTATCAGGATGTGCTTTTTCAATTTCATCCAGCAATACAACGCTATATGGCTTACGACGAACTGCTTCCGTTAACTGACCACCTTCGTCATAACCGACATATCCCGGAGGCGCACCGATTAAACGGCTCACCGAATGCTTTTCCTGATATTCACTCATATCTATTCTTGTCATCATCCCTTCGTCATCAAAAAGGTATTCGGCAAGGGCCTTTGCAAGCTCTGTTTTTCCAACACCAGTTGTTCCTAAAAATATAAACGAACCTATTGGACGTTTCGGATCCTGTAATCCTGCCCTGCTTCGGCGAATTGCATCTGCAACAGCTGAGATTGCTTCATCCTGACCAACAACTCTTTTATGTAACTCGGTATCAAGGTTTAACAATTTTTCCCGTTCACTTTGAAGCATTCGTGAAACCGGAATACCAGTGGCTTTTGCTATCGCTTCGGCAATATCTTCTGAATCCACCTCTTCCTTTAACAGGCGTTTTTCAGAGCTGTTTCTTAGTTGAACAGAAAATTCATCAATTATTTTTTCTTCGTCTTTAATTCTACCATATCTGATCTCTGCCACTTTTCCATAATCTCCTTCCCTTTCTGCTTTCTCTGCTGCCTGTTTTAAAATCTCGATTTCAGCTTTTGCATTTTGAACTTTTTCAACGAGTTCTTTTTCCTGTCTCCACTTTGACATTAATGTATCCCGATTAACACTCAAATTGCCAATCTCAATACTCAACTGCCGCAATTTCTCGTCATCATTTTCCCGTTTTATGGCTTCTCTTTCTATTTCTAACTGGCGGATCTGCCTCTGTAGTTGATCAAGCTCTTCAGGCATCGAATTCATTTCAAGTCTCAGTTTGGCAGCGCTTTCGTCAACAAGATCGATGGCTTTGTCAGGCAGGAAGCGATCCGTAATATACCTATGCGATAATTCAACCGCTGCGATAATCGCTTCATCTTTAATTCTGACATGATGGTGAGTTTCATAACGGTCTTTCAAACCACGTAATATTGATATAGCGTCTTCCACATTTGGCTCATTGATTATTATTTTCTGAAAACGTCTTTCCAGGGCTTTATCTTTTTCAAAAAATTTCTGGTATTCATTAAGTGTCGTTGCACCAATGGCACGAAGCTCTCCCCTGGACAAAGCAGGCTTAAGTATATTGGCCGCGTCCATTGCACCATCACCACCACCTGCTCCAACAAGCGTGTGTATCTCATCTATAAAAAGAATTATTTCACCATCACTCCCGCCAACTTCTTTAACGACCGATTTTAGTCTTTCTTCGAACTCCCCTTTATATTTTGCTCCGGCTATAAGCTGACCCATATCAAGGGCATAAATTATTTTGGATTTCAGATTTTCCGGCACATCGCCATTTACAATTCGATGTGCCAGGCCTTCTGCAATAGCAGTCTTACCGACTCCGGGCTCCCCTACAAGGATGGGATTATTTTTTGTTCTGCGTGAAAGAATATGCAGTGTCCTTCGAATTTCTTCATCACGACCGATAACTGGATCTAATTTCCCCTGCCTCGCCAATTCATTCAGATTTTTTGCATACTTATTCAAAGCATTGAATTGCGTTTCCTGTGTATTGGAAGAAACGGTTTCTCCTTTTCTTAACTCTTTAATTGCACTGATGAGACCTTTTTCCGTAAGACCCGCGTTTTTCAATAATTTAGCAGTAGCATCATTTCCCTGAATCAAAGCAAGCACCAGATGTTCGGGTGTAATAAATTCATCCCCAAATTGTTTTAAGACGCCATTTGTTCTTAAAACAACATTATTTGCATCTCTGCTTAAAGCTTGCGCCGGATCTGTACCATTTACCTTGGGTAGTTTAGCAATTAACTCCTGTAGCTTAGTTTCCAGAACCGGAATAGTAACATTATTTTTCTTCAGCAGATATTCTACCGGAGAATCATTTTGTTCCAGCAACGCCTGCATAAGATGCTCCGTTTCTATGGTAGGATTTTGAGCATTAAACGCGAGTTGCTGTGCCTGCTGGAGTGCTTCAGAAGCTTTTATAGTAAAGTTGTTTAAATTCATTGCTTATAATTTTAAATCCGTGATGATGTTTCAAAAGATAAACCATTTCCAAATCCCTGAAAATCTGTCAGATAAACCCATTTTAATATGCCGGGTCTTCACCTCTCTCTGCTTTTTACTGTTAATCTGGCTGACTCCTATGGCACAGTCTCCCAAAACCGTGCCCTCCAGTTCTCCTGAAACAGACGCTTTTTTAACAACAAATCAAAAACTGTTTGGAAATAATATCATAGCCCTCGCATATAAGAATGGGAAGATTGTATATAAAAAAGAACTTGAAAAAGAAGTTGGTGATTTTAACGGCAGAGTTCAGGTGCCAGCAGGACTTACCAGTCAATGGCTGGTGGCCGCCACTATAATGTCTTACGTTGACGAAGGAAAAATTTCCCTCGACGATAAAGTAAGTAAGTACCTGCCCATTTTCTCCAAATACATGAAAACATATATTACTATCAGAAACTGCCTGAGTTTTACAACAGGCATTCGGGCTGATCCACCAGGCCCGCTGAAACTGCTGGAGAAATCAAAATATCCTGATTTGGAAACTGAAGTAAATTCCTTCGCATCCAAAAGAGAAATTGAAACAAACCCCGGCACAGAAATTTATTTTAGCCAAATAGGACCGGATATTGCAGCCCGGGTGTTGGAAGTTCTGACCAAAAAAACATTCGATCGAATTGTTCAGGATAAGATTCTTCGTCCATGTAAAATGCGCAGCACCAGCTTCACAAACGACAATGGTGTAACGAGCAATGCTGCTGATGGCGCCGTTACTACCGCAAACGATTTTATCAATTTTCTATCTATGCTGCTGAACAAAGGTACATTCGAGGGCAAGACAGTGCTGAGCGAGAAATCAGTGGCAGAGATGGAAACCTTACAATTTGCCAAACTTCCTGTAAAGTATATGCCCAAAGAAGCTGACGGTTTAAAAACTGCACTGGGTTGCTGGGTTGAAAACGGAAATACGATAACAAGTTTAAATATGACCGGATTTTATGCCTACGTAGATCGAAATCAAAATTATGCAGCCTTACTGATTCCACTAAAGCCCGACGAACCAAAAAAAGAACTCTATAAAGAATTCAAGCAAAAAATGGATGCTGCATTTGGCGGTTCAACAAAATGACTCCCACACTCCCATACTCCCATACTCCCACACTCCCATACTCCCATACTCCCATACTCCCATACTTTCTTAAATGTATTGATTGACTATATTCTCAAGCCATTCCTGTTTTCCGCTAATCTGTTTGGGTTCTCCATTTTCTAATGCATAGTTGCGCAGATCTGCAAGACCTAGTTTTCCATCTTCGAAATCCTTACCCTTGCCTGAATCAAATGAAGCATATCTGTCTTTTCTGAATTTTTTATAAGCAGACTCTGCGAGGATCTGGTCTGCAATTAAAAGAGCTCTTGCAAACGTATCCATACCACCAATGTGCGCCAGAAATAAGTCTTCAGGGTCCGTCGAATTTCTTCTGGTCTTCGCGTCGAAGTTTACACCTCCTCCACCGAATCCCCCGGCCTCGATAATAATTAACATGGATTCAATCAGTTCATTAAGATTCATGGGGAATTGATCAGTATCCCAGCCATTTTGTGAATCTCCACGATTTGCATCTATGCTGCCCAGCATGCCGGCATCTGCCGCTACCTGCAACTCGTGCTGAAAGGTGTGTCCGGCAAGCGTTGCATGATTAACTTCAATATTAATTTTGAAATCTTTATCGAGTCCGAAAGCTTTTAAGAAGCCAATAACAGTTGCACAATCATAGTCATACTGGTGTTTGGTTGGTTCACATGGTTTGGGTTCTATAAAAAATACTCCCTTAAATCCATTTGACCTTGCATAGTCACGCGCTTTACCGAGGAAAATACCAAGGTGCTCGATTTCTCTTTTCATGTTCGTATTCAACAGAGACATATACCCTTCTCTTCCACCCCAGAAAACATAGTTCTCTCCATTTAATGCGATCGTTGCATCAATGGCAGTCTTGATTTGTAAGCCGGCGTATGCCAGTGTTGAAAAATCCGGATTGGTTGCAGCTCCGTTCATGTACCTTGGATTAGAAAACACATTAGCTGTTCCCCATAGTAGTTTAACACCACTCGCAGCTTGTTTTTGTTTGGCGTAATCGACTATAGTATTCAACCTCTTTTCATATTCTTTTGCAGAACTTCCTTCGTCGATAAGGTCTATATCGTGAAAACAATAATAGGGAACGCCAAGTTTGGTGATGAATTCAAATGCCGCATCCATTTTGTCCTTCGCAGCAGCAACCGCATCCGGCGATACATTCCAGGGGAATAGTTTAGTTCCCGGCCCGAAAGGATCACCCCCTGTATTACAGAAGCTATGCCAGTAGGCTACTGCAAATTTTATATGGTCTTTTAATTTTTTACCAGCAACAATTTTATTTTCATCGTACCATTTAAAAGCCAGTGGATTGTCTGACCCACGTCCTTCAAATTTAATTTGTCCGACTCCCGGGAAAAATTCCTTCTCGCCTTTAATAATATTCATAGTCTATTATCATTTTGTATTTCTTCAGAAATTAATCTTTTAAAATCTCTGTTAACCCATTTTTCCATTCCTGATATAATTCTTTAACCCTTATTTCATTCTTTTTTTCCGGTTCTATAAGTCTGACAACTTCCATGCCCCGAAAACATTCCTTGAATTCTCCATAGTACTTCACCCCAAATCCGGCACCCCTGGCTGATCCGATTGCACCGTCTGTATTGTATAAATCCACGGGACAGCCACTGCAATTTGCAAATGTTTGCGAGAATAATCCGCTTAAAAACATATTAGCATTACCTGCACGTACACGATTAATAGGCAATCCCATATCCTGCATTATTTCTGCGCCATAAAGAAGAGAAAACACAATGCCTTCCTGTGCAGCTCTTGCCAGATGATATTTATTATGACGGTTGAAATCAAGTCCTTTTATATGAGCTCCGGGATTTCTGTTTTCTAATATCCTTTCCGCTCCGTTACCAAACGGGTAGCAGAATATTCCATCGGCTCCAATGGGCGTTTCGGATGCGCCCCTGTTCATGCTTTCATATGATTCACCAGGAAAAAATTCTCTCCGCAGCCAGCTGTTCAATATCCCGGTGCCATTCAGACACATCAGTATTCCATACCTTGGCTTTATTGCAGTGTGATTGACATGAACAAAAGGATTTACCCGCGACTTTGGGTCATACGTGGGCAAATCGCTTACTCCATACAGAACGCCGGACGTACCCGCGGTTGTTGCAATCTCTCCTGGATCCAGCACCTGAAGAGAAAACGCATTGTTTGGCTGGTCACCAGACCTATAGCAAACCGGGGTGCCTGCGGATATGCCCAAAAGTTCTGCCGCACTTGCCTGTAATCTTCCCTGCTCACCAAAACAAGGAACCGTAGGAGCAAGTAATGTTTCGTCAATTCCATAATATTTCAGAAGCGAACCGGCTATTCCGTTTTCTTTATAATCCCAAAATATTCCCTCAGACAAACCCTGAATCGTTGTGACAGCTTCGCCTGTCATTTTCATCGCAATGAAATCACCGGGCAGTAGAACACGCACAATTTTCTTATAAATCTCAGGTTCATTTTCCTTTACCCATTTCAATTTAGAAGCCGTGAAATTACCCGGAGAATTTAAAAAATGTTCGAGACAAAAACGCTCTCCAAGTTCTTCAAAAGCCTTCGATCCATAATCAACCGCCCGGCTATCGCACCAGATAATAGCAGGACGAAGTGCCTTATGGTTTTTGTCAATACAAACCAGGCCATGCATCTGATATGAAATACCAATTGCTCCTATCTCATTTTTATGGAAGGGAATTTTTTCGTGTAGAAGTTTGGTTGCATGTTGCAATTCAGACCACCAGTTTTCCGGATCCTGTTCAGCAAATCCTGGTACCGGAGAATCTATTTTCATTTCGACAGCAGGCGAAAATGCAGATGCAAGTGGTTTGCCGCTTTCCGAGTCAAGTAAGGCGACTTTTACTGAAGATGAACCGAGGTCGTATCCCAAAAAATATTTCAAATGCAAACAATGAGGTTTGCAATATAATTGATAAATATTATTCTTCCCGTTTAAAGTAGCTAATCTGCTAATTTTGAGTCCAAAGTTTTAATTATGCTGGAATCAAAAAATCAGCCGCTGGCCCCCTTCCATGTTTTCAGGAAACGTATCATGAAAACATTTTTTTTAGGTATACTTATTATGTGCGCATGTCTGCTGATCGGTATACTTGGATATCACTATACAGCAGGCATTGGATGGCTGGATTCATTACATAATGCAAGTATGATTTTGAGCGGCATGGGACCTGTTGTAAATATTAATACGTCTATTGGAAAACTTTTCTCCTCATTTTACGCGCTTTTCAGCGGAGTGATATTTATTACCAATATAGGATTCATGCTCGCACCTGCAATTCATCGTTTTTTTCACCGTTTGCACGTCCAGCCGGGAAGAGAAAATTCCTGACTTATCCGTTATTTTTTCTTAAATACGATCTGTTCATTTTCCTTTTTTACCACATAGGCAAAAAAATCACGAAGCGTGGCATATTCATCCACCGGGAAAAAAGCCTTATTTAGTTTCAGATGTACACGCATCTGAATATTATCTTCCCCTTTTTGAATCAGGTACTCGAAGGAACCTTCATTTTCATTATAAGCTACTCTGGCAGATTTTGGAAGTTCATCAACCTGATAGCCTAATGGTATATCCATTGTCAGTATATAGGTTTCATCTATTCTGTAGGGCATTTCTACAGGATATTGTCTTTCTGTTGAATTAAATGGGTTCTTTTTATAACCCTCATTAAGCATCGGATTAAAGTAGAGAATTTCTCCTGATGATAGATTTTTCAGATCAAAATCATAGTGAATGGTCAGGGGGAAATCACATTTCTTCAGGGAATCTATTCCAAAATTTTCGATGGTAATATCTGATCCGTAGGACTTCTGAATTTTTTGTTGAAATGTTTTTTCAGAAGAATTGTTGATTTCCATTCTGGTTTCAAGCGATCCGCTTTTCCCCAGAATGTCTGTATAACCTCCGGATGGTTTACCTTTCTCATCATTAATAATAATCACGTTAGTCAATTCGGACTCCTTCATAGAATCAGCAACCAGGTAAACTGGCAAAGGCGTTTGTTCATTGATCATGTGTCCCAAACCATTGTAACATTGTACCGGTAATTGTCCGTAAGCGTTGTAAGGTTCACTTGCATCCAGTGTCACCCATGCGTTATTGGGTCGGGCTACACAAATCACATAATTATACTCGTCCAGTAAAGGATAACTGGGATCTGCAATGCCATGGTCACGTGTACTGAGGATTACGGGATCGGCCTTAATTTCTGCTTTTCTCAGCATGGCGGTAAGTAATAGATTTATTTCCGCAACATTGCCTTCTTTCTTTCTGAACACATCTTTCAATGAACTATGAACATACAATCCGTTTTTATTATATCCATCCTTTCCGGTTGCTTTAAAATTATCCCGTACATAACCAAATATTTTATAGGTTTTCTCATTTTCTGTATTTGCTCCCTGCATGACCTCTTTTAGTTCGTCGGACATCCAATTGTTATCATGGTTCAGTGCCAAGCCAAATTCTTCATCCTCCATGAGTGATTTGGAACAGGTATTCCAGGTTGAATTTTGGTAGTGTGGGGTAGAACTCTTATCCCATTGAATATAGGAGAGCTGGAAAGTTACTTTAGAATAATGATTGTCAATCGTTGTAGTATATGGCTCCTCATGCAGAGACGGAGCGTTTTTTTTCACCCACCTGCGAAAAACAGAATTTCCTGTCACACTGTAAACATCATCAGCCTCAGTACCGTTGCCTTCCCGAATCGAATAGAATACACTGACTTCTTTGGTCGTGTCCACGTCAAAGTGACCATCGCCCTGCATCCTCATCACGTAGTGTAAAGGTGGTGGAATAGTAACCATATACTCACTCCATAACCTGGGGTATTCACCTTCAAATGACCAGGGCATCAATCTGTATGCAAAAGGCGATTTAACGGTATATTCCAAATCGAAGATGGATCCTTCTTTCAATGCTGGAATAGTAAACTTTTTATCATCATAATTATTATTATACTTCTCCGTAAAAACTGATTTATCATCAAGTTTTGTCTCCGTTATAACACCATTTTCAAGATTGAAAGTGGATGCTTTTACCGAAAAGAGCTTTTCGTAGTCTCCCTGACCGTTATGATAGAGAGAAATTTCACGACTTCCGATTTCAAATCCATTCTTGTTTATGATTTTTACCCGCATATAGTGTGTAAAAACAAGCGTAAAACTCGCTTTGTCGTTTCCTTCAAATTTGGCAACTCCCACATCTGAAATAATCAGCGCGTTAGCACCAGAATCAAATTTTTCTGCCGTTAGTTTAAAATCTTCAGCTGTAATTTTTCCAAATTTATAACCGGGCTTGTCTTGTGCTGAAAGACTTTGAATGACCAGAATCATCCATAAGGCAATCAGGGAACATTTTTTACTGCTCATGTGTATGTTTGTTGATCGGGTTTATATTAATTTTTCTTCACCAAAACTATTTTGGTATGATCGGCATCATACACATCATCATAAAATTTCACGACTTCTGTAAATTCTTTTGCAGGAAAACGGCCACTATATTGTTCCAGGCTTCTATAATACATAATCTTATCCCCCGCCACAGTCATCTTGTTCATATATGATCCATATTTGCTTTTCAATGTAAAGTCAGTCGCTTTCGACTCCATTTCATATCCGGCAGGAATGGATATCTGACATGAATCTATATAATGATATTCCTCTTTTAATTCCACATCGAGTCTGCGGTCTTTGTCTTCGATTAGTTTTGTACCAGAACGGGAAAGAATATTTGGATTGATAAATATCCTTTTACCGGTCACCTGTGCGTAGTCTTTAACAGATATTTCTATTGACTCATTTATTACTGGTAGTCGTTTAGAATCGTCTTCCTGATATTCGAAAGACAAAACATCATAAGTTGGAAGATTGTATCTGGATTTCAAAATCTTCAATTGCTCTTCTTTCGAATTGTGACGTATCATACTTTCTATATCATCCTGGCAGGCCGCTTTATAAAGTGTTCTGCTATCCAGATTTAAATTACCATCCAGGTCTAAAACGGCAGTTATTTTTCTTATCCGGGTATTATCAGGGAGCAAATAAGATGGTGTATGCACGAGTTTCCCGCCGTCTTCCTCAATTAGAAGCCCATAACGGTTTGAAGTGAAATCGCTGAGGTAACCCGGCGGCAGAAACTGATCGGTGCATTCAAGCCAGATCGTATCTTTTTCAAGAGGAACACAACATATAACATGATTGAAAGGGTCATGCGTAAAATCGGTGACGAAATCCACCCGTTCTTCACCTCCCCTAATTACGACCACATTGGCTTTAATACCTGCTTCTTTTAAAAGCGATACCATAAAATTTGAAAGTGCTTTACAGTCGCCATATTTGTTTTTGGAAACATATGCTGCGTCATATGTTTGCCATCCGCCAATTCCTAGTTGAATACCAACATAGTGAGAGTTCTGTTGAAGGTATCTATATAACACGTCTACTTTAGCCGTCCTATCCGTTAGTCCGTCTGTCAGTTCATGAACCTTTTGTTTTGTTTCTTCCGGTAGAATGTCCCTGCCTTTTTGGAGACTGCCATAAAACTTTGCATAGTCTGTCCATGTGCTCATGTTCCCTTTGTAACCACCCATTTCAACATCACTCAAACCGATCATCAGGTGAGGCACACAATTTAAAATATTGGAAACAGGTGTTTCATCATATGCCACCATATTTTTGAATTCCCAGGTTAATGTTTTCACATTACCCTTTTCAGATAAAACAGGTTGTAAGGAAGAATTCAACATTCTGTATCTGAGAGAATATCCCGAAGGGGCGGAAATACTGTATACAGATTTCTCAACAGCATGCCTCAGATTTCCCTGAGGATACCAGCCACCGATCTGGAACAGTTCTGTTATCTGATCCTCTTCGTCAAATTCAACAGTGTATGGATATGTATTGAAACTGAATTCTGCAACCTTTAGTCGTTCATCATTTACAAAAGATTCATCGAACACCGGATGATCTTCCATATCTTTTTTCTTAAAATGCCTGAGTTCTTTTCCATTTGCATCAAACAAATAACCGTTTACACTATTAATGATCACAGATTTGTTATTATAGTGGGTTTTGTACCTGGCATAATACGCCCCTTTTTCATTTAGTATGGTGTATACATGGCGTTCGCGGGAAACTGCCATTCCTGCCGAACTAATCTCGTAGGATAGTTCATCAAGTCTAATTACCATATCAGCATTTTCCTTCAATGAATCTGGAATGGCTGAAACGGGAAAATTCTGACTTCTGGCTGAAACTGATATAAAGCTGATAATTATGATTAAAATGAGGTCCTTTGACAGAATGGCGGTTCGTTGGGGAATAAATTTAAACAGCAAGCGGTGCTGTTCAGCTTCGTAAGTCGGCATACGATCAGAGTTGCGGTTAAGGGTTATAACGAATTAAAAATATCATTTATTATCGGTAAGGCTTCTGTCCCATTTAGAATAATTTCGAACTAAGGGCAAACTCTTACAACTATATGTCCAGGAAATCAAACATTATCTTTGAATGATGAATAATTCTCTCGGCATTCGGGATGCAGAAGTTATTTGGCATCCATATACGCAGCATAAAAATCTGGACCTCCCTATCCCCATTGTAAAAGGTAACGGGTCACTGCTTTTTGACGATACCGGCAATTCATATATAGATGCCATAAGCAGTTGGTGGGTAAATATTCATGGTCATGCAAATCCATATATTGCAGAAAAAATATACAAACAGGCCCTGGATCTCGAACATGTAATTTTTACAAATTTTACCCACGAACCGGCAGTACGCCTGGCTGAAAGACTGATCTCAATTCTTCCCGGGAATCAGTCAAAAATCTTCTATTCTGATAATGGTTCCACAGCAGTTGAAGTCGCATTGAAAATGGCCATTCAATATTGGATCAACAAAGGAATTGCCGGACGAAATACAATACTGGCATTTGAAAATGCGTATCATGGGGATACTTTCGGCGCCATGAGCGTAAGCGGCCGTGGCATCTTCACAAATGCGTTTAAGGATTTTTTATTCGATGTAGTTTTTATCAAAACACCTAATGCAGATAATCTGGAAGAAATAAAATCTATCATTAAATCCAAAAAAGAAAAAATCGCCGCGTTTATTTATGAACCCCTTCTTCAGGCTGCCGGTGGAATGAATATGTATGACGCAATAAATATGGATCAGCTCCTGAGTTATGTTCGGTCTGAAGAAATAATTTGCATAGCTGATGAAGTGCTCACAGGTTTTGGAAGAACAGGTTCTTTTTTTGCCAGCGAATTATTGTCAAACTACCCTGACATTATATGTTTAAGCAAGGGACTAACGGGAGGATTCCTGGCCCTCGGTGCCACCGCTTGCCGGCAGATTATATTTGATGCATTCTTAAGTAATGACCGGTCAAAAACTTTTTTTCATGGCCATTCTTATACAGCCAATCCACTCGCTTGCGCAGCGGGGCTGGCAAGTCTTGATCTGTTAGAAAAAAAAACCTGCCGCGATAAAATAAGAGAAATACAATTGGGTCATGAACAATTCATATCAAATCGCCTGGCAAAATCTCATGGAAACTTCTTTCTGAATCCTCGTTTCATGGGAACTATCCTGGCATTTGAACTCGATGATGGTAAAAATAATTACACGAACAATATTGGCAGGGAAATTTTGAATCAGGCTCTCAGGAGGGGTATTTACCTCCGACCGCTCGGCAATACTGTTTATCTCATGCCACCCTATTGCATTACCGAAGAAGAACTCAATAAAATTTACCGGTTTATTTTATCGATACCGGATCTGGTGAAAGTGTGAGAGTGTGAGAGTGTGAGAATGTGAGAGTATTTGTCTAGTGAACTTCCAGTTCGTTCTTTAATTTCAACAATGAATTTTCCATCATAGTTCCAAGTTGTTTGTCATAGAACATACTTCCGAGTTTTTCCCATGGATACCAATTTATGTGAAAATGAAGGCTCCATTCCAAAACGGTCTGGCCATTCATTCGTGTCAGAATATAATTGCCCGTAAAACTCCTTTGACCATTCCTCCATCGGGTAAGAATAGTGTCCTGTTCTGCACTTAAAATTTCCACAGAAACATTCCCCCTTTTCATAAATGCAGAATCAAGCTGATCGTTGGGATTGATCCCCGAAAACTGAGTGAGGAGCATCTCATTCCAGGTTTTCCATTCTCTCAGATCAACAATTTTCTTACGCACAGTCTCCTGCGGGTTATTTATCTGCACTACGCGGCTTATCGAAATATCCGAAGGAAATAATGCAAATAAAAAAAGAATGACCAGAGAAAAAATAATCAGGCTGCCTAGAATAAGTTTCAAAGCGATGATTTATCAGTTACTATTCCCATTTAAAAGTCTTAATCGCAACGGCGTAGATAAGAATGCCCCATAATATCAGGATACCGATTTGTTTACTGCAGTCCATTAATGAAGCACCTTCAAATGCCACATTTCTCATAGCATCATTTAATTGTTTAAGCGGGAGAATCTCACAAAATTTTTGTAGCCAGACCGGAAAGGCTGTGGTCTGAAAGAATGTTCCACCCAGCAAAAACTGAGGCAAGGTGAAAATATTTGCAAAAGGAGGTATGGAACTCTCATTTTTTGCAACACTGCTGATAATGAATCCAAATCCCATAAATACAACAAGGGCCAAAAAACTAAGCACCATCATTTCTAAAAAAGTAAACACCCCATTTACAAGCGTAAAATGGAAGAAATAATGTCCAACCAGGATTATGATGATGGATGTCAGTAACTGAAAACAAATCCTGCTCAGGCCTTCACCAAAAACGATATTCCGGCGGTTAATAGGCGTGGCAAAAAATCTTTTTAACACCAGTGTTTGTCTCAGATTGAAAAACACAAACGCAACGCCAAAAACGGCCGCACTCAATAGGGAAAAACCCAGCATACCAGGTAAAATGAAATCAATCATGGTGTATTGCCTTCCGGGCAAATTCGGCAGTTGCTGCACACTTACAATCTTAAACTGGTCTGGAATTTTTCTGTCTTCGATGTATTGTATCGTTTGTGCCATGGCCATCCGGAAAATCGGGTACTGATCACCAGAAGCGGAAGAAGTCTGTGTAATTATTTTATACTGGGTAAATCCTGCAGGCGACAAAGAAGAATCAATAGAAACGATTGCGGCAATTCTTCCTTTCACGAGCTCATCCCTGAGAAAACCGCTGTCTTTTTCCGTAAGCAATTTATTGGCGTCATCCTTCTTCCGGATTTTTACAATGCCCGCCTGTAATGCTTTTATCACATAGTTTGAACTGTCTGCAGGATTCTTAAGAGCAATCGTAACAGAGGTACCGCCCCCGCCAATAAAACCGAAAACTAAAATGAAAACCAACGGGAACCCCAGACTAAATACAACTGCCGAAGGACTACGGAGTATAGCCCGGAAGCTTGCCCTGGAAATGGCCATCATGGCCCGGAATTGACTGTAAGGCTGACTCATAAACTATTGTTACGGTCTAAGGGATTAAATCTGTTTCAAATGGAATTCTTGCCTGTGGCACACCTGACATGGATTTGTATACAGATAACATTTTATACCAGTTTGCACCCTGTTCACCGAGATCCGCTTTAATCGTTTTCATTTTGATCGATTGTGCATAGTTGTTCAGCAAAAGATCCAGAAAATTTTCCGGCTCGGGATATTCATGTAAACGATAAGACGTTAGTTTAGCCATTCGTGCGGCGCAGTCAAGAGCGTCCTGAACGCCACCAATCCGATCGATCAATCCAAGTTGCAGCGCTTTCTCTCCACTCCATACCCGGCCCTGACCAATGCTGTCCACATATGTAATATTCCTGTTCCTCCCTTCGGCTACCCTTGAAGTAAAGTCGCGGTAAATCGAGTCGACATCATTCTGAATAAATTTTTTCTGCATATCGGTTAAAGGTTCATACATATTGATGGCATCAGGCTGTTTAGCGGTATGAACCCCATCGAACGTGACGCCAAGTTTATTTTTGAAAAAAGTTTGTGTGTTAAACAGCATACTGAATACCCCGATCGATCCGGTAATTGTCATGGGATCCGCAAATATGCTGTCAGCGTTACAGGACAAATAATATCCACCGGATGCGGAAACATCACCAAAGCTGAGTACAACAGGTTTCTCAGCTTTGGCTAATGTCAGTTCTCTCCAAAGATTCTCACTAACGAGTGCTGACCCACCTCCGGAATTTATACGGACCACAATGGCCTTAACATTGTCATCCAGCCTTGCTTTACGAATGATTTGACGATAAGCATCCTGCCCTATTTCCTTCTGACTGTTTTTTCCGCCAACGATATCACCTTCCGCATAAATCATCGCGATACGTGCAGATCCCGTTCCGTTATATTTTGATTTAACTGATTCAAAATATTTTCCCAAAGGCACGAAATTGATCGAATTAATGGAGGACACTCTAATCTTTTCCGCTATTTCCTGCAATACTTCATCATTGTATTTCAGACCATCAACAAGCTTGTATTTTACTGCATCTGAAGCCGTTTGTATTAGTTGTTCATCCACGCAACGCCTTAAAACAGAACTGTCCTGCTCACGGCTTCTGGAAGTCTGATCCAGAATATGATTGAATATATCTCCAAGAAGTTCGTTCAGTTGTAAACGGTTTGCATCCGACATTTTTTCGGCCCGCAATGGCTCGGTTGCACTCTTAAACTTTCCTGCATAAAATATTTCTGGTTGGATTTCAAGTTTATCCAGGCTTCCTTTCAAATAAGGCATCGTTGTTGTAAATCCTTTCCACTCTATACCGCCCTTCGGATTACAATAAATTTTATCAGCAATACTGGCGCCGTAATATGCTTTAAGGGGCATCACGTCTGCAAAAGCGATAATAAATTTTCCTGACTTTTTAAAATCAATCAATGCATTTCGGATCTCCTCAGTAGTGGCCAACCCATTATCGTTGCCTCCCGCCTTGATATAGATCCCTTTGATGGCGCTGTCGCTTTTCGCGTAACGGATCATCCTCAAGACATCAAAAACACCAGGCACATTATATCGCGTATCGCTGAGACCCGCCAGAGGATCGTCGGTTGTTTTCTCGGCAAAACTTTCATTCAGATCCAATACCAGTACCGCTTTGGGACCAATCACTACTTTGGGACTGCCGGCAAGGCCACTTATAAATCCAATGCCGAAAAAGAAAACAATAATTACAAAAACAACCAGGGCGAGCAGACTCGCAAAGAATATTTTAAAAAAGCTGCGCATGCGCTTTCTGTTTTGATGATTTTAAAATTAAAGATATTTGAACTGGATTAAACTTTTCATCCATGAACAAAGCCTATCTGTTGACGGGTGGTAACGAGGGCGACAGATTCCTTCATATGAAGCAGGCGCGGGCAAATATAGAACATATTTGCGGTCGGCTTCTACTCGTTTCGTCATTATATGAAACCGCTCCCTGGGGCTTTAAAGATCAGGCCGATTTTCTGAATCAGGTATTGCTACTGGAGACCAGATTCAATCCTAACGAATTATTACGGGCATTGTTATCAATTGAAGAAAAAGGAGGTCGGAAAAGGACGACGAAAAACGCACCCCGTACAATCGACATCGACATCCTGTTTTTTAATGACCTCGTCCTGGAAGAACCAGGACTGAGTATTCCGCATCCGAGAATTGCAGAAAGGCGTTTTGTATTGGAGCCCCTGAATGAAATTTCTCCCGGATATATTCATCCCGTTCTTCATAAATCCGTTCACCAGCTTCTGTTGGAATGTAAGGATGAATTGGGGGTAAAAAAAATAAAATGAGCTGTATTTAACAGCAGAGGATTCATGATATTTACAGTTCATGAATTATCATTTTATTGCTGTGGAGGGAAATATCGGTGCAGGAAAAACCACACTTGCACATTTGCTGGCACGCCATTTTAATTCCCGTCTGATTCTGGAAGCATTTGCTGAAAACCCTTTTCTTCCCAAATTTTACGAAAATCCGAAACAATACGCTTTCCCGCTGGAGCTCTTTTTTATGGCGGAACGATATAAACAATTAAAAGAACTGGTTCATACCAAAGATCTTTTTCAGCGGGTCACTATTTCAGATTATATCTTTTCAAAATGTCTGCTTTTTGCAAAAGTAAATTTGCCTGATGAAGAATTTCATCTTTATCAGAAACTATTCGATATAATCTACCAGCAGCTTGTCCAGCCTGACCTCCTTATTTATCTGCATAGCCCCGTTCAACAGCTTCAGAAAAATATTCGTAAAAGAAATCGTTCCTATGAACAATCCATTCCGGACGATTACCTGTTCAGGCTTCAGGAAACCTACACCAGTTATATTAAGCAACATGGCATCAAAACTTTATTTATAGATGCAACCAATGCAGACTTCCTTGGTAATGAAAAACATTTTAAAACCATACTCGATGCACTTGAAAAAGATTACGGACCCGGCCAGCACTATTTTACACTTCCCTGATCTGTTATAATAACTTTGAAATCCATGACAACGGATCATCCCCGCCCCTCTCCTTTTGATGCCATGCGGATACCTGAATTCAGAAGTCTGGTGATTGGTCGTTTTATATTTATTATGGGACTGAGAATGATGGGTACGCTGGTTGGCTGGTGGATATACAACCTGACCAATGCACCACTCGCTATAGGAATCCTGGGGCTCTCAGAATTTATCCCTGCAGTTTCTCTGGCTCTATATGCCGGTCACGTCATAGATCTCAGTGAAAAACGCAAACTTATTTTAAGAGGCGTAGTACTATACGGATTAGGCGCCGTACTTATACTGGTTCTAACCACTCCGGCCGGCTCATCAAATCTGCATCCCCATGTGATCGCGTTATGTATTTATTTGATTTTTTTTGGAACGGGGATCGTAAGATCCTTTACAGGTCCGGTTTTCAGTGTCATGCTCGCACAGGTAGTTCCTAAAAGCATGTTGCAAAATGCAATTACCTGGAATACAAGTGCTTTTTTATCTGCTTCCATTTCAGGTCACGCCATCGGAGGATTCCTGATTGCGGGCCTCGGTAATACGGGCACTATGATCGTTGTTGTCATTCTGCTGATAATTTCATTTGTTACGCTTACTTTCTTAAAACCCAAAGCTTCCTTAAATGAACGGGGTGAAAAGAAAACCTGGGAGAGCGTAAAAGAGGGGCTGTCTTTTGTATTTCGTACAAAAGAATTGCTGGCTGCCGTTTCATTGGATCTTTTTGCCGTACTATTTGGAGGTGCCGTGGCACTCGTGCCCGTTTATGCGCGTGATATTCTGAAAGTTGGTGCACGGGGATTTGGTTTTCTGAATGGCGCCGCCGACATGGGATCGGTTTTGATAGTAATCATGCTTACACTATTCCCGGTCAAAAGAAAACAAGGGAAAAAACTTCTCTATGCTGTTGCCGGATTCGGTACCTGCATCATTGTGTTTGGGATTTCAAAATTATTCTGGCTTTCTTTTGGTGTGTTATTTCTCAGTGGTATAATGGACGGGATCAGTGTGGTTACAAGGGGAACCATCATGCAGTTGAAAACGCCGGACCAGATGCGTGGCCGCGTACTGAGTGTCAATTCCATGTTTATAAATTCCAGTAATGAACTGGGACAGTTTGAGAGTGGTATCATGGCTAAAATTCTTGGCGTGGTTCCCTCTGTTGTATTTGGAGGGTGCATGACACTGATGGTTGTTGTTGTCACCTGGTTTAAGGCACCTTCCCTTCGGAAAATGGAATACTAGAACTTCAATAACTTTAATAAATTTTATTTTATGCATCGCAGATCATTCGTCAGGAATGCCGGCCTTGGATTTGGAGCGATTCCGCTCATTCGCAAAGACTGGCTGACCCTGTTTTTACAGGACAACCCTTATAAAATGAAATTGCTTCGTAATGACGTCGGCATTTTTACCGAAAAGGGAGGAACGATCGCTTATTATATTTCAAAAAAAAATATTGCTGTTGTAGATGCCGAATTTCCTGAACAATCGAAACACCTGATCGATGCCCTGCAAAAAGATCCCGGTAAACCTTTTGAAATACTTATAAATACCCACCATCATGGGGATCATACTTCGGGAAATATTTCATTCAAAGGAATTGTAAACCATGTCGCCGCTCACAACAACTCTTTGATAAATCAACAGAAAGTCGCCAAAGAGCAGAATAAAGAATCCGTTCAGCTTTACCCCGATATTACATATGGTGATACCTGGGAATACAAAAAAATGAAGGAAAATATAAAAACTTACTATTACGGTCCCGCTCACACGAATGGTGACAGTATTATCTATTTCCCGCACGCCAATATTGCTCATTTGGGAGACCTGGTATTTAACCGGCGCTGGGCCTTTATCGATCGCAGCGCAGGTGCTTCCATCAAAAACTGGATCGTAGTGCTCGATAAGATCCAGCAGGAATTTGACAACGATACTCTTTTTGTATTCGGTCATGCTTTTGACCCCGAAAAAGTTACCGGAAACAAAGCAGATATTAAAGCCATGCAGGATTATCTGCGAAATCTTCTCGCTTTTGTGAACAGTCAGATAAAAGCTGGTAAAACGAAAGATGAAATTTTGAAATCAACCTCCATTCCGGGAGTAACCGAATGGCAGGGAGATGGAATTGAACGAGGGTTGCAGGCAGCCTATGAAGAAGCGATCGAGGGAGTCATTTAATTTTCTCAAGGAGACCTTCCATCACGCTAACCACGATCGGACAAAAACTACTGTTGATCATGGTGAGCTTGGGCCTCTTTAGGATAATGTCTTCATCAGTATAGGGAAATCTTTTACAATCGGAGGGCCTGTCTTCATATATAGAGCACCGGTTGTCGTTGCCAAGAAAGGGACATGGTAGTGATTGGGTAACATAATCACCTTCTTCATCCATCCGTAGATATTTTTCGATAAGAACTGATTCCTTAATCTGAAGAACTTTCGAGATTCTCTTAATATCCGGTTGCTTAAACCTGGGAGAATATCGTTTACAGCAATGGGCGCACTGCAAACAATCAATCTGTTCAAACGCCTGTTCGTGTAATTCCGGAAGTTCTTTTAACACCTTTTTTTTATCCGCCTTCGCCAGAAAATTTTTATACTGTTTCTGGTGCTCCCCTGAAATCTTCTCAAAATTCTGCAGATTAACTTTTGATTGACCCGTCATACCGCAATTTACGTAGATCGTTAACCGTATATCGATAATCGACCTGCGATCCACGATAAACCGTTCCCGCACGTTCTGGATCTAAGGTCAACGGCTATCGGTCATCGGTCAACGGTCATCCGTTATCCGTCAACGGTTACTAGTTCATAAATTGCCCGTTTCATATTACCTTTGCAAATCTTTTGATCCTCACATCCCTTATATGAATTTATTCGAGAAGCAGAGAAATGAATTTGCCCGCAGGCATATCGGTTCCAATGATTCAGAAACCAGTCAGATGCTGGGAAGCATCGGAGTAAAAACACTGGAAGAATTAATTGACAAAGCAATCCCTGCAAGTATTCGGAATCCCAAATCACTGGTGGTAACTGAGCCCGTAAGTGAAGCAGAATACATCACACACATCCGTGAAATAGCTGCAGAAAATCTGGTTTTTAAGAATTATATCGGACAGGGTTATTTTGATACCATAACACCTAATGTCATCCTTCGAAATGTTTTTGAAAATCCCGGATGGTACACCCAGTACACTCCCTACCAGGCAGAAATTTCCCAGGGTCGTTTGGAAAGTCTTCTGAATTTTCAAACCGTTGTAAGCGATCTGACTGGTCTTCCGCTAGCTAATGCATCGTTATTGGATGAAGGCACTGCTGCTGCCGAAGCGATGATCATGTTCTTCAATCAAAAGAACCGTGACCATGACCATGTAACTGTACCGAAGTTTTTTGTAGATAAAGCTATCTATAAGCAAACCCGCGATATACTGGTTACCCGCGCCGAACCCCTTCATATAGAAATAGTAACCGGTGACTACCTCAGCGCCAAACCGGATGAAACTTATTTTGGTGCGATCGTTCAGTATCCGAATGCAGAAGGTAATATTCCTGATTACAGAAACTTTATAAAAAATGTACAGGCTGCAGGCGGCTTCGTGGTAATGGCAACAGATTTACTGGCCCTTACTCTACTTACACCTCCTGGGGAATTGGGAGCTGATGTGGCAGTTGGTTCCGCACAACGTTTCGGAGTTCCCATTGGTTTTGGTGGACCACACGCCGCTTTTTTCACAGCCAGGGAGGAATTCAAAAGAGCTATCCCCGGCAGAATCATCGGAATAAGTGTGGATGCCCAAAATAACCGTGCATTGAGAATGGCTCTTCAAACCAGGGAACAGCATATCAAAAGAGAAAAAGCAACTTCAAATATTTGTACGGCGCAGGCCCTGCTTGCCAATATGGCTGCTATGTACGCCGTATACCATGGGTCTCGCGGTCTGAAAGATATTGCCAGTCGGATCAGCATTCTCTCCCATGCACTTTCTGACGGGCTAAAGGACCTGGGCTTTGAAATTACCCACGAATTTTTCTTCGATACGATTCACGTAAAAGTGGATGATTCAGAAAAAATCCGCTTTATAGCTGAAGGCATGAACCTCAATTTTTCTTATGAGGAAAAACAAAGCCTGACTATTTCTATCGGCGAAAGCACTACCCAGCGGGATATTCTGGAAATTGTATCCGTGTTTGCAAACTACAGTGAACAGGATGAAATAGCTGTTCTGTTTGACTACGATGAGTACGATGAATTCATACCGGCAACCCTTAAACGAAGTTCGCATTATTTAACTCATCCCGTTTTCAATACACATCACAGTGAAACCGAAATGATGCGTTATTTGAAGAGTCTTGAAAACAAAGACCTTTCACTGAACACATCCATGATTCCACTCGGATCCTGCACGATGAAGCTCAATGCCGCGAGTGAATTGATTCCAGTAAGCTGGCCGGAGTTCAGTAAAATTCATCCCTTTGCGCCTCCGTTTCAATGGAAAGGTTATCGAAGAATGATTAATGAACTGGAATCCTGGCTTAGTAATATAACCGGCTTTACCGCCACTTCTCTGCAGCCCAACAGTGGCGCGCAGGGCGAGTACGCGGGTCTACTTGCTATCCGCTCCTATCATGCCGCTCAGGGTCAGGAACACCGCCAGGTAATGCTGATCCCGATATCTGCCCACGGAACGAATCCTGCCAGTGCAGTGATGGCTGGAATGAAAGTAATAGTAGTGAAAAGTGATGAAGACGGACATATTGATGTGGAAGACCTGAAATCAAAAGCAGTCCAGTATAAAAACGAGCTGGCCGGGTTAATGGTTACCTATCCATCCACTCACGGCGTGTTTGAAGAAGGCATTAAAGAGATCTGTCAGATAATTCACGAAAATGGCGGACTGGTTTACATGGATGGCGCTAATATGAATGCGCAGGTTGGGTTAACGAGTCCCGGTTTTATTGGTGCAGATGTTTGCCATCTGAACCTGCATAAAACCTTTGCTATTCCGCACGGTGGTGGTGGTCCGGGCATGGGTCCGATTTGCGTGAATGAGAAATTGAAACATCATCTTCCCCGTCACTGGACTAACCCTGATAAAACTGGTTCGGGTGCGGTTAGTGCTGCCCGTTATGGATCAGCCAGTATCCTTCTGATCAGTTATGCATACATTAAAATGCTCGGCACCCCCGGCATCAGACAGGCAACCGCTTATGCTATCCTGAATGCCAACTATATGAAAGCAAGATTGGAGTCCTATTATCCCATTTTATATACAGGTCCGAATAACACATGTGCCCATGAATTTATAGTAGATCTGAGACCCTTTAAATCTCAGGCCGGCGTTGAGGCAGAAGATGTAGCAAAAAGATTGATGGATTATGGTTTCCACGCCCCCACCCTGAGTTTCCCGGTGCCTGGTACGATCATGATTGAGCCTACAGAAAGTGAAGACAAGGCTGAGCTGGATCGTTTTTGCGATGCCATGATTTCTATATACCAGGAGATCCAGGACATTATAAAAGGAAAATCCGACAAAACTGACAACCCGTTAAAAAACGCACCGCATACACAATTTGTAATTACTGCCGACGAATGGACACACCCTTACGGCCGCGAACAAGCTGGATTTCCCTTGCCTTATACGAGAGCCAATAAATTCTGGCCCTCTATCGGAAGAGTGAACAATACTTACGGGGACAGAAACCTCATCTGTACTTGCGAACCGGTATCGAGCTACGCTGAATTAGTGTGAGAATGTGAGAGTGTGAGAGTGTGAGAGTGAAAATCTTCCTCACACTCTCACACTCTCACACTCTCACACTTGCTAATTATTGTCCGATTATTGCAGGAATTGGCTTCAGAATTTCCTTTGTTTTCCCGCTCAGATTGAAACGCCTGGCATAAATAAGACGATAATTGCCGACAGCGACAGTATAATGATATCCGGAACTCTCGCCTCTCATAAAAAGTTCCGTATCTACCCAAAGAACGCTCAGGCTCCATTTATTTCCATTGTATCCGGCACCTGCATGTAAGTTATAGTTGGGTCTGAATCCAAAAAACTCGGCCTTTGTATTCAGGCCAGACGAAATCTCTGTCGAATACCGGAATGCCAGATCAATAGTCGCCGACGCGAGAATGAAAAAATGTTCTTTGATTACTAACGTATAAGCGTACCCGATGCCCGGTCCGAAACTAAAGAAATGATATTTGTTAATGTCCAGCGCTGCCGCTTTCGGATCTATTGAAGCTGGCGCCAGACTGCTGTCCCCGTAAATAGCCCCATAATAAATTTCACCGCCTACTAAAATAGATCCGGCTGATTTTCGCTGCCATTCGTTTTGTAATAGTCCCGCCTGATATGAAAACTTCTGGTCGTTCAGCGCCCGGTAAAAGTCGAAACCAATCAGGCTCAGTCCCAGGTCCGGTCTGATATAATATTCCTGACCCATAGGTGCAGCCATCCCCTGCGGCGTTAAATAATAACCTTTATAGAATTCTCCCAGTAAATCGATGTTCCATTTCCTGGCGTAAAAATGACCTTGAAGATCCAGGTATTTGGTATCTCCTTTTTCTTTGTTAGGATTAAATTTGCTCACTCCAATCCCAATATTCAACGTGAATGCATGATAAGTTGCCCCGATACCAATATTTAAAGAAGTGGTTGCCCGGTATTGAAAAGGTGTCACCGGCTCAGGAGGATTAAAACTCATCACGTTGTATTTTCTTGAGAGAAAACCACGCGCCGTCAGCATCGAGCGATATGTTTTATAATAACTGGTATCGTGATCATCCTGGTACTGCTGGCCAAGCGTGACAGAAGCGAAAATTGAAAACAATATAAACAGGCTGCCGGATTTCTTCATCAATTTTTGCATTTCTTTCTGCCCGAATTCAGATTAGATTTTCAAAATGATCTCCTTATGCTCATCCAGGCGGTTTAACTCGACAATCGTTGTTTTACCATCATCGCTTTCACGATACATTTGCACAAATTTTCTGTCAAATAAAATTTCGTGATAGGTGTAAGAGGTTCTTTGCTGAACAATATTGGAATAAACATCATCAAACGCCCGGACCGATACATATATTTCCAGGTCAGCTTTTTTCATGTCCTCATTGCTATATTCAAACAAAGGACTTTCAGAATTTAAAGGATGAACCACTGTCCAGTTCATCGGCAGTGATTCCACATGACTTCTTTCCAGATCGAGATCATAAAATTTATAAACCATTTTTCCATGTTCTTCGACCAGCATAGCTGCATTCACTTTGATGTCGACATTGGTAAGCGTGTGATTATCCTTATAAGTTGCGAACCGGAACATAAAAGCTTTGATATCCTTATAAGGACTGACGAGTGCATTTTTGCTGAAAAAAAGAAATGCCTTAGGTTTCGAAAAACGCCCGTATAAAAGACCGGTGGCAACAGCAAAAGATAAAAATCCCAGCATGGACTCAATGGCCGCAACTGAATTAGACGCATCACCTGTCGGGTTTACACGCCCATAACCCACTGTTGTAAATGTTTCCGTACTAAAAAAAAACATTTCTTTAAAAGACTCAAACTGGGTGACAGACTGGACGCCCTGAAACTGGGATTTTCCAATGACGAAATATATGCAGGCAAAAATAAAATTTACAATCAGGTAGAAAACGAACAACGTGCCGAAAAACTTCCAGGGAGGAAGGTTTAGCATTTTATGAAATAAGCTAAACCTCCGGATGAACGGAATACCTTCTTTTCTTACATTAAAACTTCCGTCCCTGTTTACAAACCGGCCGCCATAATTGTCGGGGTTACCACCGAATCCCGTATCGTTATTGTCCTTGATATGTATTTGCCTTCTTGTTAACGCCATTTTTTAATTCGTTTGAACGCAAAAATAGCGAACGTTGAACGTTATTTTATTTCCTTACCTGCAATCGCCTGAATGGAATCCAGATGTTTCTCCAATACCGGTAACGTATTGCCTGCAAAGGCTTTTATGGTCGAGTCAGAACAATTGTCGGCGCATTTGCGAAATTCCGCGATATCTTTTTTGTGGTCATCAACCATCATACTTACATATGCTTTGTCGAAATCCTTTCCTTTTTTCATTTTCATATGTTCGATTTCTTTTTTAGAAGCATCGCTGACAGAATCCGGTAAAGCGATATTCAAAGACGAAGCAATTCCTTTTAAATTATTATTTGCTTCCGTGTGATCTTTTACCATCATTTCACCAAAAGCCTTAACCCGGGGACTGGAAGCATTTTCCTGGGCAATCTTCCCCAGTTCTACTTCCGTCATACCTCCATCGGCGGCTGCTATCGCAAAATTCGAAGCGTCGGGCTGAACAGCTTTCACTTCTTTGTTTACTGTTTTCGCGCTATCAACAGAATCCTGACTCTGATTGCTGCTGTTGCTGCCGCAGGAAATCAATGTCACGGTCGTAGCCATAATAAAAGAAAATAATACGGTTTTCATATAATTTTATTTTTAATGATCAGATAATCAATCTCTTCAAAGCTCGGGCCAACTGAATCCGCCTTTATTGGGGCAAATGCCGGGAAATTTGTGTATTAACAGGGACGTTTTGGAAAATGATCCACGACATTTTAAATAAAGCTTATACCATTACGCTTTGCATAAAGGAATCATTGTTTTAATTTTAACTTATGGCAACGCAGTTAAATAAACCCGGGGCTTTTGAAGAACAGGCTTTTGATACCGACATCCTAACCGATACAGAAGCACCCTATAGTCTTGTGGTTTGGAATGATGAGGTAAACAGTTTTGAATGGGTAATACAAACACTCATTGAAATTTGTCATCATTCTACAGAACAGGCAGAACAGTGCGCCATGATTATACACACCCAGGGAAAATATGCCGTGAAACAGGGTTCTTATGATGCATTAAAACCCTTATGCGATGCAATAACGGATCGCGGTATTGGTGCCACAATTGAAGTTCTTTCCAATTCCTGAATTGAGCTGAACGCTGAACGCACAACGCTAAACACGTAAGGCTTAATTCATAATCAATAATTAAAGTTTCCTCCTCATCAATTTGTAAATAATACATGTCGCTTATTGTACTGGATGAAGAAATTCGTTTTCCACCCGTGGAAATGGCTGATGAAGACGGACTCCTTGCAGTAGGGGGCGATCTCTCCAGAGAAAGATTGTTACATGCTTATCGCAATGGAATTTTTCCATGGTATGAAAATAAATATATTCTTTGGTGGTCACCAGACCCACGGTTTGTTTTATTCCCATCGGAACTAAAAATAAGTGCCAGCATGAAACAACTGTTAAAAAAGCAGTCTTTCGATTTTTCCGTGAACACGGATTTCAATTCGGTAATCAGTCAGTGTAAAGCGATTTCCCGCCGCGGACAGGATGGCACGTGGATCACAGAGGAAATGAGGAATGCTTATAACGACCTGCATTTCGCGGGTTATGCCGTAAGTGCTGAAGTAAGACTGAATGGTGAATTGGTTGGAGGTTTATATGGACTGCGCATCGGTAAAATGTTTTTTGGAGAAAGTATGTTCAGCCGGTGCAGTAATGCGAGCAAATATGCATTTATCAGTTTCGTTCAGCAATTGAAATCTGAGGGTATACAGCTGATCGATTGTCAGGTTTACACGGCACATCTTGAATCTCTGGGTGCCCGCATGATTCCGCGTACGGAATTCATTGATATCGTGAAATCAAGTGTGAGAATGTGAGAGTGTGAGGGTGTGAGAGTATAATGCAATTAAGTAATTGTGTCTAGTTGTAATTCATAACAAGTTAAAAATTCTCACACTCCCCTTATACTCCTATACTCTTACACTTTTATACTTACTCTCACACTCTCACACTCTCACACTCTCACACTTTCCAGGACATTTCTCGGCAAAGGAATAAACCAGTCCCCGCATGTAATCGTTTTCAGGATATATAGTCAGTTGCTCTTTCAAGGTTTCGAGATCCTGAATTTGTAGATTCCTGTCCAGCCAACCCATTCCATAAAATCGGCCGTTTTCAATCAGGATACAACTTTCTTCCGATGAATCCCTGCCCCTGTCCCTGATCATAAAAGTAGGCAGCATATCCTGTAGCGAATCCAATGCAATTTTCAACCTTTCATTATAATCACCTGCGCTCTCCAGATGATCACAGGCACCTTTGCAGCTTTTATCAATCAACCCAATACACTTTTCATTTCCTTTCTGAATGAAACACAACTTCGGACAAAGCTCAAATTGTTTGACCATCTTGTTTAAAATCTGCCAACCCTCGGCAAGGCTGTTAAAACTATAATACGCCGGCAGATTCTGTTTTTTCTTTTCAATGGTTAATCGGCGGTAGCCAGACTGATCTTCAAAGTCATAAAGACCGTAAGTCTGTTCAAACCTCTTCAGACTGCTATTATAAGCAGGCCAAAAACGCCTGATTTCTACACATTCCAGGAGGAAGGCCATTAGTTCTGTACCACAATCCTGCCAGCTTACGGAGTGGATGTTCCGCAGAAATTCCTGTTTCCGAAGACCGGAACTGTTATTTGAAAAATGACTGCAAACACGGTTTTTCAGATTTTTAGCTTTTCCCACATAAATTACTTTGCCTTTCTGGTCGTGGAAGTAATATACTCCGGGAGTATATGGCAAAGAAGCGATTTGTTCCGAGGGCAGGTTTGGTGGCAGGTATTGCTCTCTGCTTTTTCCATGTAACATCCGGGCTACCGCTCCTGTATTGTCGTTCCTTAATATTTTCTCGAAAAGGACTGCGGTTGCATCCGCATCACCGCCCGCCCGATGCCTGTTAAAAATGGGGATCTCCAGATCCTCACAGAGTTTGCCAAGACTATATCCCCGAAGACCTGGAAAAACCTTCCTGCTAAGCCTGACCGTACAGAGTTTTCTGGTATTCAGCTCAAATCCGCATTGCTCCAGCTGATGTTTTACAAACGAATAGTCGAAATTGACGTGATGGGCTACAAAAATGGCATCTTTGAGTAGTTCATAAATCCTGAACGCAACGTCGGAAAAAACCGGAGCGTCTGTTAACATGCCCGGATGGATTCCTGTAAGGACCTGAATGTAGCGCGGAATGGGCGTTTCAGGGTTTATCAGGGTTTCATACCTGTCCACGATCTTATTTCCATCGTGCAGCACAATAGCTAATTCAGTGATGCCGTTATTAGCAGCGTAACTACCTGTCGTTTCTATATCTACGATTGCGTACATGGTGGCCAAAATCCAGAGAACAGTTTGCTAATAAAGTTAGGAATAATCACCCTTCAGTTACCAGAAAAAAACTATTTATTTCGCACCCTTTAAAAATGCTTATGTCCGTCCTTTATTGTATAACCTTTAAATTCCATTAAATGAAACACCTTCACATTGGTCACGTTGGAGAGCAGGCAACCCTGGCAGCCGTAATTGCCGTGTTGTATTTCTGCGCCATCATGTTGTTTTCCTACGTCTTTACACTTGCTTAGGTGTTTAAAGTTAGTGCCTGCCTACCGCAGGCAGGGTTATTAATCTGGTAAATGAGAACCATTTCCCTTAAACCCTAAAAGACCCTGTACGATAACTCCGGTATCCCCGGAGTTTTTTATTTTGAGGAGGTTGAATATTAAAATGCGCAAATTCCCGTTAACTATTGAAATTGATCCGTTAACCATCAGAATTCAAGGTCTGAACAAAACACAAAAAATCTGCTAAAACACTAGCATCTGACAAAAAAACGATATATATTTGTTTGTCTACGGTCGCCAACCGTATTTTTTCTCCCTGGCATCCTACCCAAATCGTAAGAAAACACCGACCCTCGTTGATTTGATGTACCCCTTGAAACAAATGTTTTTTAACATGGTTTCACTTTAAACATTTTCATTTATGAAAAAAATAATGCATTCGATTCATTTGGGAGAAAATGCAAAAACAGCATTGTTTGCTTTTGGTTTTCTTGGCCTGGTGATGCTGCTTTCTTATTTGTATTGGTTCGCATAGTAGCTGATCACATCCCTTGAAATTGATTTCAAAACCTCTTTTACACAGATAAGTGGGGGTGAATTCATTTTCTCTCACGAAAAAAGTTTCCATTAATCAATGGAGACTTTTTTTTTGAACTCACTCCTTTCCATCCTTCTGCATGATTGATTAACTTTGCAGTCCAAAAAACGGATGTCGCCGGATGGAACTCACCAAACATTATGACCCTGCAGTTACAGAATCCAAATGGTATAGCCATTGGATAGCAAAAAAATATTTCAACAGCTATCCCGACAAACGCACTCCTTTTACCGTTGTTATCCCTCCCCCCAATGTAACAGGTGTTCTGCATATGGGACATACCCTTAATGAAACGGTGCAGGATATCCTGGTTCGACGTGCAAGAATGAATGGGTATAATGCCTGTTGGGTTCCTGGTAGTGATCACGCTTCCATCGCAACGGAAGCAAGGGTGGTCGCAATGTTAAAAGAAAAAGGTATAAACAAGAGCAGCCTCTCCAGAGAAGCCTTTTTAGAATACGCATTTGAATGGAAAGAAAAATATGGGTCGATTATTTATGACCAGATTGCAAAACTGGGTTGCAGCGTTGACTGGAACAGGACCAATTTCACGATGGATGATCACTACTATAAAGCAGTGATGAAAGTATTCGTGGAGCTTTATGAAAAAAAACTTATTTACCGCGGCGCCCGTATGATTCACTGGGATCCCGCTGCAAGAACGGCCCTCAGCGACGAAGAAGTTGAATACAGGGATGTGGAAGGAATTCTGTATTATATCAAATATGCAGTAGCCGACAGTGATGAATATATCGTGATTGCTACTCAAAGGCCGGAGACCATCATGGGTGATACGGGGGTTTGTGTTCATCCCGACGACCCGAAATATAAAAGACTTTTGGGCAAACAGATTATAGTTCCTTTGGTGAACAGAAAAGTGCCCCTTATTACCGATACCTATATCGATATGAGTTTTGGAACGGGAGCGCTGAAAGTTACCCCCGCTCACGATATCAACGATTATAATCTCGGTTTGAAATTCGGACTGCCCATAGTTGACACGCTTAATGAAGATGGCACTCTCTCTGACGCAGCCCAGGTATTTGTCGGTTTGGATCGTTTTGAAGCGAGAAAAAAAGTAGTGGAAAAACTGAGAGAAGAGGGCCTTATCCTGAAAGAAGAACCTTACTCCACTCGTTTGGGTTTCTCCCAGCGCAGTCAGGCAGTTGTAGAACCAAGAATATCGACCCAGTGGTTTGTGAAAATGAAACCACTTGCGGTGCCGGCTCTTGAAGCGGTTATATCCGGAAAGATTAAAATTCATCCGGGAGAAAAATTTCTGGCCACCTATAAATACTGGCTTGAAAACGTGAAGGATTGGTGTATATCGAGGCAGCTATGGTGGGGTCAGCGCATTCCCGCCTGGTATGATACAAAAGGAAATTATGTGGTTGCCGAGAATGAATCGCTCGCGCTGGAAGCTTATCAGGATAAATACGGACTACTAGCCGTTCACGACGAACTGGTGCAGGATCAGGATGTACTCGATACCTGGTTTTCATCCTGGCTCTGGCCCATAGAAGTATTTCATGGGATCACCAACCCGAAAAATGCTGATTTAAATTATTATTATCCTGCATCGGTTTTAGTGACAGGACAGGATATTATTTTTTTCTGGGTCGCCCGAATGATTATGGCAGGTTTCGAATTTGAGCATGAAATTCCTTTCCCGGATGTTTATTTCACCGGAATGGTTAGAGATAAACAGGGAAGAAAAATGAGTAAGAGTCTTGGTAATTCACCCGACCTTCTTCAACTGATAGATAAATACGGCGCAGATGCTGTGCGTTTTGGTATCATGATTTCCGCACCCGCCGGCAACGATCTGCTTTTTGATGAAGCGGGACTCGAACAGGGCCGAAATTTCAACAACAAACTCTGGAATGCACTCAAACTCGTGAAGATCTGGGGGAATAAGTTGACCAAGGGTAATTCGCTCACTTCAGCTTCTGATCCGGGAACATTCGCCATCGACTGGTTTGAAAGTCGTCTCAATCAGGCTGAAGCAGATATCAATAAATTATTCGCAGATTTCAAAATCAGTGAGGCGTTAAAATTAATTTACTCGTTGATCTGGGATGATTTCTGCAGCTGGTATCTGGAATGGGTAAAACCGGGTTATGAACAACCTCTGGATGAAGGTGTTTATGAAAAAACAATTTTTTATTTTGAACAGTTGCTGCAACATCTGCATCCATTCATGCCTTTTATTACAGAAGAAATATATCATATACTTCGTGATCGCGATGAGAGCGATGATCTTTGCATAAAACAATTTTCTCCTGCAGACTCAATTAAGAAAAACATATTGGAAACAGGTGAGAGACTTTGTTTGTTCCTGACTCTTGGTCGCGAATTTCGTCAGCAACAGCAACTGAAAAACAGTGAATCCATTTCGCGATTATTAATACCCACGGAGATCTTTGGAGAAAATGAAAGTATTTATTCCATCATCAGAAAACAACTTAATGTTGTAAAAATAGAGCATCATGAAGGAACTGTTTCGGGTGATTCAGGGATAACGACAATTCCTTTTCTCTCCTATCAATTGGGATTTGAAAGTCCTAAACATGTAGACGAATCAAAAGGAAAAGAACAACTGGAGAAAGAGCTGGTCTATTATCAGGAATTTCTGGATACACTGAATAAGAAATTAACCAACGAACGTTTTATAAAAAACGCAAAACAGGAAGTTGTTGATCTTGAGAAAAAGAAGAAGTCTGATACAGAAGAAAAGATCGCGGCGATACTTCTAACATTAAAATCCTAAAACAAGTGTGAGGGTGTGAGAGTGTGAGAGTCTGCATGAAACCTTTTTCACTCTCACACTCTCACACTCTCACACTCTCACACTTTTATCTGATCTGTTGCATGGTTTCATAATCAATCGGAACTGTAAAACCAACACCACCTCTCTTCACCCGTATTGTTCCCACCATTCGCACTTTAATTTTATTGTTATTCATGAACATGTTAATGGCGCTGGAGATTAATAACTTCGGACTAACCCGCAGATTCAACGGAACATAAAACGTATCTTTTTTGGGAATATTGATCGTTGAATCCAACACATAATGATTTGCCAGTTTATCATCCAGGTAAACATTCACGTCTCCCCTTTTAAGTTCCATTACAAATGTATTGGGATTATAAAAAGCAAGCTCCGTATGCAACAATGCCGAGTCCATACTGAAATTATCAACCGAGAAATCACGGAAACCAAGATATTCAGGCGCGACGGGCTTGCTGCAGGAAATCATACAACAAATGAGCACCGTTGATAGAATGCAGGGAAGAGTTTTCATCGGAATGCAAGATAATTGTTTTCACCGGGAGCCCGTAGACATTAACTTTGTCAACACTATTTTTTTACCACAAATATTTTAACATGTTTATCCTGGAGAATGAAATTCTGAAAGTGGAAGTTTCTTCAAAAGGAGCCGAACTCCAAACCATTTTAAATAAGGTTTTTGATATAGAATATCTATGGAATGGAAATCCTGCGTTTTGGGCAAAACGGTCTCCCGTATTATTTCCCATTGTAGGCAGTTTGAAAAACAATACCTATTTCTACAAGGGCATATCCTACCAGTTGCCCCGTCACGGGTTTGCCAGGGATATGGAATTCCAATTGGAAAAACAGAGTCCAAAAGAATTAATTCTTTTGTTAAGCAGCAACGCGGAGACCAGGAAAAATTATCCATTCGATTTTGAATTTCGCATATGCTACCAGCTTCAGGGTGATGAGCTGAGTACGGAATATTCTGTAAAAAATACAGGTTCTGAAATGCTTTTGTTTTCCGTTGGTGGCCACCCGGCTTTTCGGTTACCTATATCAGAGGGAACGAATTTTGACGATTATTTTCTGAAGTTTGAAGAAGCAGAAAACCTCTCACGCTGGCCAATTTCTTCAGACGGCCTCATTCAACCCAATTCTTTGCCGGTATTGGAGGATTCAGACCGGCTCAATTTGAAGAGATCCTTATTTTATCAGGACGCCCTTGTTTTTAAATATCCAACCTCCTCCGAAATATCATTAAAGTCAAACAAAACACCCCACGGTTTATTATTTCAAATGGGCGAGTTTCCTTTTCTGGGTATCTGGTCGGCTAAAGATGCCGATTTCATTTGTATCGAACCCTGGTGCGGAATTGCCGACAGCGTCAATACTGATCAGCAGTTGGAACATAAGGAAGGCATAGAAAAAACGGCGGCAGGTAAAACATTCAGCAGACTCTGGAGGGTTAAGTTTTTCTAAATTGGAAGCAAAGCGGAAATTCCGGCAATAAAGGAGGGATTCGGGATAAACGGCAGTGAAAATCGACGATTTATTACGATCTTTAGATCCTCAAAAGAAATATTTGTCACGCTACCTAAATATCATTTTTACAAGCCTGAAAATGGCACTCCAGGAATTCCGTTCCAATAAGCTGCGCACTTTTTTATCACTGCTCGGAATCACTTTCGGAATTTTCTGCATCATCAGTGTGCTGGCTACCATCAGCAGCATGAAAACTGCCGTTCAGAATGATATTAAAACCCTGGGTACAAACACCGTTTTTATTGATAAATGGGAATACCGCAATGATAATAATTACCCCTGGTGGCGATATTACAAACGGCCCACTCCTAAATATGAGGAATTAAAACAATTAAAAGACCGGGTGCCCATTATTCAGAATGCAACCTACATGACGCAGGACCAGTCGGTTTTTGAATATGGTAATGATATGCTGAATGGCACCAATTATTATGGGGTGACTGAAGATTTTGCCAAAATAGAACATTTTAATGTCGGGTACGGTCGATACTTACAACAAACTGATTTCGATCAGGGGGCAAATTCACTTGTGATCGGGTACAACATAGCAGAAAAAATATTCGGGAATCCTGATTTTGCTATTGGTAAAACAGTACGATTAAAAGGAGGCAAACCAGCTGTTGTGATCGGAGTAATTGAAAAACAAGGCCAAAGTATGTTGGATATGTGGCAGTATGATGATTGCATTATTATGCCCTATAAATTCCTGAAACAAATTATACGTGACGAGGATGCACAACCGAAAATTATCGTTGAAGGGAGAGAAAATGTAAGCATTCCCGCGCTCAAGGATGAATTGGAGGGTGCAATGCGTTCGATCCATAAATTGTCACCTGGTCAGGATGACGATTATTCACTCAATGATATTGAATCTTTCAGCAAATTCATGGATACTATCTTTTCAAATATCAATATTGGCGGTTGGGCGATTGCTGCACTCTCACTGATCGTAGGGATGTTTGGTGTTGCCAATATTATGTTTGTTACAGTTCGCGAACGCACGGCACAGATCGGACTTAAAAAAGCCCTGGGTGCCAAACGGGGAACAATCATTTCCGAGTTCCTGCTTGAATCTTCATTTCTATGTATTATCGGCGGATTATTTGGAATGATTGCGGTCTTTATCCTCGCTGGCGTATTCTCCACCATGTTCAGTTTTAAGGTCAACGTACCAATGGACATCATCGGCCTTGCCGTAGGCATTTGTCTTTTTGTTGGTATAGTTGCAGGTATCATACCGGCTGTAATCGCAGCGCGCCTCGATCCTGTTGTTGCGATACGGTCCACCAATTAACTACTCTTTCTACACGCCCAACAAATTAATAATTGCTTCTGAATTATCTTCGCATCTTAAATCAAGGATTTGTCCGTTACTATTTTAGGAATAGAATCTTCTTGCGATGAAACGGCGGCATCTGTCTGCCGGGATGGCGTGATTTTGTCGAATATTATCGCGAGCCAGGAAATCCACAGTCGTTATGGTGGTGTTGTTCCTGAATTGGCCAGTCGTGCACATATTCAGAATATCATTCCTGTTATCGATCAGTCTCTTATTAAAGCAAATATTTTATTGGAAGAAATTAATGCCATTGCCTTTACGCAGGCACCTGGCCTTATCGGGTCACTGCTGGTGGGCGCACAGGTTGCGAAGTCAATTTCTTTGTCTCGGAATTTACCGCTCATCGCTGTTCATCATATGCAGGCGCACGTAATCGCCAATTTAATCATAGAAAAGGAAAATCCAAAGGCCGTGCCGTTATTTCCTTTTTTGTGTTTAACTGTGAGTGGAGGTCATACTCAGATTGTGATTTGTGAATCCCCCTTCAAAATGGAAGTGATCGGAGAAACAACAGATGATGCGGCAGGTGAGGCTTTTGATAAAACCGCCAAGATACTGGGCCTGCCTTATCCGGGTGGACCTCTCATTGATCGATATGCTGCTGAAGGAAATGAACAAAGATTTAAATTTCCTGAACCCCAGATCCCCGGACTTGATTTTAGTTTCAGCGGACTCAAAACTGCTATATTATATTTTATAAGAGATGAAAAAGCGAAGGACCCTGATTTCATAGAGAAAAACCTCGCAGACATATGCGCATCCATTCAGTCGAGGATTGTATCCATCCTGCTCAATAAATTAAAAAAAGCTACCATTCAGACCGGCATAAAAAATATCTGTCTTGCAGGCGGCGTGGCCGCGAATAAGGGCTTGAGAAAATCATTTGAGGAAAATGGGAAATCGCTGGGATGGAAAACATTTATTCCTAAAATGGAATACTGCACCGACAATGCGGCGATGATTGCCATGACGGGATACTTTAAATTTCTGGATTCATCCTTTTCGCCTTTATCCGCCACCGTAACAGCCCGGGCCGGGTGGTAATATTTGAATATGCCCAACTCCTATTTCAGGTTTAAACAATTTACTATTCATCAAGGCCGGTCCGCCATGAAAGTTTGTACCGACTCATGCATATTTGGTGCATGGAGTAGTTTGAAAATAAAAAACGCCGAAAATATTTTAGACATTGGCAGTGGCACAGGACTACTCTCTTTAATGCTCGCGCAAAATTCTTTAGCAAATATTGATGGTGTTGAATTGGATTCGGAATCTTTTCTTCAGGCTACGGAAAATATTGATGAAAGTCCCTGGACCGCTCGCATACATATCGTAGAAGGAGACGCCCGATATGTTGTATGTAAAAACAAATATGATTTCATCATTTGCAATCCCCCGTTTTTCGATTCAGATCTTCAATCGCCGGATAATAAAAAAAACAGATCCAAACATGATGTTTCATTTACACTGGAGGACCTTATAAAGATTGTTCGTGATAATCTAAATACAGACGGAGCCTTCAGTGTACTCCTTCCCTATCATCGTACTGATTATTTTGAAAAACTGGCTACAGCAAATGGATTTTTCCTTCAGGAAAAATTAATACTAAGGCAAACACCCCATCATTCACCATTTCGAACTATCTTTTTATTTGGGTATCAAAAACCTGAAACTGAAATAGCAGATGAACTGACTATCAAAAATACAGAAGGAAAAAATTCAGTTGAATATGAAAGTCTAATGAAGGAGTATTATTTATAGAAGTTAAAAGTGATCCCACACTTTCATACTCCCATACTCCCATACTCCCATACTCCCATACTCCCATACTTTCTTTCATACTCCCATACTCCCATACTCACTCAGATACTTGTATTTCACTGTTAACTCACCACTCTTCACTATTGTGGCTCTCTCAATAACTTCTGACCCTTCACTAAAAAGATCCTCCAGAATATACTTAATTAATTGCTCGCCAAAATATCGGGACGCATCCCGTGGAAGTTCGTTGGGAAGATTCCCCACGGCCATGATGTCGATGCAGCCTTCCATATGTGCAGCCGTACGTTCACGGGTTTTTTTATTCACTCCGTAAACCGGATTTTCCATTGTGCCGTCGCCGAGATTACAGGGAATGGATCCATCCTTATCATCGGTAATATCAGCGATGGTTTGTATCCGGAAATTTGGCGACAAAAGATCTTCCCAATCAAACAATCTGGGCATCCTGGGTTCCCAGTAAATTCCATTCAGCAATAAATCTGATTGTTCAGTATAGGGTTTGAAAAGACATTCATAAGAAGCAGGATCCTGATGAAATTCATCACGCTGGTAAGTTTTATTTTTTTTATGCCGGTACAGCAATGAACCCTTTAACTGGGTAAAAACGGGATAAGAAAAATTCCTTGACAAATATTCATCCGGTTCAATTTCTATGATTCCCATCAGGTTCATTACTTCAAGCAAGCCGTGTGCTACCCTGCCCGACCCGGTAATAACGACTTTTAAATTTGGAAGTTTGATTCCAAAATATCCATGAATAAGCTGACGGAAACTCGGCTGTTTGTAAACCCTCGGCAGCAGGTATTTCCCGGTGCGATTGCCATAGGCCATCATACCGTTATGAGCGCCTACAACACCTGCAAAAAAACCAAATCCAAGAATCCGCTGCCCGTCTTCATGTTCCATACATTCATAATCGATCAACGTGATTTTCTTCTCCAGTATCCTGCGGAATAAATCCCGGTTATAGGGTTGCATTTTTTTTGTATGGGAGAACAACAGGTATTTCTTACCCTCAATAAGCTGATCTCCCCGTACTTCCTTGATGCCAAACAAATAATCACATTCACTCATGTCTTCAGTAATGGTAACTCCCGCCATTTCATATTCTTTATCCGTATAACAGCGTATCGCTGAAGGCTGGGCATAGATCTTCAATTCGCCAAAATTTTTCTGCAGCCATTTGCATTGTGATGGAATAAGCGCCACCCTGTTATCAGCGGGAACCTTCGTTTCACGGATCAATCCTATACGAATCATGAATTCCTTGTTTATCCTGAAAGATATTCATTTTTAAAGTTTGTAAAATTTAACCTGCTTAATTTTAATTCTTAATTTGGTGTATGAAGAAGAGTGAAAAGATGAGAAACGGAAAAGCATTTTCGGACTTCCTTTTTTTAATTGTCGTTCTTTTTCTCGGATTTGCATCCTTCGTCTCTTATCAGCAAATCAAAAAACGTAATCAGGCTTCCAGTCTTGTGGCACACGCCAACCTGGTCAGGTTTAAACTGGGAGAAGCACTCACTCTTTTGAGAGCAGCCGAAAAAAAAGAACAGGATTCAATTCGTGCCGGCAATCTCGTGTTCGCAAATCATTTGGAAAAAGATTCCTTGATAGCCTATCAGCTCTTAAATAAATTAGATTCACTGGTACGTGAAGATAAAAACCAGCATGCCGAAATTCTCAAGCTCAGTGCTTTAATCAGAAAATGGCTCAACAATCTTCAGAATGAACATCTCAGAGCCGAAAAAACAAAAGGCGACCTGTCTAATTTTTCCTCGGAAGGACAGGCTATCATGAACAGGATACAATTTTTATTTATCGAGATGCGGCATGCCCAGGATGATATGCTATTGGCGAAAATTCAGGAAAAAGACAGAACTGCTTTTCTGATCCCCCTGTTTTCCATGATTTTTTCTTTTATCGCTATACTGCTGATAACAGGAACCTTTTTCAGGCTACGCAGTGAAACAAGATTGAGAAAACAGGCAGAGGGAGAACAGGCCATCATTCACAATTTCTTTCAGCAGGCACCCGCAATGCTTGCCATTTTAAAAGGTCCTGACCACGTATTTGAATTTCTGAATCAGTCTTTCCAGGAATTGATCGGGGGAAGGAACCCAGTTAATCTTCCGGTAAGAGAAGCTTTTCCGTCAGCAACCGGTCAGAGTTATTTCGAAATATTGGATTCGGTTTATAAAACAGGAAATCCTTTTGTAGGAAAAGAAATGCCGTTGCCGGTAAGACGTGGAAATTCGGTGACAAATATTTTCATCAATATTATTTGCCAGCCGCTGAAAAACAATGCCGGTGAAACAGAAGGCGTGCTGGTATTTTGTTATGATGTGTCTGAACAGGTCCTTGCCAGAACCCGTCTGCAGGAATTGGAAAGCAGGTCAAGACTAGGCATAGAAGCCGCACGCATGGGAACCTTCGACTGGGATTTGCAAAATGAGCACTTTATAAGTTCCGAAAGATTGGTTGAAATTTTCGGGTATCACAATGCATCCGAAGTCTCTCATCAGGACCTGATCAACAGGTTTCTTCCGGAAGACAAATTGATCAGGGACAATGCGATAATGGATTCTTATAAAACCGGCTTCTTAAATTATGAAGCGCGCATCCGATGGGCGGATCAGTCCATACACTGGATCAATGTGTACGGCAAAATTTTCAGCGACGATTCCAGAAATATATTAAGAATGTATGGCACCGTGGTAGAAGTTACTCCGCAAAAAGTTGCACTGGAAGAACTAAAAGAAAGTGAAGCAAAATTCAGGCTGCTGGCGAATGCAATGCCCCAGATGATATGGACGGCAGACAAAAACGGGAGCCTGAATTATTTTAACCAGGCAGTATATGATTATACTGGCCTCGAATACAAAGAGATTGCAAATAGTGGCTGGCTGATAAACATTGTACATCCGGAAGATCGTGATCTCAATATTAAAAAATGGGCAGCTTCACTAAAAACGGGAAAGGAATTTATCATCGAACATCGTTTCAGAAATATAAATGGAGAATACCGCTGGCAACTCAGCCGGGCCATTCCACAGAAAGACAATCAGAATATCATCCAGATGTGGATTGGCTCCAGTACAGATATTCAGGAACAGAAACATTTTATGCAGGAACTCGAAAAAAGTGTAAACGAAAGAACACAGTCCCTGAATTATGCAAATATGGTGTTGAAACAGACCGTTTCTGAACTGGAGCAGAGCAATGCTGAACTGGCTTCCTTCAATTATATCGCGAGTCATGATCTACAGGAGCCTCTTAGAAAAATCATTGCATTTTCTAAACGAATTGAAGATCTGGATCAGGCCAGTTTGTCCGATTTGTCGAAGGATTATTTCCACAGAATTATTTCAGCCACATCAAGAATGCAAAATCTGATCGATGCCTTTCTTTCTTATTCCCAATCCAGCAATATCAGTGCTGTATTTGAACCGGCAGACCTGAATATTATTTTGAATGAAGTGAAAGCAGATTTCACAGAGGTATTAGAACAAAAAAATATCATTTTTGAAAGCCAGCCTTTACCAACGTTAACCTGCATCCCGTTACAGGTGAACCAGCTTTTTACCAACCTGATCGGAAACGCCATAAAATACAGCCGGCCGGAAATTCAGTGCATAATCGAAATTTTTGCTGAAGAACTGAACGGCAGTGAGCTCTCATTTGAGGGAGTGAATTCCGGGAGCCGTTATTGGAAAATCAGTGTTCACGATAATGGTATCGGCTTTGACCAGACTTACGAAAGTCAGATTTTTGAGCTTTTCCAAAGATTACATAAAAGACATGAATATGCAGGAACAGGTATTGGTCTGGCCATTTGCAAGAAAATCATGCGCAATCACAAAGGATTTATTTCTGCCTCCGGAAATTCAGGAACAGGATCGGTATTTTCTATGTACTTTCCATCTTTATTTGAGGATTACCCGCCCGATAGGCCACTATAACCAGCTCTGATGGACCAAGCACATAGGATTATTTTAATTGACGACGATCCTGATGACCAGCTTTTTTTCCGGGATGCCGTTCAGGTAGTACAACCCGACCTGCTTTGCGAACTGGCTTCCAATTGCCAGGAAGCTTTTGATCAACTGGAATTACCACCACCACCAGATTATATTTTTATGGATTTGAATATGCCGGTGATGAATGGCTTTGATTGCCTCGCTTTTTTAAAAAATAAAAGCGAATACAAGGATATTCCGATTATTATTTTCACCACGTCAAAGAATCAAAACGATATATCCAGAACCCAACAGCTGGGCGCGAGATGGTATATGACAAAACCGGATGACTTCAAGGTTTTGTGTTCCAAGCTGAATAAAATTCTTAATAAAGATTCGCTGGAAGGACTTTATACTATTTAAAGAAGTAGCACCTCATGTTAATTGATGACGGTTGACCGATGACCGTCGTCGATCAACCGTCAACCGTCATCCGTCAACCGTCAACCTTTTAAGATTGCTTATTATACCTCTCAATCACCTGGCATGCTCCATCTGCCGTGCCTTTGATAGTTATCCATCCTTTACTGTCCTCCAGTTTTACATAGTAATCTGTTTCAGCTTCAGTATTCGTTTCTGTTATGCCGAACACTGTTTTGTCGGGGAATTTTTTATGGAGTTCCCAGGCGAGATGAATGGGTATCAGACTGATGTCGGTATAATACCTTTCAGATTCAATAAAATTTCCGTCATGGTCATACTCAATTTCTGAGATAACGGTGTTTTCTCTAAAATGAACAAAATAGTGACCCCCATTTTCAGTCCAGTCAACCTTTTCTGCCATGGGAAACGCAGTTTGAAAGGCTTTAATTAATTTCTCATTGATGGTTGCAGGGCTTTTACCGGCAAACGCGTGCATTTGGGCTACAAGTGCAAACAGGCTAATGAGACCCGCTAATCTTGTTTTCATACATAATCGTTTTTTGAGTTGGATAATAGTTTTTGATTGTACATCCAATGTATACACGAAGAGTATATCAACACAAGCGTTTAAGTATCAGTGGATGTTGCATGGAGAAAATAATTTAAATAATCTATAACAGCACCCGTTAAAGTATGTGTTTTTACTGCTGAAACATAAAAAACGGCCCCCAACTAAGAAACTTTTCGTATTAACATTTCGTTATGTTTTATATCATTCGGGATCAGTGGTAAATGGCTTCGTCAAAATCTGGCTTTCTGAAGGCTTCAATTGACCTAAATCAATTAACTTAAGTAGTGAAATGTATAATCTCGCGTTATTTACCTGTGTTTTTTTCATCCTTACCGTTGCGTTGACGGTACTGATCTTTACCAAAGCAAATACGCGTTCGGGGGCTTTGATAGTAGTTATTTCAATCTGGCTGGCCATTCAGGCCTTACTATCCATATCAGGATTCTACGAGATAACAAACACCGTTCCGTCGAGATTTATTTTTTTCGCCGTACCACCTATGTTGCTGATCATATTGTTATTTCTGTCTTCCATGGGAAGACATTATATCAGCAAACTGGATACCGGATTACTAGTGCTTTTGCATACAGTAAGAATTCCCGTGGAAATAACACTCTATCTTTTATTCCTGGGCGGACAGGTACCAAAACTGATGACATTTGCCGGGGGCAATTATGATATCCTATCAGGCCTCAGCGCTCCGATCATTTATTATTATGGATTCAGAAAAAAACTGCTCAGCCGGGATATCGTTTTGATTTGGAACATCATTTGCCTTGGGCTTCTTCTTTATATTGTTTATCACGCCATATTATCTGCTCCCTCATCGTTCCAGCGATTTGCATTCGATCAGCCCAATGTGGCGATCCTGCATTTTCCTTACGGCTGGCTGCCTTCCTTTATCGTTCCTGCCATTTTCTTCTCTCACCTGGTTATTTTCAAATGGTATTTTCAACCCCGGAGAAACCAATGAAAGCCAACGCCGAGTGTAACACCGTTGGTTGCCGTGTTCAGTGTATAATTGTTGGGATTAGAAGTGATCTTTCCTGAAGTTGTATTGGTTGTATAGCTGTTATTTATGTCGTAGTTATGTACATGATTATAACTATAACCCAATGCAACGTCCATGCCTATACGCTTGTAAAAGAAATGGGTGAACCCGATACTCGCCCCGGCGTTCCAGGTAAGAATATCCGAAACCTTCCCATTGGTACTCGCAGTAGACGTAGTATTATAACTGGAACCTGAACTGGTTCCGCTTCCGGTACCTACCGCTCCGTTTATCTGTCCGTATAACCAATTATTTGCTGAAAGTGCAGCCAGATAATAGCGCAAAAATGGTCCGAGTGTAACCGTCATGGTTGTAGTGCTGGTTGTACTGCCCGAACTCGTGCTGTTTGTATTCGTAGTTGTGCTGGTTACATGAGAATTACTGATGCTGAAAGCCGGGGTAGCTCCCAACACAAAATGTGGAGAAAGAAAAACGCCGACCTGTGGTCCCACACTAAAAGTAAAAGTATTCGTGCCGGTGTTTTTTAATGTCCCAACATCATAGCCGTAATCGCTATTCGCAGAACTGTAACCGGTGCTTCCGATTGTTGTGCCCAGCATGATTGTGCCTTTGGAAAACTGTGCTTTTGTTTGTACAGAGAAAATGACAAGAGCAGAAAATGTTAATAGAAATAATTTTTTCATAACGTTTTTTTTGAGTTCAGATTAAACCTTGTTACGATTTAAAAGTTTAAATAACAGGCTTATTACATGCAGAAGGAAAATGGTGCCAGATTCGGATAACAGCTTGTTAAGCAATGTAAAATGCAGCCGTTAACAGGTTGTTATTGGGATGTTTTTACAGCAATTTTTCAATGATATCAGAGTTAATATAGATCGTATCGTGCTCTTTTACACGAAAACTAAACAACTAAAAATTCAAATTTTATGCGTCTTACTTTAATTGCCGGTATTGCAGTTATATTCTTTGCAGGCACAGCCTGTAAACCAACTGTAAATGTAGAAAGACCTCGGGGTGAACATCCCTATTATCTGCATGCATTGTCGGACCTGCGCGCCGCACGCTGGATGATTGAACATCGTCCTGGTAACTGGGCACAGACAAACGACGAAGTAGAAGCGGTACATCATATTGATGCAGCCATCAACGAAATAAAAAAAGCGTCTATTGACGATGGAAAAAATCTCGCAGACCATCCGGCGGTTGACGAACATAATGAACACAATGGTCGTTTGCATGCGTCTGTTGACTATCTGAAAAAAGCACGACAGGATGTTGGGCAGGATGAAGATAACCGTTTCGCACAGGGTCTTCAGGACAGAGCTTACATGCACATAGACGCAGCTATTGCATCTGTGAAGAAGGCAATCCACGAATAATATTCGTACCATATAATAAACGAGCCGCCGATAGAAATCGGCGGCTTTCTTTTTCATAATCTAAGGCTGGGAGGCTTTTACAGGGGTTTAATTAAAATTAATATTCAGGGGTATATTTTTCAGGTTATCTGCGGCCTCAGAGGCAGCAATACCCACAAGTACAACGCCGGCAACAACCGGTGCAGCGATGCCAACAATGCTTAAAGCCCTGGCGCCCCTGGTAGCTGCAACGTCTTTGTCATATACATCCATGCGATAAATCTGGTTCATCGAAAGATTGACGGGTTGGCTTCCTTCAAATGAACTGTTGGTATAAACATGCACTTCTGAAAGCGCGATATCTTTTTCTTTCTTTGGGTACCGGTTCGCAGCATTCGCATTCGGATTCATATACTTGTCGTATTTGGGATTCACTGGTTCTTTGTCGCCAGTCAAATTCTCATTATCCAGTTTTGCATTCTTCAGCATAAAAGCATCAGCGGGTGTATGCACGATGACCACTTTATTTTGAATGTGCTGCTGGTCAAAGTTCGAAACGAAAATTTTCGCAGTCGTATTTGTTTTGTAATACTGTTGAAAACAACTGCTGAGGCTGGTAGCTATCAGGGTTAAAATAAAAATCTGTTTCATGGTGATTCGTATTTGGTGAACCGATGAAACAAAACTATCTTGAATCAGGCGGTTCCTAATTGATCTCTGCGTCTATCATTCTGCAGTCAAGTGGTTTGTGCAAACGCGCCGTAGTCGGTGGAAAACCATTATCAAATATTGCTTTTGGGGTGTGGGAAACGCTATATCTATTGCGATAGGACGCCAAAATCGAAAATGACATTTGCATTTTTTACTAAAATCAAATAAGTAATTTCAGAGTGGCTGTTTAAAAAATCAGGACCTCTATCCCACTCTTGTCGTGTATTAATAACTGCCTGATGAATACGGGTTAAATAACCCCATATTTGTGTATAAATACAAATAATATGAATCCCGAAGGACCGCTTTTCCATAAACCGAATTCAATAGTCGCTGCAAAAAATATCCTATATGCGACGATTTTTCTGGATATTGTCAGTTCGCTTATAGGAGAATTCAGCGCGGGAATGCACAATTATTCCAGCGTCAGGGGACTTGCATCAACCATCGTCGCCCTGGCACTTTTGGTGATTATCATTCGTGAAATAGGTTTAGGACATAAATGGGCCAGAACCCTGTTCCTGATTCTTTTTATCCTGGGAATACTTGCTACGCCATTCCTTATTTCTATCCTGTTTAAAGCGAGTATTGTCCTTGGGTTTTTATTTATTCTCCAGGTCCTACTGCAAATGTTGGCTCTTTATTTTTTGTTCAGTAAAACAAGCAGCAAATGGTTCAATAGTTTTAAAGACGGCGGAGCCGCCATTTCATAAAATAAACTAAATTTAAATTATTATTTCATCCTGAAACGATTGCAAATTCAAAAAACCAACAAATGAAATCCACCAAAATTGCTTACTGGATATTTACGGGTTTACTGGTAGTACTCATGTTATTGTCTGCATTCTCCACTTTTAAGGAAACGCCTGAGGGTATTGAAGTGATGAAACATATCGGATTTTTTTATGGCATTCTCAGATTATTAAGCGTTGCTAAAATTCTGGGTGTTATTGCCATCCTTGTTCCCGGTTTTCCACGATTAAAAGAATGGGCTTATGCCGGATTTACATTCGACCTGATGGGGGCTGTTTATGCCGGATTGTATGCTGGTGATCCACTTGTTCAATGGTTGCCCGTATTCGTGGGTCTTGTACTCGTATTCGGCTCCTATATTTTTTATCACAAGAGATTGAGGGAAAAACAAATTCCGCAAAGACCCTGATTATCCCAAATCGGTTTATGCCACGCGAAGGAATGAATCCGACGACTGAATAAAATCATTTCTTAATTGAACGAATGTCTGAATTCCAGCGGGGAAAGACTGGTTTTTGTTTTGAATAATTTGCTGAAAGACTGTGGATGTTCAAATCCCAGTTCGTATGCGATTTCACTCACCGACAAATCAGTAGTTGACAGTTTTTCCTTAGCTTTTTCAATAAGCTTATCGTGGATATGCTGCTGGGTGCTCTGGCCTGTTAATACTTTCAGCAGATCACTCAGATAATTCGGCGAAACGTTTAAAGCGCCGGCAATAAACTGAACAGTGGGCAGCCCTTTTTGCAGCAGCTTACCGCTGCCGAAATATTCATCGAGAATTTCTTCCAGCCGATTGAGTATTTTATGGTTCGTTATTTTACGGGTTATAAACTGACGATGAAAATACCTCTCTGAATAAGTGAGCAACAACTCTATCTGAGCGATGATCAGATACTGGCTGAATTTGTCAATATTCGAATGATACTCCTGTTTTATATTTTGCAGAAGTCCAACAATGATATTCTCTTCTTTATCCGAAAGAAACAGGGCTTCATGTACAGAGTAATTGAAAAATTCATATTTCCTGATGGTCTTCGCCAGTGAGGTATTCCACAAAAAATCGGGATGGACGAGTAACATCCATCCCGTATGTTTTAATGCAACTCCTTTTTCCATCTCGATTCCAAAAACTTGACCGGGTGACATGAAAAACAGGATGCCTTCATCAAAATCATACTGCTGCTGACCGTATTTCAATTTTGCATTAAAATCCCTCTTCAGCGAAATAGAATAAAAATCAAAAATCAGGCTGATCGACTCAGTATTTGGAAGTTTTTTGATCGATTCAAAATTGATTACCGAAACCAATGGATGTTCGGGTTTGGGTAAACCCATGATCTGGTGATACTCGCTGATCGTCTTGATACGAATTGGTTGAACTGCCATTTTGCAAAATTAAGTAGTGATTATTTGAAAGCGTTCGCAAATTCCTTTGCAAAATCTTTAATTTTTACTTTCCCCAAGGACTTTGGCGGATGGAGATAATAATCCTCCGTTAATGACCCGTTCTGCTGGGCAGCATACATCTCCACCATGCCGGCGGCGATCTTTGGATTCATACCAGCTGCGATCAATCCGGCTTTTGCCTGTTCATCGGGAATAACGAACCATTTCAAATCAGGTTTGCCAATGGCCTCCCCTAATATCCGCGCGGTTTCATTGCCTGTGAGCAGATCACTCGCCACATAAATTACTTTTCTTCCTGTGAATGGTGTAACGATTTCTTCTGCAATCGCGGAAGCGATATCAATGGGTGAAACCCAGATCAGCATTTTATCTCCGCCAAAATTGGAGGCAATCAAACCGTCCCTCTTAATCAACGGCACAAAACTGTAGAGATTATAATAGAAACCAACAGGCCGCATGAATGTGATGCCGACACCGGACAATTTTTCGAGTATATCTTCCACAGCGCGATGAAACATAATAAGTCCCGATCCCTTGTCCATATGCGCCCCGATGCTGCTCAGATGAACCACTCTTTTTACACCCGATTTCTGAATGGCCTGCGAAAAATTATTGCCCAGTTTTTTACAATGAGCCATTACGTCGAAGTCGGTATTGAAATAATTGCCGGGCGGTATCATCGTGTATACCGCATCGGCACCTTTGAATGTAGCTGTAAGAAAATCTGCGTCTTCTACCTGGCCTATCGCCGCTTTGGCGCCCAGTGCTTCAATATCTTTTTGCCTTTCGGGCTTACTGCTGATAACCGTAACCGTATGTCCTTTCTCCACCAGCTCCTTTGTTAGCGGCAGACTGATATGCCCCAATGAACCTGTTAAAACTATTTTCATGATTGTGATATTTGATATCACAAAGGTTCATCACAACAGTGAAACCGGTGTAGCCGAATCTACTATTGTTGTAGTTGAAAAAGGATGAAAGAGCTTACTTGGTCAAATCTTCGGTTAGAATTCAGATCAATATGTCATTGCGAGTGAACATTAATGTAGTGCAAGCCAATTCCGTTTGGATCAGCTTGTCCTTATTGTAAGACACTGAGGAATATACTTTATGGATAGCTTTGCTATCTATAATTAATATTTTCAGAACTGTACCGTAATACACTAGTTACTAAACTTTTCCATAGATTTCTTTGTGATATTCTTCTAATATTAGCGATTGACCTTGCTAATTTCATCTTTCATTGATTCATAAGAATAAATTCTTCTATATAATCAAACAACAATTTGTACTCCGCCGGCTTTTCTATAACGCCTTTCGATAAAATTTTTTCGATTTTTTTGCAATTATAATTTAAATCTTCGCCAAACTTTTTTATTAGTATTTCATTTAATTCTGTGATTTGCTCTTTGCTAAGACCCTTTGACCAGGCAATAACATTTTAAAAAGATGATTCATGCCTCGCAAATCTTCTTTTTCATAAGTCTGCGTGACTACTTCTATAAATTTGTCAACATTATTCAAGGCACCAGAAGGTGTTTTTATGCCCATAAAATGCAGCATCGTTAACGACCAATCTTTTAATCGCTCCAGTTCTTTAAGTTGTTTGCCATCTAACTTTTTCATTTGAAGTAAATTAAAATTTATGCTATGGAATTATTGTAGTGCCTACAATTTTATATCCTGTAAATAGTGCGATATCCCAAACCTTAAATCAGTAGCTACATGATATAACCTACTTGCAAAAAGGATTAGTTATAAACCGCATAAATAATCTGAGAAGGCTGAAATAATTTATCTTTTGTGGGCACAGAAGTCTGTCGCTGTGGTGTTGAAAATTCGAGGCACATACCAGTTACGAGCAGACTACCCTTTGGCATCGGCAAGTCCTGAACAATGACCTGACTATCCACTTTATTTTTATCCATCACATAACCGATTTTATTTGTGGCACTGGCAATCTCAACTTTATTTTTTACATCGATTACCACAGAAGCTATTTTGCAAACAATGTTGGTTGTTCTGGCTGGTGCAATGAATGATGTTTTTGGAACAAACGAAGGAATCACAATTTGTAATTGACCAGACACTGGATTACTCACATCAAACTTTGCTTTCCACCTGGAAGATAGCTGAGGGCATTCAGTAGAAAATTTAAAACCCTCTAAATGAGGTTGGGTCATATTTGAAGCGGGTTGATTCCTGGCGATTTGCAGCCATTCAAATATTTCCCGGACCAGACTTGTTTGCATTTTATTGTCTGTGGAATTAAAAATCACCGAATCCAGATTCTGCCGTATCAGTCTTCCAAAAGTGGATGCTATTCCAAACTCGGAAGCCTTGGCTTTCGTAGCTTTTGTTTGTTTATATTTTCTTGGTGCTAATCTGGAATAGTATTTGTCGCCCATCCTGTAATGGATCAAATTCCCGATCCTACCGACGTAACCTGCCTGTGTTGCCATCTTTTTAATTTTTATTGAAGATATATATTGAACCTCCTTCCTTCGGGAGTCGTTCGTAATTTTTTCAACTTTAATCCGGGGTAAGTCCGGTATATTCCCGGACTTACCTCTGACTACACGAATATAACATTCAAAGCGATATCGAATGAATCCTTAAGCAATATTTCTTTGTAGACGAATCTCAATAGTTAATCAATCCGTCTCAATTTTTGTCTCAGGCCCTTAATCACAGGGCTTAGATTACCTGGTTGTGCTAAATAAACTAAATTCAAATATTTTTAGCCCGGGTTTATTGTCGATAAATCTGTTAAGAAAAGATTATAATACATCCATAATCACAACAAAATGAAAAATTTCATTTTAACCATAGTAATCATCTTATTGTCTTCCCCCGAGATGAAGGCACAAATGAAGAATCAGTTATCCAATAAAAACGCAAGCAGGGAAGCCGTCGCATTATATTCCTATATCAACGATGTCTTTGGAAAGAAAACACTATCGGGCCAGATGTTCTCCGGATGGGGCTTTGATGAAATCAGCTACGTCCACAGTATCACCGGTAAATATCCGGCTATTAAAGGATTTGATTTTATTCAATCATCCCTAAACGATTCTGTTGTAAAAGGCGCTACAAGATGGTGGAGAGAAGGTGGCATTGCGACCATCATGTGGCATTGGGGTGCGCCTGGAATCGGTGAAGGATATCCCAACAGTAAAAAAGAAATAGATATTAAGAAATGTTTCGAAAAAGGCACGGTCGAATACGATTCTTTCTGGACAGAAATCAAAGTGAAAGCTGACCTTCTGGAGAGACTGCAAGAAGCAAATATTCCCGTCTTGTGGCGTCCTTTTCATGAACTGAACGGCAGTTGGTTTTGGTGGGGAAAACAGGGACCCGAGAATTTCAAACGCCTTTGGATTACTATGTATGATTATTTTACCAAAGAAAGAAAGTTGAATAATCTGATTTGGGTTTTGTGTTATACAGGTCAGCCTGACAGTGCCTGGTACCCCGGTGACCAATATGTGGATATTGCAGGCGCAGATACTTATGTAAAAACAAATGATCCGCAGACAGTGATGTACAACAAAGTGAAAGAAATAGTGGGTGCGCGGATTCCAATCACCTTCCACGAGTGTGGTATTCCGCCTGATCCTGAAAAATGTTTAAAGGAACATACTATGTGGTCGTGGTGGATGGAATGGCATACTAATTTTCTGCAGGGTGTGGATAAAGAATACCTGAAATATATTTATAATCACGATCTGATTATCACAAAAGATGAAGTACCGGATATCATGAAGAAATATAAATAATATGAAAAAACGATTCGCTTATTTAGTATGCATTTGCCTGTTACCTTCTGCTTTGCTGTTTGCACAAAAGGAGAAAACTTATGAGCTTAAATCTCCCGATGGAAACATTTATGTAAAAGTAGAAGTCGGTAATAAACTGCAATGGTCGGTGTTACACAAAGGCCAGCCGATTATAACACAATCTGCTATTTCTCTTCAGCTCGATAATATTGTATTGGGTGATCATGCAGCTGTCATTTCAGCACCGATCAAAAAAATAAACGATACCATTAATGCCATCAACTATAAAAAAACGAGGATACCCGATTTATACAACGAACTGACATTAAACTGTAAGGGCGACTATGGAATCATTTTTCGTGCATACAATGATGCGGTGGCTTATCGTTTCTTTATAAAAAAGAAAACGGACGTAATTGTAAAAAACGAAGAAGCCAATTTCAATTTTACAGATGATTATAAATCTTTTGTCCCGATACAATGGGATTACCGCGATGGCAAAATATTCAACTCATCTTTTGAAGCCTTATACCACGAAATCAGGCTTTCGCAATTTCCAAAGGACTCTTTGGCTTTTCTTCCGCTGTTAGTGGAAGCGGGAGATAAAAAAGTAGTTGTGCTGGAGGCCGATCTCGAAGACTATCCAGGTATGTATCTTGATCTGAACAGTACAGGCAAAGGATTGAAGGGCGTTTATGCTCCCTATCCTGCTGAAGCGCATGTAGTGGGGCTCAATTATATTCCAACGAAAAGAGAAGGTTTTATTGCGAAAACAAATGGCAACCGCAGCTTTCCCTGGAGGGTGGTTGTTATCAGTGAGCAGGACAAAGATTTATTGAACCAGGATATTGTACAAAAACTGGCGTCTCCTTCCAGACTACAGGATATTTCCTGGATAAAAACCGGTCTTGTGTCCTGGGACTGGTGGAACGCTATGAATATCTCCGGCGTTGATTTTAAATCCGGCATGAATACCGCTACGTATAAATATTATATCGATTTTGCCTCTGAAAATCGAATTCCGTATATCATCATAGACGCCGGCTGGTCTGTCGGTGTTGATCTGATGAAAATAATTCCCGATTTAAATTTACCTGAGATCATTAATTATGGAAAGGACAAAGGCGTTGGTGTTATTCTTTGGGCAACCTGGCACAACATAGTGCAACAGATCGATTCAGTATTCCCGGCATACGCCCGGATGGGAGTGAAAGGTTGGAAGATTGATTTTATTGATCGTGATGATCAGGTAGCCGTAAAATCATTATACGATATTGCAAAAAAAGCTGCTGAATACAAGTTGCTTGTAGATTACCACGGGGCATTTAAACCTACCGGTTTACAACGTACCTATCCAAATGTAATTGGTAACGAAGGAGTGAAGGGATTGGAAAATTATAAATGGGCAAACGAAGATCAGCCGCGTTACACGACTACCATTCCATACATCCGCATGATGGCGGGCCCTATGGATTACACACCAGGTGCCATGCGTAATGCCACCGAACGGGACTACCGTGTCGTTCCCGATAACCCGATGAGTAAAGGAACGAGATGTAATCAAATAGCCATGTATGTAATTTTTGAAGCACCGCTTCAAATGCTTTCCGATAATCCAACCACTTACAAAAAAGAAAAAGAAAGTACAGATTTTATTGTCAAAATTCCAACCACGTTTGATGAGACGGTTGCACTGGATGGCAAGGTCGGGGAATATGCAGCATTGGCGCGCAGAAAAGGCGACGACCTGGTTTGTGGGTGTTATGACCAATTGGACATCCCGCGACATTACGCTTGATTTTTCTTTCTTACCAGAAGGCAATTACGAAGCTGAAATTTTTAAAGACGGCGTAAATGCCGACCACGACGCCACTGATTATAAACGGGAGATCGTCGCGGTATCAAAGAATACAAAATTGACCATAAAGCTTTATCCGGGTGGCGGCTGGGCAGCGCGTATTTATAAATCTCACACGCGGTAAATATGCACTACAATTCCTCCCGGAAAAGTTTTCACATCCGCCAGCTTCAGGTCAAACGGTTTTGCTACATCGTTAAAGATTGTAAGGCCTTCGCCCAAAATCACGGGATGAGTATATAAATGGAATTCGTCTACAAGCCCTGTAGCAATGAGGCTCCGCACAAATCCGGCACCAGCAATTGCCATGATCGGTTTACCAGATTCGGATTTGAGTTCTTTTATTCCTTCTGTCAGATCACCGTCGAAAATTCGTGCCTGTACCCAGGAAGTCGCGGCGGGCGACTGAACTGCACTTGGTGAAATGCCTTTATATCCTTTTTTGGTAAAGACGGCTTTTGGGATTTCATTCATCGGCGTGGCAAAAGGTTCGGGTGCAGTCGGCCAGTAAGGTGCCATCATCTCAAAGGATTTCCTGCCCATGATGATCAGTCCCGCCTCCCCGATTTGACCTGCGGCCCAGTCTCTCGAAGTTTCATCGGAGCTCCTGAAGACCCAGTCATTTTTCTCGCCGTTGGGTCCGCCTACGAATCCGTCGACGGAAATGGACATCTTCATTATCAACTTTCGCATAACTAAAAAGTTTAAATGATTTTAAATTTGCCCTGGTAATAAATTATTGCGATAAAAATTTTCGCGTTGCCTCGATGGGAATTTTTTCATTAAAAATCAAGTGACCTAAATCGCTATCCATAACAACCAATTCTGCATTCGCCATCCCGGCAAATTTTATGGAAGCTGTTTGATTAATCATATGATCCTGTTTGTTGGCAATGATCAGCATTTTTGCTTTTATCATTTTAGCCGCTTTTTCCATGGATCCTCCGGTGACAGAACTTATATCCTGTGCTGCGCATGCTTTTATTTGCCAGAGCATATTGTTACAATCGACCGTGAAGGGGTTTTTTACGGTGGAGTCGGTAAGCCAGGTAGAAAAACTATCTGCCTGCACTATTGTTCAAATATGCAGGGCTGGTAATAATCAGTTGGGTAATTTGTATGGACAATGGCACAACAGGATTCACATCATAATTACCCCCGCGATAGGCGGTATCATTTTTTACTGCATCGATATATGCATTCGTCCATAACAGGTCATAAGCAGAAAATTTCGGTGTTCCTTCTATCGAGACTACTTTGTCCATAAAATCAGGATAACTCACGGCCCATTGCAATGCCTGGCATCCTCCCATCGAACCTCCTACTACTGCTGCTAAATGATGAATGTTTAAGTTTTCAACCAGCATTTTATGTTGCGTATTCACTATGTCTTTAATAGTGAATTGCGGAAACAAAGTTTTCGGCTGACTGGCACTGTTACTCGGAGAAGAGGAAACACCGTTTCCCAAAGCATCGATCAGTATGAGATAAAAGCGGGTGGTATCCACATCCAGACCCGCTCCAAAAAATGACTCCATCATAAACGTAGTAGTGCCTCCTCCTGTAGGATATATGACTGCATTTGTTCGTTGTGCATTGAGCTTTCCGAATGTGCGGAAACCGATTTTACAATCATAAATCTGCTGACCATTCTCCAATGGAAAATTACCGATGGATGCGAATTGCTGTTTTTTGTCAATGCATTCTGAGAATATGCATTTTGCTTTGTTACGATCGGCAAAATGAGAATCAAAAAAAAATTATCCGATTCATATAAAGTCTGGCTTGTGATTTTTAATAAATCACTTCACTCAAAATTAAAAGAAGTAATTACCGCCATTAGGTTTGCAACATGAATATTTGAACCCTTAATTATTTACTGGTGACCAGGGACAGAAAATATTCGTCGAGATTTTTCATGCCTGCTTCAGTGCCTAGTATAAAGCCCATTTCAACGAACTTTTCAAGTTGGGCAAGGCTCTGCATTTTTTTAGAAATATGCACGATGGTTTTTTCGCCTTCTTCTTTGAAAGAGTTTTTAGTGATGGAAAAAGTAAAACCCGGAATCGGCGGGATTACCATTTTCATCGGCAAAAGAATTCTTTGTAGTGAAACTGGACTTGGGTTGGATTTCAATAAACTCCGCCAGGCTATACCGGCTCAGTGGGCCATTTTCGGGGGATACCATGGTATACAACCATCGACCGCCTACACGGAAATCCATCTCTTTGGTTTGGACGCGATATGGTTTGGGGCCCATCCACTTGTCCAGTATTTCTGCATTTGTAAAAGCGTCCCAGACGAGATCAAGATCTGCGGCGAATTCCCGTCGTAACAAAGATTGTTGACGTGGCTTTGTCTACTTTGAAATCAAATAGCAGGTTCATTTTTTCTTATTTTTTATTGTTAATAATAGTATTTCGTCAAGTTGCTGGAATCTTGTTTCCATAAGCTTACGGAACTGATCCAGCCAGATATCTATTTCTTTCATTTTATCAATTTTTAGTTCATAATAAATTTCCCTCCCCTCCTGTTTTTGAGCCAGGAGTTCGCATTCAGAAAGGATGCGCAAATGTTTGGATATGGACTGACGCGTACTGTCGAAGTGTTCCGCAATGGCGTTGGGTGTCATCGCGTGCACGGCGATCAGTACGAGTATCGCCCGTCGGGTGGGGTCTGCAATGGCTTGAAATATGTCTCGTCTCATGATTATATATTTAAGAATGCATACGGTTCGTAACCCTTGTGATACCTAATTTAAAAAGCCATCCAGATAATCAAATATTGTTTTCGTCTGCATCATCAGGCTGACATGACTCTGCGAAGGAACAACGGCCAGATGCGATTTTGGCATGGGTCCCATATCAGCCGATACGCCACCTCCCAGTAATTGATATGTTTTCATCAACTCAATTTTATCCAGGCCATCATTGTCGCCCGAGATAATCAATACCGGCGAAGTAATTTTTGCAATATTGGAGTCACCCATGTTGAAAGGCGTCCCCGCAAAAGCAATCATCTGTACCAGGAAATTTGTCCATTTTGTTTTGTCTGGCGCAACCGCATCGTATGCCTTTTGCGGAGGAGAATCCGTTAAATATTCGGGCTTCAAATTTTTAAGCGCGCTGTTTACTTCGGGCAGCCAGCCAGCACTTTTATAAGCAGAGGAAATGATCACTAATTTTCTTACCCGTTTAGGGCTTTGGATGATCAACTGGTAAGCCACGGAGCCACCCATGCTATATCCTGCAACATCTGCGCTATCGATTTTTAAGTGATTCATTACGCCTTCCACATCACTTGCCAGCGTGGCAAAATCCAATTTTCTGTCTGAATATGGTGTATGCCCATGTCCCTGCAATTCAATGGCAATTACTTTTCTCGTTTTTGACAATTCCGGGATTAGTTTCCCCCAGTTCATCTCAATGGTCATAAAAGCACCATGTATTAAAACGATGGGTCTGCCCTCACCATATACTTCATAATAGACCTTGATACCATTAACAGGTGCGTAACCGCTGTCGGCAGGTTTACTCAGTTGTCCGTTAGTTTGAAACGCCATAAAAAAAAGTATTACAATTAAAACTGCTTTGGGGGCATTAAATTTTCTGAATATTAGTTTCATAAGCTTGTATTTGAATTATCCTGATTTTATTGAAATACAAAGATCAAGTCTGATTGGGTCCGATATTGCCTGAAATATGTCTCGCCTCATGATCATATTATTAAGAAACCGTTCGGTTGCAAATATACGTGCAACCAATCGGTTTCTCAAAATTTATTTTTAAAAGGGGGTATTTGAGGGAAAATTGGGCTTACCGGACATATTTTTAGGGCAGAAAAGACAAAACTGCGCTTTATGTATGGACTCCAACTACTGATTAGATAGATTTCTGATGGATTCCGCGTTCGGCATTAAGCCCTTCCGGACGAAGGTCATGTGAATCAATGCTGGCCCTTTTAAGCCTTAACAATCTTGGCCAGATAAACAGGTTAATGAAAATATACTATTACAATTACATTTGACAATACATGTTTCTTGTTCCACCCGACATCCATAATTTGAAATATTTAATCTTCATATTATTTCTTCACCTGCCCGTGCTGCCCAAGGCTCAACAGATTATTTACGCACCTGCAGAAAAAGGTGGCCGAAGATCAGATTTTGAAATCGTTGGAAAAGTATCAGATAATTTCGTGATTTTTAAAAACGGCCCCTCTGAAACCAGCATTTTGCTGTATGACGACAACATGCAATTAATTAACCGTGTGCCTTTGGCAATACCGGTTGTGCCTGACAAATCTATTTATTTAGACTTTATCGCTTTCGAACAGTTTTTTTATGTGTTGTGTGAATATCAGAAAAAAAATATTGTTTTTCTATCCGCTATAAAAATAGAAGGGCAAGGAAGGAAGATGAGTAGTATGTTCGGAATTGATTCAACATTAGTGGATGTATCAAATACCGATAAAATATACACAAAAATCATTAGTGAAGACCACCAACGTTGGATGATATTAAAAGCGATTGCAAAAGATTCAGAGTATACTTTTACTACTTTTTTGTTTGATAAAAATCTAAAGACAATAGCCACGAACATATTAGGCCTGCCCGCATCGGAAAAAGAGAGTGTATTTTCAAATTATACCTTGGACAATGACGGTGAACTTGTTTTTATACAAACGGAAAAAATTGAATCCAATGTAATTGACCACTTCTCGTTAATAACAAAACCAGCAAATGCCAATCAATTTAAGATTCATAAACTTGCAACCAAAGCAAAGATAAAAGATGATATGCTGCTTGAAGTAGACAATGTAAACAAGAGGTATCTTCTTTCAGCATTTTCTCGTAACAGGGATAAAGAATATGTAGACGGAATCTATACAATGATCTGGAACAAAATTCCAGACACCTTACTCACAGAATCTGCTACGACTTTCGACGATAACTTACGACGTTCCTGTAAAGGTTCCCAGTCAAATCTCAAAACTTCTTTTGAAGATTATCATTTAATAAAAACAATTCCTAAAAAAATTGGAGGTTATCTCATAATTAGCGAATCGGAATTTTCATCCGAAAGCGGTTATGCAGGAGTGCGGCTCCATCACCCTGCATACGGCCACACACTATATTCCGTAGACAATGCAGAAAACATACTGGTTCTTAATTTTGATAAAGATGGTATGTTGGAATGGAATAATGTGCTTCATAAAAGTCAGGGTGATCCAAACGGGAACAACCAGATTTCATTTGGTCTTTTTACTTCTGGAAAAGAGCTACACTTCCTTTATAATGAAAAAGACAAAAATGCATTTCTTTTAACAGATCAAATACTCACTTCTGATGGTCAATTCCAAAGACAAGCGGTTTTACATAACCTCGATAAAGGTTATACTTTCATGCCAAAACTTGGAAAACAGGTATCACCTGAATGAAATGATTATACCCTGTTATTTGAAGTTCTCTCTTAGTTTTGCCAAATTGAAGTATTAAGTCTTTAGCGTAACTATTTGCCAATGAAAATAGAGTTTGGCAAAAAGTAATCTAACTATTGGCTTTCCTTTCCTGCTTCAATTTATACCCCTGGCTCTTAGATATTTTAGCGCAACCTCCAATGCCGGATCTTCATTATTGACGATACTTTTTACCGTCCTTTTTGCTTGTATATCGATTCGTACTCCTCTTTGTTGAGTGGGTGTTCTATCTGGATAATAAATCCCATAACCAGAATGAGTGATAGCCAACTGGCCGCCCATCGGAATATATGAAACTACACCATCCAAGCCAGCGGTCCGGCTGCCGATAGTTATCGAATGAGGGATTGTCTGCAGGCCATTACGGAGTATTCTCCCTGACTCTGGCATCTTTCATCAGCAAGTATAATCACTGTCGCCTCTATAAGTCTTGTGATTGCCAGCGCCCAATTTGGGCGACAGCTGCCATTTAAAAAAACCCGGATCGTCAGGCATGATATAGGTTGCATAGTTTATGGGTGAAGGCTTAGATAAAAACATATCGAAAATATTATAGAAAGCATCATTTTGTGTATAGTTGCGGGCATCAAAGATTACCGCCTTTTTGCTTCTGATCAGTGCTTTTATGCTGTCCACATTTTTGTCCCATATCTGCATGGTATAAATGTAGGCTATGGAATTACACATTGTTTTGTAACCTGTTTCATTCATTGTATAGTCGTTGATATACTGCCAGTCCCTGGTAGATTTCAGTACGGTGGGGATCTCGGTACTGAATACTTTTGACCCACGTCTGAGGATTATTTGTTGAATGGGTTTGTCGGTAAAAAATAAACCAATTTCAAAGTGCCTGTTCAGCGACACCTGACCGGATGATGTGGTATATTGTTTTAATCTTTCCATTCGCTTTGAAATGGATTCGCCATCAACGGCAAGTATAATATCGCCTCTTTGAATATTGGCTGCACGACACAAAGAATCATTGGATGTTCGGTTGATCAGCACCGTATCATTAAGGATAGTAATATAAATAGGCAAAGTATATTTTCCCCAGATGTCATCTTTGCCGATCAATTGTGAATGGCCGTCGTGTAAACTAACGGCCAGCTGCAATAGTATTTTATAATATTCCAGGGTATCAGTTACGGACCTGAACTTCGGAATAAATTCCGGTAACACGGTATTCCAGTCCACCTTCGTGATATATTTATAGGGATCGTAATAATTGATGGCGTTCCAGAAACGAGCCAGAAACAGCAGGCGATATTCTGCAGTCGGCCACGTCATTTGGTCGTATGCATTCTCTCCCCTATAATCAGTTTCGTTGTTAAATTTTACAAAACGATTATTACCCCGGTTACGATGGTTATAAATAAACTGCAGTGTTTTACGGTTTTGCTTATTTATAATAGATGAATCTTCTAACCAGCGGAGGTCGTGATTTTTGGTGAAAATATCTCCTGATAATTGGGCTAATGGAAGATTATCAATTGGACCCGCAACCGAAATCAGTGCAGACAATTCAGCATTCAGTGCCGCGCGACTTCTTGTAGAAATCACCTGATCAATATGGGCGATGAACACAGAATCCCAATTGATCGTGCCGCCTGCCACATTGGGATGATGATATTTAAGAAACCCCCATACTTTGCTGTACAATGCAATGCTTTCTGTTTGCGTTTGTGCTGTGGCTTTTATCTGCAACGGCTGTCAACAGAGCCAATGTGATCATCAGATTATTAACCAAACGAATTGTGCGCATGAGATAGTTGTTTGAGACAAAAATGCTTAAAGACGAAGGCCGGTTGAAATATATTCGATGAAGTTGATCAAAACAGGTTTGAACCAGATAGGATCAGGTTCAACGGGCAAAAACATTCGTTCATCGAAAATTCTGCTCCGTTGATTCGCGAATCATGTAATTTGAAATATGGCGTTTTCATTTCCCACGCTTAATTACAAACAGAAAGGGCTGGTAGCTGAAATTGCTTACCTGTTTGTTATCGGAGTATTAAGTCCCTTTGCTGCTGGTCTGCAAATCTGGTCCATGCATACCATATCTTACTCTCTTTGTTACGTGCTGATCAATTTGTTACAACTCCCAACGATTATTTTGTTTTATCGTTGGTACCTGCCTTTTACAATTGCAAAAAAGCGTTATCTGTTATTTATACTCCTGTTGCCGGTTTATTTTCTGTTATACGGATTAAACGGAAGATTTGGAATTTTAGCCGTGTTATACATGCCTTTTGTACCGGAAGGATATAAGAATAATATCGCAGGTGCCCGTCCGCTGGATTTCACTCAGGGATATTTCAACGAGTATATTGGTTATACCTGTCTTGTGTTATTAGCGGCCACATCTTTATATATTATCAAAATGCTTTTCGAACAGCAACATAGAGTAAATACCCTGGAGACAGAAAAACTCAAACTGGAACTTAGCCAGCTAAAAGCGCAATTGCAGCCGCATTTCTTTTTCAACACAATTAATAATATGTACGCACTGAGCGTGCAGCATTCGCCACAAACTCCCAAAATGATCAATGATCTGTCGGGCATTATGCGCTACATTTTATACGACGCGCGAAATGAACGGGTTCCCCTGCAACAGGAAATTGATTTTATCAAAAGCTATATTAGTTTGGAAAACAAACGCCATAGTGAAGAGAATATCATCGAACTGGTCGTTCAGGGAAAAACAAAAAATATCAACGTAGAACCGTTGTTGTTTCTGCCCTTCATTGAGAATACATTCAAGCATGCTTTACACGCAGATATGCCCGACAAATGGGTCAAACTAGTTTTTACAGTTGATCATGATGAATTGGTTTTCCAGTCGACCAACCCTTCGTTGCCGAAGCATATGCGACCAAAACAAAACAGCGGAGGAATCGGACTCAGTAATATCACCAAACGTCTTGAGCTACTATACCCTGGTAGACATGAATTGGTGATTTATGATGAAGCAAATACATTTACGGTGATTTTAACCATCCGTCTGAGACATGATTAACTGTATCGTTGTAGACGATGAACCACTGGCCCGTCAACTGATTGTATCCTATATACAACAGGCACCGGGCATGCAGTGCATCGGTGAATTCAAGAGTGCCGTCGAAGCTTTTGCTGCGTTGCATACAAATCCCGTAGATGTTATTTTCGTTGATATCGAGATGCCGGGTATCAACGGATTAAACTTTATCCGTTCCCTGAAGAAAACCCCGGCGGTGGTTTTCATAACTGCCTATACGCAATATGCCGTCGATGCTTTTGAGATTGATGCAATTGATTATTTGGTAAAGCCCGTTACCATGGAACGGTTTCTGAAAACAATACGCAAAATCATGCCGGCACAGGACCAACAAACGCCTGTTCAGCAAAGACAGGATATTTCCAGCATATTTTTAAAAGTTGATAAGCGTCTTGTGCGGGTTGACCTTGAAAGCATCATTTATGTAGAGGCTCTGGGCGATTATCTGAAAGTTTATTGTACAGATCAAACCCTTATAGTTTATCTGTCACTCGGCAAATTGGAAGCACTACTGCCTGCTCAGCTATTTATTCGTATACATCGGTCTACCATTGTCAATAAACAATATATCCAGTTTATTGAAGGAAATTTTCTCAGAATAAATGATACCGATCTTCCAATTGGGTTGACCTATCGGGATCATCTGTTGAATATGTTGAGAAATAGTGTTTGAAAAAAATATTTCAGTTATTGGAGTAGATCCCAAAATACAATACCCCTGTATATTAGTTTATTTCAAACTTATACAGGGGTTGTTAGGTGCCCGGAACAGGAATCGAACCTGCACATCGTTGCCAATACCAGATTTTGAGTCTGACGCGTCTACCAATTCCGCCATCCGGGCAGGGATTGAATAACGGGATGCAAATGTAAGGATTTGGGCTTATTTAATACCAATCAAAACGCTCATTCTTAGATTAAAACAGGAGTCCATTGATTCCCAAACTTAATTATCTTAGAAGCCCCAAGCTGTTAAAAGAAATGAATCTGCCTCCCGACACACTCGAGAAATTATTGCTGGCTATTGTAATCGGCGGAGCCATCGGCGCTGAACGTGAATACCGGAGCAAATCGGCAGGGTTTCGAACGCTCACGCTCATCTGCCTTGGCTCGGCCATGTTCACTATTTTCTCGCAACTGATAGGTGCAGGAGGTAATCCCGATCGTATCGCATCCAATATTGCTACGGGCATTGGTTTCGTCGGTGCAGGCGTCATATTCAAAGGTGAGATCGGAGTAAATGGAATCACTACAGCCGCCATGATCTGGGTTACGGCCGCTCTGGGAATGGGAATCGGAGGGGGTTATGAATGGGTATCCGCGATCGGATGTGCGCTGATTCTGATCATGCTTTTTGTTTTCGGATTAATGGAAAGAAAGATCGATCAGATCAACCAGATGAGGAATTATAAAATCATCTGCGATTATAAAAATGAAACGATGGAACGATATGAAAAATGTTTCATCGCACATCATCTTAAATTTATCAGGGGAAGAGAAGTCAAAACGAGAGATTCCATCAGCGGCGAATGGATCGTGAGAGGTTCCCAAAAAAATCATCTTTCATTTATCAGTGAAATCCTTAAGGACCCTGAAGTAAATACTTTTGAATATTGATGAGCATGATTTACCGGATTGCTGGTCCGAATGATATTCCTGCATTACGTGAACTCGGTCTGGCTTCGTATGGAATATTAAGAAAAGATTATCTCAGTCCCGACAATTGGAAAAAGATGCAGGCGGTATTACTTTCCGACGAAACATTTCCCGTTCTAGTAAATTCCTGTTTTGCTTTTGTTTGTGAAGAAGATTCGAAATTACTGGGAATGGCTTTTCTTGTTCCCAGTGGAAATCCCACAAAAATATATTCAGACGACACGAGTTATATCCGGATGGTGGGGGTTCATCCCGATGCCGGAGGAAAGGGAATCGCTCAAACCCTTACCAGTCTTTGTATTCAGAAGGCGAAAGAATTGGGAGAGACAACCATCATGTTACATTCCGCTGAAGTCATGTATACTGCCCGGCACATTTATGAGAAACTCGGATTCAAAAAAATCCGTTTGCTGGATGAACATTATGGATTGGAGTACTGGCTCTACCGACTCGATATTAAAGTATCATAATGCGGGTGTTCGTCCACCGTCCACAGCAATATTAATTCCGTTCACATAGGAAGCCGCCGGTGATGCGAGGAAAGCGATCATGTTTGCAATTTCTTCCGGTTTCCCGAATCGCTTCATAGGAACGCTTTCTTTCATTTGTTTTTCAATATCTGCTGAATCTTTTTTAGAAAGAGTCGCAGCATGTTTCACCAGTTCATCCAGTCGCTGGGTTTCTGTTAATCCCGGAAGAATATTATTAACGGTTATATTGAATTGAGCGATTTCATTGGAAAGTGTTTTTGACCAGGCAGCCACAGCGAGACGAATCGTATTGGAAACTCCCAATCCCGCCAGCGGCGTCTTAACTGATGTTGAAATAATATTAATGATCCTACCGTATCCCGCTTCCTTCATTCCCGGAACAACCGTTCTTGCGAGGATCTGATTACAGATCACGTGCTGCCTGAAAGTCAGTTCAAATAAATCAGTCGGTGCATCGAGAATCGGCGCAGCATTCGGTCCACCGGTATTGTTCACTAGAATTTCAACCCTGTTCTTCCCTACTATCGATTGAATTGTTTTCTCAACCATATTCGGATCGGAAAAATCCGCCGCCATCCAGCGATGTGCCTGTTCTCCCTGCTTTGATAATTGTTTAACAGCTCCCGCCAGCGCTTCGGGATTCCTTGCTATCAATATACAGTTGGCACCATTGAGAGCCAGTTCCTTTGCCGCAGCGAGACCAATTCCCTGGGAGCTTCCGCAGATGACGGCGTATTTTCCTTTTAGTGAAATGTCCATGGTTGATGATGTTAGAACACAAAGGTAATCGATGACCGTTGACCGATGACCGATGACCGATGACCGATGACCGATGACCGATGACGTATTTAATTCTTAAATTTCTTTTTTAGTGCGGCGAGCGCATCTTCCATTGATGGTTCAGAAGTTTTATTTTTCTCTGAATAAGGCTTTAGGCTTTGAGCTTTAGGCTTTAAGCTTACTTCTGGCTTTAGGCTTTGAGCTTTAGGCTTCAGGCCCGAAGGATTCTCTGCTTGTTTGATCGATAACGCAATTCTCTTTCTCACAACATCCACTTCTGTTACTTTAACCTGAACTTTTTGATTCAGCTTTAATACTTCAGCAGGGTCAGTGATGTATTTATTGGCGATTTCACTCACGTGTACAAGGCCGTCCTGTTTCACACCGATGTCAATGAAAGCTCCGAATCTTGTGATATTTGTTACGACACCCGGGAGAATCGCGCCTACTTTTACGTCTTCGATTTTATAAATTTCTGCAAATTCAAAGGCTTCGAGTTCAGCCCGGGGATCAAGTCCTGGTTTCCGAAGCTCATTCAGGATATCCCTGACCGTTAGTTCACCAACGGTTTCACTGGCATATTTTTTTGCTTCAATTTTTTTTATCAATTCTTCTTTCCCAATCAGCGATCTTACTTCCACACCCACATCCTTGGCAATTTTTTCCACTACTTCATAAGCTTCCGGATGAACGGCACTTGCATCCAGTGGATTTTTTCCCTCCCTGATCCTTAAAAATCCGGCGCATTGTTCAAATGCTTTATCACCCAGTCGCGGCACTTTCAGGAGTTGTTTTCTGTCGGTAAATTTTCCGATCTCATTTCTGTGTTTGATAATATTTTCTGCCAGCGTTTCACCGATTCCGCTCACATAACTCAGAAGTTGTTTTCCTGCCGTGTTCAGATTTACACCTACCGCATTTACACAACTGACCACGGTTTGATCCAGTCTTTCTTTCAAGCGAAACTGATTTACGTCGTGCTGGTATTGACCCACGCCAATACTCTTCGGATCAATTTTAACCAGTTCTGCCAATGGATCCATCAGTCTTCGTCCGATACTAATGGAACCTCTCACCGTAATATCCTGATCCGGGAATTCTTCCCTCGCTACTTCTGAAGCTGAATAAACCGACGCACCGTCTTCATTTACCAGAAATATCGAAAGCCCCAGATTTAATTTTTTAATGAACTGTTCTGTTTCTCTGCCAGCTGTTCCATCACCAATCGCAAAAGCTTCTGTGCGGAATTGTTCCACCAGTCCGCGTATCGTTTTCTCCGCCTCTCCCATCCTTCCGGGTTCGTGAATATAAATCAGTCCTGTTTTCTGCAGGTCACCCTGTTCATTCAGACAAACAACTTTACAGCCAGTTCTATAGCCCGGATCGATGGCAAGGATTCTTTTACTGCCGAGCGGCGAGCTTAGTAATAACTGACGGAGGTTCTCTGCAAAAACAGTAATCGCTTCTTCATCAGACTTTATCTTCAATGCCATTCTGAATTCACTTTCCATGCCCGGTTGAAGAAGGCGTCTCCAGCAGTCTTTGATCGCCTTTTTAATTTCTGATGCTGATTCGCCTGAACTTTTAATAATCTGACCTTCTATGAATATCAGCGCTTCTTCTTCTGAAGGTGTAATTTCCATTCTCAGCATTCCTTCTGTAAAACCGCGAAGAATGGCCAGCATCCTGTGCGAAGGAATCGTGGAAATCTTTTCTGAATAATCAAAATAGTCTTTGAATTTAATGGCTTCGGTTTCTTTTCCCGTCAGAATTTTACTTTCAATTCTACCGGATTCTTCAAATAATCTGCGTATACCGGAACGTATGGATTCCTGTTCATTCACCATTTCAGCAATGATATCCCTGGCACCCTGAAGCGCTTCTTCCGTAGATTTTATTTCTCCAGTGATAAATGTTTCCGCCGTTTGATTGAGATTCAAGGGCTTTTGTTCAAGAATCAGGAGAGCCAGGGGTTCGAGTCCTTTTTCACGTGCAGCCTGGGCCTTTGTTTTGCGCTTGGGTTTATAAGGAAGGTAAACATCTTCAAGTTCCACGAGTGTTAATGCGTCATCCAGTTTCTGCTGAACGAGATCCGTCATTTTATTTTGTTCACGGATGGATTTCTCGATAGCAGCTTTTCTTTCTGCGAATGCCTTCATGGATTTTGATTCATCCTGTATCTTTTGGATAACTACTTCATCAAGCGCACCCGTTTTATCTTTTCTGTATCGGGCAATAAATGGGATGGTCGAACCTTCTTCTAAAAGAGATAATACCGTTTCAACCTGCCGTGTATGAATCTTTAATTTTTCAGCAATCAGTGTAACAAATAAATTCATTCCACAAAACTAAGTCTGGCATCATACGCTGCCAATTTTAAAATCGCCTGTGAATAAATAAAATCAGTTAAGCACAAAAAAGAACACAAAAGTTAATGATTAAATAAAATAAGTTTATTTTTAAAAAATTAATTTTATAGACATTAAAAAGAATGTCATAAACCTTAACAATCATTACCACTTCGTTTCTTTTGGGTTTCACATTTTAGACATCATATCTCACAAAAAAATATAAAAATGAAAAAGGTAACGGGAATTGGCGGAATTTTCTTCAAAGCTAAAGACCCCAATGCAGTTAACGAATGGTATAAAACACATCTTGGGTTTGACACAACTCCCTATGGAACGAGCTTTGAATGGCGGGAGATGGATGACAGTAATAAAAAAGGACTTACCCAGTGGAATCCTTTTAAAGAAAGCACAAAATACTTTGAGCCTTCAGCAAAAGATTTTATGATAAACTACCGCGTAGAGAATTTGGAGGCGTTGGTCGAAGAATTAAAAAAGGAGAACGTAACGATCGTTGATAAAATTGAAGATTCCGAATACGGAAAGTTTGTTCATATTTTAGATCTGGAAGGAAATAAGATTGAATTGTGGGAAGGTAAAGAGTGATGAGTTATGGGTTATGGGTTATGAGAGATCGGGAAAATTATCATTTCCACTTTCCCACATTACTACATTTCCACATTCATCACATTATGAATGTAAAGTGCTAAGATTTTTAATGTCTTTTACCTCAATAATATTTCCGGGATATTCTCCTGCAACAACATGAATCATTGCCTGACCGAGTTGTGCGAGGCTGCAGACTGACGAAGACCAGAATGTTTCCACAACAGGAACCATCCATTTAAACCATTTATAATAGGGTGACACATTTTTTGCGCCTTCAGTAGGTTTGAGCAAACCAGGACGAAAAAGATATACGTGTTTAAAACCGAGTCTTTGCAAATCATTTTCTGTTTTGCCTTTTACACGTGCCCAGTGGAGTCTGCCTTTTTCCGTTGAATCGGTTCCTGCTCCAGATACATAGCAAAAACTCATATCATTATTCTGTTTCGCGAGTAGCTGTGCAAATCCCATCGTAAGATCGTAAGTGAGTTTTTCGTAGAGATCTTTTTTCATCCCTACGGAAGAAACACCGAGACAGAAGAAACAGGCACTATATCCAGTCAGAGAGGATTCAATGGAATCTGGTTTAAAAAAATCAGGGAGAATGATTTCTGAAAGTTTTGGATCAGAGAAGCCACTTGGTTTTCTTGTAACGATCAGCACTTTTTCGACATCGGGGGAAAGAAGGCATTCGTGCAGAACACCTTCTCCCACCATGCCGGTAACACCAGTAATAATTACACGGAGTTTATTCACGAATGAAATTATCGTTGTGAAAATTTTCTTCCATATCGTTTGCCACCGCCCATGCTGCGTCCTGATGATGAAGCAGCAACACCTGCTGCTACTTTCAATGGTTCCATCAGCGCCACATGATAAGGGTGATTGGATTCCACAGGAACGGTTTGTCCGATAAATTTCTGAATATCTTTCAGATAAATTTTTTCTTCGTAATCGCAAAAGGAAATGGCTTTTCCAAATGCACCTGCACGACCCGTTCTGCCGATTCTGTGAACATATGATTCCGGAATATTCGGAAGGTCATAGTTTACAACGAGAGCCAGATCGTCAATATCAATTCCTCTTGCAGCGATATCTGTCGCCACGAGGATTTGCATTTTTCCATCTTTAAATCCCTGCAGTGAACGTTCCCTTGCCTGCTGGGTTTTATCACCATGAATGGCTGTTGCATTAAACCCTGCATGATTCAGATCCCTGGCAACACGATCCGCACCATGTTTGGTTCTTGTAAATACCAATACACTTTCGCGCGGACTTGATTTTAGCAAATGATGCAATAAGGAACGCTTTTCACTTTTCTGAACATAATAAAGTTTCTGGTCCACCAGTTCTGCAGTTGTTGACTCCGGTGTAACGGTAATGGCTACCGGATTTGTCAATATGGCCTGAACCAGCGATTGAATAGCGGGAGGCATGGTAGCTGAGAAAAATAATGTCTGTCTTTTTTTAGGAAGACGGGTAATAATTCTTTTTACTTCATGCACAAAACCCATATCCAGCATCCTGTCTGCTTCATCCAATACAAAATATTCGATGCCGTTCAGGACGATATAATTCTGATTCATGAGGTCCATCAGTCTGCCTGGAGTAGCAACGATAAAATCGCAGCCGCGACGCAGGTCCGATACCTGACGGGATTGTGATACGCCACCAAAAATCACCACTGATTTCAGTTTCAGAAATCTGCCATAAGTTTCTATGGATTCATGAATTTGAGTTGCGAGCTCCCTGGTTGGTGTCAATATAAGTGCCTTCAATATATGACCGCTGGCGCCGGTTGCCTGTTTCTGTTCGTGCATGCGCTGTAATAAGGGCAGTACAAATGAAGCGGTTTTTCCGGTACCTGTCTGAGCACACCCTAAGATATCCCGGCCTGCTAACACGACGGGTATGGCTTGTTCCTGAATGGGTGTGGGGGTTGTGTAGCCTTCATGGGCTACAGCTTTTTGTAAGGGCTCAATAAGCCCCAGTTCTGAGAATAACAATTTATAAAATATTAAATAAAAAATATGGTAAGGCTACCTCGGTTGATCGGGTACTTTACCTGCCTTACGTTATACTGATCTGGGAGACTCTGCAGAAAATAGAAAGGGCAGAAGAAAACGCAGTAAAAGCAATAACATACAGAAAGACAAAGATAGTACATTTATATGGATTTATGAAGAACTGGTTGATATTGGTCGTTTTACTCTCGCCTAACGCGGAACGCTCAACGCATAACGCGGAAGGCTTAAGGCTTAATGCCGAAGGCGTAAGGTGGTATGCTGAGCCGGTTTTAATAGAATCAGGATTAGTGAGTGGTTACTTTAATGAGCAAACCGGCGTTTATGCATATAAAGGAATTCCGTTCGCTGCACCTCCGGTTGGAGATCTGCGTTGGAAAGAACCACAGCCCGCAATCCCATGGAAAGGGGTAAGACAATGTACCTTATTTGGACCCAGTCCGATGCAACCCAAGCCAGTTCCATTTTTATTTCTTGGTCCCGAATTCGTAGTACCTCAACAACCCCTGAGCGAAGATTGCCTTTATCTGAACGTTTGGACTGCTGCAAAATCTGCTGAGGAAAAAAAGCCGGTTCTTGTATGGATTTATGGGGGCGGTTTTGTTACAGGAGGAGCAGCAGCTCCCGGATATTCAGGAGAAGCACTTGCCAGACAGGGAATCGTTTTTGTGTCGTTTAATTATCGACTCGGCATATTTGGATTCCTCTCCCACCCTTTACTCACTAAAGAATCTCCGCATCACAGTTCTGGAAACTATGCATTGATGGATCAGATCGCTGCGCTGAAATGGATCAAGAAAAATATCGCTGCTTTCGGCGGTGATCCCGACCATATAACCATTGCGGGACAATCGGCAGGTTCGGCAAGTGTTAATTGTCTGCTCGCTTCTCCGCTTGTAAAAGGATTGTTCCAGGGTGCCATTGGCGAAAGTGGGTCTCTCGTATTAGAAAACCCGTTGTTGAGAATGAAGAGTTTGAAAGAAGCAGAAAAAGAAGGAGAGCAAATTTCGAATAAACTGAACGCAGCGGGTCTGAAGGATTTGCGGTCCATCTCTGCAACCGAATTACAACAAAAAGCTGCTGCTTTTTTTTCTCCCATCGTAGACGGTTATGTGATGCCGATGTCTGTCGCCGAAACTTATAAGAATAATCTGCAGACGCATGTTCCATTTATTACAGGCTGGAATAGCGATGAAGGGTTTTTACTTGGAATAAACAGCAAAGAGAATTTTGCAAAACAGGGAGCAGAATTCGGTAAGGATTCAAATCAGTTTAGGAAATATTTTCCCTCCGTTACAGATACCCAGTCTGTGACTTCTCAAATCTCTTTTAGTGTGGCGAAAACAATCGGGGTGCCTGAATATATCTGGGCGTTGAAACAAAATGAAAAAAATTCTTCCAAAACATTTCTTTATCTCTTCACCAGGAAACCACCCGCAGTAGGCGAGCAGAAAAGGTTTGGTGCTTATCATACAGCTGAAATAGGATATGCTTTGCACAACCTGGACAGCATTCATCGTTCCTGGCAGGAGATTGACCGGCGATTAGAAAAACTCATGTCTTCTTACTGGGTTCAGTTTGTTAAAACGGGTAATCCGAACGGGCCAGGATTGCCTGTGTGGGATTCTTTTACAGACAATGATCCGAAATGTATGATTTTAGGCGACAGCTCCGAAGGAGCGATATTTCCTGAAAAGCAGGCTTATGATTTTCTCTACAGCCATTACCCCGGCAGGTAGCAATCAACATGTTTTTGTTAAGAGCGAATGTTGTTTTGATTGAATCCGGTATCTTGCCGGGACGGACCCGATCAATTGTAAACGTACTATGTCCCTTAGATCACGAATCATTTTCTTTGCCCTGTTTGTTCCTGTTTTTCTTTCTGCTCAAAATTCTTGGAGATATGTTCCAACGGATAGCCTGACGGATTTATCAGATATCATCAATCAGATTTTCAACAAAAATTTATTAAAAGATACAGCTGTCCTGACCAGAAAACATATCCAGGTGGGGGTACTTCCTGCCGTAGGATATACATTGCAAACAGGTTTCGCTGTGGTGGTAAGTGCAAATGTTGTTATCTACAAAATAAATCCGAAAGATTCCAGTCTTCCTTCCACCATCATAACCAGTATTTCTTATACCCAAAAAAATCAGGTCGTACTACCCTTTCAGGCGAACTTATATTTCAACAATAATAAAACCATTCTGGTATCAGATTACAGGTTTCTGAAGTATCCGTCTTATACTTATGGGTTGGGAATGAATACCAGTCCGGCAGACCAAACGCAGCTCGATTATCAATATCTAAAATTTCATCAGTCTGTTTTATTTGAAGTTCATCCGCATATTTTTATAGGAGGAGGATATGCTTTGGATTATTTCTGGGATATTTCTGAAGTCAATCCCAAACCGGGGATTACCACGGACTATGAGAAATACGGATTGTATCCGACTTCATTTTCATCGGGACTTTTACTCAACGCAGTAAGGGATACCAGGGATAATCCGATCAATCCATACAGAGGAAATTATACCAATATTCTCTTCACGCCTCATTTCCAGTTTATGGGTTCGGATAGTAAGTGGACCTCGCTGGTCGCTGAATGGAGGGGCTACTATCGATTTCCGGAAAGATCAAATAATATTCTTGCATTCTGGAGTTACAACTGGTTAACACTGACTGGCACGCCTCCTTATTTGATGCTTCCCAGTACGGGCTGGGACAAAACTTTTAATACAGGAAGAGGATATATACAGGGAAGGTTTCGAAGTAACAACATGCTGGATGCTGAAGCTGAATACAGAGTACAGCTTACCAGGAATGGATTAATTGGTATGGTTGCCTTTGCAAACTTTGAAAGTTTCTCCAAAATCAACACATGGGATTTTAACGGTATTGCACCTGCGGGTGGCATTGGACTGCGGGTGAAACTCAATAAATATTCCCGCACAAATATTGCCATTGATTATGGCTGGGGACGACAGGGATCGCAAGGGTTCTTTGTTAACCTAGGTGAGGCGTTTTGAACAAGTGTGAGAGTGTGAGAGTGTGAGAGTGTGAGAGTAAAACTTCCCAATTCTCTCACATTCTCACACTCTCACACTCTCACACTCTCACACTAGAATTGCGTCTATTTGTTTAAGTTCTTCAGTTGAGAATTCCAGGTTTTCCAAACATTTTATAGAATCCAGGAGTTGTTGCGTTTTACTTACTCCGATCAGAACCGAGGTCACAACTTTATGACGCAGCACCCATGCGAGCGCGAGTTGTGCAAGATTTTGTCCGCGGCGTTTTGCTATTTCATTCAGCTTTACCGCTTTTGCAATTCGGTCAGGTGTGATTGCGGATTCCTCGATCGCACCATTACCGCGATGGCTATGGGCTCTTGAATTTTCTGGAATTCCTTTGAGATATTTATCTGAAAGAAGCCCCTGCGCCAGAGGACTAAAACAAATACAGCCCACTCGTTCCTGCGAAAGCGTCTCCAGTAAACCATCTTCTACCCACCTCTCAAACATGGAATATTTTGGCTGGTGGATTAAACAGGGCGTACCGAGATCCTTCAATATTTTCACCGCTTTTTTTGTTTCCGCAGGATGATAACTCGAGATCCCAACATAGAGGGCTTTTCCCTGGCGAACGATATGATCCAGAGCACCCATAGATTCTTCCAATGGTGTATCCGGATCGGGTCTGTGATGATAAAATATATCCACATATTCGAGACCCATTCTTTTCAGACTCTGATCGAGACTCGCAATAAGATATTTCCTGGAACCCAGATCACCATATGGACCGGGCCACATCCCCCATCCCGCTTTTGTCGAAATAATCAATTCATCGCGGTGATCCTTAAAATCCTGTTTAAATATTCTTCCAAAATTCTCTTCCGCCGATCCCTGCGGAGGTCCATAATTATTTGCAAGGTCGAAATGACAAATCCCTTCGTCAAATGCAAGCCGCAAAATATCGCGGGCCGTTTGCTGATTATCGATATCTCCGAAATTATGCCATAAGCCAAGTGATACAGCTGGTAAGTCTAATCCACTTTTGCCGCAACGGCGATATTGCATTTTACTGTAACGATCTTCTTTGAATGCATAAGACATAATAAAAACGGTTTGATACGCAAAGATGGATAATTTCGAATCAAATAAAAATCCTTGTTCCGGAAAAACTTTCACGGAATTCCCTCGGCGTGCATCCTTTCTTCTTTTTGAAAATCCGATTGAAATTAGAGATGTTGTTGAACCCGCAATGATAGGCCACTTCAGCGATGGAGTTGGTAGAATCAATCAGAATCCGGCTGGCATGCCCCAGCCTTATTTCCGTTAAACTGTCTATAAAAGTATTACCTGTTCGTTGTTTGAAAAATCTGCTGAAAGAAACGTCGGACATATTGGATAATTTCGAAACTTCCGATAAGGTTATTGTCTTGTCGAAATTCCTGTTCATATAGTCGAAGGTTTTTTCGATGCGACGACTATTATAGGTAAACTGTTCGTTAGTAAATGCGGAATCGGACAAAATCCGGAGGTTACGGGAGGTGGAAAGATCGTGCAAAATTGAAATGAGCTCCAGCACGGAGTCAAAACCATGTTTCTGATTTAATTCCGTAATCCTGGGAGCCAGTGATAAAATGGTATCTCTGGAAAAAAGGATACCACGGGAAGATTTATCAAACATGTTTTTGATAAAACTCAACTGGTTTCTCCGCAGCAGCTTGTCATCAAACAAATCCTTGTGAAATTGAATTGTTATTTCATGTATCTCTTTTGATTTACACTGATGGGTAAACCATGCATGCTGGAGATTGGGACCCACTAATACCAATTCTAAATCATCGATGGCTTCCACATGATCGCCCACCATTCTTCTCGCACCTTTCGCCCCTTTGATAAAATTCAGTTCAAATTCTTCATGATAATGAAGTGGAAAATCAAATGAAGTTTTAACCCTTGAAAAAAGTGTAAAACAATCGTTCTGTGTGAGTGGAGTGATTTCTCTCAGTAAGTTGTTTTTCATATCTGATGTTTTTCCTACAGATAAACCGGAGAGTTTTAACTGATTTGACTACACTAAAGTAAAAAAAGTATTACAATAATCAGTTAAATAATTAGTAGAATCTGCCAGTATTAACACTTTTGTAATCAGTTGCATATTGTAAAAATATGTACACAACTTATTAAAATAGTATCAGTAAAAGCTAATATAGTATTTAATTAAAGGTTGTATCAAAAATAGCTTTGGAGGATTACGCTTTTCATATGAACCTAAAAAAGGTCTATACTTTTCTACTTTGTATATATTATCCCTTTCACATTTTATTCGGTCAGCAAAACAGCAAGAGAATTTCCTGCAGCGACACGCTGGCTACGAAGGAAACAAAAACACTTTATAAGAATCTGTATAATCTGATCGGAAAAAATACTTTGCTGGGGCATCAGGATGATCCCTGTTACGGAGTTGGATGGAAATATGAAAATGGCAGAAGCGATATTCGTGATATTACAGGTCAGTATCCTGCCTTATATGGTTTTGATCTGGGGCGGATAGAACTGGGACTCTCCTATAATCTCGACAGTGTTCCATTTGAAAAAACGCGATTGTTTATTCGGGAAGCTTATGAACGTGGCGGAGTTATAACACTTAGCTGGCATTTGAATAATCCACTTACCGGTAAATCTGCCTGGGACAATAAACCCGGGGCCGTTACTTCCATATTACCAGGCGGAGAAAAAAATGCACTATATACAACCTGGCTTGATCATGTGGCAGAATTCCTGAACAGCCTGAAAGCAAAAAATGGAGAACAGATTCCGGTTATACTTCGTCTTTTCCACGAGCTTAATGGTGGCTGGTTCTGGTGGGGTAAAGATCAATGTACACCGGATGAAATGAAACAATTATGGCGTTATACCATTCATTATATCAGAAATGTAAAACAGATTCACCATCTGCTATATGCATTCAACACAGACAAATTTAGCAGTGGTGTTGAATTCACTGAGAGGTACCCGGGTGATGAATTTATAGATATTCTTGGATTTGATATTTATCAGGCCGGAGCGATTCAGAAAAATGAAGTTTTCATTCCCTTCTTTAACAGGGAACTGGATATGATCGATAGCATTGCCCTAGCCCATAACAAAATCCCCGCTTTAACCGAATTTGGTTATAATCAGATTCCCGACAGCAGCTGGTGGACAAAAGTTTTCTATCCGGCCATCGCATCGCACAAAGTTGTTTATGCGCTTGCCTGGAGAAATGCCGACATGAAACAATATTTTGTACCTTTTCCCGGCTCAACTTCCGCCAATGATTTCAAAAATATGTCTGCTGGCGGCAAGATTTTATTTGAATCCGGAATAAAGACAAAAAATATTTATCAATGAACACTATTCCAACCCGACTATTATTCATTTTCTTACTGAATCTGATTTCCTTTTCAGGTTTTGCCCAGAAAGAAATTTATGAACTCAGGATTTATAAAATGAAAACCGCTGAACAGATAAAAGCAACTGACAACTATCTGGAAAATGCCTACCTGCCGGCGTTGCATCGCATCGGTATCAAACAAATCGGAGTGTTCAAACCGATTTCAAATGATACTGCAGTCCTCAAAGAAATAATAGTGATCGTGCCCTATATCTCGCTGGACGTATGGCACAGAACGGGTTCGGTTTTAGCATCGGATCAGGTGTACACAGACAATGCGAAAGCTTTTATGGACGCAGACACTAACAGTTATCCTTATTTAAGAATGGAATCAACACTAATGGAAGCATTCCCCGATCAGATGAAACTTATTCCGACCACTTTGAAAATGACCCCGGGCGCAGTATATGAATTGAGAAGTTATGAAAGTCCTTCAGAAGAACTTCATCGTGTGAAAGTGGATATGTTCAACGATGGCGGTGAAATAACTTTATTCAAGAGGCTCGATTTTCAGTCTGTTTTTTATGCTGATGTAATAAATGGCAGCCATATGCCGAATCTGGTATATATGGTCGTATTTGAAAACACGGCTGCACGCGAAGCACACTGGAAGGCATTTGGAGATAGTAAAGAATGGAAGACGATATCCACCGATCCAAAATACAGGAATAAAATTTCGGTGTCACATATTGACAGCATTCTTATGTACAGAACATCTTACTCAGATCTTTAATAAAGAAACACTGCTTCGATGAAATTAACCTGGCTGGATATCAGTATCGTAATAGCATATCTGTCGGCCATGGTGATCATCGGATGGACGCTGAGAAAAAAAGCAAGACAAAACAAAGAGAGTTACCTGATGGGCAGCAAATCGCTGCCCTGGTATTTACTGGGACTCAGTGATGCTTCGGATATGTTTGACATTAGTGGCACCATGTGGATGGTGGCCTTATGTTTTATTTATGGAATGAAAAGCATCTGGATCCCGTGGCTGTGGCCGGTATTCAACCAGGTTTTTCTGATGATGTATTTATCAAAATGGCTTCGCAGATCAAATGCAACTACAGGTGCAGAATGGCTTGCAACCAGATTCGGAACAGACAGAAAAGTAAATGCCTCCCATATCAGCGTCGTGATATTTGCATTGCTGGGATGTTTTGGATTTCTGGCTTACGGATTTGTAGGTCTGGGGAAATTCATGGAGATTTTCATACCCTGGAGTTCCGTGCAGCCCTATATCCCATTTCATGTTTCGGCGGAATATGTCCCTCATATTTATGGAATCGTATTTACGCTCTTCGCCACTTTTTATTCGGTAATCGGTGGCATGCATAGCATCGTAATCGGCGACCTGATAAAATATATTATACTTTCTGTTGCATGTATTGCGGTAGGCATCATCGCTGTGATTCATCTTCATGGTCATCCGCTGAATGTGCCGGCAGGATGGCACAATCCATTTTTCGGAAAACAACTCGGACTCGACTGGAAGAACATTATAAACGATGCCAATAAAAAAATTGCCGAAGACGGATTCAGTCCTTTTGGTTTCTTTTTTATGATGATGTTGTTCAAAGGGGTGTTCGCGAGTCTGGCGGGGCCAGCGCCCAATTATGACATGCAGAAAATTCTTTCTACCAGGTCGCCCATGGAAGCTTCCAAGATGACGGGATTCGTTTCAATTGTATTGTTACCCGTACGGTATACACTGATTATCGGATTGACTGTGCTGGCGCTTTTAAATTACAATCAATTGAATCTCTCTTCTCCTGCAGGAACCGATTTTGAAAAAATACTTCCCTCAGCGATTATTCAATTTATACCGATGGGCATTATGGGATTATTATTTACGGGATTGCTGGGTGCGTTTATGAGCACTTTTTCCGGAACCCTCAATGCTGCACAGGCCTATGTTGTGAATGATATTTATATCAAGTACATTAATCCAAAAGCTACCAACCGGCAAATCATAAAGAGGAACTACGCGGTGGGAATTGTTGTCGTATTGCTGAGCATCCTGCTTGGCTTTTTCGTAAAAAATGTTAACAGTGTGCTGCAATGGATTGTAGGAGCGCTTTACGGGGGCTATATTGCTGCCAATATGTTCAAATGGTATTGGTGGAGGTTCAATGCCAATGGCTTCTTCTGGGGCATGGCAACGGGCATTACGGCGGCATTGATATTCCCCTATATATTCAAGGATCAGCTGCCCTTATATAACTGGCCGTTACTTTTCGGCATCTCGGTAGTTGGCTGTATTGCAGGAACATTCGCTGCCAAACCAACAGATATCGAGACTCTTAAAAAATTCTATATGCAGGTTAGACCCTGGGGATTCTGGAAACCCATTCAATTGCTGGTTCAGAAAGAAAACCCGGGATTTCAACCCAATCGTCGTTTTGGGCTGGATATGTTCAATGTGGCGATCGGAATCATTGCCCAGTGTTGTTTGACGATCCTGCCTATGTATCTGGTGTTGTGGATGAAAGTTCCTTTTTTCCTGACCATCGCCATTTTAGCGGTCATCATTATTATCCTTAAAAATACCTGGTGGTCCAGGCTGGAGAACTAAATAAAGTTTATTTATGAAGAACAATTTTTCTGAGAGACAGAAAGAATTAGAGAAATATCACAAGGATATTATTGAGAAGAAAAATAAGAAAATCAGGTTTAATAAATCCGGCGTTTATGACCGGTATACCAACCCCGTTTTAACGTCGGCGCATATTCCGCTAACCTGGATATATGATCTGGATGAAAAAACCAATCCTTATTTGCTGGAACGTATAGGGGTAAATGCTGTTCTGAATCCGGGTGCCATAAAATGGAAAAACAAATACCTCCTGATGGTTCGGGTGGAGGGTACTGACCGAAAATCATTTTTTGCCATTGCAGAAAGTAAAAATGGTATTGACGGATTTAAATTCCGGGAAAGACCCGTCACGATGCCTGCTTTGAATAATCAGGAAACCAATTTTTATGATATCCGATTAACTGCTCACGAAGACGGCTGGGTGTATGGATTATTCTGTACGGAAATGAGGGATCCATCTGTACCCGATGGGGATCAGTCCTCCGCCATCGCACAATGCGGAATCGCACGTACTAAGGACCTTGTAAAATGGGAAAGATTAAAAAACCTTTCGACACAGTCTCCGCAGCAAAGAAATGTTGTTTTGCACCCGGAGTTTGTGCAGGGCAAATATGCTTTTTATACCCGTCCCCAGGATAGTTTTATTGAAGCCGGAAAAGGCGGAGGTATTGGATTTGGCCTTGCAGACAAGATGGAAGATGCCGTAATCAGCCAGGAGTTTATTTTGGACAAAAAAATATATCACACGATATATGAACTTAAAAACGGACAGGGACCTGCACCTATAAAAACAAAACTTGGCTGGCTGCATCTTGCCCATGGTGTGAGAAATACAGCCGCCGGTCTTCGTTATGTACTTTATTTATTTGTCACGGACCTCAAAGATCCGTCCAAACAAATTTATAAACCCGGTGGATATTTTCTGGCACCTGAAGGTGAAGAAAGAATTGGAGACGTTTCCAACGTGGTATTTTCAAATGGTTGGATCGCTAATGAAGACGGGAAAGTATTTATTTATTATGCTTCCTCCGATACACGTATACATGTTGCCGTTAGTACGATTGAGAAACTTCTTGATTATGCTGTACATACACCCGCCGACGGGTTTACTTCTGTGCAGTCGGTCGTTCACATCAACCTGCTGATCGATAAAAATCTGAAAAAAGTAAAGAAAGTAAAAAAGACAAAAGTTTAAGGAAGATCCATGAACGATGCCTACAATAGTACTTCCATAGACCCGGTATGGAATAGACTTCCGGATGAGATAGAGGAAGAATTGAAAGCCATCCTGTATTATTGGGAACACAATGCGGTTGATACCGTTGGGTTAGGTTTTGTAGGGAGAATTGATGAAAATAATCAAAAACACCCTGAGGCGCCACGGGGAGCCGTACTTAACACGCGTATTCTCTGGACATTTTCAGCCGTGTATCGGCAAACCGGCAATCCCCAGCATCTTGAACTGGCTCAAAGAGCATTTTATTATGTACGTGAATTTATAACCGATCGGGAAAAAGGAGGTTTGTTTTGGTCGGTCGATCATGATGGCAAAATGTTGGACAGCCATAAACAGATATATGCACAGGCCTTTGGCATATATGCCATGAGTGAGTATTGCCGCGTAACAAAAGATTCCGAAGCATTAAGACTGGCGCAGGACTGGTATAAGCTCATTGAGAAGAATAGTCTTGATGAGGAATATGGAGGATATATAGATGCATTTGCGCGTAACTGGACAACTATGGATGATATGCGGCTGAGTGCGAAAGATGAGAATGCATCCAAGACCATGAATACACATCTCCATGTAGTGGAAGCATATGCAAATTTATTTGAAGTATGGCCCTCACCCGAACTAAGGAACCGCGTTATTGAATTACTCAAAATATTTGATGAGATAATAATTGACAGATCCGGCTACCACCTGACTTTATTTTTTAATAAGCAATGGAAACCGGACAACACTATTATTTCTTATGGACATGACATTGAAGCTGCATGGCTTCTTTTATCCTGTGCCGAATCCATAAGGGATGAGGAATCCATCCGGACAGCAAAAATAAACGCGTTGAAAATAACGGATGCAGCGATGGAAGGGCTGGATGAGGATGGTGGTTTATGGTATGAATATGATCAAAAACGCATGGAACTCATCCGGGAGAAACATTGGTGGCCGCAGGCTGAAGCCCTTATTGGTTTCTGCAATGCCTGGCAACTCTCAGGGAACATCGCTTATAAAAATGCTTTGATTAAAAGCTGGTTATTCATAAAGAATCATATACTTGATAAGAAACAGGGCGAATGGTTCTGGGGGATTGATAAAAATAATAGTCCGATGAGTGGGCAGGATAAGGTTGGAATGTGGAAAGGACCGTATCATAATTGCAGGGCTTGTCTGGAACTTTTGAGAAGACTGAAAACAAGTGTGAGAATGTGAGAGTGTGAGAGTGTGAGGGTGTGAGGGTGTCAGTTGAAAATTTTAAAATTAAAAGTGGCCAAAAACAGTATAATTTGATCGTCAAATCGCTCTCACACTCTCACACTCTCACACTCTCACACTTTCTTCACTTTTTCTTCGTGCTATCCGCATGATAACTGGTGTCCGCCAGGGAAGAATTCCCCGCGTTGCCGGGGGCAGCAGAAGGAGGAATGATTCCATTATTAGCTGCTGAATCCGGTCCTGTCGCCTTTAACCCGGTTGAATCGGCCGGTTTTATGGTATTTGCTGATGGGTCGCTACAGGAACTCATTATAATCACCATGGCAAAAATTAAAACCACAGATATCTTTTTCATATAATTTTTTTTGTGATTAAAATTCAAATAAAACGATCAGCAAAAAGGAAGCGGTTGAAAGGTCTGGTCCATGTTGACGAACTCCCGGATCTGATTTCCATCTTCATAAATCACCAGAAATGATCTTCTGCGATCGTCTGTTTTCTTTTGCAATTCCAGGATCTTGGAAACGAGGTATTTTTTATCAACCCATGAAAAGCGACTCTCAATTTTTAAAAAATCCTGCAAGGAGTAAATTATTTCCCCGTCTTTCAATATATGAACGGTACTTACAAATCCTCTTTCTGTAATGGGTGAAACTGCTGTAGAATGCATAAGGGGCAAGTTAAGAAGTGAATTTACTGGACTGTCAAGTATCCCGTCATAAATATTATCCACAATTGTGAATCAGTACTGCAAAATCAATTCCTTTTTAAAGGCAGATATCAGTAGTTGAATCGAAAGACTACGGAACAATTATTGTACTACTATACCCGTGTTATCAGAACCCGTGTTTTTGGCATATAAAATATCCGGATGAAAATTTGAATTTGACAGCCCATTTAATGTTTTCGCTAGATGAAAAAACCAAATAATAAAGTAAAAGATAGGGACGATAAATCAGGACCGGAAGTCACCAAACCCAACAACACCAAGCATCTTGGATCATCTAATGCTTTCGAGGAAACAGAAAATCCATTGTCGAAAGACCTGGATAATATAAGCGACGAAAGACTGGATGAACTCTTGAACAAATAAAAAATATTCCAATTTTTGGAAAAAATATTAGTCTGAAATGTGGATATAAATACCCACCAAATAGGGGTGATATTTATATGGATCGCAACCTTTTTCGCATCATATATGTATTATATAAATAGAAAATACGCTCATGTTAAAAATAATGATTATAGAGGATGACCTGGATTTATTGCATGGATTGCGATTTTTGCTTCAGGCATATCATTGCAAAATTTGTCCGCTGTCAGATGCAGATGAAATTATGAAAACAGTTGCTCTGTTGCAGCCTGATCTTATTCTTCTTGATATAAAACTGGATCACTCAAACGGGCTGGATGTTTGTCGCGAAATTAAAAACAGTTATCTGAAAGATACTCCCGTATATATTATGTCAGGCCTGCCAGATGTGGAGAATAAATCTTATGAAGCAGGTGCTGATTTTTTTCTTGCCAAACCATTTGATTCAGAAACACTACTTGCGAAAATCAAAACATTGGAAAACTCCAGCATTAGTGAATAATCCGATCCGGGTGAATAGTAAAGGTATTTGCAATACATCATTGGGAATTATACTTTATTTTCGCCCATATGGAGAAAGACGCCACATGGCAATGGGAAATATCAGCTCGGCAGCCCTGGTTTAAACTCAATCTGCGTGAGTTGTTTCATTATAAAGATCTCCTCTTTCGTTTTGTACGCCGTGATATAATTGCCAGTTACCAGCAAACCATATTGGGTCCCATTTGGGTATTTTTGCAACCACTTTTTTCAACACTGGTATATTTCATCATCTTCAGCCGAGTAGCAAAAATTTCGACCGACAGCATTCCACCTATTCTTTTTTATCTTCCGGGAACCATCATATGGTCGTACTATGCGGACTGTGTTGCAGCGACGATGAATACTTTTCAACACAATGCTTATATTTTTAATAAGGTATATTTTCCAAGAATCATTGTGCCCCTCAGCAGTATTCTATTTCATTCATTTCGTGTTTCCATTCAACTCTTATTGTTTTTCGTTGTATGTTCCATCTACGCTTTGAATAACACACCTGTGCATTTTAATTTGCAAATTTTAATGCTCCCTGTTTTGATTCCGATGACCGCTTTTTTTGGGTTGGGCTGTGGTCTGATTATGAGTGTTCTCACTGCAAAATATCGCGATCTTGATAATATTATACAATTTTTGCTAAGGCTTTTTATGTTTGCGGCACCGGTGGTTTATCCCGCATCACTGATTCCTCATAAATACAAATTTTTATTCTGGCTAAATCCGCTCACCCCGGTTATTGAAATATTTCGTTCTTCTTTTTTTAACTCTAACCCTCTTCCACTGCCCTTTCTGTTTCTGAGTCTGTTGACGACTTTTATCCTTTTAATGACGGGCATCTTCCTTTTCAATAAAAGGGAAATTCAAATTATGGATATAATTTAAGTCATGGCAAAGAAACTGATCGAAGCTGAAAATATTTCTAAACACTACAGACTGGGTATACTGGGATCAAGATCTTTAAAAGAAGATCTGAAAAATTGGTGGAGAGGAAATTTGAAAAATTCTCTTGAACCGGACCCTGAGAGCAGAAAAGATATATGGGCCTTGCGAGATATTAATTTTGATGTATACCAGGGCGAAGTACTTGGATTGATTGGCAAAAACGGAGCGGGAAAATCTACTTTACTTAAAATAATTTCCAGGATCACATTACCTACTACCGGCAGAATTTCAGGAAATGGAAGAATCGCCAGTCTGTTGGAAGTTGGAACCGGATTTCATGGTGAGCTCACAGGCAGGGAAAATATTTATCTGAACGGAAATATCATGGGTATGAAGAAAAAAGAAATTGACAGAAAGTTCGATGAAATAATTGAATTTTCCGGCGTTTCTCGCTTCCTGGATACACCAGTAAAAAGATATTCGAGTGGTATGTATGTGCGCCTTGCTTTTTCGGTTGCCGCACATCTCGACCCTGAAATTCTGGTGATAGATGAAGTGCTTGCCGTAGGCGATGCGGAGTTCCAGCAAAAATGTATGGCAAAAATCAAATCGATTTCTAAGGAAGAAGGAAAAACAATACTTTTCGTAAGTCACAATATTCAAACCATCCGCAATATTTGTGACAGGGCGTTGATATTGGATAAAGGAACAATGATAAATTATGGTGATGTTGAGCCAGTCATCGCAAGCTATTTAAAACAAAACCGGGATCAGTTTTTAGGAACCGATTATTCAAAACTGAACAACTTACCCGGTAACGATCATATCCGGGTTAGCCGGGTTGAATTGATCCCAAAATACCTGAATCAACATCATGTTATCGACATTCGAACAGAACTCAACATCCGGTTTGAATTTATCTATGAGGTTGAAGGAGCCGGAGATCTGATGGTAATATTGCAGGTTTTCAACAATGCGGGTGAATTGATTTTTGAAATTGCGTCAGCAAACCATGTGTTCCAAAATGGAATTATTAAGGGTGAGTCAGAAATACCGGGAAATTTCCTGAACGACGGTTTGTATTATATTTCTTTATCATTCGTGAGGAATTCTTCAACCCGACTTTTTCACTTTGAATCCTGTCTTGCGTTTGACGTAGAAGACTATAAGGACTCAGGAAACCTGTATGGAAAATGGGCCGGAGTAGTCAGGCCATCCTTCCCCATAAACCTAAGCCAGCAGCCTCTTTAACTGTTCAAACAGCTGGTTTTCCCAATTTAGGACTGTTCGTGATTAATGAAATTTCAGAAATAAATTGACTTTTGCTTTTAAAACTGAAATCCTATAAGTATATTTAACTCTCCCCATCATCCTTTGATCTCCTGATTTTCGTACCCGGCATGCCCGAATTACTGATCCTTTTCTATAAAAAGACCCCTGCTCGTCTCCCTGCGACCTATTTTAAATTGATCAGAATGAAAACTTCTATGCTTAGGGGAAATTTATCTACTATCGTTCCCCCCATTTTTAAAAACAGGATAACGTTGCTTATTATCGCGATTTCCTGTTTTCAGTTTAGCGAATTAAAAAGTCAGAATTGCAGTGTTTGTTGTATTCCGTCTTTTCCGTCTCTTACTGTGTATCAGGCTTTTCAAACCGGTCATGGAATGGGTTTTGGCGTTGAAGCGGGCACATGGAATAAGGAAGCCAGCAAATTCAGTTATTTCATCGGGACCAATATGGTTTGGACCAACAGCGCAGATATTAAAACAAAAACGAACAGTTCCGAAACACAGGTTTTATTAAATTTTTATGTGAAGGGACAATATAAATTAACCAGTCATTTATACGTGATTGCTGCGCCCGGCATAGTAAACCTTTCTTATTTTGAAATGCAAACGGGTGTCAGATATGTTATTCCCGTAACCAGGATTATCGGTATCGGCATCGAGCCGACTTATGCCTTCAATCAGAAGCAATTCGTAATGAATGCCAATCTGCATTTTGCCCTGCGATAAAAAAAAAGTCCATGCAACATGATTGTGTTGCATGGACATTCGGATAATCAACTAGTGAACCTTATCTACGTTGTTATATTTATCTGTGTATGCATCGATCTTCGGCTTATCTTTCTTGGATTCATAGATAGTTATCAGCATATCGTAAGAATCCCTCAGCGCCACTTTATCGGCTTTCTTTAGTTTCGCCTGTGATCCAAGCAACTGATCAACTTTCTCCAGGTAAGGAATGGCTTCGTCAAATTTCTTTACACTTGCTGCACGGTAGTCCTGGCGTTTTTTCAACTCGTCGGCATTGGTGTTACCCTTGGGTTTTCCGAGAATTTGCAGTTCAACTCCCTGGTTATACGAAATCTGCCCAAGAACTAAAGAAGTTTGCGGATAGCCTGGATTGAGTTTATAGCTCGCTAATAATTTGTCCTGTGCTTTTTTAATCAGATCATCGGAATTTGCAACCCGTTTACCTGAACTTGTATCAGATGCGTATTGGTATAGTTCCAGCCCATAATTAAAAAAATACATGGCGCTGTCGGGACGTTCTTTATTGATCACTTCATACTCTGCAAAAAGGGAATCTTTATTGCCTGTTTTCCTGATCGCATCCAATTTCAATTCATCATAAAAAACATCGTTTGGATACTTCGCTTTTCCCATCGCCGTGTATTTAGAGGCATTTTCCTTGTCTCCTTTGCGAGTATAGTAATCCGCCACCCATTTATAAATTTCAGCCATGTCGTTACCACCAATTTTAGTAACGCCGGAATCTACGATCGTCTTGTAATAAATCAGGGCCTCGTCGCGATTATTGGATTTTTCAGCCGAAATACCCGCGTATAAGGTGGCTGTTGAATCCAGGGATTGCTTAATCCATCCCTGCTTGAACATAAAATTGATCGCAGAAATAGCAGCTTTAAAATTCACCAAAGCTTCGGGATACTTTTGCGCATTGTATTGATTTGCGCCTTCCTGAAACAGGCCCTGATAGATTTCATTTATAGGTTTATAACTATCTACCGTTAGCAGCACCAGTTTCTTGTCGTCGTACTTGGTATAATTTTGTAGTGCGTCCAGAGATTGAATTAATGCATCCGGAACCTGGGTTTTTAATTGGGGATCGGCAGCGATCGCGTTATATATTTTAACCTTTTCGTACCAGGCGTCTCCTGATTTCTGATTTTTATCTACCAATAACACTTTGTCAATTTCTGCTTTCGCATCCAAAAGTTTGTTTGCTTTCAGTAATTCTTTCGCTTTATCCACAGATTGTGCGAACAATCCTGAACAGGCAAGAATTGTCAAGAGGCTTAACAGGATCCGTTTCATGAGATTTTTTATTTGAAGTTTTCTGGTGACATTATTCTGGACTGGGTTCAGACGGCAATATATCCAAAACCGGGCCTTCACCGTCTTTTACTTCTACAATCGTCGAATCTTCGTCCAGTTGGGTGATTGCTGCGATTCCATCGCCCTCATCAAGCCGAATGAGTTTTACCCCCTGGGTTGCACGGCCCAGTTCGCTGATACCCTGTACAGGCATGCGGATAGTGATACCCGACTTACAGGTTATCATCAAATCCTCTTTTTCAGTAACATCCAGGATTCCTACTAATTTGCCCGTTTTTTCCGTTACCTGAATTGTTTTTATTCCTTTACCCCCCCGATTGGTGACCCTGTATTCCTCGATGATTGTTCTCTTACCAAAACCATTTTCACTAACCACAAGTACGGTTTTGGATTTATCGTCCTTGTTGACACATATCATGCCAATCACTTCGTCCAGATTATCGTCCACTTCAATTCCATTTACACCAATAGCTCCCCTGCCAGTGGGCCTGACATTTTCTTCAGGGAAACGGATTGCCCTTCCGGATTTAACAGCCATCATAATTTCACAATTGCCATCTGTTAAACGTGCAGTTAATAATTGATCGTTTTCAAGAATGGTAATTGCATTGACGCCACTCAATCTGGGGCGGCTGAAATCTTCCAGTTGTGTTTTTTTAATTACTCCACGTTTGGTGCAGAGCACGATATAATGACTATTCAGGAATTCATTATCCTTAATATCTTTTACGTCTATGATGGCTTTTATTTTATCATCAAGTGGTATCTGGATGAGATTTTGAACAGCCCGGCCCTTTCCTGCACGATCACCCTCGGGTATCTGATATACATTCAGCCAGAAACATCTTCCTTTTTCGGTGAAGAAAAGAAGCGTATGATGAGAACTTGCAACAAACAAATGTTCTATATAATCTTCAACTCGCGCTTTACCTCCGCTCAGTCCTCTTCCGCCACGTCGTTGCTGACGGTATTCAGTAGCCGAAGTCCTTTTTATATAACCATTATGGGATATCGTAATAACAACATCTTCTTCCTTTATGAGATCTTTTATCTGCATCTCATCATCCAGATAAGTGATCTCCGTTCTGCGTTGGTCACCAAATTTGTCTTTTATTTCCAACAGTTCTTTGCGAATCAGCGCAAATCTTTTTGCTTCATCCCCCAGCAAATCTTTCAGGAACGCAATTTGTTTTTGCAGTTCTTCAAACTCATTTTTGATCTTGTCCCTTTCCATCCCTGTGAGTCGTTGCAACCTCAGCTCCAGAATGGATTTTGCCTGAATTTCACTCAACCCCCACCCTGCATTAATCAGACTATCCTTTGCGAGATCAGGTGTGGCGGATGCACGAATCAGCGAGATTACTTCGTCCAGGTGATCCAGGGCAATGAGATAACCCTGAAGTATATGCGCGCGTTTTTCTGCTTCCCTTAATTCATATTGAGTACGACGTACAACTACCTCGTGCCTAAAATCTATGAATTCAGAGATAAGTTCTTTTAGATTTAAAGTACGCGGACGACCCTTCACGAGAGCCACATTATTTATACCGTAGGAAGTCTGAAGTTCCGTGTGTTTGTAAACCTGATTAATGACAACATTTGCGACTGCGTCTCTTCGAAGGTCAATCACAATCCGGATTCCGTCTTTCTCACTGGATTCATTACGGACGTCGGAAATACCTTCGATGGTTTTATCATTTGTAAGTTGTGCAATCCTGTCGCAGAGCCCATCGATATTTACCTGATAGGGAGTTTCCGTGATAATTATTTGTTCACGGCCGCTTGCCTTGGTTTCCACGTTCAGTTTTCCGCGAAGTACTACCCTTCCCCTGCCTGTGTGCATGGCGGCTTTAACGCCTTCCATTCCGAAAATAACTCCACCTGTAGGAAAATCAGGTGCTTTTACATATAACATCAACTCGTCAATAGTGATGTCTTTCTTATCAATATATGCTACGCAACCGTCGATGGATTCCGAAAGATTATGTGGCAGCATATTCGTGGCCATACCCACGGCTATGCCACTGGCTCCATTGATCAGAAGTTGAGGAAAACGCGCAGGCAGAATAGTGGGTTCGCTAAGGGATTCATCGAAATTTGGCTGAAAATCGACTGTTTCTTTATCAATATCTTCCAGCATTGCTTCCGCAAGCCGGTGTAAACGGGCTTCTGTATATCTCATTGCGGCCGGGCCGTCTCCATCCTGACTGCCGAAATTCCCCTGCTTATCAACCAGCATATATCGAATGCTCCATTCCTGCGCCATTCTCACCATCGTATGGTAAATAGCCGCATCTCCGTGAGGATGATATTTTCCCATTACTTCTCCCACAATGCGGGCTGATTTCTTAAAAGGCTTATTGCTGTTGCTACCCAGTTCATTCATTCCAAAAAGGATCCGGCGGTGAACGGGTTTCAAGCCATCCCGAACATCTGGTAAAGCCCTGCTCACAATGACCGACATAGAGTAATCTATGTAGGCCGTCTTCATTTGCTCTTCGATGTTAATGGGAACTATGCGATTATTATCCTGAGTTTCTTCCGGTATGATATTCTCTTCCATAATTATTTATGCTCCTGTAAAACGCAAGCTTTTAAAAGGCCACCAAAGGTAATGAAATCAGGAGGTTTTGAGGCAAAAAAAGGATATTTAAAAGGCTTATTATTAGGTATTATTCAAGCCATGCGCCTTTTACCCGTCCGCCTTCAACTTCCACATAAATATGCTCTTGTAAAGTAGTAGCAACTGATAAACCAACATAATCAGGTTTTACGGGAAATGCATTGTGACTTCTTTCAACCAGGACCAGAGTTTGTATTTTTTTCGGACTTAAATCCAGGAAAGGCTTAATAGCATAGAGAAGGGTTTTCCCACTATTCGAAACATCGTCTATGAGTATGACGACCTGATCATGAAAGTCGGCTTGTTTGTTTAACGTAACTTCCTTCGGATTTTTTTTATCCAGCGTAACGGTAATCAATTCAGATTTTATCCCTGCGATTTCATTTAGTAATTTCTGTATTGTCTGTGCAATCACGGTGCCGCTTTCTCTGATACCAGCAAGAACAAATCGGGTTTCTCCGAAATTATTTTCGAGGATTTCAAAAGCCATTCTTTTTAGTTTCTTTTCGGCTACTTCCGGACTTAATATATAATTCTTCTCCATGCCCCAAGGTAAAGAAATTCATAAATCCTGCAAATCTGCAATATCTTGAGGTAGAAAAAGGACCCGACTGATGATTCAGCAAATCGCCTTTATTTTAATTTCCATATTTGCCATTTGGCTCTTTGGAAGGAATGTAGTCAGAATCCGGAAGAATATATTGCTGGGCAGAGACGAAAATTATTCCGACCATCCAGCTGAACGCTGGAAAAATCTTCTTCTTCTGGCATTTGGTCAGAAAAAAATGTTCAGAAATCCACTGGTAGCTCTATTACATTTATTCATTTATGCAGGATTTATTATCATCAATCTGGAAGTTCTTGAGATTTTTCTGGATGGCATTTTAGGTACGCACCGACTTTTTGTACCGATAGGCTTGTTGTATAATTGGCTGATCAATATTTTTGAATGGCTGGCACTGGCGGTCCTGATCTCCTGCGTTATTTTTCTTTTCAGACGAAACATACTCAAGCTTCGCCGTTTCATCAGTAACGATCTTGATGGCTGGCCGAGATCAGATGCCAATTATATTCTTATTACGGAGATTATTCTCATGGCTCTGTTTCTAACGATGAATGCATGCGATACACTCATGCAAAGCAAAGGATATGGAAATTTTGTAAATGTCTCCAGTGATACAAATTCCCGGACATGGATTCATCCCGATTTCTTCGTGTCCGGTTTGATATATCCTTTGCTCAGTGGCTTTTCCAATCATCATCTCGAAATCATCGGAAGAACCTGCTGGTGGCTTCATATCACAGGCATATTTGCATTTCTCAATTACCTTCCGTATTCCAAACATCTCCACATATTACTGGCTTTCCCAAATGCTTATTATGCACGTCTTTGGCCCGAAGGCAAGATTCGCAATATGAAATCTGTGCAGCAGGAAGTTCTTTATGCGATGCAGCCTGAACTCGCTCCTGCTGAAGCATCCGCACCGGAAAAATTTGGTGCAAAAGATGTGATGGATCTGAGCTGGCGTAATTTATTGGACGCATATGCCTGCACCGAATGTGGCCGTTGCACAGCAGCATGTCCCGCTAATTTAACCGGCAAGAAACTTTCTCCACGAAAGATTATGATGGATACCCGCGATCGTAGTGAGGAAGTGGGAAAAAATATCCGTAAAAATGGAAGTTTTCAAAGTGATGGCAAGCAATTACTCAGGGACTATATTTCAGAAGAAGAATTAAGAGCCTGTACGAGCTGCAACGCATGTGTGGAAGAATGTCCGGTAAGTATTAGTCCGCTTGAAATTATTCTGGAGCTGAGGCGTGCGCTTGTTATGGAAGATTCAGATGCTCCACCGGAGTGGAACACTATGTTTGGCAATATCGAAAATAATTTTGCACCCTGGAAATTCAGTCCGGACGAAAGAGACGCATGGAAAAATAGTTAAGGTTTAAAAATGCGATATAACTGAACGATTGCGGCGACGAAGAAAACCAAACCCATTAATCTGTTCAGCGAACGATTCTCGGCCTTCATTCTGGTTGCAAGCCAATTTCCGCCATACATATAAACGGCAAGTCCGAAAATAGTTCCGCAACCGGAGCCCAGGGTAAAAAGATTAAAATATCCGAATCCTGGTTTAAGCCAGTGTAAATTCAAAAAATATCCCGTCCATATGATCCAGAATGGAATTTGAGCAGGATTAATTGCGCTTAGAGTCAGACCCAATAAGAACCGATCTATCCCGTGGTTTAAAAGAAGCGCCTTCTTATTCTGTTCCTGCTTTCCTGCAGAAATAAAACCGGCTACACCAAGTATAACAAAAAATACAACCGTTATTAAATTGAATATGGAATAAAAGAGAGATCTATGCATGATCCACTGTACACCATATAAAACCAGGCGCAGGTATAACATTTCAATCAACGCGACTCCGAAGGAGTATTTCCATGCATTGCGAAAATTCTCCTGAACGGCAATTTGGGTTGCCGTTATGCTGATTATTCCAATAGGCAACTGCCCCAAAAAACTCAGCACGAGACCTAAAAACAAAGTGAAAAGAATTTGCATGTACCGTTGGTTATCGTTGCAGTGACCGGTTTATAATCGTTCAAGTATTTTCGAATCTCTTTTATCTTTTCTGAACATTTTTATGCCCTCCCCTGTAGAAAGATAAGGGTGCCCGAGGCGGTGGTTAATAAGGCTGATTTTAAAAAGAATAAACCAGTGTCGTATAATTTCCTTCCAGGCAAAAAAAATGGAATGGCGTGGATCATAAATGTGCGTCGGTTCACTGCCAGCGCCATTGACTTCTATGATAGAAAAAGATTTGCCTTGTTCCAGCAATTCTCTGCTTTCATATCTTATGTCCAGTCTTCCAAAATAAAACTCCGGGATTTGTTTGCAAATCTCATCGATTACATTAACGAGAGACTCATTCACGGATGCACTATCGTCGAGAAACAAAGCTCCCCTGGCGTGATTCCCATAAGGTGACACAGTGAAAGTTTCGCCTTCAGGAACGATATGGCTGAGCATCTGAGAGTCGTCCAATTTCAATTGTTGCAGTTGCATTATACCCCTTGGATTCTTTCGTAATAAATCCCTGACACTTTGAATTCCGTCGCCATTTACTTTCAGAAACTCCTTATGAACGATACCCGAAATGTTTCCCCTGCTTTGATTTGGAAACCGATAATAGAAAATACCCAGTTCGTTTTCGTAGGAAATATATTCCTGAATATGAAAATCAAATTGTGCGGTTAATACATATTTGATCAGAGTGTCGGAATTGTCAAGCTTTTTAATACCCCTGCCCCTGCCTCCAACATCCGGTTTGCCTATCAATGGGAAACTGAAACCTTTCAGGAGTATAAGATTCAGAACTTCTGCTGGTTCTGCACCTTGCCTAAAAAAAATAGTTCTTGGTTGCAGCAACGGAGGAATCAATTTAAAAATGTCTTTTTTGGATTCTCCCAAAAATCCACCGTTCATGATTCGGGGATTTGCAGCCGCAAAGAAAAAAAAGGATCGTGCGCGCAAACAGAGCAAAATGAATATGGGATAGATAGGCGTATATATTGCACTAAAACTCCAATATTCCCAATGAAACAAGCGGATCCAGAACGGTCTGTTTTTCCAGTCGCGGATCCCTTTCATACTCTATCGAAAATCTTTTTTTTAAATGAAATTGAACTTTGGTATGAACAGCCACGCCGAAGATCCCGGTATTGAAAGTTTGCCGAGTCTTCTGAAACACAGATGGTGCTAATGCTATTTGTAAATATTTTTCCATCCCTGTTCATCAGAAAATCATTGTATGGGTCGCCATCTCCACCCTCCTGATGAAAACGGATAATTTGACTGCTTGTTGGAATCGGGTTTTCAGTTATCCATTTTTTAAACCACGTCTCCCTTTTATAAATAGAAGTGGAATCGTATAATGTGACAGAAGACCAGATCTTGGGGTCATTTTCATGGTGAAACAGGATACTTTTTTTTATTCCATTCCATTTGCAGGAGTAAAGCTTTCTATTTTCAAACAAAATCACAGTGAAAGGTTCAATCTGTATAAAATTTGCATTCTCAAAAGCCTCGACCGGCTAAGCTGGATCATAAGGTCAAGAAGAACAAGCCCGCGACTTTTCAGATAAGGTGTTTTTGACTGATCGGCGAAATCGGCACCATTTAATAGCACGCCTGTATTACCTGATTCATGTGCAACAATCCAGGTGCCGCCACCCTGAGGGTCTCTCGGGAAAAGTAATCGCTGGCCGTTTATTTCATGTATGGCGGGTAAATCGGCCAACTGCCTCCCGGCGTGTTCATCACGACTGGATGTAAAAAAAAAATTGCCTGCTGAAGGAATATAAGTTACTGTACACATTGTTGGCGATACTTTATTGTAGACGTAGCTACGCCATAGGATTCATCTATTGAAATATTGCCCATTTCCTGAAGTCCGATCCTGATCAATGCCATATGATGAATGGTATGTTCCAGGTTATAGGCGATCTCCCTGAAATAATTGGTGCTGATCTTTTCTGGTTCCGTTTGCAGATCGTCGTAATATGTTACCAGATAAAGCGATTTATTATTACTGGAAATATGCTGTTCAATATTTTTGAGAAGCTCTGAAGCATAGGTTTTATCTGTCTCAATAAGAACATTCCTTTTTCTGCTGTCATAATCCACTTCGCCAGATTCATATCCAATTTCCAGGCACTGAAACATTTCTATTATATGACGTACGTGCTGACCGATCGTATTGCCTGTTAAATTCGTACATCGATAATTGTACTGTTCCGGCGTCCAACTGGTCCAGCGAATCGGATAGCAGGGAAAAGATCTGATGGATAGGTTTCTGAAATTCCATAATAGTCTTATCTAAAAATAATATTTTTTTACGGCCTGGCGAGCACTTTTATTTCTATGGTAAGATCATTTGAAATAGTGCTGCTTCCTCCAATTCCAAAGTCACGCCTGTCCATTTTGAAACTGCCATTAAAGATGATGTCGTTCCCCGTTTCATTCGTAGTAAAAGGTATAATAATATTTTTTGTAGTGTTTTTAATAGTTAGTTTTCCAGATACTTCGTATTCATTTTTTTTACCAGTACTGCGAATATTATCCGATGTGAAAGTTATAAGGGGATGGTTCTTAACATCGAAATAATCTTCCCCACGCAAATGTTCGTCGCGTTGATTATTATCTGTATTGATGGATCCGGATTTGATGGTAACGTGAAAAAATGAATTCGACAGGCTATCCGGGTTAAAACGGATATCTCCCTGCGGGGGATCGAGTTTCCCTGTTACTTTAAATCCAAAGTTGTGAATGGTGAAATTCACAGCTGACCCGTTTGCAGCGGGGTGAATTTGACTGAAAGCATATGCGTTACCATTAATAAATTAATGAACAACCCTGTCTTAAATCGATTGCTTCTCTTGAGAAATTGTGTAATCATGGTTTTCGCTTCATTTTCAGCTGGCTCTCCAATTCATTTCTGTAGATATACATAAGTATTGCGCAACAAACGAAAGTTATAACAGCATAAATAAAAAGCAAAGGATCTCCATTAAAATAAATTCCGATTTTCGTTAAGTGGAAATATAAGGCACCCGTCATCAAAATTAATCCGATAGTTGCGCCATAGCCGGTGTATCGCGGAATCAAAATAAGTATTGAAGCAATTAATTCCAAAATTCCTGTCCCGATACGACCGTAGGGTTCCATGCCTAATTTCGTAAAGAGCTGAACAGATTCCGGTTGCGCGGTGAACTTGAAATAAAGTGTTTGAAGCATAATGATTGCGGCCAGCAGGCGAAGAATCCAAATACCAATATTGCGAATATTCATATGACTGAAATTTATTGTTTTAAGGTTTTTTGCCAGTTTGCGTCTGCAAGAATGTGAAGATTGGTTTCGTCCAGATTCCAGGATTTCAATGTGTTGTTAAAAAATCTATTATAAAATAGAAGCAATTTCCCATCGACAATTTTGTAAGTCTCCGGATCAACTTCCACTTTTGAACCTTCCTTACCCATGGCATAAGCACACCATCCTCCATATTGCGGCTCATATTTCGCAGGATTTGAACGAAATGTTTCGAGGTTAGCTGAAGAAATAAAATGATAGATTATCCCTTTAAAATTAATGGAGAATTCTTTCCTGCCTTTTATTGCCTTATTCTGTACAAAATAAGCAACAGGATCATATCCTTTGATCCCAACCCCATTCTCCAGGTTGAATTGTTTAAGCCGCAATTCATCCGTTTGCGAAAATCCATTTATCACAAAGCTCAACAGTAATAACGTCAGAAGGACTTTCATTTTCCAATTTTAGCCAAATCTAAAGTCCATTTCGGCTGCCGTTTGTCAGTTAATTGACAGACATTCTTTTTTGCAGGTTTTTAACATTCAGAAAGCAGATCTGCTGTCGGTTAAAAGAAAGTATGCCTTCCGTTTCCAGTTCATTAATCATGGTCGTAACGGTCTGGCGGCTGGATCCTATCAGGTTTGCGATATCTTCATGTTTCAGATAGTTGGGAATGCAAAAACCCTCGGGCATTGCCTGACCTAATTTGTTTTCAACGAGCTGCCAAAAAAAATGAGCCAGTCTCGTTTTAACGTCTTTATTCAAAAGATTGAGGAGGCGATTTTCTATGGTTCTGAGTTTGGCGCCAACCTGTTTACTATAACTGAGCGCAAGTTCAGGACGCTTTTTAAGTAATTTTTCAAAGTCCTCTATATAAAAAGCACAGAGACTGACGTCTTGTTTGTACGCCTGTGCAAATTCGCCGTGCAGATTACTTCGTTCTAAAGTTACCTGTCCAAACAATTCACCCTTTTGTATAATCTCTGTTATTTTTTCATTTCCTTCCGAATCAATGTGACCAATCCGGATATAACCTTCTTTTACAAAATAGATTTTATTGTGATTATACGCTTCGAAGTAAATGTATTCTCCTTTCGGAACCTCCATTACATGATGCTCAATTTTCAGATCTTCGTAGTCTTTTTCGTCAAGGTGACACCAGAGATCGTAATTGCGTATTAAGAGCATTTTTTCATCTGAAGGCATAGAAGGAATTATTCTTTAAAATTAGCAAATCGGCTCCTATACCCACACGCTAATTTGAGCTAGATTTACAGGAATAAAAACTACACATGGAAGTACCAGTAATGGCTGACTTATCCAGCCGGGGAGAATCGCCGGAGATTCTGTTTTGGGTAGGATGCTCCGGAAGTTTTGACCAGCGGGCCCAAAAGATTACCAGGGCATTTGCGAGTATCCTCACACAACTGGGAATACGGTACGCGATATTAGGTAAAGAAGAAGCCTGCACCGGCGACCCTGCGAGGAGAGCAGGGAATGAATTTATGTTTCAAATGATGGCTTATCAAAACATTCAGGTACTAAATAATTATGGTATCCGGAAAATAGTAACTGCCTGTCCTCACTGTTTTAATATTCTAAAAAATGAATATCCCGAATTGGGGGGGAATTATGAGGTTATTCACCATACGGTATTTCTTCAACAAATGCTTGATGAAGGAAGGATAAAGCTAAAAGAAGGTGGGTCGTTTAATGGGAAAAAAATAGCGTATCATGACAGTTGTTATCTGGGAAGAGGAAATGGAATTTATGAAGCGCCCAGGAAATTGCTGGAAGCGCTGGATGCCGAATTAGTGGAAATGAAGAGATGCAAAAGCAAAGGGTTTTGCTGCGGCGCCGGCGGTGGCCAGATGTTCAAGGAAGAAGAAAAAGGAAACACAAGGGTTAATTTTGAAAGAACCAGAGAAGCCCTGGAGACAGGTGCAGGATTAATTGCCTCCGCTTGTCCTTTTTGCAATACCATGCTTACCGACGGTGTAAAACATGAAGAAAAAGAAAATCAGGTTCAAGTGATGGATATTGCTGAAATGATTGAAGCGGAACTATTAACAAGTGTGAGAGTGTGAGAGTGTGGAGTGTTCCTTGAAAATCTCATACTCTCACACTCTCACAGTCTCACACTGGAATTGCGAAGCAATTCCCCTGCTTCCGGGCCTGTATTAAAAAGCAAATCAAGTACTGAAAGGTTTGGAATAAAACCCGTTTTTTCCTCAAATACCTGCCTGTATTTTACCGGATTCCATTGACCATAGTTTTTTGGCAGTATAAGATTTCTTCTATCATTATATCCTTCAGCCTGAAATGGAATTGCTTTATCTGTAATCCGGATTTTTGCCGGCCAGTCCATTTTTTCTTTTAACCAATTCAAACAGTAAAAGTTCCAATCCGCTAAACAATCAAACGGTTGTTGGTAAATCACAGCAAGTTCATGCTGGTAATATTCAAAAAAAGGAGATCTGTTATAAGCCGACTGAATCGACTTAAAATGTCTCGCCTGCCATTTTTCCTGATTCGAAATCAACACATCCTTCATTGCCAGATTTTGATTTCTTCCGTTCATCAATGGGATCGATAAAGAAATGATATCATGGGCTCCGGCTATCATGCAACGGTTACGAAAACTCATTTTGCGGTAAGGCTCATATATGTCAAATAATATATATGATTCTTTAAATAAAGTGGATACGAAGCTGATGGGTGGAAAGTATTGTAATTCAGATAGTATCATTTCTTATAGATAGCGCACACGAAATTATGATTAAATCTCTTAGCGAGATATCAAAGTGTGAGTTATTAGCTCTTAGTTAATTATAGATTACCGTATATAAACAATTAAATATCATGCGAATAGTCTTTTTAATGTTACTAAGTAATTTGTCCGTAATTTTTTAGTATCTGCCTCTTATCAAAAATAGCTTTTTCTAATAATATTAGTACATAAAACTGGTGGAAATATGGCCTGCGAAATACGTTTCAAAAGAAACGCCCACTCCCCCTGATCCATGCAGGAAGTTTAAAGTATTGGCTGCGAGATTAATCTTTGGAGATAAGAAAGCAGGAACGGTTAAGCTTGCCCTGAAAGTCAAAAGGAGTCGTAGCTTTTGTTATGTCTTTTACAGTGCATTGAGTGAAGGTTTCGCTATTCATTTGAAAGCGACTGAAATTGGTACTAAAATAAAGCACCCCACCCGGTTTTATGGCCGATAAAACCTGATTGATAAGTACAGGGTGGTCACGCTGTATGTCCAGAAAATCTTCCATTCTCTTGCTGTTGCTAAAAGTCGGCGGGTCCATTATTACTAAATCGAAGTATTCCGGCGGAAGATTTTTCAGGTATTCTTTGACGTCTTCATGAATAAAAACATGTTTGACGGGATCAAAGTATCCGTTTAATTCCATGTTTTCAACGGCCCATTTCAGATAAGTCTTTGACAAATCTACTGAGACGACTACTGCGGCATGTCCTGCCGCGGCGTAAACCGAGAAAGAGCCTGTATAGCAAAACAGATTGAGTACTTTTTTTCCATTTGCAGTCTCTCTAACTCTGTTTCTTGTAATACGATGATCCAGGAAAAGTCCGGTATCGAGGTAATCCGTAAGATTAATTTTAAATTTTAAACCCTGCTCACTGACCAGAATGAATTGTTGTTCGTCATCTAATTTTTGATACTGGTCCTGACGATTGGATTTGCGTTGTCGGGTTCTCAATGCAATTCGGGAAGCAGGGACGCCGGTAATTTCTTCAACAATAGATTTACAATCAACAAGCCATTGGGAGTGTTCTTCCTCCTCCATATGATGATTACGGCGATATTCTGCCATGTACAGCCAGTCTTCATATATTTCAATACAAAATGGAAATTCGGGGAGATCATGGTCGTAAACGCGGTAACAGCTCAGTTCCTGACGTCTGGCAGATTTGCTGATATGACGGAACACTTTTAAGAGCCTGTTCCGAAACATAGTTGCCTTTTCAGCGGATAACATGAAGGCAAGATAGTAAGATTAGAATTCGCTTAAAAGTCACGGACTATACCCTGATTTAAGGCAGCTCCTGTCCAGGTTCCCGGAACGATAATGCGTCTGATGCAATAAAGGGGATCTTCCCTGTCAGATTTTTCATTAAGTTGAAACGCGGCAACAAATCCCCTTTTCTTAAGCTCGGGAAATGCCGCCGTATTCCATAAACCGAATGGATAAGCGAAATAGCGAATATTTTTACCTGTGATTTGTTCAAGTGTTTTGGTAGGCTTATCTAGTTGTGTTACCCAGTCGTTCCCTTGGTATTTTTTTACATTATGGTGATCCCAGGTGTGCGATCCGATCGTATTTCCGTCGTCAGAAAGCATACGGACCTGTTCTTTGCTCATATAATGCGGCTTACCCAGAGAAACAGTCATAATAAAAAACAATCCCTTAAATCCATATTTTTTCATCTCAGGATAGGCAACAGTAAACTGATCAAGATCTGTATCGTCAAAACTTAGAATAATAGGTTTTACAGGAAGTCTGATGCCGGTTATCAGATAAGCGTATAATTGATCTGGTGTTATAGTGTGAAATCCACTGTCGGCGAGCATTCGCATTTGAGCTGCAAACATGGCGGGTGGCACTATATAATCTCTCGAAATTTTTGAATCGGTCAATTTCCAATCCCTGATCTGATGATAACATAGTATGGGAACTTGTTTTTTACTCAGTATGGCAGAAGCCCGGGGTATCGACAATACAGGACGTAATTCTGCGGGGGCTGATGATTCTTCATCGCTCGCAGATGCCGTCAGTGCACCAGTAAATGATGCCGTTGTACCCTGGGTAAACGCAGCCGATATGCGATTGTCAGGAAGTGATTGGCAGGAAACTATGAATAGAAAAAAACAGCATATAAACAGTTTCATAGACATCGGATTTCAACTAACATAACGTTTTAACCCCCTCTATTTATTGCGTTGATGCGTCTGCAGTTTCATGTAAATTGCAGAAGTCTAATTTTAAAACTTTTTCCATGCGCTGGAATTTAACTCTCTTGCTTCTTGTTAGTTTTTTTTCCTGTTTATCACAGGATCCATACCTTTTTATTGGTACTTACACCAATGGCTCGAGTAAGGGTATTTATGTATACCGGTTTAACACCACGACAGGCATCGGCCAGGAAATAAGTACCATGGCGGCGAAAAATCCCTCTTACCTGACTGTTTCTTCAGATGGCAAACACTTGTATGCAACAGACGAAAATGAAGCCGGCGGATCCGTTGGTGCCTACGCTTTTGAGCCCTCAACGGGTAAACTGGCATTTCTGAATTCGCAATCCAGCAGGGGAACCTGCGCCTGTTATGTCTCCGAAGACAAATCCGAAAAATGGGTATTTGTAGCAAACTATTGTTCAGGGAATCTTGCCGCCCTGCCGGTGAATACAGACGGCTCGCTGGCTCCTGCCCTGCAGGTAATTCAGCAGTTAGGAAAAGGAATTGATACGGCGAGACAGGAAGCTGGGCATGTGCATTCAACTATTTTTTCCCCGGATGAAAAGTTTTTGCTGACGGCTAATCTCGGGACAGATCAGGAACATGTGTACGCTTTTAATCCGACTCAGACTATTCCGTTAACTGACAGATACGATTCCGTTGTATCCCTGACGCCCGGCACAGGCCCCAGACATATTGCTTTTCTTCCTTCAATGAACGATGTATTCATCCTGGGTGAACTGGCGGGCACAATAGATGCTTTTCATTTTGATAATCAATCGGGGAAACTTACCCATTATCAAAGAATACGTACTACACCTGAGACCTTTAAGGGTGATCCGGGCAGTGCAGATATTCATATACGCGCTGACGGAAAATTTCTGTATGCAAGTAATCGCGGCACATCAAATTCTCTCGCCGTTTTTGCCATTGAAAAAGACGGCAAGCTGATTAATAAACAATATGTTTCAGTTAATGGAAAGCATCCCCGAAATTTTGTGATCGACCCGACCGGTCATTTTTTACTGGTAGCAAATCGTGATTCTGATAATATCGTAATTTTTTCAATTGATGAAACTACAGGCAAGCTCACTGCAACCGGCAAAGAAATTAATATTCCAAATCCGGTGTGTTTGAAGTTTTTGGCGAACTGATCCCGCACGTGCGGGAACCGATGACCGTTGACCGATGACCGATGACCGATGACCGATGACCGATGAAAAAATAATAATTAAGAAAATATGTGGTGGATTTATGCTTTACTTTCAGCATTGTTTGCATCACTCACCGCTATTTTTGCGAAAATCGGTGTCACGAATGTAAATTCCAATCTGGCTACGGCAATACGAACGATCATCATTTTGATTGTTGCCTGGGCAATTGTTTTTTTCCGGGGAGAATACAAAACGATTTCTTCTATTTCGAAACATAGTTTACTCTTTCTAATAATATCGGGATTTGCAACAGGTCTGTCCTGGATTTTTTATTTTAAAGCTCTTCAAATTGGAAAAGTATCTCAGGTTGCCCCCGTAGATAAATTAAGCGTAGCCCTTACGATTTTACTATCTGTAATTTTTCTTGGCGAAGTACTCAGCTGGAAAACTGCTTTGGGCGCTTTCTTAATCATTGCCGGGACGATCATACTGATTTTATGAAGGCTGACATCTTTTGCTATTTTAATTGCTAACTCTTCTGTAAAACTGCATCAAAATAAGCGAGAATTTCCTTCCAGTTATTCAAACGTTTATGATGATTGACATTCACATTGTGTGAAGCTGAAAAAAGAAGTGGAATTCCTGAAAAATTATCCAGGTTTTTGATGTGGTCGTCAACGAGGTAATCTGCTTTAATGATGCTTTTATCTCCGCAGAACACTATATTTTTCCAGGATATAAAAGGAAAAAATTCTTCCAGCCATTGTTTTTTTTCAAAAAGAGAAAGAGGGAATTCCATTGCGGCAGATACGATAAAGACATCAAAATTTTCCATTAGTTTTTTAATGGCAAATACACTACCCTCTATTAAAGGAAGTGTTCTAAAAAAACCCGGAGTGTGCACATATCTTCTCACGGCCGTCTTATCCGGGAAAGCAATATTTTCAGGAATACCAAGAAGTGATTTACGGTTCACTTTTTCTCCAGACTCTGCTTCATAATATTGAATGAAATGGGTTTCCGTGTCTGCCAGAACGCCATCCATATCAACGGCAATGGTAATCCTCGACGGTCTTTTTTCATCCATGTTCAAAGATATCTTTCCCTTAAAATATTTACGTGATGTTTATGATGGCCGTAAATAAGGTTAACCAATAATCTCACAGAAACCGGATGTCCATTGGCTGTTCCATTTCTATTTAAAGCATCATCTGAAAGTGTTTCAATAAAAGCTATGCTGGCTTCTCTTACGCTGGAGTATTCTCTTAATATATCTTCCTTTTCCCTTTCGTTGGCACCTGCAAATTCAGCATATTGTGCTTCTTCAAAACCCGGCAGGGCAGTTTGGTCCCCCCTGGAAAATCTTAAGGCACGATAAACGAAAATTCTTTCACAGTCCGACAAATGCACCAGTATATCTTTAATCGTCCATTTGCCGGGCGCATAACGATAATTCATTTTTTCCTCTGAAAGTGGCTCAATCATTTCTTCAGTTTCCGAAAAAATATCTTCCAGGTGAATCAAAAGATTACCGTCATCAGGGACATTATTAATATATCGCTGATAAAAAGGCGCCATGGACTCGGTAGGCTTGTAAATTTTTTTCAACGTGATTAAGTTCAGGGAACAAATTTAAGAAACTCCTCTCCGATCTTCACATTCATTTTTTATATTAGTCTTGAAAATTGGATTTTGCACCTATCTTTAATTTCAACTTTTATTTATCAGTTATGAGAAACTTTCTTTTGCTTATATGCCTGCTCGTTTCTTTACAGGAGATCCATGCACAACCACTTAGTGCCACCGAGATTGATAGTGTCGCTGAAAGGGCAAGGAAAGCATTTAATGTTCCGGGAATTGCAGTAGCTGTTATAAAAGATGGCAATATCATACATTCAAAAGGATATGGGATCCGATCTTTAAATACAAACCTTCCCGTCGACGAAAACACTTTGTTCGGAATAGCTTCCAACAGTAAGGCATTTACAGCTTTTGCGCTGGGATTATTGGTAGATGAGGGCAAATTATCCTGGGATGACAAAGTGCGTAAATGGATCCCTGAATTCAAGTTGTATAGTCCTTATGTTACCGAAGAATTTACCATACGCGATCTGTTAACCCACAGAAGCGGACTGGGCCTCGGTGCCGGCGACTTGATGTTTTTTCCGGACTCCAGCAATTTCGAATTGAAAGATATTATTTACAATCTGCAGTTTTTAAAACAGGTTTCGGGTTTCCGGACAAAATATGATTATGACAATAATATGTATATCGTTGCCGGAGAAGTCGTAAAACGGGCGAGCGGCATGTCCTGGGATGATTTTGTAGAAACTCGTATTATGCAGCCGATCGGGATGACTAAAAGCGCCTGCTCATTCGACCGGCTGAAAGATAAATCCGATGTCATAGACGCGCATGCCGAAGTGGAGGGTAAGGTAAAAGTTATCGCACGCAGTTCATTGAAAGTGGGACATTCCGCCGGAGGTATAAATTCCAGCATTGCAGATCTAAGCAAGTGGGTATCCCTGCTATTGGCTCAGGGAAAATATGGACCCAACAATTCACAACTTTTCAGTACTGCGGTACAAAACGAAATCTGGTCACCGCAGACTATTATAAAAACCGGGGCACCCGGATATTATAATACACATTTCAGAGCATATGGTTTTGGATTTGTTATTGACGATGTTAAAGGCTACAAAGAGATGAGTCATACCGGCGGACTCGAAGGAATGGTAACTCAGATTACCATCATTCCTGAATTGAAACTCGGAATCATAGTGCTGACTAACCAACAGGAAGGAGATGCTTTCATATCAATCACCAACCAGATTAAAGATGGCTACCTTGGTTTGAAAGGCAAAGATTGGGTTAGTGATCTGGTTGCTTCAAGGAATAGACAAATGGCGGAAGCTAAAACAATAACGGATCCCATATGGGCTGAAATAAATAAAGCGCAAATCAACCAGGCAAAAATTGATTTTAATATGTATACTGGCACATATAAGGATCCCTGGCTGGGTGAAGTACTGATTACAGAAAGAAATGGAAAACTTTGGTTTGATTCGAAACGTTCTCCAAAACTTACAGGTGAACTTCTTCCATATAAAGGAAATAGTTTTGTGGTAAAATGGCGTGACCGAAGTATGGATGCAGATGCTTTTGTAATGTTCAGGCTCGACGAAAATGCGAAGGCAGTTGAGATAAAAATGAAACCTGTTTCCCCTTTGACGGATTTCAGTTTCGATTTCCAGGATCTTGATTTAACAAGAATACCATGACTTATTTACTCAAATTCATCTTTCAGTTGTTCATATAATCGTTGAAATTTCTGAAAACCCTTTGTATAGAATGCATGTGCTTTCTTATCTGGAAAAAATGTTTTTCTAACTACAGGTTTTGCTGTCACCGATAAACCAATTGCATACATACCACAACGGACAGCTCCCCAGGCAGAATTCTCAACTGTTTCACATACCAAAACAGGAAAATTGAAAACATCCGATAGAATCTGCAACCAAATTTCATTACGTGCAAAACCACCCGTGGCATAAATATTTCTGATCTCTGTTTTTTCAAAAATCGGTTGGCAGATCCCAAACAAACAATATGTGATTCCTTCAAGGGTGGCTCTTATCATGTCGGCCTGACCGTGTTCAATGCGCAGACCAAATAATATCCCCTTAGCTTTTGAATCCCAAATTGGCGCTCGTTCGCCGAGCAGATAGGGCAGAAATATTAATCCGTTAGCTCCGGGTTCCACAGTTGATGCACGATTTGAAAAATCATTTACATCGTCACTTGATTTAAAAAAATCTTCTTTTAGCCACTGCAGGATAATGCCACCATTATTACTGGCACCACCAACCAACCAATGCTGCTTATCCAGATAATAGCAAAAAGTCCGCATTTGAGGATCAATCTGAGGTTGGTCGATTATCAGACGTGCTGCACTGCTGGTGCCGACAGTAATCACCAATGATCCTTCTTCTTCAGTTGCTCCTATGTTGGCCATGGCTCCATCACTTCCTCCAATTACAAATGGAACATTTTGCAGAGAAGGAAAAATATCCGGTGAAGTAAATATTTTTTGAATTTCTACAATATTGGAAAGTCTGTCCTCATTCATGCCGATCTGTTCCAATATCCACGGATCCCACTGTATGGTTTTCCGATCCATAAGTCCCGTTGCAGCAGCTATAGATGCATCAATCGCATAAATTCCGAACAATTTTAAAAAGATATACTCCTTTATACCAATGAACTTAAATGCATTGTCGAAAATTTCTGTCTGATTTTCTTTCAACCATTGAAGTTTGCAGAATGGCGACATGGCATGAACCGGTAAGCCGGTGATATTATAGAAGGTCTGTGCCTGGTTCGTGGAATGTATACGTGCAGCTATATCCTTCGCTCTGTTATCTGCCCAGATAATAGACGGAGAAATGGGATTGCCTTCCTTATTTACGGCAATCAGACTATGCATCGCCGAACTGAAGCTGCATAACTGTGGAATATGTGGAGAAAGGTCGCGGAGAATATTTTCCACAGTATTAATAACGGCTCTAAGAATTTCATCCGGATCCTGTTCACTCCAATCGGGATAATTGTGTTTAATCGGATAGGCAAGGGAATGTTTACAAAAAGTTTTTCCATCGCCGGAAAAGGCAATTGATTTTACAGATGTTGTTCCGATGTCTACACCCAGAAAGTATTCCATACTAACCTTAGGTCTCAAATATAATTACTAATGAGACTACTAATTCAACATCGAAGAATAGAATTGAAAATGCAATGCTGTAACAGGTGGAACAGTCGGAACGGGATCGGTATCCGGAGGTTTGGGAGCGGGTTCTGTTGGAGGCCATTCCGGACTTGGTTTGGGCGCAGGATTATCCGGCACTTGCAAATGAAAAATGAAATAGGGATATGTATTGGAAGACATCGTATTATCTTTATACATACAAATACATACTTCATGCCATGCTTCCCAGATAAGCATGAATATTCAAATCATCTATGGAATTCAAAAACAAAACGGTACTTATTACAGGCGCAAGCAGAGGAATTGGAAAAGCCATCGCAGTCAGACTTGCAGCCGCAGGTGCGAATATTGTAATAGCGGCCAAATCAACCACCGAAGACGGACGACTCGGAGGAACCATTTTTTCAACTGCCGAAGAAGTCGACAAAGCCGGCGGAAAAGGGTTACCTGTATTTTGTGATATAAGGGATGAAAAATTAATACAGGAATTAATAAAAAAGACGGAAGATCAATTTGGTGGTCTTGATATCGTCATCAACAATGCTTCAGCCATTTCACTTAGCAATACCGATAAGACTGAACCAAAACGATATGATTTAATGTTTGATATTAACGTGAGGGGAACCTTTATGGTTACCAAATACGCATATCCATTATTAAAAAAGTCAATGAACCCACATATACTCACTTTATCTCCTCCTTTGGATTTTAATATGAAATGGTTTCGGACTCATGCCGCTTATACATTAAGTAAGTATAATATGAGTTTACTAGCGTCGGCATGGTCTGAAGAATTTAAAAAAGATGGGATCGCTTCCAATAGTCTTTGGCCGGGAACACTCATTGCAACAGCAGCCGTCAAAAATTTGCTGGGTGGAGAACAACTTTTTCAGGTCAGCAGGAAACCGGAAATCATGGCTGATGCTGCTTTTTATATTCTAAAAAGGGACTCAAGATCTTCAACCGGAAATCACTTCATTGATGAAAATGTCTTACGCGAAGAGGGCATAAGTAATCTTGAAAGCTATTCGTTCATACCTGGCGCAGTTTTACAGAAGGACCTCTTCCTTTAGATTTTGTTTCGTGTTTGGTAAATATTCTGTGTGTAATTGGACTGGAAAGGATTACAGATGTTGTAGTTTCTCCATAGTCCATCATACTTGTTAGCAAATGCTGTAGATGCCCGGAATTCTCGACAGCAACTTTTAGAAAAATACAATAGTTACCTGTTACCCTGTGGCATTCAAGAACCTCATCGAGTTTACTGATGTAATTCAGGAAGGAATTAAATTTCCCCGAATGAGCAGTAAATGTGATAAAAGCTTTTATGGCATACCCCGTTTTTTCGTAGTCCACTTCAATCCTGTATCCCTGAATGATACCAGCATCTTCTAATTTAATCATTCGCTCCGCCACAGCGGGTGCAGATAATCCTACTTCTCTGCCAATGTCTGCAAAAGATGCTCTTGCATTTTCCTGCAGGCAGGCCAGGATCGACCAGCTCGTTTTATCTAGTTCCATATATAATGCGATTTATAGTAATTACATTGTTTTCAAAGGTAAATAACAATAAAAACATCGATTTCGTAAGTTAAAGTTACAAAATTCCTTTTAACTTTGAGTACTGTTATTTACTAGGAAAGTAAAAAAATGACGATGAGTACTATCAATTCAAAATCGACGGGAACCTTATCCGTGGTACTTGCTTTTTTAACAGTATATGTCGTCTGGGGATCAACTTATTTTTTTATCAGCAAAGCGTTACATGGCTTCCCTCCTTTTTTATTGGGAGCCTTTCGTTTTATCGTTGCTGGTTTGATCATGATGATTTGGGCCGTTTGGAAAAAGGATAATTTGATGGATTGGGAATCCATAAAACTGGCAGCGATCAGCGGGTTTTTAGTCCTGTTTATAGGAAACGGAATCGTAATATTTGTAGAACAATACGTAGGAAGTGCCTGGGTAGCTATTATTATTTCTGCAGCGCCACTTTGGTATGTTGTTTATGACAAGCCACACTGGAAAGAGAATTTCGCAAGCAAATCAATTCTCACCGGATTATTTCTTGGACTGATCGGTATATTTTTATTGTTTCTGCCTAATATTTCATCCACTTATAAAACAGATCAAAACCCCTATGAAAAGGCGGCTTTATTTGTATTGATAATCGGGTCAATGTCATGGGTTGTCGGATCCCTTTACGCGAAATATAAAAAGACTCAGGCACCCGCATCTGTAAATACCAGCTGGCAAATGTTTTTTGCAGGTATATATTTTTTTATTGGTGCAATAATTACAGGAGAACTTAAAACATTTCAGATCGCCGCAGTTCCTGGAGAAGCCTGGTTTTCCATCTCCTATCTGGTTATATTTGGATCCATACTGGCTTACAGTTGTTTTGTCTGGCTTATGGAAGTAAGATCACCGGCGCAGGTCAGCACCTACGCTTATGTCAATCCGGTTGTAGCTGTTCTTCTTGGTGTATTTCTGAATGCAGAACACGTAAACAGTCTTCAGATAGCCGGCTTGTTCGTTATTTTATTCAGTGTACTACTTATAAATCTAAATAAGTATTTGAAAAAGCCTCGACTGGCTTAGTTAATCCAAATTCCCCTGCGATCAATTCAAATGAACGGAATCTGTCTTTTTGCGAATGAGTCGTTGTAGCAATCATTATTTCTTCAAGGTCCAATTCATCAACCAATGATTGAAGTTTTTTTCTCACTTGTGTTGGTGTTCCGGAGATAATACGACCGTTGTTGAATTCTATTCTTTCCAATTCAGCGTCCGAGAAAACATAGTCTCTGATTTCTTCGAAACTTGTCAGCTCCCTAAAATTTCCCTTTTCAAATTGAAGCAGCGTATAATCCGCTAATTTTCGCATCTGACCTGCTTTCTCTTCGGTGTCTGCGCACAACACTGAAATTGCCAGTAAAACTTTTGGGGATTTCATTTCACGCGAGGGCTGGAATGAATTCAAATAAGTCTCGATAATTTCCCTGCCGGCAAAACCATTGATGAAACGTGCAACAGCTAAACCCATTCCCAGTTTGGCAGCAATTTTTGCACTACCACCACTTGAACTGAGTATCCAGGGTTCCGGCACCGTGGGCGTTATGGGAACAGCCAATAGTGGTCCGTATTGTGATGAAGCTTCGTCGTGAAAAAAAGCCTGCAGATATTCGAGTTGCAGAATATAGGACTCTTCTGAGAAATTATTGGAGGGATTGAGCAGACTGGCTGCAATGCGGTCTCCACCGGGTGCTCTGCCAATACCCAGGTCAATTCGACCAGGGTATAGTGTTTCAAGTAAACGAAAATTTTCGGCCACTTTGAGCGCGCTATGGTTAGGCAACATGATCCCTCCGGAGCCGACCCGGATTATGGAAGTTTCGCTGGCAAGCCTTACCATCAACAATTCCGGAGCAGATCCCGCTATCATTGTTGAATTGTGATGTTCAGCCACCCAGAATCTGTGGAAGCCCGACTTTTCGGCGATCCTGACCAGTTTTATAGTATTAGCCAATGCTTCCGAAGCAGTAGATCCTTTTGGCACAATGGATTGGTCCAGGATGCTCAGTCGAATCATAACTTTTATTTGAGATGATTAACATTTCAATGTCTTCTTTGTTGAAAAAAGCAACTTTAATACTTTCTGATATCTTAATTTTAGGATCACTACAGCAACTATGGACTATCAGCAAATTGCAGAATTATTGGGTAAGGAAAATGAAGATCTTTTATTCCATAAATGCGAAAAAGTTCTAAAAGAAACAATTCAACACCCATCCCCACATTTTGTGGACGAAGTTTTTTCCAAATCAAACCGAAATCTCCAAACGCTTCGAAGCCTGCAACAAATATTTAGTCATGGAAGGCTTGCAGGTACTGGATATATGTCGATACTACCGGTGGATCAGGGAGTAGAACACAGCGCCGGCGCATCTTTTGCAAAAAATCCTCTTTATTTTGATCCTGAAAACATTTTACGTCTGGCTGTGGAGGGTGGATGTAATGCAGTTGCCAGCACATTTGGGGTTTTGGCAATAGTAGCCCGAAAATACGCTCATCAAATACCATTTATCGTTAAAATAAATCACAACGAATTATTGACCTATCCCAATAAATTTGATCAGGTTTTATTTGGAAAAGTACGTGATGCCTGGAATATGGGAGCCGCCGCGGTGGGTGCGACTATTTATTTTGGATCACCGGAATCAGATCGTCAGATTACCGAGATAGCCAAAGCCTTTGATGAAGCACACGCGTTGGGCATGGCAACCGTGTTATGGTGTTATCTGCGTAATAATGCCTTTGTAAAAGACGGTAAAGATTTTCATGTTTCGGCAGATTTGACGGGACAGGCCAATCATCTGGGTGTGACTATTCAGGCTGACATAGTAAAACAAAAACTTCCTGAAATTAATGGCGGATATAAAGCCTTAAATATGGGCGACAGTCACTACGGAAAACTGGATGAAAAAATGTATACAGAACTGTCCTCAGATCATCCGGTAGATCTGTGTCGCTACCAGGTGTTAAATGGTTATTCCGGAAGAATACCTCTTATTAATTCCGGCGGAGCTTCCGAAGGGGAGAAAGACTTGAAGGAAGCGGTTCGTACCGCAGTTATCAATAAGAGAGCTGGCGGAAGCGGGATGATTTCCGGAAGAAAAGCATTTCAGCGACCTTTTAAAGACGGTGTGGAACTTTTGAACAGTATTCAGGATGTTTACCTGGAAAAACTCATTACGATTGCATGAATAAATCAGACGAAAGATACACGACCATTTTTACAGATATCGGTGGTGTATTGCTCACCAATGGTTGGGACCGGAATGGCAGAAAAAAAGCCATCGAGCATTTTAATCTCGATCCCACTGAAACGGAAGAAAGACATCACCTGACATTTGACACATACGAATCCGGCAAAATTTCATTAACGGAATATCTGAAACGCGTTGTATTTTATGCCGAAAGAAATTTCACTGAAGTAGAATTCAGAAAATTTATGTTCGACCAGTCGCAACCCATTCCCGAGATGCTTGCGCTCATTCGGGCTATCAAAGAGAAATATGGTATCAAAATCGCAGTAGTAAGCAACGAAGGAAGGGAACTAAATAACTACCGTATCAAAACATTTAAACTCGGAGAATTTGTTGACTTTTTCATCAGTTCGTGTTTCGTTCATTTCCGAAAACCCGACGCGGACATTTTTAAAGTAGCTCTGGATATTGCGCAGGTGCCACCCGAGAAAGTGATCTACCTGGAAGACCGCCCGATGTTTGTACAGGTAGCTGATACACTGGGTATCCACGGAATTATTCACAGAAACTTCAAATCCACGAGGGATCAACTCGCTAGTTTTGGGTGGGAGATTTGACACCTGTTAGTTCACTGATAAATTCAACTTCTTTTTGACTGTACGGAGTTCCATCCGGCCGAAAGATGTCGTGAAACCATATTTTTGGTTCTGATCCATCAGGTATGGGTGTGTCCCATGCATATTTGGTATTTGTCTTTCCGCTCACCAGTCCCCAGTTTATTGCAGCCACTCGTTCTTTTTTCAACAGGGGCATAATATTAAAAAAAGTGCTGCCGCGAAGACGGGCCATATACTCCGTGCAAATTAACGGACGCTCATATTTTCTCAGGCTGTCAATAACCTGTAAATGTGATTTCTCGTCTTCGTAATTATGATAAGTAATAACGTCAGATTCACTAAGCTGAAATGCATTCAGATCTATCAAATCCTTATTCCAAATGCCGGCAGACAATGGCTGGCTCGGATTTATTTCCCTTGACCACTGAAAAACTTTACCAAGAAGGACCAAACTCTTATTCTGATAATTGGAATTTCCCGGTTCATTATATAAATCCCAAAGCAGAATACGTCGATCGTTTTTAAATGTCGTCAGAATATCTTTAACGTAGGTTTCAAGCACATGTACCAGCGATGAATCATCGTAAAAAAGTTTTCCCGGATCTCTCAACCAACCCGAATTATGAATGCCGGGTTTTGGTGATGGCTGCGTACCGGCATGGTAAGATTCATTCCAGCAGTCATCAAAAAAAACAAAAATAGTTTTGATGTTCTTCCCATCTGCGATCGTCAGATATTCGCACATGCGTTTTTTAAAACCTGCGGGGTCCTCCTGCCATGCAAGGTGGTGAAGAAAAACGCGCATGCAATTAAGACCAATTGATTGAGCATAACCCAACTCCCTTGAAATAGTAGCTGTATCAAATGTTTCGGCCTGCCACATTTCCAATTGGTTGATCGCTGTGCTCGGAATAAAATCACAGCCCCTAAGCCAGCCCTGGTTGTTATACCATTTGGCGGCGATTGTTTTGTTCCAAACAGGGCGAACAACCTGCGCGGGTAATTCATTGATAAGAACAATATAAAAGAAGGTAAAAAAAAGCTTTTTCAGTACCGTCATATTATTTAAATAATGATGAAATGATGGTTAAATTTAATGCAGTTCATATTTCAGTTTGGAATAATCATTTTCTTAGTTTTCACTCTCATTTTTGTCGATTCAGGGTTTAGTCGAAAACTGGTATTCGGTAAGTTCATTATAAGTCTGTCCCGGTTCCAATATCGTATTTGGAAAACCAGGTTGGTTAGGAGAATCGGGATAGTGCTGTGTTTCCAGGCAAAGTGCACCATGCCTGACTATTTTTTTCCCATCTCTTCCGGTAAGTGTTCCGTTCAGAAAATTTCCGGTATAAAACTGGATACCCGGCTGCGTAGTTACTACATTCATAAGTCTTCCAGATCCCGGATCATATAAACTGGCCGCTTCCACTAACCCCGAATCTGATTTTCTATCAATGACATAATTATGATCATAACCCGATTTTAGTTTACCTATATCAGTTCCGATCTTTTTACGATTTTGGAAATCCATTGGGCCATTTTTGACATCAGCTATTTCCCCGGTTGGAATAAGTGACTCATTTATTACTGTATATTTTGAAGAATTAATGGATAGTTCCTCATTAAGAATAGTTGAGTCTTTACCGCCAGATAAATTAAAATATGCGTGATTGGTTAAATTTATCGGCGTTTTCTTGTCAGCTAATGCAGTATATCTTATGAACAATGAATTGTCATGTTTGTCGGAGACTTTGTATTCTACCTTTACGTTTAAATTTCCCGGGAATCCTTCTTCCCCGTCGCGGCTGTTATAAGATAAAACCAAAGACGAGTCATTTACCAGATCTACCGTCCAGATAACTTTGTCAAATCCCTTTAGCCCGCCATGCAAGGTGTTTCCATTTTCGTTTGCAGAAATCGAATAAGATTTTCCGTCAATAGCAAAAGATGCATGACCGATCCTGTTGGCATATCGCCCTACTATTGCACCTAAATAGGGATTGTTCTTTTGTAAATATCCGGATAGTGAATCGAAACCAAGAATTACATCTCCTGATTTTCGGTTTCTGTCGGGTGCCCATAATTCAACAAGTGTTGCCCCGTAATTAGTAACTACTGCCTTTAGACCCGAATTATTTTTGATAGTATAAGCATACACCGAATCATTGTCAATGGCTCCAAAATATTTTTTATTCCCGTTCTCAACCAATACTATACCTGCATCTTTTTCGGCAGTATGTTGGCAGGACGAAATGTGCATGCAAATGAAAAGAAGGACCACTAAGGGAAAAGGTAAACGATTCATATTTATATTTTGAATATCCATTCATAAATTTAATGGTATTCGCACAAGTGCGAAGATCTAAAATGATTTAACTTGATATACAAATCGAAAACCATGCCCCGCCTGTTGAATTCTCTTTTTTTTCTATTTTTTATAACTCCCTGTAAGGCACAGGAAGTTTATCATGAGCAATTCAGGCCCCAGATTCATTTCTCCCCAAAGGCCAACTGGATGAATGACCCGAACGGATTGATTTATTCTAACGGCACCTACCACTTGTTTTTTCAGTACTACCCCGATAGTACAGTCTGGGGACCCATGCACTGGGGACATGCAGTTAGTAACGATCTGATCCATTGGAAGCAGCTGGGCATTGCTTTGTATCCCGACAGCCTGGGATATATTTTCTCAGGTTCTGCCGTCGAGGACAAACTGAACACCAGCCGATTTGGGTCAGGAAACACGATTCCAATGGTGGCCATTTACACGCAACATGACCCTGCCGGAGAAAAAGCGGGTACAACGACTTTCCAAAATCAAAGTATTGCATATAGTCTTGACAGCGGTAAGAACTGGACAAAATATTTGGGTAATCCCGTTTTAAAAACTCCTGGTCTGAAAGATTTCCGCGATCCCAAAGTAAGCTGGTATGAAGAACAAAATAAATGGATAATGGCACTCGCGGCCGGAGACCTGATCATGTTTTATTCATCAACCGATCTCAAATCGTGGAAAAAAGAAAGTGAATTTGGCGCGGGGATAGGGGCACATGGAGGAGTGTGGGAATGTCCGGATATCGTCCCATTTTTTGTAGAAGGCAAAAAGATTTGGCTGTTAATAGTAAATATAAATCCAGGAGGTGTGCAGGGAGGATCCGGAACACAATATTTCACCGGAGATTTTGACGGGCATGTATTTACAAGTAATGATACAACCACCCGTTGGATGGATTATGGTTCTGATAATTACGCCGGTGTGACATTTGGGAATACCGGAAATGAAAAAATATTTCTGGGCTGGATGAGTAACTGGTTATACGGAACGAAAGTACCTACTGAAAGATGGAGAAGTGCCATGACTATTCCCAGAATTCTGGGACTAAAAAAACTCGGGAAGAACTATTACACCACTATGTCGCCAATTAAAACACTAAATAAATTGATAATAAAAACAAATATTTACAAGCATTCATCAATAGAAAATGGAATATCCATTTCAGGGCCAACTCAAATTGAATTTGAAGTTTCGAATCTTCACTCCTTTTCTATTGTTTTCAAAAATGGATCAGGACAGTCTCTGAAAACTGGATATGATGAAGAAAAAAAATCTTTTTATATTGATCGCACTCAGGCTGGTAAATCCGATTTTTCTCATCAATTTGCAAATATTCAATATGGCCCCCGGTTTGCACAGACAAAAGACTCAAAAATTGTGCTATTATTAGATGACGCGTCGATAGAACTTTTTGCTGACGGGGGTTTGACTACTATGACGGAAATATTTTTCCCGGATACCCCCTTTAATTATTTACAGCTAACAGGTGACTCAAATTCTTCAAATGAATTTAAAGTAAGTTATCTATCATCTATTTGGCCAAAATAAAATTGATTAGTTCGCTGATTTTATTATGATCTGAAAATGTAACGCAAAAAATTAATTTACTTCCAATGCATCTTTAGCTGGAAAGTTTGGAAAAGCCGCGTGTGGTTCTGTCTGATACCAGAAAACTGTTGAAGCAATATCATCCTGCAATGGAAGATACCGACCACCTGAACGCCAGCCAAGCGCCTGTATAGTTACTTTCAAATTTTTCTCAAACCTGATAGGATCGGTTATATGCCAGCGGTATAGTCCGAATCGTTGGGAAACACTATAATGCCCATCGCCACGGATTACCTGTGCCAAACCCGAATACGGAGAATTAAATTCTGTATAATTGGACTCATCAACTCCGCTTGCATTTTTTTTGCGTGTGTCAAAATCGTATGAACCGCAAAAATAATCTTCGGTACCCGTTCCACATATTGTTGGGTAATCAGTATCTCCATCCATGTAAAACTTTATTTCCCCCTCGCCCCACCATCCATTATTGTGAACACCCCATGCCAGATATGTGCCCACATACTGACCGTGACCCTGTATGCCGTCGAGTAATACGACAACTGATTTCTCCGGAAGCGGGTTTACGCGCCTGAATTGTGCATGAAAATAAGCAGCATCGATGGGCACTTCAGTAAGAATATAGTCTACCTGATAAAAAAGCGTCATCGGGTCGTTGTCAATATTTTCCATTGTTATCCTGCATTTTTTTCTAAACGGCATGGGCCAGTAGCAATTGAATGCCGAACCCGGATTAACGCAGACAGCGAGTGATCGCAGAGATGAGTATTGCCCCCAGCCCATTCCAAAAAAATCACCAACAGGCGCTTCCACAGATGGAGTCTTTTCATCATCCCAATAAAAACGAATAATGGAGTTTCGCCAAACACCGGTAGGCGTCATCCAGATATGCTGTATAGATCCGGATCCGTCAATTTCCGCAACAGTGTAAGTAGTATGAGGTTTAATTTCAATGCAAGGGCTCACTTTCCACCCTTGCCCTAAATCGCGCGCTGCCGATTCACCAGTACCCTTGACTGCCATGCCTCCTTTTCCTTTTTCACCATTAAAGTTCTCCGGACTTATCGAACGGCTCTTTGCATCTGACAACCGGAATATATTTGAAAGATTCGCATCCACTCCATTAAATTTTTCCTGGGAATAACTTTTCAAAATAATAGTAAAACAGAGAAATGTACTGGCTAGCCATTTATTTTTCATATACAGCATTTTGTAATGAATATAAGGCAAAATATAAAATACCGGGAATAATTGGAGAAATTTGATATCGTCAGGTTCTCCGGATTGTCAGGTATTGTTAACAATTAGAATGCAGATTATATTCTTTCCTAAAAATTATCGGTACTACCTTTGTACGTCGAGCAAACATTCTATATGTACAAGGTTACTTTTAATAACAGAGACAATTCATTTTATCAGGATTTAAAATCGTCGGTGGAAAAATATTTCACGACTGGCAAGGTCAAAAAGACCGGTAACTGGAAATTATATACTAAAGCAATAATTCTCGTTCCTTCAGCAGTTACGTTATATCTGTTATTACTAAGCGTAAAGTTTTCCCTTATCCCTGGTATTCTACTTTCAGGGTTGTTTGGATTTGTGCTGGCTAGTATCGGGTTCAATATTATGCACGATGCCTGTCATGGTTCTTATTCCACAAAAACCTGGCTTAATAATCTAATGGGTCTTAGTTTAAATATGCTTGGAGGCAATGCCTTCATCTGGAAATTCAAACACAATATTATTCATCATACTTATACAAACATCGATGGTATAGACGATGATATTGCTAAAAGTCCGATTATACGACAATGTGAATCGCAGAAATGGGTGAAAGCTCACCGATATCAACATATTTACGTACTGGTCTTATACGCAATATCGTCCTTCGCCTGGGTTTCGATGCTGGACTTCACGAAATATTTCAGGCAAAAGATTCATAATACCAGTTTGCAGAAAATGAACCTCACTGAGCATTTTATCTTCTGGTTGAGCAAAGGAATGTATATTTTGTTTTACCTTATTATTCCCGTTCACTACGTAGGCTGGACAGCTTGGCTGATCGGTTTTGGCTGCATGCACGTTGCACTTGGTCTGACCCTTGCCATTGTGTTTCAGCTTGCCCATGTTGTAGAAGACGCAGAATTTGTTTTCGCTCCTGGTCTGGAACCTCAGAAGATTGAAGAAGAATGGGCCATACATCAGGTTCGTACAACTGCCAATTTTGCTCCCGGTAATAAATTGGTCAGCTGGTTTGTGGGCGGCCTGAATTTTCAGATTGAACATCATCTTTTCCCGAAAGTGAGTCATATTCACTATCCTGCAATTGCTCCTATCGTTCGGGAAACTTGTGATAAGCATCACGTGCATTACAATGAATTCAGGACGATGTCTTCTGCTGTGGCGTCTCATTTCCGTATAATGAAAATGCTCGGCGCCAAGCCTGATTCAATAGTTAATTAACGGTCGATTCGTCGACCGATTTCAATAAAAACCTGATCGTTTCACCCTGTTGTTCTATAACACCGGAATTTATGAGTTCCCGCAATCTCCAAAAAATAAAAGATTCACTAACTTTTTCAGGGGACTTCAAAAGAAATTGATGAACCGCACGCGAAATTTTCTGAAATGATGGTTGAAGGGAATGCAGAATATTCTTGTCTAAATGATCATCATTCTTTTGAATTATTTTTTTTGCTCCCTCTAACAGGCGGAGGTTTTTGTTCTCTGCGACGATACGGTCCCATTCGTCAGGATCTGTTTCAAATTCAGCCGTAGTAACCTGACGGGCAAGTCTTTTAGCTTTGACGAATTCCCGGCTGGGAATTTCAGCCAGGTATAAAGGATAGAAAACATTTCCTTTTTCACCTATAAAAGGAAGATTATTTAAATGAAGAACATACACTCTTCCCGCAAATTTTTTCAGCTGAGAAATTAACCAGTAGTAACCACAAATATCCCTGGCATTTGGCGCTATCCAAATCCATATCTGATCAAATTCCTCCTCTCCCATCCGCTGGATTATATTGTCCAAAACAATAGCATCAGAAATATCATCCTGTTGATTTGCCAAAAAAATTTTTTCATCCGGAACGGAAGTGCTGAACCAGTTCCTGCGATTTATACGACCTGCCTCAGAATGAAGATCATTTATCGGACCAATGGAGTAGTCGTCTTTAATCAGGATAGTTTCTCCATCCAGCGCTTCGTCCGCATCCATTGCTTCAGAAATCAGGTCCGCACCCCGGGCATCGAAAAGTATATGAAACATCAGATTATTTTTAGAATATTTATTTTTCCTGATCTGCATGATCAATCTCCATCCTCAGATTTCCAATGATGAAATCCTGCCGCTGAGGCGTATTTTTTCCCATGAAGTATTCCAGCAGCTGCTGAATATGTGTTTCAGGCATAATCATAACAGGCTGAACCTTCATATCAGCACCAATAAAACGGGCAAATTCAGGAGGTGATATCTCTCCCAGTCCCTTAAATCTGGTTATCTCCGGCTTACTGCCAAGTTTTTTTATGGCTGTTTGTTTTTCAGCCTCGTCGTAACAGTAAATGGTTTCTTGTTTGTTTCGCACACGGAACAGTGGTGTTTCCAGGATATACACGTGATTGTTTTTCACAAGATCTGGAAAAAACTGAAGAAAGAAAGTCATCAGCAGCAACCGGATATGCATGCCGTCCACGTCGGCATCTGTGGCAACGACGATATTGTTATAACGAAGACCTTCAATACCGTCTTCTACGTTTAATGCATGTTGTAAAAGGTTAAATTCTTCATTTTCGTAGACTACTTTTTTTGTAAGGCCAAAGCAATTTAAAGGTTTACCCCTCAAACTAAATACTGCCTGAGTCTCCACATTTCGCACCTTGGTAATCGAGCCACTTGCAGAATCGCCCTCCGTAATGAATATGGTCGATTCTTTTTGCTTTTCAAGAATAAGATTTTTCTCTTTCCCAGTGGCTTCTTCATTATAATGAATTCGACAGTCCCTTAATTTCTTATTGTGCAGGTTGGCTTTTTTTGCCCTTTCATTGGCCAGTTTTCGAATTCCAGATAATTCCTTTCTCTCCTTCTCACTTTGTTCAATGCGTTTTTTCATTGAATCCGCAATAGAGGGATTCTTATGCAGATAATTATCCAGTTCCCGAATCAAAAAGTCGTGAATAAAATTCTTCATACTGGCACCGCCTTCCTCCATAAACTGGCTCCCAAGTTTAGTTTTGGTTTGCGACTCGAAAATGGGCTCAACTACCCGAACGGATATTGCAGCCGTGATACTCTGCCTGATATCTGCAGCTTCATAATCTTTTTTATAAAAATCGCGTATGACTTTTACAAATGCTTCCCTAAAAGACTGCTGATGTGTTCCCCCCTGTGTAGTGTATTGTCCGTTTACAAAACTGAAAATTTCTTCTCCGTAATCATTGTTGTGCGTGATAGCAACTTCAATGTCATCACCTTTCAAATGAATGATCGGGTAACAAAGTTCATCTTCATTAGTTTTTCTTTTTAATAAATCCAGTAAACCATATTTAGAAAGATACTTTTTGCCGTTATAATTTATTACGAGGCCTGCATTCAAATAACAATAATTCCAGAATTGATTATCCAGATACTCATTGATAAAATGAAAATTTTTAAAAACTGTTTCGTCCGGCACGAACTCCACAAGTGTACCGTTAGGCTCCGTAGTTTTTGCCTCTTTAAAATCCTTAATCAAATCCCCTTTTGAGAACGAGGCGCGTTTTTCACGGCCGTCCCTGAACGCCACAACAGTAAAGGACTGACTAAGTGCGTTCACAGCTTTTGTGCCTACGCCGTTCAATCCGACCGCTTTTTGAAATGCCTTACTGTCGTACTTGGCGCCTGTATTAATTTTGCTTACAACATCAACCACTTTTCCAAGTGGAATTCCTCTGCCGAAATCGCGAATAGTCACCGTCTTTTCCTCAATCACAATGTCGATATGTTTTCCATGTCCCATTGTGTATTCATCTATGCAATTATCAACAACTTCTTTCACCAGAACATAAATGCCATCGTCGGCACTACTTCCATCTCCCAACTTTCCAATATACATACCGGGTCTCAGTCTGATATGTTCTTTCCAGTCAAGTGAACGGATCGAGTCTTCGGTATATTCAAATAAATCCTGCTTATTTTCTGCCATAATTTATGGTCGCAAATATAGTTAAAAGCAACAGTTGAAGAGCTGCGTGAATTACGCAGATTTGTGAATAACTCCGTTCTTACTTACTGATTTTCCGATTTTTAGTATATGGCCCCTGATTTATATTGCCAGTAATTTGAGTACAAAACCAAGTAGTTTTACCTATACTAAAACCAATGATTTAACGCTTTTATAATATAAACTTTAACCCTTGAAAACTGGTCTGTTACCGGTGATAAACGAACTGCTGACGATTTTGGCAGTGATCCTAACGTTCCTCCCTCTTACTCTGTATTTGTGGAAAAGGCTGGCAGCTGACAAATCATATATGGTCATCGCCATCTTCTGGACTATTAATGGAATTCTATATATTCCGGAAATCTTCCATTGGGAATGGTACAATTCTGCAACTCATCTGATTACATTATTTTATAACCTAGTTGACGGGCCACTTATATTTCTGGCGTTCTTCTATATCTTCAAAAAGAAAATATTTCTGCATCTGATTCTGGCATTCTTCATTTTTGAAGCGCTGATAATTTATTGGAAAGGATTTAATGATGCATCCGACAATATTATTATTGGCCTTGGAAGTTTAATATGCCTGATTTTGAATATTTGGGGAATCAGTAAATACTTTTTGAAGATGGAGCATTCCGATGCGGAAAACGTATTAGTTTTTGTTTATGCCGGATACATTTTTTATTACGGATTATTTGCGGTCGTTTATAAATTTAATTACCTCGTTACAAGCGGTCCGCAAAAACCATATGTAGTTTTTGTAAATTACTCTGCCATTTGCCTGTCAACTTCGCTTATTTCATACGGCTTTGGGAAATACGCTCACACGTCGTACCGTGAAGAGCGATTTTAGTCTTCATCTTCCTCATAATTATAGGATCCCTGGTTGTCATTATAGATCGATTCCCAGTCTTTAATTTTATCGTCACCGACGAGCTCCAGGATGTCAAAAATAGGATCTGCCTTTTTTTTCCATTCGTTGAGCTGTTCATCAACATACCTGGTCACAAACATACATTGTTCGGTTTCCAGATTAACTTTTATCAGACTAATCGGAGAGCTTTCAGTTTCCTGAATAAGGTAGTAACAGTTTTTTTCTAACAGGGCATAAGAATACATACGACACAGTTTTAAAAATAATCTCAGTATGAACGTTAGAATTAATGGGAAGTTAGAAAGTACTGTAGTAGAATGATGGGGGTAGTAAGTGTGACTACAGTAAAACAAATTTACAGTATTTCAGAATCACCCGTTCCGTTTTTACACCGCCCTGGCAGAGTTTTTATTTCTTTACGATTCTGTTGTTGATAATCAATTAGTTAACTTGAATTCCCCTATTTAATTCCATATAATTAGTTATACAAGTGGGGAAATCCTCCTTATAATGACTTACAAAAATCAGGGTTGAACGGTGACAGGCACAAAACCGGTCGATGGTTTGAAGGGTGAATAATGTCTGAGCCTTATCCAAGCCCTGACAAGGCTCATCCAGGACAAGAAGAGGCGGTGTTTTAATAAGTGCCCGGCCCAGCAGAATCAGCCTTTGTAACCCTCCGGGAAGGCTCGAGAGCAACCGGTTTGAATATTCAAGACATCCTAAAAAATCGAGCCATTCTGAAACCAATTTTTTCTGCAAAGAGGTTAATTGTCTGAACAGACCGATGGTGTCAAATAAACCGGAGGCGACGGCATTATATACAGTACATGATCCATCAAAATAGAGTTGAAGCTCGGGCGAAAGAAATCCTATTTTCTGTTTGATTTCCCATATACTTTCTCCGGTGCCTCTTCTTCGGTCAAACAAATAAATTTCATTGGCATAAGATTGCGGATTGTCGGCTGTAATCAGACTTAATAATGTCGATTTTCCTGCTCCATTTGCTCCGGTTAATGCCCAGCGCGATTCCCTTTTTACTAACCAGTTTATTCCGTCCAGTATTTTTTTTCCGTCATAGTGGACCGATACGTGTTCCATTTTGACGGCATTACTAAAATCGGGATAGGAAAACAAAATTGCAGACGGAAACTCTTTAACTGCTCCCCTAACTCCCTTTGGATTTATTTGTGTTTTTTCAATCTTATTAGCGTGGTAAAGTTTTCCGTCGTTAAGCCGGGCAAATTGTTTGAAACACACGGGCAGTTCACCTCTGCTGTCAAGTAGTACAAAGTGCTGACCCGATTCCATCAAAACGGAAAGGATATTGTCCAGCAGTTTGCGACCTTCTTCGTCAAGGCCGGTGTAAGGCTCATCGAGAATTAGCAACTGATGGCAACTGAGAATCGCTATCAGAATTTGCAGTCTTTTATTTTCACCGTTTGACAATTGTATAAGAGGTTCTTTCAATAAACGCGCTAATCCAAAAAGTTGCAGGAGTTCTGTTTTTGTGAATTTTCCGCATTCACCTTCCTTAAAATGAAAAAGGTTTTCTTCAACCGTAATAGTAGCTTCCGCGTCAATTGCGTTGTATCGTTGCTGGTAATAAAAATTTGACTGATTTTGTAAATTTTTGAACCGGTGTTTCTGTTCTACTACCATTATTTTGTTTGCCTGATAGTAATTATCTGCTTCAGGAAACTGAATACTTCCTTTGAACGCGAAGTTTCCGGCAAGTGTTTGTGCAAAAATTGTTTTACCCGATCCTGCTTCACCATATATTAGCCACTGTTCTCCCTTTTTTATATTAAACGAAATATTACGGAGAATTTCTTTCCCGTTTATACTAACACACAGGTTGTCAACTATTAAAATGTCCGCACTCATTGAACTCATTTTACTACCGGTAAAGATGCTTTTTTTTACCTTACATTCGGGACAAAATCAAAGATCCTGATCTCATCGCAAACCATACAACAGATTTTAAGTCGAATTGACATTACCGAAATTATCGGAGGATTCGTTAAATTAAAAAAAAGAGGCGCAAATTATCTTGGACTGTGTCCTTTTCACAATGAAAAGACACCTTCGTTTACGGTATCCCCTGCCAAGGAAATTTATAAGTGTTTTGGTTGCGGACGCAGTGGCAACACCATCAGCTTTCTTATGGAACATGAGAAATTTTCTTATGTTGAAGCGCTGAAATGGCTTGCCATTCGATACAATGTGGAAGTTGAAGAAACTGAACTTAGTCCTGAGGTAAAAATTCAACAGCAAACTGCCGACAGTCTTTATATATTGAATGGTTTCGCACAGAAGTTTTTTAGCGACCAGTTGATAAATACGGAAGAAGGGCAAAACATCGGTCTGGCGTATCTTCAGGAGCGCGGTTTCAAAGAAGAAACGATAGAAAAGTTTCAATTGGGATATAATCCTTCAGCTCCTGACCTCCTCTCAAAAGCAGCCATAGCCGGCCAGTACAATCCTGATCTTTTGCAAAAAAGCGGACTGGTAATTATCAGAGATGGTAAACCGTTAGACAATTATCGCGGCCGGATTATTTTTCCGATACATAGCCCTGTAGGAAAAATCGCCGGATTTGGTGCGCGGATTATTCGGAATAATGACCGTGCGCCAAAGTATATCAATACTCCTGAAAATGAAATTTATTTAAAAAGTAAACTTCTTTATGGTTCTTATTTTGCCCGTCAGGCCATTGACAAAGCTGACGAATGTTTACTTGTGGAAGGATATACGGATGTGATTGCCCTGCATCAGGCAGGCATTGAAAATGTCGTCGCCAGTGGAGGCACATCGCTTACTATAGATCAGTTGAGACTGATTAAAAAATATACATCAAACCTTACGATTATTTATGACGGTGATGCCGCTGGCATAAAAGCAGCGCAACGGGGTATGGATCTTGCACTCGAAGAAAGTCTTCGTGTAAAACTAGTGCTGATTCCCGGTCAGGAAGATCCTGACAGCTACGTGCGGAAAATTGGCTCATCTGCATTCAGAGAGTTTATTTTATCAAATAAGAAGGATTTCATTTTGTTTCAGCTGGAAATTTCCCTGGCTGGAATCTCCGATGACAGCAATAAAAAAGCCCTGCTTGTAAATCAAATTGCAGAAACAATATCGCGTATAAACAGAACAGAGGATTTTACACGTCAGCAGGATTATATCAGACGGTCTGCCGATCTTTTAAAAATTGATGAAAACGGTCTGAACTCTCTGGTGAATAAATTCATCCGAGAAAGGATAGGTAAAACTGACAGTAAAACGATTACTAAGGAGTCCGGAACTGGTGCAGTTCACTCCGAGAAAGTTTTTTTGGATGAAGAACTGAATGATCTGCTGAATCGGGACGAACAACAGGAGCGCGCCATTGTTCGGTCACTGCTCGAATTCGGTCTCAGGTCATGGGATGAAGAAAGAACAGTGGCAGATTATTTACTTCCTGAGTTTGAAGATGAGGAAATGTTCGACAATAAAAATCTGGTTAGGATCCTTCAACAGTACAAAGTGTGGTATGACCAGAAACTCGAGCCAACCGCCCGTAATTTTTTATACCACGAAGACCAGGAACTGGGAGCATTGGTTGTCTCAATCATGGATTTCCCCTATGAGCTGAGCGAAAACTGGAAAAGACACTACGAGGGAAAAATACCAACCAGAAACGAACTTTATCTGGAGGAAGTGGAGTCTACAATAACCTATATGAAACTTAGAAAAATTCGTCGTCTGATGGAAATGAATCAGAAAGATCTGGAGAAATCCAAAAATGCCGATGAGCAGACGCTATTAATCCAAACCCAGTCTCATTTGAAGCAGATGGAGAAAGAGCTCATGATGAAATCGGGTACAGTAATCGTCAAAATTTAGGGATGTGGATTATGTCCGTGGTCTGCAGTCCGGGCAAACACTTTCGAACAAATTAACCGACGAGAGCTTCTATTTTACGATTTGACAGAGTTGCACCTACAGAAACTTTTTCAAATCTGGTGGCAGTCCATACATGATCAAGTGTGATTTCATTGACGCCCTCAAAACCTGCATTTGTAATACATGTCCAACTACATTCACGGTTTAACGTGGTTGCAATTTTTGAACTGGTTTTGGGATAAGCTACCCAAAATTTTCCTCCTTTGCCGAGCGCAGGAAGTACTTCATGGATAATGCCTTTTAACTGGGTTTCATTTACTGCAAAAACAAGTGCAAAATCGATTTTCTTGATTTTGAGTAGCGGTGTTACATTTTTAGCAAAAGCAAGTTTTGAAAATTGCTTCTCTATCGAAGAGGGAAGGCCCTGAATTAAAATGCTTTTTTCTTCTTTGAGCTCTAACTTTTCCAATAAAGTTAATGACATGCTTAATGAATTTTAGTTAACTAACCACCTTCAGGGGCTGCAAAGGTAATAAAAACTTAACCGGAACTAAAGAAAATGATCGCTTTAGTTTCGTCAGACACGAAAAAGAGTATTCTTACGCTTTCCTATAGATAATAAAGGGTAAAAGGTTGACAGAGCGATTATTACATCGTTTCGTCAGTTCTGGGAGTCTGACCTGCGTGGTCTTTTCTTGTCACGGTATTTTAAAATAGGGATTTTGCTTTCGCTTCCTCTCAAAAGCCTGCTGATATTCTTCTGATGAGTAAGTATCACCAGAAGAGCCACCGCTATTGCAAAAGCTCTGTAAAGGGGTTCCTGTTCGTTAAAAATAAAAAGAATTAATACTGCGAAAGCAATACTTGCTAATATCGAACTTAATGATACAAAACGCGTTAAATAAAGACAAAGCAAAAAAACGCCAACGCAATATAAGGCAACCAGCGGCTGAATAGCCAGGATCATTCCAAACAATGTGGCAACACCTTTTCCACCCCGAAAATCAGCCCATAACGGAAATATATGACCTACAACTGCAGCCAGACCGAGTCCGACCATCAGATTGGTCCGATCCCATTCATTGTGCATATAAAATGGGAGAACAATATAAAGACTTGTGGCTATCACTCCTTTTAAAACATCGACTGACATTACAATACAGCCCCATTTGGAACCCAGAACCCTAAATGTATTGGTGGCACCGGAGTTTCCGCTTCCATAGTCGCGTATATCAACTCCAAAAAAGTAGCGGCTAATCCATACTGCCGTAGGTATTGACCCAATTAAATAGGCAAACAAAATAAATAGAACTTCCTTCATGGACGGCAGGAATGCTTGGATTTCAAAATTAACAAAAAAAAGCTTGCAAATCAGAACGTTTTGAAAGCTTCTAACGATTCTTCAAACTAAAACTCATCCAGTTGTCTCTTGTCCTCAGTTTCTCCATATAAAACCCCAAACTGGATGCCATTAACCTGATTTTTTCCTCGTCTGATTCCAGTACACCACACCCTATAAAAACGCCTGAATCCTCTAAATGTTGTCGTAAAAACTCCATGTTTTCAAGTAGAACTTTACGGTTTATGTTGGCAAGAATAATATTAAAAATGCCCGTTCCAGATATCGAGTCTTTCTGTTCTATGCGAACACATGGACAGTCATTTAACAGGACATTTTCAAAAGCATTTTCAATACTCCAGGGATCCGAATCAATTGCCAGTACAGAATTTGCTCCCATTTTGCAGGCCAGAATGGCCAATACACCTGTGCCTGTACCAAAATCCAAAACAGAGTGATTTCTGAAATCCAGATCTTTCATAATTTCCACCATCAAATAGGTTGTCGCATGATGTCCCGTTCCAAAACTCATTTTCGGAGTAATTATTAAATCATATTGTATGTCTTGAAATGGTTTGTGAAACTGCGCCCTGATCACGCAAAAGTTATCGATAACAACGGGTTTAAAGTCACTCTCCCATTCCTCATTCCAGTTCCTGGGTTCGACGGTTTCAGTTTTGAAAAATGTATGATAAGGATCTGCCAATCCTTTTATTTCAGCAATTATTTTTTCTACCGTTGAAACCTCATATAACGACTCCGGGATAAAGGCGTGCAGTTTCCCGGGTTCTTCCTCGAAACCTTCAAAACCTGCATGGCTTAAGTGGGCCACCAGGATATCAGATTCTTCTTCATCCTTAGTATTGATAATAATTTGTATGTAGCGGTTCATAATCTAAAGCTTAAAGCCAAACGCTTAAATCTAAAAACAAATTAGTAAATTCTGGAATTAGGAAATTCAATCTTATTTTTCGACGGCAGTTTCAGGAAAAAAATAAAGCACCAGATGGTGCTTTATAAAAATTTATTATCTATCATACCCTCACACTTTCACACTCTCACACTCTCACACTTTCATACTCTATTCACTTTCATCCTGTGGTTGAGTCTGCGGGCGACCTTCAGGTTTTGGCATAAGTACTTTGCGGCTTAATTTGAATTTTCCGGTCTTATTGTCGACGCCTATCAGCTTTACTTTTACAACATCGTTTTCATTTAACACACCATCCATCGTTTCAAGCCTCTTCCAGCTTATTTCGCTGATGTGAAGCAATCCTTGCTTGCCGGGCATAAATTCAACGAAAGCGCCGTATGGCATAACCGACTTAACTTTTGCTTCATAAACGGCTCCTACTTCTGGTACTGCAACAATTCCTTTGATCCAGGCAACTGCTTTATCCAGACCTTCTTTAGAAGGGCTGAAAATACTCACTTCTCCCTGGTTGCCCACTTCTTCCAGATTAATGGTAGCACCGGTTTCCCTTTGTATTTCCTGGATAATCTTGCCACCTGGCCCGATAACAGCACCAATAAATTCCTTGTCAATAAATAATTTCTCCATTCTCGGAGCATGCGGTTTTACTTCGGCTCTCGCAGAAGGTAAACATTCATACATAGCATTAAGAATATGAAGCCTGCCTTTACGCGCCTGTTCAAGAGCTTCGCGCATAGTATCCATACTAAGTCCGTCAACCTTAATATCCATCTGAACGCCGCAAATACCATCACGTGTTCCTGTTACTTTGAAATCCATATCACCAAGATGGTCTTCGTCGCCGAGTATGTCCGTAAGAACGGCATGTTTATTATCTGACGGTCTTGTTATCAGACCCATTGCGACGCCACTGACGTGTTTGTTAAATGGCACGCCGGCATCCATTAGTGCGAGCGAGCCCGCGCATACCGTTGCCATAGAGGAAGATCCGTTTGATTCCAGCACATCACTTACAACACGTACAGTATAAGGATAGTCCTTGCCAGGCATCATTTTCTTAAGTGAACGCATAGCCAGGTTACCATGGCCCACTTCGCGTCTGGCAGGAGCACGCATCATTTTAACTTCTCCCGTTGAGAAAGGCGGAAAATTATAATGGAGAATAAATTTTGTATAGTCCGACTTTGCAGCACTTTCTACCAGAAGTTCATCCAATGGTGTTCCGAGCGTAACAGTAGTTAATGATTGTGTTTCTCCTCTGGTAAATAAAGCTGACCCATGAGGTGTAGGCAATGGATCAGTTTCCATAGAAAGAGGCCTTATCTCGTCCAGTTTTCGGCCATCAAGCCTGATTCTTTCGTCCACGATCATATTGCGTACCACTTCCCACTGCAGATCTGCATAATATTTTTTGGCAAGTTTCTTATCAATGTCGGAGATTTCACTCCCCAGACTTTCAATAAGATCTTTTTTCAAATGATCGAAAGCTTCACTACGCTGGTGTTTTGTACTACCTGCTTTTGATATCTGATAAATTCTATCCTTAGCAAAAGTCTGAACTTTCGCATTTAACTCTTCGTTCGTTTCCGGCTTTTTATAGTCTCTCTTTTCTTTTATTCCCACTTTTTCACGAAGTTCCAATTGCGCCTTTATCTGAGTCCGTATTGCATCGTGTGCGATCTGTAGTGCTCCTATTAATTCATCTTCACTACACTCGTTTGCTTCACCTTCTACCATTAAAAGATTTTTATCGGTAGCTGCTATCAGAAATTCCAGAGAGGAAGCTTCCAGCTCAGAACGGGTTGGATTTATAATATATTTTCCATTGAGTTTTGCAATTCTTACTTCGCTTATTACTTCTTTAATCGGAATATCAGAAACGGCAAGTGCGGCAGAAGCAGCAAGTCCTGCTAATGCGTCGGGCATAATTTCGGAATCACTGGAAATCAGCGAAATCAAAACCTGCACATCGCAGAAATAGTCTTCAGGAAACAGAGGACGCAATGCACGGTCAATCAATCTGCTGGTTAGTACTTCATAATCATTAAGTCTGGATTCCCTTTTGAAAAATGAGCCCGGAATTCTTCCTGCGGAAGCAAACTTTTCCTGATAATCTACCGACAGTGGGAAAAACTCCTGCCCCTCTTTTGCCTCCTTATTGGCTACAACAGTGGCGAGAATAATACAATTTCCCTGACGAAGCGTAACAGCTCCATCTGCCTGACGGGCAAGCTTACCAGTTTCTATGGTAATGGGTAACCCTTCACCGGTTGTAAAGGATACACTAAAAGGTTGTGATAACATAATAAATCATTTGAAATAAATCGTACTGAACCAAAGACAGGAGGGGTCAAACAGTCAGGTAACGAAAATAAAGTTTCTGAAAAAATGATTCCCAACATAGTGTCGGGAATCTGTTTACTTTCTCAGACCAATCTTCTCTATCAACTGGCGATAATTTTGCAGGTCGTTGTTGCTCAGGTAGGTCAACAATCTCTTTCTTTTACCAACAAGCCGCATAAGGCCTCGATTGGTAGAAAAATCTTTTTTATTTTCCTTTAAGTGATCGGAAATACGGTTAATACGCTCAGTTAATAATGCAATCTGTGCTTCTATTGAACCGGTATTAGTTTCGCTGGTTCCGAACTTTGTGAAGAATTCTGCTGTTTTCTCTTTTGTCAAATAAGGCATCTCAATTTTTTTAAGGCATCCAGATAATATTCTGCTAATTTCGGCGCGAAGGTAGAGAATTATTTGAGAATTATGACGTTTTCATTGAAAATCCCTGATCAGGGCAAAGCAATCCATTTATGACAACTTACCTGTATCCGCTTGAACGAAAGCTGATTATAGTAACGGTCATCTCCGACCTGGTTACTGATTACAGGGTTCACAAGATATGTCAAACACTTCATGAAAATGGGTTTCGTGTGATTCTGACGGGTTCCTCTAATAATGGAAGCCTCCCTATCAATTCCCGTGATTATCAGGTTAATAGATTAAAAACATGGTTTGGAAGTTCCTTTCTTTTCTACCTCGAATTTAATACGAGGCTTTTTTTCAAATTATTCAGGGAAAAGGCAGTGATTTATCTTGGTAATGATCTGGATGTGATGCCGGCCACGATGTTAATGGCAAGGTTAAAAAAAAAGCCTCTTGTATATGATAGCCATGAATATTTTCTCGGAATGGCTGGTCTCGACAAAAAACCGATTCGCAGATCCATATGGAAATTCATCGAAATGAGGGTCTTTTCTAACCTCAAATATATGTACACCGTTTCCGATTCAATACGGAATTTATATCTAAGAAATTATCATGGAAATCTATCTGTGGTGAGAAATCTTCCATTAAAGGAACCGATAGTTCCGGTCTTAACAATGGAAGAGAAAGAATGGATTAAGTCGATTGATAAAATAATACCTGGAAATAAAAATCTGATCATATTTCAGGGAGCAGGTATCAATGAATCCCGGGGTGCTGAAGAATTGGTTTATAGCATGCATTTTCTGGATTCAACAAATTTCCATCTATTAGTCCTGGGCGGTGGCGATGTATTTGGAAAACTTAAAAAAATAATTGATCAAAATCATCTTTCAGAAAAGATCACTCTTGTTTCCAAAGTCCCCTTTACATTGCTCTCCCATTTTACCAGAAAAGCCCAACTGGGAGTCTCAATTGATAAACCCATCATACAGAATCATAAATTTAGCCTCCCTAACAAGTTATTTGAATACCTGCATGCTGGTGTTCCTGTACTTGCCAGCAGACTGTGTGAACAAGAAAAGATTATTTCCCAGTATGACGTCGGAGGGTTTATCGAAGAACACCGACCTGAACACATAGCGCAGCGAATAAAAGAAATTTTTGAAACACCCGGATTACTTGATCGCTGGAAGAGAAATACATCCAAAGTAAGAGAAGAGCTGAATTGGGAAAACGAGAGTAAAATTGTTTTGGATATTTTTAAACAAGTGGAAAAAGATTCGGTTATTAAATAAATGGAAGATAAAAAGCTGCATATTGTTTGTCATGACGTGCCCTATCCCCCCGACTACGGAGGTGTCTTCGATTTGTTTTATAAGATTAAAACTTTTCACGATAAGGGAATCAAAATCCATCTTCACTGCTTCACCAGTGGAAGAGAGGAACAACCCATTCTAAAAACTTATTGTGATCAAGTTTATTATTATCCTCGCAGAACTGGTCATAAGGGCTTTTCTCACCAGCTTCCTTATATCGTTTGTTCACGTTCCAATCCCGAATTGCTGGAAAGACTTCTACAGGATGAGTTTCCTATCCTGCTTGAAGGCGTTCATTGTTCTTACCTGACGCAGGACAATCGTTTTTCAAATAGAAAAATTCTCCTACGACTTCACAATGTGGAATCGGTATACTATAAACAACTGGCAAAGTCCAGCACATCCTGGTTAAAAAAACTTTATTATTTGAGAGAGAGTGCCGTACTCAGAAAGTACGAACATCGTATCGCCTCCAGTTGGCCGCTGCTGGCTGTTACTCAATCTGACGCCGATATGGCTGCAATATCTTATCAATCTGATAACATCATTGTCATTCCGGTTTTCCTGCCTTTTCAGAATATCGAATCTCCTCAGGGTACCGGCTGCTATTGCCTGTATCATGGAAATCTTTCTGTAGACGAAAATGAAAGAGCCGTTATATGGTTATTGGAACATGTTTTTAATGACCTTTCCGTTCCTTTTTTGGTTGCGGGGAAGAGTCCAGGTCAAAAACTTCGCAGAATAATAGGCAAATCCAGAAATTGCTGCCTTGTGCCTGACCCTAGTGACAAGGAGCTAAAGGACATCATTTCAAAAGCGCAACTCCATGTAATACCATCTTTCAATTGTACAGGAATAAAATTAAAGTTGCTGAATGCACTTTTCAACGGAAGACACTGTATAGTAAACGCCGCTGCAGCTGAAGGTAACGGTGTAAAAGAGGTTTGTCATTTGGCAGAAACTGCTGACGATTTTAAGAGGATTATTCTAAGCTTATACGAAAAGCCATTTACTTTTTCCGATCTTCAGTTACGTCGTGAGAAATTGCAACATCAATACGATAACAACCAAACAGCTACAAGGCTTATAGCACAGATATGGTAGCATTGTCATATACTTTGCCCTTTTCTGTACGGAGAGTACGTGCAGGAAATTTGCCAACCACACGATAATCATGAGTGGCCATTACTACAGTGGTCCCATATTCTTTAGAGATCTGAAACAAGAGTTGCATGATTTCATCAGAGGTTTCCGGATCAAGATTACCTGTCGGCTCATCTGCCAGAATCAATTTTGGAGAATTGAGAAGGGCCCTGGCAATATCGACTCGTTGTTGTTCACCTCCGCTCATCTCAAAAGGCATCTTAAATCCTTTCGATTTCAACCCTACTTTATCTAAAACATCATTGATTTTTTCTGTCATGAGTTTTTCATCCTTCCATCCAGTGGCTTTTAAAACAAATTTCAAATTGTCAACAACATTTCTATCTGTAAGCAATTGAAAATCCTGGAATACCACACCCAGATTTCTGCGCAAATAGGGAACTTTTTTCCAGGTCATATCCCGAAGATTAAACCCTGCCACGGTTCCCTCCCCCTCCTTCAGGGTAAGATCACCATACATTGTCTTAAGGAGGCTTGATTTTCCTGTCCCCGTTTTACCAACCAGGTATACAAATTCAGCCTTGTTCACAGTGATATTTACATTTCCGAGAATAAGGGTACCAGACTGGTAGATATTAACATTTTTCAGCTCAACAATTGGTTCGGCCATATTTCAAAGTTAAAGGGCAGCGTCTAATCAGCAATGAACAAAATGATTGAAGAAAGCTTGCAATTAAAAAATAAATGAGATATCTTAACGTTAACATCCAATCTACGAAAACTAAATATTGCACCTATGAAATCTGCTCACAAACCCTTCCTCGCAATCGTCGTTCTAACCGTTATTGTTCTTTATAGTCTTATGGCGATTATCGGTTCCTGATTAATGCATTATAGGTTCTACTTCATATACCGGACTGAATAAATACAGTTTTCCAGAACTGGCATCCCTGCATTCAATTCTTTTCCTGATCAACCTTCCCCGCGTAAATAGTTTGCCATCTGAAGTCCTGAAATGATTTCCTTCTTTTATATTTTCCACGAGCACGGTTTTATCTTTCTTATCATATTGTTTTAGAATCCTGGTCAGGTTTATATCTGAACAACTACTTGCAGGCAAATCGTGTAAGGATTTCTGAAGCGCCTGATTAAGGTCAGGGGGAAATAACTTAAGGTTCATAAAGTCTTCCAATACCCCGCGATAAGCCAATTTCCACTCTTTGCCATGAGAATATACACGATTTCCATATTGCTGATAAGTTATAAGATGACCCAACTCATGTATCAGGGTGATAATAAATGCGTATTTATTAAGACTTCCGTTTACACTAATACGGTGATTGTCCTTTCCGGCAGCGTGCCTGTAATCACCCAAAACACTTTTCCGCGTCCTGGTAATTGTCAAATGCACTTTATACTTGTGCAGATATTCCATCAATTTGGCAGACGAACCTTCAGGTATAAAATATTCAAGATATTCAAGAGGAGCTTCTTTCTTAGGCATTCGGCTTTTTACTTTGTTTCAACACCGAGCGGACTTCGATTGCCGTGTACAGAATATAGAGACCAAAGCAGCCAAAAAGTGCGGGTTTATTAACTTCCTTTTTAAAAATCGAAATATAGATAAAAGCGGCTATAGCCAAAACGAAAAACTTCAAAATAAAAGAACCATACATAAGCCTTAAAAATACCTGCACATTCTCATGCCGAACAGCTTTCATGCTCATACGGACGGAAATCCAACACACTATGAACAATAATAAATTACCAAAAATCAGTACGTTGTAATTAACTGTCGTTTGGTCGATGAGATTCTTTAAGACATAGAATATCCCACTCAAAATTAAAAACAGGATTAGTACCTGTTTTTCACTGTTGGCAATACGGTTTTTCTGCATACATTTTATAGGTAAAATGTATGCAAAACTAACTCTTTTTAGCGCAAAGGTTAATTACGAAATAGCCAAAGAAGAACTCTTTAGATAATCGTCTTTTTGCGAAGAAGAACTGGATTTGCCGGAACTCAATACGGGTGGTTCCTGAATCATATGACATTGACCATTGAAACTGGCAGCAGGTTCAATCTGCAATTTCGCAGAAAACAAATTGCCATTTACCTGACAATTGCTTTTCAACTGCAAAAGTTCTTTCACTTTAATGGTACCTGTCACTTTACCCATAATATCAGCCTGCTGGCCACTAACGTCACCTTCTACTACTCCATTTGCTCCTATGATCACTTTGGAGGAACAAATAATATTACCTACGAGCGTTCCGTCTATTCGGAGGTCACCGCTACTGGTAATATCACCTTTAAGAGAAGTTCCGCTGCCAATAAGACTTGCGCTGCCGGTTGGCACAACAGATTCTGTTGAATCAGATTTGGATTTGTTATTAAACATTGGTATTAGATTTCAATCGTCAATTTTCTCCGCTTTCGGAATTTTTAGCCCCGTAGTATCCAATTTTACCGAATTACCCCCCTCCAGCACATTTCTCAAACTTTGAAAATACTGATCACGGTACCTCATCTCCTGCTCTAACGAATCAGTTCGTATTTTTAGTTCACGGAGCTCTGTAGTATTATTTAAATCTCCATAGCCCGGAATGTAAAGTTTTAATGGAGTAAATACAATCAAAGCCACTGTTAGTCCGGTGAGTAGCACAAAAACCGTGCTGAGAAAAACGTATACACTCAGTCTGGAAAGCTTGAAAGTGACGACTTCTTCATAGGTATCATCGTTCATTACTACCAGTCGGTACCGGTTTTGTAATCTCTTCAAGGTGGAATTGGCATCGAATTTGGCCATATGCGGATATTGCTTTCCAAATATAACAAGTTATTGGTTTGCAGGTTAAAACAGCCTTAAATTGGCGTCTTTTTAAAATAAAAAACAGGTTTATCAGTTAATAACAATTTAGTTTGCATGGAAATCCTAAAGGACGAAGGGTGAAACAAATCCTTACTTCAGTAATATGCTTTAGTTTTTTCTTTTACCTGAAGGGATTCAGTCAGGAAGGAATTGATTTTAACCTAAAGAAGCCGGATAAATACGAAAACAGAACTTTGGGGTATGAAAAAACCACCGAAACTAAATGGACCGTTCCCCGTGCTTTCCTTCAAAATACGATAAGCCAGTATAATTTTTACTTCAACGCCAATAACAAGCTAAACGAAGTGCTGGCAAGAGCGAAAGCACAATTTAAAGAAGACTATACCCAGCTTCTGCCCTTCTACAATTATACTCTGGAAATTACGTCCAAGGATAAACGCAATCTGGATTCCGTTTTAGACAAGGTTAATTCCGCCATCCTCTTACGTGATCTTCGTAACAGCTGGGCAGACAATCTGTGGATGCTTATGGGCAGGGCGTATTTTTATAAAAACAATCTGGACTCTGCTCACATTCTATTTCAGTTCGTAAATTATGCATTTGCTCCGCGTGATCCCGATGGTTATCCCCTGCCCATTGGCAGCAATCAGGAAGAAGGTGGCAATGCATTTACAATTTCCACTAATGAAAAAAGAAATATTGCTAAGACAGTATTCAGTGAGCCTCCCAGCCGCAATGAATCATTTATCTGGCAAATTCGAACTTATCTGCAGCAGGAAAAATTAACAAAAGGTGCAGTGCTTATAGAAGTGCTGAAAAATGATCCCAATTTTCCCAAACGTTTGCAACCTTCCCTACATGAAATGCAGGCCTTGTGGTATTACAAAATTAAACAATGGGATAGTGCAGCTTATCATTTGAGTTTCGCATTGGATAATACGATTGATCAGGGAGAAAAAGGCCGTTGGGAATTCCTGATAGCCCAATTATATGAGCGTACTGGAAATCCCGCTGCATCAAAAATATGGTATGAAAAATCAGCGACTAATACCCTGGATCCGGCTCTCGAAGTCTATGCCCGCCTAAATGCAATTCGTCAGAATAAAGGGCTGGGAGCCAAAGGAGACTATATTCAAAAAAATCTGGACGCACTAAAGCGAATGGCCAGAAAAGAGATTTACGAACCATATCTTGATGTCATTTACTATGTGGCTGCAGAGATGGAACTGGAAAGAAATAATAAGGCTGCCGCACGTGTTTTGTATAAAAAATGTATAGAACATGCTAATGGACTGGGTTATAATAGAGATCGCGCCTTTTTGAAATTAGGCTGGATATTTATGGATGATAAAATGTATCCTGAGGCGAAATATGCATACGATAGTATTAATGTGGGCAATCCGAATATCGCTGACTCCGTAAAAATATTGCTTGACAGAAAACAGGCATTGAGCCGAATCGTACCTCAGATTCTGATCATTCAGAGACAGGATAGCCTTCAGAAAATCGCAGAAATGACTCCGGAAGAACGAGATGCATATATCAAAAAAATGTTGCGTGCATATCGTAAAAAACAGGGTTTAAAGGAGGAAGAATTCAATGGAGGATCAGGTGGATATGGATTCAGCACGAACAATACAGCTTTCGATAAGTCGAACTCAACCACTACCGGAGAATGGTATTTTTACAACCAGGCGGTTAAGGCCAAGGGTTACAATGATTTCAAATCCAAATGGGGAAATCGTCCCAACGTAGACAACTGGCAGGTTCAGTCTATGATCAACACGAATATTACAGGCTTAACACCAGCCAATAATCTGCGCCTGAATGGTCTCGAACCCCCTGGTGCAGGCGGGGTTGGTGCTCCAGCTGCAAACCAGCTTACGGCTCAATCGCTTCTGGAAGCGCTTCCCCTCACGCCAGAAAAGATGCAGAAATCAAGGGATTCTGTAGAGAATGCACTTTTCATTCTAGGTAAATCTTTACAGGACTATCTTTCCGATTACCATACTGCTCTCAAAGCATATGACACGTTGGAATCCAGGTTTCCCGACACAAGGTTTTATCAGGAATCACTTTTCAATCAATATCACTGTTATATCCATTTAAACGATTCAGCGAATGCCGCGAGAATACTTGCACTGATGAAAGAGAAATTTCCGACAGGAAGATATCTCGCAATGATAGAAAATCCAACCAAGGGTCCGGAAGATATGCCAGTACGGACACTGGCTACTAAGTCTTACGAACAGGTGTATGAAAATTTTTTAGAAGGAAATTTCGATGAAGCTGCTGCAGAAAAATTGAAGTTGGACAGTATATACGGTCAAAAATATTGGACACCACAGCTACTTTATATTGAGGCGCTTTATTATATCCATTACCGATATGACAGTATAGGCAAATCCACGCTCAATAAAATAATTACTACCTATCAGGGTACTGCGATCGCTGCGAATGCAAAAAATGTGCTTCGTGTATTAAATGAAAGAGAAAAAATTGAAAACTATTTGAGAAATCTGCATGTTACAAGAATGCCGGAAGACAGTATTGCAAGAATAGCCAATGGAAATAAACAGCCACCAGTCATCGCTAACAAGCCACAGCCGGTAAAATCTTCTATTGTGAATCCAGCTATTAAAGACAGTAACCAGCTGGCCATGAAAAAACCGGATTCATTACAATTGAAAAAACAATTCACATTCATATCACCATTTATCTGGTCACCTGCTAAAACCCAATCCGTAGTATTGGTTATGACGAAAGTTGATCCGGTTTATGTTACCGAATCAAAAAATGCATTCGACCGTTATAATCGTGAAAATTTTTACGGGAAGAATTATGAAACCAGTCAGGCTTCGATAAGTGATACCACAAAAATGATGATCATTCATGGTTTTGAGAATGCTGCGTTAGCCATGAGCTACCTGGATAAAGCAGGTAACGCAGCACCCAGGGAAATTATCCCCTGGCTTCCTCAATCTAAATTTTTCTTTATAATTATTGACGACGACAATCTGGAGATATTGAAATCGAACAAGGACATAAAATTATATCAGCAATTTTTATCGGTGTATGCCCCGGATAAATTTCCATCTGTTAAATAACAGTCAAAAACGAATTCATATATAATATATAGTTATTATGCGCAAAGCAAATCCTTTATTCTGGAAGATCTTTTTTGCATGTCTCGGTGCTTTTATACTACTGTTGGTGCTTATTAATTTCGGCGTTTTTGGTCCGCTCCCTTCTTTAAAAGAATTGGAAAACCCATCTATTATGCTTGCATCAGAAGTATATGCCGATGATGGAACGCTAATGGGGAAATATTATAAAGACAAAAGCAACAGGAGTAATGTAGAATACCACGACATCTCAAAAAATGCAATCAACGCCCTTGTTTCCACGGAAGACAAAAGATTCTACGATCATTCAGGCATCGATGGGATGGCTGTGTTAAGGGCAGTTGTGAAGCTTGGAAGGGATGGAGGAGGAAGCACCATCACTCAACAACTTGCCAAATATATGTTGGGACAGGGTTCCCATAATATGGCCCGTCGTGGAATCGAAAAATTGAAAGAATGGATAACTGCGGTCAGGCTTGAGAGGAACTTTACGAAGGAGGAAATTCTTGCATTATACCTGAATGCTGTGCCATTTGGCGATAACGTATATGGTATCCGGAACGCCAGTCGCACATTCTTTCAAAAGGAACCAGATCAGCTTTCAGTAGATGAAGCAGCAATGCTCATCGGTATGCTCAGTGGAAATGCTTTATATAATCCGAGGAAAAACCCAAAAGCCGCTATTGAACGTCGAAACATAGTTATCAACCGGATGGTGGAAGGTAATTTCATTACAGAAGCAGAAGGACGTAATTATAAATTGAAACCCATAGATCTGAATTATAGAAAACTTGATGAAAACAATGGATTGGCACCATACTTCCGGGATGTGATCCGGGATGACTTGAAGAAATGGTGTAAGGAACATAAAAATCCGGCTACGGGTGAATCCTATGACCTGTATGAAGATGGACTGCGGATTTATACAACCATCAATCCCCGCATGCAATTATATGCCGAAGAAGCTGTGGCCAAACAAGTTCCCACCCTTCAAAAAGTTCTCAACACGCAACCTGCAATCAGAAAAGGACTTGTTTGGAAAGAACACAGCAATATCCTGGAATCCCTGATACGACATACAGAACGCTGGCAAAACATGGAAGATGATGGCATTCCCGCAGCCGAGATAAGAAAATCGTTTGATCAGCCAATTCAGATGAAGGTATTTGCCTGGAACTCCCGGCGTGAAACAGATACAGTGATGTCTCCCCTGGATTCAATCAAATACAATCACCAGATGATGCAGACCGCTTTTCTGGCTATGGATCCCATGAGTGGTGCCGTGAAGGCCTGGATTGGAGGTATTGATTTTAAGACTTACAAATTTGACCATGCCAACCTGAATACTAAACGTCAGGTGGGATCATCCATCAAACCATTACTCTATGCTGATGCAATTGAAGATGCAGGATATACACCTGAGACTATTGTTGATAATGAGCCGCAATTCTTTGACGGCTTCGGACTTGTGCCTGCTGGTGGCAAATGCGAACTCGGTCCACAGGTGACAATGGCTACTGCCTTAGCCCACTCTTTAAACTGTGCCTCCGCTTCGATTATGAAAAGTGTTACACCGAAGCGTTTCGTAGATTTTCTTCACAACATAAATATCAAATCAAAAATGGAAGCCTATCCATCCCTTTGCCTGGGTGCTATAGAAATTTCCTTGTATGAAATGATGTGGGGTTACACTATGTTTCCAGCCGGTGGATTCAGTACCAAACCTTATTATATCGCGCGCATTGAAGATAAAAACGGAAATGTCCTGGATAGATTCGATACCGAAAGAAAAGAAGTGATCAGCCAGAATACGGCTTATACAATGTGTCGTATGATGCAGGGTACTGTGGACATCGGAACTGCTGCTGGCTTGCGGGAACGTTTGGGACTTGCTGAGATGGGTGGTAAAACCGGCACCACACAAAACAATACCGACGCCTGGTTTATTGGGTACACTCCTCAATTACTTGCGGGTGTTTGGATAGGATGCGATGACAATTTTATTCGTCTGGATAGCAAACTGGGAGAAGGCGGAAGATCCGCACGTCCCATCTGGGAATATTTCTATGCAAAGACTGCTGCGGATAAGGATGTTGGATTAAATCGTAAAGCTCGATTTGTGCAACCGGAAAATATGAAGGCGGATATGATGTTCGATTATTCGCATATTATCGACCAAACCATTACTCCGGGAGCAGAAGGCGACCTTCAGGGAAATGGAAATGCAAATCAATATTTTGATACCAGCTCTCCACATGTACCGGTTGATTCAAAACTTTCTCCGGACGAACAACATGTACTCGACGAAGCTAACGGAGGTAAAAAAAAAATTGAACCAGTAAATAACGGTAAACCACAGGAAGAGAAAAAGAAAAAAGGGTTTTTTAAAAGATTGTTTGGGGGTAAATAAATTCAGAACAGAAACATGGTATGAATTTGGGAAGACGAAAATCTTCGGGTTAATAGGTGTTTCCCATTTTTTTCATTTAAAAAAAAATCAAATAATATATTTTATAGATAATAATATTTGGATAACAATCTTGGGTAGACGAAAAATTGATTGTATTTTTCTTGCATGAAAAATATCGTATTATTTCTGGTTGCTTTTATTCCGATTTTATGCAGTGCGCAAAAATTTTATTTACAAACGGGTGCCGGCTACCAGTTTGCATCTTCCAATTCCAAAGAGGGGTATGCACTCGAGTTGAGTTCAGGAATAAAAATTAATTCTTTTCTCCGACTGGGAATCGGCGTTTCATATTTAAAAGAAGACCAGGCTTTTACTTCAGGGTATGTCCCGGTTTATGCAGATTTAAAACTGATTGGTAAAGGGAAAATAAAACCTTATGTTTTTTTGCAACCCGGGTACGGAATTTATAAATCCCCCGCCATTTATTTTACCGATTATAATGGCAATCTGATCGGAGAGGGACATACGAAAGGCGGATTCAGCTCAAATCAGGGAATCGGTCTGATCTACAAATTTATTTTTTTGCAGGCTGGTTACAGAATCCAAAATTTTTCTTTGAAAACCCCCATGAATATCACCGATTCATATATTCAGAATTCGTTCGGAATAACAGCGGGACTGGCAATACCCTGGAAACACATACCATATTAAAAAGCAAATGGCTCACTACGGAGCCTAATTACTTTTTGAATCTTCGTTGCGAAGGGAGGGTTCGAACCTCCGACCTTCGGGTTATGAGCCCGACGAGCTACCGCTGCTCTACTTCGCGATGTGGACGGCAAATTTACGAGCGTGTAAGCTACTATCCAAACTAATTTTGTGTTACCATTGCTTTCAGGAACGTCAGGCCGATTTCAGGTATACAATGATTCTTGCGCAAATGCATTAAAACTGCATTTTAACTTTAACATATGAGAGGTTTATTTTTAATGAGTTTTATGGTAATCTGCGCTTGTAAGCACGTAAAACAAAACGACGACATCCTGTATTCTAAACATCTTCAGAGAAATGTAAAATTGCACATCCTGCACACGCCTCCTCCTTCCGATAGATCAGTTTTTAACCTGCTTATTTTAAATGACGGCCAGGATATCGACAAATTAAGGGTTAAAGAGACAATGGATAGTTTATATAAAAATGGAAAATTGAAAGACCTTGTTGTTATTGGTGTCGAAGCCGGAGACAGAATGCAGGAGTATGGAGTATCCGACAAACCAGATTTTCTTGGAAGGGGTAGCAAAGCGGGGTTGTACGATGCATTTATAAATGATGAATTATATCCATATGCAAAAAAAGAATCAGGAGTAAGAAAATTTCAATCTGTAGTAATCGCAGGTTGTTCCCTAGGCGGTCTTTCTGCATTTGATGTTGCATGGAACCATCCTGACAAAATCAGCAAAGTGGGCGTATTCTCCGGTTCATTCTGGTGGCGGGATAAATCATCTGAAGACAGCACTTATTCTGATGAGAAAAACAGGATTTTGTATTCCAAATTAAAAGCTTCGAGAAAAAAACCCGGACTTCAGTATTGGTTTTATGCTGGCGCGATGGAAGAAAAAGGAGATAGGGATAAGGACAGCATTATAGATGTCATTGACGATACAAAAGACATCATAAGTCTCCTCGAAAAGAAAAATGTAGTTGTATCGAATGGAATAGTTTACCGGGAGTCGCCAACTGGCATTCATGATTACAGTAGCTGGAATAAAGTATTTCCTGATTTTTTAATTTGGGCTTTCGGCCAACAATCAAAGTAAAAGAGTTTCCACATATTCCCATACTCCCATACTTTCTTCAGATCATCTCTCTCTCCAATACCGGATTACGTGCAAGCTTTTTACTTGCAAAATCTTTAGCAGCCTTAATAAAATGAACAAATATTGGTTGCGGATTCTCCACTGAGCTTTTTAACTCCGGATGATATTGTACACCTATGAAGAATGGATGTCCCGGTAATTCTACAATTTCTACCAGTCCGCTTTCCGGGTTTTTTCCACTCGCAATCATGCCTGCGTCTTCAAATTGCTGAAGATATTCATTATTAAATTCATATCGGTGACGGTGTCTTTCAGAAATCATTGACTTCCCATAAATTGCTTTTGCCAGCGTGCCATCTTCAATTGCACAAGGATATGCACCTAATCGCATCGTGCCACCCTTTACGGTGATTTTTTTCTGGTTTTCCATCAGATCAATAACCGGAACAGGCGTGTCCGCCTGCATTTCTGTTGAATGAGCTTTTGTTAGTCCAAGTATGTTCCTGGCAAATTCAATAACCGCCATTTGCATACCCAGGCAAATACCAAAAAAAGGTAATTGATTTTCCCGCGCGTATTTAACTGCTGTAATTTTACCTTCAATACCCCGATGGCCAAATCCAGGCGCAACAAGAAGCCCATCCAGATTTCCCAGTTTCTCGGCAACATTGTCCGGGGTGATCGATTCACTATGTACATTGAGAATTTGCACCTTACATTCATTCATTGCACCAGCGTGAACAAACGATTCAAGGATGGATTTATAGGCATCCTGTAATTCTATATATTTCCCAATTAATCCTATTGTGACTTTTGATTTCGGATGTCGGAGTTTATCCAGAAATTCTTTCCATTTTGTAAGCTCTGCTTCAGGATAGTTTGTAATATTTAATTTTTTCAGACAAATCAAATCCAGTTTTTCCTTCATCATCGTTACTGGAACTTCATAAATTGAAGAAGCGTCAGCTGCTTCTATCACGGCTTCAAATTTCACATTACAAAACAGTGCTATTTTTTTTCGAATCTCAGACGACAGAGGTTCTTCTGTTCTGCATACAATTATATCCGGGGTTACACCTTCCTGGCTCAGCATCCGTACGCTATGTTGTGTAGGTTTTGTTTTTAATTCCTTTGCAGCTTTTAAATAAGGAATCAGAGTGAGATGAATTACAACAACATCTTCTTCCGGTAACTCCCATTGTAACTGACGAACGGCTTCGATGAAAGGAAGCGATTCAATATCCCCAACAGTACCTCCCAGTTCGGTGATAATAACATCATATTCATTTCGCTGACCCAAGAGAAGCATCCTTCGTTTTATTTCGTCAGTAATATGAGGCACTACCTGAACAGTTTTTCCAAGATATGCACCTTCACGTTCTTTATTGATTACTGTCTGGTAAATTCTTCCTGTCGTAACGTTATTTGCCTGAGAAGTAAAAATATTCAAGTACCGTTCATAATGTCCCAGATCCAGATCTGTTTCAGCTCCATCTTCCGTAACAAAACATTCTCCATGTTCATAAGGATTCAGGGTGCCGGGATCAACATTTATATAAGGGTCAAATTTTTGAATCGTTACTCTGATGCCCCTTGCCTGTAATAATTTTGCAAGGGAGGCTGCAATAATTCCTTTCCCCAAAGAGGAAGTAACACCACCGGTAACAAAAATAAACTTGGCCATAATTTTTAAATTAAGACAACTAAAAACTCAATAAAATACAATGATATGACCTGTTGAATTACAGATGTAAAACAGTAACCAGAAGGTCATGTAAAACTACGGCAATTTTTTTGAACCTCCGAAAGAGGGTCAACAGATTGTGGATAAATGAAGAAAATATGAGATTGCAAATTTACCTGATCAAGTGTATAAGCATTTCGGTCATTACTGCATTATTTTCGATAATTGGCCTGTGCAGTGTGGTCGTTTTAAATATTGGTGTAAAAACGATTTCAGGGGAAGGTTTTACTGTGTTCCTGATCTTGGCAGCATGAAATAGTGCAATAATGAGTATTTCAGCAACTAGTACGTAATGGCTCGGTTTGGTTTTCATGGTTCGGATATTAGCAACCCGACTGCTAATCTTGTAAGGGTTCCTACTTAACGGTAAATTTCCTCCATTATTTTTAAAATTGCAAACATTATACGTTTTATTTAGGCTTATGCTCTTGTAATCGATTGATTATCAATATAACTTAATCCTGCCCGATCTTTCGATAGCTCGCTACAAGACCTTTTATCAAGGAGGAACTGAATCCCTGGTGCTCCATTTCATTCAGGCCGGCGATGGTACATCCTTTTGGCGTAGTTACTTTGTCTATTTCCTGCTCCGGATGAGTTTGTTTCTTTAAAAGAAGTTCTGCCGCACCCTTGACAGTTTGGGCGGCTATAAGTGTGGCCGTGGCAGCATCAAACCCAATTTCAATCCCGCCCTGAATATTAGCTCTTATGTAACGCATCGCAAAAGCGGTCCCACACGCACCAAGTACCGTAGCAGCGTCCATGAGTTTTTCGTCTATTTTAACGGTGCTGCCAAGTTGATTGAAGATTTCAACAATCTCCTGGAATTGTTCGAAACTCACATCTTTTGTCGCCAGGCAAGTCATGCTTTCACGAATCGCAATTGCAGTGTTCGGCATAGCGCGAACAATCGGAATACCTTCCGGAACCAGCTTTGAAAGTTGTTGAATACTTACGCCCGTTATTACAGATATAAGAATATGTTTCCCTTTTTTGAAAATACCTTTAAGTTTTGTAAGTACTTCATCAATTTGAAAGGGCTTAACAGCGAGTATAATGACGCCGGCATAGTTCAGTGCATCTTCATTATTTGCGCTTACCATTACACCTTTTCTTTCCAAAACCTGAAGTTGATCCACAGAACGACGCGTGATCAGAATATGACCCGGACTAATAAAGCCACTTTGAATTAGCCCTTCTGCAATGGCCATACCCAGGTTTCCGCCTCCGACTATCCCGATTTTATTGATCATTCTTTAAAAATAGTTATTTGATAAAAGATATTCCTGAACATAGTCTTTGATTCCTGATTCCAATGAATAAAACGATTCCGTATATCCGGATTTTATTAATTTTTTCATTTGTGCTTCTGTAAAATACTGATATTTATCCCGGATGTCTTCGGGCATGTCGATGTACTGAATTTTTACAGCCTTTCCCAGTCCGGAGAATGTTGCTTTTACAAGATCTTCAAAACTTCTTGCCTTTCCTGTACCCAGATTAAATAATCCGCTTTTCGGTACTTTTTTATATTCTTCCATAAACCAGAAGCAGACTTTCACAATATCCTTAACATAAATGAAATCTCTTAGCTGCTGACCGTCTTTAAAATCAGGGCGATGGGATTTAAATAATTTGACAGCCCCGGTTTGATTTATCTGGTTGAATGAATGCCAGATTACACTGGCCATTCTCCCTTTATGATATTCATTGGGACCATACACATTAAAGAATTTCAGGCCTGCCCAAAACGGCGGAGAACTTTGCTGCAGAATCGCCCATTTGTCAAATTCGTTTTTAGATATCCCATATGCATTCAGTGGTTCCAGGCGAAACGGCAGTTCATGATCATCATTATAACCAAGTTGTCCTGAACCATACGTCGCAGCAGACGAGGCATAAACCAATGGAATTTGTTTAATCATGCAATAATCCCATATACGTTGGGAGTATTCCAGATTTAATCTTTCATGTACTGCATAATCGAATTCTGTTGTATCCGTTCTTGCGCCTAAATGAAAAACAAAATCAATTCCGGGTTTGTTATTTTCCAGCCACTGAAAAAAATCATCTCTCTCAATCTTGTGAGAGAATTTTTTATTTTTCAGATTATTCACTTTGTCGACGCGATTAAACTCATCGACAAGTATAAGATTTTCGTATCCCTTGTGGTTCAGAAAACCAGTTAGGCAACTGCCTATAAAACCGGCTGCGCCGGTAACCACGATAGAGCGAGACTTCGTCATGCTTCAACAATTGATTGCATTTCTTTTTCTATGGCAGTTTCATATTCATATTTCCATTCCCTGATATTGCCCCATTTTTCTCCGTCTATCTCTACTGCAGAACTGGTTACTTCCCCTAATTTTTCTATTGAAATGCCCTCCATCAATTGCAGAAAAGCAACTTGCTTTTCATTCTTTATAGAAACTACAACCCGGCTTTGTGATTCTCCAAACCAGTATGCGTCGCGGCGGATTTTTTTATGCTGGCATATCACATCAAATCCAAACTCTTTATGAAATCCGCATTCTGCCAGCGTAATAAATAAACCACCTTCAGATACATCATGTGCTGATTCAACATATCCGTTCTGAATACAGTTCAGAAGTTTAGTTTGCAGAAGATATTCTTCTTCCAGATCAAAAAAAGGTGCCGGACTAAATTCCACTCCATGTAAGGCGTAGAGATAGGCTGAGGAATTTAAGTCGTTCCTTGATTTGCCAACCAGGAAAATGATATCACCCGGCTGTTTGAAGTACATCGTCATTTTCTTTCGTGTATCTTCCAGCAATCCCACCATACCAATAGTGGGTGTAGGGTAAACAGACCCTTCAGGATGCTGGTTGTAAAAACTCACATTGCCGCCTGTAACCGGCGTATCAAATCTAACACAGGCAGTCCCCATTCCTTTTACTGCATGTACAAATTGAAAGTATACCTCTGGATCATAAGGATTTCCAAAATTTAAACAATTCGTAACCCCTAATGGCACCGCACCTGAACAAACGAGATTTCTTGCGGCTTCTGCAACAGCTATCATAGCACCCTTAAAAGGATCCGCTAAAACATACCTGCTGTTGCAATCAGTAGTCATTGCAATTCCTTTGCTTGTTCCCAGAACAGAAACGATCGCTGCATCAGAGGGTTCATTGGTAGATGTATTCGCCGCCCCAACAGTGCTGTCATATTGTACACTGATCCACCGTTTTGAAGCAATCGACGGCAATCTGATGAGCTCGCTGGCTATAGATCTTAAGTCTTCTGCTTCCGGAATGTCATCAGGATTAAAGGATCGTATTTTTTCAAAATAAACTGGTTCACTAAAATCTCTCCTGTATTGCGGAGCGCCGCCTCCAAGTACAAGTTCTTCAGCAGGTATAACAGCTTCAGGCACTCCGTGATAATAAAATCTCAGCATCTTATCGTCAGTAACTTCGCCGATGTTTGAGCAGGGAAGATCCCATTTTTCAAAGATTCTCAACACCTGCTCTTCTCTCCCTTTCTCAACTACCATCAGCATACGTTCCTGACTTTCACTGAGCAGTAATTCCCAGGCTTTCATACCTGTCTGACGGGTCGGTACTTTGTCGAGATCAATCTTCATACCCACACCACCTTTCGCGCTCATCTCTGCTGTCGAACAAATAATTCCCGCTGCACCCATATCCTGCATGCCGACTACTGCGCCCGTTTCAATCACTTCAAGACAAGCTTCTAATAATTTCTTTTCCTGAAATGGATCTCCGACCTGAACTGCCGGAAGTTCCTGTACGGATTCTTTTGTAATATTTGCAGAAGCAAAAGATGCACCGCCTATCCCGTCTTTGCCGGTTGCACTACCCACAAAAAAAACCGGATTACCCTTACCGGCTGCCGTTGCAGAAATCGTTTTTCCTTTTCTTACAATTCCCACACTCATTGCATTAACCAACGGATTTGTGTGATAACATTCATCAAAATAAATTTCGCCACCAACAGTCGGAACTCCAAAACAATTTCCATAGTGACCGATTCCATGAACCACACCTGCCAATAAGTGCTGTGTCTGGGAATTATTTAATTTTCCAAACCGAAGTGAATTCAGAGAAGCTATGGGGCGCGCACCCATTGTAAATATATCGCGGTGGATGCCACCGACTCCGGTTGCCGCTCCTTGAAAAGGTTCGATCGCGGAAGGATGATTGTGCGATTCGATTTTAAATACTACCCCATAACCATCACCGATGTCCATCAGTCCTGCATTTTCCTCTCCGGCTTTCACCAGCATTTTCTGTCCATCTCTCGGAAGTGTTTTCAGCCATAAAATAGAGTTTTTATAACTGCAATGTTCACTCCACATCGCACTAAATGCACATAACTCCGTAAAGTTCGGCTCGCGACCAAGTTTGTTACAAATAACTTCAAATTCTTCAGCGGTAAGACGTAATTGTTCTGCGGTTTTGACTGTTATTTCCATATTATCCCGGGAAACCGCAAATTTACGAAGCACGGCTTAATCTATTTCATTATTTTAGAATCCGTGAAGATTGCTTTCATTCATAATCACCGGGCTTTTTTGCCGGAACTGTCAGCATATCAGTCCTTTTTTAAAAAGGAGAAGATCGAAACCTGTGTGTCTGAATACGGGGAAGAGAAATTTTCGGAAGCAGATGTGTTTTGGTATATGATGGGGTTTTTCCCAAAAGCCTTTCATAAAAATAAATTAATCATACATGAATATTCATCTGCTTCTATTCCACCCTACCGGAAGCTGAAAGATTTTCTGAAAAGCAGATTTAACCCAAAACCGCATTTTCGACTATACCTCAATGAATACGTACGTGAACAGCTGAACATTCATGATGAAGTGCCGTTCAGTTATAGAGATATGGGAGTTGGGGATATTTTTTTTCAAGAGTCGAAAAAGGCTGATAAAGAATATGATTTTATATACACCGGAAATCTGTCCTCTGAAAGAAAACTGGAAAACCTGCTGGATGTTTTCGAAAATGGTGCATTAAATAAAAAAACAATCCTGTTGCTGGGAAATGATAAAGATAATCTGGGGAAAAAGTTCCATCACTGTTCAAATATACATTTTCATGAAGAAGTTCCCTGGGCGCAGGTTCCCGCTCAGTTATCGAAGGTCAGGTATGCGATAAATTTTATTCCGGATATTGAACCCTTTAATGCACAAACATCTACGAAATTCCTTGAATACTCGGCAATGCAAATTCCCGTGATCAGCACCAACTATTTTTGGATATCTGAATTCCGTGAGCGTTTCAGTGGTAATTATTTTTTACTGAAAGACGACCTTTCCAATATGACCTGGGATCGGATTATTGGATTTGCTTATGAATTTCCGAATCTTCAAAGCTGGAGGTGGGAAGAAAAAATCAGAGAGTCTGGAGTTTTGGATTTTCTCAAACAGGCAGGAGTACAAGTGTGAGGGTGTGAGAATGTGGAAATAAATTGCCTTCAAACTCTCATACTCTCATACTCTCACACCCTCACACTTGCATTCAACGCTCTATCATACTCCGGGAGGATTTTATCAATCCCAAATTTCTCGCTAACCAATTCTCTTCCTTTCTTTCCCATTTCCGCACGTTTGACTGAATTAAGTGTCATCATTTCTTCCATACGTTTTGCCAGGTCCACGGCATTATTCGGATTGCATAAAAATCCATTTACGCCTTCATAAACCACTTCCTTACAACCCGTATTCATCGATGTAATAATCGGAATTTCCATGGCTGCGGCCTCAAGCAGACAGCGGGGTATACCTTCATGATAGAAAGAAGGAAAAACAAAACAATCCGCCTTTCTCAGAAATGGACGTACATCTTTTGCAAATCCGCCATAATTTATGATGCCTTTCTTTTGCCATAATTTTACTTCTGACTCCGATATGGAATCACGGTGATTTTTTTCATAAAATCCAATAAGATCAAACCGCACTTCGCGATATTTGTTTTTTAATATTCGTGCTGCTTCAATATATATTCCGACTCCTTTGGATCGGAGTAATCTCGTGCTCATCAGAAATTGAAAGGCCTTGCTCCTGGCTACAGGTTTATTGGCCTGCGGTGAAAAATAAGCTGTATTAATTCCTTCTCCCGGTAGAATTCTGACTTTATCGGAACTAACAAGTTTTCGTTCAAGGAATATTTGTGAATCTTCCTGATTGAGGAACCATACTTCCTTCGTTTTTTTCAGGGCGATCCTGTAAAGACTGGAAACGATCCGGTTTAACCAGTTGTCGCGATCAAAAGTATATCCAAGACCAGTTATGACTGAAATAGATTGAATACCACACCGGGCAGCTGCCATTGAACCGTAAATATTTGGTTTTATTACGTAGTGAAAAATGAAATCCGGTTTTTCTGTTTCATAAATTCTTTTCAACGATCTGTAGAGCTTATAATCCAAAAAAGGATTTTCGGAACGGTTATTGAAGCTGATGTCGAGGTAATTACAACCGGCTTTTATCAATACTTCGGCAAATTCATCTTTCGGTGCAATCACAAGTAATTCAAAACGCATTAGCAGATGGTGAACAAGATCCATCCGGAAATTATATACAGACCAGGTACTATTGGCCACCAATGCTATTTTTTTCTTCTGTACAGGCTGATTTACGATCATCCGTCGATATTAAATTCAAATTTATAGATTTGGGAAATCAAAATCAGGTAAAGTTCCGATGCTGACCTACTTTCTGTTTTTCTTTTACCTGTTTACCGGCACTATATTGATGCACTTTATTATCAGGCGGAAAATTTTTCCTTTTACAATTTACCATACTTCATCTGTAATAATTTTCAAGGTTCTGATGGGCTGCCTCTACGGATGGGTATTTCTACATTACTACGGCGGTGATGACACCTGGAATTATTTTATTGAATCGAAGTCAGAAACGGGAATCTTACTCAGACATCCCTTTCAATTTTTTCATGAATTTTTACCGGAACATTCACTAAAAGCATCTGACTATAACATTTGGAAGGCGGTTGGATTTTATATTGAACATTTTGAAAGATGGTTTTTCATAAAGGGCCTGGCAGTTCTAAATCTTTTTAGTGGAAAAAACTACTATACCGACGTTTTATTATTTGAATTTCTGACTATCGCCGGACCTTTATTGATTTTTAAGCTCCTTGCAAATGAATTTCCTTTAAGAATCGGAATGAATTTTATATTAATTTTCTTTATCCCCTCTGTTATTTTTTGGTGCAGTGGCATTCGTGCAGAGTCCCTTCTTCTGATGTTTATGGCTCTTGTGATTTTTAACGGGAAGGCATATACGCGAAAATCCCGCCTGAAGAGTTTGTTAGGAATACTAGTTGGTTTAATAGGAATACTGCTGATCAGATACCAGTTTTTAATTGTTTTTCTGCCCGCATTTGTAGCTTATTTCATAAGTCTGAAAAAAACAAAAAAACCGGTCCTGTATTTCAGGAATACTTACCTGGTCCTGGGGCTTGTTTTTATAGTCAGTTTGTTTTTCCCATCTGCTTATCAGTTTTCGGAGCCCTTACGACACTCGCAGGGAAGCTTTTTCCAGTTAAAAGGAAATACAAGATACCACCTCGATACCCTGAAACCCGGGCCAAAAAGTTTTCTCGAAATATTGCCACAGGCTATTGCAAACAGTGCATTACGGCCATATCCATGGGAAGGGAAGAACCTGATGCAGTCAGTCTCTTCCATAGACGTTCTTTTTTTGGTCGCCGGTCTCATTTATTTTCTTGCCAGTCCCCGAAGACGGGAACAGATAAATCATCCTGTATATTGGTTATTTATTTTTTATGGACTCACACAGCTTATAATAATTGGTTATGTGGTGCCCTTTCCCGGCGCTATCGTGAGATATCGCTCCATTTCTTTTTTTATGGTCAGCTTGTTTTTATATTCCGGTAATCCACTCCTACAACAAAAAATACGGTCATGGATTTTCAAATAACATTATAATTATCCGTAATGTTTCATTTTAATTAGGTTTTAAATAGATAATTAATAAAAAATCCACATTAAATTGGTAATTTTCGTACATTTTTCTAAAAAAACGGGCAAAAAGCTCTTTTTTTTCCGCCATTATGAATTATCGCTTACATTCGTTTTTCTAAAAATTATTGTAAATGGAATCGTTAAGAGTAAAAGCAATTAACGATCTGTCAACCAAAACTTCAGAAGTACCTCTTGACGGATCCAAAAAAATCACTGCCATTTTTCAGGAAAATGTATTTACTACCCGTACTGCCAGGGAATTCCTGAGCGATGAGGCTTACAAGAGTCTCACCGGATCCATAAAAGGTGGTAAAAAGATTGACCGTGCAGTGGCAAACCAGATCGCTGCAGGCCTCAGACAATGGGCTGAATTAAAAGGCGTTACACATTATACTCACTGGTTTCAGCCGTTAACCGGCTCTTCTGCTGAAAAACACGATTCATTTTTTGCCATCAAAGGCGATGGAACTGCCATTGAACAATTTGAAGGAGATGCACTGATACAACAGGAACCTGATGCATCGTCTTTTCCTTCAGGAGGTATCCGAGCTACTTTTGAAGCGCGGGGTTATACAGCCTGGGACCCGTCTTCACCGCCATTCATCATGGAAATTGAAACCGGTAAGACACTTTGTATCCCCACTATTTTTGTTTCCTATACCGGAGAAACACTGGATTATAAAGCACCCCTGCTGAAATCACTGGAAGCCATGAATAAGGCTGCAGTTGACGTATGTAATTATTTTGATAAGAACGTTACAAAGGTCATTGGGACATTGGGTTGGGAACAGGAATATTTTGTGATCGATGAAGCCCTCGCCAATGCCAGACCCGATCTGGTAATGAGTGGAAGGACGGTTTTTGGGCATCCTCCTGCAAAGGGACAACAACTTGAGGACCATTATTTCGGTTCTATTCCTGAAAGAATCTATGCTTTCATGCGTGATTATGAAACGGAATGTTATAAACTGGGTATCCCCTTAAAAACACGTCACAATGAAGTGGCTCCCTCCCAGTTTGAGTGCGCCCCGATATTTGAAGAGATCAGCGTCGCCGTTGATCATAATACGCTTCTCATGGATATTATGGATCGCGTAGCCAGACGTCATAAACTGCGCGCCCTTTTGCACGAAAAGCCATTTGCAGGAATCAATGGAAACGGTAAACATAATAACTGGAGCATGTCGACAGATACAGGTGTTAATCTTCTTGCACCCGGCAAAACTCCGAAGACTAACCTCATGTTCCTGACTTTCTTTGTGAATACAATTAAGGCAGTACATGATTATGCGGATATACTACGCGCGTCCATCGCATCTGCAGGTAATGATCATCGCCTGGGAGCCAATGAGGCGCCTCCGGCTATCATCTCGGTTTTCATAGGTGAATACCTCACAAAAGTGCTGGCTGATATCAAAGAACGCGTGGGTGCAAAATTCGATGAACAGGACGAAGCTATCCTGAAATTGGATCTGCACAGAAGTATCCCAGAATTATTATTGGATAATACAGATCGTAATCGCACCTCCCCATTTGCATTTACAGGAAATAAGTTTGAGTTCCGTGCGGTTGGATCTTCGGCAAATTGTGCAAATGCCATGACTGCCCTCAACACCATTATGGCAGAAACATTGAAAACATTTAAGAAGGACGTGGATGCCTTAATTGAAAAAGGTGAAAAGAAAGAAATCGCTATCATGCACGTGATTCGCGAATATATTGTTAGCAGCGAAAAAGTTCTATTTGAAGGTGACGGATATAGTGAAGAATGGGCAAATGAAGCAAAAAAACGCGGCCTTGCAAATGTAAAAGCTACTCCTTTGGCCTTGGATGCCCTGGTTACCGATAAGGCAAAACATCTGTTTGAATCAAATCACGTACTAAGCCATGTTGAACTGGAGGCACGTCATGAAATAGAACTTGAAAAATATGTAAAACGCGTTCAGATAGAAGCTCGTATCATGGGCGAACTCTGTACAAGTCATATTCTTCCACCCGCTTTCAAATATCAGAATACACTCATTCAAAACATTGTAGGTATCAAAGAAATAGGCCTGAAAGAACCAGCGTTTTCAAATCAAAAGCAGATTCTGGAAAAAATTTCAGAACATATTTCCCAAATCAGCAGCGAAGTAAGCAAAATGATAGAAGCCAGGAAGAAAGCAAATGCCCTCACCAACTCCAGGGAAAAAGCCATTGCCTACTGCGATGACGTGAAAGGTGCTTTTTTTGATAAGATTCGTTATCACGTAGATAAACTGGAAGTACTTATCGATGATAGCGAGTGGCTGTTACCAAAGTACCGCGAAATTTTATTCCTTAGATAGAAATTAATCTTTTCTATTATATGAGGCCCCCTTAGGGGCCTTTTTTTATTGAATATTGTTTATTACAAATATGTTTTTTTTAAATAAAATCTAATATTCAAATCATATTAGATTAAAATAAATATAATGTAATAACAAATTAGAATTAGAATTAATAATATTTTCACATTTTAGAATAAGTATTAGATATTTAAATAATACTTAGATTAAACCTTCCCTTTTGCTGAATAGATGATCCATCCGATTTTTTGAAAACCAATACGACGACGATTCAGCTTCGCTATTAAAAATGTTAAAGTGGGGTCCCTGCTCAGGAACCTGCCAATTGTCAGTAAACATTTAAAACAAATAGCAATGGTTAAAAACTTAAAACTGCTTATTATCGCAATCGGATCGTTTGTCTACGTTCACGGCCAGGACTCAACCAAAACAGCGGCTCCAACGCCCGTAAAGGTTGATTCAGTCCCCCCGTCGCCGGCAACAACATTTTCAGGTTCTTTGGATCTTTACTACAGATACAATTTTGCAAATGCCAGCTTTAATAATAACTATACCAGTTTTACGAATTCACAGAATTCATTCGAGCTGGGTATGGCCACGATACGTGCCGACCACAGTTGGTCAAAAGCCGGAGTTACTGTTGAACTTGGCTTTGGAAGAAGAGCACAAGAGTTTTCTTACAATGAAGCGTACCAGGGAGGCGCAGTTGGAGCTCCGCCCACTCCTTATTTTTCTCTCGCAAATGTGGTTCAGGCCTTTGTTTATTATAATTTAACCGACAAGATCAAATTAACAGCTGGTAAATGGGGTACCCATATAGGTTATGAAGTCGTGGATGCCGCTTCAAACAGAAATTACTCTATGGGTTATATGTTTTCCTATGGTCCCTTTTATAATATGGGTCTGAAGGCAGATATAACATTAAGTAGTAAGACTGCATTCATGATAGGTATATCCAATCCGACGGATAATACTACTACGATGAGTCAGAATAAAATGGCCATTGCCCAATTCTCAGTTCTTCCAAACGCCAATTGGAAATTTTATCTGAATTATCAGGGAGGGACAACCAGCGATACTTCTTCACTGAATCAATTTGACCTGGTAATAAACGGAACTATTTCTCCCAAATTCGGTATCGGATTTAATGCCACCGATCAGACTCGCAAGTATACCGTTTTAGGAAACGTTAACTGGTGGGGTGCTGCTTTATATCTGAACTGGGATCCGAGTTCTTTATTCGGGCTGACTTTAAGAAGTGAATATTTTGATGATAAGGATAATGTGGTTACACCCGGCAGTTTCACTGAGTTTACTCTAACCGGTGCATTTCATTTGGGAAAACTGACTTTCATGCCGGAACTCAGGCTTGATGATTCAAAAAACTCACAATTCCTGAAACATGACAATACACAAACGAACAGCACTTTCAGTGCAATTTTTGCAGCAACCTATGTCTTTTAAAAAATATTTTGTTTGAAACATATTCAAAAACTTTTTTAGCCGAAACCTGACAAGTATTTGTAAATACCATTTACTCAATTTCAATCAACTCAATTATGCTATTCCTAAAAAACATCAGCAAAACAGCAACGCCCACCATTTGCGTTCCTCTTTCTAAGTCGCAAAAATGGAAAATCGGAATTGGAATTTTCGGGGGAAAAATCATTGGCTTACTCGTCGTACTTGCAGCAATGAGACTGATCCCATCGCTACTGGCTACGAAAGCTCTGGCGGGCGATACTTATACAGCCCACGAAACAGCACAGATGAATTCGATTAACACAGTTTGGACACTGGTAGCAGCATTCCTGGTATTTGGAATGCAGGCTGGATTTGTGATGCTCGAAGCAGGTTTCGCAAGAGCCAGAGAAACTGTAAATGTTTTAATGGAATGTATTTTCGATACCTGTCTTTGTGGACTTCTTTTTTATGCTATAGGTTACTCATTCATGTTTAGTCATGGAAATGGATTTATTGGTATGAACTGGTTTTTCTTACAAGGGGGTCCGGCAACTTATGAAACTACCGGCATTCCATTACTTGCACACTGGATTTTCCAGTTCGCATTTGCTGATACCTGTTCAACGATTGTTTCGGGTGCTATGATCGGCCGCACAGCTTTCAGGGGTGATATCATTTATAGTATTGGTATAACTGGTTTCATATATCCAATAATCGGACATTGGGCCTGGGGACCAGACGGATTCCTGGCTACAATGGGTAGCACCGGAATGTTTCTTCCAAGTCTTGGCCAGCCCTTCCGGGATTTCGCAGGATCCACCGTTGTACACACGATCGGAGGTATCGCTTCGCTTGCCGGAGCTGTTGTTCTCGGACCAAGAATCGGACGGATATTTAAAAGAGATGGAGGTGGTATGCCAGCTCCACATAACCTTACAGTGGCAGCAGTCGGAGGTTTTATACTCTGGTTCGGATGGTATGGTTTTAATCCCGGCAGTACCCTCTCGGCAATGGATGCAGACGGCATCGGTCGTGTTGCAACAAATACAACACTCGCTGCCTGCGCCGGCGGTATGACAGCGATGTATATGGCCCTTTGGTTTGGTGATACGAAAGGAAAATTTGATCTGGGTTATACGGTGAATGGATTTTTGGGCGGACTGGTTGCCATAACTTGTCCATGTTACTGGGTAAGCCCACTTGGTGCAGTATTACTTGGTGCTGTTGCAGGAATTGTAGTTTGGATTGGTGTGAATCTGTTGGAATACCTGAGAGTGGATGATCCAATCGGCGCTGTTGCAGTACATGGTTTTGCAGGTATATGGGGAACTTTATCTCTCGGATTTTTCGCAGCAGGATTCGGGGCGACCGGCCCAACGGGAGCTGATCTTTCATCTCCTGTAAAAGGGTTGTTTTACGGAGGAGGAATTGGCGTGTTAAAAGCACAATTTATCGGGAGCGCGATAATAACAATCGCAACGTTCGTGGTTACATTTATTATGATGTGGCTTATCAAACAATTACCACACCCCTATAATTTACGTGTAGAAGAGAAGGGTGAAACTGGTCCGGGTGGTTTGGATATGTTTGACCATGGTACTTCCGCTTATCCTGCTCAATAGTTAGAATTTATTTGGAATAGTTAATAGCCAATGAAAGCCGTCCCGCACATGTGGGACGGCTTTTATTTATTGGTCAAAATATCATAATTGCCATTTTTGAGCTTAAAGTACGCCCCTTGCAAAAAATAATTGAAAAAATCTTTAAAAAAAATAACGCCGATTTTTCAGTGCAAACTAATTACAAAAGGAGATGGTGTAGTTAATACATAGTTTTTTTTTAACCCTTCGGTTAATCTTTAAATAAAAATCCGGATGCAAATTTATATATACCGATTTTCAATACGTTACGCATTGGTTCATAGTAGTTAATAATGAAAAAATGATATAATTTTAACTCATTAATTGAAAAACTAAAAAAACCTCAATGAAAAATTTACTCAAAGTTACCAGCTATACTCTGGCCACTGCTTTCGTTTTCGTTATTTCACAGTCTTCTGTTTTAGCCGCTTCAGGTACTAATGATTCTTCTTTGACCGGTGCTCAGGTTGTAGGAGGCGTTGCACTTTTGGTTGCAGCTATCATTGTTCCTACAATGAAAAGCGCTCGCAAGGCTAATGTTAAATAAATTAAGCTAAGAAAATAACTGAACCAATACCCGGATTGTTTCCGGTAAGGCCGTCTCAGAATTGTCAGAGACGGTTTTTTAATTACCTCCACTAGGCATTCGCCGGACTAATCCTCTCCATGGCCCATTTAAGAGCAAGATGATATTGTTCGCTGGGAGACAGATTTGAATTATCCAGAACAATGGCGTCTTTGGCTTTTCTTAGTGGACTGATCTCCCGGTGAGAATCGATATAGTCCCTCATTTCCAGGTTATTTTTTACTTCCTCAATCGTGATATTCGGATTTTTCTCATAGAGCTCGCGAAATCTTCGCTCCACCCTCACTGCATTATCTGCGGTCATGAATATCTTAAGTTCGGCTTCCGGAAATACAACAGTGCCGATGTCTCTGCCATCCATCACAATAGCCTTTTCGTCTCCTAATGATTGCTGACGTTTAACGGCGAATTCCCTTACTTCCTTAATAGCAGCTACCTCACTTACTTTTTCAGCTATCACAAGCTCCCGAATGAGGTACTCCACGTTTTCCCCGTTCAGAATGATTTCACTCGTCTTGGCTGATTCGTTGTAAATAAATTCTAAATTGATTTCTTTAAGTGCCTTTATTACAGCTTTTGTATCTGTCCAGTCTACATGATTTCTCAAAAAGTATAAGGTAATGGCACGGTACATGGCGCCACTGTCAATATAAGTGTACTTTAATTTTGCAGCCAGTTGTTTGGCAAGCGTGCTCTTCCCGCAGGATGACCAGCCATCGATCGTAATAATAATGTCTTTTTTAGGCATGATTTTACCGTACTGCAAATAAAAGATTTGCCACGGAAACACGGAAATTTCCGTATGCCGTGGCAAATTAATTATGAAAGATTCCTGACAATTAAACTTCTGAAGCTTCTTTCTCTTTTTCTTTCAAAGTGAACTTGATTTTTGATTCTGCTTTATCAAGATCAGCAATCATCACATCTCCATTCTTGATACTCATATTCAGAATTTCTTCTGCTAACGGATCTTCCAGATATTTCTGAATAGCTCTGTGTAATGGTCTGGCTCCGAATTGTACATCATAACCCTTTTCAGCAATGAAACTTTTTGCTTCGGCGGTCAGTTCCAGGGTGAATCCAAGTTGCACCAGTCTCTTCATTACACCCTTCATGAGAATGTCGATGATATTGAAAATATTTTCCCGGGTGAGTGAATTAAATATGACTATGTCGTCTACCCTGTTGAGAAATTCAGGACTAAATGTTCTTTTTAGTGCTTTTTCGATTACCTGTTTATTATTTTCATCAGCATTGGCCGTTCTGGCGGAAGTAGCAAACCCCACTCCATCCCCGAAATCTTTCAGCTGTCTGGCTCCTATATTAGAAGTCATGATGATCAGGGTGTTCTTGAAATCTATTTTGCGCCCCAACCCATCTGTAAGCTGACCATCATCCAATACCTGTAACAAAATATTGTAGATATCCGGATGTGCTTTTTCGATTTCATCGAGCAAAATCACACTGTATGGTTTTCTTCTCACTTTTTCAGTCAACTGTCCGCCTTCTTCGTAGCCGACATATCCCGGAGGCGCACCGATAAGTCTGCTTACCGTAAATTTTTCCATGTATTCACTCATGTCAATTCGCACAAGAGAATCTTCTGAATCAAACATATACCTGGCAAGTGCACGTGCAAGTTCTGTTTTCCCTACACCCGTAGGTCCAAGAAATATAAATGTGCCTATGGGTTTTTTTGGATCTTTTAAGCCAACCCGGTTTCTCTGAATGGCTTTTACTACTTTCAAGATAGCTTCACTCTGACCCACTACCATTGATTCCATGTCAACTGACATGTTTTTGAGTTTTTCACTTTCTGCCTGTACCATCCTCTTCACAGGTATGCCGGTCATCATACTTACAACTTCGGCAATATTTTCCTCATCAATGGGATAACGACGATGTTTACTTTCTTCTTCCCATTCAATTTTCGCTTTTTCAAGTTCTTCCTGCAAACGCTTTTCAGCGTCCCTTAATGAGGCAGCTTCTTCAAATTTCTGGCTCTTTACAACTTTATTCTTTTCGTTCTTTACTTCTTCAATTTTCTTTTCAAATTCAACAATATTCTGTGGAACATTGATATTTTTCAAATGCACACGCGCTCCCACTTCATCCAAAACATCAATGGCCTTGTCCGGTAATAACCGGTCTGTCATGTACCGGTCACTTAGCTTTACGCACGCGAGGATCGCTTCATCAGAGTAAGTAACGTTATGATAATCCTCATATTTGGATTTGATGTTTTCAAGAATCTGGATGGTCTCTTCAACACTCGGCGGATCGATCATGACTTTTTGAAAACGACGATCCAGTGCGCCATCTTTTTCTATGTACATCCTGTATTCATCGAGCGTGGAAGCACCAATGCACTGCAGTTCACCCCTGGCAAGGGCGGGCTTGAAAATATTAGATGCATCCAATGAACCTGATGCACCACCCGCTCCCACTATCGTATGGATCTCGTCGATAAATAAAATAACATCTCTGTTTTTTTCCAGTTCATTCATGATCGCTTTCATGCGTTCTTCAAACTGACCACGATATTTAGTGCCTGCAACAAGCGCAGCCAAATCCAGAGATATTACACGTTTGTCAAACAAAACACGGGAAACCTTGCGCTGCACGATACGAAGTGCAAGCCCTTCCACAATAGCCGTTTTTCCCACGCCAGGCTCACCGATGAGGATCGGGTTATTTTTCTTGCGTCTGGAAAGAATCTGGGAAACCCTTTCGATTTCTTCTTCTCTCCCAACAATGGGATCCAGCGAGTTCATTTCCGCGAGACGGGTTATGTCTCTGCCAAAATTATCCAGTACGGGCGTTTTACTTTTAGCATTTCCCGCAGGACGCGCTTTCTGTTGCGCATACTTTTTTTCATCATCAAAATCATCATCATTCTCTTCAGCGTATTCGCTTCGGGTATCATTACTTTTAACAACACCCAGTTCATTTCTAAATAAATCGTAATCCACGTCGAATTGATTTAAGATTTGAGTTGCGATGTTTTCTTTGTTTTTTAAAATAGAGAGCATCAGATGTTCAGTCTCTACGGTCGGACTTTTTAGAGCCTTCGCCTCAAGCACCGTAACCCTGATTACTTTTTCGGCTTGCTTGGTAAGAGGCAGGCTGTTGATATTTGCAATATTCTTCCCCGTTTTATCCTTCACTGCAAGTTCTACTTCTTTGCGTAACTCATACAGATCCACATTGAAACTTTTCAGGATTCGAACCGCCGTATTGTCGCCCTCTCTGATAAGGCCCAACAATAAATGCTCTGTCCCAATAAAATCGTTTCCTAACCTTAAGGCTTCTTCCCTGCTGAACGAAATAATCTCTTTAACCTGGGCCGAAAAATTATTATCCATTTTTAACTAATTGAGCTTAATACAATAATAACGAATATTTTTGATTACTGTTTTTCATGGTTTATCAACGTATGTTAACAATGCCGGTAGAAATGAAAGTCAAAATTAGTACCAACGGGAAATTCTATGCCATTACTGTACTAGAACCGATTCTGGCTGCTAATATGACAGCAGCTTTAAGGGATCTTTGTGAGTCTTTTCTAAAACAGGAAGTAAAAAACCTGCTTCTTAATTTAAAAGACATTCAAAAAATGGATTCTGCTGCTGCTGAAGCCTTTCTTGAATTAAGAAACCTCTTTTTCACAAATCGTGCTTCATTCGTCCTCTGCGAATTGCAATCTTCCGTAAAAAAATATTTCGAACAGAATGAACAATTTGAATTATTACAGATAGCTCCCACTCAGAGTGAGGCCTCCGATATAATTTTTATGGAAGAAATCGAAAGAGAGCTTACGGACTAAATTCAGAGGGCGGATAACATGCTAACGATCAAATCTCATTCCTATTACTTTTTATATTATTTTTCAGCCGATATCTGATTAATTTGTCCCCGGCCCCATTGATCATACCAAAATCCTGTCTGTGCTCGCGGTAACAATTCTTGGAAATAACTCAGCTATACCGGCATTCGACCGGCATCCAACTGCCCAGGTGATTACACTTGATGATCATCTGTTCCTGGTAGACTGTGGAGAGGGAACCCAGATTCAGATGAATAAATACAAAGTCCGGCGAAGCAGGATTAACCATATTTTCATCTCACATCTCCATGGCGACCATTATTTCGGACTGATCGGACTGATAACAAGCATGGGCCTTTTGGGCCGACACCAGAATCTACATCTCTATGGTCCGGCACCATTAATTGATATTTTTAACCTCCAGCTCAAAGTAGCAGATACACAACTTCCCTTTAATCTTGTTTTTCATCCCCTGGATGAAGAAGGCATACTTGTGAAGGATAATCGATATGAAATCAGTTGTTTCAGAGTTTTCCACAGAATTGAATGCTGGGGATTCATATTTCGGCAAATACGCCCGCCAAGACGCATAAATCCCGAAAAAGCGAAACTTGCGGAAATTCCGGCTTCTTTCTTCGATAAGCTAAAATGGGGTGAAGATTATGAAAATAAAGACGGGATTATAATTTCGAATTTGACCGTTACCGATCCGGCACCAAAACCCAAATCATATGCCTATTCGGCAGATACCATTTACAATCCGGAGTTGGCAACAAAAGTGACCGGCGTCAATATGTTGTACCATGAAACAACATATTTGAAAGATCTGGAAGAACGCGCGGGTAAAAGATTTCATTGCACCACAGTACAGGCTGCTTCCATAGCGAAATCAGGAAAAGTTTTACGTCTTCTGATCGGCCATTTCAGTTCCAAATATGATAGTCTTGAGGAATTTGAAAAAGAAACCAGAGTAGTCTTTCCAAATACAGATCTGGCAATCGAAGGAGTTACCTACCTGGTATAACTCCGAAATCAGGGATCACTAAATTTCCCGTTCCAACAAATAAACAGCGAGATCTTTTAAGGCTTTTTTGTTTTCAGTCGGAACGGAAATTTTCTCCAGGTGCCCGTAGGCCTTCTCCATGTAATTCATTTTGACGGACTGAGCATCGCGATCAACCCCGGTCTTACGATAAATTTCCAGCATTCGCTGGATTTTATCGGTAGCAGAAGAATGCAGTAAATCACCTATTAATTTCTTTTGCGAGTCATTCGCTTTTTCCTGTGCTTTTACTAACAGAAAAGTTTTCTTATTGGCAAGAATATCACCACCATTCTGTTTCCCAAATGTAGAAGGATCGCCAAAACTATCCAACCAGTCGTCCTGCACTTGGAAAGCAAGGCCCAGATTTTTACCGAACTCATAAATGTTTTGTTGATCTGCTTCCGAAGCAGAACTGATGATGGCACCCATTTGCAGACTTGCAGCAAGAAAAACAGCGGTCTTCAGTTCAATCATTTGAAGGTATTCATTCAAAGAAATGGAGCCCGCACTTTCAAAATCCATATCGAGTTGTTGCCCTTCGCAAACTTCCTGTCCCGTCTTATTTAAAAGACTAATCAGTTCCTTTATTTTGTTTGAACCGCATTCATTAAGATATTCATAAGCTTGCAGCAACATCACATCGCCTGCCAACAGGGCCGTGGAATCGTTGTACTTCGCGTGCACGGTTTGTTTCCCCCTTCTCAAAGGCGCCCTGTCCATAATATCATCATGAATAAGAGTGAAATTATGGAACAATTCCAGCGCACTTGCAACAACCCATGTGTCTGATTGTATGGGTCTAAATAATTCATTACCCATCAGGCACAGAACTGGCCGAATTCTTTTTCCACCATCTTCAAGCATATAAGATGCAGCACCATAAAGCTTTTCAGGCTTTTCCGGAAAATGCTTTTTGTTGAAATATTCAGAAAACTGCCGCGATAATTCTTTAAAACGCAAGATCGATTATTGATTGTTAATTATTAATTACTCAACCCGCACTCCTACACTCATATACTCTTATATTTCACTCTCACACTCTCACACTTTCACACTTTCAGTACCCACTCATAGTCTAGTTGTCGTTTTGCGAGATTAGCAGAAATGACTTTGATGGTAATTTTATCTCCCATACGGAATCTCCTCCCACTGCGCTTGCCAACCAGCGCATATTCGGTTTCTATCAGACGAAAATCATCATACTCCAACAAGCTGTTCAGGCTGACAAGCCCTTCACATTTTTGTTCAACAGTTTCAACCCAGAAACCAAATGCCGCTACTCCGCTAATTATTCCTTCGAAACTGTCACCCAAAAAGTCTTTCATATATTCTACCTGTTTATACTTATTGGCCGCCCGCTCACTATCCATGGCCGCTCGCTCTCTTTCACTGCAATGTTTACATTGTTCTTCAAGTTTTTTATGAATGGTTATTTCTTCATCAAGTACCTCCTGTAAAATCCGGTGCGTAAGAACGTCGGGATATCTTCTAATCGGTGAAGTAAAATGGCAGTAATTGCTAAATCCCAGTCCGTAATGACCAATGTTCTCTGTAGTATAAACTGCCTTGGCCATTGTCCGGATTCCCAGTTGCTCCAGTACATGCTGCTCTGGTTTGCCTTTCACATCTTTGAGCATCAGATTAAAGGACGCTGAAATGCCTTCCGGTGATTTGGTATCGAAGTGATGTCCGTATTTCTTAGCAAATTCAACAAAAGGAGCAAGTTTTTCTTTGTCTGGCGTGTCGTGGACCCGATATGGAAATGGAATCGCTTTTTTTCTGATTTTAATCTTTGCAACATGGCTTGCTACTGTCCGGTTTGCCAGCAACATGAACTCTTCTATCAGCTGATGAGATTCTTTACTTTCTTTCACCAGTATTCCAATGGGTTTCCCCTTTTCATCCAGTTTGAATCTCACTTCAACAGAAGAAAAATTAATCGCACCTTTTTTTATTCGTTGTTTTCTGAACCGCTGTGCGAGATCATGCAGTATACCGATCTCTTCAAAATATTCGCCTGCTTTATTATGAATAATTTCCTGAACATCCTCATAGCTGAACCGATAATTCGAATGAATCACCGTCCGTCCTATCCAATACTCTTTAATTTCACCTCTGTGTGTGATATGGAAAACAGCTGAGAAACAAAGTTTATCCTCGTGTGGTCTTAATGAGCAGAGTTCATTTGAAATTCTTTCAGGTAACATAGGGTTCACCCGGTCGGGCAAATACACAGAAGTGGCTCTTTCATATGCTTCATCATCCAATACCGTTCCGGGTTTTACATAATGACTTACGTCGGCAATATGAACTCCGATTTCATATATTTCATCTTTCAGTTTTCGCAAGGAAATGGCATCGTCAAAATCCCGTGCGTCTACCGGATCAATAGTAAATGTGAGAACATCCCTGAAGTCTTTTCTTCCCTCCAGATCTGCCGGTGGTATGGTTTCCGGCAATTTTGCCGATTCTTCTAAAACTTTTTCCGGAAATACAATCGTAAATCCGTTTTCAAGCAGGATCTCTTTCATTACCCGGTCGTTTTCATCCGCTTCATCCAAAATCTGAATCACTTCACCCAAAGGTTTTTTATTTTTCCCCCAATCAGTAATACGAACAATCACGCGGTCATTTTCAATAGCGCCGGCAATTTTATTCAATGGAATATATACATCGGGCATTGGTCTGGAGGTCTCTGCAATAAAAAAGGCAAATGTCTCCCCCACCTGAATATGACCGGGGAATTCAGTTTGCTTTCTTTCTACAACCGATTCTACGATGCCCTGTACCCTGTTGTTGCCTCCCTTAGCTTGAGAAATTTTCACGAGTACTGAATCGCCATGCATGGCTGTATTGAAATCGTTGGGACGTACAAGAATATCTCTGTCAAGTCCTTTGGAAACAACGAATCCCATACCCGAACGGGTTACTTCCAGTATACCTCTGTGCAGATGAACACTTGATTTTTTCTTTTTCTTCTCGGTGTTTTTGTGACCCATAGCGCTTTAAGCTTGTTCAGGAAAATCCTGAATGAATGTAGTAATTAGCCGTGTAAACTGATTTTCCTCGTTAAATAAAAACACCGGTTCGATAGGCATTACAAAAAAAGGTAGTCCCCGCAATTGTTGCGAAAATTTTTGTAATCGCACCGCATCCTTCTCTGTGGTAAGGAGAATTTTCTCCGGCGAAGGAATCTGTTCAAATTTCCTGAGTATATTTTTCAAATCGTCAATCGTATAAATATGATGATCACTATAAGCAATTTCATCATATCCGTTAAATTTCTCTTCCAGATGTTTTTTCAACGTTGTCGGATTTGCGATACCGCTTACCAGCAGTATTTCTGTCGATTTACCGGCCGTCCAAATATCTCCCGTAATAATTTGATAAGGCTTCCCATAAGAAATGGTAGTAAAAAAAATATGTTGCCTGGATCCTGGTTTAATTTCCCTGATCAGGTGATTTTTTTCTGAGAGAGACAGATCCGGTGGACATTTAGTTACGATAATGATATTCGCCCTTCTTGCACTTTTCGGCTGATCCCTCAGATCACCCGTAGGTAGAAACCAGTCTCGCGTAAATAAATTATTGTAGTCAGTGAGTAAAATATTAAATCCGGCTTTTACTGAACGATGCTGAAATGCATCATCGAGTAAAATGACATTCGTATCTGGTTTATCGTGTAATAACTGAGGTATAGCTACTACTCTTTCTTCACCTACTGCTACGGTAACATCCGGAAACTTATTGAAAAATTGCATCGGCTCGTCTCCAATCTCTAACGCCGTACTTTGAGGGTTTGCCAGGGCATAACCCGTTGTTTTTCTTTTATACCCGCGACTGAGCACGGCTATGTGAAATTGATTTTTGAGTTTTGCAATTAGAAATTCAACCATCGGAGATTTACCTGTCCCACCAACCGCCAGATTTCCAATACATATGAGCGGCAGATTAAAACTAGCCGATCTTAAAATATTTCTGTCGAACATCCAGTTCCTGACCCAGATAACAAATCCATAAACCAGGGAAAAAGGAAGCATAAGCATCCTCACCGGCTTTAATAATGGATAGTTGAGATTGATCATAACAGAGAATAAAGATAACTCAAATCGATGCGCTGAGCGGCTATTGACAGGGTTTGCCTCGAAATGGAATCCATATAGGGTAGTGAAAACAAAACAGGATAACCAGACCATCCTGCAATTTCTGTCTCGTAATCCAAATAATTATCATTAAAAACCCAACCACCTGGAACAATGCCGTAAGAACGACAGGTATTTGCAGTCATGAGCGAGTGATTGATACTTCCCAGGTAATTTCGACTCACCAGTATCAATACGGCATCCAGTTGTTTTACAAGGTCTATAACAAATTCCCTTTCATTTAAAGGAACCAGCAGACCTCCTGCTCCTTCAATTACGAGCGGCCGCTCTGAATTCAATCTTTGAAATTCTCCCAAAATTCTATTTAGATCTCACCCGCTGGTTTTCATTACTCGCCGCAATATGTGGTGAAACGGCAGATTTCAAACTTATAAGTCTCGGGATGAATAATAGTTCTTGAATTGCTTACCAACGATTTGACTAAATCACTATCAGTTCCATTTTCGTATCCTGCCTGTATGGGTTTCCAATAATTTGCCTCCAGTATTTCAGTAAGAATGGCCGCAACAATCGTTTTACCGACTCCTGTTCCTATGCCGCTGACAAAAATAGGCCTCATTTCTTTTTATGAATGAATATGGAAAAAAGCGTGGTGCCATAATTTCTTTCGGCAACGAAAAGGGGAAAGTCTTTATACCGGTTTCGCGGCGTATGTTCCAGCACAAACCATCCGTTATCTTTTAGGAAATTGCTCTTTATTACGTATTCAGGCAACTGATCGATTGTTTCCAAAGCATATGGAGGACCCGCAAAAATAAAGTCGAATTGTTCTTTATTATTTTTTAGAAAAGAGAATACATCGGAAGGAATTATCTTCAATTGTTTCAAACCAAGAGTCTCTGATGTTTTACGTATGAAATCAAGCATCTGTCTGTCTTTCTCAACGATCGTTAGATCGTCCGCGCCACGGGACGCAAGTTCAAAACTAATACTGCCCGTACCACCAAAAAGATCCAGTGTTTTTAAGCCTTCAATTTCCCGATTCGATTGCAGAATATTAAACAGTCCTTCTTTAGCAATATCTGTAGTTGGGCGGGTAAAGGGCATTTTTGAAGGCGGATGAATTTTTCTGCCACCCCATTCGCCTCCGATTATACGCATATCGTCATTTTCAACAGGGACGAGAAAAAATGATTTGGAAATTGCATGAGCTCATCAGTCATCTTGATACTGTCTTCCATATTGTCGAAACGGATATTCAGGAAGTACAGTTCCAGATCATCATAGAGCGCCGATTTTTTTTCTATCATCCCGGAAAGTTCTAATACCAATTCTTCTCTGCTCATATCAAGCTGATGACAACAATTCAGCAAATTGTATAGGACATCTTTAGAGTCAGTATAGCTGAAGTGCTGAATGAGTTGCAACTGGCCGCTTTTGCATACCATCAAAAGCATTTTATCAGGATAAAAGAAGACTTTCAAATATTCGGCTTCTTCTTTGGCAGTGAACATTTTGAAACACTTGAGTTGCAGACTATAGAAATGCCAGTATCGCGCATTCTTAAATTTTTCCTGCATTAGAAAATGTACAGGCGCAGGAACGCGATAAACATTGTGAAATTCAAACCATGGTATTTTTTCATCCATCACCAGATCGTTACTCAGGTCCCCATAGATCAGGTCTGTTACCGGTCTGGTAATATCTGAACCAAAAAACTTTTCAGGAATCAGATTGCTTTCAGGAAAATTATAAACGAGAAATGTTTCGCTGGCCTCAAATCTGCTCAGTATGGGATCAGATTCCAGAATTCCCCGCAATTTGGATTCGGGTTCACCTGTACTAAGCTGTGGCCACTGAAAAACCCTGATCACAACCGGCCGCATACCGCGGACGTTTAACAGTACAAATATCAGTGAACAGGCACCTACTTCAATCAGCAGGCGGCATTGTGACGGATCCTCTGAATGAGGATCTTCATTGTGTATATCAAATTCAGGTCTGATGTTCATAAAGTGGATCGCAATAATACTACAATTTGACGACTGGAGGCTCGGATTATTGCCATTCCGTAAGTAACTGCCTGGCAATTAATTTCGCACGCGTATCATCATATATCAGATTGGGTAAACCCAATAAAAAACGAAGATTGGCAATAGCTTTTTTGTCTTCGCCAATGCGATGATACGCACGCGCCAGTTCAAGATAATTTAAAATAAACGCCGGATTAATGGAACGGCTTTTTTCAAAATCGAAAATAGCTTCCTCCAGAGTCCCCGTCGGTATTTTGCCATAAAATAACCGCGCAAAAGATTTTTCTGCCAGATTCAGCTCACTCACTTCATAATTCCAACGACCCAGAATATGGTAGGCCCTGAAATTATCGGGATCCAGACGTATAGCATTTTCTGCATAATGTTTCACGTCTTTGGCAAGCATCACCCTTTCTTTTGTACTGCTAACAAGAGACACTCTTCCCAACGCAAATGCCATAGCGCAATTTGCTTCAGATGAAACCGGATTCACGTGCAGTGCTGATGTTGCATAGTTTCTCGCAGCAACAAAATAGGGGCGCATTTTGTCTTTATCGGCCTGTCTTGCACCAATTCTGGAACAGAGTTCACTGCATTTCCACAGTGCCAGTAAGTTAACTTGATCTTTTTTTAAAACTTCAGCGTATTTGAGAAAAGCTTCATTCTCATGAAACTGTGATTCCTGCAATTGTGCTTCTTTTATTAGCTGATCTGTATCCTGCGAAAACAACAGGAAAGGCGAAAGGAAAAAAATAAAGGTAAGAAGTCGAAGCATGATTATACCTTAAATGAGCGATGCATCGATACCCCAACCTTGCCCGCAAAATGTTCTATAGGCGCCTGTAATTTAAATACGCTGATTCTCACGTCGGATACTGCCGGATACTGATGTTTGATGTTTAAGATAATACCCTGACAGATTTTTTCCAAAAGAAATACAGGTTCTTTCATTTTTTCCTGAACAATCTTAAATAAATTAACATAACTAATGGTATCTGAGATCTTTTCAAAAACAAAATCCGATTCAACATATGATACACTCAGGTTCACTTCAAAGGAATTCATAACTTTTCTTTCCTCCTCGTAAATACCATGATGCTCATAAAAAATCAATTGCTGCAATTCGATAGTGACCATATTTAAAACTTAATGTGGTTTCAGCGCCAGCCATCTTTCCGCATCCAGTGCTGCCATACAACCACTGCCTGCGGCCGTAACCGCCTGTCGGTAAATTCTGTCCTGAACATCACCCGCTGCAAAAACACCTTCGATATTTGTTCTCGAAGTTCCCGGGAATGGTTTTAATATATCCTGTCTCATCCATCTTTAACCAGTCTTTGAAAATGCCCGAGTTGGGCTCATGACCGATAGCCACAAAAAAACCGTGTACCGGAATCGTTTCGACATCCCCGGATTCGTATTCTTGATGCGTACTCCGTCTACTTTATGTTCACCCAGTATTTCTTCCACTACTGTGTTCCAGTAAATTTTAATGTTGGATGCTTCATGAATTCTCTGTTGCATGATCTTGGATGCACGCATCTCTCCTCTTCTTATCAACATATGTACGTTCGTACAAAGTTTGGATAGATATAATGCTTCTTCTGCCGCCGTATCCCCTGCTCCGACAATCGCGACTTCTTTTCCTTTGAAAAAAAATCCATCACAAACCGCGCATGCGCTTACACCGTATCCATTCAGTTTTTCTTCGCTGGGAAGTCCCAGCCATTTCGCTGTAGCACCCGTGGCAATAATTACCGAATCAGCTTCGATCAGTTTGTCTTCGTCGATCCAGACTTTAAATGGCTGTTTGGAAAAATCAACTTTGGTTGCTAATCCATACCGTATATCAGCGCCCATCCGGGCTCGCCTGCTTTTCAAAATCTACCATCATCTCAGGACCCTGAACACCATTTGGATATCCCGGATAGTTCTCCACTTCCGTAGTAATGGTAAGCTGGCCTCCTGGTTGTATTCCCTGATAAAGCATCGGTTTCATATTTGCCCTGGCCGTATAAATGGCCGCAGAGTAACCCGCAGGTCCGGATCCGATAATCAAACAATGAACATGTTCTGATTCTTTATTTTCCATAATTAAATTCAATCTAATCGTAAATTCCTCCTAAGACCTAACGCTTTAGGCCTTAGGCTTTAAGCTTTAGGCCTAAATGGATGCAAATCTAATTGTAAATGTTTAAACAGAAGGTTGTGCAGACGACAGTTTAAATCACAAAAAAGCCATCCCGTGATGAACGGAACGGCCTTAATATCATTAACAATTAACAATTGACAATTATCCCAGGTATGCTTTCAACGCACTGCTGTATCTCGCTTTCTGAAGTCGCTTAATAGCTCTTTCCTTGATCTGGCGAATTCGTTCTTTGGTGAGATCATATTTCTGTCCGATCTGCTCGATAGTAACACCATTTTCACCATCCAGGCCAAAATAAGCATTTACAATCTCTGCTTCACGTGGACTCAGTGATTTTAAAACCCTGCGAATTTCTGCTCTCAGGGAATCTTTCATCACATCATCATCTGTATCATCACCACCTTCCAGCAAATCACCCATGGCGACATCTTCAGCTTCGTGCACAGGTGCATCCAGTGAACTGTGGCGGGTATTGCTCTGGAATATGTTGTTTATTTCTGTTTCGCTCATTTCAAGCAACTCAGCCAGTTCTTCCGTACTTGGTTCACGTTCGTGTTCCTGTTCGAAAGCCATATAGGCTTTGTTGGCTTTATTGTAAGTACCAATCTTATTCTGTGGAAGCCTTACAAGACGACCCTGCTCAGCCAAAGCCTGAAGGATCGACTGACGGATCCACCATACAGCATATGAAATGAATTTAAATCCCTTGGTTTCATCGAAGCGCTGGGCAGCCTTAATAAGACCGAGGTTACCTTCGTTTATCAGGTCACTCAGGGACAAACCCTGGTGCTGATATTGCTTGGCCACAGAAACCACAAAACGCAGGTTCGACTGGGCAAGTTTATCCAAGGCCTTCTGATCTCCCATCTTAATCCGCTGAGCGAGAATGGTTTCCTCTTCAGGCGTGATCATGGAGATCTTTGAAATTTCCTGTAAATACTTCTCTACCGCCTGCGAATCGCGATTGGTAATCTGGGTAGCAATTTTAAGTTGCCTCATAATTGGTAAAAATAAAAAGTGGACAATCCTTTTGTTGGGTATGAATCAACGATATAACAATGCAAAAGGCGGAAATGTTGATAAGGGTAAGATTAAATGTTTTCCGCACTGTACAGGCACGAAAGTAACACGCATTCGCGGAACTTCATAACCTTTCTGCAATTAAAAAACATAATATTTGGTAAAACTAATTACTTAGTTATATATTTGAAGCATTAACTATAAACTTAGTTGTCAATTGTTAATTGTCAATTGTCAATTAAGAGAACAGTTTGCCGGCCATTTTATCAATGACAAATAACAATTAACAATTGACAATTAACAAATATGATACGTTCTCTAACGAAATCTGAGGAACAGGTTATGCAGGTGCTCTGGAAACTCGGAAAAGGATTTCTGAAAGAAATTATCGAATCCACACCCGACCCGAAACCTCATTCTAACACGATTGCCACAATCTTAAAAATCCTGGTGGAAAAAGGGTTCGTGGAATACAGTGTGCATGGCGAAACAATCTCTATAAACCCATGATCTCCCAGACTGAATACGGCAAAAAATCCATCAATCAATTGGTCAAAGGATATTTTGATGGTTCACCAGCCAGACTGGTTTCACAGTTTATCAGCGACCATAAACTCAGCGAAGCCGAACTCGAGGCCTTGCTTCAACAAATAAATGCAGTAAAAAAACAATAAGCCATGGCAATCCTGATATATCTTATCAAAACAATTTTGATTTCCGGCTTACTGTTTAGCTATTACTCGCTGTTCCTGAAGAACCGGCCCTTCCATAGTTTTAACCGCTATTTTCTATTAAGCATTCCAATGCTCAGTTTCTTACTGCCTGCATTTGCATTTGAATTTCCCGGTATTAGGGAATCAAAATGTTCCTTTGTCCCCTATTCTGCTGCTCGGGGTAAGTCAGGGAAAATTGGAAGAAGCAGTAACCGTTTATGCGGATCAACACAGCCGGATTGGGTTTTCCTGGCAGTCAGCACTTTGGATACTATCCATTTCAACTTCATTGTTCTTCTTTCTGCGTTTATTTAAATCTCTTCGCTTCCTTATATTATTGAAAAAAGAAAAGCCGCATTTGATTCTGCAGGATGCGGTAATATATTTTGTATCTGTAGAAGGAACGCCCTTCTCTTTCTTCAAATCTATTTTTTGGGGAAATGATTTGGACCTGAACAGCGAATCCGGCAGTCAGGTTCTGCAGCATGAACTTTATCATGCGAGAAACTATCATACGGTAGATATCCTCTCTATGGAAATACTCTCCGCCGTTTTTTGGTTTAATCCATTTTTCTTTTTGATAAACCGCGAAATAAAAGCCATTCACGAATACGCAGCAGATGCATGGGTAACCGCAAAAACAGATACCTATTCTTATGCGAATCTTTTATTGATGAAGATTTCCGGAAATCCACTTTCACTCACTCAGCCCTTTTTCAAAAACCAGATAAAAAGAAGAATCGCCATGATGACAAAAACTAAAAAAAACAGGGCTGCCCGTTTCGGCAGGTTGATGATCATTCCCTTGATCTCAGTATTAATTTGTTTGTTTTCGTTTAAATCTGCAAACCCCTTGCATTTGTTTTCATCCAAAACCATCCGGGTGGTGATTGACGCCGGTCACGGAGGTATGGATCCCGGGGTAATAACGAATGACATCCCGGAAAAAAATATAAATCTGAGTATTGCCAAAAAAATTCGGGAGCTGTCCAAAGAATACAATGTCGACGTGATTATGACAAGGGAAAAAGATGAGCTTCCGGGAAACGTAAATGACATTAATTGGTCTTTAAAATATCGCGCAGCCCTGGTGCAAAAGGAAAATGCTGACCTTTTTATTTCCATTCACACTGGTAATGGAACAAATGGTGACGCGGCTTCGGGATTTGAAATCTATGTGCCGGGAGATAAAAGTAAAGTTTCTCCTGGTTCAGTTAAGCTTGCTTCCTGCATTACCCATTATATTGAACCAGACTATACAATTTCACCTGTACTCAAACAACAAAGTCGGGATATCCTGGTCCTTTCACATGCGTTAGTACCGGCTATATTAATTGAGTGCGGAAACCAAAACAATAAATCCGACTTTGCTTTTATTCAAAAAGATAAGAATCAGGAAATAATTGCGCGTGATATTTTGGAAGGAATAAGAAGATACTCCGCGCAAAATATCAGTAACCGAATGCCTCCTTCAAATCTCGCTGACTCGGTGCCTACGGTCGACACGATCACCGAGGCTGCTATGAATAAAATCGACGGCTCAAAAATCAGTAGGCTGAATATTGATAGAAAAGCCGAGCTGATTATCATATATACAAAAATTGGCAAAACCTATGTGATCAAAATAACACCGGAAATGCAACGTGCGATGGATTCTTCACGTGATGCACAAATGAGTTATCCCGATACAACTAGCGTGAATAATCCTGTCTTTACCAAAGTAGAAGTGGAAGCCGAATATCCCGGTGGGTATCAGGCATGGTTCGATTATCTGGAAAAAAATCTTAAGTATCCGGAAGCGGCAGTAAAAAAAAAAATACAGGGAGAAGTTATAGTGGAATTCATTGTGAAAAGGAATGGGGATCTAACAGATATCCATGTAATCAGCGGCCCGCAAGAATTGAGAGAAACATCCCTTAATGTTTTAAAAGAGAGTGGTAAGTGGATACCAGCCAAACAAAATGGAATTATCGTTGATTCATATCACCGACAACCCATTAACTACAAGTTGCAGTGAGAATAAGGATCTTTAAATTTTCAATTTAATTTCTGCATGTACAAGGTCGGTTTTTTTACTCTTTTTGCTCTATTTACAACATTCGTCTCCAAAGCACAGAATCCCGATAAAGAAAAAATATCCGAACTCTTCCAAAATCAGCAATTCGAAGATGCTATTGACTACCTGAAACCTTTTTATCTAGAGGGATTCCGGCAATCTTCAAATACTGAATTCCCTGGGTTTCGCTTTCTACATGAATGATAACAAGGATGAAGCCAGAATATATTTTCAAAAAATATTTGACATCGATTCAAATGATATTTCAGCCAATCAATACCTGACCAATATTGAAATCAGCAACAGAGACTTTGACGCAGCTAAATCATTTGCATTCCGATTAATTCTCATTAACCCCCTTCCAGGTCCTCGTACTACAGGATACTTGCCAGCATTTATAAGAAAAACCGCGAAGAAGATTCTGCCCGGTTTTATTATGATCGCGCTTACTACCTGGCACCAATGGACAGCAAAAATATATCCGCCTATGGAGAGATTTTAATTAACGATAGCTGTTATCTGAAAGCAGACAGCATTTTAAATGCCGGCATATCAAAAGATCCTTTTAATATCAATTACCTGAAACTGCTTATCCAATCCTCCTACGATTCAAAAAACTACGCAGGCATGATAACCCCCGGCGAAAAATTAATCAGGATGGGGGAATTGCAGTTCCCTATATTGTCCAAACTGGTATTTGCTTTTTACAGCTCTGAAAAAATATGAGAATTGCATTCAGTTATGCGAGTTTATGGATTCAAATTCAATTGCAGCGGAATCTACTTATTATTACGAATCCATGTCATGGTCAAAACTTAACAACCTCGTTCGCAGTAATGAGTTGTTGGAAAAATGTCTGGGCAAAGCTATTTCTAAAACCGCAGAACTGTACTATTATGACCTCGCCCGGAACAATGAAACCCTGAAATATTATCAGAAAGCCATTTCCAACTACGACACGGCTTACTACCTTTTTAAAAAACCCTTCATGGTATACAATGAAGGCCGGATATATGATGAGCATTTGAAGAATTACAAAAAGGCAAAAATTTATTATTCAAAATACCTCGCAGTGGTAAGACCAGAAACGGGAGAAGAAAAAAAATTGTGCAGGTTTGTAAAAAACAGGTACGCAGAGATTCATTAATGGCAAATAATTCTTATAAACCATCAGCGTTTGGCGTTGAGCGTTCAGCGTGCCGCGTTAAAACCCTATCTGATCTTTTCCCGTATCAATCAGTAATTCTTTCTTTGCAGATTCCTCTACCCTTCCGATTACCTGAGCCTCCAAACCAAATCCTTTGATGATTTCCAACATGTCATCCGCGGCGGACGCTCAGTATAGATTTCGAGTCGTTGACCCATATTAAAAACCTGGTACATCTCACGGGCATCTGCACCCGAAGATTTCTGGATAAGATCAAATATAACGGGAGGTTTAAAAAGATTGTCCTTAACGATGCGCATATCCCCGGGCAGATATTTCAAACATTTGGTTTGTCCGCCGCCGCTGCTGTGTATCATTCCATGCACCTGAACAAAATGATTTTCAAGCAGGACTTTCACAACGGGTGCATATGTGCGTGTCGGACTTAATAATAATTTACCGACTGCCATTTCCTCGCCAGTCTCTGTTTTGATAAGATCCGTCATTTTATAACTGCCTCTGTAAATAACATCCTTATCCAGCGCAGGCTCGACTGTCTCCGGATAATAATGACCATAACTGGCTTCCAGCACATCATGCCGTGCACTCGTAAGCCCGTTACTTCCGATCCCGCTGTTATACGATTTTTCATAAGAAGATTTTCCACTGCTGGAAATCCCGATAATTATATTTCCTGCTTTTATCTTTTCATTACTGATAATTCCTGATTTCGGCCAACGGGCAGTCATCGTACCGTTCACGGCGATCGTGCGGACAAGGTCGCCTACATCAGCAGTTTCGCCACCCAGAAAATGAATATGGACCCCCTGCTCTTTTAATTCGTCAAAAAATTCCTGTGTGCCTTCTATCACTGCCTGTAAAACTTCACCGGGTATTCTAGATTTATTACGGTCGATGGTAGATGAAAACAAAAGATTGTCGTAAATACCCACACATAAAAGATCATCCAGGTTCATCGCAACAGCATCCTTTGCTATTCCCCGCCAAACGGAAATATCACCGGTTTCTTTCCAGTACAAATAAGCCAGAATACTCTTGGTGCCGGCACCGTCCGCATGCATGATGTTTACCCAGCTTGCATCTTTTCCCAGGTAATCCTCGTATATCTTACAAAAGGCGAATGGATAAAGACCCTTATCAAGACCGGCTGTCGCCTGATGCACTTCTTCTTTCTGGGCCGAAACACCCCGTCTGGAGTAAAGAGACATATAAATCCTCGGTTTTATTCAGGCGCAAAGCTAATAGAATCGAACAGCCGGCAAATGAAAAACAGTAATTTTAATTCATACGATTCATTTTTATAATTTCGCAGCAGATTTTGACTATGCTGGTTTACAGGAATACCGATCTCTTACCCGATTTTCGAAATGCCGTACTCACAATTGGAACCTTTGATGGCGTTCACTCAGGTCATCAGCAGGTCATTGTCCAAATGAAAAAACGCGCTGCCGACGTAAACGGTGAAACGATCATCGTAACTTTTGATCCACATCCACGCACTATTATAAATGCCGCTTCGGGAATTCGCCTCATCAATACCCTCGACGAAAAAATAGAATTGTTATCAGACAAAGACATTGATCATCTCGTGATCGTTCCTTTTACGGAAGAATTTGCTCAGCTTTCTGCAGAAGATTATATCAGTCAATTTCTGATTCGTTATTTTAAACCACATACATTAATCATTGGCTATGATCATCATTTCGGAAAGGGTCGTGCCGGGAATTATAATCTCCTACAACTTCATACTTCAACTTACAATTATCAGCTCATGGAAATTCCCGCCCATGTGCTGGATTCCATATCCGTGAGCTCCACACGCATACGACAGGCTGTTGAACTGGGCGATATGGATATCGCAAACAGTCTCCTGGCTTACACATTTTTTTTTAGCGGGGAAGTGGTGGAAGGAAATAAACTGGGCAGAACTATTGGTTTTCCAACCGCAAACCTGATTGTCAAAGAAAAATCAAAATTGATACCAGGCGACGGAGTATATGCGGTAGATGTTATGTCATCTGACGAACCGGATAAAATATATCGGGGTATGATGAATATCGGGTTTCGTCCAACCGTCGACGGCACTAAAAGAATGATCGAAGTAAATATCTTCGATTTTAAGCGTGATATCTATGGCAAAACACTTAGAATATTTGTAAGAAAATTTCTCCGGTCTGAAATAAAATTCAGTGGACTGGAAGAACTCAAAACTCAGCTCGCGGAAGATAAAAAAGCAAGTGTGAGGGTGTGAGAGTGTGAGAGTACAGGTTTCCTCTTTCTCACACTCTCACACTCTCACACTCTCACACTACCACACTATTTTAGTGATTAGTTCTTTCAGAAGCGAACCATCCTCCATATTCACAGCTCCTACACCCACACTCTTTAAATTATACTGATGCAGTAACAGCAAAACATTTTCCGTTCCGGTGAAGCCGTAGTTTTTGGCGGCTTGTAAATAGTCCTTCACAAAATAAGGGGACACACCCAATGCTGACGCAGTTGTTTTTTCATCTGGAGCAGTCAGAGCGAATATCATATAAACCTTACTGAAAAAACTATAGAGGGCCGGAAGAACCAGTTGAATGGGCCCTGCTTTGGGATTGCTATCAAAATATTGGATAATCCGCAGCGCCTTTGCCAAATCCTTTCGTACAAGCGCCGTCGTTAGTTCAAATGCATTGTATTCTTTACTGATGCCCACAAAGTTTTCTACATCATCTTCATTGATGGATTTCCGCAACCCCAGATTGATCTGAATTTTTTCTACCTCACTTTTTATCCGGGTTAGGTCATTGCCGATATGATCAATCAGCAAACTCAATCCTTTCTGATTTATAGTAAGTCCTTTTGAATGCAGTAATCCTGTTACCCATTCAGGCAACTGATTGTCGTACATTTTTTTTGTAGAAAGCAATTCACCCTTTTCTTTCAGAAGTTTTGCCAATTTGCCACGCCCGTCTACTTTTTTGTCTTTGTATGAAACAACCAGTACCGTGGAATCCAGCGGATGTTGTATATAGGGTTCCAGTTTAGCAACGTCACGCATCTGCTGCGCCTCCTTCAGCAGCACAACCTGTCTTTCGGCAAACATGGGATACCTCCTGCAGGCATTGATCACAGAGACCCAGTCGGCATCTTTTCCATAAAAAACAGAAAGGTTAAATGCTTTTTCCTCCTCTGGTAAAATCTGTTGTTCCGCAAATTCCATGACCTCATTAATAAAATATTCTTCTTCCCCTTCCAGCCAGTAAACAGGTTTGAAATTTTTTTTCTTCCACTCTCTTATTATTAATTCCGGCGTCAAATTCTATGATTTGGTTGCAAGATATTTTGTTTTGGTTTATGTTAAATGATATACAATCGACACTGGCCGGGAGACCCATAACTCATAACCCATAACCCATAACCATCTAAACATCAACAATTTACAAGTCAGTTAAATCTGCACATGGGGTGCATAAATGTAAAATTGGCACGGTTTTAGACTAAAAGGACAATGGAAACCCTTCTAAACCGTTTCCCGTAAAAACAAATCTTTAAAATAAAAAAGCACAAACCATGAGTACGACCAATTATCCATCAGCGACTCCTCAAAGTCAGCCACCGAAAAAAGATTTTAAAAATCTAGTGATCGGATTACTGGCAGCAGGATTCCTTGGAACCTGGGGTTATTTGTTATGGAACAATAACAAACAAGAACAGGTACAACAGAGCCAGCAAACACAGATCGCCAAAGTAACAGACGAAAAAGGCGCATTGCAGAAGAATTTCGATGATGCCCTCGTTCGCCTGGATTCACTAACAGGTACCAACAATCGCTTACAGACTCAGCTTTCAGGTGCTAATTCTGATATCGCTAAAAAGAAAGCAGAAATCAGAAGCATTCTCGGAAAGAAAAATGCAACAGTTGCTGAATTAAATAAAGCCAAATCGTTGATAGCTGACCTGAATACTAAGATCACTGATCTTCAAGCACAGGTTGCTACTCTGACTACGCAGAATACGCAGCTGACTGCTGATAAAACACAGTTGACTGCTGATAAAGAAAAACTGACTTCAGATCTTTCTACTACAACTACTCAGAAAGATGATCTGGAAAAGAAAGTGGATATCGCTTCAACTTTAAATGCTTCCAACATTTCTGTTGTTCCTGTGAAGGATCAGAAAAACGGAAAAGAAAAAGTTACAACTACAGCAAAGAGAGTTGACAAGCTGATCATTTCTTTTGACGTAAACAACCGCATCGCTCAAACTGGTCAGACAGACGTTTATGTTTGTATCACCGGTCCGGATGGCAAACCAATTTCAGTTCCTGCAATGGGCTCTGGAACATTTGCAAGTCGCGATGAGGGAGATAAAATCTTCACAGCTAAAGTACCGGTTGATATCGAAGCTGGTAAAACCAAATCAGTACAGTTTGCATGGAAACAATCCGGTGCATTCATCCCAGGTGCTTACAAAATCGAAATCTATCACAACGGTTTCAAAATTGGTGAAGATACTAAGGAGTTAAAAAAAGGTGGACTATTTAGTTAAGGGTTAAGGTTCATGTATATAGAGACTGTCCCGGCTAAGCCGGGACAGTTTTTTTATGCCTGGTCATATAACTGTAATATTGCTACTAGACAGGCTTTTGCTGCCGCAGTAATTGGCCGCAGAAAATAAGAAAAAGAGTTTTTTTACGTTAGAGATCGATCCGCCCCCTCTCTTTATCCATCCCGTATTAAAAAAACCGTCGATGCGCGTTTTAATAATCTGCCTCCTGGTCATTTCGACTAGTGCTATTTATGCACAAAAGCCCTGTTATCACCATTCCAGGCTTTATCTTTTCGACAAGCACAATGAACCCAAATTATTTACAGATCCTCTGGGTCGCCATCCACAGTTTCCTTTTCTACAAAGAAAGAATGGCGTCACAACCGCGCAACTTTTTATAAAATCCATTCAGGATTCCAATCAGCGTAAAAAATATAACCGGACCTTCCCGGCATTTGATCTTCTGCTTCGTAATTCGGGATTTTGGAATGGCTACAAGGATCTCAATATTAAAAATGTAAAAAAAGTTTATATAACACCTGGTACGGTTGGTAATCTGGGCTTTTACAACAAGGATAACGGAATACTGAGCTATGACTATGTTATATTGAATCCCGCGGGTGAATCGCCGGATGGAATTGAAGCATGGAAACTCATTAATAAAGACGGATGTTTTCTATTTATTCTTTTTACCTGCGGTAATGCCTGGTATCCGAATGGAGACCTGGTGGCGACTCCTGGTGGTGTCGGCGCTGGTGTAGCCGTTGGTGCCGGGCTCAACAATGAAAACTGTTGCAAAACTGTTACGCTAAAATCTTCAGTAACAGCAGTCCCCCAGGAAAAAGATTCGATTGTAAGACCGGTGCAAATGAGGATGAATTATTATAGGGGTCAAATTACTTCTTCATATAAAAAAGGCCGCATCTATGATACTACGTATGAGCTTATCCGTTTTAAGGATACACTGATTCATTTTAAGGATCGCCTGGTTATGCCGGCAAGACTGGATTCCTCGGCTAGGTATAAAGTGTACAATATTTGCAAAGACAGTCTCATTCAGCTGCGTGTGCCATTGGTTGGCGACAGCAGTTTGCAAACAGACAGTATTCATCCTGTCAGATATGTTTTGTCTGATACTGTGTTTGACAGGCATAAAACCAGTTCCGAACCAACCTGTCAGAATAAATGGGAGATTTCTATCGAAGGTGGAAATTCCTGGAACAGTATTCCAAGGTTAAATGATCCGGTTCAACACACACAGACCAACGGCGGACAAACTACCGCAACATTTGAAATATCACGATTCCTCGCTCCATGGTTTCAATTGGGACTGTCCGGATCCTATATCATTCTGTCATATCAGGATGACATCGCATATCCCGGAAATGTAGCAGGAACTTATAATACAGTTTACCTCGGAAAACCAATCATACCCATTCAGCTGTTTGGAAAATTTAATTTTGGCAAACCCGTTGGATGGCAGCTTAGTATTTCGCCAAGATTCGGTTACTCACTGCCGTTAAACAGTAAAATTGTCGATAATGGCGTTACACTTACTACCAGCCCTAATCTGAAGGGAGACTTTACCGCCGGATTGAAATTCGCGCTCGCCTATTATTTCTCCTGTCATATCGGAGTTGCAGCATCGTTCACGGGCCAGTACTTTAACAACAAAAGCGATCTGATCGCATACAGTCTATGGGCACTTCCCGTGCAGGGCGGGTTGAGAGTAAGATTTTGATCCATCAACTGCGAGAACCGATAACCGTTGACCGTTGACCGTTTCGAGCAATATTTTCACTCCCATACTCCCATACTCCCATACTTGCTTAAAGATTCATCTTTTTAAGTTCATCCACAGCATGATTCGCTGCGCGCGCAGCAAAAGCCATATATAAAATGGAGGGACTTTGATTCCCCGTGCTCGTCATGCACGCACCGTCGGTTACAAAAACATTTTTGCAGTGATGCATCTGGTTCCATTTGTTGAGCAGGGAATCTTTTGGATCGTGGCCCATCCGGCAACCACCCATCTCGTGAATATCCAACCCCGGTGCCTGTTTTGAATCCCGGGAATGAATATTTTTAACCCCTGCTTTTTCAAGCATCTCCGAACTCTGCGTAATAAAATCCAATACCATCTTATCGGCATTTTCATCATAGTCTATCGACGTCATTAGCTGTGGGATACCCCAGTTATCTTTTAAATCTTTACTTAAACTAACCTGATTGGATTCTCTGGGAATCGTTTCACCCTGCATATACATTCCGGCACCCCAGGGACCAGGCTCCGTGAGATTATTTTTGAAATCTCCGCCAACACCCTCCTGTAAACGATCAAATGCATTGGCGCTTCTGTGCGACCACACAAAAGTTAAGAACCCTCCAAGGTAATCCGTGTCCTTTTTGTGAAGGTTTCTATAGTTAGCAATAATCGGATTCGTCGGATTCCTTCCATACATATATTTGTCTTCAAACCCAGGAAACTCACCTCCAACACCAGCACGATAATTATGGAATGCCATAAATTTTCCAAGCAGCCCATTATCATTTCCCAATCCGTTTGGAAAACGCGAAGAAGTAGAATGGAGTAAAATCAGATTGGAATTTAAACAGGCAGCATTCACAAATATTACTTTCGCAAAATATTCAGTTGACTCTTTTGTATTCGAATCAATCACACGCACGCCGCTTGCCCTTCCTTTTTTTTCATCATAAACAATGGAATGAACAACAGAGTAAGGACGTATAGTAAGATTACCCGTTTTTTTCGCCCAGGGTAATGTAGAAGAAACGGAACTGAAATACCCGCCAAAAGGACAACCACGCGTGCAAAGATCGCGTGCCTGACACTGTCCCCGACCCTGATCAAGATGTATCTGGTTAGGTTTTGTAAGATGCGCCCAGCGGCTGTGTACCATAAAACGATCTGAATAATTTTCTTTTATTTTTTGCTGAATGGCCGCTTCAACACAACTCATTTCAAATGGCGGCAGATAATCTCCATCCGGCATGGCTTCCAATCCGTCATTACTTCCGCAGATGCCCGCGAATCTTTCTACATGTCCGTACCACGGAGCGATCTCATCATATCGGATTGGCCAGTCGATTGCATAACCAAAACGTTTAGGAGATGTGAATTCAAAATCGCTCCAACGCTGACAAGCTCTGCCCCAGGTAATGGATTTTCCACCTACCTGGTATCCGCGGATCCAGTCGAATGGTTTTTGCTGCACATAAGGATGTTCCTGATCCTTCACAAAAAATTGCCGTGTATCTTCTGTAAACGCATAACACTTACTGATGACAGGATTTGCTAATAATATGTCTTCTGTATTGGCTCCCCGGTGGGCCATATCCCAGGGATTAAATGTGGCCGTGGGATAATCTTTTATGTGCTCGATGTTTCTACCCCTCTCCAGAACAAGTGTTTTCAATCCGAGTTCACACAATTCCTTCGCCGCCCATCCGCCACTGATACCGGAACCGATTACAATGGCGTCGTATGTATTTTTTTCCGGCATTAGTTAGAATTTTACTTCCTAAAGCTAGGAAAAAATAAATCGTTGACCGATGACCGTTGATCGATGACCGGCCAACTAAATTCGGTCATCCGTCAACCGTCATCCGTCATCGATTAAAGAATGGCTCTCAAAGAAGCACGTCCCGTATGTATCACATTTCCCTCTCCAGGCTTTCTACCTTCATATGTAATATTGAGTTCCAGAAAACTCCCCAGCTTGCGCGTAAGATCTAGTCCCCAGATATAATTTTTACCTGGAAGAAGACCGTCTAACAAAATATAACTGACGGTTGTATTCGTGGCGCCGTTATACTGGATATTGTTCAGCGTAAATTTTGCCTGCACCGATGTCGTCTGCACAATATTATATTTCACGAGTGTATTCACTGCACTTGAATAGGAACTTTGTCCCCCGTATTGTGAGGCATTTTTCTGAGGATTATACATATATCCGATACTGATACGCAGATTGGCATTTCGCGTATAACTCAGATCCGGTGCAATGGAATATTCGGCAATATTATAGTTGCTGCTGTCGAAATTGGAATTCGTCGCATTCAAATAGTTGGTACCACTCTTAAAGACAGCATTCAGCAAAAATGCTTTGCTGATATTCCACCTGGTCCGAAGGGTCCATTCTATAAGCGACTGTGTCTGGTATCCGTAGGTAAGCAGGGCCTTTGAAACATTTCTGTTATTACTGATATCGAATCCCCAGCGGGGATCCAGCTTATTGTAGGAAAATGAATTGACGAAGATCGTACTGCGACTTATCAGTGAAGTATCATTAAGCGGCGATTTGAATGGATTCAATTCGACAAATCCGGTGGCGAGTTCTTTTTGATTTAACTGAAGAGAAGATTGAAAGATCATGTTCGTCAGAACTTTCTTAAATCCCACGGCTCTGGGCCCATACAATAATCTTGGATTGAAAGTAAAACTGTAGTTGAATGTGTTATAGTTTGCTTTTACGTAATCATTGGTGGGAGTGAATACACGTATATATGTTGCCTGGTCGGCAAATTGTGCGATCACGAATTCGTTGAGTTGCTGAATGCCATCTCCGTTGAGATCGATCCAGGTGTATTGTCCGGTTCCGGCGGGCACGGCCACATAAGTGTAATTTTGTTTTTGCTCCTGCCCCGAACCCACTTCATACAAAATATTTCCCGTTACCATACTCTTCCATTCATGCATGGAATACTCGACACGGGTAAGCAGACTCTTGTCCGCTTGCTGTATGCTGACAGCCGGATTAACCACCTGCAGATTCCGATAAGTCGCATTGATCCTTACCTGTTCATTTTTATTTTTTGTTAATTCAGTATACACGTTCACATTCTGACTCCGGTTGGCAAGCGCCAGATTTTTTCCATAAGGATATGCATCCTGTCTGTAGAAATAACTGGCTCCCCATTTGTTCGCAGCTTTATCGGGCGATTTCAGATATGCCTGGAGAATACTGAACGAATAACTATCTGTTGAAACAGAATCGGTGGAGTTACTTCTCTGTTCATTTTGCTCCATGGATAAATTGACTCCTGTGATGTAGTTGCCAAATTTCTTCAGTGTTTTCGATATGTCAACCGTTGGGCGAAAAAGATATCCATCATTTACAGTTCCCCTGTCGATGGTCATACTCAGCTGATCATTAAAATGCCAGCCGTTCACACTCAACGTATGGCCGATCAGATTCCGGATTCCCTGAAAGTCTTTGTCCCTGTTGTATCCCGCAAGTTCATAGTGAATTTCATTTTTCAACGTATCTGTTAATTTGAATGCGGCTTTGTAAAATGTTTCATTGGCTTTTGGAAGCTGAAGGGGAAGTCCCCAGTCCCTTAAGAATTCCACCGGACGAATGGGCTCCAAAGGAGAAAACCGGATATCGTTGTATTCATAAGAAAGATAAGAACTGATAACCCATCTGGGTAAAACGCTTTTTAAGATGTGAAAATTTTGCAGGGTTAGTTTGGTTGCGCTGCCAGCATCGTTTTCTTTGTCTTTCGTTGATAATGTATTAATATCAAATCTGCTTCTGGCTACATCAGCTGTCACCGTTGTTTCTTTTGAAACCTGGTAATCAATTCCTCCTGAGATTACCTGCTGAGTCTTCGGCGTTACAAGAAATTCGGCTGCTTCAAATTGTCCCTGCTTGTCTCCATTCAAAGGTGCTACCCACTGATAAACATTTCCATTCAGACCTTGCGTATTCAGCACATAATTTCCAAGGCCCTGCCCTACACTCGAAAAAGCCAGGTTATACAGAGGATAATTGTGGTCTGCTGAAACAACAAAAATGGAATCGTGCGTAATGAGGCCGTTTGCGGCTTTGTAAGTTGTATCAATCTTTCTGTACAAAACCGATCCAACATTTTGTCCGGTATCCAACGGCTGAACGGGGTAAAATGCATTTTGGATACTGTCACCCAGATCATTCAGAAACTTGATCCGACCAGGATCGAGAGCCTGACTAATCGGTGAATTTCTTGCATCACTATTACTGAATACTGCAAAACGCACTCGAAGATTTTTATTTATCTGCGCTACATCTGCCAGGTATAAATTCACGTTGAGATAATTCTGATTGGAATATTCGAATTCAACCTGTATGCGACTGTCTTTCGTAATTAAATGTTTGGGAGTAAAACTTACCTCTGCCGTATTATAATTGATGGTGTAGTCCTGATCTTCACCGCGCTGCAACAAGGCTCCATCGATATAAACTTTTTCTGTTCCTGCCAGAACAACAAAATAGAGTTCGTTATTTGCACCCTGCAATCTGTACGGACCCTGATTTCCTTCTTCCCCCTGAAAAATATTTTTGTTGAATGTTCCCTTCGCAACCGCACCACTGAATAAAATTTTATTACTTCCCTGCGCTCCCATTTTAAAGTTTGTTTCAAATGTGCCACCACGCAGTCTTTTATAAAACGATAGAAAATAATTATCCGTTTGCCGCAGGTCGATATCTCCCATACGAAGTGACCAGTTTTTTTTCCTGAATTGAATATATATCTGGTCGAAATCGCTGAGCTGCGCCGTAGTTCCATCCGGCTGGATCGGAATATTATTATCTGTGATGGCGGCGGAAATTTCAACAGAGTCGGCGAGGTATCCGCTGATTTGCAAATTCAGATTGGAAGTGACAACCGCGTCCTGCGCATTTCCAAACGATATGGCTCTTCCGAAACTTCCATTGTAAACGATATTGCCAAAATTGAAAAAATTATCCTGATTGTATTTATCATCCTTGTTATAGGCAGAAGGCTGGATGATGAATTTATCCATCACTTTATTGTAGTCGAGTCTTTGTACCGTGTTGTTATATTGATAAGGGAAGAGACGATACTGAACCAATACACTGTCCAGATTTGGTTTCCGGATCCATGTAATGGTCGAGTGAACATAATCAACTTTATAAAGACTGTCAGAAATGCCGGATATGATCAGTGTCCCCGGTACCATGCTGAGTGAATCCAGTTTTTGTGACGGTCCGGATAAATGCAAATAATGCTGGTGAAGGTTGGACGAAATTGGTACAGGAACCTTGGGTTTTGAACCGGGCAACTGGGCGCTTACTTTATTCAACAACCCACAGAAAATCAATCCTATAAGCAGCCATTTGGTCAATCAACTCGGTTTTTCTTAAAATGCGGAAAAGGGTCATTTATTGTGCGCCGGGCGCCGCTGCGCGAATGTACAAGACTATTTTTCGGAATGTGCGGTTGCCTCAAGAAAAAAGGGATAGTTTGCTCCGGCCGCACAAACAACTATTTCAAAAAACTTTCGTTAATAAAAATGTCTGCCCAAACAACCCTTTAACGACATGAAAAGACTATTCCTTATTTTCATCCTCTCTTCGTTTTTCTCTTCCCTGAAATCGCAAACCAAGGCCCTTACGGAAAGCGGCCGCGAAGTGGTTCTCTATGAAAACGGGACCTGGAAATATTTAAACGACAGCCTGAATACAAATACGGACGACTCGGCCGACTTGAAATTAAATCCAAAAGCCTTTTTCAAAACGGCTACGTCTACCTTTCTGGTAAAAAGCAAAATATTTAATGTTGGCGTTAGTATTGATCCTGCTAAATGGAAATTTCATAAACCGGAACATGGTGACGAGACCATCGAATACCAGTTCACCTCGAAATCCAACGACCTCTTCGCCATGATGCTTACGGAAAAAACGGATATTCCACTGGCGAGTATGGCGAATATCGCATTGATTAATGCAAAAAAAGCATCCATGGATGCCCGGATCGTTCATCAGGAATACAGAATGGTGAATGATAAAAAAGTACTTTGTCTTGAACTACATGGCACCATTCAGGATATCAAATTCGTTTTTATGGGATACTATTACACCAATGATAACGGCACCCTTCAGCTCGTGGGGTATACCAGCGAAAAACTGTTTCTGCACGACAAGAAAGAAATGGAAGAACTCCTCAACGGTCTCACCGTAATTAACAATTGACAATTATTAAGCATTTACCAATTGTGAAGTTAAATACATCGTTTCGCGAAGTTGTTTAACACGCTCGTCTGCGAGGTATTCATCGAATGTCGAGAGGCGGTCAATCGCTCCGGATGGAGTAATCTCCAACACACGGTTTGCTACGGTTTGCAGAAATGTATGGTCATGTGAAGTCATCACAACTACGCCCTTAAAATTGATCATGCTTTCGTTAAATGCCTGGATGGATTCAAGGTCCAGATGATTTGTTGGCTCATCGAGTAATACTACATTTGGATCCTGCAACATCATGCGACTCAGCATACAACGCACTTTCTCTCCACCACTTAACACACCCACTTTCTTCATCACTTCATCACCGCTGAAAAGCATTTTTCCCAGGAATCCGCGAAGGAAAGGTTCATCAACATCGGTGACATGCGGAGGAACAAACTGGCGCAGCCAGTCCATCAGGTTCAGATCCTTGTTAAGAAAAAATTTATGATTATCGTTGGGCAGATAAGCAAAAGTGACCGTTGTTCCCCATTCAAAACTTCCTTTATCGGCCTTAAGATTACCTGTAACTATCTCGTAGAAACTGGTGAGTGCCAATGGATTCTTACTGGTTAACGCTACCCTGTCTCCCTTATTCAGACTGAAACTGATATCCGAAAAAAGACGGGTACCATCATCAGCCGTCTTGGCCAGTTTGGTAACGTTTAGGATCTGGTTTCCTACTTCTCTTTGTTGTTTGAAAATGATACCCGGATAACGACGATTGGAAGGTTGAATCTCTTCAATGGTAAGTTTTTCTAACGCCTTTTTTCTGGAAGTCGCCTGTTTAGATTTTGATGCGTTAGCAGAGAAACGGGCGATGAACTCCAATAAAGCAGCACGTTTATCTTCTGTTTTTTTGTTCTTGTCACTCAGCTGTCGGGCCATCAACTGGGATGACTCGTACCAGAAAGTATAGTTACCAGTATATGCTTTAATCTTTGCGCGATCCACGTCTGCCACATGGGTGCAAACAGCATCCAGAAAGTGACGGTCATGCGAAACAACGATCACGATATTCTCGTAATCAGCCAGAAAATTCTCCAGCCAGCTGATGGTTTCCACGTCAAGATCATTGGTAGGTTCATCCAGTAAAAGGATATCCGGATTACCGAAAATCGCCTGAGCCAATAGCACACGCACTTTCATGGCTCCGGAAAGTTCTTTTAGTAACTGGCTGTGCATGGATTCTTTCACACCCAGATCGCTCAGGAGAGAAGCCGCATCGCTTTCTGCGGTATAACCACCCATTTCACCAAATTCACCTTCCAGATGGCCGGCTTTTATCCCGTCTTCTTCGGTGAAATCTTCCTTCATATAAATGGCATCCTTCTCTTGCATCGTATCCCAGAGTTTTTTATAACCCATCAGCACGGTATTGAGAACGGTCACATTATCAAACTCGAAATGGTTCTGTTTTAAAACTGCCAGACGTAATCCGGGAGAAATCTCAATATTACCCTTGGTAGGTTCAATTTCACCGGATAATATTTTGAGGAAGGTAGACTTACCGGCTCCGTTGGCACCGATAACCCCATAACAATTCCCCTTGGTGAAGGAGATATTCACTTCATCAAACAACACACGTTTGCCAAAAAGGAGGGTCACATTATTCGCGCGGATCATGCTTGGAATTTGAAGGTGCAAAGGTACGCGAGAAGGGCTAATTTGCAAGGAAAAATGGGCTGGTAAGAAGGTTAAAAAGCAACGTTTTCTTCCCGGAACCTGTCATTGCATCAAATATTTGGACGAATGAGAAGTATTCTTTTGATATTATTGCTGATCGTATTGATGGGTTCTTGCACGAAAAGTAATAATACACCTGCTCTTTCAGGAACTTACATGGGAACATTTACGAGGAATCTGGGTGACAGCAGTTTTACTTCCAACGTCACATTCGTATTCCTCAGCAATATTTTTTCCGGAAACACTACCGGCAATTTCCCGATTATTTGCCCCGGTACATTTCTAACAACGCCAGATTCCATAGAATTCAACAACCCCTGTGTACTTCCTGCTAATGTGGACGAAGCTTTTATGCTTACGGGAAACTACAAACTCGTTGTAAGCGGCGACAGTGTCACTTTTAGTCGTTTGATGGGAGATTTTATTTATGAAGAAGATATTTACAGATTGAAGAAGCAATAGGTCCCCTGGCCTTAAGCCTTGTGCCTTATGCACTCTTCTTAACTTAAAAACATTATTTTTGCGCGAAATCGGACCGGTAGCTCAGTTGGATAGAGCAGCTGCCTTCTAAGCAGCAGGTCATTGGTTCGAATCCAATCCGGTTCACGCAAACCAGCCACCATGGCTGGTTTCATTGATTTTACGGACTAATAACGGACGATTATACATGAAGCCTATACAGGTGAAATAAGATTTATCAAGCTAATATTGTATAAATCTCAACGGACAAATCTCTCAGATCCGGGTGAAACACGTGCATTATTTGACAAAGCGATGTTGGGATATTTTATCCTTGTCCCTTTATTTGTGATGGCAGGAGTCACTTCTGTAATAAAGGCGAACACGTTTGTATCGAAAACGCACAAACCTAATAGTAACAGAACCTTTATTCGATTGATTATCAAATGAACGTATAATGGCATTGGCTTAGTAAATATTTAAACAAACATCCAAACCATGTTTAAAAAATATTTCATTGTTGCATGGCGAAACCTGGTGCGCAACCCCAAGATTTCGTCCATCAATATTGGAGGCCTAGCCATTGGTGTTGCATGCGCAATGATGCTGTACCTGTATTCACAAAGTGAGTTTGGTTATGACTGCTTTTATACAAATGCCAGCCGCATCTACAGGTTATATACATGCATTGATCTCGGCGGCATAGCATCGAACAGTGCTAAAAGCAGCCCGCCTGCGGCACAAGTGCTTAGAACACAACTTCCGGAGGTTGAAGCTAACACATTGATAGGGTATGAGGCATCATACAATATGCGGTATAAGGACAAGTTTTTTCGTGAACACAGCGTATATACTGCAGACTCTAGCTACTTCAAAGTATTCGATCTTCAATTGCTAAAAGGCGATGCGAACACTGCATTATCAATGCCCTACCAGTTGGTGATCACTGAAGCTACCGCAAAAAGATATTTTGGCGACGAAGACCCGATAGGCAAACAAATAATGGTAAATGATACTGCATCATTTATTGTATCAGCCATCATGAAGGACTTTCCGGAAAATTCTCACTTCAGAGCTGACATGTTCATTTCTATGAGCACGCTTCACGGAAAAAATGATAAAAACTGGCTCGCATTATGGTACTCCAATTTTATGCTGCTGAAAAAAGGCACTAACGCGAATGCCGTTGAGCAAAAGCTGAAAGCGATTGTTGATAAAGGCGCAAGGCCGCAGATAGAAAAAATGCTCAATGTACATTCTGGCAAAGAAAGCAGGAATGCTTTTGAAATGAAACTGCAGCCGCTTACCAGCATTCATCTGCATTCTAAAGAAACTTATGGCATTGATCCCAATACTGAATGGGGCGACTCCAGCATAGGCAACATTTTGTATGTACGCATTTTTATAGCCACTGCTTTACTTGTACTACTTATTGCTGTTTTTAATTTCATGAACATTGCAACAGCAAAAAGCGAAAAAAGAGCAAAAGAAACGGGCATTCGCAAAACACTTGGTTCCAGCAGGTGGCAGCTTATGATACAGTATTATACAGAAGCTGTATTAACTACAGCCATTGCTGTACTTGCAGCGATCATCATTGTAAAAGCAACATTGCCCTGGTTCAATCAGCTTACAGGAAAAACAATAAAGCTTAACTTTTTTGATAATGCCTTTAGGATACCGCTGCTGCTGGCATTCACCATTTTTGTGGGCATATTTGCAGGCAGCTACCCCGCTATTTTTCTCTCTGCCTTTCAGCCTGTAGAAGCATTAAAGGGGCTGCATCAAAAAAACAAAACCTCGCTGCGAAGCGTGCTTGTAATAGGCCAGTTTGCAATAAGCATTGCGCTAATCATAGGCATGATGACAGTGAGAAGCCAGCTCAACTTCATGCAGAAAAAAGACCTTGGCATTAAACAGCAGCAACTGATCACTATCATTAACGGATCATCACTTGGCAACAAGCTGCAGGTATTCAGGCAGGAACTGATTAAAAATCCGGCTGTTGAATCTGTTACCAACTCATCGGTCATATTTGCATCAGGTGTGCCTGAATCTGTCTATACATTCGAGAATCAGACAAGCACTGACCCGTTGCATGCGGCTTTCCTCGACGTGGATGTATATTTCGCTCCAACCTTTGGTATAAAAATGAAAGAGGGCCGCTTCTTTGATGCCTCCATGCCTATGGACAGTAGTGCCGTAGTGATCAATGAAACAGCAGCAAGCGTTTTTGCTCCCCATATAAAAACGATCATTGGCCATCGCATTACTATGCTTTCTAACGATTCTCTCCGGAGAGTTTACCGGATTGTTGGTGTAACAAAAGACTTCAACTTTGAATCGATGCACCAGCTTGTAAAGCCATTGGTATTGCATCTTTCCGGGATACAACAAGCATCTACTTATATCACCATTAAATACAATGGAGCAGATGCTGCAAATGCGCGCAATTATATTGAAGGCACCTGGGACCGGATGCATTCATTTGAAAAATGCAACTTCAGTTTCCTGAATGATAGGATTGTTAATTTATACAACAGTGAAAAAAAAGTGAGCGAGCTCTCCACGTTATTATCAGCCCTCGGTGTATTGGTAGCCTGTCTCGGCCTTCTTGGTCTTGCGTTGTTCGTTACAGAACAACGTAAAAAAGAAATAGGCATTCGAAAAGTTTTGGGTGCCGGTATCGCTCAGGTAACCGCAACCATTACGCGGCAATTTGTTTTCTGGATACTGCTCGCAAACCTTGTTGCATGGCCTGTTGCTTACATAGTATTACATCGCTGGCTTCAAAACTTTGCTTATCATATTAGCCCCCAATGGTGGATGTTTTGCGCTGCTGGCGGGCTTACACTTTTAGTTGCGTTGATAACGATAGGCACACAATCTATCAAAGCAGCACTTGCAAACCCTGTGAAGAGTTTGAGAGCAGAATAAGATCTTCCTGGCGAAGCGACCGCCGTCAAAAACTTATCTCAGTCTGCTTAAAAAAATATTATCGAAGCCTCTGTTCTCAGGAGCGTTCCTTCCCACATTTCCCATATACAAAGTATCGTTTGAAATTCTATTTACCCGTCCGATTTGAATAGTAGGACAACCTTGCTTATTTAATATCTGGTCGTGATAATGTCCCCAACCTCCGGACGGTGCACCAAGTAAATAATCACCCACTTTCGCTATTGATCCGAGTCGGGGACCATACGCTGTTGATACCCATTTAACTGAATCCATATATAAATAATTCGGTTGTGTTATTCTTATCAGCGTATCAAACGGTTGTGATAGTAACTTTCCATAGTTGTAGAGATGTACATGATCGAACATTGCAGTTGGATATAACTGTGCAGGCCATCCGACAAGTCCCTGAATAATTGGTGGGACATTTAAAGTCAAATCCCTGAACATGGAACCCGTATTCACAAAGTTTAATCTGTGAGACGTTTGGTCGTAATATCTGTAGTCACCACCATAGAAATTAATTGCACCAACTAACATGAAATCAGGTTCGGGCCATCCTTGTATCGTGACAAAATCCATCTGGCAGTTAATAAAGTTTGAACCAGCACCATTTCCAACCGTTCCTATTCTGAATAATGATTCCGCGTACAGATCTTTAACAGAAAGGGGAAATCTGTCGGTAACAAGATTAAAAAGCTCATTAACCGTTCCGGCTATGTTCCCCCCTTCGATGCTTACCGATCCACCGCCGGTTCCCCGTCCGTAAGTAAGGCCGTCTAATACTGTATGACACGCACCCCAGACTTTTAACCTGTCAATATGAATTTCTTTACTCTGATCCTGACCTATGGAAATAGCTACCCGTACCACCTCGATATCATCATCAATAATATTTATCATTTCATCATTCAGCGTATACGCATTCGGGGAGAGTGCTATTCCTACCATGAACTGTTTGATAGAACATTGCCTTATTTCTGTTCCTGAAGTACCACCTGAAGAGCCCGAAGCATTTGGATAAGGATCTATGACAATACCAGCATAAGGCGTATACCTCGAATCTGAAATTGTTGGATCAATCCAGTCCGAAAATCTTGAAGTAACGATCTGAAGACCCGTAAATTTATTCGGCAAAGTATACTGACCTGTGATCGCCAGGTTTTCTATAATGATCCCCCTGCCCAGCTGAATACCTATTGCGTATCCTGATCTGCCCTTATAGTAAATCTGTGATAAATAAGGACCGGATGCTTCTTTTGCCGGCAACATCCCCTTGATATGTATGGTAAAAAACTGTCCTTTGTTCTGAAGTAAAAGAGGTTTGCTTATTATGCTGGTTCCAATCGGAAAAGTAATTGTTGAGCATATATAAGGATGGGCAATCGCAAAGGCAAATGCAGTTGAGTCTGCTATAAAATCGTCGGTGACGCCATCGCATTTAGCACCGAAATCAATTACACTCAATTCTGCACTTCGCGGAATCCTTGCCGTATCTTGGTCATATATATTTTGCAGTATAGGATTTGATGCTATCACCGGATTAATAGCTCCACAACCGATCAATAAAAAAAATAAAGTAACAGGAAGTTTCATTGTTATTATGTTGCGAGGGATTTCAATATTTTATAAAATATTTTTCAATATTACGCTTCCGTGTTAATAACGATTCAGGATGAAATTTCTAATTAGTATAATATCCAGGACAGTCAAAATTCGCATGATTTTTGAAGTTTAATAAATCCGGAAATTTTCGATAACCACAGCCGTCCGCATCTTAGATACTATCCGGACTCCAATCATTACATACCTGTCCCAAAAGACGTAAAGAGACGTAAAGAAACGTAAAGAAACGTAAGCGATCATAAAAACGCCGATCAAGCGTTATGTTACAAACGCATTACAGCTATGGCAGAAATAAAGGACAACCTGATTATGAAAAATATGTCCGGGGCAATCGGTAAACAATTGGTATTCAGAAAGGTAAACGGTAAAACGCTTGCCTGTAAGTACCCTAACCGCAGCCACGTGGTTTATACAGAAGAGCAGATTGGCTACCGGACGCTTTTTGCAAAAGCTTCGGCCTATGCCAGCAGCATCCTGCAAGATCCTGCTAAAAAAGCGGCTTATAAAAGGCACGGAGAAACATCCGTTTATCATTCTGCCATAAAAGATTATATGGATGCAGAAAAGCAAAAGAAAACCGGGAATCAAACCTGAAGTTAACCGCCAGAGAAATTGACTTATACGCTACCGTCTATTTTCTGAATAGAACTGATTCAAAACGCCATCGACCTGCAGGTGTTTTCACCTATTGAATTCAATTAACAATTCATTTTTCAAATCGAAATAACCTTTCATGGAAATGATTGTTACGGTGCTAAAACCTACCGAAATGAAAAAACCACCTGAAATTCCAGAATTTAAGACTGATCCTTCCATCGAACCTAATATACATGAAGAGGAATTTTTTAAAGATCTGGAAATTGTACAACGAACACAAAAGCCACCTTCCGAAAATCTGATTTCAAAGCTTAATCAGCTGGCTTCAAAGCCTCCCTTCAGCTATATCCATAAGGTTAAGAAAAATGATCCCCTTTAATAGTATATCTTAATCAGTTTTTGAATCGGCGCCATACTGAATTTTTTCGCCAGCAATGATTTCCTGAGCATCATAGGACGAATTCAATAAAATAGATTACCGTTTTTTTTTCCATAAGTTGTGAGCTCTAAATGAAAACCTATTTTATTTCCGGTATTGCGGCTGACGCGCGAATATTCAGACATATCCATCTGCCGAACGGATTTGACGCAGTTTATCTGGATTGGATTAAACCACAGTCCGACGAGCCTCTGGAAAACTACGCAGGCCGGCTCGCCGAAAAAATCAATACGTCTGAATCTTTTGTACTTGTAGGAACTTCTCTCGGTGGTATCTTGGCAACGGAAATTGCACTTAAATATAATCCGCGCGCCGTTATCATCATTGGCAGCATACCCGTTATTTCCCAGTTACCCGATTATTTCAGATTGGCTGAAAAATTAAAATTGTACAAACTATTCAGAGGTTCATTTTATAAATTCTCAGCAAAGGTCAAACATTATTTGACTAAAGAAAACCCGGATGATAAAAAAATCATTATTGATATGATATCCGCAACAGATCCTGCCTTTATCACTTGGGGGATTCGGGCCGTTTTGAAATGGAGAAACAAACAAATTCCCAAATCTCTTTATCATATCCACGGAACCCGGGACGAAGTATTCCCGTACAAATTCACTTCACCTACTCATACCATTTCCAAAGGCGACCACGTGATCGTGATTACACGTCATGAAGAAGTAAACAATATTTTATCTGAAATATTTTCTACTCTAGGATAAGTTTCCGCCAGGGTCAGCAATAATTTAGATTTATTAAAATTTGCCCCGGTCAGTCATTAATAAATTTCTCCTGCCATGCAACATATCTGTTTTAATTGTTTCTTTAGATTACTCCCATAGGTAACAATTAAAATAATAGCGATGCTTAAAAGTTATTTCCTGGTTGCCTGGCGCTCCCTTGGCAAAAACAAAATTTCTTCCTTCATCAATATTTTCGGGCTTTCGGTGGGAATGGCAGTCGCCATCTTCAATGGCCTCTGGGTTTGGGATGAATATTCCTATAATAAATACCATCAGCACTACGACCGGATCGGACAGATTATGAGCCGTTATACCAACGATGGAGAATCTTCTTTAAACTCCACCATGTCTTATCCGCTGGCCCTGGAACTGAAAAACCATTACGCAGACAACTTTGAACACTATGTGATTTCGTCCTCACGGAAGGAGGGCATTCTGTCCACCCATGAAAAACAAATCTCGGGAACCGGTGAGTATATGGAACCCGATGCACCGGAAATGCTTACACTGAAAATGATCCATGGAATGCGCTCAGGACTGAAAGATCCACATTCCATTCTTCTCTCCGCTTCACTCGCCCGGTCTCTTTTCGGCAATACAGATCCGGTGAACCGGATAATAAAAATCAATAACCATGATGATGTGAAGGTCACGGGAGTATACGAAGACCTGCCCTTGAATACAGAATTCACAAGGGATCAGTTTATTGCTCCCTTCGAATTGTGGTTATCCGATAATAGCTGGGTGCAAAAAGCAGCGCAGGACTGGACAAATCATTTTCTTAAGGTATATGCTGAAATCAAACCCACCAGCAGTTTTGCAAAGGTCTCAGCTTCGATCGAAAACGCCGAACGCAACAATGCCCGTTTTTTCAAAAATGAATCTTTTAAAAATGAAAAAGATCTTTTATATCCCATGAGCCACTGGCATTTGTATGCCCCTTTTCGCGGCAGGATCAGTACAGAACCCATTCACATGGTTCATCTGGTGGCAATTATCGGAATCGTTGTGCTGCTGCTGGCCTGCATCAATTTCATGAACCTGAGTACGGCCCGTTCTGAAAAAAGAGCAAAAGAAGTGGGCATCCGGAAAACGATTGGTTCAGGTCGTATACAACTGATCAACCAGTTCTTTAGTGAATCGCTGTTGGTAGTATTATTTGCTTATGTGTTCGCGCTCTGCCTGGTGATTTTGTTCTTACCCGCATTCAATCAGCTTACCGCCAAACAGATTGCCATTCCCTGGGCAAATCCTTTTTTCTGGATGGCGAGTTTGATTTTTATTATCCTTACCGGTTTGGTTGCCGGTAGTTACCCTGCTCTATATTTATCCTCCTTCTCACCGGTAAAAGTGCTGAAGGGATCCTTCCGTGTAGGCCGCCTGGCATCTTTACCGCGTGAAGTAATGGTAGTTGCACAATTCAGCATTTCAATTATTCTCGTTATCTGTACGCTCATAGTTTACCGTCAAATTCAATTTGCGCAAAGTCGTCCCGTGGGTTATGATCGCGAACGGATAATTTCCCTGAATATGAAGTCAGACGATTTCTATGGCAAATATGATCTGCTCCGGACTGAACTGAAAAAAACAGGTGCCGTCACTGAGATGTCGGAGTCTATGGGGAGGGTTACTGAACTCGGCTCGAATAACGGTGGATTTGAGTGGAAGGGTATGGATCCGAAGCTACCGCAGGATTTCGGAACTATTACTGTCACTCCGTCATTTGGAAAAACAATTAACTGGAAAATAACTGGTGGAAGAGATTTTTCAGACAATTCAACATCTGATTCATCAGGTGTGATTCTGACAGAATCTGCTGTAAAAAAGATGGGATTAAAAAATCCCATTGGAGAGAATATTCGATGGACTTTCTGGATTACCCATGAATCTAAAAATTATACAGTGTTGGGTGTAGTAAAAGATATGGTGATGGAATCTCCCTATGAACCGGTGAAGCCCACGATATTTTTTATTAAATCCCTGAACGCAGGTGTTGGCTGGATCAATATAAAAATCGCGAACATTCCGATGGCCGAAGCCCTGCCTAAAATAGAAACTGTTTTCAGGAAAATAATTCCGTCCGCTCCTTTTGAATATAAATTCGTGGACGATGACTATGCGGCGAAATTTAAAGCAGAACAGCTGGTGGGCAGACTGGCCACCGTATTCGGTGTGCTCGCTGTTTTTATTTCCTGTCTGGGTTTATTTGGTCTGGTTTCCTTTGTTGCCGAACAGCGGATCAGGGAAATCGGTATCAGGAAAATTTTGGGCGCTTCAGTATTTAATCTCTGGCAATTATTGTCTACGCGCTTTGTGATGCTTGTTACGATATCCTTTCTGATCGCTTCTCCCCTTGCGCTTTTGATTATGCACGAATGGATTCAGAAATATACTTATCGCACGAACCTGTCGGCCTGGATATTTATTTTGGCCGGTTTAGGCGCGCTGGGTATTACCATTTTTACAGTGAGTTTTCAATCCATAAAAGCCGCTCTCTCGAATCCGGTAAACAACCTGAGAACTGAATAAATAAGCAATACTAATTTAGATTTCTTAAAATTTGTTGCTCTTTTGACCGTTAATTACTTTAATAACGATAGAGCTTTGCCTGTTAATTAAAATCTGCACAAATTTCCTATGTTAAAAAGATTTCTCTTCACGGGATTCTTCAATATATTTTTCGCTATTTCATTTAGTCAAACCATTTCTTCTCAAAGAAAAGAGGATATGAATATTGAAAAATTTCATAACGCTCCTGTTTATATAAATTCCCCGGAAGACTTTGTTTCCATACCCATCCATTCCATCTCGATTGTAGATGCCAGGCCGGATTCTTCAGCAATTGGATTATACCAGCTGTTTGATCTGCAGCCCAGTTTTATAGCAACCTCAGGCAGCTTCCGGGCGAAGTCGGAACAATACATAAAAAAATATGTTCATTGCTCGATTTCTGATTCCTTTTCAGTGGTCATGGTATTTAAAAAATTCTGGATTTCGACGGATGCCCACAAGCTCGACAGCCTAAAACTCCAGGACATTGAAGACGATACAAGCAGGGGCTTAAACGTCAACCTATTTGCCAATATCGAGTTTTACTTATTTAAAGATTCCAGTTATTATGCGCTATACAGGTTCGATTCTGTTTTTTCAGCTCATATTAAAGCGCCTATAAATATCGCACGAGACGAACAAAATTCCTATGCCGCACTCATGGTTCGGGATGCGCTGGAAACATCCTTGTCCAAACTGTCAACAATAAATAGGGAATGGAATACCATCGTTTCATCCAAAAGAAAATTTATATGGCATGATATTGAAAGTCACGAACACCAAATGTTTGAAATTCCCGTATTAAAAGATGCTTCGCTGGTTCCCGGAGTATACATGACTTTTGAAGAATTCAAATCTAACAGTCCGTCGATTACCGAATTTGAAATCACGAAAGATAAATTCAATGATTTCATTTACGTAAAACAATCAGACGGCAGGCAAAAATCTTTAATGAATGTATGGGGATATTGCGATAGCAGTAATCAAGTGTTTGTTCAGTCAAATCACAATTATTTTAAACTTCAGCGTAGGCAAAATGCATTTTACATATATGGTTCCAATCAAACCCTTCACGAAACCAAATACTTTAAGCGTGGAATTCCGCTGATCAATAATAACTCCCTTCCACCATTACCATTGGTGCCTGCCACTAATGACATCATTCCTCAGTTGTTAGATTTGCCGATCAATAACGACCCTCCATTGAGCGCCATCTCTAAATTCGATAAATATTCAATGGTGCTTAAACCCTTCCAGTTGGATTGGGATACGGGCAAGCTGTATTAAAAAAGCCGCCGGAATTTTTACTCCGGCGGCTTTTTTTATTCCCTGGAAGAGATCTATTTTTTTACAACCTTTTCTGTATAAGACTTGCCATTGGGCAGGATTATCTTCAGCAGATACATACCACTGCTCTTCGCCGGTATGTTGATCTGGTCATCATATTCGGGTTGGTTTTTGACTATTTGTTTACTGCTTATCAATCTGCCATCCAGAGAATAAATCAGAACGGATGCATTACCGGTATATTCATTGACCCATCTTACGTTTATTGCTGTTTCAAATGGATTGGGGAACACTTCCAGTTTGTCTGTCATAGCCGTGAGCAGTTCAGGAGTGGCTTCAGCAGTTGACATGGTCTGTGCTACTCCGCCTGTTACGGAAGTACCTGATGGAGCGTAACTGAGTCTGAAGCCATTGATATAGTTAAAGCTGCTCACCTTATCTATGGTCACCTGCACCTGTCCGTTTGTTACCGTTACATTGGAAAATATAACAGACTGGGTCAGGTTATAGTCCGTTACCAGACTTTGGCTTACCCCGTTGATTGTATATATACTGGTATTACCGGTAGTGGCACGGCTTCCATAAATTTCAAGACTCGCCAGACTGCCGGCTGGTATGTTGTTCAAGGTTAGCGTTCTGCGGTAAGAATTATAACTGGCATACCGAAGCACCTGGGGATCGGTAATGGTTCCACCATAACTGGTGCCGTTATCGGCAACACCCTGATCCACACTTAAAGTTGCAGTTACCGGGGATGTTGTACCATCTGTAAAAGTAAATGCAGGAGAAGTGGCAGGACCCGCTGTAGCTGAGGTTACATTCCAGTTATTCCATGCAGCATTATTATATGGATTTACACCACCATAAATATTTACCTGAATGGATTTGGTAGTTGAAGTAGTAGAACTGCTGACCGTTATGGTAACCGTTGAACTGCTGGACATTCCATTGTTGTCTGTTGCTTTCAACTGAAACACGTAAACACCGGCTGCCAGTCCTGCAACGGTTGTTGACAGCGCAGAAGGTGAAGTAATCGTAGCAGCAGTTCCACTCGTTTCTGACCAGGTTGTCGAAACAATGGTAGCACCGTTGTTGCCCGTTGCCTGACCGTTGAGTGTAACTGTCGTTGTTGTAGGTGTAGAAGTTTGAGATACCTGAGCAACCTGCGCTGTTTGTGAGCTGCTGGCATTTGGAATAATCTGTAACCCATCTATCTCGGCAGCAGAAGAAACACCCGGTACAGTATTGATATAAATATTTATTTTACCAGTAGCATCAGGAGATACACTGGAGAATGTAGCTCCATTATTTGCTGTACCGTTCATATTGACGTCGACCGGCGTATAGGCAGCAGAACCCTGTATCGTAAACCGGACGGGATTGGTTTGAAATCCCAGATTATCTGATCCGGATAATTTAACCGTGTAAGTCGCACCAGCAACCAGTCCCGTTGCCTGCAACTGTGGTTTTGACACATTGTAATTGGCTGCGGGATCTCCGTATTGAAACCAGTTGTTTACACTCACGGCCGCATTATTAAAGAAGCCCGCGGTGTTCACACCATTGCCGTCATAACTGGTCATGCCATTGTATGGAGCCCAGTTACCCGTTGCAACAGAGCTTAATGTTATGCCATTTGAACTGGCCGAAACGACTGCCGTGCCAGGAGATCCATGTATATTGGTCCAGCCACTTACAGCTGAAGAGCGCACTACTGAAATTAAAATAAGCTGAAGTTGGAGTTACTGTGGAACTTGAACTACTTCCTAAAACGACGGTCTGCGAAGGACCTGCATTTACAGTGGGTGCAGTTTTAACGACTGCAGCATTCACAGTAATATTTACACTGGCTGAATTTGTAAGTCCGTTTTTATCGGTTGCGGTGAGTTTGAATACATAAGCTCCGGCTACAAGACCCGTAACGGTTGTAGACAGATTTGTTGCAGTGGTAATCGTTGCTGCACCACCACTTACTTTGGTCCAGGCCACGCTACTGATCGTTGCACCGTTATTTCCGGTAGCCGTTCCCGTTAGGGTCACCGTACTCACGGGTAGCGTAATGGTTTGCGTTGTATCCTGCCGAAACAGTTGGTGGCAGATTTGCTGATTTATATTCATATGCACCTATATCATATGCCGATCCGTACGGCCGTGGGTACTTCAATATCATTCACCACCCCATATGGACTCGTATTCATGCCCGAATCTACAGCCGGTGAATTTGACAGTAAATGGAAATTATTATTGGTCGGATCCGCATAATTTTACCACTGCCACCGTTGGTACAAATAGATTATTATGATAATGTCGCATGAGGGTCTGGACTGCAAGTCTGCATATGAATACGTCGGATACGTCGCAAACAATCCAGGTTCTGAGATGATATTGTTTGCAATAATATTTCCCACATCTACCGTTCCATAATCATTGTAGAATGATATCCCGTTTCTCTTCGGTGTTACTATCGTATTGTTGATGAAATAAAGTTTGAGCCCTGGGAATCCCGCTGGCTTTGGTCGGTCATCTACCAATACCGCCGCTAATCCCTGAACGGATCCATCATAGCCGTTGTTAACAAAAAGATTATTATAAACCTGGGTGAGACCTGCTGCAAAACATTGAAATGCTGCCCCTGTTCCGTTGGAGATCCTGTTATTGTACACCCTTCCCCTGGAAATGCCACCTACGATAATGCCCGCCTGATGCTCCTGAGTATTTGAATATCCATAGTTCGTTACCACATTATCGTGTATGTCCACGCCACCTGTTACCTGCGATATCTGCGCACTGGTAAATCCACTCTTATCAATTACATTATTGTAGAACTTAACGCTGTCTATTTGTTGGGGCTGTACGGTAACTGTTGTTCCTGAACAGTTGAATGTATAATACGCCACTGTATTACCAATATAGAATCCTTCTCCTACTGTTTCATGAACATAATTATCATGAAATGACATATTGTACATCTTCCAACTGGTTGACCATGTTGTCGAATCACAGGTCGGTGCCGGCGCGCAACCGATCCCTACTCCTGTTTTAAATACTTCAAAATGATCAACTTCAATGTCACTCACATGATCATCCTGTCCAAAGCCATAAGCGGTACTTGCAACGCTGCCGTCAATGATAATACCCCTTTGAGTGGCAGGATCTCCTGTCCCTGTTATATGCACATAACGACTGCTATGAATTGTAAACCCATAACTGGAATATCCCGAAATAGTAACCGGTCCTCCACAATTGACTATTGTAATCGGCTGTGCCTTAGTACCCTGAAAATCAGAAAGGGAAATACTTACATAATGGCCAGACGTCAAACAGACTTTGTTACCTGGCTTTACACCAATTGTTTGACCACTTAAATAAACCTGTCCGCTTACAGGATCCGGACTTAAGGTAATATCGCAGCCACAACCACTGGTCGCAGCAGTATTGTTTGATTTGATTGGTTCCCCGGAAAATCCTTTGAACGGGAATGAAACTAAAACTAAAAAGAAAATAATTTTTAAACGACTAAGTACAGTTGTTATCATGAACGCAGTTATTGGAAATTATAAAAATCCTCTTATGGTCAATTAGTTACAATTAAATCCTCAATTTATTCTGTAACTGAGATTCAGGATGGCAAATAAAAACAATCAAGAATTATTTACCGGTTAAAAAAACAGTAATGCCAAGCCAAGGAAATATTTGAGTACAAATAAGGGCAAAAACAATGGCTAGAGTGAGAGGGGTATAAGATCCTTAGATCGGCCAAAATAGTGCCAAACTTTAGTAATTTATTTAGAACTTTGGAGAAACTGGATAACTTAATTGAATGTTGATATTCCGCAATAATTAGCAGATTAGTTCATAAAAAACTTAGTTAGTACTATTGTTAAAGCAATGTTATTAAACATTGCCGGCTTAAATCACGATAATGGCGGGAATTGTCTTTCGGACAGTGTATATGATCCCGCACAGAACCTGGTAAACTACTTTGTGTATAGCAGTTATGACAATGAGATCAATCCTGCAAGGTCTGATCGCTCATTACAGTTGTTTTTTCAGACGTACAGCAAAAATAATCCGACAAGTTCCAATGAGTATGAACCAGGTGCAGCCTGAATAATTTTGTTTTAACAAACAGCTCAACTGGCAGTTATACTTATAACGGCAATGGTTACCCGATAACGTATGGAGGAAATTTATTTGCAGATTATAATTGCGCTCTCCCGCCGACCTCAGCTCCGGGATCGTCTGTGGGTAAATGAAGTAAAATAGTTGGCGTTTGGAGATTTATTGAATTTTGACTGACGATTTTTCATTTCGAATCACTACTGAACTTCAGGCACCGTCTGATCGTCCTGGAAAGATATCTTTTACTTCAAATCAGCTGCAGCTTTCAACACACCTATGTCCAGCTTGATCATTTTCATCATTGCCTGCATGACGCGACCCGCCTTTGCCCTGTCCGGGTCGCCAAGCAACTTGGACAAAATAACGGGCGTTACTTGCCAGGAAAGACCAAATCTGTCTTTTAGCCAACCACAGGCTACCTCATTGCCGCCCCCCGCAAGCAGATGGTTCCAATAATAATCGACCTCTTCCTGAGAATTGCAATTTACCGTAAGCGAGATCGCATCTGTCAGGGGATGACCAGGACCGCCATTCATCAAAATAAATTCCTGCCCCTCCAGTTGTATGCTTGCGACAAGTAAGGCACCTACAGGACCGGGTGAACCCGGAGGGTTGTAAGCAGTCTTTATCTTCTTTGAATCTTTAAAAATGGAAAGATAGAAGTTCATCGCTTCTTCAGCATTATTGTCGAACCAGATGAAAGGACTGATCTTTTGCATAAAAAAAATTTATAGTTTATTATCTGCAACAGCAAACACCGTTCCCTGATTGTAGTTCCCCGCTGTTTTTAAGCAGCAATTTATTCCAGCTTATCAAATAATTTTCGGCTTAACAGTAAATTGCCGGGCACAGATATGCAACTCAATTTTGTATTGAATTAATTCGGAAAAATAGTCAATCGAATAATTGAGAAAGATCATACATTTTTATTTACTTAAACGGATCAAGCCCCATATTATACCAAATAAATGAATACTCATCCGCGGAATGATTCAGTATCTTATCTGTTGTCATGCCCGTACCATGACCTGCATTGTGCTGAATAGAAATCAGAATCGGATTATCATCTGCATTGTCCCTCTGTAGCGTTGCAGTAAACTTCAGTGAATGCCCCGGTACTACCCTGTCATCATGATCAGCTGTCCAGACGAACGTGGCAGGATAATGCACACCCGGTTTTACATTTTGAAGAGGAGAATAGCCTAACAAATATTTTAACATGGAGAGAGAATCTTCCGCTCTTCCATAATCCGACGCCCATCCGGCGCCGGCAGTGAATTTATTATAGCGGATCATGTCCAGTACGCCGATAGAAGGCAATGCCACGCGCATCAGATCGGGTCGTTGCGTCATCGTGGCACCAACCAATAACCCGCCATTCGATCCACCCGATATGGCCAAATAGGGACTGGAAGTATATTTTTCTTTGATCAGCCATTCTCCCGCAGAAATAAAATCATCGAACACATTCTGTTTATTCATTAATGTTCCTGCCATGTGCCATTTCTTTCCATATTCTCCGCCCCCGCGAAGATTCGGCTGTGCATAAATTCCTCCATGCTCCAGCCATATCATCCGATTTGGAGAAAATGACGGAGTTAAACTGATGTCAAATCCGCCATAGCCATATAAATAAACCGGATTCTTTCCATTGAGTTGAATCCCTTTTTTATAAACGATATACATGGGGATTTTTGTACCGTCTTTACTGGCATAAAAAACCTGCTGCGTTACGAAATCATCAGGATTAAAATGAACACCCGGTTTATTGTAGAATGTGGATTCACCGCTTTTCAAATCCAGATGGTAAATGGTATTGGGATAAGTGAAGGAAATGAAAGTGTAAAACAATTCTTTTTCATTTTTATAGGCGTTGAAACCAAATGCGGAACCGGCTGCCGGTAGTTTTATCTCGCGGATTTTATTCCCTTCAAAATCATATTGAATCACCAGTGACTTCACGTCGGCTATATAACTGGCGAAAAAATATCCGCCTCCGCTGGAGAAACTGACAGGGTTTTCGGTTTCCGGAATTACATCCTTCCAGTTCTCGGGACCAGGGTTATCGGCATTCACTTTTACCAGTTTGTGATTCGGAGCATTCCTGTCTGTGGTCAGATAGATCATATCGCCTTTGTTGTCGGCGAAATCCACACTGGCATTATCACCTATAAAAATGGACAGAATGGGAGATTCTTTTTTGTTGAGATCCTGGATATAAAGATGATTTCCATAGGTGGATTCGGCCGTGGTGATATACAGATAATGCTGGTCTTCACTGACGTTCGCGTCAATATAACGGTGTGGTTGTTTTTTTCCTCCATAAATAAACCGATCCTCGCTTTGGGGACTTCCCATTTTATGATAATAAACCGTTGCCTGATCCGACTCGACGACCAGTTTATTCTGTCCGGCCGGGATCTCATATGTGGTATAATAAAATCCTTCATTTTTATACCAGCTGGCACCGCTGAATTTTACATTCCGGATCGTGTCGCCAACCTGTTTGTTGGTGCGTGTGTCTCTTACGATGATCTCCCGCCAGTCTGACCCCCCATTGGAAATCAGATAACTGTAAAGAGAAAAATCTTCGGAAAAACTATATCCCTGAAAACTGACCGAGCCGTTGCGGGCAAAGCTGTTTGGATCCAGAAATACTTCCGCCGTAGCCGTATCTTCCGCTTTTTTCATCCGGTAGATGACGCTTTGATTTTGCAGACCTGAATTTTTATAGAAATAATACCAGTCTCCGTTCCGGACAGGCGCGGTTATTTTAGCAAAATTGAGATTTTCGGTCAGCTCTTTTTTTATCTGATTCCGGAAAGGAATCTTTGAAATATAATCATCGGTAATTTTATTTTGCGCGGTCACCCAGTTTTTCGTTTCCATGGATGAATCATTCTCCAGCCATCTGTAAGGATCATTCACTCTGACGCCGAAATAGGTATCCGAAGAATCCACCGTGCGTGTAGGTGGATAGTTTATCGTCTGGCAAATAGCGGTTTTACTGATAAACAAAAGCGCGAAGAAGTAAAAATATTTTCTCACGTGAAAAAGGGTTTTGCTGAAATTAACAAATCAAAACCATAAAAAGACGATCATTGAATAATCTCGTCATAAAGCCATCTCTGCCACAGTACACCTGATGTATCGAAAACGAACAAGCCCATCTATGAGAGTTTACTATACATCTGGAAATCAATCGCATAACGTCCGGCATGAAATTTCGATGATAGCTGTTACCGGCATCTCTAAAAATGCCTGTGTTGCATTCTTCACCGCTAATGGAATTCATTATGATCAGAAATTATTTTGTAACGGCCTGGCGTAATCTGAAAAGAAACAAAGGATATAGTGCCATCAACATTGGTGGATTGGCAATAGGTATAACTGTCGCTTTGCTTATCAGTCTCTGGGTATATGACGAAGCAAGTTATAATCACACATGCAAAAACTATCATCACATTGCACAGGTAAGCAGATTGTATACCGAGCCGTTAAGTCATGAAACGAATAATTCGGTGTATCTGCCACAACCGATGGTGAAGGTTTTGCGAAATAGTTACGGCCATTTGTTTAAACACGTCGTTTTGGCCCAGAGTGAACGGGATTTCGATTTGAAAATAGGGAATAGTACTGTTACAAAAAAGGGCCAGTTTATTGAGAATGGTATTATCGATATGTTTTCCTTAAAAATGATCAGGGGCAACAAAGAAAGTCTCTACGATCAAAAAAGTATTATCATTTCCGAATCTGCGGCCAGATCCCTTTTTGGCAATGAAGACCCGATCAATAAACAGATACGATTAAATAATTATTACGATACCAAAGTAACAGGCGTATATGAAGACCCGGCACAGAATTCCATTTTTGGCGATATTCAGTTTTTTGCAAATTTTGGCAACCTCATTGCAAATAATCCGGATATTAAAGTCCACGAAAACGACTGGGGACAAACCTCAAATTTCATTTATGTACAAACGAACGACAAAGTAAGTCTTGACCAGGCAAGTGCTGCGGTAAATAAACTCTATTTCAAAGATGCGCCTTCTGATTATGCCAACGGTGCAAATGAATATCATCTGGCTGTTTGGCTTTATCCAATGGAGAAATGGTATCTGTATTCTGAATTCAAAAATGGCTATCCTATTGGCGGACGAATTACATATGTTTGGCTTTTTGCGATAGTAGGTGTTTTCGTATTGTTCCTTGCCTGCATCAATTTCATGAATCTAAGCACGGCCAGGTCCGAAAAAAGAAGCAAAGAAGTAGGTGTTAGAAAAGTGATGGGTTCTGCGAGGCACTTATTGATTTTCCAATTTTTAAGCGAATCTTTCCTGGTCGTGTTGCTGGCTTTTTTTATCGGCATTTTCTTAACATCTATTTCTATTCCATTTTTTAATGCGCTCACCGAAAAAAGCATAAAACTACCGGTCACCAATATCTATTTCTGGCTTTTGACTACCCCCTTTCTAATTATCACGGCATTGTTAGCTGGCTTCTATCCTGCGCTTTACCTCTCCTCTTTTCAGCCGATAAAAGTTTTAAAAGGCAGTTTTCGTTTGGGAAGATTTGCATCCTATCCACGCAAGGTTTTAGTGGTTATGCAATTTGCGGTTTCGGTTATTCTGATGATCGGTACTGCAGTCGTATATCAGCAAATAAAGTATGCTCAAAATCGTCCGGTTGGTTACAACAAGGAAAGTCTGGTGGAGGTGAAAATGTTCGACCCTAATTATCGAAATAATAAATTGGCAATTAAAGAAGCTATATTATCAAATGGTATTGTTAGTGAAGTTGGTTTTTCATCAAGTCCAGTTACTAATATTTGGGATAATTGGGGTGGGTTTAGCTGGAAAGGAAAGAACCCCCGGTCCGAATCTTCGTTTTCGGTAACCTGGGTAAATGAAGATTTTGGTAAAACCATTCACTGGAAAATCAAACAGGGAAGAGATTATTCCGTGGATTATGGCACAGATACCTCAGCCGTCATTATCAATGAATCCGCTGCAAAATATCTTGGTTTTAAAAATCCCATTGGAGAATATATCACTTTCGATGCAGATGGAACAAAGCGACAAATCATCGGCGTGGTAGAAGATATCGTTGCCGAGTCGCCCTTCGAACCGGTGAGAATAGGATTTTACTGGTTGCAAAAGAACCTGAATCATCTGGGGCAGATGTATGTAAAAATAAATCCGGATCTGAGCATGAATGTGGCATTGCCCAAAATGGAAGCCATCATAAAAAAGATCGCTCCTGCCGCTCCGTTCCAATACCGGTTTACTAATGAAGAATATGAGAGAAAATTTTCTGCAGAACAGAAAATAAGCAATCTGTCCACCATTTTTGCAGCGCTTGCTGTTTTCATCAGCTGTCTGGGCATATTTGGCCTGGCCAGTTTTGTTGCTGAACAACGTGCCAGGGAAATTGGTATCAGAAAAGTATTGGGTGCATCTGTTTCCAGCCTCTGGCAATTGTTATCCAGAGATTTTGTGGTGCTGGTTGTTATATCCTGTATGATTGCCATCCCGGTTGCCAATTATTTTATGAACAACTGGTTGAACGGATATCAGTACAGAACAGAAATATCCTGGTGGATTTTTGCCGCGGCGGGTTTCGGCGCACTTTTCATTACCCTGTTAACCGTCAGTTTTCAGGCAATAAAAGCAGCGATGACAAACCCGACTACCAACCTGCGCTCGGAATAAAATAAATTGCTGGTTTTAAAACGCGCTGCACAATCTGGGTCTAAAAAAAAATCCTTGCACTTGCACAATAATTTATTTCCAGCGCGAACCTTTTTGATACCAAAAATTGTTTCTATTTTAAACGGATGCGCCCAATCCTAAAAACCCTTGGCATGGCCTTTATGACGGCCGGTGTCATGAACCTTCAACCCCTGTCTGCACAAAATATCCCTGTCACTGACTCGGAAGCAGAAAGTATTTCCACAACACTGGAACAGTCTATAATCCATGGGGATCCCGGTGTCCTGAATAATCTGATCTACTTTCCTGAATTCATCAAAAGGACCGGATCGAGAAGTAATCTCAGAGATAATACAGATACGCTGACCAAGATCGCAACCGGCTTCGGTCTGTTTAATATTGGCAACGGCGTTCTGGAGATCACGAAAAACGGCAGTTTCTCTCTGGTACACCGTTTTGTGAAGAATGAAGAAACACACTTACTGTTCCGTGCTTTCGGCGACGGCGGACTCAATTACGAGGAAATTACACTTATAAAAGTAAAAGACTCCATAAAAGCAGCTGATATTTTTTCTTATCAACTTGGTGAATCATATGCCACACTGTTTTCATACCTGATTGAAGATATCAAATCACCCGATGCCCATTCTTCGTTGACATCGAAAGAGAAGTATGGATCTATTTTTGAAAACGCATTGAATAATAAAAACTATAGTGCGGCAAGATCAGCTTTTGAAAAATTTGATGAAGTAACGCAGAACGATAAACATCTCTCGCTTCAGTATATACAGGCCTGTTTACATCTCGGTGAAAAATCATTCAGGAAATCCGTGGACCGGTATATCGCCTTATATCCTGAAGAACCCACGCCTTATTTGTTGATGATGGCAACTTATGCTGATACCAAAGAATATGCAGATTATGGCCACACGATCGATAAACTCGATACCCTGCTTCATATCGATCCTATGTTGAATTATTTCAGAGGTAATCTTCTTATGAAGATGGGTGACCTGGCAGGAGGACTCCATTTTTATGAATTGGCTTTTGAGTATGATCCGGGAATCTGGCAGAACACAGAAAAACTCGTCGCCTGTAAAGTCGTGAGTAATGAACTGGTAGAAGCCAACGATGCCATCAAACTCTATTGCCAGACGCCTGGGTATAAAAAGGACCTGGTCGAATCGCTTTATGCTGCTTATCCTGCTTTAAAATAAGCAGTTCCAAAAATCTTCTTCGCAGATCTTTACGCCGTATTCACTGAACTGCCCTTCTTTAAGGAGGGTAACATTGATGGTCAACCTCAGACCTTACCCTGATTCACAAATGTGTACTCAAATCATTTAAATGCGGAGGTTCATACACAATCTTCACGGGGACCACCTACTTAGGCGGGCATGATTTTAGAACAGGTACGGAAGTATCAAAAACTAAATTATTTTTAACATGCAACATGAAATAACTGGCAGACTGTGCAAATTATTTTTTTTCAGCGGAATTATAATAAGTATGGCTGCCTGCCACGGTAACGACAATGCAGCTAAAGATCCCAAAGACAGTACTGTCGTCGCTGCTACTAAAACAGTAAAGAAGAAAGGAAAAACATCCGTTACGTTTACAGCATCAAACGGGAAAGTATTTAAACAGGTTCACGGAATCTATAATCAGGCTGAAGTCAGTCCGACATTCCCAGGCGGACAGGATGCTTTGTCAAACTACATCAACAATAATATCGCCTATTCGCAATCAGCCATTGATAATAATGTTAGTGGAACAATACACGTGAGTTTCGTTGTGGATGAAAAGGGTAAAGTTGTAAACCCTCAGGTGATAGATAACAAAAATCCGAACGATGGATTGAATGAAGAAACAATAAAGATGTTCAATAATATGCCGCTGTGGGAACCAGGAATGGTTAAAGGTAAAAAGGTAAAAACAAGAATGGAGCTGCCGATTAGTTTTCAATTAGAGGATGCACAATAACTTTCATATATTAGTTCATGGAAAATAAAGCAACAAAAATCACAGAACAGGCTGGTGAAATTCTCAGCAGTATCGGCACTACAATCGCAGAAGTATCTGGTAAAGTGGCAGACGCCGTCGCAGACGAATACAAAGTCGTAAAAAAAGCGGTTAAGAAAAGACTTGCAAAGAAAAAAGCAGTTCCGGCAAAACCAAAAAAAACTGCCAAAAAACAAGTGAAAAAAACCGCAAAAACACAAGTGAAGAAAGCCGCGAAAACCGTAAAAAAGAAGGCTGCCAAGCTCACTAAGAAAACGAAGACCGCAGTTAAGAAAGCAGTCAAAAAATCCGCGCCAAAGAAAAAGAGATAATCGGGCTTTTGTACTACATCGCGTATCAGAACTTATTCAATACTAACGAAAGTCCTGACGACGGCCTTATTCGGGTTGGTTGAATGAGGTCCGTACACATCGAAATCAGCGGTATATCGCCTTTTCAAATCTGATTTCCAGATATTCAGCCAGGTTTCTTGTACGGATGATGGTAACGGCCCTCCTGAAATAAAAACCCGATAAGTGGATCTCAAAAGTGTTTCGATATCTTTTTCCGCCTGCTGGTTTTGATTGGTAGTTCTTACCGAAATTCCTACAATTTCAAAATCCTCTAATTCAAGTTGCATATAGGGGTTAAAATTATAAATACACTTGATCTGTGCAAAAATGGAGCCTGAACAATTCGCATAAATAATTTAATTAATTGTATTAATTCAGTCCGGATGAATAAATAAAAAGCACGCAACCGCCCTGCCTTTTACTTTTCAAAAAACTCAGTTCTTCTTATTGCACTATTAGTCCATTTGCAGGCTGATAAATTGTATTTGAACCAACGATCTGATTAGATCCGGTAAATCCTATCGCAGCTGTATTTCCGGTACCCATAAATGTTGGTCCTGTAGCACTTATGCCTACGGTAATATTCGCTCCATCTATCGTAGTTTTAATTGTTTTGTGGATTAATTACTACATGAAGCATATTTTACCTGGTAAAGATTACGACATTAACCGGGTCCGGGTATTGCAATTAAATTATTTAAACCCCATGAGCAAAGGATTTAAAATTCTGATTATAGATGACGAAAAAGAGCTTTGTGATCTTACACAGCTTATCTTAAAAGACGAGAACTATATGGTCGAGTGCGCCCACACACTAAAGGAGGGAATAAAGAAATGGATAAGACTGCAACCGTCGATTTTAATACTGGACAATTTTCTTCCCGATGGTACGGGACTGGATTTTATTAAACAGGTTCCTGAAGTACTTTTCAAAAGTAAAGTTATCATCATCACTGGTGAAGGAAAACTTTCAAGAGAACAGGCTCAAAATATAGGAGTTGAGTTTTTTATTGAAAAACCTTTTTCGCTTAAAGTGATTCGCGAACTCGTACAGGAAATTATTATGGTACAGGAAAACTAAGAAAGTTAATTGCCGATATCTCCCGAACCCCAATTTTTGTTCAGAAATCAGGATGCAAAAGCGAAAGCCCTTCTCAAATAAGAAGGGCTTTCCGGTTTTCAAACCGATGTTTATGCATCAGTGATTTACTTCCGTAAGCTGAGCGTCGGTTTCTCGATTTTCCTTATCCCATGAATACTGATTGCCTTCATGTTCAGCTCCGAGATTGATATCATTCTCAGCAATCTCTGTCAGCTTGCCGTCCGTATCTTCTTCTTCTCGTAAAGTTCTGTCGAGGATATCAGCAGCTTCATGTAAGCCAATCGTGATTGCAAACTGCACAAGACCACCATAGGTCGCGATTTCATAATGTTCCACTTTTTGGGCCGCAAAGATGAGCGCCGCATCGCGGGTCATCGTGCCTTCTTCTGTCTCGTCTATAATAGATTCCCCTTCTTTTAATATCCCTTCAATGGCATCGCATTTTTTGCCTTCTGCTTTTTTATTGAGTAAGCCGAATACCTTTTCCAGTCTCTTAACATGTTTTTCCGTTTGACCATGATGTTCTTTGAAGGCGTCTTTTAATTCATCAGTAGTTGCTGCCTTCTCCATTTTTTTCAGGCCGTCCAGAATTTTATTCTCTGCGTAATAAATATCCTTTAGCTGATTTACAAAAAACTTTTCCAAATATGATTCTTCGGAACCTTCGTTCTTTTGACTTTTATTGTCTTTATTCTGCGACATATCATTATATTTTAAAAATGAAAAAAAGGGTCGGGCGTTTTTTACGCCACGACCCGGGTTAGTAAGCCTTATCGTGAAGAGCGTCTCTGATTACTTGCAGAAGTCCTCCCGCCGGAAGAACTCGTTTTGCCGGAACCTCTTCTGTTTTTTGATCTGCTTCTTCCTCCATAACCACTTCTTCCGGAATGAGTGATATGACCATTGTTTCCTCTGTTATTACTCATAAAATGACCAGCGCTATCTCTCCGTTGTTCACCATTGCCGCTGCGCGGGCGATAAGAATTTGAATCCTGGGAACGACGGATACTGCTGCCTGAAGATCTTCCATCGCCTGAATACCCGGAATTAAAACGACCACGATTTGACCGGTCATTCCGGTAATCTGAATTGGCAGCCTGCCAGTTGTAATTACCTTCATTTCTTCCCCGATTGTTATATTGCCTGTCATTCTCCTCATCACGATTATATCTTCCGTAGTTAGATCTCCTGTCCTGGTCGTAATCGTCGTTTTCCCTGTCTTCACGATCATAGACATCAAAGTCATCATCTTCATCTTCTTCATAACGTGCATTAGTTCTGTCGTCTTCATCATAGTCTTCGTGCCGGTCATTTCTATAATTCCTGTCATTTCGATCATATCCATAATCGTCATCATACCTGCGGCCACCTTCGTGTGAATGCTGACCTCCCCGCTGAGCAGCACGCCGGCGATCATCCGGATCCATGGCAGCAAAACCCCTTCTTGAATTTGATCTCATAAAATTGAATTTTTAATTGATTTAATATAGTTACAATCAGTAAATAAGCTCACAAATTGTACCATGGAGAACTAGGCGGACACTTTTAAAACGTTAAAATTTAATGGTACATAAATACCCAAACTGGGCAATTTATTTTCGTCCCTGGTGGCATATCCTTTGATTATAAACATCTTCTCCACTTTACTTTTTCAGAATCACGCGTTACAAAATAAATATTTCATGAAGATTGAAAAGATTAAACCCAAGGACAAAGGAATCGTGAATGTCATCATAGAAACACCACGTGGTTCACAAAATAAATTTGACTACGATCCGAAACTGAAAACATTCCGATTGAGTAAAACACTCCCGATGGGCACCGTATTTCCTTTCGATTTTGGTTTTATTCCCGATACAATGGGTGCCGACGGAGACCCGTTGGATATGCTCGTTGTTATGGAAGAACCCGCATTCCCGGGATGTCTGATATCCGTTCGTCTGCTGGGTGTACTGGAGGCAACGCAAAAAGGAAAGGGAAAGAAAATAAGGAATGACCGCCTTGTAGGTGTATCCGATTGTTCCATATTATATGGCAGCATCAAAAAACTCGACGATCTGAATAAAAGTATGGTACAGGAAATCGAAAACTTTTTCATCGACTATAACAAACACGAAGGAAAAGAGTTTTCTCCGATCGGATGGAAGGACAAGAAAAAAGCTTTAAATCTGATAGTAAAAAAATAGTCATATGAATTTCATTGAAAATCTCCTGGGAAAAGGATCCGATCTTAATGTTTTGCAAATGAGTATTCGTGGTATTATTATTTTCGTAGTAGCGCTCATACTGATACGCATTTCGGGCAGACGTTCTTTCGGATTACATATGTCTCTCGATAATATCGTCGCCATCACACTGGGCGCAGTGATGAGTCGTGCCATTGTCGGTGCATCCGGGATGATACCGGTAATTGTATCCTGTACTCTTATTGTACTGGCACACCGGATACTTGGATGGATGACGGTGAAAAATAAAACTTTTGCAAATCTGATTGAGGGCAAAAAAATGGTGTTATTTGAAAACGGTTCTTTCGTTCACAAGAATATGGATAAGGCTCTTGTATGTGAAGAAGATATCATGCAGGGCGTGAGAAGAAATGTTCTCACCAACAACCTGGATCTGGTTCAGGAAATATACATTGAAAGAAATGGTGAAATTTCAGCCTTAAAAAAATAAACCCCGCGAGGTTTTCCGCCCGCAGGGTTTATCAAAAAACCAGACACTGGCTTAGCGGTTCAAAAGTCCATTTCAGTAATGACCATAATGGTAGTAATGCTCTTTGCCATAATCATCTACATATATTTTATGCTTGGACTTTTTATGGGTATAGTGCACTTCGTACAAATCGGGTCCCGAATGACGGTCAATGTGAACAACGTTGTAATTGTTTGATCCGGAATAATACTTATTCATATGCTCCATAACTGGTTTTGGCACGTCGTGGTTATCATATTGAGTATGCGTTTCTATACGTCCGCCATCCGCCCGGTAATAAGCTACAGATTGCCCGTTATCATTGTCCCGGTCATCAAATTTTACGGTATAGTCTTTACCGTTCTTACTCCATTCACCGCTTTGAGATTTCGGGTATTCTTTATGAAAAGATTCCTGAACAGTGTTTGGAGGATTATATCCATGTTGGGAAAAAGCTACAGTACTGCATATCAGCAGTGAAAAACAACTAATGATTCGTAACATATATTTTTTCCATACTTATTCAATAATCTTGCCATGGGACAGGAAATGATGAATCTAACTGTCAATTAAATGAATTTGTTTTCTCTCGCCGATTTTATGGCATCCGCCCTGGAGTGCACTTTAAGCTTCCTGTAGATATTTTTGATATGTGATTTTACGGTTTCATCGGAAATAAAAAAACTATCTGCGATTCTACCCCTGGTATTGCCGTTGGCGATCTTCTCCAGAATCTCGGTTTCTCTTTTTGACAGTGGCGACGTATCACTCTTGTGAAAAGAATTAAATACGATCTTGGCCACATTGGCACTCATGGATCCCCCACCCTTCATGACTTCTATTATAGAGTAGATAATTTTTTCTGCACTGCAATTTTTTGTCAGGTAACCGGAAGCTCCTTCTGTAAGCGCCCTGAATATAAAATCTTCCGATTCATGAACAGTCAATATCAATATGGGAACATCAGGTATAATATTTTTGATCTTAATAATCGCATCAAGGCCACTCATGCCCGGCAGCCCGATATCCAGTAATATCAAATCAGGCTCGTCTCTCAGGAGCTTTCTGACGGCAGCTTCAGCAGAAGAATAGGAATTTACTATTTTATAACCATCCCGTTCATTGATCAGAAAAACATAAGCATCCCGAATGGTTGGATCATCTTCTATTAACACGATTTTTATATATTCCTTGGACATATGTTGAAATTCAATCGTTTTTTTTGTTTTCATGAATCTAGTATTTTTTGTGAACGAAATTCACCCCCCTATAGGGGGGATTTACACAAACTGACGTTCCTCTCACATTGATTGTTTTACATATATTCTAGTTTTACGCGATGCGCAGATGTCTCAGATTTTTAGCAGCGATTTTATTATTTTTCTTTCGTTATGAAAATGGTCAGGCACAAAAACTGTCTTTTCAGCAATATAGTGTTGAACAGGGCCTGGGCCAGTCGCAGGTCTCGGCGATCTGTCAGGATCTGAACGACAATATCTGGATTTCCACACTCGGTGGCATTTCCAAATTTGATGGTCAGTCTTTTAAGAGTTATACAGAAACCGATGGCTTGGCCGACAATTATACCAATTGCATATTTGCAGACAGCAAAAACAATATTTGGACCGGAACGCACAATGGTCTTTCGCGTTTGAACAATAAAGGATTTAAAACCTTTCGGTTTTTAAATGGTCCCGGTGACAATATTATTCGCGATGTTCTTGAAGACGTGAACGGGAATATATGGGTATTGACTTTCTTACATCTTTATTCCATTCATGACGACAGCGTTATTAAACACACCATTGTTCGCGATAACTATGACCGTATCATGTCCATGCATTATGATAAAACCGGAAGGTTATGGGTCGCATTGCGTTATAATGGCATTTATTGCCTGGAATCCGGACATTGGATTAAAAAGCTGGACCTGAAAAATGCAGGCATCGAAAAAGAATATATCGTGCAGATCACGGAAGGTTTTTCAGACGGGCAATTATTGCTGTTAACCTCAAATAATCTTTATGAAATCGCTGATAGTAGTGTGAAGCCCCTGACGAAACTCATGCCTCTGCCGGGAAATAATTTCATTTATCTCTTCAGAGATAAAACGGGTATGCTGTGGTTTGTAACCGGTTCAGGCATATTTCAATTTACGGATGGTAAATGGCAGATTTATAATGCATCCAATGGTCTTACCGAAATACCAACGCTCTGTATTTTTCAGGACAGGGAACAAAATTTGTGGTTTGGGACGAGTGGAGACGGTGTATTCCGGTTCTTTCCCCATCCCTGGTTTTACTACAGTCAGTTCAATGGCATCCATGCTATTGCCATGGCAATGGTAGAAGGTCGCGACGGAAAATTATATATCGGCACGGATGGATACGGAATTTTTTCAATGGCAGATAATGTGTTTACTCATTATCCGATTCCCTCACAGAGCAAAGTGGAACAGCAGATATCATTTATCTCACAGGGTATGGGTAACGAATTATTGGCAGGTACCAGAAACAACAATATCTGGAAATTTAAAGGCAATCATTTTGAGCAGGTACATTTCAAAAACCTGAACACCTGTATTAATAATCTTTATATGGATTCTACCGGAGGCTTCTGGATCTGCGGATGTAACGGACTATACTATTATAAAAACGATTGGCTGGAAAAAAGGGGTAACGGATTTATAGCAAAGATTTATCCGCTTGAAAAAAATAATTTCCTGATTTCCTATTATAAAGGAATGGGCATAATGGACTCATCAGGTAAAATAACCATGATTACGGATTCTTTGATCGAACAATCCCATATCATGAATATAATCGAACAAAACGGTGTTTATTTTATTGCTACATCCAACAAAGGCCTGATCATCTACGACAACCGAAATAAAAAAACCCGGCATTATACTCAAAGAACGGGAATCAGTTCAGATTTTGTTTACAGTTTGGTCCGGGACAAAACTGGTGGAATCTGGATGGGCACCGGAAGAGGATTGAATAAGATTTCATACAATGCAACCTCCGACAGTTTTTATATTTCAGACTATTCAAGAAAAGGCGACATCTCTTCCGGGGAGTTTAACCAGGACGCCGCGGTCTGCGATTCAGGAAATAAATTATGGTTTGGCACTGCTTCCGGGTTGATGCAATTTTCTCCGGTTGAAAAAAAACCGATGGACTATATGCCGCCTCTGGTACTCAGTGTCGACAAACAATTCAAAAAAGAAAATCATTTGAGTTTCAGCTTCAACTGTGCAAGTTTTGAAAACAGGGATAAGATCAGCTATCAATATAAACTGGAAGGACAGGATAAAGATTTTACAGAACCTTCATCCACGCAAAATGTGATATATCCGGGTTTGCCCCCCGGCGACTACAATTTTCAGGTGAGAGCAATAGATCATGAAAGCAGGTTAAGTTCAAACCTTGCTTCTTTTGCATTTAAAATTAAACCTGCTTTTTATCAGACGATTTTTTTTAAATTATTGATGTATGGGATTTTCATCGGAATTGTTTTTGGAGTCATTCGTTATCGCAGCCTTCAGAAAGATAAAAGACAAAGGGAAATCGAAAATATCAAACTGGCCGAACAAGCAAATCTCCGTCAGCAGGCAGCCGAAGATTTCCATGATGAGCTTGGAAACACCATCACAAGAATTCAGTTGCTGGCCGATGTAGTCAAATCAAAATTGCGCACGGGAGGTACAGAAGTAGATTCCCAACTCGACAGGATTAAGGAAAATGTGAGTTTATTGTATCAGGGAACGAGAGATGTAATCTGGGCACTCAATCCGCAAAGCGATAAAATACAGGAAGTGATTTGCCGGTTAACCAATACTGGTATCGAATTATTCCAGGAAACCGATACCTGCTTCACCGTAAATAATAAAAATGTGCACCATTGTGATCAGGTATTGCCGGGTCATAATGGAAGAAATATTTTATTGATCTTTAAAGAAGCCATGAATAATATTGTAAAACACGCAAAAGCAAGCTGCGTTATTTTAACGCTGGAAAAAAATGACAGGAGCCTCGAGATAACACTGCAGGATAATGGTATTGGCTTTAACAAAGAGATTGTCAAAAAAGGATACGGAACTTTGAATATGGCCAAAAGGGCACAAAAGATAGACGGCATCTTTAATGTTTACAGCACATTGAATATCGGAACAACTTATCGTTTGGTTATTTGTCTTCCTTCATAATCCCATTATTGTTTCGTCATGATTACAGTATAAGTGCCCGGAATTTGCCCGTCAGCCGGCGACGCGAATGATACAGTTAACGAAATACTGCCCGAACATACTGACAGTACACCCACTCCCTGTATGGTGAAATTCGGGTCGCCCGGATAATCTCCAATAGGTTGCAGCGGAATTGTGAGGCTGTCGGTAGCAGGATCCACATTGGCAACAAAGGTCTGCCGGTTGGTACCACCTGCAGTTGGTGAAGGATAGAGTTTCAGCGTGATCTGATTTGCAGCAGGACCGGGAGCTACGGGAATTAAATCACCGGGATTAAAGTCATTCCATTCATCACTAACAATTGCAAAATTTCCGTTGAAAAAATTCTGATCATAAGGGCAAACATAGTTGATCAGGGTAACCGGCCAGATAAACGCCATATTATAGGCCGGAAAAGATTCAAAGTTGGTAGGTGTATTACTGATTGAAAATTTTTGACTGTCTATAGTCACTGCTTCAGGATATATCGTGAGACTGGTATTGATACTATCCGGCGGAATTCCCAATGCTTTACCTAATTCTGTGCCTGTCACGGTTAATATGGCGGAATCCTTAAAAGGAACATTCTTTATAAATTTCCATGAAGACGGATTTAAATTGGATCCAAGAACCACCCATAAATTAACAGAGGCAATCGGAGAACCTTTCCCTCCTACCGTAATGCTAACGGTGCTGGTGTCGATATGTAAATAATCCAGGTTTGCATTTCCCTGCTGGTTTAATGTGAGATAAGCCCCCTCAATCAAAAATTTTCTGTCACCGCTCACAAATCCTTTAGTACAGGAATTTGTAATCGTCATGATTAGAATCAATCCAAAAATTATTAAAAATATTTTTTTCATGTCTGTTGTTTTACTGTATGAAATTGTCCGGATTATTATCCCAGAATACTTTTACGTTTGTGCCAGGTTTTTGCGTGGCATATTTATTATAATTCACATAACTCGGCGGGTAAAATAAAGAGCGGTTGAAGGAGCCGGGTGAAGGTGTGAGTGCCGGCTGCATATTTTCGGGTTTACCGGTTCTCCTGTAATTATTATAAGGTTCCAAACCATTTCCCCAGGCGGCGAGGTAATATTCTTTTATAATTACATTGAGTTTTTCATCCGTGGTAGGAGCAGCCTGATAGAGAGCCATTACTTTGTTAATATAGTTCCGACGGTTGGCTGCATTTATAAGTACAGAAGTATCATTGGTTGGCAGGGAGTATCCGATGCTGGATGGAAATCCTGAAACCTTATCGAATGACGCGTTTATTCCCTGTATCATCAATTGCATGGGATCCCCCGGCGTGTTAAGCATGAGCGCAGATTCTGCTTCGATAAAATAGGTAAATGAGGATAACCAGATCGGAAAAATTCCGTTTCCTTTAGCACCTGTCTCTCTGCCTGAACTCTGACCAACTCCATTATTCTGATCAGCGTCGAAAGCACCCGCGGCAGGATACACTCCGAATGTGGTACGCAGCAACTGGTCGGGGCCGATCCCTTCATTATTTAAATGATCTCTTCCCCAATATCCTTTATTCACGATGCAATAGGGTGTTGTCGTAAAACCAATATTGGGATTTGAAGTCGGCGGATAGTTGGGAGGATAGGATCTGAATAAACAAGGCAGCGCAAACTGCAGTGTCGTCTGGTTGGGAAGTCTGGGATCATTGGTTATATCATCACATTGCCGGTACAGGTAGTATCTTATTCTGGGATCAACCATTCCTTTTTCCTGATCGAGCAGGTACATAAAATAATTTCCGATATAGTCCTGAGCCCCTGCGTCCGTTCCATAGTTATTTATATATTTAGGATGTCTGCTATCGGGTGACTGGTTGTGCGTTGAAAAACTTAAAACAAAATCCTGGTCAGAACTATTGATAAGATCATTTTCCGAAATGAGCTGGGTTATTTTAGATGTCACAGAATTATCCACCAGCCGCATCTGAACATAGACTTTCAATTTAATGGTTTTGGCAAGTGTTATCCAATTCGTGGCGTTCGCATTAAAATAAATATCGTTGGTGGGTGCCGCAGAAGCAGAGATAGGTATTGCGAGTTCCACGATCGCTGAATCCAGCAAAACAAGTGCGGCGGTATATACTGTTCTTCCACTGTCCTGTTTTGGATTGGGATTGGCCACACCCATATTAGCTTCTATATATGGTATATCGCCAAAAAGATCCACCATCGTTATCATCGCATATGCTTTGAGCACTTTGGCAATGCCTGCGTGCTCATATTGTTGTTTTTGTTCCGCCAGCGGAATCAGCGTATTAGCTGTTTTAAAAATATTTGTGTACGCGGTCTGCCAGATATCATCAAAATTTCCGGGACTAAAAGCATTTAGGTAGGTATTACCTGTTATTAACGCTTCCATCCTCACCAACTGTCCGCCAAAATCTGAAACCCCTTCTATATTTCCTACAGCGTCATACCCGGAATAAAATTTTCCTGTTGCAAGATTTGGATCAGTCACTGCCATACTCAATTCTAGATTATTCAGATAAAGATCCACGCTGGCTGCGTCAGGCGATGCGGCACTTGGATTGTTCAACAGCTGATTAAAATTGTTATTCAGTTTCGAACAAGACCAGTTTCCTGAAATCAACAAAGCGATAATTATTATTTTGCTCAGTTTCATTATGATTTATTTATGAATTAAAAAGAAACTTTTAAGCTGGCGCCCATTCTTCTGGAAGAAGGCCCGGCAAAAAAATCAAGGCCCCTGGAATTACTCACACCAAAACTGTTGCTTTCCGGATCATACCTGGTATACTTGGGGAAATTCGGAGCGAGGTACCATAAATTTGTTCCGGAGATTTCAAAGGATGCGGCCCCGAAAGGAGTTTTCTTTAGCAGATTTCCAGAAAAATTATAAGCCAGAGATAACTCCCGAAGTCTGATTACGGTTGCATCCCAGATATTCTGAGACTCGGCCCCAAACCCGCCATAACTGTTGAAATAAACATTGTCGGCACTTTGCTGAATGTTATTCGGCGTACCATCCTGCTTCACAGCACCCGGGACAATAAACGGAAGCGTTCGGTCAAATTCTGTATCCTTTGTAACTCCCCTTGCAAGCAAAGTGGTCACCGTATTGGAATAGACCTGACCGCCATGTGTATAGTCCCACTGCATCCTGAAAGAAATGTTTTTATAGTTTAGGGTACTCAAGCCCGTTAGTTTGTAATCAGGATTCGGATTGGCAATGATGGCGACATCCGTCGAACCCAGATAATAACCATTATTATCTACTACTTTCAAACCTGTTTTGTGACTTCCCGCTCCGGTATCCAAAACGATATAGCTCCCCTGGATAATTCCAAGTGGCTTGCCATTAATAGCGTATGTCCCAAAACCAGTGTTTCCGAAACCGTCAATTTGTATTTCTTTTATATCTGCAGGCATGCTGTGCACCAGACTTCTGTTCAGGGTAAATATTCCATTGAGCGTCCAGTTCCAATCCCTGTTTCTGATGATCGTATAAGCCAGATTTATTTCTACTCCTTTGTTGTCGACAGCACCTGCGTTGATAGTGGTTGAAGTGGATCCTGTAGAAGCATCGAGTTGTCTGTTCAGGATCTGATTGTTGGCCGTCCGGAAATAACCCGTCAAGTCAAGAGAAATCCTGTTGTCAAAAAATTTTCCTTCAATACCTGCTTCAAGTTCCTTTAATAATTCAGGTTTCAAATTGGGATTTGCAATATTATTGGGGATCGCAGCAACATTACTTACGTCACCTCCGGACGTCACAAAAGAATTCGTTTCGATCAGTAGAGAAGATCTGGTTTGATAGGGAACCGGGAAATGCGCACTGGTGGAATAACCAATTCTAAATTTCAGATAGTTGAGAGACTTATTTCCTTTGAGTGCGTCTACAGACGATGTGGGAATATAAGAAAGACTGATTCCCGGATATAAGAGTGAACGGTTATCCTGTTCCAGCGTGGAAACCCAGTCATTACGGGCATTTACGGTGAGGTAAGCATAATCTCTGAAACCCAGCACGGCTTGTGTGTAAATGCCCAGCCGTTTTTCTTCTACTTTATAGTCAAGATCCGTTCCGTCTTCACTGACCACATCATGACTGATAAAATTGCTGTGATCAAAAAGACCAAAAACAATTTGCTGGGTACTTTTTAATCCATTCTGATTGTAAAAATCATGTCTGTAGTCAATTCCTGCATCAACGCTCAGGTTAAAATCTGAATTCAAAGTGGCATTATAATTCAGATTGATATTGTTGTTGATGATTGAATTGAATGCGTTGGTCGTACGATAGAGTCCGTTTACATATCCTGGTCCGCCTTCGACGCCGCCTTTATTCACGTCGAGTGTAAGCAGCTCGTTGTAAATATCCATTCCGAACCGGTAGTTAAGACTCAGATTTTTTGCGATATCATACTTCAGGCCAATGGTACCGTAAGATCTGTATGTAACATCTCCGGATAAAGCGTTTTGTGCCGTCCATCTGGGATTCTGAATATCATTATTAGGTCTGTAATAAATACTGCCGCCTGTGATGGGATCCTGATAAGGAAGACCCATCAGATTTACAGATCGCGGAGTGAATAACAGCGCTCCGAATACAGAAGTAACATCGGCAGTACCGCCTCCTCCGCTATTGGAACCTACAACGGGTGTTTGAAAATTCGTGATTGCAAAATTCAACACGGCATTCAACGTAAAATGATTATCAAGTTTTGCAGTACCTCCTACTCCGAAATTATTTTTATATACTCTGTTATTCGGCGTAAATCCTTCATCATCCATATACGTGTAGTTGGCATTGAAACTGGTATTCGGTCCGAAACCGCCGATATTGACGGATGTTGTTGAAATGGTACCTGTGCGAAAAAAAGCTTTCACGTTGTCATACGCTTTAAAATCCTGCGTCTTTCCCACATATTCCGGATAAGCAGCCTGCAAAGGCGCGGAGTATGGAACCTGTAGCGGTGGCTGTGTGAATGCAGGTCCCCAGTTACTAATAGCTGGTGAAACCACCAGGTCAAACCCACCCCCATAAGTATTTTGATAATCCGGAATATTGGCAACGTTGTTTGCAAATAAGGATTGCGAAACATTGATCTCCATATTTTTCCCTGGCTTCTTCGACGAGCCATTTTTAGTGGTGATCAATATAACGCCGTTTCTCGCTGACTCACCATATAGTGTGGTTGCACTGAGACCCTTTAATACACTTACACTTTCGATATTATTCGGATCCAGATCCAGAAACCTGCTGGATGTATTTGTGCCTGCACCGATCTGAAAATTTCCATCACCATTGTTCCCCCCGTCGAATGGAACTCCGTCTACAATAAACAAAGGCGTCGCAGCTCCTCCTGTGATGGTACTCACTCCCCTGATAGTAATATTTGTTCCGCTGCCTGATAGTCCGCTTGAATTTAATACGTCCAGTCCTGCTACCTTACCACTGAGCACCCTCCCGATATCGCCTTCAGGTCTCAGTTCCAGCTGGTCACTTCCTACAGTCGATACAGAATACCCCAAAGCCTTTTTCTCTCTTTTTATTCCCAAAGCCGTTACCACCACTTCAGACAGGGACTGATTAGATGATTTAAGTGTAAAATTCAACACAGCACTGTTCCCCGCAGCCAATTCAACTTTTTCATACCCAATACTGGACACGTCTAATATTCCGTAGGAAGAAATGGAAATAGAAAAACTGCCGTCTGATTTAGTCGTGACTCCCCTGCCGGAGTTCTTCTCCTGCACAGTAGCACCTGATACCGGCAATCCTTTTTCATTCGTCACTTTACCCGTCACAACATGATCTTGTGCCAGCAGTTGTAATATTGAAACAGAAAATAAAAATATCAGCCCGTATTTTTTACTCATAACAGCAGATTAAAAATGAGAGATGAATGATGAGAACATTATAAATATTTGTTAAAGACAACCGAATGTATCGTTATCATCATTTGATTTTTTTATCAATATGCCGGGTTGCTTTTATTTTATGCTGGAGTACTAAATAATGCCGGTGAGTTTTGTTTTGATATGCAGCCTTATATAAATTTTCATCGCATGCCCCCCGGTTTGCGTGATTTATTCTCCCTGATAATATTTTGAAAAATGCGCATGTTATATTTAATGAAATACCAATTGAATGCGCATTTTAATAGTTGATACCAGTTCATGTGACATAGATCTGCTATCAGAAAACCTGCTCTCCATAAATCCGGATATTGATATTTGCGGAAGATTTTCAACCATTCAGTCTGCATTTGAATGGATTAGCCAGTATGGGCAGCCGGACATTGTTTTTATGGATTTACAACTCAGCGATGGTTTATCTTTTGACCTGCTGAATTACCTGGATAACCAGGTAAAAATTGTATTTACCATTGAGTATAATAAACCGGTATTTGAGATTTTTGAAAACCAATATATCTGTTTCCTGCAGAAGCCCTGCTCATTTGAGCAGATCAGGGATATCTTAGTGTGCAAACAAAAAACGATAAACCGGATCGAATTGTATGAGGCTCTGTTGAATCTTTACTTTCCAAAGGCCCATAAAAAAAGGATGCGAAGGATTATCGTGAAGAAAGGCTCCGAATTTCATATTATCCAGGTGGATGACGTGGTATATTTCGCATCTGACAATGGCATTCTGTTTTTCATCACAAAGGATAATCAAAGACATATGATATCCGGCACGCTGCAGGATCTTCATAATCAGTTAGACGGCCGTCTGTTTTACCGTGCAAACAGAAACTTTATTGTGAATTCTGTTTTCCTGAAAGGCTTTCGCAGAAACGGTTATAAAATGAGCCTTGTTTTCACAATTCCCGTCAAAGACGAGATCTTCGTCAATAACTATCGAGTCACTGAATTCAAAGACTGGCTGGAAGGCACACATGCGAGCCTGCTTGTCAAAATATAGTCATATACGATTTCCTCATTTGCAAGGGGATTTTACCTGACACTACAGGTAAAGATTTAATTTTAGCATACAGGCATTTAATGTTACCAAATAATTACCGATGCTCATTTCAGCAACAACAAATTATTATCATATAAGTTTTTTTTGATTCATTTTACTTCCACAAATCCAATTCCGAAAATCAAAATCAAAGCAGAATTCTGAAGATTCTGTCGGGATTCTGTATTTAACATGAACAGTCTATTACGAATCCCTTACCCTATCATTAAGCTTGATTGACAGAGCTATTTTAACTATGCATTGATCCATTTTTGCATCTGGCTAAGCAGCTGCTGAAATGATGAAATACATTTTTGTTCCCTTCTTTTTACTCATTACTATCCAGGGTTTCTGTCAGTCGTCTGAAATAAAAGGCAAAGTGGAGGGTCGTCTCAGCAAAGAGAAAATGTCTGGCGCCTTCGTAAGCTGCACAGGCAACGGCCACACTTATAATACTACCACCGATCCGGATGGCGAATTTAAATTCAGGGATCTGCCCATGGGTTCTTACGACATCAACATCGAGTATGTAGGCTTCGCCAATTACCAAACTCATGTGGACCTGCTGAACAATAAAAAACTGGAATTAAAAATCCAACTGGAAGAACATGGAAAAAATCTTTCTACGGTTCAGGTCTATGGTAAAATCAGCGAAGAGGATGAACAGGGTGCGATTCAAAAAGAAAAACACAGCCCCAATATCGTAAACGTTATCTCCGCCCAGGCGATCGAAAAATCCCCCGATATAAATGCAGCGAATGTGTTGCAACGCATGAGCGGACTTACCATTCAAAGAAACGGAGGCGCTGATGAAGCTTATCCAATCATCCGCGGACTTGATCCACGTTACAATAATACCCTGATCAATGGAATCAAGATCACAAGTCCTGACGATAAATCCCGTTATGTTCCACTCAATATCGTTCCTTCAGATTTACTGGGAAGTATCGAAGTGAGTAAAACACTTACACCGGAAATGGAAGCCGACGCCATCGGCGGTACTGTGAACCTGATTATGAAGGACGCACCTAATCGCGAAACATTTAAAGTGCTGGGATCGCTGGGTTACAGTGATATTTTTTTCCAGCGCAAGTTCACCAGTTTTTCCAAGAGCGATATCCAGCAAAAAAGTGTTATTGAAAAATATGGCAGTAGTTATATCGCGCAGCCAGACGACTTCAGCCGGAGCAATCTTGATTTTACTGAAGTCAATCCCATGCCCAATTCAGTGTTTACAATCGCCTATGGTAATCGTTATATGAAACAAAAACTCGGCTTTATCGTAGCTGAGAGTTTTCAGAATCAGTATTATGGAAGTAACTCTGTTTTTAACCAGGCCGCTCCTAACATCCACGCAAATGGTGCACCGACTCTTTCGGATTATGCAAACCGCCAGTATTCAACCCAGCAACTCAATAACGGCGTTACCATTCACCTCGACTATTCATTTAACGACCGCAATAAAATCACGCTCACAAATATTTTATTATATACAGGAATCGCGCAGGCAAGACTCACCATCGATACTTCCATCCTGGGAGGTAACGGAGGAAGAACCGTTCCCGGTACTGGTCCGGTTTCCACCGATTATACTTCAGTTACCAGTAAACAACTTTTAGAAAATGTAAAACTGGACGGTAAACATATACTGTCGAAACATTTTATGTTCGACTGGATCGGCGTTTATTCCTTCGCTGCCAAACGTGTTCCGGATATGGCTGATCTTTCCCTTAATAAAAAAATTGATACAGTTCACGGTGACCCGCAAAACCAGTCGGCCTACCAGTTCGTAACCACGCCGCAATATTTTGACCAGATATCACGCATCTGGCAGCATAACCAGGATATTGATGTAAGTGGATTGGCAAATTTCAGTTATCGCACAGCACTCTCCGACCGGGAAACACTGGAATTAAGAGTCGGTGGATTATACCGTCATAAAATACGCTACAACATACAGGATGAATATGATCTGAAACCCACTACCACTGCGAGCGGAATCAAACAGCAATTCACAGATATTTACACGACCCAGTGGATTGTATATAACAGCAGTGGTACTTATGACTATGATAAGAATAAATACCAGGTATTTGAAAATATTGCAGCCGGGTATGGAGAAGCAAAATTGTCGCTTCCCATTCTGGATGCTGTTGGCGGAGTAAGAGTGGAAAAAACCCAGCAGGGTTTTACTTTGAATACATTTTATCCAACCGGTATCAACGGACTAAATAAATCCTATACGGATATCCTTCCAAGTGTTGACCTGAAATTCAAACTCAATCCGATTACCAACCTCCGGGTTACTTACTATAAAGCCATTGCCCGGCCAAATTATTATGACCTGGTTCCGGGAACACAACTGAGCGCAACTTCCGACACCAGGACAGAAGGGAATCCATATTTAATGCACACCACCTCGAACAATTACGATATAAGATATGAACTGTACCCGCGTAACGATGAGCAGCTATTCGTTGGCGTATTCTACAAAAAATTATTCAACCCGATTGAATTTGCTTATATCTCCGGATTGGACTACATGCCCACCAACACACCGGAAGCCACAGACTATGGAATCGAACTGGCATTTACCCGATATTTCGGAAAGTACTTTGGAATAACAGGCAATTACACTTATCTGAATTCAAGTACAACTTCCGTGAAATCGTACTACGATATTCCCAACAATTATGTGAACACCGACACACTGGAAAAAAGACCTTTACAGGGACAAACTGATCACACACTCAATGTGTCTTTATTATACAGAAACAGGAATCGCAATTTATTCGCAGAGTTGGCTTTTCAATATATAGGGCGCTCCATCAGTGTGGTTTATCCTATTTACGGCTACGATTACTATCAGCAGCCACAGGCAAACCTGGCATTTTCTGCTGAAAAAGGTCTCCATAATAAACACTTTACTGTTTTTACCAAGTGGAATAATCTGCTGAATACTGCTTTCAAAAACCAGATAAATAATATTCTGGTATCCAGTGAAGTCACAGGGTTCAATTTCAGCTTTGGTATTCGATACGAGAATTAAAAAATAAAATAAAAAAAAATGAAAACAAGAAAGATTTGCACAGTCATCGCAGTGATCGCTACGGTGATTTCATCCTGCTCGAAAAGCAACAACGAGACGACTACGGTAGTCACGCCTACTGTACCAGCGTCTAATCCCATTACACCTGGCAATATTACAGGCTTTGTGAAGGGAACACTTACTACCGGTAATACCTATACGATAACCGGCGATCTCACCGTTAAACTGGGTGATACACTTGCTTCACAACAGGGCGTAACTGTTATTGTCGCCAACAATGCACAAATTAACATACAGGGAGTGTTGAATCTGGTGGGGACTTCTGCATCACCCATCACTTTTAATTCCAGCAATAACATGCCCGGCAGCTGGGGTGGATTTCAATGCGATAGTGCACAATCTGTAACCATTAAATGGACAAAAGTCGAAAATACCGGTGGACCCGATCCATCCGGCAGTCCCAGAAAAACGGTTTTTGTAGATGCTCCCGTTACCGTGGACATTGAAGATTCCTGGTTTACGAATGGCCAGGACGATCTGATCCGGATAGGCACGGGTGCCAAGATTACCATTCTTCGCAACACGATTCTTTGTTCCGGTTCCACCGATGGAGAAGCCATCAATCTTAAAACGGGTGTTACAGGAGACGTTGCTTATAATGTGATCTATAGTCAGGCTGGTACCGGCGTCAAACTCGAAACCAATGATCTTGTTCCAATACCGCAGACCGTTGTCAATGTGTACAATAACGACATGGTAAGTTGTGGATGGAGAAGAGGTCAGGCTGAGCCCGGACGTGGAGTTTCTGTTGGTTTAAACGCAAAAGCCAATATATACAACAACATCATGGTAGATGATTATCAGGGACTTGAAATATTTGTTGACGCTGATACATTGAACACAAAATACGGCAACAATTTATTTTATGCGTCGCAGGATACCTATGCTGATACTACCGGCGGAGGCAACCTCCAGATTTCCATACGTGCAAATTTTTATCCTTCCGACGGAGTAGGCAAACCGCAGTCTACCGATTTAATTTCCAACGCAGTGGGAAATATGGATCCGCTGTTTAAAGCGTTTGATGGAAAAGTAGCTACGCCAAACGGAGCATCCACAAGTAATGATTACCACCTGCAGGCCGGATCTCCGGCTATTGGAAAAGGAAATGCAACCTATAACGCGGATATTGGTGCGTATACTTCGGACGGAAAAGGAAATCAACATTAATCTCCTTTGGAAAAAGAAATCAACATTAACCATTACACCTTATTTTAATAATATATTCAGGATGAGATATCTGCTGTCTTTTTTTCTTGACCGCCATTTGCCTGTGCATGACACCGACGAATTCGCCTGCACAGACTCCCGGAAATTTTGAATTGTATAAGAAAATCTCCGTTCCCGGAAATGGCGGATATGATTATATGACCATCGACACATCAAACAAACGTCTCTATGTTTCCCATGGTACCAATGTAACCGTGATCGACCTGAAAACCGATCAGATCATCGGCAACATCGATCAGATGACGGGTGTGCACGGTATCGCCTTGGCACCTGAATTTAACAAAGGATTTATCAGCGACGGCAAGGGAAATGCCGTCGTTGTTTTTGATTTGCTGACTTTCAAAACGATTAAAACCATCCCGATCACCGGAAAAGATCCGGATGCAATCATGTACGATGCCTATTCCAAACAGGTATTTACTTTTGACGGCGATAGTCAGGATGCCACTGTGATCGACGCAGATAAGATGGTCCAGGTAAAAACCATTCCTTTGGGTGGAAATCCTGAGTTTGCCGTATCAGATGGTGCGGGGAAAATTTACAATAACCTGGAAGACAAAAGTCGTCTGAATGTAATTGATTCCAAAGCAGGTGTCCTGCTAACGAGTTTTCCGCTGGATCCTTGCGGCGGACCCACGGGTCTTGCCATCGATTTGAAACATCAACGCCTCTATACAGTTTGTCGTAAAAATAAAGGTATGACCGTAGTGGAAATTCCTTCAGGGAAAGTGATTGCTACCGTGCCTATCGGAGCCGGAGTGGATGCGGTATCTTATGACCCGTCAACCGGACTTATCATCTGTTCCAATGGCGACGGAACTGCAACCATCGTTCACCAGGTCAGCCCGGATAGTTATGCTGTTGTACAAACACTCACGACTCAATGGAAGGCAAAAACGCACGCTTACGACCCTTCAACAAAAACGATTTATTTTAGCGCATTCGATTTGCAGTCCGATAATAAAACAAGGATTCCCGACAGCTTTAAAATTTTAGTATACAAAATGAAGTCATGAAATTTTTCTGGATTATCCTCTTCATTCCTTTTTGTTTGTTAAATACGGCGTGTGCACAGAAGGAGGTAAAAGAAAGTTCAGCTAAGGATAAAAAAGACGGAGAGGATCCCGCGGTTATTTTACCGGTACTCGTGCGTGGTCCTTACCTTCAACGTGCCACGCCAACCAGCATGCTGATCCGCTGGCGTACAGATGCCCTTAGCAGAAGTCGTGTTTATTTTGGCAATGATCCGAATGCGTTGAAAGATCAGGTGACGGATTCTTCACTGGTTACCGAACATAAGATTCTGCTTACTTCTCTGAATCCGGAAACCAGATATTACTATTCTGTTGGTGACGTGAAAAATAAACTGGCGGGTGATACCGGAAATTATTTCTATACATTACCAATAGCTGGCAAAACAGGCACGTACAGAATCGCTGCTCTCGGCGATTGTGGAAACAATTCCATCAACCAGAGAAATGTGCGTGACCAGCTGCTACACTATCTCGGTTCCAACTATTTAAATGCATGGATTCTCCTCGGAGACAATACTTATCCCGATGGAACGGATGCTGAATTTCAGGCAAACTTTTTTAATATCTACAAGGATAACCTGCTGAAAAAATATCCTCTTTTCCCGGCACCGGGAAATCATGACTATCATGATGTGGAATTTTCTGCTGCTTCGGCACAGCTAACCCATGAACTCGCCTACTACCAGAATTTCAGCGTGCCAGAATCAGGTGAATCCGGGGGCGTACCCTCTCACACATCTGAATTTTATTCCTTCGATATTGGAAATATCCATTTTATTTCCATCGACTCTTATGGCAAGGCAGATAACAAAAGATTATCAGATACCACCGGGCCGCAGGTAGAATGGATCAAAAAGGATCTGGAAAAAGCTGCGGGAGCAGAGTGGATCGTTGCTTACTGGCATCACCCGCCTTACACGATGGGATCACACAACGGTGATTCCGAAAAAGAGTTGGTTGACATCCGCGAGAATTTCATCCCGGTGTTAGAACGTTATGGTGTGGATATCGTTCTGGGAGGTCATAGTCATGATTATGAACGTTCCCATCTGATGTATGGTTATTACGGAAACGACAGTTCTTTCAATAGCAAAAAATATAATGTGGATGCAGGATCCGGTAAGGAAGACAGCATCACGCATAAAGGAGCCTACGTGAAAAACCACCTGAGAGAAAAAGGTACGGTGTATGTTGTGAGTGGTTCTGCGGGGAAACTCGGCGGCATGCAGAAAACATATCCGCATAAATCGATGTATTATTCTGATGCCGATCACGGCGGAGTTTCGTATATTGAAGTGACTGGAGGACGTTTAACTTTTAAATGGATCTGTGCTGACGGAGTTATCCGTGACCAGTTTACCATCGTTAAACATCAGATGTGAGTAAGCGAAATGAAACCGAATCTGTGTCTGAAAATTATTCTCATCGTATTCACCGTGGTTTTCTGTGCCGCGGCTGTAGGATCTCATCCTTATCGCAAACCTGCCGATGAAACGCTGGATTATATAAAATCTCAGACTACCATTTTTGCAGTTTCTGTTCACCAATTGAAATTGAGCATCGACAGAATCAACCCGTCGGATCACCAAACGATTCAACCGGTTATTGAAATTTTGAAATCCTGCAGACTACATTATAAAAAAATCTCTTTCTTCCTGGATTATTTTTATCCGCAACAGGGGAAACTTTTCAATGCACCCGCAAAAAAAGAAGTGGAAGAACCCTATATGGAATACGACGAGTCGCAAAGTTTTCAGCAAATGGAGTCCATATTGTATGGCCCCAATCCTCAGAAAAAAAAGAAGGCTCTTAAGAATCTGGCAATTGTGCTGGATGAATCTGCCGCTGACTTATCAGATCTGTATTTCGATTTTGAAGCAACTACCGCCCAGCTTACAGAGAGCCTGCATCTCGAACTCATCCGCATCATGACTCTTTATATTACGGGTTATGATGCTCCTGATTTAAAGACCGGCATTTCAGAGACCCGTTCTTCCCTGGAATCCATTTCCACCATCATCCGTTTTTTATTCCAGCCTGCAAATGAAGAATCCATATTGCTGGATTCCATGATGAAGCAAACAATATTTTTTACACAGCTTAAAGATTTTGATCATTTCAATCGCCTGATTTTTTTGACAAGGTTCGCACTGCCACTGGAAGAACAACTTAATAAATGCATCAAAAATTATGGATGGCAATCATCCACTATTCCGGCTTTAAATTATAATGCAAAGAATTTATTTCTGGGTGAATACAATGTAGCAGGTAAAAAGCCGTCTGACACATTGATAAACCTGGGTCGGAAATTATTTTTCGAAAAAAATTTATCCGGTAATAATATTCGCTCCTGCGCGACTTGCCATCAGCCGGATAAATATTTTACTGATCAGTTGGTCGCCAACAGGAATGTCAATGATAGCCGGCCGCTCCGCAGAAATACCCCGACACTTTTTTATGTATCGGATCAGTCTTCGCAGTTCTGGGATGGAAGGGCTCCTACCCTTTCGGAGCAAATAAACGATGTACTCACTAATCCTGAGGAAATGAATGCATCCATACCTGAAATAAAAAAAAGACTGATACAAAATCCCATATACCAGTCATTATTTCATGATTCAGTTACACTGGTACAAATCGAGACTGCATTAAGCGCATATCTGGGTACGTTACAACCCTATGAATTCTGCATTCGATCGATACATGGCAGGCGATCACCAGGCTTTAACGATTGCACAGGAAAAGGGATTCAATTTATTTATGGGAAAGGCACAGTGCGGTACCTGTCATTTCGCACCGATATTCAACGGTTCCACACCTCCTTTCTTTAGTCGAACTGAATACGAAGTACTGGGAGTACCAGGTCTGAGTTCATCTTCTTTAAATATTTATGACAAAGATTTAGGCAGATATGAAAACTATCCGATCGATATATACAAAAGGGCGTTTAAAACTCCGACCGTCCGGAACACCGCGAAAACAGCACCCTACATGCACAACGGCCGCTACCGTTCATTATCCGACGTGCTCGATTTTTATAATAAGGGCGGTGGTGCCGGTATAGGCTTATCCAGTCCGGAACAGACACTTTCCGGCAAACCCCTTCATTTGTCAAAACAGGAAATCAACGACATCATCGCTTTTCTGGGTGCATTGACAGACAACCTCAGACCGGCTGGAAAATCTTAAAGGACCGTTTGGTTTAAGTTTTATTAAGGTTTTTTGAAACTACAACGCCTTATTTAATTCCGGAAATCAGATAATCGGAACTATCACCCTTAAAATGGTGCATGCGGTATATAACCAGGTACCTCACGGTTTGTCCGGTCCGAAACTGTGGAATGAGAACCGGAGTATCCACACTTATGAATGCGTTTATCAGTTTTGTCTTTGGCGGCCCATATTCATTAGTCGGATAAATAAAATAAGCATCAGATCCAGTCATCAGACCTGGTCTGATTTTGTTGAGCCAGGCAAAATGATGAATACTGTTTAAATTTCCAAATGCAAGAAGGTTACGGTGGAAAGGGACTGCAAAGTAATGATCCAGGTGACCCGCGGGAAACCAATAATCCGATATAATTACGGCTCCGGGTTTCATAATACCAGTTCGTATGTCATCCCGGTACAATGTATCAAATTCAATGGCAAATTTCTTCCAGCCATTCATATCGAGTGTGATATCGCCCGTGCCCAGATAATTCACGTTACGTTTGCCAATCTGTAAAGGCAGAAACAGGATGCACAGTGTACCGATCGTTATCACTGCTGCAAAAAACCAACCGGCTGTTTTGAGCCAGCGTATACGAATAATTCCTGCCCGTTCATCCAGCCAGCAGGCCGCTAACAACATCAATGAAAAATAGGCAGGACCCGACCAATGGGGAAGCGTTTCATTGAAAATGGAGGCCACAATTAAAACGACAATCAGAGGAAAACTGAGCCATAAAAATAATGGATAGATGTCGGGTGGATGAGGGAACCGGTGTTTGCAAAGAGCCCATACTGCCAGTATATAGATAATAAAATTTACAGGGTTGCTGTAGAAAACTGAACCAAGTACCTGTTGAATTAAACGATCCGGGTCGGGATTGCTTCCTAAAAAACCAATCCTGCCTTCATGATAAGTATAGGTAATAAAATGGTTATCTAAGTTCCAAAAAAATATAGGTGAAACGATGATGAGGGAGATCAGGACAGAAAGCCACAGGAATGGCGATTTCAAAATATCTCTCCGGTAAATAATAAGATAAACTCCAAATCCAAACCACAGAAAAACACCATGTACCTTACTCATAATGCAGAGTCCCGCGCTGACACCCAGTAAAATGAAAAACAGGTTTCGCTTTCCAATATTTTCTTCGCTGTTAAGGATACAAATAATTGAATACATGGACAGCAACCAAAAGACGACCTGTGGTGAATCAGGCAGAATAAATATTCCTGCAATAACGGAAGAATAAAAAGAGGTGGAATACAATATCGCTGCAATCAATCCGGTTTGTTCATTTCTAATGATCTTTCCGATCTTGTATATCAGCCAGGTACCTGCTGCAGCACATAATACTGGTCCCAGCCTTATAAAGAATTCATGTGTAAAAAACAGATTTAGTGTAGAAAGTCTGATTAGCAATGCAACCATCGGTGGATGATCAAAGTAATTCCATTGCAAATGCTGCGCATAGGCCTGATAGTAAACTTCGTCATTGCCAAGTTCAAGGGATGCTGCAACTACCATCCTGAGAAACGAGCACACAATAGTCAGTAATAAAATTTTTTTACTTGAATTCATATTTTCAACAATTAGATATATTCGTTTGTAAAAGCAGAAAGCCATAAAGATGGTCAACACAAAAGAATGAAGTTGATAAAATCAGTCGGAATTATTGTTTTCATTTTAAGTGCCCTTTCAGCGACCGCACAGAATAACTATGAAATTCAGGTATATGCCTCCCAGACACAGGCCGTTCACTCCACTATGTTTGAATTGCACAGCAATTATACGTTTGACGGTAGTACGCAAATCACAGATGGTGTTCTTCCTTCAAATCATTCCCTGCACGAAACGCTGGAAATTACGACCGGAATAACGCCCGTTTTTGAAATAGGCGCTTATCTTTTTACAAATTATACTTCAGGTTATGGTTATCAGGTTGTGGGTACACATATCCGGCCTCGTGTGATGGCGCCCGCAAGCTGGGGAATACCATTCGGACTCAGTTTATCTCTGGAGTTTGGTTACCAGAAACCTGCTTATTCGAACGATACCTGGAGTCTTGAGATCAGGCCGATTCTTGATAAGCAGTGGAACAAACTCTATATTTCAGTCAATCCCACTTTCGGTATTTCGTTAAAAAGCCAATATAACAGTTCCGTACCCACTTTTGAGCCCAATGTAAAAATATCGTACGCAGTGTTCAACAACGCGGCTTTCGGAATAGAATATTATGGTGATATGGGTCCAGTTACACAATTCGATCAGGGAAGTCAGCAGAACCATGCCATTTTCATTGCATATGATCTGCTGAATGACGCCAAATGGGAATTTAATGTTGGTGCAGGTTTCGGTCTTACGCCATCGACAGATCCGTTCGTTTTTAAAATAATAGTCGGAAGAAAAGTAAAATGGAAATAGGCGCTTAAACTATTTCTCGTAACCGATTTCTTTTCTGGCGGAACTGACCCAGGCTTTAATCATGTTGATTTGTCCGCTGTCCAATTTCGCATACCGGTGAATAAATGTATAAGTATCCAGCGGCATTTCGCCTTTTTCAACGGTCTCAGTGATATCTCCCATCCGGTGATCCAGCTTCTTTTTAGTGAATCCTGAAAGATCAGAAAAATTAATGGCCCGCTTGCCATCGTTGATATGATCCCTGAGCCACAGACCAACCGGATTTATAAGTGCGTACCATGGATATACTGTATGATTTGAATGACAATCATAACAGGAGGTTTTAAGAATTTGCTGAATAGTATCCGGTACTTGTACAATATGAGTAATATCATTGGGACCGTCTGCCAAACCATTATTGCGCTCAGGACGAATAAATTGTATAACTAAAAAAATAATAAGAATCGTAATCAATATCTTACGGACGACGCTGATTTTTTTATTTGACATATCTATCTTATCTGTTATTACATTTCCCAAATTAAAGTTATCTGAAAGTGAGATTAAAAGATATGATATTAGCGTTCAGGTCCGTAGTCTGCATATAATGTGCATATCTGATTTCAAGCACTTTAAGACTATTGATAAAAATGCCCTTTGGTGGAGCAATGCGAAAGCCGGTTCCTATCATACTGCTGTTAAATTGAGCCAGTGCATAGTTACTGGTAAAATACTTTTCACTTTCGCTATGAACTTTATAGGGTGCAAAATACTTTGCTGCCGTTTGGGCATAAAATCTATAAAAAGGAGACACCGATATAAATGGAGTTATTTTGACAGGCACTTCAAGATTGAATGTGTTAGATACCAATCCCCAGCTGTCGGCATAAAAGCGGTAATAAGTGCGTAATATTATATTATCACCCAGAAAATAATTCAGCCTGAAACCAATCGGCAGTTTAAATCTCTGCGATGGCAGGTTTTCGATCGTGTCTTTACCTGTGTCGTAAAACACACGGTGAAATGGCAGTCCCAGGTAACCTGTTTGATAAACTAGATCCATTTCAATGCTCCCCAGCATGCGTTGATTGACGATCTGGGTAAAAGAAAGCGATGCCGTATATGTATTACGGGGTTCCGTCGGCGTTTGGCGTTTATGCGATTTTGTATCGCCAACGAGCTGCCCGTTATTGTATATAAATGCCTGAGTCTGCCCACTGGCCGATGTTCGATAAACGATACTGTCTGTACTTTGCGTGTTCTTTACTGAATCTACCGGATAGAATTCAGCCGGATAAATCATATTGATTTTATCAAAAAACCCGACTATTTTCAAACTGAATTCCCCGTTTGTTTTATTTTTTTTGGAAACCGAAGCATTCAGGCCAAAGGAATGATAATAATCGTGTTCTGCGGAATAATAGGCACCTAAGGTAAACGATGTTCCTTTTTGTTCGTTTTCTCTGGTCCAGTTTATGGTGGGATAAATTCTTGTTCCGTCGTTTTTTGAAGTACCATTGGAATCCACGTAGGCCTGCGATGCTGCTGTATGATAGTCCACGCCAAGTCCTAGCGCGAAAGTATTTTTTCTTTCCCTTTGATCCCATCCTATAAAAGTAACATCGATACCAGTGGCGAAATCGGTTACGTCGGCGATACCTCGCGGTCCGGGTTCACCACCCATCACGGCAGATTTATCGGCGGTTTGATCATAATAACTGGACACCAGATTGACTTCATCCAGTTTTAATTTTTTCGGATGGTACAAACTGGAGTCGGCAGCAGGCGCCTGCGAAAAGGCCTGAACCATGCTCAGATACATTCCTATAACTGCAAGGGATAATTTTCTCATGAATTACTTGATAAGGATTTTAATTGCAGCCACAGCCGCCACCTGTTTTTCCACCATTCGCACCGGATGAACCTTCGCGGTATGATTCTGCATTCAGCTCATTTTTCTCAACATGCCGGCTCGAAAGCGACATCTCTGAATCATTAATCCTGCTTTTCTGGTATTCCTTAACATGTGCACAGGATACCAGACCCAAAGCGATCAGTAAGCCAACAATGAATTTACCCGCAATATGATTTTTCATGCTGAATTGAATTGAAATGAATATTTTTTGAAGTATAAATTTTATCAAAATCGTCAACCACAATGGCTTCCAGATTTTTTATCTGGTTAATCATATCAAGACCGGCATTAATTCCCATAATCATCACCGGCGTCGCCATCGCATCTGCTATTTCGGCATTCGGACTTATAATCGTTACACTTTTGATTCCTCTGATCGGAAGGCCCGTTCTTGGATTAATGGTATGAGAGTATTTCCGCCCATTCACCATGATAAATTTTTCGTAATTACCCGAAGTGGCAATTGCCATGTCCGTAATATTCAGATAGGAAAATATTTTGTCTTTGGATTCGGGATCTGCAATTCCAATTGTCCAGGGTTGCCCATCAGGTTGCAGGCCCCAGGTTGCCAGGTCCCCTGATGCATTTACAATTCCGCTTTTAACTCCCTTACCTTTCATGATTAATTTCGCCCGCTCGGCAGCATATCCTTTTCCGATTCCACCGAATCCTATCCGCATTCCTTTTTCTTTAAGAAATACTGAAAATTCAGTCTTGTTGAGCTCAATATTTCTGTAATTAATCAGTCTCGTCATTTTTCTGGCGGTAGCCGTATCTGGCAGACTGTTCATGGTAGTGTCAAAATTCCACAGCCTTTTGTCCACAGACCCATAGGTGATATCAAATGCGCCCTGGGTAATTTCTGAAATGCGGATCGATCTTTCAATGATGCCAAAAGTTTCCCTGCTTACCACAACCGGTTTTACTCCCGCGTTCCGGTTAATTACGGCAACTTCGCTGGTATCGCTAAAAGTAGTCAGAAGTTTTTCAATACGTTGAATCTCCATTATACCCGCATCAATACAATCATGCGCCCATTCTTCAGATTCGCCCACTGCGCTTAGCTGAAAACGGTTTCCCATTAGCTTCAGGGTTTTATGGTAAACTGAAGGAATACTCATTTATCGACCTCATTTGTATAAATAACATTCCGAACCTCTACGGTAAATAATTCCGCCGTTTGATCGGGTAATCCTACCCATGACCTTAAGATCCTTCCTTCTGAATTTAATATCAGCGTGAATGGGAATTCGCCTTTGGGATTGTATTTATCTGCCGTCTCATCATTTATCTTTTGCTGCTCCGGCGAAAGCTGGTTTTTTTTATTTCTTGGGAAGTCAGCATTCACCAAAATCAGTTGCGTGTCCGCCATTTTTCTGAAAACGTCAGATTCGAATATCTCTTTACGCATTCGTATGCAGGGCCCGCACCAGTCTGACCCTGAAAAGTTCAATAAAATATATTTATGTTCTTTCCTGGCGATTACACGGGCATCATCAAGGTTAAAAAGCCAGGTGTTAGACGAAAACAGCAAAAACGGGGCTAAAAGCAATAACTTTACTATCATTCAAATAAATGATCCTTTTTCTAATATACGTGTTTGCAAAGGAAGAGTTGCCGGCTAAAATTATGATATAACTAATTGTAAGACATTTCCCTTCTGTTAAATCTTACATTAATTTCCCGCACCCAACTATTATACGATATTATGCATCTATGTTTATTAAACAGCAAAATATTACTGTAAAAGATCTCACAAAGCTGCTCAAAGGATGCCTGAAGAAAGACAGGTCGAGCCAGAAAAAAATCTATGAGATTTATAGTCCTGTTATGATGATGCTTTGTCTGCGTTATTCGAAGAATCGGGAGGAAGCAGAAGAAGTCTTACAGGATGGTTTTCTTCAGATGTATAAGTGTATCGGACAATTTAAAAACAAGGGTGCATTTGAAGGATGGCTGCGCAGGATTATGATCAATTGTGCCCTGCAGCGATACCGGGGTTTGTCAAACCGTTCAACATTAATACCACTTACAGATGAACATAACTTTCTGACTAATGAATATGATCTCGCCGATAAGCTGAATGAAAAAGAGCTGATCCGGGTGATTCAGACGTTATCACCTGCGTATCGAATGGTTTTCAACCTCTATGTTTTTGAAGGAATGAAACACCGCGAAATCGCATCGCTGTTAAATATTTCAGAAGGCACGTCCAAATCAAATTTATCAGACGCCAGAAAGATTTTGAAAAAACAACTGGAACCGGAACTAAAACTAGCGAAATAGGCCGATGGAAGAATACGCACAAAATAGTATTGACAACTTTTTCAGAGATTCACTTCTTGACGCAAGGCAGGATCCCCCGGAAGCGGTATGGAATAAAATTGAACATCAATTAGACAAAGATGATAGCAGGATTATTTATATAAATAATTTCAGGAGCATGTTTGCCATAGCCGGATTTCTGCTTTTTCTTATTGGTCTGAGTTTATTTATTGAAATTCAAGTTACGACAAATTAAATCAACTGGCGCTACATCAGCTTTGAACACAGCTTTATCGAAAGAAATTAAATCATTACACCCATCGGAATCATTGCACCTATCGGAAAAAATTAAAACGGGTAAAAAGAATTTAAATAATCTGGCTATTCCAATAAAGGATGACAATTTTTTTCCAATGTATCCCGCCAATATAGACATTTATCTTACTCCCATTCGCACTGATGAATTAAGATTGCCATTCTTATATTCTGATCTGAAGATTACCCCTCCTGGACTGGCAGCAGGATCAAATGACAAGACGGTTATTAAATATCAAAAACAAAAGTTTAAAGACAGAATCTCTATTACTCCTTATTTTTCGCAGGAATTTGCCGGTTATAATTTTACGGATGAGGATTCAACCAGCCCGGGCGGTAAAGAAATAGAACATCGGGAAAGAAATATATTTTCAGCTTCAGTAGGTGTTTATATAAATTATAAACTGCATAAAAACTGGGTTCTTCAAACTGGATTAAGTTACTCCTGGTCAAGTACCAATATAGATTCTTCTATATGTTATGCAGTAAATGATAACAACGGACATGTTCAGTTCAAGTTAAACACCATCTCAGGATATGGATATCTTCAACCATCTTCAGTGCTTCAGCCGAACATTGGTGACAGCCTGTTGGCGGGAAAAGCTTACAGTCAGCTTCACTACCTTACTATTCCCCTGGTACTCTCCTACAATATTACCCTAAAAAAATTCTCACTGCTTGTTGGAGGAGGCGTTTCTTTCAATTTACTTACCAGCGCATCCATTGAAACCAAAACTTACGGGTCGGGATATCCTGAAAAGGAATATGTTATTAATATGATGGGACTCAAAAAAGCAAACTATGGCATTTTAGTAAAAGCAGACCTGCAATACCATATAAACAACAATATTGGAATTGATTTAATTCCGTCTTTCAGGAATACCCTGAGTCCAATAAATCTGCGAACCGCCGTTTCGGCATACCCCTACAATTTTGGCATTGGAATAGGAATGACTTATCATTTACAATAATCAATTCCTGACCCAACCATTCGAATCAAATATTCATCTTTTTAAGGCAGAAGATGATTCATGCATAAAAGTCAGCGTAGTCACTTATATCCGGAGAAATTTCCGGAGGATTTTATAGCAATCGCAATTCTGATTTTATCGGCACTATCACTATATTTTCTTATTCATTATATTTTGTGGGAAAAGGAAAATATTGTCGACTATATGGGTTTTCTTTTTTTTAAGCCGCTTATTTCGTCCACATCCACAAAAATCGCCAACCTTGTAACATTTTTCGGCACGGGCACTTTCCTGGTCCCGTCCTATCTCTTGATTATTGTTTTTTTGATAAGGAATAATCGCTCAAAATCTGCAATGATGATTTCTGCAGTCGCGGTTTCCGGATTATTGCTTGGATGGATTTTAAAGGATATATTTCACCGTTCTCGACCTTTACATCATTTGGTTAGTGGTGCCGGAGGTTATAGTTTTCCAAGCGGTCATGCTTTCGGAGGCTTTATTTTCACAGGCATATTACTTTATCTTATTTGGCAATCAGGAAAAAGCTTTCCCTTAAAATGGCTTTTATCAGTACTTATTTTTTGCTTCGGAATGCTTATTGGTTTAAGCAGGATTTATCTTCATGTTCACTATACAACAGATGTTTTGGGAAGTCTGCTCATGGCCACATTGTGGCTTTCTTTTATGCACATTTTCTTCAGAGTTTTATACCAACATAACTTTAATTTAAAATCGGCAAATAAAATAGCAAATGCTGATTATTATGGGTCGGACTACAATCTGGACAATTAAAGAATCTCCGTTTTTATTGTACAGAAAAATTAGAGCGGAGCTCCAACCAATCCGGTGTAATTTAACATTAGAATAATGTCTGTATAACAAGATGGTAAACTGATTAACTTAGTTTGTACGATCCTTAATAAGTAAGTCTATGATCAGTCTGGTAGTATTCGATATGGCGGGAACTACGGTTAATGAAGACAATGTAGTATACAAAACCCTTCAGCAATCAATAAATAATAAGGGTTATGACTTCTCCCTGGATCAGGTGCTTGCAGAAGGTGCAGGAAAAGAAAAATTGGAAGCTATTAGAAGTATTTTAAAGGTATATGCGAGGAAAAATGATAATTCCCTCGCTGACGAAATCTATGAAGATTTTATTATTCTCCTGACCAGAGCTTATGAAAATATAAACGTTTTACCACAACCAAATGCGGTAGAATTATTTAGGATTCTGAGACAGAAAAATATTAAAATTGTTTTAAATACCGGTTACGATGCCGATACGGCTGAATCACTTATTGAGAAGCTGGGATGGAAAAAAGGAGTTGAGTATGATAGTTTGATCACTTCAAGCGATGTTGAGAAAAACCGCCCCGATCCTGAAATGATTGACCTTGCGATGGATATTTACGGTATTCAGGATTCAATATCTGTTGTTAAAGTAGGTGATTCCATCATCGATATTGAAGAAGGTCAGAATGCAGGGTGTGGTTTAAGTATTGGAATTACAACCGGAGCTCATACGTTTCAGCAGCTTCAGTCTTCCGGTCCTGACTACATAATTAATAATCTGATTGAATTGGTTCCAATTATTGACAGTGTGAACATCGCGCTTCCATAGCTACCCGATATCAAAATACGCCTGAGAAGATACAGCCGGTATATATTGTTACATTAATGGTGATAACAATCTTGAAAGCTTTTCTCCCAACTGACTGAATTTGGTACGGTTCGCCCAGTCCTTAGGTTCTATTTTATTCGTCTCTTTCAGGTCGTCCAGAAATGCATTGCGGAGTTGCTGAGCAATATCATGGTCATAGATCAGACTGTTTACCTCAAAGTTCAATTCAAAACTACGGTGATCCATATTCGCTGATCCTACAATGGCTAGTTCACCATCCGCTACAATTGTTTTGGCGTGCACGAAGCCTTTTTTATAAAGATAGATTTCTACTCCCGCGTCTAAAATATCCGCATAGTAGGATCTGGCGGCGGCATTCACGAGAACAGAATCGGATACCTCGGGAACAAGCAGTTTAACTTTTACGCCACTAAGTGCAGCTACACAAATAGCATCAAGTATACTCTGACCGGGAATGAAATAGGGCGATGTAATCAAAAGTTCTTCTTTTGCTAAAATGATAGTCTCCATTAAAGAATACATAATGGTCGGACTGTCAGAATCCGGGCCGCTGGCCGCAATCTGGACATAAGCGTTACCCTTACTAAGACTGGTGGGAGGAAAATAATCCTTTTCAATCGGCAACTGCTGGTTGGCAGAGAAGTTCCAATCGCATATAAATAAATACTGCAGGTAAAATACACCGGGTCCATTGATCTGCACATGCGTGTCGCGCCAGAATAATTGTTTTTTGTCCTTTCCATTGATATAACGGTCGCTTACATTGATGCCGCCCACAAATCCAATACATCCGTCAATAACGATAATCTTGCGGTGGTTGCGGTAGTTCGTCCTGTTCGAGAACGCCAGAAAAAGAATTTTATAAAAGGGATATACTTCCACACCTGCTTCGCTGAGATCCCGGATAAACTGTTTTCTGATTGAACGACTTCCGAGGTCATCATAGATAAATCTCACCTGCAGTCCCTCTTTAGCCTTCCGGATCAAAATATTTTTTATCTCATTTCCAATCCCGTCATCTTCGAAAATATAGTACTCCATATGAATATGGTGTCTGGCTTCTTCCAGCGCTTTAATCACCACCGGGAATTTTGTCTCGCCGTTCAGCAGCAGCTTTACTTCGTTATTGGCCGTAAGAGGACTGTTATCATTTAAAAGCATCCTCGCCAGTTTCTCATGCGTTTTTACTTCATGCTCTCCCCTGTTCCATGAATCCTCCGACTCATGAACTATTTTTTGTCGGATGTCTGCAAGTATTTTATCATCCGTAATAATCTTTTTGCTATAGAGCTTATTTTTCCGGTAATTGGCGCCAACCGCAAAATAGATCAGCATACCCACGACCGGGATCATAATCGTTATGATCAGATAGGCGAATGTTTTAGTAGTGGAATGGACATCATATAAAATCTTGAAGCATACGAAAACAAGAAGCAGGGTATAGATGATGGAGATTATCAGAAAAAGATGCATCTGGTTACAGTAAGGGTGAATTCAAATATCGGTTATTTCAATTACCTTGCCAGTATAAACGACGGTCCTAAACCCTTATAATGATGAAAAATCGCGTTTTGGTGATTGATGACGATAGCGACGATCGGATGTTTTTACGCCAGGCCATCAACGAACTATTTCCAAATATGGAGTGCATCTCCCTAGACAACGGTAAAGATGCGCTAAAATTTATAGACGAAAATCCTCCTCCCCCTTCTTACATATTTTTGGATCTTAATATGCCTTATTTAAACGGATTTGAATTTTTAAAAGAATTCAAAAAGGAAAAGGGAAATGATCAAACCAGTGTTTACGTATACAGCACATCTTCAAATACCAGTGACAGGGAAAAAGCAAAATCTTTAGGCGCAGATGATTACATCATAAAATACGCGGATTCGAATTCTCTCAAAAAAAAATTGAGAGACGTCATTAAAGTTTCATAGCCCGGGATTTTTTATTTTCTGTCTTCTATCGTGTTGGGATGAATGCAAACCTGCCAGTATTCAAGAATCAATATGAATAGCATTCTGATATCCCGGGGTTTAGTCGGCTTTTCAAAATATCCTTGTACAAGCATTTCATATGCTCTCTCCACCGCATCACGTTCGGCTGATGTAGTCAGAAAAACAAATGGGATGGATTTTTTTCTCAAATATTCGTTTTCATTGAGTGTGAGTTTGAACTGCGGTCCATCCATGCCCGGAAGGTTAACATCTGAAATAATCAGAAACGGCTGCACGTTTGTCTTAGTCAGATATGTTAAAGCATCCTGCGCGTTTGTAAAGTATTTCCTTTCAAAGCTTGTCGCCATCTCAACAAACACTTCTTCCATAATTTCCCGATCATCTTCATCATCTTCCACTATTATAACCGGCCCGTACTTCACCATAACCAATTTTTTAAACCTAAATATCATTCCTTTTTCCCAGAATATACCAGCAATATTCGCCCGATATCGGGCATTCTAATACTCGGTTCTGACTAATGTTATCTTATGCTAAGGAAAATATTCAATGACTTCCTGGAATTGATTGCCTCCAGGTTTACATTTTTCAGATCCGTAGAGGGCTATGTTTCTTATAAATCCATCCTGTTGATCGATGACGAAATTGATTTTTGTCGCCTTGTCCGACAAACACTCGAACGGGAAGGATTTAAAGTCATCATTGGACATACTTTTAAATTAGCTAAAGCCCAATTGGATATAAATGATCCTTCCATCATTGTTATGAGTCTGATTTTGGCCGATGGAACCGGAAACGAATTCATTATAAAAAACAAATCGCATTTAGAATATAAACGTATAATCGTTATCACTTCTGATTTCTCTTCTGCATCGATGGAAAACTTAAAAGGTTTAGGCGTTTTTGGTTTTTTATCGAAACCCTTCAACCCTTCGGTTCTTAGTAAGATGGTTTATCAGGCCGCATTTTTCTGACTGGAACCAGAAGCCTGACTCTCCCCTATTACAATCAGGTATAGCATTCCGCCTATTCCTGCATAAATTTGATGATGTTATTTGTTAACAGATTAAAAAAAATCTTCAAATCTTTGACTTCAAAAGATAAGATTTTAGATATCACAATAGATGAAATATTTGAAATCGTAGGTGAATCCAATATCAAAACCTTTATTCAAATAGGATCAAATGACGGAAAGAAAAACGATCCCCTGTATAGTTATATTGGAAAAAACAACTGGGAAGGAATTTTGGTGGAACCGGACCCGGAAAATTTCATGAAATTAAAGGCTAATTATAGTAACATCAATGGACTCGTATTCGAAAATTTAGGAATAGGCCCGGTAAGGGGTGAAATGTTATTTTATAGAATTAGAAATATAACTGAAAATGAACCGGGCTGGTACGACCAGATTGGTTCTTTTGACAAGAAAGTATTTATAGAGAATATAAAATTTGGAAATAAACTGGATGAACGAATATTTGCCGAACCCTTTCAGGTCATAACATTTGAAGATCTGCTTGAAAAAAACAAGCTCCCCAAGATTGATTTATTGCATACCGATACTGAAGGGTTTGACTATAAAATCATTCGGTCAATAGATTTTACACAACATGATATTAAAATGGTGCTATTTGAAGGTAAATGGATGACCAAATCTGAACTCAGGGAAATTATACATTATTTGAGGAAATACAATTATCATATTTTTCGAAGTGGAATTGATTATGCGGGCATAAAATTTTAATTCTCAGGTTAATGTATTCCGTTAATTCGTCAGATGAATATTTGGTTGCTTCGTAAGTCCCCGGCGAACTACTGAAAGCAGCTGTCGTACTCTGACTCCATATATGAGCGCTTTCCCCAGTCTTTTTATTGCCTTTAAATATTCTTTCTTTTTTATTCTTACAATCGCCGATTCTGCGAGCTCACCTGCCAATCGGCGTTTTGCAATTTTCGCCAGCTGTTTTTCCGGATTCGTGCGAATAAAATATTCATAGACAGCTACCGTACGATCGTTGCCATACCCAAAAGCATTCGTTGCGCGCCCCGCATGTTCTCTTACGCGCATCAGTAATTCCGAAACAGCCAGCGCCTCCGACTGTAAGGATAATCTTATTACTAATTCATAATCCTCGCGGTACAAAAGCTCCGTAGAAATATTAAATCCACCGACTTCCTCAAAAAGAGTTCGTTCAACCATCAATGTGCCGATGTTTACCGATGCCTCGGTGGTAAGCACATCCTTAATGATCCATCCTGAAATCGGACGATATTTTCCCGCTTTGGCAGGAATGACCTGCATCTCATTGTTCATTAATTCGTATCCGCCATAACCCCAACGATTTTTTTCCTGCAACAGGAGAAATAATTGTATCTCAAGTTTCCTTGGCATCCATATATCGTCAGAATCCAGGAATGCCAGCCATTCTCCTTTCCCTTTACTAACAGCCATATTGCGAAGGGCTGCGATATTTCCCGAATGAGCCAACTCAACGACTTTGATCCGGGAATCATTCATGCCAATGATCGTTTCAGAAGTTCGATCGTCTGATCCATCATCCGCAATAATTAATTCCCAGTTGGTATATGTTTGCGCGACAACAGATGCGATTGCCTGCTGAACGAGGCGGAGTCTGTTATAGGTTGGAATTACTATGGTAACAAGTGGATATGACACGATCGAAATTCGACTATTATATTCTAATAAATGCTGGGAAACCACTGCCCGGATCACCGTGGCCCGGTTATTTCAATAACTATCCAAATACAATTATATGCCACAGAAACATCATGAACAGGCTGCCTCTCATCACGAGGAAGCGGCGAAGCATCACAGAACAGCAGCTAAATATGCTTCTGAAGGAAATCACGAAAAAGCGGCCCATCACGCGCAGGCTGCGCATGCACATGGCAAGAAAGCAAAGGAACAGTCAAACAAAGCTTCGGAAAAATATGCTGAAAGAGTGAATCGTATGGAGGATGAAGGAAATCATAATGGATAACGGAGAATACCAACAGTCGCAAAAATTAGCGATAACTTTGCATTTTGTATAGATAATGGCGGTTAATCAGGGATATTCCGGCACACCGTTGGGTAAAAAACTAGGCATAAAGTCTGGTTTTAATGCACGACTGGTTGATGCACCCGTCTATTATCATTCCCTGTTTGATGATATGCCGGCTGACGTAAAGTTCAATAACGATTCAAAAATATTTCAGGATTTTATTCACTTTTTTGTTCAGAAAGAATCGATCTCTATTGAAGGTATTGCCAAAGCTGAAAGAACAGCTCAAACCAAACGGCATGATCTGGGTATCGTGGCCCAAGAAATCATCGAAAGTTATTACCGATATTTCGGAGGACACCATCAGGAACTATGGTTTGGAAATTGGATTGGTTGATATAAAAGTCTGCGCAATTGATGAAATCTGGTCCGGACTAAAATTGGTTATTCCTGTTAAACTAGAAAATAATCGTTTATCAGCATTTTCATTTCCCCGACTCATAATATTGCTTTAAAACATACCATGCTTTTTTCTTTTCGCCTTTTTCCGACAAAAGTCCTTTGCGATTATATCCCTGCTGATAAACCGGATGCATCCTGCCCGGTGAACGATAGTCTACTAACAGCCACGCACAAACGCCAGCCAGGTTGGGAGTTACATTGAAAAGTCTTATCTGATCCTTGTAAATCTGTTCCTGGTATTCTTCACTCCAGGATGAAGCTTCATCTTTGGCTCCGCCGGTACTGCCATATTTAGCTTCCCCTCCGAATTCAGAAATGAATATGGGTTTCTGATAAACCAGATTCCATTTCGTGTCTTCTGGTTTTCCCTGCCATGGAACATACCAGCCGAGATATTCATTGATGGACATGAAATCAAAATATTTATAAAGCGTATCCCATACATTCAGCACATTGTTTTCATACCCCTGACTATTGATAACAGACGTAATGAGCCTGGTTGAGTCCTGCATCCGGCATTGTATCGAGAGTTCAATTAATGATTTGTTTCGGTCGGGAGCTGACGGCGATGTTTCGTTCGACAGGCTCCAGACAACCACCCCGCAACGGTTCCTGTCCCTGCGCACCATTTCCTTCATCATCAGATTCATTTTCTGACGAACAGCAGGCAGCGCAAATTCAATATGCTGATATACCGGTATCTCGTCCCAAACCATCAGGCCTTTTTTTTCCGCCAGTCTGACCATATATTCATTGTGGGGATAATGAGCAAGCCGAACGAGATTACATCCCAATTCTTTTGCCCAACCAAGAAGAACTTCTGCATCAGCCTCAGAATTCGCTCTCGCTGCTTTTAGTGGCCTCTCCTCATGGATGTCGACTGCTTTCAGGAATATGGGTTTGCCATTGAGAAGAATATGTGTTCCATCTACCTCAATGCTCCTGAAACCAATTTGATCTTCTATGGTATCGGCCTCCGACTGAACGATCACCCGATATAACTTCGGATTTTGTGGCGACCATAATTCAAACGCACCTGAAAAGTTTACCGGTGCGCGACCATTCTGATCGGATTCAGTCTGATAGTCCACTTTCAATTCCGGAATGCGCACCCGGATTTTTTCAGAGCCCTTATTGCCATTCAATTGTATCCATCCGGATATTTCGTTAAAGGACTTTTTCTTCAGCTGAATAAAATAATCTTCAATAAAAGAACTGTTCGTCTCTATAAGATTTACATCTCTCGTGATCCCTCCGTAATTAAACCAGTCGAATCCAAGTGCTGGTAATCCTTCTTGTATGCGCTGGTTATTTACTCTTACGACGATGGTGTTTGGGCCTTCCATAACTTCTCCGGTCAGTTCAAACTGGAACGGTGTAAACCCGCCTTCGTGGGAACCCAGTTTTTTACCGTTCAGGTAAACATCCGCCGTGTAATTAACGGCACCGAAATGAAGGAAAACCCTTTTTTGCGGATTCTTTTTATAGTCAAATGTTTTTTTATACCAGACAGTACCTTCCTCATAAGCAAGTTCCGTCATCTGAGTATTAAAATCGCCCGGAACATTCAGAGTCGGCCCACCTTCAAAAGAATATTCCACGAAGTCAGTTTTTTTCACGGGCTTTTTCTCCAGCCATACCTGGCGGTAGTCGCCGGCACCTGTGAAATCCGGTATCACTTTCCAGCTTCCGTTCAGACTGATCGTTTTCCTTCCCGCCGCGTTGGTCATCGCCGACTGGCCATGGAGTTCATTGAAATTAATTAAACAGAAGAACGCCAAAAGAATGGATAACCAGCTAACATGGAATATTTTTCTCTTTGGCTCTATTTTGAATGCATCCATATGGCGCTTTTTTAAAACAAAAAACAATTCCGCTAAAATAGGTTATTTAGGAAGCCTTTACTCCAAACAAATATCCCACACCGGCAGTAATTCCCATCGCGATGGTTCCCCAAAAACAAATTCTTAATACACTTTTTGTAATGTTTGATCCGCCAACTTTAGCTGCAACCACACCTGAAAATGCAAGAAATACTATGGCAAATGAATACTGACAGAATACCATAAATTTTATAGGTGCAAATATGGATACCAAAAGAGGAAGCAGTCCTCCGGATATAAATGATGTACCGGAAGCAAACGCGGCCTGCAAAGGTTTTGGTTCTGAGATTTCATTGATACCCAACTCATCCCTGGCATGTGCTTCCAATACGTTCTTTTTCGAAAGTTGCATGGCCACCTGCGTGGCAAGCTCACTATCCAGCCCTCTTTTTGTATAAAAACCGGCCAACTCTTTCAACTCGTCTTCAGGCATCGTGTCGAGTTCAATCTGCTCTCTTTTTAATTCTGCAGATTCTATATCGGATTGTGAACTGACGGAAACATATTCTCCAGCTGCCATGGATAACGCACCAGCCACAAGTCCGGCCAATGCCGCCAGGATAATCGGAGTTCTCGTATCGCTCGCTGCTGCCACACCTATGACGAGACTGGTAGTTGAAAGAATACCATCGTTTGCACCTAGTACAGCAGCCCTCAGCCATCCACTTTTATTTGTGTAGTGTTTTTCTGGTTCCATGTTTTTAAATAATTATCGTATTTAGTGAACAGCAAATACATCTACTTTCTCTATGCCTGTTAGATGCAATTCTATATGGCGGTCATGCGCTTTATTTCCATATTCACTTATGATCTCCAATATATCATAGTCAATAAAATTACATTCACTTCCATCGATCGTTAATTCACTGTACTCTGGAATTTCATCCAATGTGCCTCGCAGTTTGACTTTGTTCAGGAAAGTTACATTGCTGTTGAGTTTTATGTATTGTGTTTCAATTCCATTGTGGCGCGTTTTCAAAATCTTATACTCAGCCTTAAAATTATTCCTTACAATAAAATAAATAGAAATTAAAAGCCCGATGCTTACACCTATGAGCAGGTCCGTCGTAAGAATAACAATAATAGTGAACACAAACGGGGTAAATTGTTTCCAGCCTAAACTCCACATATTGCGATATAATTTTGGTTTCGTCAGGTTGTAACCGGTCATAAGTAAAATTGCGGCCAAGAGAAGCGTAAGGTATTTTATTTAAAAGAAATGGAATAAGTAATACCGCGAGCAAAAGAAAAAGTCCATGTGTAAACGCAGAAAGTTTTGATCTTGCACCGGCATCAACATTTGCCGCACCTCTGACAACGACGGCTGTTATAGGTATCGCTCCCTAACAACCCGCAGGTCATATTTCCAATGCCTTGTGCTATAAGTTCGCGGTTAACAGGCGTAATGCGATTCCGTCTGTCCAGTTTATCTATGGCTTCAACACAGAGTAAAGTTTCTAAAGTCGCGAGTAATCCGATAATTATCCCATCTTTCCAGATCCTGCCATTAGAAAACAATTTAGAAAAATCAGGAAACGAAATATTTGCAAATATATTCAGAGGAATATTCACCAATTGTGTTTGTTTTAATGAATACGTGTAGAAATACGTGCAAACATCAGACTGGTTAAAATACCAAATACCACCACTATCAAAGGTGCAGGTATTATCTTCATTTTTTTTGCCGCGGGTAATTGAAGAATAATAAGAATAATCAAAGAAAGAATGGATATCAGAACAGTACCTCTTGTTATATGCTGATTGATGTTTTTTAAATTTCCTAGTGGTGTTTTAGGGAGAACAAATGAATAAAGCTGCCAGACCAGAAGTCGGGCTGGTCAAAACCCAATGCCAGTGGAATTTGTTTCAAAATAAGCATCATTCCGATGGCCGCCAGCATTCCCTTAATAACAGAGGAAGGAAAATAATTGGCAATCACCCCAAGTTTCAACAGTCCCAGAAGAAGTTGAAACAAACCTGCAATGATGACGGCCAGTAAAAATATTTTGTAATCACCCAGTGAAATAATGGAAGCAGCTACCACAGTTGTCAAACCTGCGGCCGGACCCGAAACTGCGAGTTGGGAACCACTTATAAATGCAACAACCAGTCCGCCAATAATACCTGAAAGAAGCCCCGCATAAAGGGGAGCACCTGATGCTAAAGCAATTCCCAGACACAATGGAAGTGCTACCAGGAAAACAGAAATTCCGGCAGGCAGGTCGTGTCTCAGCCAGATGATTCGGTAATATTTAATGGTTCGTTTCAAGCTTGATCTTATCCCTCCATTCTGGGAAGAAGCTCATTATTCCTGCTTTTGCAGATTCGTTAATTGAAATATTGTATGATCAAAAATATTTTAACAACCCGGATTAATATATGACAAAAGAAAGGTCTTCACATGATTAAAGTCATAATAATGACATTGACATAAAAATATATTTGTGCGTGGCATTAATCCCAATTAAATAGTAATGGATGATTTTGACTGTGCGATCAGCGACATCGTGAAAACGGATTACAGGACTGCTGATGTTTTCAAAAAATATCAGCTAAGTTATTGCTGCAGCGGATCCGTTCCGCTAAAGTCAGCCTGTAAGGCTAAGGGAATAGATTTTGAGCGCATATCAGGTGAACTTAAAGACGCCACCAGAAACCTGACTTTTCCAAATAACCTGCCGTTCGATGAATGGAATATTGATTTTTTAATAGATTTTATCGTCAATATCCACCACGTTTATATTTATCGGGATTTACCCGCCCTGAATTCAACTCTGCAATCTTTTACAATGAGTCATCAAACAAAATATCCTGAGTTTATTCGTATAAAGGAATTGTTTACAAAACTGGCAGAAATCCTCATTCTTCACAACCGGCATGAAGATGAAATTATCTTTCCATATATAAAGCAAATTGATTCGGCTTACAGAAGAAAAGAGTCGTATGGAAATTTGTTTGTCAGAACCCTCCGAAAGCCATTAAATATCATAGAAAGGGAGCATCTTCAAATACAAAAAATGCTGGATGATTTAAAAACCGAATCCAAACAATTTACAGCACCTGACAATGCCTGTCTTAATTACCAGGTCATTATTATGAAACTGGAAGAAATGTATAATAACCTGCTTCAACATAAGTTTTTGGAACATGTCGTATTATTTCCGAAGGCCATTGCAATTGAGCAAAAACTTTTGCAACTATAAAACATCCGTAAATTCGTTGAAACCACTAAGGATGCGGAATAATCCGGTTCACCTGTATTCTTTGTTTGAAAATGCAACCGAAGGCATAGTAGCGACCAACAGTCAGGGTATAATTTCACTCATTAATCCTTCAGCCTGCCAGATGTTCGGCTATTCCCCGCCGGAATTAGAGGGGCAAAAAATTGAAATTCTTATCCCGAATAATGCGAAAAATATTCATGTCAAACACCGGGAGGATTTTTACCATGATCCTAAAAACAGGACCATGGGACATAACCGGGATCTCCTCGCAGGCAGAAAAGATGGCAGTACTTTTCCGGTAGAAGTTAGTCTCAGTACTTATATCCAAAATAATGAACGGTATGTAATCGCCTTTATCATTGATATCACAAAACGTAAAGAAATAGAACGTAATATGATTCTTCAGCAGCAGCAATTGGAAAAAGTAACTGATCAAATGCGGCTGCTGAATGCTGATCTGGAAATGAAAGTCGAACAAAGAACAACCATTCTTAAGGAGGCACTTCAACGTCTGGAACAATCCCAAAATGAATTAAGCCTGGCGCTGGACAAGGAAAAGGAATTGAACGAAATCAAAGGTCGTTTCGTGTCGATGGCTTCCCACGAATTCAGAACGCCTTTAAGCACTGTTTTGTCTTCGGCTTCTCTGATAGATAAATATACCACGTCAGATGACCAGGAAAAAAGATCCAGGCATATTGAAAAAATAAAAAACTCTGTAAAACACCTGAATAACCTGCTCGAAGATTTTTTATCCCTGGGCAAACTGGAAGAGGGAAAAATCGGAATTCATTTGCATGAATTCAATCTGGAAGAATTAATACAGGACACCATTGAGGAAATGAATCCAATGCTGAAAACAGGTCAGATAATTACCTATAAAAATAGTTGCCAAAACATCATTAACAGCGATAAAAACCTGATACGAAATATTCTTTTTAATCTTATTTCAAACGCCATAAAATTCTCAGATATTTCCAGGCCAATTCATATTGTAAGCCAGACAAAGATCGATACAACCTTTATTTCAGTTCAGGATGAAGGAATGGGAATATCAGAGGAAGACAAGCAGTACTTGTTTTCCTCTTTTTTCAGAGGCAGAAACGTCACCAATATCCAAGGTACGGGTCTCGGCCTGCACATTGTGAAAAGATATGTGGATCTTTTAGGTGGATCTATAAATATGGAAAGTACCCTGGGTAAAGGAACTATAATAACTTTTTCCATTCCTGATAAAAACTAATACAATGGTTACTTCCATTTTAGTAATTGATGACAATAAAGATATCAGGGAAAATACGGCTGAAATACTGGAACTTGCTGGTTACAAAACTTTCACTGCTGAGAATGGCAAAAAGGGTGTGGAAGTAGCCCTAAAGGAAAAACCTTCCCTGATTGTTTGCGATATCATGATGCCGGAACTCGATGGCTATGGCGTACTTCACCTGATTCGCAAAAACCATGAAATCGAACATACTCCCTTTATTTTTCTTACGGCAAAAACAGAAAGAAACGATTTTCGAAAAGGAATGGAAATGGGTGCCGATGATTACATAACCAAACCCTTCGAAGACATAGAGCTTTTGAATGCGGTTGAAATCAGGTTAAAAAAATCAGCTATATCAACAAATAATTATGAGACTAATTTTCACGGACTAAGTAAGTTTTTGAGCGATGTAAAAGATACTGGCCTGGATCGCCAATTATCAGAAAAATATGATATCGAAAACTTTACCCGCAAACAGACTCTTTACCAGGAAGGAAAAAACCCCCGGTTTTTATTTTATTTGGTGAAAGGTAAAGTGAAAGGACTAAAAGCAAATCAGGACGGTAAAGAGTATATAACCAATTTGTATAATGACGGGGATTTTATCGGCTATTCAGCTTTGCTTGAAAATTCAAATTATGAAGATTCAGCAGTCGTAATGGAAGATGCAGAAATACTATCCATACCGAAGGAAGACTTTCTTCATATGGTTTTCAATGAAATTAACATCGCTTCGAAGTTCATACATATTATTACAAAAAATGTAAAAGAAAAAGAAGAACGCCTTTTAAACCTTGCCTATAATTCACTTAGAAAACGGGTAGCTACGGCACTAGTTGAAATCACCAATAAGTTCAAACTCCAAGATCAAACGATGCCGTTAGAAATTTCCCGGGAAGAAATCGCTCAATATGTTGGTACAGCCACCGAATCGCTCATTCGCACATTAAGCGATTTTAAGGCTGAAAAATTAATTAATATCAATAACGGGAAAATCGTCATCAACAACTCCGGGAAATTAAAAAATCTCATTAACTAGTAATCATTCGAAATAGATTGCCATTTACTATGTCTGATTTCAGGCATATCTTCTCCATCCCGGAACAATATTGCATATAAACATCCAAAGGCAAATGACCAATATCATAGTATGCAATGATTGAAGTCACTCAACACTGCATTCTTCTGATGTAGTTTTGAATATGAAGTTGATTCATTAAATAAATTAAACACCATGAAAAAGATACTTTTCCTCTGCGACGGAGATAATTTTCCGCAAGGGGCATTCAGGCTTATTCAACAAATCAGTGAAAATGAAACCATCACTGTAAAAGGAATGTTTTTAACACCCGTCGACATCGAACAAATGATTCCCATCGGTTTTATGCCAGTTTCGGAACCTTATATAAAACTAAAAGAGAATGAAAAACTGCTGGTTCACAAAAGCCAGGAAAAGTTCAAAAAAGAATGTGACAAACACGGAATAAAATATCAGATACATCCCTATGACGGATCCTGGGATAGAAATCTCTTCGTGAAAGAAAGCCGTTTTGCAGATCTGGTAGTTATCAGCGAAGAACTATTTTGCCTGGATGCCTTAAACATTCAGCCAAATTATTTTATGGAAGAAACCCTGAGATCATCTGAATGCCCGGTTATGGTTGTGCCTGAACGATTTAAAGAAATCGAAAGACTGGCCGTAGCTTATGACGGTGGTAAGGAAGGCATGTTTGCCTTAAAACAATTTGTGTATTTATTTCCGGACTATATGGAACTGCCAGCAGAATTTGTACATATTAAAAACGAATCTGGCACAGAAATACCTGACCAGGCGCTGCTAAAGGAATATACTAAAACTCATTTCCAATCACTCAATGCTTCGAGATTACAATTTGACCCGAAGAAATATTTTTCAGCATGGCTGGAAGATAAAAAGAATGTTTTACTTGTAACCGGAGCTTATTCCAGGTCAGCTTTGTCGAATATGTTCAATAAAAGTTTTGCAGACAGCATTATTGCAAATCATTCATGCCCGATTTTTGTTGCTCATTTTTCTTAAATATACCAATTGATAAAAGTCATCTTTAGAGTAAAGCGTTTTAATAATCTTTGAAATCTAAATATTAGTGTCATGAGCACCATCACTTACCATTCAGATTACAGCAATTTTTCTCTGAATATTGAAAACAGGAACTTACTAACCCGTTTTTTTACCTGGATAAAAAATGAAGAGAAAAATCGAATAGCCTGGGCCGGAGTTTCAATTACAGTGATGACAGCCGTCCTTTTCCCATTAACAATGACCGCAATACTCTTTAATGGTGCAGTTTTCAAACTGATCATCGGCGCGATGAGTGCACTTGTTCTGGTATTGGTTACCAATTTAGCCGCACTGCCCACAAAATATACGATTCCGGCTTTTCTGACCGGCATTACTATAGACCTGGTTTTGATTATAGCGAGTTTTACCATTTAGATTAAGAACAAGTAAAAACCCCGGAATTAATTTTCCGGGGTTTTTTAATCATATGATTCCAATTAAAAAAGAATCTTATTCGTATTTAACTAATCATTACTAAGTATAACTTTTAGTGATTTTTCTTTTGCGGCCTGTCCGAAACATTCGTATGCCTTTATGATCTCAAAGAGTTTGAACCGGTGGGTAATTAATTGTTTTGAATTGAGTTTGCCTGACTGAATGGTTTTCATCAGCATGGGCGTTGATATGGTATCCACAAGCCTTGTAGTGATCGTGATATTTTTACCCCATAATTGTTCCAGATGAAGATCCACCGACTTACCATGAACACCCACATTCGCAATCACACCGCCTGCTGCAACCAGCGACTGGCACAACTCGAATGTTTCAGGAATGCCAACGGCTTCTATCGCCGTATCTACTCCTTTGTTTTGGGTATATGATAAAACTTTGTCTACCGCCTTCTCCACACGATTATTGATAGTTATGGTTGCTCCCATTTTCTTAGCAACTGCAAGACGGTTATCATCCGGATCGATCATAATGATTTCGGAGGGCGTATAAAATTGTGCGGTTAATAATGCCGCCAGTCCAACCGGCCCGGCCCCAACAATGGCCACCGTACTGCCGGGTGTTATCCTTCCATTTAAAACACCACATTCATATCCCGTTGGTAAAATATCGCTCAACATCACCAGTGCTTCTTCATCGCTGTTATCTGGAATTTTATAAAGACTGGTATCAGCATAAGGTATACGGACATATTCTGCCTGCGTACCGTCAATCAGATGACCTAGAATCCACCCGCCGTTTTCACAATGCGAGTACATCCCACGCCTGCAATAATCACAAATGCCACAGGATGTAATACAGGAAATTAAAACATGATCTCCTTTCTTGAACCTGGTAACAAATTCGCCCGTTTCTTCAATCACACCAACACCTTCGTGTCCCAATATGCGGCCATCCACCACTTCAGGAACATCTCCTTTCAAAATGTGAAGATCCGTGCCACAAATGGTCGTTTTTGTTATCCGGACAATCGCATCTGAAGAATGCTGAATGACAGGTTTACTTTTCTCCTCCCAGCGCTTGCTGTCTGGACCATGATATACAAGTGCTTTCATATTTTTTTTCCACAACTTAACTCCACACCATACGAAATAAGATGACGGCCATCGACGCAGTATATGATTGTTGTCATGTGTATCTGAACAATATGATAAGTGTCATCTCCCCAATTGATACAGCTCATTTTTTATCGTCTTGTTTAGTTTCATATTTGATGAAAATCATTTCTATGTTCGGAAATCTAAATACAGAGGAAATAGAAACACTCCTTCATACACAGATTATTGGAAGGATAGGGTGCCACAACGACAACACAACCTACATTGTGCCGATCAGCTATGCCTATGATGGAGAATTCATATATGCATTGACACGCGAGGGCATGAAGATTAATATCATGAGACAAAACCGGCAGGTTTGTTTTGAGGTAGAAGATATTCCTGACCTCGGAAATTGGAAATCTGTTGTATGTCTGGGCGAGTATGAAGAGTTACCAAATAAATCCGAAAGGCATCAGGCTCTGATGTTACTCCACGACCGTCGATTGCCCCATGTTACAAGTGCCACTACGAAACTTTCAGCAACATGGCCTTTCAGACCTGAAAATATTGATAATATCAAAGGTGTCGTTTTCAGGATTCGAATCTTTAAGAAAACCGGCAAATACGAAAAACAGGACGACAAAGCCATCTACGCCTGGCAATAATTCAATTCATCAAAACCGTTAAAAAAAATACAATGAAAACCATACTTGCTCCAACTGATTTTTCAGCGTCTTCCATTAATGCTGTAAACTATGCGGCTGATCTCGCATTGTCTATTAAAGCAAATCTGGTTTTGTTTCATGCAATTCCATTTCCAATTGCTGTTTCAGAAATTTCTGTTCCGGGGGAGTTTATTGATGATATGATGGAAGCCAGTCGAAAAAACATGGATGAATTGTGTAAAGACATCCGGTTCAGAACAAAAAACAAAATTTCCGTAAAAACAGATATCGCAGTTGGATCCGTCGAAAATGAAATAGCAAATATTTCTTTGAAAGAAAAACCATTGGCAATCATCCTGGCATCCGCAATTAAAAACCTCAAAGGGCGCTGATGGGCAGTTCCGTTTTTCACATCATGAATCATATTGGTTATCCAACCCTCATCGTCCCCGAAAATGCATTATTCAATGAAATTAAAAATATTGGCCTCGCCTGTGATTTTAAAAAGTTCGATGAGGAAATTCCTTTTGAATCCATAACAGAATGGCTGTCTCTTTTTAAAGCCAATATAGAAATCATCAACGTAGCCGGCAATAACAAAGATTTTAAAGCCGAACAGTTAGCTGAATCTACTTCACTTGAAACGCGTTTACATTCCTTCAGACCTCATTTCAACTTCTTAACCAGCGATAACATGGCAGACGAGTTAAATGAATTCGTAAATACTCATCCTCTCGATTTACTGATGGTCTTTCCAAGAAAACACGGAGTCTTTAGCCTGTTTCACAAGAGTAAATCAAGGTTCATCATAAACCATAGTCTACTACCCATTTTGTCAATCCGAAATAGCTGAGCTGATTATTAATAAATATCATTTATGAAAAAGAATATGGGAAATATTGACCGGATAGTCAGAATTGCAATTGCCATAATCCTTATTGCACTGAACGCGAAAGGTTTGGTTTCCGGAGGGACCGCCCTTACTGCAATTATTATTGCTGTTACTTTCTTAGTACAACCTTTTCGGTTTCTGTCCGGTCTATAAATTATTTGGGGTAAACAGACAGAAAATAATTTAAATGAAAAACCCTTGGCACACCTTTATTTAGTGAATTGTGTTCGAATATTTCCCCTGTCATAACGTGTACAAACCGGGATCGGGTAAGGCAGGATGGCTAAACGAGGAGGTATTCTGGCTTTTTGGCGGTTCATTTCTTTGCAAAGGCACAATTCAGGATATATTACCTGTTATTTAGATGACGGCTCGATTTTGGCCTTATTAAGATGACTTTGTCTAAATCTCAAATTTTTTTATGAATTCTATTTACAGAAAGCGTATTCTAAGTACTTCTTTTATTTTAACACTGTTTTTTTTGACTACGGTAGTGCATGCTCAAAAATATAAATCGATGTCCGACACTGCACGACTGAATAAAGAATACGGAGAAATAACTTTAGAGATATCGAAATTAAACACCAGGCTGATAGAGGATCAGAACAAAATTGCAGATTACCACGCAAAAACCTCTTCGAGCGCAGGAGATGCAGTTACTACCGCTCAGGTAAGTAAAGATCAGGCGGCTGTGGCAACAAATGGCAACATAAGTGACACCAAAAAAGCCGTAAATGACGCAAAGGAGGCTGACAAGAAAGCAAATAATGCAAAAAATGCGGTCTCTGATGAAAAGAAGAATAACAAAAAGATCAATCAGTATACTGCCCAGATCGAGCAGAAGCAAAAGTTATTGAGGGATCTTGATTCGCAACGCGCCGCAATCATGGCTGGCTCCGCGTCTATAGTCGCACCCTTACCTGATTCGGCACATATACAATAACTATTTTTTTAAATTACTCCGCGTTAAGACTTTTTATGGGTTCAAATGGCGGCTCTGACTGCCTGGAAGCTGATGGTTAAGAATGCAATGATCGTGGTGGCAATTTCTGCTAATAAGAAAACCATCACATTGATATTTATCCGGTAAGCAAAACCCTGCAACCAGCTATTCATCGATAACCATGCAATCGGGAATGCAAATACCGAAGCTATTACAATCAGCTTTATAAAATCCTTCGAAATTAAAATTACAATTTCCATCACACCCGCTCCAAGAACCTTCCTGATCCCGATTTCCCTGGCGCGTTGAACAGTAATATAACCTGCAAGAGCAAACAATCCGAGGCATGCCAAAGAAATCGCCAGGATTGAAAAGCTACTGAATATTTTAGCCGTCTGTTGATCATTATGGTACAACATGTTGAAGTTATCATCTAAAAAGTGATATTGGAAAGGGCGGTGAGGACCATACGTATCAGTTTTTATTAAGCCTTTAAAGTTGCCGGAATGTTTTGTCCGGATATTTTCACGTTGCATTGCTAAATACGCGGATACCCGGAATGCGAAAATCACTTTTATCGGCTCATTTAATGGAGAGAAATGAAAATCTTTCAACACTGCTTTTACAATTCCTTTATTAAAATTCAGATAAAGCGTTTTCCCGATAACCTGATCGGGTTTCCAGCCAAGCGCTTTAACGGCGGATTCATTTAACAGGTATGAAGTATGCGGGTCGCGTTTATTATTTATGGAATCCAACTGCTTCCAGTCTGATATAGTATAATCTGTTCCGGATAATATTTGCACACTGTTTGTAGAATAAAATCAATATCTGCAGGAGATACGTAAACAAAAAAAGGTGTTGATGCGGCATCAGAAGTTGTCCTCAACGCATCGGGCCAGGATATATTCGTTATTTCCTGATAACCGCTGCTGACTGACTGAACACCCGGGACATTTGCCAGCGCGTCTTTTATTGACTGATAATTTGCCCGCATGATACCGTCGACAGGCAGCACTATTAAATAATCTTTATCGTACCCTAATTTTTTATGCCTGATATAAGACAATTGCTGTAAAATAATGGTTGTGGAAATAATCAGGAAGAGTGAAACGATAAATTGAAAAATAATGAGAGTCTTTCTAAGACCGGTTCCTTTACTCGAAAATGAAAACCCCGATTTCAATACTTTGATCAACTTCAAATTGCTTAATATCAAAGACGGATAAACACCCGAAGCAAAACTGATCAAAACAAACAGTAAAAACAACAATCCAATTGTGTCTGGATTGAGTAACAGTTTGGGATCTAATGGACGTTCAACCAAAGCGTTAAAGAAAGGCAACACTAAAATCGCGAGTGCTACCGCTAAAATAAAGGCAATGAGATTTAATAATAATGATTCACCGATAAACTGAAAAAAAAGCTGCCGTCTGGATGAACCCAATACTTTTCGGATGCCAATCTCAGACATCCTGGTAGCGGACTGGGCAGTTGCAAGATTTGTATAATTCACACTCGCAATACAAAGGATCAGAAACCCGACTGCAATCAGGATATAGATATAGGTTATGTCACCATTGGGCTCGGGTCCGCTAAGCGAAGAATATAAATGCACCCTTGTTAATGGTTCCAGGCGAAAAGTTAAATAGTCATTCCCTGGCATATCGACATCTTTTTGAACCCTCATAAAGGGAGCAATTTTTATTTCGAGATCGGGCCCGGCCTGTGGGTTGTGCAACAAAAAATAGGTAGTATAAATTTCTACATTCCAGGAAGGTTCATTTGCATTCGGCAGGCTCGCATAGGATGCAATAAAATTGAATTTGATCTGTGAGTTAACAGGCGCATCTTTAGCAACTCCCGATACCGCGTAACTCTTCGTTCCCCCTATCAATAAAAGTTTGCCAAGAGCTTTGGAGTCGCCAAAGTATTTTCTTTCCATAGACTCACTGATCACTATTTTACCCGGTGCATCTAACGCACTCCGCGGATCACCTTCTGTCAATGGAAATGAAAATATTTTGAAAAAAGTAGAATCCGCAAAATAAAACCTCGATTCTACAAATGTTTTTTCACCATAGCGAACCACATAAGGATCACGGTTACGTATCCTGACAAATGATTCTATTTCCGGAAAAGCAGAAGCCAGACCAGGGCCCACTTTGGAGGCAGTAACACCGAGCTGCTTCTTAACGCCGTTGACCGTATATTCAGTGGTGACTCGTACGATCCGGTCAGCATTTTTATGAAACCTGTCATAACTCAATTCGTTCGACACATAAATTCCAATCAGGATACAGGAACAAATGCCGATCGTTAGCCCCCCGATATTGATCAGACTGTATAATTTATTTTTAGCCAGGTTGCGCCAGGCTATTTTTAGATAAGTTTTCAACATAGATGAAAAATTAATACCCACGGAATAAAGTTAGCAAGCCAACTTAACAAATGAAATTTATTGATTGTGCTTAGAGAATATAATTGTAGCTCTATATTTGAAACATGAAATGGATAACGCGTGAGAAACCCAAAATAGATCGCATTGCCTGCCCCTGGTTGATTAAACGCTTCATTGATGAAAACGCTGAAATCATTTATACCCCGTTTGACCAGGTATTAAAACAGGCAAAGAAATTAAACGCCATACCATTTGATATTCCGGATGTGGAGTATACTCATTACGGTAAGGATTGCACATTTGATTATTTCATAAAGAAATATGACATAAAAGATAAGGCCGTACTAGTATTAGCGCCTATTGTGCGGGGTGCCGACACGGATCATCATGAACTTTCATCGGTATGTAACGGACTTTGGGCGATATCCGCAGGCTTGAGTTATAACTTTAAAAATGATCTGGAATTATTAGAACAGGGAATGATTCTATATGACGCATTATATTCCTGGGCCAAACATCTTCAAAATGTAAAACATACCGAGCAGCCATTTGAAAATCTCCTGCTGGATGTTTTCAATAGCTACCTGAAAAATAAACCGGGTTCAAAAAAGAAAACGCCTGAATGGGCCATGGAATTAAAAGAAATCATTCAGGACCATATTGATACCAATCTAAGTCTGAAAGAAATATCGAAAAATCTTGAAATCAATGCTTCTTATCTTTCGAGAGAATTTTCTAAATATTTTGAAGATCTTTCATTTGGAGAATACATCAGAAAACAGCGTATTGAAAAAGCCAAGGAACTGATGCAATCGGGAAAATACACATTGACCGAAATCGGTTACCTCACCGGCTTTTCAGATCAAAGCCATTTTACCAGGATTTTCAAAAAGCATACCGGTAAAAATCCTTCTGCATTCAGAAAACTTTTGCCCAAAAAGTAACAACTGTACAAAAAGTCAGTTTTGTTCTATTTGCAGATAAGTCATAGATCTAGGTTTGTGAAAATGGAACAAACTCCATCCGGTCAGCCTTCATATTCACTACGACAACTTTTGAGCTATTTTCTAAAATTAGGTTATAGTGGCTTCGGAGGACCGGTTGCACTGGTTGGCTATATGCACCGTGATCTCGTGGAGGATAAGAAATGGATATCTGAAGAAGACTACAGGGAAGGACTCGCATTGGCTCAACTCGCGCCCGGACCGCTTGCAGCTCAGTTGGGTATTTATATCGGTTTCGTCCACTATAGAATATTGGGTGCAACACTTGCAGGCCTGGCTTTTATTATCCCTTCATTTTTAATGGTTGTGGTTTTGGGAATTGCTTATCAGTCTTTCGGAGGATTGCCCTGGATGCAGGCAGTATTCTATGGAATCGGTGCAGCAGTTATCGGAATCATCTTTTTAAGTTCCTGTAAACTCACTATCAAATCTGTCAGCAAATTAAATCTGAAGTCGATTCTTAATCACTGGTTGTTATGGATATTATATTTGGCAGGAATCGTAATCACAGTGTTAACTCAGGCAGAAGTAATTTGGTTATTTATTTTTGCGGGCCTGATATATATGGTATACAAATCAACCTCCAGACCTTCCGCTGTTTTCAAAGCTTCCGTACCGATTTTGCTTTTGGTAAATCCCTGGTTTTGGAACTATGATCCCGAAAAACTGGAAAAAATAGCTATTTTCTTTTTAAAGGCTGGTGCTTTTGTTTTTGGAAGTGGTCTCGCCATCGTGCCCTTCCTTCATGGAGGAATCGTGTTGGAAAACCACTGGTTAACTGAAACACAATTCATCGATGCAGTTGCTGTAGCCATGATCACACCCGGGCCGGTAGTGATTACAGTTGGTTTTATCGGATACCTGATCGGCGGATTTGCAGGAGCTTCAGTAGCAAGTCTTGCAACTTTTCTTCCCTGTTATTTGTTTACAGTAATACCAGCTCCTTACTTTAAAAGAATTGCTAAAATAAAACCGGTCAGGGACTTTGTGGATGGAATTACGGCTTCGGTGATGGGTGCGTTAATGGGTTCCGTGTTTGTTATCGCTTTTAGAAGTATCAAAGACATTCCTACATTTCTTATCGCGCTCTCAAGTTTACTCGTATTAGTATATATTAAAAAAATAAAAGAGCCACTCATTATCATGACGGCTGCTATTTTTGGTCTCATTTTAAAAATAATATTATGAAAATCAAATCAGTCTTATTTGCGTGTTTTCTGCTTGGTTTTTGTCTGTCTGCCATCTCGCAGGTGGATTCAACAGCCCTGAATAATGTTTTTGGTAAAAAAGGAGCTGTGCAGGGAATGGTTTATAAAATCACTTACCTGAGATCCGATCTGAAAGTAAAAATCAATGAATTTTCAGTGGCACCGGGACTGGCATTAACCTCATGGATAGGAATTCTTGCAATGGGAAATGAATCCATGATGATGGGTGACCTGGTCCTGTTGGATACGGAAGAAGCTGCGGCGGTGGCTAAGCTTGTTTCTTCAGGATTATCAATAACAGCGATTCACAACCATCTTACAAATGAAAAGCCGGCTATAAAATACATACATTTTTCCGGCAGCGGAGATCCGCTTCAACTCGCAGCTTCCATAAAATCTGTGCTGGCTGTTACCGGTACTCCCATGAATGCGCCGTCGGCTCAAACCCCGGCTACAATGCCCGACTGGTCCAAAGTGGAAGCGATTCTCGGAAAAACCGGAAAGCATAATGGAGTATTGCTTCAATACAGTTTTGCGCGTAAAGAAAAATTGCTGGATGCAGGTATGGAAATGCCGCCTGCGATTGGCATGGCAACAGGAATCAATCTGCAAATGGACGGAAATACGGCAGCAACAACGGGTGATTTTGTTTTATTGGCAAATGAAGTGAACCCGGTGATAAAAGCTCTCACTGAAAATGGAATTGTCGTCACTGCCGTTCATAATCATATGTTGTTTGACGAACCCAGACTCTTCATGATGCATTTTTGGGCAGTAGGCGATCCTGAAAAAATAGCAACCGGTCTGAAGGCTGCACTGGATAAGACCAATTCAAAAAATTAAAGACTTTCTTATTGTTTATATTGTTATAAGTTTTCCTCTTAAACCAAATGCCATAACAGCGACAGAGAAAACCATTGTCAGACCTACAGAGATAAATCCTGCATTAACGAGATTTTCCTGCATAGGTGTTCCCATAAATCCATGGCTGTTGCAAATCCTGTTATCAATCCCAGCAGAAATAAAAACATGCCCAGCATTTTTAATTTTCTTGAAAAATTGGAGTTCATTGTAGTTGTTTAAGATGATAACAGGTTTTTACTTCATCGTAAGGTATGGATAATTAAACGGGTTCTATATCATGAAATAAGTATAACTTTCAAAACGACTTCATTTTTCCGCTTGAGCTAACAGAATCAATCTGGTTCTCTGCTTCACCTTTTCTCTTTTTTAAAATGACAGCTGTAAATACCATTAACAAATACCAGATTAAATTTTACATTTTCATCCTCCTGTTCACATTTCCATTGCAATCTCTGACTGCTCAAAATAAAAAAGATACAAGGCCCAACATTATTTTGATTGTCGCTGATGATCTGGGTTATGCAGATTTGGGTTGCTATGGCGGTGAAATTAAGACACCAAATATTGATGCCCTTGCCAGGCAGGGAATACGATTTACTCATTTCTACACATCTCCACTATGTGCTCCCACAAGAAGTATGATTTTATCCGGAAATGACAATCATGTTGCCGGTATGGGGAGTATGTTTTCAGTTCAAGGAACTTCAAGAGAAGGTAAACCGGGATATGAACACCATCTAACGGACCGGATTATTACGGTCTCACAGTTATTAAAGGAGTCCGGATATCAGACTTTCATGGCAGGTAAATGGCATCTGGGTTTCGAAGACAACTATATTCCCTATGCAAAGGGATTCGAAAAGAGTTTTGCCATGCTAAATGGAGCCGCTAACCATTTTGACAGTAATCGCATTTTCTTCAATGAACCAACTCAGTACCGTGAAAATAATGAGACAGTTTATTTTCCCAAAGGCGGCTACTCTTCAGACGTTTATACAAATAAGATGATCGGGTTTATTGAAAACTCGCAAAGAGACAAACCTTTTTTTGCATACCTCACTTATACGACTCCTCACTGGCCACTTCAGGTGCCCGCGGACTATATTGATAGGTACAAAGGAAAATATGATATAGGGTATGATTCCTTAAGAATCCTCCGGTTCAATCGCCAAAAAGAGTTGGGCATCCTTCCCACCACAGCAAAATTAAGACCCCGTAATCCCGCAGTCAAACAATGGGCAAATTTAACGTCTGAAGAAAAAAAATTGGAATCCAGGAAAATGGAGATATATGCAGCGATGGTTGAAAACCTGGATGATCATATCGGCAAACTCATTCAATTCCTGAAGGATTCAAATCTTCTCAATAATACGGTGATTGTTTTCATGTCAGATAACGGAGCAGCAGGGGAAGATTTCTACAAGCTTCAAAATGAAGATGGAAAGTATTTACGTGATCATTTTAATAACAGTTATGAAAATATGGGTAGCCCTACATCCTTTGTTGCTTATGGTCCCGGATGGGCGCAGGCAGGTGCAGCACCATTTAAATTATTCAAGTCTTATTCAACAGAAGGCGGAGTTGTAACACCGATGATAATTTCCGGAAAAATTGTCAAAAGAAATCCTGGGTTCGACAGCAGTTTCATAAATGTAATGGACCTGGCTCCGAGTTTCCTGGAACTGGCCCACAGCACTTACCCAATATATTATCACGAGAAGAAAATGGCTCCTATGCTGGGTGTTTCTTTCATTCCTTATTTAAGCGGGAGAATCGGCACTATTCACGAAAAAGAATATGTTTATGGATTGGAACACGACGGACGATGTCTTCTGATCAAAGGAAAATGGAAGATTACTAATATCAGTGAGCCCTTCGATGAAAATTCATTTTCCTTATATGATCTCTCTAACGATATTGCAGAAACAAAAGATCTTTCTAAATTATATCCGGAAAAATATACTGAAATGGTCGCAGAATGGACCGCTTTCAAAAAGAAAGTCGGGGTAATTTCAAAGTCTAAGGGTGATTAAGATTTCTAATAACGGTTCGGTTATTTATTACAATACCTGTCGAGCAGCCATTGCTCTGTCCCATCTTTTTTAGACTTTTTCGCGACACTCCTGATAATCGGAGAAAGAAGTGACATTAAGCCAGGTGCATTTGAGTCGGACATGGTTAATGCAACGGCAAGATGGGCAAATTTTTTAGGTTTACCTTTTGCATCCGTAAGATGATCTGCAGCGAGTCCATAGAATATTTTTATGAAATTTTCCATACCGGTATGCCCCGGCTTCAGTAATATCTGAAATTTTACCAGGTTATCTTTTTCATTGTAAAACCGGTGAGGCGTTCCCGCGGGAACCAGAAATGATTCGCCAACGTTCAGTTTCATTTTTTGTTTTCCGACCTGAAGAAACAAAACGCCTTCTTTTACTTCAAAATTTTCGGAAAATGTCTTGTGATAGTGTAGAGGCGGACCATCACTTTTTCCCAGGTCTATTTCTAACAAAGTATATTCTCCTTTTGTTTCAATGGATGTTTTTAAGAATGTAGCCGAATCATTAATTGCCGGATTGACAAAAGTCCTTTTTTCCATGCCTGTTGATTTAGGGTCCCAAACTTTCGCGATTGAAACATAATCAAGGTAGACCTTAATCTTCAATATCAACCTGCTCACTTAATGCCCGTCATTTCAACGGCCATGAACCAACGTAGTATTACTATTATTCGTGGCGCAAATTCAGACTTCACCCGGGATATTGTAAATTGTAGTCATGCTAGTGCAAAGCCCGCCGCCATTGGTTCGAAAGCTGTTCAAATTTTCCGTAAATCATGAATGAAAGCGAACATCTTTCCACCCCGTCTGAAAGAAATCCACAGGCTTCAGAGACTTCATGATTTCGACGTATTGGATTCCGGACCCGATGCCAATTTGGATAAAATTACCCGCATTGCCAGCGAAATCGTCGGTCACTCTGATTCCTTTCTTGCCTTTGTAGATAAATCGAGAATCTCCGTGTAGGTCAGCTACCTGTTCACATGATTTTTCATCTGCATTAAATAAATCGCCTTTATGGAGAGAGCTTCTGCTTAAGGAAGACCAACAGGTGACGACGAATTATCAACAGCTTAAATGACTTGTTCGAACCGGAAGTCAGAGAAGGTATTCTTTTTTGTGTAACCACGCCCACTCAGGTCCATGGAGAATTTTATTATTGGTGCCTGGTTGTTTTCGGAAAGACAGCATTTCCCGGTGATGCGGGGAAATTATTCATGTTTGATAGTTTGTCCCAGATTCTGATGGATCAGCTTGCTATCCGCCTTAGAGCGAAAAAGGCTTTTAAAGCACATTTGGATCTTGTTCATCATACTGTTCATGATCTTAAAAATCCACTAACGAATGTTATTCTGAGTGCTGAACTTATTGCTTCTGAAATAAGCTCCGATTCTCCAATCTTGGAATTTTCATCCCTTATTATTCATAATGCGAGAAAAATGGAGGAGCGGCTCAATCGTCTGCTTGGATCTTTCCAAAATGGAAGACGCAAATTATCATCTTGATATAAAAGAAAATGATATCGTAGAACTCATAAGAACAGTGATTGGCACACTGGAGAGTGTGAGCGAAAACAAGAATCAAAAGATATTTTTAAAAAGCGACAGGAAGATTGTATTACGATGCGATTATGATCGTTTAACGGAAGTATTCGAAAACCTGATCAGCAATGCCATTAAATTTTCGCCACCGGATTCAGTGATTCTCGTTGAAATTGAAATCAGGAATGATGAAATCATTGTGGTGGTAAAAGATCAGGGTCAGGGCCTGACTAAAGCCGACCACGATAAACTGTTTACCAAATTCGCCAAGCTGTCCGCCGTTCCAACCGGCATGGAAACATCCCATGGTCTGGGCTTGTCTATTGTAAAAACTCTTATTGACTTCATCTGGGCAAAGGTATGGGCCGAAAGTGAAGGGAAAAATACCGGAAGCAGTTTTTTCGTTTCCCTGCCTTATAAGCCACCAAAAAACTAAAAATACTTCCCGCTCAGAATCGAACAGAAAAATAATGTCTGCCATCAGCATAGTGATAGAAAACAGTTTTATTCGAGACTTCCGCAATTTGTTTTATAATCGAAAGACCCAGTCCATGCTGATCGGTAAGTTGTCCCGCCTTTGAAAATCTTTTAAATAGTTTCCCGGGGTCGAGTGCACCGTTGTTTGCCGTATTTGAAATTTCAAATACCTGCTCATCCAGTTTTATATAAACAGATCCGCCTTCGGCAGAATGATGGGCGGCGTTGCTGAATAAATTGTTCAACAGAATATCGGCCAGTTGTTCATTCATATTTACAGGACTGGAATGAAGTGATGATGATATTTCCAGGTTCCTCCCCTGCCAGAGCTCCTGCCAGTCGGCCATTTTCTGTTCCACCAGCGTCTTAAAATTAAAAACCTGCGTATCGGTAAATTGTCCATTTTCAATTTTATTCAATAAAAGCAGCGACTGATTCAGTTTGGACATTTTCTGGATCGCTGAGTAGGCCGTCTGCAGATAGTAACTCTGCGATTCTGAAATATCTTCATCCTGTATCAATACATCCAGTGTAGATCTCACGATCGACAGAGGAGTCTGCAACTCGTGCGAAGCGTTTTCAGTGAATTCTTTTAACAGAAAATATTCCTTTTCAGCCTCCCGGATAAATTGATCAATGGTCGAATTCAGTAATTTAAATTCAACGATCGATGTCTTGTCAAATTCAGGCACTCCTTTTTCTCCGAGGCGGAATTTCTCAACATTATCCAGTGTGGTATAAAAGGGTTTCCATAATCTTCTTAGTTGCCATCTGTTGATCAGGAGGCTCACCAGCAGAATCGTGATGATCGTAACAACTGAAATGAGAATGATCGAGCGGTTCAGGTTTTCTACCGCTTCCAGTGATTTGGAAACTTTAAATAAAAGCCACTGATTATTTACCAGAACGGTAAAACTTAACTGACGAAAGTTTTCTGTCTGACTCTTTTCAGGAGATGGTACTGTACTGAATTTCCGATACGCTGTTTTAACGGTCGAAACTTCAAATGAAACAGTCTGATCCTTTACATTAAGAGGCTCGGGAGGACGGTTGTATTTTTTTACGTAAGACTGAATTTCCCTTTGCTCGATTTTCAGATCTTCGTCTACCTGGCGGATGGTAACATACCAGAGCAGGAGATAAAATGCCAGACTGGCCAGCACAAATATCAACAGGGTAACCACCAGATTGACACGCAGGTACTGCGAAAAAAGCTTCATCAGCTGCTAAATTTATATCCCATTCCGTATACCGACTTTACATAATCCATCGCACCGGCACTTATCAGTTTCTTTCGCAGATTTTTAATATGCGTGTAAATAAAATCGTAACTGTCTGCGATATCCATATTATCACCCCATAAATGTTCCGCAATGGCCCCCTTGCTGATCACTTTATTTCTGTTCGTGATAAAATACAACAGCAGGTCATACTCTTTCCTCGTTAAGTCCAGGATCCGGCCATTCACATAAGTTGTCTTGGACGATACATCAAGCTGCAGTTCTTCAAATTTAAGAATGTTATTCCCCTCAAATGATTTTCTTCGGATAATAGCCGACACCCTGGCTGCCAGCTCCGGAAGATGAAAAGGTTTTATCAGATAATCATCGGCTCCCGAATTCAGGCCGGTCAGTTTATCATCCAGCGAATTCCTGGCTGAAACAATCAGAACACCCTCCGCCTTCTTGGAAGCTTTTAGTTCCTTCAGGATATCAAGACCACTACCGTCGGGCAAATTGATATCTAAAATAATGCAGGCATAGTCGTAGTGTGTGATTTTTTTGATAGCCGTTGAATAGTCGGACGCAATTTCACAGACATATTGCTGAGAGCCCAGATAAGTGGAAATTAATTCCGAAAGTGCTTTTTCATCTTCAACGATCAGAATCTTCATCTCGGTCTTGAAATTTTAAAGATTTGCAAAGTGAAGATCACCCCGAATTTTGGGGAAATACTGTAGTTTCGATAACTCGATAGCCTATAATGAAAATAAAATTTGCGATACTTGTTATTGCTTGTCTCCTTACCACTTTTGTTCCGCGGGATATCAGCTGGACAGCCATTGGTGATTCCATTACTTATCTGAATAATCATGTCGATGAAACTGGCAACAGGATCAACAGCGGTTATATGACGAAGGTCTCCGAAAAATATCCGTATATCAAATATATAAACCAGGGACATAACGGATGGACCGTAGCCGGTATCGCGAAGGAAATTGAAAACCTGGGACTGGTTAAATCAGATATCTATACTATTTTTCTTGGCACGAACGACTGGTGGCAGGGACTGCCATTGGGCACCATCGAAGATTATAAAAAAAACACGGGATTACAAACAACTTTCGGAGCATATCGGATCATCATAAACAAAATCAAAAAACTCAACTCAAAGGCTAATATTATTTTGATAACACCCATGCAGCGCGCCGATTTTGTTTATCTGTTCAATGCGAACAACAATGCGTACGGTTCTTACAAACCGAAAAACGGACAATCACTTTCACAGTTTGCTGATCTCGTAAAAGAGATTGGAAATTTCGAACACTTTGTTGTAATTGATCTTTACTATCAAAGCGGTATGACAGTAAAAAATGCAGTGAAATTTAAAAGACTGAAAGATTTCGCCTCAGGAGTCTACCATAACATTAGGTATCCTGACTGGATCGGAAAACAATTCCATCCTGGAATAGACGAATATCCCTATCCCGTTGATGCAATTGACTATACATACGACGGGCTGCATCCTTCCGATAAGGGCCATCGGGTAATAGCCGACATGCTCATAAAAGCTTTTAAGCTGGAGTAGTAAACAGTTGCGGTGAGCAGCATATAACTACATGGTTTTCAATCCGATTTATGGAGAGCACTACCAATTTACTTTACAATAAAAATCATCCGTTTCCGTTCATAATCCTGACCTTACCAAATACCGGATCATAAGGATTAATCCGGACATTTCTTCCAATACCCATCACATGAAATCTCTCCGGCTGGTCTCTGTTATCTTTTTATCTTTTGCATTTAGCACACAGTATATTTCTGCACAATCTTTAAAAGATTCTGCTAAAAGAAAACAGGTCAGTTCTGTCATCATACAACAGGATACATTAAAAGTTGCCCCGGACGATCTGAGGGAATCAGTAAAAACTCATTTTGAAACGGGTATAAGTTATCAGAATAATGATGTTTATCTGGGCCGGAAGGATTCAACAGTTCTGCCATATTATATTCCATTTGTAAGCTACTTCCTCAAATCGGGTCTGTATTTCTCTGTGCATTTAAATTATTTGAAAAATTCAGAAGCAAGCAGGATTGATTTAGTAACCATGGAGGCAGGTTATATTTTCAGTTCAGGTAATTATGATGGTCAGGTTAATATCTCGAAGTTTTTTTATAACAGTCAAAGTTCCAGTGTATCTTCTGAAATACAGGAGGGCTTTGAATTTCAAAATGGTTATGATGTCGGTTTCATTAAACCGAATTTAGATATCAATCTTAGTTTTGGGGAGAAAATTGACTACACGGGAAGTTTCAGTCTTGAGCACGGTTTTACAGCTTTACATAACAAGCTGGAATTTACACCTACACTTACAGTAAACGGCGGAACACAAAATTATTACGACAGCTATTATAAAAATAAAAAATATTCGAATAAAAAAACCAATAAAATTATTCAGAATGGGTTGTCGACTGTTACTGGCAGCATAGTGAATCCTTCCAGTTTTAAAATTTTGGACTATGAAGCAAGTATACCCTTTAGCTATATGATTAAAAACCTGGTAATCAATTTTACGCCGACTTATTCCATTCCAATAAATCCGGCTCTCATAAATATCCATACCGGGCAGTCAAATGGATCATCTTCAAATCAGGTTATCGTGGAAAATTTAGGGAATTCTTTTTTCTGGACTATCGGAATAACACTCCGGTTAGGATAACCCCGCTAGTTTAGTTTACAGTTTGTCAATCAAAAACGATTTATTTTTCAAACGGTTCCCGGTGTTGCCATCGTGAGAGGGTAAATAAATTGTTTTATAGGTGCCACATTTGGTAAGAAATCCGGGCTCATACTCAGTGCACCATTATTCATTTCAGAAATTCCGCGGAATGGTTTAGATTTAGTTAGCTAACCCCGAAAGTTTAAGCATCCTGCATGAATAAACAATTTATCCCTCTTATTTTATTGTTTCTTTTTATAATTCAAGCCCATGGTCAGTCCAGCCTGCCACCTGCATTTGACATTATAAGTGACACAGCTCTTTATACTGAAATTCCCGCAGGATATTGGAAAATGCTGGAAGACAAAGAAGGTAAATTAACCTTTCAGCAGGTGACTCAATCTCCGGTCGCAGATGAATTTCATTTCAACCAATCGAAGTCTAACCAGTTTGACTACAGAATCCACGCATATTGGTTTTGCTTCCGGTTAAGGAATACCATGAGCCATGATGCTGAAATCGGATTTGGTTATGGAGACCTGGCAAATGGGGGTAACGAACAATCAACATTTTATCTGAAACAAGATGGAAAATGGAACAGATTTGAAAATGGTCTCCTGACCCCGCGTAGTAAAATGTATGGCCTTGTCCTGAACAATTATATTCCGGTAACTATGAAACCGGGGGAGGAAATGATTGTTTATAACCGGGTACACAATTCTTTTGTATTTCCATTTAGCTCAAGCACATATTCCATTTTATTCGGCGGTTCAAAAAAAATATTGGAACAAAGTTATACGCAGGCCGAATCCCTTTATATCAGTGCCGTTCATGATTCCGTTCTTTTTGGAATTATTCTTTTTGCGTGTGTATTTAATTTTTTCTTTTTTTTAATCGTAAAGGAACGCGTGTATCTCTATTTTGCCCTGTATGTATTTTTTTTAGGTATCGGGCGCATGGTTGTTGAGACTTATCTTGTATTCCTGACCGAGCATCGTTTTTTTTGGGGACTATTTTTTGATATCGTATTCAATTCAAATTTCTTCTTCCTGGTCTATTTTATCCGGTCTCTCCTGAACACGCATATTCTTCTGCCTCGATGGGATCGTTTTCTGATTCGGCTGAATTACGCCGTTTTAATTTTTAATTTCCTGAATACCGTGTCACCCTATTTGTTCCCTTCTATAAATGATCCGGTCGTATACAGAAGAATTAACTTTCTGGCGTTTGGTCTAAGCATGATTTTAATGGCGTGCATCCTGCTTACTTTTTATATTACACTGAAGAGAAGAGACAGCTCAAATAAGATTTTGATGCGGTTGATACTTCCGGCTTTTTGTATATGGGCGATTGGCTGGTTAGTGAACAACCTTTACGGGTTTGGAATCGTTTTATTCTCCGTAAATTTTTCGAACTGGCTGAGCACTTGGTGGGAATTTATTGAATCTGTCTGTTTATGCTGGCTGGTTCTTTCTTTTTCATGGATTCTGTTGCAGCGCTTCAGGAAACTGCAAAACAGGATTGCCGAGCAGGTTATTGAAAAAGAAAAAGAGAAAACATCCCTGATCGAACAGAAAAAAATTGAGTTGGAGACAACGGTTGAACAACGGACTGCAGAATTGAAACTTTCGCTCGAAACTTTGCGATCTGCGCAGCACCAGCTCATCCAGTCGGAAAAAATGGCTTCATTGGGCGAACTCACGGCAGGTATTGCACATGAAATACAAAACCCGCTGAATTTCATGAACAATTTCTCAGAGGTGAATAAGGAATTGATTGAAGAAATGAAACAGGAAATGGTCGAAGGCAATCTTCCGGCAGCCACTGTTATCGCTAACAATATCCAACAAAATGAGGATAAAATAAATCATCACGGTAAACGTGCGGATGCTATTGTAAAGGGAATGTTACAACACTCCCAGTCAAGCGTGGGTAAAAAAGAACCAACAGATATTAACGCATTAGCAGACGAATACCTGAGGTTGGCTTATCATGGCTATCGGGCGAAGGAAAAATCCTTTAATGTATTAATGAAGACAAACTATGATGAATCAATCGGTAAAATAAACGTGATACCCCAGGATATGGGAAGGGTTTTGCTGAATCTTTACAACAATGCGTTCTACGCAGTATCAGAAAGAAAAAAATTACAAATTGAAGGATATGAACCATCAGTTTCGGTGAATACAAAGAAGATCAACGATAAGGTAGAAATCCGGATAATGGACAATGGCAATGGAATCCCGCAAAAGGTAATGGATAAGATCTTTCAACCCTTCTTCACTACAAAACCCACCGGTCAGGGAACAGGATTGGGGTTGAGCATGAGTTATGACATCATCAAAGCACACGGTGGTGAATTGAAAGTGGAATCACAAGAGGGAGAAGGTGCTGAATTTGTAGTTTTAATTCCGGTGAAATAGAATAACCATTAACTTTTATAAATATAAATTTGATATATTTATTAATCAATCGTAATATTGCGTTATATAGATTATGGGACTTACAAAATCAGAAATATTTACTGAAAAGCAAAACAAGCTGGCTACCATGTTAAAGGCACTGGGGCATCCGGCTCGGATCGCGATTATACAGCATATTGTTAAATCCGACACTTGCATTTGCGGCGATCTGGTAGACGAGCTGGGCCTGGCTCAGCCAACCATTTCCCAACACCTGAAAGAGTTGAAAAATGCAGGCATTATACAGGGAACGATTGATGGTACCAGTGTATGTTATTGCATTGATCCGAAGGTTTGGAAACAGCTTAAAACAAAACTGGATTCTTTTTTTGTGAGTTATGATGCAAAGGACAAATGTTGTTAACTATTTTTTTGCTTTATTATATAGCCATATTGCATTAAAACGATCAATTTACTTTTATGTCATTTTCTTGTTACAATGAAGACCCGATTATCAACTTATAAATATATAAATCATGAAAACACAGGAACAAATCAGAGAAATGGTACGCCAGAAATATAGTGAAATCGCTTTGCAGGAAAAGGAAAGCAACGAATCATCCTGCTGCGGTTCAGGTTGTTGTTCGACTGAAGTATATAATATCATGACGGATGACTATACAAATATGGATGGATACAATCCGGATGCAGACCTGGGACTTGGATGTGGATTACCAACACAGTTTGCAAAGATAAAAAAAGGAGATGTTGTCATTGATCTGGGATCAGGCGCAGGTAATGATTGTTTTATCGCCAGAGCCGAAACAGGAGAAACCGGCAAAGTGATTGGTATCGATTTTACAGATGCCATGATTGATAAAGCAAGAACCAACACTGAAAAACTTGGGTTTCATAATGTGGAGTTTAGGAAGGGAGATATTGAAAAAATGCCTGTCACTTCAACTATTGCAGATGTGATCGTGAGTAATTGTGTATTGAATCTCGTTCCAAATAAGGACGGAGTATTTAAGGAAATCAACAGGGTTTTAAAACCAGGTGGTCATTTCAGTATTTCTGACATTGTTTTAGTTGGGGAATTACCATTAAAAATTCGGGAGGCGGCTGAAATGTATGCAGGTTGCGTTGCGGGAGCTATACAAAAGCAGGCATATCTGGAACTGATAGAAATCAATGGATTTAAAAACATTACAATTCAGAAGGAGAAAGTTATTACTATCCCTGACGATATTTTAAGTACATTTTTATCCGAAGCAGAAATTGACCAGTTTAAAACTTCCGGAACAGGAATTTTCAGTATAACTGTATATGCAGAAAAAGCAAATGAAGCTTGTTGCGAGCCTGGATGTTGTTCAAATTAATTATGAATCCGGCGCGCTCTCTCAGCCCGGCTATCATTAGTGGCCATTACCACTCTTTATGGGTTTATATAGTTGGTCCGATCCTGGGCGCACTCGCAGGATCTTTTGTTTTTGAGGTCTTGAATCGTGAGGAGAAAATAAAAGAGATATTATCAACATGAGAAGATCATCATTCTGAATTTTTTCAATTCGACAAATATCAAAAAATGAAGATTGCTTTATTCAGTGATATACATGCCAACCTTCCCGCACTGGAGGCATTTTTCAAGGATCTCGATACCCGGGAAGTTGATCAGTTGTATTGCCTGGGTGACCTGGTAGGCTATAATATCTGGCCAAACGAAGTGATAAACGAAATCCGTAAACGGAAGATTCCCACAATTGCCGGTAATTATGATTTTGGTATTGGAAGAACAAGTGATGATTGCGGTTGTGCTTATAAGACTGATCGGGAAAAAGCAAATGGAGCCGTTTCCATTTCTTATACTAATAAAATCGTGAAAGAGGAAGAAAGAAGTTACCTGCGAACATTACCAGCGCATATCAAAGTTGAATTTCAACTCAATCAGGATAAGCTTAATTTATTGTTAGTGCATGGCAGCCCTCGCAAAATCAATGAATATTTGTTTGAAGACAGAGATGAAAAAAGTCTTCATCGTATCATGGAACAGGCTGATGCAGATATTATGTGTTTTGGACATACACATAAGCCTTACCACCGGGTGTTAAACGATACTGGTGGGAAACCTCATTACAGACATGCGATTAATATTGGTTCTGTTGGAAAACCAAAAGATGGCAATCCGCAAGGGGGATATGTGATTCTTACTATCAATGATCATAGCAGTGTTTTAAGTCCGGATTCTGTGCAGTCTGAATTGATTCGCTTCAATTATGATATTGAAATAGCGGCTAAAGCCGTTGAGGACAGCCCTCTCCCAAACGATTATGCAGAAAGTCTGAGGAAAGGAGTCTAATTTTGCAGATATAATAGAATTCAAACCGATGAAAGAATTAATCACAGGCATCGTGTTTTGCATTTTGCTTTCATGCAACCAGCCAGGGACTGACACCGGCATATTACAATCGCGGATAGATAGTCTGCAAAAAAAATTGGACAATAGTTATAAACCCGGACTGGGCGAATTTATGTCTGGCATCCAGGTACATCATGCAAAATTGTGGTTTGCCGGAACGGCCGGCAATTGGGGTTTATCTGATTTCGAAACCAAGGAAATTCAGGAAGCGATTGATGATATTCAAATGTATTGCAATGATCGCCCCGAAGTGGCTTCAATTCCCATGATCAAGCCTGCACTCGACAGCATAAATGACGCGATTAAGAATAAGAGTATTTCCCAATTTAAAAGCAGTTTCAATTTGTTGACAAACACCTGCAACAATTGCCATCGGATTACCAAACATGAATTCAACGTAATTCAGATTCCCGGCACGCCCCCGTTTACCAATCAGAGATTTCAGAATCCGGAGAAATGAATATGATCACTCTGTCCATCGTACTTCTCCTGGTGGTTTCACAAATATGCTCTCCGCTACGGTGGTGTGTTTTTTAATTAATATTCCTTTTAAAACTGCAAAACAAGAAATTCTGGTTGGTATGGAAGGGAGTTTTATGGTCTTCTGTAACGCAACGAATTTTTTGAAACCCGTTTTGCAGTTCGAATCCTAGCTTTTCTTCACTATATTTTTTTACTTTTAGCCCGCTGCATTTTTCAGGACCTTGTTCTGAAAAAGTTCCAATTATTAAATATCCGGTGACAAATTTTCTCGCCGTGTCCAAATACTTTGAAATTTGAATATCTACAGTCAAAAAATGAAAAGTTGCCCTGTCATGCCAAATATCAAAAGTAGAATCGGGTGAAAATTCTGTAATGTCACTAACCACCCAATTTATTTTTTGCGCCTTCTCACCCAAACGCTTTTTTGTTTTTTCAAGAGCTTTTGCTGAAATATCCAGGACTGTGATGTTCTCGAACCCTTCTGCAATTAAATAGTCCACAAGCCTACTATCGCCGCCCCCTATGTCAATAATTTTTGAAGTTTTTGACAAACCGAAAGAATGAATGAAGTATAAGGAAGTTTTAGGAATTTCCTCTGTCCAACTTAACTGGTCCGGATTCCTGGTCTCATATACCAGATCCCAGTGAAGTTTTGATATATCATCCATTAATGAATAGTTTTCGCCTGTTCATTTTATTTTCTTGCTTTTACCTTCGATATATGTCACAAATTTTTCACCATCCTGTGACATCTCAAATTTAGTGTCGATTGATTCACTATCAAGCAAAGTGTAAGTCAATCTGAAAATCGGAATATTCTGTATTTTGTCGCTCAATAGAACAATCGTCTTTTCAGCATAAGATACAGAGTAATTAATGGTATGTCCTTCATTGTCAAAATAGATCGCCTTCGATGGATTACCCGAAAAATCTAAATACACAATTAACAAATCATCATGCACAATAGCTGGTTTATTGGATGTCGCCGGATATTCAGAATGGGATTTACGTACAAGTATTTTATCACTAAGGTCTGGATTAAAAGAAAATATTCCACCTCCCTGCCCGGGTTGGCCATTACCTTCACCTTTCCATTGGCCTATTAACCAGGACCATTTAATCCATGATGAAGATTGCTGTCCAAAACATGTAGTTACAATCATTAAAAAGCCCACAGTTAAATACAATTTTGGTTTTATCATTACGTCGTTTTATATTTTTACTATTTGCCAGTATACCCTTTGACCAGATTTTTGAATTATTTCGTTTCCATAAGAATCTGTACCAACAGCTTCAAAAAATAGCCAGCGGAAGTTCAGTGTTTTTTGCAATATTCTTTTACGCCGGATAACAAATTGTCCAGGGAAGTCCTGTCATAATAATGTCCTCTCAAAAATACAGCGTTTATTTTATCTGTGTTGCTGATCTTAATTAAAGGATTTGCGTTGAGCAAAACGAGATTGGCAAATTTCCCCTGATCAATCGAGCCGAATTTATCCTCTACCTTAAAAAATACAGCCGGATTATAAGTTGCAATCTTCAGCACTTCAGCATCAGGTATTCCGCAATCAACAAAAAGCTGCAATTCCTGGTGAAGACTGAAACCGGCAAAACAAAAAGGATTGTTATTATCATCGCCCGCAAGCATATTCACTTTTTTGTCATAAAGTATTTTTACAATCTTGTCATTTAATTCAAGCTGGTCCATTCTCACTTTCCAATCATCAGTAGAATAGCTAACAAACATTCTTCCCATGAAGCCCCACCCAGCTTTAGCCGATTTTGAAACATATTGAATAAGACTATCGCTTTTTATTTCCTCATTAAAATTTTTAAGTTTGATAAAATAATTTCGATTGGTGATTAAAGTCGGACAATACCATGTACCTGATTGTACAAATTCATTGGCTATCTTATTTATTTGTTCCGTGTCGAAAGAATTTAATAAAGTTGTGAGCCGGTCATCCGCTTCTTTGCCTCTTCCAAAAAATATTTTCATTTCCATTTTGCGGTATTCATCTTTTACGGAATCACTCAGAGAAGAGCACTGTAAAATCATTCCGAGTTGATGTTCCTGAGTTTTTTGTCCGGCAAGTGCAGCCTCCATTGGAGAAATACTGGAAGGAACATGCCCTTCGAAGGGTATGTTTTGTTTTTTTGATTCAGCAGCAATTGCAAAATACTGATCACGCGGTAGTGCTGAATATACTTTTATAAAATCATAACCTGCATTTTTCAATGAATCAACAATAACAACAGCCCGGAATGTGTCTTTGACCGGGATAGACAAAGGCCAAATGGGTCTTGGTCCGTCTACCAGGGCACCTGCATAAGTTTCGGGCGCAATCAATAACCCTGCGCGAATCGAATCTCTTCTTTTTAAAGTATTATTCAATGCAAACATGTCCCTCACACCCGTTATCCCGTTTGCAATCAGTAAAGGAGTTATCGAGCTATCTGTCACTTGCCCGGATTCATCATCCATGTTGTGATAGTGCATATCCCACAAACCAGGAATAAGAAATTTATCTTTCCCCTGAATGATTTTGATCCCAGGTGGCAGCTTAATATTTGAACCAATCTTTTCAATCTTACCATTTTTTAAAATAACCGTTTTATCAGGAATAATTTTCTCATTCTTTACATCGACAATATTTACGTGGACAATCGCCGTAAGGTTTTGGGATTTTGAAAGAAGGGAACACAGACAAAATAAAATCATGCAAAGAGTGAAACGCATAACATGTCGGTTTTTGTTGTTTGGGGGTAATGTCCAAAGAAACCGAAGTTTTTTATAAAAGAGGGTATAATCCTGTTTGAGGGAAGAATTTTCTTTTTACTGCACCAATGAAAGATTTTTATTTAAGGTCGTAGCTGATGAGGGACCAGTCCTGGATATGTTTAGTAAGGATCAACTCGCCGGAAGGATTGAGATAGAGTCTCACAAACCCAATATTGTCTTTAAACCATTGGTCAATGGTAAACATTGCATCCGGCATACCCGCAGCTCCATAAATCTGCCATGCGCCCGTGTAGAGATTGTTTCCGACTGTCACATTACTCTGACCGGTTACGGTTACATTCGAAATTCCAGGGATATACGGCCAGGATGAACCGGTTACAAAAGGAACAATATATTGTCTGACTATATTAGTGTTGGTTCTGTCCATAAACCGAACTGTATCTCCGGTTTGAAAAACATAATTACTGTCAATCCAACCGGGATAATTGTATTGCCATATCGTCGCAGTTATTCCGTTGAGCCACATGACTGTGTCTACTATCAGGACATCCACATTATACTGCGTTGAACCACTATCCAGATTTCCCTGAATAGTAGTGTCTTTTACCATGTAATGCCAGGTATCACCGATTTTATTGGGAAATGAATCCGATGAACCGGTATTCTGGGTATTGCTCTTATTACAACTCACCGTCAGTAACAGGAGTACAATTCCCATGTAAAAGGTTTTCAATCTTTCCATCATAGCTTTCATAGATAGACGTTCAAAACGTCGAATTCGTTGCTTCTTAAACGTAATGGTGCTGATTTTGTCGATCCTGCCATCTAGATCGTATAACATTGATATTTAACCGCAAGCAATTTTAGTAATCACCTTCCTTAATCTCATCACTGGCATTCGTAATCAGGCTGTCCGTTTTTGTAAGATTCCCAAATACTTCGATGTTATTATTCGCTTCAATTCCGGTAGTCACATCTATTTTCAAAATTTTACCTGACCTGACCACCATAACATATTTGCGTTCAGTGGAAGTAACTACACAGGATTTGGGAATTGAAAATCCGCTGGAATTGCCTTTGGAATAGATTAAAATATCTGCATACATTCCAGGTGTGAGCAATTCATTGTCGTTGATTACATCGGCTTCAACCCGTTCGGACCTGAACTGCGCATTCACATTCGTGGATTTCCTGCTGATATGTGCCATTATTTTTTTTCCCGGGAAAGCACTGGTTAAAAAAGATAGCGTGTCTCCCACTTTCATGGTTCCAAGGAGATTTTCAGGAATATCCACCTGCAAACGAAGATGAGAGACTTCTTTCAATTCCAGCATCGGCTTCGAATCTTTTGACTCTGCACTCACCAGCGCACCAGGATGTACATTCCGGTCAGTAATAACTCCGTCAAATGGCGCAGTCACTATCAGATATGCCTGCATTGTTTCCTGCATCTGCCAGTTTGATTTTGCGGCATTGCTGACGGCACTGTCTGATTCCATTTTTGATTTTACAAATGAAAGATCCAGAGGCGAAACAGCACCGGGTGTTTGTGACGCTTCGAGTAAACGGTTATAGTGCTCTCTGTCGATCGACAGGTCAGCTTTTGTTCTTGCATATTTTTCTTTTGCCTGCATGGTTGATTGTTCCAGCTCAGGCGCTTCGAGTGTCATCAGCAATTGTCCTTTTTTTACGTGTGATCCGATATCTACTTTCACGGCTTTTACATAACCATTCACTTTAGGAAATATGCTCACTTCCTGATAAGCAGCCAGCTGACCTGGTAATTTAATTACGCTCGACAAACCGTTTTGCTGAACAGCTGCCAGCGTGTAAACAGGTTTTTTAACGGAGTCAGTTTCATTGTGTTTTTCGGGTTTGGCCGATTGACAACTGTTAAATAAAATGGTCGTTATAGCGACTCCGAAAATCATATTCTTCATATAAAAATATTTAGTTGTTTTCATCTTCTGCGAGTAATGAACTTGTTTTGAATGTTGTTTTCTGTCGTATCCAGCCATATACCAGCGGAACAATGAATAATGCAGCCAGCGTTGATGCAGCCAGTCCACCAATTACCGCTCTGCCCAATGGAGCAGACTGATCGCCGGCTTCACCCAGACCGCTTGCCATTGGAATCATTCCGGCAATCATGGCGAGACTTGTCATCAGAATCGGTCTTAACCTTATACTGGCCGCAGTATATGCCGCTTTAAATGGATCGCGATATTCCAGTCTCAGCGATTCTGCATTCGTCACGATCAGGATCGCATTTGCCACTGAAACACCCGTCGACATGATGATTCCCATATAGGATTGTAAATTCAGGGTTGACCCAGTGGCCAGTAACATTAACATGGCACCAAGAATTACAGCGGGTACAGTGCAGAGTACTGAAATGGCTAATCCAAATGATTGATAGTTGGCTGCGAGTAAAAGAAGGATCACGATGATTGCAGCTATTAATCCATTCTGCAGAGATTGAAGTGTTTCAGTCAAAAGCGACGACATTCCCCTCACTTCAGCCACGAGTCCGGTGGGTGGTTTACCCATTTCATCAATGGTCTTTTGAACAGCCACCGTAGCCGCACCCAGGTCTTTATGATAAATGTTTGCACTAACGGTCACGAACCTGCGCGGACCGCTGCGGTCATATTCACCAGGCAGACTATCAGTTGTAACATCCGCAATATCGGATAATACGGGTCGCATCTGTCCTTTTACCACGGGCACCGATTCTAACTGTTCTATGGAATTCATATTGTACTCAGGAACTTCAAGCTGGGTCTGATAAGTATACGCGTTCTTTGTATCGAGCCACAGATTCTTATTGGTAAAACGACTGGAAGAAGTAACATCGGTTATACTCTTTGCTATATTGTCGGGCGATAGTCCCATCAATGCAAGCCGGCTTCTGTCGATATGAATTTGCAGGGTTGGCATATTGAGCGGCTGCGGAATCTGAATATCCCTGAGAAAATCTATTTCTTTCAGTTTTTTCATAAGCGCCGTCGCATAGTTCTTAATGTCTTCCATATTTTTCCCGGCCACACGTACTTCAATAGGTGTGGATGCGCCCTGTGCCATGATTTTTTCCGTGAGCTCAATGGGTTCAAAAGAAGTCAGGAGATCAGGATAAAGAATAAAAAGTCTTTTGCGAATCGTTTCTTTCAGCTCTTCCATCTTCACTTTGTATTCTTCATCCAGATTTATCTGAATAACGGCTTCATGGGTACCGCTGTTAAATACATATAGATTGCTCGCGCCGAAACTGCTGGGCACGATACCCACATAGGAAGAAGAAATAGCCACATGATGATCCACAATGGAATCGATGATCGACAAAACATCTTTAGTGAGCCGTTCAGTTACTTCAAGCCGCGTGCCCTGTGGTTCCCGCAACCTCAGTTGCAGTTGACCGTTATTGGTCTTTGGAAGAAGATCTTTGCCTATAAACAGAAAGCAAAATCCTGCAGCTCCAACAATAACAAGCAGATAAACGCAGACAATCAACTTTCGGAAAGGCATCCAACGTTGCAATCTTTTGCCAAGTCCATTTTTCATTCTCTGAAAAAGACTGTTGTCTTCTTTATGATGTTGTTCCTGCAAGGCATGCGTATTCACTTCTGCAATTTCAGTTTCATCCAATGCGAGGCCCGCATGCGCGTGTAAGCCCGATTGATGATACTGGAATTTTTCTGCCTTGAGCAGCCAGACAGAAATCACAGGCACCAGGGTTTGTGCAGCAAAAAATGAAATCACCATCGCAAATGCAATGGAGAGTGAAAGCGGAAGGAACATCGCTTTCGGCACGCCGCTCATAATAAATGCGGGAGCGAAAACCGCGAGGATGCAAAGCAGGATCAGTACCAGTGGAAAGGAAATTTCTTTGCACGCATCTTCAATTGCCTGCTTTTTAGGCTTACCCATCTCGAGGTGCTGGTGAATATTTTCAATCGTCACTGTGGCCTGATCCACGAGGATACCGATTGCCAGCGCGAGGCCGCTCAGCGTCATGATATTGACGGTTTGTCCCGCGAGTTTTAAAAAGAACACCGCACCCATCACCGCAATAGGAATAGTAATGATCACCACAAGGCTGCTTCGCCAGTCGCGCAGAAATAAAAGAACCATCAGTCCTGTAAGAATGGCACCCAGTATGCCTTCGGTCATCAGACTCTTCGCCGAATTGATTACGAATACGGACTGATCAAATTCGTAACTGATATTTACGTCATCAGGTAAAAGACTTTTCATTTCGGGCAGTTTACTGCGAAGCGTTTGTACTACATCCCAGGTAGAGGCATCGGCAGTTTTAACGACGGGAATATATACAGAACGCTTTCCATTTACCAGGGCATAGTCGACGGTAATATCAGCGCCATCAGATACGGATCCGATATCGCGAATGAAAACATTACTGCTGCCATTACTCTTAATAGGAATATCTTCAAATTTTTCCACGGTGGATTCCAGTGAATTGATGGTCGTAATAAACATGGTTGAATCCACTCTCAGATTACCGGCCGGAGATATAGAATTATTTTTTATAAGCGCATCCACCACTTCATCGGCCGACAAATTATAGGCTTTTAATTTTTCAGGCGTTACATTGATCACCACCGTTCTGGCGTTCGAACCAAATGGTGGAGCAGATGACATTCCCGGTACGGTTGCAAAAAGAGGCCTCACGCGTGTAAGGGCCAGATCAAATATTTCCTTAAGTGATCTGGTTTTGCTGCTGAATACCAATTCGCCCACAGGTAATGATGATGCGTCAAAACGGATTACCTGTGGAGGCAGGGCGCCTGGTGGAAAAAATGCCGAGGAACGGTTCACCTGGAGTGCTACCTGGGCTGAGGCTTCAGCCATATCAGTAGATTCATAAAAACTAAGTTTTATTAGTGAAAGCCCCTGGATATTCTTACTCTCTACGTTTTTAATTCCATTTATATAGAGAAACTGATCCTGCATGCGCGTGGCAAAAAATCCTTCCATTTGTTCTGCCGACATTCCGCCGTATTGTTCTATCACATAGATGGTTGGAGAATTGAGTTTTGGAAAAATGTCGATGGGGATCGTTCGGATTGCCATCACGGAAAAAAGAAGAATGGCCAGGAAAAACACCAGAATGGTGATGGGCCTTCTTAACGCGGAACGTACCATATCGATGAGATTAAACTGAGTTATTGAATAGATTGAATAAATCCTGCAAGCTGCCCGGTAGCCAGCGCTTTATCAAGCTGGGCGAGATACCAGTTGCCTGTTGTCTCCGCATAATCGTTGAGTGAACGGTCGAGTACAAAAGCCGCATTCGTCAGATCAATTAAAGTAATGATACCCGCTTTGTATTGTGCGATTTTCTGATTGTAAGTATCCACCGCCGCCTGGTATTGAATAGGTAATTCGAGCAGATTCTTTTCGGCGATATCAATACTGTTTTGCGCCTGGCGTGCAGCGGATGCCAGACTAACCTGCTGTTGCCTGAGTTCCAGGTCAGCGGCATCTTTTTCAAAGCCGAAAGTTTTCAAACGGTCTTTTTTGTGAACGCCATTGAACAAATCGTATTGAAAGGCTACGCCCGCCATATAGTTGTAACGTTGATATCCGAAACCATCGGAAATAGGTTTATACTCGTCATTGTACACGATGCTCGAACCCCGGGCCCAGGAAGCAGCCGTCAGAAATATTTTTGGCAAATAACTTTTGGAAAGAAGATGCTCATTTGAAATATAGAGTTTGCTCAGGCTGGCATAATAATCAATCAGCGGATTCACGGAAGTGTCGGAATTTACATTTGGAATATTTTTTCTTTTGCCGATAGCCATCATAATGGTATCCGGCAATATCAAATCCGGCGATACACCGGTCAGATAAGAAATTTCTTCCCTGTAATTTCTGGACTGCTCGTTGAGCTGGTTGTAAGTGATCCGGCTTTTGGACAATTCTGCTTTTGCAAGAGAAGAATCGGAGCCGGGTTTAATGCCGCTTGTTGTGAGCGCATTGATGACGCTGAAAATCGTGTCATACCGTTTCACTGTTTCTCTTTCGACCGCCATACGCGCCTCGCTGATCATTAGATTGAAATAGGATCTGCATATCCGGCCATGCAGGATATACATTTCTCGCTGTAGATCCGACTCAGAGAGCGCCTCGCCCGATTTAGCATAATCGACACTGGCCTTTTTGTAACCGAAATCGATCAGGTCATACTCTCCATATAACATCGCAATATTTCCCGAAGCTGCCTGGTAATCGTTGGCAGCACGCACACCCGACGAAGTGGATGGTACGATACTGTAAGGGAAATAACTACCTGCCACGGAATTATCCGAACCGATGTTAACCTGGTCATTAAAACGCACAGCAGGCAGGAACTGATGCCGCGTTTCTGTAATGGCAGCGGAAGAGCTGTTTACCAATGCTCTCTTTTGTAAAATTCGCGGCAGGTAATGATCCGCACTATCATTCAGCGCAGACAATGTAAGAAATTGTTTTTGCGAAAAAACGGAAGCGGAATTTATCAGAAAAATAAGGGTTGTATAAACGATCCGCATCCCTCTCGGGAAAATGCACATGTGAAGTAATTAGATGAAAAAATTGTTTAATGAATCATTAAACAATTGCCGGCGGCCCCCTGAGAGATGGAGCATTGAACGAGTAGTTTGTCAGGGGTTGTGTTTCATTCAACAGTGTTACCCGGATGTTGAAACTGTAATTAACCAAATCCTGCAAACCATCCGGTGTTGTAAACAGATAGGAAGGGTGAAATCTTTTATTTAGTCTGAAACCTTCATGCCTGGAATCTTTGTGATTTCCTTTCGTTAAAACTGAATGAGAGTTGTCTGATTGCTGCGAAATGAAGTCACCGGTAAAATAAGATACCGTAGGGATCCTTCCAAAATGGACATTAAACTGCACCAGAGAAAACGACAAATATACCAGGATCAGGCAGGCCCTGGTAAGATTTTTAAGGTGTCGGCTACTGGAGAACATTCAATAATTCCTTTAACTGCAAAGTTACTGATTAACCGGCAATTGCCAGCGGTTATAGATTTTACCAAGGTCAAGACCGGCGGCTTTATTTCCATTCCAATGGGTTTGTGGGAAATTAGCAATGGTTTGTTTTATCTTGTTTCAGCTATATCTTTCAGCATTTTCAAAACAGGATTTTCCTCACCTTGCTCGTCTTCCTGTACGGAATTTGGTCTGTTGTCTTCTTGTATAATTTCAAGTTTTGTCTGACCGTTACCTTCAGTCAGATTATATATCATCACAAAATAGTTTTGGGGAATGTCCTCAAGATTCGGCCTAGGTGCAAACAAATTGTAGCTCAATTTTTTAGTTGGGGTAAACTCTAAAACAGTACCCCATTGTTCAAATATTTTTCCTTCCCATGCTGTTGTGAATTTTATTTTACTACCGACTTCCCAGCTGGTCTGTAAGTCGCTGCCATATTGCCACAGTTTTACAAATTCGGGTTTAGTCAATGTGGTCCAAACCTTTTGAGCCGTCGCATTGATAGTTATTTTTGAAATATTTGTTGCCATTCTTGCTATCGAAGTTACTTTAATTTTATTCTCAACTAAAATGTTTGCAAGAATTACCCATCTCCGATTCAGTTTGTTTCGCAGGAACTGGAAAAGAATTTCAGGCACTAAGCTGAATTGCTCACAGTATTCTTTCAATATTTTTTCCCCTTTCGAAATACTATATTTATATCAGTTCTGATATTTTAATCGAAATAGCATGCCCATTTTATTATATATTCTTTCATTGGTTGGAACTTATAATGGTTCACTGACCGTAACCATCCTGCAATTTAAAAATAGCGACGGCCAGGTAATGGTCGCGCTCTATAATAAGGAAGGAGCATTTCCAAAGTCACCGGATAAAGCCGTTAAATTATTAAATGCTCCGATTCAAAATAAAAAAGCGGTAATCGTATTTGAATCATTGCCACCCGGAGAATATGCCATCTCGGTCTTCCACGATGAAAATAAAAACGGAAAGCTGGACACCAATTTTTTCGGAATTCCAAAAGAAGGAGTAGGTGCATCCAACGATGCAAGGGGCCATATGGGTCCTCCACATTATCGCGATGCGAAATTTATATTTTCCGGAAATAATATGGCCATCACTATTAACATGACTTATTTATGACAGAAAGCGATCGAAGTTATCTATCTGATGGCTTTCGGTCTGTATCATGTCTGTCGCCCGCGCGCACAGCAAACAAATGAAGTACCTGGGGAAAGACGGCATTTAAAGTGTCGATGGCGCCGGAGACAGATCCGGGAATGGTAATGACAAGACTGTTTTTTATAAAACCCGCAACACCACGGGATAACATGGCATAGGGCGTACGTTCCTGTCCGTAATGCCGGGCGGCTTCCATGATACCCGGTATCTGCGTTTCGATGAGCGGTGCAATCGCATCGGGTGTAAGATCTTTCGGCGATAACCCGGTCCCACCGGTAAACAAAATCAATTCATAACCCTGACCACTGTATTTGATCGCTTCCTGCTGAATCAAATGAAAATCGTCGGGCACCACTTCATAGTATGTATTTACTATTCCGTATTCTTTTAATTTTTCAATAATTACTTTTCCCGACTGATCTTCCGCGTTTCCTTTTGAGATGCTGTCTGAACAAACAATAATCGCACAACGAATCGAATCGGTTTGTTTTTTTCTGTTATCGCTTTTACCCCCTGATTTTTTCTCCAGTTTTATAGAAGCGATTTCAATTCCTTTGTCAAGCGGTTTCAGCATATCGTATATCGTCAGCGCCACGATCGAAGCGCCGTGCATGGCTTCCACCTCCACTCCCGTTTTATAGATCGTCTGCACTTCAACCGAAATATAAATTGTCAGGTTTTCCGTTTTATAACTGATCGCAGCAAACTCAATTGGAATGGGATGACAATCGGGAATAACATCCGATGTTTTTTTGATGGCCAGTAAACCGGCTGCCCTGGAAAATTCAAACACATCTCCTTTGGGAACCGTTTTATTTAATACTGCTGCCATGGTTTCCTTATCGGAAAGTTGTACAATAGCGGTGGCTATGGCTTTTCGTAATGTGGATGTCTTAAACAAAATATCTTTCATGCAGGCTGGTTGATTTTCCATTGATAGCTGTCGTCTTCAAAAATTTCCTTGCCCCAAATGGGCAGCTCAGCTTTAAGTCGTTCCACAGTTTCAGTGCAGGCATCTATCGCAGCTTTGCGGTGCGGAGCAGAAGTAAAAACGAACAAACAGATTTCACCGGTTTTTATTTCTCCGAGAGAATGATAAACATGCATGCAACTGAGTGAATATTTTTCAATCATTGCTTCCCGGATCGCCGTCATTTGCTCCAATGCCATTTGTTCATAGCTGGTATAATCAACGGCAATTACTTTTTTATTCTGAACAACATCAGCCCTCACCTGGCCAAGGAAAATATTATGCCCACCGATTCCCGTTTTTGACTGGTGCGCAGCGATTTTTTCTCCGATGAAAACCGGAGAAATAGCACCCTTCACAAATATGTTTTTTATTTTTAAGTCCATTTTTATCCTCCGGAATAAGGTGGAAGTAGTGCCAGTTCCTGTCCTGCCTTGATGGAAGTATTTCCTTGTATAACATTTCTATCGACGGCTATCAGGTAAGGCAGTTTTTTAAGTACCGGAAAACGATTAACCATTTCCCTGGCCAGTTCATCCGTATCTGCTGCATCAGTCGTTAACTCCGCAGCACCGGCAATTTGTTTTAACTGTCCGAATAGTTGAATTTTTACTGCCATAATAATTTCCAGGCTGCGATCATTAAAACAAAAGCCAGCAGGTTTTTAAGTACCGCTTGCGGAAATTTAAGGGACCCCATATAGGCACCACATAAACCTCCTGCAAATGCAACACCCACATATCCCAGCATTTCCGTACTGAACTGAATGCCCTTGGTAAACTGTCCCGCCAGTCCCGCCACTGAGTTTACAAAAATAAATAAAGCACTGATGGCAGCCGTTTGTTTCTGATTCGTCCATTTCAGTAAAAGGAGAATCGGTGAGAGTATAATACCGCCGCCTATACCGATCATGCCAGACAGAAAACCGATTACCGCGCCGATGAGCAATGACAGATATAGATTGGCAGGCTTCATGTCTTTCGGATCGGTATTTTTGAAAAACAGAAAACGACAGATAGGTATAATTAGAAAAAGGCCAAGCATCGTTTTATAAACGGGATCCTGGATGGCCACTCTTCCTCCGAGAAAAGCCATCGGAATAGAAAGGACTACCAGGGGCAGAAATAATTTCCATTTGAAATATCTTCCCCTGTAAAACTGAATAAACGATACCATGGAAACAAAAAGATTCAGCATTAGAGCAGTGGGTTTCATCACTGCCGGACTGAAATTAAACAGCGCCATCAATGCCAGGTAGCCACTGGCGCCACCATGCCCGACAGAAGCATAGAGGAATGCAATTACAAAAAGCAAAATATAAAACAGCAGAAGAGAAGTCGCCATTCAATTTTATTTAGGAAACATCCGCACCATTACGGTTTCTCCTTTATCATAACTAAGTCTTTTTTCATCCAGGGCAACCAGACAATTCGCAACGGAAAAGGATCGCAGGCGATAAGATTCCTGCGCTTCCAGAATATCCACTTCATCGTTTTCAATAAATGCTTTCAGAAACTGTGTCAACCCTTTCACTTTTGTAAAATCATTTTTCAGTGTGCCGGAGACCAGTTCCTCCTGTGGCAGGTGCAGCATGTAACGCACAGCGGGCAGCACATATTCGTAAAAGCAACTGACCACGGATGCCGGATTTCCTGGCAGACCAAAGATGATGGTATTTTCTTTTGTGCCAAAATATAAAGGTTTGCCGGGTTTCTGTTTTACCCGGTGAAATTTGCAATGAACACCAATACGATCAGCCGCTTGTCGCACAAAATCGTAATCTCCCACGCTGACGCCGCCGGTGAGTATAACCAGATCGCTGTTACGTATGGCAGTCGATAAAGCGTGCTCTATTATTTCCAGATTATCCTGAACATACAAAACAGTCCCTAAATTTTCAGCAAAGGGTTTAAGTGCCGCCTTCAGGAAGAAAACATTGGATTCATATACCTGACCTGCCTCTAAGGGCTGGCCGGGAATCTGCAATTCATTGCCAGTCGCAATGATGCGAATAGTAAGACGGGGATAAACACGCAGGGACTTAATACCAAGACTCGCTAACAAACCAACAACCGGCGCGGTTATCACGGTTCCTTTCCTCAGTACGAGTTCGTCTTTTTTCAGTTCTGATCCGCGTTTCCTCACATGTGTTCCCTTTTCAATTTCCGTATCCGTGACCTGAATACCTGATGAATGGACGGTTACTTTTTCCTGCATCACAATAGTATCCGCTCCGTCGGGAAGAGGTGCGCCGGTAAAAATGCGCATGGCATGATTTCTTTGTAATATTTCCGGTTGTGCATGACCGGCAGCTATGACTCCCTGCACAACCAACGGCCTTTTGATATCTTCAGCATACACAGCATAGCCATCCATGGAAGACTGATCGAAAGCCGGGAGATCCAGTGGTGAAAATATATCTTCAGCTATAACAAGCCCCAATGATTTCGATAAGTCACGAACCGCCGGCTGTATGCGGGATACAGACGCCGCTATAAGCGCGCGCGCCTGGGTTACTGATACAAGTTCATTTGATTCCATTAATTTTTCTGGCGATGGATAATTATTTTGTTCAGCCATTTTACGTATCGTCTGCCGGTTGCTTTATCGGTTGGTGAAATCAATGCAATGCGATCATCCAATTGCGCTGCATTCGTTCCGTTCTTAGTTGTTATAATCAT
>CAVWRD010000010.1:0-22845 GCA_963757315.1 uncultured Bacteroidota bacterium | reverse complement strand
ATATTTCCCCAATTAAGGAAGCCATTGACTTTTTGAAATTATAGACATTTAGTGTGAATATGAAAATCATTACCTGGAATTGCAATATGGCTTTCAGAAACAAAGCCAAAATCATTCTGGCACATTCGCCGGATATTCTTGTAGTTCCTGAATGTGAACACCCTGACAAAATAATATTTCCAAAAAAATTCAGACAGCCAACAGACAAACTCTGGTTTGGTAAAAATCAGCATAAGGGACTTGGCGTTTTTTCATTTTGTGATTTCAGGTTTAAAGTGCTGGATGTTCACAACGAAAACTTCAGGATGATTGTTCCTATAGCAGTCACGGGTGGCCCATTTGATTTTAATCTGTTTGCAGTCTGGGCAAATAATCCTGCAGACCCAGACGGTCATTATGTAACCCAGACCTGGAAAGCTATCAATCATTACGACGATCTTCTTTCAAACAAACCGGCAATTTTGATCGGTGATTTTAACAGCAATACCATCTGGGATAAAAAACATCCACGAACCGATCACTCAGGCATTGTGAAGTTTTTAGGAGCGAAGGATATTCATAGTACTTATCATAAATATCACAAACAGATACAGGGTAAGGAAAAACATCCAACCCAATATATGTACCGTCATCAGGACAAACCTTATCATCTCGATTATTGTTTTATGTCGTCTGTCTTTTGCGACAAACTTTCCTCCGTTGAGATTGGGAAATATAGAAAATGGACAAAATATAGTGATCACACACCGTTGATTGTGGAGTTTGGTTTTTGATGAATTTAATTATCCTAATGGAATCAGGATTTAAAACAAGTCGGCCAGTAGAATCGGAATCTACTTTACAAATATGGATGAAGTGGATGAATTACTGGAGACTGAACTTAACAATACAGGTTTCCCGTTTTTCCAGTATTGGGCTGCAGCCGGACCATTATTATTTGTTGTTCCGGCTACAAATACATCATTTCCGGAAACAAAAATGGAGCGGGCAATAGCATCCTGGGAACCATCTGAGAGACTAACAGATATTCCATTTTTCCAGTATTTCGCTACATCGTGTGTTCCATTACTTTCGAAACCTGCTACATACACATCCGTTCCGGAAACATAAATGGCTGTGGCATTTGCATCGCGCGAACTATCTGAAAGAATTGTACGATTGCCATTTTTCCAGTATACCGCGCTGCTATAACTCACATGATATTCATAACCTGCCACATGCACATCATTTCCTGAAACAAAAATGGCTGTCGCTATTCCACTTGTCAGGCTATCGTCAAGAATTACCCGACTACCGTTTTTCCAATATAACGGGTAGCCCTCTTCTCCGGATACGTATATATCATTTCCAGAAACAAAAACGGAATAGGCAGCTGATTCGTAATTATAAGGGAGAATTACAGCATTACCGTTTTTCCAGTACTTTGCCACATTGATCGTTCCATTGCTTTCAAAACCGGCTACGTAAACATCATTCCCGGTAGCAAAGATGGAATTTGCCAGCGCAAAGTTAGATCCATCCGTAAGCCTTACCAGACTGTCATTTTTCCAGTATACAGCATAATTATTGATCGTACCAGCTACATATACATCATTCCCTGAAACAGAAATACCAGTTATAAGATTACCGCCGGTTAAGTATACTGCGCTGTCGTTTTTCCAGTACACAGCATCACCATATTCATAACCTGCTGCATATACTGTTGGCCCGGTTTGGAGATTGGAATTGTCGACTGTATTTTTTTTACAGGAATAAATGTGCATACTGAAAAGAATAAGCAGAAAAAAATAATTCTTTTTCATAAGCGAAGTACTTAATGTCTTTGCGATTAAATATGTCGGCCTGCTTAAAATCTCGCAAAAGAACTTTTCCCGGATACATCAGATTTTTCTGTGATGTTTCAAAACTGTTGGTCAACAGCATGTGGAGTAATAATCGCTTTACAATTTAACCAAAATATTTAATACCCAAAAAGAAGTTCTGCAATCTGTTCGCTGTCTGGGCTAATAATCCTGCAAACCCCGACGGTCATTATCTAACACAAACCTGGAAAGCAGTTAATCATTACAGTAGTTTGCTTTCGGAAAAGCCGGTAATTTTGGCGGGAGATTTTAACAGCAATACTATCTGGGATAAAAAGCATCCGACTCAATACATGTATCGTCACAAGGATAAGCCCTGTCACCTTGATTATTGTTTCATGTCTTCTGTCTTTTGCAATAAACTTTCCTCCGTTGAAATTGGGAAATATAAAAAATGGACAAAATACAGTGATCACACACCGTTGATCGTGGAGTTTGGGATTTGATGAAAGCAGGATTGAAGAGTTTATTTTGAGATCACAAATTGTGACCTCAAAACTTGAACCTCTCAAAGATCACAAATTGTGATCTTTGGCTAGTTTTCTACCACATCTAGCTCGTGAAAAACATCTTATCCCAATTCATTTGGGTGAAAAAACATGTTTAAAAGGGTGAAACACCCTGACCCAGGATTCATGTTGACTTATATTTAGTCTAATATTTTTGAGTCAAATGGTTATAGTCAGAAGCATTCAGAATAGAATTTATGAAGTAAGGGGTGGAAGGATTATGCTGGACTTTGATATCTCTGAATTCTATGAAGTTGCCACCAGAGTTCTAAATCAGGCAGTTAAGCGGAAATGGACTTAAGAACCCAGTTTAAAGAAATTAAAAATGCACTTGAAGCGCATGATAGTCAATTGAATCAGATTTACGACGCCATAGAAAACTTGCTGGATGAAGATGCCGCTCAGAAAAAATGGGATGCAAGAGAAAGGATTGGATTTTAGAAATAATAGGGGACAGTCTAATTAGACTATAATTTCTAAGGTCACATTTTGCGACCTTTAGTACAAACTTTTATCAGTGGATAGCCCTGCTGGCAATTGAAATACACTGTTATCCAATTTCCGGGGTTTAACCTCGATGGCTGTACAAGTCATTGTATACTGGATGTTGTCGATTTCTATTTTTAATGGGACTGCATTTGATTTTGAAACATACGAATACCAGTTACCATATTTATGGTTTACGAATGCATTCGAATCTATCCCAAGATTTGAATTGAAGTAATATTTTTGCGTCCCGCTTTTGCAATGCAGGATCAGTTCATCGCATGTATATCCTAAAATTTTTATTGCACCTTTTTTGAAGACCGCACGTTTTACCTGGTCAGGGTTTGTGGTTGCGTCAATCCATAATGCCTCTTCTTTATTTGCCATCTTCGTATATAGTTTGTTTTCAACTGGAATATAGATTTGCCACTGTAGCATTTTTCCGTTCCTAACTGATTTGTAGAACCCGTCCTTAATGAAATAATCCAACGTATCACCAAGCATAGAAGAGTATCTCTCATCATCTACATTGAGAAGTTTGCTTTTGTATGTATTGTGATAAATAATTTCTCCTTCAAAGCTTTGTGAAAATGCTGCATAGGATAGGATGGACAAAGCAAACAGGGAAATGAACTGTTTCATGATAAATTCGAGAGGGGTTAAAAGATATGATCTGGCATCAATATATATAAAAGGCGCCAAATTGTATATAGGGGTTTATACTTAGATATTGTTACCCAGTTTGATATTTTTTGTTGTACCCTTAGTTTATTTGTGAATATTAATTTCAAACATCTGTTGAAATTGGGAAATATAAAAAATGGACAATATACAGCGATTACACGCCGTTGATTGTGGAGTTTGATTTTTGAAATACTAAACCCTGCCATGAAGAAAATTTTATTTATATCTTTTGTTTCGCTATGCATAGCATGCACTAAGACCGCTGCTCCGCCTACAACGACAGTGCCACCGCCGGTTACTCCGACGGATTCTCTGGGCAGTTGGATCAAGTCGGATACAACGGTAACCGGTGGCATTGATGATATCTGGTTCACTACAAATAAAACCGGATTTATCACAAATAATACATCCCTCTTTACTTCCACCGATAACGGTGTTACGTGGACGCCGGTTGCGAATACAACGTTCCCACTTATTTTCAATTTCCAATTCGTGGACGACCAGAACGGATTTGTTCAGGGTAATAGACAAATGGGTGTGACCAACGATGACGGTGCCACCTGGTCATTTAGATCGCTCCCGTCCACCAACGGATGGGACTTACAATTTATAACAGCAAATACCGGATTTCTTTTTGACCGGAAAACTGGGATTTACAAGACTTCCGATGCTGGCATCAGCTGGAAGTACCTGTTAAACATTCAATTTGATAATATTAATTGCTTCTATTTTCTCGACAGCCTGAAGGGTTTTTATATGGGATACCAATCCTTCAATAAAACCACGGACGGAGGTATAACCTGGCAGAAAGTTTCCGCGGGTGCGTTTCCCGTTAATAATACGGAATTCGTAAAAATGCAGTTTTTAGATTCAATGAATGGTTACTCAGCCTCACCAAATGGATTGGCTAAAACGACGGACGGAGGAATCTCCTGGACTCTTAGTCTCCCGACCGGCGGAAAAGATTACATCATACCTCATTTTTTTGATGTGAATAATGGTTACTGCCTTGCGGATTCGGCAATATATAAAACCACCAACGGCGGATCATCATGGTCACTGAGTTGTAAACTCGCCAACGATCATTTTTCCGGTCTCCATATGCTGGATATGAATACAGGCTGGGCAGGTACATTTGGCGGTTATGTTTTACGCCTTCAATAATTAATCGCAAAAGATCGACAACACCAGTGCACTGATTATGACGTGGCAACAAGAGCTCTAAATCAGGTAGTTAAACGGAATATAAAATGATTTCCTAAGAATTTTATGTTTCAGATTTTATCTGAAGAATGGCAACCAAAATTTAATAGCAGAAGAACACAATCTATTTTGAAAAGCCACGTTGCAGCATTTAGTAATCTCCTCTTTTTTATTATCTAAACTTCAGCTAAATGAAAACCACTACTTTGCTTGCCATGATAGCTGCAATGGGTGTCACGGCCTGTTCAAAATCGTCCAACTCTTCAAACTCAAATACTTCGTCGAACTATTACGTGAAAGCTACCATTGATGGTATAAATGTCTCTTACACCAATTATACGGGAGCGTTGAATCAAAACTACGCGACCATGAATGTATTTGGATATACAAGCAACGCCGCCAATGCAGATGGGATAAATATATTATTTCAGTTGCTTAGAGATAATAACAATACCAATATAACTGTCGGCATATATACAGATACGGCAAATTACAGCCCTACGGATAACCCAAATGAACTTCCAGATTCGGCCAATAACTATACCGTCGGTTATTTTAATACCAATGAAGCAAACCTTTTCCTGCAACAATCTGGTTCACAATTTATAAGTAATGGAGTAATGAATGCAACAAACTCAACCCCTTTCACGTGTACCATTACAGCCATCAATAACCAATCAATCTCGGGCACTTTTTCGGGAACAGTATATTTTGGTACTGCAGTTAAAAAAGTAACAAACGGGACCTTTCATGTTGCATTTTAGGATATTGCTATAATTTTCAAACTGAGACACTACCAACCAGACTGTATTTGGTAAGAAATGAGAAATAGCTTAAATTCCTTATTGGTTCTTTTAAAAATACCCTCCTCTTCTTTTTCTCCATAAAAAATAACTATATGAAAAAGCCAATTTCATTTTCATGGGTCTCCTTTTCTATTTTGCTTCTCTTATTAATTTTTATATATGGTTGTAATGAGTGCACCAATGAAGCTAAGGAGATTCACCGCGACTCAGTTTCCATATACTCACAGAATTATGATGCCATGATAAAATCCCATCCCGATTGGGTTAATCGAGTGATGCGACTTACTAATAAGGAACTGTCCTGCTTGTCCAAACTATCACCCAAAATGGTTATGTTTATTTCTGCTTCTTACGATAGTACTAATGAAGATTCTAAATTTATTATCGTAAAAGCAGATGACAATCCGGCGGACACATTTCGTTATTATAATCTTGATGCTATGTATCCTCACATTTGCCCGAAGGCGCTGGGTTATGTACCCGCCCCAAGTAATCATATATGCCCTCCCCCAACGACAGGCGATTGCGGAATCCCATGATCATTTCGCCGTTATAAAACGGCTGTGTCTTCTTCCATATTATTCTTGTCATCTTCTCCTGTCTTCTTTTTAGGGAGCCATAATTTTTTCCAGGAAAATCTCGACCTGGCTTCTAATAATTTCCGGCTTGACAAGTATTGAATGAGGTGATGTTCCATGAAATGCTGGAAAGGAACCAGCAAGGCAATGATGATGATTTTTATAACCCAGATCTTCAGTGGTTCATCATCCGTTATCCTGATAATAAATGGATCTATTAAAAGAATAATAAATTCAAATAAAGAAATAAATGCGAAATATCCGAGCATTTTTATGGTAGTTCTTGATACTTTGAACATACCCATCAAAAGCATCATCACAAAAATACTCGCCAGCAGTATGGTTATGGCAATAATCTGCAGGTCATAGAGTCTGTGTTTTTTCGCTTCAATGTCCAACAGGTCGTTCTCGCGTTTTTTATTTTCCAGATCAACCTGCAGCAATGCCAATTTATCTTTCGCTGAATTTTCATTGATGACGGCATTGGATGAATCGGCCTGTTTATCATAGTAGTAAGCCAGTTTGTAATTCCCCTGCTCCGCATATAAGCTGCTTAAACTGGAACTAATGCCCGGAAGGGATACCAACGAATTCATTTCTTTACAGATCTGAAAAGATTTTTCATAATAATTGATCGCCTCGGAATTATTGTGATTCTGAAAGTAAGTGTTAGCAAGACTTGAGTAAATACCAAGTCTTATACCGTTATCATAGTTTTTATTCAATTCTGTTTCGGCCAATTTATAATAGTAAAGCGCCGAATCATAATTTTCACCGTACAGATATATATTTCCCAAATTCCAATAATAATTATCATTCCCTTGATTCTTGTAATATTGGCCGACTGTTGGATTCTTAAAAAAATATTCCAGGGTTTCAGTACTGTTTTGACCCTGTATCATAAACCAGGTAAACATCAGTCTTTTTGCATACTCTTTGTATCGCTCGGATTTGAGCTCATCAGCAAGCAACGCAGTTTTGTTGATATACTGGGAATCACTGGTAAGCCTTGCCAGGTCAAGATAGTCCTTGAGCAATCCTTTATTGTAATGGTTGCTTTTGTTCAACTTCATACTTTCCATCAAATTATCTCCAGCTGTGTTCTCATTACCGAGGGACTTGTATAACTCTGAAAAATGATGATAAATTTCCGATTGGAGTGGAATGTTCTTTAACTTATAAGCAATTTCAAATGCATTTGCATAATTTTTATAAGAGGAAATGGCGTCTCCCTTCGCCATAAAAATGTCACCAAGTTCATTAAATAATACGCATTTTATCGAATCTGCTTCTGTGGAATTTAAAGCTGTAAAAGCCAGAGTTGCTTGTTGCATGGCTTTATCATATTGACCGCGTTTTCGGTTAATACCCGCCAGTCTTATGTAAGCAATGGCTATATAATCATTTCTCTTTAACTCCTGCGCATATTCCAGTCCTTTGGAAACAGATGTTAGGAGCTTTTCAAAAGTTTCTTTGCTGTTCCATGAACCAATCGTTACAACATCATTGCTGAAAAGGCTGGTCAGTACAAGTTCTTTGTCGTCGGACATCTGAGCAATGGAAAAAGCTTTTTGCAAAACACTGTCGGACTTTGCATTTAATTTAAAAAGAGAATAATAATCTGCCAGTTTACCGTATGCAGATATTCTCGCGGAATCGGTTAGGGCATCATTTATATTTTTGTTCAGCAATTCCAGATATTGGGGGTCCTGGGCTTTGCCGAATAAAACAAACAAAAAAAATAACATTGTCAATATTCTGCGTTCCATGCACACTTAATTTCACCTCGTGGTGGTAATTAAATATACAAAATCTGCCCTACACCTATTTTATGCTATACGCTGAAGGAGGGAAACTGCAAATGTCAAATATATCACCGGTTCTTTCCGATTTTCGATAAATTCATGGTCCATATGAACCTGCATTTATTAAACTATCCCAAACTACTGGTATCATTTATAGCGCTGAGTCTGTCTTCCAAACTTTGTCTCGCGCAAACAGGCAACACCACGATTACCAAATGGCAGTACGGCAAAAACGGTGCGGTGTCCATCACCTACGACGATGCTTCCAGGCACCAGTTTACCCGTGCACTGCCAGTTATGGAGCGATTGAAAATGCCTGCTACTTTTTTTGTGATCACGGGTCCGATTACCGGTTCTACTTACCAGGGTAAATTTGTGGGCCGTCCTGTTGAAGTTATCATCAAGGAATCGGCCACCATCCCAACTGATGAAAGCAATTTCCTGGAACGCTGCTCTGCGGCGGGATATCTCGGTTATATGGGTACCATCTCTTATCACACGCGTGCCGGCGGGTTGTATTCCTCCGGAAAAAAACCACAGGCTTATCATCTGATGGATACTCTCTACGTCAAAGTGCGCAACGGAGATTTTAAACCTGGTTACGAACCATGCCCGGAATACAAGGAAGCTATGGGTTCCAGTTGGGATGATTTCAGAAAAGATGCGGCTGAGGGTTATGAAATTGCTAGTCATTCCATCACACACGCTACGATGCCTGGTTTGGATGAAGCGAATATTCGTTATGAACTCGAGAAGAGTAAGGAAGAAATTAAAAATCAGCTGGGTGATAAATATACTTTCTCTACTGAAGTGCCATATGGTTATGAAGACGAGCGCGTGATGAAGATCGCGTATACTATTTATCCCGCCCTTCGCAATCGTATGCCTGAACCTTATTTGAAAGAGATTGATCGTGCGAGTAAAGAACTTCCCCACCCCACTGATAAAGATTATGTGCAATGGCAACGGGGTCCATTACACAAAACACCTTTGCCATTGATGAAATCCTGGGTGGATAGCACTTACGCCAATAAAGACATGTGGCTGGTGCTTGTGTTTCATGGTATCGACAGTCTGGGTTGGGAATGGACGCCTATCCCGAAACTCGAAGAGTATTTTAAATATATCAAAGACAGGGAAGACAAACTCTGGATCGCGACTTTTGGCGATGCCACTAAATATATGCGTGAACGTGAAGCCGCTACCATAAATGCAACTCAGAAAGACGGGAAGACCACAATATCCCTCACCTGTTCACTCGATAAATCCATGTATGATCTGCCGCTAACTCTCAAGACTTATGTCCCCAAAAACTGGAGTAAAGTTTCCGTGAGTCAGGGAGCGGACACGAAAACAATTGATTTGTTACATGATGAGAAGGGTAATTATGTGCTCTATCAGGCAGTACCAAATGGAACAGATACGATAATATCAGGTAATTAAAATACCGGCTTAAATAATTTCCTGATTTACTCTGCAATACATTTGTGAAAGCTTCGATTCGATCATTCTTCAAGTAAAACCATATGAAAAAGATCAGCTTCCTCCTCATATCGTTGCTCACGATAGCGAATGTTTTTGCGCAAAGCAGTGAACATTACAAAATGATATTAAAAGACGGATGGCAAATGGAGTCGGCTACCATGGTTCGTGATGGAGGGGCGGCCGTGTCGCTACCGGGTCATAAAACTTTTGGCTGGTATAAAGTAAGTGTACCTACGACCATCATCGCCGGTTTGTTGTCGAACAAAGTATATGATTTCGATCCGTTTTATGATATGAACTTCGAAAAACTGAAAGACACGAAGCTTGATTCCACCTGGTGGTTTCGCAAAGAATTCACACTGCCGGTTTCTGAGAGGGGAAAAGAAGTGATACTCAAACTGCATGGAATTAACTACAAAGCAAATGTATGGCTGAACGGCGTGCTCATCGCTGATTCAAACCAGATCGTAAATCCCTTTCGGATTATTGAATTGAATATTTCTGATAAAATAGTAACTGCAGGTGCAAACACACTTGCTCTGGAAATCAAACGGCCCATCAACCCAAATAAAAATGGTGGTGATCTCGCAGTTGATTACGCAGACTGGATACATTATCCTCCTGACTATAATGCGGGCATCATAAACAATGTTGAGATCAACACTTATGATCGTGTAGGTATCCGGTATCCGTTGGTGACAACTCATTTCGATTTGCCATCATTGGCTGTGGCACATCTTACCGTCGATGCACTGGTGACCAATTACACTGCAGACCCACAGGATGTAATTGTAAGGGGTAAGATTAATTCTGAAATTCATTTCAATAAGAAAGTTCATTTGAACGCGCATGAAACTGCCGAAGTAACTTTTACTCCGACTGATTTCCCTCAACTTAATATTAAAAACCCCCACATCTGGTGGCCATGGCAATACGGTAAACCAAATCTGAATCATATTGAACTTTCAGTGGCGCATGATAATCTGGTGAGCAATACCATTGCAGAAAACTTTGGCATTCGCCAAATCACGTCGCAACTCATCGATGATAAATCGCGTGTATTTATCGTGAATGGAAAAAGAATTGTAATAAGAGGTGCGGCCTGGTCTCCTGATATTTTTCAACGTCGCTCAACAGAACGTCAGGAACAGGAGATCAGTCTCTATCGCCATATGAATATGAACATCGTTCGTTCAGAAGGAAAAATGGAAGACGATCATTTTTATGCGCTCTGCGACAAATATGGTTTGCTGGTGATGACGGGATGGATGTGTTGCGGTGCCTGGCAATATCCTGAAAACTGGGATGCCGCCAAACGCGCAGCTGCCATGTCATCCGACAGCAGTGTGATGCTCTGGCTGAGAAATAAATCCAGTCTGATGGTTTGGCTGAACGGCAGTGACATGCCACCGCGTGATTCAACAGTTGAGCAGGATTATCTGAAAATAGAAGCCTCATTGAAATGGCCCAATCCAACGATATCAACTGCTGATGCCAGCAAGTCGAAAGTCTCTGGTTTCAGTGGTGTAAAAATGGCGGGGCCTTATGAATGGGTGCCACCTATTTATTGGGAAACCGATACTGCGCTGAGACATGGCGGCGCGTGGAGTTTCGCAACGGAAATATCAACGGGACCATCCATACCACCATATGAATCCCTGATAAAATTCATACCAAAAGATTCATTGTGGTTCACCACGGAATCCTGGAAATATCATTGCGGCACCATGACCTTCGGCAACACGCAGGTTTTTAATGATGCGTTGGAAGGTCGTTATGGAAAAGCAACGAATATAAAAGACTATATCGCGAAAGCGCAGGCGCAGAATTATGAGTCGCATCGTGCGATGATGGAATCCTATGGTCTGCATAAATATCATACGGCAACCGGTGTAGTTCAGTGGATGGGCAGCAATCCCTGGCCGGGGCTGATCTGGCACACCTATGATTATTATCTGTATCCTGCAGGCACTTATTTCGGCATGAGAAAGTCGATGGAACCATTACACATCATGTATTCCTATGCGAATAATGAAGTGGATATTACGAATTCATTGTTGCAAAAATTTTCAGGACTAAAAGCAAAAGCAGATATCTTTAATTTGGATGGGAGCTTGAAATATTCCAACCACATTACTACGAGTGTTGAGCCGGACAGTATACAAAAATGTTTCGTGTTGCCGCGGATAGATAGTCTTTCAGATGTTTATTTCCTGCGACTGCAACTCAGCGACGCGATTGGCGATGTGAAAAGCATCAACTGGTATTGGCTGTCTACAAAACCGGATGTACTTGACTGGGTAAAATCAAAATGGTATATGACGCCGCAGACATCCTATACTGATTTTTCTTCACTGCAAAACATCGCACCCACTTCGCTAAAGATGTTACACACGATCGGGAAAAAATATGACAGCAGTCTCCATACGATAACCATTACCAACACGGGTAAGACAGTCGCATTCCAGACGCATATACGCGTAGTAAAAAGCGGTACTGAAGAGGATATTTTACCAGTGTTATTCAGTGATAACTATTTCGAACTGGCACCTGGCGAAACCCGCACCATCACCTGCAGTTATGCAAACAAAGATGCGAAAGATGTATCGCCGGAATTCATAACCTCCGCGTGGAACCTGGATCTCTCGAATTGCAAAGGGACGGGCAAGGTCAGGTTTGAGGAGTTGAAGTGAAATGTATTTCTTATTTGCACGGTCGCTTATATGTTGCATAGAATAGCTCCGGCAACTACTTAAACAAAGGTTGTATATTCGAATCGCACCATAATAAATAGTGTGAAACGCCTCATAGACTTCCTAAATAAAAAATCAACTCCCGCTGTTTCTTTAGTTGTATTGCTTGTTGCGATCCTGGCTATCAATACCTGGCAATTGGTTATGCCGAATTTCGGCTCTGATGATTCCTTTTCCATTGCTGCGGCGAAGAATTTAAATGACGGGAGAGGTTATACCATCACCACCGTACCGGAACATGACTTATCTGCGACTTATTATGATCCACTGAACAAATGGCCACCCGGTTATTCATTGTTGCTGGTATTAGTAAAGCGGATTACAAAAACGGAATGGATCACAGCCTGTTATATTTTAAACGTTATCGGCGCTACCCTTCTGATTCTTGCACTGCGAAAAATATTTCTGTTATTGAAAATACCAGGGAGGATTACAAACATCTATTTACTGTTTGCGGGTTTTTTTCCCTACTCATTCTTATCCATTTGGTTTTCCGATCTTCTTGCGGTAACCTGTTTCATGTGGGCAATTGCGTTGTTGCTTCAGATGACGATAAAGAATAAAAATTTAATATCCTCTGCATCCACTGCGGGATTATTGCTTGGCCTCTGTGCCTGGCTCAAATATTTATATCTGCCGGTCAGTCCTATCACATTTATTTTCCTGCTCTTTTACTCCTGGAAAACTTCCAGTTTCAAACTTACGAAGTCTCTTATAGTTGGCATCATCGTTGTCCTAGCATCTGCGACCGCTGAGTTATGGTTCCAGCATAATCATACAGGTACCCTTTTTTACCTGAATCCGATGAAGGAAGGTTTTTTTCTGAGAAACCTGTTACACCCCGGTCCGCTTATTCCGGGCACTCTGTTGGATTTGAATTTTTGGAGTGTGCAGTTATCGGGACTATTACATATACCTTATTCGAATTTTTTCTTTATATGGAAATGTGTGAATGTTATTTTGATGATCGGATTGCTGATTCTGATATATCGTTTTTACAAAAGCAATAGTTTACGTTTGGAAAACTCTTTGAATTTCTATATGAACCTGGGAATAGTGATTTCCGTTTCAATCTGTGCTCTTTTATGTTTCCTCTCCCTCACCCAGGCACCTTATAGCAGCCACAGCACTCCTTACTGGACATATATAGAAGAAATTCGTTACTACGGAGTTATTACAATTTTTATCCAGCAGGGAATGTTTTTCCTGGTTCTTTATCAGGGGAAATTGTTGGGCCGCTTTAAAAAATACTTCATTTTATTTGTTACCACGATTGTTGTCCTTATAGTTGTCCACGGGTTCTACCTTTTATCTAAAAAGGCCCTGATCGAAAAAGAGATCGGGAAAAAAAGAAGTACAGAACAATTCGATTTAACAATCCTTAAAACGGCCAACGAATTGATGAAGGCCGGAAATAAGCTGGTCGTTTGTTCATATGTTGACGAAAACGCTAATATTGCCAGTCTTTCCGGTTCTTCCGGCTTATATGACATTAAAAAAATAAATGGAGAGTTGCGTACCATGAAAGCGATAACTTTATTGGTTATAATGAATAAATCCATGTTGCCGGAATTTAATCATTTCTTTCTGAGATATAAACCAACCCTGCTTTTTAATTGCAAAGCGTGGACGGGCGATGGCATCACAAATGATTTTTATTTGGTAAAGCTTCCCTAAATATGCAACCACCAAAAATATTTGTGATCGTTCCTGTTTTTAATGAAGCGGCGGTACTTGAACAAACTCTATCCGAACTGGTTGCACAGAAATACAATATTATTCTCGTCGATGACGGCTCTTCAGATGATGCAGAAAAGATTGCCCGTAAATTCCCTGTGCACTTTTTAAAACACCTGTTAAATATCGGTCAGGGTGCGGCACTTCAGACAGGCATGGACACTGCTAAATATTTAGGCGCAGATATTGTCGTCCATTTCGATGCAGATGGACAACATGACGTTATGGAAATTTGCAGGATAACAGAACCTTTATTGGAAAATCGCTGTGATATTGTTTTTGGTTCCAGGTTCCTTAAAAATGACTCATCTCAATCTATACCTGTTACCAGGAAAATTATTTTGCATGCTGCACGTTACTTGAACTGGTTATTTTATGGTATTCTTCTCAGCGACGCACACAACGGGTTTCGTGCAATGAATCGAAAAGCGCTTGAACAAATTGTGTTCACACAAAACAGGATGGGGCATGCTTCTGAAATTTTATTTTTTGTAAAGAGAAATAGACTTAGGTATGAGGAAATACCTGTTACCATTCGTTATAACAACTATTCCCGAAAAAAAGGACAGACTATTTTTAATTCGATAAATATTTTTTTTGACCTGATTACTAAATAACCGAATTTATGAAAGGCATTCAACTCATATTATTGGTCGCACTCATCATATTATTTATATCCTATTTCCGGTGGTTTAGAAATGCGGCATTGGATAAAATATTGATTGCTCTTATTTTTTTAGCGGGCGTAAGTTTTGTGCTGGTTCCCGACTGGACTACAAAGATTGCGGAATTACTGGGAGTGGGTCGTGGAGCAGATCTTTTAATGTATCTGTCGATTGTATCATTCAGCTATATCGTATTGGTTCTCTATTCAAAAATTAAAAAGCTGGAAACTCAATTGAGTGAAATGGTTCGGCGCCAGGCGATGGAAGGAATACAGGATTTTTCAAAAGAGCAAAAGGATGACCGGATCCGATAATAGTATCGAACGTATCGTGCCTGATGAGCTGACCAGCGGTTTCGGACTGCTTTCATTGCAATTGCATTGTGATCGGTATCGTTTTGCGGGTCAGCATATCCTGCCAGGACGTGTACTTGATATCGCCTGCGGAACCGGATATGGATCTCATTTACTTGCCACAGAATTTGGCGATTCAATCTCAGAGATCGTCGCTGTCGATATTTCCGAAGACAGCATTTCATATGCGCGTAAACGCTATAGTCATTCGAAAATTAAATATATCCGGGAAAACGTATTCAGTTTCTCTGACGGAGAAAAGTTTCATTCCATTGTTACACTTGAAACCATTGAGCATTTGAACGATCCCGCTGCTTTTGTAAAGAAACTATACGATCTGCTTCATCCGGGCGGCATACTGATTGCTTCAGCACCTGTAACAGTTTCAACAGACATCAATTCTTATCATATAAATGATTTCTCGGATAAAACCTTTCGCCAATTATTTACTGCTCACCCGCTAATTGTAAAAGATTCGTTGCGTCAAACACAACAGGTCAGTCTAAAGAATATCTTTGGAAAAAATAAAGATACCCGAATTGTAGGCATTCGTAAAAACCTGGCCGGCTACTATATTTCTCATCCCAAAATTTTATTTGCGAGATTCAGGTCCATTTTGGTAAATGGATTCACTAATAAATATATGGTTCTTGTTCTTCAAAAAGAGCATTAAGCGTAGTCTAATTACCATATCAGCACTACAGATCCTAATCTAAATCCCATAATTCCCCCGATTGGCATCAGTATTTTCAGGATTTGTCTCATTCTAGGTATTTCATTCAAATCAGACTATACTTTTGAGAAAATTATTACAAAATGAAAAAGAAATTAATAACTCTGGTAGCAGCCTTTGTTTTGGTCAGCACCTCCATCTTCGCAAATACAGCTTCGAACCCTGTACCGGCATCTGTTGAATCTGCTTTAAGACAGAATTTCCATCACGTATCACAGGTTCTCTGGGATTCCTTTGGTAATTACTATAAGGCAACCGTGTCAGATAAAAGCAACACGATGTATGTGTTCTATTCCGAGAATGCCGAATTGATGGGTATGGGAAGAAATGTTCTCTCAAACAGGCTTCCCGAAACATTACAGACTGAAATAAAAAGCAGATTTCAGGAATACTGGATCACTGATCTCGTACAATATAAGGTAGCTGATAAGGACGGATATCTCATAACAGTCGAAAATGCCGACAAGAAAATTGTACTGAAATCAGAAGACAACCGTCACTGGCAGATTTATTCAAAAGAAAATAAAATTTAAGCAGCAAACCCATCGTATAAATTAAAAACACAATCATAGTTTTATGGCAACTACCAGTGTAAATAGCAAAATGAGAATTTACCATCGGTACCTGGGTTATTTTTTAGCGGGAATTATGGCTGTTTATGCAACGAGCGGATTCATCATGATTTTCAGGGATACGAATTTTCTGAAAATGAATAAGCAAATTGAAAGACAATTACGTCCCAATATCAAAACGGAAGATCTCGGAAGGGAGTTAAGGATGAGAGATTTCAAGGTTGAAAAAGAATCAGGAGATATCGTGAGTTTCGAACAGGGCACTTATAACCGGTCTACGGGACTGGCAAAATACACATCTAAGGAATGGCCCGAATTCATTGAGAAACTTACGAAGCTTCACAAGGCGAGTACAGACAGCCCCTTATTTTATCTAAATGTCTTTTTCGCCTTGTCTTTATTGTTTTTTGTTATTTCTGCTTTTTGGATGTTTCTTCCGAAAACGACCATATTTAAAAAAGGGCTTTACTTCACGCTTGCCGGAGTGGTGGTAACCATTATTCTGATGATCGTATAAGTGGAATCATTCAGATCTCAAACTGGCTGACGATACAGGATATTCGAATTTCCAGGTAGTTAAACTAAATGATATATTTATAAGATCAAATAGTTTGCGACTGCATGGAGAGTCAATATAAATATCTGGGTTATTTTTTCCTGGTGTTCATTGTGTTTGTAGGCCTGGGATTTTATTTCCCTTACTTTTCATTGTTCCCGGAATTCAAATCTGTATCATTAACTGTCCAAATCCATGCGGCAGCATTGTTACTCTGGGTTGTTGTTTTGATAACCCAGCCATTCCTAATTAGCTACCAAAAATTCAAGGCACACCGGCTGGTGGGAAAATTTACCTATTTCTTAATGCCCATAATAATAATCTCGTCTGTTGGAGTATTGAGACAACAATACTATGAAGGACTCGAACAAAAAATGACGGCTTCGACCAGTTTCAAAACATTATATACCTCTGCGGGCGAACTGTTTTCTATTATCATCTATTATTCGTTTGCCATATTCAATATATGGAAGGGCAATGTTGCATACCATATGCGCTATATGATTTGTCTTGCCTTGGAATTTATACCTCCGTCTTTGGGCAGAACTCTGGGCTACTGGCTGTATATGAGGCAGTACTACACTTATAATATTTCAATATTGCTTTGTATGCTCATATTAATTTCATTAATTTTTTATGACAGGAAAAGAAATCAGGACTACAAGCCATATGTTTTCGCCTTGTCGCTGTTTTCAATAATTCAGATCGTCTGGTATTTGTTGGGGCATCCGATATAAATGATTCCCTCTTTCATGATTTTTTATAACGTTGAATTGACGGGCTCAGCAATTATTAAAAGAAAGAACAAAATGATCCCGGAAAAAGAATTTGCAGAAATGGCTCTTTCGTTTCCCGGCACCGAGCCAACACCTCATATGGAAAGGACCGGATTCAGGGTAAGGGGAAAACGCATGTTCGCAACTTACCTGGCAAAAGACAATACAGCCAATATTTTCCTGACACCGAAAGAACAAAAAGTATTTTGCAAGATGAGTGATGGAAATATCTTTCCGATTCCTAATAAATGGGGAGAAAAAGGCTTCACAACATTTGTGCTGAGTAAAGTTCCAAAAGAAATCATCGTGGAAGCGCTGCTTTCGGCGTACAATGACGTGATAAAGTCAGTTAGAAGAAAAAGATAACCGAATTTTCATTTAAAGAAAGTCTGGAAACAGAAAGTTAGTAGTAAATGATTAGCTAAATATATACGCAACACCCATAGCCATTAAAATGGGAACTATAACTACTAAAAAAGATAAAATAAAATTTAATACCGCTTTTTTTATGCTAAAGTTTTGAATCAATGCAATACCTTTTATCAGGATAACAAGACTCCAAATGGTTAATAAGAAATCAGTCAATTGAATAAATACATAAATAACAACCTTCAAAATACTTTGCTCGTGAATATCGAGTATAAAAGGACCATCCCCAAAGGTTAAATATTTTGGGTATCAGTAGAATTATTGAGCAAATGGATGGAACTGTTGCCCAGGATATTATAGTAATAAATTGATCCGTGTAGGCTTTCCCTTTTATCCACCCTCCCGTCCAACTTAAAACAGCAGCATAGATATAGCTAATAAGCCAGCCAAATAGTCCGCCAAAGAATATCGTAGTTACCAATAAAAAAACTGAGTAAGTATTGTGTCCGAAAAAATGCCGATAGTTCCGATTGAGGGCATTTACAACACCGTCAACTATAAGCAAGAGAGGGAAATATTTTTTTGGACAATATTTAAATATATACGCGAACGTGAGCCTAGGCCTCGTCCAAATTGAATACAATAACTCGTTTTCTGATAATAAAATCTCGTCGTCTAATATTTCCATGCTTTTAGCTTATTTTTTCAATGGGTGAGCCATACTCACTTGCTCGCCTTTCTAAATGTAATAAGTTTAGTTAATAAACTAAATAAGGGTAAATCCTTAGTCAAACTTCCAAGTGAAATAAATACCGGGCCCTTCCTCTTGTCAATAATAACTTCTATATTACTTAGGCGATAACCAACCCGAATGCCAAAAGCAGCTTGTTTTGTGGCCATATGCATCACCATTCTATTTGCATGCACCAGGAGCCTGCCAACTCCGCTTCCCCTGGAATCCGACAAAAATATCACCAGCTTTATGCTGAAAGCGACCGATAATCCCAATGTCCTGACAAGTGATGTAGCCGCCACGATTTCAGGAGACACAATAAAACTGCGTTTTGATAGTGGCACGGTCATTACCAGTTTAAAACCAACGATTGTTATTTCAGGGAAAACGATAGATCCTGCAAATCAAACTGCAGAGGATTTCAGCAAATCTCTTCACTTCATGGTAACGGCACAGGATGGAAGCACACATACGTATATAACATCTGTTAGTTTCACGTCGCCTGGCACCAAACTTTTGGGTGATAAGAAAATTATTTCATTCACCTTCCGGTCGGCAGATAATTCCTCTATTCTGAGTATCTGATGTATCCGGCGTCATCGGGACGGATTCCATTTTTCTTATTCTTCCCTCGGCTACTTCATTGAAAAATCTGAAACCCTTTATTGTCTTCGCTGGTAAAACATTGTCACCCGCCAATTCCCTCCCGCAAGATTTCACCAGTCCCGTGAAATATACTGTTACAGCGATGGATAGCACGACCAAAACTTATATTGTAAAAGTAACTTCCGGGTCTCTCTCAATCAATGGGACTATTTTTATAGTAGGTTTTAATCAAGGTTCGCCGAATCCATTCTCGAAGAGTAATGGAACGATTTACGCCCTGGATGCAGCTACCGGAACAATGAAATGGAAATTTGCTGATACCGTTATAATTTATTCTGAACCAACGATAGCTAACGGTCTGTTATATTGTAGCGATGCTAATGGTAACATATTTTCCATTGACGTAAATACCGGTAACGTAGTTTGGAACTACTCAACGAGCCCGACACAGTTTGATCAATCCAACCCCACTGTCGCCAACAATATTCTTTATATATGTGGCGCAGATTCCACCTTATACGCGATGAATGCATTAAGTGGATCCCTGATATGGAAATATTATTATGCGTGGGGTTCACCAACTGTATCCAATGGCGTAGTCTATTGCGTTTCAACTGGTATACAGGCCGTGGACGCGAATACTGGTATTGAGAAGTGGAAAACCTATCCGTCATCGGACACCTCCAGAAGTTTTCCATCCAATCCATCAATCGTAAACGGAATACTTTATGTAGGATGTACTGACCGAAATCTTTATGCACTTGATGCAAACAGCGGCGCCACTTTGTGGACATTTAACACAGGTGATGTGGTTGAAACAAGTCCTTCGGTGGTGAATGGGATTGTTTACCTCAGCGCGGCCGACGGGACCGTTTATGCGTTGGATGCAAAAACCGGTCAACAGGTCTGGAGTTTTTATACTGGAAATTCAATCTCCTCCAGTCCGACGATAAATAATGGCATCTTGTACTTTGGATGTAACAATCAATATCTCTATGCTTTGGATGCCAATACGGGTGCTGTTAAATGGACAAATGGTGACGGCAACTGGATAAATGAAAGTCCGTTATTCTTTCAGGGAGCTATTTACGTAGGTGCAACGGATGAAGTTCAAGCCGTGGATGCCTCGACGGGCAATTATATCTGGCGGTTTTCAGATGGATATAAACTCATGTTGCTACCCTGCGCCGTCGATTCACTTGGGAATGTTTATCACACTTCGGATTCGGGGGAACATAATTGATATAATGAATTTCAATAATCAAGACATCGCAGATATTATAGAAGGTGTTATTGTCAAAATGCAGCTGACTATTATGGAATAAATAATATTTTGAATCCATAGTATCTGATGAAATATCCACTCCTTTTAATTGCAGTTTTACTTCAGTGTTGCCATCCCGGGGGTAAAAGGGACTTTAAAAACATCACAGATAGTGAATATTTTACTGCAATAAAAGCTAATGATATCAAATTAGCGCCTCCGGAGAAAGGCGAATGGTTATATGAACATCAGGAACGGGGTCAGACATTTGCCCAATATAAAAACGAGAATATTGTTAGAATAAGTTCTGAACGTTTTGTCATTTATCTAATGCCTCTTGGAGAATTTGACCAACTCCAGATGAAGCTACTTGAATCAACCAGAGAGTATTTGTCTATATTCTTTCAGCAAAAAGTAATACTTGAACATCCGGTTTCTGACTCATTTATATCTGGATCTGCTAGGCGAACCAGGGAGAATGGGAATGTCCAATTATTGGCGCCATATATCATGGATTCATTCTTAAGAAAAAAAATTCCAATTAACGGTGTTACTTTACTGGCCATAACTGAAAAGGATCTCTTTCCCAGTGCAGATTGGAATTACGTCTTCGGACTCGCTTCTTATGCGGAAAGAATTGGAGTTAGTTCTTTGTTCAGGCTTCAGGGGAAAAAACTGGATTCGTCCAATTACCAAAACTGTTTGTCCCGCCTAATTAATGTCTGTTCCCATGAAACAGGTCATATGTTTTCTTTGAATCATTGTATTTATGCAAAATGCGTTATGAACGGTTCAAACAATTTATATGAAACTGATATGAGTCCAAACAGACTATGCTCGGAATGTCAGCAAAAATTGTTCTGGAATTTTCACTATAATAATATCAAAAGGCTTGAAGATCTGAATACTTACTTTAAAAAAAATAAGCTGGAAAGAGATCTTAATCTTTCTGGCAAAGATTTAGACGCGTTAGACTAAGCTGAAATTTGATAAGAGTAATCGATCGAACTTCAACTTTCTGTTCATTGCAAATAAGCCGAATAATCTGACGGGAACTGAACAGAAAAACCAGGTTGAAATGCATAGCGCGCCACAGGCCATTGCATGATAAAACGAATATTCATGTGCAAATCAGACCTCGCCTGTCTTATCTCCTGGTCTGCCTCCAGATCATTATAATATGCTTCTTCTATAAAAACCGGTTTGTTTCCGTCGCCAGCTGACTGTAGTACATTCTGAAGGTATTGCAGTCCGGCATACTCATCGCCGTAAATGTCAAATCCATATATATCCGGGCGTTTTCCAACTTTGTCATACAATGCAATGGCATCACTGAAACTTCGCGGCGGAGATATGGCAAAGGAAAACCCAATACAATTGTGAGATCCATAATTCTTTACGTAGTCACCCCACATTCTTTGAAAATAAGCTTCTGCCTGACCTGAAGTCTGACCCGCCAATTCGCCATCGAGATCATAAAGCACTTTTATCGATTTGCCTTCCAGGGTTTTCTTAACTGTAGCCTTAGTGCTGGAAATGAAACTCCAGTTTTTAAGATATTTTGATTCATCCCAATCTGACCATCCAATCGGAGCGGAATCCAACTGTGTGAAGAATCTGAACATGATCTGATTGTAACCCTGGTTAACAATATCATTGAGCAGGTTTATTAAATTTTCTTCGTGTTGGGGAATCAGTTTCCCGAGACTTGAATTCACGATATGAGCGTCTACCGGACTGTCTGCAATAGTGCTGTCCCTGCTGAAATCTGCATACCAGAGATCAAGCGTGATTTTTCTTTGCCCGTTGTTGTACATAACAGAAAGCTGGTTTTTTACAGTTTCCGGCTCCAGGTGGTAAGTACCTATCACTGGACGCCAATTGTAAGGCTTGAACCAATGAATACTATCTGGATATATAAGGTAATCGCCTACAGAATACATCGCATAATTTGATCCTCCAACCTCAAATGTCGTATCTCCGTTTACCGTGTTGTTCACGTCGGTATCCTGAATAGAGCCGCCTGATGAATTGGACATTGATTTTTTGCAGGAGAGGGTGGCCATCATAAAAGCAGCTAACAAAAGGAATGCGGCGATCAGGTAAATAATTCTGATTGTGCCTTGTTTATATTCGTTCATATTATTTGATTTGAAATGGTTGATTTTGGTGAACGGGAGTAAAGGCCGGAAACTGATTGTAAATTAATTGACTCATCTTCCGGTTACTAATTGATTCTTCATTAGATCAGATCGAACTTTGGCAGGAAACGCTTTTAGAATCTTTTCTTCATCCATGAAAAAGGGATTT
>CAVWRD010000009.1:0-6520 GCA_963757315.1 uncultured Bacteroidota bacterium | reverse complement strand
ATCGAAACTGAGCCTATTTTTAAATTAATGAGCTTTTCACTTCATCAAAACTGGTCTGATTTTTGGACTTTTTATTAAGGAAGCCGGCTTAGAATCATTTGAAATAATGTACTGATTCTTAATTACTTGCTAATTGGCCAATCACCTAAATAACTTCTCCACCCTGATTGGAAGTATGATGGAAGTTAATGCTGGTCGCTGAAATTTATCCCAAAATCTCCTGATCATTTTTGTTCCTGCGTTATTCCTGCGTATATCTTTCGTGTATAATTCGAATACAGTTCGACTGTTCACCAATTAGACAGCTGTGTTTGTATTTTACAATATTCTCATGAGTCCTAAATTCCAATTACTTGCCCATAAAGCTTTCCATCTGCTGATAAAGCCATTGAGGTTCGTCATACATGATAAAATGATTAGAAGAGTCATTAATTGCAATGGTCATGTTTTTTACAAGACTGAATTGATCAGCGTAATTCTTATAAACTGACTCATGTGTTGCTCCATATTTTTTGTAACTCACCCAGTCTCCCAATGCTAAAACAGGGCAATGGATATTTTTCATGTCTGGCCGAAGGTCGGTGCTGAACAACTCGCACATCACTTCGCCCTGCGTCCGGGGGTCTGATTTCACAGCCATTGCCGTCACCAGCGAGATATTCGAGGTATCCCTGATCATGGTTGCCAACGCAAATTTTTGATATTGACCGATCTGCACCCCGGTCATATTTTTCATACTTTTTTTTATCAGCAATCCTATTTTTCTTGTACTGTCAACAGAAATATCCGCCGTCATGGAAAGGGCGGGCAAGAAGGGAGCGCTGCTGACTATAACAAGATTTCCAACGAGGTCAGGATCGGAAGTCGCCAATAGCAGGGCTATAAATCCTCCGAGACTGTGGCCAACTATAACCGGATTTTTCAAATTATTTTCTTTAATAAAATGAGCGAGCTGATCAGTTACTATTTTGAGAATACTGTCTGATTGAATTGCAGGCTGACCGGCAAAACCAGGAAGTGTTATTTCATAACATGTATATCTGTCTTTAAAATGATTTACTGTTTCATCCCAAACCTGACCAGAACAAAATAAACCCGGGATTAGAATCATAGGTCTCCCCGACCCGGTTTTTGTAACACCAAATGAGGGATAGTGAACGGCGTTCTGAGCTGCCAGCATATTGCTAAATAATAGTAACGATGCCATGCCCACCAAGACAATCATTGTTCTTAAATTGAAATGGATCGTTTTTAATTTCTGTTGCATATGTATGTATTTTGATACAAATAGAGCCCAAAGGAAATGCTCTTGAAAATCGAATTGACGTAATGAGGAAAGGAATGGATGATCACGGTTTCTTCTGCTAAAAAAGCCTTTTTCGCCTTTAAAACCGGTTGATCGGATTGTTGTTGATCATATCCATGCATATGTCCATTGAATCCTGACTTTCATCCAATTTTATCGGCGGGTACCCTTAAAAGAATAACTTAGCCGATCAACAGAAAATATGTCGTTGTTTCTAAAATATAAACTTCATCACGTTCTTTTTTGGATCATCTATTTTGTCTTCTGGACTTATTTTTCCATTCACAATTATGGCGGTCATATACCAAAAGCGTTGCTGGCAACTTCTATATATTTCATCGGTCAGGCGGGAATTGGTTATTTCAGCATCTATTATTTAATACCACGTTTATTCTTTTCGAAAAAATATATTGCGTTCGTGGTGTTGGTTTTTTTGGGAATAGTCCTTGGCGGATTATTTATTACTGCCGGTATGTATGCTTTATTCCCTTCCATCATTGGTGAAGGGGCCAATCATGTCAGCATCGGCACTTATTTTCTTTATAGTTTTCTGGCAGTTTTGTCGTCAACTATTTTGTTTATTTCCGTCGGTATAATTAAAGAACGGGTTCATGCACAGAAGATGAACAGTATCCTTGTAAAAGAAAAAACAGAGAATGAGCTAAAATTTCTCAGGGCGCAAACCAATCCACATTTTTTGTTCAATGCTATTAACAGTGTTTATATTTTAATAAAAAAAGATCCTGATCTGGCTCAGGCTACTTTGGCCAGATTTTCGGATATGCTCCGTTATCAATTGTATGAGTGCAATTTTGCCGAAGTGCCGATCGAAAAGGAAGTCGACTATCTCAGTAATTATATCGAACTGGAAAAACTCAGAAAGGGTAAAATACTATCAACTGATTATAAAATAGGAGCATCTGTGCACGATTTTTTAATTTCACCTCTGCTGATCATACCTTTTGTCGAAAATGCTTTTAAACATGTTTCCAATTTTTCTGACAAAGGGAATTTTGTAGAAATATCCCTGAACTATGAATCAGGAGATTTCAAAATGATGGTCAGGAATTCGATTGACAGGACGGCGTATTTGAGGACTGATAAAATGTCGGGCGGAATAGGGCAGGACAATACGAAAAGAAGGTTGAAACTTATTTACCCTGACCGGCACGATCTGATCATAAAGCAGACTGATGAAACTTATTATGTATCCTTAACTATTAAGTTAAAATGAGTATCCGTTGCATTATAGTGGACGATGAACCTCTTGCCCGCGAAGGAATGGAACAGTTGGTGAAAGATGCGGGCATCTTCGACCTGGTTGCAATTTGCGGTAATGCAATGGAGGCTAACAAAATACTGTTGCAGGAGAAAATAGATCTTATGTTCCTGGATATTCAGATGCCTGGAATGCGGGGCATTGATTTTTTAAAAACACTTTCTGTAAAACCCCTGGTGATTATTACAACTGCCTATCCAAATTTTGCATTGGACGGGTTTGAGCTGAATGTGTTGGATTATCTTGTTAAACCAATTACTGCTGAGAGGTTTCTGAAAGCTGTTAACCGTGTGCAGGAAGTGCTTGTCTCAAAAGAAGGTGTAAATACAGTCGGAAAGGCAGATTATTTTTTTATCAGGTCTGCCAGCAATTATGAAAAAGTGTTTTTCAACGATATACTGTTTATTGAAGCCTCCCAGAATTACATGACTATTCATACTGAAAAGGGTAAATTGATGGCGCTCTTAACCATCAAATCATTGGAGGATCAATTACCCGCGGGTAATTTTTTGCGAATACACAAATCCTACATTGTTTCATTAGAAAAAGTTGTTTCGTTGCGTGGGAATGAAGTGATCATAGCCGCTCATAAAATTCCCGTCGGTAAAAACTATAAAGATCAGCTGCTAAAAATAGTCAACGAGCGCTTAATAGGTAAATAGACTCCCGATGCGATTACAATCTGTGAACGAATCGGGAGTCATACAACTTCAGAAATCGACGCCGAGTGGCTAAAATAATAGTGCTCCCAGAATTTCATCTTTCATCATATCTGCTTTTTTTGACAGATCACTTTCTATGAGAACACCAAGATTGGTGGCCATAAACAGATAGGTTTTCTTCGATGGAACGTATATCAGCACACAGCCGGCACCAATTCCTCCGCCACTATGGCCAAAGCCGACCAGTCCTCCTGCTTCATAATGAACAAGGCCAAGACCGTAGATTGGATTTCCTTTATCGTCATTCACCCAATGCTGCATGAGTGCAAAAGTGGAATCGTGCAGGAGTTTATGTTCTACGAGTCCTTTGAGAAATTTTATCGCATCGGTAGTAGTGCAAACGATCCCATCATCACCTTTCAACATGGCGACATTCGCTTTTTGCAGCGGAGTAATATTGGCGGGCCTACCACAGTTCAGGACGTCCCAGTAAGAATCAGTAAGACCCGGATAATTCAAATAACCATTGCTGCTGCGGTAAAAGGTGTGATTGAGACCCAAAGGTTTGAAAATATTCTCTTCCATGTATTTTGCATGATCACCGGTAATAACGTCGGCGATCATAGCAAGAAGCAGGTAGTTTGTGTTTGAATAGGAATGTTTAGTGCCTGGTTCAAACAGCGGGCTTTCATCTGAAAGACAGGAAATTGCTTCTTCCATTTTATAAATGGTGGTCGGATGGAGTATAACGTTAGCAACGAAAACAGGATTGTTTCCATACTCAGGAACACCGGAAGTATGATTAAGCAGCATGCGAACAGTCATTTTATCCGCGCTTTTTATATACCTGGAATATTTCGAGGGTAGATAATGCGTGATCGGCGCATCCAGATTAATTTTTCCTTCTTCATATAATTTCAAAATAACAACCGCCGTATAGGTCTTTGAAACACTTTGGAGGTATTGGATATTGCAATTGGTCATCGGGGTGCGGGTTTCCAATTTGGAATATCCTCCTGCACCCGCCCACCAGCCTTCCTGCTCTGTGAACACAGCTATTGATACACCCGGCAAACCGGCCGTCGTATATTTTTTCATGATGCTGTCAATAGCTGATGCTTTTGAGAAATTCTTATCGATAACAACGTCCGGTACGCAATCCGGCATAGAATTTTTGGTTTGCGCGAAAATTACAAGAACAAAAGACAGTGTCGATAGTACTGATAAAATAACTCTTTTCATTTAGATAATTTTGTGCAAAGCAACTAAGGATGATGGGCAGAAACGAATCTGGCACCCGCTAATACGGCCAGTTGCCTGGAATTTAGTGTTGAAATGCATCAGGCAAGAGTGATAGTAAAGAAAAAACAGATGAACTGTATGAAAACGACCGGTGAACTGTCAGTCCTGACTTACTCCGTACCAGTTTTTAAAGGACGGAGCTTTGATCCTACTCATTTGGATGGAGTCAGGCAAGAATCCTGTAGGAGATAAGATGATATTTAATTTAGAATTTTCCAACCGTTCAAATCCTGTAATCATATCCCGGTTGAGGATATATTTCCTGTTAAGCCTGAAAAACAATTCCGATGGCAATAATTTTTCGGCCTTATCCAGAGATTGGTCGAGCAGGTATTTGTGTTTATTCCTGGTTATAAGTACGGCGTAATCTCCTTCCACATAGATTCCCGCTATTTCGGGAAATAAAATATTCAGGGACTGTCGCCCCTTTCTTACCGTAAATCCTTCCTGTCGGATCTTTTTTTCCTCACCCCGTAATTTTTCAGATTCATTCCACAGGTTGTAATAATGAAGCCCGATGTAAATTCCATTTACTACAAAAAACCAGATGACGAAAATAAAAATATCGAATGTATAAAAACTGGAGGGTACAGGACTATCTTTCGCGACCCAGTTTATTAATTCGGTCGTTATAATGATAACCGAAAGTGCTCCGGCTGTCGTCAAAACCAACTGAATCCCTATTCGCCTCAGTGGTTTCGGCGAATAGGGTAGTTTTTTGTCGAGTTGTAAAATAATCACCCGGATCGTCCACCAGGCTATATAACCCTGTATAGTATCAATTGCAAAAGTTAATAATGTATGTGCGTTAAAATGAATGGAGGAATAGGTGAGATAATAATTTATTGCATTGATAACGGGTATCACAAGAATAAACAGCGGTATATCCTTGTAAGCATTCAATGGTTTATTCTTTTCCCGGTTCATAAAGCAAAGATTGGGAAAAGCAGCAACTAAAATTAATTATCGTTTGGATTCACGACTACATCAGGTTGGAATTCCCTCAGGTTGTCTGATGCAGCAGCCTGCCCCAGTGCATATCTTCCCGTAGCTAAAAACCCTTTGCCTGAAACACCAAATCCGACAGCACCTGAAGTAGCAGGTCCCTCCAACGGAGTTTTCTGAATCCAAAGATCCGATGCAAAATCATATTCCCAGGTATAGGTATAGTACAATCCATTTTCACCCGTGCTGATATAACCCTTATCTCCAATTACAAATGCACCTGCATTCCAACGTGCGATGTTTGTATAACCGTCGTCGTAAGAATCTTTGCTGTAGTTGGAAATTTGACGCAGCTCTGTCCATTTTGATGTGTCAGCATTCGGATTGAGAGTCCAGAAATCTGTTTGCATCGTTCCACTGTCTACTCCGGTGACAACATAACCCTGATTATTGTAAGTGAAAGTAACTGCACCGTATTTTTTATGACCGGGATATCCAATATACTTCCAGGAATCAGCAGCAGGATCGTAACTATAAAAGTCTGCCAGACCATCTGTGCCATCAAATCCGGTTCCTACATAACCAAGATTCCCAATACCGAAAGCGACTGCTTCCGATCTTTTTGTGCCTGGGAATAAAGATGTTGTTTTTGTCCACATATTTGCAACCGGATCGAATTTGTAAAAATCATTCAGATAATTGTTGCCGTCAAAACCGGTACCACAAAATCCAAATCCGTTAACGGAAAATCCCACAGCGGAACTTCTTTCAGCACCTTGAGGCAATCCTGCAACCTGAGTCCAGCTATCCGTCGAAGGATCGTATTTCCAGAAATCTCCAAATCTTTTACTAACGCCATCCCAGCCGGTTCCCAGGTAAGAGAAGTTGCCAATGGTAAAACCTGCGGCTTCACTTCGGCCGGTACCATTTAAATCAGAACGTTTAACCCAGTTGCCAAGATCCATATCAGCATTACAACAGGTAGAATGATCGCAGGAAATTAAACCGGTTGAAGCGATCAGCGAT
>CAVWRD010000008.1:0-12266 GCA_963757315.1 uncultured Bacteroidota bacterium | reverse complement strand
AGGGCCCTTTTCTTGCTTTTTTCTCGTATTCAGAATAGTCAACGTAAATGGTTGATACTAAAAAAGGCGTCTCATTGCCTGAGATATGTGGCAGAATATCGTCGGGACGAATAATGTTAAAAAAATGAAGTAAGTCATACATCGCATAGACGGGTTTTTCGTTGGCAAGGAAAATGTCAATTTCGATGCCGAGCGCTCTCAGTTGAACGGCTGTATTGATAAGCTGTATGGTATCTCCGCCTTTATTTTTGTAAAGCGAGGCGCGGGAAATAAATGCGACTTTCATCGAAGGTTTTTTTTCAGGGAATTTGTTTTATTGAATTCCTCAAATACATTGCTGAACGCCAAAGCCCAAATAACATATTCGGCAATGTTGAACAAATAACTGCCTGTAAACTGGTAGATGAAAATAAAAATAAACAGGCCGAGGCGGTAATAATTGTTATATACTTTTGTACGAAAGAAGAAATATATTTCAAGCCCGAAGCGAAAAACCAGACCCAGCATTCCATATATCGCAAATGTTTCTGCTACGGCATTCGGGATGGAGACATCATTGATAGAAAAAGTGGACTGATAAAATGTATTCCAAAGTTCAACGCCGAGCAATTTTACCTGCCCCAGGCCTACCCCAAACAAAAGACTTTTCATTCCGGCTACTTTGAATGCGAGGTAAAAGGAGTCAAATGTCCTGCCGTTAAAAGAAGTATCCCTTCCTTCATAAATGTTTTTAATTCTTAATAAAAAAGGGTTATCAGGAAAGAAATAGTACTGGATAAATAATAGTACCGCAAGGAATATTAAAGCAAGAAAAAAGTATGGTGCAATATTTTTTTTTAGAAGAAAAGATCTAATATTCGAGAAAAAGAGAATAAAAAAGCTGATCAGGATTCCCAGGATGACACCAAGCGAAAATGACAGAAAAAGGGGTAAGCTTACCATGACAAAAACTAAAATGGCATTCGGAAATTTGAATAATAATATTTTCAGGTAATAATAGAAAGCCAGGGGAACCAGGAGGGTGGAGTAATAAGACGGTTCATAAGTAAACATACGCAGGCGTGGAAATTTTAGAAGCCCTTCGGAGACATTGGATACGTACCAGAATAAATCGCGGGTCCGCGGTATGAATAATGCAATGCATGCAATAATTACCAGAAAGAAGTTGAAGATTAATATTTTCCTGAAAATAGTCCTTAAGGAATATGCAATCCTTAGAAATTCAACAGTTGATAAAAGGAAAACAAATGTCGAAAAAAGCAACAGATAGGATTTTAGATAATAGCTGGTATCAACTCCAAGGAAATAATGTATACAGGCAAAAGGAATTGAAAATAAAAAGAAATACCATAGATTTTTTAATTGATTTTGGCGGTATAACCAGAAAAGAAAAAAAGGAGTGAGTATAGATGTGTATAAAAGACCGAGGGGAAGCAGGATGCTGTTCAGGAAAAAGTAGAGAGTGATAATAGGCAGGTATCTGTTAATCCGCATTCCTTGACTTATATTAATCCCATCAGTCATGCAGATTTATTTCGATATTTTAATAAAAGTAAAATCAAGAGCTTCTTTTGCAATTACCGCATAACCGTTTTGTTCCAGTCTGTTTATTGTTGACTGAACCTGGCTGAAATCCTTTTCTTTCTCCAGGTGAAATTCAATACATAGTATCCTGATTTCTATTTTATCTTCAATAATTGAATCAATAACAGGAAATTCTGCCCCTTCGATGTCAAGCTTTAACATATCTATGTGGTCGTGACCTAACGATCTCATGAGGTCTGATAATCTCTCAACAGGCGCCTCGAAATATCCGTCCGTTTTTTGAAGATTGGTAATCGAATGAGAAACATGAGTGCTGTCCCTTGGTTCATAAAATTTTAAAATGTCATGGTTCTTCCAAATCCCTATTTCCTTAAACTTCAGATGAGTGACGATGCTCTTATCCAAATCATATTGAATATTGGCATGGGTAAATGTTTGTTTTCCCATGTCTGCGGCAAGTATCACTTTGTCAAAATGAGCCTTCGATCTGGGGGTGGGATCAAAAATATAAACATCGCATTGAAATCTTTTTGCGAGTTCGACATCAAATGAAATGTCTTCTCCGGCGCCTGCCATATAACATATTGATCCGGATGTCAGCAAGTTAACCGGAATCAACCATCCGCCATAAGATGTTCCGAGCTTTTCCAGTTTATCAGTTGTCTTCAGTAAAGAATATTTCAGATCCGGAGCAATCAGATTTTTGACATAATTTTTCAATTTGGCAAGCATAAACTGTATTTAGCGGGATTGTATGATTTGTTGAAATAGGGTATTGTACCTTTCGATCATGGCTCCCAATTGAAAATGCTTTCTCGCCATAGTCTCGCAATTCAGGTAAAATTCGTTTAATTTAGTTTTATTTTCAAGTAGGGAAATGGTATTCCGCGCGAAACTTTCCAGGTCGAATGGTTCTATGATAATTCCATTATAGTTATTTCGAACAATTTCTTTATTTCCGCCAATGTCGAAAGTAATACATGGTGTGCTGCAGGCTATCGCTTCAACCAGTGAATTCGGAAGATTGTCAGCCCGCGTTGGATAAATGAACAGGTCAGAGGCGTTCAGGCAATCTATTATTTTACTTTCATCATTAACATATCCCATATATTGGATATCGAAATTCTCAAAAGCGCGCAATTCATCGATTTTGCCTTCTCCAAGTACAAGAAAGGTAATTTTTTTCCGGGTATATGCATTTATTTTCCTGAGAATTTCAATCAGGTCGGTTCCGCCCTTCCATGGGTTATGTTTGGTGAGAAAATGTGAGCTGAACATAATGGTATTGTTGTCAGACGGTATCTTTAGTTTTAGTTTGGCCGTCTGTTTGTTTTGCGGCTTGTAAACATCCAGGTCTACACCATTGTAAATTTGTTCGATATAAATTCCTTCAAATACGGGGCTTTGCCGCGCCAGGTTCGTTAACCAGATGGACGGAGTTACAATCGTCAGATTTGAATCGTGATAGATTCTTTTCTTTTGGCGCAATAAAAAGGATCCGGTATTAATACCAATCGTAGGGGGAATTTTTGTCAATTCCCTGTCGTTCCTGAGATGTTTCCAGGATTCATTGTTAAACGCATGCGAAGAATTTCCGGTGAAGCTCCACATATCATGCAGCGTCCAGACAACCGGGGCAATATGAGACAATTTCTTTACGAGTGATGTTTCAAAATAAGCCCCGACAGTATTGTGGAGGTTTATTATATCAGGTTTAAAGGACTGGGTGATTTCTATTATCTTCCTGGAAGAGAATGGGAAAAACTGATATAATAATCCGAACGGCCGTGTCAGGCGATCGGTAATTTTTTCAAATATTACCGGGGGAAGGCGATTTAGTATTTGATGGGTCCCGGGATCGGTTCCCTGTTTGGTTTTAACCAGCAGACTGGTTTCAGCACTGAAATATTCCTCCAGCCCTTTTGACAATCTTTGGACGACGATGGCCGCGCCTCCTTTGCAATCTGTCGTATTAATAAATAAAATTCTCATCAATATTGGAAGAATTTAGGAATGTATTGTGAAAAGCTATGTTTGTCCCAGTTTCTGATTAAAATTCTTGGAACCTGGAAAATATCTGACCAGCTATGGACCTGGTTATATTTGTTTGCACATACCAGTTTAAAACCAATTTCCCTGCATGCTTTGATGCTGTCTTTATTATAATCATTCTTTCCACCGTAAGGATAGGAGAAATGCTCAATCTTTTGTTTCAAGACATTTTCCAGAAATTTTCTGGAAAGGTCTATTTCGGCTAATTGGTCTTCATATTTCAACACAGATAATGCGGGATGATTGACTGTATGAGCACCTAAAACAGCAGCTGAAGATTCGTTCATTTTTACCAATTCCCCGGATGTCAGAAGGCGATGTGTGGATCTGCCGGTGTCAGACAGGCCGGCCCACTGTTGAAGTTCGGCAATTGTTTTGTCCCGTTACGGAGACCGGCGCAAATTTTAATAAAGGGTGAAATGCATCATAAGCATTTTTTCTTTCTGTAGAATTATTTGTAGGAAAAGAATATGTTTTTCCTGAGATCTGAATTGCTATTTCACGTGGAAGGTTATTGTGGCTAAGCAAAATTCTTTCGAGTTCATCCCACCATAATTCTTTTCGGGTATCTATCTGTCCGGTGGTTATATAAAATAAAGCCTGGCAGGAATGGGATTCTAAAATGGGTAGCGCTTCATGATAATTATCAAGATACCCGTCATCGAATGTAATTACAACTGATTTGGGGGGTAATTTCTTCCCGGAGAGGAGGAAATCTGAAAATTCTTCAATTTTCAATAAACAGTAGTTTTTCTTCAGGAATCCGATTTGCTCATAAAAATTGTCCGGTGAGACCGCTAATTGCTGTGGATCATTATTTAATAAGGTGACCCGGTGATATAGTAAAACAACTGCCGGCCTGTCGAGTAAATTCAACAGATATCTTCTTGATGAGCCCAAAATCCCATTGAGCATGAAAGTGTTTATTTTAGAATGTTTAACACCATTTTGTCAGTGGTTCCGTTATGATTTCCGGAATCTAATATAATCCTCCTGCCATGCCCGGAAATATCCTCCTGAAAAGTTAAGACCGAAGTCTACCGGCTAATTTTTTAATGATTTTACCGGTTTTCCTGAAAGCACGTCTTACCAAACTACCCCGGATAGAATGGAAGAATATCTTAAAAGCTTCTCTCGCCTCCTGATTAATCACAGTTTGCTGTTCAATAACCGGGACAGGCTCCGTGCTTAATTCAACATCCAATACATTTGACGCGCCTTCATGGGTTCCGCTGCCATCACTGCCATTGTGAAATACAAGCGATTTTCCGGGATAAAGCGTTAGCTTTTTATTGAGCAGCGCGTAGGCATACCATCGTATTACCCAGGAATTATTTTTGCCTTCAATTTGGTTTTTAAGCATTTTTGTAAATGGGTAAGCGCCATCGTAATTAAATTTATTTGTAAGTCTTCTTTTTTTGAGTTCTTCAAAAAGCCTTGCTCCATTTGCATCATACTGATCCCACCTGTCTTTCCAGGTGCCCCATCCGAGGCTTCCCGGATCAATGAGAAAAAAGGTTGAGGGCAGTTTCGCCTTTACGGGGTATACATAACCATGAATGCTTACAATATTAGCGGCTGGTTCATACAGGTCCAGGGCTTCATTCATATACTTTAAAAAAAAGGGCGAAGTGATCAGGTCATCTTCCAGCACAATAACCTTTCCGTAAGAATCGATTATTTGTTTCACACCATGAATGATATTATTGGCCAACCCGAAATTTCTTTCCCGCTCAATAATGGTAACGGACTTGAAATTGTTAACCTGTGCGAGATACTCTCTCACTTTATATACTTGTATTTTGTCCGTTTCATTCTTAAAACCATCGGAAAATAGAAACAAATCACTTAACATAGCCAGCTCATTTTTTTGGAGCGCCTCTATTGTTTTTCTTGTATGATCCGGACGATTATAAGTAAAAATAATGATGGGGGCTAGTTTCATCAAAGCTCTTTTTTAAGAATTGTTGTCGTTGAAAAATCCCGGCCATAGGGTACAGGACCTTCGAAGTTATACACTTTCCAGGCCGGTTTGGGGAATTCAAATGCGTTCATATAATATTTCCGTTCAGCATTGTCCACAATTAAATATCCTCCTTTTTTCAACTTATTTATGGAATGTTTGATGCAGGAAGTTCTTGCCCGGCCATCCACAACGACAACATCGAAATAGTTGTCCGGATATGAGTCTATAGATTTTGCATATTGCTCAAAATTTTTGCCCTTGTAGGCGGGGTCAGCAGAAATATAATCGTCCGGATTTTCAAATCTTTTTTCACCAAATCGCGTGTCGATTACAGGTTCCACCAGAAGGTATTTTAAATTTTGAACGGCCTGCCCGTCAAACTGTTTTTTCATAATCAAATACCAGGAAGTATCGTGTTCCACAGAAACGAGCTCCTGGACTCTCGATATCCAGAACAGGGTGGATCCACCCGAGCCGTATTCAAATACCCTCATTTCTTTCCGGGTTATTTCTTTTAAGAAACGCACTGCTGAAAAACACATCCAGGGGCTTTTGTCATTCACCGAATTCCGATCGGGTGCCAGGTGTTCACGCCAGTCAGTGTAATATTTCACCGATGAGATGAAAGTATTCCACCGGGGTCTGTTCCAGAGTGCTCTCAAAGTTTTTTTCAGATAAATGACAGGGTCTGGAATTGGCATAGAAAGACGATTATGGAATGATAACTGGAATTTCGTTCGTTTTTTTCTGAATATAGAAACGTATGATAAAATAATAAATAGCAAAATAACAGGCGTTTGATGCAATGGATACGGCACCGGCGCCATACACACCAAAACGTGGAATTAACCATAGACTGAGACCTAAACTGATGCAACATACAAAGAGGCCCGTGATTGAAGCCACATGTGTTTTTTCAAAATAAACCAGGTAATTGGTATAAAGTGGTGTAAGTGCCGACAGAATCTGGGATATCAAAAGCATTGGCAGAATGTAAAGTGTTTCATGATATTTACTTTGTATTATCCCCAATGAAAGGATAACCCACACAAAAATCTGAATTGAGCAGGAAAGCACGGCAAAAATCACAAAAAGCCGTATGATTAGTTTATTTGTTTTCGCCACATTTTTCAGGAGATCCTTTTCTTTCAGAAAAAGGGGAAGCCATGCATTTTGAAAAGAAGCAAAAATCATCGGGATCACACCGGCACAGGACACAGCCAGATAATAATAAGACATCTCTTTGAAAGATCCGTATTTCTCAAGAAAGAATTTATCACTGAAATTGATAATGATACCATATACAGCAGACATCATAACGGGAATAGCGAGTTTAAGGCCCGCCAGCGCAATTTTACGGCTGAAACGAGTCCGGACTTCCTTTATAAAAATAAAAACGAAACTCAGGAAAAGAATTCCCTCTACGAGATAGGTGGTTTCCAGGCGGACCCTGACCCGGTCGTGATTCTTCAGGATAAATAAAAAAGTCGTTGCAAAAATATTTATGCAAATGATCCTTAGAAAATTATACTGTTTGAGCTGTTTTATTTTTTCTGATGTAAACAAAAAATTGGTAAGCATGAAGTTACCGATGGTGACAACCAACGCCAATAATACGGATCCCCTGTATTCGGCATAATGGATCTGGTTTTTGAATAGAATTTTTACCAGAACATAATCCCAGTTAAAGAAATAAATCGGGAAAATGACAAGGGTCAAAATAACCGCCAGCAGACAAAAGACTGTAAACAAAAGGCGTCCCCTGTCTTCTTCGTTTTCAAAGTCGTGATAGAACTTGCTTATTGGGATATAAAGACCGAAATTCAAAACCACAGAGAACGTGAAGATAATGGACAGCAGATAACCATACAGGCCATATTCGTCCTGGGTCATCAGTCTCAAATATACCGGGAGCAGTATAACACCCGCTAATTTTACCAGGATATCAATGCTAAGAACTGCAAACAGGCGATTAATCAAGAGGTTGTTCCTGTATTGAGCAACCCAATTTTTCAATGATAAGAATAGTTTTATCGGCATGCCGGTATAAAGGTTGTCTGGATGGTTAGAGCTATATGTTCCCTTTATAATTCCTGGTTTTCCGGTAAAGTTCCAGGTACAAACCCAGGAGGAAACAGATGCAGAGGCCTATCAGTGCACCAAAAGTTAGTGATTTGATAAGTGAATATGACTGCGGTGCTACAGGACTTTTAAATTCATCTATTACCTGGACCGGTTTCGAATTTGTGCTGAGCCAGTACACTATGGTTCCCTTCTCATTGATCAGTTCATTTGACTGCTTGTATATAGTCGAGGGATCGACATCATTACTATAATAAGTGGTTGTAATCTTTGAGGAAGCTAAAAAACGGTTATACTCTGTTTTCAGGGTATCCAGTTTTGCCAGTTCTTTATCCGTATAAGCCAGTTTTTCATTATAGAATCGAACCTGATCATCTTTTATCCTTTTCAGTGCTGGTTTATTATCGAAATATTTTTCAATGGCATTTTGAAAAGTGTCTGTCAAACTGGGATTGTGAATGCGGGCGATGATTTTAAACGGCTGATTGTATTTAGTGGACGTGTCATTTTCCAGGGATTCATTGGATAATCCAGTCATTTCTATAAGGCTAATCTGCCTGGCTTGCTGTTCGCTGATATCAAGTTCGGCAGCCAATTTTCCCTGAGAGCCGGAACCGATGAGCACGTTTAAAGACTTTATCATCTCGGAGAAAGTCTTACGATAGGCTGCTGAAGATTCCGCGATCATTGATACTTCAAAATAGGGCGGCCGCGAAGAATAATAGGAGAATCCCACCGCAAGACCAGTAATCAGTCCTGTGAGAAGAAGCAGTTTACTTTTCCGGATCACTTCTGCAGACAGATCGATAACCGAGAAAAAGGAACGAAGGAATTGAATCGCGATTTTTTTTAACGGGGGCAGGTGTATATTGTCTTCGCTTTTGATGTTTTCTTCGTTCATGTCGATATCTTTCGGGAAATCAAGCAGTTAAGGTGTAAATTTTTTTTTAATTCTGTCAAAAGTAACAAATAATATCAATTATGCTCAAATGATCTGACTGACTGAATTACAGATTGACCGGTTTGCCGGTCATGGAGTTAAGATAGCTTTGAATATGTAAGCAACAGTAGACTTTCAGATGAAGGTATAGATATATATTTGACGCATCCTTATATGAAAAGAATTCGGGAGACTTATTTACTGAGCAGGCTGTATGAGTTCGTGACGATAGTTTTCTTTATCAGCATCATTTTCTCTTTCAGGATTCTTGCCAGTATAACTATAATCGTCTTATTAGGCTTTGCATTATTATATTATCCTGTTAGTCGGGGCAGGTGGTGGAACAGGAATTTCGTAAACTTTTTTAATGCCGGGTGTTTCCTGTATTTTATAGTTCAGGGATTTGCATTATTATATACCCACAATACAAATGCAGGCCTGTTTATTCAGCAAATAAACCTGGGACTACTCGCAATACCGGTGGCCGTTTTTTACAGCCCGATGGTTAACAGGGAGAATTACGGAATGCTCATGAAATGGTATACCGCGATATTGTTTATCGCGTCTGTCATTGCCCTGGTACATGCCTGGCAATTGTATGTTCATACTGGGAATACAAGTTTTTTCTTCTATCATCCACTGGTATATATTTATTCAGGTCATGCGATACAGTATTCTGTTCTTGTTTTTATCGGGATTCTATTCCTGATTGAAGAAAACACCACGCATGAAAATATTAAAAATCGTCAATTTGTATTATTTCTTTTAATTTATTTCACGGTTTTCCTGTTCCTTTTGTCCTCTAAATTGGTTATCGCAGTATTTTTGTTATATATTTTTTACCTGATTATTTGCACAAATGAATTTTTTAGGAAGCTGTCTTACCGGATGGGAGCCATGCTTACCATTCTTGCTGCACTAATCATTATTTTCACTACGAACTCTCCACTACGGAAACGCGTTTCGGAGGAAATGCAAAGCAATATATCATTTATCGAAAAGAATGAATTCAGTCCGGCAGATTATTTTAATGGTGTTGAATTCAGGCTCATATCCTGGAGATTTGCATATGAGATATTAAATGAAAATCATGCATGGCTTTTAGGCGTCAGTCCGGGAGATGCCCAGGATCTGCTCAATACGAAGTATCAAAAGTTGAAAATGTTTACAGGTGGTTTACCCGATAACCGAAAGGGGTACCTGGACTACCACACACATAATCAGTTTCTTCAGGCATTACTTGAGACCGGCATTCCAGGTCTTGCTGCTTTCATACTGATATGCGCAGGTATGATCCGGCTTGCAAAAAAATCACGAAATCGCTCCATGATTGTGCTGACGATTTTACTTCTTTGTTACTGTTTTGCAGATGCCGTTTTAAAGACACAGTATGGTGTGATCCTTTTTGTTTTTTTTCCTCTGTTTATATTCAAAGGAAGCGAACACGGACAAAAAGTAGCTTAACTATTATAGACTTTTTTTACAGGAGCAAATAGCTTTCTATAGATCCGCGTGATAAACCCAAGTTTCAGCTGAGAAAGTGTTTTGGCCGTCTGGATCGCTGATATGTGTTTTAGATAATAAATCCGATGGCGTAGTTTATGTTCCGGAAAATATTTATTCTTTATTTCCAGTGTTTCCCTGCAACCGATTTTCCATGAAGAATCGCTCAAGCCACCCCATCGCATATTGGCCAGGATAAAAGGAAGATATATGAACCGGCAATTATTAATTTTCAGTTTCAGCAGCAAGTCATAATCCATCGCACAACGGTAATGCAGATCAAACCCTCCGAAGGTTTCATACATTTTCCTTTTCACGAATACGGTGGGATGGATGATCGTCATTTCTTTACTTAAAAATTTCAAATTTCCTTTTTGAATAAATTCCTTTTCGCCGTTTTTCCAAAATTGTACATCTCCGAAACAAATGTCTGCGTCATCCATTTGCTGGGCAACCCGTTCGAAAGTTTTGTGTTCATACCAGTCATCGGCATTAATAATGCCTATAATATCACCGGTTGCGCGTGCTATTCCTTTATTAAATGCATCACTGATACCATTATCCTTTTCACTGATCCAGAAATATAGGTCCTTCTCATATTTTTTGATAATGTTTATAGAATTGTCGGTTGAGCCGCCGTCTATGATAATGTACTGAACAGAAGGATAATTCTGATCCAGAACGCTTCGGATTGTTTGGTCCAGATATTTTTCCCCATTAAAAACAATGGTTATGATTGAAATAACAGGAAGTGTCATGATGTTTTAATGAAGTATAATATGCAGGCGTCCCGGGTATATTTTAATTTTCTGATATTGAATGGGCTAGGGTCGAACGAGCGTCAGTCCCGTATTTTTATCACTGTAACATTCGTCTATACAATCTGCGTACTGGTCTATAATTTTAGTCCACGTAAATTCTTCGCGTATTTTTCGAACATTATTTTCTATCATGGCATTTTCTTTGGCACCGTGGGAAACTTCTTCCACCAGGTGTTTTACTTCTTCGGCGTCCAGGAAGTAATAGGCATCCTTACCCAACAAGGATACGTTGAATTCATTGTTATTTGCGGCGATAAGTGCACCACTTGCCATTGCTTCCAGTAATGAAGGATTGGTTCCGCCTGCACTATGGCCGTGAAAATACAAAGTTGATAAGGCTTTCAGCGAATGTAATTTAGCCTTGTCGTATAAAGCGCCTATAAACATGATTCTTGTATCATGACGAAATTTATTTTGCAGATAATGACCGAAATGATTCGTCGGATTTCCGATAACGATCATCTTCTTGTTTGAATTACTGGATGAAAATCCATCAAGTACCATTTCAATATTATTCTCTGGCTCCATGCGCGCAATAATCAGAAAGTAGTTATGTTTAACCAATCCCTTTTCTTCCAGGTCAGACTCCTCAGCCTTACCGGGTATCTCGGCTCCATATGCAATAAATGTGCTCGGCACGTTATATTTACTTTGTAGATATTTTTGAATGGCGAGTGAATCCGCAATAAAATAATCACAAAATTTTACGGCCAGCTTTTCCGCGTAAAATAAAAATTTTCGAATCCTCCCGGCATACTTGTTTCTCTTCCATTCAAGACCATCCATATTTATAATAATGGTGGCTTTTTTAGGAAATAACCTTCCCCAGATCGATATGCTGGTATATCCCAATATAAGTAATACATCAAAATTTCTTTTGCGGGCATCCCGGATACAATTGAGATCATATATAAACTGACCGGCCGTTTTTAATTTTTCCTCCGGATTAAAACAGTGTACAATATGAACGCCATTCCAGGTTTTTTCCTGATATGAATGGTTGTGGGTATTATAAACATACACTTCGAAAGATTTTTCAAGTAATCCCACAGATAAATATTCGGCGAGTTGCTCAAAACCTCCATACTGATTGGGAATACCTCTTGTGCCCAGGATGCCTATTTTCATTTTACTAGTTAACTATTGGGTTTTAAATATTCAGCAGACAGGGTGTTGCATCTGAAGAGATTTTGGAAACTGGTTAAAGGTAGATGCTTGTGAATGTGCTGCAGATCTGACGAATATATGATTCATAATTCCGGGTTCGCAAAGGTAGTTTATTTTTAAGGTCTTTACGTTAATGAAAAAGTTTCTAAAAATCTATTTTTTGTGCCTGGTTTTTAAATTAGATATGCAT
>CAVWRD010000007.1:0-15751 GCA_963757315.1 uncultured Bacteroidota bacterium | reverse complement strand
GGCTGTTATGGGTATCGCTCCCAACAGCCCGCAGGTCATATTTCCAATGCCTTGTGCTATAAGTTCGCGGTTAACAGGCGTAATGCGATTTCGTCTGTCCAGTTTATCTATGGCTTCAACACAGAGTAAAGTTTCTAAAGTCGCGAGTAATCCGATAATTATCCCATCTTTCCAGATCCTGCCATTAGAAAACAATTTAGAAAAATCAGGAAACGAAATATTTGCAAATATATTCAGGGGAATATTCACCAATTGTGTTTGTTTTAATGAATACTGTGCAGAAATACGTGCAAACATCAGGCTGGTTAAAATGCCAAATACCACCACTATCAAAGGTGCAGGTATTATCTTCATTTTTTTTGCCCCGGGTAATTGAAGAATAATAAGAATAATCAAAGAAATAACAGATATTAGAATGGTGCCCCATGTTATATGCTGATTGAACTTCTTTAAATTGTCCAGTGCGTTTTTGGGAGACAATAGATGAATAAATCCTCCCGACCAGAAATCGGGCTGGTCATAACCCAATGCCAGTGGGATTTGTTTTAAAATAAGCATCATTCCTATGGCCGCCAGCATTCCTTTAATAACCGAGGAAGGAAAATAATTGGCAATTACTCCGAGTTTCAATAGTCCCAGAAGCAGTTGAAAAAAACCTGCAATGATAACAGCAAGTAAAAATATTTTATAATCACCCAGTGAAATAATGGAAGCAGCTACCACAGTTGTCAAACCTGCGGCCGGACCTGAAACTGCGAGTTGGGAACCACTTATAAATGCAACAACCAGTCCGCCAATAATGCCTGAAAGAAGCCCCGCATAAAGTGGAGCACCTGAAGCTAAAGCAATTCCCAGACACAATGGAAGTGCTACCAGGAAAACAGAAAGTCCTGCAGGCAGGTCATGTCTCAGCCAGATGATTCGGTAATATTTAATGGTTCGTTTCAAATGATATCTTACCCTTCTTCGGGTAGAAATTATACAGTTTATTGTTTTTCAAAACGGCCCGATTTTTCTGTAATTCTAATTCTGTATATAACACGTTTAATCCGGTTCGTTTCTTTCAAATCTTGTGGAGAACCATGTTCGTGGAGATGAACAGTCGAGCTGGTTAAAAGATCCAGAGTACTATTGTACAAATACTCCCTTCCCTTTATAGCTTCTTTATCTTCCAGTTCCTCGAAATTGCCCCAGATAATAACGCTTTCCCAATTTGCCATATTGATCATGGAATCCACTTCAAAACAAACAAACGGGTTCACTCGCATTACATCCAGCTTTAAACCTTCATTGGTTTGACCATATATGTATTTTCCATCAAAAGCGTAGGTCACAGGAGTAATATATGATTTCTTACCATCGCAGTATCCGATGCGTCCGACCCTCTGCATTGTCAGCAGATTATTCATCTGTATTTCTGTAAGAGTGCCCAGCATACATGAATTTTAAAAAGTTAAAAATACCGGAGATCATTATGATCAGGAATAAATGTGTTTCAAAAAACTTTAGATTCTTACATGCATTAAAAAGTAGGCACCATACCAGAATACGTATGCCAGCAAGACCAGCTGGATAAATAAAGTGATGGCTCCCCTTCGTTTAAAGCTTTTGTCAAAGGCATTTTCCTCATCCGGGTTCAAATAATTTTCGGTTTCAATCATTGGATAGATTTTATGATCAAATATATTCTAACATCTCAAATTGTGAAATGACAAATGAAAGGTGTCAGAATGATTAAAGTCATAAGAATGGTATTCATATAAAAATATATTTGTGCGTAACATTAATCCTAATGAAATAGTAATGATTGATTTTAACTGCGCGATTAGTGATATCGTAAAGCTGGATTACCGGACGGCAGATGTTTTCAAAAAATATCAGCTAAGTTATTGCTGCAGCGGATCCGTTCCTTTAAAATCGGCTTGTGAGATTAAAGGAATTGATTTTGATCTGGTATCAAACGAACTAAAAGAAGCTACCAGAAATCTAATACTTCCAAATAATCTGCCTTTCAAAGAATGGAACATTGATTTTTTAATCGATTTCATCACCAATATCCATCACGACTATGTTTATCGGGTAATGCCATCAATTTGTACCTCATTGCAATCTTTTACACTGGGTCATCAGACAAAATATCCTGAGTTTATCCGTATAACGGAACTATTTACAAGACTGGCAGAAATCCTCACATTCCACAACCGACATGAAGATGAAATTATCTTTCCCTATATAAAGCAAATAGATTCGGCTTACAGAAGAAAAGAGTCTTATGGAAATTTATTTGTAAGAACTCTTCGAAAACCACTGCAAATCATAGAAAGGGAACATTTTCAAATACAAGATCTGCTAAATGATTTAAAAAACGAATCCAGGCAATTTACAGTTCCCGATAATGCCTGTCTCAATTACCAGGTCATTGTCAAGAAACTCGAAGAAGCGTATAGCAATCTGTTTCAACATAAGTTTTTGGAACATATCATATTATTTCCAAAGGCCATCGCTATTGAGCAAAAACTTTTGCAACTATAAAACATCCGTAAATTCGTTGAAACCACTAAGGATGCGGAATAATCCTGTTCACCTGAATTCTTTGTTTGAAAATGCAACTGAAGGCATAGTGGCGACCAATAATCAGGGTATAATTATTCTTATTAATCCTTCAGCCTGTCAGATGTTTGGCTATATCCCGGAAGAATTAGAGGGTCAAAAAATTGAAGTTCTTATCCCGAATAATGCGAAAAATATTCATGTCAAACACCGGGAGGATTTTTACCATGATCCCAAGAACAGGACCATGGGACATAACCGGGATCTCCTGGCAGGCAGAAAAGATGGCAGCACTTTTCCGGTAGAAGTCAGTTTGAGTACTTATATCCAAAATAATGAACGGTATGTAATTGCCTTTATCATTGATATTACGAAACGTAAAGAAACAGAGCGCAATATGATTCTTCAGCAGCAGCAATTGGAAAAAATAACAGATCAAATGCGTCTGCTGAATGCCGATCTGGAAATGAAAGTCGAACAAAGAACAACCATTCTTAAGGAGGCACTTCAACGCCTGGAACAATCACAAAATGAGTTGAGCCTGGCGCTGGATAAGGAAAAGCAATTGAATGAAATAAAGGGTCGTTTCGTTTCGATGGCTTCCCATGAATTCAGAACGCCATTAAGTACCGTTTTGTCATCGGCTTCCCTGATAGATAAATATACCACGTCGGATGACCAGGAGAAAAGATCCAGGCATATTGAAAAAATAAAAAACTCTGTTAAACACCTGAATAACCTGCTCGAAGACTTTTTATCGCTGGGCAAGCTGGAAGAAGGAAAAATCGGGATTCATTTACATGAATTTAATCTGGATGAATTAATACAGGACACTATTGAGGAAATGAGTCCGATGCTGAAAACGGGTCAGACTATTACATATAAAAATAGTTGCCAAAACATCATTAACAGCGATAAAAATCTGATAAGAAATATACTTTTTAACCTTTTTTCCAACGCTATTAAATTTTCTGATACCGACCGGTCAATTCATGCTGTTAGCCTGATAAAAGATAAGACCATTTTCATTTCTATTCAGGACGAAGGAATGGGAATATCAGAAGAAGACAAGCAGTACTTGTTTTCCTCTTTTTTCAGAGGCAGAAACGTCACCAATATCCAAGGCACGGGTCTCGGCCTGCACATTGTGAAAAGATATGTGGATCTTTTAGGTGGATCTATAAATATGGAAAGTACCCTGGGTAAAGGAACTATAATAACTTTTTCCATTCCTGATAAAAACTAATACAATGGTTACTTCCATTTTAGTAATTGATGACAATAAAGATATCAGGGAAAATACGGCTGAAATACTGGAACTTGCTGGCTATAAAACTTTCACTGCTGAGAATGGCAGAAAGGGTGTGGAAGTAGCCCTAAAGGAAAAACCTTCCCTGATTGTTTGCGATATCATGATGCCGGAACTCGATGGCTATGGCGTACTTCACCTGATTCGCAAAAACCATGAAATCGAACATACTCCCTTTATTTTTCTTACGGCAAAAACAGAAAGAAACGATTTTCGAAAAGGAATGGAAATGGGCGCCGATGATTACATAACCAAACCCTTCGAAGACATAGAGCTTTTGAATGCGGTTGAAATCAGGTTAAAGAAATCAGCTATATCAACAAATAATTATGAGACTAATTTTCACGGGCTGAGTCAGTTCTTGAATGACGTAAAAGATACTGGTCTGGATCGTCAATTATCAGAAAAATATGATATTGAGAACTACGAACGCAAACAGACTCTTTACCAGGAAGGAAAAAAACCCCGGTTTTTATTTTATCTGGTAAAAGGTAAAGTGAAAGCCTATCAAAATCATCCTGATGGAAAGGAATATATTACAGACTTATATCATGACGGAGACTTCATCGGATATTCCGCTTTACTTGAAAACTCCTATTATTTGGATTCTGCAGTTGCCCTGGAAGACCTCGAAGTATTAGCCATTCCGAAAGATGATTTTCTTCAAATGGTTTATAATGATATCAGCATTTCTTCCAAATTCATCCACATCATCTCGAAAAATGTGAAGGAAAAAGAACAAAGACTTGTAAACATGGCCTACAGTTCTCTGCGCAAACGGGTGGCAACAGCTCTGGTCGAAATTACTTCCAAGTTTAATCTGAATGACAAGGAGATGGCAATTGAAGTTTCTCGGGAAGAGATAGCGCAATATGTCGGAACAGCGACAGAATCGCTTATACGTACGCTCAGCGACTTCAAGGCGGAAAAGCTAATCGAGATTAAGAATGGGAAAGTAATAGTAAACAGTACAGAAAAATTAAAAACATTATTATACTGAGAACATTTCTTCAAATGTCATACAAACTTAAGACAAATATCATCGCTAGTCTGCGCCCCTCCTACTTTATGAATTGTTAAGGCTATAATTTCTTGACTGCATATAAGACATCGCTCTTAAACGGGTGATAATATTTCCCTTTGCGCAGGGTAAAAAAAATAAAAAAGCCGGTTAATATTAATGGAAACGTCATATAGATGATACCAGTGACTAAAAAACTCAGGGCAAGGCATATGCTGATAAAATTTACAATTCTTTTTGCCATTGCAGTTGAATATTTTTTTTCAAGAATGGTATCCAAAGCCCTCCCGCCATCCATTGGGAATGAAGGCAGCAGATTCAATAAACCAAGACTGAGATTAATAAACTGAAATTGAAAGATGAAATTTCCTTCATAAACAGCCCCGATATTTCCTGGTTCATCCCAGTATGCTTTATAAGGGTGCAGAAAATAGAACAGGAATGCGGCAATACTCAAATTGACCGCAGGACCTGCAGCAAGCATTAATAACTCATAATATTTCTTTGCCGGCTTCCTTGATATACTGGGAAGACCACCGATGGGCATAATAATCAACCTGTTTATTTTAATCCCATAAATGGTACCCACAACAGCCTGCGCCAGGTCATGCGCAAAAATGGAAATCATCAGTGAAAGAATCATTATTAAGCTCCAAATCCAGCCCGTTGAAGTCAATCCTGTTAATAAATTGACTATTACAAACCAGATTAAAATCAATATAAATGTCCAGTGTATAGAAACATGTATACCACGAAATCTGAAACTATGCAGGTCCTTTCTCATCTTATTTTTCTTTACTATAAAAGTAAATGATCACCCAGTCGAAACTAATGAGGTTGGTCAGGAAACATAGTGATATATGTCAAGTTTATGAGCAGTGTAGACATTAATATAATACTAGTCATTCGATATTGATTGCCATTTCCATTGTTTGATTTCAGGCATATCTTCTCCATTTTTCCGGATATATATTTTATGTTCGATCAGTTTATCCTGCATCTCTTGTTTAAGATAGGAGCAGGTATCTCCTAACTGTGGAAGTCGTTCTATCGCATCCATTACCAGGTGGAAACGATCCATATCGTTCAGCACGGTCATATCAAAAGGTGTTGTAATGGTTCCTTCTTCTTTATATCCCCGTACGTGAATGTTTGCGTGATTTGTCCGTTTATAGGTCAACCGGTGAATCAGCCACGGATATCCGTGAAAAGCAAATATTACGGGCTTATTTTTTGTAAAAAGAAAATCGAAGTTCATATCATTTAATCCGTGTGGATGCTCAGTATGCGGTTGTAGTTTCATGAGGTCAACCACATTCACAACCCTGATTTTCAAATTGGGTAAATGCTTGTGAAGAATCGATACAGCACCGAGTATTTCAAGTGTGGGAACATCCCCGGCACAGGCCATGACCAGGTCAGGTTCCTGGTTTTTGTCATTACTCGCCCAGGTCCAGATTCCAATACCTTCTGTACAGTGTATCACAGCTTCTTCCATCTTCAGCCACTGTGGCGCCGGATGTTTTCCTGCGATCACTACGTTTACATAATGCCGGCTGCGAAAACAGTGATCCATTATGGACAAAAGGCAGTTCGCATCCGGAGGAAGGTATACACGAATAACTTCTGCTTTTTTATTCACAACATGATCAATAAAACCCGGATCCTGGTGTGTAAAGCCGTTATGATCCTGTCGCCAGACATGAGAAGATAAAAGATAATTCAGGGAAGCAATTTTTCTTCGCCACGAAATACCACATGTGATCTTCAGCCATTTTGCATGTTGGTTGAACATGGAATCCACGATATGGATAAACGCCTCATAGCTGTTGAATAATCCGTGTCTCCCTGTAAGCAGGTATCCTTCCAGCCATCCTTCACATTGATGTTCGCTCAATACTTCCATAACACGGCCATCCGCATTCAAATACTGATCATTTTTTTCGATGCCACCTTCCCATTGCCGGTTTGTAGCTTCAAATACATGATCCAGTTTATTTGAAAGCGTTTCATCGGGTCCGAATATTCTGAAGTTTCTTTTTGTCTCATTCACCTTTATGATATCCCGGAGAAATTCACCAAGCACTAACGTGTCAGCAGCTTCCTTACTGCCTGGATTGGGAACATCCACTGCATATTCTTTAAAATCAGGCATAATAAGTTCACTCATCAGCAGGCCGCCATTGGCGTGCGGATTCGCTCCCATCCTCCTGTTTCCTGAAGGAGCCAGATCGGCCAGTGACTGAATTAATTTTCCTCTTTCATCAAAAAGTTCTTCGGGTTTATAACTTTTCATCCAGTCTTCCAATTGTTTTAGTTGAACCGGATTTTTCCCTGCATCCGGTAAAGGAACCTGATGTGCACGAAATGTTCCTTCCACCGGAAGGCCGTTTACTTCTTTAGGCCCGGTCCATCCTTTTGGAGATTTTAAAACAATCATCGGCCACACAGGACGTACATGATTTATTTTCTGCCTCGCGTTTTGCTGAATGGATTTTATTTTTTCCACTACCTTTTCCAGAGTCTCCGCCATTTCGCGGTGCATCGTTAGCGGATCATCACCTTCCACAAAATGAGGTTCCCAGCCGCAACCAGTAAGAAATTGTTCTAATTCAGGCCGCGTAATCCTGGCTAAAATTGTCGGATTGGCAATTTTATAACCATTCAAGTGTAGTATAGGCAGTACCGCTCCGTCTGAAACAGGATTAAGAAATTTATTCGAATGCCATGAAGTAGCTAGTGGTCCTGTTTCTGCTTCACCATCGCCAATTACGCAGGCAGTTATTAAATCAGGATTATCGAATACCGCACCAAACGCGTGACTCAATGAATAACCCAATTCACCACCTTCGTGAATGGAACCCGGGCATTCTGGTGAAACATGACTGGGTATTCCTCCGGGAAAAGAAAACTGTTTGAAAAGATTTTTTAACCCTGCTTCATCCTGACCGATAGCCGGATATACTTCACTATAAGTGCCTTCAAGATATGTATTACCCACAAGCGCAGGTCCGCCATGACCCGGACCTGAAATATAAATCATGTCGAGATCATATTTTTTGATCACACGGTTTAAATGCACATAAATAAAATTTTGTCCCGGCGTTGTACCCCAGTGTCCAAGCAGCATTTTTTTTATATGCTCAGGTTTTAAAGGTTCCTTTAATAAGGGGTTATCATACAAAAATATCTGACCCACGGAAAGATAATTGGCTGCCCGCCAATATGCATTCATTCTGTTTAACAGATCAACGGAAAGGGAGTCTTCCGGTAAATTTATTTCTTTGATTTGCATAATTTCTTTTTAATAAGTTATCTGCTGATGTAAAAGTCAATAGTTTTTTTCCAGTTTCTTATAGAACCACTGCTTAAGTATTTCCGCCGAAGCGATATAAGCTGCAATGATCAAAAACATCCATCCATAGTAACTAATGGGTAAACGGGTAAATCCAAAAACGCGTGCTGCTGGGATGAGTGGAAGTGCCAGCACGGTTAAAACGATAAAAATGGTAGCAAGCGACAGATATTTTCCCGGCAGACTTTTCAGGAACGGAAGCCGGGTTCTTACGACCAGCACAATAAGGGTGGCAGAAATAACAGATTCGACAAACCAGCCCGTTTGAAAAACTTTTTCGCCGGCTCTCATTACATATAACAATACAGCAAAAGTCAGGTAGTCAAATATCGAACTTAACACTCCAAAGATCAGCATAAATCGTTGTATAAAACGAATATCCCAGTGATGGGGTTTTTCAATTGATGCCGCATCTACCCTGTCCGTTGCGATGGCCATCTCCGGAAAATCTGTTAGAAGGTTAGTCAGCAGAATTTGTTTGGGTAGCAAGGGCAGAAAACTCAGAAATAAAGATGCACCAGCCATGCTGAACATATTCCCAAAATTCGCACTCGTCGCCATAAAAATATATTTCATGGTATTGGTAAATGTCTTACGACCAATGATAATTCCTTCGGTAAGTACATCCAGGTCCTGATCCAGCAGGACGATATCTGCAGCTTCTTTTGCAACGTCAACGGCCGAATCAACGGAAATGCCAACATCTGCTGTGTGCAGCGCAGGTGCATCATTGATGCCATCACCCATAAACCCTACAACATTACCGGCTTTTTTAAGACAAATAATAATACGTTCTTTCTGGTTGGGCTCAACCTCTGCAAAAATATCGGCCTTTGCACCTTGTTGCATAAGGGCACCATCGGACATCGTACGGAGCTGGGCGCCTGTTAATACAACGGGATTTGAAATGCCTATCTGACCTGCTATATTCGCTGCAACTAATGCATTGTCTCCTGTTATTAATTTTAACTGAACGCCTAAATGTCTCAGTTTGCCAATAGTTTCTCCAACATTTTTCTTTGGAGGATCAAACAATGTAATAAATCCTAAAAAGATCATTTGCTTTTCCTGGTCCCGCGTAAAATTGATTTCGTTAGAAGTTATTTTATAAGCAACACCTAAAACCCGAAAACCTGTAGCACTGAGTTGCCGGTATTGATCTAAGATTTTATCGCGGTTGGATTCCAGGGAAATTAATTCTCCTTTATCAGTTTCCGCTTTATCAGAAATTTCCAATATTGAATTCAACGCACCCTTGGTAATGGTGAAGTTTTCTTTCCCATTACTAACCTGAATGGAAAGTCTTTTGCGGATAAAATCATAAGGTATTTCACTTTGTACGGTAAAAGATGTTGAAGGCGATTTATAAATGGTGGAGATAGCTTCGTCGATGGGGTTACGAAAGCCCTGCTGCAAACTGGCATTTAATCCTGCATATAATAATGTTTTTTCTGAATGATTCCCGTTTATATCCAGCGCATCCTTAACAGTTACTTTTCCTTCGGTAACGGTTCCTGTTTTGTCTGAACAAAGAATGTTCATACTCCCGAAATTTTCAATAGACGACAATCGTTTCACAATCACTTTCTTTTTAGCCATAGCCCTTGCACCTGTTGCGAGGTTGACAGTAATAATTGCAGGCAGTAGCTGTGGTGTGAGTCCAACGGCCAGTGCAAGTGAAAATAAAAATGAGTCAAGCGCCGGTTTATGTAAAACCACATTGATGGCAAAGATGATGATAACAAGTATCAGCGTAATTTCCATCAGCATATACCCGAATCGGCGAATACCTCTTTCGAAGTCTGTTTCGACTGGCCTGATGCGCAACCTGTCGGATATCTTGCCAAATTCTGTTGACCTGCCTGTTTTCATCACAAGAGCTTTTGCTTTTCCACTGATGACATGAGAACCCATGAGCAACGAATTACTTCTTTTTGGCATTGGTGTTTCTACAGGCAGTACTCCTGCATATTTTTCTACCGGGTAAGACTCACCTGTAAATGCCGCTTCATCGATAAATAATTCCTTTGAATCGAGTATTAAACTGTCGCCCGGAATCATATCCCCTGCTGACAGAATAATAATATCCCCGGGAACCACTTTTTCTATGGGCCATTCATTCTCCAAACCGTTCCTTACCAGACGGCAACTGATCTGAACCATTTTAAGGAGTTCTTCTATAGCATTCGCAGCGCCTTTTTCCTGCCAGAAACCGAGAAAACTGCTGATCATTATGATCGCAAGAATAATCAGCGCATCAGTAAAATCACCAAGGCCCATGGAGAGCAAAGCGGCAGCAACGAGCAGTATGGTAATCGGGCTTTTAAATTGAGATATAAATAGAATGAGTCCGGATGAAGAAGATTTCGCCTTGAGTGTATTCGGCCCAAATTTTTGCAGACGATCGTCAGCATCATTCGTTGACAAACCATTTGACGAACAGGAAAGTGATTTAAATGCATTCTCCGGCGTAAAATTCCAATAACTATTGATTGTGTCATCCATATACGGAACAATATTACCCATAAACACGCAAAGGCAAATGACCAATATCATTGTATGTAATGATTGAAGTCATTCAACACTACATTCTCCTGATTTAGTTTTGAATATGACGTTGATACGTTAATAAAATTAAACACCATGAAAAAGATACTTTTCCTCTGCGACGGAGATAATTTTCCGCAAGGGGCATTCAGGCTTATTCAACAAATCAGTGAAAATGAAACCATCACTGTGAAAGGAATGTTTTTAACACCCGTCGACATCGAACAAATGATTCCTATCGGTTTTATGCCAGTTTCAGAACCTTATTTAAAACTAAAAGAGAATGAAAAACTGCTGGTTCACAAAAGCCAGGATAGATTCAAAAAAGAATGTGACAATCACGGAATAAAATACCATATACATCCCTATGACGGATCCTGGGACAGAAATCTCTTCGTGAAAGAAAGCCGTTTTGCTGACCTTGTAGTTATCAGCGAAGAACTATTTTGCCTGGATGCATTAAACATTCAGCCAAATTATTTTATGGAAGAAACCTTGAGATCATCTGAATGCCCGGTCATGGTTGTGCCTGAACGATTTAAAGAAATCGAAAGACTGGCCGTAGCTTATGACGGTGGTAAGGAAGCCATGTTTGCCTTAAAACAATTTGTTTATTTATTTCCGGATTATATGGAACTGCCAGCAGAATTTGTACATATTAAAAACGAATCTGGCACAGAAATACCTGATCAGGCGCTTCTAAAGGAATATACTAAAACTCATTTCCAATCACTCAATGCTTCGAGATTACAATTTGACCCGAAGAAATATTTTTCAGCGTGGCTGGAAGATAAAAAGAATGTTTTACTTGTAACCGGAGCTTATTCAAGGTCAGCTTTGTCGAATATGTTCAATAAAAGTTTTGCAGACAGCATTATTTCAAATCATTCATGCCCGATTTTTGTTGCTCATTTTTCTTAAATATACCAATTGATAAAAGTCATCTTTAGAATAAAGCGTTTTAATAATCTTTGAAATCTAAATATTAGTGTCATGAGCACCATAACTTACCATTCAGATTACAGCAATTTTTCTCTGAATATTGAAAACAGGAACTTACTAACCCGTTTTTTTACCTGGATAAAAAATGAAGAGAAAAATCGAATAGCCTGGGTCGGAGTTTCAATTACAATGATGACAGCCGTCCTCTTCCCATTAACAATGACCGCAATACTCTTCAATGGTGCAGTTTTCAAACTGATCATCGGCGCGATGAGTGCACTTGTTCTGGTATTGGTTACTAATTTAGCGGCACTGCCCACAAAATATACGATTCCGGCTTTTCTGACCGGCATTACCATAGACCTGGTTTTGATTATAGCGAGTTTTACCATTTAGATTAAGAACAAGTAAAAACCCCGGAATTAATTTTCCGGGGTTTTTTAATCATATGATTCCAATTAAAAAAGAATCTTATTCGTATTTAACTAATCATTACTAAGTATAACTTTTAGTGATTTTTCTTTTGCGGCCTGTCCGAAACATTCGTATGCCTTTATGATCTCAAAGAGTTTGAACCGGTGGGTAATTAATTGTTTTGAATTGAGTTTGCCTGACTGAACGGTTTTCATCAGCATGGGCGTTGATATGGTATCCACAAGCCTTGTAGTGATCGTGATATTTTTACCCCATAATTGTTCCAGATGAAGATCCACCGACTTACCATGAACACCCACATTCGCAATCACACCGCCTGCTGCAACCAGCGACTGGCACAACTCGAATGTTTCAGGAATGCCAACGGCTTCTATCGCCGTATCTACTCCTTTGTTTTGGGTATATGATAAAACTTTGTCTACCGCCTTCTCCACACGATTATTGATAGTTATGGTTGCTCCCATTTTCTTAGCAACTGCAAGACGGTTATCATCCGGATCGATCATAATGATTTCGGAGGGCGTATAAAATTGTGCGGTTAATAATGCCGCCAGTCCAACCGGGCCGGCCCCGACAATGGCCACCGTACTGCCGGGTGTTATCCTTCCATTTAAAACACCACATTCATATCCCGTTGGTAAAATATCGCTCAACATCACCAGTGCTTCTTCATCGCTGTTATCTGGAATTTTATAAAGACTGGTATCAGCATAAGGTATACGGACATATTCTGCCTGCGTACCGTCAATCAGATGACCTAGAATCCACCCGCCGTTTTCACAATGCGAGTACATCCCACGCCTGCAATAATCACAAATGCCACAGGATGTAATACAGGAAATTAAAACATGATCTCCTTTCTTGAACCTGGTAACAAATTCGCCCGTTTCTTCAATCACACCAACACCTTCGTGTCCCAATATGCGGCCATCCACCACTTCAGGAACATCTCCTTTCAAAATGTGAAGATCCGTGCCACAAATGGTCGTTTTTGATATCCGGACAATCGCATCTGAAGAATGCTGAATGACAGGTTTACTTTTCTCCTCCCAGCGCTTGCTGTCTGGACCATGATATACAAGTGCTTTCATATTTTTTCCACAACTTAACTCCACACCATACGAAATAAGATGACGGCCATCGACGCAGTATATGATTGTTGTCATGTGTATCTGAACAATATGATAAGTGTCATCTCCCCAATTGATACAGCTCATTTTTTATCGTCTTGTTTAGTTTCATATTTGATGAAAATCATTTCTATGTTCGGAAATCTAAATACAGAGGAAATAGAAACACTCCTTCATACACAGATTATTGGAAGGATAGGGTGCCACAACGACAACACAACCTACATTGTGCCGATCAGCTATGCCTATGATGGAGAATTCATATATGCATTGACACGCGAGGGCATGAAGATTAATATCATGAGACAAAACCGGCAGGTTTGTTTTGAGGTAGAAGATATTCCTGACCTCGGAAATTGGAAATCTGTTGTATGTCTGGGCGAGTATGAAGAGTTACCAAATAAATCCGAAAGGCATCAGGCTCTGATGTTACTCCACGACCGTCGATTGCCCCATGTTACAAGTGCCACTACGAAACTTTCAGCAACATGGCCTTTCAGACCTGAAAATATTGATAATATCAAAGGTGTCGTTTTCAGGATTCGAATCTTTAAGAAAACCGGCAAATACGAAAAACAGGACGACAAAGCCATCTACGCCTGGCAATAATTCAATTCATCAAAACCGTTAAAAAAAATACAATGAAAACCATACTTGCTCCAACTGATTTTTCAGCGTCTTCCATTAATGCTGTAAACTATGCGGCTGATCTCGCATTGTCTATTAAAGCAAATCTGGTTTTGTTTCATGCAATTCCATTTCCAATTGCTGTTTCAGAAATTTCTGTTCCGGGGGAGTTTATTGATGATATGATGGAAGCCAGTCGAAAAAACATGGATGAATTGTGTAAAGACATCCGGTTCAGAACAAAAAACAAAATTTCCGTAAAAACAGATATCGCAGTTGGATCCGTCGAAAATGAAATAGCAAATATTTCTTTGAAAGAAAAACCATTGGCAATCATCCTGGCATCCGCAATGAATCATATTGGTTATCCAACCCTCATGGTCCCCGAAAATGCATTATTCAATGAAATTAAAAATATTGGCCTCGCCTGTGATTTTAAAAAGTTCGATGAGGAAATTCCCTTTGAATCCATAACAGAATGGCTGTCTCTTTTTAAAGCCAATATAGAAATCATCAACGTAGCCGGCAATAACAAAGATTTTAAAGCCGAACAGTTAGCTGAATCTACTTCACTTGAAACGCGTTTACATTCCTTCAGACCTCATTTTAATTTCTTAACCAGCGATAACATGGCAGACGAGTTAAATGATTTCGTAAATACCATCCTCTTGATTTGCTAATGGTCTTTCCAAGAAAACATGGAGTTTTTAGCCTTTTTCACAAGAGTAAATCAAGGTTCATCATAAACCATAGTCTACTACCCATTTTGTCAATCCGAAATAGCTGAGCTGCCTTTTCGGTTTCTGTCCGGTCTATAAATTATTTGGGGTAAATATTTCCCCTGCCACAACGTGTACAAACCGGGATTGCGTAAGGCAGGATGTCTAAACGAGAGGTATTCTGGCTTTTTGGCGGTTCATTTCTTTGCAAAGGCACAATTCAGGATATATTACCTGTTATTTAGATGACGGCTCGATTTTGGCCTTATTAAGATGACTTTGTCTAAATCTCAAATTTTTTTATGAATTCTATTTACAGAAAGCGTATTCTAAGTACTTCTTTTATTTTAACACTGTTTTTTTTGACTACGGTAGTGCATGCTCAAAAATATAAATCGATGTCCGACACTGCACGACTGAATAAAGAATACGGAGAAATAACTTTAGAGATATCGAAATTAAACACCAGGCTGATAGAGGATCAGAACAAAATTGCAGATTACCACGCAAAAACCTCTTCGAGCGCAGGAGATGCAGTTACTACTGCTCAGGTAAGTAAAGATCAGGCGGCTGTGGCAACAAATGGCAACATACGTGACACCAAAAAAGCCGTAAATGACGCAAAGGAGGCTGACAAGAAAGCAAATAATGCAAAAAATGCGGTCTCTGATGAAAAGAAGAATAACAAAAAGATCAATCAGTATACTGCCCAGATCGAGCAGAAGCAAAAGTTGTTGAGGGATCTTGATTCGCAACGCGCCGCAATCATGGCTGGCTCCGCGTCTATAGTCGCACCCTTACCTGATTCGGCACATATACAATAACTATTTTTTTAAATTACTCCGCGTTAAGACTTTTTATGGGTTCATGGAGGGTGCAATATTAGCGACCATAGCAGTTTTTCTGCCTTAATTCATTTTTGTTGCCTTGCTAAATCCTCTGGTACCCAGAATGCGAAAGTCACTTTTATTCTCAGCCTTTTTAGATGGAGTGAATATAGCATAGGATATATTGCAACTGTTTTGATTTAACTCTGAAAATCAAAATCAACAATCCTGTGTCTGACTTAAAATGAAATTTATTGATTGTGCTTAGAGAATATAATTGTAGCTCTAT
>CAVWRD010000006.1:0-32662 GCA_963757315.1 uncultured Bacteroidota bacterium | reverse complement strand
CTAATTATACCTTTTCAAAAAAGGTATCGGGGTTTTGAGGATCGAAAACTTCGTTAGCCCAGAACAGGGTGATCATTATATCGTTTCCCGTGTTCGTAATATTATGCGTATAACCCGGAGGGATATCTACTACTGTAGGACGACTGCCACTCACATTATATTCAATCAAATCTTCCCCAATAGCCGAACGGAATTGAATCAGGCCGCTCCCCTGTATCACGACAAACTTCTCTGTTTTCGTATGGTGAAAATGATTACCCCTGGTGATGCCCGGAAGGGTGGTGGACAAAAATATCTGGCCCGCTGATCTTGTTTTCAAAAGTTCAAATAAAGTTCCCCGCGGATCTGTCTTCAGTTCCAGTTCATAAGAAAAATCATTCCCGGGCAGATAGGAAAGCCAGGTCGAATAGAGGGCTTTCTCCAAACTATTCCCGACATCAGGCAGGAATAGTGTTTTCCTGTTCTGATCGAAAGACAGAATGATCTCCGCAAGTTTTCCTAACCGGACAGCATATTCCATTTCAGACTTCGATTCCACGATTCCTTCTCTTACAGGTCGTGTCATTTCACTGATAAAGGACCTGACCACATCATCAATATAAACCAGTTTGAGTTCATAATCGGGGTCCTTTATTTCAAGGGGCAGATGATGGGTAGCATTGTAACAATAGGTAGCGACTACCGAATTATAATTTGGTTTGCACCATTTTCCAAAAACACCGGGAAGCCGGTAAATGGTTGCCGTACCGTTTCTTACATGCGCGTGTATATATTCCTCCGCATCCTTTTTACTTTTACCATAGGGGTTATCCAGCGTCGCCTGCGTTGAAGAGGAAAAAATGATTTTATAGGTTCGCCCTCTTGTTTCGAGTTTATCTACAATGAATTGTGTCAGTTCGTAATTGTCTTTCTTAAAACTCGTCTGGTCTAGTGGCCTGTTAGCGCCGGCAAGGTGAAAAATAACATCAGCCTGTACCAACGCCTTTTCCCAGGCAGACATGTCACTATTTCTGTCCATGCCGAACACTTCCACATTTTCCATCCCACGAAGATGGACAATAAGGTTTTTTGCAATGAACCCATGGGATCCGGTAACTAATACTTTCATGTTATGCTTTCAATTCCTCCTGCACATAGTCAAGCTTCATCAATAATTCGGTTGTTTCATCGAGATTCAGCCGCCGGGTGTTATTGGAATTATAGTCGTCGATGGAGGCCAGTTTCTGCTCTCCTTCGGAAAAATATTTTGAATAATTCAGGTCGCGCCCGTCAGTCGGAATGCGATAAAAATCCCCAAGGTCCTCCGCCTTCGACATTTCCTCCCGGGTGCAAAGCGTTTCATATAATTTTTCACCGTGACGAATGCCGATTATTTTTATCTCATTGTCTGCCTTGAATATAGTCTTCAGTGCCAGGGCAATATCCAACACGGTGCTGGCCGGGGATTTCTGAACGAAGATATCCCCCGGCTGTGCGTTATTAAAAGCAAATTCTACCAGTTCGACCGACTGTGCCAGGGACATCATGAACCTGGTCATCGTCGGTTCGGTGATCGTGATCGGCTTACCCTCCTTAATTTGTTTTATAAATAGTGGTATTACGGATCCGCGGGATGCCATCACATTTCCATAGCGGGTGGCACAGTAAACCCGGTCGGTCCCGTTTAACAACCGGGACTTTGCCACCATCAATTTTTCCATCAGGGCTTTTGTGAGACCCATCGCATTGATGGGATAAACTGCTTTATCGGTACTTAACACGATAACCCTGTTCACATTGTTTTGCCAGGCTGCCTGCAATACATTCTCAGCACCCAGGATATTGGTGCGCACTGCTTCCATAGGGTAAAACTCGCAGGAAGGAACCTGTTTAAGCGCGGCGGCCTGGAATACATAATCCACACCGATCATGGCATTATTGATGCTGTTGAAATCCCGGACATCACCGATATAATATTTAATTGTGTCATTTTTATACTCGAGCCGCATATCATCCTGCTTCTTTTCGTCCCTGCTGAATACACGGATTTCCTTCAGCCCTAATTTCAGGAATTTTTTAAGCACCGCATTTCCAAAGGAACCGGTTCCACCTGTGATCATTAAAATCTTATCCTTAAACATAGATTCTTTATTGCAGGATGATTAATTCAGGGCGGCCAAAATATCACCGCCACTTGAATAGAGTCGGTAATGTTGGGAATTCAAGAAGTCGTAAAGATTGTTCTGATCTTGTCCGTCCATACAACCCCATTCAAATAAAATAAATGAGGGTTTCTCCTCAAGTTGGTCTAACTGACTCAAGATTTTATATTCAAATCCCTCCGCATCTATTATCAAAAGGTCAGTTTTTGAAAAGCTGTTCCTGTCCAATAGTTCCTTTAATGTTACAGTGGTGATTTTCCTTGTTTCTATCTTGTTCATTAATTCCGGAAAATTCTCCAGATTTAAAAGAATCGCGTTTTTATCAAAGGTCCCGATTTGCTGCAGCCAGTCCGGTTCATTAAACTCCGGCGGAAGAAAATAAAAATCCATGAATCCATTTTGTCCGGTTATGCCTACGTTCTCAAATTTCAAACCATTAACGCCATGATAAGCATTTTTTAGTCTGTCCATCAGTTCTGGGATCGGCTCTACCAAAATTCCTGTCCATTTATATTTTTTTATGAAAGAATGCACCGGATCATTCTTTATACCATCGTTGGCACCAATCTGAACAAAACGGACACTTTTCTTCGACAATAGTCTCAAAAACAAATCCTGGCTAAGCTGATTGCCGCCGGGTTTAAATTCCTTTTTTCGGGTGTCAATCCATTTCAGGTATTGTTTCAGAGAAATAATCCTGAGCAGGACCGATTTAATTTGTCTTTTAATAAAGCTCATACTTAGCATTTAAAACAGGCGCCATGAGATAATAATTCAGCATTCAGGATTTCAGATTAATGGCCAGTTCCTCTGCCAGTATATTTGCGTTCCAATTATGCTCGTAACTGCGAAAGGCATTCTCTCTCAATCTCATTTTTTTTTCTTCCGGCAGCTGGTAAAATAATTTCAATTGTTCAGCAAGTTGTAATGGAGTTATATCGTGTGGAAGAAGCACGCCTACTTCGTCATCCACAATTTCTTTTGTACCTCCAACATCGGTTGCCATTGCGGGTATTCCCGCTGCGAAAGCCTCCATGATGGAAACAGGTACACCTTCATTTTCGCTTGTATTTACTAATAAATCGAATGTATGATCTGTATAGTAATCCATAATTCTTTCAGAATCCAACCTGCCTTCAAAACAGAATCTTTTATCAACACCCAAATCCTTCGCCAGCGTTTTAAACTCTTCACTTAATATTCCATCTCCCAGATGATGCCAACTGATGGGAAAGTCGATAAATTGAAGAGATTTAATCATAATTTCCACTCGTTTTACAGGTGACAATGCAGAACAGCTAACCACCCTCAGACAATTATCCCCTGACGGTTTACTTCTTTTTCCATTTCCAAGGGTGCCGATCCGGAAAACTTTAATTTTGCCCGCCACATCGGGATATAATTCTGTCAAATGATCCTTGCCCACATAAGAAACCGGAGCTGCAACCGTAATGCGATTCATTAAAGGACTTCTGTAAGGAATATAATTATTGTTTACAAATTCAAATAAATCAAACCGGTGCATTCGCACAAATATCTTGTAGAATTTTTTAGTATCTATGAATGGGATAATATCACTGGAGCCCTTACCCCAATAAAAATACAAAACTGTTCTTTTATCTGCCGTATCCAATATTTCCTTAATTACCGGATGTTTTAATAGGCGGATAATATTCAACGTAGAGCCCATCCACGATTGTAAATGATTCCTTGTTTTGTAAATGCGTCTTGTAAAAAATTCCTTGATAAATAAGATCCCGTTCTTGTTAAATATTATGCGGAACAAATCCGACTTTTTACCTGGTAGTCCAATTTCGTTAAACAAGGGGCCGGATAGTTTTACACCAACAGGCAGCGGTTTAGGTTTGTCAAAATTACCTCCATAAAAAAAAGGAATCACCGTTATTTCCTCAAAATGCCGGACCAGCACATTTAATTCATTGGCCTTCCATTGCTCCCCGTTACCAAAAGGATAACAAAAAGTGAAGTAGTAAAGCTTCATTACCGGACTAGTTTGTTTTGAACTCTTACAAACTTACCGGCTATACGATCAAAAACAGACAACAAAAAAGTCAGTGGCGTTTTAAATATCGCTTCCCGCAATCCAGTTTCTTTTTTGACCATTTTTAATGGCTTGTCGATCTCATATAATTTGAAACTATTGAATAAACTTCTAATCAATTTAATTTCTTTGCTTGTTATTCCCCTGATCTTATTAGCATGCATCCATTTTAATATCTTCATTCTTTCAGAAAATGTTTGCACTCTCGAAAACCTGTTCCTGACGGAATTTTCCGTGAGCCTGAACAAATTCAATGGACTGGCAATAAAATAGACATCCGAAATCAACAATATCTTTATCCAGAGAAACCAGTCGCCGCAAAGGCGCATCGTTTCATCTGCGCCTCCAACCTGTTCAAAGATGGCTTTTCTGAATAAGACGCCGCTTGCATTCGGAATGGTATTTTCATAGGCGAGTTTATCTGCTATCTCCTGGCGCCCTTTTTCAAAATAAGAATTTTTAAACGACATTTTAAATCTCGGTGAATGCTCGAAACTGATGGATTCTTCACCAGAAATTTCATCAAGCTCTAAACTCTGGGTATATACAAGACCTGCTGATGAGTAGGATTCCATTTTGCTCACCGTTTCTTCCAAAAAAGTCAATTCGCAATAATCGTCACTTTCAGCTATCCATATTAAAGATCCCCTCGAAAGGCGGATCCCCCTGTTCCACTGGATAAACGGCGAGCCGCTGTTTTCCAGATTATACACAATATTTGACACCTTTGGATTTGATCGATAATTCTCGATTATCTCGCGGCTTCGATCTGTAGAACAGTCATCAAGAATAATGACTTCGAAATCCTGGCACGACTGATTTAGAATACTGGCCATCCGCGCAGGAAGATACTTAGCGTGATTATAATTAGGAACTATAACGGATACCAGCGGTTTCAAGGATTATTACCTTTATAACTAACAGCACTAAATTTCCTTTTAAGCCTTAAAATTTTCTTCTCATAGAATTCATAGGACAAAACAGCAACACCTAATGTCAAAAATATATTTAAGGGATATTTCTGAATGAACAAATCTCCTCTGCCGGTTCTGATAAATAAGGCGTGATAAACATAAAGTCCATATGATATTTTTCCCAAGTATGCAATTGGTTTAAGCTCCAGGAACCCCGCCAATAAACTGGATTGGTTGAATAAGACCCAAATCAATAAAATAACTACGCTACACAATTGCAGCAGTTCAATTTCATATCCAAACTTAAATAGAAATACCATTGGTATGTAAGCAGGTAAAAAAAACGTGCCGAGTGCAATAGCGAGAAACAAGTATTTCCCTGCAAATAAGTATCTGAATTTCCCTTCTCTCGTGAATTCAATATAAGAAAAAACTGCTCCGATCATTATAGGTGCAACTGCGGGCAAAAACCAGCGATCCAGAAATGAATACGTTTTCAACGGATAAACTTTCCCATTGTGGCTAATAGAAAGAAGCGGCAGATATATCCTGGCCAAAATACAAAGGACTACGATAGATATAACAAAATAAGGGATATACTTCTTAAAAAAGGCCACTACGAGAGGCCAGAAAATATAGTACTGTTCTTCGACGGCAAGGGACCACATCGGACCGAGTTCACTGGAATAATATCTAAAGGGAACAAAATTGTACACGTAAAAAACAGACATCGTTAATCCGATCCATTGTGGTCTGATAAATCCAAATGACATTAAAATTGCAAGAGCGGAATAAAATAATATTAAAGGAGGCAGCAAACGTAAAAACCTCCTGATATAAAATTTCCGGAGAGAAATTTTTCCAGTCAACGATTTCTCTTTCAATAAAATCCTGGTTATTAAAAAACCACTTAGCACAAAAAATATGTTTACCCCCACCGTTCCTGAACATAACATCGACAACCGGACATTCAGGTCCGGGTCCGAAATATTGTCTAAAAAACCAAGATGTGTATAGAATACCATAATAATAGAAATAGCTCTAAGACCATCAAACCCCTTAATATAATTCATGGCGTATTTTCGGGGTAGTTATTTTATAATCTGAGGATCGGAATTCTTATTCAACAGTATTTCGCGGGTTGCTTCCAGATATCTGTTACCCCATTTTTTGTCAGGTTCTAAATGGTTTCCTTCAGCCCACTCATTCCAGGCATTGATGAATAATAAATTCGCCTCATTATCCGGTTTAAAATTTTCGTAATGAAAATTCAGCCATTCCTTGTATTTATCCGGGTTCGCATTTTTAAAAACAAAAGACATTTCGCCCCTCCTCGCTGTATTGTCCCAGGAAGGTGTTACCCCGGGAAAACGAAAATATTCTTTTGGGTAGGTATAAGTACCGATCAGAAAATCTACGAACTCATTATAGTCCAGGTGAGAAAATAGTTTTTTTAACAATACATCCTTCCGCTCGTTTTTTTTAAACAGGTGGTAATATTTCAAAATAGCCCGATTTGCAATATTTCTTCTTAATCTTGGCGCCAAAACCTCATCTCTGAAATTTCCGAGGGTTTTCGAAAACGGTTGAAATTCAATGGCTGCATCAAAGCCTGCTTTCATATATTCAGGTCCTTCAATACCAAAGCTATCCACCCGGCAAACATATAAATCCAACCCCGATTTTGCTGCCTCCTCCCTCCAGATTTCAATTGTCCTGACAGGAAAGGGAAGCAATGATGACTTATAAACCGCGAATACCGGCTTATTATGAATTCTGATATATCTCGGATCCTTAAAATAGGGAATCAGGCTTTGAATATGCTTCCGGTCATCTTCCAGATCATACTCCTGTTTCAATAATATTTCCTTTTCGTCACCATCCCATACCCGGGTCCAATTTTCATTGGCCCAGCAAAGCATAAACGGGAAATCAGGTTTACCCGATTCAAAAACTTCCTGGAACGGGCGCTCTAATACCCTCCTCCCATTAAACCAGTAATGATAATAACAAAACCCATAGATCCCATTCTCCCGGGCTAAATCTGCCTGTCTCTGCCTGACTTCCGGTAGTCTGAGATCATAGTATCCTAATTCACCCGGCAAATGGGGTTGGTAATGTCCTTTAAAGAACGGCCTGGCCTTTACGACATTTGTCCACTCGGTAAAACCATCTCCCCACCAAAGATCGTTTTCAGGGATGGGGTGGTACTGGGGAAGATAGAAAGCAATGGGCCGTATTTTCATTCCTTATGAGGAAAACGTATTTTACTTTTTCTTAAAATATTTTTTATACATGAACTTGAAAAAGGATCGAATGGGATGTTGCGAGTCATACATATAGACATTGTAAAACTGATACAACTCTTTATAGTCTGCAAGCAAAATTTCATGATTCTTCTTGAACGAATAAGATACGGCCTTGTCTAAAATATCTTCGTCCTTAAACCTGTTCACAAGAGAGTTCGCCCTGATTCTGTAATTGAACAATTGTCTATTTACGTAAAGGAACTTCCAGTTGGTAGCGCTTACCCGAATCCAGAATTCCCAATCTTCTAATCCAAATAAGTCCTTCTCTTCATCAAATCCATTTAGATCCGTCCAAACTTCTTTCCTCATAACCGTACATGAATCGATGAAGTTTTCTAATAACAATCCGTACTTGTCAAATTTCCTTGTCTTAAACCTGGTCTCTTTGATCTCACCAAAAAAACGGGGATCACTGTAAATGACTCCGACGCCCGGATTTTTCTTTAATTTATCTATTCCTATGCTTATATACTCCGGATCTATTGTATTATCACTATCAAGCAGCAGCAAAAATTCTCCACCAGATATTTTTATGGAAGCATTACGCGCTGCCGCGGGCCCTCTGTTAACCTGGTTAATTATTTTACATCCTTCGCTTCCTAGTCTCTCCAATTCATTAATTGTGGTGATATCTGTTGATCCGTCATTGGTAATAATAATTTCGTATTTATATTCCCCCTGATAGCTTTTTACACTTTCCACTGCTTCAGAAATATGCACGCCAGCATTATAGCAGGGAATAATAATCGAAATATCTACCATACATTCATTTAGCTCCTGGGGATACTTTCCAGTAACCTGAAACGATGCTACTTTTTTTGAGCGAAAAGTCTTTTGACTTTAAGATATGTTTTCACAAACCTGGAATTAGCAAGGGGAGAATACCTATTCTTCAACTCTGAAAATTCCAGATATTCTCCATAAAACCGCGGAAATTCCTTTTTTAATACGGCCTGTTTCTCACAATCCATTTTATTCTTGTTCTCGTCCCTTGAGCTTATACCTGTGTAATCATATTCCGAAACAACGAAATCTAAATAATATGTACTTACATTATGTCTGCAAACGGCCTCAAGAAAAAATTTCCAATCTGAACAAATCTCCAAAGTTTCATCCAGGAAACCAGTCTTATCAAATATCGACCGCCTGATAAAGGATCCCTGATGAGGTAATGTGTCTCTCAAAAAATATCCAAAAGTCAGTTTTTCATTGTATTTTTTTACCCACCCCTTTGTTGCTTCCAAAATAAAAAGATCACCATATACAATGTCAGTGCCATCCAGAAATGGAGTTACCAACTTGAGCGTATTGGAATCGTTTAACCTGTCTCCTGAATTTAAAAACAACACATAGTCACCGGTAGCTTTGGTAAGTCCTTTATTTTGTGCATTGTAGATACCTTTGTCCTTTTCGCTCAACCAATAGGCTGCTTGGCTACCATTTAATGCCAGGAATTCTTTACTGCCGTCAAAGGATCCTCCATCAATTATTATGTATTCATAATCATTAGATGTTTGAGTCAAAACACTATTGAATGTGTTTCGCAGACCCGGTAGATCGTTATAATTAATTGTTATAATCGAGAGAAGGGGCACTACTTAAAAGCATTGAATAAACGTCCATGATCTTTTCAAGTGAGTAGAGTTGCTCAAATTTTTGTTTCTGAAGCGACGCATTTACCTCTGCAGATTTAGCAAAAGCTTCATCAGTCCAAAGCATCCGCACCTTCTCCTGTATTTCTTTTATCTCAGTCGGATTAAACATAAACCTCCTGTCACCAATTGTTTCTGGTAATGATGTAACATTGGAACAAATTACTGGTCTACCTAAATAAATACTTTCAATTAACGGAAAGCTTCCAGCTTCATATAATGTCGGTATTACAACGCCCGTCGTATTAATGTAAAGGCTATACAGAACTTCTTCAGACACAAGACCTAGAAATATTATCTGATCTTTTAAATCAAACTTATCAATTGCATCAAGTATATTTCCTATATTTTCAGTTTGGTGACCACAGCATACTAAATTAACGATTAACCCCTCTTTTTTTAACCCCGCAATCGCATGAATTAAAGCCAAGTGGTTCTTGTGAGCCCATGTATTGGCTGCATAAAAAAGAAATTTCCGCGGCAACTGTAAATATTCAAGATTTAGTGGAGCGGCACCTTTAAAACGCCGAAACCACAAATAATCCATATCTAATAATATAGTAGATATCTTCCGCTTGTCAGTATGAAAAAATAATTCCAAATCTGCTTTTACATGTTCATAACTAACCAAAATATGATTTGCTTTTGTTATGTATTTTAAATAATTAACCGACCTGTACGCGCGTTCCTCGGGCGAAAAGAATGCCGGAAAATGTAATTCCTGTACGTCGTGCAATGTGCATATGGTCTTAACATTTTCTACTTCTGGAATGTATTGATAAGGACAATGAACAATGTCTATTCCTTTTTTTTGGCAAAAATAATTGAAGGCACTTGGAATGTATAATTGACGTTTAAACCCAAAAAGCCGGAAAATGAAATTTATTACCCGTTTAAAATAATAAGATTTGTCTCCCAAAAGCATTTGGTACATCTGCCCAATTTTTACAACCTGATGGTTAGGAGCTACTACTTCAGGTCCAATAATTTCGGGATCATCTTTGTCGTGATAAATATAATAGAAGTTATCGTTGTCTTTCTTTAAAATCCTCAATAATAGCGAAGAGTATTGTTTTATACCTCCCGAATCCAATTCAAAATTTGGCACATATATCAAAATCTTCAATGTAATGAATTTAATTTGAGATATATCTCAATTCGATACGGTTAATTTATACCTGATAAAATTCTTCAATTCCGCTTCAATCTTAAAATTGAATTTTTCATATAAACTAATTGCAGGAAAATTGTTGTGATCAACGGTCAAAGAAATCGAAACGATGTTAAGATTGCGTGCATACTCTAAAAGATAATTCATCATTTCGTTGCCATGTCCCTGACCCACATAATCAGGCAGCACGCAGATCCCCAACCAAATTACATCGTTTTCAGGATCTAAATGGCCATAAGCAATTGGTTTGTCTAAAGAATCCAATAGTAAGGCAGTTAATAGGTGATTTTTAATAACATCAATAGATCGATTTTCAAAATACCTGAAGGAACGGCTGGCTTCGCCCATAGCACCTATAAATTCCTTAAGCAGATGAATGTTTTCCAGAGAAACGTTAATAAACTTCACTTAATTCCGAAATAATCTTTCACAACTCTTACAACTCTATCGACATCCGAATTTGTCAAATCTGGGTAGCTTGGTAAATTTATTCCACGCATGCCCAAATCTTCCGCAATTGGATAACTTTGAGAATTCGAAGTATACATGGGCATAGTATGAACGGGGAAAAATAACGGCCTGGTTTCTATCCCAGCCGTCTCCATGTGTATTCTAAGTTTATCTCTATCCGTAGCTTCCGAAACAAGAATTGAACACATCCAGTAAGAATGATAGACATCCTTGTCATTTTTATGAAACTGAATACAAGTCCGCTCAAATGATGATGCATACCTATCGGCTATTTCCTGTTTCCTGGTTAAAAAGCCATCGACTTGTTCCAATTGCGCCAGCCCAATAGCGGCCTCAATATTTGTCATCCTGTAATTGTATCCTATTACATCATGCCAGTATTGCCTATTCTTCACCAATCCCTGGCCCTTAAAGTGAACCGACTTCTGATATAAGGCTTCATCATTTGAAACAACCATTCCTCCTTCCCCTGTGGTTATAGTTTTATTACCAAAAAAACTGAATGCTGAAATATTACCAAATGTACCGACATGTTTGTCTTTATATCTGGAGCCGATTGCCTCAGCGCAATCTTCAACTACAAATAAACCATGATCATCGGCAATTTTGCACAATATATTCATGTTGCATGGATGGCCATAAAGGTGTACAACCATGATTGCCTTAGTCTTATCACTTATTTTTTTTCTCACGTCTTCAGGATCCATCTGCCAGGTATCAGGCAGGGAATCAACGAATACTGGTTTTGCGCCTGTATATGATATTGCATTTACTGATGCTATGTAAGTCAGGGTTGGCACAATTACTTCATCCCCGGGACCAATGCCGAGTGCAATCAATGCCAAATGAATAGCGACTGTCCCATTACAAACAGATGCCGCATATTTCACACCAACAAAACCAGCAAAAGCAGTTTCAAACTGATTTATGTATTTGCCTTTAGAAGAGATCCAACTTGAATCTAAACAATCATTGACATATTCTTTCTCCTTACCCAGTAGGCTTGGTTGATATATAGGTATCATGTAACTATTTGCGAAAAATGAAAATTGGTGGGATTAAAAGCTTAATATACTTCTTCATCCTAGAAAAGATGAATTGGCTATTTTTAGGAATATTTACATCAATTTCTTGCAACTGTTTCTTTAGCATGATTTCCTTCCTCTTAAAAAGTTGCGCATATTTTCCATCTAAAAGTTCGTTGTATATGGGTATCAGGTCAAGAGCTGTAGATATATTTTCATAAAGTGAATTTCTTGACCAAACCGAACTTTCGGAATGCCTGTAAACTGACATAACTTCATTTATGCGCCCAAGCAAACCAAAATGGCCCATATACATATTTATAATCCAATCAAACGACAATTTATCAAACAATGCTGATGGCAGTTTTTTTAGCCACTCATTCCGGTAACAACAAACCGAAAAATTCGCTATTAATCCTTCGTTCAATAAAATATCGTTTATGCCAAATGTATCTGAATTGTTAGGGGATAGTTCTGTAAAATATTCGTCTACAACTCCTGTTTTCCCTTTCTGAACGACAAAGGGATGAAAACACATTGTGTGAAAAGGATGACTAGCCAAAAAACTGACCTGTTTTTCCATTTTGAAGCTATCTGTCCAATAGTCATCGCCTTCTAAAACAAAAACATAATTTCCAGTACAAAGGGAAAAACCCTTTTGGTAATTTCGTGTAATACCCAGATTTTGATCGTTCTTTATTAAGCTGTGGTATGGCTTCCCTTTTAACAGAGCAGACGCCTTTTCAAAAGTGTCGTCAGTAGATTTATCATCAAGCAAGATTATTTCATAAGCTTCCTGAGCTTTCTGCATCAGCACACTTTCTATTGCCTGTTCAATGTATCCCGATTGGTTATAAGTAATAATTAAAACACTACAGTTCACACTAGTTCGATTTTACATCTACGAAAAAACCTTTTTTACCAATAATCCTGGATTTTTTATTGCTCTTGTTAAACGAATTAAAAACTGTTGTCTAATTGTTTGCAGTTCATCTCGCAAAAGCTGATTTGTCATTTTCAATTCTTCATATTCCATCGCCCATTTTGTAGAAAAATCTTTCGAGGATTGAAGGGCCTTGACCAAGTAATCTGAAGACAACTGATATTGCTTGTCGTTCGCGTAGAGCTCAGAAAGCCAGTTTAAGTGTTGAGCATATTTAGTAGACAATATTGTATAAGTGTCTTCCTTATTCTTAAAATGTTCAAGCAGGTAGCCTAACATTTCTGTCCATTTTTCCGTTTTAAAAATCAAATTACTATTACTCCAAAACCCAGCTGAATGTATCCTATAGACTGCCATTCCCTCAGGAATAAAATAAATTTTGCCTTTGCTGGCATTCAACATATGTATTACATAGTCAGCTGCAGCACATTTAGTAAACCACTCCGGAAACTCTCCAATTAATCCATTTCTAAATAGAACTGAAGGAGTATGTATGATGTTGCCTTGAGCCAGGTCGTTTAAAGTATAAGTATGGGGTACCGATAAAGTATTTAGGGTTTCTCGTTCCAAATTCCCCTCGGTATTTAAAATATCAACCAGATGATAACATATGGAGTAATCTGGATTAGCCTCCATAAAATCAACCTGCTTTTGAAGCTTAAGGTTGTCTGTCCAGTAATCATCGCCGTCCAATAATGCAATATATTTTGCCGTTGATTCCTTCAGTAATATAATTCCATTTCTCTCAGGTGAATTCAGTCCGAGATTTTTGGGTTGATAAATCACCAGTATTTTATCCGGAAATTTTCTTTCATATCTCTTTAATATTTCAATCGAGCCATCGGTAGAAAAGTCGTCACCAATCAAGAGACGAAAGGGGAAGCTTGTCCTTTGTTCTAGGACACTATCTAAGGTTTTTTCCAAAAAGGGTGCATGATTGTAAACTGCTATATTTACGTCAACCAGATAATTCATTTAACTACTTATTTAAATCGGCCTCTGCTGCTTTCTTTACTAACGTATCTAGCCATGTATGCAAGCTCACTCCCTTTGCCTTTGCTGCTTTATGCGCTAGCTCCTTCGCTTCCTTAGTTACACCTTCTAATTCTCCTTCTAATCTGGTTCTTAGTGTCCCACCTCTAACTCCCTCTATTTCGTAGTCAAAATTACCTACTGGCTCTCCATTGCCGACTTCAAAATCAATCAAATAAAAGACTCCACCTATCACCCATTGTAAAACAAGTTTTCTCGCATCGACAGGGATTTCTTCCAAAGGAACTTCGGCTAAAAATTGTGGATTTGTTTTAACCAAGACTTTAGAAAAGTAGGTATGTCTCAACCAAGGGGGCATACTTTCGTCACCCACAACAACTTTTCCGCCGACTTTGGTAACTCTCACCATTTCGGATAAACTTCTTTTGATATCGGGAAATTCTCCAAGTCCCCCAAAACTATAGGTTGCATCAAAGTAATGATCTGGAAATGGTAAATAGGCCGCATTAGAAATACAATAATCTTTAGGTATGTCAAAGGCTTCTATTTTTTGCCTACAGATATTTAACATTGAATGAGATATATCCTGCAACACAAGTCTACCATTCTTTCCGAGTCTTTTCGCAATCAATTCAGAGTCTCTACCCGTTCCACATGCCACTTCAAGCACTTTTGAAGACGATGAAATCTGCAACTTGTCTATAAAAGTATTTCTAGTATCAATTTCATTTTCATTGTGTGTCTTAAATGTTTGAAATAAAAATTTGTCATAAACATCGGCTCTACTTTCATAAAACTCTAAGGTATTTTTCTCTTGTAAGCTCAATTTAGGAGGAAAAATAAAATCAGGTATTCCATCTACAAAATTATATTCGATACCACTAGATGTTTTAAATGATTTGACCGAAGTTGACTCATCCAAAGTAAGTTTCTCATGAGTTTGCGGGCTAATAAAATAAAAGTCGTCCTGATTCATAATTACCTTTTTTCAATGTAATCTTTAAATTTCAATTCATAAAATTTGCATGTTATCCATTTGCCTCTCTTTTTGAAAACCTCATCTTCCGTATATAAATATTTAAACCCCAATCTTAAAATAAGATTTTCAGAATTTCTATTTTCAATATGATGCCCAACTAATAATTTATTCAATTGCAGATTATTAAAAGCATAGTCGATGACCTTTCTTCCCGCTTCAGTCATTATCCCCTGACCTTGATATTCAGGTCCAATCCAATATGCCAATTCTGCCCTATTGTAAATCAAAGCACGATGATTTTTTAGTATGCCAATCAACGAGAAAAGGCCACAAAATCTATCATTGAAATAAATACACCAGGTAATATTTTTGCCATTTTTCATGCTCTCAAGAGTATCATCTACAAATTTCCTGGTATCAGATATATTTTGATGAGGTTCCCAAGACATATCTCTAGAAATTTCAGGATTGGACACATACGGCCACAATATTAGCTCATCCTCACGATGAAGAGGTCTTAACAATACTCGTTCTGTTTTTAATGTTAACATTCAAAAAACATTTTTACTTTACTATATAAGCAGTCGGCATCCAACCCCAAGGGAATGTCCTTATTTCTATATCGGGTAAAAATTCCCTAACTGCTTCAGTCTCACCAGGTGCAATCTCAAAATTAAATTGGTCAAGAATTAAACACCCCCCCTTTAGAAGTCTATTCCAAAAAAGAGGGAGACAAGCTTTTACTACCTCATACATTCCGGCATCCAGAAAAACTATTTTAAATTGTAAATGAGGGTATTTCTCGAAGAAATCAGTCAATTCTTTGGTTACATCTAAACTATGAACCTTGGAAATATTGTCCAATCCCTGTGCATTAATAAGGCTCATGAGACGTTCGTGAGATTCGACGTCTGAATTCTCAACAATTTTACTTTCCGACTGGGATGGCGCGTTGCCTTTGAACCAATCAAAGCCGTGAACTTGAGTGAAGGAGTTGGGTTCAAATATCTGAGTCAGTTTTGAAAAAAATAAAAATGAGCCCCCTTTAAAAATACCTACTTCGGCAATATGACCTGCCAAACCGAGTGTCTGTTTATAACATTCATAAAGGCTTAAATACCTTGATAAAGTCTGGGACCCTGTAAAACATGGAAAATAATGTATGAAATCTTCAATTTCATAGTTAAGGCTTTTAATTTTTTGAAGCCCCCTATAATAAGGTTCTTTTCTATCAGCATGCTTCTGGGTCTCTAAGTCTCCTGGGATATAATCTTTATTTGATTTCATGTTATAAATTTAGTTTAGCATATCCGAATCCAAGTTTACCGAATGAATTACCATTGTAAAACATATAATAGCCATCTCCGATTTTCTTTATTGCCGGGTAAGCAATCATTTCACTGTCCCAACCACTTTTTGAAATTTCGATTCCGGCGCTCTCGTCCTTTCTAGTCCAATTCGTCAAGTCTTCAGAAACAGCAAGTCCTATTTTATAAGCTTCATTACCCTCTCTGAAATCATAACTGCCACGATAGCAATACCACATATGATATAACCCCTTAATTTGAACCACCGTGGGTTTGGTTATAGCTTCAAAAGCATTTCGCTGTTTTATAGCTACTTGATTATTTTGATGCCATACTATACCATCATCTGATGAAGCGTATTTTATATCATAAGTATGTTCAAATTTATTATTTATTAAATGCCAATTTGTTCCTGAACAATACCAAATATGCCATTTCCCATCATAATAAACATCGGGAGAGGTAGCAGAATATATCTCATATCTAGTTCGATCTAGAATTGGCCCATTAAAAACTTTCGAAATGAAATGCCCCCATCTTCGCTAATTGCAAGTCCTGTATAATTATTGTACGGAACTCCTACGCTTTGACACCAACCACTATAATAAAGAAATACCTTATTGTCCTTCTCAATTACTGAACTAGGCATAATGCCGTGCTGATCAAATGTACCAGGTTGACCCAAATCGAGTATGGGTTTATCATGTATATATAAGATCCTCTCTAAATTCTTAATATCTAAATCACAAAAAGTGGTCAATGTAAGATCATGTCTGGGTCGAGTAGCAAAGTAAACTCGTAAACGATCATCTTTTAATAAAAGTGTTGGAACCTGTGCGTGAGACTTACTCCATCCAATTTTATTTATTAGATGTTCAATTATTCCCTGCTTTTCCCAGTTCATTACTAAAGATTCGAAAATGACGAAATATTTAAAAATTGTGTGCTATTTAACCTAATTGGCTTCGTAGACTCTGCAATTACTACTTTTTCTTCGCCAAGATCTTTTGTCACAAGAGTGTTAGCTCCCAAAAAACAATTTTTACCGATTCTTACACTATGTCCTACAGTAGCATTCACGGCAACAAATGTATTGGCTCCAATATGAACATTCCCTGAAATATTGCAACACGAAGTCAACCAACAGTTATCATCAATAACCGAGTGGTGTGCAATCAATGCGCCACTCCAAACAAAAACATTATTTCCGATATTTACACAGGGATGGATAAGTGCAGGCGGCATGACGAAACAATTCCAACCAATTAATACATTTGATGGTATTTGTACCTTTGGACTTACTATTGAAACCAATGTATATCCTTTCTCAATCGCCTCTTTACATCTTGCTTCTCTAAGCCGATTCAGGTCATGGTAACCAACAGCGATAAACATATCGAATTGTTCGGGTGGATACGTTTTCACAATTTCTGAAAATGCTATAACCGGTAAATTGTTAAATTTCCCAACGGTCTTATAACCATCATCGACACAGAATGCAACAACATCGAATCCGCATTCTTCTTTTGCATAATAGAAAATGACTTCAGCAATTTTACCAATACCGAACAAGATTAGGCCCTTTTTCATATTATAATGTCGCTAATTTTTTTCTATCAATTTTCCCATTTGCATTTTTAGGCAATACCTCCAGCACCTGCACATTTCTTGGAACCATATAAGGAGGTAATAACTTTTTAATATCCCCTAATATGGCTTGCGCATCCTTGCCAGCTTCAGCTGTACTAACGAATGCTTTTATTTGACCTAATTCCGCGCTGAGTTTTTCATAAATTACCCCTACTTCATCAATGTAGGATAGCGAACTGAAAGCAGCTTCAACTTCTTCCAACTCTATTCGATATCCTAAATGTTTAATCTGATTGTCAATTCTTCCCTTAAAATAAATGTATCCTTCCTTATCTTTTTCAACCACATCACCTGTTTTGTACATAATTTGGGAAAATTTGACGCCTGGGTTTTGAACAAATGATTTAGAGGTCCTTTCGGGGTCATTATAATATCCCAGCCCTACACAGGGGCCCGTCAGAGCTAATTCTCCTAAATTCGGATTTATTTCATCTAGTGGGATAATAAGATATCCGAAATTCGAAGCTATAAATCCTAAAGATGCCAATTCATTCATGTTTTCAAAATCGGACAATTGAACGATGTAAGAAGAACAGATGCAGGTACATTCGGTAGGTCCATAAACGTTATAAAAAGTCATTCTATCTCCATATAATTCGTATAGTTGTTTTAATTTATTCTTCGGAAATCCTTCTCCCCCGAAACTAATCCTTTTCACTTTTTTGAAGTCGCTTCTTGTAAGTGCTTTTGTCGTTAGTAAATAAACTAGTAAAGAAGGCACAGAAAACCAAATAGTACAATTAAATTCATTAATTGCCTTAACTAATTCACTTGCGTTTTTTACCAGCTGATGACTCAAGGGAACTAAAGTCGCCCCACTAAATATTGAGGTATAAAAATCAAAAACAGAATTATCAAAATAAATGGGGTTCGCATTTGTGAAGATGTCATCTTGAGTAACCTCAAACGTCGCCCTTCCCCACTGGATAAAATTGAGAACATTATTGTGACTCATCACGGCTCCCTTTGGGAAGCCGGTCGATCCGGAAGTGAACATTATATAGGCGGCATCGGCGCCATTAACCATATTGGATTCTAACAAATTTTCATTTTCATACAAGTCCAGCTTCTTCTTTGATAAATCTTTGTCTATATCGAACAACTTTATAGCCGAAAAATATTTTGTCCAGTTGTCTGCAAATTTGTCTTTAATATCATCAAAAAAAACAGCCTTAGGCTCACAGGTTCTTATAATTTTTTCAATTCTTGGCCAGGGGCTGCCAACATCTAGATTCGTATAAATGATACCAGTTTTCAAACATGACAGCATCAAACAATAACTCAGGTAAGATTTCTCATTGAAAATTGCTATCACATCGCCTTTCCTAAAACCACTTTTCAATAAGAAGTGACCTATTTTGTTAGAAACCTGATTCAAGTCGGAATAGTTAATCTCAAACCCGTCAGGATATCTTAAGGCCGTTCTGTTTGCATGTTCGTGACTCACATCATAGAACTGGATACCTAGATTATATCGAAAATTCATAAAGCTTATATTGTAAGTCCTCCATCCAATGAAAGGATTTTACCATTAAAATATTCATTTTCGATAACGAATTTAACAGCTAAAAGCAATTCATCTATCTCTCCCAATCTCCCCAGGGGAACGCTCTTTTGCCATTTCTGCAACATGGATTCGGACAAACTTTCTTTAGTGGATATCGTATTAAAAAAACCAGGCGCAATTGAAACAGCTCTTATTTTAAACATAGCCAGTTCCTTACTCCAGGTTTTGGAAAGAGCTTCGATTCCGGCCTTTGAGGCAGAATACGCAGACTGACCCATATTGCCCTGAGCAGATATTGAACTTATATTGATAATAACGCCTTTCAGTTTCCTCGCCACCATATTCTCAACTACATTAGCAGACACATAAAAAACAGCATTTAAATTTAAATTCATGACCTTTTCCCAACGACTTATATCGTGTTTCTTATCCCCTTTAGCTAGAATATTTACCAGCGGCTCACTATGGATTATACCAGCATTATTTATACAGACGTTAACTCCACCATGGTTGACAAAAATATCACCAATTATTTTTTCAACAGAACCCGGGTCGGTAATATCACAAACATAACTTACAAGCTTTTCATGAGGTATAAGTTCATTTAATAAAGCTTTGTCCTTCTCCAGAATTATCACCTTTTCAACATTTTCCAACAAATGCTCAGCAAGATATTTCCCCAGACCTCTCCCGCCACCCGTTATAAGAATTTTGGCCAGTTTAAGTTCCATCTATAATTCTTTTCCTTTGGAACCGATAATTTTTTTTATATCCCCTATAGTGCGCATATTAGAAATTTCATCACCTGTCAATTCTATTCCGTATGATTCCTCTAATTTTGTTATAAAAAACATATAAGAAAGTGAATCCCATTCGTCAAAACTCATTAAACTGGTTTCATCATTAACCCTTGAAGATTCTATATTAAAAGAATCTCTTAGTATATTCTCTAGTTTCATTTTCCTAAATTTATTTTTTAATTATTTTTTATATCAACTGGTATTCCCCAAGCATACTTTTAACTGCTTTCTTAGAATTAAACATAAGCACATCTATTATGGACAGGTTTGGAACGAATTCATTTCCTAACTGTCTGTAGCTTGTCAAATTTGACCTAATGAAACTCAATTTCAATCCTGAACCGTCAAAAAGCTCTTTCGAATAAATTTCCTGACCACCAATCGGATTTATATATTGATCGGCATTTTCTTTTATACAGATATCTAAAATCCGGTTCTGTCCCTTTAGTTGAAAATTATTATATTGAGAAGAAGATTCAACAAATTTTGTTTCCAAATCAAGGAACTGAGAAACCAGCGTAATACTAGTCTTAGTCAGCTGTTGAATTTGCGTAAGACCAGAATAAAGAACATCCTTTATTAATAATATCACTTCACTGATATAGGGAGCTTTTTTATACGCGTGTTCTACCGTTTTTAAAAATTTGTTTTTCCAGCTTTCATCCTCAAAAAGCGCTATTTCATTAATACGCTTGTTTTGGCTCGCATCCATCAGGGGAATAGTAAATAAATGAGCTTTCCCGTTTACAAGTATATTATTTCTATTGATCCAGCCTTTATTTATAAAGTTCACATCGTCATAGAAAATAAATTTGTCAACAGCGCCAATCAATTGAAAGTAACCGATATAAGGAAATATATAGGGCTGCATGATCGCTATTCGCAACGTTTCTAATTTTAACTTTCCAAAATGGTATTGATAATTATTTCCTGCTCTTCTAGCAACAAATCGTGAAATAGGGGAAGACACATTATCCGACTCGCTATACTTTCTGAAACCGGGCAAGCCTGGTACGACAAGTAAGGTAATTTGTTAAGTGATGGATAAAAATATCTTCGGGGAATTATATTTTTTATTTTCAGCGCATCTATTGCTTTTATTAAATTTTGTTCATTTTGAAAAACTACAGGAAAATATGCATAATTATACTTTATTTCATTTTCTAACTTTAGCAATTGCAAATTTGACTTTTCAAGCTTTGATTGATAATATAGCCATTGCTTCTTCCGTACATCTTTTATTCCATCAAAGTATTTAAGATTGCATAAACCCAAAGCCGCATGGAATTCAGAATTTTTTCCGTTTATGCCTATCGAATAATAGTCATCTGCTTTATGACCAAAATGACTGTAAAAAAATATCTTCTGAGCTAAATCGTCGTCAGTTGTTATTATACAACCCCCTTCTCCTGTATGAAATAATTTAGTGGCATGAAAGCTACAGGTGCTGATATCTCCCTCATTAAATATGGACCGACCGTAAACCTCTGTACCAAATGCATGTGCTCCATCATAGATAACTTTTAAATTATACTTTTTTGCGATTGCCTGGATGGCTGGTGTATCACAGGGATATCCATATACATGAGTAGCCAAAATCGCCTGCGTTTTTTCAGTAATCGAATCCTCAATTTTCGAAACGTCGATGCAGAAGTTCAAAGGATTGATATCCACAAAAACTGGCGAACAGTTTTCCCAAAGTATAGCGTTAGTGGTCGCCACGTATGAAAATGGAGTAGTAATGACTTCCCCTGTAATATTCAAAGCTTTTAACGCGATTTGTAAAACAGTTGTCCCATTATTACAAAACCATAAATTTCCTACACCCAAATATAATTTTAGCTTTTCCTCGAGTTCAACAACCAATTCTCCATTATTAGTTATCCAGGTTTTCTCCCAAGCCCGTTTTAGCATTGTGGTGTATTCCTCAAAAGGCGGCAAAAATGTCTTAGTAACATTTATCATAGTTTCTATGCGTAGGTGTTTATTGATCTATCGATTATCCCATTCTTTCTGACAAAAACAAGTTCAACTAACCATAGCGCATTATCCTTTATCGTACGATTGATATCCGTGATATCATATAGTTTATATCCGATATCATCCATAAAATTTATAATATTTAAAACTGAGTTTCTTAACTCCGGAACCATTACGCCAGCTTCCACCATAAAAATCTCTGTTTTCCCGTAAAAGTTGCTCGCGCCCTTAACCACTTCTATATCCAGGCCCTCCGCATCAATTTTTATTATATCGGGAATGGGAATTACCGAATCCTGTAATAATGCATTTAGCGTTACCACGGGAATTTCGATCTGCTTATATCCGTTAAGTGCTGCTTCTTCTTCCGAGAACCGAAATGAACAACTATCATCTCTTTCCACCAATGTAAACTTGAAAGATCCTTCTCTTTCGCCTGCGCCAACGCCATAAAAACTAATCTTGCTATTTTCCGCCAGTAAATCCTGAACGTCCTCTTTCATCCAATTCTGCGGCTCCAATAATGTATAGTATGCATCTGGAAAATATTTGAGCGCCTTCCGGGTCCACGTTCCATGATTGGCGCCGATGTCCACTATATGCCTCACCGTAAAACCAATGGATATTAGTGATTTATAGAAATTATTCAGTAGAAAATCCTTGTCTATGTCCAAAGATACCTCTATTGATGAAATTTTCTGATACCCGATCCTGATTGCGAGTGGATAAAATATAAGTCCGAGGGCTTTTCGAATATACGATTTCATTAAATAGTAGCTAGATCCATTAAGTCAATTGCCATTGAAAAACGGGTTTTATAAATCCGGGTTCCCTTCCCATCCATCCTCCAAGATTACGTTCCGCAAACTGGATATCGAATGAAATGACATCTTTCTCAACGAACACCGTTGTTTTGGCATCTTCAATAAGATATACGGAAAGGTAATAAGTGCCAACATTTAAAAATCCCTTTGGTAAGGTGCATAAAAGATGATTGCTCCCTTGTTTAAGATTCCAGCCTGCATTAATATGGGAAAAAGTGAATAGGGGCTCCCCTTCTTCATTAGCCAATACATAAGTAAAATGGAGTTTTTCCGCACTTTTTTTAATAGTAAGAAATGCATGCACTTCTACGCTCTGATCCTCATTTAACCCAACATTAGAACCTTGGCCCTGAGGATTCAGACTTATTTCATGTAAGGTGAAAAAACTATTGTCGAACAACGAGTCGAATTTCTTTTTGTTTTCCCCTTCCGAAGCCCCCCTTAAATGAAAACCAACAGCTCCTGCAGTATTTCCATTATATTTTACTCTTCCATTTTGGATTACCAGGGTGTTTTGGCATAAACTTTTTATGGCTGCCATATTGTGGCTGACAAATAAAACGGTTCTGCCGTTATTAACGCTGACATCCTTCATTTTGCCGAGGCATTTCTTCTGAAACTCAGCATCTCCAACTGCCAAAACTTCATCGACAATAAGTATTTCAGGTTCTAGGTGAGCAGCAACTGCAAATGCCAAACGTACATACATTCCGGAACTATATCGTTTTACTGGTGTATCGATATAGCGCTCCACCCCGGCAAAGTCAATGATTTCATCAAACTTATTCTTTATTTCCTTTTTTGTCATGCCCAGAATGGCACCATTCAAAAATATGTTTTCTCTACCGCTAAGTTCCGGATGGAAACCTGTGCCTACCTCCAAAAGGCTGGCAACTCGACCCTTCATTCTTATCTTACCCTCAGTTGGAGTAGTGGTCTTGCTCAGTATTTTTAGTAAGGTACTTTTACCCGCGCCGTTTCTTCCAATAATCCCAAGTACCTCACCCTTTTTCACCTCAAAATCGATGTCTCGCAAGGCCCACACATATTCACTGGTACCCACCGTAGTTCGGTCATTTTCTTCACCGATTTTCAAATACGGATCATCTTTGCCACGGATAGCATACCACCAACGATTCATATCGTGTGCGATGGATCCTGTCCCGATTTGTCCCAAACGATACTGTTTTGATATTTTTTCAACCTTTATAACCGTTTCAGACATAATAGCGCAATAGTTTTGAAAAATGAACTCATACAGTATCCAAAAAACTTTTTTCCACTTTATTAAATATAACTGAACCCATAAAAAGCACACACAACATAAAAATTACGCTGTATGTCAGACTCCCGGGAGTGAAAGTGCCCTTACCGAAAAGGCAATATCTGAAACATTCGACAACCGGCGACAAAGGGTTGGCTGAGATAAGTGTGGCGTATCCTCTGTTCTTTAGAAACGACAAAGGATATGCAATCGGTGTGGCGTACATCCCCAACTGTACGGCAAACCCAAGAAGAATCGACAGATCCCGATACTTGGTCGTGAGGGAAGAGATGATGATTCCGAGTCCAAGTCCGATTCCGGCCATCAAAACAACGAGAACGGGAATATAAATCCAGTAGATTGTGAAATGTATTGGATATCCGTGAAATTGCATCCAGAACATCATTATAATCAACAACCCAAATTGTATAAAAAATCGCACTATATTCGACAGGATCACAGATACAGGCAATACGAGCCTTGGGAAATACACTTTTCCAAATATATTGGCGTTGGCAATAAAAGTGTTAGAAGTGCTGGTAAGACAGGCTGAAAAATAATTCCAAATAGTAATACCACTCATATAGAACAGTATAGGCTGGATTCCGTCCGTTGGGATATTTGCAATTCGTCCAAAAAGGAACAGAAAAATAATGGTAGTAAATAAGGGTTGGATCAAATGCCACAATGGACCCAGTATCGTCTGCTTATATTGAGCTACAAAATCACGACGCACAAACAGCCAAAGCAAATCGCGGTACCTCCAAACTTCCTGAAGTCTAAGATCAAACAAGTTTGTTCTAGGTGTAATAACTTCTGTCCAGTATTGGACGTCTTTCCCGGGATCTGATTCATTCATCATGATTGTATTTGTGTCTTCCTTCTATTCCCTTTAACTGAACCATTTTCCCCACCACCTCGCCACCTGCTTATGAATCGGAACCATTTTCTTTTTTGCGGGCTTTTCAAAATAACCCGATTCAATACCGTATCCATATCCGCCATAATATCCATAACCGCCATAATACCCACTATAATATCCGCCTTCCAGCTTTACATCATTCAATATGAGCGATAACCCCGGTAACTTTTTTGCCTGGTACAGGTCTTCTATCAGGAGCAAAATTTTTCGGAATGTGTGATTCATTCGTACGATAAACAAGGTACAATCAGCATATTTACCCAATGAAATAGAATCGCTCACAAGCCCCACGGGCGCCGTATCCATAATGATCACGTCAAAGTTTGCCTTTACTTCATTCATTAAATCGTCCAGTTTGGGATCAAGCAAAAGTTCTGCAGGATTAGGTGGGATCGGTCCACAGGGAATTACATATAAAGAATCAAATCCCGGTACCTGCATAACGATATCTTTAAACTGCGCCCGACCTATAATATAATTCGTGACACCCATTTTACGTTTCATGCCCAGGCTCTCCATCACTTTGGGTTTGCGGATATCCATTTCCATGATAACCGTTTTTTTCCCGCTCAGGGCGATAACGGATCCCATATTAATACTCACAAATGATTTCCCTTCCCCGCTGAAAGATGATGTTACCAGGATACAGGGATTCTCCTTTTTCACCGTCATATATTTCAGGTTACTTCTCAGGATCCTGAATTGCTCGGCAACGAAACGGCGGCTGTTTCTGAGCACAACCAAATTAGATTCATCATCAGAATGGCCTATTTCACCCAGGATGGGGGCATTAGTACGTTTTTCAACATCCAGTCTCGTATTAACTTTATCCCGAAGTATTTCTTTGAGGGCAATTAAACCCACAGGAATCATTAAACCAAAAATCAAGTAAGCACTGTAAATTTTATTATTATTTGGGCTAACCTGACCCTCTTCAATCGCGGGTTCGACTACGGTGGAATTTGAAATAGTCGCCGCAGATGAAATGGATGTTTCCAGTTTTTTCTGAAGGAGGAATGAGTACAGATCTTCCAATATTTTTTGCCTCCTGTTTACATTTCCCAATTGCAGGGTTTTTCCCGGCATCTGTTGCAGTTTGCTGAGGTTCTGATCTTTCTGTTGTAATAATTTGTTTCGCGTAATGGCATAACCGTTTTTTACATTATTAAGCGCCTCAGACATATCCCTGCGGATTTTCTCCAGGGAGGAATCGTAAGCCTGGATAAGTGGGTTATTTTCTGTTGTGGTTTTTAAGTTATTATCTCTTTCCAGCTGCATCACGTTATATTGACTTATCCGGGAGGCCAGAGCAGGCTCTGCAATCCCCATATTAATAGGAACCAGTTCATGCGCTTTTTTAGGATCATTTATATACTGCTGAAGCATATTAGCAACCGCGATCTGCACGTCTATCGCGTCAATACTATTTTGACCGCCTTCTGCATTGGTCATGTACAATTTTGATTGGCCTTCTGCGTCAAACACTTCATTTGCGACCCTGAAATTTTTGACCCTGCCTTCCATGCTACTCAACTGGGTTTCCAGCGTATCCAGGGTTTTAGTGATGAAAAGCAGGCTGTTATTTGAAATCCTGTTTTTATTTTCAATATTCAGCGAATCATATACATCCATTAAGGCAGTCAGGAAATTCTTTCCTAATTCATTATTTTCCGTTGTAAAAGTCAGATCCAGGATGGTAGATTGTTCATTGGACTGGACAATTTTAAGGGATCCCAGGTACTCGTTGGCAACGGACGCAATAGATTGGTGGGAAAAGTAAAAAATCCTGCTTGAAAAATTTTGTAGATTCACGCCCGGGTTCCGTACCAGCGTGATTTTTTTGTCACCTATGTTTATTATCTCGCCAAACACATGCTCTTTAGTTTCTTTTCCGATTTTATATTGCTGCTCGTTGAGAATGGTTATTTGCATCCCATAATCATCCTCGGTTTCTTTGCCATCCATTATTTCCAATGTGAAGGGACTATTCGGATATAACAAACTTGTCCTGACCTTACCAATATTGTAATAGCGCGTTTTTAAATGAATATCCCTCACCACCCTTTGCAAAATCGGATGAGAAGTTAGAATTCTGATTTCATTATTGAGGTTCTCACCACTGGGTGCCATCATTAAGGCATTAAATCGGTCTGAACCTCCACCTCCTTGATTATTGATGACCATACTGGACTGCACCAGATAAATCGGCGTTGAATACCTGATTTTAAGATAGGCCAGTACTAAAGCTATGCCTCCGCATACAATAATCCACGGGATATATTTAAGATTTTTTAATAAAAAATCCCTGGGCCCGAGTTTTTTAGCAAAATCTTGTGGTTTTGCTTCGGGTTGGGATAAGCCATTAGTAGCTTCGTTCATATTCGGTCAGGTTCTCAATGATGAAAAATACTATAAAAAATGGCAAAGGTCGACAACAGCGTGGCAAAAAGGGTCAGGTTCCTTGTCAAGACAACATCATTGGCTGCAATCTTATTCTTTGTTGGTTCAACATACACAATATCATCCTGCTGTAGATAGTAATAGGGCGATAACATGATATTGGGATCTGTAAGGTCCATCCTCCCAAAAGTCCTTTTATCATTTGTTTGCCGGATAATCATTACATTTTTTCTGTTTCCAAAAAAAGTAAGGTCTCCGGCCATCGCAATGGCGTCCAGCATGTTTATCTTTTCTCCCGGAATAGTTATTATTCCGGGACGATTTAATTCACCCAGCATGGTAAACTTATAATTTAAAAACCGGATGCTATAGTAAGGATTTTGGAGAAAAGGGGTAAGCCTGGCATCCAGCGTGTCCTTTAGTGCTGCCTTAGTCAGTCCATCTATATGAAGTTTCCCGATTCCCTGGAAAATAATATTTCCATCCAGATCCACCTGGTATCCGGGAGAGGAGGGTGCAGCTCCACCTACAGCCTGGGTAACACCGGATGTTGATGTCAATGCATTACCGGCTGATGTTATGACAAACTGGTTGAAAATTTTAGTCGCTTCCGGATTATCACTGTATACAACGATACTTATAATGTCGCCCTTTCGAATAATAGGTTCTATCGGCTTTACTACACTTAGTTTTGCCGTGTCAAAACTTCCCTGTATATAAACAAGCTTCTTCAGGCTTGTAGTACAGGAACTCAAGCAACCCAGGATCAAACATCCTGTTATAATAATCAACAAGTTTTTAACTGTCGAAATTGAGCGCATACTTAGTGTGTAAGGGTTGACAAATTCTTTTTTTCTACCATGGCGACAAGGCTGTAGCCGATACTCAGGATTTCAACTTTAACCCGGTTGCCCTCGATTTTCAAAATCTTCGCTTCATGATCCATCAAGAGTCCCTGGCGGATAGTAACACGGCCATCTTCTTTCAACTGAATAGGTTCGGTCATCACGTTTTCATATTCATTCAGAAACTTCCGGATGATATCAATTTCTTTTGCCGGAATGATCGCCGGCCTGCCCTGCCAGTAAACAAAATTCATCACCCCGGAGGTTAAGCGCACTTTGGTCTGTTCCTCCTCATTCACCTTCGCAAATACATAAGACTTAAACAGGGGCTCTTCCACTGTTTTCATGCGGTCGCTCCATTTCTTTCGGACTTTGTTCAAAGGGCAGTAGGATTCGATCTTTTTTTCCGCGAGCAGGGCATGTACTTTCTTTTCCCATCGCGGTTTGGTGTAAATCGCATACCAATGAGATGTTAACGCTGACAAGGTAAATTCATTTTAAATAAATCCGGAAAATGGATCTGTTTAGTGACAGCTTCGCCATCTCAGTCCCATTCGCTAATACAACTGGTTAATTATCAATTAAATACGAATCCGCTCCCCAATACCACAAAATCCGTTCCTACCTGTCATAGGCAAAGGGTGCAGATAGCCTTAACTGATGGCTTTCTGCACCCTTCCAAATATCTACCCTTTTACACGTAATAAAATCTCCAGAATTTGAATCACAGGATTATTTGATTTGCGCAAGCTAAACCTTTTACATTGAAAATCCTGTACTTAGCTCTTCTTCCCACTCACAGTCAACTGGTTTTCGCTGCTAAGCAAATATAACGGTTTTTCATACTGCGGACCTTGATTTTGGAGCAGTCACCGGCCGGAATGTCAAAACAGACTCCCCTGTGACCCGGGTCTTCTGAACTTACTGCTATCCAGCTCCCATTTTTCAGCATTTAGCCCATAGATTTTGCCGTATTTTTTGTACTGCTGGTTTACCAGTTCGGCAATATTCCCCTCTCCCCGCATGCGGGCCCCAAACCGCGAGTCATTAACTTTTCCGTCATGCGCATTTTCGATCATATGCCAGACCTTGTCGGCCCGGTCAGGGAAATTTTTCAACAGCCAGTCATGAAAAAGGAATTTGACGGCACCGTTCAACCGGATAAATGTATAGGCAGAAAAAGTTGCCCCGTTATCCGTTGCTTCTTTCATAATGCGCTGCATTTCATGTTCATTCAGTCCGGGAATCATCGGACCGAGCATCACCCCTGCGCGAACGCCGGCCTGGCTTAGTTCCCGGATAATCCTCAAACGCTGTGTGGCCGTAGTAGTTCTCGGTTCCATTTTCTGCCGCAGATCTTCATTCAATGAAGTGATTGAAACCAGGATGGAGACCATATTTTTTTTGGCCATCTCCTGTAGCAGGTCCTTGTCGCGAAGCATGCCAGCGTTTTTAGTGATCATACCCACCGGCTGGTTGAATTCATTACAGACTTCCAGCAATCCCCGCGTAAGTCGATACTTTTTTTCTGCAGGCTGATAGCAGTCCGTATTTCCACTCAGTGAAATAGGTACCGCCTCCCACTTGGGATTCATTAAAAATTTTCTCAGCAGTTTCGGTGCATTTTTCTTTACGATGATCTTACTTTCGAAGTCCGTACCCGCGCTGTAACCCCAGTATTCATGCGTATTCCGGGCATAACAATAAATACATCCGTGTTCGCATCCGGCATAAGGATTCATACTATACCACATGCCCACGTCCGGAGAGTCTACTTTATTTACGATTGATTTGGCCTCTTGTTCTATATACTGAGTGGGGGAATTGTTCTCCGTCCAGTCGTCGATGGACTCCACATTTTCTCGTGTATTTTCATTACGCAGGAATTTGTTGCGCGTATTGATTTGCGCGCCCCGGCCTTTTTTATACTCCATTTTTTTTCGGTTGACGGTTGGCGGTTGGCGGTAGACAGTTGACGATTCAATTAATAATTAGTAATTAATAATTGATAATTAACCAAAAAGTTCTCCCTGCTTAATCGAGACAGGCAAATTCTGAAAAGCTGGCCGGTCAAGGATTAGCCAGGCTTTATCTCCTGTCTTTCTTTTCAGCAGGAGCATATCTTCGGCAATAAACCGCCCGGTGAAATGACGATGACTGTATTCAAGCCATCCTTTTTCATATTGCCAGGGAAGCAATTTCGCTGCGATCATGATATGCGGGTCGTCAGTGAAAAAAGGTTTATGATCCTTGTCCGGTTTCATCAGGCGCTGCATTTCCCGGATATCGCGAATCAGCGCTTTCACCGGATCACGGGATTCCACCTGGATAAAAATCGAATGGGAAGGATAAGATCCGAACCCCTTCAATTCTATTTTCACGGGATGAAAAGCCATCGCAATCGTTTTTATCCGGTTCACTATCCGCTCTTCCATCATCTCCAGCTGAGTGAACCTGGCCAACAGAATATGGGGCTTGCCCCAGTTGGCCTGCGAACACTGATAGGTTTCAGAGAAGTCTTTTTTTACCGCCATGATCTTACGGCGCAGTTCCTCGTGCGGCGATAAGACCAGCATGTACTCATTGAGCCGGTAACCCGGCATGGTTTGAATGATTGTTTCCATAGTACTCCTTTTTCACTTGTTATATTTTCCGGCTGCAATAAAAATGGTTCAACTATTATTCCAGACCCAATTACCAATTTATTTAGTATAAATATACTAATTATATTAGTAAATAAAAGGGTAAAACCGGCTTATTCTTCCAGGTTTTCACCCGGCTTTCTCCCCGGATCCATTCGATTTTACCATGGCCAGCCTATAGTTTGGTTCGGGTCTCTTAGGGGAAGAATAGGGTTCGATAGGTGAGTAAGTGCGGAGTAAGTCCGGTAATTACCGGACTTACTCCGCACTTAGTTCGAATCCATATCCCCTTTATCCCCCAGAAGACCCGAATAGAACCCGAACGGTCCTTTTACGATTATTTATAAAATACCCTCTCCTGGCCGGGGAAATAGGTCCCGGACCCTGCCTGAAAAATGGATTTCCTGAATTTTGTAGCTGAATGGATGAGTATGTGATCTCCGGATGCAGTAGATAATAAATTGTAGAAAGCGAAGTACAAAGCAATGGGTCCTTCCTCGGCATATCATGCCGCACTACAGGAGTATATGAAGGAGCATTCCAAATAAAATCCGGGGAAGATAATCTCTGATTAAAAATTCACTCAGCACCGCATCTGAACATGAGTGGCCGGAAAAGGCAGGGTGACTAATAATATTACGACTGAAATTTTAAAGAACCAGTTTCTGTAATGATTTTACAGGATCTTCTGCAAGTTCTAATATTTCTCAAGTAAACGAAGCCTTACAAGAGATGATCACAATGGCTTCTGTAGAATAATCAGGTTTTGAATTTTATTGTCGATATAGTCAAGAACAGTAAAATTTGGGGTCCAATTATTTAATACGTATTGCTTTGAAATAGCTGATTCTCCCCAATACGGCCATTTTTCATCTTTATAATTGTGGTGACAATAGAAACCAGAATCATAAAGAGACATACTATTTACGGGATCTGAAAATGCCTTACACTCTGAAATGAAGTTTCTATTACGGGTGGTTGTCATATAAATGCCACCTGGTTTCAATATTCGTTTTATTTCCTCCAGAACTTTGAAATGAAAATCTTCAGAAAGGTGAGAAAAGACAGAAAAACTGTAAATCATATCGAATGTATTATCCTGAAACGAAGACGGTGGATCCGGATTAATCAATTCAAAATTTGCCCATTTATTCTGTGATTTACATAGCGTGATCATTTCCGGTACAGGATCGCATCCCCATAAATAAGAAGGTTGCAGATCTTTTATAAAATACCTGATTATTCTTCCCCAGCCACATCCAAAGTCCAGAATCCTGGCATTCGAGATCGGGCCCTTATATTTTTCATAGTTGTTTTTAAATAACGTATAAAAATAATAACCTTCCCAAAAGGTGATATCCCCCGTGTCGCCGGTAAATTTTTTCTGGGTAATTTCATCCGCGAGTCCCGGTAATAAATTCCGTAACGTGGAATTTCTCCGGATTCCTTCTGTGTTGAGCCAAAACCAAAACTGATCGGAGATACCATAAAAAATTTCGTTTGGTGATTTTCCAATCGTTTGCAGGTTCAACACGGTTTCCATGGAAATCCGAAACGCCAGGTTCTCTGTTAATAATTCGTTCTCCTTGTTCTGTTTTTGAATTGGTCTGTACCATTCCCAAGGATCTTATGAATTCCTTTTTTAATAAATCGTTTAACATCCGATTGTGCAGACATATTGTAAGGTTTAGGTATTTTCGTCGTTTCGCAAATCTGACACTGGAAATCTGCAAAGACCATACCATCACCTTGGGAGACCCGGTGACAAGAGGGAAGTTTAGACGAGTTTGGTGTTGAGCGTTACCCAACTGCGCTTTTTCTCCGCTAAAGCTTCAGAGACCAAAGAAAGCCACGGTAGGCG
>CAVWRD010000005.1:0-12502 GCA_963757315.1 uncultured Bacteroidota bacterium | reverse complement strand
GAGTCTAAAAAAAATTAATTACGATCAAAATGGTCGATTCCGAACAAAATCTATATTCGTAATCTCACTAATTATCTGATCTGGTTCCCTTTACGTTTGGCATCCGGCTTGGAACTTATTCTGCAAACTGAGGAATATGGATACGGTTCTGCCGGAGCATGTAATTCTAAAAAGGAAACGAAAAATAACCATTGCGTTTCTCGCAACGGTTCTTGTTTTAGTAGCAGGTATCTGGCTGGTACGTTTTTCTTTTAAATCATCCATCAATAAATCCGCCTTCACAACAGCAGTAGTTGAAAAGGGGAATATTGAAAACACCATCAATGCCTCCGGAGAAGTGCTGCCTGAATTTGAAGAAACAATCACAAGCCCGATTACCGCTTCCATTCAAAAAGTAGTCAGAGATGCCGGCAGTAAGGTACAAGCCGGAGAATCAATTCTTACTCTTGATAAAACGACATCCCAGACAGAGTATAAAAAACTGGAATTCCAGCTGGAATCTAAACGTAATGATATCAGAAAGCTAAAGCTTGAACTTGATAAAAGTTTTTATGATATCAAATCAAACAACGACATCAAACAACTGAAAATAAATAGCCTTATTGCCGACGTGGAAAATGCGAAACGCCTGTTAAATGCCGGTGGTGGCACGAGAGAAAGTGTAGACCAGGCTGAAATGAATTTAAAGGTTGCAAAATTAGAAAAACAGCAATTAGAGAATGAAATAAAAAGCAAACAGCAGACCATGGAAGTAGAAATGAAAGAAGCTGAAATTGCTGCCGATATCCAGGAAAATGACCAGAAAGAACTGGAACGCAAACTTCAACTTGCGAATATTGTCGCCAGCCGCCCCGGAGTAGTTACCTGGGTTAATAAAAATATAGGCTCTACCATAAGGGAAGGTGAATCACTTGTACGCATTGCAGACCTGGGAAGTTTTAAAGTAGTTGGAAGCCTTTCCGATAATTATATTGACCAGCTGTATAACGGCATGACCGCTATCATTCGCATCAATGAAACTAAAATGCGTGGCAAAGTCGTGAATATATATCCTGCGGTGCAGAATGGTATTGTATCCTTCGAAATCGCACTCGATGAACTGAACAATAAACTATTTCGACCCAATATGAAAGTGGATGTATTTCTTGTTACATCTACACACAATGATGTATTGCGTGTTTCTAATGGCGCAGCTTTTAAAGGCTCGTCGGTTCAGGATGTTTTTGTTCTTCAAAACGGAAAGGCAGAACGAAGAACCGTACATATCGGAATGACCAATTTCGACTTTGTAGAGATAAAAGACAATCTGCAGCCGGGAGATGAAATCATAACGTCAGATATGAGCGAATATAAAAATGTAAAAGAAATTACCATAACGAACTAGCACTTGAAACCGGAATTGCGATGAAACTATTTTTTTCTTCTGTTTTTCTTTTACTGAGCTGCAAAACAATTGCACAAAATAATGATACGCTCATCCTGACCCTTCAACAGGTTGTGCAAATGGCTAAGGAAAAATCGATCGCATCGAAACAGGCAATTACCACTAAGGAAACAAAATACTGGCAATGGCGTACTTACCGATCCAACTATCAGCCTCAATTATCCCTGAGCGGTACATTGCCGGCATATACGAAAACATTTAACCAGGTTATACAACCCGATGGTACTATCCTGTTTCAACCTGTCCACTATGACAATTCAGCGCTTAACCTTTCTTTTAGTCAAAGTATTGCCGCAACGGGGGGAACGATTTATGGAACTACGCAATTACAACGCTATACAGATTTTGATCAGAAGAATACTTTATACAATGCATTGCCTTATGGAGTTGGTTATACACAACCACTATGGCAATACAATTCTTTGAAATGGGATAATAAAATCGAGCCCTTAAAATACAATGAAAGCAAACAGGCATTTATCGAATCTATGGAACAGGTTTCCATTAACGCCACCGGGTATTTCTTTGATTTACTGATTGCACAGGTTAATCTTCATATCGCAGAAACCAACCTCGCCAATACTGTTATTATCCTGCGCATTGCAAATGAAAAATTAGAGCTCGGTAAAATATCAAAAAATGAAATCCTTCAACTGCTATTAGAACAATTGAACGCGAAAAAAGCGGAGGGTATAGCAAAACGTGATATGCAGATTGCCACGTTAAATCTGCGTTCTTATACCGGCTTGTCCAGCTCAGAAAAAATTTCGCTTGAACTGCCGCCTTCAACAATTAATATGAGCGTTGAAACAGAAAAGGTATTATCTGAGGCTTATGCCAACCGTTCTGATGCCATTGCTTTTGTACGCCAGGCCACTGAAGCAAAAAGAGATGTGGCAAAAGCCAGGGGAGATAATGGGTTGAACGCTACTTTAACCGCCAATTTGGGATATTCCAAGAGTGCTCCGTCCATCGAAAATGTCTATCAGAATCCCGAGAACCAGCAATTGTTACTAATGAGTTTTAATATTCCAATACTCGACTGGGGCAGGGCAAAAGCAAGAATCAGAACTGCGCAGGCAAATCAGCAACTCACTGAATACACTATTGAACAGAACAAACAAATATTCGTTCAGCAGATCGTGACCCAGGTTACCCTGTTCGATATGATGAAAAATCAGTTAGTGCTGACCGCAGAAGCAGATAGTATTGCCAGCGAAAAATACCAGATTGCGAAAGACAGATATGTTCTCGGCAACTTAAGCATTACTGATTTAAGTATTGCATTCCAGGAGAACGACCAGGCAAAAAGAGATTATATTTCGGCGCTGCGGGATTTTTGGGGCGCGTATTATCAATTGCGATATTTATCATTATATGATTTTGAAAAAAATGAAAAAATCACCTATAAATAATTCAAGATTAAGTATACTTAAAAAATAAATCCATGATAAGTTTACAAAACATTCAAAAAGTATATCGTACCAATACGATTGAAACGCTGGCACTCAACAGTATCAACCTGAATATTAAAAAAGGAGAATTTCTTTCTATTATGGGCCCATCAGGTTGTGGTAAGAGCACTTTGCTCAATATCATGGGATTGTTGGATGCTCCTTCTAAAGGAGATATCAAAATTGATGATCAGAAACTGGACCATCTTTCAGATAAACAGCTGGCTCAATTCAGGAATAAAAAACTGGGCTTTATTTTCCAAAGCTATCATCTCATCAATGATTTGAAAGTGTTGGACAATGTGAGTCTGCCGCTTCTCTACAGAACCAGTTCAGAAAAAGAAAGAAAACAATCTGCATCAGAAGCACTGGGCAAGGTGGGATTAAGCAATCGGGTAAAACACTTTCCTACCCAACTATCCGGAGGACAAAAACAACGGGTTGCCATTGCACGTGCTATCGTTGGCAGGCCGGAAATTATCCTGGCAGATGAACCAACAGGAAATCTCGACAGCGCAATGGGAAATGAAGTAATGGATATTTTGTTGCAGCTGAACAAAACGGAAGGCACAACGATCGTGATGGTTACACATGATGAACATATGGCGAAAAAAACTCATCGCCTGGTGAGATTGTTTGACGGATCACAGGTCCAATAACCCGATATACTTTTTTCAAGTCGATCTAACAAATCCAGCTCATGCTTAAAAATTATTTCAAAATCGCAATTGCTGTTTTAAGACGCAGGAAATTTTTTACCACAATCAGTTTGTTTGGTATCAGTTTCACACTTACGATACTGATGGTGCTGACTGCATTTATCGATAAAGTTGTTGGTGACGACTATCCCGATAAAAAGCGTGACAGGTCACTTTACATAACAAGAGTGGAAGAGGACGGGCCAACGAACATGTCTTCAGCAGGACCTTCTTTTTATTTCCTGAACCATTACGCAGCCGGCCTAAAAATACCCGTTAAAATTGCTATTTCTTCCAATTTTAACGGTACCAACACTTACGTTAACAATAAAAAAATTGCTGTTAATTATAAATATACAAACGCCGATTACTGGGATGTACTGGAATATGATTTTACAGAAGGCAAAGCATTTAGTAAACAACAGGTGGAAAATGCCGAAAAAGTAGCGGTGATCTCAGTGGATATGAAAAATGCTTATTTCGGAGACGAGTCTTCAGTAGTAGGTAAATATTTAGAAGCCGATAATGTAAAATACAGGGTATGTGGAGTGGTAAAGAATGTGCCGATAACGAGTTATATGACCTACAGCGACATTTATCTTCCATACACCGTTTCAAAAACCGATTATAACGATAGGGCCTATCGTGGTCGTTATATGGGAATACTTCTGGCCAATTCAAAATCTGATTTGACAAAAATGCACGATGAATATGAGCAGATGGTGCAAAAAATGCCCATGGAAAGCAAAGAGTTTAATCGCATTTTTAGTCACGCTGATACTTATATTTCCTCTTATGTGGATACCGGAAACGAAAAGCAGTCGGGAGTTTTAATTGTTCTCACAGTCATCGGAGTGTTTGCCTTTATCTTAATGCTGCTGCCTACTTTAAACCTGGTGAACATAAATATCACGCGTATCATGGAGCGCTCATCTGAAATCGGCGTACGCAAGGCATTTGGTGCATCCTCCGGCACGCTGGTATATCAGTTTATTGTTGAAAATCTCATCCTGACTCTTTTAGGAGGATTGATTGGAATCGTATTGTCATTCATCATTCTCAAAATAATAAACAGTGAAAATCTGATCCCCAACCTGGAACTGTCGTTAAACTTAACGGTATTATTTATTGGCTTATTGGTCTGCTTGATATTTGGCTTTCTGTCAGGTGTATATCCTGCCTGGCGAATGTCGAAATTAAATGTGGTAAACGCGTTGAAGGCATAACAAATCAACAACTCATTAATCAAAATTATATGCTAAAGCATTTATTTAAATTGATCTGGAATAAAAAGAAACAAAATCTTTTACTGATATCAGAAATGCTCGTTTCGTTTCTCGTCATATTCGCAGTGTTCACTTTGCTTGTATATGATTATCAGAATTACAGAAAACCTATGGGTATAGACTATGAGAATGTTTGGGTTGTTAATTACAATAACTCATTTAAAACTGATAACACTGACTCACTGAATCAGTATTACGAAACAATGGTGCGGACAATTAAATCGTTACCGCAGATAAAAGAAATCAGTTTCTCGAATGACAATATCGCATTTTCTCAAAATACAAATACCGGCGGCATATCAATAAAAAATAAAAGGATTGATAATATTAATTGGTATACCGTTGATGATAACTATCAGAAAGTTTTAAATATGCAGATGCTCGAGGGAAGATGGTTCAATAAAGGAGATGCCGTTGCCAGAGACATTCATATCGTAATAAATTCCGTTTTAAGGGAAAGAATATTTGGCAAAAATAATGCAGTGGGTGAATTCATTGAGGACAGAGATAATAAAACCAGGTCGCAGGTAATCGGAGTTGTCAATGCTGTTAAAATGAATGGTGACTTTGCAAAAACGGAACCAGGACTCTATAACAGAACGGATACCGCATCGTTCCGTTGGCTGGGGAAAATATTGGTAAAAGTTAAACCGGGCACAGATGCCGCTTTTGAAAGTCAGTTATATAAAATTCTCGCCAATTACATGAAGAGCTCAAACGTCGAAATTGAACATATGGACAACAAACTAAAGAGTGCCAATTATTGGTATCTGGTGCCTATGATCGTGCTCTTGATTGTTGCAGGTTTCCTGATCGTGAACGTAGCATTGGGATTGTTCGGCGTGCTCTGGTACAACATCAGTAAGCGAAGAGGCGAAATAGGTCTGCGCAGGGCGATTGGTGCATCTGGAAAATCTGTTTCTGTGCAATTGGTCAGTGAGTCGATGATTCTTGCCACATTATCCCTGGTGATAGGAACTTTTTTTGCTGTGCAATTTCCTTTACTAAATGTATTTGATTTGCCTGCCACTGTTTATATAACTGCTATTGTTTTATCGATATTATTCATTTATCTATTGGTATTTATCTGTTCCATTTACCCGGGGAAGCAGGCCGCCGGGATATATCCCGCGGTTGCGTTGCATGAGGAATAACAGGGACTGCAAAATACACTAAATTGCCTGATACAATATGATACTTATAATTGATGATGATCTTGCTGTAAGAACTTCGCTGCTCTTATTGTTACAGAAGGAGGGTTATGCATCAAAAGGCGTTTCTTCACCCAATGAAGCCATTGCATGGCTCAATCATAATAAATCCTCTCTTATTATTCTGGATCTGAATTTTTCTATTGAAACATCCGGAGACGAAGGTATTAAATTGCTAAACCAAATAAGGAAAATACAACCACTTGTACCCGTCATACTCATCACAGGCTGGGCAACTATCGAGCTCGCTGTTAAAGGAATGAAAGCAGGGGCCAATGATTTCATCAATAAACCCTGGAACAACGATTATTTGCTGCAGTCCATAAATACATTGTTGAATCTCCAGGAAAAAAAAACAGAGAAACTGAGTCGAAACAAACTGGACGACCGGTATCAACTGCAACATATCATTGGTGAACATCCGGCAATGCTTGAAATTTTAGAAACAATTGGCCGCATCGCTTCAACAGATGCATCTGTCCTTATCATGGGAGAGAGTGGTACAGGTAAGGAATTGGTAGCTGAAGCCATTCATCAAAATAGTTTACGGAACAATAAGCCCTTTGTAAAAGTAAATCTTGGAGGTATTTCCACTTCTCTGTTTGAAAGCGAAATGTTCGGTCACGTAAGAGGCGCTTTCACAGATGCGAAATCAGATCGTATTGGTCGTTTTGAAATGGCCAATAAGGGAAGTATATTTTTGGATGAAATCGGAGATCTCGACCATAGCAGTCAGGTAAAATTATTAAGGGTACTGCAGGACCGAACCTATGAAGTGCTGGGAAGCAGCAGGCCTAAAATAGTCGACGTAAGAATAATATGTGCAACCAATAAAAATCTCATTGAAACAGTTGCCGAAGGGGCTTTTCGCGAAGACCTGCTATACCGGATAAATCTTATTACGATCAGGTTGCCCGCTCTCAGGGACCGGGCGAGCGATATTCCCCTGCTGGTAAATTTCTTTGTTGACAATCTTCGTGAGATATACAGTCGCCCGAATTTATCTGTTACATCAGGAGCCATGAAATGGTTGCAGCGTCTGCCATTGCCCGGCAATATCCGACAGTTGAAAAATCTTGTTGAAAGAACCATACTCATTACGAAGAAGGATCACCTTGAAGAAAATGATTTTCAATCCCATTTAGAAACTACGATTAAGAAAAAAGGAAATTTGCAATTGCCGGAAGTAGGTAATCTTACATTAGAAGAAATGGAGATCCAGATGATTAATAAGGCCATGGGATTTCACAGGAACAGGATCACCAAAGTAGCCAAATCTTTAGGCATTACGCGCAGCGCATTGTACAGGCGACTGGAGAAATATAATATCCCCTACGATGAAGCTTCGGACTAAGTATATTTTATTTGTCGCCATATTGCACATCGTTGCATTGATATTAACTTATTTCATTTTTGAAGAGAACAAGCTCCTCTTTATTGTCTCTGAAGCTTTCATCATTTTATCCCTGGTTATATGCTGGCAGTTATACTATGAACTGATACAGCCTATCAATTTATTGACGCAGGGAGCGGATGCTATTAAGGACAGGGACTTTAATGTAAAATTCTTATCTACGGGGAGATATGAAATGGACAAGTTGATAGAGGTGTACAATCGAATGATGGATGAATTAAGATTGGAACGGACAAAACAGGAAGAGCAACATTTATTTCTCGAAAAACTGATTAATACTTCCCCAACCGGAATCCTGATTTTGGATTTCAATGAACATATTCACCAGGTAAATCCCAGTGCCTTACAATTACTGGGAGTAGAAGAAAAAGAAGTGTTGAAAAAATCTTTGGATGAATTGTCTCATCCCATTATAAAACAGATAAAGCAATTGCAAACGGGTCATTCAAAAATGTTCACCATGAATGGAGCCGTTTCGTACAAGTTACAGAAGTCGCATTTTATTGACAGGGGTTTCCCTCGTCATTTTGTTATGATTGAAGAACTGACTGCTGAAATACTGGAAGCGGAAAAGAAATCTTACGGAAAAGTGATCCGCATGATGGCGCATGAAGTGAATAATACGGTCGGTCCGGTTAATTCCATACTGCAATTCACTTTACAGGCACAGCAGCATAGTGATGAACTGGCAAACGCGATACAGGTGGCAATAGATCGCAACAACAACCTCAATACCTTTATGCGAAACTTTGCTGACCTGGTGCGCTTACCTTCTCCTGTTAAAAGACCTGTTCAAATCATTCCGTTATTGCAGAATGTGACTAACCTGATGCAGTTAAGGGCGGGTGAAAAGAAAATAAGATTTGAATATGAAAATCAAAACGAGGCATTTGTTGTTCATGCAGACATACAACAAATGGAACAGGCACTGATCAATATCGTAAAGAACGCGGTCGAAGCAATTGATGAGGAAGGGACGATCACTGTGATCACTGAAACAAATCCAAATCATCTGATCATTCGCGACAGTGGCAAGGGAATCTCGCCAGGATTTGAAGAGTATCTTTTTTCTCCTTTCTACAGCACCAAAAAGGACGGACAAGGAGTGGGTCTTACCGTGATAAGAGAAATACTGACCAATCATGGTTTTGATTTTTCCCTTAAGACAATTGCCACGGGAGTAACAGAATTCAGGATTAATTTCGAATAGTGCGACTACTGTTGAAGTTTTAATATCCGGCCCTTGCTCGTGCAGGCCCATCCGTTGTGCGCATCCAGAAAATACATGCCGATGAGATAATCTGAACCAACATAACAATTTAAATTCCAGGTTTGGCCACCATCAGAAGTTTTGTATATGTTCGATAGCCCTTTGTAATAACCTGTATTCGCATCTACGAATTTGATTACGTTGATGGTATTTATTGCATTCCAATCGAATGTATCCATAAATACACTTTGCCAGGATTGCCCGCCATCTGTTGTTTTCATTACGCCTGATGGATAGGCATAAAATCCCGTCTTCCCATCTAAAAAAAATAATTGATTGTATGACTCGAGATTCGGATTTGACGGGAGATAAGAATTCTCCGGCAGTATGCCTGTTTTTTCAAGCCAGCTTTGCCCCCCATTTGTCGTGGATGCAAAAGTACCGGTAGAGGTCGCTACAAAACCCGTATCAGAATTCAGAAAATAGGGATAGTATCCGTACGCTGCAATCGAATCCTTGAAAGAATTCACCCAGTTACTGCCTCCATCCGTTGTTTTCTTTAATACTGCTCCTTGTCCTGATTCACCATAAAATCCCTCAAGAGGATTAATAAAAAAAATCGTTTGAGCGCTGTCAGTAGGAAGTGTTTTTATAGTCCATGTATTTCCGCCATCGACTGTGGTAGCCAACTGCGACAATCCCTCAGCAAAACCAATCTGCGAACTTAAAAAAAATAAATTCTCAAAATTATACGTTGCAGGGGTATTGGGTACTGCTGACCATGTCGCTCCGCCATCCACAGTTTGGTAAATCTTGTCCCCCAGAGTAAAACCTTTTGAAGCAGAAGTAAACCAAATGTCTCCCAAAGCAATTCCGGGTATATTTCCTATCACCGTCCAATTAATTAGTGAATCGGGCGGAGGCGGAAAAACCGGGGGGACATAATTTGATTTCCTGCAGGAGAAAGCGGCCAGAAACAATATGATTAAAATTAACCTCTTTAACCTCATAACCCCTAATTTCTATTTCTTAAAATAATATCGCGCCCCAAAGCTGATACCCGCGATGTCAATAAATTTTACATTCTGTACAGAACTGATGGTCATTGGATTCAGTTGATATCGATAGTATGGTTCAACAAAGAGAGACAATTTCTCCTTTACTTTCTTTTCAAAATTTACGCCGAGATATAAACTCAGTCCCAGATTGTTTTCAAAAAAAGTCTGCGCTGATTCAGGGCTGACCGAGGAATTTAAATTAAAAAGAACGCCACCATTGATGGTAGTCTTTATATCACCTTTTCCAAAGGAATAACCAACCAAAACCGGAAGGTCCAGGCGTTTAATATGAATTGTTGCCCCTCCAAACACGGAATCGTCGCCAATGATATTTATCTGGGAATATTGAATGCCCGTCTTTAAGGAAAAATGTTTCCCTATCGATCTGTTTATTCTGATTCCTATCGTATAAGAAAGTTTTGAATACACTCTGATCATAAGGACTGGGCGCTATAATCGGATAATCCGGCGAAGCATATAAATCCAGGTACCACTTACGTTTTTCTGTTTGTTTTGCTTTTCTGGTTTCTTCACTTCCTTAGATGATGAATCAGAGATCTGTGTTTTAGTCAATGATTTTTTATCCAGACTGTCCATCACTTTCACGTTTTTGGAAGCTGTGGTATCTGGAACTGCAGATTCAATGCCTGTTGTTATAGCGAAGGAACCCTCTTCATCTTGAGACGGCAACTGCGGGATGAATCGTTTTCTTTTTTGTGTGATCTACTGCGTCAAAATTATTTACCAGCGTTTCGGATTTTTGTTTTTCATTTTTTCCTGTTACGTTTACTTCAGCGACTGGTGCTAAATCCTTAGCCGAAGATGGAATGGATTGATTTGCCTTAGACTCGTTTGCGACTCTGGCTGAAGGCTGACCATTCTGAATGCTGCTAGTCTTTGTTGCAGCGGATAATTTCTTATGGCTAAATATTAAATACCCGCCCGTAAATACAAATAGAAGTACACCAACGATTATAAGTCTGAAAAAAAACAACCACAGTATCCTGTCACGTTTCTTTTTTTCCATGATCCTTTCCCACATATCTTCCGGTACCGATGAAGGATAGTTCCTGAATCGGTCACTGAAAAATTGATCCATTTGATTATCTGAAATCATTAACCTGGAATTTTTTGTGATAAATAAATCCTGTCTTTAAGCATCGCTCTTGCTTTCGACAACTGACTCCGGCTGGTAGCTGTTTTAATTTTCAGCATTTCTGCAATCTCATCGTGCGAGTACCCTTCAACAACATATAGGTTGAAAATCATCCGATATCCATCAGGCAGCTGATTGATCAGTTTCACCAGGTCCTCAGCATTCAAATCTGAAAGAACATTAATGTCCTGCGATTCCATTTCGTGCTGATCATCCGATATTGTAACGATTTTTACTTTTCTTTTTTGTAGAATTCCTATCGCCGTGTTTACAGTGATTTTTTTCAACCAGCCTTCAAATGACCCTGCTGATTTGAACTGGCTAATATGATTGAATATCCTGATAAATGCATCCTGCAACATATCCTCCGCCTCAGGTTGATCTTTCGCATATCTACGGCAAATGGTCATCAATATGCCTGCATACTTTATGAAAAGAGCATGCTGGGCAATCGAATCCTTTTTTTGGCAACCCTGGATGAGATCAGTTTCTTTCAACCCCCGATTTTAAGAAAGCTACGGAGTTAAGATATGAAAGGCGGTCAAAACGTTGCCCGGATGTATATTCTTTTTTTCTGCCATAATTGCAGAAGTAGGTGTGAAGCCATCCTGTCTCATCCAGAAAGAATCTGATTTGTTCGGATTGCCTTCGGGATGGGTTCGGGTTGCCTATCCGAAATCCGGATAGCCAACCCGAAGGAGTCCGATTGTCATTTCAAATGATTCTCGAAGATTACAGAATAATTCTGCCAGAAACCATTAGAAATAATGGGAAAATAGAACTTGCCGATTTGTCAGGGAGTCGGGAATTTGCATCGCCTAATTTTTTTTATGCAGCCGAATAGAAGCAAATTGGTAAGTGAGGTAAACAGAAAAAGCGCTGTTCCACAAGTCGTAATTATATCCCGAATATGCTTTAAGCAATCCGTTACTTATACTGGATGTCAATTTGAATTGTCTCCATTCAATCCCCGCCTGAATTGTATATCCCAGATCGTATGGATTAAAACTAGGATCAGCCCAATTGGAGGAAGTTCCTTTTTTGAATTTGGCGCTATTATTTATGGTCTGACTGGATGTACTTGCGCCCTCCGTTATTATTTGTCCGTTTTCCTTGCCCCATAGCCCTCTTGCAAAATATAATCCTACTCCGGCAAAAACCTGAAATGACTGGCTAATATGAGTCTTGTATATGAAGTTCGTGGGAATACGTAAATAATATAAATGTTCAGTAACGTTTACATCCCAGCTTATCCCCGGATTTAAAGACTGTTCGGAAATGTGAGTTCCGTTACCGTAGTATAACAAAGCTGGCTCCAGGTACCATTTTCCACCGATCGGGATTTCAACACCAGCCCCAACCTGAAAAGAATTTATCGAAGAGTAATATTGGTAATCTTTGAAAGGCAATTTTCCTAAATTCGACAGGTTTACGTTGTTATAGCCCGCCAGAACTTCCAGCTTAATTTGCGTGAAGCCCGTCGTGAATGAAAATAAAAGCGCACAGAAAATCAGTTTCTTCATTTTTCTCTTTGCCAGATTGACCAAATAATTAAGCTTTAGGTTGCATTA
>CAVWRD010000004.1:0-22728 GCA_963757315.1 uncultured Bacteroidota bacterium | reverse complement strand
TCATCCGATGTATTCAGGTGCTTTGCTTATGCTTGTTTTCACCCCTTTAGCGCTGGGCTCCTATTGGGATTTTATTTTTGCGATTTTAATTTTTACGGTGATTGTCTGGCGCCTGCTGGATGAGGAAAAGTTTCTGAATGGGAGAATCTACCCGGATATAAAGCGTACTGTATAAAGACTCCGTTCCGTTTAATTCCCGCGATCTGGTAATTATGAATATGGCCGAGGCTGTTAATTTAAATGACGGTCTTTCTCTGACGCAGACATGAGACCTCCTTGGACATATTAATATTATCAATACCTTCCATTCGGATTATTTTATTTGTTAAAACTTAGACGTTATGAGAAAAGGAATGCTGGTACTTTCCATTTTATTTTTAAATACAAGGATATTGATGGCACAGGAACCATCTGCAAAATCCGGCAAACCGGCTGAGTTAAACAAGATGGTGTTTACCGATTCATCCATCACCACTAAGAATGAAATTACTATTAAAGGTCAGCGAGTGCCCTACACAGTTAATGCAGGGACCATGCCGGTTTGGGATGATGAAGGAAAACCAATGGCCAGTGTTTTCTATACTTATTATGAACGGTCAGATATTAAAGACCGCAGCTCAAGACCTTTGATCATATCTTTTAATGGCGGACCCGGCACGCCTTCTGTTTGGATGGAGATTGGATTTACCGGCCCGAGAATCTTAAATGTGGATGATGAGGGATATCCCGTACAGCCGTATGGCTTGCGTGATAATCCAAATTCGGTACTGGATGTAGCGGATATTGTTTACGTAGATCCCGTAAATACAGGATTCTCAAGACCTGTTAGTAAGGACATTCCTACAACCAAATTTTTCGGAGTGAATGAAGATGTGAAATATCTCGCGGAATGGATAAACACCTTTGTAACGCGAAAAAACAGATGGGCATCACCTAAATATCTGATAGGTGAAAGTTATGGAACAACACGTGTCTCGGGACTTGCACTGGAATTGCAGGATGCACAGTGGATGTATCTGAATGGAGTGATTCTTGTTTCTCCAACAGAATTAGGCATCAAACGTGACGGACCGGTCGATGTAGCCCTTCATCTTCCATACTACACGGCAACAGCCTGGTACCATAAAATGTTGCCGGCTGATCTTCAGCAGAAAGACCTTACGGATATATTACCTGAAGTAGAAGACTTCACGATTAATCAATTGGTACCAGCGATTTCAAAAGGTGGTTTTTTGAGTGAGGATCAGAAAAAATTAATGGCTCAGAAGATGTCGCACTATTGTGGTCTTTCTGAAAAAACGATACTGCAGCACAATCTCGATATTCCTCCATCATTTTTCTGGAAAGAACTTTTACGTGATAAGGGATATACTGTGGGAAGGCTTGATTCGCGATATCTCGGAATTGATAAACAGGATGCAGGTGATGGTCCGGATTATAATGCTGAATTAGCATCCTGGCTGCACTCTTTCACACCCGCTATCAATATTTACCTTCGGGAAGAACTGAACTATAAAACGAATTTGAAATATAATATGTTCGGGCCCGTATTTCCATGGAACGACAACAACGATCAAACCGGAGAAAATCTTCGTCAGGCGATTGCTCAAAATCCCTATTTGCATTTAATGATTCTTTCGGGTTATTATGACGGTGCCTGTGATTACTTCAATGCAAAATATAGTTTATGGCAACTGGATCCGAGTGGTAGACTGAAAGACCGCCTCAGCTGGCATGGGTACCGGAGTGGTCATATGATGTATCTGCGCAAACAGGATCTTGCCACAGCCAATGATCAGCTTCGTGATTTCATAAAAGCATCCATACCGAAGCCCGGGGAGCCTGCGAAATATTGATGATGGAATTTTTAAGCAATAATTGCTTCAGGAATTATTTTAAACAGCTCAGCAATTCAGTCTCCAGTTTAGATTCGTCTTTCGTCCAGTGACCATATATTTCAATATTGGGTGAGATGGTTTCAAAGCCTTTTCTTTTTAAATCGTCTCTCATCTCCTGACCGGCATGTTTTATCAGCTTGTATGGTCCAACATGTTTGAAATATGCATATTTTAAAAGAGTGATCGTTTTTTGTTCCAGTCCGGTTTCCTGATTTGGAACGTCGTTCAGTTCCACTCCTGCGAAGACGCTTTCATTTTGTTCGTAAACCCATACATTAAGACCTTTATTTTTTAAGTTGTTTGACTTAACTGCCCGCCACATCTTGTCAGATAAACTAAAAGCAACTGAAGCATAATCTTTATTCTCTGCTAATCCGGAAAATCCGTGAAGAGAAAAACTAAGAGGTATATCAATGATTTGAACATTCATAATCATTCAATTTGTTTGAAAGTTACTTTGAAAGTTAAAAAAACAGCAATGTTCGATACAGTTCAATTTACTAAAAGGGTTCACTTAATTCAAACTGATATTATATATCCCTACCCTCGAGAGAATCTCCAATTACTCTTATCAGAGAAAGTTCGGTGAATTTGTTGTTGATACTGTCGGATATTTCATGCCATTCCAGTGGTTCGGATTCTTCGCATACAACGGGTAATAACTCGATTGTCGTTTCGGTCAAATGCGCGGGTTCCATTGAATACCTCACGACAAATGTAGATATTCCATCTTTCTGCCTCGTCGCTACAAGGCCCGTGTAATTCCGTCCTCGGAACATGAAATCAATATAGAATTCTTCGTCATCCATTTTGATTTTCATTTTTCATATTGGCCTTCAGATCGTTCAATCGCGCCTGTAATATTTTCATTTCATGAAATATTGTTTTCAATTCACCTAGCTGCATATCTTTTTTAACGGCTATGTCAAAAGCTTTTGTAATTGATTCCAATTGTTGCTGAAGTAAAATAATTTCCGAAGTCTGATCGGGAGGTTGCATGGTGATAAGTTTACGTTTTCGAAAACTTATCAGTCTGAAAGTTGAAGGAGAAACAAATCACCTCGCAGGGGGTAATTTTATTTGCAACTCAAAACAAGGTTGAGGCTATAAGATGACCGGTAAGATACACTTTATTGCTGACTGCCCGGGAAAAATAATAACCAAACTTCGAATGAGGACTTAATTGAACCAAACTGCGTATCCTTGTTTTCTTAAATCAAGGGCGAGCTTTTCTTCCATAACAAGTGCTTCCTGCCTGGTCATTGATTTCTGATTGACATGATCGTAAAGGCTTGGACGTAAGTAGATTCCGTATTTCTGAACAATATCGGCGGATAGTTTATGACCCTTCTTGTTCACATACCCGGTTTTATGTTGTTTCAATCGCTCAGCGGGCGTTTTGCTGGTCATACCCACATAGAGACATTCGAGCACGCCGTTAAATTGTGGATTGGCGTTTCGAAATCTTGCATTTTCAGTGAAGACACGTTTTGAAAGCTCTATAACATAAACCTGGTACTTCATTCTGCTCTTAAGCTACTCACCGGATTTGCGATCGCTGCTTTGATAGCCTGGAAACTAATCGTAATAATTGTAATTATCACGGCCATTAAACCTGCCACAATAAATACCAGAGGTCCGATAGAAATCCTGTAATCATATTTCTGCAGCCAGCCGGTTAAAAAATATAGTGCAATCGGTGATGCGATGAAACAACTTAGCACTACAAGTATAATAAAATCTTTTGACAGCAGGAGCCACACCTGAGGTATGGATGCCCCCAATACCTTGCGTATGCCGATCTCTTTGGTTCTTTGTTCTGCCGTATATGCAGCGAGGCCAAACAAACCAAGGCAGGAAATAAAAATGGCAAAAACTGCAAATATTCCTGCGAGCTTTCCGATAAGTACTTCAAGCTTAAATTTCACAGCATAACTTTCATCAGCAAACGTATAAGTGAATGGATAGGCCGGATTAAACTTATTAAATATGGAAGTAAGCTCTGCAATAGCATCGGGAGTTTTTATATGAGCAGATAACCGGTACAACATCACATTCTGGGGAGTTGCCTGATAAGAAAAAATGGTGGGATCGGCCGGTGTAAAGGGAGAACCCATAATTGCATCTTTAACAACGCCAATTATTCTGAAGCGTGTGTCCATATTCGTTATCACCTGGTTTATTGGATTTTTCAAACGTAACAGTTTCACCGCTGCTTCATTAAATATTACATTCAGTGTATCAGAACTGCCGGAAAAATTTCTTCCTTCTTTCATCGACATGCCCAGCGTCTTAAAATAATCTTCTGATACATATATATAACCGATATTCACAGACTCGCCTGGCTTTTTGCCAGGCCATTCGTCCACATCCCTGTGATTGCCGCCGGAGGTTACATCGTTTGACGAGGTCGTTATCAGGTCAGCAATCCCTTTTTGTTTTATTTCATTTCTAATTGCATTGTAATTGCTGGTCAGATCTTCATTCATATCGGTCATCATCAACCGATTTTTATCATAACCCGATGACCTGTTCTTAGCATACTGAACCTGCTGGTAAATGATGAACGTACTTATGATAAGGGCTATCGAACAGCTGAATTGCAGCACCACTAAAATTTTTCGCGGAAGGGTGGCTGCTTTACCTACCTGGATATTGCTTTTTAAAACTTTTACAGGATTAAAGGAGGAAAGATAGAATGCCGGTCTGCTTCCTGCTGCTAGTGCAGTGATCAGTACGCAACACAATGAAATGATCCAAAATATCGGATTGGCAAAAGGTATTTCTATTTTACTGGAAGTAAGATTGTTGAAAGCAGGCAGGGCCAGCTGAACGAAAAGAATCGAAAGAAGAAAAGCAATGAATGTTAACAGAACGGATTCAATGAGGAATTGGAATACCAGTTCTTTTTTACCAGAGCCTATAGCTTTTCTAACGCCCACTTCTTTAGCTCTTTTCTCAGATCGCGCGGTAGTAAGATTTACAAAATTAATACAGGCAATCAGCAATACAAGTATTCCTATAATACTGAATATCCGCACATACTGGATGAACCCGGCAGCCGGTTTTCCATTCTCATAATTTTCATACAAATGCCATTCTGAGACTGGTTCAAGAACAACATTCGTTGTCATTGAAAAGCTGTTATCCTTTTCCGTTTTTTCCAGATTCCTTATTTTAGGAGCAACCTGATCGTAAGAAACGCCTCGTCTCAATTGTACATACACCGCAAAGTTGGTCCAACCGAAGCCTGCTGTGCGAGCTTGTTTTACCCAGCTGTCTGTTGTCTCGAAATAACTGAATGGCACTAAGAAATTAAACTGTAAGGTTGAGTTAGCAGGAATATCCTTTAGTATTCCCGTAACTCTCAGGTCATTTTTATTATCGTACCGAACAGTTTTATTAAGAGGATCTTCATTACCGAATAAAGCCTTTGCAGTGCTTTCCGTAAGTACAATGCTGTACGGATCCCTTAGTACATTTTTTGTTTCGCCTTCCAGCAAAGAATATTGGAACATGGAAAGAAAATCACCCGCAACCTGGTTACCAGTCAAATAAAGCTTTTTGTCGGCAACCGTTAAACCATGTGTGCTGCCTCCGTCTGTTTCTGCAACAGATTTTATATCAGGAATCTGAGTTCTCAATACATCTGCTAACTTCAATGAAGTGCCGCCAAAATTGAGGGTGTCACCATTCCCATAAAAATTTCTTCTTACCTGATATAATTGATTGTAATCAGGAAGGAATTTATCATAAGAGTATTGATTGTATACCCACAGACCGATAATCAAAGCAACGCCGATTCCAGTCGCCAGTCCGAATATATTGAGAGCGCTGTAACCTCTGCCGCGAATGATATTCCGCCAGGCGATTTTTAGATTGTTTCTGAGCATACTTGGAAATTAAAAGTTAATGAATTTCAGCGCGCAAGTCATTTTGAGCGTAGGCTGTCTACGCCAGTCCACCTTCGTTAAAACGCCGGTGGGCAAAGCCGGAGCTCACTCCGAGCGCAGGCTGGTTATTGGATTTGCGATTGCTGCACTGATGGCACGATGAGCAACCGTGATCCAGGCAATCAATATGGAGCTTCCGATAGCGAGTAAAAATATGGATGCACTGAGCGGAATCCGGTAGGAATAATTTTTCAGCCACTCATACATGATGTAATAGGCGATTGGTGCAGCGATTATGAAAGCCAGGATTATCAGAAGTGTAAATTCCTTTGACAACAGATAAATGATATTACGCACAGATGCACCCAAAACTTTGCGGATGCCGACTTCCTTGGTTCGCTGAACGGCCATGAAGGAAACTAGTCCATACAAGCCAAGACAACTGATGAATATGGCTATACCTGCAAATATTTTATAGAGTTGCGAAAGCTGATCCTCCTGTTTGTAAAAATTTTCAATCGTTTGATCCAGGAATTGATAATCATACACATAATCAGGATAGGTGCTCTTCCAGAGTTTTTCAATAAAAGGTAATACCGTTTTTTCAGATCCTGGCTTTATTTTGATATTGATAGTTTGGTAAACACCTTTCCAGGTGCTCATGACTACCGGTGCAAGTGGTCTGCGAAGAGAACTTACATTAAAGTCCCTGACGACACCGACAATATTGGCCTTAAAATGTCCGTCCCAGAAATCGATCTGTTTGCCGATCGCATCCTGTGGATTTCGAACTCCCATTTTTTTCAGCAATGTTTCATTCACCACAAATTCCCGCACCGTATCGCTGGGATTATAAGCGTGGCCGGCAATAAACTGAAGATTGAATGTTTTGAAATAATCGGGATCTGCCCATTTTAAGTTGGCACTAAAATCCGTCGATTTTGCTGCATGATCATATTTAAAATCACTGCTCCAATTATTATCGGATGCAGGACTCGCATAGCTAAAACTTAATTTTTGAATATCAGGATTTGCTCTCAGTTTGTCACGAATGAAATCCATTTTAGTCAGATTGATACTGTCGTTGATTAAAGGCACATTTATAATAGCTGCCTTATCAAATCCAAGTGATGCGTTTCTAAAGAAATTCATCTGGCTTACAACCAGTATCATTCCGATAATAAGAATATGAGCAATGGCGAATTGAAGAACCACCAGTCCTCTCCTGAGCGAAACACCACCCACCATTTCAGAGGATATCTTACTCTTCAATGCCGTGATCGGGTTAAATCCGGATAATATAACTGCGGGATAACATCCTGATAAAAGTGTAACTACAAGTGCTGTAATAATAATGAACATCATGAGGGAAGGATCCGCGAAAAAATCCATTTGAATTTTTACTTCCAGCAGCTTGTTCAAAAATGGCAAGACGACTTCGGCAATCCCGATAGCTAATATGGACGCCGAGAATACGATGATAGCGGTCTCCATAAGGAATTGCAAAGCCAGTTGCTTGCGATTGCTTCCCAACACTTTCCTCACGCCGACTTCTTTTGATCTGTTTACTGCCTGGGCAGTGGCGAGATTGATAAAGTTGACGCAGGCTATAACAATCAGAAAAATTCCTATAAGCGACAAAGCGGTGATCAGAGAATGACTGAATGTATGTCCGCCGTAATTTCCCATGCGGTCATCATAATGAATTTCGGTGAGTGGTTGTAAAACATAAGCATCTTTTGCATAGTCTGCAGGTTTATGTTTCTTGGCAAAGGTTTTAAGAGACTCGTTAAATCTCTGGGGGCTGAGGCCTTGAGGCAACACAATAAATGTAGAAGCATCGCCGTAGGTACTGACCCAGTCAGTCAGATTTCCTTTCACATTCGTGTTGGCAAGCGCGGAATAGGGGATAACTATCTTTAAAGGAAAATCGGAATTGACCGGAACATCTTTTAAAATGCCGGTAATTATATAGGAATCTTTATTGTTTAGCGTAATAGTTTTACCCAACGCATCCTTCCAGTTCCCAAAATATTTGTCGGCAGTTGTCTGTGTAAGCACAGCATTACCTGGATTCTTCAATGAAGTTTTGGCATCGCCATTCAACCATTCGAAATGAAACATGCTGAATAATTCGGGTTCGGCGAAATAGATATTATCCTCGTTAAATTTATTCCCGTTACTATTACCGTTATTAACTGTAACCTGTCCGCCCCTGTTAAGCATCGAAGCCACCTCTTTAATTTGCGGAAAGTCGATTCTTATACTTGGTCCGACCGGGAATGAAACACCAGCGGAATAAGTAACACCATCCTGGTTATGGAATTCAGTGCATACCCGATAGATGCTATTTTTCTTCGGATGAAAATTATCAAAACTGGTTTCAAACCGGATAACCATGAAAAGCAGGAGGCAGGAAGCAATCCCTACCGTTAGGCCCAGAGTATTGATAAAGGCATAGCTTTTATTACGTTTCAGGTTTCTGAAAGCGGTCTTGAAATAATTTTTAAACATATGGGTCGATTGTAATGAATTTGGGATCAATGAATATGCCAGTTCAGAAGGGTTTGTGTCTTAATACTTTGCAGGAAACCGCAAGCGTTAAACTGTGCGAATCTGAACAGTGATTGTTCAATAATATCAGTTTAACTCATTCAGGATTAAATCAGTCATATCAAATCTGGGAAAATCACTTTTGTTGCTTAACAGGATGATAAAAATATCTTTGTCTGGTTGCCTCACCAGCATATCATAAAAACCGACTTCAGTGCCGGGATGATATTGAACAATATGTTTTTTTGCAGCCTCGAATTGAAAGCGATCAGTCATCCAGCCGTAACCATAGTATGCGCCCCATTCATCCCACGCCACTCTGGGTTTAAAAAGTTCCTGCATTTTTTCGCCCGGTAACAATGTATTTGAAGACAGTGCATCATTCCAGATTGCCAGGTCTTCAGCTGTCGAAGTAATGCCACCGGCTCCTACCACATTTTGCACTGGGTAATTTAATTCTGGTTCTTCATTGACATATCCGGTTGCCAGTTTAGTTAAATCATGGCCTTCCTTCCCGAAATAACTATTCGACATGTTCAGTGGAAGAAATATCTTTTCCGCCAGCACATCACCATATTTTTTCCCCGTAATTTTTTCGATGATACCTGCAAGTACTACGTAACCTGAATTGGAATATTCAATCTGGGTCCCGGGAATGAATTCTAATGAATCGCTGCAGAATTGTTTGATCAGTTGTTCGGTTGAATATTTTACTGTCAGGATCTTTGCTACATCCCCATCCTCTTGTAAATAATCGGGTATGCCAGACTGATGCGTCAAAAGTTCTTCGATTGTCACCTTACCATTTTGAAAACCCGGAAGGTATTTGCCTGCAGAATCTTGCAGACTCAATTTGTTTTCATTTGCGAGTTTCATTATCAGCATCGCGGTAAATTGTTTCGATGTCGAACCTATTCTGAATTGTGTTTGTCCTGAATTTGAAAGTTTTGTGGTTTTATCTGCGAGACCAAACCCTTTTTCATAAATAATTTTGCCCTGATATTTCACCAGTGCGGCCCCATTAAACAAACCTTTCTCGTAATAAAATGATAGAATCGAATCAATTCGCAAGGTCTTATCGTCCTTGTATTTTCTTAATTGAGCAGTGAGTTTTCGTTTATAGTTCAACGTTTCATTGTTGGCACGGATAATCCTGGAAGCCGAGTCCACGTTGAAGTCGGATTGTATAAGATTATAGTCAGACCAAAAAGCATCGGTACTGTCTGTATTGATATCGGGTGAACGATTTTCCATCAGTCTGGAATTATGCTGCACAACATCTTTGCTGAATGGTTGCGGACTTGCCGTATCGATACCGGTTACGAGGCAGTTAAACTTAACCCGCAAAGGATTCAGATCAAAGTGTTTTCTTCCGCCTACGATATGCCAGCTTCCTACACCGTAGATATGACTCAGATAATATTTGTCGCCATATTTCCGATAAGTGATATAGCCGCTATCCTGTAATTGATCAATATGAAGTTCTGCCAGTTTCAACATCATCTTTTCTGCAAAATTGAACTCCCAGTATTTTAATCCCTTGGGACTTCTATAGCTGGTAATTTGAAGAAAAGCCAGATTATCGGTATTGATGTATAATACTCCTTTATTGAGTGATTTTTTGATTCCATCTTTCTGATCGAATGAAACAACATATGCATCCTGACCTTCGTAATTCGCAACCCCCTTATAAGTGAATATGTGTTGCTGTAGAGCTTCGTTACTGAATAAACCTGATTGTCCGGCGTTACTCACGATATCATCTTCCATTAATTCTTTAGGATCCGTGCCTATATTAATACCTTCCATACCGCCAAAAGCCGTGAGATCCTTGTCGAGCCGGGCTCTGACAACTTCAAATTGTTTATTTTTCCTGGAATAGTTTTCACTATAAGTATTAAAGACGACTTCAGAAATATCTATGATAGATTTTTCTTTTTTCCCCGTCATGCGATAGAATCCATTCAATACATAAGGACTTCTTGGATAATTTTCCGGGATTTTGGAAATGGCTCTTTTGATCAGATCCAGCGCATTGATGGTTTTTACTGTTACTTCCGTAAGTGTTTGCGATTGAGTTTTCAATTTGATTATCCTTATGGAGGTATCAGTCGGATTAAAAATAAAATACACCGGTTTATATCCTACATGAGTAATGTATATATTGTCAGTCTTATTGTCGCCAGGTATTTTAAAAATGAATCTGCCTTCTTCATTACTCATTGTATTGATTCCCTTACCGGATAGTGCGACCGTTGCATAACTAACAGGTTCTCCCGTAGAATCATTAAGAATGATTCCTTTAAAAAATGCTATCGATTGATTCTGGGAATAGCAGGTGTAACAGGATAATATTAAAAAACAAAATAAGCCAGGCACTAAAAAGAGTGGGGATAACCCTTTCATGTGAATAAGGGATTGAGTTGTGAATATAGATATCCCGCAGGACCATTTATACTCACCAAATAAATTTAACAAATCGCATTGTTAGATTACACTCCGATATTGTTTATTCTCCAGTGTTACAACGATAGTTGGATCTTCTGATAAGAAGGTTTTTTCGTTTATTATATTGATAGAATTATTTTTTTTCTATAAGTCTATTAAAATAGTAGGATATACAATATTTATTCTTATGTTTGTATTGGAAAGCAGGAATGGTCATATGGCCGAGTGGTCAGGCATGGGTCTGCAAAACCTTTTACGACGGTTCGAATCCGTCTGTGACCTCACATGTGCAGTCTAAGTTGTATGGCAAGCAATCGTTAGAGGGGTGTATTTCTATACACCCCAATTTTATTTTAATGAAGAATCGAAAATAAATCCGAACAACACCGGTTTGAACTCTTACTGGTCCACTGGGATATAGAAAACGAAAACGACGTTCTTCCCTGACCCGCGTTCAGCATCTATAATAACCGCTCAAATAAGTATCAGACTGAAAGGCTCCTGTCTTTAAAAATCTTGATATATTTAATAGACATATTTATCACCTTTCAAATCTGGCCGGATGTTCAGAAATTATATTAAAGCAGCATTCCGAAATCTCTGGAAAAACAAGGGATATAGTTTTTTAAATATTGGCGGACTCGCCATCGGTATGGCTTGTGCGGGATTGATTTTTCTTTGGGTTGAAGATGAACTAACGTTCAATCATTATTTCAGCAACCGCGATAATCTATATAAAATAAAAGATCGTCAGACTTACGACGGCAACACATTTACATTCGATGCAACGCCCGGTACTTTGGCGGAAGCCATCAAGGCGGAAATTCCCGGATTAAGAAGCACCGCCAGATCTACTTGGGGCAATAGCGTCTTGTTCTCCGCAAAAGATAAACCCATTTATGAACAGGGTCTTTATGTGGATTCGTCGTTTCTTATAATGTTCCAGCTTGAGTTTATTCAGGGGAACGCAAAGACGGCTTTTGCGCAGTTACATTCACTGGTGATTTCTGAAACGATGGCCAATAAGTTTTTCGGTAGCGCGAATGTCGTAGGAAAAACTCTGAAGGTTGACAACAAACAGGATTACGTGATCGCTGGTGTATTTAAGGATCTTCCAAAAAATGTGTCTTTTTATTTTAGCTGGTTGGCACCTTTCAAAATATATCTGGATCAGAATAGTTGGCTGAAGTCATGGGGTAACAACGGAATAGTGACCTATGTAGAGACGGAACCAAATGCTGATATCGCCACAATCAATAAAAAGTTATATGGATTTGTACAGACCAAACAAAAAGAAGCCAGTGCACATATGTCCATTTATCCGATGAATCGCTGGAGGATGTATGACAATTTTGAAAATGGAAATGAGATTCCCGGAAGAATACAGTATGTGCATCTCTTCAATGTCATCGCCTGGATTATTTTAGTGATTGCCTGTATCAATTTTATGAATCTTTCTACTGCCCGATCTGAGCAACGTGCCAAAGAAGTTGGTGTGAGAAAAGTAATGGGAGCTGGAAAAAGAAAACTGATCGGTCAGTTTATTGGAGAATCTGTTTTCACCGCACTTGTTTCACTTTTACTGGCGGTTGCCATTATATATATTTCCTTGCCTGCATTTAACCTGCTTGTGGAAAAACATTTGTCTGTCAACATATTTAATCCTTTACATATCGGGGCCCTGCTGGGCATTGCGCTGGTCTGTGGTCTGGTAGCAGGAAGTTATCCGGCGTTTTATCTTTCTTCATTCAATCCCATTTATGTATTAAAGGGAATAAAAATAAAAGCTGGTGGATCTGCCGGATTTGTAAGAAAAAGCCTGGTAGTCGTTCAGTTTTCAATTTCTGTGATTCTGATCATATCCACCATTATAATATATATGCAGATATTTCATGTGAAAGACCGGGATCTGGGTTATAATAAGAACAACCTGATTTACATGTATATCCAGGGTAAGATGAAAGATAATTATACGATTATCAAAAATGATTTGTTGGCAACGGGTTTGGTTCAGAATACTGCATTGAGTAATAATCAGATTTTACAGTTGGGAAGTAACACGGGCGATTTCTCCTGGGAAGGGAAAGATCCTTCCAGGCAAATCCTGATTACAGTTGAACAGGTGAGTCAGGAGTATACTTCCACGATGGGACTTCATATGAAAGAAGGCAGGGATTTTTATTCAAATTTTAAAAGCGACAGCACCAGTGTAATTATAAATGAAACGCTGGCTGCACTCATGAACAAAAAAAATATTGTGGGAAGCATTATATCGGGGCAGGGTCATAAATTTACTGTAGTGGGAGTGATAAAGAATTTTATCTACAATGATATGTATGCTCCTGCGTCACCACTTATGTTATTTGCGGATTCATCCAATGCAAACGTGATGTCGGTTCGATTGAAGGAAGGCGCGTCTGTGCCCCTAGCACTTGCGAAAATGGAAACGATATTCAAGAATAACAATCCGGGTTATCCATTCGATTACAGTTTTGTGGATCAGGAATTCGGTAAGTTGTTTAAAACAGAAACACTGATCGGACAACTGGCAGAAGTGTTTTCCGTTCTTGCCATATTTATATCCTGTCTCGGATTGTTTGGTCTTGCTGCCTACACTGCTGAAAAAAGAAGTAAGGAAATTGGTATCCGCAAGATTCTGGGGGCAAGTGTGCAAGGGATTACAGGTCTTATTTCAAAAGACTTTCTTTTACTCGTCTGTATATCATGTCTTATTGCTTTTCCGATAGCATGGTGGATGATGCACAACTGGCTGGAGAATTATAAGTATCGCATTCAAATCAGCTGGTGGATTTTTCTCGCTGCGGGACTGATGGCTGTACTGATTGCACTATTCACCGTAAGTTTTCAGGCCATCAAGGCGGCGGTAGCAAATCCCGTAAAAAGCCTGAGATCGGAATAGGCAGATGTTGAAGGCTTAACGTGTAACAGAAGTAAGGCGTCATGGTTAGTGCTCATTTTGAAATGATATATAAAAAATGAGTATATTGAACTGTTGCTAATTGCCAGTATGAGATATCTTGTCGGGTGTTTGCTTTTTATATTTTTTCTGAGTTCTTATAGCCCTGAATTGCAGGCGCAAAAAAATGCACAGAATCTCATCACGGTAACCTTACATGACGCACCCATCCAGGAGCTGGTGGAAGAAATAGAATCCCAGACCGACTACTTTTTTTACTATGATATATCTCTATTTGACAGCCTGAAATTTAATTTTTCCGTCAACAGAGAGCCACTCAGTGCGGTTTTGAACAAAGCTTTTGCCGATACAAAGTATAATTATGCCATCGGACCCCATGATGAAGTTTTTCTTACAAAAGAGGCACTGATACAAACGAACCTCTCAGCTGCGTCCGATTCTTTAAAAGATAAACATCGTGGTTATCATGTCGAGATTGAAGATGAACAAAATCAGATTGCTAATACTCAGGTGGCCGTCCTTGAGAATAAACTCTATCAGATCGGTGTTAACTCTGCAAACAATGGTTCTCCGAATGCACTGATCACAGGATACGTGAGGGATGCAAAAACAGGCGAGTCGATTGCAGGGGCTTCTATATATACCGATAAACCGCGAATCGGTGTCGCATCAGATCAATATGGATATTATGCGATATCATTACCAAAAGGTCGTCATATTTTAAATATCCAGAGTATCGGAATGAAAGATACCCGTCGTCAGGTTTTACTGTCGGGCGATGGAAAGATGAATATTGATTTGCAGGGTCAGGTTATGATATTAAAGAATGTAATCGTCTCAGCAGAAAAGATGAGCAATATCCGAAGTGTTGATATGGGCGTACAGAAAATGGATATTAAAACGCTTAAAAAAGTACCGGTAGCATTTGGAGAGGCCGATCTTTTGCGCGTATTATTGACTCTCCCGGGTGTAAAGTCAGTGGGCGAAGCAAGTACAGGTTTAAATGTTCGTGGCGGTTCGGCAGACCAGAATCTTATCCTGTTCAACGATGCAACTATTTACAACCCCTCTCATTTTTTTGGTTTCTTTTCAGCTTTCAATCCTGATGTGGTTAAAAGTGTGGAATTATATAAAAGCAGTATTCCTGCCAGATATGGTGGCCGGTTATCATCTGTTTTGGATATCACCAGCAGGGAAGGAAATAAGAAAGAATTTGCAGGCAATGCAGGAATTGGTCTCGTTACAAGCAGGTTGGAGTTCGAAGGTCCGATTGTAAAAGATAAAACATCTTTTATTCTTGCGGGCAGAACCACGTACGCAAACTGGTTGCTGAACCTGCTTCCGCCAGAGTACAAGTTAAGCAGGGCCTCGTTTTATGATGTCAATTTCAATGTCAGTCACCAGATCAATAAAAATAATAATCTATACCTGACTGCCTACACCAGCAAGGATAATTTTAATCTGAACAGCGACACCACTTATGGATACGGCAATGTGAACCTCTCGCTGAAATGGAAACATTCATTCAACGATAAATTTTATGGATTATTTATCACGGGCTATGATCAGTACAATTATGATATCAGCAGTACGCAGAATCCTGTGAACGCATACAAATTTTCATTTGGAGTAAATCAATCTTATTTTAAAGGAGAATTTTATTACTTCTTAAGTGCTAAGCATTCCCTGGAATTCGGAATCAATTCATTGTATTACGGTTTGCACCCGGGCACCTATGAACCTGTAGGCAAACTATCTCTCGCGACTCCCGACACCGTCCAAAAGGAACAGGCATTGGAAAGTGCGGTATACCTTAGTGATAAATTCACCATCACTCCGGCGTTCGTCGTTGAAGCCGGCATCCGGTTTTCAGTCTATAATTATTTAGGGCCACAAACTGTAAACCAGTATCCTGCAAACTCTCCCAAAACATCAGACGATATATTGTCTGCAAACACGTATGGCTCAAACGAGTTTATAAAAACATATTCTGGTCCTGAGTATCGTTTGTCCGCGAGGTTTGCATTCACCGACAATTTTTCAATGAAGGCCAGCTATAATACAGAGCAGCAATATATACATGTCCTTTCCAATACAACGGCAATTTCACCCACGGACATCTGGAAACTGAGTGATCCTAATATTGCACCTGAATGGGGAAATCAGTATTCACTTGGCTTTTACAAGAATCTGAAAAATAATACGATTGAAACTTCTGTAGAGGTTTATTATAAAACCATGCAACATATACTTGATTATAAAAGCGGTGCCGTGCTGGTCTTGAATCATCACATCGAAACAGACGTTATCAATACAAACGGGCGAGCTTATGGTATCGAATTCATGATCAAAAAGGCAACTGGCAAATTAAATGGATGGATCAGTTATACCTTTTCAAGAACAGAGCAAAAACAGGCAGATCCTTATGCAGGAGAGTTGATCAATGAAGGAAATTATTATCCTGCGAATTATGATCAGCCCAATTCGTTAACAATGGTCGCCAACTACAGAGTTAATCACCGGTTTAGTTTTTCCCTGAACTTTACTTACAATACCGGCCGGCCGATCACGCTGCCCATAGGAGTATTCAGATATGATAGTTCTTACCGAACATCCTATTCCGACAGGAACGCCTATCGCATACCTGATTATTACCGAACAGATTTTTCGATGAACATAGATGGGAACCACAGGGTTCACCAGAAATTTCACAATTCCTGGACTATCGGCGTATACAATATGTTTGGAACCCATAACCCTTATTCGGTTTATTTTATTTCAGAAAATGGCGTAGTGAACGGATACAAATTGTCCATATTTGGCAGTGCCATCCCGTTCATAAATTTTAATGTAAGTTTTTAAGAAGTTGTGAAAGTAAAAACCTGGTTTTTGATATTGATTCTTTTTTGGGCATGTAAAGATAAATACACTCCGCATATCAACTCTCCTGCTTCGGGGACACTGGTTGTGGAAGGATTTATAAATACAGGAAATGGCCCTACTAATATTTTACTAACGCGGGTAGCCCCTTTGAATGAAATCAGCACAATTCCTGAACCGGGCGCTCAGGTGGAAGTAGAATCAGAGCAGGGAGCCAGGTTTAGTCTTTCCGAAACCAGTCCTGGAAATTATTCCATCAATCAGATACCCATCGATTCGAATCAGAAATACAGGATCCATATAAAGACATCCAACGGGTTGGATTATTTATCAGCATTAACAGTCGCGAAAATTACACCTCCTATTGATACCGTTGGGTATGATACCGCATCGGACCATCTTACCATTTATGTTTCCGCCCATGATGATAGGAGTAAAAGTGCATATTATGAATGGTACTATCAGGAGACCTGGAGATATTTTGCGTTCGCTTTTTCCAATTTTAAATATACAACGGTGGGTATTGTACCCAGGGATATAAAAGATGCGGATACATTATATTACTGCTGGGCCAGTAATCAGTCAACTGAACTTCTTCTTTTTTCTACAGAGAATCTCAGTTCAGATGACGTTTACAAATTTCCCCTGCAGACGATCTCTTATTTCACGACAAACAGACTTCGTGACCGGTACAGTATTCTGGTAAAGCAAATTGTGCTTACCAAGGATTGGTATGAATGGAAGCAGCAGTTACAAAAGAATACAGAACAACTGGGATCAATTTTCGACGCCCAACCTTCGCAAACAGGCGGCAATATCGTATGTACAACGGATACAACGGCGAAGGTTATTGGATTTGTCGGATGTACTTCCGAAATTGAAAAACGGATTTTTATAAGCAGGGCTCAAATACCAGAAGTAGCCGTTTATACTGGTTATGAAACTTGTGTCGCAGATACAGTAGATTTTGGGTCTTATTCCATTTTTGCAAACGGATCTGCATATATTATAAGTCTGGCAGTTCGGCCAGGGGGAGTTGAAGTAGGATATCTTGCTGCCAGCAAGGAATGCATGCAATGTTCGGTACACGGCGGAACGCCAGTCAAACCGGCTTTCTGGTAATATAACGTTTTAAGAAAATATGAAACTGAAAACCTGGTTTTTGATATTGATTCTTTTTTGGGCGTGTAAAGATAAATACATGCCGCATATCAACTCTCCTGCTTCGGGGATACTGGTGGTGGAAGGATTTATAAATACCGGAAATGGGCCCACCAATATTTTACTAACCCGTGTAGCCCCTTTGAATAATATCAGTACAATTCCAGAACCCGGCGCCCAGGTGGAAGTGCAATCAGAACGGGGAGTCAGGATTAGTCTTTCTGAAACCGGAGGCGGAAATTATTCCATTGATCAACTACAAATAGATTCTACTCAGAGATACAGGATACATATCAGGACATCCGATGGTAAGGATTATTTATCGGCATTGACAGAAGTAAAAACTACACCTCCTATTGACTCTGTTGGATTTGATACCGCTTCGGATCATCTTACCATTTATGTTTCCACTCACGATAATCGGAATGAAAGCGTATATTATGAATGGTATTATCAGGAGACCTGGAAATATTTTGCGTACGCGTTTTCCAATTTTACTTATACGCCGGCGGGAATTACGAACAGGGATTTTGAAGATGCAGATACTTTATATAATTGCTGGATCTCAAATCAATCAACTGAACTTCTTCTTTTTTCTACGGAAAATCTCAGTTCAGATGTCGTTTACAAATTTCCCGTGCAGACGATTTCTTATTTTACGACAAACAGACTGCGTGACCGGTACAGTATTCTGGTGAAGCAAATTGTGCTCACCAAGGAGTGGTATGAATGGAAGCAACTGCTGCAAAAGAATACGGAGCAACTAGGTTCAATATTTGACGCACAACCTTCACAAACAGGTGGAAACATCGTATGTACGACGGATACAACGGCGAAGGTTATTGGATTTGTCGGATGTACTTCCGAAATTGAAAAACGAATCTTTATAAGCAGGTCTCAAATACCAGAAGTATCTGTTTTTACCGGGTATGAAGACTGTGGTGCGGATACGGTAAAACCTGCTTTTTATGACCTTTTTGCAGACGGATCTCAACTTCCCATATCTCAGGCTGTTAAGCCCCCGGGAATTTTAGTAGGATATATGGGCGCCTCCAGAGATTGTATGATTTGTTCATTACACGGAGGAACGCCTGTTAAACCGGATTTCTGGTAACGGGAGATTTGAGAAAATATGAAACTGAAAACCTGGTTTTTGATATTGATTCTTTTTTGGGCATGTAAGGATAAATATATGCCTCACATTAACTATCCCACATCTGGGATACTGGTGGTGGAAGGATTTATAAATAGCGGAAATGGACCCACTACAATTTTGTTAACCCGTTTGGCTCCTTTGAATAATATCAGCACAATTCCCGAACCCGGCGCTCGGGTGGAAGTAGAATCAGAGCAGGGTGCAAGGTTTAGTCTTACCGAAACCAGCCCCGGAAATTATTCCATTAATCAGATACCGATAGATTCCACTCAGAAATACAGGATCCATATAAAGACATCCAATGGTAAGGATTATTTATCTGCATTAACCGAGGTAAAAATTACACCACCGATTGATACCGTAGGATATGATACAGCTTCTGACCATCTTACCATTTATGTTTCCGCGCATGATGACCGGAATAAAAGTTTGTATTATGAATGGTACTATCAGGAGACCTGGAAATATTTCGCGTTCGCTTATTCCTCTTATAAATGGGAATCGGGTGGAGTCGGGCCCAGAGATGTTGTAGATGCAGATACTTTATATAACTGCTGGGCCAATAATCAGTCAACGGACCTTATTCTTTTTACTACGGAGAATCTGAGTTCAGATTTAGTCTACAAATTTCCTTTGCAGACCATTTCTTATTTTACGACGAACAGACTGCGTGACAGGTACAGTATTCTGGTGAAGCAAATTGTGCTTACCAAGGATTGGTATGAATGGAAGCAGCAGCTAAAAAAGAATACAGAACAACTGGGTTCAATTTTCGACGCACAACCTTCGGAAACAGGAGGCAATATCGTATGTACAACGGATACTACAGAACGGGTTATCGGATTTGTAGGATGTACTTCCGAAATCGATAAACGAATCTTTATAAGCAGGGCTCAAATACCAGAAGTATCTGTTTATACCGGTTATGAAACTTGTCATGCGGATACAATAAAGGTCGCTGAGTTCGACATTTTTGAAGACGGAGTTGAACTCCCCATAGCTAAGGCCATTGATTCGGGAGTTTTGGTTGGTTATTTGGGTGCCACTCCGGATTGTATGGAATGCTGGCTTCATGGAGGCACAACTAAAAAACCGGATTTCTGGTAAATATAACTAGCCCGGCACGGGTTCTCTATTATACTTCGCTCTATAATCCAGCGGTGAAAGACCGGTGATTTTTTTGAATACTTCCCTGAATGCTTTATCATCTGAGTAGCCCACTTCATTCATGACTTCGAAAATACTCTTCCTGCCTTTTTCGAGAATTCGTTTCGCAACTTCCACTTTTACGCGCTGCAGATATTCCACCGGCGTATTGCCAATTGCTTTTATAAATCGTCTGTCAAAGTTGCGCCTGCTGATCGCCAGTTTGGATGCAACCTGTTCGAAAGATATTTTCTCAGTCAGGTTTTCTTCGATATAGTTCTGCGCCTGGCATATGAGTTCGTCCCCGTGATTCTTCTGTGTTTGGAATATACTGAAGGGTGATTGCGAGTCTCTCTCGAAATCTATTTGAAAGACTTTGGAACAGTAAATCGCCGTTTCCCTGTCGAAGTATTTTTCTATGAGAAATAAAATGAGGTTCAAAAAAGAATAAGCTCCGCCGTTCGTATAGATTCCTTTCTCAACGGTAAGCAATTTATCAGCCTGCAAATCGATGTCGGGAAACAAACGTCTGAAATCAGATACAGCATTCCAATGAGTGGAACAGGTTTTTCCATTTAGTATTCCGGTGGCAGCCAGCAGGAATGCACCTGTGCATATACTTGCCATTTCAGCACCTGTTTTATATTGTGCGTTGATCCAGTTAATCAGCTCTTTATTTTTTCTGATCGCGTTTTCATAGTCGTTGCCGAGAGAGGGGATAATCAGTAAATCGGTTTTTTTGATATCTCTTATGTCTTCGGGATCCACGGAAAAAAAACCGGTTGCTGATTTGGATTCGGTAATAAATCCTGCCAAATGAACTTCCATCACAGGTTTGTTACCCATTCTGCGCCAATAGGATTCAGCTCTTGTCAGGATTTCAAAAGAACCTGCAATGCTGCTCATATGTGGGTTGCCATTGGGAACAAGGATAACAACGTGTTTCACTTGTGATTTTTGAGCAAAGATAGCTCAATAGCCTGTCCAAATCAACCCGGAAGAATGTCTATTTAACACCCGGTAAAAAACAGATTTTGACCGTAATCTTGTATTCTAAATTGAATGAAATGTCAAACAAAGATTATATGGTCACTTTAGTTGTGGATGCTCCTGCCAAAGAAGTATTCAGGGATATAAATAATGTTACAGAATGGTGGATTGAAGTATTGGATGGCAATTCAAAAAAACTGAACGATGAATTCACTGTACACTTTGGTGATGTACACGTGTCAACGCAAAAGTTGATAGAATTTGTTCCCGACAAAAAACTGGTATGGCTGGTTACGAAGAGCAGGCTGAATTTTATCAGGGACAAGCAAGAGTGGAATAATACTAAGATAAGTTTTGAATTGTCGGAAAAGGAAAAACAAACGCATGTGAAATTCACGCACCTTGGTTTGGTTCCTGAAGTGGAATGCTACCAAGACTGCTCAAAGGGCTGGGATTATTATATTAAAGGAAGCCTGTTTAAATTATTAACAACAGGAAAAGGCACACCCGAAAAAAAATTACAATTAAAATAAAATACAATGACAACTAAAACGATTGAAAAAGATTTTACCACAACTATCGTAGTGGATGAGTCGGCGAAGGCCGTATTTGATGCTATAAATAATGTTCGCGGATGGTGGTCACAGGAAGTCGAAGGGGATACGGACAAGCTTAACAGCGAATTTAAATATCACTACAGGGATGTCCACATTTGCAAAATGAGAATAGTGGAATTCATTCCTGAAAAGAAAGTAGTCTGGCTGGTGCTCGAAAATCATTTCAACTTTATCAAAGACCAGAGAGAATGGGTGGGCACGAAAGTCATTTTTGAAATATCTCAGAAAGGCGGCAAAACGGAACTGCACTTCACGCATCAGGGTCTCGTTCCGGACTATGAATGTTTCGATATCTGTTTTAAAGCGTGGACACAGTATATACAGGAAAGTCTGGTGAGTCTGATTACTACCGGAAAGGGGCAACCGAATTCAAAGGAAGACAAATGGTAAACCAGGTTATGGTAGTTCAAGTTTAACTACCTGAATTGTATAACAGGGAACTTTGTGTCCGTTTTGAATGGCCGGCTGCCAGCCTGGTGCGTTTTGAATACAAGAAATGGCAAGTGGGGCTAATGATGATTGAGAAGCGCCATTTTGAAATTCTATATCCGTAACCTGACCATGGATGTGAACAATGAAACGCACGGTAAGCTTTATATCGCCATGTTTTTCAATTTCGTCTTTATGTTGCAGGCAGAATTCATTTAAATATTTTGCCCATGCCTGTTCACCTCCAGGATATTCCGGCATATGTTCCGCCCTTGTAAATGTGATTTTAATACTGTGAATTGCGTCTTTTATTGACATAGCTGTAGAAGGGTAATAGTCCTCATAATCCCAGTCTTCATGATTGTAGGTATAAATCGAATCATTCTTCAACTCAACAGTAATAGTTCTGTCTTGAAATGAAGTATTAATTTTCAAGATCATACTATCTGGAATAGTATGTAAAGGCGGCATTGAACCCGGAACTATAATTTCTTTATAAAAAAGAGCATCTGAGATTTTTGCCGCATTAGTCTTCGAATTGAAAATAAAAATGACGGGGATGGCAAACGTCATGAATCGTAAAGACATTTAATTGATTTTAACAAACAAGATAATAAAA
>CAVWRD010000003.1:0-13917 GCA_963757315.1 uncultured Bacteroidota bacterium | reverse complement strand
ATTGAAGTTGAAGTTAAACACAATGCCGGATAACACCGGCTTCGGATATATCAGTTCACTATTTTTAGAGTCAACAGGATAGACCCGTCTTTTTTTCTGTACCCTTTACATTCTTCAAGCCTTAAATCCCTCAGATCATGTGCCCAGATTCCATACCTGCCATTTGTTTCGTTGCGTTTGTGTCCCAAAATTCTTTTTGACGGCGGAACGGGTTTAACTGGTGCGGTTTCTTCTTCTTCCTGATAAATGGAATGGTAACTCCGACTGATTAATTCTACCAAATCCTTTTTGGTGATAGGTTCAACGAAATGCGTGCATATGGTGCAGGGATTTTTTAACGGATAATCGTACAGTATGCAGATTCATGTACGTCATAAAGAATACCGGGTACTTCATTTTTATCCCGCAGATTTTTTATTTCATTTTCCGGATGATCAATAGCTATACTTGTGGTAATAACCATCCGGATAATCTTTTATATTATTTGTTTTGATTCTAAAATCAATCAGGGTAATCAATTCCCCAAATTCATCCGTGTTCTTTATTTTCTTATAATCTTGTTCCCGGGATTCAACCGCGTCAGTGGTATCCTGGAAGAGCACGAATCCGCGATTATTATAGGATTTTCTAAAATTAATTTCAACCTGTAGTATGTTTTCTAACAAAGGACCTTCAGTCAATTCTCTTTTGGCATCGGATAGAACAAGCAGGGCCAGGGAATCGTGACCCGTTTGATGAAATGCATAGGCCAGGTAACATAAATAGACGACGGTCATCCTGGCTTATTTTATGAAGACGTAATCCCTTTTTTAAAATATATATGGCTTCTTTATATCTATGACCTCGATTTAGCCAATACCATAATTTAAATACGCCCTGTAAAACCCACTATCTATCATTAATAGCCCGATCGAAATAAATATAAGAAGCTTCACTGGTATATAGCGTACCAATAAGATACCCAGATCCGTCAATATCTCCGGATTATTGGGGTCAGCACTATCGGCATCTGAAAAGCATAGTTTTGCTTCATCGAATTTCCACTCATTTAATAAGTTAAGCGCCTGTTCGTATTCTTTTTTGCGTATTCGCCATGTATATGACTGGAACCAATCCGGATTATACTTTGAGACATAATTTCCTCCCTTCTGCGATTTCGGGGTCCGCAGGATATCGTGAGCAGGAAGCATAAACTAATCATTGCCAGCTTTCGCTGTTTTTCATGTGTTGAATAGAAATAATATTTAAAATGATAGCGTATAAAAGTATTTATTGCTACAACTGTTTTTTTCTTGTTGAAATCCGGGCACACAATCACTTTCTCACCTAATAATATCATGTATATTGATTCCCAAAAAAATGTCATTATTAGTACCGTTAAAATAAATAGCATTAAAGGCAAAAACAACGCAGCTATCACTTTCCTCGAATCTTGTTTTCTAATTTCTTTTATGCCTGGTAATGCTCATATTGGATAAAAGAATAAATGTATTACAAAAGCTTCGTCATAACAAGCAGTTATAACGGTCATATTCAAATGATTATAAGGGTTTTTACTTAGCCCGCCGGGTATTTCATTTGGAAGTTATTTTTATTATCTTGTATCCAGACCCTTTCCCTGATAACCAATGAAATCGATACCCGGTATCCTGTTCTGCTTTATTGTTCGTTGTAACGCTGTCTGCCCAAAACCCCGACAGCTTATTCAACAGCAATTCATTCCTTCCCAAAATGGATGTGCTCACAGGAGTCTATCCACACAGTGTGGTGGCGGCGGATTTTAACGGTGATGGTAAACCGGATATTTTTGTTTCCCAGGGGAAGTTCCGGTCAGGTAACTGTACTTACCAACACCAGCAGTTATGGATCGATCAGTTTTTCATCTCCACTTTATTTTCCCGCAATGCCGCCGGATATGCAGGGTTCAGCTGTCGGAGATCTCGACGGAGACGGAAAACCCGACGTAGTCGTCACAAACGGAGTTGGCGATTCTACAGTTTCGGTATACCGGAATTCCAGTTCCGGATCTGTCATTTCGTTTGACGATCCATTGAGGTTTATTACGAAATATGGTCCTTATAGTGTGGCCATCGGAGATCTCGACGGAGACGGAAAACCTGACCTCGCAATTGCCAATAACGGTTCTAATTATATAACGATCTATAAAAACACGAGCACGCCCGGTTCCATTTCTTTCAGCAACAAAACAGATCTTTTGATTTCTACCAATCCTTACGGAATCGCGATAGGTGATCTGGATAAGGATGGTAAGGCTGAACTGGTTGTATCCACAGAAGGAAGCAACAGTTCTCTGTATGTAATTAAAAATACTTCCACTCCCGGCAATTTTTCTTTCGCATCGCCGGTTTCCTATGCAAGTCTGGCGGGTGCATTTACGCTGGCAATCGGAGATCTTGACGGCGACGGTAACCCGGATATCGCTGCGACGGGAGGAAATCCCAGCGGTGTGCTCATTCTAAGAAATATCAGCACAACGGGAAATCTTTCGTTTGATCTGCCAAAGAGTTTTGCAGCCGGAAACTACACGGTGGACGTTTCAATCCGTGATTTGGATGGCGATTCAAAACCGGAACTGATAGCCGTTAACCGCTTTGGAAATTCGGTTTCTGTATTGAAGAACAAAAGTACCAAGTGGCAATATCGACTTTGAAACACATATGGATTATCCGGTTGGAGACGCACCGCTGTTTGCAGCCATTGCAGATCTCGATGGGGATGGCCGTCCGGATATCATCACTGCGAATTCTTCCGACGATAAAATTTCTATTCTGAGAAATATAATCGGAGATACACTGTCACCCATTATCGATAGTTTTTATTCCGATACTGCCATTCGCGGAACGAAGTTGACGATACTGGGTAAACATTTTACAGGTGCAACCGCGGTTCAGTTTGGCGGAGTCAATGCAGCTTCATTTGTTGTAGACTCTTCAACCGGTATTTCGGCTATTGTAGGCCGTGGTGCCAGTGGAAATCTTACCGTCACTACAAATTTTGGTACTGCAACAGATACTGGTTTTATTTTTAAAGGTCCTTTGATTTATCAATTCAACCCAACTCATGGCAGCGCCGGCGATACGATAAAAATCAGCGGGATAAATTTCACGGGTGTTGGTTCCGTTTCTTTTGGTACGATTACAGCAGCTTCGTTTTCAATACAATCTGATTCTGTGATTGCAGCTGTACTGGGACCGGGAGCCAGCGGCGATGTATCCGTTACTTCTTCTAACGGTAATGACAGTCTGCATGGATTCGCCTTTGGTGGTATACCAGGTGCACTTTCTTTTTATCCGGTGTCAGATACCGTCGGCGCAACGATTACGATTAACGGAAATAATTTCAGTTCTACCCCTACTGATAATATCGTTTATTTTGGACCGGTGAGAGCATTAGTGACCTCAGCTTCTCCCTCCAGCCTGCAGGTAACTGTGCCGGCCGGAGCTGTATATGATCTCATCACCGTGACAACAAATTCTCTTTCCACTTATAGTTCTCTTCCATTCAGCGTAAAATTTTCAGGCGGGGATAGCCTGATATCGGCAAATACTTTTTATCCCGCTGGTGATTTCAATACAGGTAATTATCCGGTAGCCGTGGCCGTTAGTGACCTGAATCAGGATGGGAAGCCCGATCTGATCACTGCCAATTGGCTCTCCAACAATATTTCCATTTTACAAAACACCAGCAGTGGCGGCAACTTTTCATTTGGCGCAACACACCGATTTCAACGCGGGCAACGGACCCAGAAATATTGCCGTGGGCGATTTGAATGGTGATGGGAAACCCGATATCGTAGTTTCCAATTTTAATAGTGGGGATGCCGGTACCGTATCCATTTTTAAAAATACAAGTCAGAACGGAATCATTTCATTCGATGCAGCCATCAATATTCAAACCGGTAACGGGACGCTTGATGTTGCGATCGCAGACATAAACATGGATGGCAGACCCGATATCATAGCGACCAGCGGCAATTCAGGAATAATCTCCATTTTGCAAAATACTTCTGTCGGTTCGGGTGCTTTGAGTTTTGCTCCGAAACTTGATTATTTTTCTTTCAATCATCCCGATCATGTGATTGTCGCCGATATGGATAATGATGGGAAGCCGGATATTATCGTCAGCGAATTTTCCAATTCCGAAATTGACGTGTACAGAAATACGAGTACAGGTGGAGTGCTATCTCTTGCTAATCCTGTTCCTTATCCGGTCGGACAGAATCCCGGATTCCTGCACACCGGTGATCTCGATGGTGATGGCAAACTGGATCTTGCCGTGGAAAATTATGGCGGATCTTCGATAACATTTTATAAAAATATAAGTACACCGGGTTCTATCTCGCTGGTTAATCGTGTAGACAGTCCCTCAACTGCCACTTCGATCACTTTCGCCGATCTTAACGGGGATGGACAACCGGATATTACTACAGGCAATGGACAGACCGGCAACATCTCTGTTATGCAGAACAATAGCGGAGGCGGTCAGATATCTTTATTACCTGTTGTCAATTATAAAACAGGCAATTTTGATACGTTCGGAAATGTCGGTGATTTAAATGGGGACGGAAGACCCGATCTGATTGACGTAAATGTTTTATTGAATACGGTTACTGTATTAAGAAATAATATAGGCGCACCTTTGATCAGTTCGATATCGGATACGCTGGGTTTTAAAGGAAAGACCATCGTGATTACGGGCAAACGTTTTACAGGTACAACGTCTGTAGATTTTGGTGGTGTTCCCGCGAGTTCGTTCCAGGTAGTCTCAGCCAGTGAAATTGACGCAGTGGTAGACGGCGGTGCATCCGGAGAAGTAACCGTCAACTCTGCATCAGGCACCGGAACCATTTCAGGATTCCTGTTTATGCCCGAGATTGTTTTTACAGGATCCACTTCCATCTGTAAAAACAGTTCCTTCGTATTGAATTCCACTGCTGAATCCAATAATCAATGGTATAAAGATGGCGTTGTGATGTCAGGAGAAACGGCCAATTCATTGCACCCTTTAGCCAGTGGTTTGTATTCCGTTAAGACAACTTCCAACGGTATTACGACTTCCTCCGATTCGGGCATTTTCGTTTATGTTATTCCGGTACCCGTTCCATCTATTTCAAAAAATTCTGACAATATACTGGTTTCAAGTGTAGACTCGGGTAACCAATGGTATCTCAATGGCGTGGCGATATCGGGTGCGACCGACAAAACATTTGCACCAGTTCAGAATGGTTTGTACACTGTTACCCATTCAGAAAACGGATGTACCAGTGATATTTCATCAGGCTTCACTATAAATATGACGGATGAAATCGATTTCGGTAATGGTCAGCATGCAAGGCTTTATCCCAATCCGGTGACTACCGATCTCACGTTAAAGTGGAAAATAAATTCAGGCTCCCTCAGTATTTCCATCTCAGACCTCCAGGGGCGACCTGTAACAACGGTTACGGATCTGACGGAACAGGGCACCACTATTAATTTGTCGGCATTGCCACCGGGATACTATTTTGTGAAAATGTACAGCGCTGAATCGGGAATTAATAAAACGATTAAAATTCTGAAAACAAACTAGGCAGTCGGTAAATATTCTGGCCGTATAAAATGGTCGGATTACAAACCACGGCATTCCATTCCAGACTACATTTGCGTGTTAAACTCCACCGTCAATTATGTCGCATTAAATTCGTTTTATGGATCAACGAACACTCTTTTTAATCGACGAGATTTCCGGTTTTACTCCGCAGATAGGCCGCCTTGTTTCAATGATGAACTACGTCCGGCATACGACGCTCTCAGCGGTTGAAGGTCTGGGAGTAAGTGAACTTGATTACCTGCATGATTCACAGAGCAATTCTATCGGCGCACTCCTCCTGCACATTGCAGCAGCGGAAGCAGGTTACCAGGCAGCGACTTTCCATAATCGTGAATTGAATATTGAAGAGAAGCAGGAATGGGACGCCGCTCTTGCACTAGGCGACCGGGCGAGAAATGAGATCAAAGGGCAGGCGCTGGAATTTTACTTAAACAAGATGGAACAGGTTCGCGCAAAAACACTTGCGGAGCTTGCCCTTCGCGATGACCAGTGGCTCAAAGAACAAACGTCGTTTGGTGATGACCAGCGTGTAAATAATTACTTCAAATGGTTCCACGTTTTCGGCCATGAACTCAACCACCGTGGACAAATTCGCTGGTTGAAGAAACACGCGATGGGTGGTACGATCGGTAGCTAAGGCAAATCAATACAACAAATCAGAATCGAAGATATTTTTACTGCTGCGGAATAAACCCGATATCACAAACTCCCGGCACATCAAATGCACTATAAATGTTTAAAAAACCTGATCCCGGGAAAGGAGGAAGACTGATAGGCGTATCATAGTTGAATACATAATAGCCTTCAAAAGTGATGGGTCCTACGGTAAAAGGTAAAATGGGCAGTTTACTACTATTTTGAGGATTTGAAAAGTCGTAAATGCCGTCGAGTATATAAATCCCATTGCCCGGCGATGCTGTATTCAACGAATTCCCGATTGCGAGTGAGTTAAAACCCACAATATATTCATGATTTGGTTGAATGATCACGGCCTGATTGGCAAGTGCGAGGCTTACATAAGTGAATTTGCCTGAATCCAGACTGGGAACATTTGCCTGAGCCAATACCTGCTGCGATGCCGCATCCCATAGCGTTACAGTGTGCGAAAATCCTTTTGAGGGAAGCATAATGCCCAGTGATGTTATTGCTCCCGCCGTAGTGGAATGAAAAGGGTATGCGATCTCGGCCTGGCCTGTACCAGTGCTTCCTGCTTTTGTAAGAACATCGTCGATGGCAACGGCACTAATAGTCAGAATGATATTCTCATTTGCCAGCGCAAACAAGCTGTCCATATAATAATGAAATGGCGTTTGTTCAAGGGATTGAATGGGGAAAGGGATTGGCGTTGGTGCATTGGTAATTTTGGAACAGGATTGACAAAACAGCAACGTCAATACTACTCCAGGTAGTAGTTTAAGAAATTGCTTTTTCATAACTGATTTTTTAGGGGTAAGAAAGTTAACGTATTTAAAAGAATATTCCAATAAGTGGCTTCAGTTATTTCTTAAACTCCTGACCGGGTTAGCCATCGTTGCCTTTAAGGGCCGATAGCCGAAGGACGCACAAGCAGTCAGCGCAGAAAGACAAGCCGCTTTGATGAATATCATCGGACCTGGTTGAAAATGGAATGCATAATTCTGTAACCAATGAAATATAAAATATCCTGCAATTGGAGCAGCAATCAGGAAGGCGAGGAAAACGAAGAATATGAATTCACTCGAAAACATATTTACAATATTGAGTACCGAAGCTCCCAATGTTTTGCGTTTGCCTAATTTAAATTTTTCTATTTTTGTACATGTTCTATCGTCGAAGAATTATCCTTTCCCTTCTTCAATGCTTCGAAGGCAATCTTGAAAAAATACGCCTTCAGAAACTTTTGTTTTTAACTTGTAAAAATCAGGAGAAATCTGCCTATGACTTTGTTCCTTTTAAATACGGCTGTTATTCATATTCCGCCAATGCGGATTTGAAGACAATGGCTATGAGAGGTTTGTTAAATGAAACAGACTCATCTTTTCAAAAGGCAGATAAAATCAATTATTTGAAATCACTAACGACAAGTGATTTTAATAATATATTGGAAATTAAAAAGCTCTATGGAAATATGAATACGGACGCGATTATGCGGCATACTTATGTGAATTTTCCTTACTGGGCCACAAAAAGCGTAAAAGCATCAGATATCTTAACGTCTCGCGAGTTGGAAGTGGTAAAAAAATTTAAACCGACAAAGACGGAAACGATTTTATTTACAATTGGGTATGAAGGAATTTCTCTTGAAGAATATCTGAACCGTCTGATTCAAAATGATGTTCGAGCTCTAATAGATGTACGAAACAATCCAATTAGCATGAAGTTCGGTTTCAGTAAAAGCATGCTTAAAGGGTATTGTGAGAGTTTGGGTATAATATATCATCATTACCCGCAGGTAGGTATTTTATCTGGACAAAGACGGGAACTCCGTAATCAGGAGGACTATGATGATCTCTTTGCAAAATATCGGAAATTAAATCTTGTAGAGACGATACCAACGCAAAATGCAATACTCCAACTTCTTGAAAAATATAAACGAATTGCATTAACCTGCTTTGAATCAAACATCTGCCAATGTCACCGCAAGCCGTTGGCTGAATCCATCCAAAATCTTCCGGGTTTCACCTTCGAGATCAAACATATCTGATGCACAGGAAGAAAGTTCTGATAGCGGTAACTACCTATCCTCTGCCATCCAGAAGTTACGATGAACTTGTATGTACCGAAGGTGTATTGGAAAATGGCAAATGGATCCGAATATATCCCGTACCACTTCAGTTTCTAAAGGGGTTGCGTAAGGATGGGAAAATGGAATCGTTTAAATATAATTGGATTGAACTAGATCTAAAAAAAAGAACTGATGATTTTCGCCCGGAAAGTTATTCGCCCGCAGATTATACCTTTGGTGATCTTGCTATACTTGGAAAGATTGGTACTGAGAACGATTGGGCTGAAAGAAAAATCTATTGTACAAGTAACGCATATACGAACTTAAGAAAACTGCTTGATGATTCAAAGTCACCATCGAACATCTCTTTGGCAACTTTTAAACCTACCGAAATTACTAGTTTCGAAATAGAAGACGATGAAAGGGAATGGAAAAAAGAATGGAAGGACCAGTTAAACCAGCTTCAACTTTCTTTTAACGGTAAAAAGGAGCAAGTCAGGGAACTCATATCCAAATTACCGTATAAATTTTATTATAAGTTTAAAGATGATGCAGGGGTTACCAGCCGAATGATGATCGAAGATTGGGAAATCGGTGCATTATATTGGAATTGCCTAGCAGCGGCAGAAGGTAATGAGGCAATTGCTTTAGAAAAAGTGAAAGAAAAATATGGAGATGAATTCTTAAATAAAAAAGAGATCTTCCTTTTTGTAGGGACCACCAAAGAATGGCACACTCGCCGGTCCAAAAATCCCTTTGTTATTATTGGAGTTTTCTACCCGAAAAAACAGATTCAGGGAAATTTATTTTCATAAAAGTCAAAATGAAATGGATAATTATTGGATGAAAATCCAAGGATATCAAAAAATTCTATTTTATTAGTAGAAGTGCCTTAGTCCATTGAATTATCATGAATTTTTGAATCTTCTCCACATTTCTGGGTAAACTAATTGCAATAGTATTCTTTGTACTTCCCTATCATTTTGTTCAAACGGGCGGCCAGGTAAGTATTTCCGCTATGTAAATGTTCATAAATCAATGTCGCTTCATCTACATATTCCTGTCTCTTTTCTTTAGACCAATCATTGGGAGGAGGCTGCAGGTTGGTGATTCGGTCAGCCATTTTCACTGCCCATACTTCATGCGGCTGTTTTTTAATTCTGGAAAGACTGTCCGGCATTTTTTCTTCTTTTGCCAAATCACTGTTTTTCGTAAGTGAAAGGACGGCCTCCGCAATAGAATCACCAAAAATGAATGAAATATCTTCTTTGGTAGCGGAAGTATCTTCCAAAACATCATGCAGTAATGCGACCTTAAGGCCGAAATTCAAATTGAAATCCTTTGAATGTTGGGCAGCTAACAGAATTTCCATCGCCACATTGCTAAGATGTACCAGGTAAGGAAGTTCAGTACCAGGTACCTTTTGGTCTTTATGCTTTTCGGCGACATATTTGATGATTAACTGATAAATTTTTTGAGTCGGAGCGTTGTTTATTTCCATGCGCAAAACGATTGGCATGGCGATTTCCTTTGCATAATTCCATGCAGAAAATTTTACGTTTTCACCATTTTCCGAAAAAATAACGGGGTCCTCACCATACATGGTGTACATAACATTGATCGCATTAAAGTCCGTCCCGGGTTTCCAATATTCAAAAAAATATGATTCAACCAAAGCTTTCGCTTTTTTCAGAGCCTCTTCAGCCGTACTGATCCCCTTCACATAATACACTTCGTCTTCTTCCATATAATGGAAGTTGTCGTATACCTTTAGAAAATATGACATGCAGTATGTATTATCTGATAAATTACAGATAACTGGCAACTAAAACTCATTTCCCCCTCACACACATTCTCAACCTTCTATTCATCTCGCTGGAATAACAGACGCACAACTTTTACATTTTTCTTTACATATTAATTCGCGCGTACCAATAAACCTTTTCTTTTTGCAATCATTTTATTTAATGCGGAGATATTTGCAAAATAAAAATCGCCTTCTCTAATCAGGATTTCCAATTTCAACAACTCGTCAATATCCCGTTCTAATGTTTTTACCGAGATATTCGAATAGAGTCGGGCCAATGTGATATTTAAAGAAGGGATTTGCTCTTTAACAAATTTTCTATCGACAGGCATTTCCAGGGCAAAAGTTCTTTTTCGTTTAAAAACTTCTTTTTGTCCCATGGGAACTGAATTGAATTTATCATAAACGTATTTTTGCCAGGTAATCGAAAGCTGGCTTGCCTGGATTTTTTCAAGTATTTGCTGAAGGCCATCTCTAAATCCAAGTAAAGCATAAGCGATAAATTCTGATAAATCCCTTGTTGCAAATGCTTTCTCAATCTGTCGGTAATACTCAGGTCTTGTGAGGTTATAATAATTTGAAAGCACGTGAAGCGTGATATCGGGATTACCACCTCTGGAGAGAATATAAAATTCTATGAGTCTGCCGGTCCTGCCATTTCCATCTCCAAAAGGATGAATCCATTCCAGATACACATGTGCAACAATTGCTTCGACGAATAAGTCACTAAATTTTTGCTGACCCTCTTCATATCTAAAAGTATCTTTTAGAAAAGCACAATATTGATCAATCAATTCAGGAACATCTCTGTAGTCCGGACAACGATATGTGCCGACAGTCACATCGTTCTCCCTGAATCTGCCGGGCACTGCCTCAAAATGATCGCCAAGATTTTTACCAACCATTTTGTGGAATCTCAGCAATAGATCTCTGGTAATAAGTTGTTCTTTTTGCTCAAATATGGTTTCATGAAGAATCGTATTAAAAGCGTCTAATATATTTTGTACTTCTATCCCCTGATATTCCACGCTGGCTGGTAATTTTTCACCAGCCTGAAGTTTATGAATGTCTTCGTCTGTCAATGTATTCCCTTCAATAGCCGTTGTAGCCTGAGCACCTTTTGTGACGGCTACAAGCATTAGTTCATCATAGTATTGTGGTATTATAGGAGTATTGTTTATTGCTTTTAATAGTGAAACACATTGCCCGATTCTTATCCATTCACACTCCTTAATGTCCCAATGCTTTTTGAATAGCAAATGAGGATAATCCCTGTTTAATTTCATTCATCTAAGTTTAAATCATATTTGAAAAACGAGCCGGGATATAAAGTTAGACAAAAAAGATGCATTATTTGTCCAATTTTATGTCTGAATTAATATCTTAAATTATTTATTGACATTTATAGGTATATAACATTGATAATTAATTTATTATACTATAGTTACAAGTTTTATGATAATCTTTTTAGCGAACAAATAATTCTTAATTATAAATATTTGTCCAAATTTTCTGGCAGTTGATGATATTTACGAAGCATGTTGCCTCGTAAAGCAGCATTTATATGTTTCATATTCACGGCTAAGGTTTCTGGCAAGATTTTTCAAAAAACAATACGTTCAGATAAGGTGGGCATTTAATTTTCACCCCATTCAGAGAGTGGTTTAGTACACAATATTCATTTTTTGTGTACGTTTCAATTTTACTCCCGGAATTTATTGGATCGCCTTCATAGTCATATCAGAGCCTTGTCAAACGGCTATCAGTAGGCTATTAAGTCCAGGTCAAGTCCAATCTAGACTGGACTTGACCTGGACTTGATCCCTTATTGGTATTGATCTGACAGGGTTCAGGTATGGTAAAGAATTATAAGACCTTAAAAATCATAACATAGGAAGACAGCGCGATTCCAAACTAGTAGGTACTTTCGGAAATGTAATTTTCTACAATTATAGTTGAGAGTTTTGTATGCGAACCAAACCGGTATCCAGACTTAAGATTTAACAGGCCGCAACCACATCTTGAGTTTTTTACATTCGGGAAGACGGCCAAGGTATATCAATCCGTCTGTGGTTTTGGATCGTGGCTTTGTTAGTTGCGATTTGCCCGACGAATATTCTGAAATATTTATATTGATTTGAAGCACAGGATCTGAATCGGGGGATGAAAAATATTCAACTGCATATTGCCCATCTGTTATTTTTTGAAGTAAATGGGAACGGCGTGTCCTTGTCATTTTTTTTAATCGTGATGGTATCTGAGGAAATGAAGTGAATTCTCTCATGACTTTTACGAGATCACTTGCTTCAGGTTCGCTATCCATTATGCTTTCGGATTTCTTTTTTGGCGAATCCAGCAATGGAGTTATATATTTTTTCTTCAATGTTTCTGAAATAACTACTGCGTCCATTCCTTCTTTGAGCATTTTGATAGCTTCACCCGTTAATGTTCTGTACAAAGCATACTGTTTTACGTGTTCGGGTAGCATTTTATATAAAGAAGCGGCGATGGGAGAAGCTATTTTTAACCGACTGCTGCTTTGGCGAAATCCTTTAAAGGCAGGATCCTTTTTTGTTCGCTCGCCGGTAAGCGAAGTTCCCCGACGCCATATATTCTGACCATAATGAGGAGAATAATAAAAATACATCCTCAGATTGGGGTCGTTGCCGGTTATTATATTATCTGTTAGTCGTTTTGCCATTTATATTGTCGGCAACAACGTGAATCTTTAGTTTCTAGTATGTAATTGAGGAAAAAAAAGTTTGAGCAAGGCTTAAAGCCTTAAGCGGAAACCGTCAGAAATGCATCATTACAGCTGTTGGAGAAGATACATAAAGCGCAGTTTTGCCTTTTTTGAACAATCAAGATTCGCGTATACGTCGGAGATCCTAACGGCGCCGGGCGATCGACTTTCAACTTTCAGTCCGCTAACTGGTTGTTATTGAGAACAGTCATGGTTTAGCGACTTTTGTCCTGAAATATCCTTTACCGAAATGTTCAGTTGTATCCTGTTTATGATCGACCTCAATAGATCTGAAGTCAATGTGCCCGTATAAACTGTCTCCCAGTAAATAAATTGCTTTATCCAAAATAAGTTTTTGATAAACAATTTTATAGGTTGGTTCAACTTCATCCGGATAAATTACGTCCGTCACAAAATAAGGTTCAGTATTAAACTTGCCATTTTTGTAACTGATTATGAAACCGCTTCCGCCGAAGCCGTTTCCAATCCCAATATTAATAGCCAATGTATCTGAATGGAAAAAATAGGCTCTGCAATTATTAAATTTTGCATACCTGTCGTCTTGCATATTTATTTTGTGTCCGCTGAAATACGCTACTGCACTGGTTCGCTTCATTAAATCGTCATGCCTCTCCAGGACCGAGAAAAGTTCCGGTTGTTTGTCAAGTTCCTCATAAATTGAATCCTGGCTAATGGCAGAATTTATTTCTGCCGTGCCCCATTGACCGTCCCGCTTTTTGCCGGTACAATTAGTCAGGCATAATGTCGCGAAGAGATAAATTACAAACTTTTGTATCAGGGTCATGTCCGTTATGTCTGTCTGATTAAACTTCCGTGTTACTATGATGCGGGATTTGAATAAATGCACAAACCATCGCTTCATTAAAGTTGTGCCTGAGATAGAATTCCTTTTATGGACTTAGTGACTGGAATTAGGTACCTGTCCAAAGTAATAAAGTTCACTAGAATTCCAAATACGTAAATACCCTAGTAGCAGGTATGCGACAATTTGAGCGTCAGCAGACACCCACTTCTTTCAGAATTTCCGAAATT
>CAVWRD010000002.1:0-444666 GCA_963757315.1 uncultured Bacteroidota bacterium | reverse complement strand
TCGGCCAGCATGACGTAGTCGCTTTCCTTCTCTTCCGAGTCGCGCGGCAAGACGAGGCAATTGAAGTCGCCGTACGGCACGCGCAGGAGCTCGGCCTGGCCGCCGCTGTACGGGCCCATCCCGGCGAAGCCGTAGGCCGCGCCGGCCATCCCCGGGTTGCGGGTGAGACAGAAGCCGCTCAACCCCTTCTCGAGTTCTCGCAGAAGCCGCAGCCGATGTTGAACGGCAGGCAGACCCGGTCACCGACTTTGACGCGATGACCGCCTGACCGACCTCGATCACCTCGCCGAGGTTCTCGTGGCCGAGAATGCGCCCGGCGGCATGTCGGTGCGGCCTTCGTACATATGCAGATCCGAGCCGCAGATGTTGGTGCTGGTGATCTTCACCAGCACGTCGGTCGCGCGCTCGATCGCTGCATCCGGCATGTTCTGGACCGCGACCTTGCGCGGGCCGTTGTAGACGAGCGCTCTCATGCTTTCTCCTTTGCCGGCTTGGGCGCAGCGGCCATCAGTTGCTTCTTGCGCTGGTAAAGCGGCACGGCGAGCGCGCGTAGGTCGAGCGGCGCCTGCATCGCCTCGAGGAACATCCGCTCGCGCTCCTCCAGCACGTGCTCGTCGATGAGCTTGGCGAGGTGCTGTACCGTGGCGTCGTAGTTGTCGTCGCTCGCCTTCATGCGCTGCACCTGGGCGATGACCTCCTTCGCTGCCGCATGCTCGGCGAGGGCTTCGTCCAGCAGCGGGTTGTCGCCGGTGGCTTGGCGCACCGCGGGGTAGAAGATTTCCTTCTCGATCTGGGCGTGCACCGTGAGCGCCTGGCAGATCTTCTCGGCGAGGGCGCGCTTGGTGGCGGCGGGCGCAGCGTCTTCGCAGAGTGCGTTGTAGTCGATGAACATCTTCTTGACGGCCTTGTGATCGGCGTCGAGAAGGTCGACTGCATTTTCGAAGGGTGTGTTGTCTTTCATGGGGTCCCTGATCGCGCCCAAGTGGCGCACTCGGGTGTTCGGCAAGCGGCGTGCCGAATGGCGGTGCTGGTGAATCAGCGAGCGGTCGTTCTGGTGATGCGAACCGCAACCGATTTCGCGCCGGGGGATTGAGCCAGCGGTGTGGCCGACCGCCGGTGACGTGTTTTTGAAATCGCTCCATCCGGAATGTATTGATCTAGAAAATTACTTGCGATATCACCTCGTCCATCCAACTCGCGTCAGCCGGTACGGTTGCGATCCACCGAAGTTATTGTTGCAATCTTGTACAAAGCGAGTGCGAAGGCGTAGTGAAACTGATTGATTCCATGGGGTTTAAGCTCTTATGCCCAACCTAGAGGGACGGGTCTCGGTGGCCGGACTCCTCCAACTTTGTCGCAAACTCCCCCTTGTGGTGAGGGTGGCGCGACAATGATCGCGGACCGCTACCAGCACGGCCGGCCTCGCCAGATTTTCCGCAGAAGTTCAGCGTCGAGAGCGACTGCGCAGCCTTTGAGCGGTGGTCTGAGGAGTTTCGATGTCGTCCCGAAGAATCATGGTCATTCGCCACGCAGAGAAGCCAAGTCTTGACGGGACGGTCCATGGCGTCACCGTGGACGGAGCCCCCAGCCCAGAGAACTCAGCGTGCGGGGATGGCAACGCGCCGGCGCGCTTGTCCGCTTGTTTACACCCCTTGATGGAGTGACCGGCGCTGGCATCGGCACGCCGGATTTCCTCTTCGCCCAAGGCCCCACGCAGCACGCGACGAGTGTTCGCGCGCCGCACACGCTGGGCCCGCTTGCGGCCTTCCTAGGAAAGGCCATTTCCACCGAGTTTGCCAAGGGGCAAGAAGAGCAGCTTGCCGGCGCTCTGCGCGCTCTCACCGGACCGGTGCTGGTCGCCTGGGAGCATCGGGCCATCTGTGTCCTGGCCAACTTCTTGATGGGTGACGACCAACACACGCCGCAGACCTGGCCAGACGACTGCTTCGATGTCGTATGGGTGTTCGAGTCGGGCGATGGCAGTTCATGGAGCTTCAGCCAAGTGCCTCAACTGCTGCTCGCAGGCGACCGTGCCGAGCCCATTCAATAGAGGTCAGCGCTGCCCTTCGAGCGCCGTCGCTTCAATTCACGCTCTCGGCCGCATTGAGGTCCTCCCGGGTACCACGACAGCGGAAAGTGAGATGACGCCTGCTCCGCCCGCCGGACGCTTCTACCAGCGTGCTGTCAGGATTTGGGGTGGTTGGCAGACACTCGGCCCGTGGACGCGTTGGCAGACCATCGCAGTCGATGGCGCAAAAGAATTGGCCAAGGCGGTGGCCCTTGCAGCCACGGACGTACTCCCGCTCCGATACGCGGAAGAGGCCGGTCAGCTTCGCTTGAAATCGCGCTTCGTCTCGGGCGCGGCGTCGAGAAGCCGTCTCAACGGCACGGATTACGCCGGGGCGGAGACGTCGCTGATGGCGTCGCTGGGCGGCATTGCGATCGGCCGCCTGCGGAAGCCACGGGAAGTGGGCGAACTCGTCGCCTTCCTACGTCGCATCGGGCAGCGTCAATCACTGGTGTCGAATAGGTTATCGATGGCGGCACTTTGCCGCTGCCGACATCACCACCTGCCCACCCGCCTCACCGGCGCCGGGCCCCATGTCGATGACCCAGTCGCTGGCGGCGACGACGCGCATGTCGTGCTCGACGACGATCACCGTGTTGCCGGCGTCGACGAGCCCGTCGAGCTGCGCCAGCAGCTTCTCGACGTCGGCGGGATGCAGCCCGGTCGTCGGCTCGTCGAGCACGTAGAGCGTGTCGCCGCGCTGCGCGCGCTGCAGCTCGGTCGCGAGCTTGATCCGCTGCGCCTCGCCGCCCGACAGCTCGGTCGCCGGCTGGCCCAGGCGCAGATAGCCGAGGCCCACTGTCGCGCACCAGCGTCGAGCGGCGCGCGCACGCGCCGGCTCGTCGGCGAAGAACGCCGCACGCGTCGTCGACGGTCATGCCGAGCACGTCGGCGATGTTCTTGTCGCGATACGTGCACCTCGAGCGTCTTCGGCGTTGTAGCGCGCGCCGTGGCAGGTCGGGCAGGGCGCATACACGCTCGGCAGGAACAGCAGCTCGACGCATGACGAAGCCCTCGCCCTCGCAGGTCTCGCAGCGCCCCTTGGCGACGTTGAACGAGAAGCGGCCGGCGTCGTAGCGGCGCGCGCGCGCCGCCTTCGTCGCGGCGAACAGCTTGCGCACGTGGTCGAAGAGCCCGGTGTAGGTGGCGAGGTTCGAGCGCGGCGTGCGGCCGATCGGCTTCTGGTCGACGCGCACCAGCCGGCGGATGCCGCTCGAGCCCGCCGGCGATGCGGCCGCGCGGTGGCGATCGGCCGGCGCGCTCGCTCCGCCGGCCTCGTCGTCCGTCGGCTCGGCGGCGGCGCGTGGCCGAGCTGCGCGCGCGACCAGCTCGACGAGCGCCTGGCTGACCAGGCTCGACTTGCCCGAGCCCGACACGCCGGTGACGGTGGTGAACACGCCGAGCGGAAAGGCGACGTCGAGCTCGTGCAGGTTGTTGCGCGTGACGCCGGCGAGCTGCAGCCAGCCGCGTCGGCGTGCGCGGCGTGCGCGCGCGCGGCGCCGGCTGGCCGCGCGAACAGGTGAGCGCGCGGTCTGCGATGCCGCGACGCGCGCGCAGCCCCGCCGGCGGGCCGCTGTAGAGGATCTCGCCGCCGTGCTCGCCGGCGCCGGGCCCGACGTCGACGATCCAGTCGGCGTGGCGGATCACGTCGAGCTCGTGCTCGACGACGAACAGCGAGTTGCCCGACCGCCTTGAGCCGATCGAGCGCGCGCAGCAGCGCCTCGGTGTCGGCCGGATGCAGCCCGGCCGACGGCTCGTCGAGCACGTAGACGACGCCGAACAGGTTCGAGCGCACCTGCGTCGCCAGCCGCAGGCGCTGCAGCTCGCCCGGCGACAGCGTCGGCGTGCTGCGCTCGAGCGACAGATAGCCGAGACCGAGATCGAGCAGCATCGCGAGCCGCGCGACGCAGATCCTCGGCGATCCGCTGCGCCACGATCGCCTTCTCGCGGATGACTCGCGACGTCGCCACTCGTGCGCGAGCCGCCGGCGCGCGTCGCGCGTGCGGCGTACGGCGCGCAGCGAGCGCCGGCCGAGCGCGCTCCGAGCGGCAGCTGCGAGCAGCTCGGCGATGTCGAGCCCGGCGAACGTCACCGACAGCGACTCGCGCGCGCAGCCGCTTGCCGCGCACACCGGGCAGTCGGCGCTGACCATGTACTGCGACACGCGCTTCTTCATCGACGCGCTCTGCGTCGTCGCGAACGTGTGCAGCACGTAGCGCCGCGCGCTCGGTGAACTTGCCCATGTAGCTCGGCTCCTCCTTGCGCTTGCTGGCGCGCGCGCGCCTCGGCCGGCGTGAAGCCGGCGTAGACCGGCACCGCCGGCTGCTCGTCGGTGAACAGGATCCAGTCGCGGTCCTTCTTCGGCAGCTCGCGCCACGGCACGTCGACGTCGTAGCCGAGCGTGACGAGCATGTCGCGCAGGTTCTGCCCGTGCCACGCCGGCGGCCACGCGGCGATCGCGCGCTCGCGGATCGTCAGCGAGTCGTCGGGCACCATCGAGCTGCTCGGTGACCGTCGTAGACGCGGCCGAGCCCGTGGCAGCTGCGGGCAGGCGCCCGCGGGCGTGTTCGGCGAGAACGTCCTCGGCATCGAGGATGCGGCTGGCCGCGGCGGATACGTGCCGGCGCGCGAATAGAGCATGCGCACCAGGTTCGACAGCGTCGTCACGCTGCCGACCGACGAGCGCGTGGTCGGCGCGCCGCGCTGCTGCTGCAGCGCGACCGCCGGCGGCAGGCCCTCGATGTCGTCGACGTCGGGCACGCCGACCTGGTCGCGCTGATAATTACATATTTATTTGAAATTCTTACAAGTTCCGATAGCGCTTTTTGAAAAACTCCGACGGGCAGATGCTCAATCACTTCCAGACAGGTAACGCAGTCAAAGGAATTATCAGGCAAGGGAATATCAGCAATATCGCCTTCTTTATTTTCAGTTTTAACATATTTCAATGCCGATTTACTCCGGTCAATTGCAAAAAGATTCAGGTTCGGAATTTCCTTCTGAAGGTAATTTACAAATACCCCGTTCCCACAGCCAATATCTACCAAAGAAGTCGTATCAGGCGGGATCAAGGATGCCGTTTCTTTGATGCGTTTAATATTTCCTTCATCCTGTAAAGCTTCTCCTTCCCAAAATCGCTCAGATTCATAATACTCCTTCTCAAAATTATTCATGTTCAAAAATTATATTAATGCTCTGAGGAATGACCTAAGATTTCAAATAATTATTTTCTTTAGAATATTAGTCCTGGACATTAATAAGGCTATCAATTCGCGTGGATAGTTTTATGGAACCTTTTATATTCAAATGATCGGCATCATAATAATCTGCATACTGAAATGAGTTGTCATTCAAATAATTTAAGCAAATTACGTTCGGATATTTCCTGCAAATTGCATCAACAGTATTTAAAGCCATATTAAGGAAATTCTTATCCATATTTTCTACATAAGTATGCCAGGCAGGTGGTATAAAAATAATTATCTTAACCCCGTGTCCCCTAGCCAAAAGAATTAAATCCTCCACTATTTTTTTATTATACTCGTAGTATGCTTTATCTAAAGATTTCGTGTGTCTAAGCGCTGCAGTATAACCCGTACTATCCAGGTTTTTCTTTTTAATAGTTCCGAATTTGATTCCAAAACCCAAATCGGAACAAGTTAGATCACTATTAGCTTTGTCAGAATAGTAATGAAAAATTCTTTTTAGGTTTATACTGAGCCCGTAGGTAAGCATTTCGTAATGCATAAACTGACCATAGCGACCATTTAGTCCTGAATAGATTGAATAATCTTTTATCCTCCAGGATTCTGGGGAAGTTTCAATTTTAGAAAAAAAAGTAAAATATGAAACAGGCAATATGATCCATTTCAAAGAAATAAGTTGCTGGTTATATTTCTGATATATCTTATAATCATAATTAACTGGTTGCGAAACATAAGCAGCATTATAACAATTTTCTTTGAAATATGACGGATTTAGGTCATAATATCCATGAGAACTACCAAGACATAAAATTTTAATATCTGATACATTTTTTTCTAAATATTTTTTTTTGACTATGTAATCATTTGGTATTTCTCTTATCAATAATTCACATATCACAAGGATCAACAATAAAGGGAAAATAAAAATTGAGACATATCTTATAAATTTCTTCATCCTAAAATTGAAAGTAAATAAATTCTTTTTTATCTCCTGCAAAGTAAAATATGCAAAACACGATACAGTAATAGAAGCACCAACGGATAAATGGCCTCCATTTGTTATGAAAAAAGGATATTGCGTATTGTCCTTCCCTACCGATCCATTCAATTAAAAGAAATAGAAGAACCAAAGTGAATATTATCAAGGGATTGAACATTCCCAAGAATACACTACCTGCAGGTTTAGTAAAAAGCGAAAAGGAAAATATATTTCGTATAAAACTAATCGCTTTAGACATGGTTTCTGACCTGAAAAAAATCCAAGCAAAGACTGTCAATCCAAATGTTGCCACAATATTAAAGAAGTCTCTGAATGAGGGTAATAGTTTACCGGCAGCAACTATTTCTAGATTATTTCTGTTTCTTTTCAATAATAGAAGGGGTAAGAAATAAATTGCATTCAAAGCACCCCAAACCAAGAACGTCCAATTCGCCCCATGCCAGAATCCGCTCACGATGAATATGATAAATATATTTCTGACGCTTTTAAGTATACCAAATTTACTACCTCCCAATGGAATATATAGATAGTCTCTAAACCATGACGAAAGTGAAATATGCCACCTTCTCCAAAATTCGGCAATGTCTCTTGAAAAATAGGGAAAAGCAAAGTTCCTAAATAGTTCAATTCCAAAAAGTCGGGCAGTCCCAATAGCTATATCAGAGTATCCCGAAAAGTCACAATAAATCTGGAATGCAAAGAATATCGCACCTAATAAGAGAGTGCTTCCTCCATAGTGGGATGAGTTATTGAAAATATTATTCACATAATCTGCTACATTATCGGCAATCACCACTTTTTTAAATAGTCCCCAAATGATCTGCCGCAAACCATCAACAGCTTTATCAAAATCAAATTTCCTGGATTTCTGAACTTGTGGCAATAGATGTGTAGCGCGTTCGATAGGACCAGCCACAAGTAAAGGGAAAAAGCTTACAAAAACGGCGTACTCTACAAAATTTCGGACCGGCTTTATTCTACGTTTATAGTTATCTATTACATAAGATAATCCATGAAAAGTATAAAAAGATATCCCAACTGGTAAAATAACCTGTATGGTCCATAAATTCGATTTAATACCAACTTTTGAAAGGGCTTCCACAAAAGAAGTCGCAAAGAAATTATAGTATTTAAAAATACCCAGAAATCCCAGATTAATAATCACGCTCAGCCAAAACCAAAACTTACGCCGATTTTGATTTTGGGCATCATACATTTTGATGGCTGTGAAAAAATCCAATAAAGTCGAAAATATCAAAAGAAACATGAATCTATAATCCCAGCAGGCATAAAAGAAATAACTGGAGATCAGAAGAAGTCCATTTTGAATCCAAAGTGGTTTCTTCATCACAAACCAATATAAAAAAAAGACTATTGGAAGAAATATAGCAAACCCGATCGAATTAAATAACATTTTTAAAATTCTTCGATCGAAGATTTTTTTCGAGAATGATAAATCGAATCTATTTGTTTTCCGATCATCTCCCCATCCAGTTTCCGCCTTACCAGTATCTTATTATGAGTCGCAGCCTTATCAACTAAAAGATCTTCCGACAAAGCTCTTGTAATTGCATCTGCAATATTATTTTCATCTGTGGGAACAGTTAATATCCCATTGAGTCCATCATCGATCCAACCTTCTGTGATTGCAGTATTGGATTGAATAGGAAAAGATCCGAAAGCCATAGCTTCCAGCATCGTGTTTGGCACCCCGTCGAACAGATTATTCGTTATTGAAATTCTTGACCGGCCGTAAGCAATAACAAATCCTTGTATTCCAGCTCATCTGTGACTTTTAAATTAAATTCTTTCCCGCTTTGAATTTCCCTGACAAGCGACAACAGATCTTTACTACAACTGTAAATGATTATTTCAAAGTCCTTTAGCAAGGTCTTGATATTGCGCATGGCTTTTAATACAACGCTGGCATATCTTCCGTGTCCCTCATATCCCTTCAGAATAATATTTCTTCTTAATGAAGGAGGAATTCCCGAATCCAAAGAATCAAATAACTCAAAGTCCGGACTTCCGCCAACAGAAGGATGATTGCAGCCTTATTCCTGAATCCCAGTCCGTGGGCAATGTTTGCATCTCTCTCACCCTCTGCTATCAGTACATTCACCTCGAGACATCAATTTTTTCATTTGCTCTTTATGATCAGGAGATCGTATGAAATATTGTAGGTCGATTCCCCAGGTTGAATGAACCCAGTCTGGACTATTATTGCGATTCATTATATCACTCACCAGGTATCCAGCCTGCTGCGTTTCCATACTATGAATGATATCCGGCTGAATGAGTCTGATCGTTTTTTTTAACGCCTTCTGAAATATAGCTTTGACCCGTGCAGTAATTCTTTTGATATGGATTCGCCGGTTAATTTTTCAATCGTTTTAAATAAAATGGAAGGGTTTTTAAACACCAACCCTTTCAACTGATCATTTTCCATTTGAGGTAACTGCCAGACTGTAACATTTTGAATGAGGGGATGTAATTGCCTGAAAGGAACGGAAGGGAAAAGATGCACTTCATACTTTTCGCGATCAAGTTGGGAGATCCACCTTGCCGTATGTATACTATCAGAAAACGCAACTATTAAAACCTTAATTCGAACATTTGTCATTTAATTCACCCCTGATTTAATTTGCTTTTCACGAGACTTTTTAAATTTCAGCAAATTGAAAATACCACGGAACAAATATCTGAACCATCTGATATCAAAGTCAAAACTAAATGCCTTATATGTCCAATAAATGACTTTGGGCGACTTTTTTGAACTTAGCAAATCCAATAGCTGACTATAATATCTTTTTGCGCCAGATTTTAAATCACTTTTATATTCCGACCCCATGTTGGATATAAGTATATCATAAGTGTCAACTATATCCATCAAATTCTTTTCCTTCCCTTTTCCTATCCAACTACCACCGTGATGCATCCGATAAACTGACATGGGTTCGCTCATATTATAAAACGGTCCAATTCGCGATAATAATAACCATAAAATCCAATCACCAATTTTACTCTGCCAAAGCCATTCCGGATAGGTAATTAAGTTTCTATACAAAACAGTACTGGTGTAAATCGAATTACCTGTGATTAAATCCTTACTCGAAATAATATTCAATTTACTATTAACAATCTTCATTTTCGAATCCTCCATTTCAAACGCATCACTGCTGCAGCCAATATATTGGTTATTCGTTTCCAAAAAGTTAACTTGCTTTTGTAATTTTCCTGAGTCGCACCAATAATCGTCTCCTTCACAATATGCAATATATTTTCCCGACGCCGATTTAATAGATCACGCCAATTTTTTGCAGGTCCAACATTTTTCTCCTGTATTATAAGTTTTATGAGTTCCGGATTTCTGTTTTTGAATTCTCTTAATATTTCCTTTGTTCCATCGGAAGAACAGTCATCGGCGATAATTAAATTCCCAGGTATAAGTTATTCTTTTGCCAAATTATACTTTCGATTGTCTGCCTTATGTAATCAACCTGGTTAAAGGTGATCAAACAAACTGATAGAGTCGGATTTTCCACCTTATTTACCTTTTTCACACATCAAGAATATACTTGAACATAAATCGGGAGTACTGTTGTCCCAACTGATAACAGCCTTCAAGATATTCAGGAGAAACTACATCAGTCCCTAAAATTTTATCCCACTGAAAATTTGCCAATGCTTTGAAAAAAATACCCGACCGATAAACAACATTTAATCCTGCTTTCTTCGCATCTCTTTCTAAAGTGTCTAATGAATAAGTTATCCTGTGACCATGTTCTCTTTCTGATGGGGTAATAGCGGCATTATGACTAATTAGCCCCATTTTTACAGCTATTTGTCGAGATGGGGCATTAGCATTGGGACATACAAGAAAAAATCTACCATTATCAGATAGCCATTCATCGTTAATTCTTTTCAATACCATACACCGGATCATCGATATGTTCCAGGACGTGTGTTAATATTATATTATCAAATTTTCGATCCAGAACCACATTTTCAAAAAGCGCATTAATGAATATTATATTTTCACCCAATTCGGTTTTAGCTACTTTAATGGCTTCATCTGAAGCTTCGACGCAAGTTATATCCTCAAAATACGGCAGGAACCTTTTAGTAAAATTACCTTTGTAGCTTCCCAATTCCAATAAACTTCCGCTTTTAAAAAACGGGGTAAACGATCGTAACATATATGGATGCATAACGTCAAAATCAAAACTGTAACCATACTTATGGTCTTTTGTATCACTTAATTCATTGTTGTAATTTCTATCCATATTCATATCAGGCATAAGTGGAATATTAATGTAATTTAAAATATATGTTCTAAACTGACAATTCAGCTAGACCAAATCCAAAACGTCCAAATTCATTCCCGTTATATAACATATAAACTTTCTCTTTAAATTGGAAGACATGAGGGTAACATAACATGTCTGAATCCCAGCCATCATCTGAAGTTTCTATTCCCACATTTTCATCATCCCGTATCCAAGTCTTCATATCAAGCGAGAACGCATATCCAATTCTATACCCTCGCTCTTTAATTTCTCTAAATCCGAACGCTTCCCTATAGCAAAAGAACATGTGATATTTGCCTTCGAAATAAATGACTGTTGGAAGCGCCTGACATTCATTTTCATTTAATTTGTTTGGTATGATCAATCTACCGTCTCTTTTCCAATTAATTCCGTCATTTGAATTTGCATAGGCAATTTTATAAACCCTTTGCGGAGAATTATCCTTTGGATCGTAAATCCACTTTGTACCATATATATACCACATATGATACTCTCCTTCAAATATTCGAAACGAAAGCATCGCAAACTAAAAATGGCTCATATAAGGAAGCAGTCATTACAGGTCCGGCGCCAATTTTATTAAAATGTCTCCCCTCATCTTCACTTATTGCCATCCAATGGAAGCATCGGCTGATACCGAGACTTTCCTGTTCCATCCGGTAGTATAAGCAAGCACTTTATTTTTATGTCTTATTACATTCATAGGAAAAATTCCATGCTCGTCAAAATTTCCAAGCTCTCCTAGAGGAATTACTTCTTCCTTTGCGACATTTAACACAGATGTAAATTGCTCGTTGAAATCAACGTAAAAAACATGACTTAAATATTTACCTACTTCATCGCGCTCCCTGGACGAAAAATAAATCCTAATAAAATCATCAAATATAAGCGCCTGTGGAGACTGTGCATATTCGATACAATTGTTTGGAAGTTTAAATTTTGTTGGATCAAAAATATTCCCTAATTTATTCCACTTCATGGTTCAGAATTAATTATTCCGTATTATTTAATTCTGCTAAACCAAATCCGAATTTACCCATTTCATTTCCCTGATAAAACATTAATATTTTATTATCCAACTCAAAAACATGTGGGTAACTCACAGATTCAGAATCCCAACCAACATCAGACTTCTCGATGCCAGCAATAGAATCGTTTCTTTTCCAATTATAGAGATCATTTGAATGAGCATATCCTATTTGATAACCTTTAGAAGTTTCCCGAAAATCTAAGTTATACCTATATGAAAAAAACATATGATAAATTCCCTTGATAGAAAAACACATCCGCACTTGCCTGGCATTCATTATCTTCCAATTTATTCTCTATTAGATCTTTTCCATTTTTTGTCCATTGAATTCCATCCAAGGATGTTGCCATTCGAATTTTATAAACGGGTTCATTCCTCTTTTCATTTCTAATCCATTTCTTACCCGACGAATACCATAAATACCATATGTCGTTAAACTTTCTGATTTTTGGACTACCTAATACAAATGGCTCATCTGGACTAAACGACAAGACCGGTCCCTTGCCTAATTTATAAAAAGACTTACCGTCATTTTTGCTTATTGCCAAACCTATCGCAGCATTAAATGGAACAGACTCACACCTCGTCCATCCGGCATAATAAGCTCTTATTTCATTCCAAATCTTATTGCTGAAACTGGATTTGTGCCAAATTCATCGAAAGTCCCTAACTCTCCCAGGGGTAATATGGGTTCTTTGCAAATATCAATAACTTCAAATAAATTGTTTCTATTAAGATCTATGTATGCCATACGACTAATGTATTGACCATTCTCGTCGGGTAATTCTCTTGATGAAAAAAAAACACTAATAAATTTTTCAAAAATAACTACCGAAGCCGCTTGCGCATATTCCTTCATCCATGATTTGTTAGTGAGCTTCAGTTGGATCAAAAACTCTACCCAACTTCTTCCATTTAAACATCTAAGACACATTTTATTGAATTCTTATCTGGAAAATATCTATTCTGGAAGTCTGCAAAGATTCCTGGCGCCTGTTTTCAAACTCCCATAGTAATAATCATTGAAGCCGGCTTTATCCATCAAATTAAATACCGTTTGCATATTGTATTCAACTCTATGTAAGGTGAATTTCTCCATCATAAACCGCAAACGCAGATCTTGGATCGTTATCTCTGGGTTGACCTACTGATCCAGGATTACAATAGGTCTTTCCTGAATACTTTGCAACATTTGAATGTGAGTATGCCCTGACATAAATATGTCCCCTCTTATTCTGTCAAAATATTCTGCGCTAGGTTGCAAATATTCATCTATTGGATCGGCCCAACCTCCATGTACCATATGGATATTACCCACTTTTCGGTGAACTGGAAAATGTCTCAAGCCAATTCAAATTCTCCTCAGAAATTACTGTTCTCTGATATGCCAGGCAATCGTTAACGCTTTTTGATCTCGGGCAAAAGCCGCCGCCAGCCATATACCAATCGTGATTTCCCATTATACATGGAATTTTCCTTTTTCTAAGCTCATCACAACATTCATTGACCTGAGAATAGTATCCAACTACATCTCCTAAACAATAAATTTCTGAGATATTCATATTGTCCAATTCCCCGAGAACGGTTTTAATGCCTCATAGTTACCATGAATATCAGATATGATACCAATTCTCATAAATACATTATATAATCCTCTACATATCTGACTGCTTTTCCCGACAATATCTGGGGCTGATTTGGATTTATTTTTTCCAAAAAATAATCGACTGACATTGCAGATTCATTATATCCAAATGCTGTTCTTATGGAAGTCGAAGAAGATATCCTGGGATTTATTTCCAATAGTTTTAAATTCCCCTCGTGCATTCGAAATTGAAAATTTGTAGGCCCTATGGTTTAAAAATATTACATAAGGAATTCAATGCTTCCTGAATTTCCGGTAGTTTAACAACTTCGGCTTTTTCAGTAAATCCTTCTTTTGATAATTTTCGCTTTAATGTCATAAAACAATAAAATCCACCTTTCCCGTCACAAAAAGCTGAGGTAGTATATTCTTCAGTTATATCTCCAACTATCAGTTGAGCCATCAAATTTGGGCCTATCTTGTTTTTATACTTTAGAAATGAATCAACATTGGATATCGATTACTATTCCTTTTGAACCAAATCCTCTTCTTGGTTTTAAAAGAAATGGCAACCCAAATTTCTCAATTAGACTTTCAAAATCGTTTTGTAAACTAGTGTCAATTGTATAAGTCAGGTTAAAATCACGTAAATATTCAAAAAACTTCCATTTATCCCTGCAAATGCTTACTAGTTCCGTATTATTCAATAGTAGCGCTATTCCATTATCACGGAATTCGGGTATATAATCTACCCACTTATACATGTCTGGTTCAATCCCGGGAATTAATAAGTCAATCTTATGCTTTATGACTATGTTAAGTAACCAATCGATATATCCCGCATCACTGGTTAACGGAGCCAATTCAAAAATATCACTGAACGCATGCGCCACTGAGTCGTCATAAATTGTGGTCCCAATGAGTCGAAGTTCTTTCCCCGATTTTTTGAGAGATCTCAGTATTCCATATCCAACAATGCCACTGGCACCAGAAACCAAAATATTTTTCACTTCGAAGTAAGTCTGCTTTTTGCCAAATTTTTTATACCCGTTTCAATTGAAATTTCCGGACTGAAATTAATTTTATCATACAATGAAAAGTCCTTTTCAAAAATAACATCTGGTATATCAGGTTTATCTCTCAAAAATTCTATTTTCCCCTGAGAATTAAACGCCGCGATATGCCGCGTTTGCGATCTGTGAAAAAGTTACATCGGTTGTAAAAGAACATGAAAAAGTCCCATCTATCCGTTTTACTATAATTCTTTTAATAATTTCGATCAAATCATCAATATGTAAATAATTTCTTAACGGATCTCTTTGCCGTAAAGAATAATATTCTCTCCTCTTTCTGCTTTATCCATCATTGAATAAAAAAAAGGTTGATGAACCTTAAATCCATCGTCATTTCCATATAATGGAGAAACTCTAATAATCGTTAATGGAATATTATGCAGTCTGAACAATATAACCCAGCCACTTCCTCCGCATGCTTCTTTGAAAGTGAATAAAAATTATAGTTGACTGACTCTCTTGAAAGGGATGAATATATACTTGATATAAATATAAAATGCTTTGCTTTTGCCTGAAATGCAGACTGACAAAGTTTTAAGGTTCCAAGTACGTTTACGTTTTCGGTTCTAATATTTCTTGATCATCCGAACTCCAAATTGAGCAGCTGTATGAATTATAGCGTCGAGACCTTCGGGCAGTTTGTAACTTGCCATTTGATCTCTTAAATCAATCGTTATATCACAACCTTTCCTGCCGGCTGTAATTATTTCAAAGGATTCAGATAAAGCTTCTTTTAAAGAACGACCAACTGTTGAGAACCCCCGACAATTAAAATCTTCATGATACGATTTTAACCTGAGCCAAAATACCACATGACAAGTTCAGGATAGTCAATTCCCACCACACACAGCGCATCAATAATCTTCCTGTCCAGCGCAAGTGACAAAATTTGACTGGTTGTAAATGGTTTTAGATATATGCCTTCCATTCGTTCAATCTCATATCCAGCTTTTAGTATATCATCTTTCAAAGTTTCGACTGTATAATATCTCTGATGGCCAAGTATCATATCGTTTTCGGACAATGTTTGCATGTCAGGAAGCATTCCTGCTATGTTTCCAAGCCGTCTGTTCAGCACTTCAGCATTCGGCACGGTTACAAACATCTTTCCTCCGTTTGGATTTAAATATTGCCTAAAATGTCTCAAAATTTCAATCGGATAATCCACATGTTCAAGGATGAATCCGAGAACAATCACGTCAAATTTCTCATCACCGAAAATTCCTCAAATAAAATATTTCGAATTCGCAATTACACATAGGGTATTTTTTCTTAAAATTTTGTATTACTGCCAAGATCCTTCTACAACCACATGCCGGTCAAAAATATCTGAAAAAATATTTGTAGTATATCCATGACCCAGCCCCAGTTCCAAAAGCGATTTTGAACCTTTGGTGAAATTTAAAATTCTCTTTGGATACCAATTAAGTAATATCTCGTTGTCAAAATCATATTGCAGATCACCCTCATATGCCCGAACATAAAAATCTAAATTGTTTTTCAAATCAAAGATTTTAATTGTAGCAAATTTCCAATTTCTTCTTTGGAATTAAACATCATTACATCAATTATGGATAACCATGGTACAAAATTCACATCGAACTGTTTGTACGATAAATCGCTGGACTTTAGAAACTTTAGTTCAATACCTTCATTTTTAAATTCGTCTTTTGAGTAAAGCTCTAAGCCGCCAATTGGGTTTATGTAATTCGTTGCTTTTAGTAATTTACAAATTTCTATAACTTTTTTTTCAGCCTTTAGACTGGGATCGACCCCAACGTTGGAAGAAATTCGAAATTTTGTATTTATTGCGAGATATTCACATATTTTTTCAAGCGAGTTATAGATAAAATTAAACAAGTTGTCTTCTTCAATAAGAATGCACCCCTCAACAATTTGAAAAACTATTTCAAAATAAGGTGCCTTCCGATAGGACTCCCTGATTTTGTTTAACATTTTCCTTTTATCATTTATCCATGTACTGGATAATTTCCGACCATTAATATTCAGATAATCTGAGTCTTTTTTCAAAGGCAATGTTATAACATGATCAGTCCCATTTACCAAAATTCTATTCCTGTTTATCCAACCCTTTTTTGTGAATTCAATATTATCATAAACCACAAATTCATCAACCGAATTGATCAATTGAAAATACCCGATATAGGGCATAAAATAAGGCTGCATGATGGCCAGTCTCAATTGTAGTTTGCTTTATTTCTCCAGAAGAATACTGGCAATCGTTACCTGATCTTCCTCATTAAGATCAAAATATAAAGGCAGACAGAGCACCCTGTTAGCTAAGTTTTCGGAAACGGGACAAGGCTGGTAATTGACATAAGGCAACGTATTCAAGGATGGATAAAAATACCTCCTTGGGTTAATTCCCCTTTCTTTTAGCTTTCCCATTGTTTGCAATAATTCAACTTCAGAGTCTAAAACTATTGGAAAATAGGCGTAATTGTATTCAATTTTTTCGGGAATATCTAAAACCTGAAATCTGTCATTTTTAAAAAGCTCCTTGTAAAACAACCATTGAGATTTTCTCGACTCAAGTATTTTATCAATATATTTCAAATTACATAAGCCCAATGCTGAATGTAGTTCGGAATTCTTGCCATTGATGCCAATAGAATAATGATCGTCACCCACGTGACCAAAATGCCGATATAAATACAGCTGTTCTGCCCATTCATCATTTTCAGTGACAATACATCCACCTTCCCCGGTATGAAATACTTTAGTTGCATGAAAACTACACGTGCTGATGTCCCCAAATTCTAAAATTGATTTCTCATTTATTTTTGTACCAAAAGCATGAGCTGCATCATAAATAACTTTCAAAGAATATTTCATCGCAATACGTGCGATAGATTCGACGTCACAAGGATACCCATAAACATGCGTGGCTAATATCGCCTGAGTTCTGGGGGTTATTACCGATTCAATTGCTGACGGATCGATACAAAAATTCCTTTTGTCAATATCCGCAAAAACGGGAGTGCATTTTTCCCACAATATTGATGATGTAGTTGCAACATAAGAAAAGGGTGTTGTAATCACCTCGCCTGAAATATTTAATACCTTTAAGTGCCATCTGCAGTACCGTCGTCCCATTGTTGAAATATAAAGAAGATTTTTGACTCCTAAATATTCTTTCAACTTATTTTCCAACTCTATGGCAAGTTCTCCATTATTAGTTATCCAGGTCTTGTCCCAGGCTCTCTTTAAAGTGACAATGTATTCTTCAAAAGGTGGAAGAAAAGTTTTAGTAACATTAATCATTATCCGTATTTATTTCCCACACCAGATTGTCTAGTTTAATAACGCCTTCCTTTTGTCCCTGCCAGCCAAAGGCACCGTTTCAAGGAAGGATTTCAAATGAAAGTAAATCCGTCCATTCTGTAACAATCGATCCCCTGTTTTTTACCAATAAATGCGGGAAAATGTATATGTGCCTTCGTTTAATATATCTCCCGGGAAAAAAGTCCTGAATAGAATTTTGCCTCCTTTATAACTACCCAGATTCTCCGTTCATGCCGGACGATCCTACTTTCACAAGTGTTCCCCTCTCATCTATAAGATGATAAGTAATGTCAAGTTGTTGCAATTCCGGAACAAGGTTATCAATCTCCAGTTCCAGAACAAAACCACTTTTGGTATTGAATTCATATTGTGAACCTGTATCCGGGTTATATACTTTAGCCATTAAGTATCCGGGCAAACATATTTCCCGGCGCTTCATGTTTCTCCCATTTTCTGAATGTATTCTTTTGTATAAAATTGGAAATATAATTGGATATACAGGCATTTGCTTCACCAGCAAACATGATTTTACCTTCCTGCATCACCAGTCCCTTATCACATAGATTGCCGACGGCCTGCATATTATGACTTACGAATAAAACCGTTCTTCCTTCCCTGCCACTCACATCCTTCATTTTCCCCAGACATTTTTTCTGAAATTCTGCATCACCCACCGCCAACACTTCATCTACGATCAGAATTTCAGGCTCCAGATGTGCGGCAACTCCAAATGCCAGCCTTACATACATCCCGCTGCTATATCTCTTTACGGGTGTATCAACATATCTTTCCACGCCGGCAAAATCTACAATCTCATCAAACTTACGGCTGATCTCTTTTTTTGTCATTCCCAGTATCGCACCATTCAGATAAATATTATCGCGGCCGGTTAATTCAGGATGAAATCCGGTTCCCACTTCAAGCAGACTGGCGACCCTTCCTTTGATTTTTACCGTGCCAATGGTCGGTGTAGTTGTCCGGCTTAAAATTTTCAACAATGTACTCTTGCCCGCACCATTCCGTCCGATAATTCCCAGTATCTCACCCTGCTTTACTTCGAAATTAATATCCCGGAAGTGCCCATATATAATCGCTGTTCCCCCTGCTCGTCCGGTCATTGGATTCTCCGATCTTTAAATAAGGATCTTCTTTCCCCCTGAGCTTATACCATATCCGGTTAATATCATGTGCAATAGAACCCGTACTCACTTCGCCGAGACGATATTGTTTCGATAAGTCCTCTACTTTTATTACTGAAGCCGACATGTATAAATATTATTTCTGAACACCATTAAACCGTATCCATAAAGGACCTTTCGACTTTAGTAAAAATTAAAATCCCCAGGAAAAGTGATACAACCATGAACCCAAAACTATATAACAGACCATGGTAATCAAATGCTCCTTTCCCAAAAACTGCGAAACGAAAAGATTCCACTATTCCGGTGAGTGGATTGAGTTCAATAATTGTTCTGTATTTACTATGGGATAAAAACGACATGGGATAACCAATCGGAGTCACATACATTAAGAGCTGGATCACAAACGTAATCAGTATTACAAAATCCCTGTATTTTGTTGTTAGAGAAGAAATGATAATTCCGAGTCCCAGGCTTATCCCTGCAATCATAAGTATTAAAACCGGAATCCATAACCAGTTAAATATTAATGGTCATTGGAAATCCATTAAAATGGTACCAGATCATCGCGGCAATCAACAACGCGAATTGAATTCCCAATCTTATGATATTTGAAAACACGATAGATAAGGGAATAACAAGCCGGGGGAAATATACTTTTCCAAAAATCGGTGCATTGATAACAAATGTATTTGAAGTACTGGTGAGGCAGGCTGAAAAATAATTCCATAACGTAATCCCGCTCATATAAAATAACACGGGCTGAATCCCATCCGTCGGTATTCTGGCGATCTTACCAAAAAGTAAAAGAAATATGGCAGTGGTTAATATCGGCTGAATAATATGCCACAGAGGTCCCAATATGGTTTGTTTATATTGGGCCGCGAAATCCCTTTTTATAAAAAGACCGATAAGGTCTTTGTAATGCCAGACTTCTTTTAAGTGCAAATCAAACAAAGAACTTTGGGGACGAATAACCAGATCCCAGTTTTCTTTCTCTTTATTTTCAATCATACGTTTACGCCGTATTTTACCCAAACCATTTGCCCCACCACCTGCCAACCTGTTTATGAATCGGAAGCATTTTCTTTTTAGCCGGTTTTTCAAAATACCCTGATTCAATACCATATCCATAACCACCATAATATCCATAACCACCATAGTATCCGCTGTAATAACCGCCTTCCAGTTTCACGTCATTTAATATGAGACTGAGCCCCGGAAGTTTTTTATCCTGGTAGAGGTCTTCAACCAGTCTCAAAATTTTACGATAGGTATGACCCATTCTGATCACAAATAAAGTGCAGTCTGCATATTTACCCAGTGAAATGGAATCACTCACCAGGCCAACAGGCGCGGTATCCATGATGATCACTTCGAAATTTTCTCTGGCTTCCGCCATCAGATCATCCAGTTTTGGATCCAGTAAAAGTTCTGCCGGATTGGGAGGAATAGGACCACATGGAATTACATACAGTGAATCAAAACCCGGAACCTGCATAACGATATCACTGAACTTCGCACGCCCGATAATATAATTCGTAATTCCCATTTTACGTTTCATACTCAGGGCTTCCATCACTTTGGGTTTACGGATATCAAATTCCATGATAACCGTTTTCTTCCCGCTCAATGCCAGCACCGATCCCATATTGATACTTACAAAAGATTTGCCTTCTCCACTGAACGAAGAAGTAACCAGGATGGATGGATTCTCTTTTTTAACCGTCATATATTTGAGGTTACTTCGGAGGATCCGGAATTGTTCAGCTACAAAACGTCTGCTGTTTCTTAAAACAACCAGGGAGGATTCATCATCCGAGTGCCCGATTTCCCCAAGTATGGGAGCATGGGTGCGCTTTTCAACATCTATCCGGTTGTTTACTTTATCTCTTAATAATTCTTTAAGTGCAATCACCCCGATGGGGATCAGTAAACCGAAGATCAGGTATGAGCTGTATGTTTTACTTTTTTCAGGACTGATAGGATTACCTGATGGCCAGTGCGGGTTCAACAATCGTAGAATTTGAAACGGTTGATGCAGATGAAATGGAAGTTTCCAGTTTTTTCTGAAGCAGGAATGAATATAATTCTTCCAGTATTTTTTGCCGCCTTGCTACATTTCCCAGCTGCAGTGTTTTGCCCGGCATGGATCGCAGTTTGCCAACCACTGTTTCATTTTGCTGGATCATTTTATTGCGCGCAATCGCATATCCGTTCTTGATATTATTCAGCGCTTCCGACATATCCCTTCTGATTTTCTCCAGGGTTCCGTCGAAGGACTGGATTAACGGGTTGCTGGGAGTTGTCGTTTTTAAGTTGTTATCCCTTTCCAGCTGCAACATATTATATTCACTGATCCTGGCAGCCAGTGCTGGATCTTCTATTCCCATATTTACAGGAACTGTTTCATGAATGTTTTTCCGGTCATTAATATAGTTCTGAAGATAATTGGCTACGGCTATTTTCACATCCATGGCATCGATACTCGTCTGCCCCGTTTCGGCATTCGTTAAATAAGATTTGGATTGTTCTTCCTCGTCAAATACATCATTGCTTACCCGGTAACTTCCTACATTTCCTTCCAGGTTGTCCAGTTGTGCTTCCAGCGTATCCAGGTTCCTCTTAATAAAATTCAGGCTGTTGGTAGAAATCTTGTTTTTATCTTCTATGTTCAGTGAATCGTACACATTCATGAGTGCATTCAAAAAATCTGTGCCCAGTTCGGGACTCTCGGAATGAAATGAAAGTTCCAGTATAGTGGACTGGTCGTTTGCCTGGGCAATTTTTACAGCACCCAGATACTCATTGGCCACATCAGCTGCAGATTTGTGGGAGCAGTAAAATGACGGGCTTGCAAAACTTTTGAGATTGATCGCCAGGTTCCGGATCAGCACAATCTTATTTCCGGATTGGTTCAGCATTTCGCCGAAATTATGTGTCACCGTTTCTTTTCCGATCCTGAACTGCTGATCGTTCAAAATATTTATCTGAAATCCAAAATCTCCACCTCTTACGCCGGTTTCAATAATATCCACTTTAAAAGGAGACTCAGGATAAAGTAAGCTGGTTCTCACTTTGCCGATATTATAATATCGGGTTGTAAGATGTATATTATTCACCACCCTTTGTAAAACCGGGCGGGAAGTTAATATTTGAATTTCATTGCTGAGGTTCTCTGTGCCGGGTGTCATCAACATGGCATCAAACCGATCTCCCTTGCCTCCTGAAGATTCCTGATTTTTGATCAGCATGGAAGACTTCACTAAATAGATGGGTGTTGTATACCGGATCTTCAGCCAGGCAAGCACCAGCGCCAATGACTCCGCAAATAATAACCCAGGGAATGAACTTAAGGTTTTTAAGTACAAATTCCCTTGGCCCGAGTTTCCAGGAAATATCGTTGGAATTCTGTTCCGGATGATTCAGGCCATTTGAAGCTTCAGGCATATATTTTTAGTTTCCTCAATGATGAAAAATACTATACACAACCGTAAAAGTAGAAATAACAGCAAGTGCTATTGATATATTACGGGCAGTAACAACATCGGTCGCGGCGGCTTTTTTCTTGGTTGGTTCAAAAATAACAATATCGTTTTGCTGCAAATAAAAATAGGGGGAAGCCATAATTTCAGGTTTTCTGAGATCCAGTCTCGCAAATTCACGTTTATTATTGTTTTCCCTTATTATAAATACACTGTCCCTTCTTGCATAAACAGTGAGGTCGCCTGCCAGTGCAATAGCTTCAAGAATATTGATGCGTTCGCCTGGTATATTGATGACTCCCGGACGAGTTACTTCACCCATCATCGTAAACTTATAATTCAAAAACCGGATACTGTAGTATGGATTTTTGAGAAAGGGTTCCAGTCTTGCATCCAGGGTATCCTTCAATGCAGCTTTGGTTAATCCTTCTACTTTTATTTTACCCAGACCCTGAAATACAATTTCTCCATCCACGTCCACCTGGTATCCGGGAGCAGCAGGTGCAGCATCCCGCAACGGATGACGCTCCGCTGCCGAAGACGCAATGGAAGAAGTAGAAGCTGTTATCAGTGACTGATTATAAATCTTAGTCGCTTCAGGGTTATCGCTGAATACAATAATGCTTAAAATATCGCCCTTTCTGATTACGGGTTCTACAGGATTTATTACACTGAGTTTCGCCGTATCAAATTTTCCTTCCATCAGTATCAGATCTTTAGTAGTACCACAGGAACTTTGAGTTAGTATTATCCACAAACCCAGAATCGCGAGTAGAAAATTTTTCATCAAAGGGAAACGATGCATGTTTAGTGTGTAAGGGTTGACAAATTCTTTTTATCGATCGACGCGATGAGCGAATAACCAATACTCTCAATAACAACTTTTACTTTATTTCCTTCTATCTTGATTATTCTGGCTTCATGGTCCATAAATAATCCCTGACGGATAGTTACCCTTCCGTCTTCTTTCAACTGGATCGGCTCGGCAAACACATTTTCGTACTCATTCAAAAATTTGCGAATGGTCTCAATTTCTTTCACTGGTATAATGGCCGGCTTACCCTGCCAGTAAACAAAGTTCATTACTCCTGCGGTTAATCGCACTTTCGATTGGTCTTCCGTAGTCACTTTAGCAAATACATATGATTTAAACAGCGGTTCTTCCACTATTTTCATCCGGTCACTCCATTTTTTCCTTACCTTATTCAGAGGGCAGTAGGATTCGATTTTCTTTTCAGAGAGTAAGGAATGCACTTTTTTCTCCCAACGGGGCTTGGTATAAATAGCGTACCAATGAGATATTAACGCAGACAAGATAAATTCATTTTAAATAAATACCGAAATCTGGCTTTGGGGCAGAGCTTCGCCACCTCAGTCACATTCAGTTTTTGTAACCGGTTAATTTTCAGAATAATATTCTTTCGCTCCCCACTACTACAAATCCTGTTCCCGCCCCAAAATGCAAAGGGCGCAGACAGCCCTTAATGATGACTTTCTGCACCCTCCCAAATATTTTCTAATTCCAGATGTATAAAATACGCCAGACTATGAATCACAGGATTGATCAATTAAACGCAAGCTAATCTTAGTCCATTGAATTTCATTCTATTATCTGAAATGCCCAACCACATTCAATGTAAAATGCCGCGTTTGCAAATATAGCTGATTTTCAGTCTAACAAATTTCGATTAATCTATATAAGAATGGTCCTTTTATCGTAGAAATACGGCGATAATGATCTGAATATCAGATATTATGGGGAAAACGGGGCTCAGAACAAACTGCCCTGAGCACCGGGCCTCTTAAAAAGACTGCAATCAAGCTCCCATCTTTCGGCGTTCAACCCATAGATTTTTCCATATTTTTTGTACTGCTGGTTAACGAGCTCGGCGATATTTCCTTCACCACGCATCCTCACTCCCCATCGCGAATCATTCACCTTTCCTTCGTGTGAATCTTCGATCATATGCCAGACTTTATCAGCACGGTCAGGATAATTTTTCAACAGCCAGTCGCGGAACATTATTTTTATTGCACCGTTCAGCCTGATAAAAGTATATGCTGAAAAACTTGCTCCGTTTTCACTGGCTTCTTTCATGATACGCTGCATTTCGTGTTCATTCAATCCGGGTATCATCGGTCCGAGCATCACACCGGCTCTCACACCAGCCTGACTCAATTCACGAATCGTTCTCAACCGTTGTTTAGCAGTTGTTGTTCTTGGTTCCATTTTCTGACGAAGGTCTTCATCAAACGAAGTGATTGAAACAAGTATCGAGACGAGATTTTTTTTTGCCATTTCCTGCAGCAGATCTTTATCACGCAACATGCCTGCATTCTTTGTGATCATTCCCACAGGCTGATTGAATTCATTACACACTTCCAATAATCCTCTTGTCAGTTTATATTTTTTTTCCGCGGGCTGATAACAATCCGTGTTGCCGCTTATTGAGATGGGAAGGCATTCCCATTTGGGATTCATCAGAAATTTCCTGAGAAGTTTAGCCGCATTTTTTTTCACGATTATCTTCGATTCGAAATCCGTGCCTGCGCTGTAACCCCAGTATTCATGCGTGTTTCGGGCATAACAATATATACATCCGTGTTCACAACCCGCATAAGGATTCATACTGTACCACATGCCAACGTCCGGACTGTCCACTTTATTTACAATAGATTTTGCTTCCTGTTCTATGTATTGCGTCGGCGCGTTCGACTCCGTCCAGTCGTCGATCGATTCCACATTTTCTCTCGTATTCTCGTTGCGCAGAAATTTATTCCGCGGATTGATTTGCGAGCCGCGGCCTTTTTTGTAATCTGTCATTTTCTTGTTTTATCGTTGACCGATGACCGTTGACCGAACATAGTTTGACGGTCATCGGTCATCGGTGATCGGTCATCGGTCAACCAAATAGTTCTCCTTGTTTAATAGCAACAGGCAAATTTTGAAAAGCAAGTCCTTCCAGGATCTGCCATGCTTTTTCACCGGTGCGACGTTTGAGTAGTAACATATTTTCCGCAATAAATCGTGCGGTGAAATGACGATGAGAATATTCGAGCCAGCCAGTTTCGAATTGCCAGGGCGTGAGTTTGTTCGCAATTAAAAAATGAGGATCGTCGGTGAAATATGGTTTGTGTTCACTATCAGGTTTCATGAGTCTCTGTGACTCTTTGATTTCTTTGATCAGTTCTCTTATCGGTTCCCGCGAAATCACATTGATGAAAATCGAATGAGTCGGATAAGATCCAAAATCTTTCATCTCCACTTTTATCGGATGAAAACCCATGGCAATAGTTCTCAGTCTGTTCACAATTCTTTCTTCCATCATTTCAATCTGGGTAAATCTCGCGAGCAGCAGATGTGATTTTCCCCAGGCCGCCTGCGGACTTTTGAATTTTTCTGCAAATTCTTTTTTTACAGACTGAATTCTTTTACGAAGATCTTCATGTGGTGATAAAACCAGCATGTAATCATTGAATCTATAAGCGGGTGTTTGGATAAGTGTTTCCATATGTACGTATAATCAACTGTTATGCCATCCAAATACAATACTAATATATTTAGCATAAATATACTAAATAATATAGTATTAAGCACGGCTATTTTATTTCATTTTACACTTCAAGTCTGCCTTCTGAATAAATCTGGCCCTCAATGCTACCTCATTGCCTCCCTGATGATACCTCAAATGAGCTTCGAAGCACGTAAATGAGGGATAACCAAAAACAGTATAATCTGTTTTGGTCCTGAGGAGGCATTGAGGTGGCATTGAGGTTGAACTGAGGACAATGATCTCTATAAGGTCTCTGTAAGGTCCGTATAAGGTCTCTGGGTGTTCGTCGTTTTTAAGTTTAAACAACTCAATTCGTGAAGAAACCTGAAAAAATATGCCAGTTCTGGTAAAATCAAACCGTGTTTCGTAATCATTCAGGAGCCTCCGAAAAAAATATTTTAGAATCAGGACCTTCAAAATACCGAATTCTTCCACAATAAGTACAGGTTTGACCTATATTTTTTTCAGGTTTTCTAGAGTTCTTTCAGGATTCTTTCGGAATCCTTATGGTTTTCTGAGAGATCCTGAAAGAAACCTGAAAGAAATATGCCATGATCATAAAATAAAACAGTCTACACTGATTGAAAAAAAATCTTTCGTAGGCTCCGACATGACTACGAAAGTCCGGTTGAAAAATGACCCATATTTGTTTTCGGCTGCTGGAACAGGATACTGAATTTCGAACAGCTTCGTATCAAAAACGGGCAATGAAATGATTAGATTTAAATTAAAATATTGATAAACAAGACGATGAGAAACTGGCATTTCTTGGCTGATAGGCTTATGGGTTATCGCGGTTATACGTTTTTTGCTCAACAACCATAACCGCATAACCATAAAAAAATATCATGATCAAAAATTACATAAAAGTCGCCCTTCGAAATCTGCGCAACAACAAAGCCTTTGCGTTCCTGAATATTATCGGGCTAGCGATTGGTATGGCGACGGCTATTATAATCGGATTGTGGATTACAGACGAGCTGACTTATGATCATTATAATCCGAATCATAAAAGGCTGGCGAAAATAATGATTAATCAAAATGACAAAGGTGATTCATATACAGGATCAACGATTGCCATGCCCCTGGGATTTGAAATGCAGTCAAAATACAAGGACCTTTTTAAAAAAGTTGCCCTGGTTTCTTTTCATAATCTGCATATACTGGGAACAGGTGATAAAAAAATTTCCGGCCGCGGAATATATGCACAGGAAGATTTTCCATCTATGTTTGGTCTTGACCTGCTGAATGGGAATATGCAGACTCTGAATAGTCCTTCCTCAATCATGATTGCAAAATCGCTCGCTGTTTCCCTATTTGGTGCAGCAAATCCTGTGAACAAAACGATTTTGCTTGATGATAAATTGAACATGAAGGTAGGCGCGGTATATGAAGATCTGCCCGAGAATTCGAGTTTCGCAGGGACCACGCTGCTACTACCCTGGACGAATTCGGGAAATAATTATCTCAGCGCAAATACAAATTGGAGAGACCATAATGGCGAAGGCTTTGTTGAATTGAATGACAACATAACTGTCTCCGGGGCATCAGAGAAAATAAAAAATCTTCCTACTTCATATATACAGGACTGGAAAGAAACAGCCCTGGTTTACCCGTTAGATAAATTGCATTTGTATGGGGAATTTGTCAATGGCAAACCTGCGGGCGGAAGAATTCAGGTTGTTGTTCTCATGAGTATCATTGGCGCCTTTGTACTTTTCCTGGCCTGTATCAATTTTATGAATCTTGCCACAGCCAGAAGCAGTAAGAGGGCGAAAGAAGTGGGCATTCGAAAAACAATTGGCTCAATGTCGATTCATCTGATTGGACAATTCCTGATTGAGTCAATTCTTATCACATTATTTGCTTTTTTTATTTCACTGATATTGGCCCAGCTATCCCTTCCATTTTTCAATAATCTTTCCGGCAAACATTTAAGTATTCCATTCGCAAATTCTACTTTCTGGATGATTAGTATTGGATTTGCATTATTTACGGGATTCATTTCCGGCAGTTATCCTGCATTCTATCTTTCACGGTTCGATCCGATTAAAGTATTAAAGGGTGCGTTTCAGGGAAGCAGGTATAATTCTATTCCGCGACAAATATTAGTAGTGTTGCAATTCACTGTGTCGTTAAGTCTGATCATCGGTACCATTATTGTTTACCGTCAGATACTCTACGCAAAAAACCGACCCACGGGTTATACCAGGGAAGGATTGGTGACGATGCCGCTCTCAGGAACGCTTTATGATCACTATGATGCGCTTCGTGAAGACCTGTTGAGAACAGGCGCTGTGACTGAAATGTCTGAATCATCCCAGCCTATTACATTGTTCAATAATAACAATATATTGGACTGGCCAGGTAAGGATCCGGGCCAGGTTGTTTTTTTCAGAAATGTGAATGTTACACCCGAATTTGGAAGAACCGTTGGTTGGGATATTATTGCTGGGCGTGATTTTTCACGTGCATATGCCGATTCTTCTTCGATGATTCTGAGTGAAGCTGCGGCTAAAGTAACCGGCATAAAAAATCCGATCGGTACGATCATGAAATTCGCCGGTAAATCACGCACCGTGGTAGGAGTAGTCAAAGACATGCTGACCAATTCTCCTTATGACCCCATTGAGCCGGCGATTTTCCTGGGAGACGGAAATATGAACGTGATCACGATTCGTATGAAAGCCGGTCTGCCCCTGCATAATGCCATGGCATCTATCGAAAAGGTATTTAAAAAATACAATCCGGCCAGTCCTTTCATATATATATTTAACGATGATGCTTATGCGAAGAAATTTGATGCGGAAGACCGTATCGGAAATTTGTCGGCCGTATTCGCCGGCCTGGCGATATTCATTTCCTGTCTCGGTTTATTTGGTCTTGCATCCTTTGTAGCAGAGCAGCGGACGAAAGAAATTGGTGTGCGCAAAGTACTTGGCGCCAATTTACTCTCACTCTGGAGTTTGCTCTCTGTGCAATTTGTAAAACTCGTACTGATTTCGCTTTGTATCGCGATTCCTCTTTCTTATTATGGAATGAATAACTGGCTGCAGAATTACGAATACAGGGACACCATCTCCTGGTGGATATTCGGTGTGGCAGGCATCAGTATTTTATTCATCACTTTACTCACGGTAAGTTATCAATCCATCAAAGCAGTGATGAGAAATCCGGTCGCAAGTCTGCGGTCGGAATGATTTACGCGGAACGCGTTATGCGTTATGCGTTATGCGTTAGCGTTAAGCGTAAAAGCTTTACGCATTTTCTACTAAATGATCAGAAAAAATCAGCAGGAAATCCTAAAACGAGATTTCGGCAGCAGATATTTTTCGATTTTTTGCCTTCAGGCTTTTCGATAAAGCTTTTTTCCGGAAAATTATTGATTCATACAAAAGCAGTGAGTTTAACTGCATATATCGATTAGGGTTCGGGTATTCATCAGGATATTTTTGAATTCTAAAACAAACCATTATGAAAAAAATTATGATTACAATGTTGGTATGCATTTCAATTTTACCATTTGCCCATGCACAAAAAAGCAAATTCGGATTCACGGCCGGAGGCACTTTCGGCTGGATGAGAAATGAAGACGAAAGCGGCGTAAAGACTGTCAGTGGTGTTCTTCCCGCTTTCAGTTTCGGAGTTGTCGGCGACATTCCCGTAGGATCTAAATTTAGTTTTCAGCCTGCTTTATCTTTTCTTCAAAAAGGGATGGCTAATTCTGACAATGGCAACAGTTCAACCATGCGTTTAAATTATTTAGAATTGCCCCTGAATTTTCTTTACAAAGCTCCTGGTACAAAGGGTCACTTTGTAATTGGCCTCGGACCTTCTTTTTCTTATGGATTGTCCGGAACTGTGTCCGCTACTTACAACGGCCAGTCCGGTAGTTCTAATGTTCATTTTGGTAACAGCGAAGAGGATTTTAAGGCGTTTGAAATAAGTGGTAATATTCTTGCCGGGTATGAATGGAAAAGCGGATTTTTTATGCAGGTAAATTATAATATGGGATTCAGCAATCTTTTCCCTTACGACAGCCAGTATCCCAACGATCCGGAATATTTAAAGAACAGTTATGTAGGCATTAAGCTTGGATACTTTTTAGGTCAGAAATGAGGAACGCTGAACGCTTAACACGGAACGCCTAATGCCGAAGGCTTTATATCGTAAATCGTGGATCGTTTATCGTCAATCGATATACGATTTACGATCTACGATAATCGTTTTATCAACAACTAATCACCATTCTTTATAACGTGTCATTGGGCGACTGGGACGAAAAAAACGGAACTATCGACTTTCATGTTGTATCGAATAATGGTGACAGATCTAAAATTCTTTTTACTGTTGCTCAGTCAGTATTGCATTTTGTTGGCCGTTTCCCTCAGGCAAAAATCTTAATAGCCGGATCGACCAATTCAAGAACAAGATTATATCAAATGTCTTTTGCTCAGTATTTTAATGAAATTGATAAGGTTTTTGAAGTTCAGGGAATCAGAAATGGTAATTTGGAAAAATTTAAAAGAGGAATAAATTTTGATGGTTTTCTCATTTATCTCAAATAAAATAAATCGTAACTTTATTTAAACCACATTTTATGGCATTGGCATCAAGCAAAAAGCGGGTAAAAGATTTACTTAAGAAATCTAAGGCTGCATTCAGTGTAGATAACACTATCCCGGATTTCAGCAAAGATCCTGCATTCATTGCAAAACATCACGAAGCTGAAAGATTGCTCGCCGAATGTGGCTTTTTGAAAAACCCTTCAAAACAAAAAACAAAAAGTCGGAAGAAAGTTAAACACTAAGTCCTTATTTTGTTTATAATTTGTATTGAACCGTGCGTCGATTGACGATTTACTAAACTGAAGTCCCAAACCAATAAAGCAATAAATAGTTTTGAATCCAAAGAGAAGTTTTGGGCTTTAGGCGTTAGGCTTTAAGCCTAATTAAGAACGCTCTTCTCCTTCACTATTTCCAGTCCTTCGATTTTTTTGATTTCTTCCCAACCGCCAACAATATTGTGCAGGTTGTGAATACCCTGGCGTTTAAAGAGCGAGCAAGCAATGGCGCTGCGATAGCCGACAGCACAATGAATATATATGTTATCGAGATCGTCGAACTCAGCCATCGTTCCGGGATCAGTGAGTGTTTCAAGCGGAATATTTCTTGCTCCCGGAACATGGCCGTCGGCAAATTCTGTTTCTCTTCGCACATCCACCACTTTCAGTTTTGGATCGAAAGGAAGATCCATCGCAAATTCATCCGCGTCAATATTTACGACGAGATCAATTCGTTCCCCTGCAGATTTCCATTTTTCAAATCCGCCATCGAGATAACCACACATCTGCGAAAATCCAACACGTGCCAGTCTGACCAGACTTTCTTTTTCTTTACCGGGAGCCGTAACAAGTACGATGGGTTTATCGAAAGGCAGAAGACTTCCTGCCCATTCTGCAAATCTTCCATCAAGGCCAATGCTGATGGAACCGGGCACATACCCTTCCGTAAATTCTATTGACGGGCGGGTATCAAGACATATCGTATCGTCGTCGGATATCAGTTTTTTAAATTCCTCAATTGACAACGCTTTCAATCCGTTTTCCATCACTCCATCAAGACTTTCATATCCTTCTTTGTTGATGCGCGCATTGACGGCAAAATATTGGGGAGGGGCATTGAGCCCTTCAGTTACTGCTTTTATGAAATCATCTTTTGATTCGGCACGTAATGCATAATTTGATTTCTTTTCTTCTCCAAGGGTGCTGTATGTTTCGCTTCCAATATTTTTTCCACAGCTGCTGCCGGCACCGTGCGCCGGATAAATCAATATATCGTCAGGAAGTGTTTTAATTTTTGTCTGCAATGAATCAAATAATAAAGACGCCAGTTCTTCCCGGGTCATATTACCACTGCTGAGATCCGGTCTGCCTACGTCGCCTACAAACAATGTGTCGCCTGTAAAAATCGCATAGGGATTTCCGTTAGCCTCACGCAGGAGATAACAGGAAGATTCGATGGTATGTCCGGGAGTATGTAATACTTCAATAGTCAGTTTACCGAGTTTGAAAATCTCCCCGTCCTTAGCCCGGTAGATGGGAAAAGAAGTTTCTGTTTCAGGGCCATAAACGATGGGTGCGCCTGATGCCTGGGCCAGATCCAGATGTCCGCTCACAAAATCGGCGTGGAAATGAGTCTCGAAAATATATTTAATAGTGGCTTTACGTTCCTTGGCCAACACCAGATATTCCTCGATATCCCGAAGGGGATCTATGATTGCAGCTTCCCCCTCACTTTCAATATAGTAAGCCGCTTCACTCAGGCATCCGGTGTATAGTTGTTGGATATACATGATGTAAAGTTACCGTTTTACGCGTAAAACTTAAATGGTTATGAGTTATGGATTATGGGTTATGGTTGATGAAAAACCCATAACCCATAACCCATAATTCATAACCCAGCATTACTGCTTAGGCTAATAACAAATGAACTGTTTTCATAATATCACCTATCCGATCGGGATTGATGGTATAATGGATGAACTTCCCATCGCGTTCGGTTTTTACAATGCCGGCACGCCTGAGAATGGCAAGATGCTGGGATGCCACCGACTGCTCGAGGCGCAGGTGGATATATAATTCTGTGACTGTCAGCTTTTTATGCTCATCCAGGATGCGAACGATCTGCTGTCGGAGCTTATGATTAAGCGCCCGGAGGATCATGGCTGCCTTTTTCAGGTTTATAAAATCGACTTTTACCGCGGTGTCCTCCCCAGCCTCGGCGTTGAGGATCATCCAATAGTTACTGCTTGTACCGCTCATACAGTTCGAAAGGTTGAAGGTTCACAAAAAATTAAGGGGACTGGATTAAAGCAAATCTCGTATAACAAGCAGATTTTGTAAAGAAATCGTAATATAGAATATTTTCTCAATAAGTGAAGAATTCTTTCAAATAAACTGGCTCAGAATATATGGTATCTGCCCATTTCCGGCCAAGAAAGTCCCGGTAGACAAGATCTGCAAAAGCCTGTAATGTATTTGGTTGTGATTCAAAAATCGCATTGGGAGAAGTGTTGATTTTTCCCCATTTTTCAGCGCCGGTTCCGAAAAAAATAATGGATCCCTGCGAAAGATTCATTTCAAATGAGTTTTTATCTAATATCAATGCCTGAGGGGGTAAGACCTCGATTAAGTCGTTGACCGATGACCGATGACCGATGACCGTAGAATACAACGCAGTAAACACTTCATCCCTCCGCGCATCGATCATAGGGCAGATCATTGCTCCTTTTTCTTCCGCTAAACTTCGAACAGATTCTGCCATCACGAGCAGCGTATTTTGGGTGATCAGTGGCACTTTTAACGCATAACAAAATCCCTTGGCTGCCGCCATTCCAACGCGGAGTCCGGTATAGGAGCCCGGGCCGGCTATAACAGCTATTGCTTCCAGGTCGCGAAGGGTAATTTTGGCATCAGCAATTATTCTTTTAACGGCTGTATGCAACCAAACAGCATGTTCTTTTGCGATTTTATTCTCTTCTGAAAATAAAACCTTTCCCTCTTTCGAGAGAGCAACTGTTCCTGTTTCCTGGGACGTATCTATTAGTAGTATCATTCTTTTTCGTTGATCCCGCATGTGCGGGATTGACCGATGACTGTTGACCGATGACCGATGACCGATGACCGATGACTGTTGACCGTTGACGATCATTTTCTCATTCCATTCCCTATTTCCCTCATTTTTACAATTTCACATTCACCACATTATTAAGTGACGAAGCCAACTCATATAAAGCATTTTCTCTTGAAAGTTTCTGCAGCAATCTCGCAACCCGATCTATTCCAATCTTCTCTCCCCATTCAAACGGTCCATAAGGATATCCTGTTCCCAATTTCATAGCGATATCAATTTCTTCTTTTGTACTGATGCCCGCATCCCAGGTAAAATAAGCTTCATTAATAATCATCGACACTACCCTTGCAGATACAAATCCTGGTTCGTCTTTCACGAACACGATCTGATCACCGAAAAGTTTTGTTGCCATTTCCTGTTTTTCTTTTTTCGCAGCCGCTTCGAGAAGATTTCCTTTCAAAAACCCCGGCCAACCGTTGACCCGGATAAAGTCCGGGTGAATTTCAGATAGTGTTTCGATAACCGAATTTACCAATACCGGTTTTGGCAGGAGTTTTTCCAGTTGTTCGATTTTTTCTTTTGAAGGCAGGAATTCCAGATCAATATAAACGTCGGCTGCGTGATGAGTCCATAGAGAATTGTTTTCCGAATAAATCACTTCGTGTTTCCGAAAGAAAGCAGAAACTGCGAGTTCCTTCTTCTGCAGGTCATTGGCAAGAACGGCAAGAATCATAGTTCCGTTCTTTAAATGGCTGAAACAAATTGTCTGAGGAAACGAATATCATTTTGTGAATAGAGCCGAAGGTCGTTGATCCGGTATTTCAACTGGCAGATTCTTTCAACGCCCATTCCGAAAGCAAAGCCCGTATATTTATTGGGATCGATATTGAAGTTCTGTAATACTTTGGGATGCACCATTCCACTGCCGAGGATCTCAACCCAGCCGGTATGTTTGCAAACATTACATCCGCTGCCGCCGCAGATCAGGCAGCTGATATCCATCTCTGCACTGGGTTCTGTAAATGGAAAATAAGACGGACGAAAACGGATTTTTACTGTCTTGCCAAACATTTCCTGAACGAAAAAATATAATGTCTGCTTCAGGTCTGCGAAAGAAACATTTTCATCCACATATAAACCTTCACACTGATTAAAAAAATTATGCGCCCTGGCACTCACCGTTTCATTTCTATATACCCTGCCCGGACAAATAATCCGGATCGGTGGTTTTTGTTTTTCCATCACCCTTGCCTGCACATTGCTGGTATGCGTACGCAGCAGCCAGTCCGGGTTCCTGTGTAAATAAAAAGTATCCTGCATATCTCTGGCAGGATGATCTTCCGGCAGATTCAGTGATGTGAAATTATGCCAGTCATCTTCAATCTCAGGGCCCTCAGCTACTGAAAATCCGAGACGGCCGAATATATGAATGATACGATTTCTTACAATGCTGATCGGATGACGCGTGCCGACAGGAATGGGATCGCCGGGGAGAGACCAGTCCTGTTCGATGACCGATGACCGATGACCGATGACCGATTCTTTTGAAGATTCGTATTTGGATTCTGCGTGCTGTTTGAATTCATTGAGGATCTGACCGAATTCTTTTTTCTTTTCTGCCGGAACGTTTTTTATTTCCTGGAAAAGATTTTTCACAATACCCTTGGTTCCGAGAAATCGGATACGATAAGCTTCAGCCGCTTCCGCACCATTGATTTTTGTGTCGTCTATTTCTTTCCGGTAACTATTCAGTTTTTCCAGTAATTCTTCCATGGCGCAAAGATAAAAGGAAAAACAAGTGTAAGTTTGTTTTCAAATCTTTGTACATGTTGTACAGTCTGCATATCCTTGACTACCTCGACCCCGTGAACATCCGGGAGATATCCAATGATGAAGAATATAAAGATGGACAGGTTGGAAAACTGATCCAGATTTATGAAGAAGAATTTCCCGACCTCCTCCAGGCCGACCTGGTATTGGTTGGCTGCCGCGAGGAACGGGGTGCCCGGCGTTCGAGAGCACTTCTCAACGGGCCCGATACCATTCGCCGTCAGTTTTATCAGCTCTATCACTGGCATAGTGACATACGTATTGTAGACGTGGGAAATATAAAAATGGGCGCCGGACTTCTGGATACCTATGCCGCACTCCGGTCGGTGATGAATGAATTGATTGGTCTGGGAAAAACAGTTATCATCCTGGGGGGCTCGCACGACCTCACTCTTGCGCAATACCAGAGTTATGTGAGCAGAAAAAAACTCATCGAAGTAACCTGTGTCGACGCCCTGATTGATATTAATATTGATTCCACCCTCAAGAGCGAAAATTTTCTGATGGAGCTCTTAACGGACGAACCCAATTTCATCCATCACTACAATCATATCGGGTTCCAGAGTTTTTTTGTACATCCGAGAATGCTCGAGACCATGGACAAGCTCCGGTTCGATTGTTTCAGGGTAGGAAGGGTTAAAGAAATCATCGACGAGATGGAGCCTGTGCTGCGAAATTCAAATATGCTGAGCTTCGACGTTTGTTCTATCGCCCATGCCTATGCGCCTTCGAATAGTTTGTCGCCAAACGGACTTTCAGGAGAAGAAGCCTGCGCTATTTTGCGTTTTGCCGGACTGAGTCCTAATATCAGCAGTATTGGTATCTATGGATATATTCCCGAGAACGACGAACACGAACTAACGGCCAAACAAATAGCACAGATGATCTGGTATGCTATTGACGGCAGATTCAAGGGCCAGCGCGAAGCAAGTCTCAACGATAAAGAATATTTCGTGGAGTATCATACGGCATTTGCAGAAGTCGAGACGGTTTTTCTTCAAAGTAAAAAAACCAACCGCTGGTGGATGCAGCTTCCTGATCAAAAATATATTGCCTGTTCATACCAGGATTATCTTCAGGCCAGCAGTAATGAAGTGCCGGAGCGTTGGTTAAGAGCTCAGGAAAGATGAAGAACAAGTATGGGAGTATGGGAGTATGGGAGTATGGGAGTATGGGAGTATGGGAGTATGGGGGTATGGGAGTATAGTATGTGAGTATAGGAATTACTTTTATTTTTGAGAACTAATATTTCATAATTGATAATTAATAATCGCCTTAAGCTTTACGCCTTCAGCCTTCAGCCTTACGCCTTCAGCCTTCAGCCTTACGCCTTCCGCCTTAAGCCTTTCGCTTTAAGCCTCAAGCCTTTCGCTTTAAGCCTCTCGATCTCCCTGTTGTTTGCGTATGCAAAAGGCCAATCTCCGTTGAGTCCGCAATTGCAGCAGATGCTCAGTGTTAAAGAAATGAGCACGGCGCATGTTGGCGTATATGTATACGACGATTCATCCAAAAAAGAAATCGCCAGCTACCAGAGTGATAAATATTTTATCCCGGCGAGTAATACGAAATTATTTTCCCTGTATGCAGGTATGAAATACCTGGGGGATTCCATTGAAGGGATTAGTTATAGCCAGGTTGATACTGCCCTGTTTGTATTTGCCATGGGTGACCCTACGTTTTTACATCCCGATTTTCAATCACAGCCGGTATTTGATTTCCTGAAAAAGACGGATAAGAAAATTTACCTGATCTGTCACGCAAATCAATGGCATGAAACGCCCTGGGGACCGGGATGGGCCTGGGATGATTACAATGACGATTATGCCATTGAACGCAGCCCGTTTCCGATATATGGAAATTTTATCCGGTGGACCCAGCAGAAATCAGAGAATAAAACTGATCCGGCTTTCGGACTTACCGTTTCTGTTTCCAGTTTACCGGAGATTCCCTGGAAAGTCAGGTATAGTAATGACAGTCTGCCCAAAACATTCCGGGTAAAGCGCCTGATGGATTCAAATGTTTTCATCATCCACCCGGGAATTGAACCGGACATCAAGCAGGATGTCCCGTTTATTACAAATGATTTGCAGTCGGCTGCCGAATTGCTTAGTGATACGCTGGGTAAGATGGTCTTTAGCCGAAACAGAACCAATACGCCTATGACGGGCGGGTGGAAAGTTCAACCGGAGGGTTCTGTTCCTGAACACCCCGATATCAGTTTCGGTACGATTTATTCCAGACCCGCAGATTCGGTGTATGTTCCGATGATGTACAATAGTGATAATTTTTTTGCGGAACAGACTCTGCTGATGGTGAGCGAAAAGCAGTTGTATACCATGAAGGATGATTCCATTACCACCGTGCTTTTAAACGGACCGCTGGCAGACCTTCCACAGAAACCTTCCTGGGTCGATGGCAGCGGGCTTAGCCGGTTCAATTTATTTACTCCACAGGATTTTGTGAGCCTGCTTATCAAATTCAAGAATGAATTCGGGATGGACCGGATGAAACGAATTCTGCCTACCGGTGGTAAGGGAACCCTGAAAAATTATTACCGAACCGATAGTGGATATGTGTTTGCTAAAACGGGTTCACTAAACAATGTTTTATGCCTCAGTGGATATATCTATACAAAAAATAATCACCTGCTCGAATTTTCAATTCTCGTGAACAATCACATGGGCAGCGGTTCTGCGGTAAGACATGCTGTGGAAACTTATGTTGAATATTTGAGGAAGAGCAATTAAAGGATAAATAATATTTTGAAAAAAGTATAAAATTTTTATAGCCAATTGTAGAAATGGTCTTTCCCGATACTAAGTAGATTTAGATTGATTATTCTTTTTTTTTATTTTTGTTAGGTTTTTACGCCTTGAAACCGGAACCAGGACATATTCCTTGTCTCTGGCATCATCCTTTACGAATTTATCCATATCAACGAAATAAATCAGCGGCATTACATTACATGCCAAAGCCAGATCCGCGACTTTGCTTATTTTATGGTCGAACGTAGCGTGTAAAATTTGCGAGATGTACCCTTTTGAAACTCCAAGTTCCTCTGCCAATTGATAATCCTTGAGGTTCTTATTTTTTTTGTACTCTCCTATGAGATTCAACAAATTCAATTGAATTTGAGAGATCACGTATTCTCTGCTTTTTAACAGACTTTCTCTTTTCATTTTTTTTGATTTGAAGCACTTAAATATTCCTTTTTTATCGATCTGAAAACAGCAATATTGTCCCAGCTATCTGACGCTTTTTTAAACCCGGCAAAAATAATGAGCTTTCTACCGGGACGTTGTATTGCATATATTCTCAGGTGCTTGCTTATAAATTCAAATTCGGTTGGACCGTCATTCCCTTTTAAATATTTTACTTTCCTTCCCGGTTCACCACCATTGGCGAAATGCTGAATAAATGATACTAAACTCTTATATTCACTCTTGTAGGTTGTTCCGGAAAGTTGTTTCTCAAATAAATCAAGTTGACCAATACCGTAAATACAAAGTTGCATAACGACTTCCCTCGCCTTAATCTCCTCGACTACCCTAATTGCAAATTTAGTCATAAAATAAGTTTAGTTCAAACTAAACATGAATATTTTGGAAAGTTTTTTTAGAATGAATTAAAGTAGGCTAAATGAGAGAAGAAACTACCGTGTTTAAACCCTTTTTTGCAGGTATTTCATAGTTGAGAAAATTCTGAAAAAGCGTGGATAACTAATTTAGGCTTTAGGCTTTCCATTCTAGGACTTACGGCCAAAAACTTTCTCCAGATATTCCTTTTTAAAATCAACGAACACGGGTTTGCCGTTGGGAGAAGTATTTGGCTGCAGACAGCGGAAGAGGTCTTCTGTAAGGGAACGCATTTCGGTTTCAGAGAGGACTGTACCTGTTTTAACAGCTTGTTGCCATGCGAGGGAGCGGATCATTTTTTCCTGAATGGAATCAATTTTTTCGTTGCCGGAATGTTTGCAATGCTCAAGCAAATTTTCAATCACTTTTTTCCCATTGCCGTCTGCCTGACCGGCAGGCGAACCCTGAATGATAAAACTATCTTTCCCGAATGGTTCAATAATATAACCCAGCGCATGTAAACCCGGCAGAAGCTCCTGTAGTAAAACAGCATCAGAAGTAGAAAGAGTCAAAGTAACCGGGAATAACTCTGGTTGGGAAGACAGTGGTTTCCCACTGAGTGCCAGCATGAATTTTTCATACAAAACACGTTCATGAGCAGCCTGCTGATGTATCAACAAAAAACCGCCATTGGTTTCACAAATAATATAACTGTTCTGCAACTGGGTAAGTCGCATTTGTTCATCCCGAAAAAGAGGATCAGACCTAAAGCGTGCGTAGAGAGATTGAAAGGATGAATCGTTTTCTGATTGCTGAAAAGACGAATCGTTTCCTGGTTGTCGATTTGTTTTATCAGTTTCTAAAATACCTGACGGATTAGAGTTTTCTGTACCGGCGATTGAACTCGCAAAATTCTGATCTTCCATTTCACGGTTTCTCCAGTGAAGCAGATCACTGTTTGAAGCGGGCTCAATAAAATGTGCCTGATTTTTTCTGGTAAATGTTTTAAAAAGACTGGAAGATTCGGTGTCGGTTTTTATTTCGTCGGAAAAAGGTTTATTGATGGCATCCAGTTGCTGGATGGCAGGATCAAGATCGAAATCCAGGCTGGGTGTTATACTAAACTGTGCCAGCGAATGTTTTACAGCTGCCTGAACAAATGCATATACGATTTTCTCGTCTTCAAATTTTATTTCCTGCTTGGTGGGGTGTACGTTGATATCGACGCGCGAAGGATCAATTTCAATAAACAACACATACAATGGAAAACTGTCACCCGGAATCATTTGCTGAAAAGCCGTCATCACCGCGTGATTGAGGTAAGCGCTGCGGATAAAACGATTATTCACGAAAAAATACTGATCTCCCCGTGTGCGTTTGGCAATATCAGGCTTTCCCACAAAACCTGTAATGTTCAGATAGTCGGTATTTTCCTGTACAGACACCAGTTTGGATGTATAGTTGACGCCGAGGATCTGTACGATTCTTTGTTTGAGTGTTCCTTTTTCGAGATGAAAAATTTCCTGTCCGTTCCCCGTTAAAATAAACCGGATATCCGGAAATGAAAGCGCCACGCGGATGAATTCATCAACGATATGGCGCATTTCTGCAGCATTACTCTTGAGGAAATTCCTTCTTGCAGGTACGTTGAAAAAAAGATTTTTCATCGCGATGCTTGTTCCGTTGGGGAAAGCGACGGGTTCCTGCGTTCTTACAAAACTGTTTTCTATTTCGATGAAAGTGCCGCTTTCATCAACGGGTCTTTTTGTTTTGAGTTCTACCTGGGCGACGGCTGCAATGGAGGCGAGCGCCTCTCCGCGAAATCCCATTGTGCGAATACGAAAAAGGTCCTCAATATTCCGGATCTTGGAAGTAGCATGTCTTTCAAAAGACATACGGGCATCTGTAACACTCATTCCACGGCCGTTATCGATTACCTGTACCAGTGATTTACCCGCATCCTGTATGATGAGCCTGACCTGTGTGGCGCCTGCATCAATGGCATTTTCCATCAGCTCCTTAACGGCGCTGGCAGGCCGCTGGATCACTTCTCCCGCGGCAATCTGGTTTGCAATATTATCCGGTAACAGTTCGATCAGGTCATTCATCTCCAAGGCCTTGTTAACGGGCAATTTAGTGGAAAAAATTTTCATTTTACTTCGTAGGTTTGGGAAACGCGGAACGCGGAACGCGTAACGCTTAACGCGGAAAGCTGACCGATGGCAACAATTAATAAACCTACAAGATAAAATAAGCTTTACGCATTGCGCGTTGAGCATTAAGCGTTGAGCGTTGAGCGTAAATCTCCCACATGAAAAATGTTTTGACCGGCCTTTTACTCGTTTTTTCACTTTCCCTTCGTGCACAATACAACGTAAATCTTCCCCCGAATCAATGGGTTGATTCCGTATTTAATACCTTAACAGACAGTCAGAAAATTGCCCAGTTAATTGTAGTACGTCTCTCTTCCATCGATGGCGCTACTGGAAAAATCACATTTTACGACCAACAGGTGGAAGCAGATCTGCGGCGGTACGATATAGGCGGCATTTGTCTTTTCCAGGGAGGCCCTAAACAACAGGCAATATTCATAAATCACTTTCAGTCAATCGCCCAAACACCGGTTCTGTTTTCCATAGACGCAGAAAATGGACTGGGTATGCGGATGGACAGCGTGGCTGCATTACCCAGGCAGATGATGCTCGGAGCCGTGCAGGATCCGTTGCTCATTTATCAATACGGACAAACAGTAGCAGCACAATTAAAACGCATGGGCATCCAGGTGGATTATGCCCCGGTAGTGGATGTGAATAACAACCCCGATAATCCGGTAATCAACGATCGTTCATTTGGAGAAGATCCGCATCGTGTTGCGACACTCGGTATCCAATATATGAAAGGATTACAGGATAACGGAGTACTGGCCACGGCCAAACATTTCCCGGGGCATGGTGATGTGTCAGTCGATTCTCACCTGGACCTGCCGGTAATAAATAAGAGCCGGCAGCAGTTGGATTCAATGGAGCTCTATCCCTTTAAAAAAATATTTGAAGCAGGTATCGGAAGTGTTATGATTGGACATCTTTTTGTGCCCGCGATCGATTCCCGAGAACATCGTGCTACTTCCATTTCGAATAATACCGTTACCACACTTCTGCGCAAGCAAATGGGATTTAAGGGACTGAGTTTTACGGATGCACTTGAAATGAAGGGAGTGAGCAAATATTTTCCGGATGGAGATGTTGCCGTAGAATCTCTGATAGCAGGAAACGATATGCTTTGTCTGCCGGGCGATGTTTCGTTGAGCATTGAAAAAATATTCAAAGCCATTAAGGAAAGAAAATTAAAATGGAAGGATCTGAATCTTCGTGTGAAAAAAGTTCTGACTGCGAAATATCAGCTGGGACTTTCAAACTGGCAGCCTGTAGATACCGCGCATCTTGTTGAAGACCTAAATAAAGATGTTCCCGATTTATATCGCAATATCGCAAAGCAGGCTATCACACTGGTGCGCAGAAGTGACCGGGCTTTTCCCGGAGCAACTGCCACAAGAGTTGCCTATATCGGATTTGGTTTGACGAACGATAACACGTTCAGTAAAAGAATGCGGGATGATTTTCATGCCAATACTTATTATTTTGATTATGGTCTCGATAGTGTAAAAGCAGCTGCTGCTTATGAATTACTGCGCAATCGTTACGACATGATCGTAATTGGTCTGCACAATATTAATCGTTATCCTGCACATGACTTTGGCATCAGCGCCGCTGCTCTGCAACTTTTACAAAAACTGGATCGTCAGCCAGGCTCTGTCAGTTTTGTTTTCGGAAATCCATATGCATTGAAATATGTATGCGACGCGTCCATATTGATGGAATGTTATGATGATAACGATATCACGCAGTCTGTTGCAGCAGACTGGTTAAGCGGAAAATTTCTGGCGAAGGGTCATCTTCCTGTTTCTGTTTGCAATGGACTCAAAGCAGGATTCGGTATTACTTATTCAAAAGGTATTCTTCCTGATGTTCCTCCGGAATCATTGGGATTCAATCCGCTTAAACTTCAGCGTATTGATTCGATATGTAAACGTGCGATTGAATTGCATGCGGCGCCAGGATGTGTTGTAGTCGTGGCTAAGAATGGTCAGGTCGTATATGAAAAATCATTTGGTACGATGGAGTATAATAAACAGGAACCGGTTTATCCTGAAACAATTTACGACCTCGCATCGGTTACGAAAGTCTGTGCCACCACGATTTCAGTGATGAAACTTTATGATGAAGGAAAAATCGATCTGAATAAAACACTGGGCGACTATCTTCCCTGGGTAAAAGGAAGCGATAAGGATACATTAAAGATCTGGGATATTATGCTTCACCAGGCCGGCCTGAAAGATTTTATTCCTTTTTATGCTGAAACCCTTACAAAAGATAAGGAAGGAGAGCCACTGCCAAGTGTCTATTCATCTACAGCAGACAGTCTTCATTGTATACGGGTTGCTCAAAATTTATACATAAGAAGTGATTGGGAGGATACCATGTATAAAAGAATTCTGACCAGCAAACTGGGGCCCGTTGGGAAATATGTATACAGTGACAACGATTTTATATTCATGGGTAAAATCGTGGAAGCTGTGAGCGGCCAGTCGCTGGATCAATATGCGTATAATAATTTTTATCTGCCGATGTCTCTGTCCACTACGGGATTTAGACCCAGGCAGCGATTTCCAATTAACCGCATCGCACCAACAGAGCAGGAAGTTCCATTTCGCAGGCAATTACTGCGCGGCGATGTTCATGATCCGGGTGCTGCAATGTTCGGCGAAGTGTCGGGACATGCGGGATTATTCAGTGACGCCTACGATCTTGCCGTGATCATGCAGATGCTCATGAATGGCGGAACGATTGGCGGACATCGGTACATCAAAAAAGAAACGATCGAATATTTCTCGGCTTATCATAGCGATATCAGCCGTCGTGGTCTTGGATTCGACAAACCTGAAAAGGACAATGCGACCCGAAAAGAACCATATCCCTGTGCTTCTGCTTCACCGCTTACTTTTGGTCATACGGGATTTACCGGAACATGCGTATGGGCAGATCCGGCGCAACAAATCGTTTTTATCTTTCTTTCCAATCGCGTGAATCCTCAGGAAAGCAGCAAACTCTCCAGTTTAAATGTGCGCCCGAATATTATGGAAGACATATATAGGGCGTTGCAATAGTCGATGACCGTTGACCGATGACCGATGACCGATAACCGATAACCGTTGACCGATAACCGATGACCGATAACCGTTGATCGTTGATCGTTGATCGTTAATCGTTAATCCCGCACGTGCGGGAACCGATTTTTAATAATGGGCAACGTGCGTTCATTAGCGGACAGTTGCGTTTATTTCCACTCTGCTAAAAAATTGATTTCCAGTAATCTACCTTATTGGCATTTTCTTGGTACATCCCATCCCAGCGGTCATCGGTCATCGGTCATCGGTCTATCGGTCTATCGGTCATCGGTTATCGGTCATCGGTTATCGGTCATCGGTCATCGGTCATCGGTTATCGGTCATCGGTTACGGTCATCGGTTCAACGGCAACAAAATCTATGATTAGAAATTACTTCAAAGTCGCCTGGCGTAATCTCAGACGGGACCGTCAGTTTACATTCCTGAACCTTTTGGGGTTATCCATCGGTTTAACCTGCGCGCTTTTTATCTGGTTATGGGTTAGCGACGAATGGAAAATGGATAAAAACAATAAAAAAGATGATGGGCTCTATCAGGTGATGCAAAACATGAAAGAGACGAATGGGATTACAACGATGGATTATACCGCCGGATTGCTGGCTGGTTCGCTAAAGACTGAAATGCCTGAAGTTGAATATGCTGCGACAGTAATCCCCGCATCCTGGTTTTCAACACCTGGTATTATTTCATCGGGAGAAACGCGTATTAAAGCCGGGGGCCAGTTTGTGAGCAAAGATTATTTCAACATGTTCGATTGTAATTTTATTCAGGGCGGTTACCAAAGACTTATCTCGGATAAACAATCCATTGCGATCTCTGATGAGCTTGCAATAAAATTATTCCATACAACACAAAATATAATTGGTAAAACTATTGAATGGAGTCAGAGCGAGTTTAACGGTCCATATCTCGTAACAGGCATTTTTGAAAAGAATCCAACAAATGTTTCAGATAAATTCGACCTGTTATTCAATTTTGATCAGTTCATTGATAGAAGGCCCGGCATGAAGGATTGGGGTAATAGCGATCCCAGTACTTTCCTGTTATTGAAGAAGGGAGTCAATATTGCCGGGTTCAATGCGAAGATCAAAGATTTCATGCATTCGAAGGAGAAGGATTCTAAAAAAACATTGTTCGTAAGAAAATTTTCAGACAGATATCTCTATGGCCAATATAAAGATGGTATACAGGCTGGCGGCAGAATATCTTACGTAAAATTATTCTCAGCGATCGCTTTATTTATACTCGCGATCGCCTGTATAAACTTCATGAATCTCTCTACGGCCAATGCGACACGAAGAATAAAAGAAGTAGGAATTAAGAAAGTGGTTGGAGCGGGAAGAGTCACTTTGATCCTTCAGTATCTTGGTGAATCCATATTGATGAGTTTTTTGTCGGTACTACTCGCTGTTTTATTGATTTATCTTTTGCTTCCGGAATTCAATTCATTAACCGGGAAAAATCTTGTTTTCGACTTCAGTGGAAGAATTATTCTCACTGTACTTGGCATAGCATTAGTTACGGGAATCATTGCCGGGAGTTATCCCGCACTTTACATTTCGGGGTTTCGGCCCGCATTGATTCTGAAAGGAAATGTAAAAACTTCTATCGGAGAATTATGGATACGTAAGGGCCTGGTCATATTCCAATTTACATTATCGGTGACCGCGATCGTCGCCGTCCTAATAGTTTACAAGCAGGTAAATTATATTCAGACAAAAAACCTGGGTTATAACAGGGACAATATTATTGACTTCACCATTCCCCTCGAAAACGATTCGACATCTTTAGTCTCCGCGGGCAGTTTCGTAAATGACCTGAAGAATATTCCAGGTGTTATCGCTGCGGGAAGTCACTATCACAATCTCACTGGCGATCACGGTGGCATTGGTGGTTTTCAATGGCCCGGAAAAGATCCAACCAAAGACATTGACTTTGCAAACCTTGAAGTAGGAAATGGATTTTTGCAAACTGTAGGTATTAAAATAAAAGAAGGAAGAAATTTTTCCGATAATTTAAATGCGCGAAATGAAATCATATTTAATGAATCGGCTATTTCATCTATGGGGCTAAAGGATCCGATAGGTAAAAAAGTTAAGTTTTGGAATGAGGAAAAAACGATTGTCGGAGTGGCTAAGGATTTTAATTTCGAATCTTTGTATCAGCCTTTAAAACCCGCCTTTTTCCAGATGTTTCCTGTAATGCCGAATGTGATAGTAAAAATAAAAGCCGGAACGGAGCGTCAAACCATAGAACAGGTCAGGAAAACATATGCCTCATTTTATAAAGGTCTGCCTTTTGATTACAAATTTCTTGACGAAGAATACCAGATCCTGTATGTATCTGAAAATCGGGTAGCCATTCTCTCAAAATATTTTGCAGGACTTGCGATTCTCATTTCCTGCCTGGGTTTATTTGGGCTTGCTGCATTTACTGCGCAGCGTAGGCAAAAAGAAATTGGAATAAGGAAGGTCGTTGGTGCATCTGTCGGCAGTTTGCTGGTGATGTTATCGAAAGATTTTCTGAAGCTTGTTTTAGTTGCGGTGCTCATCGCATTTCCATTAGTATGGTGGGCAATGAATAACTGGCTCAGTAGTTTTGCGTATCGGATACCGATTGGTACCGGTGTATTTATTATTGCCGGAGGATCCATCATTCTGATTACCCTGATAACGATAAGTTTTAAATCCGTGAAAGCTGCTGTTGCTAATCCTGTAAAGAGTTTGAGGTCGGAATAGGCAAAGCAAGTGTGAGAGTGTGAGAGTGTGGGAGTGTGATAACCATCGATCCGTTCCCGCACATGCGGGATCATTACGGTCATACGGTCATCGGTCATCGGTCATCGGTCATCGGTCATCGGTCAACGGTCAACGAACAATATTATGCATTAAAATATAAGAAAATGTTTTTAAATCAATTCAAATCTGCGATCAGGAATTTATTCCGCTACAAGAACTACAGCGTTTTTAATATCGCGGGACTTGCAGCTGGAATAGCGGTGTGCATCCTGATCGCGGTGATCATTCGTTTTGAAACAAGTTTTGATGATTTTCATAAAAATAAAGACCGTTTATATAGAGTGTTGATGGAATATCATCATCCCGGAGAGAATGGAATATTTTATGGAGCGGCGGCTCCGTTTCCCTTACCCACTGTTATAAAAAAAGATTTTCCGGATGTCAAAAAATCTTCAGGTATTTATTCATTTGGTGATGATCAGGTTTTGGTAATGGATCAGAATGGAAAAGTGGAAAAGAAATTCAAGGAGAAAAAAGGGATGTTTGCCGTGGAACCGGAATTCTTCGACATGTTTGATTTCAAATGGCTGGCGGGCAGCCCTGTAAGTTCGTTATCAGACAAGAACTCTGCGGTTCTTACAAAGGAAATCGCTGAAAAATATTTTGGGGACTGGAAAAATGCATTGGGCAAAACCATTAAAATAGATAATCAACTGCTGGTGAAAGTAACGGGCATCCTTGCAAATGTTCCTCCCAATACAGATTTCCAATTCAAGATTGTTTTACCCTACTCAGTGCTGGGGTTGGAAAAGAATACTGATTGGGGAAGTTCTTCGGATAGTCATGATATGTATCTGATGCTCCCGCAAGGAGCAACCGCTGCCACTTTTGATCCCAGACTCCGGAAAGAATTTATTAAATACAGACCAGCGGATGACAAGGATGAAATTGTTGTGCAGTCGCTGAGTGAAATCCACTATTATGATGCGCACAGTCATACACAGAATTTCCTCGGAAGGACGATTGCAAAATCATCTCTGAGAATTTTGTGGATGATCGCAGCTTTTATACTCATTATTGCCTGCGTTAATTTCATCAATCTTGCAACCGCACAGGCGGTTAACCGTGCAAAGGAAGTGGGTGTCAGAAAAGTACTTGGCTCCGGGAAGTGGCAACTTAGGTGGCAATTTCTGACTGAAACATTCTTACTGGTCCTTATCTCTATTGTTTTTGCGATCATTATAGCCGCTTTCGCGATACCCCGCGTTGGCAGAATTCTGGACATGCCATTATCGTTGAGCGTTATGTACAGCAGGGAAATGATCCTCTTTTTCTTATCGCTTATAGTGGCAGTCACTATACTGGCCGGATTTTATCCATCTGTTTTACTATCTGGTTTCAATCCGATCGAAGCTTTGAAAAGCAGACTAAGTATAAAAAGTAATAAAGGAATTTCTCTGCGACGCAGCCTGGTTGTTTTTCAATTTGTTATTGCACAGGGTCTGATTATTTGCACTATCATCATGATTCTGCAAATGAACTATTTCGACAAACAGTCTATGGGATTCGATAAAGACAATATTGCAGATATTACATTTCCGGGTGACAGTGCATCGAATGCCAAGATGGACTATTTGCGGGCAAGTCTTTATGCGATTCCGGGTGTTAAAAATGTAAGTTTCAATTCCGCGCCACCTGCAACGGACGATAACAACTGGTACGATTTTAAATATGGTAATGATGTGAAATATAATCAGCAATATTCCATTATGAAATTTGTAGATCCAGGTTATTTGAAGACTTACGGGCTAACGCTCGTTACAGGGAGAAATTTCAGCTCTGATACAGCGCATGAAGTGTTGATCAATGAAAGAATGCTATCGGAATTAAACGCGAAGAATCCTGAAGATGTCATCAATAAGAAAATCGATATTCATGACGTAGTGGGTCCGATTGTTGGTGTGGTGAAGAATTTCAATTCCACCGGTTTTAAAGACAAATATTCCCGTGTTTTATTCGCTCCAAAAAAACGGTATTATCAGCACGTCGGAGTAAAACTGAGCTCCGGTCAAAGTCTTGAAGCAATAAAAAACATTGAGAACTTATGGAATAAAACATTCCCGAATTATGTATTCGAATATCAGTTCATGGATGAATCGGTTGCCAATTTTTACAAACAGGAAAGTCAACTGGCTCACATGTATAAAATATTTGCTGCCATTGCTATATTTCTGGGATGCCTCGGATTATACGGACTCGCATCTTACATGGCTGCCCAGCGTATAAAAGAAGTTGGCATCCGAAAAGTACTTGGCGCTTCGATCGGCAGCATAGTTTATTTATTCTCAAAAGAATTTGTCGTTCTTATAACAATTGCATTTCTGATCGCTTCCCCCATTGCCTGGTATTTTATGCATAACTGGCTTCAGGACTATGCATTCCGGATACCCATCAGCTGGTGGATCTTTGTAATTGGGGCATTCGTTTCGATCACAGTAGCCCTCGCAACAGTTAGTTACCGTGCCATTCGCGCCGCGGTGATTAATCCGGTGCAGAGTCTGAGATCGGAATAATCTAACGCTTAACGCGTAACGCGTAACGCTTAACGCGGATTGGTTCAGGAATTCAATAGAGAAGTTAAAGTTTTACTAACAAGTCTGAGTTCACTCGTTTTACGGGTTATGCGTCCCGCATTGCGCGTTACGCGTTAAGCGTTCCGCATTACGCGTTAAGCGTTACGCTTTAAGCTTTAAACGTTATCTTTGCCGGCTATGTCAGCCAAGCCTACCGAGAAGATTTTAAGAGATGTGGTGATCAAGTTTGCCGGAGATTCCGGGGATGGTATGCAACTCACTGGAAGTCAGTTTACCAACAATACAGCATTGTTGGGTATTGACCTGGCTACCTTTCCGGATTTCCCAGCCGAGATTCGCGCACCGCAGGGAACCTTACCAGGCGTGAGTGGTTTTCAATTACATTTTTCCAGCGATCATATTTTTACTCCGGGGGATGATTGTGATGTGCTGGTAGCGATGAACGCTGCGGCATTGAAGACCAATCTGAAAAGCCTTAAAAAGGGCGGCCGCATTATTGCCAACGTTGAAGGATTTGACGCCAAGAATCTTCGTCTTGCGAATTATCCGGAAGGCATTAATCCTCTGGAAGATAATAGTCTTCACAATTATGAACTGATCCGTGTAGATGTAACAAAGCTTACCCGTGAAGCGCTAAAAGACATTCCATTGGGCACCAAGGAACGCGATCGTGCAAAAAACATGTTCGTACTGGGCTTACTATACTGGATGTATAACCGTGATGTGGATAGTACCGTGAGATTTCTCACAGAAAAATTTGGTAAAAAAGCTGAGATACTTGAAAGTAATGTGCGGGCATTGAAAGCCGGATTTAATTACGGTGATACGACAGAAGCATTTACAACAACATACACAGTTGCCAAAGCAAAACTGCATCCCGGTACTTATCGTTCTATTATGGGGAATCAGGCACTCGCTTATGGTCTTATTGCAGCTTCAGAAAAAAGCGGGCTTCCCATATTCCTTGGAACTTATCCCATTACTCCCGCCTCTGATATTTTGCATGAACTCAGCAGACACAAGGCTTTTGGTGTGCGCACTTTTCAGGCGGAGGATGAAATTGCAGGCATAACTGCGGCTATTGGTGCCAGTTATGGCGGATCGTTGGGTATTACTTCCACGTCGGGACCTGGTATGGCGTTAAAATCCGAGGCGATGGGTCTGGCCATGATGCTGGAGATTCCATTGGTGATCTGTGACATTCAACGGGGTGGTCCTTCTACCGGTCTTCCTACAAAAACAGAACAGAGTGATCTGATGCAGGCGTACTATGGAAGAAATGGAGAGAGTCCTATTCCCATAATATCTGCTTCCATGCCGAGTGATTGTTTTGACGTAGCCTATGAAGCGGTTCGCATTGCAGTGCAACATATGACTCCGGTAATTCTTTTAAGCGACGGATATATAGCAAACGGATCCGAGCCCTGGAAATTTCCCGACGCGGAACATCTGCATCCCATTGAAGTAAAATTCAAAACGGAGCTGGGCCATGGGGAAGAAAAACTTCAGCCCTATCTGCGTGATGAAAAAGGTGTGAGACCCTGGGCAATTCCGGGTACACCGGGACTGGAACACAGAATAGGTGGTCTGGAAAAACAACATATTACCGGAAACGTAAGTTATGATCCGGAGAATCATCAGTTGATGGTAAAACTCCGTCAGGAAAAAGTTGACAAGATTGCCGACTATATACCTCATCAAAAGCTGGACAGTGGTCCGGAGAAAGGCAAACTGCTGGTACTGGGGTGGGGATCTACTTATGGTTCCATTAAAACCGCCGTAGCAGATTTACAAAAAGAAGGCCTGTCTGTTTCGCATGCGCATCTCCGTTATGTGAGACCGTTCCCCAAAAATCTCGGACATATCATCGAAAATTTCGAACAGATTCTGATTCCTGAACTCAACAATGGGCAGCTTATCAAAATCATCCGTGATCAGTATTTTGTAGATGCTGTCGGATATAATAAAATCATGGGTATTCCTTTTACGCGTCATGAACTGGTGCAGAAAATGCGGGATATGATTGAGGAGGCTGAACATCCGGTACCGAATGTTTGAGATTGACGGTGACGGTGACCGTTGACCGATGACCGATGACCGATGACCGATGACCGATGACCGATGGACCGATGACCGATGACCGATAACCATTATTCATTTCTTTTTCACATTCTCTCTTTTCCACAATCTCATATTTGCCACATTATGAAGTTTGGTTTTCCGCGTTTAGTGCAGATCTTCTGATCAAACTGCGCAGTTTTGTGTTCTCCCGTATGACTCCAGCCGGGAGGCATTATCAGGTACAGAAACTTATTTTTTATACCCGGAGCTTTTGCAACGTCTTTGGCAAGCAATACGATTTCGCCGAAATAGGCATCCATAAAACTATTTTTTTTCATAGGTCTCCTTATGCCATATTCAACAGGTATATGATCGTATTCCGGCTGATAGGTTTTGAATACCCGATCCCAGATATTCAGCAGGTTACAAAAATTTGTGTCTATGTATAAAGGATTTCTTCCATGATGAACCCGGTGATGAGATGGAGTAAGGATATAATTAAATAATGGGCCACAGCGCGCTTTCCTGCCAAGGGTTTCACCTATATGAATAAAACCACCCCAGAATCCGTCGATAAACATGATCAGGAAAAGCAGCTCGGGACTTACTCCCAGCAAAATACAGGTGCTGGTCCGGATAACATCAGCGTAGGGTGCTTCCAGAAAAAAATGCGCAAATGATATAGACAGGTTCATCGTTTCGGGTGCATGATGTGTACTGTGAAGACACCAGAATAATCTTATTTTATGTGCCAGGTAATGGTATACAAAATGACCCAGTTCCCAAATAATGTAACCGTAAATAAACCAATACCAGGTAAACCCGGATTTGAATATTGCGTGAGAAGAAAATAATCCAATGATGTAGGTAACCGCTGCTATGGACAGAAATCTACCGATGAACGCATTGAGCAGGTAGGAAAAAAAGGGGATTTTATAGTCAATCACTTTAAACTTCCTGTACAAACAGGCAATCAAAAATTCGAGCACAAGGAAAATCGGTAAAATCGGACCAACAACCGACAATACTCCGTGAAGGGTTCTCAGAGAAGCATAATCTCCTGTATGGATTATACGTATTATGTCATCCAGATTAAAAAAACCGGTTGCCCAATCTTTAATTGATTGAATTATTTCCATGCTCAAAAATATAACTCAATAAAAATACAATCAGGTTAATTTCGATTTCATTATGATATTTAAGAGATCGCCTGAAATTTTCAGGATAAAGTTAAACTGGTCGTTGATTGATTTCACTACAGAGAGATTGGTTTTTAACTCGCCCGAACTAATTCCCTGCTGAAGTTCCTTTTTCTGAACCTGGACCATTTCGTCGATTTTTTCATTCATGTGACTCAATACTCCCTGATCGACCGGTTCCTTCGATTCCATATTCTCCGGATGATTAATAATGTTACCCGTTGTTCCCTGCGTTTTTCCTCCGGAAAGCGGGATGAATGATTTATCTGTTCCCTGCGTTTTTCCTCCGGAAAGCGGCATGAATGATTTATCTGTTCCCTGCGTTTTTCCTCCGGAAAGCGGGATGAATGATTTATTTGTTCCCTGCAAATCCTCCCTGGCCTGAGTGAGATTGCTAATTATGGAATTAGCTGCCTGAAGATAGGCCGTATCAGGCTCCGGTGTGATTGGCCCAATGCCGAAACCGGCCAGCGTAGCAATATGTGTCGACATCATATAGTTCAAAACTACAAGCTCATGATAAACCTCCGCATTTTTTTGTTTGCTTTTTGGTTCCGCAATCATTCTGTTTAACGCATCAGACAAATTCGCCAACGCTACATAAGCTTCCTTGCGCGACAACTTATACGAATTTATGGCCACAGGTTTTCCAACAAAAAAAGAACTCACATCTGCGAAATAATTTTTATTCGCATCCAGCATCTTCTGGAGATATTCTGCAAACTGCTGGTAAGCCCATTCCGGTGAAAAAAGGATATTCGCGAGCAGCGCAATACCCGAGCCGATAACCGTGTCAATGATTCTGTCCAAAATCAATTCATTAAAATGAACGGGGTTTAATATATATAACACGATCAGAACATAGGGAGTCATCAGTGTTACAAACAGCAGATATCTGGTTCTCATAAAACTATACGCAAGGATCATCAGGATGATCATACAGCCAATTAAAATTTGCCTGTCTTTCACCAAAATCAATATAATCACGCCTATCCCCGCACCCACAAGCGTGCCGAGTAACCTGTCGCGGTTTCTTCTTTTTGTAATACTATACGCCGGTTTTAAAATAACAATGATGGTCAGTAATATCCAGTATCCATGACCGAACGGAAAAAATTCTGAAATAATAAATCCAATCGTAGTTGCAAATGAAACGCGAAGTGCGTGGCGAAACGTGTTGGATTTCCAGTTGAAATTTTCCAGAAGCACTTTACCATCTATATCCTGGTGTGAAACAAATTGATCATAGTTCTGTATGCGACTGTCTTTTTTTATATCCTTCAAATCGTACCCGGTATACTGTTGAATGGTATGAATACGGGAAACAAAATCTTCTATGGAATTAATGAGGGCGCGGAGTCCTATAAATCCTTCGAGATTATCCTGTGATATTTCCTTCGACCTGAATACTTCAAATTCTTCTTTTAAAACTGAGAATGATTTTTCCAGTCTGTCGTTCGAGGCGTATGACTTTCCACTCATGAGGGCAATACCTGTTTCATTCAATTCGTCGGCAAGCAGCATGAGAAAGATTCTGAATTTCCCGAGAATACCTGAGTCGTCGAAGTACTGGTGAAATATTTTATGATGAAGCTGGAGGCTCATTATCCGTTCTAAAAGATCGTTGACGTCAATAAATATCAGTAGTGTGATCCTACCTGTATTGGTCGACTCCTTTACAATATTGCGGCTTTTGTAAAGCAGCTCCCGCACCAGGTTTTGTTTATCATTAATTTCAGCTTGTTTTTCCAGAAGATCTGAATAAATGGCATCATAGTCCGGATCCTTGTTATAGAATGCAGTTCGCGATAACATATATGAACCTGCCGATTGAATAAGATTACCCAGTGCCTGTTGGGTTACTTTGTACGGGCGAAAACTATATAATGAGAGACTGAGCAGCATATACCACATTCCACCGCAAAGAATAAATACTGCGTTCAAGAGCGTGATCTCTACGTTGCTGCGTTGGGAAAGATTCAATACCATAACGAACAGACCTGCCAGACCGATGGATCCGGCCCTTGTTCCGTATACTCCTATCATGGAGAAAAGAAAACAAAAAATTGCGATGAGTAGCCCGGTTGCCAATCCAGATCCAACAGCGAATCCGGTTAGTAAAGAAGCTATAAAAATTACTGCATTACATACCAGCATTGCATTTTTACGATGCGTTACCGGTCCGGCACTATCAACAATGGATAAACAAATCGCACCTATCGACATTTTTATTCCGATATTTTCATGATGCAGATAAGTGCCGATAATCGTGGGCAGCGTAAGTCCCGCGGTGATGCGAATACCTTCACTGAGATAGTAGCTGTTAATGAAACTCCTGTATTTGGTTCGGTAATCCATCTCTTGAGCCTAAAGCTTAAAGCCTAAAGCCTAAAACTAGTATAAGAATATAAGAGTATAGGAGTGTGAGAATGGAATTCATAATTATTAATCCCTGCCTGTGGCCAGCAGGCATAGCCTACAATTAAAAAGATTTTTAGGCTTTTGTATTGGTTTTCGGCTTTAGGCTTTGGGCTTTAGGCTCATGTTTTGACTTTAGACTTTGAAAATATTTACAACAGGGTTTCAATCCACATATTTCGCATTTTGGATTGCGGGCAACACAAATATAACGGCCGTGAAGTATCAGCCAGTGGTGGGCTTTATGAATGAGTTCTATTGGCAGGTTTTGAACAAGTTGTTTTTCTGCTGCGAATGGTGTTTTGGCCCGGATCGTTAAACCTATCCGCGCTGAAACGCGAAATACATGCGTGTCGACAGCCATATTAGGTTGTTTGTCAATGACGGATGTTATTACATTGGCTGTTTTTCTCCCAACGCCGGGAAGTTTCATCAGTTCTTCCACTGTTAAAGGCACTTCGCCCTTAAAGTCCTTTACCAGCATGTTAGCCATGCCGATCAGGTGTTTCGTCTTATTATTTGGGTATGAGATAGATCTGATAAAAGGAAAAACCTCGTCAAAATGTGCTTTCGCAAGAGATCCGGGTCCTGGAAAATGGGCGAAAAACGCGGGGGTTGTAAGATTTACCCGTTTATCGGTGCACTGTGCAGATAAAATTACAGAAACCAGTAATTGAAAAGGATTGTCAAATAAGAGTTCAGTTTCAGCTTCAGGGGCATGTTTACTGAACCAGGCAATAACAAAATCGAATCGCTGTTTCCGGGTCATTTATGATAAAAACACCGAAATTAGGCTAAAATAAGGCTGGTTAGATATCAGCTGTGGGAGGTAGTCTCTATGGCTGTATCACGAGCATATTGAAGAACGCGTAAGACGACTTCCCTTCGGGGAGCCACTATTTGTTTTTCAGTATCTAATTGATTAACAGATGTTTGTAAGTCTTCCATTTGTTCCCGCAGCGTCCAGTTTTCAGCTAATGCAAGCTGAATAGCAGCCGTTAGTTCGGGGGAAGACTCTTTATACAAATACCGTAAAAGATCCTCCGGTGTAAAGAGTGACATAGGCGAAACCATTTGAATGTCCAATAATCAGAAAGCAGTAAAAAAGAACCGTCCGACAGTAAAAACGTCATCCCGGCTGCGTTATTGCGTTAGTTATCAAAAGTTTTTATCATTTAATTTTTAGAACTGAACGTCGAAACCCGCCTGCCGGCAACCAGGGCTTAAAGCTCAAGACTTTGGGCTTTTGGCCTTACGCCTTGGGCCTTGGGCTTTGGGCCTTTTGCCTTGGGTTTTGGGCCTGCCGCAGGCCGGCTTAAAGCTTTAGGCTTTGAGCTTGGGGCTTTTTGTTAAAATAACGGCTTAGTCTTTTGGTTTAGAAGGGGGTTGATCGAAAAAGGTATGACCGATGATCCCTCTCGTGTGGGATCCGTTGAAAATAAGCTCCCTCACACTCCCATACTCCCATACTCCCATACTTTCTTAGGGCTCTTACTTTACCACAAACAAATCTTCATTGTCACGTTTCATCATATACTTTTCGCGGGCATATTTCTCAAGTGCTGCGGGGTTCGATTTTAGCTGATCGAGTTCTTTACGTACCACCCGGATCTGATCTTCAAAATAGACTTTTCTCGCTTCCAGTTTATGCAACTCATGCACATGCCTGAAATGTGTGGTAATAAAATCACGGTCGTCAATAAACAATATCCAGGTGACAAAACATATCGCTGTAATTGCGTATTTGTTTTTTAACCATGCAGGAATTTTGTCGAGGTACTGTTTCACTTTTTTATCGTTGACCCCGCACGTGCGGGAACAGTTGGCCGTTTTCACTCTCACACTCTCACACTTCCACACTCTCACACTTTGGAAAGTAAAGCACTGGGGCTTTACTTTCCAAATGTAATTTTTCCCTTTGGATAAAATGCGTTTTTGCCCAGTTTTTCTTCAATGCGCAAAAGCTGATTATATTTAGCGATCCTGTCTGTGCGGCTTGCAGAACCGGTTTTAATCTGACCACAATTCAGCGCCACAGCCAGATCCGCTATTGTAGTGTCTTCCGTTTCTCCGCTGCGATGACTCATAATCGTATTATATCCATTATGTTGGGCCATTGTTACAGCATTGATAGTTTCCGTCAAAGTTCCGATCTGGTTAACTTTTACAAGAAGTGCATTGGCTGTATGATCATCAATTCCTCTTTTTAGCCTTTCTACATTCGTCACAAACAAATCGTCTCCCACCAGCTGCACTTTGGAGCCAAGGACTTTGGTTAGGTTATTCCACCCTGTCCAATCATCTTCTGCCATTCCATCTTCGATAGAAATGATCGGATATTTTTTTACCCAGGAAGCCCAGAATTTTACAAGTTCGTCGCTGCTGAGTTCTTTGCCACTACTTTTATGAAAAACATATTTTTTCTTTTTCGAATTCCATAGTTCACTATTAGCCGCATCCATTGCGATAGCGATCTGTGTTCCGGTCTTATATCCTGCCGCCGATATCGCTTCCAGCACGGTTTCTATGGCTTCCTCGTTACTCTGAATATTCGGTGCAAACCCACCTTCATCTCCTACATTGGTACTGAATCCTTTTTTCTTCAAAACTCCTTTCAGAGTGTGAAAAATATCAACACCCCAACGCAGCCCTTCACTGAATGAAGAAGCACCCACCGGCATTACCATAAATTCCTGGAAATCTATTTTATTATCTGCATGTGCACCACCGTTCAGAATATTCATCATGGGAATCGGAAGTGTAACCGCATTCGTTCCTCCAACATAACGATAGAGGGGAAGTCCGGCTTCTTTTGCCGCCGCTTTCGCTGCAGCAAGACTTACGGCCAACATTCCATTTGCACCCAGTTTTGATTTATTAGGGGTCCCATCAGCTGCAATAATTAGTGCATCCAACCCCGCCTGATCAGAAACTTCAAAACCCTTGAGTTTTGCAGAGATGGTTGTATTTACATTTTCAACAGCTTTTAAAACTCCCTTACCCTGATATATTTTTTTATCGCCGTCGCGGAGTTCAACGGCTTCATGAATGCCGGTACTTGCGCCGCTTGGTACGGCTGCCCTGCCCATGAATCCCGCTTCTGTATGTATATCTACTTCAACAGTTGGATTTCCACGGCTGTCCAAAATTTGTCTTGCAAAAATCTTTTTAATACTACTCATGAGTGATGGTTTTTGTGAGTCCTCTGAAAATATCTTCCAGGCTTCTGTTTTCAGACTGCAAAGAAACAATGTTCCAATTATTCTGCAATGAGAGTGTGAGCAATTGTTTTTTTAATAACTCAGTATCTTTCGCTTCGAGCTCCCATTCATAATCGCCTGTTTTCCGGGCGTTAACCAGCTGGCTAAGCCCCTGCCAGGATTCAGCAGCAACGTCTTCCTTTAATACAACCTTAATAAAATTGCCGTTTTGTTCCTGGCGCAATTCACTCAGATTATTATCGGCAATTATTTTACCCTGATGAATAATGATCACGCGATCGCATATCGCCTCCACTTCCTGCAGTATATGGGATGAAAAAAGAACTGTTCTGTTTTTGCCGTAATTTTTGATTACGTCCCGGATCTCTACGATTTGATTTGGATCGAGACCTGTTGTGGGTTCATCCAGGATCAATACTTCTGGTGAATGAATGAGTGCTGCAGCAAGACCTACCCGTTGTTTATATCCTTTTGACAGCTGGGATATTTTCTTACCTGCTTCGGGACGCAGCCCCACCTGATCGATGACTGAATTTATTTTTTCTTTTTTTGCTGTTAGATGATGAATGTCGGCGATAAACGACAGATATTCCCGAACATACATATCTCCATAGAGAGGATTAGACTCCGGCAGATAGCCAGTTAATTTTTTTGTGCGAACCGGAAAAACATTTACATCTATGCCATTTAACAAAGCCTGCCCTGCATTTGGTTTCAGGCAACCCGTTAGGATTTTCATTGTAGTGGACTTACCTGCTCCATTCGGACCCAGAAATCCCACAATTTCACCGCGATTTACGGAAAAAGAAATCTGGTCAATCGCTTTTTGCTCCCCATAAATTCTTGTAAGATTTTTTACCTCGATGGACATTTCGCGAAGCTACGGAAAAAACAGTGTGAGAGTGTGAGAGTGTGAGAGTGTGAGAGTTTATGAATTTAAAATAAAAGAAATGTTATATTAAAGAAATCCATCAAGTTTTTCTTGTCACACTCTCACACTCTCACACCCTCACACCCTCACACTATCCCCAAGTCTTTCTGAATTTGCTCGAGCGTTCGTCCTTTCGTCTCCGGCATTACTTTCCAGATGAAGATCAGAGAAATCAAAACCATACAACTGAAGAAAATGAACGAATAAAATCCGCCGTTAGGACTTCCGTTCACGATAATGGGAAATATCCATGCAATAATCGCCGCCATAATCCAATGCGTAAAACTGCCCAGGGAGCTTCCCTGGGAACGAACAGAATTTGGAAATATTTCGGAAATAAAAACCCAGATAACAGCACCCTGCGACATCGCAAAAAAAGCAATAAAGCCAACCAGATAAAGAATCACTAAATGATTGGCCGATCCGGTGTTAAAGGCAAAAGCTGTGAGCCCGAGAAAAATAATCATTCCGATGGCACCTGTGATCAATAATGTTTTTCTACCCACCTTATCGATGATCGACATTCCAAGAAGGGTGAAAATCAGATTTGCACCGCCAACATAAACGGGTTGCAGAAAAGATGCCTGTTTTGTAAACCCTGCCATTTCAAAAATACGCGGTGCATAATATAATATTGCGTTGATTCCTGAAAGCTGGTTGAACATCGCAAGCAGTACTGCATATAATATGGGTTTTCTGAATTTGCTGCTGAAGAGGTTTTCTTCAGGCGCATGCTGAAGTTTTTTATCTCCCGACAGCAATGCATGTTCTTCTTTGATCACAGATCTTGCATCGGGTTCACCGGTGCGTTCGAAAATGCGTGCAGCTTCTTCATCCCGGTTATTCAAAATCAGCCAACGCGGACTTTCAGGAATAATTCGAAGCAATAGAGCAAATAAACCTGCGGGGATTGCCATGATACCCACCATCCATCGCCAGGAGCCAGCTCCTATATGAAGGAAAGCGAAGTTTGTGAGGAAGGCCACCAGAATACCTATCACTATATTCAACTGAAACATTCCGGTGAGGCGACCACGCACTGCTGCCGGGGATATTTCTGAAATGTACATAGGTCCGACTACAGAAGAAGCTCCGACAGCAATACCACCAATCATACGAAAAATAATAAAGAGTGTCCAGGTCGGCGTAATTGAACAACCAATCGCTGATAATAGATACATGAGCGCAATCACCAACAATACTTTTTTACGTCCATATCGTTGTGCGGGATTTCCAGCAATCATAGATCCGATTACAGTCCCAATAAGGCTGGCAGCAACTGTAAATCCCAACATGAAATCACTCAGTGACCAGAGTTGCTGAATTGTTTTTTCAGCGCCGGAAATAACGGCCGTTTCAAATCCAAATAAAAATCCGCCCAGCGCGGCGATAAGCGTGCAACGGAGTAGGAAGGAATTAATTTTCATTCAGCAATCGTTAAGAGGATATAAGGTATGAAAAAAATACTCACTAAATTTAGGTTTCAAACGATTGCAACAATATGAGTTTCCCTTATCAGATTCAGGATTTCGACGATTATCTTGAGCAATATCAGATCAGTATTGAGCAACCTGAAAAATTCTGGAGTGGTGTAGCCGAGAATTTTACCTGGAAGAAAAAATGGGATAAAGTACTGGAATGGAACTTCAGCGAGCCCCGTGTCAAATGGTTTGAAGGCGCCAAATTGAATATTACGGAAAATTGTCTGGACCGTCACCTGAAAGATAAGGGTGATCAGGCTGCCATTATTTGGGAGCCCAATGATCCCACGCAGAAAAACAGGATTCTCAGTTACAGGGAACTGTACATTTCCGTATGTCGTTTTGTGCAGGTATTAAAAAATAACGGTGTTCAGAAAGGAGATCGTGTTTGCATTTATATGCCCATGATTCCCGAACTCGCCATTGCCGTTCTGGCCTGCGCACGTATGGGTGCGATTCACTCCGTAATATTCGGCGGATTTTCAGGTCAGAGTATTGCCGATCGGATTGAAGATGCAAAATGTAAAATAGTCATTACCGCCGATGGTGGAAATCGCGGGCCTAAAGTGGTCTTCCTGAAATCAGTTATTGATGAAGCCCTTCAGAAAACAGATGAGGTTAAAAAAGTAATTGTGTACAAACATCTGGGGAATGATGTGAATATGCTGAAGGGCAGGGATATATGGTGGCAGGAAGAATTGCTGAAAATTACACAGGATGAAATCCCTGCCGAAACGATGGATGCTGAAGACATGCTTTTTATTCTTTACACATCAGGGTCGACAGGAAAACCCAAAGGGGTGGTTCACAGCTGTGCAGGTTATATGATTTATACGACCTACAGTTTTGTGAATGTTTTTCAATATAAACCGGGCGAAATTTATTTCTGCACCGCCGATGTTGGCTGGATAACCGGGCATAGTTATACGATTTATGGACCGCTTTGCGCGGGAGCAACCACCATTATGTTTGAAGGTATTCCGAGTTTTCCCGATGCGGGCAGATTCTGGGATATCGTCGATAAATACCAGGTGAATATTTTTTATACCGCACCTACAGCCATTCGCAGCCTCATGGGTTTCGGCATAGAGGTCCTGAAAGATAAGAACCTGAAGTCACTTCGTGTATTGGGCACCGTTGGTGAGCCTATCAACGAAGAAGCATGGCATTGGTATGATGATCATATCGGGCGTAACCGATGCCCAATTGTAGACACCTGGTGGCAGACAGAAACAGCGGGTATTATGATATCGAATTTAGCAGGAATAAGCAAGGGCAAGCCATCTTATGCAACACTTCCATTGCCCGGAGTTATCCCGCTTTTGGTAGATGAAAAAGGTCATCCTGTTCCCGGATCCGATGCCGGTAAGGATGGAGTATTTCATAAAGATGCCAAGGGTGATCCAAAATCGGGTAATTTATGTTTGCGTTTTCCCTGGCCATCCATTATACGTACAACCTACGGTGATCATGAAAGATGCCGCTTAAATTATTTTGCAACCTATCCTGATTTATATTTTACCGGCGACGGTGCCCTTCGCGATGCAGAAGGAAATTATCGCATCACAGGTCGTGTGGATGATGTATTAAATGTAAGCGGACACCGGATCGGAACAGCTGAAGTTGAAAACGCAATCAACATGTATCCTGATGTGGTTGAAAGCGCGGTTGTCGGTTATCCGCACGATATTAAGGGACAGGGAATATATGCATTCGTAACCTTAAACCGTCAGCATCATATTTCCGGGGAGGATAAAGCAGGCGTTTCTAAAATGGTAAATAAAGTGATCGGCGCGATTGCCAGACCCGATAAAATTCAATTTGTTTCCGGACTCCCAAAGACCCGAAGCGGAAAAATAATGCGTCGCATATTGCGCAAAATCGCAGAAGGCGAATTGGAAAATCTGGGGGATATCAGTACCCTCGTTGATCCAACGGTGGTAGAGGATATTAAAAAAGGACGTATTTGAGTTATGGGTTATGAGTTATGGGTTATGAGTTGGTGTAACTCATAACTCATAATCCATAACTCATTGCTGCTTTTCTTCTTTCATAATCTGCACCGTCGTTCCTATAGGCAGCATATCATATAATTCATCGACGTCCTGATTTTTCAACGAAATACATCCGTTTGTCCAGTTTTGGAGAAGATCAATTGCCATATCGTCGTGGGGCCAGGTACCATGAATGGCGATACCGCCTCCGATTTTTGCATTTTTAGGAATGATGCCTTTGGCTTTTCTCTCATTAAATTTATCGATATCAACTTTTGTAGGAAAATCAATGTCCATCATTTTATCCCATTTTTCATGTGGCCTTTTTGAGGCGATATGATAAGTACCTTCCGGTGTGCGACGATCACCTTCCATCATTTTATCGTCCAGGGATTTGCTTCCGAATACGACCGGATATGTTGCGTACCAGCCGTCTTTATCATATACTTTCAGTTCATAGGATGATTTCACTACCACAATATAAACGGGACCATCAAGCTCTCTGTGAAAAAAACGTTTGTACGACGTTCTGTGATCGGTTGCCCGAAAACCCAACAGGCTCAGTGCAACCAAGCCTGCCAACGCCATTTTTTGCGAATTCATAGTACGGAGTTTATTTTTCAACGCCGGTCCATACCAATATATTTTGAGTGTTGATAATTTTAACGGTTCATTCCGAATATGGTTTTTTTCCACTGAAGGGAAAGTAATGGAACTCTTTATTGATCAACGTTATAGGGGATATGGGTTATGGGATATGGGTTATGAGTTATGGGTTAAAAAAATACATCAACTCATAACCCATAATCCATAACTCATAACCCATAATCCATAACTCATAACCCATAAAGATATTAGAGCGTTGCTCTAATTACTAAGTCTGATCCCAAAAGTATACGGCGTCTGATCAAGTCCCTGTGAGTTGAACATACTTTTCGTGGCCAGTGATCCGTACAGTGTAATGGGTCCAAGCTGGGCTTCTGCAATCCAGGAAAGTTTCCATGGATTCATGTCGAGACTGTTAAATGTTTTATGCTTACCAAATTCCCCGCTTATCAGTTTCTGTCTGGAAGAATAAAGATATCCTGCACTGATACCCGCTGATATACCGAATCCTCGTTTGAGTCCGGGCGTGAAATTAAAATTGAGCATGAGAGGAACTGTAACATAATCAGCTGCCAGTTTATTTTTACTATAAGAAACGGTATCCATAATTACTTCTGTCGGATTGACGAGGTATTTTATATTAGTCTGATAGCGATAGTTATTCAGTTCTATACCGACTCCGTATTTAAGATTTACAACATGCTTTATCAAATTGAGGCGTTGAAGAAAAAACCAGATGTTTACGTCGACCGATTTATTATCATTCAGCGCAAACCAGTAGCTTTTACTACCCGGCGCAAATGTTTGTGCAGTAGTGCCGGAATAATTTGTTTTGTCATTATAGTTTGTAAAGCCCAGGTCTACAACCAGCCAGTTCGTACTAATATTGGAAGGCTTCACATGATTATTCCAATGATGTCCCGGCATGGGCCATGGAAACTCATCATGATGATGAGTGCTGTCATACCCGGGCCAATTGTGCCACTCATGATGGTTTTTTTTCTTTGTTGAATCTTCCTGACTGAATCCTTTCACGGTGATGCATAATAATGCCAGGATAGTAAATACTTTCTTCATTTTAGAGCTTATTTAATTAGTAACTGAATTGAAAAACACTTACGTGTAGTTTTCTTGTGCTGGTTGTTTTATTGTTATCGGGATTGGCTTTTGTTAGTTTCTTAAAAAATCCGGTAATAGATTTATTTCTGTCGTCCAAAGCAATCATGCTTATAGAGTTGTCGGTTTGATAGTCAGATTCTTTCAAACCGGCATCTTCCTTCTTGAGCTGGTTTTTTGGATCGGCGGAAACGATTACCAGTGCCGAAGCAGTGGCTCCTGCAACTACAGGAACCTGTTTTGCATCCCCTGACATTTTAAGATTGTCCTGTTGAATCTCGAGGGCTGTGCTTGATTTTTGAACTGCTAATGGGGATTCATCGCTTATATCAGCTCTCGTATCTTTCTGATCCGCAATATTAGCTTCCACCTGATTTTCTTTCGTATTACTCTGCGATTCCTTTTTTAGAACAATAGTTTTACCGGGATTCTTTTTCTCTGTCGATTTAGCTGCTGTCGCCAGACTCTTCTCCGTTACGATATTCTCCTTATTAGTTTTTACAGGATCCTTCTTTGACTGGGTACTTGCGATGGCCGACCGATGATCTACTCCCATTGTTTCACTATGATTTTTTGAGATCTCGGTAATAACGAACCAACCAGTAGTCAATATCAACGCTACAGCAGCAGCGATACGCATCCGGTAAAATGGCAGTATCCTTCTCTTCTCTTCTTCACGAAACAGCAATTCTTTAGGTTCAAATATTGTGTCGTCGTGAATCAGCATAGTTTGCTGAAGCAACGCGAATTCTTTTTGGAGATCACTATTTTCAATCAGGAAATTTTCCACTTCATGCTTATCCGCCGTACTTAGTTCACGGTCCAGGTAAAGCAAAAAGAAAGATTCGTAATTGTTACGGTTGATATCCATAATTCTATTCTTAAAGTACATTTTCAACACTCACCAGCCATTCTTTTAAAACTAACCGCGCCCTGTGCAGAGTAACTTTTACCTGTGAAATATTCAGGCCCGTTATTTCTGCGATCTCCTCATAACTATATCCTTCATAATCCTTAAGAAGAACCAGCGATCGTTGCTTTTCATTCAACCGGTTAAGCGCTTTTTCCAGGATCTCTTTTAGTCTCTGAGAATTTACCATGGTTGTCTCCGCAACTTCGGGCATTGATTCCCTGAACTCCAGTCTGCTGTTTTTACGATTCAGATCAATCATCTTATGATATCCAATCGTAAAAAGGTAGGCCTTGCTCTTCAATGCGTTAACCTCTTTTCTGTGTTCCCACAATTTTTCAAAAGATGATTGAACAAGATCGCGCGCATCTTCGACACTCCGGGTTGATTTCAACATGAACCGGTAGAGTCCATCTGCATATAACTTCACACAGTCATTATAGTCCTCCGCCGTCATAAGCCGTTACCGGTTGTTTTCGTCCATTGTAATACGATTGACTCCCTAAAAAGTTACAAAGCTTATCTTTATCCTGTTAAAAATATTCTTATGAACGAAGTTTTTGTAAAGCGGGTGGGGGATCAGCTGGAAGAGATAAGAGAGGCCGGATTGTTCAAAAATGAAAGGGTGATAAGCAGTGAGCAGGGAGCTGAAATCGTGGTAAATGGTCGAAAAGTATTGAATTTCTGCGCAAACAATTACCTGGGTCTATCATCTCATCCGAAGGTAGTACAATCAGCCCATGAGACTCTGGAAAGCCGGGGTTATGGCCTGAGCAGTGTACGTTTTATTTGCGGAACGCAGGATATTCATAAACAGCTTGAACTAAAACTTTCTGAATTCCTCGGGACAGAAGACACCATTCTATATGTAGCAGCTTTTGATGCAAATGGTGGTGTATTTGAGCCTTTATTTGGTGAATCAGATGCCATTATCTCTGATGAACTTAACCATGCATCGATTATCGACGGTGTCAGATTATGTAAAGCGCGCCGGCTTCGATATAAACATAATGACATGGCCGACCTGGAAGAGCAGTTAAAACAGGCTTCTGATTGCCGGGACCGCATTATTGTAACTGACGGATCGTTTAGTATGGACGGCACGATTGCCCAACTCGATAAGATATGTGAGCTGGCAGACAAGTACGCTGCCATTGTGATGAGCGATGAATCTCATTCATCGGGATTTCTTGGCAAAACCGGTCGCGGTACACATGAATACAGGAATGTAATGGGCAGGATAGATATTATTACAGGCACATTGGGGAAAGCTCTGGGAGGCGCCAACGGAGGATTCACCAGCGGGAGAAAAGAGATTATTGAAATGCTGAGACAGAGAAGCCGGCCCTATCTTTTTTCCAACAGTCTGGCACCATCCATTGTAGGGGCATCACTTACTGTTCTGGAAATGCTTAAAAAAGATACCAGTCTCAGGGATAAGCTGGAATCAAATACAAAATATTTCAGGACACGCATGAAGGAGGCAGGATTTGAAATCAGGCAAGGCGATCATCCGATTGTGCCAATCATGTTATATGATGCCGTGGTGGCTCAGGAGTTTGCGGCTAAACTCCTGGACGAGGGAATTTATGTGATCGGTTTTTTCTTTCCGGTTGTTCCCAAAGGTCTCGCCCGAATACGGGTTCAATTGAGTGCAGCACATTCAAGGGAACATCTGGATGCTTGTATTGATGCATTCATTAAAGTACGAGACAGCCTGAAGCAAGTGTGAGAGTATGGGAGTATGGGAGTATGGGAGTATGGGAGTATGGGAGTGAAATTTATAATTAAATTTTACATTTCATTTTTACATTTTCACAAAATAATTGCAATGCAATTATTTACAATTCCACATTTCTCACATTATGAAACAAGGAATGTTAAGATTATTCGGGGATTAAGAAACAACAGCTATCATAGAAATCTCAACATTTACATTCCTGGGTAAACCGCGAACGGCGACTGTTTCGCGTGCAGGAAATTCTCCGTTGAAATATTTCCCATATACTTCATTCACAGATGTGAAGAGCGCCATATCTGTAAGAAAAATAGTTGTTTTCACCACATTCTTAAAATCCAAACCTGAAGCATGCAAAACAGCACGGAGATTATGCATCACCTGATGTGTTTCTTCAAATATATCTTTGGCTTCAACGACTCCGTTTTTTGGATTGATAGCAATCTGTCCTGAAATGAATAACAGATTACCTGCCATCACGGCCTGATTATAGGGTCCGATGGGTTCTGGAGCCTCTGGTGTTACTATGATTCTCTTTTCCATCAGCAAAATTAATGGTTAATTCTCAATGGTTAATTGTCAATGTCAGGTGTAAATGAAAAAAATTGTGGACAGATTTAAATCGTTTCAGTTAGCAATTTACCATTGACAATTAACAATTACTGAAACGTATCTTTACTTCATGGATTCATCAGTTTGTATCTGCGGTGCGGGCACGATGGGACGGGGTATAGCCATAACTATTGCCGCCTGCGGAGTGAAGACCATTTTATTTGATTTGGATGAACGGGTGATTTCCGGCGCAGCGTCTCTAATTGAAAAGGAACTGGATCAGGAAGTCGAAAAAAAAAGGATTCTGCCCGATGAAAAGAAAAAAATAATTCAGCGTATTTCATTTACGTCGTCGATTCAGGATTGTAACGCGCCGCTCATCATCGAAGCTATTTTAGAAGAATCGGGAGCAAAGTCAGCTCTTTTTACAAACTTAGGGCGTATTAATACTCCCGAAACCATTTTCGCTACAAATACTTCGTCTCTTTCAGTGGCGGGCATTGCTGAAGAAACGAGTTTCAGGGAAAGAATTATAGGACTTCATTTTTTTAATCCCGCACACCGGATGAAACTGATCGAAATTGTCAGAACAAAATATAATTCCGAATTTCTTGTGAACCGCATGATTGAATTTGCAAAACAAATTGAAAAAACACCGGTAGTCTGTCAGGACTTCCCGGGGTTCATTGTAAATCATGTCGCAAGGCCCTTCTATCTGGAATCTCTGCGTTTAGCGGAGGACGATATAGCTGATATTCCAACAATTGATAAACTAATGGAATCAGCCGGATTTAAAATGGGGCCATTTCATTTGATGGATCTGATCGGCAATGACATCAATTATTCGGTGAGCTGTTCACTCTATGATGCTTTAGGCCGGCCTGATCGACTTAAACCTTCAATGTTGCAAGAGTCGCTACTGAAAAAAGGAAAGCTTGGAAGAAAAACGGGAAATGGGTTTTTTCAATATATCAAATCAAATTCCCAATGATTTTTGTTACCGGCGGAACTGGTTTTCTGGGATCTTATATTCTTCAGGAGCTGGTATTACAAGGAAAACCTGTTCGCGCTTTACGCAGGAAACTGTCCTTTCCATTTTATCTTCATCCGGGTCTTTTGGATAAAATTTCATGGGTAGATGGAGACATATTAGATGTGAATGGTCTTATCGAAAATCTTCAGGGGTGCAATCAGATCATACATGCGGCGGGATTTGTTTCATTTTATCCTCCCGACAAAAAGAAATTATTCAAGATAAATATAGAAGGTACCGCCAATCTTGTAAATGCTGCTATCGAAACCGGCATCACGGATTTTGTGCACGTCAGCTCTGTAAGTGCGCTGGGGAGAAATGACAATGCAGGACTGGTTGATGAAGAAATAAAATGGCCGGGAAATGACGGTCAGTCGAATTACGGTATCAGTAAATACTTTGGCGAAATGGAAGTTTGGCGTGGTATGGGTGAAGGGCTTTCTCCACTCATCGTAAATCCTGCAACCTTAATCGGATATGGGGACTGGAACGAATCAAGTTGCGGATTATTCAAAACTGCTTACCGGGAATTTCCATGGTATATGAGTGGAACAAATGGATTTGCTGATGTGGAAGATACAGCCCGGGCTATCATCAGCCTGATGAACAGCGATATTCGTAACGAACGATTTATAATCAGTGCTGAAAACAGGAGCTATCGTGAAATTTTTAATTGGATGGCAGACGGTTTCGGTAAAAAACCTCCATCCAGAAAAGCCGGTTCTTTTTTAGCGGGAATGGCCTGGAGGAAAGAAAAAATGAAATCCTTCATTACGAAAAAGAGACCACTTGTTACGAAGGAATCAGTAGAAATTGCAAATCGTTTGAGTAAATACGATAATAAGAAGCTGTTAACTGCAATTCCGTCTTTCCATTTCCGTTCCCTGGAAGATTCCATATTTGAAGCCTGTTTAAAATACTCCGAGAATCCACAACCTTTATAACGCTTAACGCTTAACGCGTAACGCTGAAGGCTTAATTTTATGATTTTGGAAATGTCAGGTTCATACTTCAAAATGTATAAAAACGTTATAATTAAACTCTTAAACATTAAGCGTTACGCGTTAAGCGTTAAGCCTTAAGCCTAAAAATATGAAATTCATTTACCTTTCATTTCTTCTAATCCTGATTTCATCGACTGTCAATAGTCAGGATAAATCATTTTACATACATGGAAAAGTATTGGATGAAAAAACCGGGACTGTTCTGGTTAACGCTTCTGTATTTTGTCAGAATACAACCACGGGGACCATTTCGAATAGTGAAGGGCTTTTTGCATTGCGTTTAGCCAATGGCGGTTATGATCTTGTAATTTCTTATACGGGTTATGAAACGCAGGTATTGAGAGTAAGTAATTCAACAAAGGACACGCTATTAATTCAGATGAAAGAGGAGGCCAAGAATCTTGGTGAGGTTGCGATAACGGGATCCGCTCTGGTTGCTGACGGCTGGAATAAATACGGCCAATTTTTCCTGGATAATTTTATAGGTACTACTTCGAACGCTTCTCAATGTACAATCGAAAATAAAGACTCTATCAGTTTTTATTTTTATAAGAAACGCAACAAACTCAAAGTGAAAGCAAAGTCTGAAATTGTGATCACCAATCTGGCACTCGGATATAAGATCCACTATCAATTGGATTCTTTTGTAAACGATTACAATACACATATCAGCAGTTATACAGGATATCCGCTTTTTGAAAACCTGACCGGCACACCCCAACAACAGGAAACATGGTCAAAGAACAGGTACAGAACTTATATCGGTTCCCGGTTGCATTTCATGAGAAGCTGGTACGACAGTACGCTTAAAGACGAAGGTTTCCAGGTTGAAACATTGAATGGTCCGGAATCTGATAAAGGAACTTTTTTGGATAACCCTTACAATTCTGCTATCTATTCTTTGGACAGTGGAACTGTCGATATAAATATTAATGGCCGAATTCGGGTCAGCTACACGGGTCAGGTGCCGGACAAAAATTATCTGATGCAAAATCATTTTCCATTGAATGCCAAAGTGCAGGTATCGGCTTTAGAAATTCCTTCCGGATTTTCTATAGAAGAAAATGGATATTTCTATGAACAGTCTGAAATAACTAATCTTGGTTATTGGGCATGGAAAAAAGTGGCTGAGTTGGTTCCGTATGATTATAACCCCGAGTAAATCTTAAAGCCCGGATTTCATAATGAGGAATTGTGGAATTGTGAAAATGTAGGGATGTAAAAATGAAATTATAAATTCAATTTAAAATTTCATTACCACGTTTTTACATGATTATTGCGAAGCAATAATCTACAATTCCACAATTCCTCATTATGAAACCCGGGGCTCTTACCATTAGGTTTACAAGCCTGAGTTCTCACTACGATCTTTAACTTTCTGCCAAAGCTCAGGGATACGTTTGATCCAAACGAGCTCTCGTTTTTTTATAGAAGCATCTTCGGCCGGGCTTCCAAAAAATACTTTGCCTGGTTCAATAGTTCCTCCAACTCCGCTTTGCGCCAGTACTGTTACATTGTCTCCTATATTAAGCGTTTTACTTACGCCTACCTGTCCCCAGAGAGTAACGCCATTGCCTATTACAACTGCGCCTGCTATTCCCACCTGAGCCGCGAGCAGGCAGTTATTCCCCAATACAGTATCGTGTCCTATATGAATCATATTATCAAGGCGGGAACCCCGTCCAATGACGGTATCACCACTTACACCCCTATCGATCGTGCAACCCGCACCAATTTCAACATCATCTTCGATTAAGACCCTTCCGCAACTCAACATTCTTTTATACCATGATTCACGATTTTTATTCGTGTTATAGTAAAATGCGTCTGAACCAATTACCGTACCTGCCTGAATTACTACGTCGTTGCCAATGATGCAATGATCCATAATTGTTACGTTCGGATAAATCATACACCGCTCTCCTATTTGTACGTGGTTGCCAATGAATACTCCGGGATATAAGTAAGACGTTTTACCAATTTTCGCATTGGGACTCAGGCTTTGTTCTGCTCCTTCAAATGGTCGGAAATGCCGAACCAGTTTTTGATAAGCTTCAAATGGTCGTTCAACTATCAGCAAGGCTTTTTGCGGCGGGAATTCCACTAACTGATTGATGATGATAAAAGAAGCTGCTGATTCTATACACTTTTGAAAATACTTTGGATGATCTACAAACACCAGATCACCCGTTTCTACTTTATGTATTTCATTGAGGCCGGTTGCCGAAGCACCGGTATTTCCAACAAGCTTTGCATCCAGGAATTCTGAAAGCCATGATAACGATACGGGCGATGGAAACTTCATTGGGGAAATTTTGCTCAAACCTACATTAAAGTGCTTTTCCACACTATAAAATAAATTGTGCATAAAAAATATTGGAAAATTTTTCGGGATAGGCAAAATTATTTCTAATATTGTGTAGGGATATTTATATCCCTGTACTTACTAACCCATCCAAATAGTAAAAGTCTCGCCGCCAGCGGGGCTTTTTATTTTTCAGAATTTTTTTCAAACCCTTTATTCATCGATGTTTCATTGAAATCATTTGGATAAATATTTTATTATATACAAACCATTTCAGGTGCTTTCGCAGTTTACGCCGGAAAACAACAAGGCCTGTTTAAAGGATTTTTTTGATGTCCCGACAGATGTTTATCCGGTCGGGCGTCTTGATTATGACAGTGAGGGTTTGCTTTTGTTAACAAATGACAAATCCCTCAATCACCGGTTACTTCATCCAAGTTTTGCTCATGAGCGGGAATACAGGGTACAGGTGGAGGGTCTGATTACAAATGAAGCTTTGCATTTACTTGCTTCCGGAATTACCATTAATGTAGATGGAAAACCCTTTCGCACAACAGCAGCAAAAGCAACCCGCCTGCCGGATCATATTGTTATACCTGAAAGAATTCCACCCATACGTTTTCGTCAACATATTCCAACAAGCTGGATCAAATTAGTAATTACTGAAGGAAAGAATCGTCAGGTGCGTAAGATGACGGCGGCTACGGGATTCCCCACATTGCGTCTTATCAGATATCGTCTCGCAAGTTTAACACTCGACTCTTTGCTGCCAGGAGATATGATCGACATGAATCGAAATGACATATACGGTAAGCTTGGGCTTCTAACGCACATTTAATTTATTACCTTTCAGGCATAAAAAAGCAAGTATGGTTAAATCGATGACGGGTTTTGGAAGGGCAGAACAAACGGTTAGTGACAAAACCTTTCTGGTAGATGTGAAATCGCTTAATGGAAAACAATTTGAATTACAGTTAAAACTCCCAGGTTTTCTTAAGCCATATGAATTTGATATACGCAAACTTCTTTCTGAAAAACTCGGTCGCGGATCGCTGGATTGCACCATCAGCCTTAAACAAACGGGCAATGCAAAGCCTGTCAGCATAAATACGGATCTTGCCAAAGCTTATTATGAAACGCTGGCTGATCTGTCCCGTCAGCTCAATCAGGATCCTTCCAATATACTCAGTACGTTGTTGAAATTACCAGAAGTGATTACCCCCACAGGTGACACGCTGACCAAAGATGAGTGGCTGCAATTCAGCAAAGTAATAGAAATGGCTATTGAGGACCTGAATCAACACAGGCTCAATGAAGGTCGCGTTTTAGAAGAGGATCTGATTCTCCGGATAAATAATATCAGTATTCAACAGGAAGAAATTCTGAAACTCCAGCCCCTGCGTCAGCAGAAAATTCGTGAAGGCCTTGAAAAATTATTGCACGATCATGTTGGAAAGGAAAATTATGATTCCAACCGTCTGGAACAGGAAATGATATATTATCTGGAAAAAATTGATATCAGTGAAGAGATGGTTCGTTTGAAAAATCATTGTTCGTATTTCAAGGAAGTACTTGCAGAACCAGAGGATAGTAAAGGTAAAAAACTCTCTTTCATATTGCAGGAAGTTGGCAGGGAAGTTAACACAACAGGGTCCAAAGCCTATGATGTCAAGATTCAGAAATGCGTGGTACTCATGAAGGATGAACTGGAAAAGGCCAAAGAGCAAATCCTGAATGTTTTATAAAGCTCAAGGCGTAAGGCTTAAGGCCTAAAGCGAAAAGCCCAACATTAAATAAAGATCAAATTACTGATAGATACAAATGGAAGTACTTCATTCAGTTCATCCCAATACTGTTTAATTTTAAAAAAATCGGAGTGTGAGAAAACACTTATTGTTTCTAATCTTAATCATATCTATTTCGTCCTGTAACTGGACTACCGGTGTATTTGAAAAAAACCTTGAGTTCAACGATCATGAATGGTTATCGACGGTGAAACCAGACATTTCATTTGATATCACCGACACGGTTTCGCTATATAATATCTATCTCGTGCTTCGTCATACTGATGCTTATCATTTTAACAATATGTATGTTCGCGCGACCGTGAAAGAACCTGGAAATACGCAGGGCAGAACAGGCGACTATGACCTGCAACTTGCAACCAACGGGAAAGGATGGATCGGTACAGCCATGGATGATATTTATGATGCACGAATTCTTATTCAGCAAAAAACAAGATTCAGAAAACCCGGTACCTATCATATTAAGCTCGAACAACTCATGCGGGAAGATCCGCTGAAGAATGTTTTAAGTGCGGGACTTAGAGTCGAGAAAACGCAAGAATAGGTTCTTAGGGTTATGGGTTATGAGATATGGGTTATGGTGTGTTAATTTTATAATTCATAGTTAATAAATCATACCCATAATCCATATCTCATAACCCATAACTCCAGAATAAGTTACTTGCTTAAAAATGTCTATAAATCGATATAAATTTAACTGGACCAACCGCGCAATTGTTATCTGCTGGCTCCTGCTGATCTATGTTCTGGCCGCCCTGATCTGGTGGTATATTGCTCTTAATTTACAGAACGACCAAATGGCGGCGAACAGACTTGAACTTCTAACACATGACGATCCCTCTTTTCTTGCCAAAATTGAAAAGATTAAAACCGACCACAGGAGACTTGCCACCGCTTATAAAAGTGAAGGACTGACTTTTATATTGGTTATTCTGGCTGGTGCCGTTTTTCTGCGAAATGCTATCATCCGTCAGTTCAGAATACAAAGACAACAGGAAAATTTTATGATGGCTATTACCCACGAATTGAAAACACCCATTTCAATAGCCCGCCTGAACATAGAAACGCTCCAAAAACATCAGCTGGATGAATCAAAAAAAGAAAAAATTCTAAAGTCCTCCCTGCATGAAATTGATCGGCTGAACACCCTGACTGAAAATATACTGGTGTCAGCACAACTGGAAGCCGGATCCTATCTGATAAATAAAGAAGATCTCAATTTTACACAAATTGTTTCAGAGTTATGTTCAGACTATGCCAGTCGGTTTCCAAACAGGCCATGGAAACAGGAATTGGATCAGGGTATTTACATATCAGGTGATCCTTTACTTATCCAAATCCTCGTAAACAATCTGGTAGAAAATGCAGTTAAATATTCGGCGCCAACCAATTTAATAACAATCATTTTAAAGAAAGATGGTGCACACGGAATTTTGAAAATAACAGATGAAGGGGTGGGCATTCCGAAAAAAGAACATAAACGGATTTTTCAGAAATTTTATCGTGTAGGAAATGAAGATACCCGTACAGCCCAGGGAACCGGTCTCGGTTTATATTTATGCCGGAAAATTACACAGGACCACAAAATGCGTCTCGAGGTTTCAGACAATCAACCCAGGGGCAGCATTTTTACAGTCCGATTTAATCTTATTCAGCCATGACAGAATCTGTCAATAAATCTATTTTGCTGGTGGAGGACGAAGAGAATCTTCATGACGCTCTCCGGCTGAATCTGGAATTGGAAAACTATCGGGTAACTTCAGCTTATGACGGGAATGAAGCATTAAAAGCCATTACCGGAGAATATTTTGATCTCGTGATTCTTGATGTGATGCTACCGGGTATTGATGGCATCACCGTTGCGGAGACTGTCAGACTGCAACAAAATCCTGTGCCCATTCTGATACTGAGTGCACGCAATAGCAGTGCGGACCGGGTATTAGGTTTAAAAAAAGGCGCAGACGATTATCTGGATAAGCCGTTTAATCTGGAAGAGTTATTATTAAGAGTAAAAAAATTAATAGAAAAAAACGAAAGGCTGCAGGAGCGTAATACGGTAACCGAAAAATATGTTTTCGGAACCAACCTGATTGATTTCAAAGCACAGGAGGCATTTAATAAGAAAAACCAAAGGTTCCGGCTGAGTAAGAAAGAAACGATGTTGCTAAAGCTACTAATTGAAAATAAGAACGAAGTCGTTAAGAGGGAGAAGATTCTTCAATCTGTATGGGGATACAATGTTTATCCAAATACACGCACTGTCGATAACCTTATCCTGAATTTTCGTAAATATTTTGAAGATGACAGCCGAAATCCAAGACATTTTCATTCAGTAAGAGGGGTGGGATATAAATACACTGAATAACAAGTGTGAGAGTGTGAGAGTGTGAGAGTGTGAGAGTTCGGGCCCAGATTTTCCACACTCCACCTCTCACACTCTCACACTCTCACACTCTCACACTTGTTTAAGCTTTCCCGTTATTTCTTCCGCAGAAACCAGCACTCGCTGCATATCCAACTCGCTGAATTCCGGCGTATAGAGTTTCATTTCACATTCATTCAGAACATTTTTCAGTCTGATAATTTCTTCGTCAGTCCATCCCTTTGTACGCAATCCGCTGGCGATATTCAGTTTATTTAATTCACTGGGATGTAACATCAATTTATCGGAGATGGTCTTCCAGATTGCGCGATTAACAGATGAATAAAATTTAGTGTAGTCGCCCGAAGCCATCAGTTCCCTGGATTCGTTTAAAGGATCTGTTTCCAGTGGTGCCAGCTTTTCTTTTTCCAGCGCAGCGGCCAGTTTGGCTTTTTCGACTTTTATTAATTTGTTCTTTTTGATTTGCCTGGTTGCAAATATCGCCGAGGCAATGAGCAGGAGAAATGCGACTGATAGCAATATATATATCTTCCAATCCGTCGCGATCTCTTTTACCGGGTGCGGAGCAGCAGAAACAGTTTTCTTTTTATTGGAGTTGTTAACCTGAATATTCAGCGGATCCGTTTCTATTGTCTTATAAACCTTGGCAGCAGGGTCAAAATAGCTGAGTTTAATGGGAGGAAGGGTGTATTTACCTGCTTTGGATGCAATAAAACTATATGTATATGTTTTTGTACCGCTCAGGGGTGCTATAGTTTTATCAATATTTTCCTTAGTGCTCACATCATAAGATTCCATATTAGAAGGCCAGTTTACTGTAGGAGCATTAGTTACCGGAAGATTGCCGGAGCCTTTTACAACAACCGTTAAATTGGCAGCATCACCGGTATCAACTTCTTTTGTGTCAAATGAGGAATGAATAGAGTATTTTCCCACGGCTCCATTGAAGTCCTCCGGTTTGTCCACATCCGGCAATGGCTTTACATGAATAACCAGAGGTTTGCTTTCTAATGAAATATGTTGAGTAAATGATGTCCCTCTAACCGGAGATTGAAAAAGCTGATCAAGCAGCGCGTCCATCCCCTCTTTGTTTTTTTTCTCTGTTCCGGGATCAGCCTTGACAAGATAAATGTTGTTATCAAGTTCTACAGGATCCAGTGTGATATCGCCGGGTTGAAGCGGAATTAACTGCGTCTTTCTGATGATATGAACTGAAAAATTTTTTCCGTTAACTTTTTCAACTGAAACCCGATCTTCCCCAGGATCGATCATATCATATACGCTGAATCCATTCAGCGAAGGATGCCGCGTGACTCTTGAATCAGAGCGCAGGCGGGCATACAATTTGTAAGTTGCAACGATAGGTTCACCTACGTAACATTCCGTTTTACTTACTTCCACTTTTATAAAGAAATTCTTACGGATTTTTTCGTCCACACTCTCGCCCGGCTTTACCAGCTCCTCCATATCTACCTGAGGTTGGGCTGATGGCCAGGAAGGATCCGGCAGAGGACCAAATCCTGGTGGCGCTGAATTATTTTGCGATCCCTGGTTGTGCACAATTATCTGAAGTGAATTGGAATGCATTAATTGTCCGTCGATGTTTGCGCTCGCAGGTTTTATGGTTAGGGTTCCTGTTCTTTTAGGCTTTAACAGAAAAATAATTCCCTTGTACTGCGACATATTACCGTTGGTAATACTCATCCCCGTAGATTGATTTGGTCCCTCTACAATTGTAAAGTCCGGAAAATCCGGAGTCTGAACATCTTCTATCTTTTTTGCATTTTCAATAATGAACTGGATCTGGACATAGTCCGATTTTCCCATTTCTTTTAAACTAGCCTGGGCAGTAAAATGTAATTGTGCCATCGCCGGACTTAACAACAGACAAAGGCAACAGGAAATAAAATTTCTGAAATGTAAAACTGATCCGATGTTTTTTAATTTAAAAATTAGTGCTCAATGAGGTTGCAAATATAAAAACAGGGAAGGCTTAAAGCGTTCATAATAATTGTTAATTGTTAATAGTTAATTGTCAAAGGTCTCCCGCAAGTGGTCTGATCACCAGATCCTCTACAACCGCCTGTGGTGAAAGCTTAGAGATTTGGACGATCGTGTTTGCAATGTCAGAAGGTTTCATGATTCTATCAGGTCTGACACCACTGTCGGCCCAGGAATCAGTATAAACTGCTCCGGAATAAATACACGTGACTTTAATCGAATAGGGCTTCAGTTCTTCGCGAAGGTTTTTTGAGAACCCCGTAAGAGCAAATTTGCTAATGCTATATGATCCGCCATTGGCATATGCCTGTAGTCCTGCAACGGAACTTATATTAAAAATATGACCCGACTTTCTCTTCATCATGGAGGGCAGCAAAATGCGGGTAAGGTGATAGGCACTCAGCAAATTCACATTCAGCATATTTTCCAACTGGCCATCCGGTTCGTCAACAACATTGCCAGGTTGAAATGCTCCGGCATTATTAATTAATACATCGGGTTGAATTCCCAGATCAAGCACCCAGTTTCCGAAATCTACGGCCCCCGTTTTGGTACTCAGGTTAAAGGCTTTTGCTTTTATAACCCGATCAGGAAACCGGCTCATTAATGATTCCAGTGCATTGTAAAGTCTCACTTCACTAAAAGACGTAAGATAAAGATCATGGCCTTCTGCGGCAAATGCTTCGGCCATGCTAAATCCAAGACCTCTCGACGCTCCTGTGATTACAATTTTCATAAATGCGAATTTAATGCTTAAAGCCTCTCAATGGCAAAAGCCTAAAGCTTAACGCTTAACGCCTAAAGGCTAAAGCTCAAAGCCTAAGGCTTGGAAGCTAACTCATAAAGCAAAATATCTTTTGTTTTGGATTATTCAGTGTGGCGGATATCTACACTTTCAACTGCAAATCGAAATGCCAATTCCCATATGCCGTTTATTCAATTCAGTCCCTGGCTTTAGGCGGTAGGCGTTACGCGTTAGGCGTTACGCGTTAAGCGTTAAGCGTTAAGCGTTAAATTGCACCATGCCCTATAAGCATCTCTTTTTTGATTTGGATCATACGCTCTGGGATTTTGATTCCAACAGCCGCGAAGCACTTCATGATATCTACCATTCGTTATCGCTTGCCGAAGCCGGCGTAAATGATTTTGACAAATTTCATTCTCTTTACCTGGGTCATAACGAGCGCTTATGGGAAAGGTACAGAAAGGGGCAAATGAAAGTAGATGAACTGCGATGGAAGAGAATGTCGGTAACGCTTCTGGAGTTTAAGAATGGCGATGAGGAACTCGCAAAAAAAATGGGTGTAGAATTTCTAAACATACTGCCTACTAAAAAAGCTCTTTTCCCAAATACTGTCGAAGTATTAAATTATTTAGTTGATAAAAAATATAAGCTGCATCTGATAACAAATGGTTTTGAGAAAACACAACATGATAAACTCAAAACAGCTGGCATAGAATTTTTTTTTCAGGAAGTTATCACATCGGAAGGTTCCAATAGTCTGAAGCCCCATCGCGAAATTTTTGAATATGCTCTCGCGAAAACCGGTGCAGAAAAAAAAGAAAGTATAATGATCGGCGACGCGCCCGACGTGGATATACTCGGTGCCCGTGAAGCCGGAATAGATCAGGTTTATGTAAATCACATAAACAACAGAGAAACTGTCGATGCGACTTACACCGTTTTTTCTCTTAAGGAGTTAATGGAAATATTTTGAGAATTTTAGATTATTAATTATTGACTATTGATTTTTTTGCGGGTTCTAAATCAATTCGCAAGAATAATCGATAATCGATAATTGAATGTATTACCATTCCGCCAAAACCGTAACGCCGCCTTTTACCATTTGATTAAGTTCCACTTTTAAATGCGTACCGGGAGGTAGTAAAACATCTACACGGGATCCGAATTTAATAAATCCCATTTCTCCGCATTGTTCTACTTTCTGACCAGGGGAAAGATAGTTTATAATACGTTTTGCAAGAGCGCCGGCGATTTGTTTTACGAGCAGACTACCCTTTGGATTTTTCAGAACCACACTGTGCCGCTCGTTCTCGGTTGAAGATTTCGGATTCCAGGCTACCAGATATTTTCCCTTGTGATATTGACTATAAATGACTTCTCCACTTACCGGATTCACATTTCGATGAACATTGGCCGGACTCATAAATATGGATACCTGCAAGCGACGGTCATGAAAATATTCGACGTCTGTAATTTCTTCTATCACGACAACTTTACCATCGGCCGGGCATACAATATATTTTTCATCGATACTCGGAATCCTGGATGGTACCCGAAAAAAAGAAATCATAAATAACAGAAAAGCCAGGCTTACGAAAAAAATCACCCAGCTCAACCACGGCAAGTGCATGCTGATAAAATAAAACGATCCCAGGTTCAATACTGCGACTATTATTGTGCACATGGCTATCGTCCTGTATCCTTCTTTGTGAATTGTCATGAAAAATACTTTCAGCTTTATGCAAACATAACGATGTAAACCCAAATGAAAGGAGTAGCAAAAAGAAGCGAGTCAAATCTGTCCAGAAAACCACCATGGCCCGGCATTATACTCCCACTGTCTTTCACGTTGGCGAGCCGTTTTAATTTGCTTTGCAAGAGATCTCCGAATGTTCCGGCGATCGAAGCAATGGCTGCTACGATCATCCATTGGGCCACAGGCTGCATTTCAAATCCGCTGCTTAAATAATAGCCAACTGCACCCATTGTGATCACTGCGAAAATAAATCCTCCAATCGTTCCTTCCCATGTTTTTTTCGGAGAGATTGGTGACAGCGGTGTTTTACCAATGAATGAACCAACCAGATAAGCCATGGTATCATTCACCCATAAACTCAGTATAATGGCTATCACAAGCAGCTTATTTACATTATCCAATGCCTGCCCTGGATATAATGTCCGCAGGTACAGAAGAAGACCAAGACTGATTGAAATATAAACAAGTCCAAGAACGGAATAGCCCATATTTCTGATATAAGTTTTTCGGGTATATAGTATTTCAGCAACCGGTAAGATGAAAAGAAATAACAGACCACCATATAGTCCCACATTGTGCAGGCCTGTACTGGCCAAATTTCCGCTGTAATCGGGCCGGCTGCAAAACATCATTATACACCAGCCTGCTATCATCACACCGTATTTCTGAAAAGAACTGATTTCCGCATAAGCGGGGTCAACTTTTGCTATAAGTTTTTGATATTCATACCAGCACCCAAAATGTATAATTGAAAAAAGAACGAAAAAACTAAAAGTGTTCCAAAGCAAACCGGTTAACATAACGGCGACAAACACCAGCGAAGTGAGTGCCCTTATTCTGAAAGTGACCGCCTGCAGAGCCATAAAGTGAAGTTACGTAAATGGAAATTATACAGGATGATCCGGATCGTTGAAAAAATCATTTTCAATCCGGGGTGGAAATTCGGAAGCGTAATTGGTCACAGATCTTTTCCTTAAATAATTCAAAAGGAAAGCAATAGCCGCCAATGAAGCCACACCGATCAGAATGAATGCTGCATTTCCACTGTTTCGCGAGTCCAGATCGGCAATTTTGAAATACATCAGAAAAAGGGTGACCGTATTAAAAATGAAATGCGCAAGAATTGAAAGGTAGAGGCTTCCGGTAAACCAATATAATGATCCCAAAATAACGCCAAGCAGCATGCGGGGAATGAAACCCATAAACTGCATATGAATGGCAGAAAAAATGAAACCGGTGAAAATAATGCCCGGCCATGCCGATTTGAAAATCTGTATGAAGAATTTTTGCAGGATACCTCTAAAAAATACTTCTTCACCGACAGCCGCGAGCACTCCTACCAGAAAGATGGGTGCAATCAGGTCGGCTGGTTTCTTCATAGTCAATATATTGTCCAGCATCCCATTTACATCACTCTCGCCGTTTTCAATCCATTTCTGTGTCGCTTTCGGCAACTGACGAACGATGGCTTCGTCCAACGTTCCAAGAAATGAAACCGAAAAATAAGCAACCGCGATGATGATAAGAGTGAGCGGCAGAAATGACTTCTTTTGTGGTTTTTTTAATCCTAAATAAACCAGCGGTTTGGGATCGGCCAGATAAGCAAAAATTAGAGCAGGCAGCAGAAAAACCAGAAACTGCACTACCAGCAAGCCTTTCAATACTCCCGCCAACTCAGGGCGGGCATAGTCTGCCGGTGTGAGGGTGCTGATTTGCGAGATACTCAGGTGATTGAGATAGGCAACAAGGCTGATTCCCAAAGTGCCGGAAAGAAGAAAAATTCCAACTGTAATACCACCGAATATTATCAGCTGAATCCATACGGGCTTGTTGCGAAGGTATGTTTGCATTCCATGAACTTCCCGTCACGGATTTTTATGAGTATATTTGCAACAGGAAGTTGTGCGAAATTAAGCTACCAGGCTTCAATTTCAATCCCGTACAAAACGGGACATCAAGATTCCCACCTTTGTGATGTCTGTTCAAATCGGAGAACATATAACCCTGCCGGATTTCCCCCTGTTACTGGCGCCCATGGAAGACGTGAGCGATCCTCCGTTTAGATACGTATGCAAGAAATATGGTGCCGATATGATGTACAGCGAATTTATTTCCTCTGAAGGACTGATTCGCGACGCCATCAAGAGCAAACAAAAGCTGGATTTTTTTGAATACGAACGGCCTTTCGGAATTCAGATTTTTGGAGGTGACGAAGAAGCAATGTCTTTAAGCGCTCGAATTATTGATGCGACAAACCCAGATCTGGTAGACATTAATTTCGGCTGTCCTGTTAAAAAAGTTGTTTGCAAAGGAGCTGGTGCCGCGGTACTTAAAGATGTACCTGCAATGGTTCGTCTTACCAGGGCTGTTATCAAATCCACGCGTTTGCCCGTGACTGTCAAAACGAGACTTGGTTGGGATGATGACTCTAAAAATATTGAAGATGTTGCTGAACGTTTGCAGGATGAAGGAATCGGAGCTCTTACTATTCATGGAAGAACGAGATCGCAATTGTATAAAGGTGAGGCCGACTGGACACTGATAGCGAGGGTTAAAAATAATCACCGTATTCGAATTCCGATATTCGGAAATGGCGATGTTGACAATCCTGAAAAAGCACTTGAATATAAAAACAGATACGGTGTGGATGGAATTATGATCGGCCGTGCTGCTATTGGTTATCCATGGATTTTTCGTGAAATCAAACACTTTTTAAAAACCGGAGATCATTTAGAAGCACCTTCCATTGAAGAGAGAATCGACGTGATCAGGCAACATCTTTACAGGTCAATTGAGTGGAAAGGTCCTGTTCTCGGTATCCTGGAGATGAGAAGACATTACAGCAATTATCTGAAGGGTATTCCCTATATAAAAGAAGTGCGCAACCAGCTGGTTCAGAAAGACACTGTTGAAGAAATTGATTCCGTGTTGGAAAGCCTGAGGCTTAAAGCCCAAAGCCTTTATATGCTTGATGCAAAACGCGAAACGTTTAACGAAGTATTTAGTTAATCCCACACGTAAGGGATGGCATATGCCGAAGAAGATTTCCATTATTTGCTTTAGGCTTTAGGCTTTGAGCTTTGGGCTTTAGGCTTTAAGCTTTAAGCTTTAGGCTTTTTGATTAAATTCTTCTAATAGCTCTGTATAATGTATGGCGCGTTTTTCCGCTATGAAATCTGCAGTAAAAAGTTCAGCAGCCATAATAGTTAGTGTTATACCAAATCCCAGCCAAAAAGATTTCATCTCCTGATTTCTAAAGACGACAACCAGATAATCCCTGCAATAAAAATGCTGATCTCAATCCATTGAAATATTTGAAAATTAGTATTTACTTTTCGCATACGCGTTAGTTCAATCGTTTTTAACTGATCGGGATTCATATCATAAGCATATACCTGGCTTACGCGCTGATCATCACTTCTTACATAAACAGTATACCCGCAACTGCCTGAATCAATCCGAGGACAAGCAATGGAAAAGCAGCTCCTTTATAAACCTGCGTCTTTATGGAAAAATGAAACAGTGTCGCCAATAAGATGGCAATTATACCGATAACAAGAAAAACAAGACTTTCGTGTTTTTCCGCTATAAAGTATCTTTCTATATCAACTTTTGTAAGCATATAATTCGTCGATTAAATATAACCATATCCATTTAGTCCCGGGCAGCTTATTTTTGCAAAAATTAACCATGTCCCGTTTCTTAATCCTCGTGCTTATTTATCTTGTTTTCACGGGTTGTTCAACCAACAATGTGAAAGAAGACGAAAGTCTGAAGACCTATTTTGATTCCGCCGGAGTAAAGGGTTGTTTTGCATTATTTGATAACGGAGAAAATAGTTTTACTATTTACAATCTCTCACGGTATCGCGACAGCTCCTATACACCTGCATCGACTTTCAAAATTGTGAATTCATTGATTGGCATACAAACGGGTGTTATTAAAGATGAAAACATGGTGATCAAATGGGACGGTGTAAAGAGATGGAATGAAGACTGGAATAAGGACCTTACCATGAAAGAAGCATTTGCCGTTTCAGCAGTTCCTTACTATCAGGAAGTTGCACGTCGCATTGGTCGTGAAAATATGAAATCTGGATCGACAGTCTTGGCTATGGCAACAAGGATATCAGTGGACCCATTGACTCTTTCTGGCTTAACAATCATCTAAAAATTAAACCGGACGAAGAATTAGGCCTGGTTAAAAAATTATATTTTGACCAGCTTCCTTTTTTCAAAAGAACCCAGGATATTGTTCAATCTGTAATGCTGCGGGAACAGAACTCGAATTATAAGCTTTACTACAAAACAGGTTGGGGTTTCCCTGGAAATGGATCGGAAATTGGATGGGTTGTGGGATGGATAGAAGAAAACAAGCATCCGTATTTCTTTGTTCTTAATATTGAATCCACTGTACCCGACAGGGTGGCTAAGGTTCGGATTAAATTGTTAAAAGACATTCTGACGCATATGGGATTTTTTAACGGAAAGAAGTAAATCTCACGGTGAGCGTTTATTATCTTGCGATAGAAGAGATAATAGTGTGAGAGTGTGAGAGTGTGAGAGTGTGAGAGTGTGAGAGTATAAGAGTATTAGAGTGTCAGAGAAAAACCCATAACTCATAATTCATAACCCATAATTAATAAATGCGTTTCCAGCATCCTGAATATTTCATAGGTCTTATTCTGATTCCCCTGCTCGTATTTCTATACTATCAGTTAACAGGTTGGAAAAAGAAATTGGGTAAACAGATCGGAGATCCTGCACTTGTCGCGCAGCTGGTTAAGTCATTTTCAGAGCGGAATTTCCAGGTAAAATTCATTCTTATTTGCATCGCAGTTTTTTTACTGGTAGCCGGATTAGCCAATCTGAGAGCAAGGGGTAGCGAAGAAAATATTTCACGTCAGGGCGTAGACGTGATGATTGTGCTGGATGTAAGCAAAAGTATGCTGGCACAAGATGTAAAACCCAGCCGACTTGACAAAGCAAAACAACTTCTGTACAGATTAACCGATCGCCTGCAGAATGATCGTTTAGGATTAATCTTATTTGCAGGCAGATCTTATATGCAAATGCCACTCACAACCGATCACGGAGCTGCGAAAATGTATATATCAGAAGCCAGTCCGGATGTTGTTCCTACTCAGGGGACCGTATTCGCCGAAGCACTTGGAATGGCCAATAGTTCATTTAACAGGAATGAACATAAATACAAAGCCGTGGTGTTGATTTCTGACGGCGAGGATCATGATCCCGATGCATTGAAAGTTGCAAAACAAATGGCCGACGATGGCGTTATGATCAATACAGTAGGTATTGGTTCCGTAGAAGGTTCGGAGATCATCGATCCTGAAACCAAAGAACCGAAAAAAGATAATCAGGGAAATACCGTTATATCAAAACTTAACGAACAGGAATTGTCAGGTATCTCGGATGCAACCAATGGAATTTATATTCATCTGGATAATCTTGAAGATGCCACGATCACACTGACGCAACGCCTGGATAGTATAGAAAAACGGGCATTGTCCGACTCAGAGTTCATCAATTTTAAAAATTATTTTCCCTGGTTTATTGGATTAGCAGGGATCCTTTTGATATTAGAATTATTCATTCCAGAACGAAAAAGAAAAATTGCTTAAAGTAACAAGATTCATATTATTTTTTTGCATACTGCTGAGCGCTACTCTGGCACAAGCACAAACGTCAGATGCCTTAATACGCCGGGGTAATCGTTTTTATAATAAACAGGATTATGATCAGTCGTTGTTCAATTATGAAAAGGCATTAAAAAAAACTCCCGGTAATCCTGACGCCTCTTTTAATATGGGAGATGCCTTATATCGCAAGAACGACTATGAAAAAGCGGCGGGTTCTTACGATGATGTATTGCAATCCAAAGCTGATGAGAATACAAGACAAAGTGCCTACTATAATAAAGGTGTGGCCATGGTGCGTCAGAAAAAAATAGACGAGGGTATTGATGCATGGAAAAATGCACTACGCCTTGATCCTGCCGATAGTAATGCCAGAGAAAACCTTGTCCGGGCACTGATGGAAAAAAAGAAACAGGATCAACAACAAAAAAAGAAAGATAATCCTGACAAAAAGCAAAATGACAACAAACAAAAAAAAGAACAGAATAAACAGGATAATACTCCAAAACAACAGCAAAGCAAATTAAGCAAACAACAGGTAGAACAATATCTCCGGTCTCTGGAACAAAGAGAAAAGGACGTTCAGGATAAAATGAATCAGAATAAAAGCCATACATTAACTCACCCCGATAAAGATTGGTAAAACTAATACAAGTGTGAGGGTGTGAGAGTGTGAGACAAAGCGTTTTTCGTAATTTTGGATATTCTTTCATCAACCATTTTAATGCAATCGTATACTCGTTCTCTGACTGAATATAAAAGGTTAACCACGGTACCCGTTACGGTGGGCGATCTTGTTTTGGGAGGCGATGCGCCGATACGTGTGCAGACGATGACCACGTACGATACGATGGACACAATCAGAACGGTTGATCAATCCATCAGGTGCATAGAAGCGGGTGCGGAATTAATTCGTATAACAGCCCCCAGTAAAACAGAGGCTGAAAACCTGTTAAATATCAAAAACGAGATCCGCAGAAGGGGTTACCGGACTCCTATCGTTGCAGATATTCATTTCACACCCAATGCCGCGGAGATAGCAGCCCGCATAGTTGAAAAAGTGAGGGTAAATCCCGGCAATTATGCCGATAAAAAGAAATTTGAATTCATTGAATATACCGACGCCGATTATGTAGAAGAAATAGAAAGAATAAGAGATCGGTTTCTTCCTCTTATCCGCATATGCAAAGAATATGGCACTGCCATGAGAATCGGTACCAATCATGGTTCTCTGAGTGATCGTATTATGAGCCGGTATGGTGATACTCCAATGGGCATGGTAGAAAGTGCCATGGAATTTCTGCGAATCGCCCGGATGGAAAACTATCACCAGATTGTTTTAAGCATGAAATCGAGTAATCCACTGGTAATGGTGGAAGCTTACAGGCTGCTTGTAAAAACCATGCAGGATGAATTTAATCTGATCTATCCTTTACACATCGGTGTTACCGAAGCGGGAGACGGGGAAGACGGCCGTATAAAATCGGCGATAGGCATCGGCACTTTGCTGGAAGATGGTATCGGCGATACCATACGGGTATCCTTAACCGAAGATCCGGAATTTGAGATACCGGTATGCCAGGATATAGTTGCCCGTTATCATTCGAAATCTAATGGTTCGCCCATTTTACCAGTTGAAAAAATTCCTTATTCTCCTTTTGAATACACGAGAAGAAAAACCCATCCAATCTACAATATTGGGGGAACACATGCACCGGTTGTTGTTGCCGATTACGGGAATGAAGAAACTATTACGAGAGAATCACTCGGACGAATAGGATATGATTATGATGACGAAACGGATAAATGGAAAATCGGAGACGCAGCCGCTGATTATATTTATACCGGAAATAAAATATTGGATTTCAATCTTCCCGGCACATTAAAAGTGATCTGCAATTATAAAGTATGGAAAACAATTGATCGGGATAAAACGAATGCTGGTGAAGAGAAATATTTCCCATTGATTAATCCGGCTGAGAATTCTTTGAATGCCATCAGCCTTTCTCCCACTTTAAATTTCCTGTCGGTTAGCGCGAATCAAATAGAGAAACCTGAATTTTTTGAAACTATAAAAAAACTTCCTGGCCTGGTACTTTGTCTTTATTCGGATCAGGTGAATCCTGTTCAGGATACCAGACGATTTCTGATAGAATTAATGAATCGGAACATAAATATTCCGGTTATACTCTCCGTAGAATGTAATGAAGTTACGATTGACAGGCAACTGATTCATTTCGCAGTGGAAGCGGGTGCCCTGCTGGTCGATGGCATGAGCGATGGTATCTGGTTAGTAAACAATCCGAAAAAAATAATTAATGACCAGGCGAGCGGAAGAACGTATTTGACAATAACAAACAATCATCAGTTTCTGAATAGTACCGCATTCTCCATTCTGCAGGCAGCGAGGACGAGAATCTCAAAAACAGAATATATTTCCTGTCCCTCTTGCGGAAGAACACTATTTGATCTTCAGGAAACTACTGCCAAGATCAGGTCTTTGACCAGCCACCTCAAAGGGCTTAAGATTGCCATCATGGGATGTATCGTGAATGGTCCGGGGGAAATGGCGGATGCAGACTTTGGATATGTTGGCAGCGGCCCGGGAAAAATCACATTATATAAAGGGAAGGATGTGATGAAACGAGGTGTGAACAGCGAGACTGCTGTTTATGAATTGATACAATTGCTAAAAGAGCATGATCAGTGGGTTGAACCGGAAGAGAGTGTGAGAGTGTGAGAGTGTGAGAGTATGGGAGTGCGGGTAATTAAATTCAAATTCAAAAGAAGCTTTGGGCTTTGAGCTTTAGGCTTTGGGCTTTAAGCTTTAGGCTTTATGATGTGTCCACCCTCGCTTATATTCATCATATAACACTCAGGAGTTTTTCCATACTTTATTTTATATTTTGACTGAATATCCCGTATAAAATTTTCAGATTCATTAAATTCTACGAGCGTTATAATACATCCGCCGAATCCACCACCCATTTGCCTGGCTCCTTTTACGCCTTTCAATCCTTTTATCGCTTCCACCAGGAAATCTGACTCCGGACAGCTTACCTCATATTCACTACTCAAACCGGCGTGGGAAGCATACATCAATTTTCCGAACGCATCCAGATCACTATTTTTCAAATGTTCACAACCCTTTAATAAACGCTGATTTTCTTCCACTATAAAATGACATCTCTTATATACGACTTCTTCCAACTCATCCTTATGTGCCTCAAGAAGTGCCAGACTCAGATCACGCAGAGAGTTTATTCCGGATTCATATTTCTGTAATATTGAAACACCTTTTTCACATTGCTGGCGACGGAGGTTATATTCGGAAGATGCGAGTGAATGACTTACCATGGAATTAACCAGGATGATCCGGATATCCGGGAAATAAAATGGGATGTATTCAAATTCCAGGCTGCGGCAATCAAGTTTCATCAGATGACCCGCTTTGCCATGAAGACTTGCAAAGGGATCCATAATTCCACATTTAACTCCGGCATATTGATGTTCCGTTTTCTGTGCCGCCAAAGCGAGTTCCATCATCGTTAATCCCAATTGGAAAAAATCGTTGAGTGCAAGACCAATCGCAGAACAAAGAGCCGCTGACGAACTCATACCAGCACCAACAGGTATGTTACCTGTAATCAGAATATCCATCCCGTGCGGTAGTTTTTTTTCAGGCATGATCATGTGAATCATACCCAGGACATAAGTCGGCCATCCTTTTACCGGGCACATTTCATCCAGTGAAAATGAAAAATTATCTCCAAATACGGGAGCAACCAAATTCAATTTCATATCCTTGCTGGACGCAAATGCAATGTGAATATTTCTGTCAATAGCTGCAGGAAGAACAAAACCCTGATTATAATCAGTATGTTCACCTATCAGATTAACCCGGCCGGGTGCAGCAGTTATCCGGCACTGATTTCCGAAATATTGTTGAAATTGCCTTTCAATATCCATCATCATTCTTCGAAATTAAACACGTTACAAATGTCTTTTACTATAACCCGCGAAAGGGATGAAGACCTGGACCTCTTACAGATTACAGATTGTACAACCGGGATCCAGGTGAGAATCCTGCCCGAAGCAGGTGCCCTTTTACATGAATTTTCCATTCCTTTGGGAAATCGGAGAATCCAGGTTATAGATAATTACAATAATCTTACTGACCTGAAAAAAAATCTCACAAAATCATTTAAAAGTGCCAAACTTTCTCCTTTTGTCTGCCGGATTTCAGAAGGCAAATACAAATTTGAAGGCAGCTCCTTTGAATTTCCGGACAAATTTAGCGACGGTTCTTCAATACATGGCATTCTTTCTGACAAACCCTTTACCGTTCTCGAGAAAAAAATACAGGAGGATCAGGCATTTATATTACTTGAATATCACTACAAAAAAGAAAATCCTGCCTATCCATTCGAATATTTAACAAAAGTAAAATATACATTAAAAAAAGGCGGAAGGCTAATACTGGAGACTATAGTGAAAAATCTTTCTACCGGGCGCATACCCATGGCCGATGGATGGCATCCATATTTCAGTTTGGAAGGAAGGGTTAACGACTGGCTGTTATTTTTTCATTCCAGAAAAAACCTGGCTTTTAACGAAAAACTTATTCCGCTGGGACATATTATTGAAACAGAAAAATTCTTTGCACCCAGGCTGATAGGTGAAGAAAACTTTGACGATTGTTTTTTACTCGAACAGAATTCTAAATCTCCTGCAGCCACGCTGGAAAATCCTTCTAACGGACTTCGCCTCAGTATTTATCCCGACGTTCACTATCCATATCTCCAGATTTATACACCGGACGATCGAAGAACAATTGCAATTGAGAACCTGAGCTCGGCTCCCGATTCTTTTAACAATGGACTTGGTCTTGTCATATTAGATCCGGGTGATTCACAAAGTTTTAGCGTGTTATATCAATTGGAATTGAGGTAAACATGTACCTTGCTTATTAATATTTTTTTATGAAAAAACTGAAATACTTCTTCACCATAGCAAGTATGGTTCTTCTGGCGGGGTGTTTTGAGATCAATGAAGATATCGATGTGCATTCCGACGGATCGGGAGTATATTCCATTCATACTGATATGAGTCAGCTGCTAAAAGCCATGGAGAGCTATTTGGGAAAGGATGAAATGGATAAACAAATGCCTTCCAAAAATATTGATACTACGGTTATGATGAAGAGCCTGCTGGATACTGCAAAAAATGTTTCTGCGGAAGATAAAGCACTCACGAAAGACGGATCAGTTCACCTGAAACTGAATATGGAGCAGAAAGAATTCAAGAGTGATATTACTATACCCTTTAAAAATCTCACCGATCTGCAGAAGTTATATAATTCCATGAACAATCAGGCACTCGGATTTAACCAGTTGTTCAAGGGAATCGCAGGCAAACCTGACACTGTTTCGGTTGGCAGTGATAACAGCATGCCAGACATGAATCAGTTTAATGGCATTTATGATTTTCAATGTCATAATGGGCTACTTTCACGTAAGTTGAATCCCGAGAAATGGAAGGCTTTGCAGCAGAGCCCTCAGTATTCACAAATGAAAGATGCAGGGAATATGGGCATTACGATTCCCTACACTTTAACCATTGTTATTCCACGGCCATGCAAAAAAATAGATAATAGTCTGGCCAAACTTTTTCCCGATCGGAAAAAAATAGTCATGCAGTACAATCTGATAGAAGTATTCGACCATCCCGAGAAATTCGAATACACCATTGTTTATTAGACGATATCTATGTTAAGAAAAACAGATTTTCTCATTGTCGGATCAGGTATCGCCGGGCTCACTTATGCATTGAAAGTAGCCAAAGCCTGCCCCGACCAGCAGGTTCTTGTAATTACAAAAACGATTGCTGATGAGACCAATACTAAATATGCGCAGGGTGGAATCGCAGGTGTAACTGATTTTGAAAATGACAGTTACGATAAACATATTGAAGACACACTGATTGCGGGCGACGGGTTGTGCAATCCGAAAATTGTTGAAATTGTGGTGAAAGAAGGGCCACAGCGCATTCAGGAAATGATTGAATGGGGTGCACAATTCGACAAGGACGAGGAAGGTGCATTCAAAAAAGGAAAAGAAGGTGGTCATTCAGAATTCCGTATCCTGCATCATAAAGATGTTACAGGAAAAGAGATGGAACGTGCCTTGTTGCAAACAGTAGCGGCCCAGAAAAATATTGAGATCGTTAAACATTGTTTCGTTGTAGATATCATCACCCAGCATCACCTGGGTTATCTCGTTACAAAATCCACTCCGGATATCGAATGTTATGGTATTTATGCATTAGATATGCGTGAAAACAGAACCATTAAAATTTTGTCCCGTATAACTGTATTTGCAACCGGTGGCAATGGGCAGGTATATCGCACAACAACCAATCCTGTAATTGCAACAGGTGATGGCATCGGAATGGTTTATCGCGCTAAAGGCCGGATTGAAAACATGGAATTCATCCAGTTTCATCCTACAGCGCTTTATCAGCAGGGCGTGAGTCCTTCATTTCTCATAACTGAAGCGGTGAGGGGCGATGGCGGCATACTCCGGAACAAAAACGGAGATGCTTTTATGATCCGTTACGATGAACGAAAAGATTTAGCCCCGCGTGATATTGTCGCAAGAGCAATCGACAATGAGATGAAAAAAGGAGGTACTGAACACGTGTATCTGGATTGCAGGCATATGGATATGGAAAAATTCACTGAACATTTTCCGAATATTTATGAGAGATGCAAGTCCGCCGGAATAAATGTTGCAGAACAAATGATCCCTGTGGCACCTGCGGCACATTATAGTTGTGGTGGAATCAAAACAGATGAGTGGGGCCATACATCTATCCGGAATCTATATGCCTGCGGTGAATGTGCTTCCACCGGATTACATGGCGCAAACAGACTGGCTAGTAATTCCCTGCTGGAAGCAATGGTTTTTGCACACCGCTGTTATCTGGATAGTATCGAAAGAATTAAGACCATCGAATACAGGGAAGACATTCCCGATTGGAATGCGGAGGGTACAACAGCTCCCGGTGAAATGATATTAATTACACAAAGCATTAAAGAACTACAATTGCTGATGAGCGATTATGTGGGTATTGTTAGAACAAACGTCAGACTTAACCGTGCCTCAAAAAGACTGGATTTGTTACACGAAGAAATTGAAGCTTTGTATGAAGCGACTTTATTATCTCCGCAACTTTGCGAAGTCAGGAATCTGATAACGACGGGATATCTAATTGTTAAAGGTGCGCAGTTCAGAAAAGAAAGCCGCGGCCTTCACTTTAATACTGACTATCCCAATAAGAGTAGTCTGGTACAAAATATTGTTCTCTGATGAAAGCCATGATCCTAGCTGCGGGACTGGGTACCCGTTTCAAACCGTGGACAGATAACCATCCCAAGGCACTCGCTTTGATCAATGGCAAATCATTGCTGGAGAGAAACCTGATTTATCTCCAATCATTTGGGATTAAAGATGTCCTGGTAAATGTTCATCATTTCCCCGACCAGATAAGACATGCAATTATAGTTAATGACGGATGGGGCAGTAATATTTCTATCAGTGATGAATCGGATGAAGTACTGGAAACAGGCGGAGGATTGAAAAAAGCAGCTGCTTATTTTGACGATGGTAATTTTTTACTGATGAATGCAGATATTCTGACAGATCTTGATCTGAATAATCTGATTTCATTCCATAACAAAAAAAAGCCACTGGCCACGCTAGCGGTAACCAATAGAAAGTCCTCCCGTTATTTTCTTTTCGACAATAATGATCGTCTTGCCGGATGGCGAAATACCAAAACGGGTGAAGAAAAAATATCTGTACGGGTACCTGATTTGAAGGAAAAAGCATTCAGCGGGATACATGTGATTTCGCCGGACATATTCCCATTAATGCATGAAATGGGGAAGTTTTCTATTGTGGATGTGTATCTTGGACTCGCCCAAGCGCATGCAATCCTGGGATTCGATCATTCTGCTTCTAAACTCGTGGACGTAGGGAAAACGGAATCAATTGCTGTTGCCGAAAAACTGTTTGCCTAGTCATGTTCTTAATATATTTGTTCCCAGGTACTACATTTGCATTGCAATGATTATGAAAAAAATTTATATGAGAAAAACCGGCGCTATTCTTTTTGCAGCGATTTTTTGCGCGATATCAGCAGCTTCTGCTCAATTTTCCAATACAAGATGGAAAGGAGTTATTAATTCAAATGGAGAACTCCCGGTAGTTTGGACATTTAAGAAAACCTCCCTTGATGTGGTATCGCTGCCCGACAGCGCACTAGTGGAGTCGATGACTTACAAAACCGCATCCGGTTTCCTGTTTATAACTAAAGTAAACGGTACGTCTGATTGCGATAGCAGTACGGTGGGCAAATATTCTTACAGGATTAAGAAAGACAGCCTTTTCTTAAAATCAATCGACGATGCCTGTAGTCAGCGTTCAGACGCCATATCTGATAAAGCCCTGATAAAAATAAAGAAGTAAATCGGGCAACTTTCATCTTTCCAGTTTTCGATTCCTGAATCGAAACTCTTAAAACATTTATTGACATGTTTAGCAGGGGTGTACTGGAAAAAAATAACGGTAAATTAAGTAAGTCAGACTGGATTCTGATTGGCTGCTCCTGGTTGCTCATTCAAATTATTATTTATTATTTCCTCGGAATTAAGGATCAGGAGGAAGCTGTCAAATATATTAGTCTTGCTGATAATTGGATAAAGGGTGATCGGAATTTCAACCTATATAATCTTTTTTATTCGGGATATATAGCGATACATGTCTTATTAAAATTTATCGGACTACCGTATAAAAGCATGTACGTTGTTCAATTGTTCTTTTCCATATTGGCTGTTTATTTTTATGTGAAAATCCTGAACCTGTTTGTAAAATCCAGGATTACGATTGTTGCAGGGACATTATTATATGCGACCTGTTATAACATTCAACAATGGGTTAGCGTGCTTTTTACGGATTCCATATTCTGTAATCTCATTGTAATTGCCACTTATTACCTGCTCACTGAACAAAGAAGTTCTGTAAATAAATGGATCTTATGGATATTGCTGTTCATCCTGCCCCTTTTTCGTCCTGTCGGATTTTTATTTATTCCGCTTGCCTGTTTTTATTGGCTAATACTTTCCGCGCGAAAAAATATGGGGAAAATCGTTATTTGTTTCGCTTATGTTTTATTGATCGGATTCGTAGTTTATAAAACATTTGATACAGGCGAATCGTCCTATTACTACTCAATGCATAGTCTGAATAACATCAAGGCTTATGTAATTTGCGGATATCCGGATGATTTATCAAAATATGCAAGGTTTCCATACAGGGAAGGAATGTCTGTATTCCACTACATGTATCAGAATCCGGGAATGACTGCCCGCTTGTTCCTTACCAGGTTTTATAAAGTATTTTCAATGGGACGTTCGTATTTCTCTCCAAGGCACAATCTTTTGCTTTTCTTTCCTTCACTCATTTACTACTTACTGGCTATAATTGGTTTGATTGAAATAATCTGGAAAAAAGATAGAAAATTATATTTTCTAATTGCAGGCATCCTGATATTTTCCTTTCCCATGGTCATATTTTGCGTGGAATGGTTTGGCAGATATTCGTTGCCTGTAATCTTTTATACACTCCTTTTAAGCAGTATCGGTATTGACCGGATCATCCGTTTTTCCAATCCTTCGCCTCCTGTTCTACATGATGAACATCAACCGTGACACCGAATTTATTTTTAAGATGGCGTGCCAATGAATCTGCAGCATAAACACTGCGGTGCTGACCACCCGTACATCCGAAATTCACCATCAGGCTTTCGAATCCGCGATGTATATAATCTTCAACAGAAATATCTACCAGATCAAAAACACTATTAAGGTATTCAGGCATTTTTGTTTGCTGTTCGAGAAAATCCATCACTTCTTTGTCTCTTCCCGTTTTGGATTTAAAAACTTCCAGTCGCCCGGGATTTAAAATCGCCCGGCAATCGAAAATAAACCCGCCTCCGTTTCCGCTTGTATCGGAAGGGATTGTCTTTTTATAAGAGAAACTATTGATATGTACCACCAGAGGAGTTTCCGCTTTTGCCCGGGGAGGAATAAAGCGTTCAATAATATTGTCTTCAACTATCAGATGTAATATTCTTTCAAACTCCGGATACTGATCAGCCATCGGGTACTGATGAAGAAAGGACTTCAGATTTTTCAGGCCCAATGGTATGCTCACGAGAAAATGAGCTTTACGCTCGAATAAACCTCTGAATCCATAGGCACCCAGTACCTGCATGATCCGAAGCAATACATTTCCACGGTACTGCTGAACAAATTCTTTTTTCTTAAAAGGAGTTCCCAACTCAGTTTCCACACAATCCATATAATATTCCAACAGTCCATGTTTCCAGGCTTCGCTCAATTCGGCTTTCGCCTGCCATAACATGGAAGCCACATCGTATTGCATGGCACCCTTCATTCCGCCCTGGTAATCGATAAAATAAACTTTTTCATTTTTCACCAGAATATTCCGGCTTTGAAAATCACGAAACATGAAATATTTATATTTCGTGTCGCTCAGTTCGTTTGAAAAGGATTCGAAGTCGGTGATCAGTTTTTCTTTATCATAAGGAAGCTGAAGCGTGTCGAGAAAATAATATTTGAAATAGAGCAGATCGCTCATGATGGCTTTCTGCCCGAACTCACTGGAAGTAAGGCACCAGTGTTCATAATCCATTCCTTCATCCCCCCTGATTTGCAAATGCGCGAGTTCCTTCAGACTTAGTCTGAATAATTCATATACAATATCTGAAGGACCCGTTTCTTCCAGACGGTTCAGTAGTGAGACATCTCCAAAGTCTTCCTGAATGTAAATCGTGCCTTCGGTATTGACAGCGAAGATCTCAGGCACCGGGCAACCCTTTGATTTAAAATGACGGCTGAACCTTATAAAACTTAAGTTTTCTTTTATGTTGATTCCATAAGTGGCTATAAAGGAATTGGAAGCTGTTACAATGCGATAGTAAATACGAATACTGCCTGATTGAGGAATCTTGTTTATGGAAATAACAGGTTCGCTGCTGTATTCAGCAAACAATTCGCTTATACTCTTATTGATTTGATCCATTTGAATGATGAAACTACAAAAAGCTATTCAACTACAGTAACCTCGGGAGTTTTACTGGATTGACTTTTCAAACTGCTTTTTTGATGAGCTGCGATTAATTCAGCCAACAATGCCGTCCAGCCCGTTTGATGGCAGGCCCCGAGGCCCATGCCTGAATCGCCGTGAAAATATTCATAGAAAAGATTCAGATGCTCGTTTCCCGGCTGTTGGTAGAACCAATTATATTTCCCGTACTGAGGAACATTGCCAGATACGTCTGGTTGAAATAAACTCATCACACGCTGGGTAAGAAAATCGGCAACGTCTTCCAGGTTCATGTAATTCCCTGACTTTACGGGACATTCTACTTTTAATGAATCGCCATAAAATAATCCATACTTGCGAATCGACTGGATGATCAGATAATTGATGGGCATCCAGACCGGGCCGCGCCAATTGGAGTTGCCGCCAAACAGATTCGAAGTGGAATCTCCCGGATCATATTGTATATTATAAACAACACCGTCAATGGTTACAGAGTATGGATTTTTTTCATGGTACTTCGATAGCGCACGGATGCCACCGGGTGAGAGAAATTCATCTTCATTCAGCAACCGTTCAAGCAAACTAACAAGGCGGTCGCGGGGAACCAGGGAAAGCAGGATGGAATCCCCATCTGTTTTTTCTTCGTTGGGCCAGAATTTATTATTCTTCAACCTGTAATTCTCGAACCAGTTTACTCTTTTCTGAAAATCAGCCAGCTTGTCCAGTTTCTTTTTTTCAATAATTGAAACTGCAAAAAGAGTGGTAATTCCCACGATGGAATGAATTCGAAGTTGAAGAGGTGTAGACCCGGCAATGGCCAGCGTATCATAAAAAAACCGGTCTTCTTCATTCCACATACCCTGTTCATTCAGGGCCTCAGCAATCAACACAAACTGTTCGAAAAATTTGGTGGCCGTATCTTCAAAAGTCGCGTCTTTCATGGCAATCTCCAATGCCATATCCATCATATTGAGTGCATACATACCCATCCAGCTTGTACCGTCTGCCTGTTCAAGTTGCATTTGTCCGGGTAACTCAATACTTCTGTTGAACACGCCGATATTATCCAGGCCGAGGAATCCTCCCTCGAACATATTATTTCCATTGGGGTCCTTTCGATTTATCCACCAGGTAAAATTGATCAGCAGTTTCTGAAATATTCTTTTTAGAAAATCAACATCATATTTCCCCGATTTTTCTCCCTCAATCCGATAAACCGATAAAGCAGCCCATGCCTGAACCGGCGGATTCACATCACTGAAATTCCATTCGTAAGCGGGCAATTGCCCATCGGGTTTCATATACCACTCCCGCATGATGAGCAACAGCTGACCTTTTGCAAATACGGGATCTACCATACTCATCGGAATACACTGAAAAGCCATGTCCCAGGCTGCATACCAGGGATACTCCCATTTGTCTGGCATGGCTATGATATCCTGGTTCTTCAAATGCTTCCAATCGTGATTACGACCGAACTTCTTACCATCGTTAATCGGGAAAAGCCCATCGCTGGTAGTTAGCCATTTCTCCACGTCGAAATGATAAAATTGCTTGCTCCATAACAAACCCGACAATGCCTGACGCTGAAGAAGTTTTAGTTCGGGAGGAGTTGACGGATGAAGAATGGCGTCGTAAAAGGAATTTGCTTCTTCCTTTCGGACGTCGAAAATCTTTTTAAAACCAATGGTAAAAGGATTTGCGACTGATTTATTTGAAAGACGCAGATATATACTTTCTGTTTTACCACCCTCCACTTTCATTTTATAAACGGGAGAAAATTTCGTCCCGTTTTTTTTCTTCTTTAATACATCCCGAAACTCACCTTCTATCAAAGCGGTATGAAACAAATCTTTAACCCAGGGCGTAGTATTTGGCTTACCTGTTACTTTCTCCAGGTTGGTTTCATTCTCTGTAAACCATTTATCGTTCGGTGTCTGAAAATATAAATAGTAGTCGCCCAGGCGATGATGTGAAGCTTTTACAGAATTTTTATTTCGTATGCTGATATCCGGTTTTGCATCGGGATCATCTTTCCACTTGTTATAGAACCACAAAGTTGGAAGCACGGTAATATCAGCCGCTTTGTGATAGCGATTGGTAATATCAATTCTGATAAAAATATCATTGGAATGTTGTTTCGCATAAGTGACCAGAATATCGAAATACTGATCATTGTCAAATACTCCGGTATCCAGAATTTCAAACTCAGGTTCCTGTTTGGTACGAAGACGATTTTCCTGAAGAATTTGCTGATAAGGGAAAGCCTGTTGTGGATATTTATACAGGTATTCCATGTAATAATGTGAGGGCACATTGTCAAGATGGTAATAAAGCTCTTTTACATCTTCACCGTGATTACCCTGATTATTTCCTAATCCGAATAATCTCTCTTTCAGCGTGGCGTCCTTCCCGTTCCATAATGCGATTGCGAAACAGAGGTTCTGAAAAAAATCAGAGATTCCGGCAAGTCCGTCTTCACCCCATTCATATTGGCGACAATGTGCATGATCATAGGGAAAATAATTCCACGCATCTCCATACGGGCCGTAATCTTCTCTCACTGTTCCCCACTGTCTTTCACTCAGATAAGGGCCCCACTGTTCAAGCGGTATTTTTTTAAAGGAATTTAGTACTAGTCTCTTCTGCTCAATGGTCATAAAGTGGGGTTAAAATTACGGATTCCTTTTTTAATGAGATTCTCCGCTGTATTAGCTGGTATTGTTTTTGAATTCATAAAAGAGATAAGTTTTATTACAGTCTAAAATTGAATGATATGGGAAAGTTAAGTGGTAAGAAAGTTGCCATTCTCACAGAGAACGGCTTTGAAGAAGTTGAATTAACGAGCCCAATGAAAGCTATGAAGGATGCGGGGGCAACGGTGGAGATTGTGTCGCCACAAAAAGACAAAGTGAGAGGCTGGGATCATGATCATTGGTCGATTGATCTGAAAGTGGATGTTCCGCTTGATCAAGCCAATGTGGATGATTATGATGCGCTGGTTATTCCCGGAGGGGTTATTAATCCTGATCATATGCGCACAAATCCGGATTGTGTGGATTTTGCTCAGCAATTTCTTGAAGAACAGAAACCAGTGGCAGCTATCTGTCATGGACCACAGTTGTTGATTGAAACAGGATTGCTACGTGGAAAAAATATGACTTCATTTCCATCCATACGATCCGACATTGAAAACGCGGGTGCTCACTGGTTGGATATAGAAGTGGTTACAGATAAGGGTCTCACCACCAGCCGCAGTCCTAATGATTTGGAAGCTTTTAATAAAAGGATCATCGAAGAGATCGCCCAGAGCAACTATGCTCCATCCTTTGTTTTGTAATCCGTTACCTTCTATATATATCGTCACTCTATCGCAAAAAAGAGCCACTGAGAAGTGGTTTTTTTTATTGATACTTGAGAGAAAGATTATACAATATTTTTTCCGACGAACTGTCGAATGGTTTATAAGTTGAATCCTGCAACCAGTGGCGACGAAAAGAAGTAATGGCTGCGATGCTGTCTTTTATATTATATCCGATGATGCGAAGAGCCTGGTTATAATTAAAATTTGTCGGAACAATTACGCCTGTTGTATCGCTGTACCAGTCACCGAATCCATGATCTGCCAGCAGTTTCCAGGGGAAGCGATAATTGGGATCTACTTTTCTTCCAGGTGCGATATCGCCGTGGCCAATAAAATTCTCCTGTGGAATTTTATATCGGGTCTTCAACGAATCGAGCAGTACAAGTAAACTATTTATTTGAGGATCAGTAAAAGGTTCGTAACCGTTGTTGTCTAATTCTATCCCGACACTGGAGGAATTGATATCTGTATTATTTCCCCATTTGCTAAGACCAGCCTGCCACGCACGCAGATAATCATTCAGCATATGATGCACTGTTCCGTCTTTGCAAATTACATAATGGGCACTCACCTGGGATTTCGTGATTGTAAAACTATGAAGGGTCTCCGGGCATCCGTTCTGGGCCGTGTGATGAATGATGACAAAATTGGGCTTCCTCAAATCAAAATTCACGGTGCCGATAAAAGGAGAATCCTGTAATGGAAAATAATCTGCGGGCTGTTGTTGTATCACTTTCCCCAGCTCCTTTGTCTGGTTTTTATACATCTTATTGGAATCTTTGTAAGGACTGTGATGGCAACCGAGCGTGAGTATGGAGAGAATGAAAAGAATTCTTTTTGGCATGGAGCAAATTTAAGCACTTTAGGTTACTGATGTTCGTTGACGGATGACCGATGACCGATGACCGATGACCGTCAACCGTCATCGAATTCCCGTGGCAACGAAATTGAATACGCAATCGCATGCCCGAAGGCCCTTCCATTTTACTGGTACGTGAAGCACTGCAACCATTCATTGGTAAAAAGATTCTGACTGCGACAGGAAATACCAAGATTGAAAAATCATTCCTGGTGGATCAAAAGATCAGGGATGTGAAAAGCTGGGGCAAACATCTGCTGATTTGTTTTGATGATTTCACCATCCGGATTCATTTCCTGATGTTTGGCAGTTACCTGATCAATGATAGAAAAACAACTGCTCTTCGTTTGTCGCTCGGTTTCAAAAAAGACGAAATAAATTTTTACACCTGTTCTGTAAAACTGATTCAGGAGCCTTTGGATGAAGTGTACGATTACAGTGCAGACGTTTTAAGTGATTGCTGGAGTACACGAAAAGCCGGTGCGAAGCTGAATAAAGTACCCGATAAAAATGTTTGTGATGTTTTACTGGATCAGGAAATATTCGCCGGCGTGGGTAATATCATCAAAAACGAAGTTCTTTTCAGGATTCGTGTTCATCCTGAATCTCTCGTGGGCAAACTTCCGCCGAAAATTAAGTCCGCCCTGATACGTGAGGCAAGAAAATACAGTTTCGATTTTCTGAAATGGAAAAGAGAATATGTATTAAAAAAACACTGGCTGATCTATACGAAAAAAACCTGTCCGCGGGATCATGTACCCGTGATGAGAAAACATATAGGATTAACTAAAAGAAGAACTTTTTACTGCGAGAAATGTCAGGTGCTATATCGATGATCCCGCACGTGCGGGGTTGACCGATGACCGATGACCGATGACCGATGACCGATGACCGATGACCGATGCTACAGTGCGGGGTTGACCGTTGACCGATGACCGTAAGCTTTAGGCTTTGAGCTTTAAGCGCCGAAGGCCCAAGGCACGCTCTTTGCATATATAAACTAATGGAAAAAAGAATGTTTGGGGTAATACTTACCATTTTAGGTATAGTAGGACTCGTCTTAGCCGCCTATAATTTCGTGCAGGGAAATACGTCTACTAATCATAGCGTGAAATCAGTTGCCGTATATGGAATACTGGGATTGTTATTTTTCTTTGCGGGTATAGGTCTGATCCGAAGCACACGTGATGTCAGCAATGGTAGTTAGTGACAACTCACTCCCATACTCCCATACTCCCATACTTGCCTCACATATTTCTCCGATACTGGCCTCCCACTTCATAAAGTGCATGCGTGATTTCTCCCAGGCTGCAATATTTCACGGTGTCCATCAGACAGGCGAAAAGGTTTTCATTCTGAACAGCCGCTTTCTTCAAATTCTCAAGAGCAGCAAGTGATCGCTTGATATTTATTTTCTTAAATGCATTCAGATTATTGATCTGCCATTGTTTCTCTTCAGTCGTACTTCGGATAATTTCATTGGGTATGATGGTTTTGGATCCACCGTTTTGTAGAAAAGTATTTACACCAACAATCGGAAGTTCGCCATTGTGTTTGCGACTTTCATAGACCATACTTTCCTCCTGAATCTTATTTCGCTGATACATTCTTTCCATAGCACCCAGCACCCCGCCTCTTTCCGTGAGACGATCGAATTCTTTCATCACCGCTTCTTCCACAAGATCCGTGAGTTCTTCAATCAGAAAAGATCCCTGGATAAAGTTTTCTGTTTTAGCCGTACCCAGTTCACGATTTATAATAAGTTGTATAGCCATGGCCCGACGCACACTTTCTTCAGTGGGCGTCGTGATGGCTTCATCGTAAGCATTTGTATGAAGTGAATTGCAGTTATCATAAATGGCATACAAAGCCTGAAGAGTTGTACGAATATCGTTGAAGTCGATTTCCTGTGCATGCAGACTTCTTCCGCTTGTCTGTATATGATATTTCAATATCTGGCTGACGCTTATTCGCCTTGTATTTATATTTCATGGTCTTGGCCCAGATACGTCTTGCTACCCTTCCGATCACACTATATTCCGGATCCATGCCATTACTGAAAAAGAAAGAGAGGTTGGGTGCAAACTGATCCACCTGCATACCGCGACTCAGGTAATATTCTACATAAGTAAATCCGTTCGCCAGTGTAAATGCCAGTTGGGTGATGGGATTGGCTCCGGCTTCTGCGATATGATATCCGGAAATAGAAACACTATAGAAATTTCTTACTTCGTGTTCCTGGAAATATTCCTGCACATCGCCCATGAGTTTCAATGCAAACTCCGTAGAAAAAATACAGGTGTTCTGTGCCTGATCTTCTTTTAGAATATCGGCCTGCACGGTCCCTCTCACCTCTTGAAGTGCTTTTGCTTTGAGCTCATTATATATATCCGCTGGTAAAACTTCTTCTCCGCTGATGCCTAGTAATTTCAATCCAAGACCATTATGAGTCTCCGGTAATCCGGCAGATTCAGAATCCTGATAACGGGGTGGCTTGAGGTCTCTATATTTTTTAACAAGTATTTCGTTTACATCATTCCATAATCCTTTTTCTGTTATATATTTTTCGCATTCCTGATCAATGGCAGCGTGTAAAAAGAATGCAAGTATCATCGGGGCCGGACCGTTGATCGTCATGCTCACGGATGTACGTGGGTCACATAGATCAAATCCACTGTACAATTTTTTTGCGTCATCAACTGTACATACGCTGACGCCGCTATTGCCGACCTTTCCATAAATATCAGGACGGGGATCGGGATCTTCTCCATACAGTGTAACCGAATCAAATGCTGTACTCAGTCTCTTGAAATTTTGAGATGCTGACAGATAATGAAATCTTTTGTTGGTTCTTTCTGGTGAACCCTCACCGGCAAACATTCTTGTCGGGTCTTCCGTTTCACGTTTTAAAGGAAACGAACCGGCGGTAAAAGGAAATGATCCGGGCACGTTTTCCTGCGCCTGCCATCGCAGGATGTCGCCCCAGTCTTTATATTTTGGTAAAAGAATTTTTGGGATTCGCGTTCCCGATAAACTGGTTGTAAAGAGAGGTAACCTGATCTCTTTGTTGCGAACCTGGAATGAATATTCGTCTGCCTGATATGACTTTATTTTTTCCGGCCAGTGTTTGATGAGTTTTCGACTGACGGGCGTGAGTTGATTTTCATAATGAGCTATTTTCTTTTCCAGCTCTTCCACCAGGGAATTATTATTTCCCTTTTTCATTTCTTCCAGTGCCCCCGATAATTTGTATATCGTAGAAGCAATTTCACTCTGATCTTCTACCAGTTTATTATACTCAGTAATGCTCTCATGAATTTCCCCGAGGTATCGAACGCGGGAAGGCGGGATGATCGATTTCTCCCAATGCTCTTTTATCGCAGGAAGTTTCATCTCTGATAAAAGATTCGAGCCTGCACGTTCATCAACCAATTTAATGAGATGCATGAACAGGTTCTGAATACCCGCGTCATTGAACAGCGCAGCGGTAGTTGCAAATACAGGCAGTTCCAGGTCTTTTGCATTCCACAAGGAATGATTTCGTTTGTACTGTTTTCTCACTTCAATCAATGCATCGGAAGCACCAGGTTTGTCTGCTTTATTGATTACGATGAAATCTGCATAATCAAGCATGTTGATTTTCTCCAGCTGACTTGCCGCGCCATATTCGGGTGTCATCACATATAATGATATATCACAAAACTTGAGAATAGATGCGTCGCTTTGTCCGGTCCCCGCAGATTCCAGGATGATGAGATCGAATTCAGCCTCGCGACAAATATCCAGTGCCTCTTTAACATAAGCACTCAATGCAACATCCGTTTCTCTTGTCGCGAGGGACCGCATATAAGCTCTCGGTGAATGAATACTGTTCATCCGGATACGATCCCCTAACAAATGCGCCACCCGTTTTTTTCTTGGAGGGATCAACGGAAATAACAGCGATTGTTTTTTCAGCAAATCCATTCAGGAATCTTCGCACAATTTCATCGGTAACGCTGCTTTTCCCTGCTCCGCCTGTGCCGGTAATTCCGATGACCGATAACCGTTGACCGTTGACCGTTGACCGTTGACCGTTGACCGATTCATTTTTTGCCCTCAGCGTTAAGCTTTCAGCGTTAGGCTTTAGGCGTTCAGCATTCTCAGCATGAGTGATAGCTCTTGCAATGCGTCGTATTTCCTTATATTCTCCGAGCGGAAGTTTTCCGTTCCAGTTATTTTCGGCAGACCAGAATATACTTTTATCTGTTTGAATAGTTTTTTCTGTTTCCTTAATCAGATCGTCGATCATTCCTTCAAGACCCAGGTCGCGGCCATCATCAGGAGAATAAATCCGACTAATGCCATGCTCGTGCAGCCATTTAATTTCAGTAGGAAGAATAGTACCACCGCCTCCACCGAAAATGCGGATATGTCCACATCCACTTTCATCCAATAAATCTCTGAGATATTTGAAGAATTCTAAATGACCACCCTGGTAAGAAGTAAGTGGCGATTGCCTGCACATCTTCTTCAATGGCGGCTTCTGCAATTTCATGCACACTTCGATTATGACCAAGATGAATCACTTCAACGCCCTTCGACTGCAAAATCCGGCGCATGATATTAATGGCAGCATCATGTCCGTCGAACAGCGAAGTCGCCGTCACCATTCTTAACCGCTGTTTGGTGTTATTCATAATAAGCTGAATCAACAAATTTAGCCTAAAAAACTAATGAGTGTTAGTATTTGGTTGAGGCAATGATATCCCAGTTGGGACAGGTGGGAAATTCATTTATTTGCAACCGATTTTTTTATAAAATTGCCAAGTACTTCACTTTCACTTATCCATATTATCCAACCTTCAACATCCTGTTTATTGATTTGAAGAACGTCCTCAAATTTTATATTTGTAAGATTGTTGGGAACGTTATTGACGATTGCAGTAAAAGTATCGCCTATAAAATGAGTTGGCATTAGCCAAAGATGTTCAATGTAATTTTCATCTTCAAATCTGACTTTTATAAAAAACTTAAATAAATTATTATCTCGATCTTCAAATACTTTAATAAACAGATTTATATGATCCCTTGCAACAGCGACAGCTTCGCTGTAAGACTTAGTAGCAACATCTATACCGATGATATTTCTTAAATCCCAAGATTGTTCTTCAGTCATTTCTTTTTCGCTGGTTTTTTCTCCTCTCTTTTAGATTAATAGGGATTTTCTCTTTTTAAAGAATAGATAAAAAATTCTTTCAACAATAAAACCGTATAAAGCACAGTCTATCATCACTGCCACCGAAAAAAGAAGAACATTATTTAAGCTGTATAGAAACTTCCAGAAAAAAGTAAAAGTTGGAAATCTGAGGATTGTCCATAAACCACCAACTTCACCTAAAAATGAATTGGATCTGTCCGGTGAATTGTGTGCCTCTAATCCAACCCAACTCGCAAAAGTTAATAGTATCGCAACTACAGATGCTATAGCAAAAATTTTAAAGCTGAACTTTTTCATTTCTTTTGCCCTGGACTTAAAGTTACTGCGTTTTTATACCTTTTAAAAACAAAATCCTCCTGACATGCCGGGCGGCCATCCATTTCTTCGGACTATCTGTGATTTTTTGTTCTGGATGGGCGTTTTGATTGATTCGTGCTTCATTTTTTTCTGGCGAATTAAAAAAAACGAAAAGATGCAACCGACACAAAGACCTCCAAACATATAGTACACAAAATTTACCGGATCTATAGGAGCATCAACAGGTAAATTGTCTTTTAGATAAATTAAATTATTGTGTAAGAGGTACGTATAATATGCTTTCACTTCTATATGCCGTATCCAAAGCGAGGCAGTAATAAATACCAAAATAATAAATACAGATTCAGTTTTCTTAAGCGACGCAATCAATTGTGAAAGTCGCCAGGTAAACAAGATAAAAAAAGGAATAAGAAAAAGTGTCGATGAAAATAAAAGAGAAGTCCTTATGCCTTTTTGAATTTCGATCACATTAAATGTGATCAGATCAAATTTGGGTTCAAAGAATTCGAAGAATGGTTTAAAAATAAATTGTCCGACAATGAAAAGAGCGACAGAAATTAATAAAGTCCTGATGTATAGTCGTCTTGTTAGATTCATCTTAGTGAATTCACTTCATGATTAGTTTGTATTCTGAAATTTCGTTTCCAATGCAATAGGCGTTGTCTCTGTCAATTCGAGAGATTTGACCATATCCTTTGTACTGGCCTTATATTTTAAAAAATGGGGAGTTTGAAATGAGCTTTATATGCTGCTTCATTGGCATATATTTCAAATACGGTAACATGTGTTGGATTGTTTTTTTCATACACTGCATATAAGGTGCAGAACCCCGGGCTCTACCCGGACAGCAGTTTCTGCGTGTTCTTTAAGAGCTGACTTATATTTCTCCAACTGAACTGAATCTATTTGCAACCTCGCTATTCTGACTACCAGGTCTTTCTGCTGCGCCGATGCTGTCTCAAATGAAAAGAATGCCATTGTAAAAACTATTATAATTTGAATCGACCAGCGGAGCACAGGCCGCAGTTTTCCATGAGTTTTTCATTTGATTTTCTTTTAGAGATTTCTTTGTGCTTTTATCAGCTATCTGAAATTATAAACGGAGATCCGGATAACACGTCGAAAGAAAATATGTGATCAATTTAATCTCCTCGCCACTGTCGCAATGGCCGTATCAATCAATTCTGAATCCCAAACCTTGTAGCTCTTATCCAGAAAGTAGTATGCCGTACCCTGCTGCGTCGCGCCATTTTTACTAAGCTGAAAACTACAAGTAGCCACAATGCCCAGTTTCCTAGAAGTATCTGCTTTTGATATAACATTGGTGAGTGAGTCAACCTGCGGAGTCATATAATCTACTTCGCCCTGATAAAATCCAACACTGTCGATTTTCCTGGCTTTAATCGCATTCGCCAACTGCGCCTGTACATAAGTGAATTCCCTCATGTAGATAGAATCGTCAATAATACGCTCCAGTCGCTGATCAATTGAATCTGCTCTTACTATTCTGAAAGTATCCAAATGAACAGTAGAGTCAATTTTATTAACCCGCAACAGGAAGTTTACTTTTAATTGATCAGGGAGACTGGCAGTTTTGGTATTACATGAGGAGATCGACAGATAAGTAATTGTTGCAATCGCCATAAGTTTTTTCATAAGATCTATTTACCATTCCTTCTGAATAACATAAGTTCCCGCATAAGTATCGTGTAATGATCTTCGCTGTTCGTTCGTGAAGAATGTAATACAATCGGCCACAAGAAAAACAAATACGATCCCATTTACCCAGGGAATGGCCGGGTTAGTTGATCCTACAAAAGTCTGGAAATCCAGAAAACCGGAAATAGACGAGAAGTCAACGGTAAAATAACTTTTGGCAGTCATGATGGCAATCAGAATGGACGGCAGATAATAAAAGCTCACTCTTTTCAATTCTTCATTTAAGGTAATCTTTTCAAAATTGTGACCCACGACTTTCAGTCCCGCAGCCATCTTGCCCACGGTTGCTCCATAACGGTATTCCATCAGGGGTTTATAAGTCAGTGTAATGATGGTCGTCAAAATATACAAGGAAGGAATTTTCCAGGTTGACAGATTGATTAATGTAACCGGTATGGTAATCGCCGCGATGATGATGCTATCTAAAATCATCGCTCCCAGCCTTGGCCAGAAAGTCGCAAATTTTACGTCAGTTTCGGGAAAGAGAGGTTCTTCGTCTGTCATCGTTTGATTCATATGGTGTAGGTCTCGTGCCTTATCTCATTATTACCTGTAGGCTATCAAGTCCATATCAAGTCCAGTGTAGATTGGACTTGACCTGGACTTGGTACGGCAATGATAAGGTTTTGATACGAATCTGGTCCAGTTAACACTCTACGGTTTCCGATAAATAGGATTCCACTGTTAATTGCCTTTACAAATTTAAATTAACCTAAAATATCCAGTGTTTCTAACGCCGCCAGCTAACCCCATAGTATTTCAGGACTGTATATTATCTATTCCCCAGTTGTTCACCTATTAAAATAAAGACATAAAGCGCAGTTTTGGTCAGCACTCTGCTGGACTTATATTTGATTGTCTACTTTCGCTAAACCGAAGAAAATATGCAAATAGACGCTGAAGTCCATTTCTGGAAGTACGGAAAGTCGCTGGTGAATCCTAATATCAGGAATAATAAGCTTTTGCAGCAGGACTATCTGCCCGAACATATCAGTCTGAGTTTTGGCAGGAATAAAATAGACGGCTGTATAGCGGTGGTTGCGGAAAAAGCTGAAGTGGAAACCCGTTTTCTTTGCGAACTGGCTGTTACCCATCCGGTTATTGCCGGCGTGGTTGGCTGGCTCGACCTAAATGGTCCCAAAGCGGTTGAGAAGATTCAGGAATTTCAGCAATATCCTTCTATTAAAGGTTATAAGATTGATCTGGCGACGGGTGGATTACCTACCGATGAAATAATGGAAGCTCTTAAAACAAACCAATATAGTCTGGACATTTCCGTTGGAAGCGACACAGAAGCTTTGGGACTGAAATGGATGCAGAGCTACCCCGATCAATCGTTTATATTAAGAGACTGTGCAAATCCGGACGCGAAGGAACCGCCTTCAAAAAAATGGGAATCGACCATCCGTGAGCTGGCGAAAAATAAAAATCTCTCCTGCAAGGTTTCTGGTCTTTTTACAAATGGCAACGGGAAATCATGGAAGCCAGCAGAATTCTATCCTTTTCTTGAAATATTATTTGATTCTTTTGGAGCAGACCGTCTTCTATATGCCAGTGAATGGCCATTCCTGCTTTTAACGGGCATCTATGTACAATGGAAGAGTCTGCTTGAAAAATTTACGGAAAAAATGACCATCGAAGACCGCGATAATTTCTTTGGTGAAAATGCAGCCCGGACATACCGCCTCTGAAAAATAATTAACTTGGACGGATGAAGACAAGATTGCTTATCATCCTGATATTTCTTACAAGTTTATTTTCCCAAAAAACATTTTCACAGTCATCCTCCATCGATCCCTGGATCATCAGTGCCACATCTCCTGATCCCACACATTACTATGGAGTAACTGTTGCGAATGGAATGATCGGTATCGTTTCTTCACCGGAGCCATTTCATGTTAAAGATGTTGTTTTAGCCGGAGCTTATGATTTATATGGACGTGGCCGTGTGAGTAATTTCCTGAAGAGTTTCAATTTACTCAACATGCATTTCAGTGTGGATGGAAAAGATATTTCTTCCGGAAATATTTCTTCCATGAAACAAACGCTGAACATGCAGCACGCGAGTTTCACCACGAGTTTCAATTACGGCGACAAGGCAACTATCAGTTACACTTATTATGCACTGCGACAACTTCCCTTTACTGTGTTAATGGATATTACGGTGCAGGCAAAAAAAGATATTGAGATCGAACCTGCCAGCGTGATGGAAGCGCCGGATGCATTGCGGGATGTTCAGAATTATTATAATGAAATTGACCGGCCGCATGTTGTGATATCGTTGCTCACTTCTACGGCCAAAAGTCCGACGGGCAAATTACTGATGTGTGCATCGAATACTTTTTTATTTACTGAACCTCACGGACAGGAACCGCGCCTGATTCATGAGATGTGGGATAATAATATGCACCTCCTGAAATTCAAACGTAAAATAAAAGCGGGGGAAACATACAGGTTTTCCATTGCTGGTTCTTCCATCACATCTGCCCATGATGAAGACCCACTGAATGAAGCTGAGCGTCTTACTATTTTCGCGAAACTGCAGGGAGCTGATCGCCTGATCTCTTTTCATGAAAAAGCATGGAGTGATATCTGGAAAACAGATATACAAATTTCTGGCGACGAACAATCTCAACAGGATGTTCATAGCATGCTTTATCACCTCTACTCTTTTACAAGAGAAGGAACATCGTTCAGTCTCTCACCGATGGGATTAAGCGGACTCGGATATAACGGACATGTTTTCTGGGATGCTGATCTATGGATGTTTCCTGCGCTACTGATACTACATCCGGAAATGGCAAAATCGATGATCGAGTACCGGTATGAAAGGTTGACGGCGGCAAAAAGTAATGCTTTTGAGCACGGATACAAAGGAGCCATGTTTCCCTGGGAAAGTGCAGCAAGCGGGGTGGAAGAAACTCCTGTTTGGGCGTTGAGCGGTCCGTTTGAACATCATATTACTGCCTGTGTCGGACTGGCTGCCTGGAATTACTATTGTGTTACACAGGATAAAGACTGGCTTCGTGAAAAAGGATGGCCCATTATTTCAGCAACGGCAGATTTCTGGGCATCGAGGGTTGAAAGGAATGGCCCTGGTCACTATGATATTAATAATGTGGTTGCTGCAGATGAGTGGGCTGAGAACGTCGACAATAATGCATTTACCAATGGAGCTGCCAAAGTATTATTAAAACACGCCACTGAAGCAGCGGCTATCCTGGGAATAAAAGCAGATCCCGACTGGATGCTGGTTTCAGACAATATTCCCATTCTCCAATTGAATGGGGTTACTGTAGAACACGCACAATATAAAGGAGAAGGAATTAAACAGGCGGATGTAAACCTTTTGGCCTACCCGTTAAAACTTATTACAGATCCTGCACAGATTAAAAAAGACCTGGTTTATTACCAGTCACGCGTTCCTAACGAAGGCACGCCCGCTATGACACAGGCTGTCTTTGCATTATTATATGCAAGACTTGGTGAGGGTGATACGGCATTTCACTTCTTTAAAGACGCGTATGTTCCTAATTTAAACCCACCATTCAGGGTGATTGCCGAAACAAAAGGAGGAACCAATCCTTATTTCGCCACCGGGGCCGGTGGTATTTTACAATCCCTGCTGATGGGTTTTGGAGGATTGGACATAACAGAAAAAGGAATTGTTCAGGTGCCTTCTAAACTTCCGACAGGATGGAAAAAGCTGACTATCATGAGTGTAGGGCCGGATAAGAAAAATTACAGCGTTCCATAAAAATTAGTAAATTGCCTCCAACTGTGAAGAGAATTGCTGCCATACTGATATTGGGCTTACTCCTTTTTAACTGGATTGGATACCAGTTGTACACCTCTATTTTACAGGATCGGGCAGACAAATCACTGATTGCAAATCTTGATGAGAACAATTATTCTGACGCTGACCTGATTTCCATTAAAGTACCTGCAGCTCATATTTCCTCTTATGTAAATTCGAAAGAATTTCAGAGAGTAGATGGTCAGATCGAAATTAACGGCATACAATATAATTATGTAAAACGCCGCTATAACGACGGCATGCTGGAACTGCTTTGCATTCCGAATAAATCTGTAACAAGGATTCAAAATGCCAGGGATGATTTCTTCAAACTGGTGAACGATTTACAGCATCCGGGTCAGTCTAAAAAGTCGGACCAGCACAATACTTCATTCAAAAACTTCAAAACCGGAAACTATACCTGCACTCAGACTATAGTTATTCCGGATCTGGCGATTGTTCGATTGAAGGCAACAGATCATTATCTTCTTCAAATTCCTGGAGTTCATCTAACACGCGCTGGTCAGCCTCCGGATCTGGCTTAATACATCTGTTTTCTTACATCACGCATTCTACGTGATGAACATTCCATGTTTTCATAAGAATATTTTCAGTAATCAATTTGAGTAACACGAATGGCATTCGTTGAATGTGGCTGCACATATCTAAGTGTCATTAACCATTAACCTATTCTATCAACTATTCTAATATTTAACTAACTGCAAAATGAAGAAGCAAGCAATTTTTCAAATGATGTGCATACTGGCTGCCCTGGTTCTGTCGACAACAGCGACGAAGGCACAAACAGTGGACGATGGCATCATGATGAATAAAAAACAGTGGTGTAACGGGTTAACTTATATGCATTCCTCCTGGAATGAATATTGGGAAGGAACGCTAAAACGGGAGAATCTAAATCTCGGAACCGTAACTACCCAGTCACTTATGCTCATGAGTAATTATGGCATCACGGATCAATTAAATCTGCTGGTGAATGTTCCCTATGTCTGGACAGACGCCTCAGCTGGCACCCTGCATGGGGAAAAGGGATTCCAGGATATTGAACTGGATCTGAAATATGAATTTTATAAAACAAAAATCGGGAACGGTAAATTAAAATTTATCGGACTTATAGGATTCAGTACGCCATTATCGAACTATGAAAATGATTTTCTTCCTATGTCTATCGGGTTGGGAAGTACAAATCTTGCGGGCCGTTTGACGATCGACTATCAAAACGGAATCTTTTTTACTACCCTCTCCAGCTCTTATGTATTCAGAAGTGATGTTACGATCGACAGAACTTCTTACTATACCGATCAGATTCACTACACTAATAAGGTGGATATGCCCGATCAGTTGTACAGCAACTTATTTGTTGGCATCAGAAAAGGAGGCCTGACGGCTCAGGCAACTGTGATGAACATGTATACGTTCGGCGGATTTGATATTCGCAGAAATGATATGCCCTTTGTGAGTAATCAAATGAATTCGACTTCTGTTGGCGCACATGTAAAATATTTTCTTCCTTTTATTCATAATCTCGAACTCATCGGAGGCGCCGATTGGGTTGTTGCGGGAAGAAATGTAGGTCAGGCAACTACATATACTGCCGGACTCTTTTATGTACTCAGCTTGAAAAAAAAATAAAATAACAGTAATGAAAAATATATTCCTTTCTTTCTCGGGTATTGCTGGTCTGGTGCTGCTGTTAACGGGTTGCACGAAAGATGTTACCAATCGCACATCTAATCTTCCGGCACTCGACCCTGCCAATTCCGATTTAAACGCAGGCACGTGGAGAACAGTATTATTGTCAAGACCTGATAGTTTCGCTGTTGCGGCACCGGTAGCTACTACATCGCCTTTATACCAGGCAGATCTGTTTGAAATTAAATCTCTTCAAAAAAATCTCAGTGGTGATCAGATAAACTCCATCAGATACTGGGCGGCCGGTGGTGTGTTGAGATGGAATGAAATCCTTCGTGGTCTGGTAGCTAAATATAATCTGCCAACCGTTTCTAATTCCGACACCAGTTATCCCATTCCCAGCTCTGCTAACCCGCTTGCATATCCGCTTTTTCCTTTTTCAAATCCCCCCTATGCAGCGAGGGCCTATGCATATGTAAGCGCCGCTCAATACGATGCACTGGTGGCATGCTGGTATTACAAAACAAAATATAACCGGGCAGCACCTTACAAAGTGGATTCATCCGTAAATGCCGAATTCATAAATAAAACGGATTTGCCGTCTTACCCATCAGAAGCTGCGGTTCTTGCAGGAGTTACTGCAGAAATGATGAAACTTCTTTTCCCCGATGAGATCGCGAATGTTCAGGGCCTTCTTACACAAAACGAACAGGCGGCAATGATGAGTGGGGCAGCAACCCGGGCAGATATTACTGCAGGAGAAGCGCTTGGCCGACAGGTTGCCGAATTATTTATTACCCGTGCAAGAGGAGACAACGCTGGTAAAGCAGTCGGCACGCCAACTGACTGGTCGAATTTTATAACCATTACTTCAAATCAGGGATTAATGCCCTGGAGCAGTCTGGAAATTCCAAAACGCCCTCCGATGTTACCATTGTTTTTTAAAGTAAAACCATTCCTGTTCGACTCAGCGACTGTAGTGAGTTTGCGTCCCGGACCTCCTCCTGTTGAAGGATCAGATGCTATGAACAAGGATATGGCTGAAATAAAAAGCCATGTTGATAATCCCTCCCGCGAGGATCAACATATTGTGCAATTCTGGGCAGATGGTGTTGGTACTTATACGCCTACTGGTCACTGGAATGCCATTGCCGCTGAAGATTTTGCACTTCAGAATTACAGCGAAGTAAGATTTGCCAGAAACATGGCACTCCTGAATATGGCGGAAATGGATGCTGCGATTGTATGCTGGGATGTAAAATATCATTACTTCAATCCCAGACCTACTCAGATGGACCCATCAATTAAAACATTAACAGGAATTCCCAATTTTCCTTCTTATATATCCGGGCATTCCACTTTCAGTGGAGCGGCAGCTGCTATTCTCGGATATCTTTTACCGAACAACGCATCCAAATATAATGCAATGGCACAGGAAGCCGGATTGAGCCGACTTGTCGCTGGAATTCATTGCAGAACAGACTGTGAAACCGGATTGACAGTAGGGGGTAATGTTGGAAACTTTGCCATCCTGCGTGCAGAAAATGATGGAGCGAATTAAAATTTTTGTGGTTTAAGCAATTAAGACCTTTCGATTCTTCGCGAGGTCTTCATAAAAAACCCAGAGTAAAAAATGGAGACTATAAACAATACAAATAAAATTCATTTCACACTGAGAATTGCATCAGCTATGTGTTTTATGGGTCATGGTGCTTTCGGCATTATTACCAAACCCATCTGGTGTAATTATTTTGCTCTCTTCGGAATCGGAAAAACGACGGCCTATCATCTGATGCCGGTTCTCGGATCGGTGGATATTGTGCTGGGCATCATATTACTTTTCAGACCGGTACGAGCCATTGCAGTTTGGCTGGTCATTTGGGGAATCGTTACGGCATTGTGCCGCCCATTAACGGGTGAGTCCTTTGGAGAATTCATTGAAAGGGCCGGAAATTTCGGTGCGCCGCTTTGTCTGCTCCTTCTTGCCGGCGGAATTAAATTTAATTTCTCCTGGCTTTTTTCAGTCATCAATCCCGATGCACCGGTGGAAGAAAAATCATTTTTGAATGTCAAGACCACGTTGCGGTTTGTTGTATTTCTTTTACTGGTTGGCCATGGCTGGTTAAATCTTATTCAGAAACCTGGTCTCATCAATCAATACTCCGCGCTGGGATTTTCAAATCCGGTAAATGTTTCCATCCTTGCCGGAATATTTGAGATGATGGCAGCCATCGCTGTTTTAGTAAAACCGGCAAGACCGCTGATCTTAGTTTTTCTGATCTGGAAGATGGGAACAGAATTGTTTTATCCGCATTTTGAAATAGTAGAATGGGTTGAACGGGGTGGGAGTTATGGAACGTTGCTCGCGTTGTGGTTTTGTCTGGAACCCATGCGGAGGTTGGTGGTTAGCGGAAGAAGGTTGATCCCGCACGTGCGGGAACCAATGACCGGAGAAAAGCTTTAGGCTTTAGGCCTTAAGCGTTACGCTTAGAAAGTAATCAATAGTCATAAGCAATATAATCCCTGCGATTCTTCGTGGGGATTACTTTTTAGGCTTAAAGCCAAATGAGTAAGTGAGGATGCAATTAATTTCCACACTTCCATACTCCCATACTCCCACACTTGCTTAAAGTGTATCTTTAAAATCAAATTACCCCCAGATGAAGCCCCTCTGTTTTCTAACGGCGATACTTTTTAGTATCGGCCTGAACGCACAGTATTTGCAACCCGCCACTCCGGACAAAATTTATGGTGACCTTTTCGTTGAAGTGCAGATGCAAAAAATATTTCCTGACGAAAAAACATTTGTAGACTGTATTCCAAAGAGGAAACCGACAGACATCATGTATGACTATGGAATTCAGAAGGGACCAAATTTCAATCTGAAGAAATTTGTGGAAGACAATTTCGAATTTCCCCAGGCGGTAGCCGCAAATTACAAATCTGATACATCAGAAGATATCGTTACACATATTAAGAAGCTGTGGACGGTACTGAGAAGAAATCCCGATAAGGAAGTCGAAGGGAGTTCACTGCTCCCACTCCCTAATCCTTATATCGTGCCAGGCGGAAGATTCAGAGAAGTTTATTATTGGGATTCCTATTTCACGATGCTTGGCCTGAAGGAAAGCGGGGAGATAAAAATCATCCGCGACATGGTGAGCAATTTCGCTTTTCTGATCGAAACTTACGGTCATATTCCCAATGGAAACAGAACTTATTATCTCGGAAGATCGCAACCACCATTCTTTTCCTGTATGGTAGAGCTGCTTGCCGGAATACAGGGTGACAGTATTTATCAGGTATTTCTTCCGGCTATGGAAAAAGAATATGAGTTCTGGATGGACGGAGCGGATAAAATCAAAGCTGGAGAAGCCTATCGTCGGGTTGTAAAATTAAAAAACGGGGAAATATTGAATCGCTATTGGGACGACAGTATGGTGCCCCGGCAGGAAAGTTGGAGGGAAGACTATCTGACAGCAGAGAAATCGGGCAGGAATAAGATAGATATGTATAAACATCTGCGGGCTGGTGCAGAAAGTGGGATTGACTTCAGCAGCAGATGGTTCACGGATCATAAATCAATTATTACTATCCAAACAACCGATGTGCTTCCTGTTGATCTCAACAGCCTGATGTATCACATGGAATGGACCATTGCCAAAGCCAAACTTATTAACGGCGATGAAGCAGGTGCAAAATTATTTCGCGAAAAGGCACAGCAGAGAAGCATCTTAATCGACACCTATTTTTGGAATAGTAAAATGACATTCTATACAGATTACCAATTTGTAACACAGACTAAATTAAATAATATTACCCCGGCGGGTCTTTACCCATTTTGTTTTATCAATGAAAAACCTGACTATATGAGCCTGATTGGCAAGCAGGTTGCGGAAGTATTAAAAAACAAATTACTTAAGGATGGAGGTTTCGTGACTTCCGAATATAATACCGGTGAACAATGGGATGCACCCAATGGATGGGCTCCGTTAGAATGGATGATGATCTGGGGTCTTGACCGCTGTGGGCAAAAAAATCTGGCTAACCTTGCCGCCGACAGGTGGATAAAATTAAATATTCACGTATACAAGCAAACCGGCAAACTAATGGAGAAATATAATGTTACAGATCTGAATAAAGAAGCCGGTGGAGGAGAATATGGTGGCCAGGACGGATTCGGGTGGACGAACGGAGTTCTTTTGAAGCTTATAAGTATTTATGGAACGAAGTAATAATTATTAATTATTGATTATTAACTATTACGATTCTAGATGTCATCAATAATTAATAATCAATAATTGATCATTATGACCGATGAATATTTCATGTTGCAGGCGCTGAAGGAAGCAAAAAAAGCTTATGACGAGGGAGAGGTTCCTGTGGGTGCAATTATAACATTAAATGGAAAAATCATTTCCCGCGGGCATAACCAGGTTGAAAGATTAAATGATCCCACAGCACATGCAGAAATTATCGCCCTCACATCTGCATTTAATTTTCTTGGATCCAAATATCTACCGGACGCCACTATTTATATTACGATTGAACCCTGCCTCATGTGTACAGGTGCCCTTTATTGGAGCAAAATTCAGAAAGTAGTATATGGCGCCGCCGACATAAAAAACGGATACAGAAAATATGTGACCCCCTGCCCTTCGCTCGAAGAGATTGGTATTGCACCAAGACCCTTTCACCCAAAGACCATTGTAGTTGATGGAATTTTGTCAGAAGAATGTGCAACACTCATGAAAGATTTTTTTAAAGAAAGGAGATGACCAAATGATATACAGAAAAATGGGAATGTAGAATTATTGGGACAGATGCTAAATTTTTCCATATATTTTATTTATTAAGTTTTTGAAATTTTATTTTTCAAATAGTCAAACTTTTATCTTCGTTATCAACCTTTGATCTGTAATTTTGTTATCCTTCATCAGAATCTCATTCCATACAACTAAAAAATAGAAACTTATGGCATTTACTTTACCTGCACTTCCATATGCGCCGGCTGCCCTGGAACCACATATTGACGCAATGACGATGCAGATACATCACGATAAACACCATCAGGCATATGTCGACAATCTTAATAAAGCAGTGGCTGGCACACCCAATGAAAGTAAAACGTTGGAGGAACTGGTTAGTGTTGCCGGAACACTTCCGCCAGCAATTCGCAATAATGGTGGTGGACATTGGAATCATAGTTTTTTCTGGCAGATTCTGGCGCCAAATGCAGGCGGCAAACCGGGTGGAAAATTAGGCGAATCCATTGAGGCCGATTTTGGATCATTTGACAGTTTTAAAGAGAAATTTGCTCTTGCAGGAATGGGTCGTTTTGGAAGCGGATGGGCATGGCTGGTGGAACAGGACGGCAAATTATTAATTTCTTCTACTCCGAATCAGGACAATCCTCTGATGGATATTGCAGAAGTAAAGGGTACGCCGATTCTGGGTGTTGATGTTTGGGAGCATGCCTATTATTTAAAATATCAGAATCGTCGTGCAGATTATCTGGCAGCTTTTTGGAATGTTGTTAATTGGAAAGAGGTAGATAAAAGATACGAAGCATCCCTGTAATATGCTTCTCTGTTTTGATTAACTTCAAATCCCGTTTCACTTACTCCTGACCTTTTGGAAAGGAAAGTAAAGCGGGATTTTCTTATTTAAATTACGCATATGAAAAAAACAACCTTGTTGCTCTTATCGTTAGCTTTTTTGCTCTTCGCCTGCAAGTCGCACCAGAAAAAAATTCTGATTTACGCTAACAGCGATATTCAGGTTGATGAATCACAAAAAAATATTACTGTCCAGGAAGGAAATACTCAGGTTGAAAAAGAATTGGATTTCAGCGGTTCGGATGAAGTTACTTTAAATATAACCGGTCCACAGGGACATTATACATTAGTTGCGAATGAAGACGGATACTGGCTGGCAAATTTGAAGGCGGATACGGTATTGGGCAGTATGCAACATATTGGCACTACAGCTCAGACGAGAATTACCCAGGAACAATTAAAAAAACAACTCGATAGTTTAAACCTGCTTATAAAGGGAGCAAATATTTCCGCAGAAGCGAAAAACTATTTTGTGCCACCTGGGAAAATCGTAAAAATTTCCAGCAACACGAATGTGAAAATTTTCGGACCCTTTACTTCCATTCCACACGACTTTGATGCCAGTTCCGTTTCCGAAGTTTATAAATTTTATAATCTCTCAGAAGAAGAGAAAATTATCCGCAAGATGACGGATATGGGAACGTATAAAGGTGAGTGAGGAAAGTGTGAGAGTGTGAGAGTGTGAGAATGTAAGGTAACTGAATTTCACTCTCACACCCTCACACTCTCACACTCTCACACTCTCTATTTCACCGGATCATGGCCATGACGGCCCCATGGATGGCAACTGGAAATCCGGCGAATGGCCATCCAGCCACCTTTTAATAAGCCATATTTCCGAAGCGCTTCAATTGCATACACTGAGCAGCTGGGAGTGAACCGGCATTGTGGTCCAAGCCAGGGAGAAATAATCAACTGATAAATCCGAATCAGAAATATCAGCGGATAACTAAGAATTTTCAGAATGACCTGCATGTAATACGCGTATCAGTTTAGTCAAAACCTGATTAAGAGAATTCGAAATTTCGGCAAAAGAAATAATTTCTTTCCCGGTATAAATAAAAAACAAAGACAGTAAATAACCACTCTTCAATACAGAATTCTCAAGTTCGGTCTTTTGAAGACGATAAGATTCCCGACTCAGACGTTTTATCCGGTTTCTATCTACGGCCCTTGGAAAGTTTTTTGAACTGACAGTAAAGCCTGCTTTTAATGCACCTATTCCTGGTTCTGTTAAATACAAAAGTCTAAACGGAAACTGTGTAATTTTTTTTCCTGATTCAAACAGGATATTAATTTGTTTCCTGCTTTTTAGCCTTTCAGACTTGCCTAATGAATATGGTTTGTTTCCTGCCATCCAATACTAAAAAAATAGCCCCTTAAAGGGGCTGGTAATTTATTAATTTGTCTCTTTTTTTCGTTGACCGTTGACCGTTGACGTATTAAGCTTACTTGGCACCAAATTCATCGGAAACAGTCAGCTTGGCACGACCTTTTGCACGACGGCTTGCCAGTACTTTGCGACCGTTGGCAGTTTGCATACGCTTACGAAATCCATGAACTGTTTTACGACGACGTGTATGTGGCTGGAATGTGCGTTTCATTTTATTATTTTTATCTCTTAATTCCTGATAATCAGGCGTTTCCTATCAATTGTTCAGGAAAAACCCATAACTCCGTTTGAAACGGACGGCAAAGCTAAAGAATTCCTCTCTGATTGCCAACAATAAGCTCGTTTTATCAATAACTAACAGAAAAATAACCAGCTGTTATCGTTGACATAGGACCAGCAGACAAGGGGCTGGCTATAAAACTAAAGTTCCCAATGATTCTTCCCGTAGTCGTATTGTTCGAAATAATGGTCAACGTACCATTCATTTGGGATAAGAGAGTCGTAGAAGAATTAGGATTGTATACGCCGATAATACTTCCCTGTTGCAAAATCCATATCATAAGTTCCCGGGGTTACGCCGATCCGCATACCCAAAGCAATATCCTGAACGCCCTGATAGGAAATTCCTGCTATATAGAGTATTGAACCTGTTTTATTGACCACCACCTGACCGCTGTTGAACTGGTTGCCGTCAACCATCGCCTCAAGTGTGTCTGTTACGACCGGCACTGTGCCACCACTGGTATCAACAGTGAAAGGCACGTTGTTAAATACGCCTCCGGTTATAGATTTTTGGGAGTTATCAGTAGGATTGGTCAGAGTGAATTGAAAAGTACCGCTCACCAAATGTTTAACTGAATCAATACTGGAAATAGTTATCGTTCCTGCAGTAGCTCCGGAATTACTGATATAAATAGCAGTCACATCAATCAGAAGGTTTGAGTATAAAGCAAATGAATTAGAAAGAACGTCTAATGTATAAGTACCTACGCTTAAGCTGGGCGTAAGCATTGTGATTTGTTCGCCTGTTTTACTCAATCCGGCTATGGAAAAGCCATTATTACTAAGGCTGGCAAGTTGAAGACTGTCTGCATTCCATTGATTTCCGTCGATGGTAGCATAAAAATCACCATTTACGATCGGATTAATATTGCCATTCTCCTTGCTCAATTCCTTTGTGCAGGAGCTGAAAGATATTAAGATGGCGAAGAACAAGAGGTGTCCGGAGACGCGCAATTTCATAAGTGGGCTTGAGTTTTCGTAGGTCTAACGAATATTTCACAAAAATACTCTTTCTGACTGTACTTTTCTACCATAAAAATATCCACCATGACGGTCAAAATCTGTATAATCGTCGGTAGTGTAAAAGGAAATCATTGATTTTTTGGTACAACGGTCATCAATTTCGGGGTGATTTTTCAGGTATTTTACCAAACTTTCTGCTACGATATCCCCCTGAGCGATCAGTTTAATATTTTCAGGGAAATATTGTTTCAGTTTATTTATCAGGAGTGGATAGTGCGTACAAGCCAGCAATACAGTATCAATTTCCGGTGATTGAGAGAGCAATTCATCTACATATTTCTTCACAAAAAAATCAGCTCCGGGTCCCTGATGCTCGTTATTTTCAATCAAGGGAACCCATAGCGGGCAGGCTTGCTGGTAGACTTTTACATTTGGAAAAAATTTATTTATCTCCATCACATAAGAACCTGAATTTACAGTTCCAGTGGTAGCAAGTATACCAACACATCCGGTTTTCGAAAGGCGACCTGCTATTTCAGTAGTAGGTCGAATTACACCAAGCACTCTGTTTTTAGTACCAGAATCTAAAAGGTCCTGCTGTTGTATTGTTCGCAATGCTTTTGCCGAAGAGGTATTGCAAGCAAGAATTACTAACGGGCAGCCTTTTGAAAAAAACCACTGCACAGCTTCTCTTGTATATTGGTAGACAGTTTCAAATGACCGGTTACCATAAGGAGCTCTTGCATTGTCGCCCAGATATATAAAATCATAGGAAGGCATTTGATCAACGATAGACCTCAAAACGGTTAATCCGCCGTAACCTGAATCAAATACTCCTATTGGCTGCGAAGAGGGCATATATAAATTTAGTCAACAAAAAATTAAAAAGGGCCATCCCGGTGTAAACGAGATGGCCCTTAACTTATTTTTATTAAAATTATCTCAAGCTCAACTTCTTTTTAACCAGTGGAAGAAGGTCATCCGCAGGTGGTGTAACAATCAGTGCGTCTTTCAGGAATACATAAGTGTATCCATTTTCTTTTGCAACTGTCTGAACATAATCAGCAGCTTTTTTCTGAATAGGCGCCATCAGGTCTTGTTGTTTTTGTTGATAAAGCTGACCTGCCTGTTGCTGATAACCCTGTAATTTTAAATAGAGCTCACCCAATTGCTTTCTCTTGATTTCAAGTTGAGCCCTGGTATATTTCGCGGTATCTTTTGAAGAAAGAAGACTGTCTTTCTCATTGAATTCGCGTTTCATATCTTCAAAATTCTGATTGAGAGCCTGCTGGTAATCCTGCATAGAAGAATCAGCTTTTTTATATTCAGGCATTGAGGTGATCAATTCGCTGAGGCTAACGTAACCTAATTTAGTTTGTGCCTGCAACTTGTTCCCGGCGAGGGTAAGTGTGGTTGCTACTAATACAATGGCAACAATTTTTTTCATAATTGCTTTCTGTTTTCTTTGTTTTGTTAATAGTTGATAAAATATAATTTGTTTACTTAACCCCGAGTTCCTTGAGTACGTCGTCGCTCTTATCCAGCTTAGGGTCGGCAAAGATAACAGTAATTCCTTCACTTTTATCTAAAATAAAGTCATACATACGATTGACTGCGATTTTTTGAATAGCGTTATAAACCTTATCCTGCACAGGTTTGATCAATTCCTGACGTTTTTTGAACAAATCACCTTCAAAGCCAAAGCGTTTGCGTTGAAGATCACGGACTTCTTTTTCATGGTTGAACAATTCGTCTTCTCTTTTCTTCTTCAGGTCATCGCTCAGCATTACTTCTTCTCCTTCAAAATCTTTATACATCTTGTCGAGAATAAGTTGTTTATCGTCAATTTCTTTTTGCCATTGTACGCTTATCTGGTCCAATTGTTTTTGTGCCTGCTTGTAATCCGGCATTTTGTCGAGTATGTATTTTGAATCCACGATAGCATAACGTTGTGCGGAAGTATAAGCGCAGATGCTAAATACCAGCATACATATTAATAATATCTTTTTCATATCAAAGAAATTTAGTCTGGTTATTCGGGTTCTACACCAAGCATAAAGGTAAAGCGGGACGCGCCGCTAAGCGAACCATTTTGAATCCTGTCGAGTCCGATACCATAATCGAATCCAAGTAATCCAAACATCGGAAGGAAGAACCGAAGTCCCACTCCCGCATCTCTGCGCAACCGGAATGGATTATAACTCTGGTAGTCATACCAACCGTTAGCAGCTTCAAAAAATGCTTCACCATAAATTGTACTACTTGGACTGCTGACAAAAGGATAACGCATTTCCAATGTATACTTGTTGAAAATAGTAAAGAACTGTGTTGCGCCTGTTTGATCCGGGTTTATACGGGGATCTGAGTTTTGATATACAGGATAGCCTCTTTGTGAAATAATTTCATAACCGAGAAGGCCAAAGTTATTTGTCAAACCCGCATCACCCAACTGGAATCTTTCAAAAGGAGAAAAATTCGATTCACTGTTATACCTTCCCATGAATCCCATCTTCACTCCTGCGTATAAAACGAACTGCCGGGTTCTATCTGCTCCCATCGGTTTACCGATTGGAATATACCATTGACTGGTCAGGCGAAATTTCGTGTATTCGGGCAAAGTAAACTCAGCCTGGGTTGTATTATAATCCTTTTTGAATAAAGAATAAGGAGGGGTAAACTGCGCACTGATCTGAAAATTCGATCCGCCGTGTGGATAAATCGGCTGATCCACGGAATACCTTCCCAGTCCCACTTTGAAGCTCAGGTTATTGGAATAACCATTGCGAAAATCAGGAGAGAAAAGTGAATAATTCATCAGATCATACAAAGTATAATTTACTGAATATGTCAACGTAAAATAATCGTCCGGCCATTTCAATTGCTTACCCAGAGCGACTACTACGCCAAAGTTTTTAAGAGAATTGGTATCGCTGTAGGCATACTTCGCTGTTGTTTGATTATAACCTCCGGTTCTGAACGCACTGCGATAAAGACTAACCGTAAGCGAATTTCTTTTTTTACCTCCAAGCCAGGGTTCCGTGAATGAAAGATTATAAGACTGATAAGCTTTCCCATTTGCCTGCACACGAAGACTGAGCTTTTGTCCATCCCCTGTAGGCAATGGATCCCAAGAAGATTTTTTCCAGATATTATTTATTGAGAAATTGTTAAAAGTGATACCTACTGTTCCTGTAACTCCGATTCCACCTCCCCAACCTGCAGATAATTCGAGCTGGTCTGAAGATTTTTCTTCGACTGACCAGTTTATATCCACTGTACCATCATCCTGATTGGGCACGATATTCGGAACGACTTTTTCCTGATTGAAATATCCGAGGTTTACGATTTCACGGGTGGATCTGATGATATCCTGACGGCTGAACTTTTCACCGGGTATTGTTCTCAGTTCACGGCGGATAACATATTCTTTAGTTTTTTCATTCCCTGCAATAGTTACATTTTTAATGGTGGCTTGCGGACCTTCCGTTAAACGTATTTCAAAATCGATGGTATCATTATACACCGCAGCTTCAACGGGATCGATTCTAAAGAAAAGATAACCATCATCCAAATAAAGGTCACTAACGCCGCCACCTTCCTGAGATACCTGCTTGCCAAGTTTTTTGTTCAGAATGTCCAGATTGTATACGTCGCCTTTATGGATTCCCAAAACCAATGATAATACTGTATCAGGATATTTTGTATTTCCTTTCCAGGTGACATTTCCAAAATAATATTTTTTCCCTTCGTCTACTCTTATTGCGATATTCAGCTGCTTTTTGCTGTTATAAAATAGCGTGTCTGACACGATAACTGCGTCGCGATAACCCTGGGAATTATAATAATCCAGAATTTTCTGTTCGTCGTCTTTATATTTTTTCTCGTTATACTTAGCTGAACTGAAAAGTTTGAAACGGAAATAGGGATCGAGAAATTCTTTTGATTTCGTATAAGAAAGAAATCCCTGCTGGTTAACATATTCTTTAAAGCTCATCGGCTTAACGGTTCCATAAGAAGATGAATCTTTAGCAGGAAATAAGGTCAGCTTGGTTACTTCCTTTGTATCATCCATTTGTTTTTTCAACCGCTCAGCTGAGATAGCCTCAGTACCATAAATGGTAATCTGGTTAATACGGACTTTATTTCCTTTTACAATATCAAAAGTGAGTGTTTCTGAATTAGGTGTTTTAGGATCCCGACGTTCTGAGATGGTAACTTCTACTCCCTGAAATCCTTTTTCTGCATAATATTTTCTAATGTTTTCATCAGCGATCTGCTTCATATTCTCCGTGATCACACGACCTTTGATCAGACCAGTTTTTATCTTTAACTCATCAGACTCCGATTTACTGGCTCCTTCAAATATGAAATTTGTGAGACGAGGCCTCTCTGTTACATTTATTTCTACATACAATTCATTGCCAGTAATTTTTGTAAAGTAGATTCCCACATTCGAAAACAGGTTTTGGTTCCATAATTTCTGGATGGCTTTACTAAAATTATCGCCTCCCGGAATCAATATTTTATCGCCGATACTAAGACCCGAAACTGAAATCAAAAGTGATTCGTCGAGATATTTAGTTCCTGTAATTTTGATTCCGGCTATAACATATTCTTTGGGTGTTCTTGACTCCCCAATAGCCAACAATTCGGGATCTACAGAAACCGGATGAGTAGTATCAGTAACCTGCGCCTGGGTAACCGTTATCTTCAATAAGCAGAAAGTAAATAAAAAAACACCAGTCAATAAACTTCGTAGCATCCGGGCGGGTTTTTTAGAGCGGCAAATTAAGGGGATTAATTAAAAGTGTTTGTTAAAATGCAAGCTGCGACAGCTGTGCAGCATATTTATTCTCAAGCATTTCTGAAGGATTCGGGGTCCTCAGCCCAGTTGTTCACTGGTTTTGCCAAATCGTCTTTCGCGGGTTTGAAAATCAAGGATGGCTTCGTAGAGATTTTCTTTTCGGAAATCTGGCCATAGTACGGGGGTAAAATACAATTCAGCATAAGCAAGTTGGTATAAAAGAAAGTTACTGATCCGGTGCTCCCCACTGGTCCTGATCATCAGTTCAGGATCCGGAAAGTCCCGGGTACAGAGATATTTTTGAAAACTATCCTGATCAACCTTATCCGGGTCCAGTTTTCCCGCCTTAACATCTAAGGCGAGCTTCCTGGCAGCCTCGCCCATTTCCCAGCGACTGCTGTAACTCAGAGCCATTATAAGATTCAAACCCGTGTTTGGAGCTGTTTCCAGAATGGCTTCATCCAGGACTTCTATCGTTTTTTCAGGTAACATTCCGGTATTACCGATAACATGCAACCTTATATTATTCTTGTTTAATGTGGGTACTTCCTTCCGGATGGTATCCACCAGCAATTCCATTAATCCACTGACTTCCTTTACGGGTCTTTCCCAATTCTCAGTAGAAAAAGCATAGAGGGTCAGATAACCCACTCCCAGTTCAGCACAACCTTCAACCACATTTCTTACACTTTCTACCCCGTGATAGTGCCCGAATAATCTGTCCTGACCCTGCACTTTCGCCCATCTGCCGTTACCATCCATAATGATGGCAATATGTGTGGGCAATCGTGCCGGGTTAATACTGAATTTCAAAGACTCCATGCCCGTTTTTGAAGGGCACGAAGGTATAGAAAAAAAAGTGTGAAAGTATGGGAGTATGGGAGTATGGGGGTAGAGACCTGGAAATTATTGCACCTGCATCAGGAATCAAGCATTGAGCTTTAAGCTTTAGGCCTATTTGGCTGAGGGACAACGATAAGAGCTTATATTGAAGGAAAACATAACTTCCAGATAGATAAAACTATCTTTTTGATTTGAATAACCCCGTTGACGTCCCGGGATTCCAATAGGCGGCGTGCCGGTTTCGTAAGAACGATCCTGTAAAAGTGCTGCTACCGAAGGGTCGCCGTCTGGCAGAGTTGGGAAATTGTTAATGCCCGCATAGGTTTTGCTTACGTCGTCAAGATAGTCGGTACTTGTAAAATTGTATACGGCTTCCACTGCAATATTCATTCGTGGATTCAGATTGTATTTGTATCCGAGACCAATAGGAATATAGGCTGCTATATTAGTATAGGGTTTTCGACCATCATATCCTACCGTTTGACCTTCAGTTCCCAATTCACGCAAATAATATTTCTGACCGTCCAGATATGCATATGGATCAAAACTGAACATGCCGACTCCAATTGTCAAATAAGGTGTGGCCCGATGATTACCATCCCCGGGTATAAAACGAAAGAAATTGAAATCTCCCTGCACTCCTAATTGCCAAACATTGGTATTGAAGCTCAGATTCCTTCTGAGGTCAAAAGCATTTTGTGTATTGTAAACATCCGAATATCCCAGTTGAGAAAATTGACCCTCTACGCGCACGGCTATATAATCTGTAATTTGTTTTCTAAAGAACAATCCCATAACCACTTTCGGAGTATTGAAATGCATATCAGGATTGAGATCTCCGAAATACTGGGATGCTCCGGCCATTACTCCAAATTCACCCTGGTACACGTAACTATTATCCGGCTGGGCTTCAGTCCTGAGAATTAAACAAAAAACTGTCATTCCGACCAAGAAAAATCCTTTCATATCCGCAAAATAAATGATAATCTTTTGTCAGTATTGTGAATTACTAATAAAACCTAACGAACCAATATCTTTTTTCTTGTAAGTAAACTGTTAATTCCTTCGATCCAGGCCCCAGGACAGCTTATTGCGAAGCGTCTGGAGAAAATTATTTTCGTTTAATCTTACGAGTGACACATTAAATTTTTCCCTACGAACAGCAAGTTGAACGTTTTTGTCAACAATTTCCTTCCTTGAATCGAGTGCACAAAGAAAATTTTCTGCCCTTCCTTCCACTTCAAAAGAAATTATATTGTCGTCGGGTACTACGATAGGCCGCACATTTAAATTATGAGGTGCAACCGGATTTATCACAAAACTTCCTGACTCCGGAAAAACTACCGGCCCCCCACAACTCAATGAATATCCTGTAGAACCAGTAGGTGTTGAAACAATCAGACCGTCGGCCCAATATGTATTCAGAAATTCACCATTCAGATAAGTATGGATCTTAATCATCGGCGATGTATCAGTTTTATGAATTGCAAATTCATTAAGGCCATATGGCACTTCCCCGAACAGCGGTTTACTTGCGTCCAGATGAATAAGAGATCTTTTATCAGCAACGTAGGTTCTGTTCACAAGTGCTTCAACAGCCGTTAACATATCTCCCTTTCCAATGCTCGCCAAAAATCCCAGTCTTCCAAAGTTGATCCCAATCACAGGTATATCTTTATCTCTCACAAACGCGATAGTATCCAACAATGTGCCATCTCCGCCGAGACTGATCAAAAAATCGACAGACTCATCAAGATCATCAGAATTGCGAAAAAAAAGAAGATCATGTGGAAATTGAAACACATTACTTATTCGTTCGAAAAAGGGATGATAAATGATGCATTTTATTTTCCGACGCTGAAGTTCATCCAGCAGTTGTTGAACTTCACGACGTTCCGTTTCTTCAATGATCCGGCTATATATTGCTACTTTCATTTTATTGAATTATGAAATCTTCCGGTATTAAAAATCGTTTCTTATATGAAAAAATAAACCTTTTTCTCCTAATTGGTTTATACTGTATTCAAATCGTAATACTAAATCATAAAAAGTTACGACATCAAATCCCGCTCCATAGGTATACAACATGGTATTCTGCAGACTGTTCAGGTTATTATACTTATTGTAAACATAACCCAGATCAACATATGTTTTTACATAAATTCTGAAAGGAATATGATCGTGTGTTGTATTTGGAAGGAAAGGTATGTTGAAATGTGCGAGTTCGCGCATCACTGTATTACGGTCCAGCAGCAGTCCTACGCCATCCACGACATATTTTTCAAGTCCCCTCATATAATAGTCACCATATCCTAACAGGGACTGATTGTAAAAAGGTTGTTTGAATGGAAGCCTAAGCAGACCAAAATTCTGGGATACGAAATACATTTTAGGTGCAAACGAGAATGCTTCGTTGGATCTCGCTATCAATTGAGTCATATTCATATCCGGTGTTACACCCCTTTGAAAAATACTCGTTTCAAATAATACTCCACGTGTAGGATAAGGAACATAATCGATATCGTTATAGTTGAGGTTGTAAAAAAGTTCGGGAAAGACCAGCGATAGGCGATTATTCAAAAAATAATTGGGGTTCATCACAAGTACAGTACTATCTATTTTTAGCTGGTTAAAACCTAACCTGAAGAAATGTTTGGTCCGGATCGCGGGGCGATAATAATAACGCAGGGAAAAAGTCAGTTGGGTTTGCAAATACTTACCGGCATTCTGGATACTGTCGCGATTTACAAAAACCTGTTGATTGTTTTTTGTGATTACATCGATTTCCTGCTGGCCGGAAACCAGAAAGCCGCCTCCAAATCCATGAATCATATTTTTCCCAGTATTCGGACGGTCATATGCCAATTCAATTTCCTTCGAATAACCCGTAATGAACCAGACGCGTAAATAATCGTTTCTACCCGTAAAATTATACTGTGAATATTTCAGTCCGTAGTCAAACCGACTCAGGCTATAACCCTGCTGAGCCCAGGCAGTAAAGTTTCTATCGACGGGCCTCACATAAGGGAGTGGGAAAATATACCATCGTTCTTTAACATCTATATTGATATCCGCGTTGTATCCCTGAAATCCTTTGAGTGAAACTGTTACGTCATTGAATAATCTTGTATTGATGAGGTGCTCCCTGGCACTGACAAAATAGTCTGTCAGCTGCTGAAGTGTTAGAGAGTCACCAGATTTAAATGGAAGCTCTCTAGTAATAATAAATGATTTTGTTACTCTGTTACCATGGATAAAAATATTACCTACAATATAAATCCGTCCCTGGCTTGGTGGAATCACGATCACTCCAGAAGGCAGTGTGTCTGGTTTGGAGAAGGGAATTGTATCGTTGGCTGTTGGCCGTTGGCCGTTGACCGATGACCGATGACCGATGACCGATGAGCTTTCAGCGTTAAGCGTTAAGCGTGAAACGATCATCAAAATAAAGAGCAACAGATATTTATCCGAATTTCGGATCATAGGCTTGTCCCGGGGTCTTTACATGGATATCATAGGGATGAATTAAATGCTCAGATAATTCATCAGGTGATTATAATTGTCTCTTAACTCATTTTCGTATTGCTCTTCTCCAAAGTAATATTTGATTTTGTATTCATATCTCTGAAATGTGGCAACAATATCAGAGACTTCCATTTTGTTGATTCGAAGAGTTACATAAAATAAAGAGCTTATCGAATCGTAGTAGGTATTCAACTGGGTAATCTGTGCATCGTTTGTCTCTACTAATTTTATCATTTCCGAAAAAGCAAAATTTACTTTGTCCATTTCAAGTACGATAATGGCTCCCGGATCTCCGGCACCAACAATTTTATCAGTAAGACGTAGTAAATCCAATGCAGTGATTGAACCAAGATAATCCGAATCCGCATTCAGCACAGGAATCAATGTAAGTTGAAATTCACTGCAAACGTGCAGGGTGTCGAGCATGTGTCCTATTCCCTGGACGGAAGCATGACTGAAAAATGCGAGCAAGCTGCTGATTGGGGCACTATCGGAATGTGCATCCAGAAGACTGTCTTCACTGAGAATGCCGAGCAATTTGTTCTCGGAAATAACTGGCAAATGGGCAAGGTGGTGTTCAACCATAATCTCCTTGGCCACAAAAACAGTGTCGTCCATGTGTAAGGCAGGTACGCCAACTGATAAAATATCTAAATTTAACACAGCAAGGGTTTTAGTGATAAGATCTTATCTGTCTCATGCCACTGCTGCAGGTTCGTTTAATTTGGTCAGAAACTGGTGTAATATTACATTGAATTCGGCAGGAACCTCCATCATTGGTGCATGACCACACTTGTCAATAAAATGCAATTCGCTATGCGGAATCAATCGTTGAAACTCCCTGCCAACAAAAGGTGGCGTGATGCTGTCGTTTGCTCCCCAAATCAATAACGTGGGTTGCTGAATTTGATTGAGTTCCTCCCCTAAATTATTTCTGATAGCACTCTTGGCCAAAGCGATGATTTTGATTGCTTTGATACGGCTATTAACAATTTCATATACTTCATCCACTAATTCTTTGGAGGCAGTTACAGGATCATAAAAAGTGAGTTCTGTTTTCTTTTTGATATAGTCATAGTCCCCGCGTTTTGGGTAACTATCGCCCATAGCGCTTTCAAATAACCCGGAGCTGCCTGTAAGTATTATTGATTTAATTCTTTCAGGGTGCTTAAGGACGTGCAAAAGTGCAACATGGCCTCCAAGGGAATTACCAAGCAGGTGAACATTCCGGTAATTTCGAAATTCAATAAATCTGTATACAAACTTCTCCAGACCACCGACGGAAGTATGTAAAATATCCAATTCAAATAGTGGCAACATGGGAACTACCACTTTATAATGTTTCCGGAAATATTCAATGATATCTACGAAATTGCTCAATGCCCCAAATAAGCCGTGCAGCAAAACCAGGGGCTCTCCCTCGCCTTCCTCAATGAAACGGAACTTCTCAGCCTGTTTAATCTCGTACTGCATCTAACTTTTAAAATATATCTAATAAAATAATCGCTAAAATAAACGTTTTAACGCAAAAATCGCCGCTTTTAAAACCTTAATAATCTTTTCATTACAAATGTACGACAACTGAATTATACAGTTGTTGAGCATTCGCTGGCAGCGTGAATCAGAAAGTTGTTTCTACAGAACTAACGTCGAACCCCAAACATCTATTGAATATCGTGCGCGATTGTATCAAAAAACCCTTCCAGCGCGCTAAACATATCCCGTCCGAATGGAATGAATCGCGTAATAAAACGAATTACTGCAGGACCGAAGGGAGCGAGCATTTGATAAAAACGTGATTCATTTGCAGTATGCTTTGAAATAATCCCCATTTCTGAACCATAGAACAAAACAATACTGTAAACTGCCAAATACAGAATTAAAAATAACAGAATACCTCCCAATTTGTTTACCCATTCCAGCAATACCCATTTGACTAATTTTTCAATCAGTTTACCCACCCAACTAATTATTAGTATAACGAATACAAATAAAAGAATAAATGCAATCAAAGGCAGCCAGCGGGAGGTTAAGTGGAGATCCGACTTCATGTGTGTGGCGAGAACAGCAGACAATTTTACAGCTGCCGCAAGTCCGATTAAACCGCAAAACACGGAAAATACAGCGACGATTAATCCCTTTCTCCATCCCCTGATAACAGCAAGCAACAAAATGATATAAAAGAAAATGTCGATCAAAACGATTAAAATTTCAACGGGGATTAGTGAGCGAAGTTCGTTTATTTAAACACTATGTATGCATAACAAATGTTAGCTGCACTCAATTTCTTCTTCCCGGTTTGGGAAAAATAAAATTATTCCAGTTTGTTCTTGCAATTATGAAATCTGCGATTAATCTTTGTTTTATCAACGATGATTATATCGTTCGGTCTGTGTCCAATCTCCTCTTAGATTTTCTATCAACAGTTTACAAACAGCGATCCCTCCACTCCTCTGAATAACGAGTACCAATGTCTTGATCAGCCCCGATCAATCCGTAACTTATTTTTCTACATACCCAAACCGTGCATTTATGAAAGTGATTTCTACTTTTGTTTCCCTGTTTTTGATTATTACCACATGTGCTACCAGTGCAATTCTGTATCTGAATGAGAATTATAATATATCTGCAGCACTTAGTATCGTCTGGATCATATCATTGACTCTCTGGATCAGGTCGGCCTCTCCTCAGGTGATGAGTAAAAACTAAAATATTTCGTTTGAAACTCAATGCAGACTGGCAACACCCGAAACCGTGCATAGATCTCGTTTATAATTTAACAGCCAATTAATAACCATCGATTTTGAAGGTGTGTATTTGTGTGCGAAATAATATTTTGCACGAGGAACAGAAAACTTCTCTATATATTTTTGGACGGTTAAGACAAAATAGATGGTGAATGGTTTATGGTGGATGAATTTACTGTTTCAGCACTTTGTACTCGACCCTTCGGTTAATTTCCCTTCCTGCAGGATTATCTTTTCCATTGATGGTTTCCGGAGCGATCGGACAACATTTACCCATTGCTTTACCCTTCAGTTGAGTTCTTGAAACCCCTTCTTTCAATAAATAATTGATACAAGCATCCACACGTCTCTGTGCAAGTTTGAGGTTATATTTAACTCCACCGATTCCATCGGTATATCCTTCGACAAGGATAACCATATCCGGATTTTGTTTGAGGATTTTTGCAAGTGAATCCAGGTTATCATGTGCAGAATCACTAAGCACAGCTTTTTTATAGGCGAAGTTTCCAACGTGAGATGACCGTTCAAGAGATTTCAGCAATTGTTCAACTTCTTTTTGAGAAGCTTTTAAAGCTTTCATACATGTTGGATCGTTCATCAGGGAATCTGTTCCCTGATGTGTATGCAGGTTGAAGTCTAAATTTGTAGGTTCATATTCAGGTCTGGCAAAGCTTATCCTAAAATGAGCGGAGTTATGCAATTGAATAGTATATCGCCCTGCAGAATCTGCTTTATATTTCCCCAGCATTCGATCAGGATGACGGAGGTCGGTAACCGTGAGCAGAACATTCGGTAATGGCAGGTGGGTTTGACAATCAACAACAGTACCCCTCAGGAATTGAGAATTATTTTCTTTCACTTCAAAAAGTGCGAGGCAACATTCTGAAGAACGGTCCGAACTGATCCATCCTGTGTTCCAGACGTCATCTTCGTCTGTAGCAATATAATAAAGATCATCTTTCGATGAATTCAACGGAGCGCCCGCGTTAACGGGTTTTTCCCAGTCACTCAGATTAAATGATCCTTTGGAATAAAAAATATCGAAACCACCCATTCCAATATGACCATTGCTGGAAAATACCAGGGTCCGCGATTTATCGTGGAAATAAGGGGCTTCTTCGTCACCACTTGTATTGACCACATTACCCAGATTATGCACCTGTAATACTTCATGATTTTCATCAATAGAAGCTGCCCAAAGGTCGTAACCGCCCGCACCTCCCTGACGATCGGAAGAAAATATCACATACCTGCCATCGGAAGTTATAAAAGGTTGCGCACTGTTCGATCCTTCAATATTCAACGGTTCCGGAGCTCTTACGGGTTCTGACCATCCTTTAGCATCGAGATGACTTGTATATATATAAGAAATAGTTTGATTGTTCTTCTTTGTCCATCTTGTAAAAAACATAAACCTGCCATCATGACTAAATGTAGCCATCCCATCATGCACACCTGTTCCCGTAGGTATGTCCAATTGTTCGGCCCCGATCAGAGGATTATCTGAATTAAGGGATTCAAACAATGTATTTGTGTAATCGGTTTGTCCATCTTTTGACTTTTCAGGCATTACAGAAGTAAAAACAACGGTATCGCCATTTCTTTGTGCCAGGGCATAGCCTGAAGCAGGATCCTTCCCTTTCATTTCTGTCAACACAAACTGATCGTTCACTCGTTCTGACTGTAGCTGGATAAATTTAAGATTCTCCAGTTCTCTATCTGCTGCCAGCAGCAATTCATCCATCTCCGTATGTTTTTGCAAAAATGAATCAATCTGAACGAGCGCTTCAGGAAATTTCTGATTTGCACGAAGAGTTACAGCATACCAGAATCTTGCATCCGGATAGGCTTTTTCGGAAAAACCAACAGATTCTTTATAATATTTTTCTGCTTTCTTATAGTCGTTGATCTTACGATAACTTTCAGCAACATGATAAACGGCTTCCTGATGGGGATCCAGGTTAGCTTTGCCCTTTACTTTTTTCTCAATTGCGAAAGGTGTAGACCGTGGTCTGGAGTTTTTTTCAGTAGCGAGATACTTTTCATAAACTACGGATGCTTCGAAGTAGTTCTTTTCTTTAAACAGATTTTCTGCCTGGTTAAAATATCCACCTCCATTTTGCGCATAAACACATGCGACAATCATGATTGCCATGCAGGTTGTTAACAGGGAAATCTTAATCGGTTTACTGGTCACTGTAAAAAGTTTTTAAATAGGATCATACTATTTTTAAAATCTGGGGCACCAAAACCTTGGTACACCAATGTTTGATTTTCTTTTGCCAACAAATGAGATCGAAACTTCCATGCTATTACCCTTACTACCTGCCGCACTTTTTGCTGAAGCGTCTACATCATAACTCAAACCGAATGTGAGTCCTTTATAGTAGAAACCTGCAAATGGGACAATAGCATCGCCAATCCGATAATAGGCTCCAAACATGACATCTGTATTTTCATTCGCATACGCCTGTAAGTAAACGCCACCCATTCTTTCTTCTGCGTCTCCCTGTTTCATATATATCGCAGTTGGAACTATTGATAACTGGTCAGAGGCTGTAATTCGCACACCAGCCTGAACACTATATCTGATATCCAGTTTTGATGCTGACTGATCCGACAAAAATGGATTTGTAGGTTGAGTGATGTGATAAGCAGCAACACCACCGAAAAAACTAGCTGTTTTATTTGGCGTAGCATCATAGTATGCGATACCCGCACCTGCATCGAATGAGGTAACCTGTGGTTTTAAAAATGTTTCGTTGGAAGAAGAAGATGCATCAAAACCCACTCCGGAAATCCATTGACTTCCGAACTGCATTTTAGTGATGTCAAATTTCCGGCTGATAAATCCTATCTGCATTGCCATGACCAGATAATGATCTGCATTCGGACCGAATCGCACACCTGTATATGCAAATGTCAGATAGCCGTTGGTAAAACTATATGCTCCATCACTTGAAACCTGGTTAACCAGATTGAACCCGATACTCGCGTTTTTATTCGTCGTTTTTTCACCGGAAAGTCCCCGTGTTGTCAGTGTATTGCCGTACTGACTTCTCCAAATGGCTGAAGCGCGATAGTCGCCATCAAAAGCCCCTGTAAATGCAGGGTTCATCGTCATCGGCTGGATATAATACTGGGAGAAATGCGGATCCACCTGCGCCTGCAGAGATTTCCCCGCAACACAGACCAGCAGGGCCATCCAGCAGATTCTCCTTGACACATTTTTTTTCATATAGATTTAATTTTCTCACGCCTTTGGCGTGATACATTTTATCTTATAAGGTTAATTGTTCCTTTTCTCTTAATTGTTACATTATTATAGAACGTCACTTTTGCCACATATACATATACACCTACTGCCTGTGGACGTCCATTCCAGGTTCCATCCCATCCGGCGGTTGCATTTTCTGATTCAAATAATAATTCACCCCATTGATTGTAGACCCTCAGTGTCAATTCTTTTACTGAAGTACCATACACTTTGAAAATATCATTGTTACCATCGTTGTTTGGTGAGAAAGAATTCGGAATAAAGAAATCTTTCAGATTTGCGTCTACAATAATATTTAGTGTTGCCGTATCCATACATCCATCCGTCGATTGGCCAATCACACTGAATGATGTAGTTGTGTCATTCACAACAATATTTTGTGATGTCGCTGTCTGGTCAGTAAATAAATTTCCAGGTGACCATGAAAGCACATTATAGGTGAAGTTGCCGGTGGTGTTAAATGTAGTGTTTGTTCCAGCCAATACCGGATCCGGGTTAGCTGCCAGTGTAAGAATGAATGGCTGCACTGCAACGCTGACAGATGCGGTATCCGTGCAACCGTTTGCTGTAGTAGCAACAGCCAGATAAACTGTGCTGTCCGACGGTGTTACTGTTACTACACTACCCGAACCAACGCCAAGCCAATTAATAGTATTACCCGGTGAATTTGCTGTAAGTGTAACAGTTGTACCCTTACACACATCTGTAGCCGATCCTGATGCAGTGACTGTAGGTTTAGCAAATATGGTAACTAAAACAGGTTTAATATTTGAAGAACATCCGGTGCTCATATCAACACCCTGTATGTAATAATTTCCACCAACACCTACTGAAGTCGGATTCACTAATGGTATCGTTCCTGTGTTGTCCTGATAATAATTGTATGATAATCCTCCCTGACTTCCGGCAGTTACGGCAGGATTTGTGAGGTCTATGGTAGCCGGTGAACAAACGCCTGCAGGATTATTGACTACCAATGCAGGATTTTTGATTACAATAGTTGTAAGAGTTGTGTTCGTGCACGTACCGTTGCTAAAGTTATATTTGACAATATAAGATCCCTGCACGCTTGCTGCCAGGTTAATATCTCCTGTAACTGTATTCAAACTTAGTCCCGGTGTAGAAGAGAACGTTCCTCCACCAGTACCTGTAAGACTTACGATAGCTACGCCATTTGTACAATATGGAGAACCGGTATATGAAATAGTAGCTGCCGGCAATGCATTAACCGTTATACTTCCGGTTGTAGTATTGCCGCATGATCCATTGCTAAAAGTATAAGTTACTACATATGTACCTGAAGCACTTGCGCTAAGGTTTACAGCTCCTGTAGATGAATTGATCGACAAACCTGCTGTCGAACTAAAAGTTCCGCCTCCCTGACCAGCCCGTGTAACTGTTGCAACACCTGTTGCACAATAAGGACTTCCTGAATAATTTATGGTTGCATTTGGAAGTGCATTAATAGTAACACTTGTAGTTGCTATATTATTACATGTTCCATTGCTAAAGTTATATGTAACTGTATACGTGCCAGGTGTGCTTGTTGATAAATTGATATCTCCCGTTACACCGTTGATGGATACACCTGCAGGCGCAGTATAAAATCCACCCGCCACACCGGTTTGTGTAACTGTCGCCGTACCGACAACGCAGTAAGGACTTGCGGCATATGTTATCGTAGCTACCGGAAGTGCAATGATTGTTACCGAAGTAGTGGTAGTATTGCTGCAGGTTCCGTTAGTGAAATTATAAGTAACAGTATATGTGCCTGATGTACTCGTAGTAAGGTTTATGTCGCCTGTAGCGGCGTTGATATTTAAACCTGCTATGGAACTATAAGTCCCACCAGTCTGACCCGTTTGCGTAACAGTAGCCGTGCCTGTTGCACAATAAGGGCTGCCTGCATATGAAATGGTCGCGACAGGAAGTGCATTGATCGTAACGGATGTGGTTGCGGTATTACTGCATGTTCCGTTACTGAATGTATATGTAATGGTGTAAGTTCCGGGTGTGCTGGTCGGTAAATCGATATCGCCGGTTGACGCATTTATAGTAACACCTAACGGAGCCGTATATACGCCACCTGTTTGCCCCGTTTGTGTAACGGTCGCTGTTCCCGTGATACAATATGGCGCTGCATTATATGCGATTGTAGCAACTGGAAGTGCTATGATCGTAACGGGAGTAGTCGCAATGTTACTACAAGTTCCATTGCTGAATGTATAAGTGATAGTATACGTTCCCGGAGTACTTGTCGTAAGATTAATATCACCTGTTGCAGAATTTATGACAACGCCCGCTGGTGCAGTGTAGGCTCCGCCTGCCTGGCCAGTCTGGGTAACTGTTGCGGTTCCCGTTGCGCAATACGGGCCTGCGGAGTATGAAATAGTTGCTGTTGGAAGGGCATTGATTGTAATCGTAGTGGTAGTTGTATTAGTGCAGGTGCCGTTTCCAAAACTATATGTGACTGTATAAGTTCCAGGAGTACTTGTTGCTAAATCTATGTCACCGGTAGCTGCTGTGATGTTCAATCCTGCAGTAGAACTATAAGCACCTCCGCCCTGACCTGCCTGAGTAACTGTTGCCGTTCCTGCTGCACAATAAGGATTTCCGGTATAAGTAATTGTTGCTGTTGGAAGCGCATTTATCGTAATGCTTGTTGTAGTCGTGTTACTACAAGTTCCGTTACTGAAAGTGTATGTTATCGTGTACGTACCAGAAGCACTTGTTCCCAAATCAATATCCCCTGTTGCCGAATTTATCGATACACCTGCAGGAGCTGAATATACTCCCCCCGTCTGACCAGTTTGTGTTACAGTAGCAGTTGCTGTTGCACAATATGGGTTTCCTGCATAATTAATTGTCGCTGTTGGAAGAGTGTTGATTGTAACACTTGTTGTTGTAGTATTAGTACAAGTTCCATTAGTGAATGAATAGGTAATTGTGTAAGTGCCCGCAGTACTTGCAACAAGATCGATATCGCCGCTTGCCGCATTGATGACTATACCTGCAGGTGCGGTGTAAGTTCCACCTGCTTGTCCGGTTTGCGTAACTGTTGCTGTTCCGGTAGCGCAGTAAGGAGAACCTGTATAAGCTATTGTCGCAGTCGGCAGCGCATTGATCGTAATGTTTGTTGTAACAATATTGCTGCAGGTCCCGTTCGAAAACGCGTAGCTAATTGAATAGGTGCCCGGAGTACTTGTAACCAGATTAATATCTCCTGTGGATGAATTGATATTAACTCCTGCCGGCGCTGTATATACTCCTCCGGCGATTCCTGTTTGTGTTACTGTTGCGATTCCGGTTGCACAATATGGAGAGCCCCCGTAAGAAATAGACGCAGTGGGAAGCGTACTGATAGTTATGCCTGTAGAGGTCGTGTTATTACATGCTCCGCTCGTAAAACTATAGGTAATTGTATATGTTCCCGGAGTGCTGGCAACTAAATCGATTACACCCGTCGATGCATTTATCACAACCCCAGCGGGCGCAGTGTATGTTCCTCCGGCTGTACCGGTCTGAGTTGGAGTTGCAGTTCCGGTGGCGCAGTAAGGACTTCCCGGATAGACAATAGTTGCTGTAGGAAGTGCAGTTATGATGATACTGGACGTAGCAGTGTTATTACAAGTTCCATTTGTGAAATTATAAGTAATAGTGTACGTGCCTGGCGTACTTGAAACAAGATCGATATCTCCGGAAGACGCATTGATTATAACTCCCGGTGGCGCGGTATATGAACCACCTGTTTGACCTGTTTGGGTTACGGTAGCTGTTCCTGTAGCGCAATATGGTGAACCGGTGTATACAATGGTTGCAGTTGGAAGTGCATTTATTGTTACAGAAGTAGAAGTCGTATTACTACAGGTTCCATTCGTAAATGTATACGTAATTGTATATGTTCCAGGGGTGCTTGCTGCCAAATCAATTGTTCCAGTCAGCGCAGTAATCGATACACCAGCGGGCGCAGAATAAGTTCCTCCTGCAGTTCCCGTCTGAGTTACCGTTGCATTGCCTGTTGCGCAATACGGACTACCTGCATATGAAATATTGGCAGCAGGCAGAGCATTTATTGTAATAGAAGATGTGGTTGTATTGCTGCATGTTCCATTGCTAAAGTTGTATGTAACAGTGTATGTACCTGATGTGCTGGCAACCAGATCCACATCACCACTCGCTGCATTTATAGTCAGCCCCGCTGTAGAACTGTAAGATCCTCCAGGCTGTCCTGATTGAGTTACAGTTGCAATTCCGGTTGCGCAATAAGGACTTCCTGAATAATTAATTGTAGCTGTCGGAAGTGCATTGATGGTGACAGAAGCGGTGGTAGTGTTGCTACATGCTCCACTGGTAAATGCATATGTTACAGTGTATGTTCCGGGGGTACTTGTCGTCAAATTAATTGCGCCCGTTGTCGTGTTAATCGAAACACCTGCAGGTGCCGAATATGTTCCACCCGCTACTCCAGTTTGTGTTACTGTTGCATTTCCAGTAGCGCAATATGGTGATCCACTGTAGCTGATCGTTGCAACCGGAAGTGTTGTAATGGTAATTGACGCCGTTGTTGTATTACTACAAGCCCCACTTACGAAACTGTAAGTTATCGTATAAGTTCCTGTTGTGCTGGCAACTAAATCAATCGTACCTGTTGTTGCACTGATCACAACTCCTGCTGGCGCTGTATATGTTCCACCTGATGTTCCAGTCTGAGTTACCGTAGCTATGCCATTAGCACAGTACGGACTTCCGGGATAAGAGATAGTTGCTGTTGGAAGTGCAGTTATAGTGATACTTGTTATTGCTGTATTGCTGCATGCGCCACTTGTAAAACTATATGAAACCGTATAAGTTCCGGGTGTACTTGTCGCCAAATTAATGTCGCCGGTTGATGCATTTATATTAACACCAGCGGGCGCAGAATACGTTCCACCAACTGTTCCTGTCTGTGTTACAGTAGCAGTTCCTGTGGCGCAATACGGACTTCCGGTATAGGTAATAGTCGCTGTTGGGAGCGCGGTTATAGTAATAGATGTTGTAGTTGTATTACTACAAGTTCCATTACTAAATGTATAAGTGACTGTATAAGTTCCAGGTGTGCTGGCTCCCAAATTAATATCACCTGTGGCCGCATTTAATGAAACGCCGGCAGGCGCAGTATACGTCCCACCTGCAGTTCCTGTCTGCGTAACTGTTGCAGTTCCTGTTGCACAGTATGGTGATCCTGCATACGAAATAGTTGCCACCGGAAGGGCATTGATCGTTATTGATGCCGTGGTCGAGCTGTTGCAAGTTCCATTTGTGAATGTGTAAGTAACGGTGTATGTACCAGGTGTACTTGCGGCCAGGTCTATCGATCCTGACGCTGCATTTACGGAAACACCGGCCGGAGCAGAATATGTTCCGCCTGTTTGTCCTGATTGGGTTACTACAGCAGTTCCCGTTGCACAATATGGAGTTCCCGGATATGAAATTGTTGCTGAAGGCAGTGCATTGATGGCAACCGAAGTAGTCGCCGAGTTACTGCACACTCCAACGGTGATGCTATAGGTAATTAAATAAGTTCCAGGAGTACTTAACGCAAGGTCGATTGCTCCCGTTGATGAATTAATTGTAACTCCGGCTGGTGCTGTATAAGTACCTCCTGCAGTTCCGGTCTGAGTTACGTTAGCAGTGCCTGTAGCACAATAGGGACTGCCGGCATAAGAGATAGTTGCCGTTGGAAGCGCTGTAATAGTAATACTTGTTGTTGTTGTATTACTGCATGCTCCAACTGTGAAACTGTAAGTAATCGTATAGGTGCCCGGTGTACTGGTTACAAGATTGATGTCTCCTGTTGCAGCATTTATTACTACACCTGCTGGCGCCGAGTAAGTGCCGCCAACAGTTCCGGTTTGTGTTACGGTTGCCGTTCCTGTCGCGCAATATGGTGATCCGCCGTAGGCGATCGAAGCAATTGGAAGCGAAGTGATCGTAATACTAGTTGTTGCCGAGTTGCTACAAGCTCCTGCGGTAAAAGAGTAAGTTATGGTATATGTTCCCGGCGTGCTGGTTGCAAGGTCAATAACACCGGTTGAAGAATTCATTACTACGCCAGCAGGTGCGCTGTATGTTCCACCCGGTGTTCCGGTTTGTGTAACTGTTGCTGTTCCAGTTGCGCAATAAGGACTGCCAGCATAAGAGATTGTTGCCGTTGGAAGCGCCGTTATCGTAATACCTGCCGTAGTTGTGCTACTGCAAATACCACTTGTGAAAGAATATGTTACAGTATATGTTCCTGGTGTGCTTGTTGCAAGATTGATATCTCCTGTAGCTGAATTGATCACAATGCCTGCAGGTGCAGTATATGTTCCTCCTGTTGTTCCAGTCTGAGTTACTGTAGCTGTGCCGGTTGCACAATACGGACTGCCAGCATAAGATATTATTGCGGTAGGAAGTGCAGTGATCGTAACGCTTGTGGTTGCCGTATTACTACATCCGCCACTCGTGAAACTGTAAGTAATAGTGTATGTTCCTGGAGTGCTTGTCGCTAAATTAATTATACCTGTTGCTGCATTGATAACAACTCCCGCAGGAGCAGTATAGGTTCCACCTGCTGTTCCGGTTTGTGTTACAGTCGCCGTTCCGGTTGCACAATATGGAGAACCTGCATATGAAATCGTTGCAGTCGGAAGTGCAGTAATGGTTATACTTGCAGTAGATATATTAGTGCATGTTCCAAGAGCGAATGTATATGTAATCGTATATGTACCAGGTGTACTGATTGCAAGATTTATGTCTCCGTTTGCTGCATTGATGACAACACCAGCAGGTGCGGTATAAGTTCCACCCGGAGTACCAGTTTGAGTTACTGTTGCAGCTCCGGTTGCACAGTATGGACTGCCAGCATAAGAGATTGTTGCAGTTGGTAAAGCAGCAATGGTTATCGATGTAGTTGCCAGGTTACTACATGCACCTGCCGTAAAGTTATACGTGATGGTGTAAGTTCCAGGCGTGCTCGTTGCTAAATTTATATCTCCGGTTGCGGAATTTATAATAACTCCGGCTGGAGCTGAATATGTTCCTCCTACAGTACCTGTTTGTGTAACCGTTGCAGTTCCAGTTGCACAATAAGGTGATCCAGCATATGATATTGTTGCAGTTGGTAAAGCAGTAATGGTTATCAAAGCTGTTGCTGTGTTGCTACAAACTCCAGCATTGAAGCTATAAGTAATCGTGTAAGTACCAGGAGTGCTGGTTGCAAGATTTATGTCTCCGTTTGCTGCATTGATGACAACACCAGCAGGTGCGGTATAAGTTCCACCCGGAGTACCAGTTTGAGTCACTGTTGCAGTTCCTATTGCACAATAAGGTGATCCAGCATATGATATTGTTGCTGTTGGAAGTGCTGTAATTGTAATACTTGTTGTAGTCGTATTGCTGCACGCTCCTGACGTGAATGAATAGGTAACCGTATAAGTGCCAGGAGTGCTGGTTGCAAGATTTATGTCTCCATTTGCTGCATTAATAATTACACCAGCAGGCGCAGTATATGTGCCTCCTGCCATACCAGTCTGGGTTACCGTTGCTGTTCCCGTTGCACAATATGGTGAACCACTGTACGCAATCGTTGCTGTCGGTAACGCAGTAATGGTTATTGAAGTCGTTGCGGTATTACTACAAGCACCGACAGTGAAGGAATAAGTAATAGTATAAGTTCCAGGAGTACTGGTTGCTAAATTAATTGCACCAGTCGCTGCACTAATTACAACACCGGCAGGTGCAGTATAAGTTCCGCCCCCTGTTCCTGTTTGTGTTACTGTTGCTGTTCCGGTTGCACAGTATGGTGATCCAGCATATGATATTGTTGCTGTTGGAAGTGCAGTAATGGTTATTGAAGTCGTTGCGGTATTACTACATGCACCGACAGAGAATGAATAAGTAATAGTGTAAGTTCCAGGTATACTGGTTGCTAAATTAATTGCACCAGTCGCTGCATTAATTACAACACCAGCAGGTGCAGTATAAGTTCCACCCGCCGTGCCAGTCTGGGTTACAGTAGCAGTTCCTGTTGCACAGTACGGTGATCCGCTATATGCAATCGTTGCTGCCGGTAACGCTGTAATCGTTATTGAGGCCGTCGCTGTGTTGCTACAAGCTCCAGCATTGAAGCTATAAGTAATCGTGTAAGTTCCAGGTGTACTTGAAGCAAGATTTATATCTCCATTAGCTGCAATGATGACAACTCCTGCAGGAGCAGAATAAGTTCCGCCTATAGTTCCTGTCTGAGTAACCGTTGCGGTTCCAGTTGCGCAGTATGGTGATCCGGCATATGATATTGTCGCTGTTGGAAGTGCGGTGATGGTGATGCTTGCAGTGGCAGTATTGCTACATGCGCCTGCTGTGAAACTATAGGTGACTGTGTAAGTACCGGGTGTACTTGTCGCTAAATTAATATCTCCTGTTGCAGCATTGATCACAACTCCCGCGGGTGCAGTATATGTCCCACCTGCGGTGCCAGTCTGTGTTACGGTTGCTATGCCGGTTGCACAATAAGGACTACCCGCATAAGATATGGTTGCAGTTGGAAGAGCAGTGATAGTTATTAAAGTCGTTGCTGTATTGCTACATGCTCCAGCTGTGAATGAATAAGTAATCGTGTAAGTTCCGGGTGTGCTGGTCGCAAGATTTATATCTCCATTTGCTGCATTAATGACGATTCCAGCGGGTGCGGTATATGTTCCACCTGCTGTTCCAGTCTGAATTACAGTTGCGGTTCCGGTAGCACAGTAAGGTGAACCACCATAGGCGATTGTAGCAGTTGGCAGAGCAGTGATTGTAATACTGGTTGTCGCCGTGTTACTACAAGCACCGACTGTGAATGAATAAGTAACCGTGTAAGTACCAGGTGTACTTGTTGCCAAATTGATATCACCTGTTGCTGCATTAATAATTACACCAGCTGGCGCTGAATATGTTCCACCGGCAGTTCCTGTCTGTGTTACTGTTGCTGTGCCAGTTGCGCAATATGGTGATCCGACATATGATATTGTTGCTGTTGGAAGTGCAGTGATAGTTATACTTGCAGTGGCAGTATTGCTACATGCGCCACTAGTGAAAGAATAGGTAATCGTGTAAGTACCAGGAGTGCTGGTTGCAAGATTAATGTCGCCTGTTGCTGCATTGATTACAACACCAGCCGGTGCAGTATAAGTTCCACCCGCAGTTCCTGTCTGAGTAACATTAGCTGTTCCGGTCGCACAGTATGGTGATCCACCGTAAGCAATTGTAGCAGTCGGAAGTGCGGTGATGGTTATACTTGCTGTTGCTGTGTTGATACAAGCTCCAGCCGTAAATGAATAAGTAATTGTATAAGTTCCAGGTGTGCTGGTTGCAAGATTAATGTCGCCTGTTGCTGCATTGACTAATACACCTGCCGGTGCAGTATAAGTTCCACCCGCAGTTCCTGTCTGAGTCACTGTTGCCGCGCCCGTTGCACAATAAGGACTTCCTGCGTAAGATATTGTTGCCGTAGGCAAAGCAACAATTGTTACTGAAGTAGTCGCTGTATTACTACAAGCTCCAACCGTAAATGAATAAGTAATTGTATAAGTTCCTGGTGTGCTGGTTGCAAGATTTATTGCTCCAGTTGCAGCATTAATATTTACGCCTGCAGGAGCAGTATAAGTTCCACCTGGTGTACCAGTCTGAGTAACTGTTGCAATTCCTGTTGCACAATATGGTGATCCACTATAAGCAATCGTTGCTGTCGGTAACGCTGTAATCGTTATTGAAGTCGTTGCGGTATTACTACACGCTCCAACAGTAAATGAATAAGTAATCGCGTAAGTTCCAGGTGTGCTGGTCGCAAGATTTATATCTCCATTTGCTCCATTGATGACAACTCCTGCAGGTGCGGAATATGTTCCGCCCGCTGTTCCTGTCTGAGTAACCGTTGCAGTTCCTGTTGCGCAATATGGTGACCCACTGTATGCAATCGTAGCAGCTGGAAGCGCGGTAATAGTTATACTTGTTGTTGTCGTATTGCTACATGCACCGGCGGCGAAACTGTAAGTAATTGTATATGTTCCGGGAGTGCTGGTAGCTAAATTAATATCTCCCGTAGCAGCATTGATGGTCACCCCAGCTGGTGCAGTATAAGTTCCGCCCGCTGTTCCCGTTTGGGTAACTGTTGCAGTTCCTGTTGCACAATATGGTGAACCAGAATATGAAATCGTTGCAGTCGGAAGTGCAGTGATGGTGATATTTGTAGTAGTAGTGTTACTACATGCGCCAGCGGTGTAGCTATAAGTAATCGTGTAAGTTCCAGGTGTACTTGTAGCCAAATTAATTGCTCCCGTTGCCGCTGTAATAGAAACTCCTGCTGGTGCTGTGTAAGTACCACCGGCAGTACCTGTTTGGGTAGCCGTTGCAACACCGGTTGCACAATATGGCGATCCTGCATATGTAATCGTAGCGGTAGGTAAAGCAGTAATAGTTATTGAAGTTGTTGCTATATTACTGCACGCAGCTAAAGTGAAGCTGTAAGTAATTGTATAAGTTCCCGGCGTGCTCGTTGCTAAATTAATATCTCCCGTTGCAGAATTTATTGAAAGACCTGCAGGTGCGGTATAAGTTCCGCCAGCTGTTCCGGTTTGAGTTACTGTTGCAGTTCCCGTTGCGCAATAAGGTGATCCACTATATGTAATCGTAGCTGTTGGAAGTGCTGTAATTGTAATACTTGTTGTAGTCGTGTTACTACAAGTTCCGTTACTGAATGAATAAGTAATTGTATAAGTTCCAGGTGTACTTGTTGTTAAATTAATATCTCCATTTGCGGCATTGATCACAACACCTGCCGGCGCAGTATATGTTCCTCCCGAAGTTCCTGTCTGAGTTACTGTCGCAGTTCCCGTTGCGCAATAAGGCGAACCAACGTAGGATATAGTAGCCAGAGGAGGTCCATTTATAGTTATCGATCCTGTCGTTGTGCTGTTACATGTTCCGTTTGTAAATGAATAAGTAACGATGTAAGTTCCGGCTACACTGGTTGCAAGATTAATATCGCCTGTTGCAGCTGTTATATTCAGACCTGCGGTTGAGCTATAAGTTCCACCACCCTGCCCGGTTTGAGTAACCGTCGCAATCCCAGAGGCACAATATGGTGATCCTCCATAATTAATGGCCGCAACTGGTAAAGCATTTATTGTAACAATCACTGGTTGGATGTCGGAACATCCCGTTGCAGTTGTTCCTTTGATATAGTAAGTTCCGCTTGTAGAAACCGCACTCGGTGAGGCAAGAGTAATCGTTCCGCCCGCATCCGTGAAATATGTATAAGTCAATCCTGCTGTAGATCCCGCAGTTACAGCAGAAGCCGTAAGATCGACTGAGGATGAAGCGCATACCGCGGCAGGATTAGTAATCTTTACTGTCGGGTTGGCATTGATTGTAATCGAAGTTGTGGTCGAGTTGGTACAAGTTCCATTTCCAAAACTGTAAGTAACTACATAAGTGCCTGTAGTACATGCGGTCAAATTGATTGCACCTGTCGCGGCATTCAAACTTAAACCCGCTGTCGATGTATATGTACCCCCGTTTTGTCCAGTCTGAGTTACATTGGCTGTTCCTGTATTACAATAAGGGTCGCCGGCATAAGAGATCGTCGCGGGAGGCAAGGCATTAATAGTTACCGATGCCGTTGCACTGTTACTGCAAGTACCACCAGAGAAACTGTACGTTACGGTGTAGGTGCCCCCAATACTAGTTGCAAGATCGATTGCGCCCGTTGAAGTGTTTAAACTTAACCCTGCCGTAGATGAATAAGTACCACCACTTTGTCCGGTCTGAGTAACGTTGACAATTCCACTTACGCCACAGTATGGACTACCCGAGTAGTTAATTATAGCTGTTGGAAGTGCGTTAATCGTAATCGAAGTGGTTGCTGTGTTACTACAACCCCCAACCGCAAATGAATATGTAATCGTGTACGTTCCGGGTGCACTAGTTGTAAGATCGATGGCGCCAGTACCCGCATTGATTACAACTCCGGCAGGTGCCGTGTAAGTGCCTCCCGCTGTTCCTGTCTGCGTTACAGTTGCAGTGCCTGTTGCACAATAAGGACTACCCGAGTACGAAATAGCTGCGGTCGGAAGTGCAGTGATAGTTATCGAAGTTGTTGCTGTGTTGCTGCATGCACCGACAGTAAATGAATAAGTAATTGTATAAGTCCCCGAAGTACTTGTTGCCAAATTAATTGCACCTGTACCGGCATTGATCACTACGCCTGCAGGTGCAGTGTATGTACCACCTGGTGTTCCAGTCTGCGTAACTGTTGCAGTTCCTGTTGCACAGTACGGTGATCCTGCATACGAAATTGTTGCTGTCGGAAGCGCAGTGATAGTTATTGAAGTCGTTGCAGTATTACTACATGCTCCACTAATGAAAGAATAGGTAATTGTATAAGTACCGGGTGTACTTGTTGCAAGATTAATTGCTCCGGTTACAGCATTAATATTTACGCCTGCAGGAGCGTTATAAGTTCCACCCGCTGTTCCCGTCTGAGTTACAGTTGCAGTTCCTGTTGCACAGTATGGTGAACCACTGTACGCAATCGTAGCGGTAGGTAAAGCAGTTATGGTTATCGAAGCTGTCGCAGAATTACTACAGGCACCAAGCGTGAACGAATAAGTTACGGTGTAAGTTCCAGGAGTGCTGGTTGCAAGATTAATTGCACCCGTTGCAGAATTGATCACAACTCCTGCTGGCGCTGTGTAAGTACCACCGGCAGTACCTGTCTGTGTTACAGTTGCAGTGCCCGTTGCACAGTATGGTGAACCACTATAAGCGATAGTAGCTATCGGTAACGCTATGATGGTTACACTTGCCGTGGTTGTATTGCTGCATGCACCAACCGTGAACGAATAAGTTACAGTGTAAGTTCCAGGAGTGCTGGTTGCAAGATTAATTGCACCCGTTGCTGCATTGATGCTCACGCCCGCAGGAGCAGTATAAGTTCCACCGGCAGTACCTGTTTGTGTTACAGTTGCAGTGCCCGTTGCACAGTATGGTGATCCGACATATGATATTGTCGCTGTTGGAAGCGCAGTAATTGTAATAGAAGTAGTAGCCGTATTACTACATGCTCCGACTGTGAAAGAATAAGTAATCGTGTAAGTACCAGGTGTACTCGTTACTAAATTTATATCTCCGGTTGCAGCATTGATATTAACGCCGGCTGGTGCTGTGTAAGTTCCGCCTGCAGGACCTGTTTCGGTTACAGTAGCATTTCCCGTTGCACAATAGGGAGAACCAGTATAGGATATTGTTGCTGTTGGAAGTGCAGTAATGGTAATCGAAGTCGTTGCTGTATTACTACATGCTCCAACCGTAAATGAATAAGTAATAGTATAAGTTCCGGGAGTGCTTGTTGCAAGATTTATATCTCCACTTGCCACATTTATGAAACACCAGCCGGTGCAGTATATGTTCCACCTGGTGTACCAGTCTGAGTAACTGTTGCAGTTCCGGTCGCACAATATGGTGAGCCAGAATATGATATCGTTGCAGTCGGAAGTGCAGTGATGGTTATACTTGCTGTTGCAGTATTACTACATGCTCCAACTGTAAATGAATAAGTAATTATGTAAGTTCCAGGAGTGCTGGTTGCAAGATTTATTGCTCCAGTTGCAGCATTAATATTTACGCCTGCAGGAGCAGTATAAGTTCCTCCTGGTGTTCCAGTCTGAGTAACTGTTGCAGTTCCAGTCGCACAGTATGGTGATCCTGCATATGATATTGTCGCAGTTGGAAGTGCGGTGATACTAATAGAAGTAGTAGCTGTATTACTACATGCGCCACTAGTGAAACTATAAGTAATTGTATATGTTCCGGGAGTACTGGTAGATAAATTAATTGCACCAGTTGCTGCATTGATCACAACACCAGCAGGTGCGGTATAAGTTCCACCCGCAGTTCCAGTCTGAGTTACAGCAGCTGTTCCCGTTGCACAATAGGGACTTCCCGCATAGGAGATTGTTGCAGTCGGAAGCGCCGTTATGGTTATTGAAGTTGTCGCAGTATTGCTACAAGCTCCAGCTGTAAATGAATATGTAATTGTATAAGTACCGGGTGTACTTGTAGCTAAATTAATTGCGCCAGTTCCAGCATTGATATTAACGCCGGCTGGTGCCGTGTAAGTGCCTCCCGCTGTTCCCGTTTGGGTAACTGTTGCGGTTCCTGTTGCGCAATAAGGACTTCCTGTATAACTAATGGTAGCAGTTGGAAGTGCTGTGATGGTGATACTGGTTGTCGCCGTGTTACTACAAGCGCCAGCGGTGAAGCTATAAGTAATCGTGTAAGTTCCAGGTGTACTTGTAGCCAAATTAATTGCACCAGTCGCTGCACTAATTACAACACCAGCAGGTGCAGTATAAGTTCCACCGGCAGTACCAGTCTGTGTTACTGTTGCTGTTCCGGTTGCACAGTATGGTGAACCAGCATAAGATATTGTTGCTGTTGGAAGCGCAGTGATGGTGATACTTGCGGTGGCAGTATTGCTACATGCTCCAACTGTAAATGTATAAGTAATCGTGTAGGTACCAGGTGTACTGGTAGCCAAATTAATTGCACCAGTCGCTGCATTAATTACAACACCAGCAGGTGCAGTATAAGTTCCACCGGCGGTACCAGTCTGTGTTACTGTTGCGGTTCCGGTTGCACAGTATGGTGAACCAGCATAAGATATTGTTGCTGTTGGAAGCGCAGTGATGGTGATACTTGCGGTGGCAGTATTGCTACATGCTCCAACTGTAAATGAATAGGTAATCGTGTATGTTCCCGGTGTACTGGTTGCAAGATTAATGGCACCAGTACCTGCATTGATGACAACTCCTGCAGGAGCAGAATATGTTCCGCCTGCTGTTCCTGTTTGGGTAACTGTTGCAGTTCCGGTTGCGCAATATGGTGAACCACTATACGCAATTGTAGCGGTTGGTAAAGCAGTGATGGTTATCGAAGTTGTTGCAGTATTACTACATGCTCCAACTGTGAATGAATAAGTAATTGTGTAAGTACCAGGTGTACTGGTAGCCAAATTAATTGCACCAGTCGCTGCATTAATTACAACACCAGCAGGTGCAGAATATGTTCCGCCTGCAGTTCCGGTTTGGGTAACTGTTGCAGTTCCGGTTGCACAATAAGGTGACCCACTATAAGATATCGTTGCAGTTGGAAGAGCAGTTATGGTTATTGAAGTCGTCGCAGTGTTGCTACAAGCTCCAACTGTAAATGAATAAGTAATCGTGTAAGTTCCAGGTGTACTGGTTGCAAGATTAATTGCACCAGTTGCTGCATTGATCACAACTCCTGCCGGTGCAGTATATGTTCCGCCTGCTGTTCCCGTTTGAGTAACTGTTGCGGTTCCGGTTGCGCAATATGTGACTTCCAGCATAAGTTATTGTTGCTGTTGGAAGCGCAGTGATGGTGATTGAGTTGTCGCAGTATTGCTACATGCTCCAACTGTAAATGAATAAGTAATCGTGTATGTTCCAGGTGTACTTGTTGCAAGATTAATTGCACCAGTCGCCGCATTGATATTAACACCTGCTGGTGCAGTATAAGTACCTCCTGCTGTTCCTGTCTGGGTAACAGTTGCAGTTCCCGTTGCGCAATATGGTGAACCACTATATGTTATCGTAGCGGTAGGTAAAGCAGTTATGGTTATTGAAGCCGTCGCAGTATTGCTACATGCTCCAGCTGTAAATGAATAAGTAATTGTATAAGTTCCTGGCGTACTTGTCGCAAGATTAATTGCCCCTGTTGCAGCATTGATCACAACTCCTGCAGGTGCAGTGTATGTTCCTCCGGCTGTTCCGGTTTGAGTAACTGTTGCAGTTCCCGTTGCACAGTATGGTGAACCAGCATATGATATTGTTGCAGTTGGAAGTGCAGTGATAGTTATTGAAGTCGTTGCAGTATTGCTACATGCTCCAACTGTAAATGAATAAGTAATTGTATATGTTCCTGGTGTGCTGGTTGCAAGATTAATTGCACCCGTTGCAGCAGTTGATCACAACTCCTGCAGGTGCAGTGTATGTTCCTCCTGCAGTTCCGGTTTGAGTAACTGTCGCTGTTCCCGTCGCGCAATATGGTGATCCACTATATGCAATCGTAGCGGTAGGTAAAGCAGTAATGGTTATTGAAGTGGTCGCAGTATTGCTACATGCACCAGCTGTAAATGAATAAGTAATTGTATAAATTCCTGGCGTGCTAGTCGCAAGATTAATTGCCCCTGTTGCAGAGTTGATCACAACTCCTGCTGGTGCAGTATATGTTCCACCTGGTGTTCCAGTCTGAGTAACCGTTGCAGTTCCGGTTGCGCAGTAAGGACTTCCTGCATAAGAGATGGTTGCAGTCGGAAGCGCCGTTATGGTTATTGAAGTTGTCGCAGTATTGCTACAAGCTCCAACCGTAAATGAATAAGTAATTGTGTAAGTTCCAGGAGTGCTGGTTGCAAGATTAATTACGCCAGTTCCAGCATTGATATTAACGCCGGCTGGTGCTGTGTAAGTACCACCTGCAGTTCCTGTCTGTGTTACTGTTGCTGTTCCGGTTGCACAGTATGGTGAACCACTGTACGCAATCGTGGCGGTAGGTAAAGCAGTTATGGTTATCGAAGCTGTCGCAGTATTACTGCATGCTCCAGCTGTAAATGAATAAGTAATTGTGTAAGTGCCCGGCGTACTTGTAGCCAAATTAATTGCTCCTGTGCCCGCATTGATCACCACTCCTGCCGGTGCAGTATAAGTTCCACCTGCTGTTCCTGTCTGCGTAACTGTTGCAGTTCCTGTTGCACAGTATGGTGATCCTGCATACGAAATTGTTGCCGTCGGAAGCGCAGTGATAGTTATTGAAGTCGTAGCAGTATTACTACATGCTCCACTAGTGAAAGAATATGTAATTGTATAAGTTCCAGCTGTGCTGGTTGCAAGATTAATGGCACCAGTTGCTGCATTAATTACAACACCCGCAGGTGCAGTATAAGTTCCGCCCGCTGTTCCTGTTTGAGTAACCGTTGCAGTACCCGTTGCACAATATGGTGAACCACTGTATGCAATCGTAGCGGTAGGTAAAGCAGTTATGGTTATCGAAGCTGTTGCAGTATTACTACATGCTCCAACCGTAAATGAATATGTAATTGTATAAGTTCCAGCTGTGCTGGTTGCAAGATTTATTGCACCCGATGCAGCATTGATCACAACTCCTGCCGGAGCAGTATAAGTTCCACCTGCAGTACCAGTCTGGGTTACACTAGCAGTACCCGTTGCACAATAAGGTGAACCACTGTATGCAATTGTGGCGGCAGGTAAAGCAGTTATGGTTATCGAAGCTGTAGCTGTGTTGCTACAAGCTCCAACCGTAAATGAATATGTAATTGTATAAGTTCCAGCTGTGCTGGTTGCAAGATTAATGGCACCAGTTGCTGCATTAATTACAACACCCGCAGGTGCAGTATAAGTTCCGCCCGCTGTTCCTGTTTGAGTAACCGTTGCAGTACTCGTTGCACAATATGGTGAACCACTATATGCAATCGTAGCGGCAGGTAAAGCAGTTATGGTTATCGAAGCTGTTGCAGTATTACTACATGCTCCAACCGTAAATGAATATGTAATTGTATAAGTTCCAGCTGTGCTGGTTGCAAGATTAATAGCTCCCGTTGCTGCCGTAATAGAAACTCCTGCTGGTGCCGTATAAGTACCTCCGGCTGTTCCGGTTTGGGTAACTGTTGCGGTTCCTGTTGCGCAATAAGGACTTCCTGTATAACTAATGGTAGCTGTTGGAAGTGCAGTAATAGTAATAGAAGTAGTCGCTGTGTTGCTACAAGCGCCACTTGTGAAAGAATAAGTAACTGTGTATGTTCCAGGTGTACTCGTCGCTAAGTTAATTGCTCCCGTTGCTGCTGTAATAGAAACTCCTGCTGGTGCTGTGTAATTACCACCTGCAGTACCTGTCCTGGTTACTGTTGCGGTTCCGGTCGCACAATATGGTGACCCTGCATATGAAATTGTTGCAATTGGAAGTGCAGTAATGGTGATACTTGCAGTGGCAGTATTGCTACATGCTCCAACCGTAAATGAATAAGTAATTGTGTATGTTCCAGGTGTGCTTGTTGCTAAATTAATTGCACCAGTTCCGGCATTGATAACAACTCCCGCAGGGGCAGAGTAAGTTCCGCCCGCTGTTCCCGTCTGGGTTACTGTTGCAGTTCCTGTTGCACAGTACGGTGAACCGCTATATGCAATCGTTGCTGTCGGTAACGCTGTGATGGTTATGCTTGCCGTGGTTGTGTTGCTACATGCGCCACTAGTGAAACTGTATGTAATTGTATATGTACCAGGTGTGCTGGTTGAAAGATTAATGGCACCCGTTGCTGCATTAATATTTACGCCTGCAGGAGCGGTATAGGTTCCACCGGCAGTTCCTGTCTGAGTAACTGTTGCAGTTCCTGTTGCACAATAGGGACTGCCTGCGTAAGAAATTGTTGCCGTTGGAAGTGCGGTAATAGTTATTGAATTTGTTGCTGTATTGCTACATGCTCCAACTGTAAATGAATAAGTAATTGTATAAGTACCGGGTGTACTGGTTGCAAGATTAATGGCACCGGTTGCTGCATTGATTACAACTCCAGCTGGTGCAGTGTATGTTCCGCCTGCTGTACCAGTCTGGGTTACGGTAGCTGTTCCGGTTGCACAGTATGGTGAACCAGCATAAGATATTGTAGCTGTTGGAAGCGCGTTGATAGTAATAGAAGTAGTCGCTGTATTACTACATGAACCAACCGTGAATGAATAAGTTACGGTATAAGTTCCCGGAGTGCTGGTTGCAAGATTAATTGCTCCCGTACCGGCATTGATTACAACACCAGCAGGTGCCGTATAAGTACCACCAGCTGTTCCCGTCTGTGTAACTGTTGCAGTTCCTGTTGCACAGTACGGTGATCCTGCATACGAAATTGTTGCTGTCGGAAGCGCAGTAATTGTAATACCTGTGGTGGCAGTATTACTACATGCTCCACTAGTGAAAGAATAAGTTATCGTGTAAGTACCAGGTGTGCTGGTTGCAAGATTGATCGCTCCTGTCGCTGCATTAATCACAACTCCTGCTGGTGCAGAGTATGTTCCACCCGCCGTGCCGGTCTGCGTTACAGTCGCCGTTCCTGTTGCGCAATAAGGTGATCCGCTATATGTAATCGTAGCTATTGGAAGCGCGGTGATAGTTATTGAAGTTGTTGCCGTATTGCTACATGCTCCAACCGTAAATGAATAAGTAATTGTATATGTGCCCGGCGTACTTGTAGCCAAATTAATTGCACCAGTGCCGGCATTGATGCTCACGCCCGCAGGAGCAGTATATGTTCCGCCCGCTGTTCCTGTCTGAGTAACGGTCGCAGTTCCGGTTGCACAATAAGGACTGCCTGCGTAAGATATTGTCGCTGTTGGAAGTGCAGTGATGGTTATACTTGCTGTTGCAGTATTACTACATGCTCCACTCGTAAAGCTATAGGTAATGGTATATGTACCCGGCGTACTAGTTGCGAGATTAATTGCTCCAGTAGCAGCTGTAATGGAAACACCAGCTGGTGCCGAATATGTTCCACCTGCAGTTCCGGTCTGCGTGACTGTTGCAGTTCCGGTCGCACAATATGGTGTGCCGGCATAGGATATTGTTGCTGTTGGAAGTCCAGTAATGGTTATACTTGCAGTGGCTGTGTTGCTACAAGCTCCAACCGTAAATGAATAAGTTATAGTATAAGTTCCCGGTGTGCTGGTTACAAGATTAATAGCACCGGTTGCTGCATGTGATCGACTACTCCTGCTGGTGCAGTATATGTTCCTCCAGCTGTACCAGTTTGCGTGACCGTTGCAGTGCCTGTTGCGCAGTATGGTGATCCGGCGTAAGATATTGTTGCCGTCGGAAGCACTGTAATTGTTATCGAAGTAGTTGCAGTGTTGCTGCATGCTCCAACCGTAAATGAATAAGTTATAGTATAAGTTCCCGGCGTACTTGTAGCCAAATTAATTGCGCCGGTTGCCGCATTGATCACAACTCCTGCTGGTGCAGAGTATGTTCCACCCGCCGTGCCGGTCTGCGTTACAGTCGCCGTTCCGGTTGCGCAATAAGGTAATCCACTATATGTAATCGTAGCTGTTGGAAGCGCGGTGATAGTTATTGAAGTTGTTGCCGTATTGCTACATGCTCCAACCGTAAATGAATAAGTTATAGTATAAGTTCCCGGTGTACTTGTCGCTAAATTAATTGCGCCGGTTGCCGCATTGATCACAACACCCGCTGGAGCAGTATATGTTCCTCCACTAGTACCAGTTTGAGTAACCGTTGCAGTGCCTGTTGCACAGTATGGACTACCGGCATAGGAAATAGTTGCGACAGGAAGCGCTGTGATCGTAATTGAAGTAGTTGCCGTGTTACTACATGCTCCAACTGTAAATGAATAAGTAATAGTATAAGTTCCAGGCGTACTGGTCGCAAGATTAATTGCGCCCGTTGCTGCATTGATCACAACTCCGGCAGGCGCAGTATATGTTCCTCCTGCTGTTCCTGTTTGTGTTACTGTAGCAGTGCCTGTTGCACAATATGGTGATCCGGCATAGGAAATAGTTGCGACAGGAAGCGCTGTGATCGTAATTGAAGTAGTTGCCGTGTTACTACATGCTCCAACTGTAAATGAATAAGTAATAGTATAAGTTCCAGGCGTACTGGTCGCAAGATTAATTGCGCCCGTTGCTGCATTGATCACAACTCCGGCAGGCGCAGCATATGTTCCTCCGGCTGTTCCTGTTTGCGTTACTGTAGCAGTGCCTGTTGCACAATATGGTGATCCGGCGTAGGATATTGTTGCAACAGGAAGTGCTGTAATCGTTATCGAAGTTGTCGCAGTATTGCTGCATGCTCCAACCGTGAATGAATAAGTTATTGTGTAAGTTCCAGGAGTGCTGGTCGCAAGATTAATAGCTCCCGTTGCTGCCGTAATAGAAACTCCTGCTGGTGCTGTGTAAGTGCCTCCCGCTGTTCCTGTCTGCGTAACTGTTGCAGTTCCGGTCGCACAATATGGTGTACCAGCATAAGATATAGTCGCGGTTGGAAGTGCAGTGATAGTTATCGAAGTTGTTGCAGTATTGCTACATGCACCAACGGTGAAAGAATAAGTAATTGTGTAAGTTCCGGGTGTGCTTGTCGCAAGATTTATTGCACCAGTCGCTGCATTAATGATAACTCCCGCAGGTGCAGTATATACTCCACCGGCCACGCCGACACGGGTCACAGCAGCATTACCGGTTGCACAATACGGACTTCCTGCATAAGATATCGTTGCGACGGGAAGTGCGGTTATAGTTATACTTGCAGTGGCAGTATTGCTACATGCTCCAACTGTAAATGAATAAGTAATTGTATAGGTACCGGGTGTGCTGGTTGCAAGATTAATTACTCCCGATGCGGCATTGATATTTACGCCTGCAGGAGCGGTATAGGTTCCACCGGCAGTTCCTGTCTGAGTAACTGTTGCAGTTCCGGTCGCACAATATGGTGATCCTGAATACGAAATTGTAGCGGTTGGTAAATGCAGTAATGGTTATCGAAGTAGTCGCTGTATTACTACATGCACCACTGTGAAAGAATAAGTAATTGTATAAGTTCCAGGAGTGCTTGTTGCCAAATTAATTGCACCGGTTGCTGCATTGATGACAACTCCCGCAGGTGCAGTGTACACTCCACCGGCCACGCCGACGCGGGTTACAGCAGCATTCCCGGTTGCACAATACGGGCTGCCCGCATAAGAAATGGTTGCAACAGGAAGTGCAGTGATAGTTATCGAAGTTGTTGCAGTATTGCTACATGCACCAACGGTGAAAGAATAAGTAATTGTGTAAGTTCCGGGTGTGCTTGTCGCAAGATTTATTGCACCAGTCGCTGCATTAATGATAACTCCCGCAGGTGCAGTATATACTCCACCGGCCACGCCGACACGGGTCACAGCAGCATTACCGGTTGCACAATACGGACTTCCTGCATAAGATATCGTTGCGACGGGAAGTGCGGTTATAGTTATACTTGCAGTGGCAGTATTGCTACATGCTCCAACTGTAAATGAATAAGTAATAGTGTATGTTCCCGGAGTACTGGTAGCTAAATTAATTGCACCGGTCGCTGCATTGATCACAACTCCTGCAGGTGCCGTATATGTTCCTCCGGCTGTTCCGGTCTGAGTTACCGTTGCGGTACCTGTCGCACAATAAGGTGATCCCGCATAAGATATAGTTGCTGTTGGTAGCGCTGTTATGGTAATACTTGTTGTTGCAGTATTACTACATGCACCAACTGTAAAGCTGTAAGTAATCGAATATGTACCGGGCGTACTGGTTGCAAGATTTATTGCACCGGTCGCGGCATTGATGACAACTCCCGCAGGTGCAGTGTACACTCCACCGGCCACGCCGACGCGGGTTACAGCAGCATTCCCGGTTGCACAATACGGACTTCCTGCATAAGATATCGTTGCTACAGGAAGCGCAGTGATCGTGATTGATGAATTCGTTGAATTGTTACATGTTCCGTTTGAAAAGCTGTAAGTAACTGTGTAAGTTCCGGGCGTACTGGTTGCCAAATTAATTGCACCAGTTGCTGCATTGATTACAACTCCGGCAGGAGCTGAATATGTTCCTCCTGCAGTTCCGGTTTGAGTAACAGTTGCCGTACCTGTTGCGCAATAAGGACTGCCGGCATACGAAATTGTCGCCACAGGCAATGCAATAACAGTAACTGAAGTGGTTACAGTGTTAATACAATTTGCACCAATGGTTGTATAAGAAATCGTGTAGGTGCCAGCTGTACTTGCTGCTAAATTAATTGTACCCGTTCCTGCATTAATACTCAACCCGCCCGAAGAACTATAAGTTCCGCCCGAAGTTCCGGTTTGAGTTACAGTTGCCGTTCCGCTGGCACAAAACGGACTGCCAGTATATGAAATAGTAGCCGGAGCTGCATCATTTAAACACAGATCAAAACTTCCCGCATATCCGGCATAGTTATCGACAGCAATATAATACGTGTTCCCGGGTACAAGACCTGAAGTACCTAAGCAGTCATCAACGGCTCCTCCCTGATAGTTCTGACAGGCTACCTGTGTCAGACTCGCATCATAGATCGCCACGAAGGGATTGCGCAGTGTCTCCCCGGCACCACTCACCTTAACCTGAACATTGATAAATCCGGTGGCCGTCGCCGTAAACTTGAACCAGCGATTATTATTGGGTCCATTACTCCAGCAGGTTCCCGCAGAATGGTCCGGTGTTGCAAACTGAGTCGTATATAATCCTCCCGACGTACAGGCCGCATCGATCTGGGCCGTCACGTTCTTGGCTCCCGTCGGAAAATCGTAGTCTACCACATCACTCAGACACAGATCAAAACTTCCCGCATATCCGGCATAGTTATCTACAGCAATATAATACGTGTTCCCGGGCGTCAGACCCAGGGTACTTAAACTTAAATCAACAGCTCCCCCCTGATAGTTCTGACAGGCTACCTGTGTCAGACTCGCATCATAGATCGCCACGAAGGGATTGCGCAGTGTCTCCCCGGCACCACTCACCTTAACCTGAACATTGATAAATCCGGTGGCCGTCGCCGTAAACTTGAACCAGCGATTATTATTGGGTCCATTACTCCAGCAGGTTCCCGCAGAATGGTCCGGTGTTGCAAACTGAGTCGTATATAATCCTCCCGACGTACAGGCCGCATCGATCTGGGCCGTCACGTTCTTGGCTCCCGTCGGAAAATCGTAGTCTACCACATCACTCAGACACAGATCAAAACTTCCCGCATATCCGGCATAGTTATCTACAGCAATATAATACGTGTTCCCGGGCGTCAGACCCAGGGTACTTAAACTTAAATCAACAGCTCCCCCCTGATAGTTCTGACAGGCTACCTGTGTCAGACTCGCATCATAGATCGCCACGAAGGGATTGCGCAGTGTCTCCCCGGCACCACTCACCTTAACCTGAACATTGATAAATCCGGTGGCCGTCGCCGTAAACTTGAACCAGCGATTATTATTGGGTCCATTACTCCAGCAGGTTCCCGCAGAATGGTCCGGTGTTGCAAACTGAGTCGTATATAATCCTCCCGACGTACAGGCCGCATCGATCTGGGCCGTCACGTTCTTGGCTCCCGTCGGAAAATCGTAGTCTACCACATCACTCAGACACAGATCAAAACTTCCCGCATATCCGGCATAGTTATCGACAGCAATATAATACGTGTTCCCGGGCGTCAGACCCAGGGTACTTAAACTTAAATCAACAGCTCCCCCCTGATAGTTCTGACAGGCTACCTGTGTCAGACTCGCATCATAGATCGCCACGAAGGGATTGCGCAGTGTCTCCCCGGCACCACTCACCTTAACCTGAACATTGATAAATCCGGTGGCCGTCGCCGTAAACTTGAACCAGCGATTATTATTGGGTCCATTACTCCAGCAGGTTCCCGCAGAATGGTCCGGTGTTGCAAACTGAGTCGTATATAATCCTCCCGACGTACAGGCCGCATCGATCTGGGCCGTCACGTTCTTGGCTCCCGTCGGAAAATCGTAGTCTACCACATCACTCAGACACAGATCAAAACTTCCCGCATATCCGGCATAGTTATCTACAGCAATATAATACGTGTTCCCGGGCGTCAGACCCAGGGTACTTAAACTTAAATCAACAGCTCCCCCCTGATAGTTCTGACAGGCTACCTGTGTCAGACTCGCATCATAGATCGCCACGAAAGGATTGCGCAGTGTCTCCCCGGCACCACTCACCTTAACCTGAACATTGATAAATCCGGTGGCCGTCGCCGTAAACTTGAACCAGCGATTATTATTGGGTCCATTACTCCAGCAGGTTCCCGCAGAATGGTCCGGTGTTGCAAACTGAGTCGTATATAATCCTCCCGACGTACAGGCCGCATCGATCTGGGCCGTCACGTTCTTGGCTCCCGTCGGAAAATCGTAGTCTACCACATCACTCAGACACAGATCAAAACTTCCCGCATATCCGGCATAGTTATCTACAGCAATATAATACGTGTTCCCGGGCGTCAGACCCAGGGTACTTAAACTTAAATCAACAGCTCCCCCCTGATAGTTCTGACAGGCTACCTGTGTCAGACTCGCATCATAGATCGCCACGAAGGGATTGCGCAGTGTCTCCCCGGCACCACTCACCTTAACCTGAACATTGATAAATCCGGTGGCCGTCGCCGTAAACTTGAACCAAACGTTATTGTTGGGACCATTACTCCAGCAGGTTCCCGCAGAATGGTCCGGTGTTGCCAGAAGGGTTGTATATAGACCCCCCGATGTACAGCTTGCATTGATTAATGCTGTAATATCAATTGCACTTGCGAAATTATCGTTGGAAGGAGGAGGTGAGAGAAAATTATCAACAGTATCATTAGAAGGCGAGAGAATATTATCACCATCAAAGTGAGATATTCCAGAAGAGTCTATCCTGTCTGAAAAAACTTTAGCCTGGCTCTGCGTAAGTGCCGACAATATGAGCAATATGCACAGAAACGCTGTGTACAGGTTTTTCATCGGTATCCGGCCTAGATTGGTTTTACAACGCCCATCCATGCTGGATATAGGCTATTGGAATTTTAATTCTTGTTTCAGGTTACAATGGGTATACCGTTTTTTATAAAGACTAACTGGTAGTTAGTTAAGATTTGAAATATTCAAATCCTTCCAAAAATGGGAATACCTGTCTGTAATCGAAACTTAGTTTTAGTAGGGTCGGATAAAGTGAAAACGCTAAGTAACCGGCTAATGGTTTTTACTTAGCAATCAGCATTACAATAACAGATAAAGCATGAAATTATTGTCAGAATGTGTATAAATCCGACATGATTCGAAGACGGAAAACTTTCAAATACTACGAGTAATACTTTTTATTTATTTTCCAACGTTTTTGAGAAACAAAAATGGCGGTCCCTGTTTCCATTGAACCGCTGATTTAATAAAAGTTGGTCCTATTGAAAAATTTCCAAGAACGATATCAATTTTCCCATCGCCATCAAGATCTCCGACGTCCATCGTCAGCCACCGGCCTAATTTTCCTTCAGGAATAGTGAATGGCTGGAATTCAAAATTTCCTTTGTTTTCCAGATATACAAATCCTTCCTCCGGTTGATTTGCAAAATCCGGGAAATAAGAGATGGTTGCTATATCCAGATCTCCGTCGCCATCAAAGTCACGTGCCATAGCTTTAAAACATCCATTGATAGGGAAAAAATATTTCTGGGAAAAATTATTATTTCCATCATTCAAAAAAATGTATACACCATGATACGGTTTTAACGCCTGGGAATAGTCTGCATTGTCGCCACAGGTGTACAGAATATCAGGAAATCCATCGTGATTGAAATCATCAAGCTCGAAATAGGATGATCCATAAATTGGTGGGAAACCAAGAACTTTTCGTTCAGTAAATTTTCCGTTGCCCTGATTTGTGAAAAGGAAAATGCCTTCATCTCCCTGGGCAAATAATACCCATAAATCAGGCAATCCGTCGTGATTGTAATCCTGCACGTAGGCTTTAATCGCACCCGGCACCGGACGGATAACGTGTCGTTGAAAATTCTTACCTCCCATATTTTCAAACCAGGACAGTGAACCGGTAAGAAAGCCGAATTCACATGCCAGAAAATCGGTAAACCCGTCATTGTTTAAGTCAATTGCTGTCAACTGAACGGGTCGCGCGAGAGAATCAAACAAAGGAATCGTGTCAACTTTCATTTTATTGTCCGCTCCTAAGGAAATCTCAAGGCCTTTACCAAATCTCCCATTATTAGGATTTAATACACCAATATCACATGCGACAATGTATTTTTTTTGAAAGTCAAGACCTACTACCGGGCCAGTTACCAAAATGGAATCTTCGTATTGGAGTCTGGAATTAAATCGGAATATTTCTTTTCGCGTCGCGTCTCCCAGCAAAATAGAATGTTTGTTACCAGTCGTATCTATTTGAATAAGGCAGGTTGCAGGTCCATAATATTTTGTCTGCGGCGTATGAATTTCAAATAAAGACAATCCTTCTTTTATGGCTGTTTTTCGATGCTGTCCCGGCAATGAATCCGGAGATGTAGCGATATAATAGTCCATGAGGTATTGCCAATCTTCCGGGCTAAGTAAGGGCTGTGAAGGATAAAAATCCTTATTCAGATTTCTATCGTGTATACTCGAAGGATAAACTTTGAAATTGTGACTAAAAATTCCAAGCCGCGGGCCCATATTTGGTAGTAAGGTTTCCTCCCAATGTTTCGAATCCAGGAGTGAGGGGTCGGGCAGACTATGACAACCCTGACAATATAAAATGGATAAAGATTCCCCCTTTCGAATATCAGCGTCGGTAATTTCGGGGTGTGTATTGTTTCTATGATAATATCTCTTGCAACCCGGGGGGAAAACAAGAAGATAAAGAAGAATAAGAGAAAGAATAATGTTGTAAAATGCATTCTTCCACAGACTATTAACCATTTGGGAATTATTTATCCGATACAAAACAAAGTATTGGAAAAAAATATATTATCCAATGAAACAGATTCCAACATTTCAAAGTTTATTGATTCAATATTTTACGGGTTTTGCCTTTGTTGTCTTTAATTTCAATGCTGTTTATATTTTTGTCCAGATTCAAAAATCGGCCGGACTGGGATAGAAATGAAGAACCGTAATATATTTCCTGTTTACGCGTCTTTCCATTTTTATAATTTAACTGCACAGTTTCATCTGAGGGTTCGAGACGAACAATATTCAAATCTTTTTTTAGTTCAAATATTTTGAGCGGACCTCTGTTCTGGCCAGCTGCAAGCAAACATTTGCCATTGGCACTTTCAAGTTTTGCCAGGGCTTTTCCATTCCCCGGAATAAAAATACCACTTTGCAAAATTGACAGAGGAAGGAAATTACCCTTTCCATCTCCCTTGAGAAAAAGGCCGTTTAATGCATCATATCGTCCGACATTAGGTTCCGTGCCATAGTCATTTGCATTCAAAACTATATCCAGATTCCCGTCGCCATCAAAGTCCTCAACCACCATGCCATTGATTGCAGAAAATTGTACCTGCGCGGGCAACGGTTTCATTGTAAATTTCCCATTGCCTTCATTATGAAAAAAGCAGGTCTGGAAATTATTTGCCGTAAGCTTCAAAGCGTCCTTTAGTTCATCATCAGTGAGTACATCTTTCATTTCAGCAGAGGCGAAAGATTTGTAAGTTGGAAATTTTCTTCTCATGTTATTGATCTGCTTGAGTAAATCATCCCGGCCTTGAGCAGGAAATTCTTTCATCTCCCCATTAGCGTCTGGCAGGTACAAAGATGGTATCATATCATAGATACCATTTTTGTCAAAATCTTTTGCGTAAACGTGCACCGGATGTTCTTCGCTCGCCCGGTAAAATGAATTTTGTCCAAGATTGCCAACGATATAGTCCGTTTTACCATCATTGTCAAAATCACCAGCAGCAATGCTATTCCACCATCCAAGTTGATTTCCCACCCCTGTTTCATTAGTAACATTTTCAAATTTTCCATGATTATTTCTAAGAAATGTGGGCGGCATCCATTCGCCTGCAAGGATCAGGTCGAGCCAACCATCATTATCAAAATCTGTCCATACTGCATCGCAGACCATTCCAATATTGACGAGGTCTTTAGCGACGGTTGATGTAACGTCCGTAAATTTTATATGGCCATCCCTGGAATCATTTCTATATATAAAACTTGACACGGGTTTGGGATAGTTTCCCGGGTCCACACGTCCTGAAATGAATAAATCCAATTTGCCGTCGTGGTTAAAATCTGCGGCACGTACACAAAACTTACTTGCAAAATTTTTTGGAAGTGCATCGGAATCCAGTAAAAAATTTCCCTTACCATCATTGATATACAGTTGATCCTGATAGGCCGAAGTATTGCGCTCATTCTCATAACCACCTGCGGCAATATACAAATCAAGATCTCCGTCCCCATCCGCATCAAATAACAGAACCTGCATATCAGAACTCAATTTATTTTTGCCCACTGCCTCGGGTAAAAGAGATTTCTGTACAAAGTTTCCGTCTGGTTGTTGAAGAAATAACTGAGCGCTATGACCTTCGGACTCCCCAATAACCATATCATCCAGGCCATTTCCATCGATATCGCCAACAGCGAGTGATGGCCCGTATTCCGATAATTTATGAGGTAATAATTTCTGAACAATGAAATCAATATAGTCCCGTTGTTCCTGTTGAAAATGAATTCTCACTGAATCAGTAATATCTCTAAATAAAGAATGGGTCGCAGTTATTTCCTTCGCAAAGGAATAGTTCAGATTGGCGTTTTTGATGTCTGCTTTCAGCACCTGATTTGCCTTCACGTTCTGCATCAACTGCATTTTCCCATTAGGCCATTTAATAACTACAGAATCAATAATTGATTTATTTCCCATTCCAAAATGAGCGATGGCCTGAATGGATGAAAGATAACCCCTGTATGGAGTATTTTCATAAATCTGTTGTCTGCCGCTATCGTAATGCAGTTCTGCCCAAGCACCTATTCCATTTCTGTTAAGACTGTCCCCAATAAATTGAATCTGCAGATAATGATGATTGTCCGGATCTCTTTCCACAGACATATTCCTGTAGATATGCGCTTCATCGTTGATGTTATTGACGATTAGATCGAGATCACCATCGTTATCCAGATCCGCATAGGCTGCACCGTTAGAAAATGAAGGAGTCATCATTCCCCAATCTTTAGACATATCTGTAAAAGTCAGGTCTCTGTTATTTTTATATGCAAAACTGTGAATCTTGATTTGCGGTATCTGATCAAGCATTGTTTTTTTGGAAGCAATATTGATAGCGTGGGTTCTGAAATTGATGAAATCATGATCAGTTACATCTTTAGGATACCCGTTAGTTATGATGATATCCCTGTAACCATCGTTATCGAAATCAGCCACCAGTGGAGTCCAGCTCCAGTCCGTAGCTTCGATCCCACTATAATAACCAATCTCACTAAATATGGGATCACCTATTGAATCATTTGCATTAATCCGCGGCCCCTGGTTAAGCTGCAAACTATTGCGGGCATATTGGTATTGGTAACCGAAATATTCCGTGTTTTGATATGCTCTGTAATTGTTACTGTTCTGGAAAAGTTTTTTTCGATAGTTATCCGGAGGATCCATGTCCAGCTCTACCACATCTGCAAGACCGTCATTATTTATGTCCTCGATATCCTGACCCATACCATTCGCGGACGTGTGTTTGAAATATGATTTTACTTTATCTGTGAAAGTACCATCTCCGTTGTTTATATACAGAATATCATCACCCAGAAAATCGTTACTCACATAAATGTCCTTCCATCCATCCCGATTGATATCCGCGATCGTTACGTCATGTCCGAACCCTTCGATGGTAATTCCTGCTTTTTTGGAAACATCCGTAAATACAGGGTGTTTCAATGAATCACTCCAGTCGTTTCGATATAACCTGCCGGTACTCGGAAAAGACCCGTCAGTAACTATGGGTTTGAAGTAGCCCGTATTATACCCTTTTGGAATTTCATTTACTGTAAGATACAAATCAAGATCACCATCATTGTCGTAGTCAAAAAAAGCCGCCATGGTGGAATAAAGTGTATCACCTAATCCATATTCACGCGCCATTTCTTTAAAATGAGGAATACCATTTTTATCCAAACCCTGATTGATGTATAACAGATTTCTTCTTAATTCAGGATTATTATTAATTGTCGCGCTTACATAAATATCAAGCCATCCATCATTATTGATATCTACTACAGATACCCCGCGGCACCATTTTCCATTTCCCGAAACCCCGGCTTCTTCCGTAATGTCATCAAATTTAAATTCTCCTTTATTGAGATATAATTTGTTGGAAACCATATTACCCGTAAAATATATATCCGGACGGCCATCGTTGTTGAAGTCACCAATACCTACACCGCCTCCGTTGTATATGTTTAACAAGTCAAGAGGATTGATAGAATCATTTTCAATAATATTATTATTGAAATGGATACCGGAGTTTGAAGAAGGAATCTTTGTAAACAGGGTTGTTTTTTCTTTGCAGGAGATAAAAAACAGAAAGATGAAAAAACGGATTAATGAATGATTTTTCATGCCATGAAAATTCTTATTATAAAACTAAAACTTGGCAATGATTTGCGCCATTTTTATTTTCCCCGATGCTACGATGTTTCCCAATATAAATATTTAAACAAAAAAAAGAGGTGATGAATTTTAACTCATCACCTCTTCTATTAAAAAATCCTTTTTTAGTAGTTCGGGTTCTGTTTTAAAGGACCTGCCTCAATATCAATTTCGTTTTGAGGTATTGGATAAATCTCATTTGTGCCCGCAGTAAACACTGCGCCTTGCAACACAGGATTAGGATGTGGAGCACGACAATCAGCTTTGATATGTGCATTTTCTACATTAGCCATATAACTAGCTCCAGCCGGACCTCCAAAAATTGCATCATAGCGTTGCAGATCGAAGAAACGATGTCCTTCCATTCCCAATTCCAGTTGTCTTTCCATATACACAGCAGCGCGGGCATAGGCCTGACCTCCTGTTGTAAAAGCGCCTGCCGGGTACGGTTTTATTACGTAATTCGCTGCTGGTGTGGCCGTAAAACCCTTGCTTGGATCGTTATTATCTACGTATGTGTGTACCCAGTATTCAGGATGAGCAGCCATACGGTTTCTAACTGTGTTTACATCTGCTTCTGCAAGATCAAATTGACTGGATTCCACATAACATTCCGCACGCCATAGAATTACATCTGCGAAACGAATCAGGTTATAGTTAATGGCTGTACCCTGGTTTGTAGCTCCCCATACTGAATTTTCAGATGTTGTAGCTTGTGCATTATGCCAGAACACATTCTTGATCGGATTATATGGAACGATATCACCGCGTGACCAGGTTTCACCACCACATAGACCCCAATCCAGATAAGGAATACCTCTGCGTCCAAGAGTCCAGTCAATACGAGGATCTAAATTATTGGCAGGAGGAGTAAATGGATCTGTTAATAAAAGTCCATGATCATTTGGAAGATCTACAACGTTGTACAAAGGAAACCCTGTACCCGGGTCTGTCTGGAACATTGGCAGACCGTTTGCATCAGTTTTAAATGCGTTTGCCAGCGTATAAGAGGGCTGATAGAATCCACAGCAACTGGTATAAGTACCCGCCGCAAAATTTAAGATATCAGCCGGATTTGAGTTTTGACCACCGGAGCCGTCGTTTACAGTCATCTCAATACAGAAAACTGATTCAGCATTGTTCCTGTGAGAAGCATCGAAATTATCTTCGTAAGGTCCCAGTTTATATGCAGCACCAGAAGTCGTTACTCCGTTTGCAATCACATCTGTTAAAAGAGGCAGTGCATCGGAATACCTATGATCAAACATATACGCTTTTGCTAAAAAAGCCTCGGCGGCGTAATAATTTGCTCTGCCGAGATCCGACTGTGTTTTTGGTAACACTGCCATAGCAGCTGAAAAATCAGCTTCGATTGAATCCCAGATGGGACCCGGATTACCAACATTCAAATTACCCGCAGCATAAGTTCTGGTTTCATTTACATAAGGTATGTTTCTCCAAACTTTTGCGGCATCAAAATGGAACACACCTCTTAAAAACCTTGCTTCCGCAATTACTTCTGCCGCGTGTTCCGGTGTAACTGAACCATCAGTAACCAATGGAATTTCCCTGATTGCATCATTGGCACGTTGAACACCATTATAATCAGCCTGCCATTTTTGTTGCAGGTATCCAATGGAAGCAGTTACAGAATGGTTTTCTATAGAGGGCGCATCAGGCGCCTGGTCAGTTGTATTTGATCCCTTGTAGGCATCATCGGAAGCATAACCACCAAAAGGTGAATTATCCAATCCCGTACCATACGGAGAACTAAATTGATTGTAGGTATTATTCCAGCCGTCCAGCATGGAATAGGCTCCTATCAAGAGACCATCTACGCCCGCTTTATTTGCGAGAACGGTGGGACTTAATGATCCAACGGGTGGTCTGTCAAGGAATTTACTACATGAGTAAATTATCGTTAGTGTTAACAGTGTACCTGTTACCGCTTTATATTTAAATTGAAATTTTTTCATATCAATCACTTTTTTATGTTTTACCATTAAAATGTTAAGTTAATGCCGACGATGTATTGTTTCTGATTATTTGGATAAGCTCCATAATCAATTCCAAATGCTGCACTTTGGGTATTACCATTGCCGTTGACGTTAAGGGATGGAACAAGCTCAGGATCCAAACCACTGTATTTCGTAACCATAAACAGGTTTGTAACCTGGAAATAGATATGTACTTTATCCAAACCAGCTTTGTTTATCAGCTCAGGACTAAACGTATATCCAATCTGTGCCACCCGACATTTTAAGAAAGAACCGTCTTCAACATAAAATGAACTGATTGTACTTGAACCAAAGTTTTGGGCGTAAGAAGCGGCAGGTTGGGTTGCGCTCGGATTTGTTACAACTCCTCCTGAAACGATTGCTGCTTTAGTGAACAGGTCATTGTTTTTACCACCCTGGAACGTGCTGTAAAAGTCAGTCCAGTATTTTACATAGTTGAAATCTTTATTTCCCTGAGAACCATACAATACCATGGTGAAATCAAATCTTTTATAACTCGCATTTATGTTTATACCATACGTAAAATTGGGATTTGGATTTCCAATCCAGGTACGGTCGTTATTATCAATTGCTCCACTGCCGTCAACATCTTTATAAATAAATGAACCAGCAGCGGCGCCTTTATAGGTTGCTCCCTTTGCGGCATCAGCATCTGACTGATAAAGACCTTCTGTTTGCAAACCAAAAAACGAACCGATGGGATGCCCAACCTCGTTCCTCACGATAGGCGAGATCACGTGATCCACCCGCATCAAAATAACCAGAACCTGGTATAGCAGTAATTAAACTTTTATACGTGGTTATATTCGCACCTACACTAAAATTAAAGTCTTTACCAATCTGGCTATGATAAGTAGCACTGATGTCAACACCAGAATTTTGTACATCCCCGATATTTACAGCAGGTGCTGGTGCCCCACCACCGGTTGCTGGAACTGGATTTACAAATAGCAAACCACTGATCGCTTTTTTCCATACCTCTACGGTCAAATCCAAATGTTTAAATAAGGTTGCATCCACTCCAATATTACTAATCTTATCCTTTTCCCAGGTCACATTCGGATTACCAATCTGGTTTTGATAAAAGCCTTGTGAGGTGGAACTGATGCCACCGGTAATACCATAGAAAGAAGAGCCGGCACCTGAAGCATACGTAGTGTAAGCATTGCCGCCGCCGATATTACCATTATTACCCGCTACACCATAACTGCCACGGAGCTTCAGATTATTTAACCAGTCAACATTTTTCAGGAAATCTTCCTGGGATAATCTCCATCCCAATGATATTGACGGGAAAGTACCCCATTGATGTCCGCCAAAAAAGTCGGAAAATCCGTCCTGCCGTATGGTGGCTCCTAAAAGATATTTGTTATCATATTGATAATCTAAGCGGCCGAAAAAGGACTGGGTTGCTGTTGGTTGGAGGATCGTGCTGGTAGCCGGAGTAGCGGATTGATTTCCGTACTGAAGCTGCACGTAATTGGGATCAAGAGAAAAAAAGTTCTGTGCTCCCGCACTGAAATATCTGCCGGTAGACTGTTTTACTTCATAGCCGCCTAAAACCTGCAAATCGTGTTTACCAAAACTTTCTTTCCAGACTGCTGTATTCGTCCAGTTATAATTGGTTTGATATTGTTCATTCTCAGACGCAGCATTTGGACTTGTATGAGTTTCATAATTCTCATAAGTATTATAAGTAAGATTCCAATAATACTGATTGTATAAAAGTCCCCCAACTGCTGTACGAATCGTCAGGTATTTGGCAATATCTGCTTCCGCAAACGCTATGCCTTCAACAGTAACAAAATGAGCGTTATTGGTTGAGTTCCTGGCTAATATTGCATACGGGTTACTACCATTACCTAGAGGTTCACCGCCGGGTCCGTCATAACCACCACCAAAATTTCCTTTTATATCAAAAACCGGTATAAGCGGCATTTCGCGGAAGATATAAGCGATTGGGCCACCTTCCTGTTGCTGGGTTCCATTGTAACCTCCGTTATTTTCCCTGTATGTTACAAAGAGATTTTCACCCACTCTTACGTGATTTTTCACCATGAAATTTGTGTTCACCCGCATCTGGTATCTTTTTTCATAGTTATTAAGCAGTGTACCCGTTTGATTAACATAGTTGAAAGCAAAGAAATAATTGCTTCTGTCATTACCGCCGCTTGCTGAAAGTGTATGCTGTTGTTGAGGGGCTGCTGTAAAAACGGAATGAAACCAGTCAGTTCCTGTCTGTGAAAACTTCTGAACCAGGAAATCGTTTCCAGGATTATTGGCATCAAAATTATAATATGCCTCAATTGCAGGATCGCTTGTTACTCCCGAAACTCCAAAAGCTCCGGCTGCAGTGTTCCCGTGATAACCGTAAGTTGGAATGACCCCCGGTCCTCCAGGATACAACGCTTCTGTTGCAGCATCACCAGCTCTAAATGCCAGCTTTGATTGGTCTGCCGGACTCATGATATTATAAGGATTACCACTCAAAGGCTGCTGGGAGCCATAGAAACCATCATAACTGATAGTAGCCTTACCCTGCCTGCCTTTTTTAGTTGTTACCACAACCACACCGTTTCCACCTGAGATACCATAAATGGCGGCAGAACCTGCGTCCTTTAACACGTTTATACTTTCAATGTCATTAGGATTCACGAGTGACATATCACCGACCTGAACTCCATCAATAACATATAATGGTTGAGTTTGACCAAAGTTTGAAATACCTCTAACAAACACCGTACTCGCTGCACCCGGTGCACCCGAATTAATAACGGTGACACCCGACGCCTGTCCCTGCAATAATTGCTCGGAACTGGTTGAAGGTATTTTTTTCGCGTCACCAATATCTACAATGGCAACCGCACCGGTGATATCCTTTCTCTTTTGAGAAGTGTATCCGGTTACAATAACATCGTTTAATGATGTTGCAGAAATGGAGAGCATGATGTCTCCGACATTCGTTCCGGTTACTGGTACGGTTACTGCCTCAAATCCTACGATGGTAATTACCAACGCACCTACTTTTTGACTTGAGTTGATTGTGAACGTACCGTCTGATCCGGTTAAAGTGGCTGACTTGCCTCCCTTTACCTGTACTGTCGCCCCAACAACTGGTTTCTTGTCTGTGCTACTTAAAACACGTCCAGTAATTGATGTTTGAGCGAAAAGACTTAAGCTGAGGAAAAGAAGAAACGCGGTGTTCAGCCCCGCTAGGAGTTTAAATTTAGTTGGCATAAGCAATTCGTCTTTTGGTTTAACGATGAGAAATTATAAGCGAATTTAAGATTTCTAAAATGCTGACCTAATTTTTTTTTTAACTTTTAATTGTGGAATAGTTGCCGGTTCAAAACAGGTGGTTTCAAACTAAAATCTTATGTGTTAAAAGGACATATTATCAAATGTCATTTTACAAAACCATTTTTCACTCATTCAATTTTATTTATTTTGCGACCATGTTTAAAAAAATCAGGATTTTTTCTTTGGCTTTATTCAGCGTATTGATATTCTTTTCCTGTGCAAAAAAATGGAGTCGGAAGGATACGGAGGAAGGCTTGAAAAACGCTATGGATCAATACCTGAATCATTCACCCAAGATCGATAGCTCAAGAGTAAAATTTAGAGTATTGGACGTAGTTTATTTTGAAGAGGACCAATTTTATCGCTGCAATTTTCAGGTGAATATGAAAGAAAAGTTGAGCGATCATTTGCTCGATACCACCGGAGCTATGAATGCCAAAATTTCAAAAGATTTTAAGACTGTTACGCGGATCAATTAAATAAAAGCAATTTTCGGGTTGTCATAACAACAGCCACCTTTTATTTTTGGGCATGCAAGATTTTCAAAGAATTGAACAGGCTATTCGTTTTATACGCGAAAATTTCAAGGAACAGCCGGATTTAGATAAAGTTGCGCAGGAAGTTCATCTAAGCCCTTTTCATTTTCAACGTTTATTTAAAGAATGGGCCGGCGTCAGTCCTAAAAAATTCCTTCAGTTTACAAGCATCGAGTATGCAAAACGACTTTTGCAGGAACAACATTCTCTGGCTACAGTAAGTTTCGAGACAGGTTTATCCGGCACTGGCAGACTTCACGATTTATTTATCCAAATAGAAGGTATGACTCCTGGAGAATATAAGCAGGGTGGAAAGAATTTACATATCTTCTACAGTCATGCAGAAACAATTTTTGGGGATGTGCTTATAGCTTCCACAGATAAAGGTATTTGTCATATCTCTTTTATCGGGAAAGGAACTGAATCACCGGAGTCTGAAATTATCAGTCGGTTCCCTGCCAGTACAGTAGTACAGAAAACAGATTTACATCAACAACAGGGACTGAAAATATTTCGCGGCGATTGGTCAGACCTCGACAGTATCAAACTGCATCTGAAAGGAACTCCTTTTCAGATTAAAGTCTGGAATGCGTTATTAAATATTCCTTCCGGCTCGTTAAAATCTTACATGAACATTGCGCATGAGATTGGTGACGCAAATGCGTCCCGTGCCGTAGGAACTGCCATAGGAAGCAACCCAATCGCTTTTCTTATTCCATGTCATCGGGTAATTACTTCTTCTGGTAATCTGGGCGGCTATCACTGGGGAATTGATCGTAAGTCTGCCATTATTGGATGGGAAGCAGCCCAGTTGACACATAACAATTATGAGATATAGTTATCGTATTTTTGTAACTTCAAAATGCATCGTGAAATCAAATCATCTTTCTCGTTTCAATATCCTGACCGGAACTTTGTTATTATGTTTACTTACACTGGCATTTTCCTGTAATGAAAAGCCAAAGATTGAAACATCAACTGTACAGGCTCCGAAAACGGATTCAGTACAAAAAAAGAAGTTTACACCAGACATGGTGGATAACAAAAAAGATCCTTCCTGTGGCATGCCCATGTCAGCAGGAATTGAAGACACTGTTCATTATAATGGCAAGGTTTACGGTGTTTGTTCAGAAGAATGTAAACAAGCATTTCTGAAAAATCCTGCTGCACTCGCAAAGAATACAGAAATGAAAAACTAGGATTACATTTATTTATCTGATCTTATATGCATATCCGAACATAATTGTAGCAGCACCTGTGTTGTTCTTGCCGTTAGCACTTCCTTTCTGAATATTCAGGAAACCATAGTTTCCACCGATTTCAAAAAATATTTTATCGTGTTTGGTTTCCCCTATTGAATATTCGATTCCCAAACTTCCTTCAACACCAAAGTTTGTGGTGTTGAGTTGACTTTTAATATTATTGGTAGTGTCAAAAGATTGCGGCCCCACGGGCAATGCATTCATCTTTTCAGGATCTGTGTAAAGTTCGCTATTGCCCGACGTTACCTGATTTGCAGAGAGTAAAAATCCCAGATAAGGTCCTGCTGCAAAGGTTATCCTGAATTTTTTTTGGGTATCCAGATCCCAGCCAAATTTAGCCAGTATGGGAATCAGCAAATAGTCAAGTTTCGCTTCACTATTAAAATCTGCGTATAAATAAGTTGGTGCTGTATTCCCCTGCATTTCTAAATATTCGGCAATTCCCGGTGGTGTAGGCAAGGCCTGGTATCCATCTTTTTTACCACCTTGCGCCGAATACTCAATTTTTGGAACTATGGAGAATAAATTATTTACGTGATACTCTCCTGATATCGCAAATTCGGGACCCAGTCTGGAACTGTATCCAGTATTTAGCGGATTGTTGTCAGATCCACCAGCAGAGAGATTGGGGATACTTATACCTCCCTGAAAACCCAGATCCCATTGCGCTTTAGAATTATTTACGCTGAACAAATAAAATATAACCCCTAAAAAGAAACGAATAGAAACTTTTGCCATTGTATTCATTTTAAAGTGGCCCGTTGCCCGGTCTATTTACAAAACTAGTTTGTTATCAAAAATGATTTAAAAAAAATAAATGGCATAAAAAAACCACTCTGTTGAGTGGCTTTTACAATTGAATAACAATTCGCTTGTCAATCTTCGTTATGTTTCAACACTTTGGCTTCCACATAAAAAATAGTTTCTTCAGCAATATTTTTCGATTGATCACCGACCCGTTCCAGTCTTCTGATTATGGAAAGATTAATAAGCGATTGATAGCAGTCTTGTGGAAACTGTTCAAGATACTTAACGGTCATTACTGTAGAATTGATATTAATCTTGTCCAGGTATTCATCTTTCTGAAAAACACTTCTTGCTAAAGCAGTATCCTCATTTTCAAAAGCGGTGAGCGTGTCCTCCAGTATATTGATAGCTTCATCATACATCGCAACTGTTTCAGTGATCTTCAGAAGTTCCGGATTAAAAGGCTTATCAGCACTCAGAATATATTTTGCCACGCCTTCCGCAATATCCCCGATACGTTCGAGGTTTGAGTTTATTTTAAGAACCGCCAGTACAAATCTAAGATCTATTGCCACTGGCGTAAGCAGTGCAAATATATTTTCGCAGTCGCGATCTATTTTTAATTCAGATCCATTTACTCTCTTTTCCCTCGATACAACTTCCCGGGCTAAATTTTTATCGAAGTTTACCATTGCGATATTTGATTTGACCAATTGTGAATGTACAAGACTCCACATATTGATCACTTCCGTTTTTAACTGCTTCAGTTCTATTTCTAATTGTGACATAATATCTTGTTTTGTATAGACCTAACTGAATCTGCCGGTTATATAATTTTGAGTTCGCTTATCCTGAGGATTCGTAAACATTAGTTTGGTGTCGTCATATTCCACCAGTTCTCCCAAATAAAAAAATGCCGTTTTATCACTTACTCTGGCAGCCTGCTGCATATTGTGTGTAACAATTACGAGTGTAAAATTTTTCTTGAGGTCATGCAACAATTCTTCAATACTTGCTGTTGAAATAGGATCGAGTGCTGAAGTAGGTTCATCCAGTAATAAAACTTCCGGCTCCATGGCTATAGCTCTCGCGATACATAACCGCTGCTGTTGACCCCCCGAAAGAAATGTACCTTTTTTATGCAGGGAATCCTTTACTTCTTTCCATAATGCAGCCTTTGATAGTGACTCTTCCACTTTCTGATCTCTCTCACCTTTAGGAAGTTTCATTCCATTCAACTTGTAACCGGCAATTACATTATCGTAAATGCTAAGATTAGGAAATGGATTAGGTCTTTGAAATACCATGCCAATTTTCAATCGAACAAATATGGGATGCATTTCATAAACGTTCTCATTATTAAGGATCATTTCTCCATTGCTGGTTGCCCCCTGAATCAGCTCATGCATGCGATTAATACAACGCAGGTATGTTGTTTTACCACAGCCTGATGGACCCATTACCGCCACGATATTATTTTTCGGAATATCAATATTCACATTCTTCACAACATGATTGGTTCCGAAGTAAGCATTAAATTTCCTGCTCTTTATAATTGTACGTTCCATCGTTTTGTTGTCAGCTTAGTAATAATATTTAGTAACAATACCGTAAATAGTAATATCAACGCAGCACCCCAGGCCATATCGTGCCAATCGTCATATGGACTCGTGGCATAATTGAAAATCATTAACGGCAGACTTTGCATAGGCTTTCCAAGATTCGTACTTAAAAACGGATTCCCAAAAGCCGTAAATAATAACGGAGCTGTTTCACCTGCGATACGCGCGATGGATAACATGACACCGGATAAAATTCCGCTGACACCACAAGGTACAATCACTTTCAATATTACTTTGTGATAAGGAAGACCAAGCGCAAGTCCTGCCTCTTTCAGAGAAAATGGAATCAACTTGAGTGTTTCTTCCGTAGAACGTATGAGAATAGGCAACATCATGATGGCAAGAGCAATGCTTCCCGAGAAAGCAGAAAAAGTTCCTATGGGTTTTACAGCCCAGAAATAAACCACGATACCGGTTACAATGGAAGGAATACCCTGCAAAACATCAACAGACAAACGACTCCAGTATGAAAGTCTACTGGTTTTATTTTCACTTAAATAAATACCACACATAATCCCCAGAGGTATAGCCATAACTGCGGCGGTAACAACTATCAAAACAGATCCGATCAGCGCATTAACAATTCCGCCACCCGACTCACCAACGGGTTTTGGAATTTTAGTAAGAAAAGTCCAATTTATTTTTGTAATCCCTTGTCTGAAAATGTAAATGATAATAAAGATCAGAGGTACTGTAATAAGGAATGCAAGGAATACGATGAATATCTGCATCAGCTTACTCTTTCCCATCCGATATTTTACGTTTACATTCATAATTTATTCATTTGTAAAACGCTTAATAATTCGTTTTCCTATCATATTAATGATCACCGTTACAATAAACAGAACAAGGCCAAGTTCAATCAGGGCTGACAGATAGACTGCGTGATCAGCTTCTGTAAATTCATTGGCAATGACGCTCGCCATTGTATTACCTGGAGCAAAAATGCTTGTCGGAATCAAACTTGTATTTCCGATAACCATCGTAACAGCCATCGTCTCCCCCAGAGCCCTCCCCAATGACAGCAGCACGCCAGCAAATAATCCTGATTTTGTATAAGGCAGAATTACATTTTTGAGCACTTCATAACGGGTAGCGCCTAAAGAATAAGCGGCTTCTTTTAACGGGGATGGAACGAGTCGTATCATTTCACGACCAAGGGAAGCGGCATAAGGAATTATCATAATCGCGAGAATCAGCGAAGCAGTAAAAATTCCGATCCCATAAGGTAAAACTCCGGTTTTCATTTCCAATGAACGCACCAGCGGCACGAGCACCAGTAGTCCCCAAAAGCCATAAATTACTGAAGGTACCGCTGCAATCAGCTCCACCGTATTTTTTAGAAAATTGGACAACCAGCCTTTAGGATTGTATTCCCCTAAATAAACAGCAATCGCAAAGGAAAAAGGAATAGAAATAATCAAAGCCAGAAAAGAAGTGAGAATTGTGCCAAGTAAAAAAGGAGCGGCACCATAAACATTATTAACGGGATCCCAGGTTGTACCCCAAAGATATTTTATTCCCAATGACTTGATAGATGGGATTGATTCAATTATCAGCGTCAGGAAAATCCCCAATACCAGAACTACCATCGCAGCACCTATAATCACCAGCGAACGCTTGAAAAGCGATTCAGCTCTTATTTGTCCGTTGGAACTTTTTAGCTTTTTCATCTTGATAGTTCAGTATATAGTTTATGGTATATGGCATATGGCAGATGGAAATCCATAAACCATACACCATTAACCATATACCGAGAATCCTACAATATCGACTTCCCGTTATACGTAGCAGACTTCAAAATCTTCTCAGCCACTTTTAATGCTTCTTTGGACAGAGGTGCATAATTAAGTGCTTCAGCAAATTGTTGTCCCTCATGAATATTCCACCACATAAGTTTCATCAACTTAGTCGCGCGATCCTGTGACCGGCCGTTATAATTTTGCTCCTTATATATAAGAGCCCATGTAAATCCGGCGATTGGATATCCATCAGAAGCATCCGTATCGGTAATAAATATTTTTGCATCATCCGGGAGTTTAACATTCCCGGCTGCAGTAACTGAAGCTATAGAAGGAACAACAAAATTTCCTTTTTTGTTTTTGATTTTAGCATAATCGAGTTTGTTCTGCAATGCATATATCAATTCAACATATCCAATAGCACCAGGTGTTTGTTTTATCAAACCAGCAACGCCTTCATTGCCTTTACCGCCTAAACCTGCTGGCCAGTTTACTGCACCACCACTACCCACTTTGGTTTTCCATTCAGCGCTTACTTTAGACAAATAGTTCGTAAAAATATTTGTGGTTCCACTACCATCGGAACGATGGGCAACCAGAATTGGAAAGGCAGGAATATCGACTCCTTTATTAATGGAAATAATGCGGGGATCATTCCACGTTTTTATAGTCCCCAGGAAAATGTCCGCGATAATATCAGGAGTAAGACTAATCAGATTATTATTACCAGGAAGATTATAAGTAATTACCACAGCCCCGGAAGCCTGAGGGATATGCAATACCGGCACTCCGATCTTAGTAGCCTGTTCATCATTAAGTGGTCCGTCAGAAGCACCAAAATCAATTGTTTTGTTTGTCAATTGCAAAATACCTCCACCCGATCCTATACTCTGATAGTTAACCTGAATGCCAGTCTTCTGATTGTAATCTGCAAAAATTTTCGAATACAGAGGGTTAATAAACGAACTGCCCGCACCTAAGATGGTTTTGTCGTCCTGTGCTGCAACCCTGGTTTGGAAACCAGTAACAGCTGCGGCAATAAGCCCGACAGCGGCGAGGCTTTTTTTACCGATCATTAAAATCTTTTCCATGTTGTATTGTTTTTGTTGAATGTTAATTTTCTAGAAGCCGCCGTTATCATAATTTTTTCCAAACGCAAAGAAGAAAGTGAGCCTCCAGACTACATCTGTACCAGCAGCAAACTGGTTACCATTCGAAGTAGTCGGAGTTGAAATCTGCGACTTATAAGAATTTACCCAAACGTTCGGCATAAAATGAACTCTGGGAGCAGGTTTGAAGTCCAGGCCAGCTGTGAAGAAATTTTGCTTGTAGGTCTGGTCTCCGGTAGTTGTATATGTAACTGATGGAGTGGCTGCAGTTTTATTGTATGTAGTTTGAAACGAGTTATCGTTATAGTTGCTGGTATTTCCAGAGTAAGATTTGTATACAGTCGCATCAACTTTATTGTTAGGATTATACATATCATAACGAATAAAAAATCTCAGCTTATTAGTTATGATGTCGCCATGAATATAAAAAGACAGGGCGGAAGGTGTTGTACTTAAAGTATCTGTACCTCCTGCAATTTTAGGCGCGAAATTATCAGCCTTTAGATTGTTCACAAATCCTTCAACACCGATTGTAAATCCTGTTCCCGGATTCATGCTTTTGTCCGTAGCTGAACTGTTCCAGGCAATAAATCCCTTCAACATTTGACGCGAATGATGCCAGGTTGTTATCCAGTTGAGTCTTTGATAATCTGCATACAGATCTAATACTATGTGTTTGTGAGCGAAGTAACCATATACATCTCCGTAAAACCACTTGAACGGAGTATAGTCTGGTTTATCACTAGTACCATTGGCAACAAGTAAATTATAACCAAAGTTTTTCGTTGATGGATCGAATACTCCCTGTAATGCGATACCGAAATCATAGGAAGGTGTGCGGCGTATATCTGCTACTGTCCTTTCAATAGATCTGTAACTCCAAACCTTTTCTGATATTCCAGGAAAAGCCGGGGTAGACATTTCACCCACAACCAGATCGGTTCCTTTCCAGATACCCTTCCAGCGGATATTCATGTTTTTAATATAAAACGTGAATTTCTGGTTAGAAAGAAGGTCTCCCGTTGAGTTACCAGCCGCATACGTGGTGGTTGTCCCGGCTGCTGAACCTACCGGGGGAGCTCCCGGAGGAAAATTATCTTCCGCTGCCAATAAAAGTTCGGCAGAGAATTTTTTGGAAATATTGTAGTCATATCCAAGATAAATACGCCTGAACTGGAACATTGTGGTGTTTGCCCTGATACCGGTGTATTGATTACTACCGCCGCGGGATAGTGAGTCAGCCTTTGATTTAAAATCAAAGTCGCCAAAAGAATATCCCCAAATACGTCCGGAATTTTCAGCACCGGAACGGAACAAAGAATCATTATTCAAATTGGATTGCGCTTTAGAAGAATTAAAAAAACAAACAGAAATAAATACGAGAACAGAAAGTCTAATTAGTGTTCTTGTGAGCGAATTTCTCATAAAACTTATTTTAGAATTGATTGGTTACAAAAGAAGTCAGGTCCTGTGAATGGAATGTTAAGTGAATATGACCAAAATGTTAACAGATTTCCATTCAGCCGTCTATCAGTGTGTAAACGGTCTGTTTACAAATTATTAATAAATTGATAACCTGAAAATCCAGGCAAAAAAAGAGACGTTGCGATTGGTATATTTGAATCAAACCACTGCCTTATCCATCATGCAGAGATTTTCAGAAAATCAGATCCGGGTCTTCTATTCTGAATTCAGGAGTCATAAGAAATATGTGGCCAAATTAGCATTTTTTGATCACCTATTTGGAATAATTCCTTTCCCTTTTCCCGAGTTCGATCCGAAGCTCCAGTTCTTCTTTCATAAAGAAAAAACAGAAGAGCTTATGGAGATTTTCAAGAAGGAAAGAAATAACCCGGGTCTTACAGAAAGAAGATTCACTTTTGGAGAAACTTTTGTCTTTAGTATAAAGCCTGCAAATTCAAACAGTGCCGCGTATAGCAATTACATTTTGTCGAGTTTTCTCTCACGCCGTCCTGTTTTTGACAACTGGATACGTCGTAATAAATTATCGGGAATATCCGTTGAACGCTTACTAGACGATGCAAACGGAACCATCAATAAAATTGAATTTTGTTTGCAGAATGAATACGATAAAAGTTTCAGACTACAGTGTATGGCTGTATTTTTCAAAGGTTTTTATGACGCTTTCTGCGATGGTGTTACGCTGCCTGGCAAGAAAAGAAAATTTATAGAACTTTATTTGTATGCCCAGGGAATTATCTATTCAAATTATATCAGTTTCCTGAAATCAAACCTCAGGAATTCATCTATTGCAATCGATTTTCAAAACCCTACAAATCTTGATCTTCCGGGAAAACTTGAACTTCTGAACGAACTTGGAATTATTGAATTTTTGAAAACCAGATACGCCGGTTTGGATTCCATTTCAGTTGAAAATAAAATCGCGGAAATTCTTTGTATGGTAACTGGAGAATACTCAGGTCAAAAGGAAGCCGTACTAAAGACTCTTACGTTGATAAATAACAGTCGCCCGGATGCAAACAGGGCATTGTTGTCTTCCAATTTTAGACAAAAATTTATGTAATCGCTAAATAATTATAGTGTGAAGCTTTTCTGTTGTGCAGTCTGACTTTCATGTGTATCCAGAACAGCTTTTATTTCTTTGTTGATTTCGGGAATTCCGAATTCAGGCGAATGCAACTCAGCTTCTTCAGAATAGCTCTTGTCGTACCATTTACCATCTGATATGGTCTTATAGAATTTCAATTTCATTTGTTCCCCTTTAATCGGGCTATCAAAAAAAACATAGTATTCGATAAGAGGTAATTTATCAACTGAAACAGAATACAATCCTTCCCTCAGGATAACCAGCGAATAAGGAGACTTTCTAATTTTAGCCACCTTGTTAACAATGGGAAAATGGAGTTGGAATTCTTGTTGCATAAAGGAAATTGATTGTTAAACAGCTGCAAAATAGTCCCGTAATACCACAAGGCATATTAATTTAATGTTACCAAATTGTTTCCTCCTGGCGGTTTTTTGTTCTTTTTATGCATAAAATGACCGAGCTCATTCTCGATGCTATAAACAGCTATTAATTCAATTTTTAAGCCAATAAGGCGGAATTTATCTTTATTGTGAAATCAAAAGCCTTTGCCGTTTTTTTAAATAAAAAAGCTCACAAATGCTTAACTTTTAAGCCAATAAGCCTGCATCAAATGGAAATACAGGTTCTAAATAACAAAGAACGCAGCCAATTTGAAGTACGCGAAGGAGGTGAAATTGCCGTTCTTCAATATCGTTTCCACGAGGGGGTTATATGGCTCATGCACACGGAAGTACCGAAAAATTTGGAAGGTAGGGGTATAGCTGCTGCACTTGCACACTTTAGTCTTGAATGGGCAAAAGAAAATAATGTGAAGGCTAAAATCCTTTGCCCCTTTGTAGCCGTATATTTAAAAAGACACCCCGAGTATAACGAATACATTGTAAAATAAACAGCCTGACAAATTTGAATTGTAGGATATGACTATAAATAAAATTCAGTTACAGTTATTTTTAGCCATTTGCTTTAATTGCTGGATTAGCAATTCAATGGCAGAATCGGATTCGCTGGTACTACCCCTTTGGAAGAACGGTGCTCCCGGTTTTGAAAACAGAAAAAATGAACCCGAAGAGGCAAAAGATTACTGGGTAAAAAATATACATAACCCCACAATAACCGTTTTTTTCCCGCCAGAAGGAACTGCCAATGGTACAGCTGTATTGATTTGTCCTGGTGGCGGTCATCGTCTTCTCGTTATAACTGCTGAAGGGTTGGACCCTGCCAGATATCTTAATAAACTTGGCATTACAGCGATCATCTTAAAATACAGACTCGCCCGGGAACCCAATTCACCCTATTCCTTAGATATTCAGCCAAAACAAGATGCTTACAGGGCAATGCGCCTGATCCGAACACATGCAAAGGAGTGGAAAATAGATACAAGCAAACTTGGGATGATGGGGTTTTCAGCGGGAGGTGAAGTTGTTGACGCCATTGCATTTACTTCAGGCATCGGTGATGCTTCTGCTGGTGATCCGGTGGACCGGCAAAACGGAAAGCCTGATTTTATTATACAGATTTATCCGGGTCCTTTGAATATCCCCGACAGCATACCTCATGATTCGCCTCCTGCATTTCTGCTCGCTGCAAACGATGATGCATGTTGTTCAATAACCGTTGTAAACCTTCTTCAAAAATATCGTCAGTCAAAGGTTTCTGTAGAAGCACATATTCTTGCTCATGGGGATCATGGTTTTAACATGGGATACAGGTCTGATCTTCAATCCGTAAAATCCTGGCCCCAATTGATGGCGAATTGGTTGCACGATGATAAACTGACAAACCGATAAGTGCAATGCTAATCATTACACCCCGGATTCTCCTCTTTGGGTCCTCTTTGGGTCCTCTTTGGGTCCTCGGAATCCGAGGTGGCAAAGAGGACTCATCCAGGTAGCATTGAGGAGGAACCATGAATGATATGTACCATACCTATTTAGTATCTAAAATAAATTGGGAGCCTGGTTTCCCAATTATGATCACTTTCGCGTTTGGGGATTTCGCCACTTCGAGTTGCGCTTTGATGCTTTCATATTGCAACTGGCGGTCGGTTAGACTTTCACTGATAATCCGCTGGTAATCCGAAATCCCCTGTGCCTCAACTCTCTTACGTTCAGCTTCCTGCCTTTCCTTTTGCAAAACGAATTGCATTTTTTGCGCATCCTGTTCAGCTGAAATTTTTTGCTCAATGCTTGTCTTTACTGCCTGTGGTAAAGTAATATTCCGTATCAGAAGCTGTTCCAACAGCAATCCCCGTTTTCTAAAATCATCCTCAATACTTTTAAAGATTCTGGTTTGGAATTCATCTCGTTTTGTGGAATATAAAGAGACGGCGTCATAATAAACTGCATTGTCGCGGATCATCGTTCGCGTAAGAGGACGTACAATTTTATTTGTATAATCTATACCTGTGCTTCGTAAAATATCCGGGGCCGAAGAAGGAAGAACCTTATATAAAACTGTCAGGTCCATCACGACTTCCAAACCGTCGGACGTAAGAACTCTGATGGCATCATCACCTTCTTTTGCGCCTTCATCCCGTACAGCACTCATTGTGTAATTCTCTGTTTTTATATCCAGCCGCTGAACATCAATAAGTGGATTTATAAAATGAAGCCCGCTGGCCAGTGTGTTATTTTGAACACTTCCGAATAATATCTGGACTCCAACCTCTCCGGGGCCTATTTGCACGATACAGGATGAAAGGATACCTATCAGGAATACTACAAAACCAAGCACCCGCAGATAAACAGCATAAGGACTAAAAGTGCTCATTTGACGTCGGACCACCATTCCTGCAATGAAGATCAGCAGTCCTAAAATAATAAGACTCATATTAAATTATATTTCACGAAAAGGTAAGACATAATGGATGACCGATAACCGATAACAGATATCCGATAACCTGAAAAAAAAAGTTGCCCCCTTTCGGGGGCAACTGGTTGCAGAGGGGTAAGGGTTAATTATATTATTCCTTTGTTAAGTCCTGCATAACTTCCATTTCACCTTCCGGACTCACTTTCAGAATCTTGATATTTGATTTGTCTTCGAGATGAACAATATATACCAGGGCCTCTGTGGTTTGCACTTCTTCCACCAGGGTAATATTCAAATCATAATAAGTAGATCTGACAACGGCTCTGATATCGTGTGGGAGTTTGTCTTCACCATAGAAGATCAGTGAATACTGCCAACGACCTTTTTTGTCATAATAAACTCTGTCTCCATATCCATTCTTGACAAAATAGGACACAAAACCATTGGCATCGGCAAACCACAAGGTGTTGCCGGCGTCGTTAAAACGACTCTGGAAATCTTTGATCGCTTTGGCGCTGATATTTTTCGTATCGGGAATATAAGTGCCCATGAAAGCCGGACTTTCCAGAGCTGCCAGATTACGAATGGCGGATTTAAAGTTTTTCGAGTCATTGAAGGCTACAGGGTTTTCAGAATACTGCGAGTAAACACAGTTACTGAGCGCTGCAATGGAAATAATTCCAAGGCTGAGCGCAAATAGGGATTTTTTCATTTTGTAAGGTTTAATTGATTAATGATTTTGATCTGAAGGATGGGTCATACGTAGTTTCGACGCGTTCGCCATACGGCTTCATCACAGGGTTCTGAATAAAGGCTACTTGAATAGGGTAACGGATGCTTCTGATTAATTCCGGAATCTGTTGTAAATGATTTATCGCAGGATTCTGAAAGAGGGAAACATAAAATGTTGAATGAGTCTTTTTTTTACCTATATTAGATGAAAGACCCACTATAATGGACAGCACTGGTTCATTTCATCATGCAGACCAGGAATTAGTTGGACAGTTAAGGCAAGGTGGGATTGACAAAAGAAGGAGCGAAGAACAATTATTCAACCGGTTCTCCTATTTTGTTCGGGAAGGCATGAACAAACATGCTTTATCGGAAGATGAATCTTTTAATGCCTATTCCGATACTATTCTCGCAGCGTTGGACAATATCCAGAACACACAATTTGAAGCCAGGGCTTCCCTAAAAACCTACCTCTACCAGATTTTCCATAATAAATGTGTTGACCTTATTCGCAAAAGATCGACTAATAAGAATATCGTACACAGGCCGGAGACGATTTCAGACCGATTAATGCTTTTATCAGATTCGACCAGATCAGTAGTTCAAAAGATGATAGACAAAGCAGATTGGAATCTTTTAAGAGAGAAGCTGAAAGAATTGGAAGAAAAGTGCAGACAACTGCTGACGTACTGGGGTGATAATTATAGTGATAAGGAAATTGCATCACTTCTTAATTATAAAACAGCAGATGTAGTAAAAACAAGCAGGCTACGTTGCCTGGAAAGATTACGAAAGCTGTATAAAGTTGAATAACGAAATGGATAATACAGAATACATAGAAAGCTATTTCACCAGTAAATTCCCCGCCGAACAGGCAATGGAATTTGAAAAAAGGATAGAATCAGATCCTGCTTTCGCACAAGAAGTTGTTTTTTATTTAAGCGCACTTACTGCTTCCAAAGAACTTGCCAAAACCGAAAAGAAAGAACATTTCAGAAAACTTTATTACGATGAATCCAAGGAAGAACGTACTCCCGTAAGGAAAATTTATGCTCCTTCTCAAATCAGAAAATTAGTATACTATGTTTCTACTGCTGCAATAATAGCAGGTATAATTTACGGGACTTATATATTTACCAATACAGTCCCGCCACAGCAACTTGCCAGCCAGTATGAAAAAGAATATCTGCAAAATCTTGAGGTTACTATGAGCAGTAAGACAGACAGTATTCAAGACGGTCTTAATTTATATAATAACGGCAAGTATGCGGAAGCACTAACGCATTTTGAAACAATAATCCGGTCAGATACATCAAGTTCAGATGCATTAAGATATGCCGGATGTTCGGCGCTCCAGCTAAAACAATATGATTTGGCGCTAACCTTCTTTAAGAAATTGGAATCCCAAAGCCTGTATTCAAATCCGGGTACATTAATGGAAGCACTCACACTTATGCTTCGCAATCATCCCGGCGATATCGTAACAGTGAAACAACTATTGCAAAAAATAGTTGCGAATAATCTCGATGGAAAAGAAACTGCCCAGGCCTGGTTAAAGAAATTGTGACTTTAAAATATTAGTCGATATTAATTACAATCTCGCGGTTGAGGGTTTATAAGGTTTTTCGAAACCATTTATCCCTTTGGTTCTAAGTTTACGCCGGTAAACTTTATCCCCCGCGGTCATATATAGAATATCGAAGTTCGGACCTGCAAAACAGAGATTCGAAGGCTGCCCGGCGGGTATCGGTATAATCGCATTTACCCGGCCCGTCTGATCCATTATTTGAATGCCGATCTTGCTGGTAACGTATACCCTGCCGGCAGTATCACAACGAATTCCGTCTGACCACGCATTTTCATCCTGATCCCTTGTATGCAGCCATCCGTAATGTTGTTTGTAAAAAAGTTTACCGTCTGGTTGAACCTGATATATCCAAACCCAATGGGAAGCAGATTCTGTTACGTACAATTGTGTTTGATCGGGAGTAAGTACCAGACCATTCGCAAATTTTAAACCCTCGTCTACGATTTCCTTTTTTGCGCCCGGACGAATAAGGTAAAGTTTACTTGGCTTATCAACACCATCGGGTGAGGTAACATATATATTACCATTGTTGGCAACTACGATATCGTTACCGGAAATACTATCCGCGATGACAGTTTCTTTTCCGGCAGCATCGTAGGCAATAACCTGATTTGTTGCACCGGCAATAACATATCTTCTTCCATCTGGTCCGAAGGAAGTCCCACTTGCCCGTTTCGCATTCACATTCATTTCACTCAGTTTTCCAATCAGATCTACTTTATATGTTTTTGAATTCGGGATATCCTGGAAGAAAGCTTCGCCCGTTGCGTTCACTGCTGCACCTTCGGTAAATTTATAGTGCTCGCCTACCAGTTGCCATTCTTCACCCGGTATTAAAAGATCACTCAGCATCTGATTTTTAGTTGGGCCTGGGTTTACTGGCGTGGGCCAGTCCTTCCATAACCATCTCATAGCTTCAGGAAAAATGGAGGTCCCCATTTTCCCGTTATGTTGACCTTCACCCCATATATGTTGTACAGAGTATCCCGAAAAAATAAGTGCGCGTTCCATCGTTTGATTAGCCATCCACCAGTCACCGGCATAAATATTCAGATCATTCGATCCGTCCTGCATAAATATTTTAATTGCCTTAGGCTCTGTTTTTCTTATTAAAGTTGGATACCGTTCAGCGCCACGTAGTCCTATATAGGTCCCAATTGCTGAAAAGACTTTTGAAAATTCAGCCGGCCTCTCCCACGCTGCCGTAAAAGCACATACTGCCCCACTGCTCGATCCTCCAATTGCACGGTCATTTCCATTTTTTGAAAGATGAATCGGTCTGCCATCACTGCTTTGATGTTTTTCAACCTCGGGTAAAATCTCTTCCAATAAAAAACGAACATATGCATCCCCCAACCCATCGTATTCAAGGCTCCTGTTGAAACGATTCAACGCGGAATTTGGATCGGAAGATTTTACAACACCAGGTGTAATGAAAATTCCGATTGTAACGGGCATTTCCTTTCGGGAAATAAGATTATCAAAAACGGTTGGTGCATTCCATTGGATTCCATCCTGATTTACATAAACGCAAGCAGGATGATCAGATTTATATTGCGCAGGAATATAGATCCAGTAGTCGCGACTTGTACCAGGAAATATCCTGGAACTGTCGAAACTAAATTTCAATATTTCTCCTTTTGGCACACCTGGATGTTCAACAGAAGCTGAATCAATAGTGTATGATTCGGCAGGCAACTGAGAAAAGCCAGGAAATTGCAAAAACAAAAAGGTGGCAAGTAATACTATTTTCATTTTTCAGATTTACTTAATAAATATACCTGATTCAGGATAAACAAGTTATTCTCCCTGGCATCCAGGGTAGTATTGTCCCCATTAATGGAAATTAACAGTCAAAAATACGCAGTTACGTAATCGAGCATGATATTAACAAGGGACGGGCTTCTTCTTCTCCTACATTACATCGTTGCTGGTTATTCTACCAGCAGATAAATAAAATCAAATGTCAAACATTGCGCAGTTAGTAAACGTGGAGAAGAATATGACAACATTAAAAAAGAGTGTTCATGCCTCCGGACTGGATCAGGTACTCAGCGGCAAAGGTCCCTTTACCGTTTTTGCACCTACAGATATTGCCTTTGGTAAATTGGACAAAGGTGTATTGGATAATTTATTAAAGCCTGAAAATAAAACCAAGTTGACAGACTTGCTAAATCATCATGTTGTAGAAGGTAAAATAAATTTTAAAGACCTGAAGGATGGCGAAAAGCTGAAAACAGTTAATGGCAAGGAACTATTGGTGCACATTAAGGACGGTCATGCGACGATTGGAGGTGCTAAAATTCAAAGCCATGATGTGGAAGCGACAAACGGAATAATACATTCCCTGGATACAGTCATGTTAAAGAACTAAATTTTTTGAATTTGGTCTTGAAACCATCACGCCGTTAGCGTGATGGTTTTTTTTATTTCCCCTTTGAGGAGATTTATCTGAAAGAGAAAATTTCGCAATAGTATGGTGATTTATTACCTTCAGAATTGGAACAACCAGACTAATGAATACCTTAACTACCACCAGGATCAAATCCATAGACGTATTAAGGGGCCTGATCATGATTATTATGGCCCTCGATCATACCAGAGATTATTTTAATGCTGACGCATTTTTATTCGACCCGCTGGATTTAAGTAAGACAACCGTTCCCATTTTTTTTACCAGGTGGATCACACATTTTTGCGCACCCATCTTTATATTACTGGCGGGTACTTCCGCTTTTATATCAGGGCAGAGAAAAACCAAAAAACAACTTGCTTCTTTTCTGGTAAAGAGAGGACTCTGGTTGATCTTTTTAGAACTGACAGTTGTGAACTTTGCCTGGTTTTTTAATATTCATTTCACTTTTTTCCTGCTCGCCGTGATCTGGGCACTTGGGATATGCATGATCTGTCTAGCAGGAATAATTTTTCTACCGAGAAAAGCGATTCTCTGGTTGGGGATTATTCTTGTAGCCGGTCACAATCTTTTGGATAATATTCATTTTCCCGGAAACAATTTGATGGATTATTTCTGGAGCTTCCTGCACGAACAAAATTATTTTCAAATCGGGAATCATGGAGTGCTCTTTGCTTATCCATTGTTACCCTGGATTGGCGTTATGGCACTGGGATATTGCATGGGGGAATTATTTTCCAACAATTACGATCCTGTAAAAAGAAGAAAATTATTACTCACAATCGGATCCTGGTCGCTGATTCTTTTTGTCATACTCAGGGGAATAAATATTTATGGAAATCTGAAACCCTGGAAAGAACAGTCTTCGGCAGTATTCAGTTTTCTTTCCTTCCTTGATATCACCAAGTACCCGCCCTCTCTTGATTATATATTGGTAACTGATGGATCAGCCCTGGTTTTTCTGTCGCTGATGGAAAATGTATCCAATCGATTTACAAAATTCGTTTCTGTATATGGGAGAGTACCCATGTTTTATTATTTACTTCACATCTATCTAATACATCTGATCGCCCTGACGGCAGCAGTATTAACTGGTTTTGAATGGACTCGGATGACTTCCTTTCCTACCTGGATCACCTTTTCAGGTCAGTTAAAGGGTTATGGATTTAGTCTCGGAGTTGTTTACCTCATCTGGTTATCCGTCGTCATTCTTTTGTACCCGCTGTGCAAACGGTATGACCGCTACAAATCAAGTCACCGGGACAAATGGTGGCTCAGCTATCTATAAAAAAATCTCATTCGCCAAACTTTAAAGCAACCTTCTGCCTTCTTAAGAAGTCAATAGGACAGGAAATTTCAGTGAATCAATTCAGTGGAAAAAAATTCAAGCTCAACTGAATAGTTCAACAGAATATAAAAAGTAGAAAATGAATCGTTTATGAAAAATTTCAAACTGGCATCTTATTTTTTTATCATTGCTGCATTCCTTTTTTCTTCCTGTACCAAGAATAGCAGTTCATCTGGCGGTGGCGCAAACAAGGGTCTGACACTTTCCAAATCAACTGTTAAAATTGGCGAGCCCTTAATTGCGACAACAAACGGAACAACAGTAACCTCGGGCATTACATGGTCTGCACCTTCAAATGGTGAGGTATGGCCAGCCGCTCACACCGACAGCGCGACTTTTATTTTTACACACTCCGGAACTTATCAAATATCTGCTTTTATTCCAAACAACCCGACCACGATGGGCGGAGCACTCACAGGAGACAGCAGCATAGCTACAGTGATCGTAACGGACAGTGTTTATGGAGACACATCTACTGTTCATTGCGACGCAATAACGGTAAAGACTTTATCCACGGACGATCAGATTAGTCTGACACCGATATCATTTTCTGACACCGGATTAATTTTCATCGCCCACACTCAGGATCTTTACGCATATAATCCCATGCTAGACTGTGGTGGAAATATACCTCCTGCAAATGGAACTTTTGAGTGTGATTTCAATTCAACTTTTGAATATGCCTGTTATGGATCTCCCACACCGACTCCGGCAACCGGGATCATATCTTTTACTTCAGTTAGCAAGGGAACCTACAATCTTGTATTCAAGTTGAACGGTACAACCTATCAGGGAAGTGTAACCGTAACGGATACAAATTGTACCATAACCTGGACCTATTCGTCTGGAGTTACCATCTCACCACTGACGATTCAAAAACAATAAAAATATTTCATACTGAAAATTCGCTGACCACCTCTTTCTTTCCATCTTCCAACAATTCAATAGCTTTGAATTAAAATCGGAATGCATGAACAGGGGTAATGTTCTTCTGATCGACGATGAAGAAAAGCTAAGGCATTTATTAAAACGTATTATTGGGCTCGAAGGATTTTTGGTTTTTGAAGCCGATTCGCTGAAGTCAGGTCTGCGTATTCTCGAAAAGGAATTCATTCAGGTTATATTATGTGATGTTAAACTTCCGGACGGTAACGGGGTGGAGTTTATTGAAAAGGTAAAGGCAAAATTTCCCCAGGTAGAAATCATCATGTTAACTGCTTACGGCAATATACAGGCCGGTGTACAATCCATAAAAAACGGTGCTTTTGATTACCTGACAAAAGGAGATGACAATGAAAGAATAATTCCATTGCTGGACCGGGCGATGGAAAAGATCAGATTGCAAAAACGGGTGGCACAGCTGGAACGGCAGGTCGACAAGAAATATACTTTTGAAAATATATTGGGCGAGTCGGAACAAATTCAGGTAGCGATAGATCTCGCAAAGAAGGTTGCCCCAACCGATGCTACCGTATTGTTATTGGGTGAAACAGGAACAGGAAAAGAAGTTTTCGCTCATGCTATTCACAATGGAAGTAAGCGGGCAGGAAATCCATTTGTCGCACTAAATGTCAGTTCATTCAGTAAGGAATTACTCGAAAGTGAATTATTCGGTCATCTGGCAGGATCCTTCACCAGCGCTGTTAAAGACAAGAAAGGATTGATTGAAGAAGCAGATGGAGGAACCCTTTTCCTCGATGAAATAGGTGAAATGGCATTTGACCTTCAGGCCAAATTATTAAGGGTACTGGAGACCAGCGAGTTCATCAAGGTGGGCGATACCAAATCCAGTAAGGTCAATGTCAGACTCATAACAGCAACCAACAGAGATCTTCAGAAAGAAGTCGATGAAGGCAAATTCAGAGAGGATCTTTTTTACAGGCTGAATATTTTCACGATCGAACTTCCTCCTTTACGGGATCGGAAAAAAGATATCCCTGCTCTGGCAAATTACTTCCTGCAGTTATATTCTTCTAAGATAAACGGACATGTAACAGGAATGAGTAAGGAATTTATGGATCATTTGATTGGCCATGATTGGAAAGGCAATATCCGTGAATTAAAAAATGTAATGGAGAGAGCTGTGATCCTTACAACCGATAATGAGCTAACGGTCTCAAGTCTTCCTATTGATTTTCATACATCACGACAAAAAGGACAGGCCCTGTCGGCTTTTGAATTATCGAGTATGGAAAAACTGCATATACAAAGGGTGCTGAATCATACCCATGGAAATAAAATGGCAGCCGCCAGACTGCTGAATATCGGTCTCACTACTTTATACCGAAAAATCGAAGAGTATAAAATAACTTAATAAACAGGCCAACCGTAAAAACAGCCGGCCTGTTCTAATTAATAAGCGATGGTAAAAACCAGGCTTCCTTTAATTACTCAATTACAATCAACACGCACGATTGCTTATTCAGCGGATTTACAACAAACCACGTGCCCTGAGATTTTGCCGTTTTAAATAACTTCTGATTAATTCAATTCGCACCATTTTGATAAATACCCCTATCAAAATGAAAAGGTTTTTTCAACTCCCGCATACATTCATTGTAACTGCAAAATGAGGTAAGTCCTTATTCCCGTGGTGTTTCAGACCACCTAACTCTTTCTGTTTTTAATTGGGCACTCCATTTGAAATCCGGATGAATAGTTATTTACCTAAATCAGATATCATGTTACTAACAGTCATTTTAATTGTTGCGATACTGATCTGTTTTGCAATATTTTTTAAATCCATCGACTTCTTCGACAAAATTTAATCATCATGACAATTTTATTCATTTTATCTATTCTCGTTTTCCTGTACTTATGTTATGTACTGGTCAAACCGGAAAAATTTTAACTCATTCAAACAAATTTTATCATGAACACAGAAATTACCGGAGTGATTTTCATGTTTGCCGCCACCGTATTGCTGGCAATTCCTCTGGGTCGTTACATCGCTAAGGTGTACGAAGGCCAGCGGACCTGGCTGGATCCTATACTCTCGCCAATCGACAGGATATTTTTTAAAGCCAGCGGAATTCATCCGGAAAAAGAAATGAATTGGAAGCAGCACCTGACTGCATTTCTTACCATCAATCTGGTTTGGGCGATTTTCTCCATGTTCGTTTTGATGAACATGAGCTGGCTTCCTTTAAATCCTGATGGGAATCCCTCTATGTCTGCCGACCTGGCCTTTAATACAACTATCAGTTTTATTTCCAATACAAACCTGCAGCATTATTCAGGTGAAACCGGCGTATCGTACCTCGGTCAGTTAATTCTTACGCTATTTCAGTTTGTGAGTGCCGGCGCGGGGATGGCAGTTTGTGCGATGGTGTTCAATGCTATGAAAGAAAGGACAACCGAAAAACTCGGAAACTATTATAATTATTTTATAAAATCCTGCACAAGAATATTATTACCACTTTCCATTGTCGTTGCTGTTTTGCTTTTGTTTAACGGAACACCCATGACTTTTAAAGGCAAGGATCAGTTCATTTCAATGCAGGGAGATACTGTTCACGTCAGCAGAGGACCTGCCGCATCCATGATCGCCATAAAACAACTCGGCACAAATGGCGGCGGTTTCTTCGGAGCTAACTCTGCACAGCCCATGGAGAACCCAAATTATTTTACAAATATCATTGAGAATGTTTGCATCATTCTGATTCCCATCGCACTCGTTTTTACGCTTGGTTATATGCTGAAACGCAAAAGACTCGCCTGGGTAATATTTAGTGTCATGACCGTTGGTTTTTTGATTTACGCGATTCCTGCTATCTATTTTGAGATGAAAGGAAATCCTTCGATAGGACATTTGGGCATCAGTCAGCCATTGGGAAGTATGGAAGGAAAGGAAGTGAGATTCGGACCTGCGGCTTCTGCATATTGGGGAATTACCACTACCGTTACTTCAAATGGCTCAGTGAATGCCATGCACGACAGTTTTACTCCGCTCACAGGAATGTTTGCACTGTTGGGAATGATGGTGAATGATTTTTATGGAGGGGTGGGCGTAGGCTTTCTCAACTTCTATATCTATATCATTATCGCCGTGTTCATATCCGGATTAATGGTTGGTCGCACGCCTGAATTTCTGGGTAAAAAAATAGAAGCAAAAGAAATGAAGATCGCAACAATTGTTGCACTGCTTCATACCTTTTTGATTCTCGCCTTTACTGCTTTGTCTTCTCATCTTTATTCCCATGATCCTGTTGGCAATGCTGCATGGCTTAATAATCCGGGCAGTCATGGGTTTTCAGAAATGTTGTATGAATACACTTCTTCATCTGCAAATAACGGATCAGGTTTTGAAGGATTGGGAGATGGTGTCCCATTCTGGAACATAACCTGCGGAATCGTCATGTTACTATCCAGGTTTTTACCCATCATCGGACCGTTGGCTATTGCAGGTATACTTGCCAAAAAGAAATTCATCCCTGAAAGCGCCGGTACACTAAAAACCGACACTGGAACTTTTGGAATTATGGTGTATGCAGTCATTATCATTATTGCTGCACTGTCATTCTTTCCTGCATTAACACTCGGACCCATCGCAGAATTTTTCGCATCGAAATAAAACTACTACCATGAAACGAAACAGAGATAATAAATTGTTTGAACCAGCACTCGTAAAAGAAGCGTTGCAACAGTCTTTTATAAAACTGGATCCACGTATTATGATACATAATCCGGTTATGTTCACTGTTGAAATCGGAACAGCGATCATGCTGGCTGTGAGTATTTGGATCATCATGGGAAATAAATCACAGGGAAGCCTTGCATATAATATTATTGTATTTATAGTTTTGCTTCTTACACTGTTGTTTGCAAATTTTGCGGAAGCCATCGCAGAAGCAAGGGGTAAGGCGCAGGCTGATAGTTTGCGTAAAACCAGAGAAGATACGCCCGCTAAAAAAGTATTTCCTGTTGGGGAAATATTTGTAGATGAAGTCAAAGTAGTGCCCTCATCTCAATTGAGAAAGGGAGATATCTTCATTTGTGAAACCGGCGATACCATTCCTATGGACGGGGAAATTATCGAAGGCATCGCAACAATCGATGAGTCTGCAATTACGGGTGAAAGCGCTCCTGTGATTCGTGAATCAGGAGGTGATAAGTCCAGCGTTACAGGAGGCACCAAAGTACTGAGCGATAAAATAAAAGTTCGGGTGACCACAGAGCCTGGCGAAAGTTTTCTGGATAAGATGATTGCTCTCGTGGAAGGTGCTTCGCGTCAGAAGACACCGAATGAAATCGCACTTACTATTTTACTTGCAGGTTTCACACTAATCTTTGTGATCGTTTGTGTAACATTAAAACCGTTTGGCGATTATGCAAACACACCGATTACCATCGCGGCTTTTATTTCGTTGTTTGTATGTCTGATTCCTACAACCATCGGCGGTTTGCTCAGTGCAATCGGGATAGCAGGAATGGATCGTGCATTGAGGGCAAACGTGATCACAAAAAGCGGTAAGGCTGTAGAAACAGCTGGCGATCTGGATACTTTGTTGTTGGATAAGACAGGAACCATAACAATTGGTAACAGGAAAGCCACTCATTTCTGGCCTGCAAACGGTATTGAAGAAAAAGCATTTATTGAAGCATGTTCCCTTGCTTCCATGGCTGACGAAACTCCGGAAGGAAAATCTATTGTTGAACTGGCTGGAATAAACCGGAATACATTTAACAGTAATGGAGCCAGGTTTATAGAATTTACTGCCGAAACCCGGAGTAGCGGCATCGATCTGTCGAATGGATTGAAAATCCGTAAAGGTGCTTACGATGCCATTAAACATTTAGTAGACAAAGCCGGCAATCGAATCCCCTCAGAAACTACTGAAAGAGTAAAAATCATTTCTAATAATGGAGGTACTCCACTGGTCGTAAGTCAAAATGATAAAGCACTGGGCGTAATTGAGCTCCAGGATATTATTAAACCAGGGATATCCGAACGGTTTATCCGTTTGCGAAAAATGGGTGTTAAGACTGTAATGGTTACCGGCGACAATCCACTAACTGCAAAATTTATTGCCGATAAAGCGGGAGTCGATGATTTTATTGCAGAAGCCAAGCCCGAAGACAAAATGAATTACATCAAAAAAGAACAACAGGGTGGTAAACTTGTAGCGATGATGGGAGACGGCACCAATGATGCCCCTGCACTTGCTCAGGCCGATGTGGGAGTTGCTATGAATAGTGGCACACAAGCCGCAAAGGAAGCGGGCAATATGGTTGATCTTGACAACGATCCTACCAAGTTGATTGAGATCGTTGAAATAGGAAAACAATTGTTAATGACTCGTGGGACACTCACCACATTTTCCATTGCCAATGATGTGGCCAAATATTTCGCCATTGTACCAGCCCTTTTTATCGTTTCGATACCGGGCTTACAGGCGCTTAATATCATGAACCTGCACAGCCCTGAAAGTGCTATTCTTTCTGCGGTAATATTCAATGCCATTATAATTCCGTTGCTGATACCGCTTGCATTGAAAGGGGTTACATATAAACCAATTGGTGCCAGTGCATTGCTCAGGAGAAATCTTCTGATATACGGAGTGGGAGGAATTTTACTTCCCTTTATTGGAATTAAAATAATCGATTTACTTGTATCTGTCTGGTTTTAAAAAATAATTTTATGAAACAACATATAATTCCTGCATTAAGATTGACTTTGGTTTGTATTCTGTTCTTCTGTGGAATATATACTTTACTTATCTGGGGAATTGCACAGGCCAGCCCGGGAAAAGGAGAAGGAGAAACAGTTTCAGCAAACGGGAAAGTAGTGGGTTACAAACTGGAAGGTCAGAATTTCAGCAACGACCAATATTTCTGGAGCAGACCATCTGCAGTAGGTTACAATGCTGCGGGCAGTGGTGGCAGCAATAAGGGTCCTACCAATCCTGACTATTTAAAAGATGTAACTTCAAGAATAGATAGTTTTCTGGTGCATAATAAAACGGTAAACAGGAATGATATTCCTTCAGAACTCGTAACTGCTTCAGGAAGTGGGTTGGATCCGGATATTTCACGGAAGGGTGCTTTTGTGCAGATAGCACGCGTGGCTAAAGCCCGCGGGATGTCGGAAGAATCAGTGCAGGTAATAGTTGAAAAACATATCGATCAGCCATTGCTCGGTCTGATGGGAACAGAAAAAATTAATGTACTGAGTTTAAATATTGACCTCGACAAGTCATCCGCAAAATGACGATGGAGCAGTTAAACGATATTATGCCTGAGCAGGAGAAGAATACTGAACAATTCTTAAATCTTATCCGTCAATCCAGGAAAGGAAAATTTAAAATTTATATTGGCATGAGCGCCGGCGTGGGTAAAACGTTCCGTATGTTACAGGAATCTCATACACTTCTTAAAAACGGTGTAGATCTGAAAATCGGATATGTAGAAACGCATAACAGAAAAGAAACACAGGAATTGATGGAAGGTCTTCCTGAAATTCCCCGCCGCAAACTTTTCTATAAAGGCAAATCATTGGAAGAAATGGATCTCCAGGCCATATTGAATCTTCATCCGGAAGTTGTAGTGATAGATGAACTTGCACATACAAATATCGAAGGCAGTAAAAACGAGAAGCGATGGCAGGATGTAATGGAAGTGCTCGATGCAGGTATCAATGTGATTTCAGCTGTAAATATCCAGCATATTGAAAGTCTCAACAAGGAAGTCAAAGGAATTACCGGTATCGAAGTAGCGGAAAGGATTCCCGACAAAGTTCTCCGGTCTGCCGATGAAGTAGTAAATATCGACCTCACTGCTGACGAACTCATTGTTCGTCTTCGCGAAGGGAAAATATATACACCCGATAAAGTAGAGACCTCCATCCGTAACTTCTTTCAACCCGAAAGAATTCTTCAATTGAGAGAACTGGCGTTAAAAGAAGTTGCTTCTCAGGTGGAAAGGAAAATTGAATCTGAACTTCCAAAAGGAGCTCATCTAAAACCTGAAAATTTCCTCACCTGTATCAGCAGCAATCATGAAACAGCCAGCAAGCTGGTAAGGAAAACTGCGAGACTGGCAACTTATTATCATTCGAAATGGTATGTGTTGTATGTGCAAACGTCGAAAGAAGACGGAGATAAGATTGGCCTCGCGGCCCAAAGGCACTTGATCAATAACTTTAAATTAGCTACTGAATTGGGTGCAGAAGTTATACGTGTTAAAGACAATAATGTGGCAAGCGCCATCATTCAAACAGCGGAAGAAAAATCAATCACAACAGTATGCATTGGAAAACCTCATTTAAACCTTTTCAAAATAATTATGAATACAGCGATATTCAATCACCTTCTAACTAAATTGTCAGCAGCGAATATTGACGTAGTCATTCTTTCATAACAGCTATATGCGTCTAAAAACAAAACTGTCCCTGAGTCTCGTGTTTCTCTTCATAGTAATCCTGTTGTTCGGGATACTGGGAATAGTCAGCATCAATTTGTTAAACAGGGAATTCAACCAGGTACTGAAAAGCAACCATGAATCCATCGTTTACAGCAATGATATGCTGAAAGCGCTGGACAAAATAAAAATTCAGAAAGACGCCATTTCATTATTTGAAGAAAGTCTTGTAAAACAGGAAAGCAATATTACCGAGGTTGGAGAAAAGGAAGTTACACAGGAATTACGTAAGAATTTTAATGAGCTGAAAGCAAATCCCGAAGACTCTACCAATTATCCCGAGATAAGAGCTTCTTTGAGCCAAATACTGGACCTGAATGAAATGGCTGTTATCCGAAAATATAAAAACGCCCAAAAAACAGCCGACAATGCCAAAATATGGCTGACTGCCATATTCAGTATCCTTACGCTGATATCATTTACATTTATTTTTAATCTGCCGGGAATTATCTCCAACCCTATTCAAAAATTATCGGAAGGTATTTCAGCCATCGCAGATAAAAATTATTCAAAACGAATAGTCATAAAACGTAAGGACGAATTTGGCGAACTGGCGAAATCATTCAACGACATGGCCGCCCGACTGGATGAATATGACCACAGTAATTTATCACAGATCAAATTTGAAAAAAGCCGCATAGAAACGATCATCAATCAAATGCGGGATGGTATTATCGGTTTCGATGAAAAAAGAAATATTCTATTTCTCAACGCTGTTGCAGAAAAATTACTGGGCATCAAAGAATCTTCCATCATTGGAAAGTATGGTCCTGATTTCGCACTTAGCAACGATCTGATGCGAACCTTATTAAAAGAAAATACAGACAAACAGGAACTGAAGATATACGCTGATAATAAGGAAAGTTATTTTAGCAAGGACGTGTTGAACGTTACCAGCAACAAAGAAGTGATCGGACAAGTTATCGTTCTCAGAAATATCACACCTTTCCACGAACTGAGTGAGGCCAAGACCAATTTCATCGCAACGATTTCACATGAACTCAAAACACCGATCTCTTCCATTAAACTGAGTGCACATTTACTCAACGATGGAAGAGTGGGTCAGATCAATACGGATCAAAAGGAATTGCTGGACAGTATTGAAGATGACAGTGAACGGCTACTTAAGATTACCGGAGAATTATTAAACCTTACGCAACTGGAAACGGGCAAGATTCAGCTGAAAGTGATTTCTACACCTCCGAGACTAATTGTCGATCAGGCTTTACAGGCAGTACAGTTCCAGGCGAATCAACGCAACATTACACTCAACCTGAAAATGGATCCGCTTTTACCTTCGATACAAGCCGATGCGGAAAAAAGTACCTGGGTGCTTATTAACTTCCTGACAAATGCATTAAAATATTCATCGGAAAAAGATGAGATTGATATAACTGTTAAGAAAAATGGACAATTTGTATTGTTCACGGTACTTGATCATGGCAAAGGCATTGATGAACGATACCTGCCCAAAATATTTGATCGCTATTTCAAAGTACCAGGAACACACGAACGTAATGGCAGTGGTTTGGGCCTGGCCATCTCAAAAGAATTTATCGAAGCACAGGAAGGAACTATCTGGGTAGAAAGTGAAGTAGGTACAGGCAGCACATTTGGATTTGGACTCAAAGTAGCAGAGGACAATCATTCTATAACCGACCTGAATTGATTTTCATTTTGAAAAAACCAACCCATTTTGAAAGGGTTAGCTGTTGGCATCTAACAAGGTCGATTTTCCGAAACCGTTGAGTGTTATGGGTTATGGGTTATGAGATCCCAACTGCCTCATTCCGGCATTCCGTTTGAGCCTGACCTCTTCGTATGCCCAACCACGAGACTGCTTTTTCAACCAACGGCCATGGTCACTTTTCAAAAGTTACAGTAGCCACACTCTTAGTAGCACTTGGAATTATTTACGGTGATATCGGAACTTCCCCACTCTATGTGTTCAAAGCCATCATCGGTGAACGACCCATTTCGAATCTGCTTGTATACGGTGGAATCTCCTGCGTTTTCTGGACGCTCACACTACAAACTACTTTCAAATATATCATCCTCACTTTGCAGGCTGACAACAAAGGAGAAGGTGGTATATTTTCTCTGTTTGCACTGGTGAGAAGATTTGGGAAGAAAGCATATTTTCCCGCCATCATTGGTGCGGCAACTCTACTGGCAGACGGAATTATCACACCTCCAATCTCAGTGGCTTCGGCAATTGAAGGATTGAATGGTGTACCGGGACTCGAAAATCTTATCGTGCCAGGAAATAATCTTACAGTTGGAATTGTAATTGGTATCATCAGTCTCTTGTTTTTCTTCCAAAGATTTGGAACTAAGATCATCGGTTCATCATTTGGTCCCATCATGATGATCTGGTTTAGTATGATCCTTGTATTAGGGATTGATACCGATTATCCATAATCCTGCAATACTCGCTGCACTTAGTCCACACTATGGTATTGAACTATTGACGATGTATCCGAAAGGATTCTGGTTACTCGGAGCAGTATTTCTTTGTACGACAGGTGCTGAAGCATTATACAGTGATCTGGGACATTGTGGCAAGAAAAATATTCGTCTCACCTGGATATTCGTAAAAATTTCACTGGTCATCAGTTATATGGGACAGGGCGCCTGGATTCTTACGCTACATACAGGAAAATTAAATGGCCTTAATCCCTTTTATGAATTGATGCCTCATTGGTTTTTGCTAACAGGAATTGTGATCGCAACACTGGCAACCATTATCGCCAGTCAGGCCTTGATCAGCGGCTCTTTCACACTAATCAGTGAAGCCATTAGCATGAATTTATGGCCCAAGGTGAAGATAAAATTTCCGACAACCATCAAGGGACAAATTTATATTCCCAGTATCAATACCACGCTCTGGATCGGATGTGTTGCAATGATGTTTTATTTTCGGAAATCTGAACATATGGAAGCGGCTTATGGTTTCTCGATTATCATTGCAATGATGATGACCACGGCACTCATGTTCGGTTATATGAAGTTTGTTCGCAAGTGGAATATGATTCTCATTCTGGCCATCATCGGTATTTTCTTTACGGTAGAAACGGCATTCTTTATCGCCAACGTGGCCAAGATCAAACAACGATGGATGTTTCTCTTCTTTGAATTCGGATTGGTTTTTATCATGTATATCTGGTTTAATGCAAGAAAGATTACGAACCGTTATCTGAATTTTGTAAACATCAGTAAATTCAGCAGGGAACTCATTGAGCTAAGTAACGACAAGGATATTCCAAAATACGCCACACATCTGGTCTATCTCACCAAGGCCAATATGGATATGCAGATAGAACAACGCATCATTGATTCCATTTTAAATAAGAAACCAAAAAGAGCTGATATATACTGGTTTATTCATATCGATATCACTGATGCACCTTATACGCTGGAATATAATGTGGTTGAAATTATCAAAGACAAACTAATACGCGTTGAATTCAGACTTGGATTCCGCGTGCAGCCGCGCATTCATAAATATTTCAAGAGAGTCATGCAGGAGATGGTACAGAATTGTGAATTGAAATTCTTATCTAAGTATGAATCCATGAAGAAAGAAAATTTTCACGCAGACATCACTTATGTAATCATTGAAAGATTTTTGTCAGTAGAAAATGAATTGCCTGTAAAAGAAGATTTTATCCTCGACTCATATTTTTCCATCAAGGGAATTGCGCAGAGCGATCAGAAAGCTTATGGTCTCGATAATTCAGACACAGTAATAGAGCGAACCCCATTATTTATTGAACAGAAAGATAAACTTCCTTTAAAAAGGATTCTGACCAGCTGATCCGCATCCTATTTCGCAATATCGCGGTAGCCGATCAGCTGTATACCTTTTTGTTTGATCAGCGCTTTTACTTTCTCATTTGTATAAACGTCTGTTACTCCTTGACGGTCTGTATTAACATCTTCATACCCAATATGCCAAACGGCTTTAAGTTCATCATCGTTTAAACCAGGGTGATCCACAAAAATATACGTCTTACCTGGCTCCAGCTTGTTCAACATATTGATGAAACTCTGAATCTTTTCTTCTGAAGTTTTATGCGGCCCGGCATATCCAATAATGCCTACATATTCCAAATCTGGATCTACCGGAATCTTATATTCTTTAGCCAGTCTTTTTGTCATTGCCTTTACTTCCGGCGACAAATTCGTACATCCCATATGAGCAGAAAAGTGACTGGCATTAGGAATATATTTTAATGCCAGTTCGATCTGGGCACGAAATTCCTTTTCCACGTCTTCAATTTTCCATTTGTTTTCTGAAATGGATCTGCCCGGATAATTCGGGTTCGGGAAAACCATTGGATAGAAATATCCGCTGGAGTCCCTGATGCTTGGACAATCAGAAAGTGGACGCCATTTTACATTTTCCCATTCACTGGTAAGGTCAAGATGTATGCCCACATCAATGCCGGGATTTTGCTTCAACAATTTAACTGCTTCCGGAAACCAGGGTGAAGCAACCAATACTTCAATAGAGGATTCGATTCCTTCCTTATAACATTTGATGATGGCTTCATTGCCAGAATGCGTATAACCCATATCATCTCCACGAACTACCAGGCGAATGGCATTCTGTTGGGCATAAGAAAAAATCAGAGATGAAATTAACAGAAGACTGATAAATATTTTCTTCATAAAAATTATTGAAGTTGACAGATGAGTGCTTCATAAGGTCTCAGCTTAATACCTGTGTGAACACCATTTTCTACGAGTATATCTTTATAATTTGACAGGACCACTTTCGTCAGATCCACATTTACATTCGCTGAACTTTCCTTATCTGTAAAATTCAGGAGAATCAGGAATTTCTTGCCGAAACCTTCTCTGGTATATGAATATATATTTGGATTATCCTTGTCCAGTAATTTGTACTTACCATATACAAGTGTGAGATTGGTTTTACGAATTATTACGAGTCTTTTGAAATAGCTGAGACAACTATTGGAATCTGATTCTTCAGCGGCCGCATTAATATAAGTGTAATTGGGATTTACATTAATCCATGGTGTCCCTGTTGTAAATCCTGCGTTCTTTGTATTGTTCCACTGAAAAGGTGTACGGCCATTATCTCTGCTATCAAATTTCGACCGTTCCAGAAATTTCAATGTATCCGCATGAATGTCTTTTTGATGCTGGTATTCATTGAGCATGGACATATCCCGATAATCTTCAATTTTATCAAAACGAATATTGGTCATCCCCAATTCATCTCCATTATAATAATAAGGAGTGCCCCGCATCGTTAAAATAAATGTCGTGAGCATTTTTGAAGACAGGTCCCTGAATGGCGGACTATCATTCCCGAACCTACTCACCATTCTTGCCTGATCATGATTGGAAAGAAAAATGGAAAGCCAGCCGTTTGAAGCAAAAGCACTGTCCCAGCGGCTGAATACCTCTTTAAAATGCAGCAGACTATAACCTCCCGGTTTTGCGATATCGACACCATCGAATGCATAAGCCATATTTAATTCTTTGCGATCGGCATCTACAAGATTATGTGCGTCTTCAAATGAATTTCCCGCGCCTTCGGCAACACTCATGACGTCGTACTTACTCAAAACCTCCTTATTCATTTCTTTCAAATAATCATGCAGGTGCGGGCCCATAGCATAATACAACTGAAAATGTTTTTCATATCCAATGGGAAATTTGGGGAAGGTGGTATCTTTTGCTACAAATTGAAAAGCATCCAGCCTGAATCCGTCAATGCCCTGATCTCCCCAGAATTTCATGATGTCAAATACTTCCTTACGAACCTTTGGGTTCTCCCAGTTTAAGTCTGGTTGTTTTCTGGAAAAATAATGGAGATAATAAGATTTCGTAAGCGAATCATATCTCCAGGCATCGTGGTTTACATCGAAGAGACTATATCTTGCCGGGGGTTTTCCTTTTTCTGCATTCCACCAGTGATAATAATTACGATATGGATTGTTTCTTGAACTTCTGCTTTGTTTAAACCATATATGTTCATCACTGCTGTGATTCACCACCAGATCCATTACCAATTTTATTCCACGTTCGTGTAAACCTTTAACAAGCGCGAGAAAATCGGGCATCGTCCCAAAGTCTTTCATGATTTTGCGATAATCGCTCACGTCGTATCCGTTATCGTCGTTTGGTGAACTATAAATGGGATTAAGCCAGACCACGTTAACACCGAGGCTTTTTATATAATCCAGTTTGGAAATGATGCCTTTCAAATCACCGATGCCATCGCCATCAGCATCCTTAAAACTTCTTGGGTAAATCTGGTAAACAATTGCTTCTTTCCACCATTTTCTTTCTGGCTGCGTATCTTGTTGCGCGGACACTTCTATTGTATTGAAAATAACAAAGCCTGCAAGTAGAAGAGAAAGAAAAGTCTGTTTCATGCAATCGTGTTCTTAATTACAATTCAGGATCAGGAAATATGGTCCTAAAGTTAATGAGCATCGGATGATTAGTGCACAAAAAAATAAACGGCACGTTTCATGCCGTTTATCAAAATTTTATTTTATAAACAATTATTTTTTCGTGGCAGCATTGATAGGGACACGATCAAGATATTGTATGACCCTGTCAATTTTATCATTGTTGTCGAAATGCAAATCTGTGTGCATCCACTGCATCATATGTTTACCCGTTTTGTATTTTGCCGACGTAAGGTGCCAGCTCAATAACCAAACACCTGGAAGATCAACTGTCTGTTGAGGCACATTTACTTTTATAGGCAGGAAGATTGGCATAAGGAAACTAAGAGAATCAATTACTTCTGATCTTCTTTTCTTCCAGTAGGTGGTTATTGCTGCCTTTCCCGAAAGACTGTCTCCATCGTTCCAAATATATACTGCATTGTCTGCAAACATGGTCATCCAGCCATCGATATCACCCGAAGAAAGAGCATCGAGACCTTTTTTACCAATATCAGAATACTTTGAATCAGCGATCTCAGTTGGCAGAACTTTAGCTGGTGCGACTGCCGCTGAGTCAGTAGTAACAACAGGTTTGTCGTTTGAACTTGAGCAGGCAAAAAACAAAAATGAAATCAATACCAGTGGCATGAGTTTTTTCATACTAGCAAAATTTAGAGGTTAAAAATACACAGGGTAAAGAGGGGCAGTTATTACGGTGGGTATGATTTCAGATTGAATATATACTAAAGAAATCAAATGCGTATAGTCATCGGGGTTATTTCTCTATAATAATATTCCCGTGACAAAGAAATAGAGCCCGATACAGGATATGCCAAGACTGATAAACCAAAGTAATCTTTTCCTGGTAAGAATAGCAATCGCAGAAATGGCAATCGCTATCTGAAACATCGTAACTGCTCTCGCAAGAATGGAATGATGCTCGAGGTGAATATGAGAAGCTTCTTCAGATTCCTTAGCCTCTTTTTGAATTTCAGCCTGTTCTGATTTATACCTTGCACTGCGGGCTTCCTTATCGGGACTTGCAGACAACGATAAGATTTCATCCTTTATTCCCTTTGCCTGATAGAATGCCCATTTGTCGGAAGCCCGGATTTGTTCTATGACGGCTTCGTCTGCATGATGGCCTGCCAATAAACTCGACATGGCAGCAAATACAGCCATTAAAGCCGTAGAAATGGCTATTGCCATTCCACCTTTTCTTTCCTTTGTCTCTACAGCTTTCTCTACGCTTTCTTCGATGGTTTCATGCAGACCTTCTGTTGGGACTTCCATCTCTTCCATAATCGTATTTATTTATTGATAAATGTAAATATTTCCCCTGATTTAGAATACCCGCCCAGGCCTGTCAATAGCAGTCTGTTAACAATTGGGCTGCAAAAAACCTTTTTATCTTTATCGAAAGGTATTCAAATTGTTATAATGGATTTCCGTTAAGTATGAAATCGATGAATAATATTCACCCGGGTAAAATTCTGCAGGAAGAATTCCTGATCCCCTTGCAGATTACAGCGTACCGGCTCGCCAAACATGCTTCCATCCCTCAAACGAGAATTTCAGAAATTATCAAGGGCAACCGGAGGATCACTGCAGACACAGCTCTGAGGTTCTCCATTTACTTTGGCAATTCACCAAAATTCTGGTTGGGACTTCAGGATGACTATGATCTGGAAGAAGAAAAAGTTACAAAAAACCAGGAGTTAAGCAGGATCAAACATTATTCTTCCGGATCAGAATAAGAGCAGCATTTACAAATTGACCTGAAGAATTATTTCCTTTCCAGCAATTGCTCCAAATGCATTTTTACCTCGGGCCACTCTGCCGCCAAGATGGAATACCTCGCGGTATCTCTTGGGATACCATCTACTGCAAGACGATGAGCACGGAGAATTCCCTCAAACTTTGCGCCGATTCTTTCTATGGCATTTCTTGATCTTGTATTTCTGACATCCGTACATAGATAGACACTGAACGACTGCCATTTTTCAAATGCCATTTGCAACAAAAGTAATTTGGCTTCCGTATTGGCGGCGGTCCTGACGGCTGAATTACTCAGCCAGGTATAACCAATTTCGCAGGTATCGGGAAAGGCCCAATTGTATCTCTTACTGCCAGATTTCCATAACCATTTCTCCAAATTAAATAATCGGGTTGAGCCAATAACGACTCCATCACTAACCCGGGTTATCACAAACGGTTCAGCTTTCCCATCCTCCCTCCATTCGATGGCAGTCTGAATATATTTGAGCACCTCTTCTTTGCCCTGCGGTACAGGACTCCATATATATAGATCGGGATCTGCGGCTGAAGCGGCAGTTAAACCATCCACATGGCTGAAATCCATTGGCTCAAGCCGGATCCACTTTCCATTTAAAATGACTGATTTCTCCATAATTGGTTCCCGATTTTCCCTTCTTCATTCGTTTAAAGACCTTAAAATTAAACATTCTCTGTTGTTTTGGCAGTCTTCGGCTATCTGGTACCGGTAGAGAGCGTAGTCAAAATAAAATCCCCCTATATTGATATATGGTGTTAATAAAAATATGTAACTTCCTTATTCACTAAACCTCACAACATGGATACGAAAAAGTTCTTAATCGGCACACTGGTGGGAGGAATCGCCTTCTTTTTCATCGGTTATCTAATTTATGGTATGGCGCTGATGAGTTTCTTAAATCATCACTCTACTGCGCCACCTGGTTCTATGAAATCTATGAGTGATTTTGTGTGGGGAGCTCTCATTTTGGGCAATTTCGCGTCAGCTGCCCTACTGACTTACATATTTTTGAAACTCGGAAACATCAATTCCTTTGGGAGTGGTGCAGGTGTGGGAGCAGTGATTGGGTTCTTAGTTTCTTTAAGTCGGGATTCTATTGAGTATGCTACGGGCAACAATCTGGATCTTACTGGTGTGGTCGCAGATGTGATTGCAGGTATGATACTTACTGCATTGGCGGGTGGAATTATTGGTGTTGTACTGGGAATGGGGAAAAAGAAACCTTAGTTTTTTTATTTTCATTATTGAAGTCAGCGGCTGCAATATTCAAAATTGTTAGTCCCTGACTTTTGTTTTTACGTATATCGTATCATACACAAAGACATGAAAAAGTTATACGGTCTGGTTTTCAGCCTCTTCATACTGGCAAATGCCTTCGGACAAAAGAATTTCAATGATAGTATTGCCGACAGTCGCAATCGCATAACAGAAACAGCCATGCTGACGCTGGGTGGCTGGGCAGCAGCAAATATTGCTACTGGTTTTATTATAGCAGGTCAAACACAGGGTGAGACAAAATATGTATGGCAAATGAATGCCTATTGGAATCTCGTGAACGGAGGGCTCGCCGTAATGGGATATATCAGGGCACGTCAGGCAAGGTCTCTTAAATATGGATTCTCTGAAAATGAATCTGAGCAACTGTCTATTGAAAAATTATATGCATTAAACCTCGGTCTTGACCTGGCCTATATCGCGACAGGGTTTTTTCTCCATGAAAAGGGAGTGAACGAATCCAATTTGAAATCCCATGACCAGTTGATGGGATACGGAACCAGTCTCGTTATTCAGGGTGGGTTTCTTTTATTAATGGATGGAGTTGTCCTGAGCCTTCATCACAAAAACTCTGTACGTCTGAATAAAAAATTAAAGAGTCTTGAACTGGGTGCGGGACCCAACGGACTCGGATTGAGTTACAAGTTTTAAATTATAATTGAAATGAGTGGAATTCCATTTACAACGATCGACTGGAGCAATATTCCAATATTTAAACATCCGGGCGAAACGGGAATCGTTTCTTCCCAAACCATTCAATACCCTGGACTAAGAATACGCCTGATAGAATATTCTGACGGCTACCTCGCCGATCACTGGTGTCAGAAAGGTCATATGGTTTATTGTCTTGAAGGTGAACTTATCAACGAACAGGAAAATGGTGAGTCAGTTATCCTGAAAAAAGGAATGGGTTATATAGTGTCAGACGGTTTAAGTTCACACAGATCGAAGACCCATCAAAAAGTAAAGCTATTAATCATCGACGGTGATTTTCTGAAATGAGTTTCATTATTTTTTTCCCAATCTGTAACTGGCGCCAATCTGAAAACTGGTTGCGAAAGATCCCAGGTTCAATTGTATAAATCCGGAGTATGGTCCACGAGACATATGAAATGTTGGTGAAAAGTAACCGTAATAAATATTGTAGTCGTACCTGTCGGAATACATCAAAGTTTTATTTACCGAATAATTTGATTTCGGGTTCGTCATCTGGCCCACTGCAAACTTAATACCCCATTCATTCCTGTGGTGGTCCTTCCAACATAAGTCGGTATATAATCCTATAGTAGCAGTAAATTTCTTTCTGAAAATAACGGTCGCGTCTGTATCCGAAAGATTTGTTCTGAATCTTGCGTAATCTCCAAATTCATTTTGCATGGAAGTCTCTACACCCAGAACCCTCCATTCTCCTTTTGAAAATGGGATCACATAATTAATGCCAGCTGACAGACCATAACTTCCGGATGTGTAGGCTGTGCCTTGTACATGGTATATGGTATCAAGAGGATTGGAAACAGGGCCAAATATTGTTGGATTATAACTGTATTTTATATTGTAGAATTCGCCGGTATGGTATGTACCCAGCGTAAAGTTTGCTCCGTAATAAGCCTGCACCCTGCCCAAATTATTACTACGATAAATACTCGTTTGAAATGCATTCAGAAAATCACGACCCCAATAGTTTGCACTTCCCGTGGTAAAAACAAAACTGGCATAAGTGGCGCCCTTTATAGAATCGGATACCAGGGGAATATTATGATAAGGATTTGAATTCGCGTTCTGCGGACTCAGGTAATAACTCTGAGATGTAAGTACACAACTCTGAAGCAGAAAAATAATAAGTATACCTGCTGCAAGCTTTTTATACATGGCGGTTAAGGACAGGAGGGTTATACCTAATGCTGCTTATCAATTGCAAATTTTAAGATAAATCCTGTTCTTTATCTATAAATTGTAATTGAAAAATTACAAATGATTCATTGTATCAGAACGAATTCCGGGAATAAATATTTTCAGGAACTCGTAAAACTACTCGACAAAGACCTTAGCATACGCGACGGGGCCGACCACTCCTTTTATTCCCAGTTCAACAAAATAGACATGATTAAGCATGCAGTGGTTGCTTTTGACAATGAAAAAGCCGTGGGATGTGGAGCTATTAAGGAACTTTCAAAAGATTCCACGGAGGTAAAGCGGATGTATGTATTGCCGGAAAGAAGGGGTGAGGGGATTGCTACGATAATTTTGAAAGAACTGGAAGTTTGGGCAGCAGAATTACACTATGAGAAATGTCGTTTGGAAACAGGGAAAAAGCAACCGGAAGCCATTGAGCTCTATAAGAAAAATGGATATAAAGTTATTCCAAACTATGGACAATACGAGGGCGTCGAAAACAGCGTATGCTTTGAAAAGATTCTTGTTTAATTTCATCGATACTGTTACACTGTTTGTCGAAATAATTTCCCTATCCTCTGATCTGCGTTAGTTTTACATATGGCCTGAAAAGCCGGGAAATACTTTCCATATGGAATACGATAACGACAAAATAGTTAAGGGAACTTACAAATCCGAATTATACTGCTGGCTGGTATTTGCAATTATAAACCCGCTGGTTAGCGGACTGGAAATATTTCCGCATCATAAATCGATGTGGATCGCTTTGCTGGTTATACAATTATGTCTTCTGCCATTGTATATTCTCTATTCAAGATTTATTGTAATCAAATTTCTCTTTACAAAAAAGTATGCTTTTTTCGGTGCGCTGACTGTTTCATTTTACCTGGTTATTCTTTTTCTGCTCTTTTTATTATTTAAGATACCGGCCATTTATGCCAAGGACACAGAGCAGGAATTTTTTCTCTTTACAAATTTTACGATATTTAGAGACAGCGTTTGGATATTCGTAAATATTAGTCTCGCAGTTTCAATTTCCTATTTGAGATTTAAACTGGGAGAAGAAGAAACCGTAGAAACGCTGCAAAAAGAAAACATGTATTACAAACTGCGTTATTTCCGTACGCAGCTGAATCCTCATTTTCTTTTTAATACGCTCAACAGTATTTATTCACTGAGTCTGAGTAAAGCAGATAAAGCACCAGAGGTTGTTGTTCGTCTTGCTGATATCATGCGATTCCTGATATACGAGTGCAATGAAGATAAAATTCCTCTCGATAAAGAGATAGAATTTATCAGGAATTATATAGAAATAGAGAGAATAAGATATGACGCAGATATTCAATTTACTGTGGAGGGCAGTACCGAGTCCGTTATGATTGAACCATTTCTGTTTATCTCATTTATTGAGAATGGTTTCAAACACGCCATTGACAACTCCTTTGCAAAACCATTTATCTACATAACGCTGAAAGTGCATCCGGATCAGATTACTTTAAATGTAATCAACAATACAAGTATCGAACTGGAAACGCAGGCCAAGAAAATTCAGGGTAAGGGTCTTATGAATAGTAAAACCGTGCTTGAATTACTTTATCCTGATTCCTATGCGCTTGACATTATTCAAACAGAAAAAAAGGAGAGAAAGGAAAGCAAAATGAGATTGAAGAATGCTCAGGAGCGGTTGCAACGTTTATATCCCGATACTCATACCCTTGATGTAATTTTAAGTAATAATACCTTTACCGTTTCTCTCATATTAATAACCGGCCTGCTTGATAAAATGTATAATCATAGAAGATGAGCCACTCGCGCAGGACGTCATAAAAAGTCATTTGCAGAAATCGGGTCGTTTCGACCTGATAGGAACTTATCGGAATGCGCCTGAAGCAAAAGAGGCGATTGAGAATAATGATATTGATCTTATTTTTCTGGATATACAGCTGCCGGGAATGACGGGTCTTCATTTTCTCCGGACTCTGACAAATCCACCATATGTTGTATTCACCACTTCTTATCCGGAATATGCATTGGAGGGTTATGAATTCAATGTGATTGATTATTTATTGAAACCTATTTCTTATGAAAGATTTTCCAAAACAATCGATAAGATCATCGATGGAAAAATTTTCAAAACGAATATCAGTGAACCAAAACCTTTGAGCCGTGAATACATATTCATAAGGTCAGACAGCAAATTTTTAAGAATAAGTTTTTCAGACATTATATATATAGAGGGTATGAAAGATTATCTTAAAATCCATACGATCGAACATACGATCATTACCCATCAGACTTTGGGGGAAATGGAAAACATACTTCCTTCCGGACAATTCCTGCGCATCCATAAATCTTATATCGTGGCCGTTGCCCATATCAAAGCGGTTTTTGGGAATTCCATTGATATGGGTAAAATCATGCTTCCCATCGGGCTCAACTATAAAGAAAAGGTTATGGGCTTTATTGCCGGAAAACCTTTTTAGTTCACACTTCGCTACGTGTGAATTATACAACTAATTCACATGATACTGTAACAATTACCCATGTAATAAGAGGAGCTTTGCATCTAAGGCCTACTAAATTAATAACATGGCGATTAAACCAAAACCAGTGAAGAAGTCTGCTAAGGAGCAAAAAATAAAAGTACAGTCTGCAGAATTGGTTAAATCAAAATCGCATATTGTAGTTGAGATTATTGAATACGTGACCAATTCTGTTGTTAGCAAGACGATCATTAAAAAATCAACCGGTAATATCAGTGTGATGTCATTTGATAGCGGTGAGGGGCTAACAGAAAAAACGTCACCCTTTGATACTTTTGCGCAAATTATAGAGGGCAAAGCAACTATTGTGATTGATAAAATATCTCATTTTTTGCTTACTGGAATGGGAATTGTAATTCCTGCACACGCTGCGAACTATATCAAGCCTAATGGACGTTTTAAGATGATTCTGACACTTATCAAAAGTGGTTATGAGTAATCATCTACAGGTCTTCAAGCATAGAACGTCTTTTAGTTCTAAGTTGTTTAAAATAAGAAGGAGTTAAACCTGTTACCTTTTTGAACTGGCTGGATAAATGTGATACACTACTATAGTGCATCTTATAAGCAATTTCCGTCAGCGTCAATTCATTATAAACAAGTAACTCCTTCACCCGTTCGATTTTATTTGCTATGAAAAATTTTTCAACCGTTACACCCGTAACTTCTGAAAAAAGATTGGCGAGATAAGTATAATCGTGGTTTAATTTTTTACTCAGGTATTCTGATAAATTGATCGATAATGGTTCTTCAGAATAGTGGACCAATTCAATAATTATATTTTTTATTTTCTGGATAAAAACACTTTTCTTATCATCTAAAAGTTCCAGTCCTGATTTAAGAAGAGCGGCTTTGAATTTATCATGCTGCTCCGGTGTCATCTCATCGGCCAGTTCCACTTCGCCCAGTTCAACAACTGAATGCTTTAATCCAAGGTTTGTTAATTCATCTCTGACAACCATTTTGCAACGGATACAGACCATATTTTTTATAAAAATTTTCACGGCGGAATATTAAATATGAGAGGTCAGCAAACCGTTGGTAAGAAGGTAATTATCATTTTGGGGGCTGCTACTCCTGCCAATATACCCCTTATTAACACAGCTCTCGCATTTCGTAAGCCATTTTGATGTTATTGGGCAGAGTGCTGTTATAAAATGTGTGAATTGTATAACATTTTATAAAAATGATATAACGGAACTAATAAATGGGAGTTGTAAGAAGCTTGCATACCGAAAAATAAAATGTGGGAATCTTATAATAAATTGATGTTTTTGTATAACAGAAAAAATTGGAAATAACGTGAACTTGCTTTGTGCAAAAAGTAACAAATCATTCGTAAAATGAACAAAACCATTGGAGCCGCACTCGACCAATTGTTGCAAAAGGTGAAATTTCGCCCAGGCCGCACTGGATCTCCGTTATCATATAATGTGATGAATCCTCTTGCAAATATCCGAATGGCTATTGAAATGGTAGAAGCCAAAAATAAAGATGAGGATGTTAAATTGTACATCGATATCATAAAAAGAAACTGTGAATCTATCAGTGTTTTGATCAATGAGGTTCCACTAACGGAAAGGCCATTTATTCTGCAGGACAAAAATCAAGGTATTAGCAGCACTAAAGCCAATGTGGAATATTAATCAAACACCAATTCAATAACAAATCCAAACCTGGAATAAACGGTCGTTTTGTATCCGTTCTCTGCCTTATTAAACTTCGCAGTAATCCGTGCCTGATTTTTGACCAGGTTGTTATTAAAACGATATCCATTGAATATTGAGTCTATTATCAGGAAAATGAGCCCATTATTGGGCTTATTTTCGTCTTTTGAGCCTATTTATACGTCCATTTAAGTTTTTGAGCCTATTTTATTCCCAGGCTGAGCCCTTTATATAAAAAGCACCTGCGCCCCTTCCGTCATTCGATTTGATAATTTGCAGCCTGGCCAGTTCTTGCAAATGCCTGGTCGCAGTTGGTTTGGAAACACTGTTCATAGACTGATAAATCCTGTTGGAAATTCTGGCGTGTTCTCCAACATAGGCGATCGCCCTGATCTGTGATTCGTTCAAAGAGTTTTCAGCCAGGATTTTTTTAATGGCTTCGGGAAAGGTGGGTTTTTCTTCCACATCCGACTCAGGCTGTCTCATATAATCCGTTATAATCGTGTGATATAGCCTTTGTCCGGGCTTTTTCTCATAGGCTGCTGCTTTTTCGGGATCATTCATTATTGACTGGGCAAATTTCACAGCCCTGCCGAACTTTTCCCTTTTTTTGGTTTGATTTTTGGACGGAATTACATTTGACATATCAGGAATCTTACAGGCAACAGTTTTACCTTTAATAGTCCTAAATAATAGGTCCTTTCCGATTGCGCCACTCATACCTCGGGTGACAACATTATCGCCTGTTCTGGCCATTGGTCTTTATTTTGGACCCTAAAATAATCATTTTTAATTTATCCTGCGTATAACCTGCGTTATACCTGCGTCTTTCCTTCGTATATTTATCTAATTTAGAAAGGTTCGTTTCTAATCCCGTTTATGATTGCTTCTGTCTTTACATATAAATAGCTGAATTTCAATGACGATTGAGAAAACACCCACAAACGGTCTCAAAAAGCTCACGGACGCGCAAACTACTCAATGAATCCTGCAAACTAAATGTCCATACCGCCAACTGCTCAATTTAGCCTTCTCTCTGGCTGCGCTTCACTAAAACCAGCTTTACTATTAGTTAACTTTAAAGACGATGAAGGCTGTCCATATATTAATGATTCTACTACTGCCATCCTGGTTAGCCGGGCAAACGGTACAGATTGAGAATTTAAGGAAGGCTTTACCGAAGCTGAAAGACTCGGCAAGGATTGACAGTATGAATGAACTGAGTCTTCAGTATATAGACCTGGAGCTCAAAGATTCAGCGGAATATTATGCCACGACGGCTTATCTGGAATCCCGGGCGCTTAACTATATCCATGGGGAGGCGGTAGCGCGTTCACGTCAGGGGAATATTAAGACTCAATTCTACGCCGATTTCGCGGAGGCCGAAAATCTGGATAGAGAAGCGATTACTCTTTATGACAAAACAAATAATAAAAGATCGCTGGCGGATACTTATAGCCAATTGAGTTATGCTTGTTTTGTACAAGGGAAATATGATGAGGCGCTGGATGTTTCCCAGGAATGGTATAGTCTTTTCAAAAAAAATCTGAATGTTCAGGGCCAGGCGGATGTACTCGGAATGATCACCCTGGTTTATTTAAAAAGAGGAGAATTTGATAAAGGTTTCGATGCAGCAAGGGAAGTTTTGCAACTAAGTATGATCCTCCATAATCAAACTGAAATAAAAGGATCTCTGCTGAATTTCGGATCACTCTGTATGGGAATTGAAGATTATCCATTGGCCCTGGACTATTACCGATCTTATTTTAAAGATTTCACCAAAGAAGATTCCCTTGATTTGTTGGCTTCTGAAGATCTGGTTTGGGCAAAAATGGAATTTGCTGAAATCTATAGTCACCTGAACTTGTTCGATTCAGCATTGTATCTGTACAATCAGTTTGATACCCGCAAAGAACCGGAAAAAAATCTACGGATATTTCTGGTAAGCAAAGGCGAATACTTCATGTTATCAGGACAATATGAAAAAGCGCTGCCGCTTCTTTTAAGAGGACTGACTATTCACAGAAAACTGAACGACGTGAATGAGATTGTGCGAACGGTACTGGATGTCGCCGCCACGTACGATGCACTTCATAATAACCAAAAGGCCCTTCTCTATGCGAGGGAAGGACTAAATATAGGATTACAAACCAGGGCGCGTCAGAGAATGAGGGATGCTTATAAAGTGATGTATTCCGTATTTGACAGACAGGGGCCAACAGACAGCGCTTACTTCTATTATCGCGTTTACATAAAGACGAAAGAGTCTCTGACCGATGATCAGACCAAGGGAAAATTCGCAGCTTACAATTACAATCAAAAAATAGAAGCCCTTAACAATGAAAAGTTGATTGCACAGCAGAATCTGAAAATTAAAGAACAGGAACTGAAAGGTGAAACCCTCCTGCGTAATATCCTGATTGGTTTTGTTTTTATCGTATTTATGCTGAGTCTTTTATTAATCAGAAATGTATTGTTGAAACGCAGGAATGAAAAATTAAAAAATGAAAACATTCACCGGGAACTCAGGCACCGGTCGGTGGATATGGAAATGCAGTCCTTGCGCGCACAGATGAATCCTCACTTTATTTTTAACTGCCTGAATTCTATAAACCGGTTCATCATGAAGAATGAATCGCAGTCTGCCTCCGATTACCTGACACAATTTTCAAGACTGATCCGCCTCGTTCTCAACAATTCTAAAAAATCCTGGATTCCACTGGAAGACGAAATTGAAATGCTGAAGTTATATCTGGAAATGGAAAAACTCCGTTTCAGAGACGCTTTCAATTACCAGTTCATATTCGATGAGAATATCGACCACACCACAGTACTTATTCCACCCCTGTTGTTACAACCGTTCGTTGAGAACGCAGTCTGGCACGGATTGATGCATAAAAAAGAAAATGGGTTGGTTACCATTTCATTTAAAGCAGAAAAAGATATTCTTCACTGCACAATTGTTGACAATGGCATTGGTCGTGATGCCGCAGCCGCAGCCGGAAGTAAATCATCGCAAAGTCATAAATCGCTGGGCATCCGGATTACCCGTGAAAGACTAACGCTGATCAATGGAACTGATGAAGATGAAAAAGTTGGTTTTTCCATAGAAGATTTATTTGACAATACAGGAAAGCCCAACGGAACTAAAGTCAGCCTGAGAATAAGGCTTCAGGAAAATAATGAAATAGAAAAAGAAAACTTCCCAACCTTAATCAACGAATCATGATAGACGCTATTATTATAGACGATGAAACTTATTGTTGCGAAACACTGGAAATGATGATAGCAAGATTCTGCCCGACAATACGCGTTGATGCCGTTTGTCACAGCGGCGCTGATGCGCTGGAATTGCTCACCCAGTTTACTCCGAAACTTGTTTTCCTGGATATCGAAATGCCCCATATGAATGGATTCGAATTTCTGGAAAAAGTAAAAAATGTAAACTTTGGATTAATATTTACAACGAGCTACGACCAATACGCCATTAAAGCAATCCGGTTTAGCGCGTTGGATTATTTATTGAAACCGATAGACCGGGAAGAATTAATTCAGGCTGTGGGAAGAGTCTCCCGGCATCTGCAGAGTCCTTCCGAACTTCAGCTGGAAATATTGTTGCAAAAACTGAATGCTCCCAAAATCCAAATAAAAAAAATTGCATTGCCAACGATGGAAGGACTACAAATGGTTGAAATAGATTCCATCGTTAGTTGCTCATCTGAAAGTAACTACACGCATTTCTTTCTAAAAGGAAATAAAAAAATTACGGCATCCCGCACTATGAAAGACGTGGAAGAATTACTCTCCGATTATTCTTTTCTCCGGGTGCACCATTCTTTTATTGTGAACCTGAACGAAATTCAAAAATATGTGAAGGGAGAAGGTGGTTATCTGGTGATGACAGACGGTAAAAACATAGATGTTTCCAGGAGCAGGAAAGATGTACTGCTTCAAAAGCTTCATCCGACAAGGCTCTGAATCCCCTCTGCTCGGTCTACCTCCCGGGTTATACTGAATATTCCACCAACTGCTCAATCATGCTGTGAAAGGATTTAATGTCGATATAGATTTGTTTCAGAAACAAAAAACATCAACAATCTAAATCTTACTAAAATGAAAAAGTTAAACATCGCAGCAATCGCAACCATCATTATGATTTCTCTTTTTAGCCTCAACAGTCAGGCGCAGGTAGCTTTCAATTTTTCAGAAATAGCATCTGCCGACAATTTAGCCAGTGCATCTGCTCATCACAGTACAACCACCAGTTCTACAAATGCAAAAGCAGAAAAAAACTTCACCACGAACTATCAGTCAGCAAGCGGAACAGACTGGACTACACTCGCCGACCAATCACTGGTATGCAGATTCGTGATGAATGATATTAAGTATCGCGCATTTTATACGCCACACGGGCAATGGAAATATACTCTTTCCGACTATTCAGGAAACAGTTTAGATAAAAATATAAGCGATCAGATTAAAAAGGCCTTCTATAATTCCAACATTGTGTTTGTAAACCAGGTCGACATGGCCGATGGAAAAACAGTTTATGTAGTAGAAATCCACGATGAAAATTCAATCAAAAAACTGAGAGTTGAAGGGGAAGAAATCGAAGTCGTTCAGGAATTCAAAAAATAATTAAAGTTTGTCACTTGCAAACAGCAGGTGGTTATAATCAATCAAGGGGCCTTTTTCCAAAGGCCCCATTTTTTTTATGAAAGTCTTACCTTCTTATTGCTTAACACGTAAACAGATAAGATAAGAGAAATAAAACTTGTTATTGTAAGTAGTGCAGAAATATCATAGTGAGATTTCATGAAAAGCTTACAACTAACGATGCTTGCTACTGTAATCAGTACCAGCATGGAAAGACTGAATAACGTTTTCATTGTTTTAGGCTTTAATAATTTATAAATATTGTTCTTTTTTCAACGGGTATTGCTCTATATAATAGACCGAACCTCACACTGGAGGTTTAATGCAAATGGCTGCGGGATTGTTATAAATATGTTACAAGTGCCAGCTATAGCAGATTACCGGCAACAAAGAGAAGTTCTGAGAGTAGATGAGATCCCTGCAACGGGAACGAATACACTAAGGCAACGTCTATTGGTATACGTGCACATAATCCACTTCCATCGAATCAGTGGTAAATGACGGACTTACAGCGCCTCCAAAATTTCCACCCATGGCTACGTTAAGGATAATAAAAAATGACTGGTTAAATGGAGTGGTCTGATTGATAGGTAAAGTATAATACACCACGCTGTCTACCGAAAGTTGAATAGACTGTGGCGTCCACAAGGCCGAATACAAATGAAAAGCTGTACTCGCCGTATTATTTGTAGTTGATGATCCATCGCCGTATTGACCCACTTCGGTTGGATAATGCATGGTGCCATAGATGGTAGATTTTGCACTACCACTCTGTTCCATGATATCAATTTCACCACAGGCAGGCCATGAGACGGTGGCAATATCGCTACCCAACATCCAGATAGCTGGCCATGTTCCCGTGCTTGCAGGTAGTTTGGCTCGTACGTCAATTCTGCCATATTGAAATGAATAGAGAGTATTCGTCAACATTCTTGCAGAAGTATAAGAACTACCATTATAAGATTCTTTCAGCGCATAGATCTTCAGGGTACCATTGGAAACCAGGGCGTTTGCCTGTCTGTTGGTATAATATTCCAATTCATTATTTCCCCATCCGCCAGCACCAAGATCGTAACCCCATTTGGTTGGATCCGGTGAACCCGGAGTATTAAATTCATCTGACCATACGAGACGGAAAGCAACCACGACATCTACGGGAATCGTTTTCGAAATGGATAAACCGCTTGCGTTATATGCTGTAACTGTTGCTGTATAACTACCTGAAAAAGGGTATTTGTAAGTGATGTTGCCTGTCTCACCTTTTTGCGAAACATTATTGCCATAATCGTAGTCAAATCTGACTGCATTCGTTGCAGTAGCAGTGAATGCAACACTACCGCTGCTGTCGGTACTTATAACCACACTGATGTTCAAATCAGATGGTGCTGCGTCGGTTGTTCCGGAAGAAGATTTGCTTTTGCTGCAGGAGACAGTTAATATCAACGAAAACAATATAACTAATGGCAAGAATTTCATGGCTCAAATATACACAAGTACGGCTAAATTGTCAATCTGCCAACAATCTGTAAAAATCGGAATTCTCCAATGCAGATATTCGATAATGCTGTTTATTTAAATATCTTTAGTTCGTATCGATCTTCACCAATCAGAATATAAAGAGATTTTATGCGTATTGTTTGGGCCTCAGTTGTTTTGGGTATCAGTCTGATCATATCAGTTTTTATTGCCGGCGCTGCTTTTAAGTATAAGTTTAAATCTGAGGAAACGATTTCAGTTACCGGCCTCGCAGAAAAAGACTTTGTGAGCGACTTAATTGTTTGGAATGGTTCTTACTCAAGGAAATCAAAAGATCTCAAATTAACTTATGCGGAATTAAAGACCGATGAAAAAGCAATTAAAGATTATCTTATTGGAAAAGGTATTGCTGCTGGTCAAATGACTTTTTCGTCAGTCACAATCAACAAGGAATTTACTGAGAAAACAAATGAAGCAGGTAAAGTGATCGGCCAGGAATTTACGGGATATAATCTCACACAGGATGTAAGTGTCGAGTCAAACAATATTGATAAAATAGACTCCATTTCGCGCGAGGCAACTGAACTTATCCAGAACGGTATAGAATTCAATTCATCCCCGCCCCTGTATTATAATACCAAACTGGCAGAAGTAAAAATGGATCTGCTGGCAAACGCAAGTGCCGATGCCCATCTGCGTGCAGAAACAATTGCTAAGAATTCAGGAAGTTCTCTTGGAAAATTAACGAAGGCAACGATGGGTGTATTCCAGATCACCGGAAAAAACAGCAATGAAAGCTACAGTTACAGCGGAACGTTTAATACATCGAGCAAATTAAAAACGGGATCCATTACTATCAAAATGGAGTTTGCGGTAAAATGAATAATCTTGTCAGCGTAATAATGTAACGGTGCCTTTTAACGCTGTATGAACACCGTTTTTATTGTACTCACAAAACCAGACATAGGAACCCTGCACCTGTTCCTGACCCTGGAATCTTCCATCCCATCCATTACTGTAATCACTCGTTTCAAAAACTTCCTGTCCCCACCTGTTAAAAATTATCAGATGATACCCGACTAAATTATATCCATTTAATATTCTGAACAGATCATTTTTCCCGTCGTTATTTGGGAGTGAATGCATTTGGAAATGCGATTATACATGGCTGTTCGGTAATACTTGTTTCTGTTTTTTTTGTTCCACAAATATTGGTAGCAGTAACAGAAAAGGTACCCGGACCACTAACCGCAAAAGAATCCTGCGTAGAACCGTCCTGCCAGAGATAGGAATCAAACTTGCCTGGAAAAATAATCAATGTATCGCCGGTACAAAGTTTTTGATATTTACTCAGATCAGGTTGCGGGCTTGTCATAACAGAAAGGTTTATAGTTCTGATGCTGTCACAACCACTCACAGGAAGTAAGTGTATCTACAAATACTCCTGTAGTTGTATGTCCCATATAAGACTGACCCTGGCAAATGGATGCATTGATAAAAGATGAAGGGCGGTTTACGTTCACCGTTTGTGTCGCAGTGACAGTACATCCTTCCGTATTAGTCGCAGTGACTGAATAAGTGCCACTATCGTAAAAAGTATTTGTAGCCGACTCACGGTTAGAACCACCTGACCAGACATATGTATTCCCTCCGCTTGCTGTTAATGTTACGCTATCGCAGTTACCAGGATTGCCTGCAATATTTACCTGAAATAATAAAGGGTTCAAACCCCAGGAGAGATTCGTCCAGTATTCGGTAGTATCAGCGTATATCGTAACACAATTAAAATCGCCGGGAAACAGAAGCACGGCATAACCCTCCTGTCCTGTTAAGGTGGTATCTGTGTGATTGATGACGTTGCTATCAATATATAGAAGTTGATAAGGAATTGAAAATTTCAACTTCACCGCTATGTCAGGGTCTCCCAAAGTGGCCACCATCAAAACAGGATTTTTTACAGTCTTGTCGAAACACATTGTGGTAACTCCCTGTTTGGCGTTGGGCCACCAGGTTTCAGGGGTTACAGTATCCGGAATGGAAGCTTTAAAATTATCAAAAGAATTGTAGCCATAAATCTGGTTTGTTTCACCGAAAGGGTAATTCGTGCTCATGGTTACGCGACTTGTATCCCCATCTATTATAATGGTGCCAACCGCACTGGTTCCAAGAAAATTGTCCCATTTGGCCCAATGATATTGAGTAAGACATTGCGCATTTGCCTTTCCTGCAATGCAAGCCAGCATTGTAATAAAATACAGCAATCGCGGATTACTCATTGGGGCAAATCTTCTTCTTCGGGTCAAAAACCCCTGATGCAAAGTTTTCAATCTACTAATATAAATAAAAAACCACCCACTCGGGGGGCGGTGATCCATAACTGTTTGTATACTACCCTGATGAGACAAACAGATTGCCACCATTTCGTTTTTCCAAATCCATTGAGTATATTTATTGAACCTCTAAACGAACTCCAATGAGCATATTTGAAAAACTTTCCAACGGCTGGACACTTTCGATGAACAGTTTAAAAGTTCTGAAAGCAAACAAACAACTTATCATTTTCCCAATACTTTCAGGTTTATCGATGGTTCTCATCATCGGATCATTCGTTGTAGGAATGCTGGCTTCTTCTGGATGGGATATTGAAAATATCGGCGAACAGAGTAAAACCTTCAATTATATAGCAGGCTTTCTTTTTTACGTCGTAAACTATTTTGTTGTCGTCTTTTTCAATACTGCGCTGGTCGACTGCACAAGAGATTATTTCAATGGAGAAGTTCCTTCCATACAGAAGGGGCTCCGTTTTAGTATGAGCAGGTTAGGAGCGATCTTCACCTGGTCGTTGTTTGCTGCGACGATTGGATTTGGACTTAAGCTATTGCAGGAAAATCTTGGATGGCTGGGAAAAATTATAACGGGAATCATTGGTATTGTATGGAGTATTGCAACATTCTTCGTGGTCCCCATCATTGCTTATGAAAATCTAAATCCGTTGCAGGCAGTTAAACGATCAACACTTCTCATGAAGGAAAAATGGGGAGAGAGCCTGGGTTCAACATTTAGTTTCGGACTGCTGAGACTGCTGGCCTTTATGATTATTTGCCTGCCATTATTTTTTCTTGGACTGCTGATAAATCCTATCGCAGGCATCATACTGATGGTGCTGGGTGCGTTTTTAGTGATGGCTGTATCGAGTGCTGCGCAGACAATATTTGTGAGTGCAGTATATCAAAACATGAATGGAGATCCGATAAAAAACTTTGATGAAAAGTTTGCTGACAATCTATTCAGATCAAAATAATATTTTTCTGCAAAAATTTTGATTCCGCAGGCTTAACTTAATTTCCTGTACCTGGTACCAATATAATCCACGAAGTCGGGTTCAATTCCCTGTTGCCGAATGATAGTTTGAATCTGCGCCCGATGATGGATGGAATGATAATTTAATTGCAAGGCAATATCTTTTGGTGTGGCGGCCCATTTTGTACCGTCATATCCGACAAATACTACTTCTGTTGATAATTCTTCTTCCGTTTTGTTGTCAATATAATCAAGCCACGGAGTTAAACTATTTGTCCATTCAATTTCTAATCTGTCGAAATCGTAAACAGGATCCCACCAGCTCATTTTACCTGCATTGGGATCCTGAAGGATTCTCGCCATCCATTTATATTGGCTGTTGATCAGGTGACTGAATAATTTGATAGCCCCGGAACTGTCTTTCAAAAGTTTGATCTTACCCAGTAATTTTTTATTTGTCTGGTCATTATAGTTAAATGTGTCGGTTAAATAGGAATTCAATTGCATATTGCTAAGTTATATACCAGTGCGGAAATCAACTAAAAAAGCTCTTCGACGCAGTTAACACAAACCGGTTCGAATTATTTACGTTTCAGTCCTGCGATGTTATTTTTCCCATGATTTGAAAACAAACCAGGAATTCGGATTCGTGGAGAGTTATATGACTTGCTCACGGTTGTTTTGCTTTGTTTATCCGTTTTTTTTGAATGTTTGAAAATGGAAGAAAATAATCCTGCTGAAGATCCCGATCTACGGTGTTTCTCATTTATTTCATTTTGAAAATACCAGGTGCGAACTGGTCCTTCCAAATAACGACCCGTTTCATTTGCAGAATCAATATTTTCATTAATGAAAACGGAGTTCGTCCAACCTCCGGAATCGGAAGGATTCTTTACCGGTACTTCGCTCCCGTTTTTCCAGTATAGGGCCACTGGTTTACCCTGCATGAAAGCGCCCTGCAATTCCTTTCCCGCTAAGTATATATCATGATCATGTACAACGATTGAATTGGCCATTGAATAATTTGAACTATCGGTGATAGCCACAGCCTCACCGTTCATCCAGTATTTGGCAACAAAAAAATTCCCATCTTTAAATTCCGCTCCTGCAGCATACACGTCGGTTCCAGATACAGTTATTGCATTGGACCTGGCATAATTTGAACCATCCGTAAGATGGAAAACGGAACCATTTTTCCAATAATCAGCAACCATATTTCCATTCGTTCCACTCATTTCACTCCCTGCAACATATATATCATTTCCTGAAACTGCTATTGAATAAGCGTGTGCTTCTTTAGAGCCGTCTGTAAGAGATACGGGTTTCCCATTCTTCCAGTATTTAGCAATATAATTTGCCCCGTTGTATTCATCACCTGCTACATAAACATCATTATTCTCAACAACGATGGAGTATGCAACTGCATTGTTTGTACCGTCAGTGAGTGAAACGGCTGTCCCATTTTTCCAATATTTTGCAGTTGCGGTATTTCCACTTCCCTCATAACCCGAAACATATACATCATTCCCCGAGAGTGTTATAGAATATGCGATCGCGGGACTTGTACCATTGCTCAGCGAAACAGCCTTTCCGTTTTTCCAGTATTTTGCTACATAATTAGATCCATTGTATTCATAACCCGCAACAAATATGTCTTCACCGGAAACAACAATAGATTCCGCTTCGGCATAATTTGTACCATCTGTAAGCGTTACTGCATTCCCATTTTTCCAATAAGTTGCTTTCGGGTGAATTCCATCTCCGGTACTACCAGCCAGATAAACATCAGAAGAACCGGTTTGATTTATTGGAGGCTGGGTTTGCTCTAAAGAATATTCTCTACTGCAGGAGCAGAATTCAATGGATATTATAAAAAACAGAAAAACAAATTTCCCTGATTTACGATTTACGTAGCATGGATAAGAATGGAGCGATTTAGGGGGTTTCATAAAGGTTATGTTAATACGGTATAGAGATATATGAAGATAATATCATCCAATACCAGACCCCAATTGATAAATACTAATCGAATTTAAAAGCAATTGAAAATTGCTTTTTTGAAGAAAGTTAACATTTCATTTAGCTGTTTGTTGCAAAAAAATCATCGTACTCTCTGCCTTTTAGGGGATACGCATAAATTTATCTGTTGCATTTGCATGATCCACCAATTAACCTGGTATTTCTTCTACCAGAATTTCGTTTCCTGCTTTATCATAATAAGTACAGGTCATTTTTTCAAGTGAAACAAACCACTTCTCAATACCTGTTTCAGCACAGTGTCCACAGAAAGTTAAATAATCTGTTTCCCCCTGCTGATGAATTTTCAGGTAATGTTTAAACTTTCCCTTATCGCTGGTGCTGGCAATATTCTTGTCTTCATACATCGGCAATGAGGAAGTCTTGTAGTCATTTGCTCCGAAGTATTCAGTATGACTGTCTTTTACCCAGGTTTCAAAAGCAGTTACTCCAAGGGTTTTAATTTCCTGGATATATTTAGGAAAGTCTGCTCCTGATTTTACTTTGCTGTGCGCTGCTTTGATTTGTTCTACTGTAAACATTTTCTTAGATTTTATATTGTTAAACGATATATTCACTTATCAGTAATAGCTGGAAGACTAAAGAGTGAAATGAACTGATCGCTGGTAGCGTAACCGCACAATTGATGTATCATATTCGAACAGTTTATCGTATTGCAAAATTGAATCAGGATATTGATAATCAATTAATCAACAAGACGGCATATTTTTAGGGTATTCGCCAGTTATTCAGTCATCATAAAATAAAACGCATGTTCAAAAATTTCTTAAAAGTTGCGTTGCGCAATTTATGGAAGAACAAAGCTTTCTCCGCTATCAATATTGTCGGACTTTCGGTTGGACTTGCTGTTTGTCTTTTGATTGTACTGTATGTAAAAGACGAACTGAGTTATGATAAGTATAACGAGCATTCGGAAAATATTTACCGTATTGACGCGGATCTCTCTTTTAACGGAACACAATTTATTTCAGCCGCCAGTCCGTCGCCAATGGTACCAACGCTGATGAAAGATTATCCCGGGATTCTTCAGTACACCAGGCTTCGGAATTTTGGTGATATACTGGTTAAGAAAGACAACCAGAACGTCCAGAACCACAATGCCGTATTTGCCGATTCCACTTTCTTTCAGGTTTTTTCAATTCCTTTTATAGCGGGTAACCGATTGACGGCGTTGAATGAGCCCAATTCAATCGTAATTGACGAAACAACTGCTAAAAAATATTTCAACTCAACCAATGTAGTTGGAAAAACTTTATACGTTGATAATTCGGTAAACTGCAAAATCACCGGCGTAATCAGAGATATACCGCCGCAGTCTCATTTTCACTTCAGCTTTATCCGGCCGATGCACGACACCTGGCACGATGATCAGGGTGACTGGCTAAGTAATAATAATCCATCTTATGTTTTAGTAAGACCAGGCGTTACACAGGCAGCCCTGCAGAATGCGGTAAATGACGCCGTCAAAAATTATCTCTTTAAGCAAATGGATCAATTTCTGCACATGAGTGCAAAAGATCTGAAAAATAGTGGTAATCATTTCATATACCCGGTGATGCCACTTACAGACATCCACCTGCATTCGAATAAGTCTTATGAATTTGAACCAAATGGGAATATCACATATGTGTATATTTTTTCCGTGATTGCTATTTTTATTTTGCTGATCGCCTGCGTGAATTTCATGAACCTGTCAACGGCCCGTTCTGCTAACCGCGCAAAAGAAGTGGGTATAAGAAAAGTGGCAGGATCGTTAAGGTCTCACCTCATTACTCAATTTTTAACTGAATCTGTATTAACGAGTTTCTTTTCACTATTACTTGCCATTGTATTTGCTGCCCTTTTACTACCATTGTTCAATCAACTTGCAGGGAAAGAGATGCGGGTTTGGACTTTATTCTCAACATGGTTAATGCCGTTGATGGTCGCATTGATAATAGTCGTGGGTTGTGTTGCCGGAAGTTACCCCGCGTTTTATCTTTCATCTTTTCAACCGGTGCAGGTGCTGAAAGGCAGTATTGCTAAGGGGTTTAAAAGCAGTTGGCTGAGAAGTGGTCTGGTTGTTTTCCAGTTCTTCATTTCGATCTCTTTGATCATTGGCACAATCGTTATTTATAATCAGCTTACTTATATACGGAGCAGGGAAATAGGGTACAATCGTGACCAGGTGCTGGTGATCCATAATACCTATGCTCTCGATAAAAATATTAAGTCCTTCAGGCAGGATATGTTGAAAATATCAGGTGTGCAGAATGCGCCGCTCTTGCAGGATCGCTGCCTGCCGAAACAGGATATAACCAAAACGGCTGGTTCAAGGATCCAACGCTTGATGCAAAGCAGGTCAACATCATGACTGATTTTTATGTCGACCATAATTATATACCAACATTGGGTATGCAGATGGCATCCGGCAGAAATTTTTCACCAGATTTTCCTACTGATTCCTCTGCAGTAATCGTAAATGAAACGGCCGCGAAGTTGCTCGGATTTAAAAATCCATTGGCTGAAACATTATACCGCCCGTCGGGTTATGCAAGCAATGGAGCTTTCATTTCAAAGCCTTTTCATATCATCGGTGTGGTGAAAGATTTTAATTTCAACTCCATGCACGACAAAGTGGGACCACTGATTATTGAATTAAACGAGAACTGGGGAAGGATCGCCATGCGTATCAACACAAAAAATATTCCTGCGTTGATCAGCGAAGTAGAGAAGAAATGGAACAGTATGGGCCCGGGTCAGCCATTTAGCTATACATTTTTGGATGCTGATTTTAATAAAGTCTACAACGCGGAACAACGAACAGGTAAATTATTTATCACATTTGCCGTCTTCGCCATTTTTATCGCCTGCCTCGGGTTATTTGGGTTGGTTACATACGCGGCCGAACAACGCATAAAAGAAATTGGCGTAAGAAAAGTACTCGGTGCAAGTATCAGTGAAATCGTAGCAATGATCTCAAAAGATTTTATAAAACTGGTGCTGATTGCATTTGTGATTGCCTTTCCTGTAGCGTGGCTGATGATGAATAAATGGTTGCAAAGTTTTGCTTACAGAATCAATATCAGTTGGTGGGTATTTGTAATAGCTGGTTTGCTCACTATTGCTATCGCATTGATCACCGTGAGTTTCCAGGCTATAAAAGCGGCCATGGCAAACCCGGTGAAAAGCCTTCGCTCAGAGTGAGCTACGCTATCAAGCCAGCCTGCGTTCTGAGCTACGTCAAAGAAGCCAGGTAGTCAAAACTTGCCTTCAACGCTTTTTGAGGATCATTCACCATATCCTGTTCAACAAAAAAATATTTGACCCCATTTTCCTTCGCTTTGGAAATAATTGATTTCAGGTCAAGCACGCCGTTACCCGCGGATGTCATGTAGGGAAATAGCTCGATCCATTGTTTGGGGTCTCCGCCATCACCTGAAAAATGCACTTTCTCTTTCATGTCTTTTAAGTGCATCATGGAATAACGATTTTTATACTTTTCAAGTAATGCTACAGGATCTTTACCGCCTGCAGTTGTCCAAAAAATATCCATCTCAAAGAAGACTAATGAAGGATCTGTATTTGCAAATATCAGTTCCACAGGAATTTGTCCGTTTACCTCCTTCCATCCATAGCCATGATTATGGTAAGCAAACTTAATACCCTCCTTTTTTGCCGACTCTCCGATTTTATTAAAAGAGTCTGCCATTTTTTTATAATCGTCCAGCGTCTTCCTATTCTCCTGGGGAATAGAAGGGAGCACCACATATTCATTTCCTAATATCTGCGCTGCTTCACCGAGTTTGCCCATTCTTGTCTGCAAGGTGTCCAGATCGGTATGAACAGAGGGAACTGAAAAACCATTATCCTGCATCATCTTATGTAACTCGACATCAGTATGTCCAAAATACCCACTTCCCTTAAATCCAAGAGAGGGTGTTACAGCATTCCATCTTTCAATAGCAGAAGGACTACTAAATGGATATGGACCATACAATTCAACTTCTTTATATCCTATTTTAGAAAGCATGGACAATGCACCCGCCATATCAGTGTCCAACATCTTAGGCAGCGAAAAAAACTGAATGCCTATTTTTTCCAGCAAAGGGCTGGCATTAAAATTTCCTGAAGAAAATAAAAAAGCTGCGGTAGAAGCCTTAACCGAGCTGGAAATAAATTGTCTTCTTTGCATGCGTCCGGCTTTAAAGTTAATTGCAAACGTCTATTAAAATTAAGTGATTTGAAGTTGCAAACTTTAACCCGGGCCCGCGAATTATAATCCTTTTACAATTGCCAGCGACTTATCAACGTGGTCAGTAGCTGAAATATGATCGTTTTGTGATGAAAAGACTGCTACAATTTTACCTTCTTTATCAATAACAAAAGTGGTTCGTGGAATGAAGCCGTGTGTGAGGTCCTGCCCCTTGAGGTCTTTAATTCCAACCTTTGCAGCTCCCATGGTCAGGCCGTATTTTGCTGCAATTTCGCCTCCGGGATCTGAAGCGACAGGGAACTTACCTGCACAGTATTCCGGATCGGAAGAAAATGCATTTAACCGCTGAATATCGTCGGCAGATACGCCGATAATGGTAGCTCCCGCTGCCGTAAATTTATCCTTGGTTTCAGCGAAGGCATGTGCTTCTGCATCACAGCCGCCGGTATAGGCAGAAGGATAGAAATAAACTACAACGGGTCCTTTAGTGAGGGCGTTTTTTAATGAGAAATCAAATTCACTGCCAGCCAGGCTGGCTTTGGCGGTAAATACAGGCGCTGCATCTCCTTTGGACAATATCGTCGATTGGGCAAAGCCAGACCGGGCTATGAGGAGTGAAAAACTGAAAATTAAAAATGAAAGGCGATAGTATTTCATAAACATGGCGGATTGATTTGACTTATTAATGAATGGTATGTAAACAAATTTACGCTTTTTCGAAGAAGGAGCAGGCTTGTGTTGCCGTGGTTCGAACTTTTCTCAAATACCCATGAAACTTAGTTTCTCAATTTTGAAGGAGACAACCCAAATTTTTTACTGAATGCACTGCTAAAATGCTGAACGCTTGAATAGCCCAGCTCAAAAGCAATCTCAGTAACAGGCTTACTGGTTTCTAATAAATTATTTTTTGCGATTTCCAATCGCGCGTCCGACAAATAACCGAAAACCGTATTGCCGAAAGTCTCCTTGAATCCACGTTTCAGCTTATACTCATTCATCCCGATGATTCTCGCCAGTTCTGATAAACTGGGAGGCGATTCAAGATTACCAACAATATATTCTCTTGCATACATCAGACAATCGCGATCCAGTTTGCTTATTCTGTAATCTTTCGACCCGGTCGATAAATTATTACAAGCTTCTGCCTGAATAACCAGAAACTCAATACTTTTTGATAACAGATACATTTTCTTTAATCCATCCTTATACTGGCAGTGAAGTATATTGTCTATCATATTCCGCATGGGTGCTTCCAGCGTCAAATTACTTGAAGATAGAGTTGTTTCCCGACCACCAACCACATCATCGCTGAAACGCGATATTGCCTCATTTGCATTTTCAGTCAGTCGGAGAAAAGCGTCTTTGGTGAATTGTAAAAAAAACATAGAGGCAGAAGATCCTTCCCGTTTAATGATTCCATAGTCCGACGTACTTGTTTTCGAATAAAAAAGATTGTGCTGGTAATTACCCATAAGAGGTATCTGCTGTCCTCCCGGAATGGCAATCCATACCGACCCTTTCAGGTTGACCATAAAAGTAACCAGCTCAATGTTGATGTTATAATTCCACTGGAGATCTACGGCTTCTTTAAAATGCCAGTCAGAATAACTCATCCGGATGCCTTCGAAATACCATTCATATGATTGAACGTCTACAGCAGGCAAACTGATTTTTTCCGTATGCTCCACCAGCAGGTTGGTTCTGGAACCATTTAGAAAAAAATCATTGACCAGCTGATTATTGAATTCCGGTATTTGCGTCAATTCAAATGACATGGCTCCCTTTTCTATAATTTAATAATCCGTTTTATATAACAATGCAGGAATGTTAACCACTATTTTTATTTCTAAAAAACAATAATTATGTTTTTACATGTAAAATTAAATGCCAGAAGCGCAACCAGTTATTTTATTTCAGCATATATTATTGTAACCATTCTGGCCTATCTGGCCAGTTATCTCGTAAGCGTAATCATCAAGCTACCACCCGACACACCCGGTGGTAATATGTTTGATTCGCCGGAATTCGTAAAATCGGTTCCTTATCATCTGCTTATTAATCTACTGGTTTGGACAGCATTTAGTTATATGTATTTTAGAAGTAATCAGAAAAAGGGATTCAACACGACGGCTCCAATTTATCTGGGTCTCTTTTGGCTTCTGACGGCTATGCTGACTGATCTGGTTTTGTTTGTACTGGTCCCAAGTCCCGTCGCCCTCTCATTTCATCAGTTTTATGTTGAATATCAGCCCTGGATTTCCATAACCTATCTGATTGTTTTTATCAGTCCGTTGTTATCTTACAAATTGAGTCAACGTCAACCACAAAAAGAATAATCGTAAACTTCACAGTATCGGCGCTTTTAAAAGAAGAAGTAGACCTATGTAGCCGTAGTTCGAACTTCCTGATCAAAGATTTATTGCAAATATTTGATGCACAATGAGATCAACTCAAATAAAACAACATTTTATTTTTTTACAATTTCGAACAGTTAATTGTATTATTATTGAAATTTATTCTTTGCTAATCAAATGTGAAAAAGTACACTTGCTCGTAAAATAAATTCCGCTAAAATTCAAATTAGCGTCCCGGGGGTATAAATAAAGGTAGTTTTCATAGCCAACTAAATGCTCAAAAAATGGGTTTGTATGATCTGTTGGATAAATGTGGTTTATGGATAATGTCTTATTTTTCATATTTAGATCATTGTCTCTGAGAATGTAAATACCTATTTTAGGTTCTCCATTAAAGGGAAGTAACATATTGTGGATATTGCCACTTAAGGTAATAGTCATCCAGGTCGGGTGTAACTGGATTCTTTTTTTGATTTTAAGATACATTAAGCTATCCCTTTGCATGATATTCGCTATTTCGCCTGTATTAATATCAAAAAAGAATATCTCAGCTTTTACATTGTCACGTACTCTGGCGATCAGATTAGCCCAAGCTAAAGATGCTCTGTCATCTAACCTTTTATGGGCAAAGAAGTCTGAATAATAAATGTTGCTATCAGTCGGATTAGAAAGATATCTCTCCATTTGGTCCGAAGGAATTTCTATTCCTACCTGAACGTGAATACCCTTTCTGGTAAATAGATTCGTGAGGCTTAGGACAAATCCAGCAGGTTCACTAGTGCCGTGCATTTCTCCAACCATGATCAGTTGGTAAGAAGCAATAGCCCGATAGATATTTTCGTCTAGACTATCGAGATGGATAATCTGAATCGCACTGTGTTTATTATATATTGAGTCTTGGCAAATGCCCCTAAGCTGATTGGATATTAGCACGAGAATCAAAAAATAACTTTTCTTCATTTGATTTTTCACTGCACCCCTAATAGGTAGGTCTAAATCAAAAATCGATGAATCTTATCCTAAATTAAGTATAACATGGTATTAACTACCAACAATATTATCATCTAAAAGAAAGAAATAGCCTAATAATTTGATATCAATTTATAACATAAATAAATCTGTAGTCCCGCCAAGAATCGAACTTGGATCTAGAGTTTAGGAAACTCCTATTCTATCCGTTGAACTACGGGACCAGTTTCAAATCGATCCTGTTTAGATTAGACAGGTTCAGGACCGACTTCAATTGAAGTTTGCAAAAGTAAGATTTTCTGAAACAAGATTAGCTTTCACCTTAACTTCATAGTACAAATCATTTTACATGAAAAGATTGCTTCAATATATTTGTTTCTTAGTACTTCTCTGCAGCTCCCTTCAGAGTCGCGCACAGTCAAAACCCCAGTTTAATCATCTTACGGTATACGTTACAGATCTCAAACGTGCCGCCGATTTTTATAAAGAAGTAATGATGCTGGATACCATACCAGAGCCTTTTCACGACCAAAGACATGTCTGGTTCAGAATCGGTGAACACGGGCAACTCCATGTGGTCAGCGGCGCCAAAGAAGATGTCCCTCACGATGTAAATATCCACCTTGCCTTTACGGTTGCCTCCCTGCCTGATTTCATGAAACACCTCGATCAAAAATCTGTTAAATATGGAAACTTCGGAGGATCATCTCACGAAATGGCTGTTCGTCCCGACAGGGTTCAGCAAATTTATTTGCAGGATCCCGATGGTTACTGGATAGAAGTAAACAATGATAGATTCTAGGAGGGCTTAAGGCTTAAAGCAAATCAGGGCAAGCTTCGCAGATCAATGAAACTAGGCTATCTTTGCAGCCCTAATTCAGTTTATGAAGTTTTACAGCATTGTAATTAAGTATCGTTTATATATAGGTATTGCACTGATCGCAATAGGCATTCTCACCAATATTTACAGTAGTTTCTGGCCTGCTTTTTTGCCCTATCTGATCGGTGTTATTCTCATCTTCGGGCATTTCTTTTTCGGCCCCCTTCGTCTTATTCAGGAGCATATGGAATCCGGCAATCTTGAAGGTGCAGAGAAAGTGCTTTCAACCATCAAATTTCCACAGTTGCTTTACAAGCCCATTCGTTCTGTCTATTATACACTCAAGGGCAATATCGCCATGATGAAAAATGATTTTGATGGAGCAGAAGTAAATATGCGCAAGGGGTTGGACCTGGGTATGCCTATGAAAGAAGCAGAAGGTGCAAGCCTTTTGCAAATGGGTATGCTGGCAATGCAGAAGAATGATATCCGTAAAGCGGAGGGTTTAATACGCCAGGCACTCAGCAAGGGTCTTCCGGATAAGGAAAATCAGGCGGCTGCTTATTTGCAGCTTTGTTCGATCATGATGACAAAAAGAGAATTCCGTGCATCCAAGGAATTTTTCAGGAAAGCAAAAAATCTGAAACCCACCACTCCACAGATCGTGGATCAGATTAAACAAATCGAAAAATATATTTCGAGAATACCGGGTTAGGCTGAAAGCTTAAGGCGCAAGGCTTAAGGCTGAACATAAAATGCATTGGGCTTTGGGCTTTTTATTTTCTTTAGGCTTTAGGCTTTTTAAATATTTACTTTTGCTTTTAGAATCTGCTTAAGAAGCGAGAAAGATTGTTCCTTCTTTTCAAGAAAATCAAAAGATCCATAACGGCGCTGATTTTCGCTGCTGTATACTTCCTTCTGACTTGAAAATAGAATTACAAAGATCGACGGGTCAAATTTGCGAATCTCTTCCAGGGTTTCCAGACCATTAATTTCTCCATCGAGATTATAGTCCAGTACCACTATAGAAGGACGACGACAAATATTAGCGAGACAATGTTCTCCTGTTGTGTAGAAAAAAAGGGGGCCACCAAAACCCTCCAGTTCGCGGGCGATCAACTGCTGATAGAGCAGATTATCTTCTACTATAAAAATCCCCGGGGAAACTTGCGAATGCATTGTGTAACGGTTTAACGAGTTATGTTCCTCATATCCCGAAAAGAATGCCGGATTTTAATTCTCTCATTTTCAAATTCTTATAATATAAGATGTTCTATCTTATTCCCTAATTGGGAATCTGGCAACGTGTTTGGGAAAGATGAGGATAAAGAAAGTATGGGAGTATGGGAGTGAAAACCTTCTTCGACATTCGGTCATCGGTCAACGGTCAACGGTTATCGGTCAACTTCTCTTCTCAGTTGCTGAATGCAAGTCGAAACCACCGACTCAATTTGCTTAACAGTATCAGGCAAAAGATCCAGTTTATCCTTGTTTTTAGCGTTAAGCTCAACCGATCTGATCTGATCTCGAATAGAGCGAATACCCATGGAATCTATCGTAGATTTTAGTTTGTGGGCCATCTTGGATACCAACTCCCAGTTACTTTTTTCAGTAGCATCCACCAGTTCCTGAACATTCTGGGGAACCGTTTCAATAAACAGGAGAATCATTTTTTTGATGAATGCTTTGTCGCCACCTGAAACAGATTGAATCATGGAGAGGTCATACAGTTTATTTTCAGAATTTGCTGAATGAGCTGATTCCTTCTGTTTTGATTTTCGCGAATTACTCAGGATAGTTTCGAGCAAATGGGCTTCCACTATGGGTTTGGGAAGATAGTCGTCCATTCCCGCCTGTTCATATTTCAGCAGATCATCTTCCTGGCAGTTGGCAGTAATTGCAATTATGGGAATGGCTGAGATCAAAGGATCTTCCATATTACGGATGCTAACGGTGGCCTGTACGCCATCCATTTCCGGCATCTGCACATCCATCAATACACAATCAAAGGTCTTTTTTTTTATCTGTTCCAGCGCTTCTGCTCCATTTCTTACGATCACCACTTGTGCGCCACTGGATTCAAGAATATGCTTTAACAGGTGTTGATTCATTTCAACATCTTCTGCAACCAGGATGGTTTTTCCAAACAGTTTTTTATCTGTCGTAGCGACTTGCATTATTTCATATGTTTCTGCGGCGGTTTCGTCTTCTCTACTTACTCTTCAGTTCGCCGTTTTGTATCATCCGGTAAATTGTACTCTTACCGATATCCAGTTTCCGGGCTACGAGCAGAACATCTTTATTATACTTATCGAGATAATGCTGAATGATCTGGCTCTCAAATTCCTTTAGTGTTGTTTCCCTATTCAGCAGGTCGTTGATACTCGTGGAAGAATTTAATGTGATGTGCTCCGGCAGAATATTTTCTTCATCACTCATTACTACCGCGAGTTCCATGATAGATTTCAATTCACGCACATTACCGGGGAACGGATAAGAGATCAGCTTTTGCTGTGCCTCCGGACTAAGTGATTTTCTGTTGATCTTATTTTCTTTGCAGAACGCATCCACAAAATTCTTTGCGAGAATTGCTATGTCATTACCACGCTCGCGCAATGGCGGCAGCATGATCGGTAAACCTATTAAGCGATAGTAAAGATCTTCTCTAAATGTTTTATTTTTTACTTCTTCCAATAAATTTTTATGAGTCGCTACGATGATTCTCACATTGATGGGCAGCACATTATTTGCACCTACACGTGTGATCTCTCTTTCCTGCAAAACCCGCAGCAGCTTGGCCTGGAGGTTAATATCCAGTTCGCCGATTTCATCGAGGAAAAGTGTTCCTTTATCAGCTTCTTCAAATTTTCCGATTCTCCTGGTTACGGCACCTGTAAATGATCCTTTCTCATGTCCGAAAAGTTCGCTCTCCAGCAATTCTTTCGGAATGGCTGCCACGTTTACGGCTACGAAAGGGAATGTATGTTTATCGGAATTATAATGAATCGCTTTCGCAACCAGTTCCTTTCCGGAACCCGTTTCACCTGTAATGGAAACCGTGATATTTGTTTTTGACGCTTTTTCAATAAGTGCAAAAACCTTTTCCATGGGTTCGCTGTTACCTACTATGATCTGCGAGAAATCGTATTTACGACCCACCTGTTTTTTCAGGCTTTCAACTTCCTGTTTCAGGTTACTGATCTCGCGCAAATGCAGGATGCTGTTCCAGAGACGGTCTTTGGTGTCGTCATCTTTTACGATGTAGTCAAAAGCACCGTTCTTCAAAAGATTAATGGCGGTAGCAACGTCTTCCTGACCGGAGATAATAATGACGCGGATGTCTGGATTAAATTCCTTGATTTTCCTTAGCACTTCTGTACCGTCGCTATCAGGTAAAGAGTAATCCAGGGTTACAACATCTGGAACTTCATGAAGGTGCGCGAAGAAATCACCAGGTGATTCAAATCGTTTAACTTCATATTCCGGATTCAGGGTAAGATAATGTTCCAGCATGGAGCCGTACCACATATCGTCTTCTACGATGAAGACTTTGAACGACTGGTTGTTCTTCATATTTCGGATTATATCGGATTGTACCGGACTATAACGTTAAAACAGCGGGAATAATATTCCGAAATCAAGAAAGTTTCCAACTTTTGAATGACTTTTAAAGCTGATTATGAACCAAAGAGAATCCTTTGACACACTTTATTCAAATCTTAACCGTGAACAGCAACTCGCGGTAGACAGGATTGACGGGCCTGTGCTTGTAATTGCCGGTCCCGGAACGGGAAAAACCCAGATCCTGGGAGCCAGGATAGGCAGGATATTAATTGACACCGATACCGACCCTTCGAATATACTTTGTCTTACGTATACCGATGCCGGGGTAATCGCCATGAGGCGAAGACTGCTTTCTTTCATAGGGCCGGATGCTTATAAGGTGAACATCTACACGTTTCACGCTTTTTGCAATGACATCATCCAGGACAACCTTTCTTATTTTGAAAAAAATAAACTGGATCCCATATCCGAGCTCGAACAGATTCAAATGTTACGTGAACTAGTAGACTCATTTCCGAAAAACCATCCTCTTAAAACGGTATCGGGGGGATGTTTATTATGAAATCAAAAACCTGCGGTCACTTTTCAGTACGATGAAACGTGAGGGTGGACACCAGCCTTATATAGAAGAAAAAATCAATGAATATCTAACTGACATCCCTACCCGCGAAGAGTATATATATAAGAGAAACGGCCCTGGTTATAAGAAGGGTGATCCCAATAATACCAAATTGGATGAGCAGAAAGAACGCATGGAAAAACTTCGCGCTGCCATTCATGAATTTAATCGCTTTCAGCATATCATGTATACGGGCAGATCGTTACGATTATGACGATATGATCAACTGGGTGATCCGTGCTTTCCAGGAAAACGAACAATTACTACGCCGCTATCAGGAGAAATTCCAGTATATATTAGTAGACGAATTCCAGGATACCAGTGGCACTCAAAATAAGCTAGTGAACCTGCTCATTAATTTCTGGGATAAGCCAAACATATTTGTAGTGGGAGACGAAGACCAGTCCATCTTTCGTTTTCAGGGTGCCAACATATATAATATAGAAGAATTCGCAGCAGGTTATCGAAAAAGACCTGTTTACGGTGGTATTAACCAGTAACTATCGATCCACCCAACCCATTCTGGATATTTCCAGACAACTAATCGATAATAATCAGGAGCGACTGACTAATAAGATTAGCGGCCTTTCCAAGAACCTGATTGCTTCCCGAAAAGATATTCGGGCCACTGAAACTGCCGCCTGTAATACGTGAATATCAGACGGAAAGAGAAGAGATGATTGATATTGTATCTCAAATTGAAATACTTCTTGGGTCAGGTGTGCCCCCCGGGAAAATTGCAGTTATATATAAGGAGAACCGATATGGAGAAGAACTACTGCCCTATTTTAAAATAAAGAATCTACCGGTATACAGTAAACGAAGTATTAACCTGCTTGAGGATCCGATCATCGGAAAGATATTATTAATCATCCGATATCTGGCTGCCGAACACGAAATCCCTTTCAGCGGGGATGAAATGCTTTTTGAAATCCTGCATGCAGAATGGTTCAGGATACCCGCCATTGAAATTGCCACTATAACCGCTGAAGTTGCCCAGAAACAATACGGTAATGAAAAAACCTCTCTGAGAAAACTGCTCAATGATAAGGCAAACAGGCCCGGGAAAGATCTGTTCTCACAACCTCTTGACCCGCCGCTGGCCCATGCGATCAGGGCACTCGAATCGCTGATCAGCAAGGTTTCCAATTCAACTATTCAATCCCTGTTTGAAAGTATTTTTCAGGAATCCGGACTACTCCAGTTTGCCATGCAGCATATCGAAAAACAAAGGATGCTGCAAATACTGACATCCTTTTTTGATTTTATAAAAGAAGAAACCCGTCGCCAGCCAACCCTCAGCCTGCAGCAGCTTGTAACCCATCTCGATCTGATGGAAGATAATGGAATTGACCTGCCACTGATAGAAGTGAATGGAAGCACCGACTCCGTAAACCTGCTAACGGTACATGGGTCAAAAGGTCTCGAATTCAGGTATACTTTCTTCGCAGGATGTAATTCTCATTATTGGGAGAAAAAGGGAGGAGCCAGCAAAGGATTTCATTTCCCTGATACTTTATTACAGTCACAGAGTAATGAATACGAGGAGTTACGCCGACTATTCTATGTCGCCATCACACGCGCAGAAACACATTTATATATTTCTTACAGTCGCTTTCGCAACAATGGTAAGGAAGCGGAACCTTCTGTATTTATAGAAGAAATAAGATCAGGCTTTGAACTTCCCTTCGAAAAACCGGTACCATCTGTACAGGCTATCAGCGATTTTCAATTCTTACTCTTACAGGGACAACAGCCACCCGAAATGGAACGTATTGAAATGGACTTTATAAATCGGGTGCTTGAAAATTTTCAAATGAATGTGACGGCATTGAACAATTATCTCCGGTGTCCCCTGGAATTCTATTATAAAAATCTCATCCGCATTCCTTCACCCAAAAATGAGAATACAGAATTCGGATCGGCAGTACACTATGCCCTGGAACAGTTATTCCGCAATATGCGTGATAATAATAACCAATTTGCTGACTCTTCTTTTTTCCTTGCGTCTTTCAACTGGTATATGGATCGTCATCGCGAGAGTTTTACCAACGAACAATTCAAACGTAGAAAAGAGTACGGTCATATTATTTTACCTGCATACTATGAAAAATATGTTCGTTCATGGAACCGCATTGTAAGCATCGAAACACGAATTAACAATGTAGCTATCGGCGGAGTACCTGCCAAAGGGATGCTCGACAAACTTGAATTTGAAGGCAAACAGGTAAATATTGTGGATTATAAAACCGGCAATCCCGATAATTCAATAGCAAAAACAAAAGGGCCTTCAGAAAAGTTACCCCTTGGTGGTGATTACTGGCGTCAGGCTGTATTCTATAAATTATTGGTGGACCGGGGCCAGCGTGACTGGCAGGTAATCAGCACGGAATTTGATTTTATAGAACCAAACAATAAAAAGACTTATATAAAATATAAACTGTTTGTCACACCGGAAGACGAGGCCACTGTTATGGGGCAGATCACTGAAACCTGGTCAAAAATTCAGAATCATGATTTTTATACAGGTTGTGGGAAAGAAGATTGTCACTGGTGCAATTTTGTAAGAACGAATAAACTGGAAGTCGGCGCGGCTATTGAAGAAGAGGAGGACCACCCGAGTTTATAAAATCATAAATCTGAATAAATCCCGTTTCCGTCCATTAAGTTTGCAGACTAAGCACATGAAGCAATTCATCATTCTTTTATTGGTCTGCATTGCCCTGACACGCGTTTCCTTTATTACCGGTTGTGCAAACATTGTACCTCCAACAGGCGGACCAAGAGACTCCCTTCCTCCTGTACTGATACATTCAGATCCGGGAATCCGCTCCACTACATGTCAATACTAATAAAATCGTATTGACTTTTGATGAGTATATTGACATGAAGGATATTCACAAAAATCTTATCGTTTCTCCCGTTCCCAAACTTACACCCGTAGTTAATTCTCATCTGAAGGTTATTACAATCACCTTGAAAGACACTCTTCAGCCAAATACAACCTATTCATTGAATTTCGGCAGAGCTGTGACGGATGTGAATGAAGGAAATGTGCTCAAAAACTTTACTTATGTTTTTTCTACAGGAGACTATCTTGATTCCCTGAGGTATAGCGGACGAGTGATTCTCGCAAACAATGGTAAACCAGATAGTACACTGATCGTGATGTTGCATACCCAGCTCGATGATTCAGCGGTTGAAAAAGAAAGACCCAGATATATTGCCCGTCTGGATAGTGGCGGGAATTTTACATTCATTAATATCAAGCCCGACATTTACAGATTATATGCACTGAATGATGAATCAGGCACTCATGAATACACGTCGAAATCTGAAATTTTTGCCTTCGCTGATAGTCCTGTTGACTTGAGAAAAAGTACAGAACCGCTGCTGCTTTATGCTTACGCTGATACAAGCGGTTTTAAGAAACCGAAAAAGCCGGTGGCTCCCGTAGCTCCCAAGAAGGTGGATAAGGACAAGGTAAAAAGGCTGGTGATATCCGGAAATCTCGCCAACGGGAAACTGGATCTTCACGATCAGCTTGTATTGACTTTTGAACAGCCCATCAGGGATTTCGATTCTACCATGGTCCGTTTAACGAACGACAGCTTTGTGGATTTTAAAAAAATTCATTTTGAATTTGACAGTACAAGTAAAAAGCTAACGATATATAATAATCCATGGACGGAAAACACCGGTTATCATCTCATCCTGCTGAAGGATTTTGCAGATGATACGCTCGGCGAGAAATTACTAAAGATTGACACGATAAGTTTCAGAACCAAAAAAGAAACTGAGTATGGAATACTGCGCATGCGATTCAAAAATCTGGATTTGTCTCGTCATCCTGTTCTCCTTTTTTTACAAAACGATAAAATCATAGTGTCATCCTCAATTGGCAGGAGCCTTCGATACAATAACAAGCTATTTGTGCCCGGCGATTATGAAATACGGATTCTTTATGATACAAACCAAAATGGCGTTTGGGATCCTGGAGATTTCTACCAACACCGACAGCCGGAAATCGTTGTTCCAATCCGGAAGAAACTTACCGTGCGATCGGATTGGGAAAACGAAGTGGATATAACTTTGTAATTTTATGCCATGCAATTTTCTTCGGCTCTATTAGAAACGGCGGTTAATGAATTCGCCAAATTGCCTGGTATTGGCAAGAAAACGGCCTTACGGCTGGTACTTCACTTACTAAAGCAGGATCCGGCCGCAGCAAGGGCTTTCGGCGAAACCATATTGAAAATGCGACAGGATATCCGGTTTTGTCATCGCTGCCACAATGTAGCGGATGCCGATATATGTTCCATATGTGCCAATTCGATGCGTCGAAAAGATATGATCTGTGTGGTAGAATCCATCCGGGATGTTATAGCGATAGAATCCACACAACAATTCAGCGGTACCTACCATGTTCTGGGGGGTGTGATTTCTCCTCTCGACGGCATTGGTCCCGACCAGCTTGCCATTGAATCACTGGTCGACCGAATTCAGAAAGAAGGAGTTACGGAAGTGATATTTGCACTTAGCCCTAATATTCAAGGGGATACCACCATCTATTATATACAGAAAAAACTGAATGCCTTCCCCGTTAAAGTAACCACGATTTCCAGAGGAATTTCATTCGGCGGAGAATTGGAATATGCTGATGAGATGACTTTAGCGCGATCCATTTCCAATCGTTTACCTGTTGAAAGCTACGTGTCACATCGTTGACCGTTGGTGGTTGACGGTTGACGGATGAACGAACGCAGCTGGATGCCTCCTTAAATCGCACACATTTAATATTGTTAAACTCACTGCCTTGCCAATTCGGTCAACCGCCAACGGCCCACGGGTTTTGAAAACTCCCCTTTATTTTGTAGATTTGCAGTTCATCAGGCAGATTTGTTTATTGTTCGGCCTGACAGCTTAAAAAATGAACTGAACTAATAAACGCCAGGTAAGTCATACATACTTTTCCTTCCGTTTTCAGTAATCTTTTAGCAGTCATCCTTCAATTTACAATCCGCATTAAATTGCGAAATCATGTCAAATATTATAACGGCATTGGAGTCTCGTATTCTGATTATTGATGGTGCAATGGGTACCATGATTCAACGGTATAAACTCGAAGAAGCCGATTACCGGGGAGAAAGATTTAAAGATTGGGCTTCAGACGTGAAAGGCAACAACGACCTGCTATCTCTTACACGTCCGGATATCATTCGTTCAATTCACAAAGAATATCTGGAAGCAGGAGCTGATATTATTGAAACCAATACATTCAGCAGCACTTCCATTGCTCAGGCAGACTATAATATGCAATCACTTGCCTATGAATTAAATGTTGCATCGGCGAAAGTAGCCCGAGAAGCAATTGAAGACTTTAATAAGCTTAAAGCCCAAAGCCTAAAGCCTAAAGGTGATTCGGTCAACGGTCAACGGTCTACGGTCAACGATAAATTTGTAGCCGGTGCCATCGGCCCGATGAATAAAACATTATCCCTTTCACCGGACGTAAACAATCCCGGCTTCAGATCCGTGAGTTTCGACGAAGTGTCTGATGCTTATTATGAACAGGTAAGCGGTTTGGTAGATGGCGGTGTGGACCTGCTTCTTATAGAAACCATTTTCGATACCCTGAATGCCAAGGCTGCCATTTTCGCCATCAAAAAATATTTCCGCGATACAAAAAAACAAGCGCTGCCAATAATGATCAGCGGCACGATTACTGATGCCAGTGGAAGAACGCTCAGTGGTCAAACTCTGGAAGCTTTTTATACATCCATTGCACATGCAAGGCCACTTAGTGTTGGATTGAACTGTGCTTTGGGAGCCGCCGAAATGAGACCACATATCGCCGAACTTTCAAAAATTGCTTCCTGTTATACTTCTGCTTATCCGAATGCCGGTCTTCCCAATTCAATGGGCGCATACGATGAAGAACCTGAGGAAACAGCGCATTTCCTGGAAGAATGGGCAAGAGAAGGATATGTAAATATTGTAGGAGGCTGCTGTGGCACTACACCAGATCATATCAGGCATATTGCTGAACACGTAAAAAAAATAAAACCCCGAAAACTGCCTGTGGTTGAAACGGTAGCCTAAACGAACATTATTCATGAGTGAGGAAAACATAATATACCCCTATCTCCGATTGTCAGGTCTCGAGCCACTGGTGGTTCGACCGGAATCTAATTTCGTGAACGTGGGTGAACGGACCAATATCACCGGGTCTAAAAAATTTGCAAGGCTTATTCGTGAAAACAAATATGAAGAGGCTCTTGTGGTTGCACGCCAGCAGGTGGAAAATGGCGCACAAATATTGGACGTGAATATGGATGACGCGCTGCTGGATGGAGAGAAAGCGATGACACATTATCTCAATCTGATCCAGAGCGAACCTGATATTGCGAAGATTCCGATCATGATTGATTCTTCCAAATTCAGCATTATACAAGCCGGACTCAAATGCGTGCAGGGAAAATGTATCGTGAATTCCATTTCGCTAAAAGAGGGTGAAGAAAAATTTATAGAACAGGCGATTATTTGTAAAAGCTTTGGTGCGGCTGTTGTAGTAATGGCCTTTGATGAAAAAGGACAGGCAGATACCAAAAGAAGAAAAGTTGATATTTCTCACCGCGCCTATGAAATATTGACCAAACAACTCGATTTCGATCCACAGGATATCATTTTCGATCTGAACATTTTTGCAATTGCCACCGGTCTGGAGGAGCATAATAATTATGCTGTTGATTTTATCGAAGCAACAAGAGAAGTAAAACAAATGCATCCACTGGTGAAGATCAGCGGCGGTGTGAGTAATCTGTCTTTTTCATTCAGAGGAAATGAAGTGGTACGTGAAGCCATGCACAGTGTATTCCTGTATTATGCCATCAAAGCCGGAATGAGCATGGGCATTGTAAATGCGGGGCAGCTGGTGATCTATGATGAAATTGAACCAGCACTTCGCCAGCTTTGCGAAGATGTGATCATGAACCGGAACAACGACAACAACGAGTCGACAGAAAAATTACTGGCGTTTGCTGAAACCGTAAAAGGAAAAGCCAAAGAAGAAAAAAAAGACGAAACCTGGCGCCTGACTTCAGTTGAAGAAAGACTCAAACACGCGCTTGTTAATGGAATTACAGAATTTATCGAAGCTGATACGGAAGAAGCACGGCAGATTTACAACAAACCACTGGAAGTGATAGAAGGTCCGCTGATGGCAGGCATGAATGTGGTCGGAGATCTGTTCGGAAGTGGTAAAATGTTTTTGCCTCAGGTGGTGAAAAGTGCACGCGTGATGAAAAAATCTGTGGCTGTATTAACTCCCTATATTGAACAGGAAAAATTAGACAATTACAACCGACGGAAGGCAGCAAGTGTTACGGGAAATGCAGAAGAAGAAAAAGGCGCCGCAAAAATTCTGCTTGCTACGGTAAAAGGTGATGTACATGATATCGGTAAGAATATAGTTGGCGTTGTGTTGGGATGTAATGGATATGATATCATCGACCTCGGAGTGATGGTTTCCATGGACAGGATTCTGGATACCGCAGTTAAGGAAAAAGCAGATATTATCGGACTGAGCGGTTTGATTACTCCCTCTCTGGACGAAATGGTTTATGTAGCCAGAGAAATGAAAAAAAGAAACTTTCATTTGCCATTAATGATCGGTGGTGCTACCACTTCACGAATGCACACTGCTATTCGTATCGCTCCTGAATATGAAAAAGGAGTTGTTCATGTACTCGACGCATCCCGAAGTGTAACTGTTGCGGGCAGTCTTCTGAATGAAACACTCAAAACGCCATTTCTAAAAAATATCGGGGAAGAATATGAAAAACTAAAGTTCGATTTTGCCAATAAAAAATCGGGCAAGCAATTATTGTCGTACGAGGATGCAAAGAAAAATAAAACAAAAATAAACTGGACAAAATTTGATCCCATAAAACCTGAATTGACCGGAGTAAAGATATTTTCCAATGTGGACCTGCAGGAGATTGCGGAATACATAGACTGGCAGCCGTTCTTTATTGCCTGGGAAATGCATGGCAAGTTTCCACAGTTACTCAGTGATGAAGTCATTGGAAAAGCTGCCACACGTTTATATCAGGATGCACAGGTACTACTTAAAAAAATTATTAAGGAAAAATGGCTTACGCCAAGAGGTGTAATCGGAATCTGGCCCGCCAATGCCACTGCAGATGATACAATTACTATTCGCGCTAATACAGAAGACACAGCTAATGGGATATTGAAATCATCAGATCAGGAATCTGATTTCATCAATCTGGAATTCCTGCGCCAGCAATCTAAAAAAGCCGCAGGGCAATATAATATTTCACTCGCTGATTTTATTGCCCCATCTGAAACAGGAAAGACAGATTATATAGGAGCTTTTTCTGTTACAATCGAGGGAATTGAAAAACATATAGAACGGTTCACGAAAGAACTGGATGATTATAATAAAATTATACTTCAGGCTTTGGCTGATCGTCTTGCGGAAGCCTTCGCCGAATTGTTGCATAAAAAAGTACGTACTGAATATTGGGGATATGAAAAAACCGAACATCTCACCAATGAGCAACTCATAAAAGAAGAATATACGGGGATCCGGCCTGCACCTGGATATCCCGCCTGTCCTGACCACACAGAGAAATACAAACTTTTCCATTTGCTGGGCGGAGAAAAAGCGACCGGAATTACACTAACAGAATCTATGGCGATGTATCCTGCTTCGTCAGTAAGTGGCTGGTATTTTGCGAACCCTGAAAGTAAATATTTCGGAATCGGTAAAATCAGCAAGGATCAGGTAGAAGACTATGCCGCCAGAAAAAATATGGAAATACCTGAAATCGAAAGATGGCTGCGCCCGGTATTGGATTACGATGCATAGACATTAACGACCTGTTTAAAAGAATGATCGTAAATTGCGGTCTGAAAAATCATGTTTCATTCAATCATGGGTATAAGAATTTTTGTGCGCAGGAGTCTTTTTATTTTTTTATTGACAGCCCCTTTATTTAGCCTGGCCCAGTCTACTACATCGCCCGCAGTTCAATCAGAGACCGTTAAAGTCAAAACAGGTAAAAAAAGATCAGGTGAAATTTATTTTTCCTGGGGGTACAATACGGAGTGGTATACTCATAGTAACGTAAAAATAAACCAGCCGGCTCTGGGAAATGATTTCACGTTTGAAGATATCAGTGGTCATGATCATAAGGGATGGGACGAAGGGATATTTAATAAAGCCATTTCTATCCCTCAGTATAATTATCGTCTCGGATATATTTTCAATGAGAAAAAAGGTCTTGGAATTGAGATCAACTTTGATCACACAAAATTTATATTCGGCGATGGCCAAATGGTTCTTATGAAAGGAACTTATAATAACGAACCAGTCAACAAGCAGTATTTGTTTGCTTCCAGTGCACCTGGAACCACCGACAGTTCTTATTATTATTTAAATAACGGTGCCAATTTTTTATTGTTCAATATTGTAAAACGATGGCATATCTGGAATAATAAAAAGGAAACGATTATTGTTGATGGACTGGGCAAATTCGGTGTTGGTCCGGTTATTCCTCATGTTCAGAATAAATTTTTCAGCCAGCCACCTAATGACCAGGATTTTCAGTTCGGCGGATGGAATGTTGGTGCTGAAGGCGATTTAAAATTTATTTTCTTTCACTATGTTTTTCTGGAATATGGAAACAAACTGGACTACGCGAGATATTCAGGATTGCATATTTATTCGGGTACTGCCAAGCAGGCATTCGGAACTTATGAAATGATCCTAAATCTGGGATTGAGTTTTCCCTTAGGTAAAGTGGTTAACTAGGCGTAAAGCTTAAGGAGCAAGGCCTAAAGCATAAAACTTTTGTCAGTTGATTTTATTTCTAATCTATTAACTCTAAATCTCACTTCCACACCCCCATACTCCCATACTCCCATACTCCCATACTTGCTTTAGGGAAATTTCTTTTCAAACAGCCACCAGAATCGTTTTCTCTTTTTTTGAATATTATAGTTTGTAGAAATATATGTATTGATATGGTTCATCGCTTCATCCACGTCATCCGTGATCAGAAGAAGCTCCAGATCTTCTTTTATGATCGTTCCTTCGGCAAGCATATTTTGCATTAATTCCAGCAAGTGATCATAATATATTTTACCAAAAAGAACTATGGGAAATTGAGTTAAAGATTTGGTTTGAATAAGCGTGAGTGTATTGAATAATTCATCCATAGTGCCAAATCCTCCCGGCATTACTATAAAAGCATAAGAATATTTTAGCAGCATTGCTTTCCGAAGGAAAAAATAGTCAAAAGTGATCCACTTTTGCATGTACTTGTTAGGCTGCTGTTCCATTGGCAGACGAATATTACAACCTACCGATCTCCCGTTATTTTCAAATGCACCCCGGTTGGCTGCTTCCATAATACCGGGACCTCCACCCGTCATAACAGTAAAACCCATGGAGGCTATACGCTTTCCAAATTCCCTGGCGGTCTCATAATAGGGATGATTCTCTTTAAACCTTGCAGATCCGAATACAGTAATACAAGGTCCTACAAAATATAAAGCCCGATTGCCTTCGAGGATTTGACTAAATACCTTCCATGCAAATGCTAATTCGAAACTCCGGCTCTGCGGACCGTCCAGATAGAGGGGTATTTTGGACTTAATAACAGGTTGATCGACGGACATAGTTTCAATATTCTTTTAAAAAACAAGAAGTAAATTACATATCGAATATAAGCAAACCAGAGCACCACATTTATGCGTATTATAAGTTATAATGTAAACGGTATCCGCGCAGCAATTAAAAAAGGATTGATAGACTGGCTTAAGACAAATCCTGCAGATATTATTTGCATACAGGAAACAAAAGCTGAAAAAGATAATATAGCGCATGAAGAAATTACTTCTCTTGGTTATCAGGATTTCTGGTACAGTGCTCAAAAAAAAGGATATAGCGGCGTGGCAGTATTTTCAAAAATAAAACCCGACAAGGTTCAATATGGAACCGGACACTCTGTAAGTGATGATGAGGGAAGAGTTATTCAGCTTGACTTTGGCGACATACATCTGGTAAATGCATATTTTCCTTCCGGCACTTCCGGCGACATCAGGCAGGCATTTAAATACGAATGGTTAGATGAATTTTTGCTTTATTTAAATAATCTGAAAAAGAAATATCCCCGCCTTGTACTATGCGGTGATTATAATATCGCCCACAAAGAAATTGATATTCATGATCCTAAAGGAAATAAAAATTCATCCGGTTTTCTGCCAGCTGAAAGAGCATGGATGGATAAATTTCTCGAAAGCGGGTGGACAGATACCTTCAGAAAACAACACAAGGAACCACATCGTTATAGCTGGTGGAGTCAGCGTTTTCCGACAGTAAGGCTCAATAATAAAGGTTGGAGGATTGATTATATATGTGTTACAAATAATCTGGATGATCGCATTCTGAATTCAGAAATATATCCGGATATAAAACAAAGTGATCATTGTCCGGTTTATCTCGAATTAAAGTAATAAAAACATTCTGTTCCATTCCGGATTATATCTGTGCGTTACTTGTGGAAAAGTATAAAAAAGAAATCCAGGATTAAAAAAATATGGTACATTCCTTCCAAACCCTGTATTGACGAGGGTTTTAACGACACCTCCTGAAAGGCTTAACCAGCGAGGCTTCCTGCCTGATTTCAAAAATTAATAATCCACAATTAATAATCAATAATTGCCCGAAACCCTTATCTGTGCTGAATTATGTCTGTTATAAGCATCCTAAAAAGTTTTGGTGGAAATAAAAAGCAGGTATATTTGCCGGTACAAAATATTACACTATGAATAAAGCAGAATTAATTTCAAAGATTGCCGAAGATACCGGCATTACAAAAACTCAGGCCAATGAAACGTTGGATTCTTTTGTTGAAGCAGTTGCTAAAACATTGAAAGGTGGTGGCAAGGTTACGCTTGTAGGCTTTGGTACTTTCTCCGTTTCTAAAAGAGCTGCCCGCAATGGACGAAATCCCCAGACTGGAGCAGTAATTAAAATCAAAGCAAAAAAAGTTGCAAAGTTTAAAGCTGGTAAAGAACTGTCTGCACGTATGTAGTTGGTGTATTTCCAAGTTCTTGAGAAGCCCCGATTAATTAATATTAATTAGTCGGGGCTTTTAATTTTACAGATATTTGCATTCTCAATAAAATAACATGGGTAAAGGGGATAAAAAGACAAAAAAAGGTAAAATATTCAAGGGTTCATTTGGTAAGAGCAGACCTAAAAATGAAAAGAAGGTTGTGGTTAAAAAGAAAGAAGCCTAGGCAAGTGTGAGAGTATGGGAGTATGGGAGTGTGGGGGTACATATAACTGTTGACTATCTTTATTTAACGGTCGACGGTTATCGGTCAACGGTCATCGAGCTAAGGCGCTAGCCTATCAATAATCCAATTACCATCTTCTTCTAAGGTATACAAGAGCCGGTCGTGCAGACGATTTGGTCTTCCCTGCCAGAATTCAATGGTGACGGGCTTTACAAGGTACCCACCCCAATTTTGAGGTCTCGGTATATCTTTGTCAGTATATTTTTTTCCCAATCTGGCCGCCTGCGAAGAAAGCCATACACTACTTTCAATTACTTCACTTTGTGGTGAGGCCAGGGCGCCAATTCGACTGCCAACAGGTCTTGAATTAAAATACGCGTCGCTTTCGAGTGAACTTAATTTATCTACGAGTCCTGTTATTCGAACCTGCCTCTCCAATTCCTTCCAGAAGAATACAAGACATGCTCTCGGATTTTCTGCAAGTTGCCTTCCCTTGAAACTTTCATAATTTGTATAGAACTGAAATCCATCTTTATGAAACGCTTTGAGTAAAACAATTCTGGCTGATGGAAGCCCGTCGGCTGATGCCGTAGCCAGTGTCATAGCATTTGCCTCATTGATTTCGGTTTTCAAAGCATCCTGCCACCAACGACCAAACTGATCCATAGCATTCTCAGCTACGTCTTTTTTGTGTAAACTATGGAGAATATATTCTTTTCGTAAATCCGAGATCGGAGTCATGATATAAAATTACGAAAAGAAAGTATGGATATGGGAGTATGGGAGTATGGGATTGGGAAAAAATACTTTCCGCGTCATATAGCAATCGGTCAACCGTCAACGGTCATCGGTCATCGGTTATCGGTCATCAAATAATCGGCTGTCCAGTAGAAGCAGAAGGTGGATCTTTTCTGGCGGTACGGGAAAGGAATGATTCCATTTCACTTATTCGTCTCAGCTGGCTTTCCATTTTTTTATGTTGTTCGGAAGCATCCTGCATATCGCGGTTTAACTCCTCCAGGAATAACATCTTCTTGTGGTAAAGCTGGCGCTGGAAATTTGCTTCTTTCAATTTGTCTTCTGTGTCTGCCAGAATTCGGCTTAGTCGTTGGTTTTCGTCAAAGAGTGCCATTTGTTTACCCTTTACTTCATCGAACTCACGACTGATCTTAAAATAAGATTCCTGTAGCTGCTCGTATTCTATTCTTTTGCTATGAGGCTGATCGAGATACTGTTCAAGCTTACGCAGTTTTTCCTGCATCTGCGTAAAGTCTGCGTAAGCTTTATCCATTCGCTCATTCATTTCAAGCACGAGTCTTTGCTCCTGCATTATACGGCTGATCTCGGCATCTTTTTCCGCAAGCTGCTTATACATACCTGACAGTTGTTCATTCAATACAGAATGTTGTTGTTGAAGATCCTGGTATTTTTTCTCAGACTCTTTGAGCATTTGAATCTGCTGGAGCAACTTGCTGATATGCTGATTATATTGAAAAAGATTATCCTGAGCTGTCTTCAGTTGTTGTAAATAGTCGTCTGTAAAAGTCGGAGGTTTAATCATGGCCTCCGTTCGGGAATATTTTTCCTTCAGGAGTCCTAACTCTTCTCTCAACTCATCTGATTCCTGGTGGTAAATCTTTTCGTTTTCTTCTGATTCCGAAAGACGATCGCGAAGTTGCTGCAGCGTTTTTTCCTGGATTTCCATATCCGTGTAGTACTTCAACTTCCAGTTGTCATTATCGTTAATGCCTTCGTCTGCAACCGGTTTTTGAATGCGGATAGAATTTCTGGTTGTCCAGAAATAATGTATGGTGTATCCCAAAATGAGTGCACCAAAAAGAAATATGATTATTTCGGGTAGTCTTACCGTTAATGTATAACCGAGTATTAGGGGCAATGTCTTCATATTGTCTGGTACTCAGAACAAAGGATTTCCTGTAGACCAGGACTGGTGATTGAAGGGATATCGGATTGAGGGAAGGAGGATTGTGGAAAGTGGTGATTTTCAGCGTTACAAAATAGTAATTACCACGCATAATTGCAAACTGGCCCTGAATTTAAAGTATAAATACGCAGCTAAGCGGTAACGAGCGTACCAACCTGATCTCCAGTAATTACCCTTTTGAGATTTCCCGGCTTATTCATATCAAAAACGATAATAGGCAGATTATTTTCCATGCAAAGGGTAAAAGCGGTCATATCCATCACTTTAAGATTGCCTGTAATGCATTCCTGATAAGTCATGGTACTATATTTTTTTGCGTTTTTGTCCTTTTCAGGGTCTGCCGTATAGATACCATCTACCCTTGTTCCCTTTAAAATCACATCAGCTGTTATTTCTATAGCCCTCAGGGAACCGGCGGTATCGGTGGTAAAATAAGGATTGCCTGTACCTGCCCCGAAAATGACGACCCTGCCTTTTTCCAGGTGTCTTATCGCCCTTCTCCTAATATATGGTTCGGCAATCTGTTCCATTTTAATGGCACTTTGGAGGCGTGTGAAGACTCCAATTTTTTCGAGGCCAGCCTGCATCGCCATCCCATTGATCACAGTAGCAAGCATACCCATATAATCTCCATGCGCCCTTTCAATTCCTGTTTCCTTCTCATTCATTCCGCGATAAATATTACCTCCACCTATAACTATGGCCACCTGAACACCCAAATCCACAATTGTTTTGATATCAGCCGCATATTGGGCTATCACAGCATTGTCAAAACCGAAATTTTTGTCTCCCATCAGGGCCTCGCCAGATAATTTCAAGAGTACACGGGTATATTTCGGAAGCATAGATTAGTTTGAGTTATGCAAAGAAAGAATAATAATCTGAAAAATATGAAATTGAAAGACTCGCGCCTTAGTTCGATGACCGTTAACCGATAACCGATGACCGTTGACTGAACTCCACATTCTCACACTCTCACATTCTCACACTCTCACACTTCACCAAAAAAAATCCCCCCGTTGAAGCGGGGGGAAAATTAATTAGCCTAATTGAACTCTTTTGAATTGGATTACTTTTAATCCGGGGTCTACAGATTTCAAATGTTCAGCTACAGTTTTTGCAGGATCTTTTACAAAAGCCTGAGCTGTTAAAGTATTCTCTTTAAAGAAAGCGTTCAGTTTTCCAAGAGCTATTTTTTCAATCATTTCATTTGGTTTGCCCGCCATCTTTGGATCATTTCTTATTTGGTCGGTTACAATTGCCTTTTCCCTTTCAATCATTTCTGGAGAAACTGCATCCTGATCAACCGCAACAGGATTCATTGCTGCAATCTGCATGGCAACTTCTCTTCCGGCTTCAAGTGCAGACGCGGAATTTTTATTTAACCCTACAAGAACACCCATCCTGTAGGAACCATGTATATATGAAGAAACTCCTTCGGCATCTATTCTTTCAAAGCGCGTCAGTTGAATTTTTTCACCAATCTTCGCTACCTGGTCATTTATTTTATCTGCAACCGTTACGTTATCAAGTTTGGAGGCTTGCAGCTCATCCAGTGTTTTCACCTGATTTTTGATAGCCACCTGCATGATGCTCTGCGCGAAAGCTACAAATTCAGCATTCTTCGCTACAAAATCTGTTTCACATGCGAGTGTTATGATCAGACCGGTTTTATGGTCATCAGTAGTCTTCGCTATAATCACTCCTTCTTTTGCTTCACGGTCGCTGCGCAAGGCGGCAACTTTCTGGCCCTTCTTTCTTAAATAATCGATTGCCTTTTCAAAATCCCCGTCGCTTTCGACAAGAGCTTTACGACAATCCATCATACCCGCACCGGTTACCTGGCGAAGCTTGTTGATTTCAGCTGCTGTAATAGTAGTAGTTGTTGACATGTAATTAAATTTAGTTTATGGAATAGGATCCCATATCTTTTGCCTTAAGCTTTGGGCTTTAGGCTTTAAGCTTTAGGCTTATCTCGCTCCTGTACGACGGCCCGTATTGGGAACGCGTCTTTTTGGTGCTCCGGGAGTCCTGGCAGTTTTTTCTCCTCTTCCACGACCTGCTTCAACCTCAGCTTCTGCCTGAATACGTGCAGCCCTCTTTTCATTTTCATCACTCGTTACCTCTTCTACATCGTCGTCTTTAGCAGCTTGTCTTTCCGCAAGACCTTCAGCAATTGCTGCTGAAATATAGTTTACGATGATGGCGATAGATTTCGTTGCATCATCATTGGAAGGAATAGCGAAGTCGACTTTATTGGGATCAGAATTCGTATCGACCATACCAAAAGTGGTAATGCCAAGTTTTTTTGCTTCAGCCAATGCAATATGCTCATGGCCGATGTCGATCAGAAAAAGCGCAGCAGGTACGCGGCCCAGTTGTGCAATACCACCTAATACTTTTTCCATCTTGTCTTTGTCGCGTGCAAGCGTAAGACGTTCCTTTTTTGTAATACTGTCGAAAGTTCCGTCTGTCAGCATTTTTTCAATACTCTGCATCTTCTTTACACTCTTACGGACAGTATTAAAATTTGTTAGCATTCCGCCCAGCCAGCGTTCAGTAACAAATGGCATGGTAACTCTTTTTGCACATTCAGTAACAATCTCTTTTGCCTGCTTTTTAGTGCCGACAAACATGATCTTCTTACCGGATTTTGCAATCTGCTTTAAAGCCGCGGAGGCTTCCTGGAGACTTTCCGTAGTTTTATTCAGGTCAATAATGTGGATGCCTTTCTTCTCCGCGAAGATGTATGGCAACATTTTAGGGTTCCATTTTTTCTTCAGGTGACCGAAATGCACACCGGCTTCCAATAACTGTTGCTGAAGTGAAGTATTCTGTTCCATATGATTAAACTTTGAGCCCGGATCTGATACCGGGGCTTCATCTGATTTGAATAATGATTAACGTTTGCTGAACTGGAAGCTTCTTCTTGCTTTCTTGCGTCCTGGTTTCTTGCGCTCCACGGATCTTGGATCACGACGAAGCAGACCAGCGGCTTTAAGAGCCGGACGAAATTCAGGATTTACTTCCAGCAGGGCTCTGGCAATTCCCAGTTTGCAGGCTTCCGCCTGACCCTTGATACCACCGCCTGTTGCGTTGACCTGTATGTCGAATTTATCAACAGACTCGATCGTTTTTAACGGCAGATCTACCTGGTTCTGCAAATAAGCCAGAGAGAAATATTCCTTGTAATCTTTATCGTTGATAGTTATTTTTCCGCTGCCCCTCGTGAGAAAAATGCGTGTTACTGCTTCTTTCCTTCTTCCTGTGGCAAGTTTTTGTTTTTCCATTACAATGAGAAATTTGAAAATTTGAAATTTTGAAATTCATTTGCCGGATCTGTATCACCGATAAATAAGGTTCAAATTTTTACCTTTAAAATTTTAGTTCTTTCGGTTGCTGTGCACCGTGAGGATGCGCAGTTCCGGTATAAACAAATAATTTCTTGAACATTTTACGTCCAAGTTTATTTTTTGGAAGCATTCCCTTAACGGCTCTTTCAAGTACGGCTTCAGGTCTGCGTCTCAACAGGTTTTTCGCTGTCTCTTCTTTTTTACCACCTGGGTAACCTGAAAAGTTGATGTATATCTTATCTTCCAGTTTATTTCCCGAAAACACTACTTTATCTGCATTGGTAACGATTACAAAATCGCCGCAGTCGACGTGTGGGGTATAATAAACTTTATTCTTGCCGCGAAGTATAGCTGCTATACGCGCGCACATACGGCCAACGGTTTGATTAGTACCATCAACAACGTACCAATCACGTTGCACGGTAGCCTCGTTCGCATGTTTTGTGGTGAAATGTAATTTGCTCATAGTTCAATTTTTGATTTACTGTCGCTATCCCGACAGCTAATTTAAAGGACGGCAAAGGTACGGGGATTGATTGCTTATTCCCAAAGTTTCGAGGGTAAATATTTGAAGATACCTTTGTAAAAGATTGATTATCAATAAATATTTTGACTAGAAATTTAATCGTTCACCTATTTGACGGTGAAAGTAAGCGGTTTATGGACGTTTGAGAGTCAATTTTTGAATTGAATCACCATTGTACTGTCGTTATTCCGTGCGAGGATGAATGCTTCTTTACCTGCTATTTTTAATTTATCAATATGCCTTACCTGACCTTTTATCTGAAGTCCGTTCAGGTTTTCTGTGTCAAAACTTCCATCACCATGATTTAAGAGAAGAGTACCGAAGTCTGCATCATACCTACCCATCTGAATATTATTTTCATAATAATTACCTACCAGTAAAATATCGGGCAGGCTATCGTGATTCACGTCCACCACAACTGCGTCACGATAGGAAGTCAATTGCGCCTGCCAGGGTAAAGGAACCAGATCAAATTTTAAATTACCCTCGTTCATTAAAACTGCGTTCGAGAAATAATCAGCAGTAAAAACATCCGCTTTATCCAGTTCATCTCTCGGAAAAATATCTGTAAATCCCGCTTTCGCGAAGTCTGCAGCGTACAGAAATTTCTTGTTCATACTTGGCATTTGCTTTTGCAGTTCATCTTTATTTGCAAAAGGCAATTCGCGGCCATCCACATAGTAAGATAAGATCTGATCCTTTTTACCATTCCCGTCAAAGTCATAGTAGTAAAGTCTTACAGGTTCTTTCTTCGAAGCTTTTAAGCGGCTGTTCAATCCCAGATTACCGACAACAAGATCGATTTTACCATCGCGATTCAGGTCGACCGGCAGAATAAAATTCCACCAGCCTTTTTTATCTGTCAGTTCTTTTTTTGTAAAAGATCCATTGTGATTAATGAATGCTATGATGCCGCCCCATTCCAGCGAGATGATCAAATCTTTTTGTCCGTCCTGATCAATATCGTACCAAATTGCGTTTGTAACAAAGCCAATATTTGAAAGACCGGGAGCCAGTTTATCACGTCACATCACTGAATTTTCCCCTTCCGTTATTCAACAGAAGATATGACCGTGGGACCTCTCCATATTTGGAAGGAACAGACCTTCCTCCAATAAACAAATCAGGAAATCCATCTCTATTGAAGTCCGTGGATACAATTGTTGTCGCATTTATAAAGAGACTGTCAAAAGCGGATTGGTCACGATTGAATATTCCGTTCCCATTATTCAAAAAAATCCTTGGGCGAAGGCGCTCATCTTTACCATAAAATTCATTGCCTCCGTTTGCCGTTATCAGGTCGGGGTACCCATCATTATTTACGTCGGCCACACAGGAAGCCGTGTATTCATAAGTGGTGTCTGTTTCAAATCCTGGCTGTACGGTTTTCAGAAATTTGCCCGATTTCTGCTGGAGAAACACCGCACTCTTTCCATTCTTTGATGCACCGATGAATATATCGTCTAAACCGTCGTGGTTAAAATCTGCAACTGAAAGTGCGGGCCCTTCTGTTGACAGCATATGAGGTAATAAAGGCTCGCGGTCGAATTCATTAAACGGATTTTCCTTGTGCTTATATAAAATATTGGTTTTAGCTGTGATATCTTCGACAGGCTCAGTCTTATTTTTTCTGTAATTTTTAAGTTTATCATAATCAAATTTCGGCAATCCCTTCTGGTAGTTGAAAGTAATCGTGGTATCCAGAGGTTTGAGCTCAATAGTCTGGTAACTGTTATCGGGCCAGATAAGAAAAGCAGAATCGACTTTTGTATTTTCCAACCCGATATGTACGGGTATTTCAGAGCTTGATAAAAAACCTCTCACCGGATATTTTTCATAAGTTCTTATCCCGCCATTAGCATATAAAATTATTTTGGAGCCCAATGCATTGATATTTTGAGAGGATCCCTTCAGTTTTATTTCAACAAACGCACTGGCTTTATTGTCGGCACTTTTATTTTCATATAACATGGCTGCATCGTCAATATTATTTACCACTACATCCAGATCCCCGTCGTTGTCAAAATCCGCATAAACGGCTCCGTTAGAATAAGTATTTTTATCATTACCAATCTGCTTGCCCAGATCTGTAAACTGCATTTCATTGCTATTCTTAAAAAATTTGTTGGGAATTTTTATCTGCGGTGACCGGTCAATGAGATCAAGATCTTTCTGATCACTATTTGGAGACCTCATTTTCTCCTGAATTTCCTGGTTGGATATAAAGTTGATAAAGTCAATATCATTCATCCGTCGTGGGATCCCGTTTGAGATGAATAAATCTTTCACTCCGTCGTTATCAAAATCGAACCACAAGGGCGACCAGGACCAGTCTGTCGCTGCAACTCCTGCATACAGTCCGATTTCACTGAACATGCCGTTTCGCCTGTTCAATTGCAGATTATTCCTTGTGTATTGATGATTAAACCCGAGACTTAGCTTGAGATTGAAAATATCATAACTGTCTTCTCCTTCGGATCTCTTCAAGATATAAGGGTCATATGGCAGCATATCCATCGACATGATTTCAGGAAATCCGTCATTATTTGCATCTGCAATATCGACTCCCATTGTATACCTGCTGGTATGCATCAGCTTGTTGTCAAGTTCATCTTTAAAAGTCCCGTTACGCTGATTGATATACATGTAATCGTTCTCGTGAAAATCATTCCCGATGTAGATATCCGGATAACCGTCCATATCGATATCAGCCACTGTTATACCGAGACCATAACCAAGTATAGAACTATTGATGCCTGTCTCCTTAGTTACATCCGTAAAATGACCATTGCCGTCATTACGATAGATATGATCTCCGGAACCCGTTACTTCCTTATTTAAGAGATCGCTTCTTACGCCATATGTTCCATTTTGATGGATGGAATGATTTAATAAATACATATCCAGGTCCCCGTCTCCATCATAATCAAAGAAAACTGCCTGGGTACTAAAACCGGAAAAATCCAAACCATATTCTTTTGCTTCATCTTTATAAAAAGGCACTCCGTTTTTGTCAATACCCTGACAGATGAGCAGCTGATTCTTACTCTGCAACAATTCATAGTGACCAACACGACAAATGTATATGTCAAGCAATCCGTCATTGTTAATATCAACTACCGATACCCCTGTTGACCATCCACCATCCTGGGGAATCATGGCTTCCCTGGTTACATCCTTAAACTGAAGACCTCCCTGGTTTAGATATAACTGATTATCCCCCTGACTGGCAGCAAAAAAAATATCTATTTTACCATCGTTATTGAAATCACCTGCACCTACGCCGGCACCGTTGAAGAAATACATGTAATCGAATACATTGAAACTTTGCGTGGGAGTTAATTTATTCTCGAAATGAAGTCCCGTGCTTTGATCATCCTTCAATTCAAATAAATAAGGTAAAGAAGATTTTTGTTTGCAACCACTCATCAGTATGACGCCGGAAATCAGCAGGAAAACAGAAAGGGGAACAGAATAGTATCGAATCATAACCCGCACAAATTATTCAATATTTAATTCCCTTTGGTATTTAAAATTATATTTGAGAAATGAAAAAACGTGTTGCTTCCATTTTAATCGCAGTCATTATCCTTTCGATTGTTTTGGCCCTCCCTATTACCCAAAAAACCACTATTAACATTACTGCCAGTTTTGATAATACCGTTCCGCAGATTATCAAAATATCCAATTGGAAAAACTGGTACCCCGAAATAAAAAGGTCTTTCAATAATTCTCCCGATCGTTATAGCCTTACAAAAGATTCTTCTGATAAGACTTTCACGATCGAAATTCCAGACAGGAAATATATTATTCGCGCTATTACCCCCATGTCTTACCAGGTAAGAGAAGAAAACAGCCATTGGGTGGACATATATGCATTTACTTTTCTGTCTTCTGACACCCCGGGAAGGTTGAAAATTGATGTTGTGAAACGAAATCCTTTATTATTTACATTGTTTGGCAGAAATAAAGCAGGTGAAAATGCAATTAACGGACTTAAAAACTATCTGGAAGATCCGAAATTGTTTTATGGATTTGATATCCAGATGAGCAAAATCAGAGATTCGGTGATAGCCAGCAGCGTTTTCAAAATTAAAAAGACCGAAGTTTTTCTTAAAATTAAATACGGTTATCAGAATTTACTGCAATATGTCAGTGATCACAACCTGGTAAAAACGGATCATGTTTCCATTTCCTACATTCCGATATCTGAAGATTCTATTCAGTTAACTATTGGTGTTCCTGTAAATAAAGAGGGGCCGTCTGAAAAAGAAATTACCTGCCTGGCACTTCCGGCAAGGGGCAATGTGCTTACCGGTAATTACGAAGGTCTGTTTCATGACAGAAAAACTATTTATCTCGCAATGTCAAAGTATTTGTCGGATCATGCCCTTTCAGTTCCAGCCGAATCTTTTGAAAGATATTTGAATGATTCAATTCCAGCTTCGGATAGTTCATTCATCAAAATTGAACTGAATTATCCTGTGTTCTAAAAAATAAAAGAAATGATTTATTGAAAATATTATGGCTGATACTGGATAACTCCAACATCTATTGCATTGTTTCCAACCCCGCCAACATATCCCTTGGTATAGATAGTGACTACGTTTTCAGGAGGAATATAGAGTTGCCCTTCTAAAACAATATTTGAAGTTCCTGCTTCAGTTGCAATAAAAAAATAAGGACCGGCCACTATTGGAGAGAATGTTTGTGCATTCACAAAAGAATTAAAGTCGTTTGGTAAATAGCCGCAATTGGCAGATACTTTAATTCCATTTGGACCGGCATCCAGGTATGCCCATAAATCAAGTGGTGGAGCATCGGGTGACAGGTTGATAAATCTGAACTGACCATGGGTCGAATCCATTTTTCCGATATAGTCGTGCAAAAAAACGGTCGTTAGCTGGCCGTGTTTTAAAGTATCGGTAACAAATACTGAATAGCTGTTCCCCGGTTGAAATTCGTCATTCAAATTACTATATATGTCACCGTTTCTATGCGTTCCAAATCCCAATTGCTGGTATCCGGTGGCAATATTCATATAGGGAAGTAAAGTTGTGTCGGGACGATAGGGATTAGCATCATTGATGTAAAACGCATATGCAGTTTGTCCATAGGACAATGGAGAGTTAGGCAAAGAAACGAGTTGGTTATTCACATAAAACTGGAGATCCGAAATACTGGGAGACGCATTGGTAACAGAAATGCGGGACGAATCTACGAGTGCTGGCTGGTATACAGTATTTACCTTCTTACAGGTTATAAAAAGTAACATACTGCCCGCCAGGGTTATACTCAGTATCAATTTTCCCATCCTCATAACTTCCAATATAAGTTTCAGTACCTAATGAATATACGACATTTTTGAGGCTATCGTTTCAAATCTATGACTCATATTCTTTTTAAATATCTGTAATGTGTCGTTGTTTCGGGCCATCAAGATGTAACTGCCCTCCTTTGTTGGTATTTCCTTTACGTCACGAACTTCTCCCTTAATAAACAAGCCGCTCATATCGGGTTTTAAATAATCAAAACCGTGCGTTGTTGTACCCAGAAGTGTAACACCATAACTGGCGTCGTAACGACCCACTTCGGGCTTTAACCCATAAAAATTCCCGCCAAGAAAAATATCTTTTATACCATCTCCATTTAAATCCGCTACCAATATTCCAAATACAGGAGAAATTTGCGCCATTTGAGGCAGAGCTTCCATTTTGAAATTCCCTTTGCCGTCGTTATAGAACACACAGGATTTGGTTTGCTGAACAGTCAGCTTCAACGCATGATTTAATTCATCTTCAGTAAAAACCTCGTCTATTGTCTTACCTGCAAAATCCCTGTATTTTAAAAACTTCTTTTTCAGATAGGGTAACTGGCCCACCAAATCGCTTCGAAGATTGAAAGGATAAGATTTTCCATCCGTTTTGTAGTATGCAGCAATGCAATCTGTTTGCCCGTTTTTGTCAAAATCATCGACAAATAACCTTGCAGGATGACTACTGTCGGCTCTGATTTTGGAATTGGTGCCATTGTTACCTGCTATCAGATCGGGGTAGCCGTCACCGTTAATATCAGCGATGGAAAGGCAATTCCACCATCCGGAAGAACCGGCAACCTCCCCGGTCTTTTCCAAAAGTCCGTTCTGATATTTCAAAATTGTTACAGGCATCCAATCGCCTACAACGATCAACTCTTTTTTACCGTCACCATCAATATCAACCCAACGTGCATCGGTTACCATCCCAAGAGCAGAAAGCACCGGAGCAATCTTATTTGTGACATCCTCAAAAATCCCATGACCTTTATTATGCAATAATTTACTCTGAGGACTGATACCATAGGAACCCGGAATACTTCTCGCCCCGATAAAAATATCGTCCAGACCGTCTCCATCATAATCGCAGATACTAACGCAGGATGCATTTAAATAAATAGTTGGCCAGCCCCTCACTGCGCGGGTGAAATTTCCTTTCCCATCATTTATATATAGGCGGGGCATTGAAGAGAGAGATCCCAGTGGTGCCTGGTTACCTCCGGAAGTTACTACCAGATCCAGATCACCATCCCCATCAGCGTCGAAGAACTCAGCACCTATGCTTTCATATTCCCTGTCCTGCATAAATGCCGGCTCAGGTTTTTGGATAAAATTTCCGTTGGGCTGCTGGATAAATATTTTTGCTGTATCACCAAAGGATGCTCCCATGTAAAAGTCGGCCAGGCCATCCCCGTTTACATCTCCAATAGCAATTTTTGGCCCTTCAGTAGAAAGCATTTTTGGAATGAGCCGTTCTTTATCAAAGTCTATAAAGGGATTTTCCTTGTGCTCAATATTTCCGGAAATAACCGAGGCTGTAATGTTTTGAAATAGCTTAACAGGAATAGTGGCTGCTTTAAAAATACCATTCGCATTTTTTTGGAAGAGGGTAATAGTAGTATCTACGGCGATATCGGTAAGTCTTTCTGTCTTCAAATCGGGCCAGCAAATTTCCAGACTGTCTATTTTTTTTGCATCCCCTAATCCGAAATTAAGTACGGGATCCACTGAACTTTCAAAACCGCGACTCGGCATTTGTTCCAATATCTGTTTCATGCCATTCGAAAAAATAGTTACTCTTGTCCCGTATCCCAAATTATTGGGAGGATTTCCCTGCAGTTTTATTTTCAGATAATGAGCATGCAATTTTTCCGACGTCATATTTCTGTAAACAAACGCTTCGCCGTTCTCATTGTTTACAACAAGATCCAAATCACCATCTCCGTCTAAGTCCCCATATGCCGCCCCGTTGCTGAAACTTGGCGTACCGAATCCCAGTTCTGTCTGACTGATTTTTAAAACTTAAATCTTTCTGGTTTATAAATCCGTAATTCGGAATGGGAGTGGAAGACATTTTATCCAGGAAATTCTTGTAATCAAAACCGCCACCGCTTACTTCTTTTTTTGCTTCATCGCTGCTGAAATAATCGAGAAAATCCTGGTTAGTGAGATCCTTGCTGATGCCATTACTTACAAACAAATCCTTCCAGCCATCATTGTTGAAGTCAAAACTTAAAGCACCCCAGCTCCAGTCTGTTGCTTCTACACCTGCCATGCAGGCTATCTCACTGAAAGTACCATCTCCATTATTCAACTGCAGACAATTAGCCGAGAACTGATGATGAAAATCATTTTTCAGTTTGGCATTGTAAACGTTGTAGTCATCAAATTTTGTGGTAGTCTTTAATCTTTGATCTCCTTCCGGAAGCATATCTGTAGTAAATACATCCAAGCCAGCCGTCGTTATTGATATCGGTCATATCAGAGCCCATAGACGCATAGCTCATATGTCCCAACGCATCATTACTTACTTCTTTGAAAGTGCCATCCCGCTGGTTGATATAAACGTAATCCTTTTCGAAAAAATCATTGGAAACGTACATGTCATCCCAACCATCGTTATTGAGATCGCCAACTGTGACACCCAGACCAAAACCTATTTCGCTTCCATAAATATGTGCCTGTTCACTCACATCGGTGAAGTGTCCGTTGTCGTTTCTGTAAAGCCTTTGTCCGCCATTAAAATTTCTGATGTTGCGAAGGTTGCGGTTATATCCAAAACTCTCAATGGGCCGATAACTGTTATTCAGAATGAAACAATCCAGATCACCATCATGATCGTAATCAAAAAATACAGCCTGTGTTGAATACCCCTTGTCGTCCAAGCCATATTCATGGGCCATTTCTTTGAATGTTCCATCTTTCTGGTTGATGTATAATTCATTGGCCCGGTCATCTCCTTTAACCTCGCCACTGTTACAAATGTAAATATCCAGCCACCCGTCGCCATTGATATCTACCATGGTCACTCCTGTGTGCCATTTGTGGATTCCTCTCAGACCTGCTTTATCTGTTACATCTTCAAACTTCCAGTTTCCTTTATTGATATAAAGCTTACAACTTCCTTCGTTGGAAGTAAAAAAAATATCCGGCTTCCCGTCGTTGTTCACATCTCCGATGGCGACCCCTCCTCCATTATAAAAATTGCGGTATTTGAATACGTTGAAATCCTTAGTGCCTGAAACATCGTTTATAAAAGTAACGCCTGTCCCATTGGAAGGCATTAATTGAAACAAGGCATCCTCTGTTTTAAATTCTTTTGTATTTACCCGATTACATTGGCAGAAAATAATAATAAATAGACAGGCTAACTGAAATAATCCTCGATTCATAAAGTTGCGATACTACCTAAAAAAAAGAAGTAGTGTAAAGTTCACTACTTCTTTCAAGAAAATATAAAACTAAGCAATTAACTAATTCTGTTAATAGCCTGGATTTTGAGCCAGATTTGGGTTTGCTGTTATTTCCAATGATGGAATTGGAAACACGATAAGGTGGTCATCAGCGTCCTGAGGTTTAGCACCTACTGTACGTGCAGCCTTAAATAAAGGACCGTCACCGGAAACCTGGTATCTGATCAGATCATCTCTTCTTACACCTTCGAAGGCCATTTCTCTTCCTTTTTCAGCCAGAAGTGTTGTAAGAGTTAAGGGTCCTGCCAGATTATGCGAAGCATTTCCATAAGCCCTTGTTCTTAATGCATTCACCATGGCCAGGCGCATCTGCTGCATCACCGTTCCCGATCTTAATTCAGCTTCAGCCTTGATCAGATACATTTCTGCAAGACGGAAAATAACAAAGTCATTATCCATGTCCTGGCCATTTTGTCCCGAAGAAGCAGCAGGGAAATATTTAATATTTCTGATACCCGCTACGCGACCTGCAGGAGTAGCATCGGAGAACAAAGTGAAATTTGGATTGAAAGCCAGATTTGCACTAGTACCCGCATCTATTACGTAATTGAGCAGCCGGACCTGAAACAGGTACATTCTGATAAGGTGGATAATTGTATGTTCCTTTGAACTGCTGACCAATTAACCACTGACCGGAACGCATATCATTGTAGTTTCTTAAAATATATGAACCACTCGCAGAATAAGTAGACGTCGTATCAAAATTGCTGTAGAAATCTGCCTGGGCGCAGAATCCATTCCATAGATTATTTCCTGTTTGCATTCCAAAAGCCAAATAGCTCTGATAGTGCAAAATGGAATTTTCCCAATCGTTGGATTTGTTATTGATATGATCACATGGGAATGCGAAAATATTCTCTGTGCTGGAAGGGCCATTTGTTGGCGCAAAATTGTCAAAATAATCACTCATCAAAGAATAGGGTCCCGCAATTACAGAATCAGCATAATTAATAGCCATCTGGTAATTTGGAGTTCCGGCTGTGTAAGCTGTTCCGGTAGTACCCGTAAATACAATCGCGTTCATGTAAAGCCTCGCCAACAGTGCAAACGCAAAGTATCTCGTTACCTGACCATAGGTATTAGCACTTACTTCAGTTGTAAGAAGTGGTAAACTTGTAGTAAGGTCATTAACCATAAAATTATATACGTCAGATCTTTTTGCTGTTGCAGGTGTGCTGCTGGTAGTTGTATCCGTAACAATCGGAACGTTACCAAATATGCTCATTGCCAGATAATAGTAATATGCCCTGATCGTTTTCACCTGGGCAAGGATAGCCGGTAAACTGGGAGGCGCGGGATTTAAACCGTTTACTGAAGTTATGATCAGGTTACACTTACTGATACCTCCAAATACGTCTTTCCAGCCATTATCCCAGTTGGTATTAGTGGGTTCATAAGTATGGAACCATAGAGCGTTCCAGTGTCCGGCATCTCCCCAGTCATTACCCCTTGTAGGAACAACCATCTCATCGGTAACTCCTTCGATCATATTTGCGAAATCGCCGCCAATTTGCGACAAACTATTAAAGTTAGAATAAGCAGGGGCAACACCCGCCGCAACTTCTCCAGGAGTCTGCCAATAGGAAGTGGCAGGGATTACACTATACACATTTGTTTGCAACTTTGTACATGACATCGTTGCTAACAGACTCAAGCCTGTGATGACCAGGAACCTGTTGTTTTTATTTATTTTCATAATAATTGATTCTTAATTTGATATAATAAATCTGTTTATCTAAAAGTTACGTTTACTCCAATTGTGTATGAACGAGTTTTAGGATAATAACCATCACCGGAATAAGCTGCATCTATATATTGCTGATTTCCGGTTGCACCACCCTGTGAAAAACTATTCGCGACACCTGCAGATCCCAAAGCATTTTGCAGTGCATTTGTTGAACCAGACGCAACTCGTACTTCAGGATCAAGTCCTTGGTATTTGGTTATGACAAACACATTATTCGCAGCAAAATAAACCTGGAGATGCTGTATCTGACCAGTTGTTTTAAACGTATACGATAAATTAAGATTGTCCATACGCAGGTAGGATGCATTTTCAAGCCAATGATCCGAAGCCTGTGGACCATTTAAAATACCATTTGATAATGCTTCAACAGTTCCGTTGTTTCCACCAAACCTGTTTAAATTATCCAATACCATTCTGGTATTGTTAAACAATTTCGCACCGGATATACCTCTTAAGAATGTATTCAGGCCCCAGGCTTTATACGTAAAAGCCAGGTTGATTCCGTAGTTGAATTTTGGAGCCGGATCTGTATAATAATTGGTAGCCTTCAAAACATTTGTAGTAGTACCTCCTTTTGCCGAATCATACATTTCCTGCCCGGCACTATTTAGTCCTACGTAATGAGGCATATAGAAAACATAGGGAGTATAACCAACTTTCAGGTAGGTAATCGGAGCAGTACTCAAACCCCTGCCTTCCGCACTTCCTTCCGCAACCTGGTCTGTAGCCAGAGAATAGTTAGAAACACCATTACTAAAATTACCCGCAAGGCTCGTGATTCTTGTAACCACTGAACTGATTTGACCGCCCAAAGTAAAACTGAAATCTTTTGACTGGATAAGCAGATAATTCATATTGAATTCATAACCCTTATTCGTCATTTCTCCCACATTAGCCAGTAATGTATTTACTACAGCGCCAGGACTTGGGAATGGAATGGTATAGTCATAAAGTAATTTGGTAGTGTTGTCGTTAAAATAATTAAACGCACCGGTCAGACGATTTTGAAAAAGACCAAAGTCGAATCCGATATTCTTACCTGTTCTAACTTCCCATTGAAGGTTTGGATTTGCGTTTTGAGACGGGCCGTACTCTGTAAGCCAAAGTCCGGAAGAAGCGTTGTAATAAGATCCAACGTTGCTATAAAGTTCCAATTTTGAATAAGGTCCGATAGCATCCTGATTACCGGTCTTACCCCAACCTGCGTTTATTTTCAATTCATTCAGCCAGGTAACATTTTTCAGGAATGGCTCGTTGCTGATTCTCCAGGCCGCAGACGCCGATGGAAACAAACCCCAGGCGTTATTTTGACCGAATTTTGATGAACCATCGTCACGAATGCTAGCCGTCAGGAAGTATTTTTGATCCCAATTGTAAGTGGCCCTGCCGATATAGGAAATCAACATAGACTCATCTCTTTCAGAGTAAGTATGCTGATAAGCCTGAGGGGCAGATTGCAGGTTCCACGCGCCGATTGAATTCAGCAGGAGATTCGAAGCAACCGCTCCGTTTTGATTATTTTCAAAAAGATTATACTCGTAAACACCGGTAAATGTGAAATTACTTTTGTCCCAGCTTTTGGCATAGTTAACGTGAATATTTCCTTTTTTAGAATCAATATTCCCTGTCGCAGTTGAACCCACATTTGAATTTCCTACCCCATCAAAAACGGGTTCGAAATATTCATATTGGGAATTAAATTGTGAAGTAGATCCCAAAACACCGAGTTTCAGGCCAGGTATTATTTCATAATCAGCTAATCCGTTAATTATGGTAAAATTCTCAGTCACATTCTGTGTTTCCTCAGCCTGTTGCTGAACCGGGTTCTGAAGAGCAAAATCACTATAAGCAAAATAAGTTCCGTCAGCGTTCTTCACCGGATAGGTTGGGGGAGAGCTTATTGCCTCGTAGAATATGTTATAGTCCGTTAATTTCCTAACAGTGTTTGTATTAAAAATTCCGAATTGTATCGTAAGTCTGTCATTTAATGCTTTCTGCTGAGCTGTAAAACGCAATCCCAATTGCTTGGCTCCTGAATTGATTACGATACCCTGTTTGTCAAAATAATTGACAGAACCGCGATAGCTAAAACCATTTGAACCACCTGTTATGGAAACGTTTTGGTTTGTTGAATAGGCTGTCCGCAACAGCGCGTTCTGCCAGTCCGTATTACCTCCATGGTCATATCCAGCTATGGAAGAATCAATTTTTCCGGGACTTGCGCCCTGCGAAGTGAGCAATTTAGTATAACCCTCTTTCCATTGTGGAGCATCAGCCATGTCGTATAGTTTGGCCACATGATCCACGCTCACTGAACCATTATATTCTACAGTTGTTCTGCCTGACACACCTTTTTTTGTATTCACCATCATTACTCCATTGGCACCACGCGAACCATAAATCGCCGTAGCCGATGCATCTTTTAAGACATCTATCGACGCGATATCACTTGCAGGGATATTAGAAAAAGTAGCAGGGTCATCTAATGGCACCCCGTCAACTACTATTAATGGAGTTTGGCCACCTGATAAGGAAGCCTGACCTCTTAACCTGATTGTGAATACCCCGTTAGGGTCACCGCCCGGTTGTGTAACCACAACTCCCGGCACTTTACCCGCAATCAGCTGTGCTGGGTTTGCCAGATTACCCGTGGTAAAATCTTTTGAAGAAATTTGGGAAACAGCACCCGTCAGGTCTTTTTTACGTGCAGTACCATATCCCGTTACCACCACTTCATTCAAAGCAGTCGAAGAAGTAGTTAAGGTTATACTTACAGCGCTTTTGTCCGTAATGTCTATTTCCTGTCTGTTAAACCCAACAGAACTGGCAACGATTGTTGTTGCGTTAGCTGGCACCGTTAATGTAAATGCCCCTTGCACATTCGTTGTCGTCCCACCTTTATTACTACCTTTTACTGTAACTGATGCCCCTTGTACCGGAGCTCCTTTGTCGTCAATGATCGTACCTGTAACAACTTTCGTTTGAGAGAAGGCTAATTGTGTAAAAGTTACACATAATAGAAGAAATGAAATCTTCAGCAGCAATCGTTTTGTGGTCATAATCAATGGTTTAAGCAATTAAGCAGCTAAAATAGCATTAATTATGCAGAATTTAACAAAAATGTTAAAAAAAAGTAGTGCACTAAAAAATACTAGTGAAGCTTAATAACCATTAGACAGGTAACATCATTTAAACGCTGCAATGCATAGGTGGGTTGCGTCAGAAGTCTAAACGCATAAATTTCCTTCCTTCCTTGGTCTTATATTTTACATAGTTGAATTTGTATAGCTTACCGGGCCGGTGAGGAACATCATATTCCAGCTCATTGGTATCCTCAAGCACATCCATGGAAAAGAATTTCTTTCTGAAATTTCTTCTGTCGAGTTTGATTCCTAATATGGCTTCGTAAAGATTTTGTAGTTCACGAAGTGAAAACTTCTGGGGAAGGAGACTGAATCCCAGGGGATGTTCCTGAACCCTTTTTTGTAACCACTCGTGACAAACATTTAATATCACCTGGTGGTCAAAAGCCATACCCATTTCAGCGCTGAGTTTATGCCAGTGAAGCTCGTTGTCAGTTTTTTGTATACGGTGTTGCTGTATATTAATGAGTGAACAATACGCAATGGTTACAACCCTGGCACCAGGATGTCTTTCAACTTCTCCGAAGCTTTTTACCTGTTCCAGATAAACGTCATCCATGCCCGTCCTTTCTTTTAATACGCGGTAAGCAGCCTGATCCAGATTTTCATCCCGATGCACGAGATCCCCCAGCATGGACCACTTTCCTTCAAATTGCTTAAGATCTGACTTGATTAATAATACTTTAAGTTCATTTTCGTCAAATCCAAAAATTACACAGTCAACTGAAATGCCGATCAGACCGTCACTTTGAAGTTGTTTTAAAACAGCCTTTATATCTTTTTTCTTTGGCGGTTTGTCCGTACTCATATTCTTAAATTTGTAACAGGGTTAGGGCATTAAATATAACCCAGATCTTCTAAACTTTATAATGACCGTCTCTTTGAATGCAACACTTTCTACCATATATCTTAGAGTGATCCTTTAGTCATCGTTTAGTTGTTTATGACTTCCCTAGTATAGACAATTACGCACCCACAAATAAGGCTTTTAGAAAAAAAAGTTTTAAATAGCAGTTATGTATTCTCCCGATCAGACACGACAACTGCAGGATCTTAGCAAGTCACTGCTCCAAAAGCAGGCTCAGAAGGGCCTGAATCTTAAGGAACTGGATTCACTTCGTAAAGTCCTCCAGTTTCATGAACATCGATATTATATCTTGAATGATCCACTGCTGTCAGATAAGGAATACGACATATTATATAAGTCGCTGGAGAAACTGGAATCTGAAAACCCCGATTCCATTACGCCTGATTCACCAACCCGCCGGGTAGCTAAGGAACTGACAAAGAATTTCCCAACAGTAAACCATTTGGTTCCGATGCTTTCCCTAGAGAATTCATATGATGCCGACGACTTAATTGATTGGGACCGTAAAGCGAGGGAACTGGCTGAAATGGATACCCTTGAATATTGTGTTGAACCAAAATTCGACGGAGCGAGTATTTCTCTTATTTATGAGAATGATCTACTTGTAAGAGGTGCTACAAGGGGAGATGGCGTACAGGGAGATGAAATCACTACCAATATTAAGCAAATTCGTTCTGTTCCTTTGTCTGCGGCTTTTTCACGTTACGGCATTGACCAGGTTGAAATAAGGGGTGAGGCAATGATTAACAAAGAAAATTTTTCGGCCTACAACCGACAACTTGCGGAACAAAACCAGGCCCCATTGGCCAATCCGCGAAATGCCGCCGCAGGTTCTCTCCGAATTAAAGATTCGGCAGAAGTAGGTCGCCGAAAACTGGAAGTGTTTTTATATCATATCAGTTACTACTCTTCCAACGAGAGTCTGAACATTAAAAAAGGAGAAATGGCGGGTGCGGAACAGGCTCATGCTGCAAGATCTAAAAAAGCGCCAGCCACACACAGCGATTCTTTAGAAATGCTTTGGGATCTTGGTTTTCGCAGTCCGAAAAAAGAAAAAAAAGTCTTTAAAAGTATTCAACCTGTAATTGATTATTGCCTGTCCTTTGAAAAGGACCGGGATAAACTGCCTTATGAAATTGACGGTATGGTAATTAAGGTGAATAGTTTTGCATTGCAGGATAAAATGGGCATGACGACCCATCACCCACGTTGGGCAATTGCTTTTAAGTTCAAAGCAAGACAAGCTACCAGTAAACTCTTGAAGGTGGAATTTCAGGTAGGGCGCACAGGCAGTATCACGCCTGTAGCCAAGATTGAGCCAGTCCCAATAGGAGGCGTGACTGTAGGATCCGTTTCAATTTTTAATGAAGATGTGGTAAAACAGAAAGATCTGCGCATTGGCGATTCGGTGCTTGTTGAACGCGCAGGAGACGTGATCCCATATATCGTGAAATCACTAACGGAGCTGCGTACCGGCAAGGAAAAGAAGATTGTATTTCCCACTCATTGCCCTGCCTGTGGAGATGAACTTGTAAAAGTTCCCGACGAAGCTGTAACACGATGTGTAAATATTAATTGTCCTGCCCAGGTAGTAGAAAGGATTATTCACTTCGTAAGTAAGGATGCAATGGATATCAGGAGTTTTGGGGCTGCAAACGTTCTCAAATTTTTTGACCTTGGATTTTTGAAAGATGTTCCAGGCGTTTATCATCTGCCGTTTAAAAAAATAGCGGAAATGGAAGGTTTTGGAGAAAAAAGTATCCTTAATCTTCAAACAGCCATTGAAGAATCGAAAAAACAACCACTCCATCGTGTAATTTATGCCCTTGGCATCCGATATGTTGGTGAAACAACAGCCAAGACACTTGCAAAAGCTGTAAGCTACCTGATGGATTTCACAAAGTTCAGCCTGGAAGACCTGGAAGCCCTGGAAGATGTAGGTCCTAAAGTAGCTGGTAGCATTGTTCAGTTTTTTAAAAACAGTGATAATATTAAAATGCTGGCGAAACTCGAGGACCTGGGTATCAATTTCAGAAATACCAGGTCCGAAAGAAGCGAAACTGGTAGTCTTGCTTCTCAAAGCTTTCTATTTACCGGGACTCTAAATGAATTAAAAAGAAGTGAGGCTGAAGCACTGGTTGAAGCACAGGGTGGAAAAATTTTAGGAGGGGTGAGCAGCAAACTGAACTACCTGATTGTTGGTGAAGATGCAGGATCTAAACTGGAAAAAGCAAAAAAGATTCCATCTATACGAATTCTTACAGAGAAAGAATTTCTTCAATTTATAGGTTCCCCAAAAACTAAATGAGGCACTCACCCATATCCTTTTGAAAGCCTGCCGGACTCCATTTAATTTATTTGGTATTTTATTAGCTTTTGTTTTTTGTAACTTTAGTAAAACCGAAGCCAATGATAAAAAAGATTCCCGGAGAAACTTGGAAACCACTCATGTTTCCAGGTTGGAAACTACTTCGAAAAAAATATGCGCTGTCTTCAACAGGTCGTGTCGCCAGCTATTATGAAGATATTTATTCAGACGGTAAATTGCTGAATGGATCAGTAACAACTGGTTACAAAACGCTAAACCTGCACAGACCCGGAAATAACGGTACGCTTTACCTCCACAGGGAAATAGCGCGAATGTTTGTTAAGAAAAAATCTCCCAAACAAAAATTCGTCATTCATCTTAACCACAATAAGACAGATAATTCTGTAAAGAATTTAAAATGGGTAAGTCTTGACGACATGATCCTGCACCAGCAGAAAAGCCCGGCTAAACTGGCCTATAAGAAAATTCAGTCCACAAAACCTGTTGGCCTGAAACTTACAGAGGCACAGGTAAGGTCGATTAAAAAGACACTATCCAGCCGTAGTCGCCAGCTCACCATTAAGAAACTGGCCGACAAATACGGTGTAAGTGAAATGACCATGTACCGGATTAAGAGTGGGGAGAATTGGAGCAGGGTCTAGTTATGGGATATGGGATATGGGTTATGAGTTATGAATTTGCAATCACCCATAACTCATATCCCATAACCCATAACTAAATAAGTCCTTTTTCGAGAAGGTATTCCGCTATCTGAACTGCATTCGTCGCCGCACCTTTGCGCAGGTTGTCACTGACGATCCACATATTGAGTGTATTCGGCTGGGTATCATCTCTTCTGATCCTGCCCACGAAAACCTCGTCCCTGTTGTGAGCGTCTTTAGGCATTGGATACTCCTGGCTGGCAGGATTATCGACTACCACAACGCCCGGCGCTGATTCGAGCAGGGATCTCACGTCCTTCAAATCAAAGTCTTTTTCAAATTCAACATTCACCGCTTCGCTGTGGCCACCCACTACAGGTATTCTGACAGTTGTAGAAGTAACCCGGATCGAATCATCGCGCATAATTTTTCTGGTCTCATTCACCATTTTCATTTCTTCTTTGGTATATCCGTTGTCCAGAAAAACATCTATCTGCGGAATTACATTCAGGTCGATGGGATATTTGTAGGCCATCTCTCCCTGAATTCCCTTACGTTCATTCATCAACTGACTTACAGCTTTTACACCCGTGCCAGTAACACTTTGATAGGTACTGACTACTATTCTTTTTATTTTATATTTTAAATGAAGTGGATTCAACGCAACAACCATCTGAATGGTTGAACAGTTTGGATTCGCAATAATTTTATCTGCAGCTGTCAGTGCATCCGCATTTAATTCAGGTACCACCAGTTTTTTTGACGGATCCATTCTCCACGCCGAAGAATTATCGATCACTGTAATACCTGCTGCTGCAAATTTTGGCGCCCACTCCAGTGAAGTTGAGCCTCCTGCAGAAAAAATAGCTATAGCCGGTTTTGCAAGGATAGCATCTGTTGCACTCACCACGGACCATTCCTTATTATTAAATTTCAGCTTTTTACCGATCGACTTTTCAGATGCGACAGGAATCAATTCAGTAACAGGGAAATTTCTTTCTGCCAATACTTCAAGCATTTTAGTACCCACCAGCCCGGTAGCGCCTACAACAGCAACTTTCATTTTTTTTACGGTTTTTAAAATTTATAAATAAAAAAAGCCTCCCCTTGTGGGAAGGCTCATTATTTTGAATATACAAAATGTCAGACACCTTCCCCGGTGAGGAGTTTCTTGGTGTTCTTTATTGTATATGTTGAAATCACGTTCATTTGAACCGTAAAAGTAACCTTACCTTTTTTTTAAACCAAATTATTTTTAAGAAACTGAATTATTTATGTGGCAGAGAGCTTGTGTTTTTTGTTGTTTCTGTCTTTTACTACCCTTGTTTTCATCCGCTCAAAATCGTTACGATGTAATTATAAACGAATTTCTTCCGGATCCCACACCATCCAGGGGACTACCGGAAAGCGAATTCATCGAAATAAAAAATCGTTCCAAGAGTGATTTTAACCTTCGTAACTGGAAAATCCGTAACGGTACAACCACTGCTACTATTAAAACAGATTATGTGTTGAAGTCCGACAGTTTCTTAATCCTTTGCGCATCGGCTTCTGTTTCTTCCTTTAGTCCTTTTGGCTCAACATTGGGTGTAAGCGGCTTTCCTGCGTTAATAAACGACGCGGGTGAAATTTCTATCAGTTCTGATCGTGGTGAAGTAATACACGCTATAAAATATGACAAGAGCTGGTTTAAAAATGATCTGAAAGCGGAGGGTGGCTGGAGCCTTGAAATGATCGACCCGTCAAGGTCATGTATGGGTAAAGAAAACTGGTCAGCCAGTATTTCTGATTCAGGAGGTACTCCGGGTTATATAAATTCAGTAAACGCTATAAATCCCGATAGAGAAATGCTTTCACTTTCACGGGCTGTTGTAATGGATTCAGTAGATCTGAATCTGTTTTTTAACGAACCTGTTGACAGTGCTTCGGGTGCCAGTAATTTTAATTACCTGATATCTGACGGGATCGGTAATCCTGATAGCGCATTCACGACGGCACCTTTTTTTGATCAGGTGTCAATCAGATTACAAAATCCAATATCAGCGGGAAAAATTTATACGATCTCGCTGCAACAGATTGAAGATTGTACCGGTGATGAAATTGGATTGAACAATATTTGCAAACTGGGAATTCCAAAAAAAGCAAAAGCCGGTGATATCATTTTTAATGAAATTCTTTTCAACCCGTCCTCCATATGGTTACGATTATCTGGAATTATTTAATCGCAGCAACCAGGTGCTCGGGTGTTCTGAATTATTTGTCGCAGGAATAAATGCGGATGGTTCGCTGAATACTCCCACCGCATTGGTCAAAGATGAACGGGATTTTTTTCCGGGAGAATATCTTTTATTAACTGAAAATCCATCCTGGGTTCTTCAAAATTATCCCGAAGCCGACAGCGCTCAGATTCTTTCCATTTCCTCTTTGCCCTCCATGCCCGATGATATGGGCAAAGTGGCACTTCTCAACAGCGAGGGTCTTATCCTTGATGAACTTGATTATGACCATCACTGGCAATCGCCATTACTCACCACTGAAAGTGGTGTTTCTCTGGAAAGAATACGTTCGGATCTACCCACGTCCCTTGCTTCGAATTGGACATCTGCTGCTGCGTCTGCAGGCTATGGAACTCCCTCATACAAAAATTCGGAGTCAAACACTGACAGTGTGTTCACCCATTTTATCTCCATCGATCCAAAAATATTTTCACCCGATATGGATGGATATAACGACTTCTGTTTTATCAACTATCATCTGTCGGAGTCAGGTTATACGGGAAGCATCTCTATCTATGACATAAATGGAAGAATGGTTCGCAAGCTGGTAAACAATGAAATATGGGCAACCGAAGGGATCTTTCGCTGGGATGGTCTGGATGACCAGCAAAATCTTCTTCCAATGGGTCACTACCTGATATATACAGAATTATTTCTGTTGGATGGAAGCGTCAGAAAGAATTTGTCTGTTTGTGTATTGGCGAGAAAAGTTAAATGAGTTATGGATTATGAGTTATGGGTTATGGGTTATCAAATATGAGTTATGGATTATTAGTGAGTAAAATAAACCCATAACTCATAACCCATAACCCATAACCCATAATTAAACTAACGCGATATCAAAACTCACAAGATCTATAAACTGCCTGATGCGGTCATCAATTTCGCGTTTTGTAATTTCTTTTAGTCGTTCAGGCCCAAATTTTTCAACACAAAACGAAGCCATTGCTGATCCGACTATAATCGCTGTTTTCATATTTTCAAAAGAGACATCCTTGGTATGAGCAAGATGTCCCATGAATCCTCCGGCAAATGTATCCCCCGCGCCTGTGGGATCGAATACATCTTCCAGCGGCAGGGCTGGTGCGAAGAAAACTTCATCGGCATGAAATAATAAAGCACCGTGTTCGCCTTTCTTTATAATTAAAAACTTCGGACCCATCTGCATAATCTTACGTGCCGCTTTTACAAGGGAAAATTCACCGGTGAGTTCCCGCGCTTCTCCATCGTTAACCATGAGAACATCCACCATACCCAATACCGTTTTCAGATCATCCGGTGCACTGCTGATCCAATAATTCATGGTATCCATGGCGATCAGTTTGCAACGTGTTTTCATTTGATTTATCACGCTGATCTGAGTGGCCGGATGGAGATTTCCTAACATCAGGAATTCTGATTCCTGAAAACTTTCCGGAATTACCGGTTTAAAATCCGCCAGCACATTCAGATCTGTCACCAACGTATCACGGGTATTCATATCCACGTGATAACGGCCACTCCAGAAAAAGGATTTTTTATCTTTTATTTTTTCAACTCCTTCAAAGGAAACATCTTTCGCCTCCAGGGCTTTTATTTCTGATTCCTCAAAATCGTTCCCAATAATTGAGACGAGATTAATGGGCCTCACGAAATTCGATGCCGCGTACGCAACGTAAACAGCCGAACCTCCAACAATGCGATCCGTCTTCCCAAAAGGCGTTTCAATGGCATCGTATGCCATACTTCCAACACAGATAAGTGACATAATAAGATATAAATGAAAAATATCCGGAACTCCGGTAAAACGCTGCAAACCTACAGGATTTTGAGCTCAGCAGGAAAAGGAAATTTAACAAATGATCATTCTTTTTATAAAAAAAAATTCTAATAAAACAACGAACTTCATAAGGCGAATTAGTCAGGCGTCAAGCGCTGACTAAGCAGGCAAAATAAAATCTGCAGTAGTATGGTCTATCGTTATTACAATTCCAAAATGGTCCATTTCTCACTCCATAAATACGGAGTACTCTTTTTTATTATCACCATATTAAATTTTTTTAACAGCGCGAAAGGCCAGGCACATGCCCCTCCAACACCGGCCGTACCAGCCCTGGCCAGTTACTATACGGATATGGATGGGAAGCGCATAAATTCCGATAGTGTAAACGGAAGCCCTTACCTTTCTTCAGGTTGGATGACGGGTAAAGCGCAGCTCACACCAAATCAATCAATACCCAGGCCAGGAGAAACACTGTACTTTAATTATGATAAAACTACCAATACACTAATTTCTACAGATCTTTCAGGTCAGCTCACCTATTATACCGTCAATTTAGTGAACAGTTTTGAACTGGTTGACAGTACTGGCAAATCCTACAGGTTTGAATTAGTGCCGGCGATAAGCAATTCTTTTTTTCTTGTTGATGTGATGAAGTCTGATAAGGGTTACTCTTTATACAAACGATTCATCACAAAAGTCGCCGTTTCGAATAACCAGGCGCAGGGAAATTTCGAAGTAGGAGTAAAACACGATGTTTACTCAGATGTTACCATGTATTATCTCATTTATCCTGGTAACAATAACTACAAAAGTTTTCAACTGAGTGAGAAGGCCGTCAAAAAAGCTTTTAAGGATGAACCTTTTCAAAACGATGCACTGGTGGATAAATACAAACCCCATTTTAACGAAGCGGCTCTGATTGAAATACTTGATTCTGTAAATACTAAATATCATCACTAGCCCCTGGACTCTTTACACACCTGGTTAGTTGCATATCTTTGGCCCCCGTATGGCTAAGATCAGAAATAAAAAAAACAGCAGTAAAAAAGATACGATCATCGAGAAAGCATCCAAACTCTTTCGGGAAAAGGGATTTGGCGCAGCCTCCATGCGCGACCTGGCTGAACACGTGGGCGTTGAAGCTGCGAGTCTTTATAACCATATTCAGTCGAAGTCAGAAATACTTCAGGCAATCTGTTTTAAAGTAGCCAACGATTTTCTTTCTCATCTTGAGGCCGTACAGGCAAGTCCCGAAACCATACTCAAAAAATTGGAGCTGATTATCCGATTTCATATACGCATGATGATGGATCAATACGAGTTCGTGTATATCTCAGATCATGAATGGAGACATTTACCCGAACCTTATTTATCAAATTACTTAAACCAGCGAAGGAACTACCGGCGAAGCCTGTCCGAACTGATTGCCCGTGGCATCGAGCGTGGTGAAGTGAAAACAATTGAACCCTATGTGGCAGTTCTTACCATGCTCTCAGCCATCAGTGGCATCGAATCCTGGCACCGTTCAAGGAAAACCATTCCTGCAGAAGTACTGGAAAATAATATGGTGAAATACCTGATAGAAGGATTAAAGAAATAAAAGTGGCAAAACATTTTCGTCCCCTGATAATAGAAGACATCCGAAATGAAACGCCAGACTGCCTGTCGGTTTCTTTTCGTATCCCTGAAGAATGGAAGGAAGAATTTCAATTTCAGGCAGGGCAAAATGTTACATTGCGATCTACTATTCGCGGTATGGAAGTAAGAAGATCTTATTCCATTTGCAGCAGTCCGCATGAAAACGAACTTCGTGTTGCCATTAAGAAAGCTGAAGAGGGATTATTTTCTTCCTATGCCCATGAGCATTTTGAGAAATCACAGGTGTTGGAAGTACTTCCTCCTACCGGCAATTTTATCCTGCCATTGAGCAACACAAACAATAAACATTATGTGGCGTTCGCAGCGGGCAGTGGTATTACCCCCGTGATCTCCATATTGAAAACGGTATTGGAAGAAGAACCCGACAGCAGGTTTACCCTTATTTATGGAAATCAAAACAGGGCTTCTGTTATTTTCAGGGAAGACTTATTAGCGTTAAAAAATGAGTACCCCGAACAATTTCAATTGATCAATATATTTAGTCGCGAAAAAATGGATGCTCCCATTTTTGAAGGACGAATAAACGCAGCCAAATGTGAATTGATATTTAGTCAAATTCTACCATTGGCCGCCGATCAGGAATATTTAATCTGCGGCCCGGCTCAAATGATTTTTTCGATACGTGACTGGTTACATAGTAAGAATGTAAATGACAAAAGAATTCATTTTGAATTGTTTTCCGACCCCGGTGAATCTCTTCCGAATTTGAAATCAACGGACCAGGATAACAAAGAACCTTCGGGGGAGAAAAGTCAGGTTACTATCCGCCTTGATGGTATCTCTGCAGAATATCAAATTCCATTTCGCGGTCCCACTATTCTTGAAGCCGCCATTCAGGCCGGAGCAGATCTTCCCTATGCATGTCGTGCAGGAGTTTGTGCAACCTGCCGCGCTAAACTGGTAAAAGGAAAAGTTACTATGGAACAGAATTATGCACTCGCTGACGAAGAACTTGAACAGGGTTTTATACTTGCATGCCAGTCGCACCCTGCATCAGAGAAACTGACAATTGATTTTGATATCAGGTAACAATCATTTCCTTTTCAACAGTCTCTCGTCAACACTCCACCGATAAGAAGGAATAGCTGCCAATAAAAAACTTGCGGCACTTACCGTAAAAACTGAGTATCCGAGAGGCGATTCAATTCCAAAAGATATTCCCATTGAAATAGCAAAGAGCAAACTGAGTAGTCCACTGCCTATTGCAGCCATTCTCGTAAAACATCCCGTTACCAATAGCAATCCACAACTAAATTCTCCGAGGGTTGCAAGACCGGCAAAAAAAGGAACCATACGCGATGGAATAAAAGACATAACCTGTGAAGCGTACAAAACGAAATGGTGCCAGTCTCCCCATCCTACATGCGGACTTCCGTTGGGTCCCAATAATCCAAATCTGTCTGCAACGAACCATAAATAAGAAATTCCCAGTGTAAGCCTGAGAAAAAGAGAAGGAACTGCAAAATTATTTCTCATGAACTTTGTTGAATCTTAGAATCGTAAATCATTATAAATATAGTGCGCATTTTCACCTTTGTTATCAGTAAGCCAAAAAAATCTTACTAACTAACACCCGTTAGCTTTTTATGCAGAATGGCGTAATTTGCGATATGTCTGATCACCATCAGGAAATATTTGATCAAAAGATTGACCAGGAGATTCGCATTGAACCGAAAGACTGGATGCCGGATGAATATCGGAAGATGTTGATCCGTCAGATGTCGCAGCATGCACATAGCGAAATTGTGGGCATGTTGCCGGAAGGAAACTGGATTACGCGTGCACCTTCATTGAGGCGCAAAGCAACGCTGATTGCAAAAGTTCAGGATGAAGCCGGTCATGGACTTTATCTTTATTCAGCAACAGAAACCCTGGGCATCACGCGTGAAGAAACCATCGCACAATTACACGCAGGTAAAGCAAAATATTCTTCCATCTTCAATTATCCTACTCTAACCTGGGCCGATATTGGCGCCATCGGTTGGCTTGTTGACGGTGCTGCAATTATGAATCAGGTTCCTCTGTGTCGTGCGTCTTATGGTCCCTACGCACGTGCTATGATTCGCATTTGTAAAGAAGAAAGCTTTCACCAGCGACAGGGTTTTGAAATCCTGCTTACTTTAAGTCGTGGCAGTGATGCTCAGAAAGCCATGTGTCAGGATGCTATCAACCGCTGGTGGTGGCCCTCTTTAATGATGTTCGGACCAAATGATGACGCCTCTCCAAATAGTCAGCGCAGCATGCAATGGAAAATCAAAAGATTCACCAACGACGAGCTGCGGCAGAAATTTGTGGATGTTTGTGTCGATCAGGTTAAAACACTCGGCATGCAATTGCCGGATACCAAGATTCGCTGGAATGAAGAAACAGGTCATTATGATTTTGGAGAAATCAACTGGGAAGAATTTTATGAGGTCTTAAAAGGTAATGGTCCCTGTAATCATGAAAGGCTGGAAGCAAGAATAAAAGCGCACGCAGAAGGCGAGTGGGTACGCGACGCAGCAGCTGCCTATGCAGCAAAAAATCATTCATACAATAAAGTCTTACATGGAAACCAAACCACATAAAGACAACTGGCCACTCTGGGAGGTTTTTATCCGCGCCCGCCAGGGCCTCGATCACAAACATGCAGGCAGTTTGTATGCCGCGGATGCACAAATGGCAATAGAGAATGCACGCGACGTATACACCAGAAGGAACGAGGGAATAAGCATCTGGGTTGTAAAGAGTGAACATATTCATGCATCTAACCCATCTGAATCCGATTCGCTATATGATCCCGCAAATGACAAAGTATACCGCCATCCAAGCTTTTATCATCTGCCGGATGAACTCAAAAATATTTAACAGATGGATCTTCTTTCAACTTATATTATCCATCAGGCAGACAACGCGCTCATTCTGGGTCACAGGAATAGTGAGTGGACGGGTCACGGTCCCATCCTTGAACAGGACATTGCGATTTCCAATATTGCTTTGGACCTGATAGGGCAGGCAAGAAACTTTTTCCAGCTCGCCGCAAAGCGCTTAAATGAAATTACACCGGAGCTTAACACAACGGAAGACGATCTGGCCTATCTGCGTGATGCAAATGAATTCAGAAATTTCATACTGGTAGAACAGACGAATGGGGATTGGGCGAAAACCATTCTTCGTCAATATTATTTCAGCACTTACCAGTACTTAATTTATAGTCAACAATTAAAAAGCAATGATAGAGAGATCGCGTCGATCAGTGAGAAATCAATAAAAGAAACACGATACCATCTCAGGTGGAGCAGCGAATGGGTCCTGCGACTGGGAGACGGAACTGAAGAAAGTCATCAACGCATGCTTGAAGCAATGAAGATATTAAATCCATTGATTGCTGAAATGTTTCTCCCCTCAGATTTTGATTACGAAGCATCGGACCTGGGAGCCGGTCCTTTACCGGATACTATAAAAGACGAATGGTTTAATCAGGTGAACAAATTATTAGAAAAAGCTACGCTGCCAATACTGCCCGCTGAAAAAAAACAAATGCAAACCCTTTCTGGGAAAAATGGGGTTCATTCGGAAGAACTGGATCTTCTTTTATCGGAAATGCAGGTTCTTCAGAGAACTTACCCTGCCGTTAACTGGTAACTGAAGAAAGTATGGGAGTATGGGGGTATGGGAGTGTGGAGCTGAAATTAAAATCTGTTTTATAAGATTATGAATAGAGAAGAAATCATATCAATATTATCAGAGGTAAAAGATCCGGAGATTCCTGTGCTCAGTATTTCTGATCTGGGTATACTTCGAAATGTCGAAATTTCAGGAGAAAAGATTCATATTCAAATCACACCAACATACAGCGGTTGCCCGGCAATGGAAACAATCCGCGAGGATATTAGAACTATTCTCGCCATACATGGGTTAAAAAATTTAGTGATTGAGGAAGTACTCTCACCTGCATGGACAACCGATTGGATGAGCGTGGAAGGAAAAAAGAAATTGGTATCCTACGGCATTGCAGCACCTGTTACAAATGGATGTATGCTGAGCGGAGATGATCAACCGGAATCATGTCCCCGCTGCCAGTCTAAAAATATAGAACTGATAAGCCGTTTCGGATCAACAGCCTGCAAAGCCTTATATCGTTGCCTCGATTGCCGGGAACCTTTCGATTATTTTAAATGCCATTAAAACTCTCTTAAATATGTCTGAGATTCTGTTTGAACTCAAAGGAAGCGTCGCTGTATTAACGCTTAACCGACCCGAAAAATTAAATGCTTTTAATCAGAGCATGGCTCATGAACTTCAGGATCAACTATTAGCCTGTGATGAAAATGATTCAGTAAGATCTGTATTGCTAACCGGCGCAGGACGTGCATTTTGCTCTGGTCAGGATCTGCAGGAGTTCCCGGCCGATAAGATTCCCGACATAGAAAAATCAATCGATGAAAAATATAATCCTACAATAAGATTGTTGAAAACAATTCGCAAACCTGTAGTCTGTGCAGTAAACGGCGTTGCTGCCGGTGCTGGCGCCAACATCGCTCTTGCCTGTGACATCGTAGTGGCGGTGTCTTCTGCAACTTTCGTTCAGGCATTTTCTAAAATCGGTCTGATACCCGATTGTGGAGGTACATTTTTTCTTCCCCGGTTGATCGGTTTGCAAAAAGCCTCGGCACTTATGATGTTAGGTGATAAAATCTCCGCAGCAGAAGCAGAACGAATGGGAATGATCTATGCTTGTTTTGAGGAAAATGATTTTGCTGAAAAAGTATTTCAGATCGCAGAAACACTTGCTAAACTTCCCACAGTTGCATTGATACTAACTAGAAAAGCACTTATGGAGTCTTCAACCAATAATCTTGAAGAGCAACTGGACCTTGAGAAAAAATACCAGCAAAAAGCCGGGCTAACCAAAGATTTTGTAGAAGGCATCACCGCTTTTCTTCAAAAACGAGCGCCTTTGTTCACGGGAAAATAGTCTATCGCGATGCTACTTCTTTGTTATCCGTTACCACTGATTTCATCGGTAATACGGTTGCCGTGTTTGCATTAATAGATTTTTCAAGCGCCACATATTCTATTTGCAACTCGAGAATCTGCGCATGGTTATACACAATTTCTTTTCTCAGTTCAGAGATTTTGAATTGCTTTTTCTTTAACTGGCGGCTTCTCAGATAATATCCGAAAAACAGTGCTCCGGCAATCATTCCTATCAGACTGATTACACTGAAAGTGAATTCTACATTTAGCATATGGAAAGTTTAATGGTTTTAATTTTATTTAATTACTTCTTCATACCTGCAAATTTTTCCATCCTGATTCATTCCTTCCATCACTATCCGGAATTTATTGCTGATATCATTATTATAAAAAACAAAGCTCATTTTGCGATGTGAACCGTCCAGACGAATCTTCGGGTTCCAGTAAAGAGTTGACCTGAAATCCGTTGCCTGGTAATCTTCAATTTTATTCTCATCGTATTTCTGATGATAAAATTCTCTCACGGGTGTGTAACCTTTAATAACTGCAAATCCCGTTTTATTATCCAGAATATTTGCCTGATCAAGTGCCTGACGACTTGTAATAGCAAGTGTAGGTAATGCCTTCTGATTTGTTTTAGGAAGAAACTTTATGAATAAAATTTCTTTCATGTTTACGGATTTTAAATCATCCATCGCTACAGGCGTACCATCCAGTGTAACATTTACGTTAGCGCGAAGGGCGAAACTATTTACTTTATAGGCAGCCAGTCTTCCGTCGCCGTCTGGTATATTTCCCTTGAGAGAAACCGGAAATCGAAGATCCATAAACATGTTAGTCAGATAGTGCGCTGCACTTTCTGAATTTTTACCAGACAACTCAGACTGTGGTGTCATCACATAACTCATCGCAGCAGGAGCCGTTGTAAAATCGTGTGATTCGATAATGTTGCCATTCATTTCTTTGTCGAGGATCACTTCAGGAACTTTCATCCAGGCAAAAGAGGGTTCATCGGCTTTGGCAGGTGTTAATGCCGGCAGGAGATCTGAATACACACTGATCTGTGAGTTGCTTTTTAGTTTGGCAACATGGTTAAATCTGTATACTACCTGAACAGAGTCATAAAAAAACAATCCATTCTGTCCAAATTTGCCATCATCACTCACGGGCATTTTAAGAACATTTTTCTTTCTATCGCGGGAAACTAATAACAAAGCCATCGAATCCTGATTATCCAGATTCGAGCTGTTACTGATCTCTCCTTTTATTGACAGAAATCCCGCATCTCTTGAATATTTTAATTCGGGAAAATTTCCGGACACTACCGTTTCCCAGTTGAATTTTCTCCAGCCGTGCGTCAGAAGTAAAAGATTCAGATGTTCATCAGCATTTACCGGATCGTTCAGAAAAGAAGCAGCATCGGGAACTACGCCCTTTAAATCTCCCGCTATCAAAAGGTCGGAATAAATATTATTGCTGCTGTCGTATCCAAGTCCTGCATCAGTTACTGAAACAGAAAGATTGGTCACAAGGCTGTCGGGTATTTCAACAGAGAATTCATTTCTTGCTCTTTTATCCAGATTTACAGATACCCTTTTCATCTGAACTTTCGCATATGCTTTCTGGTTATTAATAAACACGACTCTTTCTGCAAGAGGCTTCATGTCTACATCAAAAGCCGTTAGTTGTAATATCCCGCATGGAAGTTCAAGGGCGTTAATATTTGCCTCAGCGATATTGTTCTCCAGGTTCAGACTGGTTTTGTAAACGATTTTCTGATTGATGGTACCTACAACAATGATCCTTGTAAGCTTACTGGCATCTGCAGATTTTTCCAGTTTAAAATGAAGTTGGTTATTATTAAACGGATTTGCCTGGAGAACCAATCCATTTGATTTTGCCTCTGGCAAAGGAGTAACCTGCTGATCACCCGCTTCGTTGTTCCAATAGGCGATATAATGTTCGCCTGATATGGGTTTAAATTTCAGGGTTCCCATACCATTGTAGCTTGTACGGAAAGAATCTACCACAATATTTTTCGCCGTTTTTATTACACCCGTTACGGTTGAAGGTTTGTTGTGCTGATTCAATGCTTCAAAAGCCAAAACCGAGGTAACGCCATTTATCAGGTCGCCGCCTTCGGGATAAAAACCGATGGTGGTCTGAGGTTTATCTGGCACAGGAGCCGCACCTTCCACCGGCATTAAAACAGGAATATCTTTGTTATATAAAAATGCCTTATCGAAATTCAGCATCCATTGAGTGTAGACTTTAACGTGCATGACACCATTTTTCACCCAGGCTGGTATTTTGAAATAACTGGCTGCTCCTCCTTCGGTAATTGGAGAAACGCTGTGCAATAGCAATCTGCCATCGGCGTCAGTCCAGTCAAAATAGAGATTCTTACTTACAGAAGAAGGTTTTGCATCACTCAGCAGATAGGCTTTCATCCAGACAGTTTCGCCTGGCAGATAAGTGTCTTTATCGAATTGAATATGTATTTTTTCCTGAGGGAATCTATCGTTGTAATTGCTGAGAGAGGAATCAAGCGACTGGCCTGAAACGCTGCTGTTAAGCAAACCAGTGGCAAATAAAAGGATGGTCAGGCGGATGGTCATATCAAAGGGTTTGGATTCTAACAACTAACGAAAACTAAAAACAAACTCAAAAAGGGGTCAGTAAAAACTGTCCCCTTTGTGCTTAAATTATTGATTTATTTTAACCATTGATTACGTTACTATGTGTCAGGTAATTGGTTGTCGGATGATAAATAAATAAACAACTACCGTTCTTGATCGTCTTGATAATCTTAGGGCTCATTGCATTAGGCATTGCTGCACAACCCAGACTTCTTCCCATTTCACCATTATCTTTTAAATATTCAGGACTGATATAATCAGAACCATGTAATACGATATGTCTCTTAGCAGCCAGGTCATTATAACCTTTTTCAAGACCCTGTACTTTTAATGAAAGACCATTTCTTCCAACATATGTTTTAGAAGTAACGAAAAAACCTAAGCTGCTTTTAAATGAATTCGCTTTATTAGAAAATGATGTTGCATATTCAACTCCTGAATTCATACCATGCGATACATAGGTATTAAACAACAGCTTTTTATGAGTAACGTCAATTACATACATTCTCTTAGCGCTTGATGACTGTGTAAAGTCACATACGGTAAGTACATAAGATTTTTTCAGCTTACCCTGTTTCATCAGATTATGATATCCTCTCCAGGCATATTCAAAAGCCTTTTGATTCAAACCAGACTGTTCCAGTTTCATTGAGTCATATAATGTAAGAGCCTGTTTGATAACCATCTTTACTTCAAAAGCTTTTTTAACAGCAGCACTTGCATTAAAATCAGGGGCTTTATCTTCTTCAGCCACTTTTGCACTAACTGCGGCATTCATAGCCGGACTGTTATATTTAAAACTCTTAAAACTGTTATCGGTTAGAACAGGAATATGATAAGTAGCCGCAACAACAGCGGTGCTAGTAGATACTTCAATCTTTTTATGATTGTTCGAAATCAGAACAGGAGAGGTGATGACCAATAGTGACACACTACTGGTAGATACGAGTTTAGACAACGTTTTCATGACGTAGGATTTAATAGTTTTCAAAAGGTTCGAGTCGGATCTGGTTATTCACCAGTTACTACTCACCGGTACCACACACGGAGCAACATATTTAATCCCAGGTCTTGTTCCTAGCGTAATATTAATGGGTAGTTAACAAGTATAAACGACAGCATTTGAGTGATATTGTATTTTTCCTTTTTGTAAGGGTGGATACGTTATCTTAAAACAAACACGCAATTACACTTCTTAAATCATCATATTTCGACCAGTGAATTCGACATAATTGCTCCGATATTAAAAAGAACTAAACCTATAATTTCAAGGTTGGTACCAAATCACAAATTGAACAATAGATGGAGGGTAAACCTGCTCGCAGATCACTAATAATGAGGGAATTAGAAAGAAAAATTTATTCTGGGCAGAGGTCCTTTTTTTTGGCACAGTATGCCAATTTATTCCGTCGTTTGGAAGATTTTTCCAAGATCGGGAAGAGACTAATGAGAACTTTTGTCTGAAGACTTTTGAAAGCTGGTGGAGTTCATCCTGGACAGCAGTGAATCCAGCTTTTCATGCACTGATCTAAGCTCTCTGAGAACAACCCAGAATGCATCCTGATTGCCCTCACTCGTTGGAGAATTAGAGGCCTCTTCAGTCCGATTGGAATCCGATTGGAATCCGATTGGAACAGGCTCTTTGTTTTGCCGGGTTGGCTGGGATTCCAAATCGTTGTTCAATAATTCCTGTACACTAACCCTGAAGTATTCGCTGATCTTTATCAGTTCCGCCAGATTGGGTTCACTTTTTCCATTTTCCCAGTTCCCAACCGTATTGGCCTGTTTATTAAACAGAACGGAAATATCCTCCTGTTTGAAGCTTCCTCTTTTGCGTAGAAAACGGAGATTTTTTGAAAATAAGCTCATAAAATATCAGTGTAATTATATCAATTTATTTGAGTTTAGTCAATTAAATTGACTTACCCATTAAAAATACGCCTATTTTCTGATATTAATCATTAATAAAATCAGGTTAATTTAGATTATTGATATTTGGTTTAGTTACATAATAATTATTACTAATATAACCATACCACGCCGAAATCTAGAAATGATAGGATAAACCAATTGCAGGGTATTCTAGAATCGCTTCATACCGCCAGTCAGCCCGCACAAAAAGACCGGCTAATATCCTGGCTTCAATGCCGAGGCCTGCAACCATGGTGCCGCTATAGCCCTTTTCGTTAGGCTTGACCCAAAATCCGGAAGACAAATTGTTCACGATAGAGTAGGTGCCGGAACAACCCAGGTACAAATAGGGTTGAATTCTGGTTTGGGTGAGATTATATTGTACTGTGAAAGGAATGCTCACGATTTGTGCACGCGTATAATATTGATAATAGGGATTTAACGCTTTGGCATCACTCGTCATGTAGGTTGTACTGGAATAATTCAAGCCTATGTTCAGCGAAGCCTTTTTTTCCAGCCGGGGCATCATAAAACGCAGCTGAATATTCGCAGTAATCTGGCCCTGCTGTCCCGACATGGGTAAGCCCCCTGCAAAAATGATAGGGGTTATCTTGATTTTTTGTTTCTGAAAATAAATCACAGACGACTGCCCTGAAATACAATTGTTCGTTTCCTGAACAAAATCCGAGATACTTTTTTCATTGTACCCTACCTGCTTAGACATGTTTTTAAGTTTATCGCATGGAACGCTTATAAAGTACAGATAGTTTTGATAGTTTGCGGCCTGTTCGATTTCAGTGGAACCTATTAATTCGTCATAAAGCAGATAAATGGTAGTGTCTTTTTGCAGTATAAAGAACCGGCGTGCACCATTTGTGTAGGTATATAGATTATATAATCCTGATACCAGCTGCTTTGCGAAAGTTGTATCTGGCATATTGCCTTTAGAGGTATTCAAAAAATGAATACTCGTGAATATCTCGTTATTAAAACCAAATCCGATAAGATCTGAAGGGCCATATTGTGTCCATTCGTTCATTGTTTCTTTCCTGAAAGACACCGATTCATTTAAATCTTCATCAACAGATGATTTAATCATACCTCTGACAGTGTCACGGTTATGAGTAATGATGTATCCAGGATCAGAACTTTGCTGGGCACTTGTGAAAAAATGAATAGATATGAAAAGAATGATACATGGAAGGCGTTTCATGTTTATGCGGGGTTTAAAGGGTATTTTGAACAACGACCAATTGCAGTTAATATTACGATGTTACAATCTGAACAGGAATAAAAAAGCAATCTGAGCCAGTAAATTGATTATGCACAATTTTTTCATCCTTATCATAACCGGATTTCTGATTGGCATGTTCGGAACCCTTATTGGGGCGGGAGGAGGTTTTATTTTAGTGCCTATCCTTATTCTTTCATTTCCTGAATTAAGTCCGGAAACAATGACAGCAATCTCCATTGTGATTGTTGCGGCAAATGCTATTTCAGGATCTATAGCATATGCCCGTTCAGGACGCATTGACTATAAAGCAGGATTATTATTTGCATTATTTACAATTCCGGGATCCATCCTGGGAGTTCTGACTACCAAATATATTCCCAGACATTTATTTAATATGCTGTTTGGATTTTTATTGATTGCACTTTCAGTATATCTATTGTTTAGTCATAATAAAACTTCTCCTCCTCTAATAAAAGACATCAACAAAAAGCGCTGGATACAGCATTCGCTTACCGATAATACAGGAACAACTTATAGTTACACCTACAATCAAACAAGGGGTATTCTGATAAGTATTGTTGTTGGATACCTTTCTCCTTTGCTGGGAATCGGCGGCGGCATTATTCATGTACCGGCCCTTGTGCAATGGTTGCAATTTCCTGTATTCGTTGCCACTGCAACGTCACATTTCATTCTTGCAATCATGTCGACCGTTAGTGTGATCGTTCACGCGATCAATGGTAGTTACAACGACCCGAAAATCCTGCATATGGTAATTGGATTGATCATCGGAGTGATACCCGGAGCACAGGTTGGAGCAGTCCTGTCTCACAAAATGCAAAGTAAAACTATTATTCAGGTGTTGGCAGCCTGTCTGGGTCTTGTCGGACTACGCATATTATTAAGTAGTCTTAGTTAGTCCTGATTTCAGTTAAAAAAAGATAGGGATCAATGGAAGTTTCCCATTCCTTCGGACCAGGAGTTTCGTAAAAGTCCAGAGCCAGAAAGGATTTTGTTTCGTGAATTTGCCAGAGCCAAAGTTTCTTGTGATAAGGGAGTGTAATATCCAATTCAGGAATTAAATCCTTTACGAGTCCGTCCCAACAGGCTTTTTCCAATTGTTCAAGCGCAGTAAGTCCATCTGAATCTTTGAGATCTATATCAGTCAGTTGCCTATGGGCAAACTGAGTGTCGGTATTTAGTAATACTTCCTGTTGCAGAGATGTGGGTTTCATACAGTGGGGTTTGGTCTCTATATATTAGACGCAAAAATTTCCAAAAAGTAAACTCTGTGCACAGAAAGTTTTGTTAATTGCCCGTCCGATAACAAACTTGCATTAATGAATAAATCCCTCTCTTTTTACCTATTGCCGATACTTTTTGCTTTTGTGTTATTTTCCTGTGGTCACGGTAAAGCAACAAATACTATTTCAACAGACTCATTGTCCATCGCGCGCGGAAAAATAATCTTTGAACAGAGCTGCAGTGGATGTCACGGTTTTCTACAAGATGGTATCGGTCCTGATTTATCAGGTATTATAGAAAAAGATTCTGCAGACTGGATCAGGCAATTTATTCATTCTCCGCAGGCGATGGTCGAATCAGGAGATGCTCATGCAAAACAAATATCAGAATCTTATCATACGCTGATGCCTTCTTTTCCGGCAATTAATGAAGAAGAAATGGATCAGCTTATTTCGTTCCTGAATACTAATAAGGGCGGTAAAAAAGAAAAAGATGATCCACTCGCCATTAAAAATCCAATACCGGAAAAAATTGAGGCTTCAGATATTCAGATCAATCTTACGTTTTTTAATCAGCTTCCTCCCAGCAGTGATAAACAACCGTTGACCCGAATAAGCAAAATGGATTGGGTAACACCCATTAAGTCATGCTTTATTCTCGATCAGCGGGGGAAACTATATAAACTGGAAAATCAGAAACCCGTAGTATGGTTAGACATTTCAAAATGGAAACCCGATTTCATCAATCAGCCCGGCCTCGCAACCGGTTTTGGATCTTTTGCTTTTCATCCCGACTATGCAAAAAATGGAATTTTCTATACTACCCACAGTGAAAAAGCGCATGCCAGGAAAGCCGACTTTTCGATGCCCGACTCTGTGAAACAAACACTTCAGTGGGTTCTTTGTGAATGGAAAACATCAAATCCCAGAGCTTCAACTTTCAGTGGATCATGCCGCGAACTGATGCGAATTGAAATGGTTGCAGGCATTCACGGAGTACAGGAAATTATTTTTAACCCCGCATCAAAACCAGGAAATGAAGACTATGGAAAACTTTATATCGGTGTGGGTGATGGAGGGAGTGCAGAAAATCGTTACTTATTTCTTACCCATCATCCAGATAAAATTTGGGGAACCATATTAAGAATCGATCCACGGGGAAAAAATAGTTCAAATGGTCAATATGGCATCCCCAGACAAAATCCTTTTGCGAAAAATAAGGACTCCAATTTTGTCCGCGAAATCTATGCCTATGGATTCAGGAATCCTAACCGGATCACCTGGACGCGAAAAGGATTGATGCTCGCTACCAATATCGGACAATCAAATATCGAAGCGATAGATATTGTAGCGAAGGGTCAAAATTATGGATGGCCAATCCGTGAAGGAAGGTTTGCAGTGCATCCTGATTCCAACATTAATAGAATTTATCCTTTGCCGCCTGATGATAGCAGCTTCAAGATCACTTATCCGGTTGCTGTGTTCGACCATGATGAAGGGAAAGCCATCGAGGGAGGATTTGAATATGATGGAAAAGATATTCCCTCTCTTAAAGGGAAATATCTGTTTGGCGATATCCCTACCGGAAGATTATTTTACGTGAATACAGAAGACCTGAAACAGGGCAGTCAGGCTATCGTAAAAGAATGGTTTGTTTCATTAAATGGCAAACGATTATCCCTGCGCAATCTTTGCGGTCAAAATCGCGTTGATCTTCGATTCGCCAAAGATGATAAAGGAGAAATTTACCTGTTTACCAAACCCGATGGTAAAATATACCGGTTAAGCAATTAATATCCGGGCGTAAGCTGTAATCCTATTTCAATCTCACATATCGCTCGATGTTCAGCCTGTTAATTTTTAAGGAGTCAATTTTTTCAATGCCCGTTTGCGTTAGTGAATCGTTTTGAATAGAAACAGTAAAAGTAAAATCATGCCCTTCCCAGGCTCTCTCATTGCAGAATTGTAAACTTTCGGTATACACACTATCTTTTAAAGTGTAGGGGCCTGCACCCGATGAATAGAAAGCCATAGAGTCTTTTCCTTTTGTGAGGTCATGGCCAACAAAAGCAAAATGGGTTTCATTGATAATCTTAAGGTTGTACTTGTCTTTAGTATAATCAGTGGTAACTGTATCCTTCCCCTGAATAGTTGTTCCCGAAATCAGTTTCCAGGTGCCGATGATTGGGATTGCAGGTTTACCGGAATTTTCAGCAGATTGGTTTGCATTGCAGGAAACCAGGGCGAGGAGTCCAAAACTAAAGACCGTTTTAAATCTCATGGGTTGTTTATTTTCTGGCTGAAAGTTAGGAATTCCTGTAAACAGATGTTTGCCTATTAATTTTTATTCCGATTAAAATACGAAAAAGGGTTAACCCTTCACTATAACGAAAGATATATTCAAACCTGTGGCAAATTGAATAAGAATTGCTAACTTTTTATTCAAACCTTAAAGTAGAAACAATATGAAAAAAATATTACTCATACTGCTTATCGCAGTACCTGGTATAACCATGGCTCAGATCGGTCTTAAAGCCGGTTGGAATTTCACAGATGTTACCAGCGCATCATCCATCAGCACTTCGAGTAGTTCCGGTTACAATCTTGGCGTCTTTTTTACAACCCCTTACACGAAAGTTATCGGTTCAAAAACCGAACTCGTTTATTCGAGACAGGGATATGATTATTCTACCGGCAGCGTAACAGGCAAAGTGAATCTGGATTACATCATGCTTCCGCAGTATCTGTGTATCAACATCACAAAATTCTTTCAGATTCATGCAGGATTTGAAATGGCGTATCTCATCAATGCAAAGGCAGACAGTACCCCTGTTGCAATGTCAGGTATTCCGGGTGAATATAGTCAGATAGAGAACTATTATAATCGTTTTCAATTCGCACTCGGGGTCGGCGTTGAAGTACATCCGATTTTAGGATTACTGATAGGTGCACGAATAAATTTCAGTATGACAAACCTCTATTCTACACCAGACATGAGTAATATAAACCAACCTCCACCCAGCTTTGTTCCAACTGTGAATGTGAAATCCAATCTGCTGCAAATATATACGGGGTGGAAATTTGGGAAATAATCTGATAAATTGTCTGGCAGAAATTAATTGTTTAAAGTTGCTTACTTTTTACAATAAATTTCTGAAGTTAGATTATGATTTGGATCAAATTAGTTTCTGAGTTTTCAGAATTGGAAGGAATAAAAACCCTGCAGGAAGTAAATTTAAAGAAAAATCTCTCAGCCACCGAAGCGGAAGCAGACGGTTTTGTGACCGCAGAATACTCTATTGAATTTTTACAAACTCTCCACGAAAAAAGTCCGTCGGTAATTGCAAAAGACGGCAACCGCGTAGTTGGTTATGCCCTCGTAGCGGTTAAATCTATCAGGGACCAACATGCGCTATTAGCTGATTTATTTAACAGCATTGATGAAATTGTATACAAGGGTCACCTGCTGAAAAACTCCGACTATGTAGTGGTCGGACAATTATGTGTGGCAAAGGAATACCGCGGCCTGGGGTTGGTTCAGCTGATGTATCAGCTTTTTAAAACCAGTTTTTCAGATACATTTGATTATTGCCTCACCGATATCGCTTATAACAATCCGAGGTCATTAAAAGCGCACCTTAAAAACGGATTCGTTGTTGCCGACATACTCCATTACGGAGGTATCAGCTGGGATATCGTTCTTTGGGATTGGAATACCTGATTTAAAATTGAAAATAAATAAATGCACTGCTTGCATTCTGACTGAGCATGATGAGCACGATCATGGCAGACCAGGAGACGCCCAGCAACCACCAGGGCATTTTACCGGCAACGGATAAGGACTTTGTATTCCTCATCAACCAGTGAGTAATTACCAGCAATGGTATGATGATCGCCACTTTATAAATTTCCACAGTAGTTAATACTACTGAGTTTTTGGAATTATTAATAAACATGGAATGTAATATCCGCCATGCTGAACTAAATGTTGCAGAGCGAAAAAATACCCAGGTAACATTTACCAGAAAAAAAGTGCCTAATGCCAGCGTAAAATTGGAGAGATTTTTAAGATGACTTTTTTCCGGAGGAAAATATCCTTCTGGCTTACCTTTTTCTGATGGAAATACGGAGGAAGGTTTTACTTTCCTCATATCCCGATATGCTTTTTCAATCCATAAATAAAACCCATGTAATGCTCCCCAAACTACAAAAGTCCAATTCGCTCCATGCCAAAGACCTCCCAGCAACATGGTGATCATAAGATTAATATATGTTCTGAATTTGCCGGCTCTGTTCCCACCCAGTGGAATATATAAATAATCTCTTAGCCAGGACGACAAAGTAATATGCCATCTCCGCCAGAAATCCGTGAAACCGATAGCAGCATAGGGATATAGAAAGTTGTTCGGTAATACAAACCCAAGACATAATGCTGCACCGATTGCACACAAAGAATATCCCGCAAAATCGAAAAATATTTGTCCTGAAAAAGCAAGCACGCCCATCCATGCATCCAACGATTGTAAAGGATCGGAAGCACTAAATACGGTATTAGCCGGACCCGAAAGCATACCGTCTGCTAAAAACACTTTCATAAACAATCCCAGTGTTAGCAGGAATAATCCCTGAAATAATTGTTCAGCATTTGCCTTTCTTGGAGATTCAAATTGAGGAACGAGTTGCGGAGGCCTTACAATAGGTCCTGCCACCAGGTGCGGGAAAAATGTCACGAACAGTGAAAAATTCAAAAAGGATTCAACCGGTTTACTTTCCTTTTTATACATATCAATCGTGTAACACAATGTGGTGAACGTATAAAAAGAAATACCTGCCGGTAAAATGATATTGGGTTTAGCCGGATGGTAATGGAATCCAAACGCGTTGACGAGATAAGTAAAATTTTCCAGGATAAATCCGCCATACTTGAAAAAGCAAAGCATTCCGAGGTTGCCTATCAGGCTTATGACCAGCAGGAGTTTTTTCTTATATTTATTTTCCTGAGTGTAAAGCGCCTTACCTACAAAGAAATCAACAATAGTGGAAAGCCATAGCAGCAGAATAAACGGAGGATTCCAGGCAGCATAAAATATATAACTGGCAAAAAGCAGGTTGATTTTTTTCGTCTTCCAGGAAAAAGGAAGATTGTGTAAAATCAGAACAATGATAAAAAAAACAATAAAAGTATACGAGTTAAATAGCATCGCCTGTCTATTAGGGGTTTAAAAAATCGGTTTATTTATTAAATGTCCATCCTTTGTCTTTTTCCAAAACCTTTATTAATTCTTTTGTGTAAATAACCGCATCACCTGGTTTTAAATGGGACCATTCAGGACAAATAAAATTGGAAAGTCCCGGATAGTCGGAATAAAAAATTCCGGGACATCCTGTAACAGCCAACAGTTTGTCGAAGTGCTGGGCTCTTGCAAATCCATGCTTTTCAGCTTCTAACATGGGACCGCTGGATGGATTTCGGACAAACCACACTTCACCTCCTCTGCTCTTAATTTTATCTGTGGCCACTTTTATAATATGCATGAATGAGTCCAGTTTGCCGGGAGATGGTGGAGGACCTGCCATAGCCTTGCCCAGACGAATCCAATTATTCTTTACCATGTTCTGCAGACTTGTATCGGCAACAAATTTGCGTGTCATATATGACTGACGGTCGAAATTGACCTTACCAAAATCATCCGGGAAAACCAGGTCCTGGTAAACTCCATGTCTGAGAGGAATGGGCAGTTCGTCCAGCATCGCATTTATGGAATACCTGTCCTGATCCAGGAAAACGAATTGCGATTCAAGGACGTGGTTTACGAGAAAACTGAAACGTTGTGTGGGTGTGATTTTTTTGTAATAGTTGATTTTTTTATCTGTTGTTACATCTGCCGGTGAGAAATCTGAAAAAAACAATTCTTCAGTAATGCCGCATATTATCTTTCCCTTGAAATTTTTATCATCTGACAGTTCTATAAGGTAAGGAACAGGATCACTGCCTACGTTTGACAACTGTATGGCGTGATTTCCAGTAACAGCTTCCCAGGTAGGAATATCCAGATCAAATTTCATTCTGGATGAACCCAAAAATACAGTAGCCTTATCGGACGGTTCATATACCATCGCTCTTTTATCGGCCCACATCGCTTCATTATCATCGTAAGAAATTTCATTACCATTGTTTCGGAGATGAAGTTCCCACCACGCAATGGCAATAACCGACAAAATAATTGCCAGCCAACCAGCCCTGATAATAGAATTTGTTGGCACATTCAAAATTTAAACAGGATTTCGGGAATCAGAACCATCTTTTTTCCTCCTTAAGTGTTTTAACGAGGCTCTTTGTATAAACTATGGCATCTGAAGGTTTCAAATGAGACCATTCCGGACAAATGAAATTGGACGTTTCAGGATAGTCCGTAAAATATATGCCGGGGCAATCAGTAAGTTTGAGCAGTCGGTCCCAGTAGACTGTTCGCGGAAAGCCTGCAAATTCAGCGTCTTTAAAGGGGCCTGAGGAAGGGGTACGAACAAACAAAACCTTTCCACCTCTATTTCTAATTTTATCTACATCCGATTTTACAGAATTAAAAATCTCAGTCATTCTTTCAGGTGTGACCGGTGCAACGCCCATTTTTATGCCATTCGCCCAGATTCCTTTTACCTGGTTTTGCAGATTGGTATCCACCACGAATTCAGGAGTCATATAAGACTGCCTCTCGAAATTGACTTGTCCAAATTCTCTTGGAAAATAATGCCCCCCCTGAACACCTGGTCTGGAAGGTATCTGTATTTCGTCCAACATTGCATTGATGGAAAAATTATCCTGATCGAGAAAAACAAATTGCGATTCCAGTGCATGATTCACCTGGAAGCTTAATCGTTGTGTAGGTGTTCTGTCTTTATAATATTGAATCTTCTTTACAGTCCTACCATCATAGACAGCCCGTTCAGAAAAAAACAGACCTTCAGTAATATCTACAATCAGATTCCCTTTGAAATTGGGATCATTGGCAAGATCTTTCAAAACCGCCCGGGGACTGCTTCCAACGTTGGCAAGCTGCACCGCTTTTGTACCTGTAAGCGCTTCCCAGGTCGGAATATCCAGGTCGTATTTTATTCGCGACGAGCCAATAAATACGGTAGTGAGATTTGAAGGTTCATAAACCAGCTCCCGCTTGTCTGCCCACAACGCTTCATTGTCATCGTAAGAAATGGTGACTTTACTATTTCTTAAATGGACCTCCCAGCTTACAATTACAATAAAGGAGAGTAATAAGGCAAATAAACCTGCCCTTTTTAAGGTTGGATTGCATATTGGTTTAGAGTTATAAGAAATCGAAGACTAATAATCAGATACAAGCTGACCTGGGTAATTCTCTTGCATACTCTACTGGTGGGCTTCCAGGACTTTCGAAAATTATGCAATTAAAAGACTCTAAAAAAAATTAATTGTTTGATACATGACTTCCTGCATCATTCTTTCCGGATATACCCTTAGACCATTAAAAAAATAAATACACCCATAATTTTAATTCTAAGGAATGATCACCAACCTCTTCCCATCGAGATCGTTCCTTAACCAGGCTTTTTCAATTTCAGCAAGCGGTACTTTTTCAATATCCATTTTCAATTTTTTTTCATTAATCCATTCCCAAACCTGATTAGAACCTGCTGAGATCTCCTCCTTCGTAACATGCCCCAGACCTGATAACACAAGTCCTGATGTGCGTAACATTTCACCGGTTATTAACGCACCCGTGCCTGCCATGGCGCCAATATGTATATATCGTATTCGCTTGGGGGGAAGTCCCATATCTTTTGGAACAAATGATTTCATTAATATTTTGGCAGGATGTCCCCAAAGAAAATCAATCACAATATCATATCCTTTTTCACCTTTACCCATTTGAAAATCTTCCAGAAGTTTTTCATCCGGTTGTTTTCAAATCTATAATCGCGTCGGCCCCTAAACCTTCCAATAATTGTAAAGAGTTCTCATTCCTGCCTGTTCCAATAATCCTTCCTGCTCCCAGCATTTTTGCCACCTGAATAGCTATTCTTCCTGAAACACCGGTTGCTCCATTTATCAACACTGTTTCGCCTTTTTCAAGTTTCGCGCTATACTTCAATGGTAGATAAGAAGTAAGTGCTGAAGGAGGGATAGCCGCAGCATCTGCCGGATCAATTTCATCGGGGACCAGCACAAAATTTTTAATGACTGCCTTTTCTGCGAACGAACCGTAAGGTGGGCGCATCATGAAAAAACTAACCAGTTTGCCATCAGGAGTTTCACCTATACCCCTGTGTCCGACGACGGCAGGAAACCCGGGATACATGTTTCTGCTGGAATAGTGTTGCCCGCCGGCAACAAATTTTTCGAAGTTTTCCAATACGGCGGCTTTTACCTTAACAAGTATTTCATCTTCTCCTGGAACCGGATCGGCGAATTCTTTGTAACGGGGTGTCGCTTCGAACCTGGATATCACAGCTGCTTTCATAAAATTTATTTTCTGTAAAATTCATCAATCAAACAGATTTGAAAGTTTACAAAAGATAAGATTTGGAAAAGATGCAACTTCTTAACAAAAGATAATTTATCATTTCGACAGCCTGTTTCTGATACGGCTTAATGAAACAGGTGTAATACCAAGATAAGTTGCGATATATTGTTGCGGCACGCGTTGAACAATATGCGGCTTTTCTTTGAGCAGGTTTAAATACCGCTGTTCCGGTGTGTCTTTAATGAATGAAAGAAAATGTTTCATATAATGGTACTGCCTTTCAACCGTAATGTTGAGCATGTTTTCCATCATCTCGGGTATTTGGTTTATATCATGCATTATTTTATTAAAATCTCTTTTATGTATCCAATGGAGGATGGAGGGTTCAATCGTTTCAATGGTAAAAAAACTTGGGATACTCTTTCTGAAGCTTTCTGCTCCCGAGAGTATTTCATTTTCGAATGCAAATTGAAAAGTAACATCCTTGCCGTTGTTATTAAACCAGACTCTCAAACAACCTTTCTCAACCAGGAAGGCTTTTTTCGAAACCTCACCTTCTCTGAGTAATATTGTTTTAGCCGGAACCTCAATCCGTTTGTAATAACCCGCATACTCGTCCCATTTGTCTCTAAGAAGAGGAAAATTATCTTTGATCCTGTCGAACATTTTATTTTGCTTCAATACTTCAAAAGTACTATAGCGGCAGATCTTATTGTAGTTTCCGATAGATTAACTACTCCTGAAGTTTTAATATCCGACCCTTGCTCGTGCAAGCCCAACCATTGTGTGCATCCAGAAAATACATGCCAATCAATTCATCAGCGCCTGTTTCGCAATTCAAATTCCATGTTTCTCCGCCGTCTGATGTTTTGTAAATAGTTGTCAACGATTTATAAAATCCGGTATTTGAATCGACAAACTTAATCACATTAATAGGGCTCCCATAATAGTTTACATCCACCCAGGTTTTACCTCCGTCTGTTGTTTTGAATACGCCATATGGACATCCATAAAAACCGTTGTTGATATCTATAAAAAACAGTTGATTATACGTTAGGCTATATGAATTTGCAGGAAGAATCGCTGGAAATGATTTCCATGTTTGGCCTCCATCGAAAGTAGATGCGAACGTACCTGAACCAGTAACCACAAATCCGGTATCGACATTTAAGAAATATGGATAGTAACACTGTGATACAGAGTGATCACTGAAAATAGTTTTCCAGTTATTACCACCGTCCATAGTCTTTCTTAAACCACCAATCCCACCCGCATCACCATAAAAACCTTCCAATTCATTTACAAAAAAGATTGTAAACGCGCTGTCTGTAGGGAGTGTTTTAATCGCCCAGGAATTTCCCCCATCAACGGTTTCAGCCAACTGTGAGAAACCTTGTGCAAATCCGGTTTGTGCATTCACAAAAAATAAATTGACAAAAGCATTCTTTGCAGCGGTATTGGGGACAGCCGACCAGGTTCCTCCGCCATCCATTGTCTGATAAATTTTGTCACCCAACGCAAAACCCCTGGATGCAGAAGTAAACCAAATATCATCCAGATAAACTCCTGGTATCGTTCCTACAACTGTCCAATTGATTAATGAATCGGGGGGTAGCGGATAAACCGGCGGGACATAGTTTGATTTCCTGCAGGAAAGGCCCGTAAGTATCAGTACAATGAATATGAACCCATTTATTCTCATACCTCCGGATATCTATTTTTTAAAAAAATATCGGGCACCAAAGCTTATACCGACGATGTCAATAAATTTTACATTTGTACAGAACTGATGGTCATTGGATTTAGCTGATATCGATAGTATGGTTCAACGAAGAGAGACAATTTCTCCTTTACTTTCTTTTCAAAATTTATGCCGAGATATAAACTCACTCCCAGATTTTTTTCAAAATAATCTCTGCTGTCAGGGCTGCCGAGGAATTTAAATTAAAAATAACGCCACCATTAATAGTAGTCTTTATATGGCACCCTTTCAAAAGAATAGCCAACCAAAACCGGAAGGTCCAGGCGTTTGATGATTAGTTGCCCCTCCAACCAGAATCGTAGCCAATTATATTTATCTGAGAATATTGAATGCCCGTTTTTAAGGAAAAATGTTTTCCTAACGATCTGTTTATTCTGATTCCTATCGTATAGGAAAGTTTGTATACACTATGATCATAAGGATTAGGTGCTATAATCGGATAATCCGGCGAAGCATACAAATCCAGGTACCACTTACGTTTTTCTGTTTGTTTTGCTTTTCAGATTTCTTCACTTCCTTAGATGATGAATCAGAAATCTGCGTTTTAGTCAATGATTTTTTATCCAGACTGTCCATCACTTTCACGTTTTTGGAAGCTTGGTATCAGTAACTGCAGATTCAATGCCTGTTGTCGATACCAAAGGAACCCTCTTCATCTTGAGATGGCAACTCGTGATGAACCGTTTTCTTTTTTGTGTGATCTATTGCGTCAAAATTATTTACCAGCGTTTCGTTTTTGTTTTTCATTTTTTCCTGTTACTTTACTTCAGCGACTGGTGCTGTATCCTTAGCCTAAGATGGAATGGATTGATTTGCCTTAGACTGTTTGCGATCTGGCTAAGGGCTGACGTATTCTGAATGCTGCTAGGTCTTCGTTGCAGCGGATAATTTCTTATGGCTAAATATTAAATACCCGCCCGTAAATACAAATACGAAAACACCAACGATTATAAGTCTGAAAAAAAACAACCACAGTATCCTGTCACGTTTCTTTTTTTCCATGATCCTTTCCCACATATCTTCCGGTACCGATGAAGAATAGTTCCTGAACCGGTCACTGAAAAATTGATCCATTTGATTATCTGAAATCATTAACCTGGAATTTTTTGTGATAAATAAATCCTGTCTTTAAGCATCGCTCTTGCTTTTGACAACTGACTCCGGCTGGTAGCTGTTTTAATTTTCAGCATTTCGGCAATCTCATCGTGCGAGTACCCTTCAACAACATATAGGTTGAAAATCATCCGATATCCATCAGGCAGCTGATTGATCAGTTTCACCAGGTCCTCAGCATTCAAATCTGAAAGAACATTAATGTCCTGCGATTCCATTTCGTGCTGATCATCCGATATTGTAACGATTTTTACTTTTCTTTTTTGTAGAATTCCTATGGCCGTGTTTACAGTGATTTTTTTCAACCAGCCTTCAAATGACCCTGCTGATTTGAACTGGCTAATATGATTGAATATCCTGATAAATGCATCCTGCAACATATCCTCCGCCTCAGGTTGATCTTTCGCATATCTACGGCAAATGGTCATCAATATGCCTGCATACTTTATGAAAAGAGCATGCTGGGCAATCGAATCCTTTTTTTGGCAACCCTGGATGAGATCAGTTTCTTTCAACCCCCGATTTTAAGAAAGCTACGGAGTTAAGATATGAAAGGCGGTCAAAACGTTGCCCGGATGTATATTCTTTTTTCTGCCATAATTGCAGAAGTAGGTGTGAAGCCATCCTGTCTCATCCAGAAAGAATCTGATTTGTTCGGATTGCCTTCGGGATGGGTTTGGGTTGCCTATCCGAAATCCGGATAGCCAACCCGAAGGAGTCCGATTGTCATTTCAAGTGATTCTCGAAGATTACAGAATAATTCTGCCAGAAACCATTAGAAATAATGGGAAAATAGAACTTGCCGATTTGTCAGGGAGTCGGGAATTTGCATCGCCTAATTTTTTTTATGCAGCCGAATAGAAGCAAATTGGTAAGTGAGGTAAACAGAAAAAGCGCTGTTCCACAAGTCGTAATTATATCCCGAATATGCTTTAAGCAATCCGTTACTTATACTGGATGTCAATTTGAATTGTCTCCATTCAATCCCCGCCTGAATTGTATATCCCAGATCGTATGGATTAAAACTAGGATCAGCCCAATTGGAGGAAGTTCCTTTTTTGAATTTGGCGCTATTATTTATGGTCTGACTGGATGTACTTGCGCCCTCCGTTATTATTTGTCCGTTTTCCTTGCCCCATAGCCCTCTTGCAAAATATAATCCTACTCCGGCAAAAACCTGAAATGACTGGCTAATATGAGTCTTGTATATGAAGTTCGTGGGAATACGTAAATAATATAAATGTTCAGTAACGTTTACATCCCAGCTTATCCCAGGATTTAAAGACTGTTCGGAAATGTGAGTTCCGTTACCGTAGTATAACAAAGCTGGCTCCAGGTACCATTTTCCACCGATCGGGATTTCAACACCAGCCCCAACCTGAAAAGAATTTATCGAAGAGTAATATTGGTAATCTTTGAAAGGCAATTTTCCTAAATTCGACAGGTTTACGTTGTTATAGCCCGCCAGAACTTCCAGCTTAATTTGCGTGAAGCCCGTCGTGAATGAAAATAAAAGCGCACAGAAAATCAGTTTCTTCATTTTTCTCTTTGCCAGATTGACCAAATAATTAAGCTTTAGGTTGCATTATGGGCGCTTCGAAAATCCAATATCGTTAAGTACTACCGTCAATTTTCGTGAAAACAAAAGTAGTTTATATTCAATCTTACTTGCCGGGGATATGCCTGCATGGAACAACATGGGACGAGGCCATCATATGCACAAAGATTGGACACAATTTTGTGCCGGTTGAAGTTAACAGGAACTATAAGCTTCTAAATAGATAAAAAAAACCAATCTGAAATACGGAATTCTTAAATGTTCCGCTACTTGAACTTTTGTCCATTGTAGTAAATCCCAGATTATAGCGGGCATCGACTCCCAGATTCAAATTTGGAATTTTATAACCTCCACCGAAGGCCCAGGAAAAATCAACAGGTTCTGAGCTGCTTTTTATGCTATATTTTGATTGATCGGTTATGCTCACATCGGCTGCAACTAAAAAGCCCACTTGAGGGCCTGTTTCTGCAAATAATCCGGACTTGTGAAGATATTTGAACAGCACGGGCACATTAATATATTGGGTATTTACTTCAAATTTAGCGTTCGGTCCTATAGGTGCCACAGAGCCCTGCCCCGAATAATTTATTTCGGGCTGAAGGTAAAATATCCTGCTAAGTTTGATAGAAGCCAGTAATCCGGCATTGAAATCTGTAATTGATTTATAATTTTCTCCTAATCCGTTGTTGGATAAATTCAGATTGGCCAGGTTAACGCCAGCTTTTATCCCAAATTGAACCTGGGCATGCGCAAAAGATGCAAGGCCTGCTGCAAAAATCACAAGTAGAATTTTTTTCATACAGTCTACGATTTAGTATTTAAAGGTATCAAACTTAATTTCACTACCGGATTGCAAGGTGTTAAAACAAAGTGTTGTTTGGACCAAACGGGCTCTTCCTTTTTGGTTTGACAAAGCAGGTATTTTTAGGAGAGAAATTTGGAGACAGGCCAATATCTGAACAGGATTAATTGCTGCAACAATATTTACCCTATTGGTTTCCCAATTGTATCTCAATTAGCGACTAAATACGACCATTAAAACAGACGGGATCTATGTTCGTTTTTTCCCATTTCAATGGTCGTTCAGATTTTTTTCCCGGGACAAACTAAATCAATCTTACGTAAGGCAGTACAATCCAATCGGGAAAAATGGAGGGTGGGGACTTCGTGGATTAAGAAATAACCGGGCATTTAATGAAATAAATTCTTTATTTCTATGGCTTGTTTCCCGGATATTTTGAACCAGCTCCAAAAAAAACTTCAATAGATTTAATCTTCCCTGTATTACTAAAGTTAAAAACATCAACGTTGCGGACAATATTGCCATCTGTTGTAATGATTTGAACCAACAGCATCAGGTCATCGGCGTTTTCAACCATCTTAATGTAGTTAACCTTTTTAAAGAATTTAGCTGTTGCCCAACATTTCTCTTTGAATTTATCTACGGAGATATGGTCGTCGTTGTTGGGACTGGTGAAAGTAAAGCCGTCAGCGAACTGAGCGGCCACCGCGTTCCAGTCATTTCTTTCAAAGCCTGAATAGTAGGCCATCACCACTTTTTCTTTCTCTGTTTTTTGTGCAGAACTGGTTCCTGCCATACAGATTAAGAGGAGACATATTATAAACCGTATCATAGTAATATTTTAATTGTTACCTTAAAATCTCATTTACTACATGAATATATTTCAAAATAAGCGCAATACTGGTTTCAGTTAAGAAAAATGACATAAAAGCATGTTGGTATTGGCAGGATTAAGAGAGTAGAGTCAATAGAAAAGAAAAAAGAAAGTCCTCTTAGAAAAGTTGGTCTTAACGGATTATTCAAGATTATTATCTTTATGCTCCATCTGGTTTTAAGCATTCTGTGATAACAGAAATTGTTTATGATATTTTTAAGTTGAAATAGTAAAATGAAAACATTTAATCACAAAGACGGAAATACATTATCCATCGGTTCCGCAAAAGTCTATTATGAAGACGCGGGTAGTCCGGGCAAACCCGTTTTACTTTTTTTACACGGAGGTTTTGGTAACATTGAAAATTTCAATATCATAGTTCCGAAAATAGAAAGGGATTTTCGTATTGTTGGAATTGACAGCCGGGGTCATGGCAAATCCACATTGGGAGATGAAAAACTTACTTACGAAATTATTCAGGACGACATCGAACAAATACTGAAACATCTTGAAATTAATGAACTTAATATTATTGGATTTAGTGACGGTGGAGTTGTTGCATACCGTTTGGCGACCTACGCTGATCTAAAAATAAATAAGTTGATAACCCTGGGTTCAAGATGGCATAAAGACAATGTAACTGAAACCAAAAATATCCTGAGTGGAGTAGATGCAAAAAAATGGAGTGAAAAATTTCCTGAAACGGTCAGGGAATATGAAAAACTGAATCCGCAACCTGATTTTGACAGTCTTGTAACTAATGTGGTAAATATGTGGCTAATCGCAGACAGCTACCCTAATAAAGACATAGAGAACATAAAGGCCGACACATTAATTACTCGCGGCGACCAAGATCAATTAACTAAGAGAAAATTTGTTTTTGAAGCCGCCGAATTAATTAAAAATTCCAATTTGTCAAATATTCCGTTTGCAGGGCATGCTGTGCATATTGACCAACCTGAAATCACAACTATTACTATCAATAAATTTTTAAACTTATAAAAAACTACTATAATAAAATAGTTACGCAGCTCACGGCTTCAGCTATCCATGTCTGGTTGATAGTTTTTTGCCTTGATATTTACATACAATAGTGATACAGACACAACACCTTTTCGAACCATTAGATACTAAACTAATTGAACTTCTGCGATCATTGAGTGATGAAGACTGGAACAAGTCTACAATTGCTCCATTGTGGACAGTGAAAGATATTGCAGCACACTTATTGGACACCAACTTAAGAGCATTGTCTTCAGGCGACAATTATAGACTGAAGGCAAACGTAGAAATAAAAACTTACCAGGACATGGTTGACTATTTAAATAAGCTGAATGCGGATTGGGTAATGGTTACTAAAAGATTAAGCCCAAAAGTTTTGATTGAATTGTTAGAAATAACCGGCAAAAAATACAGTGCTCATATGATGAACGCTGACATGAATATACTGGCACCTATATCAGTTGTCTGGGCCGGTGAAGAACATTCTATGAACTGGTTTCATATCGCAAGGGAGTTTACAGAAAAATGGCATCATCAACAGCAAATCAGAGATGCGGTAGGCAAGCCTGGTATCATGACTAAAGAATTTTTTTATCCCGTGATGGATACTTTCATGCGAGGTATGCCACACAGATATCGGGATGTACAGGCTGCAGAAAACTCCCTTGTCAGGATTACTATTAGTACAGAAATCGGGGGTCAGTGGTTTCTGATTCGAAATAATAATGCATGGCAATTAACAACGAACGCAGTTGAACTTCCCGATGCAAGTGTCACGTTGGAACCTGATACAGCCTGGAAACTATTTACCAAAGGAATAAAACCGGAAGCGGCTAAGTCAGCATCCATCATATCCGGCAATGAACAATTGATAGAACCTGCATTGAAGCTTATTGCCGTGATGGCTTAGGCACTAACCTAAAGTATAGTACTATCTTTTGTATAGTAAATTGGTAGTAGTTTTGCATAACACAATAAAAAATTGTTTTATGGCAACTACAAAATGGACACTCGATCCAACACATAGTGAATTGGGATTTAAAATCAAACATCTGATGATCACCAATGTATCCGGATTCTTCAATCAGTTTCAGATAGAGGGAGTAACGAAAGATGAAGACTTCACCACTGCAAAGATTAAATTAACGGCGAACATGGATTCTATTTATACCAACAACGAACAGCGTGATGCGCATCTGCGAAATGCCGATTTCTTCGAAACGGATAAGCATCCGAAAATGACCTTCGAGTCTACCTCTGTAGAAAAGGTGGACGGTGAAAACTTCCGTTTAACAGGAAACCTCACAATTAAAGAAGTCCGTCTCCCAGTAATATTGAACGTGGAATTCGGTGGAATCACCAACGATCCATGGGGTAATGAAAGAGCCGGCTTCACTGTAAGTGGGAAAATTAAAAGAAGCGACTGGGGTATTAAGTTTGGATTGCTGGATGGCGGAAGTGCCATGCTTGCTGATGAAGTGAAAATTCACAGTGAAGTGCAACTGGTAAAGCAGAAAGAAGCAGTAGCGGTATAATTTATTCCAAGACGGATCTCAAAGATTTTAGAAATGAAAAGGTCGCCATAGGCGACCTTTAAATGTTTGAATCCTAAGCTCCCCCTGTTGGACTTGAACCAACGACCCTCTGATTAACAGTCAGATGCTCTAACCAGCTGAGCTAAAGGGGAATCTCCCGATCAGGTTTCCCTGAAAGGGCTGCAAAAATAAGCTTTTTAGGCGTTCGGCAAAATCAGAATTCTGCAAAATATTCGCCAGATTCTTTCGTTCGATAAAAGACGTACCGATAAAACTCAAACCCTTATCTCATTCATGCCAAATCAGTATCTGTAGGCTGTTAAGTCCAGGTCAAGTCCAATCTAGATTGGACTTGACCTGGACTTAACCAGAATCTGATAGCCCATTGATATAAATCAAACCCTGATTTAATACAAATATTCCGTTTTGTAAGGAAAACGTTCTTTATAAAGTTCCTTCACCCTGCTCAACAATGAATCACGCAGGCCATCAATATTGGATCTCTCAGTAGCCGACATAAATACACAGACCGACTGCGTTTCGCTCTCCCATCTTTCTTTCAATTCTTTAAGCAGCTCTTCTTTGGTTCCCGCTTCCAGCCATTCATCAAAGTTCAATTCCTCGTAGCGATCCATTTTATTAAACACGTAAATAATCGGTTTGTCAAAGGCGTTAATTTCCTGAAGTGTTTTATTCACTACACCCAGTTGTTCTTCATATCGCGGATGCGAAATATCGACTACGTGTAATAACAGATCCGATTCTCTTACTTCATCCAATGTGCTTTTGAAACTCTCTACAAGATGATGAGGTAGTTTCCTGATGAATCCTACCGTGTCACTCATTAGAAAAGGCATATTTTCATAAACCATTTTCCTCGTAGTGGTATCCAGTGTGGCAAATAGTTTATTCTCCGCAAAAACATCACTCTTGCTCAATAAATTCATCAATGTAGATTTTCCTACATTGGTATATCCCACAAGCGCGACTCTTACTAGCTCTCCCCTTTCCTTTCTTTGCGTCTGTGCCTGCTTATCTATTTCCCTCAGTCTTTTTCGAAGAAGGGTAATTTTATCGCGCACAATTCGACGGTCAGTTTCAATTTCCGTTTCACCCGGACCTCTGGTACCAATACCACCTCCCAGTCTTTCCAGATGTTTCCACATCCCTCTCAGTCTCGGTAATAAATATTGGTACTGTGCCAGTTCAACCTGAAGTCGTGATTGCGCAGTCTTGGCTCTTCTCGCAAAAATATCCAGGATCAAATCGGAGCGGTCGATGGTTTTTGTATCCAGTACTTTTTCAATATTGGTAATCTGTGAACCAGACAACTCATCATCAAAGATCACCACACGGATATCTTTCCCCTGTATATAAGATTTGATTTCTTCCAGTTTACCCTTGCCGATAAACGTCTTACTGTCGGGATGAGCGAGTTTTTGTACAAACTTCTTCATGGTCTTGGCTCCGGCAGTTTCGGCCAGAAAAGCCAGTTCATCCAGGTATTCATTTACCTGTTGCTCGGTTTGATCCTGTTGCATCACTGCCACTAAAACAGCCTTTTCCTCGGGCTGCATGATATATCGCTCTAGTGCCAAATCAATTAATTTGTTTAAAGATAAGACTGATAAGAGTGATGGATTATGGGTTATGAGTTATGGGTTAGGAAAAATAATCCATATCTCATACCTCATAACCTATAACCCACTAAGCACCAATCCGATTGAATAGGGATTCACAGAGGGTCCTGCGCCATCCTTAATTAATGGAGTAAGTTGGAGTTGCCCGAAGACTCCGATCCAGCCGTAGTTTATGCGGGCCGTGCCTACGATACGGCCACTATTGAAGAAGCGGGTGGAACTTTGTTTTTCGATATGAATTCATTTTCCAGCTGACCGGCTGCATTTTCATGATCCTTGCCTTTATTATAGGCGCTTAATAAAATGCCTGCTTTGAATCCAAGGGCGATTTTCCAGCTTTTGTTTGTATTCTCTGGATGAAAAGCATACCTCAGTTCCAGTGGAACTTCAAGATTGGTGAGCACGAGTTTGTATTTTTTGAAGTGATCCGTGGTAGATGTATTGGGGAAGGCAAGTGTCTGATTTCCTGGCGCTGCAACCAGCACTTCCGTTTGTGCGAAAAATATATTGCTGGCATCAATCCCGATTCCTGCGCCTACGCTGAAATGAGGATCACTCTTAAACGGAAAGTCGTACATGAAATAAAAAGCAAATCCACGGGAAAAACCGGAGGTATTCATACTGTCGGTCTTCCCGATCCAGTTATCGTAACTAAATTCAATCATGAAATGGTCATTAGCCCGGTTTGCGAGGTTCAGGGAAGCATAAGTGACTTTTTTCTTACCATCTTTAGTAGTATCGGAGGCTGACTGAGCAAAAACAGCATGACCCAAAAATACCAGCAATGCCATGCTAACGAGCTTCTTCATATTTTAAATTGAGTGACAAATGTATTTGCCTTGAGGTTAATAAAAGGTTAAAGCAATCAATAAAAAAGGCTCCTGGCATGGCCATGAGCCTTTGACATACAACGTGTTTGAAAAAATGCTAATCGGGTGGACCCTGCTGGGCTTGAACCAGCGACCCTCTGATTATGAGTCAGATGCTCTAACCAACTGAGCTAAGGGTCCCGCCTTTTCAGGCAGCTGCAAAAATATAGATTTCGGGCTCAGAATTAAAATATTCTGCAAGTTCCCGTTTTAAATGCAGCAATTAAATCTATTACATGGTCAATCAATATGATCAGTATTATTAAGTAACTTGTTAGCTCCTGTCAAAAAAGTTGTACATGCCAACGATTGCTTCTACCAGAATACAATACCTCCAAACCAGGATAAGCCAGTTCGACGACCAGCTGGCTTACAAGGAGTTGTTCACTGGATTCTATCCTTCATTAATTCAATTTGTTTCCGGAATTATCAAATCCCGCCAATCAGCCGAAGAAATCGTTTCCGACTTATTTATGAAAATCTGGGAGAAAAGAAAAACGCTTGAAGAGATTCACAATTTGCGTGTTTATTGTTTTGTGTCAGCACGTCACCTGAGCATCAACCAGCTCGAAAAACAAAAAAAACAGCATCACTCGGATATAGATAATTACAAAACCCGCCTAATTCACACCGCGCCCAATCCTGAAGAGTGTATGATCAGTGCGGAGATGATGCGTCGAATCCAGGAGATTGTGGAAAAACTTCCTCCCCGTTGTAAGTTATCTTTCAAACTTGTAAAGGAATACGGCTTTAAATACAGGGAAGCCGCAGAAATATTGCAGGTTTCGGAGAAAACCGTCGAAAATCAACTGGCCATTGCATTAAGAAAAATCAGCGCCGCCGTTCATTTTGATATCGGCCGCAGCATACCGGTCATCGCGGGTTTGCACTGATGTTTTGCAATACTTAAACTCAGAGTTTAAAGTTCTTCCACTCCCATACCCCCATACTCCCATACTTTCTCAGGTACTTTCTTTTTTTGCCCTTGGGGGTAAACGTCAATTCCCCTGTCCTAAGTTGGCTGCCGCCATATGGATAATGACCACATCTGGAATTTAATTGCCAAAAAGCTTGCGGGTGAAGCATCTGCAGGTGATTTAAAAGAACTGGAATCTGCTCTGCGTTTGGATCCGGATCTGCATTATTCTCTCGAAGCTCTCCATGATATGTGGAAAAAGAAATCCCAGCAGGAACCTGAACAGTCCGAGATCGCTTTCCAAAAACATATGGAGAGAATGCATTCCATGGGCGTCGATATGGGTTCGAAAGAAAAAAGTTTATCCCCTGATATATATCCTTACTCCACTCCCCGTTTCATGAACTGGAAATCTCTGGCTTATATAATTGCCGGGTTTTTTCTGATTACCGTTGTTTTTTATTTTTTCAGTATCCGCAATGCACTGGTTGCTCCTGTAAGTCAGAAGCCTGTTTGGGAAGTAGAAACAAAAAATGGATCTAAAACAAATCTCGTTCTGCCCGATGGCAGCAGCGTTTGTCTCAATGCAGGTAGCCGTCTCAGTTATGATTCCATGTATGGATCTAAAATAAGAGAAGTCACTCTAAGCGGCGAAGCATATTTTGATGTAGTGAAAAATCCGAACAAACCCTTCATCATTCATACAGGAAAAATAAATATCAAAGTGCTGGGAACAGTATTTGATGTGAAATCATACCCAGGAGAAAAAACTATGGAAGCGAGTTTGATCAAGGGAAGTATTGAAGTAACCATTCCTTCCGTTTCCTCCAAAAAAATCATTCTCAGGCCTAATCAAAAACTCGTCATCGATAAAACTGAAATAGTACCTGCTCATAGTGGCAGTCAGCCGACAGTGGTTCACATGCCGGAAATGAGTATACAGCATCTTAACAGAATCGGGACGGACAGTGTTATTGCTGAAACGGGCTGGATGCAAAACCGTCTTTATTTTAACGACATGTCGCTGCAGGAATTACTGAAGAATATGGAAAGAAAATATGGTGTTTCATTTCAGGTGAATGATTCATCGTTGTATTCAATTCATTTCACAGGAAGTTTTAAAGACGAGTCTTTGACGCAGGCGCTGGATGCTCTGCGATTGACGGCCGCAATGTCGACGGAAGATTTTAAATACGAGTTAAAAGGCAATCAGGTGTTTATTGATAATAGTTCAAAAAGTGTTCAATCAATTCAACCAAAATGAAAATCTCATCATTTATGAAATGTAGCTTCCTATTGGTCTTTGTTGCACTGTTGCGCTTTACTGCAAACGCAGCCGGACAAACGCCCGTCTCTATCCATATGAAAAATGTGGAGATCAATCAGGTTTTTGCTACACTGGAAAAAGAGAGCGGATATCATTTTCTGTTCAACAGCAGGTTAACGGGTATTCACAAAATGGTAGACGTGGATGCCGACAACGCTGATATCAGTGAGGTGTTGAAAAGCATTTTCGCAGGAACCAACTTGCAGTATAAGATGCTGGACAATAAATTGATCGTAATAAGTTCTTCAGACGCAAAACAGGATAAAATCATCAAAGGAAAAGTAGTAGGTGAAAAAAATGAACCACTAGGCAATGTTTCCGTAGCTATAAAAGGTACTACAGGTGGAACCACAACAAATGAGAACGGAGAATTTTCTATTTCGGTCCCTGATAACGCGGTATTGGTTTTTTCGTCCATCGGATATTCAGAACAGGAAATTAATGTCAGCAACCAACCTTCCGTGACCGTTCACCTGACTCTTGCTACTAACAATTTAAATCAGGTAGTTGTAGTTGGTTATGGCACTCAAAAAAAACTGGACGTTACGGGAGCGATAGGACATGTTAAAGGTGATGAATTATCAAAACAACCGGTATTAACTGCTACACAGGCATTACAGGGGCAGGTTGCCGGCGTACAGGTAACAAGCAGTGGCCAGCCGGGGAGTTTGCCGCAAGTAGTGATACGTGGATCCGGATCCATATTGGCGGGGGGTAATCCACTTTATATCGTTGATGGTATTTGGACGGATGACATTACAAATATTAATACGGCCGATATCACGTCTGTCGACATATTAAAAGATGCGTCAGCATGTTCTATTTATGGAGTAAGGGGAGCCAATGGTGTGATCTTAATATCTACGAGACAGGGATCGGGGAAAATGAAAGTTAATTTCTCAGTCAATATCGGAAGCCAGCAGGCTGCTTATGTTGTCCCTATGGCAAATGCAACGCAATATATCAATTATCAGGAAGCAACTACAGGTCTGCCGGTCACAAATACCGGATACAACACCAATTGGTATGATGAAGTTTTACGTAAAGCTTTCTATCAGAACTATAATATATCAGTTGCAGGTAGCAGCACTCAGGACAAATATGCTTTGAGTATCGGCTATCAAACCAATGAGGGAGTAATCATTAACAATGATTATTCCAGGTACACGGTACGTTTCAATAATGAATACACACCTGCTTCATTTTTGAAAATCGGAACTACGCTATCCTTTGCCGGTCAGACAGCTCAAAATGTACCTGTAAATAGTATAACTGAGGATGCTTATCGTGCAGCTCCGCTGGTTCCCGCAATGGTAAACGGAAAATTTGGCAACACTTCTCAATATCAGAATGTCGGAAATCCTGTCTTGGATGCGCAGAATGTCAATGACCTTAGTCAAACTAACAAACTGCAGGGTAGTGCTTATCTGGAAGTCAAGCCCGTATCATTCCTGGCTTTCAGATCAACGTTTGGAGCCGATCTTGAATTTTATAATGATCGTGCATATACTTATGCACACCCCAACGATACTACATTTTTTAATGTTACCGGAGGAAGTCAGGGACCGAATCTGAGTACGCTGACCGTCGCCAGCTTAAATTCCACTCGCTGGGTTTGGAGTAATACCCTCAGTTACAATGGTGAATTTGGAAAAAACAAATTAACGGTTCTTGCTGGAACAGAAGCTCAGGAATATTATGTAACAAGTTTTTCCGGTACCAGAAATAAGGTACCTCCGGTAGAAAGTGAGTGGTATTTGCAAAACGGAGATCAATCAACACAATCCAATAGCAGTTCCGTTCAGAAAAATACAACTGCTTCTTATTTCGGAAGAATAACATATAGCTATGATAACAGATTTTTATTAACTGCTAATATTCGCGCGGATGGAAGTTCGGTTTTTAATGAAGCAAATCGCTGGGGTTATTTTCCAGGGATAAGTGCCGGATGGATTATGACGAACGAAAATTTCATGCAGACACAGAAAATTTTTCAATATCTGAAAATAAGAGCCAGCTGGGGTGAATTGGGTAACTCCAATGTTCCGGCCGATGGGTCTGTGCCAACTAACATCTCAAATCTTCCTTATTTTTTTAACAGTGGTAGTTCTGCAAATGGTGCAGTTACCGGATCTATCACTCCACAAATAAAAGACCTCAATATAAAATGGGAAACTACTAAGGAGACTGATTTAGGTTTTGAATATGCCATACTTAAAGGAAAACTTACCGGTGAATTCGATGTATATGATAAGAGGGTTGACAACGCTTTAATTTATGTACAAGTGCCAGGTACTTTTGGAAGCCAGGCCAATCCGAGCAGTAATATCACAGCAGGAGACGTTTTAACCAATGCTGCTTCAATAGACAATAAAGGAATAGAGTTTTCAGCCCGCTGGCATGACAAAATCAATGAAGACCTTTCTTATTTTATCGGAGGTAATGTGTCCTACAACCAAAATAAAGTGCTCAGTTTAAATGGTGGAATACCATTTTTTGATGGCAATATAAATGGATATTTTACCACTGAAACAAAAGCTGGTTATCCGATCGGTTCCTTTTTCATGAGACAGGTGGTGGGTGTTTTCCAGAGTTATTCAGATATTAATAACTACAAGGACGCCAATGGAAATATATTACAACCAGGTGCTCAACCGGGAGACTTTAAGTATAAATACAACACCAGTGTAAAGCAGGCAAATCCAAATGTACCTGCACCACTGGATACGGTGTTCCAGGGAGCATATCAGCCTAAAATGTATGTTGGCATGTCGGGAGGTATCAATTACAAAAGTTTTGATTTTTCATTCGACATTTATTCCAATATCGGCAACCAGGTTTATAACGGAAAGTTACAGGCGAGAGTTGTCGCAACAGACAATATTGAGAGTTCTGTAGCAAACAGTTTCTGGACAACTCAAAATCAATCACAAACACAGCCAAGGGCAAATGCCGGGAATCTTCCCGCTTCTTCCTATTTTATTTCATCCGGGACTTTTGTGCGACTTAATAATTTAGTCGTTGGTTATACGCTACCCGCAAAAATTCTGAGCAAACAAAAAGTTATCACCAGTTGCAGAATTTTCTTCGATGGCCAAAATCTGGTAACGCTTAAAAAATATGATGGATTTTCATCTGAGTTACCGAGTGCCTCAACCATTAATAACACAGGTGCCGTTACCGCGAATACTGTAATACCAATTACAACAGCTACTAATTCAGGAATTGATTATAACACTTATCCGACGATCAGGACGTTTGCCTTTGGTTTGAATCTAGGTCTTTGATAAGTTGTAAGAATTGTAAAATTTAATTTTGAAAGATGAAAAATAAAATGCTTTTCCTTTTTTGTTTCACCCTTGCTGTCGCCGGGTGTAAAAAAAGCTTTTTAGATGTTCCGCTGCAGGGACAGGGAAGTTCAACAAACGATCCCCAGGTAATTGCAGCAGAAGTAACTGGCGCTTATAATGCGTTGATCACACCAGACCCCACGCAATCGGGCTTTGGATCATATGATATTCATGGAATTTATTTTATAACAGTTACTAATATCATATCCGACGACGCAGATAAAGGAAGTTATACGAATGATCAACCCCTTGCCGCAGATATAGATAATTTTACCGTTACGTCTGATAATACATATATCGCCGGGCTGTGGCGTGGATATTATGCAGGCATCTCCCGAACAAATGTTGCCATTAATGATCTTCCGAAAATCGCAGGAATGTTAACGCCTTCGCAGTTGACCACACAAATTGCCGAAATGCGTTTCTTAAGAGGATATCTATATTTTAATCTCGTGAGGATGTTTGGTGGGGTCCCCTTGGTACTTACTGTTCCTACCGGTCCACGTAATCAGGACAGTTCGTTTTATCACCGCGCGTCTGCGAGTGATGTATATAGTAAAGGAATTATTCCTGATTTGCAATTTGCTGTCGCCAATTTACCGTTAAAATCGGCCACAGCCGTGGGTCGGGCTACAAAAGGCGCAGCGGAAGCCTTACTTTCGAAAGTCGATATGTATTTGAAGAATTGGACTGTGGCGGATAGTTTGGCACAAGATGTGATTAACTCAGGACAGTATCAACTGATGCCGGATTACTCTATTCTCTGGCGCCAGGCCGGTGACAACTGTGCTGAATCGATATTTGAGGTAGAAACAGGATTATATGGAAATGTGGACTACGGAATTCCTGAATATGTGGAATTTCAAGGTCCAAGGCAGGATAATGGCATGGGTACACCGACGACTCCCTGGAATAATCCGGGATTTAATCAGCCTTTAGGTGATGATGGTTTCGGTCTCGATATGCCTACTGCAAATCTTGCAAGTGCCTATGAAACCGGAGATCTGAGGAAAGCGGCAACCATCATAGATCTTCCCGCTACATCCCCACCTGATACCTTGTTTGACGGATTTGTGGTACCAAGTCTATTAGGTGTTCATACATATTATAATTATAAGGCATATCATAGTCAGATTCCTTCAGGTGGAGCAAAGGCACAAATCGAATCCTTCATTAATAATCGCGGACTGTGCCAAAAAAATGTACATATCCTTCGATACGCTGAAGTGCTTTTAATTAAAGCAGAAGCCGACAACGAGTTGGGAAACGCCACAAGTGCCATTATGAACCTGAACCAGGTGCGAAACAGGGCGGGACTACCGCCTACTACGGCAACTTCGCAGTCAGATTTGCGTACAGCTATATGGAATGAACGAAGGGTAGAACTGGCGATGGAGCACGATAGGTTTTGGGATATTGTTAGACAGGGACGAGCTGCACAGGTAATGCAGGCTTCCGGAAAAAGTTTTAAAGCCGGAGTGAACGAGATACTACCAATTCCATCATCTGAAATAGCCGTCAGCGGAGGGACGCTCACTCAAAATATAGGGTATTAATTTTGCAAGCAGAACAAAGTAAACATAAGCCAGTATTTATTCATTATTAAAGTAAAATCAAAAAGTATGAAAAAAGTAAAAAGCAAATTTTCTCTATTAGTTATAGCGGGAATAACAATTGCTGCAATGTCCGTAGTATCGTGTTCTAAATCATCATCCGGCACTACCACTCCTCCTCCACCCACACCAATCGGAGGTTATGTGTCTTCAGATTCAGTGGCGACTGACGCACTTATCGCCTATTGGCCATTTGACGGAGATATGAATGATCATATTGGTGGTTTGACTGCTACTACTACAGGTACAATAACTTATCCTGCTACAGGTGTTAGAGGTAAGTCTTACCAGGGCGCCGTTGGAGCTTATGCAACATTGGTTCCTCCAGCTAGTTTTCCAACTAAATTAACCAGCTATACCATTTCATTCTGGTATAATATACCCAATAATGTTGATACAAACACAACGCAGGGTATATTCTTTTACAATGGTGCCACTCAACAAGGCGAACTCATCAACGAATTCGAATCTCCCGCTAATAAAAATCTAACTGGAGATTCAATTAGAATTCATCCAGGTTTCTGGGATATTGGTGACGCACCAAACTATGCATTATTTGTTCCGGAAACATTTAATACTTCCGCAGTTGGCAAATGGGTATTCTTTACAGTTAGTTATAACGGTGGAACCTCTACCTATACGACCTATCAGAATGCTGTAGCTACCGGTGCAAATACCGCATTTACAAACGGAATGTATACAACTCCTAATCTAATGTGGACAGATGGTACAGCTACAACTCCATTGGGAAATCTGAAATTTACAGATGCACCACAGAGTATTGTAATTGGTACCTGGCCTGATGGTCTCTTCGGTCAGAAGGCCGCAACAGCAAATTACTTAGGACAACTTGATGAACTAAGAGTATTTGACAGAGCACTAACTCAACAGGAAGTTTCAGGTTTATACCTTAACGGACAGGCCAATAGATAAAATCAATATGATTTAAACTAAAAAGGCTGTCTAATAATAGACAGCCTTTTTAAATATAACATCATCTTATTTCGGTTATTTGTTTTCATTTAATTTGTAACCTGTGAAATCGATTTTCATTTTTACATTAACCACCCTTATTTTTTTCTCCTGCAAAAAGGAAAGTAGTCCCAATACAGCTCCTCCCGGATCCTTTATCGTAACTAATTCAACCGTGAATGATACTGTCTACAACGGTGTGGTTACTTATAATGTGAATAAAAATGTGACAATAAAAATTTTGCTCTCCTCTCCTGTGGACAGATCAACTGTGCCGCCAAATATAACCATGTTGGGAAACGGCGTCATAATTGCAAATAATTATTCCTATGCAAATAGTGACAGTGCAATAATTATTACTCCTACTTCTGCATTGAGCAATATCACCAGGTACACCATCAATGTCTCTACTGCATTAAAATCTACAGGAGGCACTCCTTTAAATAATCAGCTTACGATCAATTTCGTGACTGCCATCGATTCAACCGATAAATTTCCCCAAATTACCGACAGCGCCCTGCTGACTCTCGTTGAACAACAGACATTTAAATATTTCTGGGATTTTGGTGACCCTACTTCCGGTATGGCACGCGAACGTAATTCAGATGCTACAACTGTAACCACCGGTGGCAGCGGGTTTGGCGTGATGGCCCTCCTCGTAGGAATACAAAGAAATTTTATTACCCGTGCACAGGGACTTGCCAGAGTAGACACGATCGTTAATTTTTTAACCAATAAAGCTCACAGATATCATGGTGCCTTCCCGCACTGGATGAACGGAACCACAGGTGCTACAATACCCTTCAGCACCAATGACGATGGCGCCGACCTCGTGGAAACATCTTATATGATGCAGGGACTTTTGACTGCGCGACAATTTTTCAATACAAACGATCCTACAGAAACGGCGCTACGTGCAAGTATCAATAATTTATGGAACGGTGTTGAGTGGAACTGGTTTCGGCAAAACGGGCAGAATGTTTTGTACTGGCACTGGAGTCCCGATTTTAATTTTATCATCAATCAGCCTATCAACGGTTGGGATGAAGCCATGATCGTTTATGCACTCGCGGCTTCTTCTACTGTCGACTCTAACCGCATTCCGAAAATCGTATATGATCATGGTTGGGCAGAGGATGGCAATATAAAAAATGGCAAAGCATTTTACGGTTTCACGCTTCCATTAGGGCCTGATTTTGGAGGGCCGCTATTTTTTGCCCACTATTCATTCCTTGGAATCAATCCCAATAGTCTAACAGACGCATATGCTGATTACTGGATGCAGGATCAGAATCACTCACTCATTAACTACAATTACTGCGCATCCAATCCTCATAATTTTAACGGTTACAGCAGCAACTGCTGGGGACTTACTGCCAGTGATGAGCAGGGCGGATATTCTGCACATTCACCAACGAATGACGATGGTGTAATATCACCAACCGCAGCTATCTCTTCACTTCCTTATACACCCGCCCAATCCATGAATGCGTTACGTTTTTTTTATTATAAACTCGGCGATAAAATCTGGGGACAATATGGATTTGTCGATGCATTTAATCTGACGAATGTATGGTTTGCAAATTCTTACCTTGCAATCGACCAGGGACCGCAAATCATTATGATCGAAAATTATCGGTCAGGTCTTTTATGGAACCTTTTCATGAGTTGTCCTGAAGTAAAAACGGGAATGAAGTCTTTGGGATTTCAAAGTCCGAATCTGAACTAAGACGTTATGTCCCATTTTCTTTTTAAAAAAAGAATTCTCGCGCTTCTTTTAAGCGTGACGTGCATCATCTCCTATGCGCAGGTAACAGCGCCTGCACAAAAGCCAACAGAAAATTCAGCAGAGAGAAAACAACTTTCAGACAGTTCGCTACTCGACCTTGTCCAGCAACAGACTTTCAAATATTTCTGGGATTTTGCCGATCCTGTAAGTGGCCTCGCCAGAGAAAGAAGTAACACCACACCCCAGTATGGCAATGAAGTGATAACCACCGGTGGCAGTGGATTTGGTATCATGGCCATCGTGGTTGCAACAGACCGTCACTGGATCGCACGCGATTCTGCCGTAAAACATTTATTGAAATCAGTCAAATTTTTACTGAAGGCAAACAGCTATCACGGTATATTTCCTCACTGGATGAATGGAGCCACAGGCATTACCATTCCTTTCTCCCGAAAAGATGACGGCGCAGATATCGTAGAAACATCTTATCTATTTGAAGGACTGTTGTGTGCTCGTCAGTACTTCAACAAACAAACTCCGCTGGAAAATGAGTTGCGTAATCGAATCAACGCACTCTGGAATGGCGCCGAATGGAACTGGCATCAGCGTGATGGAGGAAATGCACTCTACTGGCATTGGAGTCCCAACAACGGATGGGCCATGAATTTTGAGTTGCGCGGATGGAATGAATGTTTGATCACTTACATACTGGGAGCTTCTTCACCAAATTATGCCATCACTGAAAATGTGTATCGGAAATGCTGGGCCGAGAGCAATCATTTTTTTAATGGAAGAACTTATTATGGTGTTACTCTTCCGTTGGGTTTCCCATACGGTGGGCCGCTATTCTTTGCACACTATAGTTTTATGGGTTTGAATCCACACGGATTAAAAGACAGATATGCAGATTACTGGGAACAGAATTACAATCATACCCTGATCAATTATAAACACTGTGTGCTCAATCCCGGTAAATTCAAAGGTTATGGTGAAAACTGCTGGGGGCTTACTGCCAGCGACACATACGACGGATACAATGCGCAGTCTCCCGGAAATGATTTTGGAACAATAACACCTACTGCTGCCCTTTCTTCATTCCCATATACACCGGAATATTCGATGAAGGCGCTTAAACATTTCTACTACGACCTTGGTGATAAAATCTGGGGACCCTATGGATTTGTGGATGCTTTCAACGAAAGTAAAAACTGGTATGCCGCAAAGTTATCTCGCGATTGATGAAGGCCCGATCGTCGCGATGATTGAAAACTATCGGTCTGGCCTGTTATGGAATCTGTTTATGAGTTGCCCTGAAATACAGAACGGATTGGTTAAATTAGGGTTCGAAAGTCCATCGCTGAAAAAATAACAAGGTGAAAAAAAAACTATTTCCCGTTATTGTTTTTCTTCTCCAAAACATTCCGGCATTTGCTCAAAACAAAAATCCTGAATTTAATTTATCACATAAAGATTCCATCGCTCCAGTCGGACATCCTTAGAAATATTTCAGATTCTGCATTGCTTGATATCGTACAAAGACAAACTTTTCGGTATTTCTGGCATTACGCACATCCGATAAGTGGCATGGCGAGAGAAAGGGATAATACCGTGAATGCGGAATACTATTGGGATTTTATCAATGAAGCGGATGATGAACCAAATCTGAGCAAGGATACGTTCGGGGCTGATGCATGCGCAACAGGTGGAACGGGATTTGGAATTATGGCAACCATTGTCGCCGTGAACCGCGGTTGGATTGGAAGAGATACCGCGCTTAGGCGGTTAACGAAAATCGCGGATTTTTTAACTCATGCCGATTGCTTTCATGGCATTTACCCTCATTTTATAAATGGAACTACCGGCAAAACGATTCCGTTCGGCAGAGTAGATGATGGAGCCGACATTGTTGAAACATCTTATCTGATGATGGGCATGTTGGTAGCGAGAGAATATTATAACGGCAACAGCCTGGAAGAAAAATATTTTCGGAAAAGAGTAAACCAGATGTGGGAAGCTGCCAACTGGGAATGGCAGACAAAGGGGGGCAATACTTTATACTGGCACTGGAGTCCTTACAATGATTTCGATATGAACTTTCCGGTATTTGGTTATGACGAAGCATTAATAACACATATCATTGCTGCCTCTTCGTCTACACACCCCATTTCAAAAGCCGTATATACGCATACCTGGGTAAACAGTCATGGTTGGAAAAATGGCAACTCATATTATGGCTTTGTATTGCCACTGGGAAATTATGACAAGGGTGGGCCGTTATTTTTTGAACAGTATACTTATCTCGGAATCGATCCCCGTCATTTAACCGACAGTCTCGGTATTGACTATTGGCTACAAGTGAAAAATCATACCCTTATAAACAGGGCTTATTGCATCGAGAATCCGAAAAAATATAAAGGTTATGGAGAGAACTGTTGGGGATTAACAGCCGGCGATAGTTACAAAGGTTATGTTGCACATTGTCCTGAAGTTGATCTGGGCGTTATTCAGCCCACGGCTGCCTTATCCTCTTTTCCTTATACCCCAGAATATTCCATGCAGGCTTTGAAACATTTTTATTATGATCTGGGCGACAAAATCTGGGGACCCTATGGTTTCTCCGATGGCTTCAGTGAAACCCATAACTGGTATGCAAAAACGCATCTGGCTATCGATGAAGGACCGATTGTAGTGATGATAGAAAATTATAGGACAGGTTTGATTTGGAAACTATTTATGCAGATACCCGATATACAGAAGGGACTCAAAAGTCTTGGGTTTGGATATCCTTATCATAATTGATTTATGAAAAACAGGTTATTGCTATTTGTCTGCCTGGTGTTATTCCTGTCGTTTGCAGAAGCCCAGCAAAAAACTTATTGCAACCCTATTAACATTGACTACGGTTATACGCCCATTCCAAATTTCTCTGAAGCGGGCAGGCATCGGGCCACGGCAGATCCGGTGATTACGATGTATAAAGGAGACTACTATTTGTTCTCCACCAATCAGTGGGGATATTGGTGGAGCAGCGATATGCTGAACTGGCATTTTATACGCCGGTCTTTTTTAAAACCATATCATCATGTGTACGATGATCTTTGCGCTCCTGCCACGCTTGTGCTGGGTGACACGCTGCTGGTTGTCGGTTCAACCTACACGAAAAATTTCCCGATCTGGATGAGCACAAATCCAAAGCAGGATCAGTGGAAGGAAGCAGTAGATTCATTTCAGGCCGGTGCCTGGGATCCTGCTCTATTTCTGGATGACGATGGAAAAATCTTTTTGTATCATGGTTCCAGCAATCTTTATCCGATATATGGATGGGAAATAGATCGCAAATCTTTACAGCCCATTGGTGAACATGTGGAACTGATCAAACTGCACGATGATATACACGGTTGGGAACGATTCGGAGAATACAACGACAATAATTTCCTGAATCCTTTTATTGAAGGCGCGTGGATGAATAAACACAATGGAAAATATTATTTGCAGTATGGCGCGCCTGGTACAGAGATACGCGGATATGGCGATGGTGTTTATGTATCGGACCATCCGATGGGACCATTTATTTATCAGGCCAGTAATCCTTTCTCTTATAAACCGGGGGGTTTCGCACGGGGTGCCGGTCATGGTTCCACCTACCAGGATCCCTATAAAAACTGGTGGCATATCTCTACGATGGTGGTGAATATGAAAAATAATTTTGAAAGAAGACTTGGTATATGGCCGGCAGGATTTGACGATGAAGGCATTTTATATTCGAATACCGCCTTTGGTGATTACCCACAGTATCTGCCGGCAGAAAAGAAAGATCATCTCAACGGAAATTTTACCGGATGGATGTTGTTGAACTATAACAAACCGGTACAGGTTTCATCAACCCTTGGGGCTTACGCGGCAAATAATGCAGTAGACGAAGACATTCGCACTTATTGGAGCGCAGCAACGGGAAACGCGCACGAGTGGATACAAACAGATCTTGGAAATCTGAGTACGGTATATGCGATCCAGATAAATTACGCCGATCAGGACGTGGATTCATCCTTTCTCGGAAAAATTCAGGGCATCTTTCATCAATATATTCTTTGGCAGTCTGCAGATGGAAAAAACTGGAAGGTGCTGGTTGATAAAAGTCATAATCAGACTGATATTCCCCATGAATACCTGGAATTACGGCAACCAGCGACAACAAGATTTTTAAAATTGGAAAACATACACATGTCAACCGGTAAATTTGCTATCAGCGGTTTGCGGGTATTTGGAAAAGGTTCAGGAGAAATGCCCGATACAGTAAAAAAATTTATTGTATTGAGAAGTGAAAATGATTCCAGAAATGCACTTATCAAATGGATGACCGTCAATAATGCAACTGGATATAATATTTACTGGGGAATCGCAGCGGATAAATTATATAATAATGTGATGGTGTATAATGACAATCAATATTATTTTAAATCGATGGATAAGGGAAGAACCTATTATTTTTCGATTGAGGCTTTTAATGAAAATGGAGTTTCAGTGAGAACAAACCCTGTCGAAGTAAATTCTCCGCAACAGCATCCACAATAGAATAATGATTTGAAATTCAAAACGACTCAGATGAAAATATTAAAACACTTATTGTTTGTAATTGGAATCTTCTTCGCATATGATTGCGTTGCACAACCATTTATCGGAGAAATACTGGAATTTAAGAAACAGGATGTTGCAAACCCACCACCTTCTCATCCAATCTTATTTGTCGGTAGCTCTTCATTCAGAAAATGGACCGATGTAAGTAATTATTTTCCCGGTTATACCATTTTAAACCGTGGTTTTGGAGGATCCAGTTTTCCCGATGTGATCCGATATGCACCAGATATTATTTATCCATATCATCCAAAACAGGTTGTAATATATTGTGGTGATAATGATCTTGCATCCTCTGATTCGGTGACTGCGGATACTGTATTTGAAAGGTTCAAAGTATTATTCGAAGGGATCAGAAATAACCTGCCAAATGAAAATATAGTATTTGTATCCATAAAGCCAAGTCCGAGCAGGGCGCGACTTATGAAAAAAATGGAACAGGCAAACCTGCTGATTCAGACTTACCTTTCCATACAGCAACAAACAGCTTTTGCGGATGTATATCATAAAATGCTGAATGCTGATGGAACAGTAATGAAAGATATTTTTTTAGAAGATAATCTTCATATGAATCCGAAAGGATATGCCATATGGCAAAAAGTTATTCAACCATATTTATTAAAGTGAGCTTAAAGCGTAAGGCTTAAAGCCTAAAGCCTAAAACTACTTTTTGGAACTATGATAGTACTTTATATATAATTATACTTTTATCAAAATCAGCCAAGATGAAAAAAGTTCTAACGATTCTCCTTGTTTTCCTTACATCTGAATTTATGCAAGCACAGGATGCTAAAATGAATGCATTTGTATCTGACCTCATGAGTAAAATGACCGTCGATGAAAAAATTGGTCAGCTCAATCTTGTTACTCCTGGCGGCGCTGTTACAGGCTCTGTTGTGAGCAAAGGGGTGGATGATAAAATTCGTCAGGGAATGGTAGGCGGTTTGTTTGGAATCACGGGCCCTGATAAAGTGAGGCAGGCGCAGGATATTGCAGTAAAAAATTCACGCCTGCACATTCCTCTGATATTTGGTTTGGATGTGATACATGGGCATAGAACGATTTTCCCGATCCCGCTGGGATTATCCTGTTCCTGGGATACCATACTTATTGAGAAATCAGCAAAGATTGCAGCCCGTGAAGCGAGCGCTGACGGTCTGGCCTGGGCATTTTCCCCAATGGTTGATATTGCACGTGATCCACGGTGGGGCAGGGTTTCGGAAGGATCCGGAGAAGATCCATACCTCGGATCAAGGATTGCCGCAGCAGTAGTTCACGGTTACCAGGGAAAGGACCTCAGTAATACGGAAAGTGTAATGGCCTGTGTTAAACATTTCGCATTGTATGGTGCAGCGGAGGGGGGTCGCGAATACAATACAGTTGACATGAGCAGAATTAAAATGTATCAGTACTATCTTCCTCCATATAAAGCGGCGGTTGACGCAGGGGTGGGATCCGTGATGAGTTCTTTTAATGAAATCGACGGTATACCGGCCACGGGTAACCGCTGGTTGTTGACAGACCTGCTTCGTAATCAATGGAAATTTAAAGGAATGGTTGTATCTGATTACACTTCATTGAATGAAATGGAATCGCACGGCATGGGCGACATTGCATACATATCTGCACTCGCATTACATGCAGGCCTTGACATGGATATGGTTGGAGAAGGATTTCTTTCAACAATAAAAAAATCATTACAGGAAGGAAAAATTACCCAGGCTGAAATCAATCAGGCCTGTCGTCGTGTATTGGAAGCAAAATATAAACTGGGTTTATTCAAGGATCCTTATAACAGGATGAACACTGAAAGGGCAATCAAAGAATTACTTTCCGGCGATAACCGCAAATCGGCACGCGAAATTTCGGAACATTGTTTTGTTCTCTTGAAAAACAGCAATCAATTGCTTCCTCTAAAAAAATCAGGAACCATTGCGCTGATCGGGCCACTCGCCGACAATCACCGAAATATGCTGGGTACATGGAGTGTATCAGGCGATCCGACAAAATCAGTTTCTGTAATAGAGGGAATAAAAAATGTTGCCGGCTCGGGAGTAAATATCCTGTATGCAAAGGGAGCGAATATTTCAGACGATAGTATGCTGGTCAAAAGAACCAACACATTAGGTATTGAGATAGATCCTGAAACACGCAGCAGTGAAGACATGTTACAGGAAGCGCTCACCACGGCAAACAAAGCAGATGTGATCGTTGCCGTTTTGGGAGAAGCAGCTGACATGAGTGGTGAGTCGTCCAGTCGCAGCGACATCACGATTCCGGAAAGTCAGGAGAATTTATTGAAAGCACTTGTAAAGACAGGCAAACCTGTAGTACTCGTTCTCTTCAATGGTCGTCCGCTAATTTTGAAATGGGAGGATCAGCATGTAGCCGCTATTCTGGATACATGGTTTGGCGGAACAGAAGCGGGTAATGCCATCGCAGATGTTCTTTTTGGAGATTACAATCCTTCCGGGAAATTGTCGATGACTTTCCCTTTGAGTGTTGGTCAGATCCCTATTTATTATAATGCAAAAAATACAGGCCGTCCTTACATGAACGATGGAAACTCAAAATTCAGATCAGACTATCTGGACATATCCAATGATCCTCTGTATCCCTTTGGATACGGGCTCAGTTATACAAAATTCGATTACAGTCCGATTTCATTGAGCAACGCTACCATTTCTCCGGCTCAGCCGGTAACGGTAAAACTAACGGTGACCAATAGTGGAAATTTCGATGGTGAGGAAACGGCGCAGCTTTATATTCGTGACATGGTTGCCACTGTGACACAGCCCGTGAAAGAACTGAAAAAATTCCAAAAGGTATACCTGAAGAAAGGAGAAAGCAAAGAAATCAGTTTTACATTAAGTACCGAAGATCTGAAATATGTTAACAGCGATTTGAAATGGGTATATGATCCGGGTGCGTTTAAAATATTTGTTGGTGGGAATTCAAGGGATGTTGTTCAGGCAGATCTGGTCAGGCGTTGGAGAAATGCCAAAAGCCCAAAGCTACAAAGCCTAAAACTAATTCGATGCAAAAAACGAAAAACTAATAATGCCTAAAGCTTAAAGCTCAAAGCAGAAGGTCAGAATAATATAATTTTTAAGGGCTTCAAATAATGCGAAATAAAAAATTAGTCTTTATTCAATTCCCGTCATGAAATATTTGAGATCTAAAACTGTATTAGTTTTAGGCTTTAAGCTTTGGGCTTTAAGCTTATAAAATGGAAAACATAAAAAATATCATCTTTGACCTGGGTGGTGTCATCATGGATATTGACGTGAAGCAAACTATGCGTGCTTTTTCGGACCTGGGCATGAAGAACATACATGATTACTTCGGGCATGGTTTTGCAGCTTCTTTTTTCAGTGATCATGAGGCTGGCAGGATTTCAGATGAAGAATTCATCGCGAAAATCAGAATTCTGCTGAACGGGGAAGTCAATCAAAATGAATTAATCGACGCCTGGAATGCTCTTCTTCTCCAGTTTCCACCTGAAAGAATCCAGCTTTTGAAGGAACTTAAATCGAAATATCGATTGTTTCTGTATAGCAATACCAACGCCATCCACTACACCAAATTCAGTGAAATCTATCGAAAAGCTTTTTCCGGAGAATTGGAAGATTTGTTCGAAAAAGCCTATTTTTCGCATGTTTTAGGCCATAGAAAGCCGGAAATCACCGGTTTTGAGCTGATTATTGCCGAAAATTGCCTGGATTCAAAAACCACTCTTTTTGTAGATGATGCCCTGATAAATGTGGAAGGAGCGATAAAAGCAGGCTTAAAAGGATTGTACCTGCCACCGGGAATGTTTATTACGGATATACGCTGGTGATATTCGATGACCGTTGACGGATGACCGTTGGCCGTGTCTGGTCAGCCACACACTCCCATACTCCCATACTCCCATACTCCCATACTTGTATTAGTGGATTTCCTCAAAATCAATGTATTCACCCACTTTAGTGGAGCTGGATTTAGTGGTATGGGCGTTATTGGTGGTTCCGGTAAAACCCTGGCTGGAATTAGGTGGATTTTCAGCCTGGGTTTTAGCCCTGTTGTTTGCATCATTGAATTGCCTGCGGATATGAACGGATGTCCGAAACAGGGGTATGAGAAATCCTCCGATAAACCGGTACAAAACGTACCCCAGTATGAAAAGGACGAAAATATTCATTGGAAGACAAATTTAATACAGAACGCTCAAAATCCCTGTTAAAAAGAGACAGTAATTTAAATAGGCATATTTGGAAGGAATCGAATAAATCCGTTAAATTTGCAGCCGGTACAGTGAAACAAAAGGAAGGGAACGCAATCGTTCCCTTCTTCTTTTCATATGGATAAGGAAACCCAAATTGAAATCATCAGGCGAATGATCGAAGAGATCCTCGTGGAAGAGCCTGTTTATTTCCTGGTTGATCTTCGGATAAAACCAATAAATAACATCAAGGTTTTTCTGGATGGTGACTCCGGGATTACGATTGAGAAATGTGTGCAGGTGAACCGGAAGCTCTACAAGAAACTGGAAGAGGCCGCTTTTTTTCCTGCGGGTGATTTTTCGCTGGAAGTGTCTTCGGCAGGGCTGGATGAACCTCTTAAATCATTGAGGCAGTATAAAAAGAATATTGGCCGTTTGGTGGAGGTACAGTTGCAGGACGGGACACAGAAAGAAGGTCAACTGAAAGACGTGAGTGAGGAAGGTATCGTATTGGAAGTTTCTACAGGTAAGCCCGTAAATGGTAAACTTCCATCCAAAAAAAAGGAAATTAGTTCACATAGTTTTTTATTCAACAATATAAAATCAACCAAGATCCAGATTGTTTTTTAGCTGGACATAAAAAGAACGGTTATGGCAAGTATCAATTTAATCGAAGCTTTCCAGGACTTCAAAGAAGCCGAAAATATTGACCGTCCTACGATGATGAAAGTTGTCGAAGACGTTTTCAAGACTTTGCTTCGTAAAAAATACGGCAGTGATGAGAATTTTGACGTAATTGTGAATGCTGAAAAGGGTGACCTTGAAATCATGCGCAGGCGCACGATTGTAGAGAATGGTGCGGTAGAAGATCCACTTGCTCAGATTGCTTACAGTGATGCTGTAAAACTTGAGCCGGATTACGAAGTGGGAGAAGATTTATACGAGGAAATAGAAATTCTTGATTTTGGTCGTCGTGCCATATTAGCTGCAAAACAAACACTCGCCAGCCGTATCGGAGATCTGAAGAAAAACGTATTAGTTAAAAAATATGGCGAGCGGGTTGGAGAGATCATCAATGCAGAAGTATATCAGGTTTGGAAAAAAGAAATTCTGTTACTGGACGAAGAAGGAAATGAACTGATTCTTCCCAAGTCAGAACAGATACCGCAGGATTATTTCAAAAAAGGGGAAAGTATACGTGCCGTGGTGAAGAAAGTGGATATGAAAAACAATTCTCCGGTTATTATTCTTTCCCGTACCAGTCCTTCATTTCTGGCCAAGCTGCTTGAAATTGAAGTACCGGAAATATTTGACGGGCTTATCGTTATCAAAAAAATCGTACGGGAACCCGGTGAAAGAGCCAAAGTAGCCGTAGAAAGCTATGATGACCGTATCGATCCTGTCGGAGCCTGTGTGGGAATGAAGGGTAGTCGTATACATGGTATAGTTAGAGAACTTAAAAATGAGAATATCGACGTTATCAATTATACAGCCAATATTCAGCTCCTTTTACAGCGTTCTTTAACGCCTTCTAAGATTACCAGCATGGACATAGACAGCGAAAAGCTGCATGTAAATGTCTATCTGAAACCAGATCAGGTTTCACTGGCGATCGGAAGAAAAGGTGTAAACATTAAATTGGCCCAGGAGTTGACAGGTTATTCCATCGATGTATTCCGTGATAACGAAGGTGAAACCACTGAATTTGATATTGACCTGGATGAATTCAGCGATGAAATTGAAACCTGGATTATTGATGAGCTGAAGAGGATAGGTTGTGATACTGCCCATAGTGTGTTGGATCTGTCGGTGGAAGAATTGGAACGCAGAACAGACCTGGAAAAGGAAACTATTGAGGAAGTGCGTCGTGTACTCAAAGAAGAATTCGAAAAAGAATAACCCTGAATCATGATTTTATGATTGGGTATATTCTTTATTATAATTTATTAATAAAAACATGATGATGGTCCATGGACGGACCATCAGTTCATGGATACAATTCATATGGCAGAAACGACAACACCAAGGTTAATGGCAGCCGCCAAGGAGTTCAACATCGGCAAAGAAACGCTGGTTGATTTTCTGGTAGGCAAAGGATTTAGTAAAGATGATCTGAAACCAACGGCGAAGTTGTCAGACGACATGTACCGTTCCCTTCAGCAGGAATTCCAGGGCGATAAAGTCGCTAAGATTAAAAGTAACCAGATCGACCTTCCAAAAGGTAGTGTTGAAGCAAAGCGCAAGAAGGAAGATGAGACCGTTCTTTTCCGTAAGGATCCCAGGAAAATCGTGAAAGAAGAACCGGTTGTTGTGGAAGATGTGAAGCCTGTAAAAATTGAAGAGCCCAAGAAAGAACCGGAAATAATAAAGATTGAGGCACCTCATCTTGAGGAGCCCAAAATAATTGATAAGATTGATCTCTCCCAGATAGATTCTTCCACAAGACCCAGAAAAGTTACCAAGAAAAAAGAACCAGAGGTAAAACCTGTAGTTGAAGAAGAGATAAAACCTCCTGTTGAGGCAGAACCAGTAGAAGTGATTTCGAATACCACTGAACAGGCGACGGAAGAAACTGAAGAAGCAACGATAGAAAATATTCTGATAGATAAGATTGAGGGACCGCGTATTCTCGGAAAAATTGATCTGCCGGTAGAAACTGAAAAGCCCAAACCGGCAGACGAGAAAAGAAAGAGAAAACGTATTCCTATCGAAAAAAGAGAGGGTGGCGGAAACTCCAGCAATGGCAAACCAACAGGACCTGGAACGCCTGTACAACGTGACCCAACGCGACCCAGTAGTGGTGCCAAACCAATTCTCAGGAGGGATCTTCGCTCGCCAGCCAGCAATACAAATCGTAGTACAGCAAGCCCCCGCGATCAGAAAGAAATTGACAAAAAAGAGATACAGGAAAAAATCCGTGAAACACAGGCCAAACTGGCCGGCACGGGCGGCCGCGGAAGAGGATCCAAAGCAAAATACCGTCGTGCGCGTCGTGAAGAAAATGCCGAGCAGACAGGAAGCGAGCAAACTGAAAGCACCAAACTTCAGGTTACTGAATTTATCAGTGTAAGTGAACTGGCGAATCTGATCGATGTAAGCTATGCTGATATCATTAGTAAATGTATGAGCCTGGGTATGATGGTTTCCATTAACCAGCGACTTGAAGCCGATGTGATAGAACTGGTGGCAGGTGAATTTGGATATACGGTTGAATTTATAGGTATTGATGACGCGCTGGAGTTGGAAGAAGAAGAAGTGATCGATACTCCGGAAGATCTTTTGCCCCGATCACCAGTGGTTACCATCATGGGACATGTGGATCATGGTAAAACCTCCCTTCTGGACTTTATCCGCGAAGCCAACGTGGTTGCGGGAGAAGCCGGAGGAATCACACAGCATATCGGAGCTTACCAGGTAACTACGGCTGTCGGAAAGAAAATTACTTTCCTGGATACTCCGGGTCACGAGGCATTTACGGCTATGCGTGCCCGTGGTGCCAAGGCTGCCGACATTGCCATCATTGTGATTGCCGCAGACGACGCTATCATGCCTCAAACCAAAGAAGCTATATCGCATGCGCAGGCTGCGAACCTTCCGATGGTCTTTGCAATTAATAAAATAGATAAAGACGGAGCCAATCCTGAAAAAATAAAAGAACAGCTGGCAGGTATGAATATACTGGTCGAGGACTGGGGCGGAAAATATCAAAGTCAGGAGATATCAGCAAAAAAAGGACAGAATGTAGACTTATTACTGGAAAAGATTCTTTTGGAAGCAGAAATTCTTGATTTGAAGTCCAATCCAAACAGAGAAGCTTCCGGAACTGTAATCGAAGCATCTCTTGACAAAGGTCGTGGTTATGTGGCGACTGTACTTGTACAGGGCGGAACACTCAAGAGTGGCGATCTCGTTGTTTCCGGACAGTACTTTGGCCGTATTAAAGCCATGTTCAATGAAAGAAATAAAAGAATTGAAGACGCGCCACCTTCATCACCTGTGTTGTTGCTGGGATTGAATGGTGCTCCTCAGGCTGGAGAAAAATTTAAAGTGTTTGCTGACGAAGGTGAAGCCAAGGAAACAGCCAACAGGCGTGGACAACTGGCCCGGGAACAGGGCATCAGAACTAAGAAACATATTACACTGGATGAAATTGGACGCCGTCTTGCACTTGGAAACTTCAAGGAACTTAATTTGATCATCAAAGGGGATGTGGATGGTTCCGTGGAAGCTTTGAGTGACTCTCTGCAAAAACTTTCTACTGAAGAAATTGCAGTACGTGTTGTACACAAAGCCGTAGGTGCGATTACTGAAAGTGACGTGCTGCTGGCAACTGCATCAGATGCAGTTGTAGTGGGATTCAATGTAAGGGCCTCCGTTCAGGCTGCCCGTCTGGCAGAAAACGAAGGTGTGCAAATCAAGACTTATTCCATTATCTATAATGCAATCGAAGAAGTAAAGAGCGCCATGGAAGGTATGCTGGAGCCTAAGATTCAGGAAAAAGTGGTTGCCAATGTGGAGATCAGGAATGTATTCAAATTCGACAAAGCGACCGTTGCGGGTTGTTATGTACTCGATGGAAAAATATACAGGAACTCCAAGATCAGACTTGTTCGTGACGGGATCGTGATTTATCCGATTGGGGAAGGTGCTACTGCAGAACTGGCTTCGTTGAAAAGATTTAAAGATGATGCCAAAGAAGTTCCATCGGGAATGGAATGCGGCCTTGTAATTAAAAACTATACAGATTATCGCGTTGGAGATATTGTAGAAGCATACGAGGAAGAGGAAGTGAAGAGAACGTTATAAGCTTAACGCGCAACGCTTAAAGCTTAACGCAAGGCAAATTGAATAGTAAACAAGATGAATTATCGTCTGGCTCAACGTTCCGCATTAAGCGTTATGCGTTCAGCCTTCAGAAGAATATTTTGTTAAAACCCTCTTAAGGGGCTATGAAAGAATTGATTGGGCGTATTTTTGGAAGTTCCAGATTTCTCTTTATGAAAAAAATACTTTTTGCTGCTTCTTTATTACTTATAGCATGTGGCGCCATGTCACAGCAAAAGGTAGTAGCAGATAAAATAGTTGGTATTGTTGGAGACAAAATCGTTCTGAAGTCCGAGATTAATATAGCAATTGAAGATATTAAAAGGAATGGCGGACAGGAGCAGGATGTCTGTACCCTCCTTGATGGGATGCTCGTTTCAAAAGCTCTTGTACTGCAGGCCGAAAAGGATTCCCTCCCTGTAACGGAAGATGAAATAGACGCCGAAATAGATCAGAAAATACGGTATTTCGAACAGCAATATGGCAGTAAAGAGGCGCTGGAACAAATTGCGCAAAAGTCGATATATCAGATGAAAGAAGAATTTCGCGAGCCTATCAAGGAGCAGCGACTGGCGCAGGCTATGAAAAATAAAATCGTTGAGAGCGTTAAAATAACTCCTACTGAAGTAAAGGAATACTATGAAAAGATTCCGAAAGACAGTCTCCGGTTTTACGAATCCGAACTTCAGATCGGTCAGATCATTCTTTATCCCAAGCCCAGCCATGACATTGAAACGCTGGATATTGAAGAACTAACCGAGTATAAAACGGAAGTGGAAAGTGGTGCCAAGAAATTTGAAACGCTGGCCACCCTATACTCTGATGATCCGGGAAGTAAAGACAAGGGTGGCATGTACCAGATCAATCGCCTTGAGAAACAATGGGACCCGGTTTTCCTGAACGCAGCATTTCGCTTAAAAGACGGTCAGATATCACCTGTAATAAAATCCAAATTCGGATATCATATCATACAAATGGTCAGTCGTAACGGGGATGATGCCGTTATAAGGCATATTCTACGTATACCCCAGATTACTGAGACTGAAACAAATGAGGCAATTGCCAGACTGGATTCAATTCGTAAACAACTGGTCTCCGGTAATATTGAATTTGGCGCGGCTGTTGCAAAATACAGCGATGATGAATATGCCAAATTCACTGCTGGTTTTATATTGGCCAGGGATGGTTCAAATTATCTGAAGATTGATGATTTGGATAAGGAAATGGTTCTGCTTCTCAAAAAATCCAACCTAAACGCAGGACAATATTCACAGCCATCATCATTTACCGATGAACGTGGTAAAAAGGGAGTTCGTCTCGTTTATATTCTTTCCAAATCAGATCCACATCGCGAGAATCTCAAGGACGATTACAATAAAATCGCACAACGGGCGCTGGAACAGAAAAGAAACAACGTTCTTCAAAACTGGTTCCAAACCAAAATACCCACTTATTATATTATGATTGACGGAGATTATCGGAATTGCCCTAATCTTTCAAAGTGGCAAACCCGTCAGTTTACCAATTCTAACTAGTATTGGATAATGATAACCGGAAAACTTTGATACAATATTTAAGTTTTCATTCTGTTATTGTATATTACAAGTAAGTAATTTGAATAGTAGCACAAAAAAGGGTTAAGGGCCTGATGAAAACACCGATATGATTAGTATTTTAATTGCAGATGATCATAAGCTAATAAGGGAAACCTGGGCATATATTCTAAACAACGACTCCCGTTTCGAGGTAATCGGTTCCTGTTCCAATTCAGAAGATGCAGTAAAAATGAGTAAACATAAACACCCGAATGTGGTGTTGATGGATATTAATATGATTCCATTTTCGGGCATTGAAGCAACCCGTCAGATTAGAGAAGTATCACCGAAAACCTTTGTTATCGGTGTTACCATGCATTCTCAACCTTCTTATGCAAAAAAAATGCTGCAACAGGGTGCGAGTGGATATGTCACGAAAAATTCTTCCAAGGAAGAAATGGTTGATGCGATTCTTGAGGTTTCGAAGGGAAATAAGTATTTATGTGAAGAGATACGGGAACTCATTGCAGAAAGTAATGTAGATCCGACCTCCCTTTCGGCCATCAATTCATTAACTGAAAGGGAAATGGATATCGTAAACCTTATCGTACAAGGCAGTCAGTCGAGGGATATTTCTCTCAAATTGAACATCTCTTTAAAGACTGTTGAAGTTCATCGCCATAATATTTTTAAGAAACTCAAACTTAAAAATGCGGTTGCTTTAATTCATTTTATGAATAACAGCCCCATCGTGATGTAGAAACTCCTCTTTTCTTCTTTCCGTCAAATTCGATTACCTTTGCGCTTCACTTTCGTTCAAGGGCGCTCAGGAGGCAGTTTTTAAACCCAGAAAAGGAAAATTGAGCGACGGAAACCTGAGTCCGGCGTCTAAAAAAGAAAAAATTGAGCGACGAAATAAAACATGAGTGCGGACTTGCATTCATCAGGCTTCGCAAACCTTTCTCCTATTATCTCCAGCATTATGGTACGGCAATGTACGGCTTAAATAAACTGTACCTGCTTATGGAAAAACAGCATAACCGGGGTCAGGATGGTGCAGGCGTTGCCACGGTAAAACTGAATATAGAGCCCGGACATCCTTTTCTCCATCGAATTCGAAGCAACAATAATCAGCCCATTGCCGACATCTTTTCAAAAATCAATGAAGAAGTAAGGGATCTGGAAAAATATCAGCCTGATATCATGAAACATCCAGGCCTGTTAAAGGGTCATATTTCTGTGATGGGAGAACTCCTTCTCGGTCATTTGAGATATGGAACTCAGGGTAAAAACAACGTCGAATTTTGTCATCCTTTTATAAAAAGAGATACTATTCCGTCACGTAATCTGGCATTGGCAGGGAATTTCAATTTGGTAAATACCGATGAACTTTTTGCGCTGATAAATATTGAACCCGGAGAATTCCAGAAGCAAAGTGATCTTGCAGCTATGATGGAAGTAATACATCACTTTATCGTACAAGCTGATGAAGAATTTCCAGACGAGTTGAACCTGAAACAGGTATTAAAAAAAGCACTTCCACTTTTCGATGGTGGATTTACAGTGGGTGGCCTGGTAGGCAACGGAGACGGATTTGTTTTCCGCGATGCTCACGGTATACGTCCGGCATATTATTTTGTAAATGACGAAGTGATCGTTGCAGCGTCCGAACGTTCTGCTATTCGCACGGTATTTAATGTGGGTGAAAATGAAGTATTGGAATTAATGCCCGGAACAGCGCTGATCTCAAAATCAGACGGCCGGTTTTCAGTAGAACAAATCATTCCTGCTAAAGAACGCCGTGCCTGTAGTTTCGAAAGAATTTATTTCTCAAGAGGCAGTGACGAAAAAATATACAGAGAAAGAATTGCGCTGGGATACAATCTGAGTGAACAGATCCTGAATTCTGTAAACCACGATCTTAAAAACAGCATATTTTCTTTCATTCCTAATACCGCTGAAGTTGCTTTTTATGGAATGTGGAAAGGACTCGATGATTACCTGAAGAAAGTAATGATCGAGAGAATTCTTTCCTGGGGAAATGATCTTACTGAAGAGAAACTTTCCCAGATGATCAATCGAAAAATCCGGATTGAAAAGATTGCCACCAAGGATGTCAAAATGCGCACATTCATTACGGCTGATGTAAGCCGGAATGAAATGGTGCAACACGTATACGATATCACATATGGTACAGTCCAAAAAAATCTGGATACCCTTGTAGTTATTGATGATTCTATTGTTCGCGGAACAACACTCAGGGAAAGTATAGTTCGAATGCTGGCAAGACTCGAGCCTAAAAAGATTATCATTGTGTCATCTGCCCCCCAGATCCGATATCCCGATTGTTATGGTATTGATATGAGTAAACTCGGCGACTTTATTGCATTCCGCGCTGCCATAACACTCATGTATGAACGTAAAAAAGAAAAGTGTCTTACTGAAATGTATGAGCATTGTAAAGAACTGGAGCGTATGGGGCAGCTGCATACAGAAAATGTAGTTCGCCGTGTATATAAGCCATTTACAACTCAGGAAATTTCCGACAAAATAGCTGAACTCATCACGCCTCCTGATATTAAAACACCCGTTGAAGTGATCTATCAGACCATCGAGTCCCTTCATGAAGCTTGTCCCACCAATACCGGCGACTGGTATTTCACGGGCAACTACCCCACACCGGGTGGCAACCGCGTAGTTAATAAAGCATTTATTAACTATATGGAAGGAAAAAACGTAAGAGGATACTAAGAATTATCCTTTCTAAATGCAAAAGATCTGCTTCATAATGTGATAACTGTGAAATTGTAAATAATTGCTTCGCAATTATTTGGTGAAAATGTGATAATGAAATTTAAAATTCAATTCCAAATTTCATTATCACATTACTACATTTTCATAGTTCCACCTTTCCAAATTGTTGGGTCAGTTCAGCTTTTTAGTTGCAGAATCTCATTAGTATAAAATGTATAAAAAAAGGTCCCCATAAATGGGGACCTCTAAAATGATTTCGTATGAAAAAACCTTAGCCTTTGTGTTCGAGCAGATTGAAGAACTGATCCAGTTGTGGAAGGATCACGATTCTTGTGCGGCGGTTAGCAGCTTTGCCTTCTTTAGTATCGTTTGTCATTAATGGAACCCATTCTCCACGACCTGCAGCAGTCATTTTAGCTGGTGGAATTCCGTAGGTCTTGGCAAGTATACGTACAACAGATGTAGCACGTTTGCAGCTCAGATCCCAGTTGTCAACCAGTCCTGGATGGCCTCTTAAAGGAACATTATCAGTATTACCTTCTACCATGAATTCAACATCTGGCTGATTTTTCAGCACTGCTGCAACTTTGGCAAGTACATCTTTCGCACCTTTAGTTACATCAAAACTTCCGCTTTTGAAAAGCATTTTATCTGAGATGTCGATAAACACAACACCCTTATCAACTTTGATGTTGATGTCAGAATCATTTCCATTTCCAACGGCACCTCTAAGGTTCATAACCAGCGCCATGTTCAAAGAGTCTTTATGCGCCATAGCCGACTGAAGATCGCGGATGTATGCGTCTTTAGCACCTATGTTCTCTAATGATTTTTTAATGCTCTCAGCCTGTGAACCGGAAATAACTGACATGTCTTCCAGTTGTTTCAAAGCCTGAGTATTGTTTTCTCTGAGGAAAGCAATCTGTTTGTTAAGTTCGTCTATCTGTCCCTGTAAGCCTGTATTTTTAGAATTGAGGGAAGCGGTCTGATCATTACAATTCTTCAGGTCACCCTGGAGTTTTGCGTATTCAGCAGCCAGAGAGTCATAGCGGCTCTGCATTTTGGCCTGCATTTCCTTAAATTTTTTGTTGCTCACGCAGGAGAATAGAAACAGTGATGACACTGCAAAAAGTAGAATGTACCTAAGCTTCATAAGAATCATTTTAAGATAAGTTAATTAATAATCGAGATGCACTAAAAATATATAACGCAGATAGCAATTGTTGTACCAATCCATTGCTACTGCCTGTTTTCTTAAATAATATAGTTTCGATGAATACGAGATAAGGATGCATAAGGTCGGGCATAAAGCCTGAAAAGCAGCTACGGTCTGGCGAAGATATGTGAAAAAATAAATCTCCATGCATTTCCACGCTGAAAATTATTTGGATCGTTCCTGACTAATATTTGATTTCCTTAGCTTTAGATACCTAATTTATCTGCATGAAATTTATCTCATACGTATCCCTCTTGGTTTGTTGTGCTTTTGCATCCTGTAAGCTGATGCATCCAGACCGGTCGATACCTGACAATAAACGCTTCGGAAGGCTTCTGAATGAATATTACGAAGGTAGAATGAGATATTTCCCGATGGAAGCCACTCAGAACGGCGATTACCGTTATAACGATCAGTTTCCCATTGAGTTTACAAATAGTTACCAGGATTCTTTACGTAGTTTTTACGGTCGTTATCTTGAGAAAATACTTGAGTTTGACCGCGATAAATTGAACAGGAATGATCAGATAAGTTATGATATTCTTACCAGGGAATTAAAAATGAACCTTGAAGGGATAGATTTACACCTGGTAATCGACAATCTAACGGAGCCCAACATCCAGTACATCCCTTTTACTCAATTCGACGGAATCCCCCTTTCTTTGGGGATGATGGGAAGCGGGTGGGGTATTCAACCTTTCAGAACTACCGAAGACTACAGGAATTGGATCAAAAGAGCCAGCCAATTCCAAACCTGGACAGACAGCGCAATTGTTTATTTCAGAAAAGGACTGCAAAACGGGTATATACTTCCACGTTGTCTCGTGGAAAAAATGATTCCTGAGATGCAGAATATGGTCACATCCGATATTACAAAAAGTATTTTCTATACACCTGCAACTTCCATACCTGCCAACTTCAGTGACTCAAATAAAGCAACTATCACGATTGGTCTTTCTAAATTAATTGCCCAGGTACTTGTACCATCTTATCAAAAACTGGCCAACTTTCTACAAAACGAATATCTCCCCAAAAGCCGTAGTAGCATAGGCTATGATGAACTACCCAATGGAAAGAACTTGTATAAATATCTGATTCGTTACTGGACAACAACTGATAAATCTTCCGATGAAATATATAATACAGGGCTTTCTGAAGTCAAAAGGATCCGGACAGAAATGGAGACAGTAAAAAACCAAACAGGATTTAAAGGTGACTTATCAGTTTTTTTTGCTTTTATGAAAGATGATCCGCGATTCATGCCTTATAAAACTCCCGAAGATGTGTTGAATGCTTTCAGAAATATTCAGAGTACTATCAATCCAAATCTCAAAAATCTATTTGGACATACACCCAAAATGAAATTTGAAATACGTCAAACGGAAGCATTCCGTGCTGCAAGCGCAAGTGCAGAATATGAACAGGGCAGTTCTGATGGAACGCGACCGGGAATATTTTATGTGCCTATACTTGACGCTACTAAATTCAATACAACGTCTGGCATGGAATCTCTTTTTCTTCATGAAGCAATACCAGGACATCATTATCAAATGTCACTGCAATTAGAGGATACACTGTTACCAAAATTCAGAAGATTTTCATGGTATGGTGCATTTGGTGAAGGGTGGGCATTATATTCCGAGTCGTTGGGAAAAGAACTGGGTCTCTATACGGACCCTTACCAACACATGGGTGCACTGGGAGAAGAAATACATCGGGCCATAAGGCTTGTTGTAGATGTTGCCATGCACGAGAAAAAAATGACAAGGGAGCAGGCTATTAAATATATGATGGACAATGAAGCAATTGGTGAACAGGGGGCTACGGCAGAAATTGAAAGATATATTGCGATACCGGCACAGGCGCTTAGCTATAAAACCGGTGCTATGATGATTCGCGAGTTGAGAACAAACTACGAAAATGAATTAGGAACTGCTTTTGATATCAGGTCATTTCACGACGAAGTATTAAAAGACGGGTGTATGCCTTTGGATGTCTTTGAAAGAAAAATGGAAACCTGGGAAATGAATCAGTAGATTTTTAATTTGCCAGCTTCATATATTGGAAGAACATTCGCAAGGTTTGACTCCAGGCAATATCTGATATCTTTCTCCAAACCAAAAGACATTAAACGGTTGAAATGGGAAGCATTATTATCTTTCATAAAACCAAACAGGTCTCCTGCAGCTTTATTGTAAAGGTTTAACGCGATATGAGAACTGTCGCATTCAATGGTAAAATGTTCGCGGACTTTTTCAATAACCGCTCCTGCAAATAATGTGTCTTCAATATTGATCCGGTCTTTCCAGGCAGCGCATGCCAGTATTACATTGTTGTTTTGCTGAATCAGATAATCTGTTACCGCTTTAAGATTTACAAATGATCCGGTAACGATTTCGCGTGCTCCTTTATCCAGCGCCATATGGAGCAAACGGGTTCCGTTTGTAGTAGTAAGAACCAGAATTTTTCCATTGATAAATGGCTGGCTGTATTCAAAGGGAGAATTGCCATAACTGAGTCCTTCCGCAATTTTTCCATCTCTTTCACCGGCAGTTACGCAATTGATCTGGCGACCTAGCTCGATACATTTTGCAACACTGTCAACGGGTACAATATATCTGGCTCCGTTAAAGAGTGCTGTTGCTATAGTGGAAGTTGCCCGCAACACATCTATGATTACCACAATTGCCTGCGATGCATTGTATAAATGCAGCAGGCCAGGAGACATAGATGTATTGAGTAAAGGTTTTTTGTTTGACATCACTAAAAAATCAACAATAAAAGATCAGACCATTGAATTTTCCAAATGATTAGGACAAGAATGGAAGTTTGACAACACGAGCCTGCAAAAGTTTATCTCTGATTTTAATATAGATTATTGTTTCGGGATCTGAAAAAGTTGCCCTGACATATCCCATTCCAATCGCTTTATTTAATGAGGGAGACTGGGTTCCGGATGTAACTTCTCCGATTTGCATCCCTGCAGAATCTTTGATCTCATAACCATGCCTGGGTATTCCTTTGTCAAGCAATTCAAATCCAACCAGCTTTCTCTGATTACTTTCTTTTTTCTTTGATTCGATCTGTTCACGTCCCACAAATTGTTTCGAAAAACGCGTTATCCATCCAAGTCCTGCTTCGAGTGGTGAAGTAGTGTCATCGATATCATTCCCATATAAACAATATCCCTTTTCCAATCTAAGTGTATCTCTTGCGGCCAGCCCTGCTGGTTTTAAACCAAATGATTTCCCGGCTTCAAAAATGGCATCCCAGATATGATTGGCTGAATTGTTTTTATCCTGAAAATAGATTTCAACGCCACCTGCCCCTGTATATCCCGTAGCACTGATAAGCACATTATCTACCCCTGCAAATGTCCCTTTTACAAAACTGTAATATTTCAGATTCATCAAATCCATAGATGCCAACGGTTGCAGAATACGCGTGGCATTGGGACCCTGTACGGCAAGCAGACAAGTTTTCGTTGATATATCTTCCATCGATACATCAGCTGTATTAAATTCTTTTATCCAGTTCCAGTCCTTTTCAATGTTCGCTGCATTTACAACGAGCATATAAACTTCCTTTTCTTTGATGCAATAAACCAGCAAATCATCTACAATGCCGCCCGATTTATTTGGAAGACAACTATACTGAGCGTGACCGTTGGTTAATTTTGAAGCATCATTGGAAGTTACGTGCTGAATCAGATCCAGTGACCCTGGTCCCTTTAAAATAAATTCACCCATATGGCTTACATCGAAAATGCCCGCATTGTTTCGAACAGCCAGGTGTTCATCATTGATACCAGTATAGCTGATTGGCATATTATATCCTGCGAACTCTGCCATCTTCGCACCCAGTTCCAGGTGTTTATTCGTAAAGGGTGTGCTCTTCATATACCATTTGTAGATTAGGAAATCGAGCGTGAAATTAAAACTTGCATTTCAGGCAGCCAATAAAAAATATGGTCACGCCTTGGGCGTGACCATTAATAGTTAAAGATATCGTATTAACTCATGCGTGTCAGAAATGTCAGGGTTGAAACCTCATTCGCCTCTTTGTTTTCAGAATTAACAGCAGGTACTACCTTATTTGTAGATGCCGAATTAGCTGTTTTAGTTTTGTGATAACGATAGTCTCCGTTGGGATTATCTTTTTTCTTCTGTGAATCATTGGGAACTTCCTTACGTTCAGGAGCTTCTTTTCTTTCAGGTTTTTCAGGTCTTTCGGGTTTTTCAGGTTGTTCATTATCCGAGTTGATACTTTTATCTGTTCTTTCCAGTCCGCTTTGAGTCATGATATATTCAGTATTGGACTCCCAGGAATCCCCGTTATCGTCCGCATCATCCCAATAGACATTAATTCCGTTGTTGTGCCAGTTTCTATTGATATTGAACCAATGGTAATCACTCAGGTTTTCACTCATGAATATTTTCTTACCCACAGGCACTTTAATTACTGCGACCACCTGTTGATTACGAAATTGTTGTTTTGGTTTAATAACAAATCCTCTGGGCAACACGAGAACACTATCTTTTTGTTCTACCTGAAAATATATTTCAGAAGCTTTTTCCTTAGCTTCCGATCCGGAATTACCCCTGCTTATCTTTTCGAGATTCAGGTGCCATGCGCTGTCATCACTTTTGGAAACTTCAATGCGAACATTGTTCATCGTAAGACTGTCTTCATTCATGTCAAAGAATGGACCTTCATGATGCCAGTTCATACCCATAAAATCAGATTCGAAAAAAACCGGCTTAACGTCGTCCATCTTTACTACGAGTCTTCCGTTTGCAGGAGCAGTTAAACTTACAATTTCTTCCACACCATTGCGGGTACTAAAATGTCTTGAGATATTAGCGGCCAGTATAATCAGGCTTATCAGTCCGATTACCCAAAGACTTCCGAAAATATAACCGAGATAAGTACCACCTCTGCGAGCTCCGATGATGCGACGGATCAACCAGGTCAGTAAACCCACCACCGGTAATATCAGGAAAAGAATCAGAACAGACCATATTAAAATATTCTGCCAGAATCCCTGAATAAAATAATCCTTCAGTGGAAGTACTCCGGCTCCTGTAAATATGATTCCGATGAGAGCGGTAACAAGCGCAAATGTGATGATCACGGAAATAAATAAGAAGAATGCCTTAAACAAAACGCCTATTGCATGTCCAATTCCGTTTCGGGGAACATTAACCGAAGAAATATCTTTTCTGATATTGCCTGATCTGCTTTTCATTTCATTACCGAACTCCTGAGCCTTTTGTTTGATTTCCCCTCCTACTACGGTCGCTTTTTGTTTGAAACCTTCCAGATCGTTTTTGATTGTATTCTTGATAGACTCCAGATCAATTTTTTCTCCTCTCATTTCCAGTTTCTCCGTAGCTGATCTTGCTTCAGGAAGAACGATCCATAATATTATATAGATGGTTGTAAGTCCTCCTCCAAAACCATTGGTGATGAAAGAAAATGAATCATCGAAATCGAACCAGATGTGGTGGAATATAGATCGGATTATGCCTAATATCAGTGGGAGAGCAAATATGACGCGGGGAATCCAAATATCAATATTGAAATAAGCAGCGAGACCACTGGCCACTCCACCAATAACCCTGTGATCTGAATCGCGGAAAAGTCGCTTGCGGATATTTGTTACCATGGATTTTGGTGGAAGTACAACCCAGAGAACCAGGTAAACTAAAATACCTGTTCCAAAGCCCAGCGTGAGAAACGCGAAAATGATTCTTATAACTGATGAATCAATTTTCAAATAGGCTGCGATACCTCCACAAACGCCTCCCAGCATTTTATCGTTCTCAGAACGATACAACCGGTGAGGTTCATTTGGAATTGCTTCTTCGGCGTAAGTAGAAGATGAGCTTTTACCTGCATTGTTATGTGTACCCGCATTTTCTTCCTGATCAAAATCTTCAGGGCGGCCCATACTCGCGATGATTTCATTTACGTCTGCATCAGTAATACAGGTTGCTCCTTTTTTAAGGCGGTCAGAAAAAAGTTCTGCAAATCGATTTTCAATATCATTCACGATTTCATCGGCACCATCTTCACCTGCAAAATGATTTTTCAAACTCTCAACGTATTTACGCAAAATATCATACGCTGTTTCTTCAATCGGTATTACCCGGCTGTGAAAGTTTATGTTGATGATCTTTTTCATTGTATGCTTATTTGGAGATTGTTAAGGTTTGATTATTGGCTTTCGGATATTCGTTCACTTTTTGTTGCCAGTGCATCTACAGCATCGGCCAGCTCTTTCCAGGTTGTTTCCAACTCACGATAAAAGGCAAGTCCTTTTTCCGTGAGCGAAAAATATTTACGTGGGGGTCCTGAGTTACTTTCCACCCAACGGTAGGTTAGCATGTCGGCATTTTTTAACCTGGTAAGTAAAGGATAAAGGGTTCCTTCCAGAATGTTCAGGTTGGCTGCCTTCATCTCTTCCACGATATCGGAGGGGTAAGCTTCTCCACGCCGGATGATGGAGAGTATACAGAACTCCAGTATGCCCTTTCGCATCTGGCTCTGTGTATTTTCTATGTTCATGGTCTTGCTTTTAAATGATTAATTCCCGCTTGCAATACAAATATATGGAGAATTCTAGTACTATGCAAAACAAAGTACCATAGAAAAGTCAATACTTTTCATAGTATTCGAGGCTATAAATTATAATGATCTGATAATAAATGAATTACAAAATCGGAAATCTTATTTAAATCAGAAAATAAAGTGTAATACGGTTATTTACAGGGATAGACGGAGGGGAAAAAGTGATTTATTAGCTGTCTATCGAGAATTTAGATCGTTGTAGTTTTTCGTCAATTATTCACCTCTTATATAAGTCTTATATAAGCTTTAGAATAGCTTTGGAATGGCCTTCAATTAAAATTCAGCATTCTTTGGAGTACGTGGAAAGGGTATTACGTCACGGATATTGGTCATTCCAGTTACAAACTGAACCATACGTTCAAAGCCCAGACCAAAACCCGCATGTGGTACGCTACCAAAGCGGCGGGTATCGAGGTACCACCACATCTGATCCACTGGAATATGCATTTCTGTCATTCTCTTTTCCAGGAGATCCAATCTTTCTTCCCTTTGTGAACCACCTACTATTTCACCAATTCCAGGAGCGAGAATGTCCATAGCTGCAACGGTTTTCCCGTCATCGTTCTGGCGCATATAAAAAGCTTTAATTTCTTTCGGGTAGTTTGTAACAATAACAGGTTTCTTAAAATGTTTTTCTACCAGCCAGCGCTCGTGTTCACTTTGTAAATCTGTGCCCCATGAAAGATCATATTTAAATTTCTTCTTCTTGTAGGCAGGAGACTGAAGCAAGATATCAATTGCTTCTGAATATGTGATACGCTCGAAGTCCTGTCCGGAAACCGCTTTCAGCTTTTCAATCAAACCCATATCACTACGTTCTGCCTGCGGTTTCTGTTTCTCTTCTTCAGCAAGACGCTGATCGAGGAACTCCAGGTCGTCGTTATTATTCTTCAATACATAAGCAATCAGATAACGAACAAAAGATTCTGCAAGGTTCATATTGTCTTCAAGATCATTGAAGGCAACTTCGGGTTCGATCATCCAGAATTCAGCAAGGTGTCTTGTGGTGTTTGAGTTTTCCGCTCTGAATGTAGGCCCGAATGTATACACGTCTGAAAATCCCATAGCAGCTAACTCACCTTCCAGTTGTCCGCTTACTGTAAGATTAGTTGCACGTCCAAAAAAATCATCCTTAAAATTCACTGCCCCCGATTCGTCCCTGGGCGTATTATCGAAGGGTAATGTGGTTACTTTAAACATTTCGCCTGCGCCTTCGGCGTCTGATGCTGTAATGATGGGAGTATGCAGGTAAACAAAACCTCTTTCATTGAAAAACTGATGTACGGCAAAAGCCAGTGCATGGCGGAGCCGGAAAACCGAGCCGAATGTGTTCGTCCGGAATCTCAGATGAGCGATCTCTCTCAAAAATTCAAGACTATGTTTTTTTGGTTGAAGGGGAAATTTATCCGGATCACTCAGACCAAGTATGTCCACTTTTGAGGCTTTCAACTCTACTTTCTGTCCTTTCCCCAATGATTCAACCAGTAAGCCCTGCACACGAACAGAAGTACCTGTCGTTATCTTTTTAAGCAGGGTTTCATCAAAAGAGCCCAATTCAAGTACGATTTGCAGATTTTCATTGGAAGAGCCGTCATTCAGTGCAATAAACTGGTTATTCCTAAGTGTTCTAACCCATCCCATAACAGTAATTTCCTCTTTGCCTGCCGTCATCGTCAGGGCGTCCTTGATTTTAATCCTCTTGTTAAACATGAGATATTCAGGCTTTCGTTGAATAAAGAGCGCAAAGATACTCCTTGAAATATTTTTTTAAATTTTCCGTTTTTATATTAACATTGCATTGGAATCAGGCTGATTTGTTCTTATCCTTTGCTCGCAATTGTCAGTTTTATCATTCCGCTCGTCTTTAATCAAAAATACATTCACAAATCCTTTTTCTACAGTTCAGTTCTAACTGCTGTAATTCTCAAGCTTTATTATGTACGACATACTTCAACTAAACGACATGCTCGTTCCCGAACTGCTCGATATTGCTGAGCAGTTGAAAATCCCCAATGTAAAAAAATTAGGTAAACAGGAACTTGTTTATAAAATATTAGATAAACAGGCGCTTACACCAAGTGCTAAAACAGACGCTGATGATGGTGATGATAAGCCCAAGCGTAAGCGTATTGTAAAAACTACAACAGCTAATTCCAGCGAAGAGGCATTTGTAGAAAGTGGTGATCCTACCCCAAAACTTAAAAAGCCGGAACCGAAAAGAGATCTCAAGAAAAAAGAAGAGAAACCCATCGTCAAGAAACTTAAGAGGAAAGAAGATGAAGGTCCTGAAGTAAATCAGTCAGCTGCCGAGTTTCATAAACCCCAGCCATCACCCAGACCAGAACAGACCAATCAGCATATCGCCGAAGAATCGGATGCCTCCGATGAGACAGAGAATTCTCAACCTGACAATGGCCGCAATGAAAACCAGGGAAATGGAAATGAAGAAAATGGATCTTCGCCTGAGCAAAACCGTCCCAATAATGGCGATCAGCAGCAAAAAGTTTATCCTCAACGTCGCAATGATACATTCAATATAGAATTTGATGGTGTAATTCAGGCCGAGGGTGTTTTGGAAATGATGCCCGATGGATATGGATTTCTAAGGAGCAGTGATTATAATTATCTCTCTTCGCCCGATGATGTATATGTATCTCCATCACAAATAAAATTATTCGGACTAAAAACCGGTGATACGGTTTATGGATCTGTTCGTCCTCCAAAGGAAGGTGAAAAATATTTTGCCCTTCTTAAAGTTGAGACGATTAACAACAAATTGCCCGATGAGGTAAGGGACCGTGTACCATTCGACTATCTGACCCCTCTTTTCCCTTTTGAAAAACTGAATCTTTTTGTAAATCCTTCAGATTTTTCAACGAGGATTATAGACTTGTTCACACCTATTGGCAAGGGACAGCGTGGTTTGATCGTATCACAACCCAAAACGGGTAAAACGATGTTGCTGAAAGCAGTTGCCAATGCCATCGCTATTAATCATCCTGAATGTTACCTGATGATCGTTCTCGTGGATGAGCGCCCTGAAGAAGTTACCGATATGGAACGTTCCGTTCGGGCAGAAGTAATTGCTTCTACTTTTGATGAGCCGGCTGAGAAACATGTAAAAGTTTCTACTGTTGCTTTGCAAAAAGCTAAACGCCTGGTAGAATGCGGACATGATGTTATCATACTTTTAGATTCGATAACCCGTCTTGCCCGTGCCCATAATACAGTTGCCCCTTCTTCAGGGAAAGTATTAAGTGGTGGTGTGGAAGCAAATGCTATGCAAAAACCAAAGCAGTTTTTTGGTGCGGCCCGCAAAATAGAAAACGGTGGTTCCCTCACAATCCTTGCTACGGCTCTAATTGACACCGGATCTAAGATGGACGAAGTGATCTTTGAAGAATTCAAAGGAACAGGTAATATGGAACTACAGCTCGACCGAAGACTGGCCAATCGCCGCATCTTCCCTGCTATTGACCTGGTTGCCTCTTCTACCCGTCGTGATGACCTGTTGCTCGAAAGAGAAATTCTTCAACGCATGAATTTGCTTCGTGTTTATCTCAACGATATGAATACCGAAGAAGCAATGAATGAATTGCTGAAACGTATGCGTGGAACGAAAAGCAATGAGGAGTTTCTTGCTTCCATGAATAGCTGATCTAATTGTCAATTGACAATAGTTAATTGTTAACTACAATATTTGGCGTTAACAATTAAGAACTGACAATTAACAATTAGAAAATAAGGTGTTCCCTGTGTTTAATCTTCGTGTGGGTCAATTCAGTAACCAGTTGTACGCCTGTAATAGATTTTATAGACTCCATCATTTCAGACATCAATTCATCACAAACAGAATCTCCTTTCAGTAACCAGAAGAAATCCAGGTGTTTGAATTCAGGCAACAGAAATTCTCCGTCAAACTGATTGCTATATAGATAATGAATTAGTGTTTTATGAGGCTCGGGGCATTCATAAACAGTAAAATAATATTGTCTTTTTTTTCGGATCATCGGAATTTCTATCTGATTCGTTATTCTGAAATCAAGGCGCATCTGACGATTCAGCTGCCAGCAGAATCGATAGCCCTTTAACGGCGCGACTATTCCCATCAGGCGTGAGCCATCAAAAAAATCGCCCTCCATATTTTCCATATCCAGCTTTAGCGACTTCATAAGATTATTTAAATTGGACTGCAGCCTTCATGTCTACTTTATCTCTCAGAAATTCTACTGTCGTCTGATCCCCTCTGTTAAATTTACTCAGCGCGTCCATATAAGTTTGAAGAGAAACCACTGAATATTCACCCAGCTTTATAATTACATCTCCTGTCTTTAAGCCTGCTTTCTCTGCAGGGCGACCTTCGCTGATTGCGTCGATGCGTAACCCCGACCCTGAAAAACTATAATCAGGCATGAGTCCGAGTGTGACATTAAATGCGGGTGAAACTCCAAATTGTCTATCTGTAGTTTTTACAAAAGGCGGTTTATTGGCACCATCAAGTTTTTGAGTGATGGAATAAATTAAATGAACCACTTCCATCTCTCCGACATAGTTTATTTTGTCAGGTTTGTCTGTTGGCTTATGATAATCCTGATGAATACCTGTAAAGAAAAAAAGTACGGGAATATTTTTCAGGTAGAAGGAAGTGTGATCACTCGGACCGGTCCCACTGGAGTCTGCATGGAGAACAAATATTTTATTATTCAGCGTGCTGTTTATCAAACCGGCCCACTCCGGAGAAGTACCATAACCGCCTATTGTCAGCACATGCGTACTGTCGTTCAGTCGGCCGATCATATCCATGTTCACCATATAACTGATTTTCGACAACGGTACAGTGGGATATTCGGTAAAATATTTCGACCCTATAAGTCCTGATTCTTCTCCGGAAAAAGCAATAAATAAATAGTTTGTTCTCAGGCCTCTTGTCTTTTTCAGCAGTTTTGCCAGTTCCATAAGTGCTGCAGTTCCGCTCGCATTGTCGTCAGCTCCCGGATGCACCATTCTTTCAGAACCCCGATACAGGGAATTCCCATCTTCTCCAAAACCCAGATGGTCAAAATGCGCTCCGATCACTACGGTGTAAGAGGCACCCTCATCAAGAAATCCAATTACGTTATGACCCCATCGTTTTTTTTCCGTCATCACGACTTCTATCTCTACATCGAGTGATTGGGAAATATCTTTCAGATATTTTTTTCTTCCTGTTTTAGTGACAAAAACAGCGGGAATTTTTTCCGGCTTTATGCCTTCCGCGGGATCAAAAACAATTCCATCATCGGTTTTAGAGCTATTATAAAATATAACTGCTGTGGCTCCTTTAGTTTCAAAAAGTCTGATTTTCTCGCGAAGAAGTTTTCCCATATCAAAATGGGGATTTGATGCTGCGGACTCTACGACCTCTTTGAGATCATAAAACCAGGGTGATCCGCTTTCCTGCAAAGCGATAGCCGGTGACCCATCCACCTTTCCTACGGCACTGAATGCGAGGGGAATAAACTCAGTATTCAAAATGAGCTCAGTATTATTAATTGTAAATCGTGTATGACTGAAATCTCTGCCGTCATAAATTTCAAACCGCTGAAGATAAGTGCCACTATCACCCATGGGTTTTAATCCTGTTTTCATAAAACCCGCGATAATATAATCCGAAGCGAGGCTTTCCCCGGCTGTGCCGGATCTTCGTCCTTCTAATTTATCGCTCGATAAATAAGTTATATCTGTTTGAAGATCGGAGATGATTTCTTTGTCTGCCTTACGAAGTTTCTGCGAGATGGCGGACGGGAAGAATGCCTGGATAAAAATCAGGGATAGTAAAATACTTCGCGTCATGAAGATCCTTTTACGAAATACCGGGTACAAAGTTATTGCGTCGATGCCATTTCTAATGGTATGAAATTACAGTTACTTTATAATATACCCTAAATTCATCGGATACCGGTACCCGGGAGTGTGTTCTGGTGTTGTTTCGTAAATAATAAAATGAGCAGGACAAACGCCCTGAACACCCCGGTTCAGGGGATCAAATGTTAATATCCGAGTCGGTTCGTCGATAAAGACGGGATTAAGCCTTCAAATCTTTCATGTGACAAAAAATTTCCTTTACTTTTGCAGATTAGCCTTTTCTGAACTAAAAAACGAGTACCAGGCTAGTCGAAAACAGTATAGTTGAATGGCCCTACCGCACCTTATTAAATACGTATATACGAACGGAACCGACGAAGTTATACGTCGGGGAAAAAAGATCCATGCTATTGGATATGTTGAACTGATCGAATACGACGAGTTATTCGAAACGGTTACCTTCCGCATTAAAGACGATAGCTACACAACCTACTATAAAGTTTTTGTTCAAAAATTTCGGGACGCAAAAGCGCTTTCCGTACGCTGCAGCTGTCCATACAATCTTGGCGATATCTGCCGTCATGAAGCCGCCGCATTAATCCAACTGCAGGAACTTCTCGACCGCAATATGTTGAAAGCTGAAGAGATCAGCTATGATCAGTCACATACAGTGGTTAAGATGAAGTCGATTGATATGAAGACCATCCGCCTACTCTGTTCTCGTGAAGTGTATGAAGAAGCCGGAAAATATCTGCAATCGAACAAAGCCGTTATTCAGTCTGCCGCTGATGAAACGGTAAGAGCGGTAGTGGAACTGAATGGTAAAAAATATCCGGTAGTCATAAGAAAAAATGAAGAAAGGAACTTTGACACCAGTTCCACTTATTCAGATACGGATCATCCCCTATGCCTGCCCAAAGTGATTTTATTTATCCAGTTGTTGCAGGCTCATGGTTCTTTTTATTTTGATAGTATTCGCAACTGGGATAAAGAGAAGAATAAACTCCTTGAAGCATATGGTTATTCTCTCACCGACGACTTATCGGGAAAGTTTGAATTCTCCTATAAAGATGGTAAACCTTTTCTTCGCGTGCTGGATATTTCCATCAAGCGGGTAAACCCGGCAGCTCTGTCCAGGCCTAAACCAGAAATTGAAAAAGAAGTATTGGAAGAAGTGATGGAGCCGGAACAAAAAGCCGGCACCGTGCAAAGACTCGGCGTCGTATTTAATTTCAACCATGATTCTTATCCTGGTTTTTTGCTGGATGCCATAAGCGGTGAAAGCAACGAACAGCAAACTGCCTATGTCGGAAAGGTAGAAAAACTGGAACTGGCCAAATTCGTTAATACAGAAAAATTCAGTGAACCTGACCGCCAGTTGGTTTTTACATTACGTAAAACACAAGAACAGGAAGTAAACAAATATCTAAACCGTAATTCTCCATTCAGCGGAATGTGGGAAAACATTATTCATACGGATGGTGAAGAATTACCTGATGATACCAAGGCGCTGATTATAGAATACCTGCATCCCCGCTTTCGGAAACTCTTCAGTGAATTGCATGAGAACCCCTTCATCTTTTTTTTGAATGGACACAAACCATTCAAAACTGCCAATCTGCAGTCGGTCAACCTCTCTCCTGATCCTGTAAGTCCTGCATTCAGGGTTTCCATAAATAAAAATAATATTGAGATAAAGGCTTTTACTAAAATAACGGGTCAGTCGATAGACCTCACACAAAATAAATGTAATAGCCATGTTATTTTGTTCCTGAACAACTGCCTCTATCTGTGGAACAAGCCTGAAGATATAGCCGTTGTTTCCAAATTCAACGAAGGCAAACTTGTCATCTCCAAAACCGATTGGCCTGAACAATTGCGCAGTTTTGTAATACCACTGCAGAAGGAATATCACGTAGAATTTGAAAACGAACTTATCAGGGAGATAAAAAGCGGAGATCCGGAAAGAAAAATTCTACTTCAGGAAAAGGGCGACTACTTATTATTTCAACCAGTTTTTTCCTATAAAGGATTCGAAACTACATCCATTGGCAAAGACCAGCTTGTCGTACCTGACGGCGACAAAGTTTTACTCATCCAACGGAATAAAGAGAAGGAAGCAGCTTTCATCACCCAACTGCAATCCCTGCATTCCCAATTCATACAGCCACAGGGCTCTTCGGGATTGGCTTTAAAGGGCAACGATGTTTTGAAGAATAACTGGTTTTTTCTTTTCATGGATGCCATGCAGGAAATGAAAGTAACCGTTCACGGATTTGATGCTCTGAAAAATTTCCGTTTTAATACTTCCCGTCCCCAAACCAAAATCCATATTAGCAGCAGCACAGACTGGTTCGATGCAAGAGTAGATATTATTTTCGGTGATCAGAAAGTAACCATTGCTGATGTAAAAAAAGCGCTGGCTAACAAACAACAATTCGTTCCTCTGAATGATGGAACACTGGGTGTTTTACCAGACGAATGGGTAAAAAGATATTCTTTGTTATTCCGCGTCGGAGAAGGTAAAAGTAATGAGCTGCGCCTTTCACGTTATCACCTGAGCGTGATCGATGAATTATATGAGAACAGGAATGAGGAAGAACTTATCATTCATCTTGAAAAGAAATACGAGCAGCTTAAGGAATTTAAAAAAATCAAAGAAATTGATCCCCCGGAACATCTTAAGAATATTCTTCGTCCCTATCAGGTCCATGGATTTCACTGGCTAAACTACCTGCACGAAGTAAATTGGGGAGGTATACTTGCCGATGACATGGGTTTAGGTAAAACCATACAGGCACTTTCATTTCTGCACCATTACAAACAAGAATATGGAAATCTCCGGGCCCTGGTAGTGTGCCCGACTACACTTATTTTCAACTGGGAAAATGAAATCAGGAAATTTGCACCTGATCTTACATACCGTATTCATCATGGTGGCGAGCGACTGAGAAATAAAGAAGCCCTTAACAATTATGAAGTTATTATCACCACATATGGTACCCTGAGAAGCGATATAAAACTACTCATGGATATTCCGCTGGACTATGTTGTGCTGGACGAATCGCAGGCTATTAAAAATCCTGCAAGTAAAGTTACCAAAGCAGCCTGCCTGTTACGTGCAAAACATCGTTTATGCATGAGCGGTACTCCGCTTCAGAATAATACCTTCGACATATTTGCACAAATGAACTTCCTGAACCCGGGAATGCTGGGGAGTATTGAATTTTTCAGACAGGAATTTGCAATTCCCATAGATAAATTCGGCGATCCCGACAGAAAGGATCATTTACGTAAACTATTATTCCCTTTTATTCTTAGGAGAACGAAGGAACAGGTTGCCAGAGACCTGCCTGAAAAAACAGAAACGATTCTGTTCTGTGAAATGGAAGAAGAACAGAGAAAAGTATATGATGCCTATAGAAATGATTACCGTGATAAGATTCTGGGTACCATCGAAAGCCAGGGTATTCAAAAATCACAGCTTACTATACTACAGGGTCTGATGAAACTCCGTCAGATCTGCGATTCACCAGCTATCCTGAATGAAACTGAGAAATATCCTAATCATTCTATTAAACTTGATGAGCTAGCCCGTGAAATATCAGAGAACATAGGAAATCATAAAGCTCTGATCTTCTCACAATTCCTGGGTATGCTGGCGCTGATAAAACATAAATTGACCGAACTGGAAATTCCATATGCTTATTTTGACGGCAGTACTACGGCTACTGATCGTGAAAAAGCAATTCGGGAATTCCAGGATAATGATAGTTGCCGTGTTTTCCTGATCTCTCTCAAAGCAGGAGGTGTTGGTCTCAATCTAACAGCGGCCGACTATGTTTACATCGTGGATCCATGGTGGAATCCGGCTGTTGAGCAGCAGGCCATTGACCGTACCCATCGTATCGGTCAAACTAAAAACATATTCGCTTACCGTATGATTTGTAAAGACAGTATTGAAGACAAAATTCTTCTTTTACAAGATCGCAAGCGACTTCTGGCTAAAGACCTGATCGCCGACGATGACGGATTTGTGAAGAGCCTTTCTCGTGAAGATGTTGAATACCTCTTTAGTTAGGCCTAAAGCTCAAGGCTTAAAGCCTAAAACCTCCTTTTAGATCCCTGTTTATGTTAGAAGAAATAGTAAATGCATTTAGACTGCTTCAGGTCATATGTTTGAGTGAGTTTTAGGCTTTAAGCCTTGAGCTTTAGGCCTTTAACGACAGTATTTTCACTATTGCATCTCCCCTTTTTTTATACTAATTTGGATCTCAAATCCATTGCTATGAGAAGCACACTCTTAACCCTTGCTTTCCTTATAAATAGCGCCTGGCTGATCGCTCAGGATGATGTTTTCTCCAATAAGACCAATGTGGCGCTGGAAAAAGTAATTCGTGATTATCCCAATCGCTTTCATAATATAAAGGGAGACATGATCGCCCAGCACGCACAGACTGCAGAATACAAATCAACCATTTCTGTACCAGGTGCCAGTTATTGCAGCATCTGGAAGTACACGGCTGCAAACAATGAATTTTATAACTGGAATTGCACGACATTCAATTCGACGAATTTTATGCAGGCACGTGCGAAGTTTAAAGAGGTATACGACCAGATAGAAAATACGATCATTAAAATTGAAGGACAAAAACCTTTTATTCTGAATGCTCAATATCGCACTCCTACAGAACTTCATAATCTCAATTCGATAACTTTCGAATTACTTCCTATTGTAAATGAAATGAGAAACCTGAAAATTGATCTCAGTCTTGAGAAGGAATCAAATATCTGGAAAGTCAGGCTAAGTGTTTATGAAGGTGAGCGTAAGCTTTACGGCTCAACCGCAGCTGTACAATAAAGCCCAAGCAAAAAGATTAAAGCTTAAAACTGTTTTAATTTACACCCCCAATTAAATACGGTCATCGGTCATCGGTCATCGGTCATCGGTCATCGGTCATCGGTCATCGATCATCGGTCATCGGTCATCGGTTAAACCATCAACACATACTCTTTCAAAACGGCTTCAATCTCTTCCAATTTAAATGGTTTGGATATATATTTATTCATTCCTGCATCCAGACAGCGTTCCTTATCACCTTTCATAGCGTCAGCGGTAAGTGCGATAATAGGAATTTTCGAATGCGAAGTTTGCATCTTCCGTATAATACGTGTAGTAGTATACCCATTCATCTCCGGCATATTTACATCCATGAAAATAAGTACAGGATCATAGTGTGGAAGGGATTCAATTACCTCTTTTCCATTCTGCATCTGAATAATTTCAAAGCCCATCCTTTTCAAAACTTCGGAAATCAGCATCATATTAATTGGATCATCATCAACAACCATGATGCTGGCAGCCTGCGTAATCTTTTCAATGGATCCGAATGACGGATGAAGTGTATCGTTTTGCATATTTTTCTCAAAGAGCGAGAGTAGTGTGCTGTTTAGCTCGTGCAGCTTTACAGGCTTGGAAATAAATTTATCGATACCATTTTTATCTGCCTCATGCTGGTAAAGATTTTTTTCAAGTGATGAAAGCATGAGAATAAAAGGCTGCTTAACGCCAGGCATCGATTTCTGAATCTCACTGGCAAGATTAATACCATCCATACCCGGCATGTGATGATCCGTGATGACAAGGTCAAAAGGTGCACCCGTAGCTCTTGCAGATTCGATTTTTAAAAGCGCTTCACGACCATTGCTGGAAGTTTCACAATATATCTGAAAATATCCCAGTGTTTCTTCCATTAAATGCAGGTTTGTAATGTTGTCGTCCACTACTAAAACTTTTTTAAGTAACGGTTTTGGCTGAATCTGGATTTCTGGCTGATCATTCGCTATTTCGAGCGGCAAACAAAGGGAAAAAGAGCTTCCTTTACCTGCTTCACTTTCGACTGTTAGTTCGCCATGCATTAATTCTGCAAGACTTTTGGAAATTGCCAGTCCCAAACCCGTACCTCCGTATTTCCGTGTAGTGGAATTGTCTGCCTGAGTAAAACTTTCAAATATTTTTTGCAATTTATCTTTCGGAATTCCTATTCCTGTGTCCTTGACCTGAATGATAAAGTTTAAATATTTTTTGCCATCATGTATATAAGCATTTCCATTTTTGCGAATTGATACATAAATTTCTCCTTCCTTCGTAAACTTGATAGCATTCCCCAGTAAATTCACAATCACCTGGCGGATACGAACAGGATCGCCGACCAGCTGCGACGGAATATCATGGTCTACCCGGTAAAGCATTTCCAGATTTTTTTCAAATGCTTTCAGTGTTAGAATATCTATCGTTTCTTCCACCAGTTCGTCCAATTTGAACATCGTGTTATCGATGAGAAGTTTGCCTGCTTCAATTCTTGAGAAATCCAGGATATCGTTAATGATTTCTAATAAGCCATAAGCCGATTTCTTTACGTTCTTCAGATAGTCTCGTTGAGTTTTCTGTAGTTCTGTAGTAAGAACAAGATCTGTAAATCCAATAATCCCATTCATTGGTGTACGTAATTCATGACTCATATTGGCCAGGAACTCACTCTTTGTTCTGTTCGCAGTTTCTGCAAGATCTCTTGCCTGAATTAGTTCATCCTCGATTTTTTTGCGTTGAATTGCTGCACTCAGTGACGAGGCAAAGGACTGGAGTATAGAGAATTCTCCGTCTGTCCATTCTTTTTCCTTCGTGAATTCATCAAAACCCACAAATCCCCAAAAGAAATCATTCACAAAAATGGGAATGGACAATGTGGCTGTCACCTGAGTCTTTTCAAAAATTTTAAGCAATCGCTCATCAGTTTCTTTCCAGCGATAGCTTACAAAAGGGCGATGCTCAATTAGTGGTCTTACAATCGGTTCTATAATGTCGAAACTCAGATTCACCATCGTTGAATCATTTAATCTCGATTTGAAATCTTCGGCATTCCACTCATGCATAATGGATGTGGCCCATTTTCCCGTTTCTGTATCCAGATAATTTTTGAATACGTATACCCGGTTGATCTGGGTTTTGGTACCTAATATTTCGATGCCCGATGAAATTGCCTGATTGAGATCAGTATTACTCAACAACAAATGAGTTGCCTGAGATACGGCATAGAGTAGTTGATCTTTTGTTTTTAGTTTCTCCTGGGCTATACGCTGACCCGTTATATTTCTGGATGTGCAAACCAGTTTAATAACTTCATTATGGTCCACAATAGGTTTAATGATCGTTTCAAGCCAAAGATAAGTTTCATCTTTTTTTCGAATACGGTAGCGTATTATAAGAGACTCCTGATCCTGAAGTTCCTGTGCTCTGTCTTGTCTAAAAAATTTGTGCCGGTCGTCAGGATGCACATAGTCCAAAATTCCAGTTCCTATAACTTCCTCAACCTCGTATCCCAGTACATATGTCAATGAAGGTGACAGGTACCAGATCGTTCCATCAGCTGCATGCACGCTAATAATGTCTTCCGAATTCTCTGCAAGAAGGCGAAATTTCTGCTCACTATTCACAAGGGCATTCTCCGATTCTTTTTGCGCAGTGATGTCCTGAGCAATTCCAAAACAGCCATTTACATCCACTACTTTCCCTTTGAAAAACAAATAGCGCATCCAGCCCTGGCGAGTGATTACACGAAATGAAAATGAACTTTCATAACCAATATTATCCCTGTTTAAAAATATTTCTCCAAACTCATCTTTTGCTGAATTGAAATCTTCAGGTACTACAAACTCTTCGAGAAAATTACCAAGTAGTAGCTTACCTGAAATATTCTCTTCTGCAAGTAATTCTTTTAATTCATTTCCGAGTATTATCTCCTGTGATTCAAAATCCATTTTCCAGGATCCCATTTTAGCATAGGTCATTGCATAAGAAAGTGTTTGAATGGCTTCCTCTTTTACCTGCTGGGCAATTACTTTATCAGTGACATTTAATCCGATTCCCTGAATTTCATTTACGAGACCGTTTTCATTGCTGAGAGCAAGAAATTCCCAGTCGGTCCAAACAAATCCGCTAGAATTATTATAGGGTTTACGAATTAATAGTTTAACAATTTTTCCGGGATTATCCCAGCATTCATTGGCAACCTCTTTGCAACGGATCAGGTCTTTAGGAAAGATGGTGCCAAAAAAAGGTTTGTTCTTTACTTCTTCTTCTTCGTACCCGAAAGCTTTGAGAAATGCCTGGTTGGCATAGGTGAAATTTCCCTTGCGGTCGATACGTATCAGATAATTGGTTTGAGACCGGAGTAACGAATCCAAATGTTTTTTTTCAACCTGCAAATCGTTTTTTGCTTTCTGCAAGTCTCTGAAATTTATCTCTCCTCTTCTAAATGCGGGTTCGAGAACGAGTATAATAAGACAAATTATAGCCACTACGAGAGATAAAAATTTTCCTACTTCAATGGCTGACGATTCTTTGTTTTTTTCATTCAGAACTATGGTAAACTGACCAGTTATATCACGCATTAATGGAAGGAACTTCGCTTCGCTTTCCATCAACTGTTGTAAATACATTTTTTTGTTTATCCGGAAGAGGACCGAATCCTCCTGTAAAATATTCTGACCAATAGTTTCGATACTATTGTAATAGGGGTTTATATAAGAAAAAAGGATTCTGATATTGAAGACATGAGCCGGAAGTGGAGTTTTTGATTGTTCCACTTTATTTTGCAATTGTTCCTGTTGACTTTTGAAAATAATAAGTGCCTCCGCCAGACTATCTTTTAAAAGTCTTGTCTCGGCTTGGCCATAAAGTCCACCAGCAATAAGGGCGGCCTGAGTTGAGATAATCTGGCTGAGTGTCTGTTGGCGGCCTGATAATGATCTTGCTTGTATAAGTTCCTCATTCTCAGCCGATTTTTTGTTAACCAAGTAATAGGCAAAGAAATTACACAACAAAACAATGGCAAATAAAATAATGGAAATGCGAACTAGCTTACGGAACGGGCTCTGCATAGTTTAGGATTACCCTCTATAACGCCGAAAAGCTGATTTTACTTATGAATTTGGGATAAAAAAGCTTGTTCAAACCTAAAGCTCAAAGCACAAAGCTTAAAGCCTCGAATTTTATTTTAGATTTCTGAACATTCCAGATAATCGCGATACAATAGAGAACAACTATTAGTCGTGAGATTTACGACGTTGAGCGTTGGGCTTAAGGCCTAATAATCAATTACTTGCTCTTCCATAACCGAAGGCAGTTCCCGAAATTCGTATTGCTGATTTCGAAGCTGAGGTTTAAACCCCGCCTCTCTGATTGCAGCTTGTATTGTTTTGCTTGTAAACCGGTGAGGGGCACCGGCGGCACTTACAACATTTTCTTCCAGCATAATACTTCCAAAGTCGTTGGCGCCGGCATGTAAACAGATCTGCGCGGTTTCTTTACCTACAGTAAGCCAGGAAGCCTGTATGTTTTTTACATTAGGCAGCATTATGCGGCTCATCGCAATCATTCTTATGTATTCCTCAGGAGTCGTAAGATTATGCACGCCTCTAATTTTTGCCAGTAATGTATCTGCATCCTGAAATGTCCAAGGAATGAAAGCTAGAAACCCTTTGGCGGTTTCCGGTTTCATAGATTGCACTTCCCGAATTTTAACAAGATGTTCAAACCTTTCTTCGATAGTCTCCACATGCCCGAACATCATCGTAGCTGAAGTGGTTATATGCTGCTGGTGTGCTTCTTTCATTATGTCCAGCCATTCCTGGGCACCGCATTTTCCTTTGCTTACTAAACGTCGTACTCTGTCTACCAGTATTTCAGCACCTGCTCCCGGCAGAGAATCCATCCCTGCTTTATGAAGGGCGGTTATGACTTCTTTATGAGATTTCTTTTCAAGTTTACAGATATGCGCAATTTCCGGGGGTCCGAGTGTATGCAGTTTCAAATTTGGATATCTGGATTTCAGTTCCCTGAACAAATCAACATAAAAACTCAAACCCAATTTAGGATGATGACCTCCTTGAAGTAACAATTGGTCTCCACCCCATAAAAAAGTCTCTTCAATTTTCTTTATATAAGTATTGATATCCGTTATATACGCGTCAGGATGACCAGGAATTCTGTAGAAATTGCAAAACTTGCAATTCGCAATGCAAACATTCGTAGTATTTACGTTTCGATCTATCTGCCAGGTCACAACCCCGTCTCCCACTTGTTTTTTTCGAAGCTGATCGGCTATAAACATCAATTCAGTTAGCGGAGCTTCATTAAAAAGTTTAACTCCTTCCTCGACAGTAAGAAAATCGAAATTCGAGGCACTCTCATAAAGTTTGGACAACTCCATCTAATTGCAATTATTAATTATGATAAGCAGCCCTCAGATTCATCTTAAGCACATTCTTTAGGCTTGAAAAGCAAATTTAACACTGCAATTTTTCAAATCAATATTTATAATGAACGGAAGGAAAGATGCAGAAAAAATGGTAAATTTAGCGCACAGGGTTGCCCTAAACCCTATACCAGACTAACGACCGCTTTTGAATCATGAATAAAGTCAACAAAACGTATTCAGTTTGTTTTAAAACTGCTTTGCCTAAAATGCTTGGCAGCTTTCTCCTCGCCCTTCTATTAAGTGCCGGTGGTTTCGCACAAAAGAAAAATAACAACAGTCCTTCAAAACTAATCACACAAATTCCTTTCACGACTTTTACCGGTGGTGTCGTTGTCTTGAGAGCGACTATTATAGGTATTCCTGATACATTGAATTTTATTATGGATACCGGTAGTGGTGGAATATCTCTGGATTCCACTACTTGTATCAGGCTGAATATTACTCCTGTGCTGACGGATAGATATATCACAGGCATTGGTGGAATAAGGCAACTGAAATTTTATAATAATCAAAGTCTGGTCATTGGCAATCTGACTGTTGACAGTCTCAATTTTCACGTGAGTGACTATGACATACTCAGTAGTGCATATGGCGATCGCATCGACGGTATCATCGGACTAAGTTTTTTCTCCCGTTATATCGTAAAAATAGATTACGACAGTAATCAGATATATGTTTACTCCAAAGGAAATTTTAAATATCCGAAAGGTGGATTCACCCTCAGGCCGGCAATTGTAAATCTTCCTATTATACCGGGCTTTCTTAAAGACAGCAGAGAATTGGAAGAACATTTCTATTTTGATACAGGTGCAGGACTTTGTTTGCTCCTTAATTCTCAGTTTGTAAATGATAGTTCAATTCTAAATCCTGACAGAAAACCGCTTCCTACCCAGGCTCAGGGAATGGGTGGTAAGGCAAATATGCAGGTTACCACCATTAAAGAATTCAGACTGGGGCCATATAGATTCCGAAATATTCCAACACATATCTTCGACGACGAATATAATGTTACCTCATATCCGTTTTTAGCTGGGTTGATTGGGAATGACGTATTGCGCCGATTTAATGTGACTTTAAATTATGATAAGAAAACAATTTATCTGGTCCCCAATTCACATTTCCGGGATCCCTTCGATTATTCCTATACGGGCCTCGGCCTTTACTGGATCGAAGGTGAAATACGGGTAGGCGACGTGATGAAAGATTCCCCGGCAGATAAGGCAGGTTTTAAAGTGGATGATGTTGTGGTAGGAATAAATAACAATATGTCGCAAAACCTTCAGCTCTATAAATCGATGCTTCAAAATACCGGAGACCATGTTAAAATTCTGGTAAACCGCCCCCAGACAGGTATGATGGAACTAACACTGAAAGTGAAAAGTATCTTTTGAATTCTTTCATTTCAGTTATTGAAGTCTTGTTAACTTGCACCTCTTTTCAAAAGACTGAAAGATTTATTACATGCAGATTGATTATAAAAAATTTACACTTAGTAACGGCCTGCGTTTTATAGTTCACGAGGATCATACTACTCCGATGGCTGTTCTTAATGTGTTGTATGATGTGGGAGCTCGTGACGAAGATCCTGGAAAGACTGGTTTTGCCCACCTGTTTGAACATCTAATGTTCGGGGGATCTGTAAACATTAAAGACTTCGAAAGTCCATTGTTGATGGCAGGCGGCGAGAACAATGCCTTTACCACCAATGATTTTACAAATTATTATATACAGTTACCAGCTGAAAATATTGAAACAGCCTGCTGGCTCGAGAGTGACAGAATGATCTCCCTAGCATTCAGTGAAAAAAGTCTGGACGTGCAACGAAAAGTGGTAAGTGAGGAATTCAAAGAACATTATATAAATCGTCCTTACGGGGATGTGGCATTTAAACTGAGGGAGCTTGCTTACAAAAAACATCCTTATCGTTGGATGACCATAGGTCAGGAACTCTCGCATATTGAGAACGCCAAACTAACAGATGTAAAAGCTTTTTTTCATAAACACTATTGTCCTGCAAATGCCATCGTAGTGATGGCCGGAAATATAAAGACAGATAAAGCATTGGAACTCGCTGAAAAATGGTTCGGCAATATTCCTTCCGGACAAAAATATACTCGTCATCTCCCGGCAGAACCAAAACAGGAAGCAGCCCGAGTGCAGGAAGTTAAAGCCGATGTTCCTCTGGATGCATTGTATAAAGCCTTTCACGTAGGATCCAGAACAGACAAATCTTATTATGCGATGGACCTTATTGGTGAATTGCTTGGTGGTGGCGGATCATCCCGTTTATTCCAAACGCTTGTTAAAGAAAAAAAACTATTCAGCAATATTGAATGTTATCATTTTGGATCTTCAGATCCCGGATTACTCCTGATTGAAGGTAAACTGATTAAGGGAACACCGATGGAAACCGCTGATAAAGCCATTCGCGATGAACTTGACAAATTAAGTTCATCAACTATTGAAGAAAAGGAATTAGTGAAAGTCAAAAACAAAACAGAGTCGGCAATCCTCTTCGAAGATATGAGCCTGATGAACAGAGCATCCAATCTCGCCATGTATGAGCTGATGGGAGATGTCGCTTTCATGAATACCGAACTGGGAAAATATCTGGAGGTAACACCTGGGGATATCCGCAATCTAAGCTCTTCTATATTTGACGAAAAAAACAGCAGCACTCTGTTTTACTACAGTAACAATTAACTTTTGAATTTATATATATGTTGAATCGGAAATCTGCACCGGAAATTACGGATGCAGTAAAATTTCAGCTAAGTCTTCCGCCCAATCAGAAAATAACACTTCGTAATGGTGTTGACGTTTACTTGGTGGATATGGGCACCGTTGATACGCTTATGATGAATGTGGTTTTTTACGCCGGTAATTGTTTTGAGACCCAAAACCTCGTTGCTGCAGCAACTAATTTCATGTTAAAAAATGGAACCCGTTCAAAGAATGCGTACGAAATCAATGAGTACTTTGAATATTATGGTGCTTTTCTGAACCGACAGGCAGGCCATGAAACAGCTGAGATCACCCTGCATTGCATGAAGAAACACTTCCCGGAATTGCTGCCGGTGGTTGCCGAACTTATTGCCGATTCAACTTTTCCGGAAGATGAGCTCGAGATTTACAAAAAGAATATGCAGCAAAGGTTGCAGGTAAATCTTCGCAAAAATGACTTTATAGCCGGGCGGCTTATTGACACTTATTTGTTTGGCCCTTCACATCCTTACGGAAGGTATAGTTCCATAGAAGATTATGCGGCACTTAACACCGAAGGATTAAAAGAATTTTACAAAGAATTTTATCATAGTGGCCGCTGTGTCATTTTTATTGCTGGACCTCTGCCGGCAGATATTCAGACATTGATTGAATCGAACTTCGGCAGCCTTCCGCTGGTTGGATATTCCAATCAGAAAACACCCGATTCAATTATACTTCCTGCAGAAGAAAAAAAATATCGCGTAACCAATGATCCGGACGGGGTACAGGGGGCCATCCGGATAAGCCGGAATTTCCCCAACAGACACCATCCTGACTTCCAAAAAATGCAGGTGCTCAACAATATACTCGGCGGATTTTTTGGTTCGCGCCTGATGGCCAATATCCGCGAAGACAAGGGATACACATACGGAATACACAGTTATCTCGTCAATCTTATTCAGGAAAGCGCCCTTATGATTTCCACGGAAGCCGGTAAAGACGTTACCGAAGCGACCATAAAGGAAGTTTATCTCGAAATGAAGCGCCTCTGTGATGATCCGATACCGGAGGAAGAACTTCTGACTTCAAAAAACTTCATGATTGGTACGCTCCTGGGAGATCTCGACGGGCCATTCCAGGTTGCCGGTCGCTGGAAGAGCCTGATTTTAAACGATCTCTCTGAGGAATATTTTTACAATGGAATTGAAACCATTAAAAATATTCAACCTTCGGAACTACTTGAATTAGCCAATAAATATCTAAAGGCCGATGATTTTTATGAGTTAGCAGTATTTTAAAGAAGCGGATTCAGTATTTTCACAGGAATAAAATCTGCAGTTATGAATATTGTTCTAAGAATCCTCATTTCTGCCATCGTTGCTTTTGCGCTATCATATATTCTGAGTGGCGTACATATTCAGTCTTTCATCACTGCACTCATTCTGGCCATAGTACTTGGATTACTTAATTTGTTTGTGAAACCTATTCTGGTAATTCTAACACTTCCCATTACCATTTTTACCTTTGGCCTTTTTCTTTTTGTTATCAATGCACTGATTATTCTGCTTGCTGCAAAATTCGTGAGTGGTTTTCAAGTGGATGGTTTCTGGTGGGCTCTTCTATTCAGTCTCCTGCTTTCTGTACTTACTTCCTTTCTTTACAAAAGATCAACGCAAAAGGAAAGCTAGAATCGGTTTCAGCTGACTGTTTTTAATAATACCTGGAGTATGTTTTTTGACCGCAAAGATTTTTCAGACGACGTCTTGCTCAATCTCTATCGAACAATCCTTTTCCCAAGAATGATAGAAGAAAAAATGCTGGTACTTCTTCGTCAGGGAAGGATCAGCAAATGGTTTAGCGGGATTGGTCAGGAGGCAATTTCTGGTGGGGTGGTCTCTGCGCTTGCTCCCGATGAATGGATTATGCCTTTACATCGCAACCTGGGTGTTTTTACCGGAAGACAAATGCCACTTCAAAAGCTTTTTCTCCAATGGCAGGGCAGTGTCGATGGATTCAGCAAAGCAAGGGAAAGAAGTTTTCATTTTGGATCACGTGAACATTATATATGTGGCATGATCTCACATCTGGGTCCGCAGCTTGCACTTGCAGATGGTGCCGCTTTGGGCTATAAATTAAAAAACGAGAGAAAAATTGCTTTGGCATTTACGGGCGAGGGAGGAACCAGTGAAGGAGATTTTCATGAGGCGCTAAATGTTGCAGCTGTGTGGGATCTGCCGGTCATTTTTGTGGTGGAAAATAATGGATACGGGCTCAGCACTCCCGTTAAAGAACAGTTTCGTGCAAATCGCATAGCTGACAAGGGCATTGGTTATGGTATGGAATCTGTTCAGATTGATGGCAATAATATACTCGACGTTTATGACACCATTCGTGGCGTGCGTGAATTTTGTATCAGGGAGCAAAAGCCTTATCTGGTTGAATGCATGACATTCCGTATGCGTGGTCACGAGGAAGCAAGTGGGACAAAATATATTCCGGCAGAATTATTTGAAACATGGAGTAAAAAGGATCCCGTTATCAATTTCGAAAACTGGTTGAAAGAAACAGGAATCCTATATGAAGAAAAAATAAACGAAATCCGCAGTGATTACAAAAACATTATTGAAAACGCTGTTTCCGTAAAAGAAAATTCAGTAGTTCCTGACACCAGTAAGGAAGTGGCAGAAATGTATTCGGAAGTTCCGGAAAGTAATATTCCTGAACTGGGTAAACTGTCAGATGCCGGCTCTTCTCCTGTAAAACGATTTATAGATGGCATACGCGACGGGCTTTGGCAAAGTATGGAGGTGCACGAAAATCTGATACTTATGGGTCAGGATATCGCGGAATATGGAGGGGCATTTAAAATTACCGAAGGATTTCTTGAAAAATTTGGTAAAGAGAGAGTTCGTAACACGCCACTTTGTGAGAGCGCCATTGTGGGTACCGGGCTGGGACTGTCACTTGAGAGATATAAGTCCGTAATGGAAATGCAGTTTGCCGATTTTGCTGCTGTGAGTTTTAACCAGATCGTAAACAACCTTGCCAAAATACACTACCGCTGGGGAGAGTCTGCCGACATGGTGATACGCATGCCTACAGGAGCAGGAGTTGGAGCCGGACCTTTTCACTCCCAAAGTAATGAAGCCTGGTTTACCCATGTGCCGGGGTTGAAAGTGGTTTATCCCTCCTCGGCAGCAGACGCCAAAGGACTGTTAATTGCCGCCATTAATGATCCCAATCCTGTATTATACTTTGAACATAAGGCCTTATACAGAAGTATTAGCGGACAGGTTCCAGAGGAGTATTATTATACCGAAATCGGGAAGGCAAATCTGGTACAAGAAGGTTCAGAAATCTGTATCATTACTTACGGGGCGGGAGTTCACTGGGCACTGGCGCTTACTTCTCAAAAGCCAGAAATCTCTTTCCATATATTAGATCTTCGTACCCTGCTTCCTTTGGATTATGATGCTATTCGCGAATCCGTAAGCAAAACAGGAAAAGTTATCGTTTTACACGAAGACACATTGACGGGCGGCATCGGGGGAGAAATCAGCGCCTGGATCGGGGAGCATTGTTTTGAATTGCTCGATGCGCCAGTTTTACGTTGTGCATCTCTTGACACGGCAATCCCATTTAATATAGAGCTGGAGAAAAATTTTCTTGCTAACGCCAGACTCCGGGAAACTGTTGAAAAATTACTTGCATATTAGTATCATTGGTCATTTGCTTTAAACACCCTCAAAAAATTTCCTCCGAGAATTTTATCAATGTCTTTTTCAGTGTATCCTCTTTTCATTAACCCTTCGGTGATTTTTGGATAATCTTCTACACCATCTAAACCAATTGGTGAGGAATCTATCCCATCAAAATCAGATCCCAATCCGACATAATCAATTCCCACCAGTTTTACGATATAATCAATATGATCCAACAACAATGAAAGCGGGGGACGCATATTCTCATATTCGGATTTGTATTTTTTAGCGAAATAGTCCTGAATCAGATACTCTGGTTTTTTTGAAGCGGCGAGCGAATCATGTTCCTCTTTATGCAGTTTTACAAATGATTCGACTTTTTTGAAAAAAGTCGAATCCAGAAAACCGGAATAAAAATTAATTTGAATTACCCCACCGTTTTTTGCAACAGCTTTTATCTGTTCGTCTTTGAGGTTGCGAAATACAGGGCAGATTGCGTATACGGAACTATGTGACGCTATAACCGGCTTGGAAGTTGTAGATATTACATCCCAAAAAGTTTTTTCTCCAATGTGCGAGACATCCACCATCATTCCCAAATGATTCATCCTTTTTACAACTTCCTTTCCAAAGGCGTTTAGGCCATAGGGTGTCACTTTAAAAGCATGTTGCGTTTCTTCCATCGCAGATGTTGACCACGACGTACTATTATTCCAGGAAAGTGTCATATAACGAACTCCCCGTCCGATAAAAACTGTCAAGATAATCTAAGTTGTCTTCTATCATATGACCGCCCTCCACTCCCGACATACATGCCAGTTTATGATCTTTCACGGCCTTCATGAGCTCCTTATATGTATAAACTATTTGCATGGTTTTTGGATTCCTGGCAGCGATGGCAAAAAGCGAATCCAATTCAACATTGGCATATGAGAATGCCGATCCTTTCCCAAAATGTTCGTCACAAAAAATTGAAAACATCTGCACTTTTATTCCACCTTGTCTCATTCTGTTCAGGTCAGATTGTGTAACACCTTTTAAATTTGTATCAAACACCACGTGATCTTCAACTACCTTACTCAAAATATCATTGTGTGTGTCAACCAGGACGCCATCCATATGAATTTTTTCATAAGACTGTGCATTGGAAATTGAAGGAATGAACAGTAGTAAGTAAATTAGTAGATACCTCATAATTTTGATCATTAAGAAAGATTCCTAAATGTAAAACATTCGACGTAATGGATCTAGAGACGATCAGAAAATATTGTCTGGATAAAAAATCTACAACAGAATCCTTTCCCTTTGGTGAATCCACCTTAGTATTTAAAGTTTGTGGCAAGATATTTTTGTTAATGAGTCTGGACAGTCAACCGCTTCAATTTAATGTGAAATGTGATCCGGAGAAAGCAGAAGAACTAAGGGAATCATATAGTTCAGTGATCCCGGCATTTCACATGAATAAAAAACATTGGAATACAATCATTATGAATGGACAGGTTAGTTCAAAACTGATTCGCGAAATGATTGATGACTCGTATTCGCTGGTAGTTCGGTCTTTGCCGTTAAGCGAAAGAAAAAAGCTGAGTGGCACTTAAAGAAAATATCTGTTCCGTTCAATTTCTTCTTTGACCGAATCAGGGACGAGATAGCGAATAGACTTATCTTCTTTCAAAATATCACGGATATGGGTAGCCGAAATTTGCAATAAGGGGGCCTGCAGGATATGTGTCTTTGCGTGGTTATAATCTGGAATATTTTCAAATCCCGCTCTTACGTAGATATAGAATTCAGTATTTTTTAGTAATTGTTCATAGTTTTTCCAGCGGGGCAGATTTTGGTAACTGTCGCTACCCATGATGATTGAGAAAACATGCTGCGGATATTTTTCATGGATGTAAGTGAGGGTGTCAATAGTATATGAGGGCCTCGGAAGTTTGAATTCAATATCTGAAACCCTCAGGTGTTTTTCTCCGTCGATTGCAATTTTGATCAGATAGAGCCTGTGATATTCATTCAGGAGCCCAAGAGATGGTTTTAGAGGATTTTGGGGAGAAACTATGAACCAAACCTGGTCAAGTTCGGTAGATTGAACTACATGGTTAGCAATGATCAGGTGGCCGTGATGAATTGGGTTAAAAGAGCCAAAATACAATCCAACTTTCATGTAAAATATTGTAAATCAACTTGTTATATTACTCAAACCGGTATAGGATCAACAAAAATATTATCCGCTTCATCTAACCGCAGGCTAAGCTGGTATCCTGCTACGGCGATCGATATCGGATCGCCCAGGGGGGCTATTTTTTCGACTTTAATTATTTCTCCAGGTACACAACCCATTTCCATCAATTTTAAAAAGACATCGTTTTTTTCAAAAGAGTGAATTCTGGCCCGGGCTCCTGTTCTTAACTCAGAAAGTCGTTTCATTGTAATAACAAAAGTAGTTTTGTTGGGTCAATCATCATTACGATTTACGGAAATGACATGAGTAAGATTAAACCTGTTGTACGACTGCATTTTCTTTCCAAATTTACTTTGACTTTTAGGGAAGCTCTGAAGTCCTATATCATTTTCAGGCTTAAAAAGGAAAAGAGATCCTTTGAATCTCTTGACATTATTTTCTGTGACGATGAGTATCTGCTTCAATTAAATCGGCAATTCTTAAAACATGATTTCTACACCGATATTCTCAGTTTTCCATTATCTGGGCCTGGCCAGCCATTAGTGGCGGAAATATATATCAGTATCGACAGGGTGCGGGATAATGCCAGAAATCTCGATTCTTCTTTTACAATGGAACTCCATAGGGTAATCTTTCATGGGGTGCTTCACTTTTGTGGTTACAAAGACAAATCGCATCTCGAGATTAGAAAGATGCGGGATTTGGAAGAAAAATGGCTGAAAGCTTATAAAAAAAGAGCATCGGTCAGTAAGAATCATGTTCCACGTGGAACACATTGGGCTGTAAATAATAAGAAATAGTGCTGCCCGTTTAAAATGTTCTCATTGTTTCAGATTCCAGACAAACCGCTACCATCACCGTATTAAGTCCATACCAAGTCCGTTGATCAACGGACTTGGTATGGACTTAATAGCCTGAAATAGATAATCAGTGAAGAATTATTACAGAACAATGAGTTAATTGACTTCCGATTTATATTTTTCCGAATCATTTGCTGTTCCACGTGGAACATACCTGGCCCAACGGGTCTTCATTTAAGCTTTACACTTAGAAAGAGTAGTTTTGCACCATGTTTTCAACATATGATGTAATTGTAGTAGGGGCAGGGCATGCCGGATGTGAAGCTGCAGCCGCGGCGGCTAATATGGGTTCGAAGGTTTTGTTGATAACGATGAATCTTCAGACGATCGCCCAGATGAGCTGCAATCCAGCCATGGGTGGAGTTGCAAAGGGCCAAATAGTACGCGAAATCGACGCGATGGGGGGTTATTCTGGCATTGTTACGGATAAAAGCATGATTCAATTCCGTATGCTCAACAAATCAAAAGGACCAGCTATGTGGAGCCCAAGAGCTCAAAGCGACCGTATGTTGTTCGCATCAACCTGGCGTGAAATGCTGGAAAAAACCCCAAATGTTGATTTTTACCAGGATATGGTGAATGGTCTTATTATAGAGAAGGGGGTTGTAAAAGGGGTTGTTTCCGGAATGGGCAATCGCATTCATGCCAAATCGGTAGTCTTGACAAACGGGACATTCCTTAACGGAATCATTCATATCGGTGAAAAGCAGTTTGGTGGAGGCCGTATGGCTGAAAAGGCTGCCACTGGTATAACCGAACAGCTTGTTCAACTGGGTTTTGAATCCGATCGTTTAAAGACTGGAACACCTCCCCGGATAGACGGGCGCAGCCTGGATTACAGTAAGATGGAGGAACAGAAAGGCGACGAAAATCCAGTTGGGTTCTCTTATTTGAATTTACCCCTGCCTAAACAACAAAAGAGCTGCTGGATAACATACACCAATCCGGCTGTCCATGATATTTTAAAAACGGGGTTTGACAGAAGTCCAATGTTCGCCGGGAGAATTGACGGCATAGGTCCCAGATATTGCCCAAGTATTGAAGATAAACTCAACCGATTTGCCGATAAGGAAAGGCATCAGCTTTTTATAGAACCAGAAGGCTGGAATACCATAGAAATTTATGTAAACGGCTTCAGCACATCTTTACCAGAAGAAGTACAATACGAAGCTCTTCGTAAAATACCCGGGTTTGCCAGCTTCAAAGCTTTTCGACCTGGATACGCCATTGAATATGATTACTTCCCACCTACACAATTGAAGCATAACCTGGAGACCAAATTGATTGATAATCTCTTTCTGGCTGGGCAAATCAACGGCACCACCGGTTATGAAGAAGCTGCCTGCCAGGGCCTGATGGCCGGCATTAATGCTCATCAGAAAATCAATTTTCTTGAGCCTTTTATTCTTGAAAGAAGTGAGGCATATATAGGAGTGCTAATTGATGATCTGATCAGTAAAGGAACCGAAGAACCCTATAGAATGTTCACTTCCCGGGCTGAATTCCGCACTTTATTAAGGCAGGACAACGCTGACATCCGTCTTACTGAAAAGAGTTTTGCCTTAGGATTGGCTAAAAAAAGCCGTTTGGATACTGTAAATATCAAGAAAAATGAGGTCGCTGAGATAGGTCAGATTCTTCAAAATTATTCTATAGATCCAAAAGATGCGGAGGTGCTTTTAAGCGAAAAAAAGATGTCTCCACTAATTCAAAAACAGAGAGCATCATCGGTACTTTTAAGGCCCAACCTGGCACTTTCCGATTTAATGGATGGAATTCCTGCCCTCAACGACAAACTCCGGGAATTTGGTCCCCATGCCCTTGAGCAGGCAGAGATCCAGATCAAATACGATGCGTATATCAAAAAAGAAAAAGAGTTGGTAAGTCGTATATCCCAGTTGGAACAGCTTTCTATTCCTGAAACATTCGACTATGATCGCCTTTCGGCGCTTTCTATGGAAGCACTCATAAAATTTAAGAAAATTAAGCCTCGAACACTTGGCCAGGCAAGCAGGATTAGCGGAGTAAATCCGACTGATATTCAAATCCTGATGGTGTACATGGGCAGGTGACTTTCTACAATCCATACCGCCGGCTGATCTCAAGCATCCGCTCTATCGGTATCCTGCTTTTCTGCAAAAGCTCTTCAGACATCTCAATTTCCGGCATTTCATATTCCATGCAGAGGTAAAGTTTTTCAAGGGTATTCATTTTCATGTAGGGGCAATCATTACATGCGCAGTTTGTCTCTGGTGGCGCTGGAATAAATATTTTATCAGGAGAAGAAATTTTCATCTGATGAAGAATGCCTGCTTCGGTACCAACGATAAATTCTCTTGATGAATTTGTCTGGGTATATTTTAGCAGTGCTGTCGTAGAGCCAATAAATTCCGCCATTCTCAAAACAGGCTCTTCACATTCAGGGTGAGCAATGAATTTAGCCAGGGGATGACGTGTTCTGAGTTCTGTTATTTTTTTTACACTGAAAATTTCATGCACGATACATGCGCCATTCCATAAAAGCATCTCACGCCCGGTTTTCTTTTTCAAATAAGCACCCAAATTTTTATCGGGTGCAAATATGATTTTCTGATCCCTGGGAAGGCTCTCAATAATTTTTTCAGCGTTTGAAGATGTGCAGATAATATCACTCAGCGCTTTTATTTCCGCTGTACAGTTTATATAAGAAATCACCAGATGATCAGGATGCTCTTCCTTAAAAACCCGGAATAAATCAGCTGGTGCTGAATCAGCAAGCGAACAACCGGCATTCAGGTCAGGCAACAACACTTTTTTCGTCGGATTCAAAATTTTAGCCGTCTCTGCCATAAAATGTACACCTGCAAAAACAATTATATCTGCTTTAGTGCGTTCTGCTTCCTGTGCAAGACCCAGACTGTCGCCAATAAAATCAGCCACGTCCTGTATATCGGCATCCTGGTAATAATGCGCCAACAGCACAGCGTTCTTTTCCTTTTTCAGTTTTTCAATCGCGGAGAACAGATCAAGCGCCGGGTCCACTTCAAAATCAAGAAAGCCTTTCCGGGCAACCACGGCATTGGCTTCTTCGATGTTAATAACTGACATAGTATTTAATAATATATTATTTATATAAATAGATCTATTATTATTATAAGGACTGTTATGTGGACAAACCCTCCATTTTTATATTGTTCTGCAAATATTTATTATTGTCCACCCGAATACACATCGTTTCCACAGACTTCCATTCAATACCACATTGACTTATTACGAAGTACACATTTCATCGGGCCAAGATGAGTCTGGATAAATACTTAATAACAGATCTTATAATAAAAACCGAAGAAGTCGGCCTTTGTTCACCGAAGGGCGCGTGCCAACAACTATTATTTATTCTACCATCATTCCTTTCACATAAACCCGTAATACAAAATGGTGTTTTTCCACCAGAAAAATGGTTTATACCCGTCTCTCTGTGTAGAAACGTTCCACTATTGCATGGTTGTTTCACGGTCATTTTATGATCTTTATCACATTTAACACTTCTCGTACAAAGAAATGCCATTTAGATGAGTGTAGGTGCGAGTTTGAGTGTTTTCCACAATTTGTTCATAACCATTTTTCATCTATTTTTGCCATCCTCTCAAAAAAACCGATTATATATATATGTCTATCATTCAGAAAATAAGAGACAGGGCAGCGTGGCTTGTATTTGGACTTATCGCAGTGAGTTTGATTGGATTTCTGCTTATGGACGCCCGTTCCATTGGTAACCGTGCATCTACCTCTACTTCCGGAACCATTGGATCGGTAAACGGAGAAAAATTGGATTTTGCCGAATTTCAAAAGCAGGTCGCCGAAAATGAAGACCGTTACAAAGCACAGGGATATCCAGTGAATGATATGCTAACGCAGAATATTCGCGAAGAAGTTTGGAAAGAATTTGAAGACAATGCCCTTCTGTCCGCAGAATACCAAAAATTGGGGATTGACGTGAGCGACAAGGAATTGAATGATATGCTTGTTGGTCCGAATGCCGTTCAGGAAATAAAAAGGGCATTTACAGATCCGAATACAGGAGTATTTGATTCCCAACAAGCTGCTGAAAGAATTAATCAGTTAAGAACGATTTATCGGTCGAATCGTAAAACAGATAAGAATTTTGAAATGGCTCAGAATTTCTTCGAACAGGCTTTGCCCCAGTTCATAAAATTAAGAGAGAGAGAAAAATATCTTTCCTTAATCTCCCAGAGCAGCTACGTTCCGAAATGGATGATAGAAAAATCCAATGCAGATAACAGTCAGATCGCTTCTGTCAGTTATATAAAAATTCCATACCAGACTATCGCCGACAGCACCATAAAAATATCTGATGACGAAATACAAACCTATCTGGATAATCATAAAGAACAATTTAAACAGGAGGAATCCAGGTCGATTAGTTATGTAAGTTTCAGTGCAGCTCCGACTTCCGGAGACAGCAATACAATTTTTCAGCAGGTTCAGACATTAAAACCAGAATTTACTTCAACCACCGATGTCGAATCTTTCATGGCAAGAAATGGGACAGAAACGAACTATGCCAACAGCTTCGTTCCAAAATCTAAAATAACCGGAGCCAGAAAAGATTCAATTGTTTCATCATTGAAAGGAGCCGTGATAGGACCGTATCTTGATGGAACAAATTATGTTTTGGCAAAAGTCATGGAGATTAAAACGCTTCCGGATTCTGTGCACGCCCGACATATTCTGGTAGGCATGGTCGATGCTAAAACGGGGCAACCTAAAATGGAAGACAGTGTCGGAAAGAAAAAAATTGATAGTATTAAGGCGCTGATTGATGGCGGACAAAAATTTGATAGTGTAGCTTTTCATTTATCGGATGATGAAGGCAGTCGTATAAAAGGTGGCGACCTGGGTTATTTTGGACAGGGCCAGATGGTGAAGGAATTTGGGGATTATGCATTCAATGGAAAAAAAGGAGAGATGAAAATCGTGAAAACCCAATTCGGATATCATCTCATTGAAATACTTGATCAAAAAGATTTTGAGCCCGCATATAACGTTGCTTATTTTTCCCGCAGAATAGAACCAAGTCAGGAAACGGATCAGAATGCGTCCGGACTAGCGAGCCAATTCGCAGGTGAGAATCGCGATAAGGCTTCTTTTGATGCGGCGGCAAAAAAGGGAAATCTTCATCCCATAAATACGCCCGAAATCAAGGTAACAGATTTTAATATTCAGGGTCTGGGATCTAGCAGATCCATGGTAAGATGGATTTACGGAGCAAATGTTGGCGACGTTTCAGAATCCTTTCCAATAGGGGATAAATATGTGGTTGCCATGGTAACTGAAATAAACCATAAGGGAACCATGAGCCTGTCCAAAGTAAGACCCCTCATAGAGCCTATATTAAGGAATCAGAAAAAAACGGAACTTATTTCTGCGAAAATCGGGAATGCGGCAACACTCGAAGCGGTCTCTTCTGCGGTTGGGCAAACGATCACTAAAGCTGACAGCCTTCAATTCTCATCGCCCTATGTTCCTAATGTTGGTCTAGAACAAAAAGTTGTAGGATATTCTTTTGATAAGCAATTGCTCGGCAAACCTGTTTCTCAACCTGTGGGAGGAAATGAAGGTGTTTTTGTTTTGAAAGTCGACAATGTTAGCGCAAAAGCAAATTATAGTGTGGATATAGAGCAGTCAAGGCAATCTATATTACAATCTCAGGAAAGCCAAATACAGAGAGCCGGGACGGACGCGCTTAAGAAAAAAGCCAAAATAGAAGACGACCGCGGTAAATTCCTTTAAAGGCTTAAGACCGAACGCGTAAAGCTAATCGTGTTGAGCTCCTTGCCTTAAAAATATACTTGAGCACCCGTTGAACACGGGTGCTTTTTTTTGCAAAAGCGCTATTTTTCAAGTTGTAAATCGGATTTTAGCCTTCAGCTTGCGCCTTACGCTTTCAGCTTAAAACGTACCTTTGTAATCTAATCTATGGAAGAAGAGATAATAAATAAGGTAAGTCAAAGCTCGTTGTACACAATAGATCTGGAGCAATTTTTCCCAAAAGAAAATATCCGGATTTTTGATTTGAAACCTTTTCTTTTTATGGAGCTGATTTTAAAGGAAAAGGATTTTCGCGCTTCATTGTTGTCCACAGACTGGTCAGCTTATAAAGACGAAATTGTCGGAGTCTACTGTTCAGCTGATGCGGTGATTCCTGTATGGGCTTACATGCTCGTCGCCAGTTATCTGCAACCTTTTGCAAAGGAAGTAATAATGGGGAGTGAAATTGAAGTGTTACGGCAGCTAATTACAAAAAAGATACAGGCCATTAATCCAGAGGAATACGCAGACAAGAGGGTAGTAGTAAAAGGTTGTGGTGACCGACCGGTGGGTGATTTTGCTTATCTGGAAATCACCAAGTTGCTGAGACCGGTGGTGAAATCCATCATGTATGGTGAGCCCTGTAGCACTGTTCCAATTTATAAGGCGCAAAGCTCAAAGCCAAGGGCGTAAGGCTGATTTGATCCTTCAATATTTCTGGTAAGAAATATATCCCCCATTTTATATGCATATTATCTTTTTAGATATTAGGCATTTCGCGTTAAGCTTTTAGCGTTAAGCCTTCAGAAGTGTATGTCTCAAAATAACGCTCGCTACTGAAAAATAGATAATTAAACCGGTAACATCCACCAACGTAGCTACAAATGGAGCTGAAGACGCAGCAGGATCAGCACCGAGCTTTTTCAGAATAATTGGCAGCATGGAACCTGAAAGTGTCCCCCATAATACCACGCCGAGCAACGCAAACGCAACTGTCAAACCTATCAATAGCCAGTGTTCCCCATAATTTTGAATATGAAGATGCTGCCATAAAGAAAATTCTAAAGAAACCTACCAGACCCAAGGTAGAACCCAAGAACAAGTCCTGCTAAAATTTCCTTTCTCATTACATAACACCAACTTCTGAATTTAATTTCCCCCAAGCGCCATCGCTCGAATGATAATAGATGAAGCCTGGGAACCAGAGTTTCCTCCGCTTGATATAATTAGTGGGATAAACAATGCAAGAACAGACGCCTTACCTAATTTCTCGCTTCAAAATGACCCATGGCAGTGGCAGTTAGCATTTCACCAAGAAAAAGTAATATCTAACCATCCTGCGCGTTTTTTCATCAGATGTCCGAATGAAATAGTGGTATAAGGTTCTTCCAAAGCCTCAGATCCCCCAATTCTTTGTATCTCTCTCGTATTTTCTTTTTCCGCCAGTCTTAATACATCATCCGATGTTACTACGCCAAGTAATACTCCGGCTTCGTTAATTACCGGAAGAGCGAAGCGGCTGTTATTTTTAAATATGGCAATCGTTTCGGTTTGTGCGTCATTTACGGAAAGAGCAATGAACTGGTGATCCATTAATTTTTCTACGGGAGTGGCGGGATCAACCACTAAAAATTCTTTTATGTTAATGTCATCAATTAAAACTCCTTTATCATCCACCACGAAAAGAAAATTCAGGGTCTCTGCAGCCTGTCCCCGCTGACGGATAATATCCAATACCTGTTGAACGGTGTCCTCTCTTTTTATTGCACAATAATCCGGAGTCATTAGCCGGCCTACTGAACCTTCCGGATATCCCAGCAGTTTCAATGTCTCAGCCCGCGTCTCGGGAGCGAGTATTTTCAAAAGTTCTTTCACCGCATTGCCAGGCAACAGACCCAGGAATGCGGTTCTGTCGTCAGGTTGTAATGCATTTAACAGTTCTGCAGCTTTTTCATCAGGAAGCGACTTGATTATAATTTCCTGTTTTTTCTTTCGCAGAAACTTAAATACTCTTGCCGCATGTTTAATGTCCAGATGCTGAAACAGTTTTCCGGCAAACTTTGTATACCGATTTGTAAATTCAACGATATCGCGCGAAGAAAGTTTATTCAACTTTACGAACTCCGTGATCTTATTATTCTGTAAAAGGTTTTTAATATCGTTTAAATTCGGCATGGACTATTGATTGATTGTACAAAGTTCCGGAATTCGGAATATAATTTACAGGTCTCCGTTATATTTCGAAAAGATCGCCCTGTCTTCTGTTTGAATCGCTGCCTACAGCTGAATGTGTGCCCGTTCCGTGAAATTTGTAGGCATAGCTTTTTTTGTTATTTGTGATTTCGGCTATAATGGATTTCCAGGTTAGATCAGGACCTTCGCAATAAAGGATTTCATTTGCTTCTATTTGATTTTCGACAACGAATATTTTTTTATTTTCCAGCCGATTCTTCCAGGATTGCTGTTCATTTTCCGTGCCTTTTATAAAGATCCGTATGGGCGAAGACGGTTTCTTTACAGATCCTTCGAATCGTAATTGAAGATTAGCCAAGGCCTGGCGAAAACGTATTCCCAACTTTAATATATAAAGATGAATGGAAGAGTAATTATTGGTGAAATGTTTTTTTATAAATAATTCCATCGCATGGTAAAATACTTTTACATATTTGATATCTCTCCTGGTGCTTTCTCCTTTGAAATGAATAATGAATGATTGTGGCAAATAATAATTTTGATAGCCAATCTGTTTTATTCTAAAGCTCAGGTCAATATCCTCCGCATACATAAAAAACTGCTCATCGAAACCACCGATAATGTCAATAATCATTTTTCTTATCATCATGAAAGCACCTGGTAATACATCTATTGAATGAGGCGAATCTTTGTGGATGTGTCCCAAATAATAAGCCGAAAAAAGTTTCGAACGCGGGAACAAACTGGTAAAACCCATCATCTTAAAAAAGGATGCTGCTGGTGTTGGGAAACCTCTTTTAGATTCTGCCAGATAGTTGCCGGCTCCATCAATCATCTTCACACCAACTGCTCCCGCATCCGGCATGGTTTTAAAAAAAGAAACGCATATATCCAGGCTATCTTCTGCGACTATTGTGTCCGGATTCAAAAACAATAAAAAATCACCCTTGCTTAACGACACTGCCTGGTTGTTGGCTTTTGCGAAACCAGTATTTATATTGTTTTGTATGAAACAGAAATCGGGAAATAGAGGATTCAGAAAATCTATTGTTCCATCAGTCGAAGCGTTATCGATTACAAATACCTCAGTATTACTATTGAGGACAGAACTTCCGTCAATAGCCTTTTTCAGCGATGAAAGACACTGTTCCAGGAAAAATTTCACATTGTAACTGACGATGACAACAGAAAGAATCATGCGGCCTGCATTGACGCGAAGTACGATTTTTTCAGGTAACCTGCAAAATGCAGGACTTTATATAGTCGGTTCCTCCTCAGCGCTGTCTTTGTTATATTTGCACCATGTTAAAAACCACCCTGATTAAGGCGGCCGAACGAGCCGGCGGAATACTTAAGCAATACTATGGAAGTGATTTTCAGGTTTCAAATAAAGAAGGGGTTAATAATCTTGTTACGGAAGCCGACCATGCGGCGGAGAAGGCAATTATGGAAATTATCAGGAACGATTTTCCCGATCATTATATTCTGAGTGAAGAATCCGGAGATATGCCAACAGACTCCACATACAAATGGATAATAGATCCCCTGGATGGAACAGTTAATTTTGCCCACGGACTTCCAATTTGCTGTGTATCTATCGGACTGGAACAGGATGGGGAAATGCTTATGGGGGCAGTATTCAATCCATTTTTTAATGAATTTTATTTTGCTCAGAAAGGTTATGGCGCTACTTTAAATAATCAGACTATCCATGTATCGTCTGAAACCAGTGTGGAAAAAGCCTGTCTGGTAACCGGGTTTCCTTATACATATCTGGATGAACCAAATGGACCACTGGAAGTTTTTTCCAGGTTGATAAGAAAGGGTGTTCCGGTCAGACGTCTGGGATCGGCCGCGATGGATCTTTGTTGGGTAGCTGCAGGTAGATTTGAAGGTTTTTACGAACATAAACTCAATGCTTGGGACAGTGCAGCGGGATATTTAATCGTAAAAGAAGCCGGGGGTAAGGTTACGGATTTTGCAGGTGCCCCATATTCTCCCTATCAGCCACAGATTGTTGCCACAAATGGAAAAATACATGCAGAATTGCTTCATTGGATTGCGGGCAGTTTGCCGAAATAATAAATAAATATAAATGGAACCCCGCACTGAAATCTCTTCCCTGGGCGAATTTGGTTTAATCGACCACCTCACAAGAAACATTGAAATAAAAAACGCCTCTACCATTCTTGGTGTGGGAGACGACGCTGCTGTAATTGATCATTTCGGGAAACAGACAGTCCTGACTACAGACCTTCTGATTGAAAATATTCATTTTGATCTGATATATACTCCTTTAATGCATCTGGGCTACAAAGCTGTTATTGCCAACCTGAGCGATATATATGCGATGAATGCAACACCTACACAATTGCTCATTTCGCTCGGTTTCAGTAACCGGTTTAGCCTCGAGGCGCTGGATGAATTTTATGAGGGCGTTTATGCTGCTTGTGAAAAATATGGTGTTGATCTCGTAGGCGGCGACACCTCTTCTTCCCAAAAAGGATTTATTATTTCCATTACGGCAATAGGTGAAGTAGCGCCCGATAAATTTGTACAACGTTCAACTGCAAAAAAAGGTGATCTGCTGTGCTGCAGCGGAGATCTTGGTGCCGCTTATCTGGGGTTGGTATTTCTGGAAAGAGAGAAAAAAATATTTCTTGAAAATCCAAATATCCGTCCCGATTTGGAAGGCGAGAAATATGTAATCGGGAGAATGTTAAAGCCCGAAGCCTCAAAAAGAACAATCGATTTTTTCGAGGAACAGGACATAGTACCCACAGCCATGATGGATATTAGTGATGGACTAAGTTCGGAAATACTTCATATCTGCAAACAAAGTGAATTGGGATGTGTATTGTATGAAGAAAAAATTCCGATTGCCGAAGAATCCCGCAAAGCAGCATTTAAATTCGAACTGGACCCTACCGCCTGTGCACTGAGCGGGGGGGAGGATTATGAATTACTTTTTACAGTGAACCAGGATGATTACGAAAAACTGGTTTTAAACGAAAACATCAGTGTCATTGGATATATGACGAATCCTGAGGAAGGCAAAAAATTATTAACGAAAGGAGGAAATAAATTTGACATTACAGCCCAGGGCTGGAACGCATTCACGAAATGAGTATTTCCATTGGCCTGAGGTTGATCCGGAAACTGAAAACCAAATTTTGGGTTTGCATTTTATTATGCCTTGCGGCTTCCTGTTCTTCCTCAAAAAATGCATATGATCCACAGAAAAAATATTCACCGGCAGTGATAAGGGCGGATTATATCCTTTTCCGACGTATTCTTGAAACTACTCATCCCAGCATCTATTGGTATACGACGAAAGATAGCATGGATTATTATTTTAACCAGGTATATAATAATCTGAACGACTCAATGACCGAGATCCAATTTCGCGATCAACTATCGTATGCCATCTCCAAACTTGACTGCGGGCACACGAGTATGAAGAGCTCTAAAGCATTTAACAAATATGTTGACACTGCTTCTTCTCTCGCATTTCCTTTCGCTTTAAAGTTTTGGGCCGACACGATGGTTATTACCGCTAACCTGAGAAGGAATGATCCAATTTTGCAAAGGGGAACGATTGTTAACTCGATCAATGGTTATACTGCACACGAATTAACGGACACACTTTTTAATTACATAACGACAGACGGCTACAGCATCAATGGCAAATATCAAAGTTTGAGCACAGGATTTGCATTTGCCAATCTTTACAAAAATGTAATCGGACTCAGAGATTCGTTCGACGTAAAATATATTGACAGCTTCGGTAATGAAAGTCAGGCCTGGGTTAAACCCTACGATTTCAAAGCCGACACGCTTAATAAAAAATCTCTGAATCATGGGCCGCCGGCTAAAGGAAAAAACCCGGATAAAAAGAAAGAAAAAGCTTTCTTTTTCTATTCTTCGGCGAACCTGCAACTGGATACCGTAATGAAAACGGGGTTTATGACTGTAGCTACTTTCGACAGGTCGAATCACCTGAAGAAATTTTTCAGAAGATCATTTAAAGAGATCCATAAACAGAAAATAAAGAATCTGATTATTGATGTCAGATCTAACGGTGGAGGTGATGCAGGATTATCAACAATGCTTACCAAATATATAATCAATCATAAATTTAAAATAGCCGATTCGTTATATACTATTAAGCCCCCTTCCGAGTACAAAAAATATATTGCGAAAAGTTTTTTAAATGGCATTCTGATCAGCCTAGTAACCAAAAAAGAAACGGATGGTAAGTACCATTTCAGGTATTTTGAAAAGCACTATAATTCTCCGAAAAAAAATAATCACTACGACGGTCAGGTTTTTATATTGATCGGCGGTAACTCCTTCTCAGCTACGACACTTTTTGCAGGAGATCTGAAGGGACAGAAAAATGTAACCCTGGTGGGTGAAGAAACAGGAGGAGGATATTACGGTAATACTGCGTGGATCATTCCTGATGTGACACTCCCAAATACAGGTCTTCGATTTAGGCTGCCACGATTCAGGATGGTGGTCAGTAAAGATCGTGTCAAAAACGGCAGAGGTATTATACCAGACGTATGGGCATTACCAACCTCCGATGCAATTCGCGATGGCGTAGATTTCAAAGCCATGAAAGTGAGAGAATTAATTTCACAACAGGACGCATTAAACAACAATACTTCGGAAAGCAAATAGTTTAATAATGAAAGTCAGTTTGATATTTTCTTTGATATTGTTATCGCTTTATGCAAATGCTCAGGATTCATTGTTACAGGCAAGATTAAAGTCGTTACAGGGAAAAATTGCCAGTTTTTCAACCTTTGCAAAAAAAGATTCTCTTTTTCTGATTTGTTTCTGGGCAACAACTTCCGATGAAAGCATTACGGAGCTCAATTCCATTAATGCGAATTTAGAAAAATGGCAAAATATAAGACCGTTTCGATTCATGGCAGTATCAATCGACGAGGGCAAAACGGCCAACAAAATAAGATCAACATATAATATGAATGAATGGACGTTTGAGGTTTATTCAGATCTCTACGGAGATTTACGAAGAGCACTTCATTCAAATAATCTTCCACAAAGCATGATTGTTTATAGAAACGACATTATTTATGAGCAATCCGGGTGGACTCCGGGAACGGAAAATTATTTAATCCAGCGATTGCTTTCAATGAAAAACTGAAGAAGCAAGTCCCAATGTTTTTTTGTCGATGATATTGAAATCGGCATATTGTCCCACTTCAATCTTGCCAAGCACCGGATCTTTCAGAAGACCGGCGGGATAAGTAGTACACATTTTTATAGATTCTTCCACGGAGATACCAGCTTTTTGCACGGCATTTTTAAAAGTTGACATCATTGTCATACAGGACCCTGACAATGTTCCATCAGGCAACGTATATCGATCACCTTGAAAAACATGTTTATAATATCCTTCGTCAATTGATGTAACTGCATCTGTAATAAAAAACAAACGTTCGCCCATGATTTTTTTACTAATGCGTACAGATGCAAAATCTACGTGCACACCGTCGCATATAATACTTGACATCACATTGGGGTCGTCATAAATAGCACCGACCATTCCCGGCTCCCGGCCTTGCAGAGGAGACATGGCATTAAAAAGATGAGTTGCTGCCGGAACCCCCATATCAAAAACCTGACTTGCTCTTGCATAGCTGGCATTACTATGCCCGGCAGAAATAATAATACCGTTATCAATTAATAGATTTATGATCTCATCATCACATTCTTCCGGGGCAAGAGTGATCATTTTGACAACACCTTTTCCCTTTTCGAGCAGATTAAGAACTTCGTCCTGAGTAGGTTTTTTAATAAATGCTTCGATGTGGGCGCCTTTTTTTGATTTATTTATCCAGGGCCCCTCTAGATGAAGACCGATTAAACCTTTCTTTCCGGATTCTTTGTATGCGCGTGCTGATTCTATTCCTTTTAAAAAGTTTTCGGTAGAATTGGTCGCCATGGTAATTAAAAAATGAGAACAACCCCCGGCTTTGCAGTATTCGTAAGTTGCTTCCAATGATTCCAGATCCAGCGAATGCGAAAATAATTTTCCATTACCTCCGTATAATTGAAGATCAATAAATGCAGGGGCAATCAGGCAACCTGTGAAAGACTGGATCGATATTCCTGCCGGAGTTGAATCTTTAGGTACTATACTTGTTATGATGCCATTCTCAATTATAATTGCATGGTCTTTTAATATGCCGGTTCCGGTATGTATTTCATCTGCCTGAAAAACCTGCTTCATAGATTAAGGTTGAATGAAAAATTTATCAGCATCCCGCAAGAATGGAAATTTTTGTCGGACTTCTTCCAATTTATTACGGTCCAGTATATGCGAGATTGAATCTTCTTCCCCAGATAACAGTTTGATGGTATCGCCCAGGGGTCCCACTATCATGGTTTCGCCGGTATATTCGAGGCCATTTCCATCCTTACCGGTTCGATTTACCCCGATAACATAACATTGATTTTCTATTGCTCTTGCCTGCAGCAGCGTTTTCCATGCATGACTTCTTACTGAAGGCCAGTTTGCCACTACGATTAACAGATCATATTCAGACTCCGAACGAGAATCCGACGGATTGGACTGCCTTGACCATACGGGAAACCTCAGGTCGTAACAAATCAGGAGGTTAACTTTCCATTTATTTACTGAAGCTATAAGACGTTTTTTTCCAGGACTGAAATGTTTGTCCTCTTTTCCATAAGCGAATAAATGGCGTTTATCATAAAAACCATAGTCACCGGTTGGCAGCATCCAAATCAGTCGATTGTAAAATACAGGCAACTCCCCCTGATTCTCCTTAATTATAATACTTCCGGTGATAATGGCAGCTTTACCGGCAGCAATTTTTCGCATCCATTCTATGGTGGGTCCCGCCATGGTTTCTGCCAGGGATTCGACATTCATACTAAAACCAGTACTGAACATTTCAGGGAGAATGATTAATTCAGGGTTATTTGGTAAGGCAGCTATTTTTTCTTCCAGCATAACCAGATTAGCCTTTTTATCCTCCCAATGCAGGGCTGTTTGCAACAAAGAAATCCGAAGATCATCCATAAAAAATGAGTTAAAGATCATCAGATCCGGTTGGGTTTTCTTCCGGGAAAGACCATTTTTTAATGAGAGCAGATTCAAAGCCTCTTTGAAGAAGAAATTGCTGCCATTTACTTTTCCTCGCAAAAATATTCTTTTCAGCCTTTAGTGAAGACCATTTTTTAGAAGCCAATCGACTAAATCCAAGCTCGTATTCGGTATTATCCAATGTATTCAGTGCTTTTGTGATACAAAACTCGCTTATTCCTTTTTGGCGGAGCTCATGGCGGATTTTTTGTCTACCCCAGCCCTTTATACGTGATTTTCCTGAAGCGAACTGTATGGCAAATCGTTCTTCATTGAGGTAGCCCTCTTCTATAAGCCGGGACATCAATTCTTCGACTTCCTTTTTAAACAGGCCGAGAGCATAGAGCTTTTGCTTTACTTCTGAATGACTTCGTTCCTGGTACCCGCAGAAATGCTTTAATTTCTGCAGTGCTTTTTCTGCCGAATATCTGCCAGGAGAAAAGGATGAACGGGAAGTCGTCATAGCACCAAATATAAAAAAATGCACAAGTTATTCCAGGTTGATTCATTCGCGGATAATCACTTACGGCTCTTAGGAAAAAATCAGTAGTTTCGTCCCAAAGTCCTGATACATGAAGTTTATTGTTTCGTCCTCGGCTTTGCTTAAACATTTACAGCAGATCAGCGGTGTAATCAGTGCAAATACCGTACTGCCCATACTGGAAGATTTTTTATTTGAAGTAGAAAAGAACAAACTCACGATTGCTGCTACAGACCTTGAAACCGTGATGAAGGTACACATGGAAGTAGAAGCAAAGGAAACGGGAAAGGTTTGTATTCCTGCTAAAATACTATTGGACTCACTTAAAAATATTGCCGATCAGCCCCTCGCTTTTACAATTGACAAACAGTTTGCTGTTGAGATAACAAGTGACAACGGTAAATACAAAGTGATGGGCGAAAATCCTGATAATTTTCCGAAAGATCCTACTGCTGACGAAACTACCTCTTTTGAAATTCCTGCTTCAGTGCTTTCCACTGCAATTAACAAATCTCTTTTTGCTGTAAGTAATGACGATTTGAGGCCGGCTATGACAGGAGTACTTGTAGAGATGAGTACGGGATCCATTCAATTCGTGGCAACGGATGCGCATCGCCTCATACGATATAAAAGAACTGATATTTCAAGCGTCAAAACGGAATCTCTGATCGTACCTAAAAAACCACTTAACCTATTAAAGTCGGCTTTACCAAATACAGATGAAAATGTAAAACTCAGCTATAACAGCAATCATTTGTTTGCAAATTTTAGCGGTCTGCAGATGAGTTGCCGGTTAATAGATGCACGTTTTCCTGATTATAAAGTGGTAATACCGGCAGATAATCCCTATAAACTAACGGTTAACAGAAGTGATTTTCAGGGCGCTCTTCGTAGAGTAAGCGTATTTAGTAATAAGAGCACAAACCAAATTGTATTGAGTATTCATGGAAGTGAATTGCAACTTGCAGCACAGGACGTGGATTTCTCTTTTGAGGGAACTGAAAGAATGAAATGTCAATACACCGGAGAGGATATGTCCATCGCTTTTAATGCGCGTTTTCTTATTGAAATGCTAAATGCCACGGCTTCAGATGAAATTCGAATAGAATTATCAACACCAACAAAAGCCGGAATTATTAAACCTTCTGAACAAGATAAAGCGGAAGATCTGCTGATGCTTGTAATGCCTTTAATGCTGAATAGCTAATCAGGAAAACTTAATTTTTGTTACACAGAAACTGAAAAGGTTTTAGTTCCTGTTGCCTTACAACACGCTGGATATGGCGGGTTGTCCTTAATATTTTGTAATTGTTAAGATCAAAAACTTCATGTGAGGAACAAAAAGTTTCAAGTGTTTCGTACTGGAAAAGAAGATCATTTAATTTTTCGAGTTCACAGGCCATGAACTGTTCAGTAACGAATTCGTCTTTCATAAGAACGAGCAAATCTCTATCCGGTGTTTTCATTGCAATTAGATTTTAGTATCCGACCATACCCTTATTGAGTCCGCAACCACATTTCTTGCTACTGCCGCCTATGTGATTACTGGAACTACAACTTGCGCTTACAATTGTAATCATAAATAATAAAAAGATCAATAGGGTAAGCGGATTTTTCATAGATTTCTTTGCCCTAAATTATAAAAATTTACGATTAATTGCAGGTTTTTGTGCCAGTTTTAGCAAAATAACATGAACAATAAAAGACCCCTTTCAGTACTTCTCGCACCGCTGGATTGGGGTCTTGGACACGCAACACGTTGTATCCCAGTAATTAGCGAACTTATTCAACAAGGAATGCTGGTCACCGTGGCAGCAAGTGGAAGCCAACGGACCCTGATTATCCAGGAATTTCCTTTATTGGAATTCATCGAAATACCTGGGTACGATATAACGTATGGAAAGGGCTTTTTACTGAAATGGCGTCTCCTTTTCCGTATAAGGGCAATTTTGAAAAAAATTGAAAAGGAGAATAAATGGCTTGAAACTGTTCTGGAAAAACGAAATTTTGATGTGGTCATTTCTGATAATCGCTATGGTCTTTTTAATAAAAAATCTTATTGCGTATTTATAACGCATCAGTTATCTATTCAATCAGGATGGCAGTCGAAGGAAAGCGCTGGCCGTTGGCCGTTAGCTGTTGGCCGTTGGATTGACGATAAAATCTTAAAATGGAACTACCGGTTTATTGAGAAGTTTTCCTGTTGCTGGGTACCGGACTGGACAAGTGAAGATTCTTTAGCGGGGAAACTTTCGCACCCTAACATTTTACCAAAAATACCGGTTAAATATATTGGCATACTGTCCCGGTTAAAAAAATCCAACAAAAAAATACTGAACGATTCTGTGCTAATTCTTCTTTCGGGTCCGGAACCTCAAAGAACTGAATTGGAAAATATATTATTTAGACAGATGCCCGATTACCCGATGCAATTTGTTGTGGTGAGGGGTTTGCCGGGACTGAATTCACCTGTTCCTTTTGCAGGTGAAGGAATAAAAATATACAATCATCTTCGATCTGCTGAGCTAAATGACATCATTGATGTATCTGATATAATTATCGCGAGAAGTGGATATAGCACTATAATGGATTTAGTAAACTTGAGAAAATCTGCCATCCTCGTGCCCACACCGGGACAAACGGAACAGGAATATCTCGCAGTTTATTTGTATGAAAAGAAATGGATGTATTTTTTGCCGCAAAAAAATTTTAACCTTGAAAATGCCATAAGCGCTTTTCGCGGTATGGAAAAACGAATACCTCCCATTCAGGATTCTGAATTACATGATGTGGTTGAAGAACTCTTAACAGAATTATCCGGCAGAAATTAAGAGAATGGAAATAATGGCTTTAAGCCCTCATCTTTGAGCTTAATCTGGTTTATAAAAAAATAAAACAGTTTTATCCGAACCTTCAAAATCTTTCCAGGAATCTGCCCGTGAACTAACAGCAAAAACACTGCAGGTAGGCATATGATTGATTGGAACGGTTGACAATGAGGCGGCAAATTCAGTAATTCCGGGGTTATGTGAGAAAATTGCTACATGCTGATAACTGTCTCCCAATTCCCGGATCACTTCAGAAAAATTCTCAGGAGAAGCATGGTATAACGTTGGGACGAAGTAAATCTCTTTCAGTTTACGATCATATTCCGATACGAATAGTTCGGCTGTTGTTTTTGCGCGCACAGCGGGACTTGATACAAACTGGTCTATCAATATATCTTTTTTAAAAAGCTTTTTTCCCATTTCAGCAGCATCGCGAAAACCCCGCTCATTTAAGGGGCGATCGAAATCCGAAGAAGCTCCAAATGAATGAGAGCTTTTTGCATGGCGAACCAGAATGAGAGTTTTCATTTCCGTGAAATTACGAGCTTGTTCAGTTATTAATAGGTAAAAATCGGGCCATAAACGTGAATTTCCGTGGACATTTACGAAAACATGCCTATTTTTTTTATTTCTAAAACGTACAATAAAAAACACATCCTTTAATCATTGTATAAATGCAAATCAAATAATATTTTAGTGGTAGATCCGTTTTTGATATACCCTTTGAAAAACCCTAACCATGCGAAAAAAATATCGTGTGTTGTCCGTAGCTCTGCTGTTGTCATTGAGTCCCGTTCTGCAATCCGGAAACGGTCTGATGGCATCACCAATAAAAAAATTACCGGCACACAATACAATCTCCTCCAACACAACTGAATTCGAAACTACCGTTAGTAATTTATACTGCGACATGAACCTGGAAGAATCAGGCCTTCATCGCGAAGTATTTGAATATGCTTATAAAGGATATTTACGTCTGTTGGAGGAACACAGGATTATGAAGAGTAATATTATTACAATTTGTGATTTTAGCCAGTCATCGAGAAACCGCCGGCTCTATGTTGTAGACCTGGACAGCAGAAAAATACTTGTAAATACTTATGTAGCACACGGCCGCCGGTCTGGGGGTGAGTATGCGAATACATTTTCAAATAGGAGAAGTTCTCACAAAAGCAGTCTTGGATTTTATGTTACCGAGTTGACTTATACTGGTAAGCATGGGCTCGCATTAAAAATTCACGGACTGGAAAAAGGATTTAATGATAAAGCAGACCGCAGAAATATTGTTATACATGGTTCTAAATATGTAGGTGAAGAATACTTGCAGTCGAACAAATTTAACGGCAGAAGTTTTGGTTGTCCCGCAATACCAAATCAGGATGTACAGGAGGTGGTAGAAGATATGAAGGGCGGATCCTGCTTCTTTATCTATCATCCTACAAAAAAATATCTGACAGGCTCAAAAATATTGAATGGTTAACCGGACGTAAACTCCGATGGTTTGAAGGTGAAAAAGTCCAATTTAGGTTCGTACCCTATGATTGGGCTTTTCTTTTTTTGGCGTGGAAAGTTTCGGCTTTCAAAACAACCATGCAATACACTGGGAAAGCAAACCTACCATGAATCCTGATACTATTTCAAAACGATTATGAGCCCCGAGAATAAGACGGGACGTACATGTTATACCTGCGATCAATATGGGGATTGCAAGGTACAATCCTGAAGCATATGGGTCCTGATTCACAAACAGAATTGAAAAAGAAAGAAGTCCGCCTACAGCAACAGCATGCAGACTCACCTTGTAAAATATGGTACACATCCATGCGCCACAAACCGCCAGGAATGTACCGAGAATAAAATGTGCGGCAACCTGAGGAGTATCCGGCAGATTTCTGAATACATAACTGGCCCAGAAATAAAAAAACATAGTAACTATAAAACCTACAAGTCTGTCCTGCCTGTTTTCCAATGAAAGACGCCTGACCAATTTGAGCCTCCAGGCAATGAATAAACTCATAGCCGGGAAAAAAACCGTAAATAAAATAATACTTATCATTCGCAAGTTCTTAGTATGTGGATCCACGCCTTCAAAAGCGGAGGGATGCAAATAGATTAGAAATGCGATTGTATATGCACATATGAGCATAGGATGAAAGAGAATAGAAAAAAAATGCGCAAATGAACGAACCAGTCGGGACGGATGTGGAGTTTCATTTGATGAAGGTGAAGAGTATTCGAAAGATGTTGCGTTCATTTTTTGGTAGATGGTATATGAATGACGGATGATCGTTGACTGTTGGCCGAGAGAATTTTTTTCGACGAAAGATAACTAAAAAGCTTTAGGCTTTAAGCTTTGGGCTTTAGACTTCTACAACTCACGTCTCAGTCGTGCTACGGGAATATTTAATTGCTCTCGATATTTAGCAACAGTTCGCCTCGCGATATTATAACCTTTTTCCTGGAGCAACTCTGTGAGCCGCTCATCGCTTAGTGGTTTCTTTTTACTTTCATCTCCTATCAGGTCGCTCAGGATTTTTTTCACTTCACGTGTGGATACTTCCTCACCACTGTCGGTGCTGAGAGATTCGCTGAAAAAGAATTTAAGCCTGTAAGTGCCAAATTCCGTTTGTACGAACTTACTGTTGGCTACACGACTCACGGTTGAAATATCCAAACCAGTTCGCTCCGCAATATCTTTCAGGATCATCGGCTTCAGTGAAGTTTCATCACCAGATATAAAAAAATCATATTGGTAATTCATAATGGTTTGCATCGTGTTGATAAGCGTTTGCTGTCTTTGTTTTATCGCGTCTATAAACCATTTGGCAGCATCTATCTTCTGTTTAATAAAAAGTACTGCCTCTTTTTGTCTTTTATCTTTTTTTGACCCCTTATCATAATCTTTTAACATATCCCGATAACCATCGCTGATACGCAGATCAGGGGCATTACGTGAATTAAGCGTGAGTTCAAGATTTCCTGCATTATTGAAAATAAAAAAGTCGGGGACAACATATCCTTCCCCTTTTCCTGAACCTCCAAGATTTCCACCCGGTTTTGGATTCAGTTTCACAATTTGTTTGATGACATCGCGGAAATCCTCTTCGGAAATATTCAGTCCCCGTTGAATTTTGTCATAATGTTTTTTCGTGAATTCATCGAAATATTCGGAAAGGACACTGATTGCCAGTTCAACACTTTTAGCTTCTGTTTTCTTACGTTCCAGTTGAAGTAGCAAACATTCCTGCAAATTACGTGCAGCTACACCGGGAGGATCGAATTGTTGTATACGGGATATGATAGATTCAACTTCTGAATCGCTGCTTTCTATGTTTTGCCGAAAGGCGAGATCATCGACAATGGAAGTAGTTTCCCGCCGAAGATAACCGTCGTCGTCAATGCTACCTACGATCTGTTCGGCGATTCTGCGTGTCCTGTCGTCTAGTTTTAACATCCCCAGCTGATCCAGCAATAAGTCATAGAAACTTGTCTCGAGTTTATGTGTCACAGACTGTTTATCCTCGGCATCAGGATAATTATCATCCCTTAGTTTATAATCAGCTACATCGTCATCGTGATCATTTACGTACTCGCTGATATCAATATTATCATATTCCTCCTGGGTGCCTTCGGGCTCAAATTCTTCTTCTGCAGTCTCAAACTCATCCTTTGAATCGTCCGTTAAGCCATCATCGTGATCTTCCTCGGCAACTTCCAAAGCGGGATTTTCTTCCAGTTCCTCCTTTATTCGTTCTTCGAGATTGGCAGTAGGGACCTGCAGCAATTTCATAAGCTGAATCTGCTGGGGAGATAATTTTTGGAGTAATTTCTGCTGTAATGATTGACTTAATGCCATCTTTGAGGGGTTATTGTCGAAAGGGGCATTTTAAAGAAAATCTGCCCATTCCACAAAAATCGCGCCGTAAATTTACATACAATTATGAAGAATCGGCCTGAACGTCTAATTTGTTTTCTTGTTGTCTGGTTGACAATGTTTTCCTTTAGTCAGGTACACGGTCAAAATAGCCTCAAAAAAGATTTTAATACCGACTTTAAGCATCTTTGTTTGCCTGGTGGGAATAGTGTGCTTTCGGGGTCGGCCGATAAGGACAGTGTGTTAAATCAGCGTCCGGATGGTTCTCCTGGGGCGATTTTTACAACAATAATGGCTACCAGCATGGAATACTCCATTCCTTCAAATATATATTATATCCAGTCCGGCTTCTTTTGCAAAAGGGAGTGGGAACTGGAGAAAACCACCCATATCCCCTTCCGAATCAGGCTAGGGTCGCTTGCGGAGTGTAACGCGCTTGAGGGGAAGCACTAATCACCTTTCTTATAGCGGCTGTGAGTTTGGCGGCCTTTTCTTTTAGCTGCTCATCAGTCCACGATAAACTGATAGCTGTACTTATACAACGACTCATCAGTTCATTGCTTTTACTGAAATTTTGCGTGCTTAGTGCTTTCAGAGCAGCACTTTGAGCAGGACTGAGTCTGTTTAAAGTCTTTTCATTTTTCAGATGATCCCATTTTTCAATATAATGCCAGTTATGTTCGAACCAGTAAAAATTGCCGGCATAAATCTGCTGGGATTTCATTTCTGCGATAACTGATTCGGTTAATTCCCGACCAGGCATGAACCAGCTAAGAAATGTGTGGCTGTCACCTGCAGGGTCCGGGACAGTTCTGAATTTTATTTCAGGAATTTTTGCCAGTTCGCTTTGTAAATATTGATGGTTTTTCTTTTGTATAGCGAGAAAATTATCCAGCTTACGAAACTGCGCAAGTCCCACTGCCGCATGTAATTCTGAAATACGATAGTTATATCCAATAAAAGGATGTTGTTCTGCCCCTCGATCATTTCCTATATGATCATGTCCATGGTCGGTAAATCCGTCACAATCCGTATAAATCTTTTTACTATTGGTTAGAACAGCGCCCCCTTCAGCGCAGGTAACTGTTTTTACAAAATCGAAGGACAGTGTTCCTGCATCTCCGATAGTCCCAAGAAATTTTCCTTTATAAGAAGCGCCAATACTCTGACAGGCGTCTTCAAGTAAAAGAAGTTTATGATCGCGACAAATTTCTACCAAGATGTCCATATCAGCCATACTACCACACATATGAACCGGCATTATACATTTTGTGGCTGTGGTAATTGCTTTACGTACCGATACGGGATTCATCGTTAGAGAATCGTCTATGTCTACAAGCACAGGAATCGCACCTACACTGAGCACGGCTTCAAAGCTTGCTACAAAAGTGAAAGAAGGCATAATGACTTCATCTCCTGCGCCGATTCCCAAAGCGGTAAGAGCCGTTGTAAGTGCAGAAGTACCACTGGAAGTCAGCTGGGCATGGCCACACTGTAATTTGGAACAGAGAGCCTGTTCCAGTTCGCGGGATTTCCAGATACCTTTACGGGCAGCATCAAAACCATATCGCATGAGGATTCCGGTAGATAATACGTCATTAACTTCTTTACGTTCTTCTTCACCAAAAAATTCAAAACCTGGCATGATTGGGTATGATTATTTATTAAAAAAAATAATGACTTCAAAGTTAAAATCTTTTATTCTCACCGGCGTCTTATTTGTTTTGTTTAACATAATCCGTGCCCAGGTTCCTCCCAATCCGGATAGCAAAATGTATGGATCTCAAAACATTTCGGCATTGGCGGGGAAATGGTATTTAAAAAACGATCCTCATGCTGATAGTTCAAACAGCAGGATTCCTGAGATAGATTTCGACATTGTGCAATACCACTTTTCAGGAAGTACCGGTTGTAACAGTATGTCGGGCAGTTTTACGGCTACGGAGAAAAACCTGCACATAAGCGATAAAATGATTACAACAAGAATGTATTGTCCCGGTTACGATGAAGTGAATTTTTTAAAGAATCTAGTCAAAACAGATGGGTATAATTTTGATAAGGGTTTGTTGTATACGACTTCCGGGGACTCGCTGATTGCTATTTGGACCAAAAAAAAGCCTCCTGTGAAAAAACCCTGACAGTGGTGAACAAATTTATATTGGAGTAATTTAACCCGGGTTCTGCCATTCCCAGTTCGTAAATTGCAACCATGCAGAACTATCTGGATGGTTTGAATGATGCGCAGAGAGAAGCCGTACTTCATATAGACGGCCCCTTAATGATTATTGCCGGCGCCGGCAGCGGAAAAACTAAAGTACTGACTACAAGAATTGCCCATCTCCTTTCGAATGGCGTGGATGCATTCAATATTTTGGCCCTCACATTTACCAATAAGGCGGCGAAGGAAATGAAAGAAAGGGTAGAACGGATTCTTGGAAATAACGAAGCGAGAAATCTGTATATCGGGACGTTTCACAGTGTGTTTGCGAGAATATTAAGAGCGGAGGCACCTAAACTTGGATATCCTCATCATTTTACGATATATGATACGGACGATGCAAAAAGTGTTGTAAAAACAGTAGTGAATGAATTAAACCTGGACGACAAACATTACAAACCCAATATTGTTTACAACCGGATTTCACAGGCAAAAAATGGATTGGTGTCGCCTTCAGAATATGCCACTGATTATTATATCCAACAGGAAGACACGAGGAGTAACAGGCCTGCAATTGCTCAGATTTACGAAGCATATGCAAAACGTTGTTTTAAAAACGGATCGATGGACTTTGATGATCTGTTGCTGAAATTTTATGAATTATTAAAAAATTTTCCGGAGAGCCTTCATAAGTATCAGCATAAGTTTAAGTATATACTGATTGATGAGTTTCAGGATACCAATCCCGCGCAATATGAAATCATCAAGTTACTTGGAGCTGTATATGAAAACGTTTGTGTAGTAGGTGATGATGCTCAGAGTATTTACAGTTTTCGCGGTGCGACGATCGAAAATATTTTACAATTTCAGAAAGATTATGACGATGTCAAAGTGGTAAAGCTGGAACAGAATTATCGCAGCACACAAAGCATCATTAACGCAGCCAATGAAGTAATCAAACACAACAAGGGACAGATACCTAAAAATCTGTGGACTGAAAATATAGAAGGAGAGAAGATACGCCTCGTTCGAACAATGACCGACAACGACGAGGGTAAATTTGTTGCCGACACTATACAAGAACAAAAGCTGAGAAATCATTTTAATAACCGTGATTTCGCAATCTTGTACCGCACCAATTCCCAAAGCCGTGCTTTTGAAGAAAGTCTTCGCAGAATGGCAATCCCATATACTATTTATGGTGGCATCAGTTTTTATCAACGCAAAGAAATAAAGGATTTTATTTCCTATCTGCGTGTGATTGTCAACCATAACGATGAAGAAAGTTTAAAAAGAATTATCAACTTTCCTGCGAGAGGAATTGGCAAAAGCTCCCTGGATAAGGCTGTTCTCATGGCCAATCAAAAAAATATTTCCATGTGGGATGTTCTTAATAATGCATCCTCCATGGGCTATAAATCAGGAACGCTCGAATCGATTGAACAATTTGTTCAGATGATCAAAAGTTTTGCGAGTATGCTGAACACCAAAAATGCATATGAAGTCGCTACGCATGTTGGTAAGCAAACGAATATTGTAAAAGAATTATTTAACGACAAAACTACGGAGGGTCTTGCCCGTTATGAAAATATCCAGGAGCTGTTGAACAGTATAAAGGAATGGGTGGATGATCAGCAAAACCGGAGTATTATTGATGAAGATGGAATTCTGATCGACAATATCAATACACAGGAAACTCAAAAAGGACAGGCGAGTCTTTCGGGGTATCTGCAACAGATCACATTACTTACAGATACTGATCAGAAGGACCCCGAAGCCGATACTGTGAAACTAATGACGATTCACGCAGCGAAGGGACTTGAATTCAGTTGCGTATTTGCCGCCGGTTTGGAAGAATCCCTTTTCCCCAATGCGATGTCGATCAACACAAGGGAAGAACTTGAAGAAGAAAGACGTCTTTTTTATGTGGTGATCACCAGAGCGAAACACAAACTTTGGATCACTTATGCAAATTCACGGTATAGATTCGGCAGCGTCATACAAAATGATCCCAGTCGTTTTATAGAAGAAATTCCGGATCATCAGTTGGATCGCAGTTACGCAGGTGGAGGCGTGAAGAACCAGATTGGATCCTCATGGGGCGCCAGGCCGGCATACGACCGGCTGAACCGGGGTTACGGTGGTGGGGAGGAATCCTCCACGAAAAGCCGTGAATCTTCCAGGCCGACCTATATTTCTGCCAATGCAAAATCACCTGCACCGATTCATATTCCTTCAGTTGACTTTACAACCAGCGACACGAGTAATCTCATGGCTGGCGACAAAGTTGAACATCAGAAATTTGGGTTCGGTGAAGTGGTCAGGATGGAAGGATCGGCACATAATCCAATCGCAACAGTTAACTTTAAATTGGGCGGCGAGAAAAAGATCATGCTGAATTACGCCAAACTTAGAATAATCAAGGCTGATTAGATACTGTCCGGCTAGCAGCCAGCCGATAGCATGCTCTTGTCAAACAGAGTAAATAACTCTATAAGGTCCCTGTAAGGTCCGTATAAGGTCTCTAGAAGTTCGTTATTTTAACTTGAGCACTTCACCAACTGTTTTCTTTTCACTTCCCGAATAAATCTTCTTGCCGGAGATAACGACAGGTCTTTTCAGGAAAGTATATTCCTGAAGAATTAAATCACGGTAGTCTTTTTCAGTAAGTTTTTTGTCCTTAAGTCCCATCGACTTGTATTTAAGAGCTCTTCTGCTGAACAGTGCTTCATAACTCCCCATCAGATTCTTCATTTCGTCCAATTGTGCCGGAGTGATTTTATCCTCCTTGATATTTTGAGATATATATCCTTTTTTAAGAAGATCTGCATCTTTAATGATCCGTTCACAAGTCCCGCAGGTACCGACACAATAGACTTTTTTCATTTGAGATATTTGTCAGTTTAAAAGTAGTTTTTGGAACTCCAGGGAATCGCCGTTGAAAACATCAAAATCAACGATGGAATAACAGCCATTCACACGACCACGTTCATTATGCTGCCAGAAACTCCAGTTTCTGTAAATTCTGGGTTGAGAGGGTTGTAGATAATGGGCAGCCCAGAGCGGGTAACCGTCAAAATCATCCTTGAGATATTTTTCATAAAAGTCAACGTTGGTATAAATGATAGGCGCAGTACCATAGTATGTCTGTATTGTTTGCAACCATTCTTTTACTCTTTGTCTTAATTTTTCAGGAGGAACCCCGTAAGTCTGTTCTATATCCAGCACTGGCGGCAGATCACCGGGCAGAAGAGTAACTGAATTGATAAAATTTTCTGCCTGTGCCTTGCCACTTTTCGTAGCCAGAAAATAATGGTAGGCGCCGCGAACCAAACCCGCCTCCTTGATTTTTTTCCAGTTCCTGCTGAACATCTGGTCTTCATTTCCCAATCCTTCCGTGGCTTTCACGAATACGAAGCTGATATGAATATCCTGTACCTGCATATTTTTCACCGATTGCCAGTCAACCACTTCCTGATATTTTGAAACATCAATACCGTGCACCGAATAATTCGTAGGCATCTTGATACCGAACGCACTGTATTCAACAAACGTTGTTCTTTTTTCGAGAATCCACTGAACAAATGTCACAATCAGCATGATGATAATAGCCGTACCGAAAATAAAACGAATGATCTTCCAGGTCCTGCTCTTCTTTTTAACCATTACTATTAATAAGCGTCTGCAAATATAATCAGCTCATAGACGAAAAATGGATTCAGGCTTCCCGCTTTCCGTATTTAAAACTAATTTTACGAAGGAAATGTCAAAATTCAACGGGAAGGATACAATCAACCTGATGTCCAAGCTGAGCGCTCGCCGTGCCTGGAATGGAATCCTTGTTTTATCAAGTTTTTATTTGAGCAAGTGGACGCGCAAACCCATCCAATGGGGGGTACCAGTCTCCATTTCATTTGAACCTACTACAAGCTGTAATCTGCGATGCCCCGAATGTCCCAGCGGCCTCCGTTCATTCACGCGCCCAAGAGGTATGCTTGAAAAAAAGTTTTTTGAGAAAATGATCGATCAGATGGCTCCTGAATTACTCTATCTCACATTTTATTTTCAGGGAGAACCTTATTTGAATCCGGATTTTTTAGAAATGGTTAAATATGCCAATTCAAAAAGAATTTATACAGCCACATCAACGAATGCACATTATCTCAATGACGAAAATGCGCGGTTGACTGTAGAGAGTGGACTCGACCGTTTAATTATTTCACTCGATGGAACCACTCAGGACGTATATAGTCAATATCGTATCGGAGGTGATCTTGAAAAAGTAATAGCAGGTGCAGACAATATTGTAAAATGGAAAAAGAAACTGAACAGTAAAACGCCTTATGTGTTTTTCCAATTTCTGGTAGTAAGACCGAATGAGCATCAGATTCAGGATGCAAAAAAACTTGCAGAGAAAACAGGAGTAGATGGCATCCGATATAAAACTGCACAAATCTATAACTTCAACAAGGATCCGAACAACCTGATCCCGGAACATAGTTCTTTGACGCGGTACAAAAAAAAGCCGGACGGCAGTTATGAATCAAAAAACCTCCTGCAAAATCATTGTTGGCGTCTGTGGCATTCGCCGGTAATTACCTGGGACGGCATAGTAGTTCCCTGCTGCTTTGACAAAGATGCAAAACACCGCATGGGTGATTTGAAAAATAAATCATTCAGAGATATCTGGAAAGAGCCGGAATACATCGATTTTCGCAGGAAGATTTTAAAGGGCAGATCAGAGATAGAAATTTGTGCAAACTGCAGTGAAGGTGTGAAGGTGTGGGGAGACTGAAGAACAAGTATGGGAGTATGAGAGTGTGAGAGTACTGTGCCCGCCGAAACGAAGTGAAGGCGGGTGGGAGTGTGAGGAGTTTAGTTTTTAAATTATAATATGGCTTTAGAGAAAGAAATCAACCAACAGCTATTCCGGTCGGAATATCAGAAAGCGACCATTAATCTGATTTATACATTTAACTGGATGAATGAAAAGGTGACAAGACTTTTTGAACCTTTTGATATTACCCAGCAACAATTTAATATTCTGCGCATTTTACGTGGTGCTGGTCAGCCTTTGTCCACCCTGCAGATCAGACAAAGAATGTTAGACAAGATGAGCGATACGAGTCGTATTGTGGACCGGCTCGTCAAAAAAGGTTTGGTGAAAAAAACAACCTGTCATGAGGACAGGAGACTGGTTGATATTCTCCTTACAGATAAAGGAAAAAAATTATTGCAAACAATGGATGGACTAAATGATGAAATGGAAGCCATATTTAAATATCTCAGTATAGAGGAAGCCCGCCAACTTAATATATTTCTGGATAAAATCAGATCGGGCGAGAACAATGATCCGGAAAACCTTGCTGAAACTCCTATTTCAGGTTAGATGCCTATGAAACGACTTCTCTTTATTGCGTTGTTATTTTGTTCCTGTTTTGCTTTTTCCCAGCCTAAATATGAATTCAGGGCTGTGTGGATTGCAACCGTGGATAATATTGACTGGCCCAGTTCCGGAAATTACAGCACGGAACAACAGAAGGCTGAATTTATCCGTCAGCTCGATATGCACCAGCACAATGGAATGAACGCGGTGATAGTTCAGATAAGACCTGCCTGCGACGCTTTTTATCCATCCTCCATTGAACCTTGGAGCGAATGGCTGAATGGCAAACAAGGGAGAGCTCCCATTCCCTATTACGATCCGCTTGAGTTCATGATTAGTGAGACTCACAAAAGAGGAATGGAATTTCATGCCTGGTGTAATCCTTATCGGGCAGTTTTTCAGGTAGGGCGTACTGTTGTTACATATAAGAAAGTTGGTCACAAACGCCATCGTATTGTCACTCATATCAAACCTTCTTCCATTGCAGCGAATCACGTTAGTAAAATACATCCTGACTGGATACTGAAATATGGAGATTCAAAAAGTCTGGATCCCGGAAACAAGGACGTGCAACTTTACGTAAACGAAGTGATTCGTGATATGCTTAGTCGTTATGATATAGACGCAATTCATTTCGACGATTATTTTTATCCTTACAGGATAGGTTCCCTTGAATTTCCCGATGATATTTCATTCAAGAAATATGGCGCTGGAATGGATAAGGAAACCTGGAGAAGAAGCAACGTGGATTCACTTATCGTAATGTTGCATCGGACCATACTCGAAACAAAGAAAACCTGCAAATTCGGAATCAGCCCTTTTGGTGTTTGGAGAAATCTGTCGAAGGATTCACTTGGCAGCGACACTCACGCAGGTCAAACTAATTACGACGATCTTTATGCAGACATATTGCTGTGGTTAAAGAATGGTTGGATAGACTATGTTGTGCCACAGTTATATTGGGAATTTGAACATAAAAATGCTCCGTTCGGTATTCTGGTGGATTGGTGGAATAGAAACCACTTTGGTCGTCCCTGTTATATCGGCCTTGGCATTTACCGGGCTGGTTCAAACGAGTATTGGAGAGATAAAAATCAGCTTCCCCGACAACTACGTGCCATTAGAAATCTGGATAGTATTGGTGGTCAGGTATATTTCAGCAGTGTTTCTTTTTTTGGAAATGCTAACGGGTGGAACGATAGCTTAAGGGAAAACTTTTATAATTATCCTGCTTTGATAGCACCGATGCCATGGCTGGATAGTGTCCGTCCTTCGATTCCGAAAATAATTGCTAATACCAGTAACGATTCATTAATATTTCATTTTCAAAAAGGAACTCCCGCTGATAGTTTGAAGGGTTATGCCATTTATAAAGCAGGCACTGAATTCAATTTAGATTCATCACGAGTTTTCCAATTCGTTCCAGCTTCTGCAACGCAGGTAGTTTTTAGTGTCAGGGAATTACTCAATAGTCCGAATGCCCGCTATTTTGTTACGGCAATAAGTAAAACGAATAATGAAAGTGACCCTATTTTAATTTATCCATTAAATACGTTGACACCCACTACGAAGTAGATAGTGTGTGGAAAAACCATCTACCATAGACCATCCACCATTTACCGAAAAGCTTTGGGCTTTAAGCTTTAGGCTTTAGGCTCAAAAAGGCCTAAATTTACCTTAACTATTACCACTCATTCTCAATGGCGTTAATTGATGTACAATTACCCAATTCTTTAGCGAGGGCTTTACGATTGCCGAAAAAATCCCCGCGACGCCAGCAGATGAAAGTTCTCAAAAAATTATTGAAGAAAGCCAGGTTTACAGAGTTTGGGCAACAATATCATTTCGACCGTATCATGTTGGACAAACACCTGGTAAAAAGCTTTCAGGAAAATGTACCGGTGTTTGATTACAGCAAGATTTATAAAGAATGGTGGTATAAAACACTGGAAGGTAAGCCGGATATCTGTTGGCCAGGCAAAATAAAATACTATGCATTAAGTTCGGGTACATCTGAGTCTGCGAGTAAATATATTCCGGTAACAAACGATTTGCTGAGAGGTAACCGAATCGTAATGGTACGACAACTTTTAAGTCTTCGCAATTACCAGGACATTCCCGTGAAAAGTATTGGTAAGGGTTGGCTAATGATTGGAGGCAGCACGGATCTTCAGAAAGGTCCTGGATACTACGAGGGAGATCTGAGTGGAATTTCAGCAAAAAAAGTTCCAATCTGGTTCAGTCCTTTTTACAAGCCTGGAAAAAAGATAGCCAAAACGCGAGACTGGGCCCGTAAGCTGGAAGAAATTGTAGAACAGGCACCGAATTGGGATATTGGATTTATCGTAGGAGTCCCTGCATGGATTCAAATGTGCATGGAAAAAATTATCGAGAGGTATAGTCTGAAGAACATACATGAAATCTGGCCCAATCTTGGTTTTTTTGTTCACGGTGGTGTCTCTTTCGAACCCTATAAAATCGGATTCGAAAAGTTGTTGGGCAAACCCATAACATATATAGAAACATATCTCGCATCCGAAGGATTCATTGCTTATCAGGACCGGCAGGACGAAAGAGGTTTAAAGCTTGTAACCTATCAGCATCTTTTTTTTGAATTTGTTCCGTTCGACGATAAAAATTTCGACTCGGAAGGAAATATAGTCCGGAATCCAGAGGCGCTGGAAATTCATCAGGTTGAAGAAGGGCGTGATTATGCGTTATTGGTAAGTACCACTGCAGGAGCCTGGCGATATCTCATCGGAGATACGATTCGGTTTACTGACAAAGAAAAAAGCGAAATTATTATTACCGGACGTACCAAACATTATTTGAGTTTAGTGGGAGAGCATTTGAGCGTGGACAATATGAATCAGGCTATACAATATGTGAGTGAAGATTTGAATATTTCTATTCCTGAATTCACCGTAGCCGGCGTGCCACACGGATTGTTTTTTGCGCATCAGTGGTGGCTCTCTTCAGATACGGATTTAGATCCATTGGTTATTCGGGATAAGCTGGACGAAAACCTCAAACGCTTAAACGATGACTATGCGGTAGAAAGGAAGAGTGCTTTAAAAGATATTTCGGTTAAAGTTCTGTCACCTGAAATCTTTATAGATTTTATGCGATCAGTTGGCAAGGAAGGGGGGCAACACAAATTCCCAAGGGTTTTAAAAGGTAAAATGTTAAAGGACTGGCAAGATTTTCTGGAAACAGCAAATGCGAAGGCGTAATATTGATTATTTTTTAAAATGAAAAGTATTCTTTCATTTTCCGGGTTCCGTTATTTTCGTGGTTCACTGGTAAAATATATAACACATGGTCGAAGCCATATTGAAAGGATTTGCGCTTGGGATTGTGCTCGCACTATCTGTCGGTCCGATCATTTTTACAATTATTAAGCAAAGTATCACGGTAGGTTATAAGGGTGGTTTAAGTTTTGTCGCCGGCGTTTGGCTGAGTGATTTTATTTTGGTTACGCTCAGCAATGTTTTTACGGAATGGGTGGCCAGATTGCTGGAACACCAAAAAACGATTGGTTATGCGGGCAGCAGTTTTCTGATTGCGATGGGTATTTATTTTTTCTTTTTTAAGAAGGTTCATTTAAAATCGACTGGAAATCTCGAACATTCCGATCATATAAGTGTTGCCCAGATGGCCAGAATTTTCGCGTCTGGCTTCATCATTAACACGCTCAATCCCGGTGTACTTATTTTCTGGCTTGGAAATGCAACTGTACTCTCTTTGACGCATACCCTCAAGGAAAGAATAATAATATTTTCGGTCTGTTTGTTGATCAATATGTCGGCCGATGTTGGCAAAGTGATGATGGCTGGAAAACTGCGAAAGAAACTTACCGTTCATAATCTTTCTGTTATAAATAAAATTTCAGGTGCTATCCTGATATTATTTGGAATGGCTTTGTTATATGGTGTGATCTTTTTAGAACACCGGCCAAGGTAGATACGGGATGGTTTTATATTACAGATATGAAAAGAGCCTTTTCGGTGTTATTTTTCCTGATCCCTTTGATCTGTCTTTCTCAGACGGATGTCCTGATCCTTCAGAAAAATGGACAAAATATAAAAACTTATGCACCGGGAATGGACATTATGATTCATACAGTATATGACCAATGGCTGGGGGGGACGATTACAGATTTAAAAAATGATAGTGTTTTTGTAAATAATAACCCTTTTCATGTGAAAGAAATCGACGCCATACGAACTGACTTTTCCAAATTACATTTACAAAATGCTGGAACCGTTATGATAATTGCCGGTGTGGGAGTACTGGCGCTGAATGTAATTAATGGCTTATATACAAACGAACCTATTGGGTCGTGGGTGAAAGTTTCCGGATATATAACTGCTGGCGTTTTTATTATCGCCGGAATTTTAATGAAATCTGCGAAATTTAAGAATTACCCAATCGGTAAAAAATATACTTTGCATTATTTAAATCTGCGACCGCATAATATGTCGGGAATCAATTCTTCAAACACAACAGAACCTGCAAAGTAACTAATGCCTATAAAGACGAAAGGAATTGTTCCGCGAGCGTGGAGATGGATCAAGCGAATCTTTCTGTTTTTATTTTTGCTTCAGTTCTTCTATATTCTGATATTGAAATGGATGAATCCTCCTGTAACGCTCACCCAGCTCAGCAGTCTTCTCCATGGAAATGGATTAAAAAGAAATTATGTTTCCATGGATGCTATTTCACCATATGCAAAACTTGCGGTGATTGCTTCTGAAGATCAATTGTTCCCGGACCATGATGGATTTGATTTTAAATCCATTGAAAAGGCAATGAAACACAATCAGAAAAGCAAGTCGTTACATGGAGCAAGCACCATTTCACAACAGGTGGCAAAAAATGTTTTCCTGTGGCAGGGAAGGAGCTGGATGAGAAAAGCGCTGGAAGTATATTTTACATTTATGATTGAGAAAATCTGGGGTAAGAAGAGGATACTTCAAATGTACCTGAACATAAGTGAAATGGGAAAGGGAGTGTTTGGAATTGATGCGGCAGCAGGTTACTACTTTAATAAAAGGGCAAAAACATTAACACGTATGGAAGCAGCCATGATCGCAGGCTGTTTGCCAAATCCAAAAGTTTTTACCATCAGGCCACTCTCAAAACACGTTGCTGCTCGTTATCCCTGGATAGTAAATCAAATGTATCACCTTCAGGACGATCCTGACGTTATTAAGCTGCTGCAATAATTGACAATTAACCATTAACAAATGATATCGCTTTTTGCAATCTTTCTTCATAACCACCGGTGATCTCACACCAGGGTATTGGTTGATTTATCATCAGATCTTTGTACATGTGAAATAACCGTTCGCGGGATTCAAGATCGGGATATTCACGCAGTTCATCTGCTACCCAGGGGAGATCAGTATTGCAAAGCAGATATCCATCATATTTTCTTTTTACAATTTCATCCAGAATAAAAGAATGACATTTTCCAAAAACATATTCGCACCACACCTTCATGACGTACATGTCGGTATCGATAAATATTAGAGAATTGTCTGATGATGCGGTGATACGGTCTTCCTGTTCAAGTTGCCCCTTCGCGATGATAAGCAGATCATCATAGTTATAAGATCGTCGAAGATTCATTAGATATTCCCGCGCGAACTCCGGTACCCATTGGGTTTTATAATTAAATGCAAGCTGCTCGCAAAGGGTACTCTTGCCCGTTGATTCCGGACCGATGACCACAATTTTTTTAGGTTGCGGCATGCATGATCTTTTTTCTCCAGGTAATATAACCCATTACTGCTAGGATAAGCAAAACCACATATTCAAAACTTGTAAATACGAGATGTTTATAATAGTTGAGCGGAATGGAAGCCACATTGGTGATAATCCACCAGGTCCAGTTCTCCAGCTTTTTTTTATTCATTAACCACATGCCTGTGAAAGCAGCGCCGGATGTAAAACTATCGGCAATGGGAACGGTACTGTCTGTACATTTGCTTAATAGTAAATATAGAACAACCCAGCAAACGGAAAAAAAAATGACTGCAAGCAACCAGTCCCTTTTAGAAGATGCGGTAATCTTCAAAACAGATTTTCCTTCTGTTTTTTTTGACCACATAACCCACCCTATTATGCTCATAACTGTATAATAGAAATTCACAGAAGCGTCCGCGTAAAGCCCATGTGTAACGTAGATCCAGACAAATATTCCCGTGCTGATCATACCAACCGGGTAAACTAATATATTTTCTTTTCGGGAGAAGATAACACTGGCGATACCAGTTATGACTGCGACAAATTCAAACCAGGTAGTTTGTGAAATTTCTTCAATGAATTGCGATATGATTGGCTGCATTATTCAGCTTCGGCAACGACTTCCCTGACTTCGGGAATCATCCTTTTCATCATGCCTTCAATTCCGGCTTTCAGGGTGATCATGGAAGAAGGACAGCCAGAACAGGATCCCTGTAACATCAGATTGACAACTCCCTCGTTATAACTTCTGAATTGTATTGCTCCACCGTCCATTTCAACAGCAGGTTTCACATAACTTTCAAGAAGTTCTTTAATTCTTTTTACGACGTCATCATCATCTGCGCCGATTGCATTTCCGTCAGAATGAGCTATCGTGATCTCTTCCTCGTTAACCACAGGTTTTCCATCTTCAAGGTATTCCTTGAGGAACTGACGAATGGAAGGGATAACGTCTGACCAGTCGGTATCTGAAGTTTTTGTGAGAGTTACAAAATTGCTGGCAATGAAAATGCTTTTTATAAAAGGAAATCCAAATAGCTCAATTGCAAGTGGTGAAGGTTTGGCTGACTCTACGTCCGGAAAATCAATGCTTTTACCTGGGTAAAGCAATTTGTTGGCAACAAACTTCATCGTCTCCGGATTGGGGGTCATTTCCGTGTAAATGCTTATAACCGGATTTCCTGTTTTTATCATGACTTTAAATTGAAGTGCAAATTTAAACCTTTTCTCTCGCTTTGCCCTATGGTTCCTCATTTTCCGGAATCATGGACGGCAGTAAAACATCTTAAATAACCCTATTAGAGTCATAAAAGTTACAAATTCAGCCCTAAAACCACAAAAACAGGCTGAAATCCATAAAGTTATAGCGGGGGACCTCAGGGTTAAACTTTTTCCTCCCGGTTTGGTAGAGTAATTTTGTCACTATGAGTAAAAAAGTCTGGTTTTATTCTTTGTTCTTCCTGGTATTGATTGTCGGATTTTATATTATGCTCACGAAACTCATACCGGGTTACGGAAAAGTTGGTCTGCCACAGTTAAATAAAGTAAAGTCATTTTCATTTTTGAATCAAAATGGCGAATTAGTAACGAATAAGGATGTAGAAGGCAAAGTTTATATATCTGAATTTTTTTTTACAACCTGTCCGGGAATTTGTCCGAAGATGAATACAAACCTCCGTCCCGTTTATGAAAAATATAAGAACGAACCGAACTTTACAATTTTGTCACACACTGTAAACCCTATTACAGACAGTGTGGCCCGATTAAAAATATATGCGGACTCACTGGGAGTAAAAGAACCCCACTGGATTTTTCTGACTGGATCTAAAGATTCGCTTTACCTCGCAGCGAGACTAAGTTATTTGTTGGATGATCCGAAAAATAACGTTTCTCCTATTGATGAACAGTTTATTCATACTCAGTTTTTTGCGCTCGTAGATAAAAATGGTTATGTCAGATCTATTGTCGACGGACTTAAAAAAGATGAAATAATTGAAATGGAAAAGCAGATAGACGAACTACTCAAAGAACCGACGAATTAGTTATGGGTTATGGATTATGAGTTAAGTGCTATTTGCAAAACTCATAATTCATAATCAATAACCCATAGTCCAAAAAGAAAGCCCCGATGTGGAAACACCGGGACTTTTGGTTAAGGCTCTGATTAGTAGCTATTTTGAAAAAATCGTTTAGATGGTATAATGCAAATATAAAGTCCCATAACCAATCGCGCAAGAAACTTCACTACCATTTTAGTGGTATTTCTACGATGAATAACACATGTTAAATATGTGTTATTCAAATTTTAGTTCATCAAGCCTTTCAATTCCCCTTCTACAAAATACATTAACTCTTTAATATACGGTCCGGAAAAATCAAATTTTAATCCGGCTGCCTCATAGAGTTCCGGAAGGGTTTTGGTTCCTCCAAGAGAAAGAGCCTCTATATAGTGATCCAGCGCAAGGTTTTTACTTTTTTTGAACTGCATCCACAGACCGATGGCGCCGAGTTGTGCAATACCATATTCGATGTAATAAAAGGGAACCTCGAATAAATGTAGCTGTTTTTGCCAAATATTCTTTTGGTACTCATCAAGCCCATTCCAATTAATAGTCTTTGAACTAAATTCATTATAAATCCGAAACCAGTTTTCGGTCCGCTGTTCCAGACTATGTTCAGGATTTTCATATACCCAATGCTGGAACTTGTCTATTGTTGCGATCCAGGGGAAAATGGTGATCACTCTTTCAAGTTGTTGAATCTTGGCACGACGTAGATCTTCCGGTTTTTTAAAAAAGATCTCCCAGTTTTCCATGCTGAAGAGTTCCATCGCCATGCTTGCAACTTCAGCGATTTCCATTGGATATTCCTTGAATGCACTGAGTTCGAGATGATGGGAAAGAAATGAATGCACGGCATGGCCTCCTTCGTGAACCATCGTCGTTACATCGTGCATTTGTCCGGCTGCATTCATAAAAATGAATGGCGCCCCGGTTTCCGCCAGTGGGCAATTATAACCTCCGGGTGCTTTCCCAATCCTGCTTTCCAGGTCGAACCGATTCATTTTTTTCATCGTGATCAAACAATCAGCAAAGAATGGCCGGAGATCCCTAAAGCATTGCACGGTTTTTTCCAGTAGTTCGTCACCTGTTTTAAATGGATTTAATGGTTCCTGATTGGCAGGTTCGGCATCTACATCCCAGGGTCTTAATGTATCCAGTCCAAGTTCCTTCTGTTTAAATTGGTTTATGATTTCAACCAGAGGAAGTATATATTGTTTTACTGAATCGTGAAAACGGAAGCAATCCTCTTTCGTGTAATCAAATCGCCCCATTTCTATAAACTTGTAATCACGGAAATTGTGAAATCCCGTATTCCTGGCTATCTGATCACGGCGTTTAATAAGTTCAGTAAAAAGTGAATTTATTTTTTCTTTATCCTGTAGTCTGCGTTCCTGGACTTTTCGATATACCTGCTCGCGAAGATTCCTGTCCGGATTTTCCAGAAATTTCATAGCCTGTTGCAATGTGTATTCCTTGTCGTTTACGGTTACAGTCATCTTACCGGAAATTGCACCATATTGCTGTCCCAGAACACTGAGTTCAGATTGTATTGGGATATTCTCTTCGCGAAAAAGATCAATACTTTTTTTTACTGAACGCAGATAAGTAAAATATTTTTGCTTGTCCAGGGATGATGTTAACGGAGAATCTATAAGCTTGCGATTCAGCTTATCAGCAAAGGGTTGAATTTTCGGCTGGATCTCCATCATGAAATAAGTAAAACTTTCCTGGAGCTTTTTATCTTCTGTGTTGCATGTCATTCGAATATGACGCCAGGATACATCTTCGCTGATTACCGACTCCAGTTCACTCATGTCCGCCAGCCATTTCTCCAGATCAGCTGAATTTTCAAGAGGCCTTTCTACCAGATCTTCAAAAAAAGAAGCAATAGAATTCCAGTCAGTGATTACAAGATTTTCAGGAAGAAAAACCCGAATGGGTTTCTCAATATTTGCAGATAAGGTTTTCAACATTTATTCGAATTTTTGGGTAGGATCTTAGAAATAGTAAGTGATATTTTATTTCTTTTTGGCAGCAGATTTTTTAGCAGCAGGTTTTGTTGCAGACTTCTTAGCGGGTTTTGACTCTGCTTTTTTGGGCTCAGCTTTTTTCGGAGCAGCTTTTTTAGTTGGTTTCTCTGCAACAGATTCCTTTTTGGCAGCTGATTTTTTAGATGATTTGTCTTCCGGAATCTTAGGCTCGGCTGATTTTTTCGCCGGCTTTTTATCTTCTGCTTTTACTATTTCCGTTTTTGCGGGCTGAGATTTTTTTACCGGTTTTTCTTCCTCCTTTATTTCAGGTACAATCTCTTCTTCAGCAACGGGCTCAGGCAATTTAATTTCGACCTGGTTCTTTGCGAGAACTGAATACCATTTAACCATTTTTTTCAGATCACTTGTGTAAACGCGTTCAAAATCCAATTCGGGATATACTTTTTCGAAATATGATTTCAGCGAGGAAGCATCCTTATCGTCTGGCAGCTTTTCTTTACTAACCTCCATGGCTTTTAAAATGTCAACCAGATTTACGTTATGACGGGTCGTGTAAACTTCTATGCTTTCAAGATGTGAGAACTGGTGTACCCTGCTGGAAACAAAACGTGTGCTTTTATCATCCAGGGAACGTACGATACCACCGTCGGATTTGCTGCTGACCAATTCAAAAAGACCGGGCAAACCGGTTATTGCAATGATTTTGGAATATTCCATAATTGAGGACTAAGTTTTAAAAGTCGTGCAAGTTAAACAAAAAACAAGTATGGGAGTATGAGGGTATGGGAGTGTGAAAGATTTGAAGTCTCACACTCCCAAACTCCCATACTCTCACATTTTCCCGTGGTATGGTTTTTTCAGCAACATGTTAATATTTAAATACTGTTTTATGGAAAAATCAAAAGAAGTCATAGAGGTATTGAATGATCTGGTCATGATAAACAATGACCGTATAGCTGGTTATCAGCATGCTATTAAGGATTTAAAATCCGAAGATGAAGATTTGAAACAATTATTCGATCGAATGATCGTCGAAAGTCAACAATTAAAATCTGATTTAGCGAACGAGATTCAGGTTTTACATGGTGAAGTGGAGAAGGGAAGCAGCGAAACGGGTAAAATTTACCGCGCATGGCTTGACGTTAAAGCCATATTTACGGGGGAAAGCAGATATAGAATTCTTGCGAATTGTGAGGAAGGAGAGGACAATGTTCAAAGAGCCTATAAAAAAGCGCTTGAAACTAACCGGCTTCCTGTTTTTTTAAGGGAACTGTTGAACGGTCAGCAAATAACCCTTAGAAGCTCTCATGATGAAATTCGAAGTCTGCGAAATCAATTTGCGTAAGTCAAAAAATGAATTTGAAACTAGACTTATAATAAGGGGCATGATTAAATAAAAAGACCCGGTAATTTACCGGGTCTTTGATTTTATATTTATATCTGATATTTAACGTCTGCCGCCTCCACCTGAAGAATGTCCACCACCTCCACCAGAAGAGTGTCCACCACCGCCTGAGGGTCTGGCTCCGCCGCCACCAGCACCTGAAGGTCTACTATATCCACCGGATGAGGGACTCGAAGGAATCCTTGAGAAGTTTTGCGCACGCACTTCGCCTCGGCTGCGATTAACCTGCTGACGATTGAGATTCTGCTGAACCTCAGGTCTTGCATTATTAACAGGAGCCCAGCTTCTGTTTTGCCTTTGCTGCCAGTTGCTGTTTGCCTGTGGGCGTTGATATACATTTCCCTGACGATCTGAATATATAGAAGACCTTGAAGATCCATTTGACATACCAGTTCCATTAGTACCGGTCCTGTTATTAAATCCGGTAGTGTGTGGTCTTGCACTTGCATTATTGTTTCCGGGAGCCATATTTCCATTCCTGTTTGCAGTATTCGGAGTCGGACGATTGTAGTTCATGGTTCTGGAAGCAATTCCACCAGGCCTATTATAACTTTGACTGCTAACCCCCGCCCTATTTCTATATACATTATTCGCATAGTTTACATGCACACCATTGTGTACGTAGAAATTATTTCCATAGAATCCTGAGGGCCTTGGGCCTCCATGCCATCCACCCCAAACGGCCGGATGATAAAAGGACGGACCCCACCATCCACAACCCCTGTAACCATAACCATAATGTCCATATCCGTATCCATAACCGAAACCTACACTGAACCATGCGGCACTGTATCCCCAACCGAATCCCCATCCAAAGTATGGAGTATAACAGAAGTTGAATCCCCATGACCAGGGTCTTGGATAATAATAGGCACCATACCAGGGAGCATAATAAAATCCTGTTCCGTAAACGACAGTTGGACCATATACATAACTGTTGAGATAACCAGGAGTATATCCTGAGTAAACATAATTGGGATCTACATCATATATGTTCACGTATTTGGCATTGTAAACAGGATAACTTGGAGGTATCAGATCTACATCAACCGGTCTCACGGTACTAACAGCCCAGGGACCTGTAGCATTATCTGAAACAAACCATACACCATTATCCACGACATAAAAACGGCCGTCACCTCCATTGCGTAATACAGTCGAAGATGTGTTTACTGCGTATTGCAAATTTGTTCCATCTATATCCGTAAACTTTGGACGACCATCATATTCAACAGAAGTAGTTGTACTATTTCGATCCACTTTAGCTGTCTGCGGAATTTGAGCGTCCATTACTGCATCTCTTGCAGCATCTGTTCCGGCCACACTTGCGAGGACATTGTCTTTAGGTGATCCAGGAGGGATTTTGGCAAAATCACCAGGTAATTGGTCAGCAGGAATATAATTCCAATCATCTGAAGTAAGGTTTTTAGTCTGAAACCATCTTCCTGAAATCAGGACAAAATACTCCTGTGAGTTTTCATCCATAAAAATATCATTGTCTGAATTGCTTACATAAAGCAGGTTTGTACCCTGTATAGGTGTAAAATTAGGCTCACCGTTGGATTGTATGAGTTCAGCTGGTCTCGAGCTTACGATGATACTTGGAATTACATTGGTATTCGATGACTTACCATTATCTGCCTGATTATTCTGGGATTTGCTATTAATCTGATTTTCAATGTTGTGAATATTATCAGGTACCGTCCCGTTTGTATATTCATATGGTCCGGTTGCTGCGGCGGAAACATACCAGTGCTTTGAACCGTAAAGATAAAAACGACCATCATTATTTTTTATAATAGTAAATGGCGTGTTAACTACCACATCAACATTAAGATCTTTATTGAGCTGAACCTTTGGTTCGCCATCCATCAACACAAGCATGGACGGCTGTGTTCTAAAAATTACGATTGGAGGTTTGTTAGAGATACCCTGGGAAATTTTATTCTCCTGTTGATTTTGGTTTAAGGTGGCAACGATAGCGTCCAGGGAAATCGCACCTGCGGCATTGGGAAACTGAGATTCCAGAGCATCATCGATGTAGTCGATTGTGTCCTGGCCTTCAATAGCTGGTATACGGATTGAAGTAACATCCAGATTATCAAATGTTAGTGTACGGTTATCCCGGTCCGTTTCCACTTTTGCAGTAGCCCAAAAAGCTCCAAAAACCGGATCGTTGGTTCCATTTTCCAAGACAGAAATGGCAGACCTGAACATCAGGGTATTCCCCTTAAATGACTCAGGTTCAGGCTGATATACCTTGATTTGAGTTCCATTTGCCGTATTAATCAATTTGGGCCATTCATCGGCAGCCCTGCTGAAACCAAATGACAGAACAGCGATAATGAGCAGTAAAAGTTTAGAAATAGACTTTTTCATATGTTATGAGTTTTGTAGGCCAACGCTTTCGCAACTAATGCCTAACGCGATTGAGCGTTTATCTATTATAATAAGACTATTATATAACCCCAAAGTATAATGCTTATGTTACAATGAAATGTTAATTAAGAAAGAAACATTAGCCCTTAAGCCTTAAGGCTTAGAGGATAGTGCAAATGTTGAACCATTTAGCCATTACCAGGTCAATGAGCTTCCAGCCAGTTCAGTCCGGATCCTATTTCGGCTTCCGCGGGTACCCCGTTTGGCAGTAAAAGAGCCGTTTGCATACATTCGATAATAATCGGCTTAATGATCTCCACTTCATCCTTATGGGCATCGAAAACCAGTTCATCATGAACCTGAAGCAGCATTTTTGATTTAAAACGATGTTTCTTAAATGTTTCGTGGATTTTGATCATTGCCATTTTGATCATATCAGCGGCCGTACCTTGTATGGGTGAATTAATGGCATTTCTTTCCGCAAATCCCCTTACGGTGAAGTTGCCGGAGTTGATGTCCCTTAGCCAGCGCTTGCGACCCATCAGTGTTTCCACATAACCATTTTCACGTGCAAACTGAATGGTATCATCCATGTACTTCTGAATGTTTGCAAATTGTTTTTTATAGTTATCTATGATCTCTTTGGCTTCAGTCCTACTAATCCCGAGATTATCTGCAAGTCCAAAAGCACCCTGACCATAAATAATCCCAAAATTTACACTCTTGGCCCTATAACGCATTTCCTTGCTGACATCTTTTTCTTCCACTCCGAAAACTTTGGCCGCGGTTGCACTATGTATATCTTTTTTTTCTTTAAATGCCAGACACATATTTGCATCCCCGCTGATGGCGGCAACAATCCGTAATTCGATTTGTGAGTAATCCGCAGAAACAAGAAGATGATTTTCATCGCGTGGAACAAAGGCTTTGCGTATCTCCCTGCCCCTCTCAGTTCTCACGGGAATATTTTGCAGATTGGGATTGTTGCTGGATAATCTGCCTGTGACTGCAACTGCCTGCGCATAACTGGTATGCACACGTCCGGTTTTTCGGTTAATGATGGCTGGTAGTGCATCAACATACGTAGATTTCAATTTTGTCAGTTCCCGATATGCTAAAATATCGTCTACGATTTTACTCTGATGTGCAAGTTTCAACAGCACATCCTCTCCTGTTGCGTACTGACCTGTTTTGGTTTTCCTGGCTTTGGGATCTAATTTCAGTTTATCAAATAATACTTCTCCGAGTTGTTTGGGAGAAGATAAATTAAAACGTACACCTGCTTCCTTGTATACATTGGCTTCAGCTGTAGCAGCTTCCTTTTCCAATTCTTTTGAATAGCTTTTTAGAAAATCCATGTCTACCCGAATTCCTTCAAACTCCATTTCCGCCAATACTTTTACAAGCGGATTATCTACTTTTTCAAAAACATTGCGCACGGATTTTTTATCAAGAATTGGCTGAAAGGTATTTTTTAATTGCAGTGTGATATCTGCATCTTCCGCCGCATATTCGGTGATTTTATCCAGAGCCACATCGCGCATATTACCCTGGCTTTTCCCTTTTTTGCCTATCAGATTTTCGATAGGTACCGGCTCGTAACCAAGAAATTGTGCACTTAGCAAATCCATACTTCTTTTCCCATCAGGGTCAATAACGTAGTGTGCCAGCATCGTATCAAAAATTTCTCCCGCTATTTCGATGCCATACCATTTCAACACCAGCATATCATATTTGACGTTCTGACCTATCCAGATTCTATCCGGGTTTTCAAACAGCGGACGGAATTCAGATAAAATTTCCAAAGCTGCTTCCCTTTCCGGTGGTACTGGCACATAATAGGCTTCACCGGGTAACCAGGAAAAACTCAGGCCCACCAGATCAGCGTTGTTTGCATCAATTCCAGTAGTTTCTGAATCGAAAGAAACTTCTTTCTCTCCCATCATCTGAGTAATCAAAGACATTCTTTTTTCTGCAGTATCGGCGCAGATGTAATTATGTTTTGTATTAGAGATATTTTTGTCTGCATGAGATTGAGCCGGCTCAGGTTCTTCAACTTCCGTGCTTACTGTCGATTCCACAGCATTTCCAAACAGATCCTGCTGCACACCTTCTGGCACGGCTTTTTGGCCATTCGCACCCGGTAATTCTTCACCAAGAATTCTTTTGGCAATTGTTCTGAATTCAAGATCCACAAAAATTTCCCGAAGAGCATCTCTGTTAAGTTCTTTCAGTTTGAAATCTTCTTCATGAAATTGTACAGGTACATCAGTGATGATCGTGGCTAATTTTTTACTCATGATCGCGAGATCTTTTCCTGCTTTGACTTTTTCACCCAACGCCCCTTTAATGTTCTCTGCATTTTCCAAAACATTTTCAAGTGTTCCGTATTCTGCTAATAGTTTGGCAGCGGTCTTTTCTCCAATACCAGGTATGCCGGGGATATTGTCAACAGTATCACCCATAAGTCCAAGAATATCGATGACCTGGGAAATCTTTTTGATATTCCATTTTCCTAATACTTCATCAGGCCCCATGATCTCTACGCTTCCACCCTGGTAACCGGGTTTATATATTTTAACTTTCTTGCTAACGAGTTGACCATAATCTTTATCGGGAGTTACCATAAATACTTCATATCCTGCTTCAGCCGCCTGCTTGCTGAGTGTTCCGATAACATCATCAGCTTCATATCCATCAAGTTCCATGATCGGAATATTAAATCCCCGCACAATTTTTTTAATATCTGGGATTGCAATCACGAGATCTTCCGGAGCTTCCTGACGATTAGCTTTGTAGTCTGTAAAATCAATATGACGGTCGGTTGGTGCTTCAGTATCGAAACATACCGCCATATGAGAAGGTTTTTGATTGTTTATAAGTTCAATCAACGTATTGGTAAATCCGAATTGTGCATTTGTATTCTTACCTCTCGAACTTATACGGGGCGAACGAATCAATGCATAATATGCGCGAAAGATCAAAGCCATTGCGTCTAACAGAAATAATTTCTTGTCCATAATCCTCTTAGTTTTTCAATTCAGTTAGTTTCTTTTGGAGGGTAAACATACTATCCCGGAGTCTCGCGGCTTCCATGAAATCAAGGTCCCGGGCTGCTTTTTCCATTTCTTTTTTAATTTTTGAAATAGCTTTTTCCATTTGGGGAATGGTTTTATATTCTGCTTCCTCCTCTGCCGCAATATCAACGGGATCATGATCACCGGAGATTGCATACGGGTTCTTTTCATTGAAACCTTTGATATCAAGAACAGAGGTTGACGCAAACACATCCTGCCTGGATTTCAAAATAGTTTTGGGCGTTATAGAATTCGCCTCATTAAACTTAATTTGTTTTTCACGACGCCGGCTGGTCTCGTCGATCGTACGTTGCATACTTTCCGTCATTCTATCAGCATAAAAAATTACAAGACCATCCACATTGCGTGCAGCTCTGCCCGCCGTCTGCGTCAATGATCTTTCATTTCTCAAAAACCCTTCCTTATCTGCATCCAATATGGCTACTAAAGTAACTTCTGGTAAATCAAGCCCTTCTCTCAGGAGATTTACTCCAACAAGTACATCAATTTCACCAAGTCGCAACTGACGTAAAATTTCTACACGTTCCAGTGTGTCAACTTCGCTGTGTATATATTTTGATTTGATATTCAGGCGATGCAGATATTTATCCATTTCTTCCGCCATTCGTTTGGTTAATGTGGTAACCAGTACCCGCCCTCCTTTTGTTATGCGCGTATCGATCTCATCCAGTAAATCATCGATCTGATTTACGCTGGGTCGAATTTCAATAGGAGGATCCAACAAACCTGTTGGTCTTACAACCTGCTCCACAACTACGCCACCACATTTTTCAAGTTCATAATCGCCGGGTGTTGCAGACACATAAATTGTTTGATCTGTCATGGTCTCAAACTCGTGGAAATTGAGTGGACGATTGTCCAGTGCCGATGGCAATCTGAATCCATAGTCCACTAATATCAGTTTTCTGCTGCGATCTCCGCCATACATTCCGCTTACCTGTGGAATAGTCTGGTGACTTTCATCAATGACACATAAAAAATCTTTTGGAAAATAATCCAGTAGACAGAAGGGCCTTGTTCCAGGTTTTCTTCTGTCAAAGAATCGCGAGTAGTTTTCTACGCCGTTACAGTATCCGAGTTCCCGAATCATTTCCACGTCAAAATTTACCCGTTCACTAAGTCTTTGCGCCTCAATAAATTTCCCGGTACTCTTAAAATAATTTACCTGCGCTGCCATTTCATCCTGAATTTCTGCGAGTACCTGTACAATCAGATCTTTGGGAGCGAGATACAGATTGGCGGGGAATATTGCTGCATTGTCCATGAGCATAATTCGTTTGCCACTGGATAACTCAAAGCTTTCGATCTCTTCGATCTGGTCACCGAAAAAAGCAACACGGTAACCATAGTCGAGATAAGGAAGGTTAATATCCACCGTATCGCCCTGTACCCGAAAACTTCCTCTTTTAAATTCATATTGGTTTCGTGAATACAGTGAATTAACGAGTGCATGAAGAAAGCCCTGACGCGAAATCACCTGCCCGCGTTTTATGCGAACGATTCCATTTTCAAATTCTTCAGGATTACCAATACCGTAAATACAACTTACCGACGCAACAACGATAATATCCCTTCTTCCACTAAGTAGTTGTGTCGTTGCCTGCAATCGCAATTTATCAAGCTCTTCATTTATGGAAAGATCTTTTTCAATATACGTGTCACTCACGGGCATGTAGGCTTCCGGTTGATAATAGTCATAATAGGAAACAAAATATCCTACGGCATTATCCGGGAAAAACTGTTTGAATTCTCCATAGAGTTGGGCTACCAGGGTTTTATTATGAGTCAGTACCAATGTGGGTCTTTGTACCTGTTCGATCACTTTGGCGACTGTAAATGTTTTACCGGAGCCCGTTACTCCGAGCAGCGTCTGATATTTTTCTCCTGCCAAAAGACCATTGGTCAATTGAAGAATCGCTTCCGGCTGATCACCGGCAGGAGCATATGGTGAATGGACTTTGAACTCCATTTTTTATTGATTTGAGGACAGGAAAGTTAAGCATTTTGACGCTGGAATTGACAGCGAACTTCTGTAAACTTTGATGTTGCCCAGCATTTGCGTGATGGTATTAAAAAGAATTAAAAACACTTTCCAATCCGCAAATGCGTGATCACATTATTATCAGGCTTTGGATTTTGAATTCTGTGTTTTGAGCTTTTTTCCTGCTTTATTAAAAGGATCCCAAATTATTTTGATTTTACCATCATCTCCTCGTTTTGCTCTTAGTCTTGCGCTAACTCCGGTTTTACTGAAAATACCTTTGTTGACCATTACAGAATCTTTATTTGCTTTGAGGTTGCTTAGTGGAACCTGAATGCTAAGGTCCGGTCCCGTTTTTAAGTTATACATTCCTTCCACGAACATGGTGAGGACCGTTGAATGGATTTCCATGCGGTTTATCGTGATATTCTCTCCGTTTATTTCTAACAGATCATGCAGTTCAGCAAATTGAATATCTGAGAAATTTCTGTTTTTAAATACGGTTTGCGAAATTTTTTCAACGGGTTCAAAATCTACTAATTGACCATTCTCCAAATTGAATTTCACAAAGCCTTTCATTTGATCCGTTATGAGTTGTGCTTTTGTAGTCACGCCACCCTGCAACGTAACATCAGCAGACAAACTACCTTGAATATTTTTGTCCGTTGGAGACTTTAGTCCGAAATTATTGAATGCCGTGAATATTTTATTTACGTTCACATTTTTGACCTGGGCTTTGAAAGTAAAAGGATTGGATGTTGGCTCGTTGCTAAGAATACCCGACAACAGAATGCTGCCTCCTCCATGCTGAAGGGTTATTTTTTTCAGGTTGATGGCGTTATCATTCATTGCTAAATCTGAGATCAAATTGTCGGCGTAGAATTTTTTATAAATCAGATGTTTTGCATTGAGATGAAGGCTAAAGTCAGCCTTCGCCAGCAAATCTGTAAATTCAGTTAGTGTCTGATCCAGTGATGATTTCCTCTTTTGCGAAACTGTATTTTTTTGTTTTGGTTTCAGAAAAGATATAAAATCATTGAGGTTTAGTTTGTTTGAACGGATGGACCAATCCAATATCAACTTTTTATTTTTCTGATTAATCAGAAAGAATAAACTTTTCACACTTCCATTCATGACCAGATCCGTGCTTCCTGTATGAAAGTTTAGGCTATCGATAACAATATCTTTGCCTGTAAAACGAACCAGGCCATTCCCTTTTGTTAACAGAAGACCTCTGGGTAGATAATTTATTGTTGCCGAATCCAGACTGAATATTCCTGAGATCATCCTTGAGCTATCATAGCTGCTTTCGAGAGATCCGCTATACAGCATATTGATTTTTCCATGTCCATTTTCAAACGAGAGTGCATTTTCATCGAAAAAGTTATTGATATTCTCTAATCTAAAATCAGACACAATGTGAAGATTCATCTTTGGATGAATAAGATTTCGTATCACAATAGAGTCGCAGTGAAAACCTAATTTTTCCCAGCTTCCCTTAAACGGTGAAAAATGCATAACCGTGTTTTCATCTTCATGTCCAGATCCTTTTATCTCCTCATTGTTGAAGGTTGCAGTAAATGAAGCATTGCTTATCACTACAATGGGTGTTGTTACCGTTTTATTATCCACCTTCAAACGGAGATGGATGAGAGGAGTTCGGTATTCCGGTTCAGTATTATCAAGGGAACCTGTTAAGTGAGTGATGGATTCTGAAATGTCATATTTATCTAATTTTGTACGGATGTTGTTTGATAGAAATGAAGCAGCTTTTCTGAAAGGCAAATTATTTGTATCCCAGGATAACATAAATGGGGTTGGTACTTCAGCCAGAAAAAATTTGCCGTTAAAAATAAAAAGCTGTCCATCAACAGTCAGGGGAATTTTGCTAAACTGCAAAACTTTGGAAGCTTTGTTGAATTGAATCTGAAATTGACCAGTAACCGTTTTTCCTTCCAGAAAAGGACCTTTTTCAGAATTAAACGTCATTCTTTGAATCCTGCAATCGAGATCGACGGCTATTTTCAGGTTGGGATCATCAGCATCTGGGTGAATATGGCAAATGAGGCGGGAAATGTCATAACCGAAGAATTTGTTTTTGTCTTTTTTGTCAATTACGAGGCTACCATTATGAATTTCAAGAACGGGATATGTCAGATTCTTCGGTGCGCCTTTTTTAGGAGGTTCATTTTTTGTGAAGATGGAAGTATTGGAATATCCGGAAGAATCGGTATACAGATATAATTGCGGGTTTTCAAGTTGTACCCGGTCAACACCTATTTTCCCAAAAATCAATTTGAAAAAATCCAACGTTGCATAAGCCCTGGTAGCAAAAAGCAGATCGTGATGATGCTGGTGCCAGAGACTGTCTCTTAGATAAAGAGAGTCGATTGTAAAAGCGATCCTTGGGAAAGTGTGACCAAAACCAACACTTATATCGCCAATGTGAATTTCTCCTCCATTAAGACCCTTTTTTGCTTCCGACTCTATATATGAAATAACTTGTTTTTTATGCTGCTTAAGATAAATCCAGCCACCAACAAAGAGTATTAGAACCAGAATAAGAAGGACAATCAGACACTTTAAACCAATTTTGATTATTTTTTTCAAATGACAGGTTTGTATTAAGTACTGTATTTATACTCAATTTCTGGTAAGTTCTGACTTTAAAAAAACAAAGTGCGGGAAATTATCTGGGAGGCCTCTTCAGGTAAAGGGAATAGTCAGGTTGAATCACTTCATAGTCCTGATGCATGAGTGGAGACGTGAGTAAAAAGTCTGCTGTGGATCGGTCACAGGCAAAGGGAATATTCCAAACAACTCCCAGACGCAGGAGTGCCTTGATATCGGGATCATGAGGCTGGGCTTCCATGGGATCCCAGAAGAAAATCAGTACATCAATTTTTCTTTCTGCGATGCGCGCACCGATTTGCTGGTCGCCTCCCAAAGGGCCACTCATGAATTTTGTTATATTCAGCTCTAAAGCCTTTTCAAGCATTTTCCCGGTCGTCCCCGTGGCGAAAAGACGATGGAGAGACAACACAGATTTATTATAAGTCGCCCATTCGATGAGCTCTGTTTTTTTATTGTCGTGAGCTACCAGGGCAATTCGTTTGCTGGCGCCCATTTTGTAAATACTCATGTTGACGGGTTTATTGCAAGTTAAGGTTTAGCCAAAGACGTGGATCTGGAGCGGTGTATTTAGAAATAAAGTATTCTCACATTAAACTTTTCTTTCCGATCAGAGTCTGATCCGCAAATCTGCGCCCATACTGGTTTTCATGGCTCAGGGTCATCATTTATTACAGCTGCGGTTTTCATTAACTATGCTGTTCGAAAAAGGTATTTTCGGGAACGGCATGGATTTTGTTCACAGCTTATCCACATTTACTATCCCATGAAGGAACTTCAGTTGTGGCTGGCGTCGGCATTCTTGTGTTGTGCATTGATGGGTCAGCCAATTAGTGATCATCTTCTTTCGGCTCCATCATCTGAAGCCAGTTCAGCCTTTAATTTTTTTACACTTACTTCCCAGGATGGCCATGTTATTTTACATTGGTCAGCAAGTCAGGTCAGACAGGAAGATTTCTTTATAATCGAAAAAAGCACGGATGCCGTACATTTTGATATGTTAAGTGCAATAGGCGCTTCCGTTGGAGCCGATTCTGTTTATTCTTTAGTTGACAATTCCATTGGTACAGGATTAGTTTCTTACAGGATTCATGTTACAGGTAAAGACGGAAAGGAATATTACTCAAAGACCTTAAATATAAATTCGATTTCTGCAGGCGATTTCCGCTTCTATCCGAACCCGGTAGATAAATTACTTATCATTCGGTCTACGCATGCATTGAATATTCAAATTCTGGACATGTATGGCAATGTGTTGTTTGGACAGGATGTTGATGCAGGAATGCAAATTGTCAATGTGTCTTCTATACAAAAAGGGACCTATATACTGAAAGCGACGGATAAATCGACGAATTCAGTTACTTCAGAACAACTTGTGAAAAATAACTGAGGAATCCATAGTAATTGGTTAGATCAGTTGCAGATCTGGATGTTTACGATTATCTTTACTATGGTTTTTCATAGGATATTGGATTTTAAAACGGGGTTGAATTTTTATTCAGACCCCTTTTTTTATACAAAAAGTTAAGGCCGTCTTCTCAGACAGCCCTTACTTACCAACCCAAGTATATAGTAGTCCCGAATTATTTCTCTGATACTACGCCATCCTGCGTCTCCTTGATCTTCGCCCTGATTTTGGCTTCTATTTCTGTAGCCAGCTCGGGATTATCATGTAATAACTGGCGAACTGCATCACGACCCTGGCCCAATTTATCCGATCCGTAACTGAACCAGCTTCCGCTTTTTTGCACAATTCCAAATTCAACACCCATATCGATCACTTCACCCATTTTCGAAATTCCTTCTCCGAATATGATATCGAATTCTGCACTCCGGAATGGAGGAGCGACCTTGTTTTTAACCACTTTTACTTTAACATGATTACCGATGGCTTCTTCACCATCTTTAATTTGTGTCATACGCCGTATATCGAGACGGACAGAGGCGTAGAATTTTAAGGCATTACCACCGGTCGTCGTTTCAGGATTCCCAAACATGACTCCGATTTTTTCACGCAGCTGGTTGATGAAAATACAGATCGTATTTGTTTTGCTGATAGTGGCAGTCAGTTTTCTGAGTGCCTGAGACATCAGGCGGGCGTGCAGACCCATTTTACTGTCACCCATTTCACCTTCAAGCTCTCCTTTGGGAACCAGGGCGGCGACAGAATCAATCACAACAACATCAAGAGCACCTGAAAGGATGAGCCGATCCGCAATTTCCAATGCCTGTTCGCCATAGTCCGGTTGAGAGATCAGGAGATTGTCTACGTCCACACCAAGCTTGCGGGCATAATTGCTGTCAAACGCATGCTCGGCATCGATAAATGCACACATACCACCCTTTTTCTGCGCTTCAGCAATTACATGGGTAGCAATAGTCGTCTTACCTGAAGACTCGGGTCCGTAAATTTCTATAACCCGACCACGAGGTAATCCACCAATGCCCAGGGCAACATCAAGACCAATGGATCCGGTAGAAACAACCTCCATGGGCTCTGTACTTTTTTCATTCATCATCATAACACTGCCCTTACCAAAATCCTTGTCTATTTTATCAATCGTTAACTTGAGTGCCTTTAATTTTTCTGCGTTTGACATTGGGTGAGTTTTTTAGTCGTTCAAAGTAGTTGATTCTTCAAAGCTAGGATAAATATTTTATTCACACTAATTTTTTTAGTAAATTAAAACTAATTAATTTGGTGCTCCGTTTTTAATCCGCCCTTACTTTTAACCGCTCCATTCATCGGGGCGGCTATAACCCGGCTCACAACTGAGCTGGGCCCCGCCCCTCATATTGTAAAGAGACTGAAATTCTGATCAGAAGTCAATACAACGAATGTGGTAAATTTGAAACATGAACCGGATAGACCGATTGTTTGGAATTCTTACCCTTCTTCAATCCAGAAAATTTGTAACAGGAGAGAAGATAGCAGAGAAATTCGGAATTAGCGTGAGATCTGTTTATCGCGATATTAAGGCTCTGAATGAACAGGGTATTCCTGTCAGCTTCGAACCGCACAGAGGTTACTATATCGTAAACGGCTATTTTCTGCAACCTGTGTCGTTTAGTACAGATGAAGCAAACGCATTGTTACTGATGGAATCCATCGTCTCAGCTTTTTCTGACAGGTCCATTCAACAACATTATTCCACCGCACTCACCAAGATCAAATCAGTACTTCGTTCTTCTCAAAAGGATACCGTTGAGAAATTATCCGAAAATATTAAACTACAGGTACCCGTTTGCTGGGTAACTAATTTTGATTATCTGTCAAAAATTCAACAAGCCATCACTTCGCGGAAAATCCTGGAGATAGGCTATACGAATAAACAGGAAGAAGTCTCTAAAAGAAAAATGGAGCCTATTGGTCTTATCTTTTATGCTTTCAGCTGGCATCTGATCGGCTGGTGTCATAATAAAAAGGATTATCGCGATTTCCGGGTTTCCCGCATTTTACATCTGAACTGCACAGAAGAGAATTTTACCATTCAGAAGCACAAACCCCTGGATGACTACATGAAATTACTCCCCGTAAATTATTAATTTTTTAGACTGCCATAGGGTTGTCACCAGGCTGCATTTATTTTGATGTACAAAAAAATAATTATGAATATCATTGTCACGTTTTTCGAAAAACAATTGAAAGAAGAAGCGGAAATAACCCGTAAAATGCTGAAAATAGTACCGGAGGATAAATATGACTGGCAGCCTCATCCGAAAAGTATGACTGTCCGCAGACTTGCAACCCATATTGCAGAATTACCAGGATGGATTCCAATGGCCATCGATACAGACGTGCTTGATTTCTCGGCGAACGACTATAAAGCAACTCCCATTTCCAATAACGCGGATTTGCTGGAGGCTTTTGAATTAAATCAGAAAAAAGCTGAAGAAGCTTTACCCAAAACTACGGATGAGTACCTTCAAAATATTTGGACGATGAAAAATGGTGATCAGATTTTTCTATCCATTTCAAAACAGGATGTTATTCGTCAGGCTCTTTCACAAACCATTCATCATCGCGCTCAATTAGGAGTTTTCCTGCGACTTCTCAATATTCCCATTCCGGGATCTTATGGACCAAGTGCAGATGAAATGGAGTTATATGCTTAAAGCCTAATGCCCAAGGCTTAAAGCTATTTTCATTCATGGTGAAAAACTAAACTATGTTTGATATAAAAGAATCTGTTAAAGAAGATTGAGGATTAAACTTTGGTTTTGCAATCAGGTCTATAATATGTGCTGACGCACAAAAAATTAAAGACCATGAAATCAAAATTATTATTCTCCGCAATTTTAGTTGCATTCTTAGGAATAGCAAATGTATCTATGGCTCAGGATGGAAGTTTCTCAAAGAATCATCCACGCCGAGCTGAAGTAAATCATAGATTAAATAACCAGGATCGACGGATCAACAGAAAGTATAGAAAGGGCGATATCACGAGACATCAGGCAGGACGACTACACCAACGTGATCACCAGATGCGCAAAGAGGAGAGAAGGATGGCATCCAGACATGGTGGTCATCTGTCAAGGCACGAACAAAACAGATTGAATCGTCAGGAAAATCATATGAGCCGTAGAATACAAAAAGCGTAGGCTTAAAAATCTTGTATCATTAAAGGATCCTGATTTAACGAGTCCGCCTATACAGGCGGACTTTTTTTTATTTCCTGTTTTTACCACTTCGAAGTTTAGTGTCTAAAAAATCATTTGTTGAATCAAATTCATACCTTAAGATCAGCAAAAAACTCATGGCCGAAAATCAGGATCGCGCGAACATTCCTCTCAAAAGAGTTTTAGGTCTGCCGGCCAGTATTTTACTGGTTGCAGGAATAATGATTGGCTCCGGCGCTTTCAAGAAGATCTCGGCAATGTCAAAATCTTTGGGGGACCAACATTACATTATCTGGGTTTGGATCGTAGCAGGACTCATTACCATATGTGGTGCATTCCTGTTTTCCGGACTAACAAGTTTAACAAAAGAAACTGGCGGTATCTATGAATACTTAAGATTGATTTTTGGCGAATTTGTTGCATTCCTTCTTGGCTGGACCTACTTCACGATTGTGGGAAGCGGTGCAATTGCCGCACTTGCTTTTGTTTTTTCTCAGTCAGCAGATACTGTTTTTCATTTTCCTAACATACTATCGGCATATAAAAATTATTCAGTTGGTCATTTTATTTTCCCCTTTGATGATCTTTCAGAGAAACTGTTGGCAGTGATCACGATCACTGTCATTACCTGGGTGAATATTCTGGGAATTAAAAATGCGGGAAAATTGAACAGCGTAGTAACCGTGGCAAAAATTTCCGGAATTCTTATTCTGATTTTTACTGGATTTTTTTATTCCTCCTCTTCCATTGTTATAAACGATCATCACTCTTTTGAAACACTTAGTGATACGACCCTTTTAAGTGGATTTTTCGCAGCCACATTAAGTGCACTCTGGGCTTACGACGGATGGGCTAATATTACATTTGTAACAGGGGAAATAAGAAATCCTGAACGAAATCTTCCTTATGCCATTTTAGGCGGAGTAGGTATTGCAACGACGCTCTATGTGTTGCTGAACTACATTTATATGAAAGTCCTGCCTTTAAATGAACTCGCTTCAATCCCTCAAAATAAAATAGCCGCGGCAGTTGTTGCCACAACGCTCATGGGAAGAATGGGTACAACGCTGATCGCTGCACTTATTCTGGTTTGCACATTCGGTGCATTGAATGGTTGTATCATTAGTTATCCCAGAATATATTACCGCATGGCTCAGGAAAAGGTTTTTTTCAAAAAAGCAGCCTGGGTGCATCCATCATACAAAACACCTTATATCGCATTGATTTACTCCGGAGCCTGGAGTTGCCTGCTCGTTATTACAGGTACTTTTGATCGGATAACTGATCTCGTTATATTTTCGAGTTATCTTTTTCTGGGTCTCACAGCCATCGGATTAATCAAAATGAAGAGAAATGGGAAAATAACAAAAAGGGTTATTGGTTATCCGGTTATTCCCTGGATCATCATTTTATTTTCAGCCACTCTGTTGATCAACACGATAATCGTTCAGACTAAATCTACGATAATAGGAGTCCTTTTGATGGCTTCCGGTATACCGTTTTATTATTGGTTTAAAAAAAGGAAACGCATATATTTTTAAATAAAAACGGTCATCGGTCATCGGTCAACCGTAAACCTTGTTTATTCCGTTCTCAAACTTTTCACCGGATTCGCAACCGCAGCCTTGATGGCCTGGAAACTTACAGTGATAAGAGCAATGCCAATCGCCGCCACACCTGCTAAAACAAAAACGTACCAGCTTATTTGTATTCTATATTCAAATCCCGTAAGCCATTGTTTCATAAAATACCAGGCGATGGGTGAAGCTATAAATATGGAGATCACCACGAGTGTCACAAAATCTTTGGAAAGCAAGCCGGCAATACTTGTAACGGAAGCACCTAATATTTTTCTTACCCCTACTTCCTTTATTCTGTTTTCCGCCATATAAGTCGCCAGCCCGAATAAACCCAGGCAGGATATCAAAATAGTAAGACCGGCAAACAAGGCTGCCAGTGTTTCGGTTTGCTGCTGATCACTGAATTTCTTTGCGTATTCTTCATCTATAAAATGATATTCAAATGGATAAGCAGGATTGTATTTCCTGAATATCTCTTCCGCCGCTGCAAGGTTGTCTGCGGTCGTATTCTTATTCGAAAACTTAATATTCAACACATTTCCCCCATATTTGGGCCCTTTGAAAATCATGGGCCTTGTCTGTTCATAAGGCGATTGCAAAATAAAATCTTTAATAACGCCTACTATATGCCAGTTGTCTGGATCGTCAAACACCAGCTGTCCAATGGGATTTTTAAAGTTCATGAGTCTCGCCGCCGATTCATTAATGACGCAGGCAGTGGAGTCTGTCGGATAAACATCGATGTCTATATCCCGACCGGCAATTAAAGTCAGGCCCGCTAATTTTGCCAACCCTCCGTCGGTACTCGATCTGTCAAATGTGGGTTTGGTATTAGGATCCTTACCCTGCCAGTTCAAACTCCTGCCCATACTCCAACTCTGGGTAAGAGGCGCCATCGTCTGGCTTACCGCTGCGGCCGTTCCCGTGTTTATCAGATCATTCCTGATGAGTTTATAGTTTTTATAAATGTCACCTTCTATAAATACATAGGCCAGGTTGTTTTTATCGTACCCGGCGTTTCTTTCCTGAGCATATTTAATCTGCTGTACAATGATGATGGTGCAAATAACAAGTATGATGGCGAACGTAAATTGAGATACAACCAAGATTTTTCGTGGAGTCACCAATGCATTTACTTTCTTGAAACTCCCTTTTAGAACAACAACCGGTTTGAAATTGGAAAGAAAAAACGCAGGATAACTTCCCGCAAGTAAACCCGTGATCAGAACGAAGCCAATAGTTGCGGCCCAGAAGTATGGGTTTGTATAATTGATAAACAGGTTTTTCTGTACTAACTGATTAAAAGCCGGGAGACTCAGTTGCACAACAATTAATGCAAGAATTCCTGCAATAGATGATATAATGATCGATTCGATGAGGAATTGGCCTATCAACGATTTTTTTAAGGCCCCCGCTACTTTTCGAATGCCAACTTCCTTCGCTCTTTTCTCACTTCTTGCGGTAGACAGGTTCATGAAGTTGATACAGGCGATTAATAGGATAAATATCGCGATGATCGTGAATAGTCTTATCGTTTCAATTCGTCCACCAACTGGTTTTCCATCAACAAATTTCGAATATAGTCTCAACTGACTAACGGGATAAAGAAAGGTTTCGTCTTTGGATCTTCCACCTGAATATTTGGAAACAATATTTTTTATTTTTGAATTGACATCGGTCAATTTTGTATTCGGTTTGAGTAGTACAAATGTCCTGATTGAAACATCGGTCCAGTCTGCGTCCAGATATTTTTTAGATTCCAGGAAGGTGGCTGATTCCAGGAATTCGAAATCGAAATCTGTGTTATTGGGAAGATCTTTTAAAACGGCAGTAACCATAAAATTTTCACTATTATCAAACTTCACGACCTTACCAACAGGGTTTTCATCGCCAAAAAGTTTTTTAGACATCTTTTCTGTTATAGCCAACGAATGAGGATCGTTCAGAGCCGTTTTTGCATCACCTCTCAAAAGAGGGAAACTGAACATGGTTAAAAAGGAAGGATCTACCCAGATTCCCGACGCTTTCACATGTTTGTCTCCATATCCAAATAGTATGGACATGTTCCAACTTACACGTGTGGCATTTTCTATTTCCGGATAATCAGTTTTCAGGGCAGGTCCCATTAACTGCGGTGTATTTGTTCCGGAATTCAACTTCCCATCTGACATACCGTTACCCCACACTTCATATAAGCGGTCATTTTTTTCATGAAACCGGTCATAGCTTACCTCATTCTGCACCCACAGTAAAATAAGGACGGCACTCGCCATACCAATAACAAGTCCGCTTATATTTATAATCGAGAAACTCTTGTTGCGTAGGAGGTTCCTGAAAGCGATTTTCAAATAATTCTTTAGCATGGTATTATTTTATCTGTCTGTACTAAATATTGTTATTAGTTTTGAATTCTCTCACACTTGCCCTACTCACTTCGTAAACTTTCAACCGGATTAACAACTGCTGCTCTGATTGCGCGAAAACTCACCGTGATAATTGTAATCATAATAGCCAGGCTCGCCGCCAGCAGAAAGATCCAGCCACTGATATTAGTTTTATACGCAAAATCCTGCAGCCATTTGTTCATGATAAACCAGGCAACCGGTGTAGCTATGACTATAGCTATAAATACAAGACGTAAAAAATCTCTGGATAGCAACGTAACAATACTGCCAACAGATGCCCCTAATACTTTCCGGATTCCAATTTCTTTATTTCTCTGCTCTGCAGTGAATGTGGCAAGCCCAAACAACCCCAGACAGGCCACGAATATGGTTACCCCTGCAAACACGCTGAGTATCGTACCAATTTTTTGTTCTGCCTGATATGTATTATTGAATCTTTCATCAAGGAATGTATAAGCAAAAGGAACTTCCGCTCCCAGGGCATTCCAGTTTTTCTTCATGGTGGATAATAACCCCGCGACATCAGCTGTTTTTGTTTTAACAATGATATTTTCAGAATTATTTCCAAGTGTCATTACAAGCGGTGAAATAGGCTCGTGAAAAGATTTAAAATGAAAATCTTTTACAACGCCAATCACATGAAAAGTGAGTTTCGATCCGTCGTTTTCATTTCTCGTTAAATTATGACCTATTGCTTTTTTGCCCCAGCCAAATGCTTTTACCGTTTCCTCGTTAACGATGATTGCTGTTGAATCTGTGCCGAATGATTTTGAAAAATTGCGCCCTTCAGCCATTTCCATCCCCAGCGTCGGTATATAGTTATCGTCCACCTCGTACCGAATTGTTTTTACCAGTTCATTACTATTGTTATCGGGATAAACCATGAAATTATTATTGTAGGAAGGACCTGCAGGCAGGTAACCTGAATATGCAATATTCGTTATCCGTGGATCCTGCAGAAGTGTCTGACGGAAGGCTTCCTGGTTTTTCCCAAGCCAGTAGGATTCCTGTACAATTAACACCTGATCTTTATCATAACCCAATCTTTGATTTTGAATATAGTTCAATTGTTTGTGAACGGTAATTGTACCAATGATCAGCACGATGGATATAAAAAATTGAAAAACCACAAGACCGCTCCGTAGACTGACTGTTTTATTTGCGGAAGTAAATTTTCCTTTCAGTACTGTTATGGGTTTGAAAGAAGAAAGAAAGAATGCCGGATAACTTCCCGCAAGAAATCCTGTCACCAACGCAAAAAGAAGCAAACCGGGAATCAGCCAAATATTGCTTAACAGATTAAAGGAGAGATTTTTTCCTGATAACTTGTTGAAGAATGGTAATGTAAAGGAGACCAACACTAAGGCCAGAATAAAGGCAATACTCGTTAGTAAAATCGATTCTAATAAAAATTGACGAATCAATTGTCCTTTCAAAGATCCCAGTACTTTTCGTATTCCAACTTCCCTGGCTCTCTTCGAAGCTCCCGCTGTAGAAAGATTCATAAAGTTTATACACGCGATGAGCAACATAAATAAAGCAACAGCACTGAAAATATAAACATAACGGATATCGCTTCCGGATTCAAGTTCCAGGTTGAGGTCTGAATGCAGATGAATATCTTTTACAGGCTGAAGAAAAAGACCAAGTTTATTCCCCTTTTGTAAGAATTGTGTATACGTCATTCCCAATGCAGACTGTAATTGAGAGCCCATATATTTTTCAACGTCAGCGGGCAGTTTTGCTTCCAGTTTTTTATAATCATATCCTTTTGGAAGAACCAGATAGGTATAATATTCTGACGTCATCCACGAAAATTCTCGTGACTGCGGGAAGCTGGACATGGACGCGAATACATCAAAGTGAAAATGTGAATTTGTGGGAATGGGACGCATCACTCCTGTAATCTTGAAACTGTTATTCAGGTCTTTGAAAATAAAAACCTTTCCAATGGGATCTTCGTCGCCAAAATATTTCTTTGCAACCGTTTCTGAAATTACAATCGTATTGGGTTCAAGTAATGCGGTTTTTGGATCGCCCTTTACAAATGGCAATGTAAATACCTGGAAGAAGTTGGAATCCACATAAGCAAAAGAACTTTCTTTAAAGGTTTTGTTACCGTAAGTAATTCGGGGACTACCAAACCTTCTTATCCGGGTGGCTTCAAGTACTTCCGGATATTCCATTTTCAAGGTCTGCGCCACGGGTGGCATCACCATCGCCTCTTTCATTTTTTCACCCTGTATGGATCCTCTGAATACAACACGAACCATCCTGTCTGCTTTTTCATTAAAGCTGTCGTAACTCAGTTCATCCTGTACAAAAAGAATAATGAGCAGGCAGGTCGTTATACCCAGAGTCAGGCCGAAGATATTAATCGCCGTAAAAGATTTACTTCTCAACAAATTCCTGATCGCGACTTTAAAATAATTTTTAAACATGATTTTTATATTTTGATCATTCTGTTTTTAAACTTCTCACCGGATTTGAAATGGCGGCTTTAATAACCTGTACACTAACTGTCAATAAGGCAATGAGAATAACAACTATTCCCGAAATGGCAAATACCCACCACTGAATGGGTATGTGATAGGCATAGTCCTGCAACCAGCGACTCATCATCACCCATGCCACCGGACTCGCGATTAAAATGGCTGCTAAGACTAGTTTTATGTATTCAACAGACAACAATTGTACAACCTGATGTACTCCTGCACCCAACACTTTTCGAATGCCAATTTCTTTTTGACGCTGTTTTGTGGTGTAAGAGGATAAGCCTACTAAACCCAGACAAGCCAATGCAATTGCCATTCCTGCAAATACGTTCAGCACTTTTCCGAGTCTTAATTCTGATTCGTACAAAGAATTGAAATCCTCGTCGAGGAAATGAAATTCGAATGGGCGATGTGGAACCAGTGTTTTCCATTTTAATTCGAGGAAGGCGATAGTTTCCGGAATATGACCTCCATTTAATTTTAACATAAGAGCCCTTCCCGACAATACCGGAAACAGAACTAATGGTTTGATGCTTTGATGTAGAGATTCGAAATTGAAATCTTTTATTACGCCTTTTACAAAACCCGGTCTGCTTTCATCAAGAAACATTTTTTTGCCTATCGCCTGCTCTGGTGACCAGCCGAGCTCCCTGGCAGCCGATTCGTTCAATATGAAATGAAAAACAGGCTTCACGCCATCGGGTGTATGGATATCTTTCAAATCCTGCTGATTTAAATTAGTTCCTGCAATTAACTGAAGCCCCGTTGTTTTGATATATTCATCGTCCACCTGATCAGCGGTGACCACTATCTGTTCTTTTTCCGGCATTTCCGATGAACGCATATTGTAGCCACTTTGAATTCTTACAGGAGTGCTCCTGCAAATGGAAATGGATGAAACATTCCCGTTCGACTTAAATTCCTGTTTAATAAGGTCGATTTTATTCTGCATTTTCTCGTCGAATGGCAATACAATAATCTGCTCCCGATTGTAACCGACATTCTTATTCTGAATAAAATGAAGTTGCTTCTGCATGATGAACGTCGACGCAATCAGCAAAACTGAAATGGAAAATTGAAATATTATAAGAGACTTGCGCATCCATTGTCCCGAATCTGTGTTTTTGAATGAACCTTTTAACACTTTTACAGGAATGATATTTGACAACAGAATGGCAGGATAACTTCCTGCTAAAAGGCTTACCAACAATGTAAGTATCACAGCTCCCGTTAAAACCGGAACTGAAATCAGATTGCCGGCTAGTAAATTTTCTCCGGTGAGATTATTAAAAGATGGAAGAAGTAAAAAAGCGCCTATGAAACTTATTGTAACTGCGATGAAGCAAAGGATAACAGACTCACCAATGAATTGCCAAAAGAGTTGACCTCTGCCAGCTCCGATTACTTTGCGAACACCCACTTCCTTAGCGCGCTCTACCGAGCGTGCTATATTCAAATTTATGTAAGTGAAACCGGCGATGATCAATAACAATACGGCAACACCTTCCAGTATGTAGATGTATTTGATATTGCCATTGGGTTCGAAGCCATCGAATTCTGAGTACAAATGAATTCGCATGAAAGGTTCCAGATGGAATTGGATGCTGGCTCCCTGCCCGGCCATTTCCTTTTGCATGAATTCATTTATCTTTTGTTCAAGAGTTTTTTCTGCAGCAGGATTTTTTAACAGTACATACGTGGTGTAATTAGCATCCCAGTAAGATTGTTCTTCTCCAACAACATCCAGTGTTGTGAACGATGCGAGAAAATTGAATTTAAATTGAGAATTGACGGGGCAATCCTGCATCACACCTGTAACCACGAAGGGAATGCTGTCGGTACCAACCCGTATCAGTTTGCCGATTGGTTCTTCATTACCAAAATATAATTGCGCTGTAGATTTTGTTACGATCACCTGGTGTGGCAAATTCAAAATATGCTGAATATTACCTTCAAGAAGCGACAAAGTAAATATTTTGAAAAAAGTGGAATCGGCAAACATGAACTTTTTTTCATCGAGCAGTTTGTCTTTATAGCTGATAATCCTCTGAGTCTGGTACATACGAACAGCATTTTCCACTTCCGGAAATTTTCGCCTCAGCGTAGGAGCGACTTTCATGCTGGTGAAATTTCCCTGTTTAGATTCCTTACTTCCGGCAAAGGAATAATCCATTATAACCCTGGCGATTCGGTCTCCCTTTTTTTCAAACCGGTCATAACTCAGCTCATTTTGAATATAAATGCCAATAAGCATACAACTGCAAAGCCCGATTGCCAAACCCATTATATTTATAACTGAAGAGGATTTGTTTTTAATCAGGTTCCGAAATGCTACCAGAATGTAGTTTTTAAGCATAACCGCGAAGATTGCCGCTTTAGACTAACCAATCAAATGCCTGTTTATATTTGGCTATTAATCAATAAGATAGTTTCATTTAATTATCCAAACTGTCCGCTTTTGTTACATAAAGCGTTCAATTATGAAATTTTCAATTAAATGTCCAATTCCCTTAGGGCCACTTGTTATATAGAGTAACTCAAAAATGAGGATAAAAAGGAGGAACAAGAAAAATGACAAAAGCTTACAGGCTGATCAACGTATTACTGATATTTATACCAATGGTTTTATTGGCCTTTATTGTTGGATTATTTGGACTGATCCTTTTTGAATTTCATTTTTGGAGAACATTATTATCTAACGAATAAATAAAAAAATCATGGACGAATTTATTTTAATTTTCAGACACGAAGACGGAAATGCAGTTGCATCACCGGAACAAATTCAAGTCTGGATGAAGCAGACGATGGACTGGATCGCAGGTATTTCTGCAAAGAACAAAATGGTGGGAGGCAATGGATTACTTTTCAAAGATGCAAGAGTAGTAGGATATAATGGAATGGTTACCAACGGACCGTTTGGAGAAATCAAAGAGACGATCGGGGGTTATATTATGGTGAAAGCAGATTCCATTGATGAAGCCGTTGAATTTGCGAAAGGTTGTCCTGTGTTACAGGGAGATGGAAATACGGTAGAAGTTCGAAAGATTGCCAGAAGAGACGGAACACATTGATACATGCAGCAACAGGAATTAATACCGCATCTTTTTCGCTCGGAATATCAAAAAATTGTTTCTGTCCTTTGCCGGCAATTCGGATTTGATCAGATAGAAACAGCAGAAGATATTTCGAGCGAAACTTTTCTGACTGCCAGTCAGATCTGGGGATTGAATGGACTGCCACCAAATCCTGTTGCATGGCTTTACAACGTTGCTAAAAATAAAGCAAAAAATCATTTGCAGCGGGGCAAAGTTTTCGAGGGGAAAATAGCACGCGAGTTAAAGAGAGAATCATCGCAATCTTTCGAACAGGAAATTGATTTAACACAGCAGAATATCAATGATAGTCAATTGCAGATGATGTTTGCGATCTGTCATCCATCCATTTCTCAGGAAGCACAAATCGGATTGTCTCTTCGCATTCTTTGTGGCTTTGGCATAGAAGAAATTGCCGATGCATTCCTTACAAATAAAGAAACTATTAATAAACGATTATTTCGTGCGAAAGAAAAACTCAGAGAGCAGAAAATAAAAATTGAAATGCCGCCTGCTCCCCAAATTGCTGAGCGACTCGAAACCGTGTTGACGACCATTTATTTATTATTTAATGAAGGATATTACTCCGAATGTCAGAATGATACTCTGCGTAAAGACTTTTGCCTGGAAGCCATGCGATTGTGTAATATGCTTGTTGAAAATAAGGAAACGAATAAACCCTCTGCCAATGCATTACTTGCTCTGATGTGTTTTCACGCATCCCGGTTTGACGCCAGGATTGATAAAAACGGAGCGCCTGTTTTATATGAGGAACAGGATACGGGTTTGTGGAATCAGGAGTTAATTAGCAAGGGTGCTTATTTCTTACGTTGTGCGGCTGAAGGGGATGATATTTCGAAATATCATTTGGAAGCCAGTATTGCTTATTGGAGCACACAAAAAACAGACACTAAGGAAAAATGGACGAATGTTTTGAATCTTTACGACCGTTTGCAGCAATTAGAATACTCTCCTGTTGCAGCACTGAACAGGTCTTTTGCAATAGCTAAACTTTACGGGAAAGAAAGAGCAATTGCAGAAGCCGAAAAATTAAATCTAGAAGACAACCCCTTTTATTTTAGCCTACTCGGAGAATTGTATACTGACCTCGACAATAAAAAAGCAAAACAATATTTCCGGAAAGCAATGGAGTTTGCTAAAACAGTAACCGGAAGGCAGGGTATTCAAAGAAAGATAGATAGCCTAGCGGTTATTTAGCCAATTTTATGTAACCCTAACTTTCGTTCTATTGTCAGCGAATTATGTAATGGTATTTTGCAGTCCGGTACTGTTAACCATTAAACTTATTCCATCGCCCTCATTACTTTGCCGTAATCCATATCGTTATTTATGGTTTTAGCGGCTTTCTGATAGCTGGTTTTAACAATATCAGTTTTGGGCATTTTTGAAGCGATTTCAACTAGCAGGTTTGCCTTGTCAATGTCAGAATTCATCTGGGAAACCCTATTGATTAAATCGGTCCATTGAGTTTCTGAAATATTTGCCATGCTGATTAACTCTTTATACAAATTTGCTTTGTCCATGTCGGAATTCATATGAGATACAAGAACCAGTAAACTATCATAACTCGCACCGTTTATAATTCCTTTTTCAATTGCCTTCCTGTATACCCCGCTCTTATCCATATCGGAATTCAATGTAGCAGACACCTGCAGCAATTTGAAAGTATTTTCAGTGGTTATTGAATCCTGATCCAGAAAATGATTTAATACAGCTGCTTTGTCCATATCGGAATTAATTTCACCGGCAACTCTGAAATAAGCGTTGGCTACTTTTGGATTCCTAAGTTGATGCAGGGGTATCTTCTCCAACAGATGTCTTTCATCCATATCAGAATTCAATGATTTTATTTTATCTATTACCAGAGACTGCTCCTCAGGAGAAAGAGAATCCATTAAAGAAAACAAACGATCAAGGTAAATCGTCTTAGTCTGGCCTGTTCTCACGCTGTCCACTTCGGTAAGTAGTGCATTTATGCCTCCATTCTTATAAACCCTTTCCATTCTTCCCTCTGCATCATAACCCCAGGCAATCATCTCTCTTATCGCTTCCTTTAAGAGCTTTTTGCCCTTATCGTCGCTCACAACAAGATTATTTTTTCCATCATACAAAGTATATTCAATTTCTCCTTTCAGATTACTTTCTGCCTTTACACGTTCATCATTCATTTCATATTTAAAATATCCCCCGGGAGAGATACTTTTGAAACCGGTCTCGTCATCCAGAAGCTGAAACTTTCCAACATAGCTTATTTTTTCTGTAAAATTATCTGATTTCACAACCATGTTACTTTCACTGATCCCCCTGTTTTCTCTGTCTTTCCCCAACCAGGAGAAATACATCCGGAGACTAATCAGACAAAACGCAACAAGAAAAAAAATGAGTTTCATTTTATTTATTTGGAGAGATGGGAAATCATTTAAATGAAACCATCTCTGTTTGAAGATTATTATACTTTATCAGTTTGCCTTGAAAAGTAAAAGTATGCTCCGAAACCCGCAGCCATACTTAATGCCAGGATAGCAAGAGAATGTAATCCAAAGGGTCTTATCCATGATACAAGGAATATACCGGCGCCAATAGACGCAAGCATGCAGAACCATTGCAATACATAATCCTTATTTTCTTTTTTATCAGGTTGCAGGAGTTCCTTTACAATATTCTCTTCAGTTCCTTTGTCAAGCATACGGTTTTTAATGCGGTAACCGTAATACTGTTTGAACAGACGTTGGATAAAAGAGGAAATAATATATAACCCCGACAGTATGCCTATAATATTCAACGTGTCGAAATAAAATTGTCTGTCTGTTAAAGGGTTGAAGTTTTCCTGTGCCTGTGCCTGTGCGGCAAAAGCAATACAAAGGATGGATGCGCTAATAAGAATCTTTTTCATTTTTGAATTTTGTTTACTTATCATATGACGGGTAACTTGAATTTCTGTTCCAGATATTCTAATTAAAATTTAATAACTGCATTTGCTTTTGATATTTTTTATACATCGAGAGTGTTTTATAAATCACGATAATGGTGGCGCTTCCGATAATGGCATATATGAATAAGGGTGAGATATCGCTAAACATATTCAGGATATATCTATTAAAAAGACAAACAGGAACACCTATAAAACAGGAAATAAAGAATATTAAAAAACCTGAAATGAATTGGTCCGGAGATAATCGACTCTTCGCTACCGGTAGCTGAGGTAACACAATCGCCGATAAATCAAAATCAAACTTTGGTTTAGGTTGTTGTTTCATTTCAGAGAACACCATGCGGTAATTTGAAACCTCCATCATGCACTCTCCGCAGGACTTCATATGGGCTATGGTTTCAGTATTACAATCAGACTGATCGATTGCAAATTGTTGTATTTCTTTTACTGAAGGATGAATATTCATAACGCCTCCTTTTGATATTTTGACAATAATTTTTCTTTCAGCATTTTCCTCGCACGGAACAGCGAACTTTTCACGGTGCCTTCCGGTAGACCGGTAACCTGCGATAGTTCTTCATAGGTCATGGATTCATGGTGAAAGAGTGTAATAAGTGTTTTGTAAATCACCGGCAGGTCTTCAATTTCTTTTGTTAGAATTCCTGAAAGTTCTTTCCGGGAAATAATAGATTCTGAATCCTGATACGAATGATGATAAACCGATTTCAAGGGCAGGTCTTCATTTTCATCGTCGCTAAGATTACCCGGGAAAACCAGTTTTTTCTTTTCTATCCAGGACAAACAGGTGTTATAAGCAATCCTGGCAATCCAGGTAGAGAGTTTAGATTCAAATTTGAATCCTCCCAGATTGTGAAATGACTTGAGGTATATATCCTGCGCGAGATCCTTACGGTCTTCCACTGTCGGAACCATTTTGAAAACAATCTGTGCTACCAGGTTTTCGGTCTTTTTTATAATAACGCCAAAAGCCCGGGTATCCCCATGCAATACCCGGTGTACCAGGTGCTTGTCTTCCGGATTATTTCCATTAATATCGTTCACGCCATTGATCAGACTGGTAAGATTGAATAAAGTTCC
>CAVWRD010000001.1:0-26980 GCA_963757315.1 uncultured Bacteroidota bacterium | reverse complement strand
CAATTTGATTTTTTTGATTTGGCGTTTTTCTTGTAAGATTCCGGAAGACCATATTTTGCAATCAGCTTTTCTGCTTTTGCCATTTTCGCCAATACGACTGGATGATTACTTAAATCCGGCATGTTTTTATCAATGGAAACAGATTTCAATGATTTTTCCAAATTTGACTTTGACATATAAATTGAATTGGATTAAAGCTACAATTTTTCCCTATTGGTTTTAACCAAAAAAGCTTCATAATTTATTCCATTTTTGAACTCTTCCCAAATCCCGTTTTTAAGACCCTGAATTCCAAATTGTTTATCTATTTCCCCAATATTCTGCGCAATGATCATTTGATACAATCTCGTTCGTGATCTGGTGGATCCGATAATCAAAATATTGGCCCTGGGATAATGTTTTGAAAATTCCAAAACCGTTTGATATACTGTAAACAATACTTTTGCTGTGTCCTTATTATTCGAAATTACAAGATCGTTCAAATCTCCATTTATTTCTTCCCAATCACCAAATGACAAATTGTAATAATTGCCTTTTAGTGATTTTATTTTTCTAAAGGAAACTAACTTCTTAATGATTCCCCTTGGACCAACACTTTCAAACTTATAAGCGAGATGTAAGCTATCTGAAAGAAGTGAATATTGTTTAATATTCATTGTGCCGATTCAATTAGTTTTTTATCTCATTTGGGTTAAGATTTGTAAGATAATTTCAAATGAAAACTTATAAAAGGGTGAAAAAACGGTATAGAGAATGATGATTGGTGGATGGTAAATGGTTTATCGTAGATAGTGAACCGATAAACGATCCACGACCTACGATAGAAAGCCTTGAGCTTTCAGCGTTGAGCTTTCCACGTTTCTCATTTCTGCCCCAAAAAATAACCCAATTTGATTCCTATATAACTGTTTTCAAATATTCCGGATCGTTGGGATATTGGCTGTTATAAGGAAAGAGATTGCTGAATCCCATATTATAGTTCACCTGCAGGAAAAAGCCGCTTTTCCATTCATAGCCGGCGAGGATATTTCCACCTATTTCAAAAGCCTTAAAATCCTCTTGGCTGTTGCCAAAATGAACGTTTGAACTTCCAGACTGGCCGTTGTAAGTAGCGGACAAAGTGCCTGATAATCCATAGGAAAAAGAGGGTCCCAGTCCAACTACAAAATGACCCTTGGTACCGGGAGCTTTGTAAAGAAAATTAAGGGGCAATTCTAAATAATTTAAACGCATGGCTGAACTGATATTATTGTCAGAATTAGCCATCCCTTTTTGAAGAAAAGATAAAGCAGGCTGAAAGCTAAATTTAGAACCGACGGGGATGTCGCCGACTACGCCGAAGCTGAAAGCGGGAAGAACACCACTTACATTTTTTGCCCCGGTTTCGTTTTCATTTCTCATCCAGCCAAACGTTCCCCCGGCCGTGAATCCGAATTTGCTTTTTTGCGCATTGGCAAATGGTAAAATTGAAATGCATACCAGCATTGTAATCATAATTTTTTTCATAACGGTTTGTTTTAGGATTCAAAAATATCTTGTTGAATTCCTGAACCCTAATCGATATATGCAGTTAAACTCAGCACTTTTGTGTGAATCAATAATTTTGAAAAGAAATCAGATAAAGAAAAAACTCTGCTTGCAAAAAATCAAAAAATGCATCCGTACTGAATTTCATTTTAGGATTTCATACTAATTTTTTTTGATCACTTAGTAGAATTTGAGAAAACTCCCCTGGATGCCGGCAGGAATACTTTCTTCCGATTTATTTCTTTTCAAAACAAATATGGGCTGTTTTTAATCCGGTCTTTCGTAGTCATGTCGGAGCCTACGAAAGATTTTTTTTACGCCCGGAACATTCAGTGGGGGCTGTTTTATTTTATGATCATGGCATATTTCTTTCAGGTTTCTTTCGGGATCCTCTCAGAAAACCATAAGGATTCTGAAAGAAACCTGAAAGAACTCTAAGAAAAACCTGAAAAAAATATAGGTCAAACCTGCACTACTTGTGGAAGAATTCGGTATTTTGAATTGCCTGGACTCTAAAATATTTTTTTCGGAGGCTCTGAACTGACTACGAAAAGACAAGCTTAGTTTTGGTTATTTTTCCAGGTTTCTTCATGAATTGAGTTGTTTAAACTTAAAAACGACGGACTCCCAGAGACCTTATACGGACCTTACAGAGACCTTATAGAGATCATTGGCCTCAATGCAACCTCAATGCAACCTCAATGCCCCCTCAGGACCAAAACAGATTATACTGTTTTTTGCTGTTTTTCATTGATGTGCTTCGAGGCTCATTTGAGGTATCATCAGGGAGGCAATGAGTTAGCATTGAGGACCATATTTATTCAGAAGACAGGCTTGTAAGTGTAATATGAAATAAAATAGCCGTGCTAAATACTATATTATTTAGTATATTTATGCTAAATATATTAGTATTATATTTGGATGGCATAACAGTTGATTATATAAAAACCCATCACCAAATAAAATGGAAACTCTCATCCAAACCCCCGGTTATCGATTTAATGAATACATGCTGGTTTTATCACCACATGAAGATCTGCGTAAAAGAATTCAGTCTGTAAAAAAAGAATTTGCAGAAAAATTCAAAAATCCACAGGCGGCCTGGGGAAAATCACATCTGCTGCTCGCGAGATTTACCCAGATTGAAATGATGGAAGAAAGAATTGTGAACAGACTGAGAACTATTGCCATGGGTTTTCATCCGATAAAAGTGGAGATGAAAGATTTTGGATCTTATCCAACTCATTCGATTTTCATTAATGTGATTTCACGCGAGCCGATAAGAGAACTGATCAAAGAAATCAAAGAGTCACAGAGACTCATGAAACCAGATAGTGAACACAAACCTTATTTCACCGACGAACCTCATTTTTTGATTGCGAACAAACTCGCGCCCTGGCAATTCGAAACTGGCTGGCTAGAATATTCTCATCGTCATTTCACCGCACGATTTATCGCGGAAAATATGTTACTACTCAAACGCCGCACCGGTGAAAAAGCATGGCAGATCCTGGAAGGACTTGCTTTTCAAAATTTACCAGTTTCTATTAAACAAGGAGAACTATTTGGTTGACCGTTGGCCGATAGCCGTTGGCCGTCAACCGCCAACATTTCGGCCAACCGCCAGCGATTAACGCTAAAACAGTAAAATGGAATACAAAAAAGGCCGCGGCGCACAAATCAATACGCGAAATAAATTTCTGCGCAACGAGAATACGAGAGAAAATGTGGAATCGATCGACGACTGGACGGAGTCGAACGCGCCGACGCAATACATAGAACAGGAAGCAAAATCTATTGTAAATAAAGTGGACAGTCCGGACGTTGGCATGTGGTACAGCATGAATCCTTATGCGGGTTGTGAACACGGATGTATATATTGTTATGCCCGAAACACGCATGAATACTGGGGTTACAGCGCAGGCACGGATTTCGAATCGAAGATCATCGTGAAAAAAAATGCGGCTAAACTTCTCAGGAAATTTCTGATGAATCCTAAATGGGAATGTCTTCCCATTTCAATAAGCGGCAACACGGATTGTTATCAGCCCGCGGAAAAAAAATATCAACTAACAAGAGGATTATTGGAAGTGTGTAATGAATTCAACCAGCCTGTTGGAATGATCACAAAGAATGCGGGCATGTTGCGTGATAAAGATCTGCTGCAGGAAATGGCAAAAAAAAATCTTGTCTCGATACTTGTTTCAATCACTTCGTTTGATGAAGACCTTCGTCAGAAAATGGAACCAAGAACAACAACTGCCAAACAACGGTTGAGAACAATTCGTGAATTGAGTCAGGCTGGTGTGAGAGCCGGTGTAATGCTCGGACCGATGATACCCGGATTGAATGAACACGAAATGCAACGTATCATGAAAGAAGCCAGTGAAAACGGTGCAAGTTTTTCAGCATATACTTTTATCCGGCTGAATGGTGCAATAAAAATAATGTTCCGCGACTGGCTGCTGAAAAATTATCCTGACCGGGCGGATAAAGTCTGGCATATGATCGAAAATTCACACGAAGGAAAGGTGAATGATTCGCGATGGGGAGTGAGGATGCGTGGTGAAGGAAATATCGCCGAACTCGTTAACCAGCAGTACAAAAAATATGGAAAAATCTATGGGCTGAATGCCGAAAGATGGGAGCTTGATTGCAGTCTTTTTAAGAGGCCCGGTGCTCAGGGCAGTTTGTTCTGAGCCCCGTTTTCCCCATAATATCTGATATTCAGATCATTATCGCCGTATTTCTACGATAAAAGGACCATTCTTATATAGATTAATCGAAATTTGTTAGACTGAAAATCAGCTATATTTGCAAACGCGGCATTTTACATTGAATGTGGTTGGGCATTTCAGATAATAGAATGAAATTCAATGGACTAAGATTAGCTTGCGTTTAATTGATCAATCCTGTGATTCATAGTCTGGCGTATTTTATACATCTGGAATTAGAAAATATTTGGGAGGGTGCAGAAAGTCATCATTAAGGGCTGTCTGCGCCCTTTGCATTTTGGGGCGGGAACAGGATTTGTAGTAGTGGGGAGCGAAAGAATATTATTCTGAAAATTAACCGGTTACAAAAACTGCATGTGACTGAGGTGGCGAAGCTCTGCCCCAAAGCCAGATTTCGGTATTTATTTAAAATGAATTTATCTTGTCAGCGTTAATATCTCATTGGTACGCTATTTATACCAAGCCCCGTTGGGAGAAAAAAGTGCATTCCTTACTCTCTGAAAAGAAAATCGAATCCTACTGCCCTCTGAATAAGGTAAGGAAAAAATGGAGTGACCGGATGAAAATAGTGGAAGAACCGCTGTTTAAATCATATGTATTTGCTAAAGTGACTACGGAAGACCAATCGAAAGTGCGATTAACCGCAGGAGTAATGAACTTTGTTTACTGGCAGGGTAAGCCGGCCATTATACCAGTGAAAGAAATTGAGACCATTCGCAAATTTTTGAATGAGTACGAAAATGTGTTTGCCGAGCCGATCCAGTTGAAAGAAGACGGAAGGGTAACTATCCGTCAGGGATTATTTATGGACCATGAAGCCAGAATAATCAAGATAGAAGGAAATAAAGTAAAAGTTGTTATTGAGAGTATTGGTTATTCGCTCATCGCGTCGATCGATAAAAAGAATTTGTCAACCCTTACACACTAAACATGCATCGTTTCCCTTTGATGAAAAATTTTCTACTCGCAATTCTGGGTTTGTGGATAATACTAACTCAAAGTTCCTGTGGTACTACCAAGGATCTGATACTGATGGAAGGAAAATTTGATACGGCGAAACTGAGTGTAATAAATCCTGTAGAACCCGTAATCAGAAAGGGCGATATATTAAGCATTATTGTATTCAGCGATAACCCCGAAGCCACTAAAATTTATAATCAGTCCCTGATAACAACTTCAACCTCTTCCATTGGTGGATCTTCCGGCGGCGGTACATCCGTTGCGGGAGCTGCACCGGCTGCGCCCGGATACCAGGTGGACGTGGATGGAGAAATTGTATTTCAGGGTCTGGGCAAAATAAAAGTAGAAGGATTAACCAAAGCAGCATTGAAGGATACCCTGGATGCAAGACTGGAACCCTTTCTCAAAAATCCATACTACAGTATCCGGTTTTTGAATTATAAGTTTACGATGATGGGCGAAGTGAGTCGTCCGGGAATCATTTCTATACCCGGCGAACGCATAAATATTCTGGAAGCGATTGCAATGGCCGGCGACCTCACTGTTTATGCAAGAAGGGACAGTGTATTTATAATAAGGGAAAACAATAATAAACGTGAATTTGCGAGACTGGATCTCAGAAAACCTGAAATTATGGCTTCCCCCTATTTTTATTTGCAGCAAAACGATATTGTTATTTTTGAACCAACCAAGAAAAAAGCTGCCGCGACCGATGTTGTTACTGCCCGTAATATATCAATAGCACTTGCTGTTATTTCTACTTTTACGGTTGTGTATAGTATTTTTCATCATTGAGGAAACTAAAAATATATGCCTGAAGCTTCAAATGGCCTGAATCATCCGGAACAGAATTCCAACGATATTTCCTGGAAACTCGGGCCAAGGGAATTTGTACTTAAAAACCTTAAGTTCATTCCCTGGGTTATTATTTGCGGAACTCATTGGCGTTGGTGCTTGCCTGGCTGAAGATCCGGTATACAACACCCATCTATTTAGTGAAGTCCTCCATGCTGATCAAAAATCAGGAATCTTCAGGAGGCAAGGGTGATCGGTTCGATGCCATGTTGATGACACCCGGCACAGAAAACCTCAGCAATGAAATTCAAATATTAACTTCCCGCCCCGTTTTGCAAAGGGTTGTGAATAATATACATCTTACAACCCGATATTATAATATCGGGAAAGTGAGAACCAGCTTACTTTATCCTGAGTCTCCCTTTAGAGTGGATATTATTGAAACCGGTGTAAGAGGTGGAGATTTTGGATTTCAGATAAATATTTTGAACGATCAGCAATTCAGAATCGGAAAAGAAACGGTGACACATAATTTCGGCGAACTGCTGAACCAATCCGGAAATAAAATTGTGCTGATCCGGAACCTGGCGATCAATCTCAAAAGTTTTGCAAGCACGTCATTTTACTGCTCCCACAAATCTGCAGCTGATGTGGCCAATGAGTATCTGGGCGCAGTAAAAATTGCCCAGGCAAACGACCAGTCCACTATACTGGAACTTTCATTTCATTCCGAGAGCCCCGAACTGGGCACAGATTTTTTGAATGCACTCATGAATGTGTACGATTCACTGAACATAGAAGATAAAAACAAGATTTCCACCAACAGCCTGAATTTCATTAAGAGGAACCTGGATACGCTGGAAGCACAACTGGACAGCATGGAAGGAAATGTAAGGAGTTACCGGGTAAACAATGATGTATTTGACGAAGAAAAACAATCCAAATCTTATTTAACGAATGCCGAAACGGGGCAGACGAGCATTGATGCCATGGATGTGAAAATAGCCGTAGCCAATTATCTTCAGAACTATATTAATGACCGGAAAAACATTCATGAAACGGTTCCTGTAAATATGGGAATAGAAGATGCTGCACTGGCCGCCAGGATCAGTCAATATAATACGCTGCAGCTGGAAAGGGACAATAACTTAAAAACGACAACTCCCAGCAACCCGTTAATCCAGTCCTTCGACGGAACCCTGGAGAAAATCAGAAGGGATATGTCGGAAGCGCTGAATAATATCAAGAACGGATATGCGATTGCGCGCAATAAAATGATCCAGCAAAATGAAACGGTGGTGGGCAAACTGCGATCCATGCCGGGCAAAACGCTGCAGTTGGGAAATGTAGCAAGGCGGCAAAAAATACTGGAAGAATTGTATTCATTCCTGCTTCAGAAGAAACTGGAAACTTCCATTTCCTCTGCATCAACCGTTTCAAATTCCACGATTGTTGAACCCGCACTGGCATCCGGTAATCCTATCAGTCCTGAAAAAAGTAAAACCTACAGCACATACCTGATCTTCGGTTTACTGATCCCTGTCGGGGTGATTGCACTCAAGGAATTATTAAGAGATAAAGTAAACAACCGGATAGATGTGGAAAAGCGCACCCATGCTCCCATACTTGGAGAAATCGGGCACTCGGATGATGAATCGTCCCTGGTTGTTTTAAGAAACAGCAGACGTTTTGTAGCTGAACAATTCCGGATCCTCCGAAGTAACCTCAAATATATGACGGTTAAAAAAGAGAATCCATCCATCCTGGTTACTTCTTCGTTTAGCGGAGAAGGCAAATCTTTTGTAAGTATCAATATGGGATCGGTGCTGGCACTGAGCGGAAAGAAAACGGTTATCATGGAATTTGATATCCGTAAACCCAAAGTGATGGAAGCCCTGAGTATGAAACGTAAAATGGGAATTACGAATTATATTATCGGACGTGCGAAGTTCAGTGATATCGTAATGCAGGTTCCTGGTTTTGATTCACTATATGTAATTCCATGTGGTCCTATTCCTCCCAATCCGGCAGAACTTTTACTGGATCCAAAACTGGATGATCTGATGGCGGAAGCCAGAGAAAATTTCGAAGTGATCATCATGGATACCGCGCCTGTTGGCCTGGTGAGTGATTCCATTTCACTGGGTAAATATGCAGACTGTACTTTATTTGTGATCAGAATGGGTCATACCTATCGTAAAATTTTGAGACTGGTTGAAGATCTCTACCAGGATAAAAAACTTCCGGGACTCAGTCTCATATTGAATGACGTGAAACTGGAAGGCGGTTATTATAGCGGATACTATGGCGGTTATGGATATTATGGTGGTTATGGATATGGTATTGAATCCGGGTATTTTGAAAAACCGGCTAAAAAGAAAATGCTTCCGATTCATAAACAGGTTGGCAGGTGGTGGGGTAAATGGTTTGGGTAATCAGTGAATGCGAAAAATAAACTTTCAAAAAATTAATGTCGGACATAAAAATCGACTTGCCGGAACTCATTATTGAACCTGGAAGAACAGAAAAAAATTACTGGAGGGACATCTGGTTATACAGGGAATTGTTTTATATCCTGAGCTGGCGGGATATTAAAGTACGTTATAAGCAAACCGTGATAGGAGCAGTATGGAGTATTCTTCGGCCCCTGCTAACCATGATCATTTTCACTATTATTTTTGGACGGTCGCAAAACTTCCTACGGAAGGTGCAGCACCTTATGCGATTATGGTATATGCGGCCATGCTGCCCTGGCAATTTTTTTCGAATGCATTGTCTGAAGCAAGCAGCAGCCTGATGAGTAATACGAACCTGATTACCAAAATTTATTTTCCACGTATGATCATTCCGGCGAGTTCGGTCATTGTGAGCCTGGTTGATTTTGCCATTTCTTTTATGCTGATGCTGGTATTATTTCTCTGGTATCATTTTTTACCTCCCTGGCAGATTATATTTCTTACCATTTTTTATCATTCTTGCTTTTCTTGCTTCTTTCGGAATCAGTCTATATGTTACGGCACTCAATGTAAAGTACCGTGACTTCCGTTATATCATTCCATTCATTGTTCAGTTTGGACTTTATGTTTCTCCGGTAGGTTTTAGCAGTTCCGTGGTACCGGCAAAATGGCGCTTGTTGTATTCATTGAATCCCATGGTAGGTGTTATTGATGGTTTTCGTTGGAGCATACTTGGGGAACAGAAAATGTATTGGCCAGGATTTATGGTTTCCTGCTTAGTGATACTTCTGTTTTGTTATATCGGTATTCGTTATTTCCGAAAAACGGAAAAGACGTTTGCAGACAATATTTAATTCGTATGCCTGAACCGATTATTAAAGTAGAAAATGTTTCTAAAAAATTTATCATTTCGCATGAAACGACTGAACGTTATCAATCCTTACGTGATAGTAATGACGAACAAGGTTAAAAGTATAGTCGGAAAGGGCAAAATAAGATTATCTGAGAGCAATGAAGATTTTTTCGCTTTGCAGAGACATCAATTTCGAAGTGAATGCAGGCGACAGACTAGGTATCATAGGTCGCAATGGAGCAGGTAAATCCACTCTATTAAAAGTCCTGAGCCGGATCACCGAGCCCCACAAGTGGTCGAATAACAATTCGAGGAAGAGTTGCCAGTTTGCTTGAAGTAGGAACGGGTTTTCATCCGGAGCTCACGGGCAGGGAAAATATATTTCTTAACGGTGCTATCCTGGGGATGGCACGTGCTGAGATCAGAAAAAAATTTGATGAGATTGTGGCATTTTGCGGAAGTTGAAAAATTTCTGGATACGCCGGTGAAACGATACAGCAGCGGAATGTATGTGCGGCTTGCATTTGCAGTTGCGGCTCACCTGGAACCTGAAATTTTAATCGTCGATGAAGTGTTGGCTGTCGGTGATGCAGAGTTTCAAAAGAAATGCTTGGTAAAATGAAAGATGTGAGTGAAGGCGGCAGGACTGTTTTATTTGTGAGCCATAACATGACTGCAATTAATAGCCTTTGTACAAAAGGATTATTCCTAAAAAATGGGAAAGTTTTTTCAAGCGGAGATATAAATAAAGTTGTAAATAATTATCAATTACTTTTTTCACCCTCTACCAGAACTGAATTTGGTGCAGAAAGTAGATTATCCGGCAACTATAGAATTCGTATAAATTCTATTGAAATGGAGAATGGTAATGATCAGGGTGGGTTTTATATCAATGAACCCATAGTCATTAAGGTCAATTTTACCAATATAGAAATATCTACCCCGATAAATATAAATCTATTTTTTAATGCTCCAGACGGAACAAATATTTTTGCCACCTGTTCTGAGAGTAAAATATTTTCTAGAGGCAATGTTGATTTAAGATGTAAGATACCAGCGAATTTTTTAAATGATAATATCTATACGATAGATATCATGGCGGTTACAAATTCCGAACCTATTCTTGAAGTAAAAGAATCTCTTATTATTGAAGGATATGAGCCTGTAAGGGATATAGGCTGGTTGGGAAAATTTCCTGGATTTGTGAGACCTTCCTTTGAATGGTCTTAGTAAATAATTAAATATCTATGAGTTTTATAGAGGAGGCAAAAAAAGAGATTTTTTCTAACTTATATAATAATTACAAAGACAATTGGGATTATACAAGATTTGGAATAAATGAACCTGGAAATAAGGTTGGAATTCGCCCCAAAATCCAAAAGTTATTGAATAAACGTGGTTATTATCACATGACTACTATACAGGGTTTGATCTCAAATTCTCTTCAGGTTAATAAACTCGAATATTTGTATAATAATCTGGTTTCAGAAAATGATAAGAAATTGTTGTTACAGGTTTTGGCTTATAAAATTTTAGGGTATAAGAAAGTTAAATTGCCACTTAATACTCCAGATTATTGGGCACAACTCAAATCACTAGAAGAATTAAGTGACAAGTCCGATTCTTTAAATCCACATTTCCTTCATATTTCGTTAAATAGAATGAATCTTTCGAAAATTAACTTTCCAATCCAATTTTATTTTACTCCTGGTGGTATTTTGACAGATTTTGTTATTAAACAATATGAATACAACAAAAATGGAACAGTTATCAAGGCCGAAAACGGTGATTATGTGATTGATGGGGGAGGATGCTGGGGAGATACTGCTTTGTATTTTGCAAATGAAGTTGGGAATGATGGAAGAGTTTTTAGTTTTGAATTTATTCCAAATAATATTAACATATTTGAGAAGAATATTTCACTAAATGAGCAACTAGGGAAAAGGATTGGATTAATTAAAAACCCTCTTTGGAAGGATTCAACGACGAAGATATATTTTAAAGATTTTGGACCTGGAAGTAAAGTGAGTATGGTTCCGTCTAATGATCTGGATGGAGAGAGCTATACCGTGAACATTGATGAAGTCGTAAGGTTACAAGGGTTGAATAGGATAGATTTTATAAAAATGGATATTGAAGGAGCTGAAATGAATGCTTTGAAAGGCGCAATTGAAACAATTAAGCGATTTAAACCTAAGCTGGCCATCGCTCTTTACCATAGTGCAGATGATTTTGAAAGAATTCCGCAATTGATTAAGGAGATTGTTCCTGAGTATCAATTTTATTTTTCTCATTGTAGTATTCATGAGGAAGAGAGTATTTTATTTGCCAAAGTAAATTAAATGATTAACGTTACTAAAACATTTTTACCACCCTTTGATGAGTATATAAACATTCTCAAGCGGGCATGGGATAAAGAGTGGATTACCAACAATGGCGAATTGGTTCAAGAGCTAGAACAAAGATTAAAGGATCACATTCAAGTAAATGAACTATTCTATTGTACAAATGGGACAATTGCCCTTCAAATCGCTTTAAAAGCATTGGAGATTAAAAAACAGGTCATCACAACACCATTTTCATACGTCGCGACTGTCAATGCCATTTTATGGGAAGGATGCCAACCCGTTTTTGTCGATATAAACGCGGACACTTTTTGCATTGATGCTGATAAGATTGAGGAAGCAATTACTGAAGATACAGAAGCGATATTGGCTACACATGTTTATGGATTGCCATGTGATATAGAAAAAATAGAAAGCATAGCAAAAAAGCATAATCTAAAAGTGATCTATGATGGAGCTCATGCATTTGGTTGCTCCTTTAAGGGAAAGTCACTATTAGACAATGGAGATATTTCTACTTGTAGTTTTCATGCAACAAAACTTTTTCATTCTGTTGAAGGTGGTTGCATCATTCCCAACAGTATAGAATTGGCGCGCAAAATTTTATTATATAGAAGTTTTGGTCATGTAAGCGACGATTATTATTCCGTTGGTATCAACGGGAAAAACTCTGAGTTTCATGCTGCGATGGGGTTAACGATTTTACCAAAAGTCGCTTCGATTATAAAGGAAAGAAAGAAAATAGTGGAGATATACGATTCTGTACTTCCAAAAGGGATAGTAAGACCCACTTATCAGATAGTAGATTTCGAATACAATTATGCTTATCTCCCTGTAGTGTTTGAGAATGAAAGACTAATGTTAAAAGCCAGGGAAAACCTTGCGGCGAAAGAAATAAATGTCAGAAGGTACTTTTATCCTTCATTAAATAAAGTACCTCAAACAGCTTTCTTAAATTATTCATGCCCGATTTCTGAAAGTATCAGTAATAGGGTAGTTTGTCTTCCATTATATGTTGGATTAAAGCAACAGGATATTGAATTGATTGCCGGTGTGATTAAAGGCACATTGAAATGACGATTGCTGTAATGCAGCCTTATATTTTTCCTTACTTGGGGTACTATCAACTCGTACAAGCTGTTGATAGCTTTGTTTTCTTTGATGATGTAAATTTCATTAACAAGGGATGGATTAATCGCAATCGGATTTTAATAAATAGTGATGCCGTTAGATTTACAATCCCATTGATAAAGGCAAGTCAAAATAAACTGATCAATGAAATAGAAATTTCAGATTTCGGGAAGTGGAGAACTGATTTCTTGAGATTGATTGAGGTGAACTATAAAAAAGCACCTTGCTTTACTTTTTTTTATGAATGGTTGGATGATTTTTTAAATGCAAAAGAATATTCTTCTATTAGCGAACTAACAGCGGATAGTGTTAAATCGATTTCCGCGCTGTTGGGTATTACCGCCCAATTTTTGAAGTCAAGTGACCTGGAATATAGATCTTCCGAACTTCAAAGCGGACAGGATAAGATCGTGAATATATGTAAAATGCTAAAAGCAGATCACTATATTAATCCGATCAATGGAATGGTGATGTATGATAACGAAAGGTTTCATTCTGAAAATATTGTTCTTGATTTTATAAAAATGGACGATGTTGCTTATGATCAATTTCAAAAAACTGATTTCATTCCTTCTCTATCCATCATAGATGTATTCATGTTTGTTAATGTTGAGGAGATAAAAAAGTTATTGGACCAATATACGCTTGTTAAAAAAATTAATACGAATGCGATTATATAAAATTTTGGTGGAGTCTTTCAATGCAAAAGAGTCTCAACTTACAGATGAAACAAGATTGCTAAGCTTGGAAGAATGGGATTCTTTAACCCATATGTTTTTTATAACTAAGCTCGAGGGTACTTATGAAATAGAACTTACTGGTGATGATATAGCAGATATGCAAACGGTTGGTGATGTTAAAAAAGTAATCATTTCAAAAGGAAAGGAATTATAAATGAAAGTAAACGAGGCTAAGATATTAATTACAGGAGCCGGAAGGGGCATTGGCCAATTCCTTGCGATGGGTTTGATTGGGAAAGCTGCCAAAATTATTGTCATTGATAATAACAAACAGTTAATTGATGCACTCCCTACGCATCCCTCATTAATAGCATTTGAATGTGATGTTACTAATCCAGTAGCCGTGGCAGGTATAATCCGTGAAATATTTGAAAAGCACGGAGGAATTAATGTTTGTATTAATAATGCAGGGATTATCCATAGCGAACCATTGGTAAATCTTTTATCGAAAGGAGACAAAAAACACAGCATAGAAAATTGGAATAAAGTAATAAACCTGAATCTGAACGCAGTCTTCTATATAACTTCCAATGTAGTTGAACAAATGATTCAGAAAAAAGAGAAGGGAGTTATCATCAATATAAGCTCTATTTCTGCGCAGGGAAATGTAGGACAATCTGCTTATGCGGCTACCAAGGCAGCAGTTGAAGCGCTTGCAAAAACATGGAGTAAGGAATTAGGCATGTTTAAGATCCGGGCTGTGTCAATAGCTCCCGGTTTTTTTGATACTCCTTCAACCAGAGAAAGTCTGAATGAGCATATGTTGCAAAAATGGCAAAAAGCCATTCCCCTGGGAAAATTGGGAGAGCTTGAAGAACTATTATCTGCAGTGGAATTTATTATTCAAAATGAATACTTCAACGGTAAAACCCTTGCTGTTGACGGTGGATTGACAATTTAGCCGGGGTCATGAATTATCAATATAATTTAGGTATTGCTTTTCAGAATGTTGCTGAAAAAAATGCATCAAAACATGCATTGCGATATCCGGAAGGGGAAACTTATGATTATGCGTGGTTGGATCATATGTCCAATCAAATTGCCGGTTTTTTATCGGAGAAGAATATTCTGAAAGGGGAAGTAGTTGCCATATTCAATGAAAAATCAGTTTATGCATTTTCTTTGATGCTGGCCTGTTTAAAAACAGGAATTATATATACTAACCTGGATGTAAGCAGTCCCTGGCCAAGAATTGAAAAGATCATTAAGAACTCTCAGCCAAAGGCCGTTTTTTTTGACCAGGAAACACCGGATATTCAACACTTCTTTACTGAACTTTTGCCTTGCATTCAATCATATAATCTTACGGATAAAGATCTTCAAACACAATTCAGTACTTACAGCAAAGAAAAATGGCCCGGGATAACTGAGGTAAATGGAAGTAATCCTGCTTACATTATGTTCACTTCCGGCTCAACAGGATTTCCAAAAGGCGCTTTAATGAGCCATAATAATCTCCTTAATTTTATTCAGTGGGGAAAAGAAACATTTCAGGTAACCAGGGATGATATTTTCACAAATGCCAATCCCATTTATTTTGATAATTCAGTATTTGACTTTTATACCTCCATTTTTAATGGAACGACGCTTGTGCCCCTGAGCCATGATCTTGTAAAGAATGCAGGCCAGCTCGTGAAGGCTATTAATGATTCTGGTTGTACCATTTGGTTTTCTGTCCCTTCTCTTCTAGTTTACTTGCTTACAACTAAATCACTTAAAAAAGAAGATTTCAAAACGATTAAACGAATTTCGTTTGGTGGTGAAGGCTTTCCAAAAAATAAGCTAAAGCAATTGTATGAAATGTTTGGAGACCGGATGACGCTATACAATGTATATGGACCAACAGAATGTACCTGCATCTGTTCCTCTTATACGATATCATCTTCGGATTTTGAAACATGAACGAACTTGCGCCTTTGGGTAATATTGCAAATAATTTCGGATATGAAATCATGCCTCTGGATAAAGATAATTCAGATCTTGGGGAACTTGCGTTAATTGGACCCTGTGTTGGCATGGGATATTACAATGATCCGGAACGGACAGCGATGTCCTTTGTTCAAAATCCCAAAAGTCATTTTTATCAATTGATGTATAAAACGGGAGATATAGTATTAAAAACTTCCGACGGATACCTTCATTTCAAGGGCCGGGTTGATAACCAGGTTAAACATATGGGCTACCGAATAGAACTTGAAGAAATAGAAGCGGCCCTCAGCACACTTTCTTACATTAATGAAGCAGGAGTTGTATACGAAAAAATAAATCCGGAATTAGGCCAGATAAAAGCATTCATAAGTGTTTCTGATAAAACGATTAATAGGGCTAAGGTATTAAATGATATAAAAATTTTATTGCCACCTTATATGATACCAAGAGTTATCAATATTCGGACCTGCTTCCAAAAAATGCAAATGGTAAAATAGATCGAAAACAATTAGCTTCTTTATAATATGAAAAAGAAATTGGTCATTTTCGGGGTAGGTAAAATAGCTGATGTGATATTCTACTATGCGTCTTCGGAATGCAGTTTTGACGTTGCAGCCTTTTGTGCAGATGCTGGTTTTATAAATGCTGAGACCTTTAATGGGCTGCCAATCGTATCATTCCAGGAAATCGAAAAGAAATTTCCTCCTTCTGACTATGACATGTTCATTGCAGTGGGATATCATGATTTAAACCGCTTAAGAGAAAAGAAATGTGCCGAAGCGATTGAAAAGGGATATTCCCTTGTTTCGATTATAAGTCCTTTATGTCATATACCTTCCAATGTGACATTTGGCTGGAATTGTTTTATTATGCCACCTGCAATTGTTCATCCCTGTACCCAGTTTAATAATAATGTTTTCGTTTGGAGCGGTGCAATGGTGGCACACCATTCAATAATTCACGATAATTGCTGGTTAACCTCGGGTTGTAATATTTCCGGGAATGTACAAGTTGGCGCCAACACATTTATGGCGGTAAATGCCACAATAGGTCATAGTGTAACTATTGGGAAAAACTGTTTTTTAGGTGCCAATACTCTTATTACTAAAAATCTGGAGGAAGATAAAGTTGTTATTGCTGAGTCACAAAACCATTAAGACTTACCAGCAATCAATTTTTGCGAATTCTAATTTCTTTTTTATAAATGGTGTTTAGCGAAATAAAAAATTCGAATTTCGGCATAAGCAATACTCCATTCCCGTTGATTAATTCAGTATTAATAGGATTACAGGAAGGGAGGGTGTTTTCTGATGATGGGATTTATTTTATTATTCATAAATCTGGATTTTCCTATTTGACTTTTAAAGTAGATATCGATTATCAACAGATACTGGATTTCTTTATTCAATGGGATCAACTGCCGGATTATTTCCACTTATATGATGCAACGCAAGAATTGATACGTATTAGCAAAGAAAATTCTGACAGGATAAACACTAGACTCCGGAAAAGAGTCCAGTTGAAATTTTCGAACGGACAACTATTACCGGCGTATTCTATACTTCCTAGATTTACATTTACAGATCAACCTGAAACAATTTTGAAAATCTGTCCGTCTTCAATCTTTCATTGGACAATAAATTCTGGAATTCAAAAACTGATTTTTTGGAGAATGGTTTGGATTTATCCTAAATAACTAAATTGGTTTACCAGTTTCAGTATGTTATTCCGCCTGCGTGGAAAATGGTGTTGCCGAAATTGATGTTGCTACATTACCAGATTTCAGAATGAAAGGGTTTGCAAAATTGGTTGTTGGCAGATTTGTAGATTATTGTCTTGATAATGGAATTACTGCGAATTGGGATTGTTTTGAGGACAATCTGGGATCTTTAAAAACTGCTGAACATTTAGGTTTTAAGTTTATACGTTCATATAATTTCTTATCTATTTTCAACAAAACGAGAAATCATGAAGCTAGCTGACATTAAAATATATAAATGCCCAGTTTGTTTATCCTCTTTTGTGTTGACAAATGAAAAAGATAATGATGGAATTATTATAGAAGGCCAGTTAAAATGTGATAACAAGCATGAATTTAATATCAATGCAGGTATCCCTGATTTTACCTGGCCAAAGGAACTAGCCAATATTGATGAGGCAACCAGATTAACGTATGAGAAGTTGGCTGCTGAATATGAGAAGTTTGCTTCCTTTCCTTTCTGGACATTCAAGTGGAATGAAAGCGACGTCAGAACAAACATGACTAATCGATTGAATTTGAGAGAGGACTCAATAGTATTAGAAATTGGTGCGGGGGACGGAAGAGGTGCTGAATTTGTGGCAAAGAAATTGGGTAAAAGGGGACTTATTTTTTGTAGAGGAATTATCGCCAAGTTTTCTGAAGAAGTCGTTTAATCCGATTAGAAAATTACAAACACATTATTAAGTTCTCTATCGCAAATGGAAGCTGTATTCCTTTGGAGACAATTATTTTGATGCGGCGTATCATTTCGGGGGAATAAGTACTTTCTCAGATGTTAAAAGATGTTTGGCTGAACTGTCCAGAGTAGTGAAACCCGGTGGAAAAGTATTGGTTGGTGATGAAAGTATGGGACCTTGGTTAAGAGAAACAAATTTTGGCAAAATCATGATGAATTCAAATCCTCTTTTTAAATATGAAATCCCGCTTATTCATATACCGATTGAAGCCAGAGAAGTAAAAATTGAATGGATAATGATGGGGGCATTTTTTATGTTGGAATTCACGGTAGGTCAAGGCGAACCGGAGGCCGATTATCATATTCCCATTCGAGCGAACGTGGCGGCACTCATTGGACCAGATATTTTGGCAATCTCGAGGGCATTTCTGAAGAAACGAAGAAATTAGCACAAGAAGCAAGAAATAGATCCGGCAAAGGAATGTCTGAATGGCTAGATGAAATCGTTAAGAAAGCTGCTGAAGACCAATTAAATAAAAAGAATTCCTAGGAAAATGCTGCAATGGAAAAAACTGGGCCAGATTTTCGACCCCACAAAGCATAGGACAAACTGGATGAATCATTATTCCCAGAATCCGAATGTCCTGGTATTGGAAGATAGACTAAGAATATATTTTACATGCCGACCAGAAAGGGATGAGTTTGGGAACTGTGTAAGTAATACGGCATTTGCAGATTTTGAATTGAACGAGCCATTTAAGTTTATCGGAATTTCTGATAAGCCAGTTTTGCAATTAGGTGGTCCCGGAGATTTTGATGAATTTGGTATCATGCCTGGATCAGTATTAAACTTAAACGATAGGAAAGAAATATGGCTTTATTACGTTGGATGGACTCGTATGCATTCCGTACCTTATAAGTGGTCAAATGGGCTGGCTATTAGTAAAGATAATGGTAAGACATTTGAGCGATATTCAAAAGGACCCATAATGGGTGCCGTATTTAACTATCCGTATTTACAAGCATGCCCACGAACTATGAAGCTTGACAACGGAGAATTTATCATGTGGTACAATGCTGGAACAGAATGGAACTTATTGGATGGGCATTATGAATCAATATATATTACAAGATTTGCGACTTCAAAGGATGGGATACACTGGACTGATAATAACAGGCAGGTTATTCCTACCAAAGTTCCCAAGGAGTGTCAGACAAGTGCATCATTTATAAGGATAAATAATAAAAACCATATATTCTTTTCTTATCGTCATGGTTTGAATTTCAGAAATAAGGATAATGGATATAGAATCGGTTATGCATATGGGGAAAATTATGTTGATTGGATTCGCGCTGATGAGATGAGCGATTTAACAATATCAGAAGCTGGATGGGATTCTGAGATGGTATGTTACCCGCATGTAATTAAACTTAATAATAAGATATACATGTTTTATTGCGGTAATAATTTCGGTCAATACGGATTTGGAGTTGCCGTGTTAGAAAATAACTGATAATTCCGATGATCAAATTAGATAATTGATCGTTTTAGAATAGTTGCAATGACGAGTCCGGAATTCCTTGTAGATATACCAATGTGTGCTTATAATCATGAGAAATTCATTTCTCAAGCGATTGAAGGTGTCATTAATCAAAAAACCAGCTTTAAATACAGATTGTTTATAGGGGAAGATTGTTCAACCGATAATACAAAAGAAATAATACTTAGGTACCAATCTGAATATCCTGATAAAATATTCCCTTTTTTTCGTGAAAAAAATTTGGGTGCTCATGAAAATAGCGAACTTTTATTTAAAGCTTGCACTTCAAAATATATAGCATTATGTGATGGCGATGATTTTTGGGTAGATCCAAATAAATTACAAAAACAGATAGACATCCTGGAGGAAAATATAAATTATGCAGGATGTAGCAGTAATGTTTTTGAAAAGAATGGAGATGAGCTTAAACCAGTATTTGGAAAGAAGAATGAGATTTCATTTGATGATTTCATGAAAGGAAATAGTATTCATACATGTTCCGTCGTATATAGAAACATCATTAAAATTCCAGAATGGTATTCTCAATGCAAAATGGGTGATTGGATTCTTTGGTTACTATTGACAAAAGTTGGACCTATTTACAATGTTGATGAACTAATGTCTGTTTATAGAATGCATAATGATGGAGTTTGGATTAGTAGGGGTAAAGAAAATAATCTTAAAGACATTATTAATACTTATACTGTTCTAATCAACAATTTCCCGGAAAAAGATAAAAGCTTATTAAGGCTTGGGGCAAAGCAACATTATATTCATTTGCTTAACTTATTAAGTTCAAAAAGATCTGAGGGTATATTTTATTGGACTTATAAAGCTTTTAAGTTTGACTTTGATTTAAAGTGGTTTAAGTTTTTAATTCGTTATTTTATCAATTCGCTGAAATTTAGAACAAATGCTGTGAAGGGGTGATCGAATTCCGGCGCGTTGATTTAAATGAATAATAAGCGAATAAAAATATTGTTTGTAGCATTTTCTGATAGTATACACACGGCAAGGTGGATCTGGCAGCTCGATCGCGAAAAGTATGAAGTGCATCTTTTCCCTTCCGTTCCTTTCAGGCAATTACATCCCCTCATTCAAAATGTTACAGTCTGGCAGTTGCCTCAAATGGAAAATGATGAGTTGAAAGGGTTGGTTTTTAAAAACCCGTCCAGTTTATTTAAAACGATTGAAAAATTAACAGGCGAATCCATATCACGAAGAATTACAGTACGGGTCAATACTATATTACAGAAGGCGTTAAAAAAAACGATCAGACTCGTTCAGCCTGATATCATTCATAGCATGGAAACGCAACAGGCGGGATACCTTGTGAGTAAAATATTGAATCGCAATAATAATCCTGGCTGGGTTCATTCAACCTGGGGAATCGATCTGCAATATTTCATGCGATCTCCTGATCATAAAGAGCAAATGAAAAGATTGATGTCCCGTGTGAATGTGCTGATAGCAGAGGGCGAGAGAGATGCCAAGATAGCTTACGAACTGGGCTTCAGAAATAAGGATGCAATCATTCCTTCTGTTGGTGGTAGTCCCGACTTTGAGTTATTTGATTCTTTGGATTCGGGAATTCCTCCTTCATCAAGAAGGAGTATTATTCTGAAGGGATATGAGGGCCATGGAAGATATGCCAGCGCAGTATTAAAAGCCATGCGTAGTATGAAGACCTTGCTAAAGGACCATGAAGTAATCATTTATAGCTGCAGTAAAGATCTGTTGCCACTGGTCAGAGAAATTCAAAACGGGAAAGAATTTAATTTAAAAGTCACGAATGAACTGGGATACAAAGATTTATTATCGCTTACTTCCCGTTCAAGAATTTCAATAACGAATAATCTGTTCGACGGGGTGCCGAATACGATGCTGGAAGCGATGGCTTTTGGATCTTTTCCTATACAATCCAATACGGCAATCACAGAAGGTTGGATTGATGATGGACTCAATGGGATATTAACTGTTCCCACCGATGAAAATAATATTGCAGATGCAATTACAAGAGCATTGTTGGAAGATGATTTGGTAGATACAGCTGCGGCTCATAACCGGATACTGGTCAGGCAGAAATTAGACAGAGACATCATCGGACGTCAGATAAATAAAGTTTATAGCATAGCGAATGCAAACAAAGCCTGATATTTTAATTTTAAATAATCGAAGTCATTAGCATGAAAAGTTTCGAAGAGGAATACTATGAATCTGAGCGATTTTGGGAAGGAGAAGCTTTACAGGATGAAGGAAATATTAAACGCATCAAAGAAACGGCATCCTTGATCCCGCCTGATACGACTTCTTTGGTAGATATTGGCTGTGGGAACGGGGTATTTGTAAATTACCTTCAGAAGGAAATTCCGAACCTGAATCTTTTTGCAATTGACCGGAGTAAATCGGCATTGAAATATGTTAAAACAGAAAATAAAGAAGGTGATATTGCTGATATTCCATTGCCTGATAATTCCTTTGACTGCGTTACCTGTCTGGAAGTGATTGAGCATCTGCCCGTCGGAGTTTTTCAAAAAGCACTATCTGAACTCGTAAGAATTTCAAATAAATATGTAATTATCAGCGTACCATACGATGAAAATCTGGAAAAAAATCATACTCAATGCCCGCAATGTAAAAGCCTTTTTAATGCAGATCTTCATTTGCGAAAATTTTCTGACGAATCAATTCGACAATTACTTGCCGGGCATAACTTTGAATGCATTCTGACAAAAAAGACAGGAAGTCAGGTATTTTACAAAGGTCATTATCAGTTTACAAAGCTTTTTTATCCTGAGCACGTTCGTGTATGGAGGTCACCCATTTGCCCTATTTGTGGTTATAAGACAATTGAAAATCAGGTTCCGAAAGACGTAAACAAACAAAATACAAATGCGGTACAAACTTCCCATCGCAGTCTGATTTCATATTTTACAGGTTTGCCGAAATTATTTTGGCCAAAAGAAGAAAAAAACTACTGGATCATTGGTCTTTATAAAAGAAAATAATTATTTGTAAAAATGAGTAATACCGAAATTTTCAAAAACAAAATCTTACTAATTACAGGAGGTACCGGATCATTTGGCAATGCCGTGTTAAAGAAATTTCTGGGACTGGGGTTAAAGGAAATCCGGATTTTCAGCCGGGATGAGAAAAAGCAGGACGATATGCGTCTCGAATACAAAAACGATACGATCAAATATTATATCGGTGATGTACGGGATTTCAACAGTATCAATAATGCAATGATTGGTGTGGATTATGTATTTCAGGCAGCGGCACTCAAACAGGTTCCTTCCTGCGAATTTTATCCCATGGAAGCGGTTCGTACAAATATCCTGGGCGCAGAAAATGTACTGCAGGCGGCCTGGGAAAATAATGTAAAGCGCGTGATTGTATTGAGCACTGATAAAGCAGTTTATCCGATCAATGCGATGGGGCTAACCAAGGCCCTGATGGAAAAACTCATGGTTGCCAAGTCACGTTTACTGAACGGAACAGGCAATGTTTATTGCGCAACCCGTTATGGTAATGTAATGGCTTCCCGTGGATCGGTTATTCCTTTATTCATTAAACAGATCAAAGAAAATAAACCCATTACCATTACCGAACCTACCATGACGAGGTTCATGATGTCGCTGGCGCAATCCGTACAATTGGTAGAATTTGCGTTTAGTCATGCGCAGCCGGGAGATATTTTTGTTCAGAAATCTCCGGCAAGCACGGTCATGGATATTGCACTTGCACTTCAGTCCATTTTTAAAGCGTCCAACGAAATAAAAATTATAGGGATCCGTCATGGAGAAAAACTCTATGAAACACTCTGCACACGCGAGGAAATGTCAAAGGCAGAAGATCTGGGGGATTTCTTTCGCATTCCAACGGATGGAAGGGATCTGAATTATTCAAAATACTTTTCAGAAGGTGAGCAAAAGCTTGCCACGATTGATGATTATAATTCCAATAATACCCGCAGATTGAACGTCGATGAAACCAGGGAACTGTTGCTTTCACTGGATTATGTGCAGGAGGAACTGAAATCCAACAAATGAATATTTTAGTTACAGGATCCACCGGGTTTATTGCAAAAAACCTGCTTGTGCACCTGCGCAATATGGAAAATGTTCAGGTTGTGGGGCTGGACCGTAGTAACGACAGGGCATCATGGGAAAAACAGTTGGACCAGGCAGACGTTGTGTTTCATCTCGCCGGCACCAACAGGCCCCCCGATCCGGTTAGTTTTCAGAAAGATAATACCGACCTGACCCGCTTTATTGTTGACAGACTGGAAAAACGCGGGGTCTTCTTACAGACTTATTTTTTCTTCGTCTGTCCAGGCTGATCTGGATAATCCATATGGCAAAAGCAAAAAGGACGCGGAAGATTATATCCATAATAAAGTAAAACAAGGAACTGCGGTCATCTATCGGCTGCCCGGCGTATTTGGAAAATGGTGCAGGCCAAATTATAATTCCGTTGTTGCAACCTATTGTTACAATGACACACATGACCTGCCACTTGAAATAAGAGATCCGGGGTACGAACTCAAACTGGTTTATATCGACGACGTCGTTCGGTCTTTTATCAGCGGGATGCAAAAGCCGGCGAAAGAAGGCGTAACAGAAGCAAACGCAGAACCGGTATTTTCCATAAATCTGGGAAAACTGGCGGCCATCATTCAGTCTTTCAAAACGAATCGAAAATCCTTATTTATAGCGAATCTGGGCGATCCTCTTGAGAAGGCCTTGTATTCCACCTGGCTCACTTATTTACCGACCAATGATTTTTCATATGACCTCGAATTAAAAACAGATCCGAGGGGTTCTCTGTTTGAACTATTAAAAACCAGGAACAGCGGACAGGTTTTTATATCTACAACCAAGCCTGGTATCACCCGTGGAAATCATTTTCATCATACGAAGACGGAGAAATTTGTTGTTATTGAAGGAACCGGCCGCATTCAGTTCCGTTCTGTGATGGATGAAAATATTATAGAATACGATGTGAATGGCGTCACACCAAAAGTGGTTGATATACCTCCGGGATATACGCACAATATTACCAATATCGGAGAGGGTATCATGATCACCCTCTTCTGGGCAAACGAATTGTTCGATCCTCAAAACCCAGATACCTTTTTTGTAAAGGTTTAAATAGCAGCCGCATGAAAAAACTAAAAATTGTAACCGTTGTCGGAACCAGGCCGGAGATCATTCGGTTGTCCAGGGTTCTGGACAAGCTCGATAAATCCGCCGCCCTGGATCATGTTCTTGTGCACACCGGCCAGAATTATGATTTCGAACTGAACGAGATATTTTTTAATGACCTGGGTCTGCGGAAACCGGATCATTTTTTAAACGCTGCTGGTAAAACCGCTTCACAAACCATCGGGCAAATATTAATTGCAATTGACACATTATTGGACGAATTAAAACCCGACGCCTTATTGGTTTTGGGGGATACGAATAGTTGTCTTTCTGCAATTCCCGCAAAGAAAAAGCAGATTCCCATTTTTCATATGGAAGCCGGAAACCGATGTTTTGACCAGCGTGTTCCGGAAGAGATCAACCGGAAAATTGTTGATCATATCGCAGATATCAATCTCACCTATTCTGATATCTCAAGAGAGTATTTGTTAAGAGAAGGACTTCCGCCGGATCAGATTATTAAAACCGGTAGTCCGATGTATGAGGTTCTGCATCATTACCTTCCCAAAATAACTCAGTCGACGATAGTAAAAGATTTGAAACTGGACGTTAGAAAATATTTCCTGGTAAGCTGTCACCGGGAAGAAAATGTCAATAGTCCGCGGAATTTTAAACAATTTATTGAAATCCTGAACAGGCTCTGTGAAGAATATCATAATCCGGTTATCCTGTCGACTCACCCCAGGACGCGCAATATGATAGAAAGCCAAAAAGTAAAATTGCACCCGGAAGTAAGGATGAACAAGCCATTTGGATTCAGCGATTACAATGCGCTGCAATTATCAGCACGTGTCGTATTATCAGACAGTGGCACCATCTCAGAAGAATCATCAATCCTGGATTTCCCGGCTTTGAATATACGGGAAGCGCATGAACGTCCGGAGGCCATGGAGGAAGCAGTGGTTATGATGGTTGGACTAAATCCGGAACGTGTGTTCCAGGGGATTTCTTTACTGGACGAATTAAAACCCGGTGAGCGTAAATCCAGGCTGGTTGCTGACTACAGTATGCCGAATGTTTCAGATAAAGTGGAGAGAATTATTATTTCTTATACTGATTATATTAACAGGGTTGTGTGGCAAAAGCCACCTGAGATGTCATGATTAGGTTAAAACCATTTGTTGATCTTAAAATTTCCTGCCCCTCCTGTTCAAAGGAAGTGCAGCCAACCGACTGGCTGATCACGGGAATGCACAGCATGACTGAAATTAAATGTTCAAACTGTGGTAATAAATTCTATTCAGAGATTCCTGTAAATGCAGGGGCATTTTATCCGGGTATTATAAACGCGAAAACGGGTGCCCGGGTTGATAATATGCCTTTTGAGAATTGGTATTTAAATGGATTGGTCGAAGCTTATAATAATAAAAGTGAAGAAAATATTTCTATCGAGGTGTTTAATAATCGAAACCTGGGCAATCGCCCGGTTCTTATTCTTAATACAATCGATGCTACGTACGGCCACGCCGTATATGAATTATTCAATGCAAGTTATTATTTGAAAAAAAAGGAATTCGATCTGGTCATTCTGGTTCAGAAACATTTGCATTGGTTGGTTCCGGATGGCGCTGCTCAGGTATGGGTATTTGATATTTCATTCGCAAATGCCGTTAACTGGTTTGATAAACTGGATCATCAGATCAAAGGGTTATTGAAAGATGTTAATGATGTCTTTATTTGCAGATCATTTGTGCAGGCAGATTCCCACGATTTTAATATTGAAGATTACACGAAGATCAAGCCATTTCCTCTTGAAGAATGGGATCAGCGGCTCGCCTCTCCGACACTCACTTTCATATGGAGAACAGACAGATTCTGGAAACGGGTTCTTCCCAAAATTGTTGACAATCGATATTCCAGGAAAATATTCCCTAATTTCTTAAAAGGGGTTAGAAAACATCTTCAGTTTAAATGGATACTCGAGTTTAGTGAGAAACTGAAGGAACAAATACCAGGTATTGATTTCGCTATTTCAGGTATGGATGAGCGCAAACCTTCTTTACCAGGTTGGATTAAAGATTTCAGATACCCGGTGCATGAGGATTCAACAGCCAGGAAACAGATGGAAAGATATGCAAGCAGTCATCTGGTGGCTGGATGTAATGGCTCTTCGTTATTATTACCGGGTTGTCTTTCAGGCGGAGTAATCAATATAGTACCCGGTACCATGTGGGCAGTTTCTGCAGGCACTTTTCCATTCCGGATTACAGATATCGGAGACACTCATTTCCGGTATGTGATGATTCCCGATGAAATATCCATTCAAAAACTGGTGAGTATCATTATTTCAGTATTGCGGGACCGGTCCTATATACAAATTCAG